>NZ_JACHHN010000001.1:0-146019 GCF_014202765.1 Silvimonas terrae
CCCACGCCTTCCCATCCCGAACAGGACCGTGAAACGACTTAGCGCCGATGATAGTGCGGATTACCCGTGTGAAAGTAGGACATTGCCAGACACCCATTAGAACGCCCGTACAGACAACTGTACGGGCGTTTTGCTTTGTGCGCTCCCGCAATGCAGTACGCCGGCATGTTAAACTCTTCCTCTTGTGCAAAATCTGGTCAGCGCTGCTGACTGAGAGAATCGGGAGTGACGATGTCTGGCAATTCTTTTGGTCTTCTTTTCAGTGTCAGTTCTTTTGGTGAATCCCACGGTCCGGCAATTGGCTGTGTGGTTGACGGCTGCCCACCCGGGCTGGAATTGACCGAGGCCGATATCCAGGCTGAACTGGATCGCCGCAAGCCGGGCACTTCCCGCCATGTTACCCAGCGTAAAGAGCCTGATACCGTCGAAATTCTTTCCGGTGTGTTTGAAGGCAAAACGACGGGTACGCCGATTGCATTGTTGATCCGCAACCAGGATCAACGCAGCCAGGACTACGGCAAGATCGCCGAAACCTTCCGCCCTGGCCACGCTGACTACACCTACTGGCACAAATACGGTATCCGCGATTATCGTGGTGGCGGTCGTTCTTCTGCGCGAGAAACGGCCGTGCGTGTGGCCGCAGGTGCTATTGCCAAAAAATGGTTGAAGGAAAAGTTTGGCATTCAGATTCGCGGCTACATGAGCCAGCTGGGCGAGATTGAAATCCCGTTTCAGAGTTGGGATCAGGTGGGTGAAAACGCCTTTTTTGCCCCTAATAACGAGATCGTGCCGCAACTGGAAGCCTATATGGACCAGATTCGCAGCGAACGTGACTCGGTTGGTGCAAAGATCACCGTCGTTGCAGAAGGGGTGCCGGTAGGTCTGGGAGAGCCGGTCTATGACCGTCTGGATGCGGATATCGCCTATGCCATGATGGGTATCAATGCCGTCAAGGGTGTTGAAGTGGGTGCCGGTTTTGCCAGTGTCGCCCAACGCGGTTCTGAACATTGTGACGAACTGACGCCGGACGGCTTTGCCAGTAATCACGCCGGTGGTGTATTGGGCGGGATATCCACCGGTCAGGATATTGTCGTCAATATGGCGGTCAAACCGACTTCCAGCATTGCCCAGGAACGCCGCTCCATCGACAAGGCCGGGAACCCGGTCATGATGGCGACCACAGGCCGGCATGACCCCTGTGTGGGTATTCGGGCAACCCCGATTGCGGAGGCCATGCTGGCTTTGGTATTGATTGATCACGCTTTGCGTCATCGCGCCCAGTGCGCAGACGTTAAAGTGGATACGCCGCGTATTCCGGGAGCGATCGGCGGCTGATTTATTGGCGTATTCTGTTCCGGCTCGCTTGAGGCAAACTGCATGAAACGGATTTTGTTGCTGTGTCTGGTGACAGGGTGGTTGGCAGGTTGTGCAACTCCGCCGCCGGAGTTCGTTGCCCAGGTGACGGTACGCCACACGCTGGCCAGTTCGGTGGCGGGCAAGCAGTTTGCCTTCACCCGGCAGGCTCCCCAGTCGCAAAGCCTGCTGGATCACACGGCAGAACAGCAGGTCGCGCAGGAGCTGGCCAACGCCGGTCTGGTGCAGGCAGACAACCCGCAACGGGCGGATTGGCTGGTGTCGCTGAACTACGGTGTGGATAACGGCCAGATTGTTGTGACCCAGGAGCCTGTCTGGGGGCCTGTGGGTTATGGTGTGTTTTATAACTGGTACAGCACGCCGACTGGCCGTGTCTATGTACCGGCTTATTACCCGCAGACCGGGGTGGTTGGTACGCAATCAATCCAGTCCACGGTCTACACCCGCTTCCTGACGGTCGATATCTCTGATCGCCAGTTACTGGAGCAAGGGCGCTTTGCCAAGCTCTACGAAGGCAAGGCGCTGAATCGTTCGGATACTCAGGACATCGATACAGCCTTGCCCTGGTTGACGCGCGCGTTGTTCCAGAGCTTTCCGGGTTTTTCCGGTACCACCAGCACTGTGCGGTTGTTGCTGCCCGTACCGCACTGAGGCGCTCACACATCAGATTGCGCCAGAGCGGCGCATTGGTTCCAGCAGGAAGAGGCGCTTTTCGCTACAATTGCGCGAACTTTTGCCGGACACCACTCTGTGACGCCTGATCAGTATTGCGAAGACAAAGCCGCGAAAAGCGGTTCCAGCTTTTATTACAGCTTCCGCTTCCTGCCGCTGGAAAAGCGCCGTGCCATTACTGCGCTCTATGCCTTCTGCCGCGAGGTGGATGATGTCGTTGATGAAACCCACGACGAAGGTGTCGCCCGGACTACGCTGAGCTGGTGGCGGGCCGAGATCGACAACCTGTATGCCGGTAATCCACAGCATCCGGTAACTCGCGCCTTGTTGCCTGCGATCAAGAAATACGATCTGGCGCGTGAACTGTTTCTGGAAATCATCGACGGTATGGAGATGGATCTGGATGGCGCGCGTTATGCCTCATTCAAAGACCTGCAACTGTATTGCTATCGTGTGGCCTCGGTCGTTGGGCAAATGGCGGCGCAGATTTTTGGCTATACCGACCGCAAGACCCTCAAATACGCGCACGATCTGGGCCTGGCATTCCAGTTGACCAATATCATCCGTGATGTGGGTGAAGATGCCCGTCGTGGCCGTATCTATCTACCGGTGGATGAGCTGCAGCGTTTCAATGTGCCCGCTGCGGACATTCTCAATTTCCGCGAGACCGAAGAATTCCGTGCGCTGATGGATTTCCAGATTGAGCGCGCGCAGCACTACTACCAGCAGGCCATTGCCGAGTTGCCGGCAGCGGACCGCAAGACGCAGCGTACTGGTCTGGTGATGGCGGCCATCTACCGGGCCACGCTGGAAGAAATCAAGCGGGATGGCGTGACCAAAGTACTCAACCAGCGTCTGAGTCTGACACCGATACGCAAGCTGTGGCTGGCCTGGCGTACCTGGTGGTGGGGCTAAACCTCTTTGGCCATGAATGCGCGTTCGGTTGCGGTGATTGGGGGGGGCTATGCCGGTATGGCTGCCGCCGTTGCACTGGCGCGGCAGGGCGTCCGCGTTTGTGTATATGAAGCCGGCCCGGTACTCGGTGGGCGGGCGCGGCGTATTGCCATTGATGGACGGCGCCTCGACAACGGTCAGCATCTGCTGATTGGGGCGTACACCACACTCCTTGGCTTGATGCAGGAAGTGGGTGTCGAGCTCAAGGACGCTTTCTTGCGTACCCCCCTGAACCTGAATGTTCAGCCTGATTTTCATTTGCGCTGCCCGTTTCTACCCGCGCCGTTGCATCTGCTGGGGGGGCTGCTAACGGCCAGGGGCTTGTCCTGGTCGGCGCGGCTGGCGTTGATTCGCTTGATGTTGATTAGCCAGCTAGCGGGTTGGCGGCTTCAAGTCGATCTGACCGTGGCGCAATGGCTGGCACAACACCGGCAGCCGGGCGATCTGGTCGCGCGTTTCTGGCAACCGTTGACCGTGGCTGCGCTCAATACCCCCATCGAAACTGCATCCGCTCAGATTTTGCTGAACGTATTGCGAGACTCGCTGGGCGGGGGCAGGGCGGCTTCTGATTTGTTATTTCCCAAAATTGATTTTTCTGCTTTGTTTCCGGAGCCCGCAGGCGAGTTCGTCACGGCGCGCGGCGGCCGTATCGAGACCGGTGTTTCTGTCACGCGATTGCGGCAAGATCAGGGCCAATGGTTGATTAATGATCTGGCTGCGCGTTTTGACGGCGTCATCGTGGCATTGCCGCCGCACCGGTTGGACATGTTGCAGGATGACACCGGCAAACCGGTTCTGGCGGATGTGGTGCAGCAAATCCAGTCCTGGGAATTCCAGCCGATTGTGACGCTCTATTATCAATATCCCGCAGAAATCGGCTTGCCCCAGCCCATGCTGGGGTGCTCTGGTGGATTATGCCAGTGGGTTTTTGATCGGGGACAAACCCACGCTGAGGCTGGGTTGATTGCAGTGGTGCTCTCCGCCAAAGGCGTGCACAGTAGCTGGCCCCAGGCGGAGCTGGCTGCGCGGGTGGCGCAAGAGCTGAGCGCCACGTTCGGTTGGGGTGAGCCGATCTCGCATCGGGTGATTAACGAGAAGCGGGCCACATTTGCCTGCACGCCAGATATGGTGCGGCCGCAGAATGCCACCGCATTTGAAACGCTCTGGCTGGCGGGCGACTATACCGCGCTGGATTATCCGGCCACGCTGGAAGGCGCGGTCAGAAGTGGCCAGCAAGCGGCCGATGCACTGCTGAAGGCACTGAACTGAAAGGAACGGCAATATGGACTGGAAAACCACGCAACCAGCTGCAGATGCGTTCAAAGACCGGGTCATTCTGGTCACCGGTGCCGGGCAAGGCATTGGCCAGGCCGCGGCTCTGGCGCTGGCTGGCGCAGGCGCCACGGTAGTGCTGATGGGGCGCAATGAGAAAAAACTGGCCAAAGTGTATGACGCCATTGAAGCCGCCGGTGGGCCACGCCCGGCGGCCGTACCCATGGATCTGGCCAAGGCAGGGGAAACCGAACTGGCGCAACTGGGTATGGTGTTGAGCAAAGAGTTTGGCCGGCTGGATGGCATTTTGCATGCAGCCAACGGCTTTGCGCACCTCTCCCCACTGGCGAACCAGAAGCTGGATGAATGGATGGAGCAATTTCGGGTGAATGTGGCCGCACCCTTTGCCATGACCCGTGCCTTGATGCCCTTGCTTGCCGAGTCGCCAGACGCAGCGGTGCTGGTATTGGGCGAACATCATGGCCTGGAGCCCAAGGCCTTTTGGGGCGGTTATGCGGTCTCCAAAGCGGCCCAGCATACGTGGGTGACGATTGCTGCGGACGAATGGGACAAACAAGAAAACCTGCGGATCAATCTGCTGGTGCCGGGGCCCATCCACTCGCCGTTCCGCACCAAAACACATCCTGCAGAAGCCTGGTCTACCTTGCCGCAGATTGCCGATATCGTGCCGGCGATTCTGTATTGGTTGGGCCCGCAAAGCCGTGGCCGCAGTGGCCAGGTACTACGTTTTGATGCGAGTGAAACCTGATCGCGGGGATATCGCGGCCAGTGCGCCAAGTGTAAATATTTACAGTGTTGCCTTGGTGCAACAATCTGCTAGTATTACTTCCAGACTACTTGACATTCATTGCCAAGGCAGTGCCGGCTGCTCCAGCCGGTTGGGGTGAGCACCCCACATAGCGTCTCCTTCTTATTTGGCTGATCGGCCCCGTTACTCACGGGGCTTTTTTTTGTCTGTCGCCCGCTTTTTGATCGCTACCGTTCTCCGTCCGCCTGCACACACTGGTAAAATCATGCGTTAACCCACGCGCAGATCTCATGGACCTGGAACACCTTTTTTCCACCGAAGGCCCGTTTGCCAAAGCTTTTCCTGGCTACAAGCTACGTCAGGCGCAGCTGGAAATGGCACAGGCAGTCAAAGCGGCTATCGATGAAAAAGGCCAACTGATCGCCGAGGCCGGTACCGGCACCGGCAAGACCTTTGCATATCTGGTGCCGGCTATTCTGGGTGGTGGCAAAGTCATCGTCTCGACCGGAACCAAAACGCTGCAAGATCAGTTGTTCCAGCGAGATATCCCGCTGGTGCGTGACGTGTTGCGCGTGCCGGTGACCGTGGCCCTGCTCAAGGGGCGCGCCAACTATGTTTGCCATTACCACCTTGAGCGCGCCCGCCACGAAGGGCGTTTTCTGCGCAAGGAAGACATTGCCGACCTGCACAAGGTCGAGCGCTACGCCAAGATCACGCAATCGGGTGACAAGGCCGGTTGCACCGGTGTGCCGGAAGATGCCCCCATCTGGCCTCATGTGACGTCCACGCGGGATAACTGTCTGGGTAGCGACTGCCCCAATTACAAAGACTGTTTTGTGCTCAAGGCCCGCAAAGAAGCGCAAGAGGCCGATGTGGTCGTGGTGAACCACCACCTGTTTTTTGCCGATGTCTGGCTGCGTGATGAAGGCGCGGGCGAACTGCTGCCGGCCTGTAACACCGTGATTTTCGATGAAGCCCACCAGTTGCCGGACGTCGCCAGTCTGTTCTTTGGCGAGACCGTCACCAGCGGTCAGTTGATCGAGATTGCCCGCGATGCGCGCAGCGAAGGTCTGGTGATTGCCAAAGACTTCGTCAAACTGCCGCAGGCCGCCGAGGCGCTGGAAAAATCCGTGCGGGACTTCCGGCTGGTATTCAAGCCCGAACCGGCGCGGTTTCCGCTCCATCAGGTGAGTGAGTTGCCCGGCTTTGCCGAGGCACTCGCCGACATGCTGACCTGCCTGACCACCTTGCAAAGCCTGTTAGCCGCACAAGCCGAGCGGGCCGAATCGCTGGAAAACGCAGCCCGGCGCGCGCACGAATTGCGCGAGACGCTGGAAAACTGGCAAAAGGGAGATGACGAAGAGGCAGTCCACTGGATCGACATCCTCTCTCATGGCTTCATGTTGCACGCCACGCCGCTGAACATTGCCCGGGTGTTCCAGAAGCAACTCAAGAGCAATCCACGCGCCTGGATTTTTGCTTCGGCCACGTTGGCGGTCAACGGCAAGTTCACCCACTACCAGCACGAACTGGGCTTGTGGGATGCGCAAACCGGCACCTGGGATAGTCCGTTCGATTACAAAAAGCAGGCGGTGCTGTACGTGCCGCCCAATATGCCAGATGCCAACTCGCCCGGGTTTACCAGCAAGGTGGTCGATCAAGCCTGGCCCTTGCTCAAGCTCACACACGGCCACGCTTTCTTGTTGTTTACTTCGCTGCGTGCCATGCGCGAAGCGCATGAACTGGTGGCGCAGCGGCTAAAAGATGAAAAGCTGGAATGGCCGCTGCTCTTGCAAGGGCAGGGCTCGCGGACCGAATTGCTGGATCAGTTCCGCCGCTCGCCCAACGCGATTCTGGTTGCCAGTCAGACCTTCTGGGAAGGGATTGACGTCAAGGGTGAGCAGTTGTCGCTGGTGGTGATCGACAAGCTGCCGTTCTCGCCACCGGATGACCCGGTACTGGCCGCCCGTATTGAGCAAATGAACAAGGAAGGGCGCAGCGCCTTTGTGGAGTACCAGATACCGCATGCGGCCATTGCCCTCAAACAAGGGGCTGGGCGTCTGATCCGTGACGAAACCGACACCGGTATTCTGATGATCTGCGACACGCGGTTAGTCGATAAACCGTATGGCAAACTGTTGTGGAAAAGCTTGCCGCCGATGTACCGTACGCGCGAACCCGATACCGTAAAACGATTCTTTGAAGCCAAACGCAACCATGCCCCGCAGCAAGACCAGTCGCCAGAACAAACCAGCTAATACCGCGTCGCCCTCTGGCCGTTTTACCGGCTTGCTGTTGCTGACCTTGCTGATCATCCTCATTCTGGGCGGCATTGGCGCCTATAACGCCATTGTCGTGCCCCAACAGCAAACTACGCCGCTTGATTTTGAGCTGGAGCCTGGCAGCACGCGCAAGGTCGCTGAACAGCTAGAGGCGCAAGGCGTGATCCAGTCGCCGCTGACCTTTCGCATTCTGGCGCGCTTGACCGGCGCCGAGCGCAAGCTCAAAGCCGGCAGCTACACGCTCAGTACGCCAACCAGCTTGATCGACCTGATCCGTAAATTGACGGATGGCGATACCGCCATGATCTCGTTCACGCTGATTGAAGGGGCAAACTGGCGCAGCTTGCGTACGGCGCTCAACAACAGCCCGGATTTGCGGCACGACACACAAGCCATGACCGACGCGCAATTGCTGGCGACGCTTAAAATTGATGCTTCCAGTCCGGAAGGGCAGTTCTTTCCGGACACCTATCACATTGATCGTGGCAGCACAGACCTCAAGTTGTTGGTACGGGCGCACGAACGCATGCAAAAGAAGCTGGATGCTGCCTGGAATAAACGCGCGCCTGATCTGTTGCTCAAGACCCCATATGACGTGCTGATCATGGCGTCACTGGTGGAGAAAGAAACTGGCCATGCGCCAGACCGGCCGCTGGTCGCCGGGGTATTTCTCAATCGCCTTAAAACCGGCATGCGCCTGCAGACCGATCCCAGCGTGATCTACGGGATGGGTGAGAGTTATACCGGTGCATTGCACAAGGTTGATCTGGAAACCGATACGCCCTGGAACACCTACACCCGGGCCGGTTTGCCGCCCACGCCCATTGCCAATCCGGGCGAAGCGTCTTTGCTGGCCGCGGTGCAACCGGCCAATACGCGGGCGCTGTACTTTGTCTCCCGGGGGGATGGCAGTTCGCAGTTTTCCGAGAGTCTGGCCGATCATAATGCGGCGGTTCGCAAGTACATTCTGGCGCCGACCGGCAAGCCGGCGGCGGCGTCGGCAGCACAGTAAACCAGTCGCGTTACCGCACACAACACAACGCCGCAGCCATTCTGGCAGCGGCGTTGTTGTTTTCAGACAATTTCGTAGTTCATATTTTAAAACTACCAAAAATCGCTTGCCTTTTCATGTCGGCCAGGCAAAAATCTCGGTCATGTTTTGCGTTGCAACAACTCGCTATTTATTGATTCTTTGGGCGCACTGATACTGGAAAACCCGTATCGAAGTGTTTAAGAGTGGCGGTAATGCTGGCTTCGTGGTCCTGCCCGATCATGAAAAATCAGCGTAGATATTGCCTGAATCAAGTAAAACAGTGATAAGCTTGCAGCATTCAATAGATCTCGATCGCAAACAAACGATCGATTTTTTTCGGTTCTGATGTGTAGCTGTTTATTTCTGGCTACAGATCGCATGGTCTGGTTTCTGATCAAAAATCGGTAGCCAAACCTGTTTGAATCCGGGTGAGAAGGTAGTTGGACTACCGGTTTGCCTTGATGACGTTTTGACTGTTTCCTGTCCTACCGGTTCTGGCTTGGCACGGCCGAATCGGGAATTCAGAGCCACAACCTGTAGCAGGTTGTGGCTTTTTTTTATCGATCACCGCCGGCGATCATGTCTTGCCCATACATAAATAAAAAAGCCCGCAGTTGCGGGCTTTCTTGCGTGGGTCGGGCTTTGGGTTACTGGATGCCACCCTTGGTGTGGAAATGGCGCTCCAGCTTGCTGACACCGGCCGCCATCACCATGGTCAACGCCAGATACACCAGCGAGATGGTGATGTAGGGCTCCCAGAAGCGCGAATAGACGCCAGATACTGTGCGGGCCGCATAAGCCAGTTCGGTCAAGCCGATGACGGAGACCAGGGAGCTGTCCTTGAGCAACATGATGGCTTCGTTGCCCAATGGTGGCAGCATGCGACGAAATGCCTGCGGAATCACAACATGGCGCATGGTTTGCCAGTAGCTCATGCCCAGCGAGCGCGAAGCCTCGGTCTGACCGCGCGCAATGGACTGGATGCCAGCACGGAAAATCTCGGTAATGTAGGCGCCGGCATTAAGGGTCAGTGCCACCAGGCCAGACATGAAGGCCCCATAGTCCTGGCGCAGGGTGACGGCCAGATCGCCGCTGATCAGCAAACCATCGTCCGGGTGGACCAGCAAGGGCATGACCGCAAAATGGATGAGCAGAATCTGCACAAACAATGGTGTGCCGCGAAAAAAGGTGATGTAAACCGTGGCTGGCCAACGGGCAAACAGCCGTAATGGCCATTTCCAGGGGCCGTGCGTGACGTTGCTGGAAAGCCGTGCCATGCCGCTGAAGAGGCCGATCAGCGTGCCGAAGAATACCGCGATGATCGTGATCACCACCGT
Organism: Silvimonas terrae; assembly: GCF_014202765.1. GTDB lineage: Bacteria > Pseudomonadota > Gammaproteobacteria > Burkholderiales > Chitinibacteraceae > Silvimonas > Silvimonas terrae. Next base: position 9,694 of record NZ_JACHHN010000001.1, read on the forward strand.
CATTTTGGCGCCGTCAACGAACATCTGGCGGTATTCCCAGATCATCTGCAGATTGACGTGATTTAAAGGCGGTACCGTGTGTTGTGCCTGGTCCCAGAATTGATTGAAATCCATATGTCTCGTATCCGGTTCAGGCTGCTGTGTTGAAAGGAAAAACGTTCAGGGTATACAGGGATTGCATGGTTTGAACTGCAAATATCGTGATTGAAGCAAAACAAGGCTATGCATGAAAAGAAGCGCAAACGGCATGCCGTTGCGCTTCTTTTCATGCGATTACAAGCTGGCTCAGGCGAGCTTATTTGTTGCCGAAATACTTTTTGTAGATCTTGTCGTAGGTGCCGTCAGCCTTGATGGCCTTGATGCCCGCGTTGATCTTGGTCAGCAGGTCCTTGTTGCCCTTTTTCACGGCGTAGCCGTAATACTCTTTGGCAAAGCTGCTGTCATCCACCACCTTGAGTTTGGCGCCTTTGTTGTTGGCAACGTAGTTGATCACGACACCATTGTCGGCCACCACGGCATCCACGCCGCCAGACAACAGTTCCTGAATGGCCAGCGGGGTCGATTCAAAGCGCTTGATGTTCGGGCTGGTTTTGCCTTGCAGTTTTTGCACGACTTCATCGCCAGTCGTGCCGGTTTGCACGGCCACTTTCAGGTTCTTCAGGTCAGTAAATCTGGTGACCTTGCTGGAGCCTGATACGGCAATCATCTGCTTGGCTTCAAAGTACGGCTCGGAGAAATCCATGCTTTGCTTGCGCTCGTCGGTAATGGTCACGGCCGAGCTGACGATGTCGCGATCACCGGTAGAGAGGGTGGCGAAAATACCTTCCCATGGGGTGTTGATGAACTTCACGTCGAAACCGCCCTTGGCCGCGACGGCTTTGAGTACGTCTACATCGAAGCCGACCACTTCTTTCTTGTCGTTCATCGATTCAAACGGAGCGTAGGAGGCGTCAGTCGCCACCTGGTAGGTTTTGCCGGCAGCAAATACCGGGGTGGCCAGAATCACGGAGGCGGTGAGGGCAGCAAACAGTTTGCCGAACTTGTTCTGCATGGCGAAGTACTCCTGGGACGGGTTGGTTTTGTTTCCAGTCACTATTATCAGGCGGGCCGGCCGGTGATCTTGTCACCACGACACCGCCCGCTTTGCACGCTTCGGATAGGGAGCGTATTGGCGCCAGGACTGTGCCGCAATCAGGATTATCCCTTGACGGCAATCAAGTCAGCGCAGCACCAATGGGCTTGATTAAAGCAATATTTTGACCAGCACGCAGGCTCCGAACGATCAGTGTGGCGCGTTTGCCGTAATTCTTTTCCCTGGTGTTGGCGTATGAATCCACGAACACCCGCCGCCATACGGCTGAACCGGGCGTGTTGTATGCCGGCAAGTCGGCTCCTGGGCATGGGCAAGCGAACGGTCTTGCCATGGGCAACGCCAAAATGGGCCGCAATGGTGCAGTTGCGTGTGGGCATGCCAGGGATGTGCCCAAATAAAAAGCCGCCCATCAAGGGCGGCTTTCAGGTGCAGCGGACAAGTCCACTTAGTCGTTACGCGTTTCCACCTGCACCAGCGGGGTTTCGCTGTGTGCGCTGGCCGGGGCATCTGCCGCCGCGCTACGGCGGGTGCGGACTTCTTCGGCCGGGGCGGCAGTTTCAGCGGTGCTGGCCGTCGGGGCTGCGGCGGTTTCTACTTGCTGCAGCGATTCAGCGGCGGCATCCGCGCTGTCTTGACGAGGCTTGCTGTCACGGCGACGACGACGGGTCGGTGCAGCCGGGGCATCCGCTGCCGGTGTTTCTGGCAGATCCTGACGGGTTGCCACCAGAACCAGACCTACTTCTTCCGGCGTAGCGACATCCAGTACTGGCGCAGCGATGACGGGCGCAGGCGCAGCCTTGGCTGGCTGTGCTTCGTCAAAGAGGCCAGGTTGCAGTGCCGGTGCCGCGGCAACCACTTCGGCCACGGTGACGGGCGGCGTCACGATTTCTGCAATCGCAGGGGCAGCTTCTACCGGTGCGGCGACTTCTGGTGCTGCAACCACGGCCGGTGTGACCGGGGCTGTTACGGTCTCTGCTACAGCCTTGCTGGCCAGCATCGTCACGATGGTGCCGGTTGCCGCTTGAACGGGTGTCGCTTCCACGACCGGAGCAACAACCGCAACCGGGGCGGGCGCAACCGGGCCAGGTGCTGCAACAGGTGCCGGAGCTACCGGTTCTGCGACAGGTTCAGCCGCAACAACGACCGGCTCGGCCGCTGTCGGGGCAGCAACGGCGTTGACCGTCGCAGCGCTGATGGCAGCAGCCCAATCGCTTTGTTCTGCGCTGGCCGGTTGTGCCGGAGCAACAACGGCTTCTGCAACGGCCGGTGTTTCCACACCAGCGTCTGCAGTGGCTTCTGTGTTGACTGCTTCGTTCTCGTTGCGGTCACGACGATCGCGACGACCACGACGACGACGGCTACGACCTTCACCTGCTTCCGGGGCTGCGGCTTGTTCGCCGGCCACACCTTCAACCGGTGCGGCAACCTGCTGGATCACTTCTTTTTCTTCCGCAGCGACCACGGCCGGCTTGGGTTGGCGTTCACGTTCCTGGCGCGGTGCGCGCGGCTGACGCGGTTCCTGCGCCTGCTGCTCGTTGCGCTCTGCACGCTCGGCCTGCTGGCGTTCACCGCGTTCACCACGGCTACGCTCGTTGCGTTGCTCCTGGCGGGCGGCGCGGGCGTTCATGTCTTCTTCGATACGCGGCTTGCTGCTGGCGCCGCCACCACGACGTTCGCCATTCTGCTGGCGATCGGTGGTGTTGCGATCTTCGCGTTCAGCACGCGGTTGACCACCACGTTCGCTCCGCTCGCCATTGCGATCACGACGGCCGCCCTGACGGTTGTCATTGCGTTCGTTGCGGCCGCCACGCTGACCGCCCTGGCCTTGACCCTGGCGCTTGGCGGGTTGCGGTGCCGGTTCTACCTTGGCCGGTTCGCCGCTGAAGAATTTGACAATGCGCGACCACAGGCTCGGGCCGGTGGCGGTTGCCGCAGCGGCGGCCGGTTCGCGCGGGGCGGAGACCGGGGCCGGTTGTGCCGGGGTGATCCCCTTTACAGCGGCTTCCTGGCGCTTGGCCATTTCTTCACGGGCCTGGCCTGGCTGGTAGCCTTCTTCTGGCGGGGTTTCCACCATGCGGTAAGACGGCAGGGCCTCTTCAGTGTGGTTCAGGTCGTCATGACGCAGACGCACCACGCTGTAGTTTGGCGTTTCCAGGTTGATGTTGGGGATCAGCACCACACTGACTTTCAGGCGCGATTCCAGCGTAAAGAGTTCTGTCCGCTTTTCGTTCAACAGGAAGGTGGCGACATCGACCGGCACCTGCGCATGGATGGCGCCGGTGTTTTCCTTCATGGCCTCTTCCTGGATGATGCGCAGGATGTTCAGGGCCGAGGATTCGGTGCCGCGGATAAAGCCCGTGCCGTGGCAGCGCGGGCAGGCAATGTGGGTGGTTTCTTCCAGCGACGGTTGCAGGCGCTGGCGGGAGAGTTCCATCAAACCAAAGCGGCTGATCTTGCCGGTCTGCACGCGGGCACGGTCAAAATGCAGTGCCTCGCGCAGGCGGTTTTCCACCTCGCGCTGGTTCTTGGGGTTCTCCATGTCAATGAAGTCGATGACGATCAGGCCGCCCACGTCGCGCAGACGCAGTTGGCGGGCGATTTCATCGGCCGCTTCCAGGTTGGTGCGGGCAGCGGTTTCCTCAATGTCCGAGCCTTTGGTGGCGCGGGCCGAGTTCACGTCGATGGAGTAAAGCGCTTCGGTCTTGTCGATCACGATGGCGCCGCCGGACGGCAGCGTCACTTCCCGCGCAAACGCGGTTTCGATCTGGTGTTCAATCTGGAAGCGGGAGAACAGCGGCACGTCATCTTGATACAGCTTCACGCGGTTCACGTTGCCCGGCATGACGTGGCTCATGAACTGGCGGGCTTGCTCGTAGATGTCGACCTTGTCGATCAGCAACTCGCCAATATCCGGCTGGAAGTAATCGCGGATGGCGCGGATGACAAGGCTGGATTCCTGATAGATCAGGAATGCGCCACTGCCACCTGCGGCGCCTTCAATGGCACGCCACAGTTGCAAGAGGTAGTTCAGATCCCACTGCAGTTCTTCGGCGCTGCGGCCAATGGCGGCAGTCCGCGCGATCAGGCTCATGCCCTGCGGGGTTTCCAGCTGGTCGAGTACCGCGCGCAGTTCCTGGCGCTCGTCACCCTCGATGCGGCGCGAAACGCCACCGCCACGCGGGTTGTTCGGCATCAGCACCAGATAGCGGCCGGCCAGACTGATATAGGTGGTCAGGGCAGCGCCCTTGTTGCCGCGCTCGTCCTTTTCAACCTGGACGATCAGCTCCTGGCCTTCGCGCAGTGCGTCACCGGGTCGAACCCGGCCACCTTCACTACCGTCGGCATAGTAAGAGCGGGCAATTTCCTTGAAGGGGAGAAAACCGTGGCGGTCGCAGCCGTAATCTACAAAGCACGCTTCGAGGCTGGGCTCGATGCGGGTAATGACACCCTTGTAGATGTTGGATTTGCGTTGTTCCTTGCCGACCGTTTCGATATCCAGATCGATCAGCTTCTGGCCGTCGACAATCGCAACGCGCAGCTCCTCGGCCTGCGTTGCATTGAACAGCATGCGTTTCATATTCGTGTGGCTCCCGCACGCACTCGCACGGCGGAAACCCGGGGCAACAACGCCCACAGTTCGTCGACACCATCCCCGTGGCCACCGGTTGTAAGGCGGGGGCAGGGCGGTCAAAGAGCGGAACCGGTCAGGGCGTGTGCAATCTCCATTACGTCTAGCGTCCGCTTCTGGCGGGCGCCGGAAAAAACCGGGTGTCGGGTATAGCGCAAGCTTTGGTGGAGCTTGCGGTTAATAACCTTGTGAGTGCGTGGTTCTATAAACGTGCGTTTCTGTCGCTGCTTGAACCCGCGATCAGACCTCAAAGCTGCGCGTCAATGACAGGGTTAGCTCGAAATCCGGAGTCGTAAGCTGTACACTCCGTCTTTTTGCCCGTGTCATCACTAGCTGCGCCGGCCTGAGCCGTCAAAGCGGTGAATCAGCTGCATTCAATTGCGGTGAGCGAGCATTAACCGCTTCCCAAAACCTTTGACCAAACGTGCACGTCAGGCGATTCCCGCGCGGCATTTCGTGTTTTCCGACCAGTGTCGGCACAGGAAACGGTACGATGAATGTACGGCGGGAAGGCGATCGCCAGCGTATGCAGGGCGTCGATCAAAGAACGGGAACAATGTTGCAGCGATGTTCGCGGGCAAAAGGGCCGGCGAGTGTCACATCAATGTCATGCTGCAACGTGTCACAGAGTATAAGTCAATATGTCTCAGACTAGCAAAGCGTCTGTCAACTTTATCGAAATAACCTCAGAGCAAGCTGGACAGCGCCTTGATAATTTTTTGTTGCGCGAGCTCAAAGGTGTGCCGAAAAGCCGCGTTTACAAGATTATTCGTGGTGGCGAGGTGCGCGTGAACAAAGGCCGCGTCGACGTCACCTATCGTCTGGAAACGGGTGATATTGTGCGTGTGCCCCCCGTACGCGTGGCCGATGCGCCGGACATTGCGCCGGCTCAGGCGGCTGCCCAGCGCATTGATCTGCCCATCTTGTTTGAAGATGACGCACTCCTGGCCATCAACAAACCTGCCGGTCTGGCGGTGCATGGCGGTTCAGGCGTGAACTTTGGCGTGATTGAACTCTTGCGTGCCCAGCGCCCGGAGGCCAAATTTCTGGAGCTGGTTCACCGGCTGGACCGGGAGACCTCCGGTATCCTGATGGTGGCCAAAAAGCGCAGTGCGCTGGTCAAGCTGCACGATATGCTGCGCGACAACCACAATATTGATAAGCGCTATCTGGCGATGGTGTTGGGGGTTTGGCCGGACGACAAACGCCATCTGCGCTTCAAGCTCTTCAAGTACCACACGCCGGAAGGGGAGCGCCGGGTGAAGGTGACGCAGGACGGGCAGGAGGCGCACACCGTGGTGTATCGCCGCCGTGTGGGTGAGCATTATTCGCTGGTGGAGTGTGAACTCAAAACCGGCCGTACCCACCAGATTCGGGTGCATCTGGCCTCCGCCGGGTTTCCGATTCTGGGCGATGAAAAATACGGTGATTTCCCGCTCAACAAGCAACTGCCCAAAGAAGGGCTCAAACGCATGTTTCTGCATGCCTGGCAGTTGACCCTCGCGCACCCCATTTCCGGCGAAGAGTTGAAGATCGAAGCGCCGTTGCCCACTGAACTGGCGCAGTTTGTTGAAGCCAGCACAGCGCCGCGCAAAACGGCCAGCTCCGCCGCCAAGCCCAAAGCCACACGAGATTGATTCCGCAACAGATTTAATCGTTCAACAGATCAGGCAGGGTTTTCATGCGTCAGGATTTTGATTTACTGGTGTTCGATTGGGACGGTACCTTGATGGACTCCACCGGGACCATCGCCCGCTCGATCCAGTTGGCGTTTGCCGATGCGGGCCTGCCGGTGCCGGAATACGAAAAAGCGGCCTATGTCATTGGCTATGGCTTGAAAGAGGCCATGCAATATCTGGCGCCAGAGGCCGATGACGCCGCCGTGGCGCGGATTGTGGACGCCTACAAACAACATTACCTGCAGCAAGATGCCCATCTGGTGCTGTTTGAGGGGGTGGTCGAGGCGCTACCCCGGTTTCGCGAGGCTGGTTACATGCTGGCAGTGGCGACCGGAAAATCCCGGGTAGGCCTGAATCGTGCGCTGGGGGCAACGGGCCTGGGCGATTTGTTTGAAGTGACCCGCACAGCAGATGAAGCGTTTTCCAAACCGCATCCGGCCATGCTGGAATACATTCTGGACTTCACCGGGGTCGTTCCCAGGCGCGCCATCATGATTGGCGATACCACGCATGATCTGCAAATGGGCCAGAACGCCGGTACAGCCACGATTTCTCTGGGTTGCGGTGCCCACCCTGCGGCCGCCTTGCGGGCGGAGAAACCGCTGAACCACTTTGACCAATTTGGTGATCTGGCAGCATGGATACTCAACAAAGCGTAAGTACCGATGCGGATGGCCAGGAAATCTGCGACAGCGGCGCGCTGACTGAGCGCGGTCTGGGCCAGCGTTTCCGGGTGGATTGGTATGGCGAGGAGCGCGAAGCGTTTGCCGTGCGTTTTGGCGGCAAGGTGTATGCGTATCTGAATTCCTGCGCGCATATCCCCATCGAACTGGATTACCAGCCTGGCGATTTTTTTGATCTAAGCCACAACTTTCTTGTTTGCGCCACGCACGGTGCCTACTATGCGCCAGAGAGCGGCCTGTGCCTGGGCGGCCCCTGCCCGGGGCGGCGGCTGGAATCCGTGCCGGTTGCAGAGCGTGCGGGCAAGATATACTGGCTCTCGCCAGCAACCGGGCAAGACGGCTGGCCGGATTAACCGGTCGGCGCAAAAAACACGCAAAAACACAGAAACCCGCATCGACAAAGAGAAGCCACATCATGGAACAACAACCCTGGGAGCGCCAGGTCCTGACTGACCTGCTGCAGGCCGGCCTGAAAGAGCAACGCCGCGCCCGCCGCTGGAATATCTTTTTCCGCCTGCTGGGTTTTGGCATTGTGCTGTTGATTATCGGCCTGGGCATGGGCTGGTTTGGCGGCAAGGAACTGGAGAGCGTCTCCACTGGCCCGCATACCGCCATGGTCAGCATGACGGGCGAAATCTCCGCCGATGGCGAAGCCAATATCGAAAACGTGCTTGACGGTGTCAATGCCGCCTATGAGGACAAAAACACCAAAGCGGTGCTGTTGAACTTCAATAGTCCGGGTGGTAGCCCGGTCCAGGCGGGCCAGTTGCATGACGAACTGTTGCGCCTTAAGCAAAAATATCCGGCCATTCCCTTGTATGTGGTGATTGGTGATATCTGCGCCTCTGGCTGCTATTACGCGGCCGTGGCCGCTGACAGGATTTATGCCGACAAAGCCTCGATGGTGGGCTCGATCGGCGTGTTGATGGATGGATTTGGCTTTACCGGCACCATGGAAAAACTGGGCGTAGAGCGCCGTTTGCTGACAGCGGGCGCCAACAAGGGCTTCCTTGATCCGTATTCGCCGCTGAACGCCGCCCAAAAGGGCAAGGCGCAAGCCATGCTCGATGAAATCCACCAGCAATTCATCGATACCGTGAAGGCCGGCCGTGGCAAGAAGCTGGCGCTGGATAATCCGGATTTGTTCTCCGGTCTGATCTGGACGGGGACCACTGGTATCAAGCTGGGCCTTGTGGATGGCCTGGGTTCGGTCGACAGTGTGGCGCGGGATGTAGTCAAAGCCCCGGATGTAGTCGACTTTACCCCGCAGCCTGGTTATTTTGACCGTTTTGCACGGCGTATTGGCGTGACCGCGGCAACGCAACTGGCCAGCCAGCTCAAGCTGAGCATTCACTGATTTGTTTGACTGATCCAGAACGAGGGCGGGGCGATGGCACGCAAAAAGCGCGAGGAGGAGCATGAGAACCATGAACGCTGGCTGGTTTCATACGCTGACTTCATCACGCTGCTGTTTGCGTTTTTTGTGGTGATGTATGCCATCTCCTCCGTGAACGAAGGCAAGTACCGCGTGCTGTCTGATTCGCTGGTCAATGCCTTTCAGAATAACGATGCCAAACCCGCAATCGGCGCTGCGCCGGCGGGCAAGCAGGTGATTGCCCCGATCGTCTCGCACCCGCAAAGTGCGCCGACCAGTTCGCCAGAAAACACCAAACTGGTCGAGCAGACGCGCCGCATGAGCGGCATGGCCGACGATCTGCGTGCGGCACTGGGCCCGTTGATCCAGCAAGGTAAAGTGCGGGTGACACAATCGGCCCGCGGCATTGCCGTGGAGATCAGTGATAGCGTGCTGTTTGACACCGCCAAGGCGGAGCTGCAAACCAACTCGGCCGCCGCCTTGCGCGCCGTGGCGCAGCGCCTGACCAGCACGGATAATCTGATTGAAGTGCAAGGCAATACGGATAACCAGCCCATCAAGTCGCCGCAATACCCCTCCAACTGGGAGCTCTCTGCCGCCCGCGCAGCCTCGGTCGTGCGCTTGTTTGCCGATACCGGCATTGCCCCGGAGCGCATGGTGGCCATGGGCTATGGCGAGTATCGCCCGGTCGAGCCCAACGATAGCCCGGAAGGCCGCGCCCGTAATCGGCGCGTGACCATCAACATCCTGGCGAACAATCGTGATGATGTGTCCGTGCTGACGGCGTCCCAGCCGCAGCCGCAGCACTGAGGCTGCCATGGCTTCTGTGTTTCTGCGTGATCCGCATGTGGTATGGCGTACCACGCAGATTCTGTTTCGCAATGCCCGGTTGGCCCAGGTCACCAGCTTGATCAACGCCAGTTGCCTGGCCTTTGCTTTGCGCGGGGATGTGATCCGCCCGGTGTTGCTGGTCTGGTGGACGTGCATGGCGCTGATCCTGCTGGGGCGTTTGTGGTTGGCAGAACGTTTCCGGCTGGCCAAACCCAGGCCCAATCAGGTGCTCAAGTGGCGTTACCGTTACTACTTTGGGGTGTTGCTCAGTGGCGCCGGCTGGGGTTCGGGTTGTTTGTATTTCGGCATGCATGTCTCGGAGACGGCGCGCTTTTTCATCGCCCTGCTGTTGAGCGGCATGGCCGCAGGCTCCTTGCCGATCCTGGCCCCCTCCCGCTGGGCCTTGCGTACCTACGTCGCACTGCTGACCCTGCCCATGCTGATCTTTGCCATGATCAACCCGGGGCGTTTTGGCGCCATGTTTGCAGTGTTGCTGCTGGTCTTCATCTTCACCTTGTTGCGCAGTGCCAGCGAATACCATCACGTCTTGATTGAAACCATCGGGCTGGATCAGGAAAAAGCGCGGCTGCTGGCGGATCTGAAAATTGCCACGCAAGACCTGGAACGCAGTGCGCGCGCCAAGGATGAATTCCTCGCCGCCATCAGCCACGAAATCCGGACGCCCATGAACGGCATTCTGGGCATGGCGCAATTGCTGGCCAGCCAGCCGTTGCCGGGCTCGCAGCGCGAGCAGGTGGAAATCATCCGCTCCTCGACCGATGCCTTGCTGGCGCAAATCAACGGCGTGCTGGATTACTCCCGGATCGAGGCGGGCCGGCTGGAGCTGGTGCCCGCGCCGTTCTCCCCGCAACAACTGCTGGATGATCTGCAACGCATGTTCCTGCCGCAGGCCCAATTGCAGGGCCTGCAACTGGCTAGCCATCTGGGAGAGGACGTACCGCCCGCGCTGGTGGGGGATGTCACCCGGCTCAAGCAGGTGCTGGTCAATCTGACGGGCAACGCGCTCAAATTCACCCGCCAGGGGCAAGTCGCCGTCAGCCTGACCGTGCACCAGCGCCATGACGATCAGGTGGTGATGACCTGCGCGGTGAGCGATACCGGCCCCGGCGTGCCGGCAGACCGGCGTGAAGCCATTTTCTTGCCGTACACCCAGGCCGATAACCGTATCGCCCAGCAATTTGGCGGCAGCGGTCTGGGGCTGACCATTTCCCGGAGACTGGTTGGTTTGATGGGCGGCCAGTTGTGGGTAGAAGACAATCCGGGTGGTGGCAGCGTGTTTGCGTTTACGGCGCAATTGAAGGTGAGCGCGACGCCTGTCGCAGCAGAGTCCATCCCGCTGCCGGCACATGCAATGCAGGTGCTGGTGGTGGATGACAATGCCGTCAACTGCCTGGTCGCGCGGCGTTTTCTGGAGAAGATGGGCCATCAGGTGACCGTGGCGCACGATGGCGATGCCGCGCTGGAACTGGTGATCCAGCAGGCGTTTGACCTGGTGTTGATGGACGTACAAATGCCGGTCATGGATGGGCTGACGGCTGCCTGGCATATCCGGCAACTGGAGCGGGAAACCGGCGCGCGCCCCTTGCGCATCGTTGCTCTGAGCGCCAATACCTCTGAAGCAGACCGCGAGGCATGCATGGTCGCGGGGATGGATGATTTCCTGGAAAAACCGGTACGCCAGGTCGAGCTGGCTGCGCTGATCGGGCGCTTGTAAGCACGCCGCTTCTCACCGCATTACGCCCCGCCTCCCAATGCCTGCATCAATGCCGCAGAATCGGCCAGCCGGTCTGCCCGTGCCCCGATCTCGTCCAGGGCGCTTTGCTGTTGCTGGCGCTGGCTGTCGAGCAATTGCAGCATGCTTACACCTCCGGCCGAATAACGCGCTTGCGTGGTGCGCAAGATGGCGTCGTTCTGTGTTTTGACCTGATTGCGCGCCGCTAGCGTGCTGGCATCCGTGTCTAGCGCAGTCAGCGCATCGGCTACTTGTTGCAGGCCCGTCAGCACCGTTTGCTGGTAAGCCGCCGTTGCCCCTTGCCAGGCCGCTTCAGCGCCGCGTTTTCTGGCTTGTAACTCGCCACCATGAAACAACGGCTGCATCAAACCCAGCCCGATATTCCACACATTCAGCCCATTGGTCAGATCGTGCGAGCCGGTGCGCTCTGAGCCGATGCTGCCCGAAAGGGTGAGTTGCGGATACAGATTGGCTGTCGCGACACCCACTTGCGCGGAGGCCTGATGTAACAGGGCTTCTGCCGCCCGGATATCCGGCCGCTGCCGCGCCATGCTGGATGGCACCGTCAGCGGCAGGCTGGCGGGCAGGGTGAGGGTAGAGAGGTCGATATCCGCTGCGGCCAATTGAGACGGTGGCGCGCCCAGATAGACCGCCAACTGATGCTCCATCTGCCCGGCCTGTTTTTGCAGCGGCGGAATACTGGCGCGGGTTTGGGCAATCAGGCTTTGCTGGTTGTGGATGTCCAGTTGCGCCACGCCACCCGCATGCAGGCGTTGTTGCATGATCTGCAACTGGCGTTCTTGCGTGGCTAAAAGTTGTTGGGTGGTTTCAATTTGCGTGCGCACCGCCGCCAGCCGAATGGCCGCCGTCACCACATTGCCGGCCACACTCAGGCGGGCAGCTTGCAACTCAAAGGCCTGGTAATCCACCGTGGCGCCGAGTGCTTCCAGTTGCCGGCGATTGGCTCCAAACAGGTCGAAGGTATACGCCACGTTCAACGAGACGTTGTACAAATTGAAGGGCGGCGGGCTGGGTACGTTGGTAATGCCAAATGCCGCCAGATCAATCTTCTGTCGCTGCGCACCCACTTTCAGATCAAGTTGCGGGTATTGCGTGGCCCCCGTTTCGGCATTGAGCTGCTCTTGCGCCTGGCGCAGATGGGCTTCGGCCTGGGCCAGCGTCTGATTATGCGCCAGTGCCTGATCCACCCAGTCGTTGATCTGGCTGGAGCCAAATTGCCGCCACCAGTACGCCGGCGCGGCATCGGTGCTGATCAACTGCTGGCTGGTGCCCTCTGCGGCGGGCGTGCTGGTGGCAGGTGTGGCAACCCAATCCTGGCTGGCAGGTGGCGCAGGCGTGTGAAAATCCGGGCCAACCGCACACGCGCCTAGCGCGCTGGCCAAAGTCACAAGACATAGTCGGGGCAGGAGTGGGGGCATGATTCAATCCAGCGTGTTGCGGTAGAACTTGATGGCAATCAGCATGACCACCGTGGTGAAAATCATCAGCGGCCAGAGGCTGGGCCACAGATCAAGCCAGCCATTGCCCTTGAGCAAGATGCCACGGATCAAGCGGTTGAAATACGTCAGCGGCAGCACATTGCCAATGTATTGCGCCCACAGGGGCATGCCCTGAAAAGGAAACATGAAGCCGCTGAGCAAGATATTGGGCAGGAAATAAAATACGGTCAGTTGCATGGCCTGCAACTGGTTTTGCGCCAGTGAAGAGAGCGTGATGCCCACCATCAGGCTGGCGGCAATAAACAACAACGCCGCGCAATACACCGCAATCAGGCTGCCCACCATCGGTACGTGGAACACCAGCCGCGCGCCCAGCAAAATAATCGTGGCCTGGATCAGCCCGATCACCACGTAGGGCACGATCTTGCCGGTGATGACTTCGATGGGCCGGACCGGCGTCGCCAGCAGGTTTTCCATAGTGCCGCGTTCGCGTTCGCGGGTCATGGCAAGACCGGTCATCATCACCAGCGTCATGGAGAGCACCACGCCCATCAGGCCCGGCACAACGTTGTACTGGGTGATGCCTTCGGGGTTGTAGAGCCGGTGTACGTTGACGTCAAACGGTGCGGCGCTGCCATTGAAATGCGCTAGCGCGCCTTTGAGATCCTTATCTGCCACCGATTGCACCAATTGCGGTACGGCGGCCAGCGCGGCAGACATCGCGGTGGGGTCGGTGGCATCGGCCTCAATCAGCAATGAGGGTTTTTCCCCGCGTACCAGTTTGCGGGTGAAGTCGGGCGGAATATTGAGCACAAACAAGACCTTGCCCTGCGCCAGTGCGGCGCGGCCGGATTGTTCATCCGGCAATGAGTCCACAATCCGGAAATAATCCGAGTTACGCAGCGCCGCCACAAAGCTGCGCGTGAACTCGCTGTTATCCTGGGCAATCACTGCCGTGGGCATGTGATGCGGGTCGGTATTGATGGCAAAGCCAAACAGCAGCATCTGCATGATGGGCACGCCGACAATCATGCCGAACGTGACGCGGTCGCGCTTGAGCTGCAAAAACTCTTTGAGCACGATGCTCCACCAGCGGGCAATGGAAAACGGGTGTGGGCGACTCATGCTCCGGCTTCCGCAAAGTTGTCGGTGGATTGCTTCATCATGTAGATGAAGACGTCTTCCAGACTGGTTTCGGCAGGTTCCAGCTGCAGATGGCGTTCAGCGGCCACTTGCTTGAGGGTGCGTTCCAGCGCGTCGGCATCTTTGCCGCTGATATGCAGTGCATTGCCAAAGGCCACGGTTTGATCCACGCCCGGTTGCTGGCGCAAGTCGCTCCCCAATTGCACCAGGTTGTCGCCACGCAACGACCAGGTGGTCAATTGCTGGCTATCGATGATCTCTTGCGCCGTGCCTTGCGCCAGCAGGCTGCCGTAGGCAATGTAGGCCAGCTTGTGGCAACGCTCGGCTTCGTCCATATAGTGCGTGCTGACCAGCACGCTGATGCCCTGGGCGGCCAGCCGATGCAGTTCTTCCCAGAAATCCCGCCGTGCCGTGGGGTCGACACCGGCGGTGGGTTCATCCAGCAGCAGCAACCGGGGTTCGTGCAGCATGCAGGCGGCCAGCGCCAGGCGTTGTTTCCAGCCGCCAGAGAGCGACCCGGTCAGCTGTTTGGCGCGGGATGCCAGACCCAGGCTTTCCAGCGCCTGGTCAACCTTCTGTTTGCGGTCTTTCATTTCATACATGCGGGCGATGAAGTCCAGATTCTCGCGGATGGTCAGGTCATCCCAGTATGAGAATTTCTGGGTCATATAGCCCACATGGCGTTTGATCTCGGCACTTTGCTTGCGGATATCGAAGCCCAGGCAGGTGCCGGTGCCGGAATCTGGCGTGAGTAGCCCACACATCATGCGGATCGACGTGGTTTTGCCGCTGCCGTTCGGCCCCAGAAAGCCATAGATTTCGCCGCGCTGGACCTGCATGTCCAGGTCCTTGACCACGTGTTTATCGCCAAAATGCTTGTTCAACCCGTGCACATCAATGACCGGGCCGGCGTCGGCTGGTGCATCAGTCATTGAGACGCACCTCAACCGGTTGGCCCGGATGGAGCGCGGGCGCTTTTTTGGCGTTGGGATGGGCTTCGATCAGGAACACCAGTTTGTTGCGGTTTTCGTTGCTGTAAATCACCGGCGGCGTGTATTCCACCTCGCTGGATATAAACGTGATGCGGGCCGCGATATCCGCCTCGCAGCCATCGCAATGAATGGTGACCGCCTGGCCGGTTTTCAGATGGCCGACTTCAGCTTCCGGCACAAAAAAGCGCACCTTGATGTTCTCTGGCGGCAGCATGCGCACCACCGGGTTGCCGGCCGCGACCCACTCTCCGGGTTGGTACAAGGTGTCAAACACCAGGCCGCTGCGTGTGGCATCCACGGTTTTCTGATCCAGCTTCCAGCTGGCTTGTTCCAGCGTCGCCCGGGCGGCGGCGACCTGGGCGGCCTGGGCGTTGATCTGCTGTTCGCGGCCGGGCAGGGCATCGACCTGCAACTGGTTTTTCAGTTGGGTTACCTGAGCCGCCGCCGATTGCGCGCTGGTACGCGAGTCGTCCAGTTGCTGGCGGGATACGCCGCCGGCGGCAAACTGGATTTCATCCCGGTCCAGCTGGGTCTGGGCGTTGTGGGCAGTGATCTGCGCGGCGGCCAGTTGCGCCCGCGTCACGCTGATTTCCGGCGGGCGTTTACCGCTACGCATATCGGCCAGTTGGGCCAGTGCCGCCCGCAATTGCTGTTGCGCCTGGCGTTGCGCGGCGGCCTCGTTCTGGGCTTCCAGTGCAAATAGCGGTTGCCCCTCCCGAACCTGTTGCCCGCGTTGCACGGATAGCTGATCCAGCCGGCCCGCCTGGGAGGTGGCGACATAAACGTACTCACCTTCAACATAACCTTGCCAGGCGTTGCTGGCAGGCTCGCCGCATGCGGTCAGCAACAAGGTCAGTACGGGGCTAAGGACGAGTAAAGGCAAATGACGCATGGTTACTCCCGCGCCAGGCCGTGCCGCAGGATTGCGGTGACGTGGCGGATCAAAACAGTGTTGTCGATATCCTGCATGCCGGGCCGCGTACGCCAGATGCTGGCGGTGGCCAGTGGCATCAGACTCATGGCCAGCACGGTAATGAACAGCAACCGCGGTTCCAGATCCGGGTTGACCGTGCCGTTGCGCTGACCATCGCCAATCAGCGCGGCCAGTTGCTGTACCCGGTCAAACGGCAATCGCTGCATCATGCGTTCGCGCAGCATGCCGCCTTCGCTTAATACTTCGCGCACCCATAGCAAGGGTAGCCAGGGCATGGACTCCACGCCGCGAATGATGCGCTCGGCCATGCCCGCCATGACGGTGGCGATATCGGCGCCTGGCGCGGGTGGGGTCCAGACCAGTTCTACAAACTGGAAAACACGCTCATCCACCACGGCATCCAGCAGCTGGTCGCGGTTCTTGAAGTAGTAATGCACCATGGCGGGGGTCACGTCCGCCGCGCGGGCAACCTGCGCCAGCGTGGTGGCGGCAACGCCTTGATGGGCAAACAGGTTGGTGGCCGCATCCAGCAAAATGGAGCGTGCGTTCTGGTCCATGGCGGCAGGACGACCGCGGGGCTTGGTTTGGCTCATACATTCCAGCTTAATTAATGAATTAATTAATTCAAGATGAAATGTGAGTGAGGAGTGAGGAGTGAGGAGTGAGGAGTGAGGAGTGAGGAGTGAGGAGTGAGGAGTGAGGAGTGAGGAGTGAGGAGTGAGGAGTGAGGAGTGAGGAGGGGGAAGGATGCATACCCCGGACTCGTCATTCCGGCCTTGAGCCGGAATCCAGGTGTAAACAGGTGTGCCGCAGGCACCGAAAACGGGTGGTCAGTGGTTTGCGGGGGATAAGCCCATGTGGCAGGCTTTCCGGATTCCGGCGTGCGCCGGAATGACGAGGGGGATATGTGCAAGGTCATGATGAAAGGACCGCACAATCGAGCAACCGGAGCCCCCTTAGTCGTGCATCTTGCCGGCACGTTGGCCGCGTGTGTACCGCAATGTAAGCCAGGTCATGACCAGCGCCACCACAAGACCAAAGCCGATAATGATGGTGTACATGGGGGGCATGCCACTGGCAGAAAACTGATCCTGCACCAGTTCGGTGGCATGGGTGGACAACGGCGTCGACAGATATCGAACCAGCAGCGCGTGCGCACCGACCATCACCAGGATGCCGATATTCTCATTGAAGTTCTGCACGGCAATAGAGTGCCCCGCACCCATCAACATATGCCCGCGGTGCTGCAGCATGGCGTTCAGCGGTACGACAAACCAGCCGGACAAAGCGCCCACCAGGAACATCAGCACAGCGGCGACCTGAGCGCTATGCACCAGCAACATCCCCATGACGGCCAGACCCATCAAAATACCGGCCGGCAGCACGGCGAACGCCCGGCGCAAGGGTACAAAGCGGCCAGCCAGAATGGCGCCGAAGGCGGTGCCGAATGCCACCACGGCCACCAGACGGGTGGCCTGTTCCATGCTGTAGTTCAACCAGATCACCGCCCAGTTGAGCACCACCAAACGCATGGTGGCCCCCGCGCCCCAGAACAAGGTGGTCACCGCCAGTGATAACTGGCCTTGCGGGTCTTTCCACAAGCGGCGCACGCACCACCAGAACTCACGGATCAGGAATAACGGGTCCAGATGCAAGGGCTTGAGATGCACCTTGAGCTTGGGGATATACAAATTGAGCCAGCCCGCCGCCAGATACAGCGCAATGATGGCGCACATGGCAAATTGCGCGGGAGAGAGCCACTGGCTGAGTACCAGCGTGTCGTAAAAGTCGCTGGCCCGCGTGCCCACCAGAATGCCGCCCAGCACGGTGCCAAAGATGATGGCACCCACCGTGGCGCCTTCCAGCCAGCCATTGGCTTCAACCAGTTGTTCGTGCGGCAGGTATTCGGTGATCAGGCCATATTTGGCGGGAGAGTAAGCCGCGGCGCCAAAGCCGACGATGGCATAGGCGATGATGGGCGGCACGCCGGTCAGCATGCAGGCGCAGCCAATCAGTTTGATGCCGTTGCAGATCATCATGGCGCGGCCTTTGTGCATGGAATCTGCAAAAGAGCCGGCAAACGGCGCCAGGACCACATAAGAAACCGTGAAGCTCCAGAGCAGCATGGACAAATGCCACTCAGGCGCGCTTTGTTCACGTAAAAGGGTCAGGGCTGCAATGAAAAGCGCATTGTCAGCGAGCGCAGAAAGAAATTGTGCACCCAGGATGATGAAAAAACCGCGATTCATGCCCGGAACGAAACCTGTTGTATTTGATGTTGAGCGTGATGATATGCCGCTGCCAGCCTCATCAACCGGCGGCAAAAGATCAGCATGCTGCGCGGTTTTATATCATGTTTAGTTAGTTCGCGCCGACATATTGCCACGACAGGCGGGATACAAAACGGAAACCTTCTGCGCGCCAGGCAATCTGAACCTGACAAACGTAACGGCATCTATCAGTACTCCTGAATATCGCATGATATAGTGTGGTCCATTACGATAAGGGGATTAACCCCTGCTCGAACTAAGGGTCCGGCATACAACCACCACAAGCGACATGGTAGTCAACGGAGTATACGTCGCTCCTCGCGGCCACACTGGCGGGGTGCTTTCAAGGTTTGGGTTGCTGGTCAAAACCTGGGTTCGGTCAATACGCATGGATATTCTGCAATATCTTCTTCCTGTCTTTACTGATTACGGCTACGTGGCCGTTTTCGGTGTCCTGCTGGTCTGCGGTTTCGGCGTGCCGATCCCGGAAGACATCACGCTTGTGGCCGGCGGCATCATCTCCGGGCTCGGGTTTGCAGACGTTCACACCATGTTTGGCGTGGGGATGGCCGGCGTGCTGGTGGGCGATTCCATCATGTTTTTCATTGGTCGGCATTTTGGCACGCGGGCGCTCAAATGGCGCTGGGTGGCCCATGTGCTTACGCCCGAACGCTACGCCGCCGTACAGGACAAATTCCGCCGCTACGGTAACCGCGTCTTGTTTGTAGCGCGCTTCTTGCCGGGCCTGCGTACTCCGATCTACCTCACGGCGGGCATGTCCCGCTGCATTCCGTTCTGGCGTTTTTTACTGGCCGATGGCCTTGCCGCACTCATCAGCGTGCCGGTCTGGGTGTATCTGGGCTACTACGGCGCATTCCAGCGCCAGTGGCTGGAGCACGCCATCAAACAGGGTCAGACGGGCATGTGGTTGGTGTTGGCCGCACTGGCGACTTTGACGCTGATCTGGTACATCAGACACAAGCGCCACCAGAGTCACTGCAAAGCGTTGACGAGCAAGGTGCTGCGCGAAGAATAGGAGCGACTTGCAAAACCCTGCTGGTCACCTCTCACCGTTGTGGGTGAGCGCTTCAGCGGGTTTTGTCAGGCTCTCCTTGCCCAGTGACTAACCATCCGGTTCCCGACATGACTCGCCCTATCAAGGCTATCGTTCACAGCAAGGCAATCACCCACAACTACAACCAGGTCAAACAGACCGCTCCGGCTAGCCGCGCATTTGCCGTGGTCAAAGCCAACGCCTACGGGCATGGTCTTGAACGCGCTGCCAGAGCGCTGGCCCACGCCGATGGCTTTGGCATTCTGGAGATTGAAGGCGCGCTGGCGCTGCGGCGCTGGGGTATGCAACAGCCCGTGCTGCTGCTTGAAGGCGTCTTTAGCCAGTCCGAACTGATAGAGGCCGCACGCCAGAATTTCTCTGTGGCTGTGCACGAGCCTGGACACCTGGCGTGGCTGGAACAAGTCACCCTGCCGCAACCGCTCAACATTTTCCTCAAGCTCAATACCGGCATGAACCGGCTGGGTTTCCCGGCAGAACAAGCCCGCGACCTGGCCGCAAAGCTGGGTAGTCTGTCCAATGTCGCCAGCGTAACCTTGATGGCGCACTTTGCCACCGCCGATGAGCCGGCCAAGGGCATAGAAAAACAGTTCACCCGTTTCCAGCACGCGACAGAAGGGCTGAAACTGCCCATTTCGCTGGCCAATTCCGCAGCCACCTTCGCCTATCCGCAAACCCGCACGGACTGGGTACGGCCTGGCATTGTGCTGTATGGGGCTTCCCCGTTCGATGATCGCAGTGCCAAAGAGCTTGGGCTGCAGGCGGCCATGACCCTGCAATCGCAACTGATTGCCGTACAGCACCTGCAAGCCGGCGATACAGTGGGTTATGGTGCCACTTTTACCGCTGACCGGCCCATGCGTATCGGGGTGGTCGCTTGCGGCTATGCTGACGGGTATCCGCGCCACGCGCCAGCTGGCACGCCCGTCAATGTGGCAGGGCAGCGCACACGCGTGATCGGGCGGGTGTCGATGGATATGCTGACCATTGATATTACCGATCTGCCGCAGGCGCAGATTGGCAGCCCGGTTGAACTGTGGGGTAGTGAGGTGCCGATTGACGAGGTGGCGCGCGCCGCGGGGACCATTGGCTATGAGCTGATGTGTGCTGTTGCACCGCGTGTGCCGGTTCATGAGGGTTGACCAGGGCTAGCCGGTATTGCCCTTTTTTGTGGCAAATGGCAGCCAGACGCTGCCAACAGGCTCGAAAAGCGCCGCTTTCTTATATAGAATGCTTCGCTTGATCACCCGCCGCTGGCCGCAATGCCGGCGGTTTTAATTCCGGATTTTTCCGTTTCTCAACCAGCAGGTTGCATATGGCATTGATTGTCCAGAAATACGGCGGCACCTCCGTGGGCACGCCGGAGCGTATCAAGAATGTGGCCAAACGCGTCGCCCGGTTCAAGGCGCAAGGCCATGATCTGGTGATTGTTTTGTCCGCAATGAGCGGTGAAACCAACCGCCTGATCGCGCTCGCCAAAGAAATGCAGGTCAATCCTGATCCGCGTGAACTGGACGTGATTATCTCTACCGGTGAGCAGGTCACCATTGGCCTCCTGGCCATGGCCCTCAAGGACGCCGGCATTGATGCGCGCTCGTACACTGGCGGTCAGGTCAAAATCCTGACCGATAGCGCCTTTACCAAAGCCCGCATCCAGTCGATCGACGACGAAAACATGCGTGCCGACCTGAATGCTGGCCGCGTTGTGATCGTGGCGGGTTTCCAGGGCGTGGACGCCGAAGGCAATATCACCACGCTGGGTCGTGGTGGTTCCGATACCACCGGCGTGGCGCTGGCCGCAGCCTTGCATGCCGATGAATGCCAGATTTATACCGATGTCGATGGCGTATATACCACCGACCCGCGGGTTGTACCTGAAGCACGCAAACTCAAGACCATCACCTTTGAAGAAATGCTGGAAATGGCCAGCCTGGGCTCCAAGGTGCTGCAGATTCGCTCGGTTGAGTTTGCCGGCAAGTACAACGTGAAATTGCGCGTGCTGTCCTCGTTCCAGGAAGATGGCGAGGGCACGCTGATTACTTTCGAGGAAGACTCCAACATGGAAAAACCCGTCGTTTCCGGTATCGCTTTCAACCGTGACGAAGCCCGTATCAACGTGACTGGTGTGCCGGACAAACCTGGCATCGCCTATCAGATTCTGGGCCCGGTGGCTGACGCCAACATCGATGTGGACATGATCATCCAGAACGTCGGCCAGGAAGGCACGACCGACTTCTCTTTCACCGTACCCAAGAACGATCTGCCGCGCACGATCAAGGTACTGGAAAGCGTGCAGGATCACATTGCCGCCCGCAGCATCTCTGGCGACGACAAGATCTGCAAGATCTCCATCGTCGGCGTGGGCATGCGTAGTCACGTGGGCGTAGCGTCCACCATGTTCCGCACCCTGGCCGAAGAAGGCATCAACATCCAGATGATCTCCACCTCTGAAATCAAGATTTCGGTGATCGTGGATGAAAAGTATCTGGAACTGGCCGTACGCGTGCTGCACAAGGCATTTGGTCTGGATCAGGTTCTCTGATCTGGCGGGTGTCGATAAGAACGGCAGCCTGGCGCTGCCGTTTTTTATTGTTGCAGGGCAGGGTATTAGCGAAAAATGTTGATTTTAAGCCTGCAGTTTTCTTGACGCCCCCAAGGGCGCAGGGTATTATCCCGCTTCCCTTGACGGAGACGTGGATGAGTGGCTGAAATCACTTCCCTGCTAAGGAAGCATACGGGCTTAAACCTGTATCGAGGGTTCGAATCCCTCCGTCTCCGCCAGCGGTACTGCAGTTTTATTTAATGCAGTCTGCCTGGCAGAATGCAATAAAGTGCAGTAAGCAGTAAATGTGTTGTGACAGTGCGCCCGTAGCTCAGTTGGATAGAGTATCTGGCTACGAACCAGAGGGTCGGGCGTTCGAATCGCTCCGGGCGCACCATCTCACACAAGTCCATCGCGAATAGCGAGCCTCGTCCCCATCGTCTAGAGGCCTAGGACACCGCCCTTTCACGGCGATAACCGGGGTTCGAATCCCCGTGGGGACGCCATCTGGCACCACTGAACAAGATCGCACACGCGGTCTTTTTTTGTTTCTGCCGTCTGTTGTGCCTCTCTTTTCTGCGCTTCTTCCTGATTCGCTACGAATTCACAACGAATTCGCGTCGATCCACGCCTTGGCATACTCGTGCGCGTGCTTTACCGCCTCTTCGGAGGTCTGGCATACCTGCAGCGATGGAAATCGCAGGGGCGGCTTGCCAGACCACTCTGCGCTGGTTTCGGTGATCACAAACGGGCAGATAAACCCGGTGACGATCGTGCCAGGCAGGCAGGTAATGATGCGACGTTTGTATATGTATGTCCTTGCAGGCATGCCAGTCTTTCAAACGGATCGGATGGGGCGGGCAAATGCCCGAGATCGCGGCATTTATCCATAAGCCATTGAAAAATGCACTTATTTCCGGCTATTCGTAGGCAAATGGCAGGACAGTAGCAAGCTCATCACCCCCTTTATTTGGGCAAGCTCAATCCTCGCTGCGCATGGCCTCCGCAATCAACCACGCTCTGAACGCCGCAAACCCGGGGTTCTCTGGCGCCGTATGCGAGAAGATCAGGTAGTAGGGCACACGTAGCGAGACTTCGGTAGGCAGCGGCTTGATCAGCCGTCCGGCGGCAATGTCGTATTCCACCAGGATGCGTTGCCCCAGTGCGACACCCTGGCCGTCAATGGCGCATTGCAAAGTCATTTGCGAGTCTGAAAATGCTGGCCCGCGTGTGGCATCAATCCCTGTTAAACCTGTCTCTTCCAGCCACTGTTGCCAGTTGGGTAAATGCGTATGCCGTTGCGGGCTGCGCTCATGCAGCAGGGTGTGTTTTGACAGGTCTGCAGGGGTGTGCAACGTAGCTTGCAAAGCCGGACTACATACCGGGAACACCGTACTTGACGTGAAACGTTCAACAATCAGGTCGGGCGAGTGGACCTGGCGGTAGTCAATGGTGATGTCGTTGTGCAGGTAATCCCGCTCATGGTCGGTGTTGACCTCCACCCGGATATCCGGATGCAGGTTGAGAAAACGATACAGGCGCGGCACCAGCCACTTGGTGCCAAAGGTGGCTGGCACGGCCACCTTGAGGGTGATGGTCTTGTCATCCAGCAACATGTCGGTGGCTTGCTGCAAGGCGCGAAAAGCCTCGCGAACCCGCGGCAGATAAGCTTCTCCGGCGCTGGTGAGGGTGAGCTGGTTGTTGCGCCGTTCAAACAGCGGCACGCCCAGAAATGCCTCCAGTTGTTTCATCTGGTGACTGACCGCGGCGTTGGTGACATGCAATTCGCCCGCTGCTTGCGTAAAGCTCATCAAGCGGGCGGCAACCTCAAACATACGCAATGCATTAAGCGGGGGTAAACGACGTGGCATGATGACTCATCAAATTTTTTTTGATGATAGTCATTAAAAATGTAGTTTGCATAGTCAGGCTACGAAAGATTCAAATAGGTGCAACAAGAACGGACCCTGCACCAGTATGAACATCCTCACTATCGATACCGGTACCACGAACACGCGCGTCACCCTGTGGCGCAATAACGAGGCAGTCTGCCAGGCGGCCCGTCAGGTGGGCGTGCGCGATACTGCGATTACCGGTAGCGCGGTGACCTTGCAGAATGGCGTGCGCGAAACCATCGCCGCCGCACTGGATAAGGCTAACGCCGGACTTGAGGCGGTTGATCTGGTGCTGGCTTCCGGCATGATCACTTCCAACGTGGGCTTGTATGAAATCCCCCACGTGCTGGCTCCGGCGGGCCGGGCGGAACTGGCCGCCGCCATGCGTGAGGCCACCATCCCTGAGGTGTGCGACAAACCCATCTGGTTTGTGCCTGGCGTACGCAACCGTGTCGATAACATTGGCCTGCACAATTGTGAGGCGATGGACATGATGCGCGGTGAAGAGGTCGAAACCATGGCGTTGATTGCTCGCCTTGGTATCGACAAACCCACCGTCATGGTGTTGCCGGGTTCGCACTCCAAGTTTGTGCATGTGGATGATGAAGGCCGCATTACCGGCTGCGTGACCACCCTGGCGGGTGAGTTGCTGCATGTGATCACCCACAACACCATTCTGGCCGGATCGCTCGATAGCGATTTTGCCACCGAAATCGACACCGAAATGCTGTTGGCGGGCGCACGCTCTGCCGGCAAGATTGGCTTGGGGCGTGCCTGTTTTACGGTACGTATTCTCGATCAGTTCACCATTTACGAGCGCAATGCCCGTGCCAACTTCCTGTTGGGCGCGGTGCTGGGCGCTGACCTCTTGACCCTGAAAAACTCCAGCGCCATTGGCATGACCCCCGGCACCCAGTTTGTAGTGACTGGCAAAGCCATGCTGCGCGAAGCGCTGGCGCTGCTGGTCAAGCATGACGATTTTTTCTCCGGCCGCATTCTGGTGACCAGTGAAGAACAGCAAGCCAATCTGGCCGGTTTTGGCGTCATTGAGGTGGCGCGCGCCCGGGGCTTGGTGGGCTGAAGGAAATTCGAACAAGCGGCGACGCAGGGTGGATTCGGAACGAAGTGACAATCCACCATTGCGCAGGTGGATTGTCGCTAACGCTCCGAATCCACCCTACGGTCCTGGGGCAAGAAAAATAGCTGCATGGCTCTGCCAGGTGATGCGGCAATAGCAGGCGTACAACGCTTGCCGACAACGGATCGCCGCACAGCGGCAATCTGATAACCAACCCCGGCAACGGGACTGATGGAGGTTCGACCAAGATGAAGCAGCAACTCAAAAAGATCTGCGGCGCACTGGGTTTGGCAGCAGCGCTGATCGCACCGGCATTGCACGCCGCAGATCAAGTCAAGATCGGTTTTCTGGTGAAACAGGCTGAAGAACCGTGGTTCCAGGATGAATGGAAGTTTGCCGAACAGGCCGCCAAGGAAAAGGGTTTCACCCTCGTAAAAATTGGTGTGCCGAGCGGCGACAAAGTGCTGTCCGCCATTGATAACCTGGGCGCACAACATGCACAGGGTTTCATCATCTGCGCACCGGACGTCAAACTCGGGCCAGCCATTGTCGCCCGTGCCAAGCAATATGACCTCAAGGTCATGAGCGTGGATGACCGCTTTGTCGATGGCTCTGGCAAGCCGCTGGAATCCGTGCCGCACATGGGTATTTCGGCCTACAAGATTGGCGAGCAAGTGGGCACCGCCATGATTGCCGAAATGAAAAAGCGCGGCTGGAACCTCAATGAAGTTGGTGCGATCCGCATCTCTTACGATCAACTGCCGACCGCCAAGGACCGTACTGATGGCGCGATCGCTGCGCTGACTGCTGGCGGCTTCCCCAAGGCCAACATCATCAATGCACCGCAAGCCAAGACCGACACCGAAGCTGCGTTCAACGCTGCCAACGTGGCGATCACCCAGCACCCCAACTACAAGCACTGGCTGGCCTTTGGCCTGAACGATGAAGCCGTGCTGGGCGCTGTGCGTGCCGCAGAAGGTCAGGGCGCCAAGGCCGACAGCATGATCGGTATCGGGATCGGCGGCAGCCAGTCTGCCCTGAACGAATTCAAAAAGGCCGAAAAGACCGGCTTCTTTGGCACCGTGCTGATCAGCCCGAAGCGTCATGGCTATGAAACCAGCCTGAACATGTACAACTGGATCAAGGACGGCAAGGCTCCGCCAGCGCTGACCCTGACCACCGGTATGTTGATGACGCGGGACAACTCGACCGAAGTGCGCAAGGAAATGGGTCTGGAATAAGCACGCCAACTTGTAGCCCGGATGAAGCCGCAGGCGGGAATCCGGGGTGGCAATGCCTGCATGTTCTTGCATACGGCGCAACCCCGGATTCCCGCTCTGCTCCATCCGGGCTACAGGCCAGGTTTGTTTGACGGGTAAAACGCAGATTCGCCAGTGCCTGCTTGAACGCCAACCTGGGCGGCGTCAGGCAGCGCTGGCGATCTCTGCCAAAGCAACGCCTGGCGTGCCAGCCGGGTTGCAACGGATTGTGGTTTGAGGCGGAGAAATCCCTTGTCATATCTTGAATTCAGATCGATCAGCAAGTCCTTCCCCGGCGTGAAAGCGCTGCAGGACATCAGCTTTGCGCTGGAAAAAGGGAAGGTGCACGGCTTGCTGGGCGAAAACGGGGCGGGTAAATCCACGCTCCTGAAAATCCTGGGTGGCGAGTACATCCCGGAAGAAGGCCAGGTGTTTGTGGATGGCAAATTGCAGGCGTTTCACAACAGCCGTGACGCCATTGCCGCAGGCATTGCCATCATCCACCAGGAACTGCAATACGTGCCGGAACTCTCCGTCATGGAGAACCTCTTGCTGGGGCATTTGCCCACGCGCATGGGCTTTGTCGATAAACGCGAAGCCATCCGCTGGACGCGGGAAAACCTGGCGCGCCTGGGGGTCGATATCGACCCGCAAGCCAAGCTGCGTGATCTGTCCATTGGCCAGCGCCAGATGGTGGAAATCTGCAAAGCGGTGCTGCGTGATGCTGCCGTGATTGCGCTGGATGAACCCACCAGTTCGCTTTCCCACCGGGAGACCGAAATCCTGTTCAAGCTGGTCAAAGACCTGCGCTCGCAAGGCAAGGTGCTGATTTATATCTCGCACCGGCTCGATGAGATTTTCGAGTTGTGCGATGGCTGCACCATCTTCCGGGATGGCCGCAAAGTGGCCGAATACAACGTGCTGGCCGAAGTCACACGTGACCAGCTGGTCAGCAAAATGGTGGGCCGCGAAATCAGCGACATCTTTGACTATCGCCCGCGTGAACTGGGCGAACCGTGTTTTGAAGTCAAAGGTATTCAGGGCGCACGCGTGCCACAACCGGCCAGTTTCAGCGTGCGTCGGGGCGAAATCCTGGGTTTCTTCGGTCTGGTCGGCGCCGGCCGTAGCGAGTTGATGCGGCTGATTTACGGCGCAGACAAACGCAACGGTGGCGAAGTGAAGCTGGCTGACGTGCGCGGCAGCATTGACAGCATCCATGCCGCCATTCGCGCCGGCCTTGTGTTCTGTCCGGAAGACCGCAAGGAGCAGGGCATCATCGGTGGCCGTTCGGTGTCGGAAAACATCAATATCAGTTGCCGCCGCCATTACCGGCGCTGGGGCTTTTTTGTGAACGATAAAGCCGAAGCCGCCACGGCCGAAGGCTACATCAAGCTCTTGCGCATCAAAACGCCGCACCGGCATCAGGAAATCCGCTTTCTGTCTGGCGGTAACCAGCAAAAAGCCATTCTGGCGCGCTGGCTGGCCGAGCAGAACCTCAAGGTGTTGATCATTGATGAGCCCACCCGCGGGATCGACGTGGGGGCCAAAAATGAAATCTACCAGGTGCTGTACCAGTTGGCAGAGAAGGGCGTCGCCATTGTGATGGTTTCCAGCGAACTGCCAGAGGTGCTGGGCGTGTCAGACCGCATTGCGGTGATGTGCCAGGGCCGGATTACCGGCGAATTAACCCGCGCAGAAGCCAATGAACAGAAAGTGCTGTCGCTGGCGCTGCCGGTGAGTTCTGCCCCGGCCCCTGCCACGGTTCAGTAAGGGATACACCAACATGTCCAATACCCGTCTCAACGAACAACCCATTCCGGCAACCGGCCCCGCGTTGACGCCGGCTGCCCCGCAACAGGGAAGCAAAACCATGAACCAGCAAAAGCTGCTCAAGTTCGCCAGTGAGTACAGCATCATTCTTATTTTCCTGGCGCTGTTTGTCGTGCTGTCGTTCACCGTCCAGTATTTTTTCAGCTGGCGCAACATGATTGGCCTGGCGCTGTCGGTGTCGCAGATTGGCATGGTGGCCTGCACCATGATGTTCTGTCTGGCCTCGCGTGATTTTGATCTTTCGGTGGGTTCCACCATCGCTTTTGCTGGCGTGTTGTGCGCCATGATCATCAACCGGACTGGCAGCATTACGCTGGGCATTGGCGTCAGCTTGCTGGCGGGCGCGGCCATTGGCCTGTTCAATGGCGCCACCATTGCCAAGTTCCGCATCAACGCGCTGATTACCACCCTGGTGACCATGGGCGCGGTGCGCGGTCTGGCGTTTATTGCTTCAGACGGTCAAGCGGTCGGGATCTCCAACGAAGCGTTCTTCAATATCGGCAACAACGACCTGTTTGGCCTGCCGATTCCGATCTGGTTCTGCATTGCCTGCTTTGTGATCTTTGGCGTCATGCTCAACAAGACCGTGTATGGCCGCAACACCCTGGCCATTGGCGGCAACCCGGATGCCGCGCGCCTGGCCGGCGTGAATGTGGACCGCACCCGTATCTATATCTTTCTGGTGCAAGGCGTGGTTGCCGCACTGGCGGGCGTGATCCTGGCTTCCCGCATTACCTCGGGCCAACCGAATTCCGGTCAGGGCTTTGAGCTGGATGTAATTGCTGCATGCGTACTGGGTGGCGTATCGCTGGCCGGTGGCCGTGCCAGCATCAGCGGTGTGATCGTGGGCGTGCTGATCATGGGCATGGTGCAGAACGCCATGAACCTGCAGAACATTGATGCGTTCTATCAGTATCTGGTCCGCGCTGGCATTTTGTATTTTGCCGTGCTGATCGACCAACTGAAGAACCGCGGTCAGGCCTGAGCCTGAGCGAGACGGCAAGGGGACGCCATCATGAATCAGCTGGCCACGTATCCAAGTCTTGCAGGCAAGAGTGTCTTTGTCAGTGGCGGTACCAGCGGGATCGGTCGCACGCTGGTAGAAGCTTTTGCCCATCAGGGCGCGCGGGTGGCGTTTATTGGCCGTAATGTCGATGCCGGCGCCTCTCTGGTGGCCGGATTGGCTGGCCGCTGCCCGTTTGAACCCTTGTTCATACAGTGCGATGTCACCGATGTCGAAGCCCTCAAGGCCGCAATCGCCCGTGCCCGTAACGCGCATGGCCCGATCACCGTGCTGATCAACAACGCCGCCAACGACCAGCGGCGGCGGGTGGAAGAGGTCACGCCAGAGTTCTGGGACAACGCCATGCACACCAACCTGCGCCACCAGTTTTTTGCGGCGCAGGCGGTGGTGGACGATATGAAACAAGCCGGTGGCGGATCCATCATCAACCTGGGTTCCACCAGCTGGATGATCAAAGCGCCAGACTACCCGGCCTACGCCACCTGCAAAGCGGCCATCCACGGTCTGACGCGCTCTTTGGCGCGGGAACTGGGCCCGCACAACATCCGCGCCAATGTACTGGTGCCTGGCTGGACCATGACAGATAAACAACTGCGCATGTGGGTGGATGACGAAGCCGAGCGCGAGATTGATCGCGCCCAGTGTCTGCCCGGCCGGGTTATGCCGGAGCACGTGGCTTCGCTGGCGCTGTTCATGGGCGCAGACGACAGCGCCATGATCACCGCTCAAAGCTTTGTGATTGATGGTGGCTGGACCTGAGCGAGCCGCATCAGTCATGACCGAGACCATTCATGTCGCCTGTGAAGGCCAGTTCCAGTTGGCCGAAGGCGTGCAATATGACGACGCCACCGGCCATCTCTGGTGGACCAATATCAACGCCCGCGAACTGTGGCGGCTGGACCCTTCCAGCGGTGAAGAGCGCTACTGGATACTGCCGCAACGCATCGGCTGTTTTGCGCTGACCCAGCGTCACGACGTGGTCTTGCTGGCGCTGGAAGGCGGGCTGGCGCAGTTCAACACCACGACTGGTACGCTCAAACGTATGGCCACGGTTGAGCCACACATTCTGGAAACGCGCACCAACGATGGCCGCTGTGACCGTGCCGGTAACCTGGTCTTTGGCACACAGAACGAACGCGGCCGCAATGCTTTGGGCAGTTGGTATCGCTTTGATGTGCACGGCCGATTGCAGAAGCTGGATTTACCGCAGATCGCCATCCCCAACAGCCTGTGTTTCAGCCCGGACGGCAGCACCATGTACTGGTGCGACTCCCGCCTGCATGTGCTGATGCAAAGCAGTTATGACGCCGACACCGGCCACATCAGCAACACCCGTTTGTTTGCCGATCCAGGCAATGCCCGCATCCACCCGGATGGCTCGTGCGTAGATGCCGAAGGCTATTTGTGGAACGCCGAATGGTACGGCCAGCGTGTGGTGCGTTACCGGCCTGATGGCAGCGTGGATCGCGTGATCCCGCTGCCGGTATCCCAACCGAGTTGTGTGGCTTTTGGCGGGCCGGCTTTGAACATTTTGTATATCTCTACCGCGCGGGAAGACCTCGGCGCTGCTGCGATTGCCGCAGAGCCGCTGGCGGGTTCTATCCTGGCGGTGCCGATGGGGGATGTGCGGGGGTTGCCTGAAAACCGCTGGCTGGGTGCGGTGTGATGTTGAGACAGCGTTGTTTAGCGCCCTACGGCGCGGTGGTTTTGATACCGGCGGTGGCCGGAGCACGTTACTTTCTTTGTTTCGCCAAAGAAAGTAACCAAAGAAAGGCGACCCCTGCGACAGTGCCCT
Source organism: Silvimonas terrae (assembly GCF_014202765.1). Taxonomy (GTDB): domain Bacteria; phylum Pseudomonadota; class Gammaproteobacteria; order Burkholderiales; family Chitinibacteraceae; genus Silvimonas; species Silvimonas terrae. Next base: position 40,030 of record NZ_JACHHN010000001.1, read on the forward strand.
GCGGGTTCCCTGTGCTTCTCGTGAGGGCCGGCTGGCTCCAGGGAACTCGGCCTTCGGCCTCAAACACCCTTGCGCCGAAACCCCGCCCCTCACTGCGATGCTCGGCACTGCCGGAGGGGAGGCAGGTCAAAAGCAACTTCAACGTCAAAAGCAACGGCAACATCAGAAACCAAAGCCAAAGCCAAAGCCAAAGCCAAAGCCAAAGCCAAAGCCACTCCAACCCTGCAAACCGTCTGTGCGCAAGGATGGTTGGATGTGCCCACCACTTCGTCATTCCCGCGGAAGCGGGAATCCAGTCCGCAGCCCAACGGGCTGCCTGCGGTGGATTGTCACTCCGTTCCGAATCCACCCTACAAAAACCGCATTCAGACGATTTGGCTGTTGTTATTGGGGTTGTTTTTGACTTTCTTCCCCATAAACCCCCGCGCCGAAGGCGCTAACACCCTGTTTCGTTGGTAGAAAACTGCATGCATAGACTAGACAACAAAGTCGCCATCATCACCGGCGCCGCACAAGGTATCGGCGCCGCCACCGCGCGCCTGTTCGCCCGGGAAGGTGCCAAAGTCGTCATCAATGTGCGTACAGACGATGACCGTGCCGCAGCGTTGGTGCAGGAAATCGGCCCGCAAAACGCCATGGTATTCGCCGCAGACGTGGCCGATCACGCCGGCGTGAACGCCATGATCGACGCCACGATTGCCCGCTTTGGCCGGGTCGATGTACTGGTCAACAACGCTGGCATCAACGTATTCAACGACCCGCTCAAACTCACCGATGAAGAGTGGGAACGCTGCTTTGCCGTCGACCTGAAAGGGGTCTGGCACTGCTGCCAGGCGGTATTGCCACACATGCTGGCAGCGGGGGCCGGCAGTATTGTCAACATTGCTTCCGTTCATGGCCACAAGATCATTCCCGGCGCGTTTCCGTATCCGGTCGCCAAGCATGGGCTGATTGGCCTGACGCGCGCCTTGGGTATTCAGTACGCGGCGCAAGGCGTGCGGGTCAATTCGATTTCCCCCGGCCTGATCATGACCCCCATTGCGCAAACGTATTTCAACAGCCAGCCCGACCCGGTCGCGGCCCGTCAGCGCCAGGCAGATCTATTGCCCTGCAAACGCATTGGCGAGCCAGAAGAGGTCGCCTATACCGCGCTGTTTCTGGCGACGGATGAAGCGCGTTTTATCAATGCCACCGACATCCTGATTGATGGCGGCCGTTCGCAGCTTTACCACGAGTGACCACACCCATGACCTGGCCCACAAAACTTCCGCTCATTGCCATCCTGCGCGGCATTACGCCGGCGGAATCCAACCAGCACATCATGGCGCTGATCGAAGCCGGTTTCGACGCCATTGAAATTCCGCTGAACTCGCCCGACTGGCAGATCAGTATTGGCGATGCGGTCAATGCCTTTGGCGACCGCGCACTCATTGGCGGCGGCACGGTGTTGAACCCACAAGATGTCGCCACCCTGGCCGATCTGGGCGGCAAATTGATTGTCACCCCGAATACAGATCAAGCCGTGATCACCCGCGCCGTGGCGCTGGGCCAGTATGTGGCTTGCGGCGTCGCCACCCCGACTGAAGCGTTTGCCGCGCTGGCTGCGGGTGCGCAGGCGCTCAAGGTGTTCCCGGCCGCCAGTTTTGGCCCGGACTATATCAAGGCCATCAAGGCGGTTCTGCCCAAAACCACGCCCGTCATGGCGGTAGGAGGGGTAACACCGACCAATCTGGCCAGTTGGCTGGCCGCAGGCTGCATCGGCGCTGGCTTGGGTAGTGATCTTTACAAACCGGGCCAGCCGGTCTCGCGCACGCAGACCCAGGCGCATGCCTTCGTGCAGGCCTATAAGGACGCAACAGCATGAAAATCACCAAAATCAGCACCTGGCGTGTACCGCCGCGCTGGATGTTCCTGAAAATTGAAACCGATGAAGGCATTGTTGGCTGGGGCGAACCCGTGCTGGAAGGCAAGGCGCGCACCGTCGAAGCGGCCGTGCATGAATTGTCTGAATACCTGATCGGGCAAGACCCGGCGCGCATCAACGATTTGTGGCAGGTGATGTACCGCGCCGGTTTCTACCGGGGTGGCGGCATTTTGATGAGTGCCATTGCCGGTATCGATCAGGCGCTGTGGGACATCAAAGGCAAGGCACTGGGTGTACCGGTGTATCAATTGCTGGGTGGCCTGGTGCGGGACAAGGTCAAGACCTATAGCTGGGTGGGGGGCGATCGGCCGGCCGATATCATCAGGGATATCAAAGAGCGCGTGGCGGTGGGGTTTGATACCTTCAAGATGAATGGCTGCGAAGAACTGGCCGTGATCGACAGCAGCCGGGCCATTGATACCGCCGTGAACAAAGTGGCGGAAATCCGCGAGGCGTTTGGCAATACCATTGAGTTTGGCCTGGATTTCCACGGCCGCGTGACCGCGCCGATGGCCAAGGTGTTGATCAAGGAACTGGAACCTTACCGCCCGTTGTTCATTGAGGAGCCGGTGCTGGCCGAGCAAGCCGAGCACTACCCGCGCCTGGCGGCCCAGACCCATATCCCCATTGCTGCGGGCGAGCGCATGTTCTCCCGCTTCGAATTCAAAAACGTGCTGGCGGCGGGTGGCCTGGCGATCTTGCAGCCGGATCTCTCCCACGCTGGCGGCATTACCGAATGCATGAAGATTGCCGCCATGGCCGAAAGCTACGACGTGGCGCTTGCCCCGCATTGCCCGCTGGGCCCGATTGCGCTGGCCTCCTGCCTGCATGTGGATTTTGTCTCCTGGAACGCGTTTATCCAGGAGCAAAGTATGGGTATCCACTACAACAAGGGCGGGGAAGTGCTGGACTACGTGCTCAACAAGGAAGACTTTGCGCTGGAAAGCGGCCACATCAAGCCATTCACCAAACCGGGGCTCGGCGTAGAACTGAACGAAGAGTTGATTATTGAGCGCAGCAAGAACGCGCCGGACTGGCGTAACCCGCTGTGGCGCCATGCGGATGGCAGCGTGGCGGAATGGTGAGCTTTGGTTGGGGGTGAAAAAACGCCGGCATTGCGCCGGCGTTTTTGATTGGGCTGATGTCCAGTCGCAGGGTGGATTCGCGGAGCAATCCACCCTCGCACCGGTGGCTTGTCACTACCCCACTGCAACCGGCAGCGACAGCGCACACCGGCTTTGTGGGGGTACCCACCAAGGGGCAGGTTCCGAATCCACTCTACAAGTTCCGATCAGACCACGTGCAACCCCAATTCGTGCTGAAAGCGCGCTTCATCCAGTTGCGCTACGGCGGCAGCAAGGTGTTCTGCGCTGGCGCTGCCAGAGACGAGCGCCAGAGCCTCGGTCAAGCCCAGCCTGGAAACGACGTCCTGAACCTGGCTGCCACGTTGTGCCAGTAACGCCGAGGTCAACAGCAATTCAATCCGGGCAATCACGGTTTGTGCGGCAGTATCCAGTTTGGGGGTGATGGTCGCCAGGCCGGTGGCATGCGATACCTGTTCCAGCGCGCTCAGGACCGTTGCCGCATGATGGCCGTGGGCGATCAGCGGTGTGGCGGCAGACAAACGCACAAAGCGGCGTACGCGGCGGTTGATTTCCTCCGGTAACAAGGTCGGCGTGATGGCGGGGGCTTCGGTGAACTCACCCAATTGATCGGCAAACACGGCCCAACTGGCCGGACTCGACACTGCCGGGCTGGCCAGCACCGCGTTCACCGCGTCGGCCAGTCCCTGTTCCAGCGCGGTGTCGATGGCATGGCGGGTTGCGGCGGGCAGTGTGGTGATCAGCGCGTCATGGCGTTGTAACCATGTATCCATATCCAGCGCGGCCCAGGCAAAAGCGAAGGCCTCGGTCACGCGCAGCAGCGGCCAGCCGCGACGACGCACCAGATCATGCGCAAAGCCAATACCGGCGCGGTCGACCAGTTCATTGGCGAGGCGTGTGGCAATGATCTCGTGCTTGAGCGCATGTGCGGTCAGGTTCAGTGTGCGTACCGGTTGCGGAAAATACCGTGTCAGCAAATAGGCGTGCCACGGCTGGATTGGGATTGCATGGGTGCCAGCCAGTACCGCCGATTTGATCGCCATTTTGCTGTGCGCCAGCAGTACGGCCAGTTCCGGCTCATACAGCATGCCTTGTTCGCGTTGCTGGATCACAACGTCGGCCGGCAGTTGTTCCAGCGCACGATCCAGCCCGGTGGCGTGTTCCAGTTGCAGCAACAAGGCGCATGGGTCCGCCAGCAAGCCGGGTTGATGACGGTGACGCAGAATGCGGCGGGCTTGCGCGCGGTTGGTCGCCAGTACGGCGCGTTCTACCGCACCGGTCATCCCGGTCAGCAGCGTGCTGGTTGCGGCAGCGGGCAGGGCGGCCTGGCGCAACAGGATTTTCAGATTGACCTCGTGGTCAGAACAATCCACACCGGCCGAGTTATCCACCGCATCGGTCATGACCCGCACACCTTGTGTGGCCAGCGCCACGCGTGCGGCTTGCGTCATGCCCAGGTTGCCGCCTTCCACCACCATGCGGGCGCGGACGGCCGGCGCATCCAGCCGGATGCGGTCATTGGCGCGATCACGCACTTGTTCGTGCGTTTCTTGCGCGGCTTTGACATAGGTGCCGATGCCGCCGTTGTAGAGCACGGTGACAGGCGCAGCCAGCATGGCGCGGATCAGCACATCGGGCGTGACCGTGTTCTGGTCCAGACCCAGCCACTGGCGGACCACGTCGGACACCGTGATCTGGCGTTCGGTACGCGCATAGACGCCACCGCCGGCAGAAATCAGCGCCGGATTGTAATCCGCCCAGGATGAGCGTGGCAGCGCAAACAGGCGCTGACGCTCGGCCAATGCGGCGGCGGTATCGGGTGTGGGATCAATGAAAATGTGGCGGTGATCAAACGCACCAAGCAGTTGCAAGTGCGGCATCAGCAGCATGCCATTGCCGAACACGTCACCGCTCATATCGCCAATGCCGATTGCGGTGAAGTGCTCTTGCGTCCAGTCTATGCCCAGTTCGGTAAAACGCAGCCGGGCGGTTTCCCATGCACCTTTGGCGGTGATCCCCATTTTCTTGTGGTCGTAACCATTGGAACCGCCCGAGGCAAAGGCATCACCCAGCCAGAAACCACGCGCGACCGAGATCGCATTGGCCAGATCAGAAAAACTGGCGGTGCCCTTGTCGGCGGCGACCACCAGGTACGGGTCGTCCGCATCATGCCGGACCACCTGGGCGGGGGGCACAATGACGCCTTCGACCAGGTTGTCGGTCAAATCCAGCAAGGCATTGATAAACAACTGATAACACGCCACGCCTTCGGCCTGGGTGGCTTCGCGGCTGGCCTCAAACGGCAGCAATTTGCAGACAAAACCCCCTTTGGCCCCGGTGGGGACAATCACGGCGTTTTTGACGAGTTGGGCTTTGACCAGACCCAGCACCTCGGTCCGGTAATCCTCGCGCCGGTCTGACCAGCGCAATCCGCCACGGGATACCGCGCCACCGCGCAGATGCACGCCTTCAAAGCGTTCAGAAAAGACATAGATTTCGCGAAATGGCCGTGGCTTGGGCAGGAAATCCAGCAACTGCGTGTCCAGTTTGATGGCCAGATATGCGGGCAGGTCATCGTGCGTGCTGTGCAGGAAATAACTGCTGCGCATGGTGGCGGCAACCAGTTGGCGCAGTTTTTCCAGCAGATCAGCCGCATCCGCATCTTGCAGTGCCGCGATCTGGCGCTGCAATTGCGTATGGGCGACGCGTTCCAGTTCGGCTGCCGCTGCCTTGTTGCGGCTCATCAACGGGTCCAGCCGTGCATGGTGATAGCCGAGCCATGCACGCACGGTGGCCGGCTGGCGACGCAGGCAATCGGCCATATAGCGCAAGCTCATGTGCCAGCCAGCCTGACGCAGATAACTGGCATAAGCGCGGACCAACATGATCTCGTGCGCGTTGAGCCCGGCCACCACGGCCAGGCCGTTCAGGCGGCCGTCTTCAGCCTGGCCGCTGAACAGCCGGCGCAGGAAGTCGGCAAGGCGTGGGGTATCGGTCAGGGAGGCAAGCTGAGCGGTGCACGCATCGTCCAGCCACAACGTCGAGCGCCGGGTTTGCCGGCCGGCACGCTCTTGGGGTTCTTCACGCTCTACCTGCAAGCCCATGTTGTGCAGGGCGGGCAGCAGAGCGGACAGGGAGGGGATAGCGGGGTGTTGCGCAAGGGTGATGCCGTGACCGGCGTCTGTGTGGACCAGCGAGACTTCAAGCGGATGGGTAATTGGCGTGAGGCTGGATTGCAGCATGGTTTTTGACCAGTGACAAAGGTGTGGTCATTGTCAGTGGGCAAAAGGGGCGGTGCTTGTGCAAAAGCGACAGGTTGTTGGTGTGGTTACGACGTTTGCATGGGGTGTACGGGAAGGTGGTAATGGGGGTTTCCCTGGGTTTTGGGGGGAATCCAGGCCTGGATGCAGAGGTGGCAATGTTTTTGCTGTAGGGTGGATTTGGAGCGTCCGCGACAATCCACCTTTGCACTGTTTGCGTGTTAGCGCCTGACGGCGCGGGTGTTTTGATACCGGCGGTGGCCGGAGCACGTTACTTTTCTTTGCTTCGCCAAAGAAAGTAACCAAAGAAAGGCGACCCCTGCGACAGCGCCCTTCGGGTTCCCTGCGCTTCTCGCAAAGTCCGGCTGGCTCCAGGGAACTCGGGCTAAAGCCCTCAAACACCCTTGCGCCGAAACACCGGACTTCGCTGCGATGCTCGGCGCTGCCGGAGGGGAGGTACGTCAAAAGCAACGGCAACATCAAAAACCAAAACCAAAACCAAAACCAAAACCAAAACCAAAACCAAAACAAAAACAACTCCAATCCCACAAACCGTCTGCTCGCAAGAACGGTTCACCAAGCCCACCACTTCGTCATTCCGGCCCTGAGCCGGAATCCAGTCCGCAGCCCAACGGGCTGCTTATGGTCGCTACCCCGCTGCAACTTCCATCTGGTAAGAGCAAGTGTCACTGTGGGGGTACGGGCACGCTCCGGATTCACCTCACGGCTACAAACCGGTATCAGCGCCTGCGGCGCAAGTATTTAGAACTGGATTCCGGCTCAAGGCCGGAATGACGAGTCTGTGGGATGCGCGTTGAATTGGCTGTGGCTGTGGCTGTGGCTGTGGCTGTGGCTGTGGCTGTGGCTGTGGCTGTTGCTGTTGGTGTTGAAGTTGCTTTTGACTTTCTTCCCCCGTCAAAGCCAAGCGCCGAAGAAGAGAGGGAGACCTTAGGCTCCCGACTGACTGAGGGAAGCCCGGAGGGCCGCCAGGCTGGGGTCGCCTTTCTTTGGTTACTTTCTTTGGGGCCGCCGAGGTGGCGAAGCAAAGAAAGTGACGTGGGCCCGGCACCCCGGGTATCAAAAGCCTTTCAAACCCGCGCCGTCAGGCGCTAACACCCCACAACAATATGAACCAGCACAGCCACCCCGGATTCCCGCCTCCGGCTCCATCCGGGCTACTCCGTGGTTCTTGCCAACAAAGCCTCACTCCCCTTCCTTCAACTTCTTCACATGCTTGTACACCGTCGCCCGCCCCATCCCCAGCACATTGGCCACGTAATCCGCCGCACTTTTGCGCTGGAAAGCGCCTTCTTCATACAGCGCCTCAACCAGCGCCTGCCGGTGATGGCGCGCCAGTGTGTTGAGCGACAGTTGCCGCTCGGCCAGCCAGCCGTGCATGAAGGTATTAATGCGTTCCTGCCAGTCATCCTTGAACAGTGCGGCTGGTTGCGCAATGACGCCTGCGCCCTTGATGAACAGGCTGAGCGCGGCTTGCATGTCGTCAAACACGGCAATGTTGAAATTGATGCACATCACGCCAATGGCGTTCTGGTGATCGTCAAACAGCACCGTACTGACCGAGCGCATGCGCCGGCCGTCCCAGTTGAGTTTTTCGTAGGGGCCCATGATGCGGTCGGCGTCGCCATGGCGCAGTTCTTCCAGGGCAGAGTCGTCACCGATCTGCCGTTTGGAAAGATTGTTGGCTAAATGCACGATCCGCTGGTCTTCCAGGTGATGGATGACCACCTCCGCGTACGGGAAAAACAGCGTGGCAATGCCGTCTGCCACGTGGCGGTAGCGCTCCAGCAACAAGGTTTTGCCGGTCGCATTCTTTTTCTGGGTCATGCACGGTCCTGCGTGGGTCGGTGATCGCCGCGTAACATGCCATAAACGCTATGGCACATGGCGACAAAATGACTATCCGGCTTGCAACACCTGATAAAGCGCATGCGCAATGGCAATGTCTTCCAGCCCCAGGCCAATAGAGCGGAAGAAGGCATGCTTTTTGTAGTCGGGCAGGGCGCAGCGATGGTTGGCCAGGTCAGCCAGATCACCCACCACGTTGCTGGCAGACCAGCCATAACGATCTGCGGCCACCACCATTTCACCGGCACTGGCTGGCGTGGTGCGTTTGTAATCGCAATACACGGCCATGCCAGGCAGGGCGGCGGGCGGGATTTCATGCGCGCGCACGACGTTGGTGCTGATGGAGGTCATCAGCGCCGGGCGCGTCAGATCGGCCGGGTCCAGCACCGGTGTGCCTGATGAGGTACATAGCATGATCACATCGGCATCATGCACGCATTGTTCTGTACTGGCGGCAATCTCCACCCGGCTATCCAGCGCGCGCCATGCGGCTTGTTGTTCCGGGCGCTCGGCCAGCTTGGGCGAGTACACGCTGATGTGACTCCAGCTCCGCAGTTTGGCGGCGTGGCGCAAATGCGCCTGTGCCACGGCCCCGCTGCCGATGATGGCAAGGCGGCTGGCGGAGGGCGCGGCCAGGTAGTCGACGGCCAGGGCGGTGGTGCCGGCCGTGCGCTCGGTGGTCAGCAGGCCGGCATCGCACAATAACAGCGGCTGGCCGGTTTGCATGGACATCAGCATGGTCCAGGCGGTGATGACGGGTTTGCCTGGTGTGACAATATAGGGCGAGAGTTTGGCGCCAAACACACCTGCATGGGCCAGCACGCCTTGATAGGTGATGAAGTCGCCGGTGTCCTGCGGGAACAAGGTCAGCGATTGTGCCGGTTGCACGGCCCGCTCATTGCCCAGGGCGTGGAAGGTGTCTTGCAGCACGTGGCGGACATCAAGGCGGGGCAACAGTGCACGGATGGCGGCGGCATCGGCAATCAAGGGGGCAGGCGTGGCAATCATGGGAAAACCTTTGGTAAAACGTTGACGACAGCGTGGTTGGCAAACAGGGGCAACCACAATAAAACGGGTTGCAAGGGCCAGTTGCGGATGGCGCGGACGCCGTCCGCAACTGGCCGGTTCAAGGTGAAGCGAAGATCAGAAATCCAGGGCCAGCTTGCTGGAACGATGCCCCGGTTGCAGGGCGTGGCCCGCTACAAATGCGGCGCGCTGGCCGTTGCGGACAAGGCGATGCAATTGCCGCACCACCAGTACGCCGTCCACGTCGCTGACAATGGGCACGCGCTCGTTGAACTGGTCGCCATCCAGGGTGACGATCTCTGCGATCACTTCGCCCTTGAGCACCTGCTGGCCGGGTTCTTTCAGGTAAACCACCACGCCTGAGCAGGGACAAGGGATATGTGATGCGGCTTCCAGCGGGTAAACCTGTGCGGCACCATGCGGGCGCGGCTTGCCGGTGGCGGCCTCCTGGCTCAGTACCCCTTCTTGTGCCAGAAAATCCAGAATGGCTTCGGCGTCGTTCTGCGCCAGTTCATCGCTGATATCGATCTGGCCGCGCAGTTCTACCGTGGCGGCAAAACCCGCGGTTTCTGGCGTGAACAAACCGGCCTCCACAAGGGCAGACCAGGCGTTGGCATGCATCTGGTCAAACGAGTTGCCGCCAGAATAGCCACCGCTTTCCGGTTCTTCGACCAGCACCACCGGTGCGCCAATCTGATTGGCCAGTTTGCAGGCACGCGCACTTTGCAGGCGTGATGCATACAGATGCGCAATGGCATCCGTATCACAGTGCAGGTCCAGCACCACATCATGGGCCATCGCCAGGCGCGACAGCTCCAGCTTCATGGCCCCGGTGACGTGGCGTGGCGGTTGCTGGGCGTCCAGTTGCGCCTGGAAAAACGCCTTCCAGTCCCGCGCGGTCATGCCGGCCCCTTTACCACTGGCCACTTGCTCCCGCACCGCATCAGAGAGCGTTGGGTAATTGCGGTTGAAGTTCTCGCCATTTTCAAAATCGAAACGGCCGACAATCGGGCCAAAGACGCGTTGCGCCATACCAATGGGGTTGGCATAGGGCACCAGCGTGACACAGCCGGCAATGGCACCTTGCTGATCCAGTGATTTCAACAGCACCAGCAAATGCTGGATGACCAGCAGGCCCGGGTGTTCGTCCCCGTGCAAGCCAGCCTGGATGTAAGCGCTCTTGCCGGAGTGCGGGTTGCCAAAGGTATGCGTGACCAAGCGGGGCGCGATGCCAGGCCCCATGCCAGGCAGCGAAATGTCTTGTTTCAGGTATGTCATGAGGATTCCTCAATACCGTTACAGTGCCACTTGCGCACCAGTCCTGAAGTCTTGCATGTCAAGACTTCGCCTGTATTGGCCACGGTGCTCTGCAGCCAGACGGGTGATGCCGTTTGTAGATTTAAAATCCATTATGGATGTAAAGTATATTTCTTACAATGGCAGTGCCGTCCGTAACCTGGCGCGGTAAACGGCAGGCTACGCTTTCAGCATATGTGAAATTTCTGCGCTTACAGGGTTGTTTTTAAAAAGCAAAAACAAAGGCTGCACGCGGCTTGCAGAGGGCGGGCCTTGCTGCGGTGCATCAGCCTGGCGTGCGGGCAGGGGCCGCTGTAAAAAGAAAACGCGGCGGTTCAGTTGCGACAGTTTTTGTCGTGAACACGCAAGATCGACCGCCGGGGGATGGGCATGCTGGGAACCGGTTGCACATCGGCCCTGGTTCTCCCATAAAGACCAGGCCAACGCGACCGGCAGCTTCAGGACAAGCAGCCCGCATCACCAGAACAAAACAGAAAAACCACCGCAATGGTCGCGCACTGCATACACGTATAAACACCAAGCGCGGCACGTTGAAGGGGTACGACCTTGCGAAGCACCGGTATGACATTGTTTTGATATCGGTAATTTTCCCGCTGTTGCACTGCAAAAAATGTCGCAAAAGTGGTGGAAGCCCGAATTGTCAGAATTCATGCAGCCCGGCATCGTATAACGCGTGTGTGCGCGCCAAAGCCCTTTTGGGTAAGGGAAGGCGTGCTTGCAAAGCGATATGCATCAACTTGTGGTCTGGAGGAAAACATGAACTGGAAGATGGCTTTTTGCGCGGGTGCTTCTGCCCTTGTCTGTGTGATGGGTGCCGCGCACGCCCAGGATACGTTCAAGATGGGTCTGGAAGCCACTTATCCCCCGTTTGAAAGCAAATCGGGCGACGGCAAGCTGCAAGGCTTTGACGTGGACATTGGTAACATGATCTGTGAGCGCATGAAGGTCAAATGCGTTTACGTGGAAAACAGCTTTGATGGTTTGATCCCGGCGCTGCAAGCCCGCAAGTTCGACGCCATCAACTCGGCCATGAACATCACCGCCAAGCGCAAGCAGGCCATTGATTTCACCAGCCCCGTTTACATTGTGCCGATCCAGATGGTGGCCAAGCGTGGTTCCAGCCTGATGCCGACCACTGCCAGCCTGAAAGGCAAGACCGTTGGCGTGCTGCAAGGCTCCTCGCAAGAAGACTACCTGAAGAAGCACTGGGCCACTGCCGGTGTCAAGGTCACGTCTTACCAGGACCAGGATCAGGTTTACGCTGACCTCGTCGCCGGCCGCATCGACGCCGCCGTGCAAGAGTCGCAAACCGCCATGGATGGTTTTTTGAGCAAGCCGGCCGGCAAGGATTTTGACTACGCTGGCGCACCGCTGTCTGACCCGGAAACCCTGGGCGAAGGCACCGGTCTGGGCATGCGCAAGGGCGATCCGCAGCGTGCCAGGGTGCAAGCTGCGATCGACTCGCTGAAGAAGGACGGCTCGTTCAGCAAGCTGTCCATGAAGTACTTCAAGCGCGACATTATCGCCAAGTAAGTACCACTAACCCAACGACCGCGTTATGCGTCCTTGCCGTACAAGGTGTACTGGCGGGCAGTAGCGTTTTACCGGGTTGGGTTAGCGGTTCCAAACCCGCTTGGGGTGTTGCCGGTTCGTCCTGTTCCGGCAACACCAGGTCTGGCAGGTGGTCTGACGTGAAGAGACCATTTGCCGGACACTGTTTCTGATTTTTCTTTCGGGTTGATCCATGCACGCAGACGTCATCGTTCTGGGCGCCGGTATTGTTGGCGTCTGCACGGCCATTCATCTGCAAGACCGGGGACTTCATGTCGCACTGGTCGACCGGCGCGGGCCGGGTGAGGAAACCAGCTTTGGCAATGCCGGGCTGATCGAGCGCTCTGCGGTGGTGCCTTATGGTTTTCCGCAGGATTTGCGTACCGTCTTGCAGTACGCACGCAATCATTCGTCCAGCTTGCGTTACCAGCCCACCGCCTTGCCAGCCATGGCGCCCTGGCTGCTGCGTTACTGGCGGGAATCACGCCCGAACCGGCTGGCCAAAGCCGCCGCAGACCTGCTGCCGCTGATTGAACGCAGTGTGGCCGAGCACGACGCCCTGATCGAACGCGCCGGCGTGCAACATCTGGTGCGCGATGCGGGCTGGCTGGAGGCCTACCGTACGCCGGCCCTGTTTGTACAAGAAGCGGCCAAAGCAAGCCAACTGGCCGCGCAACATGGCCTGAAAATGCAGATACTGACGGGTGAACAGCTCCGTGCGCTGGAACCCGCACTGAGCGCCGGGTTTGTGGGTGCGCTGCATTGGCTGGACCCCAAAACGGTCAGTGATCCGGGCGCGCTGGTGGCCGGCTATGCTGATTTGTTTGTGCGTGAAGGCGGCACCCTGGTCAAAGGCGACGCGCTGACGCTGGTGCGCGAAGGCTTGTCCTGGCAAGTCCAGACCGAGCGCGGCGTCATGAGCGCCATGCGTGCGGTGGTGGCGCTGGGGCCGTGGTCGACCGAACTGACCGAACGATACGGTTACCACATGCCGCTGTTGGGCAAACGTGGTTATCACATGCATTACCGCATGGGCGCGACGCCGCTGGTGATCCCGGTGGTGGATCTGGAAGAAGGCTATGTGCTGACGCCGATGCGGGGTGGCCTGCGTCTGACCACCGGGGTGGAGCTTGCTGCCAAAGGGGCCGCACCCAATCCGGTACAACTGGATCAGTCCGAAAGCAAAGCCCGTGAAATCGTTGAGTTTGGCCCGCGAATCGACCCGCAGCCATGGATGGGCCACCGCCCATGCACCCCGGATATGCGTCCGGTGATGGGCCCGGCACCACGGCACGAAGGCTTGTGGTTTGCCTTTGGGCACAACCACCACGGCCTGACGCTGGGGCCGGTATGCGGTCGGCTGATGGCGCAGATGATGACCGGTGAGACCCCGTTGACCAATCCGCAGCCCTACAGCCCGGCGCGGTTTGCCTGAACGGGTGTTGGTTAATTGGTTAATTTAGATAGAAAAGCAAAAGGATAGGGGGGCGGTTAACCCAACCTGGCTGGTCAGTCAGCGCAATGCGGCCAGGCCGGTTTGGTTAACCGCTCCAACTGGAGACAATCAATGTTTTATGGATATGGTGGCGTGCTGCTGACCGGGGTATGGCAAACCATACAGCTGGCGCTGCTCTCTTTGTTGGTGGCCGTGGTGATTGGCCTGGCCGGCGCGTCGGCCAAGCTGTCGCGCTCCACGCCGTTGCGCCTCGTTGCCACGGCGTATACCACGCTGATTCGCGGGGTGCCGGATCTGGTGTTGATGCTGCTGATTTTCTACAGCATCCAGATTGGTCTTAACCAGGTGACGGATGCGCTGCATTGGGATCAGATCGACATCAACCCGTTTCTGGCGGGGGTGCTGACGATTGGTTTTATCTACGGCGCGTATTTCACCGAAACTTTCCGTGGGGCGTTCATTTCCGTGCCGCGCGGTCAACTGGAAGCAGGCCACGCCTTTGGCATGACGGGCGGCCAGGTGTTTCGGCGCATTCTGTTTCCGCAGATGATGCGCTTTGCCTTGCCGGGCCTTGCCAACAACTGGCAGGTGATTCTGAAAGCGACGGCGTTGGTGTCCATTATCGGACTGTCTGACCTGGTCAAAGCCGCCACGGATGCCGGTAAGGGCACCTTTAACATGTTCTATTTCATGCTCTGGCTGGGGGCCATTTATCTGGTGCTGACCTCGCTTTCCAATCTGGTGCTCAACAAGCTGAACAAGCGTTACGCCGTGGGCGTGCGGGGGGCGCAACTGTGACGGTGATCGAAACCCTGCAAACTTACTGGCAAGCCTATTTGTATAACGATGGCTCGCAGATGTCGGGCCTGGCGATGACGCTATGGTTGCTGGTGCTCTCGCTGGCGATTGGCTTTGCCATGGCGCTGGTGCTGGCTACCGCTCGGGTCTCGCAGTACAAGGCCTTGTCGATTCCGGTCCGTCTCTACAGCTATGTGTTCCGTGGCACGCCGCTGTATGTGCAATTGCTGCTGATTTATTCCGGCATTTACGGCATTACCTTTGTGCAGAAAACCGAATTGCTGGGGATGTTTTTCTGCAATGGTTTCAACTGCGCCGTGCTGGCCTTTGCCCTGAATACCTGTGCGTACACGACCGAGATTTTCGTCGGCGCGATCCGCAATATTCCGTATGGCGAAGTCGAAGCCGCCCGCGCCTTTGGCATGTCCTGGTTCACCCTGTACCGCCGCATTATTCTGCCCTCGGCCTTGCGTCGCGCACTGCCGATGTACAGCAATGAAGTGATCCTGATGTTGCACGCCACCAGTATTGCCTTTGCCGCCACGGTGCCTGACCTGCTCAAGGTGGCGCGGGACGTCAATGCCGCGACCTATCAGCCGTTCACCGCGTTTGGCATTGCCGCGGTGCTGTATCTGGTGGTGTCGTTTGTGCTGGTTTACCTGTTCCGGATTGCTGAGCGTAAATGGCTGGCTTTCCAGGCTCCGGCTGGGCGTTAAACCATGACTTCTCTCATTTTCACGAATTCAAAGAATACCCAGGGCCACGGCCCGCACGGAGAACACGTATGTTGAGCGTTCAGGATATCTACAAACGCTATGGCGATCATGAAGTGCTCAAGGGCGTGTCGCTTCAAGCCAAAGCCGGTGATGTGATCAGCATTATTGGCTCATCGGGCTCGGGTAAAAGTACGTTCCTGCGCTGTATCAACTTCCTGGAGCAACCCAACGCCGGCAAGATCATTGTGGGCGGGACCGAAGTCCTCACCGTGCCGGACAAAAATGGCGCGCTCAAGGTGCAAGACGCCAAACAGCTGCAAAAGATTCGCACCAGGCTGGCCATGGTGTTCCAGAACTTCAACCTCTGGTCACACCTGACGGTGATTGAGAACATCATCGAAGCGCCGATGCATGTGCTGGGCCTGTCGCGCGCCGAGGCGGAAGAACGTGCCCGCCACTATCTGGAAAAGGTAGGTCTGGCACCGCAAGTAGAGGCCAAGTACCCGGCGCATATGTCCGGCGGGCAGCAACAACGCGTAGCCATTGCCCGCGCGCTGGCCATGCACCCGGATGTCTTGCTGTTTGATGAGCCCACCTCCGCGCTGGATCCGGAACTGGTCGGTGAAGTCTTGAAGGTCATGCAAAAGCTGGCCGAAGAAGGCCGCACCATGGTTGTGGTCACCCATGAGATGGGCTTTGCCCGCAATATCTCCAACCACGTCATGTTCTTGCATCAGGGCCGTACAGAAGAAGAGGGTGCACCGGATCAGGTATTTGGTGCGCCGCGCAGCGAACGCCTGCGGCAGTTCCTCTCTGGCAGTTTGAAGTAAACCGGCAACGGGGTCATGGTGAACGTGCCGTCCGCACCTTCCACCTTGCGGGTGGCCCTGCTGCTGCTGGCGCCGTGCTCCCTGCTGACGCTGGCGGGCGTGCTCGACACGCTGCGTGAAGCCAACGAGCAGGAAGGCCGGCTGTTGTACCAGTGGCAAACCTTTACCCCTGATGGTCGGCCGTTGCGGACCACCAGCGGCGTCGATATTCCGGTCGATGGCGCGTTTACCGATGCTATGGGGCGCGACACCTTGCTGGTGCTCGCTGACGAATTCCAGCCCTTTGGCGGTTCTCCCTTGCTGGTCAGCGCCTTGTCCCGCGCCGCTCACCATTACCGGCGCATCGCCGGCATAGGCGCTGGCACAAGCTGGCTGGCGCAAGCCGGCTTGCTGGATGGTTACCGTGCCAGCATTAACTGGCAGATATTCAGCGCGTTCAGTGAACAATTCGAGCGCGTCATTCCTACCCAGAATGTCTTTGAACTGGACCGTAACCGGCTGACGTGTGCCGGCGCCCTGGCCACGGTGGATGCACTGCTGGCCATGCTGGCCCAGGATTGTGGCGCAGAACTGGCCGAGCGCGTGGCAACGCACCTGATCAGCGGGCCGCTGCGTACGATCAGTGATCGCCAGCGCATCCCCTTTGTGACCGGCCCGGGCGAACGCCACCCCAAACTGGCCGATGCGCTGCGGCTGATGGAATCGAACATTGAAGAGCCGCTGACCACGGATGATATTGCGCAACTGGTCGGGGTGTCGCGCCGGCAACTGGAGCGCATTTTCCGGCAGCATCTGGACGCCATGCCCTCACGCTATTACCTGGCGTTGCGCCTGGAAAAAGCGCGCGCGCAGTTGCAGCGATCCAGTAAATCCGTGTTGCAGATCGGGCTGGCCTGCGGGTTTACCTCGGCGGCGCATTTTTCCAATGTGTACCGCGACCATTTTGGCGTGACACCACGGGAAGACCGGCGCAACTATCAGGCGGGGCGTGAGGTGTGAGGTGTGAGGTGTGAGGGGGCGGCTGGCATACCCAGGCTCGTCATTCCGGCCTTGAGCCGGAATCCAGTTGTAAATACGTGCGCCGCAGGCGCTGACCTTTGTGTTCTTGCCAGCAAAGCCCACCTGCGGTGGGCGTACTGGATTCCTGCCTGCGCAGGAATGACGAAATAGTGGGATGCGGGGCTCGGTTATCCAGCGCACGCCGTTGTTTGCCTTTTCCCTCGTCCACACACAAAACGCAACTTTGCGTCGTGAATCGGCAAGATGCCGCACCGCGCAATTTCTAGAATGACAGGGTGCGCAATTCGTGCGCATGCCGTTTTCTCAAATGGATGGCCCCCATGCTTCTGGTAAGACCTGGACGCCTCTCAGACCTGGATCAGCTTGAAGTGATGGCGCGTGCGGCCCGTCCGCTGCTTCACTCCCTGCCACCGGACCGTGCCGCGCTGGAAAAGCGTCTGGCGTTATCGCAAGACTCCTTTCGCGCCGATGTCGTCACCCCCGGTGAAGAGTTCTACCTCTTTGTGCTGGAAGAGACCGACACCGGCCGCCTGTATGGCACGGCCAGCATCGTGGCTTCGGCCGGGTACAGCGAGCCATTCTATGCCTTCAGGAACGACGCACTGATCCATGCTTCGCGTGAACTCAAGGTCAACCGCAAGGTGCACGCCCTGACCATTTCGCACCAGCTCACCGGCAAAAGCCGGCTGACGGGTTATTACATTGATCCGGCACTGGCCGGCACCACCACCACCCGGCTGTTGTCCCGCGCGCGCCTGTTGTTTGTGGCGCAGCACCGCGAGCGTTTTGCGCCGGATATCTTCACCGTCCTGCTGGGCGTCGCGGACGAGCAGGGCGACTCCCCATTCTGGGAAGCCGTGGGTCGCAAGTTCTTCCAGCGTGATTTTGCCGAGGTAGAGATCGCCTCCGGCGGGCGCAGTGCGACCTTCATTGCCGAAGTCATGCCGTCCTATCCGCTGTACGTGCCCCTGTTGCCCCCCGCCGCACAACGGGCGCTGGGCGAGCCGCATCCGCAAGCCGAACTGCCCTATGCCATCCATGTGGAAGAAGGATTCGAGCCGGATGGTTTTGTCGATATTTTTGATGCGGGCCCGGTGCTGACTGCCAACGTCGATATGTGTGAATCCGTGCGCCGCAGTGAACGCCATACCTTGTCAGGCAACGCGGCGGGCGAGGGCGGCACGCGCTGGTTGCTGGCCAATACCCTGTGTGAAGACTTCCGCTGCGCGGTCGTCGATCTGCCGGAAGAACTGACCGCCACGGTCGCCTTGCCGGACGGCACCGCACAACATCTGGAACTGGCCACGGGCGATGAATTTAGCTGCGTGCCGCTGCAAGGAGCGCGCGCATGATCGTCGTTCGTAGCGTACAAGCGCGTGATCTGGATGCGCTGTTTCACCTGGCCGGGCAAACCGGCGAAGGCATGACCAGTTTCAAGCCGGATCGCCCCGCACTGACTGCGCGCATTGAACGTATTCGGCGCACCATTGCCGGGGATGCACCGCCGGCAGAGCAGGGCTACCTCTTTGTCATGGAAGACACCACCAGCGGCCGGGTGGTGGGGGTATGCGGGCTGGAAGTCGCCGTGGGCCTGACCCAGCCGTTCTATAACTACCGCGTGGGCACGGTGGTGCACGCCAGCCGTGAGATGGACGTCTGGACACGCATGAGCCTGTTGTACATGTCGCACGATCTGACGGGGTACGCGGAACTGTGTTCGCTATTCCTGGAGCCGGCCGCACGCGTCAATGGCAATGGCGCGTTGTTGTCCAGATCCCGTTTCATGTTCCTGGCGCAGTTTCCCCAACGGTTTGGCGAGCGCATCTGCGCCGAGATGCGTGGCCATTTCAATGAGGCCGGCGAATCGCCTTTCTGGCGGGATGTCGGCGCGCACTTTTACCAGATTGGGTTTGATGACGCCGATTACCTCAGCGCGCATGGCAAGAAATCCTTCATGGCCGAACTGATGCCGCGCCTGCCGGTATACGTGGATTTGCTGCCGGCAGATGTGCAGGACTCCATCGGTAAAACCCATAAAGACACCGAGCCCGCCCGCGCGCTGCTGGAAGCGGAAGGACTGCGCTTTGAAAACCACGTCGACATTTTTGATGCCGGACCGGTGCTGGAAGCGCATATCGACAATCTGCGCGCCGTGCGTGAAAGCCGTCTGGTGAACGTGGTGGTGGATGAAACCGCGACCGGTGAGGGGGCAAAGTGGCTGGTGTCCAATACCAGCCTGGCGGATTTCCGCGTAGTGCTCTTGCCACGCGCGCCGCAAGACGACCAGTTACGACTGACGCCAGACGAAGCGGCGGCACTGAATATCAAAGCGGGTGAGCCGGTCCGTGTGCTCCCGCTCTACCCGAAAGAGAGGAAATGACATGACCGCAAGCAATGGATTGTTTCTGAACAACGCATGGGTAACGGCGCACGGCGCGGCATTTGCCTCGATCAACCCCGCCACCGGCGACACGGTGTGGCAAGGGCATGCCGCCAGCGCAGAAGATGTCAACGCGGCAGTCGAAGGCGCACGGCACGGTTTTGCAGGCTGGGCGCGGCGGCCGCTGGATTACCGCGTGGCCGTCGTGCGCCGCTTTGCCGAATTGCTGGCCGCCAACAAGGAAACGCTGGCGCACGCCATTGGCGAAGAAACCGGCAAACCCTTGTGGGAAGCGCGGACCGAAGTCCAGGCCATGATTGGCAAGGTCGAGATTTCCATCCAGGCTTATGCCGAGCGTACCGGTGAGAAACGCGGTGCCATGGCAGATGGCACGGCGGTCTTGCGCCACCGTCCGCATGGCGTCGTGGCGGTGTTCGGGCCGTACAACTTCCCCGGCCATTTGCCTAACGGCCATATCGTGCCAGCGCTGATCGCGGGCAACGCCGTAGTGTTCAAGCCCTCTGAACTGGCGCCGAAAGTTGCCGAATTGACGGTGGAGTTGTGGCAACAAGCCGGTATCCCCGGCGGCGTGCTCAACCTGGTGCAGGGCGAGCGTGCTACCGGTGAAGCGCTGGCCGGCCACAAAGGCATTGATGGTTTGTTCTTTACCGGTAGTTCCGCCACCGGCACATTGCTGCATCGCCAGTTTGGCGGCCGGCCAGAGATTGTGCTGGCGCTGGAAATGGGCGGTAACAACCCGCTGGTGGTCGCCCCCACCGCCCACCTGGATGCGGCCGTACATCACGCCATCCAGTCCGGCTTCTTGTCGGCAGGTCAACGCTGCACCTGCTCGCGCCGTATCTTTGTGCCAAACACCCCGTTTGGTGACCAGTTTGTCGCGCGCTTTGTCGAAGTCGCCAGCAAGATCAAGATCGGCCGGTTTGATGATGCAGAGCAACCTTTTATGGGCCCGGTCATTTCAAAGAAAGCAGCGGCTTATCTGGTGGCGGCACAGGCGCATCTTGTCAGCATGGGGGCAAGGGCTTTGCTGCCGCTGCGCCAGCCTGACCAGCATCTGGGTTTTGTGACGCCCGGTATTCTGGACGTGACCGCAGTCGCCAGCCTGCCCGATGAAGAATACTTTGGCCCGTTGGTACAACTGATCCGCTACGAGCAGTTTGCCGATGCCATCGCCGGAGCCAATCACACGGCGTATGGCCTCTCTGCCGGTTTGCTGGCCGATGACCCGGCGCTGTGGGAAGAATTCAACATCGGCATTCGGGCCGGTGTGGTGAATTGGAACCGCCCAACCAATGGCGCGTCTTCCGGTGCACCCTTTGGCGGCGTGGGACGCTCTGGCAACCACCGCCCCAGCGCGTACTACGCTGCAGACTACACCGCCTGGCCGATGGCCTCGGTAGAGTCTGAAACCTTGACCTTGCCGGCTAACCTCTCGCCGGGGCTTGATTTTGGTGGGTGAGGGATCGGGTTTTGAATTGCGGGGTTGTTGTTGGCGTTGCTGTTGTTTTTGACGTTCTCCCCATCAAAGCCCAGCACCGAAAGAGCGGAGGGAGACCTTGGGCTCCCGACCGACTGAGGGCAGCCCGGGTATCAAATGTCTTGCAAACCTGCGCCGGAAGGCGCTAACAAAATTCAAGCTTGAGGCACGATTGCAATGAGCGCACGCGAAGCAAACTTTGACGGCCTGGTCGGCCTGACCCACAACTACGCCGGTTTGTCGTTCGGCAACGTGGCTTCACAAAATAACGCCGCAAGCGTGGCCAACCCGCGTGCGGCGGCCAAACAAGGCCTGCGCAAAATGAAAGCGCTGGCCGATATGGGCTTCTTGCAAGGCGTGCTGGCCCCGCAAGAGCGGCCATCCATGCGCTTTTTGCGCTCTCAGGGTTTTCACGGTAGCGATCATGAAATGATCCTGCGCGCGGCCAAAGAAGCGCCGGCCATTCTGGCCGCGGCCAGTTCAGCCTCGTCCATGTGGGTCGCCAATGCGGCGACGGTAAGCCCATCGGCCGATACCCCGGACGGTCGTGTGCATTTCACGCCGGCCAGCCTCTCCAGCAAACTGCATCGCGCCATTGAAGCGCCAACCACCACCCGCGTATTGCAGGCGGTGTTCCGTTCTGATCAGCACTTTGCGTTCCACCCACCGCTATTGGGCACGCCGGCCCTGGGCGATGAGGGCGCAGCCAACCACACCCGCTTTTGCGCCGATTACGGCCAGCGCGGTGTGGAGTTCTTTGTCTATGGTCGCAGCGAATACGCCGGTGGCCCGGCCCCGGTCAAATACCCGGCCCGCCAGACGCTGGAAGCCAGCGCAGCCATTGCCCGCGTACACGGACTGGCTGCTGACACCGTGGTGCTGGCACAGCAGCATCCGGACGTCATTGACGCCGGTGTGTTTCACAATGATGTGATTGCCGTGGGCAACCGCGACATCTTGTTCTGCCATGAGCACGCTTTCCTGGACCAGCCTGGCGTGCTGGCCGAGATTCGCCGCAAGCTCTCACCACTGGGTGCTGAGCTGAAAGTGATTGAGGTGCCGGCCAGTGCCGTGTCGGTGCGGGATGCGGTGACGTCTTATCTGTTCAACAGCCAGTTGTTGACCCGCCCTGATGGCAAAACCGTGCTGGTGGTGCCGCAAGAATGTCGCGACAACCCGCATGTGTCGGCGTATCTGGACCAGTTGATGGCCAGTCGGGGCCCGATTGATGACGTGCTGGTGTTTGAACTGCGCGAAAGCATGCGCAACGGCGGTGGTCCCGCCTGCCTGCGTCTGCGGGTGGTATTGAACGAGGCCGAACAGGCAGCGGTGAACCCGCAGGTCTGGATCAACGACCAGAGTTTTACCTTGCTGGACGACTGGATCGGTCGCCACTATCGGGACCGTCTGGTGGATAGCGATCTGGCAGACCCCAAACTGCTGGATGAATGCCGCACTGCGCTGGATGAACTGACACGCATCCTGAATCTGGGATCGGTGTATGACTTTCAGCAAGCAGGAGCGTAACCGTGCTTGATGACTTCCTGCATTTCACCCTGCGGAACGAAACCCCGGAACAAGCCGCCGGCGCAGCGCCTTCTGGCGTACGTTGGCGCTGGCTGGGGCAGGGCATGCTGGAACTGACGCCGCCGCATCAGGTGGACGCCCATATGGTGTTGTCTGCCGGCGTGCACGGCGATGAAACCGCACCCATTGAAATCCTGCGTGATCTGGTCACCGACATCGCCAACGGCACCTTGCCCCTGGCCGTGCGGGTGCTGGTGCTGTTTGGTAATGCACCCGCCATGAGCGCGGGTAAACGTTATCTGGACGACGATCTGAATCGTTTGTTCAGTGGTGCCCACCGCGAACTGCCACAAAGCGCCGAATCCCCGCGTGCTGCGGCGCTGGAGCACGCCGTTGCCGCTTTCTTTGATGAGGCCGCTGGCGCGCGCTGGCATCTGGATTTGCACACCGCCATTCGCCCCTCGGTATTCGAGCGCTTTGCGCTGCTGCCGCATCGGGATGCTGCCTATGGTGAGGCGGTCTTTGAATGGTTGGCGGCGCTGGATATCTCCGCCGTGCTCAACCATCGCGAGCGCTCCAATACCTTTACTTATTTCAGCAGCAGCCAGCACAACGCACTGGCAGCGACGCTGGAGCTGGGCAAAGTGATGCCCTTTGGCATGAATGATCTGACCCGCTTTACCAAAGTGGCAGATGGCTTGCGGCTGATGCTGGCAGCCAGCCCATTGCCCGCCACAGGTGCAAAGCCACGGATTTTTGATGTGGTGGGGCAACTGGACAAGCACAGCGAACGGTTTGTGTTGGTTGTCGGGTCGCAAATGGCCAACTTTACCGCTTACCCCAAGGGCACTTTGATTGCCTCGGACGGGGATTATCAGTATGCGGTGACCCATGAAGAAGAGCGGATTGTGTTTCCGAATCCGAAGGTGAAGGTGGGGTTGCGGGCGGGGTTGATGGTGGTGGAGCGGGGGTAACAACACCGGGCCATCCCGCGTTCGTCGTGGATTTTACGGTGGGGCTGTTGTTTTTTTGCTGGATTAGTAACTCATAATATTTATGGTTTGACTGTCATTTAGCTGACATATAGTGTTGCTCGCAATTTTTTGCGACAACATCTGACTGGTGCGAAATTGGCAGAGCGTTTTGAACGTACTAACGGACGGGGATGGGTTCACACTGGCTGGCGCAATCGCGGCATGCTTGTCATCGCCTTGCTGGCATTCTGCACAAGCCCGGTTTTTGCGGCTCAGGTCTATCAATGTACCAGGGCCGGCAATGTGGTTTTCCAGGATCATCCTTGCGACGATGGCAGCACATCGCAGCTACATGAGTACTCTTCGCCGTCACCGGCGCAACCATCCGCGGCACAACAACGCTGGCGCGGGATGACACCCATCCCCCGGCCGGTGATTACACCGCCACCGACACTTGCATCGGTGCTTGCCCATCAACGCGCGAACCTGCGCCCGACCGCACCCAACCCATCGGACATCATTTCCAATCCGGCACCCGTTGCTGTTACCGGGGATACTCTGGTTGTATCTCATGCCCAGCCTCCGTCCGGGTTACCTCAGCCGCCCATTGCACCTGAGCAGGTCAAGGGTGCAAAAATCGTAATGGTGTCCGGTTATGACTCTGAGCGGCCCGATCCAGCGTGTACCAGCGGTTGTGCTTTACCCAAGCCTGGCACTGCGGCTGCGCAAAACATCACTTCACAGAAGCCAGTCGAAGTAACGTTATCCTTCCCAGGGCAAAAAGTGTTGCTGCTGATTAACAGCCATACGCTTGTCCCCTGGAGCATTAAACTGGTGGGGAATACGCAGCTGGTCGGGATATTGCAGGGTTATCGCGCGTTGAATGACAAACCCTCACCTGTGTCGGCACCGGTCAAGCCTGTGCCGATGTCCATGGCCTATACCTCTGAGGTGGGCAATGCCGGGTTTGTCAGCACCTTGCAGATGCTTTCCTGGTGGTATGGCGTACAGAAAATGGATGCTTTTTATGGCAGTTATCGCTTACCTGCCAGCGTGGTCATTGATCATGTGAGCGATGATCCCGCACTGGCCTTGGGGCTACGGGTTTCCAGACTGGCCGGAGTTGATGCCGGCAAGCTGGCGTTCAAGTTGCCATTAGAGCGTGGCGGCTACCAGAGCTGGACTGCGGCAGGGCCGGCGAATGGGCAAGCTTCAGGCTACACGCTCAATGATCTGACGGTAGATAACGCTGAAGTGGGTGTCAGCTATGTCATGGAACGCTATCACCCGGAATACGTGATTGCCGTTGATAAAAAGACCGGCCAGAAAAAGCAGTTTGCAGCCACGGCAACGCTGCCCAACTTTGCATTCCCGTCTGCCATGGCGCTGGATACCCGCCATCACATTCTCTCGCTTGTCACTACGCGTGGGTTTATCTATCGCTACGACCTGAAACACGAGCGCTGGATTGACTCTCAATTGATGAAAAACGTTGGTATCGTCAGCTTCGCCTATGACGAGGCACATGACCGTTACGTGGCGCTTAACCGCTATGGGATGCTGCTGTTTATCTCCAGTGAAGGGAAAGTTCTGGTCAGCATGCCGCTGCTCAAACAGCTGCCAGGCTCCGGCCTTTTATACGGGGATGATGATGGACGCATGCAAGCACCCATGATCATTCCAAGGGAAAACGGCGCTGTGCTGGTGGGCTATGCGGGCGATACGGTCAAACTGGTCTGGTATCTGGATTACGTCCAGAACCAGACCCGGCTCACTTACAGCAGTTATTGAACCAGTCGTTGGGCCTGTTCGACAGGGAAACCGTCAGCATACGGATTAGCCACTATGATGAGGGCTGTTACTCTCAGCCAAAGGCCCCATCATGTGGACCCACGAAGAATCCATTACCACCACCGCCAGCCCGGCGCGGGTGTGGCAGTTGTTCACCGATGTTCACGGCTGGAAGAACTGGAACGCAGGGATTGATTACATCCAGCTCAACGGCCCGTTTGCCGTTGGCACCACGTTTTCCATGCAACCGCCGGGGCAGGAGGGGTTTGTCAGCACGCTGACCCAGGTGACCGCGTTGTCGGGTTTTACGGATGAAACCGTGATTGATGGCACCAAGGTCATCGTCGATCACCGCATCACGCCCTTGTCCGACAACCTCACCCGCATTACCTACAGCACCACCATCACCGGCCCGCAGGCCGATGAATTCGGGCCGATGGTGACCGGGGACTTTGCCGAAGTGCTGGCGGCGTTGAAAAACCTGGCGGAGCGGGGGTGAGGGTATGCATACCACGCTGGTGATCGCTGCCGGCCTGGTGTTGCTAGGCCTGGCACTACTGGCCGGCCACTGGCTCGGCGCGACGGTGCCGCTGGTTTGCCAGGTATTCATTGGCATCTGGCTCGTGGCCTCGCTCATCAATATGTGGTTTGGCGTCCACCGCGCCGGCTACTCCGCACTGGAAGAACTGCCCATCCTGCTGCTAGTCTTCGGCGCCCCTGCGATTCTTGCGGTGTGGGTTTGGTCCAAGGCCTGAGGGGCCAGCGTGCCACAACTACGTAAAATGAACCAGGTCCACCACCCCGGATTCCCGCCTTCGCGGGAATGACGAGTCAGCGGCGAGGCCAGTAGCCCATATACGCAACCATCACCATGGTGGATTGTCGCTCCCGCTCCGAATCCACCTCCGTTCCCCGCAACAATACATAACCAGGCCAGTCACCCCGAATTCCCGCCTGCGGCTCCATCCGGGCTACGAAGTGGCCCGCAGGGCCCAATGTCCCACCCACCAACCCCAATTTCCCCTTCCACACCAGTTCCTTAAGCCCCGCACGGCCCCCCCAAATTAAACTTCCGCACATTCAGTCGACCCCCATGCAGTTTGCATAATCCGGGTCGCTGACAGGCACCTCACACGTGTCGGGTCAGTCGCCAGCCATGCTGGCGTTTGACCCACTCTTGTTGCTGCAGGTGCCGCGATGTCCTTTCCCCCTTTGTCCAGAATCTGGACCTTTGTTCTCGTGTTTGGCGCGCTGGTGTTGTTCAGCATGCTGGTGCGCGATCCCGTCACGCACTCCACCCTGATCTGGCCCGCCGGCGGTGTATTGCTGGGTACGCTCATGCTGGCGCCGCGCCGCGAATGGCTGGTGTATTGCGTGGTCGCTGGCTGGTTGCATTTTGGTGCAGGGCTGTTCATTCACCGGCCCGTGGCCGTGTCGGCGCTGTATGTGCTGTTTAACCTCGGCACCATGTTGTCGATTGCGGCGCTGTGGCGCTGGCGCAAGCCGGGCCGGACCATGCTGACCGAGCCCGTTGCCCTGTGCTGGTTTGTCGGGCTGGTGCTGGCGGGCAGCCTGCTGGGGGCGCTGGCCGGCTCGGAAGGCCTCAAGGTGCTGGGTTTTGCACCGCTGAAGGCGGGCGTCGATGTGCTGGCGATTTCAACCGCCGTCGGTGCGTTGGTGGGGGCGCCGCTGGTGCTGGCCTGGGCCGGTTTTGGCGCACGGCGCTCGGCCGGGCGGCAGAGCGCGACCGGCGCGGTGTGGTTTGCCCTGTTGCTGGTGAGTGCGGCTGTTGCGTTCGACAACGGCACCATTGAAGCCCTGTTTGGCGCGGGCACGTTTGAGCTCTCTTACCTGCCGCTGGTGTTCATGGTGCTGGTGGCGCTGTCCTGGCAGCAACGGGGCATGGCGGCGGCGTTGCTGGCGCTCTCTGTCATTGCCTGTGTCAACACGGCGCAGGGCGACGGCCCGTTTGCCCACGCTGGCAATCTGCTGGGCGATCCGCTCTTGCAAGTCCAGGTCTATCTGGCGGTGGCGGCATTG
Source organism: Silvimonas terrae (assembly GCF_014202765.1). GTDB lineage: Bacteria > Pseudomonadota > Gammaproteobacteria > Burkholderiales > Chitinibacteraceae > Silvimonas > Silvimonas terrae. Next base: position 67,107 of record NZ_JACHHN010000001.1, read on the forward strand.
CTGGGCTTGTTGATGTCGGCGATCAACGCCGCCCGTGAAGCGGCCCTGGCGGATGCGCTGGCCTGGAAAGTGCGGGCCGACGGCATGTTGCTGGGCACCCAGCAGCTGATGTACGAGGTCGATCCGGCCACCGGCAACATCATCTGGGCCGGCCCCATGCCCGCCTTGATGGGCCTGACCGCGCCGCAACTGCCGCATCTGGATGACTTTTTTGCCCGCATCCATCCGCAAGACCGCAGCCGCGTGACGGATTACGCTGCCTTGCGGGAAGCCGGCGGGGTGGCGGCCTTTACCCAGACCTTCCGTTTCAAAACCGGCAACGGGCAGTGGGTCACGCTGGAAGACACCGGCGCACCCGTTGTGGATTTTGACGACAGCATATACCGCGTCAGCGGGCTGCTGCGCCTTGCCGCCACCGCCAACCAGGGGGTGTACTGAGATGAGCCAGCAACGCATTGGCGTGCTGCTGGTTCATGGTCTGGGTGGCACGCAATATGACTTGGGGTCCCTGCATAAAACGCTGCAAAAAGCAGGGGTGGATACCCATGGCATCACCTTGCCAGGGCACGGCGGGCAACCGCAAGACCTGATTGGCGTGATGATGGAGGATTGGCTGGAAACCGTAGAAAAACAGTACCTTGCGCTTGCACCACAGTATGACGTGCTGCACATCATGGGCATGTGTCTGGGTTCGCTGATTGCGGTAGAAGTGGCCAAACGGGTGCGACATGCCAAGGGGCGGCTGATTGCGCTGGCACCGCCGGTCTTTCTGGATGGCTGGGCAACGCCGTGGTATCGGGGGGTGCGTCACCTGCTGTACCGCCTTCCAGGTGTGGCGCAGCGCATGAAAGTGGCGGAAGAAGAACCATTTGGCATCAAAAGTGATCTGGTGCGCGCCATCGTTAAAGCCAGGTTTGCACGCGGTGACGATTTTCATTACCCGTGGGTGCCGCTGTCTTGCGTGGAACAGGTGGACCGCCTGCGCGCGCAAGTGCGGCAGGATCTGGATCGCATCCAGTGCCCGACACTGATTGTCCACGCCGCTGAGGACGAACTGACCAGCCCGCGCTCGGCCCGTTTTCTGGCGGAGCGTATTGGTCACGACCGCACGCGGGTGGTGATTGTGGAGGATAGCTATCACATGATTTGCGTCGACAATGACCGGGATCAAGTTGCGGTCGAAGTCTTGCGTCACCTGCAACTGGATACAGGCGTGGTCAAGGTGCGTGAGCGTAAACCCGGCACGCGGGCGGCGGGGCGGTTGCGCCAGGCCAACGGCCGAACAGCAGAAAACGCGCTCGTGTGAATTTTTACACGAGGCTTGCGCAATACGCCGCAGCCCCCGGTATGCCTAACGCATAGGCCGACTCCCACAATGTCTTGGGAATGTCATCGTTTGCATCTGCAAGTAACCAGATGTTATAAACAAGGCCCTTGTCACACGGGGCTTACCCGCAAGCCCCTGCGGCTGGTGTCATCACCACCGCACCCATAGCGCACTTGAGAGTGCGTTTCTTGCCCGGAAATCAACACCAACACCGGGTTCTAACCAGACAGCTCCGGTTGTCGCGATCGTTCGCCGCGGTGGGTAAAACCCTGCTGATTGTGATGTGTGCGTTTGCCATACCCACGTATGGCCGCACGCATTGTCGGCACCGGCTTTGCCGGGGTTTCCCAGCGGCTTGTGCGCATGGTGGGGACGCTTTTTGTCCCGCTGGCGCAAGAGGAGACGCAGATGCAAAAAAATGCGTGGTTCAAACGCATGACCCTGGGTCTGGTAGCTGGCTTTGCTGTACTGGCCGCACTGGTCTGGGTGATTGGTCCGGACCAGATTGCCCCCTACCACGAAGACCTGGTTTACCTGGGGCAGCGCCATCTTTATCTGGTTGGCGTATCCATGGCGCTGGCCTTGCTGGTTGGCGTGCCCAGTGGCGTGCTGTTAAGCCGCCCGTTTGCCCGACGCTGGGCCGAATCGGGCATGCAGTTGTTCAACATCGGCAATACCTTGCCCCCCATGGCCGTGCTGGCGCTGGCGATGGTGGTGGTGGGGATTGGCGACAAGCCGGCCATTGTGGCGCTGTTTCTGGCCTCGTTGTTGCCGATTGTGCGCAACACCTACGCCGGCCTGGTTGGCTTGCAGCCGGCCTTGCTGGAGGCCGCCAATGCGCTGGGCATGACCCCGCGGCAAAAGCTGTTCCGGGTGGAGTTGCCCAATGCGCTGCCGGTGATGCTCTCGGGTATTCGTATTGCATTGGCGATCAACGTCGGCACGGCGCCGCTGGCTTTTTTGATTGGCGCCAGCAGCTACGGCGAGTTGATCTTTCCGGGTATTTACCTGAACAACCAGATCGCCCTGGTGCTGGGTGCCCTCGCCACCGCACTGATTGCGCTGGTGCTTGATCTGACCCTTGCCGGTATTGGCAAGCTGGTCACACCGCGTGGCGTGGCATAAGCCCCGCAAGGAGAAAACATGAAAGTTTCTATCAAGGCGCTGTACCGCCGCGCGCTGGCTGCATTATTGCTGCTCTGTGCCGTGCCGGCGCTGGCCGCCGGTACGATCAACCTGGGCAGCAAGAACTTTACCGAACAGCACGTGCTGGCCGAACTGACCGCGCAGTACCTGACGGCCAAAGGCTATACGGTGAACCAGACGACTGACCTGGCGACGATCATTCAGCGCAATGCGCTGGAGAACAAGCAGCTGGATATGGTTTGGGATTACACCGGCACCGCGCTGATCATCTACAACCACATCGACCAGCGCATGAGCGATGAAGAGGCATACCAGACCGTCAAGGACATTGACGCCAAAAAGGGTCTGGTCTGGCTGAAGCCCGCGCCGCTGAACAACACCTATGCGCTGGCCATGAAACGCAGCGTGGCTGAGGCGGAAGGCATCAAGACGGTGTCTGACCTCGTCGCCGCCATGAAGCGTGCGCAGGACGATCCCAAGACCAAACCCTGGCAACTGGGTTTTGATATGGAATTCGCCGGTCGCCCGGATGGCCTCAAGCCCATGCAAGCCATGTATCAGCTGGAACTGGCCCGTCCGCAAATCCGCCAGATGGACCCGGGCCTGGTCTACAACGCCATCCGCGACGGTTTTGTGCAGGCTGGTCTGGTGTACACCACGGATGGCCGGGTGAAGGGGTTTGACCTCCTGGTGCTGGAAGACGATCTGCATTACTTCCCCAGCTACGCCGCTACCCCGGTGATCCGTCAGGAAGTGCTGGATCAGAACCCGGGCCTGGCCGACGACATGAACACGCTGGCCGCACTGCTGGATAACGACACCATCGCGACGCTCAATGCGCAGGTGGATATCGATCACCGCAACGTCAGCGACGTGGCCGCCACGTTCCTGCGTGACCACCAGCTCATTCCTTAAGGAGGGCGCATGGATACCATCAATGACACCTTCCTGTATGTGATTCACAACCTGCCCTTCATCCTGGGCCTGACTGCGCAGCATTTGCGGCTGGTGGGCATTGCCGTGGCGCTGGCCGTGGTGATTGGCGTGCCCCTGGGCATTGTGATCGTGCGTTTCAAATGGCTGGCAGGCGTGGTGTTGAGTCTGGCCACCATCGTACTGACCATTCCGGCGATTGCGCTGTTTGGTTTGATGATCCCGCTGTTCTCCATGATCGGGCAGGGGATCGGCGCGGTGCCGGCCATTACCGCCGCGTTTCTCTACTCTTTGCTGCCCATTGTGCGCAACACGCATACCGCGCTGACCCAACTGGATGCGGGCGTGCGTGAAGCCGGGCGCGGTATCGGGCTGACGTTCTGGCAGCGCCTCAAATGGGTGGAACTGCCGTTGGCCGTACCCTTGGTATTTGGCGGTATCCGTACCGCCGTGGTGCTGAATATCGGCGTGATGGCGATTGCCGCCATTGTCGGCGCTGGTGGTCTGGGCACCCTGATTTTGCATGGCATCAGCCAGAGCGATATTCGCAAGCTGATTGCCGGCGCCGTCATCGTAAGCGTCCTGGCCGTCGTCATGGACCAGGTGCTGCTGCGACTGCAGCGTGTGTTAACCCCTAAAGGAATCCGCTGATGATCGAACTCAAAAACCTGTGCAAGACCTTTACCCAGAAAAATGGCCAGCCATTCAAGGCCGTGGATAACGTCAACCTCACGGTGGCTGAAGGCGAAATCTGCGTGCTGCTGGGGCCTTCCGGTTGTGGCAAGACCACCACCATGAAAATGATCAACCGGTTGATTGACCCCTCATCCGGCCAGGTGCTGATCAATGGTGAAGATACCGCCGGCATCGATACGGTGACACTGCGCCGGAATATTGGTTATGTGATCCAGCAGATTGGCCTGTTCCCCAATATGACCATTGAAGACAACATCATGGTCGTGCCGCGCATGCTGGGCTGGGACAAAAAGAAATGCCGTGAACGTGCCCGTGAACTGATGGGCATGGTGGCGCTGGACCCGGACCGCTTCCTGAGCCGCTACCCGCGTGAAATGTCGGGTGGTCAGCAGCAACGCATCGGGGTGATCCGGGCGTTGGCGGCAGACGCACCGGTTTTGCTGATGGATGAACCCTTCGGCGCGGTTGATCCGATCAACCGGGAGCAAATCCAGAACGAATTCCAGCAAATGCAGCGGCAACTGGGCAAGACCGTGATGCTGGTCAGTCATGATATTGATGAAGCCATCAAGCTGGGCGACCGCATTGCCGTGTTCCGCCAGGGCAAACTGGTGCAAGTTGATACGGCCGATGCCTTGCTGGCCCAGCCGGCTGATGACTTTGTGGCGTCTTTCCTCGGCCATGACCGTACCCTCAAGCGCCTGTTGCTGGTGCAAGCGGGCGAAGTGGCCGACATGCAAGAGACACTGACCGCCACGCTGGATACCCCGCTGAACAACGCCTTCACCGTGATGGACGATGCCGACTTGCGCCACCTGACCGTGGTGGATGAGACCGGCAAACCCCTGGGTTATGTGCGCCGCAAAGATGTGCGCGGGGCGAGCGGGGTATGTGCAGACAAACTGCAACCCATCAGCATTGCCTCCGCCGAAAACGAAAACCTGCGGGTGGTGCTGTCCAAATTGTACGAACACAACCTGACCTGGATGCCGGTGATCGACGCGAACGGCCGCTACAGCGGTGAGGTATCGCAAGACTACATTGCCAGTTATCTGAACTCTGGCCGGACCCACCGCAGCGCGCTGGCGGCTTGATCCTGTTGTTCAAACAAGGCCACGTCGTCGCCCGGATGAAGGCACGCCCCCGCTGTAACTGCCATTTGGTACATCAGGTGGCTTTGTGGGGGTACCCGCCAAGGGGCGCGGCTTCATCCGGGCTACCGTGTTGGTGGCGGTCTACATGAAAAACCTCAAACCTTCCCGCTAGCCTGATCCATGCTCTTGATCAGATCGGCCAGGGTCTGTTTGCAAATGTCCGCATTGGGCTTGTCGGCCCGCAGGGCAGCCAGGGCGTGGTCGATGGCTTTGTCCACCACATGCCAGGTGGCGGCGTCGCGCGGTTTAAGGCCGGCTTCGGCTTCATCCCATGACACTTCCAGGTCTTTGATACGGGTTTTGCCGCCAGCCAGATCGCCTTTGTTGACCAGCGTTTGCACATCCACTGCAATTTTGCGGAAAGACGATAGATCGCCCAGTTTTGCCGGCGCGGCAGCCTGGGCCGAAGCCAGCAGCGGCAAGCTGGCAGGCAATAGATTGGTGGCAGTCAGTGCGGCGAGTGCCAACAAGGTCATTGTCAGTGGACGCGCCAGCGGGATGGGGTGTGACATGGTTTTACTCCTGAATAAAACAACGGTGCGGTCTAACAAATAATGGGGATGGCCCGATCAGTGAGCTGGGTCGGCGCGCATGGCCTGGCGTTGTGCCATGACGACCAAAGCCACAATGACCAGCAGAAAAAGGGCGCTGGTGAGCATGGCACCCAGGCCCAGTCCGCCATAATGGGTGGATTGGGACAGCAAATCGCCCAACGCAGCGCCCAATGGCCGGGTCAGGATGTAGGCCACCCAGAATGTCAGCACCGCGTTGACGCCCAGTTGCCAGGCAATGGCGGTCAGCGCAATCAATAGTCCAAACACAAACACGCCCCACTGAAAGCCCAGACCCAGCGCTTCGGTGGTGAGATCGCCAGCGGCAGTGCCCAGGGCGAAGGTGCACAAAATGGCGGCCCAGTAGAAGAGTTCGCGCGGCAAGGTGGTGATGTCCTTGATCGAAAGCGTGCCTTCTTTGCGGTACCAGATCGCAAAGATGAAGACCAGCAGCACGGCAAATACGGCGGTGCTCAGATAAAGGCTGACGCCCAGGCCATCGGTCAGCAGATCGGTGATTTGTGTGCCGACCACGCTGACCAGCACGACGGTCAGCCAGTAAATCCACGGCACGTGGCGGTGCGCGGTCAGTTGCAGACCCAGTGCGCCCGCCAGAAACAGCGCCATGGCGCTATCGGTGACCAGCGTGCCAAAACCGGCGTTGACGGCCAGAAAATCTGCGCCGGTTTCACCGACGGTGGTGGAGAGAATCTTGATCAGCCAGAAGGCGACAGTGACAGCGGGGACTTTGTTGGTCCAGTGGGGGCTTGCTTGCATGGGAGGGGCTCTGGCTATTGCGGATGGGCGCAATGTGCCTGAGGGGACTTAGGTGGGGCATAGGTGAGGGGGGAACTGGTTTTGCCTTGAAAAGGCAGCCATGTGCCCGGATGTCACTGCGTAGCCCGGATGGAGCCGGAGGCGGAAATCCGGGAGACCGGTCGGCCGCAGCAGGTGGCCTTTGGCTGTAGGGTGGATTCGGAGCGGAGCGACAATCCACCACTGCGGTGTGTGTAATAGCGCCTGGCGGCGCGGGTTTGAAAAGCATTTGATACCCGGGGTGCCGGGCCCACGTTACTTTCTTTGCTTCGCCAAAGAAAGTAACCAAAGAAAGGCGACCCCTGCGACAGCGCCCTTCGGGTTCCCTGCGCTTCTCGCAAGGCGCGGCTGGCTGCAGCCCCGCTGCCACTGCCATCCGATGGGATGATCGTCTTTGTGGGGGTACCCCCGAGGGGCAGGAACTCGGCCTTCGGCCTCAAACACCCTTACGCCGAAACCCCGGACTTTGCTGCGATGCTCGGCGCTGCCGGAGGGGGGAAAGTCAACATCAACATCAAAAGCAACCCCAACCCCAACCGCACAAACCCTCTGTGCGCAAGAATGGTTAGCTCCCCCACCACTTCGTCATTCCGGCGAAGGCTGCAATCCAGGGGGCCGCCGCAGGTGGCCTTGTGCCGGCGTACCACCCGGCCTTCCATCCGCTGGCGGCCAGACCCAGTCCTCAATGCAAGGCCATCAACATCGCATTCAAAAACGTCCCCTGTTCGTTATACGGGTCGCTGGCAATGTATTCGGGGCTGGTGGCGTCGCAGCAGGTGGGGTCGGGGTTGTCCCAGACGGACCATTGCACCACCACCAGGTGTTCGCGCTGGTTGATGGCAATCAGTTGGCCAAATACACCTTGCGCTTCAAAGGTCCAGTCGCTGACGGAAGCGGGCTGACCTTGCACCGGGTCACGCGCCTGGACCGGCACCGCACCCGCAGGGTTGTCGGTGTTTTGCAGTGGCGCGCCAATGTTGGCATAGAGCGGGCTGGCAAAGTTGGTGCCACCGACCTGGTTGTCGTCGTAGGCAGGGGCAAACCACCACATATAACCGTATTGACCATTGTCGGCGTAGTAGGGCAAGGCGGAGGCCATGGTCCAGGTGGTGGCGTCACGCATCCAGTGTTCCGGCAGGGTGCGGGAGCCATCGGGCAGGCGGCCGTTGTTCATGACGTACAGGCCCCAGCGACCGTAGTCATGCAGGGTGGCGTTAAAGCCGCCAGCGCCGAAAGACACACCGTTCCAGGTCCACCAGTTGCCGTTGGCTTCCATACCCAATGGTTGCCACAGCTTGCGCTGCATGTACTGCGCCAGGCTCAGGCGGGTGGCGCGCTGGATGGCTAGCCCGGTCAAAAAGGCTTCACCGGTGCTGTAGTTGAACACCGCACCCGGTACTGCGTTGACCCCGGTGGCAGGGTCGATGGCATGTGGCCGGGTTTTCAGCAGGTTCAGCGCACAGATGGGGGTGTTGGTGCTGGAGGTATTCACACACTTGAGCAAGCTGGACAGATCCGAGTTCGGGTCCAGATAGTTCTCGTTCCAGGCCACGCCGGAGGCCATATGCAGCATGGCGCGCAACGGTACGCCCTGATACGCCGTGCCGTGCAGTTCCGTCACGTACATGTCGATGGGGTCATCCACGCTGGAGATATACCCATCCTTGATTGCCATACCCAGCAAGGTGGAGGTGATGGATTTACCGGCCGATTTGCTGTCCCAGAGCGTCCACGGCGTAATGCCCATTGCGTAGCGCTCCAGCGCGATATTGCCGTCTTTGAGCACCAGCAGTGCTGTGGCTTTGCTGTGCTTCATGTAGTCATCCACCGTGTTGCCGGTGTGGGGCGTGCCGTTGGGGTTGCTACCGTACTGGTAACGCACCTGGCTGGCCCGCCATAACTGGTCTGGCCGGGCGGGCCACAGCGGAGAGACCCAGTAGCCGCGCTGCATGGTTTCGGTACTGAAAAGTTGGGCGCTATGACTGAAACCGACCACCTTTTGCTGTGTGGTCCAGGAAAACATGTTCTGCGGGTCGGGCAAGGTGATGCTGGTCGCATCGGCGGCGATGGCATTGGCGCCCAGCAAAAGGCCTGCGCACCAGCCCATGCATTGGAGCAATCTGTTCATGGTGAACCTCGGGGAAAAACGTCTCATGCAAGCGAGCAGCACCCGGGGTACGGGCGCATTTTGCCTGTTAGCCCGGATTGGGCCGGTATTACGCTTAAGGTCTTGCTGGAATGACGCGGAATCTGGGCATCAGACAAATCAATTCAATGGCTTTGTTTCTGGATTGCTTTTTTTGTGTGCAATCCGGCGCTGGTTTTGTCAGTTTTTGCCGGAAAGTGAAGCTGATGGCCCACCGCAGGTGTGATCCAGCGGGCTGACCATGAGCGAATAATCTGCGTTGTAGAGAATGCTTTCGTCTACTGTCAACAATGACGATGACGAACGTAATGAGATAGCCGGTTCTGCATGCCATAACGGCAGCCAGACTGACCAGTGGTAGAAGCGGGCAGGGATAAGGGCCGGGGCGAGCTAATCCGTGCAGATCAGCGCGTTAACGCACGCCATAACGGTTGCGGATTTGCGGCAGGACGCCGTTTTTCTCCAGCCGGGAAATCGCCGCATTCAGGGTGGCGATGTCGGTATCGGTGGCGGCTCTGCGGCTGAGCATGAAATGCACCTCATCGCTCACCACCGGCATGGGCAGTTCCTGGACGGAAAGATCCTGCTTGCGTGCTTCCCACAACAGGGCCGCCAGATCGCCCAGCATGATGTCGCCATGCCCGGCCTTGAGCATGCGGATACCTTGCTGGAAGTCCTCAAAAAACGCCACCGACGCGCTGGCTCGCATGGCCGGCAGGTTGTCGGCGTAATCCTGACCGTACCAATCGGTGTTGGGGCTTAACAGCAATACCTTGCGGCTGCCCAGATCGGCAAAGTGGTGGATATCGGCGTATTGCGGTGCTTTGCTGGTCAGTGCGACGAGCGCGGTGATCTCGTGCCGGTAGGGCAGGGTGAAATAGCTGGTTTTCTCACGTTCCGGGGTGTCGGATGCGGCCAGCAGCAGGGTCAGCTCGCCATCTTCGTACATTTTCAGCCGCCGCTTGCGTGGCACTTCCCCGGTGATGATGAGCGTGCAGCCGGCCTCCCGGAATACGGCTTGCGCCAGTTCCACATCCAGCCCGGCGGGTTTGCCGGCCGCATCGGCGTAGACATAGGGCGGCCAGGTTTCCAGCGCCATGGTAAAGGGCTTGCTGCAGGCCGCATGGGCCGCGCCGGTCAGCAGCCAGAGCGCCAGGGGGGCCAGCCTCACGTTTGGACTCAAAGTCATCCTCCAGCCTGAGGATACATATTGTCCCAGTATAGAAAGTGCCCGAGCCGTCTTGCGCCGTGCCCACGCCATCTGCCCGACACAAGTTGTCATTGCCCATGCATGTGCTAAACCACCATGCAAAGTGCGGGTGGGTACAACAGCGGGCAGACAACGGCGGCGGGAGAGTGACATGTTCCAGATTTCAGTGGTCAACGGTTCACGAACCCTGTCCGATCGCGACATGTTGCGGGCGATCCGGGCCATTAACCGGCAAATTGCAGAAGACTTCGAGCCGTTCTGGGCCTTTGGCGGGCGACTGCGACTGGATGCCAGCGGACCGGAAATCAAAGACCCGCGCCAACTGGCGCAACTGCGCGGGGACGCCATTCTATACGTACTGGACAGCGCACAGGGCGCGGGTTTTCTGGGGTATCACGATCACAACGCGGCTGGCGTGCCGTTTGGATACATCTTTCTGGATTTATGCCGCCAGCTTGGGGATGAATGGACCACCACACTCTCGCACGAGGCCATGGAACTGATTGGCGATGCGCAGTGCAATCTGCTGGTGCAGGGGCCGCATCCGGCCAACCCGCAGAACACGGTCTACCACTACTTTGAGATGTGCGATGCAGTGCAGACCGTCACTTACGCCATCGACGGTGTGACGGTGTCTGACTTTGTCTTACCCGCCTACTTTGCCAGCAGCAGCGAGCCGGGCGCACGCACCAGCTTTTGCAGTGCGCCGCTGACGCCCTTTGGCGTCACGCCCGGTGGCTATATCGGCTTTTTTGATCCGGCGCTCAATGCGCCAGACACCTTTTTTGCCAACAATGCCGTCGCGGCACAGCGCCTGGCGCTCAAAACCGGGCACGGCAATGGCCGGGTTGCGCGGCGGGGTGCGACTACCGTGCAAGCGGGGGCCAGCACCACGCCTGCTGATCCCATCCGGCATGTGGTGGTGTTGATGCTGGAGAACCGCTCGTTCGATCATATGCTGGGCGCGCTGGCGGCCAGTATTCCAGGGCTGACTGGCGTGCAGGCCAGCGACCCGCGCAGCAATACGGATAGCCAGTCCGGCAAGGTCTTTACCCAGAGCCCCGCCGCCGTACCGTGGGTGGATCAAACCTTTGCCCCGCCGCACGAATACACCGATGTGCAAACCCAACTGGCCGACCAGATGGGGCATTTTGTGGATAGCTACCGCGCGGCACTGGGCAGCAAGCTGGATGCCGCCACGCTGGCGCGACATCAACAAGAGATCATGAATTACTTCAAGGAAGGGGACCTGCCGGTATTGCACACGCTGGCACGCCACTTCATGGTGTGCGACCGCTGGTTTTCCTCGTTACCCGGCCCCACCTGGCCCAACCGCTTTTTTGTGCATTCGGCTACCTGCAAAGGGCAGGTGGTGATGCCCAGCGGCGGCTCGCCGGCGACCTGGAGTTCGTTGCTGACGGATTACGATCAAGACACCATTTACGATCGCCTCAACGCGGCGCAGCCCCCGCGCAAGTGGAAGATTTTCCACGATGGTTTCCCGCAGACGGCCTTGTTGAGTCATGTGCGGGAGCAGATTCTGTCATCCCCGTATTCGGGCATGGCCGATTTTGTCAGCGCCTGTGCCGGGCCGGAAGGCGCGTTCCCGGATTACGCCTTTATCGAACCGCGTTATTTTGACAACAGCAATGGCAAGGAAAACGACCAGCACCCGCCCGCCAGCGCGGCCGATGGCGAGGTGCTGATCGCGCAGGTCTACAACGCTATCCGGCAGAACCAGAACCTGTGGAACAGCACCTTGCTGATCATCACCTGGGACGAACACGGCGGCTTTTACGATCACGTGCCGCCACCTGCTACGGTCGCCCCCGACACCTTCATGGATAGCACGCATGGCTTTGATTTCAGCCGGCTGGGCGTGCGCGTGCCCACGCTGCTGGTCTCGCCATGGATACCGGCTGGCGTGGATCACACGGTGTATGACCACAGCAGCATCTTGCGTTATTTGTGCGACAAGTGGCGCATGCCGTATCTGGGTAATCGCATGAATCCGGCCGTGGCGGACAGCAAAGTGTGCGGCAACTTTGCCGGGCTGATCTCGCTGACCACGCCGCGCACGGACAACATCACCGTCGCCGCCTCGCCGGTCACGCTCCCCGCGGCAGCCGCCACCCCGTGGGATGATGCACGTGAGGCGCTGTTGAAAGCGGCGGAAGCCATCATGCATCCGGGCCCGGTCATGGGCGCGGCGGCTGCACCGGTCACGCCGCCACAAAGCGTGGATGAGCGCATCCGCGCTGTGGAGGTATGGCTGGCAAGCAAAGCGCCGCAAACCTCCGCGCCGCCGCCGGCTAAACGCAGAAAAGCCGGAAAGCCTGGCGTTACAGCAGGGGCAGGCCGCTAAAGGGCTTGACCTCGCCCATGGCCAGCATGGACTCCACGGCCGCCACCCCGGGCAACACACGCAGCACGTCGTGGACAAACTGGCCATAGTCATCCATGTCTTTGGCGACAATCTGCAGCAGATAATCCGCGCTGCCGGCCACGCTATGGCACGCCACAATGCGCGCTATACCCTGGATTTCCACTTCAAACCGGTCGTAAAGCGTGCGGTCGTGCTCGCCAAAATGCACCAGCGCAAACGCCAGCACACCCAACGCCAGCGCCTTGCGTGACAGCACGGCGTGATAGCTGTGGATATACCCTTCGGTTTCCAGCCGCTTGAGCCGGCGCACACAGGGGGTCTCGCTCAGGCCGATCCGCTCGGCCAGGTGCGAGAGGGAAATCCGGCCATCCTGTTGTACTAGCGCCAGAATGTGCCGGTCGTATTGATCCAGCGTATCCATACCTTGTCCTTGGTTCTGGCCTGGCCGCAAAGTAACACCGTAGCCCGGATGAAGGCCCAGCGGGCCGGGAATCCGGGGTGGCAATGCATGCAATAGCGATGCCCGATCCGCAAAACCCTACATCAGCATCATGCTTGCCCGCATCGTCACCCCGGATTGCGCCTTGCTCCATCCGGGCTACGATGCTGGCCTGACCGCAAAGTAACACCGCAGCCCGGATGAAGGCCCAGCGGGCCGGGCATCCGGAGTGGCAATGCGGGTACATCACCGCGGCCCGCTGGCAGGAATCCAGCCTGCGGCCCAGCGGGCTGCTTGCGCCGGCCAGGTACACTCAATACGGCAATTTCCCGGTTGCCCGCAAGGTCTCCCCCACGGCCTTGGTCAACTGCGCATGAGCTGCTGCAATGTCTCCGGCGTCTTTGCTATCCACCGCGCGGGAGACCGCATCAAACGTCACCTGCCAGGTTTCCGGGTTGGGTGTGCGGGGGCTTTCTTTTTTGGCGAGGGCGTAATCCAGCGCGCTTTCCAGGTTGTCCAGATGCGTGTGCAGACCGCCGGTTTCGCCGGTTTCAATGGGCGGGGAGAGGGGCGTGATACTCATGGCAAACTCCTGAAAAAGGAACGGGTACTGGCGGACCGCCCACCAGCAGAAATATGAGGTTGATCTCTTAATCTGGCACAACGCTGCCCTTTGTCCAGATCGCATGGCATGTCGGGTTGACAGTACGCCAGGGCTGAGCCAGAACCCATGCAGAACCACGGCGATGAGCGTGGCATGCAGTTGGGGGTGAACCGTCAGGGAGACAGTTCTGGAGGCACCAGCATGGTCACTCGTGTTCGTCAGGATGTGAACAAATTGCCGCAGTGGGACCCAACCTTGCTGTGGTACGCCAAAGCCGTGGCAGAGATGCAGACGCGGCCTTTTAACGATCCCACCAGTTGGCGCTATCAGGCCGCCATTCACGGTTACCAGCGGGATCAAGACCCGTTTGCCAGCGACAGCGACACGCTGCCCAGCGCCGCCGACCAGCGCACCTTCTGGAGTCAGTGCCAGCATTCATCCTGGTTTTTCCTGCCCTGGCATCGCATGTATCTGATGTGTTTTGAGGCGATGGTGGCCGCGACGGTGGTCAAACTGGGTGGCCCGGCCGGCTGGTCTTTGCCGTACTGGAACTACAGCGACACCAGCAATCCTGGCGCGCGCCGTTTGCCGGCCGCCTTCTTTCTGCCCACGCTGCCCGATGGCAGCGCCAATGCGCTCAATGTCAGCGCCCGCGCGCCCAATGACAACGGCGATATCGGCATGACGCCAGCAGAAGTGGATATTCGCTGCCTGGCAGACGCCCTCTTTACCGGTATTGCCGATGGCGGTCACCCCGGGTTTGGCGGCCCCAAAACCGGGTTTAACCACGGCAATGGCCCCACCGGCGCGCTGGAAAAAACGCCGCATGGCGACGTGCATGTGGCGGTAGGTGGCGATAGCGGGTTGATGAGCGCCTTTGAAACCGCCGCGCTGGACCCGATTTTCTGGCTGCACCACGCCAATATCGACCGGTTGTGGCAGGTGTGGCTTAACCGGCTCTCCAGCCACAAAAATCCGGCCGATACCACCTGGTTGTCCGCCAGTAACGCCAAATTCCAGTTTCACGATGCCAGTGGCCAGGTCCAGACCTACACCCCAGCCCAGATGCTCGACACCACCAACACGCTTTTGGGATATCAGTATGAAGACACGTCAGACCCGCTGGCTACGGGGGCGCCAGTGAGCATTCATGCCGCGGTGGGCGGCCCCATGGGCGCGGTGGTGCAGCAGCCGGCAGAACTGGCGGGCGGGACATCCGCCGCGCATGCGCTGGCCAACGCTCCCACCACAGCGCAGGTGCCCTTGCAGGCGGGGGCGGCCAGTGTGCGCGGCGCGGCGCTGACCTCTGCGCCGGTGGCGCGGGTGTATCTCAACCTGGAAAACATTACCGGTAGTGGTCGGCCCGGCGGGTATGGCGTTTACCTGAACGTGGCGGACGCAGCCAACCCGCCGGCGCAATCAGACCCCGGTTTTGCCGGGACATTGCCCATGTTTGGCGTGCAGGCCGCATCTGGCAGTGACCTGCTGCATCAGGGCAGTGGCCTGACCTATGTGCTGGATGTCACCCATGTGGTGGAGCACCTGAAAGCGGCGGGGACGTGGGATGCCCACAATCTGCGCGTCACCTTTGCGCCATTGCGGGCCGGGCAAAAAGCACCTGATCTGCAAGTGGGCCGTATCAGTCTGTATTACGGAGACTGAGTTGACCGTGCTACGGCAATGGCTGGTGTGGCACCCGGAATGGGTCGCGCTGGCTGTGTGCGTGGCGGCCTGGTCGCTGCTGCTGGTGCAGGCTGGCCAGACCATGCCCTTGCTGGCGCTGTGTACTGCAAACGGCGTCCAGTCTGGCCCCGTGTTGCCGCGTGTGCTGGGCGGGTTGTTGATGCTGCTGGCGATGATGTCGCCGCGCTGGTTGCCCGCATTGCGACATGTGGCATTTCGCAGCTTGCGGCAGCGACGCGGGCGCGCCATGAGTGTTTTTGTGCTGGGCTGGCTGCTGCCGTGGTTGCTGGCAGGCTTACCGCTCTGGGCCTGGCAGGGCGTGATTGCGCTACCCACTGCGGCACTCGTGGCCTTGTTTGCCGGGGCGGTGCTGTGGCAAGGGCTGCCCGCGCGAAAGCGGGTGCTGCTGCGTTGCCACCGGACCCAGCCGCTGGCACCGGGTGGCTGGCGCGCACAGAGTGATTGCCTGCGCTTTGGCATCAGACAGGGCGTCGATTGTCTGCTGACCTGCGGCCCGTTGATGCTGGCACTCAGCCTGGCGCCGCCGGCACGCGGCTTGATGCCGGCGGCCAGCGCGCTGCTGGCGGCAGAACTGTATCTGCCGCGTTTTGCCGGACGCCGGGCGGCGTTGTTTACCGCGTTGCTGGGGTGTGCTGCGCTGGGGTGAGGACCACCGGGTTGGCGCCGGCTACGCCTTCGGTCAGGGGTAATTCCACAGTAAAGGTCGAACCTTCACCTGGCACGCTGTCCAGCCGGATGCGGCCGTTATGCGCTTCTACAATCTGCGCCACGATAAACAACCCCAAGCCCAGCCCGCCAGAACCACTGGTGCTGGAGGCGCGTTCAAACACCTGGAAAATCCGGGTCTTGTCTTCTGGCGCAATGCCCATGCCCTGATCACGTACCGACAACTGGACCTGATTATCCTTCTGCGTGAGTTTGATGGTGACCGGTTTGCCACTGCCATAACGGATCGCATTGGTGATCAGGTTGGTAATCACTTGATCCAGCCGGTAGCGATCCCACAGCCCCACAACGCAGTCGGCAATGTCCAGCGTATAGCCGTGATTGGATTGCGTGAGCTGATCGGCAAAGCGCTCGACGATTTCATGGGTCAGTTCAGACAGGTCGAACTCGGTGGTGGCATAGGTCAGCTTGCCCACACGGATGCGGGACACATCCAGCATGTCGTCGATCAGCCGGATGATGGTTTCCACCAGCCGTGAATCGGTATCCGTCATCTTTCTGAGTTTGTCGGGCGTAAAGGCGTCCAGGTTATCCCGATCCAGATGGCGCTGGCGCAACTGGTTCTGCAGTTTGAGCGTGGCCAGCGGCGTTTTGAGTTCATGCGAGGCAATCGCCATAAAGTCATCGCGCACGCGGATAGCCTGTTGCAGTTCGCCCTGGGTTTTTTGCAACTGCAGCAGCAGTTTTTCCTGCGCGGCGCGGCTGGCCTGGAGTTCCTGCAACTGGCAACGCATGGCGAGGCGCTGCTGGTGCAGTTCGACAAAAATATTGATCTTGCTGCGCACCGCGTGGGCGTCCAGCGGCTTGTGCAGAAAATCCACCGCGCCGCTTTCGTAGCCCTTGAACACAAAGTGTTCCTTGTTGCCGGCGGTGACAAACACAATGGGCACGTGTTTGGATTTTTCCGTACCGCGCATGAACTCGGCCAGTTCAAACCCGTTCATGCCTGGCATCTGCACATCGATCAGCGCCAGCGCAAAGTCATGCAGCAAAATCAGTTCCAGCGCCTGCAAGCCCGATTGCGCGGTGTGGATTTCCAGCTCGTTGCTACGTATCAACGCTTCGAGCGCGAGCAAGTTCTCTGCCAGGTCATCGACCACCAGAATTTTGGCTTTGGCTGGCTGCATGACTTTATCCATAAGCATGGGCCGCCAGTGCCGGTCCGATCTCCCGGGCGGGCAAAATCAGCTCAACCGTCGTCTGGCGCAGGGCGCTGGCGGGCATGAACGGGGCTTGCGCGTCCGCCGGGTCTTGCACGATGGTGGTGGCGCCAGCGGCCACCAGCGCGGCCATGCCGGCTGCCCCGTCCTGGTTGGCGCCGGTCAGTAACACGCCCACCGCGCGTTTGCCCAGCGCATCCGCGCCGGATTCAAACAAGAGATCAATGGCCGGGCGGCAAAAATGCACGGGTGGATCGTCATTGAGCGTCAACTGGCCCTCCGGCTCAACCAGCACATGATAATCAGGCGGGGCAAAGTACACCCGCCCGGCTTTGAGTTGTACCTTGTCATGCACCTCCGCCACTGGCAAGGCCATGCGCGGAGCGAAGATATCGACCAGCAGGCTGGGGCTGCTGGACGGCAGGTGCACCACAATCACCACCGCCGCGCCCAGGTCGGCCGGCAAGGCCGGCAGGATCAGTCCCAGCGCTTCCACGCTGCCGGCAGAGCCCCCGATCAACACCGTGGGTGGCAAATGGCGGGTATCACGGGGTTGCAAACGCATGGTCATACCTTGCGAAAAACCCGTTCAGTTTTGGCAAAAGACTCAAATTCGCCGGCAAACTCGGAAAACTGCACCGTTTCCTTGGAGCCCAGCCCCAGAAAACCACGATGCACCAGTGACTGGTGAAACAGTTCAAAAGCGCGGTTTTGCAGTTCGCGGTTGAAGTAAATGAGTACGTTGCGGCAAGAAATCAGTTGCACCTCAGAGAACACACTATCGGTCGCCAGGCTGTGATCGGCAAAGATCACGTTACGCCGTAGCGATTTGTCGAACAGCACAGAGCCATAGGCCGAGGTGCAATAGTCAGACAAGGAACGCGTGCCACCGGCTTTATCGTAATTGCGTTCAAACAGCGCCATGCTGTCCAGCGGGTAGATACCCGCTTCGGCCTTTTGCAGACTGTGCGGGTTGATATCCGTGGCGTAAATGATGGCGCGGTCCAGCAGGCCTTCCTCTTTGAGCATGATGGCCATGGAATAGACTTCCTCGCCCGTGCTGCAACCGGCAATCCACACCTTGATGGTGGGGTAGGTATGCAAAATGGGCAGCACCTGTTCCCGCAGCGCGCTGAAGTAGCCTGGGTCACGGAACATCTCGCTCACCGGAATCGTCAGGTATTGCAGCAGCGCCGGAAAACAATCGGCATCATGAATCACCCGGTGCTGTAGCTGGCTGACTGTCTGGCAATCGAACTGCTGCAAAGCGTGCGCTACCCGCCGCTTCATGGAGGCGGGCGAGTAGTTGCGAAAGTCATAGCTGTACTTGAGGTAGATGGCCTCGATCAGCAAACGCAACTCAATATCGAAGTCGGCGGCGGCGTAGGTCACAGGCGGCTCAGCTTGGGCATCCACACCCGGATCAGCGACAGCAGTTTATCCAGATCAATCGGCTTGGCCAGATAGTCATTGGCGCCCGCGGCAAGGCACTTTTCCTGATCGTCCCGCATGGCGTTGGCCGTGACGGCAATAATGGGCAGGCGGGCAAAACGTTCATCGGTGCGGATCTGGCGCATGGCGGTATAGCCATCCATCTCCGGCATCATGATGTCCATGAGTACCAGGTCAATGTCTGGATCGGTGTCGAGTTTTTCCAGCGCATCACGGCCATTGCGGGCAATGACAATCTGCGCGCCTTTGGGCTCCAGTGCGCTGGTGAGCGCAAAGATATTGCGCACGTCATCATCCACCACCATGATCTTGCGCCCCTCAAAGGCCTTTTCGCGGCTACGCGCTACCTTGAGCATTTGCTGGCGTTCTGGTGCCAGGGTGGTTTCCACGCGGTGCAAAAACAGTGTGACTTCATCCAGCAACCGCTCAGGCGAGCGTGCGCCCTTGATGATGATGGAGTGCGAATAGCGCCGCAGTTCGGCTTCTTCTTCCCGGCTAAGCACGCGGCCGGTATAGACAATGACCGGCGGGAACGCATAGGCGGAATCGGCCGCCATGCGTTTCAGCAGGTCGTAACCGGCCATGTCGGGCAGGGTCAGATCGACCACCATGCAGTCAAAACTGGTGTCCTTCAGATGCTGCAGCGCGTCTTCAGCCAGCGCCACAGCGGTGATTTTGACGTCTTCATCCGCAATCAGCTTCATCATGCTTTCGCGCTGGAGCGGGTCGTCTTCCACCACCAGTACGTGCTTGATGGCTTGCGACAATTTGGCCTCAATGCGCGCAAACACCTTGCGCAGTGCTTCCCGATCCGCCGGCTTGAGCGCGTAGCCAATCGCCCCGGCCTGCAAGGCGGCGTGGCTGCTATCTATACCGGAAATCACGTGCACCGGAATATGCCGCGTGCGCGGTTCTTCTTTCAGCCGCTCCAGCACCGTCATGCCGGATTGATCCGGCAGTTTCATGTCCAGCATCACGGCGTCTGGCATCAATTCCAGCGCCAGATCAAAGCCGCTTTGCGCACTGCTGGCCAGCAGACAATCAAAACCCAGTTCCTTGCCTTGCGTGTACAGAATACGGGCAAAGGTGGCATCGTCTTCAATGATCAGCACCTTGCGCGCGTTGGGCCGCAACTGGTCGCGGTCATCCGGCAGGGCGGGTGTAGCGGGTTCCACCGGCGCGGGCAACGCCGGGCGGGAGGCCGGCACGACGCTGACGGAGGCGGGTGCGTCATCCGCCGGCGTTTGCGGCAGGGTCAGCGGCACAATCAAGGTAAAGGTGCTGCCGGTGCCAGGCGTGCTTTGCACACTGATGGTGCCGCCCAGCAAGCCCGCCAGATCGCGCGAAATGGTCAGGCCCAGACCGGTACCGCCAAATTTGCGGTTGGTGGCGCCGTCGGCCTGGTGGAAGGCATCAAAAATGGTTTGGAGTTCGTTTTCCGCAATGCCGATGCCGGTGTCGGAAACGGCAAATGCCACTTCACCCGGCGCGTGCAGACCCGCCACGATATGCACCGTGCCTTTTTCGGTGAACTTGATGGCATTGGAAAGCAAATTCTTCAAAATCTGCTGCAAACGGGCCTGGTCAGACACGATGGTGCGCGGCAGATCCGCCCGCGCGACCACTTCCAGCTCAACCCCCTTGCTTTGCGCCAGCGGCTTGAACATCTGCTCCAGCCCTTCCAGCAAGCGGCTGGTGGGAATGTCTTCCGGCCAGATATCGAGCTTGCCGGCTTCCACCTTGGAGAGGTCCAGAATATCGTTGATCAGCGTCAACAGGTCATTGCCGGATGAATAAATGGAGCTGGCAAACTGCACCTGTTCTGGTGACAGATTGCCCTCACCGTTATCGGCCAGCAGTTTGGACAGAATCAGCGCGCTGTTGAGCGGTGTGCGCAGTTCATGCGACATGTTGGCAAGAAACTCGCTCTTGTAACGGCTGGCACGCAGGAGTTCGTCGGCGCGTTCTTCCAGTTGCACATGCACCATGCTCAGCGCCTCGTTACGGGCGTCCAGCTCATCCCGCTGCTGTTGCAGGGTTTGTGTTTGTTCTTCCAGTTGATCGTTGTTCTGCTCCAGCTCGACTTGCTGGCTTTCCAGCCGCACCTGGGATTCGCGCAAGGAACGGGATTGCTCTTCCAGTTCTTCATTGGCGACTTTCAATTCTTCTTGCTGGGCTTGCAGTTCTTCATTGAGTTGTTGTGTTTCACTCAGCACGTTCTGCAATTGCTCACGGTACTGCGCGCTATCAATGGCAGTGCCCATGGCGTGCGCCACCAGATTGACAAACTCCTCGGCCTGATCGGGCATGGTGTGGGTAAACGACAGCTCCATGACCAGATTGACAAAGCGATCGCCCCGCGCCGGAATCACCAGCACCGCGCGTGGTTTGCCGTTACCCAGCGCGGAGGTCACGCGCAGGTAGTCATCCGGAATATCGTTCAGCACGATAATGCGGTTTTCTGCTGCGGCCTGGCCGGTAATGCCTTCGCGCAACTGGAATTCACGCTGGCTTTCCAGCGCCGTGGCTTCCAGCGCGTACTGACTGACCCGCGCAAAATGCTGGCGGTCTGCACTGACATAGACTGCGCCCACGGCCGCACCCAGGTGGCGCACCATGAAGTCCAGCATATTGGCCGCCAGGGTCTGGATGTTCTGTTCACCCAACATGACCGTCGCCAGTTCGGTCTGGCCCTTGCGCAGCCAGCTTTGCCGTTCCAGATGCAGATTGTGCTCGCGCTGCTGCGCCAGTGTTTCGCCATAGGCCTGCGAGAGTTGCTGCAACTGGCGGCGGCCGCTCAGCACCAGTACCACACCAGAAAACAGGCCAATGGCCAGCGTCAGGCCCAGCAACCAGTTAACGGTGTTTTCCACCTCGATACTACGTTGCGCGCGGGCGGCTTCTTCGGTCTGGATGATCTGGCTGAAAAAGCCCCGCAATTGATCCATTTGCGTTTTGCCGGATTCAGAGGTGATGTAATCACTGGCGTTCTGGATGCCATCCTGGCGCGCCTTGATCACATGCTCGGCATAGTTGTGCCACTCTTTGTAGCGCTCTTCGGCCCGGCTGAAAAAGGCTTGCTGGCTGGGGTTGTCGGCCGCCAGGGCGCGGGCTTCATGCAGCGTGTCCAGAAACTGCTCGCTGGAGCTATTGTACGGCTCCAGGAAACTGGCTTTGCCGGTGATCACATAGCCGCGCAGGCCCGTTTCACCATCTACCAGTAACTTGGTCACGGCTGTGGTTTTGCTGATGACCTGATCGGCATGGTCTACCCAGCGGCTGACGTTTTGCAGATACAGCACAAGGCCAATGTAGATAGCGCTGGTCACCGCCGCGACGATCAGCGGGGCGAGCACATTGCGCGCCAGAATGCGGCGGAAGGTGTTTTCTGGAAGCGATAAATCGGTCATGGCATTCTGCGGTGTCGTTGTGGCCGGTTTGGGGATGTGCGTGTTGCACATACTTCAAGAATCAGGCGGGATGATGTCATGAGTCGTCGTGTAAGGATGTCGGTTGTAGTCCTACACGGGTGGGGGGAGAGATTTGCGCCCTGGAGAACCGCCCCATTGCCCGGATGGCGCGAAGGGGGAATCCGGGGTGGGGCTATTTGCAAGCATGAAACAGGCTGCTTGCCACGCGGCCACTAATTCGTCATTCCCGCGGAGGCGGGAATCCAGCTACGACCTGTACCAGGATCGGGATGTACACCCGCGCCACTACTTCGTCATTCCGGCGAAGGCCGCAATCCAGCCCGGCCGCCGCAGGTGGCCTTTGCAATGCCGGTTGTAGGGTGGATTCGGAGCGAAGCGACAATCCACCATTGCGATCTGTGTTAGCGCCTTCGGCGCGGGTCTTTTAAAAGCATTTGATACCCGGGGTGCCGGGCCCACGTTACTTTCTTTGCTTCGCCAAAGAAAGTAACCAAAGAAAGGCGACCCCAGCCTTGCGGCCCTCCGGGCTGCCCTCAGTCGGTCGGGAGCCTTGGGTCTCCCGACCTCCTTCGGCGCTGGGCTTTAATGGGGAGGAAAGACAACGGCAAGATCAAAAGCAACCCCAACTTCGCAAACCGTCTGCTTGAAATTGGGTGTTCACGCCCGCTCGGCCAGCGCCTGGCGTATGTTGTTCAGCACGGCGTCGATGTCGTCCAGGTCAAACGGTTTGGGCAGGCATTGGGTATTGGGCATGTTCTGCACAAAGCCGGATACGTCGTGCCCGGTCGAGATGATCAGGTGGATGTCGGGGTAAAGCGTCAGGGCGTCGCGGCCGAGGTCCATGCCGGAACGACCAGGCAGGCTGACGTCGGTCAGCAGTACGTCAAAGTGCTGCCGGGCCAGGCGCTCCAGTGCGTCTTCTGCGCTGGCTACCGGGGTGACCGGCAGGCTCATTTCTTCCAGGTACTCCACAATGGTGGCGCGGAGCATCTCGTTATCTTCTACGTAGAGAATTGAAAGTCGATCTGCGTTCATTGGGGTCTCGCAAGGCTGCGGCAATGTCAGGGCACCTGAATAAACCGGAAATGCCATAGTGCAGGCCGTCGTGAGCGACCTGCTGTAGGCGCTCGCTGATATCGCTGTGGGACAACGGGCACGCCCGTCAGTTTTATGCCGGGGCAACCGTCAATCGCGTACGGTATCACTCCGGTCAGGAACAAACAGATAACCCACGCCACGCACCGTGCGGATCAGGGGCTCGCCAAGTTTCTTGCGCAGATGGTGGACATGAACTTCCACGGCGTTGCTGCCCACTTCTTCCCCAAAGCCGTACAAACTGTCTTCCAGTTGCGCCCGGGTGCGGGCAATGCCGCGGTGTTCTACCAGATCAACCAGCAAGAGATATTCACGCGGGGACAGCGTCACCAGGCGGTTTTGTTGCGTCACCGTGCGGGCGGCGGGGTCGATGGTCAGGTTGCCGGCTTCAATCAGCGGCTGGGCGCGGCCATGCGCACGGCGTAACAAGGCGCGCACGCGGGCAACCAGCTCGGCCAGGGCCACGGGTTTGACCACATAGTCATCCGCCCCGTTTTCCAGACCGGTAACGCGCTCGTTCACTTGATCCCGTGCGGTGAGGATTAGCACCGGCATGTCTTGCCGTTGCGCGCGCAAGGTGCGCAGCACACTGATGCCGTCCCGGCGCGGCAGGCCCAGGTCCAGCACTACCAGTTCATAAGCGACCGTGGTCAGCGCAGTCAGTGCGGCCTCGCCATCGGTGATCCAGTCTACGGTAAAGCCGGCGTCACGCAGCCCGGCGGCTACGCCATCGCCCAGCAGGACATCGTCTTCAACCAGCAATATGCGCATGAGGGTCCATGGGGTGCAGGGCAGCTCGCGGATGGCTGCTGTGATCAGCCTTGCAGTGTATCGCGTTGTACCCTGGAGGCGATACGGGCAAGGGTGAGATGTTTGCTTGCCCATTGCATCGTCATTCCCGACCTTGGTGGCCCCTTTGCGCCGGAATCCGTTATGGCCAACGCGGGTGGCCTTTGCCAGGCTGGCCGTAGGGTGGATTCGGAGCGTGAGCGACAATCCACCATTGCGATCTGTGTTAGCGCCTGACGGCGCGGGGTTAAAAATGCATTTGATACTGGCGGTGGCCGGAGCACGTCACTTTCTTTGCGTCGCCAAAGAAAGTAACCAAAGAAAGGCGACCCCAGCCTGGCGGCCCTCCGGGCTTCCCTCAGTCGGTCGGGAGCCTGAGGTCTCCCTCCACTCCTTCGGCGCTGGGCTTTTATGGGGGAGAACGTCAAAAGCAACTTCAAACCCAAAATCAACGGCAACGGCAACGGCTACGGCAACTTCAACCGCAACACCCACCCGAGTCCTAATCCGGCCATACACAAATACCCCGGTTGACGTGCCCGCCTTGCAAAGGCAGCATCAGCGGCACAGTGGATGACATACAGTCAGACCTTGCCAACGCGCCACAAGAGCGCTGTAGGGTGGAGAGTCAGCTATGGATAACAGACATTGCATCCTGGTCCTGGATGACGATGCAGAAGTACGACAATGGTTGAAAACGCTGCTGGAAGATGCAGGTTTTGCCGTCTGCGCAGTAGGTCAGAGCAGTGGTTTGTTCCAGCATCTGGCTACGCAATCCTGCGCGCTGGTCATTCTTGATCTGAAACTGCGCGGCGAGGATGGCATGACGGTCGCGCGGGAGCTGCGGCAGAAGTCCAACGTGCCCATCATCATGATCAGCGGGCAGGGTGACGAGACCGATCGCGTGCTGGGGCTGGAACTGGCGGTGGATGATTTCATCAACAAACCGTTCTCCGGGCGCGAGTTGCTGGCGCGGGTACGCGCGCATCTGCGCCGCAGCACAGAACTGTCACAACCTCGTCCGGTGGCCGATGGCAGCGTGCGCTACGGTTTTGGTGACTGGGTGCTGGATATGGGCAAGCGCGTGCTGGCCAGGAACGGTTGCGAGCCGTGTTCGCTCACGCGCGGGGAGTTCGCCATTCTGGCGGCGATGGTGCAGCAGCCCAGCCGCATCTGGTCGCGGGATCAATTGCTGGAACACACCCGTGGCATCGAAATCGACGTGTATGACCGCACCATTGACGTGCTGATCCTGCGCCTCAGACGCAAGATCGAACCCAACCCGCGCTTGCCGGCGTATATCCGCACCGAACGCGGCGAGGGTTATATGTTTGCCACGCCCGTCACCCGTCTTTAGCCATCATGCGCGCCTTAAGATCCCGCCTGCCTGATCGCATGCCCAGCATCCGCACGCGGCTGATCGTCGCGTTTTTGCTGTTGTTCCTGGTCACCATGTCGATTGCACTGGTCGGGGTTATGGGCATGCGCGCCAACCAGCGCGCGCTGGATGAGTACGAAGCCAACGTGGTGCCGGAAATCGCCCGCGTGCTCAAACTCTCTGAAAAAGTGGCGCAGGTGGCGGCCATTGCGCCGGGCATGGCGGGGACAGATTCGCCCGATCTGTTGCGCAGTGATACCGAGGTACTGCACAACCTGCTGCACGATATCCGCCTGTTAAGCATGGATTTGCCGGAACGCACCGCCGACCAACTGGCCGCCAATGCAGAGCTGGACGGCATTGACCGTGACCTGACCCGGTTGATGGTGCAATCGGGCATGCACCGCCTGTTGCAGCGCCGTATCAACGAAGAACGCCGCGATGCCGATCGCGCGGGTAACGAAATTCTGCGTCGCCGCCGCGATGTGGCGCGCAATGCGCCCACCATGCTCAACCTGTGGGTGGTGACCATGTCGGCGTTTCAGGCCAGCGATTTCACCACGCTGGGCGTCGCGGAAAGTGACAACGAAGCCTTGTGGATGCGGGTGCGCGCCTTGGGTGAGGACAAGCGCGAACCTGAACTGGCTGCCCTGTTGCACAAAATTGGCGAGGGGCCGGATAACGTCTTTAGTCTGCGCAACGAGTTTCTGACCAGCGAACAGCGCATGACCTATCTGGTGCAGTTGATCCGCTCGCATGCCGACCAACTGGATGAACGTTCTGCCAAATATGTAGAAGAACTGCGCCAGGTGGCTGAACGGCGCCACGAAAGCGTGCGCCGGGTGGTGGCATCCAGTGAATCGGGCCTGTGGCTGCTGACGGCGATCGGCGTGGTGCTGGCTATTCTGGGGGTGACCTATGTTGACCGGGTGCTGCGCAAGCTGCAGCGCATGACCCGCGTGCTGGCGCGGCTGGCCTCCGGTCACACGGAACAGCGCATTCCATCGATTGATCGCAAGGACGAGGTGGGCGAACTGGCGCGTGCGTTTGAAGTGTTCCGCGCCAACATGCTGGAAAAACAAAAGCTGACCGAGGGTCTGGATAGCCAGCAACGGCTACTGGAGACCGTATTCCGTTCCATGAACGACGGCGTCTCTGTCCACGATGGCGAGGGCCGTCTGGTGGGCTGGAACCCCATGTTTCAGGCCGCGCTGGGCATGCCGGATCAGCGTCTGCACATTGGCATGACGCTGCTGGAACTGCGCAAGGCACTCCCGGTGCAGGCGCGCTGGCGCGCGGTATCCCGCCGCACCGCCACGCGCACGACCGACCGGCAAACGCGCATTGCCGCCGCCGCAGAACTGCATTTTGTCGACCAGCGGGTGCTGGAGTTTCACTGTCAGGGCATGCCCGGTGGTGGCTGGGTGGCGGTGTGTCGCGACCTGACCGCCCGCCGCGCCGTAGAGGCGGACTTGCGCCAGGCGCAGAAAATGGAAGTGCTTGGGCAACTGACTGGGGGGGTGGCGCATGACTTCAACAACTTCCTGGTGGCCATTCTGGGCAACCTGGAAATGCTGGAAGACAAACTGCAAAAGCAGCCCGAAGCCCTCGGCATGGCGGAACTGGCGCGGCGTTCTGCCGAGCGCGCCTCGCAGCTCACGCGCCGTCTGCTGTCTTTTGCCCGCCGTCAGCCCTTGCAGGCCGAGGTCGTACAACCGGACGACATGCTGGCAGAAATGCTGGACCTGATTGAATACGCCGTCGGCACAGAGATTGAGGTCGTCATCAAACCGGGCAGCGGCAAACACACCGTGAATGCGGACCGGGGCCAATTGGAGAACGCCGTGCTGAACCTGGCGCTCAATAGCGCGGCAGCCATGCCCGGCGGCGGCACGCTGACGCTGGCGGTAGAGGCCGGCGGCAGTCCGGAGCGCCTGCCCGCACTCAAAGAAGCCGTGGTGATTTCGGTGGCGGATACCGGCATCGGCATCCCGCCGGAATTGCTCGACAAGGTGATGGAGCCTTTCTTTACCACTCGCGCGCTGGGTGAAGGCAGTGGTCTGGGGCTATCGAGCGTGTATGGTTTCGTGCGGCAAAGCGGTGGCGATGTGCAAATCCAGAGCGTGGTCGGGCAGGGCACCACGGTATCGCTGTGGTTACCCCCCAGCACGCAAGACGCCCTCCTCAGCCATGATCACAGCCGCCCGCAACTGACCAGCCAGCTCGGCGGCCGCGTGCTGGTGGTCGAAGACGACCCGGCAGTGAAAGACACCGCACTGGCGATGCTGCGCACTCTGGGGGCCGATGCCATTGGCGTTTCTGGCGCGCAGGAAGCGCAGGACTGGCTGGCGAGTAACGAACCGGTGGAACTGGTGCTGTCGGATATCTCTTTGGGCAGTGGGGGTAACGGCATTGCGCTCGCCGCCGCCATCGCCCGCCGCTGGCCGCAAACGCGGGTGGTGCTGATGTCTGGCCTGCCACTGGAAACCCACCGCGCGCATCCGGCCTGGCGGGAAGGGCAAGCATTTATCGCCAAACCCTTTGTCCGCGCTGATCTGGCCGCCCTGCTGGTTTGACGTGCGCTGGCTGACAGCCAAAAAAAAGCCCCGCAATGCATGCAGGGCTTGAACTGTGGACTTCCAGACTGGAGAGATGAGTACCTGAGAAGATATTCAGCTGCGCACTATAGGGGTGGATTATTACGCTGGCGTGAAAGATCTGTTTGCAACTGTTTCAGAGGTTGAGGCGGGGCGAGGGCGTTTACTGGCGTGGTAGCCCGGATGGAGCGAAGCCAGCCACCCCGGATTCCCGGCCTTGTGGCCTCCATCCGGGCTACAAAGTGGCGCTGCCGGAGGGGGGAGGTACGTCAAAAGCAACCCCAACCCCGCAAACCATCGGTTTGCAAGGATGGGCTGGTTGTATCCCACTTCCTCGTCATTCCGGCCTTGAGCCGGAATCCAGCCCTCAGCCCAACGGGCTGCTTGCGGTGGATTGTCGCTACGCTCCAAATCCACCCTACAAACAGAACAGCACGCCCAGATCCCCGGTGTAGGCAAAATCAAAACCCCAATTCCGACAGCCCCGCATGCTCATCCGGCCGCCGCCCCAGCGGCCAGAAAAACTTCCGCTCCGCCGCTTTGATCGGTGCGTCATTAATGCTGGCATGCCGCCGTGTCATCAGCCCGAACTCGTTGAACTCCCAGTTCTCATTGCCATAACTGCGATACCACTGCCCGGCGTCGTCATGCCATTCATAGGCAAAACGCACGGCGATGCGGTTGTCTGAGTGCGCCCAGATCTCCTTGATCAAGCGGTAATCCTGTTCCCGCTGCCATTTGCGCTCCAGAAAGGCTTGCGCTTGCGCGCGCCCACGGACGAATTCGGCGCGGTTACGCCACCAGGTGTCTTCGCTGTAGGCCAACACCACGCGGGCGGGGTCGCGGCTGTTCCAGCCGTCTTCTGCGGCGCGGACTTTGGCGATGGCGGTCTCCAGGGTAAATGGCGGCAGAGGGGGGCGATGTTCCATGATGCGGGCTCCTGGTGTGGGATAGTCATTCAATGTAGACAAGTCTGTCTACGTGCATGAACTGCACTCTAGAAGATGTAGACAGATTTGTCTACAATGGCAGCATGAAAACCGACCAGACCACAGACCTTGCCACTTTGCCCGCCCGCGAACGCATTTTGTGTGTGGCGCATGATCTCTTTTACCGGGACGGTATCCGCGCTACCGGGATCGACCGGGTGATTGCTGCTGCAGGCGTAACCAAAGTGACGTTTTACCGGCACTACCCCAGCAAGAACGATCTGATCCGCGCGTTTCTGGAGGATCGCCACACCCGCTGGATGACCTGGTTTACCGACGCGTTGCAACGGCATGGCGGACATCTGGCCGCGCTGGTCCCGGTCTTGGCGGAATGGTTTGACAGCACGGATTACCGTGGCTGCGCATTTATCAACGCCGTTGCAGAGCAGGGCGGCGGTTTGCCAGATGCGGCAGATATTGCCCGCCGCCATAAAGCGCAGATGACCGAGGCGATCGCCGCGTTGTTACCGCCTTCGTCCGGACGTGAACGCATTGCACTGGCGGCGGCCGTGGCCGTGGATGGCGCCATTGTGCGGGCCCAGACCGATGGCGCACCGCAGGCAGCGCTGGATGCGCTGGCACTGCTGCTGGCTGTTTTGCCCACCTGAGCGCTTGTTTCTCCCCCTTTTTGAACACAGCAATGCCACCGCTTGTAAGAGATATGCGGTGCGAGTTGGCCCGGTGGTTCTATGTGGCCGCCCACTGCTCAAGCCAGTGGTTATACCGTAGTGCCTGGTTGAGCCATATCTGCTGCGGTGTCGCCGTGGCGCTGGTATTGACGGGCCGGGCGGCCAAAGTTGCGGTGGTCTCTTTCCCCGGAAAAACACATGCAAGACATGACATTGACGCCAGACTGCATATGGCTGTAAATGTCGCCACCCTGGCCGGGGTATTGGCCAGGGCCGGGTCTACTCACGGGCGCGTACCGGCTTGAACCGGACAAACCGTCGATCAGAGGTGCAACAGCACCCGCATTGTTTTTCACAACCTGGGATGGAGATAGAGATGACACGTTTTAACCGGGTGGCCCTGGCCGCCCTGCCTGCCGCATTGGCAGCGACTTTTGCATTCGCTTCTTACCCGACATGGCAAGACGGTGGCACGTATTCCGCCGGCACCATTGTTTATTACAACGGCCACGATTATCAGGCGCTGGTCACCCAGACGGATTACGTGGGTGCCAACTGGAACCCGGCCGCAACGCCAAGCCTGTGGAAAGATCTGGGCGCGGATACCGGTGGTTCTGCCACGCCGACACCTACGCCAGCGCCGACACCGGTGCCTACTCCGGCACCCACGCCAGCACCCACTCCGGTGCCGACGCCAGCGCCGACGCCGTCCGGTAACTGTGCCGCAGCCTGGAACGCCAGCACCGCTTATAACGGTGGCGCAGTCGTCAGCTACAACGGGGTGAACTATAAGGCCAACTGGTGGACCCAGGGTGCCAACCCGGCGACCAACAGCGGCGCGACCGGCTCTGGTCTGCCGTGGACCGCCACCGGCAATTGCTCTGGCGGCGCGACACCAACACCAACGCCGACACCGACACCAACGCCGACACCAACACCGACGCCAACACCGACGCCAACACCGACGCCGACGCCAACGCCGACGCCGACACCGACACCGACACCGACACCGACACCGACACCGAGCGGCTCCGCCCCGACCTTCATCGACAGCCCGTACAAGGACGTGACGGTCAACACCAACTGGAATACCGATGGCATGCAAAGCCGTAACGCCGCCGGTACCGTGGTTGATGTCACTGCGGCCATGCCGTCTGGTTTGTCCACACTGACCTGGGCCTTTGTCACGGGCGAGTGCGGTTCGACTTCGCCCTCGCCGGTCGGTGAGAACCTGGCGGGCATGTTGCCGGCGACGTTCTCTGCCACCAACGTGCCGATGTTCGTCAATGCCGGCAAGAAGTACGTGGTTTCTACCGGTGGCGCAGCAGGCATCTTCTCTTGCGCAACGGATGCCGGGTTCACCAAGTTTGTGAACAACTACTACTCCGCCAACATGATCGGTGTGGACTTTGACATTGAAGCAGGCCAGACCCAGGCCCAGATCAATGACCTGGTTGCCCGCGTGAAAGTGGCGCAGAAGACCTGGCCGGCCATGCGCTTCAGCTTTACCATCGCTACGCTGGCGACCAGCCAGGCAGGCTCTGCCGTTGCCGTGGATATGGGGGCCAACTCGCCCAATCCGCTGGGTGACACCGGCAAGCAGGTCATGAGCGCGATCCAGGCTGCCGGTTTGACCAACTACACGGTCAACCTGATGGTGATGGATTACGGCAACCCGGCTTCAAGTGGTGTTTGCGTGGTGAGCGGTAGCCAGTGCCAGATGGGCCAGTCTGCCATCCAGGCCGGTATGGACCTGCACGGCTATTACAAGCTGCCGTACAACCAGATCGAACTGACGCCAATGATCGCCGCCAACGACACCGCTGGCGAAACGTTCACCTTGTCAGATGCCGATGCGATGTCCAGCTTTGTGAAGGCCAACGGTCTGGCCGGCGTGCATTACTGGTCGTTTGACCGGGATATCGCCGGCACCAACGGTCAAAGCAATCTGTCGTTCACCAACCGTTTTGTCAGCGATCTGGGGCAATAATCCAGCGCTGACGCAGGTACGAAATCCGGCGGGTATCCCGCCGGATTTTTTTTGCCCGCCGTGTCCGTTCCTGCGCGGCGTGCGCCAGACCGCGTTATGCTCTACACATATTTGTAGAAGCAATCATCTGTCCATCCAGACAAGATTGCCGCACTGTGGAGGGCATGCTTTGCGTCTTACCTGTTCTGGCCTTGCTGCCGTTCTTGCCCTGAGTTGTGCGTGGCTGCCTGCGGCAGAGCCGCTCAAGCTGGTCACGGGCAACGGTTACCTGCCTTATACCGATAACGGCTTGCCTGAAGGCGGCATCTTTACCGCCATTGTCCAGCGCAGCCTTGCCGTGGCCGGGTATACCTCGACGGTAGACTGGCTACCCTGGGCGCGCGGTTACAAAGACACGCTGGATGGCCGCTACGCCGCGACTTTCCCTTACGTACAAACGCCTGAACGGGCGGCGCAATATCTGTTTTCCGAGCCGGTAGTACAGATGACCACCTATCTGTACGGCCGTGCGGATGGTCAGGAAATCACGCTCAAGCCAGGTGTCCTGAAAGACAAGGTGCTTTGCCTGCCAGCGGGGTTTGTGGCGCTGCCGTCGGTGTACAAACTGATGGGAGGCGGAACGCCGCGTGTGGAAACACCGGCCGATATGAGTGCCTGCGCCAGCATGGTGGCCTTGGGGCGGGCGGACTTTTTTGTCACCAACAGCCTGTTGGGTGATCTCGTCTTGCGCAAACTGCCTTCGGGGTACCCGAAACTGGCGGCATCTGCGCAACCTCTGGATACGCGCGCCTTGTATTTCATCGCCCCGCGCAAGCAACCGGGCTCTGCCAGTTTGATCGCCGCTTTCAACAAAGGGCTGGCGCAGCTACATACGGATAAAACCTGGGACATGCTGATCAATCAGTATGTGACTACCTTGTTGAACAGCCATTCCGCTACGGCTGCGTTGCAGAACAGGGGGGGACGGGCGCAGTAGCGGATATTTGATGGCGAGGTAGGTGGTCCTTGCTGGCTGGTGCCACTTTGTAGCCCGGATGGAGGCCACCAGGCCGGGAATCCGGGGTGGCGGACGTGGTTCATATTGTTGTGGGTGTTAGCGTCTTGCAGCGCCGGTTTGAAAAGCATTTTGATACCCGGGGTGCCGGGCCCACATCACTTTCTTCGCTTCACCACGTCGTCATTCCGGCCTTGAGCCGGAATCCAGTGGGGGCCGGGACGGCCCCGTTCTCTGGCGAGAACCAGGGTGTTAGCGCCTGACGGCGCGGCTTTTAAAAGCATTTGATACCGGCGGTGGCCGGAGCACGTCCCTTTCTTTGCTTCGCCAAAGAAAGGAACCAAAGAAAGGCGACCCCAGCCGGGCGGCCCTCCGGGCTTCCCTCGGTTGGTCGGGAGCCTAAGGTCTCCCTCCACGCCCTCGGCGCTGGGCTTTTATGGGGGAGGAAAATCAAAGGCAACCCCAACGGCAACGGCAACGGCAACGGCAACGGCAACGGCCCCCATGACCGCCACTGCGGAAGTGTCACTTACGAGGCGCCTGGCCAGGCCCTTTACCACCCGCTACAACACCAACAACCACACATACCCGCAGCGGCATTAGAATGACACCAACATAGAACAACAGGTGTGCCATGTCCCAGCTCCCTCCCGCTGCACCCGCCAATACCGATGACGCCTGGATGTTCGATCTGGCGCCGGTTTCACTGTGGGTGGAAGACTACAGTGCCATGCGTGTCTTGTTTGATACCTGGCGCGCGCAGGGCGTGACGGATTTGCGCGCGTGGTTTGATGAAGACCCGGCGCGGGTGGCGCAGTGTTCCGAATGTATCAAGGTGGTCAAGGTCAACCAGAAAACCCTGACGCTGTTTGAGGCAGATAATCTGGAGCACCTGGTCGGCGGGCTGGATCGGGTGTTTCGGGATGACATGTTCAAAGAGCATCTGGAAGAGCTGGTGCAGTTATGGTCGGGAGAGACTCATTTTCTCAGCCAGACCGTCAATTACACGCTCACCGGCCGCCGACTGGATGTACTGCTGCGCGGTACGGTGCTGCCAGGGCATGAGCACAAATGGGATCGCGTGCTGGTGGCGGTGGAAGACATTACCGAACTGGAACGCGCACGCCACCGGGCGATGTTGTCGGCCCAGTATGCGCGTGGATTGTTTGAATACTCACCGGTCTCTTTGTGGGTAGAAGACTTCAGCGTGGTCAAACAATTGCTCGACGAGATCCGCGCCCAGGGGATTCGTGATCTGCGGGTCTTTACCGACGTGCATCCAGAATTCGTCGAACGTTGTATGGAAGAAATCCAGGTGATCGACGTCAACCAGCACACGCTGCAACTGTTTGCCGCGCCGGATAAAAAAACCCTGTTAGGGCGGCTGCGTGATGTGTTCCGTGACGATATGCGCCAGCATTTCCGGGAACAGTTAATTGACTTGTGGGACAACAAACTCTTCCAGCAGCGCGAGGTCCTCAACTACTCGCTGGAAGGCAACGAGGTCAACGTCCACCTGCAATTTGCCGTGCTGACCGGCCACGAACAGCACTGGGACATGGTGCTGGTGGCGCTCACCGACATCACCGCACGTAAAAAGGCCGAAGCTTACCTGGAGTTCCTGGGCAAGCACGACGTGCTGACCAAACTGCGCAACCGCTCGTTCTATGTGGACGAACTGAACCGGCTGGAGCGCAAAGGGCCGTTCCCGGTTACGGTCATCATTGCTGACCTCAATGGACTGAAGGGCGTTAACGATCAGTTGGGGCATGCCGCCGGGGATACCTTGCTGCGCCGTGCCGGTGAAGTCTTTGCCAAGGCGGTGGAAGCACCGCATTACGCGGCCCGTATCGGTGGGGATGAGTTTGCCGTGTTGCTGCCCGGTATGGATGAGCGCGGCGGGCAGGCGGTCATTGATAGCCTGCAACATCTGATTGAACTCAATAACCAGTTCTACCCTGGCGCGACGCTGAGTTTTTCCATGGGCATGGCCACCTGCCACCGTGGCGAGCGGCTGGAAGCCA
The DNA here is from genome assembly GCF_014202765.1 of Silvimonas terrae. Classification (GTDB taxonomy): domain Bacteria; phylum Pseudomonadota; class Gammaproteobacteria; order Burkholderiales; family Chitinibacteraceae; genus Silvimonas; species Silvimonas terrae. The sequence goes on from NZ_JACHHN010000001.1 coordinate 101,473, forward strand.
CCGTGCAGCACGCGGATTTGCTGATGTACGAAGAAAAGCGCGCGTTTTACGCCAACACGCCAGCGGCCGAACGCCGGCTGGGGCTCAAGCCGGACTAAAGCCAAAGACCCGCTCTGGTTTAGTCCGGGTCTTTGGCTTTCTGCAACGCGCTGTCGCGCACGTCCGGGAGGTTGTCGAAGAACTGCGGCGCAGGCGTGACATGGAGCATGCTGACCGGCAGCAATTGCAAGTCGCCATTGAACGGCAAATCCCGGGTGAAGGTGTGGTCGTCGCGGTAGCTGGACAACACCAGAAAACCGCACATGGCCACCAGGCCCGCGCCGATCAAGGTGTAGAGCTTGCGCCGGGAGAGCGCTGTGGCCAGTTTCAGGTGCAGATAGGCTGCCACGGCCATGACCGCCAGCCAGACAAGGCTGGAGGTGATCAGCGCCAGCGTGCTGTCATGCGCCAGGTAGCCCAGCCTGGCCTCGAACGCCTGCAACGCCAGGCTAGCCAGCGCCAGTAACGAGCCCAGCGAGATATATTCCAGCAGTACGGCCCGGTGATTCAGCAGCCGTGCCAGCAAAGCCCAGATGCTGGCCCAGATCAGCGTGCCGGCCAGCAAGGTGCCGGCGGTGACGGCGGTGTCGGACGGTTTGATCTGGGTGAACACATGGGTGTTGCTGCTCCAGCTTAACAAGCCCACATTGAGCAGCAGCAGGGCGAGCATGATCCACACATTGCCCAGCAATTGGGACACCCGCCACAGCAAGCCGTCATGCAGTACGGTGGGGGAGACGGCCGATTGCGGGCTGCGCAATTGCAGTTGCGTGCGGCCAATGCGCACGCGGTCGTCGGTCTTGACGCGCGCCAGGGTAAAGCGCTGGCGGTTGCTGGCATAACTGCCGTTTTCGCTAGAGAGGTCTTCCAGCACCCAGCCACCATCGGGCGAGGGCTCAATGCTCAGGTGACGGGCCGAGACGGCTTCATCGTCAATCATCAGATCGTTGCTGTAATCCCGCCCGATGATGACCGGAAAATGCGTGAATTTCTGGCGCTGCGCCACCCGGCCATGCCGGTCCAGGATTTCCAGAATCAGTGGTTCGACCATGCCACCGCTCCCAGAAACTTGCGGCCCAGCCGCACTGCGTTGTCGTAACTGACCCCGCCTACCACCAGCCGGTTGATCAGCCCGCTTTGGCTTTGATCCAGCGTGGCGCTCATGATCACCGCATCAAACAGACCCGGCAATTTGCGATGCGCCCGCAGGCAGAACACGTTTTTCATGGGCAGGCCATCTGGCTGGCGTACAAAGGCGGTCTTGCAGGCAAAGTTGCCCACGTCTTCGCGTGTGGCGTCCGGGATATGGGTTTCCATGCTGAACTGGCTGCTGTACAGATGCGCAAATTGCAGGTCGGTCAGCCCTTTACTCTGCACATAACTGCGGCTGTAGTAGACCGTGCCGGTTTCGTAGTCTTCGGTCAGGAAAATATTGCTTTGCGTGCCGCAGCGCATGGCCAGCGCGCTGTAGCGTTTTTCTTCGCCATGATCTTCAGCACCCCAGCAGCGGAAGAAATCCGACCAGTCACGCGGGGTGCGGTAATGATCCAGCGTATCGGTGGTGAGTGGTGCGGCCAGCAACCGGCTGGCCAGCGCGTTCTGTTCGGCCAGTAACTGGGTGTCCATCAATTTGAGCATCTGGCTGGCGCTGTTAATCGGCGCGCTGGCGCGTTGCTGCAACAACGCCACGGCATAACGGGCAGGCACCAGAAAACCCACATCATTGCCGGAGGTGGCGACATTGATCCCGATCACATGGCCGGCTTCAGTCATGGTGGGGCCGCCGCTCATGCCCGGGTTGATGGCACCGGTAAAGTGGATTTGTTCGCGCAGGCTCTTGGGCAACAAGCCGTTGTAAAGCCCACGCACAATGGTGAAATCCAGATCGAGCGGAATCCCGAACGAGTACAGCGTGGTGCCCTTGTCCAGTGGGCCGGCATCCAGTGTCAGGTGAGTGCCCAGGGGTGTCGCCAGTTTCAGCAGCGACAGGTCGTGCACCACATCAAACCCGGAGACCGAAAGCGGCACCACGCTGCCATTGGCGCGCACGGCCTCGGCCCGGAATGATTCGGGGTGCCACACCACTTCAGAGATCACATGGAAGTTAGAGATCACATGGCCGGCATCATCGACCGCAAAGCCGGTACCCAGCGCGGTGCGGTTATTGCTGCGCTTGTCCATGATGCGGACCTGCACCACGGCATCTTTGTACTGGCGAAAGACCTGGGGCGTGTCGGCCAGCGCGGTTTCCGCGGCAGTGACGCTGGTCGCGCCCAGCAAGAGGCAACTGGCAAGAAGGGCAAGAAGGGTATGCAAGGCGGGCCGGGTGTGTATGTTTTAAGCCTCATCTTACCTGTGACATGTCCGGTCCGCGATCAGTCTTTCAGTGTTTGTCACCAAACCACAACGCATGCTGACGTCGGGCCAATTGTTGCGCTACAGCACTACCGCTCACGTGTTGCGGCCGGGTCAACGGCAGTGGACGCTCTAAAGCCGCAGCGGCTAGAGTGGCGGTCTTGCCGCACCTGATCACGAGCCATCATGTACAACCGTTATTCCTTTAGCTGCACCCGCTGTGGACAAACCCACGTCTGCGATACCGGCTGCGCCTTTGAAGTGCCCTATCACTACTTCAATCTGAGCGACGAACAAAAAGCGTCGCTGGCAACTCTGGATACCGATTTTTGCAGCATCAAACATGACCACCAGACGGATTACTTTGTCCGCGCTGTGCTGGAAATGCCGGTGCATGACGACGCTAACCTGATGTACAGCTGGTATGTCTGGGTGGCGATTGATGAAGCCACCTGGACGGCCTACCAGGCGTTCTTGCGTGGCGAAGGCCCGGCCATCAATGGCGCGGGCTGGTTGGCCAATCAATTGTCGGCCTACCCGGAAACCCTGAACCTGCAAGTGGAGTTCCGTCCCCGCGCGGGCGGCCTGCGCCCGCTGGTCTTTGTGCAGCGTATTCCGCAGCAAATGGCGCACCCGCTGTTGCAGCATCAATATGGCGGTTTTGGCGTGGCGCAGTTGCAGGCACTGTCTGAACACCTGGTCCATGCCAACAGCACAGAGAGCCCGACCAACGCGGACTAAGACGTGTGGTCAGCCAGTCGCAAGCTACTGGCTGACCGTCCGCCTGTGATGCCTGATGGTGTTCTGCCCGGCCCGCACGCGCCGGAAGTCATCCCGTTACCACGACTTGGTTTGCTCATGGCAGCATGTTGCTCAGCCCGACATTTGATACGGGCAAACAAAACAACACGGCAACCGCAGGCAAGGGATGATGGGGAATCAGGAAAAACGCGGCGCACGGCGCGTTCCAGTGAACTGTGAAGTCAAACTGCGGTTTCGCGACGCCGCACCGGCGCAATACGGCACCTGCACCGATCTGAGTGTGGGTGGCATGACCGTGCGGACCAGTTACGTGCCGCGCCTGGAAGAAGTCTTTGACGTACTGATGATGCCGCCTGCCGTGGGCGGCAGCCGCAAACCATTTGCCGCCACCGTGCGGGTGCGGCGCTGTCATGAAGTGGAGCGCGGGCGGATGTATGAACTGGGGCTGGAGATTGTGGAGGTTTTGCAGTAGCTGGCTGGAGCCTCTTTGTCGCCCGGATGAAGGCGCGCCCCTTGGCGGTCCCCTTGCGCCGGAATCCAGTTCGGCCACCGCAGGTGGCCTTTGCTGGCAGATGCCACTCGTAGCCCGGATGAAGCGAAGCGGGAATCCGGGGTAGCTGGCCTGGTTCATATTGCTGTGGAACGTAGGGTGGATTCGGAGCGTGAGCGACAATCCACCATTGATATGTGTGTTAGCGCCTTGTGGCGCGGGTTGGGAAAGCCTTTTGATACCGGCGGTGGCCGGAGCACGTCACTTTCTTTGCGTCGCCAAAGAAAGTAACCAAAGAAAGGCGACCCCAGCCTGGCGGCCCTCCGGGCTGCCCTCAGTCGGTCGGGAGCCTAAGGTCTCCCTCCACTCCTTCGGCGCTTGGCTTTAACGGGGGAGGAAAGTCAAAAGCAACCCCAACCCCAGCCCCAACCCCCGCAAATCGTTTGTGCGCAGTCGGGGTTTGTCATGTCGGGTATTTCGTCACCTTGGCAGTCCTTCACCTGCGCCTCAACCCGCCGCCGGCTTTTTATCGTTGGGCAACGGTTTGACGGAGCGTAACTGATGCGCGGAAATCTGCTGGATGGCGTGAAGGTGCGCTTGCAAAAGGGGCAGTGTTTGCGCAGCAAATTGCCGCACGTCCAGGTCATTGCCAGATTCGGCTTCCTTCGAGAACAGATGTACCGCATCCTGGTGCGCTGCCACCTGGTACTGGATATACGCGGCATCAAACGCATCGCCCTTCAAGCCAGAGAGGCGGGTTAATTCGGCCTTGAGGTCGGGGCTGTTTTGCGGGTGCAGGTCATGCTTTTTGCCGCGCGCCAGGCGGGTGAGCCGGTCGGCCAGTTGCTGATGATCTTCAATCATATGGCCGGCAAAATCCTGCACATCTTTACCCTTGGCTTGTTTGAGCGCCAGTTTGCTGGTGGTCATTTCCGCATTGCCGGCGGCACCGGCCTTGTCGATAAAGACAATGTCATCCGGTGCCAGACGGGCATTGGCAGCAGTGGCGGCTTCGCGCTCGACAATGCCACCGCGTGATGCTGCATCATTGACCGCATACAACTGGGTACAAGACAGACCCAGCAAAGCGGCCAGGGTGGGGGACAGGACAGGGTGCATAGCGTTCTCCGTATCAGATCAGCATGCACTCAGCATGCACCGGGGCATGGCAAGGGTGATGTCGGACCAGCGCCTGCCTGCGTGGCTGAATGTGCGGCAAGGGCTGTCGGTGTTTGCTGGCAAGGGCGCGTGGAGGCTAAAAAGCGGGGACCATCCGGCCCCCTTGAAAGGCGCATCGCAACGTCATGGGGTCGCACCGCCATCGCAAAACGGTGTTTACGTCGATCAGCACGGTTTTATCCTGCCCCTGCTGTGGTGATGACACTATCGGCGTGCATCCTACGTGGCGTAAGACGCGCTCAGGCGGTCAGTTCGCGGGATAGTGCCAGCACGTGTTCACGCAGCCAGCGGTGCAAGGGGTCGGCGTGGCGACGCGGGTGCCAGGCCATGGTGACGTGGACGACCGGCGTGCTGACCGGCAAGGGGAAGATCGCCAGCGGCAGTGTCGGAGCCGTCCAGCGGGCAAAGACTTCCGGCACCGTGGCGATGAAGTCGGAGGCACACGCCATGGTCAACGCGGACTGAAAGCCCGGTGCCACGGCCGTCAGCCGGCGTTCCGCGCCCAGTACCGCCAGCGCGTCATCGACCGGCCCGCAAGCCAGTCCGCGCCGCGATGCCCCAATGTGCGGCCAGCGGACAAAGTCATCCACCGTGACCGGCCGACCTTGCACGATAAGCGGATGCCCCTGGCGCACCACGCCGACAAAACGCGTATCAAACAAGGCACGGTTGTGGATTTCTGGCGCATCAATGTCCAGTACGCCCAGCTCCAGATCGGCCGAGCCGCTACGCAGAAACTCAAAATTTTTCTCTGCCCGTGGCATGAAGCGCAAGCGCACGCCGGGGGCTTCGGCCACCAGCCGCTCGGCCAGGCGGATACCCCAGACGCCGGTAAAGCCGTCATTGGCGCGCAGCACCAGGGTGGCTTTGACGGTGGCCAGATCCAGCGTTTGCGGTACCAGCAAACCGCGCACGTCTTCCACTGCGGCGCGCACGCGTTCTTGCAGGTTCAGCGCGCGTTCTGTGGGGACGAGTTTGCGGCCCGCCAGTACAAAGAGCGGGTCTCCCAGCGCGTCACGCAGATGCGCCAGCCGCCGGCTCATGGCCGGCGCGCTGATGTTCAGCCGCCGGGCTGCGCCGGCTACGCTGCCTTCGGTAAGCAGGGCGTCCAGGTCGATGAGGGTGTTGAGGTCGAGGCGGGGCATGGTTTTAATAGGTGGGTTAATGGGTCAGGTTGTTGGTACGGAAGGGCGGTGATTGCACTCACTTTGTGGTAAAGCGCCACGGCGTAGACCGGATGGAAATCAACTGTGTGCAAGAATAGTTGGGTGCTCGCCCACCACCTCGTCATTCCCGACCCGCCATCCGTAGGGTGGATTCGGAGCGGCAGCGACAATCCGCCATGGCAGCGGTGGATTGCTATGCAAATCCACCCTACGGCGCACAAGCCGGCTCAACCAGTGCAAACGGTGCACGCATCAATTAATCATATTGCAGTTTTTGCATCTATGCATGCCGTCCACAATCAACGCATCTACAGAATCCTCACCGCGATGCGTCATGACTCCTTCTGCGACAACCATTCACCCGCTAGCGCGGTTTGCACCGTTGGGTGCGGTGTTGATCTGGTCCGGCAATACCATTGTCAGCAAGGCCGCGGCGACCCAGATTGATCCGGCCTCGATCACCTTTTATCGCTGGCTCCTCGCCGTACTGGTGATGACCCCGTTTGTGTTACCGGGCGTGCTGGCCCGCCGGGCGTCCATTGCCAGGTCCCTGCCAAAGCTGGCGGTGCTGGGTGGCTTGGGGATGGCGTTGTATCAGGGGCTGGCGTATGTGGCGGCGCATCACACGTCCGCAGTGAACATGAGCGTCATGCTGATGCTGGCACCGCTGTTGTCCGCCGTGCTGGCGGGTTTGCTGGCGCATGAAGGTTTGCCGGTGTACCGCCTTGTCGGCGCGCTGGTGTCATTTGGCGGGGTGATTGTGCTGGTTACGCATGGGCAACCGGCGCAATTGCTGCACGGCCAGTTTGGCGTGGGGGATGTCTGGATGCTGGTTGCGGTCACGTCCAACGTGATTTACGGGATTCTCTACAAACGCTGGGCCATTGCGTTGCCGACCTGGACGCAACTCTATGTGCAGGCCAGCATTGGCGCGCTGCTGGTGCTGCCGTTCTGGCTGGCCGGGCCGATGACACCGCTGGCGGCCGGTAATGCGCCATTGGTTCTGTACGCGGGTACTGCCGCATCGCTGGGGGCGCCGTTTTGCTGGATGCAGGGCATCCGCGCGCTGGGCGTGGCGCGCACCTCGCTGTTTCTGAACCTGTTGCCCATGCTGGTGGCGTTGCTGGCGTGCTTGCTGCTGGGCGAACACCTGTATGCCTGGCACGCGGTGGGCGGTTTGATTGCCTTTGCCGGCGTGGTGCTGGGGTTGGGTTTGATCAAATGGCCGTGGCTGCAAAACAAAGGGCATGCCACAACGTGACATGCCCCGGTAATGGTGGGAAGAGGGCGCCTTACAGCCGGAACTTGCCCACCATCTGGTTCAGCCGTGCCGCGACGTTTTCGATTTCACCGGCAGTATCGGTCGCGCGGTGAATCGACGCCGTGGTTTCTTCCACCATGCGGGAGATATCTTCCACGCGGCCGGCAATGCTGTTGCTGGCCTCGCTTTGTTCCCGCGTGGCGCTGGCCATTTCATTCAGGCGGCCCAGCGTGGCTTCGGCGCCACCATGAATGCGACTGAGCGATTCCGCCACATGGCGCGCGACGTCAACGCCATGCTCCACCTGCGGCAGTGCCTCATCCATGACCGCGACGACGGAGTCGGTCTCGGTCTGCACATCGGCCAGCATTTTTTCGATATCCACGGTGGCACTGCTGGTGCGCTCGGCCAGTTTGCGCACTTCATCCGCCACCACCGCAAAACCGCGACCTTGTTCGCCAGCGCGGGCGGCTTCAATGGCGGCGTTCAGTGCCAGCAAGTTGGTCTGCCCGGCAATTTCCTTGATCACAGCGGCAATGCTGGAAATCTCGCGGGATTTGGCATCCAGATTGCGTATCTGGCCAGAGGCACGCGATACGCTGCCGGCGATATTGCCCATGGCGGTGGAGGCTTCATTGACCTGGGTGACGCCTTCGGCGGCCAGTTCTGTCGCCATGCGGGAGGTCTGTTCCGCGTCGCCGGTGTTGTCGGAGATGTGGTTGATGCTGACCGTCAGTTCTTCCATGGCAGCGGCCATGGACGATGTGGAATCGGTCTGGCGGCCAGCAGCGTTGGAAATCTCGCGGCTGGCGCTGGCAATGGATGACGCGTGATGCTCCAGTTGGCGCGCATCGGTCTGGATGTCCGACATGACGGTGGAGAGCGACTGGCGCATGCGTTCCACTTCACCCAGGATACTGCGGGATGGCGCATTGATGCGCTGGTTGCTGGTCAGATCGCCCGCCGCCACACGGGACACCAGTTTCACCACTTGATCCGGTTCACCACCCAGTGCACTGGTCAGGCCACGCACGGCGATAATCAGGATGGCGCCGATAATGGCGGCCATCGCCAGGCAGATGATGACCTGCCAACGGGCGTTACTCCAGAAGCGTGCATCGGCTTCGGCAAAGCTGATGCCACTTCCCACCACCCAGCCCCACTTGGGCGTGCGCACGGCGACCGACAAAAGATCAACCACCTTGCCGTCACGCTTGCTGTCCCACCAGTAGTCCGTCATGGCGCCGCCGGATTTATCCAGCGCGGACGCGGCAATCGCCCCGACGCTATTGCCTTTGGAGTCTTTGAAATCGTTAAAGCTGGTGCCCACCAGTTGCGGGTCCAGCGGGGTGGCGACAAACACCAGTTTGTCATCCGTGACGTAGACGTATTCGGATTCGTGATACTTGTTTTCGCGCAGAATCTGCGCCGCCAGGGCTTTGGCGTCGGCTTCACTCATTTTGCCGCTGGCGCTGGCGTTTTCCATCTGCACGATGGTGTTGTAAGTGGTTTTCACCAACTGCTTGATCCGCGCGCGGTTATCCTGGTCGCTGGCATTACGCAGCACGTACAGCCCTACGAGCATCATGCCCAGCAAAAACACCAGCACAACAGTCGTCAGGCCCCAGGCCTTCTTCTTCAAAGTCATTTCAAAATCCCCTGTTTGGCATGTCCGGTCGGCCCGACGTTCTGGCGACGCGATGCCGGCCTTTGCTTTGTAGCATTTTTAGCATAATCCGCTGGAGCGGCTTGCTCCGCATTTAAGCAAAACATTTGAAATGTGACTGTAACAAATTCGCGTTGAAAACAGTTGAAACCTTTGCAGCTAAAGGGGTAGAGGCGGATTTTGAGGTGGGTGACACTTAGCCAATGGTGTCAGGTTTCGGCAACAATTTATGCTGACACGTCTGTGCGCGGGCCAACAGTAGCGTTCGTTCCGGAATATTGCGGGTCAGTGACGCGGCGCGCTCAAAGGCCACCGCGGCTTCGGCAAAGCGGCCCAGACGGAACAAAAAATCCGCTCGGACTGCGGGCAGCAGGTGATAGCGCTGCAAGGCGGGTTCATCTTGCAGTGCCTCCACCGCGGCCAGACCTGCCTCCGGGCCAAAGGCCATGCACACGGCGACGGCACGGTTCAGTTCTACGACCGGGGAGGGCGAGACCTGCGCCAGGGCATCATAGAGGGCGCAGATTTCCTGCCAGTCTGTTTCCGCTGGCGTGCGGGCGCGGGCATGGCAAGCGGCAATACCGGCTTGCAGTGCATACGGACCCAGCAAGCCACCCAGCGCCCGTGCGCGGTCCAGGGCGGTCAGGCCGCGCTGGATCAACAGGTGATCCCAGCGCGCCCGGTTTTGTTCCAGTAACAAGATAGGTTGGCCGTGGGCATCTATACGGGCGCGGGCGCGGGAGGCCTGGATTTCCATCAGCGCCACCAGACCGTGAACCTCTGAGTGATCGGCCGCGAGCCCGGCCAGAATCCGCCCCAACCGCAGTGCCTCGTCACACAGCGCCGGGCGCATCCAGTCATCGCCGGCGGTGGCGGCGTAGCCCTCATTGAAAATCAGATAGATCACCGCCAGCACGGAACCCAGCCGTTCGGGCAGGGCGTCTTTCTGTGGCATTTCAAACGGCACTTGCGCGGCAGAGAGGGTGCGTTTGGCCCGCACAATGCGCTGGGCGATGGTGGGTTCGGGCACCAGAAAAGCCCGGGCGATTTCATCGGTCGATAGCCCGCCCAGCAAGCGCAAGGTGAGGGCCACCCGGCCTTCCGGCGGCAAGACCGGATGACAGGCGATGAACAACAGCTGTAATACGTCGTCATCGACCGGGTTATCCAGCGCGTCGATGGGGTCAGTCGCGGCCAGTTCCCGTTCAATAGAGAGATCCCGGCCCAGCTCTGCGTGTTTGAGTTGTTGCAGCTTGTGGTGGCGCAGCCGGTCCAGCGCCCGGTGTTTGGCGGCTGTCATCAACCAGGCCGCCGGGTTGTCGGGTACACCGGTGAGTGGCCAGTTTTCCAGTGCAATCACCAGCGCATCTTGCGCCAGTTCCTGGGCCAGCCCCACATCCCGCAGCATGCGGGTCAGCGCGCCGATGATGCGGGCAGATTCAATACGCCAGACCGCTTCAATGGCCCGGTGGGTAGCAAGCTGGGTCACAACAGGGTTCCATCAGCAAACAGGGCGGCCAGGCGGCCGCCCTGAGCCCGCCAGTTAGTGGCCTTGTTTAGCCATTTGTTCACGCATGCGCTCTTCTGCCGCGCGGGCTTCTGGCGTGAATTCGTCGCCAAAATCTTCGGCTTCAAACACCTGGCGGATTTCGATATAGCTGTCCGTACGGAACGGGTTGGGCGAGCGCTTGACCCACTCAATACATTCTTCCAGCGATTTGGTCTGCATGATCCAGAAGCCGGCGATCAATTCTTTGGTCTCGGCAAACGGGCCATCAATCACGGTGCGCTCTTTGCCAGAAAAACGGATACGCGCCCCTTTGGCGCTGGGTTGCAGACCTTCACCGGCCAGCATCACGCCGGCCTTGACCAGTTCTTCGTTGTATTTGCCCATGGCGGTGAGCAATTCTTCTTCCGGCATCGTGCCGGCTTCAGATTCCTGAGTGGCTTTGACCATAACCATAAAACGCATGATGAAGCTCCTTGAGATTGAGGTTGGGACGCCGCTGGCCGCGTGGTTTTTCCGGCATCTATGGGGACGACGAACCAGCCACGACAGCATCGACATGCTCGACGATTATTTTTTTGCCAGGCGCGTTACACCGCAAAACGCCCGCCCGGAACGGGCAGGTTAGACCATGTTGCTGCCGCTTGCGCAAGCGTTGCGGGCCAACCGGCATACTCGTAATGGAGAGTGCACATTACATTCTTGCGGGTTTGCGGCGGAATCCAGCGTTTTCTTGGTGATTTTTACGGTGTTTTACCGACCATCTCGCCCGCGTAGCATCAGACCGTCTGTTATCAGCGAGGCGGCCTGACGCCCTGGCGCAGCCTCGTGAATGCCAATGTATCCGAGGCCCCCGCATGAAATATCCATACGCCTGGTTGTTGTGTTGTCTGTTCCCCGTACTGACTGCCTGTGCCAACCCCCCGGAACCCCAAGCCCAACCCAAAACCTGGTTCAGCCTGGGCTTGATTGCCTACAACTACACCAACCGCACCATAGATACCTACTCCGTGAATGGGGCGGGGGGCGGCAATGTGTTTTTGAGTCGCTCCAGCGCAGGGGGGAGCAAGACCACTTGCTGTAGCGGCTTCAGCCTTAAAGACCCCCTGCCCAGGCAATACCGTATTCAATGGGGTGGGGACGAATGCCGCTATACCCAAGTCTCCAGCTACGATGGTACGCGGCGCAATGATGCGCGCATCCTGTGGCGCGAACAAACAGTCTCCCTCAGCGCTGCCGACATCCACGTCCCGCCTGGTGAAGAACCGGCCTACTTCGAAACCCACTTCTACCCGGACGGTCATGTGGAAGTGGCGGTGACCAGCCGCCCGTCTGCCCCGCGCCTGATCCTGCCGATTGACCCCGACACCGGCCGCCGCCCCGGTGTGCCCTATCTGCCGGAGCGTTGCACCCCCGCCCAGATTACCCAGCCCGGGTACCCGGAACTGTATGACTGGATTGTGCTGCCAGACGGCCTGATCGAGAACGACCCGGTATTCAATCACCACAACACCCCCCCTGCGCCCGCCCTGCCGAGAAATGAACCATGACCAATACCACACCCAACGATGCCCTGGTGCTTAGCCAGACCGCCGCGGCCCTGCAGACCAGCGCCGATGATGCGGTGGCTAACCCGGCCCACGGCGCGCTGACCGCCCAGACCCAGACCCCGGTAGGGCCGGGCACGCCGTACAACCGCGAAGACTTTGGCCTGTGCTGCCATGACGTGAAACTGGCCATCTTTTTTGATGGCACCGGCAACAATATGGATGCCGATCTCCCCAGCCGCAAACACAGCAACGTGGCCCGGTTATTTCGTGCTCATCCGCTCAACGACTCGGTGGCCGCCCACTTTGCAATTTACGTGGCCGGTCTGGGCACCTATATGGCAGACATTGGCGACCCTGGTGGCAACCTGGGCAGCGGTTTTGCCCGGTATGGCGAGGCCCGGCTGGAATGGGCCTTTGCCGAAATCACCCGCGTGCTGACCGGGGGGGACCCCCAACGCGGGCAGGCCGGCTATGCCCCCTGGAAAATTCGCAAGATAGACCTGGCGCTGTTCGGCTTCTCCCGCGGGGCGACAGAGGCCCGCGCTTTTGCCAACCTGTTGCAGCAGCGCAGCAAGGCCGATGAACACGGTAACCGCAGCCTGGATATCAAGGGCGCCCAGGTGCCCATCCGCATTTATTTCATGGGGTTGTTTGATACCGTGGCCTCGGTGGGCATCCCTGCCAGCGCCAGTGCCAACAGCAGCGGTCAGTCTCTGACCGGCTGGCTGGGCCACACCCTGGATCAGCGCCGGTTGAGTGGCGAGACCCCCACCCGGCACATGGGCAAGGCAGACAGTGGGCTGCCTGCTGAAACCGGCAACGGCCTGCAACGCATTGCCTGGGGGCAGGCCGCCGGGGCCAACCCGGTGCAGGGCACCTGGGGGGACGGCACCAACGGCCACGGCAGTTGGGTCCAGGACTATGGCCTGGCCATTCCGCCGCGCCCGTTTGTGGCGCAGTGCCTGCACCTGGTGGCGGCGCATGAAATCCGCAATTCCTTCCCGCTGGATTCAGTGCGGGTAGGGGCGGTGTACCCGGACAACTGTACCGAAGTGGTGTATCCGGGCTCGCACAGTGATGTGGGGGGCGGGTATCGGGCTGGAGAGCAGGGCAAGAGCCTTGATGATGGTTCGAAATTAAGCCAGATCACGCTGTATGCGATGTATCAGACAGCGGTCTCAGTTGGCGTGCCCCTGGAAAAGCTGGGTAGTCTTCATGACCTTACTGTTGAACGGGACTTTGTTATAGACAGCAAACTCATCCAGGACTTCAACCAATACTGCCAGCTCACCGGTCTTGCCAATGCCTCTGCCCCACTCGGACAACTGGTCAACACGCAGATGCAGCACTGGCAACACTGGCGGCTGTGGCGCATGGCCCACGGCCGGGACGCCCAACTGGCCGCGATTGCCCAGCAAGAAGCCCAGTACAAGGCCGAGCATGCGCGCATTCAGGCGGAACTGGATGCCGAAGAAAGCAACCCGGCACGGCTCAAGGCCGTTAACCGTTACCAGGACTGCCGGGACCGCGCTGCGCAACTGTGCTCGGGCCGGTCGCCCACGCATGAAGCGGTGGGCAAAGCCTGGGACGAGCTGGACGAGGCCGAACGTGAATGGCGTACCGCCAATGACCCGTGGAACCGCATCCACGCCCGGCTGGAAGCCCTGCCCAAATACGAAGGCCAGTTCTCTGCCGCCCTGCAAGTGTATGACCGGGCCCTGCTCAAAGACCTGGCCTACCTGACGGACCCCTACAACGCGCCGACCGGCAAACCGCCCTTGCGCCCGCACTACGCCCGGCTGGTGGCCGTGGCAGACCTGGTTGCCCGGCAGCAGGGCCCCGCAGCGCAAATTGCCGACTTTTTTGACCGGTACGTGCATGACTCTCTGGCGGGTTTTGCGGGCGACGCCACGCTGCCTTCTGACCCGCGCATCCATTACCTGGGTGGAGACCTCAAGTCCCTCTTTGGCCAGCGCCAGCCAGACGTGGCGCAGACCCGTACCGCCATCGTATAACCCCGCCCCTGGAGCCCTTTATCATGCAATTGACCCCCCTTACCCTGCTGCTGGCCGCCGCGCTGAGCCAGAGCGCGTGTGCCACGCCTGCAGACACGCCCCCTCAACCCAAAACCTGGTTCAGCCTGGGCTTGATTGCCTACAACTACACCGACCGCTATATCGACACTTACTCTGTCAACGGCGCGGGGGGGGGGCAATGTTTATGTCAGCAACGCCCATGCCGGGGGCGGGGGCACTACCTGTTGTACCCAGTTCGGAATCCATAACCCTTTACCCAAGCAATATAAGATTCAATGGGGAGGGGAGGGGTGTCGATATACGCAAATTGGGGATTACACCGGCTGGCGGCATGATGACGTTCGTACATTATGGCGAGAGCAAACCGTCTCCCTCACAGCCTCCGACATCCACGTCCCCCCGGGTGAAGCGCCGGCCTACTTCGAAACCCACTTCTATCCGGATGGTCATGTCGAAGTGGCCGTCACCAGCCGCCCGTCTGCACCGCGGTTGATTTTACCGGTTGACCCGGCCACCGGGCGGCGCCCCGGCGTGCCGTATCTGCCGGACTGGTGTACCGCCGCCCAGATCAGCCAGCCGGGTTACCCGGAACTGTATGACTGGATTGTGCTGCCGGATGGGCATATCGAGAACGACCCGGTGTTCCATCACCGGCAACCCCCGGCGGAATAAAACGGCATGTCAGGCGGCAGACCAAACCGCCTCAAACCACCAGGTGGTCTGTGGCATCAAACACCCAACCGTCTTCATACACTACTTCAAACAGGTGTCCGTCCGGGTCCTTGAAATAACCAGCAATACCCCAGGCGTTTTCCGTGGCCGGTTTGACGATGCTGCCGCCGGCCGCTGCGGCCAGTGCCAGCGTCTGGGCCACTTCTGCGGGCTGGTGGGCCACATAAGCCAGTGCCATCCCGCCAAAGCCATGGCCCTGAGGCGTGGCGCTGTTGCAGTCTTGCGCCATGGCGTCACGCGCTAACAAACCCAGCACCACGCCGCCCAGATCAAACTTGGCAAAACCGGCATGGCTGGTGGCGGCCAATGTCCAGCCCAGGGCTTGATAAAACGCAGTGGCGCGGGCGACGTCGGCCACACCCAGCAAAACAAGGTTGAGTCGGGGGCGCATGGTGGATACAGGATGATTGAATTGGCCCAGCTTAGCTGATCTGCAACGGATGTCGCGGAGGAGGGCAAGAGCAGCAAAATGTGGGGCGGGTTCAAGCGGTGTTGGCGGCCCGCGCTTCAAGAAATGCCATGCGCTGCCGATAGCCTGTTTGACGCTTGTATCTTCATGTATCAACGCCTCCCGGATTCTATCCATGACGGTTATTGCCCCCATTTCTACCAGCCTGTTACCCGTTCAGACCACGCTTGCCCCAACCAACACACAGGCGGCGACTTTGAGCCTGGCAAGCCAGCCCTCTGTCATGGTGAATCTGGGCACGTCCCAGGCGGGCGTGGATAGTCAGACTTATTCGGCGCAAGGCACCTTGTACCCTGGGCTGAGTTCGCAACTGGTCTGGAAAAATGCCGTGCAAGACCCGGTATCCATCCTGATGGGCAAGCATTTCATGGGCAACACGCTGGCCGACCGTTTCAAGGGCCTGGGCGCGGCCTTGCTGGATGGGTTTAGCAGCGGCAGCGGCAATTACAGCCAGAGCGTGAAGGTACAAAACACCGATGGCATAAGCAGCGGCAACGGTTTGCGTGCGGGGGTCTCGCTGCAGATCAAGACCAATAGCGGCACCCTGGTCACACTCAGTATCGACAGCCAGGCTGACGGGATGGATATCCAGGTCAGTAGTGACAGCAAACTTAGCGATGAAGAACGCGCCGCCATTGCCGGCCTGGCCGATGGTTTCCAGAATGCGCTGGATGGTTTGAGCCAGCAGCCGCCACGGCTTGATCTGGCGGGTCTGGCCGGTTACGACACCCATCAACTCAAGTCGGTGGATCTGCAACTGGACAGCCATCAAGGCATTACCCTGGGGGTGTCCGCCAGGGTTCATCTGGATCGCCAGACCAGTTCGGTTAACGTCAGCATGCCGCAGGGCAAAATGGCGCTGAGCGTGAACAACGGCAATATCATGGGGATTCAGGGTTCTGCCGGACAACGCGCGGCGGCGGTGGCCAATATGCTCAAGCAACTGGACGATGCGGCCAGCCGTGGTCACGGCGACCCGGCACTGGTTAACTTGTTCAAAGACGCCTTTACCACGCTCAATGGCAAGGCCGGGGCCACCAATCTGAACTTGCCGCTGGATGACCGCGAGCACGCCATGCTGACTGGCTTGTCCGATTTCACGGCGTCGATTACCGATACGCCAGTGAGCTCCAATCCGCTGCACCTGGATGAGGTGGACAAGTTTGAGTGGACTGCATCGCAAAGCACCACCCTCAAGGGCAACACCATGCTGGATCACACCCTCTCGCAAACGCAGAAAACGCATCTGACGGCGGCCTGGCACCGGCCGCTGGTGGCCGGCACACAGCTTAGGCTGACCACGGACCCGGATTCACAAAACTACTATTTTGACCAGGTCGATGACAGTGCCCAGAGCCAGGCAGACCTGGCTATGCAAAACGGGCAGATGGTGAGTGCCAGAGTGGCGCAATCGGCGGACCAGAGCCTGCACGAGACCAAGGTGGTCAAAAACAAGGTGATGGCCGACCAGACCACGCCAACACACAATGCCCGCACGCTGGATTTGCTGGGCCTGTTACAACAAACGCCGCGGACCATGAGCGCGGATGAGGGCGATGCCGATCAGAACCTGCGCAAGGTGCACGGACTGGTGTTGTTGTCGGCCAATCCGCGCGACCTGGGCTGAGCGCTGCAATCAGGGCGCGGGCACCGTGGCGCGGGCCAGCAAGGCCCCCAGCACCATGCGCAAGGTGGTCTGGCCATGCCAGTGTTCCCCCGCGCCGGTTTCCACATCAATGCCGCCGGCGTTGTGGGTATCGTACAAATCGCTCATCAGGCGGATGTAATCCGCGCTGTGACCACCCCGCGCCAGCATGGCCGGCCAGTTAGCCCGGGGCACGGCGTAGGGCTTGATCGGGCGGCCGGCCAACTCGCTCAGGGTCTGGGCGATGTCTTCCACACTCACCCGGCGTGGCCCCTCAATACTGACGATGTGTGGCTGATCGTTGGCGGGTTCTTGCTGCAATAACTGCGCCGCGGCCAGACCCACATCATGTGCAGAGACTGTGGCAAACGGGTGATCCAGCGGCGCATGCAGACTGGGGAGGGTATTGGTGGCCAGCGCAATCGGCAGCACGCGCGCCCAGTTCTGCAAATGCTCGGCCGAGCGCAACAGGGTTAGCCGGGTAGGGATGGTTTTGAGTTGGTGCTCCAGTTCATGAAACAACATGGTGATGCCGGTGCCCTGCGGCAGCTCTGCGCCAAAGTCAGACAAACCCAGCACCACCGCCGGTGGGGTGCGCCGCAGGGCATCGGCAGCCGTCTGGATCATCTGGCGCATGGTGTCGCTGGCGTGAGGATCATCTGCCGGCACCACCGGGCAGAGGATCTGTACGGCGTAAGCGCCTGCAATGGCGTGGGCGACAGCAGCGGCGTTGGTCAGATCGGCCTGCACCACTTCGCAGCCCGATTGTTTGAGGCTGACGGCCTGTTCCAGGTTGCGCACCACGGCCCGCACCGGCAGGCCGGCGTGGCGCAAGGTGGTGGCGGTCATGTGTCCGGCCTTGCCGGTGGCACCAAAAATGACAAACATGGAAGTCTCCTCGCGGATGGATGAGCCACCATCGTAGAGCGCACCACGCCGGCAGATGAGCGGGTATGGATGAAGCTGCGCAGAAGAGGATGATTGTTTTGGCCCGCGTGGCCAGGCCCGTTGCCGGGCCCGGTACACTGATCTGGTTGAAAAGGACTCCCTATGCCTGTCATGACCCCGACACCTGGTTCCACCATCAGTCTGCGCAATAGTGACGGCTTGGGCTGGCACGGCTTTGGCGCCGCGCTGGTCGGGGTCGGACAGGGCACGCACCGCATACCGGGCGGCGCACAGCACCGTATTGGCGTGCATGTCGGCAGCCCGGTGCGCGCCAATTGTGCTTGTGATGGCCGCCGCCAGGCGCGGATTCAGGCGCATGGCGATGCAGACATTATTCCTGCCGGGGTAGATGGCCAATGGACTGACGACGCCAATTGCACCATCTTGCGCATCTGGCTGAGTGATGATTTTGTGCGCGCCACGGGTGAACAACTGGCACTGAAACCGGCACAACGGTCTTTGCAGCCGCAACTACAACTGCGCGATACCCGTTTTCAGCATATGGCCTGGGCGTTACAGGCCGAACTGGAAGCCGCCGAAACCTCAGACCCGTTGCTGGCCGAGAGTCTGTGTACGGCCATGGTGGTGCGACTGCTGGGCGATGCGCCATCACTGCAGAACCGGCGCTACGCCTTGACCCCGCGGACTGCCGCACGGGTGGTGGATTACATTGAAAGCCATCTGGACCAGCGCCTGACGTTGACAGAACTGGCCGCGCTGGTGGATTTATCTGTGCCGCATTTCAAGGTGCAGTTCAAAGCGACACTGGGGGTGCCGGTGCATCGGTATATCGTGCAACGGCGGGTGGAACTGGCCAGGCATCTGCTGCTGGCGGGCAAACTCTCAGCCAGCCAGATTGCACTGGAGGCCGGATTTGCGCACCAGAGTCATATGGCGCACTGGATGGGGCGGTTGCTGGGCATACGGCCGCGAGACCTGCTGCGGGAGGGGTGACGCCGGGCTTGCCCCGCAATCAAAAGAACACAAAGGCCTCGTTGCTGTCGGGCAGGCCGCGCAACAGGGCGGCCAGATCATGCCAGCGTGCCCGTTCACATAGCCACAGCAAGGCGCGTAATCGCCAATCCATGCGTGCTGGCGGGATCACAGCCACGCAGGGTCTGGCATATAAAAAGCCGGGGCAGCGCAGGGGGCAGGTGGACATGCGGGTATCTCGGGTTGGTGATCAGCAATCAACTCAGCTTCCGGTCTGATGCTGCACGATGGCGCATGCCCTGGCGCGCAGAAAAAGAGGCTGTGCGCAGATATGGATGATTCCGCTACGCCACACCAGGCATTCACCCTGGTTGTACGGCAACATGACAGCCGGGTATTATCGCGGCGCCTGAGGTGTGTGTGATTGATCCGGCCTGACGCTGTTTTCAACATGCAACACTCTGCAACTATGCTGGTCAGGCGTTGTGAAATGCTCAATGATGAGACGAATACTCATCTTCCCTGGGGTCCCGCAGCGGCTATGAGCCAACCTGAACGATCTGGCGCCAAACCAGGCCGCTTTTCAATTCCCTTAAGGCTGGCGATCACGCTGCCCGTGGCATTGATATTGATTGCATCGGTGGGCTTTCAAGAGATCACCCAGCATGACAATTCGGCCCGCTTGATCGACACCACCAGCATCCGCTTGCTGGATGCCCTGACGGTCACGACCCGCAACCGCCTGACCAATTTCCTGGAAGTCCCCTTTGCGGCGCAACAAGCGCTGGGGGATGCCATTGTCCGTTACAAGCTCTACACGCCGGGCAATATGGAGCCGGTTTACCGCCATATTGTCGGCACCTTTCGCGACCTTTATCAGGACCAACCCCAGATCAGCGTGATGTCGTTTGGTGGTAGCCATGGCGACTTTGCCGGGGTGCGGCGCAAGGACAATCACTACAACCTGATGCTGTCTGATGCCTCAACCCAGGGGCAGTTGCTGATCTACAAAGAAAACGCGCCTGGCGCCACCGCCGCGTCTTTTCCTGGCTACGATCCACGCACCCGGCCGTGGTATGCGCCGTTTGCCCAGTCCGGCAAAGCGGGCTGGTCAGATATCTATGCCAATTACGATGAGTTTGCCGAAGTCACCATCAGCGCGGCCAGCCCGGTCAAGGTGGCCGGGCAATTGATTGGCGTGGTCGATGCGGACATTAAACTGAGTGACCTGAACCGCTTCTTGCGGGATGAATCCCTGCGCGGATCAGGTTCAATTGCCATTACCGATGCCCAGGGCGTATTGATTGCGCAATCGGGTGATAGTCCGGTGCTGTCGGATGGTCACGGCGGTATCGCGCGCGGCCAGCGGCTGAGCCTGGCGCAAAGTGACGACCCGGTGCTGCGGGTGGCGGCGGCCTGGGTTGCGCAAACCCCGCAAGATCAATCGGTCAGCTTTCATGACACGCTCGATGGCAAGGCTTATAGCGGCCGTGTTACCCCGTTTTTTGACCAGCGCGGCCTGCGTTGGCGCATTGTCACGCTGGTACCGGATTCTGACCTGGTGGGCGATATCCGCGCCAGCACGCGGCGGGCGGGTATTTTGCTGGCTGGCCTGGCCATTACCGGCTTGCTGCTCTGTTTATGGGTGATCGGCTGGGTAACCCGACCCATTCACCGTACTGCGCAGGCCGCCAACCGGCTGGCGCAGGGCGACTGGCTGGCCAAGATCAATACCCGCAGCCCCATTCGTGAAACCGCCACGCTGGTCAAAGCCTTCAACACCATGGCGCGGCAGGTAGACCTGGCTTTCAATACCATGCGCGACCAACTGCGGCTGGATGGTCTGACCCAGTTGCTGACCCGCCAGGGTTTGCTGGAAGAAGTGAACTGGCCAGAGCCACGGCCCGCCATTCTCTGTCTGATCGGGCTGGATGGATTCCGCAGCATCAACGATAACCTGGGGTATGACACCAGCAGTCGGCTGTTGCAGGCAGTGGCAGAGCGCATGCGCAACCATCTGCCTTGCCTGGCCTTGCTGGCGCGCATAGGCGGCGACGAATTTGCCGTGATCTGTATGGACCCGACCATGCCGGCCGATGAAGCCGGCGCGCAGGTGCTGGCGCTGTTCGCCACGCCGTTTACCTCTGGCGATGACGAAGTGATGGTCAGTGCTTCGGTTGGCGTGGTGGAAGGGCTGTTGTCGTCAGATCACCTGCCGGAATGGCTGCGCAATGCCAGTGTCGCGATGGGCGAGGCCAAGCGGCGCGCGCGCATGTCCTCCGTGGTGTTTGAGCCCGCCATGCTGGAACGTCTGCGCGAAGTTTCCCGCCTGACCAGTGATCTGCGTCAGGCGCTGGACCAGAACCAGTTCCTGGTGCACTACCAGCCAGTGGTCAATATGGCGGACGGCCAGATCAGCGGCCTCGAGGCCCTGGTCCGCTGGCAAAGCCCCACGCGCGGTCTGGTGCCCCCGGCCATGTTTATCCCCATTGCCGAGAACTCGGACCTGATCCTGGCGCTGGGCGACTGGGTACTGCGCACGGCCACCCGGGACATCGCCGGCCGTCTCGATACGCTGCCTGCAGACTTTGAACTGCATGTGAACGTGTCTGCACGGCAACTGATCCAGTCTGACTTTATTGCCACGCTACGCCATGCCCTGCAGGAAAGCGGCTTGCCGCCGGGACATCTGACCCTGGAGTTGACGGAATCCGTGCTGATTGAGCAGGGCGGTCAAACCGTGGAGCGCTTGCGGCAGATTCGCAATCTGGGTGTGAAGATCGCCATTGATGACTTCGGCACCGGTTATTCGTCGCTGTCTTATCTGGGGACGTTGCCGTTTGATTGCCTGAAGATCGACAAGAGCTTTGTGGACAATATCTGTGTGTCTCCACAAGACACCGCCGTGGTCGCGGCCGTGCTGCACATGGCGCGCGGTTTTGGTGTCACCGCCGTTGCCGAAGGGGTGGAAACCGAAGACCAGGCCCGACGCCTGCGGGAAATGGGTTGCAGCCACGCCCAGGGCTACTGGTTTGGCCGCCCGGTGCCGCTGGCTGATATCCGCTGGCCTGGCCAGTAAGCGGCCCCTCGTTCAGGCCGTGGGGGCCAGATGCCGGGCAATCAACGGGGCAATGTCTGCCGCCATGCTGTTGGCAAACCCGTGATCCCCGCCAGTAAACACATGCAGCTCCGCCCTGGGGAGCAAGCGGGCCAGATGCTCACCCACTGCCACCGGGCTGATCGGGTCGGCATCGCCCCACAGCAACAGGGTGGGGATGGCCAGCGTGGTCAGCCGGGCTGACAAATCGGTCTGCCATGATCCAAACCAATCCGGCAAACCAGGGTTGTTGCGGGCAAATTCTGCGCGCCAGTCTTGCGCACCCAGGCGGGCCGTATCCACTCCGCCAGAAGTCGCCGTCAGCACCAGATGCGTAATCTGCTGCGGGTTTTGCAGCGCAGCCAGCACCGCCACCACGCCCCCCATGGATTGCGCGACCAGCGCTGTCGGACCATTCAGTTCCCGTTTCACCAACCCTGCCAGATCGGCCAGCCCATGCACGTCTGGCCGGGGCGGGGTATCGCCAAAACCGGGCCAGCCCATGTGGATTTTCTCTGCCGGGTGGGGCAACGCCTGGGCTACGGGTTGCCAGAATTGCGTGTTGCCGGAGGCACCTGGCAGGAACAGGATTTTGTCAGGCATGGGGCCCGCTTCCATTCAGAAAATCAGGCTTGAGCATACCACTGTGGGTGGGCCGCATTCGGCGGGGCGTACCTGGTCGTTGCGCAGGTACCGGAAAGATTAGTCTGCTATAGATCAAACGGGTGGCGTTTTTCCGCAGGGGGTTGCGGACACTGGCAGGGTTTGCCGGTCAAACAGGCGGGCGGGCTTAAGTGTTGATTACGTTGCCAAAAAGCGCTGGTTCAGCGCCGCTGTCAGTGCGGCGTTAGTTTTTTTATTCGCTGACCATCGAATTAATCTATTTCCAATGCCGGTTAAAAAGACCCAGGCTGGTCTAGCCGTCTCCGCCGCGTAGCCGTAGCGAGAGCTTTGAGCCATAACGATCGAGGTGAAAACAGATGTCGACTGAATCCAAGTGTCCTTTCAACCATGGTGCTGGCCCGTCCAATCGGGACTGGTGGCCCAATCAGCTGAACGTCAATGCGTTGCATCAGCATTCGCCAGTGTCAGACCCGCTGGGTGCGGACTTCGACTATGCCGCCGCCTTCAACAGCCTTGATCTGGCCGCCGTAAAGCGTGATCTGGCCGAAGTCATGACGCAATCGCAAGACTGGTGGCCGGCAGATTGGGGGCATTATGGCCCGCTGTTTATCCGCATGGCCTGGCACAGTGCCGGCACCTATCGCATCAGCGACGGGCGCGGTGGTGCGGGCTCGGGTCAGCAACGTTTCGCGCCGCTCAATAGCTGGCCGGATAACGTCAGCCTGGACAAAGCGCGGCGCTTGATCTGGCCGGTGAAGCAAAAATACGGCCGCAGTATCTCCTGGGCTGATCTGATCATCCTGACCGGTAACGTCGCCCTGGAAACCATGGGCTTCAAGACGTTTGGTTTTGCTGGCGGCCGTGAAGACGTGTGGGAACCGGATGACGACATTTACTGGGGTAGCGAGAAAGTCTGGCTGGATGATCAGCGTTACTCGGGTGACCGTGACCTGGAAAACCCGCTGGGCGCCGTGCAGATGGGTTTGATCTACGTGAATCCGGAAGGCCCCAATGGCAACCCGGACCCGCTGGCCGCCGCGCGCGATATCCGCGAAACCTTTGCCCGCATGGCCATGAATGACGAAGAAACCGTGGCGCTCATCGCGGGCGGCCACACCTTTGGTAAAACCCACGGCGCCGGCCCGGCCAGCCACGTGGGGGTCGAGCCGGAAGGTGCAGACCTGGCCGAGCAAGGGCTGGGCTGGCGTAGCAGTTACGGCACGGGTGTGGGCGGCGATGCCATCACCAGCGGCCTGGAAGTGATCTGGACCAGTACGCCCACCAAATGGAGCAGCAACTTTTTCTGGAACCTGTTTGGTTATGAATGGGAGCTGACCAAGAGTCCGGCCGGTGCGCACCAGTGGCAACCCAAAGGCGGTGCCGGAGCCAATTCCATTCCGGACCCGCATGACGCCAGCCGCCGTCGCGCGCCTTCCATGCTGACCACCGACATTGCTCTGCGCGCCGACCCGGCCTACGAGAAAATTGCCCGTCGCTTCTACGAAAACCCGGACCAGTTTGCGGATGCTTTCGCCCGCGCCTGGTTCAAGCTCACGCACCGGGACATGGGGCCGCGCGCCCGTTACCTGGGACCGGAGGTCCCTGCCGAAGCGCTGATCTGGCAAGACCCGTTGCCGCCGGTGGATCATCCGCTGATTGATGCTAACGACATCGCTGCGCTCAAGGCCAAAGTGCTGGCGTCCGGCCTGACGACATCGCAACTGGTGTCCACGGCCTGGGCGGCGGCGGCTACGTTCCGTGGCACCGATAAGCGCGGTGGTGCCAATGGCGCGCATATTCGCCTCGCCCCGCAAAAAGACTGGGCGGTGAATCAGCCGGAACAATTAGCCAGGGTACTGAGCGCGCTTCAGGCCATCCAGACCGACTTCAACCAGACCCAAAGCGGCGGCAAGAAAGTCTCGCTGGCGGATTTGATTGTGCTGGCGGGCAGTGGCGCTGTGGAAGATGCCGCCCAAAAGGCAGGCCACACGGTCAGCGTACCATTCTGGCCGGGCCGGGCAGATGCCAGTCAGGATCAGACCGACGTCGAGTCGTTTGCGGTGCTCGAGCCCGTGGCGGATGGTTTTCGCAACTATCTGGCCGGCCAGTTCAAGATTTCGGCCGAAGCCTTGCTGATCGACAAAGCCCGTCTGCTGACCTTGAGCGCGCCGGAACTGACCGTGCTGATTGGTGGCCTGCGCGTGCTCGATACCAATGTCGGCGGCACCAAGCATGGGGTCTTTACCAACCATCCGGGAACATTGAGCAATGACTTCTTTGTGAACCTGCTGGATATGGGCACGGCGTGGAAAGCCACGTCCGAGGCGAAAGACCTGTATGAGGGGACGGATCGCAAAACCGGCCAGGTGAAATGGACCGGCACCCGCGCGGATCTGGTGTTTGGCTCCAATGCGCAATTACGCGCCCTGGCCGAGGTGTATGGCAGTGCGGATGCCAAAGCCCGGTTTGTCACCGACTTTGCCAAAGCCTGGAGCAAGGTCATGCATCTGGACCGTTTTGATCTCAAGAAGTAATACCCTGCTGTTAGCTTGCGCATAAAAACGGCCGGTAGAGATACCGGCCGTTTTGTTTGGGGCGACGCAGGCCACGCGCTCAGGGCCATTCCTTCAGAAACAAGTCTTTGAGGTCCAGCGTGCTGCGCCGACCCACTTCATGCCCGTGCGCCTGCAGCCACGCGTGTGCGGCACTGCGCCCTTCATCCCGCAGCCAGGTCAGAAACGGGCCGTGCGTGGTGGCCTGGGTATTCGGGTCCAGTTCGGCCAGGGCAGGATGGGTCTGGATGGCGTGAAAGCGCATGCTGCGCAGTTGGCGCTCCAGTTGACCATGGATCAGGCCGGCGTCTTGTGCCATTTCCTGCAACAGTGCAAATAGCCGCATCTCGCGCAAGAACGCGCTGTTAAAGCCCAGCATCATGGCGCGGCGCTGGATGTCGCTGGCAGTTCTGGGGGTCTCGCCGTACACCAGCGGGGCCAGCAGCACCAGCAAAATGTCGTCGCTCTCGCAGAACTTGAATAGCGGGAACACGGCCGGGTTGGCGGCATAACCACCGTCCCAGTAGGCCTCGCCATCAATCATGACCGCTTGTTGCAAAGAGGGCAGACAGGCCGATGCCAACAAGGCGTCGGCTGAGAGTTCGGCATTCTGGAACAACTTCAAATGGCCGGTATTGGCGTTGGTGGCCGCCACAAACAGCTTGATCTGGGCGCGGCGGATAATCTCAAAGTCAAACAAAGACTCAATGATCTTGCGCAGCGGGTTGTAATCAAGCGGGTTGAGCTGGTAGGGCGAAAACCACCGGGTCAGGTGAAACACCATCTGCATACCCACCGGCGCATTCAGGTCGGTGCCAAGGGGCTGTGTCATTTCTTTGGGCAGGCTGTCGGCCACGCGTTGCCAGAACGCTGCCAGCATTTCCCGCGCGTAATCCGGTCCGCCCATAGTCAGGCCCTGCGCCACCGCCATGGCATTCATGGCCCCCGCACTGGTGCCGCTGATACCTTCAATCCGGTAATGGCCAGCCTCCAGCAGGGCGTCCAGCACTCCCCAGGTAAACGCCCCGTGCGCGCCGCCGCCTTGCAAGGCCAGACTTAATACCGGTTTGCCATGACTGCGCCCGAACATGGTGATCCCTATGTTTGCTGCACTGCACAAATACTGGCACAGATGCCAGGCCAACTCAAGGACTGCTCAAGCTGTGACCAGCATAGACAACGGGACCGGCTTCGGGCTTATTTGACCAGCGTGACCGGCACCGGGGACTCCGCCACCACGGCGTAGGCCACCGATCCAAACAGATAATTGCTGGCCGGCGTGCCGGCTGTGCCCATGACAATACGCAGGGCATTGTGGCTGCGCGCGTGATTGCAGATCACATCGGCAGCACGGCCGTTTCTGACCTGGGCATCAAAGGGAATACCGCGCCCCGTCAGTTCTTTGACATAGGGCTCCAGCACCGCCTCACCTTGTTCACGCATGATCTGGTGCAAGGGTACGGTGCTCCCTATGCCTTCCAGCAAAGAGCCCGCCAGCGTGGGGGACTGCACATTGAGCAACTGCAATTTCAGGGACGAATCGTGCAGCGCCAACCGGGCCGCAAACTGCATGGCATGCATGGCGGCGGCAGAGCCATCAACCGGGACCAGGATCGTAGACATAAAGACCTCCGCTTAGTTGACCAGCGTGACGGGAATACGGGCTAGCGAGGCCACCCGGTTGGCGACCGATCCCAACAGAATGGAAGCTGCCGCCCCATGGCCGCGAGTACCCATGTAGATCTGTGCCGCGCCCACTTCGTCAGCGACAGCCAGAATGGCATCGACCGGGGTACCGGGCACCACCATGGCGTTGTAGGGTTGACTGGCTTTATCCAGCAGGGCTCTGGCGGCTTTTTGCATTTCTTCGGTTTGCCGCTCGTACAAGAGGTTAAGTTGGGTGGTGGTAAAGAAGCCGCGAGTGCGCCCAAGCAGCAACGGGGCCACGCTGAGCAGCACCAGATCGGTCCATTGTTCTTGCTGTTTGAATTGCAGCGCACGTTCAACTGCGCGTAGCGAGTGAGCCGAACCGTCGACTGGGATCAACAGGGTAGTCATGAACACCTCCGTGATGCGGGGAAAAAGTGCACTGCGGCGGGCCTGAGGCGGGAGCGGACAACGGATTGCAAAAACGGGTCGTGACAGGCCGGCGGTAGCTGATGGCTACACGGTAGCACCCAGGGTTATGTTTTTGAATGTAAATAGTATTTGTCTTAATCGGCTGGGGATGGAGGCACTGGACAGCAAAAAGCCGGACCATCGGGCCCGGCTTTTTGTGTTTCAAACGTCATCAATCCACAGCCTGATGCGATCAGTTGGAGTTATAGACCGCATGCCGCGCAACGGACCCCGGCGTCAGGTAATCCAGTTGCAACCAGCGATATCCGCCTGCCGCGACACTCAGGGCCGGGAAGGCACTGACACCGCTCGGCGGCACAAGGGTAACCGTGTTGGCCAGGCTGGCGACCGTTGCCGTATTTTGCGCGCCGGAGGTGCCGGTCGAGGCGGTAAATTCCACCTTGCTGATGGGGTCCGCGCCCAGCACATTGGTCCAGCTCACCCCCAACGAAGGTAACACGGGTTGATCTCCAATCAGCACCGAGGCCGTTTGCGTCGAGAGGGTGTTCCATGCAAAACCTGCACCATTGGCTGGCGCCACGGGACCATCAGACATGCGCTTCTGGATCGTCGCTGTGGTGCCATCACTGAAATGCAGCACAAAGGTGTAGGCCGGATAACCATTAAAGACGCTGTAATCCGGGCTGGCTGGTGCCCAGGTGGCGCCGCTGGGGTTGGCCAGCGTGGTCAACGAACCGTCGGCA
Source organism: Silvimonas terrae (assembly GCF_014202765.1). GTDB lineage: Bacteria > Pseudomonadota > Gammaproteobacteria > Burkholderiales > Chitinibacteraceae > Silvimonas > Silvimonas terrae. Next base: position 129,306 of record NZ_JACHHN010000001.1, read on the forward strand.
TTGATCTGCACCCGGCCCAGTTTGTAGGTGTCGCTACTGCCGGTGGTGGAGGTGACCGCCGTACCCGTGTGGTTATCGATCGGCCAGTACCCAATGCCGGCAATGGACGGGTTGGGTGCCAGCACCAGCGCTTGCGCAATACCCGGGCCAGTGACCACCACATATTGCGTATTGGCCGGATTGGGCGAGCTACCGCCGGTGGTGAAGGAGGCGTACAGCTCGGAACGGTAAGCGGCGGTTTGGGCCGCGGTCCCGGTGTTGTTGACGTCATATTCCAGAATGCCGCCGACAGAGACGTCATACGGCAACTGGTTGCCCGTGATCTGCCACAGGCCCCCGATATTCTGCGCCACAAGGTTGGTGCTGTGGGCCATGCCGGTAGAGTCTCTTAGCGTCAGGTGCAGCACCACTTTGGTGGTCGAGATGGCATATTGAATGACCGGGTCATCCATCAGCGGGTTAACGATATCGCTGTTGTTTAACCAGCCGGAAAAGTCGTCGTAAAAATCGTAGCCGTTATCCAGATAGGTGGAGGCTACGGCATTCCGGCAATAGCTGTTGAGCGTACCGGGCGTGGGCACGCGCTGCGCCACAGGGTACAGAAAGCAACCCTGCCAGGCACTCTTGATATTGGCAAATGCGCTGGGCGCAACCGTGCTGGACGGGAAGTCGATGGTAAAGGGCGTGCTGGTCAGCGTGCCGCTGGCCACGGCGGTCTGGTTGATGACCTGCACCTGATTGCTGCCGGCCAGATTGAGCTTGTTGATCAGTTGCACGCCAGACCCTGCGGGCAAGACGGTGATTTCATCCAGCAACTGGTCAATGCCGGTGTGATTGGCCGCGAATGTTTTACCAATCAGATCCACGTTGCCAGACAGGCCGGCATCACTCACCAGGTTTTGCAGCAGCGCCGTAATAGCGCTGTTGGCGGCGGTGACATTGGCGGCGGTGACCTGGGCCAGTACCGCTGGGTTGGCCACGTCTGCCGGCTTGCCGGTACTCAGACTACCTGCGGTCACGGCGGTGGTCAGCGGAGTGATGTTGACGATGGCGCTTTGCCCGTTGGCGGGTACGGCGGCCAGCAGGGACACCTGGTTTTCAGACCCGCCACTGGGGTCTTGTGCCAGCAGGCCAAACGGCGGCGTGAACTTGCTCAAATCCACCATCAAGACATAGTGGCCGCCAATATCGGCCGTGGTGGTGAGTTGATTGCCTTTGCTGTCGCTCAGGGTGATGGCGGCTTTGGGCATGGCCGCACCCTTGGCGGCCAGGCCGGCCATGACCAGAGTGCCACCGGCATTGTTGCTGGCAGAGGGCGAGCTCGTCGCCGTGCTATCACTACTACTACTGCTGCCACCCCCGCCGCATGCGGCTAAAGCCAATGCCAGCAACGCCGGCATTACGCGCTTGAACATCATTGGTTTTTTCATTGTCGCCTTCCTGTTGCAATCCGGATATTTTCTGGAAATAGCCATGGATAGCCGGGGCACAACGCGGCGTTGTCCCGGTTCCATTGTGATGGGTTGCTGTTTTCAACTTCAGGAGTGCGGATTGACGTTCTTGTTCTATGTTTTTTGAACAATGTTTTGTTTTTTCGGGCAAGTTTGTATCTGGTTTGTTTCATTCGCCCGGTGTGTTTTATACATTGTTCTTGCTTATGTATGTTGTCAGACTTGACGGGTGTTGTAATCCAGAGACGAACGCCGTGCCAGAGGCGTGCGACGGGGTCCCAATGTGTCACACAGATGACAAATCGGGCCCCACAAAATGGCCAGAGCGGCGTGCTTTGGAAGGGGCGGTAGATCACCGCCAGAGGGGGAAAGAATGGCCAGCGTGCTGGCCGGCCGGCCTCAGCGTATGGGGCTGTGTCCGTCGCCGGCGGCTAACCAGCGCGCTGCAAATTCGTCAGCCGGCACGGGACGCCCATAGAAAAATCCCTGCGCATAATCACAGCCGGCGTGTTGCAGGATGCGGCGTTGCTCGTCAGTTTCGACGCCTTCTGCAATGACTTTCAGGCCCAGCTTGTGTGCCATGACGATAATGGCTTCGCACAGCGCCTGATCATTGGCATCGGTTTCCAGGTGGGCAATAAATACGCGGTCAATCTTCAGATAATCAATATTGAATTTCTTCAAATAAGTCAGTGACGAATAGCCGGTACCAAAATCGTCAATCGCCACCTGGATACCGGCGGCCCGATATTCACGCAATTTTTTAAGCGTGCCAGGTTCCGTATTCAGCAATAGCCCTTCAGTAATTTCAATACAGATACCATCGCCTGGAAACTGGCGTTGTTCCAGATGCTGTACCCAGCCAGAACTGGTTTTATCGGCCTGCCGAATCTGCACCGGTGATTTGTTCACACTGATCTGAAAGTCCGGCCGGTATTGGCAGCGCCATTGATTCACCTGATTCAACGCTTGCTCGAACACCCAATCGCCAATAGGAATGATCAGCCCCGTATCTTCTGCCACCGTAATGAACTGGCCGGGTTCGATCATGCCCAGAGCGGGGTGTTGCCAGCGGATCAAGGCTTCTGCCTTGAACACCTGCCCGTCAGCCAGATCCACAATGGGCTGGTAGTACACCCGGAACTGCTGTGCCGCCAGCGCGGCACGCAGATCGCTGATCAGCCGCATGCGGCGCTGGGCTTGCTCGTGCAGATCGGCGGTGAAATAGCTATAGCGGTTGCGGCCGTGATTCTTGGCGCGGTACATGGCCTGATCGGCGTTCTTGAACAAGGTTTCCAGGTCCTGGGCATCTTGCGGGAACAGCGTGATCCCCAGACTGGCCGAGACATAGGTGTCCAGATCATCCAGCCGGAAGGGTTCGCTCAGGGCCTTGAGGATATCTTCTGCCACCCGGTCGATGGCCTGGGCGTCGAAACCGGCATCCCGGCCGGACAAAATCACGGTGAACTCATCCCCGCCCAGTCGTGCCACCGTATCGGACTCCCGCACGCAACTGCCAATGCGGCGCGCGGCTTCAACCAGCAGTACGTCGCCCTTGTCATGGCCCAGCGTGTCGTTCACTTCTTTGAAGTGATCAAGATCAATCAGCATCAGCACCATATTCTGGCCGTTGCGGTGGCAGACCCGGGCTTCGTGCTCCAGTCGATCATGGAACATCTGCCGGTTGGGCAAACCGGTCAGCAAGTCAAAGTTGGCCTGTTTCCAGACCATGTCTTCAAACTCGATACGCTCGGTAATATCGCGGCCAATGGCCAGCACACTCATGACCTGGCCGGCCTGGTTTTTTTCCGGGGCCAGGCGGATATGACTAACGCGCAACTGGTCGTTCAGCCCCGGCCATTTGAGCTCAAATTGATCGAGCTGACCGGTTTCAAAGACTTTGAGCAGATGCGCTTCATAGATTTCCGCATCGATCCCGCCTGGGCTTTGCGAGGGCGATTTGCCCAGCAGTGCTGCCGCACCGCCAGCAAACTGATTGGCAAACGCGGGGTTGACGTAAATGCGCTGACACTCGGCGTTGTAGCGGGCTACCGTATCGGGGGAGTTCTCGGTCAGGGAACGGAACTCTCTTTCCCGCGCGCTTAACGCGGCGGTCCGTTCTTCCACCGTGCGTTCCAGCGACGCGTTGATACTGTTGACTTGGTTGATTTTGCGGCCAATGGCATCGTTCATGGCAATGAAACTGTCGGTCAGGACAGAGAGCTCACGCAGGCGGGCCGGGGCAGATTTGAGGGCCGCCAGTTCTTGCTGCACCAGATGATCTTCCGGATCGTGCGCCACGCGCCGGAAAATCCGGATCAGCGCGCTCAAGGGGCCAGAGATCGACGAGGCCAGATACATGGCAAACGGAATACTCAGCAACAAGCTGACCCCGGCGATGAACAGCAGGATGTGGACGGTCTGGCGGATGGCGTCGGCGGTGATCTGGCGCGAGCACAAGATGGCCAGGCTACCCATGGCATGCTGACCGTTTCCCAGCGTGACCACGTACTGGTAATAGCCTTCCCGATTGACAAGGTTCTCAGTCAGATCATTTTCGCTGGCTGCGGCGGCCCCGGTGATGACGACATCACTGTGGGTCAGACGCGTGTAGGCCGGCACGCTGCCCACGGTCAGGTTATTGCCGGCAAACACGTTGATATCGGTGTCGGTCAGCCGTCGCCACTGGGTCAGCATGGCTAAATCCAGCAAACGGGTCATGACCACCAACCCTTCTTGCGAGAGCTTTTCTGTGCCGACGGCTTCGTCAAATACCAGCCCTTGCACCGGCACCTGGGTCTGAACGGCCAGTTGCCCGTCCACCACCGTGTAAACCGTTTGTTCCCGTTGCGGTAACGGGCCGTCAAACTGCTCGGCCAGGTGCGGTGGTTTGGCCACCTTGTGCAAATCCCCCATATTGGCGCTGGAGCCCGCCGGGGCGCTGGCTGCTTTGAAGAGCGGCACCGGGGCAACCTGGGCATAGCCAAACTGGTCTGCCTTTTTGTCCAGCAAGGCAAAAGACACCAGCTTGCCCTGGCTGTTGTACACCAGAACCTGATCGGCTTCAGCGGTTTTGGCCGCTTGCCAGGTATCACCCACCAGTTGCCGGTAGGTGGCGGTCAGGGTGGCTTCGTCGATACCGGTATCTGCGTAGCGGGTCAGAAACCAGAGGGTGGTGCCCAGATTGCCCTGAGTGGCTAACTGGCGTGAGCCGGTCAGCAAGGACAAGCGCTGTGTATTGAGATTGTCGTTAATCAGGTTGGCGGCTTTGTGCAGCACATCCCTGGCCTGATTCTGGTACTGCTGGCTGATGACCCAGGACGCGGCAAGGGTATACGCGCCGGCAAGCAGGACACTGATCAGGATCGCGCCGGACAGGAACCGGTTTTTTAGCCGGGTGATTTTCATGGCGCACTCATATTACGGCTGTGGTAGCGGGCTCGATTCAAACGTTCAACATGATCAGCGGGTTGGCAAGGGGTTGGCAAAAGTCATCTGGCTATTTCCGGTTGGGCGGCGTGTAGGTCAACACCGGCACATAGTCATCCGGTGGTATGGAGGCATTGAACGGATAGTGACTGTAATTTGCCGCATCCAGCAGGCCCAGCTTGATCAGCATGACAGGGGGTGAGCGAGGGGTGCGCCCCTCCAGATAATTCACCACCGCATTGGTGACCACGCGCGCCTGGCTTACCCCCCGGGTATCCACTGCGGCGACAATTTCTTTTTTGCGGACAGAGAGCGCAATTTCCCGCGTGAGGTCATAAGCGACGATGCGGATTTTGCCCTCCAGCCGGGATTCTTTGACCGGCAGCCACGCCGCCGGCGCACAGCCAGTGCAACCGATGATGTAGTCGAGCGTCTTGCCGTAGTGGGCCACCATACGGGACGCCAGTTGCGTCTGAATGATCCGGTCGCTGTCACCATATTCAATATCGACGATATTGATCGGAATGGGAGAATCTTCGACCGCAAGGCGTGTGCCATTGACCTCTCCCTTCACCCAGCCCGCGTCGGCGGGGCCGGGCAGCAGGCCGATCTCCACATGCTTGAGACCGCGCTGCTGCGCATCCTTGATGATCCATTGCACGGCAGAGCGCCCCATGCCCAGCAAAGACGTGGTGACCTTGAGGGTGAGGGCCGGACTGGTACTGTCATTGGCCAGTTCGAACACCGGAATGCCGGCTTGTCTGGCGCGGGCGATAGAGGCGTCATTGGCGCTCAGACTGATGGGCGACACCACGATGGCGTCGTAACGGGCGGCAATGGCGTCATCCATCTGCCGCAACTGGCTAATCAGATCGTCATAGCCGCTGGCGGGAATGATATTGACCGCGACGCCAAGCCGGCTGGCCTCGGCCATCACCCCATAAGCCGCGCCCACCCAATACGGGTCTTTCAGATGCGGGAACAAAAACGCAATGCGCCAGGGCCGGGTGGCCGGCCGCGCCATGACAAAGCGGGAGGCGTGGCTGCGTCCGGCAGACAGGGCGTCATCTGCGGTGACGCCGGGGTGGGGCAGCCCGTCGACAGAGATAATCTCGACCGGTGCAAATTCAGTGATGCCGGGCTCTGCCGGTTGCGCCCAGGCCGCATTCCCGATCCCGAGGCATGCCAGGCATGCAATAAGGCAGCAGAAAGACTGGGACAACGCCATCTTGATGGAAATTCCAGGGGATTGAGTAAGAATGCCGATGCTGATTCAGCATACAGCAGCACCATGATATCGGCATTTTTTTACAATCCGGTTTGGCAAGGCGTCGGAGAAATACAACCAGACTGGCGGGCGGCAGGCGGCTATCAGCCCAATCATTGCGGGCCAGGCTGTGTTTCAGCAGCCTGGTGCGGTGGTCAAACGGGGTGTGTAACGGCCTGCGGATTGGCCCATCTGCAACAGGTTTACAGATTTGCCCGCCGCTTGACGGCTGTAAGACACAAATCCGGCATCTGGTAAGGCAGTATGAATAGTGCTGCCTAAACTGTCAGTAAAGGGCGGGATCAGCCCGGCAAGCAGCGTATTTCTGGCTTCATTCAAAAACACGCAATCCACAGGCAGGTTTTTCGGGAGAGGGGGTATTCGGCTATGCGTTCCTTGCGTGCACGATTGATTGTCTTCATGGTGATCTTGACGGTGTTGATCACCTCTTTATTGGCCGGCGCGGCGTATTACAAAATGCGCACAGAAATCCTGGCCGGGCTCAATAACGAAATCAGGGGCGTCGCCCTTGGCTATAACGTGGTGCTGCGCAACTGGATTGCCGACAAACGCCGGGTGATTGCCGGTGTGGGCGAGATGATTGGTGCGGCCAGCTCCGACGCGACACCCATCCTTACCCAGGCGGAAAAGAGTTCTACCTTTGATTCGGTCTATTTTGGCACCACCGCCAGACAGATGGTCCAGGGGCATAACCTGGACCTGCCGGCGGGCTACGATCCCACCAGTCGCCCCTGGTACAAGCAAGCGGTCAGTGACGACAAACTGATCCTTACCGCGCCGTATATTGACGCCTCGACCAAACAACTGACGCTGTCTTTTGCCGCGCCGGTCAAAGGGGCAGACAAACAACTCAAAGGCGTGGTGGCGGGCGATGTGTACCTCTCGGCCCTTGTTAAAGATGTCCTCAATATCAAGCTGACCGGCGACGGTTATGCCTTCCTGGTGGGCAAAGATGGCAAGGTGCTGGCGCACAGTGACACCTCGCTGGTGCTCAAGTCGGTATCGGATATCTCCAAAGACTTGCCGGGAGATCAATTGGGATCGATTGCTGACGGTCAGTTGCATGAGGCCAGCATTGGCGGCCAGCAGAAATTCTTTTACCTGGAACCGATTGAACAATCAGACCTTTACCTGGCACTGGTGATCGATAAATCGGCCGCACTGGCCCCGTTGAACCAGATGCTGGGCCTGTGCATTGGCGCGCTGGTGCTGGTTCTGGTGGTGGTGGTGCCACTGGCCAGCCTGTTGATCGGCAATATGTTGTCGGGCTTGCTGCGCGTGCGTTCGGCCATGCAGGAGATTGCGCAAGGCGGGGGAGACCTGACCCGCAAGATCGACATTGCCGGGCAGGATGAAATTGCCCAGACCGCCCAGGCCTTCAACCGCTTTACCGAACAACTGCGCGGTATGTTCAGTGATATCCAGCAACAAAGCGATAGCCTGACTTCTGGCGTGGAAGGCATCAACAGCGTGCTGCGTGATCTCGCCAATGACTCGCAACGGCTGTCTGATCTGGCCGCCACCAACGCCGCGACTATTGAAGAGATCACCGTCAGCATTACGCATATTGCCGACAACGCCACCGATGCCGATGAACTGGTGCAAAACACCGGCAAATTGTCCGGTGAATCTGCCGCCACCGTGCAACAAGTGGCGCACGAAGTGGGCAGATCATCGCAAGAGGTAGAGTCTCTGGCCAATCTGCTTGATACCCTGAGTCGGCGCTCCCAGGAAATCAGCAGCATCATCCAGGTGATCAAGGAAATTGCCGATCAAACCAACCTGCTGGCGCTCAACGCCGCCATTGAAGCCGCCCGCGCCGGCGAACAAGGCCGAGGCTTTGCCGTGGTGGCCGATGAGGTGCGCAAACTGGCCGAGCGCACGGGTTCTGCCACGCTGGAAATCACCGGCATGATCGACGCCATCCGGACTGAAACCGCTGCGGCGGTAGGCAGCATGCAGCGCACCCACACCGTGGTGCAACGGGGTGTGGCGCTGTCTAACGAGGCCTCCGGCAACATTGGCACCATCCGCGAAAACATGGATGGCGTGATGCGCAAGATCGGGGAAATCGCGCTCTCGACCAAAGAACAACAGCAAGCCACGACGGCGATGGCGCAAAGTGCGGAAGACATCACCGTGCGCATGCAGCAGACCGATGCCTCTTTGCAGCGCGCTACGGACAGCGTGCGGCATCTGAACGAACTGGCGACTTTCTTGCGCCAGATGTTCAGCAAGTTTCATATCTGAACAGCGCCGTGAGATTGTATGAGGAGCCCGGATGAAGCGGAGCGGGAACCCAGGGTGGCCATCCTGGCAAGAACGTCCAGGGTTTTCAGAGGTAGCCCACGTCGCCACCCCGGATTCCCGCCTTCGGCGACGCCATTGTGTTCGGCCAGTGGGCCATTAACGCCCGGGGGCTCGCACCGTCAGCACATGATCGATCAGACCATAATCAACGCCTTCCGCCGCCGACATGAAATGGTCGCGGTCCAGGTCTTTCTCGATCTGCGCCAGCGTGCGCCCGGTGCGCTCGGCATAAATGGTATTGAGCCGATGGCGCAGGTACAGCACCTCACGCGCCTGGATTTCAATATCCGCCGCCACCCCCTGCGCCCCGCCGTGCGGTTGATGCAGCATCAGCCGCGCATTGGGCAGCGCATAACGCTTGCCCACCGCCCCGGCCGTCAGCAAAAACGAGCCCATGCTGGCCGCCATCCCGGTGCAAAGGGTCGATACATCGGGTTTGATAAACTGCATGGTGTCGTAGACCGCCATGCCCGCATACACTGAACCACCCGGCGAGTTGATATAGAGCGAAATATCCTTGTCCGGGTTTTCTGATTCCAGAAACAACATCTGGGCCACAACCAGATTGGCCGATTGCTCGGTGACTTCGCCCACCAGAAAAATCACCCGCTCTTTCAACAGGCGGGAGTAAATATCGTAGGCGCGTTCACCGCCGCCGGTTTGTTCGATGACAGTGGGCACAAGACCCAGTCCGGAAGGAAAATGAGCAGTCATGATGGTCCTTGCGTAGCAAAGTAAAGCGCGTTGAGAAGAGGTCTCGCCCGCTTGACGCACCGGCGCTGGTGCCGTGTGACGCTACAAAAAAAATAGCCCTGGCGTGTCACGTCAGCTCACGACCAGACGTCATGTCACATCACCCTGTCTGTGGAGAAAACCAATGCCGCGCACGACCGATCCCGATGGCGCCCTGTTTGAACGCCTGCGCCCGCGCCTGAAAGCGATCAGCCACCGTATCGTCGGCAGCGAGGCAGAAGCCGAAGACATCGTGCAAGACTGTTTTCTGAAGTGGCAAAGCGCTGACCAAAGCGCGCTGGGCACGCCGGTGGCCTGGCTGACCACCGTAGTGCAGCACCAATCCATAGACCGCCTGCGCAAACGCCACCGTGACCTGCTGACCGCCCAGGCTGCCCAGGAGCTGACGCCAGCAGATGACCCTGCCTCACCAGAAAAAGAGTTACTGCGCCGGGCTGAACTGGGCGCAGCGCTGGCCGGGCTGCTGGCGCATCTATCACCCGCAGAGCGCCTGGCCGTGGTCCTGCATGAAGTGCTGGAATGCGAGCATGCCGACATTGCCGCCGTGCTGGGCATCAGCATCGTCAACGCTCGCCAGCACCTGGCCCGCGCCCGTCGGCGCCTGCGCGAGGCACAAACCGGGGCCGCATTGCCAGCCAGCACACCGCCGGGCCGCGAGCAGATACAGCGGTTTCAGAACGCACTCAACGGCCAGGATGTCCCGGCCTTATTGACGCTGCTTGGCGCATCAACCAACCCGCCGCAGACTGGCCCGCAATGCCACTTCGGCATGAGTGCCAATGACGCGGTGTATTGCATGGCCATGGCGGCGTAAAACGGGGCTGATGTCCTCACCGCCGCACAATTCAGAAAAACTGAATTAAACAGGCGCGGCCCGTGATTGTCGGCCTGCGGCCCCCCTGCCTACACTCGTTTCATCTCTTGGCAGGAGCAATCCATGAACGCCCCGATGACTCATCCGCTGCGCACCACCACGTTTATTGGCACTGCAGCTGGGTTTCGCATTGTTGCCCACCCGCAGCATGCCAGGCTGTATCACATTGAGTTTGAACCCACGGTGATTGAGCAATTTCTGGCTGCCACGGCCGACATCGATTGCCAGCGCCTGGAGTACGTGCCCTTTATCCGCTTTACCCTGGCCCAGACGCTACAAAACCTGCTGGGCGAAGACTTTGGCCATACCGTACGCGCCATCTTGCAAGACAGAGCATCTGGCGGGTTTACCGCAGGGCTGCAGGGCGTGAGTGCTGCGCCGGCAGATTACGTCAAATTCGGGACGGCATTTGCCCATCTGGCGGGGCTGCCCAATTTTGATTCCATGTCAGGCAGCTATTACGCGCGGTTTGTGGTCAAGGACACCGATAGCAGTGATTCTTACCTGCGTCAGGCGTACCGGTTATTCACGCTGCATACCGACGGCACGTTTGTGGATGAAGCCACCGACTGGCTGTTGATGATGAAATTTGCCGAGCAAAACGCGGTGGGCGGAGAGTCGCGCTTGCTGCACCTGGATGACTGGGCGGAGCTGGCGGATTTTACCGCGCATCCGCTAGGCAACCATGCCTTCACCTACAAGGCTCCCGGCAGCAAAAATGTGGGCCAGAGCATTCAGCGGCGCACGTTCTTTTTGCGCAACGGCCAGCCTTGCATCTGTTTTATTGATCAGTTTGTATACCCGGAATCCATCGCAGAGGCCGCCTGGCTAAAAGCCTTGTCAGACGCCATGGAAGCCTCTCCGGGCACGACGGCGCTGCCGTTGCCGGTGGGGGATCTGATCATGCTGAACAACCTCTTTTGGCTACATGGCCGCGCGCCTTTCGAGAAAAACACGGCATTGCATCGCGAGCTGATGCGTATTCGTGGCCAGTTTGCGGAGGGTGTGTGAACGGTTCTCCTGCGATCTACGATTTTGCAATTGTCGGCGGCGGGATCGTCGGTTTATCTACCGCCATGGCGATCAGCCAGCGGTTCCCGCGGGCCCGCATTGTGCTTCTGGAAAAAGAAGCGGGGCTGGCACAACACCAGACCGGACATAACAGCGGGGTGATTCACTCTGGTATCTATTACAAGCCTGGCAGTTTCAAAGCGCGGTTTGCCCGTGCCGGTAACCGCTCCATGGTCGAATTTTGCCAGCAGCACGAGATTGAGCACGAGTTGTGCGGCAAGGTGATTGTCGCCACCCGGACCGCCGAACTGCCCCAACTGGACAAGCTCTATCAACGCGGGCTGGAAAACGAACTGGACATCCAGCGGCTTGAGCCCCTGGCGCTGGCGCAGATTGAACCGCATGTGCGTGGTCTGGCAGCCATACGGGTGCCTTCTGCCGGGATCGTCAATTACACGCAGGTGTGCGAAAAATTTGCCGCGCTGTTTGCAGCCCATGGTGGGGAAATCCGTCTGAACGCACCGGTGGCCCACATTCGCGAAAAGACCGATGTGCTGGACGTGATCACCCAGGCGGGTGATGCCATCGCCACTCGTTTTCTGATCAACTGTGCCGGCCTGCACAGTGACCGCGTGGCCCGCCTGGGTGGGGTAGACGCCCGGATGCAGATCGTGCCGTTCCGGGGCGAGTATTACGAGATCAAGCCCGCGCGCCGCCATCTGGTCAAACATCTGGTTTACCCGGTACCCAACCCGGACTTCCCCTTCCTGGGGGTGCATTACACCCGCATGATCGGCGGCCATGTGGAAGCCGGGCCTAACGCCGTACTGGCGCTAGCGCGGGAGGGTTATCAGAAAACCGATTTCAACCTGCGTGATATGGCCGAAGTAATGGGTTTTCCTGGTTTCTGGAAACTCTCGGCCAAATACTGGAAAGAGGGCGCCGAAGAGATGATGCGGTCCTGGAGCAAAGCCGCCTTTGTGCGCAGCTTGCAAGCGTTGATTCCGGAAATCACGGCGGACGATCTGATCCCGGCGCCAGCCGGTATCCGCGCCCAGGGGCTCAAAGCCAACGGTGAACTGGTGGATGATTTCCAGATCGTGCCGGGGCATCGTAGTATCCACATCTGCAACGCGCCATCACCGGCGGCGACGGCATCGATTGAAATCGGGCGGTATGTGGCGGAACAGGTGCCGCTGTAGGAGGCAAACCGCGCCCCATATGCATGAGATGAAACAAGGACAGGCGTGGAACTGCGGCAACTGCGTTACTTTGTAACCCTGGCTGAACACTTGCATTTTGCCCGTGCGGCCGAAGCACTTGATCTGGCGCCATCCGCACTGAGCATGCAACTGCAAACGCTGGAGCGCCAACTGGGCGTCAGACTGGTTGCGCGTACCAAGCGCAGTGTGGCCCTGACCGCTGCAGGACAATTGTTTCTGGCAGAAGCGCGCAATACCCTGGAACAAGCCAGCCGCACCGAACAGATCGCCCGCCGGGCCGGGCGCGGCGAGGTGGGCACGTTGCAAATGGGCTATGTCATTTCTGCGGCTTGCGCAGGGGTGGTGCAAGGCATTTTGTCCGCGTATCGCAAACAATTTCCGGACGTGCGCATTACCTTGCAAGAACTGGAAAGCCCATTGCAGATCCAGCTCCTGTATCAGGGCAAGCTTGATGCCTGCATCGTCCGCACGGTAGCAGGTGATCCAGACCTGTTTGACCGCGTTGAACTACTACAGGACCACTTGATGATTGCGCTCCCGCATGACCATCTACTGGCCTGCAGTCCGGCCGTTCAAGCCAGAGACCTGATCAACGAAACCTTCATCACGCCCCAGTTTCAACGCGAGTTCGGCTTTGCCCGACATTTGCTGACCATTGGGCAGCAGGCTGGCTTTACCCCTCACGTGGGTCTGCATACGCGTGATTTCATGACCGCACTGACGCTGGTCGCCAGTGGTTTCGGGGTAGCTGCCGTACCGGCATCGCTGGCCCATTTGCAGATACCTGGCGTGGTGTATTTGCCGCTGGCCGACGCGCATGAAACCTCGGCCTTGACCATGGTTTTTCGCCGCAATGAACACTCGCCGCTGGTCATGCACCTGCGGCGGATTGCCCAGGCGCTGGTGCAAGCGTAGGGCCCTGCTACCAATGCGCCGGTCAGCGCATATCGCCACATCCTCAACCGTGCTTGCTGCGGCTCCAGCAAACCGTACATGGCCCCGGCAGAGACCTCAGATTGCGTGGTTTCATCCAGCAACTGAACCAACAGCAACAAGGCATGGCTCACGGTATACAACTTTGCCTGACGCAGACCTGTGCGGGGCTGGATGGACACTGGCAACGAGGGCCTATCGGCCCAAGCCGGGCCTTGCTTACAAATGGCCTGGCCGGCAGCTCATCTCAGTGCGCAAAACAGGCCAGGCCACTCCAGCCTCGATGTTTCAAGCACACAGAACACTACGGCTCTAAAACCGGTTTAAAGTCAGGGCGAGCTGCAACGGATTGCTGCGACGCAACGTAAAATTCATGCATAAGCTGCTGAATCCTATTTGTATTTTTGTTTTCCAGTGTGGTGCATCTCTGCACCTCTTATGCACCGAAATTGCACGTTTGTCGGCTGCACACGTGTAGTTAAATTTAACCCGTTACGGCCGTATCCCGCATTGTCAGTCAATTCTTGTATTGGCGAACGCCTGTTGTAGGGTAATGCATTTACTTGTGTCAGTTTGCGGTTCAAACAACCATGAGAACGATTTCATGCAGTACGACCTGAACCGGAGAGATGATAAAAATGCAAGGCAACAATCAGAATGCAACCGGCCGGCAACGCTTGCTGGCATTGACGTTGGCGACCATCACCGCGATTCCGACGCCGTTGGTGGCGGTGGGTTTGGCGACGATGGCTCCCGCTGCCCACGCGGCGGCCACCACCGGCTACACGCAGCTTGCGGGCGGCCAGGTCCAGTTTTACGTGAATGGTGCTGCCTGGGTGGATATCCACTACACCGTCGCCGGCGGCGGTCAGCTGAATGTGCGCATGACCAACAGCGGCACCAACAACACGTATACCGTGACGGGTATCCCCGCTAACGCAGTGGTCACTTATTCATTCACGATTGGCGCCAGCGATGGTTCCGCCGTTGATACCGCAACATCCAGCTTTACCTATACCGGTGCTGCGACGCCAACACCAACACCCGCTCCGACACCAGCGCCAACGCCGGCACCGACACCCGCACCAACCCCTGCGCCGACACCGGCAGCCTCTTATGGCGCAACGCAGCTCAGTGGTGGCGTTGTCGCGTTTTATGCCAATGGCGGGACATGGGCGGATATCCATTACACGGTGAATGGCGGCGGTCAGATCAACGTGCGCATGACCAATAGCGGCACCAACAATACGTACCAGATCACGGGCGTGCCGGCTAACGCCACCATTGTGTATTCGTTCACCATCGGCCAGGCCAATGGCTCCGCCGCAGATACACCGCAACAGACCATCACCTACACCGGTTCTGGTGCAACGCCGACGCCGACGCCGGCTCCGACACCCGCGCCAACACCAGCGCCGACGCCAGCACCCACACCGGCCCCCACGCCCGCGCCGACGCCAGCACCAACCCCGGCGCCGACACCCACGCCTGCACCGTCGCCCACTTCTGACACGCCAAACTTTGGCCCCAATGTGCAGGTTTTTGATAGCAGCACGCCGATCGGGACCATCCAGACCGCGCTGAACAACGCCTTCAGCCCGCAGGTGAATAACCCCAACGCCCAGTTTGGCTCGCAACGGTATGCCTTCCTGTTCAAGCCGGGTACCTACAACGGCGTTTATGCCAACCTGGCGTTCTACATGTCGGTGATGGGTCTGGGTCAGCATCCAGACGACGTGACACTGACTGGTAATGTGAATGTCGATAGCGGCTGGAACTATGGCGATACGTCCAATTCCACGCAGAACTTCTGGCGCTCGGCAGAAAACATGGCGATCGTGCCGGACGGTGGTACGGATCGTTGGTCTGTCTCCCAGGCAGCGCCGATGCGCCGTATCCACATCGTGGGTAACCTGACTCTTGGCCCATCCAATCAGGGTGATGGCCAGGGTTATGCCAGCGGCGGCTACATTGCGGACAGCAAGGTAGATGGTCAGATCACCTCGGGTTCGCAGCAGCAGTGGTACACCCGCGACAGCAATATCGGCGGCTGGCAAAACGGCGTATGGAATATGGTGTTCTCCGGCGTCGCTGGCGCACCGGCACAATCGTTCCCGGCGGTTTATGGCAACGGCAACCCGTACACCACCCTCGCCACCACGCCGGTATCCCGCGACAAGCCGTATCTGTATTTCGACACGGCTTCGGGTAAGTACCTGGTGTTTGTCCCGTCGCTGCGCACCAACGCTTCTGGCGCAAGCTGGATTAGCGGTTCCACCGCAGGCACGGCCATTCCGATGAGCCAGTTCTATGTGGTCCAGCCAACCGACACATCGACCACCATCAACGCGGCGCTGGCACAAGGCCTGAACCTGTTCTTCACGCCAGGCACGTACCAATTGTCGGCACCTATCCATATCACCCGCGCAGACACCGTGGTGCTGGGTATTGGCTTCCCGACCCTGGTGCCGAACAACGGTGTCGTCGCCATGCAAGTGGATGACGTCAACGGCGTGCGCATTGCCGGCCTGTTGTTTGATGCGGGCACGGTGAACAGCCCGTCGCTGCTGACCGTGGGGACGGCTGGGTCGTCGGCAAATCATGCTTCTGATCCGACCTCGATTCAGGATGTGTATTTCCGCATCGGTGGCGCCGTGGCAGGCAAGGCCACCAACAGCCTGACGGTGAACAGCAACAACGTGCTGATCGATCACATCTGGGCATGGCGTGCCGATCATGGCGTATCGCCGACCGGGTGGACCGTGAATACGGCCGATACAGGCGTGATTGTGAACGGCAATAACGTGCTGGCGACCGGCCTGTTTGTTGAGCACTACCAGAAGTACAACGTGCAGTGGAACGGTCAGGGTGGCGAGACGATCTTCTTCCAGAACGAACTGCCGTACGATGTACCCGACCAGGCCTCATGGATGAGCACATCCACCAACAATGGCTACCCTGCGTATTACGTGGCCAGCAACGTGACCTCTCACACGGGTTACGGCCTGGGTAGCTACTGCTACTTCAACGTGAACCCTGCCGTGAATGAAAACCACAGCTTTGATGTCCCCAATGTGGCCGGTGTGTCGCTGCATGATGTGTTCACGGTGTCGCTGGGTGGCGTGGGGACCATCACCCATGTGGTCAACAACGTAGGTTCAACCGCGCAGGGTGTTTCGACCCAACCGCAGAACGTGCTGAACTATCCCTGATCTGGCCGGGTAACCCTCAGGGCCGCCTGGCCCTGACCCAGGCTGATGAAGAACCCCGCATCGCAAGGTGCGGGGTTTTGTTTTGTACCGGCCGCGTCATGCTGCTGCAGTGCCTGGGTTGCCGTGGCCGGTCAGGCCAGGTAGCCCGGATGAAGCGCAGTGAGAATCCGGGGTGACCCTGCTTCAACGTGCTAGTTCGGTATCGCGACCCCGGATTCCCGGCTCCGCCT
>NZ_JACHHN010000001.1:146117-623638 GCF_014202765.1 Silvimonas terrae
CTCCATCCGGGCTACGGCGCTGAAACGCGCAGTTTCATGGCCGGTGAATGGCCGCAGCCAGGTAGCCCGGATGAAGCGCAGCGAGAATCCGGGGTGGCGATGCTTCAACGTGCTAGTTCGGTATCACGACCCCGGATTCCCGGCTCTGCCTCCATCCGGGCTACGGCGCTGAAACGCGCAGTTTCATGGCCGGTGAATGGCCGCAGCCAGGTAGCCCGGATGAAGCGCAGCGAGAATCCGGGGTGACCATGCTTCAACGTGCTAGTTCGGTATCGCGACCCCGGATTCCCGGCTTTGCCTCCATCCGGACTACGTCGCTGTTGATTTCAGACAGGTGGGTGTATCAAGGCGGGGTCACCCCGGGTTCGAGTCGCAAGGTGATTCAAACCTCGAATCAGGGCGAAACCGGTTTTGTTGGTCTAGAGTAAATCTGCCCGCCAACCGGGCGAAACCACGTCGAATCTGATCCCTGCGCACCGGGTTTCCGGGGCAATCACACAAGGCTAGCGGTGCTGCTTGTCTGGAGGGCCTGTGAGCCTGATCCTGATCATTGATCCTCAGCCATTGCTCCGCCAGGCCTTACGAACCCTGCTCACCACAGCGGGGCACGAGGTGGTGGCGGAAGCGGACAACAGCCGTGACGCCCTGACGCAGTGTCGCCAGCAGAAACCCGCCCTTGTTATTCTGGAATTGAGCCTGCCCGGCGTGGGTGGCCTGGAGGTCATCCAGCGGCTGAAGAAACAGCAAGACGGGCTGAAAATCCTCGTTTACTCCGAACAGCACGCAGAGCATTTCGCGGCGCGCAGCCTTGCCGCCGGGGCCAGTGGCTTCGTCAGCAAGTTTGATGCGGTAGATACACTGCGTACGGCCGTGGAGATGGTGTTGCACGGCAAGACCTGGTTTACCCATGAGGTGTTTGAATCCCCCCGTGAAGATGAACTGGGCCAGCTTTCCCCGCGTGAATTGATGGTGTTGCAGTTGCTGACGCGCGGCATGTCCAACAATGAAGTCGCGGAACAGTTGGCGCTGAGCTTCAAAACAGTCAGTACCTACAAAACCCGCTTGCTGACCAAGTTGCACGCCGCCTCGCTCGTTGAACTGGTCGAAATCGCGCAGCGCAACGGGCTGAATCTGCACGCCGACGGAGCGGTTGAAATGATGCGGGTGGATGCCGCCACGCAGCGTGAGTTGCACATGCTGCGAACCATGATCGAAAACGCGCCGATCCCCATGTTTGTGCGCGATGTCGAAGGCCGGATTCTGCTGGCCAACCGCAGCCTGCTGGACTTTCACCATATCTCGAACGACCAGGCCTATATGAAGCGGATCGGTGAGTCCGAGTGGCTTACTCCTGAACGCCGGGCGCTGCTTCAGCAGCGTTACAACGAAGCGGTGGTGATCGGGTCGTCGTTCGTCACCGACTTTTTGATTGAGTCCTCCGGGGTTCCGATCTCGGTGCGCGGCTGGTTTGTGCCGTTTCGCGGGGAAGACGGTCGCATCATGGGCGTGGTCGGCGGGTTCATTGATCAATCCACGCAAGACGACATGCTCAAACGCCTGCGCGATGCCAAAGAGCAGGCCGCCGCAGAGAGCCACCAAAAGAGTGCCTTGTTGATCAATCTAAGCCGGGCGATCCGCTTGTCCTTGCAAGACATTGATCAGCACCTTGGCATCGCGAATGCCGCCAGCGGTGATGTCGCACAAGAGGCGCTTCTCCACGCGGGCGAGACCAATCAGATGCTCATGAACACGCTGGATGAACTGCTGCTTTATGACGTCAGTGCCGTGGTGCTGCAGCCGACCACGGTCGATGTCGCGCAACTCACCCGATCCGTGATCGACGCGCGACCGGGTGATAGCACACCGCCGGTGTTTGACCCGTCTGCGGTGACGCAGCCCCAGGTCTGGGTGGATTCCCGCCGTTATGGTCAGATCGTGGCGGGCTTGCTGGCGGGTATCGACGGTGGAACGATCAAGCTGGCAACTCTTACCCAGGCCAGCGGAATGGTGACGGTACGGTTGCAACTGGATGCGGCTGACGTCATTCCCGGAACGACGGAAGTCTCTGCCCGCCGCACCCTTGGCCTTGCCATCTGCAGGGCGGTGGTGGGCTTGATGAAGGGCCAGTTCACGCAGATTGGGCGACGGATTGAAATTGAGTTGCAGTTGCCGGCGGCATTGGGCCACGCCTGAGCCCAGACCGATGTGAACAGTCCGGCAAGGCGCGGCAAACTCCTATAGCGACCTCGGAACACTCGGATATTTCTGAGTTCAGGCACGGCACAGACTGCCCAGCATCATCATTTGCTGGACTTGCCGTCATGAACCGCTTTTTTCGCACGATCTGGAATGCCACTCACAATGCCTGGGTTGCCGTAGCCGAAAATGCCAGTGCACACGGCAAGCCGGCCAAACAAGCCGCAGTGGGCGAACATCTGCACTTGCCGCGCGGCGTATGGGCGATGGGCTACGGGCTGGTGCTGGCGCTGGCCAGCGCAGATGCCCTGGCCGTGGCTACGGTCGAACTGACTGACGGCGATAGCAAAACCATCATGGGTGGCTACAAGGACCAGGCCAAAGCCGGTGGCGCCGCGCCGGATGCCACGCAAGTAGTCGAAAACTATCTGTTTACTGGCGGCACGCTGGATGTGACCGGTGGGTACTACCGCGCCACCGGTAAATTCACGGTGGCAGAAGGGCAATACGGCAAGATCACCGGCGGCAGCGGCACGGGGCTGCCTTCGTATTTTCCGACCCTGCCGGCACTGGATGTCGCACCCTCAAAATCCGGTGCCATGTTCTTGCTGTATGACCCCAGAGAACCCGGCGGCCAGTTGGTGCTGGAAAAAAACGCCACGCTGGAAATCGCCTTCAATTATGAAGGCCGCAACTATGTCGCGATCACCAACAACGGCAACTTTGATTACAACTACACGCCGGTGGTGTTTGGTGAAAACAGCCATATCAAACTGACTGGCGGGACGTTCCGCTACGACCCATATCGCCATGACACGGATGTCAAACTGTCCAATTTCATCTTCAACGGCGGCTGGCTGTCGACTCGCGGCGGCGACGATATTATCACCGCCGATGAAAACAACCAGGCCATCGGCAAGATTGAAATGGGCATGGGCTCGGACACCTTCATCATCCCCGAAGGTGTTTCGATTACCGCACTGCGGATCAATGGCCAGCCCGTCAGCGAAGTGCGCATGTACGAATTTGCCGATACCCAGGACAAAGGCACGGGCGCTCTGACCGGCAATATGGCGGAAGGCACCGGCCAGAACCCCAGCGATACGGTGCAAATCCGCGCCAATGCGTCGTCAACCGACATCGTCTACAACTTTGGCTACTACAACGATGTCATGACCCTGGCCGACGGGGCGCAACTTATTGGCGGCAAGGTCAGCATGGGTAACGGCCCGGACACGTTCACCGCCACGGCCGCAACGCTGGATGGCGTATCAATCAAGCTGGATGACGGCGACGACACGCTGAACCTGACCGGCACCACGCTGCAAGGCGGCGTGGCTATGGATCTGGGCAATGGCAATGACACGGCCAATTTGCGCGATCTCTCGCTGAATCTGGCCAACGCATCCAGCCTGCTGCTGGGGGCCGGCAACGACACCGCCAATCTCACCAACGTGCGCATTTCCGGCAGCGCCGGGGCCGATTCGATCACCTTTGGCGCGGGGGCCGACACCCTGAACCTCACCCGCGTCAACGTGGATCAGGCCAGCATCGGCATGACCAGTGGCGCCAATATGGTCAACGTGCTGGCGGATGCCAGCGGTGGCACCACCGTGGTGACCGACAGCCTGAACTTCACCAGTGCCGACAAGCTCAGCACGCTGCGCGTTCAGGATGGCGCCACCCTGGCGCTGGATGACGCCAGCGTGGGCTTTGCCGGGAAAATCCAGATCAACGCGGGCGGCACGCTGGCCGGCACTGGCGCGGTGACTTCGACCAACGGGGTCGTGCTGGATGGCACCTTGCAGGTGGGCGACGGCGCGAGCGATGGCGCGCTCAGCGTGAGCGATAGCGGCCGCATCGACGCCAACAACGGCGCACTGATCACCGGCAGCGGCACATTGTCCTCCAGCGGCATCACGCTCAATGGGGGCGTCAATGCCAGCATCGCAGCGAGCCGTGCGCTGGTTTACAACGACGGGCTGGCAGGCAGCGGCAGCTTGCACAAGGCGGGAGCAGGCACGCTCGCACTGGGCGCAGCCAACAGCTACAGCGGTGGCAGCAACGTGGATGCCGGCACCTTGCGGCTCACCCACCAGAATGCCGCTGGCACCGGCGCGGTGGCGCTGGCCGGCAACGGCACCGTTGCGCTGGATTTCTCCGGCACCAACGGTCTCTACGACGCCGACTTTGCCAACAACCTCACTGGCAGCGGCAATGCGGTGGTCAGCGGGCACGATATCAATATTGCTGGCGACAACAGCGCGTTTGCCGGTCAATGGCAGATCAACAACGCGGCCAGCATGCAGGTGCGCGCGAGTCTGCAGCACCTGGGCACGGCCGGTATTGCGCTGGATGGCACGCTGAATGTGGCGCCCACAAACAGCGGTTTTACCCTGAACAACAATTTGACGGGTCAGGGAACCATCGTCGCAAAAATGGGCACGGGTCACGACGCGTTCAATTTTGGCGCTAACACCGGTAACGCCTTCGCGGGCACGCTGGATATGGGCCAGGGCACCCTGGCACTGCAAGACGACAACACCAGGGCGCTGACCAACGCCACCTTGCTGGTCGATCAGGGCAGTGTGGTGACGGTAGGCGACGGCGAACAAACCATTGGCCGGCTCACCTTTAACGGCGGGACCACCATTTTCAACGCCACGGTACCCGACGCCACGGTGGCCCAGAGCACCATCAACACCACGCATCTGGATGCAAGCGGTACCGGCACGGTGGGCATCACGGTGCCAGTCCCCTACGCACCCAGCCCGATTGATACGCCCGAGACCACCAATCTGCTGCAACAGGATGACGGCGAGATCGGCGTGCAACTGGTCAAGGCCACGACCGTCAACGGTTACGGCGGTGCGCTCACGCTACAAGACCAGAACGGCAATGGGGTGGGCGGCAGCCAAATGCTGGAGATCGCCCAACAGGATCAGATTGTCGCCCTGGGAACCTACGGCTACCGGTTGACCACCGAGCCCGGCGACGGGCTTTACGTCAACTACGGCCTGACCCAACTGGATCTGCAACAAGGCCAGACCCTGACGCTGGCACAAAACACCGGGGCGACCGGGGCAGCGGCGGATATGTCCGCGCAGATCATCGGCGCCGGCAATCTGGCGATCAATGCCAGAGACAGCGTTGTTTCGCTGTCCAACGCCAACAATCGCTATGAAGGTGAAACCTCGGTGCAAAGCGGCACGCTCCGGCTCGAAGCCAACCATGCGCTGGGCCAGACCCGCCAGTTGAATATGGCGGATGCGACCAGGACTGATCTCAATGGCACAAGCCAGACGATTGGCGCGCTGCAGGGTGCGGCGGGGTCGACGCTGGATTTCAACGGCGGGGCACTGGGCATCGATCACGGTGGCACCTCGCAAGGCGCGTTGACGGGGGCGGGTGAGTTGCGGGCATGGGGCGGCACGCTGGATGTGCACGGCGCCAACCCGGGCCTGGCGGTCAGCACCCATATTGCCGATGGCGCTACGGTACGGCTGGATCATGTACAAGGCCTGGGCAGCGGCAAGATCAGCGACCTTGGCACGCTGCAACTCACGGGCGCCACCGGCGATCTGGTCAATATGCTGGATGGCACCGGTGCGGTCAGTCTGACCAATGCGGCGGATGTCACCCTGGCGGCCAACAACCGTGTTTTCTCTGGCCAGTTTGCGACGGCCACGGGCACGCAACTGACGGCCTCCAGCGCCGACAATCTGGGCACTGCCCGCGTGAGTAACAGCGGTACGCTCAACCTGAATGTGAATCAGGACTGGGCGCTGGCCAACGCCGTGGAAGGCGCGGGCACGGTGGTCAAGAATGGCCCGGCGACGCTGTCCGTGAACACCGCGCAAGCCTGGAGCGGTAACACCGAGGTCAACGGCGGGACGTTGTTTGTCGGCAGTGCGGGCCAACTGGCCAGTGCCAACGTCAATGTCGCCCCGGTCGCCAGGCTGGGTGGTTACGGCACGGTGCAAGGCACAGTGAACAACCAGGGTGGCGTCCTGGTCGGCAGCGCCGCGCAAGCGGGTGGTCCGGTCGGTGCGTTCAACATCGGTGGCGATCTGCACAACGCCGGCACCGTGACACTGGCCGGCGCCAATGCCCAACCCGGCAATACCCTGAAAATTGCCGGTAACTACGTCGGTCAACCCGGCAGCACGCTGATTTTCAGTACGACGCTGGGTGACGATCATTCCATCACTGACCGCATGGAAGTCACCGGGAACACTTCGGGCAGCAGCCACGTTGCGGTCAAAAACGCCAACGGCGCCGGCGCGCTGACCCACCGCGGGATTGAACTGATCCGGGTGGACGGCCAGTCTGACGGGCAATTTGCGCTACAAGGCCGTGCGGTGGGCGGCGCCTATGAATACAAGCTCATCCAGGGTTCTGATGACGCTGCGGATGGCAACTGGTATTTGCGCTCGCAAAAAGATGCAACCGAGGATGGGGGCGCTAACCGGCCAACTGATCCCGGGCCATCCGATCGATCTGCGGTCGTCGATCAGGCTTTTACCACACCGGTTTTTCGTCCGGAGCCGGGGGCCTACCTGGCCAACCAGTCGGCCGTCAAAGGCTGGCAAATGCAGACCCTGCGTGATCGGGTCGGTGAATCGTACTTTGACCAGAACACCGCCGCGCCTCGTGGTGCGTGGGCCCGGGTGACGGGTGATCGCACCGACAGCAAGGCCGGTCAGGGTGAACTGAGCCAAACCGGTTCACGGTATTTGCTGCAGGTGGGGAGCGAACTTGCGCGCTGGGACAGGGAGAACGGCCAGCGGGCGCACCTTGGTGCCATGGTCAGTGCCGGTACCGCTGCAACCGACGTCAGCGCGGATGGCAACCAGGCCCGCGCCCGGGGCGAAGTAAGCGGCGTCAGCGTCGGCGTGTATGGCACCTGGTTTGGCAACGCGGCAGAGCACAAGGGGCCGTATGTGGATACCTGGCTGCAATATGGTCACTTTGATAACAAAGTCAGCGCCGATGCCTATGCCACGCAGTCATACCTGTCCAGGGCGTTGTCTGCTTCGGTGGAGGCCGGGTACGACCTGCCTGTGCACGAAGGGGAGGGCCAGCAAGTGGTGGCGACACCGCAAGCGCAACTGGTCTACACCCACTACCGCGCCGGCAACGTCGTGGATGCCGCAGGCACCCGCATCAGCGCTCAGAACAGTGGTCAGCTTGATACCCGGCTGGGTGTGCGGATTTATCAACGGCACACCGTGGATGACGGCAGCAACCGCGTGCAGCCGTTTGTGGAAGCCAACTGGTTGCATGGCAATCATGCCGACACCGTGAGCTTTGATGGCCAGACCATCACCACCGACACGCCTGCCAGCCGGGGTGAACTGAAAGCGGGTCTGGAAGCCCGTCTGGATCGGGATACGACCGCCTGGGCACAAGGCCATGGCCAATGGGCTACCGACTTCAGCAGCTACGGCGCGCTTGGTGGTCTGAAAATCCGTTGGTAACGCCGGCCATCATGGTGGATCAATCACTCCGCCGTGATGCCCCCGCACGCACGAAAAAAGAGGTTCGCAATGAGAAAATGTTTTGAATGTCTGGCCGCCAGCGTCTCGGTCATGAATAACTGTCTGGTTAACGTTGAAGTGGTCGCCAAAGACAATGCGCCAGACTTATGGGCTGTATCCTGGGTGTGTCAGCACGGCGTGGTCTCCCTGACGACCGAGATCGCGGGTGACTACAAAGCGGCGCAGGACCACGCGGCGTTGCTCCGGCGTCGTCGGCAACGGTTGCAATGACAGCGCGGGTGCCGGTGGTCCGCCGGGCACTGCAACGCACCATGAATTTTATTTGACTTGGGCAATCATGTCTGTCAGCTTGATTGCAAATTACAAACAGCTCAGTCACGTCGGCTTGGTGGGGGTGATCATGACGTTGCAGGAGGGGGTGACATTGATGGATGAAATCACGCGAATCAACCTGGAGCATGCTGAAAAGGCGTTGATTGCAACTTCAATTGCATTTCGTGAAGCCAAAGATCGAGTGCAGCTTGGAGAAGCGACGGACGATGAAGTATGGCCGTTGTTTGATGCCCGCAAGCTGGCCTATGCCAAATGGCGGGCAATTGCAGACCCCCTGGTGGCACAAGGCGTTCCGCTTTCGGCGGAAGTGCTGAAAATACTGCAAGAACATCGTCGGTAGGTGTGGGTGGGTTTGTCTTTTCAGTATGCCTAGCACCTTGGAAAACACGTCAATCAGCGCTCCCGCTGGCAAAGCGAACAACGCACCACGCGCCGGTGTTGCGTTGTTATGGCTCGGTCAGGGCGAGCAGGATATCGGCATACCAGGTGACATTGAGCCCCAGCTTTTCGTCCTCGACCAGATCGCGTGAGCCGACGTCAATGCGGGACGAATGCACGCCCAGCAGTAACCAGGGAAAATCATCATCGGGCAACGCATTGCCGGTGACACGCAGCACCACCGGTGCGCCACTGGTGCCCCGGTGGGTGCGGCCGTCGGTCAAAAAATAGCCTTTGCCCTGAAAACGCAGCCCGAACGCGGAGGCGATGATGGCATGCCGTACCACCGGCATATGGTGCAAGGTATCGTGAAAACCGAGAGGAAACCCCACCACCAGCACAGAACTGCCCACGGTGATCTGGTTTTGCAGGTTAAACAGATGCGCTGGCGTGAAAGCGCGGTAGATCATTCCGGCAGGCAGTGCCGCTTGTTCCAGCTCAATCACCGCCACATCCACTTCGCCCGCTGAATCCGTCCCCTGGCGCCAGATGGCAACGCCGTTGCGGTACAGCGGAATAGAAAACCCCGTGGATCGGGTCAGGTTGACCGGGTCAGTATGCAGCTCGATTTCAATCCGGTCGGGAAAGTGGCTGCTGGGCTCATCAATCACGACGTGGCGGCTGGTCACCAGATACAAGCGTCCACCGCGTGCAAAGAAAAAACCGCTCGCATTGGTCAGCGGCAACTGCTGTTGAAAGGTGTTCAGCCGTGCCGCTGCAAGCAATAACGAATCCGTCATGAGGGATACCTCCGCAAAGCACCAGACTAATCTGTTCTGGCCCGGCACGATATCGCTGACGTGAGCAGCACGCCGTCGCCCGGAACGTGATCATGCTGCGTGTACCGTCGCACAGAAGAGTATGAAGACGACGCGCGCACGTGGGTCTTTCCCTCTCTACCGGAAAAAAACCGGCCCGCGCGCTATGCGCCGCGATTGGGAGGCGTCTGATATATCGAGTAAGCCTGAGACCGCATACTTTGCGGTTTTTCCCTTTGGCTACCGACATGGTTGTGTTTGCTTTTCATTCGTCCGCGCGTTCGTCTGGCTTTTGTGCTGGCAGGGTTCTGAGAGCCGTGGCGGCAAGCAGCGCGCTTTGCCTGCTGGCGGCGTGTAGCTCATTCTCGTCATCCATGTACTCGGAAACCGCCGTCGCTGGCGCTGGTGTGGCAGGTGCTGCCGTTGCCGCCAAGGTCACCACCAACGCGACGGTGGCGACCGGCATTGGCCTGATCGCCGTTGCTGGCGCGCGCCAGGGGGTGCAGTACTCGCAACGCACGCTGCATCGCGATCAACAACTGAATATTGCCGCTGTGGCCGGCCCGTTGAAACCCGGCGCGGTTGCGCCCTGGACCTGGAGCCCCTCTGTGCCGCTGGAACCCGCCGCCGACGGGCGGGTGACCGTCAGCCGTATCGTCAGTAGCGGGGAACTCAATTGCAAGGAAATCGTATTTTCCGTGATTGAGCACGACACCGGCGTGACCTCGCCAGAGGCGTTCTACGTTTCCACCATCTGTAAAACCGCTACCCGCTGGGAGTGGGCGGCGGCAGAACCCGCTACCGGTCGTTGGGGGAGTTTGCAATGAACCCGCGCCTGGCTGTGAAAAGCGGGGGCCTGCTGTTGCTGCTGCTGTCGCTACAAGGCTGCCAGATGGCAGGCTCGCTCTCGGGCGCGGCGGCGGCGTTATCCATGAGCGCCATTACCGCCAACCCGGCCGCCGGGGTGGCCATTGGCCTGGCGGTTCAGGCGGGCGTCGACGAAGCATCAAAAAATGTGACGCGGCGTTTGCACAAAGATCAGCAAGAGCAGATTGCCGCAGTGGTCGGCGAAAGTCCGGTAGGGCAAACCCACCCTTGGCAGGTGAATCACGTCTTGCCGATTGAGAACGGCGCAGGGCAGGTGCGCGTACTGGTCCAGACCGAGAACGCGCTGGCGACGTGCAAGACATTCCTGTTTACCGATACGCCGCCAGGCCCGGAAACGCAGTGGTTCCATGGTGTGGCTTGCCGCAATCCCACCACCCGGCAGTGGCAATGGGCACTGGCCGAGCCCGCAGTCGGCCGCTGGGGTAACTTGCAGTAAGCGCCCCGCACACCGTAGCCCGGATGAAGCGCAGCGAGAATCCGGGGTAGCGAAGCCGGCAAGCACAAGGCCCCGGTGTGGCTGCTATGCACCGGATGCAGGGCATCGATATTGCGAATGGTGTCATCCCGGATTGCCGCTCAGGCCGGTAAGCGCCGCGCTGCTGGCCGTTTTTTCAGTAACCGGTTACGCATACGCCGATGAAATTGTCATGGCGGTGCCGCCATTGCATACCGCTGCCATGGCTGTGGAATTCAACCCGGATTTCTTGTCCGGCAGTGGCGCAGCCAGCCGGCCGGATATCAGCCGGTTTAACAAAGGCAACCCGGCGCTGCCAGGCCAATATCGGGCAGACTTGTATGTGAATAACGTTTGGGTCGGCAAGACCAATGTGACTCTGCGTGAAGTGGACAAAGGTAGTGGCAACGTCCAGCCCGCGTTTGATAAAGACCTGCTGCAACGCATTGGTGTAGATGTCAGCCGTCTGCCGGAAGCTTCGGTCAAGCAACTGGCCACGGCAGATGAAGCTTCCGTCCTGCTTTTGCCAGATCTGGTGCCCTCGGCCACCGCCACGTTTGATATGGGCGAACAACGTCTGGATGTCAGCGTGCCGCAGGCCTATACCAGCCGCACTATTGCGGGCTGGGTAGACCCCAAAGAATGGGATGACCTGACCTTATTGCGCCGCAGTTCCTTGTTGCAGCAAACCGTGGCGCTGAGCGAGGAATTGGCCCTGGATGAAGCCAGCCAGCTACGCCTTTCCCAAAATCTCCACCTGTTGCAAGAGCTGGATAAAACCGTGGAAGACGTGATCAACGAGCATCTCACCCAGCTCTATGCCACCCGCGATGGGCTGGCCTTGTTCCTGACCCTGCTGGAAGAAACCGGGCAACTGGCCCTGCCCAGCCGGGGCGTGAGCGGCATGCTGATGCCGTGGTTTGATGATCTGGATGAGGCCTGCCGCGGGATCGCGGCCTTGTTCTAAGCCCAAGGGGCCACGCCAGACGTGGCCTTTTTTATGCCCGCGCCGCCGCCATTTCGCCGCACGCCGGTTTAAGCAGGATCGGCAGATTGCCGAGCAATAAACGATGTATTTCACCGTTCCACACGCCCCTGCCTGGCGAAAGCGCCTTCAACGGCCCGGAACGTTGAAATACAGGCTGTACTTTTCGGCTGGCTGAACCAGCAGCTAACAGGCCAGGTTTTTATATACAGAAAAGGCCGTCACTTGGCTGCTTTACCATTCCTTTTGCCGGCCTTCGATTGGCAGTGAGTCAGTAGCAAATGATTGGTGGGGTTGAATCCAGGCGCCTGGCAACCCTGTTTGCAAGCGCCTGACGCAATTGGCAATGCCGGGTTGTATGCGGGTTGAGCCGGTTTTTGTTGGCTTCAGGTCAGCGTTCGCCAAGGGCAGGGTGTACCCGCAGTCTTTTCGCCGCAAAATCGACAAAGTACCGGATTTTGGCAGCAGCCCTCCTGCCTTGCGGGTAGACGATATTTACTGGTGTAGGGGGAGGTTCGTATGATTGCAAAACGCGCTGGAGGCGTCCTTGCTCAATGTGGTCGTACACTTGGTAGGAGAGCACCCGCGCTAGCCCATAGCCGGAAATGGCCGCATCAATGGCCACGTCTGCAGTATTGACGCTCAAGGCGACATCCGGTTGCGCATGGCCTGCAGTGTCTCCATCCCGATTGGTCAACCTCCAGACTTTGGGGCCTCCGCCAATGTCCAGATAACCAATGGCGCGGTGTGAAGGCAGGTCGTCAATGCTGCTGGGTATCCCGTGCTGGCTCAAATAGGCTGGCGCCGCCACGGTGATCAATCTGACCGCACCGACCTGCACTGCGGTCAAGGCCGAATCGGGCAGGGGCGCAATACGCAAGGCCACATCCACGCCTTCCTCCACAATGTGTACCAAGCGGTCAGCGAAAATGGCCTGTACCCGCACTTTTGGGTGAGATTCCAGAAAATCGGTCAACAGCGGTGCGACATGAAGCCTGCCAAAGAGAACCGGCGCGGTCACCGTCAGCAGCCCCACCGGTTCAAGGTGCGCGTTCCGGGCCGTGGCCTCGGCATGTTCCAGATCCTCAAGAATATGCCGCGTATCAAGGAGGAACGTTTCACCCGTTTCTGTCAGACGTGTGCCACGCGGCCCACGATGCAGCAATTTCACACCAAGTTCGGCTTCCAGTGCGGCGATGGCGCGTGTCACCGACGCCGGGGACAAACCCAGTAGTCGGGCGGCTGACGCCAGGCCGCCCGTATCTATGGCGGCCACCAGGATTCTGATGTGTTCCAGGGAGACCATTGCATAAATTGAAAAATGAAATTGCAGGAAAAACCATTTTTTTCTGACCAGGTACTGCCTAAGTTGGATCAGGCACAGAACGTGCCATGCGTTATGCATAGCACTTTCAAGCTCTCGCCGTAGCTGTGAAAAGCGGCAGCCCGCTCGTCAATCTCTGTAACTGTTTCTACCAACGCATCATTTCTGCATGCTTTTGCGCGTTGCCTTTGTCAGGACATGCGCGGGGGCAGCTTTGCCATCAAAAGGAGATATCGGTGATGAACGAGTTGAATACGCTGCATACGAATGTCATCAGCGCCAAGGCTTTGATCACAGCCCTGTTTGAGTTGAACCATTGCTGGCCACACTGGTGGGAGCTCTCTCAGGCAGATATCCGCGTCGGCGAACGTGTTGTGCTGACGCCGTCGCCTGATCCATGGCGACAGATTGCCTTCGACATGCAAACGCGGATCCAAAGTCCGGGCTTGCTAGCGGCACGAAATCCACAACGGCTGCCCCCACAACTGCGTGATATTGCTGTTGGCCTTGAAATTGCCGATCGCCTGATTAATGCGGTGACGCTTGCAAGCACCCTCAATGGCTGGGTAAGG
Organism: Silvimonas terrae; assembly: GCF_014202765.1. Taxonomy (GTDB): domain Bacteria; phylum Pseudomonadota; class Gammaproteobacteria; order Burkholderiales; family Chitinibacteraceae; genus Silvimonas; species Silvimonas terrae. The sequence continues at coordinate 159,567 of NZ_JACHHN010000001.1, forward strand.
CAGGACGAAAGCGCTTACATCGCCAGACGCTTGAGTGATGAGGTCGATGAACTATGCCCACCGCTGGTAAGTATTGTCGTAAAAGGCGTCTGGCATCCGTACCCGGTTCCCGATCCGGAGCCATGGCCGATTACGCTGTCGCCGCTAGCTCAAATGGCCATGGGCGCCCGCTTTGGTGGCGCTGCACCCGGTATCGGCCACAGTGAGCTAAGCACCGCCTTCAATGACGCAGCCAAACGATTGACCAACGCCGGATTATCAAGCCTGGCGCCAGGCTGATTTGAGCCGCCTGATCCTGTCCATTCTGGAGACTGCAATGGCAAATACTGTGCTTGGTGAATCGAACGTGGCAGGGACACCAGCCGTCACGGGTGTGAACTCTGCTGGTGGAGACGGGCTTTCCGGAGTCGGCTGGCGGGGCGTGGTCGGAACCAGCGAGCAATTTCAGGGCGTTTATGGGAGGAGTGTTCAGAACGCGGGAGTCGTTGGCGAGAGCGACAAACTACATGGCATGTATGGGGTGTGCCATAACCCGAATGGCGGCGGTGTATTTGGTACGAATGACAATGGAGGGTTTGGCGTCATCGGTGTTACGCAGTCCGGCAACGGTGTCGACGGTAGTAGCCAGTCGGGGAACGGCGTCCAGGGGAAAAGCTCCAGTGGCCGAGGTCTGGCAGGCTTTAGCGATACTTGGCAGGGTGTTTTTGGATACAGCAAAAGTCAGGCAGGGGTTGTGGGGGAAAGTGATGGGTTTGATGGTGTCTTCGGTGTAAGCCACAACCCGAATGCGGCCGGGGTGTCTGGACACAATCCGGGCGGCCTGGCGGGTTTTTTCAACGGTAACGTGACGGTGACTGGAGATCTCATGTTGGCCGGGGCGGATTGCGCAGAGCATTTCGACATAGCACCGATAGAAGGTACGATACCTGGCATGGTGATGTGCATTGATGCGCAAGGACGTCTTGCGCCAAGTCACCGTGAATACGACAAGTGCGTTGCGGGCGTCGTATCGGGTGCAGGTCGTTTCAGACCAGCCATTTGCCTTGACAGGCAGCATCCCGACGAAACCTCCCGGCTACCCATTGCTTTGATTGGCAAAGTGTATTGTTTTGTCGATGCAACCGAAGTGGCGATTGAGATCGGCGATCTGATGACCACTTCCTCTACCCCCGGTCATGCCATGAAAGCGGTTGACCCTATGCGCAGTTTTGGCGCCGTGATTGGCAAAGCGCTTGCACCACTGGCTAGCACCAAGGGGCTGATCCCGATTCTAGTGGCGCTTCAGTGAAATCCATAATCCTGTCCAGATAGGGGCCCGTAGATTGTTTATACGGCGGGTCGTCTTTTGTAGGAGTCATCATGGCCACTTTCATGAGTGCAATTGAGTGTTTGCGGGAGCGTGGGCAGGTACAAGCAAGTGGCGCGGTTAGCGCGCGCACGCTGATGCAGCACTTTCATCCTGATCCGGCAGGCTCTGTACGAGCCTTGCAAGCAGCAATTTTTGCCAGTGTTGCGACCAGACGACCATGGGCTGTAATACTCTGTCGGTTCAAAGGAATGGGTCCCAACCCTGTGCTGGAAAGGCCTATCGAAGATTTTTTTCGACACGCCTTTTCTCCGGGCTCCGGCGGCCTTGTGGAGTACTGGCGAGACGTTTCCCTCGGCTCGATCGACATCACTGGCTCAAGGGTATTTGACTGGGTTGAAACAGACATTGAGCGTAGCAAGGCCGCTGGAACACCTCGTAGTACACCAGCGGGACCGGGGCGCTCCGGCCTGATTGATTACGCAATCAAAGCGCTGCAAAAGAGAGGGGATGATCCACTGGCTGGCTTTCACAGTCAGATCGTAATTTATCCCTACAGATGGGCCAAAGATGGGGCTCCTGCCGGGGCAGATTATCGAACGCCAGGATGGGGAAGCTACTGGATAGACGGGAGCGCGGATGGTCGGGGCAAAGTGTGCCTGACGCCGCCATTTGACGGTAACGTGGTAGCGCATGAAATGGGGCACGGCTTTAACATGGAACATGATGTCGGGGCCGATATGAAAACCAACTATGCAGATCCATGTTGCATCATGAGTCAGAATGGTTCCTTTCAGCACCCTATCTTCAAGGTTCCCTTTGGTCCGGCACTGTGTATTGCACACTTGGCGCAACAAGGCTGGCTCTACAAACGCCGGGTTCTGGTTGACGCTGGCGATTGGATGAGACGCAAAGAGGGAATTGCCTTGCTACTGGGGGCCATTTCCCGTCCTGCGGTGGAGACTAATCTTGGCGCGAAGCTTGCATACAAAACCCCGGACGCCGCTTGGGATTACTATCTGGAATACGTCCGTCCAATTGACTGGAATCAGGGTGTCGTCCCAGGGACTGCCTACCTGTTTGTCCGTCGACTCGCGGAAGTAGAAGGTATTGGTGTGACGGCCATTTACCTTGGCGGAGTGGCAATACCGGACAAGATTGGTCAGCCCGCGATATTCACGGAGCCTTCGGGGAACGTACGGTTTACTGTGGAATTGATGGATCTGCCTGGGTCGCAAATCAAGGTCGTGGCTCAAAAACTTTAAGCGCCCATGCTCAGTTTGATTGAAAAGGTGCCGGCCCCCAGGTTTTGCCGCCGAAGAAGTGAGTCCTGAAAGTTGCTGACTGTCGCGAAAAGCCGGCGTCAGCCTGTTTCCTTCCGCTTCAGCAGCAACTACGACTTCATTTTATTGAGTTGGACTGTGCCACCAGATGACAGGGTTGCCTCGTGTAAATGCCCCACATGGGTGAAACTGCACAGGTAATTTCACGATATTTCTTCTGGGAATTTGAAGGCCACCAATCATGACCTGGTTGGTATTTAGCGGGGAGTTAAACCGCCTTGGCTTTCAGCCTGCGCAGGTTAGGCACTCTGTACTGTTGCTCTCAGTCCAGCTGCATAACGAACTGTCACTCGCAGGATGGGTGCGGCTTGATCGTGCGCCTTCGCTTTTGCATAACACCACCTGTGCCCTCATGGCACCACTCCTAGGGGTGGCTATCGCATTTATTGGTGTGTTGTATTGAGGCAGATCAATTTGTATTATTTTTCGGATTGTTCCTGTTTTTTTTCCTGTTTATTCTGCCGTCATTCCCGATAGGTCTTTGCTAAACAGGCGATACCTGCGGATATCCCTTTTTTTAAAAAAAAGATGCAATAGCCTCAGGAAGGTGCGTGTTTTCCGGTGTTTAAATATGAAAATATCTACTAAATTAATTTTGTTAAATTTCGTTGTTCTGGCCATCTTTGCAACTGAAGGTATTGTGATATTTTCCTCTGTAGCTAAAGTCAAGGAAAGTACGGACGAAGTCACGGGAAACGTAGTTCCGACACTGGCAACTATCCCTGATATTGGGGCTGCATTTGCCGAAGCCCGGCGGCAGATTTTGCTATGGGGCGCCGTTCCGCCATCAGAAGAACATAGCGTTGCAAAAGGCGTGGCAGCAGCGCGCGCCAATCTTGTGAAGAAACTGGATGAATATAACAAGGCCATTGATCTTGATAGCCCGTCTATTAAAGATCAAGACCGGAAATTATTTCAGGATCTGGCCAAAAATGAACAAGCCTGGGAAGGCATGGTTGATCAATTGTTGACGATTGAAGCGAATGACCAGCAGATCAAATATATCCGTGAAGTGACTTCTCCGCAGGCTGACAAGGTCTTCTCCAGTATTAATGCACTGACCCAATTTAATGTGGATCTGGGGGCAAAAAAGAGTGAAGAAGCCTCTGCAGGTATTCATCAGCTTTACATCATGATTGTTGTCATCAGTTCGATCGGCGCACTCACAGTGCTGGTGATTGGCTTGCTGATTTCTCGCGGTATTACCAAAGCGCTGAAAACACTGCAGACGCAGACTGCAGAGGTAGGAGCTTCGCTGGATTTCACTCGCCGCTTTGCCGCTGGTGGCAAGGATGAAATCAGTGAAACTGCGAACGTACTGAATAATTTGCTGAGCCTGATGCAACAGAGTCTGAGCGAGGTTTCGGCTATCAGCCAAGGGGTGGGCTCTCATGCGGCAGAGTTGGCGACTAATACCAGCGAACTGTCTGCCGCCAACGAAATGGTGAGCCATTCGACTGCTGCGATGGCAGCCGCCGTGGAGCAAGTGACGGTCAGCATTGCGCATGTGGCTGAACGCTCTCAGGAGACCCGTGATCTGGCTGAAAAAGCGGGCGAGATGGCCGCTATCGGCAGTACAACGGTAGAGGACACCATCAGCAAGGTTGACCTGATTGCCAGCCGAGCCAATACCACGGCCCGTCAGGTTGAGGCGTTGTCGCAAAAGGTGGTGGACATTAGCGCAGTTGTGACCACCATTAAAGGGATCGCAGAGCAGACGAATCTGCTGGCCTTGAATGCAGCCATTGAAGCAGCACGGGCGGGCGACGTGGGCCGTGGATTTGCGGTGGTTGCCGATGAGGTACGCAAGCTGGCCGAACGAACATCCGTGTCGACTTACGAGATTGCCCAGACCATTGAGCAGATCCAGGAGGAGGCTCGCCAGACTGTCGCGGCCATCCATCTGACGGTTGATGAAGTGGTAGTGGGTGTGGAGCGCGTGACTTCTGTCGGTGAGGTTGTCGCGGGCATCCGGTCGAGCGCGCAGACGGTGCTTGGCAGCGTCAACGACATTTCGTATGCCATGAGCGAGCAAAGTGTGGCCAGTAACAGCATGGCGCGCGAGATCGAGAAGGTGGCGCAGATGACTGAACAAACCAGCGCGAACGCCATGGGCGTGGCGGAGGTGGGCACAAAACTGCATGCCGATAGTCAGACGCTGCTACAGATTGTGGCGCGTTACAAAGTCTGACCGGGTTGCGGCGGTGCGTTATCCATAGGTCGAATCACGGCAGGGCGGAGCAGAGATCATGCAGACCAAATTGCCGGTAACGGGTGTCGACGATCGATGGCTGGCGCGTCCGGAGCTGGTGCAAAAGCTATTGGCCGCTAGCCAGAACAGCCAGGTGCTGGTGCTGCATGCGCCAGCGGGCTACGGCAAAACGCAGGCGCTGGTGGCGTTGTTCAACCATCTGATTACGCAGCACCACCATGCCCGGCAGCTGGTGTTAACGCCGCAAGATGCGGACCCGCTAGTGTGCGCAAAACGCTTTGTGGGTGACACCGCAGACGTGGGCGAGGTGGCGCTGACGGTGCTCGTGGATGATCTGGATCGCTGGGCCTGCGCGTCTGCCGACTGGCTGTGCCAGTTGATCAGTGTGTTGCCAGTTGGGGTGCATGCCGTATTTGCCACGCGTGTACTGGATCAAGCGCGTTTGGTGGGGTTGCTTGCCCAAGGCACGGTCAAGGTCTTTGATGCGGATGTCCTGCGGTTTTCCACGGAAGAAGTGGCGGCATGGTGCCGCCAGGTGTTGCGCTGGTCCACACCGATAGACCAAACCCTTGCGCGCGAAACGCGGGGCTGGCCTGCCCTGGTGGCGTTATTGCGGGATGAATCGGGCGAGCCCTTGAAGTCCGCACGTGCGGCGTGGGCCAGCACCCGTTATCAGACGCGGTTGCGGCATTTTTTTGAACAGCAGATTTTTGCCGCGCACAGCCCGGAACAACAACAGCGGGTTCGTACCATCGGGCGTCTGGATGAGGTCTGTGATGCACTGGTAAATGCCATGTATCCCGGGCAGGACATCCGGTTGGCGGCGCTGGTTGCCGCCGGCTGGCCGCTGAAACCGACACAGGCAGGTTGGTACCGGTTTCACCCGGCATTCAGGAATGACGTGATCAATTACAAAATTGAGGTAGATGACCCGCCCACAGCGGCGGTGATCGACCGTGCTGCCAACTGGTTGATTGACCAAGGGCATACAGCCGCAGCGATATCCTTACTGATTGACAAGGGCGACTGGGAAAAAGTCATGCCCCTGGTGGGGTCTGCTGCGCAAACTTTATTGCATGGGGCGCGCTTCAAGACGGTGATCCGGTGGTGTCAACGAATTCCCAAAGTATTGTTATTTGGAAATATTGACCTGTGTCTCAGTTATATATGGTGCCTTTTGTTTTCGGGAGACAAACAGGGGGCAATGTCTGTTTTAAGAGAATTGAAAAACAAAATGCGTGGCATGTTTGATCCGCTCATCGAGCCGACTATCAAGTATCAGGAATTACTGCTGAGTGAATTGCATTTGCATGATTACCATGCACTCGTGGAAAGAGTGGAAGAACTTGAATCTGCAATGCCTCATCTGGGTGATGCCAATCAAGGCCGTATTTTCAACCTGGTGGCCATGATTGAATTGGGTAAGGGCAAAATGGATGTCGCCGCACAAGCGGTGTGGAATGCCAAAAAGATCAATCGTAGCGTCAATAATTTTCAGGCTCTGAGCAGTTCTTATTTTGCCGAGGCATCTATTCTTGGCGCAAAAGGGGCCCTGCGTGATGCATTGAGTCTATTGCAATGTGCTGACGATATTATAGAAACGCATGATGCGCGATTGCCCGCAGGCATCATGCATATTTTCTGTCGCGGCTATCGCTTGCAATTGTTATATGAATTGGGCATGTATGCCGAGGCGCGACACTGGCTGGAGCAATATCGCTGGCTGAATACAACTCAGCCCATCATTCTGGTCAATTTCCTGTTTGGCATGATGGATAGCCGGCTGGCTTGCATCGAGCAAGGCCCGATGGCTGGGGTGTTGGTGTTGGAAAAACTGATGCTCAGCGTGGCGCATGAGCCATTGATGCAAAGCAAAATTGAGGCTGAACGAGCACGTATTACCCTTGCCCATGAAAGCCCGGAGGCCGCCGAGCCCCTGATTCGGCAGTACTTGAGCACCAATCACACCTTACCGGACCCGGCATTTGTCTACCCCACGGAAGAAGTTGAGGGGTGTGGTATCGAAATGGCGCGCCTGATGTTGCACGCGGGTGGGGATGAGGCCGTCACCGCCATGCATATGCTTGATCGTCACATTGTGGCCGCCCGCAGCACCGGCCGCACTTGGCGGTTAACCAAACTGTACGTGCTTTCTGCGCTGGCTCATTTACTGAACGGCGATGCCCGGCAAGCCAGGGCGCCCTTGCTGGAGGCCATTCGACTGGCCAGCGTCAACGGCGCAATCAGCACTTTTCTGGACGAGGGCACGGTGTTGATAGACGCACTGTCGCAACTGTCTTCGCGGCAAGCACGGCTGTTTACCGTGGCAGAGCAGAATCATATCGCCCGCATTCTCAGTGCACGCGGACAAGCCAGAAAACCGTTGCCCGTGCCGGATATCAACGCGCGTGAGATGGAAATCCTGCGCCTTGTGGCAGAAGGGCTCACCAGCCAGACCATTGCAGCCAGGCTGGAGTTATCACTGCAAACCGTCAAGTGGTATCTGAAAGGCATTTACAGCAAGCTTGGTGTAGGCAGCCGGATCAGCGCTGTGGATAAAGCCCGCCGCCTGGGCCTGCTTTAAACCGCTGCAGGGACTGGAATCATGAAAAGAAAGATTGCCCTGTCGGTGTGCTTTGTCGCGCCCCTCGTTTTGGCCAATGCAGGCCTGGTCTGGTTTGCCCAGCGTAGTGTGCACAAGGAACTGAATGCGGTTAGCGCCAGCATATTGGGTACGGTAGATAGCTCGCTCAATACTGCGCGGCAAAAGGCGAATGCGCTCCACCAGCAATTGTACGAGCACGGCACGTCTGCCATTCAGACCGGCACCGAATGCGACGCGCAGCTGCGCCTGGGTCTGGATCAAGCAATCAGTACGTCGGCGTTTATCGATGCCATTTATGTGCAGCGGTGGCATCAGCAAGTGTGCAGCGCGCATATGGGCTCAGATCAGCAAAATGCGCTGCGCAGTTATCCTTCGCTGGAATACGACTATGTAGACGGCTACAGCGTGCTGTTCCTGTTGCGGCCAGATTACTTTCTTGAGTCAATCCGGGCGCAGGCCGCTGAGCGTTACGATCAGATCGTGCTGCAAATAGGCAATACCTATTTATCCAGCCGCACCAGCACCAATCAGCGGCCTGTTTTCCGTCACGAATGGGTGGCCGAGTCCGCCTCCGGCGTTGCGCGGGTTTTTGTAGAAGCCAGCAGCACACTGGCCTGGGCGTATGTGCTGGACAGCATTTTTACCTGGAACGTCATTGCACTGGTGATGGGGTGGCTGATGTTTGGCCAGATCCGGCGGTATTTCAGCGCAGCGTGGCAGTTTGACGCGGCGTTGGCCAAAGCGCTGCAGTTCCAGGAAATTACGCCGTATTACCAGCCTGTGTATCACTTATCCGGCCTCACCTTGTCTGGTGTGGAAATACTGGCGCGCTGGAAAACCGCCGACGGTGTCTTCATTCCTGCTGACCGGTTTATTGCCAGGGCCGAAGAGCTGGACCTGATTGCACCGTTAACCCGTTTGATGATGCATACCTCCAGCGCACAACTTCCGGCTCTGTCTTTGCCCGCGGGTAGCAGCGTTGCGCTCAATCTCAGCGCAGAAGCGCTCCTGGACGAGCATCTGATTGAAGACGTGATTGCCTGGGCCGAACAATTACTGGGGCAGGGCCTGCAGCCCGTTGTAGAACTCACCGAGCGCAGTTTTGTGGATCTGTCCCGCACAAACCGTATTGAGACGGTATTGGCCCAATTGCAGGCGCATCACGTGCAGGTCGCGCTGGATGATTTTGGCGCCGAGTACAGTTCTCTGGGCTATCTGCATCGGTTTGCTTTTGATTGCATCAAAATTGACGGCCTGTTTCTGGACAGCCTGGATGTCAGCCCCAATGCTGATCTGGTGCTTGACTGCATCCTTCAATTGACGGCAGTGCTTGGCGTCAAAGTGGTCGTCGAAAAGGTAGAAACCGCCACGCAACTGGCATGGTTAAGCGTCCGACAGGTCGATGCCGCGCAAGGCTACTTCTTTGGCCGCCCGCAGCCTGCCAGTGTCTGGCAACAACCCGTGATCTGGCCCATAGAGTCTGTGGATATCGCAGCGGCCCCGCAGATGCCTGCACAAGAAACCCTATGATCCAGCCGTTTTCCACACTCGGAAAAATAGCCACACGCAGTGTCGTGGTCTGCTCCATCCTCTCCAACACGTTTTTTCTCAGGTGCCTGATTGATGTCATCACGCCGCTGGCCTGGAACAATCATTGGCAAGGCTTCTTGCTACTGACGGGGCTGCCGCTGGCGATGGGTAGCATGCTCGTGTGTTCACGTTTTCCCAGGTGTGAATTCAATGCTGATATCCCGGAACGTCCTGGCTACGTTTATGTGCTTTCCAATCCTGGATATCGTCGAAATGGCCTGCCCATTGTCAAGATCGGCTATACGACCAATTCCATGGAAAACAGCCTGAAGCTGCTCGACAAAACGGGAGTACCGTTTCCGTTTGTTGTGGAATACAAGGCGATGGTCTGGAAGGCTTGGGCGACCATGCGCCAGGCTCACATTGCCCTGAGTTCGTGGCGGCTGAATCCCGATGAGATTGATCGCGACTTCTTCTTTTGTTCTATCCAGCAGGCCGTCGACGCCTTGAAGAAGGCTGTTCAGGGAGACATTGGCTACAGAGTTAATCGCCCACCGGAACTGAGTCGCGATGACGACGAAATTGATCCGGAAATCGAGCTAGAGCCTGAGGTAGAGGAACAGTTGAAAGCTTTGGCTAAATGGCGTGCTGACAAGCGCACGACATCGCCGGGCTATGTCTACGTGCTGACCAACGATGTGTACCACAATGGTTCCGACCCGCTTCTGAAAATTGGTTATACCACTTGGGCTCCTGACCAGCGAGCAGGCGCACTATACCGGTATAAAGATCTGGATTACCGGGGTGTGCCACAGCAATTTAAGGTTGTACACGAGGAGCACTTTGAACGGGCATTTGATGCTGAAGAAGCGGTCCACAAGGCATTGGAAACCTGTCGAGTTAACCCGTACAGGGAATTCTTTTCGTGCTCACTGGAGCAGGCCCAGGCAGCTATAGCACATGCAAAGGCGCGGGAGTCAGGTTTTCAGGTCACTGATACAACGGTCAGTTCGCCTGACAACGGCAAGACCATGCCGCAGGTTGTATCACCACGATCTACCGAACCTGACCGTCAGACTCAGCGTAGTATTGGCTATATCCAGTCCCACTGGCCAGAACCCGTTGTCACCCGGCAGCCGCACCAGCGATCACGATCACGATCACGATCTGGAATCTGGAAGATCATCTGTTTCATATTAGCTGGCGGTGCCGCCGCTCTTGGATCGGGATATATCTTCAGCACGCTCTGTAACTGGTGGTCACGTCCTCCGGCTCCGATGCCCATGCCTGCTATTCATGCCCCTGTGGATATCCCAACAGCAAACAAGAAACCTGGTCATGCCAGTCATAAAAAGCATCATTCACCTAGAAAACATAAGCAAGCCGCAAGCCCTGTTGAGCCTGATCAGGCGGACGGCTTGCAATCGTCGGATGTATCCAGTCCTTGTTGTTAGAGGAAATGGACATTGAGCTGCTTAACATGTTTGACGGCGTGCCAGTATTGGATCTAGCGGTAGTTAAGGAGCGTAAATTGTATGCCCAGAAGTTTATTCCGGGCATACGTGAACTCCAACGTGGTCAAGTACTGACAACCCAAGAGTTGTGGTTTGCCGAATTGGATCGCAGCTCCTAGCGACGAGTACTGCTTATATTCCCCGATCGGGTCCAGACAGCTTGTGCGGCCGTTCATGTCGAACACTTTGCAATGAAGCTGATCAATGGGGGCAGTGAGCAGGGCGGTACCGCGGATGGCTTTTTTTCCGGTAGTTAGCCACCTTTTGAAACCAGTTCATACTCTGAGATATGGTTGAAGACTATTTCTACCAGTCCTGCTTCCGTGCGCCTATTCCTGAAATCGCAGATGCGGCTCGCTATCTTGACGCAGCGGTGTCGGCACACCTGAGCGGCCACCGTGCTTTGGCTATCGAGCTATTAAAGCTGGCTGATATGCCAGCCATAAGAGAATGGACGGAGTCGATTTGGGGGCGCGGGAGTGCTTATATAAAGGTGCGTACCGTTGAACAGGTGGCGGCCCAAGCTCCAATTGTGCGGGTAGTTTCAAGGATGCCCAACGCCGCTGAAAAACAAGCGCTGCTCCTGCGCGACGGTTTCCATTGTCGCTTCTGCGGTATACCAGTAATCCGGGCAGAGACGAGGAAGAGAATTGCCGCCCAGTATCCGGATGCGTTGCCATGGGGCAAAAAGAATAATCTTCAGCATGCAGGGTTTCAGGCGATGTGGGCCCAGTACGATCACATACTTCCGCATGCAAAGGGCGGTGACAACAGTATCGGTAACATGGTTATAACCTGTGCACCGTGCAATTTCGGGCGTATGCAATACACACTTGATGAGACTGCGTTGCTGGACCCTCGCGAACGCGAGCCGATACGATCTTTGTGGGATGGTTTGGAGCGGTTTCGTTGAGACATTTCCGCAACCAAAAACTGAGTAGAAAACCGTTTTAATCGAGTCGGTTTACCACTCAACGTACTACTGTGTGTCTTGCTGCAGATTAAACCAGGTTTATGACTAGACTGCTCAGACAATGGCTTGGCCTCACATCCCTAACAAGGGTGGGTGCTCATCGAGCAAAGAACTTAGCTCAAGCTTTTATCACCCCAGAATGACTTTCGCAGGAGGTACTGATGAGCAATGTCGAAACCGGCCTTGATTACGCTGCCGGGCAGCAGAACTATCGCGGTTTGCTGATTAAAGGTTCGGGTCTGGTACCGAAGGCGGCGGTGGTGTTGCTGCCAGATTGGCGCGGTCAAAGCCCCCTGGCTCGGGATCATGCGGCCTACCTGGTCGAACTCGGATGCGTAGTGGCCATTGCGGATCTTTATGGCGATGGTTTCAGCCCGGACAGCCCGGATCAGGTGGGCCCAATGGTGCAACGTTTGATCGCGCACAGAGCGCAAGGGGTGGAAGGGCTGGCCGCGTGCATAGACCGAGTGCGAAAAGAGCTGCCTGACGGTACACCTGTCTTGATCCTGGGCTATAGCGCCGGCGGGATGGTTGCACTGGACTATGGCCGCAGCGGTCAGGATATCGCTGGCATCATCGTCTGCTCGGCGCTACTAAAAACGGCCGCAGAGGGAATGAAGAGCCGTATCACCGCGCCCGTATTGATCTTGCAAGGCACGCAGGATCAAGTCTCCCCAATGGAGACGATTGCGGCAGTGGTCAAAGAAATGGACGAGGCCGGCAACGATGTACGCTTTGAACTCTATAGCCAGACGCACCACGCATTCGATAACCCGGAGGCGGGCACTGATCCAAACGCCCGTCTCGTCTACTCACCGGCCTCGGCACAGCGGGCACGACGGGCCATCGCGAACTTTGTGGCTGAGGTGAGTTGCTTTTGATGACGCCGACCAGGAACTGGATCGTCGCCATGAGCCACTGGATGTGGTCTGCAGCTAAGTGCCGGTCTTTTCTATATATAAAAAACTAACCTGTTAGCTGCTTGCACCTGTAATGGTACTGGTCTGGATGCTGGAAGATCAGATGTTTTCTATATGAATCGTCCACTTGAACAAGGCTGGATGGCAACGATGCTGACCAGTCTGGTTTACGTCAAGATCACCAGCAGACCCGCTTTTATGGTCCCGTAAAGGCGGTTTAAACCGTTCCATATCGCTGAACGAACCTCAACACTGGCACCAGTTCCGGCACAGTTCTGGAACCTATCCCCTGCAAAGCTCTGGTTTCATTAGCAGTGTCACCACCAGCCCCGTCCATGTTTCAATTGTTAACAAACCTGTCATCTCTCGAAATTTCCGGTTAACACTCGCACGCTCAAATGGCTCCCGGTTCGTTAAGAGCCGCAAACACACCCTTGCTGGCGGCGTTATGCTCGCTTGCCGCACTACTTGGTACTGTCGGCGCTTCGCATGCCTTGCCAGCAAGGGTGTGTTAACGGCTCAAAGTACGCAGTCGCACAATCTGCGCTGCGCTAAACCAGAAACACATATTCACCGTAACCAGATGAGAGGAGTCATCATGAAGACCAAACTGAGCCTGATCGCCATGGCCACGCTGCTGGCGGCCGGCGGTGCAAATGCGGCGTTGTTGCGGATTGCTTGTGGTTCTACCGGCGGTGAGCTGGAGTTGTGTAAACAGTCTGTGGCGGAGTGGGCCAAAAAGACGGGTAACGAGGTACAAGTGGTGACCCCGCCTAACGATTCCAACGAACGTCTGGCGCTGTATCAACAGATTCTGGGCAGCGGTTCGGACAAGATCGACGTGTTGCAGATCGACGTGGTGTGGCCCGGTTTGCTGGCCAGCCATCTGGTGGATCTGAAGCCGTACACCAAGGGTGTGGAAAAACAGTATTTCCCCAGCATGATCGCCAACAATACTGTTGGCGGCAAACTGTTGGCGCTGCCGTGGTTTACCGATGCCGGCCTGTTGTACTACCGCAAGGATTTGCTGGAAAAGTACAAACTGCAACCGCCGACCACCTGGGATGAAATGGCCGCTGACGCCAAGAAAGTCCAGGATGGTGAACGCGCTGCCGGCAATGACAAGATGTGGGGTTATGTGTGGCAAGGCCGCGCCTACGAAGGCCTGACTTGCGATGCGGTGGAGTGGCTGGCCAGCTACAACGGCGGCAGTATCATCGAACCCAATGGCAAGGTCACCATCAACAACCCGCAAGCCATCAAAGCCATTGACGGTGCCGCCAAGTGGGTCGGGACCATCTCGCCCAAGGCCGTGCTGAACTACGGCGAAGAAGAAGCGCGCGGTGTGTTCCAGTCTGGCAATGCGGTGTTCATGCGCAACTGGCCGTATGCCTGGGCGCTGGCGCAAAAGGATGAAAGCCCGGTCAAGGACAAGGTGGGGATCATGGCCCTGCCCAAGGGCGGTGCCAACGGTCGCAACGCGGCTGCATTGGGTGGCTGGCAACTGGCCGTGTCCAGGTATTCCAAGAACGCCAAGCTGGCGGCTGATCTGGCGGTTTACCTGACCAGCGCAGAAGTCCAGAAGATGCGTGCAGTGAGCGGGGCCTACAACCCGACCATGCCGGCGCTGTACAAAGATGCCGATGTGCTCAAGGCCAACCCGTTCATGGGCGATCTGCTGTCCACGTTCACCAGCGCTGTGGCTCGCCCATCGTCGGTGACTGCTTCCAAGTACAACCAGGTCAGCAACCAGTTCTGGAACGCCACGCATGACGTGTTGTCCGGCAACGCCACAGCGACAGACGCGCTGGGCCGTCTGGATGCATCGCTCAAGCGTATGGGCCCCTGGAAGTAAGCACGCTTCGCGTGTGGTGAGGGGAGTAGCGTAGGGTGGATTCGGAGCGATAGCGACAATCCACCAGCACTACGGCGGATTGCTACGCGAATCCACCCTACGGCTACTTCGACATCCGCATCACTGACACTGCCATGCTGGTTATGCGGAAGTAACCCCTCACTCCTCCCACCTCACTCCTCACAGGTGTTACATGGATGACTCGCTGATCGCGCGCGCCCGCAGGCGGCAGGCGTACTGGCTGGTGCTGCCCGTGATTGTGGTGCTGGCGGCGATTGCCGGCTGGCCTTTGCTGCGCACCATCTGGTTCAGCCTGACCAACGCCCAGCTTTCTGACATGGGTAACAGCCAGTTTGTTGGCCTTGCCAATTACGTGGGCGAGGCCGGTGTGCTGCGTGATGGCGAATGGTGGAACTCCGTGCGCAACACGCTGTTTTTTGCCGTGATTTCGGTGATTCTGGAAACGCTGCTGGGCCTGGGCGTTGCGCTCTTGCTCAACACGCCGTCCCGTATCCAGGCACTGCTGCGCGCTGCGGTACTGGTGCCGTGGGCGATTCCGACCGTGGTGTCGGCCAAAATGTGGTCGTGGATGCTGAACGACCAGTTTGGCGTGGTGAACGCCATGCTGCAGAACCTGCACCTCATCTCGTCACCGCTGGCGTTTACCGCAGACCCGCATTTGTCGTTCCCGACCATCATCATGGTCGATGTCTGGAAAACCACGCCGTTCATGGCCTTGCTGATCCTGGCTGCGCTGCAACTGGTGCCGGAAGATTGTTACGAAGCCGCGCATATGGATGGCGTGCCGCGCTGGCGCATTTTCCGCTACATCACGCTGCCGCTGATCATGCCGGGCGTTCTGGTCGCCATGATTTTCCGCACGCTGGACGCGCTGCGGGTGTTCGATCTGATTTACGTGATGACGTCCAACAGCCATGTCACCAAGAGCATGTCGGTGTATGTGCGTGAGCAATTGATCGACTTCCAGCAAGTGGGCTACGGCTCTGCCTCTGCCACCTTGTTGTTCCTGATCATTGCCGTCTCGACCACCATTTACATGGTGGGCACCCGTACCCGCGTGGAGGGCAACTGATGAAAAAGAACCCTTGGGGCGTGATCGGGTTTTACGCGGCATCGATTGTCGTACTGATCTTTGCGTTGTTCCCGTTCTACTACGCCATTGTGTCGTCGCTGAAAAACGGCAGTGCGCTGTTTTCCACGTCGCTGTGGCCGGCGCACCCGTCGCTGGCCAATTACATCGCCATCTTCAAAGAGCAGTCTTTTGGCGCCAACCTGGCCAACTCCGTGTTTGTGGCGGGCGGCGTGGTGGCGTTCTCGCTGGGCTTGTCCATGCTGGCGGCGTATGCCCTGGGGCGGGTGTCGTTCCGTGGGCGTGGCACCTTGATGATGTGCATTTTGTCGGTGTCCATGTTCCCGCAAGTGGCGCTGTTGTCGGGTTTGTTCGAGTTGATTCGCACTCTGGGTTTGTACGACAGCCTGTGGGCGCTGATGCTGGCCGACCTGATTTTTACGCTGCCGTTCACCGTGTGGGTGCTGGTTACCTTTATGCGTGACCTGCCCAAAGAGATTGAAGAAGCGGCGGTGATGGATGGCGTGGGTATCTTCACGCTGATCTTTCGCATTTTCTTGCCACTGCTGTGGCCGGCGCTGGTGGCCACGGGTTTGCTGGCCTTTATTGCGGCGTGGAACGAGTTCCTGTTTGCCCTGACCTTCACGCTTTCTAACGATGAACGCACCGTACCGGTGGCCATTGCGCTGATCTCTGGCGGCAGTAGTTTTGAATTGCCCTGGGGCTTGCTGATGGCGGCTTCGGTGATTGTGACAGTGCCGTTGATTGCGCTGGTGCTGATTTTCCAGCGGCACATTGTGTCCGGGCTGACGGCCGGGGCGGTAAAGGGGTAGGGCGGTGGCGCGCTGCAATCCACTGTCGCGATGGTGGATTGTCGCCAAGGCTCCGAATCCACCCTACGCCGTTGTTCCTTTGTGGCGCAAAAAACAGTAATACGCAGACCTGTGACTCGTCATTCCCGCGAAGGCGGGAATCCAGTTCTGAACAAACTGTGCCGAAGGCACTTGCACCGTGGTTTTAGTAAACATTGCAGCTGGATTCCGGCTCAAGGCCGGAATGACGAAGTGGTGTGCAAAGGCTGTAGGGTGGATTCGCGTAGCAATCCACGTTACGCCCCCAACAAATTCCGGTGTGCAGCCCAACCCGCTGCACCCAACCAACAACCGAACAAACATCAACCGAGCAGGAGACCATCTCATGTCCCAACCCCAAACCAACTGGTGGCGCGGCGCTGTCATTTACCAGGTTTACCCACGCAGCTTTCAGGACAGCAATGGCGATGGCATCGGCGACCTGCCGGGCGTGACGCAACGGCTGGAGCACATTGCCAGCCTGGGCGCGCAAGCCGTGTGGCTGTCGCCGTTCTTCACCAGCCCCATGCTGGATTTTGGCTACGACGTGTCCGACTACTGCGATGTCGACCCCATCTTTGGCACGTTGGCGGACTTCGACAAACTGGTTGCGCGTGCGCATGCGCTGGGTTTGAAGGTGCTGATTGATCTGGTGCTGAGCCATACTTCTGACCAGCACCCCTGGTTCAAGGAAAGCCGCAGCAGCCGGGACAACGCCAGAAAAGACTGGTACGTGTGGGCAGAATCCAAAGAAGATGGCACGCCGCCGAACAACTGGCTGTCAATCTTCGGTGGTTCGGCCTGGCAGTGGGACACCCGCCGCCAGCAGTACTACATGCACAACTTCCTGACCAGCCAGCCCGATCTGAACTTCCACACCCCGGCGGTGCAGGATGCCTTGCTGGATGTGGCGAAATTCTGGCTGGATCGCGGCGTAGATGGTTTCCGCCTGGATACCGTCAATTTCTACGTGCACGACCAACAACTGCGCGACAACCCGGCCATGCCACGCGGCAATATCTCCAACACCGCGCCGATGGTGAATCCGTACACCCGCCAGCAACACGTGCACGACAAAACGCAGCCAGAGAACCTGTTGTTCCTGCAAAAGCTGCGGGCGCTGTGTGACAAGTACGACGACATCACCACGATTGGCGAGATTGGTGACGATCACCAGTACCAGACACTCGCCCAGTACACCGAAGGCAACAATCGCCTGCACATGGCCTACGTGTTCGCGCTGCTGACCGAAATGTGCGAGCCCAAATACCTGCATGGCGTGCTGGCCGAGTATCTGCGTGACGCCGGCAACGCGTATGTGTGCTGGTCGCTGGGCAACCACGACGTGCCGCGTCTGGTCACCCGCTGGGCCGCGCTGGGTGGCGATGAACGTCAACGCGCCAACATCCTGGGCGCTTTCCTGATGTCCCTGCCGGGCGCCGTGTGTATTTACGAAGGCGAAGAACTGGGCCTGACCGATGTGGATGTGCCGTTTGAGCTGATGCAAGACCCGTATGGCATCACCATGTGGCCGGAATTCAAAGGCCGCGACGGCTGCCGCACGCCGATGCCGTGGGATCACAGCGCGCATCTGGGCTTTACCACCGGCACGCCATGGCTGCCGCTGGGTGAAGCGCACGGCAACAAGACGGTGGCCGACCAGGAAACGGATGTGGCATCGGTTATGAACGACTATCGCCGTTTTATCAGCTGGCGCAAGACGCAGGCCGCCGTGCAGTTTGGCAATCTGAAACTGCTGGATGCCCATGACCAGGTGGTGGCCTTTGTGCGTCAGCATGGCGATGAAACCACGCTGTGTGCGTTCAACCTGTCGGACAAACCGGCCACCTTCAAGCTGCCCGCCGGTGTGCAGGGCAGCAATATCGGTGGTCATGATTTCAGTGGTCATCTGGGCAACGGCCAGATTGATTTGGGGCCTTTGCAGGCATGTTTTGCGCGTGTCACGGGCGTTTAAACCAGAACAGTTCTTGCGAGGCGGGCACACGGTGGTGCCCGCCAGCACCGGGGAGACAAGCACATGAGCCACATTCAGCTCAAAGGTTTGCAAAAGAAATTTGGCGATACGCTGGTGTTGTCCGATGTCGATCTGGACATCAAACACGGTGAGTTCTGCGTGTTTATCGGCCCCTCCGGCTGTGGCAAGTCCACCTTGCTGCGCATTATTGCCGGGCTGGAAGCGCCCACAGGCGGTGATCTGTTCATTGGCGAAACGCGCGTTAACGACGTGCTGCCCGCCAAGCGCGATATCGCCATGGTGTTCCAGAGCTACGCGCTCTATCCGCACATGACGGTGGAAGAGAACATGGCCTTTGGCCTGCGTCACCTCAACCTGCCCGCGGGCGAAATCGAACAACGTCTTGCCACTGCCGCGCAGGCACTGAACCTGACCAATTTGTTGAAGCGCAAGCCCAAGGAACTCTCGGGTGGTCAGCGCCAGCGGGTGGCGATCGGGCGGGCCATTGTGCGCAAGCCCAAGGTCTTTTTGTTTGACGAACCGCTGTCTAACCTGGACGCCGCGCTGCGCGTGAAAACGCGGGTGGAGATCGCCAAGCTGCACCACAGCCTGCCGGACGTGAGCATGATCTATGTCACGCACGACCAGGTGGAGGCCATGACGCTGGGCGACAAGATTGTGCTGCTGCGCCCGTTGTCCGGCCAGGATGACTTGCCCAGTGTTGCGCAGGTGGGCCACCCGCTGGAGCTTTATCACCATCCGGCCAACCGTTTTGTCGCCGGTTTCATTGGGTCCCCAGCCATGAATTTTTTTGAGGGCACGGTACGGGCAATCAATCTGTCCTCGGTGGAGGTGGCGGTGGCGGGCGGTGAACTGTCGGCCTCGGTCGAAGGCGCGGGTTTGACGGAAGGCGCGCCGGTGACGCTGGGCATCCGTCCGGAACATATCCAGGTGGGCAGCGGCAATCTCAGCGGCAAGGTGATGCATCTGGAGCCCTTGGGCGAACACACTTATCTGCATCTGCAGACCTCTTTGTCGCCAGCGTCACTGATCGCCAAAACCCCGCGTGAAGACGTGAAGCTGGGTGAAACGGTGGCGTTTACCTTGCCGGCGCACGCCATGCATTTGTTCGATGCCAAGGGCGATGCGCACAAACGCACTGCGGTGCAGGAAGCGACGGTTTGACGGGTTTGGAAGGGTAGTAGAAGGTCTCCTCTTGAAGTGATTGAACAGCACCCATGTGGTGCGGGCAGGAGGCGGTAGGGTGGATTCGGCGCGGTAGCGACAATCCACCATCGCACAGGCGGATTGTCACTGCGTTCCGAATCCACCCTACGGTCGGTTCCGGCGTGCGCCGGAATGACGAGCCGGGGCAGAGCCTGGTACAGCGGCGGGGGCATCAAACAGCAAGAAAAAACAGCAGAAAAGAAAGGAGCAGTGGTCAGCCCCATCACCGTCAAGGCGGCACAGCCGGTGCGGCAGAGGAGAGTGCCGCAAACAGCATGGAGCTGACCACTGGAAGGCGCAGATGTCCTTCAGACCAAAGATTTTGCGAATGACGCGTTGCCCGACAAAACAAGACCGGCCTGGCAACGCAATTGCGGGCCGGTCCTACTGCTCGGTTGCTGCAAGGCGCGCCGCGGCGAACAAAACCCAGCGAAGCGGTGCCGACAAGGCGTGTGAAGCGAAGACAGTACATTGAGTACGGCAAGCGAGCACAACGCAGTCGGCAGGGTTTTGTTAGTCGCGGTGGTTACTGCTTGCAGAAGTTGAAGAACACCTCGTTCCAGTTCAGTTCATTCTTGAACGCACCCAGTTCGGTGCGCTTGCCAATCTGCACGTATTCAATGCCGGTCATTTCCGCAAACAAACGCAGTTGTTCCTGCGTCACGCCCTGCGTGTACACGGCGTGGTGTGCGCCACCTGCGTAAATCCAGGCGGCAGCGCTGGTTTGCAGGTCTGGCAGGGCTTTCCAGACCGCGCGGGCCACGGGCAATGCCGGCAGGGGCTTGGGTTGTTCGACGGTTTCCAGATCGTTGGCAATCAGGCGGAAGCGGTTGCCCATGTCGATCAGCGTGACGTTGATGGCCGGGCCTGGGCGCGCGCTGAACACCAGGCGCGCCGGGTCGGCCTTCTTGCCGATCGACAACGGCTGTACATCCAGCAAGGGTTTTTCATCATTGGCAATGGACGGACAGACTTCCAGCATATGGGCGCCAATCACCAGTTCGTTGCCTGGCGTAAAGTCATAGGTGTAGTCCTCCATGAACGATGCACCGCCTTGCTGGCCGGCGCTCATCACCTTGATGGCGCGCAGCAGGGCTGAGGTCTTCCAGTCGCCTTCCGCGCCAAAGCCGTAGCCCTGTTGCATCAGCCGTTGTACCGCCAGACCCGGCAGTTGGGTCAGGCCGTAGAGGTTTTCAAAGGTGGTGGTAAAGGCGTGGAAGCCACCTTTGTCCAGGAAATGCTTGATGCCCAGTTCAATGCGGGCGGCGTCGAGCAGATGGCTGCGCTTGTCGCCGCTGTTTTTCACGGCGTCCGAGAGCGTGTAGCTGGATTCGTACTCGGTAATGAGCGCGTCCAGTTCTTCTTGCGTGACAGCCTCAACCGACTTGACCAGGTCACCCAGTCCATAGGCATGCACGGCGTAGCCAAAGCGGATTTGCGCGGCGACCTTGTCGCCTTCGGTCACGGCCACTTCACGCATATTGTCGCCAAAGCGCGCTACTTTCAGATTGCGGCTGTCGTGCACGGCGGCAGCCACGCGAATCCAGTCACCCAGTTGGGTAGCCACAGAAGGGTCTTGCCAGTGGCCGACCACCACGTGGTATTGCTTGCGCATGCGTGCGCCGATGAAGCCGAACTCGCGGCCGCCGTGGGCGGTCTGGTTCAGGTTCATGAAGTCCATATCCATGCTGTTCCACGGCACCACCGAGTTGAACTGCGTATGCAGTTGCATCATCGGTTTTTCCAGCACGGCCAGCCCGTTGATCCACATTTTGGCCGGGCTGAAAGTGTGCAGCCAGGTCACCAGACCAATACAGTTTTTGGCGTAATTGGCATCGCGGCACAGTTGCAAAATGCCTTCTTGCGAGGTCACGGTCTCCTTGATGACCAGCTTTACCGGCAGGTTGGCTTCCGCGTTCAGACCCTTGACGATGCGTTCGGCGTTTTCCGCCACTTGTGCCAGGGTTTTTTTGCCGTACAGGTGCTGACTGCCTACGACAAACCAGACTTCCAGTTCTTTGAAGAATTCCATGTGATCGTTCTCGTATCCGGTGAAGAGGGGTTGTTCAGGCCACGCGGCGCGGCTTGGCGGGGACGGCCTCGGGCGGGGTGCCCTGGCCGTAGTACGCGTTGCTGCCGTGCTTGCGCAGGTAGTGTTTGTTCAACAGGTGATCGGGGATGGCGTGCTGGCTGGCGTTGAGCATCACGGTAAAGAGCGCCATGCGCGCCACTTCTTCCAGCACCACCGCGTTGTGCACGGCGTTGTCGGCGTCTTTGCCCCAGGCAAACGGCGCGTGTTCGCTGACCAGAATGCCCGGGATAGCCATGACGTCGCCATCACCGATCGTTTCGATAATCACCTTGCCGGTATTGGCCTCATACGCGCTCTCGATCTCCGCCGCGCTCAGCGCACGGGTGCAGGGGATCGCGCCGTAGAAGTAATCAGCGTGGGTGGTGCCCAGCGCGGGGATGTCCCGGCAGGCCTGCGCCCAGGAGGTGGCATGGGTAGAGTGCGTGTGCACAATGCCGCCAATCTGCGGGTACCGGTTGTACAGCGCCAGGTGCGTGGGTGTGTCCGAGGACGGGCGCAGCGTGCCTTCGACCCGCTCGCCATTCAGATCGAGCACCACCATGTCTTCAACCTTCATGCGCTCATAGCTCACGCCGCTGGGCTTGATGGCGACCAGATTGCGTTCACGATCAATCCCGCTGACATTGCCCCAGGTGAAGGTCACCAGCCCGTGTTTGGGCAGTTCCAGATTGGCGGCCAGCACTTCTTCTTTCAGTTGCAGGACGGTCGGCATATCAATGCTCCCCTGCGGCGTACAGCGGTTCGGTGGCGGCAGACCAGGCTTGATAGCGCTGGTAGTAGGCCTCGTATTTGGCGGCCGCTACCGGATCAGGCTGGTAGCTGCGTTCAATCTTGCTGGCCATGTGTGCTTGCGCGGTGGCGACATCCGGATGGATGCCGGCGGCAACCGCACCGAAGATGGCCGCGCCCAGCGCGCAACATTGATCCGAACCCACTACGTCCATCTGCCGGTTCATCACATCCGCGCACACCTGCATCACGGTGGGGGATTTGCGGGCAATGCCGCCCAGCGCCAGCACGCTGTTTACGGCGATGTCCTGACTGGTAAAGCATTCCATGATGGCGCGGGCCCCACAGGCGGTCGCGGCAATGAAACCGCCAAACAGCGCCGGTGCGTCTGAGCCCAGATCCAGCCCGCCGACCACGCCTTTCAGGCGCTGGTTGGCATAC
The DNA here is from genome assembly GCF_014202765.1 of Silvimonas terrae. Lineage (GTDB taxonomy): Bacteria > Pseudomonadota > Gammaproteobacteria > Burkholderiales > Chitinibacteraceae > Silvimonas > Silvimonas terrae. Next base: position 182,230 of record NZ_JACHHN010000001.1, read on the forward strand.
GGTGTGCGGCGGCCGTTGAGCCAGTCCAGCACCAGCGGCAGGTGATCAATATCCGGCCGGGCGGCAAAGGCTTCGGTGAGTGTCGGCAACAAGTCTTCTTGCAGCTTGTTGAGCGCAGGGGCGAGTTCTGGCTGGTGTCGGGCGGCCTGTTGCAGTGGCCAGCTCAAGAGTTTTGCCAGCCAGGCATACATATCGCCAAAGGCCGACTGGCCGGCTTCCAGACCAATTTTGCCGGGCACCACGCTGCCATCGACCTGGCCGCAGATGCCCGCCACGGCGCGCTCGCCAATATCAGTGGGGTCCGCAATCAGGATGTCACAGGTCGATGTCCCAATAACCTTGACCAGCGTGTTGTCGCCCGCGCCCGCGCCGACCGCGCCCATGTGGCAGTCAAACGCACCGCCGGAAATGATCACGTGGGCTGGCAGTTCCAGCTTGCTGGCCCACTCGGTAGTGATGCGGCCAACCGGCACATCCGCGGTATACGTTTCAGTAAACAGCGGCTGGTCCAGGTGTTCCAGCAACAACGGGTCCAATGTGTTCAGGAAGGCCTTGCCCGGCACGCCACCCCAGCTTTCATGCCAGAGCGATTTGTGTCCGGCACTACACCGGCCACGCTTGAGTTGATCGGCGCGGGTGGTGCCACTCAACAGGGCGGGCACCCAGTCCGCCAGTTCCACCCAACTGGTGGCGGCTTTGGCAACAGCCGGGTCGGCGCGCGATACATGCAGCGCTTTGGCCCAGAACCATTCAGACGAGTAAATACCGCCGATGTAGCGTGTGTAATCCGGGTACAAACCGGCGGCACTGCCTTCTTGTGCCAGTTTGGTAATGGCCTCAGCCTCGGCAATGGCGGTGTGGTCTTTCCACAGCACAAACATGGCATTGGGGTTGTCGGCAAAGGCCGGCGTCAGCGCCAGCACCTCGCCAGAAGCGTTGACTGGCGCGGGTGTGGAGCCCGTGGTGTCCACGCCCAGACCCTTGATGCCCTCGCGCTGGGCCGGGCTCAGTTGCGCGACGACATTGCGTACCGCCGTCTGCATGGACTCGATGTAGTCGAGTGGATGATGACGAAACTGGTTGGCCGTCGGCACGCAAAATTCGCCTTTGCTCCAGCGCGGATAGTAAGCAACGGCCGTAGCCAGCTCGGCCCCGCTGTGACAATCGACCGCCAGCACGCGGACAGAGTCACTGCCAAAGTCCAGACCTATGGATATATCTACTGACATGGAAAGAAACGCCTTTTCGGGTGGCTGTTCAGGTTTTCCCGAAGAATAGGGCGCTGCGGCCAAGGTCTATAAGGAGGCGCTGGTCAAGAATATGGACAAATCTCCTTTGTGTGGTATCTGACCCAGTTGAGCATGGACAAACCCGCACTTTCTTGCCGAACATATGGATTAAGTCGCTAAACTGTAATCTGGAGTAAGTTGCTACAAAAATCTGGGCCATATAATCGCCACAACTTCAGCCGGCAGCAAAAAAAGCGACTCTGTATCCGCGTGTTTGCTGCATCGCACGGCTAAGTGGCTGGTATTTGTAAGTACGTTGTTCCAGGTACGACCTATAGCGAAACGCAAATATAACGGAGTCAGATATGAACAAAATGGTCAAATTGCTCACTTTGAGCTGTGTCATGTTCGGTGCAGTGGGCAGTGCGTACGCCGCAGAAAAACTGGGTTATCTGGTCAAGCAGCCGGAAGAGCCCTGGTTCCAGACTGAATGGGCCTTTGCTGAGAAAGCCGGCAAGGATATGGGCTTTGAGGTGATCAAGATCGCCGTGCCGGATGGTGAGAAAACCCTGAACGCCATCGACACCCTGGCCGCCAGCGGCGCCAAGGGTTTTGTGATCTGCACCCCTGATCCCAAGCTGGGCCCGGCCATCATGGCCAAGGCCAATGCGCTGGGCCTGAAAGTGGTGACCGTGGACGATCAGTTCGTCAACGCCAAGGGTCAGCCGATGACCGAAGTACCGCTGCTAATGATGGCTGCCTCCAAGGTCGGGGAGCGTCAAGGTCAAGAGCTGTACAAGGAAATGAAAAAGCGGAACTGGAACGCCAAGGACACCGGCGTGCTGGCCATTACTGCCAACGAACTGGATACCGCGCGCCGCCGTACTGACGGCGCCATGGGTGCACTCAAGGCAGATGGCTTCCCGGCTGGCCAGATCTACACCGTACCGACCAAGTCCAATGACATCCCGGGTGCACTGGATGCCGCCAACTCCATGCTGGTGCAACACCCGAATGTGAAGAACTGGCTGGTGATCGGCATGAACGACAACACCGTGCTGGGCGGGATTCGCGCCACCGAAGGTCAAGGCTTCAAGGCCCCGAACGTGATCGGTATCGGTATCAATGGTGTGGATGCCAAGAACGAACTGGGCAAGGCGCAAGCCACCGGTTTCTATGGCTCTTTGCTGCCTAGCCCGGACGTCCACGGCTATCAGTCCATCAAGATGCTGCATGAGTGGGTTGCCAACGGTAAGGCGCCGGCCAAGTTCACAGAAGTGAGCGACGTCGTGCTGATTACCCGCGACAACTACAAGGATGAGCTGAAGAAGAAGGGGCTGTGATGTGTGAGGGGAGAGGCGTGAGGCGTGAGGTGTAAAACCTTGTGCTTTGTGGCTCGATCCTCACTGCAACTTTTGGTTTTCATCGGGTGGCATTACGCCATCCGGTGAGCCCGTTGATGAATCCAGCGCGTTGGGTTTTGGGGTTTTCCCCCCACACCTAACGCCTCACGCCTCACACAAAAATGACTGAATCCGCAAAACCGTATCTGGCGTTCAAAGGCATTGGCAAAGTGTTCCCCGGCGTGAAGGCGCTGCAGGACATCTCCTTTGGCTGCCAGCAAGGTTCGGTGCACGCCCTGATGGGTGAAAACGGCGCCGGCAAGTCCACGCTGCTGAAAATCCTCTCGGGCATGTACCAGCCCAGCAGCGGCCAGATCGAAATCGACGGCACGCCCGTCCAGTTCAACCACGCCCAGGACGCCCTCAAGGCGGGTGTGGCGATCATTTATCAGGAATTGCATCTGGCACCGGACATGACGGTGGCAGAGAACATTTATCTGGGCCAGTTACCGCATCGCTTTGGCGTGGTGGATCGCGCCGCGCTCTCGCGCATGGCCGCAGAAAAGCTCCAGTACCTGGGCATGGATATCGCCCCGGAAACCCCATTGCGACGCCTGTCGATTGCGCAGTGGCAGATGGTGGAAATCGCCAAGGCGCTGACCCGCAACGCCCGCGTCATTGCGTTTGATGAGCCGACCAGCTCGCTCTCCGCACGCGAGATCGAACAACTGTTCCGCGTGATCAATGAACTGAAAGCCGAAGGCCGCGTGATTCTGTATGTCTCGCACCGCATGGAAGAAATCTTCCGCATGTGCGACGCCGTGACCGTGTTCAAGGACGGCCGTTACGTCAATACCTGGAACGATATGTCGACGGTAACGCACGACCAGTTGGTGCAAGCCATGGTCGGTCGTGAACTGGGCGATATCTACGATTACCGCCCGCGCGAACACGGCGAAGTACGGCTGGACGTGCGTGACTTGCTGGCGCCCGGTCTGCGTGAGCCGGCTTCTTTGCAAGTACGCCGGGGCGAGATTGTCGGGCTGTTTGGTCTGGTGGGCGCGGGCCGCTCCGAGTTGATGAAAGCCATTTTTGGCGGTGCGCCGGTGTTTTCCGGGCAGGTGAGTGTGGATGGCCAGGTGCTGCGCATTCGCCGTCCGGGCGACGCCATTGCCGCCGGCATCATGCTGTGCCCGGAAGACCGCAAGGCAGAAGGCATCGTGCCGGTACATTCGGTGCGGGACAACATCAACATCAGCGCGCGGCGCCGCACGGTGAAGGGCGGCTGCCTGATTGATGAAAGCTGGGAGCGCGCCAACGGCGCAAAGATGGTCAAGGAACTGAACGTCCGCACGCCATCTGACCAGCAACTGATCATGAACCTGTCCGGTGGCAATCAGCAAAAAGCCATCCTGGGCCGCTGGTTGTCCGAAGACATGAAAATCATGTTGCTGGACGAACCCACCCGTGGGATCGACGTCGGCGCCAAGCACGAAATTTACCGCGTGATGTACGACCTGGCCGAACACGGCATTTCCATCCTGTTTGCCTCCAGCGACCTGCCAGAGGCCCTGGGTCTGGCAGACCGCGTGGTCATCATGCGTGAAGGCCGCATCGTGGGTGAATTGCTGCACGACGAAGCCACAGAACAAAAAGCGCTGGCCCTGGCGATGTTGCGTCAGCCGGCCCACACCGTCGAAGTCGCCTGATCGCGCCGCCGGTTTATCTCAGTCATTTGCTTTTGAAGGAACCAGAAATGTCCAAAGCTTCTGTTAACCCGGCGGTCGGTGTGCCGGAAATCACCCTGGCACCCGGGCGCTCGGTCTTTGCGCGCCTGTGGGACACCTACGGCATGTTGCTGGTGTTCCTGGTCCTGTTTATTGCCTGTTCCGCGCTGGTGCCCAACTTCTTGTCGTTCCAGAACATGCGCGGTCTGGGGCTGGCGGTCTCGCTGGCCGGTATGGTGGGTTGCGGCATGTTGTTCTGCCTGGCCGCCGGGGACTTTGACCTCTCTGTCGGTTCGGTCGTGGCCTGCGCCGGCGTGGCTTGCGCCACCGTGATCAACATGACCAACAGCGTCACCATGGGCGTACTGGCCGGCGTGGCGACGGGTTTGGTGTTTGGTTTTCTCAATGGCGTCATCGTGGCCTGGCTGGGCATTAACGCGCTGATCACCACGCTGGCCAGCATGCAGATTGCGCGCGGCATGGCGTACATCATCTCGGATGGCAAAGCCGTGGGCGTGTCGGAAGAAAGCTTTTTTGCGCTGGGTAACACCAACTGGTTTGGCCTGCCGGCTCCGGTCTGGATCACCGTCATCTGCTTTGCCGTATTCGGCTTTGTCATGCGCCGCACCTTGTTCGGCCGCAACACGCTGGCGATTGGCGGTAACGAAGAAGCGGCGCGTCTGGCCGGCGTGAACGTGGTGCGCAACAAGATCGCCATTTTTACTCTCTCTGGCGTGATCAGCGCCTTTGCCGGTGTGGTGCTGGCTTCCCGCATGACCTCCGGCCAGCCGATGACGTCGCTGGGGCTGGAACTGACCGTAATCTCGGCCTGCGTACTGGGCGGGGTATCGCTCAAGGGCGGCATTGGCAAGATCAGTTATGTCGTTGCTGGCGTGTTGATTCTGGGCACAGTGGAAAACGCCATGAACCTGTTGAATATCTCGCCGTTTGCGCAGTACGTGGTACGTGGTCTGATTTTGCTGGCGGCAGTGATTTTTGACCGGTACAAACAAAAGAGCGCGACGCGGGTTTGAGGGTTTGCGCCACGAATACGGCCTCGCTGGCTGCGTTATGCTCGGCTTGCTAGTAGGGCCGTGTTGGTGGCTTGTGCTGGGGCTGGTCACTGTTTTTGAATTTGGGGTCGCTGTTGGGGTTGGGGTTGCTTTTGATTTTATTTCCCCGTTAAAGCCCAGCGCCGAGGGCGTGGAGGGAGACCTTAGGCTCCCGACCGACTGAGGGAAGCCCGGAGGGCCGCCCGGCTGGGGTCGCCTTTCTTTGGTTACTTTCTTTGGCGAAGCAAAGAAAGTGACGTGGGCCCGGCACCCCGGGTATCAAAAACAACCGCGCCGGCAGGCGCTAACACCCGCAACAATATTGCCCTGGTCAGTCACCCCGGATTCCCGCCTCTGGCTCCATCCGGGCTACGAGAAAGTTCTTTTCCGCAAAGGCCACCTGCGGCGGCCGGACTGGATTCCGGCTTTCGCCGGAATGACGAGGTAGTGGATAGGTCAAACGTCCCCATCCTTGCAAGGCGTGCAGCTGGATTCCGGCTTTCGCCGGAATGACGAAGTAGTGGATAGGGCAAACGTCCCCATCCTTGCCAGGTGTGCAGCCGGATTCCGGCCTTCGCCGGAATGACGAAATAGTGGATGCGGGGGACATCACTATCCTTGCAAGAATTGCAGCTGGATTCCCGCCTCAGCGGAGGGGAATGACGAAGTGGTAAAACAGGAACTCATCAATCTTGCAAACCGGCATACCGCAGTACTGACGTTCTTGAACAAAGACCCTTGCGCCGTCAGACGCCAACACGCCCCAAGAAGGCCCTCATGCAACCGCAACATCTAGACCCACCTGCCACCAAACAGAACCTCGACCCACTCATGCCGGGGTACTCGTTCAACCTGTACCTCGTGGCCGGGATCACCCCGATCATCGAGAACGGGCCGCTGGATTTCATCATCGACCGGCCCAAAGGCATGCAGGGCTACATCATCAATATGACGGTAGCAGGGCAAGGCAAAGTGTTCGACGGCGACGATGCGTTTTACGTCAACCCGGGTGACATGCTGCTGTTCTCGCCAGAGACCGTGCATTACTACGGCCGGGCGCCGGCCAGCCCCAACTGGTATCACCGCTGGATTTATTTTCGCCCGCGCGCTTACTGGGCGCCGTGGCTGAAATGGCAGGACCAGACCCGCAAGGTAGGCAAGCTGGTACTGCCTGACAAAACGCTGATGGCCGAGTTTGATGAACTGTTCCAGCAAATTGACCGCACGCACCGCGAAGGCCGGGTGACCAGTGAAGAGCTGGCGATCAATCTGCTGGAACGCTTGCTGATCCGCGCCTATGAAATCTCGCCGGAAAACCTGCCCAAGCCGCTCGATAGCCGGGTGCAGGAAGCCTGCCAGTACATTACCCGTCATCTGGGTCAGGAAATTGGCCTGGAAGACATAGCGCGGCACGTGTGCTTGTCGCCATCGCGGCTGGCGCATTTGTTCCGCGATCAGGTGGGCGTGAACATCCTGCGCTGGCGTGAAGACCAGCGCATTATCCTGGCCAAGCATTTGCTGCACAGTACGCGTACGCCCATTGCCCGCATTGCCGGCACGGTGGGCTATGAAGATCAACTGTATTTCTCCCGCGTGTTTCGCAAGCGTGTGGGCGTGAGCCCCAGCGAGTTTCGCAAAACCAGTGGTGAGCCACTCTATCCCTATCGCACCCCCAATATGGATTGGCCGCACATGGATGTAGAAGTCCCTGATAACGGCATGGAGTTCTATCTGTGACGCTAGCTAAAGCATCGCCCTGGCGCGTGTTGGCGTTTGATCTGGATGGCACGCTGCTGGGGCGGGATTTGCAGATCAGACCCGCGTCCATCGCCGCCATCCATGCCGCTCGGGACGCCGGGTTGAGGGTGATTCTGGTGACCGGACGCCATCACATCATGGCCAGGCCTTATCACCAGCAATTGGGCCTGGATACGCCGTTGCTGGCCTGCAACGGCAGCTATGCCTGGGATTTTGCCCGGGACGAAGCGCAATTTGCCCATCCGCTGACCGCCGTTGAGGCATTGCGGGTGCTGGAACTCACGCGAGAGTTCGGGGTGCATGCGCTGCTGTATCTGCAACGCGCGCAAGCCTACCAGGAGATAGAACCGCATCTGGCCCATCTGCTGGCCTGGGCGGCTGCGTTGCCGGCCAGTGTGCGGCCTGAGCTGATCCATGTCCCCGACCTGCTGCCGCTGGTGCAAGCCGAGCCGCTGATCTGGAAATACGCGGTGTCCTGCGAGATCGACGGGCGGATTGAGCCCTTTATCGCCCGCGTCAAAGCGCAACTGGGCCTTGCCTGCGAGCGTTCCGGGCCAAACCGGGTGGACGTCGCCAGCGCCGGCAACAGCAAAGGCGCCTTGCTGCAAAAGTGGCTGGCGGCCCAGGGAATAGAGGCCAGCGCGGTGGTGGCCTTTGGCGACAACCACAATGATATTTCCATGCTGCAAGGCGTCGGGCTGGGCGTGGCGATGGGTAACGCAGAGCCCGCCGTGCAAATGCGCGCAGCACGTGTGATTGGGGATCACGATAGCGATACCATTGCGCAGTTTGTCCAGCAAGACATTTTGCGCAGCCCGCCGGTGGTGCAGCGTGGTCTGCGCCCCGACACATTCCGCCAGACGTAGCGCGCCGGCCTCTCCAGCGTGATTCGGCAGGTCAGCCAGGACTGACTACAATAGGTAGCGCCAGGTCCCGACACATCCAAAACAGGCCCTGGAAAAACTGGCAGGCTTTATGCTGCTCCGTCGTGTCATAGACTGTGCGCGACCCTTATGCGCTTTGCGGAACCTACATGCCCGATATCAGAACGTTGCTGGCCCAGGCCGGTTCCAGCCTCGACCCCGTCACCGGGGCGATCAGTATGCCTATTTACCAGACTGCCACCTTTGCCCACCCGGCTCTGGGGCAAAGCACCGGCTACGACTACAGCCGCAGCAGCAACCCCACCCGCGCCGCGCTGGAAAGCACCATGGCACGGCTGGATGGTGCAGCGGCTTCGTTTGCCTTTGCCAGCGGTCTGGCCGCCATCAGCACCGCGCTGAGCCTGTTTAACCACGGTGATCATCTGGTGGTGGCAGAAGGTTGCTACGGCGGCACCCAGCGTTTGCTGGATCAAGTGTTTTCCCGCTTTGGCCTGACGGTGAGTTACGTGCCCGTGACCGAGCCCGATGCCTTTGCTGCGGCCATTAATCCCCACACCAAAGCCATCATTGTCGAAAGCCTGTCCAACCCCCTGCAGGAAGTGCCGGACTTGCCTGCGCTGGCGCAGCTTGCCAAATCGCGCAATGTGCAACTATGGGTGGATAACACCTTCCTCACCCCATACTGGTTGCGCCCGCTGGAACTGGGTGCGGATGTCGTCATCCACAGTGCCTCCAAATACCTGGCCGGACACAACGACACCATCGCCGGTATTTTGAGCGTGCGGGATGCTGAACTGGCCAGCCGTATCGGTTATCTGCAAAACGCTATGGGCGCAGTGCTGGGCCCGCAAGATGCCTGGCTGACGCTGCGCGGTCTTAAAACGCTGGCGCTGCGCCTTGAACAGCAACAATCCACCGCAGAAACGCTGGCGCAGTGGCTGGGCCAACAGCCGTTTGTGAAACAAGTGTATTACCCGGGTTTGCCGGAAGACGCCGGCCACCGTCTGCTCAAGCAATTTGCCGGCGGGGCAGGGGCGATTGTTTCGTTTGAAGTGGACAGCGTCGGGACGCTGGCTCGCCTGATCGAACAAACGCGCCTGATTGCCTATGCGGAAAGCCTGGGTGGTGTGGAAAGCCTGATCACCGTGCCCGCGCTGCAAACCCATGCCAACCTGGCGCCGGAAGAACGCGAACGGCAGGGGGTGACCGAGACCCTGGTCCGTCTTTCTGTGGGTATTGAAGCCGTCAGTGACTTGATTGCGGATATTGAAACCTCACTCGCCGGTTACGCCAGCAAGCGCTGAAACCGGCCCGTTTGATCACAAGAACCAGGATTGTTGATGATATTGATTGCCAGTTTGCTGGTGGCGTTGGTCGCCTTGTTGCACTTGTATTTTCTGGTGCTGGAAATGTTCTTCTGGACCAAACCACTAGGCCGCAAGGTCTTCAGATTGACCCCGGAATTTGCGCAAGCCTCTAAAACACTGGCGGCCAATCAGGGGCTGTACAACGGCTTTCTGGCCGCCGGCCTGATCTGGGGCCTGACCCTGGGGGCGGCCGGATTGGGCATCAAGGTGTTCTTCTTGTTGTGCGTGATCGTGGCCGGCGTGTATGGCGCCATCACCGTCGGCAAGAAAATCCTCTACGTGCAAGCCTTGCCGGCAGCCCTGGCGCTTGGGGCCACGCTGGCCGGCTGATTCGGCTTCTTCCTGGTACACCCACGTGTTGTTGCGCAATCGCCGCGAAAATGCGGCAACTGCGCGCTTCTGCCCTGTTTTTATCCTGTCTCCTGGCATAATTGCTGCGCCGGTCAGTCTCGACCTGTTTTCTGGATGAGTCAGGCCGCGACATACTAATAAATAACAGGGAAATTCAGGGTGAATGTATTCAAAACGGCCTTGCTGGCCGCTGGACTAGTCATGTCCATTGCGCCTGCGTGGGCGACAGATTCTCAAGATACGGCGCTGGCCATCATGGCGGTGCGTGTGGTTGAAGTGGACAACAAGGGAACGGTGGTTGATGGTGCGGGTTATGAACACTTTGAATTGATGAATCTGAAGACTCAGGAAGTCTACAAAGTTCCGTTTCGCCACAATTCCTGGAAAATGCCGTACTTCATTCATATGAAGCCTGGCATTTATTGTTTTTACAGGCTGAGTATTGGCTCAGGCAATCCCACCAGCCCGTTCTGTAGCGAGCCGTATTTCAAGATCGAAGAGGGTGCCATCAATGACCTGGGGCTGTGGCGCTTCGGGATTGACTGGTCTACCTGGAAAATCAAGCAGATGGGCGCGCTTGAGCATGCCGAAGAAGTCTACCAGCATGCCCGCGCATTTCGGCCTTCCGAGTTTCCTTCGGACGACGACGCCTCCGCGCCACAAACGGAGACCCCCTGACGGTTGCCCGCCAACCGGGCCTGGTCCACTGTAACCACAGAAGCGCTTTGCTACTGTTCATGGCACACACCGGTGCATACGGCTTAAGCTGCAATGGCGCTATGCGTCTTCACCGGAGAACCCGCCATGCAGGAACGCTTCTACGTTGATCCTTACCAGCAAACCCTGGGCACGGTCGTGCTTCGGCATGATGAACATGGGCTGGTCCTGGAGGACACCCTGTTTTACCCGTCAGGTGGCGGGCAGCCCGGGGATACCGGCACGCTGGCGCTGGCTGACGGGACGCAACTGGCCATCACCGACACCCGCCGCGACAAAGAAACACGCGACATCCTGCATCTGCTGGCGAGCGATACGCCGCGCCTGCCGCCTGGCACCCCGGTCACACTGACGCTGGATTGGGCGCGCCGCCACCGGCATATGCGGGTGCATACCTGTTTGCATCTGCTGTCTGTGGTCATCAAGGCGGGCGTCACCGGTGGCAACCTCACTGCAGACACTGGCCGGCTGGATTTTGATCTGCCAGAAGGCATGGAGCTGGACAAAGACCAGATTGAGGCAGAACTGAACCGGCTGATTACCCAGGACCGCCCGGTGCGGGTGCAAATGACCAGTGGTGAGGCGCTGCAACGGCAACCGGAACTGATCAAAACCATGTCGGTGACACCACCGCTGCATCTGCCGGAAATCCGCCTGATCGACATAGAAGGCGTGGATTTGCAGCCCTGTGGTGGTACGCATGTGGCGCGCACCGGCGAGATCGGCGCAGTGACGGTGAAAAAGATCGAAAGCAAGGGCGCACGCAACAAGCGGGTGGTGATTGCGCTGATCTGAGTTTCAGCCATTTGGCATATTTCACACCCAGGCGCTTTCCAGGGTAAGTCTGATATTTTGCGCCGTTGTGCCTCCATAACATACGGTTTTTGTAATTTGAAAACTCCATGTTATCGAGAAAATTGGCCCTGTCACTGCTACTGGCCGTGCTGGCAGGGAGTGCCATTGTCAGTTGCCGTGGGCCATTGTCTGCCCTGTCTGCACAGTCCACCGCGGCCAGGCTGGATGTGACCACGCTCCTGCAGCCAGAGACAGGCCTTTATCATTTTGTAGCCAGTACCAATGCCCTGGGACAGGTGAGCGGTATCACGCAGGTTCAGAGCTTTCTGGACCCGGTACGCAGGCGCGTCGTGATTCCGGAACAGGGCATGCAAGCGGGTCTGCGTATGGAAGATTACGCCTGGCCGCTGCTGACCAGCTCCCAGCGTGTGGTGGTCGGTGCGGCCCAAACCCTGCCGGTGAATCAGGTCTATCGCCTCGCTGATGGCACCACCGCCTTTATTGATGATGTTGCGCTTGGTCACGCCGGCAATAACCTGTTTGGCGAAGCGCTTTATCACGGCGCCTTGCCGGATGGCTTTGTGTTTACGCCCGGTATGGCGGCACAACCCGTCAAAGTGCAACTGGTTGCGCATGATGTCTCCGGGCTGCCGATGGCCACCGTGTTGCAGCATTATGTGGCACAAGCTGGCGGACTGGACCGGTTTGCGCTGGATCGCCTGGTCGCGGCCTCCCGCGCCAGTATGCCGCCCGGGGCTGTGATCTATACCGAACGCCATACCTATGGCGCTGACCAGATCTTGTTCCAGCCTGATCCACAGGCGCGGACGTTGCCGGATATGGGTACCCTGGCATTGCATGGCGGTCATTTGCTGGAAGTGGCCGGCTGGAACGACACACACCCGCGCCTGTTGTTTGATATGAACCCCGCTCACCCGGAAGACGCGTTATGGGAGTCGCTGACCGGATTTCAGGCAGATGGCCGGGTGTATCGCGCGGAATACGACCGGGCAGGGCGCACGGTGACACGCATGCCGGCTTTTAACCGCGTAGCGGCAGACGCCCTGGCGGCCGCCATTCAACGCCAGTGGCAAGACGCCAGCCCTATCGTGGCACGCCCGCAGTCCATCCAGACCCCAGCGCGGTGATGCATTCTCATTTACCAGGATGAGCAGCTATGTCAGTGTTGCAGGGTCGCGACCACGCCCCTGGAGTTGGCATGACCGAATCTGCAAGGACTGACCGTTTACCGCCCCTGGCGCCAGCACAACTGAACGATGCCCAGCGCAAGGCGGCCCAGGCGCTGATCAATGGCCCGCGCAAAGGGGTAAAAGGCCCCTTTGTGCCCCTGCTGCGTAGTCCGGAGTTGATGGACCGCATCCAGCGCGTGGGCGAATACCTGCGCTATGACAGCATTCTGCCGCGGCGTATCAATGAATGGGTGACGCTGATTGTTGCGCGGGAGTGGAGCGAACCATTTGAATGGTCGGTGCATTACCCGTTGGCGCTGGAGGCGGGTGTCGCCCAAACCACACTGGATGAGCTGGCGCAAGGCAGCCGGCCGCAACAGATGGCCGCAGATGAAGCGCTGGCTTGGGATTTTACGCTGGAACTCACCCGCAACAAGGGCGTGAGTGACATCACCTGGCAACGTGCGCTGGCGCAATGGCAAGAACAAGGGACGGTCGAACTGGTGGGGTTGATTGGCTATTTCACGGGCATGGTGATGATGCTGAACGCCGCACATACGCCCGCCATCACCCCGGTGCCCTTACCGGTGCTACCGCGCTGAAGCGCCGGCAAGCGAAATGTGCGAGACAAAAAGAAAGGGAGGCAAAAAACTGCCTCCCTTTTTCATTTGCGCTACTTCTCGCTTCAGCGCCTGTTTGTCGTCACGCCGTTTGACCTTGTGCTGTTTATCGTGCGCACCGGCGTGTCGTTGGCTGGCTGCCAGCGCAAACGGATTGCGCGGCACCAGGGTTTTGCCTCTGGTTTTCATGGTCTTTGTGTCCTGCGTAAACAAAGATAAAAAGAAAAGAAAAACAGCGGTCGGAGCATAAGACCCGGACCGCTGCGTCATTGTAACGTCTTGAACGGTCAGATACGCCGTACGGACTCGCGTTTGACCAGTTCAAACTGCGGTTGCACCACAGGTGTGGTCGAGCCTTGCAACATACTCAGCAAGGTTTGCCCGGCCAGTCGTCCCAGATCAAATGTGGGCTGACGGATCGTCGTCAAGGGCGGCAGCATGTAATTGGATACCGCCAGATCATCAAAGCCGATCAACGAGATTTCTTCCGGCACGCGAATACCACGCCGGTACAAGCCCAGCCGCGCGCCCAGCGCACTTTGATCGTTAGCGGCAAAGATGGCGGTAAACGGGCTGCGTGATTCCAGCAACTGGTTGATGGCCAGTACCCCACCGGTTTCCGTGAAGTCGCCACTGGCAATCAGGCGCTGGTCTACCGTAATGCCGGCTTCCTTGAGCGCGCGCTTGTAGCCTTGCAAGCGCTCTTCGGCATCGGGCTGACCCAGGCGGCCGCAGATATGGGCAATGCGGCGATGGCCCTGGCTTAACAGATACCGTGTGGCTTCGTACGCCGCCAGCTCGTTATCTACCGCCAGCCCCAGCGCACGCGGCATGGCATCCAGCCGCCGGCCGGTGATCACCACCGGCACCTGGCGCGACAAGGCCAGGATTTGCTTGTCGCTGGAGGTTGTGGTGAAAATGATGATGCCATCCACCCGGCGGCCAATCAGCAACTCCGCGTGATCTTTTTCTTCACGTGATTGCCAGTGCCCGCTCACGATCAACAGCGCATAGCCGGTGCCAGAGATGGCGTGCTCCACCCCTTTGAGCTCTTCGCCAAAGAAAGGGGAGCCCAGATCCTGGGTGATGATGCCTATGGTTTTGGTGCTGCCGGTTTTCAGGCTCTGCGCCAACACGTTAGGCGTGAAGTTCAACAGTTCGATCGCGCGGGAGATGGCCTCCTGCTTGATTTTGGAGACGCCCGTCACGCCGGTCAGATAGCGCGACACCGTGCTGGCCGACACCCCCGCCTCACGCGCGACATCCTGCACTGTCACATTGTCTTTTTTTGCAGATTGGTCTTCCATTTTGCTTCTGTTGTTGGTTTGACTACACCGTGCTGCACTATATTTGTGCGCAAATTGTCTGTTCTTCGCAAGTTTAACGGTTTTGCAATCAGCGCATTGAATGATCGTGGTTACTGTTTTATAACCAGCTAAATCAACTGTTTGCCTGACTTATTGTGCTTGTGCTGTGATCGTTACGCCAGGTATGGCTTTTGGGGTGCCAAGTTGTAGTGCAAACGCTGCACCTACATGGAACCACTTATTGCCCTGGTAAAAAGGATGCCTGAAACTGAAAACGATTTCAAAAAAATCAGCGAAACTAGCTTGAAAATGCTGCAATCGCGAAATCGATTTCAATGTTACTACAACCCCCAAGTCGTTGGAGAGAGCGATGAACAAAGTAGTACGACTCGCAGTTATGGGTGCTCTGCTGGCCGCAGCTGTGCCGGCACTGTCTGCAACTCCGGTCACGCTGACCGTAGCCAGCTTCCCGGATCTGGATCGTGACATCAAGGTTGCCATCCCGCTGTACAAGAAGATTCACCCAGAAGTCGAAATCAAACTGGTCAGCCGCGAACGCGTCGACCACGTGAACGCCATGACCACCCAACTGGCATCCGGTACCGGTCTGCCTGACCTCGTGGGTCTGGAAATTGGCTTCGTGGGCCGTTTTGTTGCTTCCGGCGGTCTGGAAGACCTCTCCAAGGCACCGTATAACGTCGGCCAGTTCCAGAACCTCGTGACCAGCTATTCCTGGGCACAGGCCAAGGGCCCGAACGGCGACCAGTACGCCATTCCGGTGGATATCGGCCCGGGCACCATGTTCTATCGCAAGGATTTGCTGGACAAGGCCGGCGTCTCTGAAGCCGATCTGAACAAGTCCTGGGAAAGCTACATTGCTGCCGGCAAGAAGATCAAGGCTGCAACGGGCGCTTACCTGGTTGCCAGCCCGGTGGACATCAAGGATATCTACATCCGTTCCAACCTGAAGAACGGCGAAGGCATCTACTTTGACAAGAGCGGCAAGGTCATCGTGGCCGGCAACCCGCGCTTCGAAAACGCCTTCAAGCTGGCCAAGGAAGCTCAGGACGCCGGTATTGCTGGCAACATCAAGCAGTGGACCAACGACTGGGCCGCCGGCTTTCAGCATGACCAGATCGCTACCCAGCCGATCGGTGCATGGCTGAATGGTCACCTGGCTCACTGGCTGGCTCCGGATGAAGGCGGCAAGTGGCGCGCTACCAACCTGCCGCAAGGTGCTTATGCATCGTGGGGCGGCTCGTTCTACGCCATTCCGGCCAAGAGCGCGCACAAGGCTGAAGCTTATGAATTCCTGAAGTTCCTGACCCTGAACCGTGACCAGCAACTGGCTACGTTCAAGGAAATGGATGCCTTCCCGTCGCTGAAGTCCGCTCAGGATGATCCGATCATGTCCGAACCGCTGCCGTACCTGGGTGGCCAGAAGGCACGTGAAATGTGGCGTGAAGCTGCAAAACACATCCCGGAAATCCCGATCAACAAGAACGACGGCGTTGCTGAAGACATCATCAACGACCAGCTCGATCAAGTTGTGCATCAGAACAAGGACATCAAGGCCGCTCTGGCTGATGCCCAGGCTGATATCGATCGCCGCGCCCGTCGCTAAGCATTTGATCTAAAAGAAAGACTGCGGCGGCGGGTGATCCTTTCGGGGTTAGCCTGCCGCCTGTTTGACCGGGTTTGCATTTTCCTGGGGGTTGCGGGAACGTGGTGCAGATGCGGCTTTACCATGAACACCGACCTGACGCTGCGGCTGCCACCGCGGACAACGGCCGGTGACGGGTAGGGCAGGGTTGATTGCATGCGTCCCGCAACGTGTTTAGAGCGGCCAACAAAGCCCAGCGAAGCGATGGTGGCAAGGCGTGCGAAACGCAGGCAGTACAACTTAGTACGGCAAGTGAGCACAACGCAGCCAGCAAGGTTTTGTTGGCCGCTCTTACAGGGTGCCCGTTACAGGGTCAAAGGACAGTTCCGTCCCTTTGGCCGTTTATTACCGGAACGCCGGAGCAAGTTTGATGGAATCCGTGTTGTCCCCCGCCGCCAGTGTTGAAACGCGGCCGCGCAAAAAGCGCATTCAGGCCTGGAAATGGGCCCCGTATCTGTTTATCAGTCCCTTCCTGATCATCTTTTGTGTGTTCGGTATTTTCCCGCTGGTATTCTCCGCCACACTGTCTTTTGCACAGTGGGATCCGGCTGCCGGCTTTTCTGCCATCAAGTGGATTCACTTCGATAACTACAAGTTTGTGCTGACCGATACCTGGTTCTGGAAGTCTCTGGGTAACACGGTCTATATCGCCATTGCTTCGGGTTTGCCGCAACACCTTGTGGCGATTCCGTTTGCGGCATTCCTCAGTACTGTCCTGCGTGGTCGCAATACGGTCCTAGGGGCATACTTCATGCCGTTCATTACCTCCAGCGTGGCTATTGCGCTGATTTTCAGCTCCTTGTTTTCCAAAGACTTTGGTGCCATCAACGCCATCCTGATGTGGCTGCACGGCCTGCCAGGTATCGGCATGATCTTCCCGGATCACAAGATTGACTGGCTGCTCGACACCTCTTTGGTCAAACCGACGGTGAGCTTTGTTGTGTTCTGGCGTTATGTGGGCTGGAACACCGTGCTGTACCTGGCCGCCATGCAGACCATTCCGGAAGACCTGTACGAAGCCGCTACGCTGGATGGCGCGCGGACCTTCCGCAAGTTCTGGCACATCACGCTGCCCATGATCCGCCCGATGATGTTCTTTGCCGTCTCGCTGACGCTGATCAACAACCTGCAGTTGTTTGAAGAACCGTTCATCTTGCTGGGCGACAACGGGGGTATTGGTCAGGCTGGCATGACCACCGCCATGTACATGTATCGCACCGCGTTCTACTTCAGCGATTTTGGTACGGCGTGTGCCATTTCCTGGGTGATGTTCATCGTGATTGCCGTGCTCTCGTACGGTAACCACAAGCTGTTCGCCCTTGCCGGCGGCAAGGAGGAGTAATCATGGCCATGGTCAACACCCGCAAAACTTACGCGCGGCCGCTTGCCTGGGCCATTGTTGCCGTGGGCGCCGTGCTGATGCTGGCACCGTTCTTCTTTACCTTTGTGCTGGCCACGCAGCCGCGTGACCGCATTTACCAGATTCCGCCACCCATGTGGTTTGGCAGCAATCTGATGAAGAACATCCACACGCTGACGGATATGATCCCGTACTGGCATAACCTGGGCATGAGCTTTTACGTGGCCGTCATGACCACGGTGCTGGCGCTGTTCTTCTGCTCCATGGCCGGCTTTGCATTTGCCATGTACGAGTTCCGTTTCAAGAAGGCGCTGTTCACCGTGGTGCTTGGCAGCATGTTGTTGCCGCCGTTCCTGGGTCTGATCCCGACCTTCATGCTGATGAACTTCATCGGCTGGCTGGATCAACCGCGCGCCCTGTATCTGCCGGCTGCGGCCGCTGCGTTCGGGATTTTCCTGATGCGCCAGTACATCAGCTCGGCCGTGCCCAAAGAGCTGATGGAAGCCGCACGGATCGACGGTTGTGGCGAGTTCCGCATTTACTGGAACGTGGTCCTGCCGCTGATTGGTCCGGCACTCGGTACGCTGGGTTTGATCACCTTTATCAGTAGCTGGAACAGCTTCTTGCAACCGCTGGTGATCATGCACACACCAGAGAGCTTCACCGTGCCGGTCGCGTTGCGTTCCATGCAAAGCCCGACCAATACGGACTGGGGCGCGGTGATGGCAGGTTCTGCCATTGCGGTACTGCCGCTGCTGATCCTGTTTGCACTGTTCTCCCGCCGCCTGATTGCCGGCTTGACTGCAGGTGCGGTCAAGGGCTGATCCGGGCCGATGTAGAGATAAGTTACGGCCAGATTTTTCCGTTTTCAAACACCGTTCATATCCCACCCGGCCATTGGTCGGGCAGGGAGGGTGTTTTTACAAACTGCCTTGAAAACGTTTTCAGTCTGGTTGGTCGAACGATTTGAATGTTTTGAATGCTTTAAATGGTGACGTTGGCAGGCGCACCGAATTTGACTGACTTGAATCCAAACGGAGTTGCCATGACTACCCTGAATTTCCCCCGCGACTTTATCTGGGGCACTGCCACCAGTTCTTTCCAGATTGAAGGCGCTACTGACGTCGACGGGCGTGGCCCGTCCATCTGGGACACTTTCTGCGCCACCCCGGGCAAGATCAGTGATGGCAGCGATGGCACTGTGGTGTGTGATCACTACCACCGTTACAAAGAAGACGTCGCCCTGATGGCCAGCCTGGGCCTGGATGCCTACCGTTTCTCCATTGCCTGGCCGCGCGTACAGCCTAAAGGCTTTGGTGCCTGGAACGAAGCTGGCTTTGCCTTTTACGAGAACCTGATCACGGAACTTGAAGCCAAGGGCATCAAGCCGCACGTCACCTTGTACCACTGGGACCTGCCGCAAGCGCTGCAAGATCGTGGCGGCTGGGCTAACCGCGAAACTGTACAACTGTTTGCCGAATACGCCGCCGAAGTCGGCCGCCGCTTTGGCAACCGCGTTGCCTCCATCGCCACCCATAACGAACCGTGGTGCACGGCTTATCTGGGCAACCATCTGGGCCGTTTTGCGCCGGGCTTCAAGGATGTCGCGCTGGCCAACCAGGTCTCCCACCACTTGCTGCTGTCGCACGGTGAAGCCATCAAGGCACTGCGTGCACTGAATATCTCCGCCCAACTGGGTATCGTGCTGAACCAGTCTGATGCCGACCCGGCCACCGACAGCGCCGCCGACAAGCGCCAGGCGCAGCTTGAGTACGAAAACTTCACCGGCTGGTTTATGGACCCGATCTTCAAGGGCCACTACCCGCCGCTGGCGCTGGAAGTGTATGGCGATGCCGCACCCAAGGTGCAAGACGGCGACTTTGAAATCATCGGTCAGAAGATCGACTTCCTGGGCGTGAACTACTACTTCCGCGCCTGGTGCTCGACCGATACCCCGAAGATTCCGGAACCGTGCGAACTGGGCCGCACCGACATGGGTTGGGAAATCTATCCGAAGGGCCTGACCGACCTGCTGTTGCGCCTGAAGCGTGAATACGCTGATCTGCCCCCGATCCTGATCACTGAAAACGGCATGGCTAATGCCGACAGCATCAAAGACGGCGCAGTGAACGATCCGCAGCGGATCGACTTCCTGCAACGCCACCTCTCGGCCCTGAAAGACGCCATGGATGCCGGCGTGGATATCCGTGGTTACTTTGAGTGGAGCCTGCTGGATAACTTTGAATGGGATTCGGGCCTGTCCAAGCGTTTCGGCATCGTGCACGTGGATTACCAGACCCAGAAGCGCACGCTCAAAGACAGCGCGCACTGGTACCGTGAATTCATCAGCCAACAGAAAAAGGGCTGAGCATCATGTCTGCCATTTCACTGAAGAACATCAAGAAGGCCTACGGCGATAACGCGCCGGTGATTGAGGGCCTGGACCTGGAAGTTAAAAAGGGCGAATTTGTTGTATTTGTCGGCCCGTCCGGCTGCGGCAAATCCACGCTCTTGCGCATGATTGCCGGTCTGGAAGACATCACCGGTGGCGACCTCTTCATCGAGGGCGAACGCGCCAACGACCTGCATCCGTCCGAACGCGGCATTGCCATGGTGTTCCAGAGCTACGCCCTGTACCCGCACATGACGGTGGGGGAGAACATGGGCTTTGCGCTCAAGCTCTCCGGCATGGACAAGGCCAAAATCAAAGAGGCCGTGGGCCGTGCGGCAGAAGTGCTGCACATCACCCACCTCTTGAACCGCAAGCCGGCCGCGCTCTCGGGCGGTCAGCGTCAGCGGGTGGCCATTGGCCGCGCCATTGTGCGCCAGCCCAAGGTGTTCCTGTTTGACGAACCGCTGTCCAACCTGGATGCCTCTTTGCGCGTGCAAATGCGGATTGAGCTGGCCCGTTTGCACCGCGAACTGGGCACCACCATGGTCTACGTCACGCATGATCAGGTGGAAGCCATGACGCTGGGCAACCGCATTGCCGTGTTCAACCAGGGCAAGCTGGAGCAGGTCGGCGCGCCGATTGAACTCTACAAAGAGCCCAAGAGCACCTTTGTCGCGGGTTTCCTGGGTTCGCCCAAGATGAACTTCCTCTCCTGCCAGACCGCTGGCGGTGTTTCGGGCAACCTGCTGCTCAAGGTGGGCAGTGAGCAGCGCCTGACGCTGGATCGCGCCGCTGCGGCCGAGGTGCCGGAAGAAGTCACGCTGGGTATCCGCCCGGAACACGTCCGTGTGGTGAGTGCGGCAGAAGGCCTGCAAGCGCGGGTGGACCTGGTGGAAAACCTGGGTGATACGCAACTCATCCACACCGCTGTCGCCGGTTGCGCCGAGCCGTTCTCTATCCGCCTGCCGGGCGATAGCGAAGTGCCGCGCGTGGGCGAGACCGTTGGTCTGCGCATTGAATCAAGCCGTGCCTTGTTGTTTGACCGCAGCGGTCGGGCGCTGGAACTGGCCTGATCAGCGTGCAGTTTCGTATCATGCAAGGCCCCGCGTAAGCGGGGCTTTTTCTTTATGATGTTGTTGCGCGCCGTGCGCTACGCGGGGCGGTGTTCTGGTTATTTTTTGAAAGCGGTGTCATGTCTCGTTTTGTTTTGATCTCTTTGATCCATCTTCTTTTTTGCACGGCAGCCGTAGAGGCCGCCCCGGCCGCGCCTGCTGTCGGCGCACCCTTTGCCGTGACGGGCGAGCGGGTGACCACGCAAATTCCCAAGGGCTGGAAACTGGCCTGGATGCAAGGGGACCCCGCAGGCGGTTTCATGGCGGAATACGTGCCAGAAGCGGAAGACATCAATCATTGGCGCGGCGAATATCTGGCGATTGCACGCTTCCCATACCCCTCAGCCACCGTGCTCAAACAAATGGCAGACAAGAAAGTGCATTTGTCGGAAGTGGCACTCACCCAGTTCATGACCGCCACTCAGTCCGGTTGTGGTGGCAAGCGAGAAGAAACCTCCCACGGCCTGAACCAGATCGATGGCTTGCTGTTTGCCGTGAGTGGCGGCTTTTGCGACAAGCTCGAGCCCAATGCCCCGTTTGGCGAAGGTCAGTTTGTGGCGTTTATTGAAGGCAAAGACTTTCTGCACAAAGTGCAATATTCCTGGCGCCCAGGCAGTGCGTTTGAAGCCAGCAACAATAAACCGATGCGATTGACCAAGCAGAAAACAGTGGAATACCTGGAGGCCATCAAGGCCAGCCGGTTGTGCGATGGCAGTTATAAGGCGTGTAGCGGGAATTTCAGATAGGACGTGGCATGCAAATCCCGGCCCAGTCGTTGGATACCCGGATATTGACTCAGCTGGGTGAAGAGGTGTTGCGCAGTCTACGAGAGCGGGACTTTGCGGGGCTGGCGCAACGGTTCGGATATGCGGTCGCTTTTCACCGTGAGCAAGCGTATGCCATTGAGGAAGATCTTGCGCGCGCGCCGGTGCAGGTCGGCTGGCTGAACAATATGACAAATCCGGATGACGTCATCACCGTGAAGTTTTTTGCGCCCAATGGCACGGGGCTGGTCGCCGCGGTCGAATGCCTTGCAAGTGATCAGGAGTCTGCATTCACACTGGAGTTGATCGTCACCGGAAGCGAAAACCGGTTTGACGTGACTCTGGAAGGCGTCATGCGGATATGCCGCTGATCTGAACTGTTGGCAGTAGACGTAGCCCGGATGAAGCGAAGTGCAATCCGGGGTGGCAATGTTGGTCTGGCAGTGTTCTTTTCCGGCGGTGCGACCCCGGATTCCCGGCCCATAGGGCCTGCATCCGGGCTACGGGCTGTTGTTGGCGCGTAGTAGACATAGCCCGGATGAAGCGAAGTGCAATCCGGGGTGGCAATGTTGGTCAGGGCAGTGTTCTTTTCCGGCGGCGCGACCCCGGATTCCCGGCCCATAGGGCCTCCATCCGGGCTACGAGCTGCTGTTGGTGCAGAGTAGACGTAGCCCGGATGAAGCGAAGTGCAATCCGGGGTGGCAATGTTGGTCAGGGCCGCATTCTTTTCCGGCGGCGCGACCCCGGATTCCCGGCCCATAGGGCCTCCATCCGGGCTACGGGCTGTTGTTGGCGCTTAGTAGACGTAGCCCGGATGAAGCGAAGTGCAAACCGGGGTGGCAATATCGGTCAGGGCAGTGTTCTTTTCCGGCGGCGCGACCCCGGATTCCCGGCCCGCAGGGCCTTCATCCGGGCTACGGCAGTAGCAAGAGACTGGTGTGAGCCTCATCTCCCGCACAAATTAATTTCCATCCCCCCGCATCCAGTGTTTCTCCGGCCGCGTAAGTAGCTGCAGGTAGCAAAAAGCTGCCAGCAACATCTACAAAACCGGAGAAACCAAAATGCGTAAACCAGCTTTGATTGCAGCACTCGGTCTGGCCCTGGCGTTGCCCCTGGCATGGGCGGACAGCACGGTCATGGTGGGCGGGCAATCCATGTTCCCCTCCAAAGATATTGTTGATAACGCGGTGAATTCGGCCGATCACACCACGCTGGTAGCGGCGGTGAAAGCGGCGGGGCTGGTCGATGCGCTCAAGGGTAAAGGCCCGCTGACCGTATTTGCCCCGACCAATGAAGCGTTTGGCAAGTTACCGGCGGGCACGGTAGATAACCTGGTCAAACCAGAAAACAAGGCCACGCTGACCAAGGTACTCACCTATCACGTCGTGGCCGGCAAATATGATTACGCGGCGCTCTCGGCGGCCATCAAAGCCGGTGGCGGGCATGCAGAACTGCCCACGCTGGAAGGTGGCAAGCTCAGTTTCATGTGGAATGGCCCGCGCAATATCGTGGTCAAGGATGAGGGCGGCCATGTGGCCAATATCTCCACTTACGATGTGACCCAATCCAACGGGGTGATCCAGGTGATTGATACGGTGTTGATGCCCAATTGACATGAAAAGCAATGATAAAGCCCCGCACAAGCGGGGCTTTTTGCTGTCGGGCTTGGTGTTGTGTGTGGGCTGGCCCATTATCAGAATATGCGTGATAACGAGGCCCACCATGCAGGATGACGCTGAACGCCGCGCGGCAGATCGCTTGCAACGGCAGATCGACAAGCTACGGGTGCAGATGGAACTGATGCACATCAGCTTTGATGCGTTGATTGAAACCATCCAGGACGAAGAGATGCTGGAGGAGTTCAAAAAACGCGCGATCAGCCGGATTCGCTTGCGCCTTGATGCGCTGCGTCGTCACGACTCTAGCGAACAAGCCATGCTCAATAGCACGGGCCTGATTCTGGACGAACAGACACTGGATGGCTTGCGCCGCGCCGTGGCGCTGAAACGGGCACTGGAAACCGAACTGGACCGCCTCTGGGCTGCGCGGGATTACGAGACAGATCGCAAGTAATCCCGCATTCGCTGGGTTAGCGGTTTTCCCCCACATCAATGCGGTTGCCATCCGCATCTGCGAACACAAAACAGCGCATGCCAAAGTCGGCATCACGCATGGACTTGATGATGCGTACCTTGTGCTGCAGCAAATGCTGGTACAGCGTGGCGGCGTCGCCCACCAGCAGATGCGCAAGATTGCAGACCGTCGCTTTGTGTTGTTTGTCCAGCGCCAGGTGCAGTTCTGCCGCATCCCGTTTCAGAATGACAAACCCGACGGGGTCGCCATTTTGAAAGACTTTGGTAAATCCAAGGATGCCGGTATAGAAGGCGACTGCCCGGTCTATATCAGTGACTGGCAGGGTAGGGGCAAGACGGCCAAAAGTGACTGCGGGAGAAACAGCGGATGTCATGTGACGCTCCTTGCGGCAGCACGCTGTTCGGGCTGAGGCAGTGCTCAGGGCCGGGCATGGCTGGCAGTTGCGCGGAGCGGTGTCCGCAGGGAGTGCCAAGTATAGCGTCGATGCCCGGGTATGTGCTTTTGGGCGAGCTGGGGCGCTCAGCGCCCACTGTCGGTGGGGGCGTGTCGGGTCATCAGCACAAACTCCCCCTCTGCAGACTGACCCTGCCCGGTGACGACAAAGCCGTGTGCGGCGTAAAAGCGCCGGGCACGTTCATTGCGGACCAGACATTTGAGCTGCCAGCTGCGCCGCGCCCACTGCGGCAAGCGGGTTAACAGCGCCGTGCCGATACCTTGCCCATGAAAGGCAGATTGCACATACAGCATATGAATGAAATGGTCTGGCTCCCAGATCGATACAAATCCGCCGATGTGGCCCTGGGCGTCTTGCGCCAGCCAGATGCGCTCGCCAGCCGTATGGGTAGCAAAATCGCTCAGTTGAAAGTCTGCGGGGTCTTGCCAGATGAACGTCTGTTGCCGGCTACCGAGATAAATACGGGCTAGCGCATCGGTGTCGGCAGGGGTCGCGGGGCGGATGGTCCAGAGCATTGCGGGGCCGGTGTCATGAGTCTTGTTATTCTACGGGCCCGGCAGCAAATTTTGGGCGCGCTGCTAATATGCAGTTCAGGCCGGAAATTGATTTCCGTCTCTTTGCCGAGGTGACCGATGTCCAGTTCGCAGCATGTGCATAACGAAACGCCGACAATCAACCCCAACCAGATTGCACAACAGCCGTCCGGTGCGGTGAGCCAGGATCATTATCTTGGTAGCGTGTCCGAATTGTTGGTGGCCGGCGTGGCCACGATGTTGCTGGAGCGCTATTACAACTGGAAAAATCGCAAGGCCAGGATCGAACCGCAATAAGCAAGTCACGTCCGCTGGGGGCGCTCAAGCCCCTGTGTTGTCACTCTCCCACGCGCTCTGGCGCCAGCACAAACCGCACAGAGAGCGTCTCTCCCGGTTGCAGCCACGCCCCGCCCACCTTGCCCGGATGTTGCCCGGTCAGATTAAGCCAGTCAGTGCAATTGCTGACGGGCTCCATGCAAAAGTGATCCAGTCCGGGCGGCACATACAGCACAAAGAAATCCAGTGGTGCGTCGGCCTGCATGACCAGCCGCGCGCGCTGTTGCGGCCAACTCACGCTGGCGCTGCGACTCCAGCCGGTAAAGTTATTGTCCAGCACGACCTCATCAATGAACTGGCCCTGCCGCAGGGCGTCCAGCAGATCGGGTTGTTCCAGCCGCGTGGGCATGACTTCGGCATCGGCGGCCCACATGGCCTCGACATCCGTTTGCACCAGCGTATCGGCGGCGCGCAAAAAATACGGGTGATGTCCCAGCCCGGCCGGCATGGCGGCGGTGTCGGTATTGGTCAGGGTCATGCGCACCGTCAGGCCCTGCCGCGTTACTTCAAAGCGCTGGCTGGCATGAAATGACCAGGGCCAGTCGCCACGTGGGTACTCCAGCGTCAGGGTGGCCGTGTTGACCGTCATGGTGGTGACTTGCCACGGTAGTCGCCAGCCATGGCCATGCAGCGTGTGCGGAGAGTCGCTCATATTGGCGGCCATATGCAGTGGCCGCTCACCGACGCTGGCCTGGCCGTTGCGGATACGGTTGCAGAACGGCAGCAGCGGAAAACTCCCCATCAACAGCGGGTTGGCTTCATCCAGGCTTTGTACGGTGCCTGGTCGCAGCCAATGGATTTCCGTGCCCTGATACGTTGAAAAATAGCGGTAAATGCTGCCGCCCACCGCCGGGGCCAGCAACAGCGTTTGCTCGGCACAAGACAGCCGGATCAGGGCCGGGGCGAGGGCGGTGTCGTCAAGTGATGCAGTCAGCGGCATGGCAGAGTCCACAGGGGGTTTTGCACCGTATCGCGGCGCTATTGAAGTGGATTCTATCAATGTTTTGAAAAATTATTACTAATAATATTGGTTGTATGTGGTGCGCATATCAGCGATAGAGCGGAAAAAACCGGGGTAATCGCATATCATGGCGTGTGAAAACAGGCGCTGGCGCTTATGTCGCCGGCTCTGAGCGACCGGCTCAATGGCGCTGGCCATGACGGGGTGGTGATGCCGTCATGACTGTTGCGGGTTCTGTCTGTCGTCTCTTTACCAGGATCGCTCAATGGCTAGTCCAACCCGAAAAACAGAAAAACTGCCGCAACGCCGGCCCACGATGACCGATATCGCCAAATCGGCGGGGGTGTCGCAATCCACGGTATCGCTGGTGCTCAACAACAATGTGGGCAGCGCCAAACTCTCGGACAAAACCCGCGCCAAAGTGCTGAAAATAGCGGCGGAACTGGGCTACCGGCTGACACATCGCACCACTGCGGCCCCGCAGCGCGGGCGCAACATGATTGGGTATATCGTGGATTCCATCTCCACCAGCCCGCACCCGGTGGTGAGTGTGGATGGCGCGCGCGATGCCGCGTGGGAGCACGATTGCGTGCTGTCGGTCTTTGCCACACGCGGCGATCCGGAAGTGGAAGAAGCCACCATCAATGCGCTGCTGGCTAACCCCACGCTGGTCGGCGTGGTGTACTCCACCATCTTTACCCGCAAGGTCGAAGTGCCGGAGGCGCTCAAGCGCGTGCCGACCGTGTTGCTCAATTGCTACACCGATGAACGCAACTTCAGTCATGTGGAGCCGGGCGAGGTGGGCGGCGGCCATAACGCCACGGAATACCTGATCAACGCCGGTCATACACGCATTGGTTTTATTAATGGTGAACCGTGGATGGATGCCGCCAAAGACCGTTTCAAAGGCTACCGCCAGGCCCTGGCCACCGCTGACTTGCCGTTTGACCCGCGCCTGGTGCGCGATGGCGACTGGATGAGCGGCACCGGCTTTGAACAAACCCTCTCGCTGATGGCCGAACCACGCCCGCCCACCGCGATTTTCTGCGCCAACGACCTGATGGCGCTGGGCGCGCTGGAAGCCTTGAAACAACTGGGGCTGAAGGCCCCGGATGATGTCGCCATCATGGGTTATGACGACCAGGAAATTGCCCGACACACCCACCCGCCGCTGACCACCGTATTGTTGCCCAACTATGAAATGGGCCGCTGGGCCGTCGATACGCTGATTGCCGAGGCTGCATCGCCGGAAGATGCGGCCACGCAGGGGGCGCAGCGCAAGCGTCATATCAAGATGGAATGCCCGCTTGTGGTACGGGAATCGGTCGCGTGCCCGCAATCTGATCATGCTTGATCAATAATATTTGACAAATATTATTAATGAACCAAGAATCACCTCGTAGTCCAAAAACAAGAAGTACATTTTGCGAATGACGTTCCCCGAGGAGGTTCATGATGCGAGTACGATCTGCTGGTCTGGCCGTTCTGGTTGCCAGTTTTGCATTGGCCACGGCCAGCGCCATGGCTGACGGTGTGCCCAAGCTGCCCCAGAAAGCCAGCTACAAAGTCGGTTTTGCCCAAACCGAGAGCAACAATCCCTGGCGTATTGCCGAAACCCAAAGCCTGAAAGACATTGCCGGCAAGTGTGGCTGGACGCTGGTGTATACCGACGCCGCCAGTTCCGCTTCCAAGCAGGTGGCCGATGTGCAATCCATGATTGCGCAAAAGGTAGACCTGATTGTGCTGGCCCCGCGTGAAGAAAAGCCGCTGGTTCCTGCCGTCATGGCGGCCAAGAAAGCCGGTATTCCAGTGATTGCCATTGACCGTGATCTGGACCAGAGCGTCGCCAAGCCGGGTCGCGACTACGTGACTTTCATTGGTTCTGACTTTGTGGATCAAGGTCACCGTGCAGCGGAATGGCTGATCAAGGCCACCGGCGGCAAGGGCAAGATTATTGAGCTGGAAGGCACCACCGGTTCCTCCCCGGCCAATAACCGCAAGAAGGGCTTTGACGACACCGTCAAGAAGCAAGCCGGCATGCAGATCATTGCCAGCCAGGATGGTGACTTTGCCCGTGACAAGGGCCGCCAGGTGATGGAATCGCTGCTGCAAGCGCACCCGGATGTGACCGCCGTGTACGCTCACAACGACGAAATGGCGATGGGTGCCATTGCCGCGCTGGAAGCCGCTGGCAAGAAGCCGGGTAAGGACGTGATCGTGGTGTCGATTGACGGCACCAAGGACGCACTGCAAGCCATTATCGATGGCAAGCTGGGCGCCACCGTCCAGTCCAGCCCGTTCTTTGGTCCGATCTCTTGCAAGACCGCGCAGGATTACGCTGCGGGCAAGAAGATTCCGGCGTGGGTGAAGGTTGAAGACAAGTTCTTTGACAAGAGCAACGCCAAGGAAAATCTGGCCAACGCCTTCTGATTGTTGAAAGTCGGCCAGGCCGGGTTTGGTGGCGTTCACCGCTCTGCCAGAGGTGACGTGGCAAAACCTGGCCTGGCAAGACGAACTGGCGCGCATCTGGCTCTGGTCGGGTCTCCTCCATGCGCACAGGCTGGTTCTGTCTTCCTCTCTCAGGCCGGCTTGCCGGCCCTTTTTTTGCCTGGCGACCAGGCCTGGCGGGCCACAACCGGCCGGAAAGTCCATGGTGGATAGCAAAGCTGTCCAGCCAGACCATAATCAGACAACACACCTCGACCGGCCCCTACGCAAGGCTGGAGGATTCATGACGCAGACCATCACGGCACCATTGCTGCAGATGCACGGCATCAGCAAGGCATTTTCCGGTGTGCCGGCACTCAGGCAGGCGCGGCTGTCCATTGCACCCGGAGAGGTGCATGCGCTGATCGGACAGAACGGGGCAGGCAAATCGACCCTGATCAAGATACTGACCGGTGCGTACAAGCGCGACAGCGGCGAGATCCTGTTTGCCGGCGAGCCGGTTCACTTTACGACGCCCCTGCAAGCGCAGAAGGGCGGTATCAGTACCATCTACCAGGAACTTAACCTGATCCCGCTGCGCAGTGTGGCAGAGAACATCTTCCTGGGGCGCGAACCACGCAAATACGGTTTGATCGACTGGTTCCGCATCCACGCGGACGCTGCCGCCTTGCTGGACAAGCTGGGTATTGTGGCGGACGTGCGCATGCCGCTGAACCAGTGCAACACGGCCACGCAGCAAATGGTGGCGATTGCCCGCGCGGTGTCCTTGCACGCCCGGCTGGTGATCATGGATGAGCCGACTTCCTCGCTGGATGAACAAGAGGTTGAAACCTTGTTCCGGGTGATTCGGCAATTGAAGGCGGATGGCGTCTCGGTGATTTTTGTCAGCCACCGGCTGGACGAACTCTACGCCGTGTGCGACCGCGTGACGGTGATGCGGGACGGTCAGACCGTTGCGGAAAAATCCATGCAGGATATGGACAAGCTGCAACTGGTGACCACCATGCTGGGGCGCGAACTGGCCAGCACGGTGGCGCAGGCGGCAGGTGAAGAAATCAAGCCGGATGAAACCCGCACCCCGGTCGTTGAAATCAAAGCGCTGAAAAGCGGTGTGCGCGTCAACGACGCCAGCATGGCGGTATACCCTGGCGAGATCGTCGGTCTGGCCGGTTTGCTGGGCTCAGGCCGCACGGAGCTGGCGCGCTGTTTGTTTGGCGCTGACCGGGTTGACCAGGGGGACATTTTGCTCAAAGGCCAAAAGCGGGCGTGGCAATCACCCTCTGACGCCATTGCCCAGGGCGTGGCGTACTTGTCTGAAGACCGCAAAATTGAAGGCATCATCCCCGATATGTCGGTGGAGGAGAACCTGACGCTGGTGCTGTTGCCGCGCCTGGTGAAGCTGGGTGTCGTTGATCGCAAACAGCAACAGGTGATTGTTCAGCGGTTCATTGAACGCCTGCAGATCAAGACGGCGGGTCCGAAGCAGAAGATTCGTGAGCTGTCTGGTGGTAACCAGCAAAAGGTGCTGCTGGCGCGCTGGCTGTGCGCAAAGATCGACTTTCTGATGCTGGATGAACCGACGCGCGGGATCGATGTGGGCGCCAAGGCAGAAATCCTCACGCTGATCCGTGAACTGGCGGATGACGGTCTGGGTGTGCTGATGATTGCCTCGGAACTCGAAGAGTTGACCGCCTATGCCCAACGCGTGGTGGTGCTGCGCGATGGCTACACCGTCCGCGAGTTGTCCGGTAGCCAGATCAGTGAAGACAACATGATGGCGGCCATGGCCAATGCCACCGCCAAAGACAACCCCGTTGCGGAGAGAGCCCCATGACCGCGCTTGCCTTGCGGCTTGGCCAAAGCCGCCGATTGATCCCGTCTGGTGCGTTGCTGGGCCTGGCGTTGTTGCTGGTCTTTAACCTGGCGTTCACGCAAAACTTTTTGTCGCTGCAAACCTTCAACATCAACCTCACCCAGGTCTCCACCATTGTGATCGTGGCGGTAGGCATGACCATGGTGATTGCCACGGGTGGCATTGATCTGTCAGTGGGTTCATTGATGGCGATCTCCGGGGCGCTGGCGCCGCTGATTTTTGGCGCGCACAGCGGATTGTTTGCCGTGCCGGTGCTGGGCATGGCATGCGCCCTGGTGTTGCCGGTGCTGGCTGCGTCTGCCGGTGGCGTGCTCAATGGCGTACTGGTCACCCGATTCAGAATCCAGCCCATTGTGGCTACGCTGATTCTGTTCATTGCTGGTCGTGGCATTGCCCAGGTGTTTACCAACGGCAATCTGCAAACCTTCAGCAATGACACCTTTCACTGGCTGGGCTTGGGCAAGGTGCTGGGGATTCCGGCACAGGTGATCATCATGCTGATCATTGTGGCGATTGCGGCGTGGGTCATGCGGGCCACCTTGTTTGGCCGCTATATCCTGGCTACGGGCGGCAACGAGCGTGCAGCGCGGCTGGCAGGCGTACCGGTAGCGCGGGTGAAGATGGCCGCGTATGTCATTTGCGGTGCGTTGTCGGGCCTGGCGGGTTTGCTGGTGATTGCCATTAACTCGTCGGCCGATGCCAATCTGATCGGTATGGGGATCGAGCTGGATGCCATTGCCGCCGTTGCCGTAGGCGGCACGCTTCTGACTGGTGGCCGTGCCCGCATTCTGGGAACGCTGATCGGCGCGCTGATTATCCAGCTGGTGCGCTACACCTTGCTGGCTCACGGAGTGCCCGATGCCGCGGCACTGGTCGTCAAGGCTGCCATTATCCTGGCCGCCGTTTACCTGCAAAAGCGGGAGTAACCAAGTGATGTCGAAATCTTTGCAAGTGGCGGCCGGCGAAGCGCTGGAGGCGCTGTCTGGTCCGCCGCAATCCGCACAGCGCAGAAGGCTGCATTTCTTGCGCACGCAAGGGGTGCTGGTCGCGCTGATCCTGTTGTTGATCTTTGGTGCTTGTCGCTACGACAACTTCCTGGGGGCGTACAACGTACTCACGCTGCTGCGCTACAACACCATGTTCGGGCTGATTGCGGTCGGGATGGCGTTTGTCATCATGACCGGCGGGATTGATCTTTCTGTGGGGACCACGGCCGCGCTCTCCAGCGTGATCTCTGCCATGCTCAGCCCGCATGGTATCTGGCTGGGGCTGGCGGGCGGCGTGGGGGCAGGGCTGGTGATCGGGCTGGTGAACGGTCTGGCCATTACCCGGCTGAAAATCCTGCCGTTCATTGTCACCCTGTGCACTTTCCTTGCCGCGCACGGCCTTGCTTTGCTGTTTGCCGGCAATCAGTCCGTCTCGGTGTCGTGGGACAGCGGTTTTACCACCTTTGGACAGGGCGATTTCCTGGGTTTCCCCATCCCGGCGTGGATCGGCGGGTTGGCGTTTATTGCTGGTTCAATCGCGCTCAACTTCAGCGGCTTTGGCCGTACCGTGCTGGCCATCGGCGGCAACGAAGAAGCCGCGCGGTTGATGGGCTTGCCGGTAGAGCGCGTGAAATTCTTTGTCTACCTGTTGAGCGGCGCGCTGGCCGGAGTGGCGGGGGTGATCCTGGCCTCGCAATTTGGCGCAGGCCAACCTAACGAAGGCAATGGCTGGGAGTTGTTTGCCATCGCCGCCGTGGTAGTGGGCGGCACGCGCCTGACCGGGGGCGAAGGCTCAATCGGTGCCACGCTCTCTGGCGTACTGTTGCTGGGTTTGATCTTCAATATCCTCAACTTTGAAAACGGCAAGGGCGTGATCAGCCTGTCGGCGTACTGGCAATCGGTGATCCGCGGCGTGTTCTTGCTGATTGTGGTGATCTTGCAAGCGCGCCTGGCAAAGAAAGAGAAGGACTTGTAGCCCGTCTTCGTAGCCCGGATGAAGCAGAGCGAGAATCCGGGGTGGCTATGCCGGCAAAAACAAGGCTCTGCCGTGGTTGTCATGCGCCGGATGGCGGGGCATTGATATTGCGAATGGCGTCATCCCGGATTCCCGCCTTCGGCTCCATCCGGGCTACAGATCGTTCTGCACCGTAGCCCGGATGAAGCAGAGCGAGAATCCGGGGTGGGTATGCCGGTA
The DNA here is from genome assembly GCF_014202765.1 of Silvimonas terrae. Taxonomy (GTDB): domain Bacteria; phylum Pseudomonadota; class Gammaproteobacteria; order Burkholderiales; family Chitinibacteraceae; genus Silvimonas; species Silvimonas terrae. Next base: position 214,741 of record NZ_JACHHN010000001.1, read on the forward strand.
AGGACAATGCTCCGGTGTGGGTGCCATGCGCGGGATGGCGGGGCATCGATATTGCGAATGGCGTCATCCCGGATTCCCGCCTTCGGCTCCATCCGGGCTACGAATGATGTATCAGCACCGTAGCCCGGATGAAGCGCAGCGAGAATCCGGGGTGGGTATGCCGGCAAGAACAATGCGCCGGTGTGGTTGTCATGCGTCAGATGGCGGGGCATCGATATTGCGACTGGCGTCATCCCGGATTCCCGTCTTCGGCTCCATCCGGGCTACGAATGATGTATCAGGATGTCTGCCATCTCATCTTCTTGCTGAACGCGCTAGAATCCCCATGTCCTCCCTGTGGAACTGGCCATCTTGCCTGCATCTCCCCTGATCACCACCGAACGCCTCACGCTGCGCTGGCTTGTCTTGGCAGATGCGCCTTTCATCTTCGATCTGCTCACCAACCCTTCCTGGTTGCAATACATCGGCGATAAAGGGTTCAAATCTGTCGAAGATGCGCGCAATTACATCGAAACGGGCCCAGTGGCCATGTATGAGCGCTGCGGCCATGGGCTCTACCTGGTGGAGCGCAAAGAAGACGGCGCACCGCTGGGTCTGTGTGGCCTGATCAAGCGCGACGGGCTGGACGACGTGGATATCGGCTACGGCTTCATGCCGCAATTCTGGGCCCAGGGCTACGCGCTGGAGTCCTCGCTCGCCGTGCTGGAATACGGCTACCAGACGCTGGGCTTGCCCCGTATTGTGGCCATCACCTCAGACGACAACGCGGCCTCCATGCGCTTGCTGGAAAAACTGGGCCTGCGCCACACCGCCAATGTGCGGCTGGCCGCCATCGATGAAGACATGTTGTTGTACACCCCGGCGGACGGACTATGCATCTGAACGACATCCCGTTTGGCACCACCGACTGGTCTGCCATTGCACCCACCGAACACGCAGGCGAGCAGGGCAAGGCCATCTGGCGCACGCAGCAGTTTGGCGACATTCGCGTGCGCATGGTGGAGTACACGCCCGGTTATCTGGCGGATCACTGGTGCGTGAAAGGCCATATTCTCTTGTGTCTGGAAGGCGAACTACACACCGAACTGGCCGATGGCCGCGTGTTTACGCTCAAGCCTGGTGTGAGTTACCAGGTGGCGGATAATGCCGAACCACATCGCTCGTATACGGATGTGGGTGCACGATTGTTTATTGTGGATTGAGTGGGATACCCCTGATGACCCGACCTGATTTCATCAAGCACTGGCAAGACATCCAGCAGCCCGCTGAGGGCGCGTCCTACCCTGGTAGTGCAGAGATTTTTACGCTCTCTTCCTCATTCAGCCCGGTATTTGGCCTGGAGCGGATTGGCATTCACCATGAAGTCCTGCCGCCTGGCCGCCGCACCTGTTGGCCGCATGCCGAGAAAACCGAAGAAGAGTTTGTCTACGTGATTGAAGGCACGCCGGATGCCTGGATTGATGGCGTGTTGCATCGCCTGAAGGCGGGTGATGCGGTCGGCTTCAAGCCGGGCACCGGGATTGCACACGTGTTCCTGAACAATACAGATGAACCGGTACGCTTGTTGGTGGTGGGTGAACACAAACGACCAGATAACCAGGTGCATTATCCAATGCATACGGCCTACAACGCGCAGATCGGGAAGGATCACTGGGCGGATGCGCCGACCCAATTGCAGGGCGAGCATGATGGTTTGCCGGATCAATTGCGTGTGTCCAACGGGCCGTTCTAGGCTGTTTGCAAAGCAGCCTCAGATTCCCGGCAATATACCTCGACATATCTGATTAGCGAATTGCCCAAGCCCCCAGGATGCCGACGCTGGCGGCAAGTTCAAGCCGCGATACACGCCACTCTGCCATCGCCTGAACACGCTGCTGGAGGGCCGTGGATAATGAGGTCTGCGCGCTTATCAGCTCAAGAACATTGGCGATACCTAAACGATAGCGCTCGCTAGCTGCAGCATACTGTTGACGCGCACTTTGCAATACGGTTTCTGTGTTGTGCAGATTTTCAGTACTCACGATGAAGGTCTGATAGCTGCGCCAGACCTCCTGCGCTATCTGTTGTTCTGCTTCCTGCAATTTATCCTTTTGTATTTCCAGATCAGCATCCGCCGCCCTGATTTTGTACGCGCTGGCAAATCCATCAAATAGCGGAACACTCAGCACGATCCCAACATAGCGACCCTTTGATCTGGCGCTCAGGCCATCCATTCCCGGGCCAGGGTTGACTGGCTGGGTGTTACGGGAAATGTTCCCGTTCAGAGTCAGCATGGGTAGCGCGTTGGCCCGCACGCTTTTTATTCTCGCCAGCGCCGCCTCAACTGCTGCCTGGCTTGCGAGGATGACCGGGTGCTGCTGTCTGGCATCAGTCAGTAAGGTACTCAACGACTTGATGAAGCTAATGTCATTCAATGGCCCGTCTTGCGTTTCTGCGAGTTCAAAATGTCCGTCGGGTGACAATCCCATGTCCAGGGCCAGGGTTCCCAAGCTCGTACTTGCCATTCCCTCTGCTTTCACGCGCGCATAATTGGCCTGCGCATAGGCCGTTTGCGCTTGTAATTGATCCGACACGGCAGCCACGCCACCCCGCACCCGTGCAGACGCTGTATCAAGGCTTTGTTTTGCCGCATGTTCCATCTCACGCGTGGAAAGCGCGGCAGCCTGCGCTGCAATCGCCTCGTAATAATCTGCGGCTGTTTGTAGAAACACCTGCTGCAAAGTTGCTGCGTGGGTTTGCTGCGCAGCGACAAGCAGTTGTTGGGCACTTTTCATTTCCTCGTACCGCGCGCCGAAGTCGAATAGCACCCATTCAAGAGCAAGGACGTCACTCCGGAAGTGAGTGCCACCGCCTGAGCTCAGGTCTGGTGAATTGGGCACCTCGGTGTAGGTGTGTTCCTTTGCCCACTGAACGGATGCGTTCACATGGGGCATTAAAGCACTTTTGCTGATCCCCACTTGTGCGGTCTGACTCTTGATGGCGGCCCACGCCTCTCGGGTTTTAGGGCTTTGGCAGAGCGCACGTTCCACTGCTTGATAGAGAGTTAACGCCGAGCCTGGAGGCGCTAACGTGCAGGCCATGTCAGAGGAAATAACATCGGCCAATGCCGGAACAGGGGAAAGATCCCGATCCGTAGGCAAAGGATCAGGGTAACTGGAAACCCCGCTGGTAGCCGTCAGTGGCCAGAGTATCCCTAGAGCCAAGGCTGATTTTCGAACTGGACTCCAGGAAAAGGGGCGGGGAGCAAGCTGGATTTTTTTCACAGAAAAAGAGTAAAACAAAAATGGTACCGTATTGCTTGTCGTTTTTAGTATGGTACTTGTTACTAATTTATCGGAATTGAAAGTTGTATTTACAAAAAATTGTATAGAAATTGAGATGATGTTATTTCAAAAAAAAATTTATAAAATTTAAGAGAATATAAAAAGTTGACATAAATTAAATTATTTTTTTTCCTGCGTGATACGTTGGTTGTGTCATGAAAATGAGCTTGACCTAATGGCCATTCATGACAGTTTTTTCATAACTCTTATGGAAATATCATCATGCAAAGCCTGAATGAATTTGAAGTTCAATTGGTCTCTGGTGGCGACGGCTATGGCACCGACGGCGGGTATGGTTATGGTGGTGTCGGCACCACTGGGGGCTTTGGCGGAGGAGGCATGTATGGGAATGGGCAAGGCACACAAGCAGTGGGGGGGAGTGGTGGTGGTACCGGCGCAACCCCCGGGTATCAACAAAGTAGCCTACAAACCGGGTATGGGTATCCAGCATCCGGTATTAACCTTAATGGCAAGGCAACCCCTTCTGAATTAGCAGGAATTGTTGGACTTGTAATATCCGCTGGTGGCTTCGCGCTGACGGGTGGGGCATCAACAGTAGCTAATGCGCTCAGTATCGGAGTTGGCTTGACGGGAGCCGCACTAGTTAAAAGCAAATAGAGCCACCGTATTCGTGCGATTCCGATGTTTGGCGTCGCATGGATTTCTTAATTCTATTTAAAATGAAATTTGGTTGTGATTGTTTTGTGAGAATTTATAGGCGGCTGTTATGAGAATTTTAATAAAATTAATTCAGGGCTTATGCTTTATTGGTATTCTTGATGCTTCTTTTGTTATTAAAATTAATCCATTAGTCGATCGTTTGTCTATTTGTTTTATCTTTTCTGTAATAGTAATTTTGTGCATGTATATCGAATGGAAGTTTTGTAAAAGTAAATAATTTATTTTTTATGGCGCAAAACAGTATGCTGATTGTGGCGCTTCATATATCAGAATTTTTAGGCTTTGTTGGAATTTGCTCAATAAATAATTTCTGCGCAGATGAGCTCGTAGAAATAAGATTGTTAATTGCAGAGCCATTAGCTGTATCGACATTGATATGCATTTTTTTCATGGCTTTTGAGTAAAGGTAAATTAAAGGATAGGCATACTCGTTGTGTCTCTACTTTTCCGGTTTTTATGAAAAAAATCAGTGTTTTATTTTTATTTCAATTTATATGCAATGTTGCATGGGGCTCCATTTTATTTGTTGCAATAAAGGGTTCCGAAACAATTAACATTGTAGGGACAATGCACATCACAAAGAACGAATTCTCTGATTTAAAAATTTATGAAATGGCAAAAAAATTTGACAATTTAGCTTTTGAAGTAAATCCGAATGAAGATTTTTTTATAAGCGCCAAAAAAATGGCTGACACTGGCCCCCCCTTGAAAAGTCTGGATCCCAGTCCCGGGTATACGGATTTTGTCGAGAAATACCGCAAACTAGTTAAAGATGATGTGGATCTTGATAGTGTGCCGGTGTATCAGGCTTATTTGCTTGCAAGTATGGTTAGAATTATAAATGCGAAAGATAATACACATTACTATAACGGTACTGAGCTTTCATTAAAAAATCTTTTTCCGAAAAAGAAAATAATTAGTATTGAAGGAGTTAATTATATTAAAATTTTTAATTCTCTTCCTTCGTATTTTGTCTCCGCCTTGATTTTCAATATTTTAAATTCAAACGTAAACGAAAAAAATTTTGAAGATTTGGAAAAAGCGTTTACAATAGGAGATTGTGATTTGGTTAATGATTTTGAAAATAAAATTGATGCTAATTACGAAGGTCGTTTGGCTAGAGAGTATTTTATTTCACATAGAAATAAATTCATGAAGGAAGAGATTTTGAAAATAAACAAACATAATCCAAATACATTGTTTCTCGTTGGAGTCGCTCACGTATGTGGCTATGATAATATCTTGCTGATGCTTGAGAAGGATGGTTATGTTGTTCGGGAGATTAATTAGTATTTACGTTGATTTTGTTAAAAACAAGAATTTTTACTTGTTAATGTGTGGTGATCTGTGAATTATATAAAATTTGCATATTATCTGGTTATTTTAAGTAGCATTGTTAGCGCTTTTATTCAGATTAATTTGATCGGAGTGCCCGGGTTTGTCGTGTTTTGTCAAGGGTTTGTCATTGGATCTCTGTTGATTAAGATAAATTGTGAAAGAAATTAAAAAATATTTTTTTATATTATTGTCTAATTTATTAGAATTGAGATTCTTTGTGGAAGCTATTATAAAGATAATTCATGGTTTGAGTTTTGTGGGGTTGTTTGGTGTCCCCTTGTTTTTTAAAAACAACCCGTTGGCAGATCGTTTTTTTCTTTGCTTCATTTTTTCTTTGATCATCATTTTCTGTATTTATGCCGAATCGAGGTTTTTCAAAAAATAAATTCCCCGTTTTACGCAGATTGTCAAAAGTAATCTGTGGTTGTTTTTGTGAGTATTATTATTGACTTCTTCAAAAAATCATCTTTATCGGCAAGATTTTGTTGATGCACAAAAGCTGAACCAAAGCGGTGTAATTCTTATTCCGATTGGCATGCCTTTAACCATCTTTGCAATGGGTAGCGTTATGCTACTGCTTGCCTTGGTCGCTTTTTTGACATGGGGTTCCTATACCCGTAAAGCACACCTCGATGGTTTGGTCATGCCCTCTACCGGAGTGGTCAGGGTAATGGCTCGAAATGAGGGCCGGATTGAACAATTGTTTGTTCAAGAGGGACAGTCTGTGGGGATCGGTGCCCCGTTGTACCGACTGGACGACGAAAAATATGATGGCAATGTTATAGGCTCTGCAGAAGAGTTGGCACAGTCGGTTGAACGCCAGCAAATGTTACTGACTACCCAGCAGCAACAGCAGCAATACCTGAATCGTTCGCAGTCAGATGGCTTGTCCAGAAGAGATGCGGAGTTGAAAGCGCAATTAGAAAGCGCGCGTGCTTCCCATGCACTCGCTATGAAGCAGATGACCCTGATCCAGGAAACCCTGGCTCCCTATGAGCAGCTGGCGAAGCAGGGATATGTGTCTGCCATGGATTGGCAACAGAAGCGGATTGACCTGACAACGGCTGAGTCTCGCGTACAAGAGGCGCTCCTGCGGCGCCAACAATTAGAGCAAGCGTTAACCACAAATCGCACGGAAATTGCTCGTATCCAACATGAAGGTCAAATTCAGAAAAGCGAATCAGACCGCCAATTTCAGGTATTAAAGCAGCAAAAAATAGAGCTTGCTACGCGAGCCAAAACAACCATCACTGCTCCGGTTACAGGCATTGTTGCTGCAATTATGGCACGCCCGGGCCAGATTGCTACAGGAAGTGATCCAATGCTGATTATCGTGCCAGGTTCAGCGCATATGCAGGTTGAATTGTACGCACCAAGTAAAGCGGTAGGGTTTATTAAAGCCGGCGAACGTGTGGGGCTGCGTTTTGCTGCCTATCCTTTTGAGAAATTCGGCGTGCAATATGGCAGGATCAAAGAGGTTTCAAAGGTAGCATTGGCACCCACGGATATTGTATTGCGAACACCTTTTTCCTGGAAAGAAAATGAAGCCCACTATCGGGTCGTGGTGACATTGGATAAAGCGACAGTCACGGCATACGGTAAAGAAGAACCACTCAAGGTAGGCATGGCCGTATCGGGGGATGTGGATCTTGACTCCCGACATATCTATGAATGGGCTCTCGAACCGCTGTGGAGCTTGCGTGGCAGGATATGAATATGCATGCCAATAGCGGACTGAACTGGAGTTGGTCAAGACATTTACCGCTGATTCGACAAACTGAAAGCGCCGAATGTGGAGTGGCCTGTCTGGCAATGGTGGCGGGGTGGTACGGCTATAAAATTGATTTACCCTCGCTTCGTAGGCGTTTCGGTGTTTCGCAGCATGGGGCAACGCTAGGGAGATTGATCCAATGTGCCGGTGCGATGCATCTCAGTGGCAGGCCATTGAAATTGGAACTCCATGAGCTATCCCAATTGGCGACGCCATGTATTTTGCACTGGAATCTGAATCATTTTGTGGTACTTGAGCGCGTGCGTGGAAAGGAAGTTGTGGTCCACGATCCGGCGCGAGGCGTATTGAGGCTGTCTTTTTCTGAGATTAACAAGCACTTCACCGGTATTGCGCTGGAGTTAACGCCCACGCACGAATTTGTCAAACGGAATGAGCGGAAAAAGATACGCCTGACTGAACTGGTGGGTAAAACTGAAGGTATCAATGTTGCGCTGATACGAATTTTTTGTTTTGCGATAGTTCTCGAAGCCTTGGCCTTATTGACACCTTTCATTAATCAAATTGTGATTGATGAAGTCCTGGTGGCACATGACGAAAGCTTGTTGACTCTGATAATCATTGGTTCATTGATGCTTACAGGTACACAAACCCTCATTGGTATCGCGCGAGAGTGGGCGACGATTTCGATGGCGGTCAATTTCAATATGCAGTGGACCGCCAATGTCTTTCACCATCTGGTTCGGCTGCCCATTGACTGGTTTGAGAAAAGGCATCTTGGTGATATTAGCGCTAAATTCAGTGCGGTTGATTCGATTCAGTCCTCGCTGACCACCAGCATTTTGCAAGCGGGGTTGGACTTGCTATTGGCGCTTGGCACTCTGGCCATGATGTTGCTCTATAGCACAAAGCTCTCACTCATTGCGATAGGTGCGGCATTGATTTATGGACTTATACGCTGGATCTGGTTCGATGTTTTTCGCAAAGCAGCAGAGAATACATGGGTTGCGAGTACCAAAGAATCCAGCCACTTCCTGGAAACCTTACGTGGCATCCTTAGTTTGTGGGTCAATGATGCGCTTACCCGCCGGGAGATTATCTGGCGCAATCTCAACGTAGAGCGACGGAATGCGCAATTGCAGCAAAGCAAGTTGGGAATGGCATATCACGTTCTGAATACCGCAATTGGTGGTCTGGTTGGCGCAACAGTAATCTGGTTTGGTGCGCAAGCGGTACTGGACAGGGCCTTTTCGGTTGGAATGCTGGTTGCTTATATGTCATTTCAGGGGCGTTTCACCGCAAGTATTTCTTCATTGACAGACAAGATATTCGAATACCGGATGCTTGATGTTTACAATGAGCGCCTGGCAGACATCGTGTTGAATGAAAAGGAAGGGGTTGATTGCGGCCTTTCAGATTCGACTGAACCATATCTCCGACCTGATAGGCAGTGGGTAGGAACCGGGAATGGTTCAGTTGAACTACCGCCCGGTACGCCGGTCCTGGAAGTACAGGATGTGAGTTTTAGCTACGGGCCCGGGGAACGAGTGATTTTGTCCGAAACAAATCTGGTGTTGCGTTCGGGTGAGATCGTTGCATTGGTTGGGCGGTCTGGTGGGGGTAAAACCACGCTTTTCAAATTGATTTTGGGTCTATACCAACCTACCGAAGGTAAAGTCAAAGTACTTGGGCACGATAGTGACAAGTTGGATTTCACCCAAGTGCGAGAGCACGTTGGGACTGTTTTGCAGGAAGACGAGTTATTCACAGGTTCGATTCTCGATAATATTACGCTCTTCGCATACGACATAGATTATGTGCGTGCTGAGTACTGTGCTCAATTGGCCGAGTTGCACAGCGACATAGAAAGCCTGCCAATGGGCTATCAGACGCTTATTGGCGAAATGGGGGGAAGTTTGTCGGGGGGGCAGAAGCAACGTTTGTTATTGGCCCGCGCTCTGTACAAAAGTCCAAAGTTATTACTTCTGGATGAGGCCACCAGTCATCTTGATACTGCCAATGAAGGCAGGATCAGCCAGACTATCCGCAAACTGGGTATACCCGTGCTTTTTATTGCCCATCGCCCGGAGACCATTGCTTCCGCGGACCGGGTACTGGAATTAGTGAATGGGCGGCTTGCCGAACGTGGATAATGCTTGGTGACCTGATTTACCGGGTCGGATTTGGGAATCCAGTGGACTATCCGGAGTGGCGAGATGCAAAACAAAAAAGCGGGCCAAGTGGTCCGCCTTTTTATTGTGCATGCAGCGTGTCAACGATCCGCCAGATCACGCCACCTTAACCGGTGTTGGCTTCACAATCCACGCATTGAACGCCACCACGGCCATCAGCAAACCAGTACAACCCAAGGCAATGGGCAGCGAGGTGGCGCGTGACAGAAAACCGATCGCTGCCGGGCCGGCCAGTATGCCGGTATAGCCGCACATGGTGACCAGCGGCATGGCCGTGCTGGCCGGCACACCCGGGATACGGGCGGAGGCGCTGAACAGCACCGGCACCACGTTGGAGGCACCCATGCCCACCAGCACAAAACCGCACAGGCTCAGCCATACCCAAGGTGCGGTGACGATCACACCCAGGCCGATGGCGGCCAGCAAACCGCCAATGAACACAATCTTTTGCGGGCCCAGATGGTGGTTGATCCAGTCCCCGGTCAGGCGCCCGCCGGTCATGGCCAGCGAGAACGCGGCGTAGCCCAGACCGGCACCCGCTTCGTCCATGCCACGCTCAAAGCGCAGGAACACCGCGCCCCAGTCCAGCATGGCGCCCTCGGTCAGGAAACCGAAGAAACACAGCATGCCCAACAGCCAGACAATGCCGTGCGGCATGCGGAACCGTTGCTGTTCTGCGTGCTCTGGTTCAGTTTGTGCGTGCGGCAAAAAGTGGCGGGACTGGTGCAGCGTGGCTGCGGTGAAGGCAATGCCGACCAGGGTGGCGATCAGGGTCATCGACAAGCCGACCTTCAACAGCGCGGCAACGCCGACGCCGCCCAGCAAGCCGCCAAGCGAGAACAGGCCATGGAAGGAGGACATCAGCGGTTTGCCGGCTTGCAACTCCACAAAAACGGCCTGATTGTTCATGGCCACGTCGACCATGCCCAGCAGCGCGCCAAACAGGAAGAGGGCCGCAGCCAGCATAACGGGGTCTGGCGCAATGGCCAGCAACGGTACGGAGATCACCATGGCCGCGCCGGAGACCAGCAACACTTTGCCGCTGCCATAGCGTTTCATCAGCCAGCCGGTGGCGGGCATGGCCAGCATGGCGCCGCAGCCCAGGGCCAGCAATACGCTACCCAGGGCGGCGTCGTTCAGGTTCAGGCGCAGTTTGGCAAACGGCACCATGGCCGCCCAGGTGGCGTTGGCAATGCCAGTCAGCAAAAACAGCAAACGTGTGGCGGTGCAAGAAGGTTGCCAGCCCAGGGTGCTGGCGGTGTCTTTCGGTTTCATGCGGTTTCCAGTGCGGAGAGTTTCAAGCGGGGGTCAGGCCGCTCTTGTGGTGCAAGGGACGGATTTGCTTGCGTTTGGCATATTTTTATTCGGCACGCAGCACGTTGATTCCTGCATCAGCCAAACTTGTTCCTGATTCAGCCAGGCGGACCAGAATCTGTGCATCGGCATCGTGTTCGATCACCAGATGTGTCACTTCGGTCAGCGGGGCAATCAGAAACGGCGCACCGGTGCCCAGCTTTTCATTGGTGGCGACAGCCACAATGGCGCCACTGCTGGCGACCAGTTGCCGCTTGAATGCCACGTCTTCAATGTGACCGCCGCCCAGGCCGGATTCCGCGCTGATGGCGCAAATGCCCAGAAAGCACAAATCCGGCCGCATCTGCTGGACGTCCAGCAAGGCGCTGGCGCCCAGGGTGCCGCCAGTTTGATGATCCAGCGTGCCGCCGATCATGATCACGCGCAGATCTTCCCGGCCGACCAGTGCGGCAGCAATGGCGGGTGCGTTGGTGGCGACGGTCAGGCCAATGTCTTCTGGCAACAATTGGGCAATGGCCAGATTGGTGCTGCCGGCATCCAGAAACACAAATTGTCCGCCCTGGATCAACCGTACGGCGCTGCGCGCCAGGCGCTCTTTGCGGGCCAGGTTTTCGGCGTTGCGTTCCTTGATGGGTTTGCCTGTAGCCGACATGGCAATGGCGCCGCCATAGACGCGCTGGCACTCGCCATTGGCGGCCATTTCCCGCAGATCGCGGCGGATGGAATCTTCGGAAACCGCAAATTCCTGGGCCAGTTCTGCGGCCAGCACACGGCCATCTTGCTGTAAGCGTTCACGGATAATCTGATGCCGATCGACCGGCAATGCCGTGCCTGACTTAAAACGTTCACGGCGCTCGTCCACGCTCATGGTTAACATCCCGAAAAGTGATCACCAGAAATACTCAATTTCACTAATCGTGCATCAATGTTGATCATCGTGCAAATTTATTTGCACGATTTGCCGTGTTTGTGCCGCCGTTTTTGCCTGTTTTTTCCTGTTTTGGGCCGATAGTGCAAGAAAACATGACATGTGCAACTATGTAAAAAGCAACCAGGGCGACACGTAAAGCGGGTGTTTGTATCTGGCCCAAGGCAGATTTGTACCGTGGCGTGTCAAACAAGCGCAGGACAATCGACGCTACATTTACGACATTGTCAGTTTCCAATCACATTGCATAATGCGCGCCGGCCGGGCTTGTCGCCCAGGCACCTGTCTTTGGCAAAAATTCAAAAAACATGCACGCACACATCACAACAGGCTTGAGATCAGGGGTGGGCAAGGCGCTGGGGCTGGCCGTGCTCAATGTCGGGTTACTGCCGCTGGCATGGTATTGCGGTGGTTGGCCCGGGGCCGTGTTGTGCGTGCTGTTGCAAATGGTGGTGCTGCTGGCCTGGCGTGCTTGGGAGCCGCCGCGCAAGACGCCGGATGCCGGGCCGCTGGCAGACCTGGCCCATGAATTGCGCTCGCCGCTTACCGTGTTGGCGGGTGAGATTGAGGCCATGCAGATTGGCCTGCGCCAGCCAGATGCCCAGACCCTGGATGCCATGGCGGGCGAAGTCCAGCGCTTGTCGCGCTTGCTGCAAGACCTGGACCGTCTGCTGGGCCACAGCCGCGCACCAGAGGTGGTGCCAATGCAGATCATCGATGTGGGCACTGTGATCGAACAATTGTTGCAGCGGCACCGCCTCGTCCTGCAACAAGCGGGGCTCTCTGTCACGCTAAGTCGCCAGCCTGCGCCAGGCGTGTCTGGCGATGCGTTGCGACTGGAGCAGTTGTTCACCAACCTGTTGCAGAACAGCCTGCGTTATACCGATGCGCCAGGGCAGATCTTGATTCGGGTCGAAGCCACAGCGGGTGGTGTGGTGCAAGTGACCTGGGAAGATAGCTCGCCGGGGGTGCCAGGTCAGGCGCTGCCGCGTCTGACAGAGCGTTTTTACCGCGTTCCAGGTCACGGCATACCGCACCCGCATGCCAGCGGCCTGGGACTGGCGATTGCCCGCGCCATTGCCGAAGCGCACAGCGCCACCTTGCAGGCGCGCCACAGCCAGTTGGGTGGACTGTGCTGGGTGCTGCGTATTGAAGCTCAAGAGGAAGTGATCCATGAAGCCAGTCGTATTGCTGGTTGAAGACGAAGCCCCCGTAGCCAGCCTGCTGCTCGAATACCTTGCCAGCGATGGTTTTGAACCGGTCTGGCAAGCCAGTGGTCATGCTGCGCTGGACTGGCTTGCCCATAACGAAGCCGCGCTGGTTTTGCTGGATCTGGGGCTGCCGGATATCCCTGGCATGGAAGTTTGCCGCCGGGTGCGCCAGGCATCCGGTCTGCCCATCATCATGCTCACCGGCCGGAATACCGAGATGGATCGTGTGCTGGGGCTGGAACTGGGCGCGGACGATTACGTGTGCAAGCCGTTCAGCCTGCGTGAGGTCGCGGCGCGGGTGCGTACCGTGTTGCGGCGTGGTCAGCCCACGCCGGTCACGCGGGAAACGCTGACTCTGGATGACGACAGCGGCCGCGCGCACGTCGGCGGGCGGGACGTACAACTGACGGTGGTGGAGTTCCAGCTGTTACGACTGATGGTGGCGCGGCCCGGACGCTTGTTTTCCCGCGCGCAGTTGATTGACGGCATGTACGCCGATGGCCGTGTGGTCACGGAACGCACCGTGGATAGTCATATCCGCAAAATCCGCCAGAAACTTGCCGTTGTTGCGCCGGAGCATGAGTTCATCCAGTCCGCTTATGGCGCAGGTTACCGCTTTGAAAGTACGCCGCGCCGCAATGGCACGGTGTTGAGCGCTGGCAATACCTGCCTCGTCTGAGGGACACCTTCTCAGTGTTTTGGATATCGGCCCGGCTGTCCGCGTGGTGAAGCGCGGGCGCCGGGCCGTTTGCCATTCGCGCTGATCGCGCACGACTTTCACATTGTTTGCTCATTTGCTGCGCAATTGCTTTGCACACTTCGGGCATAGCGTAACGGGCCTTTGGCCCCGATTGTGGAGTGAGGCAAACGTGGCAAACCAGGACTTCAGCGATGTCAGACGCCGGCTGTGCCAAGCCGCGTGCATGGCCGGCCTCTTTGCCCTGGCTGGCTGTGCCAGCGGGCCTACCTCCATTGTGACCCGCCCGGTCCGCGCCTTGCCGCAACCCACGTTGATGGCCATGGACAACCAGGGCTCCATTTTCCAGGCGGCCACAGCGCAGATGCTGTACGAGGAAGCGGTGGCCAGCCGGGTGGGCGACACGCTGACCATCCAGATTCAGGAAAGTCTGACCGGCAGCAACAAATCCAACACCAGTGCCAGCAAGAACGGCAATGTGGCCTTCAAGGGACCGGGTTCCACCTCCTCCATGGGCGGGGTGATCAAAGAGCTGTTTGATCTGAACGTCACTTCTACCGGCTCGGATAGCTTCAAGGGCACCGGTTCGACCGATAACGCCAACACCATGACCGGCACCTTGTCTGTGTCGGTGATTGACGTCTTGCCCAACGGCTTGCTGGAAATCGCCGGTAGCAAGCGCATTGCGGTGAATGGCGATCTGAACCAGTTGCGCTTTTCCGGGCTGGTGAAAAAACGTGATATCAAGGCCGGCAATGTAGTGTCGTCGCAGAAAGTGGCAGACGTACAACTGGAACAAGTCGGGCAGGGCGTCGTGGCAGATGCCAACACGGTAGGGTGGCTCCAGCGCACCTTCATGAGCGTGTTGGGCTTCGACTGATGGCGCGCATGCGGTTTTATGCCCTGGCGCAGTGGTGCAGCGTGCTCTCTTTGCTGCTGATGCTGACGGGCTGCATTGTGGTGCCGACCATTCCCGTGGGCGAACTGGTGGCCGCCACCGCAGACGGGATCGCCACTGTGACCTCTGCGGCCAGCGGTGGCGGCAGCAACCAGCCCTTTGAATACACCCGGCCTTATCTGTCACTCAAGGAAGTGTGCATTGACTGGAATGAAGTCGTTGCCGTGCCGGATTTTGTGCCCTCGGTGCAATTGCTGCTCAAGCGCTACGGCGTAGAGAGCCGGGTTTATTCGCCGGGCACGGCGCCCATTGGTTGCGCTGAACTCACCTACACGGCGACCCGCAAGTGGGAGCGTCGCTTTGGCCGGGACGAAGATTCTTCCTATATGGCCAGCGCTTCTTTAACCCTGCGTCGCAACGGTCAGTTGCTGGGCAGTGCCAGCTACGAATCGGGCAATTACGGTTTTGATAAATGGAAGAACACGGGGGCCAAGCTGGCCCCGGTGGTCGATACCTTGCTGGCCGGCAATTAGCGCCGTTCACCAAACCCTGTTGACGGCATGTCACGCGACGGGGTGTTGTGTCATGAGCCTTGCCAACAGGGTTTGGTGAGTGGCGCCCGGCAGCCAGACTTGCTTTGGGCTGCTGGTTGCCATTTTGCGCCCCTGGCGCTTTTTTAACCTGGAGAGTCTCTATGTCACTCACTGTGGGTTCGTCCCTGCCGCCGACCGCACGGCCTGCGGCCACCAGCCGGCCGGCGGTGCAGCCGCAGCAACAGCAGCACGCGGAAACAGCCCCGGCGGCCAGCAGCTCCCCGATGAGCGCTGCGGCACCGGCTGCGGCCAGCACCTCGTCGGTGAACGTGCGCGTTTAATCGCGTACCGGGTCATCATCATGTAGTGCCGGTGACCAACAAAAAAGGCGAGCCGCAAGGCTCGCCTTTTTCTTCGTTCCGCCTGCGGGCGGCAGTCGGCTAGCCCAGTTGTTTCTCTACCCAGGCTGCATAACCATTGATGAAGTTTTGCAGGAAGTCCCGGCTACGGTCGGAGGTCAGATTGCCTTCGGCATCGAACATGTCGCCGGCATTGCCTACATAAGCTTCAGGTTGTTGCATGCACGGCACGTTCAGAAACACCAGCGACTGACGCAGGTGATGGTTGGCACCAAAACCACCCACGGCACCGGGGGATACGCTGACCACTGCGCCGGGCTTGCCACTCCAGACTGCCTCACCACGCGGACGGGAACCCACGTCAATGGCGTTTTTCAGTGCGGCCGGCACAGAGCGGTTGTATTCCGGGGTCACAAACAGCACGGCATCGGCCGCTTTCATCTCGGTACGGAAACGCACGTAGGCAGCCGGCGGGGCCACGTCGATATCCTCGTTGTACAAGGGCAGATCACCGATTTCCACAATCTGCAGCTTGAGCGAGGGGGGGGCCAGTTTGGCCAGTGCCAGCGCGGTTTTGCGGTTCAGTGATGCCTTGCGCAGGCTGCCAACCAATACGGCGACGTGACGAACAGTACTCATGGAGAGGTCTCCTTGATGGGGAAATGGGGCCGGGCCGGGGCATTGGGCCAGCGGGATGACGCAGCCAGGCTCCGGGTCAGGACCAGTCGCTGTCTTCGGGGTCCTCGTCATCCAGTTCATCTTCTTCTTCCAGCTCCGGATGCAGGATTTCCAGCGCTTCATCATAGGCGCTATCAAGACCCCGGCAGTACTCGGGCTGATCCCAGCCTTCGCGCTCAAAGGACTCGATCATTTCCAGATAGAAGTCGCGTCGCTGGTCCTTGTCGGTCACGGCTTTTTGCGCCGCGACGATCAAGTCTTCAAAAAGCTCACTGCCACCTTGCCATGACATGCGTTGATCTCCTTGAGGGTTGCAGTACAGCACAAACCGGACGACAGGTGGTCTGCCAGGTGGCAGAGCCCGCGCCAGGCCGCGCCGTTGCTGCGATTTGAATTTCACATTTCAAACAAATGTTTACGTGCAAACCCCTACAGACACTCTTGATCGGACTCGATATGTTGCATTGCAGCAATAAAGTGGCGTAGGGTCAAGCTGTTGGCAATCGCGCGTTGCCCACTGCGACAACCGGGTGCGCAAAAAGTGCAATCTGGCTGGGCTTATGTGGTTAGTGCAAGGAGACACGCATCATGCAACAACACCGTGGTTATCTGATCGAAACCAGCGCCGAGCTGGATGTGGAAACGCTGGAGTGGTACCCCACGCTGACCATTGGCCTTGCGACTGAAGGGGTAGACCCGCAACTGGTTTTCCCGTGGCAACGGGTGTCGCGACCGTCCCAGTATTTCTCTGAGGCCGCCGCCAATGCCGAAGCATTGCGCGTAGCCCGTTTCATCATTGAATCAGGTCGTTTGCCTCCGCCACGTCAGGGTGCAGGCCGCACCGCCTGACGGTAGACATACAAAAGGCGGACCAACAGGTCCGCCTTGTTTTTTGCTGTCTGCTGCAACCGGCCGCCGTTAGCGCGCCAGTTGCAAGGCCAGGTCCGCGCCCCGCGCGGTCATGTGAAACAGCACGTCTTCCGCCTTGCGCATGC
The DNA here is from genome assembly GCF_014202765.1 of Silvimonas terrae. Lineage (GTDB taxonomy): Bacteria > Pseudomonadota > Gammaproteobacteria > Burkholderiales > Chitinibacteraceae > Silvimonas > Silvimonas terrae. The sequence goes on from NZ_JACHHN010000001.1 coordinate 231,617, forward strand.
TGGGGTAGGGCCCGCCAATTTCCTCGCCATTCTGGAACAGGTACAAGCCGGCAAAACGGCCTATTCCGGTTTCATCTTCATGGATGCGTTCGCGCAGTTCGTACCCTTCGTCTTTTCTCCAGGTTCTGGACCAGCGTGTGAGCGTCATGTTTATCTCCCGATCTTGCCAAAAGCCATGATCTGGCGCGGATAGCGCCAAGTGGATGGTGCGGCAGATGCCGAAGGCCCGTCGGACCGGTCGCCGATAAGGCGCCAGTGACAGGCAAGAATCAACTCCAGTTGCTTGTGCCATACACTCTGAGCCAGTGCTGGCACGTTGTCGCCGCCAAACTGGTGATCTGGCTGACGGTTCTCTTTCTGTATGAGTTATAGCCAGGGAACGCCTTGCCTGGCATGAGCCATCTGGCGGGCTCACGGCTGGCCCGCATGGATGCTTGGCATGTTCCGACGTACGGTAGGGGATGCCCCGCAATGGGGCACCAGGTTGTTGGCGCTTAGATGCCGGAGTCGCTGACGGCTTCCGGCTCTGCCCGCAGGGCGGCAGCGGCTTCAAAATGCGCAGGCAAGCGATCCAGCAGCAAAGAGCATACGCCCGGCGCCAGGTCGTGTGCCATACCCGGGATTGCTTCAAAGCGTGCGCCAGGAATCTTGCGGGCGGTGTCTTGCCCGCAAGCCAGCGGAATCAGCGGGTCGTCCGTGCCATGCAGGACCAGCGTCGGCACCTTGAGCTTGGCCAGCAGCGCGCTGCGATCCGGCCCGGCTACCACCGCCATCAACTGACGCAGCACCCCTTGCGGATAAATCGCCCGGTCCAGGCTACGGCGGATACGTTCGCGCTGGACCACTTCCGGCGTGGGGAAACCCGGACTGTGCAGGATTTGCCAGTTCTGATGCAGAAAATCGATCAGCGCCTCACGGTGCTGCGGACGATAGAGGGAATGCGGGGCGCGTTTAAGGATGGCCGCCTGCGCCGCAGCGTTGGGCCCAGGCAGGCCGGGCGCGCTGGAGCTACTCATGATACTGGTCAGGCTCAGCACCCGCTCTGGCACTTTGGACGCGACGATCTGCGCAATCATGCCCCCCATGGAGGCCCCGACCACGTGGGCTCTTTGCAGGCCCAGTACGTCCAGCAAGCCAATGGCGTCGTCGGCCATATCCGCCAGCGAATACGGCGGTTTGATCGGCAACCCGAGCTTGTGCTTCATGATGGTCCACGCCAAGTGGGGCTTGCCGCAGCATTCCATGTGCGATGACAAGCCGATATCCCGGTTGTCGAAGCGGATCACGAAATAACCCTGGTTGGCCAGGACCTGGCAGAAATCCTCGGGCCAGCCGAGCAACTGCATCCCCAGGCCCATGATCAGCAAAACGGGGGGATTTTCCGGCAGGCCAAAGGTTTCGTATTCGATGGCGATTTTATTGACGCGAATCTGGGGCATTGCAACGCAGCAAAAGCGATTGATGCTGATAGATTGCGTTACTTCGGGGGACTTCGTCTACCCCTAATGTAGCCGGAGGTTGTACCGGCCCCACACCCGCGCTGTTTCAAACGCCGGCGGGCAGGTGGGGAGAGACCGCAATCCGGTAGCGGATAGTGCGCGCCTGGCCCGCCTGCAAAGCCAGTCCGCGCGCGAACAGCGGGTGCTCTGGCGGTGGCTGCGCCACGCCACCCAATTCAAATATGCCGTTGACGGGTTCCACGCCCAGCGCAAAGTTGCGGCCCAGCCACGGCGCATCGGGGCGGCCACCATTGCTGATCCATAACACCACGTCGGGCAGGGCTGCGGCGTCCCAGCTCAGGCTGACCCGGGCTTCTTCCTGGCGATAACACAGATCAAAGCGGCCCTCACTATTGACCAGTTGCAACAGTTCTTCGGTCGCGCTGGCCAGCGGCAAGTGCCGCAAATCCACGGTCTGCCCGTCCTTGCCCGGAATCGCGGCCAGACTGGACGCGCTGGTATTGGGGGCCAGTCGGGATGCGGGCTCGAATGCCGTCGGGAAGGTTAACGCCTGTTCAAATGTCCCCGGCTGCAACAGCAAGCCGCCGGTTTCAGTGGGCATGCGAAAAGTGGGATGCAGCGCCACCGGCATGACGGTATCGCGCCGCGGGTAAAGGGTCAGGCTGATGTCCAGCGCCGGCGCGTCCGGATCAGCCCGGATCTCCCGCCGCAGCAAGGCAATGGCCGAATCGTGCGGGTATTCAATGCCCAGCGTGATGCCCAGCGCATCGCGCGCCAGGAGCTGCCAGGGCTGATTGGCGCCGGGGCCGTGGGGCAAGCTGTACGCCGGGTCGGCCGGGATGCGCTTGCGCCAGCCGGGTGCCAGGTCTTGCGGTATGGTGTTGCGGCTGAAGGGAACACACGGCCATTCACCGCGCATGGTGCGCAACAGGCCGGGCAATGCCGGGTCGTCGGCCCACGGTGCCACATAGAAAGGCTGTAAATGCCGATCATGCGGCAACCGGAAATCCACGGGCCCCAGCATGCCTCCCCGTTTTTCGATACACGCGGTGCCATGGGGCCAGACCAGCAGGCAACGGGTGGCATCCTCTCGTTGCATGGGGGGCTCCGGCGGGGCAGGTGAACGGGAAACAACGCGATGCATCAACTGCCCCTGCACACGATCTGGTTTCTGATGATTAGTTGGTCGTGGCTTGTTGCTGACGCCATTTATCCAGCATCACCGCCAACACAATCACCACGCCTTTCGCTACGTATTGCCAGAAACTGGAGAGGCCGATAATGGTCAGACCGTTGTTCATCACGCCGATGATCAACGCACCAATCACCGTACCCCAGACCGAGCCCACGCCGCCCATCAAACTGGTGCCACCCAGTACCACAGCGGCAATGGCATCCAGCTCATAACCGGTGCCCCAGTTGCCGTTGGCACCATACAGTCGTGACGCACTCATGGCCCCGGCAATACCGCTAAACAGGCCGTTGATGGCGTACACAAACAGCAGTACGGCGCCCACCTTGATCCCGGTCAGCCGCGCTGCTTGCGGGTTGCCGCCCACAGCGTAGATATGCAGGCCCAGCACGGTCTGGCGCAGGATGAACCAACTGACCAGCACCACGCCCATGGCTACCCAGATCAGCCAGGGCACACCCATGAAATTACTGTTGCCCAGCCACTCAAAAGACGGAATATCCCGGTTGAGTACCGTCGTGCCATCGGCAAACAGATAGGCCGCACCGCGCAGGGCGGTCATGGTGCCCAGGGTGACCACAAACGGGTTGATCTTGAAGCCGGCAACCATCACGCCGTTAATCAAGCCCATACCCAGGCCGGAGAGCAAGAACACCGGTAACGCCAGGGCGGCCAGATGACCCGGTAACGAGGTCAGCATACCCAGGACGGCAGAGACCGCCAGGATCGAGCCGACCGAGAGGTCAATGCCGGCGGTAAGGATGACAAAGGTCATGCCACACGCCAGCACCAGGTTGATGGAGGTTTGCCGCAAGATGTTCATGGTGTTGCCGGTCGTCATGAAATTGGACGTACCGTCATCACTCAGGTAGCGCGTCAGAAAATAGAACGCGACGTACATCAGGATCAGCACCGGCAACATGCCGACGCGGTTGAACAGTTGACCGAAGGTCATAGGGTGCGCTGGCGTCGGCGAGAGCGGCGCTGCGCCAGCGGTGTGAGTCTGATGGGCCATGATGATGTCCTTGATTGCTGCTGTTACGCCGCCAGCGCAGCAGGTGCGGTGGCGAGGGTGGCGTAAGTCATGATGGTTTCCTGATTGATTGCGTCACCCGCTACTTCGCCGGTGATATGGCCTTCACGCATGACGACCACGCGATCGCAAATGCCGATGACCTCGGGCAGTTCGCTGCTGATCACCACCACGGCTACGCCGCTGGCGGCCAACTGGTTGATGATGCGGTAGATTTCGCTTTTGGCGCCGACGTCCACGCCGCGTGTGGGTTCATCCAGAATCAGCACGCGCGGCTTGATCGCCAGCCAGCGCGCCAGCAAGAGTTTTTGCTGGTTGCCGCCAGACAAACCGCCCACAATCCCGTCCGGCCCCGGCACTTTCACCGACAGTTGCTTGATGGCATCTTCGGTCAGCTTGCGCAGCGCCTTGTGGTTCAGCAGCCCCATGCGGGAATGCTTGCCCAGCACGCTCATGGTGGTGTTGGCCAGTGCCGACAATTGCAAAAACAGCCCCTGACCCTTGCGATCTTCCGGCAGATAACCAATGCCCAACCGCATCGCGTCCAGCGGTTCCTTGATGTTGACCGCCTTGCCATCCACCAGAATGTCGCCGCTGGCTTTGGGGTCTGCACCAAAGATAATGCGCGCCAGTTCCGTCCGGCCGGCGCCGACCAGACCGGCCAGGCCCAGCACCTCGCCCGCACACACATGGAACGATGCATCGTTGATCTTGGGGCTGACGACGTTGCGAACGGCCAGCCGTACCGGGCCTTTGGCTGTGGTTTCACGACGCTGGTAGAAGTCATCCAGCGGCCGGCCGACCATCATCTGGATCACGCGTTCCGGCGCGGCTTCGGCCTTGAGCAGCGTGCCGACGTAACCGCCATCACGCATCACCGCCACCCGATCCGCCAGTTCGGTCATCTCTGCCATGCGGTGGCTGATATACACAATGGCGATGCCGTCATCCCGCAAGCGGCGAATCACGCCAAACAGCCGTTCGGTTTCACGGTCAGACAGCGCCGCGGTGGGTTCATCCATGATCAGCACGCGGCTTTGGTGGATGAGTGAACGGGCGATTTCCACCTGCTGCTGATCGGCAATGCCCAATGATCCGGCCAGCGTATCGGCGTCAAAGCGTGCGCCCAGTTGTTGCAGCACCTCATTGGTCCGTGTGCGCATGGTGGTCAGATCCACCCGCCCGAAGCGGCCACGCGGCTCGCTGCCCATGAACACGTTTTGTGCCACGGTCATGTGGGGGGCGACGGCGAGTTCCTGATAAATCAGATTGATGCCCACCGCGCGCGCATCGGCGGGGGCGTTGAGTTTGACGGGTTGCCCCAACAGGCGGATTTCACCCGCATCGGGCTGATAGACGCCAGAGAGCACTTTCATCAGCGTGCTCTTGCCCGCGCCGTTTTCACCCATCAAAGCCAGTACTTCATGGCTACGCACCTGCAACGCCACGTTATCCAGCGCGCGCGTGGCGCCGAAGCGTTTGCTGATCCGTTCCATTTCCAGAACGATTTCACCCATGGTTTCCCCTTCGGGGAGGGTGAGGTGTGAGGAGAGAGGCGTGAGGAGGCAAATCGACGCAGTGGCCGGTTTTTGCACCTCACTTCTCACCCCTTACACCTCACACACCCTCACTTTACCCAGCCTTGATAAGTGGCAACGTTGGCCTTGGTGATGGGCGGGGTGGGCAGCAGGACGGTGGTTTGTGCCGGCTTCTTGCCATTCATCAAGTCGTAACCCATCTGTACCGCGGTCTCGGCCATCTTGTAGGGGTTTTGCGCGGTGGAAACGGCAAACAGGCTGTTCTTGTCCTTGAGCGCCACTTGCGCATCCGGCGCGCCATCGACCGAGGCGATCAGCTTCACATCGGTACGGCTGGCCTGTTTGATGGCCAGTTCAGCGCCGATGGCGGACGGGTCATTAATGGCAAACACGCCGTCAATCTTCGGGTGGGCCGTCAACAAGTCGGCCATGACCTGCATGCCGCCATCGCGGCTGCCCTTGGCGTCCTGGTTGTCCGACAGCACCTTGATACCGGGATAGGTGGCCAACAGTTTCTTGCAACCGGCAACGCGGTCAATCACGGCGGTGACCGGCGGGCCGTTGACGATCACCACATTGCCCTTGCCGTTCAGTTGTTTGGCGAGGTAACGGCAGGACTCGGTCCCGGCCATGGTGTTGTCAGACATCACCGTGATATCGGCACCTTCTGCACCCACATCGACCGCCAGCACCACAATCCCCGCTGCCCTGGCTTTTTGCAGCGCAGGCGCAACGCCCTTGGGGTCGGCGGCGTTGACGATGATCATGTCAGCCTTGTTGGCGATGAAGTTCTCGATCTGGCCCACCTGGGTGTTCAGATCGTATTTGCTGGATACGGTAGTGACTTTCACATTGGGGCCAGAGAGCTTTTTGGCTTCGTCTTCTGCACCCTTGCCAATAGCGACAAAAAACGGATTAGCCAGATCACCCACGGTGACGCCAATGTACTTGATTGGCTTGGCGGCAAAGGCAGGCAGGGCAAAAGCGGCTGCACACGTGGCAACAATAACTTGTTGGGCGAAACGCATGGTCGGACTCCTGATCCATTGATAGAAATAGCATTGCCGGCGAGAAAGCTGCGGCTTGTTGCGGTGTCTTGTGGGATAACCCGCTGTCAATAAATGTACACGTGTAAAATTTTGAATGCGAGGGCGCACCAATAACGCGCCGACCAGTGGCATAAGGTGTTTTTATTACACCATCATGGTGCGCTGCGGCAATTCAAACGGTCGTTCTGACGGGTGTAGCGGCGGCATTTGCGCAAATTGTGTACACTGGGTTTTACACGCGTACACATTGAATCTACACAATAAACAGCCCAGGGATGCCTACCCGTGCCAGAGAATGAAATCGTTGCCAGTCCTGATGGTTTTTCGGGGGTCGTGACCATGAACGACGTCGCTGCGGCGGCCGGTTTATCCCGCACGACGGTGAGTAAATTTTTCAACGGCAGCGCAACACTCAAGCCCGACACCCGCGAGAAAATCGAACGCGCCTGTCGGGCACTCAACTATGTGCCAGACCTGCACGCGGTCAGTCTGGTGACCGGGCGTTCCAACCTGGTCGGGGTGGTGTTGCCGTTTATTGCCGAACCGTTCTTTGGCAAGGTGCTGCAATTGATGGAGCGTGAAGCCGCCGCGCTCGGTTTGCAGATCGTCATCCAGGCATCCAACAATGACACCCGGCGGGAAGCCGCTGCCTTGATGGCGCTGCGGGCCATGAAGGTGCACGGCATCATCCTCACGCCCATTGAGTCCAACGACAACCGCGCTTTGCTGGCCAGCCTGCAAAAAGAAATGCGCATTGTCTTTCTGGATAGTTTCATGGACGAGAACTGCCATTTCGTCATGAACGATAATCATCAGAGTATCGGGCTGATGGTGAACTACCTGTTAAGCCGCAATGTGCGTCCGGCCTATCTGGGTACGCCGCGCATTGCCAATCCATCCCGCCCGGAACGCATGGCGGGGTATATCGCGGCCATGAAAGCGGCCGGCGAAACCCCGGAAGTTATCCCTGTTGCCGTGGACACCCCCACCTGGCAGTTTGAAGCGTTTGCCTATGAGCAACTATTGAACTGGTGCGGGCAGGGCGGTCTGCGGGAATCCGGTGCGGGTGCCATCATGTGTACCACCGACCGGATGGCGTTCGGTGCCGCCAAAGCCCTGCGCAAGTTTGGCCGTCACCCCGGCAAAGACATGCTGCTGGCCGGGCATGACAACCTGGATATTTGCGAATACATGGACCCGCAACTGACCACGGTGCATCAGGATATTGAGCGCATCAGCCAGGCGGCCATGCACTTTATCCAGCTAGACCCGGCCGAACTGGGTGGCCGCTTGTACCAGCAACGTTTTGCTGGCCGGTTGGTGATCCGCGAGTCGGCCTGAGCCGTTTTCCCACAGCATGTCAGCGCTTTTCTGACAAACTGCCGGCGTTTTTTTTGCCAGAATTGAGGGCCATGTCCACTCTCCGGCCAGACTGCTTGTGCTTTTCTGGCACCGGCACAGGCTGCCCAGCCCATGCGGACTTTGTTTGTTGTTGCGGCCCTTGCGATTTTCACGTTGAGTTGTTCGCCGGCATGGGCTTCGCCCTGCCAGAGCATTGTCAACAACAAGGCCCGTCTTGCCTGTTATGACGAGTTGTTTGGCAGCCCGGAAACCGCCCCGGAAGAAGCGGGCGATCTGGCCAATGCCGCGCAAGCCACTCAACCCGCCACCGCCAGTGAGGTGGCCACAGCCAAACCGGCCGCGCAAAGCGCCAGTGCGGTTGCCACAGCTAAACCCTCGCCACAGGTCGCCTCTGCGGTTGCTGCGCCCCCTCATCATTTCTGGAACGACTTCGCCCTGCGCGACGGCCCTGGCCCCAATGCGACCAACCCGGCGGTGCTGGCCATTACGCATGGCTCTGATAACTCCTCATCGCTGGTGCAGGCTGGTCTGACGTGGCGCATGGGCAAACGCTTCTTGCCTGACACGCTGACCGATTGGGGCTGGCGCTGGTATTCGGCCCTCTGGATGAACATGAATACCGCCAGCGACAACCCCTACAACTCGCGCGGGGCGCAACTGGGTGCGGCGGGGACATTGTTTGATGCCAAAAAAGATGGCTTTGCGCTGGGCAGTTCCGTTAACGTCAACGTCAAGGAAGACGCGCAGAACGACACGCTCTCCCAAGGGTTGGCGTTTGATACCCGGCTGATCCTGCCGGGCATGCTGGTGGTTGGCAAACCTTATGACTCCGCAGGCTCATCCTGGTTTGTCTATCCCTTGGGTGGCGTGTATGTGGACCACCTGGCGCGGGTAGAGGCGGGCCAAAGTCCGGGTACTGCAACCGGCGGCTATCTGGGCATGACTGGCGATTACTATCCCGGTGGCTATCTATGGCGCTTGAAATTTCACGCCTCCTACCTCACTGGCCGGGATCTGGTCACCACCGCCGGCTTGTACCGGCGCTCATCCCACCTGACGCGCTTTGGGGTGGATTACTCGCTGGCACCCAACAAGGACGGCACCCGGCCCACCGTCATGCCCTCAATCTCGCTGGAGCGGATTGTGGGGGACAACTACATGGATGGCACGGCGTATACGGCGGAGACGGTGTTGTCGCTGAAGTTGCTGACGAATTGAGGGGGAGTGAGGAGTGAGAGACTGGCGTGCCAAAGACTCATCATTCCGGTCCTAGGCGGCCCCCTTGCGCCGGAATCCAGGAGGGACGCCCGCCGCAGGTGGGCTTACTCTGGCAAACCATGACAAAACCATTTGCAGTGCCTTCGGCACAAACGTTTACACCTGGATTCCGGCTCAAGGCCGGAATGACGATGTGGTGGTGTGCGAGGCGAGGTGGCACGCATAATCTGGCACACCTCACACCTCACACCTCACACCTCACACCTCACACCTCACACCTCACACCTCAATGCTGCTGCGCCACCATCTCCGCCGGTGTTGCATCGCCAGCCGCCACCGCAGGCGCCACCGTTTTGCCCACCGCCGCCCGGCTGGTGCGGCGTTTGCTGGCATGGCTATCCAGCAGCCGTTGCAGCACGCAGAACACACACAGCAATGCACCGATGACAATGCGCGTCCACCAGGAGCTGAGTGTGCCGTCAAAGGTAATCAGGGTCTGGATCACGCCCAGGATCAGCACGCCAAACAGCGTGCCGGTCACATACCCCACGCCACCGGTAAGTAGCGTGCCACCAATGACCGTGGCCGCAATGGCATCCAGTTCCATCCCCTGGGCATGCAGGCCGTAGCCGGACAGCATGTAGAAGGTAAACGTCACCCCGCCCAGCGCGGCGCAGAAGCCAGAGAGCATGTACACCATGACTTTGGTCCGTGCCACCGGCAAGCCCATTAACACGGCAGAGCGTTCACTGCCGCCAATGGCGTACACCACGCGGCCAAACTCGCTGTATTGGGCCAGCCACACCGCGCCGATAAACACCGCCGCCGCAATCAGCACGTTGGCCGAGATATCCGCCCCCGGCAGATGCAAACGGAATTCCGACACCGCCGTGTACGCCGGATCGGCAATGGTGATGGACTCAATGTTGATCAGAAAACACAGCCCGCGCGTGAGGAACAAACCTCCCAGCGTGACAATAAACGGCTGTAACCGGAAATACTGGATCAGCACGCCCTGGAAGCCGCCAAACAGCGCGCCCAGTAACAGTACCAGCGGAGTGACCACCCAGATGGGCCAGTGATGAGACTGCACCAGCGTGGCGGAGATCATGGTCGTCACCGCCACCAGCCCGCCCACCGACAGATCAATGCCGCCAGAGATCACCACAAAGGTCATGCCGATGGCCACAATCAACAAAAAAGCGTTGTCGATGAACAGGTTACAGAACACCTGGGCAGAGAAAAAACCGCGATACGCGACCGAGCCATAGCCAAACATCAGCAAAAACAGCCCCAGCGTAATCAACAGCGGCAGGGTGCGTGGATCGGTCAGGCGCGTCGTCAAAGAGGGTTTGTTCATCGGGTGACTCCCTGCAAGGATGGATCGCGCAGGATCAATTTACGCATGGGCTCGGACTGCACCACACAGACAATGAACACCACCACGGCTTTGACCACGAGGTTGGCTTCCGGCGGTACGCCGATGGAGTACGTGGTGTAGGTCAGCGTCTGGATGATCAGCGCGCCAATCAATGAACCGACCAGGCTAAACCGCCCGCCGGCCAGCGAGGTGCCGCCCAGGGTCACGGCCAGAATGGCATCCAGCTCCATCAACAAGCCGGCGTTGTTGCCATCCGCACTTTTGACGTTGGAGCTGATGATCAAGCCGGCTGCACCCGCCATCAAGCCAGAGAACCCGTACACGCACAGCATGATGGCGCGGGCCTTGATCCCGGCAAAGTAAGACGCCGTGGGGTTGATACCAATGGCGGTCACAAACAGGCCCAGCGCTGTGCGTTGGGTAAAGAACCACAACACAATGCCCACCGCCGCGACGATATACAAGGCAAAGGGCAAACCGCCCAGGAAACCGGCACCCAGAAAGAAATACGGCTGGTAGTAAATGGTGATGATCTGTCCGGCGGTCAGCAACTGGGCAATGCCACGTCCGGCCACCATCAGGATCAAGGTGGCGATGATGGGTTGCATACCGACATATGCCACCAGCGCGCCATTCCACAGCCCGCACAGCAAACCGACCAGCAAGGCGCCGGCAATGGCAAAGGGCAGGGGCACGTTGCTGACGTAAACCTCTACGCCATTGACGATCTGCATCTGCCCGCCAATCAGCACCGCCGCCGTAGCGGCACTGATGGCCACCACTGCGCCGACCGAGACATCTACCCCGCGTGTGGCAATCACTGGCGTCATACCCAAGGCCACCAGGGCCAGCGGCGAAGCGCGGTTCAGGATGTCGATCAGGCTGCCAAACAGGTGGCCGTCTTTGTTTTCAATATGAAAAAAGTGCGCATTGAACGCACGGTTAACCAGCAACAGCACAAGCAGCGTCAGCACCGGCAAAAACAGCGGGTGCCGTACCAGCGTCTTGGTCCAGCCGGTGGCCTCAGGGGTGGCCGTATTCATTGTTCGCCTCCGGCAATCATGTGAAAGACCGCGTGTTCATTGGTCTGGCCTGCCGGCAGCTCGCCCACCTTGTGGCGGTCGCGCAGTACGGCAATGCGGTGGCTGACGCGCACCACTTCGCTCATCTCGGAAGAAATGAACAAGATCGCCAGGCCTTTGCGGCACAGCGCCAGGACCTGATCCATGATCTCCAGCTTGGCGGCCATATCAATACCGCGCGTGGGTTCATCCAGGATCAGCATTTTCGGATCGGTCGCCAGCCAGCGCGCCAGCAAGGCTTTTTGCTGATTGCCGCCAGACAACAGGCCAATCGGTTGCTCCGCATGGGGCGTTTTGATGCCCAGATGCTGGATGTAATCGTTGGCGATGGCGTCCTGGCGTTTGCGCGGCAGATAGCGGAACAACCCCTGGCGCGCTTGCAGCGCCAGAATAATGTTCTCGCGCACCGACAAATCGGCAATGATCCCCTCGGATTTGCGGTCTTCCGGGCAATAGCCAATGCCGGCCTTGATGGCGTCACGAGGGGAGGTAAACCGGGTGTTCTGACCCGCCACTTTCATTTCTCCGGACTCACATTTATCTACGCCAAACAGCAGGCGCGCCGTTTCAGTCCGGCCGGAGCCCAACAAGCCGCCGAGACCGAGGACTTCGCCCGCGCGGATATCCAGATCCAGCGCCTGCATGCTGCCGCGCCGGCTGATGCCTTGTGCGCCGATAAAGGTGTCGCCTGGTTTGGCATCCGCCCATTGCGGTTTGGCCAGTTGATCCGGGTCGATCTCGCGGCCAACCATTTTGTGGATCAACGTCAGTCGTGGCAGATCACGCGCCAGGTATTCGCCTTCGCGTTCGCCGTTGCGCAACACGGTAATGCGGTCAGATACCGCGTAGGTTTGCTCCAGAAAATGCGTCACAAACAGGATCGCCATGCCGCGCGCTTTCAACTGGCGCAGCAGGGTGAACAGTTTCTGGACTTCATCTTCATCCAGGCTGGAGGTGGGTTCATCCAGAATCAGCACCTGGGCATCCACGCTTAGCGCACGGGCAATCGCCACCATTTGCTGGATGGCAATCGGGTAGGCATCCAGCGCACGGGTGACGTCCAGGTCGAGCGAGAGCGTGGCCAGCAAGGTGCGGGCATTCTCGTGCAGCGTGGACCAGTCGATGCGACCGGCCTTGCGGGGGAAACGGCCGATATAGATGTTCTCTGCCACAGAAAGGTTGGGGCAGAGGTTGACCTCCTGGTAAACGGTACGGATACCGGCGGCTTCGGCGGCCTCGGGTGAATCGAGTTTGACAGTCTGGCCGGCAAACATGATCTGGCCGGCATCGGCCGGGTGTACGCCGGTCAAGACCTTGATCAGCGTGGATTTACCCGCGCCGTTCTGGCCCATCAGGGTATGGATTTCGCCGGGAAACAGGCGAAACTCAACGTGTTTGAGTGCATGCACACCGGGAAAACGTTTCTCGATTCCCGTCATGTGCAAGATCGCCTCACCAGTATGCTGGTGGGGCAGGTCGGAGGCGGCAGCATTCATCGTGCAGTCCTTGTGGCACAAACTGAAGGAATAAACGGATGTCGGGGACGGTTTTCACCGTCCCCGGACAATCAGCGTTGTGCGAACTACGCGATCAATATTTGCGCGACGGGAAGGCCGCGGCTGCGGTTTCCATCGGGAACACGGTTTCTTTGGTCACGATGCGCTTGGGAACCGATTTGCCGGCAGCCACCAGCTTGGCGGTTTCCATCAGTTGCGGCCCCAGCAGCGGGCTGCATTCCACGGACACGTTCATCTTGCCGGCCATCATGGCCTGGAAGCCGCCCTTGGTCGCATCAAACGACACAATGACGATGTCCTTGCCCGGCTTCAGACCCGCTTCTTCAATGGCCTGGATTGCACCAATGGCCATATCGTCATTGTGCGAATACACCACCTGGATTTGCTTGCCATAAGACTTGAGCATGGCTTCCATCACCTGCTTGCCACCGGCGCGGGTGAAGTCGCCACTCTGGCTGGCAATGATCTTGAAGCGGTCATCGCTCTTGATCACTTCGATCAGACCGTTGTGACGGTCAATCGCCGGCGCAGAGCCCACAGTGCCTTGCAGTTCAGCAATGTTGATCGGGCCTTGTGCACCCTTGTAATGGTCTTCCAGCCAGCGACCACCGCGGCGGCCTTCTTCCAGGAAGTCCGAACCAATGAAGGCGGTATAGAGAGAGTCATCCGACACCTTGATGGCGCGGTCGGTCAAGATCACCGGAATTTTAGCCGCTTTGGCTTCGCGCAGCACTGGCTCCCAGCCCGACTCCACCACGGGCGAGAACGCAATCACATCCACTTTCTGCGCAATATAAGACCGGATAGCCTTGATCTGGTTTTCCTGCTTTTGTTGTGCGTCCGAGAACTTCAGATCTACGCCGGCTTCTTTGGCGCTGCTCTTGATCGACTCGGTATTGGCGGTACGCCATTCACTTTCTGCACCCACTTGCGCAAAACCCAACACCAGCTTGTCTGCAGCATGCGAGAACGTGCTACAGAGCATGACGCCAGCTGCCACCATCAGGGTGGCCAAAACACGCGTGCCCGACTTATTCATCATCAACTCCTTCATTTTCAGTGGTTTATTTACCGGCACTTTTTTGGGGCGTGACGTTACGCGCCTGGTGTGGCCGGATCAGCCTTTCACGGTGGAAAAGCTTGGGCAATCGTGCGCCAGGGCAATCCTTATGCGAATGTAATTTTCTGCTGAATCAATGCACAAAACAGGACACCTGCGCACCGGGATGGCGCAAGCCCCAATGCCCGCGAACGCTGGTATTGGTTGATTGCAGTGCAACAAGGAGATGGACGAAACCGCCAGATGGAGGCGGACAAAACGGTTGCGGGGAGTGAGGAGTGAGGAGGGGGAGACTGGCATACCCCTGACTCGTCATTCCTGCGAAAGCAGGAATCCAGTCCGCCCGCCGCAGGCGGGCCTTCACCGGCAAACCATGTTCAGTGCCTGCGGCACCGATGTTTGCACCTGGATTCCGGCGCAAGGGGGCCGCCGAGGACCGGAATGACGATGTGGTGTGTATGGACTGCCCCGGTTCAGTTCGCAGGGTGGATGCGCGTAGCAATCCACCGTTGCAAAGGCCAATTGCTGCACGACGCCATACCACGCATTACCTGATTGTCTGGCAATGCCTGTGCCGCCGAGGCCACCGGGCATAAAAAAACCCGGCCAGAGCCGGGTTTTCTGTGCGGGCACCCTGGGGTGCCGCATGTTGCTACTACCGATTAACGATGACGCCCATGCGTGCGTCGCGGCTGGTCAAACCAGGCGGACACAGGGGTGTTCTCGTTAGAGGTGGGCTGGGCATCGCCGCGCATAATGGCGTCGCGGTTGCTCTTGTCACCTTTCTGGGCCTGGCTGGTGCTGCGGTTGCCCGCGTTACCGCCAGTGCTGCGGTTGCTTTCACCGCGCTGACCACCGCCATTGCTACGCCCTTGACCTTGTTGCTGACGGTCATTGCGCCGACCTTGCTGCTGGCCATTGCCACGATCGCCCTCACGCGGTTGGCCGTTGCGCCCCTGGCCCTGGCCTTGACGACGCGGTTGCCCCTCGGCGCGTGCACCCTCACTGCGCTGGCCTTCAGTGCGTTCAGCGCGCTGGCCATTCTGGCCACCGTTCTGGCCTTCCTGACGCGGCTTGCGGTTGTTGCGCGGGTTCTGACGACGGCGGTTGTCGCCGCCTTCGCGCGGTGCGGCGGCTTCGGCACGACCTTCGCTTGCACCTTCACTGGCTTCGGCAGGGGCGCGTTGCGGACGGTCACGGCGTGGCTGCTGATTGCGGGCACCACGGCCTTGCTGTTGTTGCTGACGACCACGGCGGCCAGACTCAATCGGCTCTGGCTTGGCATTGGGATCAGGCTCGAACCCGGCAATGATCTCGCGCGGCAGGGCACGCTTGATCAGTTTTTCGATATCGGACAACAAGCGCATTTCGTCCACGCACACCAGGGAGAGCGCTTCGCCTTCGGCGCCGGCCCGGCCGGTACGGCCAATGCGGTGTACGTAATCTTCGGCCACCATCGGCAGCTCAAAGTTGATCACGTGCGGCAGTTCTTCAATGTCGATGCCACGGGCGGCAATGTCGGTCGCCACCAGCACTTGCAAGGTGCCGGACTTGAACTCGGTCAGCGCGCGGGTGCGGGCCGACTGGCTCTTGTTGCCGTGAATGGCCAAGGCCGGAATTTCTTCCTTGCTCAGCTGTTCTGCCAGACGGTTGGCGCCGTGCTTGGTGCGGGTGAACACCAGCACCTGGAACCACTTGTGTTCCTTGATCAGGTGCGCCAGCAAATGCCGTTTGTTCTCGCGATCCACCAGCACGATCTTCTGGGTGATGGCTTCGACGGTGGCATTACGGCGGGCGACTTCGATCAGCACCGGGCTGTTCAGCAGGCCGTCGGCCAGTTGCTTGATCTCGTCAGAGTACGTGGCAGAGAACAGCAGGTTCTGCCGTTGCGCTGGCAACAGGGCCAGCACTTTCTTGATGTCGTGGATAAAACCCATGTCCAGCATGCGGTCGGCTTCATCCAGTACCAGAATCTCAATCTTCGACAGATCAATCGTGCCCTGGGAGGCATGATCCAGCAGACGACCTGGTGTCGACACCAGGATATCCACGCGGCCTTTCAGCGCCTTGATCTGCGGGTTGATGCTCACGCCGCCAAACATGGCCAGCGATTTTTGCCCGGCGTATTTGCCGTATTCCTGGACACTTTCTTCAACCTGGGCTGCCAGCTCCCGGGTCGGAGTCAGTACCAGCGCGCGGATCGGTGCGTGTTCACCGCGCTTGACCTTGATCGGGCTGGCCAACAGCTTTTGCAGGATCGGCAGCGTAAAGCCCGCCGTTTTACCCGTGCCAGTCTGGGCACCAGCCATTACATCCTGGCCTGCCAGAATAGCGGGGATTGCCTGAGTCTGAATCGGGGTCGGGTCCGTATAACCAAGATCGGCTACGGCACGCACAAGTTCGTCCGCAAGTCCTAAAGCGGAAAAAGTCATTAATTAACTCCAGAGCGTGTATCGGCCAATGCAGCGAAAAGCTGCTCCAGTCCGGAGGCGGATACAGGAATGTCGTGTGTGGGAACAGCGAAGACTGGATGCGCTCTGCGTAGTTCCGTGGATTCCTGGAGCGGTTGCCGGTCAGGCGAGTGTCACTCGGCAGGGCGGATGTGCGAAGGCACAGGCTGTGGCTGCAAGGCCGGACAGCAAACTACGCGAAAGCACATTATACGCAAGCGCCGCCGCGAGTCGAGCCCTTTAACAAGGCAACTTGCGACGGCGCGGGAATCACCAGCAGATTACTGGCGTGGGCGGGTGGCGATGGTGCATTGATAAACGCCGCCAAAGAAGGTGCGGCGGGTCCAGCAAAAGTCCCCGCTGTGGCGGGCGTATTCAGGAATACTCTTTTGCCAGAGCGCGTGGGCAAAGGGCTCCAGCCATGCATTGACCAGGCGTAATAGCCAGCCGATGGGTTGCCAGGGTTTGGGGCGGTGGTAGTCCACAAACACGGCTTTTCCGCCCGGCGGTACGCGGGACAGCATGTGATCGACAATGGCCTGTTTTTTGGATTCCGGCACCTCATGCAGCAGAAAAAAGCTGCAGATCACATTGTACGTGATGTGGCTGGCAAAACTGGCCGCGTCCGCCCGGAACACGCTGGCCCACGGCACGCCAGAGAGTTTGGCATTGCCATGCCGTACCTGGGCGGGAGTGATGTCAGACAAGTGGAACACCCCGGTCGGCCCGACTTTTTGTGCTGCCCGCTGCACCAGATCGCCATACACATGCGCCACTTGCCAGACACTGTCGCCCGGTTTGATCTCATCAAGGTAGGCGCGCATCAGCCGCTGATCGTTACCAAACAACAAGGTTTTGACCACCCAGTTGTGATCCAGACGCTTGACCTGGCGCGGGTTGACGTAGGCCCAGTCGTAAACTGTGATCAGGTATTCGGGCACACCGTCGTAATCAGGATCATCAAGGGGCAGGGTTGTGGTTTCTGGCGGCATGTCACACTCCTGAATTATCAAAGAATCAAAAATGTACTGTTCAGCTGACGGCGGACCTTTGCGCTGGCGCAAGTTGCTACTGGCATAAATACGGGCCTGTGCAATATCTACATCTGGCCTGTACACAGCCACAGACGGTTTTGCCGCCTTTGCGGCAGTGCGGAAAAAACTTGACTAGACCGATTGGTCTATTGGTAGACTGCCGTAACGCCTTTACCTCCCACCCCTGACCGGAGAACGCCATGAGCCACCTGTTTGCCCCGTTCCAGCTACGCGGTATCACCCTGCCCAATCGTATTGCGGTGTCGCCCATGTGCGAATACTCCGCGCAAGACGGCCTTGCCAATGACTGGCATCTGGTTCATTTGGGTGGCCGCGCAGTCGGCGGCGCTGGCTTGATCATTCAGGAAGCCACGGCGGTGCTGCCGGAAGGCCGCATCAGCCCGGAAGATCTGGGGTTGTGGAACGACGAACAGATTGCACCGTTGGCCCGCATCAACCGCTTTATCAGTGAGCAGGGCAGTGTGCCGGGTATCCAGCTGGCGCACGCCGGCCGCAAGGCCAGCACCTTCTCGCCATGGTGTGGCAATGGCGCAGTCAGCCCGGCTGAAGGTGGCTGGCAAGTGGTCGCCCCCTCTGCCGTGCCGTTCTCGCCGGAATACCCGCAACCTGTTGCGCTGGATCAGGCCGGGATCGACCGCGTGGTTGAGGCCTTTGCCGCTGCCACCCATCGTGCTGTTGCCGCCGGTTTCAAGGTGGTAGAGGTGCATGCGGCCCACGGTTATCTGTTGCATCAGTTCCTCTCGCCGCTGTCCAACCAGCGCACCGATCAGTACGGCGGCAGCCTGGAAAACCGCGCCCGCTTGTTACTGCAAGTGACCCGCACCGTGCGGGCCGCCTTGCCGGACGATCTGCCTCTGTTTGTGCGTATCTCCGCGACCGACTGGGTAGAGGGCGGCTGGACTGCGGAAGAAAGTGTGGTGATCTCGCGCTGGCTCAAAGAGGCTGGCGCAGACCTGATTGATGTCTCCAGCGGGGGGTCTGTCCCGGTGGCGCCGATTCCGGTCGGCCCTGGCTATCAAACCCGTTTTGCCGACCAGATCCGCCGCGAGGCTGCCATTGCGACTGGTGCGGTGGGCATGATTGTCGAGCCCGCGCAGGCAGATCACATTGTGCGTACCGGCCAGGCTGATCTGGTGCTACTGGCCCGTGAACTCTTGCGTGATCCGTACTGGCCGTTGCATGCCGCCACCGCCTTGCACACCACCACGACCTGGCCAGAACAATATCTGCGTGCCGCGCCCAAGGGCTCGACCCCGCGTAAACCGCTGTGAATTGACGGAGATAGACCCATGAAAATCGGTTTGATTGGCCTTGGCAGCATGGGCGTCGGCATTGGTCATAACCTGATCGTGGCCGGGCACACGCTCACGGTGTACAACCGCAGCAAAGACAAGGCAGATGGCCTGCTGGCCGAAGGCGCGGCCTGGGCTGCCACCCCGCGCGCGCTGGCGCAAGGGCAAGACGCGGTGATCACCATGGTGGCGGACGATCATGCGCTGCAAGCGGTGACACTGGGTGAGGACGGCCTGCTGGCTGGCCTGGCGCAAAATGCTGTCCATATCAGCATGAGCACGGTGAGCCAGGCGCTGGTGGAGTCACTTGTCGCTGCCCATGCGCGTCACGGTTCCGCGCTGATCTCCGCACCCGTGTTTGGCCGGCCGGACGCAGCAGCAGCTGGCAAGTTGTTTGTCGTTGCCGCCGGTCAGCCCGAACACATTGCCAGGGTTCGGCCCGCGTTGGAAGCGGTGGGTCAAAAATTGTTTGAGGTGGGAGAACAACCGCAGCAAGCGGCGGTGGTGAAGCTGATTGGCAACTTCCTGATCAGTTGCGTGATCGAGGGCTTGGGTGAAGGTGCCGCGCTGGCGGAGAAGGCGGGCGTTGACCCTGAAAAACTGATGGAGGTGCTGACGGGCACCATCTTCGGCGCGCCGGTCTACCAGATCTACGGCAAGCTCATTACCAGCGGTGGTTACAAGAACCCCGGCTTTGCCTTGCCGCTGGGGGCGAAAGACAACCGCCTTGTGCTGCAGGCAGCAGAAGCACACCACGTACCCCTGCCGTTTGCCAGCGTGGTGCGGGACCGCTTTGTGCGCGGCATGGCACAAGGGCTGGACGGGGCAGACTGGTCTGCCATTGCCAGCCTGGCGCGGGAAGACGCGGGGCTGAAAGGGTGAGGTGTGAGGAAGGGTAGACTGGCCTACCCCAGACTCGTCATTCCGGTCCTCGGCGCCCCCTTGCGCCGGAATCCAGCCCGCTCGCCGCTGGTGGGCTTTCCCTGGTAAACCATGTTCAGTGCCTGCGGCACAGAGGTTTACACCTGGATTCCGGCGTTCGCCGGAATGACGAAGTGGTGGTGGGCATGAAACAGTGGTTGTGTCGTACAGGTCTGGCCTTACACGCCTCACGCCTTCCGCGCCACATAAAACCCTTCTGCCGTATACAGCAGCAACGCCAGCCAGATCACCCCGAACCCCAGCAGGCGTGGGCCGGAAAAGGGTTCGTGCCAGAGCAGGGCACCCAGCAGCAGCTGGACGGTCGGGCCGATGTATTGCAACAAGCCCAGCAAAGACAGGGGAATCTTGCGCGCGCCCGCTGCAAACAACAGGAGCGGAATGGCGGTAATCGGGCCGGCCAGTACCAGCAAACCCTGTAGCGACGCCTCCCCGCCGATAAGGGCACTTTCGCCCCGGCTGGCCAGCACGCCCAGCCAGATCAGCGCAAACGGAAACAACACCAGGGTTTCCAGCGTCAATCCTTCCAGCGCGCCCAGCGGGGCAGTTTTGCGCAGCAGGCCGTACACGCCAAACGACCCGGCCAGGCCCAGCGCGATCCACGGCAAATGGCCGGCCTGCACGGTCAGCCACACCACGCCGGCAGCGGCGACGGCAATGGCTGCCCACTGACCCGCGCGCAGGCGTTCGTGCAAAAACAGTACGCCCAGCAACACGCTGACCAGCGGGTTGATGAAATAACCCAGACTCGCATCGATCACCTGGTTATGGGTCACCGCCCAGATATACAAGAACCAGTTGCTCGATAGCAGCAGGGCACTCAGCATGAAAATGCCAATCAGCCGTGGCTGACGCAGGGCCCGGCCCAACCATGTCCAGTGGCGCCGCAACAGCAGCACGCCAAGCAGAAAAAACAGCGCCCAGACCATGCGGCACAGCAAGATTTCCAGCGGCGCGACGCCATGGAGTGATTTCAGGTAAATCGGCAATAGCCCCCAGATCAGGTAGGCCAGCGCGGCTTGAATGGCGCCTTGACGCATGGTGGTGGTGAACTCGATAGAAAAAGGGCCGGGTATTACGCCCGGCCCTGATAGCAAGGATATTGCGTTAACTCAATGACTCAACAGGCCAGTGGCGGCCAGTTCCCGAATCCGCCGGACGGTATCCACATCTGCTGCGTGATAAGCCGATTTTACGTACGAGGCAAAATAGGCATCGCTGGCATCATCGCTGCCCGGGGCGACGGTTTCCGGCAGCGGGGTGTTGTAGGTAAAGCGCACAAACAACTGGGTTTCATCCGGGGTTTCGATGGTGATGGTCAGGTTGCCGCCGGAGTGCTCATCGTTGGGCTGGGTGCGAAATTCAATGCTGCGGCCGTGTTCCCACTCAATATGGTCGCGCACATGTAGCTTGCCCAGGCGGAACGAGCGCACCAGAAAGTCCTCGCCGCGTTCGTGAATGACCACGTCAGTGATGTCTTCCTGGAAGTCCTGCGGTTTTTCTGCGCGCCAGAGCAGGGCATGCCAGACCTGTTCTACGGTCAAGGCTTGCAGTAGCGGGTTCAGCGGGTCATTGATCTGGACCAGGTGTTCAAAGTGCACGACTAACTCCTCATGGGGCCGCGCGGCGGGCGCGGCGGGTATTGCGGTTTCATTCAGGCGTCTGCAACAAGCCATATAGCTGCGTGTGCAGCAGCTGTTGCGCCATCTCTTCTGCGCTCTGGCTGATAAACAGCGGGCAGGTGAGTTTCAGGCTGACGATGCCATGCAGGCTGGCCCAGAGCATTTCTGCCAGTTGCAGATCGGTCTGGTCACCGTGCAGACGCCCGGTCGCACGCAATTGCGTGAATGCGCCGACCAATTCAAAAAAAGCTTTTTCACCCGCGCGCTCTTCGTCATTTCCTTCTGACAAGGCACTGGCGTATTCCGGGCTGACCATAAAAATCAGCCGGTAGGTTTCCGGATGAGTCAGCCCGAATGCGACATAAGACTGCGCCATGATCTCTAGCCGCGTCACCGGATCCGGCTCGCTTTCCATGGCTGGCACCAGTTCTCGCGCAAAGTCAGCGTAGCCGGCAGCGCAAATGGCGCGGGCGATGGCGTCACGATTCTCAAAATGCAGATAGAGGGTGGCAGGCGAATATTCAATAGCTTCCGCAATCTTGCGCATCGATAGCGCAGCAAAACCCTCCCGCACCACGATCTCGCGGGCAGCCTCCAGGATGAGTTCGCGCAATTGCGCCTTCTGTCGTTCTTTTCGGTCTGAAATAGCCATGACTTCAGTTTAGAGCTTGACGAAATGAAGCGTCAATATATTATGAACACTGTTTAGTTAACACTGTTCAGTAAATATTAATGTGTTCACAGGAGAGTCGGGCATGGCAAAAATTGCATTGGTAGGCGCTACTGGCGCCATTGGTAACAGCATCGGCGCGGTACTGGCCCAGGCCGGCCAGCCGTGGCGGGCCATCGCGCGTTCGCACAGCGCATTGCAAACGCAATTTGGGGCAGACCCGCTGGTCGAATGCGTGACATGGAACCCCGAAGACGCGGCTTCCATTGCAACTGCCCTGCAAGGCGTGGATACGCTGATTTACACGGTCGGTGTACCGTACTGGCAGTTTGAACTGCACCCGGTGTTGATGAAACGCACGCTGGAAGCGGCCATTGCCGCAGGCGTAAAACGGTTTGTCCTGATCGGCACGGTGTACTCCTACGGCCGCCCACAGCAAGAGCGCGTCACCGAAGACCATCCGCGGCAGCCGCATACCTTCAAGGGGCAGCGTCGACTGGAGCAAGAAAACTTGTTGCTGGCCGCGCATGCCGCCGGGCGTATTCAGGGCACGGTGCTGCGCCTGCCGGACTTTTACGGCCCGGGCGTGGAGAAAAGCTTGCTGGATGGCGTGTTCAAAGCGGCGCTGGCGGGCAAAGCAGCCGACATGATCGGCCCGATCGACACGCCGCATGAGTTTGTCTACGTGCCGGATGTCGGCGCGGTGGTGTTGCGCCTGGCTGCAAACCCTGGCGCATGGGGGCGGGTGTGGCATCTGGCCGGGGCAGGGGTGATCAGCCAGAAAACCATGGCTGAACAGATTTTTGCCGAGGCCGGCAGCCGTATGCGCACGCGCGTACTGGGCAAAGCGGGTTTGCGGTTGCTGGGGCTGTTCAACCCCATGCTGCGTGAACTGGTGGAGATGCATTACCTGCAAACGGACCCCGTCATCATGGATGACAGCGCGTTGCAGCGTTTGCTGGGCAGCGTTCATAAAACCACTTATGCCGAGGGCATCCGGCAGACACTGGCGGCGGCGCGGGCTGCCGCTTGAGTGACGTGGTAACTCCAAAATCAGAAACGGTGGCGCAGACCCAGCTCGGCAGAAAATTGCTTGTCGCTCAGGGTACTTAGCTGAAGGTGCAAGCGCCAATCCGCACTTGGTGTGTATTGCGCGCCCGCCTTCAGACCCAGCCGGTTTGCCGCGCGGTCCAGCGTGACAGTCCGGCTGTTCATGGTCAGGGTTGTTTCGCCCCAGTCGTGCTGCCAATCGATCGACACAAACGGGGCAAGCCCGGTCGGGTTGTTCGCACTCAGGCGCAGGCCAAGACGGCTGGCGTAACCTTGGGGATTGGCGGTTTCGACGGCGGTCTGCGTGTCTTGCTCATAGGTCACGCTGTCCAGGTAGCGATTCCAGATGAACTGGGCGAACGGCGTCAGACTCACGGGCGAGGCGCTGATGGTGTAACCGGTCTCGACAGCGGCGGCAAAGGTGTTGGAATGATAGTTCTGGGTAGCCAGATCATCTGAGCTGACTTGATTGCGTTGCCAGCCATAGAGCAGCCAGCTATCGATAAGCCCCCAGGCGTTGGCTATCGTCAGCAAACCAGGTGCCATAAAGCCCGGCTGTATAGCTATCGACACTGCCGGCGGCGTGGTTGGGATTGTGATCGGCCTGTGACCAGGTGTTGACCTGGCCAAAGCCGGCCATGATGCCCAGGTGGAACTGTCCGTCCGCATTGGCGGGCCAGCGGGCAATGTCGGTCCCCGCCTGGATCAACCACAGATGGCTACGCAAGTTGACCTGGTTCTGCACCGCGCTGCCATCGAGCACTGAGCCCGCCAGCCGCACCCAGCCCGCGCAAGGTTCAAGGCTGGCATCGACCACGGTGTTGTTGCAACCGGCTTGCCGATCCTGCAGGTCATGATTGAACAGGGTGGTCGCGGCGTAGGCATTGCCAATATACGCGCCGATTTCCGGTCGATAGCGGGGGATCGGCGTGGGCGGTGCGGGCGGCGTTGGTGGTGGGGTATAGGTTGATTGCAAATACCATTGCTGGTCCTGCGGATCGCGCACCAGCGCATATTCGTACAGCCCGGCGACCGCACGGCCCGCCAGCACAAATGAATCCGGCGCCGTGGATGCGCCATTTTGCAGTGCCACCACCAGAATGCCGCGCTCGGTGACGTCCCCGGCACCACCTCTATTGGTGATCTGCAGCGCCGTCTGCCCGCTGGCGGTGGCCGCACCGTGACTGGCATCCATGACCAGTTGGTCAGTGAGCGAACGGTCATTGCCCAAGGCCGTATTGAGCAACACATTGCCATGGCCGTTCAAATTGCCCGCAAGACGCAACTGGTTCCCTGGTGTCTGGCCGCGCAGATCAATCGTGCCGTCATTGGTAAGCGCACCGATCACGGTTAACGTGCCATTACCCTGCGTGCCCAGGGTCGCTGCCGCGTCCGCCACCTTGATCTGCCCCTGGTTGGTGATGTCACCCATCAGCTGGCCATAGCCACCCAGAGTGCCCGCATTACGGATGCCCAACGGGCTGTTCAGCGTGGCGCCCGGTGTGGTCGCATTGCCCACCAGCAACGTGCCGCCCGGGTCGATCTGCGTGCCAGAGCCTTGCCAGGTGCCGGTGAGCAGCAGCGTGCCGCTTTGGATATGTAACGCATCCGGGGCGGTGTCACTCATGACGATCCGGCCAGAGAGCGTCCAGTCTGTACCTGCCATGATCAAGTGTTCAAAGCCGGTGATGGCCACATCTTCACTGCCGCTATCCGTCAGCCGCACTGAGCTATCGGCGCCTGTGCTGGTCAGGTCACCCACCAGGTTCGATCCCGGCCCGTACACATCTACCCCCAGCGTAGGCAAAGCCACATGAGAACCCAGCACGATGGTGTTGTTATTGCCGGTGAGTTGTATGGCGGTACTGCCGGACAACAGGCCCAGGTTGTAAACGGTATTGCCATCCCCCGACAACACCATGGCGGTGCCGCCGGCGAGAACCCGCCCGGCGTTGATGAAAATATTCTGATCCGCGCTGGAATCAATGGCAGAACCGCTGCTCGGGTTCTGGATTAACCCGTAGTTGATGATCTGGCTTTGCGCCCCGGAGGTAAACAGCGCCGTGGCATTGGTGGGATTGCCGCCGCGAATGACTCCGCTTGCCGTATTGAGCAGTGAATACACGCCACCGCCAAAGAACCAGAGGGCATTGTTACTGGTGGAGATGGTCCCCTCGTTTTTGATGTCGACGGGGTAAGCGCCATTGGAAACAATACCCCGGTAGCCACTAATGACACCGGTGGCATGGTTTTCGATCAACGCGCCCCGCCCGGTATAAATGGCCGAGGAGACCGTCGAGTGGATTTCCCCATCGTTATAAACCGCAACTGATGCGGTATCGGTGTGGACCCCGTCCGGGCCGGAAATCAGCGCACCGGCATAGTTGTAAACGATGCCACCATGGGTGAATTGCACCCCGGAAGGACCGCCGCTGGTGCTGGCATTCGACACAATCGTGCCGTAGTTATCGACCCGGCTGGCAATCCCGGTGGTAACCACGTCAAGGCTACCCAGTTTGAGTGCAGAGGCCGCGACGGTGGCGCTGTTTTGCACCGTGCCGTAATTGGTAAATTGCCAATCCTGCGTATTGTCGCCAGTGACTGCCGTGCCGGCATTACTGATCTGGCTACCCGCAGGCAGGGTGAAGCTGGCTTCGCCCGGATACGCGCTATTTAAAGTCACCGTGACGCCCGTGCTGGAGGGCAGGGTGATCTGGGCGTGACCGAGCGGGCTCAGCAGCCCGGTCATGAGGATGAACCGCCTGATCGGGGCATCCCCCTTCGGTGGCGTAGTCTGGCGCATCAAAGATCCCCTCTGTACGGAGGACTTCTGGCAAGCAAACCGCTGACGCCGGGTGGTCCGGGCGCAAGCCAGCATGATGCTGCCGAAGTTGTTGCGCTTTATTTTAGTGCGCGGCCAGGCAATTGCCAGGGCGTGCTTTCAAGGCAAAAACTGGGGCGACCAGGCCGTTCAGCGCTGATACCACAACGCGCCAAGCCACTCATGCAAAGCCCAATAGCTGGTGCTGAGTGATTGGGCATCGGGCAGCAACTGCAGCAGACTAAACGGCGGGCGGGATTGATAAGACGTAGGCGCCAGCGTCACCACAAACCCGGCCTTGCGGAACACCAGTGCGGCACGTGGCAAATGCCAGGCGCTAGAGACGAGCGCAATGCGCCGATATTGCGGCAGCATGCTGCGGGCCAGGAATGTGGCGTTATCACGGGTGTCTATGGCTTTGCTTTCTACCCAGGCGGGGCGGATGCCGTAGTCTTGCTGCAGCACGCGTGCCATCAGCTCGCCTTCACTGGTGGCCTCTTGATAAGCAGCACCCCCGGTCACGGCCAGCGGTTTGCCGGTACTGCGCGTCAGGCGTGCAGCATAACGCACACGTTCAGCCGTGGTGCCGTTGACGTCCCGTTCATCCGGGTTTTGCAGCGCGCCAAACAAGGTGCCGCCGCCCAGGCACACGATGGCATCCACTTGTGCCAGCGCCGCAGCGGAGACGGGCGGTGGCTCCAGCGAGCCAATCAACGCTGTGCTGACCACTGGGGTGGAGAAAACCCAGAGCGTCGCCAGGTTGGCCGCCAGCAAACCGCGCGCAAAACGCGGCCGGCGAGACCACAAAACCAGCACCAGCAAGCCGAGCAATAGATTGAAACCTGGCGGCAGCATCAGCGCAGCAAGGCTGTTTTTGACCAGAAATGAAGGGGCGATCATGCAAGTCGACGTTCAGGGAAAGGTGTGCCGGATTGTGCCTGCTTTTGTGTGGGGGGTGTTTGGTGATGTGAGGAGTGAGGAGGGGAGACTCCAGACTCGTCATTCGGCGGGAATCCAGATGTAAATATAGTTGCTGCAGGCACTGACTGTGGTTTGCCAGTGAAAGCCCGCCTGCGGCGGGCGGGCTGGATTCCGGCTCAAGGCCGGAATGACGAAGTGGTGGTGGGCGTGAAATAGTGCTTGTGCCGTACAGGTCTGGGCTTACCCACTGCATATCTCACTCACCCAGATACGCATGCTGGATGCTCTCATTGGCCAGCAAATTGGTTGCCGTATCGGCCAGCGTAATCTTGCCAGACTCCATCACATAACCGCGGTTGGCTGTTTGCAGAGCCAGCCGGGCGTTTTGTTCCACCAGCAACATGGTGACGCCCTCGGCCGCAATCATGCGGATGATTTCAAAAATCTTCTGCACGATGATGGGCGCCAGACCCATGGAGGGCTCATCCAGCAACAACAAGCGCGGGCGGCTCATGATGGCACGACCCATGGCCACCATCTGTTGCTCGCCGCCAGACAGCGTCCCCGCCAGTTGCTTCTGGCGCTCTTTCAGGCGTGGAAACAACTGGTAGACGCGTTCCATATCAATGGCGATATCGGCTTTGTCATCCCGCGTGTACGCGCCCATTTGCAGATTTTCTTCTACCGTCAGGCGAGAGAATATGCCGCGGCCTTCCGGCACCATCGCCAGACCGTGTTTCACGTAGGCATAAGAGGGCAGCCTGGCCGTGGGTTGGCCGTCATACAGGATTTCCCCCCCGACGGGTTTGATCATGCCCACCAGGGTCTTGAGGGTGGTGGTTTTGCCTGCGCCGTTGGCACCAATCAGCGCCACCAGTTCGCCCTGGTTGATTTGCAGATCAATCCCTTTCACCGCCTGGATGCCGCCATAAGCCACTTTCAGGTCTTTCACTTGCAACAGCGGTGTACTCATTCCGGGGCAACTCCAAGATAAGCTTCAATGACGCGCGGGTCGTTCTTGATCTGTGCCGGCACGCCTTCGGCAATTTTCTTGCCGTAATCGAGCACGGCAATGCGATCGCACAGCCCCATCATCAGTTTGACATCATGTTCGATCAGCAACACGGTCACGCCATCGCCGCGGATTTTTTCCAGCAGGGCCTTAAGCGCCACTGTTTCTTTGGGGTTCATGCCGGCGGCGGGTTCATCCAGCGCCAGCAGGGTGGGGTTGGTGCCCAGGGCGCGGGCAATTTCCAGCCGGCGCTGATCCCCATAAGAGAGATTGCGCGCGGCTTCCTCTGCATGTTTTTCAATGCCCACATAGGCCAGCAATTCCAGCGCCCGTGCACGAATGGCCGCTTCTTCTGCCCGGGTTTTCGGGCCACGGAACACCGCACCCAGCACCCCGGCGCGGGTGCGCACATGCTGGCCGACCATGACGTTTTCCAGCGCGGTCATATTGGCAAACAGGCGAATGTTCTGGAAGGTGCGGGCAATACCGCTTTCCACCACCACATACGGTTTTTGCCGGAACAGGTTGATGCCGTTAAAGACAAACTTGCCTTCATCGGGTTGGTACAAACCCGTCAGCACGTTGAACAGCGTGGTCTTGCCGGCGCCATTGGGGCCGATCAGACCGTAGATTTCGCCCTTGTTGATGGTCAGACCTACATCGTTCAGCGCATGCAAGCCGCCAAAACGTTTGTGTATGCCCTCAATATTCAGCAGTGTGTCAGCCATGAACCCGCTCCGCGTCCTGCATGTCGGACTTCTCTTGTTCAGCGATTGCCTCGGTGGGGTGCAACTCGGCACGGCGGCGGCGTGAAGGCCACAAGCCTTCCGGGCGCAGCAGCATGATGATGATCATGGCCAGACCAAACAGCAGCATGCGCAGGTTTTCCGGATCAACAATGCGGCGACCGAACAGGCCCTCTTGCAAGGGGTTGATCACGTCCCGCAGGATTTCCGGCACGATGGAGACCAGAATCGCCCCCAGAATCACGCCCGGGATATTGCCCATACCCCCCAGCACCACCATGCACAGCACCATGATGGATTCCATCAACACGAAGGACTCCGGACTGACAAACCCCTGGAAGCTGGCAAACAGTGCGCCGGAAACACCGCCAAACGACGCACCCATGGCAAAGGCCAGCAGTTTGACATTGCGGGTGTTGATGCCCATGGCGTTGGCGGCAATTTCATCTTCACGGATGGCCACCCAGGCGCGGCCAATGCGGGAATACTGCAGGCGTTGGGTCACAAAGATGATCAGGCAGCAGAACGCCAGAATCAGGTAGTAGTAGGTGTGGACCATCTCGAACTTCAGGCCCATCCAGTAGATCGGTTTGCCGAAGTTGTACCCGGCCAGATGCACCGGATCAATATTGTTGATGCCTTGCGGACCATTGGTAATGTTGATGGGCCGGTCCAGGTTGTTCATGAAAATACGCACAATCTCGCCAAAACCCAGCGTCACAATCGCCAGATAATCGCCACGCAGTTTCAGGGTGGGCGTGCCCAGCAAAATCCCGAACACGCAGGCCACCAGCGCGCACAACACCACCATGATCAAAAAGGGTGGGTGTTGCAGCCACAGTGGCATCACGGCCTGCAATTGCGGCGAGTTGAAAATGGCATAGCAATACGCGCCCACGGCGTAAAAGGCGATATAACCCAGATCCAGCAAGCCGGCAAAGCCCACCACAATGTTCAGGCCCAGCGCCAGCATGATGTACAGCAGCGCAAAGTCCACCGCCCGGATCCAGGACTTGCCGCTTTCAAAGCCGGCGCCCAGCACCCAGGGCAAGACCAGCAGAATGCCCGCAAAGATGAACAGACCAATCTGGCGCTGACGGCGGGTTTTCAGAAAAACAACGGGCATCAGGTTTACCCCTGCGAGTGTAACGAGGCTCCCTCGCGGCGGCGAGGGCGGGGGGAGCCGGATTGAAACAAGGGTGTGCGCATGTTGCCATGCCACGGCCCGTTTGCGCCCGGCTTTGCCGGGAGCCATGCTGTCTTTGATATGTTCGTATACAGGGGCATGATCACGCGCGCTCTGCTACACGTTCGCCCAACAGGCCGGACGGGCGGAACACCAGCACCAGGATCAGCACCAGGAAGGCAAAGATGTCCTTGTAATTGCTACCCAGGAACCCACCAGTCAGATCACCCAGATAGCCCGAACCCAGGCTCTCGATAATCCCCAGCGTAATACCACCCAGCACCGCGCCCTGCAGATTGCCAATGCCACCCAGCACTGCGGCGGTAAAGGCTTTCAGGCCAATCAGAAAGCCCATATACGGATGGGCCTGATCATAGTTGGCAGCTACCATCACGCCCGCTACTGCGCCCAGCGCAGAACCGGTAATGAAGGTCATGGAAATAATGTTGTTGATGTTGACGCCCATCAGCCCGGCCACTTCCGGGTTTTGTGCCGTGGCGCGCATGGCCCGGCCCAGGCGGGTTTTTTCGATCATGAAAAACAGACCACCCATGAGCACAACGGCCAGGATGATGATGGCCACTTGCAGATCGGTAATCGCTGCACCATGAAAGTCATGCACGGTTTGCGGCAGGATTTCCGGAAACGGCCGGTAGCTGCGGCCCCAGATCAGGCTGGCGACTTGTTGCAGCACAATGGATACGCCAATGGCGGTAATGAGTGGCGCCAGCCGCGGTGCGCGGCGCAAGGGGCGATAGGCAATCCGCTCTACCGCAAACCCCAGCAGCATGGACACCGGAATGGCCATGACCAGACCGGCCAGCAACATCAATGGCCCGGGCAGATGAATGTTGTGGCCAACCAGGACGTTAATGCAGGTAATGGTGACCATGGCGCCGAACATGACAATTTCGCCGTGGGCAAAATTGATCAGTTGCATAATGCCGTACACCATTGTGTAACCCAGCGCGATTAGCGCATAAATGCTGCCGATCACCAGACCATTGATGATCTGTTGCAGAAAAATATCCACGTTGCTTCATCCTCTGATGACTGCTTTGTTCATGACTGGCGAACCAGTGGATCAGGCGCTGATGGCGCCCGCTGGCCAGAATGCCCGTCCTGGTTTGTGGCAGGCTTGGCCTGGCATTCCCACGGTGGTTGCAAAGGGTGCAGTCAGCTATGAAATCAACCATAACAGTTGCTCCGATCAACCTTACCCGCGGTGGTTTTTAGCGGACACCTGCTGCTTTCCCTTACAGTCAAGTCTTTAGTTTTGCATTTGTGACATATTCCCAAGCCGCCACGCAAACTTGCTGCGACGCGGTGTGGGGCCGAGTTCACAGAATGGGTGCAAACAGCGCAAACCCGGTCCTGGCTTGCCTTGCAGGCCCAAGCAGGATGCGTGCCCGTAGTTGCTCAGCCCTGTGCGGGGCCCCAACCTGGCGGAAAAATGCGGCGCTGGCCAAGCGGGGAGCACCGCGTTGGTGTCGTGTTTTGCACCGTGCTGGTGCGGCGGATAAATGAAACGGCCCGCAGTTTGTCAGGCTGCGGGCCGTCTGTCTGGAGGCGCAAACACCAGACTGGATGGCTGGTGTTTGCGCTTGGCAAAGATCAGTTTGTGGTTTTTTGCGCAGCACTGGCGCTTTGGTCTGCGGCCAGACGCCAGCCCCCGCCCACTGCCTTGTACAGGGACACCCGATCATTGAGTTCTGCCAGTTGCGCCTGGACTAAGGACAAGCGCGCATCAAACAGATTGCGCTCGGTATCGAGCACGTCCAGATAGCTGGAATACCCGTTGTCATAGCGCAGGTTTGCCAGGCGCAATTGCCGGGTCAGGGCCTGGACTTTGTTGCGCAGCGCTTC
Source organism: Silvimonas terrae (assembly GCF_014202765.1). Classification (GTDB taxonomy): domain Bacteria; phylum Pseudomonadota; class Gammaproteobacteria; order Burkholderiales; family Chitinibacteraceae; genus Silvimonas; species Silvimonas terrae. Next base: position 263,139 of record NZ_JACHHN010000001.1, read on the forward strand.
TGTGGCTTTGGCCGCCTGGTCATTTACCACCAGCGCGGCGCGTACATCACCAAAGGCGCTTTGCACCGTACCCCGATAGACCGCCAGTGCTTCCCGTTCTATGCCACGCGCCTGATCAACCTGCGCGGCGGTCAGCCCGCCATTGAACAAGGGCATGCCCAGGTTGCCGGCAAAGGACCAGGTCTTGGCGGCCCCGGTGAAGAGATCACCAAACGCCAGGCTTTCCACCCCCGCCAGCCCGGTCAGGCTGATGGTGGGGAAATACGCCGCCCGGGCGGCTTCCACCCGTGCCCGTGCCCCGATCAGCGTGGCTTCTGCCTGCTGGATATCCGGCCGGCGCAGCAACAGGTCTGACGGCAAACCAGAGGGGATGACGGGTGGATGGCCAATCTCGTCAATGCGTTTGCCGCGCTCGGGCAGGGTTTCGATAATCTGCTGCGGCGTTTCACCCAGTAATACCGCCAGTGCAGATTCAGTCTGCGCAATCTCGCCCACCAGGTTGGGTTCTGCGGCCTGGGCGGTATTCAACTCGGCTTCTGACTGGCGGACATCCAGCTCGGAGATCAAGCCGCCCTTGAAACGCTTGGTTTGCAGGTCGTAGCTTTCCACGCGGGACTGAATGGTGTCGCGTGCAATCTGCAACTGGCCATCCAGTGCGATCAAGTTGAAGTACGTTTGTGCCACTTCGGCATCCAGCGCCAGCGACACGGCATCCCGGTTGTACTCGGCGGCCATCAAATCACGGCGTGCGCCTTCGGTCAGATTGGCCAGACGGCCCCAGATATCCAGCTCCCAACTGGCTGCAGCGGCCAGTTGATAGTCGGTATACGTACCCAGCGTAGCTTGCGGCCCTTTGCCGGAGACCTTTTGTTTGGCGCCGGCACCTTGCAGATCAAGCTGCGGAAATTGCGCCGAAGAATTGATCCCCACCACAGCGCGGGCCTGATCAACCCGCGCCACGGCCTGGGCCAGATTCTGGTTGTTGGTGCGTGCGGTCTGGATCAATTGCGCCAGCAGCGGATCGCCAAACTGGTCCCACCAGTGATTGTCGATCCAGCCGGCATCACTTTGCATACGCTCTGCGGCGGGCAATTCTGTGGCCGGCGCAGTCTTGTCGGGCTGCATAAAAGCGCAGCCGGGCAGGGTGAGGGCAAGCAAGGCTGCGATCAGCGCGCGGCGCGGGGTTACAAACAATGTGGTTGGCTTATTCATGATCAACCCCCTGATGTTCCAGGGCTGGTGCTGGTGGGTCTTCCTTTTTGGCTTTCTTGCTGCCCAAGCCCATGATCAGGCGGAAAAACAGCGGCACAAAGAAGGTGGCAATGCAGGTGGCGGCCAGCATGCCGCCGATCACGCCAGTACCGATGGAATGGCGGCTGGCCGAGCCCGCACCGCTGGAGGTCACCAGCGGTACGCAACCCAGAATGAACGCCAGCGAGGTCATGACGATAGGCCGGAAGCGCAGGCGGGAAGCCTCAATGGCCGCGTCATACAATGACAATCCCTCGTGGTGTTTTTCTACCGCGAATTCCACAATCAGGATGGCGTTTTTCGCCGCCAGGCCGATCAGTGTCACAAGGCCAATCTGGAAGTAAACATCGTTGTTCAAGCCCACCAGCCACACGGCCAGCAGAGCACCAAACAAGCCAAATGGCACGGCGGTCACGACCGCGATCGGCAAGGTCCAGCGTTCGTACTGCGCGGCCAGGATCAGGAACACCATGATGATCCCGAAGATGAACGCTTGCGCGGAGGTGCCACCAGCCAGCTTTTCCTGGTAGGCACTGCCCATCCAGGTCAGCGTGAAGTCACTGGTCAGGACTGATTCGGCCACTTCTTCTGCCGCCGCAATGGCCTGGCCGGTGGAGTACCCCGCCGCCGGGGTCAGCATGACCTTGCCGGCAGAGAACACATTGAAGCGCTCCACCAGTTCCGGACCTACCACCGGTTTGACCGTGACCATGGCGGAGAGCGGGATCATCTGTCCGCTGGCAGAACGGACATAGACGTTGCGCATATCGTCCGCCGAAGAACGGAAGGCGGCATCCGATTGCAGTTGTACCTTGTAGGTGCGGCCAAAGATGTTGAAGTCGTTGACGTACTGCGCACCAAACGTCGCGGCAATCGTGTTGAAAACCTGATTGACGGGCACGCCCAGCGTTTTGGCTTTGTCGCGGTCCAGATCAAAGAATACTTGCGGTACCGTGGCACGGTAGGTGGTGCTCACCGCAGAGAACTCCGGACGCTTTTTGGCGGCTTCCAGATAAGACTGGATGGCTTGTTGAATCGCCGCCGGGTCTGTCGTACCACGGCTCTGGATATACGCTTCCAGACCCCCGGTGGTGGACATGCCGGTAATGGGGGGCGGGTTGAACGCCAGCACCACGGCATCGCGAATCCGCGAGCCCGCAATCATGACCTTGTGCGCCAGCGAGAAAGAATCCTCACCTTCGCCCTGGCGATCTTTCCAGTCTGCCAGGGTGACGAATGCCGCTGCGCCATTGGAGCGATAGGTGCTGGAAAGCAAGTCAAAGCCGGAGAAGGTCAGTGTCTCCGCCACATTTTTGTTTTTGGTCATGGCCGCATCAAGTTGCGCGGTCACGGCTTCGGTCCGGCTCAACGAGGCGGCATCCGGCATGATCGGGATGACCATGAGATAGCCTTGATCCTCATCCGGCACCAGACCCCCGGGGACGGTCTTGAACAGCAGCAACAGGCTGACGATCATGGCCCCGAAGATGAGAAACGCAATCCCGACGCGGCGATTGAGGAACGCAACACCGCCCACGTACTTGCTCGTCATCTTGTCAAAACCGCTGTTGAAGGCGCGGAAGAAACGGTTGGGCTCATGATGTGTGGGTTTAAGGATCAACGCGCACAGGGCAGGGGTGAGGGTCAGCGCAACGAGGCCGGAGATCACCACCGAAACCGCAATGGTCACCGCAAACTGTTTGTACATCACGCCTGTCATGCCGCCCATAAAGGCCACCGGCAGGAACACGGAGCAGAGCACCAGCACAATGGCTACCACCGGCCCGGATACTTCTTCCATCGCCTTGATGGCCGCATCCTTGGGCGAAAGCCGCTCGGTGCTCATGATCCGCTCAACGTTTTCCAGCACCACGATCGCGTCATCCACGACGATACCGATCGCCAGCACCATCCCGAACAGGGTCAAGAGGTTGATGGAGAATCCCAGCGCCTCCATGCCGGCAAAGGTCCCGATCAAGGACACCGGTACGGCCAGGCAGGGAATCAGCGTGGCGCGGGCGTTCTGCAGGAATACATAGACCACCACAAACACCAGCAAGATGGCTTCAAACAGGGTATGAACCACTTCTTCGACCGAAATCTTCACGAAGGTGGTGGTGTCATACGGAATGCCATATGTCATGCCATGCGGAAAGCGCACCTTGAGTTCTTCCATCTTGGCGCGCACGGCTTCGATCGTTTTCAGCGCGTTGGCGCCAGGCTGCAAGTACAGCGCAATCCCGACGGTAGGTTTGCCGTTGTGTTTGGCCACCACGTCATAGGCGTTGGAACTCAACTCCACCCGCGCAATATCTTTGACGCGGGTTTGCGAGCCATCCGGATTGGCGCGGACGATGATGTCTTCAAACTCTTTCACCGTCGACAAACGACCTTTGGCTGTCGCGGTATAGGTAAATTCCTGCGGGCGTGCGGGGTCGCTCGGTTCGGCACCAATCTTGCCGGCAGAAAACTGCTGGTTCTGTTCGGAAATGGCGTTCTGCACATCCGTCGGGGTCAGCCCCAACTGCGCCACCTTGTCTGGCCGCAACCACACGCGCATGGCGTAATCGCCGCTACCGATGATGGAGACATCACCAATGCCGGGAATCCGCTTGATTTCATCTACGACGTTAAGCGTGGCGTAGTTGGACAGGAACAGCGCATCTTGCGCGCCGTTGGTGGAATCCAGCGTCACAAAGGCCAGGATGGACGTGGATTTTTTCTTCACCGTCACGCCTTGCCGTTGTACTTCCTGCGGCAACTGCGCCATGGCCGCTTGCACGCGGTTATTGGTGTTGATGGTGGCCTGGTCGGGGTCAGTACCAATGGCAAAGTAGACGTTCAACGTCATGGCACCGTTGGAGGCCGCCGACGATTGCATGTACAGCATGCTTTCGACACCGTTGACCTGCTGCTCGATCGGGGCGGCAACGGTTTCTGCAATCACCTGTGGAGAGGCGCCCGGGTAGTTAGCGGTGACGGTGACAACTGGCGGCACGATCTGCGGATATTGCTCGATCGGCAACGCCTTCATCGAGACCAGACCCGCCAGCACAATGATGATGGAAATGACGCTGGCAAAGACCGGCCGTTCAATAAAGAACTTTGAGAACATGACCGCTCCTTACTGGGCGTCGTTGGTGTGGGCAACCGCGGCGGGGGCATCGGCGGCGGCCACGTCGCTGGCGGTCACCGGATCAACCGGGGAGCCAGGCCGCGCCTTGAGCACGCCTTCCACGACAATGCGTTCACCGCCTTTCATGCCGCTGGCGACCAGTACATTGGTGCCATAGGTGTCACCCAACTGGACGACACGCGGCTCGACCACGTTCTTGTCATTGACGACCAGTACCGCTTTATCTGCCTGAATCTGGACAACGGCGCGCTGCGGAATCAGCAGTGCATTTTTGTGGATGATGCCGCCCACCAATACCCGTACAAACTGGCCAGGCAGCAATTTGCCTTGCGGGTTGGGGATGATGGCGCGCGCGCTGATGGTGCCGGTGGTGGTATCCACCTTGCTGTCAGAAAAATCGATGGTGCCGGAGCGGTCGTACAGGGTGCCGTCGGCCAGCCGCAGCTTGACCGGGAAACGCTGGCCCGCAGGGAGCACGACCTCGCCACGCTGTGCTTGCTGTTGCAGCAGCAGCTTGTCTGATTCCGAGTAAGAGAAATTGGCGTACAAAGGGTCGAGCTGGTTGATGGTGGTCAGCAAACCGCCATTCGCGGAGGGTGACACCAAACTGCCTTCAGAGAAATTGAGCTTGCTGGCCATGCCATCAATCGGAGCGACCACGCTGGTGTAGCCCAGGTTGATGCGGGCCTCTTCCGTCTTGGCTTTGGCCGATGCCAGATTGGCAATGGCAGAGTCATACGCGGACATGGCGTCGTCGTAATCTTTGCGGGAGACCGCGTTTTCCTTGTACAGCGGGATGATCCGGTCGCGGTCGGCGGTGGCTTTATCCAGGGCGGCTTTAGCCTGAGCTTCGACACCCACAGCTTGATCCAGCGCGGCCTTGTAGGTCGCCGGATCGATCTGGAACATCAACTGGCCGGCTTTGACCGGCTTGCCTTCCGTGTATTCGCGCTTGAGCAAAATGCCTTCTACCCGCGCGCGCACCTCAATTTGCCGGTAGCCCGCAGTCTGGCCGACGATTTCAAATGTGGTTTCAATGTCATGCGGCTGGATTTGCATGACCGAGACTTTGGGCGGAGGTTGTTGGGGCGCGGCTGCTTTTTTATCGCAGCCAGAAAGGGCAACAGAAAGGGCAAGAGCAAGTGGAATGCAAGCAGGCAGCACGCGACCGGAAAACACGGATATCCCCTCTTTGACGAAGAGCTGGTACGGCGTTGTTCTTTGTCTGATAACAAGCCGGATTGCAGCTTCGCCTGGCTGATTTATATAAAAGCGCGGTATTAAACTGTTCCACCCGGAGCGGGATGGAATGTGTTTGCATTTATATATAGGTCAGAAAATCAGCACTTGATGGAGTCACGCAAGATTGCTTGCTTGAATTTGTTTTCAGGCAAACCCTATCTGTCATGATTTCAGGGCGTGGTATGTAAAGGCGCAGTGAAAAACGAAGATAAGCTACTGATTAAAAGCCTGCATCAGGCATTCATCAGTATCGTTGTTGACCTTGTCTTGCAATAGTTGCAAGGAACCGAAACCAGAGAAACGGATGCGGTCACGCAGGGCCGACTTTTGTAAATCCGCATCACTCCAGGCGGCGTAATCGGCCTGACGCAGCGCCAGATCAGCCAGGGTGGCTTTGGCGGCGGGGGTGCCCAAAGCCGGTCGGATGAACAACACGTTGATGCCGGCGGGCATGCGCCGCAGCAATGCGGCGTATTCGTCCCCGCGTTCGGTCAGACTGCCGGCGGGCAAGCTGCTGGCCGTGTCCGGGGTGATGATGCCGGCGCGCTGGCCGTTGCGGTTCAGCGCCTGTTGGCGATCCAGCGGCATGTCGCCCAGCGTGGTGATCATGGCGTAACCGCTTTGCCGGGCCAGTTCCAGATATACCCGGGTGAGCATGGGGCTGGCACGCCAGAATGCGCTGCGGGGTTCCAGGTGACTGATGCTGACTCCGGAATCGCGCGCTTTGGCGATTTGTGCCGCCAGTTCCAGACGGACATCAATTTCGGTAGCGTGTTGGGCCAGTTCTGCCGGCGTGCGCCACAGATTGCCACGGCTGTTGTAGAGCGAGGGCACGCTGGTACGCGGCAAGACGCCACGCCACGGCAGCTTGTCCTGATTCTCGTTGGTCAGCGCCAGGGTGATACCGACGGTCATCTTGAGGGATATAGCGCGCTGGGCGGCGCTGCTAAAATTGTTGCCGGTGGGCAGCAAAGCCACCGTCTGGATGCTGCCGCTGTCGATGAGTTCAAACGCGGCGGCATCGATATCGGGCTGCATGCCAACATCGGTGGCTTCGACAATCACCACCTTGTCTTGCGGCTTGTAACCGAGGCAACTGCCCAGCGGGGTGGCGCGAGCGGGGAGGCTCAACGTTAGTCCGGCCAGAATGCCGGCCCCCAGCATCCAGTAACGCGCCGACAACAAAGAGACACCCATGGCTGTACCACCGTTGCAATAACTTGTTTACATCAACCCGTTCAAAACGGGTCTGCTGGCTGAAGCACGCCCAGCATAGCAACAAGTTGTCGCAGACAACATTCGATACCGGCAGGGTGTTGCGTGGATCACAAGGCCCCGACCGGGTCAGCCTGCCCCGTCGTTCAGCGGTTCCGCAGCCAGCTGACGGGCACGGCGCAACACAATGGCACATGCTGCGGCCAGTTCCAGCTGGGCCACTGCCAGTTGCATGGCCTCTGGCGTTTGTTCCAGCGCTTCCAGCGCACGCATCAGTTTGAGCATGCCGATCTGGCCCGCAATGCCCTTGGCGCTGTGGGCGTGCCGGCTACGATCTTGCAAGGTTTCTTCGTCTGCCAGGGTTTGCAGCAGCACGGTAATCCGGTCCAGACCGCGCTGGGCAAAGGGGATGGCCTTTTCCAGCGTGTAACCCATGGCTGCGGCGGCTTCTTCCAGCGTGGCGGGGAGCTGGGTTTGCAGTGGGGCAGGGTTTTTTTCCATCAAGGCGCGGAGTAACTGGTCGCGGGTAAAAGGTTTGGTGACCCAGCCGTCCACACCGCTGGCGGCGAGGTGTTCGGCATCGGGCGAGTGACCGGCGCTGACCAGCAGATACTGGCCTTTGTAACCCAGTTTGCGCAGGCTTTGCGCCAGACGCACGCCGTTCATGAACGGCATGTGGAAGTCCGCCAGAATGATGTCGATGCGCTCGTTGGCGCGCCAGATGCCCATGGCCTCAATCCCGTCTTCCGCGCTGATGACGTTGGCGCCCGCACGCAGCAGAATATCGCTCAAGAGGTCCCGGTTCAGCGGCTGGTCTTCTGCAATCAGCACCGTGCGGCCGCTCAATACACCTTGCCAATCCTGGTGGCCGGATTCATGGACCGGTTGGGCCGGCGTGACCGGCACATTGACGGTAAAGGTCGCGCCCTGACCTGGCGTGCTGTCCAGTTCAATATGCCCGCCCATCAAGTGAGTGAAGTCCCGGCAGATGGACAAGCCCAGGCCCGCGCCGCCCACCCGGCGGCCCGCTGCGGCCTGTTCAAACGGGGCAAAAATCATTTCGATATCTTTGGTGGCGATACCCGGGCCGGTGTCGATCACCTTGGCCACCAGCCAGTGTCCCTGGCCGGCACGCGCTTCATGCGCCAGGTGTATGGCGACCTTGCCTTCTTCCGTCAGCTTGATGGCGTTGCCCACCAGGTTGACCAGAATCTGCCGCCACTTGCCGGCATCCAGCCGGAACCAGCCCTGATCCGGGGCGATGATTTCAAAGGCCACGCCCTTGCGGGCGGCTTGTTCGTGAAACAGACCGTGCAGTTGTCGCACCAGCGCCGCCATCGACATGGGCGTTTCGTACAGTTTGATGTGGCCGGCTTCCAGCTTGCTCACATCCAGTACATTGCCGATCAGGCTCAACAGATATTCACTGCTATCGCCAATGTGCGAGAGCCATTGCGCCTGATGCGGGTTCAGGTCGCGCTCGTCTGACAGGCGCTCCACGTAACCCAGAATGGCGGTGAGTGGCGTACGGATTTCGTGGCTGACATGCGCCAGGAAGGTGGTCTTGGCGTGATTGGCGGTTTCTGCCTGACTGCGCGCGGTTTCCAGTTCTGCGGTGCGCTGCGCCACCAAAGATTCCAGCCGCTCAGCCTCGGCAATCAGATGCAGGCGGTAAGCGGATTCTGCGGCCTCTTTGCGGCGGCGCAGTTCGCGCACCCGCAGTGCCATCGCCACGCTGAACAGCATGATCTCGATGATGATGCCGATAAAGATAAAGCGGTAACTGAACGCGTCATGTTCAATCAGGCCGTAGTCCCGCAAGCCCCAGGTGACGGTGAGCGAGACCGAATAGGTGGCCCAGGCCGCCAGAAACAGCTTGGCGCCCGGCACGCGATTGCGGATGGCCGCGATACTGGCCGCAATGTAGATCAGAAAACCAATGCCGCCGATATTGAGCGCTTCCAGCGCGAACTGTTCGCGGTCGAGCAACGCCGCCACGCTGCTGACGGCGCCAATGGCGACAATACACAGCAGTGCGCGATCCAGCCAGGGCGAAAACCGCGAGACTTGCAGGTAATGCCGCACAAACTGGGCCGCACAAATAAAGTAGATACCGCTACAAAAGAACAGCAATTTGAAACTGAAATAGCCGTGCCACAGCAACAAGGGCCAGACCCCGGTGGCGCTGTGGAACGATATCGTCAGCATCACGAGGTTGAGCCCGTAATACAGGAACGCTTTGTCCCGCGTCGCGGCAAAGCCGGTGATAGCGCCAAACGCCACCAGCAGCATGATGCCGATCATGCCCCCCAGGAGGAACATCTCGTGATTGTTGGCGCGGAAAAACGGTTGCTCGCCCCACAAACGCAAATCCGAATAAATGGGACCGGCGATATCGTCGTGGCCGTTGAACACCACCTGCAGCATGACTTCTTTGCTCTGGAAACCAGCCAGTGGCTCGCGGAACACCGGGCGGATGGTGGAGAGCGGGCGGTTTTCTTCTCCCTGGCTGTTTCTGAATGCCTGTAGCTGCCACGGCCCGTTGCTGCCCAGCGGGCGCGTATACAAGGTGACACTACCAATCAGGCCATCGGTATATTCGATCAGGCTATAGATGGTTTGCGGGCTATCGTTATGCACCACAAAACGGAACCACCAGGCGTCGCGGCTATAGCCTCGTGAGCGCATCAGGCCATGGGGAGAATGAAATTTTCCGGTACTGGCAGCTTTGTCAGCTTCATCGATGCTGGCGGAGCGCGTAGGGTCTCGCCAGATTTTCAGCTCGCCATCCAGTTCAACCCCGTTGGTGGCCGCATCGACATTCATCGCGCCGGCTGGCGCAGCGCCCAAAGCAAAGACAAGCAGGCAGAGCATCTGCAATAGCAGATACGCGGCGATGCGGCTTGTCCCGGCGCCGCGTGCTGGCCTTGTGCTCATTTTGTTTGAATGTCCCGCTGTCCGGCGCTTTGTCAGTGTGACTGACTGCTGATGATGTAAGACTGGGTCTGGATATGACTTTGGCATTTATAGCAGCCCGTCGCGCAGTATCACGCCAAACGACGCATTTGTCGCCAGCGCGCGCGCGTTCGTCCTGAAAGTGATGCGAAAGCACCCGTTTTTGTCTCTTTTGTTGCCAGGTTACATCGCATAACCATGTCGCTGCTGTTATTTTTTTACAGTGGAACTATGATCTGGCGCTTTAAAAGCCCGTCAGGATTGGATCGTCATGCAAGTCTGGAGTAACCCTCTGCTGGATGAATTCAAGCGTACTGCCGACCCCTTGGCGGACGATTGTATCCGGCATCTGATTGCCCACGGCGATGTTGCTTCTGCCAACGCCGTACTGGCCCGGCTGGACACGGACCAACCCTGGCCGGCCGACACGCCCGCGCCGCTGGTGGCTTATCTGGATGCCACCTGCACCTTGCCGCCGGATGTCGATATGGCCCGCATCCATCGCGCCCAGCAGTTTTTTACCCGTTTCGGATTGCAGTTTGGCGTCAGCCTGATGTGCCGCTCGCTGCCGGTGCTCTACGCCGGCAAGCAGGGTGGGGCACAAGTGCTGGCCGCCACCGGCCAGTTGACCAACCGTTTTGAACGCCGTGCCTCCGAAACACTGCGCTTTATTCTGAATAGTGCCGAGCCGGGTGGTCTGGATGCCGGCGGCAAAGGGTTGCTGACCATCCGCAAAGTACGGCTGATGCACGCCGCTATCCGCCATTTCGCCCTTGCCACCCGCGGCTGGCCGCAAACCGCCTGGCCCGAGCAATGGGGCATGCCGATCAACCAGGAAGAACTGGCCGGCACCATGCTGGCGTTCTCTACCGTGGCGGTAGAAGGCCTGCGCACCCTGGGTGTGGACGTGAGCAAAGACGATGAAGAAGACCAGTTGTACCTGTGGAAAACCATCGGCACGGTGCTGGGCATTATCCCCAACGCCATGCCCGACGACGTCCCCAGCGCCCGCGAATTCTGGAAAGCGCTGGAACGCCGCAACTTTGGCCCGTCCCCCGCAGGCGCCAAGCTAGCCCAGGCGCACGTGCAGTTTTTGCAATCCCAATTACCAGAAATCGCCCACGGCCTTGTGCCAGACCTGATGGCCGTGCTGCTGGGCCGTCAATCTGCTGGATACCTGGGACTGCAAGAATCCCACTGGTGGAGCTGGGCGATTGACCTGATGCGCTGGGTGTTCCGCATCAAACGCAAACTGGCAAATAGCTCCCACACCGCCCAAAGCTTTGTTGAAGCCTACAGCCAGGTGTTGATGGAAGGACTGCAAAAACACTGGGCCAGCGCAGACCCTGGGACGCCGTTCCGCATTCCGGATACCCCGCTGCACCCGGTAACCCGCCCCGCACCGGCCCAAGTGCATGTGGAAATACAGCCGTAAAACAGGATGAAACAAGCCCGGCGTATAACCGCCAGGCTTTGATGTTGATGTTGATGTTGATGTTGGGGTTGGGGTTGGGGGTGCTTTTGATTTTCCCTCCCCGTTAAAGCCCAGCGCCGAGGGCGTGGAGGGAGACTTTGGGCTCCCGACCAACCGAGGGCAGCCCGGAGGGCCGCCACCCCGCTGCAACTGTCATCTGCTATGCCGGCATCTTTGTGGGGGTACCCACCAAGGGGCAGGCTGGGGTCGCCTTTCTTTGCCTGCTTTCTTTGGGGCCGCCGAGGTGGCGAAGCAAGTTGCACGATAAATGTGTACTGCAAATCAGGGTGCTCCGGCCACCGCCGGTATCAAAAACAACCGCGCCGTCAGGCGCTAACAGCGGTTCAAGGTTTTAAGCCTGCAGTTGGTGGATTGTCGCTACCGCTCCGAATCCACCCTACGGTGGATCGCAAAGGGCCACCTGCGGTGGCCGTACTGGATTCGCGCTTCCGCAGGAATGACGAACCAGGGAGCGCGCCGCCTGCAGTTGCCGACTGCCGCATCAAGCAGCGCCTGCCGCAAGAAAAGATGTTCTAACGAAAGACCGCCTGGCAACAGGCATCGCGCCATCAGGCGCGCGTATGACCACTAATAAAATACACATCACGGAGCGCATCATGATTGCCATCGCCAGCGGCGCAAACGACCCGTCCGCCCTGTTCAACACCGTCAGTATCGACGGCAGTATCTACACCATGCCGCAACTGGCCGTTTTCGCGGCTGGTTGTTTGCTGTGGGTTGTGGCCTACGCCTATGTGTTACTGCAGGCCCACCGCAACCGCGTGGTGGAAATGGCCGTACTGGCCGCCGCCAGTAACCTGGCGTGGGAGTTTGTCTGGGGTGTGCCGCTGCATACCGATATGGGCGTGTTCCTGGTGTGGACGTATCGGGCCTGGCTGGTGTTTGACCTGTTTATCTTTCATCAGGTGCTCAAACTGGGTCGTGAGCAATTCACCTCAGACTTTTTCAAGCGCCATTACAACGCCGTGGTCTGCGCGACCGTGGTGTTCTTCATTGCCGTGTACTGGGGCATGACGCTTTCTGGCATCGATTCGCCCATTGGTGCGCGCTCGGCTTATGTCTGCCAGTTCATTATCAGCGTGCTTTGCCTGATTTTGCTGGTGCAGCAACCCTCCACGGTCGGATATGCCTGGACCATTACCTGGTTGCGTAGTCTGGGTACCTTGCTGGTGTCGGTCTTCATGGTCATGCATTACCCCAAAGACGTCTTCCTGCTGGTGTTGTGCGCGGGTGCGACCCTGCTGGATGCGTTTTATTGCGTGTATTTCTTGCGTCTGCGCGCCAGCAAAACGGCAGCAGCACCCCTGCAAGCGGTAGCCTGAGTTTTTGGGAACCAGGCCAAGTCAGGTATCCTGCGTCTTTGATTGATTTGCCTCAGGTTCCTATGCGTCACGCACTGCTGTTTTATTGCCGGGCCGGTTTCGAAAATGACTGCCGTCAGGAGTGGGAAGCCCGCTCCGGTCAAACCGGCGGTTGGGAAACCGCGCCTGGCTTTGCCTTGTTCAAGCCAGGTAAGGGCGGCGAGGCTGACCCGAACCCGCCCGCCGCCAAAGAATTGATCTTTGCCCGGCAGATGCTCTATGTGCTGGCCGATGTTCAATTGGGCGACAAAGACCGTCTTACCCCGATTGTGGATGCGCTCAAGGCGGGCAAGACGCCGGCGTTCAATGACGTCTGGCTGGAGCATCCAGATTCGGACGAAGGCAAACCGCTCTCCGGTTTTTGCCGCCGTTTTGGCGATATTGCCCGCAAGGCGCTGCAAGAAAACAATCTGATTGACGAGAGCGCGCGCTACCGGCTGCATCTGTTTTTCCCATCCATGAACCGGGTGCTGATCTGCTCGGTCGACCCTAACCTGGCGGCCAGTGACTGGCCCATGGGTATTCCGCGTGTGCGCATGCCGGCCGAAGCACCCAGCCGCTCTACCCTGAAACTGGCTGAAGCCTTCATGACCCTGGTGCCGGATGCCGAAAGCCTGCTCAAGCCCGGTATGACCGGTGTCGATCTGGGCGCTGCGCCGGGCGGCTGGACTTACCAGTTGGTCACGCGCGGCATCAAGGTATACGCCATTGATAACGGCCCCATGAAGGGCGATATGGCCATCCACCCCAACGTCAAACACATGCGCACCGACGGCTTCAAGTTCCGCCCGCAAAACCCGGTGGACTGGCTGGTGTGTGACATGATTGAACAACCTGCCCGGGTGGCGCAGTTGATCGCGCAATGGCTGGCGCATGGTCAGGCGCGCATGGCGGTGTTCAATCTGAAGCTGCCCATGAAGAAGCGCTGGACCGAGGTGGAGCGTTGTTTTGACTTGATTGACCAGATTCTGGGCGCTGCCGATATCCGCTACACGCTCACGGCCAAACACCTGTACCACGATCGGGAAGAAATCACCTGTTTTCTGGCCCGCCAAAAAGCGGGTAACAAGCGCGGCAGATAATACGGGGCGACATTGACAGCCCGTCAGCATCCTGGCAGGCTTTGTGCCATATTCATTGCACGTTCATTTGAGGGTAAGCGCATATGTTGAAAGAATTCAAAGAATTTGCCATGCGCGGTAATGTGGTTGATCTGGCCGTGGGTGTGATCATTGGCGCGGCCTTTGGCAAGATTGTGGATTCGCTGGTCAAAGACATCATCATGCCGCCGATTGGCCTGATTCTGGGCAAGGTTGACTTCACCAATCTGTATGTCTTGCTGCGCGAAAGTGACAAAACCCCCGGCCCCTACGCCACGCTGGAAGCCGCACAGAAAGCCGGTGCAGTGACACTTAATTACGGCAATTTCATCAACATTGCCATCAGCTTTGTGATCGTGGCATTTGCGGTGTTCTTGCTGGTCAAAGGCTTGAACAGCATGAAGCGCGCAGAAGAAGCCGCGCCGGCGGCACCGGCAGCGACACCGGAAGACGTGCAACTGCTGCGCGAGATTCGGGATTTGCTGCAACAGCAAAAACACTGAGCTGCGGATGCGTGACAAAACAAAAAACCGGCATAACGCCGGTTTTTTGTTTTGGGGCGGATAGAGTGACGAGGCTGGCGTTGCGCGGTGGGTCTTGAGTCAGAACCAGAACGTGGGTGCGTGCGTCCCGTTTACTCGTCATTCCGGCGAAAGCCGGAATCCAGGTGTAAACGTTTGTGCCGCAGGCACTGAGTTGGAGTGCCGGTGAGAGCCCACCTGCGGCGGGCGTCCCTCGGCGGTCCCCTGGATTCCGGCTCAAGGCCGGAATGACGATATTGATGGTGTGCAGAAAGGGTTAACTGGCCACACCATCTGCCACACCTCACACCTCACACCTCACACCTCACACCTTCGGTGGATGCTTGATGGCGTTCAGCTTCATCTTGCGCAGTATCGCCGCTTCAATATCCACATTCATCACGTCCGCCAGTTGCAGCATATACAGCAGCACGTCGGCCATTTCCTGCTCGACCAGATCGCGTTTGGCGTCGACTTGCGCCAGCGCCACAGACTCTTCCGGCGTCAGCCACTGAAAGTGCTCCACCAGCTCGGCCATTTCCACTGACATGGCCATGACCAGGTTCTTGGGGGTGTGATAACGGGCCCAGTCACGCGCGGCGACAAAGTCTCTGAGCTGCTGCTGCAGGGCGGGTAAATCCATATAACGAATCCTGATTTGAGGCGGCTTGTTGCCGGTTGGTATTGAATATCCGGATGATGGCTCCATCATGATATGTGATTTCAATACAGACTCTGCTTGCGGAATATCCCCCATGCCCCATACCCAGACCAGCGAGCCGCTTGAAGCGGTCCTGAAACTGGCTGATTTTGTCGCCAGTTCCCGTTTGCCCACCAAGCATGGTGAGTTCACCGCGCACGTCTATCGCTCCCGCCTGGATGGGGTAGAACATGTGGCACTGGTGGCGGGTGACGTGGCCAATCGTGAGGCCGTGCTGGTGCGTCTGCATTCTGAGTGTCTGACCGGCGATGTGTTTGGCTCACTGCGTTGTGATTGTGGTGAACAACTGGATATGGCGCTGGAGCGCATCAACAAGGTGGGTTCTGGCGTCATGCTGTACCTGCGCGGCCAGGAAGGGCGGGGCATCGGTCTGGCGCACAAGATTCAGGCCTACGCCTTGCAGGATCAGGGCATGGATACGGTCGACGCCAACACCGCGCAAGGCTTGCCGGTGGATGCGCGCAGCTACGATGCCGCTGCAGAAATTTTGCTGGATCTGGGTATCCGTTCGGTGCGCTTGATGAGTAACAACCCCAAGAAGCTGGCGGCGCTGGAAGCGGCGGGTGTGCCGGTGGTGGAGCGGGTGGTGCATCAAGTGGTGCCCAACAAAGAGAACATCCACTACCTGGAAACCAAGCGGGTGCGCATGGGGCACATGCTGTCTGAAGACACGCATCTGAACTATCGCAAGTGCTAGTCAGGCACGTAGCAACAAAAAAGCCGGGCTTGCCCGGCTTTTTTGGGTCATGCCCGGGTCCGTCAGACCTTCGCTGCCCGGTTCAAGCCGCTGAGCACGGCCTTGATGGCGGCCGTCACAATATCGCTATCCACCCCCACGCCATACAGCGTGCGGCCATCGGGCACGCGCAGTTCCACGTAACACGCGGCGCGGGCGTCTTCACCCTTACCCAGTGAATGCTCGTGGTATTCGACAATATGCGCCTTGCCATCCAGCGCGCGGACAAAGGCTTCCAGCGGGCCTTTGCCTTCGCCGTGTAATTGCACGCGCTGACCTGCCAGGGCGATATCGGCGGTGATAGCAACGCCGCCCGCTTTGGCGCTGTGCAAGTGGTGGGCGTAGTAAGTCCAGGGTTCGACCGCCCGCAGGTATTCCTGGGTAAAGACCTCATGAATATCGGCGCTGGTGATCTCGCGGCCAGTCTCGTCGGACACGCGCTGGATGGCGCGGCTGAACTCAATCTGCATACGCCGGGGCATTTCAAAGCCGTATTCCTGTTGCAGCACAAAGGCCACGCCGCCTTTGCCGGACTGGCTGTTCACACGGATCACTGCGTCATAAGTGCGGCCCACATCGGCCGGGTCGATGGGCAGGTAGGGCACATCCCAGAACTCATCCGCCTTTTGTTTGGCCAGACCTTTCTTGATGGCGTCCTGATGCGAGCCGGAAAACGCCGTGTACACCAGATCGCCGGCGTAGGGGTGGCGCGGGTGGACTGGCAACTGGTTGCAGTGCTCCACCACTTCCCGGATGGTATCGATCTGGCTGAAATCCAGCCCTGGATGCACGCCCTGGCTGTACAGGTTCAGCCCCAGCGTCACCAGATCGACATTGCCGGTGCGCTCGCCATTGCCAAACAAACACCCTTCCACCCGATCCGCGCCAGCCATCACGGCCAGTTCAGCCGCTGCCACCGCCGTACCCCGGTCGTTATGCGGATGGACCGACAAGATCACGCTGTCGCGGCGGGCCAGGTTGCGGCTCATCCATTCAATCTGGTCCGCGTAGGTGTTGGGGGTGGACATCTCCACCGTGGCCGGCAGGTTGATGATCATTTTGCGCTCAGGCGTCGGTTGCCACAGTTCAATCACCGCGTTGCAGACTTCCAGCGCAAATTCAGGCTCGGTGGCGGAGAAAGTCTCTGGCGAGTACTGGTAGACCCAGTCCGTCTCTGGATATTGCCCGGTGTATTTGCGTACCAGTCGCGTGCCTGCCAGTGCCAGTTGTTTGACGCCTTCACGATCCGTATCGAACACAATGCGCCGCCATGCCGGGGCGATGGGGTTGTACAGATGCACGATGGCACGGCGCGAACCCACCAGCGACTCCACGCTGCGTTTGATCAGGTCTTCACGCGACTGGGTCAGTACCTCAATGGTGACGTCGTCGGGCACGTGCCGTTCTTCAATCAGCTTGCGCACAAAATCGTAATCGGTTTGCGAGGCGGAAGGGAAGGCGACCTCGATCTCTTTGAAGCCAATCTCGACCAGCATTTTGAACATGCGCAGTTTCTTCTCGCCGTTCATGGGTTCAATCAGGGACTGGTTGCCGTCGCGCAGGTCGGTGCTCATCCACACCGGCGGATGGCTAATGCGCTGGTTGGGCCAGGTGCGATCAGGCAAGGCAATGGGGCTGAAGGCGCGGTACTTGCTGGCTGGATTGGGGTGCACGGCAGTCTCCTGATAAGTTAATTTGGACTAAATGTATAAAATAAGGTTTGAAGTTTTGGCTTTTGTTAAATTTATGGTGTTATTTGCCGAGTTGTCAAACGATATTTTAGATTTTACGTCCAATTCATAATGGATATGCTTGTGCGTTTTACAATATGTCCGATATGACGTTGTATGAGCACCAAAACAAAACGGCCCGCACAGGGCGGGCCGTTTTTGAAGTACACGTCGGTCAGGGTCAGACGTCTTTCATGCGGAAACAACAGAACAGCGCGGTACAGACACTCACCACGGCCACATAGAACACCGCGTGATAGCCCCAGAGTTCTGCCACCGCGCCAGCAATGGCCCCGGCGATAATCGAGCCGGTCCGTGTGCTGGTGGCAAACAGGGTGGTTGCCATGCCAATCTGGCCGGGCATGACGTCCTGAAAATACAGCATGCCAATCCCGGCAATGATGCCGATGAAAATGGCGTTCAATAGCTGCATGGCAATCATGGCGTATTCGTTGGAAATCAACGTCATGCAGATGTAAAACAACACGCCCGCAGCAGTGGCAAAGCGCATCATGCTGCGTTTGCCAAAACGGCGGGTGTAGTAACCCGCAATCAGCATGGCCGGGATTTCCAGCGCTGCGGCCGTGCCCATCAAGATGCCGACGGTACGCTCTGGCAAGCCCAGGTCACGCGTGACGTAGAGTGGCATGGTGATCAAATACATGCTGTTGCAGGTCCACATCAACGTACAGCCAATGAACAGCAAACGCACCTGCGGATCACGCCACCAGCTCACCCGTGCGTGATGCGCGGCGGGGTGGTGTTTACGGGCGGGCAAGTCGGGCAGCACTTTCCAGACAATCAGCGCACAGCCCAGAAAAGCGGCGGCAGCACCCAGATACATGACCGGAAAGCCATAACCGATGGCCAGCGCGAAGGCCAGCGGTGGCCCAATCACCCAGGCCAGTGAAATCTGCGCCCGCATGATGGAGTTGAACATGACCGCTTCACGGCCGGAGTGATCGGCGTGCTCGCGCGCCAGGGCAAAGACTTGCGGGTTGCCCGTGCCGCCAAAACTGCCCAGCACCACGCCCACGGTAATCAGCAGCAGGTAATGGCGATCAAACGCAAACAGCACACAGCCGAGCATGCCCAGTAAACAGCACCAGACAATCAGCATGCGGCGGTTGATGCCTTTGTCAGAGTGATGTGCCAGCCACTGGCTGATCAGAATGCCGATGATGGCGCTGACGGTGTAAAAGGTGCCGACCAGAATCGGCCGCACGCCCACTTCGCCGCTCAAAAAGAGGCTGAGCGTGGGCACTTGCAGCGCGCCGGCGGTGCCGGTCAGGAAGGCCACCACCAGGAAAGCGGCAGAAGCGAGGTCAGGCTTTTGCCTGTAATACAAAGCGGTCAGGGCGCGCATGATCTATGCCGGCCCTTATTCCGGAATAACGCCGGCTTGGGGTCGAGGCAGCAGGTAAGAAATTTCAAAAGAAACAATTAAAACTATTTCGCAGTGTATTAAACGCTTGTCATTTTCTCACGCGGGTTTTTGTCACCGTTTGTGCCGGGGTTGTCCTGCATGGGTAAAAGGGGGATGAGTGGTGGGGAGTGGGGGGGGGATAAACCGGTACGCCCCCCTTAACTTGTCATTCCGATCCTGAGCCGGAATCCAGGTGTAATCAAGTGTGCCGAAGGCACTGAAAATGGGTTGACAGTGGTTTGCGGGGGATAAGCCCGCCTGCAGCGGGCGGACTGGATTCCGGCGTTCGCCGGAATGACGAAGTGGGGGTGGGCGTGAACAGGGGGTTGCAACGGGTTGGCAGCGACGCACACACCTCACACTTCCGGCAGCGCGCGCTGCAACAACAGCTTTACCTCCCGCACCTGCGCCCCATACTGGCTGGCCGTCGCATTCAAGCGGCCGTGACACCAGGCGTCGGCGACTGCGGCGTTGCCGTTTTCCAGCAAGACCGCCGCGCAGGCCAGGTGAATCAGCCGCTCGGCAAGATCCCGCATGCGATGTTCCTCTGGCGTGGCCAGCAGCGGCGGGATCACGGTAAAGGCCACGGCAAAGGCCGGGTGCACGCGGGACAGCGGGGCGAGCCAGTTTTCCAGCGCATCACGCGTGTCTGGTTCTTTGGACAACGCCCGCATGATATCCAGCGCCATGATGTTGCCGGAGCCCTCCCAGATGGCATTGACCGGCATTTCACGATAAAGGCGCGGCAAGTCGCTCTCTTCGATGTAGCCATTCCCGCCCAGCACCTCCATGGCTTCCACCACAAACCCCGCGCCGCGTTTGCAGATCAGGTATTTGGCAGCCGGGGTCAGAATGCGCGCCAGGGCTTGTTCGTGGGCCTGGGCTTGCGGGCGCCGCCAGTGGGCCAACCGCAGCAAGAGGGCGGTGTAGCCTTCCAGCTCCAATGCCAGATCAGCCAGCACGCAGGCCATCAAAGGATGTTCGATCAAGGCTTTACCAAAGCTGTGCCGATGGCGCGCGTGGTAAAGCGCCAGCGACAGGGCGCGCCGCATCAGGCCGGTGCTGCCCAGCGCACAATCAAACCGGGTGTGGCTACCCATTTCCAGGATGGTGCGGCCGCCTTTGCCTTCCTCGCCAACCAGCCAGCCTTGCGCGTTGTGAAACTCCACTTCGGCGCTAGCGTTGGCGCGGTTGCCCAGTTTGTCTTTGAGTCGTTCCAGGGCAATTGCGTTGCGGCGGCCATCGGGCAGGATGCGGGGCAGCAAAAAGCAGGATAGCCCGCCTGGCGCCTGCGCCAGGACCAGGTGCCCATCACTTTGCGGCACCGAAAAAAACCACTTGTGACCGTTCAGCGTGTACATGCCGTCGCCACCGGGCTCCGCCCTGGTTGTATTGGCCCGAACGTCTGAACCGCCCTGTTTTTCGGTCATGCCCATGCCGATCAGCAAGCCGCGTTTGGCCGATGCTGGCGCATCGGACGGGTCATACAAGGGCGATTGCAGGGGCGAGAGCCAGTCTGCGCACGGCGCGCCATCACGCAGCAAGGTGTTCTGCAGGACCGGGATCGCCCCATAGGTCATGGTCACGGGGCACAGCGTGCCGGCTTCGACCTGCGCATGCAGCATGAAACGCGCGGCGCGGGCTGTGGCGTTGTCGTCGGCCCAGTAACCATTGTGCAAGCGACTGGCGGTGACTTCCGTCATCAACTGGTGCCACGCGGGGTTGAACTCCACCCGATCAATGCGCCGACCACCCGCGTCATAGCGGACCAGTTCCGGCCCGTGGCGGTTGGCCTGCCGGCCCAGCGCAAAAGTTTCCGGTGTGCCCAGACGCGCACCCAGGCGCGTTAGAGTCTGGCTGTGATCCTGACCTGCTGACTCTGCGGCCAATGCCTCCCGCAAGGGCAGATCGGCCAGGAACAGGTTGTAGTCATCCAGTGGCTGTGGCTGGTTAAGCGGGTCTGCGGGGAGAGGGTTGGGTGTCATGCCGGTCATCCGGAAGCAAGCGCATGACTCAGGCTAGACCGGCGCGGCGCCTAACGACAAGCCGCACCGCCCGGTAGTGACAGTTAATGTTTTTGCAGGTCTTTGGTCAGCACCACACCGTTGACAAGGCGCAAGGTGATGACGGTGCCGTGGGATTCCCACACGGCGTTTTCGCCACTGATGCCCAGCAGCGAACTACTCTCGGTCTTGTCTGGTTCGCCCAGAATTTGCACCACATCGGCCCGGGCCATGCCGGTATCGATTTTGGCGTAATTTTCTGCCGTGATCTTGCTGCAGGCGCTCAGCGCAAGGGTGAGTACGGCGGCGGCGAGCAGGATTTTGGGTTTCATGGTTTCCTCTTGGGCTTGTCTGGCTGAGTTTGCCGGGCAGTTTAACCTGGCGGCCGGGGCCTGCCGTTGGCCCGCGCCAGCCGCTGCGGCGTGGTTCACAGCAAACCAGGTAACTTTTCGCCCAGGAAGTCCAGAAAACATCGAATCCGCGCCGATAAGCCCGTGTTGCGGTAATACACCGCATGGATGGGCTGGTAGGTCGCCATGCTGGCTTGCGGCAAGACTTCGACCAACCGCCCGCTGGCCCGGGCCTTGGCTGTCATGAAGTCAGACAGGCATGCAATGCCGTTGCCATGTTCAGCCAGTTGCAGCACGGATTCGCCACTGGAGCACACCAGCGCCGGGTTAATGATGTAACCGTCGCCATCGGCATGGCGCAGTGGCCAGTTGTTGAGCGATTCGGGCTGGCTAAAGCCAATCAGCGCGTGCTGTGCCAGCGCGGTCACGTCTTCTGGCATGCCGCGCTGGGCCAGATAGCCTGGCGCGGCCAGCACCCGCAGGCGCGAATGCCCCATAAACCGTGCATGCAATGAAGAGTCCTGCAATTGTCCGTGGCGGATGGCAATGTCTGTGCGCTGTTCCAGCAAATCAATGATGGTATCGCTGGCGTTCAGTTCCAGCGCAATGCCCGGATAACGCTCCCGGAACTCGGCCACCAGCGGCACGATGACATGCAGGATGAACGGGAACGCGCCATTCACGCGCAGCCGCCCGGCGGGGTGTTCGCGGCGCACCGCCAGTTCTTCCTCAGCATCGTCGATGGCGGCAATGATCTTGCGCGCATTGGCTAAAAACAGCCGGCCTTCTTCAGTGAGTTCCAGCCGCCGCGTGGTGCGGTTGAGCAGGGTGGTGGACAACTTTTGTTCAAGGCGGGTCAGCGCACGGCTGATGCCGGACGTGGTCTGGTCTAGTTGCTGGGCGGCCCCGGTGATTGATCCGGTATCGACCACGGTGACAAACGCCAGCAATTCTTCGGTACTGGTTTTCATTTGTTGATTATTCATCAAGTCTGGCCAGATGCAACAGGCCATTGCTGCAAAAAAACGGAGCGCCCGACCAGCGCCCCGTATCGCGTTAGCTACCGCGTTTTTCCCGCGCCCGGGCCGCACCTGCCTTGCCGATGGCTTTCCAGCGCGCGGTTTCGGTTTTGCGCTCCAGGGCTGTTTGCTGGCCGCGCCGCGCTTCCCGCAGCAACTTGTGGTAATTGCGCAGCCGATCCGGCGCGACAGCGTCACGCACCGCGCAATCGGGTTCGTCCTGGTGCTGGCAATCCCGAAAACGGCAATGCGCCGCCAGTTGGTCGATATCGTCAAACCCGGCGTTAATGCCGGCCTCGTCGGTATCGGGCCGCCAGGTGCGCAAACCGGGCGTATCGATGATGCACGCGCCCGTGGGTAGCCGGTGGAGCGAACGCGCCGTGGTGGTGTGCCGGCCGCGTCCATCGCCGGATCGCACCGCACCGGTGGCCTGGCCGGTGGCGTGGCTGAGCGTATTGGTGAGGGTGGATTTACCCGCACCGCTACTGCCCAGCAGGACCAGCGTTTGCCCGGCGCCCAGCCACGGCGCCAGCAGTTGCCCTGTGGCATCGTCCAGCCCGTTAAGGGCCAGCACCGGGATATCTGCGGGCAGGCGTTCTTGTAGTTCAGCCAGTTTGTCTGCGGCATCCGGGCTGATATCGGCCTTGGTCAGTACGGCCACGGCGGTAATCCCGGCGGCACGGGTAAATGCCACATAGCGCTCCAGCCGGCGCGGGTTGAAGTCCAGATCCAGCCCCATGACCAGCAAGGCCGTATCGACATTGCTGGCCAGCGGCTGCCGCCGGCCGTCGTTGGCGCGCCGGGCCAGATGCTTGGTCGGCGGCAATAGCTGGGCCACCCAGCGTTCACCCAGGGCGTTGGTTTGCACGATGACCCAGTCTCCCACCGCAAGGGCCGTGGCGCGAGCATGTAACGTATCGGCCAGTCTGGGGAGCACGCGGGCGCTGTGTTCATCTGCGCCATCGTGCACGGTCAGGCAATCCCGCTGGATTTCCGTGACCCGTAGCAACGCGGCGGGTTCGTTGACGGGGTTGCTGTAAAGCTGATTGACCACGGTCTGGTTGAGGCCAATGGATTGCAATTGCGGATAGTTGAAGGTGACTTCAAACATGGTGTCCGTCATTCCTGTTTCTGGTCTGCCGGCGACGCGCGCAGGCACACGCTGCGTGATGAAAACGCAGCAACGAGAAGAATGCAGGTCGGCCATGCCCGAGAAGGGCGAAGAAATCGTGGCGGGCTGTCAGCGCATGCCGTCAATACGCGCAGGGCGCGGACAACAGCGGCAAGACTTCATTTCAGGATAAAGCGTGAGCGCCCGCTCAGGCGTTGACCGACAGGAGGGCAAGATCAGTTGTACGCATCTTTGGGTGCTCCTGTGGTGGTGGGGTGGAGGCGCAACTTTGCGCTTTTGCGGTTGGGGTTGTCAAAGTGGCAGGGGGCAGAGGGTGCGGTTTATGCAACTCCGGGGTGTGTAGTTCTGGGGGTAGGGTGGATTCTGAGTGGTAGCGACAATCCACCTTGGCTGGTTTCGAACCTGAACCGCTATTAGCCGCCAGCAGCAAGTGGCGGTACCAGTCCAAAACCAAAAAGCCCGGCATACCAGCCAGGCTTTTGTAGAGCAGGTAACCAGGGCAGCAAGCCCCAAAAAAATCACAACCCCATTGCCACCTTCATCCCATCGGCAATCGCCCGGCGGGCATCAATCTCCCGCGCTTCCTGCGCACCGCCAATCAGATGCGCTTTCACGCCGCGCTCTGTCAGCGCGTCAAACAACTCCCGCACCGGTTCCTGGCCGGCACAGATCACCACGTGATCGACTGGCAGGCATTGTTCCTCGTTTTTCACGCGGATATGCAAACCCGCGTCGTCAATGCGCACGTATTCCACGCTCCCGATCAAGTTCACCTTGCGGTGCTGCAGCGTCAGACGGTGAATCCAGCCGGTGGTTTTGCCGGGGCCGGCACCGGGTTTGCCCTGGCGGCGTTGCAGCAGCCAGATGTCGCGGGTCGGGGCGTGGGTTTCCGGAGTGGTCAGGCCCCCTGGTGTGCTGATGGTCTGGTCGATGCCCCACTCAGCCAGATAACGGGCAATGTCGGTTTCATGGCTTGTTTCTTCTTGTTCAGACAGGAACACGGCGGTGTCTACGCCAATGCCACCCGCGCCGATAATGGCGACGCGCTGGCCTACGGTCACCTTGCCGCGCAGCACGTCCGGGTAACGAACGGCTTTGGGGTGGTCGATACCGGGGATGGCGGGTTCGCGCGGTTGTACGCCGGTGGCAATCACCACGTCGTCAAAGCCGGCCAGGTCATCCACGCTGGCGCGGGTGTTGAGCTTGACCTTGACGCCGGTGCGCTCGATCCGTTTGCCGTAATAGCGCAGCGTTTCGTTGAATTCTTCCTTGCCCGGAATCCGGCTGGCGATACGGAACTGGCCGCCAATGGCATCGCCGGCTTCAAACAGGGTCACGTCATGCCCCCGTTCGGCAGCCGTGGTGGCACAGGACAAACCGGCCGGACCGGCGCCAATGACAGCGACGCGGCGGCGGGTAGAGACCGGTTTGATGATCCACTCGGTTTCGTGGCAGGCGCGTGGGTTAACAAGGCAACTGGCCCGCTGGCCCTGGAAAACCTGATCCAGGCACGCTTGATTGCAGGCAATGCAGGTGTTGATTTCGTCCGCCTGGTTGGCGGCGGCCTTGTTCACAAAGTCTGCATCGGCCAGCAAGGGGCGGGCCAGCGAGACCATATCGGCCACACCGCTGGCCAGAATGGCTTCGCCAATTTCCGGCGTGTTGATGCGGTTGACGGCAATCAGCGGCACCTTCACATGCGGGCGGATTTGGGCGGTGACCCAACCGAAGGCCTGGCGCGGCACAGCGGCGGCAATGGTCGGGATGCGTGCCTCGTGCCAGCCAATGCCGGTGTTGATCATGGTGACACCGGCAGCTTCCAGCGCTTGTGCCAGTTCAATGGCCTCGGCCAGCGTGCCACCGTCTTTGACGAGGTCCAGCATGGAGAGGCGGAAAATAATGATAAAGTTTTTGCCCGTCGCAGCACGCACGGCTTTGACGATGGCCAGCGGCAAGCGCATACGGTTGGCGAAACTGCCACCCCAGTCGTCATCACGCTGATTGGCGTGCAGGCTCAAGAACTGGTTCAGCAAATAACCTTCTGAACCCATGATTTCCACGCCGTCGTAACCTGCTTCTTTTGCCAGCCTGGCGGTTTGGGCAAAGTCTGCGATGGTGCTGTGGATTTCCGGTTCGGTCAGCGCGTGCGGTGTGTAGGCCGAAATAGGCGAGGCAATGGCGCTGGGCCCAACGCAATCGGGGTGATAACCGTAGCGGCCAGCGTGCAGGATTTGCAGGCAGATATGGCCGCCCTGGGCATGGACGGCGTGAGTGACTTCGCGGTGTCGCTCTACCGCGGCGGTGTCATTGAGCATGGCGGCTTCGGCGTAAATCTGGCCCGCCGCATTGGGGGAGATCCCGCCTGTCACAATCAGGCCCACGCCGCCAGCGGCGCGTTCGGCGTAAAACGCGGCCAGTGCCGACAGACTGTCATGCTGTTCTTCCAGCCCGGTATGCATGGAGCCCATCAGCACGCGGTTGCGCAGCGTGACAAAACCCAGGTCGAATGGTTGCAGCAAATGTGGATAGGCGGCCATGCAGAGTCCTCGCGTTTGCCGGCCTTGCGCAAGTGTAGTGGTCGCGGCCGGGACTACATATATTAAAACGATTGTTTGAATTGGTCTTCCCATTGTTGAGCCAATGTGGACGGGAAGCCACTAAGGGATTTCCTGAGGCCGCGTGTTTAATGGGTTCTGGCAGGAAAAGGCGGGGTAGGTGTCGTCGGTGTTACATCGGCTTGCACAGAAATTTCGCCAGATTGCAAGTGATATCCCGAAAAAAATAGTCAATAAAAATATATTTGCTGGACGGTACAGTCTAGACGAGCCCCACCTGACTGATTATGATGCTGTTCTTGTTACCGGGCTGATCGCGTGCCCGCCGTTCGCAATGTCGGTCAGGCGCAAGCCGCTTGCCGGTTTTGTTCCTCTGCGGCTGTGGGCTTTACCCAGGCTCTGCTGCAGGGCTGATCGTACTTTCGGGATTGTCATGATGCGTGTTGTGCCTCGTCGTTTTCTCGTCGTTCCTCTCGTTGCCATGATCGCCGGTTGTGCGGTCGGGCCTGATTTCAAATCGCCGGACGCCCCGGCAGCCCAGCGTTACAACCAGGTGCCCGTGGCGGCACAAACTGCCAGCAGCAAGGGCCTGGTGGGTGACGCCCAGCAGATTGTCGCCGGTCAGGTGCAAGACGACTGGTGGGCCTTGTTTGGTTCGGACAAACTCAACGCGCTGGTGGCCGAAGGGCTGGCCCACAGCCCTAACCTGGATCAGCTGAAAGCCACGCTGCGTCAGGCTCAGGAAAACTATAACGCCCAGTACGGTTCAACTGTCTTCCCGCAGGTTGACGGTTCCCTGAGTGCGTCGCGTAACCGGATTTCCGCAGCGACCTCGGGCACCGGGGGCTCGTACATTTATAACTTGTACAACGCGTCGGTGAACGTGTCGTACACGCTGGATATCTTTAGCGGCAACCGGCGCGAGCTGGAAAGCGCCGAAGCCCAGGTGGATTCGCAGCGCTACCAACTGGAAGCCGCACGGCTGACCCTGGCGGCGAATGTCGTCACGGCGGCGATCACCGAAGCGTCGCTGCGCAAGCAGGTAGAAGTGACCAAGGGGCTGGTCGATCTGCAGCAGTCGCAGCTCGATATCCTGCAAAAACAATTCAAACTGGGTGCAGTGTCACAGGCCGACGTATCCACGCAGCAAACGCAGGTTGCGACCATCAAGGCCAGTTTGCCTGACCTGAATAAATCGCTGAACCAGGCGCGCACCCAACTGGCGGTGCTGCTGGGCCGTACGCCGGACAACGGCACGCCGGCCCTGGCGCTGGAAGATCTGCACTTGCCGACCAATTTGCCGGTGAGCTTGCCTTCCGAGCTGGTGCGCGCGCGTCCGGACATCCAGGCGTCGGAAGCGCTGGTCCATGCCGCGACCGCGCAAGTGGGGGTCGCCACGGCCAATCTCTATCCCAAGATCACTTTGACGGGCTCGGCCGGACTGGCTTCGCAGAGCTTCAAGACGGTCAGCTTTGGCAACGATGGTCTGTGGAGCATTGGCGCAGGTCTGGCGCAGCCGCTGTTCCACGGCGGTGCTTTGCGGGCGCAAAAGCGCGCTGCAGAAGCCGGTCTGGATTCGGCACTGGCGCAGTATCGCCAGGTGGTGCTGAACGCCTTCAAGAATGTCTCGGATAGCTTGCAAGCGCTGGATCAGGATGCGCTCGCGCTGCAAGCGCGGGTGGATGCCGCCGACGCGGCCAAGCGCTCGCTCGACTTTACCCAGGCCCGCTTCAAGCTGGGGGGCACCTCGTTTGCGGCGTTGCTGATTTCGCAACTGCAGTACCAGCAAACCCAATTGAATATGTGGACGGCCAGCGCAGCACGGCTGACCGATACCGCCGCGTTGTTCCAGTCAGTGGGTGGTCCGGTCCGGGCCGAAACGACTGTGGCCAACAATGCCAGTGCACCGGCTAGTGGTGGCTGAACACAAAAGTATCTCAATCAATACGTGATATGACGTGACGGGCTGAGCAAACCCGATCACGACTGGTGGAAGAGGGCGCCCACACAGCGCCGTCGTCCGGGAAAGAATCCGTAATCGCAGTACCCAAGCCTTCGGGGAGAATTTGTATGACCAAGCGCATGATTATCATGCTGGTTGTTGTCGGGGTGATTTTTGGAGGCATTTTTGGCTTCCAGGTCTTCAAGGGAATGATGATCAAGAAGTACCTGAGCGGCAATAAAGCACCGCCGGTCACCGTGACTGCCACCCACGTGGGTACGCAGCCATGGCAACCGACGTTGTCCGCCGTGGGTACCCTGCGCGCTGTGCGCGGTGTTGATCTCTCTAGCGAAGTGGCCGGTCAGGTGCGTGACGTGTTGCTGCAATCGGGTTCGTTCGTGAAAGCTGGCCAGCCGCTGGTCAAGCTCAATGACGATACCGAAGTGGCACAGCTCAAATCGCTGCAGGCCTCGGCGGATCTGTCTGCCACCACCCTCAAGCGCGACAAGGGCCAGCTCGAAGCACAAGCCGTGGCACAAGCCGTGGTCGATGCCGACATTGCCGATCTGAACAGCAAGAACGCGCTCGTGGCTCAGCAACAGGCCGTGATCGCCAAGAAAGTGATCCGCGCGCCGTTCGCCGGCAAAGTGGGTATCAGCACGGTCAACCCGGGTCAGTACATCAATCCGGGCGACAAGCTGGCGACGCTGCAGACGGTTGACCCGATCCTGGTGGACTTCCTGGTGCCGCAACAAGCGCTGCAACAGTTGAAGATTGGCCAGACCATCAACGTCAAGAGCGATGCCAATCCGAAGGCCACCTATACCGGCAAGATCACCGCCATTGATGCCAAGGTGGACCCGTCTACCCGCAACATCCAGGTCGAAGCGTCGGTTAGCAACCCCAAGGGTGACTTGCTGGCGGGTATGTTCGCCACCGTCAACGTCTCTACCCAGGAGCCGATCAAGTACCTGACGCTGCCGCAAACGGCCGTGAGCTTCAACCCGTACGGTGAAGTGGTGTACCTGATCACCGAGGGTAAGGACAAGGATGGCAAGCAGGAACTGACCGTCAAGCAAACCTTCGTGAACGCCGGCCAGACCCGCGGCGATCAGGTGTCCATTGTGGGTGGCCTGAAAGAAGGCGACTACGTGGTCACCAGCGGTCAGCACAAGCTCAAGAATGGCAGCACGGTTATCGTGAACGACAAGCAGGCGCCGTCGGACAACCCCAATCCGCAAGTGGGTAACGAGGACTGATGTCATGGGCCGCAGCGTACGCCGCGGCCTGATCTGACCAGCAAGACCTGGCGGCGTGCCACAAGCACGTCGCCAGGGCAGAAAGGCTCTCTGCCGGTACCACGCCTGCAGATACACAGAGGTTAGCCAGATGCGCTTTACCGATATTTTCATTCGCCGGCCCGTGCTGGCGACCACGCTCTCCCTGCTGATTCTGGTGCTGGGTTTGCGTTCGCTGGATCTGTTGCCGATCCGGCAGTATCCAAAGACCGAAAACGCGGTGATTACGATCTCCACCACCTATACCGGCGCTGATCCGGAACTGGTGGCGGGCTTTATCACCACGCCGCTGGAGAACTCCATTGCCCAGGCCGAGGGCATTGATTATGTGACCTCGACCAGCACGCAAGGTAGCTCCAGCATTACCGCTAACCTGCGGCTGAACTATGACGGCAACAAGGCGCTGACCGAAATCACCTCCAAGGTGAATGCGGTCCTGAACCAGTTGCCGCAGGGCTCGCAGCAGCCGGTGATCTCGATCTCGGTGGGTGACACCATTGACTCGATGTATATCGGCTTCTATAGCAAGGCCTTGCCGCCGAACAAGATTACCGACTACCTGATTCGCGTGGTGCAGCCAAAACTGCAAGCCGTGGATGGGGTGCAACAGGCGGAAATCCTGGGTGAGCGCCGCTTTGCCATGCGCGTGTGGACCGATCCCAAAAAGCTGGCCGCCTATGGCGTGACCGCGGCGGATGTCTCGACCGCATTGCAGGCCAACAACTTCATCTCTGCCGTGGGCCGCACGGACGGCAATATGGTGACGGTGAACCTGACGGCCGATACCGGTTTGCATTCTTCGGATGAGTTCAACAACCTGATCGTCAAGCAAAAGGCCGGCGCTATTGTGCGCTTGTCTGATGTGGCCAATGTCTCGCTGGGGTCGGAAGACTACAACACCCAGGTGGGCTTTGACGGCGTGCAGGCGGTGTATATCGGGATCAAGGTGGCGCCAAACGCCAACTTGCTGACCGTGATTGATAACGTCCGCAAGACCATGCCGGAAATCCAGAGCCAGCTGCCGGAAGGGCTGCAGGGCACCATCGTGTATGACGCCACCAAGTATGTGAACAGCGCCATTCACGAAGTGATCTGGACGCTGGGCGAAGCGCTGCTGATCGTGACCGTGGTGATTTTCCTGTTCCTGGGTTCGCTGCGTTCCGTGATCATTCCGGTGATCGCCATGCCGTTGTCGCTGATCGGCGCATTCATGATCATGCTGGCACTCGGTTACACCATTAACCTCTTGACCCTGCTGGCGCTGGTGCTGGCGATTGGTCTGGTGGTGGATGATGCGATTATCGTGGTGGAGAACGTCCACCGGCACATTGAAGAAGGATTGTCGCCATTCCAGGCCGCCATTAAAGGCGCGCGTGAACTGGCTGGCCCGATCGTTGCCATCTCGGTGGTGCTGATTGCGGTGTATGTCCCGATCGGCTTTATGGGTGGCCTGACTGGCGCGCTGTT
Source organism: Silvimonas terrae (assembly GCF_014202765.1). Taxonomy (GTDB): domain Bacteria; phylum Pseudomonadota; class Gammaproteobacteria; order Burkholderiales; family Chitinibacteraceae; genus Silvimonas; species Silvimonas terrae. The sequence continues at coordinate 293,794 of NZ_JACHHN010000001.1, forward strand.
TACCGAGTTCGCCTTTACCCTGGCGGGCGCCGTGGGCGTGTCTGCCGTCATCGCGTTGACGCTGTCACCGATGATGTGCGGTCGCTTCCTCAAGCCGCATGACCCGGAACATCCGGAAAAGCTGGCGCAGTGGCTGGACAAGCAGTTTGAGCGTCTGCGTAACCGCTACGAGCGTTCGCTCAAGGGGTCGCTGGACTATCTGCCGGTGGTGGGCGTGTTTGCGCTGATCATCCTGGTCAGCATCTATTTCCTGTTCATCACCTCCAAGAGCGAACTTGCTCCGCAGGAAGACCAGGGGATTGTGATCACCATGAGCACCGGCGCGCCAAACGCCTCGCTCAAGCAGAGCCAGCAAGATGCGGTGCGTGTGTTCAATATCTTCAAAGGCTTCAAAGAGACCGACCACGTCTTCCAGTTGACGGGCGTATCCGGTTTGAACAGCAGCATCGGCGGTATGGTGCTCAAGCCCTGGGATGAACGCACGGTCACGGCAGACAAGATCCAGCCGCAAGTCCAGCAACAACTGGGTGGTATTGCCGGTACGCAAGCCGCGGCCTTCCAGCCGCCGCCGCTGCCTGGCGGTGGTGGTGGTCTGCCGGTGCAGTTTGTCATCAACACGACCAACGACTTCCAGCAGTTGAACGAAGTCGCACAAGAGATGATGGCCAAGGCGCGTGCCAGCGGCGTGTTCATCTACATGGACGTGGACTTGAAGTACGACAAGCCGCAAACCGAGATCAGCTTTGACCGCGACAAGGCCTCGCAACTGGGTCTGTCCATGAAAGACCTGGGTGACTCGCTGGGTGCTGCGCTGGGTGGTGGCTATGTGAACTACTTCAGCCTGGCTGGCCGTTCGTACAAGGTCATCCCGCAAGTGGGTCGTGAAGACCGCCTGAACCCGGATCAACTGCTGGATTACCACATCACGACCGGCACTGGCGACACCATCCCGCTGTCGACGGTGGCCAAGGTCAAGACCACGGTGATTCCGCAGCAACTGAACCACTTCCAGCAGATGAACTCCGCCACGATTTCCGGCGTGCCGTTCCCTGGTGTGACGGTGGGTCAGGTGATCCAGACCATGCAGGGCATTGCCAAAGACACGCTGCCGCAAGGCTACACGGTGGATTACGGCGGCCAGTCGCGTCAGTTTGTGCAGGAAAGCAGTGCGCTGATCGTCACCTTTGTGTTTGCGCTGATCATCATTTTCCTGGCACTCGCGGCGCAGTTTGAAAGCTTCCGCGATCCGCTGATCGTGATGGTGTCGGTGCCGATGTCGATCTGCGGTGCGATGATCTTTGTATCCTTGGGGATTGGCGGCGCAAGCTTGAATATCTACTCGGAAGTGGGTCTGGTGACGCTGATCGGCCTGATTTCCAAGCACGGTATCCTGATTGTGGAATTTGCCAACCAGCAGCAAAAGCTGGGTCATGGCAAGCGCAAGGCCATTGAAGACGCTGCCGGCATCCGTCTGCGTCCGATTCTGATGACCACCGCTGCCATGGTGCTGGGCGTGATGCCGCTGATTACGTCCTCCGGCGCGGGTGCATTGGGCCGCTTTAATATGGGTCTGGTGATTGCCACCGGTATCGCCATCGGTACGCTGTTCACCTTGTACGTGGTTCCGGCCATTTACATGATGCTGGCCGCCGACCACAACGCCGCCGCGCACGCGAAGGAAGACGAACAGATTCGTGCGCTGGATGAAGGCACTGCGGGCCAGAGCGCGCACTAAGTTTCTGAGTCTCACCGCAAAAGAAAACCCCGGCCGATGCCGGGGTTTTTTTATGTCCGCCCCTATCATTCCTTGTGCACTTGCAGGGTGGATTCGGAGCGGTAGCGACAATCCACCATTGCTGAGTTAGCGTGTTAGCAGCCCGGATGAAGCGCGCCCCTGGGTGGGTGCCCCCACAACGAGGCTGAACACTACGGATGGCCGTTGGCGGGAATCCGGGGCAGCCATGCCCGCAAGAACTTGCCGATAGGGCTCGCCCGGATTCACGCCTGTTCCGCACTAACGGCCATCTGTTGTGCCCTGGGCTTTCTGGTTGGCGCAAGCTTCATCCGGCTTACGTGCAGCGGGGCCGTTTGGCTACAATCACCGCATGACCCCACATACGCTCTACCAGTACAACTGGCCGGTGGCCAATGCCCGTAAAGCCATCATGATTGCCCACGGTCTGGGCGAGCATGGTGGGCGTTATGAACATGTTGCGCGCTGGTTCAACCAGCATGGCTTTGCCGTGCGCATTTACGACCACTATGGTCACGGCAACAGTCCAGGCGCGCGCGGTTCTTTGTTGCACGCCAATATGTTGCTGGATGATCTGCGTACGCAGTACAACGCATATGAAGCGGAACTGGGTTTCAAGCCCTTGTTACTGGGTCACAGCATGGGTGGCCTGGTTGCGGCGGCGGCGGTCACCGGCCAATGGGTGCAACCCTCCGGATTGATCCTCAGCTCACCCGCGCTGCGCACCTGGCTGGGCAAACCGCTACATGTGCTGGCCTGGGCGCTGGCGCGTACCGTGCCGCGCATGCCCATGCGCCGCAAGTTTCCCAATCACAAACTCTCGCACGATCCCGCGGTAGGGCAGGCCTTCCTGCTTGACCCGTTACGCCATGCCCGCATGACGCCCCGGCTGGCGCATTTTCTGCTGGGCACGGGCAACCGTGTCCTGGCAGAGGTACACGATCTGGCGGTGCCCACGCTGTTGCTGGTGGCCGGCGATGATGAACTGGTAGACCCAGCCGGCAGCCGCGACTTTGCGGCCGCCGCTCCCGCTGGCATGGTGACGTTGCACGAGTTCCCGGCGCTTTATCACGAACTCTTTAACGAACCCGAGCCTTACCGCCAGGAAGTGCTGGCCGCACTGCTCACCTGGCTGACCACCTTGCCTGCAAGGACGTCTGGTTCTATTCAGCGCTGAATGGACGCCTTGCCACAAGCCGCTTTGTTCCGGCGGCAAGTGTGCTTATGTCTGGCACTCCGGCGGCGCGCGTGTTGTCACACTGGTTCATTGAATTGGGGCGGCGATAGGTAGATAGCAATACGCTATGACTGATTGATGATCGATATTTTCTATCGATTTGTTTGTAACAATAAATTGGATCAATCAATCGGGCATCGGCATACTCCACCCATCGCATCAAACAACACAACCGACCGGAGTAACCACTATGCAATCTCGTGAAGGCCAACGCGTTCCCAACGTCACTTTCCGTGTTCGTGAAAACAACGAATGGAAAAACGTGACCACCGACGATCTGTTCAAAGGCAAGACCGTGGTGCTGTTCTCGCTGCCGGGCGCGTTCACCCCAACGTGTTCTTCCACCCACCTGCCGCGTTACAACGAACTAGCACCGGTTTTCCGTGCACACGGCGTTGACAGCATTCTGTGTGTGTCCGTGAACGATACCTTTGTCATGAACGAATGGGCCAAGGATCAAGAAGCGCAAAACATCGTGATGGTGCCGGACGGCAACGGTGAGTTCACCGAAGGCATGGGCCAACTGGTTGACAAGGCCAACCTGGGTTTCGGCAAGCGCAGCTGGCGCTATTCCATGCTGGTGAAAGACGGCGTGGTGCAAAAGATGTTCATCGAGCCGGAAAAAGAAGGCGATCCGTTTGAAGTGTCGGACGCCGACACCATGCTCAACCACATTGCCCCGACTGCCAAAAAGCCGGATCAGGTCGTGGTGTTCTCCAAGGTAGGTTGCTCTTTCTGCGCCAAGGCCAAGGAACAACTGACCGCTGCGGGCTACGACTTTGTTGAAGTGCCGCTGGATAACAAGGTCCGTGGCAAGGTGCTGGGCGCCATCTCCGGCACCATGACCGCGCCGCAAGTGTTCGTGAACGGCAAGCTGATTGGCGGTTCGGAAGAAGTGACGAAGTTCGTCGCTGCTTAAGTTGTTCAGGTCAGTCTCTCTCTGAACGGGCGGTCGTCGCACCGCCCGTTTTTCCCTTCCAGTTTGCAGACCACAGCGCATGACTTTGCGCCGTGCGGTGTGGTCTGCGCGCTGAAATCGCGCACTCAGATCAGTGAGTCAATCAAAACAAGGGGCCCGTCATGACCAATCAGATCATTACTACCGACGTTGCAATCATCGGTGCTGGCACCGCGGGCCTTGCCGCTTACCGTGCAGCCATTGCCAATGGCAAACGCGCTTTGCTGATTGAAGGCGGCCCGTACGGTACCACCTGCGCCCGCGTGGGTTGCATGCCCTCCAAACTGCTGATTGCCGCCGCCGAGGCCGCCCACGAAGCGCGCCACACCGCCGCGTTTGGCGTACACATTGATGGCGAAATCCGCATTGATGGTCGCGAAGTGATGGACCGCGTCAAGCGCGAGCGTGACCGCTTTGTGGGTTTTGTGGTCAAGAGCGTGGACGGCATTCCGGCGGAACACAAGCTGGCTGGTTTTGCCCGTTTTGTAGATAACACCACCTTGCAAGTGGGGTTTGATGGCGGCGAACAGACCCTGGTCCAGGCCACCCGCGTGGTGATCGCCAGCGGTTCCAGCCCGGCCATTCCAGAGCCCTTCAAGGTCTTTGGTGATCGTCTGGTCGTCAATGACGATGTGTTCAACTGGGATACGCTGCCGCACAGCGTGGCCGTCTTTGGTCCCGGTGTCATTGGTCTGGAACTGGGCCAGGCGTTGTCCCGCCTTGGGGTGAAGGTACGCCTCTTTGGTGTGCGTGGCGGCGTGGGTCCGCTGACTGACCCGCAAGTGCGTGACTATGCCAAAAGCGTGTTCCAGAGCGAGTTTGCTTTTAACCCGGATGCGCAGATTGAGCATATGGGGCGCAATGGTGACAAGGCGGTCATTACCTTCCGCGTTGCCAATGGCGAGAGCGTGACCGAGACCTTTGACTATGTGCTGGCGGCCACTGGCCGTACGCCCAACGTGCGTGGTCTGGGGCTGGAAAACACTGGTCTGGCGCTGGATGAACGCGGCGTACCACTCTTTAATGCCGATACCACCCAATGTGGCACGTCACCCATCTTTATTGCGGGGGACGCCAATAATTTCTTGCCGCTGCTGCATGAAGCCGCTGACGAAGGCAAAACCGCTGGTACCAACGCGGCCACCTGGCCGCAGGTGAATCCCGGCCTGCGCCGTGCCACGATTGCCGTGGTGTTCTCTGACCCGCAAATTGCGATGGTCGGCAAGCGCTTTGCAGACCTGATCCCGGGCAGTTTTGTGACAGGTGAAGTGAGCTTTGAAGACCAGGGCCGCAGCCGCGTCATGTTGCGCAACAAGGGGCTGATGCACGTCTACGCAGACCGGCAAACCGGCCGCTTGCTGGGCGCAGAGTGGATTGGCCCGCGTGCCGAAAACATCGCTCACTTGCTGGCCTGGGCGGTACAGCAGCAACTGACGATAGCGCAAATGCTGGACATGCCGTTCTACCACCCGGTGGTGGAAGAGGGCTTGCGCACCGCGTTGCGGGATGTGGCTGCCAAGCTCACCACCAACTGATATACCGATAACTCTTCCACCCTTGAAGCAGCTTTGTTTTTGCCCATGCCGCCACCCCGGATTCCCGGCCTGTGGCCTCCATCCGGGCTACGATGCTGATACACCGATAACTCTTCCACCCTTGAAACAGGCGCTTTGGCGCCTGTTTTCATCCCTCGGTGGGTGCCCCCACACAGCGGCTGAATGCCACAGATGGCAGTTGCAGTGGGGGACCGCACCCACAAGCAAGATCAGCCGCTTTGCCGATGCCGCCAACCCGGCCTGCGGCCTCCATCCGGGCTACGATGCGGGCCAGACCCGCACCTTGCCTTTGATCGCACCATAATGACAAATGCATGTGTCCGGCTCAGGCTGACAGGTATACCCGGCGTGGGCTGATCGTGTGGTGATCCGGTTGCTGCCATGCTGGTGTGAGCCGTCGCATCCATGCGCCGGCAAGGAGGGCATCATGCGTATCCCGTCTAAATCATTCCAGTCCCTGAATCTGCTGATGGCCGCGTCGGTGCTGGGCAATATGTCCGGCCTGTACGCCCAGCGCGAATGGGTGACGCCAGGCCGCAAGGCGCTGCCAGATGTCGAAAGGCCCTTTCCGGAGCAGGATGAAGATGCGCTGTGGCTGAGTCTGGAACACGCGCCAGCGCTGCGCCATTGAGTGCTGAAGGGGGCAGGTGGGTACGCTTGCCGCATTGCGCAATGAAGGCTGACATTACAACAAGCACCCGACACCGGTATCATCTGAGCCTTTGTACCTGAAGGTTGGACCGGATCACCTCATGAACCCCGCCCAGAACAAGAAAAGTGCGCAGCGTGCGCGCGGCAGTATTCTGCTGATCCTCGTTGGCTTTATTGCTGCGATTGCCGTCCTGGTTGTACTGGGCGTGGCCTACGTGGTGCTGCTGATGGGCCCCAAGCTGCCTGATCTGGATGCACTGACCAACTTCCAGCCCAAGGTGCCGCTGCGCGTCTACACCGAAGACAAGGTGCTGATTGGCGAGTTTGGCGAAGAGCGTCGCAGCATCGTCAAATTCCAGGATATCCCGGATGTCATGAAAAAAGCGGTGCTGGCCATTGAGGACTACCGCTTTTACGAACATGGCGGTGTGGACTTTGTCGGCATTGCCCGCGCAGGTGTGGCCGACCTGGTGCACGGAGGGGCGGCGCAAGGCGCCAGTACCATTACCATGCAGGTCGCGCGCAATTTCTTCCTCTCCCGCGACAAGACGTACTCCCGCAAGATTTACGAGATGTTGCTGGCGTACAAAATTGAAGCCGCGCTGAGCAAAGACCAGATTCTTGAGTTGTACATGAACCAGATTTTCCTGGGTCAGCGCGCCTATGGCTTTGCCAGTGCAGAGCGCGTGTACTTTGGCAAAGACCTCAAAGACATTACCCTGCCGGAAGCGGCCATGCTGGCCGGCCTGCCCAAGGCGCCGTCTGCCTACAATCCGGTAGTGAACTTCAAGCGCGCCAAGATTCGCCAGGAATACATCCTCAAGCGTATGTATGAACTCAAGTACATCACGCAAGAACAGTACGACGAAGCCGTCAAGGCGCCGTTGCACGTGGTGGAAGCATCCAGCGGCCAGTTTGCTGTGCATGGTGAATACATTGCGGAAATGGTGCGCCAGTCGCTCTATGGCCAGTACAAGGAAGACGCGTATACCAAGGGCTTTAGCGTTTACACCACGGTGAACTCGGTCGACCAGACTGCCGCCTACAAGGCCGTGCGGGCCGGGGTGATGGATTACGATCGTCGCCACGGCTATCGCGGCCCGGAAGGCAACATCGAGATCCCGGTTGATCCGGATGCCCTGCAAGACGCTATTGACGATGCTTTGGCCCAGCACCCGGATAACGATGAACTGATTGCCGCGGTAGTCACCGCCGCCGGTCCCAAGTCGGTGACGGTAATCCCATCTTCGGGTGAGACGATCACCATCAGTGGCGACGGCCTCAAGTTTGCCGCTTCCGCGCTCAAACCCAATGCCAAAAACGGTATTCATCCGGGCTCGATCATCCGCATCAGCAAGGATGCCAAAGATAACTGGCAGGTTACGCAGCTGCCGCAGGTTGAAGGCGCACTGGTCGCCATTGCCCCGGATAACGGTGCCATCAAGGCGCTGGTCGGCGGTTTTGAGGCTGATGGCAGCAAGTTCAACCATGTGACACAGGCGTGGCGCCAGCCGGGTTCCACCTTCAAGCCGTTTATCTACTCGGCGGCGCTGGAAAAAGGCGTCGGCCCGGCCACGCTGGTGAACGATGCGGCGTTTACCCTGGCGCCAACCTCGCCAGGGCAGGACCCTTGGTCACCGAAGGATGATGACGAGCCAGAAGGCCCCATCACGCTGCGTCGTGGCTTGCAGAAATCCAAAAACCTGGTTGCGGTGCGTACGCTCAATTTTATTGGCACCGGCTACGCGCAGCAGTACATCACCCGCTTTGGTTTTGATGCGGCCAAGAACCCGGCGTATCTGCCGATGGCGCTGGGCGCGGGTGCGGTCACGCCAATCCAGTTAGTGAACGGCTATGCGGTGTTTGCCAACGGCGGCTATCGCGTCAATCCGTGGCTGATCAGCGAAGTCCACGACGCGCGCGGCACGCTGTTGTCCCGCTTCAAGCCGATTGCGGCGGGCAAGGATGCACCGCGTGTCATTGACGCGCGCAATGCCTACATCATGAACAGCCTGCTGCAAACCGTGGCACAACGCGGCACCGGCGCGGGCAGTAATGTGCTGGGTCGCTCTGACCTTGCCGGCAAAACGGGGACCACCAACGACGCTGTGGATGGCTGGTTTGCGGGCTACCAGCGCAATCTGGTCGCGGTAACCTGGCTGGGTTACGACCAGCCCAAATCTCTGGGTAGCCGTGAGTTTGGCGCGCAACTGGCACTGCCGCTGTGGGTGTCGTTCATGGGCAAAGCGCTGCAAGGCGTGCCTGAATCCCAGATGCCGATGCCGGATAACGTCGTCAATATTGAAGGCGAGTTGTATTTTGACAATATGACGCCTGGCAATGGTTTTGTGGCGGGGATTGATCTGGGTGCGGGTAATGCCGATGAGCCCGATCAGGCCGATGCCAGTTCACCCAATGCCGACGATAATAATGACCGGCAAAAAGTGATCGACCTTTTCAAGAATTAAGGCTGAGATAATTGACGCAGCTAATTATTTAACGGTGGGTTATTTCCGTTAATGAAAGTCTGGTCGTTGAAAAAAGGGCACAGGAAGCATTCAAGCTTTCATGTGCCTTTTTCTTTTGCAGATTTATTTACCGTTCATCGGAATAATGAACGGTGAAATGATTGCGCAAGCCCTTGCCAATGAGGCAAATACAGTCTTTAAAGACAATACAAGAAAAGTCTTTCCGCGCCAGTGGGCTTACCCGGAGCCACACTATGATGTTTGAATATATGGGAGTGCGAGCGTTTTAAAGACTCGCGTTCGATTCGATAATAATCAGGGTACTGGCGCATCATGTCTATCGGCAAACGACTTCTGCTTTTGATCGGCCTGTTCATCACTGGCCTCGTGGTGATTCTGCTTACAGGTATCTGGCAACTGGACCGGATGCATTCCCGGGTTGAAGAGCTCAACACCGACATCATTCCCAGCATTAACGATATTCGCAATGCATCTGAAAACTACCAGCGCATGCGGGTATCGGTATTTCGCCATCTGGTGATCAAGTCACCGGAAGAAAAAGCCAAGCTGGAACAAAAAATTGCGGATCAGTCGCAACAAGTGCATGACGGCCTGGATAAATACAAGACGCTGATTTCTGATGATCAGGATAAATCCCTGCTGGATGCCGACGTCGCCGCATACGCAAATTACGAAACCGTCCAGAACAAAATGCTGGCTTTGTCCAAAGCGGCCAGTGAACCTGAAGCCATTGCGCTGATGCAGTCCTCCTATGACGATCAGCTTAAAGTGACCAACGCATTTGCCGAACACGCCAAATACAATAGCCTGCTGGGTACCCGCTCTAGCGATCGCGCTGAAGAGACATTCCACTCTGCGCTCTACATGTTGATTGGTTTGAGTATTGCGGTGCTGCTGGGCGCGGTCATTTTGTCTGTCTTGATCTACCGTTCAGTGACCCTGCCGCTCAGTGCCATGCGCAATGGTATTGAAGCAGTGGAAACGCAGCTTGATTTTCGCACTCGTGTCTCTGGCAGCGGGCGTGATGAAGTGGGCGTGACCATCCGGGCCTTCAACAAGCTGCAAGACAAGGTGCAGGGCAGCCTGACGCAACTGAAGAGCGCCACCAACAGTGTGGCCAGTTCTGCCAGTCAGTTGTCGGATGCCAGCGAACAGGTCGCCCGTGCCGCTGCCGAGCAAAGTGAAGCTACCGCCAGCATGGCGGCTTCCATTGAAGAAATGACGGTCAGTATCAATCACGTCTCTGACCGTGCCAGCGAAGCGCAGAACCTCTCTACCGAGTCTGGCAAGCTGGTGACGCAAGGCCGCAATATCATTGGCCGCACCGCAGACGAGATCAACCGCATTGCCGAAGGCGTGGGTGTCGCCGCAGAGCGGCTGACGCAACTGGAACAGCAAACGCAACAGATTTCATCCGTGGTGCGGGTAATCCGGGATGTGGCAGAGCAGACCAATCTGCTGGCACTGAACGCGGCCATTGAGGCCGCCCGGGCAGGCGAAACGGGGCGTGGTTTTGCGGTGGTGGCGGACGAGGTCCGCAAACTGGCCGAACGCACTGCGCAATCCACCTCGGAAATCAGCCAGATCATTACTGCCGTGGGTGAGAGCGCCCAGCGCACGGTGACCGGCATGAATGAAGCAGTGCAACTGGTGCATTCCGGCGTAGAACAAGCCGGCCAGGCCCGTTCCGTGATTGAGCAGATTGGCGAACACGCTGGCCGCACGGTGGAAATGGTCAGTGATATCTCCGGGGCCCTGCGCGAGCAATCTCAGGCCAGCTCCAACATTGCGCAGCAGGTTGAACGGATCGCGCAAATGACCGACGAAAACAGCGCCATTGCGGGCAACACCAGCGAGGCTGCGCGTAACCTGGGCCGGCTGGCGCAGGATATGGAGCGGGAAACCGCGCAATACCGGCTTTGATCGACGGAGTGGGGTGGACGTATCCCGGCCAAAAAAAAGCAGCCTGCGGGCTGCTTTTTTTGTGTCTGTTCAGCACGTATGTTCAGTGTGTCTGGTCACGGCACATACTGGTTGCACCAACCGGCAGCGCGTACCAGTTTGCCTTTGACCAAACTACAGGAACCCAGCTCGCCGCCGTCTGGCGCGTTGAAGAGTTCACAGGTATCGCAACGCTGACCGGTCGCCCACGCCGGGTTTTTGGTCTTGTCGACCTTGCTGGCATCGGCGGCGTAGGCCAGTTTGATGGCGTCCGGATCAGACTCGCTCAGTTCCGGGTCGGCGGCGAATGCATGCCGCCCCAGGGCCAGCGCCACGCCTGCGGCAGGCAAAGTCTTAAAAAGGAAGGTACGACGGCTACTCATGCGGTACTCCTGCAACAGAAGGGGGTGAAAGGGCGCTGGCGCCCGGTTCACCAGATACCCGGCAACATGCGCGCCGTGTGACTGCTGTAATCGGTCCAGCGTGTACCATAACGCGCCTGCAGGGTGTTTTCTTCCTGGCGGGCTTTCCAGACAAACGCAGCCAGTACCGGAATGGTTGTCCACAGCGCTTGCCAGCCATGTGCCAGCGCGGTGCCGCAAAAGGCCAGTACAAAGAAAGTGCACAAGGGATGCCGCACGCGCCGGTAAATACCGCAGGTGGCCAGGGGACCCGGATCGAGTTGACCGCTGCGATCCGTAAACGCCGCACCCAGTACCCGGCGCGATTGCACCATGCCCGCCAGGCCGCTGATCAGCAAGAGCAAAGACAGGCTTTGCTCCCAGAGGTTCTCACTGCCGTCGTACTGGTTAAGCAGTACAAATCCGAAAAAAATCAGCAAGACCTGGATCAGTCGGGATAACGGCGGTTGCAACGGTTGCGCCTGATGAATGCCACGCGCCACAAATGCCCACCACAATGCCCAGAACAGCCAGCCCAGTCCATGCCAGGCCAATATATGTTCGATCATGAAGCCTCCGTCCACCTGGGCGCTTTGCGCGCCCGTTTTGCTGTGATTGTAGATTTGGATGCAAAAGGTGCCGGGGTCAGATTATGGGCTTGCGTTATGCCAACGGCAATGCCCCGTCGGGTAGTAAAGAGACTGCAACAAAGGTGTCACAAAGCCGCGTTAGCGTAGCCAACCAACAAGATATAAGGGCAGGGCGATGGAGCGGAATGTGCCGGGTAGTTACGGAGCGGATTCAACGGGGCTGGTGTGCGGCTTTTTGTTCAACCAGGATGGCGCGACGGCCATTTCTGCTGACGATGCCCGGGCGTGGCTGGCGCTGCCCGAACGCCAGCCTGGCTTTGTGTGGCTGCACTTCAATGTGGCCATGGCCGCCACAGAACGCTGGCTGAGCCACCTGCCATTGCCGGCGTCTTTCATGCATGCGCTCAATACCTCATCGCGTTCTTCCCGGGTGGAACTGGAAGGCGAAACGCTCCAGGCCGTGCTCAATGATGTGCTGTTTGATTTCTCGTTTGATGCCGCAGAGATTTCCACGCTCTGGCTGTGTCTGGATTGCCGCATGGTCGTCAGCGCGCGCAGCCGGCCGCTCAGGTCGATAGACCGGCTGCGGGAGGCCGTGCGTACCGGTGCCCGCATGCGCTCGCCGGTGGAATTGCTGGTGCGCTTGCTGAGCCTGCAAGCCGGGGTGCTGGAGCAAATTGTGCGGGACTCGGCCGAAGAAGTGGACCGCATCGAAGACCGGTTGCTGGCGGACCGGCTGGAGCGTCGCCGCGTCAATCTGGGTAGCTTGCGCCGTGTACTGGTCCGGTTGCAACGGCTGCTGGCGCCAGAGCCCGCAGCGCTGTTCCGTTTGCTGAACCGGCCGCCAGAATGGATTGCCCAGGAAGATATCGATGACCTGCGTGAGTCCACCGAAGAATTCAGCGCCGTCTTGTCAGACCTGACCGCACTGCATGAACGCATCAAGCTCTTGCAGGAAGAAATTGCCTCACACATGAATGAACAGGACAACCGCAGCCTGTTCATGCTGACCATCGTCACCGTGCTGGCTTTGCCGTTCAATATTGTCGCCGGTTTGCTGGGGATGAACGTCGGCGGCGTACCGCTGGCGCAGCACGCCAACGGCTTCTGGATTGTGGTCTCGCTGGTGGCCGCGCTGACTGCGGCGGCGGGGTGGTGGGCCTGGCACAAATGGCGCGGTTAGGTGTTCCACGGGTTGAGTAGCGGGACGCCGGTAGGCACAAAGTCTGCAAGGTTACGCGTGACCACAGTCATGCCATGAACGAGCGCAGTCGCGGCGATTAACGCATCGCGTTCCGAACGGGGATCAGGTACATGCAGCCGTGAGCAGCGCAATGCGACGGCAGTATCGATAGGGAGCACGCGTCCCGAGAACTCTGGCAAGACATGGTGATCAAGCCATGTGCGCAACAGGGCGCCTTGGCTGGGGTCACGGCGCTCTACCCGCAATACACCGGTTTGCAGCTCCATGATGGTAATCGCAGAGATGAACAGGGAGGCTGCATCAACGGTGTTGACCCATCTGCTGACTGCCGCATCTGCCTTGCCAGCCCGGACTTTACGCAACTCGGAGACCACATTGGTATCAAGCACGTACATCATTCAAATTCTGCCGGGCGGATAATGATCTCTGCGCGAGGGGGCTCAAAGTCGATATCGGCAATACCTGGCATGGCCAGCGCATCAGCAATGTTCCGGCGTTGATGGACCAGCTTTTGATAGTCCTCAAAACTGAGCAACACATGTGCGGGCTTACCGCGATCCGTAATAAAAACAGGACCATTGCGCGCAGCCTTCTTGGCGTGCCCGATATCTTGATTGAGTTCGCGGCTGGAAAGCGTGGTGATCGCCATGGTTTTGATTCCATGCAATAAATAAATGTAGTTACGTTACTACATTGGGCCGGGGTGAGCAATCGATTTGAGACCGGCAATCTGGTCAACCGCCGCTGGCATGCAGCATACAGAGGCAGCCAGAGCGCGCACCGGCGGCTAAAGCCGCACTTCCCAGAAGCCGGCATCCAGCCATTGCTCAAACTTGCGGCCTACTTCAGAGAAGTGCGCCACCTTGCGGAACCCGCAGCGCTCGTGGAACGCCACACTGGCCGGATTGGGGAGCGCAATGCAACCGACCACGGCGTGAAACTGGCGTGCACGTAGTTCATCAAGCAACGCGGTGTAGAGCGGTTTGCCTATTCCTCCACGCAGGGTATCAGCGCGCAGATAAATAGTGCTCTCTACGGTGTGCCGATAGGCTGGACGACCGCGCCAACCGGTGGCGTAGGCATAACCCACCACGCCCGTGTCGGTTTCGGCAACCAGCCACGGGTATTGGCTGCTGATCTCGGTAATCCGCCTGGCCATGTCTTCCGCTGTCACCGGGTGTTGCTCAAAGCTGATGGCGGTATTGATGACGTAGTGGTTGTAGATATCGCAAATGGCCTGGGCGTCGCTGATGTGTACGGGGCGGATATGCATAGCGTGGGCAACATGGTGGGCAGATAAAGAGGACTTTACCTGAGCGCTGCCGGCCCCGCGTCTTGGGTGTTTCCGCAGTGGGCATAGTGCAAAAACAAAGGCCCCGGAGGGGCCTTTGTGGGGTAACGCATAGCAGCGGGATGTTCAGTGACCACCCGCCGCTGCCGCACTGGCACCGCCGCCCTTGGGCGCAAACGGCGGCTTGGCAAAGAACACCACCGCAATCAGCCCCAGGAACAGCCAGCCAAGCATATTGAAGTAGTCGATGGTCGACATCATCAATGCTTGCCCTTGCACCAGTTGATCCATGACCGTGGCCGCCCGCGCCAGGCTGCCCTGACCAAACTGGGTAATGGCGTGTTGCGTAGCGGGGTCATAGACGGAGATATGCTCGGTCAGGCGCGCATGATGTTCAATGGCGCGGTGCTGCCAGATCCAGGTGGTGAGCGAGGCCGCAAAGCTGCCGCCCAGGGTCCGCAGAAAGGTCGCCAGACCAGAACCCGCCGAGATTTCATGCGGATGCAGGTCCGACAGCACAATCGACAGCACCGGCATGAAGTAGAACGCCACACCCAGGCCCATCAGCAACTGCACCAGCGCCACAGAGGCAAAGTCCACGTCAATGGTGAAGGCAGCCCGCATAAACGACGTGGCAGCCAGCACAATGAACGAGAACGAGGCCAGCACGCGCAGATCGAACCGTGGCGCGTATTTGCCCACAAACGGCGTCAGCACCACAGGCAGCACGCCAATCGGCGCAGTGGCAAGGCCAGCCCAGACCGAGGTGTAGTGCAACTGGGTTTGCAGCCACAGTGGCAGCAACAGGCTCATGCCAAAGAACCCGGCGTAACCCAGCGTGAGTGTGACCGTTCCGGCGGCAAAGTTGCGGTGACGGAACAGCCGCAAGTTCACAATCGGGTCTTTGTCCGTCATCTCCCAGATCAGGAACACGGTCAGCGAGACGGCCGCAATGATGCCCAGCACGACAATGAAGGAAGACTCAAACCAGTCCAGATCATTGCCCTTATCCAGCAGCACTTGCAGCGCGCCCACACCGATCACCAGCGTGATCAGGCCCACGTAGTCCATCTTGGGCTTTTCGAGTTTTTCCGGGCGGCCCTTCATCTGGTTGGCAACGACCCACGAGGCAAAAATCCCGATCGGCACGTTGATAAAGAAAATCCACGGCCAGGAATAGTTGTCGGTGATCCAGCCGCCCAGAATCGGGCCGGCAATCGGGGCGACCACCGTGATCATCGCCAGCAACGCGAGCGCCTGTCCTCGTTTATTGGCTGGATAGATGGAGATCAACAGTGACTGGGTGATCGGGTACATCGGGCCGGCCACCGCGCCTTGCAGCGCCCGGAACCCCACCAGCACACCCATGCTCTGCGCAACACCGCACAGCAAGGAGGCCAGCGAGAACAACAGCGTGGCCAGCACAAACAGACGGGTTTCACCGTAGCGGCGCACCAGAAAACCCGTGAGCGGCAACGCAATGGCGTTGCTGACCGCAAACGACGTGATCACCCACGCGCTCTGGTCCGAGCTCACCCCCAGGTTACCGGCAATGGTCGGCAGCGAAACGTTGGCAATGGTGGTGTCCAGCACCTGCATAAAGGTGGCCAGACACAAACCGATGGTGGCCAGCGTCAGATTGGGCGGGCGGAACGAAGGATGATTCATCCTCGCGACCCCGCCTTACTTCTTGCCCTGGCCGGAAGCCAGGTTGGTGTGGATGATGTCCTTGATCAGTTGGTCAGCCGCAGACAATTGCTGCTTGTAGACGTCCGTGGTGAACAGCGGGTGGGTCGCGACGGTTTGCGTCAGCGCCGGGCCGGACTGGTCGTGCAGGCTGACATCTGCGCTCATCGACAAACCAATGCGCAGCGGGTTCTTTTGTACTTCAGCAGCGTCCAGCGTAATGCGCACGGGTACGCGCTGCACAATCTTGATCCAGTTGCCGGTGGCGTTCTGGGCCGGAATCAGGCTGAACGCGCTGCCCGTACCGACACCCAGGCTATCGATCTTGCCGTGGTATTCCACGCTACCGCCGTAAAGGTCGGCTTTGAGGGTCACCGGCTGACCAATGCGCATATGACGCAACTGGGTTTCCTTGAAGTTGGCTTCAACCCAGACCTGCTCCAGCGGCACCACGGCCATCAGCGGCGTACCTGGCTGGATGCGCTGACCCAGTTGCACGCTACGTTGCGCCACATAACCGGATACCGGTGCAACCATGGTGGTGCGCACGTCATCCAGATAGGCCGAGCGCAGCTTGGCGGCAGCGGCTTCTACATCCGGGTGCGAGGCCACGACGGTGTCTTCTACCAGGACCTTGCTGGACGTCAACTGACCTTGCGACGAAGCCACGGTGCTTTGTGCGGCAGCCAGGGCATCGCGAGCATGGGCCAGTTCTTCAGCACTGATAGCACCGGTTTTCACCAGTTGCTGACGGCGCTCGAAGTCGGCCTTGGCCTTGTCCAGCGCGGTTTGCTGGGCGGCCAGTTCGGCTTGCAGGCTGTTCACATTGCTAAAGAGGCCACGCACTTTACGCACGGTGCTGGCCAGATTGGCCTTGGCTTGTTGCAGGCCGACGTGGGCATCGCTCGGGTCCAGTTCTACCAGGGTCTGGCCGGCTTTAACCAGGGAGCCGTTTTCCGCGCCAATGCTGACGACGGTGCCTGGAATCTGCGGGGTAATCTGGACGACGTTGCCTTGTACATAGGCATCGTCGGTGTCTTCATTCCAGCGACCCACCATAAAGTACCAGACCGCCCAGGCCAGCATGGCCAGGATGAATACGGCCAAGGCCAGTCGCAACAGGAACTTGCGGCGGGAAGGGCGCTCTGCGCTGGGTGCGGCAGCGGCGTTGGTTTCGGTGCTCATGTCTATCCCTTATCTCTTGTATCTTGAATTTGCTGATCAGTGGGGGCCGCTTACTGCGCGGCAGCCGGGGCGGAGGCGGCAATGGCCGGCGTATCTGCGTCCGGGCGATAACCGCCACCCAGGGCCTGTACCAGCAGAATCGATGCATCCAGTTGTTGTGCATTGAGCGAAGCCAGGCGCATCTGCGCATTCAACAATTGTTGTTGCACGCTCAGCACGTCCAGATAGTTACCAAGGCCGCCCTTGTAGCGCTGGGTGGCCAGGTCATAGGCTTCCTGGACGGTCTGGATGGCGCTTTTCTGCTCGACCACTTGTTTGTTCAGCGATGCAATGGCGCTGACTTCAGCGGCCACTTCGTGCATGGCGTTCACCAGCGCCTGGTTGTACTGCGCCACCGCCAGATCGTATTGCGCATCTTTGGCCGACAGATTGGCGCGCAGGCGGCCACCATCAAAGATCGGCAAGGTCAGGGCAGGGCCCAGTTGGGCGTAACGGCTTTCCCACTCCGGCAAATTGCCCATAGAGAGCGAGGCAAGGCCAATGGCGGCGGTCAGATTGAAATCCGGGTAGAACCTGGTCTGCGCAGCCTTGATGTCCTTGCTGGCGCTTTCCACCCGCCAGCGGGCGGCGACGATATCGGCGCGCCGGCCGACCAGATCTGCCGGCAAGACACCCGGCAAAGCCAGCACGCCCGGTTGCAGGGCTTGTGGCCGGGCCAGTTGCTGACCACGATCCGGGCCTGCGCCCAGCAGTGCCGCCAGGGCAAGCTGACCGTCATCAATTTGTTGATGTGCGGCTTCCACCTGCTGGCGCGCGGCCGGCAGCGCGGACTGCGCTTGTTTGAGCTGCACCTGGCTATCAATGCCGGCGCTGACGCGTTGCTGCACCAGATCGAGCTGGTTCTGCGCGCGCTGCAAATCGGCCTTGGCAATGTCCTGGATTTGCCAGGCATAACCCAGTTGCGAATACGTGCGGGCAATATTGGTAGACAGCGTAATGCGTGATTGCTGGGCATCAATCAAGGTGGCGCGGCTCTGGCCGACGGCGGCCTCCCACGCAGCCCGCTGACCGCCCCACAGATCAAAGTCATAGCTGAATTTGAGCGAGACCATCTTCAGCGCGGCGTAGCTATCGCCATAGGGCGGCGGCAACACGGTACCCGGAATACGGATGCCCGAGTACGCGGCAGCGGCATCCAGGCGCGGCATGCGCGCGGCGTCGGCGGCACCGGCCTGCGCCAGAGCCAGGCGGGTGCGCGCGTCAGCGGCGTCCAGATTGGGGTTGTTCTTGAAGGCTTCGTCCATCAGCGCGGACAACTGGGTATCGCCCAGCGTGGTCCACCACACCTGATCTGGCCAGGCGCTGCCCACTTTGGCGGCAGCCAGGGTGTTCTTGCCCGCCAGCGTATTGGCATCAAGCAGTTTGCCTTGTGGACTTAATCCATCCTGATTGGCACAGCCTGCCAGCAACGCCACCATGAGCGCGCTCAAGACCAGCGGGTGCGACGATACTTGCCGTCGCAAGGTTTTTTTCATCACTGCGCGTTCTCCAGACTGTTCCTGACACGTTTGAGGAGCGAAATCAAAGTTTCTTGTTCTTCTGCAGAGAGGTCGACCAGCGCCTGACCCATCGAGTCGTCGCCGCAACTACGCATGGTAGTCCACAGCGCCAGGCCCGCTTCGGTCAGGGTGATCTGTAAAGCACGACGGTCTTCCTGATGGGGCTGGCGGCGCAGATAGCCTTTCTCTTCCAGCTTGTCCAGGAGGCGGGTCATGGCGCCCGCATCGTGGTCAATGGCGCGTGCCAGCTCGGTTGCCGTTTGTGCACCGTGGTAGGCCAGACGCTTGAGCACCAGGTACTGGCTCAGATTCAGTTCAAGGCCGCTGGAAGCCAGCTTGCGTTCAAACAGATGAAACAGACCGTCACGAACCTGGCGAACCAGAACCCCGAGATTTTCTTCGGGTGCTTGGATGGAAGACATTGGCAAACCTTGTTGATGGTAAAGTCGGTGGCCGATGGTAGGTTTCTTTTGTGATTATTGTCAAAGCAATGGTATGAAAGCGAATAGTCGATCCTGGCCAGTGTTTGTGCGGTAATTGCCTGATTTTGAGTGGTATTTTTGCGTTCTAGCCGACTGGTCGGT
Organism: Silvimonas terrae; assembly: GCF_014202765.1. GTDB lineage: Bacteria > Pseudomonadota > Gammaproteobacteria > Burkholderiales > Chitinibacteraceae > Silvimonas > Silvimonas terrae. The sequence goes on from NZ_JACHHN010000001.1 coordinate 312,879, forward strand.
CTGATTGTTCTGGATTCTGGACAAACAATTCATTTTGCATAACAGCAACAGGGCACATGGTGTTCTGTACGGCCCAAATAAAAAAGCCCGCAATGGCGGGCTTTTTCTCTGGCAATGGGGGGAGCAGATCAGGCTGGCTGTTCACCGCCCAGTGCTTCCAGCAAATCGGGCACCAGCGCGCGGGTTTCGCCAACAAAGAGGGCCAGACCGGAATCAAACAACGCGGCTTTGTCCGCTGCATCGGCATTTTTGAAGTCGTCTTGCAGGGCCTCCAGCATGGCGACGCGCTTGAGTTCCATCTTGTCGGTCAGTTGCAGCGCAATGCGGTCGTTCCAGGACAGTGCCATCTTGGTCACCAGCTTGCCGGATGACAAATGCTGGGCAATTTCCTCGCCCATCAGTGGCTGTTTGACCAGGCGGGCAATCGGGCCATCTTCGCCCGGCGCGCGCAGTTCTACATCCTGACCCAGATCAAACAGACCCGCGTCGGCTGATTCCAGCCACACAGTCATGGCGGTTTGCGGCGTGGTGTTGGTCTGGATCAGACGCGTGGGCAAGCTGCCCAGTGCTTCACGCAGCAACGACAGGGTGACTTCTGCTTTGGCAGCGCTGGCGCTTTCGACCAGCACCAGATTATTGGCCAGATCAATCAGCGCGCGCGTGGTGCGCGAACGGGTAAACGCGCGCGGCAACAGTTCTTCGGTAATGCGCTCGCGCAATTCCTTGATCTCGCGCTTGCCCACCTTGCGGTTCTCCCGCGCTTCTATCTCTTGCACGCGCGAATCTGCGGTTTGCTTGATCACCGAGCCGGGCAGCAGCTTTTCTTCGGTCTTGAGCATGACGAGGACCGTATCCTGATAGGGATACGCCATCGATTCGGGCATATGCGCAGCCGGGGCAATCCAGCCCTGCGTCATCAGGTCCTGGCTGCCGCAACTGAAAAACGGACGCTTGGCCAGCAGATCGTTGATGCTGTCTGCTGTGAGTGCGTGGTCGGCGGAAAGGCGGTAAATCTGGATATTGCGAAACCAGAGCATGGTGCGGCGCTCGTAAACTTGATTGGGTGGGCGATTGTACCGGCACACCCGCCTGGCGCAAACCAGGAAATGTTGTTGGGCGCGAGATACTGTGAAAGCGGGGGGCAGTTGCAGTTGCAGTGGCGGTGGCGGTGGCGGTTGGTGTTGGTGTTGGTGTTGCCGTTGCCGTTGTTTTTGACTTTCTCCCCCATTAAAGCCCAGCGCCGAAGGAGGGCGGGAGACCTCAGGCTCCCGACCGACTGAGGGCAGCCCGGAGGGCCGCAGGGCTGGGGTCGCCTTTCTTTGCTTACTTTCTTTGGGGCCGCCGAGGTGGCGAGGCAAAGAAAGTGAGGTGCTCCGGCCACCGCCGGTATCAAATGCTTTTAAAAGACCCGCGCCGCAGGCGCTAACAACATACATTGCCGTGGTGGATTGTCGCTCCCGCTCCGAATCCACCCTACGGCCAACCTGGCAAAGGCCACCTGCGGCGGCCGGACTGGATTCCGGCCTCCGCCGGAATGACGAGTCAGTGGCACCGTGGCAGAAAGTGACCATAGCCACCACCATCGCCAGACTCCCACCTCTGCACAAATGACCCACCGGTGTATCCTTGGCAATCACCCGTATCGCCCAGCACCAAAAACAACGACTCCTGACAGATCAAAAAGAGAGACGCCTCATGCAAATCGCCTGTCCCCACTGCCATACCCAGAACCGCATCGATGACGAACGCATCACCGATAACCCCGCCTGTGGTGCCTGCCACAAGCCAATGTTTGCAGGCGCGCCGCTTGCCGTGACCGGGGAGCAGTTTGCCGTGCTCAGTAAACAACTTAAACAACCGCTGGTGGTGGATTGCTGGGCGACCTGGTGCGGCCCCTGTCAGGCGTTTGCGCTAGCGTTTGTTTCTGCGGCAGAACACTTTGCCGGCAAAGCCACGTTTGTGAAGGTCGATACCGATCAGGAGCAAACCCTGGCCAATAGTTTGCGTATTCGCAGTATCCCCACCTTGCTGGTATTTGAACGTGGCCAGGAACAGGCGCGGCAGAGCGGGGCGATGTCGTCGGGGCAGTTCAAAGCCTGGCTGTCTGATTTTTTCTGATGAACTTCAACAGTGGCCAGATATGAAAAAAGCCCGGTATCGACCGGGCTTTTTTATTGGCAGCTCAAATGCAGCACGCTGAAATCAGCTCCGTGCCAGTGCCACCGGGCTGGTTTCCAGCCATTTCTTGACGCGGTTGGCATCGCCAATGCGAGTGTATTTGCCGGTTGAATCCAGCAAGACAATCACCACCGGCGTGCCACTGATAGTGGCTTCCATGACCAGACAATGGCCGGCTTCATTGGTAAAGCCGGTCTTGGTCAGGCCAATATCCCATTGCTCTTCTTTCACCAACGGATTGGTGTTGTGAAAAGCCATAGTGCGGCCGTTCAGATTGGAGGTGAACTCATACTGGGACGAGGTGGTGAACTCGTGAATCTCCGGATACTTGCGCGCCGCACGCACCATCAATACCAGATCACGGGCACTGGAGACGTTTTGCGGAGTCAGACCGGTAGAGTCATAGAAATGACTGTGGGTCATACCCAGTTCGGTGGCTTTCTCGTTCATCTTGCGGATAAACAAGTCGCGGCCACCCGGATAAGTGCGCGAGAGCGCTGCGGCCGCGCGGTTTTCCGACGACATCAGGGCCAGCAACATGACTTCCGCGCGGGTCAGGCGGGTGCCCACGCGCAGGCGTGACGAACTGTTCTTGAGCGTATCAACATCATCATCGCTGATGGTGATGTATTCGTTCATCGGCAGGTGGGCATCCAGCGTGACCATGGCGGTCATCAGCTTGGTAATCGAAGCAATCGGCGCAATTTCGTCCGGGTTCTTCTGGTACACCACGTCACCGGTGTTTTCGTTCAGGATCAGCACAGAGGCTGATTGCAGGCCAGGATTGTCAGCAGTGAAGCTGGATAGCGCCAGCGTACGGGTGACATGAACGCTGCTACGGGCATTGGCAATGGCCGTGCGCTTGACCCGGCCTTTTTCATAGACGGTGGTGCTGCGTGCAGAAGCAGTCTTGGCAGTCGCCTTGGGCGTGGCTGTCTTCTTGCTTGCAGATTGGGTAGTGTGTTTGTGCTTATGAGTCGTGGTTGCGCTGGCGACCGGAGCAATACTCAGGGTGGCTGCAGTCAGCAACGTGACAAAAAGAGGAAAAGCGGGACGCATCAACGATCTCCAAATGTGCGGCCATGATTATCAGAACGCTGTAATACTAATTGAGAAAATGCAAAATGTCATGCCAAATCAAGAGGTCGCGTACTACTTGCAAAGTGCAACTTTAAAAGATTTCACCGACCTTGCAGCAAGTGAGGGATTTATGTATGTTGTGGTGCACCATTTGTGATAATTGACGCACCTTTGTGCGTCACTTCAGGGCAGTACCTGACCATCATTCCAACCCGACGGAGCGATCGATTGTGTCCCAGGCCACGCCATTTGACGGTTTTTTCCAGCAAATGAATGAAGCCAGCCAGCAATGGTGGCAGCAGTGGGTCAACGCGGTGGCACCCACCGTGGATGACGCGTTGCCGCATCTTGTACCCAAAGTGCTGGCGACTGTCCCCACGCATACGGCCGAATGGCAAGCGCGCCAGGCTGAGTACTATCAGCAACAACTTGATCTGTGGCTGGGCTTGATTGGTGCCAAAGCACCGGCCGCCGCCGTTCAGCCAGAGAAGGGCGATCGCCGTTTCAACTCGCCCGAGTGGGAAGCGCCGCTGTTTTCCTGGATCAAGCAAAATTATCTGTTGACCTCCCGTTATCTGTTGCAAGTGGTCGATTCGGCGCAAACCGACGACACGTTGCGTGAAAAAGCCGCGTTTTTCACGCGGCAATATCTGGATGCCATGAGCCCGGCCAATTTTGCGCTCACCAATCCAGAGGTCATGAAGCTGGCGGCCGAGACCCAGGGTGAAAGCTTGCAGGAAGGCATGCGCCGACTGCTGGATGACATCAACAAGGGCACCATCACCATGACGGATGAGTCGCTGTTCGAGGTCGGCCGTAATCTGGCCGTCACCGAAGGCGCGGTGGTCTTTGAAAATGACATCCTGCAATTGATTCAGTACACGCCATTGACCGCTCAGGTGAACGAAGTTCCCTTGTTGATCGTGCCGCCTTGCGTGAACAAGTACTACATCATGGATTTGCAGGCCGAAAACTCGATGGTGCGTTGGTGCGTGGAACAGGGCAACACGGTGTTTCTGGTTTCCTGGCGCTCCATCGGGCCAGAGCTGGGCCATCTGCAATGGGATGATTACGTCGACGACGGCGTGATCAAGGCGGCAGAAGTGGTCCGCAAGATCAGCCGGCGTGAGCAGATGAATGTGCTTTCGTTCTGCATTGGCGGCGGGCTGGTGGCGACGTCGATCCCGGTCATGCAATCGCGCAATCAGGACTGGTTCCGTTCCGTCACCTTGATGACCTCCATGCTGGATCATTCTGACCCGGGCGATATCAAGCACTATATTGACTGGAACCTCATCCGTTCCCGCGAGGCGCAACTTGACAAGGGTGGCGTGGTGTCCGGCAAGGAACTGGCGCGCACGTTCTCGTCCCTGCGGGCCAACGATCTGATCTGGAACTATGTCGTCAGCAGTTATCTGAAAGGTAAAACACCGCCGCCGTTCGATCTGTTGTACTGGAACAATGACTCGGCCAACCTGGCGTTGCCGATGCATACCTTCTTCTTGCGCAATATGTATCTGGAAAACAACCTGGCCCGCCCCGGTTCGTTTTCGCTGTGTGGCGTGCCGATTGACCTGACCACGGTCACGACGCCCACCTATGTGTTTGCTGCGCGGGAAGACCACATTGTGCCGTGGAAATCGGCATGGGGTACGCAACGCATCTTCAGTGGGCCGACCCGTTTTGTGCTGGGCGCATCGGGCCATATTGCCGGCACCATCAATCACCCGGCGGCAGGCAAACGCAATTACTGGGTGAACGAGAAACTGGCCGCTACGCCGGATGCCTGGTTTGAAAACGCCGAATCCAGGCCGGGTAGCTGGTGGGTAGACTGGAATGAGTGGTTGCAGCAGTTCACCGGCAAGAAGGTGGCTGCCCGTAAAACGCTGGGCGCAGCCGGGTTCAAACCCATTGAACCCGCGCCTGGCCGTTATGTAAAAGAGAAGCGCGACTAAACGCCACAACCAGACCTGACTGCCAGTGGCAGCGGGCCTGGTTGATGGCACCAAGACACTTTGTTTGTGCCCATCCGGCCATCCACGCCGGATGAACCAACGCAGGGGCGCCGGTCTTCAACGCAGAAACCGGCCCCGATCACGGCCCGCCGCAAGGTGTGGCCAGACTCTTGCAACGCTGGTTTGGAGAAACACAATGAGTGAGATCGTGATTGTTGCTGCCGGGCGCACCGCCATTGGCAATTTCGGCGGTAGCCTCGCCAAGGTCAGTGCGCCGGAACTGGGCGCTACCGTGATCAAGGGCTTGCTGGCACGCAGTGGCCTCGCTGCAGATCAAGTCAGTGAAGTCATCCTGGGCAATGTGCTGACGGCTGGCCTTGGGCAAAACCCGGCCCGCCAGGCATTGCGTCTGGCCGGACTGCCAGACGCCGTGCCTGGCCTGACCATTAATCAGGTGTGTGGTTCGGGTCTGAAAGCCGTGGCGCTGGGCGTGCAAGCCATCCTTTCGGGCGAGAGCGAGATTGTGATTGCGGGCGGCCAGGAAAACATGAGCGCTGCCCCGCATATTTTGCCGGGCAGCCGCGATGGTTTTCGTATGGGCAATGCCCAACTGATCGATAGCATGGTGTACGACGGCCTGACCGACGCCTACAAGCAGTACCACATGGGTATCACCGCCGAAAACATCGCCAAAAAGTACGGTATCAGCCGCACCGAACAAGATGAGCTGGCACTGGCCTCGCAAACCAAAGCGGCCGCAGCCCAGGCCGCCGGCCGTTTTGCCGATGAAATCATTCCGGTGCACATTCCGCAGCGCAAGGGTGATCCCGTGGTGTTTGATCAGGATGAATTCATCAAATCCAACACCACCATGGAGTCGCTCTCCAAGTTGCGCGCCGCGTTCGATAAAGAAGGCACCGTCACGGCGGGTAATGCATCTGGCATCAATGACGGCGCAGCCGGTGTCATCCTGATGACCCGCGCCAAAGCCGACGAACTGGGCCTGAAGCCGCTGGCGACCATTCGCGCTGCCGCTTCCGCAGGTGTTGACCCCAGCATCATGGGCATGGGGCCGGTCCCCGCCACGCACCGCGTGCTGGCCCGTACCGGCTGGACGCTGGACAGCATTGATCTGCTGGAAGGCAACGAAGCCTTTGCCGCCCAGGCGCTGGGCGTAGCACGTGAGCTGAACTGGGACTGGAGCCGTGTGAACGTCAATGGCGGTGCTATTGCGCTGGGTCATCCGATTGGTGCTTCCGGTTGCCGTATCCTCGTCACCTTGCTGCATGAAATGATCCGGCGCGATGCCAAGCGTGGCCTTGCTACCCTGTGTATTGGCGGTGGCATGGGTGTTTCGCTGGCGGTAGAGCGCTAAGCTGTCATTGCTGCAACCGGAAAAAGCGCTGGCAGGGCCGGCGCTTTTTCTTGTGATCAACCCGTTACCACATTGGCATTGTCCAGCCTGATGGCACACTGCCCCTATCCCAACCTGGCTGGAGTATTGTCCGATGTCTCCGTTGATCACTGTGGCTGAACTGGCCACCCGCATGACTGACTCCGACCTTGTGATTGTCGATTGCCGTCACGACCTCGCCAACCCGCAAGCCGGTCGGGAGGCGTATGCGCTGGACCATATCCCCGGCGCGGTTTTTCTGAATCTGGATGAAGACCTCTCCGGCCCCAAAACGGGCAGCAACGGACGCCATCCCTTGCCAGATCCGCGCTGGCTTGCCACGCGCCTGGGTGCTGTGGGCATCGGCAATGACAGTCATGTGGTGGCATATGACGGCTCTGGCGGCATGTATGCAGCACGCCTGTGGTGGATGCTGGGCTGGCTGGGGCATGACAATGTGCAGGTGCTGGATGGCGGGTATCAAGCCTGGCAGGGCGCGCGCCAGCGCGTCTCGGCCAATGTGCGACCGGTTGAATCAAAGAGTTTTATACCGCACCTGCGCCCGGAACGGCGCGTGACTGCGGCCGAGGTTGAGGCTGATCTGCGCGAGTCGTCATTTCAGGTGGTGGATGCCCGCAGCCCGGAGCGTTTTCGGGGCGAGGGCGAAACCATGGACCCGATTGGCGGGCATATCCCCGGGGCCATCAACCGTTTCTTTCAGCACAACCTGGCGCCCGGTGGCCGCTTCAAGGAGGCGCACCAGTTGCAACAAGAATGGCAAGGCGTGCTGGGGGCGATCCCGCCCGCTGATGTGGTGCACCAGTGCGGATCTGGCGTGACGGCCTGTCACAACTTGCTGGCACTGGCCGCTGCGGGCCTGGCGGGCGGACGCTTGTATGCCGGGTCCTGGAGTGAGTGGTGCGCCGATCCGGCGCGGCCGGTGGCACGGTAATGGTCTTTTTTTGTCGGGGGGCGTAGGGTGGATTCGGAGCGGTAGCGACAATCCACCATTGCTGCTGTGGCGTGTTAGCGCCTTTGGCGCAGGTTTTAAAAGCATTTGATACCGGCGGTGGCCGGAGCACGTTACTTTCTTTTGCTTCGCCAAAAGAAAGTAACCAAAGAAAAGGCGACCCCGACGACAGCGCCCACTACGTGGGTTCCCTGCGCTCCTCGCGTGGCCCGGCAGGCTCCAGCCCCGCTTCTACTGTCATCCGATGGGATGATCAACTTTGTGGGGGTACCCCCAAGGGGCAGGAACTCGCTGCGCTCAGACACCCCTCACCGAAACCCCGGACCCCGCTGCGGTGCTCGGCACTGCCGAAGGGGAGGCAAGTCAAAAACAACGGCCACGGCCACGTCAAAAGCAGCCCCAACCCCGCAAATCATCTGTTTGCAAGCATGGTTTATCTTGCCCACCACCTCGTCATTCCGGCGAACGCCGGAATCCAGCCAGGCCGCCGCAGGTGGCCTTTGCCGTCAAAGATCCACCGCGTAGCCCGGATGAAGCGCCAGCGGGAATCCGGGGCGGCAATATAGATAAGAATGAAAGTGCGCTAACAACATTACTGCCCCAACCCCAACCCCACAAACCGTCTGCAAGAATGGTTTATCTTCCCCACCACTTCGTCATTCCGGCGAACGCCGGAATCCAGTCAGGCCGCCGCCGGTGGCCTTTGCCGGCAAAGAACCACCGCGTAGCCCGGATGAAGCGCCAGCGAGAATCCGGGATGGCAATATAGATAAGAATGAAAGTTCGCCAACAACGTTACTGCCCCAACACCATCCACGCCGCCGGCCGCCCCAGCCGCGCTGCGAGTGGCGCATAGCGCTGGTCCAGCAAGGCGGCCAGGTTGAACAATTGCGTTGCGCTTTGCGGGTCCCAAGGGCCAGAGAATCCGGGCTCGCCGGCATCGCGCCGCTGGGAGTCGAACTTGACGGTGGAATGCACGTATTCGATATGCGTTTCATCCCCTTGGGCATATGGCGTCAGCCAGTCCAGCGCTTTGCCCAACGTTGCACCCTCGGGGGTGACGTCCTGAACCCAGTTCTGATCATGGCGCTGGGCGGCAAGCGTGGCCATCAGCAAGGGTTGCAGGTCGTAGACCACATAATGCAACGCATCGCGCTCATGAAAATCAAACACGCTGCCATCGGCCTGCAGGTTGTTGGCCAGGTGTTTTTCAAATACCTTGTGCGCCCCATTGATCAGTGCCGTGTCATTCAGGGCAAAGGCAGCCATCGTGGCCAGCTTGATCCGGTGGCTTTGCCAGTTGCCGTGATCTTTCTTGAGTCTGGCCTGGGCGATATAACCCGTCGCCAGTTGCCGCAAAAAGTCGTCCATATTGGCACGCGTCGCGCTGGGCAGTCGGTCGGCTGTCAGATCGTAGGCCAGGATCACGGTATCCAGATTGGTCTCATCAATCGGATTGAGCGAGGCGTGATAGAGCGGAAACCAGGCGTCCAGATAGCCACTGAGCGCCACCAGATAAACATCATCGCCAGAGATTCTCCAGGCCAGCGCCAGATTCAGGATGGCAGGCCAGTCTGCTTCGGCGGCAATGCTCTGGTCACGGATGCCCTGATGCGGCAGGGTGCCTTCGGTGTGCACGCGGGGCAGCGGCTGTGGATTGCGGTGGCGTGCCAGGTCGGCTGCGTGCAGTACCTGACGGGCAACCGGGGTGTCGCCGGTTTGCGCCATGCGGTTGATGGACAGCGGGCTGAAAATGGCAAAGCCACTGGCCAGCGCGGTGATGGGGGCGCTGATCAGCAATAGCGATAACACAAGTGGTTTGAACACAGGACGATCCGGAAAACACAGGGTGGTGAAAGCTAAACGCGGCACTTGTGCGCCGCGTTTACCGTCCCTGAACCTACCACAGAGCCGCTGTGATCAGCGTCGCAGCAGTTCTTCCCACAATTTGCTCAAGCGCTTGAGTGAGATCGGATAAGGCGTGCGCAATTCCTGCGCAAACAGGCTGATGCGCCACTCCTCAATCATCCAGCGCACCGGCAAAAGTTTGGCGGTGTCGCGGCCATCGCGCTGCCATTTTTCAATCTCTGCGCGCCATTTGCCTTCAAAGTCCAGCACTTCTGCGGCGCGTTGGGCATCACGTGCCGGGTTGGCCGTGCGTTTGTCGACCCGCAACTTGATGGCTTTCAGATAAACCGGCAACCGCGGCAATTGCTCCCACGGCGTGGCGGCCATAAAGCCGTTGAAGACCAGCTTGTTCAATTGGTCTTTCAGTTCATGGCTGATCTGGCCGGGTTTGTTGGCGATTTGGGCCACCGGGCCGTACTCGGCCACGACCTCGGTCAGCGCGCGGATGGCGGCATCCCGCACCGATGGCAGGCGCGCGCGGGCACGGGACTTTTGCTCATCAAACGCTTTTTTGGTGCGTGGTGCGTCATCTTCACCCAGGAAAGCACGGTTGCAGATGCAGTTCACCAGATCGTCCAGCAGCATGTCGGCATTGCCGATACTGCGCAATTGCAGCGCCAGTTGCTGGAAATTGGGGACGGACTTTTGCAGCTGTTTGACGTGCTCCTTGAGCTCAATCCGCAGCAAATGCACCACGCCTTCACGGTGCGCCGCTTCGGCCGCGTGCTCGGTATCAAACAGCAAAATCGCGCAGCTTTCCGGTTCATCCACCACCAGTGCCGGGTAGCCCGTGGTATTGCGGCCCTGACGCTTGAAAGTGAGTTTGGCCGGCAAGTCGCCAAAGTCCCATTTGTTGATACCGGTTTTCTCGATCTCGTTGCCGCCTTCGTCGCCGCTGCCGCCCGCTTCGCGAAAGGTCATTTGCGCCGCTTCGCCCAACTGGGCGCGGATGGCCACCAGATCGCGGCCGCTGGCCAGTTCCTGGCTGGCGTCGTCCACGACGCGAAAATTCATCTGCAAGTGCAGCGGTAGTTCTACGCTGGCAAAGTCGTCTTCTGATACCGGCTGGCCGATGCCGCGTGTTGCAGCGCGGGCCAGTTGCGGTAACAGCGGGGCTTCCCGATCGGCGCCGCTATCCAGTTCGGTCAGCATGCGCGTCACAAAATCCGGCACCGGCACGCACAGGCGCCGGATGCTCTTGGGCAAGGCTTTAATCAGCAGCGTGATTTTCTCGCGCAGCATGCCCGGCACCAGCCAGTCGAACACGTGGGCATTGACCCGGTTGAGTTGGTGCAGCGGCAAGGTCAGCGTAATGCCGTCCAGCACGTGGCCGGGCTCGAACCGATAAGACAGCGGCAGGCGCGCCTCAGCCAGTTTGAAGTGCGTGGGGAATTGCTCGGCCGTCACCATACCGGCGGCGCGCTGCATTAGTTCTTCCCGATCCAGGAACAGCAGTTTCGGGTTGGCAATTTCCGCTTCTTTGCGCCAGGCCTCAAACCCAGCGCCGTTCACAATGCCAGGCGGAATGATCTGGTCAAAAAACGCGTACAAGACCTCTTCGTCCACCAGGAAATCCTGGCGCCGTGCCTTGTGTTCCAGTTCTTCAATCTCGGTCAGCACATCAAAGTTGTGCTCCTGGAACTTCGCTTTGGTATTGAAATTAAAGCGGACCAGCGCCTCACGAATGAAGATCTCGCGTGCTTCTACCGGGTTGATGCGGCCATAGTTCACACGGCGGCGCGCCACAATGGGCAAACCATAGAGTGTGACCCGCTCAGAGGCCACCACTTGCGCCGGTTCTTTCTCCCAATGCGGATCAAAGTACTGGCGGCTGACCAGATGCAGTGCCAGTTTCTCGACCCAGTCGGGCTCAATGGCAGCCACGCAGCGCCCGAACAGCTTGGTGGTTTCCACCAGATCGCCGGCCAGAATCCACTTGGGCCGCGCACGTTTGAGACCGGAGCCCGGAAAAATCTGGAACTTGATCCCGCGTGCCCCCAGGTATTCATCGGCCTCGGGCTGTTTCATGCCGATATTGCCCAGCAAACCGGTCAACAAGGCCTTGTGGATTTGCTCGTAAGTGCCAGGTTTGTCGTTCAGCCGCCATTCCATGTCTTCCGCAATATCGGTGAGCTGGCGGTGCAGATCGCGCCATTCACGCAGGCGCATATACGACAGAAAATGCTCGTGGCACAGGTTGACGAGTTGCCGGTTGGATTGCTTGTTGGCTAGCGCTTCTTCAAAGAAATGCCAGAGCTTGAGATAGGACTGGAAGTCTGACTTCTCATCGACAAAGCGTTGCTGCGCGCGGTCTGCGGCATCCCGCGCATCAAACGGACGCTCGCGCGGGTCTTGCAGGCTCATGGCGCTGGCAATCACCAGAATTTCTTTCAGGCAGTTTTCCTGGTGTCCGCCCAGCAACATGCGGCCCAGCTTGGGGTCGACCGGCAGGCGGGAGAGTTGCCGCCCCACGGGCGTGAGCCGGTCTTCTTCGTCAACCGCGCCCAGTTCACGCAGTTGCTGGTACCCATCTGCCACCAGCCGGCCCGATGGTGCTTCCAGGAACGGAAAATCATCCACCTTGCCCAGCTTGAGCGCAGCCATCCGCAAGATCACGGCGGCAAGGGATGAGCGCACAATTTCCGGATCGGTAAACGCCGGGCGGTTGTTGAAGTCGTCCTCGTCATATAGACGCACACAAATGCCGGAACTGACCCGACCGCAACGGCCGGCGCGCTGCCGGGCCGACGCCTGGGAGATTTTCTCCACCAGGAGTTGCTCTACCTTGGCGCGCGGCGAATACCGGTTCACCCTGGCCTGGCCCGAATCGATCACATAGCGGATGCCCGGCACGGTCAGCGAAGTTTCGGCCACGTTGGTGGCCAGGACCACGCGGCGACCGTTGGAGCTGCGGAAAATGCGTTGTTGTTCTTCGTTGGATAAGCGCGCCAGCAGTGGCAACACTTCTGCATCCCGCACTTTGGCTTTGCGGAATTCTTCTGCGGTTTCGCGGATTTCGCGCTCGCCGGGCAAAAACACCAGCACGTCGCCAGTGCCATCGTGGCGCCACAACTCTTCAACGGCGTTGACGATGGCTTCTTCCATTTCGATCTCGGCATCATCTTCATCGCGCGCTTGCAACGGGCGATAACGCACTTCTACCGGATAGGTACGGCCAGAGACTTCAATCACCGGCGCGCCGGTAAAGTGATTGGCAAAGCGGTCCGCATCAATGGTGGCGGAGGTGACGATGACTTTCAGGTCTGGCCGCTGTGGTAACAGTTGCTTCAGGTAGCCCAGCAAGAAATCGATATTCAGGCTGCGTTCGTGCGCCTCATCGATCAGGATGGTGTCATAGGCACTCAGAAGCGGGTCGCTCAGGGTTTCAGCCAGCAAAATCCCGTCGGTCATCAGCTTGATGTAGCTGGCCTCGGACGTTTTGTCGGCAAAGCGCACCTTGTAGCCGACCACGGCGCCGGTTTCTGAATTGAGTTCTTGTGCAATGCGCGTGGCCACCGTGCGGGCGGCCAGCCGGCGCGGTTGCGTGTGGCCAATCAGGCCGGATTTGCCCCGGCCCAGTTCCAGGCAGATTTTGGGTAGCTGGGTGGTTTTGCCGGAACCGGTTTCGCCACAGATGATGACCACCTGGTTGGCCGCAATGGCCTCGCGGATATCATCCCGTTTCTGGTTGACGGGCAGGGCATCGTCAAACGTGGGGCGCGGCAGGTTTTGTTCGCGTTGCTGGTATTTGCGGCTACTGGCCTGAATTTGCTGCGTGAGTTCAATCAGGCTGCGGTCCACCGGTTTGCCCTGGGCGGCCCGCTGCTGCGCGGCCCGCAACTTGGGTTGCAGGCCGATTCGGTCACGGGCAAGGCAATGCTGGAGTTCTTCGCCCAGTTGGGCGAGAAGGTCGGTAGACATGTATGGGTAGAACCAGAGCGTCAAAAACGCACGATTCTAGCATTTGGTGAGGATGGAGTGAGGCGCTGGAATCCCCCGGGCTCGTCATTCCGGCCTTGAGCCGGAATCCAGCCCGCCCACCGCAGGTGGGCTTGCCTTGGCAAACCGCGGAAAAACTATGGGCAGTGCCTTTGGCTCAGATTTTTACACCTGGATTCCGGCTTTCGCAGGAATGACGAGGTAGTGGTGTGCGGGACGAGGTGGTGCGCATAAATCTGGCCCATCGCCCATCGCCCACCACACGTCTCAGTGCAACACCAGCAAGGTTCTGGTTTTTTCTTCCGTACCAATCTGCTGCACCCGGCAGGCGTGGGTTTTCTGGTCGCGGTGGTAAAGGAACTCCAGCGCCGTGCCAGGGCTGGATTCGGCCAGCAGTTGCTCGCTGTTGGCGGTAATGGCTTCCAGCGGCCTGCCTAACAGGTCGGTCGGCGGCGTGTTCAGTCGCTCGCAGAAGGGGTTGTTTACAAATTCGATGATGCCTTTGCGCAGCAGCATGAACGGCACGGGCAACGCATCGGCCACGCCTTCAGAGAGCGGGTCGGACGAAGCAATCAACGCTTCGGCTGCCTTGACATGGGTGATGTCGATGGCAATCGACAAGATATAGACATCGCCCTCGCGGACCAGCGGTTGTTTGGTGATATCAAACCAGTGAGTGCGACCATTGGGTAGTGTCCAGTGATCGACAATGCGCACCGTCTCGCCATGCTCCAGCACTTCGGTGTCGCCCGTGGTAAACGGCATGGCTTGATCATGGGCGGCCAGGTGTGATTGCACCAGCAACTCATGCCCCAGCGTGGTTTGGGTGGCGCGGTTCACCAGCAAGAAGCGGCCATGCTTGTCGCGCACAAAAATCAGGTTGGGGCTGGAATCAATAATCTGATGGACAAACAACTGCTGCTGGAAGAGGGCTTCTTCCGTGGCCTTCATTTGCGTGATATCCCGGATCACTGCCAGACATTCGCCCGGTGAGAGTGGAAGCAGGCGCGCTTCGAAAACATGCTGGCCGGATTCGTTGCCATTGCCCAGGCGGTATTCAAATTGTTGTTGCACCTGCGTGCTCTGCACAGAAATCAGCGCTTCCAGATACTGGCGCGACACGCGGGCGGGGAACAAGCCGGACAAGCGGCCATTGCCGTCGCAGGCAGAGGGGTGAAATTGCGCTGTGGCTTCGTTGAGCGAGGTGACCGTGCGGTTGGCGTAATCGATACGCCAAACCAGGTCGGGCAGGCAATGGGCGATGGGAATCGTGGCCACGTCGGTGCTGGCAGGTTCGGCTTCCAGTGCGACATCGATGCGATGCGTCGGGCTGCGTGTGGCAAGCAGCGCCAGAGCGACGCTGCCGGCAACCAGCCAGGCTTCGATAAGCCACAAGGGTAAGCCAGGCGTGACACCGCCCCACGTGTGCAACGCGGCAATGCCGCCCACACTGACGATCAGGGCTACGGTGACAGACAGCGGGCGGGCGCGATTATCCAGAGTGCGTGAGGCAAGCGGCATGGGCAAGGTCGGTGGACAATGTCTGACGAATTTGCGCTAGCAGCCGGGTCAGGTCAAGCAATCCATAGAATTAAAGCGACGGGCGTCGAAACTGGCCGCTGAGTGTTGCCGGATAGCCACGACATGTAGTCGGATTCTTACGCAAACGGAAAGAAATTTTGGTAAAAGCTGGATTGGATTCAGTACAGAACTACAGAAAAAACAAGGCTGCAACAAGAGTGTTGCTGGCGGAGCGGACGGGACTCGAACCCGCGACCCCCGGCGTGACAGGCCGGTATTCTAACCAACTGAACTACCGCTCCGCAGCGGTTTGGTGGGTGATGACGGGATCGAACCGCCGACATTCTGCGTGTAAGGCAGACGCTCTACCATCTGAGCTAATCACCCGTGTCTCGTCGAGAGGTGCGCATTTAACCATGCACCTTTTGGGCTGTCAAACACTTTTTTGAAGAGAAGTAGCAAAACCGTAAAAATCTCGCAATAAAGTGTCTCGCTCTGATGTGGAGGCCCAGCGCGTATAGTCATGCGCCTGCGGCATTTGGTATAAATTGCCCCAGTTCAAAACCAGAACATACATAGATAGTCGCTCCGGTGAAATTTTCAAAATTATCTGTAACAGACAAGTCTCGCTGGGTGGGTGTGCTGGACATCGTATTGGTGGTCGCGCTGGCCTGGGCTTGTGCCGGATTGTTCTGGCAGTTGTTCGCGCCGCATTCACCGCAAGTCCGGTTGATGCCTGCCGTAGAAGCACCGCGCAGCGCGCAGATGCAGTGGGCGGGTGCGCGTACATGGTTTGGCTCCGGCACGCAAGATGCAGGCGAGAGCGCCCTGTCGGCACAGCTGATTGCCGTGATTGCAGGCGGTGATAGTTATAGCGCCGCGATTTTTACCGGCCTGGATGCCTCCAGCCCGACCGCTGTGCGGGTAGGGCAGGACCTGCGGCCCGGTGTGAGGCTGGCGCGGGTGGAGCGGGATCATGTCGAGCTAGACGAACATGGCCAGACTTCAAAACTGATGTTGCAAGGGGCCAGTGCCCCCGCTGCGGCAACGCCACCTGCTGGCGGGCCGGCAGTCGGCGCTGCGCCACCGCCGCCGCCGGCCGGGCAGGCCGGTGCGATTGGTGGTGCGATCAGTGAAGGGCCGTCCAGCACGCTTACCCGTGGTCAGCTCGCGGCAGCCATGCAAAGTGCCAATATTTCAGACTGGGCCAAAGGCATCACCAGCGCAGCGGGTGGTGGCATCCAGATCGATAACCCGTCCCAGCAACCTTTTGCCGGCCCGCTGGGCTTGCAAAGCGGGGACGTACTCAAGAGTATCAATGGCGCCAACCTGACGCAAAACACCGATATTTCCTCCGTATATACCGCATTTAGCCAGCAGTCCCAGGTTCAGCTTGTGCTGCTCCGGCACGGCAGCCTGCTGCGAATGCATTACCAGATTCAGCCTTGACGGATTGCAATGAAACCTCGTTTCCGCCCCCTACTGATTGCCTGTTTGCTTGCTAGCCAGTTGTTGCAGGCCGCTGATAACACCAATTCGGTGACGCTTAATTTCGTCAACGCCGATATTGAATCCACCATCAAGGCTGTCGGCCTGATCACTGGCAAGAACTTTGTGATCGACCCGCGCGTCAAGGGTACGGTCAATATCGTCTCGTCCGAGCCGGTAGCAAAAGATGCGGTTTATCCCATTCTCTTGTCCGCTTTGCGCCAGCAAGGCTTTACCGCGCTGGAGAGCAATGGCGTGGTCAAGGTCATGCCTGAGGCCGATGCCAAACAGAACTACAGCACCACCGGCCAGCGCGGCATGAAACTGTCTGGCGACAAGATCGTCACGCAGGTGTACCCGCTGCGGTATGAGTCGGCCACACAACTGGTGCCGATCTTGCGGCCACTGGTATCGCCCAACAATACGGTCGCAGCCTATCCGGCCGGTAATACGCTGGTGATTACCGATTACGCCGACAACGTGCGACGCCTGAACCGCATTATTGAAAGTATTGATCAGCCGGCCCAATCGGATATTTTCCCGATCCAGCTTAAATATGCGTCCGCGCTGGATGTCGCGCAGACGCTGGCACGTCTGATGCCGGAAATCTCCATGCAGGGCGTGACACCCACTAATAACCCGGGTGAGGGGATTCACCGCAGTACCGTCGTGCCGGATGTGCGCAGCAATGCTTTGCTGGTGCGCTCTGAAAATCAGGCCACCGCGCAGCAGATCAAACGCATTGTGGATACGCTGGACCAGCCGGGCGCTGCGGGCGGCAATATCCATGTGGTCTATCTGCGCAACGCAGAGGCCACCAAGCTGGCAGGCACGCTCAAGGGCATTTTGACCGGGCAGGATTCCGGCAACAGCAGCAACCAGTCCACCAGTCTGGCCTCATCGGCCAGCCTGAGCAGTAACAGCAGTTCTACCAGCAGCAGTGCGACCAGCAGTACCGGCTTGTCCGGCATGAGCGCCACCTCGCCGTCTTCTTCCAGCAACAGCAATACCAGCAGCCAGCCCACCTCAACCAGCGTGCAAGTGGGTGGGGCCAATGTGCTGATTACGGCCGATCCGATGACCAATGCAATGGTCATCACCGCGCCGGACAACATTTATAACAATCTGCGCGACGTCATCGACAAACTCGATGCCCGCCGGGCGCAGGTGTATGTCGAAGCCATCATTGCGGAAGTCAACGCCTCCAAGCTCAATGAGTTGGGCGTGCAGTGGCAGTTGGGTCTGACTGGTTCGGGCACATCGGTGGTGGGGCTGTCTGGCCTGGCGGGTAGTATTGCCACGCTCAACAACCCCATCTCCAGTATCTTGTCGGGGATTTCCACCGGCACGTTTACCAATGGCGCGCCCACCGGTTTTAACCTGGGCGTGGTCAATAGCTCTGCCACGGCTGGTGTCATTTTGTCGGCGCTGGAAAACACGGGCGATGCCAACGTGTTGTCTACACCAAACCTGGTGACGCTGGATAACGAAGAAGCCCGCATTCTGGTCGGCCAGAACATCCCGATCCTGACCGGGCAAACCGCCTCGACGGGTTCCAATACCAATCCGTTCAATACCTATACGCGCCAGGATATCGGTATCACCCTGGCGGTCCGGCCGCAGGTGTCGGAAGGCGGTTCGATCACCATGCAGGTGTACCAGGAAGTCTCCAGCATTGATACCACCGTGAACACCAACGGTGGTGGTATTGCCACCAAGAAACGCACCATTGATTCCAAGGTGCTGGTCGATAACGGCCAGACCATTGTGCTGGGTGGCCTGCTGCAGGATTCATCGTCCAACGATATGAACAAGGTGCCGATTCTGGGTGATATCCCGCTGATTGGCGGCCTGTTCCGTTATCAAAGCCGCAACTGGGCCAAGACGGATCTGATGGTGTTCCTGCGCCCGGTGATCCTGTACGACAGTAAAGATACCGACACGCTTTCGGTTGATCGCTATCAGTACCTGCGCCGTGTGCAGCAAGAATTCAATATGTCTGATGGTCCGGCTTTGCCGGCGGTGCCCAAGGCCGTGCTGCCTGAGCTGAAGACCACGCCAACCACGCCGTCCACCTCGCGTTATGGCGTGCAGGACTTGCGCGGTGCCGGCAACAAGACGCCGGAAGTTACGCAACCGGTGGCCCCGGCAGCCAGTACCCCGGCCGCTGATACGCAAGGTCAAACCAAGTGAGCGCACGGCTGGTTCCTTATCACTACGCCCGCGATTTTGGCGTGGTCGACACCGTACAGTATGAAGACTCGGTGCATGTGTTGATGCGCAAAGGGGCAGACCTTGCTGCGCTGAACGAGTTGCGTCGCGTGGCTGGGCGCCCGCTGGATGTTGAACTGCTGGATCAGGAAGCCTATGAAGCGCGCCTGTCCGAACTGTTCAGCAACGCTGGCAGTGCCTCGTCCAGTGTGGCCGATGACCTGGAAGGCAGTCTGGATCTGTCGCGCCTGGCGCAAGAATTGCCGGAAATCGAAGACCTGCTGGAAACCGAAGACGATGCGCCGATCATTCGCCTGATCAACGCCTTGTTGACCGAAGCGCTGCGGGAAAACGCCTCTGACTTGCATCTGGAGCCGTTTGAGACGCGTTCTGTGGTGCGTTTCCGGGTCGATGGCCAGTTGCGGGACATTCTGGAGCCCAAGCGCGCGCTGCACTCTGCGCTGGTGTCGCGGATCAAGGTGATGGCCGGGCTGGATATTGCAGAAAAACGCCTGCCGCAAGATGGCCGCATCACCTTGCGGGTGGCGGGCCGCCCGGTGGACGTCCGGGTTTCCACCTTGCCGACCGGCCACGGCGAGCGCGCCGTGCTGCGTTTGCTGGATAAATCAGCCGGCCGCCTGAACCTGGAAAAACTGGGTATGGGTGGCGAAGTGCTGGTGCAATTGCAAGCCATGCTGAACGAACCGCACGGCATTGTGCTGGTTACGGGGCCGACCGGTTCGGGCAAGACCACCACGCTCTACGCCGCGCTCTCGCGCATGGATTCCAAAACCGCCAACATCATGACGGTTGAAGACCCGATCGAATACGATCTGGATGGCGTGGGTCAGACCCAAATCAACCCGCGTATCGATATGAGTTTTGCCCGCGCCCTGCGCGCCATTTTGCGGCAAGACCCGGACGTGATCATGATCGGCGAAATCCGTGACCTGGAAACCGCGCAGATTGCGGTGCAGGCCTCGCTCACCGGTCACCTGGTGCTGGCTACACTGCACACCAACGATGCCATTAGTGCGGTCACCCGTTTGACCGACATGGGCATTGAGCCCTTCTTGCTGGCGTCCTCCTTGCTGGGTGTTCTGGCGCAGCGGCTGGCGCGCAAACTGTGCCCGGCCTGCCGCCGCCTGGATGAGCCACAACCGGACGAGCTGGCTGCGTTTGGAGGTCTTGGCAAGCCGGTGCTGTATCGCCCGGTGGGATGTCCGGAATGTGGTGAGTCCGGCTATCGGGGCCGTACCGGCCTTTATGAGCTGCTCAAGGTCGATGAAACCCTGCGCGGCATGATCCACGCGCGGGTGCCAGAACAACAACTCAAGGAATATGCGTTGGCGCACGGTATGTCCACACTGCGTCAAGACGGCGTGCGCCGTGTGCAGCGTGGTGAAACGGCGCTGGAAGAAGTCTGGCGCGTCACGCGTGAGAGCTGATCCCCATCGTTGTTGAGAAAAAGGCCCATTTGGGCCTTTTTTTATTCCTGTTCTTTGTGGGTGGGGCGGGGCATGTCTTGCGGCGTGCCCAGGTCTGCGCCTTGTGGCAGGGAACAGCGGCAAAGCGCAGGTTGGCCGTCTACCATAAGTCGTGAACCGGGTCATGCTGGTGTCACGAGTTTGCTGGCACCATGCGCCCACCGCATCTGGAGAGCACTATGCGATTTCTGATTTCCCTCTCAGGCGTACTGGCCTTGCTGGCCGGCATGCCAGCCTGTGCGCAAGACACAACCGCCGCCAGCCCGGTGGCCGCGCATGTCGAAAAGAACGGCGAAACGGTGACGCTGGAGAGCGAATTTACCGTGGCGGTATCGCGGGAGGTGGCCTGGCAGGTGCTGACTGACTTTGACCACATGACCAGCTATATACCCAACCTCAGCAGTAGCAAGATTCTGGAGCGCACGGAGACCACCATGAAGGTGGAGCAAAAGGGCGTGGTGCCGCTGGGGATCTTCCACACCTCTTACGATTCGATCCGGCAGATGGAACTCAAGCCCATGACGGAAATCCGCGCTCATTCCGTTGGGGGAGATTCCGGCCCGCTCTCCAGTGTCAGTACCTTGTCCGAAAAGAACGGCCAGACCGTGGTAAGCTACCACGCCGAATGGACGCCGACCTCTAAACTGGTCGGCAGCCTGGGAACCGGTACTGCGCGTGACCAGTTGCTGCACCAGTTCACCGCCATGGAGCAGGAAATGCTGCGCCGGGCGCACAAGGCCAAAGCAGATGCCGCATCGGATGCCGCAGCCACGCATTGATGGTTTTTTTTGCTTAGTCCATTCGCATCATTCTGATCATTCTGATTCAACCCGTTTTGTTACCGAAGCCGTTCCAGATTTATGCGATTGCTAGCGCTCAAAATTGATGTCGATACCTTCCGGGGCACGCGCGTGGGTGTACCGCGCCTTGTCGAGGCCCTGCAACGGCACAAGGCCAATGCCACTTTCCTGTGGAGTCTTGGCCCTGACCATACCGGCCGCGCCATCAAGCGCGTATTCCGCCCTGGTTTCATGAAAAAAGTGTCCCGCACCTCGGTGGTGGAACACTACGGCATCAAAACCCTGATGTACGGCACGCTGTTGCCAGGGCCGGATATCGGCAAGCGCTGTGCAGAACTGATGCGCAGCGTGGCCGCCGCCGGTTTTGAAAATGGCATCCATACCTGGGACCATATCCGCTGGCAGGATGGCGTTGCCGGTGCCGATGAAGCCTGGACCCGCGCGGAACTGAACAAGGCGGCAGAGCGTTTCAACAGTATTTTTGGCGAGCCCGCCACCACGCACGGTGCCGCTGGCTGGCAAATGAACGAGCACGCCTACCGGTACGAGCAACACATGGGCCTGCGTTACGCTGCGGATACGCGCGGTACGCATCCATTCTGGCCGGTGGTGAAGGGCGAACTGGTGCGTTGCGTACAACTGCCCGGCACGCTGCCGACGCTGGATGAACTCCTGGGTGTAGATGGCCTGAATGCCGACAACGTCCACGAGCACATCTTGCGCATGACAGAAGACACCCAGCCCTACGGCCACGTGTTTACCCTGCATGCTGAACTGGAAGGCATGAAGCTGTTGCCCACCTTTGAGCGCTTGCTGGCGGGCTGGATCGAACAAGGTTATCAACTGGTGTCTTGCGGCGATCTGTACGGCACGCTGGACCCGACCAAATTGCCCTACCATCACGTTGAAATGACAGAAATCCCCGGCCGGAGCGGTGTGCTGGCGATGCAGGGCGCTGTGTTTCCGTGATTTTTTCCTGCTGGCTCTGGTCAGTCCGCCATTTGATGGCTGAGCAGACGATGCAGAATGTGATATTCCACGCCAGCCGGCGTTGAGCGCGACTCATACAGACTCAACTGTGACGCCCGCCAGATAATGGTGGGCGTTATCGTATGTGCCGGGCACACCGCCTTGCGCAGCAGCGTAACGTGGGCATTGAAGCCTTGCGCGTCCACACTGAAATCCTGCTGCTGCAAAACGCGTCGCAGCCTTCCTGCCAGCGCATCCAGTGCGATATGCCGCTCAGCCAGCCCGGCCCACACCACTTTGGCGCTGCTAAAACTGCCGATAGCAGCCAGTTGCAGCGTCATCGCCATAAAACCGCATTGATCAATCAGCCTGGTCAGTTCATCCAGACGAGACAACGACGTCTGGCCCAGGAAGGCCAGCGTCAGATGCAGATTGTCTGCGGGAACAGGTTTGCCACCGAATTGCACGTGCGCCTGGTCACGCGCCATCGCCAGTTGCTGGCGGACAGCGGGTGGGGGTGTCAGACCAATGAAGAGGCGGGCGGAGGCGGTCATGGGCGTATTGTAGAGTGTGCGGTGTACAGCAAATTGAAAAGGTGCGCTCATCTCTGGAGTGTCATTCCGGCGAAACCCGGAATCTAGAGCGCCCACTGTCGGTGGGCTGCCCCGGGCAAACTACGGATAAACCATTTTGAGTGCCTTCGGCACGGAGGTTTACACCTGGATTCCGGCGTTCGCCGGAATGACGAAGTGGTGGTGTGCAGGGTGGAGGATATGACCGCACAATCTGGACACCTCACACCTCACACCTCACACCTCACACCTCACACCTCACACCTCACACCTCACACCTCGATCACCCAATAGTCATCAAACTGGCATTGCCGCCCGCTGCGGCGGTGTTCACCGACAACGCCCGTTCAATCAACAGGCGCTCCAGCGCAAACTCCTCACCGCCTGCAGGCAAACCCTGCACGCCCACAATCGGGCCGTCGCGTTCGGCCAGCGCCTGGCTGAGCGCGCGCAATTCGTCCGAATCGCCGTGCTGCAGTACCGCGTCAAACGCCAGGGTTTTCAGATCTGCCGTCGCCTCCACCAGGGTAATGCGCTCGTTCACTGTTTTGGGCAGACGGCTGACCAGTTCTTTGATGCCGGCGCGCTGCACGATCACGGCCCGCGCACCGACGGCAAGGACGGTGGCCAGTTGCCGCAGTACATCTTCGGCACCAGCCACGCACAACACGGTCTCACGCGGCAGCAGCGCATAGGTGTTGCGCTCACCCGTGGGGCCCGCCAGTGTCAGCGTGCTACCGGTGACGGTCGCGACGGCCAGTTTCTCGCACAGTGCGGCCAGCGCCGGTTGATGTTCGCGTGCCCATTGCCACAGACTTTCAAAGGGCTGTAGCAGTGCGGTGCGTTGCGTGGCCGCGCTTTGGTCGGCTTGGTGGGTAATGGTTTTTTGCAGGGCATCTTGCGGGCAAACCGCCAGCAAACGGTGCAGATACAGCGGGCCACCCGCTTTGGGGCCGGTGCCAGACAGGCCCTCTCCCCCAAAGGGTTGCACACCAACCACTGCGCCAACTACGTTGCGGTTAACGTACAAGTTGCCCACCTGGGCACGGGCCACGATGTGGGCAATGGTTTCGTCGATGCGGGTGTGTACACCCATCGTCAGGCCGTAACCGGTGGCGTTGATCTGCTCCAGTAGCTGATCCAGCCCGGCGTTGTCTGCGGTGCGTTGCCAGCGCACCACGTGCAATACCGGGCCGAAGACCTCGCGTTCCAGTTCGGCAATGCTGTCCAGTTCAATCAATGTGGGCGCAATAAACGTGCCGTAACGGCCTGCTTCTGGTTCGCCGGCCTGATAAACCTTGCGGCCCTTGCCGTAGAGTGTGTCGATATGATTCTGAATGCTGGCCTGGGCTTCGGCATCAATCACCGGGCCTACGTCGGTCGCCAGCCGGTCTGGATTGCCGACCACCAGTTCCTGCATGCCACCTTTGAGCATGTTCAGCACCCGGTCGGCAATGTCTTCCTGCAAGCACAACACCCGCAGGGCAGAGCAGCGCTGGCCGGCGCTGTCAAAAGCGGAGGCCAGCACATCGGCTACCACTTGTTCGGTGAGGGCGGAGGAATCAACAATCATGGCGTTCTGGCCGCCGGTTTCCGCAATCAGCGGAATCGGCGCACCACTGGCGCTCAGCCGGCCGGAGAGGCTGCGCTGCAAAATGCGCGCTACCTGGGTCGATCCGGTAAACATCACGCCGCGGGTGCGGGCGTCGTTCACCAGCGCTGCGCCCACGGTTTCGCCCTGGCCGGGCAGCAACTGTACGGCCCCGGCCGGGATGCCTGCCTCATGCAAAATAGCCACCGCTTGTGCGGCAATCAGCGGCGTTTGCTCGGCGGGTTTGGCCAGCACCGTGTTGCCTGCCGCCAGGGCAGCACTGACCTGCCCGGTGAAAATGGCTAACGGGAAATTCCACGGGCTGATACATACCACCGGGCCCAGTGGGCGGTGCGTGTCGTTGCTGAAATGAGTGCGGACCTGGGCGGCGTAATAGCGCAAGAAGTCCACGGCTTCGCGAACTTCTGCAATCGCATTGGGCAAAGATTTGCCGGCTTCACGCACAATCAGTCCCATCAATTGCTGCATGCGGCCTTCCATCAAGTCGGCGGCGCGTTCGAGCAAGATGGCGCGCTGGTCTGGTGGGGTGGCTTGCCAGACCGGCGCTTCATGCACGGCAGCTTGCATGGCGGCATCCACATCGGCCAGCGTGGCTTCGATGACGTGGCCAACCACGTCATGATGCTCGGCCGGGTTCAGTAGCGCGGCACCTCCAGTGCTGGCCGGCGTTACACCTTCAATCAGCGGTGTGGCGCGCCAGGGTTCATCCGCACCGTGCAAGAGCGCGGCAGAGAGCGATGCCAGACGCTGCTCGTTGGACAAGTCCAGCCCGGCCGAATTGGTGCGCGTTGCGCCATACAACTGTGCCGGCAAGGCAATGCGCGGATGCGGCAGGCCCAGCGCGCCTTCATTGAGATGCATCTCTTCGACCACGCTGACCGGATCGGCAATCAATTCGTCCAGCGAGATCGTCTCATCGCCAATGCGGTTCACAAACGAGGTATTGGCGCCGTTTTCCAGCAGGCGGCGTACCAGGTAGGCCAACAGTGTTTCGTGCGTGCCCACCGGCGCATAGATGCGGCAAGGGCGATTGAGCTTGCCGTCCGCCAGTTTGCCCACGACCTGTTCGTATAACGGCTCGCCCATGCCATGCAGGCACTGGAATTCATACTGGCCGGGGTAATAATTCTGACCGGCAAGGTGATAAATCGTCGCCAGTGTGTGTGCGTTGTGGGTGGCAAACTGCGGGTAAACGGCCTCCGGCACGGCCAGCAATTTGCGTGCGCACGCCAGGTAAGACACATCCGTATACACCTTGCGGGTGTAGACCGGATAACCCTCCAGCCCATCGACCTGGGCGCGTTTGATTTCGCTATCCCAATACGCGCCTTTCACCAGCCGGATCATCAGGCGGTGGCGGCTGCGGCGGGCCAGATCAATCAGATAATCCAGCACATACGGGCAGCGCTTTTGATACGCCTGCACCACAAAGCCAATGCCGTTCCAGCCGGCCAGATCTGGCTCGAAACACAGTCTTTCGAGCAGGTCGAGCGAGATTTCCAGGCGGTCGGCTTCTTCTGCATCGATGTTAATGCCGATATCAAACTGGCGTGCCAGCACCGCCAAAGATTTCAGGCGCGGATAAAGCTCACTGTGCACGCGCTCGTACTGCGCACGGCTGTAACGCGGGTGCAAGGCAGAAAGCTTGATCGAGATGCCGGGGCCTTCGTAAATGCCACGCCCCTGGGCGGCGCGGCCAATGGCGCGGATGGCTTGCTCGTAAGAGGCCAGATAGCGCTGGGCATCGGCCTCGGTCATGGCGGCTTCGCCAAGCATGTCGTAGGAGTAGCGAAACCCCTCGGCTTCAAACTTGCGGGCGTTGGCGAGGGCTTCGGAGATCGTCTCGCCGGTCACAAACTGCTCGCCCATCAGGCGCATGGCCATGTCCACGCCCTTGCGCACCAGCGGCTCGCCGCCCTTGCCAATAATGCGGGTCAGCGCGCTGGATAAACCCGATTCGGTATGGGTGGTGACCAGCTTGCCGGTCAGCAACAAGCCCCAGGTAGCGGCATTCACAAACAAAGACGGGCTCTGGCCGACGTGGGAATACCAGTTGCCGCGCGCAATCTTGTCGCGAATCAGCGCGTCACGCGTGGCCTTGTCCGGAATGCGTAACAACGCCTCGGCCAGACACATCAATGCCACGCCTTCCTGCGAGTTCAGGCTGAACTCCTGGATCAACCCTTGTACCAACCCGTCCCGCCCGGTGCCTACTTGCTGCTCCCGCAGTGTCGCCGCCAGCTTGCGTGCCAGTTGCTGGGCGTACTCTGCCGTTGCTTGTGGCAAACGGGCTTGTTCCAGCAAGGCGGGCAGACATTCCGGTTCCGGCCGGCGATACGCCGCCGTGATCGCCGCACGTAACACCGACTGCGGTTGTACACTCTGGGCGAACTCAAGAAACGGTTGCACCGGCAGGTGTTGCTCTGGTGCAACCTCGGCAGCGGCAGATGTAGTTTCATCGGTAACCTGGCTGGTGACCAAAGGTTGACCGCGCTCGATCTGTTCCAGCGTATTGAAAATGGCCTGTTTGATCAGCCAGTGGGGCGTACGCTCCAGCTTGAGCGCAGCCTGTTTCAGCCGTTCACGCGTGGTTTCATCAAGTTTGACGCCAAGGGTTGTGGTGCTCATGCTGCGCTTCCTGAAAGGGCGGTTTGGCAAAAATACCAAAGGATTTTGCGCGCAGCATAAGATGGGTGCAACCAATGGACAATTGCGGTTGCACCTTATGGTGCAACCTTGGGGTGCGGGTGGAAGGAAATTGAGAAGTTGGAATGATAGAAGGAACTGCGCACACGATGGTTTTTGCAGTTGCAGTTGCAGTTGCAGTTGCAGTTGCAGTTGCAGTTGCAGTTGCAGTTGCAGTTGCAGTTGCAGTTGCAGTTGGGTTTTGGGGTTGTCGTTGTTTTTGACGTTCCTTCCCCATCAAAGCCAGGCGCCAAAGGAGGGCTGGAGACCTTAGGCTCCGGCCTGACTGAGGGAAGCCCGGAGGGCCGCCACCCCGCTGTTACTGTCATCTGGTACACCAACGTCTTTGTGTTGGCACCCACCAAGGGGCAGGCTGGGGTCGCCTTTCTTTGCTTATTTATCCTCGAAGGGGACTTTCTTTGGGGTCGCCGAGGTGGCCCCAAAGAAAGTGACGTGCTCCGGCCACCGCCGGTATCAATTGTTTTTCACACCTGCGCCGAAAGGCGCTAACAGAAGTGGTTCTCGCCAGAGAACGGGGCCGTCGCGGCCCCCACTGGATTCCGGCGTTCGCCGGAATGATGAGTCAGTAGAAAGAGAGATGTCTATGGTCCAGGCAAGCATTGCAGCTGGATTCCCGCCTGCGCGGGAATGACGAGTTGGCGGGACGCGTAACGGGCCATGCTTGCCGGTATTGCCACCCCGGATTCCCGCTAGCGCTCCATCCGGGCTACGAGGCTCCGAGGCAAATTTTCCGTTTCTGCGGGAACGATGAAGTCGTGGGAAGGCGGCGCGTGCATGGCCGGTGCCACTCACTCTGCCAGATGCCCTAAACCCATCCCTTGCGCAGTAAAAAATCCCCGGTCACCAGGCCGGCATCCCAGGTTAGTTGTGGCAGGCGGGCAACCAGTTCATCCACACCCAGTGCAATAAACCCGGCGACTTCACCATCGGTATTGCGCGGCGTAAAGTCAGCAGGCACTGCCAGGTCGTAGCAGTAGAGGATTTCATCGTGGGTGCCATCCACCTCGTTGCGGGTGGTGCGGATTTCCCCGGCGGCGACGGCCTGTTCCGCAAGGATGGCCGGGAGGCCAGCTTCTTCCCACAACTCGCGGATCGCGCAGGCGCGGGCGTCCTCGCCTGCTGACATGCCGCCGGCAGCCAGGTTATCCAGCCGGCCCGGATCAACCGCCTTGCTGGCGGCACGTTGCCCGATCCATAGCTGCTGGTCGTCACGCCAGCCGTTGATATGTACCGCCAGGCTCAACAGCCCAAACCGGCGGAAGGCGCCGCGCTCAAGCTGGAACAGGGGGCGGGAGAAATCCGGCGTGCCGTCGCTGCGTGGGGTGAGTACGGTGTAAAGCTCATTCCGCCAGCCCTTGATCAGGCCTGCCGCTCGCATGGCGATGGCGGCCCCGGTCAGGGCTTGCTCTGCCGCTGCACCTGTTTGTGCCTGCAACACCACCCGTTCGCCTTGCCGCACGAACAGCGGGCTGTGCGCGGTCAGAAAAGCCACGGTTGCGGGCTCCAGCCAGCCCAGATCAAAACCCAGGATGGTCAAGCGTGTCAGCCCGGCAGGGGCAAAACGGGGGTGCGTGGCAATGTATTGCTCGACTTCACGACGCAGTGGCATCAAACAGCTTCCGGTTCGAACAAGAGTTGCACGGCGTCGCCGGCAAAGCGGGTAATGCCGTATTCAATGGGCAGGCCGGCACCATCGATATAAACGCTTTCCACAAACAGAATGGGTTGGGTTTTCGGCTGGCCCAGTTGCTGGGCGCATTCGGCCTCAGGCAGGCGGGTACTGACCCGGCTCAGTTTGCGGCTGTATTCCGTGATGCCGATGTCTCCCAGCGCGGTTGCAACCGAACCATGGTGCTTGTAGGTCGCGTCAAAACCGCGAAAACGCGGCAGCGGAAAATACTGGGTACACACGCCAATGACCCGGCCATCCACCACATCCAGTGCGTCCACTTGCAGTGCGGGCGTGCCGTTGGCAACGCCCAGCATGGCGCAGACTTCATCCCGCGGCACCACCTCGCGGGAGCGCTGTACCTGGCTGGTGCCAGCCAGTTGCTGTTTTTCCAGGCTGTGCGAAAACCGGCTGCGCTTGCCCAGTTTGTAGTCGATGAACTCTTCTTGGACAAACGTACCCCGACCTTGCTCGATCCGCACCAGACCACGCGCTTCCAGCGCTTGTACGGCGCGGCGCACGGTGTGGCGATTGACGCCAAAACGGCTGGCCAGATCGGTTTCATTGGGCAGGCGTTCACGCAGTACCTTGCGGGAGATCTCCGCCGCCAGTGTCTCTTCAATTTGTCGCCACAACGCAATGCCCGAACCACGTTCTACGTTGATATTCATTGTTGTTATCCACTTGTGGAGCGCGGCACGCCGCCGCCCGATGCGCTATCTTAACGCACGATTATTTCGTCTAGATGATTACACTACCGACCGTTTGGTCATTCTGTCGGTACAACATGAAGTATTTGTGTCACAACAGCCCAAGTGACTGACTCATCAGGTGTTTTGCTGATGGGATAGTGTGTTCAGCGGTATACGTGTAACCCGCTTGGGCATGACTACACGCGCCAGGGTAAAATCGGCCCTTTCTGACTTTTGCCTGCATCACGGAGTACGTCATGACCGTCATCCGCCAGGACGACCTGATCGAAAGCGTCGCGGACGCTTTGCAGTACATCAGCTATTACCATCCCGCCGACTATATCAAGGCGCTCGGTGAAGCTTATGAGCGTGAAGAAAGCCCGGCGGCCAAAGACGCCATTGCCCAGATTCTGACCAATAGCCGCATGTGCGCCGAAGGGCATCGCCCCATTTGCCAGGATACCGGCATCGTTACCTGTTTTGTGCGCGTCGGCATGAATGTGCAGTGGGCCGGCGCGACGATGGGTGTCACGGACATGATCAATGAAGGCGTGCGCCGCGCGTATCTGCATCCGGATAACAAACTGCGCGCCTCCATCCTGATGGACCCGGCAGGCGCTCGCAAGAACACCAAAGACAATACCCCGGCGGTGATTCATTACGAGATCGTGCCCGGCGATACCATTGAGGTGGACATTGCCGCGAAGGGCGGAGGTTCCGAGAACAAGTCCAAATTTGTCATGCTCAACCCCTCCGATTCGATTGTCGACTGGGTGATCAAGACCGTGCCGCTGATGGGCGCGGGCTGGTGTCCGCCGGGCATGTTGGGGATCGGCATTGGTGGTACTGCGGAAAAAGCCATGCTGATGGCCAAGGAATCGCTCATGGAAGAAATCGATATCCATGAACTGATTGCCCGTGGCCCGCAAAACCGCGTGGAAGAACTGCGCCTGGAACTGTACGAAAAGGTCAACGCGCTGGGTATTGGTGCGCAGGGCCTGGGCGGCCTGGCGACCGTGCTGGACGTCAAGATCAAGGATTACCCAACCCACGCCGCCAGCCTGCCCGTGGCCATGATCCCCAACTGCGCAGCGACCCGGCACGTGCATTTTGTGCTGGATGGCTCCGGCGCCGCGCAACTGGAAGCGCCCAAGCTGGAAGACTGGCCAGATGTGACCTGGACCCCGTCCGCAGCCGCTGTGCGCGTGGATCTGAACAACGTCACGCCGGCCGAAGTCGCTACCTGGCAGCCAGGCCAGACCTTGTTGCTGAACGGTAAGCTCCTGACCGGCCGCGATGCCGCACACAAACGCATGATCGACATGCTGAACAAGGGCGAGCAGTTGCCGGTCGACTTCACCAACCGCTTCATTTATTACGTTGGCCCGGTTGATCCGGTCCGCGATGAAGTCGTTGGCCCGGCGGGCCCGACCACCGCTACCCGCATGGACAAGTTCACCCGCCAGATGCTGGAAACCACCGGTCTGCTGGGTATGGTCGGCAAGGCCGAGCGCGGCCCGACAGCGGTAGAAGCCATCAAGGACAACAAGGCAGTTTATCTGATGGCGGTGGGTGGTGCGGCATATCTGGTCTCCAAAGCCATCAAGCACAGCCGCGTGGTAGCGTTTGCAGACCTGGGGATGGAAGCCATCTATGAGTTTGACGTGGTGGATATGCCGGTCACGGTGGCGGTAGACAGTAACGGGACCTCAGTCCACGCCGTGGCCCCGAAAGAATGGCAGGCAAAGATCGGCAAGATTCCGGTCTCTGTGGGTTGATTGGCCCCGCAACAAAAAAGGCAGCGCAAGCTGCCTTTTTTGTTGCCACCGCAAGCTGGTTGATTACTGGCCCAGCTTGCTGGCCTCGCAGCCGGTGCTGCTGCACTCGCGCTGACGTTCTTTCAGGAAATCCACACGTTCTTGCGACATGCTGATGGCGCAATCCAGGTTTACAAAGTACATCTCGCCTTCTTCGCGGCTGCACTTGGCGTCCCGATTCTTGATCCAGGCCAGTTGGCCTTGCTTGAGCGTATTCTGCTGATCCGGCGTCAGTTGCTTGCGCAGTTCAGAGTAGGTCTGATTCAGCGATTTGTCGGTTTGCGAGAACAGATTGCCGGCACAGTAAACAGTATCAAACGCGTTGCGCGGCTTGCCGCAACCGGCGGCTTGCGCGCCAGCGGCAAAAGTGGCGAGCAGCGCACCACAGACCAGGGATTTATTCATCATATTGATCCTGAAGGCAAAACGCCGCGAGGGCGAGGGTGGAATCTGAAGTGCAAGCCGGGCAGGGCGCCCATCAAGGCTTGGCTTCATCGCGGCGATTATATGCTGTGGTCATGGCAAAAATCGATTCAGGCTTGATTAAACCTGACACATCTGTTGGTTTTGCCGCCAGGCGGGATAAGAACAACGACTTTACACGCTACCCAAGGCAATGCCGTACAGGGCGGCGGCCAGCTTGATCGGATCATGCCGCGCAGTACCATCGCTCAGGTTGGCAATGTGCGCAGAAATCGCCTCCACCCCCATGCGTTGTAGCACGTCAAAATCATTGATCACCGGCTGTGCGTCTTCTGCGGCGTAACGCCCGAGTACGTCTGAGGGCAGGTTGTCTTCGTTCAGAATGACCTTGCTGATCCGGTCAATGCCATGATCCAGAATCGCCTGCACGTGCTGCGCTGCCGTCATGCCATCCGTCTCGCCATGTTCCGTCATCAAATTGCAGATGTAGACCTTCTCGGCGCGGGTGTTGGCGTTAATGGCGGCGGCAATTTCCGGCAACAACAGATTGGGCAAGACGCTGGTAAACACGCTGCCTGGCCCAAGTACGATCACATCGGCGTTCTCGATGGCTTTGACGGCCTGTGGTTCGGCATGGACGTCCTGATCGAAAAACACACGCTGGATGCGCGAACCCTGAAACGCCAGTTGTGACTCACCCTTGACCACGCGGCCATCCTGCAATTGGGCGTGCAGCACCGTGGCGTGCGGGCAGGCCGGAAAAACCCGGCCCTTGATATTGAGCACCTTGCCAATGTTCTCTACCGCCTCGACAAAGTTGCCGTGGGTCAGGCTGAACATGGCCACGATCAGCAAATTGCCCAAGGAGTGGCCATCCAGATAATGACCCCCTTCATCACTTTGGAAACGGTACTGCAGCAGGTCCCGGAAAATGCCTTCTGCCTCGCTCAGTGCCACCAGCACGTTGCGGATGTCGCCGGGCGGCGGCACTTTGAGTTCGCGGTTCAAAATACCGGAAGAGCCGCCGTCATCCGCCACAGTCACGATGGCAGAGATATCGACCGGAAAATGTTTTAAGCCACGCAACAAGGAAGAAAGGCCGGTGCCGCCACCCAGTGCGACAACCTTCGGGTAGGTCAGATGAAAAGGCATGCTGTCTTGTCCACGTCTACTTCGATTGATATGGCAGTGTAGCGCTGCCTGGCATCAGGGGTCTGTCGGCGCCGTTACACGGTGCGCGGGCTACGGTAGTGGATACGCGCCGCCACACGGGTGCTGCCGGCATCCGACACGCCTTCCAGCAAGCCCAGCACACGGCTAAGGCTCTCGCGCGCGAGCGCCGTGCTGTCCTGCACGATGGCATCAATCGACAAAGGCAAACAATCGAGTAGTTGATGATCATCAAACGTCAGCAAGCGCGCTGGTGCCTGGGTCAGTTGATGCTGCTGGTTCAAAAACGCCAGAACGCCTTCCAGCAAGGTAATGGCCCCGACAAACAGCACCTCCGGATAACGGCCATGTGCGGCAAACCATTGTTGCATCATGAGATAGCCGGAATCACGCTGATAGTCGCGCTGGAAAACCAGCTCGTTGCGCAGGGGCAGATCATGCGCTGCCAGCGCCTGCGCATAACCCGCCAGCCGATCCCTGCTGGCCGATACATCTGGCTGACCACCAAAGTACACCACCTCCCGCGCGCCTGCGGCCAGCGCCTCGCCAATCAGGTCCGCCACAATGCCCGTGGCATCGGTAATCACGGACGGCACCGCCAGGCCTTCTACCGTGCGATCCACAAACACCAGTGGCAGCCGTTTAAGCCATTTTTGATAATGCTGCGGATCAGTTGCGCAGGGCACCACAATCACGCCATCCACCTGGCGCGCCACCAGATGCGCAATACACTCGGTTTCCAGCGTCGGGTCTTCATCGCTGGTCACCATCATCATCTGATAACCGCGTTCACGACACTGCGTCTCCACCGCTTGCGCCAGCGCGGAATGCGCCGAGTTGGTCAGGTCCGGAATCACCAATCCAATAGTGTGGCTACGCCGCGAGCGCAAGGCCCGGGCCGATTGGGACGGGCTGAAATGATGCTCTGCCGCCACCTGCAATACGCGCTCCACCGTCGCTTTGGATATCCGGTAACGCTCCGCATAACCATTGAGCACCATGCTGGCCGTGGTGCGGGATACTTTGGCAAGACGGGCAATGTCATCAATGGTCAGACGCTCGAACTGGCTCACGCTCTGGCTTCCCTGCTTGGCAGATCATCAACGGCCCCGCGCTGACGCAGGACACAAAGAGGCCCATTGTATCGGCCTCTCTGCTTGCGTGCGACCTGCAAAAACCGGCTTTGACAACAAGCACAAATCACATGCAAATAAAGGTTTATGCGTTTTGTTGGCAATCAGGCTTGGCAATTTTGGCGGGATAAAGTATAGTTCGGCCTCCTCTGCGGAGAGATGGATGAGTGGTTTAAGTCGCACGCCTGGAAAGCGTGTATAGGTTAATAGCCTATCGGGGGTTCGAATCCCCCTCTCTCCGCCAGCATTATCGAAAAAAGCCCTGATTATTCAGGGCTTTTTTCTTTTAACGCTTGCTCTACCCACGTATCTACCCACGTTTTATTTTGGTGGCCGCGTTTCAGAGCATGGCAAATCGGCGAATACTGACTGGATTACGGGCGCAGGCATTGGCTATGGATTGCTGGCCCGGACTTGCTCAGTCCAATTCAGAACAGTGAGGTGACTTTGATCAGATGTGTCTTTCCCAAGCTCTGTATCAATGCAGCCACGGACCACATACAGCGAGAACCACAAGATGGCAGCTACGGGTGATCCGGCACTTCCCGGGGCAGCTTGAATTGGTTTTGTGCCGGATATGCAGCTGGTTTCACCAGGAATATCTTAGTCCGATGTTTCCCCAAACCCCTTTACGGCTACCACCCTCAGACGAACTGACCGCGAACTGGTAGCCGAACTGATCGTAAAGCGTCATTCGGGTATTGAGCTGTGCCCTGACTCCGGCGGCGACGTCCATACGCGTTGTCCGTTCGATCAGCGGCACTTGGTCGAATGCGGAATGCGCAGTAGACGCCTGGGCCCCCAAGTCCCGCCACACGTTTGCGCGTACGTACGGCTGCCATACCTGTCCGTTGGCGCGCTCGATCGTCCACTGACCGCGTCCTCCCAACCGGCCGCTTACGCCGGAGGTCGAGCCCGGGTCGACCGGTCCCAGCCCGTCATTGGCTTCGTTCAGTCCGACATGCTGCCAGATCAACGGAGCCTGCGGCTCCAGCACGAAGGCAGCGCCGAGAGGCAACGGCACCGGATAGCCCACTTCCAGGGAAGTCACAATCCCTGTGCCAGAGACTGGCAGCCGGGCGAACTGCGTAGCAGCGGAGCCATCGTAGTAAGTACCCCGCGGCACGGCATCGACATAACATCCGGCGGGACCATAGTGGGTCCAATAGGCGCCGCCGGAATACCCGGTGAGATTCAGTGAGCCGGTCTGGCCGAGTACATAGCCAGTGGCCGCCGCGTTGGTGACCAGTCCGTCCACATCGGCATGACTGTTGCCATAGGCAAAATAGACACCCGCGGCGTCGTGATGGCCGGGCAGGAAGCTGCCGCGCCACAGATCGACGCCAGCCTGGAAACCGAGCATCGTGCCTTCGACACG
This sequence comes from Silvimonas terrae, assembly GCF_014202765.1. Lineage (GTDB taxonomy): Bacteria > Pseudomonadota > Gammaproteobacteria > Burkholderiales > Chitinibacteraceae > Silvimonas > Silvimonas terrae. The sequence goes on from NZ_JACHHN010000001.1 coordinate 347,950, forward strand.
TGCGTCAGCGAAGGTCTCGTCACGGTTGTCGATCTGCTGGCCGAACATGCGTGCCCAGCCAGCCAGGAGTGCCGACGCCTCCATCCGCCTCCATCAGCGCGTCACCTATGCGTTCGTGCATTGTCCCCAGCATGGTCGTTCCCATCTGCCGAGCGATCGGTTGCAGTACACTGTAGGTGGCAATTCCCGCACCGATGATCGGATACAGGCCAGGTAGAAGCTGGCCGGACGACGGTTCGGGCGGCAGGATTTCGTCTGGTGGGGTGCCTTGGTCCGTGGCTGAGGTCCAACAACGAAATCGGAGCGCAGAAACTAGTCTTCGGGCGAGTTGCCGGAAACACCACCTCAGAACAGGCGATAATCCAGGGCTCCCCCGCGTGCCTCTCCGCCAAGCATAAAAGCTTCCGTCGCCGTCGTGCCACCATTCTTCGTTTGAATGACCCAGATACCATCCGCCGTCGTCAGAATGCCCGAGCCGCCGGCATTGCGCACGGTCAGCGTGGTGGTACCGGTCGCGATGCCCCCGTTGATCACCACCTTGTCCGACGGCGAATTGTCGGCTGCAAGATAGGTGTCGATGGCGAGTGTGCCACCCCGGCCAATATAGTTCGTCGTTGTCAACAGGGCCTCCGCTGAGCCGCCGGTGCGCACCAGGCCCGAATTTGTAAGACTGGTGAGCGTCTGATCAAAACCCTGACGATCCAAGATGACGGCGGGCTGCACCGTGAAGGCGAAATCCCGGCTGAAAATGCCAGCAGCTCCTGTGGCGAAGGTGCCAGCCGCAAGGGTCGTGCTACCGGTGTAGGTCGTGGCGGCGTTCAGCAGCCCGAACGACCAGATCGACCTGATGACGGTACGCGGCGAGCTCATGGGTCGTTTTGCACCGAATCTGACCGACTGAAATCAGCTGTTTGCATTGATGTGCCCCAAGGACGATTCGCGCAGGCAGGTGATCCAGCGGTCTTGCCAGTACGATTGGCTGCGAATGTACGAGGCAGGGAAAAAAACACCTATGTAACCTACAGCCGTTTTTTGGATACACAAGATTTTTGGGTGCTCGGCCGTGGTTTCAGGGTTTGACTGGGGGCAATGCCGTGAGGCAGATATAAAAAAACACCAGCCTGAATACAGGTCTGGTGTTCAAAATGAAACGCACGGTCAGAGATTGCAACTGGCGTCGGTCGCCAGTTATACGAAGCATCCTACAAACCGGCAGGCTATGTGCCCCTCTTGGGGGGTAGGTGTGATGATGACTTGCCTTAGACCCGCATCCCATCTGGACTCACCCTGAAGCGGTGGTCTTGTACCTGGCGCCTACAGATCTGCCGATTTCGTGAATGGTTGCGTTGATAGCCTCCCGCACCAACTTTTCAAGCTCAGTTAACAGGACGGACATCTCAACCATGTTTGCCATGATTTCGCTTATTGTGGGCTCAAGTTCAATTCGGCCAATCCCGGCCTCTGAAGCGATGTGCTACTAAACCGTGGCGCGGTCGTCTGGGCCGTTATTTGAGGCACATATAAAAAAACACCAGCCTGAATACAGGTCTGGTGTTGAAGATGAAACCCACGGGCAGTCAAGTTGTTGCCAGCTGGTGGAGGCCACCAGCCAAACGAAGCATCCCACGGGCCAGCAATCTCAGTCCCCCTCCTGCGGGGCGGGCATGGTGACGTACCCTTGGCCCGCATCCCATCTGGAACCACCACTGCAACACCGGCCTTTCACTTGCTGGGCATCGCATACATCTCTTTTGCCAATGCCCCGAATACCCCGAAAAAGCATGGGCAAAACTCAAGGGGCTCGGGGAGGGCGGTATCTGGCCGGGCTTTTCCGGGAGACTCGTGAGGAGGTGGCGAACAGGGGGTTGTGCTGGAAGAAGCTAAGAAGACCCACTCGTCTTATGCTGAAAGTATTTTTTATTCAATGCCACCGAACGCAACCAATGCATTTGAACAGGATAGAGCCGAAAAGAATCTGGCTGTTGGCTTTAAAGACACGCTTGTCATCCACCAGACCCGCCCGCCAGTGCCACGCTGCCGCTAGATATCTGCGCATATGTTGTGGGAGGAGCCCGTCAACACCTTGTGTATTTGCATCCGTGGCATGATAAAGCATTACGCCTGCGGGATAAAATGCGCGCGCAACTCCGGCTTCAGCTGCCATCAACATGAAATGCACGCTTTTTGTGCCTTCCTCATCATGGCCGATGCCGCGTAGATAAGCTACCGCAGTGTTGTATGCGGCTTTGCCGATACCTTTCTGGGCAAGGCCTTCCATTAACGCAAGCCCTTCCAAAGAAGATTCCGTTTTTTGAAGCAACTGGCCAGCTTTATTGAAAGTCCGTTTATCTTCGTCTTGAATGAAGTTTTGGAAATATGCTTTTGTTGTCAGTGAGTTCGCCGGCACTGGAAATTCTTTGCCTTTTTGGGTGAAGTTACTAATGCTGTTGAACCAGCGTGTTCCGTTTTTGGTCATTTCCATCTTACTCGATCATATTTTTGGCGTGACTGTATGAATGTTTAGTTATTTGCGAACCACACGTACATTCATTCTGAAAAACCATCGAGCTTGGTCTGGTTCCTGAATAGGGCTCGCCATCGGCCAAGGTGGGTCAAACTGGCCGTTATAGTCAGCGCTCTTGAAAGTCGGTGCATTGGTTTGCTCATCATGCCTTGATCTTGATGAAGGGGGCCCGCTCCAGAAGAGGGGGCACTCAACGGATTTGGGGTGTTAGTGTGGGCATCCTCTTGAAGGTTGTAACATTAACACTCGTGTGATTTCTCACATCTAACGCATGAGCTTTTCACGAGGGCGCCCGGCCTCAAGGGGTTGATCTTTAAATCGCTTTGCTAAACCCGCTGATTCTAACCCTGCTTCAAGAGGGGGTAATCGGGAATGCATGCACATGCTTTTCATTGAATATGAGCGCCCCATTTGAACCTCATTCAGCCTGTCCATATATGGCTTGCTGCATGGTGGATGTTAGTCCAGACGATTGGGGCGCACCCAATAAGTAATGGGGTTCATGAGAAAGCAATAATGGGCTTTTTCCCGATATTAATCTGTAATTAATTTTTATTTTCCAATAGGAGATATTGTTTTTTCTGGGTTAATTCAAAAACTCAATAAAACAAATATTCCTAAAGGTGTCATGATGGACTCCGCGCGCAATTTGAAGAATCTGCTGGAGTCATCAGAGAATTGGAGTTTCTTTAAATGAGTAAAGTATTGTTTTGGGCGTTCATGGTCGTCATAGGCCTGTTCGCTGCCGCTTATATCGGTCTTTCAGTGAGTCGAATTTATTGCTCTTTGGCAGGGTGTTGATCCGGTGCCACGCTGGCGGCATGGGTATCCTCCGGCGGCCTTTGTCTCCCCGACACCTGCGCTAACCACATCTGACCGGTGAGCGGGTAAGGCCCTCAGGCACACCCACGCCAACTGCGTTGGTTGGGGTGACCGGGTCGGGGCGGGGTAGGGTCGCTCCGTACTCATTGAGTGTGTCTGGACGATTTTTGCATTATTTCCTGGAGCTAGCCCAAGCTCTCATTGCCGGTTCCGCTTGCCCTTTGCCCAGCTTTCCGCGCGCGATTTACCTCATTTCCCGACCAGAAATTTTTCCTCAACGATCCTTGAATTTTACGCCTTTCGAGTTTCCGGCATCCCTCTGGCTTGGCAGCCAGCGGGCGATAGTAGAGCCATGCTTTGCCACAAATTTGTGAAAAATTACCTATGCCACCCCCTCCTTGGGGGCGGGGAGGGGGCGGTAGTGGTGGGGAATGATTGCGTAAGTTATTGGTTGCTTTAGACAAATACTTGGCAATCGACATTTCAGGGTTCTTGGGTTGTGCATCAAGTGTGCCGCCCCCGATTGTGGTCAAAGCGCCGCACCCCCCATTTCTAAATTTGTGGAATTATCAAAAATGTTGCAGTTGAATAAACGCGCTACGAAGCGTTCACCCTCCAGATTTGCGGTGAAGCGCTCAATGTGGGGGGTATCTTTTTGCGCGTTCCTCGCCATGGCGCCTCTAACCTACGCAAAGGGCGAACCGTCCAGCCAGTTGGCCGGTGTCAGTTGGGAGGGCGTTTCATACCAAACCACACAGCGTTTGCTCAACACTCATATTGAGCCCCGTATGCGCAGCTCCATTGATGCCGCCGCAATCGATGCCCTGTGTGACGAATTGACCCAGGCCTTGCGTGCTGCGGGTTATGTCGTTGGCCAGGTTGTGGTTGCGCCCCGGGATCGTCAGACCTTTTTGCAGACTGGCCAACTGCACTTCACGGTATTCGAGGGCAAAGTAGGGGCCATCTCGCTCAGTAACACTTCGCGCGTGGCGGATGACGAACTCAGAAAGATCGCCACCGGGGCTCTATGCCCAAATGGGGTGGGCGACCAATGCACGCTGACCTCTGCGCGGCTGGAGCGTGCACAACTGCTGCTGCAGGATCTGCCTGGGGTGCACCTGAATCAGACCACCTTGAGCCCCCAGGGCGTCGGGGTGGGTCAGACTTCGGTAGGCATCAACGTAGAGAGCAATCGTCCACTGGTAGGCGGGTATGTCGGCCTGGATAGTTACGGTAACCCGGCAACCGGCGTGGGCGAGTTCAACGCGGGTGTCACGCTCACCAACCTGTTTCATGAAGGTGACGTTATCCAGGCCGCAGGGCTGGTGACCAATCGTCGTGAGCGAGCGGGTTCGCTGGCAGTTTCTGTACCCGTGAATCACCAGGGTTTGCGTGCCCAAGCGGGCTACAGCCACACGATGTATTCGGTGCCCGAAGTGAACTCCAGCGGCAATGCCGATACCGTGAATGTGGGGCTCAGCTATCCGCTGGTTCGTGAACTGGATCGCAACTGGACTTTGTCCGGCGATGGCCTGGACACCCGCTCCCGACAGGAAGTCAATGGCATGCAGGCATTCGCAACCCGTGAAATCGGTGCAGGGCGGGTGACCATTGCCGGAAACGCAGGCGATCGCCCGATTTATCTGGATCAAAGCTATTGGAGTGGTTCGCTCGCCTGGATGGCTGGTGCTGTCGCTCAGGACCTTCAGGGGGCCCAGGACGTCACTGGACAACTTGGCGGCTTCAACAAGTTCAATCTGAACGGGCTGGGTAAGCTCAAGCTGAACAGCAGCGACTGGTACCTGCTTGCAAATCTGCAACTGCAGTACGCCACCAGCAACCTGGACTCTTCGCAAAAACTGGCAATTGGCGGCCAGAACGGCGTGCGTGCATACCGGCCAGATGAAGGGTCGTTCGATAGCGGTGCGGTGGTGAGCTTTGATTTGCGTCGCAGCATTCCCATGCCCAATGGCGACCAATTATCTGTCGGACCTTTGGTGGATTACGCGAGCGGCGTGGTCAACAAGAGGGAGTATTCCAATTGGCAGACCATGGATGGCTACAGCGATCCGACCTTGGGGAATCACCGCAAAATTGCCGGTTGGGGTATCGCCGCTGATTACGTATCGCCACATGGCTACTCGGCCAACGTCGCATGGTCCCGCCGTTTTGGCGACAGCCCGGATTCCGTCAATCACCCCGGTAGCGCGCAGAACCGCTTCCTGGGTTCGGTCAGCATGAAGTTCTGACCCTCGCGCGGTCATCACCCTCCGGGTATTCCAAACGTTTCTGCTGGCTGCCTGGCGGAATCACCAGACATTAAAGAGTTATCTCATGAACAAAAATCGATATCGCTTGGTATTCAACCGCAAGCGCGCCATGCTGATGGCCGTCGGTGAACACGCAACTTCCCAGGTCAAAGGGAAAGGCGCCGGGGAACCCGGTGGGTGTGCATCCGTTGCAAATGCGCAGTATTGGCGCACGCCTCTGAGCAGGCTCAAGATTGTCGCAGCGCTCATACTGGGTGTGGCATTGCCGCTGGAGGCATTTGCCGCAGGCTTGCCGCAAGGCGGGGTGGTCGTTGGCGGTTCCGCCACCATTCAGACCCCCAATACCAACCGGATGGTGATCAATCAGGGTTCGCAGCATGCAGCCATCAACTGGAACAGTTTCGATGTAGGCACCGGTAAAAGTGTCCAGTTCGTTCAGCCTTCCAGTTCCGCTTCCGTACTGAACCGGGTGGTCGGAACCAACGGTTCCAGTCAGATTCTCGGTACGTTGACGGCCAACGGCCAAGTCTACATTGTCAACCCGCAAGGGGTGATCTTCGGCAAAGGCGCTGTGGTCAACGCGGGTTCCTTCCTGGCCACCACCAAAGACATTGATCCAGCCAACTTCATGGCCAAAGGTAGCGCGCAGTTGCTGCTCAAAGGCAATGGCGCAAACGATGGCTTGATCGTGAACGAGGGCAATCTCTCGGTTGCGCCGGGCGGATGGATCGCCCTGGTCGGCGACCAGGTTCGCAATGACGGCGTTCTCACTGCACCGCACGGTACGGTGGCGCTGGCTGCCGGGGACCAAGCGACACTCGTATTATCCAATGGCCAGATGGTCGGCCTGACGCTGGATGCTGCCAGCGCCAATGCAAACATCCAGAACACCGGGATGATCAACGCTCAGGGTGGTCGCCTACTGCTGACCGCCAATGGCACAAACACACTCCTGAATAATGTCATCAATCTCTCTGGCGTGATAGATGTGTCCGGCGACCAGGGAGGTGATGTCACCATCCAGGGCGGCACGCAAGGCATGGTCGATCTTGCTGGTGTGCATATCAATGCCGCAGGCACTACAGGTTCCGGTGGCCATGTGACGGTCACTGGCCAGGATATTCGCCTGAGTGGTGCCCAGATCGACGCGACCGGCGCAAACGGTGGGGGCGCGGTGCTGGTCGGCGGGGCTTTGCATGGCGCGGCAGATACGCAAAGGGCAGCCACCGTCTCCATGGATGGCGCTTCCAGCATTGATGCCTCGGCGATACAGACGGGCAATGGCGGTACGGTGGTGCTGTGGTCAAACGACCAGACCACCTTTGGCGGCAGTATCGCTGCGCGTGGTGGGCAGTTGGGCGGTAATGGCGGCATGGTGGAAACCTCCAGCGCCAATACGCTGGTGTTCAACCCGGTCAATTCAGTGGATACACGTGCCACGCAGGGTACATGGGGCACTTTGCTGCTGGATCCGCTGAACATCCAGATCACCCATGGTGCGGCCGGAGGCAACACCAGCGGCGGCGTCAACGGGGCCTGCGTCACGGTGAACAGTTCGATCACAGACGGCCAGATCATGGCCGAACTGGCGACCAGCAACGTCACGCTGACGGCCAGCAATCTGACTTATGACGATCCCACCGTCAACATCACCAGCCATTCCGGTGGCGCCCTGACGCTCAATGCGTATGAACTGCAACTGAAGGGCCAGTATGGCGTCGACGGCGGCCTGAATCTGAACGCATCGAGCCTGGGGTCTGTCATTGGCGGCAATATCACCGGCAGTGGCGGTCTGACGGTCAGCGGCGGTGGCAACTTTACCCTGCTCGGCACCAATACCTACGCGGGCAGTACAACGATCACAGGTGCCACCACAACGCTGATCGTGGGTAACGGCAGCGCATTGGGGGCGCTGGGGGCGGGCGCGGTTGTCGACAACGGCAACCTGATGTTTAACGTGTCAGGTCCGTTGCAAGTCGCGAATGTGATCAGTGGTACTGGTTCAGTTGCGCAAGTTGGGTCGGGCACAACATCCCTGTCGGGGGCCAATACCTATAGCGGCAGCACGGTGATCACCGGTGGGACGCTCCAGGTGGAAACTGGGGGACGCCTTGGTTCGGGAGGGGTGACGGACAACAGCCATCTTGTGTTCAACCAGTCCGGTAACACGACGGTGGCCGGCACCATTACCGGCAATGGTGATATCAAGCAACAGGGAGCGGGTAGTACACTGTTTGCGCAAAATGTGTCCATCGCGCGTATCAATCAGAGCGCCGGCACCGCCATCTTTGGCGGTAACGTCACATTGACATCCGGCATCACCGGCACCGGTGGCACGCTCCAGGTGGGCAATGGTGGTGCGGGCAGCCTCAACTTCAATGCAGCCATCAACACTACCGGTAATGTGCTGTTCAACCATGCCGGCACGGTCACCGACAGTCAGGCGATCACTGCCGGCAACCTGACCTTCAATGATGGAACCATTTCCACCACGGGCGCGATCACCGTCGGCAACATGACAGTCAATGGCTCGGCGGCGACCACGCTCAATGGCACGCTCAACGCGAGCGGTGGTCTGCTGTTCAACTCGACCGGGCTAAACACGGTCAACGGCGTGATCAGCGGCGCGGCCAGCCTGACGACATCCGGCAGCGGCAACACAGTACTGACGGCCTGCAACACCTACACGGGCACTAATACCATCAATGCCGGTACCGTCTTGCAAGTGGGGTCGGGTGCATTGGCCGGTGGGCTGGGTACAGGCGCAGTCATGGACTATGGCACGCTGAATTTCAGCAGCAACACAAATCTGACCTTCGCCAATGCCATCAGCGGCACAGGCGATCTGATCAGGGGCGGGAGTGGCAGCACCATTCTGACCGGTGTCACCAACTACACCGGCACCACCACAATCAACGGTGCCTGGCTTCAAGTGAATGGCGCCGGTCTGACCGGTACGTCCCAGATCATTGACAACAGCGGTATCATATTCAACCTGAATTCTCCCGCTACAGTCGCGACCACCATCAGTGGCGCGGGCCAAGTGCTACAAGCGGGCGCCAATCTCACACTCACCGGCAATAATACGTATACCGGCACCACCACCGTCAATTCCGGAAAATGGCTGACAGTGGGCTCGGCAAACGCGCTTAGCTCGAACGCCGGTACTCTGGCGGTTAATGGCGGCCTGGATGTCAACGGGTACAACCTGACCGCTGCGAACCTCAGCGGCAGTGGCTGGGTATTGAACAACGGCGCCAACGCCTCACTGACACTCAATGCGTCGGGTGGCAGTACCGCTGCTTTCACTGGTGTGATCAAGGACGGCACGGGCACGCTGTCGGTGGTCAAAACCGGCACCCAGCAGCAGCAATTTGGCGGCAACAACACCTACAGCGGGGGCACCACGATCAACGCTGGCGCTCAGTTGGTGCTCTACGGCAGTGGTCAGCTCGGCAACGGAAACGTGACCGACAATGGCAACCTGTATTTCTGGAATACCCCCAGCGCGTCGGTGACGTTTACCAACAACATTTCTGGTAACGGTTCGCTGACGGCGGATGAGGGGAGCGGTGGCAGGATCATTCTCTCTGGGAATAACACCTACACGGGGACCACTGCGGTGATTACCGGCTACCTGGATATCGCGACAGAGAGTGCGCTGTATGGTGGCAACACCGCCGCATGGACCGCGGCCAATATCCATGTGGCTAACGGTACCGGGCTGGAAGTGCGCCCGGGCAACGGCACTCTCGGTACCGGATTCACCGACAGTGACATCGCCCAGCTGGTTGGTAACCTGAGCGCCGCCAGTGGCGGCTTGGCAAATGGCAGCTATTTCGGCATCGACACCGCCAATGGCAACTACACCCTCAGTCAGGTGTTGACCGACACGGCGCAGGGCAAGTTCGTCCTCGTCGCCGATGGCGGTAAGAGACTCACCGTCACGGGTGCCAATACCTATACCGGTCAGACTATTGTGGTCAACGGCACCACCCTGAGTTCAAGTGGTAATGCACTGGCCAATACCAGCGTGAATCTGTTTGCCGGTACCACCTACGATGTACAAGGAGCGAATGCGACCATTGGCTCGCTGCAGGGCAGCGGCACCGTCACAGATAATGGCGCTAACGCGACGCTCACCCTGGGTGCAGACAATACCGGCCAAAACTTTACCGGGGTTATCAAGAATGGCCCTGCCGGTGGCGGCGGGGTGCTATCCATCACCAAGGTGGGTACGGGTAACGAGAACATTACGGGTGCCAATACCTATAGCGGTGTAACCACCATCAACTGCGGCACGCTGGGTGGCAACTTTGGCAATACATCGCTGCTGGTCAACAACTCCACGCTAAGGTTTACACAGAGCAATACAACCGTTTTCAACTACAACTACACCGGCACCGGCGATCTCGTTCAGTCGGGTACCGGCATGACCATCCTGGCGGGCAACATCACCATGCTGGGGCAGGTGTTGGTGCAGTGTGGCACGCTGGATTTCGCCACCACCAGCGCGCTCTTTGGCGGTGATACCTCGCAGTGGAACGGCAATCGGGTGTTGGTCTCCAACGGTGCCACGCTTGCCGTGATGGCGGGTAACGGCACTTATGGCACGGGGTTCTCCGCATCCGACATGACGACGCTGCTGGCCGGTCTGAATACATCGTCCGGTGGTTTCGCAGCCGGCGCGGCCTTCGGTATCGACACCTCGAACGGTAACTACACCTTGCCGTTTGTTGTGGGCGACACCAGGCAAGGCGCGCTGGGCTTGACAGCGCTGGGTAACCACACGCTGGTTATGAGTAACACGAATACCAATACTGGCCCGACCTCCGTTTTGGCGGGCGCAACCCTGGACCTGACATCCAATACGGCGATAAATGCAAGCTCGTCCGTCAATGTCTTGACTAACGGTACGCTGATCGTGGATGCGGCAGGGACCACCCTGGGCAATGTCAGTTTGAACGGCTCCCTCATCGCCAACGCCAGCGGCTTGAATATCAACTGCGTCAGTATGAATGGTGGCACGCTGGACCTGCACGGCAACAACGTGGCGGTGGCCACGCTGCTCGATGGTACGTCAGCTAGCTCCTATGGCGTCAGTAGCCGGGGCGGCACGATCACCGACAGTAGCACTTTGGCGAGCATGCTGACCGTGGGCAGCAGTAACGCCAACTCGGACTTTTCCGGCGCCATTCAGGATGGCGCGGGCAAGGTTGGCCTCACCAAAGTGGGGACGGGCGTTCTCTCTGTCGGTGGCGGCAAGGCCTTCAGCGGGGGCACTACGATCGCGTGCGGCACGGTGAGCCTGGTCGCGGGTAGCGGCTATTACAAAAATGCGGGTAATTTGGGCAGCGGGACGATCACCCTGTTGGGTGGTAATTTGATCGCCCAGCAGGCAAGCACTTGGGGTGGTGGGATCACGTTCGGTCTCAGTAATGTCATCAATGGGGCGGCGAACGGCGCCATAGGGGGAAGCGGCAGTTCCAGAATCCAGCTCGGCGGCGCTGTGAGTGTGGCTGATGGCGTCACGCTCGGCCTGACCAACATCAATGCGTACAGCAACATTTCCGGTACCGGCAACCTGCAAACGGGCGGCACCGTTTTCATGACGGGGACCAACAACTACACGGGCACGACGACGATCGGTAGCGGAACCCTGCAGATCAACGGTGGCAACGGGCCGAGCGTCAGCAGTCAGGTGACCGATAACGGCTCGCTGGTTTTCAATACGGCGACCAACTTCAGCACGAGCAGCGACATTGTCGGCACCGGTAGCCTGACGCAGTCAGGCAATGGGACCACGACGCTCACGGGCAATATCGGCCTGGCGGGAACCACCACGATCAGTAATGGCACCCTGCAGGTAGGCAATGGCAGCGCCGGCAACTGGAGCGGCACCGGCGCGATCACGGACAACAGCAATCTGGTCTTCAATACCGTGAGCAACACGACGTTGAAGGGTCTGACGGGCACGGGGTCGGCGAACCTGACGATTGCGAACGGCACCTTGAGCCTGACCCAGCCCGTCAGCCTGACGGGCGCCAACAGCACCCTGACCGCATCGGCTGCCAATGGCATGACGGTGACCGCCAACGTGAGTGCCAACGCGGGTATCGCCCTCACCACCCAGCAGGGCAATCTGACACTGAGTGGCAATCTGACTGCAAGCAACGGCAACATTACGCTGGCGGCGGGTCAGGGTGGTGTGCTGGGCCAGGCCAGTGGCGTCGACGCCGCTGGCGATGTGATCCTGACCACTCCGGGCTCCCTGCGGGCAACCGTGGGTATTGGCAAGACCGTGGCAATTTATTCGGGCAATGCTAATTCGGCAACGCTCCAGACGCTGGTGGCGAACGGCACGCTGTATAACAAGGTCTTTGGCAGCAACACGAGCACGGTTAACCCGAATGCTAATTTTGGCCTCAACTTGATGTACCGCGTGGAGCCGGTATTGCCCCTGGCGAATGGCACCTCAGTGGCCGACAAGATTTATGACGGTTCGAGCAGGGTGGCGGTAGTGCTTTCGCCGGGCTCGCATACGACCGTATTCGATGGCGACTCCTACACCTTCAATTTTGATGGCGGCGTGGGGAACGGCACGGCGGCAAGCGCCCATGCAGGCTGCTGGTCGGTCAACGTGCAGCCCACCTCTGCGGCGGTGACGGCAGCGACGCTTGGCTCTTGTGTCAGTGGTTACGGCAATGTGGCGTTCGACGGCCTGACCGTGAACATTACACCGGCCACCCTGACGGTGAAGGCCGCAGGCGACAGCAAGGTGTATGACGGCACTGCATTGTCGAATGTGACGGCCAACGTGAGCGGCTTTGTCGGCAATGACAGCCTTGCAGGGAGTGCGGCTGAGGTATTCGCCAGTGCGCATGTACTTGGCGCGGGCCAATCTACACTGGTGGCCAGAAACCTGACCAACGCTTCGGTTGCGGGTGGTGGCTACATTTCTGATTACACGGTGAACTATGTCAATGCCAGCGGCACGATTACTGCCGCCACCTTGACGTTGACGGCCAATAACCAGAGCAAGACCTACGGGACGAGCGACCCGATGCTGAGCTATAACGTGGCCGGCTTGCAAGGTAATGACACCGTCAGCTCGTTGCAGCTGAGCGGCAACCTGGGTCGCCAGGCCGGTGAGGGCGTGGGCAGTTACGCCATCTCCCACGGGAGTTTGCTGTCTTCGGACACAGACTATGTCATGACAATCAACACCACGGGCGCTCACGAGACCATTACTCAGGCGAACCTGACGGTGACGGTGTCGCCGGAAAGCACAAGCAAGATTTACGGCAGCAATGACCAGGTGCTGCAATACACGACCGCAGGCGTGATCAATACCACGGTCCAGAGTTACGACGCGAACGGCAACCTGGTCAATGTATCGGTCAACGATGCAGGTTCCGGCGCGATGGGGGGTAATCTGGGGCGCCAGTCGGGCGAAAATGTCGGCACCTACGCCATCACACTGGGTAGCCTGAATTTCTCGAACAGCAACTACGCAGTCGTGCTCAATGCCGCCGGTGCCAATGAGACGATTGCTGCGGCCAACCTGACGGTGACCGCATCCAATGCCAGCAAGACCTACGGGGCGGATGATCCGACGCTGAACTACACCACCAGCGGGTTGATCAGTGGCACGGTGAAGAGCTATGACGCCAACGGGACCCTTGTGAATGTGGCGCTGGCCGATACAGTGGCCACTGCGCTGACCGGCAACCTTGGTCGCCAGACCGGGGAAGGCGTGGGCAACTACGCGATCACCAATGGCAGCCTGGGCCTGGCGAGCGGTAACTCCAGTAGCAATTATCTGTTGACCATCAACACGACTGGCGCCAACGAAACGATTACCGCTGCAGCCCTGACGGTGAATGTTTCGAATGTCAGCAAGACTTACGGCACGGACGACCAGACCCTGGCGTACACCACCAGCGGTTTGGTGAATGGCACGGTGAAGAGCCGCGATGCATCCGGCAACCTGGTCGATGTGGCACTGGCCGATACGGTCGGCACCACGCTCACCGGCAATCTGGGTCGCCAGGCGGGGGAGGGCGTGGGCAACCATGCGATCACGCAGGGTAGCCTGGCCGCCAACAGCAACTATGCGCTGACCGTCAACACGGCCGGTGCCCACGAGACGATCACCGCTGCTGCATTGACGGTGAATGCTTCGAATGCCAGCAAGACCTACGGCACGGATGATCCGACACTGGCGTATACCACCAGCGGTCTGGTCAACGCCACGGTGAAGAGCCTGGATGCCAGCGGCAACCTGGTTAATATGGCACTGGCCGATACGGCCGCTACCGCACTGACCGGCAGTCTGGGTCGCCAGGCTGGTGAAGGGGTGGGCAACTACGCCATTACCAACGGCAGCCTTGCCGCCAACAGCAACTACACGTTGACGGTCAACACGGCGGGTTCCCGCGAGACCATCACCAAAGCCAATCTGGTGGTGGATGCAGCCAATGCCACAAAGGTTTATGGCAGTGACGATCAGGCGCTGGCGTTTACCACCAGCGGTCTGGCAAACGGCACGGTGAAGAGCCGCGATGCATCCGGCAACCTGGTCAATGTGGCGCTGGCTGATACAGCCGCTACCGCACTGACCGGCAACCTGGGTCGCCAGGCCGGTGAAGGCGTGGGCAACTACGCCATCACCAACGGCAGCCTGGCGTCAAACGGCAACTATGCGTTGACGATCCACACTATGGGTACCAGCGAGACCATCACTGCGGCCACACTGACCGTGAATGCCTCGAACGCCGGCAAGACCTATGGCACGGATGATCAGGCGCTGGCTTATACGACAACAGGTCTGGTAAACGGTACGGTGAAGAGTCTGGATGCCAGCGGTAACCTGGTCAACGTGGGCCTGAACGATACAGTGGGCACCACGCTGACCGGTAACCTGGGGCGCCAGGCGGGCGAGAGCGTGGGCAACCATGCAATCACGCAAGGTAGCCTGGCCGCCAACAGCAACTACGCGTTGACGGTCAACACGGCTGGTGCCAACGAAACAATCAACGCCGCCACACTGACGGTAAACGCCTCGAACACCAGCAAGACTTATGGCACGGACGATCATGCTCTGGCGTACACCACCAGCGGTCTGGTGAACGGCACGGTGAAGAGTCTTGATGCCAGCGGCAATCTGACCAACGTGGCGCTGAACGATACAGTGGGGAGCACACTGACCGGTAACCTGGGTCGCCAGGCCGGTGAGGGCGTGGGCAACTACGCCATTACCAACGGCAGCCTCGCTGCCAACAGCAATTACGCGTTGACGATCAACAAGGCAGGCATCAGCGAGACCATCACCAAAGCCAATCTGGTGGTGGACGCCGCCAATGCCACCAAGGTTTACGGCAGCGATGACCACGCACTGGCCTATGCCACAAGTGGCTTGGTGAACAGCACTGTGAAGAGCCTGGATGCCAGCGGTAACCTGGTCAACGTGGCACTGGCCGACACGGCCGCTACCGCGCTGACCGGCAACCTGGGTCGTCAGGCCGGTGAAGGTGTGGGCAACTACGCGATCACCAATGGCAGCCTTGCCGCCAACAACAACTACGCATTGACGATCAACACGGCAGGCACCAGCGAAACCATCACCAAAGCCAATCTGGTGGTGGATGCCGCCAATGCCAGCAAGGTCTACGGCAGTGACGATCCGACGCTGGCGTATACGGCCTCAGGTTTGGTCAACGGCACAGTGAAGAGTCTGGATGCCAGTGGCAACCTGGGCAATGTTGCGCTGAACGACACAGCGGCTTCTGCGTTGACGGGCAATCTGGGTCGCCAGGTGGGTGAGGGCGTGGGCAACCATGCGATCACGCAAGGTAGCCTGGCAGCCAACAGCAACTATGCGCTGACCGTTAACACTGCCGGTGCCAACGAGACGATTACTGCGGCTGCGCTGACGGTGAACTCTTCGAACGCCAGCAAGACCTACGGCACGGATGATCCGACACTGGCGTATACCACCAGTGGCTTGATCAACGGCACGGTGAAGAGCCGTGATGCGTCCGGCAACCTGGTCAACGTGGCACTGGCTGATACAGCCGCTACCGCACTGACCGGCAACCTCGGTCGCCAGGCGGGTGAAGGTGTGGGTAACTACGCCATTACCAACGGTAGCCTTGCTGCCAACAGCAACTATGCGTTGACGATCAACACGGCAGGCATCAGCGAGACCATTACCAAAGCCAATCTGGTCGTAGACGCCGCCAATGCCACCAAGGTTTACGGTAGTGACGACCAGGCGCTGGCCTATACGACCTCAGGTTTGGTCAACGGCACGGTGAAGAGCCGCGATGCGTCCGGCAATCTGGTCAATGTGGCACTGGCCGACACGGCCGCTACCGCGCTGACCGGCAACCTGGGTCGTCAGGCCGGTGAAGGTGTGGGCAACTACGCCATCACCAATGGCAGCCTTGCCGCCAACAACAACTACGCGTTGACGATCAACACGGCAGGCATCAGCGAAACCATCACCAAAGCCAATCTGGTTGTGGATGCCGCCAATGCCAGCAAGGTCTACGGCAGTGACGATCCGACGCTGGCGTATACGGCCTCGGGTTTGGTCAACGGCACGGTGAAGAGCCTGGATGCCAGCGGCAACCTGGGCAATGTAGTGCTGAACGACACAGCGGCTTCTGCGTTGACGGGCAATCTGGGTCGCCAGGTGGGTGAGGGCGTGGGCAACCATTCGATCACGCAAGGTAGCCTTGCGGCCAACAGCAACTATGCGCTGACCGTTAACACTGCCGGTGCCAACGAGACGATTACCGCTGCTGCGCTGACGGTGAACTCTTCGAATGCCAGCAAGACCTACGGCACGGATGATCCGACACTGGCGTATACCACCAGTGGCTTGATCAACGGCACGGTGAAGAGCCGTGATGCGTCCGGCAACCTGGTCAACGTGGCACTGGCTGATACAGCCGCTACCGCACTGACCGGCAACCTCGGTCGCCAGGCGGGTGAAGGTGTGGGTAACTACGCGATCACCAACGGCAGCCTCGCCGCCAACAGCAACTATGCGTTGACAATCAACACGGCAGGCACCAGCGAGACCATCACCAAAGCCAATCTGGCGGTGGACGCCGCCAATGCCACCAAGGTTTACGGTAGTGACGACCAGGCGCTGGCCTATACGACCTCAGGTTTGGTCAACGGCACGGTGAAGAGCCGCGATGCGTCCGGCAATCTGGTCAATGTGGCACTGGCCGACACGGCCGCTACCGCGCTGACCGGCAGTCTGGGTCGTCAGGCGGGCGAAGGTGTGGGCAACTACGCCATCACCAACGGCAGCCTGGCGTCAAACGGCAACTATGCGCTGACGATCAATACCACCGGTGCCAAAGAGACGATCACGAAAGCAAATCTGACCGTGGATGCCGCCAATGTCTCCAAGACCTACGGTAGCGATGACCCGACGCTGGCCTATACCACTAGCGGTCTGGTCAACGGCACCGTGAAGAGCCGCGATGCGTCAGGCAACCTGGTCAACGTGGCACTGGCCGATACGGTCGGCACAACGCTCACCGGCAACCTGGGTCGCCAATCGGGTGAGGACGTAGGTAACTATGCAATCACCAATGGCAGTCTTGCCGCCAACAGCAACTACGCGCTGACAATCCACACCAATGGTGCCAACGAAACGATTACAAAGGCCAACCTGACGGTGACGGTGGCAGCGGAGAATGCCACCAAAGTGTACGGCACGGATGATCCGACGTTGAACTACACGGTCAGCGGCCTGGTTCTTGGCTCGGTCAATAGTTGGGATTCCAGCGGTGCGTTGACCACCGTGAATATGAGTGACGCATCAGCCACCTCGGTGATCGGTAATCTGGGTCGCGAGTCGGGTGAAGCGGTGGGTCGTTATGCAGTAACCAACGGCAGTATCGGGCTGACGGGTAATGGGTCCAGTGCTTATAACCTGATCATCAATACCACGAATGTGTTCGAAACCATTACCGCCGCAAATCTGACTGTCATTGCATCCAGTGTCGGCAAGATCTACGGTACCAATGACCAGGCTCTGGCATATACCACCAGCGGTCTGGTGAACGGCACCGTGAAGAGCCTGGATGCCAGCGGCAACCTGATCAACGTGGTGCTGAACGACACAGTGGGCACCACGCTCACCGGTAACCTGGGGCGCCAGGCGGGCGAAGGCGTGGGCAACCATGCAATCACACAAGGTAGCCTGGCTTCCAACAGCAACTACACCTTGACGGTCAACACGGCTGGCGCCAACGAAACAATCAACGCCGCCGCTCTGACTGTCGATGCGTCGAACACCAGCAAGACCTATGGCACGGATGATCAGACACTGGCGTACACCACCAGTGGTCTGGTGAACGGCACGGTGAAGAGTCTTGATGCCAGCGGTAACCTGGTCAACGTGGTGCTGAACGACACAACCGCTACCGCGCTGACTGGCAATCTGGGCCGCCAGGCGGGTGAAGGCGTAGGCAACTATGCGATCACCAATGGCAGCCTTGCCGCCAACAGCAACTATGCGTTGACGATCAATACGGCAGGCACCAGCGAAACCATCACCGAAGCCAATCTGGTGGTGGATGCCGCAAATGCCACCAAGGTTTACGGCAGCGATGATGAGGCGCTGGCATACACCACCAGCGGTTTGGTAAACGGTACGGTGAAGAGCTATGGCGCCGACGGGGCCTTGGTGAATGTCGCGCTGAATGACACAGAAGGTTCCACACTGACCGGCAATCTGGGTCGCGAGGCGGGTGAGGGCGTGGGCAACCATGCAATCACGCAAGGTAGCCTGGCTGCCAACAGCAACTACGCGCTGACCGTCAATACAGCGGGCGTCAATGAGGTCATTACTGCCGCGGCGCTGACCGTCGACGCTTCGAACGCCAGCAAGACGTACGGCACGGATGATTCGGAGTTGGCGTTCACCGCGACAGGTTTGGTGAATGGCACGGTGAAGAGCTATGCCGCTGACGGTCACCAGGTGGATGTGGCGCTGGCAGACACGACTGCCACTGTGCTGACCGGTAATCTGGGTCGCCAGTCGGGCGAGGGCGTAGGTAGCTACGCAATCACGAATGGCAGTCTGGCGTCGAATGGCAACTACGCGCTGATGATCAATACCGTCGGCTCCAGCGAAACGATCACAACGGCCAATCTGACGGTCAATGCTTCGAACGTCACCAAGACCTACGGGACGGATGATCCAACACTGGCCTATACCACCAGTGGTCTGGTTAATGGCACGGTAAACAGCTATGCCGCTGACGGTACGCGGGTGAACGTCGCGCTGAATGACACCGTAGGCACTACGCTGACGGGCAATCTGGGCCGCCAGTCGGGGGAAAACGTGGGCCACTACGCGATCACCAACGGTAGCCTAGCCGCCAACAGCAACTACGCATTGACAATCAATACAGCGGGTGCGAACGAGGTGATCACCCCAGCCGCACTGACAGTCAATGCTTCAAATGCCAGCAAGGTCTTTGGCACGGATGATCCAACGCTTGCATACACCACCAGCGATCTGGTCAACAGCACCGTGAAGAGCTACGACGCTGATGGCAATCTTGTGAACGTAGCGCTGAATGACACGGTAGAAAACACGCTGACCGGCAATCTCGAGCGCGTGGTGGGTGAAGGTGTCGGGTCATACAACATTGGCATTGGTAGCCTGGCCGCTAATCGCAACTACGACCTGAAAAACTTCGTTCCCGGTGAGTTCACAATTACTGCGGATCCGTCGGCAAAAGAGGAAGCACCCCACCAAGTGGGCGTGATGAATGTCGAACCTTCCTCACTGGCGTGCTTTATTGGCAACAGCCAGTTGCAGGCTGGGGATTTGAAGCAAGCCGGGCTTGCGAACAAGGTGCCAGGGGAGATGCCGATGTTGAAAGATTGCCAGCGTGATACGGCGCCCAATATGAGATGGAAAAAAGTCTCGACCGGGATCAAGTTGACCAAAGGGTAAACAAGGAGCGCCACACAGGGAGGAGTTCTGACAAGGACGCCTCCCTTTCCGGTCAATCAGGCCGCGAGTGTAGTTTGGCCGTGCCCCTTGGTATGGCGCCCATTTATCCACATTGTCTGGCCCGAAAGGCAACAGTGATGGATCTCAGGAATTGAACAGGAAAATCATGACGGACGCGGTAGATAAAGATATTGCTGGCACAGACGGTGCCGCACAGCCCGCAGAAACAACAAATGGGAACGCCGGGGAGCTGGCATTTTCGCTGGAACGATTTGAAGCGCTGGCTTATGCGCGGGAACATGAAGCAGCCATGGGCGAGTTCATGCGCTTTCTGCACATGCTTGACCGAAATTATGGCGCGCTGGACATGTATTTTGAGGCGAGGATGACAGCGCCGCGTGCGGGTCTGGATGTTGACCCACACATCATCAATCGAATTTGCAGTGCATTGTCTGCGCTGTTTTCCGATCCGAACTTTTATCTGTCGGGCGAAGGCGCGCGCAGGTTGTTGTTCCTGCATCGGTGGATTTCGACACTGTTCGCAGCCAGCACGTTCGGCAACGCCGATCATATTCTACGCGCTTTGAACCTGAACGGCCCAGGTGCAGAGAGCGTACAGATCCGCCATGAGCATGTACTCAAATTCTGCGTTCTGTACACGCCGAATTCGGAAATCCCGCTCGATATGGACGCGATGTGGGCGTTCAACAAATATCTGGCCGCATCGCTTGCGTGTTCGCTACTGTCTCCGCGTTTTCTTGGGATGCCTTCAGCACACCACAAGCGGGAAATCTTGCTGCCCTGGCTTGCTGCCAAGCTGGATGAAATTGAAGATCTGAACGTGCTGCCGGTGCAGATTTTGCACGATATATATATGCATTGCAGTTACGCAGACGGTGCTGACCGCCATGCCATCAAGGCACCGATCAATCGTTTGGTACGCAAAAAGCTGCTTGAACAGAACATTACCGATATTGAATTCAAGCCCAAAAAGAAGCCCAAGGGTGAGAAGCCAGTCATGCTGGTGGTGCTTGAATGGTTCTCGGGGGCACATTCGATTTATCGAACGCATTCTGCTTCGCTTCGTGCCGCGCGGGAAAAGTTCAAGATCGTCGGCGTGGGCATGAAGGATCTTATTGACGATTTGGGACGTGAAGTATTTGACGAATTCAGGGAAGTGCAGGGCGAAGCGGTACCTTTTGTCAGGGAATTGGCGGAGACCTTGCGACCTGACCTGGTTTATTACCCGGCATTTGGCATGTTCCCCTCAAGTATCTTCCTGACCAACCTGCGTCTTGCCCCTGTGCAAGTGGTTTCATACGGGCATCCTGCTACCTCCAAATCCCCTTTCATTGATTATTTTGTGTTGCCGGAAGATTGGGTGGGTGATCCGGCATGCTTCAGCGAGAAACTGTTGGCCCTGCCAAAAGAGGCGATGCCGTTTGTCCCGTCGACACTGGCGATAGACATCGAGCCTAAGTTACGCGTGGCACCGGAAACTCTGCGTATTGCCGTGGCGACCACCGGGATGAAGCTCAATCCCAATTTCATGCGCACACTTCGCCGCATCCAGCAAGAAGCCAGTCAGCCGGTTGAGTTCCATTTTTTGATGGGATCCTCCCGCGGCTTGATGTACCTGGAAATTCAACGGTTTATCCAGACCTACCTTCCAACCGCAATCATTCACTCTCATCTGCCCTATGCAGAATATCTGGCTATGCTCAACGAGTGCGATCTGTATGCCAATCCCTTCCCGTTTGGGAATACCAACGGCATTGTGGATGTCACCGCAGTTGGCTTGGTGGGTGTCTGCAAGACTGGGCCAGAAGTGCTGGAACATATTGATGAAGCGCTATTTCGCAGAATTGGACTGCCTGGCTGGCTGATCGCCAAAGATGAGGACGAGTACGTGGCTGCTGCCCTGCGCCTTATCGAAGATGAAAAGCTGCGCCTGGATCTGCGCCGCCAATTGTTGAAAGACAAAGCGGCGGAGGTGTTCTTCAAGGGTGCGCCAGAGCAGTTTGGTGTTGCGCTGGCGAAACTGATCTGAATGGGATGAACAGTCCAGATCCGTTGAAAGCAGACAACTGAGATTCATGGTAATGCCCTGCAGTGCCCGTCGTTGATGCGGAAATACCGTGCGATAACGGGCGCCGGGTTTACTCATGTATGGCTGGCTTGGACTTGCACCGGCCAATTCAGAACAGCGAGGCGACTTTGATGCAAGATGTCCTTCCCGGTGCTCCGTACCCGCCGCATCGGTTTCACTTTATTTCGGGTCTGCCAAGGTCCGGCTCAACGCTCCTGGCTGCGCTGTTGCGACAAAATCCCAGGTTCCACGCGGATATGAGTAGTCCAGTTGCTGGGCTGGTTCATTCACTACTGGGTGAAATGAGCAAACGGAACGAATTTTCCGGGGTGGTCGACGATCACCAACGGAAACGTGTGCTGACTCGCGTCGTCTCTGCTTTTTATGAAGATCAAACGGCGGAAGTCATTTTCGATACCAATCGTTCCTGGTGTACGGACATTGCCTTGCTTCAGGAATTGCTACCTGGTACCAAGGTCATTGCGTGCGTTCGGGATATTGTCTGGATACTCGACAGTGTTGAACGACTGGTTCAGCGGAATGTGTTCCAGCCTTCAGGGCTTTTTGGTTATCGCACCGATGGGTCAATCTATACCCGAGCGGAGACATTGACCGCACATGATGGCCTTGTTGGCAGTGCTTACAACGCGTTGAAGCAAGCCTATTACGGCGCGCATTCTGTATCGCTGATGCTCTTGCAGTACGAAACCCTGGCCAGAGACCCGGGGCGAGCGATGGAGGCCGTATACCGTTTTATTGGAGAAACACCCTTTATGCATGATTTCGATCACGCACAATACGATGCTTGCGATTTTGATGCCCGGATGGGTACGCCGGGATTGCACGATGTTCGTGCCAAAGTCGAGTTTTCAGAACGGTCAACGATTGTTCCTCCAGATCTTATAAAGCGCTATGCAGACAGCGCGTTCTGGAAAATACCCTCCCTGAATACCCGCAATGTGCTGGTGGTGTAGGCGTGTTCGAATCTGAAAATGAACATCACCGGACGACATCGAAGGCATCCACGTTATGGTTAACTGGACTGAGCGGAGCCGGGAAGACTACTTTGGCTGAAGGGCTGATCGCAGCACTTGAAGCGAGAGGAGTGCCATGTGTTCTGCTTGATGGTGACATCGTGCGTCGGGAGGCGGGCAATCAACTGGGTTTTTCCAGGGAAGCGCGGGCCGAAAATGTCCGTCAGGTGGCAAACCGCTGTCACACTCTGAACGACAGGGGCATATGGGCTGTTGTGGCACTGATTTCCCCATATCGGCAAGACCGGACAAAAGCTCGAGATGCTATCGGGGAAAGCCGCTGGTTGGAGGTTTATGTTTCAACGCCACTGGTGGTCTGCGAAGCGCGTGATCCCAAGCATTTGTATGAGAAGGCGCGGGCGGGGCTGATTCAGAATTTCACTGGCATCAGCGACCCCTATGAGCCGCCGATGAGTCCGGCTTTGCGTCTGGATACCAGCCGCAAAAGCGTAGAAGAGTGTGTTTTCGCCATGCTTGGCAGGATCGGTATGGATATGCAAACTGAGGAAGTGCCATAAGTTTGTATTCTGAGCATGCCGACGAGCATGTTTGGGACGAATCTTGGCGCCACCCTCGCAAGCGCGGCATTTAACCCTCGGCCTACCGATAAATCCAGATTCATTATCTCGTTGGCTTGGCCCGATGGATAACTGCATTGCCCCCAGAAATGATGGCTGACCTCAATTTTCTTTGTTCCCCGGTGCCTGTTGTCGATGGTGCAATGTATGAGAGTTCTCTGGCCGCCATGGTGAACTGCTATCTGTTCAGTTCAAAGCAGGGGATGGCGTCCAAGGCGTATTAGCCCCCTCGACAGGGATGGGGAAGAACGAATGCCACGGTGCTATTTATATGGTTACCAATTTCGGCTCTATTTGGTTCCATATGGATACCTCAACCATAGCTTTCGGGCGCCCGCAGACGTCGCAGTACCCCTGCAAAACATCGACATCGTTGGCGTACTCTCAGCGCTGTACGCAGAAGCTTGATCAAGTTGTCGTTCACTTGCACTCGGTACGAGAACTGTTACGGCGCAGACTACCCAATGCAATCGCACTTGCCGGTGGGCGTCAGCAAGCCACGAACGACGAGTGGCTGGAAGAGGTAGATGCCTGCCTTGAAGGTTTGCTTCTGCAACATCAATTTGTAACGCAACATTTACCCTCCCTTTTTGCCTTGATTGGACAACATGGGCCTCGGAGCGCCGTCGGGGAAATGGATGCCACGGTCGGGTAGGGACGTTTGGGCGGGCAGGGTATAGCGGGTTATCACACTGCCTGGCGCTGTCTTCACCTTGCTGCTACTGCAGCTGAACTCCATTACGGAGAAACAAGGTCTCTCGCGGTTTGAACAGAGCTGCGTTTACTTCTCGATCACGGCAACGGTACCAGGCCGGATTACTCCTTTTGCGCCGATCAGATTGACGTCGTCGATATGCAGCGCAAGCCATCCTTCACGAGGGGGGACGTTGATAGCGATTGAACGATAATCGCTAAGCTGCTCCTGACAACTGTGGGAAGGAAATTCAACAATGCGAATTGGCTATTTAAGAACAGCACGCTCTCAGGATTTAGAGTGCGAGCGAGAAACTCTAAGCCAGATAAACCTCTGTCACTGGATCGTCCACGATAAAGATGAGCGTTCATATAAACAGTTAGAACGCGCTTTGTCTCAAATGACCTGTGGAGATACGCTGGTAATGAGCAGTCTTTCCAGTTCAAGACTGAAAGCGAGCCAACTCCTCAGCTTGCTGGAGCAACTGGATCATCAAGGTGCCATTCTCGAGATTATTGACGAGGACATTTCCTCAGGGGAAGAACTGGGGCAGGTAAAGCTCCTCCGTCTTATGGTCGAGCGCTGGCGGGCCGAGCACAGACTTCGGCATTCTCCCTCGAATTACCCCCGAAGGGTGCGCGGGCGTCGTCCAAAACTGAACCCAAAGGCGGTTCAAGATATGACCCGGTATTTGCTTGAAGGCTTGCCCTCCTCGGATATTGCTTACCGTATGGGCGTCTCAATTGCCACTTTTTATCGATATAAACGTGATATTGAAGCTGCTCACCCAGCAATGGGTCGGCGGGAAGAAATGCAAGATGCGGGGGCTAGCTATTATATCTCTTCCGATTGCCCGCGACGAGAGTCTGGACGACGGCCAAAACTAAACACAAAAGCGGTTCAAGATTTGCTTAAACAAATACAAGAAGGCGTAGTCTCCAAGGATATCGCCCAACAACTGGGCATTTCTGTTGCTACTTTTTATCGATATAAACGTGCAATCAAGGCTATTGAACCGGCACTGTGCCAGCAGGGGGAAATACAAGATGCGGACAAGGTAAATGGAGATATTTCCATATAAATGGAAGCCGATTTGTCCTGCCTCGGGAATCGGCGCACGACCCGTCTTTTCGGGATGATCAAAATATTGCATTGTGAGCTTGGTTCCTCAGGTTTATTTATTTACGGACTGTAGTATGAACGCCAGATATACCCATCCCCTTCTAAAAAGGTCGGAACATCGGGAGCAAGCTAATTTTTCTTATGATGCCCTCCCGATGGCTTCTCAGGCTCATCAACAAGGGCAACTCAAGGCAGCAGTCCACAAACAGAATTTTGAATTGCTTTGTTTGGCGGCCAAATGGAAGGGTGCCCTGGAACAGGCGCGGGTTTGGGCTCACTTGGCCAACACGACAGAGAGAAGGCAAGTCCGGCTTTATCGCGGCCTGATCCTGGCAGAAGCATTTCGGGAAAGTGTTTTTCAAGGGCAGCGAAATCCGGGATTTTTGGGGTTAAAGCCCCCCGGATGGATGTCCGGCCTCTTGCGCGCCAATAGCGCCTCTGGGCATCCAGCCAAAGACACGTCTGCCCCAACGCAGTTCGAACCCCTTCTTGATATTCCCCAAGACAATGGCTACGCAGATCAGATCGGCGAATTTGCGTGGATTACAGACACCGACGCCAGACTTGGGCCTACGCTTGAACTGATGACGGCAGGGGGTTATCACTGGTTACCATTCTCAAGCATTCGCTCGTTCGCAATAAGCCAGCCTTCCACGGCGCTGGATTATGTTTGGAGTCCATCGCAGGTAGAGCTATGGAATGGTAGAAGCGTGGAAGGGCATATTCCCGCCCGCTATCTGGATTCAGGTCGTGCCGCCAGGGCATTCAGCCCGGCACAGCACTTGGTCGGAAGGGAGTCAGGAACAACTGCTCTCTACGGAGCTGAACTTAAAACCTGGCGGACCAATCGAGGTGAACATGATCTCTTCTCGATGGGAAGATGCCACTTCATGAAAAAAACCGAATTTAGCTTCATCTGATGGCCGCAGGAGGCAGACCTTGGTTCAATACCCATTGATGAATAACAGGGGGCCCCGCCGGTCCCCACTCCACATCCGACCCACGAACTAAATCTTCCCATCCACACTGGTTCAGGGCCGCAAGCGGCTGTAAATATCACCCAAACGCATCCCGCTCGCCTGGGTAGGGTAGCCGACGCCCTCTGACAACCGGGCGAGGCACTCCGCGGCATTCCTGAAACCCCCTGCCTCGCCACTTCGCTCGCCTGCCATACATGCCCCCCATTTCGTGGTTCGGCATTGTGCCTGTACTGCCCCTCTTTTTCTCTCCAAACCAGCTAATCACCGTGGAGTGGCGGGTTCGTACACCACCCTTCGTTCCCTGAACGCTGTCCCATTTGCTGCGGCTGCGTCACTTTCCATCACATATGTTTTGAACGGCGCGGCTTTTAACAGTTAATAGCCAGCAAACTTTGTCATTTGCTTATCCATGGTGAATGACAGGGGTGGTGTTGGCTCAGTCAATCAAGGACCCCCTCTTGAAGGGTGGGGTATGAGCGTACGTGGGGGGGTTAAATGAGGGGGTGATAAATTTCCCTGAAAATTCAATAGGTCAGGGGTCGAACGTCGCTGTGCTCGACTGGAAACAGCCGAATGCAGACTCGTACTTTCTGGCAGATTGAAAAAGGATTCCGGAATGAGTAGGGCATGGAGAGAGCTGGCTGTATTGGTCGTAGACGAGGTCCGCCCAATACGCGAAGTGATCGCAAATCAGTTGCGTTCACTCGGCATTGATCATGTTGCGATGACAGAAGATGGCGCCGAGGCGCTTCGCTTGCTCAAGCGGCAACCGTTTGACGTCGTGATTTGTGACTGGAATGCACCGATCAGGAGTGGATTGGATTTACTTGCCAAAATACGAGCTAATCAGCCATTGCAGACGCTGCCATTCATCATGGTCACTGCTGAACTGGATCGTGGGCGCATCGAGAAGGCTATTTCTGCGGGAGTGAGCGACCTGCTGGTCAAACCCTTTACCGTTGACCGGCTGGAGTCAGCCTTGCAGACAGCACTGGCGTCGCGAGGCAAACATCACGGCAAAACCGGGCAAGCGGGCAATAGCGAAGCCGTAATGTCAGTGGTTAAGCCGGCAACTGATACGACGTCGGAAGTCGACGACCGCCTTACCATCCTGGTGGTGGATGATAGCCCCAGCATCGTCAAGGTATTTCACCAGCTATTTAGCCAGGATTACCGTGTCCGTTTCGCTGGTAACGGCGCCAAAGCAGTCATGATTTGCCAGACTGACTCTCCGCCGGACCTGGTGCTGCTGGACGTGATGATGCCCGATATGGATGGGTTTGAAGTCGCGACAGCAATGCGCCAACACCCGCAATCGGCACATATTCCGGTGATTTTTGTTACGGCAATGGACTCAGCTGAAGCCAGCCTGAAGGGCCGGGAGTTGGGAGCGGTTGACTACATTTCCAAGCCCGTGATGCCAGAGCAATTGTTGTTGCGGGTGAAAAACTTCATGGAGTACGTGCGCCTGCGCAAACTGGTGCAAGGCAATTACGACACTCTTCTGGAAACGTACCGCCTGCGCGAGACGATGGAGGACATCGTCCACCACGACATGAAGGGACCGCTTTTGACGATGGTTGGACTGCTGCGCGACGTTGTTGCTGCAGACAATCTGAGCTGGCGGCAAATTGAACAAGTGAGTTCGATTGAACAGACCGCCTGGCATTTGCTCGATACGGTCAACCTATCGTCTGAACTCTACAAAATCGAGGCGGGTCGCTTCAACTTGGCGCCCCAGCCAGTCAGCGTGGGGGCGATCTTGCGACGGATGGTAGAGGGGGCGCGGGTCACGTTTCATTCAAAGCACCTGACCATTACCGTTGAGACGGATATGCCAATGGGTATGCCTGCACCGCAGGTATCGGGTGACCCCACACTTTGCTACTCTGTATTCAACAACCTCCTGAATAATGCTTGTGAGGCTGCCTCGGAAAACTCTCAGGTGTCCGTGATCGTGCGTGCTGCTGAAACCAGCGTTGAGATCACGATCACAAACTCGGGGGTAGTGGCTCCGGAAATCCGTGACCGCTTTTTCGAGAAATATGTAACGTCCGGCAAACCGCAAGGCACAGGGCTGGGGACGTATTCTGCACGGTTGTTGACCGAGGCACAGAATGGCTCCATCTCGTTTGAAGTGTCGAATGCGTGCAATACCACGACGTTACGGGTTGCGTTGCCGTTGTGGATGGACGACTTGGCTGGTCAAATCGGACAGCCAGCGGACAAATCAGTCGTATGCCCGGCCGCGGTGGCCAGGTCGGCTATTGTGCTGGCCGGACAGACCGCGAGTCTGCTGTCGTGAGCGTTATGGCATTGACTGAGGTGGCGGTGCAGTACCCAGAGCTTCATCTGAAGATCGCTCCCCCCAGGGTTTCGAAGGTCTGGGTCACGCGGGAAGAGCTTTCCTGTCTGGGGCCGGTATTGGGGCGCCACCAACTGCTGGTGGTCAAGGGGTCGTCGGGTTATGGCAAAACCACCCTGTTGACGCAATGGCGCGCTGAACTCTTGCGCACCGGCGCTCATGTCATCTGGCTTGCCTGTGATGAGCTGGATTCAGATATCCGCGTTCTACTGTGTCTGGCTGTGGCGCTCACTGAAGCCACTGGCGATGACACTTTCATGAATATGGTCGATGAGGAGGCGTTTATCCCCTCGCTGACTCGGATTCTTGCGTTGATCAAACATCAAGGCCATGAAGTGGCATTGATGCTGGATGACGTTCACCGCTGGCGCGAAGCCACGGCCCAAGTTTCATTGCAATATCTATTGAAGCAAGCGCCGTCCAATCTGCGGATTTTTCTAAGCACACGACCGAAGCACAAATTGGTCTGGCGGGAATTGTTGGCAGGTGAGCGATATACCGAAATCACACAAACCAATCTCAAGCTCAAGCCGGCAGCTGTACTGGAAGTCATGCAATCCCAGCTTGGGGACCAGGCCGGCATTGATACGGCGGTAAAGCTCTACCAGCTCACCGCAGGGTGGCCACTTGGCGTGCAATTGGCATGCGCTTCAATGGCGCTGGAGCCCGGTGCATTTCATGCGTTGTTGGATCGCGGCGAACCTAGCGATAGTTTGGAACAGTACTTCATATTCCATCTGATCGAAAAGCTGACGCCGGATCAGATCAGTTTTCTGGCGCGCGTGTCGTTGGTAGAGCGATTCACGGTTGATATGGCTACCGCCATGACAGATGTGCCCGATGCGGCTGCTTTGCTCTTTGAACTCACGGCAGCGACGCCGGTGCTTGAGTGGAACGCAAAAGGAGAGTGGTTCAGCGTACATGCACTGGCACGGCAATTTTTGCTGCAAAGTCACTATCAGCATGCGCCGGAGCAGCGAAAGCAGATTCAGGTCAAAGCGGCATTGTGGTGTGCAGATCAAGGGTTGTACGAGGAAGCGGTCTACCTCGCTGAGCTATGTGGTAAAGCAGATCTGGTTGAAAAATGGATCGAACAAGCGCTTAACAGCTTCTCCAAGCGAGGCGATATCCGTTCTCTGCTGTACTGGAAAGACCGGCTTGCCCTGAAGGTACGCACAATTCGTCCGGATGTGCTGTTTGCGATGGCACAGACACTGGCGTTTTCTGCCAAGTCCCGGCAGGTGCATCAATGGGTTCATCAGGACTATCCGGACATCCTTGAGCGCGGTGCCAACCCTTATGAACGCGAGGTCTTCGATGCTTCGGTGGAACTAACCAACGACTGCTTGCATGCAGCCCAAACCCGACTAGCGCTGCTTGACGCAGACATGATTCCCGTTTATGCGGGGCGCGCTCGGTATGTTCATCAAGCCAGCACGCTTTACCTGGATATTCATTCCGGCTGCCCGTTCGATTCGCAGGAATTGATGCGCTATGTCACTTCGTGCCCGCACGATTCCGACGAATCCCGCCTTTACTTGTTTGTCCTTGCCTATTCACTGCTCTGGCGGGGGCAAACCCAAACGCTCATCACCATGCTTGGCGACCTGCAAACCGCCATAGAACTGGAGCGCGGTCGACACGATACCTCTGCGACGACGCTGGCGGTACTGCTGGCTGCTGCGCTATGGCAAACCGGAAAACTGGAGCAGGCTGGGATTTTGCTCGCAGACCGGATCAACGGGATTGAGAGCTACGCGCCACCGCCTACGCTGGTGGAAGCCTTTCTGGTTTATATCCGCGTCGCGGCGCAGGCAGGTCAGATTACGCGTGCCGAATATCTGGCCGGACGCTTGTATGACCTCGGACGGACCCGAAAGTGGCCACGTGCCCAGGTATTTGCCGTTCGCGAATTGACTTACCTGAGTGTGCGGTATGGTGGACGGGAAAAGGCAAGAGAACTGTTGAGACAGTTTGAAGAGGAAATGAAAGCATCAAAACTCGCTGGCGTCGGCATTCTGGAAGATCTTTTACAGGTGCAGTATGCGCTGGCCCAGGCTCATGCCTGCATGGCAGAGCGGGACTGGGAAAATGCGCGCGTGGCAGCCGCAGCTGCCCTGGCCCTGGCGGGCAGCATACGCCGCCCGCATGACGAGCTGGTTGCATTGTGCGTACTGGCCGAATGTCTGGTACAGACTGGCTACGACCCGGAAGAGCTAACGCAACGGATTGCGGTCATGGTCGTTGAATTTGGTTTTTCGACCGACGTCATGCCAGTCGCAGGTATTTATCGTGGCCAGATTCCAGACGATGACCGTGAGCCAGTGTCCATGCGGCGTGAAGTGGTGGTTGCCGAGGTGATTGTGCCTACGCCGCTTTTAACGCCGAAAGAACGCGAAATACTGCAATTTCTTCTGCAGGGATTTTCCAATAAACAGATTGCCAAGGCCCTGAATTGCACTGAGTTTACGGTGAAATGGCATCTTAAAAACATGTTTCCAAAATTAGGGGCCGGATCACGCCGCCATGCGGTAGAGCGTGCCCGCGTGATGGGAATCATTGAATCTAACTGAAGTATCAAGAAAGAAGAGACTGACATGAATGTTATCGTCACCTCACCCAATGGGTATCCAATCCAATCATCATCATCGCCCTTTCGGTATGTATTTGTTGTTGACGATCACCCATTGATGCAGACCATTCTGACCCAAGTCATTTCGGACCAGGACGGGCTTAAGGTTTGTGGTGTTGCCAGCGATGGTAAAGAAGCGCTTTGCAAGATATTCAGAACGCATCCAGATCTGATTATTTGTGATCTGTTATTGCCGGAAATGGATGGCTACGCGCTGATTCGCTGTCTGCGAATTGCGAAAATAACCGCACCGGTAGTCGTGTTCTCTGCCATGCCGTTGGAAGAAGCAAAAAGCGAGCTCGGCCCCATACCCCGACTTTATTTTGTCTCTAAAGGGGCCACGATGGAGGATCTGATGGCGGTTATTACCCAAGCATTATCTGAATCGAGGGCATCCAGATTGGACCGGGTTTGCTCTGATTAAAGATGTATTGGCCTTGTGCCATAGAACTTGATTTGTATTGCCTGTGCTACTGCAGGAAACAGATGCCTTTTTTATTTTTGCTGTCTCTGCGGGGTATGTCGTTTTCAAGACAATGTGCTCGTCAGGTCAGATTTTGATTATTACGAGTACTTTCATGCGTATCCGTTTTGCCAATCGACTCGCTATAGCGATCATTCTTTTTTTTACCACATCAAGTGTATTGACGGCAATTTACGCTTCCAGACTTTACGAGCGTCGGGATGAGGCTCATGCGAGGTTATATACAGCGCTGTCCGAAATTCACCAATTGCGCGATGGAAGCCGCGAACTCACCGATGCAGTTCGCGGGAATGTAGGGACGGGCGGCAAAAATTTCGCGAGGGATTACCTGGAGGAACTCTTGTCGGGTCGCCAACGCGATCTGGCTGTGACGCGCCTGGCGCAATTACAGTTGGACGCCGAGACGTTTGCGCTGATCGAATCGGCAAAGGCGCAGTCAGAAAGCCTGGTCGAACTTGAAAAGCAGATTCTGGCTGAAGTAGCGCGTGGCGATAGAGAGTCTGCCTCCGAATTGCTGTGGGGGAACGAATATCTGCTGCGTCAGAATGGAATTATGCAAACGCTGGATCGAGTGCAAACCCGGTTGGAACAGACAAATCTTCCTTTGGTGGACCAATACACCCGCAGCGCAGGATTGGCCAGTGAGGTGGCGACTGGATTGACCTTATTCAATGCGCTGTCGCTATTGTTGATTTTTTGTCTTTTCTATCAGCGGGGCGTGATTTTACCTCTTACCCAACTGATTGCCAAAGCAAGGCTGCTCCTGGCCGGGGAGGGCGCTGAGCCGATGCCGTTTTCTTCCTGGAATAATGAGGTGGGTGAACTGGCCCGCACTTTGGACGATTATCGGCTTAAAAGCACAGAAGTCGCTGAGCAACAGCGAGTTCGTTCCGGTCTGATTGCCATTGCCAATGCCGTGCAATATTGTGCGACCCTTCCGGAGTTTGCCAATAGCGTGCTTGGTGTGATTGCGCCGTTGTTGCATAGCCCGGCAGCGGTACTGCATCTGGAGGCGACACCAGGGGGCTCTCTGGAAGCAATGGGCACTTATGGAATAGCCCGTTCTGCGGCGGTTGTCGCTGCAGAGGCAAACTGCTCCTTGCTTGTTGAGGTAAAGAATTCGACTGCGCCCTTCGTCATCAAAGCGGTGCCCCAAGATTATCTGACGGTCGGCTCGGGCTTGGGGGCGCGGGGCGTGGCCTATATCGCACTCGTCCCCATGACCTTTGAGGACGGCTCTCATGGCGTCATCGAAATAGCCGCGCTGACGGAATTTACTTCAGAGGATTTTCGGATCCTTGAAGTCCTGTCGCTCATCTTGCTGCCTCGCCTGGAAACGCTCAGGCGCGCTTTACATACCCAGGGGTTGTTGGTTGAAACCCGTCAGCAGGCGTCTGCACTAGCCGAATCGGAAGGCGCCCTGCGCGAGCAGGCAGACTTGTTGCTGGAAATTACAGCAAACCTTGAAATGCATGGTACGGAACTGGCCCAGCAGAAAGCGGCATTGGCAGCAACGGAAGCCTGGTTCCGGGGCATTATCGAGTCTGCACCGGACGGCATGCTGGTTGTGGACCACCAAGGTGGGATCGTCCTCGTAAATGCCCAGCTCGCGGCAATGTTTGGCTATGAAAAACACGAATTGGTCGGGCAGTCGATGGGCATGCTTGTTCCAACGAAGAGCCGCGCTACTCATGATTTGCGAATGGCAGGCTTTTTTGAAAGCGGCAATGCGCGCCCCATGAACGTGCCCGGCGTGGAAATCAGGGGGCGGCGCAAAGATGGATCCGAACTGCCCGTGGATATCTGTCTTTCTGTACTGCCTGATCTGAGGGACGGTGGACGCTATGTCTGCGCCTCTGTACGGGATGTGACCAGCCGCCGGCTGGAAGAAGCAGAACGTGCCCAATTACAGGAGTTGAATCATCTGATCCTGGAGTCTGCCGGTTCTGGGGTGCTGGGGGTCGATCTGGATGGCCGGATCATGTTTGCGAATCCGGCTGCGGCAAGGATGCTGGAGACTGATGAACTGCTCTTGCTGGGAGAGAAGCTGGATTCCCTGATGAAACTGCCCGAGTCATTGCCAGGTGGTGAATCGTCCAGGCTTGCGTTTGACACTGGCGGTAGTGGAAAGACCGGTAGCACCGGGACATTGTTCACCCGGCGGGAGCATTCGATAGTCATTGATTTTGGTCTATCGCCCATCCTGCGTGGCGGGGTAGTCGCCGGGAGGGTGATCATATTCCGGGATGCATCAGAACGCATCCAGCAAGAACTGCGTGAACGCGAACATACAGAGTTTTTGCAGATGTTGATTGATGTGATCCCGTTTCCGGTCTTTTACAAAGGCCCGGATCTGCGCTACCGCGGGTTTAACCAAGCCTATGAGCAGGCATTAGGCATTCGCCGTGAACAACTCATCGGTTTGAGTCTGGTTGATGCTCACCACATCGAAGCCGACGCGCGTGAATCCTTCCGCGATGAACAAGAGCAATTACTGCAGACCCATGGTGCGATGGAGAGAGAAATTTCCCTAGTGTTGGCCGATGGTCAGCCACATTCCATGCTCTATAACCTAGTGACATTCCAGAAAGAAGATGGCTCACCTGGTGGCTTGATCGGCATTCTGGTCGACGTATCTGATCGCAAGAAAATCGAAGAAATCGAACGCTTCAATCGCTTGGCGCTGGGGCGTGAAAAACGGATTGTTGAACTCAAGGATGAGGTCAATCTTTGGTCACAACGCGCTGGTCAGGACGCCCCCTATGCTTTGGATCGTGACTGCGGTCGGGGTGAACACAGCGTCGGTGGCCCAGATGTCATCGTGGGAGCGGAAGAGATGGATTTGCACACAGAGAAAGAGGGTGGTGTCCACGTATTGGCCGATCCCGCCACGCAGAAGATGCTGGAAGCGCTTTGCAATGCTCTGGGCGTAGGGATGCGTATTTCTGAGTCAGCGGGGAAATTGCTATTTGCCACGACGGGTACAGCGCCAGCCGGAGTCCTCGCCACACGTTGGGGCGTACCTGACCTGACTGATGCGCAAACAAACAATGAGTGCTGGAAGGGTGTGGAATGGGACGTGCTCGTCTGGGCTCACAATGGTGAGGCTGCCAGTCAGGATGCGCTCAAGTGTATCCAGCATATGCTGACAATGCGGATCATTCAGTCTGCACAGGGTGATGCGTTGGCGCAAGCACGGGCACAGGCGAGGGCAAAGCACACATTGTTATTGTCCGACCGCCTGGCCGCAATCAGTCTTGCTGAGGATGCAGAACAGGCACGCCGCGCGCTCGAGCAGCATCGGGAACAGCTTGAACGAACGGTAGTCAGCCGCACCGTAGAGTTGCAAACCGCCAAAGAGCAGGCCGAGGTAGCGACACAGGCCAAGAGCGATTTTCTTGCCAACATGAGTCATGAAATACGCACGCCGATGAATGCGATCATGGGGTTGTCTCATCTGGCTGCACAGACCGGCCTGAATCGGCAACAACGCGATTACATCGAGAAGATCAACGGCTCGGCAAGGCATCTGCTCACCATTCTGAATGACATCCTGGATCTCTCCAAAATCGAATCAGGCAAAGTCGAGATCGAATGCATTGAATTTGCGCTTGAACCGTTACTGGATGATTTGGGGGCCTTGGTCATAGAGCGGGCCTGCGGCAAGGGCATTGAGCTGGTTTTCGATGTGGCGAGTGATGTGCCAACAGTGTTGTACGGTGACCCTGTAAGACTGCAACAGATTCTGGCCAACTATTTGAACAATGCGATCAAGTTTACGGAGGGCGGGGAAGTTTGCCTGTCAATCGTGATGCAACAGCAGATCGGTAATCGGGCCGTACTTGCCTTCAGCGTGCGGGACACTGGCATTGGTATTCCGCTGGATCAACAAGCGCATTTATTCAATCCGTTCCAACAGGCGGACGTATCCACAACGCGTAAATATGGTGGTACCGGATTGGGCCTGGCCATCTGCAAAAAACTCTCCGAGTTAATGGAAGGGCGTTGCGGCTTTGAAAGCGAGCCGGGTGTAGGTAGCCGGTTCTGGTGTGAATTGCCATTCACATCCCAGGCAGATAAATCTGATCAAACGAGCATAAAACTAGCTGGAAGGACTGCCCTGATCTTCGAGCCAAATGCCAGTGCGCGTGCTGCGATGTGCTCTGTTCTCAAGCGCTTGCACATCGCGACGGATGGCGCCGCCACATTGGAGGAAGTGCAGCGTCTGGCCGAGCCGATTGATGGGCAGAGGTGGTACGACTTCTTGATCGCGGCGTTGCCAGAGCACCCTGATGAGATGGATGCGCTCGGGAAGATATTTCATCACAGTTCTTCAGATGATCTCGACCCGCCACGATTACTACTGCTGACGCGTTCGGCGGGTGAAATGGCACCGGCGAATGGAATTTGGGCCGGACTGTGCGTAGCAACCATGCAAAAACCACTGACCTCATTACGACTTGCCGCCGAATTGGAGCGGCTGGTCCATGGCTCGACGGATTCGGATGTTCTGAAGGGGGCTTCAGCATCTTCGACCGTCGGTAGATTCAACGAATGCCGTATTTTGCTGGCTGAAGACAATGTACTGAATCAGCAGGTGGCTGTAGAGCTATTGCAAGATCGCGGTTGTGCGGTGGATGTGGCGGAAAATGGCCAGCTGGCCATCGACCTGGTCGAGACCAAGTACTACGATCTGATCCTGATGGATATGCAAATGCCAGTCATGGATGGCGTTAGTGCCAGCATTGCTCTTCGCAAGGCGGGGGTGACATTGCCGATTATCGCGTTGAGTGCCAATGCCATGGCGCAAGACAGACAGCGTTGCCTGGATGCAGGTATGGATGACCATTTGGCCAAGCCGTTTGAACCTAATGAGTTATGGCAGATTCTTTGGAAATGGTTGCCCGAAGAGAGGAGTGCTGTTCAGGCAGCGAAGACAATAATGGATAGCTCGATTCCCGGTATTCCCTTGGAATTAGTCCACGCACCGGGCCTTGATGTCGCAAGCGGTTTGCGCCGGGTTGGGGGTGATGCGGCCTTTTACCTGAAGATGCTCAAGCGCTTTGCTGAAGACAACTTGGAAACCATGGTCGACGCACGCCAGGCACTTCTATCTGGCGACATGGAAACTTTGGTCCGTACGCTTCACACCATCAAGGGATTGGCAGGTACGTTAGGAGCACAAGCCCTGCAGGAGCGTGCAGCCGATGCGGAGCAACTGGCCAGGCATCCTTATGACCTGACGTTAGTGGGTATGGAGTTGGATGCGCTGATGCGACATGTCCAAGAGTTGCAAAACCTGACTACCCTGGTGATAGCCACAGCCAAACCCGCATCATATAACAGCGTGGGCGATTCGCAACTACAGGCGCAAAGATTGAATTTACGGCGATTGCTTGAAGCCAACGACGCTGATGCGCTGACGTTATTTGAGCAATTGGAAGAGCAACTGCAGCGAATCGAGCCGGAACGATTTGATGTGCTTGCTACTGCGGTGCATAGACTTGATTTTGAAGCGGCGGCGGCTGAACTTGAACAATGGCCGGGGGCCGTTGGTTGAACCATAGAAGGGGCATGGTCTGCTCGTGCATGCAGATGAGCCCCCTTTATTTCAACCTGGAGTTTGCCCACACGCACTACGCATGGCGCGGCACAGACTGAGCTGCAGAGCGCTTGTTGTCTAGTCTGTTGCCGCTTCAGGTTTTTGTCCGTATCTCCTCAATTTACGGCAATTTGGCCGTATGCAAAAAAAGCCACTGGACATCCTGTGGCTTTTTCTTTTGTTGGGGGCGCAACGCTGACCTGAAAGAAGGTAAGAACGCGCTTCAAGACTACCGTCGCTTGGCCAGCATCCGCGCAAAATCTACCACCAATGAGTATTCCGACTTAGACAGATCACGGAGGGCCTTGCGCAGCTCAGCCACATTGATTGCTTCCTCTGACAAATCAAGCTCAGAAGCCGGCAACATCGGGCCTTCTTCCGCCACCGCAAAAATTTCGGATACCCGGCATCCCAGTGCACTGGCTATTTTTCCAAGCATAGGAATAGAAGGCTGGCGGGATCCCTTTTCGATACGGGATAGATAGCCAGTATCTGTCTCTGCGGCGGTTGCCACCGAGTCCAGCTTAAGCCCTTTCTGTTTCCTGATTTTATAGATTGCGAGACCGATGTCCATCTGGACATTGTCTGTTTTGCATTGTCTCTCAGGCAGGGCCTTAAAGGCAGATTGTTATAATATCTTCCCTTGTGGCAGAATGATGATATATCTGTCTAGCGGTTTATTGGGACCGATATTTGTCCAGTGCAGCGAACAATTTACGAATCTATGTGCTTAGGGAATGACAGCATCATGCACCTCAAATTTCATAAAAATGGTCTTACCCGCGAAGTGAAAATCGGCTTTTCATGGACGATTTTCTTTTTCGGTTCCATCCCCTTGGCGTTCCGGGGGATGTGGGGCTGGTTTTTTGCAGTCTCCCTCGCCAACTGTGTGACCTTTGGCCTGTTCGGCCTCATCTTCGCGTTTATGGCCAACAAGAAATATGCGCACTGGCTTGCAGAAAAAGGCTGGACGGTATCGCCGGATGATGGCCAGTCGGCATTGCAAGCCTGGGGTATTCGAACCGTTTGGGAAACCTAAGCGACAAGCCGCTGATTTATTTGACCAACCCAAGGGACGATGGGTGCGTTTTGTTTATTTCGGTCGAAACGGTATAGCGGAGCGCTCCCCTTACAAACAAATGGAATGATGCATGAACAAATTTATTGTTATTACACTGAGTGTGCTGACTGGTATGGCTCGTGCCGAGTGCCCCGCTATTGATCTATTTGGTTGTGGGGCGAAAGCACAGGCTGCAGCAGAACAGGCAAAGCAGCAGGCCGATAATGAAAAGGTGTACCAGAACAAGCTGGAAAATGCCGTTGCGATCCGGATGGGGGATATGCAGGACCTGATGATTGAAAACAACGCAACGGATGCCTGCAAAGAAGAATTCTGGCCTGCGGGTGATACCTTCAAACGTTGCGTCGCGGATGTGGATACCGCTTATGACGCTCTCAAGCGTGATTTGGCGGCCGGAACACGAAAACCCAAAAACTGCCATGAATGGTCTGTCTCTGCAGGCCCGGATTGGGAGGCTGCACGGACGGACATGCAGGTGAACCCGCTGGGCAACAAGAAAAATCCCGTCATCTTCGGAGGCACTGTTGATGACGGCAATGAAGGCATTCTGATGGTTCGGCATGAGTCCACCAATGTCATCGTCAAAGTCGTGCCTGCTACGGTCGTTCTTTCTGATCTAAACATTGGAGGTCATGCTAGGGGCTACGGCATACAGGTGGGTAAACAATCGATTGAACTGGTCAGTGGTCGAATCACTACCGTTCCTGTCATCGAAGCCGCCTGCCTTCAGTAGCCAGTAACCGAACGCTACAAAACCTCGCCTACGGTAGCGCCGATGGCAATGCGCTGCACGAGTATGCGAAACAGGAGGTTTCCGGCAGCGTTAGCAATACCGCGCTAGCGGACAACACCAGCCAGACCATCCATGATGGCGGCAAGGCCAGTTCGAATACCCTATCCAATTCGGCTACACAGACCATCGAATCGGGCGGCATCGCCGAAGCCAATACGCTGTACGACGGGTCTTCCCAGACGATTAAGGACGGTGGCTCGGCCAGCAACAGCAATCTGTTCGGAACCGCCACCCAGATGCTTGAGGCTGGTGGTCGTGCCGATGCGACTGGTTTGAATGGTAGTTCCCAGCAGGAGGTCTTCGGCACAGCCGACAATACCTCGCTCACCGACGGTGCCACCCAGACTGTCCATGGAGACGACGTTGCCAACGCCAACACTTTATATGGCGGTGCCAGCCAGATCATCGAAGCGGACGGCTCGGCCAGCAATAACAATCCGTTCGGTTCCGCGAGTCAGACAGTCCTGACGGGTGCTACCGCCAATGGAAATGCGCTGAACAACGATGCCAGCCAAAGCGTGTCCGGCACTGTGGCCTACACGTCCCTCTCCGACAATGCCACACAGACAATCCAGGCTGGTGGCAGTGCTGATACGACCATGATGTACGGTGCCTCCGCGCAGACCATCGAAGCGGGTGGTTCAGCGGTCAACACCAACCTGTACGGCACATCGACCCAGATGGTCAACGCGGGCGGTGTCGCCGATGACAATGCGCTGCGTGTGAATGCCAAACAAGAGGTCTTCGGCACAGTCAGTGATACCTCGCTTGAAGATAGTGCCGTGCAAATCATCCACGACGGTGGCATGTCCATCTCGAATATGCGACCTATATCGGAAGAAACGGTAACTATGTGGATCTGGTGGCCAAGTACGGCTGGACATACGGAAACTACGGGGTGCTCGATACGGCCTTGACGTCGGTCAATGGCAATCTGGACACCACCGTGGCTTCGTTGTCGCTGGAAGTGGGTAAACGGATTTATCAGGACGCCATTAGTCGTGAAGGCTGGTTCGTCGAGCTCCAAGCTCAAATCAGTTACCTGCGCCAGGGTGGAGGCAACTTTGCCGCGTCGAACGGTCTGAACGGCGATATCGAGGCGGACAGCTCTACGCAAGGCCGGTTAGGTTTTGTAGCAGGGCGTGAGATCCACAATTCCGACAAGCCAGTGCAGATGTACGGCAAGCTCTCCTACATCAAGGAACTGAACGGCGACATGACATTTCGCCTGAATGGCACGCCCGTTACTGAAAGCATCGGATCGGCCTGGTGGTCGTACGGTGCTGGTGTCGCGGCCCAACTTGGCAAGTCCGTTGGTCTCTATGCAGATGTCACGCAGGCAACCGGCGCCAGCTTCACCCAGCAGTGGCAAGCGAACATCGGAATGAATGGACGCTTCCGAGTTGAACTTCGGCGCGGGCGACCGATTTCTGGTTCATACCGGAAGGGCGGATAACCCTTCTAGTACGCCAGGACGCTTTCATCAAACGCTCTCACCTCAAGCACGAACATTGTGCCAGGTGCTATACGGGACATGATTTAAGTGTATGTGTGGCACTCCGCCCTTGCCGGAATCTGTCATTCTTAATAGCAACAACAACGGCCACGATGAGAACATTGCAGTTTCATAACAGCACCCTTCATCAAACTTCAGATTGCAGCGTCGTCGAGCGCTTGGTGTGACCCTCCATTGCGTGTCCTGAAACTTACTTCCTGAGATCACCGCTAATCGGGAGTTACACCTATCCGGACTTGAGTTCCGCTTTCATAGTTTCTATGCCGATTATTGTCATCTACCCAGCCCTAGCGCACCTCAGGTAACGGAGGCATGTGACACCATGGAACCGATTCGCATCACTTACAGAATGCGCGACAAAGAGGAAACGTTTATCTATGACTTCGGAGCGGCAGTCTCCCCCGCCGAAGTGGATTCATTAGTACTGGAGGCGGTAATCCAGCATGAATTCCCCGAAGATTTAGCGCTTCGTCGGATCGTCGATTTCCCGCTCGGTGAACAGCCGATAAGGGACACAATTGAAACAGTGATGCATCGGTTTGCGTTGCATCACATCGAATACCAGATTGGTGAAAAACCCCAGAACATCCGGTCCAAACACCTTTTTCACTTGTAGAAAACACTGCCGTTTCATACAGCCCGCTACAGCGGCTTTTTTATATCGCACTGGTTATTGCCTGTGTGACTGACCGATCTGTGAGGTCGGCTCAATAACGGGGTAGGTTTACGATAACGAATAACTCGTGAGGTGCCTCAGGGGCAGGTATCCGTCGCATTGCAGCCGTTGATTCGCGGAAGTACGGACGACCGCTTTGGGCTGTGGATTCAACCGGTCGATGCAACACACTAGAACCTACGCAAGCAGGAGTAGTGTGGCACATGAAGCAGAGACAACGGATTTACTACACGGAAAGCCAGAAAGCGCTGATGTTGGATCGCTGGCAGCAGTGAAGGATGTATATACGGGATGCATCCAAGGGGGTATTCGAGGATGTATTCACCACATGTACCGAACATGTTCGCCCCACTGATCGAACATGTTCGGTTGCTACTGTAAAATGGGCGGCCGACTTGGTTGCGAGCACCGTCAATGCCTACACCATTGCGGTTGTTTCGTGCCACGACCTTGAGTTTTACTGCGTTGCTCACCCGCGATTCAGACCCCGGTTTACCCCGGTCGAGAGGGCTGGCGAGGGGAGCAAGCAATCCCAAGTTCCCACTCGCCAGCGCTGCCTGTCGGCTAGTTGATTTTGCGTTCCGCGTCGGCAACCAACTCGGCCAGCTTGTCCAGACATTCATCCAGGGTCACGCCTTCTACAGGAAATGACGCCTGCGGATACAGAGCTGCGAGTTGAAGTGCGCGAAACAAGGGGCCGCCCATAAAGCTGGGCTGGCCCCGCAACATGGAATCTTCCAGCCCGTGGGTAATGCTGATTTCCAGCACAC
This sequence comes from Silvimonas terrae, assembly GCF_014202765.1. GTDB lineage: Bacteria > Pseudomonadota > Gammaproteobacteria > Burkholderiales > Chitinibacteraceae > Silvimonas > Silvimonas terrae. The sequence goes on from NZ_JACHHN010000001.1 coordinate 389,978, forward strand.
CGTCGGATTCATCCAGCGCCGGGCGCTCGGCAAGCGCAACGTTGAGCAATTCGCAGCGCTGCGCCACGGTGGTGTGCATGTTGATCAGCGGTGCGGTGTTCCGCAGCAAATGGCCCAGCAACATGATGTGGCGATCCAGTTTCACTGCCTTACGGTTCATGTCTTCAGCGCAGCCAGCCCAGGCGCGGACCGAATCTACTGCGTTCGTAAACTCATACGCATACAGCTCGGCCTCGCGACGATTCTTCATCGCATCTGCGTTGAAATAACGGCTGGTGGCCTCAGCCGCCAGAATCGCCCGCTTGATTCCAACCAGCAGTGCGGCGGCGGGGATAAACAACATTTGCTGTTTGTAAGCGGCAGTTTTTTTATTCTCACGGCGATTGGCCATGATGGGTTCCTTTCTAAGATGCCAGGGATTTCTGGCACGGTCGGTGATCAAAGTTGATTCGGATATGGGGAAATACGGTAAAGCACCATCTGACATGCCAGCTGGTTCAAGGCGGAGGAATACCGGAAGCAATTTCTGCCTGGCGCAGGGTCGGGGCATGCAAACCGGTGGAACGGATGCCAGGACGCTTCGGCGACAGCTGCAGCGTGACCGGAGGAGTGATATGCCTCATCGCCTTCCCCCGCATCGCTGGCTGAACTCCTACACTAAAGATAGAAGTTGCTGATTCCGGCTCACCGAATGCGACCTCGACCAAAGCCGGTTCATGTACCCCTGCCAGCCCGCACGCGTTTGCCAGCGCGGCCAGGTTGGGTGCATTCCGGACCATCACGCGCAATTGGTGCAAGACATCGGCGGACAGCACTCCGGCACGCGTAACGTGCTTGACGATACTGTCCGCCAGGGGTGCCTTCTCCTCACGCGAGAATGTGGCGGGTTTAGAAAGACCGAAAGGCTTGCATACTTCGTCGTAGAAGCGCTTCTGCATCCGGGCCAGCTTGTGTTTGTTGCCAATGACCATGCTGCCCTGCAGGCGCCCATTCCTCAGCGGCACAAACAGCACATGGGCGTGAGGCGAGGTTTCATCGCGGTGCACAATTGCGGACAACATCGGGCAATCCAGCCAGCTTTCCAGCCACGTCATTGCCGCCTTGAAAAAGCGATCCTCGTCCGCCCGCAGCAGTGCTTGCTTGGGATCGATGACCACTTCAAACATTTGGATCAGATCCTTGCGCCAGACTTCTGCACGCTGATCCAGGATGAACTGGTTCATCAGCGCAATGATTTCCTCAGGCGTAGCGGGGCCGTACAACACCTGGTTCAGGTGGATGCGGGCAGGATCAATGCGGTCGCCGGGGCGGCCCTGCAATTCTGCGGCGATGCAACGCAGATTATGGCGGGCCGCGTTGAGGGGAGTTTGGGACGCTTTTGCACCCCCATTAATACGTGCGACCTCAAGATAAGCAGCCATAGTTACGCTGCCCCCGTCGCGCTGCTCTCCGCTTTCTGAGACAAGTAAATCCTGACTGCGCCTACTGAAAAGCGCGTGCAACGGGCAGACAAACGAATGGGACGAGGGAAAGCCGGGTCGGTCTTAATGTCGCGCCAGATCGTGGAAACACCACGCTCAAGATAGGCTGAAAGGGTATTGATACTGACCAATGCCGAATCTGGCAGGTCGTCAAATTGTTGCAAGAGGTTCAGGTTCATTGCGGGATCTCCCGGTTGTTGTATGACCGGAGAGATTCAACCGCCAAATCACGAGCCTGTTTTCCTCTTGGGACTAATGTCTGCCCAATGGGGCCGATGTCGTGCTCTTGTCTTCTGTTGTCTTATCCTTCACGGCTCTCATGCCATCGGACCAGCGCTTTCCCACATGCTTCCAGAGTAAATTCAGCCAGATCCAATTTTGTGGTTTGCCAGATCACTAATCGTTTTGCCCGGTTCGCACTTTTAAGGCATTCCACTTTGTCTTCGGCCCATGTATAGAGCAGGCGCATCACCTCTTGCGGAGACGCGCGGTCAGATGTTTGGCATTCGATTTCCCAGGCCGCCTTGATGGCCAGTTTTGTGATCTCATTTCTGCCGAGGTATCCTGGCGGTGTAACGGGTGGCGGGCGTTTTGGTAGTGGATGGTCTGTAGCCAGGTATTCACTTAACCAAGCGTCAAGTTCACTTTTGCTTAAAACGATCATTCGTAAAACGTTAGGGTTACAGTCTTTATCATTAAATACTTCACGCATCGCCGTCGTTGCTGCGATAGCTTCCCTGACAGGAGTGCGCCTTCGATCAACTTCAATGTTTATTGAGTATGAGTAACTCATCCTTTGAGAACGGTGGGTTACCTGTTCGTAGAAAGCAGGGAGCTGGCTTTGCAAGATGGCATTGGACAGTGCCTTTTTGATCTGTTGCGTTTGCCCATCGTCCCAAATCCCCTTTTTTTCCAATATTTGTACGAGGTCGCTGAAACTTACGAATTCCGTTGCGAATTGGTTAGTCATTGATCAGACCGACACGAAGCGATGTCAAGTTGCCCTGAGGCATCGGTTGTTCACAGAAAGAACACCAATCCGACATCATGCGAGTACGTTTTTCGAAAAGATCACCACGTCGGTACGCTGCTTCCACGGCGTCTCCAACCGTATGTGCCAGCGCCATTTCGGCAACTTCACGTGGGTAAGAGGTCATCTCTGCCGCCCAATCGCGAAACGTCGAGCGAAAACCATGAGTAGTTAAATCCTGACGCCCTAGTCGCCGAAGCAACATGAGCAAAGCCATGTTGGAAAGCGGCTTATCGTCCTTTTGGCCGGGAAAGACGAAAGTGCCATGCAGCTTTTTCGCTTCCAACAGGATGGCTTTGGCTCGTTCGCAAAGCGGAACACGATGAACTTTGCCTGCCTTCATGCGATGCGCTGGCACCGTCCACATGTTCATCGCCACGTCAATTTCATCCCATTTGGCGCCTAATACTTCTCCGGTGCGGGCCGCAGTCAGAATTGCAAACTCTAGCGCTTGGGCGGCCATACTTTCCTGCTGACGGAGCAATTTGATGAATGGTTCTATTTCCCGGAACGGCAGAGCAGGGTGATGATTGACCTTCTGGATTTTGGCACGGGATGGCAGCAGTTGGTCTAAATGACCGCGCCAGCGAGCTGGATTTTCTCCTTCGCGATATCCTCGGACGGTTGCCCATGCCAGAACAGATTCGATGCGGCCCCGCAAACGACTTGCTGTTTCCGCTTTCTCGTGCCAGATCGTCTCAAGGCATTTCATTACGAGCATTGTGTCAACATCGGCGACGGATAAAGACCCGAAAACAGGACTTGCATAACTATTCAAGGTGCTTTGCCACTGAAGGGCATGCTTGGCATTTTTCCAGCTGGCTTTATGCGCTTGAATGTAAGCCCCTGCACATTCATCGAAGGTAAGTGATCTGGCTGCTTGAAGTCGGCTAGCGCTAATCTTGGCTCGATGCGCATCAATGGGATCAATCCCCTGCAGGAGGAGTTGCCGGCTGGACAAAGCGTGCTGTCGGGCATTGGCCAGCGAAACGGTATGAGTGGCGCCAAGCCCCATTGCACGGGAATGCCCGTGAAGTGTGTAACGAAAAATCCAGCTTTTTGATCCCGACTTGCTGACTTGCAGCCAAAGACCACCCCCATCGCCGTAATATCCCGGCTCAACTTTGCGTGAAACCGCTAACGCGGTCAGTTTATGAAGTGTACGTGCCATGTTCTCTTCAACCCACGTTTCTACCCACATTTGTAGGTTGGATTCTACCGTGCTTCCTGAGAGGAAGAAAGATATAAAGTACTAGTAGGCTATTGTTTTAAAGGTATATTTAATCTGACGTGGGACTTTTTTGGAGCTATCCGAGGCGGACCCTCTCTCCGCCAGCAGAATTCAAGAACGGCGCGGCCTCAGGCTTGCGCCGTTTTTATTTGGCACACATTTGGCACAGAAAGCATCGATTCAAGCTTGTTTTTCTCTCTGCTTCGATCTGCCATGTCGATCCATCTTGAGTAGACCTCCAACAGCATTTTCATGCTGGTGTGCCCCATCTGCCGACTCACCCACATCGGGTTTGCCCCAGCCATCAAGTTCAGCGTCGCGAAGGTGTGACGCGTCTGGTAGGGCTTGCGGTACCTGATGCCGGTTTTCTTCATCACCTGAGTCCAGACCTTCCATAAGACCTGTGGAAAGCTGTAGGCTTCACCGGTGTTCGGATTGGTAAAAACCTCTTTGCCGCGTAGGTACGATTGCTCTCTTTGGCGTTGCAGCGCCGCGAGGGCCCGGCTGTTCAGTTCTACATCCCGAATGTTCCCGGTTTTTGTCCCCTTCACCTCCTGACCGACCTTGGCCCGCTTCACCCGGGCAAGATGCAGGTTCCAGTCAATATCCTCCCAGCACAGTCCCATCAGTTCGGATGTCCGCATCCCCGTAAAGAAAGCGAACTCGAACAGATTGGCATGCTGCGGTGACACCTCCCGAAACTTTGCGATGATCAGGTTTGCCTCTTCCAGGTTGAATGGATCAGGCGGTTCCTTCTGGCTCTTCACGTTCCTCAAACGCGCGGCCGGGTTGACTTCAATGAGCCCGTCAATGAAAGCCAGGTCAAATGGCTGCCGAATGACGGTGGCGGTGTTGTTCCGGCTCTTCATGCTTCCCCATTCAATGTTGCCGAGCAGGGCGGCCAGATCGCTGTACTTGATATCGCGAATCAACTGATCGCCAATCACCGGTAGAACATGGTGATTAAGGCGTTTCCGGTAATCATCCAGGGTGGACGATGCCAGATGCGAATTTGCTTGCATCCAGCGCGTTGCCACTTCCCGGAATGTTGGCCCAGATTTGGCCTGTCGCTGTTCCTCGGCAATCTTGCTGTCCGGAAAGAACGCGGCATAGTCGAACTGGCCAATGGCGATCAGCGTCTTGATCTCGTTGCGCAGCTTTGAGGCGTTTTTCAGATTCGCCGGGGTCGGGTCCATCTTCAGGGTTTCCCATTGGCGGGAACCCTTCCACATGAACCAGATCCTTATGCTGCTTTCGCGGGCGACAACACCTGGGAACTGTATCGTTGCCCCTCTACCCATTTTTCATATCCCTCCAAGTCGATTAACACATGCCTGTCCGGAGCGCGCCGGTAGTGGACGCCCTCTATCCAGACCCCTTCATGAATCTTGCTGCGTACAGCACGATCAGAACAAGGTAACCCAGCGCGTCAGCTTCCAGGCCGGTCAGAAACTGAGGATCGCTTGATGACCACGCCGCAAATCCAGATTGGCGCAGAGTCCCAGGGTGCAGCCGCCGCTATGGCGCCAGAAATGCTCACGGTGACGGATAGTGCAGGGCGCCAGATCGTCCTGAAAAAGCCGGGTGTACTTGCTCAGTACCGTGCAGTTGAAGCGATGGGTGCTTCAGCTGAAAACCGCGTGTACATGCAGATGGTGCTGCCGATCTTCTATGTCCAGATGATTGACGGTCTGCCGGTGGCCACGCCCTCCACCAAGCCGCAAATTGAAGCGCTGATCCAGCGTCTCGATGAGCATGGCCTGGCTGCGGTTATCGACGGCATGGCTCAGATGCAGCCGAAGTCCGAAGATGAACACAAGGATGCGGTAAAAGACTAGCCACCGGGCCCATCAGGGAATGTCTTTGGTTGATCCGGAACGGCATTCCCGCCGAGGTGGCTTTTGACATGCCGGATGCCCAGCGCGAGGCATGGTGCATCGTGTTTTCTGAGCTGGAAAGCGGGCGCGAGTTTGACTGGAATGCCTGGCAGTTCAAGGAGCCAAAAGCACCATGAAACAGCTATCCAGTCTAGGTGAACTGGCCGAAGTGTTCACCAAAAACACGCTTGGCATGATGGTCACCATGCAGGCCGGGCTTGAGAAAGCCGCTGTGGTCGTTGAAAAGGACGCAAAACAGCGCATTGGCGAATATCAGGAAGCGGAAGGACCGTTTCCTGCATGGGCCGAGCTATCTGATTCAACCAAAGAGGATCGGGCAAGACAGGGATACACCGAGAATGACCCGCTTTTACGGTCAGGTGACCTGCAGCGTTCGATCGAGCATGAAGTGGGATACACCGAGGCGGTGATCGGCTCGAAGTCGCCTGTCGCGGCGTACCAGGAGTTTGGCACTTACCGCATTCCGCCGCGGCCCTTTCTCGGGCCCGCTGCATTCCACAACAAAAAGCGCATACAACGCATTCTTGGCGCGGCCATGGTCAGCGGCCTGGTTGGTGGCTCCCCGGTTCATGCACTGCTTGGGTACGACGGTGATGTCTAGCTGAACAGCGAAGCTACGATGACGTAGCACAGAAAGATGCCACAACCCAGAAAGAACAGGCCGATAAAGAGGCCAAGTATGCTGAGCTGAAGAATGGCAATCCGTTGCAATAGCGGCATTTGATATTTGAATCGGAGCCGTTCTATCGGCTGGCGCGGGATATGCATCTGGCGAGGGTACTGCACCCAGCCGGTTTTATCGGCCAGCCACTCCTGGAAGCGGTACCGCAAAGGAATTGTGGACATGTTTGAAGCCTATGAAGTCGCAGTTAAGCTGAAGCTGGTGGACCAGTTTAGCGGCGTAATGGGCATGGTAGTAAATCGCCTGACCAGTGCAAACCACTCCGCTACCGAATTGCAAAAAAAGCTGGATGGCATCGCCCGTACATTCAAGACCGGGCTGCTTGTGACCGGAGCCGGCTTTGGCATGGCCATGGCGCTGAAGGCCGCCACCAACGAGGCGGTGAAGTATGAGCAGCAACTCAACCGACTCAAGGCGTTGAACCTCGGTAGTGCAAATACTAACCATCTTGCCGACCGAGCCGCACAGATTGCCCGTACCACCAAGGGTATGAGCTATACCGAGTCGCTGAAGTTGATGACGGAAGCTCAGTCCATCACCGGCAACGTTGAGCACACCCTTGATCTGGCGCCAGTGCTCGCCAAGATGCGTTTCGGCATGGAAACGTACATGTCCAGCGGTGGCAAAGGCGAGGGGCATGGAGCCCAGGCTGAACGCCAGTTTATGGACGTGGTGAAGGTCATGGAATTGCGCGGGCTGATGCGCAATTTCAACGAGGACAAACTGAACTCCCTCGCGGATCTGTTTGTGAAGAACTATGCCGCATCTGGCGGCCAGGTGAAGCCCAGCGACTTCCTGGCAATGATGAAAACAGGCGGTATTGCCTCGAAAGGCATCAATGAAGATTTCATGTTTGCCTTAGGGCACATGATGCAGGAAAGCGGCGGCAACCGATCCGGTACCGCGCTGATGAGCACCTACCAGAACCTGATTGCCGGGCGCACGACGCAGCAGGTTGCCGAGCAACTGCAGAAATATGGCCTCCTGAATCCAGGCTCCATCGAATACGGCACTACTGGGCACATCAAGAAAATCAAGCCAGAAGCACTCAAGCAAACTGAGATGCTGATGGCGAACCCGCTGGATTACCTGAACAACGTCATCCTGCCGGCGCTGGCCAGCAAGGGTGTAGACATCAACAACCAGAATCAGGTGTTGATGAAGTTGAACCAGTTGACCAGTAACCGGACGGCGTCCAACTTTCTCGGCCAGTTGTACATGGACCGCACACCGCTGGCGAACTACGTCAAGCAGGCCCATGGTGCAATGGGCGTCAACCAGTTGTATGACCAGAGCGCCAACTCTGTGGTTGGCAAGGAAATCGACCTCCGGGCCAAGTTGCTCAACCTTGAGAAGACCCTGGGTGATGCCGCGTTGCCGATCCTGGTCAAAGCGCTCGAAACACTTGTGCCGCTGGTGCAGGAATTTGGTGCCGCACTGGAAAAGCATCCGACCTTGATCAAGGCGGTGATGTTCGGTTTTGCTGGCCTCGCCGCTTCGATGATGGTGGCAGGGCCGTTGATGATGCTGACTTCTGGCTTTAAGGCTGTTGGGCTGGCAGTTTCCGTGCTGAATGGTGGTGGCGTTGGCGGTTTGCTGACGCTGGCTGGCTCGCTTACCAATATCTCCAGCCTGATCATGAAGATCGGTGCAATGGGTGGTGGCCTTGGCGCAGCCGCAATGGTGACCGGCGCTGGCTTGGGCGGTTATGCGGTAGGCACAGCCATCTACAACAACATGAAAACCGAGGACCAGGACGCCATTGGCCGCACCATCGCGCGCGGTCTAGCCCTGTTCGGCAGCAAGGACGCTGAAGAAGCTTTGGCGGCAGAACGCAAAAGTGGCTACGTGCAGCCCAAAGCAGCGCCAAACCCGCTTCAGGTTACAGTTCCGGTGCACATCGACGGCAAGAAGGTTGCCCAAGTCATGTCGCCATATCTTGCCGCCCAGACGGGCCGGGCAATGAGCGGCGGCGCGCTGGACGGCAATCTGATGGTGCCTATGCCAGGAACAAATTGATCTTCATGTTGCGGTTACATTTCGAAGTCCATGCCTTTATCGCGGCTGCGGCCAATGGACCTTGTCATTGTGTGCTGTTGTGTTAACTGACGGGTGAGCACCAGATGATGCTCGTAGTCTTCGAGTGTATGCACCTCAACGACGTTGTTGTCATTGTCCAGCCCGATCACTGATTGAAGTTGCTTCATGCCGAACCCACCACCTGAGTCTGGTGGGTTCTTATTTTTGAACGCGGTCAGCTTGACCAGATAGTTATCAAACGCGGCTTTATCTGTGCCGTGATTAAAGAACTCTTTCCACTTCTGGAATGGCACTGCCCGGGAGAAATAGGTGAGCGCGCTCAAAGCAAAATTGTTGTCTTCGGTCATATAGCCATAGACAAGCAAGTGATGGCTGTCAGAGCCACGCAGTGTAGCTGCGGCTGTGGCGTAGTCTGTGTATTTCTTGGCTTCTGAACCGAGAGAGTCTTCGTCTTTCTTGAACTCTACAAGAAACCACTTTTTACCGAATGCGCCAACCAGATCACCAGCACGCTCTTCGTCACCATCCAACGGTGCAAAGAATGAGCGTGCGTTCTCTGGTGCTACTCGGTGCAACATCAGAATGAAAGCGTATTCGACTGTCTTTTCCCACCATTTCTTGTTGTTACTACTAGTCATGTTTGAACTCCTGATTAGGGAGCACACATTTTGTAGGAATGACAAGTAAAAATGAATTCAGCCAGAATTGGCAGTTGCGCGATGGTAGTTATTCAAGGTACCTAAAATGAGCCAGACGACTCTCCAACTCGGCGATTTCGTGTTTCAGGACATGGAGATCCCCGAGTCAATTCCGTATGGGATTGAGCAGCGGCTGGCGATCAAGAAGCTCCCTGGTGGTGTTCGCGTTATCGACGCCTTGGGCCCGGATCCGGCACCGTTGGAATGGTCAGGTACCTTTTTTGCGCTACCCGGGTTTACCGCCAAGCAACGCGCTGACCAGATTCAACAGATGACGACAGCCGGCCTGCCGGTTGATCTCATCTGGGATGACCTGTTTTACACGGTGGTGATCAGGAGCTTTGTTCCTGATTACCGCCTGGCGCACATTCCGTACAAGATTATTTGCGAGGTGCTGCTTGATCGCACCTCTGATTTCTCGTTTCTTGCAGAGCCGGCCCCGGGCCCTGACGAGCTGATCACTGATGATCTGAACAGTGCAAATACGCTGAGCAGCAGCATTGGCGATAGCACGCTGTCTGGCTTGATGGCGACGGTTTCCAGCGCAGTCGGACAGGTCAACACGTTCGTGAATGCCACGCAAAGCACGATCAACAGCGTGCTTCTGCCGGTGCATGCAGCAGCAACCCAAGTCGCTTCGATGATCGCCACTGTGGACAACACACTGGCAAGTTATGGCGTTCCCGGTGGCGTGCTGCCATCAGCATCCACTGCAGCCAATATCGCCACGCTGACCAGTTGCATTGATTCGGCCAACTTGCAGACTTCGCTGACCCAGTTGCAGGGACTATTGGGGCGCATGTCGACCAACCTCGGCCAGATCAACTCCAGCGTGCGGACGGTCACCGTCAGCGGCGGCAATCTGTACGACATCGCTTCGAAGGAATATGGCGACCCGACGGCCTGGACGATCATTGCCAACGCTAACGGGCTCCGTGATCCGACACTGAGTGGCGTGAATACCCTGGTGATTCCCCCGTATAACAACACCACTGCAGGCGTACTGACACAATGACCTACCCATTCACCCAGCCGCTGGGGCGCACGCCTCGGGGCGTGGTGAAGCTGACCGAGAACAAGCAGTATAACGGCACGCCGCAATATGGCTATTTCACGGTGGTGGTGAACGATGGCACGGGTAACCCATCATCTACAGTGCTCAACGCGGTAGCCAATGCCGTTGACGCTGTGCGGCCGCTGGGTTCCAGCTTTGGGGTTCACGGCCCGGTGGTAGTGGCAGCAGCGGTTGCCATGACGATCACCACTGCTGCCGGCTATGTGCATGCCACTGTCGCCGCTCAGGTGCAGGCCGCCATCGTGGCGTATATCAACAGTCTGCAGTTGGGGCAAACGCTTTATTTCTCGCGCCTGACCCAGATTGCGTTTGATGCCTCCCCGGGCGTTGCGAGCGTGGTCAGCGTGACCCTGAATGGCGGGACTGCCGACCTGACCGCATCGGCTCAACAGGTCATTTCGACCAACTCCGGATCTGTGGTGGTGAGCTGATGGCGACAGGTGATACTCAAGACATCCTGTCGAGATTGATGGGCTATCTACCGCGCGGCTGGTTCGGCTCAAACTCTCCCATCATCACTGCGCTGATGACGGGTATCGCGGCAGTCTATGCGCCGATCTACGCCATGGTGATTTTCTTCCAGGCACAGACCCGGCTTCAAAGCTCGTCGGGTGGCTGGATCGACCTGTTTGCAGCGGATTTCTTCGGTAACACACTGCCGCGTAACCTGAATGAGACGGATCAGGCATATATCACCCGGATCCAGTTGAACTTGCTGCAGGAGCGGGCTACGCGGCCGGCAATGGTCAAGGTACTGACGAACCTGACCGGCTTCGCGCCGATCATCTTTGAGCCGATGAACCCGGCAGACACCGGCTGCTACAGCTCAGGCGCGCCTGGCTTCTACGGCGTGGCCCGTTTCGGTTCGCTTGCGGCGCCGTTCTCAGCCCTGATCACCGCATACCGGCCCAAGGCATCAGGCGGAAACCTCGGCGCTGCCTATATGAATGCCGCAGCATGGTCGGCGTTTTCTACGCCGCTGTCGCACGGCTATTACGGCTCCCTGGCGGACGAAACAACGTCAGTGAGCGATCAGGCCATTTATGACGCCATTAACCTGACCCGGCCAATCGCCACCAATGTGGGTGTTGCCATTCTGAATCACCCCTGATTTCCATCACGCATGAACCAACAGCCCGCCATTGAGCGGGCTTTTTTTATGGGAACACCATGGATCGTCCGCTTACATACGTCGGCTCCCAAGTCTATGAATGGGTAGACAGCGCTGCAGCGCAGTTTGCAATGACCGCGCTGGCAAAACTGACCTCTGCCATGTTTGGCACCAGCACCACCGTCAATGGCCTGGCGGCTGCGCCCACGTCTCCGGCCACCATGGCCATCAACATCGGACCGGGCGAGATTTACCAGCTGGCCCAGCTGGAGGCGACGGTAGCCGGCACGCTGCCCGCTGATACTACGCACCAGATCATGAAGCAGGGGGTGCAACTCAACACGGTCACCACGGCCACCTTTACGCCGCCAGGCACTTCCGGCCAGTCAATCAATTATCTGATCGAGGCGCAGTATCAGGATCAGGATGTCAGCATTGACCCCACCACTGGCAACAGCCCTGTGGTGATCCAGTTCTACAACGCTGCCAATCCGGCGACGCCGTGGTCTGGCCCGAACAACTCCGGCAGCTCGTCCAATACGTTCCGCAAGGGGGTTGTGGCGCTGCAGGTCAAAGCGGGCACGCCGGCCACGACTGGCAGCCAGGCTACACCTGCGCCTGACAGCGGCTGGGTAGGGGTGTGGGTTGTCACTGTGGCGTTCGGTCAAAGTACGGTCGTTGCCGGCAACATCAGCCAGTACGTCGCTGCGCCGATCCTGCCTACCGCACTGCTGCCCTCGGTAATCAGTGGCAACCTGACCTTTGGTACCGACAATGGCTCTGCCAACGTTGTGCAGGCCACTTTCCCGATTCCAATCACCAGCCTGACCGACAACATGGAGCTGTGGGTGAAGGTCAAGGCCAACAACAGCGGCGCCACGACCTTTACTCCGAACCTTGGCGTGATCGCCGCGGCCCCTGTTGTGGGAGCGGCCCATGCAGCGCTGCAGGGCGGTGAGCTGGTCGCCAGCGGCCGGGCGTTGTTCGTCTACCGTGCAGACATCACCTCCTGGGTGCTCGCAGAGTGCACTGGCGGCGCGCAGCAAGTCGCACAGGCCACCGCGAGCAGCCAGGCCGTGCAGTTCGGGCAGGTGTCAGGCGTCGCGGGCCAGGTCAGGAACTTGGTGCTGAACCAGACCGCTGCTGCGGCGACGGCAACTGTCACCGCTGATGAAATCATCGTAGAAACGGCGCTTGGCGGCCTGCGGTACTGCCTCGCCAATTTCAATAAGTCGGTGAACCTGGCAACGACTGGCGCCGGCGGCATGGATACCGGCAGTGCGCCGGTTTCCGGCTTCGTCGGGCTGTATGCGATCTATGGCACGGCCGGCACTGCGCTGCTGGCGGTGAACGCGACGAGTTCCGCTCTGCCGACCATCTATGGCGGCGCAAACATGCCTGCAGGATATACCGCATCGGCGCTCATTGCGGTGGTTCCGACCAACGCCAGCAGCCAGATCGTGGCGTGCGTAGTGCAAGACCGAGACGTAACCATTGGTTCGGTCACCGCTCTTTCGACCGCGACACCGCAAAGTTCGTTTACCTCGCTGTCGCTGCCGATTCCGCCCAATGCAAAGAATGTTTCGCTGAACACCAACACGACCAGCACATCCGCAGGCGCAATAGCGGTTTGGCAGATCGCTACCACGTCTAACGCTCTGGGGGGGGTTGTGTCTCAGATTCCAACGGCAACGGGGTATGCGGCATCAAATTCGATCATCAGGTTGATGGTGTCCGTCGCCAAGACGGTCTATTACATCGCGACAGTGAGCGCTGGTACACCAGCTTTCCAGCTCAATATCACCGGCTACACCTTCTGAAGGAACTGGCATGATCATCTACGTTCAGTATGCTGACAGCACAAAGGCAAAGATCACTGCCTATTTCGCTGCACCGCAAGACGCCGAGGCATACCCGAATCAAGGCGAAACGGACACGTCTGATCCACTCTGGAAGAGCTATTACGACGGCTTCCCAGCATCAATGCAGGCCAACCTGCCCGCGCCAATGGCTAGCTAATCAAGTTACAATGCCCCGGCAATTGAATGGGCCGGGGCATTGCAAACGGCAAAACAAAGATCAGAAATTGGCCAAGGTTAGAGTTAAATGAAGTCCCAAGCCGCGCTGGATATCGTTTCAGAAAAAAAGCCAAGATCAGAAGAAATTGACCTTGCTAAAGGGCTGCTCACCATATCGATGGTGTTTACCCATGTCGTTCAGTTTCTTGGCCATGGCGATAGTCTCTTCCAGTTCTATTTCTGCACCCTGACCAATGTTGGCGCGTTCCCCGGGTTCTACTTCTTCTTCGGATTTGCCGCCTGGCGCGCGTACCTTGGCAAAGAAAAGACCCCAGTAACGGCAGTGTTCTGGACCGCTTTCAAGTGCTATCTCGCCTTCGTAATATCCGGCGTTTGTTTCCTGCTGCTCTATTCAAAACAGCCATTTGGCGGGGATTTGGTCTGGTCAGTTGTATTGCTGCAGAAAATTCCAGGGTACTCAGAGTTTTTGATTACCTTTGCCTTTTTGCTGGTGACGGCAGTAGCGTGCAAACGCCTGATTGTTAAAGCCACAAACTCATATATCCCATTGCTTATCACGTCAGCAGTACTGATCTCGGTGTCGTTTTTTCCAAGAGACGCGGGTCAATCTTTCCTGCCGGAATATCTCTGGGAGATTGCGCACATTTGGGCCACCGGGCATGGTTTTGTTGTGTTGCCATTTTTTGGCTATTTCCTTGCTGGTGCTTATTTTGCTCGGCATGAGCCAAAAATACCGGAATGGGTGTTTGGTGTATCGCTGGCATTGATCAACATATTTATTGGCCTGTGGGTTTACGGGTACCATCCTTCAAGATTTCCTGTTTATCCGCCCTGGATTTTGTGGGGAATCCCGGTTGTCTATGCCTACTACTGGCTCGGCCGCTTCATCGCCCAGCGCGGCCCGGCGCCAGTGAAAACATATCTGAACCTGGTCGGCCAGAACGTGCTGCTCTATTTGCTGATCAGTAACGTGATCCTCTTCACCATCACCGGCAACAAGATCGTAGACGGCGTGGACTGGCAGCACATGTACATCCCGTTCCTGGTGATCATGGCGACAGTCCTGTTTTTGCAGAAGATCACCGTCAAGCCCCGCGCATAAGCTGCGCACGCCCAACAAAACAAGCCCCCATCTGGGGGCTTTTTTCATTTCTGGAGTCCTGATGTCCCAAACGGAATTGCTGCTGTCAGCAGTCACCGGGCTGCTCAGCGTATTGCTGACCATCATCGGCTGGCTGGCGGTGACGCTTTACAACAAGCATGAGCGGTTGCGTTCCGACCATGAAGCGTTGCGCGTGGAGGTGGCTCGGGATTACCTGGCCAAGAGTGAGTTGCGAGAAGTGTTTGCTGACTTCAAGGACGACATTCACAAGCTGATTGGCGAACTGAAAGAAGACCTTCGCACATCCATGTGGCAGGACCGCCGCCACGCTACTGAACGCCGGCACGGGGACTGACCATGATTCTGAACCTGATGATTGCCGAGCTGCGCCGCGATGAAGGAGTGAAGTACACCCGATATCTGGACACGAAGGGCATCCCCACTACCGGAGTCGGCCACAACTTGCAGGCCAAGCCGCTGCCGCCCGGGTGGACTTACCCACTGAATGACACCCAGGTAAACCAGCTGCTGAGCACTGACCTGCAGGACATCTTTTCCGGGCTCGATGCCAGGCTGCCTTGGTGGCGCAAGCTCGACGAAGTGCGCCAGCGGGTAATTACCAATATGGCATTCAACCTCGGCGTGGATGGGCTGATCCAGTTCAAGAACACGCTCGCCGCCGTGCAACGCGGTGACTATACCGCTGCGGCCAATGGCATGCAGGCTAGTGCCTGGTTTGTGCAGGTTGGCGCGCGGGCCCAGCGGCTGGTGCAGGCCATGCAAACCGGCGTGATGCCTGCTGCCTAGCAATACTCCCCAACAAAGCGAAAGCCCCGAACTGTGTCGAGCAGTCGGGGCTTTCTTGTTTCCACCCTCTGCAGAACCAGAAGGGAGAAGTTGATTGAATTATAAACGCTTTTTCATGAGGTTGACTATGCAAAACGGCCTTGAAGTAAGTGCGCCATCTTCCAGTGAACTTCTGCGTGCCGCAGCTTTTGCGATTCGCCTTGTTTCTGCTGGATTGACCGTCTGGATGATTGTTCACGCTATCCGCTGGTGGTGAAAATGGCAGAATCATTGCAGACCTTTGACCTGATCGATCTGGCCAAATACACCAAGGAAGGCCAGTACTCCCCCACCGCATCCAAAGACTTCCATCTGTTCTACGTGGGCCGTGACAACGTCCACGAGATCCTCAAACACGTGCTTTCCAGGGTGTCGGTCTCGCTCTACCTGAACATGTTCGGCTATGACGATGACGAGCTGAACGACTTGGTGATGGACATCGTTCATAACCCTCAAATCACTTGCCTGATCACCCTGGACAAGTCGCAGGCCGGCGGCGTGCATGAAAAGAAGTTGTTGGACTCGGATGCCGCCAAAGACCCGGTAGGCTTCAATACCCACTTTGTCATCGGCCAGTCCGCTACACACCAGATCAGTCATACCAAGGGCTTTGTCGCCGACGGCAAGGTGGCGGGCGAAGGCTCGACCAACTGGAGCAATTCCGGTGAGGGCACCTTTGTGCTGAAGGGTCAGGCCGGCGGCACCGGCTACAAGGCACAGAACAACACGCAAACCATTTTCACCGACCCTGACGCGGTGATGCGCTTCCAGAACGAACTGATCGCGGAGCATATCGCTGCGCATCGCATGCCGTACACCTCTTTCCGGGCAGGCTGGCGCTGGATATGCGAAAACAATGGACTTAAAAACCACCTCAAGGGCGGTTGGGCCAGGGGGCCGAGTGTTCTTCTTTTGTCTGCCAGAACCAGAAAAGCTATCCTCTAGTCTTTCGTGTGTGTATTTACTTGGTACGGCTCCATATAACAGGGTGGTTGTCTTAGATGAAAGTTATGTCAAAAAAAATAGTTTTTACCAAGCTCCTGATTTTTGTTTTCTTCCTTATTTCGGTTGTTGTTTTTGCGTTAGGGAAGGACGCAATACAGTTTGATCGTATGGGGGATGCCGCGATATTTGAGCAGGTTATTGAAAGTGCTCATGCAGGAAAAGGCGGGTATTCTGCTGTCTTCGCAGCAACGCAAAATTTCATTGATCGGGGATATGCTTCCATTTCTTATTCTCGGCTTTTGCAGGAGCAACTAATTCCTGCTCCAGTTTCCCCCCGGGACATGATGCATTTTCATGCGTATTGGTTAATGTTTCTGATTTCCCCACTTCTATATTTTTTTTCAAGCTCGTTATTACTTGTCACTGTCCAGACAGTTGCTTACGGTGGTTTTGTCCTGATGAGTGGACTCTTGGTATTTCGTCAGACCCAGAGGGCCATTCCAGCAGTTATTTTTGGAACGGCGGTGCTGGTTTCTCCTGTTGTTTTAGGGGGGGTATTAGGGCAGTTTTATCCAGATCGCCTTTTTCTGGTGCTAGGTTTTATACTGTGCTGGGTCGTCTATTTCGGTCACCACTCTTTGAAAGTAGTGGCCGTCTCGGTGTTTGTGGCGTTGTTGAATGAGCGGGCAGCATTGATTGGCGGTTTTGTTTTAGTGATCATGCCATTATTTAGCACCGAATCGCGACTCGATTCACGGCAGAAGCATCTTTTCATCGGGCTTGGCGTGATGTTGCTTGCTTACGCATGGTTAGTCAGGAAGTTATGGATTAACAATTTTTATTATCAGCACTTTTTGCCAGACAGCTTTGAAAGCATTAAAGTCCTTCTGGGATATCCTGGCTATGTTGAAAATGGCATCACGTTTTTGGTTGTTAATGCGATCTTTCTAGGCTTGGCCTGCATTAATTGGCGTTGGGTTATATTGCCGATTATTGTTATGGCACCAAATCTGCTCGGCAATATAGGTGGTGCAGAAAAAACTGGATGGCTTACGCATTATCATAGCTACTATTTTCCAATAGTGGTTTTTTTTGCGGGTATTGGTTTTTCCAGGTTGATCGAAAAGCGGGAGAAAATTTGGCAAATCTTTCTCGCCGGATTGGTGTTTGTTGGTATTTTTCTGATTTCGCGTTGGCAAATTGGGGTTGGTCATTTGCCAGGGCCGTCTTTTCTTGTTCAACCAATCCAGATGTTCCGATCCCGTATAGAAGGTGCACCTACGGGTTATGAAATCAGGAAAGAAGCTATTGCGATGGTGCCAGCTGGTAGCTTTGTCTTGGCTGAGGAAGGGGGTATAGCCTTACTTGTGAATCATGTCCGGCTGGATCGTTTTCCGGTTAACATCGACCGGGCGGACTACCTGTTCTTAGGTTGTAATCTGCTTGCGGAGCAACCCAACGGGAGTTCAGCGCCCGCAATTGGGTCACTCGTGAGGGAAAAAGGGTTTAGCACCGTACCACTGAAGCAATTGCCGGCGCTTGGCTTATGTCTTTACGGTCGACAGAGTTCACCTGTTTCTACCGAGACGGTCTTGGTCAAATAGTGAGAGCCACTGTGGATATTCAGGCTGTAAAAAGATGAAGTCATGGTGTATTTCGTGACGCAGAAGCTAGACATAGCGCTAAGCCGCTAGAAAAAAGCCGCTGTTTCCAGTGGCTTCAAGCGGTACACATACGGCTAAATTCTGTCGCCGGGGTTCGAATCTCCCTCTCGCATTATCGAAAAAAGCCCTGATTGATTCGGGGCTTTTTTCATTTCAGCCGTTCGTGGCGTGTCTGGCAGGGTTTGGCTTGAGTTGAATTGGCCGGGCTTCACTTCCCGCTCGCAATCCTGCTCGTCATTTCCGCCACACTGGCTGCCTGGCTCCAGATGCACCGGCACTTCCTCGTCTGGTCGTGATGGCCGGTTCCCTGTCCATATGCCCCCCTTTCTGCGTCCCGATTCATCCGCCACCGGCCGCATACTGGTAAAGCCTCGGATGCCCCAAGTCCGGCGTATTGCTTCTTCCTGTTGTAGAGCGTTGTTTCCAGAACGCCGATCTTGCGGCTGAACCCGGCAAAGGTCGTACCCGGCTTGGGCTGGCGCTGCGCCAACGTGATTGGTGCTGCCGGATATTTCGACGTTTTCGTAGCTATGCGCTTGGCCGCGAAGGTGTCCAGTCCAGCGGCAACCTGACCCAAAAGATGGCTGGCAAGGGCAGGGGGGTGCGGCGCAAAGGGTCGGACTGCCACGGTGTTCACGGGGGCCCAGCTTGCCGTGCCGAAACATGCATGGGCCGCTTTGCCCAATGTAAATGCTTCGTAAAGTAACCAGATTGTCACGGTACGTACATTTGCCGCTGTCACAATCCGCGGCGCGTTACTGACCCACGAGGAAGTAACTGTTTTGATCCGGTAAAGATGCAGATCAGCCGCGCCGGTTTGGCCAGGATAACAAGCTCCAGGTCGATCATGTCGTGACGACTTATAAACAACCCACTCCCCTAGAGCATCGTGAAAAAAACTCTCAACTTCCTGATCCCGGCGATCCTGGCCGCCAGCCTTGGTGCGTGCGGCGGTAGCGATGGTGGTAACACCAGCACCAGCGCGCCTGCTGATAACGGCAGCGTGCCTGTCGATAGCAAAATCCCTGCGCTTGCCTTTGCCGACCCGCAAAGCACGTGGGATCTGAACAACTATACGCAGACCGGCAGTTTTGCCCTGCAAGTGGGTACCGGTACTAACCTGTTGAACGCTGAAGCATCTGGCGTGACTTACGATAAAGATACCGATTCGCTGTTTGTGATTGGCGATGGTGCTACCTCGGTCGTGCAGGTCGCCAGGACGGACGGTCATGTCATCGATTCCATGACCCTCAACGCCAGTGACTTCCAGGATACGGAAGGCATCACCTATGTGGGTGGTGGCAAGTTTGTGCTGATCGAAGAACGGCTGCGGCAGGTTGATCTGTTTACTTATGTGCCAGGAGGCACGCTGCATCGCGCAGACGTGCAATCCGTCAAACTGGGCACAACCGTGGGTAACGTGGGGATCGAAGGGGTGACTTTCGATACCAAAACCGGCGGTTATGTCGCGGTGCGCCAGTCGCAGCCGACCAGCATTTTCCAGGCCGCGATCAATTTTGCCAACGGTTCGGCAACGGCTTCGGATGGCACGCCTATCCTGCCGACCACCGACAATCCGCCGGTGATGTTTGATGCCGCCAAGACGGGGCTCTCGGCATTCAACGATGTGTTCTCGGTCTCCAATATCGTGCCGAACACGGCCCCGGATTACGACAACGTCGTCATCATTGGCGCGCCGGATGGCCGCATCGTCAAGATGGATCGCGCTGGCAACCTGATATCTAGCCTGTACATGAGCGCCACCGCTCAGAATGAGGGCGTGACCATGGGGCCGGATGGGACCATTTACGCGGTGGGTGAACAGGCCGCCGGGCCCAGCCTGCCAGGGCTGACCATTTTCAAGCCAACCACCAGCACATCCAATGTCGGCATTGGCAGTAACCTCTATCTGACATTTGACCAGGCAGTGCAGGCCGGGACGGGCAATCTGGTCCTGAGCAACGGTGCGGGTGATACGCGTACCATCGCCGTCGCAGATCCCGCGCAAGTGACCTTCAATGGCAGCGTGATGAAGGTGCATCCGAAGTTCTACATGGTGGCCGGCACGACCTACCACCTCACCTGGCCGGCGGGTGCAATCAAGACCGTCGCGGGGACCAATACGGCTGCTGTCACTGATCCGTCCACGTTCTCGTTTACCACCATCGGAACGGTTGACCAGACCGCGCCGACCCTGACCAGCACCGCACCGGTCAACGGCGCGACCGGGATCACGGGCAGTCATTTCTCCATGTCGTTCAATAAGGTGGTGCAGGCGGGCACGGGCAACATTGTGATCAGCAACGGTTCGGATACCCGCAACGTCTCCGTCAACGATACAACGCAGGTCAAGTTCAACGGTGGCCGGGTGACGGTGACCTTGACGACACCGCTGCAAGATAGCGCGCATTACACCGTGCAACTGGCCAGCGGCGTGATTACCGACCTGTATGGCAACGCCTTTGCCGGTCTGACAGAGAGCTTTACTACTGCGGCGGCCGGTGCACCGGCGCCAACCGTGTTGATCTCGGAAGTGAACTCCAACGCCGATGGCGGTCAGGACTTCTTTGAAATCTATAACTACGGTAGCGCGGCGATTGATCTGACCGGGTGGAAGTGGGGCGATAACCACGCCGACGTCACCGATGCCAATAACAGCGCGGCATTTGTAGCCGGCACGATCCTGGCTCCGGGTGAGCATCTGGTGGTGGTCTCTGGCGTGCCGGTGACCGATGCAGCCACCTTCCGTACCACCTGGGGTCTGGCGAACACGGTTCCGGTGGTTGCCATGCTGAACGTCAATAACGATCCAGCCAACCCGATCGGTCTAGGCAAGGGTGATGCCGTGATCGTGTATGACGCCAACGGTAATGTCGCTGCAGCGATGAACTACGGTACGCCGATCAGCGCCACGCAAGGCGATGGGACGCTCAAATTGATCCCGACAGCGACGGGTGCAGATCCGACCTTGGTCGCCGCAAGCAACCATGCGGGTGCAGTCTTCGTCGGTGGCAATGCCAAAGTCTCTGCCGTGTGGGATACCGTGTCGACCACGACGCCCAACTATGTTGAGGCTGCAGTGGGGGTCCGTGGCGGCTTTGCGGAGCCGGCCAAACCCGCCTCGATTGGTTCGCCTGGGCAGTAACGCCAGGGCCGTTGTGCCGCAGATGCAATCCAGAAAACCGTCCGACCATGTCGGGCGGTTTTTTTCTTGTGGCGGCGGCAACCTCTGCAACAACTCCGGCCCCGTGGTGGCCTAAAAAACAGGCATGAAAAAAGCCCTGAACAGCGTCAGGGCTTTTTGTTGTTGCGGCTTGCGCAGACTTACTTGCGTTTGGCCGGGCTGGCCTTTTTGGCTGCCGGCGCGGCGGCTTTCGTCGCCGCTTTGGCAGCCGGTTTTTTGGCCCCTTTGCCTGCCATGTACAGATCGTAGTAGTGCGTGCCCAGCTTGCGTACCGCGGCACCAATACGGGCGTAATCCACTTCGTTCAAGTTGGCCAGCGAGACGCGGCCGGACGGGTGGGTGGTGCCAAAGCCCCGGCCTGGCAACAGCACCACGCCGGTTTGTTCTGCCAGGCGCAGCAAGAACTCGTTGGGTTTGAATTGCAGGAGCATGGCATCAACAAATTCTTTGCCATACAACTGGCCGGCGATGGTTTCCCAGTCCAGCAGATGGTAGTAGTCAATCGAATCCGGATCGTGCGGTACTGGCAGGCCAATTTCCTTGTACAGCGCAATCTTGCGACGCCGAACAATGCGTTTCATGGCCTTCTTGTAGGCTTCCGGCTCATCCATCAGGGCAAAGAGCGAGAACAATGCCATTTGCGCCTGGACCGGGGTGGAAAGACCCGCAGTGTGGTTCAGCGCCACTGTGCGGCTGTCGGCCACCAGGCGATCAATGAATTTGAGTTTGCGGGGTTCAGTGGTGATGGAGCCATAACGCTCATCCAGTTCTTTGAGTTTGGCGGCCGGCAGTTTGCCGATCAACTCGTCAAAGACGTTGTTTTCATGCGTCGCCACCACGCCCATGCGCCAGCCTGTCGCCCCAAAGTATTTGGAGAACGAATACACCAGGATGGTGTTGTACGGGCACAGCGCAAACAAAGAGACAAAGTCATCGGCAAAGGTGCCGTACACATCGTCGGTCAGCAAAATGAGGTCAGGGCGTTTTTTGACGATGGCCGCAATGTATTCCAGCGTTTCATTGCTGATGCGCACGGACGGCGGGTTGCTGGGGTTGACCAGGAAGAACGCCTTGACCTTGGGGTCCAGCAGTTTATCCAGTTCTTTTTTGGTGAATTGCCAGTTGTTTTCTGGCGGAGCATCCACGGTCACGACATGCAGCTTGTAGTCGTTCAGTTCCGGGATTTCGATATACGGTGTAAAGATCGGCATGCCCAGCGCGATGGTATCGCCCGGGTTCAACAGGCCGTTTTCACGCAGGCTGTTGAAGAGGTAGGTCATGGCTGCCGTGCCGCCTTCTACCGCGTACATGTCAAAGCGGCCAACGAAGGGGTGGGTGCCGACCATTTCGCGGTGGATGTAATGCGCCACCACTTCTTCGGTCAGCTTGAGCATGCGATCAGGCACCGGGTAGTTACAACCCAGGATGGCTTCACACATTTCGTAAATGAAGTCGCCCGCATCCAGCCCTAGCTGATCCCGCACATAAGAGACCGAGGACTTCAGAAAGTCGATGCCTTCGGTGCCGACATGTGTATTGGTAAAAATCTCGAAACGCGCTTCAATACCTTCGCGATGGGGGAAACCACCCACGCCCTCAGGCATATAGATGAACGAGCGCTCGGCTTCGGTCATGGCAAACAGGCCAAACTGGAAGAACCCGTGACGCGGGACCGTAGCCAGAAAATTCGGGTTGCCGCGCCCGGCATTGAGCATGGCGCGTTCACGATTGCTGGATGCGGACTTCATCAGTACATCCTTGAGCTCAAACGGACTCAAGGTAGCCAGTTCTTCGAAATTGAGGGTACTCATCGAAACAGCTCCTGTTGCATCGTTTACAAAGGAACGGGCCGGCACACCCGGCCCGGTTGATCAAACCAGGGCCACAATCAGCGGACCCAACAGCGTCAGAAATACGTTGGCCAGGGCGTAGGTGATGGCAAACGGCACCGTCGGGACCGAGTTCTCTGCCTTGGTCAGGATTTCACCAAACGCCGGGTTGGCACTGCGTGAGCCCGAGAGCGCCCCCGCAAAGACGGCCACGTTGTCGTAGCGCAGCACATAGCGCCCGAACAACATGGTCAGGATCATCGGCAGCATGGTGACCACCACGCCGATCAGAAAGATGGACATGCCCTGCGCGCGCACGGTTTCGACCGCTTGCAAGCCGGACGACAAACCCACCACCACCACAAAACCAGCCAGCCCCAGGTCTTTGAGCAGTTGTACCGCCCCGTTGGGGATCAGCCCGAAGCTTTGTTTTTTGGCGCGATACCAGCCAAACAACAGGCCAGACAACAAGGCCCCGCCGCCGCTGCCCAGGGTGAGTGGAATCGAACCGAGCTTGACCACCAGCAAACCAATCAACAGACCGACGACCAGGCCCGCGCCCATGTAGACGAAGTCCGTTTTGTCGCTGGGGATCACCATGTAGCCAATCTGCCCGGCGACGCGGTTGATATCGCGCTCTGCACCGTATATCTGCACTGTATCGCCGCGCTCGATCCGGGTGTCCGGGCCCAGTACCTGGGGTTTGCCCATGCGCGACACGCCGGTCAGATACACGCCATGGCGCACCACCGGCGAGGTCTGTTCGGCAATTTCGCGGATGGTTTTGCCAATCAGGTTCTGGCTGGTGACGACCAGTTCCCGGGCTTGCACCACCAGATCCATGCCTTCTTCACCCTGGATTTCAGAGCCCAGGGTGGGCGCTTGCTCCAGCACCGCAGTGCGGCGGCCGACCACCAGCACGATATCGCCCTGTTGCAACAGCGTATCGCCACCGATGTCGATCACCTTGCCATCGCGCTTGAGTTTTTCCAGCGTGATGGGAGGCTGCGACGCTTGTTCGATCTCGTTCACCTGGCGGCCGGCCGCTGCGCCAATGCGGTACAAACGCCCAACCAGTGCTGGTGCTGCCGCCAACTGGCCTGGGCCAAGTACATGCACGCCGGCCTGTTGCGATGCCTCTGCCGCAATGGCGTCTTCACGGATGCTGCGCCCCATCAACTTGGGCAGCATGTTCACGCAGACGATAATCGCGCCAAACGAGCCAAACACGTAGGTCACTGCGTAACCAATGGCCACATTGGCCTGCAAGCGTTTGACCTCATCCGCCCCCAGCCCCAGTTTGGTGATGGCGTCACCTGCCGTACCGATAATGGCCGATTGCGTGAGCCCGCCTGCCGCAATACCGGCGGCCAGCCCTTTATCGAGAGAGAAGATCTTGGCGCAGACCACCACCGTAATCAGCCCGGTAATGGATAACACCGCCGCCAGAATGATTTCCCGGATCGACTGCTTGCCCAGGGAAGAAAAAAAGCTCGGGCCGCTTTCATAGCCCACCGCATAGATAAACAGCGCAAACAGCACGGCTTTGACGCCCGGATCAACCGTCACGCCAACCTGACTGACGACCACTGCCACCAGCAACGACCCGGCAACGCCGCCCAACTGGAACTTGCCAAAGTGAATCTGGCCGATCCGATAACCTACCGCCAATGAGAAGAACAGCGCGATCTCCGGCGAATGCTTGAAAATATCGTGCAACCAGTCCACTTCTATCTCCCTTGACTGAAACAATGACTGAAACAATCAGATCAACCTGGAACAACTAGTGCGCACCCACCGCGCCAGACAGGAACACGATCAGTGGTCCCATCAAAGGCAGGAGTGCATTGGAAATGGCGTAGGTGATGGTGTAGCCCAAGAGCGGGGTGGTATTGCCGGCGACGTTGACCACGGCGCTCAATGCCGGCGTACTGCATTGCTGACCGGCAATGGCGCCCAGCAACACCGGCGCTTCCAGCTTGAGGACATAACGGCCGACCAGCAGGGAAACCAGGGCGGGGACGAGGGCGATCAGCACCCCTGTCAGCGGCAAGGCCACACCGTATTTGTGGATGAGGGTCAGCGCTTGCGGGCCGGAAGAAAGACCCACGCAGGCAATGAACACGGCCAGCCCCAGGTCTTTCATCAGTGCCACCGCAGAAGCGGGGATGTTGCCCATTTGCGGGTTACGCGCCTGATACCAGCCAAACACCAGGCCGGTCAGCAAGGCACCGCCGCCAGTGCCAAGTGAGAACGCCACGCCAGACAAGCGCACGCTGAACATGCCAATCAGAATGCCCAGCACAATGCCAAGGCCGGCAAAGGTAAAGTCGGTGCGCTCTGACTGATCTACCCTTGCCCCCAGGCGCGGTGCCAGCCGGTTCAGATCCTCGTGCGAGCCATACAGCCGCAGGACGTCGCCATATTGCAGATGGACCTCAAACAGCGGCGGGATCGGTTGCCCGCCCCGGGTGATGGCCATGAGGTGTACACCCTCGCTCACGCCAGACTTGCGTCCCATCTCGACCAGTTGGGCCAGTGTGTAACCTTCCAGATCCCGCCGGTTGAACACCACCTCAACGGTCTCAATGGCAAAATCCAGCGCACTGACATCGGCGTGTTCCGGGCCGATGGCCACGGCGGCTTCCAGCACTGCCGCGCGCCGACCCGTCAGCAGCACCAGATCGTCCCGGCTTAACACCAGTTCTTGCGTCAGCGGCAAGATCTGCCCGGCCCGCATGACCCGGCCCACCTCAATGCCTGGGAAACGGTTCTCGACGTCGTCAACAGACAGGCCCACGGCCTCGGTCACCTGGAATGCGCGGCCCACCATTTCTGGCGCGGCCTGGTTGCCGTGGGCATCCTGCACCGAACCGCCCATGCTTTCCCACAGACGCCTGGCTTCCGCTTCCACATTCATGCGCAGTAACAGCGGGAAAATCTGGCTGGTCATCACCACAATGGTGATGAGTCCAAATACGTAGGTGACCGAATAAGCGGTGACCACATTGGCCTGTAACTGCTTGATCTGCGCCGCAGGCAAAGCCAGTTTGCCCACCGCATCCGACGCCGTACCGACCACCGCAGATTCTGTCGCCGCCCCGGCCATCAAGCCGGATGCCGTGCCTTGATCCAGTTTCAGGAGGTGGGTCGCGCCCAGCACCAGGGCCAGGACCACAACGATTTCGATGGCAGAGAACAGACCCAGGCGCAGGCCTTTGGCGTTGAGATTGGCAAAGAACTGCGGGCCGCCGGCAAAGCCCAGCGCAAAGATGAACAAGGCAAAGAACACGTTCTTGACGCCCGCGTCTGGCTGTACGCCGATCTGCCCGATCAACAAGGCAGCCAATAGCGTCCCGCACACGCCCCCCAACTGGATGGACATGAAACGGATGGAGCCTATGGCGTGCCCTAGCGCCAGTGCCAGGAACAACGCGATGCTGGGATTTTCTTGTAGCAATTTGACGGCAAGATCAAGCATATGGTCTTTTTTCTGTCAGACATTCTCTGATTACGCTAGACCATAAGAACTACGGATGCTTGAGAATTTCTCTCAACTGAAACAAATCTTTGCCAGCACCCACATTTTTGCAATGAGGTCTGGATAGCCCGCCAATTGGGGAATCGCGGCCGGTAGGCAGGGGAGGGGATGCGCAGAAAAAGCCCGATCGGGCCGCTTGCATGGTGTGCTGGGCACCCTGCACATTTTCTGCTGGGGCGCCGGATTCTCGAAAGTACCCCAGCCAATTGTGAGCATAGCGCCGACCCACGCAAGCCAGGACCGTTCCCCTGGATTCCTGGTAAAACCCACGCTCTGCCGGGGTACTTGTTCGCAACCGGCGTTTTAGGATTTGCCTGAGAATCTCATCAGACCACCCTCGGGAAGTGAACCGGCCACGTCGTCACGGCCCACTCCGTTGAACGCAGGAATCTCCGCATGTTTCGCAAAAAATTCCGGGCTGAACCGGCCATTGCCTTGACCGTGCTGTATGCAGCGCTATCGCTGGGCGCGCGCGCCAATTTGCCAAGGCAAGGTGTGTACTGGCCATTGCCGCAAGACCAGCGCGCCGGATTGCTGCTTGAGCCAGAGCAACCTGCTGCCGCCAAGACCGCAGCAGAAAAACCGCAAGAGATCGCCAGCACCGGCAGCGCGCTGCAAATGGTGCACTCGGTCCAGTTGACGGGGGTTAGCCGGTTTACCGAAGACGTATTTGAGCCGTATCTGCACTATCTGAAGCATCGGCCGCTGGCCATGCCGATGGTAGAAACCGTCATCCAGGCCGTCACCGCCCATTACCAGGTGAACGGACATCCGTTACCGCGCATTTTTGCTTGCGTCGACGATGGCCGCGCGGGGCATCTTATCCTTGCCGTGTTCGAGGCCTGATGGCTTGGCCGCGCGCCCATCCATGACAAAGCCCCAGTGAATACCGGGGCTTTGTCATGGATGGGCGTCGACTCAACCCAGTTTTACAAACTTCTCCAGCGTGCGGATCAACTGCGTGACAAAACCGTGCTCGTTGTCATACCAGGCCACGGTTTTCACCAGTTGTAGATCGCCGCTTTCGCTGATTTCGGTCTGGGTCGCATCAAAGACCGAGCCAAACGTACTGCCGATCACGTCAGACGAGACAATTTCTTCTTCCGTATAGCCATAGGACTCGCTGGCAGCGGCTTTCATGGCCGCGTTGATTTCTTCTGCACTGACCTTTTTGCCCAGAATGGTGACCAGTTCGGTGACCGAACCGGTCTTGACCGGCACCCGCTGGGCGTGACCTTTGAGTTTGCCAGTCAGCGACGGAATCACCAGGCCAATTGCCTTGGCCGCACCGGTGGTATGCGGGATCACGTTTTCTGCGGCAGCGCGGCTGGCGCGCAAGTCTTTGCCGCGCGGGCCGTCCACCAGCGCCTGAGTGCCGGTGTAGGCATGGACAGTGGTCATGGTGCCGACCTTGATGCCAAAGTTGTCTTCCAGCACTTTGGCCATCGGCGCCAGGCAATTGGTGGTGCAAGAGGCGACCGAAATAAACTTGTCCGTCGCCGTCATGACGTCATCGTTCACGGCGTAAACAATGGTTTTCATATTGCCGGCTGGCGCGGAGACCAGCACTTTGCGCGCGCCGGCAGTCAGGTGCGCCTGGGCTTTTTCTTCCGAGGTATAAAAACCTGTGCATTCCACCACCACATTCACGTCCAGTTTCCCCCACGGGATATTGGCCGCGTCTTTCTCGGCGTACACGGCAATTTTCTGGCCGTTCACGATCAGCGCGTCTTCGGTGTAATCCACGCTCCACCCAAATGCGCCGTAGTTGGAGTCATGGCGCAGCAGGTAGGCCAGTACCTTGGGCGAAGTCAGATCATTAATCGCCACGACTTCCAGCCCCGATTTCACTTCCAGCATACGGCGCAATACCAGCCGACCAATCCGGCCAAACCCGTTAATCCCGATCTTGTTCATGTGATGTCTCCCGCCAGGCTTGAACCTGCGCGCTATGTTGTGGTTGGCACCCCTGCCTGGCACTGGCATGGCTACTTTGGGCGCACGGCTCTTAATGTAGTACGTGGTCATTGCAGTTGAAAGTACATGCAGAAAGCTGGATCTGTCTGAAGAGGGAGGTGGACTTGTCATTTCGGCGGATGCCGGACTTCAGTACGGCCTTTGCTGGCAGATGCCACTTTGTAGCCCGGATGGAGCCGAAGGCGGGAATCCGGGGGGCGGACCTGATTACATGGCGTTGAGGGGTAGGGTGGATTCGGAGCGGTAGCGACAATCCACCTTTGCACCGTTTGCGTGTTCGCGCCTGACGGCGCGGGGTTGAAAGGCGTTACATACCGGCGGTGGCCGGAGCACGTTACTTTTCTTTGCGTCGCCAGCCTCGGCGGCCCCAAGAAAAGTAACCAAAAGAAAGGCGACCCCAGCCTGCCCCTTGGTGGGTACCCCCACAAAGGCACCGGAGTACCAGATGGCAGTTGCAGCGGGGTGGCGGCCCTCCGGGCTGCCCTCAGTCGGTCGGGAGCCCAAGGTCTCCCTCCACTCTTTCGGCGCTTGGCTTTGATGGGAGGAAAGTCAAAAACAACTTCAACTTCAACTTCAACTTCAACTTCAACTTCAACGGCAACGGCAACGGCAACGGCAACGGCAACGGCAACGGCAACGGCAACGGCAACGGCAACGGCCACTTCAACACCAACACCAACCCCGTAAACCATCTATGCGCAGGACGGGCGGTATGTCGGGTGTGGGCTGGGCCCGCGTTGTCGACTGCTCTGCTATGTTGAAATTCGATAGTCAGCAGGGGCGGATCATGTACAAGTTTTACATCGTCAGCCTGGCGTTGCTGGTGGTGTCTGGCTGCACCAGCAACAAGGGGCCGGCTGCGGCGCCGGCTGGACCAGAACCACAGGCACACTGTAATGCAGATGCGGTGCAGGCCCGCGTCGGGCAGCGGGCTGATCCGGATCAACTGGACGCCATTCGCCAGCAAGCAGATGCCAGAGTGCTGCGCGTGATCAAGCCGGGTGACGCAGTCACCATGGATTACAACGTGACCCGGTTGAATCTGGAAGTCGATGACGCGGGCGTCATCAAAAAAGCCAGCTGCGGTTAACCGGTGATGCCAGACCAGAAACGGTCCAGCCAGCCTTTTTTCTGCCACCTGGCTTGCGCGCCGCGCTCCAGGAAAAATGACGCGTAGCGGGTATCGCCTTCCTGAATGTGATGCGTGAGCCAGTTGCGCAGAAAATGCAGCAATTCAAACGTCACGGCGTCGCCGGCCTCTACCCGTTTCTGGAACGCATGCAGATCCGAAATCAGGATCTCATGGTGCTGTTTGTGCTCTTCGTAATCCGGGTAACCCAGAATGCGCATCAGGCTTTCTTCCACGGTGAAATGGATGCGCGTGTAGTCCGCCAGTCGGCCCAGAATGTCTACCGAGGCCACCCGGCCTTGATGGCGGTGGATGGCCTCGTATAACTCGTTGAGCAAGTTCACCAGCACTTTGTGTTGTTCGTCGATTTCCTGAATACCCACCGACAGGCTGTCGTCCCACTGCACCAGCGTTTGCATCTTGTGTCTCTCTTATGACAATTCGATATGCTGATTACATGGCCGGAGAGGGGTCTTGATCTGCATCAAGCTCGTTCTGCTCTTGAGCTCATCGGTATCGCGGCATCCTGGCGCAAGTCGGATTCATCTCACAAATGTTGGCTGGTTTTTTTGTGCGGCTGGCAAATAAATTTCTATTGTTGAAAGCAAATTTTTCAGAGATGAACAAAACCGGTAAAAAAACCCACTATTTAGTAAGTTTATGTTGCTTATATCAAAAATCAGTTGGTGTTTTGTGATAGTTCCGGATATGGTTTGTACATAAAAAAAGAAACATCAGTTATGTACTTGTCATGATTGGAAACAGAGAGACCTGGAACCCGATATGTCTATCCAGAACCGCATTCTTCTATGGGTCGGCGGCCTTGTTGTTGCCGGCTTTCTTATCGCCTGGGGCCTGATTGCTGGTCTGGGCCTGACCAGTACCGGTGCCATTGCCGGTATCACTGTGGTGGTCTTGCTGGCCGTGCTGGGCGGCATCTGGGCTGCTGTGGGGCTGACCCTCAAACCACTGCACCGTCTGCGCACCACGCTGACCACGCTCGTGGAAAAAGGGGGTGATCTCAATACCCGCGTAGACGCTTCCGGCGCGCCGGAACTGGCGGATATTGCCAACGCCTTCAATCATTTTGTGTCTGATCTGCAAGTCACCTTCCGTGAAGTGCAGCGGGATATGGAAAGCCTTTCGCTGGGCCTGAAAGAACTCACCGGCGTGACCGCGCAACTGGTGAAAGACGCCCACGTGCAGAGCGACTTTGCGGCGGCGTCTGCTGCTGCTGTGGAAGAAATCACGGTCAGCATCACCCACATTGCCGATAACGCCTCTGATGTTGACGGCAACGTCAAGGAAACCACGCAACTCTCGCGCCAGAGCGCAGAGGCCGTGTTGCGCGTATCGGACGAAGTCTCCAGCATGGCGCAATCCATGCAGCAACTGGGCAGCACCATGACCGATCTGGGCAAGAACTCCCAGAAGATCGGCAGCATTGTGGTGGTGATCAAAGACATTGCCGAGCAAACCAATTTGCTGGCGCTGAATGCCGCCATTGAAGCGGCCCGCGCTGGTGAACAAGGCCGCGGTTTTGCCGTGGTGGCCGATGAAGTGCGCAAGCTGGCTGAACGTACCGCCAACGCCACGGTGGAAATTGCCAGCCTGATCGACTCGGTCAACAAAGAAACCCGCAAGGCCGTGGACAGCATGGCGGGCACGACCAGCCAGGTGTCTGCCAGCGTAGAAAAAGCCGATGTCGCGCGCGAACATATGCTGCAGATCGGCGCACGTATGGATCAGATGGCCGACGTCATCCAGGGTATTGCCGACGCCACGCAAGAACAGACTTCTGCCGCCACCACCATGGCGCAATCGTCCGAACAGATCAACGTGATGAGCCAGGCATCTGACTCGGCGCTGCAACAAGCCCGTCGCGCGCTGGAGGGCCTGGACAAACGCGCACGTGATTTGATGGGCGTGGTAGGGCGGTTCCGCCTGGAAGACATCGAAGTGTTGCACGGCTGGTTTGCCTCCAGCGGCGCCCGCGCCGTGGCAGAAATCAAGCTGCGCCTGAACCAGATGGGCCACCACTGGGCCGACATGCATAGCGGCAAAGACGTGCCCGGCATGCTCAAGGCCGCCGTGGAGAAGGGCAAGCTGCCGACGGCGGCGGCATTTGGCGGGGTGAAGATCCAGAACTGGGCCGGCAAAGGGGTCCTGGCCGATCTGGGTGAAGTGGCCAATGAACAAGGCTGGAACCGCATCTTGCCGGCCGTGCTGGACAAAATGATGCAGGCCGACGGCAAGTACGTGGCCGCACCGCTGGGTGTGGCGCGGGTGAACGTGCTGTGGGTCAACGCCAGCCTGGTCAAGCGCGTGGGCGTGACACAAGCCCCCACCAGCTGGGATGAATTCTTTGTCGTGTGCGACAAGCTGGTGTCTGCCGGCATTACCCCGCTGGCGCATAGCGAGGTCAAATGGCAAGTGGCTACCCTGTTTGAATCTGTGGTGCTGGGTCTGTGCGGTGCGCAGTTCTATCTGTCTGCCTTTAGCAAACTGGAAGCGAGTGCGCTAAACGGCCCGCAAATGGCCCGCGCGCTGGAAACCTTCCGCCGCCTCAAAAAGTATTGCACGCCCGATTCAGTGGGCCGCGAATGGAACCTGGCCACGGCCGACGTCATTAACGGCCGCGCCGCCATGCAATTGATGGGCGACTGGGTCAAAGGTGAACTGGACGAAGCCAATCGCAAACCGGGTGAAGACTATCTGTTCTGGGCCGCACCATCGGTCGGTGGCGAATACAGTTTTGCGGCCGATACGCTGACCTTTTTCCGCCAGGATGACCCGGTGCGCCGCAAAGCCCAGCTGGACTTTGTACGCCTGCTGGTCAGCCACGAAGGTCAGTTGGCCTACAACAAACACAAAGGCAGCATCCCGGCCCGTACCGACGTCGATACCAACAAGCTGGACGCCTACGGCCGCGCATCCTCCCGCGACTTTAGCAATGCCGCCAGCCGCAACACGCTGGTGCCATCCTGGGCGCATAACATGGCGGTACAGGATGACCAGAAAAAGGCGTTGATCGAAGCGGTGGCCGAGTTCTGGACCAACGACAATATGACCCCGGCAGAAGGGGCACGCCGTCTGGCGGCAGCGGTGAATCGCTGAGGTTGGGTTTGATGATGTGAAAAAACGGCAGCGTTGGCTGCCGTTTTTTATTGGGATGCAGATCCCGGTTACGGATGGGGCATTCCTGCGAAGCGGGAGCCCAGTGCCGTAGCCCGGATGAAGCGCGCCCCTTGGCGGGTGCCCCCACCGCTGAATGACAGGGATGGCCGTAGTAGCGGGGAAGCGAGAATCCGGGGTAGCGATGCCGGCAATCCGTGACAACAGGTTTGGTGAATCACCGGCAAGCGTGCACCGCTTCGTCCCCCGGTTTTGCCCCTGACGCGTTATGCTGATGATTACAACTGATATCAGACCCCGCCAACCGCCATGTCCATGCCCGACTTCCCTCCACCAGTCCCGCAACCCGCCCGTAAAGACTGGACCGCCCATGCCAGGATGCGTCTGGCTGGCGTGTTGATCCTGATCTCCGGGGTGCTCGGTGGCGGGCTGATTTACTGGCTGGCAGACGATCCGGTCGATGCCACGGCCGCCATGCAGGGCCGTCAATATACCGCACAGCTGGAACGCATTGCCGGCACCTCTGGCGTGCTGGTCTCCCGGTTCAACACCTGGCTGGGGCATTTGTGGCACGGTAAGCAACTGGGCATCACCCTGTGCGTGATTGCCTTGCTGGTGGCGGCATTCTGTTTCTGGCTGGCCGGCCTGATGGCGGTGGAAGTCCCGGAAGACACACCGACCCGGCGTTAAGCGGCAGGACTGCATTGGGGAAAAAAATACCCCGGTGCAGGGAGGACACCGGGGCCTGTCAAATGCTCCAGAATGCGCTGGGGGGATTGCTTGCGCACGTGCTTAATATAAGCTCTGCATTGGCACTGTAACCCTGTCAGATTCTGCATGACGCGGGCCGCTTGCATTGGCATTACACTCCATCACCATCACGCGGATTTCCGGCTTACCGCCATGCCCATTGATTGCCCCCCTGAGGCACAACATCAGTTTGAAGAAGGCAACCGCCTGCTACAGCAGGGCGACCTGGCCGGCGCGCAGGCGCATTACAAACTGGCCCTGGCCATTGCGCCAGAACTGGCCGAAGTCTGGGCCAACCTGGCGCTGTTGCAAGAACGCAAGGGCGAGACCGCAGACGCCATTGGCAGCTACAGCCGCGCGCTGGCGCTGCAACCCACCAACACGCAGATTTACCTGAATCTGGGCGTCTTGCTGCTCAATCACAAACGCTTTGATGACGCCGAGCTGGCTTTCAAACAAGCGCTGGAACTCTCTGCGCATTCGGCGCCGACCTGGTCCAGCCTGGGTGTGCTGTGGGCGTGCCGGAAGCGGGAAGACGAAGCCGAGGCTTGCTATCGCCGGGCATTGGCGATTGATCCGCATTACGCCCGCGCGCAGTTCAACCTCAGTTACATCCTCATGCGGCAAGGCCGGTTTGAAGAAGGCTGGCAGACGCGTGAAGCGCGTTCAGACGACCCGCTGGGCCGCTACTTTACCTTTGCACGCTGGCGGGGCGAGGACCTTGCCGGCAAATCCATCATCATTGGCTTTGAAGCGGGCTTTGGCGACATGATCCAGTTTGTCCGCTACGCCACGCTGCTCAAAGCCCATGGTGCACAGCGGGTCAGCCTGTTATGCCACCCCCCGCTCAAAACCCTGCTGGCGCGAATGCCTACCGTGGATGACGTCTACGGCTACGACGAAGCCGTGCCGCAATCCGGCTGGGATTACTGGTGCCCCCCCATGAGCCTGCCGCTGCACTTTGGCACCCGGCTCGATAGCATTCCCGCGCAGGTGCCTTACCTGTTTGCCGACGCACTCAAAGCCGCCCAATGGCAAGATCGTCTGGAAAACCACCCGGGCCCGCGAGTAGGGCTGGTATGGCAAGGCAACCCGGCGTTTGAGAATGACCGGGATCGTTCTATCCCCGCGCTGGATGTATTGGCCCCCCTGCTGGGCACACCCGGCATTCACTTTGTCAGTCTGCAAAAGGGTCCGGCCGAGGCGGCACAACATCATGTCCGGATGCCTCAATCCCTGTTCGTGGCCGGCCCGCAATTACACAACTTTGACGATACCGCCGCGCTGATCGCCAACCTGGATCTGATCATCACCGTAGACTCTGCCGTCGCCCATCTGGCCGGGGCCATGGGCAAGCCGTGCTGGGTCCTGTTGCCCGATTACCGCCCGGACTGGCGCTGGCTGACCGGGCGTACAGATTCACCCTGGTACCCCACATTGCGCCTGATCCAGCAAACCACGGCCGGGGACTGGGCCAGCCCGCTGGCCACCGTCGCGCAAGATTTACGCAACTGGCCAAGTAGCCACACAAAGGGATGAATCCATGCATAGCCGCCTGTACGGCGTTGGTCTGACGATCACCATCTGCATTCTGGCCGCATGTAGCGGCCCCGCCGTCTCCCCGCCTGTGGCTGCCAGTGCCATCCCCACGCCCTCGCTGGCCAAAGCCTGGCAAGGCCAGTTGCTGATTGGTGCGGCGGTGGATGAAAAGAACATCAAAAGCCAGGGTGAGCTGATTGCCAACCAGTTCAGCAGCGTCGTGGCGGAAAACGCCATGAAACCCATGGCGACCGAACCGCGTGAAGGCGAATTTCATTTTGAAGCGGCCGACGCCATTGTCCGTTTTGCCCAAAGCCACGATATGGCCATTCGCGGTCACACGCTGCTCTGGCACCTGCACACGCCAGACTGGATGTGGCAAGGCCGGAACGGCCAGCCCGCAGATCGCAACCTGGTACTGGCGCGCCTGAAACGGCATATTGAAACCGAAGTAGGGCACTACAAAGGGCAGGTATACGTCTGGGACGTCGTCAACGAGATCATTGATGAGAAACAAGCAGACTGCCTGCGTAACGACAAGTGGCACCAGGTGGTCGGCCCGGATTACGTGGATGAGGCCTTCCGCTACGCCCACGCCGCCGACCCCGCAGCGCGCCTGTTCATCAACGAATACTCCACCACGGAACCGGCCAAGCAACGCTGCCTGATCCGCGTAGTACAAGGCCTGCAAGCACGCGGCGTACCCATTAACGGCATCGGCCACCAGATGCACATCTCTGTGTTTTATCCGCGCGTAGAAGAGATCGACCAAACCCTGACCGCCTTTGCCCGGCTGGGCCTGGAAAACCAGATCACGGAAATCGACATGAGCTTGTACAAGTGGAAAGACAACCGCCTGTACGACACCCGCGAGAACCTGCTGGCCCTGCAAGCCCGCCGCTATGGCGACATCATGCGCATGATCCACAACCACCCGGACGTCACCGCCGTAACGTGGTGGGGCGTCACGGATGCCAGCACCTGGCTCAATCAGGATGCCCCGGCCGATCACCATGACCAGCCGCTGCTGTTCGATGCCCAAGGCCAACCCAAAGGCGCGTTCTGGGCGGTGTTCAACGCGGCCCGGCGGTAACCCGGACTAGCGCTGGGGTAACCGGTGGATTGCGGCGCGAATCCACCCTACAGGGCCCGTAGCCCGGATGAAGCGTAGCGAGAATCCGGGGTTGCCATGCCAGGCAATGGCACATCTGCGCGTATTACCACCCCGGATTCCCGGCCCCTGGCCTTCATCCGGGCTACGAGGGGTCCGCCTCTTTGGCACTGCCAGCCCGACGGCATATTTACTTAGGCAGCGCGTAGGGTGGATTCGGAGCGGCAGCGACAATCCACCTGCCCACGGTGGATTGCTGCGCGAATCCACCCTACAGGGCCCGTAGCCCGGATGAAGCGCAGCGAGAATCCGGGGTTGCCATGCGGGCAATAGCAGATTGGTGCGCATTGCCACCCCGGATTCCCGGCCCCTGGCCTTCATCCGGGCTACGAGGGGTCCGCCTCTTTGGCACTGCCACCCCGACGGCATATTTACTTAGGCAGCGCGTAGGGTGGATTCGGAGCGGCAGCGACAATCCACCTTGCCGACGGTGGATTGCTGCGCGAATCCACCCTACAGGGCCCGTAGCCCGGATGAAGCGCAGCGAGAATCCGGGGTTACCATGCGGGCAATAGCAGATTGGTGCGCATTGTCACCCCGGATTCCTGGCCCTTGGCCTTCATCCGGGCTACGAGGGGTCCGCCTCTTTGGCACTGCCAGCCCGACGGCATATTTACTTAGGCAGCGATTTTTGTCTGTGGCCAAATATGCGCGTGATTGTGTAAGGCTGGCCCCAGAATCGGATCAACCCGATGTGGAGCATCCCGACTGCCAGGCAATATGGCTCCGCCGCGTTTAACAGCGCGGCTTGGGTTTAGCAGCCCAGAGCTTGGGTTGATGGCCGCAATCACACTCGGTGTGATCATGCGTCCATCGGCACACTTGGTACGCCCATGTTTTATGGCGGGCCGGGTGGGGAGACCTTCGGGTCTGCCGGTTTCCAAGCCCGGTCTGCTAACCCTATCCGGTTCCGCCACCCCGTTTAGCAGCGGGTTGGCGGAGGCTAAGACCACGCTTGGGAGTTCAGCCATGTATGCACCTCAAGGCACGCCCGCGCCACCCGCGCGCCAGACCGTTGCCCAAATCTCGCTCGATCCACTCATCTCCACCATTTTCACCGTCACCGCCTTCATCTTGCTGTACTACAGCGGAGGCGAATCATGATCGCCAGTTTCTCATCAGAACTCACCCTGCTGCGCCGCAGTTCGCTCTTGCAACAAACCGTGGCGCTCAGCCAGCAACTCACCCTGGATGAAGCCAGCCGGTTACGTCTTTCGCAAAATCTTCAACTGCTGCAAGAACTGGATAAAACCGTAGAAGAGGTCATTCAAGACCATCTTGGCCAACTATTTGCCACGCAGGCTGCGTTAAACCTGCTGCTGATGTTGCTGGAAGAGTTGGGGAATATCACGCTGCCCTCCCGTGGTGTGGTCGCCCTGCTGACGCCTTGCCATGATGATCTGGACCATGCCTGCCGGGGCATTGCCGCCTTGTTTTAAGCGTTGTGTCCGGTAAACCGCCACCACTTGCATGAACCGATGGCTCCGCTGTATCAGGGGAGCCGTCGTTTTTATTGCTCGGGCCCACCCTGTTGACCGCGCCATTCAAGAATGAGGATGCATACACCCTGAATGGCTGGTCGGTCGCCAGGATATTTCAGCGGTCTCTCTTTTTACGTTCATGGTCTTTGCAGGACCGTGGCAAAATGCGAGCCATTAGATGGCATAGGGGCGCGAGCAACGCGCAGTGGTTTTACATGGTCGGTGCAGGTTCAGAATGATTGGCATGTTTGATTCCGGGCTAGGTGGCCTGTCGGTGTGGCGGGCCGTGTCGGCGTTGCGCCCGGAGTTATCGATTTCTTATATTGCCGACCAGGCACTAGCCCCCTACGGTGGCCGCGACCACGATCAGATTGTGGACCGCTCACTGCGAATTGGTCGCCACCTGCAAGCCAGCGGGGCAGAACTGCTGGTGGTGGCCTGCAATACCGCAACGGCCGTCGCGGTGAACCACCTGCGCGCAGACCTGGCCATCCCCGTCGTGGGTGTAGAACCCGCCGTCAAACCCGCTGCGGTGGCCAGCAAAACCAGAAAAGTGGGTCTGCTGGCCACCAAGGTCACACTGGAAAGCGCCCGCCTGAAAGCGTTGATTGAACGCCATGCCGCAGACGTTGAAGTCATTCTTCAACCGGGCGTGGGCCTGGTCGAACAAATAGAGGCTGGTGAACTGGAAAGCGACATGACCAGAATGTTGGTCGCCACGGCAATCACGCCATTCTTGAACGCGGGCGTAGATCAGATTGTGCTGGGGTGTACGCACTACCCGTTTTTGTCCCCCTTGATTCAGCACCTGGCAGGGCCGCAGGTCGAACTGCTTGACCCTGCCACAGCGGTAGCCCGCCGGGTCTCATCGCTGACTGAACACATTCAGAATACCTCGGGCATCGCCTCATACCAGTTTATGAGCACCGCCCCCAGCCCACGGTCAACGCAGGCCATGCACCGCATGCTGGGGTTTTCGTTTGCGGTTACGCCACTGCAGCTTTGAGCGGGCTGTAACTTTCATTGCGGGTTACGCCGGCCGGCCCGGTGGGCCTTGTCTCTCTACCGCTCCAAGTCTGTTTGTAGTCGTTGAAGAGTGTAAAAAGTGTTGGGGAAGGGCGCATAACGTCATCCCGCCATGGATCATGGGCCGGTGAGGGTAACCTGGGGAGGGGCCAGCAACTTCAGTGATCCCAACGTTGTCTCTCAAGCCCCCACGTGGGCCCCCGGATACACGCTATGAAGAGCCAGCCCGCAACGGCAACGTGAAAACCCAGTGTTGTGGCGACCGTGCCGGCGCGGGCTGGGTGAGCGACGCCCGGCTGCTGAAACGGGCACATACGGTTTATCTCGTTGAAAGCCCAATCAACGCACTGTCTATTGAGGCCGCTGGCTTGCCGGCAGGAACCTGTGCATACGCACTTCGCGGCGCCGGCAACGTGAGCAGCATTGATTGGTCGTTCCTCAAGGGGAAACGGGTCGTCATCGCGCTAGACCATACCGATCCGGTCAACGCCAAGACCAGCCAGCGACCGGGTTTGGCTGGGGCGTGGCGTTTGTCTGAACTACTCACTGCCCTGGGTATCAGCAACCAGTTGGTCGACATGCAAGCCTGGGAGGAAGGCGAAGATATCAACGACGTGCTGCATGCGCACGGCCCTGAAGAACTCGCCAAACGCCTCAAACTGGTTGAACCTTGGCTTATTCGTGCATTGCCTCCAGCGAATTCGGCGACTCGATCCGCGTTAACGCGTCCTAAGGATGGGAAACGTCTCTGGAGCAGTACGGAAACCGTTGCCTCACTTGAAGGCTCGAGATGAATCACCCTTGTTTCTTCAGGCTTATCATCAGAAATATCATATTCAAGAGTGAGAAGGCGTAGTTTCGCTTGATTGGCGGCCACTTGTTGCTGAAGTGTTCGGTGTACATCCGGTGGGCAGTTATCCAGAACCAGATAAGCAGCGATATCGTTGGCGATTAGATAAGTGACTAATTCTGAGGCGGTGGGGGTTAGGTTCTCACCGAGATCCGCGTAGATGGCTTCACTGTGTGGAAGCGCGGCATCCCCAATTTTGGTCTCAAAAAGGGCCTGGGCAAATCGTGTTTTGCCGACACCGGAAAGTCCGGTGATACGCACGATACTACCTGGTGTTTCCAGTCTGGTCCTGACCAGTTGAATGCCAGCCAAAATGGGCTGGGGTTCTTTGGAACTATCGCTGGTATCGATCACACATGGATGGTCATCAATCAAAAAATCGTCATTTTGATCTGGCGGTGTTGCTGCCCACCGTTCATATGGTCTCCAGCCCGTCAAGGGTTTGCCGAGACGGGAACGAGTCCAAAGGGCAACACTAGGATGACGCCTAAGCCATGTACATAGCCGGTCACGGCCGTAAAAGTCGAGATGCAGCTGCTCTTTGTTTGTTAGAGGGAATACGGCATTTTTCATGCCCTCCAAGCGCTCAGAGAGCATTTTATCCGAGCAATCGTCATAGCCACTGACAATGATATAGGCCCCACTTTGGGAGGCTAGTTCGGCAATGATGGCTTTGGGGGTATCTTCCCCTCGCATTTCTTTGAAGCACGCCGTCTTGCCCATCAGGTGTTTCTTCACTTGATAACCGGTACGTTCACGAGGGACAAAACTCGTACTGGAAACGCCGTTTGCGCTTTTAACACTAACATCAAGCCCACCATCCGCAGCTTCTTGAGCTCCGCCCCAGGTCACGCAAGATGTCGGGATGCCGTGTTGAACCAGTTCGGCTTCTACCAAGCGCGCAACAAGCTCCCGTAGGTCGCCGTCGTTGAGAGACTTAATATCTGCTGATTCAAGTTCGAAGAAAGTCATGACTGTCCAATTTTGTTTATATGGAATCGTTGTTATGGAGATTGTATGTAACAGTGACGATTAAAGGTGCTTATATGGCAAGACTGGTCGGGCCCCGTGTCGATAAACAGCGAGTTAAGCGCTATGGGTTGCACCCATCATTTTTGCTCCCTAAAGTCTGCCTCTCGCCCTATACCGGCCGTCTGCGTGGGTAGGGCCGAATGGCTGAAATGTCCGATTTACTGCTAGCAACTGGTGGACCCTCTGGCACAAGGCCGGACCACACTTGAAATGTCGATTAAGGTAGACGACCAATGACGCTTTTAAAGGGTGATCCAATCACCCAGCTGGCTTTCTCCGTTTACGAAAACGCTGGTGTTTTTGCGGTTCTTCTTGGTTCAGGGCTATCGCGCGCAGCAGAGATTCCAACAGGTTGGGAGATCACCTTGGACCTGGTCCGCCGGGTCGCTGTCGCCCAAGGTGTCGAAGAGCAACCGGATTGGGCGGATTGGTACAGGGGAACAATCGGACAGGAACCTAACTACTCGACCCTGTTGGAGGAACTAACCAATTCGCCAGATGAAAGGCGGGCCATTCTTCATCGCTATATAGAGCCGGATGTAACTGATCGCCAAGAGGGGCGCAAGGTCCCCACCAAGGCGCATCATGCAATTGCACAATTGGTTCGTTCGGGGCATATCCGAGTCATCATCACAACTAACTTTGACCGGCTTATGGAAAATGCTTTGCGTGAGCAAGGTATTGAACCCACGGTCATATCATCCGTTGATTCGCTTAGTGGCGCGGAGCCTTTGACGCATAGCCGATGCTATGTACTAAAGCTGCATGGCGATTACAAAGACTCCCGCATTTTGAACACTGACGAGGAACTGAGTGCCTACTCCGATTCATACAACAAGCTGTTGGATCGCATTTTCGATGAACATGGGTTGATCATTTGCGGTTGGTCGGGTGAATGGGACCACGCACTGCGCGCTGCTTTCCTGCGGGCACCTAATCGACGTTATTCAGTGTACTGGGCGGCTCGAGGCTCCCTTGGTACTGGCGCAGGTGAACTTGCAGCCCATCGGCAGGCTAAGCTCATCTCAATCAGGAGTGCTGATGACTTTTTCCCACTGTTACAACAACGGGTTGAAACACTGGAAAACAGTCAGCGTCAAAATCCATTGAGCGTCGAGTTATTGGTTAACAGTGCCAAACGCTACCTCGCCAAGACAGAGCATCGGATTC
Source organism: Silvimonas terrae (assembly GCF_014202765.1). Taxonomy (GTDB): domain Bacteria; phylum Pseudomonadota; class Gammaproteobacteria; order Burkholderiales; family Chitinibacteraceae; genus Silvimonas; species Silvimonas terrae. The sequence goes on from NZ_JACHHN010000001.1 coordinate 431,634, forward strand.
AATTGGATGAACTGTTTGCTCAAGAGACGGAGCGACTGCTATCTCAACTTGATGGGGGGGCGTTTACTCCAAATGGTGTTTGGAGCCAAGACGAGTTTCGATCTAGGGTGCAGTCGTATGAGTCTGTGACCGAGCCCCTTGCTCGTATGACGGGTGTTCTCGGAAGGTGGGGCGATGGTTCGGAAACTCGCCTTGTTACAGACATTCTGAAGGCGCTGTACTTGCATGCGGGAAAGATTGGGAGCGGGTTAACGGTATTTCTCAACCTTCGCTCATACCCCGTGGTTCTTGTCTTGACCGCATATGGAATCGGCCTCACCAAGGCTGGGCGCTGGAAGGCGTTGCATCAGCTATTTTCGATGACAATGGCGCGGGATCAGCGTGAGCCCCAGCCAATTGCGTCGACGTTATTCCTCGGGAGCTGGTCTGGAAGTGATCCACAGCTCTGGCAAAACCTGGAGGGGTTTGATCGGCGGAAGACGCCCCTTAGCGACCACTTGTTGGACGTTATGACCGAATGGAAGAAGAGTTTTGTCGGAATAGATGGAAACTTTGAGTTGCTGTTTGAGCGCTTTGAAATGATGGGCTCATTGGCACACTTTGAGATGAACAGTGAAGCGGCGCTTGAAGAGGCAGCAAGATCGAATATGCCAGGATCTGGTCTCCCGTTAGCCTGGATGCCGATGGGGCGCGCAGGTTGGCGCAGTGATGGCGGCCACATGCTAATGCAGGAGCTTCAACAGGAGGCATTCGCCTTAGAGCTTTTAGCGGCCGGCGTTGCAAAAAACAGCCGCAGCTTCCTTGAGTTGTTTGTGAAGAACTTCAGGATTATTGCGGGAAGAATGAGCTGGTAATAGCTATGGAGAACAATTGTTTGAGTCCCCTCCGCCTTGACGAAGGGGAGCAGTTAGACTGGCTGAGTCAACTATGCGGCACGGGGTGGAAATGAAATCACTTGTGCACCTGCCTTTAGTTGATCGAGATAGTCCGCCCACCACTGCATCATTTCTACTCGCTCGGGCAAATGCTCGGCGTAGTTGTATGCGGCTCGTACTTCATCACGCTCACCGTGCGCAAGCTGGCGTTCGATTGCATCCCGGTGCCAAAGGTGCGACTCGTTAAGCAATGTGGAAGCCGTTTTGCGAAAGCCATGACCGGTAAATTCGTCTTTGGCATACCCCAGCCGGCGAAGCGCGGCATTCACAGTGTTCTCACTCATTGGCCGCTCCCGCGTACGTTCACCGGGAAACACGTAGTTGAAGCGACCGGTCAGGGGCTCCAGATCGCGCAAGATGTCTAGCGCTTGCCGGGATAGGGGCACGATGTGAACTGCTCAGCTTTTCATCTTGCTAGCCGGGATGCGCCACTCAGCTTTTTCTAGATCTATCTCCGCCCATTCAGCCTGACGAAGCTCGCCCGGGCGCACGAATACAAGTGGTGCCAATCGGGCCGCACTGCGAACGACGGGCGAGGCCTCTAGATCATCCAGGGCGCGGAGCAGGGCGCCAACCTTCACCGGATCAGTAATTGTCGCAAAGGTTTTCGGATCTGGTCTGGTTAATGCCTCTTTGAGCAGATCGGCTGGGTCGCTTTCGGCAAGGCCCGAGGCAATGGCAAAACGGAAAACCTTGGAGCAGGACCAACGAACGCGATGGGCGGTCTCAATTGCACCTCGCTCCTCAATGCGACGCAGACAAGCTAGCAACTCTTGCGGGCGGATTTCGGAAACAGGGCGTTTGCCAAGCCACGGGAATACATCTGATTCCAGTCTGTTAATGGTTCGTTCACGATGGCTCTCGGAACGACCAGTCATAAACTTGGTAAACCATGCGCGAGCAACCGCTTCGAATGAGTTTTCCGCTGCAAATGCTGCGGCTTCTTTTTCTTGCTGGCGCTGCATGCCGGGGTCAATGCCTTGTGCGAGCAAGGATCGTGCAGCATCTCGTTGCGCGCGAGCTGCGCCCAAAGAAACCTCTGGGTATGCGCCGAAGGACAATTTCCCTTCTTTGCCATTTGGACGGGCGTACTTCATGCGCCAGAGCTTTGAGCCCGTTGGTGTAACCAACAGGAATAGGCCCCCACCATCAAACAATTTACGTTCCTTGTCTGTGGCTTTGGCTTGCTTGCATTCGGTATCGGTCAGGGGCTTGGTATTGCGCGGCATAGGGGCCTCAGTTTTAGGGGCCTTCCACGAAAGGGGCCCCAGAAGCGACTGTTAGGCCCCTATTTAGGCCCCTAAAGACGTGGGATGTCAATGCACGTTGCGGTGCCTTATGACATGAAAAAACCCCAGAAAGCTAAGCTTTACTGGGGTTCTTGGAGTTTCACGACACTCTGTGAAACTAATGTTTGGTGGAGCCGGTGGGAGTCGAACCCACGTCCGAAAGTCCTCTACGAAGAGTTCTACATGCTTAGCCTGGCCAACTGGATTTAACCCTTGACGAGCCGACCGGCAGGCTTGTTTTGGGCGAGTCACCTTGGTTTGACACTACATCAAGTGACCCGATGCAGTGCGATCCCTTCTATATGACTCTGCTACCGGTTGCCCGGTCTACCCGAAGGGAGAAGTAGCGCAGAGCCTAACTGGTTAAGCAGCTAGGGCGTAAGTTTCGTCGTTTGCAACTAACTTGGTTCAGTGTTTTACGGGCGACTGAGATCCCGGCATGCCCTCGTCCGCTTTGTAACCCCCGTCGAAACCATGGCGGCCCCGGATGAAGAACTATTAGTATAACCTGGAACGGGCGTTCTGGTCAGTTCTTGTCGTTATTCCACTTCTGACAAGGCGTTGCCCCAGTTGGCCAGCCAGTCTGGCAACGGCGGGCTGGGGTGGGTAATGCCGCCCAGCACCATGAGTTCTTGCGTACCCACAGAACCCCCGGTTTTGCGTAGAAAGCGGGCACGAATATAGGCGATGCCGATGGTTTCGCCCTTGCGCTCCACCCGGTGTTCCAGGTAGATGGATTTGTCGTCCCAGCCGACCACCACGGTTTGTACTTCAAAGCGCTGCCATAGTTTGAGTGCTTTTCTGAAGTGCATGGTTTCCATGGCGACGACGGGAAACCAGCCGGCTTCAGCCACTTTGGCGGCAAGGCCAGAGCGCTGCATCAGATCGACGCGGGCCAGGTCCAGCATGGTGAAATAACGGCCGTTGTTCACGTGCCGGAAGATGTCCAGGTCGTTGGGGTAGACCTGGTAGGGTGTGCGACAAGGGCCAAGGGTGGGGCAGGCGCTGCGGCGGCGGCCAAACAGCATCAGCCAGAGCAGACGCAAATAAAGGTTCATGGTGTCGGGTCAGGTTGGGTTGTACAGGCGCATAAATGACATTGAGCTAATCAGGGCCGGCGCGCAAACTCTTTGCCGTGCTGCGCGTGGCGGTGGGTACTTACTGTGGTGCAGGCACGCGCATGGGCCAATACGGCAAAACCGGAGGATGCATGTTTAAAGCGCTACTGTTGAGCAAGGACGCCGACGTTTTTTCTGCAAAGGTGAGCGGGCTGGAGCCATCCGCCTTGCCGCCGGGCGATGTCGATATCGACGTGGCGTTTTCCACGCTCAATTACAAAGATGCGCTGGCCATTGCCAACACTAGTCCGATTGTGCGGCAGTGGCCCATGGTGCCCGGCGTGGATGGCGCGGGTGTCGTCACGGCGTCGTCCCACCCGGATTTCAAGCCGGGTGACCAGGTGGTGCTCAACGGGTGGGGCGTGGGCGAGAAACACTGGGGTTGTCTTTCCCAGAAGGCTCGGCTCAGTGGCGACTGGCTGATTCCGTTGCCTGCTGCGTTTACGCCAGAGCAGGCCATGGCGATGGGTACGGCAGGTTATACCGCAGCTTTGTGTGTGCAAGCGCTGGAGCAGCATGGTGTGGCGCCGGCAGATGGCCCGGTGCTGGTCACCGGGGCGAGCGGCGGCGTGGGCTCGTTTGCGGTGTCTTTACTGGCCAGAGCGGGTTATCAAGTGACTGCATTGACCGGCAAGCCCGCGTCGGCCGATTACCTTAAGCAACTGGGGGCAACGGCCGTGCTGGATCGTCAGGCTTTCGCCGCGGCTGGCAAGCCGCTGCAAAAGGAAACCTGGGCCGCGGTGGTGGATTCTGCCGGTAGCCACACGCTGGCTAATGCGTGTGCGCAGGTCCGTTACGGTGGCGTGGTGGCGGCATGCGGTCTGGCGCAGGGGATGGATTTTCCGGCGTCTGTCGCACCATTTATTCTGCGCGGCGTGACCTTGTGCGGCATTGATAGTGTGATGGCGCCCAAGGCCAGGCGTCTGGCCGCATGGACGCGCCTGGCTGCGGATCTGGATGCGGCCACGCTCGCTACCGTGACCACCCGGATTGGGCTGGCGGATTGCGTTGATGCCGCCGCGACGATTCTTGCGGGCAAGCATCAGGGGCGGTACGTGGTGGATGTGAATGGCTGAGGTGCTCTAGTGCAGTGTTGAAACAAAAAACCCAGGGCCAAGCCTGGGTTTTTTGTTGTGGCACCCGTAGCCCGGATGGAAGCCGCCGGCCGGAAATCCGGGGTTGCGCCGCATGCAATGGGGGTTGCTTGCCATCTTGAGCAGCATGGCAACGGCGGAACATCATCCTTGCCCGCGTTGCCTCCCCGGATTCTCGCTGCCCCGCTGCAACTGCCATCCGCAGCATTCAGCGGTTTTGTGGGGCACCCACCGAGGGGCGTGCTTCATCCGGGCTACGGGGTGGTTGTGCGCTAAAACAAAAAGCCCGGAGCAACGGCCGGGCTTTTTAAGGTTGGCATGATTACGCGGGCAAATGCGCCAGCAAATCCAGCGGGTGATTAATCGTGATATCGGCCCCCCAAGCGTCGGGCGTGTCGGATTCCGCGATGTAACCATAGCTAGCCAGTACGGTGGTCATACCCACGCGGCGGCCGGCTTCGATATCACGCTCGGCATCGCCCACATAAATACAGTTGGCCGGATCGACCCCCAGCATCTGTGCGGCATGGTACATGGGCTTGGGGTCTGGCTTGGGCACGCCCACGGTATCGCCAGAAACCACCACGCCGGGCGCAAAGGGTAGCGGCAGGCGGGCAACCAGCGGGTCGGTAAAGCGCGCTGGTTTGTTGGTGACAATACCCCAGCGCCAGCCACGGCTGACAATGGCCTCAATCAGCGGGGAGACGCCGTCAAACAGCACGGTGCTATCGGCCAGATGCTGGGCATAGTGCGCCAGAAAGCGGTCACGCAGCCCAATGAACTGGTCTTGTTGTTGCGGCGTTACGCCAAAGCCCAGGCCAATCAAACCGCGCGCGCCGTGGGATGCCAGGGGGCGGATGGCCTGCCAGGGCTGGGGCGGCAGGCCTTCTTCGGCCAGCAGCAGGTTGAGTGCCGCGCCCAGGTCTAATGCGGTGTCGGCCAGAGTGCCGTCCAGGTCAAACAAAACGGCGCGGATGGGTTCGGTCATGGCTGTGCGTTGAGTAGTGATGTGGGGGAGGGTTACAACGGCTTGCGGCAAGCCACCATGTAATTCACGTCGGTATCCGCACCCAGCTTGTAGACCTTGCTGAGCGGGTTGTAGGTCATGCCGGTCAGTGTCACCGTATCCAGCCCGCTGGTGCGTGTCATACGGCCCAGTTCAGACGGTTTGATGAAACGGGCGTAATCGTGCGTGCCACGCGGCAGCATGCCCATGATGTATTCCGCACCCAGCACAGCCAGGGCGTAGCTCTTGGCATTGCGATTGAGCGTGGAAAAGAACACCCAGCCGCCAGGTTTGCACAGGCGCGCGCAGGCTTCAATCACGCTGGCGGGCGAGGGCACGTGTTCCAGCATTTCCATGCAGGTGACGACGTCAAACGAGGCCGGCGCTTCTGCGGCAAGGTCTTCTACCGGGACCTTGCGGTATTCCACAGACAAGCCGGATTCATGCAAATGCAGTTTGGCGATCTTGAGCGATTTGTCGGCCAGATCAATGCCGGTGACCTGTGCGCCGCTGGCGGCCATGCCTTCGGCCAGAATGCCGCCGCCGCAACCGACATCCAGCACTTTCTTGCCGGTCAGCCCGGCATATTCATCAATGAAGCCCAGTCGCAGCGGGTTGATGTCATGCAGCGGTTTGAATTCGCTGGTTTTGTCCCACCACTTATGGGCCAGGGCGGCAAACTTGGCGATTTCCGTGGCGTCGGCATTGAGCACGTGTTCGGTGTTCTCAGTCGTGTTTTCTGGCTGGGCCTGGTGTTCGGTCATGCTGTTTATCCTTGCATGCGTGCTTGCCAGCGGCGGGCGCGGGTGAGCACTTCCTGATGATCAAGACTGGCGTGATGGCCTTGGGTATAGACTTCTCGACCGGCAATCCAGACATGACTGACCTGATTGCGATCTGCGGCGTAAACCAGATGGGATACCGGATCGTAGCACGGCTGCGTGCCCACCTGAGAGAGGTCAACCGCAATCATGTCGGCTTCTTTGCCAGCTACCAGGCTACCAATGCGGTCCTGCCAGCCCAGCGCCCTGGCGCCATTGAGGGTTGCCATTTCCAGCGCTTGCCACGCAGGTAGCGCTTCTGGATTGCCGCTCTGGCCTTTGGCCAGCAAGGCAGCCAGGCGCATCTCTGCAAACATATCCAGTTTGTTGTTGCTGGCGGCGCCGTCCGTACCAATACCCACGTTGATGCCACCGGCCACTTGCTCGGCAATCCGTGCCAGGCCGGACGCCAGCTTCAGATTGGAGGCCGGGTTGTGGGAAATATTGACGCCGTACTTCGCCAGCAGGCCGATCTCTTCGGTGGTGGTGTGCACCATATGTGCGGCAATCAACTGGTTGCTGAGCAAGCCCAGCCGGGCCAGCCGTTCCAGCGGGCGCACTCCGTAATCCTTGAGGCTGGTGGCGATTTCGTCCTGCGTTTCATGAATATGGCAATGGATGCCCACATTGAGCTGGTCAGCCAGCATGACGATGTTGCTGAATGTGGCGTCGCTCACCGTATACGGCGCGTGCGGGGCGAGGGTAAATCCCACCAGAGACTCGCCCTTGTATTCATCCATGCAGGCGATGGCCTTGCGGGTGTACTCATCGGCGTTGCTGGCGTACGGGGTGGGGAACTCCAGGATGGAACAACCCACCATCATGCGGAACTCGCTACCCAACGCGGCGCGCGCCACTGCGCCGTGATGAAAATACATGTCGTTGGCACAGGTGGTGCCGCCGGCAATCATTTCAGCGATGGCCAGTTGTGTGCCGTCGAACACAAATTCGTCGGAGACAAACTTGCCCTCGGCGGGCCAGATATGGTCATTGAGCCAGGTCATCAGCGCCAGGTCATCCGCATAACCGCGCAGTAGCGTCATGGCGGAGTGCGCGTGCAGGTTGATCAGACCAGGTAACAAGGCGTGCTGTGGCAAATGGCGGCGTTCTGCATCCGGGTATTGCTGCAAGGCCTGGGAGACGGGTAGCAGGGCTTTGATCTTCTGGCCTTCAAGCACCAGTGCGTGCTCTGTCAGTACCGTGGCTTGCGGCTCGATCGGGATGATCCAGCGGGGAATGAGGATGTGTGTGTTCATGCTATATCTGGCAGAAACAATATCCCGGCTGCCGGCTTTTGGCCGCGGCGACCAGGTGAATGACGGCGTAGTCACGTCAGGCTGGAGGCGACGCTTTGGGGCGTCAGAAAAACAAAAAGCCGACCTTGCGGTCGGCTTTTTTGCTTGCGCACCAAGAATTACTTGGCAGCGGAAGCGTCCGAAGCAGCAGCATCGGAAGCAGCCGGAGCAGCAGCAGCGTCAGAAGCGGCAGCAGCGTCGGAAGCCGGAGCAGCAGCAGCGTCGGAAGCGGCCGGAGCGGAAGCTTCAGCAGCCGGAGCGGAAGCGTCAGCAGCAGGGGCTTCATCTTTCTTGCCGCAAGCGGTGAGGGCCAGGGCCAGCAGGGCAGCAACGAGCAGAGACTGTTTCATTCTTCTTACCTTTAGCAGAATGGGTTGGACAAGTAAATTTCAATACAGCAGTTGTTTGGCTATCGACCGTTGATCGATGGCTATTTGGAAACCAGTTACATCACTGACGACCGACGGGCGGAATTCTAGCACGATTTGAATAAAAGGGTAGCGTCCCTGGCGCACCAAACTGCGACACGTAGAGATTTTTACAACAATCGTCAAATCCTTATAAATCAAGCCTGCGCCAATCTGATGACGGTATAGAACATTCCCAAGCAAGATCAAAGGCTTGACGCAAACGTGCCGCTTCTTGCGGGTCATCGTCTGTCTCGCCTTTGGCCCAATCAAAGTGACAACGTCTTACAAATCGTTGCATATCGGCCAGAATAAATGGCATCAACACCGTTGGCATATCCGGATTTGCCAAATGCATGGTCAATTTCTGGTTTTGTAAATTGGCCAATTGCAACAGCAAAGGGCATTGACTGGCGATGAAATCGCCCGATCGCGCCAGCAAGCGGATCTGCGCGGCCGGGTTGCGGGCCAGCAAATCGGCCATGGCTTGCGTGGTGGCGCGCTCGTTCAGGCCGCAGGCGCTGAAGTCGTGTTCAAACAAAATCAGGCTCTCGCGGGCGCTTTGCAGCAGCGAGAGGGTTTGTTCCCGATAGTCTTTGTACGTATCAAATTTTGCCGGCATGCAGGTACCCGTAGTCGTAGCAGGTATAGAGGGCTTCCAGAATGTCATCATCATAGCTGGCTGCCGGCAAGCGGCGGGCATCTGCCAGTTTGCGCAGGGCTGGCAAGGCCGCAGGGCTGACCTCCAGCTCTTCGCCATTGATGAACACTTGCTCACCCTCGTACAGCATTTGCGATTTCAGGTCGAGGTAGACGCCGTGCTGCGCTACTTGTTCCGCAAATTCGTCAAAGTCTTGCGGCTCTTCCGGCTGATTGTAGAACACATGCGCTTTGGGCTCGGTGAAGTAACGGCCAATAAACTTGCGCACGTCTCCTTCGGTCCAGGTCAGTTGGGTGAGCATGTGTTCAATCTTGCGGACAAACGCGAGGTCAATTTCACCCGGGCGATCCGTTGGCGTGCGCTCCGGGTCACCGTAAATGCCGGTCAGGCGCAGTTCGTCCTGCAGGTATTCCAGGAACTTGCCGACGATCTCTTGTTGTGTGGGCGCCCTGAATCCGATCGAGTAGGTCATGCCCGGTTCCAGCGCCACGCCGTAGTGCGCGTATTTGGGGGGCAGGTAGAGCATGTCGCCGTGATCCAGAATCCATTCTTGTTCCGGATTGAAGTCACGTAAAACGCGGATAGGCGCATCCTCGACAAAGTTGCCGGCGTCGTCGCTGGAAATTTGCCAGCGTTTTTTGCCGCCCACTTGCAACAAAAACACATCGTAAGAGTCGTAATGCGGGCCAACCGTGCCGCCAGGTGGCGCATAAGAGATCATCAGATCATCCAGGCGCGTGTAGGGCAGAAAGTTGAACTCGTACAACAGGTCGGCAATGTGGGGCACATGGTGATTGACGTTCTGTACCAGCACCGTCCAGTCTGTTTGTGGCAGGCGCTCAAAGCGGCTGGCGCGGAACGGGCCGTGTTCCATGGACCAGCGCTGGTCACGGTATTCAATCAGCCGCGACTCTACGTCATCTTGTTGCGCCAGGCTCATCAACCGCGGCAAATCGACCAGTTCCGGAAAATCCTGCCAGGCATTGCGGATCAGCAATGGCTGTTTTTGCCAGTATTCGGTCAGAAATTGCTCGGCGGTCAGTCCACCAAGGAGTTGTTTGTTCATTGACTTGGCTATAACAGTAGAAAAACAAGGCCTTCATTATCCCACCATGCAAAGGAGCCGGCATGCTCAAAAACGGGGAAATTGCGCCAGACTTTGCTTTGCACGATGCCCGGATGCAACTGATCCGGTTATCTGACTACCAGGGGCAACATCATGTGGTGCTCTATTTCTTTAGCAGAGATCACTCACCTGGCGGTATTACAGAAGCGGTCGAGTTTTCGGACCGGGCAGAAACATTCAAATCGCTGGGTACCGTGGTGCTGGGCGTCAGCCTGGATGATTGCCTGTCGCATGAGGCATTTCAGGATGAACACGGGATTGAATTCGGTCTATTGTCAGATGCAGAGGGCGAGGTCAGCCGGCTTTACCATGTTTTAAGAGAAACAGCGGCTGTCGGCATGGTAAAATACGCCATTGAACGCTCTACCTTCGTCATTGACCGGCAGGGCGTAATCCGCCACGCGTTCTACCACGTGCTGCCTAAAGGACATGCGGCGGAAATACTTTCACTCGTTAAACAGTTAGGATAACCCCGATGCAAATCGCCAAAGACACGGTCGTAACGCTGAACTATGAGATGTTCGATACCGAGGGCAAGCTGCTCGATAAAACCGAACACCCCATTGTTTACCTGCATGGCGGCTACGACAACATCCTGCCGCTGGTGGAAGAAGCCCTGCACGGCAAGACCACGGGTGATTCCATTGACGTCACCATGTCCCCGGACGACGCCTTTGGCGAATACGAGCCGGAACTGGTCCGCAAGGAAGCCAAGGACGTGTTCCCGATGGAAGTGGAAGCCGGCATGATGTTCGAAGCTGACGATCCTGCCACTGGCGACGTCATGCTGTTTCGCGTTACCGAAATCAACGGCAACGAAGTGACTGTGGATGCCAACCACCCGTTTGCTGGCGTGACCATCCGCTTTGTCGGCAAGGTCACAGATGTGCGTGAAGCCAGCGATGAAGAAATCGCTCACGGCCACGTACACGGCGAACATGGCCATCATCACTGAGACTTGCTGCTCAGTATGAAAAAAGGCGGGCAGATGCCCGCCTTTTTTATTGCCTGCACGCTACGCGGTGCGGATATCGTTGAGCGTGGTGTTCCAGAGCGTGTCGCCAATCTGCACGTTATTGAAGGTCAGCCCTTGCATATGCCATGCGTAGACCGGGCCTGGCGTAGTGTCCGAGGCCGGGCCGGCGGCAAGCGGCGTGCCAAAGTTGCAATCGCGGATGACCACATTGCGGATGGGCGCCACGGCCGGGGCGGGTGTCGGGCCGTTATAGTCGTAGGCCACCGGCCCTTGGGCCACCACGGCCTGAAAGCACGATCCAGTGACGCCATCCAGGCTCACGTTACTCACCATCACGTTGGAAATCTGCACGTTCTCCACCACGGCAGGGCGGCTGCGGATGGCATCTTTGGAGGGCTGGTAATCGCAATCAAAGGTGATGATGCCGCCCTGGGATGCTGCCGGATTGCTGCCGCTGGCCGAGGCAACACCCAGCGGCACGCTGTTGTTAATGGGGCTGCCGGCCAGCATGGCGCTGCCGTAGCCGCTGCCTGACAGGCTCACGCCATTGGGCACGGTGACGTTATCAACGTAGAAGTCCCGCACATAGCCGCCACGGTTCATGTTGGTTTTGATGCGGATGGCGATGTTGAGCGAATTGGTTGCCCACCAGGTATTGAGCATTTGCAGGTTGCTGGCGTAAATGCGTTCGATCCCGCCGCCCATTTCACTGCCCAGCGTAATACCGCCATGACCACTGTTCATGACACAGTTACGGATCACATGGTCTCGCGCGGCGCCGTATTGCGTATCCAGATCCTTGCCGGATTTGATGGCAATGCAATCATCCCCGGTATTGAATATGACGTTCTCGCACAGCACGTTGACGCAGGCATCCGGATCAAACCCGTCGTTATTGGGGCCAATACTGTCAATCAGCACGCCGCGGATCACCACGTTCTGGCAATAGGTGGGGTGGTGCTGCCAGAACGGCGTGTTGTTCAGGTGATAGTTTTCCATCAGCACATTGCTGCAGTGGATGAACTCCACCATGCAGGGGCGCAAATAATGGCCCAGCCCGAAAACACGTTGTTCCACCGGCACGCCGGCTTCCGACAAGGCCGGCAGATAATTCTGGTCTTGCTGCCACGGCGTCACCGGATTGGTCAGTTGCGCGTACAAGGCATCGCTGATGCCCGGCGCAATCACGCGCAAATCGACGTTATTGGGGTTGGCGCAGGCGTGAGAGGGCGTGCTGCTGCCGGTACAGCCATAGACACCGTTATTGCCTTTCCATGTCCACCAGCAGGTGCTGCTGTTGCCGCTACCGGCAAAGGGCGTCATGGCCTGACCATTCAGGACTGAGGTTGCGCCTTCGCCAGTGAGCGCAATATGCGTCTGGTTGCGGGCATAAACGGGTGCACCAAAGTTCAGGCAATCATTGGCTTGCCAGCGGCTGTAATACAGTTTGCCATTGGGGCCACAATCCACCGGGCCGTCTTTGGCGTAATCCGCCGGGTTGGGGCTGAAATAGAGCGTGGTATTGGCACTCAGGTGGAAATTGACATGGCTCAGCAATTCAATCGGGCCAGCGCAATACCAGTTGCCTGCTGGCACCACAACGCGGCCACCCCCGGCGGCGTTACAGGCCTTGATGGCGGCCAGAAACGCCGGACGGCAATCAAAGGCGTTGGCGGCATGGGTTTGGTCCGCGCCGCTGCTGGTGGGCGATTTGTTTTGATCGGCGTATGGATTGGCGGCCGGGATCACCCCGCAAGGCTGCGCGCCATAAGCAACCACAACGTAGTCCCGCTGCGGAAAAGAGGTCTGTGAGACCCCTTGTAGCGAGGCCACAATGCGGGCGGCGGCGCCATACTTGCCCCAGATTTCATCGCCTGACCCGGCAAAGTCAAAACCATTGCCATTGTTGCAAGCACTCAAACCGCCCAATAACCCAAGGCCCAATGTGCCGCCGGTCCACTGCATGAAACGGCGACGATCGGGCGAAGCGGGCGTATCGACCGGGAAACGCTGCGGAGAAGACATTCTGGATTTCACTGCTACGCTCCTTTTGCCTTGGCCAGGGGCGTGATGAACTGACTGTTATTGCAAATATGTTCGATAACTATTTGATAATTAACGAATGTTGCGGGTTTTGGCCAAAGTTCATCGTGAGCGGGGCGAGGCAGGGCGAACTTGTGCGGGATCAATGACGGACAGGTGGAATGTGGAGAAACACCACTGTTGGGGAGGTTGCATGAGAATGGTGCAAATTTTGGCGCACCGCACCATGCTGTAACACTACATATTGTGGTTTTGAGGGGTTCTGATGCCCGTTTGCAACATCATGTGGTGACTTTCGTCAGCCTGTCCTCAAATTGCAACGAATCTCACTCAGGCGCTATGCCGCATGAATAAAGGCTTGGCGGGAAACATGACATTTTTATGATCCGTTCATCGCCTTTATCACATCTATTTCCGGTTGCGCTAGCGGCCCACCTTCCCCTAGTATTTGTGCCGAACCTACCCAAGGACCACAAGATGTAGTGGTTCTTCACAATTTATACACAGATTTATCCACATTCGGCCGCCTGTCTTTCCAAGTCCTTGATTTGTGAAGAAATGCGGCCAGATTTAGAGCCGCTAACAAAATCCAGTGCAACAATGCTGGCAAGGCGCGCGAACGCAGGCAGTACGTTGAGTACGGCAAGTGAGCGCAACGCAGCCAGCAGGGTTTTGTTAGTGGCGTTAACACCAGGCCAGAGGGAACACACCCAAATGTACGCCACACTGGATAGCACCACAGGAAGCCGCATGACCGAAGCTGTAGATACCCCGATCAACAACGAACAGAGCCGCTACGAACAGTACAAGACCATCCGCCGCAATGGTGGCGTGGTGCCGTTCGCGCCGTCCAAGATCACGGTTGCCGTGACCAAGGCGTATATCGCTGTTCACGGGAATCAGGCTGCGGCCAGTGCTGCTGTGCGCGAACGCGTAGAAGCCCTGACCGAGCAAGTGGTCAGCGCCCTGATGCGTCGCAAGCCCGAAGGTGGCGCTATCCATATTGAAGACATCCAGGACCAGGTTGAACTGGCCCTGATGCGTTCTGGCGAACATGACATCGCCCGCGCCTACGTGCTCTACCGAGAACAGCGCAAAACCGAACGTGCTTCTCATACTGACAGTCACGAAGTCACCGCTGAACAACACGCTGTGGTCAATGTGACGCTGGAAGACGGCAGCCGCCGTGTGCTGGATGTCGCCCGCCTGAAAGCGCTGATCGCTTCTTCCTGCCAGGGTTTCGAGAAAGAAACCAGCCAGGAAACCATCCTGTCTGAAACGCTGAAGAACCTGTATGACGGCGTGCCGGTGGCCGAAGTCCACAAGTCCGCCATTCTGGCGGCGCGTGGCCGCATTGAAATCGACCCGGCCTACAGCTTTGTCACCGCACGTCTGTTGCTGGATGTGGCGCGTCGTGAAGTGCTGGGCGAAGAAGCCAGCCATGAAGAAATGGCTACCCGCTATGCCGAAGCCTTCCCGCAACTGATCAAGAAGGGCATCGAGAACGAACTGCTGGACGAAAAGCTCGCCCAGTTCGACCTGGCCCGCCTGGGCGCTGCGCTCAAGCACGAGCGTGATTACCAGTTTGGTTACCTGGGTCTGCAAACCCTGTACGACCGTTATTTCCTGCACGTGCATGGCACCCGCATTGAACTGCCGCAGGTGTTCTTCATGCGCGTCGCCATGGGCTTGTCGCTGAACGAAGTAGATCGCGAAGCCCGCGCCATTGAGTTCTATAACGTGCTGTCGACGTTTGACTTCATGTCCAGCACCCCGACACTGTTCAACTCTGGCACCCGTCGCAGCCAGCTCTCCAGCTGCTACCTGACTACCGTGGCCGATGATCTGGATGGCATTTACGAAGCGCTGAAAGAAAACGCGCTGTTGTCCAAGTTTGCTGGCGGTCTGGGCAACGACTGGACCCCGGTGCGCTCGCTGGGCAGCCATATCAAGGGCACCAACGGCAAATCGCAAGGCGTGGTGCCGTTCCTCAAGGTGGTGAACGATACCGCCGTGGCCGTGAACCAGGGTGGCAAGCGCAAGGGCGCGGTTTGCGCGTACCTGGAAACCTGGCACGCCGACATTGAAGAATTCCTGGAACTGCGCAAGAACACGGGTGATGATCGCCGTCGTACCCACGACATGAACACCGCCAACTGGATTCCTGACCTGTTCATGAAGCGTGTCATGGAAGGTTCTGACTGGACCCTCTTTAGCCCGTCGGAAGCGCCGGATCTGCACGACCTGTACGGCAAGAAGTTTGAAGAAGCCTACGTTCGTTACGAAGAAAAAGCCGCCCGTGGCGAAATGCGCGTGGCCAAGAAGCTGCCGGCGCTGACCCTGTGGCGCAAGATGCTGACCATGCTGTTCGAAACCGGCCACCCATGGGTGACGTTCAAGGACCCGAGCAACATCCGCAGCCCGCAGAACCACGTTGGCGTTGTCCACAGTTCCAACCTGTGCACAGAAATCACGCTGAACACCAACGACAACGAAATCGCCGTATGTAACCTGGGCTCTGTGAACCTGGCCAACCACATCAAAGACGGCAAGCTGGACGCCGACAAGATTGGTCGCACGGTCAAGACCGCCATGCGCATGCTCGATAACGTGATCGACATCAACTACTACGCCGTGCGCAAGGCCCGTACCTCCAACCTCAAGCACCGCCCGGTGGGCATGGGCCTGATGGCGTTCCAGGACGCGCTGCATATGCTGCGTATTCCGTACGCATCTGACGCGGCGGTGCAGTTTGCTGATGAATCGATGGAAGTGATTGCGTATCACGCCTACTGGGCCTCCACCGAGCTGGCGCAAGAACGTGGCACCTATCCAAGCTACAAGGGCAGCCTGTGGGATCGTGGCATCCTGCCGCAAGACTCCAACGCCTTGCTGGCCGAAGAGCGCGGTGGTTATCTGGAAGTGGACAGCAGCTACAAGCTGGACTGGGCCCCGCTGCGTGAGCGCATTGCCACCTATGGCATGCGTAACAGCAACTGCCTGGCCATTGCCCCGACGGCGACCATCTCCAACATCGTGGGCGTAGATGCTTCGATTGAACCGACCTACCAGAACCTGTTCGTGAAATCGAACCTGTCTGGCGAGTTCACCGTCATCAACGAACACTTGGTGCACGACCTGAAAGAACGCGGTCTGTGGGATGAAGTCATGATCTCCGACCTCAAGTACTTCGACGGTTCGGTTTCCCGCATCGACCGTATTCCGGCTGACCTGCGTGAACAGTACGCCACCGCGTTCGAAACAGACCCGAAATGGCTGGTCGAAGCCGCCAGCCGCCGCCAGAAGTGGATTGACCAGGCCCAAAGCCTGAACATTTACATGGCCGGCGCATCGGGCAAGAAGCTGGATGAACTGTACAAGCACGCCTGGCTGCGTGGCCTGAAGACCACCTACTACCTGCGTACCCTGGCTGCAACCAGCGCAGAAAAATCCACCGGTCGTGGCGGCGAACTGAACGCCGTACCGGTCGATGGTGGCCTCTCTGCCGCCAGCGCTGCCGGTAGCGTAGCTCCTGCAAGTGCACCGACCGCAGCCGCCCCGGTGGCCGCCATGCCGGAAGCCGAAGGCGCCGCATGCTACCTGCGCCCGGGTGATCCTGGCTTTGAAGAGTGCGAGGCCTGCCAGTAATGGCATGACCCCAACAGCCCGGCCGTCTGGCCGGGCTGTTGGCCGCAACAAACCACCATAACAAGAGTCCAATACCTGTTGCAGGTATGTCCAGAGGCCCGGCCATGTTCAAGCGCTTGCTATTGCTGTGTTGTCTCGGGCTGTTGAGTGCCTGTGCGGCCCGGCCGCAACTGGCGACCAACGGCGTGATGGTGCCGCCGGCAGGGCAGGCCTACGGCATTCTGGCCGTCACCTTCAACAGCCTGGATCACGACACCACCGTCACCAGTGTGGTGGTCGAAGGCCCGTGGGGCCGCCAGGAATTTTTTGCCAATAACAACAACTACATCCGCGATGCGGGTGACATACCGGACACCACCGGCCAGTTACATCTGCTCACCCTGGTGCCAGGCCATTACACCATGACCGACACCTGGACCCGTTGGGGCAATCCAGGCATGGATATGAGCCGGCGCATTGGTCGCTTGCCGCTCAACCAGGGGTTTGATGTCAAAGCCGGAGACGTGGTTTACCTGGGCGAAGTACACGTAGACGTGAATTTTCAGCCCACCGCCACGCTGAAAGATGCACATAACCGGGACTTCAACCACATCAAGACAATGTGGGGCGTACCGGATACCAGCAATATCCAGATTCGATTGCCGCAGCCCGCTGCAGCAACCCAGACAGCGCAGCCCGCGCAGTAACGGCGCGCGCTTTACGGGCCTGACCTGATCAGGCCCCAGACGCGCAACCGGCTTGCCGGCTGCCTTTTGCAATATTTTTGAAGATTGGTATAGAGGAAAGCAGACCCATGCTGAGTTTTGACGATGACATCATTGCCCCCAAGAGCGCCCAACCGGCGGCCTCCGCTGCAACTGCCGCCCCGGCTGCTGCCACCAGCAACCGTGTTAATGCCGCAGACAAGCGCGTAATCAATGGCACCACCGATGTCAACCAACTGGTGCCGTTCAAGCACAAGTGGGCATGGGAAAAATATCTGGCCCAGTGTGCCAACCACTGGATGCCGCAAGAAGTGAACATGCAGCGCGACATCGAACTGTGGAAGAGCCCCAACGGCCTGACCGAAGACGAGCGCCGTCTGGTCAAGCGCAACCTGGGTTTCTTTGTCACCGCCGACTCGCTGGCTGCCAACAACATCGTGCTGGGCACCTATCGCCAGATCACCAGCCCGGAATGCCGCCAGTTCCTGCTGCGCCAGGCGTTTGACGAAGCCATTCACACCCACGCCTACCAATACATTGTGGAAAGCCTGGGCCTGGACGAAGGCGAAGTCTTCAACGCCTACCAGGAAGTGAAATCCATCCGCGACAAAGATGAATTCCTGATCCCGTTCATCAACGTACTGACCGACCCGGAATTCAAAACCGGCACGCAACTGACCGACCAGCAACTGCTGCGCTCCATCATTGTCTTTGCCTGCATCATGGAAGGCCTGTTCTTCTATGTCGGCTTTGTGCAAATCCTGGCGCTGGGCCGCCAGAACAAAATGACCGGTGCCGCAGAACAGTACCAGTACATCCTGCGTGACGAGTCCATGCACTGCAATTTCGGCATTGACCTGATCAACACCATCAAGCAAGAAAACCCGCAACTGTGGACCGAAGAATTCAAGAACGAAATCTACGAACTCTTCAAGAAAGCCGTTGAACTGGAATACGCCTACGCCGAAGACACCATGCCGCGCGGCGTACTGGGCCTGAACGCCGCCCAGTTCAAGGAATACCTGCGCTTTATCGCCAACCGCCGCCTGCAACAAATTGGCCTGGAAGCCATGTTCCCCGGCGTGAACAACCCGTTCCCGTGGATGAGCGAAATGATCGACCTGAAGAAGGAAAAGAACTTCTTCGAAACCCGCGTGACCGAATATCAAACGGGTGGGGCGTTGAGCTGGGATTGATGGTTGGTGTTTGACAGAAAAAGCCGCTTTATGCGGCTTTTTCTTTTTCAGCACAGCAGTCCAGTAGCCCGGATGAAGCGCAGCGAGAATCCGGGGTGGGGATATGAACAAGAACGCTATTCCGGTGCGAGTGTGATGCTTGGAATGGCGGGGCATCGATATTGCAAACGGCGCAATCCCGGATTCCCGCCTTCGGCTCCATCCGGGCTACGGGTTATTCTTTTCCGGTGTCGTAGCCCGGATGAAGCGTAGTGAGAATCCGGGGTGGGGATATGAACAAGAACGCTATTCCGGTGCGAGTGTGATGTTTGAAATGGCGGGGCATCGATATTGCAAACGGCGCAACCCCGGATTCCCGCCTTCGGCTCCATCCGGGCTACGAGTCATCCTTGATCACTCGCCATATCGCACGCAATGATCTGAAACGCCGCTTCCCGCCCAATCGATCGGCAATATGCCCTGTTTCACATATCTATGAAACGACGACCAGGGCCAATCACAAACCCGCTTTACATGGCCATGTTTGACCGGGTTGAAATGGACATAATCAATATGGTTTTGAAAGTCCAGATTGTCCCGGATTAAATGCTCCCAAAACCGGGCCTGCCAGACCTGAGTCGGTGATTCAGATCCAACTGGATTCCTGGTGAGATTACGTACGAATAGTGACTTGAACATACGCCAGCGGCCGCTGTAATCCGCATCTGCTTCAGGCAATGTCCAGATAGTGTGTATATGGTCCGGAAGGACAACCACAGCATCAATGTCAAATGGCCGGTGTTCTTGTGTTTGCCGCAATGCGTTTCTTAACGCATCAATATGGGCGGTCAGGGTATTCGCACGCCTGTCATGCAATGTCGCGGTAAAGAAATACGTCCCGCCTGCTAATTGAATGCGTCGATATTTGACCATTCACCGAGCATAATCGGGCAAAAGAACACGCGTGATGGATCAAGTCAATGAAGAGCCGAAATACCGTAGCCCGGATGAAGCGTAGCGAGAATCCGGGGTGGCGATGCTGGTAAGAACGGTTTTCCGGTATGGGTGTGATGCGCAAAATGGCGGGACGTCGATATTGCAAATGGCGCAACCCCGGATTCCCGCCTTCGGCTCCATCCGGGCTACGGGTTATTCTTTTCCGCTATCGCCAAACATGTAGCCCGGATGAAGCGTAGCGAGAATCCGGGGTGGCGACGCCGGCAAGAACGGTTTTCCGGCGTGAGTGTGATGCGCAGAATGGCGGGACGTCGATATTGCAAACGGCACAACCCCGGATTCCCGTCTTTGGCTCCATCCGGGCTACGGGTTATTCTTTTCCGCTATCGCCAAACACGTAGCCCGGATGAAGCGTAGCGAGAATCCGGGGTGGCGATGCCGGCAAGAACGGTTTTCCGGTATGGGTGTGATGCGCAGAATGACGGGGCATCGATATTGCAAACGACACAACCCCGGATCCCCGCCTTCGGCTCCATCCGGGCTACGGGTTATTCTTTTCCGCTATCGCCAAACATGTAGCCCGGATGAAGCGTAGCGAGAATCCGGGGTGGCGACGCCGGCAAGAACGGTTTGCCGGTATGGGTGTGATGCGCAGAATGACGGGGCATCGATAGTGCAAACGACACAACCCCGGATTCCCGTCTTCGGCTCCATCCGGGCTACGGGTTATTCTTTTCCGCTATCCCTGCGCTGGGATGAACACACTGCGCAACCGGTGCTGGCGCTGGAAGAGGCCTGAGCCGGCGTAAAGTGGTCATGAAAAAGCCGCCCTTATGGGCGGCTTTTTGTTGGGGCGTATTGCGGTTTTACGGTGCCAGTTGCAGCGATTGCAGTTCTTCTGTCACATGCTGGCGCTGCATGCCATTGGCGTCGTAGACGGTTTCTTCCGCCTTGACCCAGCGCTTGGCATCTGGTGCATACCACAGGGTGCGAGTGCTGTGACTGCGGATGTGTCCTGGTTCAGTCGTCCATTGGGCCTGGGCTTCTACCCGGATGGTTTTGAAGCGGCCGGCGGCGACATTGACCATTTCTACGCCATTCACCGCATATTGCTCGTCCCGCACTTCGGTCACTTTGCCACTGTCCGAAACCGGCCCGGCAGAATGGAGTTCCCAGGTTTTGCCGTTTTCCAGCGGAAACAGAAAAGGCCGGTCAATAACCCGGTCCTGGCCATTGAAGGTATGAACCCGGCTCCAGTCGGTTTGCACGGTTCGCGATTGCGGTGTGCCGCCTTGCTGCAAGGTGTATTCAATATGGCCATCTGCCACGCGGGTGACGGTGATCTGCCGGATACCCTGCGTTGTGCCTGCGGTACTCTCTGCGACATCCTGATAGCGCCAGCTGTCTCCGGCCCGGATCACTGGCGCGTCGCTGTCGGCGGCGTGACAAAGAACGCTGAGCAACAGCATGGGCAGACAGGCTAGAACAGACTTCATGGCGATCGCTTTGTAGAAAGGTGAGGCAATGCAAAATAACGAACCGGCCCGCGTGAAGTTGACCGGAGATACATGGCACTGCCGCCTGGCTTGTCGCCAGTGGTAAATGGGTACAGCCAGCAAGGTAACTGGCTATGTTGGATCAGTTTGGGTGTTTTACAAGAAACCAGGAGATCCGCATGGCCACTTTTAATTTGCCACTCTCGGGCGCGGTAACGCAGGCGATCAACCCGTGGACGGCCTATTTTCACGTGATGGGCAGCCAGTTTGGGCTAGTGAATATCAATCTGGGTAATTCATCCAACCCCGAAGTTGAAGCGACGGTACTGGAGGACGTCGCCAGTTACGGCAAACAACTGGGGCGCATGGGAGACGTATTACAGGTGCTGATTCATCACCTGGACCCCACAAAACTCACGCCTGATGAGCAGGACGCGATCAGTCAACTGACCACCATGCTTGATGAGATCAAAGGGGTGAAAAAGCGGGTTGTCGCGCAGCAGGCCCCGTACCGGGCGCGGGCGTCCTGAGGGATGTCAGATGAGTTCGTAGGCAAAAAACAGGGCGATCAGGGACAAGCCGACCAGGCCGGCGATAAAACAGTGATCTGCCCAGCGTTCCAGCCGGGCGCCCAACCGTGATGTTTCCGCACGGCGGATGGAGCAGTACGACAGCAGGGCGCTGGCGAGAAACAGCAACATGTCCAGCGAGGTGTATTCATCCACCTGGCTGGGGCCGATATGCCCCTCCGCCACTTTGACGAGACCAATCAGCGTAGTGCACACGCCGATCATGGTGCAGGCTGTCGGCAAAATGTGTGGCGACAATTGTTTATTGGGCGCAGCTGGGTTGGTGTGCGGCATGTTGCGCCTCAGGCCAAGAGCGATATGACGATTATATAACCGCGCTTTGACTTGTTTCGATGGCCTCAGCGCCGGTATGAACCGGTCTCAATCCCGGAATAACCAAAGCCGTGGCCCTTGCCAATGCGAATCTGCACCGGAATACGCTCCTTGAGCGCTTCCACGTGGCTGATCACCCCGATCATCTTGCCGGTGGCGTTCAGACTATCGAGTGCATCCAGCGCCATATCCAGGGTTTCGCCATCCAGCGTGCCAAAGCCTTCATCCAGAAAGAGCGAGTCGATGGAGGTCTTGTGGCTCACCAGGTCAGAGAGCGCTAGCGCCAGGGCCAGACTGACCAGAAAGCTCTCGCCGCCAGACAGCGTGCGGGTATCGCGCACCACGTCGGCTTGCCAGCTGTCGATAATGGCCATTTCCAGTTCGCCCCCGGTTTTGCGCACTAATTGATAACGCCCATGCAGGCGCGTCAGTTGCCGGTTCGCCAGATGGATCAAGTGATCCAGCGTCAGACCCTGGGCAAAGCGCCGATAGCGTGCGCCATCGGCAGAGCCAATCAGGCTGTTCAGATGCTGCCAGAGGTCATAGTCCGTTTGTTGTGCGCTGATCTGTTCAAACAACGCTTGCTGGTTCTGGCGACGCTGGCTGTCTCCCTGCAACCGGGCCTGGATTTCACCTTGCTGCTGCGCCAGGGTTTTGATCTGGGCCAGCGTGGCTTGCCACTGGTTTTCCAGTTCTTCCTGGTTCAGCGTGGTTTGCGGGGTAGCGGTCAGTTGGGCCAGGTGGCGGGCGGCGTTGGTGTAGAGCGCCGCTGCTTCGGTCAGGTTTTTGTCCAGTTGCAGTTTGAGTGCGTGCAGACGCTGGTGGGTGGCTTCATCCAGTAACGCGTTTTGCCAGGCGGGCTCATCGGCAAACGGGCTGGTCGCCAGCGCGTTCTGCCAATCCTGCCCGGCTTGTATCTCTGACTGGGTCTGCGCTGTTTGCTGGGCGGCCAACGTGCTGATCTGTCCGGTCAGTGTATCGGCACGCTGGCGGGCTATTGCCAGTTGGCTGCTGGCTTGGGCCAGTTGGGCTTGTGGGTCTGCGGCATCGGCCAGTGTGGCTGGGGTGGGTTGCTGACTGGCGTTCCAGCGTTGCTGCCATTGCGCCGCTTCTTGCGTTGCGGCTTGCAGCTGGTTGTGTGCGGCCAGTTGTTCCCGTTCCAGCGTTTGCAGACGGGTGCTGGTTTCTTGCCATTGGCGGGATTCAGCTTCCCGGGCGGCCAGCCAGTGGGGGGTATCAGTCGGTGCCGGGACGGTGTAGTCCAACGTGGCCAGTTGTTCGGCCAGGGTGTTCTGGGCGTTGCCGAGGCGCACCAGCAAGGTATCGAGGCTAGCCTGGGTATCCGCCACCTGGGTCTGGCCGTTCAGTACACGCTGCTCCAGGGCTGCAATGTGTTGTGCCAGCGTCTGCGTGCTTTCTGCCTGGCGGGCGAGGGCCTCGCGCTGCCGGGCCAAACGCACGTTCAGTGTATCAAGCTGGCCCAGGCGGGTTCCCATCTGCTCCAGCTGGCGGGTTAGTTCAATCTTGAGCGTGGGCAGGGCGGTTGGGTCGGTAGGGGCGGGATCAAACCGGGCGGCGCTGCGTTGCCAGTCCATGTCGATCTGGCGGGTTTCTTCGCCAATGGCGGTCAGACGCGCCAGGGTCTGGTTGCTGCGTTCTGCCTGCGTGGCCAGTTCGGTGGAGAGTTTGCGACCTTGTTCTTCAATCTGTTCTTGTTCTGCCTGTTTGGCGGCCAGTGCCTGACGCGTGACGGAGGCATCCAGCGCGTTGTAGTGGGCAATGGCCGGGTGTTCCGTGGCGCCGCACAGCGGGCAAGCCTCGCCCGCTTGCAATTGCGCGCGCAAGGCGGTCAGGTCTTGAATGCGTTGTTCTTGTTCCAGCAGTTTTTGCTTGTCGGCAACCTGTTGTTTCACTTCAGAGAAGCGCACCCGCAAGGCGTCGCGTTGCGCGCTCAGACTGGCGGTTTGCGTATCACGCTGGGTTTGCGCCGTTTGCAGCCGGCCGGATTCCACCATCAGCGTGGCACGGCGCTTACCCAGTTGCTCCAGGTTGTCCAGCTGCGTGCGTTGTGTTTCCAGTTGCTGCCATTGCTGGCGCAGCAAGGGTTCCGTCTGCCCGGCCAGCAAGTCGGTGATTTGCGCCTGGGTTTGTTGCAAGGCGCTCGTCTGGCTGGCCTGTTCGGTCTGCCCGTTTTGCAATTCGGTATGACGTTGTTGCAGTTCCTGTTGCAGAGCGTTCAGGGTGCCGACGTAGCGTGCCTGGCGCTGGTTCAGTGCCGCGAGTTCCTGCTGCAGGCTATCCACGCTGCCAAATTGCGCCCGCCAGCCGGCCAGATGGGCTGCCAGTTGGGCGTGATTGGAGTGTGCCGCCTGCGCTGCGGTGAGCGTGGCCTGCTGGTGTTCGACCGCCAGGAGGGCCGCCTCATGCGCGTGAACCAGCTGGTTGGCGCACTGCAGAGCGTGCCAGCACCAGCCATGCTGCTCCGCTTCTGCGTCTGCGTGCGCGGCCTGCGCGGCCTGCAGCGCCTGGCGGGTTTGCGCCAGGGTCTGGCCGGCGGCCAGCAAGGCAAGGTGTATTGGCCGCAGTTTGAGCGCGGGTTCGGCGGCGGCCAGGCGGGCCAGATCCGTGCGGGCATCGTACAGGGCGGTTTCGGCATCCTGCTGTGCCTGGTGGGCGCTGCTTTGTTGCTGGCTGGCTTGATGTACCTGATCCAGCCATTGGCGCTGATTGTGAATCTGGTCCCGTTGCTGGTTGAGCGCCTGTTCCTGGTTGGCGAGATAGGCGGTCTGTTCGGTCAATTGCGCGCGGTCGGCGTCGCTGAACAGTTCCACGCCCTCTGCGCGCGCCTTGAGTTGTTCCAGCGCGCTTCTGGCGTCTCGCGTGTGCTCAAACACCCGCTGCGAGATCAAGCCGTAGACCTCGGTTCCGGTCAGTTGCTCCAGCAACGCAGCCCGCTCGTTGGCATCGGCCTGTAAAAAGGCGGCAAACCCGCCCTGGGCCAGCAACATGGATTTGGTAAAGCGGCCAAAATCCAGCCCGGTGATGGACTCGGTCAGCCGCAGTTTGTCGTTGATGCGGGTCGCCAGGATGTTGCCCTCGCCATCGGCCAGTTCCACCACGGGCGCTTGCAGGGCACCATCAACCTTGTCGCGGGAGCGGCGCTGGCTCCAGAACGCGCGGTAGCGTTTGCCTTTGACTTCAAATTCCACTTCCGCCAGACAATCTGCAGTGTGGCGGGTCATCACCTCATTGGTCTTGGCGGAGATGACTTCCATTCGTGGCGTCTGGTGATACAGCGCCAGGCACAGGGCATCCAGCAGCGTGGTCTTGCCGGCACCGGTCGGGCCGGTAATGGCAAACAGGCCGTTATGGTGAAACGGCGCTGCTGTGAAGTCGATCTTGAACTCGCCTTTGAGCGAATTGAGGTTCTTGAGCCGTAGCGTGAGGATTTTCATACGCCAGGCTCCGTCAGTTCTGCCACCACCTGGCGGTAACGGGCCTTGAGTTTGTCTTGCAAATCATCGGCCAGCGTTTCTGCTGCCATGCGTTGGGCAAACACGTCATCCGGGCTGAGTTCGTCCAGCGTTTCTTTGGCCTCGCTGTGCAAGGCGGCGCTGGCCTCCTTGCGTTCCCGGCGCAAGCGCAAGACTTCGACGGGTAACCCGGCACAGATTTCGTCAACCCGGATTTGCAGGTCGCTCAGGTAATCGTCAGCGCTGATAACGACTTCCAGCCACACCGGGGTGGCTACGCTGCCGGCCACTGCGGCTTTGGCAATGGCGCCAGGCAGGTCGGCCAGATTGCCGCGCACGCTGGCCAGAGGCTGAAAACAGGGAATGGCCAATGGCGTGATCTGGTGCAGACCGGTGTCATCCAGTTCGACCAGCAGCATTTGTTTGGCCTGGTTGGCCTCGTCAAAGCTCAAGGCAATGGGGGAGCCGCAGTAGCGAATGTGCGGCTGACCGCAATCCTGCGGCCGGTGAATATGGCCCAGCGCAATGTAATCGGCCGGTGGGAAGGCATCGGCCGGGTAAGCCTTCAGGCTGCCGACATAGATTTCCCGTACCGATTCACTGGCGCTGGCGCCCACCACGGCCAGATGCCCGGTGGCCACGATCGGCAAATGGCCGCCAAGTGCCTGGCATTGGGCTTGAGCCCGTTGCCAGGTGGTCTGGTAAAGCGTGTGGATGGCCTCTTGCAGATTTTGCTGCTTTTCATCCGCACTCTGGCCCGGCTGGCTTTGCAGCACTTCACGCGGGCGAATGTACGGAATGGCGCACAACAGCGCACCCGGTTGCCCATTGCGCTGATGCAGCAGGATGACTTGTTCATCCAGATCCTCCGCCACGCCGGGAATAACGCTGGTGCCGAGGCGTGCCAGCAGGGTTTTGCTTTCGGCCAGGGTGGCGACGGAATCATGGTTGCCCGCCAGGATCACCAGATGC
This sequence comes from Silvimonas terrae, assembly GCF_014202765.1. Lineage (GTDB taxonomy): Bacteria > Pseudomonadota > Gammaproteobacteria > Burkholderiales > Chitinibacteraceae > Silvimonas > Silvimonas terrae. Next base: position 457,732 of record NZ_JACHHN010000001.1, read on the forward strand.
GCACCCAGATCATGCAGACGCACAATCAGGCTGCTGTACAACTCGCGGGCATAGCTGGGCGGTGCGCCGGTATCGAAGATATCGCCGGCAATCAGCACAGCGTCGATCTGGTGCTCAGTGACCTGCGCCAGCAACCAGTTGATCAGGGCGTGGTGTTCTGCCTGGCGCGTCTTGCCCATGAAATGCTGACCAAGATGCCAGTCTGAGGTGTGCAGTATCCGCATGCGCGGCGAGGGCCTTGTGGGGAAAGGGGCGGGGTGGGGGTGATTTTACGTGCGGCGGCAGGGGCGTGCCAGCGCGGCGTGGTACACGGGCAGAGCGTGGTCAGGAAAGTGTCGTGGGCCGGATGAAGCAAAGCGGGAATCCAGGGGCTATGTTGGGCAGAACCTGTCATCAATGCCACCCCGGATTCCCGGCCCGGCGGCCCTTCATCCGGGCTACGGGGGCCTGCGCACAAACAAGCGGCTGTTGCACGGTGTGGTTTTTAAAAACGCCCACCACCTGGCACAGCTCATTTGTACTTGATCGCCACCCCGATCAGCTTGCGGCCGGTAATGGTGTCCACGCTACGCCCCCACCACGGGCCGGAAACCCAGACCCCTGTAGGCTCGATCCGGTCCAGCACCACCACCACGGCATCTGCGCCCAGTTTTGCACCTTCAGAACGCACCCTGGCTTCAATCTCCTCGACTGGCGGGGCGGGTTCTGTCGATGCTTCGATATTGATCTCGCCCAGGCGATCAAACGGCCGTGTGGGTTCAGCGCGCAAAATCTGCACACTGTCCGGCGCAGTAGCGGCAGGGCGCGGTGCGCCGACGTACTGGGTACTGGTTCCGGTTACCGAGGCGCAGCCGGCCAGCATGGCTAGCACGCCGGATAACAGCGCAATCGTTAGCGGGCGGGGAAAACGAGATGTTGTCGGGGTCATGGCCCGTGTCCTCAAATCAAGGTGGCAAGACTGGCGCTACCGGATAGGCACACCAGCGGGTTTGCGCAGCGGACGGCTCTGTTATTGTCTGCTCAAGCAGCCTGGCAGATGAGGCCAGGCTTTGCCAGGGCGTGACCATGCAACGGGGCAAGGGGCGGTTTTATTCCACCGGCTGGCAGCATATATGACACACACATGAAGGGCGGATGCGTGTAGCGGTGCGGGCTCTGGCAGAATCGACGGGTTTTTTTGCCGCACGGCACCGTCACCCGGTGTTGCTGCAAGTCCCTGACCCTTATCAAGAGTCCGCTCATGAAATTGACCGTTCTTGCCGCCACGCTGGCTGTGGCGTTGTTGTCCGCTGCCACGACCACTGCACAAACCACTACCTCCGCTGTCGCCGCCCCAACCAACCCACCCGCTGTGTGGGATTTGACCGGGCTGTACCCGACAACCGCCGCATGGGATGCGGAACGCCTGGCCATTTTGGCCGAATTCCCCAAGCTTAAGGCCCGCCAGGGCACGCTGGGCAAAGACCCGCAAAGCCTGGCCGCTGCCCTGCAAGAGATGTTCGACCTGCGCCGTCGCATGTGGCGCATGGAGGTCTACGCCAGCCTGCAAGCCGATGCCAATACCCAGGATGACGCTGCCCAATCGCGCGCGCAACAGGCGTATTCGGTCGATGCCCAGCTTGATGAGGCCGCCTCGTTCATCAATCCGGAGATTGCCGCCATGGGTGCGGACAAGATCACGGCCTGGCTCAAGCAAGAGCCGGCGCTGGGGCAGTTCTCCTATTTTATCCAGACGGCTCTGCGCCTGACTCCGCATACGCTCGATGCCCAGTCAGAAGCGCTGCTGGCCGCTGCCCAGCGGCCGCTGGAGGGTACGCGCAATGTGTTCGACCTGCTGACCAATGCCGATCTGCCGTTCCCCAAGATCACCGTGCGCGGCAAGACGTACACGCTGGATCAAGAAACCTATGTTTTGCTGCGGGCCGATACCGACCCCAAGGTACGCCAGCAGGTATTCAAGGCATTCTGGACCGTGTTCAAGGCGTATGAACGCACGCTGGGGGCCAGCTACGCCGCGCACATCCGCGGGGAAATCTTCAAAGCCAACGCCCGTCATTACCCCAGCGTGCTGGATATGAAGCTGGCCAATGAGAACACGCCGGATACCGTCTACAAAACGCTGATCGCCGAGACCAACGCCGGCCTGCCGACGCTGCATCGTTACCTCAAGCTGCGCACGCGCCTGTTGGGGCTCAAGCAAGCCGGTTACCCGGATGTGTATGTGCCGTTGACCACCAAGTCACCGCGTTACACCCTGGCACAGGCCGAAGCCACCACGCTCAAGGCCGTGGCACCGCTGGGGCAGGATTACGTGAACACGCTGGCGACCTCGTTTGGTCAGAGCTGGATGCACGCCCAACCGCAACGCGGCAAGCAGTCTGGTGCGTACATGAACGGCGTGGCGTATGACGTGCACCCGTTTGTGCTGATGACCTTCAACGGCGACTACGAAAGCATGTCCACCGTAGCGCATGAGTGGGGTCATGCCATGCACTCGGTGCTGGCGAACAAGGCACAACCGTTCCCGACGGCGGATTACTCCATCTTCGTGGCGGAGATTCCGTCGACCACCAACGAGATGCTGCTGGCCGATTACGTGGCCACCCACGCCACCACCAAGGCAGAGAAAGTCTTTGCGCTGAACCAGGAACTGGAACTATTGCGCGCCACTTTCTTCCGTCAGGCCATGTTTGCCGAGTTTGAATTCAAGTCTCATGAAGCGCTGGAACAAGACAAGGCGCTGGCGGGTTCCGACTTCAGCAAGATTTATCTGGACCTGCTGAAGCGCTACCAGGGTGATGCTGACGGCGTGATGCACATTGACGATCTGTATGGTTCGGAGTGGGAGTTTGTTTCTCACTTCTACAACGATTTCTATGTGTACCAGTACGCCACGTCCATCAGCGCGGCCGCGTATTTTGCGGAGGGCATCGAGAAGGGTGATCTGGCCTTGCGGGATCGCTACTTCACCATGCTCAAGTCTGGCGGGTCAGCTGATCCGTACCAGATCGTGAAACGGGCAGGGGTTGATCTGGCTTCGCCGGAGCCTTACCGCGCGGTGATTCGCCGGATGAACAAGGCGATGGATGAGATTGAGGCGCTGACGGCGCAGAAGTGATTGCTGTGTCGCCTGTGCGGCGACGGGGTAACTACAAAAGAAACGGGCACCGGGAGGTGTCCGTTTTATTTTGTGGGGCGCGGGTGGGCTTTGCTGGTCGTTGCCACTGTGTAGCCCGGATGGAGGCCCATCGGGCTGGGAATCCGGGGTGGCGGGCTTGGTTAATATTGTTGTGGATGCTCGCGGTGCAGGGTGGATTTGGAGCCTTGGCGCTAAAACCCCATCACAAACCCGAAGCCCGCAACGTATACCGGATCATCGCCGGTTGCCCCGGGTGAATCAGCAAACCAGCCCGATCCGCCAGCGGATGCGAGGACGGCGGCGTCAGCACGCGTGCCAGGTCAAAGAAACTGTTCAGCGGTTCCACACCCAGGGCGTAATGCCGGCCGGACCACGGCGCAAAAGCGCGGCCGCCGTTGCTGATCCACAAGAGGGCATCGGGTAACTGGCTGGTATCCCAATCGAGTTCCACTTGTGCTTTCCAGCCAGGATAACGCAATACAAACGGGGGTTTGCAGCCACGCAGTTGCAGTAGTTCTTCCGTGGCAAACGGAAGCGGTAGATGCGTGATGTCCAGCTTGCCAGTCGTGGCGGGCAGGGCGGTGATGCTGCTGGCGCTGTGATCCGGCAGCAGGCGGGACACGCCGGCTTCGGTCGGTTGCGGATAGGTGTGTACGCTTTCCACCGGGCAGGCGATCACTTCCAGGCCACTGTGCGGCACAGCAAAAGTGGGGTGCAAGGCCACAGGCAGGCGGATGGGCTGGCGCACGTGGATGGTCAACGTTACCGTCAGCGCTGGGCTGTCCGGGTCGGGGCGGATTTCGCGCTCCAGCCGGGCAACGGGGTCGCCGGCCGGGTAGTTGATGGCGACGGTGAGGGCGTCCGAGGTCTGTTGTACCAGTTGCCATTCATGATTGGCACCATAGCCGTGATCGTGCGGGTTGGCGTCGTCGGCTTTGGGCCAGGTGGGGTCCGTGTGTTGGGGCGCGTGAGACATGCCGAACGGCACACAGGGCCATTCGCCGCGTAACTGGCGCAAGACACCGGGCCATTGCGGGTCGGGGGTCTCGCCCCAGGGCGCGATTTGCATGGGCTGAATGCGCTGGCCGTTATCCAGTTCAAACGTCACCGGGGCCAGCATGCCACCCAGTGCCTGGACTGTGGCTTCGCCCCAGGCCCAGTCGATGGTCCAGTTGTTCAGATTGCCCATGCAGCTTCCTCAATGGTGTAGTCCGCGCGCTCGCCGGGGTTCAGGTGTGCCAGCGGGGCGTGCGTTTCAATTTCCAGGTATGGCGCGTGTGCGGCGTTGAAGACTTCCAGCGGGTGACCATGCGCCCAACTGGCGTGCGCCGGAATGACAGAATTGCGCTGATAACAGAAGTTGCCTTGTGGCAGGCTGATATCGGCCCAGATTTCGCCATTGTCGCTGTCAAAGCCCACTTTGAATTGCAAGGCTTCATCGCAGACGACCTCGGTGCGATGATCCGCCGGCAGCAAGACGCCATGTCGCCACAAATCGGCTACCGGACCTTTGTCCGGCATCAGGTGTACGCCACCGCGCTCATGGTTAGCACTGGCCGAGCGCGGAACGGAGACCGTGGCGGGGCGCAGCATCATCAGCACATCCCATAGCCCGCAATGCAGGGTCTGTTCGCCCATATTGACCATGGCATGATCGATGCGCCACGTACTGCCGCCAGCCGGCAGGGTGATGCGCCGGGTCAGTTGCAGACCGCTGATGCTGTCGATAGGGCTTTGCATTTCGATGCCCATGCTGGCGTCGTCCAGCCAGGTTTTCGTCACTTGCCAGTTGCCGCTATCGAGCTCCCGATGCGGTTTGCCTTGCGGCCACTGTGTTTCTGGCGCAATCCACGTTTTGCCGCCGCCCCAGAGCGGGAAATCCCAATCCACACACAGCGCGGCCCAGCCTGCTGGACTGAAGTCCGGCAACTGGCCGGTCAGGGCGGGGTTGATATACGCCAGTTGGACATCCTTGACGCTGATGCCCATCAGGCGGCCGCCGATTTGCGGCACGACATGTAGCTTGAGCGGGCCTTGCTCCAGGAGCCAGGCTTGCCAGCCGTGGAAGGGGGTCTGGATCAGTTGTCGGTGGCTGTTGATCACTGGAGTGTCCTGTTTTGGCGATGTTTTTTTTGCGCCTGATGGCGCGGTTGTTCTGGATGCCGGCCACCGCGGGTATCAAAATGCTTTTCAACCCCGCGCCGAAGGCGCTAATAACCGTTATGGTTCTCGCCAGAGAACGGAGCCGTCCCGGCTCCAGACTGGATTCCGGCTCAAGGCCGGAATGACGGTGCATTCCGACATCAACTCTTGCTCACCGGCTTGCTCCGAAACATCGCCACCGTCTCCGGCTGTGCCACCTTGCACATGATCGGCGGCAGGCCGCGCGCAATCAACTCGGCATCGGCTACCGTGCGTTTGCCAATCTGGCGCAACGCTTCGTCCATTGCCCCGGCTTGATGCGGCGATAACAGCACATTGTCACCACGACGGGCGCGGTGATCGGCTGGCACCGGTTCTTGCGGGAAGACGTCGGTCGCCACGCGGATATGGCCGCTTTCGGCGGCGTCCAGCATGGCTTCAAAGTCCACCACACCGGCGCGGCTGACCAGGATCAGCGATGCACCCTTGGGCATGCTGGCAAAGGCATCCGCCCCCAGGAAGCCCTGGTTTTGCGAGGTCACACCGGCCACTACAAAGGTGATTTGCGACTGTTGCAATACTTCGTCCAGCGACGCAGCCTGGCAGCCAAAACTGGCAATGTAATCCGCCGGCAACCACGGGTCGAACGCGCGGATGGTGGGGTTGAACGGGGCCAGCAGCGGCACGATGGCGCGGCCCAGATCACCAAAGCCGATAAAGCCGATGTTCTGCCGATGCAGCGAGTACGCATCGCGGTTGGCGTCCAGACCGTATTTTTCCGTGTTATTGCGGAAATACCGGTCAGAACGGCTGATGCCACGCGCCAGATCAATGGCCATGCCCAGCGCGGCTTCCGCCACGGGTTCGGCAAACACCGGGCTGACGTTCAGCACACGAATGCCCCGGCTCATGGCGTAGTCGTAATCGATATTGGGCAAGAAGTTGCCTTCGACATTGATGATGGCGCGCAGGTGCGGTGCGCGTTCCAGCCGGGCACGCGGCAGGTCGATCTGGCCGATGATGATCTCAACATTGGGCGCCAGGTCGTTGAACTGGGCATCGGTGAGCGCGGCGGCATCGTTCTGGATCACCAGATTGCCCAGCGCTTTCAGGCGGGCCAGATCGTCCGCGTCAAAAATATCCGCCACCTGGCGTGGGGAGGGGACAAGCAGGATGGTTTTGTCAGACATATCGAACTCCTTGATCCGGTGGCCGGACGTTTGTTGTATTCGTTTGTTGTACTGGATGAGCGGGTTACAGGGGCAGGCCCAGGGTGCGCAGGTGCTGGGCGGTTTGCGCTGCCGCAGTGTGATGGATGCCTTGCCAGCCAAAGCGTGTGGCGGCTTCGGCGTTGATCCGGGTATCGTCGATGAAGGCGATTTCTTGCGGCGTGATATCACGCAGATCCATGGCAATGCGCTCATGGGTGAGCTGGTACAGCGGCAAAGCCGGTTTGGCCATGCCTTCCTGGCCGGATACCACAATGCGGCGGAAGCCTTGCAAAAACGGGTAGTGCGTGAGCGCATACGGCCAGGTTTCGGCGGCCCAGTTGGTCAGGGCGTAGACCGGAATCCCCGCGGCGCGCAGACCGTCAAAAATAGCCATACCATCGGCCAGGGTGCCTTTGAGCATGTCTGGCCAGCGCTGATAAAACAGGCGGATCAATAACTCGTACTGTGGGTGGCTGGCCGCCAGTTCTTCCGTACCGTCTTGCAGGCTTTGGCCGGCGTCTTGCCGCAAGCGCCAGGCGCCATTGCAGACATGACCCAGAAAGTGTTTGCGCTCGGTCTCGTCCGGGATCAGTTCGCGGTAGACGTATTCGGCATCCCAATCGAACAGCACGCCACCCAGATCGAAAACAACGGCTTTGATTGCCATGATGAGTTCCACAAAAAAAGCGGGCTGGCGGCACCGCCAGCCCGGTAAGACAACAGCCTGAGGAGGAAAGCGGCTTACTTCTTGCGACCGAACAGCTTGTCTGCGGTGACGGCACCAATGATCAGCGCACCCATCACAATCTGCTGGTAGTAAGACTGCACATTCATGATGTTGAGGATGTTGTTGATCACCCCAATGATCAGACCGCCAACGACCACGCCGGTGACCGCGCCACGGCCGCCAAAGAAACTGGTGCCACCGATAATGGCCGAGGCAATGGCAAAGGTTTCAAACCCGGTACCGGCATTGGGCTCCGCCGCGCCGGTGCGCGCCACGGTGACCACACCAGCCACGCCGGCACAGACGCCAGAGATGATGAACACCATCAGCGTATGCAGTTTGATGTTGATGCCAGAGAACCATGCCGCTTGCGCGTTGCCGCCCAGGGCGTAGATATTGCGGCCCAGCTTGGTAAAGCGTGCCAGGAAATACAGAAAACCAGAGACCACCACGGCGATCAGCACCGGCACCGGCACGCCCAGAATGTGGCCCGCCACAATGTCAGAGAAGCGTGGGTCAAAGCCGAATACCGAACGCGCATCAGAGATGATCAACGTCAGGCCGCGATAAATGGCCATGGTGCCCAGAGTGATGATGAAGGGGTGCAGTTGCGTCACGTTCACCAACAGGCCGTTGATCGCGCCCAGCATGGCACCCAGTAATACGCCGCCCAGCAAGATCGCCAGCCAGAATGGCATGCCGGCCACCATCAACTGGGCCGAGACCATGCCGGTCAGCGCCAGCATGGAGCCCACAGAGAGGTCGATCCCGGCAATCAGGATGGTAAAGAACACGCCGCAAGCCAGCAGAGTCATCACCGAGCTTTGCAACAGCACCTGGACCAGGTTGTCACGCGTCAGAAAGTACTGCGGACTCAGTGCGCTGGAAATGAGTACCAGCACGATCAGAATGCCCAGCGTGCCGTACTTTTGCCAGATTGTTCCAAGGCCCAGCTTTGCCTTTTGCTCAGTGCCCGCAGTCAGCGTGGCGGCATTGGCTTGCGTTGTCATATCGTCTTTCTCCATATTCATACTGCCCCTGTGGATGGGCTTGCTGCTTGAGATCTCTTAACGAATGCGATTCTGTTTCTGATCCGGAATCAAGCCGTTGCGATATGCATGATGTTTTCCTCCGTCGCCTCGCTATTGGGCAAGACGGCGGCAATGCTGCCTTCCTTGTAGACGGCAATGCGGTCGCACACGGACAACAGTTCCGGTAGCTCGGAAGACACCATCAAGATGCCCTTACCGGCGTCGGCCAGTTGCCGCATGATCTGGTAAATCTCGGTCTTGGCGCCGATATCGATCCCGCGGGTGGGTTCGTCAAAAATAAAGAGATCACTCTCGGCCGCCAGCCATTTGGCGATGATGGCCTTTTGCTGGTTACCACCAGACAACTCGGTGATGTTCTGCTGCGGCGATGAACAACGAATGCGCAGCTTGTCTTTGTATTGCGCGCCGAAGGCTTTTTCCTCGGCAAAATCCAGCCGTTCCAGCGACACTTGATGACGCGTGTTTTTCACAAACGGCAGGATGGAAATGTTCTCGGCAATCGAGAAATTGTGGAAAAACCCGGTGTTGCGGCGGTCTTCTGTCACAAACGCCAGCCCGGCTTTCACGGCGTGATACGGGGAGGGGATGGAGACCACTTTGCCATTGAGTTCAATCTGGCCTGCCGAGCGCGCCCGTGCGCCAAAGATCACTTCCATCAACTCGCTGCGGCCAGAGCCAATCAGCCCGGCAAAGCCCAGAATCTCGCCCTTGTGCAATTCAAAGCTCACATCCTTCACGCGGCCATCGCGGGAGGAAAGGTGCTCGACGGCAAACACCACCTGGTCTTGATCGACGCGCGCGCCATCCGGGCGGGCGTGTTCGATTTCCCGGCCGACCATAGAGGCCACCAGCTTTTGCGGCGGCGTGGTTTTGGCATCAAACGTGCCGACATAACGGCCGTCTTTCAGGACCGAAACCCGGTCGGCAATGATGGGAATCTCTTTGAGCTTGTGCGAGATATACACAATGCCGATGCCCTGACTCTTGAGTTCGCGGATCACGGCAAACAGATGATGCACTTCTTCATCCGTGAGCGAAGAGGTCGGCTCATCCATGATGATGATGCGGGCATCGCTGGCCAGTGCTTTGGCGATTTCCACCTGCTGCTTTTCCGAGATCGACAAATCGCTGACCAGCGTGGCCGGATGGCGTTTGAGGCCCACGCGCGCCAGCACAGACAACGCGGTCTGCCGGATGCGGGCGCTATCGACCACGGACACGCCAAACTTGCGGCGGGTGGGCAGGCTGCCGACAAACAGGTTCTCTTCAATGCTCAGGTGATCAATCACCGAGAGTTCCTGATAGATCAACCGGATGCCAAAGGCCTTGGAAATCGCCGGGGTCAAGCGCTCGTAACTGGCGTCGGCCAGTTCGATGGTGCCGGAGGTGGGCTCGTAAATCCCGCTGAGAATTTTCATCAGCGTGGACTTGCCGGCGCCGTTTTCCCCCAACAGGGCATGCACTTCGCCAGCGTTGATATCAAAACTGACGTCTTGCAGGGCCACCGTGCCGGGGAAGCGTTTGACCACGTTACGTACTGCGACAAGCGTACTCATGGGTGTTTCCTGTGAGGGGTGAGGAGTGAGGGGTGAGGTGTAAAACCGGGGAGGAAAGCATCGCGCCTGGGGCACCTGCTTTTCCTCCTCACACCTCACGCCTTACACCTCACTCCTTGGTTACAATCTTCGAATCGATCGCGACAAACTGCGGGGTGTTATCCGGCTTGATGGCGGGTTTGTTCTTCACGCTTTGCACCAGGATATCCAGCGACTTGGCCCCCAGGGTGGCGGTGTCTTGCGCGGCGGTGGCGGTCAATTCGCCGCGTTTGACCGAGTCAATGGCTTCCGGCACGCCGTCCGTCCCCATCACCAGCACCTTGCCCAGCTTGCCGGCGTTCTTCACCGCCTGGACAGCGCCCAGCGCCATGGTGTCATTGGCGGCGTAGATGGCCTTCAGATCCGGATTGCGTTGCAGAATGTTGGTCGCCACATCCAGCGCGCGGGAGCGATCCCAGTCGGCCGGCAGGCTGGCCACAACTTTCACGTTCGGGGCGGTGGCGAATGCCTTTTTCACGCCATCGCGGCGGGCATCACCGGACGAATTGCCGGCCTTGCCTTCAATAATGGCGACCTTGCCGCCGGCGCTACCCAGTTTGCTGACAATGTACTTGCCGGCTTTCTCGCCCAGCGCCAGGTTGTCGGTGGCCAGAAACGCCACCACGCTGCCGCCAGCGGCCTTGAGCTGGCTCATGTCGACCTTTTCATCCATGTTCACAACATAGATGCCTTTTTTGTTGGCCGCGGAGATGGCTTGCACCACGTTCACCGGCGAGATCGGCGCGACGCCAATCGCCTTGTAGTTCTTGTTCACCACGTCTTCCAGCAGACGCTGTTGACCGGTGATGTCGTCTTCAGAGTTGGCGGCAAAGATATCCACTTGCACGCCTTGTTTTTTGGCTTCGGCCAGCACGCCGTCGCGCATGGCGACCCAGTAGGGGCTGGCCAGGGTTTTCAGTACCACGGCGTAATCGGCGGCAAAGGCGGACTGCACCGGGCCCAGAGTGAATGCGGCGGCGCCAGCGATAGCCAGGGTCAGTTGCTTGATGTTCATGGAAGACTCCTCGACGCGATCAAGCGTCTTTTTATGATTCCATTTCTGAAACGCGACTGCCTTTGTCGACTGTGGCTTGCCGAGCTACCCGCACTGTCTTCGCCTTGTCTTCGCGGCATTCGCATTTCATAAACGGAATAGGTGATGTTGAAAGTGGTATTTCACTGCACAAGTCATCGTTCAAAGCGTTCTACAAGCCGGACAGGAAGGCTGCAGCCGCCGCACTGCATCAAGCCGGGATGGACGTCCAGGCCCGTTGTTTTGCCGAAGCCAGAATGGCCTCGACAATCTGCGCAGAGCGCGCACCGTCAGCGAAGGTTGGCAGACCTTCACGGGGCTCCCCACGAATTTGCGAATAGGTGTCGGCCACAAAGGCCTCAAAACAATCGGCATAACCCTGGGCGTGGCCGGCGGGCAGGGTGGCAAGGCGGCGTTGTTCGGCCGAGCCTTGCGACGGGTCTTTCACGAACAACTGCATGGCATCGCGCTGGCCTACCCACAGGCGTTCCGGTTCTTCCTGGTTAAACGTCAGGCTTTCTTTCATACCGTCGATTTCAAACCACAGATGATTTTTGCGCCCGGCAGAGACCTGACTGATGGTCAGCGTGGCCAGCGTGCCCTGGTTGGTCCGCAACAAGGCGCCGGCGATGTCCTCGGTGGTAACGGTCATTTTTGCCTCATTGGCGTCAGCCGAACCCGAGAACGTGGCGCGGGTGGCGGCGGGGCGCTCGGCCAGCACGGTGCGCAGCGAACTGACCGTTTCGACAAAGCGCTCACCCGTGACCCATTCCATCAGATCGCACCAGTGCGAGCCGATATCGGCAAACGCGCGGGAGGCCCCGCCTTTTACCGCGTCGACCCGCCAGTTGGTGTCGTTGGCGCCCAACAGCCAGTCTTGCAGATAATTGCCGTGAATCAGATTCAACGCGCCCAGTTCACCTGCGGCAATACGGGCGCGGGCTTCACGCACCATGGGGTGATAGCGATAGACAAACGGGACGGCCGTCACCAGACCGGTATCGCGCGCCAGGGTGGCCAGTTCCGTGGCATTCGCCAGCGAGGTGGCCAGCGGCTTTTCGCAAATCACGTGTTTGCCGGCCAGGAGGGCGCGGCGTGCCAGATCGTGGTGCGTGGCATTGGGGGTACAGATATGCACGACATCAATGGCCTTGTCGGCAAACACGGCATCTGCATCAGCATAGGCTTCGCATTGCCATTCATGGGCTACAGCGCGGGTGCGTTCCGGGCTGGAGGCGACGACGCCACGTAATACGCCACCACTTAATGCTGCTGCACGACGGTGTACTGCACCAATCATGCCCGTACCGATAATCGCAATGCCCAATGCTTTATTCACGACACTCTCCGTCTGGTGCTCTCTTTGGTGCGATGTAGTATTCATCTGCACTACTACAGCGCAAATTTTGTATTATTTATGTCGATTTTCGACACAATGATTTTCACTATCGGTATGTAATTGCGCTTGAAAGCATACAAAATCACTCTTATGCTCGATTTAAACCACATTCCGACGTAAGTACTTTTATGTATGAGATCAGCATGCACAACGCCGTTTCCCGGGCCTCGGACGATGTTCCGTTCCGTTTGGGGCAGTACGAAATCCAGAGTCAGATGGCCCGCTTGATTGCTGTGGATAACGGCATCAGCCGTGCCGACATGGCCCGCATGACCGGCATGGCGCGCTCCACCGTGGCGGAGTATTTACAGCCCTTGCTGGACTGCAATCTTGTTAGTGAGCAGCGGGGCAACTACACCGGCCGTGGCCGTCCTTCTACCGGTTTGTCGCTGAACATGAAGGCCGGCGTGATCCTGGTGGCGGATATCGGCGTCACCCATGGCCGTCTGGTGGTGGCGGACCTGGGCGCGCACCGGCTGGCGGAAGAAGCCTTTATGCCGGATCTGACGATCGGCCCGGAGTTACTCCTGAGCGAGATCGTGGAACGCTTTGAAAAGCTGCTGCAAAGCTCCACCGCGCGGGATCGGCCCATCCGCTGTGTGGTGATCGGCATTCCCAGCCCGGTGGATTTTGAACGCGGCATGCCGGTGCGCCCGCCCATCATGCCCGGCTGGGATGGCTTTGCCGTGGCCGATTGGGTGCGCCGCCGTATGGGTGTGCCGGTCATGGTGGATAACGACGTCAATCTGATGGCGCTGGGCGAGGCCCGGTCCCGCCCGGGGTCCCAGTCTCCTCTGCTGTTTATCAAGGTGGCCAGCGGGATCGGCTGCGGCATTGTCACCAAAGACGGTGAACTGCATCGGGGGGCGGACGGGGCGGCGGGGGATATCGGGCATATCCGTGTGCCTTTGCATGACGATGTGATTTGCCGCTGCGGCAATATTGGCTGTATTGAGGCCATTGCCTCGGCCAGTGCCATCATGCGGCAATTGCAGGATCAGAAAGGCACGGTGGTGCAGACCACGGCCGAACTGGCCGCGCTGATTACCAGTGGCGACCCGCATGCCGTGCGCCTGGTGCGTACGGCAGCGGCCGAGATTGGCGAGATCGTCGCCATGCTGGTGCATATGTACAACCCGGCCTCGATCATTCTGGGCGGCAAAATGGCATTGATGAGTGACGATTTGCTGGCCGGCATCCGCGCCGTGGTGTATCGCCGTGCCTTACCGCTGGCCACCCGGCGGCTGTCGATCGAGAACTCGCAACTGGGTCGGGATGCCGGGCTGGTGGGCGGTATCGCGCTGGGCGTGGATAAAGTGCTCTCCCCGCGCGGTATTCAGGACTTGTTGCAAAGCCGCTGACCTCATTCTTCGCCCGGCAGGGTGTAGCTGAAGTCATAGAAATGCACACCCTCTTCAATACGGATGCCCATGCGCCCCACCAGGCCGGTCAGTTCGCCCGAGCCCGAGTCTGGCACCACGGTCACCGTGAGGGTGGGCGTACCGCGATTCATGGTGCCCGCATGCTGCAACATGAAGCTGCCTTGCTTGCCCTCTAGCGTGCCGGTGACTTTCTCCATAGCGACATAACCGGCCGAGCCTGGCGTGGTCGTTGCCGCACTGAGCATCTGCCCCTGGCTTGTCGCGGTGAGCGCGCCTGCAAACTGTTTTTCCAGCCCCATGCGGCCCAGCGCGGCGCTGGCGACGGGCTCTGCGGGTTCCAGGCGGGTAATGTGGACGCTGAATTTACCGGTGATATGTGGCATGACGTGCTCCAGATGCAGGCAATACGGGACACGGTCATGGTAGATGGTGTTGCCGCGAATGCCAGGAGTTCATTGCCCCGGTCTACGCTGCTGACTCCTCAGTCCGGCCCTGCGCCGGAATCCAGAGGCCGCCGCAGGTCCGTGTAGCCCGGATGAAGGCCCTCCAGGCCGGGAATCCGGGGTTGCAACGCTTGCCATATCGCTCCCCCCGGCTGAAAACCCGCACCCACCGCGCAATACCATCCTTGCCAACACCGCCACCCCGGCCTACCGGCCTTCATCCGGGCTACGGGGTGGCCGGTTATTTGATAGTCAGCCCGTCAATAAACTTCTGGCATTCGGCTTCGTACTTGTAAAACAACGACTGGCCGGTATAGCAAGTCACCTGAATGTTGCCGCTGTCATCGCCGTAGTAATTGGTGTTAAAGACAAAATCCAGCCCCTTCAGGCTGGCCACAAAGCGGATCATGCCGGCCTCTTTGCCGTTGATTACGGGTTTCTTTTCCAGAATGATGGTGGGCGTGGCACCTGCACTCTGCACGTTATGCAGGATGACCTCACGCATGCTGGCGTTATTGGCCGGAATCTGATCGGAAATCACCACGGCATACAACGGCAGCGTCTTGTGCATGAACATGCGTTTGGTTGCCGATTCGCCATCTTTGGGCGGGCTCTGGTTCCAGCTATTCACGTCATAGTTGACGCTGAATTTTTTCACCATCGGGATATAGGGTGAGCCGCCCGGCGCAACCGACGCAGCGCTGGCGGTGCTGTTATCAAACGTCCAGGTGCCATTGGGTGCAAGTAATACCTTGCGACCATCTTCGGTAATGCCGTGCAGGGTATCGGCGGCGGCAACCACGGCGGAAAATCCCAGCAAACTGGCACACAACAAAGGCAAAGCGAAACGCATATCATCCCCGGTCAACACAAAAGGTCATCAAGCAGCAAAACGCTGGATTATGCGGTTGTTGTTTTTTCCGGATATTACGTTGGCAGGAGAAGTGAGGGGAATATTGCGCGCAGGATGTTGCAATGGCGCACGCGCGGGCCAGCGGGCCCGCCCCGGATGGGGTCATCCGGGGTCGGGGTTCAAGCTTGGCAGGCGCTACGGATCAGCCGGTGATCTCAGGCCAGTTGACCACCAGATCGGCGCGCGCCTGGCTGGCGGCAATGCGCACGGCGTTGGGTTCATCCGTATTCATCACCCAGTCTTTGGCGGCTTGTTCCGTACGCCCAAAGAACATGTGGCGTGCCACCAGACGCTGGCGGCGCAAGTCGTCATCCACACCGACGTACCAGGCTTCATCCAGCAAGGGGCGCACGTTGTTCCAGCCGGCGTCTTCCAGCAACAGATAATTGCCTTCAGTGATGATCAGCGGGATATCCGGGCTAACGGGGATGGCGCCGGCAATCGGTTCTTCAATCTCGCGCCGGAACACCGGGGCGTAGACGGTTTCGCCCGGCCTGGCGTGCTTGATCCGCGCCAGCAAAGACACATAACCCCATACGTCAAACGTATCGGGTGCGCCTTTGCGGCTGGCGCGCCCGAGGCGGGCCAGTTCAACGTTCGCCAGATGATAGCCATCCATAGGCACCACCATGGCACGCGGACCCAGTGCTTTGGCCAGGGCCTCAGCGACGGTTGATTTGCCCGAGCCCGGTGGCCCGGCAATGCCCAGGATTTTGCGCTGACCGCTTTGCAGCAAGGCCTGCGCGCGTTGCAGATAAATATCGGGAACCATAGCGAGGTTTGTTCCTGAGTCCAGTTGGCACGGTAAAACAGACCCGACCGGGGTGGCAGCGCGCGTAGCCTGACCGAGGCAACGACGCGCCAACCCCGCCGGGGTGGTGATCAGTACGGGCGATCCGTAACGCCCAGACCTGCGCCCTTGGCTTGCGCGCTGATAAAGGCGTGAGCGTGGGTAGCCAGGTCCATGCCGTTATTCCACAAATTGCGCCAGACCGCCAGATCATTGGAAAGACCTTCTGCCACCACGGTGGAAGAGAAGCTCTCGAACGTGATCGGGCCGGTGTAGCCAATCTGCGCCAGCGCGTGGAAAAACGCGGTGAAATCAACCGTGCCGGAACCCAGGTAGCCACGGTGGCTTTCGCCAATATGCACATAACCCAGCTTGTCGCCACATTCGAGCACCGGGCGGACAAAGTCCACTTCTTCGATGTTCATGTGGTAAGTGTCCAGGTGGACACACAGGTTGCCGGTGCCCACTTCGTCAATCAATTCCAGCGCCTGGCGGGCGGTGTTGATGACGTTGCTTTCATAACGGTTGACCACTTCCAGCCCAATCTTCACACCCTTGTCGGCAGCCTCGCCCGAGATACGACGCAGGGTTTCCACCACGTGCTTGCGGCCTTGGGCGGTGATCGGGTGGTTGTACTTGCCCAGTGCGCTGTAGGGCACGCCACCAAAGTAATCGCCGCCCAGTTGTTGGGTGATGTTGATGGCTTCGGTCAACAGCGCGACACCACGCGCCACCACGGCTGGATCATCGCTGGAGACGTCGGCATTGAAGGCCAGGCCACGAGAGAACGCCGGTTTGATGGCATGTTCCTTCAACAACTCACGCGTGTAGCCAAAATCCAGCGGCTTGGGTTCGTGCAAAGAGAATTCGATCAGATCAAAACCAGCTTGTTTACTGCTGCTGATGATTTTGTTGACCGATTCCGGCGATACGTCGCCCGCCCAGACCAGTGCGTGGATGCCAAGGGGATTCATGGTGTTGCTCCTGTTCAGAACCCGTTGACGAGCTGCAGCGCTAGCTCGTCAGCGGGTTCATGGGTTGTTGGTTGGTAGTGCATGGAGCGCATGCTACACCTTTTGATTTTGAAAAAACAACTTTTGCGTAAAAAAAATACAAAAGTAATTTGAGGATGTGGGAAACTTGTCGCCAACGCCTGATCCGGCGTTAAATGCGCACAATCACCAACAGGCTTTCCATGAACGACGCAACCACTCCTGTCTTGCCAGCCGCTGATAGCAGCGGCGCCATTCTTGCGCTGATCCGCAGCGGCGTGGCCACCACGCGGGCGCGCATCATGCAGGTGACGGGGTTGTCGCGCTCTACCGTGGGCCAGCGGCTGGACACGCTGATTGCTGCGGGGTATCTGGAGCAGGGCGGCAGTGCGGCCTCAACCGGGGGGCGCCCGCAAGCCTCATTGCGTATCAACCCGGCGTTTGGGGTAATGCTGCTGGCCGACATAGGCGCAGAGAAAATGCGCCTGGCGCTGGCGGATATGCATGGCAATACTCTGGCCAGCAGCAGTGCGCAGAACGACATTGCCGCCGGCCCCGTGGTCACGCTGGACCTGGTATTGCAACAGTTCGACGGCTTGCTGGCCGCAGCCGATCGCACGCGCAGCGAGGTCAAAGGCATCGGCATTGGGGTGCCCGGCCCGGTGGAGTTTGCCCAGGGTCGCGTGGTGCGTCCGCCAATCATGACCGGCTGGGATGGCGTGGTGGTGCCGGATTTTTTTGCGCCGTATTTCAACTGCCCGGTGCGCGTGGATAAAGACGTCAACCTGATGGCACTGGGTGAACACCGGGTGGTGTGGCCGGATGTAGCACACATGATGTATGTGACGATCGGCACCGGCATTGGCGCGGGCCTGATCATGGATGGCCGGCCGCAACGTGGCGCGCAAGGCGGCGCGGGCGATCTGGGGCATCTGTTCATGGGCCACGCCGGTTCAGCCGGCGGTGGCCAATTGCCGCTATGCCGTTGCGGTAATGCAGGTTGCCTGGAAGCCTATGCCGCCGGCTGGTCGCTTACCCGGCAACTGGAGTCCCGTGGTTATCCCGTCCACCTGGCGCAGGATGTCGCTGCGCTGGCCCGGCAGGGGGACGCAGAAGTGGTGGCCTTGTTGCTGCAATCTGGCCGCTTGCTGGGCGAGGCGCTGGCGCAGGCCGTCAGCCTGTTGAACCCGTCGCTGGTGGTGCTGGGTGGTGCCCTGGCGGATTCGCAAGATCACTTGCTGGCAGGCGTGCGGGAGATGGTTTACCGCCGCTCTCTGCCGTTGGCGACCCGCAATCTGCAGATCCTGGGCAGCCAGCTGGCCGATGAAGCCGCGCTGACCGGCTGCGTGCATCTGGTGGCTGATGCCGTATTTGCGCCGCACGCGGTCGATGCCGCGCTGGCGGGTAACGCGGGCTAGTCTCACGTCGCTATCGGGTGCTGGCTGACAGTGATATCCCGCTTTTACGGCCATGATGAAATCATGCTTAACCGCCGGAGATCATCATGTTGTCAGTGCAACCCACCGCCGCGCCGGCGAGCCGCTGGCTGATCACGCCCCAGGCCATGCCGCCGGCCGTACCTGGCCAGCCGCCATACCCTGAGCCGGAGCCGGGCGATCCGGATTTCCCGCAGCCCAAGCCGCCAGAGCAGATTCCACCATTGCCGGTGCCGCCAGATCGTCCGTTTGCACCGCAACCGGTGCATGACCCGTTCCCGCCAGATGACAATCCTGGCCCGATCAAGGAACCGCCGCGCGCCCCCGATGAACCCCAGCGTGATACGCCGTACTTTGGTGGGCGTATCCGCGTGCAGTTGGGGAGCTAGCCGCATGCCCAATGCCAGACCGCAACTCAACTTGCTGAATAATGCGCAGCGCTTGCGCCATGACGTGCACGCTTACGCCAGTGAATTTCTGCTGACGCCGGCACTGGCACTGTCGTTGATGGCCGCCACCATGCTGGCCGATGCGGCGCAAAGTCAGCCTGGCGCCGCGCCACAATCGACCAATAATGCGCCGGCCGCTGCAGCTCCACAGGCCAAGCTCTCGCAGCAGGATGCTTCTTTTCTGGCAGAAGCACAGCGCACCGCCATCACCGGGCAAGACCTGGCACGCATGGCCATGCAGCAAGCCCTGGCGCCCGCGATCAAAACACTGGCAAGCAAACTGTTTGAAGATCATGGTGTGATCAGCCTGAAACTCAAAACCCTGGCGCAACAAAAACAACGCCAGGACGCCTCCGCCCCGGATGCTGCCCAGCAGCAGGATATGGAACACCTCTACGGTTTGCAGGGTGACAAATTCGAGGCTGAATGGATCAAGATCCAGACCAAAGCCAGTCAGGATGCCGTGGTGGCGTGGTCGCAAGAAGTCGCCAACGGCAGCGATCCTCAGGTGGTGGCGCTGGCCAGGCAGACTTTGCCCGTGCTCAAGGCCCATCTGGACTACCTGCAGAAACTGCCCTCCAGCCGTGGCTGACGATGCGGGCGGGAACCGGGTATGCTCATGCTTTACCCGTGAGCACCATCATGCAAAAACAATACGCAATCGATACCCACAAACTGCAAGCACTGGCGACTGAAAAAGGCCTGTGCATGGTGACTGATCTGATCGTGGTGGACGGCCAACCCGTCGGCTACATGGTGCGCGAAGAGCCAGAAGACGCCGAAGACAGCGGCTGGCGCTTTTTCAGTGGCGCAGAAGATGACCGCTACCTGGATAATCCCAAACACTTCAATCTGGTCGACATCAACCTGGTCGCCAATTGCGACCCCAGCATCGTCGAGTTTCTGGATGCCCCGGTCGGCGCGGCGTTCGACAAGCATGAAGGTGTGTTTTACGACGTCAGCGAAGACGACTGATCAACCACTTCAGGGCCGGTCTTTCCGGCCTTTGTTCTATCCGGTTCATTGAACCCAAAGACGAGGCCATGCGCGCGTTACCCACTTTCATGACCGCCCGCCCACGGCTGGCGCTGGCCTTGGCCCTGGGCCTGGTCAGCTTTTTTGTCCTGCCGCTGCACGGCTCGCTGGCAGGCCGGGGGCTGGCCTGCTGGAACCTGGCCGTATGGGCCTACCTCTTGATGGTGTGGTGGCTGATGATCCGGGCCCAGCCCGCGCAGATCCGGCGGATTGCTTTGGCGCAGGATGAAAATGCGGAAATTGTCCTGGCGCTGGTGTGTGTCGGGTGTGTGGTCAGCCTGGCGACCATTCTGGTGGAACTGGCTTCGGCCAAGGGGACATCCGGTATTCATCAACTGGCCCACATCGGGTTCACCGGGATCACGCTGGCGGGGGCCTGGCTGATGTTGCCGACCTCGTTCGCCATTCATTACGCGCACCTGTTTTACACCGCTGAAGACGGCCCCTGTAAACCGCTGTTGTTCCCGGACAAGCCGCCAGAGCCGACGTATTGGGATTTTCTGTATTTCTCTTTCACCATTGCCGTAGCCTGCCAGACGGCCGATGTGGCGGTGGGCGACAGCCGCACCCGCAAGACCGTGCTGGCGCAGTCGGTGCTGGCCTTTTTGTTCAATATGAGTGTGTTGGGATTGTCGATTAATGTGGCGGCGGGGTTGTTGGGGTGATGGTTTTTGTGGGGAGGGAATCCGGTAACTGAAACCACGCCGTAGCCCGGATGGAGCACGCCCCTTGGCGGGTGCCCCCGCAAAGCCGTTACACGTTGCGAATGGCAGCAGCAGCGGGGCAGGCGGGAATCTGCGGTTGCGCCGAATGCAATATTGATTGATGTCCTGCTTTTTGTTTTCCACGCCAGCAACAAAAAACCATTCTTGCCCATATCGCCACCCCGGATTCCCGCTTCGCTTCATCCGGGCTACGGATGCTGCCGAAGGGAAGGCAAGTCAAAAGCAACCCAGCCACGCATACCGTCGGTTTGCAAGAATGAGCGTTCTGCATCCCATTACTTCGTCATTCCGGCCTTGAGCCGGAATCCAGCCCGCCCGCCGTAGGTGGGCTTACCTTGGCAAACCACGAAAAACCATTTGCAGTGCCTTCGGCACAAACGTTTACACCTGGATTCCGGCTCAGGGCCGGAATGACGATGTGGTGGTATGCAAAAAAAAGAGGTTGCAACCGGCATACCGGCACTCACACTCTACGAATAAAAATTGGTTATAAAAACCTAATTTAATATTCTTTGTTGTTATTTAATGGCCAGTGCTACCTTGACCACACGCCTACACCCATCGGGCGGGCAAGGGGAGCACATGAATGCTTATCTGATCGGGGCAGATCGCCTCGGCAACATACCGCAATTGCTGGATCGCTACGGCATCCGCATCACCGCGCATCTGACCGGGCGGGATGCCTCGCATCAACGCAAACCGACCAGCGCGCGCGGGGCGGATTTGATCATTCTGTTTACCGATTTCATGGGCCACAACGTCATGCGCAATTACCGGCAACTGGCCACGCAAAACAATATCCGCTTCGTGGCTTGCCGCCGCTCGGTGTGCGACCTGGAACAGTCGCTGGAGCCGATGATGCGGCAGACCAGAAACTGACAGAAGCCCGGATGAAGCCGCGCCCCTTGGGGGGGGCCCATCAAGTGACCGAACGCGACGGATGGCCGTTGCAGCGGGGTAGCGGCAATCCGGGTTTGCGCCATTTGCAATATTGATGCCCGCCGTCCCACGCATTATTCCAGCACCAGAATGCCGTTCTTGCGGACATCGCCACCCCGGATTCCCGCCTTCGGCTCCATCCGGGCTACGAGTCATGCTTTTTCGGCATCACCACACGTAGCCCGGATGAAGCGGAGCGGGAATCCGGGGTGGTCACGGCAACCAAGACCACTGCCGGGGGGCTGGTCAGATACCGGTGAGCCGTTCATACAAGCCGCTGGCCCGGCGTGTGCGGCGGGCCAGTGCTTGCTCGAACCCTTGCTGGCTGGCGGTGACCAGCGTGAAATGCGTGCGGGCGCGGGTGATGCCGGTGTAGACCAGTTCCCGGGTCAGGATCTGGCTGGCATCTGCGGGCAGGGCCAGTACGGTGTGTTCGAATTCCGACCCCTGGGATTTATGTACTGTCATGGCGAAGGCCGTTTCGACGTCCGCCAGGCGGCTGGCCAGCACTTTGCGTATCTCTTGCCCATCCAGAAAATACACACGCAACGCCTGGGTTTGCGGATCGGGCAGGGTGATGCCGATATCGCCGTTGTACACCTGCATGCCTGGATCATTGCGGGTGATCATCACCGGGCGGCCTACATACCACTCGCCCCGGTTGCGCGGCAGCCAGTCCTGCGCGGCCAATGCCGTTTCAATAGCCTTGTTCAGGCCCGTGACACCCCAGTCCCCATCGCGCACGGCGCACAGAATGCGGAAACGCTCAAAGGCGGTGAGCACGGTGCGCACCCAATCCTCATAGCCATCCGGGTCACGCGGGCGGCTTTTGATGATCTCCAGATAGCTGCTATAGCCACCCGCTGCACCAGCGCGGCCCCCCAAGGCCAGGCTCACCACTTCTTGCGGGCTGGCGTGGTTACGCCATTGCACGGCGGCGTCAGTGGCGGTCAGCACCGTGAATGCGCTCTGGGTGTCGCCCCGGTTCACGGCCAGCGCCAACTGGCCGATGGGGCCGCCAAAGCGCCGGCTTACGCGCAGCATGACCGTCTGTTGCGCCAGCGCGTTGCCGTCGCCCAGATACCGTTCTGGCAACTGCTGGCCGGTGGTGCGGGCGACAAAACCGGCCGTATCGGCGGTATAGCGGCCGGTTTCTGCATCACGGCATAGATCGCCCAGCACCGCGCCGGCTTCGACCGAAGCCAACTGATCTTTGTCGCCCAGCAAAATCAGCCGTGCGCTGGCGGGCAGGGCGTCGAGCAAGGCGGCCATCATTTCCAGATGGATCATCGACGCTTCATCCACAATCAGCACATCCACTTCCAGCGGGTTGCCAGCGTGATAACGAAACTTGCGTGTGTCCGGGCGGGCGCCCAACAGGCTATGCAGCGTGCGCGCGGCACCCACACGTTCGGCAAAGGCCGTCAGTGGCAGGTCGTCCCCCACTTTTTGTTGCAGCTCTTGCAAGGCGCCGTCGATGGATTGTTTGAGGCGTGCGGCAGCCTTGCCGGTGGGGGCGGCCAGGGCCACCCGCAAGGTGTCCGGGTTGTCTGCGGTGGCCAGCAACAAGGCCAGCAAGCGCGCTACGGTGTAGGTTTTACCGGTGCCAGGGCCGCCCGTCACAATGGCAAGCTGGCCGCGTGTACCAATGGCGCAGGCGGCTTTTTGCCAGTCGGGCTCGCTGTCTGCGGTCGCGACAAACAGCCGGTCCAGCCAGGCGCGCACGGGGGCTTCTGTCGCGGCGGCAGGGGTGGTGCGTAACTGGACGGCGTTTGCCACATTGTGCTCGTAGCGGAAATAACGGCGCAGATAGAGGCGATGGCCCGCCAGGATCAGTGGCGCGGTGTCATGAGTGGCATCCTGTGTCACCACCGGGCTGCGGGCCAGTTCTGCCTGCCAGTCTTTGGCGGTGTGCGGCAGGGCCGGGGCGAGGGCTTGCCAGGCGTTGAGTGCGGCGACGGGCCAGGCCAGCAGCGTGGCGGGATCGCTTGCCAGTTCGTCGAGCAGCAGACAGCTATGGCCGCGGCCTTCCATATGCGCCAGCAGGGTGGCCGCGATCAGGGTGGCCGGGCTGGCTTGCGGGTCCAGATCGGCCAGAAAGCGCGCAAAGGCCCCATCAAGCTGGCGCAGCCAGCCGGCCTCGGTCCATTGCGCCAGCAGTGCAAACAGGCTGGCGCGATCCAGTAGGGGAGCGTCTGCAAACAGATCACCGCTGTGGGTATCGACGCGCCGTATCATGTTTGCGGCTCCCGCATGGTGTCATCCAGTTGTTGCAGCAGGGTCAGATTGGCGGGCACCACGTAGCAGCCTTGCTGGGGCCCTTTGAGGCCGCGCATGAACAGGTAAATGGCGCCGCCCAGTTGCGTGGCCGGGTTGTAGCGCGCGCCCAGGCGTTGACGGAGCAGCCGGTGCAGAGCCAGCAGGTAGAGCGCGGCTTGCACGTCGTAACGATGCGCGGCCATGGCGCGTTCCAGCGCGTCCAGGGTGTAATCGGCGTCGCCGGCACCCAGCGCGTTGGATTTGTAATCCAGAATCCAGTAGCGCCCGTCGTGTTCAAACACCAGATCACAATAGCCCTTGATCATGCCGCGCAATTCGCGCTCGGCCAGGTGTGGGCGCGGTTGGCCGCCCAGTAGATGCTGGCTGCAAAGCGCGTCGATGGTGGCGCTGGAAATCTGCTCGTTAGGGAACCAGAACTCCATTTCCGGCAGGATATGGTGCAGCGCCGTGAGCGGTGTCGCGATCGGTTGCAACGGGGTTTGCGCCAGTTCACTCAACCAGTGAATGACTTCCGTTTTACGGTTGGCCCAGCCCAGACGCTCGCAGCGGCGGCCCAGCCGGTCGGCAAAATCGTCCGGGCGCTGGATGACGAGCGCAAAGCCTTCGCGCGCCAGCCATTCCAGTTGGTCATGCAATAGCGTGCCGGGCAGTGCCCCGCGCGGAAACTGGTGCCACGGTGCCTTGTCGGCGGCGACCGCTGTGCTGGTGCTGGTGGCGGGCTCTGCCGATTCTTGCAGGGTTTCATCACGCGCGGTTTCCGGGGCCGGCAGCGCGGCGTGCTGCATGTCGCGGATCAGGCCAGAGAAACTGGCAATCTGCCAGCGGGTGTCAATCTCGCCCCGGTAGGGGGGCATTTCAACCAGCGGCACAGCAAGGTCACGCGTTGTCATGGGCGTGATGGGGCAGTGTTCCAGGCTAATGGCCTGCAACTCGATATCCGCACTTTCGCCCTTGAGCCGGGTCAGCGCGTCCAGCAGCGTCGCCTCGGTCAAGCCTTCTCCTGCACTGAGCAAATAGCCAATGGCGCTTTTTTGCAGCTTGCTGCTGCGTTGAATGGTGAATTCACTGACTCCCAGCCAGAGGGCATGGCGGGCGCGGGTAGCTGCCACGTAAAACAGGCGCAAGTCTTCCTGCAAGCGGGCGATGCCAGCGGCGCTGACGGCTTGTGTCCCTTGGTCGAAATCCAGTTGGGTCTGACCGGTCTGATCCAGATAGCGGATCACGGTCTGGTCTTTACCTTCAAACCAGGTGCAGGCAAAGGGCATGAAGACGAGGGCATATTCCAGCCCTTTGGATTTATGGACAGTGACCACCTTGACGAGGTCCGCATCACTTTCCAGCCGCACGATCTTTTCATCACCGGCCTCACGCGTGCCAGTGATTTGTTCGGCCAGCCAGCGGATCAACGCCTGTTCACCTTCCAGTTGCTGGCTGGCGTGTTGCAGCAGTTCTGCCAGATGCAACAGATTGGTCAGCCGGCGCTCCCCCCCCGGGGCTACCAGCAAACGCGCCGGGAGTGAGAGTGTGTGCAGCAGTTCGCGCACCATGGCCAGCACGCCGTAACGACGCCAGCGCTGGCGCAGGTTTTTCAGGGTTTCCAGCCGCAGTTCCCACGCGACATCGGCGGTGGCGAGCTGCGTGAGCGTAGCCAGGTCCAGGTCTGCCAGTGCAGTTGCCCATGCGGCGCGGGCCAGATGGCTATCCAGCGGGTCCGCCACGGCCATCAGCCAGCGCTGCAGGTCGGCGGCTTCGGCGCTATCAAATACGGAATCAGAATCAGACAGATAAACGCTGGCAACGCCACGCTGCTGCAAGGCACGCCGTACCACGGCGGCTTCTTTACCGGAGCGGACCAGCACGGCGATGTCGGCCGGTTCCAGCCGGCGTGTGCGTTCTGGCGCAACAAATCCGGCGTGGGCATCGTTCAGCAGGGTGACGATTTCTTCAGCGCACAGGGCGGCAAAGTGCTGCTGATATTCCTTGCCCGTCAGTTTGCTATTGCCGTGCCACAGCGTGACCGGTGGTACGGGGCCGGTGCTGCGTTGCAGTTGTTCCGACCGGCCGGCAGCCTGGACGGATTCAAACGGCAGCGGGTTATCCGCCCCCACCCGGAAGCGGAACGCACCTTGTTCAAAACTGTGTTCTGCGTACTCAAACAGGCGGTTCACGCCCCGCACCAGGCCTTTGGTGGAGCGGTAATTGGTATCGAGCACATAATGCCGTCCGGCCGTAGCGCGCCGAGCCGCTAAATAGCTGTGGATATCCGCGCCGCGAAAGCCGTAAATGGATTGCTTGGGATCGCCAATCAGCAGCAGCGCCTGGGCCGGGTTGTTATCGGCGGCGCGGTAAAGCCGGTCGAAAATGCGGTACTGGCGCGGCGAAGTGTCCTGGAATTCATCAATCAAGGCGACCGGGTATTGCGCCAGGATGCGTTCGCGCAGCGTGTCACCGTTGGGGCCGGCCAGGGCTGTATCCAGCCGCTGCAGCATGTCAGCAAAGCTGTACACGCCCGCCTGTTTTTTCAGCTGGCTCATGCGGCGTGCCACCCAGTCCGCCGCATGGAGCAACAGGCCGGAGCGCAAAGCGGGTAGCGCATTGCGCGCCTCTAGCCAGCGCAGCAGGTGGTCTTGCCAGGGGTGATCCAGCCGGGCGCGCTGTTCTGCGGTCGTGGTTTTCTTGAAGTGTTCTGGCGTGGGCACCATGTTGGGCAACCACGTTTCCAGCATCTTGCTGGTGGCCGCACCCCCGCCAGCCCAGTTGCGGATGGCTTGCAGGCGCTGCGCGAAGGGGCTACTGGCGTGGTTGTATTTGGGTTTTTGCAGCCAGTCACTGTTGAACGCGTCTTCCCACACCTGGGCAAGGTGCGCATCGTCGGCCAGCCAGGCGGCGCGGGCGGCGTTTTCCAGTTCAGCCAGCCGGGCCAGTTGGCTGGCCAGCGCTTCAAAGAACCGGGGCTGGGCTGCCGGGCGTTCATCCAGCCGCAGCAGATCGCTCAGCCGCCGCGCCAGTCGGTCTGGCGTAGGGGCGAGGTCCAGAATGGCGTCGACGCAGGCGGCATCCAGTTGGTAAACATGTTTGCGCCAGTAATCGCGCGTGGCATCCAGCCGCAGTTCATCTTCATTTTGCAGCAGGGTTTCGTTGAACAGGTTGCCGCTGTCAAACGCATGCTCGCGCAGCATGCGCTGGCACCAGGCGTCGATGGTGAAAACGGCAGCGTCATCCATGGCATCTGCCGCCATGGCCAGGCGGTGCGCTGCTTCGTTCCGGGTCGGCTCATCTTCATAACTGGCCAACACATCGCACAAAAATGTGTCGCTAGCGGCCGGTTGTGCCTCACCGCGGAAACAATGCGCCGCATGCAGCAGCCGGGCGCGGATGCGGTCAGACAGTTCACGCGTTGCGGCCCGGGTAAAGGTCATGACCAGGATCTGCGCCGGCAAGAGCGCGTGGGCAAAGGCATTGTCGCCGCCGTGTCCCAGAATCAGCCGGATATACAGCGCGGCGATGGTCCAGGTTTTGCCCGTACCTGCACTGGCCTCAATCAAACGGCTGCCATACAGCGGGAAAGAAATAGCCTGCAGGCGATTGGCATCAGGCATGTTCGGCCTCCTCGTCAGCGCTACCCCAGGGCTCGACCTTGATGTGTTCGTTGGCCCAGTGAGCCAGAGGCGCAAACAGGGTTTCGGCGTAATGCTGGAACTCGCCATCCGCGCTCAGCACAGCAAAGTCCGGCCAGGTGCGGGCAAGGCACGGCTCGGCTGATTCTGGCGTGAGGCCCAGCGGGCCGGTGCCTTCATACACATCCGCCGGCTTGCCGTTGTCGGCCAGCGCCGCCAGCGCGGTGGCCACGGCAAAGGGCAGCGGCCGGCGCATGCCTTCGGCCCAGGCCGCCAGCAGGGTTTCAAGTGTCTCGCGGGCTGTGGCGGCATCGGGCTGTGCCAGCGTGAGCACGGCATCGCGCGCAACAATAATGCCCGTCATGCGGATATCGCTGGCCGCCGTGACCAGTTGGCGCAACCACGGCAGCAGCAGTTTATCGGCGCGCACCTTGCCTTTGCTGGTCAGATTACCCGGGTTGAGCATCAGCCAGGCGGTGTCCCCGGCCCGCTGATGCAAGCCATCCAGCCAGTCTTCCAGCAGGGCCCCGGCGTGGCTGGCTGCAAGGCGTACCCTGGGCGCATCATCCGGCCAGTGCGCCATCAGGCTTAACCAGCGTTGCCACATGGGTTCAACCTGCGCCAGCAGGGCCGCCTGGGTGCGTTCCCCCATGGGGCCAATGGGCAATTCGCCGCTGCGGCTGGCGCGCACGGCGGCATGGACCAGTGCTGCCGGGTCGGGCTGCGCGTGCGCCTGATCCAGCCACTGCGCCACCATTTGCCAGGTTTGCAGACCATCAAGCACAAAGGGTTCTTCGTTGTCTTCAACCAGCGCCAGATCGGCAAAGCGTACTTTCAGTTGTTCCTGGAAGAACACTTTGACCGGGTTGGCCAGAAACTGGCGCAGCAAAGAAAGCGTGACGTGGCCGGGTGCTTCTGCTGCTACGACGGCCGGTGGCGGGGCTGTTGCAACAGATTGCTGATGGGCGTCGCGCCATTCCCGTACCCAGGTGTGCAAGTTGCCGCCTTCAAAATAGCGCCGGCTAAAGGGTTGTAGCGGGTGGTGCGTGGTCAGGCGGTCCAGCACCCCGGCCTGCCAGTTGGCGGCCAGATAGTCCCGGAACTGGGACACCAGCACGGAGGCCGGTTGCTCGCTGTTGTCGCGCGGGCTGTGGCCGGCCCAACTGATATAGAGGGTACGGCGTGTGGCCAGCAAGGCTTCCAGCATCAGGTAGCGGTCGTCATCGCGGCGGGAGCGATCCCCCGGCCGGTACTGGCCGGGCAGGGCCAGCAGGTCAAAGTCGGCGCGCTGGTTCTGGCGTGGATAATCGCCATCATTCATACCCAGCAGGCACACCACCTGGAAAGGAATGGCGCGCATGGGCAGCAGTGTACAAAAGGTGACGCCACCGGCCAGAAAACGTTTGTCCAGGGTGGGTTCGTCGACCTGGGACAACCAGGCTTCGCGCAACACCGGCAGGGCGACAGGATCGGTATAACCGGCCAGTTCGCAAGCATGCAGCCAGCGCTGCAAGGCGGTGTCGATAGCGATCAGCGTCAGCCGCTCGCTGTCATTGGCAGATTCAAAAAACGCCGCCAGCAAGGCGCGGCCGGCTTCGCTCCACTCGGCCGGCGTGCGCGGTTGCAGCAAGGTGGCGCTCCAGTGGATCAGTTGCTCTACCAGCGCGGCCAGCGAGCCGGCAATGGCTGCATCCAGCCCACCGACCTCCGGGTAGGGTTCGATCCCGGCAAACGGGGCGTCGTCACCGCTGGCAAAGCCCAGCAACATGCGGCGCAAACCAAACAGCCAGGAGTTCTGCTCACCCACGGCCGACAGACCCAGTTGCGCGCGCTGCTCGCCTGATAAGCCCCAGCGCACGCCCGCACCCACACTCCATTGCGCCAGACGTTCCAGATCAGCCTCTGCCACGCCAAACCGGCGGGCCAGCGCGGGGACATCAAACAGGTCACGTACTTCGGACAGCCGGCAGCGTTGTTCGGGCAGCCGCAACAGCCATTCCAGCGCTTTCATCAGCGGGTTGATACCGCGGTTTTTCTGGTCGGCAATCAGCCAGGGAATAAAGCGCGCATCACTGCGTTCGTATTGCCCGAACACGGCCTCAATCGCCGGGGCAAAGGTTTCGATATCCGGCACCATCACCACGATATCGCGCGGGGTCAGCGGCGGGGTGCTGGCGGGCTCGTTAAACAGGTCCAGCAGCTGGTCGTGCAGGATTTCCACTTCCCGCTGCGCGCTGTGCGCAACGTGAAAGACGATGGATCGATCAGTTTGGGCCACTGGCGTTTGTGCGCCATCCGGTGCTTGCAGATCACGGATACGCGCTTGCACCTGGGCCAGCAGGGTTTGCCCTTCGCTATCATCGAACAAGTCGATGCGTGTATCGGGGAAACGCTGCTGTGCGGCCAGGGCATCGTCAAATTCATCAAGCATGCGGACAAAATCCCGCCCTTGCCGGCCCCAGGCTGCCAGCAGCGGGTTGCTTTGCACATGCATTTCAGACAGTTGATAGCGCGACAAATCCACGCCGCCCCGCAGGGCATGCCGACGGCGCGCGGCGCGCAGCAACTCGCGGCCATCAATGATATCGGCCCAGTGGTACTGGCACGGATTGGGCACGGCCAGAATCACCTGGCAGCGCTCTGCCAGCGCGGCCAGTGCTTGCAGGGTCTGCATGGGCAGGGCGGACACGCCAAACAACACCACGCGGCGCGGCAAGGCCGCGTTGGGCGCCGCGCGCTGCGCCACCGCTTGCAAAAAACGGGTATGAATCGCGTCCCGGCTGGTGTGGCGCAGGTTTTCCGGCACATCAGCCAACAGCGCACGCCACAGGGCGCTTTGCCAGCGCTGGTCTTCCTGCAGTGGCGCCATGCTGCCATCGGCCCGGCGTAATTGATCATGCCCGGCGGCCCAGTCGGTCAGCCAGTCTGCCCGATAGACCTGATACTGGTCGTACAAGTCCGCCAGCTTTTGCGCCAGTTGCCACAGGCGTCCGGCATCGTTGTCCTGCAAAAACTGTTGTAGCGGTGCGAAATGCGGGGCGGAGAGATGCGTGGGCAAAATACGCATCAAGCGCCACGCCAGCGGGGATTTATCCAGCGGCGAGACCTGCGGTACGGCGATGGGGCCCAACATCTGCCGGTAAGTACGCCACAGAAATTGCGACGGCAATTGCACCGATGCCGCCGCACTGATCCCCGTCTCTTGCGCCAGACACAGCTTGAGCCACTCTGCAATGCTATTGCTCTGCACCAGCAGGATTTCTTCTTCCAGCGGCGCCAGCGGGTGGGCGGTGAGCCAGCTAAAGACGGTGGTACGCAGGTCTTCCAGCCGGTTGCCATGCAGCACCAGCAAACCAGGGGTGATCTGTTCGGTCATGAGAGGGTCGGGCAGGCTCTGGTATGGGGCGGGAATGGGGGTCAGTGTACCAAAGACTGCCTGTGCTTATTGGCCCGCAGCATCGCAATCCGCACGTTTGACCAGCGCGCCCGGACGCCCCTGACCATCCACTGGCCGGGCCGGAACACAGTCGTAACGCGTGCCGCCCACAATCAGTGTGGCGGTACTGCATACACCGGCCTGTTTAACGCCAATCAACTGCCGGGTTGGGCCGTCTTCACCGAGGATGAAATGGCGCTGGCCAGGTGCCAGCAGCGCGGCAATGGTCTTGCCTGGTGGCGGCTTGTGCTGGCTGTCGCGGCAATCCCAACTGTAACGCTGATCGGCGTGGGCGACGGCGGCACAGACCAGGGAGAGACAAAGCAGGAGCGGGCGCATGAGGGAGAGTCCGGGGGGCAATGCCGGTAGTTTGGCACGATGGTTTGTTCATGCCATCACGGATGTGACGGGATTACGGGGTGGGCGGCGGGGTGGTGGTTTTGTAGTGGTGGAGTGCCAAGGGTGCTGCTAGATTCCGGCCAAGAGGGGCCGCCGAGGTCGGGAATGAGGAAGTGGAGGGGGCGAGTTGACGGCTGCATCCTTGCGGATATTGCAGCTGGATTCCGGCTCAAGGCCGGAATGACGAGTCAGTGGTATGGGGGTTGTTGCTGTTGGGGTTGCTTTTGGTTCTCCTCCCCCATTAAAGCCAAGCGCCGAAGGAGCGGAGGGAGACCTTAGGCTCCGACTGACGGAGGGGTCCGCCGAGGTGGCGAAGCAAAGAAAGTAACGTGGGCCCGGCTCCCCGGGTATGAAATGCCTTTCAACCCCGTGCCGTCAGGCGCTATCACCCACAACAATATGAACCAGGTCCGCCACCCCGGATTCCCGGCCTGGGGCCTTCATCCGGGCTACGAAGTGGCACTGGCCAGCAAAGGCTACTCGCGTCGCAAGGCGCTAACCCCCAAACATCGCAATGGTGGATTGTCGCTACCGCTCCGAATCCACCCTACGACTTTCCCACCTCAAACGGCGTTCCGCTGCCGTCCCAGCGTTAACGCACTATGCCCGCACGTCAGCAACACCGCGATCCAGATCGGCACATACGTGCCCAGACCGGCCATGGTGAAGGGCTCACCCAGAAACAGGATGGAAATAAAGAACAGCAGCACTGGTTCCACATAACCCAGAATCCCCAGCACGCCCATCGGTAGCAGCTTGCTGGCGGCCAGGTAAAAGGCAAACGCGCTGGCGGTCATGATGCCCAGCAACGGCAACATGCCCCACAATGCCGGTTTGGTGACCAGCGCCTGGGTGGCGTCGGTGTGCGTCAGCAGATACCACGCTACAAACGGCACAATGCACAGCACTTCCAGCAAAAAACCGGCGACCGGGTCCAGCTTGATCCAGCGGCGCAGCATCAGGTACGGCGGGTAGCCGACGGCGGTCACCAGCGTGACCCAGGAGAAAGCGCGGGTCAGCCACAGTTCATGCAGTACGCCGACAATGGCAAAAGCCACGGCCAGCCATTGCAGCCGGCTGGGGCGTTCGTGATAGAACACAAAGCCGATCAGTACCATCACCAGCGGCAACAGAAAATATCCCAGCGAGACTTCCATCAAGCGGCCTACCTGGGGCGCCCACATGAATATCCATTGCTGGATAAACATCAGGAACGCGGCCAGCGGCACGACCCACCACAGGCGCGGTTCACGCTTGACGCGGCCCACCAGCGCTTTGAAGCGGCCTGTCTGCCCCAGCAATATCAGCGCCATCACCATGGCCGGTACGGTCCAGATAATGCGCCAGGCCACAATGGCCATGCCGTCCAGCGGACGCAGCAGCGTGGAATACCAACCCAGCGCGGCAAAAATGATGGAAGCACTGGCAGAAAGAACGACACCGCGGCCGGAAAGCATGAGAACACCTCTTGAACGAGCCGGCATGCTAGCAGTTTGCCTGCACGTGCCGCTATCAAGGCTTTCGAGCATGGTGGCCGTCCGCCTGTTTTCCGCCGCAGCGCTATCGCCAGGGCGTCTGGCGGCGACTATGCTCCAGCCAACAGAACATTCAACAATCGCACAGGAGTGACCCATCATGCGCTGGAATGACATGCGCGAAAGCAACAACGTGGAAGACCGCGAGAGCAGTAGCGGCGGCGGGGGTGGTGGTTTTGGCGGCGGCGGATTGCGGCTGGGTGTAGGCGGGATTGTGGCCGTAGTGGTGGTGGGCATGTTGTTTGGTAAAAGCCCGCTGGAAATGCTGGGATTGATCTCGCAACTGTCTGGCGGCGGAGCGCCGCAAGTGCAACAGCAGCAGGTGCCCGCGCGCCCGGTCAATCCGAACGATCCGGGCAAGGTCTTTGTGGCCAAAGTGCTGGGTGATACCGAAGACACCTGGGGCCGCATCTTCAAAGCGTCTGGCCGTACCTACCAGCCGCCCACACTGGTGCTGTTCCGTGGCGCGGTCAATTCCGGTTGTGGTTACACCACCTCGGCGGTGGGGCCGTTTTATTGCCCCATGGACAGCAAGTTGTACCTGGATCGGGATTTCTTTGATGAACTCAATCGTCGTTTTGGCGCGCCCGGCCAGTTTGCCGAAGCCTATGTGATTGCCCACGAAGTGGGTCACCACGTGCAGAACCTGCTGGGCATTTCTGCCAAGGTGCATGAGCGGCAGACCAACGTGGGCAAGGTGGGCGCCAATGCCTTGTCGGTCCGGCTGGAATTGCAGGCCGATTGTTTTGCCGGTGTCTGGGGTCATGATGCGGAACAACGGCAACTGGTCGATGGCAAAGATATGGAGCAAGCGCTGGTGGCGGCCAATGCTATTGGCGACGACACGCTGCAGCGCAACGCCGGCCGCAGTGTTGCGCCGGATTCATTCACCCACGGGACATCAGAGCAACGCCAGCGCTGGTTCCGCAAGGGGTTTGATACCGGCAGCGTGGACGAGTGCAATACCTTTACGGCCAAGCAGTTGTGATGGGGTATGACGGCTGTCGCGCCGGGCTGCCGTTGCGACAGCCGTTTTGCCTCTGACCGCGCGAGTCGGTTAAGGTAGCGGGATACTTCCAACCCAGGATATCCGGATCACCCTTATGTTCAAAACCCTTGTGCTGTGTACTGCCACTCTTGCTGTGCTGACCGCCTGTGGCCCCTCGCCGGATGCCCCGAAAATTGCGCCGGAAGCCCGCAAGGATCTGGAAAAAGCCAAGGGTGTGGAAAGCACCGTGCTGCAGCAAGACGACGCCGCCCGTAAACAAATCGACGACGCCAGCAAATAAGTGTCAAGCAATCGGCTGCCCATCACTGCCCGGGTGTCGATCGGGCATGACGAATACACCATCACGGCCATCCGCGCGCAAGGTGCGGGTGGTCAGCACGTCAACAAGACCTCCAGCGCCATTCATCTGCGCTTTGATATTCGCGCCTCCAGCCTGCCAGAGCACTATCAGCATGCCTTGCTGAACATGAGTCATCACCTCATCACCCAGGAGGGCGAGATTGTGATCAAGGCGCAGGAATACCGCAGTCAAGAGATGAATCGCGAGGCCGCCATTGCGCGGCTGGTGGCGTTGATCCACGACGCGGGCGTGGTACCCAAAGCGCGGCACGCCACCAAGCCCAGTTACAGCGCGCGGCGCAAGCGCACGGACCAGAAAGTCCAGCGCGGGCAAATCAAGGCCATGCGCGGCAAGGTGGATTTCTGACACTTGCGGGCCACTGACCGTCCGGCGCAGCGATGCAGCAATGCCGGGGCACGCAAGTACAATCAGAACCAGCACTCAACCGCACCCAATCCAATATGACTTTCACAAGCAGTGGTAAATCACGTTCAACGACGATGAGGGCTTGATCATGGGTATTCTGGATACAATTGGCGAAATTGCCGGCGCAGTGGCCGCGGTAGAGGCCACTGAAAAAGTAGACCCGGATGCGGGTTTGCTGACCAAGGGCATCGCCGCGGTCGCCGGGTTTAAAGGCGCAGAGAAGCTGGAAGAAGTGCTGGAAGAAAAGAAGGACGATGCACAACCCGATGCCAGCGCGTGATGCTGGATGGGTGAGAAAAAAGCCGGTTGGCCATGTGCCAGACCGGCTTTTTTTGTTGGGCAAACACCGGGTAGCCCGGATGGAGCAGCCGGCGGGAATCCGGGGGCACAATTGGCGAGTGTTTGCACACGTTGCACCCCGGATTCCCGCTACGCTTCATCCGGGCTACGTGCTAATCACCAGCCGATAGGGTGGATTCGGAACGGAGTGACAATCCACGGGTGGGGAGGTGGATTGCTGCGCGAATCCCCCCTTGCGCGGCTGGCATCCCGCAGACTCGTCATTCCGGCGAAAGCCGGAATCTAGGTGCAAATAGTTTGTGCCCAAGGCACTGCAAATGGTTTTATCCGTGGTTTGCCAGGATAAGCCCACCTGTGGTGGGCGGGCTGGATTCCGGCTCGAGGCCGGAATGACGAAGTGGTGGTGTGCGTGAAAAAGGTGAGTAGGGTGGATTCGGAACGAAGTGACAATCCACGGGTGGGGAGGTGGATCGCTGCGCGAATCCACCTTGCACGGCTGGCATCCCGCAGACTCGTCATTCCGGCGAAAGCCGGAATCCAGGTGCAAATAGTTTGTGCCCAAGGCACTGCAAGTGGTTTTATCCGTGGTTTGCCAGGATAAGCCCACCTGGGGTGGGCGGGCTGGATTCCGGCTCAGGGCCGGAATGACGAAGTGGTGGTGTGCGTGAAAAAGGTGAGTAGGGTGGATTCGGAGCGAAGTGACAATCCACGGGTGGGGAGGTGGATTGCTGCGCGAATCCACCTTGCGCGGCTGGCATCCCGCAGGCTCGTCATTCCGGCGAAAGCCGGAATCCAGGTGCAAATAGTTTGTGCCCAAGGCACTGCAAATGGTTTTATCCGTGGTTTGCCAGGATAAGCCCACCTGGGGTGGGCGGACTGGATTCCGGCTCAGGGCCGGAATGACGAAGTGGTGGTGTGCGTGAAAAAGAGGTTGCACCCGGCAAACCCGGACTTGCGCTCTGCACACCTCACAGCCTGAAATTTCCCACCAGCCGTTCCAGATTGGCCGCCAGTTCGTTGAGCCGCTTGACCGATGCGGCCATCTCATCCACCACCGCGCCATTGCCCTGTGCCATATTGCTGATGCGCTCCACGTTCTGTGCAATGTCCACGCTGGCGGAAGATTGCTCCCGCGTGGCGGCGGCAATGTCCACCATGCGGGTGACCAGATCGCCGGTGTGGTTGCTCACTTGCAGCATGGTGCTGTTGGCTTCTTCGGTCACGCTCACGCTGCTGACCACCTGATCACGCGTGCTGCTGACGTTGGCAATGGCTTCTTGCGTGTCGTTGCGGATGGCGGTGACGATGGTGGTGATCTCATGGGTGGCTTCCCCGGTGCGGGCGGCCAGTTTGCGTACTTCGTCGGCCACCACGGCAAAACCACGGCCGGCGTCACCTGCGCGGGCGGCTTCAATGGCGGCGTTGAGTGCCAACAGGTTGGTTTGCTCGGCCACGTCGGTAATCACCCGCACAATGGTGCTGACTTCTTGCGAGCGCTGGCCCAGTTGCGCCATGCGTTCGGTCAGCGCGTTCATGGTTTGCGTCACGTTGGCGATATTGCTGGTCACATGCTGCACGGTCTGCGCGCTGGTTTCGGTCAACTGGCCGGTTTCACGCGCCAGCGCTTCGGCCTGGTTGGCCGTATCGGCAATGTGCTGAATGCTGACGGTCACTTCTTCCACGCCCGCTGCGGTGGCGCTGGAGGCCTCGGATTGCTGTTGCGATGAGCGCTTGACGCTATCGGCAGAGCTGGCCAGTTGTGTGGCCGATTGCGATACCGCCTGACTTTCCTGACGCACTTGTACAAACATGTCATGCAGGCTCTTGATAAAGCGGTTGAACGCATCGGCGGTCTGGCCAATTTCATCGCGATTGGTCACGGTGATATGCGCAGTCAGGTCACCCTGACCCGATGCCAGTTCTTCCATCGTGCTGGCCAGCCGGTTCAAGGGTCGGGTCAGCGCGGTGACCACACCCGAAATCACCAGCAAGATCACCACCAGCGCCACAATGGCGATGACCACGGCGATATTGCGCAAGCGCACGGCCGGCGCGGTGATGGCGTCCGTCGGCACGCTCACGCCCAGTGACCAGAATTGACCGGTATTGCCGATCTTGATGGCATGGAAAAAGTGCGTGTATTCCTTGCCTTCAATCTGGAAATCCTCACCCGCTTTGACCTTGCTCACATTGTCGGCCAGCGGGGTGCCGGGTTCGATCGGTTTGCCCAGCAGCGCCGGGTCTTTGGCGGCCACGTACAAACCGCCTTCGGACAACAGCGTGACGTAACCCGTGTCGTAGGGGTGGACGGCGGACAGTTCTTTTTGCAGGTCGTCCAGCATCAGGTCCGCAGCGGCGACGCCCAGGAATTTGCCGCTATCGTCCTTGATCACGTAAACCAGCGAGCTTTCCAGCGCCTTGATGGTGCCCACTTCATACGGGAAAGGCTCGGTAATGGTGTCGCGCTGGCGCTGTTTGGGGACGTAGTAAAAGTCTCCCCAGCCGGGTTTTTCGTAATCCGGAACGTAGGTTTCCGGGTGATCGTGATACTTGGGAAATTCCTTGACCTTGGCGCTGTCGGTCATGTTATCCGGCGCGGCTTTGCCGTCTTTACGGATGATGTAGGGGATATACCGGCCGGTCGGATCGTTGCGCGGCCAGTCCAGCCGGAAAGCGTTGTCGTCGCCGTCAAAGGCGTTGGGTTCCCACACCATCCACAAGCCGGTTACGCCGGGGGCGTCGTCCAGCATGCGCATCATGATGTTGTCGGCCATTTTGCGATCCGGCTTGCCAGTGGCCTTCAGGCCCAGCATGGTATTGGCCAGGCGCCGTGGCAGCAGCAAGGTGCGATCAAGCTGGTTCTGCACGTTCTGGGCGTAGCCGTTGGCTTGTTGCTGGGCCAGTTCAAAACCGCTTTGCCGGGCGCGGTCGTAACTCATTTTGACGAGCAAGCCGACCATCACGGCAAAACCAATAAAGATGGCGGCTCCGGCCACCACAATGATACGTGTGCGCAAATGCCCCCACTGTGCGCTCTGGCTCATGCTGATCCCCTTGGTGTGGTTCTGTTTTCGTTTAACCGTTTTTACTTTAGGCGGCGTTTAGCGAAGTTGCAGGTGATCTTCCATGACCCTTGCCAGGGTGGAGAAATGCCGCGCAATGTCTTCATCCTGCACGCAGGCATAGCCCAGCAACAGCCCGCGGGTGGCCTGATCGGCATGGCTGTAGTAACCAGACAGCGGGCGGGTGGCAATGCCGGCGGCCAGTGCGTCGTGCGCCAGTTGGCGATCATCAAGGTGGTCTGGCAACGAGGCGACCAGATGCAGCCCGGCTTCATCGCCCCGCACTGGCACGTCCTCGCCAAAGCGGCGGGAAATCTCATGCATCAGGGCCTCGCGCCGTGTGCCGTAGACATTACGCATGCGGCGGATATGCGCGCCAAAATGGCCCTCGGCAATGAAATCTGCCAGTACGGCTTGTTGCAGTAGCTGGCCTTCGCGGTATAACTCGGCCAGCGCCACGGCAAAGGGTTCGGCCAGCGCGGGCGGCACCACCAGATAACCAATGCGCAGACCGGGGTAGAGGATTTTGCCAAAGCTGCCAACGTAGATCACCCGGTTGGCGTCATCCATACCCTGGAGCGACATGAGCGGGCGATTGGCGTAGCGGAACTCGCTGTCGTAATCGTCTTCGATAATCCAGCAATCGCGCTGGCGGGCGAACTCCAGCAACATGCGCCGGCGTGCCAGGCTCATGACCATGCCCAGCGGGTACTGGTGAGACGGCGTCACCAGCATCATGCGCGGGGGTTGGGCCAGGTCCTCGCTTGAGGGGCAAATCCCTTCCTGATCGACCGGAATGGGTTTGAGCGCCAGGCCGGATGCCTGCATCACGCTGCGTACCCCCCAGTAACAGGGGTCTTCGGTCCACACCTCATCACCCGGATCACACAGCAAACGCACAGCCAGATCGACCGACTGGTGAATGCCGGTGGTGATGATGATCTGTTCTGGTTCGCAGCGCACTGAACGGGCATTACGCAGGTAATCGGCCAGCGCCACCCGCAAAGGCGCATAACCACCGGGCGGGGCGTAACTCAACAATTCTGGCTGCGGGTTGCGCATATGCCGCGCCTGTAAACGGCTCCACACCGCTGCCGGAAAACGCGTGACATCCGCCACGCCGGGCACGAACGCGCCCCATTGCCGCCGCGAGACGCCCGCAGACGCCACCAGCCGCTGCCCGCGTTGCGACAAGCGCCCGGTTTCGCCGCTGGCATCGGTAGCAGGGTTGCCCAGCATTTGCTGGTCGGGCGTGCTGTCGGCCACAAAGGTGCCGCTGCCGGTACCGGCCAGCAAATAGCCCTCCACGGCCAGTTGCTCGTACACCTGGATCACGGTGTTGCGCGCAATACCCAGTTCGGTGGCCAGCATGCGGGACGAAGGCAGCTTGCGCCCGGCCGGGAGTTCGTGCGCCAGAATGGCCTCCCGCAACAGGCGCTGTAACTGGCGATACGCGGGCTCTGTACCGGTTTTGTCCAGGCGCTGGGCTAGCCAGTCAGAAAGCAGGCTGGTACGCAAAGTGGCTCCATGATCAGTAAAAAAATGGCTCTTCTGGTCAGAGCCAAAGCTGACTATATTCGGTTTCAACCGAGGTAGCTACAGCCGGGCAGCTGCCCAAAATGTTTTGGCATGAGCTCATGCCGAGACTTGTTTTGGATAGCGCACCGGCTCCCTATACAACGCAACACATGTAATCCACTGGAAACGACACCATGTCCAACGCTGATCTGTTTGCCCGCAAGAACGCCGCTACCCCGCGTGGCGTAGGCGTCATGGCGCAGTTCTTTGTAGAACGCGCCCGTAACTCTGAACTGTGGGACGTCGAAGGCAACCGTTATATCGACTTCGCGGGCGGCATTGCCGTGCTCAACACCGGCCACTGCCACCCCAAAGTCACCGCAGCGGTAAGCGAACAACTGAACGCCTTCACCCACAGCTGTTACCAGGTGGTGCCGTATGAATCTTATGTGGCGCTGGCCGAACGCCTGAACACCATCACACCGGGCAGCCACTCCAAGAAAACCGCGTTTTTCTCAACTGGCGCAGAAGCCGTGGAAAACGCCATCAAAATCGCGCGTGCCGCCACAGGCCGTGCCGGTGTGATCGCCTTCAACGGCGGTTTTCATGGCCGTACCATGATGGGCATGGCGTTGACTGGCAAAGTAGTGCCCTACAAGGTGGGCTTTGGCCCGTTCCCCTCAGAAATCCACCATGCGCCGTTCCCGTGTGAACTGCATGGCATCACCACCAAAATGGCGCTCAAGGCTCTGAACGACCTGTTCAAGGCCGATATCGACCCCAAGCGTGTCGCCGCGATCATTCTGGAACCGGTGCAAGGCGAGGGCGGCTTCTACGTCGCCCCGGCCGAGTTCATGTCTGCCCTGCGCAAGATCTGTGACGAGCATGGCATCTTGCTGATTGCCGATGAAATCCAGACCGGCTTTGGCCGCACCGGCAAGCTGTTTGCCATGGAGCACTACGACGTGCTGCCAGACCTGATGACCATGGCCAAATCTTTGGCAGGTGGCTACCCGCTGTCTGCCGTGACCGGCCGCACCGAAATCATGGACGCCCCCAATCCTGGCGGCCTGGGTGGCACTTATGCGGGTAACCCGCTGGCGATTGCCGCCGCCCACGCCGTGATTGATGTGATCGAATCTGAAAAACTGGTGGAACGCGCCAATCATCTGGGTGACAAACTGAAAGCGACGCTCAATGAATTGCGCAGCGTGGTGCCGCAGATTGCCGACGTACGTGGTCCGGGCGCGATGGTGGCGGCTGAGTTCATCAACCCGCAAACGGGCGAGCCGGATGCGGATTTTGCCAAGCGCGTGCAGACAGCGGCCTTGCAGGACGGGTTGATTTTGCTGTCTTGCGGGGTGTATTCGAATGTGTTGCGGTTCTTGTTTCCGCTGACGATTGAGGATGATGTGTTTGCGGAGGGGGTGGCCAAGCTGGCCAAGGCTTTGCAGAAGGCTTGATTTGCTGACGGTTGTGGGTTGCCTGGGGTGGCTGACCTGGCTCAAATTGTTGTGGGTGTTAGCGCCTGACGGCGCGGTTGTTTACATGTCGGGGGTTGCCCGACAGCAAGGACCTTTCTTTTGGATCGCCAAAAGAAAGGTCCCAAAGAAAAA
Organism: Silvimonas terrae; assembly: GCF_014202765.1. Classification (GTDB taxonomy): domain Bacteria; phylum Pseudomonadota; class Gammaproteobacteria; order Burkholderiales; family Chitinibacteraceae; genus Silvimonas; species Silvimonas terrae. The sequence continues at coordinate 498,672 of NZ_JACHHN010000001.1, forward strand.
CGACCCCTGCGACAGCGCCCCTTCGGGGTTCCCTGCGCTTCTCGTGAGGGCCGGCTGGCTCCAGGAACTCGCTTCGCTCAAACACCCTTACGCCGAAACCCCGGCCCTCACTGCGATGCTCGGCACTGCCGGAGGGGAAGCAAGTCAACAGCAACAGCAACAACGCAAGTCGTCTGTACGCAAGGTTGATTGGTTAAGCCCCCCACCTCGTCATTCCCGCGTAGGCGGGAATCCAGTCCGGCCACCAACGGTGGCCTTGATGCACCACGAATACAGCGTTATGCCAGTTAACCCTGGCAAACCACCAGACAAAACGGCGCGCTGGGCATAAGACCCAGCCCGCCAGGCAACACCACAAGGAGAACCAGATAATGAACCTGAAAGACCCCACTCTCCTGCGCCAGCAGTGCTATATCAACGGCCAGTGGCAAGACGCAGACAACAAAGAATCCATCCCGGTTAACAACCCGGCCACCGGCGAGATCATTGCCACCATCCCCAAGATGGGCGCAGCCGAAACCCGCCGCGCTATTGATGCGGCCAATGCCGCCTGGCCGGCCTGGCGCAAAAAAACCGCCAAAGAACGCGCCACCATTCTGCGCCGCTGGAATGACCTGATGCTGGCCAATGTCGATGACCTTGCCGCCATCCTCACCGCCGAGCAAGGCAAGCCGCTGGCCGAAGCCAAGGGAGAGATCGCCTATGCCGCCAGTTACCTGGAATGGTTCTCGGAAGAAGCTCGCCGCATTGATGGTGAGATCATCGCCGCACCAGCCAACGACCGCCGTTTTCTGGTCATCAAACAGCCCGTAGGTGTCACCGCTGCGATTACGCCGTGGAATTTTCCGTCGGCCATGATCACCCGCAAGGTTGGCCCGGCGCTGGCGGCCGGGTGCCCGATGGTGCTCAAACCCGCCACCCAGACGCCACTATCCGCACTGGCGCTGGCGGTTCTGGCAGAGCGTGCCGGCGTGCCGGCCGGGGTGTTCAGCGTGGTGACGGGGTCTGCCAGTGCCATTGGTGGCGAGCTGACCGCCAACCCGATCGTGCGCAAGCTCTCGTTTACCGGATCGACCGAAGTGGGTCGCAAGCTGATTGCGCAATCGGCCGAGACGGTGAAAAAACTGTCGATGGAGTTGGGCGGCAACGCACCGTTCATTGTGTTTGATGATGCGGATCTGGATGCTGCGGTAGAAGGTGCCATTGCCTCCAAGTACCGTAACGCCGGGCAAACCTGCGTGTGTGCCAACCGTTTGCTGGTACAAGCCGGCGTGTATGACGCCTTTGCGGCCAAGCTGGCCGCTGCGGTGGGCAAGCTCAAGGTCGGTAACGGGTTTGAAGCGGGCGTGACGCAAGGCCCGCTGATTGATGACAACGCCGTCGCCAAGGTAGAAGAGCACATTGCTGATGCGGTGGCCAAGGGCGCCCAGGTGATCCTGGGGGGCAAGCGTCATCATCTGGGTCAGACTTTCTTTGAGCCGACTGTGATCACCGGCGTGACCCGTGACATGAAGGTGGCCAAAGAAGAAACCTTCGGTCCGATGGCGCCCCTCTTCAAGTTCGAGACCGAAGAAGAAGCCATTGCCATGGCCAACGATACCGAGTTTGGTCTGGCCAGCTATTTTTACTCGCGCGATATCGGCCGCATTTTCCGCGTGGGCGAAGCGCTGGAATACGGCATGGTCGGCATCAACGCCGGCATTATCTCTTCAGAAGTGGCCCCGTTTGGTGGCGTAAAGCAATCCGGTCTGGGCCGCGAGGGTTCTCATCACGGGATTGAGGATTACGTCGAACTCAAATACCTCTGTCTCGCCGGCTTGTAAGCCGCAGTTGGTCCGTATTTTGAGTTGTGTGTTGATGAAAAAAGAGCAGCCGGCGCTGCTCTTTTTTCTTTTTGTTTATCCAGCTTTGCGCACAATTGTGGTGCGCATTCATGCTCTTGTGCACCGCAATGTAAAGCCTGCCGCTACGGCCAGACCAATGGCATGTGCTGGCGTCATAGCTGACGTATGGCATGCTTTTTGCAGCTGAAATACCAGCAAGGCTGAATGCGGGTTGGCGTGTTTTGTCAGATAACGCGGCTCAGTGGCACTAAAGCATCACCTTTCATGCGGCACTGGTTTTGTCGGAGCGGCTCGCATAAGGTTAGAACACACAAGAATAAAACTACCGACGTATTGATGGCGGTCAGTATGTTGGCAGTTTGAACCGCACTAGATTTGATCAAAGCAGATAGAGCCAGATGGCCACGCTTTGATCTGGGGTGATTCACATTCCCCCGCAAATCTCAAAACCGCGCGTGTATGCCGGGCTATTGGCATGCCAAAGACAACGCAGTGTCGCGACCGAGGCAGGCGACGCTGTACGGACGAGAGAAAAGTGATTTCACAGGAAATACAACATGAAACGCTCGGGATCATGTGTGCAGTCTTCGGCGGCGTTGGTGCCGTCAACACTTCAAACCATTTCGACCATTGCGCGGCTGACCTCCCGCCGCGACATTGACCCGGACCGCATTCTGGCCGGGAGCGGCATTACCGCCGCAGGCTTGCAAGACACCACCCTGATGGTCACCCACGCGCAAGAGCTGATTGTTTCTGCCAACGCGCGCGCCCTGACCAGCGATGATTCTTTGGGTTTGCAGATTGGCAACGCCTTGCGCGTCTCCAGCTTTGGCCTCTTGGGCTATGCCATGCTGGTCAGCCCGACCTTGCTGGACGCCTTGCAATGTATCTTTGATTTTCCGGTGCTGTTTGGCTCTTACTTTGATGTATCGCTCAAGGTGGAAGGGTACGCGGCATCCATCACGCTGGATGATTACCGTTACCGGCCTGACCTGGAAATCTGGAACACCGACATGTGCCTGGCTGCCCTGTGGGCGGTGGTCTGTGATGTGATGGCCGACAAGATCAGCCCGGATTGCGTAGCCCTGCGCCATGGCAAAACGGAACATGCGGCGGCGTATCGGCAGGTCTTTGGCTGTTCTACCTATTTTGACCGGCCGGAAAGCGGGCTGTTTTTCCCGGCAGAGTTGTTATCCAGCGCCTTGCCTCTGGCAGACCGGTTCAGCTATCAAGTCATGCGTCAGCAATGCGCGCAACTGCAACGCACCTGGCAAAACAACAGCAATCTGGATGTGATTACCAAGGCGCTGCGGCTGATCTCGGCCGACCCGCTCAAGTACAACCAGTTGAACAACGTCGCCAGCGAACTGTTCATGTCCGAACGCACCTTGCGCCGCCGGCTGGATGAGCGCGGCGTGAAATTCCAGGCGCTGCTGGATCAGGCCCTGTGTGACAAGGCGCTGGAATACCTCTCTCGCACAGCGTTGCCGGTGGCCGATATTGCGGAAAAACTGGGCTATAGCGAGACCGCCAGTTTCCGCCACGCCTTCCGCCGCTGGACCGGCCAATGCCCCAGTGAATACCGCGCTACGCCGGTGGAGAAATCGGTGGTGTTTGCGGTTTGAGTGTTGCTTGACGAGAAACAGATGAGAAACCCTGCATTGCCAAGTCTGACTGGTGGTGCGGGGTTTTTTTGTTCTGGTTGGCAAGGGCCACCTGCGGCGGCCGTACTGGATTCCGGCTCAAGGCCGGAATGACGAGTCAGTGGAATGCAAGTTGGATTGGCTGTTGCTGTTGGTGTCGGTTTTTTGGGGGTTGCTGTTGTTTTTGACTTTCCTCCCCCATTAAAGCCCAGCGCCGAAGGAGTGGAGGGAGACCTGGGGCTCCCGACCGACTGAGGGAAGCCCGGAGGGCCGCCAGGCTGGGGTCGCCTTTCTTTGCCTACTTTCTTTGGGGCCGCCGAGGTGGCGAAGCAAAGAAAGTAGGGTGCTCCGGCCACCGCCGGTATCAAACGCCTTTCAAACCCGCGCCGAAGGCGCTAATAAGGTGTTGGTGTTCAGGGGCTTCTGGCTCAAGCACACATTGCGGCTGGATTCCAGCTCAAGGCCGGAATGACGAGACGCTGGTTAGGTCTGCCCAAGCTCAACCTCCCTCGCCATCAGGTGTCAACCTGACACCGAAAAATCCGGCCACCCCAAGCCCTGCAAGTTGGCCGGATTTATCTCCTGCCTGACCGGTTTCTCTCTCTTGCCCTTCTATGACACCCAGGCAGAATGGCTTCAACGGGATGCACTACAAGACTTCTGACTGGTGGCACAAACGGGCCGGTTCAGTTGTCAGACATTCTGATGTGAGGGCGCTGTCGGGCCGCCAAGGCATAACCGGCGCGATTCTCCAGCAAGCACTTGAACACATGAACATTGCAGGCGTTTGACACTCTCTGAGTGACACACGGCCAGGAAGGTTCTGGCAAGCCGCAATGCAGTTTTCAGGCATTTTGTCGGGCAAAGTGTTTGTCTTTGTCCCGGCGCAAAACGCGGAGTCATCCGCACAATGCGCCCTGATGCGCCAGGGCGGCGGTTAAAACCCAGGATGGTTTGCCAGCAATGAAGCGGGCAGGGTTTTGATCCTCGTCGAGGTCGTGGCAGGGTGCCGGAACAGACATGGTGATCCCATGAGTAAACCGAACCCTCATTCTGGTAGTAAACCGGTGGTTGGTGTCATTGCCGACCTCAAGATGATCGGCCTGCATCCGTTTCACTGTGCTGGCAACAAGTACGTCGTTGCCGCTGTGGATGGCGCCGATACCTACGCGGTGGTGCTGCCGGCCCTGTCCGGGCAGCAATCCATTGAACAGACGCTGGCACTGTGTGACGGCCTGATGTTCACCGGTAGTCCCTCCAACGTTGAACCCCACCATTATTCCGGCCCGGGTAGCGCACCTGGCACCTTGCATGATCCCGCTCGTGATGCCACCAGCTTGCCGCTGATTCGCGCAGCCATTGACGCAGGTGTGCCGGTGTTCGGCATCTGCCGCGGGTTTCAGGAAATCAACGTTGCGCTGGGTGGCACGCTCTATCAGAAGGTGCATGAAGTCACCGGCATGATGAGCCACCGCGAACGTGAAGAAGATCCGCTGGAAGTCCAGTACGGCCCCGCGCACGAAATCACCATTGTGCCGGATGGCAAACTGGCCGGTTGGTACAAAGCTGGCGAAGTCACCGTCAATTCTTTGCACAACCAGGGCGTGCAGCAACTGGCGCCGTCGGCGCAGGTCGAGGCGATTGCCCCGGATGGCCTGGTGGAAGCGTTCAGCGTCAAGGGCGCGAAGAGTTTTGCCTTTGCGGTGCAATGGCATCCGGAATGGCTGTTTGCAAATAGTCCGCTGTCTGTCGCCATGTTTGAAGCGTTTGGCGCAGCCTGCCGGCAAAGGAGGGCAGAAAAAGAGAAGTAGGGGCCGTTCATTGGTTGTTGCGATAGCAGCACAGGTTTGAACAGGCACCCAGGCCGATAGCGCCGGGAAAACAGGGTGTAGCAACCGCTACGCCCCAAAGAGTCAATTTCCGTGGTTGAAGCTGGTTTTGCAAATCCCCGTTTTGGGCATAGCAAAGCACCAGCCCGGTTGTGATGGCAGAAGATGCCAGCAATTGCAGAGAATGTGCGGCTTGCAAAAGCCAGCGCAGCGGTGATGGCAAGGCGTGTGAGCGAAGGCAGTACGATGAGTACGACGAGCGAACACAACGCAGCCAGCAGGCTTTTGCAAGTTGCACACAACGCTTAACCATCGAAATGGGCCCTACAACGGGACTAATATCGTGGATAAAATTACAGACTTTCTGAAAGAACATCGCATTACCGAAGTAGAGTGCGTCGTGCCGGACATGACCGGCATTGCCCGCGGCAAGATCATTCCGCGCAGCAAGTTCGAAACCGGCGAAAACATGCGCCTGCCGGCCGCCGTGCTGTTCCAGACCGTGAACGGCGATTACCCGGATGATGAAAGCATCTCCGGCCCGACCGATCCGGACATGATTTGTGTGCCGGACCCGGATGCCATCCGCCTTGTACCCTGGGCGATCGACCCCACCGCTCAGGTGATTCACGACTGCGTGCACTTTGACGGCTCGCCGGTTGAATACTCCCCGCGCCAGGTGCTCAAGCGCGTGCTCAAGCTCTACTCGGATCGCGGCTGGAAGCCTGTGGTGGCGCCGGAGCTGGAGTTCTACCTGGTTGATGTGAACAAGAATCCGGATATTCCGCTGCAACCACCGGTGGGCCGTTCTGGCCGCGCCGAGGTGGGTCATCAGGCGTATTCCATTGAAGCCGTGAACGAGTTCGATCCGCTGTTTGAAGACATCTATGACTACTGCGAAGCGCAGGAGCTGGAAGTCGATACGCTGATCCATGAAGTCGGCGCCGCGCAAATGGAAATCAACTTCCTGCATGGCAATCCGCTGGATCTGGCAGACCGCGTGTTCCTGTTCAAGCGCACCGTGCGGGAAGTGGCCCTGCGCCACAACATGTACGCCACCTTCATGGCCAAGCCAATGGAGAACGAACCGGGTTCGGCCATGCACGTGCATCAGAGCGTGGTGGACATCAATACTGGCGAGAACATTTTCAGCCGGGCCGATGGCAAAGAATCGGAACTCTTCTATCACTACATCGCCGGGCTGCAAGCCTATGTGCCGGAACTGATGCCGATCTTCGCGCCGTTTGTGAACAGCTATCGTCGTCTGTCCCGCTTTACCGCCGCGCCGATCAACATCCAGTGGGGTTATGACAACCGCACCGTGGGTCTGCGTGTACCGATGTCCGGCCCGGAAGGTCGCCGTGTCGAGAACCGCATCGCCGGGGTGGATTGCAACCCGTACCTGGCCATCGCCGCCACGCTGGCCGCCGGTTACCTGGGCATGGTGCAACGCCTGAATCCGACCGAACCGATCAGCACCGACGCCTACAACATGCCGTATGAGCTGCCGCGCAATCTGGAATCGGCCATTGCCCAGATGCGTGCCAGCACGGCGCTGCCAGAGGTACTGGGTGCGGCCTTCATGCAGGCTTACCTGAGTGTGAAAGAGACGGAATACGAAGCGTTTTTCCGTGTGATCAGTTCCTGGGAGCGACGGCACTTGCTGCTGTATGTGTGATGGACACATTTGAGCCGTAGGGTGGATTCGGAGCAAAGCGACAATCCACCTGTGCAATGGTGGATTGCTTCGCGAATCCACCCTACAAGCTAACAGGACACAAACAACATGCTGAACATGCAAACGACACAGCGCACCACCCAGGAATGGCAACAACTGGATGCCGCCCACCATATGCATCCATTCTCCGACATGGGTTCGCTCAACAAGGCGGGTAGCCGGGTGATTACCCGCGCCAAGGGCGTGTACCTGTGGGATAGCAACGGCAACAAGATCATCGACGGCATGGCCGGTCTGTGGTGTGTGAATGTCGGTTACGGTCGTCAGGAGCTGGCCGATGCGGCCCGTGACCAGATGCTGGAACTGCCGTACTACAACACCTTTTTCAAGACCACCCACCCGCCGGTGATCGAACTGTCGCAACAGTTGTCCGAACTCACGCCGGATGGCTTTAACCACTTTTTCTACTGCAACTCTGGTTCTGAAGGTAACGACACCGTTCTGCGGATCGTCCACCAGTACTGGGCTGCGCTGGGCAAGCCACAACGCAAGGTGGTGATCAGCCGCATCAACGGTTATCACGGTTCCACCATTGCGGGCGCATCGCTGGGCGGCATGGGTTACATGCACGAACAGATGCCGTCCAAAGTGGAAAACATTGTTCACATTCACCAGCCGTACTGGTATGGCGAAGCGGCAGAAGGGGTGACGCCGGAAGCCTTCGGCAAGGCGCGCGCCGCCGAGCTGGAAGCAAAGATTCTGGAACTGGGCGCAGATAACGTCGCTGCGTTTATTGGCGAACCCTTCCAGGGCGCGGGTGGCGTGATCTTCCCGCCGGAAAGCTACTGGCCGGAAATCCAGCGCATTTGCGACAAGTACGGCATTTTGCTGGTCGCGGACGAAGTGATTGGCGGCTTTGGTCGTACCGGTGAGTGGTTTGCCCACCAGCACTTTGGTTTCAAGCCGGACATCATGACCCTGGCCAAGGGTTTGACCAGCGGCTACGTGCCGATGGGCGCGGTGGCGATTCACGACAAGGTGGCGCTGCCGATCATCGAGGCTGGCGATTTCAACCACGGCATGACGTACTCGGGTCACCCGGTGGCGGCCGCTGTGGCGCTGGCCAACATCGCCATCCTGCGGGACGGTGGAGTGGTGGACCAGGTGAAGAATGAAACCGGGCCGTATTTCCAGAAATCTTTGCGGGAAGCGCTGTCCAGCAGCCCGATCATTGGCGAAATCCACGGTACCGGTCTGGTCGCCGGCATGCAGTTGTGTGAAGAAAAGAACCCGCGCAAACGCTTTGCCAATGGCGGCGACGTCGGTCTGATCTGCCGTGATCACTGTTTTGGCAACAACCTGATCATGCGTGCTACGGGTGACCGCATGTTGTTGTCGCCACCGCTGGTGATCAGCCGCACCGAGATCGATGAACTGGTGGACAAAGCCGCACGCTGTATTGCGCTGACGGCCAAGGACCTGGGGTATTGAGAGGTTCCGCTATTCGTAGCCCGGATGAAGCCGTCAGGCGGGAATCCGGGGTGGTGATGCTGGCAAGTATGGCAACCCCGGATTCCCGCTTCGCTCCATCCGGGCTACGAAGTGGCAATGAAAATCGGTAAAAAGCAGTAAACGCAAGAGAAAAAGCAGTAAACGGGCTGGTTTGAAATAAATCGCAAAAAATAGCGTGGCGGCATTCAACCAAAGTACGGGTGCCGCGTTATCAAGCCAGCCCGGCAGTACATAACAACAAGAACACACCACCGACCTCAAGGCCGGGCGACTCGACAGATTGGAACTTTGCCTGGTAACGCGTCTGGTCTTGCCATACGCGTTGCGAAACGGCACCGGTTCCAGGTTTTATCACTGCAGTAAATATGGCTGTTTGTCGTAGCGACCCGGCCCGCTCTAACGCCGGATATTCGAGCGTCATTTTGATTGGAGATGAGAAGATGAAGTGCAAGACATTGAGCCGCCTTGCCCTCGCGGGCTTGTGTGCCGCTGCCGTCAGCCCGGTCTTTGCGGCTGATACAGTGTTGAACGTGTACAACTGGTCGGACTACATCGCCAAGGATACGATCCCGGGTTTTGAGAAGGAAACCGGGATCAAGGTGAAGTACGACGTGTACGACGGTGACGATACCCTGCAAGCCAAGCTGCTGACCGGCAAAGCGGGTTACGACATCGTGGTGCCGACCAGCAACTATGCCGCCAAGCAAATCCAGGCCGGCATCTACATGAAGCTGGATAAATCCAAACTCCCCAACCTGAAATACCTCGACCCGACCCTGATGGCGCAAGTGGCTGGTGCTGATCCGGGCAACCAGTACCTGGTACCGTGGGCGTATGGTACCGATGGCCTGGGTTACAACGTCACCAAAGTCAAAGCCATTCTGGGCAAAGACGTTGATCTGGCCAATTGGGACATCCTGATGAAGCCGGAAAACGCCGCCAAACTGAAGGGCTGCGGTATTTCCATGCTCGATCAGGCCAATGACGTGTTTGCCATGGCGCTGCATTACATCGGCAAAGACCCCAACTCCACCAACCCGGCTGACTATCAGGCCGCGTATGACGCGCTGAAGAAAATCCGCCCGTACATTGGTCAGTTCAACTCTTCCGGCTATATCAATGACCTGGCGGGTGGTGACATCTGTATCGCCTTTGGCTGGTCTGGCGACGTCACCATTGCCAAGGCGCGTGCCAAGGAAGCAGGCAAGTCGTACGAAATCCAGTACTTCATCCCGAAGGGTGGCGCACCGGTGTGGTTTGACACCATGGCGATCCCGAAAGACGCACCGCACCCGGAAGCGGCGCTCAAGTGGATCAATTACATCGAAACCCCGCAGGTCCACGCCGAGATCACCAACCAGGTGTTCTACCCCAACGCCAACATGGAAGCGCGCAAGTTCGTGAAGCCGGATGTGGCGAACGATCCGGTGGTGTTCCCGCCGCCAGAAGTGGCCAAGACGCTGTTCCTCCTCAAGCCGCTGCCGTCTGAAATCATGCGGCTGGAAAACCGGCTCTGGGCGCAATACAAGTCCGGCAAGTGATCGTGTGACCGGTCTGGCCGGGTGATCTGCCCGGCCAGTTCAAATTGACTGAGATACCCGCAGGCGGCGCTGGTTCAAAGCACCGTTCAAGCCCCGCTTGCGCCTGAAGATTGTGTTCGAAGTTGCCAACAAAAACGTCCTGAAGTGGTTTCGCACCGTGAAATTGCAAGGCGTAGCGACCGCACAGAACGGTTTTGTTGCCGACGTTCAAGCCCCTTGATTGCAACAGGTAAACCAGAATCATGAATGAGAGTGCACAAAACAAACCCGCCAGCACTGACGAGAAGTTTGTCCAGGTGATTGACGTGGTCAAGAAGTTTGACGAGACCACCGCTGTGGATGGCGTCAGCCTGTCGGTGGCCAAAAATGAATTGTTTGCGCTGCTGGGCAGCTCGGGCTGTGGCAAATCCACCCTGCTGCGCATGCTGGCCGGGTTTGAGACCATCACCTCCGGCAAGATTTTGATCGATGGCGAAGATATGTCCCGCCTGCCGCCGTACAAGCGCCCGGTCAACATGATGTTCCAGTCTTACGCGCTGTTTCCGCACATGACGGTGGAAAGCAATATCGCGTTCGGGCTGAAACAAGAGGGTGTTGGCAAAGGGGAAATTGCCGAGCGTGTGGCCGATGCACTCAATCTGGTGCAAATGAGCAAATACGCCAAGCGCAAACCGTTCCAGCTTTCTGGCGGCCAGCAACAACGCGCCGCGCTGGCCCGTAGCCTCGTCAAGCGCCCCAAGGTCTTGCTGCTGGATGAACCGATGTCGGCGCTGGATAAGCAAATCCGCCAGCGCACGCAGATTGAACTGGTGAACATCCTCTACAAGGTGGGCGTGACCTGCATCATGGTGACGCACGATCAGGAAGAAGCCATGACCATGGCCGACCGCCTGGCCGTCATGTCGGAAGGGCGCATTGTGCAACTGGGTGCCCCCAACGAAGTGTACGAATACCCCAACAGCAAGTTCGCCGCCTCGTTCATTGGTTCGACCAACCTGTTTGCCGGCACCATCGTCGAAGACCAGCCAGACCACATCTACGTCGAAAGCCCGGACCTCAAACAACGCATGTTTATCAGCCACGGCGTCACTGGCCCGCTAGGCATGCCGGTCTCTATTTCGGTACGTCCGGAGCGGGTGGTCCTGAGCCGTGCCAAACCGGCCCAGGACACCAATGTGGCGGTTGGCAAGGTGGTCAACATTGCCTACATGGGCGGTTACACCATTTATCACGTGCAGCTGGAAAGCGGCAAAGTGGTCATGGCCAATGTCTCTACCCTCATGTTCGACGAAACCGAGCCACCAGGTTACGACGCCGAAGTCTACGTATCCTGGGGCCCGACCGCGGGCGTCGTGCTGACCAAGTGAGGATGCCGTCATGAAGCCCAAAAACAAGCTTAAACGGTGGATACCCGCAGGCAAGACGTGGGTGATCTCGGCGCCGTATATCTGGCTGGCCATGTTCTTCCTGGTGCCGTTCTTGCTGGTGGTGAAGATCAGCTTTGCCGACCAGGTGCTGGGCGTGCCGCCCTATACGGAACTGACCAGCATCAAGGACGGCATGCTGCAGATCATGCTGCAGCTGGGTCACTACAAGTTCCTGCTCAGTGACAGCCTGTATATCCAGACCTATCTCAGTTCTTTGTGGATGGCGACGGTATCGACGTTCTTCTGTCTGATCATCGGCTACCCGATTGCGTATTACATTGCGCGCTCTAATCCGGCCACCCGCAACATCCTGATGATGGCGGTCATGCTGCCGTTCTGGACGTCGTTTTTGATTCGGGTTTACGCCTGGATCGGCATCCTGAAAAACAACGGCTTGCTGAACCAGTTGTTGATGTGGGCGCACCTGGTGCGTGATCCGGTCGAGCTCTATCACACCAACACCGCCGTTTATATCGGCATGGTGTATTCCTACCTGCCGTTCCTGATCATGCCCTTGTATGCCCACCTGGTGAAGATGGACCTGCGCCTGCTGGAAGCCGCCTACGACCTGGGCGCCCGCCCGTGGAAGGTGTTTGTGCAGATCACATTGCCGCTGTCCAAGAACGGGATCATTGCCGGTTGCTTGCTGGTGTTCATTCCGGCGGTCGGGGAGTATGTGATTCCGGAGCTGCTGGGTGGTTCTGACACCCTCATGATCGGCCGCGTGATGTGGGACGAATTCTTCAATAACGCCGACTGGCCAATGGCATCTGCCGTGACCTGCGCCATGGTGCTGCTGCTGCTGGTGCCGATGGCCGTGTTCCAGCACTACCAGGCCAAAGAGCTGGAGGAGTGAGGAGGGAGGTGTGTGGGGTGCCAGGCATATCTGGCGTGACACACCTTCCCGCAAGTTCAGTGTTGAAAAACATGAGGAGGCAGGCCAGTTGCAGGGGCGGTTTTACCCCTCACAGTGGCCTCCTCACGGAAAACAAAGCAGGAGGAGACGGGCGCGTTGCGGGGCGGGTTTACACCTCACCCCTCACACCTCTCTCCTCACAGGAAACAACCCATGATCAAACCCAACAAACAATTGCAGGCCACGGTGCTGTCGCTGGGATTCTTCTTCCTTTACGCGCCCATCATCAGCCTGGTGGTTTACTCCTTCAACGATTCGCAACTGGTGACTGTCTGGTCGAAGTTCTCCTTTCGCTGGTATGGCGAACTCATGCATGACGATGAGTTGATCAACGCCGCCTGGTTGTCGCTCAAGATTGGTCTGATGACCGCGTTTGCATCGGTGTTCATCGGCACCTGGGCCGGTTTTGTGCTGGCCCGCATGGGACGGTTCCGCGGTTTTGCACTGTACACCGCCATGATCAACGCCCCGCTGGTGATTCCAGAGGTCATCCAGGGGATCTCGCTCTTGCTGCTGTTCGTGGAAATGGCCAAGTACATCGGCTGGCCGGCAGAGCGCGGCGTGCTGACGATCTGGATTGGTCACGTGATGCTCTGTATCTCTTACGTCGCCATCATCGTGCAGTCGCGGATCCGGGAACTGGATACCTCGCTGGAAGACGCAGCGATGGACCTGGGGGCCACGCCGTTCAAGGTGTTCTTTGTGATCACGTTGCCGCTGATCAGCCAGGCGCTGATCTCGGGCTGGCTGCTCTCGTTCACCTTGTCGATTGATGACCTTGTGCTGTCGGCCTTCCTCTCTGGCCCAGGCTCGACCACCTTGCCGCTGGTGGTGTTCAGCCGGGTGCGGCTGGGTCTGAATCCGGAAATGAACGCACTGGCGACCATCTTCATCACGCTGGTGACGGTGGGGGTGCTGACGGCCAATTACTTTATGCAAAAAGCAGAACGCAAGCGCATGGCCATGTCTGCCTGACGAAGTTGGGCCCGTTGCCTGAGGGCAACGGGTCACAAGAAAAAGTAGACCGTAACAACATAACGACGACCTGCAAAAAACGGTTTTGATGTGTATTGCGTAACACGGCAGTAACAGCAAAAGCAGTGGCAATAACAGCTTCGTGCAGTTGTTTAAGTGCAGATTCAATCACTTGGGATGAGGAAAATGCGCAAGAAGATATTGTGTGTTCTGCTGGCGGGCTTGAGCACGTCCAGCATGGCGTTCGCAGCGCCAAAGCAAAGCGAGCTCGATGAGCTCAAGTCAGAAATCAAGGCTCTGCAACAGGAAGTCCAGGCACTGAAGAATACGCAGGCGCAACAGGCAGCTGCCCCGGCCCCCGCGCCGGCAGCCGTACCTGCGGCTGCCGCATCGACAGCCCCGGTCCTGACGCAGGATGATGTAGACCAGATGAAGCAAAACATCGCTTCCCTGCAACTGAAAACCGACAGCATCGACAAGACCGTGAATGAAGGCGGAACGGCCGGCCTGTCTGTCACCGGTTATCTGGACCCGGTCTACATCTACAACGTGGGCCAGCATTCGGGTGGTTTCCAGTTTGCCAACCACAACGGCGCGTATAACTACGACGGCAGTACGTTTGGCGATGTCTATCTGGATATCAAGAAGACGTTCGGCCAGGGCTCGCTGGCGCCTAGCGCTGAAATCAGCATCATGCCTAACCGTGGTAATGGCGCGACCCTGCTGGCGACGGATGATGGCTCCAACAGCTTCATGAACATCATCAACACGGCTGTCATCACTATGCCGATTGATACCAGCTACACGTTTGTAGCCGGCTTGATGTCCAGCTTTGGCGGCTACGAAGTGCAGCAGTCCAACTTGATGCCGACGCTGACCCACAACCTGTTGTATGACTTCTCTGATCCGGGCAGCTATGTGGGCGTAGGCCTTAACTACGCCACCGGCAACTGGTCCTGGAAGTTCATGCTGGCCAACGAGCAGTACCGCACCAAGGGTGCCACCACGCAAGTGGACACCAATGGCGACACCGGCCAGGCCAAATTTGCCACCAACAACACCCCGACCTTTACCACGCGCCTGGATTACACCTGGAGCAGCAGTATCGATCTGGGTTGGTCTGGCAACATTGGTCACCAGTCGCTGCCGGTGGGCGCCAACTGTTCGTCTGGCTTTGGCTATCAGTGCAACGCGGGTGATCCGTACAGCACCTACTACTTCACCGAAGGCGACCTGACGTATATCTGGGCGGACACCCAGATCAACGCCGAAGTGGACTACGGCAAGCAAACCAGCGCCGCGTTCAACGGTGGCGATGCAGTGTGGTGGGGCGTGTCGGTACTGGGTCTGCAAAAGTGGCATCTGGATAGCGCCCAGATCGGCACCGCAGCGCGCCTGGATTACCTGAACAACCAGAAGAACGGTGGTGGCGGTGGCGGTATCGTCCTGAACGGTTCCGGCTTTGACGGTCACAACGGCTTTGGCGTGAGCCAGTCTTGCGTGGCGAACTCCAGCAATGCCGGCATGGATTGCAAGGGTGCCAACCGTTACGACCTGACTTTGGACTTCCTGTGGTACGTGACCGACCAGGCCACGCTCAAGCTTGAATACCGCCACGATTGGGCCACGGAAGACGTGTTCCTGAAGAGCGACGGTTCGTTCAGCAAGAGCAATGACATGCTGGGCACGCAGTTCATTTACTCCTTCTAAGGCGTAATCAACCGCAGTTGTCAGGATCAGGTTGCGGCATCAGACAGATGCCGCAACCTGGCTGAAAAAAGATCATCAAAACAACAATTTGAAACGCACGGCGGAACAAGCCGGGGGTGTTTGTACGCTGCGGTTTTGTGGTGATGGCCTGAATTTGAGAATTGGGTAGGGTGGATTCGCGCAGCAATCCACCATGGCGCAGGTGGATTGCTGGGCGAATCCACCCTACGAAGACGGTTTTGGTAGTTGCAGCTGGATTTGTTTTTGACCTGGCAGTCGTTTTTGACTTTCTCCCCTGTCGAGGACTTTTCCGATTGAGGGAGGGAGACCCCAGGCGCCCGACTGATTGAGGGGGCCGCCGGGCTGTAAACAATCACACCGTCAGATGCTAACAGGGGTTCAAGGTTTTTGGCTTCGGCCAGTAAAGGCCACCTATCGGCGGCCGGACTGGATTCCGGCTCAAGGCCGGAATGACGAGGTAGTTGAACAGGTTGACATCTCCATCCTCGCGGACGGCGCAACGGAATGCGCGCCCAAGGGTGCCGAAGTCAGGAATAACGAAGTGGTACACCAGTAATCGTGAAACACCGCGCCGTCAGGCGCTAACGGGTCATACAGCCAGACCAGAAACGCCAAACACGGAAACAGAAAAAATGACCACCCCCATCGCCAACGCCGAACACATCGACTCTTACTACGTCGCCACTGCCAATGACCACACGCGTCATCCGGCCCTGACCGGTCGCGTGGATGCCGACGTCGTGGTCGTCGGCGGCGGACTGACCGGCATTAGCGCTGCGCTCAACCTGGCAGAACGGGGTCTCTCGGTCGTGGTGCTGGAAGCCGGCCGCATCGGTTGGGCCGCCAGCGGCCGTAATGGCGGCCAGATGATTGCCGGTTATGCCTGCGGAATCGACACCTTTGCCAGCGATTTGCCGGCAGAGGACGTCAAGCGCGTGTGGGATATGGGGCTGGAATCTGTAGCCATCATCCGCGAACGTATCGCCAAACATGGCATTGAGTGCGATCTGCGCGACGGCTATCTGACCGCCGCCAACAAACCGCGCCATGTGACCGAACTGAAAGCCTGGCGTGACGAAGCCGCCAAACGCTTTGACTACCATGCCTTTGAATACATTGAAGCGGCCGATATGGGCCGGTTTATCGACTCCGACCGTTATCTGGGCGGCCTGCAAGACAAAGACAGCGGCCATCTGCACCCGCTCAACTACAACCTGGGCCTGGCGCGTGCCGCCGTGGCGGCAGGGGTGCGGATTTATGAAGGCAGTTGCGCGCAATCCTTGCAGCAGGGCCAGACCAATGTGGTGAAAACGGACCAGGGCGAGGTGCATGCCAAATTTGTAGTGCTGGCCTGCAATGCCTTTATCCACACGCTCTCGCCCGCGCTGGATCGCAAGATCATGCCGGTCGGTACATACGTGATTACCACCGAGCCGTTACCGCAAGAACGCTTTGAAAAACTCATGCCCGCAGGCGCTGCCATTTGCGATAGCCAGTTTGCGCTGGATTACTTCCGCCCCACGGTCGACAAGCGCATTTTGTGGGGCGGCAAAGTCAGCTATTCCACCATGCAGCCCACCAACCTGAGCGAAGCCATGCGCGCCGACATGCTCAAGACGTTTCCGCAATTGGCAGATGTGAAAATCAGCCATGCCTGGGGCGGTTTTGTGGATATCACCATGACCCGCGCGCCGCATTTTGGCCGCCTGAGCAACACCGTTTACTTTGCCCAGGGTTTCTCGGGTCACGGTGTGAACGTGACCGGGCTGGCTGGCAAATTGATGGCCGAAGCCATTGCCGGTCAGGCCGAACGCTTTGATATCTTCACCCGGCTTAAACACCGGGATTTTCCCGGCGGCGCCATGTTGCGCACGCCGTCCCTGGTCCTCGCCATGGCGTGGTTCCGCCTTAAAGACTTGATGTGAGGAGGGAGGCGTGAAGGGTGAGGGGAAAACCAGCACACCAGAATCCACGCCTGACTCCTTACGCCTCACACCTCACTGGAGACCCACATGACTCTGCAAAAAGACCTCGCTTACTGGCAAGCCCAGGCTGCGGCACTGAAGATTGAAGGTCGTGCTTTTATCGATGGCGAACTGAGCGACGCGGCCACTGGCAAGACGTTTGACTGCATCAGCCCCATCGACGGCAAGGTGCTGACCCGCGTCGCCCATTGCGGCGAAGCCGACGTAGACCGTGCTGTTGCCGCCGCCCGCCGCAGTTTTGAAGCCGGTGTGTGGAATGGCCTGAACCCGCGCAAACGCAAGGAAATCATGCTGCGCTGGGCGGCGCTCTTGAACGAGCACATGGAAGAAATCGCCTTGCTGGAAACCCTGGACGCCGGCAAGCCGATTGGCGACACCACCACGGTGGATGTCCCCGGCGCGGCCTACTGCGTGCAGTGGTATGCCGAAGCCATCGACAAAGTGGGCGGTGAGATCGCCCCGGTTGATCATCACCTGGTCGGCATGGTCACGCGGGAAGCCATCGGCGTGGTCGCCGCGGTGGTGCCGTGGAATTTCCCCATCCTGATGGCCGCCTGGAAATTTGGCCCGGCGCTGGCTGCGGGCAATAGCGTGATCCTGAAGCCATCGGAAAAATCCCCGTTATCGGCCATCCGCGTGGCGCAACTGGCGTTTGAGGCCGGCATCCCGGCTGGGGTGTTCAACGTGCTGCCGGGCTTTGGTGACGCGGGTAAACAACTGGCGCTGCATATGGATGTCGATTGCCTGGCGTTTACCGGTTCTACCTATGTCGGCAAGCAACTGATGGCGCACAGCGGCCAATCCAACCTCAAGCGCGTATGGCTGGAGCTGGGTGGCAAGTCCGCCAATATTGTCATGCCGGATTGCCCGGATATGGACCGCGCCGTGAGCGCTGCCGCAGGCGGCATTTTCTACAACATGGGCGAGATGTGTACTGCCGGTTCGCGCCTGTTGTTGCATCGCGCCATCAAAGATGAATTTATTGCCAAGCTGGTGGAAAAAGCCAAGAGCTGGCGCCCGGGCAACCCGCTGGACCCGAACACCGCCATGGGCGCGATTGTCGACAACATCCAGCTGGATCGCGTGTTGTCGTACATCGAAACCGGCCGTGGCGAAGCGCGGCTGGTGACCGGGGGCAACCGGGTACTGCAGGACACCGGCGGTTATTACATTGAGCCGACCGTGTTTGAGGTGGATAGCCAGGAGGCCCGCATTGCTGCCGAAGAAATCTTCGGCCCGGTGCTCTCTGTGGTGACCTTTGACACGCTCGATGAAGCCATTGCCCTGGCCAACGCCAGCGAATACGGCCTGGCCGCTGCGTTGTGGACTGGCGACCTGACCACCGCCCACGAGGGCGCCCGCCGCCTGCGCGCCGGGACGGTGTGGGTGAATTGTTATGACGAAGGCGGGGATATGAATTTCCCGTTTGGTGGCTACAAACAGTCTGGCAATGGACGCGACAAGTCTTTGCATGCGTTGGAGAAGTATTCGGAGTTGAAGTCGACGCTGGTGCGGTTGCGGTAAAACCAGAACCCCTGTTAGCGCCTTCGGCGCGGGTTTAAAGGCATTTGATACCGGGGGTGCCCGGAGCACGGTACTTTTCTTTGGCTGCCAAAGAAAAGTACCCAAAAGAAAGGCAGCCCCCGGACTTTTGCCCTCCGGGCTTCCCTCAATCAGTCGGGAGCCTGGGGTCTCCCTCCCTCAATCGGAAAAGTCCTTGAAAGGGGGGGAAGATCAACAGCAACAGCAACAGCAACAGCAACAGCATAAGTCGTCTGTATACGGAATTGATGGGTTGGGCTTCTCACTTCGTCATTCCCGCGGAGGCGGGAATCCAGTCCGCAGCCCATCGGGCTGCTTACGGTGGATAGCAACTGAAGTCGTATAGCTGTTTTGCGATGAGCAAACAGACGGTTTTCGAGGTTGGGGTTGTTTTTGACTTTCTTCCCCCATTAAAGCCAAGCGCCGAAGGAGTGGAGGGAGACCTTAGGCTCCCGACCGACTGAGGGCAGCCCGGAGGGCCGCCGGGCTGGGGTCGCCTTTCTTTGGTTACTTTCTTTGGCGAAGCAAAGAAAGTGACGTGGGTCCGGGCACCCCCGGTGTGAAATGCTTTTACTCGCGCCGAAGGCGCTAACAAGGTTTCAGGTTTTAAGGTTCAGCCGGGCTCCCCGGCATGTAAAACAACCGCGCCGAAGGGCGCATAAAAAAACAGCTTCACCAGGAAACAAAACCCGCCTCAAGAGGCGATGCAATCAACGCACCAACCGGATATTCAACACCATGAACACCATCGCTGCGTCGTCCATTTCAGCCCAGCGCGTCAAACAGGTCTGGCAACGGGAAATCGCCCGTTTCAATGACCTGCATCCGGAATCGTTGCGTCAACACCGGCTGGCCAGCCAGCACTTTTTGTACGGCGTGCCGTTGCACTGGATGCAAGACTGGCCCAGCCCGTCGCCACTGTTTCTGAAAGAAGCCCAGGGCTCGCGCGTGAGTTGTGTGGATGGCCTGGAGTACGACGATTTTTGTCTTGGCGATACCGGCGCCATGTTCGGGCATACCCCGGCGCCGTTGTCGGCCATGCTGGCCGAGACCGCCCGTACCGGGCTGACGGCCATGTTGCCATCGGCAAAAACCGTGGCGGTGGGGGAGCGGCTGGCGCAGATGTTCGGCCTGCCATTCTGGCAACTGGCCACCACGGCTAGCGATGCCAACCGCTTTGTCATCCGCTGGGCACGTGCCATCACCGGGCGCAGCAAGGTATTGGTGTTTGATGGCTGTTATCACGGCACGGTGGATGACACGCTGGTGGATCTGGTCAACGGCAAAACCACTGCGCGCGATAGTTTGCTGGGCCAGGTGTATGACCTCACCCAGCATTCGGTCAGCGTGCCATTCAACGATATTGCCGCCGTACGCCAGGCGCTGGCACAGGGTGATGTGGCGCTGGTGCTGACGGAACCGGCGCTGACCAACTGCGGTATGGTGTTGCCGCAGCCGGGTTTTCTGGAAGAACTGGCCGCTGCCTGCCGCCAGCACGGTACGCTGCTGGCGCTGGATGAAACCCATACGCTCTCTACCGCGTGGGGCGGCTACACCAGGGCCTGGGGGCTCAATCCGGATTTCCTGGTGGCTGGCAAAGCCATTGCCGGCGGTGTCCCGTGTGCCGTGTACGGTTTTACGGCCGAAATTGCCCGCGGTATGCGCGCCGCCAAACAGGCCGCTGCGCCGGGGCACTCCGGTATTGGCACCACGCTCTCTGGCAGCCAGTTGGCCATGCAGGCGCTGGCGGTCACGCTGGAGCAGGTGATTACACCCGCCGCGTACGAGCACGCCATTGGTGTCGCCAATGGCCTGGCGCAAGGGCTGGAAGAAATGATCCACAGCCACGGCCTGCCGTGGAGTGTCACGCGCCTGGGCGCCCGGCTGGAGTTGCAGTTCTGTACTTGCGCGCCGGTCACTGCCGCTCAGGCGGCGGCAGCAGAAAATGCCGAGCTGACGGCGACGTTGCATCTGGGGCTGTTGAACCGGGGCACACTGTTGACCCCGTTCCATAACATGATGCTGGCCGGCCCGGCCACCGGGCATGGGCAAGTGGCGCGGTTGCTGGCCAATATGGCCGAAATGCTCACCGAACTGGGGGCCTGAGATGCCGCACAATAGCTCCCGGCTACCTGCGCTGGTGATCCAGTTTGCGCCAGATGACCAACCGGCGTACCTCGGTACATGGCTTGATCGAGTGGGTCAGCCATGGCAACTGGCC
Organism: Silvimonas terrae; assembly: GCF_014202765.1. Classification (GTDB taxonomy): domain Bacteria; phylum Pseudomonadota; class Gammaproteobacteria; order Burkholderiales; family Chitinibacteraceae; genus Silvimonas; species Silvimonas terrae. The sequence goes on from NZ_JACHHN010000001.1 coordinate 519,516, forward strand.
AAAACAGATGAAGGTGTGGATTTGCCCACCAGCATTGCCGGTTTTGGCGGTTTGGCATTGTTGGGTGGTGTGATGGGCGCCAATGATGATTTACCCGCATTGCGTCAGGCGGAGGCCTTGATCCGTGACGCGTTTACCCGGGGTATTCCGGTTATTGGGCATTGCCTGGGTGGGCAGTTGATGGCGCGGGCGCTGGGCTCGCCCGTTACCCGGGGTGCGCAACCGGAAATCGGCTGGACGCAGATCACCATCAATGATCACCCGCTGGCGCGCTACTGGTTTGGTGAGCACACCGGGCCGTGTGTCATGCAATGGCATTACGATACCTTCGCCACGCCAGAAGCCGCCACGCGGCTGGCGGTCAGCCCCGGTTGCGCCAATCAGGCCTTTGCGCTGGGTGAACTTCACCTGGGCATGCAGTTTCATATTGAGGTGGATACCCCCAAGATCGGCGGCTGGCTGCACACCAGCGCGCACGAGGTGGAGGAGGCCGCTGGTGAGCCCTGGGTGCAGTCCCCAGGGTTGATTGAAATTTCAACGCGACAGCAAATAGCGGCCAGTCAGCGACTGGCCGATCATATTTATCACCGCTGGTTGAGCCGCTTCGCTAAACCAGGGGCATAACTCTACTGCGAAGCTGTGATCGGGCGCTGCTCAAAATCCTCATGTACTTGAGTACATTGCGCGCTGCTCTTCACTCCGCTGACAGCTTCTCGCTACGAGTTATGCCCCTGGTTCCAGGGCTTGAATGCGCTTGTCCCGCTTTTTAGAGGACGACACAAAATGTCTGATTATGGTTTTGCCTATTTATCGTCAACCACCTTCATGGGCGTGCCGCGCCTGGCGGACGCCCCGGAGCGCCCGCTCGGTATTGCCGGCGTGGCTTACGACGGCGCAGTCACCAACCGTCCGGGGGCCCGTTTTGGCCCGGAAGCCATCCGCCGCGCCAGCCTCATGCTGTGTGATGGTATCCACCCGCATTTCGACGTCAGCCCGCTGGATCTGCTGGCCGATGCCGGAGATTTGCGCACGCCCAATACCAGCATCGATACCATGCGCGCCGCGCTGCAACCGCAGGTAGAGAACCTGATTGCCCAGCGCCGCATGTGCTGGCTGGGCGGTGATCACTCCATCACGCTGCCGCTGTTGCGCGCCTACCGCAAACACTATGGCCGCCCGCTGGCGCTGCTGCATTTCGATGCGCATTGCGACACCTGGGTGGATCACTTTGGCGAACCCTCTGGTCACGGCACCTGGGTTTACGAAGCCATTACGGAAGGGCTGGTTGACCCCAAGGCCACGGTGCAGGTGGGCATCCGCTCGGCCGGCGTGCGCGAAGCGCGTGAATACGTGAACGACATGGGTGGCAAGGTATGGACCTCGCGCATGTTGCGCGGCCTGGAAAAACCGGCCGAGCTGCAACCGGTGATTGATGACATTCGCCGCCGTGTCGCCGCACAGGGCAATCTGCCGCTCTATCTCTCCTGTGATATCGACTGCCTGGACCCGTCTTTTGCGCCCGGCACCGGCACGCCGGAACCGGGTGGCCTGACCTCTAACCAGGTGCTCACCTTGATCGAAGAGCTGGCCGATCTGGATTGGGCCGGCATGGATTGCGTGGAAGTCGCCCCGGCGTATGACCACGCTGAACTGACCGTGAACATGGCCGCCAATATCACCTGGGCATGGCTGTCCGGCCAGAGCGCCCGGTTGCTGCGCGGATAAGCGCCAGCAACACTGACCAGGGAAACCACAGATGAACTTGCGTGAAACCGCCATGGTGCAGCACTCCTGGTACGAAGCCAGTGTCCAGCGCGAACCGGATGATCCGCCCATGCAAGGCAGCATCGAAGCCGATGTCTGTGTCATTGGCGCGGGTTATTCTGGCCTCTCTGCCGCGCTGGAACTGCGCCAGCGCGGGTTCTCTGTGGTGGTGCTGGAAGCCGAGCGCGTGGGGTGGGGCGCATCTGGCCGAAATGGGGGTCAGGTGCTGGTCGGCTTTGCCAAAGACGAGCCAGTCGTGCGGCAATTGGGTGCCGCTGACGCACGCCGCGCGTGGGATATCTCGGTTGATGGCGTTCACCTCTTGCACCAGCGCGTGGCGCAATACGATATCCCTTGTGATCTGGTCAAAGGCTACCTGCACGTGGCCACCAGCACCCGCAAGGCTGATGATCTGGATGACTGGGCGGCGTCTTTGCAAAAGGATTTTGGCTATCACGCCATCCGCGCCATCCCGCGGGCCGAGGTGCCGGGCTGGATTAGCAGCCCGCGCTATGTCGGGGCCGCACACGATGCGTTATCCGGTCACGTTCATCCGCTGAAATATTGCCTTGGCCTGGCCCGCGCGGCGCGGGCCGCAGGCGTGCAGATTCACGCGCACAGCCGGGTCAAGCGGATTGAGCGGGGCGCAAATCCGGTGGTCCACACCGATCAGGGCCAGGTGCGCTGCCGCTTTGTGGTGGCGGCGGGGAATGCCTGGCTGGGTGATTTGCTGCCCAAAGTGACGGCCCGGATCATGCCGGTACGTTCGTTCATTGTGGCGACCGAGCCTTTGCCGGAGTCCCTGGTCGCGCACCTGATCCGTCATCGCTGTGCGGTGTGTGATACCAATTTCATGATTGATTATTTCCGTTTCTCGGCCGACAACCGCATGTTGTTTGGCGGTCGTATCAGCAACGGCAAGGCCGACCCGCAGGCGTTGATACCGCAAATGCAGCACCGGCTGGGTGAGGTGTTTGAACCGCTGGCGCGGGCCAGAATTGAATATGCCTGGGGCGGGTTTGTGGATGTCAGCATGAACCGCGCGCCCGATTTTGGCCGGGTGGACGAAAACTTCTATTACCTGCAGGGCTTTTCCGGGCACGGCGTGGCGTTGACGGGGATTGCCGGGCAGATGGTGGCGGACGCCATTGCCGGCCAGGCATCCCGGTTTGATTTGTTTTCGCGGCTTAAACATTTTCCGTATCCCGGCGGGGCGGCGATGCATGGGACGTGGTTACGGTTGGGGGTGTGGTATCACCAATTGAGGGAGATGGTTTAGCTTGGCTCAGGAGCCGTTCTCTGGCGAGGGCATGGTTCTGGAGGTGTAGGGTGGATTTGGAGCGGGAGCGACAATCCACCGTGGCGGTCGTAAAAGCTTGAACTGCTGTTAGCGCCTGACGGCGCGGTGGTTTTGATACCGGCGGTGGCCGGAGCACGTTACTTTCTTTGTTTCGCCAAAGAAAGTAACCAAAGAAAGGCGACCCCTGCGACAGCGCCCTTCGGGTTCCCTGCGCTTCTCGCAAAGTCCGGCTGGCTCCAGCCCCGCTGCCACTGTCATCCGATGGGATGATCGACTTTGTGGGGGTACCCCCAAGGGGCAGGAACTCGCCCTTTGGGCTCAAACACCCTTACGCCGAAACGCCTCGGCGGCCCCCCGTACTTCGCTGCGATGCTCGGCGCTGCCGGAGGGGAGGTACGTCAAAAGCAACTTCAACATCAAAAGCACCGGCAACATCAAGAGCCAAAGCCAAAGCCAAAGCCAAAGCCAAAGCCAAAGCCAAAGCCAAAGCCAAAGCCAAAGCCACTCAACCCAGGCAAACCATCTGCTTGCAAGAATGGTTCACCGTGCCCACCACTGCGTCATTCCCGCGAAGGCGGGAATCCAGCGGCAATATTGGCAAGTATGAAGGCGTTATCCCCAGCCCACTGGCTCGTCATTCCTGCGGAAGCAGGAATCCAGTCCGCAGCCCAACGGGCTGCTTGCGGTGGAGGACCACCACCACTCCGAACCCACCCTGCAGGCATGCATACATCGCAGCTGGATTCCGGCTCAAGGCCGGAATGACGAGGTATTGGAATGCGTGTTGAATTGGCCGTTGCTGTTGCTGTTGCTGTTGCTGTTGCCGTTGCTGTTGCCGTTGCTGTTGCCGTTGAAGTTGGGATTGTTTTTGACTTTTCCTCCCCGTTAAAGCCAAGCGCCGAAGGAGTGGAGGAGACCCAAGGCTCCCGACCGACGGAGGGGGCCGCCGAGGTGGCGAAGCAAGTTGCACGATAAATGTGTACTGCAAATTAGGGTGCTCCCGCCACCGCGGGTATCAAACGCCTTTCAAACCCGCGCCGCAAGGCGCTAACACTATGTTCAAGGGTTCAAGGGTTCAGCCAAACCGGCAAACCACTCACGCCTCCCTCAGCCCCAACCCACCCGCCGTCTCTCCCCCATAAACCGCCACCCCACTCTTGCCATTGCGCTTGATGTGATACATCGCCTTGTCCGCGCACTGCACCAGCTCCGTCAGACTATTGCCATGCTCCGGGTAAAGGCTGACACCAATACTCGCCCCCAACTGAAACGTGTATCCACCCACTTCAATTGGCAATAACACATGCTCCAGCAGTTTCCGCGCCATTTCTTCCACCTGGAATTCCCGGGTGAACTGCGTGCCAATCACCACAAATTCATCGCCACCCACCCGCGCGCAGATGTCCGTGCTGCGGGTGCAGTCTTTCAGGCGCTGCGCCATGGCTTTGAGCACCTCGTCCCCGACCGCGTGACCGGCCTTGTCGTTCACCGGTTTGAAGTTGTCCAGATCAATATAAAAAATGGCGACGATGTGGTGTGGCCGGGTTGCCAGTAACAAGGCCTGATCAAACAGGGTGGTCATGTAACGCTGATTGTTCAGGCCGGTCAGCGGGTCCAGAAAGGCCATATCCAGCGCACGGGCTTCAGATTCCAGCAAACGCTTCTGGAACAGCGAGAGTACGGCCGTCAGCAGCGACAGATACTGCACCAGCGTCAGCATGGTGCCCACGGCAAAGCCGGTCGTTGCCCACGCCGGGTAAAGCTGGATGAACACCGGGGCCGTTAACCAATGGGCAGCGAGGGCCAGACAGGCGAGCGCGGCAATCCGCAGCGACAGGCCCGGCACGACCTTGTGATGCCGGAAAATCAGCCAGGCGGCGCAAGCCAGCAGGCTGGTATTGATGAGCGAGTAACCGGCAATACGCGTGAAACCATCAAACTCACCCACCCAGGCGATGGCGAGCCAAAGGTCTGCCAGAGCGGCAATGAACCAGAACCAGCGGGTGGTGATGGGCAGGTTCAGAAACCGTACGATGCCGGTCAGCATCAAGGGCTTTTCCAGCACGATGAAGAAGGCGTAAGCCGTGATGATCAGCCGCGTGTCACCCGTATAGAGCAGCGCAAAATACAGTAGCCGCGCAAAGAAGGCGCTGGAGATCGACAAGGCCCACCAGCCAGCACCCGGGTTGGTGCGCTGGATGTGGCTGGCCCAGGTAAACATCAGGGCGAATACAAAATAAACCGTAAAGCCGAAGGTATGCACGACTTCGCCAGACATCATCGCCCCCCAACTGCATCAGCCGGGCTTTTTGTCCCGCGATCCGGGCCAGCCCTGACTGCCAGTATAGTGAAGCGTGGCTAAGACGTTGAACCCAGAGTGATTTTTTGTAAAAACCGGTACAACTCCGCTGACTGGGCATGCGCTACGTTGAAGCGCATCCACGGTGTGGCAGACTGGTCCGGCTTGAACAGATAGCCCGGCGCCAGCAGCATGCCCTGACGGGCGGCATCGGCCACCAGCGCGTGCATGTCGGTAGCAGCCGGCAGGCCGGCCCAGACAAACATGCCGCCGGCAGGACGGTGGAACAGTTGCATGCCGCACGCGGTGAGTGCATCGCCCACTTGCTGTTGCGCCTCTGCCAGCCGGGCCCGCAGGCGGGTGAGGTGGGAGCGATGGTTGCCTTCCACCAGAATGGCATGCACCAGTTGTTCGTTGATCTCGGATGTCGTCAGACCCTGCGCCATTTTGGCGAACACCAGTTTTTCTGCCAGTGCGTGATCGCACGCAATAAACCCTACGCGCAAGCTGGGGGAGATCGTCTTGGAAAAACTGCTGATATGAACCACCCGCTGTAATTGGTCCAGCGCCGCCAGACTGTGCGCGGTGGCCGGGTGCAAGTCGGCAAAGATATCGTCTTCCACCACATAAAAATCGTGCTGGCCCGCCAGTTGCAGAATGCGGAAAGCGGTCGCCGGGGAGCAACTGGCCCCGGTGGGGTTTTGCAAATTGGTGTTGGTGAAGAACGCCTTGGGTTTGTGCTGTTCCGCCGCGCGTTGCAACGCCTGGGTATTGGGCCCTTGCGGGGTGAACTCAATCCCGACGATGTTCACACCCATATGGCGCAAGGTGGGCAACAGGTTGCAATAACCGGGGTCATCCACCAGCACGGTATCGCCAGGTTGCAAGAGTGTGCGGGCGATCAGGTCCAGCGCGTGGCTGGCACCGTGGGTGAGGATGATCTGCTCAGGTGCGGCGTCGATATTGCGCGCGGCCAGTTGGGTCTGGATTTGCTGGCGCAGCGGCACATAACCATAAGCATGGCCGTAACGCGCAAAGGCATTGGGCTGACGGCGGGAGAGCGTCGCCAGGCCATGCTTGATGCCATCGGTAAACAGCAATTGATCTGGCAACCAGCCGCTACCGGGTTTGATGCTGAGCGAGTCATCGCCATACACACGCTGCAACAACAGTAACGAGTCGATAGAGAGCGGTGGCTCGCTGATGCGGGCACGTGGTGTTTCTGGCAAGCGCGCCTGGACAAAATAGCCACTGGCGCGCCGCGCCTCGACATAGCCCTCGGCCACCAGGCGGTTGTAGGCATTGGTCACCGTGAGCGTACTGACGGCGCAGGCTTGGGCCAGTGCCCGCACCGAGGGCAAACGCATGCCAGGCTGCCACAGACCACGGCTGATCTGCGCAGCAATGGCGTCATGCAGCTGCGTGACCAGCGGCGTTGCGCTGGCGGGGTCCAGAGTAAATACGGGCAGGGCGGGGCGCTGATTCATGGTGGCGATGAAGTCCGGATAACCCACCCATCATACACACTGTATATGTACAGAGCGCAAGGCCCGACATCTTGCACCATTGCGGCGCTGCAACGCAGAAAAGCGGCCATTTCCGGGCATGCCGGCCAACTGTATTGGCAGCGCGATATAGACAGTTCTGCCGCTGACTTGCGCAACTGTATATATGCGTGTCTGGCCCGGCTGCGTACATTGCAAGCATCCCATCCCCGTCGTGGAGCTTGCCCATGAATGCCAAACACCCAACCGCGCTGGATAGCACCCAGCTCAATGCAGAACCCTACTGGATGCCGTTTACCGGCAACCGCGCGTTCAAGGCCAACCCGGCCACCCGCACGCTGGTGTCTGCCAAGGGCGCGTATTACCAGACGGCAGAGGGTAAAACGCTGTTTGATTGCCTGTCTGGCCTGTGGTGCAGCGCGCTGGGGCATGGCGATCCGCGTATTGCCCAGACTTTGAAAGAACAGGCCGAAACGCTGGACTACAGCACGGCGTTCCAGCTGGCCAATCCGCAAACGTTGCGCCTGGCCGAGCGCATCGCCCACCTGGCACCGCAAGGTCTGGATCATGTGTTCTTCTGTAATTCCGGCTCAGAGTCGGTCGATACCGCGCTGAAGATGGCCATTGGCTATCACCGTCTGCGGGGCGAGGCCACCCGTACGCGCTTGATCGGCCGGGAACGGGGTTATCACGGCGTGGGTATGGGCGGGATTTCAGTCGGCGGTATGGTCGCCAACCGCAAAATGTTTGCCCCGCTGATGCTGAACGGCGTGGACCATTTGCCGCATACCTGGAACCTCTCGCAAATGGCCTTCAGCCGTGGTCAGCCCAAATGGGGCGCGCACCTGGCCGACGAACTGGAACGCCTGGTGGCGCTGCATGATGCCTCCACCATTGCCGCCGTGATCGTCGAGCCCATGGCTGGCTCGACCGGTGTGCTGGTGCCCCCGGAAGGCTATCTGCAACGCCTGCGTGAGTTGTGCACCAAACACGGCATCTTGCTGATTTTTGATGAGGTGATCTGCGGGTTTGGTCGCGTGGGCGAGTGGTTTGGCGCACAACGTTTTGGCGTAACGCCGGACATGATCACCTTCGCCAAGTGCATTACCAACGGCGTGGTGCCCATGGGCGGGGTCATCGTGCGGGACGACATCTACAACACCTTCATGGCTGGCCCGGCGCATGCCGTGGAGTTCATGCACGGCTATACGTACTCTGGCCACCCGCTGGCCGCGGCCGTGGGCAATGTGGTGCTCGATATCATTGAGCAAGACGGTCTGCTGGATCGGGCCCGCACGCTGGAACCGGTGCTGGAAGACGCTATCCACAGCCTGAAGGGTGACGCCGGGATTCTGGATATCCGCAATATTGGTCTGGCTGCCGCCATTGATCTGGCCCCGATTGAGGGCTCGCCCGGTTTGCGTGCCTACAAGCTGTTTGAGGCGGGCATTGAGGAAGGCTTTTTGTTCCGGGTGACGGGGGACACTGTGGCGATGGGGCCGCCGTTTATTGCGACTGAAGGTGAGATTGGGGCGATGGTGGATGGGTTGCGGCGGTGTGTGAAGAGGGTGATGGGATAAGGTGCGCTGCTTCGTAGCCCGGATGGAGCGAAGCGGGAATCCGGGGTGGCTAGCCTGTTCATATTGCTGTGGTTTTTAGCGCCTGACGGCGCGGGTTTTAAAAGCATTTGATACCGGCGGTGGCCGGGGCACGTCACTTTCTTTGCTTCGCCAAAGAAAGTAACCAAAGAAAGGCGCCCCCTGCGACAGCGCCCTTCGGGTTCCCTGTGCTTCTCGTGAGGGCCGGCTGGCTCCAGGGAACTCGGGCTTTGCCCTCAAACACCCTTACGCCGAAACCCCGGCCCTCCCTGCGATGCTTGGCGCTGCCGGAGGGGAAGAAAGGTCAAAAGCAACTGCAACGTCAAAGGCGACAGCAATGCCAGAGGCAAAGACAACAGCAACACGCACCCCACTGACTCGTCATTCCGGTCCGGCCCCCTTGAGCCGGAATCCAGCAGGCCGCCGCAGGTGGCCTTGCCTTGGCAAACGTGACGACGCAAACAAACAACCGGCAGGCCGGAGTGAACCCACCATCCGGCCAGCCCAGCATTAACCTGAACCAGGAATACAAAACATGACTTCCAATCAAGACATCAAACAACTTGCCGCCGCGCTGCACTGGATCGGCGGCCAGCAGGTTCCAGGCGCTTCCAGCCGGTTTGGCGAGGTGTTCAATCCCAGCAAGGGCGAGGTGAGCGGGCGGGTGGTGCTGGCGACCACTGAAGACGTCGCCACGGCGGTCGCTAGTGCGAAGAAGGCGTTTCCGGCGTGGGCTGCCACCCCGCCGCTGCGCCGGGCGCGCGTGTTGTTCAAGTTCTTGCGGTTAATGGAAGAAAACCTGGAAGCGCTGGCTACCTTGATCAGCCAGGAGCACGGCAAGGTCGATGCTGATGCGCTGGGCGAGTTGCAGCGCGGCCTGGAGGTGGTGGAGTTTGCCACCGGGATTCCGCAATTACTCAAGACAGAGATGACCGAGAATGTCGGCACCGAGGTCGACAGTTTTTCTTTGCGCCAGCCACTAGGCGTGGTCGCCGGTATCACGCCGTTCAATTTCCCGGCCATGGTGCCGATGTGGATGTTCCCGGTGGCGCTCGCCTGCGGTAACTGTTTTGTGCTCAAACCGTCCGAGCGCGTGCCTGGCGCGTCGCTGGAAATTGCCCGCTTACTGAAAGAAGCCGGTTTGCCCGATGGGGTATTCAACGTGGTGCAGGGTGACAAGATGGCGGTGGATGCGCTGCTGGATCACCCGGACGTGCAAGCCGTCAGCTTTGTCGGTTCCACGCCGATCGCGCGTTATATCTATGAACGCGGTACTGCCAACGGTAAGCGGGTGCAGGCGCTGGGCGGGGCCAAGAATCATATGGTGGTGATGCCCGATGCCGATATGGACCAAGCCGCCGATGCCTTGATGGGCGCCGCCTACGGTGCCGCTGGTGAGCGTTGCATGGCGATCTCGGTGGTGGTGCCGGTGGGCGAGGCAACGGCCAACACCTTGCGGTCCAAGCTGGTGGAACGTCTTGCCAAACTCAAGGTGTCCCACTCTCTGGATCAAACCGCAGAAATGGGCCCGCTGGTCACTGGTGCGCATCGGGACAAGGTGAAAGGGTACATTGATGCCGGCGTGGCGGAAGGGGCAGAGCTGGTGGTCGATGGCCGGGGCTTTGCACTGGCCGGGTTCGAAAACGGTTTCTTCCTGGGCGGCTCCCTGTTTGACCATGTGACGCCATCCATGAAAATTTACCGGGAAGAAATCTTTGGCCCGGTGCTGGCCATGAGCCGGGTGGCGGATTACGCCGCCGCCGTCAAACTGGTCAATGAGCACGAATTTGGCAACGGGGCGGCCATTTTCACGCGGGATGGGGGCACGGCGCGGCACTTCACGGCGTCGGTCCAGATTGGCATGGTGGGTGTGAATGTGCCGATTCCGGTGCCGATGGCGTTCCACAGCTTTGGTGGCTGGAAAGCCTCCTTGTTTGGCGACCACCACATGCATGGACCAGAAGGCGTGCGTTTTTATACCCGTCTGAAAACCGTCACCCAACGCTGGCCGGGCAACCGCCAGGCCGGCCCGGAATTTGTCATGCCCAATATGAAGTGACCGCCTTACGCGTGGTGACCCAGCACCATGGGTGTGCTACAGGCCCAAAACAAAACCCCGGCTCTGGCCGGGGTTTTGTTTTATCGGTGATCCAGATCACACCCATTTTTGTAAGGAAAAATGCTGGAAATGACCCGACCCCTAAATGTAGTTGTTTTTATGAAACTACAAGGTGTTGTTTGCTGCCGTTTATCCGAAACACTTTATCGAGCCAGCTTGCTGAAAGGCTGCAAATTACTGCAAAATCACCAATGCTTTCTGTGTGAGAAAACTTTTAGTTGTTGAAACTGAAACAATGGAAAGTTATTGTAATTGTGCAATGCAACGAATCGTAAGCCCTGGAGGGAACGCATGTCCCGGCTCATTTTCACGCTGATCCTGATTAGTGTCAGTTGTTCGGCCTGTGCGCAAATGCTGCTCAAACGCGGCATGGTGGATGAAGGTATCCAGCGCGCACTGCATTCCATGAACTTGCCTGCGCTGGCCACTGGCGTGGCGCTTAATCCGTGGGTGCTAGGTGGCCTGATGCTTTATTTTGGCGGCGCGGTGGTGTGGCTTGGCGTGCTGGCGCGGGTGGATGTCAGCACCGCGTATCCGTTTGTGGCACTGGGTCTGATCGTGACCGTGGTGCTGGGCGGACTGGTTTTCAATGAACAAATCTCGGCCTGGAAGATTGTGGGCAGCTGCATCGTGGCGCTGGGTGTTTACATTGTGGGGACCAAATGAGCACAACCGATTTTGCAGCGCAGGCGGCACAGCCAGCGCAACCTGGACCCGCACAGCGTCCGCGCTATCTGTTTGTGGATCTGGATGGCACGCTGGTGGCCACGGATATGCTGGTTGAATCCCTGCTGTTTCAGGTCAAGCGCTCGATCTGGACTTTTTTCCGCGTCATTTTCTGGTTGTTTGGCGGCAAGGCTGACCTGAAAAAGAAACTGGCCACCGATTTTGAATTCGACCCTTCGCTGCTGCCGTATAACCCGGCGGTGCTCAAGTATATGGATGAGTCGCGCAAGGCCGGCGTAGAGGTCTGGCTGGCGACGGCTTCTGACGAGCGAATAGCCGCGGCGGTAGCCAGGCATCTCAACGTGTTCGATGGGGTGCTGGCCTCGGGTAATGGGGTCAATGTCTCCAGCTCGCGCAAGCTTGATGCCATCAAGCAGGTGGTGGGGCAGCGCAGTTTTGAATACATCGGCAACAGTGCGGATGATGTGGCGATCTGGCAGGAGGCGGGCGTGGCCCGTTGCGTGCGGCCAGATAGCACGGCGCGGGCGTGGTTCATGCGCACACAAGGCCAGGTGGCCGAATTGACCAATGATGTGCCCGTGCGTGGTATGTGGAAATCCTTTGTGCGGGCAGCCCGGGTGCATCAGTGGCTGAAAAACATCCTGGTGTTCATTCCGCTGCTGGTTTCGCACAAGCTGGGCGACTTTGCGTCTGCCGGTGCGGGCGTGGCGACCTTCATCGCTTTTGGCCTGTGCGCGTCGTCGATCTATCTGGTCAATGATTTGCTGGATCTGGAATCTGACCGGCTGCATCCGCGCAAGCGCAAGCGTCCGTTTGCTTCGGGCGAATTGCCACTCGGCGTGGGCTTTGTCGCGGTGCCAGTGCTGCTGCTGGCCGGCCTCTTGCTGGCTGCGGTGATCTCGCCGCAATTGCTGGCCGTGTTGTTGGTGTACCTGGTGCTGACCAGCGCGTATTCGTTCAGCTTCAAACGCAAGATGGCGGTCGATGTGGTGCTGCTGGCGGCGCTTTATACCATCCGTATCATTGCGGGCGCTGCGGCCATTGCAGTGGTGCCGTCGTTCTGGCTGCTGTCGTTCTCCATGTTCATCTTCCTGGGGCTGGCGCTGGTCAAACGGTACACGGAATTGCTGGCACTGGAAGAAGCCGGGCGGGACAAAGTGTCTGGCCGCAATTACCTGGTGGCCGACCAGTTTGTGGTGATGGCCATGGGCGTCTCCAGTTGCCTGTTGAGCGTGCTGGTGCTGGCGCTGTATATCAACAGCCCGGATGTTGGCCCCCTGTACAAAACGCCGCGCGTGTTGTGGGCGCTGTGCCCGCTGCTGATGTTCTGGGTTTGCCGCCTGTGGCTGATGGCCAATCGCGGCCTGGTGCAGGATGACCCGGTGGTCTTTGCCGTGCGTGACCGGGTGAGCCAGCAAACGGCCGTGGTGGCGGCCATCATCGTGGCGCTGGGGGCGTTCCTGTGAGCCTGTCGTTGACGTGCTGGACCAGGAGTGCCCCATGATTGAAGATGTGGCTGTGCTGACGCCACAAGCCCCGGCGCGCTCGGGCCGGTCTTTGCTGGACCGCGTGACCACGCTGGTACGGGTGATCCCGTTTCTGGCGGTGTTCTTTGTCAGTTGTGCGGCGGCTTATGGTGCGTTCTTTGCCAAATGGGGCTTTTGTAGCGTTGGCCCGGATGCCAGCGCGCCCTGTTTGCTGCAAGAGATGCTGGATGGCACGGCCAAACGGCCGTGGATTTACCGCCGGCTGTTACCAGAACTGGCGCAATGGCTACAGGCGCACACCCCGGCCGGCTTGCAGGCCCGACTGCAAGAGATCCTCCAGTTTGACAACATGGCCCAGCATTACTCGAGCGTGATCGCGGCGGTGAATCAGCCCGCCGGCATGCAGATGACGTTCTACTACGTGTACCTGCTGGGGTTTCTGGCCTTTGCCGGCGCGGCGCTGATCTTGTGGCGCGTTGGTGTGGCACTGACGGCAGACCGTTTTGCCTCTGCCATTGCGGCCACCGTCTTTGTGCTGGTTTTTCCCATGTTTCTCACTGTCGGTGGCAACTTCTACGATTTCACCGAACTCTTTTTCTATGCGCTGGCATTCTGGCTGGCGCTGCGCTTTGCGCCGGTCTGGCTGGTGTTGCTGGCCCCCCTGGCCACGTATAACAAAGAAGCTTTTTTCTTTTTCTCTATCACCCTGTACCCCTTGCTGGCCCACCGTTTTGGCTGGCGCAAAGGGGCGCTTTGGGCGGGGTTGACTGTGCTGCTCAGCGGGATGACCTATTCGCTGGTCAAAGCCCACTACGCGGGCAATCCGGGCGATATGGTGCAGTTTCACCTGTGGCAGCAACTGCAGTACTTTCGCTACCTGGGGCATTTGAAGGGGTTTGAATTCCAGTACGGCTTCATCACCCCCAAGAGTTTTAACCTGATCAACCTCTTGCTGGTGGCGCTGGTGGTGCGTGCTGGCTGGCCGCAATTACCGCGCTATGTGCGGCAGTATCTGTGGCTGGCGCTGTTGATCAACGTACCGCTGTTTTTGCTGTTCTGCTATCCGGGTGAAATGCGCAATCTGAGCATGTTGTACATGGGTCTGGTGACCATGCTGGCCTGCGGGCTCTCTCATGCCTTGCGGCGTTTCTATCAGAATCAGGCCCAGACCACGCCTTGAGGCTCTGGTAGACTGGCAAGCCCGAATCCGGACAGGCCCGTGTTTTCATGAAAGCTGCTTCCAGGCGCAATCCTCCTGTTTCTAGCCGTACCAGCCGGCCGCTTCCCGTCCTGGTGGCCATGCTGGCCGCGCTGGTGTTCTCGCTGGCCGCCATCATTCTGGCTTCCCGTGCTTATGATCGGCGCGATGGCACCGTGGCGGCGCAGGGCAAAGTGGTCAACATGATTGGCTCGGACGCCAACAGCAAGCCACTGGTGCGCTTTAGCACCGCAGATGGCCAGATCATTGATTTTGTCCCGTTGCAAACCGGCAAGTGGCCCGCGCTGCATCACGGCGACACCGTTGCCGTCATGTACCCGCCCGATCGCCCTGGCGCCGCCCAGGTCAACCAGTTCACCGAGCAATGGCTGCCTGCCATTGTCTGTGGCGCGGCCGGTCTGCTGGCCTGGCTGGTGGCCCTGGTGTTGCGCCGCAAAGCCCGCTGAACCCGCCATATCGCCGCTTTGCATTGCGTAGGCCCACACCCGGTTTAGCATGAACAGGGTGAGCCGTTGATTCATTCCTCTGGAACCCGCCATGTTTGATACCTTGCGCAGCTTCGAACCGGAGCTCACTGAAATCCGCCGCAGTATTCATCGCCATCCGGAGCTGGGCTTTGAAGAAAGCCGCACCAGCGACCTGGTGGCAGAAAAACTGGCAAGCTGGGGCTATGAAGTTCACCGTGGCATCGCCAGAACCGGTGTCGTCGGCGTGCTCAAGGCGGGTACCGGTCACAAAACCCTGGGCTTGCGGGCCGATATGGACGCCTTGCCAATTCACGAGGCAACCGCCAAACCGTGGGCCAGCCAGATCCCCAATCGCATGCATGCCTGCGGACATGATGGTCACACCACCATGCTGCTGGGGGCCGCGCGTTATCTGGCGCAAACCCGCAATTTTAATGGCACGCTCAATCTGATCTTTCAGCCCGCTGAAGAAGCCCTGGGTGGTGCGCAGGCCATGGTCGAGGCGGGCGTGTTCCGGCGTTTTCCGTGTGATGCCATTTTCGGCATGCACAATATGCCGGGGTTACCGGTGGGCCAGTTCTATTTTCGCAGCGGCGCGTTCATGGCCTCGGCCGATAGTCTGGATGTCACCATCCACGGCAAGGGTGGGCATGGCGCCTTGCCGCACACCACGGTCGACCCGATTGTGGTTGCGGCCAGTATCACCCTGGCACTGCAGACCATTGTGTCGCGCAATATCGATACCCAGCATGCGGCTGTGATCACCGTCGGTTCGATCCAGGCTGGCGATGTGGCTAACGTGGTGCCGGCCAGCGCGCTGATGAAACTGAGCGTAAGGGCGCTTGACCGGCAGGTACGCAAACTCTTGTTAAGCCGCATTGAAGATGTGGTACGTCTGCAGGCGCAAAGCTTTGGTGCCACCGCCACCATTGAAACCCGCCACGGCACGCCCGTGCTGGTCAACGACGAAACCCAGACGCGCTTTGCCCACGGCGTGGCGGCGCAATTGTTTGGTGAAGCCAGCGCCCATTACGGCGCCCGGCCGTTGATGGGCAGTGAAGACTTTGCCTATATGCTCGATGCCAATCCCAACGGTTGTTATTTCTTTATCGGGAATGGCGATGGGGAAGGGTCTTGCATGATCCACAACCCTGGATATGACTTTAATGATGGCTGCCTGACGCCGGGGGCAGGGATGTGGGTGGGGCTGGCGGAAGGGTATTTGAAGGCTTGATGGCCTTTGCCGCTCGGTAGCTTTTCGCGGTCCGGGTGCAGAGGGAAGTTTTCGGAATGGCGATGATGGCAGGCAAGCGGTGCTTGCCGGCTCTGTTATATCGTCATTCCTGCGGAAGCAGGAATCCAGTGTGGGCACCGCAGGTGGCCAGGCGGGTAGGGTGGATTTGGAGCGTTAGCGACAATCCACCGATTGCGATGGCTGCGTGTTAGCGCCTGGCGGCGCGGGTGTTTTTAGATACCCGGAGTGCCGGGCCCACGTCCCTTTCTTTGGGGCCGCCGAGGTGCTTCGCCACCTCGGCGGCCCCAAAGAAAGGAACCAAGGCGCCCCCTGCGACAGCGCCCCTTCGGGGTTCCCTGTGCTTCTCGCAAGGCGCGGCTGGCTGCGGGAACTCGGCCTTCGGCCTCAAACACCCCTTCGCCGAAACCCCCCGCCTTGCTGCGATGCTCGGCACTGCCGAAGGGGAGACAAGTCAAAAACAACGGCAACATCAAAAGCAACCCCAACCCCAACCCCAACCCCAACCTCGCAAACCGTCTGCCAGCAAGCTTGGTCTGTGCATCTCCGCACTTCGTCATTCCCGACCTCGGGGGCCCCCTTGGCGGGAATCCAGGGGACCGCCGGGGACGGCAACCACAGATGGCCTGTACCATCAGCCCATCACCACGACCACACTAGCAAACGCCTCACCACGTGACCCCAGTCACACCAGTTTGTACCTCCCCGTATCAATTACCCGCCGCGACACCCACCCATACACGGCACGCCCGTCCAGCCACTTGGCGCTTACATCTGTATGCAATTGGCGGCCATTGCCCGTGTTAACCTGGTATCCGTGTTCAGTCATGCAGGGATGCGCATGAAAGTAGTGAGTTTGCTGGTCACCGGCCTGGTGCTGGTTGGCGCGAGTTATGTGGCCGGGGCGGTCGATGGCGTGCCGCCGCCGTCAATGAATGACAGCGACTGGAGTGCGTCTGCGCCGCAAGGCCGGTGCGGGCCGCCGCCGGCTCTGAAAGACGATGGTGATAGCACGGTTGAGTCTGGCCAGCACGGTCATCGTGGCCCGCCGCCAGATGGCCCGGGTGGTCCAAATGATTCTGGTCGCAGCGGCAAGCACCGGCCGCCGCCGAAAGAGGCGTCTGGTCCACCGCCAGCGCCGCAAGGATGCGGTATGCAGTGAGAGTTGCATACCTCATGTCAGGAGTAGTCTTTCCTGGGGATTGGTGTCATAGCCCGACACCTTTGGGCCGTCAGCTGCAAAGCTGACGGCCTTTTTTGCTGGGGCTCAACGCAGCATGGCGTCGCGGATTTCGCGCATGCCAATCAGCTTGAAACCGCGTTCCTCAACCGCCCGGCCAAACTCGTCACTGCCCAGCAGCAGCCGGTCTGCTACCCGGGTTGCCACGTCGGGAGCCAGGGTACGCAGTTCTGGCGTGTCATCGGCGGGGTGACCGACCAGCACATGCACGCCAGCCTCACGGCTATCGAGCCATTCACAGGCAAAAGCCAGCCGCTCTTTTTGTGCCAGTTGCTTGTTGAATGGCAGGCCGGCAAAGCTGTCTACCAATACGGTTTTACCCGTTGCGGCGGCTTGCTGGAACTGCTGGGCGACGGCTTCGCCTTCTGCCAGCGGGATCACGCACATGTCTGCCACGGTCTGGCCATCGACATCCGGGATCAGGGTAGGCACGCCGTTTTGCGCTGCCAGATCAAGGTAAATGGGCATCAACGCCGGGTGATACAGCGTGAGCATATGGCTGTCCACGTGGGTGATATCCACCCCGAACTGGCGGGCACGGGCAATCTGCGCGGCCAGTTCCCTGTGTGCGGCGGCAGGGTCGCCCTTCAGGTGTGTGGGGCGGGCCAGGTTGTGAAAATACCCTTGTTCATCCACCAGCCCGCTGGCCGGGTCATGTGTGGTCAGCGGGGCCCAGCGATAGCGCTGGCGTTCTGAGTTGAGCGTCAAATGCACACCCAGATCGGCCTTGCTGCCCAGTTTGCTGGCCATTTCTGCGGCATACGGAAACCAGCTGCACGGCACCATGGTAGAGGCCGAACTCAACAGACCCGTGTTCACCAGCGCCTCCCAGGCGCTGACGGTGGCCTCGCACATGCCCACGTCGTCGGCATGGGTGATCAGAAGGCGATCATTGGCGCTGAACCCCAGTTTTTCCTGCAAGGTGCTCATGGTGACTCCGGTGTAAAGGACAGACGCGGCCAGTATAGGGCGCGGTTCTGGCCGCCGGATCAAAGGGCGCAATATCGGCAAACCGGGTCTGATAGCGTGAATGGTTACGTGTCGCGGTGTTGCCATCGGCATATGATCAAGTGCTTGATTAGCAACAATAGTTTTATGGTTAACGTCATGAAAATCTTGCGCAATCTCATTGCTATTGCCCTTATTGCATCTACCCTGGCCGGTTGTGTCACCACCGCCGTGCTGACCGAAGGCGGCAACAATCGTCGTCAGGAAATTGGTCGCCAGATTGGCATCTGACCGACCGCCCACTGCGCGCAAACCCCGCATTGACATGGCATAAGCTGCTGTCTACATTGCCCATCAGCCAATCAATGCCGGGCAGGAGAGACCACTGTGGAGCTTGTTCACAAGCTGCCGGACGTGGCGCCGAAGGGGTATCGCCCTGAAAACTCTCAGGCAAAAGAACTGCACGGCAATCTGGCACTCTGGAGAGTGAGTCTGCCGACTCCGCCGAAGAAGCAAGGCCGCACGCGGCCGTAATCTCTCAGGCACCAAGGACAGAGGGGGCAACACACGGCTGGCGCCGGGTGGTCCCTTTGTCGCGCCAGCCCCTCTACACCAGACCGATGCCAGCCGTCGGTCATGCAGGGCAGGGCCTATGGCAATCAGCGTTTTCGACCTCTTCAAAGTGGGCATCGGCCCATCCAGTTCTCACACGGTGGGCCCCATGCGCGCCGCGCGGCAGTTTGTGCAAAGGCTGGCGAAGGACGGCACGCTGGCGCAAGTGAACAGCATCAGGGCCGAACTGTATGGTTCATTGGGTGCCACCGGGAAAGGCCACGGCTCTGATGTGGCCGTGATGCTGGGTTTTTGTGGCGAAGAACCCGACACGGTGGATGTCGATAGCGTACCCGCGCGCATCGCCACCATTCGCGCCGCGCAACAGATTGATCTGTTGGGCGAGCACCGCGTCACGTTTCGCGAGCCGGAACACCTGATGCTGCACAAGCGCAAAGCCCTGCCGTATCACCCCAATGGCATGATTTTTGAGGCATTCGACGCTGCCGGCAACAGCCTGTCGCGGCGCGCGTATTTCTCTGTTGGCGGTGGTTTTATTGTGGATGAAGCCGCCATTGAGGCTGGCTTTACCCCGCCCGATGTCACCCGGTTACGTCACCCGTTTGCCACCGCAGCCCAACTGTTGGCGCTGTGTGCGCAAGAAGGCAAACCTGTCAGCCAGATCATGCTGGAAAACGAGTTGGCCTGGCGCGATGAAGCCACTATCCGCAAGGGTTTGCTGGCGATCTGGCAGGTGATGCAGGACTGCGTAAAACGCGGTTGCGAACGTGAAGGCGTGCTGCCCGGCGGCATGAAAGTCAAACGCCGGGCTGCGCAGTTATACCGCAAGCTCACCAGCACGCCCGAAGCAGGGCTTTCTGACCCATTGACCGTGATGGATTGGGTCAACCTGTACGCGCTGGCCGTCAACGAAGAAAACGCTGCGGGCGGCCGCGTGGTGACCGCTCCCACCAACGGTGCTGCCGGCATCATCCCGGCGGTGCTGCATTACTACGCGCGCTTTGTGCCCGCCGCGACGGAAGAAGGCATCGTCCGCTTCATGCTCACGGCCGGCGCAATTGGCATTCTGTTCAAGCTCAACGCCTCGATCTCTGGCGCAGAAGTGGGTTGCCAGGGCGAAGTGGGCTCGGCTTGTTCCATGGCGGCAGGCGCACTGGCAGAGGTGCTGGGCGGTACGCCACAACAAGTAGAAAACGCGGCGGAAATTGGCATGGAACACAACCTGGGGCTGACTTGTGATCCGGTGGGCGGATTAGTCCAGGTGCCGTGTATCGAGCGCAATGCCATGGCGGCGGTGAAAGCCATCAACGCCGCACGGATGGCGTTACGGGGCGACGGTAGTCATTTTATTTCGCTGGACCGGGTGATCCGCACCATGCGGGAGACGGGGCGGGATATGCACACCAAATACAAGGAAACGGCCCGTGGCGGGTTGGCGATTGAGATTGTTGAAGTGCCGGTGAATATTGTGGAGTGTTAGGTTGGTGAGTTGCTGCTTGCCTGACCTTTTGCTGGTGCGTGCCAGTTCGTAGCCCGGATGGAGGCCATCGGGCCGGGAATCCGGGGGCTGGTTTAAATTGTGGGGGGTAGTTAGTGCGTAGGGTGGATTCGGAGCGGTAGCGGCAATCCACCATGGTTGGCTTGCTACATGAACCGCTGTTAGCGCCTGCGGCGCGGTTGTTTTGGATACCGGCGGTGGCCGGAGCACGTTACTTTCTTTTGCTTCGCCAAAAGAAAGTAACCAAAGAAAAGGCGACCCCTGCGACAGCGTTCGCTGCGCGAATTCCCTGCGCTTCTCACAAGACGCGGCTGGCTACGGGAACTCGGCCTGCGGCCTCAAACACCCCTCCGCCGAAACCCCGCGCCTTGCTGCGATGCTCGGCACTGCCGGAGGGGAGGCACGTCAAAAGCAACGGCAACATCAAAAGCCAAAGCCAAAGCCAAAGCCAAAGCCAAAGCCAACCCCAACCCCAACCCCAACCCAACCCCGCAAACCATCTGCCCGCAAGAATGGTTTACTTGGCCCACCACCTCGTCATTCCTGCGAAAGCAGGAATCCAGTCCGCAGCCCAACGGGCTGCTTGCGGTGGATTGTCGCTGCGCTCCGAATCCACCCTACACAACCCGCACCTGGATGATTTGGCCGTTGCCGTTGCCGTTGCCGTTGCCGTTGCCGTTGCCGTTGCCGTTGAAGTTGGGGTTGCTTTTGACTTTCTTCCCCCATCAAAGCCCAGCGCCGAAGAAGGGAGGGAGACCTTAGGCTCCCGACCGACTGAGGGCAGCCCGGAGGGCCGCCACCCCGCTGCAGCTGCCATCTGGTGTGCCAGTACCTTTGTGGGGGTACCCACCAAGGGGCAGGCTGGGGTCGCCTTTCTTTGGTTATTTATCCTCGAAGGGGACTTTCTTTGGGGCCGCCGAGGTGGCGAAGCAAGTTGCACGATAAATGTGTACTGCAACTTAACGTGCTCCGGCCACCGCCGGTATCAAATGCTTTTAAAAGACCCGCGCCAAAGGCGCTAAACCCCAATCAACCCCGGACTAAATCAACGTCCGATACCCCTCCACAATCACCGTCACCGCAAAATACGCAAACAACACCGCAGAAAACGCATTGCAGTACAGTGCCAGCTTGTGCCCAATCAAATGCCGCCCTTTGCCCGCCAGCACGGCCAGAAACGCCGACCATGCCAGGCCACCGGCAAAGAACCCGCCCAGGAATAGCGCGTTCATCAGCGCAGAGCCGTCCGTGGCTTGGGCAATGATCGCCCCACCTACTGCGGCGTACCACAGCAACGCGGTGGGCGAGGCCAGCGCCATGCCCAGACCGCGCAAAAATTCCACCCGGGGCGACCAGGCTTGCGCTTCGGCGGCGGCATCATAGTCTGGCGCTTCTTGTTGACGGCGGGATTCGGCCAGCGC
Source organism: Silvimonas terrae (assembly GCF_014202765.1). Classification (GTDB taxonomy): domain Bacteria; phylum Pseudomonadota; class Gammaproteobacteria; order Burkholderiales; family Chitinibacteraceae; genus Silvimonas; species Silvimonas terrae. The sequence continues at coordinate 540,893 of NZ_JACHHN010000001.1, forward strand.
GGCTTTGGCCATTTTCCAGGTGAGCCACAGCAACAACGCGCCACCGCCCAGCCACAACACCCAACGCACAGCAGTGAACTGAAACAAGACCGCAAGACCAAAGAGGGAGAGTGCCGCGTAGGTGATATCGCCAAAGCACGAGCCCAGCCCCAGCATGAAGGCAGGGCGCACGCCGGCGCGGATGCCGGTGTTGATCAGTGCGGTGTTGACGATACCAATATCCAGACACAGCGAAAGAGACAGCAGAAAACCTTTAAGCAGAACAGCCAGCATGATGTGATGGAGCGTGACGGGAGCGGGAAGGCGGTCACTATACGCCGCCCCACGTTGCCACCCAAGACGGCCTGGCAGAACAGGTTTATCTGCAACAGGTATGGTCAAACCGCGTCGCAAGCAAATATCGCAGTCCCGGTCAGCAGATTAATGAATACCTTTTTTAGAGGTGGGCTTCTACACTGCTCGCCAATGTCATGCGCAACCCATGGAGAACACCGTGCAACAACGTCAGTTTGGTAATACCGGTCGCAGCGTTTCTGAAATCGGCTTTGGCGCGTGGGCCATTGGCGGTAGCTGGGGCGATGTGTCTGACAAAGATGCTGAGGCCGCACTGCACGCCGCGCTGGATGCCGGCGTTAATTTTCTGGATACCGCCGATGTCTACGGCGATGGCCGCTCAGAGCGCCTGATTGCCCGCGTGCTCAAACAACGCGGTCGGGATGGCATCATGGTGGCGACCAAGGCCGGCCGCAAGATCAACCCGCACGTGTCAGCCGGTTATACGCCGCAGGTGCTGGAACAGTACATTGACGATTCATTGCGCAATCTGGAAGTCGATGCGCTGGATCTGGTGCAACTGCATTGTCCGCCGACCGACGTCTTCTACCGGCCGGAGATCTTTGAAGCGCTGGACAAGCTCGTGACCAAAGGCAAACTCAAGGCTTATGGCGTCTCGGTCGAGAAAGTGGAAGAGGCCATCAAGGCGCTGGAGTTTCCGATCAGCAGCGTACAGATCATCTTTAACATGTTCCGTCAGCGTCCGGCCGAGCATTTCTTTGCTCGCGCCAGGGCGCAGCACGTCGCCATCATTGCGCGCGTGCCGCTGGCCAGTGGTTTGCTGACCGGCAAGCTCAGTGCCAGCAGCCAGTTTGCCGCGGAAGATCATCGCAACTTCAACCGGCATGGCGAAGCATTTGATGTGGGCGAGACGTTCTCTGGCGTGCCCTATGAAACCGGCCTCAAAGCCGTGGACGCGTTGCGTAATGTGATTGGTGATGTGCCCATGGCGCAAATGGCATTGCGCTGGATTCTGATGTTCGACGCCATTACCGTGGCCATCCCCGGCGCCAAAAATCCGACTCAGGCCGCCAGCAATGCCGCTGCAGCCCACCTGCCCGCACTGACCGACGCGCAAATGAGTGCGGTGGCGGATATCTACACGCAATACATCAAGCCGCACGTGCATCAGCGCTGGTAAACCGGCATGCCAGCGGCGGGGACGGTCCCCCGCCCTTTTTGCTGGCCGGATCCTAGTGCGCAACGGCGAGTGGCTTGGCTTGCAAGCTGCGCAGCCGCAGTGCCACAGCCAGGCTGATCAGCACGATGAACACCAGCGCGGCGCACACACCGGTCCACTGGTCGGCCGCCCAGAACAGGCCGGTGAGCGAACCCACCAGGCTGGAGCCCAGGTAGTACGCGCTCAAGTACAGGGACGCCCCCAGCGCTTTGGCCGGGCCGGCGCGGCGGCCTACCCAGCTACTGGCGACTGTGTGCCCGCCAAAGAAGGCAAAGGTGAACATGGCAATGCCGACAATCACCAGCGGCAACCAGTTTGACAAGGTCAGCAGCAGGCCGGCCAGCATCAGCACTTTCATGCCCCACAAGACGTGGCGACGACCGATTTTGTCTGCCATCTTGCCAGACCAGGCCGAGGCAAACGTGCCGACCAGATACAGCGTAAAGATCATGCCGATGGTGGAGTCAGACAGATTGAACGGCGCCCGTTCCAGCCGGAAACCCATGTAGTTGTACAAGCTCACAAAGCAGCCCATCAGCGCAAAACCGGTGAAAAACAGCCAGGGTAAGCCGGCATCGCCAAACAGCCCCTGGATGGCTTGCCACAAGGCTTTGCGGCCGGCCGCGCTGGTTGGCAAGGCCCGCGCGCTAAAGTGCTGCGATTTGGGCAAAAAGCGCCAGAACACAAAAGCGGCAATCAACCCCAATGCACCGACGAAACCCGCCGCAGCGCGCCAGGTGAAGAAATCAGCCACCCAGGCGCTGGTCAGGCGACCACTCATGCCACCCAGGGCGGTGCCGGCGATATACAAACCCATGGACGACCCCAGCGACAGCGGGTCGATCTCTTCGGCCAGATAAGCCATAGCGACGGCGGGCAAGCCAGCAAGCACCACGCCACACAAAATCCGGAAGACCAGCAAACTGCCAAAACCCGGGGCGAAGGCGCTCAACAGGGTAAGCACGGCGGCAGCAAACATGGCCGTACACATCACCGGTTTGCGGCCAAAGCGATCGGAAATGAAACTGGCCGGAATCAAGGCCAGTGCCAGGCCACCGGTAGAAATCGATAACGCCACGCTACTGGCGGCCGGGCTCAAACCGAAGACGCGGGAGAACAGCGGCAACAAGGGTTGCACCCAGTACAACAACCAGAAGGTGGAAAAACCGCCCAGAAACAAGGCGATATTGGTACGGCGATAAGCCGGGGTACCGGCTTTGATGAGGGCGACTGCAGTGGGGTCTTGCATGATATTGCCTGGGCGTACGCATGTGACAGCAAAAGCTTATGCTCGCGCTGACTGCCAGTCCAATATATATTTATGCATGTTTTGATATGTTTGAGATATCAATGGAACTACGACATCTACGTTATTTTGTCGCCGTCGCTGAAGAACTGCACTTCACCCGTGCCGCAGAAAAACTGCATATTGGCCAGCCGCCGTTAAGCCAGCAAATCCAGGCGCTGGAGGCCGAACTGGGCGTTGAACTGTTTGCCCGCAGCCGGCGCAAAGTAGCACTGACGCCGGCGGGCGAGCGTTTCTTGCTGCGGGCTCGCAGTATCTTGCAACAGGCCACTGATGCGGCTGAAGACGCGCGCCGTGCCGCACGCGGAGAAGTCGGGGAGCTGGTCATCGGCTTTACGCCGTCGCTGCCGTTCACCAGCTTTCTGCCCCGGTTGATCTACCGGTTCCGCCAGCGCTACCCGCATGTACGGCTTAATTTGCTGGAAATGATGACCGTGCAACAAATGGCGGCGGTGGCGGATGGCACGCTGGATATCGGCATGGTGCGTTCCACCGACATGCAAGTGCCGGATAACGTGGTACTGCGGCATCTGGCGGATGACCCCATGCTGGTGGCGCTGCGGGATGATCATCCGCTGGCGGGGCAAAGCGCTATTGGTCTGGCCCAACTGGCGCAGGAACCCTTTGTGATGTACCCGGAATCAGCGGGTACCGGTATTTATCGGCAGGTGCTGCGGCTGTGTGATCTTGCCGGGTTTGTGCCAGAGGTGGTGCAGGAAGCGCGGGAAGGCACCACGCTGATCGGCCTGGTGGCCGCCGGGCTGGGCGTCAGTATCTTGCCGGCGCCCCTGGCGTGCGTGAAGGTGGAAGGCGTGTGCTATCTGCCGTTAACCGATGCGGGGGCCACTACCAGCGCCTCACTGGCGACGCGTGCCCAAAACACGTCGCCGCTGGTCGCCAATTTTGCGGCTTTGCTGGAAGGGGCGGACTGACCCGCTTCAGGTGGCGTTGCTACCGCTGGCGCTACCCGCATCCCCGCCCAGATTGCCCACCGCCACATTGAGGGTGGCAGCGCCGGTACTGCCCCCTTCGGCGAGCTTGACCGCATCCTTGATCGCCGATTCCGCCCCCTGGATATCCTTGTTCTTGCCGCGCAGGTGCATTTTCACCAGCGCAACCAGTTGCTGCAGGCTGCGCGCCACTTCTTCGACCAGGGCTTTGTCGCTGGCGCTCATATTGCCGCCATTGCTGCCGGAACCCGGAATTTTGAAGTTGGCACTCCCGCCCGGTTTGCTGGCCGTATTGGCGGCCTGGGCTGCGGTTTGCGCCAGTTGCTGGGCATCTTGTGCTGCTGCGTTGGCATCGGTCTTGTCGCTGGCGCCGGATTGGTCGGCCGCCGTAGATTTAGCGTCCGGGCTTCCCGCAGTCCCGGTGGTGGTGTCTGCGCTGCCGTTTTGCGTATCTGGAGTCGCCGGGGCACTGGTGTCGGCGGACGCCTGCGCTTGCACAGCACTCGCTGTATCCGCGCTGCTGGATGAGTCTTCGCTGGCGGGCTGATCGCCATGATCACCACTGCTGGATGTGTCCGCACTGGCCTGGGCTTGCGCGGCGGCGTTGGCGCTACTGCTGCCGGCATCCGCAGAGCCCGTGGCAGAGGGCGCGGCAGACGCGCCGCTTGAACTGTTGAACTGAATACTCATCCCGCCGCCCGCTGATGGTCCACCGCCATCGCTTCCTGCCAGATCGGCCGCGGCGGACTTTAACTGCGCCGCCAGCATTTTCAGTACGGCTGCCATGGCTTTGGCCGCACGCGGGTTGAGCGCAATCGCGGCCTTCTTCATGGCTTCAATCTGGCTTTTAAGCCGGTTCAAACGTGCCCGCGCCGCATTTTTGCGTTGTGATCCGGCGCTGGGGATATTGCCCAGCTTTTGCAGGATCGACGACATGGGTGAGGAGGAGGGGGCGGCCACACTGTTGGCCGGGCGGTAGGTGAGGGACTGGCGTAGCGCGCTCAGGTCGATCATCACCAGGCTGGATGACGACTTTGTATCTGCCTGTTTCTCGTCCTGTGTGGCTTGTTCAGCATCGGCAGCTTGTTGGGCTTTGAGCTGGTCGGCCTGGCTCAAGCCCTGGCTTGCCGGGCCGCTTAATGACACGCGGACGCTCACGCCGATATTGGAGAGTAGAGTCATGATGGGGTGCGATTGGTTTTTTATATAGTGAATGTATCGGCATGTATCGATCGAACTTAAGGGTGGTGAAAGGGAAAAACATCCACGATGGCCTGCGCGCGCTGGCATAAAAAAACGCCCCGTTCCCGGGGCGTTTTTCATTCAGACACAACGTCAGTTCATTACGGCAGCGCTTTCAGGTGCGGCGCAACGGTATTGCTGAAGTTGTTGTTGTTGCTGGCATCCCAGTTGGTAGACCAATCCATTACCGCGCGCAGGCCCGGGTACTTGGCAACCGGGATATACGTGCCGCAATGCGTGCCCTGGGTCAGGCAATCCACCGCGTTATTCACAATGGATGGATCAACATAACCGCTGCTGGCCCCGGAGGCGGAGGCGGGCAAGCCCAGCCCCACCTGGCCCGGTTGCAGATAGGCCAGCACGGCATCGGCCTGGGCAGTGATGAAGTCCACCGTACCCTGGTTGTAGTTCTTGCCATCGCGGCCCGGCATGGAACCGGAGTTGTAGTACTGGGTGTTGACCATGGTGATGATGCTGCCCAGATCACGCGCCACCTGCAGATAAGCGCCAGCGCCCGGAATACCTGGCAGCATGTCGATGGTCTGCGGTGCCATGGTAATGATCAAGTTGTTGCCCACCTTGGTGTGCAGTTGGGTCAGCGCGCTTTCCAGGTTGGCGACATTGATGCCGTTTTCCAGATCGATGTCGATCCCGTCAAAGCCATACTGCTGGATCAGCGAGTACGCACTGTTCACAAAGTTGGTCACAGCGGTACTGTTGCCCAGCGTGATGCTGCCGTTCTGACCACCGATCGACAACACCACAAAGCGGCCCTGGCTGTGCAGGGTCTTGATGTCATTGGCGAACTGCGCGTTGGTGTAGCCACCGCTGACCGCGTTGGATAAACCGGAGTCGATATTGAAGGTGATGCCACCATCGTTGGCGGTGTCCGAGTCGGCAAAGGCGACTTCGATCACGTTGTAGGTGGTCGGCACTTGCGCCAGGGTTTGCACGGCAGCGCCGTTGTCAAAGTTCTGCCAGTAACCCACCAGTACGTGGTTCGGCAGGCTGCCAGACGGTGTGGGTGCAGGTGTCGGTGTCGGCGCCGGGGTAGGTGTCGGTGCCGGTGTCGGCGTTGGAGCCGGGGTCGGTGCGGGTGTCGGCGTCGGGGTGGGCGCAGGGGTCGGTGTCGGCGTTGGTGCCGGTGTCCCGCCTGTGCAAGCGCCGTTGGAAGTCCACGGCTGGCCAGAGCCTGCTGCGCCGCTGCTGGTGCTCGGGTTATTACCTTGCGTCCAGAAGTTGGCGGTGTAGTTCACATTGTTGTAGCTGACTTGTGCGCCACCGTTGTAGGCGGTGCCGGATGCCCAGGCGGCCTTACAGCTGCCAGACGGGGTCGGGGCAGGGGTCGGTGTCGGTGCAGGCGTTGGGGCGGGCGTCGGAGCCGGTGTCGGTGCTGGCGTGGGTGTGGGGGCCGGCGTTGGTGTCGGCGTGGGTGTACCGCTGCCGCTGGTATCCGCACCCAGGTCTTTCCACAAGCTTGGGGTCGCGGCCGGGTTCCAGTTGGCGCCGACATAATCGGTCTGGGTGACCAGCGCCTGATAATCATGACCGTTGTAATACACCACCGTACCGGCGGAGTAGGTGCCACCGTCTTGCCAGGTGGGGTAGGCAGCAAGTACGGAGAGTGCTGCAAAGGCGGCGGGCATTGCGGCGAGCGCAAGTTTCCCGCGCTTGTGTGTGAACAAGCGTGATTTCATTTCGTCATCCTCATCTTCAGTTGTGGTCTTGCTTTTGTTTACTGATTTTTGTGTACGGCTGATTTCGTTTTTATATGCGACCGCGCAAGGCGACTGCTGCCGACGATCATAGAACAACGTCCTGGCCGCAGCTATCCGGCCATAAAGCTGTAACAATCAGGTGAAGCCTGTACTGATGCGGCTCGCCAGCCGGCCCACTCACCGTGGATGGCGACAGTCGGCTGTTTTTGGTGGATCAGCGTCGATGAGGTGTGGCGTGGCTCAGACGGCCAGCATGCCGCGTTCGGTAGCCAGTTGCTGATAGTGCCGGTCAAGCCGCGGGTTCATTACCCGGAACCATAACGGCGGGCACAATGCCAGCATGATCATGGTGGGGTAACTGGCCGGCAACATGGGCGATTCGGCCTGGTCACCCAGCGCAGAAAACGGGACCAGCGGGCGCATATGGTGGTCAGCGTGGCGTTGCAGTTCAAACAGCAGCCAGTTGCTGACGGTGTGGTTGGCACTCCAGCTATGTGCGGCCGTCATCCGTTCGAAGCGGCCATCGGCAAAGCGGTGTCGCATCAAGCCGTAGTGCTCGATGTAATCCACGGCTTCCAGCAAGGAAAACCCGATGATCGCTTGCGCGGCAAACAACAGCAGCCCCGGCAAACCACCCAGAACAGAGGCCAGCACACCCAGCAACAAGGTGGCAGCAACGTTCTGCCAGACCTCGTTACGCCAGTGCCAACCGGGTAACTGCCGTTTGATCAAGCGTGCGGTTTCCTGCATCCAGGCACCGTGCAAGGTGCCGCTGACGGCCTGCCACCAGAACGCGTAATACGGCTGGTTGCGGCGCGCAGTCGCGGGGTCATACGGCGTGGCCACCCAGATATGGTGGCCGCGATTGTGTTCGACCCGGAAATGCCCATAAGCGGCGCTCCACAGCATCAACCGCGCCAGCAGACGCAAGGCAAAGGATCGACGGTGACCCAGCTCGTGCGCTACCACAATGCCGACGCCGGCGGTCACGCCCAAAGACAGCGTATTGCCGATCCATTCAAGGGTGCTCCAGCGATCTGCTGCGCTTACGCCGTTAGCCACAGCCAGCAGCGCGAGCGGTACGTAGGCGCGCATGATCCAGTCGGCCAGCGGCACACCATCCCGATTCGGCAAACGCGGTGAACGACCCACAAACAGGTCGACCAGGGGCACCAGCACAAAGGCAAAGACCGGCAGGGCGAACGTCGCCACACCACCGGTTTCGATACCCCACATGCTGAGCAAAGGAAAGAGCCACGCCAGCATATACACGCAGGCGCGGGGTTGGACTTGCATGAAATCTCCCGCGATACAATTCATCGTTTGACGAAACGATAACGGCTCTCGCGGCGGTTTTCGGTGTAAGACAGCCAGACGGCAAAATCGGGCGATATCCGGCAAAGTTGCTGTTTGCTCAGGCAAAAGCGCAAACGTTTGTCATATCCAGATATGCTTTTGGTATAAAAATCGTCAGGGTCAAACGGCGCCCAGCCAGCGGTTTTCCGGCAGGCCCCGGATCCCTTCCAGACGGACCTCAAACACCGCGCCTGCCAGCGGTTGTTGCGCCAGCGCCTCCACGCCCAGACCGTTGCGCGCGCTGGTGACATACAGCGTATCGAGCTCAGCGCCACCAAAGGTCACACAGGTGGGCTGTGCGACCGGCATATCGATAACCCGGTCTACCGAGCCGTCTGGCGCGTATCTGACCACGCAATGACCGGCCCACTGTGCATTCCACAGATAGCCCGCGGCATCGACCGTTGAACCATCGGGTTCAATGATGGTGTCGCCCAGATCAACAAATACCCGGTGATTGCCCACCGCGCCGGTGGCCGCGTCGTAATCGCTTTGCATGATCTTGTGCTGCAAGGAGTCGCACCAGTACATGATCTTGCCATCCGGGCTGAAACAGATGCTGTTGGAGATGGCCACCTTGGGCAGCTCCAGCCGGCTCAGCTTGCCTGCGGTATCAAAACGGTAAATGGACGCCACCGGCTCCGGGCTGCCTTCGTGCATGGTGCCAAAGATAAAATTGCCGGCCCGGTCACAGCGACCATCGTTGGTGCGGGTTTTGGGGAGTTCTGTTTCTACGCTGATGAGGCGGGTGTATTCATCACGGGCGTGGTTGAACAGCGCCAGGCCGGTTTCCAGCGCCACCAGCAGTACGTCCTGATTTTGCGTCAGTGCAAAACACCCCAGCCGCTGCGGCAAATGCCAGCATTTGTGCACGCCGGTGCCTGGCTTCATCCGCCAGAGTTCTTTGGCATGGATGTTGGTCCACCACAAATGCCCGGTGTGCTCGTCGCGGATGATGCCTTCGGCAAGGTTGTATTGACCATCAGAGAGGCAACGGACTACGGCGCTCATGCTTGTTTCCTGGGCGGGTGGGGTGGATGAAAACGTTTTCGGTGGAGGGGTAATTTACCGGGTTCTGGCGGGGAGGTGGGATTGGGTGAATACCCTGGGGCGTGTGAAGAGGGCTGTTTTGTAGCCCGGATGGAGCCGAAGGCGGGAATCCGGGGTGGCGATGTTAGCTGTAGGGTGGATTCGGAGCGGTAGCGACAATCCACCATTACGATGTGTGTGTTAGCGCCTTACGGCGCGGTTGGTTTGGATACCCGGAGTGCCGGGCCCACGTTACTTTCTTTGCTTCGCCAAAGAAAGTAACCAAAGAAAGGCGACCCCTGCGACAGCGCCCTTCGGGTTCCCTGCGCTTCTCGCAAAGTCCGGCTGGCTCCAGGGAACTCGGGCTACGCCCTCAAACACCCTTACGCCGAAACCCCGGCCCTCACTGCGATGCTCGGCGCTGCCGGAGGGGAGGTACGTCAAAAGCAACGACAACATCAAAAGCAACCCAAACCCTGCAAACCGTCTGATTGCAAGAATGGTGAGTTTACTTTCCCACGAACTCGTCATTCCTGCGGAGGCAGGAATCCAGTCCGCAGCCCGGCGGGCTGCTTGCGGTGGAATACCGTACCAGTCTGAATCCACCACGAAACTTGTGCAGGTATCGTAGCTGGATTCCGGCGCAAGGGGGCCGCCGAGGACCGGAATGACGAGTCAGTGGAATACACGTTGAATCGGCCGTTGCCGTTGCCGTTGCCGCTGCCGTTGGGGTTGCTTTTGACTTTCCTCCCCCATTAAAGCCCAGCGCCGAAGAAGGGAGGGAGACCCCAGGCTCCCGACCGACTGAGGGCAGCCCGGAGGGCCGCCAGGCTGGGGTCGCCTTTCTTTGGGGCCGCCGAGGTGGCGAAGCAAAGAAAGTAACGTGGGCCCGGCACCCCGGGTATCAAACGCCTTTCAAACCCGCGCCGAAGGCGCTAACAAACGCTTTTAACATCCCAGGCATACCACCTCCACCAACCACACCCCAAAAAAACAAAACCCCGCCATCGGCGGGGCTCTGTTTTCATCCCTCAACAAAAAGATCACCGTGCCCGATTCTTCCCGGCAAAGGTTTTCTTCCCCTTGCCTTGACCAGGCCCAACAATCTTCTTGCGCGTCGCCGGCGCAGCAGTACCGGCCGCCCCCGGCTTGCGGGTACCACCAGCGCCGGCACTCGCATTCCCGGCAGGCCGTGGATTGCGTGGCGGTGCCACCGGCCGCTCGCCTGGTTGCTGCGCGGGGATCAGGTGTTTCGGGCTGTTGCCGATCAAATCCGCCCGGCCCATTTCCAGCAAGGCCTCACGCAAGATTGGCCAGTTGGCCGGGTCGTGATAACGCAGGAACGCCTTATGTACCTTGCGCTGATGCGCATCGCGGATGATCTCCACTTTCTCTGAACTGCGGGCCAGCTTCTTCAACGGGTTGCGGCGGGTATGCCACATCGTTGTCGCCATCGCCATGGGCGTGGGGGTGAAGGCTTGCACCTGGTCAGGCTTGAAGTTGTTTTCCTTTAGCCACAGCGCCAGGTTCAGCATGTCTTCATTGGCCGTGCCGGGGTGGGCGGCAATGAAATACGGGATCAGATACTGTTTTTTGCCGGCCTGTGCGCTGAACTTGTCGAACAAGGTCTTGAAGCGCTCGAACGTGCCAATGCCCGGCTTCATCATCTTGGACAGTGGACCTTCTTCCGTGTGTTCCGGCGCAATTTTCAGATAACCGCTCACATGGTGCGTGACCAGTTCCTTGATGTATTCCGGGTTTTCCACGGCTAGGTCATAACGCAAGCCAGAGCCAATGGTGATCTTCTTGACGCCCGGAATCGCCCGCGCCTTGCGGTAAAGCTGGATCAGCGGGGCGTGGTCGGTATTCAGGTTTTCACAAATGCCCGGATACACACAGGACAAGCGGCGACAGGATTGTTCGATCTTGGGGTCTTTACAGGCCAGGCGGTACATATTGGCGGTGGGGCCGCCCAGGTCGCTGATGTGGCCGGTAAAGCCTTGTGTCTTGTCGCGGATTTCCACGATCTCGTTCAGGATCGATTCTTCTGACCGGCTCTGGATAATGCGGCCTTCATGTTCGGTAATCGAACAGAAGGTACAGCCGCCAAAACAGCCGCGCATGATGTTGATCGAGAAACGGATCATCTCCCACGCCGGGATACGCGCATTGCCGTAAGACGGGTGCGGGTTGCGGGCGTAGAAGAGGTCGTACACGTAGTCCATCTCCGGCGTGGTCAGCGGAATGGGCGGCGGGTTGATCCACACATCGCGCTCGCCATGCGCTTGCACCAGCGCACGGGCGTTGCCGGGGTTGGATTCCAGATGCAGCGTGCGGCTGGCGTGCGCGTACAGCACCGGGTCGTGGGCCACGGCTTCAAACGCCGGAATGCGGATTACGGTTTTCTGGCGCTGCGCCTGTTTGGCGGCCAGGCGCTCTGCCTTGCTGACAATGCGGATCGGCTGCGCCGCGTCGGGTGGGGTTGGTGCAGCTTCCTGTTTTTCCGGCTCCATGGCATACGGGTCCGGATGCGCATCAACACGCCCCGGGGTATCGACCGTGGTGGAGTCCATCTCGGACCAGTCTTGTGCTGGCATCCAGCCCTGGCGGGTCATGAAAGCGGTGCCGCGCACGTCGCGGATTTGCGCCAGACGCTCGCCTGCATGGGCGCGCTGCGCTACGTCGACCAGTGCACGCTCGGCGTTGCCAAACAAGAGGATGTCGGCCTTGGCATAGACCAGGGCGGACTGGCGCACTTTGTCGCTCCAGTAATCGTACTGGGCAATGCGGCGCAGGCTGGCTTCAATACCGCCGGCCATGATATCCACGCCAGGATACGCCTCACGGCAACGCTGGCAGTAAACGGTCAGCGCCCGGTCTGGCCGCTTGCCACCTTCGCCGCCAGCGGTGTAGGCATCGTCTGAGCGTGGTTTTTTGTCCGCGGTGTAGCGGTTGATCATCGAATCCATGTTGCCGGCCGTGACACCAAAAAACAGCCGCGGCTTGCCCAGCACCTTGAAGGGTTCGGCTGATTGCCAGTCGGGCTGGCTGATGATGCCCACCCGGAACCCCTGGGCCTCCAGCAGGCGGCCAATCAGGGCCATGCCAAAACTGGGGTGATCGATATACGCGTCACCGGTCACCAGAATGATGTCGCACTCATCCCAGCCCAGTTTGTTCATTTCTGCGCGGCTCATGGGCAGGAACGGGGCGGGTTGACGCGGCTTCATGCCGGCGGGCAGATCAAAAATCGGGTTCGGTGCTGAGTTCATTCGGGACGGCGACGGCTTCGGGTTTCAGGCAATCGGCTATTTTCGCAGAAATAACCCGACAGCATCAGAAAAATTGTTGTTATTCATGGCGATAGCTGCCGGATGGTGGTGCTGCCCCCACCCGTTTTGTCGACATGCCACGACAGTGCAGGCGCGCGCAGGTCATTCATTTCATTGGATTTCATCTGCGATTGCCGCTGGTTGGCGCGCGAGGCAGGGGCGGGCGGGTTGGTGCGGTCAGTGTGCCATGTGCAGGCAGGATGAAACATCTGCAAGTCATCGCAAATTCGTCTAGACGTCACAACGTTGTAACACTCTCCTCGCACAATCCGCCTCGTCTGATCGACAGACCTTTATCGACCAGGATGACCCGAGTTGCCAAACACGGTTGTCCCATCGCAACGCAGAACCCGACAGAACTACAGACAAGGATGGTCCAAATGAAAAACCTGCCTCGCGTGCTCGCCGGCCTGATCGCCCTCTGGGGTGCCGCCGCATATGCCGACACCACACTGACTGTCTACACCGCGCTGGAAGCCGACCAGGTCAAGGCTTATCAGGACAAGTTTGAGCAAGAAAACCCAGGTATTCATATCAAATGGGTTCGTGATTCTACTGGCGTGATTACCGCCAAGTTGCTGGCTGAAAAGAACAATCCGCAAGCTGACGTGGTGATGGGTGTGGCGGCTTCCTCGCTGCTGATCCTGGATAAAGAAGGCATGCTGTCGCCGTATGCCCCCAAGGGCGTGGACAAGCTGACCAAGTCCTATGTGGACAGCAAGAACCCGCCGGCCTGGGCTGGTATGGATGTCTGGGGCGCGACCATCTGTTTCAACACGGTTGAAGCCGCCAAGCAAGGTTTGAAGAAGCCGGAATCCTGGAAAGACCTCTTGAAGCCTGAGTACAAAGGCAAGATCGTGATGCCAAATCCGGCTTCCTCTGGCACTGGTTACTTTGATGTGTCCGCCTGGCTGAAGATTTTCGGTGAGAAGGGCGGCTGGGAATACATGGATGGTCTGCATCAGAACATCGCCCAGTACGAACACTCTGGCTCCAAGCCGTGCAAGCAAGCGGCAACGGGCGAATACCCGATCGGTATCTCGTTTGAATACCGCGCAGCCAGCCTGAAGAAGGGCGGTGCCCCGATTGATCTGGTGTTCCCGAAAGAAGGCCTGGGCTGGGATCTGGAAGCCACCGGCATCATGAAGGGTACCAAGAACCTGGACGCCGCCAAAAAGCTGGCCGACTGGTCTGCCTCGCACTCGGCCAACGAGTTGTATGAAAAGAACTTTGCCGTGGTCGCCATGCCTGGTGTGGCCAAACCGATCGAATTCATCCCCGGCAACTACGAACAGATGCTGATCAAGCAGGATCTCTCCTGGTCTGCCGCCAACCGTGATCGCATCCTGGCCGAATGGACCAAGCGTTACGACAGCAAATCTGAACCGAAGTGAGTTTCACCGTGAGGCGTGAGGGGTAAAACCCTTGAGCGGGTGGCAACGTAGCTTGTCACTCGCGCCCCGCGTTTCACACCTAACCCCTCACGCCTCACTATGAAATTGACTATCGAAGACCTGCACCGTTTGTATGAGGCGCAAGGCGCCGCCCAGTACGGCGGCGAAGCCGTTTCGCAACTGCAGCACGCGCTGCAGAGTGCCCATTTTGCAGATGCAGACGGCGCACCAGAGAGCCTGGTGATCGCCGCGCTGCTGCATGACTTTGGCCACCTTGTCAGCGGCCAGGCCGATGAAGATCTGGCCAATGGCATCGATGACCGGCACGAGGCGCTGGGTGTGGCGGCGCTCAAGAACCTGTTTGCCGATGACGTGCTGGCCCCCATTGCACTGCATGTGACGGCCAAGCGCTATCTGTGTGCGGTCTCTCCCCAATATCTGCTGACCTTGTCGCAAGCCTCGCGCCAGTCTCTGCTGTTGCAGGGCGGGGTGATGAGCGATGAGGAAGTCAGCCGCTTCGAGCGCAATCCACACCTGGAAAGTGCCATTGCTCTGCGCCGTTACGATGATCTGGCCAAGGTGCCAGATCTGGTGACCGCGCCGCTTGCTCATTATCTGGACCGCGCCCGCCAACTGGTGCGCACCGCAACCCCGCCGGAGGCGCCATGAACCGCATCCTTGAACAAGCTCTGCATCAAGGTGGGCAGACCGTGAATAACCCGGCCCAACCGGATGCGCTGACGCTCAATGGCGTACATAAAAGCTTTGGCAGTTTCACCGCGCTGAACGACATCAATCTGAATGTGAAAAAGGGCGAGTTTGTTTGCCTGCTGGGTCCGTCCGGCTGCGGCAAGACCACGCTCTTGCGCATTATTGCCGGGCTGGAAAGCGCCAACGCCGGCCAGATTGTCATGCTGGGTCGGGACGTCACACACCAGCCTGCAGCCAAACGCGATTACGGCATCGTATTCCAGTCTTATGCGCTGTTCCCCAACCTGACGGTGGCCGAGAACATTGCCTACGGGCTGAAAGGTCGCCGGCAGGACAAGCAAACCCGGGTGACGGAACTGCTGGCACTGATTGGTTTGTCCGGCATTGAAGCCAAATATCCTGGCCAGCTTTCTGGCGGCCAGCAACAGCGCGTCGCGCTGGCGCGTGCCCTGGCCACATCCCCTGGTTTGCTGCTGCTGGATGAACCGCTCTCTGCGCTGGACGCCCGCGTGCGCGAACATCTGCGCCGGGAAATCCGCGCCTTGCAACAGCGCCTGGGCATTACCACCATCATGGTGACGCATGATCAGGAAGAAGCCCTGACCATGGCGGACCGGATTGTGGTCATGAACCATGGTCATATCGAACAGATCGGCACGCCCGATGATATTTACGCCATGCCGCAAAGCCGCTTTGTGGCGGAGTTTGTCGGCCGCGCCAACTGGTTGCCCGGCGTGGTGCAACCGCATGGCACGGTGCGTATTGGCGATACACAACTGGCGGTAGACAAACTGCCGCCGCTGCTGGACGGCCGCAGCATTACGCTGTTTATCCGCCCGGAAGCCGTGGTGCTGCATGCACACTGGCAGGGGGGCGAGAACACGGTGCTGGCGCATCTGGGCGGCGTGGAATCGTTGGGTGGCTTTTGCCGGATCAGCCTGATTGTGCCGGCCATGAACAACCTGACGCTGATTGCCGATGTCAGCCGCAGTACGTTGGCGGCGCTCAATCTGCGGCCAGAACAGCGCGTACCGGTGTCGCTGCCGCCGGCGGCCTTGCGCGTGTTTACCGATGAAGCGCAGGTGAAAGCATGACCGCCGCACTGAACGCCGTGGTGCGCAAAACCGGCGCGCGGCTGCCGCAATCGGGCAGTGACCGGGTTGCCGGTGCGCTCTCCTGGCTATCCATGCTGTTTTTGCTGGTGTTTCTGGGTTTGCCGCTGGTGGCGATTCTGGGTAAAGCGCTGCAGGACAAAAGTGGCGGGTATGTCGGGTTGAGCAACTTTGCCGGCCTGTTTGATGCGCACTTTACGTACTTGTTGGGCAACAGTGTCACGGTGTCACTGGCCTCGACGGCGATCGTCATTCCATTGGCCTACGGTTTTGCGGCGGCGTTGATGCGTAGCCAGATGCCGGGCAAGAGCGTGTTCCGCATGCTGGCGCTGATTCCGCTGCTGGCCCCTTCCTTGCTGCCGGGGATTTCGCTGGTCTATCTGTTTGGCAATCAAGGCGTGTTGAAAAGCTGGATGGGCGAGGGTTCTATCTACGGCCCGATCGGCATTGTGCTGGGCGAGGTCTTCTACACCTTCCCGCATGCGCTGATGATTTTGTTGACGGCATTGTCACTGGCGGATGCGCGCTTGTATGAAGCCGCGACCTCGCTGGGGGCAGGGCGGGTGCGCCAGTTTTTCACCGTCACGCTGCCCTCTGTGCGTTATGGCCTGATCTCTGCCGCCATGCTGGTGTTCACGCTAGTGATCACGGACTTTGGCGTGCCCAAGATTGTGGGCGGGCGCTATGACATCCTGGCCGTGGAAATCTACAAGCAGGTGATTGGCCAGCAGCATTTTGGTCTGGGCTCGGTTTACGGCTTGTTTCTGTTGCTGCCGGCCGTGTTGTCCTGGCTGGTAGATCGCTTTGTCCAGCGCAAGCAAAAGGCCTTGCTCTCTGCCCGCGCCCAGCCCTTGTTGCCGCGCCGGCACTGGCCATCTGACACGCTAGCAACCTTGTTTTGCGTGCTGGTTTGCGGCTGGTTGATTGGCATGCTGGGCATGTCCGTGGCCGCCGCGTTCATCAAACAGTGGCCGTACAACCTCGCCCCGGGTCTGGCGCATTTTGACTTTGACAATATGGATGGCGGTGGCTGGCTGGCCTGGCGCAATAGTCTCAAGCTGGCGCTGGGCACGGCCCTGGTCGGTGGTGTGCTGGTCTTTATGGGTGCGTATTGGGTAGAGAAAACCCGGGCGGGCGTGTTGCCCCGCGCGGTCACCGGTTTCCTGGCGGTATTGCCCATGGCGGTACCGGGGATGGTGCTGGGGCTGGGTTATATCTTTTTCTTTAATGCGCCGGGCAATCCACTTAACGCTTTGTACGGAACGATGGCGCTGTTGGTGCTGTGTACCACGGTGCACTACTACAGCACCGCACATCTCACTGCGGTGACCGCACTCAAGCAACTGGATGGCGAGTTCGAGCACGTGGCGGCGTCGCTCAAGGTGCCATTCTGGACCACCTTGCGCCGCGTGACCTTGCCCATTTGCCTGCCTGCCGCGCTGGAAATCGCCCGGTATTTCTTTGTCTCTGCCATGACCACCGTGTCGGCCGTGATCTTTCTGTACACGCCGGATACCGTGCTGTCTTCCGTGGCCGTACTGAACATGGATGACGCTGGCGACACAGCGGCTGCGGCGGCGATGGCGACTGTGGTTGTCGCTACGTCCGCGCTGATCTGCCTGGTTTTTGGCGGGGCATCCTGGCTGGCACTGCGGCGCACTCAGGGGTGGCGCAAGCACTGAGATTTGAAACCGCCGGCACTGCGATGCCGGCTGTGCTGAATAACCAATCCACTTTAAGCCACGAATACAAGCTTGCTGGTTAGGCATGTGAGCGCAGGCAGTACAAGTTGTACGACAAGCGAGCATAACGAAGCCAGCAAGCTTGTATTTGTGGCCTCCAATCATCTAGACGTTCGGAAAAGCTGACGATATGCGTGAACCCATCCTCTTGACCCCCGGCCCGCTGACCACGAGCCTGAAAACCAAAACCGCCATGCTCACCGACTGGGGCTCGTGGGATCGCGGTTTTAACGATCTGACTGCGGGCGTATGTACTGATCTGCTGGACATTGTCCACGGCGCGGAAACGCATGTATGCGTGCCGCTGCAAGGCTCCGGTACCTTTGCGGTGGAAGCCGCCATTGGCACCTTGTTGCCACGCCATGGCAAGTTGCTGGTGTTGGTCAACGGCGCCTACGGCAAGCGCATGGCGCGGGCGGTGGAGGTCATGGGCCGCCAGGTCGCCATTCTGGAAAGCGCGGAAGACCAACCGTCTGACCCGCAACAGTTGGCGGCACGGCTGGCACAAGACCCGGCCATTACCCACGTGGGCATTATCCATTGCGAAACCAGCACCGGCATTCTTAACCCGCTGGCGGAACTGGCGGACGTGGTGGCGCGCATGGGCCGCAAACTGATTATCGACAGTATGTCGGCCTTTGGTGCCTTGCCGATCGATGCCCGCAGTTTGCCGTTTGATGCGCTGATTGCCTCAGCCAACAAATGCCTGGAAGGCGTGCCCGGCATGGGGTTTGTCATTGCCCGCAAATCGGCATTGGTAGAAAGCCGTGGCAACAGCCATTCACTGTCCATGGATTTGCATGACCAGTATGTGTACATGCAAAAAACCGGCCAATGGCGCTTTACCCCGCCCACGCATGTGATTGCCGCCTTGCGTGCCGCGCTGGACCAATACCACGAAGAAGGCGGCCAGCCCGCCCGGCTGGCGCGCTATACCGCCAACTGCAACATGCTGGTCGAAGGCCTGCGCCGGCTGGAACTCAAGCCGTTTCTTGATCCGGCGGTGCAAGCACCGATCATCGTCACGTTCCACGCCCCGGCTCATCCGGATTACCACTTCCATTCCCTCTACGAAGCCGTACGCGAGAAAGGCTTTGTGCTGTATCCGGGCAAGCTCACCCAAGTGGAAACCTTCCGCGTCGGCTGCATTGGCGCCATTAACGAGGCCGAAATTGGCCAGGCCGTCGCCGCCATTGGCGAGGGTTTGCATCAACTGGGCTGGCTGTAATTTGAGCCGCGAACAAAATCCTGCTGGCTGCCCCGAAAAGGGGGGACCGGCACGTCAGGCTCACTTGCCGTACCAAACGTACTGTCTGGGTTTCGCCTGCGTTGCCATCACCGTTTCACTGGATTTTGTTCACGACTCAAACCCGGCAATCATTTTTCCATTATTCAGGGAAACGTCATGAGCATCGCACAACACATTGAAGCCGTTATTTTCGACTGGGCCGGCACCATGGTGGATTTTGGCTCGTTTGCCCCAACACAAGTGCTGGTCGAGGCCTTTGCCGGATTTAATATCCCCCTGGCGCTGAACGAGGCGCGCGGCCCCATGGGGGTGGGCAAGTGGCAGCACATTGAAGCACTCGCCAAAGACCCCGCCATTGCGCCGCGCTGGCAAGAACGCTTTGGCCGCCCCGCATGTGCTGAGGATATCGACGCGCTCTATGCCGCCTTCATGCCACTGCAATTGCAGCGTGTCGGTCATTACTCGCAGATGATTCCTGGTGCGCTGGAGCTCGCCGGCCTGTTGCGCAGCCATCAGATCAAGATCGGTTCTTGTTCCGGCTACCCGCGTCAGGTGATGAACGCGCTGTTGCCGATTGCGGCCGACGCCGGCTACAGCCCGGACTGCGCCATCGCGGCGGATGATCTCAAAGCCGGTGGCCGCCCCGGCCCATGGATGGCGCTGCAATGTGTGATTGATCTGGCGATCAACGAGGTGGCTGCCTGCGTCAAGGTGGATGACACCGTGCCGGGGATCACCGAAGGTCTGCGCGCCGGCATGTGGACGGTGGGTTTATCGGCCAGCGGCAATGAAGTTGGCCTGACCGCTGCCGAGTGGCACGCGCTGCCCGCCGCCGAGCGCACTAATCGCAAGGTGCCGGCCGAGGACAAATTGCGCGCCGCTGGTGCCCATTATGTGATCGATACCGTGGCGGATTTGTGGCCGGTGCTGCAAGACATTGCCGCCCGCCGCGTGCGCGGAGAGCGTCCGTGACCGCTGCGGCCAACCCGGCCTTGTCCCGGTCTGCGCTGGATTCCGCCCCGTTCCGGCCGTTCTGGCTGGCGCAGGCACTGGCGCGTGAACCGGTTCGCCCTATGCCCCCGTTGCAAGGGGATACCACAGCCGATGTGTGCATCATTGGTGGCGGATTTACCGGCTTGTGGACCGCCATCCAGCTCAAGCAGGCACAGCCGCAGCTGGACGTGATGATCATTGAGAAAGACGTGTGCGGCGCAGGGGCGTCTGGTCGCAACGGCGGTTGCCTGCTCACCTGGTCCAGCAAGTTTTTTACCCTGCAGCGGCTCTATGGTGAGGCCGAGGCATGCCGGCTGGTGCGTGCGTCTGAAGATGCCGTCTACCAGATCGCCAGTTTTTGCAAAGCACACGGCATTGAGGCAGAGCTGCGGCTGGATGGCACGCTCTACACGGCCACCAATGACGCGCAAAAAGGCGTCATGTCCCCCGTCATGCAGGCGCTGGCCGAGCGGGGTTTGTCTTCCTGGGCACAATGGGACGCGCTGGAAGTACAACGTCACGCCGGCTCTGCCGCCCACCTGGAAGGCTGGTTCTCTCCGGCGGCAGGTTCAGTCCAGCCCGGTTTACTGGTGCGCGGGCTGGCCCGGGTGGCGCGGCAAATGGGAGTGCGCATTCATGAAAACACCCCCATGCAAAGCCTGGTGGAAGATTTCCGGCCCCAGGTGATCACAGCGCAAGGGCGGGTGATTGCCGGCAAGGTGGTGCTGGCCATGAATGCCTGGATGGCCAGCAGCTTTGCGCAGTTCTCGCGCAGCATTGCGATTGTTTCCAGCGACATGATCATCACCGAGCCGCGTGAGTACCTGCTGGCGCATACCGGTCTGGATCACGGCACGGCGGTGATGGATTCGCGCACCTTTGTCTGTTACTACCGCAGCACTCCCGACGGCCGCATCATGCTGGGCAAGGGCGGTAATACCTTCGCCATGGGCGGGCGCATGCTACCTTCATTTGACGCGCCGAGCGTCTATCAGGGGCAATTGCACAAAGCGCTACGCCGCATGTTCCCGGCCTGGCACGACGTGCCGCTGGCGGCATCGTGGAACGGTGCGTCAGATCGCTCGGTGACGGGTTTGCCGTTTTTCGGGCATCTGCATGACCATCCCAACATCGTTTATGGGTTTGGTTATTCGGGGAACGGGGTCGGGCCCAGCTATATGGGCGGACAGATTCTGGCTTCGCTAGTGCGCGGCGAAGATAACGCCTGGACGCGCAGCGGTCTGGTGAAAGGACCACTGGGGTTTTTCCCGCCAGAACCGGTGCGTTATCTGGGGTCTTTGGTGGTACGTGACGCCATCCGCCGCAAGGAAGCGGCCGAAGATCATGGTTGCAAGCCTCGGGCGCTGGATAACTGGCTGGCGAAGTTTGCCGCGGCGGCGGGCAAGGCAGACAAGGGGTGAGGAGGGGGAGACTGACATACCCCGGACTCGTTATTCCGGTCTTCGGCGGCCCCTTGCGCGGGAATCCAGTACCTGTAGGGTGGATTCGCGTAGCAATCCATCGGTTGCAGGTGGATTGTCGCTATTGCTCCAAATCCACCCTACGCCACTGGCATACCCCTGGCTCGTCATTCCTGCGAAAGCAGGAATCCAGTTGTAAATGATTGCACCGCAGGCGCTGAACGGGGTTTGGGCAGCACGCATGAAAAAGCCCGCCTGCGGCGGGCCTTCTGGATTCCGGCGTTCGCCGGAATGACAAAATAGTGGTGTGCGAAAAAAGGCGCTATACCCGGCATGCCGGGACTTACTCTGCGCACACCTCACATATCAACTAGCCCGTTTGATCACCGACGTCGCCATGGCCACCGCGCTGGCGATATCCGACGCATTACCCGGCAGCAGCATGGTATTGCCTTGCTTGGCGATATTGCCAAAGGCCTCCACATATTGCTGTGCCACTTTCAGGTTCACGGCTTCCATGCCGCCTGGTTCGTTGATCGCCTGGCTCACCGCGTGCAACGCATCTGCTGTGGCTACCGCGACCAGACGCAGCGCCTCGGCTTCACCCTGGGCGCGGTTGATGGCGGCCTGTTTCTCACCCTCGGACTGGTTGATCCGCGCCTGCATATCACCTTCAGATTTCTGGATTGCGGCAGAACGCTCGCCAGTGGCCAGGTTGATCTGTTGCTGGCGGATACCTTCAGATTGCGCAATCAGCGCGCGCTTTTCACGCTCGGCGGTAATCTGCTGCTGCATGGCATGCAAGATTTCCTTGGGCGGCGTCAAATCCTTGATCTCGTAACGCAGCACCTTCACGCCCCAACTGGTCGCCGCCTCATCCAGCGCCAGAACAACGGCGCGGTTGATATCGTCACGCTCTTCAAAGGTTTTATCCATTTCCAGCTTGCCGATCACGGAACGCAGCGTGGTTTGCGCCAGTTGGGTAATGGCGACGATGTAATTGGATGAACCATAAGACGCCAGTTTCGGGTCCATGACCTGGAAATACAGAATCCCGTCGACCGTCAGTTGGGTATTGTCGCGGGTAATACAGACCTGGCTGGGCACATCCAGCGGAATTTCTTTCAGGCTGTGTTTGTAGGCCACGGCATCCACAAACGGCACCACAAAATTAAGACCCGGTTGCAATACCGCATGAAAACGGCCCAGGCGTTGCAATATCCAGGCTTCCTGTTGCGGTACAACGCGGAATGTCTTGGCAATGAAAATCACCACAATAACAAGCAATACAATTGCAAACGGCATGTGTTTCCCCTGAATGTGTTCTGGATTTACGGTTTGATTTCATGGCTGATCTGTCAGATCAAGCAGAGTGCGATCTCTTTTTGCGGGCATCAACAAGGCGGATTCAAAGCAGCAATTCCTTTACGGACGTGAGCATATTGTCCGGCAAATCAATTGTTGTTGATGGCCCGTAAAAAAGATGTAAAAACTCAGGCGCTGGCGGGCGGCAAAATATCAATCAACAAGATATTGCCGCGCTGTCCGGTAATGAAATAACTGGGCGCATTTTGCGGTACGCGGGTGTCGACAATTTCCGCGTCCCAGGTTGTGCCCCGATAACGGACGCGGGCATGGCGCATGTCCAGCCATTCATCCACTGTGACGCGGTGACCCAGGTCCAGCTGGTTCTGCACGGTATCGACCGGCACGATCTGGTGTTTGAGCTTCCAGCTGTGCAACAAGCCCACAGCGAACACCGCGCTGATCGAGGCCACAATGATCTGTGCGGGTGTGGATATGCCGATCAGGGACGAGATGCCGCCTACCGCCAGACCGCAGGCAATGGCGAGCATATACAAGGTGCCGGTGAGCATTTCCAGCCCGGCCAGCACCAGTGCAGCGATAAACCACATAGAAATATGTGACATGATTGAATGCCCCTCGGAAATGACAACTTGTTATTAGTACAAATATTTTTTGGGCGAACAGTGCTTTGACGCAAATTTGTCCGGCAAATTCCGTACAACGTGAAAAATCGGTTAAACACCATGCCAAACAATTTATTCTCAACCCGAAGTGGCGGGCAATAAAAAAGCGCCGGATATCCGGCGCTTTTTTTGTGAGGCAAGGCTCGCTTAGATAGCGATGGTTTCCAGCCCGCCCATATACGGGCGCAGCACGGCCGGTACAGTGACGCTACCATCAGCATTCTGGTAGTTTTCCAGCACGGCAACCAGTGTGCGACCTACCGCCAGGCCAGAACCATTCAGCGTATGCACCAGTTCCGGCTTGCCGGCGTCGTTACGGAAACGCGCTTGCATGCGGCGGGCCTGGAAGGCCTCGCAGTTCGAACAGCTGGAAATCTCACGATAGGTGTTCTGTGCCGGCAGCCAGACTTCCAGGTCATAGGTTTTGGCGGCGGTAAAGCCCATGTCGCCTGCGCACAGGCGCACCACACGGTAAGGCAGTTCCAGCTTTTGCAAAATGGCTTCGGCATGGCCGACCATTTCTTCCAGCGCGGCATCGGATTTTTCCGGATGCTCAATGCGCACCATTTCTACCTTGTCGAACTGGTGCTGGCGGATCATGCCACGGGTATCCCGGCCATAAGAGCCGGCTTCGGAACGGAAACACGGCGAATGGGCAGTCAGTTTCACCGGCAGGTCTTCTGCGCCGAGAATGCTGTCGCGCACGGTGTTGGTCAGCGAGATTTCGGCCGTCGAAATCAGGTATTGCGTCACCGGGTTGTCTTCACCGCCTTTTTCTACCCGGAACATGTCTTCGGCAAACTTGGGCAACTGGCCAGTGCCGTACAGCACTTCCGGATTGACGATATACGGGGTGTAGGTCTCGGCATAGCCGTGTTCTTCGGTATGCGTGTTGAGCATGAACTGCGCCAGCGCCCGGTGCAGGCGGGCAATGCCGCTGCGCAACACGGTAAAACGTGCGCCGGAGAGTTTGGCGCCGGTTTCAAAGTCCAGACCCAGTGGCGTCCCGACGTCGACGTGATCCTTCACTTCAAAATCAAAAGCGCGTGGCGTGCCCCAACGGCGTACTTCTACGTTATCCGCGTCATCCTTCCCGGCGGGGGTGTCCGCGCGCGGCAGGTTGGGGATCGCCAGCAAAAATGCGTTGAGCTTTTCCTGCAGCGCGGCCAGCGCTGTTTCGCTGGCTTTCATTTCATCACCCAGGTTGGCAACCTCGGCCATGATGGCGGAGACATCCTCACCCTTGGCCTTGGCCGCACCGATCATTTTGGAAGAGGAATTGCGCTTGGCCTGCAATTCTTGCGTGCGGGTTTGCAGGGTTTTGCGTTCGGCTTCCAGCGCGGTAAACGTGGCAGCATCAAACACAAAGTTACGGGCTGCCAGGCGGGCAACCACGTTATCAAGGTCATTACGGAGCAGATTGATATCGAGCATATTGGCCGTTGTCTAGTCAGGTCAGGCTATGTTTCGGTAAATGGAATTGGCGCGGGCCTCAGGCCCGCAGATGGTGCGATTCTACCTGTTTCGCTCGTGCCATGCGGCATCCAGTTCAGCCAGGTGCCTGAGTTTCTCGGCAATTTTTGCTTCCAGCCCGCGTGGCACCGGTTCGTAGAACACAGTGCCTTCCAGCCCTTCCGGCAAGTAAGTCTCGCCCGCGGCATAGGCTTCGGGCTCGTCATGGGCATAGCGGTAGAGCTTGCCGTAGCCCAGTTCTTTCATCAGTTTGGTCGGCGCATTGCGTAAATGCTCAGGCACCGGGCGGGATTTATCCTTGTGGACCAGCCCGCGCGCCTGGTTATAGGCGTTGTAACCGGCGTTGGATTTGGGGGCGATGGCGAGATAAATCACCGCTTGCCCCAGTGCCAGTTCACCCTCCGGGCTACCCAGGCGTTCCCAGGTTTCAGCCGCATCCAGCGTGATCTGTGCGGCGCGTGGATCGGCCAGACCAATGTCTTCCCATGCCATGCGCACAATGCGCCGTGCCAGATAACGCGGATCAGCGCCGCCATCCAGCATGCGGGTCAGCCAGTACAGTGCACCATCCGGGTTGGAACCGCGTACCGATTTGTGCAGGGCGGAGATCTGGTCGTAAAACGCATCTCCGCCTTTGTCGAAACGGCGGGCATTGAGCGACAGCGCGTTTTCCAGAAAAGCGGCATCAATCCCGGTGATCTGACTGGCATGCGCTGCGTGCGCGCTTTGTTCAATCAGGTTGAGCATGCGGCGGGCATCGCCATCGGCGTAACCGGTCCACACCGCAATGGCGTCAGCGGTGGCGGATAGATCGGGAAAACACGCCAGCGCACGCTGCACCAGTTCACCCAGTTCTTCATCCGTCAGGGCCTTGAGCACATAGACCTGCGCGCGGGACAACAGCGCGGCATTGACCTCAAATGATGGGTTTTCTGTGGTCGCGCCAATAAACGTGACAAGGCCGGATTCCACAAATGGCAAGAACGCATCTTGCTGCGACTTGTTGAAGCGGTGAACTTCATCCACAAACAAAATGGTTTTGCGACCGCGTGCCTGGTATTGCTCTGCCAGCTCCATCGCGGCGCGGATATCTTTCACCCCGGAGAACACCGCAGACAGCGGAATGAACTCCGCATCAAACGTTCCGGCCAGCAGACGCGCCAGCGTGGTTTTACCCACGCCCGGCGGTCCCCACAGAATCATGGAGTGAATCTGCCCGGCAGCAATGGCCAGTGCCAGCGGCTTGCCAGTCGCCAGCAAATGGCGCTGACCGACAACTTCAGCAACGGCGCGCGGCCGCAACCGCTCTGCCAGCGGTTCAGCCGGTTTGTCCGCAGAGAAAAGGTCATTCTCGAACGACATCTACATCCTTCGGTGGCGTGAAGTGAAACAGGCCCGTGTCGAGTTTGGGGTTGGTCACAATCTGGCTAAAACGGATTTGTGTGGTCTGGCCAAATTTATCGAACAGGTCCATGCGCTGAATCTGGCCGTTGGCAAGACCCAGACGGATATGTTCAAAGCTGCTGTCGTCACGTTTGGGCGTGGCTTCCAGCCAGGCAAGGCCATCCTGATCGGGCAGGGCTTTGAGGGTGTAGTTTTTTTCCCAGGACGTATCGCCTGCCAGCAGGGCGGCGGGGCTGCTTTCCAGGGCATTGGCGACGTTTTTGGAGGTCGCCTGTTTCAGATCCTGATCGTATAGCCAGACTTCTTTGGCATCACCCACAATCAGTTGTTGATAAGGTTTTTGATATTCCCAACGGAATTTTCCGGGAATTACGATTGCAACATTACCGGTGCTGGTCTGGGTTTTTCCTTTACCAACCACACTTTGCGTGAATTGCGCCTTGAGTGAATGGGTAGAACCCAGGAATTGTTTCAGATCACCAATCGCATCAGCGTGGGCAAAACTGGTGATCAAAGCGGCAAAGGCGCCACACAGAATCTGGATACGCATTGTTGTTTCTTGCTCCTTGCAGATTGAGAGTCATTAACACAATCGGCCGCGTTACGCTCACTTGCCGTACTCATTGTACTGTCTTCGCTTTGCGCGCCTTGCCAGCATCGCTACGCTGGCTTGTGTTAATGACTCTGAGACATACAACAACAGACACGCCTTCTCTGCAAGCGTTCTGCAAATAAAAAAACCCCGCCTTCTGGCGGGGTTTTCTCCAGACCGACGCTGATATTACTGAGCGGCCGGCTTGGTTTCTTCGTGAATACCTTGAACGTCGATTTCTACGCGACGATCCGGAGCCAGGCACTCGATCAGCTTCTTGCGGTTCTTGACCTTGGCGCAAGTATCGCCAGTGACCGGATCGGCCTTGCCACGGCTTTGTGCGTCAATCTTGTCAGCCGGAGCGCCCTTGCTCACCAGGTAGTCAGCAACGGACTTGGCGCGCTTGTAGCCCAGATCGAAGTTGTACTTTTCGCTGCCGATACGGTCGGTGTAACCAACCACAACAGCCTTGCCTTCCTTCGGATCCAGATCCTTCACTTGTTCGTACAGCTTGTCCAGAGCGTCCTTGCCTTCTGGCTTCAGGGTGGCTTTGTTGAATTCGAACAGCACGTCAGCCTTCAGGGTGAAATGCTTGGAAACAGTGACCGGGACCGGAACAGGTGCCGGAGCCGGAGCCGGGGCAGGTGCCGGGGCCGGAGCAGCAACAGGCTCAACATAGCCAGCGCAGCCCTTCACAGCCTTTTCCTTGCTCCAGGTGCCGGTTTGCCAGCACTCACCGATGCCGTTCTTTACAACGCCTTCCGGGTTGTCGTCTTTGACATTGGTGCTGTTAGTCAGATATGCATCAGTTGCGGCAAAGGCGGAAGCGGAAACACCGAGGGCCGCTACAACGGCCAGGCTCGACATCGATTGCTTGAGCGACAGCATAGTTTTTTCTCCTGGTTGAATATCGTTCGATTGCGATGTTTATAGTAGTACAGACGCTACTGGATATAACTGACCCGCAAGGGATGTCAAGGCTATTCTCCAATACACCGCACATTCTAGTAGCTTAACTTTACCGCGCGCAAATAAAAGGAATGTGAAATTTTGACAGCCTGTTGTCAAAATTGGTGTGTAAACCACACCATGTTAAACTCCAGGCAGTTTGGCGCGTGCGTGAGCGCTGCGCGACCCCACATTTTATGATCAGGCCCCTTGCGGGCCGCAACGGCGGATCGATTCGACCAAGATGTCCGAACAGCAAAGCTTTGCCAAAGAAACGATTCCCGTCAGCCTTGAAGAGGAAATGCGTCGCTCCTACCTCGATTACGCCATGAGCGTGATCGTCGGGCGCGCGTTGCCTGATGTGCGTGACGGTCTCAAGCCTGTGCATCGCCGCATTCTTTATGCGATGCATGATAGCAACAACGTGTGGAACCGCGCCTACGTGAAATGCGCCCGGGTGATCGGTAACGTGCTGGGTAAATACCACCCGCACGGCGACTCCGCAGCGTATGAAGCACTGGTGCGGATGGCCCAGAACTTCTCGTTGCGCTATACATTGATCGATGGCCAGGGCAACTTCGGGTCTATCGATGGCGATGCCGCCGCCGCGTATCGTTATACAGAGTGTCGCCTTTCGCGTATTTCCAGCGAGTTGCTGTCTGATATCGATAAAGAAACGGTCGACTTCACGCCCAACTACGACGAAAAGGAACTGGAGCCATCGGTGCTGCCGACGCGCGTGCCCAACCTGCTGGTCAATGGCTCCTCCGGCATTGCCGTGGGTATGGCAACCAACATCCCGCCGCACAACCTGGTTGAAGTGGTCAACGCAGCCCTGGCGCTGTTGCAGAACGCCGAACTCACGGTGGATGACCTGATCGATTTCATCCCTGCTCCGGATTTCCCGACCGCAGGCATTATTTATGGTGTGGCTGGCGTGCGTGAGGGTTATCGCACTGGTCGCGGCCGCGTGCTGATGCGTGCGCGCACTCACGTGGAAGATATTCCACGTAGTGCAGATCGCCAGGCGCTGGTGGTCGACGAGCTGCCGTACCAGGTCAACAAGGCGCGTCTGCTGGAGCGCATTGGCGAGCTGGTTCGTTCCAAGCTGATTGAAGGCATTTCTGAAATTCGCGATGAGTCGGATAAATCCGGCATGCGCGTGGTGATTGAGCTCAAGCGCGGCGAAGTGCCGGATGTGGTGCTCAATAACCTGTTCAAGCAGACTCAACTGCAAGACAGCTTCGGTATCAACATGGTGGCACTGGTCGACGGCCAGCCGCGTCTGTTGAACCTCAAGCAAGTGCTTGAGAGCTTCCTCAAGCACCGTCGTGAAGTGGTCACACGCCGCACCGCCTTTGAACTGAAGAAGGCACGTGAGCGCGGTCACATCCTGGAAGGTCTGGCGGTAGCGCTGTCCAATGTGGACGACATCATTGCCCTGATCAAGGCCGCGCCGACCCCGGCCGAAGCCAAGGTAGGCCTGATGGAGCGCGTGTGGCGCTCGCAACTGGTAGAAGACATGCTGGCGCGCGCGGATATGTCCGCATCGCGTCCGGATGGTCTGGGCGAAGGCTTTGGTCTGGGCCGCGACGGTTATCGTTTGTCTGATGCGCAGGCACAGGCCATTCTGGAACTGCGTCTGCAGCGCCTGACCGGTCTGGAACAAGACAAGATTGTCACCGAGTACAAAGAAATCATGGAACGTATCCTTGATTTGCTCGACATTCTTGCCCGTCCGGAGCGCGTGACCGAGATCATCGCCACGGAACTGGAAGAAGTAAAAACCACCTTTGGTGACAAGCGTCGTTCTGAAATCGTGGCCCATGCCGAGGACATCAACCTCGAAGACCTGATCACCCCGCAAGACATGGTGGTGACGCTGACGCATGGTGGCTACATGAAAGCCACGCCGACCGAGGAATATCGCGCGCAGCGCCGTGGCGGCCGTGGCAAGCAAGCCGCAGCCACCAAAGAAGACGATTTCATCGACAACCTGTTTGTCGCCAATACGCACGATTACATTCTGAGCTTCTCGTCACGCGGCCGCGTTTACTGGCTGAAGGTGTATGAAGTCCCGCAGGGTGGCCGCAACAGCCGTGGCAAGCCGATCAACAATCTGCTGCCGCTGGAAGAAGGCGAGAAGATCAACGCCATCTTGCCGGTGAAGGAGTTCACCGATGACCAGTTTGTGTTCATGGCCACAGCCGACGGTACAGTCAAAAAGACCCCGCTGACCGCGTTCTCTCGCCCGATGCGTCGCGGCATCATCGCCATCAACCTGGACGAGGGTAATTACCTTGTGGGTGTCGCGCTGACCCGTGGCAAGGGTGGTGTGGTGGTGGATGATGAAAGCGGTGCCGAGGACGACACCGTGGTGGAAGACGAGTCGCTGGAAGAGGGCGATGTGGCCAGCATCGAAGGCGATCAGGTCATGCTGTTCTCTGACGCTGGCAAGTCTGTCCGCTTTGCGGAAGACAAGGTTCGCCCGATGGGCCGGAACTCCCGCGGCGTGCGCGGCATGAAGCTGGCTGACGGTCAGAAACTGATTTCGCTGCTGGTTGCCAGCCCGGAAAACACCACGCAGCAAGTGCTCACCGCGACGGAAAACGGTTACGGCAAGCGTACCCCGGTCGGCGATTACCGCCTGACCAGCCGTGGCACGCAAGGCGTGATCGCCATTGATACCGGCGAACGTAACGGCAAGCTGGTGGCGGCGACGCTGGTGGAAGAGGCGGATGACGTCATGCTGATCACCACGGGTGGCGTGCTGATCCGGACCAAGGTCGCAGAAATTCGCGAAACCGGTCGTGCAGCGCAAGGTGTGCGCCTGATTAACCTGGACGAAGGCGAGTTGCTCTCCGGTCTGGAAAAAGTGGTTGAAGCCGATTCGGACGACGAAGTTGAAGCCGAAGATGCCGAGGCCGCCGGCAGCACCGAAACCGGTGCGACCGATCAGCCGGAATAAACGTAGTCTCTGATCGGTGATGCACCCGTGTCATCACGTACTGCAACGCGACCGTTTTTACGGTCGCGTTGTGTTTCTCTGGAGTGACGACCATGAATGGCTTGTGGCTACCGGTAGAAGAACCGGTGTTTTTTGAACAGTTGCAGCAGTGGTTCATGAACCTGCCGCACTGTCGTGAGCTGGGCATGGAGTTTGCCAATGCCGAGCGCGGCCGTATTACCCTCAAACTTCCCTTCAGCGACAAGCTGATCGGCAATCCGCATACCCGCGTCATTCACGGTGGCGTGGTGACTTCCCTGATCGATACCGCCAGCGGTACTGCGATCTATTCTTTGCTGCGTGCGCCAGAGCCGGTAGCCACGCTGGATCTGCGGATTGATTACCTGCGCCCGGCCCGGCCGGATCTGCCGGTGTATTGCACCGCCGAATGTTATCGCCTGACTGATCATGTGGCCTTTACCCGCGCCACGGCGTATCAGGATGACCCGGAGAAACCGGTGGCGCATGGTGTTGCAACCTTCGCCCGGGGCATGGAGCCCAAAGGGAGTACCGGCATTGCCAGCACAGGAGAAACAGCATGAGCGCACTGGCCAATATCCAGACCATTGACGATTTGTCTCGCGCCATTGCCGCCATTCCGTATGCCAGCTTGCTGGGGATTGAAGTACGGGAAGAAGACGGCGAACCGCTGTTTTATCTGCCATTCAAAGACAAGAACATTGGCAACACCATCCTGCCGGCGCTGCATGGCGGCGTGATTGGCGGTTTCCTGGAAAACGCCGCCGTGCTGCATCTGATGTGGCAACGCGAAGGCGAGGGCATTCCACGGGTGATCGATTTTTCAATCGACTATCTGCGTACCGGCCGCGCGCAGGACCTCTATTGCCGCTGCGAAATCGTGCGCCAGGGCAAGCGCATTGCCAATGTGCTGATGACCGCCTGGCAAGATGATCGCAGCAAGCCCGTCGCCCAGGCGCGTGCGCATTTTTTGCTGGCCTGACCGGGCTTTGGCACCAATGGCAATCAGTGCGGTCTGATATGCCGTGGATTTTGCAGTTCTGTTTCCCCCGTCTTTGCCGCAGATGGATAAAATGAACCTCCCGGCCGCTCCTGGCCCGGAGACATGCCAACAAGGATCACCATGACCCAAGTCTACAATTTCAGCTCTGGCCCGGCCGTATTGCCCCGGGACGTTTTGCTTACCGTTCAGGCGGAAATGACCGATTGGCATGGTTCTGGCATGTGCGTCATGGAAATGAGCCACCGGGGTAAAGAATTCACCCAGATCATTCATGAAGCGGAAGCCGATTTCCGCAAGCTGCTGAATATTCCGGCCAATTACAAGGTGCTGTTCCTGCAGGGCGGGGCGCACTTCAATTTCAGCATGCTGCCCTTGAACCTGGCGACAGAATCGTCGGCGGTGGATTACGTCGATACCGGCCACTGGTCGCGTATTGCGATCAAGGAAGCGCGGCGTTACGCCAAGGTCAATGTCGTGGCCTCCAATGAGGACCGCAACGGCACCTATGTGCCGGATGAAGCCAGCTGGAAGCGCAGCGATAACGCGGCGTACCTGCACTATTGCTCCAATGAAACGATTGGCGGCGTCGAGTTCCAGCACACGCCCGATAGCGGTGACGTGCCGCTGGTGTGCGATATGTCGTCCAACATTCTCTCAAGACCGCTGGATATCGCCCGCTATGGGCTGATTTACGCCGGGGCACAAAAGAATATCGGCCCGTCGGGCATGACGCTGGCCATCATCCGCGAAGACCTGCTGGGCAAGGCCCGCGCCGGTACGCCGACCATGATGGATTACCAGGTGCATGCCGCTGCCGATTCGCTCTACAACACGCCGCCGACCTTTGCCATTTACGTGGCCGGTCTGGTGTTCAAGTGGCTGTTGAACAATGGTGGCGTTGGGGCGATGGAAGCGCGCAATATCGAAAAAGCATCGTTGCTGTATGAAACCATTGATAACTCCAACGGCTTTTACAACTGTCCGGTAGAGCGCCCGTTCCGTTCGCGCATGAATGTGCCGTTCCGGCTGGCAGACGAAGCGCTGGATGATGCGTTCCTGGAAGGCGCGCAAGCGCACGGCTTGTTGCAACTGAAGGGCCATCGTTCCGTGGGCGGCATGCGGGCTTCCATTTACAACGCCATGCCGCTGGAAGGCGTGCGGGCGTTGACGGAGTTCATGCGCGATTTTGCGCGCAGCAAATAAGCGCGTTTACCGGTCGTGCTCTCGCTGAGAGGGTCGGTGGTACACTGCGCGCTGGTGCAAGTCATTTGCACATTGAATACATAAAACATTGCCACAGGAGAGGGCATGTCTGACGAGCTGCTCAAGGGCCATCGTGATGCGATTGATCGTATCGACGCAGAAATTCTCAAGCTGTTGAACCAGCGTGCCGAGCACGCCCGCACCATTGGCGAGATCAAGGGTGGTGGCGTGGTATACCGGCCGGAGCGCGAGGCGCAAGTGCTGGCGCGTATCAAGTCGCTCAACACCGGGCCTTTGTCTGACGAAGCGGCTGCCAAACTGTTCCGTGAGGTGATGTCGGCGTGTCTGGCGCTGGAGCGTCCGCTGACCATCGCCTATTTGGGGCCGGAAGGCACATTCAGCCAGGCTGCCGCCATCAAACACTTTGGTCATGCCGCCAATACGCTGGCTTGTGGTTCGATTGACGAAGCATTCCGGGTGGTGGAATCGGGTTCGGCTGACTATGTGGTTGCGCCCGTCGAGAACTCTACCGAAGGCGCTGTCGGCCGCACGCTGGATCTTATGGTCAGCTCGCCGCTCAATATTTGTGGCGAAGTGGTACTACGCATTCATCACCATCTTTTGCGCAAAGGCGAAGGCGTGGCCGGCATTTTGCGGGTGTATTCGCATGCACAAAGCCTGGCGCAATGCCATGAATGGCTGAACAAGAATCTGCCGGCTGGCGTGGAGCGGATTTCTGTCTCCAGCAATGCCGAAGCGGCCCGTCTGGCCAGCAAGGAACCCAATAGCGCCGCCATTGCCGGTGATGCTGCCGCCGAGCGTTTTGGCCTGACGCGGCTGGCCCAGAATATTGAAGACGAACCGAACAACACCACGCGTTTTCTGGTGCTGGGCGGGCAAGCGACTGGCCCGTCGGGCAAGGATCGGACTTCGTTGGTGGTGTCCGCCCCCAATCGGCCGGGTGCGCTTGCCTCGCTGGTGGAGCCGTTGTCCGTCAATGGTGTTTCCATGAGCAAGTTTGAAAGCCGCCCCAGCCGGACCGGTCTGTGGGAATACGTGTTCTTTATCGATGTGGAAGGGCACGTGTCTGAATCACGCGTCGCCAATGCACTGGATGCGCTGGGCAACGTCGCTGCCTTTGTCAAAGTGCTGGGCTCTTACCCGCAAGCCGTACTCTAGAACCCGACCGGGCAGGCCCGGAACTGGATCGCGTCATGAAATCAGTGGTGGTGTTTTGTGGTTCCCGCAAGGGCGAACGCCCGGAATACCTGGCTGCGGCGCGGGAACTGGGGCAAGTGCTGGCCGAACGTGAACTGACGCTGGTCTACGGTGGCGGCCGCGTGGGCCTGATGGGCGCTGTGGCCGAAGCCGCGCTGGATGCCGGCGGCAAGGTGATCGGCGTGATCCCGGCCTTCATGCGTGAGCGTGAACTGGCACTGGCGCAATGCACGGAGCTGATCGTGGTCGACTCCATGCATACCCGCAAGGCCCGCATGGCAGAACTGGGCGATGCCTTCATTGCCATGGCCGGTGGTTTTGGCACCTTTGACGAGTTGTTCGAAATCCTGACCTGGGGCCAGATTGGTATTCACGGCAAGCCGGTGGGGTTGTTGAATACAGCGGGTTATTACACCGGCTTGTACCAGTTCCTGGGCCAGACCGTGACTGAGGGCTTTGTGCACGACGGCGAACTGGCCAAACTGCAAATGGCCGATACCCCCACCGCGCTGGTCGAGCGTCTGGCCGCCACGCCGGTGTTGCCGGCGCGCTGGCAAAAAGCCGATCTCTTCAGCAAGACCTGATGCCCCGGCGTGACTCCCACGCCATTCACTTCTCGGTGATCAAGCATGTCCTTACGTGATCTGGCGCCTGACTACGTGCGCGCCATCGCCCCCTATCAGCCCGGCAAGCCCATTGGTGAACTGGCGCGTGAAATGGGCCTGAACCCGGACGATATCGTCAAACTGGCGTCCAATGAAAACCCGCTGGGCATCGGCCCCAAGGCCAAAGCCGCACTGGAGCGCGGGATTGCTGATCTGGCGCGTTACCCGGATGGCAACGGCTTTGATCTGAAAGCTGCCGTGGCCAGAAAATACAACGTCGATACCAGTCAGGTGGTATTGGGCAATGGCTCCAACGACATTCTGGAACTGGTCTCGCATGCTTTTTTGACCCCTGCGGATGCCGCCGTCTATTCGCAATACAGCTTTGCGGTGTACGCGCTGGCTACGCAGGCGGTCGGCGCGACGCGTATTGAAGTACCCGCCGTGGATTATGGTCACGACTTGCCGGCCATGCTGGCCGCCATCACGCCCAACACCAAAGTGGTCTGGATTGCCAACCCCAACAACCCCACCGGGACGCTGGCGCGCCCTGGCGATCTGGTGGAGTTCCTGGAAAGCTGCCCGCCTACGGTGCTGGTGGTGCTTGATGAAGCGTATACAGAATATCTGGCCCCGGAAAAACGCCCGGATACGCTGGGCTGGCTCAAACGCTTCCCCAATGTGATTGTCGTGCGCACTTTCTCCAAAGCCTATGGCCTGGCCGGCTTGCGTGTGGGCTTTGCGCTGGCAAGCCCGGAAGTGGCCGATATCCTGAATCGTGTGCGTCAGCCGTTCAACGTCAACAGCCTGGCGCAAGCCGCTGCCTGCGCGGCGCTGGATGACACGGCGTTTCTGGAGGAAACCCGCCGGGTGAACGATGCCGGCATGAAACAACTGACCGATGCCTTTGTGCGCTTGGGGCTGCCGTTTATTCCAGGCTACGGCAATTTTGTGACCTTTCATTGTGGCGATGCCGCCGCGCTGAACCAGTTTCTGCTGCAGCGTGGCGTAATCGTGCGGCCGATTGCGGGCTACGGCATGCCAGACAGCCTGCGGGTATCGATTGGCTTGCCGCAAGAGAACGCCCGCTTTATTGCGGCACTGGAAGAAGCACTGCAAGACTGATTGAGTTCTTCAAGCCATTGCGGTGGTTTTATTGTCCCTTGCTGGCCAGCGGTCATTGCGTGCATCGGTATGCAGACGGTCGCTGAACACGCCGCGCTGTTCATACAAGGCACACGGCCAATTGGTAAAAGCGGCCACTGAGTCATGGACATGCTGCGCCAGCAACTGGGTTTGTTCCGATGAAAAGGGCGTGGTGTCGTCCCAGGTGGTCAATAACAGCCGGTCATAATCCGTGAGCGTATAGCGGTCGGCCTGCGCCCCAGGGCCGCGTTGCCAGGGTGAGCGCAGCCAGTTGACATAATTTTCCAGCCGTTTTTGTTCGGCCACCAGTTGCGTGGCCTGTTCCATGTCACTGGCGGTGGCCGGTTGCCATTGTTTGTCCGGTTTTTCCGGGTGGCTGGCATCCGTGGCGGCCGGGGTGGCTTGGTACTGGGCAGCCGGCAGGGCCGGGGTAAGCGCCCCCAGCAGCAAGCGGCGGTTGACTGGATCTGCCAGCAGCCGGCGGTAACGGAAGAAGGGCACCCGATGTGCCAGCATCAGGGTTTCCAGGCTGGCGTCGGACGTGGCGGCGGGCAGGCGGGCCATGTAGTTGTTGTAGGCGGCAATGACGGGGGAATCCGGGGGTAGCTGAAATTCCAGCCAGGATTCAGCACGCATTCTGTCCATCGAGTCGAGCGCCACCCCGGCCTCCAGTGCCGCCTTGTACATCTCCCGCAGCGACAGGCGTGACAGCAGGTTATCCCGGCCCTGTTCCTGGCTGGCATATCCGCGCAATCCATACCGCTGCCGGTGCCATAAGCCAGATCCACCTTGTCCCGATCCCGCAGGATCACGCACAGGTAGGCATCGGCATAGCGGGGGTCGGGTGTGTCCTGGTGGGGTGGGCCGGGTAACGTGGCCATGACTTCGTGCCATTCGTCTGGACGAATTATCTGTTCGGTTTCCCTGTTCATTTCCAGCCCCCAGGCCCAGCGAACCTTGATCGGCTTCGTCCAATCCTTGTACCCGGCATAGCAACACACCGCACCGCCACCGCCAGCGGGCGAACCATCTGGTCTGCGCTTGCCCACATTGCCGGCCCAGTACTTGTCCACAAATACCGGGTCGGCATAGCGCTCGTAGTGATTCACCGGCACCATCATCAGCGACGGGCCATCACGCTGGGGCTCCTGGGGCTGATCAGCCGAGGCGCAACCGGCCAGCAGCGCGCTGGCAAGCAGTGCCATTGCCCCCTTTTGCCAAAGCCGGGTTAGCTTGCGGAAGCCATCAACAAAGAACGCGACCCGTGGCAACAAATGGCATTTGAAGATATCCGCCTTGTTGCCTTGCCAGTCATAGTCTTCGCTGATTTGTCGGCTGCAATTGATCCACATGGCCGCTTGTAATTCTTTATCCGTCACCGGTGCACCGGCTTGCCTTACCGTCATGGTGTCGTTCCTCTATTTGTCGGCGCAGTCGCCGCGGGAATAGGCGTAATCCAGATCCACCCTGTCCCGATCCCGCAGGATCACGCACAGGTAGGCATCGGCATAGCGGGGATCAGGGGTGTCCTGGTTGGGCGGGCCGGGCAGCGTGGCTAGGACTTCGTGCCATTCGTTGTCCCTGGTTACTACTTTGGTTACAGGATCGTCCTCACTACCCCATTTCCAGCGGATTTTGACGGGCTTGGTCCAGTCCTTATATCCGGCATAACAACACACTGCGCCGCCGCCACCAGCCGGCGAGCCATCTGAGTGGCGTCTTCCCACATTGCCCGCCCAGTACTTGTCCACAAAAATGGTGTCGGCATAGCGCTCGTAATGGTTCACCGGCACCATCATCAGCGACGGGCCATCACGCTGCGGCTCTTGGGGTTGGTCTGCAGAGGCGCAACCGGTTAACAAGACCAGCGTTGCCAGGTACCAGGCAAAATGTTGCCGGACCGAAGTTGGGTACCGGCTAACCCGTGGGCTGATCCTGAACGGAGTTTGCCAATGACGATGGGGCACTCCCTGGGCCGGCTCGTCTCGTTGGCGGGGTGTGGTTTTTTGGCGTGCGCGATATGGGTGGTAGAAGAACGGCATGACCAAGCCTGGTGGGGGGCGAAGTCACTTTTTATAGAGAAGAACGTCTGCGCGGGACAGATCAGTAATGCCGTTGATTTATGTAATCCGAATTAAGAATGTAAGCCGTACTCAGGTATTCTGAGTGGCTCTGCCCTGTGGTATTCCAGTGATCCAGTTTTGCTGATCTGAATTGGAGGGGTCTGAAGGGCGGGCTTCTCTCAAGCAGAGCATTGCTGAACGCCACTAGAACGTTCCTCACAGGTCTGCGCAAGGTACGCTGGGTGCTTGATGCACTGCTGGCGCATGTTTCGCCCATCTTGCGCTCATCCACGCAACAAGGGCTGACGGTACTGGATGACACGGGAATGAAAACTTAAGATACGGCATGGCCCGGGCGGGCAGGACAGGCGCCCGGAATGACGCCAACACCGGTACGGTATGACGCTTGCCGTGCCCGCTCAACCCACATCACACGGCCATAAGCCGTGTGCAGGATGACGAATCACCATGTTGAAAACCCTGGAACAACGCTTTCGCGCGCTGGAAAGCGGCGTGGATTTCTGTTCGCTGCGGTTTGTCGAGGAAGAAACAGAAAGCCTCGCCGTGCGCCAGAACACGCCGCTGCCGATTGGCCGCAGCCTTGATCGCGGTGTCATGATTACCGTGATGCATCAAGGCGGCTATGGCTACGCCGCCACGCCAGACCTCTCGGACGCCGGTATTATCGCCGCGTTTGAACGTGCCAAAGCCTGGGCACTGGCCACCGCGCACCGCTCGGTGTTCGATTACCGCCAGATTGCCCCGCCGAATCCCACTGGCCGTTATCTGGGCCCAACTGCAGAGCAGCCGCTGAACTGGCATCGCAAAGACCTGATGGCGCTGTTGATGGATGAATCCCGCGCCTGCCAGATTGACGAACGCATTGTCGATTGGGGCGCCAATGTGGATCGGCTGGAAGTGCGCCAGGTGTACCTGACTTCCGGTGGCGGCGCGGTAGAACAACATTACCGGGCGGTGATTCCGTCACTGTCGGCCACGGCGTTTGCCGAAGGGGACTCGCAAACCCGCAGCCTGGGCGGCCAGTACAACGGTTACTGCCGCCAGGGCGGGATGGAAGTGCTCACGCAATCTGGTCTGTATGGTGCCGGCAAGCGCGTGGCCGATGAAGCGCTGCAATTGTTGCTGGCGCCCAATTGCCCTGGCGGCAATATGGATTTGCTGCTGATGCCCTCGCAAATGATGCTGCAAATCCACGAAAGCATCGGCCACCCGCTGGAGCTGGATCGCATTCTGGGGGACGAGCGTAATTACGCCGGCACCAGCTTTGTGTCGCTGGATATGTTTGGCGAATACCGCTACGGCTCGCCGCTGTTGAACGTGACCTATGATCCATCCCGCAGCAATGAATTTGCTGCCTACGGTTGGGATGATGACGGCAACGCCGCTGAAAAAGCGTTTTTGATCCGGGATGGCGTACTGGAACGTCCGCTGGGTGGCGCCATCAGCCAGGCCCGTGCCGCCGCTGAAGGCAAACCGGTGCAAGGCGTAGCCAATAGCCGTTCCAGCAACTGGAACCGCGCCCCGATCGACCGCATGGCCAATTTGAACGTGGAAGCCGGCGACAAAACGCTGGATGAACTGATTGGCGGCATTGAACGCGGTGTGTTGATGGACACCAACGTGTCCTGGTCTATTGATGACTCGCGCAACAAGTTCCAGTTCAGTTGTGAATGGGGTCAGTTGATCGAAAACGGCCAGCTCAAGGGTGTGGTCAAGAACCCTGGTTATCGCGGGATTTCCGCCACCTTCTGGCGTGCGCTCAAAGCCGTGGGCAATGGCAGCACCGACGATGTGATGGGGACGCCATACTGCGGCAAGGGTGAACCCAATCAGGTGATTCGCGTGGGGCACGCTTCCCCGGCGTGTGTGTTTGGCAATATCGACGTATTCGGGGGAGAGGGCGCATGAGCCAGCAACCATCACAACACCGCGCGCACTTCTACGCGCTGGCTGATCACGTTCAGCACCGTTTACAGACCGGCGAGGGTTATACCCTGTGGCTGGAAGGCGAAACCTCTGACTTTGTGCGCTTTAACCACGGTCTGGTCCGCCAGGCCGGGCAGGTGGCGCAAACCTACCTGACGGTCCGGTTGGTGCAGGGGCAGAAGCATATCTCGCAAAAGATCGTGCTCTCTGGCAACGCTGCGGACACCGACGCCCTGGATCGGGTCATGGTTGAGCTGCGCGAGGCCTTGGCGGATGTGGAAGACGATCCGCATTTGTTGCTGGCAAGCCAGGTCCAGTCTACCGAGTCCGTGGCCGCCAACCAGCTGCCGCCAGCCGAAGATATGGTGGCAGACATTACCCACGCCGCTGCGGGCCTTGATCTGGTCGGCATTCTGGCGGTCGGCCCGGTGTATTACGGTTTTGCCAATCACCACGGGCAGCGCAACTGGCAGGAAACCGCCAGCTGGAATTTCGACTGGAGTTTGTACTCGCACGGCGACAAAGCCGTGAAACGCGGCAGCGCCGGGTTTGTGTGGGACAAACACGCCATCCATGCGGAAATCGACGCCGCGCGCACGCAAGCCGCCTTGCTGGGACACGCCCCCAAATCGCTGACGCCGGGTGCTTACCGCGCTTATCTGACCCCGGCAGCGCTGGGCGAGATCATTGGCATGCTCAACTGGGGCGCGTTCTCCGAGAAAAGCATGCGCACCAAGCGCAGCCCGTTGTTGCGGCTGCAGGGTAATGTGTCGTTCGCCAGCCTTGTGAGCATGCGGGAAGACACGGCTGGTGGCCTGGCGCCGCGTTTTCAGCAAGAAGGCTTTATCAAGCCCGATCATGTGACGCTGATTGATCACGGCAAGCTGGCCGGCAGCCTGATCAGCCCACGTACCGCGCGGGAGTACGATATCGCCGGAAACGGGGCAGACGGTTCGGAAGCGGCGGCATCTTTCAACATGCTGGGCGGCGAGTTGGCGCAGGCGGATGTACTCAAGGCGCTGGGTACCGGTTTGTACGTCAGCAACCTGTGGTATCTGAATTACTCCGATCGCGCGGCAGGCCGTTTGACCGGCATGACGCGGTTTGCCTGCTTCTGGGTGGAAGAGGGCGAAATCGTCGCACCGCTCAATGTCATGCGTTTTGATGACACGCTGTTCCGCATGCTGGGCAGTGAACTGGAAGCGCTGACGCAGGAAACCACCTTCCTCGCAGATGCCGGCAGTTACGGTGGCCGCAGCAGTGCCAGCATGAACTTGCCCGGCGCGTTGTTGCGGGAGTTGAAGCTGGTGTTGTGATGGCGGCCTGACCCGCGCCATTA
Organism: Silvimonas terrae; assembly: GCF_014202765.1. Lineage (GTDB taxonomy): Bacteria > Pseudomonadota > Gammaproteobacteria > Burkholderiales > Chitinibacteraceae > Silvimonas > Silvimonas terrae. The sequence goes on from NZ_JACHHN010000001.1 coordinate 581,879, forward strand.
AATAACCATTAAATAAAAAAAGCCCCGCAGATGCGGGGATTTTTTCTTGTGCGGCCATGTAGGGTGGATTCGGAGCGGTAGCGACAATCCACCACCGCGATGGTGGATTGTCGCCTTGCTCCAAATCCACCCTACGAAGCTGGATTGCGCTCCTGATCAGAACGACTGCTGCAACGACTTCATATCAATCACAAAGCGGTACTTCACGTCGCTCTTGAGCATGCGCTCGTAGGCATCGTTGATGTTCTGGATGTCGATCATCTCGATGTCGCTGACGATATTGTGTTCGGCGCAGAAATCCATCATTTCCTGGGTTTCCGGGATACCGCCAATGCACGAACCCGCAACCTGACGACGGCCCAGCACCAGCGGCACGGTCATCAGCGTCGGTTCTACCGGCCCGATCAGACCCACCAGCACCAGCGTACCGTCGCGCTTGAGCGTGGCGGTGTACGGGTTCAGGTCGTGCGAATACGGTACGGTATCCAGAATGAAGTCAAACTGGTTGGCGACGGCATCCATCTGGGCTTGATCGGTGGACAGCACCACATGATCCGCACCCAGGCGGCGGGCTTCGGCCTCTTTGCCCGGCGAGCGGGTAAACAAGGTCACGTCTGCACCCATAGCCTTGGCAAACTTCAGGCCCATATGGCCCAGGCCACCCAGACCGATCACGGCCACCTTGCTGCCCTTGCCGACTTTCCAGTGCTTGAGCGGGGAGTAGGTGGTGATACCGGCACACAAGAGCGGCGCGGCGGCTTTGGGGTCAATTTTTTCCGAGACGTTCACCACAAACTTGTCGGACACCACAATGCGTTCGGAGTAACCGCCAAACGTCGGCATGCCGTCATGACGGTCAATGCCGTTGTAGGTCACGGTGGCGCCTTCTTCACAATATTGCTCCAGACCTTCCGCGCAGGACGGGCAATGCTGGCAGGAATCCACCAGGCAACCCACGCCGACCAGATCGCCTTCCTTGAATTTGCTGACACTGGCACCGACGCTGGTGACGCGGCCGATGATTTCGTGGCCGGGCACCATCGGGTAAATACTGTTGTGCCAGTCGTTGCGGGCCTGGTGCAGATCAGAGTGGCATACGCCGCAATACAGAATGTCGATGACCACATCGTTGGCACGCGGGTCACGGCGTGTGACCAGTAAAGGGCCCAGCGGCGAGGTGGCCGAAGGGGTGGCGAAACTGCGAATATTCAAAGCCATGATGTGCTCCTGTCATGTTGCGGGCGACCCTGCCGGCAGGCAGGGAAACTGCTGCGTATTATTGGAGAGTACGCCGTGATCTTGAATGCCCGTTTCTGCGGAACACTTGCCTGATTCTGCTGATTAGCACTACAACACCTGTCGCGTACGCGTATACGCTGATACATTCGTCCAGCCTTGTTTCTTGCTTGTGACAACCTCATGACCGCCAGCGCTTTACCCGTCAATCAACGCCTGTCCGACCTGATCCTGCAATTGCAGCCGGAGTACGGCATCAGCGAAACCAGCTTGCCTGGCGTGGTGCTGATGCGCGTCAACCAGAACACGCCGCGCGTACCGGTGTTCTATGAGCCCGGGATTTTTGTCATCGCCCAGGGCCGCAAGGTGGGCTATCTGGGCGAACACTGCTGGCAGTATGACGCGCTCAACTACCTGGTGATGTCGGTGCCGTTGCCGTTTGAATGCGAGACCCAAATCCACGGCACCGAGCCCTTTCTGGGTGTGCGCATTCCGGTAGATGTCGGCCTGTTGCGCGAACTGATGCTGCAAATGGAAACGCTGCCGGAAAACCCGCTGTCAGACGCCAACCCGGATATCCCGATGGCCTCGGCCCCTCTGGACGCGACGCTGGACGATGCCATCATTCGCCTGATGCGTTGCCTGCATCACCCGCTGGAAAGCCATGTGCTGGGCCCGCACCTGATTCGCGAGATCGTATTCCGCGCGCTGCAGGGTAGCCAGGGCAGTGCCTTGCGCGCCGTGGCCGGCCGTCAGGGCAACTTCAGCCGCATGGCCCGCGCCCTGCGCCGCATGCATACCGAATATGCCTCCACGCTGGATATCGACACCCTGGCGCAGGAAGCCAATATGAGTGTCTCGGCCTTCCATCACAACTTCAAGGCCATGACCTTTACCTCGCCGCTGCAATACCTCAAACGCGTGCGCCTGCATAAAGCCTTCTTGTTGATGGTGCAGGACGGCCTGAATGTCAGCGCTGCCGCCAACCGCGTAGGCTACGAAAGCCCGTCCCAGTTCAGCCGTGAATTCAAACGCTGCTTTGGCCGTAGCCCGGTAGAAGAGGTGGGGGCGGCGCTGGCGCAGTAACTGCTATCTGGTGCGCAGGTTGACAGCAAACCAGCGTCTTGTGAGGTCTTCCACAGTTCTGTGCAGCCGGTTACAAGCGGATGTATTTGCGGGTCGTCGTGACGTGAAACGACCCCGTTATTGGCTTATGCAGGAACGAAACCTGCAGACACTGATAACGACCCAGGAGATACATCATGAAAAACGTTTCCCGTTTGTTGCTCGCTGTCGCCGGTGCTTTCGTCTTTGCAGGTGCCCATGCCGCCGATACTGCAACGGAGGTCCAGCGTGATACCAATCAGCAAGAACGCATCGAACAAGGTCTGCAAAACGGCTCCCTGACCACCAAAGAAGCCGGTCGGCTGGAGCAGGATGAATCCCGCGTGGATCGCACCGAGGCCAATGCCGAGCGGAACGGCAACCTCTCTGCGGGGGAGAAGGCGCGCATCCAGCGTGACCAGAATCAGGTCAGCCAGGCGATCAACCGGGATGAAACCAACGGCGCGCACGGCAACCCCGATTCGGCATCCAGCAAGCGCATGCAGGCCGATGTGGCGCGCAATATCAACCAGGATCAACGCATTGAAAATGGCGTGAAGAGCGGGGCGCTGACCAATCGGGAAACCGGCAAGCTGGAACGCGGCCAGGCGCATGATGATCATCTGGAGGCACGTGCTGCCCGTAACGGACATGTGGGCACTGGGGAACAGCGACATATCCAGATGGCAGAAAACCATCAGTCCAACAAAATCTGGAACAAAAAGCATAACGACGTCGTACGCTGAACCGGTCTGGCCGGGGGATAATAACAACGGGTGCTGCGGCACCCGTTTTTGTCTGGGCACCAGCTTGACGACTCAGACACCAGGCCAACTCCTGATCGGATCAATACAGAATGACGCAGAACATCTATGACAATCCGGACTTCTTTGCGGGCTACGCCGGCATTCCGCGGCAGGTATTGGGGCTGGATGGTGCGCCGGAATGGCCGGCCATTTGTGCCATGCTGCCGGATGTCACCGGGCAACGCGTGCTTGATCTGGGATGCGGCTTTGGCTGGGCGTCGCGCTGGTTCCGTGAACACGGAGCAGCATCGGTGCTGGGGCTGGATCTGTCACAGAACATGATTGAACGCGCCCGCAATACCACGGTGGACCCGGCCATTACGTACCAGATTGCAGACCTCAATACGCTGGCGCTACCCGAGGCTGCGTTTGATCTGGTTTACAGTTCGCTGGCGTTTCACTACGTGGCTGATTTTGGCCGCCTCATCGCCAGTATTCGCAAGTCGCTGGCACCCGGTGGCCGCCTGGTGTTCACCATTGAACACCCGGTGTTCATGGCCAGTGCGCAGGCGGCCTGGACCAAGGATGAAGCCGGCCACACGGTCTGGCCGGTGAGCGCTTATGCCGAAGAAGGCGAACGTCGTACCGACTGGTTTGTGAGCGGTGTGCTCAAGTATCACCGTACCCTGGCGACCACCATCAACACGCTCCTGAATGCCGGTTTTCAGATCAGGCAGATGGATGAATTTGCCCCGACGGCAGCGCAAATCGAGCAGCAGCCGCAACTGGCGATTGAGCGGGAGCGGCCGATGATCCTGATTGTCTCCGCCGCCATTTGACCGGCACTTATTGCCCGGCTGCACACACCTGATTGCGACCGCCATGCTTGGCGCGGTACAGCGCAGTGTCAGCGCGCGTTAACAGCGAGGCGGCTTCTTCTCCTTCCTGGAGTTCGGCCGCGCCGATGCTGACGGTGAGACGGACATCGGGCAGTGAGGGCCAGGCGTGTTCGTTCACCGTGGTGCGGATACGTTCGGCAATCTGCATGGCCCCAGCCAGTTGCAGGCCAGGCAGCAGCAGGGTGAATTCTTCCCCACCGTAACGCGCAATGAATTCGTCACTGCGGCAGGCCGTGGCAATCAGATGCACTACGCCCTTGAGGACTTGATCGCCCAGGATGTGGGTAAAGCGGTCGTTGATGTCCTTGAAGTGATCCAGATCAATCATCAGCACGCATAGTGGCCAGCCGTCCGTGCTGGACTCTTCATGCAAGCGCGCCAGGCGTTCTTCCAGCGCGCGACGGTTCCATGCCCCGGTTAACGCGTCGGTTTGTGCCACGCTGGAGAGCGTCTGGATGGTTTGCTCGTGCGTTTGCACGCGCGCCAGTAGCCGGTTGTTTTCGTGGCGGGCACGTTCCAGTTCCATGCGCTGTTCCAGTTTGGCCAGCCGGCGCTGGGTGGCATGTTGCAGCTTTTGTTCGTTCAGCCGCGCCATTTGCGATTCCAGCGCCTGATGCCAGGCCCGGTGATGATGCAATGCGGCTTCAAACTGGCCAAAGGTCTTGTTGACCAGATAGAGCTTGTGATGAATGCGCAGCGTCAGGCTGGGCGCGTTCAGAATAAGCGCATCATCCAGCGCTTGCTGTAACTGCGTCATGGCCTCGGCGGGCTTGTTCTGGCGTTCCAGCAAGCTGGCTGCCGCCACGCGGGTGATGATCTCGCCCCATTGCTGGCGCTGCGCGCTTTCATTGCAGGCAGCCTGCGCTTCATCCACCCAGGTTTGCGCGGCGGCAAAGTCGCCGTTGCTGGTGTGGGCCTCGGCGTAATAAGCCGCCAGTTCAATCTGCCAGACCGCTTTGTTGCGCGCTTTCGGCAAGGCGTCGTGGGCAATTTTCAGGGCGACAAAGGCGCTGGGAATCTGCTCCAGCCGCAAGAAATCCGCCGCCAGGCACAGGTAGGTGGCGCAATAAATAGTGGGGTCGTAAAAGGTGTGACCGTACTCGGCCGAGCGCAGGTGATGCGTTTTGGCGGTTTCAAAATCGCCCAGGGCAAAATGAATCTTGCCGATGCCCAGGTGGCTGCGCACACACAAGGCGGTATTGCGGGCGGCAATCGCCAGTTCCAGGCATTCCACCCAGTAGCGCATGGCGTGATCAAACCGGCCTTGCAGCAACACGCTATCGGCAGCTTGATCCAGCGCCATGGGCAGGTCTTGTACCAGCCGATGACGCCGGGCCGATTCAATGGCGCGTTCCAGCAGCGGCGTGCCGGCTTCCAGTTGGCCCTGATACATAAGAGTCAGCGCGTGATACAGCCGCGCACGGGCCAGGGTGGCATGGCTGTGCAAGACGCTGGCTTCTTCCGCAATGTTGAGCGCTACCCGACGTGCTTCTTCCGGCGCACTCAACAACATATCGCTGATGAGGTCCAGTTCGGTGTCCAGCAAGCGCGAATGTCCGCCGTGGCTCATGGTTGCTCCAGCGGATTCATGCTGGGCAGGCGCGCCAGTACGGGGGCCTTGAGCACGCTGCGCAATGCCGTTCTGGGGTCATGCACGCGGCAGGCACGCAGGCAAATGCGCGCGGCCGGGCCTTGCATATGGCCCATCAATTCTTCCAGTTCATGCACCAGCGCTTCCAGTACGCTATGTTGTTGTTCTGCCGGCACCACCAACACAAAGCTGGCCGTGGAATAGCGTGCGGCATGGCACGATTTGTGGCGGGCAAAAATGGCCAGCCGGCGGCCCAGGTCAGACAACACTTGATCGCCAATGGCAAAGGAATAGTGCTCGCTGATCTCGTTGAGGTTTTCCAGCCGCACGTTCAACAAGCTGGTGGCCTGGCCGTCCAGCCGCAACAGTTCTTGCTCCAGCCCGCCGCGCTCAATGGGGGAGAGGTCCGCCCGCAGGGCCAGCCTTGCCTGATTGGCAGCCCGTTGCGAAGCGGCCGCCTGGCGTTCCTGCAGGAGGTCGTTTTCCTTGCGCGCCTGGATCACTTCCAGCCGCAATTGCAATTGCGCCAGCCGGTTGGGTGAAGGCCGGCAGCCGGGCTCATCCAGCCGTTTCAGATAGGCCATACGTGTGTTGTGATAGGCCTCGTGTGCCGCCAGGGCAGCGTCAAAATGGCCGCGCGCTTCCTCCGAGGTGCACAACACCAGATACAGGGATTGCAGCAGATACCCCGTATCAAAGGTGTGGGCGATGGTGATGGCTTCCTGCAAATCGCTTACCGCCGCTTCATAGCGGCCACTGTTGCGATGCAAGCGCGCCAGTTCTTTCAGGCACTGGACGGTGACCCACGGCGAATCAGCCTTGCGGGCCAGCGTCAGGGCTTCGTTCAGATCACGCTGGGCGCGCTGGCTATTGCCGTTCTGGAACGCATGCAGACCCTGGTAATAGAGCGTTTCTGCCCACCAGGTCGGCTCCATTTGCGGGGTGATCAGGTCTTGCGCCACTTGCAGCAAAGGCAGCGCCTGATGCGACATATGCTGGCGGACGTAGTCCCCCGCCAGCGCAATGGCGCATTTGGCAATGGTGGCCGGGTCTTTGCTCTGGCAGGCAAATTCATAGGCCTGGCGGCGCAGGTTTAACGCATGCTGGGTGTTTTCGATCAACTGATAGTAATTGCCGATGCCGGCACAGGCGACGGCGGCCAGTTCGGTCTGGCGGCTCATCATGGAAATCTCAAGACACGCCATCCAGGCGTCCAGTGCGCCGGCGTAACGGCCCAGACCGCGCTGGCATTCGGCCATGATCCACAGCGCTTGCGCGCGTTCAGATGGTGCGTTCTGCAACAGCCGCAACGATCTGCGGGCGGCAGTCAGGCCCTGGCTGAACTGGCGACGTGCCCAGTGCACTTGCGCCTGAGTCACCCAGCATTGCGCCAGTTGGGTGCTCGCTTGCGGGTCGACATGGCGACGTGCCCGCCGCAGCAGTTCCAGTGCGCGCGACTGATCCGAGCCAACGCAACGTTGCGCTTCTTCAATCAGGGCGGCTGGATCAGGTTTAGTCACTTTTGGCGGCTTGTTTGCAGGCGGTTCAGGCAGTCTATATTAGAAATTTCTTCCTTGCGATTTTCGACAGTCGCACCTGTAAAAATGTGGGTTTTTTGCTAAAAATGAGGCATAACCAGTAAGAATCAAATTGTCGATGGCAAACAGATTGCCGGTTTTTTGCATTTGTCGGACAAAACCTGGCGCTGATCGATCATGTTGTAAGGATTGACTTACAAATAAAAACGCCCTGAACAAGTCAGGGCGTTTGACGCTTTCTGGCAGTGGCCTGGCGGCTCCGCCCAAAGGTAGATGTTCAGTTCACACAATCGACGTAGTAGCTGGTCACGCCGTTCTCCGGGACCGCTACCAGACCGTGAATATAGGTCTCGAAACCGGGGAAACGCTGGTTGAATTCGCGCGCAAATTTCAGGTAATCAACAATGGTCTTGTTGAAGACTTCACCCGGAATCAACAGCGGAATGCCCGGCGGGTAGGGCGTGAGCATCACAGCGGTAACGCGGCCTTCCAGTTCATCCAGCGGTACACGTTCAATCTCGCGGTGCGCCATCTTGGCAAAGGCCTTGGCGGGTTTGAGCGCCGGCACCAGATCGGACAGATACATTTCGGTCGTCAGGCGGGCTACATCACGCGCCTTGTAGATGCCGTGAATCTGCTGGCACAGGTCTTTCAGGCCAATGCGCTCGTACTGCGGGAACTGCTGGACGAACTCCGGCAGAATGCGCCACAGCGGCGCGTTCTTGTCGTAGTCATCCTTGAACTGTTGCAGCGCGGTCAACAGCGTGTTCCAGCGGCCCTTGGTAATGCCGATGGTGAACAGAATGAAGAACGAGTACAGACCGGTTTTCTCGATCACCACACCATGCTCGGCCAGATACTTGGAGACGATGGACGCCGGAATACCAGATTCCGAGAAATCGCCGGCCATGTTCAGGCCCGGGGTAATGATGGTGGCCTTGATCGGGTCCAGCATGTTGAAGCCTTCGGCGACATCGCCAAAGCCATGCCATTCTTCGCCGGCCTTCAACATCCAGGCGTCACGATGATCCAGACCTTCGTCGGTCAGATCAGCCGGGCCCCAGACCTTGAACCACCAGGAATCGTCGCCGTACTCTTCATCCACCTTGCGCATGGCGCGGCGGAAATCCAGAGCTTCAGACAACGATTCTTCCACCAGCGCGGTGCCGCCCGGGGCTTCCATCATGGCCGCGGCCACATCGCAACTGGCGATAATGGCGTACTGCGGGCTGGTGGAGGTATGCATCAGATACGCTTCATTGAAAATGTCGCGATCCAGTTTGGTCTGTTCCGCATCCTGCACCAGAATCTGCGAGGCTTGCGAGAGACCGGCCAGCAGCTTGTGGGTCGATTGCGTGGAGAACACCATGGACTCTTTACAACGCGGACGGCCTTCGCCAATGGCGTGGTAATCGCCATAGAAGTCATGGAACGCCGCGTGCGGCAACCAGGCTTCGTCAAAATGCAGGGTTTCAATCTCGCCGTCCAGCAAGCCCTTGATCTCTTCCACGTTGTACATGATGCCGTCGTAGGTCGACTGCGTGATGGTCAGCACGCGCGGCTTCACATTCGGGTTGGATTCCAGCTTTTCGCGGCAGAACGGGTTGGCCAGCATCTTTTTGCGGATGGCGTCCGGCTCAAACTCGCTGCGCGGAATCGGGCCGATGATGCCGTAGTGGTTGCGCGTCGGCATCAGGAACACCGGCACCGCGCCGGTCATCATGATGGCGTGCAGGATGGACTTATGGCAGTTGCGATCCACCACCACAATATCGCCCGGCGCCACGGTGGAGTTCCACACAATCTTGTTGGAGGTGGAGGTGCCATTGGTCACGAAGAACAAATGATCGGCATTGAAAATGCGCGCTGCATTGCGCTCGGACGCCGCGACCGGGCCGGTGTGATCCAGCAACTGGCCCAGTTCATCTACCGCGTTGCACACGTCGGCGCGCAGCATGTTCTCGCCAAAGAACTGGTGGAACATCTGACCGACCGGGCTCTTGAGGAACGCCACGCCGCCGGAGTGACCGGGGCAATGCCAGGAGTACGAACCGTCTTGCGCATAATGCGTCAGCGCGCGGAAGAACGGCGGGGCCAGAGTATCCAGATAAGACTTGGCTTCACGGATGATGTGGCGTGCCACGAACTCCGGCGTGTCTTCATGCATGTGAATGAAGCCATGCAGCTCGCGCAGGATATCGTTGGGGATATGGCGCGCCGTGCGCGTTTCGCCATACAGATAAATCGGGATATCCGGGTTGCGGCGGCGGATTTCTTCAACAAAGTGCCGCAGACTGGTCAGCGCGGTTCGGGTTTCTTCTGCACTGCCACCACCGAACTCCTCATCATCAATCGACAAAATGAACCCGGCAGCGCGGCTTTGTTGCTGCGCAAAGGAAGTCAGATCGCCATAGCTGGTATAGCCAATGACATCCATGCCTTCGGTTTCAATGGCCGCAGCCAGTTCACGAATCCCTGAACCGCTGGTGTTTTCCGAGCGGAAGTCTTCGTCGATGATCACAAGGGGAAAATAAAATCGCATGCCAATGTCCTTCAAATAAAAACATTAGCGCTTCGGGCACGAGGCTTATAGGCGCAACATAAAAAAACGGGCGCTAGAACAGTCTGGCCTGTGTAAAACCAGCGTTCATCCTCCGCATGGCGGCAGGCGGGCGACAGAAAACATGTGACCTGCAACATGCAAAAACGTTGCAAATCCCTGTCTGTCGCTGGGCCGGAGCCGGTCTGGGACGTCCTTGAAAGGCGCGTATATTAACGTGTTTTTTCTCCATGAAAATGGAGATTTGATGAAATGCAAAACACACCGGTGACCCGGCATGGCCACACACGCGCAAGTCACCTTTGTTTTAGCAGGATATCCCTTTGTAAAACAAAGGATTGAGTGGTGGGGCCGGTCAGGAAAAACCGCGTTGGTTTTTTGCAGAAAAACCACCGGTTTGGTCGTCATGCGGGATGGGCGGTCAGCACAATCGGCACAGGCCGTAAAAAACCGCTGGCGGGGCGGTTTGCAAGGCGTGTTCCGGAACCCGGCTTTACCCCAACCGCGTATGCGCCGCCCGGTGCAAGCGGTCTTGTACCGCTAGCCATGGCGCGGTGTGCGGGGGCAGTTCCAGAAAGATGGTGTGATAGCTCTTGCGATCAAGCTGGCGCAGCGTGTCGTAGATTTGCTGCGCGTAGGTCTGCGGGTCGGCGGGCAGGTTGAGGACGTCGATGCCACAGATGGGGATATCGCGGCCACCGCAGGTCACCAGCACCACGCGCTGACCGCGTTCAAAGGCCAGGTAGGCCTGGTCGTCCACCACTTTGGCCGCGCCGGTCACCAGGGGTGTGCGCGGAGAATAGTGGGAGTCGAGCAAGCCGGATACCCGCACTTTGGCGGTGTCCGACTTCTGGTGATGGATCAGCGGCATCCCCAGCAGCGCTTCAATGGCTTCGCGCGGTACGCCACCGGGGCGCAGCAGGGTGGGCTGTTCACCAGTCAGGCCAACAATGGTCGATTCCACGCCGATGTCACACGGCCCGCCTTCCAGGACCAAGGACAGGTCATCACCAAATTCATCTCGCACGTGCTGGGCGGTGGTGGGGCTGACATGACCAAAGCGGTTGGCCGAAGGTGCGGCAATGCCACCGCCAAACTGTTTCAGCAAGGCATGCGCTAGCGGGTGAGACGGTGCGCGGATGCCCACCGTGTCCTGGCCGCCCGTGACGGCGTCAGGAACATGCGGCTGGCGTTGCAAAATGAGGGTGAGCGGGCCGGGCCAGAACGCCCCTGCGAGTTTGAAGGCGGCGTCCGGAATGTTCTGCGCCCAGTCGGCCAGTTGGGCGACGCCGGCAATGTGAACGATCACCGGGTGATCTGCCGGCCGGCCTTTCAGGGCGAAAATGCTGCGCACGGCTTCCGGGTTGTCTGCATCGGCTGCCAGACCATAGACCGTCTCGGTCGGTAGCCCCACCAGCCCGCCGGCACGCAGGTGCGCAATGGCGAGGTCGATCTGTTCTTGTTGGGCGGCGGAGACGGTCATGGTGGGTTATCCGGAGATGCAAAGCTCGCCGGATTATACCTGCAGTTGCCCGCGATTAGCGGCCCAGCTTGCGCCCAAGCCAGCCGTCGGCAGAGATCGCCCCCACGCCGTGGACCACCAGGAACGCGAGGATGGTGCCCCACAACAGATGATCTTTCACGCCGGCGGCATCCAGCGAGGCGTGGTAGGAAATCAGTGCCACTGCGTTGATCACAAACAGGCCCGCCGCAGAGAAACGACCCGCCAGGCCGATCACCAGCAGGATGGAAAAACCAATTTCACCCGTGGTCGACATCACCGCAGCCAGTGCGGGTGGCAGGATGGGCACTTTGTATTCATCGGCAAACAGCGCCAGGGTAATGTGCCAGTCGTTCAGTTTGGTCAGGCCCGATAGCCAGAACACATGCGCCACATAAACCCGGGCAACCAGGTCTACCAGCGGGGCGAGTGCGGCGGCCAATGCGGTACCGAAGGCGTACAGCCGGCCAGGCTGCGAGCGGGCGCAGCGTTCAATCAAGGTATTCATGAGGTGGATTCCTTGCTCAGGAAATAGCGAAACCGGTGACAAGACCTCGCCCGAACAAGAGGCTGAGCGTGGGTCCAGGATCAAAATCAGCGCAGATCTGCCAGGCGGCTTCACAGGCCGCGTTGATGTTCAGACCCTGCTGGAGGGTGTCGATCAACCTGGCTGCGGCAGCGTCCAGCAGGTGTATTTCGTCTCGCAATACCAGGACAGATTCGCCGCCCGCATCCAGTTGGGCTGGCGGCCCGGCGTGGTGCATCCGGTCAATGGCGTGGATAGGCCAGGCGCCGGACTGCACCACGGTACAGGCTGGATGCAAAGACAAGCGCACCAGACCAAACTCCGCTGGCGATAAACTTTGCAAGGGAGTCAGGTCGGCCGGTGGTACATCGGCAGCAAAATGCGCACGGTGAACAGCCCAATCCAGCCGGGCCACATCGGCCAGATACGGTAGCGATTGCGCAGGGGCAAACCCGGCGATGAAGTCTGCCAGCGCGACACCGTCATCGTGCAGATTGCCGGAGACTGACGGCTGCGCCTGTTGGTAAGCCAATGCCAGTGCATCAAAGTAACTCACACCCACCAGTGCCATTACGGTGGGAAACCCGGCTTGCAGGGCACTTCCCCGATTGGCTGCGACGTTGCCCCGGTAATAACCCAGGTTGCTGCGCGTCACTGCGCTGACCGGAACGGCTTCATCCGCGCCGTCATTCAGTGCATCGGCAAAGCGGGCGATGGCGTCGAGGTAGCTCATGCGGGCACCTTGTTGCTGGCGAGCGTTTGCGTCAGATGTCGCTGCGCCTGGGCACATTCCGCCAGCAAATCCGGCAAGGGCGGGATATGCGTATCGCGCTCCAGCAACACCGGGCGCGGGCCAGTCAGCGCCAGTGTGGCGTCCAGCAAAGCCCAGACCTCATCACAGACCGCGGCACCGTGCGTATCGATGACGACGTCAGCACATTGCTCATGCCCGGCTATGTGGATTTCCCCCACCGCAGCCAGGGGTAGACGCCGGATTTCTGTCAGCGGATCAATGCCATGATTGAGCGCATTGACGTAGAGATTGTTCACGTCCAGCAAAATGCCACAGCCGGTGCGGGTGACCAGTTCGGCCAGCAGTTCAGCCTCGGTCATCTCCTGGTGTTCAAACACCACGTAACTGGATACGTTTTCCAGCAGGATGGGGCGCTTGAGCCGGGTTTGCACCAGATCGATATTGCAGACCAGTTGCTCGATGGCCCCGGCCAGACGCGGCACCGGCAGCAGATCGTTAAAACACTGGCCGTTATAACGATTCCAGGCCAGATGCTCAGATACTGCAGCGGGCTCGATGGCAGCGACCAGCGCCGCCAGTTGTTCCAGGTGCGCTGTCTGCAATGGGCCAGGGCTACCCAGCCCCAGGCCCACGCCGTGCAAACTGACCGGATAGCGCTCCCGCACCGCCCGCAACACCGCCAGCGGCGCGCCGCCCCCAAAGTGGTTTTCGCTATGGACTTCCCACCACGCCACAGTGGGCGCAGTAGCGAGTACCTCCTGAATATGCGGCGAGCGCAAACCCAGACCAGCGGCGAGAGGGAGGGCGGTGTTCACGGGTGGCTCCGGTCAGTGGCGGACACAACTACTTGCCCATGGCCTTGGTCATGCCGCCCATTTTTTCGCAGGTGCCTGCCGGTACGTATTTCCAGTCACCGGCATCCATGTCTTTTTTGGCCTGGCCAGCGCAAGCATGACCATTACCTGCACAATCGTTCTGGCCGGCTTTGGCGATGCCATAACACTTTTCGTTATTGGCATTGGCGTCCGCAGCATGGGCAGACAGGGCGACACCGCAGGTGAGGGCAGCGGCGAAGGCAGAGGCGATAAGGCGTTGCTTTTGATCCATGATGTTTCTCCGTCAGACAAGGGTTGGTTTTTGCGATTTCAGGTCACCATAGAGTGGCCTTGCTAGCTTGGTCGCACCCGTTTGCCATCCATTACAGCATGACAAATAATTTTTTTGAATTTATCCAGAAAACGCGCCCGAGGGGTGGTGGCGCAGGTTGTCAGTGATGAAGGACGGGCGTAGGCTCGGATTGTCCCGATCGTTCGATACAGACTATGGCTGCAGCTACCTCAACGCGTGAAGAAGTGGTCGATACCCTGATGCAGGTGTTTCGCGACTACGGTTATGACGGCGCCAGCCTGTCGATCTTGTCTGAAGCCACCGGGCTGGGCCGCTCCAGCCTGTACCACTATTTTCCCAATGGCAAATCCGACATGGGTACCGCCGTGTTGCTGCGCGCCGGCGAGTTTGTGCGCGATAACATGCTCGCCCCACTGGCGGCCCAGGGCGACCCGCGTGCGCGGATGCAGGCGTTTGCCGCCGCGCTGGATACCTTCTATGCCGGTGGCAAAAATGCTTGCCTGACCAATGTATTTGCGGTGGGGGAAGCAGGGGACTTGTTCGGAAAGCGCTTGGGCGAGCGCTTGCAGATCCTGATCAATGCATTGGCCGATGTAGCGCATGAGGCCGGTTTTGCTGATGCAGATGCCCGCCGCCGGGCCGAAGATGTGGTGATCTCTATTCACGGCGCGTTGGTGGTGAGTCATGCCATGGGAGATACGGCGATATTCCGGCGGGTGGTGGGGGAGCTGGCGGAGCGGTTACTGGGGGAGTGAGTGATTCTTGCCGTGTGGCCGGGATTGCTGACCACGGCGGCCGGCCTCGCGCAGTAATCTGGCAGGATGAGTTGGCGAATTCTGTTCCACTGCGTCGTCATTGCGGCGAACGACGGAATCCAGTTCGGCCGCCGCAGGCGGCCTTTGCTGGCAGAGGCCACGCCGTAGCCCGGATGCAGCGAAGCGGGAATCCGGGGTGGCGATATTGGCAAGCATGGTTTGCTGGCGCTTTCGCTGACTCGTCATTCCGGCGAATGCGGGAATCCAGGTTACCACCAGCGGTGGCCTTTGCCGGCAAGAACCACGCGTAGGGTGGATTCGGAGCGAAGCGACAATCCACCATTGCAATGGTTGGCCGCGCCTTGTGGCGCGAAAGCATTTTGATACCCGCGGTGGCCGGGGCACGTCCCTTTCTTTGGGGCCGCCGAGGTGCTGCGCCACCTCGGCGGCCCCCTTGGCGGGAATCCAGCCGCGCTGGCGAAAATCGGACAAAAGTCCATTTCTCCACAGGCGCTTCATGCCTTTCCCGGTTCGCATGTTTTGCCAGGATGTAAAGCACCTGCCTGATACAAGATGCTTTTACCGCCCATCCTTTTTTCCTTTGATTGTACCGAACGTTCGGTATATAAAATGGGCAAGCCTTTCACACAGCTATTTTTTCGAATCACAACTCAGGAATGCCCGTCATGCCATCACGCCCGCAACAACCCATCCGCCTGTACCGGCACGCTTTGTCCGGCCATTGTCACCGTGTAGAACTGCTGCTGGAGTTGCTGCATCTGCCGTATGAACTGGTCGATATCAACTTGCAGCAGGGCGAGCACAAAACGCCGGCGTTCCTGCAACTGAACCCGTTCGGTCTGTTGCCGGTGATTGATGACAACGGGACCATCGTGGCGGATTCCGCTGCCATCATGGTGTATCTGGCCCGTCAATATGGCGGCCAGCATTATTTTCCCGATTCACCCCAAGCCACCGCCGCAGTGCAGCGCTGGCTGGCTGTGGCGGCCGGGCCGTTGGCATCTGGTCCGGCTGCGGCGCGGATTGCGGTGCTGTTTAACAAGCCGGTGGATACCGCGCGTGTCCAGCAAACTGCGCATGATCTGTTGCAGGTGCTGGAGCACTGGTTGAGCACGCGCGCTTTCCTCGCGGCGGAGCATGAAACGCTGGCTGATCTGGCGTTCTATGCCTACATCGCCCACGCGCCGGAAGGCAATGTGTCGCTGGTGGCCTACCCGCATGTGCGGCAATGGCTGGCCCGCATTGAACAACTGCCGGATTTTGTGCCCATGCAGCGCAGTGCGGTGGGCCTGGCGGCAGCGGAGGCATAAATCGTGGCTACTCCTGATGCGGGCTGGACTAAAGCCGAATCACCGTTTCACAGCGCGTCGTTGCAAATCCAGGCGCAACTGGGGATGGGCGACAAAATGGCGCTGATCGGCCAGCGCACCATTCGCAGTTTTTTGCCCCAACAGCATCAGGACTTTTACCCGCAATTGCCGTTTTTGATGGTGGGCAGTGTCGATGCCGCCGGCCAGCCATGGGCGTCTATCCTGGCCGCACCACCGGGCTTTGTTACAGCACGGGACGAGACACACCTGGCGGTGCAGGCCTGGCCTGTTGCGGGTGATCCGCTGGGGCAGCATCTGGCGGTGGGCGCGCACATTGGCGTGCTGGGTATAGAACTGCCCACGCGGCGGCGCAACCGGCTTAACGGGCAGGTTGCCGCGTTAACGGGGGAGGGTTGGGTGATTGCCATCGACCAGGCCTTTGGCAATTGCCCCAAATATATCCAGAGCCGGGACAGTGTTTTTCTTGCACCAGAAGAACACAAGCCCGGTGCGCCGGTCTGGCTGGATAAACTGGACGCCGCTGCCCGGGCGCTGATTGCCAAAGCGGACACACTGTTCATCGCCACCAGTTGCCTGGTCGCCCCGGCCGCAGAGCGGCCCTGGCAAGGTGTCGATATTTCGCATCGCGGTGGCGCGCCGGGGTTTGTTACGCAGAATGATGCCGGCGGCCTGACTTTGCCGGATTACATGGGCAATTTTCATTTCCGCACGCTGGGCAACCTGCAGCTGGAACCACGTGCCGGGTTGATCTTTATCGACTTTGCCACCGGGGATTTGTTGCAAGTCTCCGTCACCACCAGCATGGTGTGGGATGGCCCGCGCCTGGCACAGTTTGCCGGCGCACAACGGCTGGTGGATATGCAAGTGACCGGTGCACTGCGGCTGCCTGGCGCGTTACCGTTGCGCTTTTCTGCTCCGCAATATTCTCCGGTACTGCCGGTGTGACACGGTACAATGGCGGGCTGTCTGGCGTGCGCCGGGCAGCTTGTCCCTATCCGTGTTTCTCACCGCAGGTGCTTTATGTCTACCCAACCCGTCACCATCCGTGACCTGGTCGTTCATCAACTTATCAAAGAGGCCAACGGGCCGGCCAGTGTTGCCCTGCGCGACGCGGTATTGCCAGTGACGCCGGCAGGGCAGCGGTTGGTCGATCATCTGTGTCAGCAATATGTGGCGCGGCTGGGCAAGGGTTTTGGCAAGTTTGAAGAAGATGAAACCCAGTTTGCCGTGCCGGGTCTGGTGCGCGCGCATGTGATTGATCAGTCGATTGATTTCATCACGCTCACGCGCGGCATGATGTCCCAGTTGCAACTGCGTGCAGAACAAGAAGCCCTGGCGACCGGTGGTTTTGTGCTGTTTGCCCGTGGCAGGGACGAAGAAGCGGACTTCTTGCTGGTGGCACTGGTATCTGAAGTCATGGGCACCGCCATTACCGATGGCATGCACATTACCGATTCGCTGCATCTGGATATGAACACCCTGCGCGTGGCTGGCCGGGTTGATCTCTCCGCGTGGCAAAAAGGGCAGGATCGCTATCTGAGCTTTTTGAAAGGGCGCGGCGATGTCGCCGCGTACTTCAAGCTGTTTCTGGGTTGCAACGATGTCGTGACGGCGCTCAAGGAAACCCAGAAGCTGGTGCAGGGTCTGGAAAACTTTGTGGCGACCACCCAGTTGGGTCATGCCGCACGCGATGAATTGTTTGAACGTGCTCACGGTTATCTGGATGAACTGGGCAACGATGCCCGGTCAGTCAGCATTGCCGATGTGGCCGAGAAAATCTGGCCGGATGAGCCGGAAAAAATGCGCGAAACGCTGGCGGACGAAAGCCTGCAACTGAACGATGGCTTTGTGCCGGACCGCCGCGCCATCAAGCCACTCAAGCGCTTCAAGACCACGGCACCGGGCTGGAAGCTGGAGTTTGATCGCGGCGCCATCCGCTCGGGCGATGTGATTTACAACAAGAGCAACGACACCATCGTGCTTTACAACGTGCCGGAACAACTACGCAAAGACCTGGTGGGCGACGAGTAAACGATCGAGATCGCCAGAAACAAAAAGCCCCGCATTGCGGGGCTTTTTTTGTGTGTGTTACTTGGGCTTACTGCAACAGCGCGCGCAGCATCCACGCGGTTTTCTCGTGCGTTTGCAGGCGTTGGGTCAACAGATCATCGGTGGCCTGGTCGTTTACATTACCCACGGTATCAAGCAATTCACGCGCGGTGCGCACCACGGTTTCCTGGCCTTTGAGCAGAATGCGGATCATCTCGGTGGCTTCCGGCACGTTTTCCACGACTTCAACCCGCGCCAGTTTGGCAAATGCGCTGTAAGTACCCGGCGCCACAAAACCCAGCGCACGAATGCGTTCGGCAATCAGGTCTACCGCCAGTGCCAGTTCGGTGTACTGCCCTTCAAACATCAGGTGCAGCGTGTTGAACATGGGGCCGGTGACGTTCCAGTGAAAATTGTGCGTCTGCAGATAGAGCGTGTAGGTGTCGGCCAGCAGGCGGGACAAACCGTCGGCAATTTCCTTGCGGTCTTTTTCAGGGATACCCAGATGAAGTTCCATGACGCTTTCCTTTGAGGTGGCTTGTTTGAGGTGGATTGAAAACGGTAAGTTCTATGTGTCCATTATTGGCACGCAGAAGTTGCGTGGGAAATCAAAAATACCATCACCCATCATAGCTGCATGCTATGGGGCTTTCCGGCTGGTTTGATCAAACTTATGTGCGATCGCAAAACGGGCCAAACGGGCTATCTCTGGCGGCTGGACCCGTCTGGTCCCGTTTGGGCAAACAATGAGCCAGCACGGTCGTTTTACGCGTCAGTGCAAATCAAGAATCCCGCGCTTGAGTGCAATGGTCACCGCGTGGGTACGGTCGGTGGCAGAGAGCTTGGAGAGAATATTGGTCATGTGCGACTTGACCGTCTCTTCAGAGATAAACAGTTCGGTGCCGATACGCTTGTTGGATTTACCCAGCGCTGCCAGCCGCAGCACGTCTACTTCGCGGGTGCTCAGGGCTTCGTCAGCCATATGGTGTGCCAGATCATTGGCAATTTCTGGCGGAATGCGTTTCTGGCCGGCATGCACCATACGAATGGTGTCGATGAGTTCTTTGCGCAGCATGCTTTTCAACAAATAACCCGCCGCACCGGCCTTGATGGCACGCAGGGCCTGTACGTCGCCCTCATAGGTCGTCAGCACCACAATCCGGGCGTCCGGATATTCCTTGCGGATCTGCGTCATGGCGCTGATCCCGTTCATTTCCGGCATGCGCACATCCATGAGCGTGACGTCCGGACGATGCTGGCGAAACATTTCTACCGCCTGCAGGCCGTTACCGGCTTCGGCCACTACTTTCATGTCCGCTTCAAATTCCAGCGCGCCGCTGATACCCGCACGCAACAGCGGGTGGTCGTCGACCGTCATGATGGTAATGGCGTTCATGGTTCGTCCTGAATGTGGCCGGGTAAAGAGTTCTGACGGGCGTACCAGCGCCCGGCCTGTAGTGTTGCACGTGACGCAGGACATTGGCATACCCCTTTCAGGGGAATGTGACTGTCTCTGATACATGGCGGTACATCGCCAACACCTCAAAACCGTGACGCCGGTGCTGCCAGGGCACTCCGGGCATAGTCTGCTGACGTCGGGGCAAACTCGCGCGCAAGCCTTGCCCGTGTTCACTCCGGGAAAACCGGGCAGCGGCCACTAGCACGATCGTGGGGTTTCAAGTGCCTTCGCTTCGGGGATTTGCGGCTTGATACAAGTCTGTATCTTTCGGTTCGTGGCAAGCAAACAGCGCAGCAGAGACAGGATCAACAGAATCCCTCGATTGCATGCCCTCTGGATGGAGCCCGTGCAATGTATTCAAATCAGTGGAGTGTGTCATGAGAGCCGATATGTCAATTGAAGTAGAAGTCGCACACTGCGACCCGGTCATCGCCTGGGGACTGATGTCCATTCTTGCCGGCAACCCCGGCATCCTGGCCCGGTTGCGTGCAGGCGGGTCGCTGGACATGATGAAAGCCGATGTGCTGATCGCCGACTATGACTTCGCAATGGAATTTGTTCGCCGCCATAAAGGCAGCGCCCATTATCCCAGCCGCGCGCCCCGTGTCATGGTCATGACCGCACGTGATCTGGAGTGGGATGTCCACCAGGCCATGAGCCAGGGCGCGCACGGTTATATGACGTGCAGTTGCGACGCGCAGGAGCTGGTTTACGCGGTGGAAAAACTGGTGGAAGGCAGCCCGTATGTCTGCAAATCCATTGCCCAGAAACTGGTGAACAGCCTGGGTCATGAGTCACTCACCCAGCGCGAAATGGATGTCTTGCAGAACGTGGCGCTGGGGATGGGCAATCAGGCCATTGCCGAGACGCTGGGCATTTCTGCCGGCACCATCAAAACCCACGTCAGCGCCATTCTGTCCAAGCTGCGGGCCGCGACCCGGACTGAAGCCGTCGCCATTGCGCGTGCCCGTGGCCTGATCGGGGTGCCGGGGTTGCGTCATGCCGTACCCGTGCTCAGTGCCGGGATCAACGTGCCGGTGAACCTGGCCCGGCCGCCGCAGCACGCCGGGCTGGCCAGCGCAATCTGATGGATTGGGCGCATGAAATAAAATGAAGCCACGCCAGACCGGGTCACCGGCTGGCGTTGTTGTTTTCTGCCAACGGCCAGCATGGCGGGTTTTTCGTCCAGGCGCGTATTGGGGCAGGATGCAGTCGCATCTGTAACCAGATTCCCCCTTTCTCGCTATATTCCGCCAGTTGCCAAACCAGCACACTGCTGTGCGCGCTAACGTGTCATGGGCGTGCTAATCAGGATTTCCGCTCACCATGAATGGCCGATTCACATTACAAAAACACAAGCTGTGCAGTGTGCCTGATACGGTGATCCAGCAACCCGTTTTGTTGATGCTGTGGCGCTGGTGCGTCGCGCTGTGTTGCGCCTCGGTATTGGCCGGCCCGGTAGCCGCCGCAACGCTTTTGCCGCAACAGGAAAACAACTATCTGACCACCACGGTGTACCAGCACACCGGCTGGAAACACGTCGATGGCGCGCCGGGGTTTATCAATGCCATTGCCCAGACTGCGGATGGCTGGTTGTGGCTGGGTTCGGCCAATGGCTTGTTCCGCTTTGATGGCGTCAAGTTTGAGCAGATCACCGCGCTGGGGGGCAATCCGCTCAAATCCAACGTGATTTCCAGTCTGTATGCCGAGGGCAACACGCTGTGGATCGGCTACCAATATGGCCAGGCCAGTGTGTTTGACGGCAAGAGCGTGCGGCATTTTTCGGAGATGGATGGCTTGCCACCCGGCACCATCTTCGGCTTTGCGCGCGGGCCGGACGGCAAAATGTATATCGGTGGCAATGCGGGCGTAGGGCGGCTGGATGGTCAGCGCCTGGTACATATCTGGCCCAATGGCGGCTACGGTGGCTCGCAAGCGACCAAAATGTTCTTCGACCAGCATGGCTCGCTGTGGGTGAACGCTTATGGCGATATCCAGGTGAACACGCCCGGGGGCACCCGTTTTGAGACGGTTTACCGCTCGCCTGATGCCAGCATGTCCATCAGCCCGGACGGGCAGATCTGGATTGCCGGTAAATCACTGGGGCTGCTGCATTACGACCGGGCGCGCAAAACGTTCGATCCGGTCCTGCCCGCCGGCAGCAACAGCGGTCCGCTCTCGGTCGATTTTCAGCACAACGGCCAGATGCTGCTCAGCCGTATCGGCGCGATGGAGCTGGTCGAAAACCCGCAGTCCATGCGCTCGCTGGCCCGCATCACCGTGCAAAACGGTCTGAGCGGCGAGCATGTACTCAGTAATTTGCTGGAAGACCGGGAAGGCAATATCTGGGTGGGCACCACCGGCGGGCTGGATCGGCTGTATCTGGGCACCCTGACCCAGGTGGTCCTGCCGCCTGGCACCACGCAAACCGGTCTGACGGCGGGCGAAGACGGCAAGGTGTGGGTGACCAGCGATCACGATATCTCGCTGATGGAACTCGACCCGCAAGGGCATTTCAGTTATTCCGGTCTGTCCAGTATTACTGCCAGTGTGCGTGCGCCGGATGGCGTGGTGTGGTTTGGTTCTGAAACCGGCGTCTGGCGCAAGCGCGGCGATGAAATGCAGTTCTGGGCCTTGCCCAAAGACCTGACCGGCAAACCCATCATGGCCATGGCCCCGGCTGCCAACGGCAACGGCGTCTGGGTGTCGATCACGCGGCTGGGGTTGTTCTTGTTACAGGATGGGGAGTGGCGCAGGCGGGCTGGGCGGCTGGATATCCCGGATGTTTCGCCCTCATCCATGTTGCTGGATTCAAAAAAACGGCTGTGGCTAGGTTTTAGTGAAAGCCGCATCACCCTGGTCGACGGCGATCACGTGGTCAATTATGAATCGCGGGACGGGCTGGGTCTGGGCAATATCCTCAGCCTGTACGAGCGCAACGGCGTGCTGTGGGTCGGCGGCGAGACCGGCGTGGCGCGTCTGGTGGGACACAGCTTTGTGCCACTGCGTGACGCTGATGGCCGAAACTTTGCCGGGGTGTCCGGCATTGTGCAGCGGGCCACGGGGGAACTCTGGTTGTATGGCGTGGATGGCCTGCACCGCATCGATGCCAGCGTTATCGCTAAAGTGCTCAATGCCGGCCTGACCGAAGTTCCGGCGGAGCGTTTTGATTACCGCAATGGTCTGGTGGGGGTCCCGGCGCAACTGCGGCCGGTGTCCTCGTTGATTGAGGCCTCCGATGGCCGGATCTGGTATGCCACGGATGACAGTGTCGGCTGGCTGGACCCCGCGCATATTCGCCGCAATAGCGCCGTACCGCCGGTATATATCACGCGGCTCAAGGCCGACGATCTGACTTATCACGCCGATGACAGTGTGTCGCTGCCCAAGAACACCCGCAATGTGCAGATCAGTTTTACCGCGCTGGGTCTGACCTTGCCGCAGCGCATGCACTTCAAATATCAGCTCACCGGGGTGGATAGCCTTTGGCAAGACGCGGGCAACCGTCGGGAAGCGTTTTATACCAATCTGGCCCCTGGCAATTACCGCTTCACCGTGATGGCGGCCAACGAAGATGATGTCTGGAACGCCCAGGGCGCCAGCGTCGATTTTTATATTCCGCCCACGTTTATCCAGAGCCGCTGGTTTATTGCCTTGATGGTGATTGTCTTTCTGGCGCTGGGCGGTTTGCTGTATCTGTGGCGGGTGCGTTCCCTGACCACGCGCATGCGTGAGCGCATCCATGAACGGGTGCAAGAACGAGAACGCATTGCGCGGGCGCTACATGACACGCTGCTGCAAGGCGTGCAGGGGCTGATCCTTAGCGTGAACACCGCCACCCGTTATATGCGTACGGATTTTGAGCGCGGCGAGGCCATGATCGAAGACTCGCTCAATCACGCCGAATTGTTGCTCAGCCAGGGCCGCGACCAGGTGCGTGACCTGCGCAGCGGCAGCGAACTCAAACACGAGTTACCGCACGCGCTGACTGAACTGGCAACGCACCTGACCCGGCAGTACGGGATAGACATTTTTGTCACCAGCAGCGCGCAAAGCCAGCCCTTGCGCCAGGGCGCTGCGGCCGAGCTTTTTGCCATTGTGCGGGAGGCGCTCATCAACGCGGCCCGCCATGCTGGCGCACAATTTATCGAGGTTCAGGTCAACTACAGCCGGCGCTTTCTGATTTGCGAAGTGCGGGATGGCGGGCGCGGGATTTCAGAGCTTGAATTGCTGCACAACCAGCGAGAAGGCCATTGGGGTATTCCCGGCATGCGCGAGCGCGCACAAAAACTGGGTGGCGTGCTCTTCATTGAAACCCGGCCGGGTGAGGGCACTCTGGTGACCGTGGCCATCCCCGCCGGCAAGGTTTATCTGGCACCGGGCTGGGTGCTGCGCGGGTGGCGAGCGATATTCCGGCGTCCCCGGCGCTGGTCGGCAACGCCATCAGACTAAACACCGGGGGCTGGTCAAACCGGGGCCGACGGTGTTCGTGCGGCGATCCAGCGCAGCACGTCAGCCATCACCTCGGCCTTACCGATATCGTTGAGCGGATCATGCAAGCGCCCCTCATAGAGCTGGAGGGTTTTGTCCTGCGCGCCAGCGCGCTCAAAAAAATACTCGCTCCCGCTGGGCCGGGCCGCATTGTCGGCCGTGCCATGCAAAATCAGCAGCGGTAGAACCAGTGACGGGAAGGATTGTTTCAGGCGTTCATTGGCCCGCACCAGCGCCGCCACGGTTGCAAAAGGTTGTGCCTCTCCCTCAATCAAGGGATCGTCGTTCATGGTTTGCAGCACGTTCGGGTCACGGGAAAAATCCGCGTTCTTCAAACGCAGTGCCCGCGCCCGCGGGGCAAGATGGCTGATGCCTTTGAGCACTTGCAAGGCAAAGTCCGGTGCGGGCACCTCAAAGGCGAAGTCTTCACAAATCAGCCCCGCCAGTTCTGCGCCATGCTCCAGCGCATACAGGCAGGCGATGACGCCGCCGGCACTGTGGCCCAGCACAAATAGCGGCACGGCGGGCACCAGTGTCCTGGCATGCGCCACCAGCGCCGCCAGATCACTGACATAGTCGTCAAAGTGCTCAACGTAATAGCGCACGCCCCCCGATTTTCCGCGCCCGCGCAGATCCACCGCGCAGGCGGCATAACCTGCTGCGGCGCACTGCTCGCCCACCCATGGGTAATACCCGCTATGCGCGTTAAACCCGTGGCAAAAGGCGACCAGCGCGCGCGGCGGCTCATCGGGCAACCAGGCGCGGACATACAACGCGCCTGCACCGCCGCGAATGGTTTCTTCTCGCGTGCCCGCCACGTTCAGTGGCCTTCAATCGCAAAGAGAATGTCGGCAAAACCGGGGACGGTTTTTTCCCGGTTCCAGTCCCGCTGCAATTCACAAATCAATTGCACCCAGGACGTCGGCTGGGCACCGGCCTGAATCAGCCGTTGCAGACCGGCCTGATGCGCTTCCAGCGAGGTGCCGCCGACGCAATCGACCACCGGGTAAACCTCAAAGCCTTCGTGCAGCGCATCCAGTGCGGGGTGGACCAGGCAGACCTCGGTCCACAATGCCGCCATGATCAGCTTCTTGCGGCCGGTCGCTTTGACTGCGCGGTTAAAATCCTCGTCTTCCCATGCGTTGATGGACGTGCGATCAAGCACCTCCACGCCGGTCAGCACATCGGTGATCTGGTGGATGGTGGGCTGGTTACGACCGGTCTTGACGTTGACTGAGGTCAGTACCACCGGCATCTCATACAGTTTGGCAATCCGGGCCAGCGCGGTAATGTTGGCGACCAGCTCACGCTTGGAGCGCGAAGCAATGGAAGACACCTGGACGGGCTGGAAATCAATGATCAGGATGGCGGCGTTGTGTGGCGTGATCAGGTGATCGTCGGCAGCGTCGCGGGGCTTGGCGTAGGAAGTCATCATGTTCTCCTCAAGGCGTGAAAGGCGTTAGCGGCACTGACCGGCAGGCTGGTCGATAAAGCGGCGGATAGCTGCGACGGTCTGTGCGGGCTGTTCTTCCATCAGCCAATGACCAGAATCAGCGACGACAACTTGCTGCACATTGTCTGCGGCAAAGCGCATGACATAGGCCATGGTGGTGCCGAAGGAATGATCGCCGCCAATAGCCAACACTGGCATTTGCAAGCGGCCACGAGCGACCGATTGCCGGTTGTCGATCGCATCCTGATCAAACGCGGCAAATTGCAGGAAACCGGCGTGCATACGTCCCGGCTGGGCATAGAGGGCGGCATAGTGGCGGCGTGAGCTTTCCGGAAAATGCGCCGGGTCGGCAGAGAAATCATTCCAGAACCGATCCAGATAAATGCGTTCGCGCCCGGCCACAAGGCGTTCCATATCCGGCCCGCCGAAATGGAAATGCCACAACAACGGCGTCTTGAGGATGTCATCCCACGGGCCCACGCCGGGCACCGGGGCATCCATCATGATCAGGCGGGTGGTGCGGTCGGGGTGGGATTCGGCAAAAGCAAACGCAACCATATTGCCAATGTCATGGCCGACCACTACGGCCTGTTGCACCTTGAGCGCGTCCAGCACGCCGGCCACATCTTCAGCTTCATTCTTCTTGGTGAAGCCCGCCGTCGCGACCGCAGACAAACCCATGCCACGCAAATCCGGCGCAATCACCGTGTGGTCCCGCATCAATTCTGCGGCCAGCGGTGCCCACATATCGCCGGTATCACCATAACCATGCAGCAACACCACGGCCGGGCCGCTGCCACCCACCCGCACGTGGATGGTGGTGCCATTGGTGGCGATCTCCTGGGTCCGGAAAGTACTGGGGAACGTCGTTGAATCTGCCCATGCCGTGGCAGAGAGGGCCAGCAGGGCAGCCAGCAGCGTGAATGCGCGTTTCATTGCGATCCTCCTTTCGTTAGGTGATCGCATCAAAGCATCGTGAAAGCGGCGCATCTTGCTCGATTAATGTGTTTCCTGGCGAAAATTCGCCTTTTTTCGCGTTGTCTGGATGCGATTGGGCCCCCTGTGGCCGAAATGCCGCAATTTCAGACTAAAAAGGATAAGAACATTCAAGACCCGCCAAGCCAGGGTGGATTTATGCTTTAGTCAATTATTTGTTTGCTAATAGACAGATCACGGTAAGCTGATGTGCCCGGTTGGGAGCGGGACTTCTCCATGAGGAGCAAAACGTGCAATCCGATCTAGGTTACAGCCGCAACTTTGTAGAAAAGTTCAAGGCGGACTCGGTGTCGCAACTTATCACCCGGGGCCCCAAAACCTCACGCCTGCTGGTGTCACGCCTGCGCCGGGATACCCCCGGGCACGGCCTGGTGACGCCGCCGCAGGGCGATGCGGTGTTTTCGGTCATGTTGCAATTGCGTGAGCAAAAACAAAGAGAGCTGTTTCTGGATGGCCGCTGCATTCATCGAGGTTCTTATCCGGAGCGCACTACCAGCATCGTCAATCACCTGGAATTACCCTGCGCCAATCTGATCAGCCCGTTTGACAATCTGATGTTCACCATTCCGCAAACGGCGTTGAACGAAATTGCCGACGAAACGGCGGTGGCACGGGTGGATCACCTGTATTGCCCGCCTGGTGGCGTGATCGATGACACCGTCTGGCACCTGGGCAGCGCGCTGCTACCGGCACTGGAGCGCCCGCACGAAGTGAGCGCCATGTACGCCGAACACATCATGCTGGCGGCGTATACCTACTTTGCGCAGCAGTTTGGCGGTATGCGTGCGTCCAAAGAGCGGCCCGGCATGCTGGCGCCCTGGCAACTCAAGCGTGCGACCGAGGCCATGGCCTCGCAGCTTGATGAGGACGTTTCGCTCAAAATGCTGGCCGCCGCCAGTGGCTTATCCGTCAGCTATTTTATTCGGGCTTTCAAAGCCAGTACCGGTGATCCGCCGCACCGGTGGATGCTGCGGCACCGGATTGAACGCGCCAAAGCGCTGTTGAATGGTACGGAAGCCACCCTGGCGGAAATTTCCATCAGTTGCGGTTTTGCTGACCAAAGCCACTTCACGCGGGTGTTCAAATCCTTTGTGGGCGTCAGCCCGGCGGCCTGGAAACGCAGTATCCGTAGCTGATTTGGCGGTACGCCGTATTGGTCTGGGTGTAGAACGGGGGTTCGTCAGAACAAGCTGCGCGCTCACGGGCAACGGGTTCGGCAATGGGCGTATTTTGCGGTTTTTCATACTGGATTATGAAAATAAATATCAATAAAAATCAGTATGTTAAATAAATAAAAGTAAATCCGGAAAATAATGCTTGCGGCATGGGGAATGACTGGTTAAGAATGTATAGAACGATTGTTCTACACGAGGAACCAGCCATGCAAACCCGTACCCGTTTTCGTATGACCGACTCTGCCGCCATTCACAAACAAGTACTGCGCGTGCCGGCTGCCATCATTGAACACCTGGTGCAACAGGCCCGGGAAGATGCGGCATTTGGTATCCGCTGGTTGCATCAGGGTGACCTGGCCCGGATGGATTCCTCGCTCCAGGCCGATGCCGAGCGCTTGCTGGGCATGTTTGTCCGCATGAACGACGACGGCATGGTGACCGACATCGGCATGCGCCAGCAGATTCTGCACTGATCCCGTATTGAGACCGTCGTTGCAGTGTTCCTCAGGCTGACGTGGGTGGCGCGCTACAGAGCGCGTCCCACGCAATCAGCGTGGCATTGGCGATGCCCATCAGCACGTCACGATCCGCCCCATCCCGGGCCTGGATAGACATCCCCTGGCGCACGCTGGTCATGAAGGCGGTCAGCTGCTCGATATTGGCACTGGCGGCTATTTCGCCGGACTGCTGCGCCCGCAGTAGCCGTTGCCGCAAGAGGTTGGTAGAGCGCTTGCGCAGGTCGCACATATGCTGCGCCACACTGGCGTTCTCTGGCGTACAGTTCAGCGCCGATAACAGCACCATGCAGCCCGCTGGCTTGTCCGGATCAGAGAAATATTCAGCGGTAATACGCATGACGTTATAAAGCGCGGTGCGGATATCCGTGTCCGCGCTCAGGCTGGCGTTGATCTCAGCCCCTTCATTGGCGTCGTACTGTTCGACTGCCTCTTTGTACAAATCTTCCTTTGAGCCAAACGTGGCGTACAGGCTGGGCGAATTGATGCCCATGGCCTCGGTCAGCTGCGCCAGCGACGCGCCTTCATAGCCGTTGCGCCAGAACACATCCATTGCCTTGTACAGCGCCGCTTCACGATCAAAGCAGCGGGGGCGGCCTCGTTCTGCCATATCCGTTGGTCCTGAATTCTGTATTGATCAATACATAAAGTGGTTGACAGCAGCATTTGTATGCCGCAAATATATTTGTGTCGATCACTACAAAATTATGGCGACGCCGGACCAGCCTTTCAAGCCTGGCTTACAGATGGTCTGGCGCCATCCTCACGCATTCCCGGAGAAACCATGGACAACCCCATACAGGATCACCCCCACGGTCAATGGCTGGTGCTGGCGGCCGTGTGCCTTGCCGGCATGATGATGCCGCTGGCATTTACTGCGCCCGGCATTGCCTTGCCTGCCATCAGTCATGATCTGGGCGGCAACGCGCTCTCGCTGGGCTGGGTGGTAAACGCGTTTATTCTGGCGTTTGGCAGTGCCGTTATGGCGGCAGGCGCGCTGGCAGATCGCTTTGGCCGCAAACGCATGTTCGCTCTGGGCGTCACTGCGTTCGGGTTGATCTCTTTGGCGCAGGTATTTGTGCCGGATCTATTGACCCTGAACGTGCTGCGCGCCTTGCAGGGCGTGGCAGCGGCCATGGCCATGGCCGGGGGTTCAGCCTCTTTGGCTCATGTATTTGATGGCCCGGCGCGCACGCATGCCTATTCATTGTTGGGCACCAGTTTTGGTGCTGGCCTGGCGGTGGGGCCCTTGTGGGCCGGCTTTCTGATTGACCGTGTTGGTTGGCGCGCCATTTTTCTCACCTGCGTGGTGATGTCGATCCTGGTGTTGTTGTTTGGTGTGCCGCGCATGCCCGAATCCCGCGACCCCAATGCCAAAGGCGTAGACGTCTGGGGCACCGTGACCTTTACCGCCACACTGTTGTTGCTGACACTGGGTATTTTGCAAGGCCCGCAAAGCGGCTGGGCTAGCTGGCCGACCCTGCTGATGCTGGGGGGCGCGGTGGCCGCGCTGGTGGTGTTTATCCAGGTGGAACGCACCCATCCGCGTTCGATGCTGGATCTTTCCTTGTTCCGCAATGCGCGGTTTATTGGCGCACAAGCATTGCCTTCCGGTACGGCCTTCAGCTTTGTGGTGCCCTTGGTGATGCTGCCGGTACGCTTCATTGGTATTGAAGGCTACAACCCGGTCACTGCCGGTTTGATGATGGTGCCGCTCTCTGCGCCGATGCTGATCGTGCCACTGCTTGGCGCACTGGCGACGCGCTGGGTTGCCGCCAGCACACTGTGCCTGATCGGCTTTACCTTCTCTGCGGTGGGCCTTGTCTGGTTGGGGCAAATTGCACCAGGCGCCGCGCACGCCCAGTTTGTCTGGCCACTGTTGCTGATTGGTTTTGGCGCCAGTTTGCCGTGGGGCTTGATGGATGATCTGGCCATCAGCGTCGTACCCAAAGAGCGCGCCGGTATGGCTGCCGGGTTCTTTGCCACGGTACGGCTGGCCAGTGAATCCATCGCATTGGCCGTGGTTGCCGCCGTGCTGGCCGGCCTGTTGCAAATGGTGATCACGCAGCATGTCAGCGGCACACTACCGGTGGTGGACCTGGGTAACGCCCTGGCGGCAGGCGATCTGGCCGGGGCCAGCCATATTTTGCCGGGCGTCACGCACCACAACTGGTTGCGACTGTATGGCGAGGCTTTTCATCTGGTGACCTGGGTGCTGGCGGGCTTGACGCTGGCGGCGGGGCTGGTGGCGTTCTATACCCTGCGCCGCGCCCCGGCACACCAGACCGTGGCAGCGCAACTGGTGCCGGCGACCGAGTGCGCAAAGTAAGCCGTTACCCACAAAAAAGCCCGCAAAAGCGGGCTTTTTTGTGGGGCGCTGGTTTTCAGCGCAAGCGCGTTTTGATCAAGCGCCAGCCGCTGCTGACCACCAGCGCACCCAGGCCTAATGCCACACCCAAAATCGTCAGCGTGCCCATATGGTCGCGCAGGAACGGCGCATTGCCAAAGAAATAACCGGCGGTCACAAGGCTGCCGCTCCACAGCGCGCCGCCGCCCGCCACATAAAGCACAAAGCGGCGCGGGGTCATGGCGCTCATGCCGGCCACAAACGGCGCCAGCGTGCGGATCATGCCCAGAAAAGGCGAGATCAGAAAGGTGACGCCGCCGCGGCTTTCATAAAATGCGTGTGCTTTTTGCAGGGCAGATCGGTCCAGCCAGGCGTGGTCTTTGGCCAGCAAGGTGTAGCCGAGTTTTCTGCCAATGCGATAGTTGACCAGGCTGCCCAGCACCACTGCGGCAAACAGCAGCGGGATCATCACCGGCAAACTCAACAGTCCGCGCGCACAAAACGCGCCACACAACATGATCAGCGGATTACCCGGCAGAAAGAACAAGGGCAGAAAGGCAATCTCACAGAACACAATGGCAAACAGCAGCGCGTACACCGCGGCGCCGTATTGCAGAATCAGCCCACCCAGGTGCTGGTCTATATGCAAGCTGATATCAAGCAGTTGGGTCCAGGTCATGCGTGCGCCGGGCTTTGTCGGGTGGGCCAGCTCCGATCATAGCCGGGCTGGCGGGTCAGCAGTATACCGGCTGGCCCGCCGGAACGTCAGCGCGTCCAGGCCGCCAGCGTTTGTTGTTGCTCGCCCAGCCCGGCAATGCCCAGCCGCATGGTGTCACCCGGCCTGAGATACCACGGCGCCGGCTTTTGCCCCAAACCCACGCCGGGCGGTGTACCGGTGCTGATGATGTCGCCGGGGTAGAGCGTCATGAACTGGCTGATGTACGACACCAGCTTGGGAATGCCAAAGATGAACTGGGCGGTGCTGCTGTCTTGCACGCGGCGGCCGTTGACTTCCAGCCACAGGTTTAACTGATGCGGATCGGCCACAGCATCACGCGTGACCAGCCAGGGGCCGATGGGAGAGAACGTATCGCAGCCCTTGCCCTTATCCCACTGGCCGGCACGTTCCAGCTGGAACTCGCGTTCTGAGACGTCATTGATGACCACGTAGCCGGCAACGTAATTGAGCGCATCAGCCTCATCGACATAACTGGCCGCCGTACCGATGACCACGCCCAATTCCACTTCCCAGTCCGTTTTGACCGAGCCACGCGGGATGATCACATTGTCGTTAGGGCCGACGATGGAACAGGCCGGTTTCATGAACAGCACCGGCTCTGGCGGTGGCTCAAGCCCCGATTCACGCGCGTGGTCGGCATAGTTCAACCCCACGCAGATGATCTTGCCCACGCCGGCCACCGGGCAACCGATGCGCACATTTTGATCGACGGCGGGTAAACGGCTGAGATCGATGGCATCCAGTGCATTGAGGGTGACGGGATCAAGCTGTTTGCCGGTGATATCTGGCAACAGCATGGACAGATCGCGCAGTTGGCCATCGGCATCCAGCGCAGCGGGTTTTTCCTGGCCGATCGGGCCGTAACGCAGTAGTTTCATCTTGGGTTTCCGGTTGGTTTGGTCGTTGGGTTTAGCCGTTGTGGTTGGCAGTTGGGGTTGTTTTTGTTTTTTTCCTCCGATAGCGCCGAGCATCGCAGAGTGCCCCGGGGTTTCGACGAGGGGTGTTTGAGCGAAGCGAGTTCCTGCCCCTCGGGGGTACCCCCACAAAATCGATCATCCCATCGGATGACAGTGGCAGCGGGGCTGGAGACAGCCGGCCCTCACGAGAAGCACAGGGAACCCGCAGGGCGCTGTCGCTGGGGTCGCCTTTCTTTGGTTACTTTCTTTGGGGCCGCGGAGGTGGCGAAGCACCTCGGCGGCCCCAAAGAAAGTGACGTGCTCCGGCCACTGCCGGGTTGCAAACACTGCGCCGCAGGCGCTAAAAAGCTAACAAAATCAAGAGATCGCAGTTTTTACCAGGCACCGTTTCTCGACCTCCGCCCAATCCCACCCAACCCCCAACCCCGCCTCAGCAGGCGGCATCGCCATGCCGTCAACAATCCGGATCGGCTGGGTCGTCACATCATCCAGTTGTGGAATGTATTCCAGCCATGTCGCGTTGGGCATGGCAGAACACAAGCTCACATGTAATTCCATCAAAAAGTGCGGACACACCGCCAGGTTGTGGCAGGCGGCCATTTGCGCCACTTTCAGCCATGGCGTAATGCCGCCCACACGGGCGACATCCACCTGGACGATGGAACACGCCTGCTGCGCAACATAATCGGCAAACTGACCGGGGCTGTAGAGCGATTCGCCCACCGCAATGGGGATACGGCTGTGTGCAGCCAGTTGGCTATGCCCAGCCAGGTTATCGGCGGGCAGGGGTTCTTCCAGCCAGGCTAGATTGAGCGGTGCCAGCGCATCCGCCCGGCGCAGTGCCTCAGAAACGGTAAACGCCTGGTTGGCATCGACCATCAGTTCAAAATCATCGCCCACTGCCTCTCGCACCGCCTGCAAGCGGCGAACGTCTTCTGCCGCGCGCGGCTTGCCGATCTTGAGTTTGGCGCCCTTGAAGCCGGCGGCCTGTGCTGCCAGGGTTTGCTCCACCAGCGCCGCTTGCGGCAACTGCAACCAGCCGCCTTCTGTGGTGTACACCGGAACTTGTTCCTGGGCGCCGCCCAGCAATTGCCACAGCGGCAAGCTCGCGCGTTTGGCGCGCCAGTCCCACAGGGCGGTGTCGATAGCGGCCAGCGCCAGACTGGTGATGGCGCCGACGGCGGTGGCGTGGGTGTGGAACAGCAGATCGCGCCAGATGGCTTCGATGCGGGTGGGGTCTTTGCCAATCAGTTGTGGCGCCAGGTGATCTTTGAGCAGGGCGATGACGGATGAGCCGCCAGTGCCGATGGTGTAGCTGTAGCCGATGCCCTCTGAGCCATCGTCGCAGACGATGCGGACGATGGGGGTTTCTTGCGTGACGAAGGACTGGATGGCATCCGTTCTGATTGTTTTGGGGGGGAGGTTGATGAGGTGGATGTGGATGGAGGTGATTTTGGCCATGGTGATGTGGCTTTGCCTTTTTGCGAAAGACGGTTATTAGCGCCTTCGGCGCGAGTAAAAGCATTTACATACCCGGGGGTGCCCGGGAGCACCCTTCTTTTCTTTGTCTCGCCAGCCTCGGCGGCCCCCTCAATCAGTCGGGAGCCTAAGGTCTCCCTCCCCCAATCGGAAAAGTCCCTGAAAGGGGGAGAAGGTCAACAGCAACCACCCACACCGTCTGTACTCAGGATTGGGCGGGTTGCTTATCCACTACCTCGTCATTCCTGCGGAAGCAGGAATCCAGTCGGGGCCGGGACGGCCCCTTTGGGGGCATGAGTGCCGTGCCGGCCACACCTCAATCCAGATGAAACACCAACTCCATCCCCGCCCAATGCTCACCCGCACCACGGCTTGCCAGCGGCACCTGGCAAGGCGAGCACAGCGCCCACCAGCGTCTTGTTACATCCTGATCAGAGATGGACTGCATATCCGCCGCAAAGTCCGTGCCGTGGTATTCCCAATAACCAAACAACAGGCTCTCGGGTTCGCGCAAAAAGATGCTGTAGTTGTGCACATGGGCCGCCGTCAGTCCTGCCAGAATCTCTGGCCAGCAGGCGGCATGCAGCCGTTTGTACTCGGCAATGTGTTCCGGCTTGATGCCAATCACCATCCCCATGCGTTGCATGCGTTTACCCCTTTACGCCGCCAAACGTCAGCCCGGCAATCAGATGCTTTTGCACGATAAAGGTCAGGATCAACGCGGGGATGATGATGATGACCGCCAGCGCGCACATGCCGGCCCAGTTGATGGTGAATTGCGCGGTAAAGTCCATCAGCCCCACCGGCAGGGTTTTGGTGTCGGTGCTGCGGGTCAGTTGCGAGGCGAGGGCGAACTCGTTCCATGCGGTCAGAAAGGCAAAGATGGCGGCGGAGGCGATGCCGGATTTGGCCATGGGAAACTCCACCTGCCAGAACGCCTGCCAACGGGTGCAGCCATCTATCTCAGCGGCTTCCGCCAGTTCTTTGGGGATCTGCCGGAAGAACCCGTCAATCAGCCAGACCGAAAATGGCACGTTCATGGCCACGTAGACAATGATGGTGCCGACCTTGGTATCAATCAGCCCTAACCAGGACCAAAGGATGAACACCGGCAATGAGAGCGCAATGCCCGGCACGGCGCGGCTGAGCATCAGGCCGACAAACAGCGTTTTCTTGAAACGGAATTTGTAGCGGGCAAAGGCATAGCCACCGGCCAGCCCGATGGCGATGGCAATCACCGTGCTGGTCACGGAGATCACCAGTGAATTCACAAAATACGCCTTGACCGGAATCCCCGCCGTATCGCCCATGCCGAACACGTCGCGAAAGTTATCCAGGGTGTAGCTGGTGGCGGCAAAAATTCTGTCCCGCGCCAGGATGGCGACGTTGGTACGGAAAGCGTTCAGCATGACCCACAAACCGGGCAGCATGATCAGGCACATGGCGATGAACACACAGGCGCGCACGCCCCAGCGCAGCAGCAGCGCGGTGGGCAGCCAGGGTTCTTTGACCGGTTCATCTTCCAGCCTGGACAGTTCTGGCAGCGCGCCGCCGGGTGGGGCGGTTTCCAGCGTGCGTGCCAGTATCGGGTTGCGATCAACAGCAAGGGCAGACTGGGTCATGTCAGGCATCCACTTCGTTCAGGAACTGCCGGGAGGCATTGAGTTTGCGAAAGAAATGCACGGTAAAGGCAATCGACAACAGTACGGCCACATAAGACATGGCGTTGGCGTAGCCCATGCGCGCGTCTTCGTAACCAGCGCGGGCGGAGAGGGTCCAGATCAGTTCGGTACGGCCAGCCGGGCCGCCATTGGTCATGATCTTGACGATATCGAACGCGCGCCCGACATCCAGCGAGCGGATGGTCATGGCGATGTACACAAACGGCATCAGAAACGGCAGCGTGACATGGCGGAATGCCTGCCACGGCGTGCAGCCATCCACTCGCGCGGCTTCCAGCGGGTCTTGCGGCATGGCCATCAAGCCGGCCAGCAGCAAAATGGCAAAGACGGCGGTGGAGTTCCAGATTTCGGCACACGCCAGGGAAAAGAACGCCAGGTGGCTTTCCACCAGCCACGGAATGGCCTGGGTAACGCCGAACCAGTTTTGCAAGATATGGTTCACGATGCCGATGTTGTCGTTGAACATGAACTTGAACTGAAAACCCACCAGCACCGGCGAAAACATCATGGGGAACATCATGATGGTGCGCAGCAGGCGTTGCCCGCGCGTGACCTGGTTGACCAGCAAGGCCAGCGCCAGGCCAAACAGCATTTCCAGGTTAAGCACCACGGTCAGAAACAGCACCGTGCGGCCAAAGGCCCACCAGAAATCGCTGGAGCCAAAGAGTTTGATGTAGTTTTTGAACCAGACCACGTTCCAGATCGTCTCCGGCCGCACCAGCCGGTAACTGGTGAAGCTGGTGTAGAGCGAGAACAGCAGCGGCACCGCCACCACCAGCAAGATGACGATGAATGCCGGCAACAACAGGCGCGCTTCTGGCGGGAGTTTTCGCAACAGGTTCATGGCTTGAGGCCCGGTTGGTCTATGTCGTTACGTCGTAGTCCGGACCTCGGCGGCCCCATGAGGCCGAAGGCGGAAATCCGGGTTTGCGTTGCTTACAGGTTCTAGCCAGTATCGTCACCCCGGATTGCGCTGCGCTTCATCCGGGCTACCTCGCTGGTTATTCCACTGCATCGTCATTCCTGCGAAAGCAGGAATCCAGTTCTAAACAATTGCGCCGCAGGCGCTGACCTTGGTGTTCTTGCCCAGGAAGGCCACCTGCGGTGGCCGTGCTGGATTCCGGCTCAGGGCCGGAATGACGAAGTAGTGGTGTGCGAGGCGAGGTGGCACGCATAATCTGACCACCTCACACCTCACACCTCACACCTCACACCTCACACCTCACACCGTCACTTGTAATACCCGGCGTCATCCATCAACGCCTCAACCTTCTTCGCCGCATCGTCCAGCGCTTGTTTGCTGGTCTTGTCACCGACAATGGCCTTTTGCAGTTCTGGCCAGATGCTGTTGGAAACCTCAACCCATTCCGGGATCAGCGGCGGAGTGAAAGAATCCTCGCGCATGCCGGCGGCAAAGGTGTTGAACACATCGGTCAGGTACGTCTCGTTTTTGGCTTTGAACTCGGCCAGGGCAGCTTGCTGGGCGTCCAGCCGGGTGGGCATCAGGCCACGGCGGGCTTCCAGCATCTGGGCGTCAAAGCCGGTGATGAACATCAGGAAATCCGCAGCCGCCTTGGGGTTGTCGCAAGACTGGGTCACCGAGAAAGAGTGCGAACCAGACCAGCCCGTGCGCTTGCCGGAGGTGCCCTTGGGGGCGCGGATAATGCCGACATTGCCGGCCACCTTGCTGCTCTTGGGGTCGTTAAAGAAGCTGGCCCAGCCGCCCCAGTCCAGATCCAGCGCCACTGTGCCGCTGGCAAAGC
Organism: Silvimonas terrae; assembly: GCF_014202765.1. GTDB lineage: Bacteria > Pseudomonadota > Gammaproteobacteria > Burkholderiales > Chitinibacteraceae > Silvimonas > Silvimonas terrae. The sequence continues at coordinate 618,634 of NZ_JACHHN010000001.1, forward strand.
CGTTGCCCAGGTCATCCCACACATAGTTGGGTGAGCCTTTGGGCACCGCACCGGATTTGTACAAATCCACAAACCAGCTCAGTGACTTCACACCGGCCGGGCTGTTGAAGGTGGGTTTGAAATTTTTGTCGAACAACTGCCCGCCGTTGGCCACCAGCATTTCGTAAAAACGGCCGGTGATCGCTTCGTCTTTACCGGCAAATTGTGTGCCGTAAAAATTGGGCGGTTTGGCAAAGAATCTGGCCTGCTGGGCCACTTCATCCCAGGTTTGCGGCGGGGCCAGATCCTTGCCATATTTGGCCTTGTACGCGGCTTTGTTGGCCGGATCGTCATAGGCCTTTTTGTTGTAATACAGCTCGCTGATGTCGGAGTGACGCGGGATTTCCAGCAACTTGCCCTTGATGGTGGATTGCTGGATCACCCGGGGCGAGAACTTGGCCACAAAGTCAGCCGGCACCAGCGGTTTGAGGTCACGGGTGATGCTGACGTACTGGGCGGCAAAGTTGGTGTGGTTAGAGAACAGACAGTAATCAATCTTGCCTGAGGCGATGTCCTGCTTCAGTTCCCGGTCCAGTTCAAAGTGGCTCTTGCTCGAAACAATCTGTACTTTGGCGCCGGTCTTTTTTTCCCATTCCGGAATCAACGTATACAGCGGTTCGTACTGCTCGCCGCCAATCAGCTTTACGCGCAGGGTATAGCCGTCATACGGGCCTGCCCAGGCTGCGGGCATGACCAGCGATCCAGCTACGGTCGATAACAGCGTCAGCGATGTCACAAAGTTCTTCATCTCAGGCCTCCAGAGTCGTTTGCATTCATGCTTTTGTGGTGTCCGGCGGCGAACTCGCCAGCCGGTAGAAGGCGACGGCGTTATCGCCCAGGATGGCTGCGCGCTCTGCGGGTGTCAGCGTGGCGAGCAATTCATCCGTGGTGTTGCACCAGCCGGCGTAATCGCCTGCCAGCCGCAACACCGGCCAATCGCTGCCCCAGATCAGCCGCTGCGGGCCAAAGTGGGACAGCAGATGTTCGCTATACGGGCGCAGGTGATCGATCTGCCAGTCGGTGGCAGCTTCGGTCACAAGGCCAGAGAATTTGCCGTGCACATTGGGTAGCGCGGCCAGCGCGGCGATGTCCTCGCCCCAGGGCGCGATGATCTGCCTGGCAATGTACGGTTTGGCGGCGTGGTCGATGACAATGGGCAATTCCGGGTAGCGCTGCGCAAACACCGCCAGATGCGGCAAGTGCCGGGGTAGTACCAATGCATCAAAGCTCAAACCGTGATCAATCAGGGCGCGGATGGCCGGTTCCAGTTTGGGCTGGAGTATCCAGCGCTCATCGTCCAGCGCTTGCAACATGGGCCGCACGCCCTTGAATTTGTCTTGTTCCGCCCATTTGGCAATACGGATGGCGGCTTCCCGTTCGGCCAGGTCGACCCAGCCCACCACCCCCAGAATGAACGGGAAGCGTGCGGCCAGATCGGTCAGGTAGAAGTTCTCGACAATGGAGGGTCGCGTTTGCACCAGCACCGTGCCAGCAATGCCATTGGCGGCCAGCAGCGGCTGCAGGTCCAGCGGCCGGAAGCTGCGGTAAATGGCCGTGAGATCGGGCGTAGGCCAGTCGTAACCGGCCAGTGACAAATCCCAGAAGTGCTGATGGGCATCGATGCGCATGGTCACGCCTCGCCCGGTACGGGGGCGGCTTCATGCAACAGGCCCCGTTGTTTGAGGGTTTGCCAGAAAGCAGCGGGGATAGCGTGTTCAAACCAGGCGCAGTTTTGCTGCAATTGCGCCAGCGTTTTGCCCCCGGGAATACAGGTGGCAACCGCCGGATGCGCCAGCGGAAACTGCAAGGCGGCGGCCGGTAGCGGCACCCCAAATTCATCACTCACCGCCTGGAGTGCGGCAACCCGTTCCAGCACCTGCGGCGGGGCATCGGCATAGTTGTATTTGCGGTTACCTGTCAGTACGCCAGAGTTGAACGGCCCGCCCAGAATGATCCCGACACCGCGTGCCACACAGTTTTCCAGAAAGGGGGAGAGCGTCTGTTGCTCCAGCAGCGTGTAACGGCCTGCCAGCAGGCAGCAGTCCAGGTCGAATACCTGCATCACGTCGTGGACAATTTCCCACTCGTTGACACCCAGCCCGACGGCCCGGATTTGCCCGGCGCTGCGCAGTTCAGCCAGCGCGCGCAAACCGCCGCCGGCGGTGAGCTGGTTGAAGTAATGATCATGCCGATCACCATGCGTGGTCCGGCCAATGTCGTGTATCAGCAGGATGTCGATATGCGCCATGCCCAGCCGCTGCTGGCTGTCTTCATACGAGCGCAGGATGCCTGTGTAGCTGTAGTCGTAATGCGGTTCAAATGGCAACGGGTTCACCCAGCCGTTTTCGTCGCTTTGCGGATTGCCCGGTTTAAGCAGTCGGCCCACTTTGGTCGACAGCACAAATTCACCGCGTGCCCGATCGCGCAGCGCGTGACCAAAGCGATGTTCCGACTTCGTATAGCCGTAGTAAGGCGCGGTATCGAAATACCTCAGGCCGGCATCCCACGCGCCATCAATTGCCGCGCGGGCATCAGGCTCACTGACATCGTGGTACAACCCGGCCAGCGGCGCACCGCCCAGGCCAAAGGCAGTCACCTGAATGCCGCTGCGCCCCAATACGCGCCGGTCGGTGACTTTCATTGCACCACCTCTGGCGCGGCGGCCTCTGCCGTCAGCGCAATGCGCGCTTCGGTGGCGTGATCAAACAAATACGCTTTGCCCGGCTGCGGGCTCAGTTGCAACACCTGGCCAGCCGCTGCGCTGATGCGGTCGCGTACCGTGGCGCACAACTCGGTCTGGCCCAGTTTCATGATCAGGTGCGTATCCGCGCCGGTGGGTTCAATGACGCGGACCGTGGCATTCAGACCGTGCCCGTCAATCACTTGCAGGTGTTCTGGCCGCAAGCCCAGCCACACCTTTTGCCCGACCGCGCCGATTTCCTGCGCGCTGACTTGCCAGTGCTGGCCGTCCTCCAGATCAATCACCGTGCCGCCTGCCGCGTGGCGCAGCGTACCCGGCAGGAAATTCATGGAGGGCGAGCCAATAAACCCCGCGACAAACTTGTTGGCCGGGTTGTCGTACAGTTCCAGCGGGGTGCCGACTTGCTCAATCAGACCGTCATGCAGCACCACAATCCGGTCTGCCATGGTCATGGCTTCAATCTGGTCGTGGGTGACATACACCGACGTGGTTTTCAGTTGCTGGTGCAGCGCCTTGATATCCGCGCGCATCTGCACGCGCAATTTGGCATCCAGGTTGGATAAGGGCTCATCAAACAGAAACACCTGCGGATCACGCACAATGGCCCGGCCCATGGCCACGCGCTGGCGCTGCCCACCAGATAACTGGCGTGGAAAGCGTTCCAGCAAATGGCTTAGCCCCAACATGGCCGCAGCCTGGTCCAGCCGACGCTTGATTTCATCTTCGGGCTGTTTTTTAAGCCGCAGTGCAAAGGTCATGTTTTCCCCTACCGTCATATGCGGGTAGAGGGCGTAATTCTGGAACACCATGGCGATATCCCGATCGCGCGGCGGCAAGCCGTTGACCACGCGATTGCCAATGCGGATCTGCCCGCCGGAGATTTCCTCCAGCCCCGCCAGCATGCGCAATAGCGTGGATTTGCCACAGCCCGACGGCCCGACCAGCACGACGAATTCGCCATCCGCAATTGCCAGATCCACGCCGTGGATGATGGCGGTATCGCCGTAGCTCTTTTTAACCTGATGCAACGTAACTGAAGCCATGGGTGTTTCCTGTGAGGGGTGAGGCGGGAGGAGTGAGGTGTAAAAGCCTGCGTGCCAGGCTGGTTTACCGTGTGCATCACTCCTGGTGTGCTCCGCTCGTTCCTTGTTTATTCCAATTCAACTTGTCATCGGTGACGGGTTGGTTTTCAAGGTTTTACCCCTTCCTCCTTACGCCTCACACCTAGATCGTGACGCCGCCATCCACCGACAACGCCGCGCCGGTGACAAACTTCGATTCGTCGCTGGCCAGGTACACCAGCAAGGGGGAGATATCGTCGACGGTCGCCAGCCGGCCCATGGGCTGGCGGGCAATAAAGTCTTTTTCTGCCTGCACCGGGTCTGCCGCGCTGGCAATGCGGCCACGCAGGGAAGGGGTATCCACCGTGCCCGGACAAATACAGTTGCAGCGGATACCCTGTTTCACAAAATCTGCCGCCACGGCCTTGGTAAAGCCAATCACCCCGGCTTTGGTGGTGCCGTACACAAAGCGGTTGGGGAACCCTTTCAGGCTGGACGCCATGGACGCCATGTTGATGATGGCCCCGCCACCGTGTTCCAGCATCCCCGGCAAAAACGCCCGGGTAACGCGGAACATACTGCTCAGGTTCAGATCGACGCTGAAATCCCAATCGTCCTCGCTGCATTGCAAGATGCTGCCGTTGTGGACAAAGCCGGCGCAGTTGAACAGCACATTGACCGGGCCGATATCTGCCGCAGCCAGCGCAACCTCGGCGCTATTGCGCACATCCAGCACGCGGGTGCGGATGCCTGGGTGATCCAGCGTTGCCAGTGCCTCAGCATTGATATCCGTGGCCCACACCTGCGCGCCCTCTTGTGCAAACGCCAACGCCGCCGCCCGGCCCATACCCTGACCGGCCGCCGTGAGGAAAGCCGTTTTGCCAGCAAGTCTTTGTGTCATTGCACCTATCCCAATGTTGCTGTTGCTGTTGCTGTTGCTGTTGCCTTTGATCTTGCCGTTGCCGTTCTTTTTGACTTTTTCCCCGTCAAGGCTCAGCGCCGAAGGAGTGGAGGGAGACCTTAGGCTCCCGACCGACTGAGGGAAGCCCGGAGGGCCGCCAAGCCAGGGTCGCCTTTCTTTGCCTACTTTCTTTGGCGAAGCAAAGAAAGTAGGGTGCTCCGGCCACCGCCGGTATCAAATGCCTTTCAAACCCGCGCCAAAGGCGCTAACAACCAGGTTCTCGCCAGAGAACGGGGCCAAAAC
>NZ_JACHHN010000001.1:623734-1003743 GCF_014202765.1 Silvimonas terrae
AAACGGCCCCCCACTGGATTTCGGCGTTCGCCGGAATGACGAACCCGTCACCAGACCAGCAACCCATACTTGCAAATATCGCCACCCCGGATTCCCGCTACCGCTCCATCCGGGCTACACACTGGTTCTCGCCAGAGAACGGGGCCAAAACGGCCCCCCACTGGATTTCGGCGTTCGCCGGAATGACGAACCCGTCACCAGACCAGCAACCCATACTTGCAAATATCGCCACCCCGGATTCCCGCCTTCGGCTCCATCCGGGCTACACAATGATTCTCGCCAGAGAACGGGGCCAAAACGGCCCCCCACTGGATTTCGGCGTTCGCCGGAATGACGAACCAGTCACCAGACCAGAAACCCATACTTGCAAATATCGCCACCCCGGATTCCCGCCTGCGGCTCCATCCGGGCTACACACTGGTTCTCGCCAGAGAACGGGGCCGCTACGGCCCCCCACTGGATTCCGGCGTTCGCCGGAATGACGAACCAGTCACCAAGCCAGCAACCCATACTTGCAAATATCGCCACCCCGGATTCCCGCCTGCGGCTCCATCCGGGCTACACACAGGTTCTCGCCAGAGAACGGGGCCAAAACGGCCCCCCACTGGATTCCGGCGTTCGCCGGAATGACGAGCCAGTCACCAAGCCAGCAACCCATACTTGCAAACACCGCAATGGTGGATTGTCGCTGCCACTCCAAATCCACCCTACGGCCAGCATTCGGCTAGCAGCGAGTCGCGCCCAAGGCGTGAACCAACAAACACAACGCCTCTTCAAACACCCCGAATCGGCAAACACGCCGGCCCCAGCGGCTCAAACTGCTTGTAAGTCAGAATGAATTCCTGGTGCCCCAACGCTTCAGATTTACTCGGCGCACCGTTAGCCACCTCATGCACCAGCGTGACAATCTCCGCGCCCAGTTCATCCAGCGTGGCTTCGCCGTTCAGCAAACGGCCCGCGTTCACATCCATGTCCTCAGCCAGCCGCGCATACGTCTGCGGATTGGCGCAAATCTTGATCACCGGGGCAATGGCAGAGCCGACGACCGATCCGCGCCCGGTGGTAAAGAGGGTGATGTGCGCGCCACACGCCATCAGCTCCACAATCTCGGCGTTGTCAGAGATATTCGGAAAGCCAAAACGCACCTCGCCATCCGGCACCACGTCCAGCAGATACAGCCCGCCGGTGGGGGGAACATCGCCCGGCTTGATCAGCCCGACAATTTGCGAATCCCCACTCTTGGCGTAAGCGCCCAGGGATTTTTCTTCCTGCGTGGTCAGCCCGCCATCGGCATTGCCTGGCGCAAAACTACCGTGACCCAGCGTGGCGTAATAGCGCGCGGCCTTGGCGACGGTGCGGACAATCTCATCGCCCAGTTCTGGCGTGGCAGCGCGACGCTTCATGTGAAATTCGCAGCCCACCAGTTCGCCGGTTTCTTCAAAAATGCAGGCCGCGCCTTCATCAATGAGCCGGTCAAAGGCGCGTCCCACGGCCGGGTTGGCGGTAATGCCGCTGGTGCCATCAGAACCGCCGCAAATGGTGGCGACCACCAGTTCGTCCCACTGCATGGCTACACGCGGTTGCTCTGCCAGTTGTTCGACGGCCCATTGCACCCACTCCACGCCCTGGGCAATGGTGCTGCGCGTGCCGCCTTTGTCCTGAATGGTGAGCGTATGCACGGGCCGATCCGTGTCGGCGATATGCGTCTCCAGCCCGCGCTTGTCGAAACTCTCGCAACCCAAAGACACCAGCAGCACCGCGCCAACATTGGGGTGCGTGGCCAACTGGCGCATGACCTTGTCGGCATAGGCATTCGGGTAACAGCCGGGAAAGCCAATCAAATGCACTGGCTGTCCACGAAAATGCTGGGTGATCTCGCTGGCGACAAAATGGGCGCACTCCACCAGGTAAGCCACGGCCACCACATTGCGGATGCCTTTGCGGCCATCGCTGCGTAACCAGCCTTGCAAAGGGGCGGCGCGTTCAGTGTTGGTGGACATAACTCTGACCTTCCTCAAGCGTGTAGGTGGGCAGGTAATCACTGGCCAGGTTGTGCGTGTGAATATGTTCGCCCTGGGCAATCGGTTGGGTAGCGCTGCCAATAATGGCGCCATAACGCAGCACTTTCTGGCCGGTCGCGATGGCGGTGCGCGCCAGCTTGTGGCCAATGGCAACGGCCTGCGGCAAGGTGACGGGCACACCTTCTACCAGCACGGATTCGCCAGCGGCCAGCGGCGCACAAACGATCAGGCAGTTGTCTTGCGGGCCAATCAGCAAAAGGCGGCGATCGGTTTCTGTGCTCATGCCGGAGTGCCCGTTGGGTAGTGCCAATGCAGTGCCACGTTGTATCTCCAGTTTGCCGGTCAGCGATAAATCGGCTACATCCGTTGTATACTTGGCTCAAAGGTCCATTGGTCAGACCATTGAGCCAAAGAGTGGTATCAGTCCGACGGCATGTCAAGTATTTTGTAGTGAAAATCCACGGGCTACATCGTGCTGCATCGCAATGATTTAATGGCAGAAAAAGCCAGACACAGGGGTGGACTATGACAAACCGGCTGCCGCAGATTGAATCCAGGCGGTTGTATCGGCAAATTGCAGAATTAATCCTGCGGCATATCGACAGTGGTCAGTTTCCGCCCGGCAGTTTGTTGCCCGCAGAGCGCGAACTGGCAGAACAACTGGGCGTGAGCCGGGCCTCGGTGCGGGAGGCGCTGATTGCGCTGGAAGTAGAAGGACGGGTGTCGGTCAAAGTGGGCAACGGGGTCACGGTACTGGATAAACCCGCTACCACCGCCGCCACCTTGCTGGCTGACGCATCGCAGCAAAATGGCTGGACTGATGTTGGCCCGCTGGAGTTGCTGGAAGCCCGCATTCTGGTGGAATGCGAAACCGCCGCGCTGGCGGCAAAGCGCGCCACACAGCCGGATATCGACATTCTGGAAGCCATGCTGGGCGAAATTGCCGATGAACACCGGCGTTTGCATCATATCCAGCCTGCCGATCGTCGGTTTCACATGAAAATTGCCGAGATGAGCGGCAACCAGGCGTTGGTGCATCTGATCGCCCAGTTGTGGGATCAACGCGCCAGCCCGGTGTTCGCCCGTTTTGAAGATCACTTTGTGACGCAACGGTTGTTTGAAGACACCAGCCAGGATCACCGACGCATTCTGGATGCCATCATCCAGCGTGACAGCACCGCTGCCCGTACCGCCATGCGCCGGCACTTGAGCGACGTGCGCAAGGCCTTCTTGCGCGGATTGTCTGGCGTGCCAGGCCAGGGCACGGTGGATGCGGATGACTAGCTGCCATGGCCCGCGTTATCCTGCGGGCCTTGCCTTTGTGGGTTGTCTGGTGTGTCTGATGTGATTGATGTAGCCATCATCGCCGTGATCCGGAACGGTCTGATGCTGTGCGTGCGCAAGCGCGGCACGCAGCGTTTTATGTTGCCTGGTGGCAAGCCGGAGGCCGGTGAAACCGCGGTGCAATGCCTGGCGCGGGAGATTGCCGAAGAGTTGCAATGCACGGTGGATGTCGCCAGTCTGCGCCCGCTGGGTTCCTTCGAAGGCGTTGCTGCCAATGAGGCGGGGCGGCGTGTGCGGGCGGATACCTTTATTGGCGAAATCACCGGCACCATCGAACTGGCGGCAGAGATTGACGAATATCGCTGGCTTCCTCTGGCGGGGCCGTTTGACGTGCCCCTGGCGCCCTTGCTGGAGGACGGCCCGCTGCTCAAAACCTTGTGCGCGGCAGATGCCTGAGGGTTGGTCGGGCGCCTCGTACCCCGGTCACGAAACCGGATCGCCGGGTATGAAACAAAAAGACCTTCGTGCAGGCGAAGGTCTTTTTGTTTGTCCACACCCTGGTGGTCTCAGCGGTGGTATCAGTTGCCAGCCACTTTTTTCAGGGTACTGGCATCCACATGCGTAAATGGCTTGCCGTAGATCGTCAGGGCGGTCACCTCTGAATAACTCAAGGTGCCATCCGCAGCCAATTTCATAGTGATGGCAACACTATTGGTTTTGGCGTTCTTTTTCATAAAGTCTGTTTCGGCAAAGGCAGACTTGGTGCCCAGATTGAATTCGCCAGGTTTGTCATATTTGCCCTCCGCACTGGCGCAAACCCCGCGTGGAATACAGAAGGAATAAATGAGGCGGCTGTTTTTCTGATCCCAGATCAGATAGCCCATCTGGTCGTGAAACTGCTGTTTGTCCGATTTGCGATAAACCCGTTGGCGGATGGTGACAGACACCAGGTCTTGCTCGCTGGCGTTGGTTACGCCGGGGCCTGCTGCAATTTCCATTCTTTCAAAATAGGGGCTGGCTGCCGCAGTGCCGGCTTTGCCGGTACTTTTCTGCGCGGGCGCCACGTCAGTTCCCTTATCGCCTTCCCACACGCCAATTAACGCCGTCAGCGGATTGGCTGCCTCTTTAGCATGGATGGTCCCTGCTGCCCCTGCGGCCAGGGCGGTCGCCAGCATGATTGAGTGTAGTTTCATTGGTTTGTGTTTCCTGAGAGAAAGTACCCCGGCAAGGCCTGCAGGGGATGCCGGGTATCATCAGGCGGAAGGCGAGGGGGCAATGTTGATACACATCACCCCCGCAAATCGGTAGCCAATTGATTTTTACGATGATGGAAATAGCCTGGTGCTATGCCGGTATTGCTGCATGGCATGCAAGGCGTACTTTCTGCCAGACTGGATGATTGGGATGATTAGATTTCGCCTTGGGGGGCGTCATGCAGGTTTTTCTGATTGGCACCAACCATCTACCTGATACGCATAACCTGATGGTACGACAACTGACTGGCGTACTGCAGCAGTTGCAGCCAGCGCGTTTGTTGCTGGAAATCCGCCAGGCTGATCTGGCGCAAGCCGACGCTTATCCGGGTCGCTATGCGCCAGAAATGGTGCAACTGGCCCAAGACTACGCGGGCATCGCACACGGTTTTGACTGGCTGGGAGAGGGGGATGCCACGCGGGTTGCCGCTATCCTGGCAGAACAGCAAAGCTTGTCCGCACAACTGGGCGGGGCCGACTTGCCGCCAGCGGGCCAGGCTTTTTACGCCAGCTACAATGCGCAACTGGCCCCCTTCCTGGCAGGGAACGATCTCTTTGCCATGAACGCCCCAACAGCGTTAGAGATGGCCGGGCAATGGATCAGCTTTTACGACTGGTGTACCGGCCCGTTTGCGACGTTGGCCCGCTTTTACCGTCAGCGGGCGCTACGCATCAATCAGTCGGTGGTGGAACGGGTGGCAGAGGTCGCGGCCCAGCCAGGGCGGCTGGTGGTGGTGATCGGTTTGTCGCACGTATTACGGGTGCGAACGGCGTTGCAGCAGCATTTACCGGGTGTGGCGAGCCATTTGTTGCTGGATCTCGTAACCCCGTAGCCCGGATGAAGCGCAGCGAGAATTCGGGGGGCGATACCGGCAAGAATTGGTCTTGCGCTGCGGGCATGATCTGTGGGATGGCGGGGCATCATATTGCATGCGGCGCAAACCCAGGATTCCCGCCTTTGGCTTCATCCGGGCTACGATCCTGCTACACCGGTTTCGCCCAATTGTTGTTGCAATGCCTGGCAAGTCTCCCCAATGGGCGCGCGGATAATGACCTCAAAGAACCGGTCCAGCCGGGTATCCGACAGATTGATCAAGGCGCAGGGCACGTTATAGCGCGCTGCTTCTACCGGGATCATGTTCACCGGCCCCACCTCCAGCGATGACCCCATCACCAGCACCAGATCGGCGTTCACGGCCAGATCAAACGCCCGCTCAATCAGTGGCACCGCTTCGCCGTACAGCACCACATCCGGCTTGATCACCTGTTGGCACTTGCGGCATAGCGGTACGGCGTGTTGTTGCACCCAGGCCAGATCATGTTGCGTACCGCAGGACAAACAACTGGCCCCCATCAGGCTGCCATGCATTTCCAGTACTTCGGTACTACCCGCTTTGTGATGCAAGCCGTCGATATTCTGCGTCAGCACGCTGATACGCTTGCCTTGTTGCTCCAGCCACGCCAGAAAACGATGCCCGGCATTGGGTTCGTACTGGCCAGCCATCTTCAGTTTGAAAATGTCGCGAAACGCATCCCAGAAGCCATCGGGGCAATCCAGAAAGTAATCAATCGACACCACCTCGGCAAAACTGCGGTTCTGGGTAAACAGGCCGTTGGCGGAGCGAAAATCCGGAATGCCCGATTCCGTGCTCATCCCGGCGCCGGAAAGCACGGCAATGTGCCTGGCGTTGTTGATCATGCGGGCAAGATGGTCAATGGTTTCCATGGCGGCGGGCAGGCAAAAACGCCAGTGTGCCAAAACGGCGCCGTGCTGCAAACGCACGGCGGTCAATTTCAAACGCCAGGCTAAGGCCGCCCCCCAATTGGTCAGCCGGCCCGATGTGTGAAATGCTGCGCCCATAAATCACAACAAGGCACGATCATGGCTCGCCCCAACGCACTTTTGAACATGTGGCAAAAACTCTCTGGCCTGCCCGCCGGCAAGTGGCTGTTTTCCCGCCTGGTGTGTTTCAAGGCACCGTACTTTGCCTCCATCCGTCCGCGCTTTGACGTGTTGCAGGCCGGCCGTGCCCAGGTCTCCATCAAAAAACGCCGCAAGGTGCAAAACCACATCGGCACCGTGCACGCCATTGCCATGTGCAATATGGCGGAACTGGCCGCCGGCACCATGACCGACGTGACTATTCCGCCCAGCCACCGCTGGATTCCCAAGGGCATGACGGTTGAGTACGTGAAGAAGGCTGAAACCAGCCTGCGCGCCATTGCCACTCTGGATACACCGGCCGATTGGGGTAGCGGGATCAACCTGCCCGTGCAGGTAGAAGTACTCGATACCAACGACCAGATCGTGCTGCTGGCCACGGTCACCATGTGGGTCTCGGCAAAGAAAGCTTGACCGGATCGGCAGACTGGCGGGCGGGACAGGGTAAAATGGCCGGCTGCAAACCGGATGCCGCCCACCATGACCGCCCACGACCAACGCATTCTTGATGACACCCGCCGCTGGCTCGAACGCGCCATCATTGGCCTGAACCTGTGCCCGTTTGCCAAGGCCGTGCATGTCAAACAGCAGATCCGCTACGTGATCAGCGAGGCCACAACGGCCGAAGTGGGGGAGGGCGATCTGGAAATGGCGCTGCTGGAACTCAACGACGCTGATCCGGCTCAGGTGGATACCACGCTGTTGATTTTTCCCCAGGCGTTTGCGGATTTTCTCGACTTTAACGATTTCATCCATCAGGCGGACGCGCTGGTCGACATAATGGGGTTTCGCGGTAAATACCAACTGGCCAGTTTTCACCCGCAATACCAGTTTGCCGGAACTGCTGCGGACGATATCGAGAACTACACCAACCGCGCGCCATACCCGATTCTTCACCTGATCCGGGAGGCCAGCATTGAACGGGCTGTGGCAGCGTTTCCGGATGCATCCGTGATCTTTGAACGCAATATGGAAACCATGCGGCGGATTGGGCTGGAAGGGTGGCAGAAGTTGATGAGTGAAGGGTGAGGAATGACGATGTTGTGGTATGCAAAAAAAGTTGCAACCGGCATACCAGCCCCGTAGGGTGGATTCGCGCAGCAATCCACCGGTACGCTGGTGGATTGTCGCTATCGCTCCGAATCCACCCTACGTGATTGCCGAAATGATGAAGAACTGGTGTGCATAAAATGGTGGCTGCGCGGCACTCGTCCGGATTCACACACCACCCACCACCCGGCTACTTATCCTTCAAATACAAGGCATCATCAAACGTCGCCACCCATTGCGGGAAATACACCACCAGCAGGGTCATGACGATGCCTGTGGTAAATGCCTCTGGCCAGCCCATCAAAAAGTAATACGGCAGTTGTTCATCCACCAGAAAAGCAAAGTCATAGGCCCCGGCTAGCGCCAACAGCGCACACGTCAGCAAGCCCACCAGCCACATCGACACTGCACCCGCCGCAAAACTGTTCACGAAGATGTAAGTGAAATAATTAAGCGGCATTTTCTTTTGCGCAAAACGCAGCAACTGCCAGGTCAGTGTGGTGGGTACGGCGGCGACAATCAGCCAGGACAAACCCATGCTGGCCCAGTTGCCGTGACCGTCATAAATATCTGCCGCCAACGCGACCGCCAACCCCAAGCGCGCGCGATCCGGACCGGCAATCAAGGTCAACGCCACCGCACCAATCAAATGAAAAGCCAGCCCCGGCTGCAGGCTGGCTTTCATTTGCCACGCTACCAGCACGGCTACCGTGCCGCCAAACCAGCAAGTCATGTCGGCTTGTGGCAGTTTGAACCATGGCACCCGCAGCGCCGCGCGGAGCATAAGGCCGCCGGCGATGATCCACGCCGTGATGAGCCAGGATGGCGGAAAATGGGCGGCGACGAGGTTCATGCGCGCATCACAGCAGGCGAATACGCCATTCGCGATCGACCAGATCGGCCAGTTGGGTCAACCGTCCATGAAAGAAATGCCCTACGCCGGGGACGACAATGACCGGCAGTTGTTGCGGACGCGCCCAGTCAAACACACGGTGCAGATCGACCACCTCGTCTTGCTCACCATGAATAATGATGGTGTCAGCCGGCACATCAGGAAAAGCCTGGCGGGTGACTGAAGGGCCGATCAGTATCATGCCTTCGACTTCATGGTCCGCCAGTCGCAGGCGAAATTGCGATTGCACGTAGGTGCCAAAAGAGAATCCCGCCAGCACCAATCCCGCTATGCCCGGGTTTTCTGTCCGCGCATGGGCCAGCACTGCGGCCATGTCGTTGGGTTCTTCCTTGCCGTAGGCGTGCGCGCCTTCAGAGTTACCCACGCCGCGCAGGTTGGGGCAGTACGCCACGTACCCAAGACGGGACAGCGTTTTGGCGAGTGTGGTGACGATCTTGTTGGTAAACGTGCCCCCTTCCAGCGGGTTGGGGTGGGCCACCAGCGCAATGCCCCGGGTTTCGGGCAGGGCGGATTCCAGTTTCAGGCATTCCAGTTGCCCGGCCGGGCCAGCAATGCTGATGGTTTCGAAGGTGGGGGCTTTGCGGGGCGAGTTCATGGGTTTGCGTGTGCCGGCGACGAGGTGAGAGTGAGGTATTTTAGCCTGGCGGCGGCCCCGCTACATGCTCATTGCCATGGGTGGGTGCCCCCATGCGGGGAAATGGCACGTATCCCGGATAAGAACTACACCCCCATCACCCGTGCATTCAACGCTATCCGCCGCACAATCTCCACAAACTCCAGCCCGATCCCGGACAACGTCTCACCTTTGCGCGTTAACAACCCGTATGGCGCCAGATTCTGTCCAATGGTCAGTGGCAAAGCGATGAGCAGTTTTGCCCAGAGGTGATCCCGCAAGACCGGTTCGGCCAGCGCGGTGACCGCATCGCTCCGTTGCACCAGTTGCAGGGTGGCAAAGATGGAGTCGCACTCCACCGTATTCTGCGGCGTGGCGCTATGGTTGTGCTCAAACTCGCGTTCCAGCACCTGGCGGGCAGGACTGGCCAAAGGCTGCAATACCCAGGGCCAGTTGGCCAGTTCGGCCAGCGTGACCGTTTCTCGCCCGGCCAGCGCATGGCCGCTGCGGACGACCACTTTCATGACCTCGTTACCCAAGGGTTCAAAATCCAGCCAGTTGTGCTGGCTGAGTTCAGAAAAGCGGCCAATGGCGAAATCCACGCGGCCTTGCTCCAGCAATTCCACCAGTTGATCACTGGTTTCGCCCTTGATGCGGATGCGCAGTAGCGGTTTGCGGGTTTTCAGTTCGGCCACCGATTGCGCCACCAGATCTGGCGCGGCACCCATGATGGTGCCGATGATCAGTTGCCCAAAGCCGCCTTGCTGCCATAACTGCAGGCTGTCTGCCGTGCGCTGCAAACCGCCCAGCGTGGTACGGGCGAAACGGATGATTTCTTCGCCGACTTCGGTCGGTTTCACGCCGCGCGCCTGGCGTTCAAACAGGGTGCAATCCAGAAAGGCCTCCACCTCTTGCAGCATGCGCGTCGCCGCAGGTTGTGACATGGCCAGGGTTTCGGCGGCCTGATGCAGGTTGCCATGGTCCGCCAGGGCCACCAAAAGGAACAAATGTTTGTAGCGCAAGCGGTGCAATAACGATTGATAAAAGTATTGTTTAAGCATTGCGTTGCACCATTCCGGAAACGTTTTTGTGTAATTAATGTGATGTAAATCAATGTGTTGATTTGATTGTTGCAATCGCACATACATCACAATCAATAACCTGTAGTTATCGAATATAACCAGATTTGCATTAGTCAGGTATTTCTGAGCGCGATAAAAATGTAGCCATTGCAAAGCCACTACACAAAAACGCCTTCCTTTTGGCGCTTTGTGCGGCACAGGAGAACTGCATGAAACTGCTGCGTTTTGGCCCTGCCGGCCACGAAAAACCGGGCCTTGTCGATGCCTCTGGCGTGATCCGGGATTTGTCTTCCGTAGTGGATGACATTGCTGGCGCGACGTTGCTGCCCGCCAATCTGGCCAAACTGCGCGACGTTAAAACCGACACGCTGCCGACTGCACCGGCCGGTGCGCGGATTGGTCCATGTGTGGCTGGCGTGGGCAAGGTGATTTGCGTGGGGCTCAATTACAGCGACCACGCCAAAGAATCCAATATGGCGATCCCCACCGAACCCATTCTGTTCATGAAGCCGACCAGCGCGATCTGTGGCCCCAATGACCATGTGGAAATTCCGCGCGGCGGCGAGAAAACCGATTGGGAAGTAGAACTGGGTGTGGTGATTGGCAAGACCGCCAAGTATGTCGGGAAAGAATCCGCACTCGATTACATCGCCGGTTACTGCGTGGTCAATGACGTGTCTGAACGCGCTTTCCAGCTGGAACGGGGCGGGCAGTGGGACAAAGGCAAGGGGCACGATACCTTCGCCCCGATCGGCCCCTGGCTGGTGACGGCCGATGAGGTGGCGGACCCGCAAAACCTGGCCATGTGGCTGGATGTGGATGGCCACCGGTACCAGAACGGCAGCACCCGCACCATGATTTTTGACGTCGCCACGCTGGTCTCATACATCAGCCAGTTCATGACCTTGCAACCGGGTGATGTGATCGCCACCGGCACCCCGCCGGGCGTGGGCCTGGGTCAGAAGCCGCCGGTGTATCTGCATGCCGGTCAGACCATGAAACTGGGCATTGCAGGCCTGGGCGAACAACAACAGTTGACTGTGCCGGCCAAGGGCACAGCGGCATAACGCATCGGGACCATCATGAATCAACTCGATCTGAAGGGCCGTGTAGCCATCATTACCGGCGGTGCGCGCGGCATTGGCTACGCAGCGGCGGAACGCATGTTGCAATCGGGCGCTAGCGTGGCGCTGTGGGATATTGATGCTGCCCGGCTGGATCAAGCCGCCGCAGCGCTCTCAAAACTGGGCAAAGTCAGCGTGCACGCGCTGGATCTGACCGATGCGGCCGCCGTCAATGCCGCTGCGTCTGCCACGGTTGCCGCCCATGGCAAGATCGACATTCTGGTCAATAACGCCGGCATTACCGGCGGCAACGGCCTGACCTGGGAGCTGGACCCCAAAGGCTGGGCACGGGTGATTGAAGTTAACCTGGTGGCGCCGTTCCTGGTGTGCCACGCCGTGATCCCCAAAATGCTGGAAAACGGTTATGGCCGCATCGTCAATGTGGCCTCGGTCGCCGGGAAAGAGGGCAATCCGACGGCATCACACTACAGCGCCTCCAAGGCCGGTCTGATTGGTTTCACCAAATCGTTGGGCAAAGAGTTGGCGACTAAAAATGTGATCGTCAATTGCATTACGCCCGCGGCAGCCAAGACCGAGATTTTTGATCAGATGAGCCAGCAACACATCGATTACATGCTCAGCAAAATCCCTATGGGGCGTTTCTTGCAGGTAAACGAAGTGGCCGCGCTGATTGGCTGGCTGAGTTCTGAAGATTGCTCGTTTACCACGGGCGGGGTGATCGATATCTCCGGTGGCCGTGCCACTTATTGATAGGGAGAAGCCGATCAAACCCTGCTGGCTGCGTTGCACTCACTTGCCGTACTGCACGTACTGTCTGCGTTTCGTGCGCCTTGCCAGCACCGTTTCACTGGGTTTTGTCGACTTCTCGCCAACTTGAGAGGATGTGTAATGAACGTGCCAGTGATCAAGCAAATCCGCGCCTATACCGTGCGCGGCGGCGGGGCGGATTACCACGACCAGGGCGGCGGCCACTGGATTGATGACCACATTGCCACGCCGATGAGCAAGTATGAGCAATACCGCCAGAGCCGCCAGTCGTTTGGCATCAATGTGCTGGGCACCCTGGTGGTGGAGATTGAAGCCAGTGACGGCACGGTGGGCTTTGCCGTGACTACGGCCGGTGAGATTGGCGCGTACATCGTGGAAAAACACCTCGCGCGGTTTATCGAAGGCCAGAAAGTCACCGACATTGAAAAGATGTGGGACCAGATGTTCAACGCCACCCTGTATTACGGCCGCAAGGGCGTGGTGATCAACACCATCAGCGGGGTGGATCTGGCCTTGTGGGATTTGCTGGCCAAGGTGCGTGGTGAGCCCGTGCACCAGTTACTGGGCGGCCCGGTGCGCGATCAACTGCAGTTTTATGCCACAGGCGCCCGACCCGACCTTGCCAAAGAGATGGGATTTATTGGCGGCAAGATGCCGCTGCATCACGGCCCGGCCGAAGGCGAAGAAGGCCTGAAAAAGAATCTGGCCATGATCGAAGACATGCGTCACCGCGTGGGCGACGACTTCTGGTTGATGCTCGATTGCTGGATGAGCCTGGATACCAACTACGCCACCCGGCTGGCGACCAAAGCACACCAATACGGTCTGAAATGGATTGAAGAAGCGCTGCCGCCAGACGATTACTGGGGCTACGCCGAACTACGCCGCAACGTGCCTAAAGGCATGCTGGTGACCACGGGCGAGCACGAAGCCACCCGCTGGGGTTTCCGTCTGCTGATGGAAATGGGCTGCTGCGACATCATCCAGCCGGATGTGGGCTGGTGCGGTGGCGTCACCGAACTGATCAAGATTTCTGCGTTGGCCGACGCCCATAACGTGCTGGTGGTGCCGCATGGCTCGTCCGTTTATAGCTATCACTTTGTGATTACCCGCCATAACAGCCCGTTTGCCGAGTTTTTGATGATGGCGCCCAAGGCGGATCAAGTGGTGCCGATGTTCAACCCGCTGCTGCTGGATGAACCGGTGCCGGTGAATGGGCGGATTGCGGCTTCTGCGCTCGATAAACCGGGCTTTGGCGTGCGTTTGAACCCGGAATGCAAGCTGGTGCGGCCATACGAGCACTGAGGAGTGAGGAGGGGAGACTGGCATACCCCCGACTCGTCATTCCGGTCCTCGGCGGCCCCCTTGAGCCGGAATCCAGCTCCAAACAACCGCGCCGCAGGTGCTGACCTTGTTGTTCTTGCGTACAAAGCCCACCGGCGGTGGGCGGACTGGATTCCTGCTTTCGCAGGAATGACGAAGTAGAGGGATGCATGGAGTGAGGAGGGGGAGGCAGGCATACCCCCGACTCGTCATTCCGGTCCTCGGCGGCCCCCTTGAGCCGGAATCCAGCTCTAAACAACCGCGCCGCAGGTGCTGACCTTGTTGTTCTTGCGTACAAAGCCGACCGGCGGTGGGCGGACTGGATTCCTGCTTCGCAGGAATGACGAAATAGCGGAATGCACAGGGTGCGGTTCTAACCGTTGCCTCTGTACCCCAACCAACATGCAGCAACTGGAGAACACCAACCATGTTGTTAAAAGATAAAACCGTCATCGTTACCGGGGGCTCACGTGGTATTGGCCGCGCCGTGGCGGTGGCTTGTGCGCAGCACGGCGCCAATGTGGTGATCAGCCATCACAGCCATGCTGATGAAACCATGGCCGAAATCAAAGCCCTGGGCCGTGGCGCCGTGGCGGTGAAAGGCGATGTGGCCGATCCACACACCGCGCAGTTGTTGGTGCAAGCGGCAGTGGATCATTTTGGTGGTGTCGATGTACTGGTCAGCAACGCCGGCATTTGCCCGTTCCATGCATTCCTCGACATGCCGCTGGAGACGTTCCAGCGCACCATGGAAGTCAATCTGCACGGCGCGTTCTATGTGACGCAAGCCGTCGCCAACCGCATGAAAGACCAGGGGCGAGGCGGTTCGATCATCGCCATCAGTTCCATCAGTGCGCTGGTCGGCGGAGAGTTTCAAACCCACTACACCCCCACCAAGGCGGGCGTGCATTCGCTGATGCAATCCACGGCCATTGCGCTGGGCAAATATGGCATCCGCTGTAACTCGGTGATGCCGGGCACGATTCTGACCGACATCAACAAGGACGATCTGTCCGACCCGGAAAAGGTGGCGTACTTCAACAAACGCATTCCGCTGGGCCGCATGGGCCAGCCGGAAGACATTGGCGGCGCAGTGGTGTTCCTGGCGTCGGATATGGCGGCCTATGTCACCGGTGCGTCGTTGCTGGTTGATGGTGGTCTTTTTGTGAATCTCCAGTGATCTGCCCACAAAGCAGCGCTGCCCGGTCTTGCCTGTACTGTCTGCGCCCGTGGCGCCTTGCCAGTGCCGCTTTGTAATCAGATCAATATCTGGATAGCAATCATGCAAACCCACGCTTTTCGCATGCAGCTTCACCCGGGCAAGGCCGCCGAATACCAGCGCCGGCATGACGAAATCTGGCCGGAGTTGGTGGTGGCGCTCAAGGCAGCCGGAATCAGCGATTACCGCATATTTCTGGATGAAGCCACGAACGCGCTGTTTGCCGTGCTCAAAGCCACCGACGACCACCATATGGCCGACCTGCCGCAGTTGCCGGTCATGCGCCGCTGGTGGGATTACATGGCCGACATCATGGCAACCGAGCCCGATCACAAACCGCAGCAATGGGCGCTGACGCCTGTGTTTTACCTGGAGTAGGGCGCTGATATGACGACGTTGCAAGTGGTTGACCCACATGTCCACCTCTGGGCCCCAGGCACGCTGCGCTACCCGTGGATGGAAAGCGATGCGGTGGGTTTCAACGGGGATGTCACCCCCGTAAAAAAACGGTATGCGCCGGCTGATTTGCTGGCCGATGCCGGCGACGCCGTACAGGTGCTAAAGGCCGTCCACATTGAAGCCATCGCCGCAGACCCGCTGGCGGAAACACGGTGGGTGCAGGCGCAGGCGGATGAAGCCGGTGCGCTCAAGATCGGCATTGTGGGTTACGCCGATTTCAGCCAGCCCGATGTCGAGGCTTTGCTGGCTGCGCAATGTGAAAGCCGCGCCATGCGCGGTATCCGCCAGATTCTGAACGTACATGCCAAGCCGCTGTATGACTACGTTGGCCGCCATTTCATGCAAGACCCGACGTGGCAACGCAATTTCAGGTTACTGGCCAAATATGGCTTGAGTTTTGACATGCAGTTATATCCGGCGCAAATGCACGCTGCCGCGGTGCTGGCCCGGGACAACCCGGACGTGAGCTTTGTGCTCAACCACGCCGGCATGTTTGTGGATCGGGACCACGTGGCAGGCTGGACCGCCTGGCGCGATGGCCTGGCGCTGTTGGCGACACTGCCCAACATGACGGTGAAGATCAGCGGGCTGGGGATGTTTGACCACCATTGGACGGTGGAAAGCCTGCGGCCCTACGTATTGCAGGTGATTGATACGTTCGGGACCGATCGGTGCATGTTTGCTTCCAATTTTCCGGTCGACAAGCTCTACAGCAACTACCCGGCGGTGTGGCAGGCGTTTGCACAGATTGTTGGCGGGGCGAGTGATTCTGAAAAAGCACAGTTGTTCCGGATGAATGCCGAGCGGGTTTACCGCTTGTAGGCAAGAGGATTGGGACGAGGCGGAGCGGGAATGAAACTGCTGCTCGCTATCCACGGCCTCGTCATTGCGGCGAAAGCCGGAATCCAGTTCTAAACATTTGCGCCGCAGGCGCTGACACGTGTGTTCTTGCAAACCAGGCCACTTTTGGTGGCCGCCTGGATTCCGGCTCAAGGCCGGAATGACGGTGTGAAGATAAGGACCATGCAATGAGCGATCAACCCCTTTCGCCCCGGCTGGAACTGCGTGGCGCGAGCAAGGCTTTTGGTGAAGTCCAGGCGCTGCTCAATGGCTGCCTTGCCTTGTATCCCGGCGAGGTGCACGCCCTGCTGGGTGAGAACGGCGCGGGCAAATCCACGCTGGTGAAGATTCTGGCTGGCGTCCACAAACCCGATACCGGCACGCTGGTCATCGACGGGGTGCAACGGCACTTTGCCCGGCCGTCTGACGCGCTGGAGGCCGGCATTGCGGTCATCTATCAGGAACCCACGCTGTTTGCCGATCTCTCGATTGCCGAGAACATCTATATGGGGCGGCAACCGCTTGATCGCCTTGGCCGTATCCGCTACGACGAAATGAACCGCTGGACCCAGGAAATGCTGGTGTCGCTGGGGGTGTCGCTCAAAGCCACGCAACGGGTTCAGGGTTTGTCGATTGCTGACCAGCAAGTGGTCGAGATCGCCAAGGCGCTGTCGCTCAACGCCAACGTGCTGATCATGGACGAGCCCACGGCAGCCCTGTCGCGCCCGGAAGTTGAGCGTCTGTTTGCCATTGCCGAGCGCCTGCGTACCGCCAATGTCGCCATCCTGTTCATTACCCATCGGCTGGAAGAAGTATTCCGTCTGACCCAACGCATCACCATCATGCGCGATGGCGCGGCGGTGTATTTCGCGCAGACCTGCGAGATGGATCACGACAGCATCGTCGCCCGCATGGTGGGACGCGATCTATCCACCTATTACCCCAAAGCAGATGTCACCCCGGGTGAGATCGGTTTGTCAGTACGTCGCTTGTCTCGGACCGGCGTATTTCGCGATATCTCGTTTGACGTGCGCCAGGGCGAGATTGTCGCGCTGTCCGGTCTGGTGGGGGCAGGCCGTAGCGAAGTCGCCCGCGCCATCTTCGGGGTTGACCCGGTAGATAGTGGCGAGGTCCACGTGATGGGGCACAAGCTCAAACTGGGTAAACCGGCCACTGCCGTGCGGGCGGGTGTCGCACTGGTGCCGGAAGACCGCCGTCAGCAAGGTCTGGCGCTGGACATGCCGATTGCCCGCAATACCTCGCTCACCGTGTTGAACAAGCTGGTGCGCTTCGGGCTGATCTCCGGCAAGGCCGAGCGCGAACTGGCCAGCCAGTGGGGTAGCAAACTCAAACTCAAGGCCCACACCGTGGATGCCCCGGCCGGCACGCTGTCAGGGGGCAACCAGCAAAAGGTGGTGCTGGGCAAATGGCTGGCAACCCATCCCCGCGTGCTGATCATTGATGAACCGACGCGCGGGATTGATGTGGGTGCCAAAGCCGAGGTCTACCAGACCCTGGCCGACCTTGTGAAAGAGGGCATGGCCGTACTGATGATCTCCAGTGAACTGCCGGAGGTGCTGGGCATGGCTGACCGTGTGCTGGTCATGCATGAAGGCCGTATTACTGCGGATATCCCGCGGGTAGAGGCCAACGAAGAACGCATTATGGCCGCTGCGCTGGGCCAGACTGATCCCGCCTCCAGGAAAGCAGCATGAGTACAACCTTCATGAGCCAACACAGCCCAGGTATCGCCGTCACCACCCAACCCGCGCCGGAGCGCCAGCACTGGTTTCTGGTGCTGGCCCGCAACCGGGAAAGCACATTGCTGGTGGTGCTGTTGCTGCTGATTGTCGGTACAGGCCTGGCGGAGCCGGCCTTCCTCAGTTGGCATAACGCGCGGGACGTTCTACTGAACGTGGCGATCACCGCCATCCTCACCGCAGGTATGACGGTGGTGATGTTGATGCGTCATATCGACCTCTCGGTCAGCTCCACGCTGGGGGTCACGGCTTACGCGGTGGGCAGCCTGTTCATGGCCATACCGGGCTTGCCGGTGCCGTTGGCGATTGTTGCCGGGGTGCTGATTGGCCTGGCAGCGGGTTGCGTCAACGGTGCATTGGTGACCTTTGGCCGCGTGCCCTCACTGGTGGCCACGCTCTCGACGCTCTACATCTTTCGCGGCATTGATTACGCCTGGGTACACGGCGGGCAGATCAACGCCACCAGTTTGCCGGATGGGTTCTCCCACATTGCCACCGGCAACGTACTGGGCCTGCCCATCCTGGTGATCATCGCCGCCGTGGTCCTGGCGGGCGTGGGTTACTACCTCAAGTTTTTCCGTGGAGGGCGGGAGTTCTACGCCATCGGTTCTAACCCGGAAGCCGCCACGCTGGCCGGCATCCGCGTCCATCGCCGCGTGTTTACGGGTTTCTTGTTGTCGGGCGCTTTGGCGGGGCTGGCCGGTGTGTTGTGGCTGGCGCGTTTTGGCACCGTGGATGCCAGCACCGGCAAGGGGATCGAGTTGCAAGTGGTGGCCGCCGCCGTGGTCGGTAGCGTGGCCATTACCGGCGGTGTCGGCAACGTATGGGGAGCCACACTGGGTGCCTTGTTACTGGGCGTGATCAACATCTCGCTGGTGGTTCTGCGCGTGTCGTCTTTCTGGCAACTGGCGATCCAGGGCGGCTTGATTGTGCTGGCGATTGTCAGCGACACGCTGTTGTCCCGGCGCATGGCCAGGTGGTCGATGAAGAAGCGGGAACTGGGTTGATATCAGGTACTTCGTAGCCCGGATGGAGGCCCTGGGGGCCGGGAATCCGGGGGGCAATGCAGGCAAGAACCTTTTTGCAGCGCCGCCCCGGATTCCCGCCTCCGGCTCCATCCGGGCTACGGGTGACTCGCTCCGGAATGAACTAGCTGATTTTTGAAGTGCAGCAAAAAAAGGAAACACCCATGGCCACACCGCCAAAACTGAACCTGCGCTTTACCTGGGAAGCCATGCTCTGCGTTGTACTGGTCATGTCGCTTGGCCTGGGGCGCGGCTTGTCGGCCGAGTTCCTGGGCACGGCCAACATCTCCAACCTGCTGGCAGACTTTACCGAGATCGCCCTCATGGCCTTGCCCATGACCTTGATCATTGTCGCGGCGGAAATCGACCTCTCTGTGGCTTCGGTCATGGGCATGTCCAGCGCCTTGATGGGCGTGCTCTGGCATATGGGCCTGCCCATGCCGCTGGTGGTGGTGCTGGTGCTGGCCGCCGGCGTGTTGGCAGGCCTGTTCAATGGTCTGGTGATTGTGCGGCTGGGTTTGCCCTCGCTGGCGATCACCATCGGCACCCTGGCCATGTTTCGCGGGTTCTCTTACCTGTTGCTGGGGGATCAGGCCATTGCAGACTTCCCGGCCAACTGGACCACGTTTGGCATCAGCACCGTCGGTGAGAGCTTTCTGCCCCAGCCGTTTATCCTGGTGATCATTGCAGCCATTGGCTTCACTGTGCTGCTGCAATCCACCGCCTTTGGCCGCAGCCTGTACGCCATTGGCAGCAACCAGACTGCCGCGCATTTCTCAGGCGTGGATGTCGCCCGCACCAAGATCAAGCTGTTTGTCTTGTCCGGGTTCATGAGCGCACTGGCCGGAATCATCTACACCCTGCGATTTTCCAGCGCGCGGGGCGATAACGGCGAAGGGTTTGAACTCTCTGTCGTGGCGGCGGTGCTGTTTGGCGGGGTGAGTATTTTCGGCGGCAAAGGCTCGCTGGTGGGGGTGTTGTTGTCGCTCTTGATCATTGGCGTGTTGAAGAACGCGCTGACGCTGTACGACGTGTCGAGCGAGGTGTTGACGATTGTGACGGGGCTGCTGCTGCTGTCCTCTGTGCTGGTGCCCAATATTGCCGAGCGCTTGCGGGCGGCACGGATCAAGCGGGTGATGGCAGCGAAGGCTGTGGCGGCACGGTGAGTGGAGTTAGTGCCTTCGGCACGGGGGTAAAAGGCATTTGATACCCGGGGTGCCGGGCCCACGTTCCTTTCTTTGCTTCGCCAAAGAAAGGAACCAAAGAAAGGCGACCCCAGCCTTGCGGCCCTCCGGGCTGCCCTCAGTCGGTCGGGAGCCTAAGGTCTCCCTCTCTCCTTCGGCGCTGGGCTTTTACGGGGGAGAAAGTCAAAAGCAACGGCAACGGCAAAGGCAACGGCAACACCAACGGCAACGGCAACGGCAACGGCAACGGCAACGGCAACGGCAACGGCCAAATCGTCTGAACGAGGGTTTTGTAGGGTGGATTCGGAGCGTAGCGACAATCCACCGTAAGCAGCCCGGTGGGCTGCAGGCTGGATTCCGGCTCAAGGCCGGAATGACGAGGTAGTGAAAGGGTAACCAATCCATTCTTGCAAACAGACGGTTTGCGGGTTTGGGGTTGTTTTTGACGGCAGGCGCTAACCAAGCAGTTCAAAAGCAGTTGAAAAGCCCTGAACGCCCACTCCCAAAGGCATCAAGGCCCAATGCAAACCGCAATAAACCCGAAATTGGCTCCACAAGAGCCGACATGTGCTGTACCCAAAAACCACGGTCAAACCACCGACCAGATACACTGACGAGGAGTCGACTCATGCACAGAAACATCAAGTTACTGGCCATGCCGGTACTGCTTGCGGCACTGCTGTCTGCCACAGCAATGGGCGCGGGGATCAAGAAAGACCTGAAGATTGCCTTCTTGCCCAAACAGATCAACAACCCCTACGAAGTGATCGCTGATAACGGCGGTCTGGAAGCCATCAAGGAAATGGGCGGCGTAGGCAAGGTCGTTGGCCCGTCGGATGCGGGTGCGTCGTCGCAGGTGTCGTACATCAACACGCTGATCACGCAAAAGCAGAACGCCATCGTCATCGCCGCCAATGACGCCAACGCCGTGGTGCCATACCTGAAAAAGGCCCAGGCGCAAGGTATCAAGGTGGTGACATTTGACTCGGATACCGCTCCGGAAGGCCGGACGCTGTTCATCAACCAGGCCGATAGCGAATCCATTGGCCGTGGTCAGATCCAGCTCTTGTCCAAACTGATTGGCGGCGAGGGCGAGTTTGCCGTGCTGTCGGCTACGCCCAACGCCACGAACCAGAACACCTGGATCAAGTGGATGGAAGAAGAACTGAAAAAGCCGGAATACGCCAAGATCAAACTGGTGAAAGTGGCTTATGGCAATGACGATGACCAGAAATCCTTCGTCGAAACCCAGGGTTTGTTGCAAGCCTATCCGAACCTGAAGGCCATTGTGGCACCGACGACCGTGGGCATCTCTGCCGCCGCGCGTTATATCTCGACGTCCCCCAAGAAGGGCACTTTTGTAGTGACCGGGCTGGGTACGCCGAACCAGATGCGCGCATTTGTGAAGAATGGCACGGTGAAGGCGTTCCAGTTGTGGGATCCGGGTGCACTGGGCTATCTGGCCGCTTATGCCGCAGCTAACCTGGCCTCTGGCACCATCACTGGCAAGGAAGGCGATACCTTTGAGGCGGGCAAGCTGGGCAAGCGCACCGTGGGCAAGAGCGGCGAGGTAATCCTTGGACCACCGACCACGTTTGATGCTTCCAACATCGACAACTTCAACTTCTGATGGCTGATTGACGGCTTGATCAACCGGGTCATTACGCACTGGCATGACGCCACCTGGGCGGGGTCATGCCGGCAGCGGCGCGCGTCAGGCGCGCTGCGTAATGACCACGGTTTTTTTCAACTCTGGCGGCACCTGTCCCAGCAACTCACTCTTTACACTCAGGAAGTCTGCATTTTGCGTCCAGGCGTAGACGGTGATGCGCGTACCCACGTCGGTGAAGTCAGACACCACGACATTTGGGGCGGGGTCCGTGAGGATGCGGTTATCCGAATCGATCAGCATGCGCAGATGTGCAATGGCGTTGGCGACTTCTGTATGCGGCACCACCAGGTGCGCTTCAATCCGGCGTGTGCTGTTGGCGCTGTAGTTGGTAATGGCGCTGCTCCACAACTGGCTGTTGGGCACAAACATGCCCTGGCCATCGGCTTTGTTAAGTCGCGTGTAAAACAGGCTGATTTCCTTGACCGTACCGGCAATCACCCCCGCGCCTTCGATGTAATCACCGACCTTGAAGGGGCGCAGCAGCAAGATCATGAAACCAGCGGCGATATTTTGCAGTGTGCCTTGCAGCGCCAGACCAATCGCCAGACCGGCCGCGCCCAGCGCCGCCACAATGCTGGTCGTGCGCACGCCAAAGCGGTCCAGGGCGGCGGTCAGCGCCAACAGGCGTACGGACCATTCGATAATGCTGGCGAGTACCGGCCGGATCGTGGCATCTGCGCTGGTGCGGCTCAAAGAGCGCATGACCAGCGCGCTGATGCGGTTGGATAACCACCAGCCGACAATCAGAATGACTGCAGCCAGGACGGTATCCAGCCCGAAATCCAGAGTGTGCTGAACCAGCCAGTTCCAGGTGTATTGCGTAGTGGGCATGGGTTTCTCCTTGTTCTCAACACGGCCCGGATCGCCGTATTGTTGTTTGTCTTAACCTTGGTACGACTGACCGGGGCAATGTCTGTTCCGGGCGGCATGAAAAATCCGGCTTTCGCTGACATGGCGACAGCCAGAATGGGGCTCATACATGCAAGTTGCGTTGTTCATACCCTGTTTCATCGATGCCTTCTTCCCGGAGGTGGGCATCGCCACCCTGGAGTTACTGGAAAAAACCGGCTGTACCGTGGTCTACCCGTTCAACCAGACCTGTTGCGGCCAGCCCATGGGTAACAGTGGTTGCGAGACCGATGCCCGTGGTACGGAGGCGTTGTTCGTGCAGAATTTTGCCGACTATGACTATGTGGTCTCGCCCAGCGGCAGTTGCGTGCACCACGTGCGTGATCACCTCACCGCCGTTGCGCAGGACAGCGCCACGCGCAAAGTCCGTGCTTCAACCTATGAACTGGTCGAGTTCTTGCACGATGTGCTCAAGCTCACCGATTTTCCGTGGGCAGAGTTTCCCCACAAGGTGGGCCTGCACAATAGCTGCGGCACCTTGCGCCGCCTGGGTCATGCCAGCACGACGGAGCTGAACGTCCCACCCTGGTCCAAACCGCTGGATTTGCTGCGTGGTGTAAAGGGGATCGAGTTTGTCGTCCCCAAACGGCCGGATGAATGCTGCGGCTTTGGCGGCACCTTCTGCGTGACCGAAGAACCGGTCTCCGCCCGTATGGGCTACGACAAAGTGCGCGACCACGCGGGGGCCGGGGCGGAGTACGTCGTGTCGGCCGATATGTCTTGTCTGATGCACCAGAAAGGCTGCGCGGAACGCTTGGGGATGCCACTGAAGTTCATCCACATTGCACAGATACTGAACGGCGCGCGGGGCTGATCATGGCAAACGATATTTTTACCGACAAGAAAGTCGACCATGTCAAAGGTTCGCGCCAGTTTATTGCGGATGAGCCGCATATTGCCTTCCATGACAAACGCCTGTGGACGCTGCGCGAACTGCGTGACAAAGAAGCCCACGGCATCCCGGAGTGGGAACAACTGCGCGAACTGGCCTCCGCGATCAAAAGCCACACCCTGACGCACCTGGCCGATTACCTGGAAGAGTTTGAACGCAATGCCACCGCCAACGGCGTGACCGTGCACTGGGCCAAAGATGCGGCCGAACATAACCGCATCGTGCATGAAATCCTCGCGGCGCGCGGCGTGGAGACGCTGGTCAAATCCAAATCCATGCTCACCGAAGAATGCAATATGCGCCCGTACCTGGAAGAGCGCGGTATCACGGTGGTGGAAACCGACCTGGGCGAGCGCATCCAGCAACTGGATGACGAACCACCCACGCATATCGTCGTGCCGGCGGTACACAAGCTTGCCAAAGATGTGGCTGAGGTGTTTGCCGATACCATCGGCACCGATCGCCATAACGCGGACCCGCATTACCTGGCCGAAGGTATGCGTCAGGACACGCGCCCGTATTTCATCAAGGCCGGTGCCGGCATGACCGGCTGCAACTTTGCCGTGGCCGAAACCGGCACGGTGGTGACCTGCACCAATGAAGGCAACGCGGACCTCTCCGGCAATGTGCCGCCGCTGTATATCGCCAGTATCGGTATCGAAAAACTGATCCCGAAGATGGAACACCTGGGCGTGTTCATCCGCATGCTGTCGCGCAGCGCGCTGGGCTCGCCGATCACCCAGTACACCTCACATTTTCGCGCACCGCGCGCCGGCGGGGAGTCCCACTTTATTCTGGTCGATAACGGTCGCAGCGACCGCCTGGCGATGGATGACTTCTGGTACTCGCTCAAATGCATTCGCTGCGGCGCGTGCATGAACACCTGCCCGGTGTACCGGCGCAGCGGCGGCTTGAGCTATGGCGGTGTCTACGCCGGGCCGATTGGCGCCATCATCAATCCCACGTTTGACCTGAAAAAATACAGCGCGCTGCCCTTTGCCAGCACGCTCAATGGCAGTTGCAGCAACGTTTGCCCGGTGAAGATCAATATCCACGAGCAAATCTACAAATGGCGGCAGATTGTGGTGGAGCAGGGGCAAGTCTCGTTTGTGAAGAAAGAAAGCATGAAGCTGGCCGGCAAGTTGCTGGCTGATCCCAAACGCTACCGGGCCTGGAGCAGCGGTGCAGGCAAAGCGCTGGCCAAGCTGCCACGGGCGTTCCTGTACAACCCCTTCAACGCCTGGGGTAAACAGCGAGAACTGCCCGAGCCGCCCAAACAAACCTTCCACCAGTGGTATGCCGCCAACCGCAAGCCGGAGACAGAAGCATGAGCAGCCGCGATGCGATCCTGAGCAAACTGCGCGCCGCCGGCCGCGTGCCGGAGCCCTTGCCAGAAGTCCCGCTGTTTGATGAGGGCTTGCCGCCCGTGCTGGATCAGTTCAAGGCCAGCCTGGCGCGCATGGGCGGGCAGTGGGTTGATGCGCCGGCGGAAGGGCTGGATGCCTGGCTGGGGCAACGTTTTGCTGGTGCCCAGGTGGTGTGCAGCGCTGTGCCGGAGACCATGGGCACCTTGCGCATAGCGACGGTCACCGACCCACGCGCGCTGGAGAACGTGGATGTCGGCATCGTGCGGGCGCGCTTTGCGGTGGCAGAGACGGGATCGGTCTGGTTATCCGAGGCAGAATACGGCGTGAACTCGCTGGGTTACCTGGCGCAGCATCTGGTGGTGCTGCTGGACCCGGCCGCAATCTTGCCGAATCTGCATCATGCGTATCGGCAGGCAGCATTTGCAGATGCGCGCTATTGCGCGCTGGTGACGGGGCCATCTGCGACGGCGGATATTGAGGGGGTGTTGATCCGGGGGGCGCAGGGGGTGAGGACGTTGACGGTTGTGGCGTTGGCTACACCTCGCTGAATCGCAACCGCGTGTTAGCGCCTTCGGCGCGGGTTTGAAAGGCATTTGATACCCGCGGTGGCGGGGGCACGTTACTTTCTTTGCTTCGCCAAAGAAAGTAACCAAAGAAAGGCGACCCCTGCGACGGCGTTCGCTGCGCGAATTCCCTGCGCTTCTCGCAAGGCTCGGCTGGCTGCGGGAACTCGCCCTGCGGGCTCAAACACCCCTCCGCCGAAACCCCGCGCCTTGCTGCGATGCTCGGCGCCGCCGGAGGGGAGGCACGTCAAAAGCAACAGCAACGTCAAAAGCAACGTCAAAAGCAACAGCAACCCCGCAAACCATCTGTTTGCAAGAATGTTTCATCTTGCCCCACCACTTCGTCATTCCCCTCGGCGGGCCCCCACTGAGGCGGGAATCCAGTCCGCAGCCCAGCGGGCTGCCTACGGTGGATTGTCGCTGCGCTCCGAATCCACCCTGAAGTGCATGCAGGCATCGTCGCTGGATTCCGGCTCAAGGCCGGAATGACGAGTGGTACGCATAAGCTGCTGCTGCGCCCCCGTTACAACATCAAAATCATCAACTCTTCATCATAAAACGTGCCATCCACCAGGATCGCATCCGGCTCCCGCCCGTACAACTTGAACCCCAGTTTCGAGTACAAATGCTTCGCCCGGGCATTGTCAGAGCGCACGTTGAGCAGAACCTGCCGTACACCTTCCCACGCGCGTGCCGTATTGATGGCGGCGTTCATCAGCGCCGTGGCGTAACCCTTGCCGCGTGCCTGGGCGTTGACGAAAACACCGACCAGCAACACCTTGTGCGCCAGTTTGCGGCGGTGATCCTGCACCATGCCGATAATCCCCACCAGTTCGTCGTCTTCAAATGCGCCCAGCACCTGGTTATGCCCATCTGGCGCCAGGCGTTTTTCCAGCTCCAGCGGGGTCAGGGTGATGATTTCTTCCTGCACGGTAGGCATGAAAGACGTGGGCGAGTCGGCCAGCGCGGCCAGCCGTAAAGAACGGTAAAGCTGGGCATCGACAGGGGTCAGGCGACGGATGTGCATCAGGGGTCCTGAATAGAAGATGAGCAATTTTGCCCTGGTCTTGCCTTAAAGGTACACACAGCAAGACACAAAGTCGGTGCGCAATGGCGTTTCTGGTCCGCTGGACGCATCAGATCGCGGCGCCAGCCATAAAAAAAAGCCGGTCATCAGACCGGCCTTTCATACATGGCGATGATTCACCCGCACCGTCACCAGTTGTTGTCGTCGTTACCAATGTCCATGGCGCTGTCAGAGAACCCGCCACCGCCACTGTCACTGTTGTCCCAACTGCTGCCGTTACCAAAATCAACAGGCTGGGTTTCCAGTTGCTGATCGACATTGCCGCTGCCGGTGCCATTTTCATAGATATAGGTGTTGTTCTCCACAATCTCTGAACGGCCGCCCAAACCACCATTGCGGTGATCCAGCATTTCTTCCACCAGCATGCCGGCAGCAAAACCGCCCGCAGCGCCCATCAGGCCAGCGCCAATACCACTGCCACCTTGATTGACCACGACCGGGCCGTTGCCGACCGGGGTTCCGTAGTTGTAACCCGCCGGAGCGCCATAGGGCCGGGCCGGGCCGCCATTGCCGGTAAACACGGCCGGTTCACGACGGCGGGTGGTCAGCCAGATCAACACGCCAAAGCCGGCTACGACCAGAATGATGATGCCGGTCCAGCCAAAGCCGCCACTGCGTTGCACGGGCATGGCTTGCGGCGCGGTGACCGCGCGCGTTGTGGCTGCTGGTGCGGCAGGCTGGGCTGAGTTAAGCAACTGCGCTTCAAACTTGCGGAATTTCTCCGGGCTGGTGAAGTGGATTTGCGGGTCGATGGTTTTGGCTTTCAGCGCCTCATTGGTGGCGTCGGCAAACTGGCCGTTGTGTGCCAGGACCTCTGCATAAATGTAGTGCGCCTTGGCGTTATCCGGTTTGGCGGCTACAACTTCAGCCAGCATGGTCTGGGCCTGGGCAAAATTGCCCTGTTTGACCGCAGCCTCGACGTCCTGCTCTGTGGGCAGGGCAAAGGCGAGGGTAGTTGCCAATGCAAAAAACAGACTTGCTATCCAGCGCATGGTGTTTCTCCTTGGTCGGCAATGTTGCCAGTCCCGTTTCAAAGTGACGCCGTGGCGTCACATGTCCGGGTTTTCATGGGCAGTATCAACGGCGCTGCTTAAACAGGGCTTAAGCAGGGTACTCCCTGTGTCGCCGGTCACTGCTGTGCCGTTCTGCCTGAATCCTGTGGCCAGGCTATCCTGCATATGTTGCGTGCTGTATCGCCTATATCGGGGCGCCGGGCTTTTTTTCACCCCCATGTTCGAGGGTTTACATTGACGTACGTCGCATGTGTTCTAAGCCGCTGGTGCCGGCTGTGGTGCTGCCTTGTGTTGATCGGACTGACAACGCCCGCGCTGGCGGTGGCCATTCCCGGCCTGACGACCAAGCCTGACGCGCCGCCAGCCAGTGCCGCCTCCGCGGTGGCGTTTGCGGCTTCGCTCGATAACGTGATTACCACGCTGGAAGACGACCAGCGCCGCGATGCGCTGGTGGCCGAACTGAAACGCATGCGTACCGTGGCCAGTGCCGTGGCCCAGGAGGCGCAGGCCCAACAAAACAACGGACTGTTGGGTCAGGTGACAGGGTTGGCCCGCTGGATGGGCGTACAGACAGACCTGATTCTGACCAATCAGATTGCCTGGACCCAGTTGCTGCGCAACGCCACGTGGGACTTCACCTCTCATGTCGAAGCAACGCCGGGCAAGGGCGGGCGAGTGGCGTTGGGGTTCCTGGGTGGGCTGGGAGTGTGGGCGGCGACGGCGTTCATCATTCACTTTTGCGTGCAGCGTCTGTTGCGGCGCTATGGCATCGCCCGGGATCTGCCGATTGACCCCTCCACCGTTACCTTGCTGATGTATGCAGCACGGACGATCGCGCCGTGGGCGCTGGCGCTGGTACTGACGATCTATTTCACCAGCGACTGGTCGCATTCGGTCGGCGGCGCGCTGGCCTTTTTGTCGGCGTGGTGTGTGTTGTGTGGCGCGCTGTTTGCATCACTGGCGCTGGCGTTCTTTTCTTTGTGCGGTAACGGGCATCGCCGCCCTGCCGTGAGAGTGTTGCTGCGCCATAGCCCGCGCTGGTTGATCCTGTTTGGTGCCATGGCGGCGCTCAATGATGCGGCCGGAGACGTGCGCACCCAGCTGGCATTGGGGATGAATTTCTGTTTTTTCTTTATTACCCTCAGTCATCTGGTCAACGTCGTGTTGCTGGCGGTGTTTTCCATCCGTTTCCGGCGGCCTGTCGCGCATTTGATCCGCAATAACCCGTTTGCGTTCCGGCAGAAATATCACACGGCCAGCGAAATCCTGCAGTTTGCATCAGTGGTCTGGCAATGGCCGGTGCTGATGATGGCCGTCGTGGCCGGGATTGGCATCTGGGGGAGCGCGGGGCGCAATGGTGCACTGACGGATCAGGCGGTCCGCACGGTGGTGTGGCTGGTGCTGGCCGCGTTTGTCAGCATGCTGATTCACCGTCGATATCAGTCGCGCTTGCATCACCCAGGGCATGCCGCGCGCCGATCAGCTTATGTAAGACGCATGCTGCAGTTTGTCTTCATGCTGCTGAACGTGGCGTGCTGGTTCTTGTTCTTTGAACTGATCTTGCACACCTGGCATCACTCGCTGGCCGATGTCGCCAAAATAAGCGTGGGCGGCCGGCGCATGGGGCAGGTGTTTTTCAGCATAGCCACCACCCTGTTTGTGATGTGGATTGTGTGGATCGTGCTCGACGCCGTGATGGAAGAGCGCATTGCCGGCAAACGCGGTTTCAAGCGTGGGGACCGGATATCCAACCGCGCCCGCACCTTGTTGCCCTTGTTCCGCAATGCGCTGCTGGTGGTCATGCTGATCATTGCCACCATCCTGTCGCTGGCAAACCTGGGCATCAACGTGAACCCCTTGCTGGCTGGCGCCGGCGTCATCGGTCTGGCGGTCGGTTTCGGGGCGCAAGCACTGGTGCAAGATCTGATCACCGGCGTGTTCATTCTGGTCGAAGACACCATTGCCGTGGGCGACACCATTGATGCTGGCGGCCATGTGGGCACGGTAGAAGGGCTGACCATCCGCACCGTGCGCATCCGGGATGTGCAGGGGGCGGTGCATTCGGTGCCATTCAGCCAGATCAAGGTTATCAAGAACATGGGGCGGGATTTTGCCTACGCCGTGTTCGATATCAGCGTGCCCTATGAGGCGGATATCGACAAAGTGCTGCAGATCATGCGCGATACCGGCCGCGAACTTAGCCATGATGTGTCGTGGCGGCATCTGTTACTGGCCCCGCTGGAAGTACAAGGGCTGGAGCGATTTGACGCCAGCGCCGTGGTCGTCCGGGCCCGGTTCCGCACCCGCCCCTTGCAACAGTGGGATGTCGCACGGGCGTATAACCTGCGCCTGAAAAAGAATCTGGATCGCGCCGGGATCAGCATGCCGTATCCGCAAATGGATATCCGTGTGAATGGCAGTCTGGATCTGCCTGAGCGTACCCCCAGCCAGATACTGGAAGGACCACCCCGGCCGGACGCCTCGGCAGCCTGAGCCCGTTCAGGGTTGGGCCAACAAAAAACCGGCACTCCAGGGTGCCGGTTTTTTTACGCAGCCCAGGCGGCCGAATTATCGGGTGGGCGTGGCCGGAACGGCTGCCGCAATGTCTGCCGCCAGCTTGCCCAGCGCGCGTTCATGTGCCATGGCCATGGCGGCATAACCCGTCCCCTGTACCGGCTCCTCAAATGCGCTGCGGCCGCTCTTGACTGGCGTGTTGGCTTTGTCCAGCACTTGCCAGGTGGCTTCCAGCACGGCTTTCTGATCTTGCCAGGATTCAAAGCGTTGCACGCTCACGCTAATGGTCCAGGTCGTGCCGGGCAGCGGTAGCTGCGGCCAGGTGGTGACGTTGGGAGTCCCCAGCATGCGTGAGAGGTTTGCCGCCAGCGTGGCCGGAATCTGATCCTTGAGCGGTGCGGCCCAGCGTTGTTGCTCCAGCAAGCTCAGGCTGTTGTCCGGCTGGTTGATGACAAACTGGGGCCGGTCTACCGCTGGCGGAATAGCAACCACGGCGACCGCAATGGACAAGCTGGAGGGAGCCACCCCGGCGGGTGCGGCCACCGGGTTCAGTGCGTAATAGTGTTCCGGCGGCGCCGAGCCGCAACCAGCCAGCGTCAGCGCGGTGGCGGCAAAGGCAAGAGAGAGGGCGGAGCGGATCATTTGGCATCTTCCTTCTGGCCACGGAGCAAGGCATCCGGGTGGCGGCTGAGATAGTCGGACAGGTCACGGAACGCTTGCGCCGCTTTGGAGACCTCTTGCAAGGTGTCGTTCATGTTGTGCTGTATCGGGGCATCTGGCGAAAGCGTCTGCTTGGCCTGGTTGATGGCGTCCTGTGCTTGTTTGAGGGTGTTTTGCGCCTCGGGTGCAACCTCGTCCTTCAACCGGTTGACCAGGGCGTCTGCGTTATCCAGCACCTTGTTGGCGTTGCGCAGGGCCTGATCGGCGTTCTTGCCCATGGATTCAATCGGCAGCGCATCCAGCTTTTTGGCAATCGACAGCGCGGTGTCCTGCAACTGCGTCAGGCTACCCGGGATGGTTGGCAAGGCAGGCGGGAATTGCTTCCAGTCAATATCTGCCTTGCTGGCGCCAGGAACAAAATCAAGTGCGATATACAACTGGCCGGTGATCAGGTTGCCGGTACGCAGTTGGGCACGCAGGCCATGTGCCACCATGGCGTTGAGCGTGCGGACCTTTTCGGCCGGGGTATCCAGGTCTTTGTCGCCCTGGCGCAGGCGGCCTTGCAGGCGATCCGGGTAGAGGTCAATGGTGACCGGCATCAGGATTTCGTGTTTCTCTTTGGAAAGCTCGAAATTGATGGCTTTGACTTCGCCAATGATGATGCCGCGGAAATCCACCGGCGCACCGACCGACAGGCCGCGCAGCGATTCACGGAAATACAGCACGAACGGTGCCCGCGCGCGGTCGGCTTCCTTCATGGCGGTATTGCGGTCTTCGGCCAGCGTGAACTTGGTATCCGGCGGGGCTGCTTCAGCAACCGGTTGATCCGGCGGGGCCTGGAAGGCAATCCCGCCGATGGCAATCGACGCCAGCGATTGGGTCTCGAAGCGCAGGCCGTTGGCATCCAGCGATACATCTACCCCGCTGGCGTGCCAGAACCGGGTGTTGTTGGTGACGTATTGATCATACGGTGCGTGGACAAAGGCTTTGACGGTGACGCCCTTGCCATCTTTGTCGAGCGTGTAGGAAGACACCTCGCCCACCTGCACCCGGCGGAAGAACACGGGTGTACCCACGTCAATCGAGCCCATGTCCTGCGCCTTGAGGATGAACTCGCGCCCGGCCTGGCCGGCAGTAACGACGGGCGCTTGTTCAAGGCCAACAAAATCGCGCTGGTCGTCAGACTGGCGCGCGGGGTCTATCCCGATAAAGGCCCCGGACAAAAGGGTGGACAAGCCACTGACAGTGCCCCCTGCGACACGCGGGCGCACCACCCAGAACTTGGTCTTGCCACCCAGCAAGTCATCCGTGCCATGCGCCAGTTGCGCCGTCACCTTGATGTGTTGCCGATCCTCGGTCAACACCACCCCGGTGACGTTGCCGATGTCCACATCCTTGTATTTGATCTTGGTCTTGCCGGCCTCCAGCCCTTCCGCCGTGTCAAAGCGGATGGTGATGGTTGGCCCGCGCTGCATGATGGCGTGGACGGCAATCCAGCCCCCTGCCAGCGCCGCCACAATGGGGATCAACCAGATCAGCGAGGGCAAGCGCCGTTTGGGCAAGGCCTTGGCGGTGGGGATATCGTCGTTTTGTGGTGCGGGAGTTTGTGTCTGATCAGTCATCTTGTTTTTGCTCAGGGTCCCAAATCAGGCGTGGATCAAAAGACATGGCGGCAAACATGGTCAGGACGACGACGGAAGCAAATGCCACCGCGCCGGGCCCGGCCGAAATGGTGGCCAGCGACTGGAAATGCACCAGCCCCACCATGAGCGTCACCACAAAAATATCAAGCATGGACCAGCGGCCGACAAACTCGACCAATCGGTGCAGTCTGGTTCGCTCTTGCTGGCGCCAGGTGGATTTGCGCTGGGCCGTAAACGCCAGCGTAGCCAGCGCCATCAGCTTGGCCAGCGGGACGGTGACACTGGCGCAAAAAACCAGGATGGCGAGCGGCCAGGAGCCGGAGGTCCACAGATAAACCACACCGCTCATGATGGTGTCGTCCTCCTCATAAATGATGGAGGCGGTATGCATGACAGGCAGGATATTGGCCGGGATATACAACAAAAAGGCGGCAATCAGCAGCGCCCAGGTACGGGTCAGGCTATTGGGTTTGCGCATATGCAGATGCGCGCCACAACGTGGGCAGCGGTCATGCGCATTGCGCACGTTCTTGCTCAACAGGCCGCAACTGTGACAGTTCAGCAGATCTTCATCTGCAGCAGAAACAGGGCGGGGCGTCATGGGTTTTCCAGAGGCAGTTGTAGCCAGATCTGGCGCGGATTAAAGCTGGACATGGCGGCGGTCATCAGCACCATCAGCACGGCAAACGACCAGAGCGCAATCCCCGGAATGACCGTGGCCATGGCCGCCAGCTTGGTGAGCGAGACCAGAATGCCCAGCATGAAGACTTCCACCATGCTCCAGGGCCGCAAGATGTTAAGCATGCGCAGCATGTCCGGAATACGGGGTGGCAAATAACCCAGCGACAGGGGGAGCAGGACATACAGCATGATCAGCATTTGCACCGTCGGCACAATGACGGTGGTGATCAGGACCAGTATGCCCAGTTCTTGCATGCCTTCGTGATACAGCATAAGGGCGGCGCTGGAGAGCGTGCAGGACACATAGCTGCCGCCAATCTGCAAACCCATGATGGGAAAGAAGTTGGCCAGCAGCAACAGAATGATCGCGCTGACGGTAAACGCCAGGGCGCGTTCCTGGCTACGGTGGGCCGATTTGAACAAAGTCGCGCCGCAACGCGGACAGCGTGCCACGCCACCGGGTTCCAGTTCTGGCGGACGCAGCAATAGATCACATTCGTGACACGCAATCAGATGCTCATGAGTCATACGGGCTCAACATACAGGGCTCACATAAAACAAGGGCAGGGCAACGGAGCCCGCACAATAACCTGAAATGACCAATCGTGTTGTTCTCGGTGCGGTATATCAGCTTTCAATCAATATAGCGCCTGTTTCAGGAATTCAGCTTGCAACTTTGTAATTGACCCTGGGCCAGCATGGCAAATCGTGAAAGCCGGTGCGGGATACACAAAACCCGAAAGAGCACCGCAATGGGTGCTCTTTCGGGTTTTGGTGAAGGGCCGGCCTGATTAGCCTGGCAAGAAGTTGAACCCCACGGCAATCATCAAGCCGGTGGCAAAGCAGGCCTGCAACACGCCCGGCTTGCCCAGCAAGCGTGGACCCATTTCCCGGCCGATGACCCACAACATGGCCCCGGCGGCGAGCGCCAGCAAGACCGGCAACAAGGTAGCAGAGATCCCCAGTGCAGCGGCACCGATCAAGGCCCCGACCAGTTCCACCAGCCCGCTGGCCATACCGCCGAGTGCGGCTTTGGCGGGGGATGCTCCGGCGCGCAACAAAGCCGTGGCCACCGCAAAGCCTTCCGGGATGTCCTGCAAGCTGATCCCGAAGGTGAGTGCACTGCCGTGAGCGGAGCCCGCCATCGAAACACCGGCTGCAATCCCCTCCGGGAGATTTTGCAAAGTCATGGCGAGGGCGAACAACAACAGACCAAACCGCTCTGCTTCTGCACCGCTTTTGGCCGCCAGCTTGTGGGCGCTGGCTTGCCAGGAAGCAAAGCCCCAGGCCCCCAGCCCCACGATCACCGCCAGGCTGGACAAGGCCACAGCGGAGGTCATGCTTCTGGTCAGCCCCTCGTGCGCTTCTGGCAACACACTGCCCAGGGTGACCGTTGCCATGATGCCGCCACCGACCATCATCAAGCCGCTGGCCAGGTTTTCCGGCATGCGGCGGGCAAAGGCGACGGGCAGGGCGCCAATGGCGGTGGCCAGTGCCACGCTGCCACCGGCGATCCAGCCAGCGGCCAGGCTATGACGGGTAAAGCCAAAAAAGACGGCACCGATCACCAAGGCTGCCAAGGCAAACCGGACGTAGCGGTGCGCAGTCGGCCCCTGATTGGGGGTGGAGAGTTGTTCACCAAGGTTGAGAATCAGCGTCGTCATGATGGGTCCTGTACTGGCGTTGTGCCATGAACCCATTATCAAGAATCATTCTCATTTGTGGAAATGAAATATTCCAAATTTACCGATAGAAGGTATCTATCAATAAACCTGGAATATCTTGGTGTGACTATCGAAACAGCGGCACTTAACGCAGGTTGCGCTGGAACAGATCAAACGCCAGTTGGTAACCCAGAGTGGCCAGTTGCGGATCGAAGCGGTCTCCCTCATCGCGCATAAAGGCGTGCTGGCCGTTGACTTCATGCCAGGTAAAATTCAGCCCGGCCTGACTCATGGCGTTGTAAACCTGGGCGCGGCCCGGTGCCGGTACATGCGGGTCTTGCTTGCCCCAGATCATGAGCATTTCACCCTTGATATCCGCGAGGCGTTCCATGGTGTGCTGGCCTGGTGCGTTGGGGATGGTTTGCGTATGCAGATCAGTGGCATAGAAGCAGGCCGTTGCTTTCACCTGGGGCTGGACTGCCGCCCGGAACGCCAGATGACCGCCTATGCAAAAACCCATTGCGCCCAGGTGCCCGTTATACCAATCCTGTTGCTGCAACCAGCCGATCATGGCCTGGTTGTCGGTGTCGTAATCAGTCACCGTTTTGGCCGCCTTATCGGCGTTGCCTTTATTTTTTCCATCGTCGTCGTACCCCAGAACAGTGCCAATCGGGTTCAGTTCGTGGAATACTTCGGGAACGAGTACTGCAAACCCGTGACCCGCAAGATAGCGGGCAGCCCTTTCAATGGGCGCGGTTTGCTGGAAAATCTCCGAATAAAAAAGAATGGCCGGGAAGGAACCTGCCGCGTTGGGCCGGTGCACATAAGTACGCATGGTGCCGGTGGGCGTGGCAAGGTCTGTAATCTGGCTCTGGATCAGCATGGGGGCTCCGTCTGGTTGCGTCTGGCGAAAAAAGCTGGCGCACAAAGGTCAGACGGATTATTCCATGAAATGACCAGACCGGAACCGGCAAGTCGGACACGGATCACTGTTGGGGGGATTGTTGTCATTGAGGGAGAATGCGATGACCGCAACAATCCAGAGCATGGTGCCAATTCTGGCATCGCTTGATTTTGAAGTAACACTGGATTTTTACTGCAACAAACTGGGTTTTGAGTCGCTGCACTGGGCCGATGACTATCTCATCGTGGGGCGTGATGAGGTGGAGTTGCATTTCTGGTTATGCAGCGAACGCTACGTCGCTGAACACACGGCATGCTATGTGCATACCGAAGACATAGGGGCCTTACACAAATCGTTTCAGTCCATGGGGCTCAAGGTGCGCACGCCTGTGCAGCAACCCTGGCACATGAAAGAGATGATTGTGATTGATCCGCACGGCAATTTGCTGCGCTTTGGGGAGCCAACGCGTATCCGGTCTGCCGTACGCATGTCGCAAGCTGGCAAGGAGCGAGCCACGGCGCGGATGGATTGACCGGCCGCGCCGGGTTTTGCTTTTGTTTTTTTGTTTTGACAATAACGACTACCCGCTTGAATGCCGCCGGCGTCAAGCCGGTTTGGCAAGGCTGACCTGCAGGCGCATCATGCCCACATGAAATGCGCCGGGGTTGGCCGCTACCCACGCATCCGTCATTTCTTCCAGATACGCGGTTTGCTGTTCCGCTGGTACTGGCTCGATAAACGGCAGCCAGGCGGTGCGGAACCAGCCGGTAAGTGCCGCGCGATCCGGATATTCCATGGTCTTGGGAATCAGTTGCGCGTCGATGACCTCCAGTCCGGCGGCTGCAGCCCAACTGCGGTAATCTGCGACCGTATGAAAGCCGTAGGGAAAACGGAAACCGGCAAAATACGGTGCCCACTGCGGCCGTGCGCGGACCTCATCAAATGCGGCAATCACGCTGACGCCATTGCCGTGTCCACCCAATTGCAGCAAAGCGTGGCCGCCTGGTTTAAGCGCTGCCGCAATGCCTTTGAGCACGCCGTCATGCGGGCCGGGGACCCAGTGGATGGCCGCATTGGAAAACACCACGGAAAACTGCGCCTGATAGGGCAGCGCGGCGGCATTGGCGACTTCAAACGCCAGATTGGCATGATCGGCATGCGCTACGGCGGCATGGGCGATCATCTCCGGGGAGTAATCCGTGCCCAGGACGTGGCCTTGCGGCACGTGCTGCGCAATGGCAGCGGTGTGACGACCATCGCCACAGCCGACGTCCAGTACGGAGTCATCTGGCTTGAGACCCAACTGGGCAATCAGCTCGGTGGCCCAGCGTTCCTGACCTGACGAGTTACGGGCGTAATCTTGCGGGTTCCAGCGTGCCATCATGGGCTCCTCGATGTGGGGTGTGAGGAACACTATGCCGCATCAGGGCTTGATCAAAAATTGAAGGATGGCGATGAAGGCATCACTTTTGGTGATGCCTGGTCAACTAGACGTCGCTGGTCTGGCGCAAATGGGCAAACAGTTTTTGTGCCGCGGGCGAGCCGGTTTCACCCGCTCGCGTACACAGACAAAGCTGGCGCTGTGCCCAGTGATCGGTGAGTGTCAGCCCGACCAAGCCCAGTGATTGCACATAGGGCGTGGTGGCGCCACGGGGCACGACACCGACCCCCAAACCCGCTGCCACCATGGCGCACACCGCATCAAAGCTGGTGACCTGTACCAGCGGGCGCAGGTCATGGCCCACCCGGGCGGCCTCGCGGGTCAGTCGCTCGTGCAGCGTACTGTTGGCATGCAAACCCACCAGCGGGTAATCCAGCGCTTCAATAAACGCCAGATGGGTTCGCGTCGCCAGCGGGTGGCCGGCGGGGACCACCAGCTGCAGTTCATCCTGCCGAAAGGGCGTGAAAGTGAGCGCCGGCAGATGGGGCAGTTCGCTCACAATGCCCAGATCGGCCACGCCGGCCTGCACGGCCTGGGCGACATCGGCGCTGACCTGTTCCTGCAATTCAACCCGGATTCCTGGATATAACTCGCGAAAGGCCACCAGCGCCCGTGGCAGAAACTCCAC
Organism: Silvimonas terrae; assembly: GCF_014202765.1. GTDB lineage: Bacteria > Pseudomonadota > Gammaproteobacteria > Burkholderiales > Chitinibacteraceae > Silvimonas > Silvimonas terrae. The sequence continues at coordinate 661,194 of NZ_JACHHN010000001.1, forward strand.
AATGGCCGAGATATTGGCAAACAAACGGACATGTCCGGTCATGCCGCTGGCGTAGTCATGCAGTTCATCCTGTACATGACGGGCCTGATCCAGCAGATGGCCGGCGCGGGAACGCAAGGCTTCGCCGGCCGGCGTCAGGCGCACGCCGCGTGCGTGGCGTTCTACCAGCGCGGCACCAAACTGTTTTTCCAGATCAGACAGGCGCTTGCTGACCGCAGAGGGCACCAGATGATTGCGTTCTGCCGCTGCGGCAATGCTGCCGGTTTCGGCCAGCGCCAGAATCAGTTCGAGGTCTTTCCAGTCAAAGCGGATCGGGAAGCGGGTAGACATGCCTGCGCCTGCGTTGTACTGCCCGGACGGCGTCCGGAAACAGGAAAACGCAGGCTAACAGGTTCATCCGCCGTGTGCCAAAAGCATCAGCGGATAATCACCGGTAATGCAGCGATCACGCCAAGAATGGCCCACGCACCAGCGCCAATCCACAGGGTCAGCCAGGTCATGTCGCGCGTGTCTTCGTCCCGCGCATGGCCCAGCATGGCCGGAATGCCGTGGTACAACAGCATGCAGGCAATGGCCAGCCCCAGCACGCCACACAACAGGTTGAAGGCGACCACCGGGACAAACAGGGTCAGCGAGGAGAGCCACAAAGGTACGGCAGCCAGCGTGGCCAGCAAGTAGCTACTGTCGTGGTCGGGTTTGCTGGTCAACTGGCGGGATAACAGATCAATGACCCAGGTCATGCCGCGTACAGAGATGAGCTCTGCGGCGAAGAACACCAGGGCCGTGATCAGCCAGTAACTGGATGGCGCATCCGGCGCATAAAAACTGCCATGCATCATGCCTGCCCACGTGATCATCACGGCAGGCAAGACAGAGAGCGGTAAAACCAGTTTGAAAAATGTGCCACGCGCCGTGGGGTGATGGGCGCGTAATTCATCCCAGCCCGCGTGATCTGACACCAGCATGTGTGAATACGCAGAGATTTTCATCATGTCCTCCATCTGGCATGTGGTTTTGCGCAGGGCAAAACATCGCCTTTGTTGGACTATGACTGCGGCATAAAGCTCTGTTTTCATGCTGTTTTCGTGGGAAAAATCCGACGGGTAGCAGCAAGCGTGCACATTCTGTTGCATGCCAGAAGCGGATCATGGGCCGCGATGACCGGCTGTTGCGCTGTTTTCGGCTACAATCGTCTCTTTCGATCTTCCTTTCTGTATGGTCATGAGCAACGACGCCGCACCGGTTATCAGCAATTTCATCCGCAGCATCATCGATTCCGATCTGACATCGGGCAAGCGCGCCGCAGTGGTCACGCGTTTTCCGCCTGAGCCCAACGGCTATCTGCACGTGGGTCACGCCAAGTCGATCTGCCTGAACTTTGGCATTGCCCAGGATTATCAGGGCCAGTGCAATCTGCGCATGGACGACACCAACCCGGAAAAAGAAGAAGACGAATACATCAACGCCATCCAGGAAGATGTGCGCTGGCTGGGTTATGAGTGGAAAGGCGAGGTGCGGTATGCGTCGAACTATTTCGACCAGTTGTATGCCTACGCCGAAGAACTCATCAATGCCGGCAAAGCTTATGTGGACGATCTGACGCCGGAAGAAATGCGCCAGTACCGCGGCAACCTGAACGAACCCGGGAAAGAAAGCCCGTACCGCGCCCGCACGCCGGAAGAAAACCTGACGCTGTTCCGCCAGATGCGTGACGGTGCGTTTGCGGATGGCAGCAAGACGCTGCGTCTGAAAATCGACATGACGTCGGGCAACATCAACCTGCGTGATCCGGTGATCTATCGTATTCGCCGTGCCACCCACCACCAGACTGGCGACAAGTGGTGCATCTACCCGATGTACGACTACACGCATTGCATTTCTGATGCGCTGGAAGGCATTACCCATTCGCTGTGTACGCTGGAGTTTGAAGACCATCGTCCGCTGTACGACTGGGTGCTGGACAACATCACCATCCCGACTCACCCGCAACAGATTGAATTCTCGCGGCTGGAACTGTTGAGCGTGGTGACCTCCAAGCGCAAGCTCAAGCAGCTGGTCGACGAAAAACTGATGACGGGTTGGGATGACCCGCGCATGCCGACCATCAGCGGCATGCGCCGGCGTGGCTACAGCCCGGAAGGCGTGCGCCTGTTTGCGCAACGCGCCGGGGTCTCCAAGACCCCGAACGTGGTCGAGTTTGCCTCGCTGGAAGGTGCTGTCCGGGAAACGCTGGAAGAAACCAGCCCGCGCGTCATTGCCGTGCTGGACCCGATCAAAGTGACGCTGACCAACTTTGAAGAAGGCGTGACCGGCAGTCGCAGTGCGCCGTTCCACCCGCACCACGAAGCCATGGGCGAGCGTGAAATCCCGATCGGCCGCGAGTTGTACATTGAGCGGGAAGACTTCGCTGAAGTGCCGCCGCCCAAGTGGCAGCGCCTGACGCTGGGGGCCGAGGTTCGTCTTCGTTATTCGTATGTCATCAAATGTGATGAGGTGATCAAAGATGCGGACGGCCATGTCGTGGAACTCAAATGTTCCATCGACCCGGATACGCTGGGCCAGAACCCGGTGGGTCGCAAGGTCAAGGGCGTGATCCACTGGATTGCCGCGCACCACGCCATTGAGGCTGAAGTGCGTCTGTATGATCGCCTGTTCACCGAGGCCCGTCCGGATGCCGTGCGTGGCGCGGATGGCGAATATGTAGACTTCAAACAGTTCATCAACCCGAACTCGCTCAAAGTGATTACCGGTTACGTCGAACCCGCCGTGCGCGATGCCGCACCGGAAACACGCTACCAGTTTGAACGCCTGGGCTACTTTGTGACTGATCGCAAAGATCATGTTGCGGGTGGCAAGCCGGTGTTCAATCGCACCGTGACGTTGCGCGATACCTGGGCCAGCAAGGAATAAACGGGCCGCATTGCCCGTGCTGTAACGAGACTGCCGGACCCGGTTCATAGAAAACCGGCCCGGCAGTTTGTTTATCCAGAACCAGAAAACGCAAAAACCAAAGAAGGGGGATGACCATGAAACGCACTTTGCTGGCGCTGTTGCTGGCGGTTGCTGCTGCGGGCGCACACGCGGCAGATGTCACCGTGCAATCCGCGACGGATGCGGATGCCGCAGATAGCGCTGCACCGGCGGATGCCAGCGCCCGCTTGCCGCTGCCCAAAACCATCTACCGTGGCCGAGTGGGTGAAGTGCCGGTGCAGGTGGTGTTTGGTTTCCTTGGCGATCATGCCGGCAATGAGGTCGGGCTGTTTGATTACAGCAAGCTCACCCTCAGCCAGCGGGCCAGTGGCAAAGACCTGCAACATGCCGAGATTGACGTCACCCTGAACGGTGCGCTGGAAAACGCCCGTAGCGCCTTGCGTTATCACCTGGTGCTTGATTACGCCGCCAAAACCTGGTTTATCAGCGCGGTGCGTCAGGACTGGCAATGCAATAACGCCAGGGGCTGGACCCAGCGCCCCTGCAAAGCAACCCGGCCCGACGGCGAGTAAGCCCCACAAGGCGCAGACTGAGCGGTCTGCGCCTTTTTCTTTTGGAGTGGCCGCTGGCCAAGGGCCGATATATACCCGGTATCAGCCAATACGGGTGCACCAGACCTGCTCGTCAGTCGTTTGCATTGTCATGACCGCATTTTCTATCGCGGCGCTCAGGGGCAAGGCATGACAGATGAACACGCAACGTTGCCGGTCTCGGCCTCTAAAAACACGCGGCATCTCATGGCCAACTTCTGGCGTTTATGCCGGCCGTTCTGGCTGAACCGCGAGCACTGGTGGCAAGCCTGGGGTTTGCTGGCGCTGATCCTCGCGCTGACGGGCGGGTCCATCTACATCAGCAAGTGGTACAACACCTGGCAGGGCGAACTCTATAACGCGCTGCAAACGCTAGACTATGGCGCCTTCAAACGGCTGGTGCTGGAGTTTTGCTGGCTGGCCGGCGCCACGATTCTGGTCGGGGTCTATAACAGCTATTTTCAGCAAATGCTGCAGATCATCTGGCGGCGCTGGCTCACGCGCTCTTTGCTGGAGCAATGGCTCGATCAGCAAAATTTCTACCGGCTGCAACTGACAGACCATAAGACCGACAACCCGGATCAGCGGATTGCGGAAGACGTTGACGAGTTTGTCACCGGTTCGCTCAATCTGTTCCTGACCACGCTCAATGACCTGGGCACGCTGGTGACCTTCTCGTTTGTGCTGTGGGGGCTGACCGGGCCGCTGCGTCTGGTGCTGTCCGGTCACGATTTCACCATTCCCGGTTATCTGTTCTGGGTGGCGTTGCTGTACGCGATTGTGGGTACAGCCGTGACGTTCTGGATCGGCGTGCCGCTGGTGCGGCTCAATTTTTTCCAGCAACGTTACGAGGCGGATTTCCGCTACGGTCTGGTGCGCCTGCGGGAGAACGCAGACGCCGTGGCCATGTACAAAGGGGAGCGCCAGGAAACCACGGTGCTGACGCAACGCTTTAGCCATGTCATGAGCAATTTCTGGCTGCTGATGAAAAAGCGCAAATCACTGGGGCTGTATGTCAGCTCCTACACGCAGTTGTCCATTCTGTTTCCGCTGGTGGTCATGGCACCACGGGTGTTTGCCAAACAGATCACGCTGGGCGTCTATATGCAGATTGCGGATGCGTTTTCCCAGGTGCAAAGCGCCATGTCGAGCATCACCAACAATTTTACCGAGTGGGCGCGCTGGAAATCGGTCGTAGACCGGCTTTCCACCTTTCAGGCCGGGCTGGATCAAGTCGCCGTGATGCCACGCTTGCAACCGGCACGCAGCGGCGTGGATATGCAGGCCAAACTGCAAATGGTTTGCAAACCCAATGGGGAAATCCTGTTGCAAGACGTCGCCTGGTCACTCAAACCCGGCGACCGCCTGATGATTTCCGGGCGCTCCGGCTCAGGTAAATCCACCTTGCTCCGGGCGCTGGCCGGCATCTGGCCGTATGCTCAGGGGCAGCTTGCTTACCCGCAAACCGGCAATACCTTGTTCTTGCCGCAAAGGCCTTATTTGCCGCTTGGCACGCTGCGCGAGGCTATGTATTATCCATGCCCCCCACGCCACGACGACGCCGAACTTGCGCCCTTGCTGGTGCTGGCAGGCCTCACACATCTGATGTCTTATCTGGATCTGCGCGAAATGTGGGCCCATATCCTCAGTGTGGGGGAGCAGCAACGCGTCGCCTTGCTGCGGGCATTGCTCAATCCGCCCGCAGTCTTGCTGATGGATGAAGCCACTTCCGCGCTGGATGCACACAGTGAGCAGGCCTTTTATCAAGCACTGATCGAACGCTTGCCGCAGAGCATCGTGGTGTCAGTGGCCCATGGCAATGAATTAAGGCCCTACCACAACAAGGTGTTATCCTGCACGGCGCCGGGAGTGTGGCAAATGGCCTGAGCCCGGCGTAACCACAACAGGTTGAGACATGGCAACTGCACTGAAGAATGATGTTTTCCTGCGCGCCCTGATGCGCGAACCGGTTCCATACACGCCAGTGTGGCTGATGCGCCAGGCTGGCCGCTACCTGCCGGAATATCGTGCCACCCGCGCCCAGGCGGGTTCTTTCCTCAACCTGTGCAAGTCCAAAGAACTCGCCACCGAGGTCACGCTGCAACCGCTGGAACGTTTTCCTCTGGATGCCGCCATTTTGTTCTCTGACATCCTGACCGTGCCGGATGCCATGGGCCTGGGTTTGTCCTTTGCCGAAGGCGAGGGCCCGCGTTTTGCCCACCCATTGCGCGACGAAACCGCCATTCGCAAGCTGGCCGTGCCGGACGTGGGCAGTGAACTGCAATATGTATTCGACGCCGTCAGCAGCATCCGCAAGGCGCTGGATGGCCGCGTGCCGCTGATTGGTTTTTCCGGCAGCCCGTTTACGCTGGCCTGTTACATGATTGAAGGCAGTGGTTCTGATAGTTACAGCACCGTCAAAACCATGCTGTACGACCGCCCTGAGTTGTTGCATCACATCCTGGACGTCAACGCCCGCACCGTCATCGACTACCTGAATGCTCAGGTTGACGCGGGCGCGCAAGCGTTGATGATTTTTGATACCTGGGGTGGCGCGCTGGCCGCGGGTAAATACCAGGAGTTCTCGCTGGCTTACATGCAGCGCGTGGTGGCCGGTCTGAAGCGCGAGGCAGAGGGGCGCCGGGTGCCGGTCATCCTGTTTACCAAAGGCGGCGGGTTGTGGCTGGAAGATATGGCGGCCACCGGTTGCGACGCGTTGGGGGTGGACTGGACGGTAGACCTGGGTGCGGCCCGTCAGCGGGTTGGCAGTCAGGTTGCCTTGCAAGGTAACTTTGATCCGGTCGCACTGATGGCATCACCCAGTGCCATTGAAGCAGAAGTGGCGCGATTACTGGCTGCATATGGTACGGGTACTGGCCATATCTTTAATCTGGGTCACGGCATTGGTCAGTTTACTCCGTCGGATAATGTAAGCGTATTGGTGGAAAGCGTGCATAAGCTTTCAAAAACCTATCATTTGTAATTCTTTGCTTATTCCTGGTTTCCGTTGAAATCAAACACCTGGCTTTGAAAGCAAAAGCGTGCAACATGGATGTAGTATTTACTTATGCACACGGCAAAACAGGGATCAAACCGCTTTGTCAAGCCCTGTGGGCAATCCAGTGTCAAAAGTATACAAATAAGATAACTTATTGATTTTTAAGCAATTTTTATTTTGGTTTAAAAAATAGGCAATCCAGCCTACATCTTGTTGTAACGCGGGTTTCACAGAGTTACACGCAAGTTCTTCACAAAGTTATCCACAGAAGCTGTGGGTAGTTTTTCGTGGCATATTTTGGTGCCTTGATGCCGGACGTTTACTTACAAGTTGCACTGGATGTGCCATTACAGCGCACATTTGATTATCGATTTGAAGGCGAATTACCCGTCCCCGGATTGCGGGTTATCGTGCCCTTTGGCCGCCAATTGTTATGTGGCGTGATTGTGCAGGTCGATACGCAATTTGCCGGCACTGCGGGTCTGAGTGTCGAGCAACTCAAAACGGTGCATGAAGTCCTCCATGACATGCCGCCGCTGCCCAATAATGTGCTGGCGCTGTGCCGTTTTTGTTCAGACTATTACGCCTGGCCGTTGGGGCAGGTGATTGCCGCCGCGCTACCCGGTGCGTTCCGTCAGCCACAAGCCTGGCAGGGCGGCAAAGAACTGGCCTACTATGCGGCAGCCGATGCCGCTGCGCTGTTGCAGCACGTTCCGGCGCGTGCGCGGCGTCAGCAAGAACTGGCTGCGCTGCTGGCTGCCCCGCGCAGCCTGGATGAAATCCGCGCCATTTCGCCCAGTGCGACCGGCTGGCTTAAAGCCTGGCTGGAAGAAGGCCGGGTTGTTGAGGTCGTCGCCCCCACCGCGCTGCACGGCGCACCGCTTACCCCGGCGCTCCCCGAACTGACCGAAGAGCAACAGACCGCGCTGACGCAACTGGAAGCGGCCCACGGCTACGCGCCATTCCTGTTGTTTGGGGTGACTGGCAGTGGCAAGACCGAAGTGTATCTGCGCGCCATCGAGCAACGGTTGGCCGCTGGCGGCCAGGTGCTGGTGCTGATCCCGGAAATCAACCTGACGCCACAACTGGAAGCCCGCTTCAAGGCCCGCTTTCCGCAAGAGCGGATGGTTTCCCTGCATAGTGGTCTGGCTGACGGTGAGCGCACGCGCAACTGGCTGCTGGCCGCACAAGGCCGCGCGCGTATTGTGCTGGGGACGCGCCTCGCGGTCTTTGCGCCCATGCCGAACCTTGCACTGATCGTGGTGGATGAGGAGCACGATCTGTCATACCGCCAGCAAGAAGGTTTCAGATACTCCGCGCGGGATGTAGCGGTGTATCGCGCACGCCAGGCCAATGTGCCCATCATTCTGGGCAGTGCCACGCCCAGTATGGAAAGCTGGCGCAATATGCGGGAATCTCGCTACCGTCTGCTGACATTGAAACAACGCGCCGTCACCGGCGCGCGTGCGCCGCAAATCCAGTTGTTATCGACCCAGCAATTACGGCTGTTTGATGGTCTGACCCAGAATGCCATCACCGCCATTCGGGAAACGCTCGGGCAGGGCGGCCAGGTATTGGTGTTTATCAACCGGCGTGGTTATGCGCCGGTGCTGGCCTGTCACGAATGCGGCTGGATCGCCAGTTGCAAACGCTGTACCTCGCGTCTTGTGCTGCACCGGGAAGACCGCCGCCTGCGTTGCCACCACTGTGGCTGGGAAAGCCCGCCGCCCATGCACTGTCCGGATTGTGGTAACGCGGATCTGCAACCGTTGGGCTTTGGTACGCAGCGGCTGGAAGAGACGCTGGCCGATCTCTTCCCAGACACACCACCGTTGCGCATTGACCGTGACAATACGCGGCGCAAAGGCAGTCTTGATGCCATGCTGCAGCAAATTCACAAGGGTGAAGCGCGGCTACTGGTCGGTACGCAAATGATGGCCAAGGGTCATGACTTTGCCAACCTGCAACTGGTGGTGGTGCTGAACGCGGACGCCGGTTTGTTCTCGCTGGATTTTCGCGCGCAGGAACGGTTATACGCGTTGCTGCTGCAAGTGGCCGGTCGCGCCGGCCGAGCCGGTCAACCTGGCAAAGTACTGCTGCAAACGCGTTATCACGATGATCCGTTCTATCCCATGCTGATCTCTGGTGATTACGCCGCGTTTGCTGATAGAACCCTCCAGGAGCGCAAGGCCAACCTGCTGCCACCGTATTCCACTTGGGCCATGCTGCGCGCCGAAGCCAAAACCCTGCAACGTGCTACAAGTTTTCTGCGGGAGGTTCGAGAGCGCTGGCGGGAGTTTCCGGGCCTGCACATGGCACAACCCGTACCCGCCCTCATGGTGCGCAAAGCGGGTTGGGAGCGAGCCCAGGTGCTGATCTCCGCGCAACGCCGCCCAGCCATGCAAGCGGTACTGCGGGACATGCTTGAAACACTGGGTGCAGAGAAACACCCAGGCGTGCGCTGGGCGCTGGATGTTGACCCGGTGGATGTGTGATGCGGCTACTCCGCAAACAGTGATCCGGCCGGATCAATGCACAACAAAAAAACCCCGCAGTGCGGGGCTTTTTGTTTGCTGGTGCGATCAAATCAGCATGTGTGCCGATCAGATGGCATCCTCGTCGTGCTCACCGGTGCGGATGCGGATGGCTTGTTCGACGGTGTAAACAAAAATCTTGCCGTCGCCAATCTTGCCGGTGCGGGCGGCGTTCTGGATTGCTTCCAGGGCGGCGTCCAGTTTGTCGTCGCTCAACACAACTTCAATCTTGATCTTGGGCAAAAAGTCGACCACGTATTCCGCACCGCGATACAGTTCGGTGTGACCTTTTTGTCGACCAAAGCCTTTGACTTCGGTCACGGTCAAACCAGAAATACCAAGGTCAGACAGTGCTTCGCGCACGTCGTCCAGTTTGAATGGCTTGATGATCGCATCGATTTTTTTCATGGGTTATCCTGGTTGGCGTGTTGCCGCCGCGTTGATGTCGTCAGGTGACCGGGGGTCACGCTCTCAATTCTAGCAGGGTGTACTTACTGGCCGCCCAGCTTGATGGTATGTCCGCTGCCCATGCGGTCCAGCAGACTACTGAACAGTGCTTCTTTGCCTTTGGCTGGCGTAAAGGTCAGTGAGCCGGTTGGGCCATTGTCCGTGATCTGTCCATTGCCGGTGATGGCCAGCAGGCCGCCTTGCGGCGTGATCTGCCAGCTTTGCGCATTGCCGGACTGGTTGATCGTAATTAAATAATTGCCGAACGGGTTGGCTTGCGGCGTGACCACGGCGCTGGCATCGTTCAACTGCATGTTGATTTTGTCCAGATGGCCCGCGCTCAGTTGCGCAGCACGCACTTGCAAGCGGCCGCCCAGACGGAATGGCGAGAGCATTTTGACCTGTGCAAACAGCGGGGCTGCTGGCATGTTCAGGGCGACGTCTTCCAGTTTCCAGCCGCTCAGGCCCAGCACCGCCCGCGCCTGGCCGGGTTGATCGCCATCACGCGTGTCCAGTTGCCAGGCCAGCTGCCCATGCAACAAGGCGGCGGGCTGCCAGGTCCAGCGGACATCCTGCAGCAAGAGTTGATCATCCAGCCCCAACTGGCCGATACGGCCTTGCCAGAGCGTGCCAGTCACGTCACCGGTTTTGATGGGGGCAGGCACGGCGCTGGCAAACAGCACCACAGGCAAGCGAACCAGGGCAAACACGACAAACAGGGCAATGCCAAACCACAAGAGCGGGTGTTTGAGATGGGCTTTCATCGTTGCACCACCGCAGAAAAATGCACAACACCGTTATTCTGAGCACCATTGGCGTCAAAATTCACGACGTGCGCACCCGTCTCTCGTTGCAGTGCGCCCAGAAAATCGAGCACATGTGAAAAATCAGCCTCCGGCGCATCAATGCGGATACGGTTGTCCGGCAGGGCCTGCAGATCCGATTTCAGTCCATGTTGTTGCAGGCTGGCGGTGACGGCCTGGCGCAGATCATCATTGCGGGCCACTGTCGCACCCCCTTTCAGCAACTGCAGATCGTGCTGCATTTGCGCCAGTTGGGCTTGCAGTTGTGGTACGCGTTTATTCAGCGCTGCACGCTGCGTGACCAGGGGTTGCCAGACGCCAGTGTAGAGAATGGCAAACAGGATGAGAGCGGCGCAGGCGCTCAACATGGCGCGTTCACGCGCGTTGCGTTCCAGCCAGAATTGCTGTGCGCGAGCAAGATACTGGTTCATTTCTGACCCCCTTGAATGCGCAGAATGGTGCTGCCGACTGCACCCGGTTGTGGGTCGACCTTGAAACCGGCGGTGCTGAGTTTTTGTTGCAGGGCAGAGGCGTCGTTATTGGCCAGCTCCATCTGCAACTGGCCATTTTCAAATTGCAGCCGATGCAGGTGAGTGCCCGATGCAACAGCGTCGATCCGTTGCAGCAGGGCGGTGAAGTCTGCACCCGTAGCGCCCGCGCCCTGGGTGGCACCCGCTGCCTGCAACTGGCTTTGCAGCTGCAATACCGGATCAACAATGGGCGTACCCGGGAAAGCCGCGGCAAAGGTCTGGCGTAGTTCACGCTGCAGCGCGGTGGCTTGTTGATGCAGTTGCCACCAGTCGCTCAGACTGCCAAGGGTCATGACTACCAGCAAGGCGGCAATCAGTACTGCGCTGCGCTTGAACAGTTTGGGGTTGAACGGCAGCGTTAGTCTGGGGGCATGCTCGCCCTGCAACAGGTTGATGGCATCGGCCCGTGGTTTATCACCGCAGACATCTGGCCAACGGGCGCTTTGTACGGGCTGGTCCGCCAGCCATTGATCCGCAATGGCTGCTGAATCGAACCAGACGCTTTCATCCAGGCGCGCCAGCAAAACACCCTCTTCAGTATCAAGGCGTTGCCAGAGCGTCTCTGGCTGCAGCAAATCGGCCAGCGCCCATGCGGCACGAACCGGGCGGTTCTGTGCGGCGAACAGGCTCAGCCATTGCTGTAGCCAGCTTTTGTCACAGGCAATCACCCGGGTCTGGCCACCGCCCGCACTGCCAATGGCAAAGTGCCGCTGCTGGCCGCCCAGCATGCGGTCATCCAGCGCATGCGGGACCAGTGCGCGCAAACGCTGGGGCGACTGCCGGGGTAGATCGAGCACATGTGTCGAATACGCGGCAGGCATCAGCACAAGTTCTATGGCCGGAGCGGCAGGCAACAGGGCGATGCTGGACTGGCCAGCGTGAAGCTGGCCTGTTGCGTCAACGCCGCACCATTGCAAACGGGTATCGGAAGAGGCTGCGCCTGCAAGAATCACACGCAGCAAAACAGGGTGGGGAAAAGCAAGGCTCACGGATACGATCACTTGTCCAGGGCAAACGGGTGCGGGGGAGAGGTTCAGGTGTGCTTTTTACCTGAATAACCCGGCCGGAAGTATGACATAAAGCGCCTGGGCGAATAAAACCGCGCGGCGCCCGTTTGTTTTTCGTGCAACATATCCTTTATAATCGCGGTTTGACCTGGATTTACGGGGAGCTGGTGCTGCGAGCATCACCACCCGATGCCGGCAGCATGGCTGTTCTGGCAGATTCAGTTTCTCTTTATGCGAGCGTGGCGGAATTGGTAGACGCACTGGATTTAGGTTCCAGCGCTGTAAGGCGTGGGAGTTCGATTCTCCCCGCTCGCACCACAAGTTCTTTTAAAGAGGCCCGGGCTATCCGGGTCGACCTGGCCCAAGCGGTGCTTGTTGGCCGTACTGAATCAATGTGAAGGATGGATCAACACATGCAAGCTCAACTGGAAACCCTGGGTGCGCTCGAACGTCGCCTCAGCTTCTCCGTACCGCGTGACCGGATCAATCAAGAGGTCTCCGCCCGTCTGAAGCGCGTCGCCAAGACCGCCCGTGTCGACGGTTTCCGTCCGGGCAAGGCCCCGATGAGCATCGTTTCGCAACAATATGGCTTTCGTGTGCAAGAAGAAGTCATGGGCGAAACCGTTGAGCGTTCGTTCGGCGAAGCCGTGCAAGAACAAAAGCTGAGCGTTGCTGGCTACCCGCGTTTTGAGCCGAAAGAAGGCGCAACTGGCGAAGGCGATTTTGAGTTTGTCGCCACGTTTGAAGTGTATCCGGATGTCGTCGTTGGTAGCCTTGATGGTGTTGAAATCGAAAAGCCGGTGCTGGATGTGTCCGACGCCGAAATCGACAAGACCCTGGATATCCTGCGTCGCCAGCGTACCCGTTACGAACGCGTTGAGCGCGCCGCCGCCGATGAAGACCGTGTCATCATCGACTTCAAGGGCACCATTGATGGTGAGCCGTTTGAAGGCGGTTCTTCCGACAACTACGCATTCTTGCTGGGCAAGGGCCAGATGCTGCCCGAGTTCGAAGCCGGTATCCGTGGCATGAAGGAAGACGAAGCGAAAAACGTGGAAGTGAACTTCCCGGCTGATTACCATGGCAAGGACGTGGCCGGTAAAACCGCCGTGTTCGCCATCACGCTCAAGAACGTTGCGCAATCCATCCTGCCGGAAGTGAATGCCGAATTCGCCAAGAGCCTGGGTATTGAAGACGGTGACATCGCCAAGATGCGCGCTGAAGTCAAATCCAATCTGGAACGCGAAGTCCGTTTCCGCCTGAAGGCGCGTGCCAAGGAAAGCGTCATGAGTGCGCTGATTGACAGCACGCCGCTGGAATTGCCCAAGTCGCTGGTTGGCCTGGAAATCGGTCGTCTGGCCGAGTCTGCACAAGCCGACTTGAAACAGCGTGGTATCGATCCCAAATTGGTACCGTTCTCCCCGCAAATGTTCGAAGCACAAGCACGTCGCCGCGTTCATCTGGGTCTGGTACTGGCAGAAGTGGTCAAGTCCAACGGTCTTGAAGCCAAGCCGGAACAGGTCAAGGCCATCATCGAAGATCTGGCCCAGAACTATGAAGACCCGGCTGATGTAGTGGGCTGGTACTATGAACAACGTGAACGTCTGGCCGGCCCGGAATCCATGGCGCTGGAAGACAACGTCGTCGCGTTTGTGCAATCGAAGGGCAAGACTGTTGAAAAGACAGTGACCTTTGAAGAACTGATGGGCCAACAGCAACAAGCCTGATCGGCCCGGATCCCCGGTTTTGGGTATCCGGCCAGGACGGCGGATACCCAAACTGAAGAGGAAAACCATGCAACGACCGGAATTTGAACCCCAAGGCCTCGGATATATTCCGATGGTTGTTGAGCAAAGCGGCCGCGGTGAGCGTTCTTACGACATTTACTCGCGTCTGTTGAAAGAACGGGTGGTGTTTCTGGTCGGTCCGGTGAACGATCAGACCGCCAACCTGGTGGTTGCCCAGCTCTTGTTTCTTGAATCGGAAAACCCGGACAAGGACATCTCGCTGTATATCAATTCTCCTGGCGGCTCGGTCACGGCCGGTCTTGCCATCTATGACACCATGCAGTTCATCAAGCCGGCAGTTTCCACTTTGTGCGTGGGCCTGGCTGCAAGTATGGGTGCTTTCCTGCTGACCGCAGGCGAGAAGGGCAAGCGTTTTGCGCTGCCACATTCACGCATCATGATCCATCAGCCGCTGATTGGCGGGCTGCAGGGTCAGGCGTCGGATATCGAAATCCATGCTCGCGAACTCCTGAAGACCAAGCGTACACTGAACGAGCGTCTGGCATTTCATACTGGCCAGTCTCTTGAAACCATTGAACGTGACACGGACCGCGATAATTTCATGAGCGCGGATGAGTCCAAGTCCTACGGTCTGATTGATGAAGTGTTGGTGAAGCGGGCAGGCACAGCCTGATCCGGTAATCCATTCTGACCGCCAGACTGTCTTAAACAAGCTGGCGGTTTTATTTTTTTCTCGCTCTTCTTCCAAGAGGGGGGGATATGACTGACAAGCCCAAAGACAAATCCAAGGAAAAGCTGCTGTATTGCTCGTTTTGCGGCAAGAGTCAGCATGAAGTGACCAAACTGATCGCTGGTCCGCAGGTGTTTATCTGCAACGAGTGTATCGAACTGTGCAACGACATCCTCACCGAAGAAGGGACGGCGCAGATTGGCGCTGCCCTTGAGGCACAAACGCCGACGGGCAAGCGCCTGCCGCTGCCCACGGAGATCCGCGATACGCTGGATCAATACGTGATCGGTCAGGAGCGCGCCAAGAAGATTCTGGCCGTGGCGGTGTACAACCACTACAAGCGTCTTTCCACCAAAGGTGAAAAAGCCTCTGGTGAAGTGGAACTGTCCAAATCCAACATTTTGCTGATCGGCCCGACGGGCTCCGGCAAAACGTTGCTGGCACAGACCATGGCCAAGAAGCTGGACGTGCCATTTGTGATTGCCGACGCCACTACACTGACCGAAGCCGGTTATGTGGGTGAAGACGTTGAGCACATCATCGCCAAGCTGTTGCAGCAATGTGACTACGATATCGAGAAGGCCCAGCGCGGCATCGTGTACATCGATGAAATCGACAAGATCGCCCGCAAGAGCGAAAACCCGTCGATTACCCGTGATGTGTCTGGCGAAGGCGTACAGCAGGCATTGTTGAAGCTGATCGAAGGCACGGTGGCGTCGGTGCCGCCGCACGGTGGCCGCAAGCACCCGAACCACGAAATGCCGCAGGTAGATACCACCAACATCCTGTTTATTGTGGGTGGTGCATTTGAAGGCCTGGCGAAGATCATCCGCAATCGCTCGGAAAAGGGCGGTATCGGTTTTGGGGCAGAAGTGGCCAGCAAAGACGATCAGGGCAGCGTAGGCAAGTTGCTGCATGATGTTGAGCCGGATGACCTGATCCGCTTTGGTCTGATCCCGGAATTTGTGGGTCGTGTGCCGGTGATTGCCACGCTGGATGAGCTGGATGAAGCTGCGCTGGTTAACATTCTGACAGAACCGAAGAACGCACTGGTCAAGCAGTACCAGCGCCTCTTCGAGATGGAAGATGTGAAGCTGGACATCACGCAGGAAGGCTTGCAAGCCATTGCCCGCAAAGCAATGGAACGCAAGACCGGCGCGCGGGGTCTGCGCTCGATTCTGGAGTCGTCCTTGCTCGATACCATGTACGAGTTGCCAGCGCTGGAAGGCGTTGCACGCGTGGTGGTGGACGAGTCGGTGATTCTGGAAGGTGCGCAGCCGCAACGTGTTCCGGCAGAGCCTGCCGAGCCCGCTGCAGCCTGATACGTCATTTTTTGATCATGCTCTGAAAAGATTGCACACCAGCCGGTGTGCAGCCATTTCTTCAATGCTGCCAGACCCTTAGCGGTCTGGCACTTTGCTTTCAAGGCCGCTTCAAGAGTGCTGGCGGCCGGATTTCTCTGGCTAAATGGCTGGCAAGCGTTGAATTTCAGCGCTGCAAGCCACATTATTGATCCAGTTCCCACTCATCACAGGGCTCTCAAAATGTCAGAAAACCACGCATTGCCCGCTGAAGTTGCCAGTTTCCCCATGTTGCCGCTCAGAGACGTCGTCGTCTTTCCGCACATGGTGATTCCGCTGTTTGTGGGCCGTCCCAAGTCTATTCGCGCGCTGGAAGCGGCCATGGAAGGTGGTCGCCATATCCTGCTCGTGGCGCAGAAAAATGCGCAGAAAGATGAGCCTGCCATGGCGGACATCTATCCGGTAGGCACGATTGCCACCGTGCTGCAGCTGCTTAAATTGCCCGATGGTACCGTCAAGGTGCTGGTAGAAGGCCTGCAGCGTGCCGATATGCTCAGCCTCAAGGATGAAGACGGCTATTTCAGCGCCGAAGCGCTGCCGCACGAGCCGGGCGAAGATGAAGGCCATGAGGCCGAAGCCATGCGCCGTGCGCTGCTGTCGCAGTTTGACCAGTACGTCAAACTGAACAAGAAAATTCCGCCAGAGGTGCTGACCTCGTTGTCCGGCATTGAAATTGCCGGTCGGCTTGCGGACACCATTGCCGCGCATTTGCCGCTCAAGCTTGATCAAAAGCAGGCCGTGCTGGAAATGGGTGACGTCAAGCGCCGCATGGAGCATCTGCTCAAGCAGCTGGAAACCGAGCTCGATATCCTCCAGGTAGAAAAGCGCATCCGTGGTCGCGTCAAGCGCCAGATGGAAAAGAGCCAGCGCGAGTATTACCTCAACGAGCAGGTCAAAGCCATCCAGAAAGAACTGGGTGAACTGGATGAAAACGCGGATCTGGATGAGCTGGAAAAGCGCATCAAGGCCGCCGGTATGTCCAAGGAAGCGCGCGAGAAGGCTGAGGCCGAACTCAAAAAGCTGCGCATGATGTCGCCCATGTCGGCCGAGGCCACCGTGGTACGCAACTATATCGACACCATGCTGGCCTTGCCCTGGAAGAAAAAAACCAAGATCAGCAAGGATGTGGCGGCCGCCGATGAGGTGCTTGATGCCGAGCACTACGGCCTTGAGAAGGTCAAGGAACGCATTCTTGAGTACCTCGCCGTACAAAGCCGTGTCGAGAAGCTCAAAGGCCCGATTCTGTGCCTTGTAGGTCCTCCTGGCGTGGGTAAAACCTCTTTGGGCGAGTCGATCGCCCGTGCCACGAACCGCAAGTTCGTGCGTATGGCGCTGGGCGGTATGCGAGACGAGGCTGAGATTCGTGGCCATCGCCGTACCTATATCGGCTCCATGCCTGGCAAGATTTTGCAATCCATGACCAAGGCAGGGGTAAAAAACCCATTGTTCTTGCTGGATGAAGTGGACAAGATGGGCGCTGATTTCCGTGGCGACCCGTCTTCGGCCTTGCTCGAAGTGCTCGACCCGGAACAGAACAACTCGTTCAGCGACCACTATCTGGAAGTCGATTACGATCTTTCTGACGTGATGTTTGTGGCTACGGCCAACACGCTGAACATTCCGCCGGCGCTGCTGGACCGGATGGAAGTGATCCGTCTGTCTGGCTACACCGAAGACGAAAAAGTGGCCATCGCGCTCAAGTACCTTGTACCCAAGCAGATGAAAGCCAATGGTTTGCAAGAAGGCGAACTGGTGATCCAGGACTCTGCCGTGCGTGACATCGTGCGCTATTTCACGCGTGAAGCCGGCGTGCGTAGTCTGGATCGGGAAATCGCCAAAATCTGCCGCAAGGTGGTCAAGAACTTGTTGCTCAAGCCATCTGACAAAAAACAACAGGTGACCACCAAAAATCTGGATAAATATCTGGGTGTGCGTCGCTATGACTACGGTATGGCCGAGCAGCAAAACCAGGTCGGGCAGGTGACGGGTCTGGCATGGACTGAAGTGGGTGGCGAACTGCTGACCATTGAAGCCGTGAAGTTGCCGGGCAAGGGTAAGGTTATTCAGACAGGTAAACTGGGTGAAGTGATGCAGGAATCCATCCAGGCCGCGCTGTCAGTAGTACGCAGCCGTGCGGCGCAGTTGGGGATTGATCCCGAGTTTTACCAGAAGAATGACATCCACATTCACTTGCCGGAAGGCGCAACACCAAAAGACGGTCCATCCGCCGGGATTGCCATTGCCACTGCAATGACCTCGATTCTGACGAATGTGCCGGTGCGTTGCGATGTTGCCATGACGGGTGAAATCACCCTGCGTGGCGAGGTCCTGCCCATTGGTGGCTTGAAAGAAAAACTGCTGGCAGCGCATCGTGGTGGAATCAAGCATGTATTGATTCCGGAAGGTAACGTCAAGGATCTGATCGAGATTCCTGACAACGTCAAGCGGGGGCTCACGATCCATCCGGTCAAGTGGTTTGACCAGGTATTGGGGCACGCACTTGAAAGCCAGCCCGAATCGGACGCTGGCAAAGCTGATAACGCAGAAGGCATCGTGGCGCAAGCCGGCGATCGTCCAAGCGTGGAAACGGGCACACAGCCCACCAAACACTAGTTGACACGTGTTTTTGCCGCTTGCTATAAAGCTCAAGCAATCGGCTGACCGGACCTATCCAACCAGAACGAAAGGGGACACATAAGTGAATAAATCCGAACTGATCGACGCTATCGCCGAATCCGCAGGCCTGTCCAAGGCTGCTGCTGGCAAGGCGCTTGATGCCACCATCGAAGCTGTTTCCAAAGCCCTGCAAGGCGGCGATGAAGTAACGCTGGTTGGCTTTGGCACTTTCTACGTTGCCGAACGTGAGGCACGTAACGGTCGCAATCCGCGTACTGGCCAGACCATTGAAATCGCTGCTGCAAAGCAACCGAAATTCAGGGCTGGTAAATCTCTGAAAGATGCAGTACAATGATTGTCTTTGCTGCTTCAGGTAAATAACGAAGCGGCATAAGACCGGGGGTGGTTAGCTCAGTTGGTTAGAGCGCCTGCTTCACACGCAGGAGGTCGGTGGTTCGAATCCACTACTACCCACCAAAAATAGCGATGCATGAAAGTTGTTGCAAAATACAAAAAGCATGCTACAATCGCTGTCTCTCTGGAGCGGTAGTTCAGTTGGTTAGAATACCGGCCTGTCACGCCGGGGGTCGCGGGTTCGAGTCCCGTCCGCTCCGCCAGATTGAATCAAAAAAGCCAAGCGCAAGCTTGGCTTTTTTGTTTTTGGCTGCACAAGTCAAACGTTTGTCACAACGACCCGAGACGCATCACGCAGGTTCTGGCATCATGTTGCGCGAATCTCTTTTGGAGCGTGGTATCTCATGTTTGATCTGGTACAAAAAAATAAAACGGCTGTACAGCTCCTACTGGGTCTGGTTTCGTTGGGTTTGGTCGTCGGTTTCGGTCTGTCCAGCTATACCGCCATGGAAAGTGGCCCCAACTGGCTGGCCAAAGTAGGTGGCAAATCCATCACTGAGGCGGACATTGATGCTGCCACGCGTGGTCAGGCTATTTCGGACGACCAGAAGCCTGAAGTATTGAGAAGCCTGATCCGTCGTCAACTGATGTTGAATCAGGCCACCGATCTGCGTCTGACACCTTCCGCCGCCCAGTTGCGTGAAGTGATTTCCACTATTCCGGCATTCCAGGACAACGGGCAGTTCAGCCCGGCGCGTTATCAGGAAATGCTGGCTGCTTCCCAGAAAACCCCGGCGTCTTTCCAGCAGGAAGTCTCCAGTGATCTGGCCGCCCGCCAATTGGTCTTGCCGTTTGTTCAGGGCAGCATCTCTTCCAGAACTTCGCTGGATCACCTGATCGCGCTGATGACTGAAAAGCGTGAAGTGGCTGTTGCCGTGCTCAAGCCGCAGGATTATCTGAGCCAGGTGAGCGTGAGCGATGCCGAGGTCAAACAGTATTACGACCAGCACCAGGCCGATCTGAAAGCCCCGGAAATGGTCAAGGTCGAGTACGTTGTGCTGTCCAAAGCCCAACTGGCCGAGCAACAGACCGTGTCTGACGAGGAAGTCCAGAAATACTTTGATGCGCACAAGGCCGATCTGGCCAAGGAAGAGCGTGAGGCATCGCACATTCTGATCCAGGCGCCGAAGACCGCCGCACCGGCAGAACGTGAAGCAGCCAAGGCCAAGGCTGAGGCACTTCTCAAGGAAGTGAAAGCCAACCCCTCCCGTTTTGCCGAACTGGCCAAGGCCAATTCGCAAGATCCGGGCTCCAAAGACAAGGGTGGCGATCTGGGCTGGAATGCGCGCGGTGCAATGGTCAAGCCATTTGACGACACAGTGTTCTCGCTCAAGGCTGGTGAAATCAGCAATGTGGTCGAGACTGACTTCGGCTATCACATCATCAAGCTCGATGCCGTTCGCACCAAGGCGTTGGCCGACCTGAAGCCGGAAATTGTCGAAAAGCTCAAGACGGACAAGGCGCAAAGCGCCTATCAGGCTCAAGCCGACAAGTTCAACGAAGTGGTGTACCAGCAGGCAGATAGCCTTAAGCCCGCTGCAGACCAGTTCAAGCTGCAAGTACAGCAAAGTGGTTGGGTAACCCGCAAGGGCGCGCAAGATGCGGTGCTAAACAATCCCAAGCTCTCTGACGCCATCTTTGGTGATGACGTGCTGAACAAAAAGCACAACTCTGAAGCGGTGGAAGTATCACCAGGTACGCTGGTATCGGCCCGTGTCATTGAGCACAAGGCTGCGGAAGTGCCGCCACTGGCCACGGTTGCGCCGGACATTCAGAACCGCCTGAAGAACGACAAGGCGGCCAAACTGGTTGCCGCAGATGGCGCCAAAAAACTGGCTGCGCTGCAAAAGGGCGAGAATGTGAATGTCGCCTGGGATGCTCAAACCAAAGAGGTGTCTCGCGTGAACGGTGACCCTTCGATCAGTCGTGATCGTCTGACCGCTATTTTTGCGCCGCAGGCCAACAAGCTGCCGGCCTATGTGGGTGGTGATGATCCGGTGCAGGGCGGTTACGTGCTGTACAAGGTCAACAAGGTGCTGCCGGCGCAGGCCATTTCGCCGGAAATGCGTCAGCAGATTGCGCGCAGTGTCGATGGTGTTTATGGCGACGCCGCGCTCAATAACTACCTGAACAGCCTGGAAAAGGGCGCCAAGATCGAAGTGCGCGCGACCAAGCCGAAGGATCCGCAGTAAGCAAAGATTGCTGAAAGCATTTTAGAAAGTTAAAAAAGCGGGCTCAGGCCCGCTTTTTTTGTTTGTTTTGGCTTATTTGTCAGTGTGAGTATGAGTGGTTGTAAATCTGTAGACAATTTTTTCGGTCTGGACTGCTACTGGTCGGATTTCTGGCAACAAATGCGCAACAAAGTGTGATTTGGGTCAAAAGACCATTGAATTTTTTGCTCAAGGGGCGGATATATCGTAGTGAGAGATCAATTGATTTCTTATACCCGCTGACGGAGGTTCATAACCATGAGCGCAATCTTTGACATGGAATCGGGTGCACGAATGGTCGAGCCGGCGCAAGACGAAGCCGACTTCATGCAGTCTGTAACTAACCTCCAGCCCCTGCGCGAGCCGGCAACGGCGTTGCGTTTGATGACCGTAGAAGAAGCTAAAGCGACTGAAGCACGCCAGCAATACCGCTGATTCTGGTGACGGCCAGTCAGTCTATATGGGGCACCCACCAGGGTGCCCTGTTTTCACTTAGCGCCGCAATACCTTCCCTGGCTTCTTCCCGCGTGCGCATGTGGGCAATCCGGTGCGCCGTATCCGACAGCAGTGAATCATCAATCGCTCGCCAGGCCACCGTGGCGATGAGCCGTTTGGCCGCGCCGACCGCATGGGGGCCATTGAGGAGTACGTGATCCAGCCAGTCCTTGATCTGGTGGGCTGCTTCTTCCTCATCTTCCACCGTTTCGTGAACGAGCCCACACCGCGCAGCCGCAGCCGCGCCAAAACGTTCTGCCGTCAAAAAATATCGCCGTGCCGCGCTGGTGCCGATCTTGCCGACAATGTACGGCGCAATGATGGCCGGGACAAGGCCGATACGGGTTTCCGGCAGGCAGAACCAGCTTTTTGCGGTGGCAACGACCATATCGCAACAGGCGACAATGCCAACCCCGACTCCCATGGCTGGGCCATCCACCAGTGCCATGACCGGCGCGGGCAGGCGGTCCAGCGCCTGCATCATGCGGGCCAGTCGCAGCGCCTGCTCAAAATTGTCGTGCTGTTCTTCACTGCTCATGTGCGCCAGCCAGCGCACATCGTTACCGGAACAGAAGGTGTCACCGTCCGAGCGCAGGATCAGGGCCCGCAGGTGCGGGTTTTGGGCCAGCGCCGCCAGCGAGGCGGTCAACTCTGCAACCAGAATGTCATCGACTGAATTGCTGGTTTCGGGCCGGCTAAAGGTGATGGTGGCGACCCCGGCAGAGTTCATTTCAAGACGAAGCGTATCGCTCATGCCGCTGTCCTTGCTGATGGCCACAACCCGATTGGGTCTACCTCATTGATTTAGCGTATAAAAGATTTAATTTCCAGTTTGCCATGCCGCTCTGCACAATCCGTTGGCATAAACACACATTCAGTTACATGGGCTGTTGTGATAAAGTTCGCCGCTAAATCCCGGCTTGCCCGATTGCGGTGCATGCGCATTTGCGCCCTGTGCCCTGCCGGAGCAACCGTTGCGACAACAAACATTTTGCGTACCCGCGTGACTGATCCAATGAGGTTGTGGTTTTCCCCCGTATTGCTGGTGTTGCTGTCAGCGTTTTTGCTGACCACGTCGCCTGCGCGGGCTAACCGTGTCGAAATCCCCGGCGTTGGCGGGGTAACGCTCACTGCGGAATACACACCGCCCCCATCCGGCAACACGAACGCACCGGGCATGCTGCTGCTGCACGATTGCAGTGGACTGTGGATTAAACCGGGTGTGATGGCAGCGCGTCCCGCTCGCATGGCGGGTTTGCTGCAGGAATTGGGCTACGGCGTATTGATGGTGGATAGTTTTGGCCCGCGTGGCGTGCATGAGGTTTGCACTACGCCCAGCCATGATCGGCCGGTCAATGTGCAACGGCGTGCAGAAGACGCCCAGCGTGCCATCAACTGGCTGAAAGCCCGCAAGGAAATCGACAGTAGTCGCATTGCCGTGCTGGGTTGGTCGCAGGGCGCCACCACCGTACTGTCGCTGATGAATTCGGATAACCCGGGCGTGCGCGCCGCCGTGGCATTTTATCCGTCGTGCGCGCCGTTCCTGAAATTGTCACAACGCTATCAACCTGCCGCACCCACGCTGGTGCTGGCCGGCGAGGCCGATGACTGGACCCCGGTTGAACCGTGTCGTGATCTGGTGGCGCGTTCTGGCATGGATACCTTCCGCCTTGTCAGCTATCCGGATGTCTTTCACGATTTTGATGACCCAGGCGTCGAAGTTCACGTGCGCAAGGATATTCCCAATGAGCAACACCCTGGCCAGGGTGTGACTGTGGGTTATAACCAGGCCGCGACGGATGACGCCTATCGCCGTGTCTTCAAATGGTGCTCACGCTGGCTTGATCCGTTCCATACTTACCCGTATGAACAACGGACTTCGCGCGCACCAGCACCGACACCCGTCAAAAGGCAATGAATGGTGTTGCCGGCCTTGTCTTGATGCAGGTTCGGCGGTGGTCAATGGTGTAACGTTCGATCTCGCGCTGCGGTGCCATGGCACCGCATTTTCTTACCTTGCACATGTTTGAGGCCGGTGCCACGGCCAGAACACGTGCCTGCAGCAGGAGTTACCGCAATGAGCATCAGCCAGGCAGAACAACAGATTGTCGCCAGTGTTCCCGGTCTTGCCATCGTGTCTTCCGCCGGCCTTTATGCTGGTGCGGGTCTGGACCTTCTTACCATTGAAAATACCGCCGGCCGTGCCAGCATTGCGCTGCAAGGCGCGCACGTGGTGTCGTTTGTACCCACGGGTGAACAAGACCTGATGTGGATCTCGCCCAATGCCGTGTTTGGCGCTGGTGAAGCGATCCGCGGCGGTATTCCGCTGTGTTTGCCCTGGTTTGGCCCGCATCCGGAAGACGAGAGCAAACCCAAGCACGGTTTTGCCCGCAATGAAATCTGGTCGCTGGTTGAAGCCAGCCAGCCCGAAGCTGGCCTGACCCGCGTGACACTGGAACTGCGCGACAGCCCGGCATCCCACGCGCTGTGGGAGCACCCGTTTGTTTATCGCCTGACTGTCAGCGTCGGCAAGGCTTTGCATCTTGATCTGTCGATTGAGCACAAGGGCCGCACCCCGCAACTGCATTCCGTAGCACTGCACACCTATTTCAATGTGGGCGACGTGACCCAGGCGGTGATTCATGGTCTGGAAAGCCTGACCTACATCGATACCGCGCAGGCAGGTCTGCCGCGCTTTACCCAGCAAGGCGCCCCGCAGTTGACGGGCCCGACCGACCGTATTTATCTGGATGTACCGCCCCGGCAAGAGATCAAGACACCGTCACGCACCATTGTCATTGAAAGCGCGGACACCCATTGCGCCGTGGTCTGGAATGCCTGGCATAATGCAGACAAGATTGCCGATATCGGCCCGGGTAATTACGTCGGTTATCTGTGTGTAGAGCGCGGTGATATGCGCGACTACTCGCCGGTGTTGCAACCTGGCCAGACGTATCGCGCCAGCATGACGCTGTCTATTGCCTGATCGTAAAATAGCGTTTTGCGATTAACCCGCCGGGCCGCCGCAGTGCGGCCCGTCTGCTTTGCCGTGGAGTCCCATGAAATACAGCGATTTGCGCGACTTTATGGCGCAACTGGAACAGCAGGGTGAACTCAAGCGCGTGACCGCGCCGGTCTCGCCCGTGCTGGAGATGACAGAAATTTGTGATCGCACGCTGCGTGCGGCCGGCCCCGCCATCTTGTTTGAGAACGTGCCAGGCAGCGACATGCCGGTACTTGGCAATCTCTTTGGTACGCCGCGCCGGGTGGCGTTGGGTATGGGGGCGCAAGATGTCGGTGCCCTGCGGGAGATTGGCAAAACACTGGCCTACCTCAAGGAGCCCGAACCGCCGCGTGGCCTGCGAGACGCCTGGGACAAGCTGCCGCTGCTGAAACAAGTGCTCAATATGGCACCCAAAGAAGTGCGTCGGGCCGTCTGCCAGGACACGGTGATTGAAGGGCCGGATGTCGATCTGGGGCGCATTCCGGTGCAGCACTGCTGGCCGGGCGATATCGCGCCGCTGATTACCTGGGGGCTGGTGGTGACACGCGGCCCGCACAAAAAACGGCAGAATCTGGGTATTTACCGGCAACAGGTCATTGGTCGCAACAAGGTCATCATGCGCTGGCTGGCTCATCGTGGTGGTGCGCTGGATTTTCGTGAGTTTGCCAAAGCCAACCCTGGTCAGCCGTTCCCGATCGCCGTTGTATTGGGCTGTGACCCGGCCACCATCCTCGGCGCGGTGACCCCGGTGCCTGATGCGCTGAGCGAATACCAGTTTGCCGGTCTGTTGCGTGGTTCCAAAACTGAAGTGGTGCAATGCATCGGCAACGATCTGCAAGTACCCGCCACGGCAGAGATTGTCCTGGAAGGGCACATCTACCCGGATGCCAACCATCCCTCTGGCTACGAACATGCACTGGAAGGTCCGTATGGTGACCATACCGGCTATTACAACGAGCAAGACTGGTTCCCGGTGTTTACGGTCGACCGCATTACCCAGCGCCCAGACCCCATCTATCACAGCACCTACACCGGCAAGCCGCCAGATGAGCCCGCCGTGCTGGGCGTGGCGCTGAACGAAGTATTCGTGCCCATTTTGCAAAAGCAGTTTCCGGAAATCGTCGACTTCTATCTGCCACCGGAAGGGTGCAGCTATCGCATGGCGATTGTGTCGATCCGCAAACAATATCCGGGCCATGCCAAACGCATCCTGTTTGGGGTATGGTCGTTCTTGCGGCAGTTCATGTACACCAAGTTCATCGTGGTGGTGGACGAAGACGTCAACACGCGGGACTGGAAAGAAGTCATCTGGGCAATTACCACCCGCATGGACCCGGTGCGCGATACCACGCTGGTAGAGCACACCCCGATCGACTATCTGGATTTTGCTTCGCCGGTCAGTGGTCTTGGTGGCAAGATGGGGCTGGACGCCACCAACAAATGGCCAGGCGAAACCAGCCGTGAGTGGGGCCGGCCCATTGAGAAAGACCCGGCCGTGGTGGCCAGGGTTGACGCCATGTGGTCTGAATTGGGTTTGTAGCGGGTAGTGCGGATGGGCAGGGAGGGCGCATGTGGTTCCTGACCGAACTGGCAGAGCGGCGGATTGCTGAGGCCCGGGAGCAGGGGGCATTCGATAACCTGCCCGGCGCAGGCCAGCCCTTGCCGGAAGACCAGATCAACCCGTTGGTGCCTGAGCATCAGCGCATGGCGTGGCGGGTACTCAAGCACAGTGGCTTTTTGCCGCCAGAGCTTGAAATGCACAAAGAAGCGGTGGAACTTGCAATGCGGCTTGCCACCAGCGATACAGAAATACCGGTAGAACAACTGGCACGGCTGGAACAACTGAATCTGTGGCTGGCTCACACCGGGCATCCGTCGCTCAAGGTGCCGGAGACGTATCTGGCGCAAATCCACTCCCGGCTCGTGCAGCGTGACGATCCGCAATCATAACTTTTGAAAGCAACGCCCATGCTCACCAATACCCCCCGCGAGTTTGCCTTCACCGAACAGGATTTCGAGAAAATCCGGGTGATGATCTACAACTATGCCGGCATTGCGCTCACGCCGGCCAAACACGACATGGTCTATGGGCGCCTGGCGCGACGTCTGCGCGCCTTGGGCCTGCGCACCTTCAACGAGTATCTGCAAGTGCTGGAGCGGGGGGACAGCAAAGAGTTCGAGCTGTTCACCAATTCGCTGACCACCAACCTCACCTCGTTTTTCCGCGAGTCGCACCATTTTCCAATGCTGTCAGACCACCTCAAAGCAGCGCGCGGTAGCGGCGTGCTGAATCTGTGGTGTTCCGCCTCCAGTACCGGCGAAGAGCCGTACTCCATGGCGATGACCGCATGCGAGACCTTTGATAGTCTGCGCCCGCCCGTGCATATCATTGCCACCGATCTGGACACCGGCGTGCTGGAAACCGCGCGCCAGGGCATATACAACGCGGATGAAGTGGAAAAACTGGACAACAATCGTGCGCGCCGTTTCTTTGATCGGCAGGCAGATGGTCGTTATCGGGCGAAGCAGGAACTGCGGGATTTGATCGTCTACCGCCGGGTCAATCTGATGGAGCCCAACTGGCCTATTCGTGGCCCGCTGGATGGCATTTTTTGCCGTAACGTGATGATTTATTTTGATAAGCCGACACAGCTAAAGATACTGCAACGCTTTGCGCCGCTGCTCAAGCCCGATGGCTTGCTGTTTGTCGGGCACTCGGAAAACCTCTATCACGCCTCGGATATCTTCAAACTGCGCAGCAAGACGGTTTATGAGCGCGTCAGTGGTGGCGCCGCGCCCACGCCCGCCAGCGGCTTGCGCAGCACCTTGCGCTAGGCGGGTCGGTCGCTGGCGCCGTTTGATCCAGCCGCTTCAGAGATAAAGCATGGCGCGCCCAATCTCGCGGGCGCGCTCTTCTCCGGCCAGTTGCCGGACCAGGTCCAGCGCAAATAACCCGGCCGTGCCGGCCCCGCGTGAGGTGGTGACCTGGCCGTCATTCACCACGTTAGCGGCGGTGACGGTGGCACCCCCCTCCCGCAGTACTTCTTCATTGCCCGGAAAACAGGTCGCCTTGCGCCCACTGAGCATGCCGGCGCGTGCCAGTACGGTGGGTGCCGCGCACAGGGCCGCGACGATCTTGCCCGCATTCAGATGGCTGTGCAGTCTTGGTACCAGCTCCGCCTTTTGCTGTAATGCCGCCGTACCCGGGCCGCCACCGGGCAGGATGAGGGCATCGGCCAGAATGCCTTCGGCCGCATCAAAACCTATATCCGCCTGCACGGTAATACCATGCGCGCCTGTCACCGCCCGGCTGCTGGTCAGGGCCACCATGGTGGTGTCGATGTCGGCGCGGCGCAGCACATCCACAATGGTGATCATTTCGACTTCTTCAAAACCGGGTGCGACATACACGTGGGCGTTGGCCATGCTGTTTTCTCCCTCGCTGGCGTCACAATTCGCCAGCGGCATGCTGTTCCACCGGCGTAGCGGCCCGGCCTGCATCGGGCGAGAGTTGCAGGAAGATGGCCGCAGCCAGCACCGACATCCCACCCACGCACCAGAAAGTATAGTGGAACGATTCGAGCACCTGACTCTCTGACGGATGCACATATTGCGAGACAAAGCCTTGCAACAAGGCTGCCGCTGCCGCCACGCCCAGACTGACCGACAACTGCATGACCACCGACAACAGACTGTTGCCACTGCTGGTATCGGCATCAGACAGGTCAATCAGCGTCACGGTATTCATGGCCGTAAATTGCAGAGAGTTAACCGCACCAAAGATCGCCAGATGCACCAGCAACAAAGGGTAGGGGGTAGATGCATCTACGGTGGCAAAGCTGGCGATCAATGCCCCCAGAAGCAGGGTGTTGATGGTCAGCAATTTGCGATAACCCAGCCGTTCAATCAGCCGGCGCGCCATGGCTTTGGCAAACATGGCAAACACGGCGGTCGGGATCATGGTCATCCCCGCGCGGGAGGGCGAGAACCCCAGCCCCACTTGCAGCAACAACGGCATCAGAAATGGCATCGCCCCGCTACCCAGCCGGGCAAACACATTACCCAGAATGCCCACAGCGTAGGTATGGGTTCTGAACAGTGCCAGGCTGAAGATGGGTTTTTCAAATTTGGCGGCATGCAACCAGTACGCGGCCAGACAAGCCAGGCCCGCCAACAACAGCAACATGACGCGGGCATGGGCCAGATGCAATTCGCCCAGCCCTTCCAGCGCAACAGAGACCAGCACCATCGCCGCCCCAAACAGCACAAAACCACCAAGGTCAAAGCGCACGCGCTCGGCGCCGCGCAGATCGGGCAAAAACTTCAGGGTGGCAATACAACCGACAATGCCCACCGGAATATTGATCAAGAAAATCCAGTGCCAGGAGGCGTATTCCACCAGCCAGCCACCCAGCGTCGGGCCAATCAACGGGCCGACCATGCCAGGCAAGGTGACAAAACTGAGCACGTCAACGAGTTCAGAGCGCGGATAGGCCCGCAGTACGACCAGTCGCCCCACCGGCACCATCAACGCCCCGCCCACCCCCTGGATTACTCGGGATGCCACCAGAAAACCCAGGTTGGGGGATTCTGCGCACAACAGTGAACCGATACTGAACAACAATATGGCGGCAAAGAAGACACGTCGTGTGCCAAAGCGATCCGCAATCCAGCCCGATGCCGGGATCAATAACGCGACCGTAAGCAAATAGGCAATCACCACAGACTGCATACGCAGCGGGCTTTCGTTAAGACTGGCGGCCATACTGGGCAGGGCAGTGTTCAGGATGGTGCCGTCCAGCATCTGCATGAAAAACGCAATGGCGACAATCCAGGGAAGTAATTTGGCAGTGCGCGGGTCCATTACTGGCGGC
Source organism: Silvimonas terrae (assembly GCF_014202765.1). Lineage (GTDB taxonomy): Bacteria > Pseudomonadota > Gammaproteobacteria > Burkholderiales > Chitinibacteraceae > Silvimonas > Silvimonas terrae. The sequence continues at coordinate 690,486 of NZ_JACHHN010000001.1, forward strand.
ATGGCGGCTCTTGTTCTGGATGGGTTTGGAAGTTGCTACTGATTCTAGACGGCGGATGGATTAATCTCTGGGCTTTGTGTTTGCCCAAAGGTGTCCTGTGCCGCCCCGTATTGTTTTTCTGGATCGCGAAACCTTGCCTGTTCCCGTGCGCGCTGTGAGCGTGCCGCATGAGTGGGTGCATTACCCGCAAACCAGCGCGCAGGATGTCGTGGCGCGGCTTGCCGGGGCGCAGGTGGCCATTACCAACAAGGTCCCGCTAAACGCAGCCACGATGGGCGCGTTGCCCGAACTTAAACTGATTGCGGTTGCGGCGACGGGGTATAACCAGGTCGATCTGACCGCCGCCCGTGCGCAGGGTGTCACGGTGTGCAATATCCGCGACTATGCCATTGCCGGTGTGGCTGAACACACCCTGATGCTGATGCTGGCGCTCAAACGCCAGTTGCCAGCTTATCGCAACGCGGTCGCCGCTGGCGAATGGCAGCGCGCTCCCGGTTTTTGCGTGTTTGGCGCACCCATGCATGACCTGGCAGGCGCGACGCTGGTGCTGGTGGGCTCTGGCACGCTGGCCAAAGCCACTGCCAGACTCGCCCAGGCCTTTGGCATGCAGATTGTGTATGCCGAGCGCAAAGGCGCAAGCCAGGTTCGGGATGGTTATCTGGCGTTTGATGAGGCGCTGGCTCATGCGGATGTGCTCAGCCTGCATTGCCCGCTGACCGAGCAAACCCGCAACAGCATCGGTGCGCGCGAACTGGCCTTGCTCAAGCCCGGTTGTGTGCTGATCAATACCGCGCGTGGCGGCCTGGTGGATGAGCCGGCGTTGCTCGCCGCTTTGCAGCAGGGGCAACTGGGCGGTGCCGGGCTGGACGTGCTGATTGAAGAACCCCCACGCAATGGCAATCCGCTGCTGGAGGTGAACCTGCCCAATCTGATTATCACGCCGCATGTGGCATGGGCCAGTGTGGAAACCATGTCTGTGCTGGCCGGGCAGCTGATCGACAATATCGAGGCGTTTTTGCGTGGTGAGCCACGCAATGTGGTATGCGGTGTTTAATAAATAGAAAACTCCAATAAAAATTTCACCAAAATTTCAAATGTGGAAATTGGAGCAAGTAATAATTTTTATTTAATATTTATCAATGTTAATTGGGGATTTCACCTATATTGTGAGCGCTCATCTTGAACAAGAAGAGTGAGTCGACAGCTATGGATGGAATTTACAAAGTGAAATTTACTTCCAATGTGCATGATTGGGGTGAAGGCATTGTTGTGATCAAAAATGGATTTCTAAATGGGGCCGATAGCGGATATGTCTATAGGGGAAAGGTAACTGCAGCGCATAATGAAATAAATATGATTGCCGAAATTGTGCAATGGAATGGGGCGGTTAGCTCTGTTTTTGGAACTGTAGGGGCATTTAAATTGGCGCTTAATGGAAAATTGGAGTCACGCAAAAAATTTGAAGTGAAGGGAACTGTTATGGGGATGGATTCTCTGAAAATTAGCATCGTTGGTACATATCTATCTACTGTAGAGTAGTGATGAAAGAGCCCAAATTTAATTTGCTCAATTTGGGTTCTTTGCTGAGGTCTAATATTCCTACACTCGACTTGTATCCAGGGGCCGCCGGTATTGCAGCACCGGCAAGATTTGCTGGCCGACAGTGTGTGGCTGGGCCACACCGTTGGTGGTAAAGCCCGCGCGCTCATAAAAGGCTCGCGCGGCGTGGTTGTCCTGCAAAACCACCAGCCCTGCATGACGCCAGCCGAGTTGGCGTAACCTGGTGCAGGCCGCAGTCAGCAAGCGGGTGCCGTAGCCGTGCTGCCAATGCTGAGGCGCAATATAAAGACCCTTGAGCGCGCCGCAATCCGCTGGCACCTCATCATCTGCGCCAAAACCAACCCAGCCCGTGATTTCCTCGCCCGATATGGTCACCAGGGTGGACTGGTTATCGCGGGTGAGCAGGTGCTGCCAGCGTTGAGTACGTTTGGCCAGGTCAAGCGCAGTCAGAAACGCTGGATCAATGATCCCGGCATAGGCAGCTTGCCATGCGGTGATATGAATGGCGGCAATGGCTGCGGCATCATCCGGAGTGGCCGGGCGAACAAGGGCTTGCTGGGGCATGACGGTTCCTCACTGAGCAAAGAGTGACGGTACGAGGCCATGAAAAAAGCCCCGTAACCGGGGCTTTTTTAAAAAACGAAGCAATGCGCCGGCTGTGGCTCAGACGTTCTCCAGCGCCAGTAGCTCGGCAATGGTCTGGCGGCGGCGAATCAGCGTGACCTTGTCACCGTCGACAAGGACTTCTGGCACCAGCGGACGCGAGTTGTAGTTGGACGACATGCTGGCGCCATAAGCACCGGCATCGTGGAACACCAGCAAGTCGCCAATCTCGGCATCGGGCAGTGCGCGGGGGGCGACGATGCCGCCATCTTCCACCGTGAAGACGTCGCCGGATTCACACAACGGGCCAGCAACGACGGTCGGGCGGGTCGGGTTGCGTTTTTCCACGGCATCCGCACCAATCACGCTGATCTCGTGGTAGGAGCCGTACATGGCCGGACGGGTCAGGTCGTTAAAGCCGGCATCGACCAGCACGAAGTGGTTGCTGCCCACATCCTTCTTGGCGCGCACTTCGGCAATCAGCTTGCCAGACTCCGCCACAAGGAAACGGCCCGGTTCGATTTCCAGATGCACCGGGTGGCCCAGATGCGCCTCAATCTGCTTGCGTGCCTTGTCCCAAATGCTGAAATAGTGTTCGGTATCGACCCGCGTTGCGGTCTGGTCGGCGCGGTAGGGGATGGACAGACCACCGCCCGCCGAGATCGCGCGGATATCGTGGCCGGAGGTTTTGACTTGCTCGACCATGGCATCACACACGCGCTGCAAGTGGGTGTAATCCACGCCGGAGCCAATGTGCATGTGCAGGCCGACCAGATCAAGCTGGTAACGCTTGATCAGCTCAATGGCCTCGCCCAGATGCTCATACCAGATGCCGTGCTTGGATGATTCACCACCGGTGTTGGTCTTGCGGCTGTGACCGTGACCAAAGCCGGGGTTGATGCGCAGCCAGACCCGATGACCCGGGCTACGCTCGCCCAGTTGTTCCAGCATTTGCGGCGAGCCGGCGTTGACCGGCACTTTGAGTTCCACCACCCGGTCCAGCGTTGCGCGGTCCAGGATATCTGCGGTCAGTACCATGGGGCAGGGCTCATCGGCCACTTGGTAGCCTGCGGCCAGCGCACGTTCCAGTTCACCCAAAGAGACCGAATCCACCAGTACGCCTTGTGCACGCATCAATTTGAGCAGATGCACATTGGAGTTGGCTTTCTGCGCAAAACGCACCACATCAAAATAGCGCAGTTGCTCAATGCGCTCACGAATAATGGCGGCGTCATAGACATAACAGGGCGTGCCAAACTCTTTGGCGATACGGGCAAGCAGGGGGCCGTTGGCAGGCTTCATGGAATTCCGGTATCCGTTCTTGTAGTGTGCAGGAAAACCCTTATTCTACATGCCCGGCGCGCTTTTACACGGGGTGGGCTGTAACAGATCATCAATCTGCTGCGCTTTGCGCATGATCAGCCAGATCAATGCATGCGCCCGAACAAAGCCAGACCCAGCACGCCGGCCAGCGCCAGGGCGGCAATGAAACCAAACCAGCGCGTGCGAATACGCAGGCGCTCAATGGCCAGCACCATCTGCGCGTTCTGTTCTGCCAGCCCGTTGATCAGCCGTACCGACTCTTGCAGATCATGTTGCAGGTCGGCCAGTTCCGCGCGTGTTTGCGCCAGTTGCTGTTCCAGCCAGGCATCTCTGTCGCTGGCGCTCAAATTGGCGGGTGGCACAGGCTCTGGTGGCAAAGGCTGGCTGGACCGGGTAAAGAGTTTGCGAGTGGCCTCGATCAGTTTGGGGGTGTTGTCGATAACCTGACCCCAGGGAATGGCCTGGACGGCGGCGAGCCAGTTGAAGGGCACAGCAGATGCTCCTGAAAGTGTGGGCTTTATGTTAGCGCCTGCGGCGTGGGGCTTAAAGGCGTTTCATACCAGGGAGCGCTCCAGCACACGGCGCGTAGGGTGGATTCGGAGCGATAGCGACAATCCACCCCATGTCGGTCGGATGATGCGACATAAAAAACGGGCGCCTTATCCAGACGCCCGTTTTATCGGTAACAACAAACCGTATTACAGTTTGCCGGCAACCCAATCCTTCACACCGGCCAGTGCGCCGGCCAGGTTTTCCGGTTGCGTGCCGCCAGCCTGGGCCATATCCGGACGGCCACCACCCTTGCCACCCACTTGCTGGGCGACAAAGTTGACGAGCTCACCGGCTTTGACCTTGCCGGTCAGATCGGCAGTCACACCCGCCACCAGGGTCACTTTGCCATCTGCGGCGGAGCCCAGAACAATTGCGGCAGAGCCGAGTTTGTCCTTGAGCTTGTCCAGCGTTTCACGCAGGGCGGTGTTATCCGCACCCGGCAGTTCCACGGCCAATACCCTGGCATTGCCAATGGTCACTGCTTCACTGGCCAGTTCATCACCCTTGCTTGCGGCCAGTTGGCCCTTGAGCCTGGCGAGCTCTTTTTCCAGCGATTTGGCGTTGTCTTGCAGCTTTTCCAGCTTGGCAATCAGTTCACCCGGTTGGGCTTGTACCAGCGCGGCCGCTTGCTTGAGCTCACGATCCAGGTTCTGCGCTACGGCCACGGCACCTTCGCCGGTGGTGGCTTCTACACGGCGCACGCCAGCGGCGACGCCACCTTCAGCCAGAATCTTGAAGAAGCCGATATCCCCGGTGCGGTGCACGTGCGTGCCGCCACACAGTTCGGTCGAGAAGTCGCCCATCTTCAATACGCGTACTTCGTCGCCGTATTTTTCGCCAAACAGCGCCATGGCACCGGCCTTGATGGCGTCGTCATAGGTCATATTGGCGACGTCAACGCTGTAGTTCTGCATGACGACGTGGTTGACCAGGGCTTCAATGCGCGCCAGTTCTTCGGCAGTCACCGGCTTGGGGTGGCTGAAGTCGAAACGCGTGCGTTCGTTGTTGACCAGCGAACCCTTTTGTTCCACATGCTTGCCCAGCACTTCGCGCAGTGCGGCGTGCAACAAGTGGGTGGCCGAGTGGTTGCGGGCAGTGGCGCTGCGCTTGTGCAGGTCGATGGTGGCGGCAACGGTGTCGCCCACCTTCAACGCACCGCGCACCAGACGGCCCTGGTGACCGAACACATCGGCCTTCACCTTTTGCGTGTCGGTCACATCAAACAGTGCATCAAGGCCGCCATTGGCGGAGATCTCGCCGGTGTCGCCGGCCTGACCGCCAGATTCTGCGTAGAACGGGGTGTGATCCAGCACAACCACGCCATCATCGCCCGCAGCCAGCGCCTGTACTGGCTCGCTACCGCGATACAGTGCAATGACCTTGGCATCGCGGCTGTTTTCGGTATAGCCATGGAAGCTGCTGGCTTCGCCTTCATATGCCAGGCCTGCAGCCATCTTGAATTGACCGGCCGCCTTGGATTGCTGGCGTTGCGCTTCTAGGGCTTTTTCGAAGCCTTCCATGTCCACGGTCAGGTTGCGTTCGCGGCAAACGTCGGCGGTCAGGTCGATCGGGAAGCCAAAGGTATCGGCCAGCTTGAACGCGGTAGCGCCATCCAGCACTTTCTTGCCGCCTTCCAGCGCAGATTCAAGCAAGGTCATGCCGTTTTCCAGCGTACGGCCAAACACTTCTTCTTCCTGCTTGAGGGCATCTTCAATTTGCGACTGGCGCTGACGCAGTTCCGGATAGGCATCGCCCATCAGTTCGGTCAGTTTGGCCACCAGCTTGTGGAAGAAGTAACCCTTCTGGCCCAGCTTGTAACCATGGCGGACCGCGCGGCGGATGATCCGGCGCAGCACATAACCACGACCATCGTTGGCGGGCAGGGCGCCATCGGCCACCAGGAACGCACACGAACGGATGTGATCCGCAATGACCTTGAGTGATGGGCTGTTAATATCTTCTGCACCAGTCACCTTTTGTGCTTCGGCAATCAGCGCCTGGAAGAGGTCAATCTCGTAGTTGGAGTGCACGTGCTGCATGACAGCGGAAATGCGCTCCAGACCCATGCCGGTATCCACCGAAGGCTTGGGCAGTTTATGCAGCACACCGGATTCGTCACGGTTGAACTGCATGAACACGTTGTTCCAGATTTCGATGTAACGGTCGCCATCTTCTTCCGGCGATCCCGGCGGGCCACCCCAGATGTCGGCACCGTGATCAAAGAAGATCTCGGTACACGGGCCACACGGGCCGGTATCACCCATGGTCCAGAAGTTGTCGGAAGCGTACTTGGCACCCTTGTTGTCGCCAATGCGGATCATGCGTTCCGCCGGCACACCCACTTGCTTGTGCCAGATGTCATAGGCTTCGTCGTCTTCGGCGTAGACGGTAACCCACAGTTTTTCGGTGGGCAGGGCCAGCCATTCTTTGCTGGTCAAAAATTCCCACGCAAACTTGATGGCGTCTTCCTTGAAGTAATCGCCAAAGCTGAAGTTACCCAGCATTTCAAAGAAGGTGTGGTGACGTGCGGTATAACCGACGTTTTCCAGATCGTTGTGCTTGCCGCCAGCGCGCACAACCTTCTGCGAGGTGGTGGCGCGGGTATACGGACGCTTGTCAAAGCCCAGGAACACGTCCTTGAACTGGTTCATGCCCGCGTTGGTGAACAACAGTGTCGGATCGTTGGCGGGGATCAGCGACGAGGAAGCCACAATCTGGTGGCCCTTCGAGGCGAAGAAATCAAGAAACTTCTGCCGGATTTCAGCGGATGTCATGGTCGTGGACGTGTTCGTGGCTAGATGAGAACCCATGATTCTAGTGCAAACCGGGTAGGGCGGATAGCGGGGCGCTTGTCCGGGCGTGGCAACCAGCGCCACAGCCCCGCCGTGCCGGGCTGGCGGGAACTGTGGCAACCCGGAGTCAGAGTGAAAAATCAGTCAGCAGTTTTGTAATCAGTGCGTCGTCCTCTGCACTGAGTTGCCAACCTGGTTTGCGGCAATAATCCGTGCTGATGATGCCCCGACGCAGCAGAATGGTTTTTTCAGCCTGGATGATGTATTCGGGGTGCGTCATCCAGCGCTGGATAAAGGGCAGCAACTGCGCATGCAAAGTACCAGCCGCGTCGTGCTGGCCGCTTTGCCAAAGTTGATAAATGCGGACGTAAATCTCGGCAAATGAACAGCCGGGCATCACCCCTTTACCGCCCACGCTCAGCATATCGAGCATATACAAGCCGGCGTAGCCATTCAGGACGGTGGCTTGAGGTGCGGCAGCGAGGAACTCGCGGGTGTAATCGACTGGCGGATTGCATTCAATCTTGAATACCGCGTGCGGATAACGGCTAGCGACCTCCGCCAGTTGTTGCGGGGTGATGGGCAAGCCTGTTTCACCCGGCGCATATTGCACCATGACCGGAATCTGCACCGCATCAAGCACTGCAAAAATATGCTGCTGGATCGCCTCGGGACCCGGTTTGAGGAAAAACGGCGGCAACAGCATCAGCGCATCGGCGCCCATGGATTGATACTGGCGGGCGCGGATGACCGCAAGTTCGGTGCTGTGATCGGTCACCGACATGGCGCGATACACACCAGAACCCGCCAGGGTCGAAATGAACGCCTCGGCCAGTTGTTGGCGTTCGCCATCGTTCAGCTTCGGAAATTCGCTGGCAATGCCAAACAGCGTGATGCCCTGGACGCCGGTCCGGGCCAGATGGGCCAGCATCCGCTCAAAGGCGGGGAGATCGATATTGCCCTGCGTGGTGAAGGGCATCGCGGCAATCGGATTGACGCCGGCAATGTCGCGAGCGGTAAAGGTGTGAGTCATTGGGCAACTTTATCCTTTTGAGTTGTTGAGATGAGGGCAAAACGAAAGGGTGTCGTGCCACTGCGTTGCCAGTATCAAAAGCTGACAATGGCTGGCCGACCAGGCCGTCATGCGGTTTACCCAGCCGGAAACAGGCCATTGTGACCGTTCAGTCATGCCTGTTCATTGTTCAGAACGGCACCCAGCGCGGCAGACGCAGCGCGGTCGCGATACAGGCGCAAGAACCCTCGCGGAACTTCTTTTTGCACCGGCTGCCAGGTGTGTTTGCGCTGGGCCAGAATGGCTGGATCGACTTGCAGTGTGAGTGTGCGGGCGGGGATATCGATCGCGATAGGGTCGCCGTTTTCGATCAAAGCCAGTGGCCCGCCATCGACGGCTTCCGGGGAAATATGTCCCACAAACAGCCCCCGGTTGGAGCCAGAAAAACGCCCGTCGGTAATGAGCGCGCAGGTGTCCGACAAACCCATGCCTTCCAGGCTTTTCATGGGCTTGTACATTTCCGGCATGCCCGGGCCGCCACGCGGACCTTCATAGCGCAAGACGAGGGCGCTACCCGGTTTGATCTGGCCGGACATGATGGCGTCGATGGATTCCTGTTCGCTGCTAAACACCACGGCCGGGCCGCTGAACTGCATCAGGTTTTCTGGCACTGCGGCGGGTTTGACCACGCAACCAAGTGGGGAAATATTGCCGTGAAGCACAGCGACGCCGGCTTCCTGCCGGACCGGATTGTCGAGTGGATGAACGACCGCAGGGCGCGCGGTTGGTTTACCGGCCGCGAGCAGTTCCGCTTTCGTTTGTCCGCACACGGTGAGGGTATTGAGGTCGTACAGCGATTGCAGTTCATGTTCAACGGCGGGTACGCCCCCGGCTTCCCAGAAATCGATCATGTCGTGTTCTGACGCCGGGTAAAGCGCGGCCAGCAGCGGGACCTGATGGCTGAGTTCATCGAACGCCGACAGAGGCAGCGGCCCCAGTTCAGCCTCATCATGAATGGCTTGCAGATGCAGAATGGCATTGGTGGAGCCGCCCGTGGCCAGCAAAAATGCCATGGCATTGCGGATTGATGCCGGGGTGATGATCTGCCGGGCCGTAATGCCGTTGCGTACCAGATCAACGATCGTTTGGCCGGATTGTTCGGCCACTGTGCGACGTTCCGGATGCGTGGCCGGAATGACGGCGCTGCCAGGCAGACTCATGCCCAGGGCTTCGGCCAGGCAGCACATGGTGTTGGCGGTGCCATACATGGTGCAAGAGCCAGGGCCTGGCTCGGCGATATCTTCAATATGACGGAACTCGGCCTCGGTGATCTGGCCGCGTTTTTTCCAGCCGATCGCCTCGGTCACAATATTGCCGTCCCAATGTTTGCCCTTGTATTGGGCGGGGTACATGGGGCCGCCATTGACCAGAATGGCGGGCACATCCAGCCGCGCTGCGGCCATCAGCATGGCGGGCACAATCTTGTCGCATGAGCCCAGCATGACCATGCCGTCAAACCGGTGCGCCCGCATCATCACTTCAATAGAGGCGGTAATGACTTCCCGGGCGGCCAGCACGTAACGCATGCCCAGATGGCCTTCAGCAATGCCGTCACACGGGGCAATGGTGCCAAAGACCATGCCAACGCCGCCTGCGTCAGCAATGCCCTTCAGTACTTTCTCGGTCAGTTCATTCAGGTTGACGTGCCCGGCAGTGGCGTTGGTATAGCTGTTGACGACCGCGATCACGGGTTTGCGCAATTGTTCGTCGGTGTGACCCATGGATTTGTACAAGGCGCGTTTCAGTGCGCCGTCGTCGCCTTCCAGTACCGGGTTGAAATGGTTGCTACAGCCTTGGCATCCGCTCATGGTGAAACTCCTTATGGGGTGCTGTGGGCAATGCCGGAAACCGGGCCTGCCCACCTTCGTTGTTTGAAAATGCAGGGTCAGACTGTTCTGGCAGGGTTGGCCAGGTGCTTGGGCAGGGCCAGAATCAATGGCGCACACAGCAGCAACATGCCCGCAAGGATGTACAAACCGGTATCGGTGCGGCCGGTCTGGTCTTTCAGCCAGCCCAGCACGGTCGGGCCAAAAAAGCCGGCAAGGTTGCCTACCGAATTGACAAGGGCGATCCCTGCCGCCGCTGCCGTGCCAGATAACATGGCGCCAGGCAGGCTGATGTAGGTGGGGATCAGCGCCAGCGTGCCGCACATGGCCAGGCTGACCCAGGCCAGCATCCAGCCGGTAGAGCCGCTACACCAGGCACTCAACGCCAACCCGATGCTGCCGATGATTGCGGGAATGGCGATATGCCAGCGACGCTCGCGTTGTTGATCGGAATGGCGGCTGTTCCAGACCATGGCAATGGCCCCGAACGCATAGGGCACAGCAGTGAGCAAGCCGATATGCAAATCGTTTTTGACGCCAGAGGTCTTGATGATCGACGGCAACCAGAAATTGATGCCGTAATAGCGGATGTTGAAACTGAAGAAGACGAGCGCCAGCAGCCAGACATAACGGTTGCGCAGCATGTCCCCCAGGCGGTGGCTGGATTGCACCCGGCTGCCCTGGTCACGCACCAGGTTATCCATGACCACTGCTTTTTCTTGCGCAGTCAGCCATTTGGCATCTTCAACCTTGTTGTCCAGATAGCGCAGCACCACAAAAGCCAGCACAAAAGACGGGATGGCTTCAATCAAAAACAGGTACTGCCAGTTATGCAGACCACCCACGCCTTCGAACAGCTTGAGGATCAAGCCGGACAACGGGCTGCCCAGAATGGTGGAGAGTGGCGTGACCAGGATAAACAGCCCCAACACCCGCGCCGAACGCCAGGAGGGGAACCAGTAGGTAAAGTAAAAAACAATGCCTGGAAAGAAACCCGCTTCTGCAGCGCCAAGCAAAAAGCGCAGGGCGTAGAACTGGGTGGGTGTTTTGACAAAGATCATCAGGGCAGACAAAACAGCCCAACTTGCCATGATGCGGGCAATCCAGAAGCGGGGGCCAAAGCGTTGCATAAGCAGGTTGCTGGGCACTTCAAACAGAAAGTAGCCGACAAAGAATATGCCCGCGCCAAGGCCATAAATGGTGTCGCTGAAATTCAGCGCGTCTTGCATATGCAATTTGGCAAAGCTGATATTGACGCGGTCCAGATACGCAAAGAAGTAACAAAGGATCAGAAACGGCACGAGCCGCCGGGTGATTTTCTCGTAAAGCTTTTTTTCATCGACACCGTGATGCGTGGTGGATGTCTTTGGCATGGTGGGATCAGACATCTTGTTGCTCCTGCAGGTGGTATTGATTAACTCCGGGCCGCAATGATTGCGTCGCGATACATCGTTGCGCGCTCGTGCAATGTGGCAAGGGATATTCCTGGCTGATAAAGACCTGAGCCCAGACCAAACCCCTGGGCGCCGCACCGCAGGTACTGCCGCATCTGGTCTGGGTCGGCGTGAATGCCACCCACTGGTAAAAGCACAGCCTGCGGGGGTAAAACAGCACGCAACGCTTTCACGGTGGCGGGGCTGATCATCTCGGCAGGAAACAACTTCAGGCCGGATGCTCCCGCTTGTAGCGCCGCAAATGCTTCTGATGGCGTCACGACACCAGGCAGGCTGGTCAGTCCCAACTGCGCGCTCAAGCGGATGACCGCCGGATCAGCATTGGGTGACACGATCAACTGGCCGCCGGCAGCCACGACCTTGTGCACTTGTTCCTCGGTGGTGACCGTGCCAGCTCCGACGCAGGCCTCCCGGCCGGCCTCCTCGGCCATGATTGCTATCGATTCAAAGGGCTGCGGGCTATTGAGGGGGACTTCCAGATAGCGGTATCCCGTTTCCACTAACAACCGCGCAACTGCCCTGGCTTCTGCGGGGGTGATGCCACGCAAAATGGCGACGAGAGGAACGGTGGTTTGCTGTATCCGGGTGAAGAAATCCTGATGGTTCATGAGCAGCTTCCGGTGACGGGTTCAAGAAGGCTGTGCAGATGGCGCATGCCTGCAATAAAGCAGTCATCGCCATCAGCAAATTCGAGCTGCATACCCAGGTGTTGAGCGGCCAACTGATAGCGCTCGCACAACGCCGGGGCGCCGATGACCCAGGCGTGGGTATCTGCAGGCAGCCCAGCCAGTTCAGCGCCCAGCAGCAGGCCGGACAAATAGCTATGGACTGCTGGAGCAGGGAGCAAACCGGCAAGCAGCCGGGTGCGTACAGAGAACAGAAGTCGACTGAGCTCCGGGTCTTTGCGAGCCGCCAGAACACCGCTGACAAAAGCGGATTCATCGTCTGTTTGAGGTGGAAGGCCACGCCCCAGAATGCTGTGCTTGCTCAGCAGGGAGAACAGTTCACCGGTCATGAACGTGGCAAAGGACTGCAGCGTGTCCCCCACCAATTGCGCATGCTTGCTATGCGTGCCAGGCAAGATAGCGGTGCAATGGGGGCGGGTTTGTAATTGGGTCAGACCCAAAAGTTGTACTTCCTCACCGCGCATTACATCGGGCTGACCACCAAGGCTCATGCCCGTGATGCCTGGGATGATCAAGGCCCGAGCCTGCCAGGGCACCGTCACCACATGCCGGGCGAGTGCAGATAAGGCACATGGGGTGCTCATGTAGGGCACTTCAAGCCAGCCGTTACGTGAGCCCACCATCCCTGCCATCAGGACGGGCAATTGGGGATTACTGGCCAGCCAGGGCTGTAGCAAACGCGCCAGAGTGCCAGCGAAGTCACGATCTTTGACCTGCAGCAAGCCAAGGGACTCAGCAGTCCTGGCCGTAACTGCACCCGCACCATCAATCAGGAAGGCGCGAAAGTTGGTGGTGCCCCAATCAATCGCGATCCAGTGTGTAGTATTCATTTATGTATTACAAATCAAATAAACTTGTAATACAAGATGCGGGGGCAAAACCTGGTTGATCCAGGTTAATTAACCGCGCATTCGATGTGCGGCAGCGGGTGGGTCTGGTTTGGAGGAGGGCTGGGGGGGCGCTCAGCCTGTCATGCGCCCCGGCATTTTGCTACCGCTGGCCCAGGGTAGCGAGTAAATCGGCCTGGTGAAGCTCGCCGGATTTCTGGATGGCGGCAAGAAGTATTTCACGCATGCGTTGACGGGCCGTATCGGCCTGCCGCAACCGAATCGCCTCCAGGACGGCCTGATGCTGTTCAACCGCTAACGCGGTCAGGCTGACATCGTGTTCCAGCGTTTGTTTGAATGAAAGCATCATGGCCGCCGCGAGCGCATTGCCGAGCGACTGCAAAAAGAAGTTGTGGGTAGCACGGAGCAGGGCCAGGTGAAAGGCCAGATCGCCTTTTTCAAACAAGGCGCCATCGGCCTGTTTCTGGGCTTGTTTCATGGTGATCCATGCGGCTTCAATTGCGGCCAGATCGGCCGCGCTGGCGTGGGTGGCGGCGAGCGCCGCCATATCCGGTTCAAAAATCAGACGGGTTACCATCAGTTGCTTCACGGTGTCCTGGCTGATTTCTGTTTCACCCAACCACGTGATCACCTCCTGATCAAGGCAATTCCACTGATCTTGCTCACACACCGTACTGCGGCGCTTGGCCTGTACCGAAATCAGCCCTTTGGCCGCCAGCACCTGTAGCGCATTGCGTACCGTGGTGCGTGAAACTTCGTATTGCGTTGCCAGTTCGTTTTCGCCCGGCAATTGTTCTCCGGGCGCCAGATCCCCGCCGAGGATTCGCGCAGCCAACTGACGGGTCAATGTGGCAGAAACTGAAGGTTTGCGGGCTGTCATGATCTGAACCTGGCAAGCAAAAAGGCAAAAAATGCATTATCCGGGATAAACAGCGCAACGCATCTGCATTGCAGTTCCTGATGGGGCATTCAGGATTGGCTGATGTTATTGCGCATCACCAGCGTGCGATGAACCAGCCACGCACACACGCCGCAGACGCACATCAGCGTCGCCAACGGACGGGCGCTGGGGTCTTGCCACGCTCCCATCAAAAAACCCACCAGCGTCGCCAGCGTAAATTGCAGACTGCCCATCAGGGCTGAGGCCAGACCCGCACGACTACCGTGATGCTTGAGCGCCGCGGCTGAGGCATTGGGGCCAATAAAGCCAATGGCCGCCACAAAGAAGAACAGACAGGGCAGTAGCACATACAAGGCATCGATATGTAACCAGGCAGTGACCAGCAGCAAGAGGCCCGCCAGGAACGGTGACCAGAGTGCGCGGCGCAACAAGGTGTCGATATCGTTGGTTTTCAAAAACCGGGTATTGAGTTGGGAGGCCAGAATCAGGCCAAAAGCATTGCTACCAAATACCCAGCCAAAATGTTCCGCCGGAATGCCGTGCAGATTGATCAAAACAAAGGGCGAGCCGGTGATGTAGGCAAACATGCCCGCGCTCGCCAGGCCCGAACACAGTGTGTAGCCCAGAAACCAGCGATCCCGCAGCAGCAGGCCGTAGCCTTGTAAAACATTGCCCAGATGCAGTGGCGCTGCCTTGTGGCGATCAACCGTCTCGGTCAGGCCAAAGTGAAGGCCGGTGACGCACACCAGCCCAAACACCACCAGAATGCCAAACAACACGCGCCAACTGGCATGCACCGCCAGCCAGCCCCCCAACAGCGGGGCCAGGATGGGGGCCAGCCCCATGACCAGCATCAGCATGCTGAATATTTTGGCTGCTGCTTGTGGCTCACAGCGGTCCCGCACGATGGCGCGGCAGATCACCATGCCGGTACAACCGCCCAACGCCTGCAAGAAGCGGCACGCAATCAGGGTTTCGATATTGGGCGCCAGCATGCAACCGGCGCTGGCGGCGGCGTACAGCAACATGCCGAAATACAGCGGCGGCTTGCGGCCAAAGCGGTCAGAAATCGGGCCGTAGAACAGCTGCCCCAGCGCCAGACCGATGAAGAAGCTGGCCAGCGTCCACTGCACCATCCCGGCTTCGGTATTGAAGCTTTGCTGAATGGACGGAAAACTGGGCAGGTACATGTCGATAGACATAGGCCCGATGGCGGTCAGCGTGCCCAGCAGGATGATGGCGCCGAGTGAAAGTGGTGTTTTCTGGGTGTTTTGCATGGTTAAACCGGGTGCGATCTGGCCGGGTAGCGGCGCAAGCCTGGCCTGCTCAAGCAGGCGAAACAAAATGGCCGGCCGACCGTGGTGAGCAGACGTTGATCAAAATTAGTTGTCATTATCACCTATTTATCCGCTCCGCATCGTATCAGCACGTAATCCCCTTTGATACCTCAGATTATCTGTGATAAATCTGCTTTATGACGCTGGATTGTTCCAGCTGCCGCAATAAAAGGTATTCCCTATGGATCGCTTGCTGGCCATGCAGACCTTTGCCCGCGTGGTGGAAACCGGCAGCTTTGTGCGCGCTGCCGAGAAACTGGATATGTCCACGTCTGCCGTGTCGCGGCTGGTGGCGGATCTGGAATCGCATTTAAACGCCCGCTTGTTGCAGCGGACCACGCGCCGGCTCAGTCTGACCGATGCGGGCCGCGCGTATTACGAACGCGCACTGCAGATTTTGTCTGACGTCGAAGAAGCCGAGGCCGATGTAGGTAGCGAAGCCTCGCAACCTTCTGGCTGGTTACGTTTTACCGCGCCGCTCTCGCTCGGCACGCGGCATCTGGCGGACGTTTTGCCCGGGTACTGCGCGCAGTTTCCGCAAGTACACCTGGATGTCTCGCTGTCTGACCGCGCGGTAGATCTGGTGGAAGAAGGCCTGGATATGGGTTTGCGCATTGCCGCGCAATTACCAGGATCGTATGTGGCGCGGCGGATTGCACCCATCCGCATTGTGGCCTGCGCCGCGCCGGGATATCTGGTGCGCCACGGCACGCCCAAAGTGCCGGGCGACCTGAAAAATCATCGGGCCTTGTCGTATTCCTATTTTGCCGAAGGGGATACCTGGGCATTTGAAGACGCCCAGCAACGTAAAGTGCCGGTGCAGATCAAACCGGTATTTCGGGCCAATAATGGCGACATCCTGACCGAAGCGGCCAAGGCGGGCGAGGGCGTGATTATCCAGCCGACTTTTCTGGTGGGTGAAGACTTGCGCGCAGGACGGCTGGTGCAGATATTGCCGGGTTATACCTTGCCGGAAATGTCGTTGCAGGCCATTTATCCCAGTCGCCGGCATTTGTCGGCCAAAGTGCGCTCGCTGGTGGATTACCTGCAGCAAAAGTGGGGTGAAACGCCGCCGTGGGATTGCTGGATGCAGGGCTCGCAATCGACGGATTTTCCGTCCTCCGTGAAATAATGCGGGGCAGCTTGCCGGTGTAGGGTGGATTGCTGCGCGAATCCACCCTACTGTTTGCCTGGGCATGCCAACAAAAACGGCCCGTTCAAAGGGCCGTTTTTATAAGTCCTTAGTACGCCAGGGTAAAGCGGCGCTGGATATGCTTGCCTTGCTCGGCTTCATCCAGCATGGCGACGGCGTAATCGGCGACTGAAATCTCGCTGTTGCCGTTGGCGTCGGCTACCAGTTGATCGCCACCCAGGCGGAACTGGCCGGTGCGCGCGCCCGGCTTGATCATTTCCGCCGGGCTCAACAGGGTCCAGTCCAGCGCGGTTTCTTCACGCAACAGGTTGAGCACGTCACGCGCGCCCAACGCCGATTGCTTGTACGCATCCGGAAAATTCGGGGTATCGACCAGTTGCACGCCCGGTGCGATTTCCAGACTGCCGGCACCGCCCACCACCAGAATGCGCTTGATCCCGGCCGTTTTGGTGGCGGCCAGAATACTGTGATAACCGGCCACAAAATAGGCGCGCATGGCGTCATTGCCCTGGGTGTGGCCGCTTAACGCACTGATCACGGCATCACTACCCTTGAGGGCGTTGGCCAACGTGGCAGCGTCGTTCACATCCACCGCAACTGCAGTCAGATTGGCGTGGGCGGACAGCTTGCTGGTGTCACGCACCAGTGCGGTCACTTTGTGACCGCGTTGCAGGGCTTCTTGCAGCAGGGCGGAACCGATAAAGCCGGTGGCGCCAATGAGCGCGATATTCATGGTGTTTTTCCTTGTAGGTCGTTGGTGTTGTGAATCAAGCGGTGATGGTGTTGCGGATCATCTCAATCAGTTGCTCAGGGGCCTGGTAGAGCGCGCCGCCAGGCACAATGCCGCTGCCTTGGGACGTCTGCAAAAGTAGTGCGGGCACGCCGGAGACACCAAAGCTGCGCATCAGCCGCGTGGCTTCGGCCTGGGCGGCATCCAGTGCGGCGGGTGTTCTGGCTTGCAGGGCCGCGTCGAACGCATCCGCATCCAGCCCGTAGTGTTTGGCAACGCCGGTCAGTGCCGCACGGTCGTCACTGCCGTGGCCGTGAACATAACGTACCCGCTGGATATCCTGCAGCGCGGCCAGCGCCTGCGCAATCAAAAACCACGCTTTGGTGGCCAGGGCGGAATCAAAGCGGCGACTGAAATCGCTCAATACCTGGTCGTAATACGCCTGGGTAAATGGTTGGCCGGTCAGTTCGGCAATACGCTGGTCATTGCGCCAGAAGTACTCCCGCTTTTGCGCCGTCATGGCCTGACCGCCTTCGCCGGCAAACAGGCCGGTCGGCAACATTTGCCATTGCACCTGGCCCGCCAGTGCAGTGGTCAGTTTTTCCAGTACGGGGTGGGCGGCGTAGCACCAGCCACATAAAGGGTCGAACAGCAAAGTCAAAACAGGTTGCACGGCAAGTTCCGCATCAAATCGGGTATGGCGATCATTGTCGGTATTTGGATTGATCAGATAAAGTGCCTGCTTGATAATTAACTGTTCACTTTTTGTTTACAAAATCATGGCCGAACCGCTGAATCTGAACCGGATTGAACTCTTTGCTGCGGTTGCCGAGGCGGGTGGTTTTACCGCGGCGGCGGAGCGCCTGGGCATGACCAAAGCGGGCCTGAGCCAACAGATTGCCCGGCTGGAGGCGCAACTGGGCACTGCGCTGTTTGTGCGCACCACCCGCCGTGTCACGCTGACCGAAGCGGGCGAAACCTTGCTGCGGGATACCGCACCGTTGATCCAGTCTTTGCATGACAGTGTGGCGCGGCTGAATGGCGATATCGCCGTGCCGACAGGTACGTTACGCATCACGGCACCGGCGGATCATGCCGCCAGTTTGCTGGCACCGGCGCTAGCGGCATTTGGTGACCTGTACCCGGATTTACAGATTGATCTGCTGGCGACGGACGAAGTGCTGGATCTGGTACGCGAACGCGTGGATGTGGCGATCCGCATGGGCTGGCTGCGGGATTCCAGCTTGCGGGCGACGCAATTGGGACGATTTGAACAGTTTGCCGTGGCAGCACCGGATTACCTGGCGCGTTCCGGTTTGCAGGCCAGACACCCGCGTGATCTGGTCGGGGAACGCTGGCTGGTGTTGAGTTTGTTATCTGCGCCACTGACCTGGACTTTTGTCCATCCAGAAGGTGAGAACTGCACCATCCGCGTTCAGCCGGCTATTCGGACCAGTACTCCCACCACGGCACTGGTGCTGGCGCAGCATGGCGCAGGCGTGGTGGTGCTGGATGAGGGAACGGTGACGCCGCTGCTGAACGACGGCCGGCTGGTGCGGCTGTTACCGGAGTGGACGTTACCGGCAGGGGGGATGTACGCAGTTTACCCGGATAGCCGGCATGTACCGGCCAAGGTGCGGGTGTTTATTGCGTTCTTTCGGGACTGGCTGGCGGGTAAACGGCCGGTACGGTCTGCTTAGTCGTCAAAGTGGTCAGACTCGTCTTCCCCGCCGACTACGCGGTAAATCACCCCGGTGCTAAAACCGCGCGCCGCCAGAAAGCGTAATTGTTTTGCACGTTCTTTGGCGTCTTGTGGTGGCTGGCCAAACTTGCGCAGCCACACGGTGCGGGCGGTGGTGAACTCGTCGGTTTCCAGGTTTTCCAGCGTATTGCTGATGATTTCGCTGGCGACGCCTTTCTGGCGTAACTCGGCAACCAGCCGCCGCGTGCCATAGCGTTGCGAGCGGTAATGCGCCCATTGCTCGGCAAAGCGCTCATCAGAGAGCCATTTGCGTTGCTGGAAGTCATCCAGCAGGTCATCCAGGATTTGTTCGTCGGGGCAGTGCGGGCGCAGTTTGGCCCGCAGTTCGGCGCGCGCATATTCGCGGCGGGAGAGCAGTGCCAGTGCGCGATTGCGAAACCGCGTCGGGTCAAACGCCACCGCGCCGTCGTTTTCACGATCGGCGCTGGTGGATTCTTCAAACACATCGTCTTCGTCGTGCATCAGACGGATCAGTTTTCGAGTTCGAGCTCGTCATCCTGATTGCCACCCATTTCAATCGGGGCACTGGACAGACCGATTTTTTCACGGATTTTGGCGACAATTTCTGCGGCCACTTCCGGATTGTCTTTCAGGTACTGGCGGGAGTTTTCCAGACCCTGGCCGATCTTGTTGCCGTTGTAGCTATACCAGGCGCCGGATTTTTCCACCACTTTGTGGGTCACGCCGTGCTCAACAATTTCGCCTTCGCGGCTAATGCCTTCGCCGTACAGAATATCGAAAGTAATGACGCGGAACGGGGGAGCCACCTTGTTCTTGGCAACCTTCACCTTGGTCTGGTTGCCGATCACTTCTTCACCCTTCTTCACCGCCCCAATACGACGGATATCCAGACGGACAGAAGCATAGAACTTGAGCGCGTTACCACCAGTGGTGGTTTCCGGGCTTTGGCCAGGCATCATGGCACCAATCTTCATCCGCAACTGGTTAATGAAGATCACCAGTGTGTTGGTGCGCTTGATGTTACCGGTCAGCTTGCGCAGTGCCTGGCTCATCAGACGGGCTTGCAGGCCAACGTGAGTGTCGCCCATTTCGCCTTCGATTTCCGCCTTGGGGACCAGCGCGGCAACCGAATCGACCACGATGATATCCACGCCACCGGAACGCACCAGCATGTCAGCGATTTCCAGTGCCTGCTCACCGGTATCCGGCTGGGAAATCAGCATATCGCCCACGTTCACACCCAGTTTCTGGGCGTAGATCGGGTCCAGTGCGTTTTCCGCATCGATATAGGCGGCAGTACCGCCAAGCTTCTGGATTTCCGCCACAACATGCAGACACAGCGTGGTTTTACCGGAGGACTCCGGCCCGAAGATTTCCACAATACGGCCACGCGGCAGACCGCCAACCCCAAGCCCCAGGTCCAGACCCAAAGAGCCTGTGGAGACAACTTGCAGATCGTTTTCGATCTGGTTATCGCCCATCTTCATGATGGCGCCCTTGCCGAACTGCCGCTCGATTTGTGCCAGTGCGGCGGCAAGCGCCTTGCTCTTGTTGTCATCCATGACGATCGACCTGTAGAGAAAATGTGTGGTGGCCGGATTATAGAACAATTGTTCTACAGAAGAAAAGCGTTGGGGATGATCGGTGTGCATTTGCGCCTGTCAAAAAAGTGCTGCAAATGAGCTGATGCGGCGTCAAGCGCTGATAGAGGGGAGTCTGGCTTGAATCAAGTGTGATTGTAACCGGTCCACGCCGTGGTCCAGGATACATGCATAATTGCGCCTTCGGTACGGGAGGAACGGGCGAATGCGGGTGGTCGTGTTGGGGGCAGGCATTGCAGGCGTAAGCTCCGCCTGGTTTCTGGCGCGCGCCGGACATGACGTCACGGTCATCGAACGCGAACCGGCGGCGGGCCTGCAAACCAGCTTTGCCAACGGCGGCCAGATCTCGGTTTGTCATGCCGAACCCTGGGCTAATCCCAAAGCGCCCTGGAAAATACTCAAGTGGCTGGCGGAAGAAGATGCGCCCTTGTTGTGGCGCCCCAGGGCGGATCATCACCAGTGGCGTTGGGGCTTGCGTTTTTTGCGCGAGTGCATGCCGGCGCGGGCGCGGGCCAATCTGAAAAGCCTGGTGCGGCTGGGGTTATATAGCCGCGCGCAATTGCAGAGCCTGCGCGCAGACCTTCACCTGGAATACGACGCACTCACGCGCGGCATCCTGCATTACTACACCGACGAACGCGAATTTGCCGCCGCTTTGCCGGCTGCGGAACATATGCGACAGACCGGGCTGGATCGGCAAGTGAAATCCGCGGCCGAGTGCCTGCTGATTGAGCCGGCCCTGGCGCACGCGCGCAAACGCGTTGTGGGGGGGACTTACACCCCCAGTGATGAATCTGGCGACGCTCACAAATTTACCCAGGCACTGGCTGCACATGCGGTGAAGGCGGGGGTGCGCTTCAGATATGGCACTGAGGTGCTGCATCTGGATGGGGAAGAAAGCTGTGAAGTGAAAGGCGCGTTATTGCGCGGGCCGGATGAAGACGGCGTGTTGCGGACGGAACACGTGAAGGCCGACGCGTATCTGGTCTGCATGGGGAGTTACAGCGCCCGCTTGCTCAGGTCGGTCGGGATTACCCTGGATGTCTACCCGGTCAAAGGTTATTCCGCCACTATTCCGGTGCGTGATGGTGATCAAGCACCAGAAGTCAGCCTGACGGATGACGGTCACAAACTGGTGCTTTCTCGCCTGGGTGATCGCTTTCGGGTGGCGGGGACGGCTGAGCTCAATGGTTATGATCTGAGCTTGAATCCAATCCGCTGTGCCGCGCTGCTCAAGCGGACCCAGGAGATGTTCCCGCACGCGGGCGATTACGCCAACGCCACCTTCTGGGCCGGGCTGCGCCCTGCCACGCCAGGCAATCTGCCCTATATTGGTGGCACCCGTTATGCCAACCTGTTCGTCAACACCGGGCACGGCACGCTGGGCTGGACCGAGGGCGCGGGCTCGGGTCATGCCGTGGCAGAGATCATCAGTGGTCGCCGGCCAGACGTGGACTACCCGTTCTGCACCGGCTTATAAGTTACTTCAACCGGGTCAGGCAGTCCTGATAGCGGCCATCCACCCGCTGGGCAAACCAGGCGGTGGTGAGTTTGCGGGTGATTTTGGGGCTAATCAGCCGGATCTGCGGTAACGCTGCGCGGGGCATGGGCTTGCTGGCGGTTTTGTCCGCCAGGGCAAACACGCGGGTAAAGGTGGCCGTTTTCTCAAAGGCGGCGTACCGCTCTTGTTTGATATCGGCCAGCATTTGCTGGCGCGTCAGACCCAGTTTGTCGGAGAGCGAGAACAAGATGCGCTGGCTATCCGTCACCGTATTGGTGGGCACCGCACCGTTGTAACTCACCAGATAACCATCTGGCACCAGCTTTTGCCCGCTGATTTTTGCCAGCGCCACTTGCATGGCCGCGCTGCGGCTGGCGTAGCGGCCGGCATTGTAATCGGCAAAGCGGTAGATCATGTCTGGATAGCTGGCCGGGTATTGCAGCAAATGCGCAGTCCCAAAGTAAACGCTCCCGCGCCGGGTAAATACTTCGTCTCTGAGGCTGCGCTGAATCTTGTACGGATAGGGCCAGACCTGCACGTGACCCTTGGCAAATTCCACCCCGACCTGCATGGGGCCCCCAGTGCGGATGGGGTTGTCGTCCGCAAACAGTTTGGGGCCGAAGGGCAGCTCCGTAATCATGTCTTCAAACAGGGCATTCATTTGCCGCTCGGTTTTCAGCGTATTGACCCGTTCGTTGTAGCTACGGCCATCCGGTGATGATTTGGCAAATGCGGCTTGAACCACCAGCCGCGGAATGCCGAATTTGTGGATGCGCTTGTCGATCTCTTGCCAGACGATCTCGCCCAGCCCAGGCACGACCGGGTCGCTCTGGAAGCTCGATTCCTGCGCAATCACCGCAATGGATGCGCAAAAGTATGCCGGTGTGTAGGGGATCTTCAGGGTGCTGAAGGCAGTAAAAATGTCCGTCGACCAGCCGCTCCGATCCGGGATACCGGTCGGCAGCAGTGTATTCAGCAAAGCACGGCCAGCGGCATCTCCGCTGACCGCCTGGTTAGGCTGCAATGGCGCGGGCACTGGCGTCGTGGCGGTGCTGACTGGCACGGAGGCCGTAACGGGCGCGGAGGCCACCGGCGCAGATGCCGTTTCTGCCGGCGGGGCAGAAGCTTCAATCCGCTCTGGCACGGGCTCGACTGCGTTGGCAGGTTCATCCGCCGCGATGGCGGGGGCGGCAACAAGGGCACTGGCAAGACAAAAAAGAACGGTACGCACGGCGGGGACACAGGCAGCGAAAAGAAGCGCAAGCGTACCAAACTTGCGGCCACTCAACCATGACCGCGCAAGTATCTTGATGTGAAGAGGGTGACCGGGTTTGTAGCTTTGCGGTTTGCAGTCTTGAATGAAGGTTTTGACGATAAAGAAGATGGAGTAAATGCACATGGGGGGCAGCAGCCAACGAAGAGGCGTAGTGCGGTGTCTGGGGGCGGCATTGTTGTTGCTGGCCGCCAGGGCCAGTGCATTTGATCTGCCACAGATGCCGAACATGATTGGGGTGGGGGTGGGCTCGACCACGCAATGCAGTGGTTGTAGCGACACCATGATCGGCGCGGTGCCGGGCGTGGAGTATCACGGACAGGGCTGGTTGCTGGAGTGGTATGGCCCGTATGCGCAGATTGACCTGGGTGAGCCAGGATCGCATTTCCGCTGGGGACCGGCGCTCTCGGTCAAACTGGGCCGCAGTGATCTGGATGATCCCGTACTCAAACGCCTGCCTGAAATCAGCACCACGCTGGAGGGCGGCGCATTTGTCGGTTACGAGTACTACCACTCTGGCGACATCCCGTACCGGATGCGGCTTTACGCTAACGTGCTGACCAATGCCGGCAGCGTGTATGACGGTGTGCGGGGTGGTTTGTTTGCCTCTGTCTGGCTGCCCACATCCGAGCGCCTTTTGCTGGGCGGCGGGGCGGGCTATGCCTGGGCCAGCCAGAGTTTCATGAATACCTATTACGGCGTGGACGCGGGCGGGGCGCAAGCCTCCGGTCTCCCCATGTTCACCGCGCATGGCGGCAATCAGCAGGTGTACGGTTGGTTAGGGGGTATCTACAAACTGGATCAACACTGGGCTGTGGGCGCGGCGGTCATTGACCAGTATCTGATTGGCTCGGCGGGGGATTCACCCATCATCACCGAGCGGGGTAAGGCCAGCCAGCTGACCTGGGGTTTTGGTGTCGGGTATATGTGGTGAGGCGGGTGCGCCAACCAAAAAGCCAGTCACGTCGACTGGCTTTTTGGTTGGCAGCATCAGCGGGTTCAGCCGTTGTTGACCAGTACCCCGGTTCGGGGTGTGGCGAACTCAGCCGCCAGCAGACTCAATAGTACGAGCGAATGATATTGATCGTGCCAGTAGCCGGCTTCCCGCTGTGTCCCCTCAACCACAAACCCCAGTTTGCCCAGAAGTTTGAGTGATGCGCTATTGAGCGGATGTACCCGCGCTTCAATCCGGTTCAGTCGCACATGGGCAAACAACCAGTCCAGCATAGCGCCCAATGCTTCCTGCATATAGCCTTGGCCCCAGGCGTCCCGACCCAGTTCATAACCAATCTGGCAGTTATGCCAGGCCCGGTCCCATTTGAAAAAACCGCATGAACCCATCAATTGCAGATCGGCGCGCCGCACAATGGCCCAGCGCATGCCAGGCACCGCTTGCTGCGGTAATGCCATGAAAAACTGCAGGATTTTCTCTGCGTCTTCCAGTGTTTGTGCCGGGTTGGAACCAAACCAGCGCATGGCTTCCACATCGCTGTGAATGGCGTATAACTCGGCGGCGTCGCTAGCGACAAATGGACGCAGGATCAGGCGATCGGTTTTCAGTTCCGGAAAATCCATCGATGGGGCTCACTGAGGTCGGTCAATGACTATGCCATGTTCGTGATGGCGCAGCATGCCAGGGTGCGTAACTGCTTGTGCGCAGCGGCGCGAGTGCCTCAGTACTGATATCCCGCACCCAGCAAAATGATGTCGCTGTCGCGGCTGTAACTGGTCACGATACGGTGCCATGACACCCGGGCACGCCAACGGTCATCCAGGCGATAACTGCTGGTCAGTGTCACCACGCCAGACACGCGGCTGGGATCGGCATCACGGCCAGCGACCACGTTGTCTTTCTCGTCAAGGAGCAGATACGCCCCGCCACCGACGCCAATGGTAAAGCGCTTGTTGAAGAATTCCGGTTCCAGCCAGATCTCCGCCAGCGCGCCGTTATGGCGTACGGTAGCGTTGTTGTTTTCAATGAGCCACGCGCCCGACAATTTGACCCAGGGGCTCAGCGAATATCTATATTCCAGTCCGCCCGCCGTACCGGTTTCGGAATCAAAACTATTGAGGATGGTGCGCCCGTAATAGGCCGTGATTTCCTGCTGTCCGTCACCCGCGCGCCAGCCAGCGGCGCCCAGCGTATCGGGCGCCATGCTGTAACCCAGACCCAGGGTCACCGAGTTGGTATCAATGCTGCTGCTGGCCGCAATGTGGTTGTAACGCATCTCGTATTGCCAGTTGCTGCCCGGCGTTTGCCAGATGGCCGCCACGCTGTAAATCGCACCCCAGCCGTGGTTGTCGGCGTAATTGTCACTGGTGCTGGCTGTGGTGGTATCGAAATAACGGTAAGGACCCACACCTGCCGCCAGTTTGAGGCCATGCCAGAACGGATCGGTGTTGTACCAGAGCTGGGCTGAATGGCCGTCTCGATGGTGGTTTTCTACGTGGCCTTCGTTGATCCAGGAAAAACTGGCCGACCAGTTGGCTGTAAAAGGATGGCTGTATACCAGACTCCAGGCATAGGAGTGGTCATCCTGCGCCGGGGCGCTCATCAGGCCGGCATCAAGCCAGAGGGTGTCGGCCCGGGCGGTGCCAGCGCCAAATGCGGTGGCAAGCAGACAAAGGGTCTTGAGACAGGTGCTTTTGCGCATGGCGGCTCCTGCGGCAATCACGGAAGAAGGGGCGAGCTACTTTAGTGATTTCTGATGCCCGCTTATCGAGGTTAGGTCAAGTCATGGAAAAATTCCCGAAAGTAACATTCGCGATTTTGTCAGTCTTTTCTATGATGAAGCGTACCGCCCCGGCTGGTATCTGGCAGCCGCTACGCTGGCCTGGGCGACCACCACCGCAAGCTCATAACAATCTGGTTTTTCGGAGAGTATTTTCCATGAAAAAACGTATGCTCCTGACCGCTTTTGCCCTGGCAACGCTGACGCTGGGTCACACCGCCATGGCCGCTGACACCGCAGCGTCCGCGCCGCAAATCAAGGATGTCAAAGGCGGCGCAGCCGTTGTGCGCGGGTCGGGCACCATTACCGCGATTGATACGGCCAACCGTGTGGTCACCATCAAGGGTGACCGGGGCAATGTGTTCGATTTGACCGTGGGCCCGGATGCCAAGAACTTTGATCAACTCAAAACAGGTGACCGCGTGAATGCGGAATATCGCCGGTCCATCGCGCTGGCGCTCAAGAAAGGGGGCGATGGTATTCGCGCCGATGTCGAAAGCTCCGCAACGACCTCGGCCGCTGCGGGTGAGCAACCGGGTGGCGCCGCCGTTCGCCGCCAGACCATTGTGGCCAATGTGATCAGCGTGGATAAAAAACACAGCACCATTCGCGTCAAGGGTCCGAAGGATCACATTGTGGACGTCAAGGTGGAAGACCCCCAGGTCATGAAAGACGTGAAGAAGGGCGATCAGATCGTGGCCGTGTTGACAGATGCCCTGGCAATTTCTGTCACGCCAGCCAAGTAAATCGGGTGGTTTGAACCATGAACCGGTCTGCGCAGGCAGGCCGGTTTGTTTATGTTTTCCGGATGGCCCAGGCGGCCAGGAGCAGAACATGAAACGATTCGTCTGGCCGGCCTTGCGCTGGCTTGCCCCGACACTGGTGGCCGTCTGGTTGTGTAGCCCGGCGCACGCGGTCAACGGGTCCAACATTGCCGAAAAACGCCATACCGTGGATATGAACACGCGTGACCTGGTGGACAAGCTGGAAAAAACCGACCCGGAACTGAAGGCGAAGATTGACCAGAGTGTGGGTTTTGGCGCGTTCACCAACGGCGGCATGGGCATTTTGCTGCCCGGCGGTTTTGGTACCGGCATGGTGAAAACCACGGGTACTGACAAGAAAACCTATATGCGCATGTTCAACACGCCCTCTGGCTGGGGAACAGGCATCAAGACCTATAGCGTAGTGTTTGTTTTTAAAACCCAGGATGGGCTGGAGAGCTTTCTGGCCAGGGGCTACACCTTGAGCCAGTACGCGGTCGATGCTGCCAAAGGCACGGGTAAGGCTGCCGCTGAGGTGTTGCCCGGCGTCTGGATGTACCAGCTGGATGCCAAAGGCAATGTCGCGCCAGAGTTAACCGGCAAGGGCGTGAAGTTTTATCTGGATCAGGAATTGAACTGAGTTTGTGGGGCGCCAGTTACCCGGCTCAGAGGCCGGCAGCACGCCACAGCATGCTGCCGGCAATCAGCAACAGCAGCAGCGCAAAACTGCGCTGGATGGTTGCGCCAGACAGATGACCGCTCAGCTTGCGTCCCAGGGCCATCCCCGCAATCAGCGCCCCCATAAAGGGCCACAAGACCATTACCGGAAGCTGGCCGCCATGGACCAGCGTCGAGACCACACCAGAAATCCCGGTCAAGGCAATGACAAGCAGCGAGGTTGCCACGATGGATTGCATGGCCAGATTGGTGAGCCGACGCAGGGCTGGCACGATGACAAAGCCGCCGCCCACGCCCAGCAAGCCCGTCAACAAACCGGTCAGCATCCCCACCACGCACATCAACACCACGGTCAGAGGCGTCCAGATCAGTCGCCCGGAAACCGGATCGACCCGGCATCTTGCGGCCTGTTGTGGGTGTTCGGCTCTGGCGGTGGCACTTTGCCAGGCGCGCCACGCGACCAGTAACATCACTGCACCGAACACACCCGCCAGCAACGTGGCGGAAATCTGCAAGGCCAGCCAGCGGCCGACAAAGGTCATCGGCATGGCGGCGAGGGCAATTAGCGCCGCCGCCCGATAGCGCACCAGCCCGTGGCGAAACCCCTCCAGCGCGCCGACCGCAGCACCTGTGGCAACGGCAATGAGCGCGACCGGAGCCGCTTGCTGCACGGTCCAACCCAGACCGTTGACCAACGCGGGCACGGCCAGGATGCCGCCGCCAGCGCCCGTCAGGCCCAGTACGGCGCCCACCAGCGTACCGAGCAACAACACCACAATCATGTGCGGGTTATCCGGCGGCGGACCAGGCCAAACAGCCCCATGCCAGCCAGCATGCTCGCCACAAACAAGAGCCCCTGCGGCAGCCCTGCGCCCAACAATACGAGCGCCGGCCCAGGACAGATACCGGCCAGCCCCCAGCCAGCGCCAAAAATCAGTGCCCCGATCACCAGAGGCGCATCAATCTGGCGGGATTGCGGCCATTGCAATGCGTCGCCACTCACGGCGTTCTGCCGTCGGCGCGCCAGCCGGAATAATGGCAGCGCCACGGCAATAGCCCCGGCCATGACCAGCGCCAGGGACGGGTCCCACACGCCGGTCAGATCAAGAAACCCCGTCACCTTGGCCGGATTGGCCATGCCGGAGAGGATGAGCCCCAGACCAAAAATCAGTCCGGACAATGCAGCAAACACAATCGCCATGTTGTACCTCCTTGCTTATCGCAAACCGTGTTGCAGCAACCAGACGGTGGCAAAGCCCGTCGCCATGAAACTCAGCGTGGCGATCAATGAACGCGGGGACAGACGCGCCAAACCGCACACGCCGTGACCACTGGTGCAGCCCGAACCCAGGCGAGTACCAAAGCCCACCAGGAGTCCGGCGACAATCAGCCAGGCGCTGGACGCGCTGATCTGGATTTCTGGCAGCACCGACCACCCGCGCCAAAGCCACGGCGCAATCAACAGACCGGCGACAAAGGCCCAGCGCCAGCCTGTGTTGCGCACCGGGCCTTGCAGCAGTCCGCCCACAATGCCGCTGATGCCGGCAATGCGGCCAGTCAGGAGAAACAACGCGCCGCTGGCAATGCCAATGAGCACGCCGCCGGCCAGTGCCGTAAAGGGAGAGAAATGTTGCCAGTCCAGGGTCATGAGGGGCTCGTTCAGTCTGCAGGGCAGTACAGGGTGTAGAGGGTTTCAAGCAGGGTGAGGACGCGACCATCGCTAATGCGGTAGTAGATTTGCTTACCATCGCGCCGCGTACTGACCAGGTTCTCTTGCCGCAATACGCCCAACTGCTGGGAGAGCGAAGGCTGCTGTAAATCAAGCAGGGACTGAAGCTCGCTGACGCTTTTTTCCCCCTGGCTGAGTTGGCACAGCAACAACAACCGATCCTGGTTCGCCAGCACACGCAGCGTCGCCGCAGCGGCCAGCGCACCCTGGCGCAGGGTTTGGGCAGAGGGGAGTTCAGGCGGGTTCATGATTTGCGATCAACACAGGCTCAACAATTTACATCATTATATTATATATAAAAATATAATGAAAAGTGTTGGGCACGCGCGGACCGGCTGCCTGGCGGCTGTTTAGTTCAGTGTTGGTGGTAAAACGGAGGAACAGGGGGTTCTGGTTCGTCGAAGTCGAGTCGTGGCGAAGGGCCAAAGCGGTTGGGGCCCGGTGTGCTTTGCTGCAACATGAACACCAGCAAAACAATGCTCCCCACGATGGGTAACAACGCCATGAAGAGCCACCAGCCGGCATGATCGCCATCGTGCAGGCGGCGTATGGCCACGGCCATGCTGGGGATCAGCACCGCCAGGCCATAGAGGGTACCCAGAATGCCGACGACCTCACCCTCTGCCACAAAGGTGGTGCCGATCAAATGATCAAGGGCGCGTAACAACAGCGAAATCAGCAAATTGCACAGCGCAAACATCCAGAACTCTTTGCGCCGGGCGCGGCCGGTGAAGCCGGTGTAGTTTTTCAGGACAGCCAGATACCAGTTCATGCGGGTTCTCCAAGGCTCCTTGAGGCTTTATAGCCGAAGATACCGCTGTATATGGCCTGATGCGCTGGAGAGGGAGTTGATGCGGGCGCAAGGCCCGCATCAGACACGCACGGGCTTATTTGGCCGGGGCGTTCTTGAGGAGGGTGATCTGGGTGTACTGAT
Organism: Silvimonas terrae; assembly: GCF_014202765.1. Classification (GTDB taxonomy): domain Bacteria; phylum Pseudomonadota; class Gammaproteobacteria; order Burkholderiales; family Chitinibacteraceae; genus Silvimonas; species Silvimonas terrae. The sequence continues at coordinate 720,258 of NZ_JACHHN010000001.1, forward strand.
GGGCGATGCGATCCAGCGTACCGTCCGCCTTGAGCGCCAGCAGCGCCGCGTTGATCTGCTGGTGCAGGGTGGTGTCACTCTTGCGCACCCCCAGACCCATACCGCCGCCAAACAGCGCCGCGTCTTGCAAAGGGGCACCGACAAAGCTGTAGCCACTACCAAAGGCTGTTTTCAGAAAGCCGGTATAGGCCGCTTGCGCGTCTTGCAGTGAGGCATCGATCTTGCCGGAAATCAGATCCAGATACACCTTGTCTTGCGTGGGGTATTCCACCAGCGTGACGCCATAGGGTTCCCAGTGTGCGCGGGCCCAGGCATCAGACGTCGAGTCTTTGAGCACGCCAACCCGCTTACCCTTGAGCGCAGCAGGGGTGGCTTGCAGCTGACTGGCCTTGCTGGCCACCAGTTGCACGGGCACGTTGTAGATGGCGTCGGTAAACGCAATGCTCTTGCTGCGTTCTTCCGTGATGTTGAGCGACGAGCCGATCAGATCAAAACGAGCGGTCATCAGGCCGCTGATCAGTTTGTCGAACGGGGTTTCCACCCAACTGCACTGGGCATCGAGCTTTTTGCAAACGGCGTTGAGGATATCGATATCCAGGCCTTGCAATTTACCGGCCGCATTCTTGGAGGCAAACGGCGGGTAAGCCGTATCGATGCCGATGCGGATGGCTGGCCCTTTGGCCGCCAGTGCCGCGCTGCTGCCGCAGGCCAGCATTAGTGCAAGCACAAGGGACTTGTGCAACTTCATGTGTCTCTCCGTCTGGTACGCTACCTGATTGGTATTTGATTGATTGTTTTATGCTAAATGCATGGGGGCGACACTCTGTCAGGAGTCCTCCGGCATCGCAAGACCGTTCGTCTCCAAGGGCGTATTCACGCTGAAAAACGGTCATCTGCGGCAGGTCTGGCGCCCAAAAACAACATGGCTGCCCGCAGGCAGCCATGTTGGCATCTCCAACCTCTCAACGCCGGTTTCAGCCGGCCGTAACCAGCCGTACGCGGGTGATCTCGGAGGGCGCGCCAAAGCGTTTGGGCGGTCCCCAATAGCCCGTGCCCCGGCTGGTGTACACCCAAAGGCGGTTCAGCCGGTTGAGCCCCGCTGTAAACGGCTGCTGGAAGCGCACAAACAGGTTCCATGGCCAGAATTGGCCGCCATGGGTATGGCCGGACAATTGCAGATCAAAACCGGCTTTTGCCGCGGCAGTGGCAGTGCGCGGTTGATGCGCCAGCAACACGCGTGCGCCGGCGTTATCCGGTGCACCGGCCAGCGCGGCTTGCGGGTCGCTGCGCTGGGCTTCATTGAAATGGTGGGCGCTGTAGTCCGTCACGCCCGCCAGGACCAGCGGCGAACCATCGTGATCCAGCACCACGTGCTCGTTCAGTAGCACATGGAGACCCAGGCGGCGCAACTCGGCAGTCCATTCATCTGCACCGGAGTAGTACTCATGGTTGCCTGTCACAAAGTACGCGCCATAGCGGGCTTGCAGACGGGCCAGGGGCGCAGTGTGCGGGCTCAGGTCGGCCACGCTGCCATCAACCAGGTCACCGGTGACGGCAATGACATCAGGCTGCAGTGCATTGACCTTGTTGACGATGGCATCCAGATAGCGGCGTTTGATGGTTGGCCCCACATGGATATCGCTGATTTGCACAATGGTGAAGCCGTTCAGCGCGGCGGGCAGGTTATCCAGCGGTACATCGATCTGGACCACGCGGGCCCGCCGCCGCGCATTGGCAAAACCAATAAGGCTGACGACCAGCGCCAGGACCGGTACAGCGACGGCAGAGGCCGTGACCAGTTTGGTAAGACCATTTGCCGACAGCGCCAAAGTGCCCAGCAACAAGACGGGCTCCCGCAGCAGCGTGAGCACAAACAAGGAAGAAAACAGCCCCATGGCAATCAGCCCGACCCAGGACAGCCGGTCTGACAAAGGCTGACTGGCAATGCCACGGGCAATCAGGCCCAAAGGCAGCAAGAGGGTAGAGAGCACCAGGAAGACGACTGCGGCGGTATCTACCGCTGGCCCGAACGGTAATGCGGGAATTAACCGCAGGCCGATATACACATGCAGCAGCGCAACAATGCTGACCGCAAACAGGAAACGACGACGCATGTACTTGCTCCGGATAAACGTCAGTGCGGAAAAGCCGCACCCAGATCAGGTGGGTGGGCGGCACAGCATATTCAAGCGTCATGAATGCCATCCGGTACAAGAAATCCAGATAAACACCGGGCACTGGCTGGTACTGTCAGGCGGGTGTAAAACAAGAACGGCATTCGTCATTTTTGTGTACTAGCTTGAAGCCAGGGCGGCGGGTTTTGCCGATGTTGCGATTCTGCGGAGAAACATCATGAGCGCAAAAAAGATACTGGTTCTGGCGGGCGACTATGTTGAAGACTATGAACTGATGGTGCCGTTTCAGGCGCTGTTGATGGTGGGCCATCAACTGGATGTGGTTTGTCCTGGCAAGAAAGCGGGTGAGCAGATTCGTACGGCCATCCATGATTTTGAAGGTGACCAGACCTATAGCGAAAAACGCGGCCACAACTTCACCCTCAATGCCACGTTCAGCGAAATCAACCCCGCTGCCTACGATGCCTTGCTGATTCCAGGCGGGCGGGCGCCAGAATATATCCGCTTGAACACCGACGTTTTGAATGCCGTCCGTCATTTTGCCAAGGCGGACAAACCTATCGCCGCAATCTGCCACGGTGCGCAATTGCTGGCCGCCGCCGGCGTGCTGGAAGGGCGCACGTGTTCTGCCTACCCGGCCTGCGCGCCGGAAGTCCGCCTGGCCGGCGGCAGCTATGCCGAGATCGAGATCAGCGCGGCGCATCGGGACCGCAATCTGGTCACCGCGCCGGCCTGGCCCGCCCACCCGGCCTGGCTCGCTGCATTTCTGGACGTGCTCGGCACCCGCATTACTTTGTGAGCCTATGGCCCAAGCCATGACGACTGATGCGGGCAGCCACCACGCTTCTGCTTTGGATACGCCGCCGACCAGCGCCGGTGCGCAATTGCGCGCGCGGTTGTTGAATGCTTTACAAACGGCGGTGCCCGGCTGCCAGGTGCTGACGGGAGAGGAGAATCTGGCGCCTTATGAGACAGATGCGCTACCGGTATACCGGCAATTGCCGCTGATGGTGGCGTTGCCGGATGACGAATCGCAAGTGCAGGGCGTACTGCGTGAGTGTCGGCGGCTAGGCGTACCGGTGGTGCCCCGAGGCGGGGGCACCAGTTTGTCCGGCGGGGCCACACCCATGCCCAACAGCCTTGTGTTGTCCCTGGCGCGGCTGACGCGGGTGCTGGAGGTTGACCCGCTGGCGCGGACCGCGACCGTCCAGCCTGGCGTGCGCAATATCCGCATTTCTGAAGTCGCTGCGCCGTATGAACTCTATTACGCACCCGACCCATCGTCCCAGATTGCCTGCACCATCGGCGGGAATGTGGCCGAGAACGCCGGGGGTTTGCATTGCCTGAAATACGGGCTGACCGTGCATAACATCCTGCGCGTCAAAGCCATCAGCATGGATGGTGAAGTGCTTGAGTTTGGCTCGCTGGCGCCAGATGCACCAGGACTGGATTTGCTGGCGCTGTTGATCGGCAGCGAGGGCATGTTTGCGGTGGTCACCGAGATTACCGTGCGGCTGATCCCCAAGCCGCCCGTGGCCAAACTGGTGCTGGCTTCGTTTGACGACGTGGAAACCGCCGGTGACGCCGTCGCCGCCATTATCGGTGAAGGCATCATCCCGGCCGGGCTGGAAATGATGGACAAGCCGGCGATTGCCGCCGTGGAGGCATTTGTCCATGCCGGCTACGACCAGGAGGCCGCCGCCCTCCTGTTATGTGAGGCAGATGGTAACCGCGAAGAAGTGGCAGAAGAGGTCGCCCGCATTTGTGCTGTATTGCAGCGGCATGAAGTCCGGGATGTACAGGTCTCCAGCAACGAGGCCGAGCGGCTCAAATGGTGGTCTGGCCGCAAGAACGCGCTGCCGGCCGCCGGGCGGCTGGCCCCGGATTACTTCTGCATGGATGGCAGCATACCGCGGCGCGCTATTGGCAAATTGCTCAAGCGTATTCAGGGCATGGAAGAGGTTTACGGCCTGCAGTGCCTGAACGTGTTTCATGCCGGAGACGGCAATCTGCATCCCCTGATCCTGTTTGATGGCAACGACGCTGACCAGTTACGCCGGGCCGAGGATTTCGGGGCTGACATTCTGGAGCGCTGCGTGGAACTGGGTGGCACCATTACCGGTGAACATGGCGTGGGCATCGAAAAACTGAACTCCATGTGCGTGCAGTTCACGCCCGCCGAGCGCGAGACTTTTCTGGCGATCAAGCGTGCGTTTGATCCGGCCGGTTTGCTCAATGCCGACAAGGGGATTCCCACGCATGCCCGCTGTGCCGAGTACGGTCATATGCATGTCAGCGGCGGGCGCTTGCCGTTCCCGGATATCGAGAGGTTCTGATGCCCCTGCCGGCAGTGACATCCTCGCCCGTGCTGGAGCGCCTGCGCGAACAAATCGGGGCTGCGCGGGCGGCTGGCGGCATGTTGCGTATTCGTGGTGGCGACAGTAAAAGCTGGTACGGCAACCCGGTGCCCGGCCCGGTGCTGGATGTGCGCGACTATGCCGGCGTGGTGGCGTACGACCCTGCTGAACTGGTGATCACAGCACGTTGTGGCACCCCTTTGGCCGAAATCGAAGCCACCATCGCCCAAAATGGACAAATGTTGCCGTTTGAACCGCCGCACTTTGGCCCGACTGCCACCCTGGGCGGTTGCATTGCGGCGGGCCTGGCTGGTCCGCGCCGGGCGTACGCGGGGGCGATCCGGGATTATGTGCTGGGTGTGACCATCATGAACGCGCGCGGCGAGGTGATGCGGTTTGGCGGTCAGGTCATGAAAAATGTGGCCGGTTACGATGTGGCGCGGCTGATGGCCGGGTCACTCGGCACATTGGGGGTGATTCTGGATGTATCGCTACGGCTGTTGCCGGTACCGGTCGCCACGCACTCGCTGCGGTTTGTGATGGATGAAAACCAGGCGATCGAAACGCTGAATCACTGGGCCGGCAAGCCGGTTCCCATGAGTGCATCCGCCTGGCATGAGGGCGAATTATTGTTGCGTTTGTCCGGCAGCAAGGCTGGCGTCCAGTCGGCCATTGCCCAACTGGGGGGCGATCTGGTGGCAGACGACGGTTCTACCGCGTACTGGCAAGCCTTGCGTGAACAGACCAGTGATTTCTTTGCGCCTTCCGCCACCGCGCTGTGGCGTATTGCCGTACCACCCACCACCCCGGCGCTGGCGCTGGAAGGCGCGCAGTGGCTGGAGTGGGGCGGGGGACTGCGCTGGTGGCGCACGCCGGAACCTGCGGCAGAAATCCGCCGCGTTGCCGAACGGGCCGGTGGGCACGCCACCTTGTTCCGGCGCGGGACCAACACTGAAGGCGGGTTGCCGGCTTTTTCTTCCATACCCGGCCCGCTGGCCGCGATACAACGGCGCCTCAAGGCGGTGTTCGATCCAACGGGCATCTTTAATCCATGCCGTATTGACCCGCGCTTCTGACCAGACCCCATGCAAACGCGTCTACAACAAGCCATGCGTGAAACCCCGGAGGGCGAGGAAGCCGAGGCCATTTTGCGCAAATGTGTGCATTGCGGCTTTTGCAATGCGACCTGCCCCACGTACCAAATCCTGGGGGATGAACTGGATGGCCCGCGCGGCCGGATCTATCTGATCAAACAAATGCTGGAGGGGCATGCCACCAGCGCAGATACCCGGCAACATCTGGATCGTTGCCTGACGTGCCGCAATTGCGAAACCACCTGTCCGGCCGGTGTCCAGTACGGCCGCTTGCTGGAAACCGGGCGCAGGCTGGCGCTCAAACGCAATCCACGATCACTGACCGAACAGGCTATGCGCCGCGCGCTGGCGGCCTTTCTGCATACGGGGGTGCTGTTTACGCCCGTACTGCGGCTGGGCCAGGTGTTGCAGGCGGCCTTGCCGGCGGCAGTGGCGGATCATATTCCCGCGCGGCGTCCCGCAGCCGGTGTCTGGCCACGCATGACGCATGAACGCAAGGTCATTTTGCTGCAAGGCTGTGTCCAGCCCGCCATGGCCCCCAACATCAACCGGGCAACCGCACGGGTGCTGGATCAGGCCAGCATTCAGGTCCTGCGTGCCTCCGCAGCGCATTGCTGCGGCGCCATTCACCAGCATCTGGATTTTGAAGCAGCGTCTTTGGCCGATGCCAGACGCAATATTGATGCCTGGTGGCCGCTGATTGAAGGCGGTGCAGAAGCGATTGTCAGCAATGCTTCGGGTTGTGGCGTGGCGCTCAAGGAATATGGCCACCGTCTGCGCAACGATCCGCACTATGCCCGCAAAGCCGAACAGATTTCTGCCATGACCAAAGACATTGCCGAAGTCCTGGAGCCCCATGCTGCGCAACTGGCGCAGGAGGCGCGCTTTCCACCGCCGGCTGGCGTGGCTTTCCACCCGCCATGCACTTTGCAGCATGGCTTGCAAATCCGCGGCAAGGTCGAGGCAATACTGGCCGCCTTTGGCATCAATGCCCGTCTGCCGCACGATGCGCATCTGTGCTGTGGTTCGGCCGGTACGTACTCATTGTTCCAGCCAGAATTGAGCCTCACCTTGCGTGACGAAAAATGCCGGGCGCTGACGCAGACCGGCGCCACCTGCGTGGCGACTGCCAATATTGGCTGTATTGCGCATTTGCAAAACGGGACGGCGATTCCCGTTGTGCACTGGATCGAGGTCATCGACAGTGTGCTTTGCGGCACTGCACTATAAATTGCACTGCTGATCCCGTTTTAGCCCGCCTCCAGCAAAACCAGCATCCACGCTACTTTGCCGCTGATCCCGCTATACCCCGCCAGCGGGCGGGCAGGGGTGTCGCCTAAAGGTTGCAGTCCATTTTTTGATATAACGCAAAAAAACTGTAACAGGCTGATTCACACTTTCTTCCTGCGGGCCCGCATCGGCCTTGGGTTTCCCCATTTTTTGCCGCTTACAGACCAAATGTAGTTTGATCCAGACGGCCTACAAAGCGCTTGTCATACTGATATATTAGGTGCAGCATTCTGATATATCACCAATGCAGTGCGAAACAGCACGAACTTGGTGCGCTGCACAAAAAATCACTGGAAGAACAGTACCCTACGTGAGCCCGATTGGTTGTTCCATTCGGAAAAACCGCAGGGTTTGGGTCAATCCGGGGTCGTGCAGACAAACACGCTGTTACTGGCGTAGATGGACTGAATTCAATTTGCAGAGGTCGGCGGTTTTGGCAAGCTAGCCATCACCTTAACGACCCGGTTAAATCCAGCCGCGCTGGAGTCCGGTATCTGGCATAAACCAGACCGGAGTGGCTGGCTTATCAATCAAGTGGTTGAAGGATATGTCATGAATAAAATCAAAGGCATGCGCTGGTGGATGGTGGGGTTGGTCACCGCGGGGCTGATTGTCAATTATCTGGCACGCAATACGCTGTCGGTTGCCGCGCCCACCATGATGGAGGAGATGCATTTCACTGCCAAAGAGTACTCATGGATCGTGGTCTCCTGGCAGATCTGTTATGCATTTATGCAGCCTGTTGCAGGCTATGTTCTGGATACGATCGGCACCAAGATGGGTTTTGCCATTTTTGCGCTGGCCTGGTCCGTGGCTTGTGCCGGTGCTGCAATGGCAACCGGCTGGCAGAGCCTGGCGTTCATGCGTGGTTTGCTGGGGCTGAGTGAAGCTGCGGGCATTCCGGCAGGTGTGAAGGCCACGACCGAATGGTTCCCGGCCAAAGAGCGCTCGGTGGCGATTGGCTGGTTCAACATCGGTTCTTCTATTGGCGCATTGTGCGCGCCACCGCTCGTGGTCTGGTCCATCCTGCATGGTAGCTGGGAGTGGGGCTTTCTGATCGTCGGCGGGCTGGGCCTTGTCTGGACCGGGCTATGGATGTGGCTGTACAAGCACCCCAAAGACCAGAAACACCTCTCTAACGATGAGCGTGACTACATCCTGGCCGGCCAGGAAGCCAAGTACAACGACACCAGCACCAAGAAGGCATCGTGGAAAGAAATTCTGCGTAACCGTGACTTCTGGTCCATCGGTATCCCGCGTTTCCTGTCTGAACCGGCATGGCAAACCTTCAATGCCTGGATTCCGCTGTACATGGCCACTGAACGCCATATGAACCTGAAAGAGATTGCCCTGTTTGCCTGGCTGCCGTTCCTGGCCGCTGATATTGGCTGCGTGCTGGGTGGTTATCTGAGCCCGCTGTATCACAAGTATTGCAAGGTATCGCTGTTTACTTCCCGCAAGATGGTGATGGTGACAGGTTCCCTGTGTATGGTCGGTCCGGCTTGTGTGGGTCTTGTTGCCAGCCCGTACGCTGCCATTGCCCTGTTGTGTGTAGGTGGCTTTGCCCACCAGACCCTCTCCGGCGCGCTGTATGCCATTACGTCTGACGTCTTCGGCAAAAACGAAGTGGCGACTGCAACCGGTCTGGGCGGCATGTTTGGTTACCTTGGTGCCACCCTGTTCACGCTGGTGTTTGGCGTGCTGGTCACCCAAATCGGCTACAGCCCGCTGTTTGTGGTGCTGGCATTCTTTGACATCGTGGCGGCCATCATTGTCTGCTTGCTGGCCCGTGAACGTGTCATCGTGACTCAGGCACCGGTGGGTGCGGTGGCTACGGCCTGATTATGATGAACATGACTGGTTGATCGATTAGCCAGAACGCCAGGCCCTGCGCAAAGGGTCTGGCGGACCGGATAGCAGTCTGGAAATACATATCTGACAGCCTGAACCAACAGACTGAACTAATACCTGGTACTGCATTTTTCCGTCTTTCTGCCGGAAGGGGCTTTTTACGCCCGCATTTTGCAATTGATAAAAAAGATTGCAGGTGAATTGCAGTACTTCAAGGCCGCATATATCGGCGTTATAAAACAGGGAGTAATACTATGGTAAGAAATGGCAATTTCAGAATGAAAGCCATGCTGCTGGCTGGCGCATCGGTTTTCAGTTGTATCTGTGCTCCGGCATTTGCCGATTTAAGCCAGGCCATGAAAGATCTTGATATTCAGACAACGATTTACGGTTTTCTGAATGGCCAGGTTGAATCGGTACAGGCTGATGGCGGGGCGACCCCATATAATTCACGCGGCCGCGTTTCCGATGGTAATTCGCGCCTGGGATTTAGCGGTTCTATTGGTATCAACCAGTACGCCAAAGGGATCTGGCAACTGGAAGGTGGCCTGAACAACTTTGAAAATGGCGGCGTTAATGATCAGGGCAGTTCTGCTACCCTGGAGTCGCGCAATACATTCGTGGGTATTGACGATACCCGTTTTGGTCGTTTTGTTGCGGGTAATAACGATTCGGCCTATCGCAGCCTCGTCGGTTCGGGGGGCGAGCTGGGTGGTAACCTGGGCATGACCTCGCATGGTCTGGATGTGCTCAACAATACCTCTGCCCAGATGACCGGTAACGCCAACAGCGTGTTCAGCCGTGGCGAAGCACGCTACAAAAACTCGGTGCATTACACATCGCCAACATGGGCGGGCTTTCAGGCTGCGGCTTCATACGGCTTTGATGAGAACGAAAGCAGTGGCGGCAATCGTGGTCGTTACTCGCTGGCAGCCAAATACGGTATCGCCGGTTTTGAAGTGGGTGTGGGCTACGATCGCCAGGCCAATACCGGTGTATTGACGGATAACCTCAGCTCCGGTTATGGCTTTCAGACCGGTTCGGTCAATAACGTCGATACCTATTTTTATAAGGTCGTCGCTTCGTACAAGTTCCCGACAAAAACCTATGTGGGCGCAGGTTATGAAGTTGGCAATTATGGCTACTCGCAATTCACGGCCGCTAGCGGCGGCAATCTTTATCCAAGCCTGACTACAGGCAGCATGAAACAAAATGCCTGGATGATTTCGGCCGCGCAGGATATTGGCGAAAACATTTCGCTGATGGCTGGATATGCCAAATTAGGCAAGCTGGATAACACCACATTTGCCAATCCGGAAGACTATGAAGCCACTCAATGGTCTTTGGGTGCCATGTATAAATTCAATGATTACCTGGCAACCTACGTCTATTACACCGATATCAAAAATAAATCCCAGCAAAGCGTGAATCTGGGACAAGCACCGATTTATAGCAACAATTCGGGCACAAGCAGCGCCTATCTGGCGCCGGGTGATAGCCCACGTGCATTTGGTATTGGTTTGATCGCGCACTTCTGATTTTCCGGCGCAAACGCGCCAGGACGCCATTGACCCAGCAAACCCCGGTACGGATTTTCCGTACCGCAGGGAGCGGCTTGCCGTTCGCTGGCCAATGGCTGGCCAAAACAATGATGAACAAATGGGGACCTGTGTGTTGCAGGTGCCCGAGTTCCGGAGAAGTCAACCATGAAAATAAATGCATCCAGAGCACTTATGCAGCACTGGAAAGGGGCGGCGGTCCTGACTTGCGTGATGGCCGCAGCCATCACCATGACGGCCTGCGGTGGCAGCGGCGGTGATAACGCCAATGCCAACAGCTATTCGTCTGACAAGCCGTTCCAGGTGGGGACCGTCAGCTATGACGCCAACCTGCCGGCGGAACCCAGCCTGCCGACCGATGCCCAGGTTTGCGCCACGCTGTATGCGCAGCCCAACACGATTGGCACGAACAAGGTGCCCGTCGTCAGCCGCCCGGATGGCTCGCTGCCGCCAGAGGCTGATCCGTCAACCTCCGGTGCGGGCGTGGCAACGACCACCAGCAACCCGGACCAGGCCCGTATCCAGGCGGCACTGAACGCTTGCGGCGCATCGGTTGATGCGGAAGTCGGTGCCAAGATTCAGGCTGCTGACGCGGCGGCTACCGCTGCGCAAACACTGGCCGGTGTGACCGTAGTGACCGCCAACAAAGGCGCTCAACCGGTGAACATCGCCGGCGTTTCGGGTGAAGAACTGGCCAAGCCGCAGTACAAGGCATCCAAGTTTGCGGTGCGCCTTGTGGTCAGCCAGGGTACAGATGGCTCCAACGGCTTTATCAGCGGCCCGCTGACGTTGCCGTCGGGGGTGACGTTGTGGATTGATAAGGGCGTGACGTTGTACGCCTCACGCGATGTCATGACGTATCTGCCCACCTCGACCACATACTGTGCCAATACCGCAGTGAGTGCCACCAAGGCCGGTAGCTCCAGCAATTGTCTGGCGCTGATCAACGGTACCAATATGGTGAACTCGGCCGTGATGGGCGATGGGCGTATCGATAGCCGTGCTTATTCGGAAATCGTGACGTCCAACAAACTCTATCCGCTGATGAAAGTGGACATGAGCTGCTCCAACACCTATGCGGCCTATGCAACCGGTACACAAGCGGCCAACGGCACGTCTTGCGACAACGGCGGCACGATCGTGGATACCAAGTCTTCCGCCCGCAACATGACCTGGTGGGATCTGGCTTATCTGGGCAACATGGTGCAGAACGGCACGACCGGTACCGGCTCGCAGTCCAACTTCCGCATGATGGTGTTCAACTACGCCAAGAACCTGACGCTGTATCGCATTACCCTGAACAACAGCGCCAACTTCCACGTGGTTCCGAGTGGTGTTGATGGTCTGACCATCTGGGGCGTGAAGGTACAAACCCCGACTCTGGCCGCGTTTGCCAACCCGGCAGGTAACGGTAATCCGCTGTATACCGGCGCCACCTTCACTGAAGATAACGTCAAGAACACCGACGCCTTTGACCCGGGTTCTGCCAGCAAGGCTACGCAAGTTGCACTGGCTACGGGCGGCACCAATAGCGTAACGACGGGCTCGGGTGCTTCTGCAGTCACCTCGACCACCACATCCTCCAGCACCGGCAAGATCTCTTTTGACGGCTATCTGAAGAACTTCGTGTTTGCGTACAACTATGTCAGCACGGGTGACGATGATATTGCGCTGAAGGGCAGCAACAACCCGACTCCGGGCGGTAACGGTTCTGGTCTGTTCGCCATCGATGGTAACCGTGACGTTCGCTCTGACCGCAAGTGGGGCATCATCATCGCCCACAACCATATCTACTGGGGTCATGGCATCTCGGTCGGTAGCGAAACCAACTCTGGCGTGACCAATGTGCAGGTGTATGACAATGCCTTCGAGAACTCGGAAGAAGGTCTGCGCATCAAGTCCGACTACGCTCGCGGCGGTGAGGTCAGCAACATTACCTACACCAACATTTGTATCAAGAACGCCCAGAATGCCCTGCTGTTTACCCCGTACTACAGCACCAAGGCATTGCCGACGGCTGGCCCGCTGTACCCGAACTTCCACGACATCACGCTGAACAACGTGCGTATCCTGGGCACCTCCAACGCCAAGCTGCAAGGTTTCGCAGCCAATACCGGCGGCTTTGGTAACCCGGCTTACCCGCTGACTATGACGCTGAACAACGTGGTGGCTGATAGCGGTACCGCAATCACCATGAGCGCGATGTCTGATGCCAACCTGACCATCAAGGGCGTCAACCTGCCGATCTTTGCTGACCCGTCCAACAACGTGGTGGTGAATGGTCAGGTTACGCAGGCTGTTGATCCCACCAAGGTGGTGGATTGCAGCAACGCCTTTGTTGATTTCCCGGCCATTGGTCAATCCAACCTGTTTGGTTCCACCTGGGCTTCGCAGTAATCCAGTGCAACCGGCATGCCGTCCAATCCTGACGGCATGTCCTTCAACCTCCCGGCCTGGCCGGGAGGTTTTTTCCAGTATTTCAGTATTCACAGCTTGTTGACCCGATCCGTACTCAGGCAGGACTGCAGCCGGATCCGGTCAGCGATGCTGGTAGCAATGCCAATCGCATAGCCATTTGCAGCGTTTTTGACAGCCCCTACAGGACAGGAAATGGCTGAGATGAAAAAAGGACCGCTGTCGGCTTTCACAAGAAGCCCGAACAAAGCGGCCAATGTGCTGCCGATCCCGCCCGCCCGCCAGCGGTTGGTGATTGGTAACTGGAAGATGCATGGCGATCTGGATTTATGTCTGGAAACCGTCAGCGTGCTGGCGGACGTGGTGACACCTCAGGTTGGACTGGTGTTGTGCCCACCCGCGCCTTATCTCGGTGAGATTCGGCGTCTGGCGCAGGGCACCAGGCTGGATATGAGTGCGCAAAACGTGGCTGAACTCTCTGGCGGTGAGCGGACCGGTGAATGGTCTGCCCGCATGCTGGCAGAAGTTGGCTGCCGGTATGCCATCGTCGGGCATTCAGAACGCCGCCGGCACCATCTGGAGTGCGACCAGCTCACCGCCGCCAAGGCACAAGCGTGCCTGAATGCCGGGATCACGCCCGTAGTGTGCATTGGTGAAAGCCAACTGGAGCGCGACAACTTGTTGACCGAGCACATTCTGGGTCGGCAGTTACGCCATCTGGTGCAGATACCGGGCTGGCGGGAGGTGGTGGTGGCGTATGAGCCTGTATGGGCCATCGGCACCGGTCACGCCGCGACGCCGGATGAAGCACAGGCTGCGCACGCTTTTATCCGCGCGTGCCTTGCCCAGACCGACCCGGTCGCCGCGGCGCAGATCAGCGTGCTCTATGGCGGCAGCGTCAACGAGCATAACGCAGCGGCCCTGTTTGCCATGCCAGATGTGGACGGTGCCCTGGTCGGTCGCGCTTCGCTTTCGCCACAAGCGCTTTCCAGAATTTACACGGCAGCGTTGCGCTCTTGAGCGTGGCACGGCCAGAAAGGTGATTCATGAGTATCAATCTTTCCACTTTCATTGCCACAGAATGCGCGTCTGACGACCGCCATCCGGTTGCGTTGTACCAGTTGATCCACCAGGTCGCCATGTGTTGCCGCGACATTGCCGCTGCAGTAGATCGCAGTGCGCTGGTGGGCACGACGGGGAGCGCGGGTGTCGACAACGTGCAGGGAGAAGAACAGAAGAAGCTGGACATCATCGCCAACGATTTGATGATGGAGGGCACCCAGACGCACACTGCGCTGGCGGCCGTGGCGTCTGAAGAAATGGCCCGCATCAGCCGCACCAGCCAGGAGCGCACCGCAGGCCAGTACCTGCTGCTGTTTGATCCGCTGGATGGCTCATCCAATGTCGACATCAATGCGCCGGTCGGGACGATCTTTTCCATCCTGAAATGCCCCAGCGCCCGCGCGCCAGCCACCGAGGCTGACTTTTTGCAGCCGGGTTCCGAACAGGTTTGCGCCGGCTATGCCATTTATGGCCCAGCCACCATGCTGGTACTCACCACGGGGGATGGCACGCACGGCTTTACGCTGGAGCGCGATAGCGGCGAGTTTGTGCTCACACATCCACGCATGTCCATTCCGGCGCGCACCCGCGAATTTGCCATTAACACGGCCAACACCCGCCATTGGGAAAGCCCGGTCAAACGCTACGTGCAAGAGTGCATGGCCGGTACCAACGGTCCGCGCCAGCAAGATTTCAACATGCGCTGGGTCGCCGCGATGGTGGCAGATGTACACCGCATTTTGCTGCGCGGTGGTGTGTTCCTGTACCCGCAAGATGCGCGCGAAGTCAGCCGCTTTGGCAAGTTGCGGCTGCTGTATGAGGCCAACCCGATGTCCATGCTGGTGGAACAAGCTGGTGGCATGAGCAGCACCGGCCAGCAGCGCGTGCTGGAGATCCAGCCCCATGCCTTGCACCAGCGCACACCGGTGATGCTGGGTTCGCGCGAGGAAGTCGAGCGCCTGGAAAACTATCACCATCACGTCCGCCGACCGCTGCCTGACCTTGTCGATGCGCTGCGCAATTTGTGGACTGAGTACTGACCCAATGATTTCCCGCAGGCCTGAGGCGTGCGGGTAGAAGGAGTTTTGTTATGCCTTTGGTATCCATGCGCCAGTTGCTGGATCACGCCGCCGACTATCAATACGGTCTGCCGGCCTTTAACGTGAATAACCTGGAACAGATGCGCGCCATCATGCTGGCCGCCGACCGTACAGATAGTCCGGTGATCGTCCAGGCTTCAGCGGGCGCACGCGCCTACGCGGGGGCACCGTTCCTGCGCCATCTGATTCTGGCAGCGATTGAGGAGTTTCCCCACCTGCCCATCGTCATGCATCAGGATCATGGCACCAGCCCGGCGATCTGCCAGCGCGCCATCCAGTTGGGGTTCTCCTCAGTGATGATGGATGGTTCGTTGCTGGATAACGGCAAGACGCCGGCAGATTACGACTACAACGTCCACGTCACCCGGACCGTAACCGACTTTGCCCACGCTTGCGGGGTCTCGGTCGAGGGGGAGCTGGGTTGCCTGGGAAGCCTGGAAACCGGCTCGGCGGGTGAGGAAGATGGCGTCGGTGCAGAGGGCACACTGGATCACAGCCAGATGCTGACCGACCCGGAAGAAGCCGCAGCCTTTGTCGCCGCCACCGGGGTCGATGCGCTGGCCATTGCCATTGGCACCAGCCACGGGGCCTACAAATTCAGCAAGCCACCTACTGGCGACACGCTGGCGATTGATCGCATCCGCCAGATTCACACACGTTTGCCCAATACCCATCTGGTCATGCATGGCAGTTCTTCCGTCCCGCAAGACTGGCTGAAAACCATCAATGATCACGGTGGCGACATCGCTGAAACCTGGGGCGTACCTGTGCCGGAGATTGTCGAAGGCATCCGCCACGGTGTACGCAAGATCAATATCGATACCGATCTGCGTCTGGCTGCCACGGGCGCGATTCGCCGTGCGTTTGCCACGCATCGGGATGAATTCGACCCGCGCAAATATCTGGGGAAGGCCACAGAAGCCATGCGTGATATCTGCATTGCCCGCTACGAGGCCTTCGGCGCTGCCGGTATGGCCAGCCGGATCAAACCGGTAAGCCTGGATGCCATGGCTGCCCGTTACGCCAAAGGAAACATCTGATGGATGCCGCCCGCTCTGAAGCCCACAAGACCATTGCCATCATTGGCGAATGCATGGTTGAACTACAACGCCAACCGGGCGGGCTGGCGTACCGCTTTGGTGGCGATACGCTGAACACGGCGGTCTATATGGCACGCCAGCTCAAGGGGCGGCCGTTTGCGGTGGCGTATTTGTCCGCGCTGGGCACGGATAGCTTGTCCGATGAAATGGTGGCGGCCTGGCAAGCCGAGGGCATCCACACGCAGCTGGTACAACGCCTTGCCGACAAGCTGCCGGGTATCTACCTGATCGAAACCGATGATACGGGCGAGCGCACCTTTCATTACTGGCGCAAAGACGCAGCGGCACGTTACTGGCTGCATGGACCGCAGACACCACAGGTGCTGGCCGCGTTGCAGGAAGCGGACGTGGTGTACCTCTCCGGCATCTCTCTCGCCATCCTGACGCCCGCAGACCGCGACACGCTGTTTGACGTGTTGTCTCAGTGCAAGGCGCGGGGCGGCATGATCGTGTTCGACAACAACTACCGCGCCCGTCTGTGGGAGAGCCCGGCGGTGGCCGCTGCGAGCTATCGCCGTATGTTGTCGCTCTCTAGTCTGGCACTGCTCACGCTGGACGATGAAGTCGCGTTATACGGCGAGGCTGATGTGGAAACCACCATTGCCCGGACCCGCGCGCTGGGTGTGGCTGAAATTGTGATCAAGCGGGGCGGGGCGGCCAGCGTGGTTGCTACAGACGCATTGAGACTGGAAGTCGCGCCGGTACCGGTGACCCCGGTGGTAGACACCACCGCAGCAGGGGATTCGTTTGCCGCAGGTTATCTGGCGGCACGTTTGCAAGGCTTGGCGCCAGGCCCAGCCATGCAGGCAGCCCACAAGCTGGCTGGCGCGGTGATCCAGCATCCCGGCGCCATTATTCCCCTCAGCGCCATGCCCTGAGTCAGGTACAGCAGAATCGCCCAATCCATATAACCCGATACAACCCCACAAAAAGATAACGGGAAACCACGATGCACGAAGCGCAACCCGGGACCACCCTGCGTATTGAAGATGCTTTTGCGGTTAGTGAAGCGTTGCTGGATGCCGCCAGCGCAGCACCGGACAGTTCACGTCCGAGTGCTGCCATGCGGGTTTACCAGACGCTGCGGCAACAGATTGTGGACATGGTGATGCTGCCGGGCGCCCGGATTAACGAGAAAGAAATTGCGGTCCTCCACGGAACCAGCCGCACCCCGGTCCATGAAGCGGTACGCCGTCTGGTGGAAGAGGGGTTGGTTGAAGTCACGCAGCGGGTCGGCACTTATGTTTCGCGCATTCCACTGGACCGGCTGGGTGAAGCCATGCTGGTACGCACGGCGCTGGAAGTGGCCATCGTCCAGCGTGCGGCTTTGCGTATCAAGCCAGAAGACATCGCCCGCTTGCGCCACGCGCTGACCGGGCAACTGGCTTGTGTAGCGGCTGCGGATATTGTCAGGTTCCACCGGATGGATGAAGAGTTTCATGAAGCGCTGGCCGAGATTGCCGGGTTTCCCGGGGTGTGGCGCATGATCCAGCAGGCCAAAACGCAGATAGACCGTTATCGCCGGCTCACCCTGCCCATGCCTGGGCGGATGGATGTCGTGGTGGCAGAGCATGACCATGTGGTGGCGATGCTGGAAGCGGGCGAAGCCGAACAAGCCGCCTGTGCCATGCGTGAACACCTGGATCAGGTCTTGCCGGTCCTGGAGATCGCCCGGATGCACCGCCCGGAATACTTTATTGCGCACCTGCCGGATCAGCGGCAGCCCGGTCCCTACTGGTAACCCGGGATGCCCGAAATTTCTTACTCATGGAGCTTGTCATCATGAAATTATCTACCCGGCTGGGCCTGATCGTGGCCAGCGCAGTACTGGGTTTGATCATTGTTTCGGCGGTAGCGTTGCACACCTTGCACGCCAACATGCTAGCGGACCGCCGCGATGAAATTCAGGCGGTACTGAGTCTGGCCCGCCATCAGGTGGCGTATTACCAGTCGCTGGAACAAAGTGGCAAGCTTGATCACCAGGCTGCACAGGCCCAGGCCATTGCGGCTTTGTCCGGCCTGCGGGATGGCAAGAATTATCTGTGGGCAAGAACCGCCGATGCGCTTGGCCTGGTGCACCCCAATCCGGCCGTGATCGGCAAGGTGGACTGGGGCGCCAAAGTGGCCAGCGGGCGCACCAATTTTGAGGAATACCTGTTCCGCCTGCGTGATACGGACTACGCCTTCTTTGACGACATGACCAAACGCCCGGGTACCGATGTGCTGGTACCCAAAATCAATGGCGTCACCCGTATCGACGGCTGGAACTGGCTGGTGGGGTTTGGTGTATTTGTCGATGATATCGAGCGGGCCTATTGGCAACTGGCCTGGCATTTCGTACTGATTGGCGCGCTGTGCCTGATTGTGGTCACCGGTCTTGCATTTGTCATGTCACGCCATATCTACCGCCAACTGGGTGGCGAGCCAGATTATGCCGCTGAAGTGGCCCGCGCCATTGCCGGCGGCGACTTGACCCGTTCTTTGAGCCAGTTCAGCCGCAGTCGCCCGGACTCTTTACTGGGTGCCACGGCCACCATGCAGCAAAGTCTGCGCAGCATGATCGAAGGCATCCAGCAGGGGGCTCAGGCACTGGCGCAAGCGGCATCCAACTTGACCAGCCAGATTGAACAAATCCGCCATGCCTCGCGGCAATCGTCGGATGCCACCGCATCTACTGCGGCGGCCATTGAACAGATGTCGGTCAGCATCGACCAGATTTCTCACAGCGCCCGCGAAACGGAAAAGAACTCCAGCCGCACCACCTTGCTGGCCGGAGAAGGCGAAACACTGGTGGGCAAGGTCTCGTCCGAGATCAACGGGTTGCTAAGTGAAGTGAATGCCGCATCCGACCTGATTGCCGGCCTGGTGGAGCGGTCCCGCGAGATCGGCGGCGTATCGGGCGAAATCAAGGAAATTGCCGATCAGACCAACTTGCTGGCACTGAACGCCGCTATTGAAGCCGCCCGCGCTGGCGAACACGGCCGGGGTTTTGCTGTGGTGGCAGATGAAGTGCGCAAGTTGGCGGAACGGACCTCGCAGGCCACCGGCCGCATTGGTCAGATGGTGGATGCGATCCGCAGCGATACGGATCAAGTGGTCACCAGCATGCACGCGGTCACGCCGCGCGTATCGGGCAGTGTCGAGATGGCGGGCGAGGCGGCACGTTCGCTCCAGGTAATCAGTCAGGATGCCAACGCCAACCTGGAGCGCGTGCGCGATGTTGCCAATGCGGCTTCGGAACAAAGCGTTGCCAGCAATAGCGTAGCAGTCAACGTGGAGCGAATTGCGCAAATGGTGGAAGGCTCTGCCGCATCGGTACAAATTGCCACGCAAAATGTGCAGGAATTGCAACAACTGGCAAGCGGCCTGCGGCAATCGGTTTCACGCTTTCAATTGTAATTGTTGAACCCGTGTTTTAAATACAATCTGGTTTTTATTTGTACATAGCAACAAAAATGGCGAATTGCATTTATGCATTCGCCATTTTATTTAATCGCAATCAATGCGGCTAATCAATGCCAGCCACGTTGCCATTTTGTTCGAGAATATCTTGCAGTGCTTTGGTATCCGTCAGGTTGACCAGTTTGCCCTGAATTTGCAATAAACCGTGATTTTGCAAACGGGATAAAATCCGGCTCACCGTTTCAATCGACAAACCCAGATAACTGGCCATTTCATTGCGTGTCATTCTCAGCAAAAAACTGCGGGCAGAATAACCCCGCAAGGCAAACGCATCAGAGAGATCCAGCAACAAACCGACAACGCGTTGCACCGCGACGGTGTCACGCAAACGTTGCGTGGTGTGGTGCAAACGGCTGATTTCCTGGCCCAGGATACGCTGCAACTGGTGACGGGTATCGTTGTTTTTCTGGGCCTGGCCGACCAGAGAGGTGCAGGCCATCTCGCAGGCTTCACCGTCTTCCAGCGCAACGGCGTCGTCGCCATGTTGCCCCAGTGCGAGGACATCGGCCCCCACCAGCGCACCGGGCATGTAAAAGCCGGTGACTTGTTCGCGCAAGTGCGAATTAAGAATGCGGGTTTTGAAGAATCCAAGCCGCACCGCATAAACCGATCCGGTTTGCCCTTGGGAATAAAGCCGGTCGCCACGGCGGATGGAGATGGTCCGCACATTGACTGTTGGTGGGGCGTTGTCGGTTAATTCATGACGTTGTTGTGTGACATTGGCCAGAAGGCAAATATCACGCACATTGCAATTATTGCATTGCCGCTGAGGCAATGTCCGCTTCACGGGTATGCTGATCGCAGTAACCATATGACTATCCTGCCTGTGTCGTTCTGGTATTGCACATGGCGCAAACGGAGTTTCCGGAAAGCATGCGCCGGCTTCAGAAAACAGTGCCAGGAGAAGGCCTGTCCGGTGACGAATCCCGGATACTGTTTTCATTCTGATATATCAGAATTATGACGGTATAAAACATTGATTGGCAAGTGATTTGTAGCGAGTGGCCGGAATACTACAGCGACGTTCCACTGAGACTGAAAGCGCGGTGCGGATAGACAAAAAAAGAGCCACAGACGTGGCTCTTTGCGTGTGCGTTGGGTACCGCGTGAATCAGATTGGCGATTTGCCAGACGGGAAGCTGACAAACGCCGCGCTGCAGTCATAGGCAGCTGCGCTGGCGCTGCGGTTGTCAGTAACCGTGAACGCATTGTTGCCCGACGCGCTGGTCAACAAGCTGGCAAACGAGACGGGGCCGGCCCCCATACTGATGGTCCCGTAAGAGGGGATAGCATAGGCCATGCCGGTACTAACCCACGACGGTGTGCTGTCAAACACCACGTTATCTAGCGTGATGTTATACGCCGGCAATGTTTGTCCCTGGGACTGATAACCGCGTACGCCAATCGCTGCGCTGGCTCCGTTGTACACTGAGCCGGTGGTATTGAGGTAACGGACATTGCGGATCGTAATGTCGTGCACGTTAGGGTACAGCTGGTTGCTGGAGCCCGATGCATTACCGTAGTAGGTATCGATCAACAGCGGCTGTTGCACGCGGCGCACACATAACCCGTCCACGGTGACATTTTTGACTTCACCACCGCGGCTATCGTCGGTCTTGATACGGAAGCCGCTGGTGGCGCCTGCATCGTAACCATCAACCACCATATCGCTGATCGTCACGTTATTGACGCCGGAGTCCGTCTCGCTGCCAATCGACATGCCATGAGTGTAATAGAAGCGGTTGTGCAGAATCTGGATGCCGCTGGCTGGCCCGGTGGTATGCGCCTTGATGGCAATGCCATCGTCACCGGTGCTGATATGGTTAAACGCGATCAGCACATTTTGCGTCTGCCCCGGGTCGATGCCGTCGGTGTTCTTGACGGTGTCAGGTGTGAAGCAGGTACTGGCGCGGGTGATATTGGCGGAGCCCGAAACCGTCGGTGTTGTACCGCTGGCACATTGATACCCGGCCACACTGTAAGCCAGTGTGGGGGACTGGAGCTTGTTACCCCAGGCAGTAAACCCGTTTACGCCGCTGGCGACCACGTGAAACTTGGGCGCGTTCTGCAAACTGACCTGATACAGGCTGAAGTTGCTGCCGCCCGTGACCTGCAGCAGGCGCGGGCTATTCTGATTGGCGCTGGACATGGTTTTGGTCAGCGCGCCGACATCCCACCAGGTCAGCGTATTGGCATAGATGCCCGAGGTCAGCACCGCGCCACCGCGACCATCAATCGTGCCCTGGCCGTACAGACCGTTATTGCCCGCCACCGCGTTGATCAAGGCTTGGCAACCGTTGTCACTACTGGCAGTCTGGCCGCAGGTGTTCTTGCCGGATATCTGATAGTCCGAGGGTTTGCGCGAGGCAAACAGCGTCACGCCGTTATCTACCCACAGCGATACGCCAGCTGGCAAGGTGAGTGGGCCGGAGAGGAAGGCATTCTGTCCCGCACTGCCCGCAACCAGTTTGACGGCCTGACCTGACGGACACGCGGTGATGGCCGCCTGGATGCGGCTGGCATCTGGCTGGGAATTGGTGCCACCCGCGTCGACGCTATCGTCCAGCAAGTTTTTGGCATTTGTCGTGAGCGTGGCGGGGATCGATGCACAGAGAGTCGTGGGGTAAGCGGGCTTTTTGCCTTGAACCGCAGCATCGTTCTGGGCGCTGGTGGGCCAGAGCGTGGTGTTGTCCGCCACGCTGGGCGTTGGCGTTGGCGTCGGCACGGATGTGGGCGTGGGCGCTGCGGTTGGGCTTGTGCTGGCTGGCGCGCTGATGGCCGCATCGCTGCCCCCGCCGCCGCCGCCGCACGCGGCCAGCGCTAGCGTGATAAGCATCGCGCAGGTTTTTAACATGTATTTGTTGCGGATTTCAGGCATGACAATTCCTCTTGGGCCTGCCCGGTAAGCGGCAGGCCCGAGTTACAGTCGGCGCATGGGGCGCCGGCAATTGCATCAACATCAGGGCTTGATCATCAACCCCTGGATCACCATGGTGCCGCTGGCGTTGGTGTTCTGCAGGCGCAACACAACCGGTCGGGTAATGGCGGTAGTGATCAGGTTGAGTTCGTCGCAAACACTGTTCGTGCAAGCAGAAGAGCGAGTTTGTGAGGTGATGTTGGTCCAGTTGGTCATGTCGTAGCTGTAGTCGAGCGAATACCCGTTGGAACCGGCCCGGAAATACTCAAAGCTGAATTGTGACAAGCTGGGCAGGTTGAAATACACGGAGGCATTGCCAGTAACGGCTTTAGCCAATTGCAGGTTGCCTACTGCGCTGGCACCGGACGCGAGGTCAGATGTGTACTTGACTGTCGAACTTGAGCCATTCTGCGAGACACAAATGAATTGTTGTGAACTCGTGGCTGCAACCGGGGCTCCGCTTGGAACCCCGCCAGTGAAGCTCTCTACCGTTGCCGCATCACCTGTGCTGGCAAGTCCGACCAGGTAATTACTGCTGTTCGGGCCGGCAACGCTGGTCGCACCCAGGAAATTGAGCGGCGTCACCAGAACGCCGCTGCTGCCACCAAACACACTGTTGAGCGTGGCAGTATCAATCGTGTCGCCACAAGCACCGGTCACCGGGCCGGAAGGTGTCGGCGTGGGCGTCGGTGTTGGAGTACCGGTTGGTGTCGGCGTTGGCGTTGCTGTGGGTGTTGGGGTCGGCGTTGAGGTAGGCGTCGCGGTCGGCGTGGGGGTCGCCGTGGGTGTAGGCGTCGGGGTAACGGTGCCAGCCTTGGGGGAAGCAACGTCGTTTGATGCGCCGCTTGGATTGGGCTCGCTGCCGTCACCGCAAGCCGCCAGCAGACTGGCCAGGGTGGTTGCAATCAGTACTTTACGGAAGGGAATAGCTCGGGTCGTAGTCATGGGGGCTCCTCATTTTTTATTCTGGTGCCTACCCGAACAACGCATAACGGCGCTGCTGCGGGCGCATAACCTTTCTGATATATCAGTCGGTTACGAGGCATCGTATGGAGAAGCGGATGCAAGTGCTACGGTAAATCAGCGTGTGCATGACAAATATCAACGCCTGTGTGTAACTTGCCAAAAATGACTACAAACCCCCAAGTTTGATCAAGTCATCTTTTGCCCGAACTGGTTGTCTGGGGCATCGATACTGGCGTTGCGCGACGTTCGCCGCGAGCAATAACAAGACATAAAAAAGCCGCACCCCATGAATCATGCGGGATGCGGCTTTAGCGCGTTAGCACTGCGCGGGGTAGCAGGCTTTTATTGTCCGTAACTGTTCAGATAAGCCCGGTACGGTTGCGAGAACGATGAGCCGCTGTAAACATCCCAGTTGATCGACCACGTCATCAAACCACGCAGGGTGGGGCTAACCTGATGTGGCTTGTAGCTGCCGCAGTTGGTGCCCTTCATCAAGCAATCCAGCGACGATTCGACATCGGCCGTGGCTACGAACCCGTTGCCGGCATTGGCCGTAGCGGGGATACCCACGGCAATCTGGTCCGGTCGCAAGCCTGGCCACACCTTGCCGCCGTTATTGGCCACTGCAAAGCCGGCAATCTCCATATCCGTCATGGCAGTCAGGAAATCAGCACCACCCATGGTGTGGTACTGACCGTCCAGACCGGTGATCGGGCCAGAGTTGTAGTCTTGCACCATCAGCAACGTGAGCTGGTTGCGCATGGCGTAAATCACCGGCAGGAATGCACCAGAACGCGCGTCGGCTGAACCGCTTGGGCCTGGGCCGTAGAAGCTGTAGCCCAATTGGACAAAGAAGGTTTCCGGCGCCATGGTCAGCACAAAGTTGCTACCGTAATGGCTGGTGATTTGCGTCAGCGCACTGATCAGGTTGACGATCTTGGCCGTTTTGGGGGCGGTGAAATCGGTATCGCCAGCGTCTAGCGACAGCGACTGGTTTTCAAAGTCGATATCGACGCCATCCAGACCCCATGTATCGATGATCTTTTCCACCGAGGTCACGAAGTTGGTCACTGCCGCAGCGCTGTTCAACTGCACCAGGCCGTTGGCACCGCCAACCGAGATAATGACCTTCTTGCCCAGCGCCTGTTTGGCCTTGATGGCCGCCTTGAAATCGGCGTCGCTTTCTACATTCGGGCACTCGCTGGGCTGACAGCGGGTAAAGGTGATATTGCCGTTGGTATCCGAATCCGCAAAGGCCAATGCGATCACGTCCCAATCGTTAGAGACGTTGGCCATGGTGATATAGCCAGAACCATTGGCAAAGCTGGAGTGCAGATAACCCACCAGTATGTGCTTGGGCAGACTGCCGGATGGCGTCGGCGTCGGTGTTGGAGTGGGGGTTGGTGTTGGCGTTGGTGTTGGCGTTGGTGTTGGCGTTGGAGTGGGTGTGGGTGTGGGTGTCGGGGTTGGTGTGGGCGTTGGTGTGGGGGTTGGTGTTGGCGTAGGGGTCGCGCCACCGCTGCAGTTGCCCACAACCGTCCACGGCTGTCCTGAACCGGCTGCACCGTTGCTGGTGCTCGGGTTGTTGCCTTGCGTCCAGAAATTGGACTTGTAATTCACGCCGTTGTAACTCACCGTCGCACCGCTGTTGTACGCAGTGCTGGCACTCCACGCGGCATAACAGTTACCTGATGGCGCGGGTGTTGGCGTCGGATTGGGTGTGGGTGCTGCGGTTGGTGTCGGCGTCGGTGTGGGCACCGGGGTAGGTGTCGGCGTCGGCGTTGGTGTCGCGCCGCCGCTATCTACCCCCAGGTCCTTCCACAGACTTGGCGTTGAGGCCGGGTTCCAGCCAGCGCCTGCGTAATCGGTCTGGTTGACCAGCGCTTGGTAGTCATGGCCGTTGTAATAAACAATCGTGCCAGCGGTGTAAGTACCGCCATCTTGCCAGGCCGGGTAAGCGGCAAATGCCATGGACGCGGCCAGTAGGGCCGGTAAAGCGGCAAGCGCAAGCTTGCCTTGTCCGCGAGCGAACAAAGATTGGGTCATGCAAGTCTCCATCATCCGGTTTATCTACTTGTTTCTCGCCCGTCTTCTGACGGGTCGCGTAACCATGATAATGGGATTGTTCTATTCGTCAACGCCTTGATTGGTTTGACGATTTACAAGAAACAGTCGGTGGTTTCGGGCAGATGTGCGGCGTACAGACTCATCTTGTCAGACAAAACCGGCACCAGTACGAAAGGAACGGCTGAAATTGATGCAGGCAGCCTTGCCGTTGAGCACGGGTGGCGCAACAAGCGGGTGGATGCGGTGTCCTATCTCCATCGACCCAGACAGGAAACGGCCATGTCCATCCGCTACTTGATACTGCCGACGCTACTGGCCGTTTGCCTGGCCAGCGCCAGCGCTGCGCCCGTGTTCCAGAACGGGCAGCAACAATTGCAACAACAGCAACTGCAACAGATCCAGCAACAACAGAACCAGCAATTGCAATATCAGCAACAGGGGCAGCAGCAGTTACAGTCTCTGCAGCAAGATCAACAACGGCAGATATTGCAGCAGCAACAACAAGATCAACTTCAGCAACAGCGGTTGTTGCAACAACAGCAGCAACAGTTGCAGCAACAACAACTGCAACAGCAGCAAATCCAGCAACAACAACTTCAAATGCAGGATCAGCAGTTGAGACAGCAGCGGACGCAATGACGCCACTTCACGCCGGTATTGCGCAAGCTGGAAAAGAAAAAGGCCCATGTCGTTATCGACATGGGCCTTTCACTTTACTGCGTATTCATTGGTGCCGGCGGCAGGAATCGAACTCGCGACCCCCTGATTACAAGTCAGGTGCTCTACCAACTGAGCTACACCGGCAACACTTGAGGGTGCGAATACTAACACGGGTTTTCGGGTTCGTAAACGCAGTGCCGGAGTTTTTTGCTAAGGCTTTGAAACACCGGCCAAATCAGGTGTTGCGCTGTACCCCGGGCAGATTGCCATTGTGTTGGCTCGCCGGGCAATGTGTGGTGGCATCACCCGGCAATTCCCCCTCAGATGGCCTCGGTCCGTTCAATCAGCCATGTCAGCGCATCTCCGGATACGAGTGGTTGCAGGCGGGCGCGGACAGTCTGGTGATACTGGTTGAGCCAGTCGGCCTCGGTTTGGGTGAGCTGGCTACGTTCGATGCAACGGGTGTCAATCGGGCACAGAGTCAGCGTTTCGAATTCCAGGAAGTCGCCAAATTCGGTGGTTGGCGCGGCCTGGTTGACGACCAGGTTTTCAATGCGGATACCCCAGCGGCCCGGACGATAGACGCCTGGTTCGATCGAGGTAATCATGCCTTGCTGCATGGCGGTGTCCGGGCCGGCTTCGCGGAAGTAACCAATGCTTTGCGGGCCTTCGTGTACGTTCAGGAAGTAGCCCACGCCGTGACCGGTGCCGTGGTTGTAATCCACGCCTTCGGCCCACATCGGGGCGCGGGCGATGGCATCGATCATGGCGGCCCGGATGGCAACCGGGAAGCGTGCGCGGGAAAGGGCAATGACGCCCTTGAGGACCGTGGTGAAGTCGCGGCGGTGATCGGCGGTGATCTTGCCGACGGGGACGACGCGTGTGATATCGGTGGTGCCGCCGGTGTACTGGCCGCCGGAGTCAATCAGTAGCAGGCCATCACCCTGAATGGTTGAGTGCGCCTCTGGCGTAGCGTGATAGTGCGGCAGGGCGCCGTTCTGGTTAAAGCCGGCGATGGTGCCAAAGCTGGCAGAAACAAAGCCAGGGCGACGGGCACGGGCGGCGGTGATGCGGGTGTCGATATCCAGTTCGGTGATGTGTTCTTTGTTAAGCGCACCATCCAGCCAGCTGAAGAATTCGCACAAGGCCGCGCCATCTTGCGCCATGGCTTCGCGCACATGCGCAATTTCAGCGTCAGTCTTGCGGGACTTGAACAGTTGGGACGGGTTGAGCTTTTCAATCAGGCGCACGCTGGCTGGGATCGCGTTGATCAGGCCCAGTGTGGTGCGGGCCGGGTCGATCAGCGTGGCACAGCCGGCCGGCAGCGCGGCCAGGGCGGCCGTGGCCTGGTCATAGGCGGCAATCTCTACGCCGTCCTGGGCCAGCGTGGCTTGCAGCTCTGGCGAGACTTTGCGCTCATCAATAAACAGTGTGACTTTGTCTGCGCCAATCAGTGCATGCGCGAGGAATACCGGGTTGTAATCGACATCGGCCCCGCGCAGATTGAATATCCAGGCCAGATCGTCCAGCGTGGAGATAAAGTGCCACTGCGCGCCGGCGGCCTGCATGGCCTCCCGCACTTGCGCCAGTTTGGCGGCACGGCTTACGGCGGCGTAGGGGGCAACGTGTTCGTAAATGGCTGCTTGGGGCAGGGCCGGGCGGTCAGACCAGATTTCGCTCAACAGGTCTTTGGCGGTTTCCAGTTTGACGCCGCTGGCTTGCAAAGCGCTGGCGGTAGCGCGGGCAGAGGCAACGCTCAGTACGTCGCCATCGGCTCCGGCGCGGGCACCGTGTTTAAGGTGGGCGGCCAGCCAGTCCACGTGTGGCTGGGCCTGGCCGCTCAACAATTTCATCAGCTTGACACCGGTGCCGGCCAGTTGCGCTTCGGCTTGTTCCCAGTAACGGCCATCAACCCAGACACCGGCAAAATCATCGGTGACCACCAGTGTGCCAACCGAGCCAGTAAAGCCGGATGCCCATTTACGGCCCTGCCAGTAGTCCGGCAGATATTCAGACAGATGCGGATCGGCGGAGGGGATAATCCAGGCGTCGAACTGATTGCGGCTCATCGCGGCGCGCAGGTCGGATACGCGCTGCTGAATGGTCTGGCGGATATCGCTCATCGGGTAATTCTCCGGTGGTTCGTGGGATGACGGGGTAGTGTCGTCCCACCTGTGACATGGGGTGCTTCAATCCTGGGGGCAGTCAGACTGGCTGTAGCTGTAGCGCAACGCTGGCCGCCTTATCTATATATGCATGCAATGGCATTGCGGCTTTTGCCCGCGGCCGACGCATAATCCGGCTATTTTCCACCCTGTTGGCAGACCTGTCACCGCTGTCTTTTGCCGTGGGCCGGGTCTGCGGAGTTGATCAACCATGAATGCAGTAGAACTGGTGGTGCTGGCCGCCATTTGGG
Source organism: Silvimonas terrae (assembly GCF_014202765.1). Classification (GTDB taxonomy): domain Bacteria; phylum Pseudomonadota; class Gammaproteobacteria; order Burkholderiales; family Chitinibacteraceae; genus Silvimonas; species Silvimonas terrae. The sequence continues at coordinate 748,709 of NZ_JACHHN010000001.1, forward strand.
GCGCCTCTTTTCTGTTCATGCGGATGGGCTCGTCCGAGTTTGGCCCGGTGCCCTTGATTGCGCTGCGTGTGGGAATTGCCGCGCTGGTGTTGTTGCCGGTTATCTTCAGTGCTACCTCGCGCCTGCATGTACGCAGCCACTGGAAGCCCTTGCTGGTGGTCGGGCTGACCAATTCGGCGCTGCCTTTTTGTTTGTTCGCATATTCCACGCTGTATGTGAATGCCGGGCTCGATTCCATTCTTAACGCCACCACACCGTTGTGGGGCGCGCTGATTGCCTTTGTCTGGCTCAAGGTGAGCCTGACCCGTGATCAGATACTGGGCATGGTGCTGGGGCTTGCGGGGGTATTGGTGCTGGTGTGGGACCAGCTTGGCGCAGGGCAGGGTACGCAGACGTTAGCGATCCTGGCCGTCTTGCTGGCGACGCTCTCTTACGGCTTTGCCGGCCACTACTCGCGCCGCCACCTCGTTGGATTACCGGCCCCGCTTACGGCGTGGGCTAGCCAGTTTTTCTCTGTACTGGTGCTCTTGCCCGGTGCGCTGTACTGGTGGCCGCAGCATGCTGTCTCTGACAGTGCCTGGTGGGCGGTGATCGGCCTCGGTGTGGTCTGCACCGGTCTGGCTTATGTGTTGTATTTCCGTTTGATTGCCCATACGGGTGCCAGCTATGCCATGTCGGTCACTTTTTTGATTCCGGTCTTTGGTGTGGCATGGGGCGCGTTGTTCCTGCATGAACAGGTGGGTGTGCAAACCACAGCTGGATGTCTGGTCATTTTGCTGGGTACGGCGCTGGCCACCGGCAAACTGCAACTGCTGCAACGATTGCGGGCAGCGTGACGATTTTCGGTCAATAACACGGTGGTGGCGCAAGGCAAAAGGGCGGACATGTTCCGCCCTTTTTGCGTACTTGTTCCTTGATTTGAAGTTTTGTCGGATGGCCTTGATCAAGACCAGGTGTAGCGGCTTGGCAACCTCTTACAAAGTGGCTGCGCAATGAGCGGCTTCCACCTTTTTGGCGTTGCCACGCCTTGATTTTGCGATTTATGGACATTTCTTGACGTATGGCAAACGTAGCAGGTCGGCAAGTCACTACAAAGTGCTTGCGTAGCTAATATATCAGAGCCCATAATTCTGATATATCAGATCGACAGCCCCCTGAATCTTCAACAAAACAGGGGGATGCGCTTCACACACACCGTAAAAAGGCTAGGAGGTTGTACTGCGATGGCTGCTTTCATGGACAAGGATTTCCTGCTCGATACCGCAACTGCCCGTCACCTGTATCACGACGTGGCGGCGGATCTGCCCATCATTGATTACCACTCTCACTTGCAGCAGGGCGAAATCGCCAGCCGCAAAAAATTCCGCAACGTGGCAGAACTGTGGCTGGGGGGCGATCACTACAAGTGGCGGTTGATGCGCAGCGCCGGCGTCACCGAAGACTTCATCACCGGTAATCGCAGCGACGAAGAAAAATTCCGCGCTTTCTGCAAGGTGCTGCCGCATGCTATCGGCAACCCGATCTATCACTGGAGCCACCTGGAACTGCGCCGTATTTTCGGCATTGATCTGCTGATCAACGAAAAGAACGCCGGCCGTATCTGGGAAGAAGCCAACGCCAAACTGGCCCCGATGGATACCTGGTCTTTGCTGGAACAAGCCAAAGTAGAAATCGCATGTACCACCGATGACCCGGCTGACGATCTGTTGCAGCACCAGGAAATTGCCAAATCCGCGCTCAAGACCCGCGTGCTGCCGGCTTATCGCCCGGACAAGGCCATGCGCATCAACAATCCCGGTTTTGTCGATTATCTGGCGCACCTGGGTAATGTGGCCGGCGCCAGGGTGGATTCTTTTGCCAGCCTGATCGCGGCACTGGCTGCCCGTGTCACGTTCTTCCATCAGCAAGGCGCGCGTATCAGCGATCACGCGGTCGACGTCGCCCTGCCGGTGGTCCCGGCGACCGAGCAGCAACTGGAAGCACTGTTCCAGAAGCGCGTGGCCGGCAATCTGCTGACCGACGCTGAACTGGGCGCGTATGTGCGCGGCATCCTGACCGCCATGGGTCGTGTTTACGCCAGTCACGGCTGGTCCATGTGTTTGCACATTGGCGCTCAGCGCAACAACAACACCCGCATGCTGGGCACCCTGGGTGCGGATACCGGCTACGACTCCATCTCTGACATGAGCTGCAGCGCTGGTCTGGCTTCCATGCTGGACGTGCTGGACAGTACCGACGAGTTGCCCAAAACCATGCTGTTCTGCCTGAACCCGAACATGAACGATGTGCTCTCGACCATGATCGGCAACTTCCAGGGCGGCGGCGTCACGGGCAAGTTGCAATTTGGCCCGGCCTGGTGGTTCAACGATCACAAAACCGGCAACCTGGAGCAGTTTGTGACGCTGGCCAACCATGGTGTGCTGGGTACGTCCGTGGGCATGGTGACTGACTCGCGCAGCTTTGCCTCTTACCCGCGCCATGATTACTACCGTCGTCTACTGTGCCGCCAACTGGGTCAGTGGGTTGATGGCGGTGAATATCCGGCCGATGAATCGGCACTGGAACAGATTGTGCGCGATATCAGCTACGAAAACGCCAAGCGTTATTTCGCGCTCTGATCCGTACGCATAACACGTAATCCACACCGGCTGCCCTTAAGTGGGTAGCCGGTTCACGAAGACACTGGCAGCCATGCAAAAAACGCTCTGTATCCACCCTGATGACGACATGCTCGTTGCGCTGACCGATCTGGCCTCGGGCGAGATTGTCACCTGGGAAAACGAATCCATTCTGGTGACCACACCGGTTGCCGCCAAGCACAAGCTGGCACGTCGCGCCTTTGCCAAGGGCGAGTTGTTGCGCCTGTATGGCGTGCCGGTGGGGCGTGCCATGCAGGATATCCGCCGTGGCGAAGCCGTGACGACAGAGAACCTGGAACACTACGCGGCGGATGTCGAAATCACCCAGACACAGCCTTATACCTGGACTCCGCCCGACATGTCCGGCTGGCAAGGGGCAACCTTTCCTGGCGTGGTGCGTGCCGATGGTCGCATTGGTACGGCCAATTACTGGCTGATTTTCCCGCTGGTGTTCTGTGAGAACCGCAACGTTGAGCATCTGCGTAACGCACTGGAACAACCGCTGGGTTATGCCACCAATGATCTGGCTGCGTTTACCTTGTCTTTGCTGGGTGAAGATATGGATGCGCCGGCCCAAGCCGTGACGCGCCCGTTCCCCAATGTCGATGGCGTGCGCATCATCACGCATGCTGGCGGCTGTGGTGGCACGCGCGCTGATGCGCGCTCCTTGTGCAAGATCCTGTCTGCGTATGCCGATCATCCCAATGTGGCCGGGATTACCGTGTTCAGCCTGGGTTGTCAGAACGCCCAGATCAAAATGTTCAAGGAAGAACTGGCCAAGGTAAACGCCAACTTCGATAAACCCTGTCTGATCTTTGAACAGCAGCAGTGGGATAGCGAAGAAGCCATGATGAAGTCCGTGTTGCAGGACACGCTCAAGGGCATCCGGGCCGCCAACGAGATCAAACGCACGCCGGTACCGCTCTCCGCACTGAAGATTGGCGTGAAATGCGGGGGTTCGGATGGTTTTTCGGGCATCTCTGCCAACCCGACCATGGGTCTGGTCTCTGACATGGTGGTGGCCATGGGCGGGGCATCGATCCTGGCGGAATTCCCGGAACTGTGCGGCGTAGAAGCCAGCTTGATCGAACGTTGCGAAAACGAAGACGACAAGCGCCGCTTCCTGGGGATGATGCGCGACTTCGAAGCCAAAGCGCAGGCGGTGGGCACCAGTTTTGCCGCCAACCCCAGCCCGGGCAATATCCGCGACGGCTTGATTACGGACGCGATCAAATCTGCCGGCGCGGCCAAGAAAGGCGGTACATCACCCATCGTCTCGGTGCTCGATTACGGCGAAAACGCAGGCAAGCCTGGTTTGTCCCTTTTGTGCACGCCGGGCGGGGATGTGGAATCGGTCACCGGCATCGTGGCATCCGGTGCAAACGTGGTGCTGTTCTCTACGGGTCTGGGTACGCCGACGGGCAACCCGATCGTGCCAGTGCTCAAGATTGCCACCAACACCAAAACCGCGACCAAGCTCAAAGACATGATCGACTTCGACTGCGGCCCGGTGGTGGAAGGCAAGCCCCTGCCGGAAGTGGCAGAAGACCTGTTCAAGATGGTTGTGGCGACCGCCGGCGGTGAGTACCGCGCCAAGGCAGATCGCCTGCAGCAGTACGACTTCATTTTCTGGAAACGGGATATTTCCCTTTAAGAGCCCAAAATCATGCAGACATTACAGCGGGAAAAACCGTTCAATCGCCCGATCCGTTTCTTGCAGTTTGGCGAAGGCAACTTTCTGCGCGCATTTGTTGACTGGCAGATTGACCTGTTGAATGAACGCACCGGGCTTGATGCCGGTGTCGTGGTAGTGCGTCCGCGCGGTAACCCGTCCTTGCCCTTGCTGGATGTACAAGGTGGTGTCTTTACCACATTGATCCGCGGGCTGGATGAATCTGGCAAGCCGGTCAAAACCTATCGCAAGATTGAATGTGTCGAACGGGAAATTGATCTCGGCGAGCACTACGCCCAATACCTGGCGCTGGCCGCCAATCCGGACTTGCGCTTTGTGGTGTCCAACACCACCGAAGCCGGCATTGCCACCAACGACACAGACCGTCTGGAAGATTCGCCCCCGGCGACTTTTCCGGCCAAACTCACCCGCTTTTTGCACGAGCGCTTCAAGCATTTTGGCGGCGCGGCTGACAAAGGTCTGGTGTTGTTGCCATGCGAGTTGATTGATTACAACGGCGATGCGCTGCGGGCGGCGGTGCTGCACTTTGCCCGTTTGTGGCAACTGGGCGAACGGTTTGAAGCCTGGCTGGGTGGCGCTTGCACCTTCTGCTCCACGCTGGTTGACCGCATCGTGACGGGTTACCCGCAGGCAGAAATGGCGCAAATTGATGAAGAATTGGGTTATCACGACCAGTTCCTCGTCACCGCCGAATACTTCTACCTGTTTGTGATTCAGGGCCCGCAGTGGTTGGCCAAAGAGCTCAAGCTTGATGGCGCTGGCCTGAATATCCGCCTGGTGGATGACATCACCCCGTACAAGCAGCGCAAAGTAGGTGTGCTCAATGGGGGCCACACCGTGCTGGTGCCGGTGGCTTTGCTGGCCGGTTTGCATGAAGTGGGCGAAGCAGTGGCAGACCCGGTGGTCGGGCCGTTCCTGCTGGATGTGCTGAACGAAGAAATCATTCCGGCGTTGCCGCTGGAACGCGCGGAACTCGATTCATTTGCAGCCGACGTATTGCGCCGTTTCCGTAATCCGTACATTCATCACCGGCTGGAGTCGATTGCCCTCAATAGCTGGAGCAAATACGCCGCGCGCGTACTGCCCCAATTGCTGCAGTACCAGCGCAGCACCGGCAAGCTGCCGCAACGCTTGTTGATTGCGCTGGCGGCCACCATGGTGTTGTACCGCGGCAAGCTGATCAAGCTGTCGGACGATCCGGCATGGCTGGCGTGGTTTGAGGCTGGCTGGGGCAAGGTGGATGCCGGTCAGTGGACCTTGCCGCAACTGGCCACAGAGTGGCTGGGCAATGTGGCGCTGTGGGGTCAGGACCTCAATGGTGTTGCGGGATTGTCGGATGCTTTGGCCGGGATTTTGGGCACGATTGAAACGCAGGGTATTGCTGCGCTCATTTCACAAGGCTGATTTTGCTGCAATTGCCAAAAAGAAAACGCTGATAAACCCGCCATTGCCAAATTGAATTGCAATGGCGGGTTAAACGCTTTAGCAATTAATACTTACAACCGTTCATGTTTTCTGAAGAAAGCCTGGACGACCGGTTTTACGATTGCGTTCGTGTAGCAGAGATTAAAAAAGCCCGCTAATCAGCGGGCTTTTTTTGGGGCTTGTGGCCTCGTTGGCGCAATCAATCGTGTGCGCGTTCGGGCAAGTGCTGGATAAAGTATTCTGGTTGTAGCGTTCTGGCCACTTCCAGTACCGGCAATACATGATCCAGGTGGGAACGCATGGCGGCAACTGCTGCGCTGGGCTCGCCTTTTTCAATGGCGTTGACCACCTCAACGTGTTCATCGACCACGTGTTCCATACGTCCTGGCAGGGGCAGCGTCAGGCGGCGATAGCGGTCGATCTGTGTCTTGGCCTGCAAAATAATGGGCCACACCCCGGGATGACCGGACAATTCAGCCAGTGCCGCATGAAACGCTTCATCGGTCTGGTGAAAACCACGGGTGTCGCCGGCATCTGTGTACTGGCGTTGCTCGGCCAGAATGCCGCGTAATACCGTGACGCCTTCGGGCGAGATGCGCTTGGCCGCTTCTTCCACAATGGCAATTTCCAGGGCCGTACGCACCAGCATGGCTTCTTCCAGTGCATCCAGCGGAATCCGTGCCACAAAGGTGCCCACGCGCGGCATGATTTCCACGAGGCCTTCTTCGGCCAGGCGCTGCACGGCTTCATGCACCGGTGTGCGACTGGTGCCGTGTTCGGCGGCAATATCGCGTTCGACAATCCGGGTGCCGGGGAGCATGGACATTTCAACAATACGCAGGCGTAAATCCAGATAAACCCTGCGCGATGCACTCAGTGCGGCGTCCTGACTACTTTCCAGGTCTTGCAGTTTTTCCTTGGTATTCATTGATCCAGCTCTGCGCGGATAGCGATAAAGTTGTGTTTAGAGTTTTGTGCGGTAATTATTTTTGTTTTATTGTTTTGCGTCAATCATCAAAACACGGTGCGCTATATTCGCATTTAATGGTATTGCTTGTCACCGATAACACGATGCGCGCTTTGTTCAACCGATTACCCGGTTTCTACCGCGCTCTTTGGCGTCATACAAATGGCGATCTGCGGCCAGCGCCAGTTTTTCCAGTGTGTCCTGCTGCGGGCTGAGCTGGGCAAAACCCACACTGACGGTGAGGTGAAGGGATTGGCCGTCAACGGTGGCTAATGTGGTCCGGGCGATATCCTGACGGATGCGTTCCAGTACTTCTATGGTATTTGCCTCATTTGCATCGGCCAGCAGGAAAATGAATTCTTCCCCGCCATAACGGGCAAACAAGTCTGAACTGCGCAGATTGATCCGGCAGCGTTCACTGACCGCCCGGATCACGACATCACCGACGTCATGGCCCCACGTGTCATTAACCCGTTTGAAGTGGTCCAGATCAAGCAGCGCCACGCTGCAATAACCGCCGCGTCGAGCGGTCTGGGTGACGGTGACGGTGGCCATGGACTGGAAGGCACGGCGGTTCAGGGCGCCGGTCAGAAAATCGGTGGTGGCGGCTTCATGCAGATCGGCAATCAGCGCCTCACGCTCGATCTGCAGCGCCTGGCGTGCCTGGCTGTGGTCGCGCAAGATGGCAATGGCGCTCAGTACATCGCCAATTTCGTCACTGCGCACGGGGGTGGGTACGGGAGTATCCAGCTTGCCTGCGGCCAGGGCTTTGATGATATTGGCCGAAGTGGTAAGCGCGTTGAGTAGCCGGTAACCAAACAGGCAAAGCGGCACAATCAGCAACAAAACCAGTGCGGCAGTCAGACCGCCAAGCCATAACAGGCTATTGCGTGACCGCGATTCTGCCGCCTGTGCCTGCTTGCTGGCTTGCAACAGGAGCGCATCGCGTAATCCAACAATGGGGTTCATGGTCGGAACATAGCGTGCAGCAAATTCGCCGGTGGTCATTTGCGGGACGACACTGGCGCGCCAGGTCAATAGCACCTGGTTGACCAGCGCCTGACCATCGCCAAAGTATTGCTGGTCCATTTGCGTGACTGCACCGGTAATGTCGGGGTTGTCGGCACAACAGCGCGCTACCCGGTTATTGACCAGCATGCGCATGATGTCGATGTGGCCGATGATGCGCTCGATGGATTCTACGGTCTGCCGGGTCAAGGGCTCCTGGCGGATCAGCGCGCGGGTGAATTGCGAGCCCAGTTGTCCGGCTTGTTCCCGCAGTTCTGCCGCGGCGCGGGCGGCAACCAGCAAATCGTTCAGTGTATTGCCGCGTTGTTCGGCCGCGCCGGAAACGCGGGTGGCCAGCGGCGAGGCCCGGCCCGCCACCGCGATCATGGCGGTGACTGCATCATCAATGGTTTCACCGGGGCGCTGTGCGACCGGCATGGCGATCAAAGTATCGACCTTGCGCCGGCCCGTTTGCAGATCGTTTTGCAATTGCAACAGCGCATTGACCAGGGTGGCACGGTCGTCGTCGTCATCCAGTTGCTGCAGGCCGCTCATCAAGGCATTGATGGCCGCGTCGCTGTGTTCCCGCGCGGTAGTCAGGGCTGCTGCCTGGCTGGCCGGGGCGGGCAGGGGCGCGCCCATCATGGCATTGCTGGGGCCGCGCTCGCGCGAGACCATTTCGAAGACCTTGAGCGCCAGAATTGTGCGTTCGACATCACGCACGGCATGGTGATTTTCCGCGTACTCGTGCCATTGCTTGTGCGCCAGCCAGCCCAGCAGCCCCGCCAGCGTCAGCGTCCACGCAGTGATATACAGAATGAAGCGGGTTTTGATGCGCATGGGCTCGACACGTTGTCTTGTTTTTTTAATCAGCGGTTTGCCTTGCAGCGTCCGTGGGGAACATGCGGCGCCTCCATGAGTCCATCGTGGGTGTTCGCAACGCAAACTGCAAATCAAGTGAGGCGCAAATGGTACAGAAACCTGATCGTGAAGCCGAAGAACTCGATTACCCCGACCAAAGGGCGGCAAAAAAGCAACAAAATCAGCTTGATACTGCCCGCCGTCAGCATAGCCACCGGGCCTTTCCGGATCAGGCCGTTGATCCGCAATCTAAAAGTGAAGAGGGGCCGGCAGGTTTGCCGCAGCGCTGAATATGCGACAATGAAATCCCCCGCTTTGCGGGGGATTTTTGTTGCGTCTGCCCATGCGGCTTGCCACCCAGGCCGCTTGGGCGCATTGTTCTGCGTTTCATGATTAGTTGCAGTGGTAATCACCCATAAAGTGGCTTGCCCTGCGTGATTGAACTTCCCCCACAAGAGCCTTGCAATGCCTCACTACCGGATCAAACCTGCCGATCTTCATGCCCATTATTTTGATGTCTCACTGAGCATCGACAAACCCGATGCTACCGGGCAGACGGTGTGGTTGCCGGTGTGGATTCCCGGTAGTTATCTGGTCCGTGAGTTTGCGCGCAATATCGTCAGCATCAGCGCCAGTTGCAAAGGCAAACCGGTGACCTTGACCAAGCTGGACAAACACAGCTGGCAGGCCGAGCCCGTGAAAGGCAAGCTGGAAATCAGTTATCGCGTCTATGCCTGGGATTTGTCTGTGCGTGGTGCCTATCTGGATGAAACGCGTGGTTTTTTCAACGGCACCAGCACCTTTCTGGCCGTCAAAGGCCAGGAGCAGTGGCCATGCACGGTTGAACTGGTCGCGCCTGCGGGCGTGCAATGGCATGTCGCGACCAGCCTGCCGGTCGATGGCGCACGCGTGGGTGAGTACGGCTTGTACAAGGCGGCTGATTACGATGAACTGATCGACCACCCGGTCGAAATGGGCGTGTTCAGTGACATCCGGTTCAAGGCCTGTGGCGTGCCGCACGAAGTCGTTATTGCCGGTCGCCATCGCACCGATATGAAACGCCTGAAGCGCGACCTGAAAAAGATTTGTGAATACCAGATCAAACTGTTTGGCGAACCGGCGCCGTTTGATCGCTATGTTTTCATGAGTATGGTGACCGGTGACGGTTACGGGGGCCTGGAACACCGGGCATCCACCGCCCTGATGGTCAGCCGCGACGATCTGCCGCTAGAGCATGAAGTTGCCGCGAAGGCGGGTTATCGCCAGTACCTGGGTCTGTGCAGCCACGAGTACTTCCATACCTGGAACGTCAAGCGTATCAAGCCTGCAGCCTACGCGCCGTATGACCTGTACAGCGAGAACTACACACGCCTGCTGTGGGCCTTTGAAGGCATCACCTCTTATTACGATGATCTGACCCTGGTGCGTACCGGCCTGATTACCGTGCAGGAGTACTTTGACCTGCTGGCGCAAACCCTGACCGGCGTCGAGCGCGGTGCGGGCCGCAAACGCCAGAATCTGGAAGAAGCCAGCCTGGACGCCTGGGTCAAATACTACCGTCAGGACGAAAACAGCCCCAACGCCATTGTCAGCTACTACACCAAAGGTGCGCTGGCAGCCTTGTGCTTGGATCTGACCATTCGGCAGCGCAGCAAGGGCAAGAAGAGTCTGGACGACGTGATGCGTACGCTGTGGCAGCGCTTTGGCAAAGACTTTTACGCCAGCAAGGGGGGCAAAGGTGTCGGTGAGGCTGAATGGGAAAGCATAGCCAGTGAAGTGGCCGGTTTTGATCTCAAGGATTTCTTTGATCTGGCACTGCGTTCGACCGAAGAGCTACCCATTGCCAGCCTGCTGGCACAAGTGGGCGTGGAAACCCAATTGCGCGTGACTGCGGGGGGGACGGACAAGGGGGGCTGGAAAGAGATCACCGCAGCCGGCAACAGCATTGGTGCGCGTGTGGCCGCAGAGGCTGGCGGCGTGAAACTGACCCATGTACTGGAGGGCGGCGCGGCGCAAAAGGCCGGCCTTGCTGCCGGCGACGTGCTGGTGGCATTGAACGGTTTACGAATTACCGCAGGTAATCTGGATACCGCGCTTGGCAGCTACGCCGCAGGCAGCGAAGTGCAGATTCATGCTTTCCGCCGGGATGAACTCTCTGTGCGCAAGCTGGCCATTCAGGTCGCAGGTGAAGATACCTGGGGTCTGCGGGCTGCCGCAGAGCCCAGCACTGCAGTTCTTGCCGCGCGCAAGGCCTGGCTGGAAGGTTGACCGCGCAGGGTTCAGACCCGTTACGTGAAAAACCCGGCCTCTGGCCGGGTTTTTCTTTGCTGTTAATCACGGCCATTTCAGTGTGTTTTTCAGGGGATTCTGATACTTATTTTTATATGCCCAATCAATAATTCTCGAATTCTCAAAATGGATTTCGGGTGATTCTCATGGACCACGTCGCTCAGGGCAACGCTACTGCCCACGCCATGCAGCAGCAATTCAACCAGGCCGTCCGGATGATGAACGGTAGTGCGCCCCAAGAACAGGCCGAAGCTGTCGCCACACTGCAGCAACTGGCCCAGCGAGGCATGCCCAGAGCCGCCTACAACGTTGGCGTAGCGCATTTGCGTGGTTTTCATGTTGAACAGAGCCGGGATCAAGCCGGGGCGTACCTGCGCATGGCTGCAGAACAGGGTTATCAGCGTGCTTATTATCCATTTGGTCAGTTGCTGCGCGAAGGAGGGCTGACCGAATGCCAGGAGATGCCGCTGGATTTACGCCTCTATCTCGCTGCCAAATGGATGTGGCGTGCTGCTTGCAAAGGAGAGGGCCGCGCCGCGAAAGCGCTGGACCAGGCTTGGGTACCGGCCATCTTCCGCTCTCTGGACAAAGGCTACTACCGCTAAAGCGGCATCCCTGCAAGCGACTGACCCGACACCGGATACACCCCAGTATCCGGTGTCGGCGTTTATGGGCCCAGACTTGAGTTTCGGCTGTACCGACGCAATCTACGGTAAAATCCCACCCAATCCTTCGACGTCTTTTTTGCGCCCCGCGCCCCCAGATACCATGCCCGATCTCCAGTCTATCCAGCAGATTCTCAGCCAGACCATCGACCCCAATACCGGCAAGGATTATCAATCCTCGCGCGGGGTGAAAAACCTCAAAATTGACGCCGGTGTGGTCAGCTTTGATCTGGTACTGGGTTATCCGGCCCAAAGCCAGCATGAGGTGATCCGCCAGCAACTGGATGCCGCGCTCAAAACGCTGCCCGGCGTGACCGGCACCGAGGTCAGCATCAGTACACATGTCGTGGCACATGCGGCCCAGCGTGGCCTGCAACTGCATCAGGGTGTGCGCAACATGATTGCCATTGCCAGCGGCAAGGGCGGGGTGGGCAAATCCACCACAGCGGTTAATCTGGCGCTGGCTCTGGCGGCAGAAGGAGCCAAGGTCGGTTTGCTGGATGCCGATATCTATGGCCCGTCGCAGCCGACCATGATGGGCGTTGCCGATCAGCAACCAACCTCGCCAGACAACAAGCACATCGAGCCCATCGTCAATTACGGTGTGCAGACCATGTCGATTGGTTTTCTGATCGACAACGAACAGCCTATGGTCTGGCGCGGCCCCATGGTGACCCAGGCGCTGACGCAATTGCTGAACGATACGCTGTGGAATGACCTTGATTATCTGATCATCGATTTGCCGCCGGGTACCGGCGACATCCAGCTGACGCTCTCGCAAAAAGTGCCGCTGACCGGGGCTGTGATTGTCACCACGCCGCAGGATATTGCCCTGCTGGACGCGCGCAAGGGCCTGAAGATGTTCGAGAAGGTCGGCGTGCCGATCCTGGGCATTGTCGAGAACATGAGCATGCACATTTGCAGCAACTGCGGCCATGCCGAGCCCATTTTTGGCGAAGGTGGCGGCGCCGCCATGTGCAAGGATTACGGCACGGAGTTACTCGGCCAGTTGCCGCTGGACCTGTCGATCCGCCTGGGGGCGGATTCGGGCAAGCCCAGTGTGGTGGCAGATCCGGACAGCGCTATCTCCAGCACCTATAAACAAGTCGCGCGCAAACTGGCTGCGCGCGTGGCAATCAAGGCGCAGGACTTTTCGGCCAGGTTCCCGAAGATCGTCATTCAGAACGACTGAGTGATGGCCGGCGCCCGGTTGGCGGAGTGGCTTTGCCCGCCGCGCCGGGCGCTTGATACGGCAAGGTGTCGCGCCATTGCGACGCCTTGCTGCATTGCGCACACCTAAGCCTCCCCCGCATTGCGCTACAATCGGCGCTTTCGCAACCGCTGGCAGTCCCCTCAGTGCGCCTTACCCACATCAAGCTGGCTGGCTTCAAATCCTTTGTTGACCCATCGACCATTCACGTCGCCGGGCAACTGGTGGCTGTTTGCGGGCCCAATGGTTGCGGGAAATCCAATGTAATTGACGCCGTGCGCTGGGTGCTGGGCGAATCGTCCGCCAAGCAGTTGCGTGGCGAATCCATGCAGGACGTCATCTTCAATGGCTCCGGCTCGCGCAAACCGGTGGGGCGGGCGTCGGTGGAACTGGTGTTCGACAACAGCGCTGGCCTCGCGGCCGGGCAGTGGAGCCAGTACGCCGAAATCTCCATCAAGCGCGTGCTCACCCGCCAGGGCGAATCCTCCTACTACATCAATCAGTTGCCGGTACGCCGCCGCGACATCACCGATCTTTTTCTGGGGACGGGCGTAGGCAAGGGCGGCTACGCCATTATTGAACAGGGCATGATCTCGCGCATTATCGAGGCACGCCCGGAAGAATTACGGCATTTTCTGGAAGAAGCGGCCGGCGTGTCCAAATACAAGGAGCGCCGCCGTGAAACCGAAAGCCGCCTGGCGGATACGCGCGACAACCTGGATCGCGTGGATGATATCCGTCTGGAACTGACGGGCCAGATCACCAAGCTGGAATCCCAGGCCGAGATTGCCTCGCAATACAACAATCTCAGAGACACGATCACCGAAAAACAAAATCTGCTGGCTTTGCAGCGCAAGCTTGATGCCGCGCGAGATGTAGAAAACACCCGCCGTGATATCGAAGCGGCACAAAACGCGCTGGAATCAAAGCTGGCTGATTTGCGGGCACTGGAAGCCGCGCTGGAAGAACTGCGCGAAACGCACTTCACCGCCAGCGATGCCGTCCATGCCGCGCAAGGCGAGTTGTACGATGCCAATGCCACCGTCGCCCGGCTGGAACAGCAACTGCTGCACCTGCGCCAGAACCGGGACCGTATCAGCACGGATCTGGAAGCAGCCAAAACCGAGCTGGCGCGCATTGACCAAAGCGGTCGCCAGGGCGAGGCGGAGCGGGAAGACTGGCTGCAACGCCAGGAAGAAGCAGGCATCGCCGCCGAAGAAGCCACCCTGGCGCTGGAAGACGAAACCCAGCGCTTGCCAGAGCTGGAACAGGCGCTCAAAGAAATGGACACGCGTTTTCAGTACACGCGTGATCAACTGGCCCAGGCGCGCAATACCCTGCAACTGACGCAGCAGCAGACGCAACACCATGTTCGCACTTGTGAGGCGCTTAAGGCGCGGCGCGATCGCCTGCAGCAAGACCTGGCGCGCTTGACGCAAGAAGGGGGCGGCGAACAACTGCAAAACCTGCGGCTGGCGCAAGAAGAATCGGCGTTGAATCTGGAAACCGCGCAACTGGCGCTGGATGAAGACGAAGCCGCGCTGGAAACCGCCCGCCAGACGCTGGACGAAGCCGCTGCGGAGCGAGACCAGCAGACCCGGCAGCGTAATGAATTGCAGGCCCGCATCAAGGCGTTGGAAAGTCTGCCCAAACCCGCGGATGACAAAGCGTTGGGGTCGTGGTTGGCCGCGCAGGGTTTGCAGAACACACCGCAACTCTATGAATCGCTGCGTATCGCCGGCGGCTGGGAAAAAGCCGTCGAAGCCGTGCTGGGTCAACGCATGCAGGCACGGGTCGTCACCGCCTTGCCCTCGGCAACACCGCCTGCCGCATTGGCCCTGTTGCAACCCGCCGCAGCCGGCTCCAGTACGGGGTCGATGACACTGCCGCGCTTGCTGGATCAGGTTCACAGTACGAATGCCGCACTCAACCCCGTGCTGGTTGATTTGCTGAGTACAGTCTGGTGCGTTGAAGACGCGACCCAATGGTCCGCCCTGCGTGAGCAACTGCCGGTTGGTGGTCTGCTGGTAACGCGGGATGGGCATTGTGGGGACCGCCAGACCTTGCGCTACCACGCCGCACAGGGCGTTGTCGCCAACCTCGTGGCGCAACGGCAGGCACTGGAAGATGCAGTGCAGAGCGTCGAGGCCATGGCGCCGGCCTGGCAAGCTGCGGTGTCGGCGCATGAAGCCGGCCAGCGAGCCCTGACTGACATTGAACAGCGCCTGCGCCAGCAGCGCGCCACCCTCAGCCGCTTGCAGACAGAGTCGGCTGAATTGACGCGGCAAAGTGCCCGGCTGGAAGAGGCCGATGCGCAGCGGATACGGCAGTCTGCACAGTGGCAGGAAGAACTGGAAACCATCCAGCTGCAACTGGAAGAAGAAATCTACGCGGCTCAGGAAACCGAAACGGCGCATCAAGACGCGCAAGCCGCGCTGGAGCCGTTGCAAGAAGAACTGGACGCGCAAAAGCTGGCGCGGGCCGAGGCGGAATCGGCCTGTGAATTGCAGCGCAGCCGCTTGCGTCAGGTTGAACGCATGGCGCAGGAAACGCGCTTTGCCGTGCAGGCAGCGCAAACCCGTCTGGCCGATATGGCCCGCCGGGACGAAGATTTGCAGCATCGCCGCGAACTGGTGGCCGAACGGCTGGAGTCGCTCACGCTGGAGCTGGAAGGCATCCACGAGGGTGACTTTGATGTCGGCTTTCAGGACGCCATCAATCTGCGCGGCGAGAAAGAGCGCGCGCTGGCCGCAACGCGCGATGCGCTCAATGGCTTTGCCCAGCAAATGCGTGATCGTGAGGCCGAGAAGCAACGTATTGAAGCCGGCATGGAGCCTGCGCGTGAAGCCGTGAACGGCGCGCGCCTGAAAGAACAGGAAGCGCGTCTGGCGCTGGAGCGTTTTGCCGAAGAATTGCAAGAAGCCGGTGCAGACGAAGCGGCGCTGCGCGAAAAACTGGGCGCGGGCGTGAAGATATCCAGCCTGACGGCAGAGATTGGCCGGCTCAGCCAGGCGCTGAATAATCTGGGCTCGGTCAACCTGGCTGCGCTTGAGGAGTTGAATAGTGCACGGGAGCGTCAGCAATACCTGGACGCGCAAGCGGGCGATCTTGCCGCTGCCGTGGAAACGCTGGAAAACGCCATCCGCCGGATCGACCGGGAAACCCGCGCGCTGTTGCAAGAAACCTATGACACCGTGAACGGCAATTTGCAGGAATTATTCCCGCTGCTGTTTGGGGGTGGGCACGCCGAACTGATGCTGACCGGTGACGAGATTCTGGATGCCGGACTGACCATTCTGGCGCAGCCACCCGGCAAGAAGAACAGTACGATCCATTTGTTATCGGGTGGCGAGAAAGCACTGACGGCGTTAAGTCTGGTATTCTCGCTGTTCCGGCTGAATCCGGCGCCTTTTTGTTTGCTGGATGAAGTTGACGCACCACTGGATGACGCCAACACGCTGCGATTCTGCGAACTGGTCAAAAAAATGGCCGAACGCACGCAATTCCTCTATATCAGCCACAACCGGCTCACCATGGAGATGGCGGCGCAACTCGTGGGTGTCACCATGCAGGAACAAGGGGTTTCACGCGTGGTGGCGGTCGATATCGAGACCGCCCTGTCCATGCGCGATGCCGCAACCGTTTGATGAATTCGCCGCCCGTCCCGTGAAACGGGGCAGGGGCCAACACAGATAAATACAGCCCGGAATCATGACAGATTTGCAACTTGGTTCGCTGATCGCTGGTGGTGCCATTGTCGCCGCCGTCTACGCATTCAACTGGTGGCAAGAACACCGCTACCGCAAGCAGGCCGCCAAAGCCTTTGCCCGCAACCAGCCCGACGTGCTGCTGGATACGCCACAAAACGTGGTGCGCAAGGGTGATGCACAGCGGCTGGAGCCTGCGCTCAACACCCCGTCCTTCACTGCGGGCGACGTGCGCGAAGAGCCGGTGCTGGCCGGTCACACCGTCGCTGAAGTGTTGCAGGATGACGAGGCGCCCCAGCCAGAACCCGCCTGGACTGCGCCCGAGCCCGTGGCACCGCGCCCACAAACCACAGCACAGCCCGCCCCATCCGCGACCGCCGACGAAGACGCCGAGACCAGCTTGCTTGATCCCGCTTTTGATTTCATTGCCGAAGTCCACGCCGGTGTGGATATCCCCGCCGGAGAAGTGCCGCCGTTTCCTGCTACCAAGCGCGTGCGCGTGATTGGCCTGAACGAAGCCGGCCAGTGGCAAACCGTGTACGGCAGCACCGGCAACGCCTTTAGCGAATTGCGTATGGGCCTGCAACTGGTTGATCGCCAGGGGGCGCTGACCCAGGAACAACTCAATGGTTTTTGCATGGCCGTGCAGCAGTTTGCCGATGAACACGATGCCTCGGTGACTTTCCCGCAGCGCTCGGCCAAGCTTTCCACTGCGGCGCAACTGGACGAATTCTGCGCCTCGGTGGACGTGCTGATTGGCCTGAACGTCATGGCGACGGGCAACCCGCTGCCAATGGAAAAAGTGCGTGTTCTGGCTGAGCACGCCGGTCTGGTGAAGGCCCCGGATGGCACGTTCCAGTACCGGAGCGAAAGCGGCAAGAGCCTGTTCTCGCTGACCAACCACGATCAGTCGCCGTTTGGCACTACATCGGAAGGTGTCACCCTGTTGTTCGACGTGCCCCGCGCTGCGGGTGGCCTTTCGGTATTCGAATACGTTTGTCAGTTTGCCATTCAGTTGTGTACCCAACTGGGTGCCACTCTGGTCGACGACAACGGCAAGCCGCTGACCAATGCCAGCCTGACCAATATCCATCAGCAACTGGCCCAGATTTACACGCGTATGGATGAACAAGGCATTGAGCCGGGCTCGCCTGTGGCCTTGCGTTTGTTTGCCTGATGAACCATACCAGGATTGACCGCAACACACGGGGCCGATTGGCCCCGTGCCAGCTCTGACGGACCGCATCATGACCCAGGTTACCGAACAGGCGGCGCAATTGCGCCGCCTTTTGCATCAATACGCCCTTGAGTACTACGTGCTGGACAACCCGACCGTGCCTGATGCCGAGTACGACCGCTTGTTCCGCCAGTTGCAAGCGCTGGAGATGGCGCACCCTGAACTGGTTACCCTGGACTCGCCCACGCAACGGGTTGGTGGCGCGCCGCTACCGGAATTTGCCAGCGTCACGCATCGGGTGCCCATGCTGTCGCTCAACAATGCGTTTGAAGACGACGATATCACTGCGTTTGACCGCCGCATCCGTGAAGGGCTGGGCCAGGACGAGGTGACCTACGACGTCGGCCCCAAATTTGACGGCCTGGCCATGTCGCTGACCTACGAGAATGGCGTGCTGGTCCAGGCCGCAACCCGTGGCGACGGTGCCACGGGCGAGGACGTCACTCGCAATGTGCGCACCATCAACGCCATTCCGCTACGTTTGCAGCAGCGCGAAGGCGTCGCCCTGCCCAGCTTGCTGGAGGTGCGCGGCGAGGTGCTGATGTTCAAAAAAGACTTTGAACGCCTCAACGATGACCAGACCGCCAAGGGCCTCAAAACGTTTGCCAACCCGCGCAATGCCGCAGCGGGCTCGCTGCGCCAGCTTGATTCGCGCATTACCGCATCGCGCCGACTGGCGTTCTTTGCCTACGGCATTGCCACCTGTGAAGGCGTGACCCCGCCCAATTCGCAATCGGGTGTGATGGACTGGTTTGGTACGCTGGGTCTGCCCATCTGCAAAGAGCGTGATCGGGTCCAAGGGGCCGAGGGGCTGCTGGCGTATTACCAGCGGATTGGCGAGAAACGCCCAAGCTTGCCGTATGAGATTGACGGCGTGGTGTACAAGGTCGACAGCTTTGCCCAGCAAGAAGAGCTGGGCTTTGTCTCGCGCGCGCCGCGCTGGGCGATTGCGCACAAATATCCGGCGCAAGAAGCGCTGACCATTGTGGATGTCATTGATGTCCAGGTCGGGCGAACCGGTGCCATTACGCCAGTGGCACGTCTGCAACCCGTTTTTGTGGGCGGCGTGACCGTCACTAACGCGACGCTGCATAACGAAGATGAAGTGCGTCGCAAGGATGTGCGTGTGGGTGACACGGTGATCGTGCGCCGCGCTGGCGACGTGATCCCGGAAGTGGTGGGTGTGGTGCTGGAACGCCGGCCCATGGTCGATCAGCCCGGTGGTGATCTGTTCAACCCGCAACAAGTCCCGCGCGAACCGGCTTATAGCCTGCCCAAAACCTGCCCCGTCTGCGGCTCGCACGTGGTGCGCGAAGAAGGCGAGGCCATTGCACGTTGCTCAGGCGGGCTGTTTTGTTCGGCGCAGCGCAAAGAGGCTATCTGGCATTTTGCCGGCCGCCGCGCCATGGACATCGACGGGCTGGGCGGGCGCTATATCGATAATCTGGTTGAGCTCGATTACGTACATGGCGTGGCTGATCTGTACCGGCTCAAGCTGGAGGACTTCCTGGACATGAAGCGCCGTGCCGATGAGCGCGATGGCATCACGCCAGAAACCGTCCAGCAAGGCAAGGTCGCCACCAAATGGGCTGAAAACCTGCTGGAAGCCATTGAGGCCAGCAAGAATCCGCCGCTGGCGCGCATGTTGTTTGCGCTGGGCATCCGCCATGTGGGGGAGTCCACCGCCAAAACCCTGGCCGACTGGCTGGGCACGCTGGCCTTTGTGCGGCATGCGCCGGGCCCGGTCCTGCGTGTGCTGCCAGACATCGGCGGCACGGTGGCGGACGCCATTGCCGACTTTTTTGCCGAACCCAAAAACCAGAAAGCGCTGGATGATTTGCTAAGTGCTGGCGTGCAACCGGTGGGCGAGCATGCTCCCAACCCGGCATTGCGGGAGAAACTGGAAACCGCTTCTTTGCTGGCGGCGCTGGATATCCCCAAGCTGACCGCCACCCGCGCAAAACAACTGGCGACGACCTTCCCCCGCGTGGCTGATCTGGCCAATGCGGATGCCAACACGCTGGCTGGCTTGCCACCCGACATTGCCAGCAGTGTGCAGCAATGGCTGGCTGCCGAGGGCAATACAGCGCGGCTGGAAGCGCTGGGGGCGTGGTGTGCCACGCTGCTGGCGGCGTTGCCAGAAGAAACCGAAGCAATTGCTGGCGCATTCAGTGGCAAAACCTTTGTGCTCACCGGCACCTTGCCCAGCCTCTCACGCGATGAGGCCAAGGCAATCATCGAAGCGCAAGGTGGCAAGGTCAGCGGGAGTGTCTCGAAGAAAACCGATGTGGTTGTGGCCGGGGCGGAAGCGGGCTCCAAGCTTGCTAAAGCCGAGGAACTGGGCATTGCCATCTGGGATGAAGCCCAACTGCGTGCGGCTGTACCGGGTTGAGGCCATGGCGGTCTTTTGTCGGTGTTTGTCTTGCGTCTTAACCAGATATTCATGACTGTTCATTAAATTAAACACACTTTGAGAATTTTCTCTCCTTGACTTGTTTGTTTAATTGTCTGAACATTTGGTCATGTACAAATCAGAAGCCATTCACTTGTTCGGTTCGCAAACGCGTCTTGCCGATTCGCTTGGGCTGGGGCGTTCCGCGGTCTCGCAATGGCCGGACGAACTGCATCAGCGGCAAGCTGATCAGGTCATGGGTGCGGCACTGCGTCTGGGTTTGCTGGATTCGGGACATCACAGTAAAGGGATCGGTATGCAGAAAATTCGTAAAGCGGTATTCCCGGTAGCCGGGATGGGGACACGTTTCTTGCCGGCGACCAAAGCCAGCCCCAAAGAAATGATGTCCATCGTGGACAAACCCTTGATTCAGTACGCGGTGGAAGAAGCGCTGGCGGCTGGCATTACGGAAATGATCTTCATCACGGGCCGTAACAAGCGTTCCATCGAAGACCATTTTGACAAAGCCTACGAGCTGGAAAGCGAACTGGCTGCCAAGAACAAGCAAAAGCTGCTGGATATCGTGCAAGGCATTCTGCCCAAAGGCGTGACTTGCGTGTACATCCGCCAGCCGGAAGCGCTGGGTCTGGGTCATGCCGTACTCTGCGCCCGTCCGGCGGTGGGCGATGAGCCGTTTGCCGTCATTCTGGCCGATGACTTGATTGATGGCCGTTCTTCCGAACTCAAACTGATGGTCAATCTGTTTGATGACACGCATTGCTCCGTGCTGGGCGTGGAAGAAGTCCCCAAGGAAGACACTGGCTCTTACGGCATTGTGGAAGTGGCCGAATCGCAAGGGGGCCGCCTCAAGATCAACTCTATTGTTGAGAAACCCAAGCCAGAAGAAGCCCCATCCAACCTGGCTGTGGTGGGTCGTTACGTGCTGACGCCGCGCATTTTCCATCATCTGCAAAGCGTCCAGCCGGGCAAGGGTGGCGAAATCCAGCTTACCGATGGCATTTTTGCCCTGATGCAGGAACAGCACGTGCTGGCGCATACCCTCAAGGGCACGCGCTATGACTGCGGCTCCAAGTTCGGCTTCCTGAAGGCCACCTACGAGTTGGGCCTCAAGCACCCGGAAGTGGGCGCGGAATTTGCGGAATACGTGCGTGAACGCAATGCCGTGAATGGCAAGCAGACCGTCTAAGGTGCGTATATCAGACGCGCTGGCGTAAAAAACTTTTGATGTGGATTCAAAGACAAAGGGGCTTGCCATCGTGCGGCCCCTTTTTCTCGCTTAGTAATTGCGGGCAGATGCCGATATGATGCAAGAATCGTATGGCATATCACGCGCCCCGGCGCTTTCGCAAAGCCAGGAGGACAATGCATGCTTGCCCTGATTGGGGGAACCGGCGCGGGTCAGCCGGCGAATTTGCAGGTCACACGCCGACTGGTCGTGCGCACGCCGTATGGGGATCCGTCCGGTGCGCTGACCTTTGGTGAAGTTGCAGGGCGCCCGGTGGTGTTTATTGCCCGTCATGGCTATGGCCATACCATACCGCCCCATCTGATCAACTATCGGGCCAATATCTGGGCGCTGACTCAACAGCCTGTTACCCACATTGTGGCTATTGCTTCGGTAGGCGGTATCCGCACTGATATGGGACCTGGAACACTGGTGATCCCCGATCAGATCATTGATTACACTTGGGGCCGCAAACAAACCATGTTTGAGGTGGGTGAGCACCCGGTCACCCATGTCGACTTTACCGAGCCGTATTCCGGCGATCTGCGCTCGGCCTTGCTGGATGCAGCGCGACAAAGCCGGGTCAGTGTCGTCGATGGTGGCACGTACGCTTGCACCCAGGGGCCGCGCCTGGAGACGGCCGCGGAAATCTGCCGCATTCAGCGTGATGGTGGCGATATGGTTGGTATGACCGGCATGCCTGAAGCCGTGCTGGCGCGTGAGGTGGGGGTGCCCTATGCCACACTGGCCGTGGTGTCGAACTGGGCTGCCGGGCAGCAAGATAGCCAGCGTGGCGTGGTTTTCAGCGCAGCAAGTGGCGTTTTTGAGGCTGCCATGATGAGAGCCAATTCCGTACTTGAAGCCCTGGTCCTGACCGGGGTGTGAACGAAGGGACAAACAGCGTGAAGGTGGTCATTCTTGCGGGCGGTCTGGGCACACGTCTTGGTGAAGAAACAGATCTGCGACCCAAGCCCATGGTTGAGATCGGCGGGCGCCCGATTCTTTGGCACATCATGAAGATCTATGCGGCCCAGGGTTATTCCGAATTTGTGATTTTGCTGGGTTACAAGGGCAATCACATCAAGGAGTTCTTTGCCAATTATTTTCTGTACCAGGGTGATGTCACCATTGATCTGTCCAATAACCAGATTGAGGTACACCGCAACCAGTCTGAATCCTGGAAGGTGACCTTGCTGGAAACCGGTCTGTCGTCGCAAACCGGTGGCCGCATCTTGCGGGCGCGGGACTACCTGGGCGGCGAAGATTTCATGCTGACTTATGGCGATGGCGTGTCCGACGTCAACATTGCCGTACAACTGGCGCAACACCAGGCCTCGCCAGACGCACTGGTGACCATGACCTGTGTGCAGCCGGAGCCGCGCTTTGGCCTGGTGGACGAAGACGCCAATGGCTATATCCGCGAGTTTCACGAAAAACCGCCTGGCGATCTGGGCTGGATCAACGCTGGCTTCATGATCTGCCGTCCGGGCGTGTTCGATTACATCAAGGATGGCGACGCGACCATCTTCGAGAGGGAGCCGCTGGAAGCGCTGGCTGGCGATGGCAAGCTCAAGGCATACCGCCATCATGGCTTCTGGAAATGCATGGATACGCTGCGCGACAAAATCCAGTTGAACCAGATGTGGGATCAGGGCAAAGCACCCTGGAAAATCTGGGACTAAGTCAGGATGCGTCGACGTGTTCAATGACATTTACCAGGGCTGCCGTGTTTTTGTCACCGGGCATACCGGTTTCAAAGGGTCGTGGCTTGCCCTGTGGCTGCAACAACTTGGTGCCCAGGTTGAAGGGTATGCCTTGCCGCCGGAGGCCGGCGAGCCGGCACACTGGTCGGCGCTTGGGCTCGATTGTGGCTCTACGTTGGCGGATATCCGTGATGCCGGCGTTTTGCAGCAGTCGATCGAGCGAGCCCGGCCGGAGATCGTCTTTCACCTTGCAGCGCAGCCCTTGGTGCTGGCCTCTTATCAGGACCCGCTGACTACCTGGCAAACCAATGTCATGGGTACGGCCAATGTGCTTGAAGCGTGTCGCGCTGTGGATTCGGTCAAGGCGGTGGTCGTCATTACCACCGACAAGTGCTACGAAAACAAAGAATGGAGCTGGGGCTACCGAGAGACAGATACGCTGGGTGGACATGATCCGTATAGCGCCTCCAAAGCTGCGGCAGAGCTGGTCGCGGCCTCTTACCGCAGTAGTTTTGCCGAGCGCGCCGGTGCGCCGCGTTTGCTGATCGCCACGGCACGGGCCGGCAACGTGATTGGCGGTGGCGATTGGGCGCAAAACCGGCTGATTCCGGACGTGGCACGCGCGGTGGCCGTCGGGCAGAGGGTGGATATCCGCAATCCGCTGGCCATTCGTCCCTGGCAGCATGTGCTGGAATCGCTTTCAGCCTATTTGTTGATTGGCGAGCGTTTGCTGGCAGGCGACGAAACCGTAGCTTGCGCCTGGAATGTCGGCCCGCTGGAATCGGATATCGCCTCAGTGGGCGAGGTGCTGACGCAGTTGGGACGTCTGTGGCCAGCCGTGGCATGGCAGCAGGTGGGTGCGGTGGCGCATGAAACCAGTGCGTTGAGACTGGATTCATCGCACATCCGCACCCGGCTGGGCTGGCAACCGGTCTGGCGGTTGCAACAGGCACTGGCGCAAACCGGTTCCTGGTATCAGGACTGGATGCGCGGCGAGCTGATCTCGCTGCAACAATTGCAACAATATCAACACGATGCCGCGCTGGCCGGCCTGGTGTGGGCGCGCTGATGCGTATCACACCGCTTGATATCGCAGGTGCCGCCATCCTGGAAACAGACCGGCGCGGTGATGAACGGGGCAGTTTTGCGCGCTGGTTCTGCACGAATGAACTGGCAACCTTGCTGGGGGACTCGCAGGTCTGCCAGGTCAATCATTCGTTCACCCAGGAACAAGGCAGCATCCGCGGCCTGCATTTCCAGCACCCGCCCGCAGCAGAAAAGAAAATTATCCGATGCCTGGTGGGAGCGGTGTTTGACGTAGTGGCCGACCTGCGCGCTGGCTCGCCTACCTTTTTGCAATGGCGCAGCGTTGAGCTTTCGGCAAAGAACGACCGTGCTTTGCTGTTGCCAGAAGGTTGCGCACACGGTTTCCAAACGCTGGCCAGCGATACGCAGTTGCTGTATCTGCACACGGCTTTTTATACGCCTGCCCTGGAAGCCGGGCTGCGTTATAACGATCCACGTTTGAACATTGCCTGGCCGCTGCCGCCCGCACAGCTGTCTGCCCGTGACCAGCAACATCCTTTATTGACTGAAGATTTTCGTGGAATCGAGCCATGAAGTGTCGTCATTGCCATAGCCCTTTGCAGCTTGATTTTGTTGATCTGGGCTTTTCTCCACCCTCCAATGCCTATCTGGATGCGGCTCGTCTGTCCGCGCCGGAGACGTATTATCCGCTGCGCGTGAAAGTCTGCGAGCAGTGCTGGCTGGTGCAAACCGAAGACTTTGCTCGCCACGATGAACTGTTTGATGCCGGGTATGCGTATTTCTCCTCGACCTCATCCACCTGGCTGGCGCATGCGCAAAAATATGTGGAGATGATTGCCCGACGCTTAGGGCTGGGCCCGCAGTCCCTGGTGGTCGAGGTGGCTGCCAATGATGGCTATCTGCTGCAATACGTGTTGCAGCAGGGTATCCGCTGCGTGGGCGTAGAGCCCACCCACAGCACTGCCAAAGCCGCCCGCGAGCGCGGGTTGGAGATCGAAGAAATCTTTCTGGGCGTGAATAGCGCAGAGGCGCTACGCGCGCGGCATGGCGCGGCGGACCTGGTGGTCGCCAATAATGTGTTGGCGCATGTGCCGGACATCAACGACTTTGTCGCTGGCATTGCGCATTTGCTCACCCCCCAGGGCACGGTGACGTTTGAGTTTCCGCACGTGCAGAACCTGATCGAACAAATCCAGTTCGACACGATTTATCACGAGCATTTTTCCTATCTGTCGCTGCTGGCCGTGCAGCCTATCCTGCGTCAGGCCGGGCTGCGGGTGTATGACGTGGAATTACTGCCCACACACGGCGGCAGCTTGCGGGTCTACGCTTGCCCGCAGGGCGCGGTGCATGCCGAACAGCCGGCCGTGGCCGCCACCCTGGCGGGTGAGCGCTCTGCCGGGCTGGATCAGCCGCAGGTTTATCGAGATTTCCAATCTCGTGCTGACGTTGTACGGCTGGGTTTGCAAGCCTTTTTGCTGGAGCAAAAACGCCTTGGCAAAAAAGTGCTCGGCTATGGTGCTGCGGCAAAAGGGAATACGCTACTCAATTACGCGGGCGTGGATGGTCTGCTGGTGGAACAGGTGGCGGACGCAGCCCCCTCCAAGCAAGGCAAGTACCTGCCGGGTAGCCATATCCAGGTGATTACCCCGCAAGCATTGATGGATGCCCGGCCGGATTTTGTGCTGATCCTGCCATGGAACCTGAAACATGAAGTCATGCGACAACTGGCCGGCATCCGTGAATGGGGCGGACAGTTTGTGGTGGCGATACCCGAGGTGGAAATCCTGTGAGCCAGACCCGCATCCTGTATACCAAGCCTTCCATCACCGAGCGCGAGATTACCTACGCCACTGATGCCGCGGCCCATGGCTGGGGTGAGCGTTGCTACGACTATATCAACCGCTTTGAGCGGGATTTCGCCAACTGGATTGGCGCCACTCATGCCATTGCGACGTCCAGCTGTACTGGCGCAATGCATATGGCACTGGCCGCGCTGGAGATCGGCGAAGGCGATGAAGTCATCCTGGCCGATACCAACTGGATTGCGACGGTCGCGCCCATCGTTCATGTTGGCGCTACTCCGGTCTTTGTCGATGTGCTGGCCCAATCGTGGTGTCTTGATCCGGTAAAGGTGGAGGCCGCCATTACCCCCAGAACCCGTGCGATTGTGGCGACCCATATCTACGGCAATCTGTGTGATCTGGACGCACTGGCCGTGATTGCCGAGCGTCATGGCCTGGTGCTGATCGAAGACGCAGCAGAGGCCATCGGCTCGGTCTACCACGGGCGCCGTGCGGGATCGGTAGGGCGGTTTGGCGTATTTTCGTTTCATGGCACCAAAACCATGACCACCGGCGAAGGCGGCATGTTTGTCACCAGTGACCCGGATTTGTACGAACGCGTGCTAACCCTGAGCAATCATGGCCGCAAGCGTGGCGAAACCCGCCAGTTCTGGCCGGCGGAGATCGGTTTTAAATACAAGATGTCCAATGTTCAGGCGGCGATCGGTTGCGCCCAGCTTGAACGGATTGATGAACTGGTCGCGCGCAAGCGCGAGGTATTCCACCAGTATCAGGCCGCCCTGCGCGCATGGCCGCAGATCAGCATGAACCCGGAACCCGCAGGAACGCTGAACGGGTACTGGATGCCGACCGCAATCTTTGAACCGGCCACCGGGGTAACGCGGGAACAACTGCAGGCCGCATTCGGGCGTGAACAGATTGATGCGCGGGTCTTTTTCAGCCCGCTATCCAGCACCCCGCCTTTTGCCGCAGTGCCGCAGAACCAGCTAGCGTTTGATCTCCCCTCGCGCGCCATCAATCTGCCCAGTTATCACGATCTGACCCCAGAGCAGATTGAGCGGGTCGTCGCTTGCCTTTTGAGCGTATTGCCGGAGGCGCGGTGAAAAAAGTCTTGCTGCTCGGGGCCAATAACCCGGAGTCCCCGCGCATATTGCAAAGGGTACGCGAGCATGGCGCAGCGGACTTTGCCGGATATATCGACAACGATCCGGCCAAAAAAGGCCAGGATTTCTACGGCCTGCCGGTGTTTGGCGGTTTTGATGTGTTGCCCCGGTTTGACCCGGCCCAATACACCTTTGTGAACCTGATCTCTGGTGATTGCGTTACCCGGCATGAGACCACGCAGTATATGCTCGGCGCTGGCTTTGCCATGAGCAACCTGATTCATCCAGCCATTGATTTGCTGATGGTGGAATTGGGCACCGGCATTTATTTGCGCGAAGGCGTCATTGTGCAGGCCGGGGTCAAATTGGCTGACAATGTCTGCATGCACATTGGGGCATTGATCGGACATGAAACACAGATCGGGGAATCTTCATTCATTGCCCCTGGTGTCTCGGTATGCGGCTGTGTTGAAATAGGTCGCGGGGTTTTTGTTGGTGCGGGCGCCACCATATTGCCCAGGCTGAAAATAGGGGATTGGGCGGTGATTGGCGCAGGTGCGGTGATTACCAAAGATGTGCCGGCGGGTGCGGTCATGGTGGGTAATCCCGCGCGGATACTTAGAATGCGTGACTCGCAGGTGTCACAGTAAATACCGTACTAGAGACAGATTAAAATGGCGTGGGTAGCGCGCGCTGACAGAACCGGCGCCATGCCAGACCAGAATATTCCCGTCAGGCGGGATCAACCCATTGAGGTTTTCATGACAGACGACATGCTCGCCCGCTTTGAGGCAGAACGAGTCCAGGATATTGCAGCCCAGGGCGCAGACGCAAAACTTAAAAAAATGGGTGTGGATTTTGTGGTCCAGACGGCACCCCATAAATACACCTACAACTTCAAGGCGCTAGGCCGCCCCATTATTCAGCTGCCGCAAGACATGGTCGCCATGCAGGAGCTGATCTGGCAATTGCGTCCGGACCTGATTATTGAAACCGGCATTGCCCATGGTGGCTCGTTGATCATGAGTGCATCCATGCTGGCCTTGCTGGATTATTGCGATGCGGTGGAGCAAGGCGTACCGCTGGATCCGAAAGCCAGCAAACGCAAGGTGCTGGGGCTGGATATTGATATCCGCGAGCACAATCGGGCCGCAATCGAAGCTCACCCGCTGGCGCATAAAATCGAGATGATCCAGGGGTCGTCCATTGATCCGCAAATCATTGCCCAGGTGCACGCCAGGGCGCAGGGGTGCGAGCGGGTGCTGGTTTGTCTGGACTCTAACCATACCCATGCCCATGTGTTGGCAGAGCTGGAGGCCTATGCACCGCTGACCACCCTGGGTAGTTATTGCGTGGTGTTCGATACGGTGGTGGAAGACATGCCCGCCGATGCTTTCCCTGACCGGCCGTGGGGCGTGGGTGACAATCCGAAAACGGCAGTGCACCAATGGCTGAAAAACAATCCTGGATTCCAGATTGACCACACCATTGAAAACAAATTGCTGATTACCGTTGCGCCAGACGGTTATCTGAAACGTATTGCCTGATACTGGACATCGAATGAATTCATCTGGCCAGCTGTTGACCCTGGTATTGCTGACGCACAATCGCCCGCAGTTCCTGGCGCGCGCCGTGCGTTATTATTCCGCCATGCCATATAACCTGCTGATCATGGATTCCTCAGCGGAATCCAATGCATGGGCTGCGGCGCAATACGGGAACGAACGCACGAATTACCAGCATTGTGGCGACTGTGATTACAGTCAGATCATGCTGAAAATCCGGCGCGGCACCGATCTGGTCACAACGCCCTATATGGCTTTTGTGACCGATGACGATTTCACCCTGCAAGCCGGCCTTGAACAGAGCATTGATTTCCTGGAGACCAATCCCGAGTACGGCTTGTGTCATGGCTATTCAGTCATGTATCTGGCGGATGGCGAACGTGTGCACTATTTCTTGCGCGATCGCAAAGTGGTGGAAGACTACGCCGGCAATGTCGCAGATCGCATCATGTCCTTTATGGACAATTATATTCCGCCTTTTTATGCGGTGAGCAGAACCCATATCCCGCGTGACTGGTATCACCGGATTCCGGACGATATCCGCTGGGAATTCAATGAATTTGGGGATGCATTTTACCGACTGATTTGCAGCAGCATCCGGATATTGCCTATTCCGTTTGTGGTTCGTGAACTCAATTACCCGGTATCAGATCATCAGACCGATCTGTATCAGGCTTTGACCTCGCCGGCGTTTGAAGGGCAGCCCAAAGAAGATTTTTTTGATTTCATGGCGCAGGTGTATTGCCAACTGCAGCCCGGTGTCGCTGTTGAAGAAGCACGGACACTGGCCAAAAAAGCATCCGCGATCCTCGCCATGTGCCTGGCCAGCAACAAGTCGCTGACCGTGCAGGAAATATTCCGTTCGGAATGGCGTGCGATCACGCCGCACCCAGAATGGGTGTTTGAACCCAGACAGTTTGTGGAAATGCCATTCTATAATTCGGCGTTCTTTGCACTGCTGGAAGATATTGATCTGATGGTGCGGGCCATGCCCTGCGGCAAGCTCCAGTTAAAAGAGCTGGAACCCAAGCTGCAGTGGCAAAACCAGTTGATCATTCAGGGCATTGCCCAGATGGATGCAGGTGATACCCAAACGGCGCTCCAGTCGTTTGAGGCCATCCTCAGTCAGAACCCATTCCATATCAACACCCTGTGCAGCTTGTGCGTGCTGCATGCCAACCAGGGCGCGCTGCAACAGGCCAAAGTATTGCTGGACTGGGCCACGCGCCTGAATCCGCTAGACCCGGCCGTGCGCTCACTGGCGCCTTTGGCGCAGGCGCTGGCGCAGAAAACGATCACGGCACAGCCGCAAAAGGCCGAGCGCCGCGTGGCCGTGGTGTTCCATTTGTTTTACCTCGATCTGTGGGATGAGTTTGCCCAGGCATTCTCTGGCATCAAACAGCCTTTCGACTTGCTGGTCACCACGCCGGAAGACGAGTTGCCGCAGGCAACCGCACTGATCAAGGCCCGCTTCCCGGACGCCAGAATTTACCCGGTCAAGAATCGCGGGCGTGACATTGCGCCACTGTTCAAGTTGCTGGAGCATGAGCGACTGGAAGAGTACGACCAGGTACTGAAGATCCATACCAAAAAGTCCTTGCACCGTACCAACGGTTTTGGCGAACTCTGGCGCCATCATCTCTTGAAGGGACTGTTGCCGGAAGGCGGTATCGGGCCGATCCTGGCCATGTTTGATGCCAACCCGGGGGTCGGCATGCTGGCCGCCCCGGAAACCATGGTCAACGCCTACAAGATTGCCGGTGCACAGCGGGAAAACTTGCCGGGGATGCAGCTATGGGCCAAGCGCATCGGCGTTGATCCGCAAGGCTTTGACTACGACTTTGTGGCGGGCTCCATGTACTGGGTGCGCGGTGCGTTTTTTGCTGCGCTGCGCCGGCTTGACGTCAAGCTGGAGGATTTCGAGGAAGAGGCCGGCCAACTGGATGGTACGCTGGCCCATGTCTTTGAGCGCCTGATGCCGCTGGTTGTGCGCTCAGCCGGGCTTGAAGCCCGGATGCTGCCCAAGAACGAGCCAGAGCCCGGTGCTTCGGGCGAGGCGCAAGTCCAGAGTTCTCTGTCGTCGCCGATGGGGTTAAGTCTGGTCACCCATACCTACGAAACCTGGTTAAGAGATCGCAATCTCACGCTGGCTGAAGCCCGCATGATTGATACCCGCGTTGATCAGATGACGCCCCAGGTGGCGCACTTTTATCTGATTGACCGGACAGGCAACATGGCCGGCGTATCTGAAACACTGACCACGCTGGGTCAGCAATATTTCAAGGGCAAGCGGGCCACCATTGTGTCGCCGCTGGCGGATCCTGATCCCAATAGCGGTATCGGCTGGCTGCAGAGCAATGACGCCTACGCCACGGTTGCCGCAGATGTCATTCGTACCCGGGCAGATTGGGTCGGTCTGGCGGAAGTGGGCGATCTGCTGACGCTGGATGGTCTGCTGCTGGGTTTGCTGCAAGCGGCGGACAATCCGCAGTGGCAAGCCATTTATTGGGATGATGACTGGATCAGCGAGCCTGGCAAATCCGATGTGCCGCGCTTCAAGCCGGACTTTAGTCCTGACCTGCTGCGCTCCATTCCTTATGCAGATGGGCTTTTGCTGGTGCGACATACTGCCATGGTGGCGGCGTTGGCGGCCGGGCCGCTGGAACCGGGTGCCGAGCAGATTGATCTGCTGTTCCGGCTGTATGAGCAACTGGGCGAACAGGCGATTGGTCATGTCCCCAATATTGGTTGCCATCTGGCCCAATTGCCATGGCGCGCGCTGGACGACCACGGGCGGGCGGGGGCGTTTGCACGCGCCGTACGCAATCACCTGCAACGTCTGAATATCCCGGCAAACATGTCCGAGGGGCTGCTGCCGGGGACCTTGCATGTGCAGCATCAGCACGCCACCAAGCCGCTGGCCAGTATTATCGTCCCTACCAAAGACCAGTTTGCAATGCTGTCACGGTGTGTCGAGAGCGTGCTGGAGCGGACCCGCTATCCCAATTACGAACTGCTGATTGTCGATAACAACACGACTGAGGCGGATGCCTGCAATTTTCTGGACGGCCTGGAGAATCTTGGGAATCCGCGTATCCGTGTGATCCGCTATCCGCACCCGTTCAATTTCTCTGCAATCAACAATCATGCAGTGGAATTGGCACAGGGTGAGTACGTGGTCATGCTGAACAACGAT
This sequence comes from Silvimonas terrae, assembly GCF_014202765.1. Taxonomy (GTDB): domain Bacteria; phylum Pseudomonadota; class Gammaproteobacteria; order Burkholderiales; family Chitinibacteraceae; genus Silvimonas; species Silvimonas terrae. The sequence goes on from NZ_JACHHN010000001.1 coordinate 780,467, forward strand.
ACCGCCATCATCCAGGACAACTGGCTGGATGAACTGATGAGCCACGCGCAGCGGCCGGAAGTTGGTGCGGTCGGCGCGCGTCTATTGTATCCGGATGGGCGCATTCAGCACGCCGGGGTGGTATTGGGGCTGCGTGGCCCGGCAGATCATCCATTCATCGGCTCGCCCAGGGAAGAGCGCGGTTATATGAACCGCTTGCAGGTCACCCAGAATTACTCGGTAGTCACTGCTGCGTGCATGGTGGTGCGCAAATCCCTGTACCGCGAAGTGGGTGGCATGGATGAACAAGACTTCAAGGTCTCTTACAACGATGTCGATCTGTGCCTGAAGGTGCGCCAGGCCGGGTATCTGGTGGTATGGACGCCATTTGCCAGTGTCTTGCATGAGGGCAGCGTCAGCCAGACCCGCGTTGATCCTGCGGCCCAGGAGGCTAAAAGAAAGCGCTTTGCTGGTGAGCAAGAGGCCATGTATCACAAGTGGCTGCCCCAGCTGGCGCGGGATCCATACTACAACCGCAATCTGGCGCTGCATGGCAACGGGTTCGAAATCGAGCACCGTCGTCTGGTGTCGTTCCAGCCCATTTCCTGGAAGCCACCCATGCGGGTACTGACGCATCCGGCGGATCAGATGGGGTGTGGACACTACCGTATCATTCAGCCGTTCCAGGCGCTGAAAGACGCACAAATGGTGGGTGGATCAATCTCGTTTGAATTGCTCTCTTTGGTTGATCAGGAGCGCTTCAAGCCGGATGTGTTGGTCTTCCAGCGGCAATTTACGCCGGAGCAGATCGAATTCATGTCCCGTGCCAAGCGGTTTTCTGGCGCGTATTGCATCTACGAACTGGATGACTATCTGCCCAACTTGCCACTCAAGAGCGCCCACCGCGAGCATATGCCCAAGGATGTGTTGAAGTCATTGCGGCGTGCGGTAGCGAATGTAGACCGCTTTGTGGTGTCCACGGAGCGTCTGGCTGAACAGTATTCGGATCTGCACGATAACTTCCATGTGGTGAACAACTATCTGCCAGAAGCGTGGTGGGGTGATCTGCCGTTGATCCAGACCGAACACGAGAAGCCGCGTATTGGCTGGGCCGGCGGGATCAGTCACACGGGCGATCTGGAGTTGATTGAAGGTGTGGTGCGGGAGCTGGCAGAAGAGGTGGACTGGGTGTTCTTTGGCATGTGTCCGCCCAAATTGCGTCCTTATGTGAAGGAATTTCATGAGGGCGTGCCCATTGAGGCTTACCCGGCCAAGGTGGCAAGCCTGCGGCTGGACCTGGCTTTGGCACCGCTGGAGCACAACGTATTCAACGAGAGCAAGAGCAATCTACGCCTGCTGGAGTATGGTGCTTGCGGCTTCCCGGTGGTCTGCACCGACATTGAACCGTACCGCGTTGACCTGCCGGTGACGCGGGTGCGCAATCGTCATAAAGACTGGATTGATGCTATTCGCATGCATCTGGATGACTTGCCGGCAACCCGTCAACGCGGTCTGGAGTTGCGCCAGGCCGTGCGGGACAGGTGGATGCTTAAGGGTGAAAACCTGGCGCGTTGGCGTAAGGCTTGGTCTCCCGATTAACGGCAGGCTGATACAAATAGCAGGCATCGACAGGAACGACGGGTGGTCCAGCCCGTCGTTTTTTTATGTCCGACATCCTGGAATCACGTGTGGATGCGGGCTTCAGCGGCGAGGGGAGAGAGGCTGTCCTCGTGTAACAACAGAAAACTCTTATGCTTTCCTGTTGCGTCAGATTTCGGCGAAAAAATTTTTTATAAATTCGCTAAAGTTATTTTCGAGCGCTCCGATAAACAATCCAAGGACGCGGTGTTGCGTCTGATTGTTAAACGCAAAACCCCCTTTCGAGGAGCTACCAAATGTCTTTGGTTCTCAATACAAACGTAGCGTCGCTGCAGGCTCAGCAAAACCTGAGCAAGTCGCAAGACTCGCTGAATACCTCGCTGGAACGCCTGTCGTCCGGTCTGCGTATCAACAGCGCCAAGGATGACGCAGCAGGTCTGGCGATCTCTGATCGCATGACTTCCCAAATCAACGGCATGAACCAGGCTTCCCGCAATGCCAACGACGGTGTGTCGTTGTCGCAAACTGCGGAAGGCGCACTGGGCCAGATGAGCGATATGATGCAGTCCATTCGCCAGCTGGCTGTGCAGTCTGGCAACGCGACGAACTCCACGTCCGACCGTCAGGCACTGAATGCCCAGGTGAACCAACTGGTATCCGAACTGGATCGTACCGCTCAAACTACCCAGTTTAACGGTCAAAACCTGTTCGACGGCAGCTTCACGGCTGCAACCTACCAGGTTGGCGCCAACGCCAACCAGACCATCACTGCAACCATGGGTAACTTCCGTACCAGCCAGTACGGTACGTTCCAGATGGGTGGCGGTAACGGTACGGGCCAACTGGCTTTCACCAACGAAGTGTCCGGTACCACTCAAGGTGCGATTGGCGGTACTGCCAACGTGGCCGTGACCGGTGCTGTGGTGACTTCCAGCGGCACCATGTCCATCAACGGCAAGTCGGTTTCCGTTTCCGGTACTGACCAGGCTAGCGATGTGGCTGCCAAGATCAACGCCGCCAACACCGGTGTGACAGCAACGGCTTCCACGGAAGTTGATCTGTCTTTCGGTTCGGGTTCGTACTCTCTGGCCGTTGCTTCGAACAACAACACCTACGCTTCGGTGTCGTTCAGCGTGACCTCGTCTGTTTCGGGTCAGGCTCCGACCGCGTCCGACTACAACCAGGCTGTGACCGCGTTCAACAACGCACAATCGCAAACTGGCGTGGTGGCGCAGCTGGCTACGTTCACAAACTCCAGCGGTGCGGTGACCTACGGTATCAAGCTGACCAACAACTCGGGTGCCAACATCCAGATGACGTCGGCCAGCGGTGTGGCCAGCGGCTTCGGCGGTTCGGTGACACAGTACAACTACGACACCACCAACTCGACCGGTTCGGCTCAGTACACTTCGGGCTCTGCGATCCAGGCTTCGGGTGGTTCGGGTAGCTTCACCTTCGGTGGTCAGGTTGTGCTGAACTCGGCCAGCTCGTACTCCATCACTACCAGCGGCGCAGGTTTCGCCAGCGGCGTGTTCACCGGTCTGAATGCGGGTGGTACGGCCTCTTACGGCCTGACTTCCGGCTCGACCATGACTTCTTCGCTGAAGACCGTGCAAAGCCTGGATGTGTCCACCGTTGACGGTGCCACCCAAGCCCTGCGGATTGCCGATGATGCACAGTCGTACATCGACAGCCAACGTGCTCAACTGGGTGCTCTGCAAAACCGCTTCACTTCGACCATCTCTAACCTGTCGACCACGGTGACCAACCTGTCGGCCGCCAAGAGCCGGATTGAAGATACTGACTTCGCGTCGGAAACTGCTAACCTGACTCAATCGCAGATTCTGCAACAGGCCGGTACCGCGATGCTGTCGCAAGCCAACCAGCTGCCGCAAAGCATCTTGAGCCTGCTGAAGTAAGCAGGCACTAGAAGCCAAGGATAGTCTGTAGGCATGATGCCCCGGCCGGTTCAAACCGTGCCGGGGCGTTTTTCCGTTCAAGGAGAACCTCATGCAAGTGCAGTTGACTCAATCTCTCACGGCGCTGTCGCCGACCAGCACCAGCCAGTCTGGTGGTCAGTCCCAGCCAGCCCAGACCGGTTCTGTCACGCAGAGTGGCAGCGTTGGCAACAACAGCACCGACAGCAAGAACGGGCAGCAAGATGCCGCCGCGCTGAACGATGCCGTAGGCAAGCTCAACGAGGCAGTGAAGAACTACGCCAATGGCAACAGCCTGCAGTTTTCGGTGGATCCGGATAGCCAGACACACATCGTCAAGGTGATTGACTCCCAGACGAAGGATGTCATCCGGCAGATCCCCAGCGAGCAGGCGATTGCCATAGCCAAAGCGATTGGACAATTTGAGGGCTTGCTGATTAAAGATAAAGCCTGAACGGCCGATATCAGAGGATAGAGGCGGCGAACTTGCCGCAGGCCGTTCTGTCCGATTTGTAATGCGGGCGCCCTCGATACATTGATCGTAAACCAGTTGGCATAACTGACTGGTATGATGGGGCACGCACGCCAGGAGTTACCCATGACCTCGAGTATTTCCCCAACCCCGACACCCACCCCAACGCCGACTCCCACGCCGACGCCAACGGCTTCGCCAACCCCGAGTTCGGGTTTGAGCACGGGTCTGAGCACTAGTAGCGGCCTGGGTGCCATTACATCCATGGGGATTGGCTCGGGTATTGACGTCAGCGGCATTATTTCGCAGTTGATGCAGGTAGAGCAGCAACCGTTGCTGGCCTTGCAAAAACAGGAAGCGAGCTACGATGCGCAGTTGTCGGCACTGGGGACACTGCAAGGCGCGCTGACTGATTTCCAGAGCACGCTGACGGCGCTCTCTGACCCCACCAAGCTGCAATTGTCGACCGCCACGCTGGCCAATACGGCAGTGGGTACGGCGACGGCGACCAACTCTGCCCAGCAGGGTTCGCATTCCTTGCTGGTCAGCAAGCTGGCGCAAAACCAGGTGCTGGCCTCTGCCGATGTCTCCAGCCCCAATAACCCGGTAGGTACTGGCTCGCTGACCATTTCTTTTGGTTCATATACGGCCGGCACGGGCGGGGCGAGTGGCACGTTTGCGCCCAACACGCAGCAGCAGTCGATCACCGTCAATATTGATTCGACCAACAACAGTCTGTTTGGCCTGCGCGATGCGATCAATGCGGCCAAGGGCGGCGTGACGGCCAGCGTGATCAATGACGGCAACGGTTTCCGTCTGGTTATGTCGTCCAACACCACCGGCGCGGTCAACGGCATGAAAATCACGGCCACGGGTGCCAATGGCGATACCGGGCTGAATGCATTTGCCTATGACCCGGCCTCCAGCACCAATGGCGTGTCGGTGACGCAGGCGGCACAAGATGCCCAGTTCACCCTGGACGGGATCAGCATCTCCAAGCCCACCAACACCATCAGTGACGTGTTGAGCGGCGTGACGCTGAATCTGACCGGCACCAATACCGATGCCACCACCCTGACCATTGGCACTGATCCCACTTCGCTGGTGAAGAACGTGCAGGCCATGGTGGATGGCTACAACAATTTCATGTCGCAGCTCTCCAGTCTGACGGGCTACGACACCACGACCAATACCGCCGGTATTTTGAACGGTCAGTATTCGCTGAACTCGATCAAGACGCAGATGCGCAGCGTGTTCAACAAGGCGCTGGGCGGCAGCAACGCCTACCAGAGCCTGTTTGACGTCGGCGTGGGGTTTGATGACAAGGGCAATATGACCCTGGATCAAACCAAACTGACGTCGGCCGCACAAAGCAACCCGCAAGCCATTGCGACCCTGTTTGCGTCCGGTACCTCTGTCAGCAAGCCAGGCGGCGTGACGGTGGTCTCGACCAGTTCTTCGCTGACCAAGCCGGGTACTTATGCCATCAACGTGACCAGTCCGGCCACGCAGGGCTCGGTGACTTCCGGCTCCAATATTACGTTCCCGCTGACGATTGGCGCGGACAACGATAACTTCACCGTTGCGATTGATGGTGTGCAATCGGGCACGATCAAACTGACCGATGGTACGGTCTACAACAACGGCAACGATCTGGCGGCGGCCATGCAGACCGCCATCAACAATGATGCCACCATCAAAGCTGCCGGTGTCTCGTCCAACATCACTTTTGCAAACGGCGCGCTGCAGTTCTCGTCGGCGTCTTATGGCGCTACATCGTCCATGCAAGTGACCACCGTGGCGACGGGCGGGAGCGGCGATCCGGCCTTCCTGACCGTGACCAATAAAGCGACAGGGACCGATGCGGTTGCCACCATTGGTGGTCAGCCTGCTACGGCAACGGGTAACGTCCTTGTGGGGACCGGGCCGGCCGCCGGCATGATTATCAGTCTTGCCGCCGGGTCGACCGGCGATATGGGCTCAGTGACTTACAGCCAGGGTTTTTCTTATAATCTGAGTCAGAGCATTAACAACATGGTGTCCACCAAGGCCACCGATAATGGTCTGTTTTACTCGGTCACCAACAGCATCAACGCCAGCATCACGCGTTTGCAGGCGCAAGAAACCGAAATGCAAACGCGGCTGACGCAGGTGCAAGCGAACTATGTACAGCAGTTCACCGCCATGGATACCACTGTGGGTGCGCTGAAGAACACCAGTAGTTACCTGACTACCCAACTGGCGAATCTGCCCAAGATCAGCAGTTAAGCGGGTAGGGTGGCGCCGGTGTTGCACCGGCGGGTTGTTGCGGTTTGATCTGGAGAAGTGGCATGAGTTATGCCGTCAAGAAAGCATTGGCATCCTATGGCCAGAACAGCGTGGATATGGCCGTGGCATCGGCCAGCCCGCTCAAGCTGGTGGTGATGTTGTACGAAGGCGCCATCAAGGCGGTGGGCCTGGCCAAACACCATATGCAGGCAGGCAATATCGCGGACAAGGGCCAGTCCATCAGCAAGGCCATTGCGATCATCGACGAAGGTCTGCGCCAGTCGCTCGATGTGGAAAAGGGCGGCGAGCTGGGGCAGAATCTGGACGCGCTGTACGAACACATGATTGCGCAGTTGCTCAAAGCCAATATCGAGAACAAAGTCGATATTCTTGACCACGTCAATCAGTTGCTGATTGATCTGAAGTCCGCCTGGGACACGATCGAGCAGAACAGCCGCGGCACCACCATCACACCGCCGCCTGCGCCACCGCCCGCTCAGGGCGATGACAGCGCCGGCAATCGTAGCGCGCTCAGTTATGGTCGCGCCTGATATGCAGGCAGTCTATGGTGAAATGGAAGCGTGCTGTGCGCGAATGCTGCTGAGTGCACAATCGGCTGACTGGGAAGACTTCCTGCAGGTGGCCGACCGGTTCAACCAGATCAGCAGCACGCTGGGTGATGTAGACTGGCAGGGCATGCAGCAAGACCAGCGTGAGTTGCTGGCAATGCTGATGCGTACTGCGCAGGCGCAGATCGACGCCATTGTCCCGTTGGCCACGGCGCGGCGGCAGGAATTGATGGGTTCGATCCGCAGTCTGAAAAACGGCGACAAAATGCGGCGCATGTACGGGTCTTGAAGCCGTTCAGAGTCTGTAGTGTGGAGGCTGGCAGTGGGGTAAAGCGCAGCGCAGAAACCGGCGTTGACATGAGTCAATGAGGATTTCGAGCAGCGCATCCGCCCCGATCATGGCCCCGCAGCAAGACTGTGAATGGCTTGAGCCGGACAACGCTGGCTTTAACTGTGACAGAGGCGGCACGTGAACGGCATACTGATTACCTGGCCACAATTACTGTACGCAGGGCTCGCGCTGCTGGTTTTTTATGTGGCCGAGCTTTTGTTGTTTTTACGCAAAGCCAATTCCCCGCATCATATCCCCCGCCAGATTCAGCAGCGCATTGAGACCATGACCGGCGAAATGGCCGGTTTGCGCCAGGAACTGGAGCTTCTGAAAGTACGTTTGGCGGCCAACAGCATGCAGCAAGCCTGGGTGGTCGAGCACCATGGCGATGTGGTGCCCGAAGGCGCCGCGCTGGCCCCGTCGCTGGCCGAGACGCCTTACGCTCACGCGATCCGGCTGGCCCGCACTGGTGCAGATTCTGCGGCGGTAGCCCAGCAATGCGGTATTTCACGCGGCGAGGCCGATTTGATCGTCGCGCTGTATCGCGCCGAAGGGCTCCGCTGACCCATGCTGCCCGGTAATGCAGTCGTCACCCTGCAGGCGTTACTACTTAACAATTCCACGCAAACGCCCGATGCCAGACCGGACTTGGGGTCGCTTTTTACCCAGGGGGAGCAGGTTTCTGCCACGGTGATCGGTGCGCTGGGTAATGGTCGTTTTGCGGTACAGATCAACAACCAGTTGCTGGACCTGAATTTGCCCGCTGGCGCGACGGCGGGTGAAAAGCTCGATCTGACCGTGATTGCCAACCGGCCGACGCTGACCTTTGCGCTCTCTACGGCCACCTCGCCCGACTATCATCCTGGCGTTTCCACCGAGTTCTCTAACGGCGCGCGCTATCTGTCTGATTTGCTCAATAGCGGCAACAAAGCCGGCGGCACAGCGCAGACCGGGCAAACCGGTGCCACTGCGCCGCTGTTTGAAGGCGCGCCCAACGCCGAAGCATTGGCTGGCAAGCTGGCGCAAACGCTGGATCAATCCGGTCTGTTTTACGAATCCCACCAGGCGCAATGGGTAGACGGTCAGCGCAGCCTGCAAACCTTGCAGCAAGAGCCGCAAGCCCGGCTGGCGCAGAACCCGGCGCAAGCGCAAACGACCGCCCAGACGGCGGCGACAGACGCCAGCACCCGGCAGGTTCTCCTCAAGGATGCGGCTGGCCAGGATGTCGCCAGCCTCAAGGCCGCCAGCTCTGCGCTGGCCAGCCAGACCGATTTGTCCTCTGCCAATATCAATCACCTGACCGGCACGCCGGATCAGCAAGCGGCCCTGGCCGGGCTGGTGCAAAGGCAACTGGATTCCATCGATCGCCAGGCCATCATGTGGCAAGGCCAGGCCTGGCCGGGCCAGCAAATGCAGTGGAGCGTCCAGGCCGATGATCACGGCCGCAACACGGCCTATGCTGATCCGGCCGATCGGCAATGGCGCACCACGCTGAATCTGGATATGCCGCATCTTGGTCACGTGGCGATCAGCGCCGTGTTGTACCAGGGGCAGTTCAATCTGCAATTCAAGGCATCCCCGGCGGCGATCAAGCAATTGCAATCGGCACAGCGCGCGCTGGACAACCAGTTTGCCGGTGCCGGTCTTGATCTCGCTTCGGTGGCTTTTGCCAGTGTGGCGGAGCCCGCAGATGGCCAGTAAGCCGGATGCCCGCGCCCGCGCCGTTGCCCTGGCGTACACCGAAGGGTCCACGCCACGTGTGGTGGCCACCGGCAAGGGTCTTGTGGCCCAGACCATCATTGAAAAAGCGCGCGAAGCCGGCGTGTTTGTCCATCAATCGCCCGAGCTGGTGTCGTTGTTGTCCCAACTGGATCTGGATGACCATATTCCGGCCTCGCTCTATCGCGCAGTGGCCGAGTTGCTGGCATTTGTGTATCTGGTGGAGCAGGGTAACGATGTCGCGGCACCGGTGCTGCACCTGCCTGAACCAGAGACCCCGGCCGACCCCGCCGCGACCACGGCCCCGGGCGAGCCGGCACGCCAGCCCTGAGGCGGCAGACCAAAGCCTCAGTCGTTGCTAGAATGACGGCTTGCCCCTCCCGAAGCCTTGTATGTCTGATTCCCTTATTGCCCCGGAAACCCAGCAGGAACGCAGCGAGCGCCTGTTAGCGATCGTCAAGGCGCTGCCCAACCTGCCGGGCGTTTATCGCATGCTCTCGCAGGACGGCACGGTGCTGTACGTTGGCAAGGCAATCAGCCTGAAACGCCGGGTTGGGTCTTATTTCCAGAAAAACGATCACAGCCCGCGCATCAAACTGATGCTGACCCAGGTTGATCGTATTGAAACCACCGTGGTGCGCTCCGAGGCCGAAGCGCTGGTGCTGGAAAACAACCTGATCAAGGCGCTGGGCCCACGCTACAACATTCTGTTCCGGGACGACAAAAGCTATCCATATCTGGTGGTGACCGGTCACAAAAGCCCGCGGCTGGCGTATTACCGCGGCACGCTGGATAAGCGGAACCAGTATTTCGGGCCGTTTCCCAACGGTTATGTGGTGAAAGAAAGCATCCAGATGCTGCAGAAGGTGTTCAAGCTGCGCACCTGTGAAGACAGCGTGTATGCCAATCGCTCGCGCCCTTGTCTGCTGTATCAGATCAAGCGTTGTTCAGCGCCCTGTGTGGAGCACATTTCGCCGGAAGACTACCGCCGCGATGTGCATAACGCCGTACTGTTCCTGAACGGTCAGGCCAATGAACTCCTCAAGGAACTGGAAGCGCGCATGGCCGCTGCCGCCGAGGCCTGGCATTTTGAAGAGGCCGCCAGTGTGCGTGACCAGATTCAGGCGCTGGCACGCATCCAGGAAAAACAGTTTGTCTCCAGCAACACCAGCGAACTGGATGCCGATATCGTCGCCGCCGTAGTCAAGGAGGGGGCGGTGTGCCTGAACCTGGCCATGGTGCGGGGTGGCCGGCACGTGGGCGACAAAAACCTGTTCCCCAGCAATGCGGCCGATTACGACGACGCCGAAGCGCTGGAAGCCTTCCTCGCCCAGCACTATCTGGACCGGAATGTGCCCAGCGTGGTGATCTGCACGCCGCCCCCCGCCAACGCCCCTTTGTTGGCCCAGCTGTTAAGCGATCAGGCTGGCCGTAAGGTGGTCATCAACAGCAATCCCAACGGGGAGCGCCGGGTATGGCTGGAAATGGCGCGCAAGAATGCAGAGTTGGCAATTACCCAGCGCAATACTCATTCGGCCAGTCAGGCAGGGCGCCTGCAGGCGCTGATTGAAGCGCTGGACTTGCCCGAAGACACGCAGCGGATTGAGTGTTTTGATATCTCCCACACCATGGGCGAGGCGACCGTTGCCTCCTGCGTGGTGTTTGACGATGGTGATATCCAGCCCAGCCAGTATCGGCGTTACAACATCAACGGCATTACGCCGGGTGATGATTACGCAGCCATGCGCCAGGTGTTGTCCCGGCGTTATGGCAAGATCGCCGCCGGCGAGGGCAAAGTGCCCGATGTGGTGCTGATCGATGGCGGCAAAGGCCAGTTGTCCATGGCCGAAGAAGTCATGGCAGAGGTCGGTCTGACGCAACCCATCCTGATTGGTGTGGCCAAGGGTGAAACGCGCAAGGCAGGCCTGGAACAACTGATTTTTGCCACCACGCATGAAAGCCTGCAATTACCGCGTGATCATGCCGGTTTGCATCTGGTGCAGCAGATTCGCGATGAATCCCATCGCTTTGCCATTACAGGCCACCGAGCCAAACGTGCCAAGGCGCGGGTGGCTTCCAGTCTGGAAGAGATCGAGGGGATTGGCCCCAAGCGCCGCCAGAAGTTGCTGGCGCGCTTCGGCGGGTTGCAAGGTGTAAAGGCCGCCAGTGTGGATGACCTGATCCAGGTCGAAGGCATCAACCGGGACCTGGCAGAGAAGATTTACGGGGCATTGCGCGGATAGGGTGTTGTGAAGCGGGGGGCATGCCTGGCGTGTGCTTGCCAACAGGCCACCCCGGATTCCCGCTTCGCTTCATCCGGGCTACGACGCTGGCAAACCCCTGACTCGCCATTCCTGCTTTCGCAGGGATGGCGAAGTGGTGGTATGCGTGAAAAAGAGGTTGCATCCGGCCAACGCGGACTTACACACCTCACACCTCACCCGCAAAAGCGTAAGGTTTCGCCCTGGAGGCCGCGCACCTGTTAGAATGCTGACTTTTAAGCGATCTGGCGCCGAGCAATGCCTTTCAACTTGCCGATTTTCCTGACCTGGTTACGTGTTGCAGCCATTCCGGTGTTTGTCGGTTTGTTCTATTTGCCCGATTCGGTCATCACCATGCCGATGAAAAACATGACCGGGGCAATCATCTTTGCCGTGGCGGCGCTCACGGACTGGTTTGACGGTTTCCTGGCACGGCGCTGGAACCAGACCTCTTCTTTCGGCGCGTTCCTTGACCCGGTGGCGGACAAGCTGATGGTCGCTGCAGCGCTCATTTTGCTGGTGGAATTGATGCGCGCGCCCTCCTGGCTGGCCGTCATCATTATCGGTCGCGAAATCACCATTTCTGCGCTGCGCGAGTGGATGGCCCAACTGGGCAAGTCCAAGAGTGTGGCCGTGGCGTATATCGGCAAGCTCAAGACTACCGCACAGATGGTGGCCATTTTGCTGCTGCTGTGGCAAAGCGCCATCATTCCGGGCGTTTCGACCCAAACCGTCGGTACGATCGCCCTGTACCTGGCCGGCCTGTTGACCATTGTGTCGATGTTCTACTACTTGCGCGTCGCCGCAGAACAGTTCCGTAGCGCTTGAATCGCGCTGTGTTCACCCGGTAGTCAGGCGCTGATGCGTACCGAATCGCTCAACGCGGTGCGTATGGTGTGTGCCATGGCGCGGACCAGATCGGGGTCCAGTTGCAGCGGTGGCGAGGATTCTTTTTCCGGTAGCGGTACCAGCAACCAGTCTTCATGATTGCCGACAATCTTGATTCTGGTGCGGCAGGCCGGACAGGCCACCACATCACCGCTACGGGTTTTGCGCGGCACGGCAATGATCGGGCCGCAACTGGGGCAGCTTTGCAGGCGGATGCCAGGTTCGGAATGCCCAACAATTTCATCAAATACGCCCGTCCGGCCCATTTCTATAAACCGCTCGCCCAGCACCCGGTCAAACTGGGTGTCCAGTTTGCTGTGGATGATGTCCAGTGCATCCACAATGGGCATGCCTTTGCGGTAAGGCCGGGTAGAGGTCATGGCGTCAAAGGCATCAGCGATGCCGACAATGCCGGCGGCCAGCGGAATTTCTTCGCCCCCCAGCCCCAGCGGGTAGCCTTTGCCGTCCGGGGTTTCGTGGTGCTTGAGCACGGCATCCAGCGCCAGATACGCCAGCGGATGATTGCCCAGCAAGCGCGCGCCGGTATCCGGGTGAGTGCGGATCACGGCATATTCTTCGTCGGTCAGCGGGCCCTTTTTATGCAAAATGGCATCGGGCACGCCAATTTTGCCCAGGTCGTGCAAGAAACCGCCCAGCGTGATCTGGGCCACCGCCTCTGGCGGCAGCCCTAAATCCTGGGCCATCAGATAAGACAATTGCGACACGCGCCACAAGTGCCCGCCGGTATACGGGTCGCGGGCTTCCACCAAAGAAGCCATGGTGAACAGGCTATTGAGTAAATGAGCGACGAGATCCATGCTGGGGTAGCGGCCTTGTCTGGTTGTTGATTCAATGTAGATGAACTGCGTTGGTGATTTGGTCGGTCTTCAAGCGTATTTATGACAATAAAATTGCTCGCGTGCCGAATTACAATCGATCCCCTCACAAGCTGGGCTCAATTGCACGGAATACACAGATGATTATCGTAATGAAGACGGGCGCGACGGAAGCGCAAATCCAGGGCGTGATTGCCGAGATTCACAAAGCCGGGCTGCGGGAGCATCTCTCGCGCGGGGCGGAGTTGACGCTGATTGGCGCCATTGGCGATGAAGACAAACTGGATGCGGCGCATCTGGAAATCCTGCCGGGCGTGGCACGCGTGAACCGCATTACCAAGCCCTACAAGATTGTCTCACGCGATACGCATCCGGCCGGATCGGTGATCCGTGTGCGCGGTATCCCCATCGGTGGTGAACAGATTCAGGTGATTGGCGGCCCGTGCTCGGTCGAAACGCCGGAGCAGATGGCGCTGTCCGCCCAGGCGGTGGCTGCGGCCGGTTGTCGCATGATGCGTGGTGGTGCCTTCAAACCGCGCACCAGCCCATACGCTTTCCAGGGGCTGGGTGTGCAGGGTCTGGAGTACCTGCAACAATCCGCCCGCCAGCACAATCTGCCCATCGTCACCGAACTGATGGATGTGCGCATGCTCGACACCTTTATGGAATACGACGTCGATGTGATCCAGATCGGTGCGCGCAATATGCAGAATTTTGATTTGCTCAAGGAAGTAGGGCGCGTCAACAAGCCGGTCATTCTCAAACGCGGCTTATCGGCCACGGTGTCCGAGTGGTTGATGTCTGCCGAATACATTGCGGCCGGGGGCAATCACAACATCATTTTCTGTGAACGCGGCATCCGGACCTTTGAAACGGCTTATCGCAACGTACTGGATGTCACCGCCATTCCGGTACTCAAGCGCGAAACCCACTTGCCGGTGATCGTCGACCCGAGTCATGCGGGCGGTAAAGCCTGGATGGTGCCCGCGCTGGCACAAGCCGCCGTTGCCGCAGGCGCGGATGGGCTGCTGATTGAAATGCATCCGAATCCCTGTGAAGCATGGTGCGATGCCGATCAGGCGCTGACGCCAGAAGAACTGAATGCGTTGATGAAAACGCTGGGTGCAATTGCCACCGCAGTGGGGCGCAGTTTGTAAGGTGTGAGTGCCTGACCGGATGGGGCAGACCTGCTGGCTATGCCTGTGCGGGTAGATCGCCTTATGCCGAGCCGTCGGGCGCGCACAAATCCCGTCTTGAAATGGTTTCTCCGGGTAAAATTCCCGCCAATGTCATAAAACCTGTGGGTCCCGCCGTGGTCGCACAGGTTTATCGATAAGAAAAGCAGGAGCTACGTCATGCGCATTCGCACTCTCTTTCAGGCCACTTTATTCGCCGGCATGGTTGCCGCCACCGCCGTTGGCGCGCAGGCCCGGTCATTGCTGGACGGCGAATACCAGTTGCAAACCTGGCGCGTCGCGGGTCAGACGCAGACGGAACAAGCGAACAAACCGGTGACGCTGAAGATTGATGGCAATCACATCAGTGGCTTTTCTGGCTGCAACCGCTTCATGGGCCAGATCCAGACCCTCAATGGGCTGAAAATCGGCCCGCTGGCTGGCACGCGCATGGCCTGCCTGGATGCCAATGTCGGCACCAAAGAAAGTGATGTGCTCAAGCTGCTGGATACCGCGCGTTACTACGAACTGGATACGGTTGGCCATTTGACCTTCACCACGCCCAATGAAGACCTGCTGGTGTTTGCCCGTACCGATGGCAAGCCGCAACCTGCGGCGGCAGCGCCCGCTGCTCCGGGGGGCGAGCGGGTGATCCAGATTGCGCCAGAAACAAAGACATGTTCGGCCGGCGCCGGGCAGATGCAATGCCTGCAAGTGCGTGATTCGGCCGATCAACCGTGGACGCTGTTGTACGGCGGTATTGACGGGTTTGAATACCAGCCAGGTACCTTGTATACGCTACGCATCAAGGAAACACCGGTGGACAACCCGCCGGCAGACGGCTCCAGCATCAAGCGCAGTCTGGTACGCGTATTGACCACACTGGTAGAGCGTTAAGCGTGACAGGTCGCTGTTAAGGCGGCCTCCACTGAGCCAGAAACAAGGCCGGCAAGGCCGCAAACAGGGAACGGGAAATCTGCATGAGTGGCGTGCGCAAGCTGGTATTACTGGGAACGGGTCTGATTGGTGGCTCGTTTGCCCTGGCGCTGAAACGGGCGCGGCTGGTGCAGCACGTGGTCGGAGTGGGGCGCAACGCCACCAACCTGGAGCGTGCGCTTGACCTGAACGTGATCGACGAAGCCTCGCACGATGCGGCGGCGGCGGTGGCGGGGGCTGATCTGGTGCTCCTGGGGACGCCAGTCGGGCAGATGGGTGCGTTGATGCAGCAGATTGCCCCGGTCCTGGCTGCCGACTGTATCGTCACCGATGGTGGCTCGACCAAGCAGGATGTGTCAGCACTGTTTCGCCAGCATCTGCCGCGGCACCTCTCGCATTGCGTACCGGGTCACCCGATTGCCGGCTCCGATCTATCTGGTGCTGCGGCCGCACAATACGGCCTGTTTGAAGGTCGCCGGGTGGTGTTGACCCCTTTTGCCGAGACTGCCCAAAATGCGCTGGAGCAGGTACAGACCTTATGGCAACAATGTGGCGCCCGGGTGTATACCATGACCCCTGAGCAACACGACGGCATATTTGCCGCTGTCAGCCATGTGCCGCACTTATTGGCGTTCGCCTATATGAACGCCGTGCTGGCCAAGGTTGACGCGCAACCCTGCCTTGATTTTGCCGCCACAGGTTTTCGGGACTTCACCCGCATTGCAGGTTCCCACCCGGAAATGTGGCGCGATATCGCTGTCGCCAATCGCGAAGCCATCCTTGCCGACCTCAAAGCCTGTGCCAGCCAGTTGCAACACGTCATTGCACTGGTCGAAGCGGGCAATACCGAAGGCATGGAAGACTACTTTGCGACCGCCAGCCGCGCACGTGTTGCCTGGGGTCAGCGTCATAAATAGTCAGAATTGACGCCGTAATATGGATGGGCCGGGTGGGCTTACCGGCAGGAAGAACGCCTGCGTTTGCAGGCGCTTTTCATTGGGGCTGCGGTGCGAAAAATCGCACATCAAAAAAGAACCACTAGAAACAGGACACTCACATGACTTACGTTGCAAATCCGGCGCGCTACGAGCGCATGCCGTATCGCCGCTGCGGTAAAAGCGGCCTGAAACTGCCCGCCGTGGCGCTGGGCCTGTGGCACAACTTTGGCGATAACAAGCCGTATGACAATTCGCGCAAGATGGTGCTCGAATCGTTCGACGCCGGCATTACCCACTTTGACCTCGCCAACAACTACGGTCCGCCCCCGGGCTCCGCAGAGTCCACGTTCGGTCGCGTGCTGGCGACTGATCTGAAAGCGTATCGCGATGAACTGATCATCTCCACCAAGGCCGGCTGGCAAATGTGGGATGGCCCGTACGGTGATTTCGGCAGCCGCAAATACCTGATGGCCAGCCTGGATCAAAGCCTGCAACGCATGGGCCTTGATTACGTGGATATCTTTTATTCGCACCGTCCGGATCCGGAAACCCCGATCGAAGAAACCATGAGCGCGCTGGATGCCATCGTGCGTCAGGGCAAGGCGCTGTATGTCGGTATCTCGTCGTACTCCGCCGAACAAACCCGTGAAGCGGCGCGTGTGCTGAAGGAACTGGGCACACCTTGCCTGATCCATCAGCCGTCGTACTCCATGTTTGACCGCTGGATTGAAGACGGCCTGACCGATGTCCTGAACGAAGAAGGCATTGGTTCGATTGCCTTCTGCCCGCTGGCGCAAGGTCTGCTGACCAGTCGCTACCTGAATGGTGTGCCGGCGGATTCGCGTGCGGCTGACAGTGGCAACCCGTTCCTGACCGTAGACAAGGTTGATTTGCGCCTGGCCCAGGTCAAGAAGCTCAACGAGATCGCTGTGGCACGTGGCCAGACTTTGGCGCAAATGTCGCTTGCCTGGGCTTTGCGTACCGTCACCACCGTCATCATTGGCGCCAGCCGTGTTGAACAAATCCATGAAAACCTGGGTGCGATCGACAATCTGGCTTTCAGTGCTGACGAACTCGCCCGTATCGAAAGCATCCTGGCAGGTCAGTAATGCAAAGTCTGCTCGTACCTGTCATTGCCGTGGACGGTCCGTCCGCATCGGGTAAAGGCACTGTCGCACAACGTGTTGCGGCAGCGCTGGGGTTTCATTATCTGGATTCGGGCGCGCTGTACCGGCTGGCGGCATTGGCCGCCGCCCGCGCCGGCGTATCGTGGGATGACGAAAACGCCGTTGCCACCGTGGCGCAAACGCTGGATGTGAAATTTGAAGGTGAACACATCCTGCTGTCCGGTAGCGACGTCAGCACCGCCATCCGCACCGAGTCCATCGGTGTGGGGGCCTCCAAAGTGGCGGCATTTGCCCAGGTACGGGCAGCATTGCTGGAACGCCAGCGCGCTTTTGCGCACGTACCGGGGCTGGTTGCAGATGGTCGGGACATGGGCTCGGTGGTGTTTCCGCAAGCGCCGTTGAAGGTGTTTCTGACCGCCAGCGCCGCCGTGCGTGCCGAGCGCCGCTACAAGCAGTTGCTGGGGCGGGGCGAGGCGGCAGACCTGGGTGCGATCACTGCCGACCTTGAAGCGCGCGATGCGCGTGACCGGGCGCGCAGCGTGGCGCCACTCAAGCAATTGCCAGATGCCCATCTGCTGGATACTTCCGCCATGGATGTAGACGCCGCAGTGAAGCAGATTCTGGACTGGTGGTACGTGGCGAATCGTCGCTAAATGCTTGATCAGGTTGGTAGAATCCTGTAGCATCGCAAGTTCAGCGTGGTGGATGACCTGTTTTTGTCATTTGCTGCGCCTCTTTCGCATTTGCGGAAAACTGGTGGTCTGACGCGCGCAAAGCACGTCGGGCCTCTGTTAAACGAACCCCCCTTTGGGCGTCAAGCCTGAAGATGCTGGAACCTTTCATTCACATGACCACTGCAACCTTTAACGACTCCATGGAAAGCTTTGCCGCGCTTTTCGAAGAAAGCCTCACGCGTCAGGAAATGCGCGCTGGTGAAGTAATTACCGCTGAAGTCGTCGGTATTGATAATAACTTCGTGACCGTGAATGCCGGTCTGAAGTCGGAATCCCTGATTCCGCTGGAAGAATTCAAGAACGATAACGGCGAAGTCGAAGTCAAAGTTGGTGACTTTGTTCCCGTCGCGATCGACAGCCTGGAAAACGGCTACGGTGAAACCAAGCTCTCCCGCGAAAAGGCCAAGCGCCTGGCCGCCTGGATCGAGCTGGAAGACACTCTGGAAAAGGGTCTCGTCATGACTGGCGTGATCTCTGGCAAGGTCAAGGGCGGTCTGACCGTGATGGTCAATGGCCTGCGCGCCTTCCTGCCGGGTTCGCTCGTCGACATCCGTCCGGTCAAGGACACCACCCCGTTCGAAGGCAAGCAAATCGAATTCAAGGTGATCAAGCTCGATCGCAAGCGCAACAACGTTGTTGTTTCGCGTCGCGCCGTGCTGGAAGAGTCCTTGGGCGAAGAGCGTCAGAAGCTGCTGGAAACCCTGCGCGAAGGTGCAGTGGTCAAGGGTATCGTCAAGAACATCACCGACTACGGTGCGTTCGTTGACCTGGGCGGCATCGACGGCCTGCTGCACATCACCGACCTGGCATGGCGTCGTGTGAAGCACCCATCCGAAGTGCTGGCAGTTGGCGATGAAGTTGAAGCCAAGGTACTGAAGTTCGATCAAGAGAAGAACCGCGTGTCCCTGGGTCTGAAGCAACTGGGCGAAGATCCGTGGGTGGGCCTGTCCCGTCGTTACCCGCAAGGCACCCGTCTGTTCGGCAAGGTCACCAACCTGACCGACTACGGCGCATTTGTGGAAATCGAACAAGGCATCGAAGGCCTGGTTCACGTGTCCGAAATGGACTGGACCAACAAGAACGTTCATCCGTCCAAGGTTGTTGCTCTGGGCGACGAAGTCGAAGTGATGATCCTCGATATCGACGAAGAAAAGCGTCGTATCAGCCTGGGCATGAAGCAGTGCATGGCCAATCCGTGGGATGAATTCGCTGAAAACTACAAGAAGGGTGACAAGCTCAAGGGCGCGATCAAGTCGATTACCGACTTCGGCGTGTTCGTGGGTCTGCCGGGCGGCATCGACGGCCTGGTTCACCTGTCCGACCTCTCCTGGAATGTGACTGGCGAAGAAGCCGTTCGCAACTTCAAGAAGGGTGACGAAGTTGAAGCCGTGGTTCTGTCCATCGACGTGGACAAGGAACGCATCTCCCTGGGCATCAAGCAATTGGAAGGTGATCCGTTCAACAACTACGTGGGTTCCAGCGACAAGGGCGCCATCGTCAAGGGTACTGTGAAGTCCCTGGATGCCAAGGGTGCCGTGATCGGTCTGACCGAAGAAGTTGAAGGCTACCTGCGTGCAACGGAAGTTTCCCGTGATCGCGTGGAAGACATCCGTACCGTGCTGAAGGAAGGCGACGAAGTCGAAGCCATGATCATCAACGTTGATCGCAAGAACCGTTCGATCAACCTGTCGATCAAAGCCAAGGACATGGGCGACGAGAAGGACGCAATGAGCCGTCTGTCCACCACTGCTGACGCTGGCAATGCCGGCACCACCAGCCTGGGCGCACTGCTGAAGGCCAAGCTGTCCGGTTCCAACGAATAAGGAACACGGCAGCATGACGAAGTCCGAACTCATCTCGAAGCTCACCATGCGCTATCCGCAACTGGTGACGAAAGATGCTGAGTTGGCCGTCAAAACCATTCTCGATGCAATGGGCAAGAGCCTCGCTCAAGGCCAGCGCATCGAGATCCGTGGTTTTGGTAGCTTTGACCTCAATTACCGCCCGCCGCGGGTGGGGCGCAATCCGAAATCCGGCACGCGTGTCGAGGTTCCGGAAAAGTTCGTGCCCCATTTCAAGGCCGGTAAGGAATTGCGCGAGCGCGTTGACGAGCTCCTGTAATTTCCAGGCACAGGCCTGCACCAGAAAACGGCCCCTTCGGGGGCCGTTTTTTTTTATGCCCGAGGCACTGGAAAACCGGATCTGTAGCCTTGATTTGTCTGACTACAATGCGGGCGAAGCGGCGCAGGTCTGCGCGCCGGGCGTGCATCAATGTAGTGGCGGCTCCGCTGTTACTTGCCTGAAACAAAAGCGAGGAAATTCCTGACATGGCCCCAATGCCCGAATCAGCTACAATACCGCCATAAATACTCGAGACAGCGTGGAATAGAAGATGCGATATGTATATGGGCTCATCAAGCTGATCGTGTTTGTGGTCTTGCTGGCTTTTGCCATGAGCAACGGGGATTCGACCTCACTGCGCTTCTTTGCCGGCTACGAATGGACTGCGCCGCTGTCCATGATCCTGCTGGTCTTCTTTGTGGCTGGTGTGGCGTTGGGCTTGCTGGCGTCGTTGACCCGCGTGGTACGCATGCGGCGTGAGCTTGTTGGCTTGCGCAAGGAACTGCGCGCGCGCAGCAATCTGGCGCCGGTGGCAACGGCTGAGGCAGTGGCCGTAGAACCGCCACGCGACGTGCTTTAAGTCATACAGCAACAATTCAAGAATAATGATAATGCCGGCTCGTACTGGCCAGGTTAAGTCCAATGGTTGATTCACAATACTGGTGGTTGATTGCGTTCCCGGCCTTTTTTGGCCTTGGCTGGCTGGCCGCGCGGATTGACATCAAGCATGTTCTGTCAGAAACGCGCTCTTTGCCCGCAGCCTATTTCAAGGGGCTGAATTACTTGCTCAACGGCGAGACCAATCGCGCGGTGGATGTATACGTTGAAGTGGCCCGCCACCATGTGGAAACCGTGGAATTGCAATTCACACTGGGTCACTTGTTTCGCCGCCGGGGTGAGCTGGAACGTGCTATCCGCATGCACCAGAAGCTGCTGGCCCGTCCTGAGTTGAACGACGCCCAGCGACAACAAGCGCAGTTTGAGCTGGCACAGGATTTTATGGCGGCCGGCTTGTATGACCGGGCCGAGGCCATTCTGACTGAGCTGCAGCACACCGACTACGCTCGCCAGGCGCGCACCGAGCTGCTGGGTGTTTACCAGCAGGAAAAGGCATGGCGTAAAGCGATCGAGATTGCCCAGCAACTGCGTGATGACAGTCATAGCTATCAGCATGAGATTGCGCAATTTCACTGTGAACTGGCCGAGCAGGCCATAGCGCGCTCACAGCCCGATGAAGCGCGTGCCGAACTGGAAGCTGCACTGGTTGCCAACCGGCAATGCGCCCGCGCCCGTGCCTTGCAGGGTGAGCTGGCTATTCAGGCGGGTAATCCGGCTACCGCCATCGAGTTCTGGCTGGCGATTGAATCGCAAGATCCGGATTACCTGGCGCTGGTAGCCCGGCCCTTGCTGGCGGCCTACGATGCTACCGATCGCGCTGATGAGGGTACGTTGTTGTTGACCCGGTTGCTAAGTCAATATCCTGATCTGGACGTGCTGGAGCTCCTCTACGAGCGCATCATGTCCAAAAGCGGCATGGATGCGGCCTACGCATTTATCCGGGACCGGTTGCGCAATCACCCGACGATGCCAGGCTTGCGGCGTGTGCTGGAAACCCATTTGCTGATCGCACCGGACAACGAGAAAGCGGATCTGGAAATCATCGTCAAATTGCTCAACGAGGCTACCCGTGAGCAGTCGATGTATTACTGCAGCCATTGCGGTTTCAAGGCTCGCCAGTATTTCTGGCATTGCCCGGCGTGTACCAGCTGGGAATCTTTTGCCCCGGTACGCGGCAAGCGCAGCCGCAACGCGCAATAACTGCGTGAACGGGCGGGTCTGCTGCCTGCCCGCATGCAAAGCTCAATCATTTGTCATTAGAAACGCCAATCTCAAAGACAGGAAGCCATGTCTCAAGACCCAAGAATCGTAGTTGCGCTGGATTACGCTGATGCAGCCTCCGCGTTTGCATTTGCTGATCGCGTGACCCCTGAGCAGTGCCGCCTGAAAGTGGGCAAAGAACTTTTCACCAGCGCCGGACCCGCCGTGGTGGAAGGGCTGGTCAAGCGTGGTTTTGATGTGTTCCTGGATCTGAAGTTTCACGACATTCCCAATACGGTCGCCCAGGCCTGCAAGGTAGCGGCGCAGATGGGCGTCTGGATGGTCAATGTGCACGCTTCTGGCGGGCGCAAAATGATGGAAACCACGCGTGAGGCGCTGGAGGCGTTGCCGCAGCGCCCGCTACTGATTGCCGTGACCGTGCTGACCAGCATGGACGCCGCTCAGCTGGCTGAAATCGGCCTGCCGGAACCGCAAGTGCAAGTAGAGCGTCTGGCGCGCCTGACGCGTGATAGTGGCCTGGATGGGGTGGTTTGTTCCGCTCAGGAGGCCGCCATGCTCAAGCGGGTTTGCGGCGCGCAATTCAAATTGGTTACTCCGGGCATTCGCCCGGCAGATGCCGCGGCGGATGACCAAAGCCGCGTTATGACACCGGTTGCGGCCATTGCCGCTGGTGCGGACTATCTCGTTATGGGGCGGCCGATTACGCAAAGCAAAGATCCGTTTGCGACGCTGCAACAATTCAATCAACAAATCAAGGAAGCCTGATTCATGAAAATCACAGTGGTAGGTACCGGCTATGTTGGCCTGGTCACGGGGGCTTGCCTTGCAGAGTACGGCAACGACGTGGTCTGTCTGGATCTGGATCAACGCAAGATCGACATGCTGCGCGCTGGCGGCATTCCCATTTTTGAACCGGGCCTGGATGACATCGTCGCTCGCAATGTACAGGCCGGTCGCTTGCGTTTTACCACCGATATCAATGAGTCGGTCGCACACGGCACCGTGCAGTTTATCGCTGTAGGGACGCCGCCGGACGAAGACGGTTCGGCCGATTTGCAATACGTTCTGGCTGCCGCCTGCAGCATCGGCCGCGCCATGACCGAATACAAGGTCATTGTCGACAAGTCCACCGTACCCGTGGGGACGGCCGACAAGGTCAAGGCTGCTGTGGCGGAAGAACTGGCCAAGCGTGGCGAGAAGATCGAATTTTCCGTGGCATCCAATCCGGAGTTCCTCAAGGAAGGCGCCGCGATTGAAGACTTCATGCGCCCGGATCGTATTGTGGTGGGCGCTGAAGATGATCGCGCCATTCGCATCATGCGCACGATCTACCAGCCGTTCCAGCGTAATCATGAGCGCATGCTGGTAATGGATATCCGCTCTGCCGAACTGACCAAGTATGCCGCCAATGCCATGCTGGCAACGCGGATTTCGTTCATGAACGAACTGGCTAACCTGGCCGAGAAACTGGGTGCTGATATTGAACTGGTGCGTAAAGGCATCGGCTCTGATCCGCGCATCGGTTACAGCTTTCTGTATCCGGGTGCCGGCTACGGTGGCTCGTGCTTCCCCAAGGATGTGAAGGCGCTGTGCAAGACCGCCAATGAATATGATATGACCCTGAAAGTGCTGGAGGCCGTCGAGGATGTGAACGATGCGCAAAAGAGCTTGCTGGTCAAAAAGGTGACCCAGCGGTTTGGCGAGGACCTCAAGGGTCGGCACTTTGCCATCTGGGGGCTGGCTTTCAAACCCAAGACCGATGACATGCGCGAAGCGCCGAGCCTGGTCGTCATTGACGGATTGCTGGCGCGTGGCGCCACGGTCAGCGCGTTTGACCCGGTGGCCATGCACGAAGCGCAGCGCATCCTGGGTGACAAAGTCGTTTATGGCAAGACGCTGATGGACGTGCTGGATAACGCAGATGCATTATTGATTGTCACCGAGTGGAAGGAATTCCAGGTGCCGGATTTTGCCGGCATCAAGGCGCGCCTGAAACAGCCTCTGGTGATCGACGGTCGTAACCTGTTCGACCCGGCCCTTGTTCGTGACAATGGATTTGAATATGACGCAATCGGTCGTCTCTGATGCGGTAGACCATACCAGCCTGCGCGAGGCCATGCGCCATGCGCGGGTGCTGGTCGTGGGCGATGTCATGCTGGACCGGTACTGGTTTGGCGATGTAAAGCGTATTTCGCCTGAAGCACCGGTGCCGGTGGCCCATATCCGCAAAACGGAAGAGCGTGCCGGCGGGGCCGCCAACGTTGCCCGCAACATCGCTGCTCTGGGTGGTAAAGCGACCTTGCTTGGTGTGGTGGGGCAAGATGAGGCTGGCGATACGCTGGAACGGCTGATGCAGGAGGACGGCGTCAGCACCTCGCTTTACCGCGACCCCAACATTGCCACCACCGTAAAACTGCGTGTGCTGGCCCGCCAGCAGCAATTGTTGCGGATCGACTTCGAAGAGTCGCCTGGCTATGAAATCCTGGCATCCAAGCTCGACGATTTCTGCCGCATGCTGCCAGATACGGATGTGGTGATTCTGTCTGACTATGGCAAGGGTGGCTTGCATCATGTGTTCGACATGATTGCTGCCGCGCGTGCTGCCGGCAAGCCTGTGTTGATCGACCCCAAGGGGGACGATTACTCCCGCTATCGGGGCGCCACACTACTCACACCTAACCGCTCCGAGTTCCGGCAAGTGGCGGGTGAGTGGCGTGACGAGGCTGATCTGGTGGCCAAGGCGCAGTCCATGCGCGAACACCTTGATCTGGATGCACTGCTGGTCACGCGCAGCGAGGAGGGAATGACGCTGTTCCGCAAGCAGGGGGTGGCCCATATGCCGACTGTGGCGCGCGAGGTGTTTGATGTCTCTGGCGCTGGCGATACTGTGATTGGTACCTTGGGTTTGATGCTGGCCTCTGGCCTGGATCTGCCGGAGGCCATGCTGTGGGCCAATCGGGCAGCCGGCATTGTGGTCGGCAAGCTGGGGACCGCCGTGTGCCATCCAGACGAGTTGTTTATCTGATCGCACCCGAAGCGCGAGCATGTGTGAGCAATAAAAAAGGACGGCAATGCCGTCCTTTTTTATTGCCCGTTGCGTGTCATGGCACGCTGGGCGGGTTTTCCACTTCAACCCGGTTTTTGCCGGCCTTTTTGGCGCGGTACATGGCCGCATCGGCCCGGTCGATGGCCTTGTTGCCTGGCTCGCCTTGCAGCAGCAGGGTTACGCCCGCACTGAACGTGATCAGCACCTTTTCATTGTTATGCAGGAAAAAGCGCCGCGTGAGTTCGCGCTGTAGCCGCATCATGGCCATAGACGCTTCTGCCAATGGGGTATCAGGCAGCAGCAGTACAAATTCCTCACCGCCATAACGGGCAATGCGGTCGGTCGGGCGCAGCAAGGCTTTGACAACGGCAACAAGGTGAATCAGCGCCTTGTCCCCGGCGCTGTGACCGCGCGTGTCATTAAGGCGCTTGAAGTCATCCAGATCCAGTAAAACCAGGGCCAAGGGGCTGCCGCTGCGCTGGGCCCGGGCGGTTTCAATCAGAATGCTTTCTTCCAGCCCGCGCCGGTTAAGGGCTCCGGTAAGCTGATCTTCGCGGATTTTCTCGCTGACCGCGCGCAGTTCGCTTTCCAGTTGGTCGATGCGCGATTGTGCTTCATCTGCCTCGGTTCGCGCTTGTACCAGCTCATCTCGCGTGCGCACCACATCAAGCTGCATGGAACGCGTATCCTGAGTCAGGTTATCCAGCACGTTTTTCAGATCGGCCAGATTGTTGCTGCGCTCAATCTGGTCGCTATACATGCTGATACGCGTGTGATAAAGGTCGGTGCTGTCGGCAATGGTGCCCAGACGGTCAATAAACGATGTCAGTACAGACTTCAACGACGTTTGTGCTTCCCGCAGGCCTTGCTTGAGTACGCTTTGCTTGTAGATCACCTCTTTGAGGCCGGCCTCGGCGTCGTAGATCAGCCGCATGTCCAGGGGTTGCGACATGATGTTCTGGATCACGGCGATCTGGCCGTGCACCCATTCTTCATCGACGATGATTTCGCCGATATTGTCGGTCAACAGGCGTAACAGATTGAGCAGGCCATCACACAGGCGTTCTTCCTGATCGTTGGTCAGCTCCAGGCGAATCCAGAATTTTTTCAGGCGCGGAATAAACTTGCGCAGATCATTCTCGGTCTGCACGCCTTCGGCTTCGCGGGCGAGGGCGGAGGCGTCAATGGCCAGGTCCGGGTAGTGTGTCAGCCGGGCGGCCAGTCCCAGATCAAGTGCTTGCGCCAGGCATTCGCGCCATTCTTCCCAGTGGCCCCCACCGGTCTCACCACTTACCTGCATGGTCTCGGCGGCAATGGCGCCAGGTGGCAAGATTTCTTCTACTGTGTCAGAGCTGGAGGTGGTTTCTGACCATGCGCGCACCAGCCCGTCCAGCTTTTCGTTCAGGGCCGCCGGGTCAGAGCCAAAGTTGATCAGGACTTTTTCAAGCGAATCTTGCTTGCGCGTGGCCGGATAGGCGGGATTGCGTAAATCCCATTGCCGGATAAACTCGCGCAGCAACTCGGACCAGCCGCGGGTAAGTTGGGTTTGGCCGCCTTGCAGGTCAACACAGCGAAAAATCAGTTCGGGAGTGCGCTCCCATTCTCCGGCGCGGATGGCGCGGCGAAACTGGTCCAGATTGCGCAATAGTTCGGGGGACTGGCGGGGAAAGCTGGCGATGCGCTCTTCCAGCAGACGGGCCAGCGGGTGAACGCGCTGTTCTTCCGGTGTGCCGGCAATGCCGTGATAGATCTCTTCGTAGTGATCCGGCGTTGGCGCAATCCGGCGAATGGCAAGCTGCTTGAGCGTTTCCCGGGCAATGTCTGTTGGATTGATGCTGGAGCTCATGCGTGCCTGGTTCCTGGGTTCCCGGATTAGGGCTTGATTATAATGACCGGCGCGCAGTTTGGTGTGCCCGATTTGTGACCAATCCACAGAATGGTACATGTGGGCGACAGACGCAAAAACGGGGAGCCGAAGCTCCCCGTTCTTTATGCGGTTTCCACCGAAGCGGAAGGGCGCAGATTATTGCTCGCCAACAACCACAACCGTTGCTTCAACCACGACATCGTGGTGCAGCGCCAGGTCGACGGTGTATTCACCGATGGCCTTGAAAGCGCCGTTCGGCAGACGAACTTCAAACTTCTTGACCGGGTGACCGGCGGCGGTGAAGGCTTCAGCGATATCGCTGTTGCCCACGGAGCCGAACAGACGACCGTCAACACCGGCCTTCTGAGCGATAGTCACGGAAGCACCTTGCAGCTTCTCGGCACGAGCTTGAGCGCCAACCAGGATTTCGGCTTGAGCCTTTTCCAGGTCTGCACGACGTGCTTCAAATTCTTTCAGGTTGGATTCGGTGGCGCGCTTGGCTTTGCCTTGCGGGATCAGGAAGTTACGGGCGAAACCGTCTTTGACCTTGACCACATCACCCAGGTTACCCAGGTTGGCTACTTTTTCGAGCAGAATGATTTGCATGTTCTATTCCCCGACTTAGTGCAGGTCGGTGTACGGCAGCAGCGCGAGCAGACGAGCGCGCTTGATGGCAGCCGACAGTTGACGTTGGTACTTGGCCTTGGTGCCAGTGATGCGGGCCGGGATGATTTTGCCGTTTTCAGCGATGAAATCTTTCAGGAGCGCGATGTCCTTGTAGTCGATTTCCTTGATGCCTTCGGCGGTAAAGCGGCAGAATTTCTTCCGCTTGAAGAGATGGCGAGACATGGTATCTATCCTTTAATTCAACAATTCGTACTGTTCGATATGCAACACGAGTCGGCGGCGGAACTTTTGTCCCATGCTGACCAGAAATCCGGCCACTTTGAGTTCCTGACCAATCTGCAATTTGCTTAACGCTTCAGCCACAGGCCCGGAGGCTCTGGCTGGTGCTTCCAGCGTGACGCGCCGGGGCGTGTCGTTTTCAAGCTGTTCCGATTCATGCAGTACAACTAACTCAAGAACCGGTATACCCGCTGGGGTGACGCGTAAAGTCTGCTTTTCAATCAGGGTTCCATAAAGCAGAACCCGGTTGCTTTTCGTCACGTCGTTGTGGGCTCAAGCGCCTGGCTTAGACAGCCTGGCCTTCTTGTGCCGGAGCGGCCAACGACTTGGACTTCTCTTCCTTCATCATCGGGGAAGGTTCAGTCACTGCGTGTTCCATCTTGGTGGTCAGATGGCGCAGTACGGCGTCGTTGAACTTGAAGGCATGTTCGAGTTCGTCCAGGGTTTCCTGGCCGATTTCAACGTTCAAGAGAACGTAGTGAGCCTTGTGGATCTTCTGGATCGGGTAAGCCAGTTGGCGGCGGCCCCAGTCTTCCAGACGATGGATCGTACCGTTACCGGTGGCGATCAGTGCTTTGTAGCGCTCGATCATTGCGGGCACTTGCTCGCTTTGATCCGGGTGCACGATGAATACAATTTCATAGTGTCGCATGGATGCTCCTTGCGGTTTATAACAGCCTGCCAGGTGCGACGCCGGTCAGGCAAGGGGTGAACACGCAACTATAAATGAAAAACCCGGCCTCGCGCAAGTCGCGCTGCCGGGTTGCGTTCTTTGCTGCGTGTTCAGCGGATGGCTTAGCGTTCGATCTGATCGAGCTTGCCGGTGACGCCGGCCCAGGTTTCGTGATCGGGCAGCGGGTCTTTTTTCTCTACGATCGGTGTCCAGGTCCTGGAGAGTTCAGCGTTCAGCGCAATGTATTCCTGCATGTCGGCTGGCACGTCATCTTCGGCGTAAATGGCTTCTACCGGGCACTCTGCCACGCACAAGGTGCAGTCAATACACTCATCCGGATCAATCACCAGGAAGTTCGGGCCTTCGCGAAAGCAATCAACCGGGCAGACATCCACGCAGTCGGTGTACTTGCATTTCACACAGGCGTCGGTGACAACATAGGTCATGGCGTTTCCTTAAAATGAGGTCGGAGCGGGTAGGCAATGGCTATCTATCGGTGCGTTCAACGCGCCGATGGGTGATATAAACTGTCACCATTTTATAACAAGCGGCGCTCAGGCAGAACTATTCCGGTGTAATTGCCTGGCAATTGCTGCTGCGCTATGTATTGTGGATCGATGAAACCTGTTGAAAATCCGGCACCTGGCTCATCTGCGGTGGTTTCTGACAAAACCGCAACGCGGTATCGTGGCCGATTTGCGCCCAGCCCCACGGGTGTGCTGCATGCGGGTTCCCTGCTCGCCGCGATCGCCAGCTATCTGGATGCAAAAGCCGCTGGCGGCGAGTGGCTGGTGCGCATGGAGGATCTGGACCGGCCGCGGTGTGTGCCTGGCGCTGGCGATAGCATTTTGCAGCAGCTGGATAACTGGGGCTTGCATTGGGATGGCGAGGTTGTCTGGCAAAGCCGGCGAGACGGGATCTATATAGAAGGACTGGCGCAATTGCAGCGCACCGGCCGGGTTTACCCTTGCGCATGCACCCGGCGCGAGATCGCCAGCATGGCGCATGCCGGAGTCGATGGCCCTGTTTATCCCGGCACTTGTCGCAGTGGTCTGTTGCCCGGCGCAAGCGCGCGGGCGTGGCGTATCAATACCCAGAATGTTGCACCGGTTTGCTATGTCGATCGTATTCAGGGTGAGCAGTGCCAGCACCTGTCTGCAGAGGTGGGTGATTTTGTATTGAAGCGCGCCGACGGCTTGTTCGCCTATCAATTGGCGGTGGTGATGGATGATGCCTTGCAGGGAATAACGCATATCGTTCGCGGCGCTGATCTGCTTGATTCGACCCCCCGTCAGCGATATTTGCAGACTTTACTTAATTACCCGTCTCCTGAATATGCGCATATTCCGGTGCTGGTCAATTCGGCGGGTGAAAAGTTGAGCAAGCAGACGCATGCACCCGCAGTTGCCGTACAAAAAAATCCGGTTCCGGTATTGTGGCGCGCCCTCGGGTTGCTGGGTCAGCAACCGGACAAGATGCTGCTTGATGCATCCAGGGATGAATTCTGGAGCTGGGCAGTGGCCAATTGGAAATTACTTGCAGTGCCGGTTGGACGGGGCATTCAGACCGATGATCGGCAGTACGGGTAAATCATCTGTTGTCTGAAAAATAACAATCCGCTTTTTAAATTTGACAATTCGGATTGAATTGGCGATTTTTCGCATAATCCACAACATATAATTGCTGTAACCGTTGGGTCGCCTTGCGTCATTTTGGGCGTAAGTGTTATGTTCGCGACCCGGAATTCGTGAAATTGCTGGCACATTTCTGTGCCGGTTTACGTGAAAGAAATTGGGGGAAGCTGTGCCTATCAAACCTGGAGTCAAAGCCTGCGTGCTGGCAATGATGCTTGCAGCGCCGTGGAGTGTTCATGCGGCGGGGCTGGGACGTTTGAATGTCTTGTCCGGTCTGGGACAGCCGTTCCGCGGGGAAATCGATCTGGTTTCCGTACAACCGGAAGAGGCTGATTCACTGGTGGTGAGCCTGGCGCCGCCAGACGCCTATGGTGCAGCCCAGGTGCCGTACCCATCTTCCTCGCTGGGTCTGCACTTCAATATCGACAAGCGCCCCAATGGTCAGTACTACGTGACTGTGAGTTCCAGCCAGTCCATCAGCGAGCCTGTGCTCGAGCTGCTGATTGACCTGAACTGGGCTTCTGGCCGTATCCAGCGTGAATACACCGCGCTGATCGACCCGGTTGGCTACGGTAGCAACAATAACAACGTCAATGCCGCTGGCAGCACTGCGCCGCGTGCATTGCCGGGTGCCATTACCCCGGCGCGTCCGGTTGCCGCCGGTTCGGGCCGCAAGGCTCGCAAGGGTGGTCATGCCGCTGCGCCGGCACCGCAAGCCAGTGCAGAAAAGAGCGCTCCGGCGCCAGCTGCCACGGCGGGCGCCCAGGCGGGTGCTGACAGCTACACGGTGAAAACAGGCGATACGCTTTCCAGCATTGCGCATCAGGTGCAACCGGATGGCGTGAGCCTGGAACAGGTACTGGTTAGTCTGTATCGCAATAATGCCGATGCGTTCAACGGCAACATGAATCGCCTCAAGCGGGGCAAGATTCTGCAGATTCCGTCGGCCGATCAGATGAATCAGGTTTCCCGTGCCGATGCGGCCAAGGAAATTCATCTGCAATCGCAAGACTGGCATTCCTATCGCCAGAAAGTGGCAGAGAACACCGCGGCTACGCCGGCTGAGAACACCACCCAGAACCAGGGCACCAGTGGCAAGATTGGCGCCAAGGTTGAAGACAAGGGCGCGGCTTCTGGTCAACCCAACAAAGATGTGCTGAAGCTCTCCAATGGCGCCAAAGCAGGCGGCAATGGCACGGGCGGCAGCAGCGAAGAAGACAAGATCGCCCACGAAAAGGCAATCAAGGAAGCGCAAGGTCGCGTTGATTCGCTGCAAAAGAACGTCAAGGACATGAAGGGTCTTCTGGCGCTGCAAGGCAAGACTGCCTCGCAAGCCGCAACCCCGACGCCAGCACCCACACCCGCGCCGACCAGCGCACCGGCTGTTGCGGCTTCGGCCGCTGCTGCTGCGCCGGTGGCTTCTGAAGCCAGTGCTGCGGCGAGCGAGCCTGCCGCCGCCGTGGCTTCGCCGGTCGCTGCCAGCAAGCCACGCCATCACGTAGTGCCGGTGGCGCCTGCGCCGACCGCAGAACCGTCGTTCTTTGATTCGCTGATGGATAACCCGCTGATTCCGGGCGCAGGCCTGCTGGTGCTGCTGCTGGGTGCCGGTGCGTTTGTCTACAACCGCCGCCGCAAAAAGCCGGCTGCGTTTGACGACAGCATCATCACGGGTGGTGACCTTAAGCCGAATACTGTGCTGGGCCAGACGGGTGGCGCGGTCATCAGTACGCAGCCGACAGAAAACTCTTTCCTGACCGACTTTAGTCGCCAGGGTCTGGGCACCATTGATACGGATGAGGTTGATCCGATCGCGGAAGCTGAGGTGTACATGGCTTATGGCCGTGACGCCCAGGCTGAGGAAATCCTGAAAGACGCGTTGATGCGCGATCCGTCACGCAACGAAATCCGGCTCAAATTGCTGGAAATCCATGCCGCGCGCAAGGACAAAACCTCGTTCGAAGAAATTGCGTCCGAACTCTATGCCACGCAGAACGGCCGTGGCCCGGTGTGGGAGCAGGCGGCATACATTGGCCACAACCTGGATCCGGAAAATCCGCTGTACCTGCGTACTGAAGCGGCTGCCCGCGCGGCAGAAACCCACACGCCGAGCGCAAGTGGTGGTCTGGTCGCCGGTGTGGCTGCCGCAGGTGTTGCAGCGGCTGGTCTGGCGGCAGCAGAAGCCGTACACCATCACGAACAAGCGAAGGATGATCTGGATTTTGATCTGGGTCTGGACGCGCCGGCTCATGTTGCCGAGCCTGTGGCTGCCCCGGCACCAGTCGTTGAAGCTGCGCCGATGATCGACCCGCTGGCTGACCTGGATCTGGGTCTGGGTGCTCCGGCGCCTGCGGTAGAGGCGTCGCCAGCTCATGAAGAAGATCTGGCATCCTCGCTGGATTTTGATCTGGACGAGTTTGACGCAGCTACACCGGCCGCCTCAGGCCACGCTGGGCCGGTTGAATCCGCATTGGCTGACTTTGGCGTTGCCCACAACGAGCTGGATGATCTGAGCTTTGGCGAAGAAACGCCGGCAGAGCACACTGGTGCGGCGTTGTCGGCCATGTCTGAAGCCGATCTGGATCTGGATCTGCCTGCGCTGGAAGCCGAAGCGCCGGTGGCCACGCCCGTTGCCGCCCCGGCAGATGATCTGGGTCTGGATTTCAGTTTTGACCTCAATGACGGCGCGGCTGAACCGGTGGTTGCCGGCGCTGCGGCAACGCATGAGCTGGATACCTCGTTCGGTGAGTTGTCCGGTGGTACTGATACGGGTGCCGATTTTGGCGCGGATGATCCGGTGCAGACCAAGATTGATCTGGCACGCGCTTATATCGACATGGGCGATATCGAAGGTGCGCGCGAGATTCTCAATGAGGCCGACGCTGAGGGTAATGCCCAGCAGAAACAGGAAATCCGTGGTCTGTTGAATGGGTTGTAATTGCGGTCTTCATCAAGACAGTAATGAGTGTGGGCGGGGTGTTTGATTGCATCCCGCCAACGCAATACTGTGCTGGATCTGGGTGGCGTGCTGGTTGCAAATCTTGCAGCCCACGCCACTTGTCATTGTGACCGCCGCCCTGGTGGTCATTACCTTTGTGGTTGAATCCGCGCGCATGTTGCGCATGCTGCGGCGAATGCGTGTGCTGCTGCTGGCCATTTTGCTGGTCTATGGCTGGTCTACGCCCGGGCTGTATGTGTGGTCTGGCTGGCTGGCGCCCACGCAGGAAGGTTTGTGGCAGGGTTTTTTACAGGCCGCGCGCCTCGTCGCGGTATTGACCTCATTGCAGTGGCTGCTGCGCTCGCTCGGCCGGGAGGCCTTGTTTGGCGGCATTTATCTGCTGGCTGCGCCGCTGACGCTGCTGGGGGTAAATCGGCAGCGCTGGGCGCTGCGTTTGACCCTGACGATGGACTTTGCTGATCGCCTGCTGGCGGAGCGTCAGGATTGGCGGGCGTTGTGGCAACAAATCTCGCAACCGGTGACCGGGCAATGGCTGCAGCCGGTGAACGTCACGCTACAGTTGCGTTCCTTGTCGGGCGCGCAACGTGCACTCTTGCTGCTATTGCTGGTCCTCATCGTGCTAACCTTGCTGTTTTTCCGCCAGATATTCCCGTGAAATACGCTCTTGCCATTGAGTATGACGGCCGTGCTTTTGCCGGCTGGCAAATCCAGCCCGACCAGCGCACCGTGCAAGGCGAGGTTCAAGCTGCGGTGTCGCGCATGGCGGGGCATGAGGTAAAGGTTCAGGCGGCAGGACGTACTGACGCTGGTGTGCATGCCAGTGGCCAGATCGCCCATTTTGAAACCGATGCTGCGCGGCCGTTGACGGCCTGGGTGCGTGGAGTAAACAGTTTTTTACCGGATGGCGTGGCCGTGCGCTGGGCACGGGAAGTGCCAGAAGCGTTTCATTCCCGTTTTTCCGCTACGGCACGCCATTATCGCTATTTGCTGCTTAATCACCCGGTGCGTCCCGCTTTGTGGGCGGGCCGGGTAGGGTGGATGCACTCTGCGCTGGATCTGGATGCATTTCGGCAAGCCGGTTCGCTCTTGTTGGGGACGCACGATTTTTCCAGCTTCCGCGCGGCGGAATGTCAGGCTAAAACGCCGGTCAAAACCCTGCGCAAGGTAGAATTGACCCAATTTGGCACCATGCTGGCGATTGATTTTTCGGCCGATGCCTTTTTGCATCATATGGTCCGCAATCTGATGGGGGCGCTCTTGCATGTTGCCAAAGGCAATGAGCGGCCGGAGTGGATTCTGGAGGCGCTGGGCTGGCGAGACCGCAAACTTGCGCCACCTACTTTCATGCCCGATGGGCTTTACCTGGCCGGAGTCAGTTATCCTGAAGAATTCGGTCTTGCCAGTGAGCCCGATCCCCGTTTTGGTCTGATCTGACAAAGTTGTTCAGGCAATAAATCGCCAGGTCGGCGACAATCTACCCCTTGATGAGCAGGAACCCGCTGGATGAGCCACCAGGTAAGAGTGAAGATTTGCGGTTTGCGTGACCCGGCCACGGCCCGGGCTGCGGCGCAAATGGGCGCAGATGCCATTGGCCTGGTGTTTTACGGACCGAGCCCGCGCAACGTGTCTGTGGCCGAGGCTCAGGCCGTGCTGGCTGCCTTGCCGCCCTTTGTGACCAGTGTGGGTTTGTTCGTGAATGCCGATGCAGACTGGCTGCGCGACTTGCTGAAGGTGTTGCCGCTGGACCTCTTGCAGTTTCACGGTGACGAGTCGCCAGAGTACTGCCGCAGTTTCGGCAAACCGTGGATCAAGGCAGTTCGCGTAAAACCGGACACAAATTTGATAGAATATGCCGCGCTATTTCACGATGCGCGCGGTTTGCTGGTTGATGCCTTTGTTGAAGGCACCCCAGGGGGGACTGGCGAAGCGTTTGACTGGTCATTGATTCCAAAGGATTTGCCTTTACCGCTGATACTCTCGGGCGGGCTGGATCCGGTCAATGTGAGTGAGGCGGTGGCGCGGATTGCGCCATGGGCCGTCGATGTGTCCAGCGGGGTAGAAAGCGCCCGTGGCGTTAAAGACCTGAACAAGGTTGCACAATTCATCAAGGCAGCGAGACACGCATGAACGATTTTCTCCGTTATCAACAGCCCGACCTGAAAGGTCACTTCGGCCAGTTTGGCGGCTTGTATGTGGCCGAAACGCTGATGCCCGCGCTCGAAGAGTTGCGTGTCGAATATGAGAAGGCCAAAGCCGATCCGGCTTTCCAGGCAGAGTTCAATTACGAGCTGGCCCATTACGTCGGCCGTCCGTCTCCGATTTACCACGCCCGTCGCTGGTCCGAAGCGCTGGGTGGTGCCCAGATTTATCTCAAGCGGGAAGACCTGAATCACACCGGTGCGCACAAGGTCAACAACACCATCGGCCAGGCCTTGCTGGCCCGCCGCATGGGTAAAAAGCGCGTGATTGCGGAAACCGGGGCCGGTCAGCACGGCGTTGCCACGGCGACCGTCGCGGCGCGTTACGGCCTGGAGTGCGTGGTCTACATGGGCGCAGAAGACGTCAAGCGTCAGTCGCCCAATGTGTTCCGCATGAAACTACTGGGCGCGACCGTCGTGCCGGTAGAGTCTGGTTCCAAAACCCTGAAAGACGCCATGAACGAAGCCATGCGCGACTGGGTGACCAATGTGGACTCCACCTATTACATTATCGGCACCTGCGCCGGTCCGCATCCGTATCCGATGCTGGTGCGTGATTTCCAGTGCGTGATTGGCGAAGAAGCCAAGGTGCAAATGGATGAGATGCTGGGTCGCCAGCCCGATTTCGTCGTGGCCTGCGTCGGTGGCGGCTCTAACGCCATTGGTATCTTCCATCCGTATATTCCGGTGCCGGACGTCCGTTTGATCGGTGTTGAAGCCGGTGGTGACGGTGTGGAAACCGGCCGTCATGCTGCACCGCTGACCGCCAATGTCGGTACTGGCGTGCTGCACGGCAACCGTATGTACCTGATGCAGGATGAAAACGGTCAGGTTGCTGACACGCATTCTATTTCCGCCGGACTTGATTACCCTGGCGTTGGCCCGGAGCACTGCTACCTCAAGGACATCCATCGCGCCGAGTACGTCGCCGCCACGGACCAGCAAGCCATCGAAGCTTTCCACGAACTCAGCCGTTTTGAAGGTATCATCCCGGCGCTGGAATCCAGTCATGCTTTGGCGCACGCCAAAAAGCTGGCGCCGACGCTGCCCAAAGACAAGGTCATTCTGGTGAACCTGTCTGGTCGTGGGGACAAGGATATCCCGACGATGGCTCGCCTCGCAGGTATCGAACTGTAAGGGTCGCACGCGGTTTTCCCGCCGCGACGACATGCGGCATTGGCTTTAAATGGCCGATGCCGCACAATCCCCCCAACTCATACATTACAAGATCATGTCCCGAATCCAGACCACGCTTGGCGCACTTCAACAGCAAAACCGGCAGGCTTTGATTCCTTTCATCACGGCCGGTGACCCACGCCCGGGCATCACCGTTGAACTGATGCACGCGCTGGTCAAGGGCGGGGCGGATGTGATCGAGCTGGGGGTGCCGTTCTCTGACCCCATGGCCGATGGCCCGGTCATCCAGCGCGCCAGTGAGCGCGCCCTCAAGCACAATGTAAGCTTGAAAAATGTGCTGGAAATGGTTGCTGAATTTCGCCAGACCGACGACAAAACGCCGGTGGTCCTGATGGGTTACGCCAACCCGGTGGAGCGCTGGGGTTATGAGTCCTTTGCCGCCGCCGCGCACAGCGCGGGTGTGGATGGTGTGCTGACGGTAGACATGCCGCCAGAAGAAGCCGAAGACTTGGCCCGCATTTTCAAGGCCAACCAGATTGATCCGATTTTCCTGCTGGCCCCGACCACGCCGGTTTCCCGCATTCAGGCGGTGAACAAGCTGGCGGCAGGCTATGCCTATTATGTTTCCCTCAAGGGCGTGACCGGCGCGTCACACCTTGATGTTTCCAACGTGGCCGAACGGATTGCTGTGATCAAACAGCATCTGACCGTGCCGGTTGGCGTGGGCTTTGGTATTCGCGATGCCGAAACGGCCCGCAGCGTGGCGCAAATTGCCGATGCTGTGGTCATTGGTTCGCGTCTGGTGCAAGAAGTGGAAGCGGGTGAAGAGGGTCTTGCCGACCGCCTGACCGCTTTCCTTTCCGGCGTTCGCGCCGCCATTGATACCGCCCGCGCCTGAGCAAGGAGTAATACCCCATGAGCTGGCTGCAAAAACTGCTTCCGCCCAAGATCAACAAACCGCGTGAGCCGGGCAAGTCTGCTGTGCCGGAAGGTCTGTGGCACAAGTGTTCCGCCTGTGGCGCGGTGCTGTATCGCACTGACCTGGAAAAGAATCTGGATGTTTGCCCCAAGTGCAACTTCCACAATCCGGTCTCGGCGCGCCGTCGTCTTGATCTGTTGCTGGACCCGGAAGGCCGTTTCGAGATCGGTGCAGAAGTGCAACCGGTCGACCCGCTCAAGTTCAAGGCCATCAAACGCTATAGCGACCAGTTGGTGGCCGCACACGACAGTACCGGTGAAGATGATGCGCTGGTCGTCATGCAGGGTTCCATTCTGAATGTGCCGATCGTTGTAGCGGCCTTTGAATACAAGTTCATTGGTGGTTCGATGGGCTCGGTCGTGGGCGAGCGCTTTGTACGTGGTGCACGTACGGCCATTGAGAACAAGCTGCCGTTTGTGTGCGTATCGGCCTCGGGTGGCGCACGCATGCAGGAAGGTTTGAATTCCCTGATGCAAATGGCCAAGACCAGCGCCATCCTCACGCGTCTGGCCGATGAAGGGCTGCCGTTTATCTCGCTGTTGACCGACCCGACCATGGGCGGCGTATCCGCCTCGTTTGCCTTCCTGGGCGATGCCGTACTGGCGGAGCCGGGTGCCCTGATTGGCTTTGCCGGTCCGCGCGTGATTGAGCAAACCGTGCGCGAAACACTGCCGGAAGGCTTCCAGCGTTCCGAATTCCTGTTGCAAAAGGGCGCCATCGACATGATCGTTGACCGCCGCGAACTGCGTCAGAAAATTGCCTCGCTGGTGACTTTGTTCTCCCGTCAGCCTGCCGTTACCCAAGCTGGTTAGTCGTTAATGCCGCTTTTTGATGCCGACACACTGGCCGGATGGCTGCAGCACCTTGAGGCGCTGCACCCTTCGGCCATCGATATGGGTCTGGCGCGCGTTGCCACTGTGCGCGACGCGCTGGGCCTGACCCCATCCTTCCCCGTTTTGACGGTTGCCGGCACCAACGGCAAGGGCTCGGTGTGCGCCATGCTCTCCAGCATGTTCCGCGCTGCCGGCTACAAGGTGGGTACGTATACCTCACCCCATCTGCTCGATTACAACGAGCGGGTGCGCATCAATATGCAGCCAGCCAGCGATGCCGATCTGGTGGCTAGTTTCCGTGCCATTGAAGCCGCACGGGGTGAAACCACGCTGACCTACTTCGAATTTGGCACGCTGGCGGCGATGCGTCAGTTTATCGACGCAGAGGTTGATGTTGCCATCATGGAAGTCGGCCTTGGCGGTCGGCTGGATGCGGTGAATGTGTTTGATCCGGATGTCGCTGGCGTGGTCAGCATTGATCTGGATCATCAGTCTTATCTGGGCGATACCCGTGAACTGATCGGCGCCGAGAAGGCCGGTATTTTCCGCACGGGCAAGCCGGCCTTGTGCGCGGACCCTAACCCGCCGCAATCCGTGATGGACGTCGCCGCCCAGGTTGGTGCGCCCTTGCAGTTGATTGGCCGTGACTTCGGCTTCATGAAAGAAGGCGAAGGCAATCAGTGGATGTTCTGGGGCGGCACAGGCAAGCGCCACGCGTTACCCATCCCGGCGCTACGCGGTTCTTATCAGATGGGGAACGCAACGCTGGCCATTGCCATGCTGGATGAAGTCCGTTCGCAACTGCCCGTGGGTATTGGCGATATCAAACGCGGCCTTATCGAGGTGGAATGGCCGGCGCGTTGCCAGGTCTTGCCGGGCCGCCCGCAAACCGTGCTGGATGTTGCGCACAACCCGCACGCCGCCCGGGCGTTACGCCTGGCGCTGGATCAGATGGGTTACGCCGCCAAAACCCATGCGGTATTTGGCGCAATGAGCGACAAGGACATTGCGGGTGTGGTGAGCGCCCTTGCTGATCGCATTGATCACTGGTATCTCGCGACGCCGCAGTTGCCACGCGCCGCCAGCGTCGAGCAGTTGCAAGCCGCTGTTTTGCAAGCCGCACCCCAGGCACGCACTAGCGCATATGGCAGTGTGGAACAAGCCTGGAAAGCAGCCTGTGAGCAGGCGGCCGAAACTGATAGAATCCTCGTCTTTGGTTCCTTCTACACTGTCGCGGAAGTGATGACTGCACAGCATGGCAATGGCTCGAGATAATATCCCGGACGAACTCCAACACCTGCGCAAGCGCGCCCGCCGTCGTCTTGTCGGTGCGGTTGCCCTGGTCCTGTTCTCACTCACTGTCTTGTGGACAGTGCTCGATTCGCAGCCGCCGGCCAATCTGGCGGCCCAGCATCCGGTGGAAATCATCGCCAGCGCGCCCAGCGCCGGCAATGCTTCCGCCGTGGCGATGTCTTCCACCGTCACCCCGGATGGCACCGTGGCATCTGCCGCTCAGCCTGATGGGCTGACGCCGGCCACGGTAACGGCGACGCCCGCCCCGGTGGTGGCTGCCAACACGGCGCCCGCGCCGGTTGCCGCCGTCAAACCGGTGGATGGCACCACGCATGCGCCGCAATCCTTGCCTGGCAAGTTGCAGCGAGTGCAAGGTGATGAGGCGCCAGCGCCCAAGCCGCGCGCCACGCCGACGCCCGCGCCAGAAAAGCCGGCCGCGCCCAAACCCAAACTGGCCGAAGCCAAACCGACCCCCAAACCCAAGGCGACGCCAGATCCTGAAGCCATCCTGAACGGCACCGCTGATAGTGGTGGTACACCGGCGGCTGCGGATAAATCTGCAGACAATACGCCGCGCCACTACGTGCAACTGGGTGCGTTTGGTAACGCAGACAAGGCGCATGAGGTGGTGGGCAAGCTCAAGGCCGCTGGTCTGCCGGCCTACTCGGAAAAGGTCACCACCTCTACCGGCACGCTGACCCGCGTGCGCGTTGGGCCGGTGGTCTCCTCGGAAGCCTATAACGTGGCCAAAAAGCTCAGCTCCATGGGCTATCAAGGTCAGGTGGTGAGCAAATAAACCAGACATGAGAACCATGAAACCCATGCGCGCCGAAGTCATGACGAGCGGGAGCAGACCGTGACCGGGTTCGATTACATCGTACTCGGCATTCTGGGCTTATCCATTCTGCTTTCCGTCATGCGCGGGCTAGTGCAAGAGGTCATGGCACTGGCCGGCTGGGCCATCTCGGCCTGGGTGGCCTTTCATTATTCAACATTGACCACACCTTATATGCCACAAGCCATTCCCTCGCCCCAGTTGCGTTATCTGGCGGCGGTGGTTTTGCTGTTTTTTGCATCCTGGATTGTGTGTTCCTTGCTGCGCCTGACGCTAGCCCAGTTCCTCAAAGTCACTGGTTTGCGTCCGCTGGACCGGTTACTGGGGGCGGTATTCGGTGTGGCGCGTGGTTTTCTGTTTACATTGATGATCGTGTTGATTGCCGGTCTGACCGATGTACCCAGAAGCCCGCTCTGGCGCAATGCCATGTTCAGCCCGTTATTTGAGCAAGCAGCCGTCATGGCGTTGCCCTGGTTACCCCAGGACCTCGCCCGGCACATTCATTACGACTGAAGTCCGGTTACAAGGACAGGTCGGTTTAAACCCTGGTCGTGGTTTTGCACGTTTCGAGAGGCATTCAGCATGTGTGGCATTCTGGGCATAGTCGCCAAAACTCCAGTCAACCAGTTGTTGTACGACGGCTTGCTGGTTCTACAGCACCGTGGTCAGGACGCGGCCGGGATCGTCACCGCTGAAGAACAGCGACTGCATATGCACAAAGGCCAGGGCCTTGTGCGTGACGTGTTTCGCACTCGCAACATGCGCTCGCTCTGGGGCAATACCGGCATTGGTCACGTGCGGTATCCGACTGCCGGTTCGGCTTCCAGCCTTGCGGAGTCGCAACCGTTTTACGTCAACAGCCCGTTTGGTATCGTGCTGGCCCACAACGGCAACCTGACCAATGACGCCAAGCTCAAGGACGAGATGTACCGCACCGATCTGCGGCATATCAACACCAATTCTGATTCCGAAGCCTTGCTGAACGTATTTGCGCATGAACTGCAAAACCGTGCCCAGGGTTTCAAGCTTGACGCCGACATCATTTTTGAAGCGGTCGCCGCCGTGCACAAGCGCGTCAAAGGCGCTTATGCCGTGGTTGCCATCATTGCCGGTTACGGCCTGGTCGCTTTCCGTGATCCGCACGGTATCCGTCCGCTGACCCTGGGCTCGCACGAGACCGAGGCGGGCACGGAATACCTGGTTGCTTCTGAATCTGTTGCGCTTGATACCCTTGGCTTCAAACGCGTGCGTGATATTGATCCGGGCGAAGCGGTCTACATTTCGTTTGCGGGCGAATTGTCTAACCGCCAGTGCCACCCGACACCCAATCTGGTGCCGTGTATTTTCGAGCATGTGTACTTTGCCCGTCCGGATAGCGTCATTGACGGTATTTCGGTCTATGAAGCACGCCTGAAAATGGGTGACTACCTGGCTGAGCGTGTACAAAAGATCATTCCGGATCTGGATATCGATGTGGTCATCCCTATCCCGGATACCAGCCGTGCCTCGGCACTGCAACTGGCCATCAAGCTGAACCTGCCGTACCGCGAAGGTTTTATCAAAAACCGCTACATCGGCCGCACCTTCATCATGCCAGGGCAGGCCTCACGCAAAAAATCGGTGCGGCAGAAGCTCAACCCGATTGGCGTTGAATTTGCCGGTCGCAGTGTGCTGCTGGTGGATGACTCCATTGTGCGCGGTACTACCTCCAAAGAAATTGTGCAAATGGCCCGCGAAGCCGGTGCCCGCAAGGTGTACCTGGCGTCCGCTGCGCCCCCGGTCAAGTTCCCGCATGTGTATGGCATTGATATGCCGACCCGCGCAGAACTGATCGCTACCGGTCGCACCGACCAGCAAATTGCCGAGGAAGTGGGCGCTGACGCGGTGATCTACCAGGAACTGACCGACTTGATCTCTGCCTGTCGCGAAGCGAGCGGCGGCCGCATCCAGGAGTTTGAAACCTCTTGTTTTGATGGCAAGTACATCACCGGCGACATTACCGATGATTACCTGGATCAACTGGAAGCCAAGCGACTGTCACCGCTGTCGACCAAGAGCAGCGATAGCGCCCTGCATGATCTGAATATCGGCATTGCCGAGCAGAACCTCGTCTGACGGCGCACTGCCGGATCAACGGGAGTACAAAAGGGGAGCTTTTTGCGCCCCTTTTGTTTCTGTGCCACCTGGGCATCATCAGGCACAATCAACAAGACACTAGAATTTGATAAGGGCATTTCATGGCTGATCTTGATTACAGCAAGCTGCATCCTGATACGCTGGCAGTGCGCGCTGGCACTGAGCGCACGCACTTTGGCGAACACTCGGACGCCATGTTCCTGACCTCCAGTTTTGTGGTGGGCAGCGCCGAAGAAGCCATGCTGAAGTTCACGGGCCAGGTGCCGGGCTTTATTTATTCGCGCTTCACCAACCCGACCGTCAGCGCCTTTGAAGAGCGCCTTGCTGCCATGGAAGGCGCAGAGCGCGCCGTGGCGACGGCATCTGGCATGAGCGCCATTATGTCGCTGTGTCTGGCGCACCTGCGTGCCGGGGATCATATCGTCGCCTCCAGTGTCCTGTTTGGTTCCACCATGCAGTTCTTCAACAACTACATGGCCAAGTTCGGCGTGGAAGTCACCTATGCCTCGCCGGTTGATCTGGCCGAGTGGCACGCTGCCATCAAGCCGAACACCAAACTGTTTTTCCTGGAAACGCCGTCCAATCCGCTGATTGATGTGGCAGATATCCGCGCCATTGCCGATATTGCCCACGGCGCGGGCGCCATTCTGGCGGTCGATAACTGCTTCTGCTCGCCCGCATTGCAACAGCCGCTCAAGCATGGCGCGGATATCGTCGTGCATTCGGCCACCAAATATATCGACGGCCAGGGCCGCGTGCTGGGTGGCGCGGTGGTCGGCAGCAATGCGTTGATTGAACCGGTTTACCTGTTCCTGCGTACCGCCGGCCCGACGCTGTCGCCATTCAATGCCTGGGTGCTGCTCAAGGGTCTGGAAACGCTCGGCATCCGCATGAAGGCGCATTCGGAAAACGCCATGCAACTGGCGACCTGGCTGGAGGCCCACCCCAAGGTGGCCAAGGTGTATTACTCCGGTCTTCAATCCCACCCGCAGCATGCACTGGCCGAACGCCAGCAAAGCGGCCACGGCGGCGTGGTGTCGTTTGACGTCAAGGGCGGCAAGGATGTTGCCTGGCGCGTGATTGATCGGGTGCAACTGATGTCGCGCACCGCCAACCTGGGCGATGTACGCACCACCATTAGCCACCCGGCTACCACGTCGCATGGGCGCTTGACGCAAGAGGCCCGCAACCGTGCTGGCATTGGCGATGGCTTGATCCGTATTTCCGTGGGTCTGGAACATGTCGGTGATCTGATTGCCGATCTGGAACGCGGTTTCGCTGACTAAAGCGCAAGTCCGGCATTATTTGCGCTGACGCCAGCGTGCCCGCCAGGCAAACTGGCGTTTCTATTTGTCTGGCATAAACGGGCGTGACAGCGCCTGCCCCTGTGGGGACGACCCCACAGCGTATTGATCACCGAGGACGGCCTC
Source organism: Silvimonas terrae (assembly GCF_014202765.1). Classification (GTDB taxonomy): domain Bacteria; phylum Pseudomonadota; class Gammaproteobacteria; order Burkholderiales; family Chitinibacteraceae; genus Silvimonas; species Silvimonas terrae. The sequence goes on from NZ_JACHHN010000001.1 coordinate 824,119, forward strand.
ATTCACACGGAGGCCGTTTTTCATGTCTGCAAATGTTATCTCCTGGCTTGCCCTGATCGTCGCCGGCTTACTGGAAGTAGGTTGGGCGGTGGCCCTCAAATCTTCCGCCGGGTTCAGCCGGTTGTGGCCCTCTCTGGCTTTTGTGATCCTGTTGCTGGGCAGCATGGGTTTGCTGGCGTACGCCATCCGCACCTTGCCGCTGGGCACCGCCTATGCCTTGTGGACGGGCATCGGCGTGCTGGGCTCCGTGTTGTGTGGCGTACTGTTCTGGGGAGAGCCGCTCTCGCTGCTGCGGGCGGTGTCGGTCATGCTGTTGCTGGCGGGAATGGTGGGGCTCAAGCTCACTGCGGCCTGAAGACCCCAGCCGTGCGTGCTCAATAGCGCAATTCAACCAACGGGCAGGTAATCGGCGCTTCTTTATAGCCCGTGGGTTTCTGGCGCTTGGGCAGCACAATCTTCTGCTTTGGCATTTTCTTGTACGGAATCTGCGCCAGGATATGGCTGATGATATTGAGGCGGGTGCGCTTCTTGTCATCTGAATGGATGACGTACCAGGGTGCCCATTCCGAACTGGTTTTTTCGAACATCTCATCGCGTGCGCGGGAGTAGTCGTACCAGCGGCTGTAAGAGGCGATATCCATTGGCGAGAGCTTCCAGGTCTTGCGGCCGTCATCAATCCGGTCTTCCAGGCGGCGTGTTTGTTCATCCATGCCCACTTCCAGCCAGTATTTGAGCAAGATAATGCCCTCGTGCACCATGGCTTTTTCCACGATGGGTGCGCCGCGCAAAAACGTTTCTGTCTGCTCCGGGGTGCAGAAGCCCATCACGCGTTCCACCCCGGCACGGTTGTACCAGCTCCGGTCAAAAATGACGACTTCGCCGGCTGCAGGCAGGTGCGGGACATAGCGCTGCATATATAACTGGCTTTTCTCCCGGTCTGTGGGGGCGGGCAGGGCGACGACCCGAAATACCCGTGGGCTGACCCGTTCGGTCAATGCCTTGATCACCCCGCCTTTACCCGCGCCATCCCGCCCTTCAAACAAAATGCAGACCTTCAGACCCTTCTGCTTGACCCATTCCTGCAAATGCACCAGTTCTACGTGTAAATCCCGCAGGGCGCGCTCGTAGTCCTTGTTGGCGATTTTCTCAGGCGAGGCAGCCGGTTCAGCGCCAGCGCTTTTGCGCTTTTGTGCAGACATGTCGATCCTCTCTATTCATGGGCCGGCGCAGGGGCCGGTGGGGTGGAAACCGTCGCCGGATGCAACTGGCGCCAGGCGGCCAGTGCGGTGCGACGGGTATTGAAAAGCTTCAATTCACGCGGGCCTTTCAGTTCGATGTGATGGGCTTCCAGCCACTGTTCAATCAGATAGCGGTGGCCGCAGAACGCCAGATTGATGCCGCGAGCATGCAGATTGCTATCGAGTTCCATAATGGTGAGCGCTCCGGTCAGATCCACCATACTGATGACGTGGCTATCGATCAGCACCCATTGCACCGGCTCGGTCGCTGCTTCAATCAGTTGTTCGATGCGCTGCCTGAAATAGCCGGCATTAAAGAAGATCAGCGGGGCTTCAAAGCGGTAGACAATCAACCCTGGCACGGATTGCGCCGTCGGGTAAAACATCAGGCCATGAAAGTCGCCGTCTTCGGCCAGGCCCAGCACATAGTTGCTCGGTCGCGCCACTTGCCCCAAAAAGCGCAGCAGGGCAATGGCGATGGCAAACAGGATGCCTGGCATCACCCCGACAATCAGCACCGCCAGGAAGGTACCCAGCGCAATGGCAAATTCGGCGCGGCTCATGCGGTACAGGCTGATGTAGGCTCGCCAGTCGGTCAGCCCCCAGGAACTGAAAATCAGGATGACCGCCAGCGCGGCCGTTGGCAGGGCGGCCATGGGCGTGGCAAACAGCAGGAGCGCCAGCAGAATGGCCAGCGCAGCAAACACCTGGGCCATGCGCGTGCGTCCGCCTGCGGCATCATTGACCGCTGTGCGCGAATCCGCACCGGTGACCGCAAACCCTTGCGAGAGCGCAGAGACAATGTCCACCACGCCAAAAGCAATGAATTCCTGGTTGCCGTCGACCTGATAGCCGTTTTTGGCGGCAAAACTGCGTGCGGTCAGCATGCCGCTGCTGAAACTGATAAAGGCCAGCAGCGCCGCAGACGGAATAATATCGCCCCAGTCTTCATGCGGCAGCGCCGGCCAGTGCAGCCGTGGTACGGATGAGGGGATATCTCCGATGGTGATGACCTGGCGGCTTTCCAGATGAAACACCATGCTGACCAGCACGGCTGCCACCGCCACCACCAGCGCGACCGGCCCATTGCGCCAGACCTTGCGCAGCACGACATACAACACTATCAATCCCGTAGCGACCAGTACCGTCGGTACATGGGCGTCGGGCAATTGCCGCACAAAAGAAATCGCCTGGCCGACGACATCGCGGCCCACCAGCGTCACCCCCGTAAGCTTGCCCAGTTGCCCGACGATGATCGTAATGGCCACCCCGTTCAACAGCCCGGTCAGGATGGGGCGCGAGAGCAAGTCGGCCAGAAAGCCCAGCCGTAGCTTGCCCGCCAGCAAGCAAAACAGTCCGGTAAACAAGGTCAGAGAGATGGCGAGGGCGTGATAACGCTCCGGGTCACCCTGGGCCAGCGGGGCCAGGGTGGCGGCGATCATGGCGCAGGTGGCGGCATCCGGGCCCACGATCAACTGCCGGGAAGAGCCAAACAGCGCGTAGGCCATCATGGGCAAGATGGCGCTATATAGCCCTACCACCGGGCTGAATCCGGCCAATTGGGCATAGGCGATGCAGACCGGTAAAGCCACGGTGGCCACCGAGACCCCTGCAATCAGGTCGGCGCGGACATTGATGCGGGAATAACGCAGTAATTCCGGCAGGCCCGGGGCCCAGGACGCCAGTAAGACTGCCACTCGCAACGAGCGGTGCGTAAAGCGGGGCATGAAATCCTTGGTCTTGTTGATGACGGTGTTGCGGGCTGACCATGGTGCCGGCAAACGGCATCCAGTCATTATTGCAGCCCCTGACGGAATTGAAAGGGGCTGCCATGCAAGCAATGGCAGCATTGATCCACAGATCAGGGTTGTCGAGGATGAAGAATGTAGTGGCAGTTGTTAAACTACATTACGCACTCTGCAATGAAGGCGTCCGCCGACAGCACTCGCCGGCAAAATATAACAAGGGGACTTATATGCGTCGTGAATGGTTGATCTGGATTGCGGTGGCAATCCTGGGTGCCATCGGCTTTGGCATGCTGGCCTTGAGCCGGGGTGAGCATGTCAACGCTGTGTGGATGGTCACGGCTGCCGTGGCGTGTTACGCCATTGCCTACCGTTTCTACAGTCGCTTTATCGCCAACAAGGTGTTTGAACTGGATGACCGCCGCCTGACCCCCGCGGAACGGCGCAACGATGGCCTTGATTATGTACCCACCAACAAATGGGTCCTGTTTGGTCACCACTTTGCTGCCATTGCTGGCGCGGGCCCGCTGGTGGGCCCCATTCTGGCTGCACAAATGGGCTATCTGCCGGGCACTTTATGGATTCTGATCGGTGTGATGCTGGCGGGTGCGGTGCAGGACTTTCTGGTGCTGTTTATCTCTACCCGCCGTGACGGTCGTTCACTGGGCGAAATGGCCAAACAGGAACTCGGGCCCTTTGCCGGCGTGGTAGTCATGCTGGGTGCGCTGGGCGTGATGATCATCATCCTGTCTGCGCTTGCGCTGGTGGTGGTCAAGGCGCTGGCCGATAGCCCGTGGGGTGCATTCACCATTGCGGCCACGATTCCCATTGCGCTGTTTATGGGTGTCTACATGCGCTATATCCGCCCGGGGCGGATTGCGGAGATCTCGGTCATTGGTTTTGTGCTGATGATGCTGGCTATTGTGTACGGCGGTGACATTGCCAAAGACCCAACCTGGGGCCCGATCTTTACCCTCAACGGCCCGCAAATGACCTGGGCGCTGGTGATCTACGGTTTCATCGCTTCGGTCTTGCCGGTGTGGTTGTTGCTGGCGCCACGAGACTACCTCTCTACCTTTCTCAAAATTGGCGTGATTGTCGGGCTGGCCATTGGCATTGTGTTTGCCGCTCCTGACCTGAAAATGCCCGCAGTGTCCCGCTTTATTGATGGCTCAGGCCCGGTATTTGCCGGCAGCTTGTTCCCGTTTTTGTTCATTACCATTGCCTGCGGTTCTATCTCCGGCTTTCATGCGTTGGTGGCCTCGGGCACGACGCCCAAGCTGATCGAGCGCGAAAGCCATATGCGCATGATTGGCTATGGTGCCATGCTGATGGAATCGTTCGTCGCGATCATGGCGCTGATTTGCGCCAGCGTGATCGATCCGGGCGTGTACTTCGCCATGAACTCACCGGCTGCGCTGATTGGCAAAACGGTGGTCGAGGCGTCAACCGTCATCAACGGCTGGGGCTTTACCATCACGCCGGATACGCTTTCCACCATTGCGCAGGAAGTGGGCGAGAAATCCATTCTCTCGCGCGCGGGCGGCGCGCCGACCTTTGCGGTAGGCATGGCGCATATCATTTCGGAGATCTTTGGCAGCCGCGCCATGATGGCGTTCTGGTATCACTTCGCCATTTTGTTTGAAGCGCTGTTCATCCTGACCGCAGTTGATGCCGGCACGCGCGCCTGCCGCTTCATGGTGCAGGATCTGGCCGGTGTGGTGATCCCCGGTCTGGGCAAGAGCCGCTCCTGGATCGGCAACCTGATCGGCACCACCATTGCCGTGGCAGGGTGGGGTTACTTTGTTTATCAGGGCGTCATCGACCCGCTGGGGGGCATCAACACCCTGTGGCCGCTGTTTGGCATTGGTAACCAGATGCTGGCCTCCATGGCGCTGATTCTGGGCACCGTGGTCTTGTTCAAGATGAAAAAAGAGCGTTACGCCTGGGTCACCATTCTGCCCACCGCGTGGTTGTTCATTACCTCGATGGCGGCAGGCTGGGAGAAAATTTTCAGCGCCAATCCCAAAATCGGGTTCCTGGCCGTGGCCAACAAGTTCAACGCCGCTGCCGCCCAGGGGACCATCATTGCCCCGGCCAAAACGGTTGAAGATATGCAGCGCATTGCCTTCAATAACCAGATCAACGCCGCGTTGTGCGGGTTCTTCATGCTGGTGGCCGTGGTGATGCTGATTTCGGCGTTCCTTAACATTCGCAAAGCACTGGCATCGCGGCAACCCACCGCGCGTGAGGCCGATGCCAAGTGGCGCGGGGAGGCGACCAGCCATGCTTGATCTGTCCAGTTTTACCGGCCGCCATACGCCGCCGCCACAAGCCGATGATGCCTATGCGCGTTATAGGGAAGAGCACGCCACGCACCATGCCGATGGCCTGCCCATGAGCCAGAGCATGTTTGAGCGCTACAGCCTGGGTTCAGACTGGCTCTCCGGGTTGAAAGATGCCGCCAAAAAAGTGGTGCAGACCTGCCGTCTCATGGTGGGCGTGCACGATTATGAGTACTACCTGCAGCACATGCGCGAGCGTCATCCAGAGGCGCAGCCCATGAGCCGCGAGGCGTTCTACCGCTACTGCCTGGAAGCGCGTTACCCCAGCGCGGATCGTCCCGGCGGGGGGAAGTGCCCCTGCTAGGCATGGGCATTTCTCATCATGAAAACAAAAGGCCAGCAATGATTGCTGGCCTTTTTCATGACTTTTGCCGGAATTGGGGGACGTAAATTTTGCTGATTTAGCGGTTTTGGTCCGCGATGGTCGGCTTAAGCGCCAATGGATCAATAGTTCATCAGCATTAATTTGTCGCCCCTGGCGCGGCACTTTTGCCAATTTATACAAACTGCATATTTCGCTGGTTTCGTTTTGATTTAAATCAATTTATCCCATTGGCCTAATCACCTGTTCTGATGGCCCAGGATTGTCGAACATTGCGCCTGATCAAATAAAAACCGCCGGTTCAGGCCGGCCTGGAGTGACCTCATGCGCAAGCAACGACTGGTATTGATTGGCAACGGGGTGGCTGGCGTACGTACGCTGGAAGAAATCCTGCGCCATGACGCGCAACGCTACGACATGACCGTGATCGGCGATGAACCCTGCGGCAACTACAACCGCATCCAGCTCTCGCCCGTGCTGGCCGGCGAGCAGACGCTCTCTGACATCATCCTCAACCCGGAATCCTGGTATGAAAAGAACGGCATCCGCCTGATCAAGGGTGTGGCCGCCACCGGCATTGACCGGGTGCAGCGCGTGGTCACCCTTGCCAACGGTGAAGCCGTGGGATACGACAAGCTGATTGTCGCGACCGGTTCACGCCCGTTCATGCTGCCGATTCCAGGAGCCCAATTGCCGGGCGTGCTGGGTTTTCGGGATATCAAAGACACCACGGCCATGATTGAGGCCGCAGCGCAATACAAGCACGCCGTCGTGATCGGCGGTGGTTTGCTGGGGCTGGAAGCCGCACACGGCCTCAAACTGCGTGGCATGGAAGTCAGCGTGGTGCATCTGGGCGAGTGGCTGTTGAACCGCCAACTGGATCAACAAGCTGGCCGCATGCTGGAACACGCCATGCGTGATCACGGTCTGCAGTTGTACCTTGGGCAGACCGCCAGTCGTTTGCTGGGCGACCAGCGCGTCACCGGGGTAGAACTGGGCGATGGTACGGTGCTCAAGGCCGACCTGGTGGTCATGGCTGCCGGTATTGTTCCGAATGACGCGCTGGCGCGGGCCGCCGGGCTGAAAGCCACTCAGGGCATCGTGGTGGACGACACCCTGAAAACCAGCGACCCGTTTATTTATGCGCTGGGTGAATGCGTGAATCACCGCGGCACCAGCTATGGTCTGGTCGCCCCGCTGTTTGAAATGGGCAAAGTGCTGGCCAACCAGTTGGCCGGTTGTGGCAAGCAACGTTATACCGGCACTACCACCTCGACCAAACTTAAAGTGACCGGGATTGATCTGTTCTCGGCGGGCGACTTTATGGGCGGCGAGAGCTACGACGAAATCGTTGTCTCGGACCCCAAAGGGGGCATCTACAAAAAGCTGGTACTTAAGGATGATGTACTGGTCGGCGCCTGTCTGTACGGCGATACGGGTGAGGGCGCCTGGTACTACCAATTGCTGCGCGAAGGCCGCAACGTGGCCGATATGCGCCGGGATCTCTTGTCCGGCCCGCGTGAACTGGGGGACGTCGGCACCGCAGGGGCCAGCCGCGCCGCCGCGCTGCCGATGGACGCCGAGGTCTGCGGTTGTAACGGCGTGAGCAAGGGCACCATCGTCAAGGCCATTACCGAACACGGCCTGTTTACCGTGGAAGAAGTCAAGAAACACACCCGCGCCGGCGCATCGTGCGGTTCGTGTACCGGTCTCGTGGAGCAAATCCTGATGAGCACCGTGGGTAGCTCGTTCCAGGCCGCGCCCAAGCAAAAACCGCTATGCGATTGCACCACCCATACGCATGAAGATGTGCGCGAAGCCATCCGCAACCGGCATCTGACCTCATTGCCCGCCGTGATGAAGGCCTTGCAATGGCGCACACCGGATGGCTGCCCGACTTGCCGTCCTGCGCTGAATTACTACCTGATTTCATCCTGGCCAGGCGAGGCCAAAGACGACGCGCAAGCCCGTCTGGTGAACGAGCGCATGCATGCCAATATCCAGAAAGACTCTACCTTCAGCGTCATCCCGCGCATGTGGGGTGGGGTGACCAGCCCGGCAGAACTGCGCCGTATTGCCGATGTGGCAGAGAAATACGAAGTGCGCATGGTCAAGGTGACTGGCGGCCAGCGGCTGGACTTGCTGGGGGTGAAGGGCAGCGATCTGCCGGCCATCTGGAAAGACCTCGATATGCCCAGCGGCATGGGGTATTCCAAGGGCCTGCGCACCGTCAAAACCTGCGTGGGCAAGCAGTTCTGCCGCTTTGGTACGCAAGACTCCACCGGCATGGGCATTGAGCTGGAAAAAGCGCTGGACCGCATGTGGGCGCCCCACAAGGTGAAACTGGCCGTGTCCGGTTGCCCGCGTAACTGCGCCGAAGCCGGGATCAAGGACGTTGGCATTATCGCCGTGGATAGTGGCTGGGAGCTTTACATTGGCGGCAACGGCGGCATCAAGACCGAAGTGGCCGAGTTTCTCGTCAAAGTGAAGACCGCGACTGAGGTCATGGAGTACAGCGGGGCCTTCCTGCAGTTGTACCGTGAACAAGCCCATTATCTGGAACGCACCGTGCATTTCATGCAGCGGGTGGGTCTGGATTACATCAAACAACGCGTGCTGGAAGACGAAGCCGGCCGCAAAGCCCTGTGGGCCCGCCTGCAGCAATCTTTGGCGCTGGAACCTGATCCGTGGCGTGCCCGCGATGGGGTGGATGCGAACCAGTTTGCAGCGTTACCGGCCTGATTGAGGAGAACAGACCCATGAAACAATTCCAGAAAATCTGTGCGTTGGCAGAAATCCCGCAGCAGGGTGCGCGCGTCGTCAATCCGGGTGGTCGCAGCCAGGCCATCGCCTTGTTCCGCACGGCGGAAAACCAGGTATTCGCCCTGGACGACCATTGTCCGCACAAAGGTGGCGCGTTATCGCACGGTCTGGTGTTTGGCGGTGCGGTGGCTTGCCCGTTGCATAACTTCAAGATTGACCTGGCCACCGGTAGCGCGCTGGCGCCAGAGCAGGGGCAAGTGCCCTGTCATGCGGTGGAAGTGCGGGATGGTGAGGTGTGGTTGGCGTTGTAAACAGGGATGAGAAGGCGAATACGCGCATACCTCTTGACTCGTCATTCCGGCGTCCGCCGGAATGACGATGGAGTGCTAACCCCATTACCTCACTGCCAGTCCCCGCGCAGTTTGCGTACTTCATCTTCCAGCCGCTGCCGGGTAACTTCTTCCGGTGCAAGTGGTGTCCCCACCACAAAACCAATCTTCGAGAACGCACGACGTGGCATCTTCATCATGGCCGCACCATCCTTGCGGCTGAAGAAGCTGCCCCACAAGCCTTGCAGTGCCATCGGAATGACCGGCACCGGCGTACGGCGGATGATCTCGTCAATCCCCGGGCGGAAAGTCTGAATTTCACCGTTACGGGTAATTCCGCCTTCCGGGAAAATACACAGCACTTCGCCCTCTTGCAGATACTGCGCGGCACGGTCAAATGCTTTGGTTTTGAGTGTGGGGTCTTCTTTGGCCGGTGCAATGGGGATGGCGCCGGCGGTTTTAAAGATGAACTTGAGCAGCGGGATCTTGAAAATGCGGTGATCCATGATAAAGCGCACGGGGCGACGGACCGCACCAGCCAGGATCAGCGCATCCATAAAGCTGACATGATTACACACCAGCACCACCGGGCCTTCTTCCGGAATGTTCTGCAAACCCTGCGAGCGTACGCGGTACAACAGGTGGGTCATGATCCATACCAGAAAGCGCATCAGGAACTCGGGGATCAGCGAGTAAATGTACAGCGCTACCACCACGTTCAGCAGTGCCACAGTCAGCAACAACCCCGGCACCGACATACCCAGCTTGATCAGTACGATGCCCATGACCGATGCCACCACCATGAACAGCGAATTGAGGATGTTGTTGGCCGCAATGGCGCGCGATACAAAGGTTTTATCCGCGCGGGTCTGGATCAGCGCGTACAGTGGCACGGTGTAAAAACCACCAAACACGCCCAGCAAAGCCAGGTCAATCATCACCCGCCAGTGCGCGTGGTTGGCCAGGAAACCAGACACATCAAACGGCCCGGTCGGCATGTTTTGCAGGGCAAAGTACAAATCAATGCCAAACAGCGACAGGCCAATTGAACCAAACGGCACCAGACCCAGCTCAACGCGGTGACCAGAAAGCTTTTCACACAACACAGAACCCACACCAATCCCGACCGAAAACAGCGTGATCAGCAAGGTGTAAACGGTAGGATCGCCATGCAGGATTTCGCTGGCCATCACCGGCAGGTAAATCAGATAGATAGAGCCCAGGAACCAGAACCAGGACAGCCCCAGCAGACTGTTGAACACGGTTTTGTTAGCGCGCGCCTGGCCGATAATTTTGAAGGTCTCGGCCAGAATGTTCCATGAAATCTTGAGGTTAGCCGCAGGCGCCGGTGCGCTGGGCATTTTGCGGCTGGCCAGCCAGCCAATGATCGCCACGCCAAGGCAAGCCCAGACAATCAGGGTTTCGCCATGCGGTTGGTGCTGCACGATCAAAGTACCGGCAATCTGGCCCAGCAAGATCGCCACAAACGTGCCGCCTTCAATCAGACCGTTGCCCCCCATCAGCTCGTTGGGCTTCAGATACTGCGGCAAGACCGAGTACTTGAGTGGCCCGAACAAGGCGGAATGCACGCCCATCATGAACAGGCAGCCCATCAGCACGGCGGCATTGTGCTGCCAGAAACCGTGGCCAGCGGCCAGCATGATGAGGATTTCCAGCTGCTTGACGCGTTGCGCCAGGATGGCTTTGTCAAAGCGTTCTGCCAGTTGGCCAGAAATGGCAGAGAACAGGAAAAACGGCAGGATAAACACACCGGCTGCTGCGCTGACCAGCGTTTTGGAATCAATGCCCGACAGCGAAAGCCCATGGAAAACCACCATCACCAGCATGGCGTTCTTGAACAGATTGTCGTTGAATGCCCCAAAAAACTGGGTGACGAACAAAGGCAGAAATCGGCGGGTTCCAAACAGGGCAAACTGGCTGTGTTGTTGCTGCGACATGGCGCTCTCCGGGCAAGTCCGGCGTAGTCTACCGGATTGCCCGCATTCTGAAAGAGGCCGACAGTTTGGTCGTGGTAAAAAAGTCCGGGTGCAATCTTGCGACGGGTTGCATCTGAAATTGCGCCAGCTTGCCGGTCATTGTCCGGCGCTGATCTTCAGGCTGACATATCGCCACCGCAACCATGCCACTTGATGAACCGGATGTGCCGAGTGCAGTGGGGCAAGAAGGATTCGGGTGCGGCCAGGTAGCCCGGATGGAGCCGCAGGCGGGAATCCGGGGTGGCACTGGCGACAGGTTCTTGCAAGCATCGCCTCCCCGGATTCTCGGCCCGGCGGGCCTTCATCCGGGCAACGTGTGGCCTGCGCTTTCGTCATTCGGCGGAAATCCAGTACGTTAGGGTGGATTCGGAGCAACGCGACAATCCACCATGGCGACGGTGGATTGCTCCCCAAATCCGCCCTGCGTAGACGTCTCTTTCTGCGCGCCAGCGCAGCCCGGACGGTACCGGTTACATCTGAAACTGCGCCAGCTTGCTGCGTAGTGTCTGGGCTTGTTCCCTGAGTTGCCGCGCCGCAGCGCGATTGCTCTCGACCAGCGTGGCATTGCTTTGCGCCGTCTGCGCGACGGATTCCACGTTGTGTGCCAGCGCCGCACTGGCGGAGGATTGTTCCCGCGTGGCGTGGGCAATGTCATTAACGATGCCGGCGGTGCGCTCGGTATGTTCAGAAATGGTGGTCAGGGCCGAGCCGGTTTCGCCGGCCAGTTCCACGCCGTTTTTCATCTGGACGGAGACCGCGACAATTTCACTGGCGACCGCCTGGGTGTCACTGACCATGGCACCAATCAACGTGCTGATTTCCTGAGTGGCACTGCCCGTGCGTTCGGCCAGTTTGCGCACTTCATCGGCCACCACCGCAAAACCCCGGCCGGCGTCCCCGGCGCGGGCAGCTTCAATGGCGGCGTTCAGTGCCAGCAGGTTGGTCTGGTCGGCAATTTCGCGGATCACCCGCACAATGCCGGAAATCTCACTGGAACGCTCACCTAGCCCGGCAATCCGGTCGGCGGCCTGGCGGGAGGCATCAGACAGCGTGTGCATTTGCTGTTCCATGCGCCCAACCACGTTGGTGCCAGCGTGAGATGATCCTTGCGCATCGCGCGCCGTACTGGCGGCGTCATTGGCGTGGTCGGCAATATGGGTGATGCTGACGGTAATCTGTTCCACCGTTGCGGCCATGCTGGAGGCCGATTCGCTTTGCTGGCGGCTGTCTGTGGCAATGCGGCTGATGGCGTTATCAAACTCGCCTGTGGCCTGATCGACTTCGCCCGCAGTGAAGCGCACATCGTTCATCAGTTTTTGCAGTGATTCCGCCGCCTGGTTGAACTGCACGCCAATACGATCCATTTCATTCTCGCTTTGCCCGGTCTGCGTTTGGCCAATGCGCGCGGTCAGGTCGCCTTTACCGAACCGTTCAATGGCGTGAACCACTTTGGCCAGCGGGCCCAACTGCCGTTTGAGACCCAGATACAGCAGCCCCAGCGTGATCAAGGCCAGTACCAGACACACCACAATCAGGCGGTTGCGCAGTTGGGTGCTGTGACCGGTAAATTCTTCGGTAAAGCTGCCGCTGGCGACAATCCAGTTCCAGTCCGGAATCTGTGCAAAAGCCGCCATTTTGTCTTCCACAGCGCCACCGTGGGCCGGGTTGGCGAGGGTGTAGTGCACCAGGCCTTCTTTCTCGGTAATCATTTGCTGGTACATGTCATTGTGCTGGCCGCCGTTGGTTTCGGTGACCAGCTTGCCCTCATAACGCGGGTGAATGACAAAGCGTGCAATGCCGGCATCGCCTGTCGGCATGACGGCGTAGACATAACCGCTTTCACCCACTTTCAACCCACTCAGCATTTGTTTGAGGGTAGAGATTTCTGGCGTCAGATCCGTGCGCGTCTGCACCCAACCGGCAATCTGGCCCGCGCTGTTTTTGATGGGAACGGCGTTGGTCATGTAATAACGACCGTTGCGGATCACCATGCCCACAAAGGTACCGCCAGCGCTGATGGTCTGGGCAATCGGGTCATCGCTCTTGATGACGGTCCCCAGCATGGATTTACCAGCGGGATCTTTCAGCAGCGTGTTGATCCGCACATAAGCACCAGCCTCGTTTTTGGCGACAATGGCGGGTTCTGCGCCGGTATGTTCCTTGAACTGGTTCAAAAAGGCGATGTCGCCATCCAGGACTTTGTCACCCGCTTTGACCACCGGCAGACCGGCTTCGGTTTTCTCTCCGGTGACCACCATATCGGCGCCCATCTGCCGTTCAAACTGGTCGAGCAGGCCTTTGCTGCGGGTTTGCGCGTCGCGGTAGGCCAGCTGGAACATGTCTTTGACCAGCACGAGTTGGGTATTGAGGTTGCTCTCGGCGATCGATCGGGCGGTTTGTTGCACGCTGATGCTGGTAAACACCACCAGCGCACCAAAAACCACAATACACACCACGCTACCCAGCATCAGGAATTGTGTGACGAGGGGACGACGATGGATCGCGAACATGGGCAGAGCCTCCTCGGTGCGCCCGTTGCAGGCACACACTTTTTTGTCTGGTTCTGTTCACTATATATCGGCGTAGCAAAAACCCAATCGGCATCAAGCGGCAATGGGCGGACACTGCTGAAAACCCCACAAAAAAATGGCAGGTGAGGCACCTGCCGTTTTGTGTTTCCCGCTGGACCAACTCAAGCCGGCCAGATTGCTCCGAGGATACGTGCCCCATGTGCGCCGGTGACGCCAGGCAGGTTGGCGGGTTGGCGGTGATCACAACGCCATGCCAGCCAGGCAAAGGCATACGCCTCCACCCAATCAGGATCAACCCCCAGTGCGGCGGTGGTCTTGATTTGCTGGGTCGGCAACCATTGCTGCAACTGCGTTTGCAGATGTGCGTTATGCGCGCCACCGCCGCACAGATAAACGGCTTTGGCCTGTGGCGCATGCTGGCGGATGGCATCGGCCAGCGTGCGCGCCGTCAACGTGTTCAGGGTGGCCTGGACATCAACCGGTTCATGGCGCGCGCTGCTCAAATGCTTTTGCAGCCACTCACCATGAAACAGATCCCGGCCCGTTGATTTGGGGGGCAGCAGGGCAAAGTAGGGCTCAGAGAGCATGGCCTGCAGCAGGTCTGCTTGCAGATTGCCTTGCGCAGCCCAGGCGCCGCCGGCGTCAAAGTGTTCGCCCTTGTGTTGCAAGGTCCACAAATCCATCAGCACGTTACCCGGGCCGGTATCAAAGCCGGTGACCGTGCCGTCTGCCGCCAGAATGGTGATGTTGGCAATGCCGCCAATATTGGCGACGACGCAGGGCTCCCCAGTGTGACCAAAAATGGCCTGATGAAATGCCGGAACCAGAGGCGCGCCTTGACCACCAGCAGCGACATCCCGGCTCCGGAAATCGCCAATCACGTTGATCCCGGTCAGTTCAGCAAGGCGGGCGTTGTTACCCAGTTGCACCGTGTAGCCCAGTTCTGGCCGGTGCCGCACGGTCTGACCATGATTGCCAATGGCGCAAATCTGCCCGGCGTTCAGGCCGGCGTCGACCAGCAAGCGCGCGACTGCTTCGGCATACAGATCGGCCAGTGCATTGCCGGCCAGGTGAGACAGATGCAACTCGTCTGGCGACGGACTTTGCAGTTGCATCAATTGCGCGCGCAACGGGCCAGGCAGCGGCAGCGAGAACGAAGCCGCAAGATGCGGTTTATCCCCGGAGAAATCCACCAGCGCCGCGTCAACACCATCAAGGCTGGTGCCGGTCATCAGGCCGATGTAGTACTTGGGAGGCTGGGTCATGGGGTGGCTCTGGGTTTTGAATCTTTGGATATTGAGTTCGGTCGTGCAGCGTTGGCTACTATGACTATGTTTAGCTCGCCATTCCCGCAGAGGCGGGAATCCAGTACATCTGGCCTTTGCTGGCAAAGAACCACATCGTAGCCCGGATGGAGCCGCAGGCGGGAATCCGGGGTGGCGGACCTGGTTCATATTGTTGCGGTTGTTAGCGCCTTGGGGCGGGTTTGAAAGGCGTTTTGATACCCGGGGTGCCGGGTCCACCTTACTTTCTTTGCTTCGCCACCTCGGCGGCCCCAAAGAAGGTAAGCAAAGAAAGGCGACCCCAGCCGGGCGGCCCTCCGGGCTTCCCTCAGTCAGTCGGGAGCCTTGGGTCTCCCTCCCTTCTTCGGCGCTGGGCTTTAATGGGGAGGAAAGTCAAAAACAACTACAACCCCAACACCAGTGGATCGCCGGACTTGCCCCAGCATTCATACCCGCTCAATCAGCCATCCGCTTTAGAGCAAGGCCCGTTTTGCGATAGAATCACACCTTTGCCGAATTCCTTGCCGGGCGCTGCAGCCAAAGCGTAGCAAAGCCGCCCGTCTGTGCCAATCAACCGGGCTGCGTTTATCGCAGCCGGACATCAGATCGAATCATCATGACTGAACAAGAAAAAGCGCCATTGCATCCGGATACGCTGGCTGCCCTGCAGATCATCAAGCGCGGTGCGGATGAAATCCTGCCGGAAGATGAACTGATCAAGAAGCTGGAAAAAAGCCGCACCACCGGCGTGCCGCTGAAGATCAAGGCCGGGTTTGATCCCACCGCGCCCGATCTGCATCTGGGCCATACCGTGCTCATCAACAAGATGCGTCAGTTGCAAGATCTGGGCCATACGGCGCAGTTCCTGATTGGCGATTTCACTGGCCGGATTGGCGACCCGACGGGCAAGAACACCACGCGTCCGCCGCTGACGGAAGAAGACGTCAAGCGCAATGCCGAGACCTATGAGCGGCAAGTGTTCAAGATTCTGGATCGCGAGAAGACCCAGGTCATGTTCAACTCGACCTGGCATAACGAACTGGGTGCGGCCGGTATGCTCAAGCTGGCGGCCTCCATCACGGTGGCGCGCATGCTGGAGCGGGATGATTTCTCCAAGCGTTTTGCCAATAACCAGCCGATCGCTGTGCACGAGTTCATGTACCCGCTGCTGCAAGGGTATGACTCGGTTGCCATGGAAGCGGACATGGAGTTGGGCGGCACGGATCAAAAGTTCAACTTGCTGATGGGTCGTATGCTGCAACAGCAACATGGCAAGGCTCAGCAAGTGGTGCTGATGATGCCGCTGCTGGAAGGTCTGGACGGCGTCAACAAGATGTCCAAGTCGTTGGGCAACTACATCGGGATTGATGAACCGGCCAATGAAATCTTCGGCAAGGTGATGAGCGTGTCTGACACGCTGATGTGGCGCTACTTTGAGCTGTTGTCGTTCCGCCCGATGAGCGAAATTGATACCTTCAAAGCGGACATTGCCGACGGACGTAACCCACGCGACATCAAGGTGTTGCTGGCGCAAGAACTGGTCGCACGTTTTCATTCGCAAGCCGCTGCGGAGGCTGCGCTGGCAGACTTCGAGACGCGTTTTCAGAAGGGCGCGATCCCGGACGAAATGCCTGAATTCACCCTGGCGGCAGAAGGCGAGGGCATGGCGATTGGCACCGTGCTGAAAGAAGCCCAACTGTGTCCATCGACCTCGCAAGCCTTTCGCGATATTCAGGCCGGCGCGGTCAAACTCAACGGTGAAAAGGTCGCGGACAAGAATCTGCTGCTGACGCGCGGAGAAACCGTGGTGCTGCAGGTTGGCAAGCGCAAGTTTGCTCGTGTCACCATTCAGTGATCATGGGCTAACCCCTTGGTCTGACAGAAAAAAGAGCGGAGGATTTCCTCCGCTTTTTTTACGGCTGACGTAGACGGTCATCTGGTTTTCGATATATGACAGTTGTGTATTTTGTTACTTAACTACGAATGTTGAAGGAGTAAAATTGTAGTTATGTAACGAATATAGAGTGAGCAGGTCATGAGTTCTCTTGCCATCCCCCGTCCCCGGCGCGCTTTGGGGGTCATGCGCCGCATGCGGGAAGGTTTCCCGATTCTTGAGGCCGGTCAGTCGTCCCTGACGACCTGGCAGGATGGTTGTGGCCAGGAAGCCGCCATGTGGTTGAGTTTTTTCAACCATTACGGTTGGGTTGAATCCAGCGAGTGGGCTAACGGCGTCAAGGCATGGGCCTTGTCGGACAAAGGCAATCTGGTGCTGGAAGAAGGTGAGCGCTGGTGGGAACACCTCAGTTGGTCACAGCGGTTGTATGTGTGTTTCTTTGGCTAAATCGCCATCCGGTCGAATAGCATCACGGCGGTGTTGACCGTGGCGGCGTGAATGGCCACGGTGCCACCAATATCCCGCCCATAACCGCCGCCCATAGTCACTGCCACCGGGATATCTGCCTGCTGGCAGAGTGACAACACAAGCTCATCACGCCTTTGCAAACCTGCGGGTGTAAGCGCCAGCCGCCCCAGACGATCACCCTCCCATGCGTCCGCCCCGGCCAGATAAATGACCAGATCCGGGCGTTGTGCCCGTAACAACGCGGGCAGGGTGGTTTCCAGTGCGTGCAGATAGCGTGCATCCGTTGTGCCATCAGGCAGTTCAATATCCAGATCACTGGCGACTTTGCTGAACGGAAAATTGTTGGCACCGTGAATGGATAGGGTAAACAGGTTTGGGTCATCGGCCAGCATCACGGCCGTCCCATTGCCCTGATGCACATCCAGATCAATCACCAGTGCCCGGCGGATGGCCCCCTCTGCCTGTAGAACCCGCAAAGCCACCGCGCTATCGTTGAACACACAAAAACCGCTGCCATGATCGGCGCAGGCATGGTGCGTGCCACCGGCCAGATTGACCCCACACCCTTGCAATAACGCGGTTCGACACGCCGCCAGAGTGGCACCCGTTGACCGGCGCGAGCGCGCCAGCAAGGCGGCTGACCATGGCAGGCCGATGACGCGCTGTTCCGCCACAGACAAGGTGCCGTGGATCAGTTTGGTCAGATAGTCAGGGGTGTGCGCCAGCAGAAGTTCGTAATCGCTGGCGGCGGGAGCATCTTCGATCAGATGCGCGGCAAAGGGCTGTACGGCAGCGTGCAGCAAGGCGTATTTGCTGGCCGGAAACCGATGCCCGACAGGCAATGGCAGCGGGTATTGATCGGTGCGAAAGATCAGCACCCGCGTTCCGTCCTGTTAAAGGGTGGGGCTGTTGATCAGCTCGTGCAGATGGCCATCTGTGAGCTGCATCTGGCGCTGGCAGCGCTGCGCCAGCGTGACATCGTGCGTGACGATGATAAAACTGGTCAGCAACTGCCGATTGAGTTCCAGCATCAGGCCAAACACGGTTTCTGCCGTGCCGCGATCCAGGTTACCGGTGGGCTCATCGGCCAGTACGCAGGCCGGATTGGTCACCAGCGCGCGGGCGAGGGCTGCACGCTGACGCTCGCCGCCTGACATTTCGCCCGGCTTGTGATGACTGCGCTTGCCCAGGCCCACCTGAGCGAGCATGGCCTGCGCCTGCTGCAATGCCTCTTCCTTGGGCATGCGCCGGATCAGCAGGGGCATGGCGACGTTTTCTGCGGCCGTAAACTCAGGCAGCAGGTGGTGAAACTGGTAAACAAAGCCCAGGTGCTTGTTGCGCAGTTCGCCCCGTTTGGCGTCTGACATGGCAAATGGGTCGTTCCCCAGAATGCGCACGCTGCCGGTGGTAGGTTGATCCAGCGCACCCAGCAAATGCAGCAACGTGGACTTGCCTGACCCCGATGCGCCCACAATCGCCACCGTCTCGCCCTTGCCCAGGGTCAGGTCGATATCGTGAAGGACCGGGGTTTCCAGCTTGCCGGCAACATATCGTTTGCCAATACCATTGGCTTGCAGCACCGCGTCGCCCGCCGCGCTGATGTTGTCAGACTTACTCATAGCGCAGCGCCTCAGCCGGATTGACGCGCGAAGCACGCCAGCTTGGATAAATGGTGGCCAGCAGGGCCAGCACGAGGGAAATCAGGCCAATGCTGCTGACATCGCTCCACTCGACCTTGGAAGGGAGTTCCGCGATCAGGTATACATCCGGGGAGAGAATGTGCGTCCCCAGCACACGTTCGATAAAGGGCACGATGGTGCCGACATTCAGCGCAATGATGACGCCGCCGACCACACCGGTAAACGTGCCAACAAAGCCGGAGACCGCGCCTTGCACCATGAAAATTTTCATGATGGACCCAGGTGATGCGCCCAGTGTGCGCAAGATGGCGATATCCGCCTGTTTGTCGGTCACGACCATGACCAGGGTGGAGACCAGATTGAACGCAGCCACCGCGACGATCAGCGTCAGGATCAGGAACATCATGCGCTTTTCGATTTCCACAGCACGGAAATACGTCGGGTTTTCCATACTCCAGTCGCTGACGTAGGCACTGGTCATCTGGTTACCCAAATCGATGGCGACGTTGCGTGCCAGCAGCGGATCATCCAGCCGTAGCCGCACACCGGAGACGGTATCACCCATACGGAACAGCTTTTGGGCGTCCCCAATCTGGATCAGCGCTACGCCGGCGTCATAGGGGTAGTAATCGGCGCGGAACACGCCCATCACCGTAAACTGGCGAAACCGCGGGATCATGCCCGCCGGGGTAACCTGACCATCCGGCGTAATCAGTGTGACCTTGTCGCCCGTGCGCACGCCCAGGTCGTTTGCCAGTTGCCAGCCAAGTACTACGCCAAACTGGCCGGGCAACAGGTCCGTTAGCTTGCCGCCCGCAACATTGCCGACGGCCGGGCTGACGCCGGGCTCTTGTGCCGGGTCAATGCCGCGAATCAAAGCACCCTTGACCTGCCCACCTGCCGTAAGCAGACCTTGCCCCAGCACATAGGGGGCAGTGGCTTTGACGTGGGGATTTCTGGCCGCCTGTTCCGCCACCGCAGACCAGTTGGCCAGATGGTTATCCGCCCCGCTGATCTGGACGTGTGCGGCCATCCCCAGGATGCGGTCACGCACCTCACCCTGAAAGCCGTTCATGACGGACAGCACGATGATGAGCGCGGCGACACCAAGCGCAATGCCCAGAATGGAAATCAGCGAGATAAAAGAGATAAAGCCGTTACGGCGCTTGGCGCGGGTGTAACGTAGTCCGATCAGGAATTCGTACATGAGGAGGGGGGCTTGTTCGAGGCTTGGCGAGTTTACCACGGCAAGTCCGTAAATCCGCCAGAAATGCGCGTTTGGCCGGGATTGGGGTGCGGGGTGCGGGGTGTGGGGTGAGGAGTGAGGAGTGACGATGTGGTGGTGTGAAAAAAAGAGACTGCAACCGGCATACCGGCACTGACACTCTGCACACCTCACACCTCACACCTCACACCTCACACCTCACTCAATACGTCTCCAGCCCATGCCGGCGGAATTGCTCCCGTACCCGATGGACCAGCTCGGGCGAGGGTGGGCGCACATCGGTGAGTTCATAAGCCAGCCCCAGCTCCTGCCATTTGGACTCGCCCAGCTTGTGAAACGGCAGCACTTCCACACGCTCCACATTGCCAAGACCAGCAACAAATTCTGCCAGTCCTTCAACATCCTCTTCGAAATCAGAGAAACCAGGCACCAGCACATACCGCAGCCATATCGGTTTTTTCATGGCGGCCAGGCGCTGGGCAAACAACAGGGAGGGCTCATTGGGCTTGCCGGTCAGGCGCATATGCCGTTCATTGTTGAATTCCTTGATATCCAGCAGTACCAGGTCGATAGGCTCAAACCATTCATCTGGCAGGTTGCCGGAAAGGAAACCCTGGGTGTCGATGGCCGTATGTAACCCGAGTTCATGCTTGGCGCGGCGGAAAATCTCGCCCGTGAAATGTGCTTGCATCATCGGCTCGCCGCCGGAAATGGTCAGCCCACCGGCCACACGCAGGAAACTGGCGTATTTGCGAATCTCGGCAATGATCTCGTCTACGGTATAGAACTTGCCGTTATGCAGTTTCCAGGTGTCCGGGTTGTGGCAGTACAGACACCTGAACTGACAGCCACTCACAAACAGCGCAAAGCGCATTCCGGGTCCATCAACGGCTGCACCGGTTTCGATCGAATGGACAAACCCCGCCGGTAGCCCAGCGTCATTAAAGAGAGGCGGTGCGATCTCGCCCACTTTTTTCAGCTCGATGGTTTCCATGTTTTATTTACCAGTGGTCATCAATGAAAACGGACCGGCAAGCACGCGCTCCACCGGTCCGTCATGGATATCTCTCATGCTGCCGGCATTGCCGGACATACATTGAGTATCAGATCTTTTCGTGAAAAGTGCGACTAATGACGTCCAGTTGCTGCTCACGCGTGAGTTTGACGAAATTCACCGCATAACCTGACACGCGTACGGTCAGCTGCGGGTATTTGTCCGGATGCTCCATCGCGTCTTCCAGCATTTCGCGATTGAGTACGTTCATATTCAGATGGAACAGTTGCGCCATGATTTGATTGCCTTGTTACGTATTACCTGAAAACAGGGCGGTACAAAGCGTACCGCCCGGGGTAGTTCGATCAAACGCGGTCGTGGAAAGTACGGCTGATCACGTCCAGCTGCTGTTCGCGGGTCAGCTTCACAAAGTTCACGGCGTAGCCCGATACCCGCACGGTCAATTGCGGATAGTTTTCCGGGTGCTCCATGGCGTCTTTCAGCGTGTCGCGGTTCAGCACGTTCATGTTCAGATGGAACAATTGATCCATGGCGCCTTCCACAGCTTCGGTTGCAGCGCAGGCAGAACCACCGCCTTCGCCGTGCGGGCCGAACAGACCATCAATCGAGGCAGCCAGCGTACGCATGCGGTCTTTCTCGTTATGACCCAGAGAGTCCGGCGTCATCGAGGCGGTCCAGGAAATACCGTCCAGCGCGGCTTCGTACGGAATCTTGGAAACCGAGAAACCGGCAGCGATAAAGCCGTTTTCGTCACGCCCGTTCATGGGGTTGGCACCCGGCGAGAACGGCATGCCAGCGCGGCGACCGTCCGGTGTGTTACCGGTCTTCTTGCCATAAACCACGTTAGAGGTAATGGTCAGCACCGATTGGGTCGGCACAGAGTTGCGATAGAACGCAGGCTGGGCCTTGATCTTGTTCATCATGGATTCGGTAATCCAGACGGCAATATCATCAACACTGTCATCGTTGTTACCGTAGGCCGGATAGGTGCCTTCGATCTTGTAATCCACGGCCAGACCGGCTTCATTGCGGATCACATGAACCTTGGCGTGTTTGATGGCAGACAGCGAATCGGCAGCCACCGACAGACCCGCAATACCACACGCCATGGTGCGCAGGATGTCGCGGTCATGCAGCGCCATTTCAATCCTTTCGTAGGCGTACTTGTCGTGCATGTAGTGGATGCAGTTCAGCGCGGTCACGTAGGTCTTGGCCAGCCAGTCCAGCATCTTGTCGTACTTGCTCACGACTTCGTCGTAGTCGAGCACGTCGCCCTTGATCGGATCAAAACCCTTGGCAACCACCTTGCCACTCTTTTCATCAATGCCGCCATTAATGGCGTACAGCATGGCCTTGGCCACGTTCACGCGGGCACCGAAGAACTGCATCTGCTTGCCGACTGCCATAGCCGAGACGCAGCAGGCGATCGCGTAATCGTCGCCCCACTTCGGACGCATCAGGTCGTCGTTTTCGTACTGGATGGCGGAGGTATCAATGGATACCTTGGCGCAGAATTCCTTGAAACCCTGCGGGAAGGCCGTCGACCACAGCACAGTCAGGTTAGGTTCCGGTGCCGGGCCCAGGTTGTACAGGGTGTGCAGCACACGGAAACTTGATCTGGTCACCAGCGGACGGCCGTCCAGGCCCACGCCACCAATCGATTCTGTTACCCAGGTCGGGTCGCCCGAGAACAACTCATCGTATTCCGGAGTACGCAGGAACCGCACGATGCGCAGCTTCATGACCATATGGTCAATCATTTCTTGCGCTTCGGATTCGGTAATACGGTTTTCCTTGATATCTCGATCGATATACACATCAAGGAAAGTGGTGGTACGGCCAATCGACATGGCCGCGCCGTTTTGTTCTTTCACGGCGGCAAGATAACCCAGATACAGCCACTGGATGGCTTCTTGTGCAGTTGCCGCCGGGCGGGCCAGGTCAAACCCGTAGGACTGACCCATTTGCTTGAGTTCGCCCAGAGCCTTGATCTGTTCGGAAAGTTCTTCACGCAGACGGATCACGTCTTCGGTAAAGGCGACATCGTCCAGTTCGGTCTTTTCGCGCTTTTTGTCGGCGATCAGGAAATCTACGCCATACAGGGCGACGCGACGATAGTCGCCAATGATACGGCCACGGCCATAAGCATCCGGCAGGCCGGTAATCACACCAGAGCGGCGGCAAGCCATGATTTCAGGGGTATAGGCGTCAAATACGCCCATGTTGTGGTCTTTGCGGTACTTGGTGAAGATTTCCGCAATGAGCGGTGATTCTTCAAAGTGGTAGGCTGCCAGCGAGTTCTGCACCATGCGCAGGCCACCGTTTGGCATGATGGCGCGACGCAGCGGCGCATCCGTTTGCAGACCGACGATGGTTTCCAGATCTTTGTTGATGTAACCCGGTGCGTGCGAGGTAATCGAGGAACCCACTTGTGCAGAGACTTCCAGCACACCGCGCAGGCGTTCTTCTTTCAGAAGAACAGAGAGTTCATTCCACAGTTGTGTGGTGCGTTCAGTCGGTCCAGCCAGAAAGCTGTCATCACCTGCGTACGGGGTATAGTTTTCCTGGATGAAATCGCGTACGGCGACCTTTTTCTGCCACTCGCCGGCGGTGAAACCACGCCAGGCATCAAGTTGCAGGTTAACTTCAGGTGCGTTCATGGTGATGCTCCTTGGTGACTGTCTGTTTGACATAGACCTACAGATTGCCCTCTGGGTTCGCCACAGGGTTTTGGTGCAGTTAGAATAGCACTATGGCAGGCCTGTCTCCTGGCAAATATCTACACAGATCAATAGCTTAGGACTAGTGAAAATATTTGATCCAGATCAAAAATTGGGCTTGGAATTTGATGCAGAATAGATAAATATGTAGTTTTGTTTCGTAGTTTTACTGCAAGAATCCGCCGACCTCGTTTGCGCCTCTTTAAGGCTTGATCAGATTGGATAAATTGCAAGCGCAATAAAAAAAGCACCGGATAACCGGTGCTTTTTTTATGGGCCAGACAGAACTGGAAAACCGCGTCAGAGCGTGACCGCGTGTTCGCGGGTTTCATGGAACACAATCTCGGGCCAGCGCTCCTGGGTGAGCTCCAGGTTGACGCGGCTGGTGGCCAGATACGCCAGGCTGTCTGCCGCATCACGTGCCAGGTTGTTTTCCAGTGCGCGCTCAAATTCCGCCAGACGCTTGGCATCCGGACACGATGTCCAGCGCGCGGTGTAGATGGTGATCGGTTCGAACATCGCATCCACACCATATTCATTGGCAAGGCGGCTGGCGACCACTTCAAACTGCAGCACGCCCACGGCGCCCAGAATCAGGTCCGAGCCATTGAGCGGCTTGAACACCTGCACGGCGCCTTCTTCACCCAACTGCTGCAACCCTTTTTGCAGTTGCTTGATTTTCAGCGGGTTGCGGATGCGCACCACGCGGAACATTTCCGGAGCAAAGTACGGGATGCCGGTAAAGGCGAGTGCTTCGCCTTCAGAGAACGAATCCCCGATCTGGATATTGCCATGGTTAGGCAGGCCGATGATATCGCCGGCAAAGGCTTCTTCAACCTGCTCACGCCCCTGCGCCATAAACGTCACCACCGAGTTGGCCGCAATATCCCGACCAAGGCGCAAGTGTTTGAATTTCATGCCGCGTTCAAAATGACCGGAGCACACGCGCAGGAACGCAATACGGTCGCGGTGTTTCGGGTCCATATTGGCCTGGATCTTGAACACAAAGGCCGAGAATTTGGCTTCGGACGGCGCAACCGGACGCAAGGTCGCGTCGCGCGCGCCAGGGGATGGTGCCCAGTCGACCAGCGCGTTCAGAATTTCACGCACACCAAAGTTGTTGATGGCAGAGCCAAAGAACACCGGTGTCAGCGTGCCAGCCAGGAAATCTTCCAGATTGAACGGGTGGGACGCGCCACGCACCAGTTCCAGCTCCATACGGGTCTGTTCGATTTCCAGCGGGAACAATTCGTCCAGACGCGGGTTGTCCAGACCTTCAATCACTTCGGTCACGTCGCTATCACGCGCGCCAGCCGTGAACAGCAAAACCTGATCGTTGAGGATGTGATACACGCCGCGGAAAGTCTTGCCCATGCCAATCGGCCAGGTGACTGGCGCGCAGCGGATCTTGAGTACGGACTCCACTTCATCCAGCAGTTCCAGGCTATCACGTACTTCCCGGTCGTACTTGTTCATGAAGGTCACGATGGGCGTGTGACGCAAGCGGCAGACATTCAACAGCTTGATGGTCTGGTCTTCCACGCCCTTGGCGGCGTCGATCACCATCAAGGCCGAGTCGACCGCCGTCAGCACGCGATAGGTGTCTTCAGAGAAGTCCTGGTGGCCCGGGGTGTCAAGCAGGTTGACCACGTGGTCGCGGTAATCAAACTGCATGACCGAGGAGGCTACCGAAATGCCCCGTTGCTTTTCGATATCCATCCAGTCAGATGTGGCGAACTTGCCGCCTTTTTTACCCTTGACGGTACCGGCCATCTGAATGGCGCCCGAGAACAGCAGCAGCTTTTCAGTGAGCGTGGTTTTACCGGCGTCAGGGTGAGAAATGATGGCGAAAGTGCGGCGACGCGCTACTTCGCGGGCGATATCGGGCATGGTCTGCAAGCTGGAGGAGCGAAACCGTGCATTCTACTGCAAACCCACCCTCAGGGCTAACCAGCCGCAGTGGTGGTGACTTGTGCCTCAACTTGCAGCAATACGGTAAACACGGCGCCACCATCGGGATGATTGGCCGCACTTACAGAACCGTTGTGGTCTTCCATGATCTGTTTACTGATGGCCAGGCCCAGCCCGGTGCCGCCAGCTTCGGCTCGTACCCGGGTACTCTGGATGAATTTGTCAAAGATGGATTCCAGTTCTCCATCCGGAATACCCGGGCCATGATCGCGCACGGTCAGACCCACGCCGGGTACGCCGTTGGCCATGGATGCTTCGCCCAGGAAGCGGATTTCAATCACGCCATCGGGCGGGCTGAATTTGATCGCGTTGGATAGCAGATTGACGACCACCTGCATCAGTCTTGCCTGGTCGAACACTGCATACAAAGCCGGAGTGTCTTCCTCGATATCCAGTCGCAGGTTCTGGGCGCTCAAGAGCGGGGCAATTTCTGCCGCTGCACCTTGTACCGCGACCTGCAGGCAATGGCGGGATTTGTCGTAACGCATCTTGTTGGCTTCAAGGCGCGACATGTCCAGCAGGTCATTGAGCAACACCAGTAGTCGGTTACCACTGGAATGGATGCGTTCAAAATAGCGCGCCAGCGCACCAGGCTCGCCCCGCTGGGCCTTGGAAATCCCCATTTCAGAGAAACTGAGAATGGCGTGCATGGGCGTGCGCAACTCATGCGACATATTGGCGAGGAAGGCCGACTTGGAAATATTGGCTTCTTCCGCAGCATCCCGCGCTTCCATCAGGCGGCGCTCAATGTCTTTGAGGTGGGAGATATTGGTCAGGAAGGCAAATGCATATTCCAGCCGGTGCTGGTCATCCAGAATGGCGGCAGAACTGACCAGGAACGGTAGAGGCTCGCCGTTGGCATCAATCAGCGTCACCTCAGACAATCGATTTTCGCTGGGGCTCTCATTGGAGAGCGACGCGGGGAAGATGCGGTCTGCCGGCTCTCCCCAGATTACGGCGGGTTGCTCGCCAATCAAGTCTTCACGGCGCAGGCCCAGCACCTGGCAGAAAGCATGGTTCACGTCGACGATGTGGTGGTGCGTGTCGATCAGGATAAAACCATCGGCGGTGGTATCAATAATGGTCCGTTTCAGGCGTTCAGACTGGCGCAGCGCCTGTGCGGCAATCCGCTGGGCCGTGACATCTTCAATCACCAGAATCATGCCTTTGGATGGGTCTCCTGGCACCAGGGCCTTGGCGTATAGCATGGCCCAGAAGCCGGAATGGTCCCGGCGGAACAATTCGATTTCGCCGCGGAACACGCCGCCGGTGTTGATGCGCGCCCAGATGGTGGTAGCCAGTTCGTTGTAGCGGGCTTCCGAGGCGTGAATGACGCGGGTAGGCAGGCCGATAATGTCGCTGGCGGCGTAACCAAAGAGAATTTCAAATGCCGGGTTCACCAGGCGGATGGTATTGCGCACCGACAACATGATGGCCAGCGGGCTGGCATCCAGCACGGTACGGATTTCTGCCGTGCGCTCCAGCACCAGGTCTTGCAGGTGGTCGCGGTGGCGGCGCAATTCCCGCTCGGAATTTTGCTGTTCCGTAATGTCGCGCACCGTGCTGCAGATATACGCTTCCTGAAAGAACTCTACGTAATTGAAGGTGATTTCCACCGGCTGCAAGGCACCTTCCTGGTTGCGCTGGTGGGTGATGTGCACCATGCGTTTTTCCAGGCGGAGTCGTTGCCAGAACTCCTGCCATTGCGGGTCGGTAATGTGCGGATACAGGTCCAGGAAACGCATCCGCAGCAGTTCTTCATGGTGATAACCGGTGATGGCAGACGCCGCGCGGTTGGCATAGCGCACAAACGCCTGGCGGTCCGCCCACAAAATCACGTCGGGTGCTTCATCCACGGTAAATTGCGTCAGATAGAGGCGGGACTCAATCTGCTCCACCCGGCGGATTTGCCGCAATAGCAAGAACAACAGGGCGCTCACCACCAGAATCAGCAAGAGCGCAGACACCGTGCGGCCCAGCAGATCGCTGTGGAATTTCTCCAGCACCACATCCAGATCGGAAGTCACCATCACAATCATGGGTAACTCGCCTTCCGAGACGAGGAAGGTCACCAGTTTTTCATTGCCCGGTTGCGTGTTATCGGTATAAAACGCGCCGTGATTTTGCCGGCTTTGATCAAAACGGGTGGCGTCGCTGGCGCGCATATTGCGGCCCAGTTCGCGCGGGTCAAGCGGGTAGTTCAGCAGCAAGATGCCGTCACTGCGCAGCAGTTTGATGTGGGTGCCAGCAGGCAGCTTGAGCGAGCGGTAAAAACGGTTGAAGTATTCCGGCTGAATCCCGGCCGCCACCACGCCCCCGAAGCTGCCATCCGGCTTGTCTACCCGGTGCGAGACGGGAATCATCCAGGTGTCGGAAACCTTGCCCAGTACAGGGGAGGAAACCAGAAAACGCGGATCGGTGCTGTCACGATGGTATTGCAGCCAGGCGCGGTCCGAGTAATCAATATCGTGAATACCTGGATGTGCTCCGCTACTGTGCACCATGCCGTGTTCATCGACCGTGACGATGTCGCTGACCTGCGGGGTGAGGCGTAACCGGCTGCGCAACTCGCGCGAAATATCCTGGGGGTCTGCATTGGTGACGCCACCAGCCACCTCCAGACGGTCTACCGCGCCCTGGATGGCCTGTTCAGCCGAGATAAACGTGCGGGTGGTTTGTTCGTCCAGCGAGCGCGCCAGCAGGAGGTTCTGGCGGCGGGCTTCATCCAGGCTCGCGTCATAGTCACGCAGTGTGAGCCACGCCAGAACCAGCCCGCAGCCTGCCAGCAGAATGACGTAAAACGACACCAGCCCGACACGCATCGGGCGCAGCGACGATTGGCGCGGCACAGACTGCCCGCGCGAGCTGAACGGCCATTCCATGTAAGGGTTAGCGCCGCGCTTCCAGTTGTTCCCAGCGTTCCAGTTTTTCGAGCAAGCTGGCCTCGATCACTTCTACCCGTGTTTGCATCTCGCGTGCCTTGAGTGGGTCTGTCCGGTAAATATCCGGGTTGAGCAGTGCTTCATTCAACTGGGTCTGTTCTTGTTCCAGCGCTGCAATATCATCCGGCAAGCGTTCCAGTTCCCGTTGTTCGTTAAAGCTTAGTCGGGCAGGGCGCTGTCGTTGGCGTTCTTGCGTTTTTTCGGCAACCGGTTCTTTGCGGGCCATGTTTTGCTGGCTGGCCGCACGTGCTTTGAGCATGCGCTCGCGTGCTTGCTGCCAGTCACTATAGCCGCCCGCGTTTTCCAGCAGAACTCCCTCACCCTCAAAAGCAACAACTTGTGTGACGACGTTATCAAGAAACGCCCGGTCATGCGACACCAGAAACACGGTGCCAGGGTAGTCGATCAACAGTTGTTCCAGCAGTTCCAGCGTGTCGATATCCAGATCGTTGGTGGGTTCGTCCAGCACCAGCACGTTGGCCGGGCGAGTGAACAAACGCGCCAGCAACAAGCGGTTACGCTCGCCGCCAGACAAAGAGCGGACCGGGCTGCGTGCGCGTTCGGCCGGGAACAGAAACTCTTCCAGGTAGCCCATGATGTGCTTGCGCGAATTGCCGATTTCGACGTATTCGTTACCCTGGCTGACCACATCCGCAACTGTGGCGTTTTCGTCCAGTTGTTCGCGGAACTGGTCAAAATACGCAACTTCAATCTTGGTGCCGCGCTGTACGGTGCCGCTATCTGGTTCCAGTTCGCCCAGCACCAGTTTCAGGAACGTGGTTTTGCCCACGCCATTGGGGCCAATCAAGCCAATCTTGTCACCGCGAATCAGGCGGGAGCTGAAGTCATTCAGAATGACCTTGTTGCCAAACGAGAGGCTGGCGTTTTCAAACTCGGCAATCAATTTGCCCGAGCGGTCGCCAGCATCGAGCTGGAACGAGACATTGCCAATACGCTCGCGACGGCTGGCGCGATCACGCCGCAGTTGTTCCAGCCGGCGCACGCGCCCTTCGTTGCGGGTACGGCGGGCTTCGACGCCCTTGCGAATCCATACCTCTTCCTGCGCCAGAAATTTGTCAAACTTGCGGTTGACGGTTTCTTCCTGCACCAGCAGTTCGGCCTTGCGCGTTTCATAGGTCGAGAAATTGCCTGGGAAACTGGTGATCTGGCCGCGATCCAGTTCAATGATGCGGTTGGCTACGTTATCCAGAAAACGCCGGTCGTGGGTAATGAACAGCACGCTGCCGGTGAAGTTGTTCAACAGACCTTCCAGCCATTCAATGGCACTCACATCCAGATGGTTGGTCGGTTCATCCAGCAGCAACACCTGGGGTTCGCTGACCAGGGCCCGTGCCAGCGCAACCCGTTTTTTCCAGCCGCCGGACAAATCAGCGACTGGCGTGTGTGGCGGCAAACCCAGGTGACTGAGCGTGCCGGAAATCAGTACGTCAAAGCGCCAGCCGTCCCGCGCTTCCAGTTCATGCTGCAACTGCATCAGTTGCGCCAGTTTTTCTTCGCTGCCGTCTTGCGCATCCGCGACAGCGTGGTAGTTGATCAGCACTTGCCGCAGATCACCCAGGCCTTCGGCCACGGCTTCAAACACGGTCTGCCCCGGCTGGAACTCGGGCTCCTGGGCAACAAAAGCCAGCCGGGCATCCTGCGCAATGCGAATCTCGCCATCATCAAGCACCGCAAGCCCGGCAATCGCCTTGAGCAGGGTAGATTTGCCCTGACCATTACGGCCAATCAGCCCCACGCGCTCGCCTTCTTCGACAACAAAGGTGGCGTGATCAAGCAAGGGCCAGTGACCGTAAGCAAGGCTGGCGTTTTCTACGTAAAGCAAAGGCATGGGTGATTCCTGGACTGCGGGTGACGCCGGATGGCGGTGGATTCCGGTTGTCGGCTGGCCGTGCCAGACGACGGGCGGTTGGCAGGCAGGCGGACGTAGCGCGCTATTTTACCTGTTCGGGGCCCCGGATGAAGCGTTTGCACATTTAAAACCGTATGCAGCGCGAGGGTTACACGCAGGTCGGGGTCTATCTGACGATATAGCCGTTGATATTCTCACAAGAAGTTGTACGCCGGACCAGGATCGATGTGGTCTATGCTGGTCACGATGGCCCACCAGGAGGACGTACCATGCCCCAAAAACTGTTTTATCAGTTCGACCCCACCGAACAGGATGAATTTATCAGTGCTTGCGAGCGTCATGGTTATATACATGAGGACTTTGACGTCGTGGCGAATGATGCGTGGCTGAACGGTGCGGGCGCGCAGCAGCGGGAAATCAGCGTGGCCAGGTTTGACCGCATCCGCATGTATCTGGGCGATCAGAGCCCGACGACCTGGTTACGCGAGTTTGAGTCTGACCTGGCCCAGGGCAGTTTCTCGCAACTCTGACCAGCCCGTTGAACAAGCGATCAGTCGATCAATCCTGTTGGCACGTTGTACACTCATCACCGGCGCACCGTCTGGGCGCCGGTGATGTCATATAAAGCCGCTCAAAACGAAGGAGTGACGGATGTCTGTCGATGTGGTTGCCGCTTTGCCCTGGGATCAACGTGTTGCGCTGGACATGGCCTTGCAGACCCTTGAACGGGGACCGGAAGATTTTGATTTTCATCTGGACGGCCCGTCCTGGCTGAGCGGCGCGATGGGGCAAATGGCGCGGCTGACGGTGAAACGACTGGCAGATGGCAAGGTTGGCCGTTATACCTTTGACGACGGCGACACCGGCTGGGCCCATCGTTTTGCCACGGATTTTGCAATCTGACCGGGGTATGGCAACGCCTGATCTTCCGGGGGGACGTGCAGATTGGCACGCCAGGGCCAAAAATATGCGGCAATCCCGCAAAAACAGCCTTTTGTGACTCTGCCACTGGCACAAGGTTTGCGTTGCCGCCTAGAATGCGGCGCATGAACCAGGCCAAATCCCTGATTTACCTTCTGTTGTTCGTTCTTTTTCTTGGTAATGGCAGTGCTTTTGCCGCCAATCACAGCCCCAAGCGGGCCCGTGCCGTGGCCAGCCAGAAAAGCGAACACCCGGCACTCAGCAGCCAGACCGAACTGGGCGACCAGGATTATGATCCTGCCAATCCTCCCCGACAGTTGCGGGTGCTGGTTGCGCTGGGGCCCTCTACCTTTTTCTTTCAGAACGGCCGGCCGCACGGGGTGGAATACGCCATGCTGCTGGAGCTGGAAAAATTCCTCAATCGCAGCAAGGCCAAAAATGCGCCCTCGCTCAAATTGATGTTTGTCCCGGTGGATAGTGGCGAGATCATCCCGTCGCTGCGGGCGGGCAAGGGCGATATTGCCGCCGGTTTGATGCCCGTGAACGAGGGGGCAAAGCAGTTGGTTGCGTTTACCCAGCCCTACCTGCGCGACCAGTGGTGTGTAGTCCAGAATCCGGATGCCGAGGCCATCAGCAATATCTCCGCTGCGGAGGGCAAAACCCTCTCCATTGCCAATGGCAGTTATGCCCGCCGTTTGCTCCTTGATTACCCGAAAATCGTCTCACGCGATGCAGCGGCCGGCACCACCGCAGAAGCCTTGCTGGGTACGATCCAGGGCGATGACAGCGTGGCAACGCTATCCAGTCGGTATGTCACCGACCTCTGGAGCAAGAAGTACCCTCGACTGCATAGTAACGCCTGTCTTGAACCCTCGGTGGATGTGGCCTGGGCCGTTGACCAGAGCAAGCCGCAACTGCTGGCCGAACTCAACCGCTTTATCAGCGGGCCAGGGGCGGGTATGGCGCAGCGTGCGCTCAAACTCACGCAACGGTTTTTGTCCAGCGATGCCCGGATCAGCAATCCCAATCAACTGAGCGCAGTCGACAAACTGGGCTTTTTTGCGCCGATGTTCCAGCTGGTTGCATCTGCCAACAATATGGACTGGATGCTGCTGGCGGCGATTGGCCAGCGCGAAAGTACGCTGCACCCGGTCATCCGCAAGAATGGTCCGACCGGCATCATGCAGATCAACCCGTCCACAGCGCGCAAGATGGGCGTGACCAACCCGCATGATAATGAACAGAACGTGACGGCGGCCGCACGTTATCTGGCGTATCTGCGCGACATGTTCAAATCCCCTGGTATTGAGCCGGATGACCAGTTGGCATTCATGATTGCGGCGTACAACGCGGGTGAAGGGCGTATCCAGCAATTGCGCAGGAAGGCACAAGCGCAGGGGCTGGACCCAAATCGCTGGGAAGGTAACGTGGAAAAAGTGGCGAAACAGACCGTGGGCAACCGCTTGCTGGATTACGTCACCACAGTGAACCGCTATTACTTGGCGTATCAGGGCGCTTCACGCGTGGCTTCCATGCCGGCAGCGGACACCGCTTCTACCGCTGCAGTGGCGGATAAATAAGGCTGAAACGCCAGCCGGGGCGCAGTCTTGGAGCCGCGCCCCGCAAGTCGTTTGTGTGTTGTTTGCGCCTGGACAATTCGGGACTGCAAATCAGATATGTCCCGTCGCCGCAAGCACTCGATAGGCAGTATTTTGCTGGGCCAATAGGCTCATCGCCTGTCTAACGAGGAAATATCATGAACTTGCTGGAAAGCCTGAATGCGCTCATCGGCTCTGACGAGCAATCGCGTCTGAGCCAGTTGTTTGGCATGGAACCGGCCAGAGCCCGCTCTACCATGAGCCGTATTTTTGCCACCTTGCTGCAATGTGCCGGCCGCCGCGCGGATCAGCCACAATGGCGCAATCAGTTGCAGGAAGTCCTGCAAGTTTTTGCCGCAGAAGGCAGTCTGCCCGCCGCCATGACTGGGGCTGCGCTGGATGACCAACAGGGCCACGCCCCGCTGGCCTCGGTGACCGATCGTTTCCTGAAGCTGGTCTTTGGCGAGCAATATGCGGTGATCACCAACGCCCTGGATCAGGTCAACGGCACCAGCAGCCATGTCGGCCAGCAAATGCTGCGTTACGGCGGTTCCTTGTTGGCGGGCTTGTTGGTCAGCAAAACCCAGACCGACCACCTGGATATCCATAAGCTGCTGGCACTGATTACGGATCACATGCCTGTCTGGTCCGCCGCGTTGACGCCTTCACTGAATACGCTGATTACCCCGGTTCCTGTTCCCCAGCGCAAGCGCCGTGGCGGCTGGCTCGGGTGGTTGCTGATGGTGCTGGTGTTTATCTTGCTGGTGCTGTGGTTGCTGCGTGCCTGTGACTCCCGCCAGGAGAGTACCCAACCGGCATCAGCACCGGTCGCAGTGGCTTCTGCGGCGGCAGTGGCCAACCCGCTGGCTGAGGCTGCATCTGGCGTGACCAGCGCGCTGAATAGCGTGACTGCCCGCCTGGGTGAGTTCTTCAAGTTGATGTTGCCGGATGGCACGGCACTGAATGTGCCTGAGCATGGCATTGAGTCGAAGCTGGTCGAGTTCATCAAGGACAGCAGCAAGCCTGTCGACAAGGACACCTGGTTCAGCTTTGACCGTCTGACCTTTGAAACTGGCGCTGCCAAACTGATGCCAGAGTCGGAAGAGCAACTGAACAATATCGCGCTGATCATGAAGGCCTTTCCGGCGGTGCAACTGAAGCTGGGCGGCTATACCGATAATACTGGCACGGCTGCGACCAACCTGAAGTTGTCGGGTGAGCGTGCCAACAGTGTGATGGCTGAACTGGTCAAGCTGGGCGTTGCGCCTGCGCGTCTCAGTGCCGAAGGCTATGGCGATGCACATCCGGTCGCCAGCAATGACACCGAAGAAGGCCGTGCCCAGAACCGTCGAATTGATATCCGCGTGACAGCCAAGTAAGGCACGTGATTGCTGGATCGCCTCAAACAAAACACCACGCCGCGGCGTGGTGTTTTGTTGTGGTCAGCACCGGTTTACAGTTGCAGCGCGGCCAGCAGGTCGCCTTCCAGGTGCCGCACTGCACGCTCATCGCTGAGAATCTGCCCGGAAATCAGGAAGTTATCTTCTGCGCGTTCACCCAGGGTCATGATCTTGGCGGACTGGATTTCAATGCGGTTCAGGGCCAGGATGCCGGCGATGGTTGACAACAGACCGGTACGGTCCCCCGCCGTGATCGACAACACCTGATACTTGCCACCTCGCTCATCTGCGCTGATTTCCACACGCGGCTGAATGGGGAAGTGTTTGAGTTGTCGGGACAGCCGCGCTTTGCCCGGCGCGGTCAGCGGGGCCTGACGGGCGATCTGGTTGGCCAGTTCATACTCCACGTAGCCGATCAGATCGCGGTAGCCGTCTTTCTGGTGGTCCGGGATATAGACATAGAAACTGTCCAGCGCGTAGCCATGGCGGGTGGTGTGGATATGCGCGTCGAAAATCGAATACCCGGCCTTCTCAAAGAAAGCGCAGATGCGGGCAAACAGATCGGCCACATCCTTGGTGTACACCATGACTTGCAAGCCTTCGCCCGATTCGGACAACTTGGCGCGGACCACGGGGACATCGGTGTCGATGCGGGCGAATAGCTGGCGGGTATGCCAGGCAATCTCGCGCGCGTCGTGCCGCAAAAAGTAAATGGTGTCGAGTTGGTCCCAGAAGGCCTGGTGGGCATCGTCACGCAAGCCGTACAGTCGTAACAGGCGCAGCGCCTCTGCTTGCCTGTCCTCCAGCCAGGATTGCACCGGCATACTGCGGGCACTCAGAAAGCGCTGCGTGGCCTTGTACAGGTCTTCCAGCAACTTGGCCTTCCAGGCATTCCAGACTTTGGGGCTGGTACCGCGTATATCGGCCACGGTCAGCAGGTACAGGCCAGCCAGGTGACGCTGATCACCGACCAGATTGGCAAACTCTTCAATCACCTCAGGATCGTACACGTCGCGTTTTTGCGCGAAAGAGGACATGACCAGGTGGTGTTTGACCAGCCACGGGATCAGCTTGCGATCTTCCGGATCCAGCGGGTGTTCGTTGCAGAAGTCTGCGGCAATGTGTTCGCCCAGTTCCGAGTGATCGCCACCGCGCCCCTTGCCGATATCGTGGAACAGGGCGGCGATATAGAGCGCTTCCGGCCGGGCAAACTCGGCCAGCAGCCGGGAGCAGAACGGGTATTCATGCGTGAATGCGGCAATGGCAAAGCGGCGCACATTGCGTAGCACCATCAAGGTGTGCTCATCGACCGTATAGACATGAAAAAGGTCGTGCTGCATCCGCCCGACGATCTTGCCGAACTCCGGAATATAACGGCCCAGCACGCCATACTGGTTCATGCGGCGCATGATGCGTGTCAACCCGGCCGGTTGGCGGAACAGGTCGATAAACAATTGCCTGTTACGCGGGTTGGCGCGAAATTCGTCATCAATGCGCGCGCGGGCATGCCACAGTGCCCGCAGGGTTTCCGGGGCAATATCAGCGGCGTAGTTTTCCTGTTCAAACACCAGGAACAACTCCAGGATGGCGGACGGGTCTTGCTGGAACACGTCCGGCCGGGAGATCTCCAGCACCGGCCCGCGTAACTGGAAACGCTCGTTCAACGGGGTGACTTCGACGCCGATTTGCGAAAAAATCCGTGTACGCAGTGCGCGCACCAGCAAGGGCGTGAGCTGACTGACAATGCGCGCAGCCAGATAGTACTGCGCCATCAACTGCTCGCTGGCGCGCTGCTTCTGGTTGTCCACATACCCAAAATCAGCCGCCATCGGGTTCTGATAATCAAACAGGATGCGGTCTTCGTGGCGCTTGGCAGTCCAGTGCAACTGGATGCGGATACACCGCAGCACGCGCTCGGCCCGGCGCAGTTTCTGGCTTTCTTCATGGGTGAGCATGCCCATGGCCGCCAGCTTGCGCCAGTTATTGCCCAGCCCCAGCGCAGAGGCAATCCAGCCAATCAGGTGCAGGTCTCTGAGGCCGCCCGGTGCTTCTTTGACGTTGGGTTCAAGCTTGTAAGTGGCGTTCTGGAAACGCGCATACCGCGCCTGTTGTTCCAGCAGCTTGGCATCAAAAAATTCTTTGGGGTCGATATGGCGGTAAACCGTATCGCGGAAATCGGCAAAACGCTGCCGGTCGCCACACAGGCAGCGGGACTCCAGCAGCGCCGTTTGCACGGTGATGTCTTTTTCCGCTTCGGCCAGGCAATCGGATAGCGTGCGCACGCTATGGCCCACTTCCAGGCCGATATCCCACAACTCCCCAATAAAGACCTCCAGCTTTTCCAGCAGGGCCGGATCAGGTTGATCCGGCAACAAGATCAGGAGGTCGATATCGGAAAACGGGTACAACTCGCCGCGTCCGTAGCCGCCGACGGCCACCAGCAGTACGTCGCCGGCAAACCCGTGTCTATCCCATAACTCGCCCAGGGTGCGATCCGTCAGGTGGGCCAGTGCCTGTAACAGCGGCGCGGCTTTGGCCGGGTCGCTGAACTTGCGATGCAACTCGGCTTTCTGGGCCGCATGGTGTTCGCGCAGGGCGATAACGGAACGCAGGGCGGTCATGGGTTTTACCGGTTAAGCCAGCAGATATTTTTCAGGTTTGGGTTGTACACCGGCAGACATGGTCAGGATCTCATAGCCCGTGTCGGTGACCAGCACCGTGTGTTCATACTGTGCCGATAGCGAGCGGTCTTTGGTCACAATGGTCCAGCCATCCGGCATGGCGCGAATTTCACGCTTGCCCAGATTGATCATCGGTTCCACGGTAAAGATCATGCCCGGTTCCAGCTCAATCCCCGTTCCGGCTTTACCGTAGTGCAACACCTGCGGGTCTTCATGAAAATGATCACCAATGCCGTGCCCGCAGAACTCGCGCACCACCGAGTAACCGGCTTTTTCCGCATAACGCTGGATGGCCTCACCAATATCGCCCAGATGTGCGCCTGGCTTGATCTGTTCGATGCCAATCCACATGCAGTCAAACGTCACCTGCGCCAGCCGTTTTGCGTGGGCAGGCACTTTGTCGCCCACCATGAACATGCGGCTGTTATCGCCGTGATAGCCGTCCTTGATGACGGTGACGTCAATGTTGACGGTGTCGCCATTCTTCAACGGTTTGTCGTTGGGAATGCCGTGACAGATCACGTTGTTGATGGATGTACAGATGGATTTGGGGTAGGGCGTGTAACCCGGGGGTTGATAGCCCAGCGGTGCCGGCACAGTGTGCTGGACGTTAACCATATAGTCATGGCACAGCCGGTCCAGCTCTTCTGTGGTCACGCCCGGTTTGACGTGCGGGGTAATGAAGTCGAGCAGTTCTGCGCCCAGCCGGCCGGCCACGCGCATTTTTTCGATTTCTTCCGGGGTTCTGATGGCGACAGACATAGTGTGTATTCCCAGATCGGCGCAACGGGTTTACCGACTGCGCAAAAGACAAGAGAGGCGATCGCCTCTCTGCCGGTCACATTGATATGTGTATTTTAGGCCGATTAACGCCGGGCAGGCTCGGGCAGAACGATATTCACTTCAAGCACTTCGAAATCGTCTTTCTTTTCCAGCTGGACCTTGATGTCATCCGGATTAATGGCGACATATTTGGAAATGACGGCGATCAGTTCTTTTTGCAACTGGGGCAGATAGTCCGGCGTATCACGGCCAGCACGCTCATGCGCCAGAATGATTTGCAAACGCTCGCGCGCTACGGTGGCGGTTTTTTTCTTCTCGCCAAAGAAATAACTCAGAATCGACATGGCTTAACCTCCGAACAGTCGTTTCCAGAACGGCTGCTTCGGTACTTCAACAAAACGCAGCGGCTTGTCTTCGCCCAGGAAGCGGGCAACGACGTCCTTGTAGGCTTCCGACACATCGGAACCTTCGTTATGGATGGCTGGCGTACCCGAGTTTGAAGCCTGCAGCACGGTTTCGGATTCCGGGATCACGCCAATCAGCGAAATGCGCAGCAAATGTTGCACATCGTCGAGCGACAGCATCTCGCCGCTGTCCACCCGCTTGGGCGAGTAACGGGTAATCAGCAGGTGCGTCTTGACCGTGCCGCCTTCTTCCGCTTTTTTGGACTTGGCATCCAGAATGCCAATGATGCGGTCAGAGTCACGGACCGAAGAGACTTCCGGGTTGGTCGTGACAATGGCTTCATCCGCAAAGTACAACGCCAGGAAAGCACCGGTTTCAATGCCGGCCGGGCTGTCGCAAATGATGTAGTCAAAACCGTCGTGGGTCAGCTCCTTGAGCACTTTTTCCACGCCTTCTTTGGACAAGGCTTCCTTGTCGCGCGTTTGTGACGCGGGCAGGATAAACAGATTGTCGCAGTTCTTGTCCTTGATCAGCGCCTGACGCAGGGAGGCTTCCCCCTGAATGACGTTGACGAAGTCGTACACCACGCGGCGCTCGCACCCCATGATCAGGTCAAGATTACGCAGGCCCACGTCAAAATCGATAACGGCGGTCTTGAAGCCGCGTAACGCAAGCCCGGAAGCAAAACTGGCGCTGGTGGTGGTTTTACCCACGCCGCCCTTGCCGGAGGTGACAACAATGATTTTGGCCACAAAAAACCCCTGTAGGTCTGGATTCGGTCAAGTCAGTGTTCAGTCTGACTGTACATGTATAAAGCAGCCGGCGCCGTCTACGACAGCGTCAGCGTTTCAATCACGAGTTTGTCTTCGTTTAGCAACACTTGCGCCGGCTTTGATTTGAGCGAGGCAGGCAGTGATTCATCGAGTGTGCGGTAGACACCGGCAATAGAGACCAGCTCGGCTTCCATGCAGGTGGTGAAAATGCGGGCATTGGCATCGCCCCGTGCGCCAGCCAGCGCCCGGCCGCGCAGCGGCGCGTAAACGTGGATATTGCCATCGGCAATCACTTCTGCGCCATTGGAAACCAGCGCCATCACCACCAGGTCGGCATCCTTGGCGTAGACCTGCTGGCCGGTCCGCACCGGACGGGTAATCACCATGGTGGGCGTGCGCTCAACCTGCACCGGTGCAGCGGCAGGCGCCGCGACGGGCAGGCTGATTGCATCATCCGACAACACCACCAGTCCGGCCTCGCGCGCGGCAGTTTGCTGCGCTTCATTGCCGCCATAAGCGCCTACGGGTTGCAGGCCGAACTGGCGCAACAACGTGATCATGGCGGAGATATCCAGTGCTGTGGGCGTTTGTGGCAACTGATTGAAATCAATCGCCAGTTGATCACCGGTCAGCATGTGATCCCGGCCACCCAGTTTGGCCTGCAAACCGGTTTCCAGCTCGGTGATATCTGTCGTGGCTGGCACAAAGGTCAGCAGCTTGAGCCCGATATTCTTGAATTCAAAAGCAGACGCTTCAGTACGGGAGCGGGACATAGAGGGCAACGGGCTGGACGTTCAAAGGCGAGAGTGTACCGTCTCCAGACCTGGTGCGGAAGTTGGGGATGTCATTTGCTGAAAGGTTGAGGAGTGAGGAGTGAGGAGTGAGGAGTGAGGAGTGAGGAGTGAGGAGTGAGGAGTGAGGAGTGAGGAGTGAGGAGGGGGAAGGATGCATACCCCGGACTCGTCATTCCGGCCTTGAGCCGGAATCCAGTCCGCCCACCAAAGGTGGGCAGACACTGGCAAACCATTTGATAAACCATTGTCAGTGCCTGCGGCACACCTGTTTACACCTGGATTCCGGCGCAAGGGGGCCGCCGAGGACCGGAATGACGAAGTATT
Organism: Silvimonas terrae; assembly: GCF_014202765.1. Lineage (GTDB taxonomy): Bacteria > Pseudomonadota > Gammaproteobacteria > Burkholderiales > Chitinibacteraceae > Silvimonas > Silvimonas terrae. Next base: position 864,096 of record NZ_JACHHN010000001.1, read on the forward strand.
GGTTTGCGAGGCATGATGAAGTGGACACACAATCTGGCACACCTCACACCTCACACCTCACACCTCACACCTCACACCTCACACCTCACACCTCACACCTCACACCTCACACCTCACACTCAATAACACCGCCGCTTCAACCCTGCCTTGAGCATGATGGTGGTCGACAACTCTTCAATCGACAGTCGCGTGGTATTCAAAAACGGAATGCGCTCATGCTGCATCAGGCTTTCCGCCAGTTTGACTTCCTGCTCGCAGGTGGACAGTTGCGCGTATTGACTGTCTGGTTTGCGTGACTGCCTGATCTGCGACAAGCGCTGCGGTTCAATCGTGATACCGATCAACTTGTTGCGAAACGGGTGCAAGGGCTTGGGCAGGCGGTGATCGGCAAAGTCTTCCGGTGTAAATGGGTAGTTGGCGGCCTTGATGCCATATTGCAGCGCCAGATAAAGACACGTCGGGGTTTTGCCGGAGCGGGAGACGCCCACCAGGATCACGTCTGCATCTTGCAGGTTTTTCGCCATACCGCCGTCATCATGCGTGGTGGCGAAGTTCACCGCATCGATCCGGTGTTTGTATTCCTCAAAATTACTGATGGCGTGTACCTTGCCAGCGGTGTGGCTGGACTGGCGTTCCAGTTCTTTTTCCAGCGGGCCGATAAAGGTCTCAAAGAAATCCAGCGTTAACGCCTCGTCCATCACAAAGAGTTTGCGCAGGTTCTCGCTGATAAAGGTAGAGAACACCACTGGCCGGCACTGGTCTGCCTCGGCCTGGGCCTTGATCTGGGCGACGGCTTGCAAGGCTTTTTCTTCCGTATCAATAAACGGCAGCACAATCCGGCGGAAATTCACATCATCAAACTGCGTGATCAGGCTGTGCCCCAGAATCTCTGCGGTAATCGCGGTGCGGCCAGATACAAAAAAAGCGGTGCGTATCATGAAACAACTCCAGGCGCGGGGCCGGATGCAATGGCAAATCGGGTTAGAAGGTACGCCGGGTCAGGCCGGTGCGGTGCATGATGGTGGTGGCCAGTTCTTCAATCGACCGGGTCGTTGAACTCAGATAGGGCACGCCCACGTGGCGCATCAAGGCTTCGGCTTCCGAGACTTCAAACTGGCAGTTATCCAGCGCGGCGTAGCGGCTGCCTGGTTTGCGTTCTTCCCGTATCTGGGACAAACGGTCCGGGTCAATGGTCAGGCCAAACAGCTTGGTGCGATAGGGCAACAACAGGCGCGGTAGCGTGTGCGCGCCGAAGTCTTCCGGCGTCAGCGGGTAATTGGCGGCTTTGATGCCATATTGCAGCGCCAGATACAAACACGTTGGCGTTTTGGCCGAGCGGGAAACACCAATCAGGATAATGTCGGCTTCATTCAAATCACGCGGCATGACGCCATCGTCATGGCTAATGGCGAAATTAACTGCGTCAATCCGGGTTTTGTATTCTTCAAAATTGGAAATGCCGTGTGAACGCCCCACAGTATGGGAGGATTCACGCCCTAATTCCTGCTCCAGCGGACTGATAAAGATTTCAAAAAAATCCAGCGTCAGCGCTTCGGCCACGTGCGTAATCTTGCGCAGTGATTCGTCCACCATGGTGGTAAACACAATCGGCCGGCATTGATCGGCGGCGGCTTGTTCGCGGATACGTGCAGCGGCTTCTTGCGCCTTTTCTGGCGTATCGATAAACGGCAGGGCAATGCGGCGGAAATTGACGTCGTCAAATTGCGTCAATAAAGAATGCCCCAGCATTTCTGCGGTAATCCCGGTGCGGTCTGAGACGAAAAATGCAGTGCGCGGCATGGTTCAGCTGCTCCGTTCGGCCGTCATGTCAAAAGATAAACTTATCCAGCATAAATGAGTTCGTCTACCCGCATATTGCTGAAACCCCGTAAGGCTTTGTTTGGGAGACAGTCGCATGTGAGTTATTGCAATTGACATGCATAATTGTGATCAAAGATGGCGGGTGCGCGTAACATAAAGTCGATAAAAATCAGACTATTGGTGCGTATTGGGGCTTTCCCGATGCGGGATTTTCCCGTAATGGTTATCGCCACTATGCGATCGTTTACCCCAGCCTAGAATGAGAGCAATCCATTCTGCAACGCAACATTCTGACGAGGTCCGCTGATGAATACCACTCCGAGCCACGGCGTCGCCGCAACCGGCCAGGCACAAGTCATCGACTTTGTGCATCTGCGCATGCATCAGGTTGAACAGGTCGGCGGCAAGAACGCATCTTTGGGGGAAATGATCTCCCAACTTGCCGAAAAAGGCGTGCGTGTACCGGGTGGTTTTGCCACAACGGCCGACGCCTATCGCCAGTTTCTGGCCCATGAAGGCCTGGCGGACCGGATCGACGCCGCCCTGGAAGGGCTGGATGTAGACGACGTGAAGTCGCTGGCTGCGGTGGGCAAGCAGATTCGCGAGTGGATTGTCGCCACGCCATTTCCCAAGTCGCTGGAAGACGAAATCGCCGCGCATTACGCGCTACTGGGCGATGACGTAACGGTGGCCGTGCGCTCATCCGCCACGGCAGAAGACTTGCCGGATGCATCCTTCGCTGGCCAGCAAGAAACCTTTCTCAACATTCAGGGTTTCCAGAACATCCTGCATGCCATCAAGGAAGTGTTCGCCTCCCTTTACAACGATCGGGCGATCTCTTACCGCGTTCACAAGGGGTTTGACCACAAGCTGGTGGCGCTTTCGGCCGGCATCCAGCGCATGGTGCGTTCGGACAAGGGCGCCGCCGGGGTGATGTTTTCTATCGATACCGAGACCGGTTTCGATCAGGTGGTGTTCGTCACCGCCTCATATGGCTTGGGCGAGACTGTCGTGCAAGGCGCGGTGAACCCGGACGAATTCTACGTGCACAAGCCCACCCTGCAAGCCGGGCGGCCGGCCATTGTGCGCAAGCACCTGGGCGGCAAGGCGCTCAAGATGGAATTCAATGCCGAAGCGGTAGCCGGCAAATCCGTGCGCACAGTCGAGGTTGACCCGGCGGACCGCCGCGCGTTCTCGATCTCTGACGCCGAGGTAGAAGAACTGGCGCGTTACGCCCTGATCATTGAACAGCATTACGAACGCCCGATGGATATCGAATGGGGCCGTGATGGCATCGATGGCAAGTTGTACATCCTGCAGGCCCGCCCGGAAACCGTGAAATCCCAGGAACAGGCTGCTGACAAGCTGACCAAGTTCCGCATGCAGGAACGCAGCACGGTGTTGACGGAAGGCCGGGCGATTGGCCAGAAGATTGGCGCCGGCAAAGTCCGCATTATCCGCGATGTGACCGAAATGGACCGTGTGCAACCGGGCGATATTCTGGTGTCCGACATGACCGATCCGGACTGGGAGCCGGTGATGAAGCGCGCCGCAGCCATTGTGACCAACCGGGGCGGCCGCACCTGCCACGCGGCCATTATTGCGCGCGAACTGGGTATTCCGGCGGTGGTCGGGTGTGGTGATGCCACACAACTGCTGCACGAGGGGGATGAGGTGACCGTCTCGTGTGCCGAGGGCGATGCCGGATATGTTTACCAGGGTCTACTGAAGTTTGAGCGCGTGGACGTGTCGCTGGCGCAAATGCCCAAGTCCCCGGTCAAGCTGATGATGAACGTCGGCAATCCGGAGCTGGCGTTCGAATTCTGCCAGTTACCGAACGAGGGCGTGGGTCTGGCGCGGCTGGAATTCATCATCAACCGCATGATCGGTGTTCACCCCAAGGCGCTGCTGGCTTACCCGAACCTGGAACCGGGTCTGAAAGCCAAGGTGGAAGAGCGCATTGCCGGTTACCGTTCCGCAGTGGATTTCTACGTCGACAAGATTGCAGAAGGCATTGCCACGCTGGCGGCCGCTTTCTGGCCACGCAAGGTGATCGTGCGGCTGTCGGACTTCAAGTCCAACGAATACGCCAATCTGTTGGGCGGCCCGCAGTACGAACCGCATGAAGAAAACCCGATGCTGGGTTTCCGGGGGGCCTCGCGTTATATCGACCCTTCATTCCGCGATTGTTTTGAGCTGGAATGTCGTGCCGCCAAGAAAGTGCGCGACGTGATGGGTCTGACCAACGTGGAGCTGATGATCCCGTTTGTGCGCACCTTGACCGAGGCCGCCAAAGTGATCGATCTGCTGGCAGAAAACGGCCTCAAGCGCGGCGACAATGGGCTGCGGGTGATCATGATGTGCGAAATCCCGTCCAACGCGGTGTTGGCGGACCGCTTCCTGGATTACTTCGATGGTTTCTCCATTGGCTCCAACGACATGACCCAACTGACGCTGGGGATTGATCGTGATTCCGGCGGCCCGGTTTCGGCCTCGTTTGACGAACGCAATGAGGCAGTCAAAGCCATGCTGTCGATGGCGATCAAGGCCTGCCGCGCGCGGGGCAAGTATGTCGGGATCTGCGGCCAGGGGCCGTCAGACCACCCGGACCTGGCGCAGTGGCTGGTGGAGCAGGAGATTGAAACCATCTCGCTGAATCCGGATACGGTGATTGAGACCTGGTTGCTGTTGGCGGGGGAGACTGCTGTCGCAGGGTGAGTTTTGTGGGGATGCGGGAAAAAAACGGCGCAGCGGAATGGCGCCGTTTTTTTGCGTGCGGGGTGGGTAGGGTGGATTCGGAGCCTTGGCGACAATCCACCTTGGCTGACTTTGAAACCTTGAACCGCTGTTAGCGCCTGACGGCGCGGTTGGTTTACATGTCGGGGGTTGCCCGACAGCAAGTACCGTAGCCCGGATGGAGCGGTAGCGGGAATCCGGGGTGGCCGGCCTGGACAAGGTCGCTGGGGGTGTTAGCGCCTTGCGGCGCGGGTTTGAAAGGCGTTTTGATACCGGCGGTGGCCGGAGCACGTCACTTTCTTTGCCTCGCCAAAGAAAGTAACCAAAGAAAGGCGACCCCAGCCGGGCGGCCCTCCGGGCTTCCCTCAGTCGGTCGGGAGCCTAAGGTCTCCCTCCACTCCTTCGGCGCTTGGCTTTAATGGGGAGGGAAAGTCAAAAGCAACCCCAACAGCAACAGCAACAGCAACAGCAACAGCAACAGCAACAGCAACAGCAACAGCAACAGCATTCCAACCCCGCAAACCGCCTGCCTGCAAGAATGGGGCATTCTCGCCACCACCTCGTCATTCCCGACCTCGGCGGCTCCCTTGGCGGGAATCCAGCAACCCCTTTACGCCGGACCGGCCCCGACTGGCATAACTCATATCTATTGCTTACGCGGCCACCAGATCCCGGCGGTACCATCTGTGCGCCTCACGCCTCACGCCTCACGCCTCACAAAAATTAGTAGTTTTTGCTTTGCGTCATGGCAGTTAGAATGAACCCCAATGGGCGTGCCTACTGACCCGACCTTCATCCGGATTACGCAAAAAGGAACTGCAATGTCTTTTACCAGAGCCGATTTTGATCAATACATGGTGCCCAATTACTCGCCCGCGGCTTTTGTGCCGGTTCGTGGCGAAGGTAGCCGCGTGTGGGATCAGGCGGGTCGTGAATATATCGACTTTGGTGGTGGTATTGCGGTGAACTCGTTGGGGCATTGCCATCCAGCGCTGGTGAAAGCGCTGAATGAGCAAGGCAGCAAGTTGTGGCATTTGTCCAATGTGTTCACCAACGAGCCCGCGCTGGCGCTGGCCAAGAAACTGGTCGAGCACACCTTTGCCGAGCGCGTGTTCTTCTGCAACTCTGGTGCCGAGGCGAACGAAGCCGCGCTCAAGCTGGCGCGCCGTGCCGCCATTGAGCGTTTTGGCGAGCAGAAAAACAAAGTGCTGGCCGCGTATAACTCCTTCCACGGTCGTACCTTCTTTACCGTGTGTGTGGGCGGCCAGACCAAGTACTCCGATGGTTTCGGCCCCAAGCCGGAAGGCATTTTCCACTTTGATTACAACGACCTGGATGCCTTCAAGGCACTGATTGATGACGACACCGCATGCGTGATCATTGAGCCCATCCAGGGCGAGGGCGGTGTCACCCCGGCAAACAAAGCGTTCCTGCAAGCGCTTCGCGAACTGTGCGACAAGCACAATGCCTTCCTGATTTTTGATGAAGTGCAAAGCGGCAACGGCCGCTCCGGCCAGTTGTTCGCCTACCAGCATTACGGCGTGACGCCGGATATCCTTTCCACCGCCAAGGGTCTGGGGGGCGGCTTTCCGATTGGCGCCATGCTGACCACGGAAAACCTGGCCAAACACCTGGCTGTCGGCACGCACGGCACCACTTACGGGGGCAACCCGCTGGCGTGTGCAGTGGCCGGCGCGGTCATGGATGTGATTACCGATCCAGCGGTGCTCAGTGGCGTTGAAGCCAAAGCGGCGCTGATTCGTAATACGCTGGCCGATATCGGTAAACGCTATCCGGTATTCAAGGACGTGCGTGGTCTGGGTCTGTTGATTGGTGCAGAACTCAATGACCAGTACAAAGGCCGCGCGCGCGATGTGCTGAACTTTGCCGTGGAAGAAGGCGCCATGATCCTGATGGCCGGGCCGGATGTGCTGCGCTTTGCGCCGTCGCTGGTCATGCCGGATGCAGATATTGCAGAGGGGCTGGCCCGTGTAGAGCGCGCGATTGCGCGGCTGGTGGCTTGAGGGCGCTAACCCCGGTTTGAGGTCTCAAATAAGAAACCGCCCTTGAGGCGGTTTTTTTATTGTCTGTGAGTAGCTTACTCCATGGTGCTGGAGTTCCAGAACGCCTGCTTGATGTAGTTCTGCGTAGAGAGTTTTCTGGCAATCCGCTCCAGTTCGGCGGAATTGGCGGAGGTCGCCAGCAGCGTGGCGGTGATCTCGACGTCATCATCGCCAAACGGCTCGATATCCATGTCGCCCAGCGGGTACTGGGCTTGATCAAGCAGGGCGTCGATCAGCGCCAGCGCGTGCTTTTGTTGCTCGCCATCGACCACCACATGCAGCTCCCAGGTCACTTCGCTGCTGCGATCGCTGATCGGTTGGCGGTTGATGGCGTTGACCAGCGGGCGCAGCAAGGTGTTGGCGGCCAATACTAAAATGGCGCAAAGCAGGGCGGCATCCAGTTGCCGCACGCCGGCGGCCGCACCCACCGCCGCAGAGCCCCAGAGCGTCGCTGCGGTGTTGAGGCCGCGCACATTGATGCCTTCTTTCATGATGGCACCGGCCCCCAGAAAACCCACGCCGGAAACCACGTAGGACGCCACGCGGATTGCGCCGCCCGCGCCATCCAGCCGGAACGCCATATCGACAAAGGCGGCTGCGGCGACGGCCACCAGCGTATTGGTGCGCAAACCCGCCGTGCGTTGGCGGAACTGGCGCTCGTACCCAATCACGGTGCCCAGTACAAAGGCAACAACCAGTGCGACGAGGGACTGAACAAAATGGGCCAGATCAAAGGTAAAAACGTTGAACATGCAATCTCCTTGTCATGACCGGCATTACAGCAACGTGTCATGACGCTGTTGCGACAGCACAGGCCGTCGCGGCGGTTTGCGCCGCCAAAACAGAAATCATCACAATGCAAGGAGAGGGTGAGGCAAATCTTTAAAGACGCGCACCATCCCGCCGTTCAGGCAGGACAATGGCCAAGAGCCTGTTGACGATCTGGCGAGCGGGCGCAGTAGATCGTAGACAGTTCTAAAAAGCAGAGTCCAGCCGGATCAGCAAACAAGCAAGGCGAAACCGGGTTGTATCTGGATTTCCAAGGGAAGAACCCCGAAAAAGAAAACGGCGCGATGTTAGTTCGCGCCGTTTGATCTGTCAATTTTCGTAATCAGTGCAACCAATTACTGAATGAAGCGGCTGGCCAGCCAGAACATGCCGGCGGCCAGGGCCATGGCGGCAGGCAGGGTCAACACCCAGGCCAGCAGAATATTGCGGATGGTCGCGCCTTGCAGGCCGCTGCGGTTGGCCAGCATGGTGCCCGCCACGCCGGAAGACAGGACGTGCGTCGTCGATACGGGCAGACCAAAGATATTGGCAATGCCGATAGAAACGGCGGCGGTAATCTGGGCCGACAGGCCTTGCGCATAGGTCATGCCTTGCTTGCCGATCTTTTCACCCACGGTTTGTACCACGCGGCGCCAGCCAATCATGGTGCCGACACCCAAGGCCAGTGCCACCGCCAGAATCACCCAGTAAGGCGAGTATTCGGTGGTCGCGGTCAGGTCTTTGCGCAGGCGGGAGAGATCCGCTTTTTCGCCCGAACTGATGGATTTCATGCTGCCCACTTTCTTGGCGGTATCGTCCAGGCACAAGAGCGAGCGGCGCACGCGGTTGCGTGCATCCGGCGTGATGTCGCGGTAAGACTGCACGCCATCGAGCGTGGACAACAGGTCGGCAATCATTGGCTCGGTCAGTGCCGGATCGCATTTGTAACGGGCGGGCAGGTCACTGGTGGGCGCTTTGCCCAGCGCCAGATAATCACTGAGTTTGACCTGTTGCTCGTTCGCGGCGGCCGCATTGCGCTGATAGAACTGCCGCAGGTGGATGGTGGCGTCCCGCGTGCGTTCGATCTGATACGCCGTGGCATCCAGGTCCACCACAAATTTGGCCGGCACAATGCCGATCAACACCAGCATGATCAGGCCAATGCCTTTCTGACCGTCGTTGGAACCGTGGGCGAAGCTCACGCCCAGCGCCGACAGAATCAACACAAGGCGGGTCCAGAACGGCGGATGTTTTTTGCCGTCAACGCCTTTGCGCTGTTCCGGCGTCTTGTGCATGCCCGAATCCGGGCGCAGTTTTTTCAGCACCAGCAGCAAGGTGCCGGCCAATACCACACCGACAATGGGCGAGATGATCAGCGACATGCCGATTTCAACGGCCTTGCCCCAGTTGATCCCATCCTTGACCGAGGTGTGCGTCAGCCAGGCGTTGGTCAGGCCGACACCCAGAATGGAACCGATCAGCGTGTGGGAGCTGGAAGCCGGCAGGCCCAGGTACCAGGTGCCGAAGTTCCACAAGATGGCGGAAGCCAGCAGCGCAAACACCATGATCAGGCCGTGGCTGGTGCTGACGTTGATCAAGAGGTCTACCGGCAGCAGATGGACGATGGCATACGCCACGCCCAGCCCGCCCAGCAACACACCCGCAAAATTGAAAATACCCGAGAGCACCACCGCCAGATGCGGCGGCATGGATTTGGTGTAAATCACGGTAGCGACTGCATTGGCCGTATCGTGAAAACCATTGATAAATTCGAAAAAGAGGACAAACAACAGCGCCAGCGTCAGGCTGACAGCAACGTGCAACGGGATTCCGCTGAAAAGATCGGGCATTAGGTAGGGATTACAGAGGCAGGATGGCCGCGATTATCCCAGCCCGCGTCTGTCGCGTAAATCACATTCGGCATGTTTTTTTGACAGGCGTATTACAACGGAATATCAGGACGAACAAGACACAGAAAGATCTGTGGCCCAGTCGGGCGCTGGTGCAGCATAAGCGGCAAATTCCGGGTTTTCGGTAAACGGTTGTGAAAGGCAGGCATGCAGTCGGCTGACTTCGCTGTAATCCCCTTGCTGGGCGAGGCGGATTGCCGTCTCCGCCATGTGATTTCGCAGCACATACAACGGGTTGGCGGCGCGCATGCGGCGGGCAATTTCATCCGGGCTCTGGCCAGTTTGCAGGCTGCGCGCCAGATAGAGCGCCAGCCAGGCGTCAAACGCCTCCCGATCCACAAAACGGTCACGCAGCGGGGATGCCAATGGCTGGTCATCGTGGGCCGCGGCCAGATCGCGCCAGAAGGTAGTCCAGTCGGTGCGGCTGGCATGCATCAGGTTCAGGAGGTCGGTCAGCAGGGTCCAGTCTTCATCTTGCCAGTCAGCCAGCCCCAGTTTGGCCTGGAACTGGTCGGCAAAGGCGCTTTCGAACAAGTCCTGGAAACGATGCAAGGCGGCAATAGCGGCCTCTTTATCCAGCAAGGGCAGCAAAGCTTGCGCCAGGGCGTTGAGGTTCCACAGCGCCACCTGCGGTTGCTGGTTGTAGGCGTAACGGCCGCTGTCGTCGCTGTGGTTGCAGATGTGGCGGGCGTCAAACCCATCCATAAAGCCAAACGGACCGTAATCGAGTGTCAGGCCCAGAATGGACATATTGTCGGTGTTCATCACGCCATGACAAAAGCCTACGGCCTGCCATTGCGCAACCATGCTGGCGGTTCGGGCAATCACCGCCTCCAGCAAAGCAAGCGCGGGTGAGGGCGCGTCTGCGCATTCCGGATAGAAATGCTGGATGGTCCAGTCGGTGAGGGTACGCAGATGCTCATGTTCATCATGATGGCTGTAGTACTCAAAGTGACCAAAACGCACGAAAGTGGGCGCGACGCGGGTGACCACGGCGGCGGTTTCCCGCGTTTCCCGCCAGACGGGTGTGGGCGAGGCGACCAGGGCCAGTGCGCGGGTGGTGGGAATGCCCAGGCCATGCATGGCCTCAGAACACAGGTACTCACGGATGCTGGAGCGCAGCACCGCCCGCCCATCGGCGTGGCGTGACCACGGTGTCGGGCCTGCCCCCTTGAGCTGGATTTCCTGGATGTGCCCTTGTGCATCCGGCAGTTCTGCAATCAGGATGGCCCGGCCATCACCCAGTTGCGAGACGTACACGCCAAACTGGTGGCCGCAATACACACTCGCCAACGGCATGGTGTTGTCCAGAATGCGGTTGCCGCCCAGATAATCATCAATGCCGGCGTGGTCCTGGGGGTTGGCGTGCAGCCCCAGTTCTTTGGCCAATGCGCTGTTCCATGCCACCAGTTGCGGTGTCGCCAAAGGTGTGGGCGGCACGTGCGCAAAAAAGCGCGACGGCAGGGTGGCAAAGCGGGGCGAAAGGGGCGACTCGGCAAAGGCGTGGGGCACGGGCTGATCCTGACCGGTAGAGGTGATCAATAGTTGAGTGATTCAATCGGGTATTCTATCAGAAATGGCCCAGAAAAACCGGCCAGGACCGGGTGGCCCGTAGCAGGAAGCTGCCGCAGCGGGTGCTGACAGGGTAAACTCGCGGGCTGGCAAGCCGGTCATGGCAACAAGTGAGAACAGGATGAGTGAAAAAATCCCCGTCACTGCGGCGATCCGCACCCTGCGGCAACACAAGGCCGTCTACACCGAACACCTGTACGAGTACGAAGAAAAAGGCGGCACGGCGGTGTCTGCGCGCGAGTTGGGTGTAGCTGAACACGCGGTGATCAAAACGCTGATCATGGAAGACGAAGACAAGCAGCCGTTGATCATGCTGATGCACGGCGATTGCGAGGTCTCGACCAAGAACCTGGCACGGTTGCTACACAAAAAAACCATCCGGCCGTGTACACCGGAGATCGCCAACAAGCATTCTGGTTATATGGTGGGTGGCACGTCGCCGTTTGGCACGCGCAAGGCCATGCCGGTGTATATGGAGCGATCCATCACGGCGCTGGCGCAGATCTACATCAATGGTGGCAAACGCGGGTTTCTGGTTGCCCTTGCACCAGCCACGGTGGAGGCCATTCTCCAGCCGACGCTGGTCGACGTGGCGATTGGCCATGATGAAACCCACTGACGACAGCAAACATACGGAGCGACACCCATGGGCAACCGCCTGAGCAAGATCACCACGCGTACAGGGGATGACGGCACCACCGGTCTGGGCGACGGCTCACGCGTGAGCAAGGACGATTTGCGTATCCATGCCCTGGGCGAGGTGGATGAACTGAACTCGCAACTGGGTGTGCTGCTGTGCGAAACCCTGCCCGCGGCGGTGCGTGACTGTCTGGTTCGGGTGCAGCACGATTTGTTCGACCTGGGCGGTGAGTTGTGTATTCCGGGGCACACCGCGATGACGCAAACACAATTGCTGCGCCTGGATGAAGCGCTGGCCGACTTCAACGCCGAACTACCGCCGCTTAAAGAGTTCATCCTGCCTGGCGGCACCCGCGCCGCAGCCCTGCTGCACGTAGGGCGCTGTGTTGCCCGCCGGGCAGAGCGCAGCCTGATTGCGCTACGCCGGGAACAAGCAGTGGCGGATGCAGCGGTGCACTACCTCAACCGGCTTTCGGATCTGCTGTTTGTGCTGGCACGCGTTGCTAACCGGGCACAGGGTGAGGGCGATGTGTTGTGGCAGCCGGGTCTGAACGCACATTGATCCGGCGTGACCTTGCGCCTCTCACCGTCCTGCGGGTTCCCCCGTTTTCAAATCTTCTGTTATTTGCCCATAAATGAATGCGTAGCCTGAATCTATCTTCTTCCTCCCGTGCGGGTAGCGAACTACCGCACCGCTTGCCCGCTATCTCTGGCTGGTTGCTGCTGATCCTGTTGCTGGCCTGGCTCCTGCCAGGGCTGGTGGGCCACGAGCCATGGAAGCCGGATGAGGCCTATACCTTTGGTCTGGTCCAGCACGTGGCCAGAACCGGGGACTGGGTAGTGCCCACGCTGGCCGGCGAACCCTTCATGGAAAAGCCGCCCATTTTCTTTATCAGCGCGGCCTGGTTTCTGCGGGCGTTTGGGGACATCTTGTCGCCGCCTGACGCCGCGCGCCTTACCGCCGGCTTCTGGTTAGTACTGACCATGCTGGGCTCCGCGCTGGCCGCACGTCGTATCTATGGCGAAGGCGCGGGCCGCTGGGCCATATTGCTGCTATTGGGCTGCCTGGGCTTGCCGTTGCGTGGCCACCAGATGGTGACCGACCTGGCGCTCTTTGCCGGGGTGGCGTGGGGTATCTGTGGCATGACCTGGGCACCGGTACGGCCGCTGGCAGGCGGCCTTGCGCTGGGGCTGGGTGGCGCCGTGGCTTTTCTGGCCAAGGGCTTGCTTGGGCCCGGCTGCCTGGGATTGACGGCCGTGTTGTTGCCCCTGCTGGTGCCCGGTTACCGCAACGGCCGCTACGGCCTTGCGTTTGTGATTGCACTGATCGTGGGTTTGCCGCTGCCAGCGCTATGGGTAAGCCAGCTTTATGCGCGTGACCCGGCGTTGTTTGGCTTGTGGCTATCGATCAACAACTTTGGCCGCTTCAATGGCACGGCCCATCTGGGGCCGACGGCAACGCGGTTCTTCTATCTGAAAACATTGCCGTGGTATGCCTTCCCGGCGTTGCCACTGGCGCTCTGGGGCTTTTGGCGCGCCTGGCGTGGCAAAGTGCAGTTGTCCGTTGCAATGGCCCCGGCTTTGCTGTTTTTCATGATCAACCTGTCGGTGCTGATCCTGGCCTCGGATGCACGTGAACTGTACGCCATGCCCTTGCTGGCCCCGCTGGTGTTGCTGGGGCTGGCCGGGCTGACCATGTATCGGGATCAGTCCCGTGGCTGGAGCAGCGTATCGATTCTGGTTGCGTTGCTGGCTACGCTTTTACTGGCTGCGGGGGTGGTGTGTGGTTATGCACTGGCAACCGGGACACCGCCAGCGGTAGAGGCTTTGCTGACGCGCCGCACCTTTGCGGGCTGGACGCCTGCCTGGCATCCGGCCGCGTGGGTGGCTTGTGCCTTGCTGGTGGCCGTGGTGCTGGGCTTGTGGCGGAGAGTAGAGCGCAATACACCGGCCGGTTTTGTCTGGCGCTGGACCTTGCTGATTACGCTGATCTGGGGGGCGATTGCTACCTTGTGGTTGCCCGCACTGGACTTTGGCATGCGCTATCGCGAAGTGTTTGTCGCGCTCAAGCCGGCGCTGGACAAACCTGTGGCACAGAACGAGTGCGTGGCGAGTGTCTGGCTGGGTGAGCCGCAACGTGCCTTGCTGGATTACTACGATGGCATGCGTACACGCCGTCTGGAAACCATGCCGGATGCCTGGTCTTGCCAGTGGCTGCTGGTACAAAGCCGTTCCGGGCAGTTACCAGCGATGGCCAAGGGCGTTGAGCCTGTGGCGGTGGCAAGTCGCCCCGGCGACGATACCGAGCGTTATATGCTGTACCACTTTGATCAGCCGGTGCGGCAGTTATGGCCGGTGTCTGATCCATTGCCGGGAAAAAGCCAGGCGAAGTAATGCGGTGGTGCTGGCAATAAAAAACGGGAGGCGAGCCTCCCGTTTTTTATTGCCTTACTCACGCGGCATGCCGGCAAGCTATTGCAGGCATGCCGCAGAACAGATCAGTCCACCAGTTCGCGGGCAGCGCCAACCTGGTTTTTGTACGCATCAAAAATACCCTTGAGTGCGTCAGCCATGCTGGTGGTCGGTGCCCAGTTCAGATCGGTCTTGGTGTTGTCGATCTTCGGCACGCGGTTTTGCACGTCTTGATAGCCCTTGCCGTAGTACTCACCCGACGTGGTTTCAACCACTTGCACCTTGGCGACGCCATCGGCGTATTCCGGATACTTTTTCGCCAGTTCGATCATCATGGAAGCCAGATCGCGGATGGAGTAGTTGTTGACCGGATTGCCGATGTTGTAAATCTGGCCCGATGCCTTGCCATCCTTGTTTTCGATGATCTTCATCAGCGCATCGATACCGTCATCAATGTAAGTGAAGGCACGCTTTTGATGGCCGCCGTCGACCAGCTTGATGGTCTCGCCACGGGCAATGTGACCCAGGAACTGGGTAATCACGCGGCTGGAGCCTTCCTTCGGGGTGTGGATGTTATCCAGACCGGCACCAATCCAGTTGAACGGACGGAACAGTGTGTAGTTCAGACCTTGTTCCATGCCATAAGCGTGGATCACGCGATCCATCAACTGCTTGGAGCAGGAGTAGATCCAGCGCGGCTTGTTGATCGGGCCGCAGATCAGTTCGGAGTTCTCCGGATCAAACTCGTCGTCATGGCACATGCCATAGACTTCCGAGGTGGACGGGAAGACCAGATGCTTCTTGTATTGCAGCGCCTGACGCACGATCGGCAGGTTGGCTTCAAAGTCCAGCTCGAACACGCGCAGCGGATTGTTCACGTAGGTGGACGGGGTAGCAATGGCCACCAGCGGCAGCACCACGTCACACTTCTTCACGTGATACTCGATCCATTCCTTGTTGATGGTGATATCACCTTCAAAGAAGTGGAAGCGCTTGTGATCCAGGAATTCACTGATCTTGTCAGTGAACATATCCATACCGAACACTTCCCAGTCGGTAGTCTCCAGAATGCGCTTGGTCAGGTGGTGGCCGATAAAACCGTTCACGCCCAGAATCAGCACTTTTTTCATCTTCTTTGTCCTTCTCAGGTGAAACCAGCAAATTAATCAATCAATTTAAAATCAGGGTCGACGCGCCATGGCGGCGACCGTTCACGCTTCAAACCAGCGGCAACGCCCCGCCCGCAATGCGGGTCAGGGTTTCAGCCGTCAGGGTCTGGCCGGCGAGTTCGGCATCAAATACACGCAGCACGCTACCATCGGCACTGCGGGCAAACAGTCGGTCTGCTTCGCTGAACAGGGCCACCGGGCCGGTGGCGCCGTTGCCGGCAACAACACGGGTACGCCACAGGATCAAACGACCATGCGGTGTGTCGGTAAACGCGCCTGGATACGGATGGGTGACGGCGCGGACCAGATTATGAACCTGCGTAGCCGACTGTTGCCAGTCTATCCGCCCGTCTTCCGCCTTGCGGCCACCAAAGTAGCCGCCCTGGCTGAGGTCTTGCTGCGTGAAAACAGCCGTGCCATCCAGTAAACCCGGCAGGGCGTTATACAGGCACTGTTCTGCTGCGACAGTGACCTTCACAAACACTTCTTCTGCCGTGTCATCGGGCAGGATGGGTACGGCTTGCTGCGCCACCAACGGGCCATTGTCCGGCTTGACGTTCATGACGTGCAAGGTGGCACCGGCTTCGGTTTCGCCCTTGATGATGGCCCAGTTCACCGGCACGCGGCCGCGATACTTGGGCAGCAGGGAGCCGTGCATATTGAACGCGCCACGTTTGACGGACTCCAGCAACGGGGCTTTCAGCATGTTGCGGTAGTAGAAACTGAACAAAAAGTCCGCGTTCAGCGCGGCAACCTGTTGTTCTACTTCTGGTGTGTTGGGGTTCTCTGGCGTGATGAACGGGATATCGTAATCCCGGCAGACCTGGGCCACGGAACCAAACCAGATGTTCTCGTTGGGGTTGTCTTCATGCGTGACCACCAGTGCGACATCGACACCGCGGGCCAGCAGCACCTTCAGGCAGCGCACGCCAACGTTGTGGTAAGCAAAAACAACGGCGCGACTCATGCCTCGTCCTTCTTTTCCAGAATGGCGCTGATCAGGTAACGCGGCCGCTGGCGAACTTCGTGGTAAATCCGGCCGATGTACTCACCCAGAATGCCGATGCCAAACAGCGTGATCCCGATCAGGAAGAAGGCAATGGCAAACAGCGTGAACAGACCGCCGACTTCCGGCCCGACGAAAATACGGCGACCGATCAGCACCAGCACCAGCACGGCAGAGAAAAACGAAATCACCATGCCCAGCATGGAGAACGCCTGCAGCGGCACAATAGAGAACCCGGTCATCAAGTCAAAATTCAACCGGATCAGGCTGTAGAGCGAATACTTGGACTCGCCTGCATGACGCTCTTCATGGCCGACAATCACTTCGGTCGGGTTTTGCGAGAACGAATACGCCAGCGCCGGAATGAAGGTATGCATTTCCGCGCATTGGTTGATCAGGTCGATAATGCGGCGATCATAGGCGCGCAGCATGCAGCCCTGATCGGTCATCTTGATCTTGGTGAGCTTCTCGCGCAGGTGATTCATGGCGCGGCTGGCGACATGGCGCCAGACCGAGTCATTACGCTGGCGGCGGATGGAGCCCACGTAATCGTGGCCCTTGTCCATTTCTGCCAGCAAGGTGCCGACGTCTTCCGGCGGGTTTTGCAGGTCGGCATCCATGGTGACAATGCGCAGGCCACGGGCGTTTTCAAAGCCGGCCAGAATGGCGCGGTGCTGGCCAAAGTTGCCGTTAAGCAAAATCACGCGCGTCACGTCCGGACGCTTTTCATACTGCGCAGCCAGCATGCCGGCAGAGCGATCGCGGCTGCCGTCATTCACAAACAGCACTTCATAACTTTTGCCCAGGGCATCCAGCGCCGGGTAGAGCCGGTCGAACAGGGCCTGTAGACCCGCTTCTTCGTTGTAGACAGGAATAACGACCGTAACTTCAGGTTGGCTCATAAGGGTTTGGCTATCGTCGTAAGTGGAAGAGGCCGGGCGCTGCCCGACCTGGTTCCGGTTGATTGTATTGTTGTTATGTCGCAGTCATGCCCGTTTTGCACTGACTGACCGATATCCGCGCGGGGCTCAGCGCTTCAAGACCGGTTTGAGCACGGTAGTGAGCGCGGCACACACGCGGTCTACATCTTCGTCTTTCATGCCCGGGAACAGCGGCAGGCTGACGGTGGACGCGCCCACGTGTTCGGCGTGCGGATACATGCCTTCTTTGTAACCGCGTTCACGGTACAGGGTGAACAGATGCAGGGCCGGGTAATGAATGCCGACACCAATGCCCTGGTCTTTCATGCGATCAATAAACTCGCCACGGCTGATGCTCATGTTCTTGAGCGGCAGCAGTGGCTGGAACATGTGCCAGTTGCTGTCGTCAGACTCGGGCGGCAGTTCCAGGCCCAAATCACGGTCGATCAGCTTGAAGTAGCGTCTGGCCAGTTCGGCGCGGCGCGCGTTGAACTCATCCAGACGCTTCAATTGCCCCAGGCCCACTGCGGCGGAGACATCCGTGAGGTTGTACTTGCCGCCGGGCAGGTCGCAATCCATGGTGCCGTCCGGAAAGCGCGTCACGCCTTGCAGTCGCCATTTCACGAACTCGCGCACTTCTTCGTCGGTATTCATGACCAGCGCACCGCCTTCGGTGGTGGTCATGTTCTTGTTCGGGTGGAACGAGATCGAACACAAGTCGCCAAAGCTGCCGACGCGCTGGCCGCCCCAGGTGGCGCCTTGCGATTGCGCTGCATCTTCCAGCACGCGCAGATTGTGTTTTTTGGCGATCGCATACAGGCGGTCACGATCGACTGGCAAACCGGCCAGATCCACCGGCAGGATGGCCTTGGTGCGCGGGGTGATCGCGGCTTCAACCTTGTCCAGATCAATATTGCGCGTGCGCGGATCAATATCCACCAGTACCGGCATGGCGCCGGCGTTGATGATGATGTTGGTGGTCGCCACCCAGGTCATCGGCGTGGTGATCACTTCATCGCCCGCGCCAATGTTCATCAGTCTGAGGGCGATTTCCATGGCGCCCGTCGCTGAATTGACCACGCGCACCGGCCGCCCGCCGAAATAAGCCGACAGCCCGGCTTCCAGCGCCTGCACTTTAGGGCCGCTGGTGATCCAGCCGCTGCGCAGCACGTTGGCGACGTCGGCAATGGTTTCTTCGTCGATGGTAGGGCGGGTAAACGGCAGAAAATCAGTCATGGATGAACTTAACTCCGGGCAATCAGGTAAACGCCAACAATGATGATGCCAATGCCAGCCACGCGCTGGGTAGACAGCGCCTCGCCAAATAACTGCCAGGCAAGGATGGCGTTGACAACGTAACCAATGGACAGCATCGGGTAGGCCACACTGACCTCAACCCGGGAGAGCGCCATGATCCATACCACCACGCTGATCACGTAGCAGGACAAGCCGGTGATGATGTAGGGATTGGTCGCCAGCTGCCAGCCAATCGGCAGGGCATTGGCTGCAGAAAACTCAAAATGGCCGATATTGCGCACGCCGGCTTTCAGGGCCAGTTGGGCGCCGGCGTTGAGCAGCACGCCAATCAGGATCAATACGAATTCAAGTGCTTTCATGGTCGGGTAATCACAAGGCGACGCGGGTCGCTGGTCAAAATGCTCATGGAGAGGCCCAGTTTTTGCAGCTTCTCATACGTGGTCTGGGTGACAACGGCCATGGGGGCCTGGTCGGTTTGCCAGCGGCGGGCAAATTCGTCCATATGGATGAGTTTGTCTGGCTCAGCTTTCTGGCCGGTTTCAAATTCATCTACATAATCCACAAATTGCAGTGTGCGCTTGAGATAAAACGGCAAGCTTTGATCGTAGTACTCCACGGCATAGAGCGTGGTGCTGGGCGTGATATGGGGCTTCATCGCCTGCACGAGGTAATAGCTGGAGTTGGTGACCGCAAACGATTCATGCCCAAGCATGGGAATCTGAAAGCCAATCACGCTGCCAATCACCGTGGCGGCAATGGCCGCGCATTTCTGGTTACGGCTGGCGAGCATCCACGTGGCAACGCCCGTGGCCAGCAAGACCATGCCGGCTGCCACCAGCCACCATGAATAGATGTGATTGATCTCTTGCGGCGTGCGTACGCTGCCGGTTTGCCCGAAGAAATACGCGCCAATGATCACCGCCAGACCCAGCAAGGCCACCCAGCCCAGGTGCCAGCGCACCGCGCGGGCCGAGAGCTTGTCCAGTACTTGCGCGGCCAGCATGGCCAGTGCCGGGAAAATCGGCAGGATATAAGACGGCAGCTTGGAGTCAGACTTGGAGAAAAAGGCAAAAATGAAAACCGCCCAGATCAGCAAGAAACGGTTGGCCTGAAACCGTTGGGTTTCATCTTTCTGCCAACCCAGCTTGAGCGCCTGCGGCAACAGCGACGTCCACGGCAGCATGCCGGCAATCAGGACCGGGATAAAATACCAGACCGGGCCCAGCCGATGATGCTCTGTCGTGGTAAAGCGCTGAAAGTGCTCATGCACGAAGAAGAACCACAAGAACTCGGAATTGGCGCGGGAGACAAACCAGAACCACGGCACGGTAATGACCAGCATCACCAACAAACCCTTGCCAATATGCAGCCGCAGCCACAGGCGGGCATCACGCTGAATCAGGGAGTACAACACCAGCACCGCGCCCGGCAGCACAATGCCGATCAGGCCCTTGGACAAGATGGCCAGACCCATGGCGGCCCAGCAGGCCACCATCCAGTTGCGGTTTTCGTCTTCAGTGGCGTCTTTGCGCTGGGCCAGCATGAACGCACCCATGCCCAGCGACATGAAAAAGCTCACGCCCATATCCAGCGTCAGAAAGTGACCATTGGCCATCCACCAGACGCAACTGGCCAGAATGGCGCCGGTCAGCCATGCCACGCGCTCGCCCCAGAAACGACGGGAGACAAGAAAAGCAAACAGGACACCCAGAAAGCCGGTCAGACCCGGCCAGAGGCGCGCGGCAAATTCATTTTCGCCCAGCAGTTTGAAGCTGGCGGCAGTACCCCAGTATTGCAGGGCCGGCTTTTCGAAATACTTGATGCCATTCAGGCGGGGCGTGACCCAGTCGCCAGAGACCGCCATCTCGCGGCCGATCTCGGCATAACGGCCTTCATCCGGCGTGATGACCTTGCGATAACCCAGTGTGCCGAACCACAGTACCGCAAACAGCACCACAATCAGGACCCGGAAACCGGGACGGGAAAAGAAGGCGTTCATCGGATCACGCTAGTATGAAAACGCGGCATTGTACCTGAATGGCCGCCTGGAGGGCTTAGGGCAAGCTTAAGCCGCCTGTTACAGACTTTTACGGGCGCTGCGGGCGATGCGTTATTTCTCTCGCCAGCCTTTGAGCAACACCAGTACAGCACCAGCGCCGCCGTCAACCGGGCGTGCCTGGCTAAAGCCCAGCACTTCATCTCGCTGGGCCAGCCAGTTCTTCAGTTTGAGCTTGAGTACAGGCTCGCGGTTTTTCGAGCCCAGGCCCTTCCCGTGAATAATACGCACACAGCGCTTGTTGGTGCGCCGGCATTGCAGCAGAAACTCGGCCACCGCCAGCCGGGCGGTATCTGTGGTGTGCCCGTGCAGGTCCAGTTGTGCCTGGACCACCCATTCGCCACGCCGTAATTTGCGCAGGGTTTCCAGCTTCAGGCCGGGCCGGATGAACAAGAGTTCTTCGCCGCTTTCCAGTTCATCCCACGGCCACAGGTCAGACATGGCTTCGGCCATGACGGCGGCTTCATCTTTTTCACGCTGGCGCGGCCACGGGCTGGGTCGCGCGCGCGCATGTTCCACAGTGGCGGGGCGATAAAGCGGCATAACGCCCTTGGTCGCCGCAATAAAGAGTTCGTGGTCTGTCGGTTCCGGTGGTTTGATCGGGGCCGGCTTGGGGGCGGCAGCGGCCTGTTTAAGCGTCTTTTTGATTTCCTTGAGGCGCTGTTTCGGGTCGGAACTCATGGCTGGGCAGGTTGGAGCGGTAATGCCCGCAACATAACATGCGTATGGCGGTTGTGGCATCCGGCTGTAAGGCGTTGGGCCGGAAAGGCGAGAAAGCGCAAAGGCAATGGCGATATTCCCACCCGCGGGCAGAGCGCGCTGCTTTTAGTATTGGTGTTTTAGTTTTGTGTTCTGGAGTGTTGCCGATGCCAAATCCTCAAACTGATCTGCCGCCGCAAACGCCGCCTGTGGCTGAAGATCCGCAGCGCCCCGGCCGGCAAGCGGTCAAAAAAGAAATCGTGAGCCCGCCGCCGGTGCGTGATCCGGCGCCATCCCCGGGCGATCAGCAGGGCATCTCCGTTGTGGTGCGCAGCTACGGTTGATCTGGCGTCACTACGCAACAACAAATCGACAAATCGACCAATAAAAAAGCCGCATCCAGAGAGGCGGCTTTTTTTAATGTGGTTCTGACAACAAGGCTTAGCGCAGGGTTTCCAGGTAGCGATCCGCATCCAGCGCGGCCTGGCAACCGCTGGCGGCGGACGTCACAGCCTGGCGGTAGATATGATCCTGCACATCGCCGGCGGCAAACACGCCTGGCACGCTGGTCGCAGTGGCATTGCCATCGCGGCCGCCCTTGGTGATCAGGTAGCCGGTGCTGTCCATTTCCAGCTGACCCTTGAAAATGTCGGTGTTCGGCTTGTGGCCAATGGCAATGAATACACCCGCCAGTTCGACATTCTTTGTGCTGCCGTCTTGTGTGGACTTCAGGCGCACGCCGGTCACGCCGGTGTTGTCGCCCAATACTTCGTCCAGGGTTTGATGGGTTTCCAGCGAAATCTTGCCTTCAGCCACTTTGGCCATCAGGTGATCGACCAGAATTTTCTCGGCGCGGAAAGTGTCGCGGCGGTGAATCAGGGTCACATGGTTGGCAATATTGGCCAGGTACAAGGCTTCTTCCACGGCAGTATTGCCGCCACCGACCACGGCGACGCGCTGGCCACGGTAGAAGAAACCGTCACACGTTGCGCAAGCCGATACGCCCTTGCCGGCAAATGCTTCTTCGCTAGGCAGGCCGATGTACTGAGCCGAAGCGCCGGTTGCCACAATCAGTGCGTCGCACGTGTATTCGCCAGAGTCGCCCACCAGGCGGATCGGCTTTTCGTTCAGGTAGGTGGTGTGGATGTGGTCAAACAGGATTTCCGTACCAAAGCGTTCTGCATGCTTTTGAAAGCGCACCATCAGTTCCGGACCCTGCACGCCGTCGGCGTCGGCAGGCCAGTTATCCACTTCCGTGGTGGTGGTGAGTTGACCGCCCTGGGCAAGGCCGGTAATCAGCACAGGCTTGAGGTTGGCGCGGGCGGCGTACACGGCTGCGGTATAACCGGCCGGGCCAGAGCCCAGAATCAGCAGATTGGAATGTCTGGTGGACATGGGAAAATTCCTGTGTAGATGGAGGGCTTGAATTTTGTCGTTAGTCTAATTCATTGGATCGGGTCGATCTAATCGAAATTGACTATGGCGCTGATTGCCCCGGCACAACGCCTTCAGGTGCAAAGAAGCGGGTTAACTACCGAGAGAGCTTGGGGCTGGCGATGGGCTTTTCCAGAGCGCAGCGTCCGCCGGCCTTTGTGACAAGGGCAAAATGCACGTTATAGTGACCGCTGTCTTTCATCGGGCTTTACATTTTTCATGCTGCGCCGCCTGTTTTCCCCAGTGCTTGACCCGCTCTCCGGCTTGCGCCATGCGCCAGCCAGGCGCGTATTGCTCAAGCAAATCTATTTCACCGGTAATGAGGCGGCGCTGCTGGTTTTGCTGGTTGGCTTTGCGCTGGGCGGTATTGTGGTGGCGATGTTGCATGGCCAATACGGCCAAAGTCAGGAGGCCGCCCTCCGTCTGCTGGCGTCCTTGGGGTTCAAGGAGATCAGCCCGTTACTGGCCGCGATTATTCTGGTGGCGCGTTCATCCTCGGCGGTGGCGAGTGAACTGGCGACCATGCAGGTTCATGGCGAAATCCGCAGTCTCTATCGCATGGGGATTCCGCTGGGTGGCTATCTGATCATGCCGCGCGTGCTGGGCATGACCGTTGCCTGTGTTGGCCTGTCATTTTACCTGGCAGTCGCCGCACAACTGGGTGGTGCCTTGCTGGGGGCGGGGGCCGATGTGACTTATCAAGTGTCCGAATTGGACCGCATGCTCACCCTGGAACAGGTGCTGACCTGCATGGCCAAGGCGGCGCTGTTCGGTATGGGCACCAGTTTGCTGGCGTGCCATGTGGGCTTGCGGGTCGGGCCGTATGTCACGGATATCCCCAAGGCATCCTCCCGAGCGGTAGTGCGGGGGCTCAGTGCGATTTTTGTGCTGGATTTCATGTGGTCGCTATGGCTCTCCTGAAACTGTCTGGCGGGATTGAGCAAACGCTGGAGCCGGGTCAGCGTTACTGGCTGATCTGCGGCAATGAACAACAAATGCAGCAACGCTTTGACGCGTGTGCCGAGGTGCTGAATCCGTTGGCGCCCGGGCAGATTGGCGCGCTGGAAGGCACTGGTGGTTTGTTAAGCAATTTGCGGGTGTGGGAGAACCTGGCCCTGCCGGCCTGGTATCATCGCCAACAATCGCTAGCCCAGCTAGAGGTCCGCTTCCAGGAAGCGTTTGCGCAATTGGGGCTGGAGGGCAAGGCGCTAACCCAGTTGGCCGCGGCCTTGCCCGCCAGTCTGGATCGGGAGCGCAAG
Organism: Silvimonas terrae; assembly: GCF_014202765.1. Lineage (GTDB taxonomy): Bacteria > Pseudomonadota > Gammaproteobacteria > Burkholderiales > Chitinibacteraceae > Silvimonas > Silvimonas terrae. Next base: position 887,817 of record NZ_JACHHN010000001.1, read on the forward strand.
CGGCAATTGGTGCTGGTGCGTGCCTATATGCAGGAGGCCAGGTATTTGCTGGCAGATCAAGACTGGTTTGGCTGGATAAGTCAGTCTGCGCCGCACGCCTGCAAAGATTTGTTTGAGCGCATGACATTGGCGGTGCCGCTGGTGGTGGTGGGCATTGGTGCCCCGGACCCGGCGCTGCATATGCAAGAGATTCTGCCATTGCCACAAACCGAAGTCTGGTGAAGTGCGCTGTGGCTGGTGCAGATATGCTGGCGTGTTTGGCAGAACTTCAGCATATATATAACTAAAAAGTAACACGGCCCGCCCTGATGGGGTGGGTCAAAACCGCTTGTTTTGATTGCCGGATCGATTGATGCCCATTAAATATCTCAAGGACACCGATGCCCGTTTCCAGTGGCTGGGCTGGCGGGTCGGTGTGTTCATTGTTGCTGGTTTTCTGTGCTTTGTTGCGCTGGTGGTGTTGCTGGCCATTCGCCAGGGTTATTTCACACCCAAAACGCGGCTGTCTTTTGTCGCAGAAAGTGGCAACAGTATGAGCACTGGTATGCAAGTGCGTTTTTCCGGCTTCAAAATCGGCGTGGTGGATCGTGTTGCACTCAATGACCAAGCCAAAGTCGACGTCGAACTGCTGGTGGAGAACCGCTATCTGAAATGGGTCAAGCCCGACTCGGTGGCGCTGTTGCAGCAAGATGGCTTTCTGGGCGACCACTATATAGAGATCGCTGGCGGCACGGCCACGGCAGCCCCTATTCAGGAGGGTGGCAAGCTCGTCTTTGCGCCAGTGATGGGTCTGTCTGAAATTGCGGCAGACCTGCGCCAGCGGACGATTCCGGTGATCGATTCGATTCATGACACGCTTGATTATCTGAATGACCCCAAGGGGGACGTGCGTGGCACCGTGGCCAATCTGAACCAGTTCAGTGCTGAGCTGCGTGAAACCCGCAAAACACTGGATCAGGTGTTGCAGCATCTGGATCAAGTCGCCGCCAAAGACTTGCCCGCCACGCTGGATCAAGCCACCCAGGCTGCCCGCCGCGCAGACCAGGTGCTGGCCCAGGCAGACCGGGCGGCTTCTGATGTGGCTACCCGCCTGCCGGGTATTCTGGATAATGCCAACCGCACCGCCAGTGAGGCCGCGGCGCTGGCGACGACCGCGCGCAAGGCGGTGGATGGCGTCGCGCCGCAATTGCCCTCCATTGTGCGTAATGCCGGGGATCTGGTGCAGAGTGGCGATGATCTGGTGAACGGCGCGCAACGCAGTTGGCCGTTCCGCAACTGGGTCAGTGCGCCGGATGCTTCGGCGCCGGTGCCGGAAAGCCGGGGGGAGTGAGCCATGCTGCGTCAGCATTTACTGTATTTATTGCTGTTGGCGGCTGGTGCCCTGGTGGCTTGTAGTTCCGCGCCGACGCCACCCACGCCGGCCATGACGGTCGCCACCCAGGCGCGCACTGCCATGGCTAGCGCTAACCGGGCGGGTCATCAACAGCGCTGGGAGGATGCGGCCGTGCAGTGGCAGATTGCGCTGACGCTGTTCCAGTCGGCAGATGACTGGAACGGGCAGGGCGAGGCACGACTGGGGCTGGCGAATGCCCAGGCGCGTCTGCATCAATCGCAGCAGGTGATCTCCACGCTGAGCGCCATGAACTCGCCCTTGTTCAGCAAGGCGCAACGCGCTCAGGCCACTTATCAACTGGCCTTGCTGGCCATGCCTGATGCACATGCGGCCACCGCGTTATTGCAACAATCGCAAACCTTGTGTGGCGCTGATTGCGCCATCGCTCCGCAATTATCCAATCTGGCAGCCCGCATTCGTCTGCAGCAAGGCGATGCGGCCGGGGCTTTGCAGCTCGCCAATGCAGTGCTGGCGCAAGGCGATGCCCTGCCGGTTGCGGAACGGGCCCATGCGTTGCGGCTGATTGCACAGAGCCATCTAGTGCAAGGGCAGCCGGCGGCAGGCTGGCAAACCCTGCAGCAAGGGTTGGCGCTGGACCGCACTCTGGCCAACCCAGCCTGGCTGGCCGATGACTTTGCGCTGCAACTTGAGCTGGCGAGGGCGCTGGCAGATCAGTCTTTGCAGGCCGACGCGCAGGCACGCCTGACCAGCGTGTGTGCCACTACGGATGCACCGGCCTGTACCGGGGTGCGGGCACCATAAATACGGGCTGCGTGTTTGTTGTTCCGGGCGACTTGAGCGAGTTGTCACAATCAGGTTATAATCTTGCGCTTTCGCATTTCGCGGAAATCTTCCCGGTCCGCCATTAAGGGTGCGCCACTCAGGGTCAATCAATTATCTGACCCGGCGTGCAACGCGGACGGTAGGCCATAACCCTTATCGGAGTTCAGTTTTATGTCTATCAGCATGCGTCAGATGCTCGAAGCGGGCGTCCACTTTGGTCACCAAACCCGTTACTGGCATCCCAAGATGAGCCAGTACATTTTCGGTGCTCGCAACAAGATTCACATTATCAACCTGGAAAAGACCCTGCCGCTGTTCGAAGAGGCGCTGAAGTACGTGCGTCGTCTGTCGGCCAACAAGGGTACTGTCCTGTTTGTTGGTACCAAGCGCCAGGCTCGCGAAATCCTGGCTGAAGAAGCACAACGCGCCGGTATGCCGTTCGTTGATCACCGCTGGCTCGGCGGTATGCTGACGAACTTCAAGACCGTCAAGCAGTCCATCAAGCGTCTGGAAGACCTGACCGCTATTCTGGCTGATGAAAACAACGGCTACGGCAAGAAAGAACTGCTGGACATCAAGCGCGAAGTTGAAAAGCTCGAGCGCTCGCTGGGCGGCATCAAGGATATGAAGGGTCTGCCGGACGCGATCTTCGTGATCGACACTGGCTACCAGAAGGGTGCCATCGTTGAAGCCCAGAAGCTGGGTATTCCGGTGATCGGTGTTGTTGATACCAACAACAACCCGGAAGGCATCAACTTCATCATCCCGGGTAACGATGACTCCTCCCGCGCTATCCGTCTGTACGCCCGTGGCGTGGCTGATGCCGTGCTGGAAGGCCGTAACCAGGCTGTGCAGGAAGTCGTGGAAGCTGCTGCTGAAGCGCAAGCGTAATTTCAGCTCGCTAGAATCTGCATGAAAAAGGGGCGTTGCGCCCCTTTTTCGCAAGTATCCAGAGACACATTCGAATTTCAGGAGAATCACTATGGCGGAAATTACCGCAAAATTGGTCGGCGAACTGCGCGAACTGACCGGCATGGGCATGATGGAATGCAAGAAGGCCCTGGTTGAAGCGGGTGGCGATATCAAGGCTGCTGAAGAAGCGCTGCGTATCAAGTCCGGCAACAAGGCTTCCAAGCTGGCCGGTCGTACCGCTGCTGAAGGCACCGTGGCTGCATTCATCTCCGGCGACAAGAAGCTGGGCGCGCTGATCGAAGTGAACTGCGAAACCGACTTTGTGGGCAAGGATGCCAACTTCCTGGCCTTTGCCGCGCTGGCCGTGAAAGCCGTTGCTGAATCCAACGTGACCGACGTTGAAGCCCTGGCGAACGTGACCGTTGACGGTGCTACCGTTGAAGAACACCGCAAGGCTGTGATCTCCAAGCTGGCAGAAAACATCACTCTGCGTCGCGCCGTGCGTTACGAAACCAACGGTCAACTGGCCGCTTACCTGCACGGCTCCAAGATCGGCGTGCTGGTGGCTCTGCAAGGTGGTGACGAGCAACTGGGTAAGGATATCGCCATGCACGTGGCCGCTTCCAAGCCGGTGTGTGTGTCCAAGGACCAGGTTCCGGCCGAATTGCTGGAATCCGAACGCAAGATCTACACCGCGCAAGCTGCTGAATCGGGCAAGCCGGCTGATATCGTTGCCAAGATGGTTGAAGGCCGCGTATCCAAGTACCTGGCTGAGGTGACCCTGCTGGGTCAGCCGTTCGTGAAGAATCCGGACCAGACCGTTGAAAAACTGCTGGCCGAGAACAGCGCCAAGGTGGATGCATTCACCATGTTCGTGGTGGGTGAAGGGATCGAGAAGAAGGTTGTGGACTACGCCGCTGAAGTGGCTGCCGCTGCCAAGGTCTGATCGTCGCATCGCGCCCGGTTTTTCCCATGCTGTGCTATAACGGCTCAGACAGGGTAAAGACGGGCGAAACCGGCAAGTGTCTACCTTGCCCGCACCAAACAACAACGCCGCGCGGCGACGCGCGGCGTTTGTTCGCCCGGTGTGTACTTCGCCATGTTCGAGTGGCATCGCAAAGTGCATACTTCGGCTGGCCAAGAGCCGGCCCGTCACATCCTCAAGATACCTCACAAAAGGAACCCGAATGAGCCCCGATACCAAATACAAACGCATCTTGGTGAAACTGTCTGGTGAGGCCCTGATGGGAGAGGACAGCTACGGTATCAACCGTGTCACCATCGAGCGCATTGTCCAGGAAATCAAGGCCGTGGTTGATCTGGGCGTGCAGGTCGCCATTGTGATCGGTGGCGGTAATATCTTCCGTGGCGTGGCACCGGCTGCTGCCGGTATGGATCGCGCTACCGCCGACTACATGGGGATGCTGGCAACGGTCATGAATGCACTGGCCCTGCAAGATGCCATGCGTCACGCTGGCATCGTCAGTCGCGTGCAGTCCGCGCTGACCATTCAGCAGGTGGCAGAGCCTTATATCCGCGGCAAAGCCATCCGTTATCTGGAAGAAAACAAGGTGGTGATTTTTGGGGCCGGTACCGGCAACCCGTTCTTCACCACGGATACGGCTGCAGCACTGCGCGGTATGGAAGTGGGTGCAGATATTGTGCTCAAGGCGACCAAGGTGGACGGCGTCTATACGGACGATCCCAAGAAGAATCCGGATGCAGTGCGTTATCACACCGTCACGTTTGACGAAGCCATTTCCCGTAACCTCAAGGTTATGGATGCCACTGCATTTGCGCTCTGTCGCGACCAGAAAATGAACATCAGTGTATTCAGCATCTTCAAGGCTGGCGCGCTCAAGCGCGTGGTACTTGGGGAAGATGAAGGTACGCTGGTACACTGCTAAGTTACGTCGGGTCTTGGGCTGGACCCATGGTTTTCTTGCCGGTCGTGATAAAATGCGGCCGGTTTTTGATTTGGCGTGACCCACTGCAATGCAGGCCACGCTTGATGAGGTTTGAATCATGATCGCTGACTTGAAGAAAGATACCGAAACCCGCATGCAGAAGACGCTCGAGGCGCTCAAGACCGACCTGATGAAGGTCCGTACCGGTCGCGCCCACACCGGCCTGCTGGATCATATTCAGGTGGATTACTACGGCTCTTTGGTGCCGGTAAACCAGGTGGCCAACGTGTCCCTGTCCGATGCCCGGACCATTGCTGTGCAGCCGTACGAAAAGACCATGGTTGGCAAGGTGGAAAAGGCCATTCGTGACTCTGACCTGGGGTTGAATCCGGCCACCAATGGCGACCAGATCCGCGTGCCGATGCCCATGCTCACCGAAGAGCGCCGCAAAGACCTGATCAAGGTGGTACGCACCGAAGCCGAAGGCGCTCGCGTATCGACCCGCAATATCCGTCGCGATGCCAATAACGACCTGAAAAACCTGCTCAAGGACAAGGAAATCTCCGAAGACGAAGAGCGTCGTGGCCAGGAAGAAGTGCAAAAGCTGACTGACAAATACATCGCCGAGGTCGACAAGGCCCTGGCTGAAAAAGAAAAAGAACTGCTGACGGTTTAAGTCTGCGTTGCTGCGGTCGTTGTCGAAAGTCCTCAAAGAGGTGACGGGTGAGTATTTTTCGTAGTTCCACGCTGGAAACCCCGGACGAGCTGTCTGGCGTACCCGGCCACGTTGCAATCATCATGGATGGCAACGGGCGCTGGGCCAAACAGCGCCTGATGCCCCGCGTGTTCGGCCACAAAAAAGGGGTCGATGCGTTACGGGCGACGGTCAAAGCGTGTGACAAGCTGGGCATCCGGTATCTCACCGTATTTGCCTTCAGTAGCGAAAACTGGCGCCGCCCGGCCGACGAAGTCTCTTTTCTGATGGGCTTGTTTCTCAAGGTGCTGCAATCCGAGGTGGATCGCATGCACGAGAACGGCATTCGCCTGAAGATCGTGGGTGACCGCAGCCATTTTGCGCCCGAGTTGGTGCAATGGATTGAATCTGCTGAAGCACGCACTGCCGGCAATGCCGGCGTCACGCTATCTATTGCTGCGGATTACGGTGGCCGCTGGGATATCTTGCAGGCGACCGAATGCATGCTGCGGGATCGCCCGGAGCTGGCGGGGGCGCGGATAGAAGAATCTGATCTGGCGCCGTATCTCGCCATGGCTTATGCGCCGGAGCCTGATCTGTTTATCCGCACCGGCGGCGAGCGTCGCATCAGTAACTTCCTGTTGTGGCAGCTGGCCTACGCCGAACTCTATTTCACCGACATGCTCTGGCCTGACTTCGATTACGACGCCATGGCCCAGGCCGTGGCCTGGTATCAGGGGCGTGAGCGCCGGTTTGGCCGGATCAGCGAACAACTGCACCCACAAAGCGCGGCGTCCTGAAATGCTGATTACCCGAGTTCTGACTGCACTGGTTTTGATACCGCTGGTTTTGTGTGCGCTTTATTTGCTGCCCCATTCTGGCTGGGTGGTGTTTGCCGCGCTGGTCACCGCACTGGGCGCGTGGGAGTGGGGTGGTTTATGCAAGCTGGGCTCCGCCGGCCGCATTGCCCTTGGTGTCACAGTGGGTGTGCTGGTTGAGTTGCTGGCGCCGCCTGAGTTCTTTGTGTTCCGTGAACCGTGGGTCTGGCCGGTGCTTGCCGTGGCGACGGTGTTCTGGGTTGTTGTCGCCCCGTTGTGGCTCAAGTTTCGCTGGAATCTGCAAAGCACCGCGCTCAAGGGCTGTCTGCCTGGCATTTTGTTGCTGGTCGCTGCAGGTATTGCGCTGGCCGCGTTGCGGGCGCAGGCTGGTGCTTCCGGCTTGCTCGCCGTCATGGTCGTGGCCTGGGTTGCAGATACGGCGGCGTATTTTTCCGGCAAGGCCTTTGGCAAGCACAAGCTGGCCCCCGCCATTAGCCCGGGAAAAACCTGGGAAGGCGTAGCTGGCGCGTTGATTGCAGTGGGTATCTACGTCGTGGTCATGGGGCATGTCGCCGGAATTGTCTGGTGGAAAATGCTGCTGGCAGGTTGGTGTCTGACCGCCGTGTCCATTGTGGGTGACCTGATGGAGTCCCTGTTCAAGCGCCAGGCCGGCATCAAGGATAGTAGTCAGTTGCTGCCAGGTCATGGTGGTGTGCTGGATCGCGTAGATAGCCTGATTGCCTTGCTGCCTGTGGCGGCGCTGGCGTGGCCCTGGCTGATTCAGGCATGATTCCGGCCGCTGTGCCGGCATGCTGATTAATCTCGACAAAACGAATTTCGGGCAGTAACCATGAGCGCAATCCAAACGCTGACCGTGCTGGGCTCCACCGGTAGCATCGGGGTGAGTACCCTTGACGTGGTCGCCCGTCATGCTGGCCAGTTCCGTGTTTACGCACTGACCGGCGCCACCCAGCTCGACAAACTGGCGGAGCAATGCCGTCAGCACACGCCGCGTTATGCCGTAGTGCTGGATGAACAATCCGCCGAAACGCTGCGTGGCCTCCTGAGGGCCGCCGGTAGCGAGACCGAAGTCTTGTGTGGCGAGGCCGCACTGGAGCAGGTTGCCATCGCGCCAGAGGTCACCATGGTGATGGCCGCGATTGTCGGTGCGGCAGGGATGCGCCCGACTCTGGCGGCGGCTCGCGCCGCCAAGCGTGTGTTGCTGGCCAATAAAGAAACGCTGGTGCTGGCGGGCAAGCTTTTTATGGATGCCGTCAACGCCAGCGGCGCCGAGCTGCTGCCAATCGACAGCGAACACAACGCCATCTTCCAGGTGCTGCCCCGCGCACATCGGGAGCATCCTTATCGCGGCACGCTGGCTCAGGCTGGCGTCAAGCGCATTCTGTTGACCGCTTCAGGTGGCCCGTTCCGCACCCGCCCGGTAGAGACCCTCTCCAGTGTGACGCCGGAAGAAGCCGTCAAGCACCCCAACTGGTCGATGGGGCGCAAGATTTCCGTCGATTCCGCCACCATGATGAACAAGGGGCTGGAGGTCATTGAGGCGCACTGGCTGTTCAACGCCGGGCCCGATGAAATCACCGTGGTTGTGCACCCGCAAAGCATCATCCACTCCATGGTTGAATACGCTGACGGCTCCGTGCTGGCCCAACTGGGCACGCCGGATATGCGCACCCCGATTGCCTATGGCCTGTCTTATCCGCAGCGCGTTGAATCGGGTGTCAAGTCGCTGGATCTCTTTAGTGTGGGTCGGCTGGACTTTGAAGCGCCCGATCTGGTGCGCACACCGTGTCTGCGCCTTGCCTTCGAAGCCCTGCGGGCAGGCGGGGCGGCAACGGCTGTGCTCAATGCAGCGAACGAGGTCGCAGTGGCCGCATTTCTGGATCGCCAGCTTGGCTACACGCAAATTCCGGTGCTGATTGAAGAAGTGCTGGCCACTTGCGTCGGTGATTGCAAGGCAGATTCGCTCGACGCCCTGCAGCAGGCTGACGGCCTGGCGCGCGTGACCGCACAACGCTGGCTGGAAGCACAAAGCTGACCTCATGAGCGTATTGATCTCTGTGCTCGCCTTTGTGGTGACGATCGGCATTCTGGTGACCTTTCATGAACTGGGTCATTACTGGGTGGCGCGTCGTTGCGGTATCAAAGTTCTGACGTTCTCTATCGGGTTTGGCAAAAAGCTGCTGTCCTGGCAGCGGGGCGAAACCACCTGGCAACTGGCTGCCGTGCCGCTAGGCGGCTATGTGCGCATGCTCGATGAGCGTGAACGCCCGGTCGAACCGGAAGATTTGCCGCGTTCGTTCAATCAGCAACATCCACTCAAGAAAATGGCAGTGGCGGTGGCGGGACCCGCAGCCAATCTGCTGTTGGCCCTGTTGTTTTACTGGGTGCTGTTTATTTCTGGCGTGACCACCTTGCGACCGGTGCTGGCCGATGTCACGCAAGGTTCGCCCGCGCAGCAGATTGGCTTGCGTGCCGGTGATCGTATTGACGCCATTGACAACAAACCGGTTAAAACCTGGGATGATCTGGCCGAATTCCTGATTGATGCTGCCAGCAGGCATGAGCCCTTTGAGCTGGCCGTACATAGCCAGTCTGGTGATGCCACGATTGCCGTGGACCCCACGCGGACCAGTCTGGGCGAAATAGACGCAGGTCTGATTGACCGTTTTGGTATTTCACCCTTGCCCATTACCAACGTCATCGGCCAGGTCGCCCCCGATAGTGCCGCTGCGACTGCGGACATCAAACCAGGCGACCGGATTATCTCGGTCAATGGCAAGCCGGTGCAAAGCTGGAGCGTGCTGCAGCAGGCTGTCATGCGTTACCCTGTGGTGCCGGTCAGCCTGGTGCTGGAGCGGCACGGACAAACGCTGAACAAAACCGTGACGCCACATGAAGTGGTGGTCAAGGGTGAACATATCGGACAATTGGGGCTGGCGCCAAAGCTGGATGAGGCGCGCTGGAATGCGCAACAAATGCAGTTGCGCTACGGCCCGCTAGCAGCTATTGGTGCCGCCTGGAACAAGGTGATTGATACGGTCAAGTTCACCCTGCAGATGTTTGGTCGCATGATTGTGGGCCACGTCTCTGTCAAGCAGATAGGGGGTCCGGTTACCCTGGCAGACATGGCCGGGCGATCGGCCCAGATGGGGTTCTTGCCCTTCCTTGAAACACTGGCCCGAATCAGCCTTTCCCTGGCTGTTTTGAACCTGCTACCTGTGCCGCTGCTGGATGGCGGTCATTTGCTGTATCATACCGCCGAACTGGTGACCGGACGGCCGGTCCCTGAGCGGGTACAAGCGTTCGGCATGCGGTTGGGCCTTGCGTTTATTGCCGGGTTAATGGCGCTAGCGCTATATAACGATTTCTTCCGACTTATCTCTGGTTGATTACTGCCAGTTTCCGATCCGACACAATGAAATTAAAACCGCTTTCCTTGATGCTTGGCGCAGCATTGTCTTTCAGTGCACTCCCTGTCTGGGCCATCGATGCTTTTGTGGTGAAGGATATCCGGGTAGAGGGCCTGCAGCGGACTGACGCTGGCACGGTGTTCAACTACCTGCCCGTGAAAGTGGGCGAGAACCTGGATGACAGCAAGGCGCAACAGGCCATCAAGGCACTGTACGCCACCGGCTTTTTCAACGATGTCCGCCTGGAGCGCAGCGGTGATGTCCTGATCGTGACCGTGGATGAACGTCCGACGATTGCACAGATCAACATCAACGGCGCCAAGTTGATGGACAAAGACCAGATCAAGACTGCGCTCAAGAGCCAGAACTTTACGGAAGGGCGTATTTTTGATCAGGGCGTGCTTGATGCCGCCGTGCAGGAACTCAAGCAGCAATATTATTCGCGCGGCCGTTACTCCGTGCAGATCAAGACCTCGCAGACCCGTCTTGAACGCAACCGTGTCGGTATCCAGTTTGATATCTCTGAAGGCGCAACTGCGGTGATCCAGCAGGTGAACCTGGTCGGCTCGCATGTCTTCAAGGAAAGCAAGCTGCTGGACGAGATGAGCATGTCCACGCCGGGCTGGTTTAGCTGGTACACCCGTGACGATCAGTACTCCCGCCAGAAAATGACGGCTGACCTGGAAACCCTGCGCTCCTACTATATGGATCGCGGGTATCTGGAGTACAACATTGACTCCACCCAGGTGGCGATTGGCGAAGACAAAGAAACCGTCTTCCTGACCATCAACATGACCGAAGGCCCGCAATACACGGTCAGCGATATCAAGTTTGCCGGCGAAAGCACGCTCTCGCAGGCCGAGCTTGAAAAAATGGTCAACATCAAGCCGGGCGAAATCTTCAATCGCTCCAAGCTGAACAAGGCCACGACAACGATCTCGGGCAAACTGGGCAACGATGGTTATGCTTTTGCCAACGTCAACGCCGTGCCGGAAGTCGACAAGGTTAACCACACCGTCGCGTTTACCTTCTATGTTGACCCGGGCCGCAAGGTGTACGTGCGCAACATCAACATCACCGGCAACACCATGACCCGTGATGAAGTGGTGCGTCGTGAACTGCGTCAGCTGGAATCTGCGCCGTACGATGCCTCCAAGGTCGATCGTTCCAAGCAGCGTCTGAACCAGCTCGATTACTTCCAGGAAGTTACCATTGACACGCCACCGGTGCCCGAGTCGCCGGACCAGGTGGATATGAACGTCAAGGTCACTGAAAAGAAAACCGGCCAGTTCAACATCGGCGCCGGTTACGGTCAGTCTGAAGGCGTGGTGCTGATTGCTTCGGTGTCGCAGACCAACTTCCTGGGTAGCGGCAAGGCGTTCTCCGCAGAATTCAACAACAGCTCCGCCCAGCGCGTGTACTCGCTGGGTCTGAGTGATCCGTACGCTACGCCGGACGGGATCTCCATGGGCTGGAACTTCTACAAGCGCGATACCGATCCGTCTTACAACAGCCTGGGTAACTACACCACCAGCGGCTGGGGTGGCGCGCTGAACTTCGGCCTGCCAGTCACCGAGTTCAACTCGATTGGCATGGGTCTGGCCTATGACAACCTTGAGATCATCACCAATGCGAACACGCCGAAATACGTGAACGAGTTTGTGAATGAATTCGGTGCCAAGACGGGCACGTTCAGCGTGAACACCAAGTTTGGCCGTGACACGCGTGACAGTGCCTCTTACCCGACCAAGGGCTGGAACTTCAGCACCTCGGCCGAAGCGGCCATCCCGTCGTCCGACCTCAAGTACTATCGTCTGGGCCTCAATAGCCAGTACTGGATTCCGTTTGGCGATGAGGGCACCGCGCTGGAATGGAACCTGCAAGGCGGGTATGGTGGCACCTATGGTAATACCACCTATCCGTTCTACAAGAACTATTATGCCGGTGGCGTGAACTCGGTACGCGGCTTCTCCTACGGTACGATTGGTCCCAAGGATGAGAACGGCGACGGCATGGGGGGCAACCGCATGTTGACCAACAGTCTGGAACTGTTCTTCCCGATGCCGGGCCTGAAGAACGACAAGAGCACGCGTTTGTCCCTGTTCATTGACTCTGGTCTGGTGCGTGGCCCGACAGATGACGTGCCAGCGGGCAGCATGCGTTACTCCACGGGCGCGTCGTTCTCGTGGGTGTCGCCGATTGGTCCGTTGAAGTTCTCGCTGGCCAAGGCGCTGAAGAAAGACGAGTCCGACAAGTTGGAATCCTTCCAGTTCCAGCTCGGGAATATCTTCTGATTTCGGGTTTGAACGAGGTTAAAGCATGAAATTTGCACAACTGCCTGGTATCTTTCTGTGTGTGCTGTTGCTGGTTTGCGGTGTGGCCAGCGCGGCCGATCCGTCGCTGAAAATCGGCTTTGTGGACGTGGACCGTATTTTGCGGGACTCAGCCCCGGCGCAACGCGCGACCAAACGGCTGGAGAAAGAGTTCGAAGGCCGTCGTGCCGATGTGCAGAAGATCGCCGATCAAGGCAAATCCTTGCAACTGGTGCTTGATAAAGGTGGTCTGACCGACGCAGATCGCAAAGATAAAGAGCGCCAGCTGGTCAAGCTCAACCTGGATTACCAGCGCATGTCGCGTGAACTCAATGAAGATCTGAATTCGCGCCGCAATGAAGAACTGGCCGGCATTCAAGAGCGCGTCAACAACGCGGTGCAACAGATCGCGCAAGCCGAGAAATTCGATCTGATCTTGCAGGAAGCGGCTTTCCACAGTCCGCGTATCGATATCACTGACAAGGTGCTGAAGGCCTTGTCAGACAAGTAAGTGACCTGACTATGCGTTTGTCCCAACTGGTAGCAAAACTTGGTGGTGAACTCTGTGGTGCGGATAGTGAGGTAACGCGTGTTTCCTCACTGGAAGGGGCTACACCGGACGCCCTGACGTTTTTGAACAACCCCAAGTTCAAAGATCTGCTGACGGATTGCAAAGCCGCGTGTGTATTGCTCAAGCCGGCCGATGCCGAGGGCGTGACCACGCCGCATATCCTCACCGATAACCCGTATCTGTATTACGCGCGTGCCGCTGCCTTGCTGCACCCGGCACCGGCAGTCCGTGCCGGTGTGCATCCGGCTGCGTATGTTGACCCGACCGCCATTGTCGCGGCAGATGCCGAAGTCGGCCCCAATGCCACGGTGTGTGCTGGCGCGGTGATCGGCCCTGGTGCCGTGATCATGCCGCAGGCCTACGTCGGTGAACGCGCCCAGGTCGGCGCGGGTGCGCGCATGTACCCGCAGTCTTGCCTGATGGCGGAATGCATTATTGGCGAGCGCGTCATCTTGCATCCGGGCGCAGTGATCGGCGCCGATGGCTTTGGCAATGCCTGGGCCGGTGACCACTGGGAAAAAATTCCGCAAATTGGCCGTGCCATTATTGGCGATGACGTTGAGATTGGCGCCAATACCACGATTGATCGCGGCGCGCTGGAAGACACCATTGTCGCCAATGGCGCACGCATCGATAACCTGATCATGATTGGTCATAACTGCCAGATTGGTGAACATGCCGCCATGGCATCGTGTGTCGGCATCGCCGGTTCCACACGCATCGGCGCACGCTGTCAGATTGGCGGCGCGGCCATGATTGGCGGTCACCTGGAAATAGCGGACGGCACGATCATTCTGGCCGCCACCGCCGTGACCAAAAGTATCCGTGAGCCTGGTGTCTATGGCGGCCCGATCCCCGCGGCCCCACAAGACCAATGGGCCAAAAATGCCGTGCATTTGCGGCGCCTTGATGTCACGAACAGCAAGGTCAAACAACTCGAGAAACAGGTCGCTGCCTTGCTGGCAGGCGGCACGCAGGAGGAATAATGAGCGAGACGATGGACATCAACGAGATCGTCAAGTATTTGCCACACCGATACCCGTTCTTGCTGATCGACCGCGTGGTTGATCTGGAACTGGGCAAGTCGATCAAGGCAATCAAGAACGTAACGATCAATGAGCCGTTCTTTCAGGGTCATTTTCCGCAATACCCGGTCATGCCTGGCGTGTTGATCATGGAAGCACTGGCCCAGGCCGCTGGCGTCCTGTCGTTCAAGTCTGAAGGCCGCATGCCCACAGATGGCACGCTCTATTTCTTTGCCGGTATCGACAATGCCCGTTTCAAGCGTCAGGTATTGCCTGGCGATCAACTGACCTTGTGTGTGGAGATGGTGGCGCAAAAACGCGGCATCTACAAATATCAGGCCAAGGCCTACGTGGGCGAAGAACTTGCCGCGGAAGCTGACCTGATGTGTGCTGAACGCAAAGTCAACAAATAAGCTGACCAGCACGACCAGCGCGCCGCCGTGCATTGCGGCGCGGCAGTAACCGTGTAAAACCGGCGGGCCAGCAGCCCGCCAGAATTTTTTCCAGGATCGACGGATATGGCAAACATCCATCCGACAGCGGTAGTAGACCCCAAGGCAAAGTTGCATGACAGCGTTATCGTTGGCCCCTATGCCGTGATCGGGCCGGATGTCACCATTGGCGCTGATACCGTGGTCGATGCGCATGTGGTCATTTCGGGTGTCACCACCATTGGCGAGCGCAACCGGTTTTACTCGTTTGGCAGCATTGGTTGTGATCCGCAGGACAAAAAGTATAAAGGCGAGCCCACGCGGCTGGTGATCGGCAATGGCAATGCGTTCTTCCAGAACGTCACGGTCTCGACCGGTACCGTGCAGGACGAGAGTTTAACCAGCATTGGCGACGACAACTGGATCATGGCCTACGTGCACATTGCCCACGATTGCCGCATTGGCAGTGGCACCATTTTTGCCAATAATGTCACGCTGGCTGGCCACGTCTACGTCGATGATTTTGCCTTTCTGGGCGGGTTTACCACCGTGCACCAGTTCTGCAAGATTGGCGCGTACGCCATGTCGGCGTTTACTGCCGCCATCTCGCAAGATGTTCCGCCCTTTGTGGTGGCTGCGGGTAACCGCGCCAAACCGGCCGGCGTGCATAGCGAAGGCATGCGCCGTCACGGGTTTACCGCCGAACAGATTGCCCAGGTTAAAAAAGCCTACCGTGTGTTATACCGGCAGAGTCTTTCGCTGGATGAATCGCTGGCCGCGCTGGACGAACTGGCAGCAAGCTCCGCAGATGTCGCCCGTTTCGCCGGTTTTATCCGGACGAGCGAGCGCGGTTTTATCCGCTAAGCCCATGACCGGTCGTTTTCAGGCTTTTTCCCAACCCTTAATCCAGATACTGTCGAGCCGATGATTGATCGACTCTTTCCCCAGACCGGTAGCGGCCCGCGCATTGCCATTGTCGCAGGTGAAGCCTCGGGCGATTTACTGGGCGCCCAGCTCATTGAAGCGCTGCAGCGCTTGATTCCCGACGCCCGCTTTTCCGGTATTGCCGGCCCCAAAATGAAAGCCCTGGGCGCGCATTCCGTCGTTCCCATGGAAAAACTGGCGGTACGCGGGTATGTCGAGGTGATTCGCCATTTGCCCGCGTTGTTGCGCATCCGGCGACAACTCAAGCAGGCCATCCTGCGCGAGCGCCCGGACCTTGTGATCGGCATTGATGCCCCGGACTTCAACCTTGGGCTGGAAGCCACCGCCAAGGCGGCCGGCATCACCACCATCCATTACGTCAGCCCCTCGATCTGGGCCTGGCGTAGCGAACGGCTCAAAAAGATTGCCAAAGCCGTATCCCACGTGCTGCTGCTGTTTCCGTTTGAAGAACCGCTTTACCGGCAAGCCGGCGTGCCTGCCACGTATGTGGGGCACCCCCTGGCAGACATGTTTCCGCTGGAACCCAAGCGGGAGGTCTATCGGGAGCAACTGGGCGTGAGTGACAAGGCGTTGGCATTTGCCATGCTGCCAGGTAGTCGCCAGAGCGAACTGGAACTGCACGCCACCTTGTTTATCGAAACCGCCAAACAACTGGCGGAACGTTACCCGAACGCCGTCTTCCTGGTGCCGTTTATTACCCGGGAAACGCGGGATATGTTTGAAGTGCGCATGTGGCAATTGGGTGCACAAGAATTGCCATTCCGCCTGATGTTTGGTCACGCGCACGATGCCATGCTGGCCTCGGACGCCATCATCGTGGCTTCTGGCACGGCAGCGCTGGAAGCCATGCTGGCCAAGCGTCCGCTGGTGGTGACCTACAAGCTGTCCAGCATGACCTATCGCATGGTCAAGAAAAAGATCAAGACGCCGTATGTGAGCTTGCCCAATGCGCTGGCTGGCGGTTTTGTGGTGCCCGAATTGTTGCAACACGAAGCCACTGTGGAAAACCTGCTGCAGGCCGTCACCAATATGGTCGATGACAAACGCTTTGGCGCGCGGCTAGACCAATGTTTCACCGGGTTCCATGAGCAACTGCGTTGCAATGCGGCGGAACGCGCCGCACAAGTTGTCGTGTCCTTGCTGAACAAGCGGAGATAAACATGCTGGTCTGCGGGGTAGATGAAGCCGGGCGTGGCCCGCTGGCGGGGTCCGTATACGCCGCAGCGGTGATCTTGCCGGACGATCACGGCCTGATCGGGCTGGACGATTCCAAAAAATTGTCTGAAAAACAACGCGAGCGCCTGTTTCCACAAATCAAGGAACGAGCGCTGGCGTGGTCGATTGCATTTGCCACGCATGAAGAAATCGACCAGATCAACATTCTGCAAGCCACCATGCTGGCCATGCAGCGCGCGGTGGCGGGCTTGCAGACCGTACCGGACAAGGCCCTGATTGATGGCAACCGGGCGCCCAAACTGGCCTGCGCCGTAGAAACCGTAGTGGGCGGAGACGCGCTGCATGCCTGCATTTCAGCCGCATCCGTCCTGGCCAAAGTAGCGCGGGACCATGAAGTCGCAGAATACGAAACCCGCTGGCCGGGTTACGGGTTTGCCCAGCACAAAGGCTATCCCACTGCGGCGCATCTGGCCGCACTCAAAGCTCTGGGGCCGTGCCCGATTCACCGCATGAGCTTCGGCCCGGTACGACAAGCCGTGGCGCAAATGCCGCTGTGGGATTGATTGGCGGTTGTCGCCTCCTTGCACTGCAACTAAACTGCGGAACGGGAGGCGTATTCATAATGAATATTCCGGGTCATCCGGGACGCTACATACGCTGATTGAACACAATATGGGTATTGGTGCGATGCCAATGCCAGAGTGATGCTCCCTCCAATAACAGAGCGGTAATACCGGGAAAACACGGCGCATGTTTGTCATTATTGGTTACATATTCATGGTCGCTTGTATTTTCGGCGCCTATGCGGTGCACGGCGGCGAACTGGCCGTGCTGTGGCAACCGACCGAAATCGTCATTATTTTTGGTGGCGGGATCGGTGCCTTGATCGTTGGCTACGGTGGCAAGCCCATGAAAGCCACCCTCAAGGCCGCACCCTCGATTTTCAAAGGCTCACCGTACAACAAAAATTTCTTCATGGATTTGTTTGCGCTGCAGTTCGAGATTTTGACCAAGATCCGCAAGGAAGGTCTGATGTCGATCGAAGCGGATGTGGATGATCCGCACAGCAGCGCCGTGTTCAGCAAATACCCCAAAGTGGCGCACGATCATCACCTGATCGAATTCATGACCGATTACCTGCGGCTGATGGTCGGCGGCAACCTCAATGCGTTTGAAATTGAAAACCTGATGGATGTGGAAATCGATACCCACCATCACGAGGCCGCCGTGCCCTCGACCGTGATTGCCAAACTGGCCGACGGCTTGCCGGCGTTTGGTATCGTGGCGGCGGTGATGGGGGTGGTGCACACCATGGGTTCATTGCATCTGCCTCCGTCTGAGCTGGGTAAGCTGATCGGCGCGGCGCTGGTGGGGACCTTTATGGGTATTTTGCTGGCATACGGTTTTGTGGGTCCGATTGCCTCGGTGCTGGAAGCGCGGGCGGCGGCGGCCACCCAGGCCTTCAACGCCGTGAAAACGACCTTGCTGGCCAGCCTGAATGGCTATGCGCCGCAAGTGGCGGTGGAGTTTGGCCGCAAGGCGGTCGAGAGCACAGAGCGCCCCAGCTTCAAGGAGCTGGAAGATTACGTGAAGAACGCCAAGGCCAAATAATCGTGGTGAAGAAAGCCCCGCAGGCTGCGTTGTGCTCACTTGCCGTACTGGAAGTACTGTCTGCGCTTCGCACGCCTTGCCCGCGGGACTTTCTTCGGCACGATAGCTGCACTGTTTTGTGCCCCCGTTGAACCCGATTTTCTGAGCACATGCCATGAGCGACGACTCGCAACGCCCCATCGTAGTCAAGCGCATCAAGAAGGGCGGCCATGGCCATCATGGCGGCGCCTGGAAGATCGCGTACGCCGACTTTATGACGGCCATGATGGCGTTCTTTCTGCTGATGTGGCTGTTGGGCTCCGTGTCCAAGGGCAACCTCAAGGGGATTGCTGATTATTTCTCCAACCCGCTCAAGATTGCCCGTCGGGGCGGCGAGGGCGCGGGCGATGCTGATTCGCTGATCAAGGGCGGCGGTAAGGATTTGACCCAGCAAGTGGGGCAGATGAAAAAAGGCGCCGTCCAGGAAGATGAACAAGCCAAGGACCGGCGACGTCTGAGCGAGCTGAAAAAGAAATTTGAAGCGCTGATGGACGACAAGGCCAAATCCAACAGCAAGTTGGCCCAATACAAGAAACAACTCAAGCTGGACATGGTGGCAGACGGCTTGCGCATCCAGATTGTGGATGACCAGAACCGGCCCATGTTCAAGTCTGGCTCTAGCGAACTGGAGCCGTATGCCAAAGATATTCTGGATGAAATCGGCAAGCTGCTGAACGACGTCCCCAATGATCTCTCGCTGTCTGGCCACACTGATGCGCAACCCTTTGCCTCGGGGCAGCGCGGGTATTCCAACTGGGAGCTTTCCTCTGACCGGGCCAATGCCTCGCGGCGCGAGTTGCTGGCAGGAGGCGGGCTGTCTACCGACAAGATTTTGCGGGTGAATGGCTTTGCCGAGCAGGTACCGCTGGATACCGCCAATATCTATGCGCCAGTCAATCGTCGTATCAGCATTGTGGTGCTGAACAAGGAAGCCGAAGCCGAAATTCGCCGGCAGGCTGGTATTGACCAGGAAGCCAAAGCCATTCCAGCGTCTGAGGTGGCTGCCAAAGTGGGCGGCAAGGTGGCGTCCGGGGCGAATTAATGCCGCAGCCGCTGCGTTTTGTCTTGTTGCAGGTACTGGCGGTCGCCGTCATGGCGCTGCTGTGGTGGTTCATGCCGGCAACCCCGGTGTGGGCGCTGGCACTGGCTGGCGGCGTAACGGCTGCATTCGTCGCCTGGTTCTGGCACGACGGTCACTGGTGGAGTTTCATCCACTTGTGTTTTCCTGCCGCCATTCTGGCCGCCTTGAGCTGGCAAGTGCCACCATGGCTGTGGCTGGTCGCATTTGTGTTGTTGTTCCTGGTTTCTGCCGGCGCAGTTCAAAGCCGGGTACCTCTGTATCTGAGTAACCCGCGTGCGTTGGCCTTGTTGTCGCAGGAAATCCCGTCCCATGCACATGTCATCGATCTGGGTGGGGGCACGGGGACGGTGCTGGCGTGGCTGGGTAAACACCGGCCCGATGTGACGGTCACCGGGGTGGAAATGGCCTGGTTACCCTGGTTGATCGGGCGCTGGCGACTGGGTGCCCAGGCGGACTGGCGCCGCGCTGATGCGTTTACCCAGAATCTGGCCGGGTTTGATGTGGTCTATGCTTACTTGTCACCTGAACCCATGCCGCGCCTGTGGCAGAAGGTCAAGGCAGAGTGCCGGCCTGATTGCCGGTTGATCAGCAACAGCTTTGGCGTGCCCGGGCAGACACCGGACAAAACCATCGATATTGGCGACTGGAAACACAGCAAGCTTTTGATATGGCAGTCAATCTAGCCCCCTCATTTGCACCATGGATTGCGCAGTGGACCAACCGCCCGCTGCCCATGCTGCAAGCCAGCAAGGATTTGTTGCTGCCGATGCTGCGCCGGCCGGACCGGGTGCGGCCGGCTGATCTGGTCGACATCGTATTGCGTGATCCGCTGTTGACCGCGCAGGTGCTACGCACCGTCAATCATCGCGAACGCACCAGTCTGTCGGCGGATGTGGTTTCGGTCGAAAACTGCCTGGCGCTTTACGGCATCACCCCGTTCCTGGAGCGCTTTGCCAACGGCCCGGTGGCGGAAGCCAGCCTGCTGCCCGATCGCCCGCACGCGGTGGCTGACTTGCATGCGGCGGTGACCAATCTGCGTTTTGCGGCCAGGCTGGCACGCGAATACGCCAGTCAGCGCTTTGATGCCAAACTCGACGAAATTTTCATCGCTGCGGTGTTGTCGGGTTTGCCGACGCTGCTGGGCATCCTCTCGACCGATCAATCTGGCGCGGCCAGCGCCGAGAACGCCGCCTGTGACATGCTCGGTGCCTGGCATTTTCCGGAGCCCCTGGTGCAGCTACAGGCGGGCAGCCACGTGGAAACCCCACGTCAGTCCATGCAAGTGGCCGTGCTGAAAATGGCGCGTGCGCTGGAGTTCGGCTGGTGGCAACCGGAGGTCGAAGTTGCGCTGCAAGTCATTGCAGACGTACTGCAAAGCCCGCTGGATGAATGCTGGAACCTGACGACCGCAGCCATCCTGAAGTTTGTGCGCAAGGAAACCGCACGTAGCGGGCGCTTGCAGGCGGCCTATGCCTTGCCCATGTTGCCGGGCCCCTGGGAACCCGTTGCTCCACCGGAGCCCGCCGCACCACCTGTTCCCCCGGCCAATCGCTTTGCTGAACGGCTGCATGCGCTGAATGATGCCGCACACCAGGGGGCAAATGCCTCTCAACTGATTGAACTGGCATTGCGCGTGTTTACCGAAGGTATGGGCATTCAGCGCGCGGCCTTCATGGTGTACTCAGCGCAAGACAGTCTGTTGCGAACCCGTTTTATCCAAAGCCCGGATGCACAAGACCGGCTGAATGATTTTTCGCTGCCGATGGACAACGTCCACCTGTTTGCGCGCTTGATGACCAAGCCGCAAGCGGTCTGGCTGAACGAGCACACCCGTATCAATCTGCAAAAACTGTTGCCGGGCACCTGGCTACAGCGGTTTGGGGCGGGGGATTTCTGTGCCATGTCCATTTTCATGAACGAGCGTCCGGTTGGTTTGTTTGTCGGTCAGCGCACCTCCCTGACGCCGCTGGACGAAGCCACCTTTACCCAGTTCAAACAGGTTTGTTTGCTGGTCAGCCGTGCGCTGGCCGAGCGTAACAACCGCGCCTGATTTTTTCCCGAGAGTGGTATGGAAGTGATTCATTCGCCGCAGAACGCGTTGTACAAGCTTTGCCATAAACTGGCGACGCATCGGCGGGACCGTCTCAAGCAAAAGAAAACCCTGCTCGATGGCGCGCACCTCGTTGCTGCCGCGCTGGATGCGGGCTGGGTGATCGAAAAACTGTTGATCACGCCAGACGGTGCCGGTAATCCTGAGGTAGCGGGTTTGATCAAAGCCTGTGACGTGCCGGCAACGGTGCTGGAAGCCACGTTGTTCAAGTCTCTGTCTGAATTGCCCAGCCCCACCGGCGTGATGGCGCTGGTGAGTATTCCCGATAGCCAGACAGCCCGGCAGCACGGTTTGTGCCTGTTACTTGATGGCGTCCAGGACCCTGGCAATGTCGGTTCCATTTTGCGCACCGCTGCGGCCGCCGGGGTAGACCAGGTCTTGTTGTCTGATCATTGCGCTGACCTGTGGTCACCCAAAGTCTTGCGTGCCGGCATGGGCGCACACTTTGTCCTTGATCTGGTAGAACGTGCGGACCTGGCGCAGTTTGCCGATGGCTTTGCCGGCCCGGTGGCTGCGCTGATGCTGGACGACGCGCAAGACCTCTATGCCGCTACGCTCACTGGTAATCTGGCCCTCGTCATGGGATCGGAAGGACAGGGTGTGTCTGCCGACATGGCTGCCCGCGCCACCCTGCGGCTGACGATCCCCATGCACCCGGGGATTGAATCGCTCAACGTGGGCGCTGCTGCCGCCATATGCCTGTACGAGCGCGTGCGGCAAGCGCGCACGGCCTGAGCCGCCGACAGCCTATAATCAGACTATCCTCTGAGCCGCAACTGCGCTGTGGAACCCGCCCATGTCTAATTTCCCCGACGGTCTTTTTTTTGAAATGCGCCTGCCACTGACCTGGCAGAACGAACCCACCCAACATCCTCTGGAAGCCCAGCGTTACCTGGAGGTGCTGGAGGCCATGGACCAGCACCCGCATGAAGAGCGTGAGGTTTCTCAGGTGGAATCCCGGCTTGATCTGCAATTATTGTGGCTGGCGCGTTTGCTGACCCCGCAAAAGCCGTCAGAACGGGACGGGTTGATCGGCATTGAACACGTGCAATGGGCGCAGTCCGAACCCTTGGCCGTGGGCCAGACTGGTTACGTGGGCTTGATGTTAAGCGCCAGCCTGCCTTACCTGATGAGCTTGCCCGCCCAGGTGGAACAGGTCGAGGCCGATGGCCAGGCGCACATTATTCTGGCGAAATGGGATTACCCCACGCCGGGCCTGAAAGAAGTCTTTGAACGGACGGTTTTCCGTCATCACCGCGAATTCATTCGCCGCAATCGTGGAGCAGATTCTTGATTTTTGATGCGATTCCAGCCGCCTGGCAACCGTTGTTGTCGGCGTTGCGCCAAAACCCCGCACTGACTGGCCTTGATGCGTTTCTGACCGCCGAAGCGGCTGCCGGCAAAGTGATTTATCCGCCGCGTGCCCACTGGTTTGCCGCACTGGCGCATGTCGCCCCGGCCGATGTCAAAGTGGTGATTTTGGGGCAAGACCCGTATCACGGCGCAGGTCAGGCGCATGGGCTGAGTTTTTCAGTACCCCCGGGCATCAAAAAGCCA
Source organism: Silvimonas terrae (assembly GCF_014202765.1). GTDB lineage: Bacteria > Pseudomonadota > Gammaproteobacteria > Burkholderiales > Chitinibacteraceae > Silvimonas > Silvimonas terrae. The sequence continues at coordinate 910,613 of NZ_JACHHN010000001.1, forward strand.
CCCTCACTGAACAATATCTGGAAAGAAATTGCGCGCGATCTGGGGCTGACGCCACCGCAAGATGGTTCACTGACGGGTTGGGCCGATCAGGGCGTGTTGCTGCTTAACACCGTACTGACGGTAGAGGCTGATTGCGCAGCATCGCACGCCAAACGTGGCTGGGAAGTCCTCACTGACGAGATCATCCGGCAACTGGCCGCGCAAGAATCCGGCATTGTTTTCATGCTCTGGGGTAGTCACGCGCAAAAGAAAGCCGCATTGATAGACCGCAACAAACACCTGGTGCTGGAGTCCGTCCACCCATCGCCTTTGTCGGCGCACCGGGGATTTATCGGCAACGGGCATTTCTCGGCCGCCAACCAGTATTTGCAAACGCAGCACCGGCCGGTCATTGACTGGGCCAAGGCCTGATACATACACAACGCCACATCACAGAAAAAGCCGCCCACCAGACCGGAAACACCGGCGCAAACGGCTTCAGAGCAACCGCAGCGGAACGAAACCCGATCATGTCTTCCCTTCTTGCCTTCGATATTGGCGGCACGCAGATCAAGTACGGCCTCGTCGGGCCGGACGGCGTGGTCAGCCAGGTTCAGACTGTGCCCACGCCTGCAATGCAGGGTGGGCCCCATGTGCTTGATTTCTTGTGCACGCTGGCCGCGCCGCTGGTTGCGGATCACGCCCCCGCGGGCATCGCCATCAGCACGCTCGGACTGGTTGATCCGGAGACGGGCGTGATCCTCGGCGCCGCTGAGGCCATCCCGGGTTATCCGGGCTGTTCTCCCAAAACCGTTCTGGCAAACGCATTTGGCCTGCCGGTGACGGTCGAAAACGACGTCAATTGTGTCGCGCTGGCCGAGGGCTGGACTGGGGCCGCGCAAGGCTGCGCCCATTTTATTGCGTTGACGGTGGGTACGGGCATTGGCGGCGGCATTGTCATCAACCATGCCTTGTACCGTGGGGCGCGGGCAGCAGCCGGGGAATGGGGCTATATGCGCATCGACGGCAAAATGTGGGAGCAGCATGCTTCGACATCTGCCCTGGTGCGTGCGATTGAAGCCGCCACGGGTGAGGGCGGCTGGAGTGGCGAGCGCATCATGACGGCCTACGACGGTGGGGATGCCGTGGTTTGTGCCGTCGTTGCCCAGTGGCGTGAACTGTTGGCGACCGGCATTGCCAACCTGATATACGCTTTCAACCCGCAGCGGGTAGTGGTGGGAGGTGGCATCAGTGCCCGGGGTGAGCGCTTCCGGCAAGAACTCAGTACGGCGATTGATGACGTGCTGGAGCCGGATTTTCGCGGCACCACCGCCATTTGCCTCGCCAGTGCCGGCAACCATGCCGGCATGATCGGCGCAGCCCGCAACTGGTGGCTGGCCCACGCCGCCGTCTGAAACCGCACCGCACCCAGCCCGCAGAGGCAACCGGAGACGAAATGAAAATCCTGTTCAACCACATTGGTTTCACCCCGCAGGCGCGCAAGCTGGCGACCATTGAAGCACCCGCCAGCGCGGCGCTGCTGACCTTTAGCCTGTATGACGCCTCAACCCGCCAGAAAGTGTTGAGCGGCCCGGTTACGGCCAGCGGCACGGTCGATAACTGGAAAAACCGCCATTTCTGGCAAGCCGATTTTTCTGCGCAGACTGACGTGGGCGAGTATTTCATTGTGGTCGATGGCGTTCAGCCACCGCTGGTGTCGCACACCTTTGCGATCGATGCGGACTTGTTTGCCGGCCAGATGCTCTCTGACATTGTTCACTACCTCAAAGGCCAGCGTTGCACCGGGCTGTACGACAACGCCGATCGCAGCCGCCCCAAATTTGGCAGTGACGAGCGCCGGGATGTCCACGGCGGCTGGTTTGATGCCTCGGGCGATTGCTCCAAATACCTGTCGCATCTGTCCGTTGCCAACTTCATGAACCCGCAGCAAACACCGCAAGTGGTGTGGAATCTGCTCGACGGCCACGCCCAACTGCCGCCGCAACTGAAATGGTTCAATGAACGCATGGTCGATGAAGCCTTGCATGGCGCGGATTTTCTGGTGCGCATGCAAGACCCGGCCGGCTTCTTCTACATGACGCTGTTCGATAAATGGTCCAAGGACGAAAACCAGCGTGACCTGTGTGCGTATGCCACGCAGCAGGGCATCAAGTCTGACCGCTATCAGGCCGCGTTCCGGCAGGGTGGCGGCATGACCATTGCGGCGCTGGCCCGCGCCAGCCAGTTGGGCCGTGATGGTGAATTCACGCGTGACCAATATCTGGGCGCGGCGCAAACCGGTTTTGCCCACCTGCAAGAACACAATCTGCGCTATCTGGACGATGGTGTGGAAAACATCATCGACGATTATTGCGCCTTGCTGGCGGCTACCGAGTTGCTGGCCGTGACGGGAGAGGGTGCGTACGCGGATGCCGCCGTGCGCCGGGTCAATAACCTGCTGGTACGCCAGCATGACGACGGCTGGTTCCGGGCGGATGAAACCGGCGCGCGCTCGTTCTTTCATGCGGCAGATGCCGGCCTGCCGGAAATCGCCCTGATGCGTTATCTGGAAATCGTGCCTGCCAGCCCGTTGGCCGGTAGAATTCGTGCGGCGCTACGCTTGGCGTTTGAATATGCCTTGCGCATTACTGGGGAAGAAGTGAACAATCCGTTCGGCTACCCGCGCCAGTATGTCTTGCAGCCGGGCAAGCCTGGACAGACACAGTTCTTCATTCCGCATGACAATGGCACGGGCTACTGGTGGCAAGGCGAAAACGCCCGGTTGGGCTCGATTGCCGCTGCTGCGGCGCGCGCCAGCCAGCTGTTTACGGAAGAGGCCGCCTTCTCTGTCGCCCTGGGCCATTATGCCCAGGCTGCGCTGGACTGGATTCTGGGCCACAATCCGTTTGATAGCTGCATGTTGCAAGGCTGGGGCCGCAATAACCCGCGTTACGAGCCTGGCTACTACAATGCGCCAGGCGGGGTGTGTAATGGCATCACCAGTGGGCTTGAGGATGAAACGGACATCGATTTCAGAAAGTCCGAGGTCGCGACCATGGCAAATAGCTGGCGCTGGACCGAACAATGGATGCCGCATGGTGCCTGGCTTTTCCTGGCGCTGTGCAGTCGAATCAACAAGGAGTAAGCAATGACCATCGTGGTTACCGGCGCTGCCGGTTTTATCGGTTCCAATATCGTCAAGGCGCTGAATGCGCGCGGCGAAACCGACATCATCGCCGTGGACAACCTCACGCGGGGCGACAAGTTCCGCAATCTGGTCGATTGCCAGATTTCGCACTACGTCGACAAAAACGAGTTTATTGCCGAACTGGCCAGCGGCCGCTGGGATGGCCAGATTACCGCCATCCTGCATCAGGGCGCGTGTTCTGACACCATGGAACACAATGGCAAGTACATGATGGAAAACAACTATCAGTACACGCTCGGTCTGTTTGAGTGGTGCCAGGCTGAAGAAGTCCAGTTCATTTATGCCTCCAGCGCGGCCACCTATGGTGCCGGCAGCAACGGGTTCCATGAAGACCCGGAGTGCGAGTCGCCGCTGAACGTGTACGGTTACTCCAAGCTCCTGTTTGATCAGGTGCTGCGTCAGCGCTGGGATGATCTGTCTGCCCAGGCCGTCGGTTTCCGTTACTTCAATGTCTACGGCGATCGCGAATGGCACAAGGAACGCATGGCATCTGTCGCCTTCCATCACTACAACCAGTATCGCCAGAACGGCAAGGTCAAACTGTTTGGTGAGTACGGCGGCTACCCGGCCGGTGGTCACACCCGTGACTTCGTGTCGGTGGAAGATGTCGTCAAGGTCAACCTGTGGTTCCTGGATAACGCAGAAGTTTGCGGCGTGTACAACGTCGGCACGGGGCGCGCGCAGCCTTTCAACGACGTGGCGACCACGGTGATCAACACCTTCCGCCAGCAAGAAGGCAAATCAGTGCTGACCCTGGAGCAGATTCTGGCCGAAGGCTTGCTGGAGTACACCGAATTCCCGGACGCGCTCAAAGGCAAATACCAAAGCTTTACCGAGGCCGACCTGACGCTGCTGCGGGAAGCGGGCTATGAAGAGCCATTCATGACCGTGGAAGAAGGCGTACAACGCTACGTGGAAACGCTGCTCAAGCGTGGTGCCTGATGAACCGGCCTGTGTTTTGAGAAAAAAGCCGCATCTGGTGATGCGGCTTTTTTTATGGGCTGGCGTGACTGGCCACGCCGGCGCGGACCAGTGCCGATTGTGTGGCCGGCGCATCCTCCTGCATCACGCGGCGCAGATGGTAGCGCTTGCGGAATGCTGCCGGGGACATGGCCTTGGCCAGACCAAATTGCTTGTAGAAGTGGCTGGGGCTGGGAAAACCACTTTCTTCTGCCACCAACTGGATGGGCATTTGCGAGGTAATCAACAGGTTGCAGGCGTGGCCAATCCGCAATTGCGCCAGGAGGCCGGTCATGCTGTCCTGCAATTGCTCCCGCAACAGGCGTTTGATGGTGGCTTCACTACTGCGCGTGACGGTGGCCAGATCCGCCAGGGTGACCGGCTCCCGATAGTGTTCATGCAGCCAGGCCAGTGCGGTTTCGACACGTTTGTCCTGGTATTCTGGCGTTGGGGCTCCGCCAATCAAGCGTGCTTCATGATCCCGTGGCAATTGGTCGAGAATCTGCAGCAGCCGACTGAGCCGATCCAGTCCACGGCTTTGGTGTAACGCGTCAAACAGCGGTACCAGCTTGCGCGTACAGGCCTCGCTGATCACCACGCCTTGCTGCACCTTGCGCAGCCAGTCGGCAAAGCCGATCAACTCTGGCAAGCCGCCCGTAGCCAGTTGTTCCAGCCACTCTCGCGTGAAGAAAATGACCTGGACCTCATGGCACTGGCCGTCGGCACGGCTTTGCGCCTGCCAGGTGTGCGCTTGATTGGGGGCGACCAGCGTCAGGTCCAGCTCACCAAACGGGGCTACGTCTCCACCGACATAGCGCATGCCGCGGGCGCGACGCGTCAATGTCAGTTCGTACTCCGGGTGATAGTGCCAGGCAAAGGGAACCCGTTCTACCAGCAAATGCTGGTAATGCCAGCGCTGCCCGAAGGTTTGTCCCACCATTTCGCGTATAAGCATACGGGTTAAACCTTAGGGGTTGGTTTGAGCTAATCCTGTAGAAATTTGCACCATAACAGAACGCAAGTCTAGCCCCAGCGCCTAAGATAGAGTCATCTCCACCCAAAGCTCACGAGGCTGATATGCAGCAACACCGCGCACAGGCGTTCCTGTTCGACATGGACGGCACCCTGATTGATTCTCACATTCTGGTGGAGCGGGTCTGGGAGGCGTGGTGCGCGCGCTGCGACCTGAACCTGGACGACATCCGCCAGTACACCCACGGCGTACGTACGGAAGACACCGTGCGCATGGTGGCACCCCACCTGGATGTGGTGGCAGAAGTGGCCTGGATGGAAGAAATCGAAACCGATACGACCGGTGGCATTGCACCGGTGCCCGGTGCCGATACCTTCTTGCAACAGATGCCGGCTGGTCGCTGGGCCGTCGTCACCTCCGCCTCGCGCCCGGTCCTGGATGTGCGCTTTGCAGCTTGCAATATGCAGTTACCAGATGTGGTGGTGACCTCTGAAGAGGTTGATCGCGGCAAGCCTGCACCTGATCCGTATTTGCTGGCGGCAAAGCGCCTGGGCGTTGATCCACGCCAATGCATTGTGTTTGAAGACGCCCCGGCGGGCATGGCCTCGGCGCTGGCTGCCGGTTGCAAGGTGGTGCTGGTGGGTGATTTCATCTCGGACGAACCCGGCGTGATTGGCCATATCACCGACTTTGCCCAGCTTGAGTTCTCCGTCGATGGTGATTTGGTGTTGAGCGCGCCGGCACCGGTGCTCAAGGGTTTGCGGGCCATTGCCTAGTGACTTGCCTGGGCGGTTTCGGCATCAAAGGGGGCTGCGTGAAGTCCCCTTTTTATTTGATCCCGATGCTCCGATCCCGATGCGGGCATTCCAGCCAGAATGACGAAGTGGTCGTGTGAGAAGGGGGAGCCGGCATCTTCTTGGCTCGTCATTCCTGCGAAAGCAGGAATCCAGTACGCCCGCCACAGGCGGGCTTTTGCGGGCAAACCATGTTCAGTGCCTGCGGCACATACCGTTTACACCTGGATTCCGGCTCAGGGCCGGAATGACGAAGTGGTGATGTGCCTGGAAAAGATGTTGCATCTGACGAGCCCGGACTTACACACCGCATACCCAACGAACCGATGCCGGTGTGACCCCATGATGAGGGTATAATTGCCCCATCACTGGAGTGCTGCATGTTCAAATATCTAGAAGATTTCGTCGGGAACACCCCGCTGGTCCGACTCAAGCGCCTGCCGGGCAACACCAGCAACATCGTTCTTGTGAAGCTGGAAGGCAACAATCCGGCCGGTTCGGTGAAAGACCGTCCGGCGCTATCCATGATCCGCCACGCGCAAGAACGCGGCACCATCAAGCCAGGCGATCGCCTGATCGAAGCCACCTCTGGTAATACCGGCATTGCACTGGCTATGGCCGCCGCCATGATGGGTTACCGCATGACGCTGATCATGGCCAAAAGCTCCAGCGTCGAACGCGTACAGACCATGAAGGCATTTGGCGCTGAAGTGATCCTGGCCGAGTCTATGGAAGGCTCGCGCGATCTGGCCGCAGAGATGGTTGCCAGGGGCGAGGGCGTGATGCTGGATCAGTTTGCCAATCCGGATAACCCGCTGGCGCATTACGAAACCACCGGCCCGGAAATCTGGCGTGATACCGACGGCAAGATCACCCATTTTGTGTCCAGCATGGGCACCACCGGCACGGTGATGGGCACGCAGCGTTACTTGAAAGAACAAAACAAGGGCATCCAGATTGTGGGCGTACAGCCTACGGATGGCGCCTCTATTGCCGGCATTCGCAAATGGCCGGCCGAATACGTACCTGCCATCTGCGACTGGAGCAAGCTTGATCGCGTGATGGAAGTTACCCAACTGGAAGCGGAAGAGATGACTCGCCGCCTGGCGCGCGAAGAAGGGATTTTTGCCGGCGTTTCGTCGGGTGGTGCACTGGCCGCGGCACTCCGGTTGTCGGCCGAGGTCGAAAACGCGGTAATCGTGTCTATTGTCTGCGATCGTGGTGACCGTTATCTCTCCACCGGGGTATTCCCCGCATGAGCCGTGATATCAAAGTCCGCGGGCGTTTGCGCCAGAAGGGGGTGTGATGGTTCCGGTTGATCTGCATTGTCACTCCAACTTCTCGGACGGCCTGCTGCCGCCCAAAGAAGTGGCCCGCAAGGCGGCCGAGCGCGGCTGCAAACTGTTTGCCCTGACAGATCATGACGATACCCGTGGCGTGGCACTGGCCGCAGAAGAAGCGGCCAGTCACGGCATGCGTTTTCTCAATGGCGTCGAGATTTCCGCCAGTTGGGGCAAGTACACCTTGCACATCGTCGGGCTGGATGTTGATCCGGCCAACCCGCAATTCATGACCGGTCTTGCCAGCGTGCGCGCCGGGCGTGATGCACGGGCGCAGGCCATGAGTGACTCACTGGCGCGGGTAGGGCTGGATAACGTGCTGGCGGGGGCACGTAAATATGCCGAAAACCCGGAAATGATCAGCCGCACCCACTTTGCCCGGTATCTGGTTGAAATTGGCGCAGCCAAAGACACCAAGTCCGTATTCAAGAAATTTCTGGTGCGGGGCAAACCGGGCTACGTGGATCACGAATGGGCACGCATGCACGAGGCCATCGAGTGGATTCGCGCCGCTGGTGGCGTCGCCGTACTGGCGCATCCGGGCCGCTATGAAATGGGCAACGAGACCATGCGCGTGTTGTTGACTGAGTTCCGCCGCCTGGGGGGCGAGGCCATTGAGGTGGTTTCTGGCAGCCACGGCGCGGCAGAAGTCGGGCGCTTTGGACGCTTGTCGCAAGAGTTTGGTTTTCTGGCCTCCTGCGGCACGGATTATCACGCCACGGGTGAGGGCGCGCGTGAACCGGGCTTGAACCCGGATTTGCCCATCGGTTGCGTGCCGGTGTGGGAGCGCTGGTTGCCGGAGGCCGCATGAGCACGGTGGTGCTGTATGCGGCGATTTCGCTGGATGGCAAACTGGCCCGGCCGGATGGTGCGCTGGACTGGCTGCCGCAAATCCAGCCAGAAGGTGAGGACTACGGTTACGGCGAGTTTTACGCGGGGGTCGATGCCCTTGTCATGGGTCGCAAAACCTTTGACCAGGTGCTCACCTTTGGCTCCTGGCCGCATACAGACCGGCCATGCTACGTGTTCAGTCATCACACCTTGCCCACTCTGCCGATCTCCAGCTCCATCCAGCGCGTGTGTGAGCCGGTGCCAGACTGGCTGGCGCAGATGGAGCGCGCAGGTTTTGAGCGCATCTGGCTGGTCGGTGGCGGCCAGCTGGCGGCAGATTTCTTCACGGCTGGCCGGGTTGATGAACTGATCCTGACCCTGGTGCCCGAGGTATTGGGCGAGGGGATTGCGCTCTTTGCCGGCCCGGCTGCGTCGTCCTGGCAACTTGTACAACAGCAAAGTCTCGCTGGCGGGCTGATCCAGTTACACTACCAGCGCAAAAGCTGACTTGCGTCGCTGGCACCCCGACCTCACATTGCATACATGGCCCAATTCTTTTCAGTACACCCGGAAAACCCGCAACCCCGTCTGATCAAACAAGCCGCCGACATTGTGCGCAAGGGCGGTCTGATCGCATACCCGACAGACTCCTGCTACGCGCTGGGCTGCCGGCTGGATGACAAAGACGCGCTGGAGCGTATCCGCCGCATCCGCCAACTGGATGACAAGCACCATTTCACGCTGGTCTGCCACGATTTATCGCAGCTGGGCACCTACGCCCGTGTCGATAACCGGACCTACCGCATGCTCAAGAGCGCAACGCCGGGTAGCTACACGTTCATTTTGCAAGCCACCAAAGAAACCCCGCGCCGGGTGTGGAACCCCAAAAAGCAAACGATTGGGTTGCGGGTGCCGCAGCACCCGGTGGCACTGGCTTTGCTTGAAGAAATGGGCGAACCCTTGTTGTCATCCACACTGATTTTGCCAGGCGACGAGTTTGCACTGACCGATGTCTGGGATATCCGGGACCGGCTGCAACATGATGTTGATCTGGTCATTGATGGCGGTTATTGCGGGATTGAACCTTCCACCGTGGTAGACCTCTCTGGTGAAGCGCCTGTGGTATTGCGAGTGGGGCAAGGTGATCCAGCCCCGTTTGGTGGCTGACAAATACACAGCGGGCGCGTTGCGCTTTGTGTGCGATGATGCGGCGCGGCGCCGCATGCCGTCACCCCTCTGCAAACATGCACGGCAAATGAACGTCATACCGCCAGCGCGATAGTGCTGGCGTACTTAACTGGTCAGGGCTTCATGGACATTTCTTCTTTCATTCAGAACATCTGCATTTATGCGCTGCCGGTGCTGTTTGCCATTACGCTGCATGAAGCCGCGCACGCTTATGCCGCGCGCCATTTTGGTGATCCTACGGCCTATTTGATGGGGCGCATGACGCTGAACCCGATCAAGCATATCGACCCGCTGGGCACCATTGCCTTGCCGTTGTTGTGCCTCTTGTTGCCGGGCAGCTTTTTGTTTGGCTGGGCCAAGCCCGTGCCCGTCAATTTTGGCGATTTGCGCAACCCGAAAAAAGACATGCGCTGGGTAGCACTGGCCGGCCCTGCCGCCAACCTGATCATGATGCTGCTGTGGACGGTGGTGCTGGGCTTGTTGCTGCACGCCGCAGAAGGTGATTTTGCCTATCCCCTGCGGCAGATGGCGCAGGCTGGGGTGCAGATCAATATCGTGCTGATGATCCTGAACCTGATCCCCATTCCGCCACTGGATGGTGGCCGCGTGCTGATCTCGCTGTTGCCGGTAAACGCCGCGCGCCAGGTCGCCCGGATCGAGCCCTATGGCATGATCGTGCTGCTGGTTCTGATGTTCACCAAGGTGTTGTTCTTCATCATGGCGCCGTTTATGGGCGTGTTTTATCTGCTGGTGAACAACATCCTGCGTCTGTTTGCCTGATTTTTGCCACAGCGCGCAGAAACAGCTAATAATAAAACCACTTTGAATTCAAGGATTTGAAATGTTTCCCGATCGTGTTCTGTCTGGCATGCGCCCGACCGGCAAGCTGCACCTGGGGCACTACCACGGCGTGCTCAAGAACTGGGTCAGGCTGCAAAGCGAATACGAATGCTTTTTCATGGTGGCAGACCTGCATGCGCTGACCACGGCGTATGACGACGTATCCGTCATTGAAAAAAGCGTTTGGGACATGGTGATCGACTGGATTGCCGCCGGGGTAGACCCCGCACAAGCCACCATTTTTATCCAGAGCCGGGTGCCGGAACACGCAGAACTGCACCTGCTGTTGTCCATGATCACGCCGCTGCCGTGGCTGGAACGCGTACCCACCTACAAGGACCAGATTGAAAAACTGGCCAGCAAAGACCTGGGGACTTACGGTTTTCTGGGTTACCCCTTGCTGCAATCGGCTGACATTCTGTTGTACCGCGGCACCCTGGTGCCTGTGGGCGAAGACCAGGTGCCACACGTGGAAATTACCCGTGAAATTGCACGGCGTTTCAACCACATGTTTGGCAAAGAACCTAATTTTGCCGAGAAGGCCGAAGCCGCCATCAAGAAAATGGGCGGCAAAAAAGGCAAACTGTACGAAGAATTGCGCACGCGTTACCAGCAAGAGGGCGACGTGGAGGCGCTGGAATCCGCCCGCGCCATGCTGGCAGATACCCAGAACCTGAGTCACGGCGACCGTGAGCGTTTGTTTGGTTTTCTGGAAGGCGGCGGCAAGATGATTTTGCCGGAATCCCAACCGCTGTTGACGTCTGCCTCCCGCATGCCGGGGCTGGATGGTGCCAAGATGTCCAAGTCTTATGGCAATACCATCAGCCTGCGCGAAGACCCGGAAACCGTTACCCGTAAAATCCGCCAGATGCCGACTGATCCGGCCCGCGTGCGGCGGACCGACGTGGGCAACCCGGAAAAATGCCCGGTATGGCAATTGCATCAGGTGTACTCAACCGAAGATACCCGTGACTGGGTGGTGCAAGGCTGCACCACCGCCGGCATTGGCTGTATTGAATGCAAGCAGCCAGTGATTGATGGCGTGCTGGCAGAACAAAAGCCGATGTTTGAACGCGCCCAACCGTATCTGGAAGACCCGACCCTGGTCCGTAACCTGGTGGCCGACGGCTGCGAGCGTGCGCGTGACCTGGCGCGTGAGACCATGCGGGATGTACGCGAAGCCATGGGTCTGGCTTACGACTGATTGTCCACTGGTTCTGGCCACCTCATGAACGCTGTTGTTCCTTCGCCCGCTGAAGCCACCGTCGCCCTTGATCCCGCTACCGCCGTAGTGGCGGAGGCAGCGGTGCTGGCGCACGTCTTTGGCGAGGCCGTCACCGAATACCCGCAAGATTTATACATTCCGCCCGATGCCTTGCGTGTGTTGCTGGATGCGTTTGAAGGGCCGCTGGATCTGTTGCTGTACCTGATCCGCAAGCAAAACATCGATATCCTTGATATCCCCATGGCGCGGGTGACGGCGCAGTACATGGAATACGTCGATGTCATGCGGGTAGACCGGCTGGAACTGGCGGCCGAGTACCTCCTGATGGCGGCCATGCTGATCGAGATCAAATCCCGCTTGTTACTGCCCAAACCGGCGGTCGATGGCGAGGGTGACGAGATTGATCCACGGGCTGAATTGGTGCGCCGCTTGCTGGAATACGAACAAGTCAAACTGGCCGCCTATGAACTGGACCAGTTGCCGCAAGCTGGCCGGGATTTTCAACTGGTCACTGTGCTGTTCGAAAAAGACATGGTGGTGCGTCTGCCCGACGTGCGCCCGGAAGACCTCAAAACGGCCTGGCTGGCCATTCTGGCGCGGGCCAAACGTAACAAGAGTCATACCGTCAAACCGGATGAACTCTCTGTACGCGAACAAATGACGCACATCCTCAAGTTTCTGCAAGACGGCCGTTATGCCCGTTTTGAGAGCCTGTTTGACACCACGCGCGGTGTGCCCTTGCTGGTGGTGACGTTTATTGCTGTGCTGGAACTGGTGAAAGAAAAGTACATTCACGTGAATCAGGACGAAGGTTTTGCGCCGATTTACGTGTGCCTTGCCGGCGCATCCGCCGCCGACGTCATGCCCTTGCCCCCTGAAGCCTGAACCTGATGAGCGCGCCTGAAACCGAAGCCGGCCTGTACGATCGGGCCCATATGCAAAAGGTCCTGGAAACTGCCTTGCTGGTGGCACCAGAGCCCTTGTCACTGAATACGCTCAAAACCTTGTTTGCCGAGGATATCTCTGGTCAGCTGATCAACAGTCTGCTGGAGGAAATCCAGCAATCCTGGCATGGTCGGGGCGTGGAATTGATCAAGCTGGCGTCGGGTTGGCGGTTCCGGGCGCGGCTGGAAATGCAGCCCTATCTGGAACGACTGAACCCGGAGAAACCGCCGCGCTACTCCCGTGCGGTCATGGAAACGCTGGCCATTGTCGCCTACAAGCAGCCGGTGACCCGCGGGGATATTGAAGAGATTCGTGGTGTGACTGTTTCCAGCCAGATCATCCAGACGCTGAAAGAACGCGGCTGGCTGGACGTCATCGGCCACAAGGAAGTCCCGGGCCGGCCAGAGCTTCTGGGCACGACGCGGCAGTTTCTGGATGACCTGGGGTTGGCGAGCCTGTCGACACTGCCACCTTTGCAAGAGCTGGGTAACCTGATCTTGCCGGAAGCAGACGCTGCCCAGTCCTGATTCTGCGGCGCTCTGTTAAAATGCCCCCTTTGCCCCTCACTTTGGTAAAACCATGTTGAATGTCTACAACACACTCGCACGCGAGAAACAGGAATTCGTCCCCATCACCCCAGGCCTGGTAAAGATGTACGTCTGTGGCATGACGGTGTACGACTACTGTCACCTCGGCCACGGGCGGGTGATGGTGGTGTTCGATATGGTCTCCCGCTGGCTCAAGATTTCCGGGTATGAGGTCGACTACGTTCGCAACATCACCGACATTGATGACAAGATCATCAAACGCGCCGCAGAAAATGGCGAGACCATTGGCGAATTGACCGCGCGTTTTATCGATGCCATGAATGAGGACGCAGATGCGCTGGGTGTACAGCGCCCGACGCACGCCCCCAAGGCCACGGACCACGTAGACGGCATGCTCAATATTATCGGCACGCTGGTCAACAAGGGTCTGGCCTACCCGGCGCCTAACGGCGACGTGTATTACGCCGTGGGCAAGTTCCCCGGCTATGGCAAGCTCTCTGGCAAGTCGCTGGACGATCTGCGGGCGGGCGAGCGGGTTGAGGTTGATCCCAACAAGCAGCATCCAATGGACTTTGTGCTGTGGAAGGCCGCCAAACCCGGTGAACCGGCGTGGCCGTCGCTGTGGGGCGCTGGCCGTCCAGGCTGGCATATTGAATGCTCGGCCATGAGTTGCCATCATCTGGGCGAGCATTTCGACATTCATGGCGGTGGCGAAGACCTGCAGTTTCCGCACCATGAAAACGAAATCGCCCAGTCGGAAGGCGCGCACGATCACCAGTATGTGAACTACTGGCTGCACAATGGTTTCATCCGGGTGGATGACGAGAAAATGTCCAAATCCCTGGGCAATTTCTTCACCATCCGCGACATCCTGCAAAAGTACGATGCAGAAGTGGTGCGCTTTTTCATCCTGCGCGCCCACTACCGCTCGCCACTGAACTACAGCGATGCCCATCTGGATGACGCCAGAAACTCGCTCAACCGCCTGTACACCACGCTCAAGAACGTGGCGCCCGCGCAGGTGACGCTGGATTGGTCGCAAGGCTACGCCGCACGGCTCAAAGCAGCTATGGATGATGACTTTGGGACGACCGAGGCCGTTGCCGTGTTGTTTGAACTGGCGCACGAAGCCAACAAACAGCAGTCGGCGCAACTGGCTGGTGAACTCAAAGCGCTGGCTGGCGTGTTGGGTTTGCTGGAGCGCGATGCCCAGGCTTACTTGCAGGCGGGTTCGCAAGAGGGTGAACTGACCGCAGAGGCGATTGATGATCTGATCGCCCAGCGCAAAGCAGCGCGTGCGGCCAGGAACTTTGCCGAGTCTGATCGTATTCGCGATTTGCTGACGGCAGGCGGTGTCGTGCTGGAAGACGGCCCGCAGGGAACGACCTGGCGTCGCGCCTGATCCGCGATCGCCACATCACAAAGCCGACCCGTTGGGTCGGCTTTTTTCATGGCTGCGCCGGAGGCCTGCCTGGCCTGGTTGGTGTTTTTCTGCCATTTCAAACGCCAGGCCAGGGGAAAACCAGGGCACGCTGCCACAGGGCCCTTCGGGATAATGGATTGCATCCTAAACCCGTTGGCAAAAACCAGAACACTCAGGAGCGAACATGCTGGAAGTGATTGCGCACGAAGGTGGTATCCGCGAACTACGCCTTGCGCGCCCGCCGGTCAACGCGCTGGGCCCGGATTTGCTGCGCGCGCTACGTCAGCAGCTGCAAGTCGCGGTGGATGATGAAGTGGCGGGGGTCGTGCTGTCTGGTGCGCCGGGGATGTTCTCTGCCGGGCTGGATGTGCCGTCTTTACTCAAGCTCGACCGTACCGGGTTAACCGCGGCAATGGATGATTTCTTTGGTCTGTTTGCCGCCCTGGCCGCCAGCCCCGTCCCCGTTGTGTCCGCGATTACCGGCCATAGCCCGGCTGGCGGTGCGGTGTTATCCATTTTTTGCGACTACCGCATCATGGCTGAAGGCGAGTTTCGTATTGGGCTTAACGAGGTACAGGTCGGGCTGGTCGCGCCAGAATGCGTGCAAAACGTCCTGCGTCGGTTAGTGGGCGATTATCGGGCCGAACGCCTGCTGGTGGCCGGCAGCATGATCACAGCCAGCGAAGCGCTGGCTTTTGGTATGGTCGATGAACTCAAGCCTGCCGCCGAGGTCATCCCGGTTGCGGTTGCCTGGTTACAGGCACTTGGCCGTTTGCCACGCCAGGCTATGCTGAAGACACGTCATATCGCGCGCGCCGGATTACGCGCCCCGTTTGAGGCTGGCTTTGATCTGGAAGCGTTCGTGGCGGAGTGGTATTTGCCGGAAACCCAGGCTGTACTGGAAGCCTTGGTTGCCCGGCTTAAAAAATAATCAAGTCAACCCCACGGTTCAGATGCAAGAATCGACCGCTTGTAAGGAATTTGCTTTCAAACTGTCTTTTTGTGTGTTGATTTTCTGCCTGGCTTAAAGTGCCTCGCTATGATGAAGGCATGGGGGATAAAGCATGCCAGCAACATTCAAGAATCGTTTTCAGCTTCTGCGCATTCTGGGCGAAGGCGCACAAGGCCGTATCTGGCTGGCGCACGACACGCAGGCCGGGCGTGATGTTGCCGTGCGCCTGGGCGCTAAAGGGGATGAAGAAGCCGTAGGGCTGCAGCATCCTGGTCTAGTCACCTTGCTGGAACAGGTAGAGGCAGAAGACCAGCCCGCGCTGGTGTATGAGTATGTACAGGGTACGCGGCTGGACGGCCAGTATTTTACCGTGGCCACGGCGGTGGATTTGTTGATTGACCTGCTGGATGCGCTGGCGGCCCTGCACGCAGCCGGCCTCACACATGGCCACGTGCATGCGCATAACGTGGTCATGGATGCGCAGCACCGCCCGCGCTTGATGGATGTGGGTAACGGTCGGGGAAGTGCACCGGCAGATGTTCAGGCTGCAGGGCAGTTGTTTTACAATATGCTGACTGAGCGGCCCGCGCCGGGCGCACCGGCCAGTGCCAGCAAACGGGCGGAACTGGATGCCCGGCTCGACCCCATCATTGCCAATACCCAGCAGGCCAAACCGCCGGCCGCAGACGCATTGCGTGACGCCCTGCGGGACTGGCGCGGCGACATGAACACCAAGGTGATCGACGCCACCACGGGTACACTGGATTTTCTGTTGCGGCGCATGCGTCACACCAATGATTTTCCGGCGTTATCCCAGGCCATTAGCGCCATTAACAAGATCAACCAGGGCGATTCAGAACGCCTGCAGGTCTTGTCCAGCGTGATCCTCAATGATTTTTCCCTGGTCAACAAACTGCTGCGCATCGTTAATTCCGCCAGCTATGGCCAGTATGGCGGCACCATCAGCACCATCTCCCGTGCGATTGTCATCCTGGGCTTTGACACGATTCGCAATCTGGCGACCACGCTGCTGTTGTTTGAACATATGAACAACAAGTCGCATGCTGCGCAGCTGCGGGAAGGGGTGTTGCAGGCGTTTTATGGTGGTTTGCTGGCGCGGCAGATTGCGCTGGAATGCGGCTCGCGCGAGGCGGAAGAGTCGTTGATTTGTGGCATGTTCAACCACCTTGGGCGCTTGCTGACCATTTATTATTTTCCGGAAGAATTCCGGGAAATCTCTCGCCGCATTTTCAGCGGTACCAGCGAAACCTCCGCCGTCATTGCCGTGCTGGGTTTGTCCTGGGACGAACTGGGCATGGGGGTGGCGCGTAGCTGGTTGTTCCCGGACCGGATCATCAACGCCATGCGGCCTTTGCCAGAAGGCATGGTGCGTGAGCCGGCCAGCGCCAACGAGCGCCTGCGGGCCCACGCCAATCTGAGTGCACGCCTTGTGCCGTTAGTGGGGCAGCCACCCTCCAGACTGGCCGAACCCACCCGCTTGTTTGCGCCTGCCACGGGCCTGGATGTACGGGATATCCAGCGTGTCATGAAGGCTGCAGCGACGGCTTTGCATGGCTACCTGGGTGCGATCGGGATTGATCTGCGTTCCAGTGTGTTTTTGCAGACCCTGCTGCGAGACGGCACCGAACATGGCCAGCAAGATGCGCTGGAAGATCTGGTACTGGCGACACCGCCTCAAACGGGGAGTGATGCCGCCTCTGTGTTGTCGGCGGGGGTACAGGACATTACCCAGTCACTGGTCAGCAACTTCAATCTGAACGATGTGTTGCGCATGATTCTGGAGGCGATGTATCGCGGGGTGGGCTTTGACCGCGTGTTGTTCTGTACGCGGGATGCCAAAAAACCGGTGGTGCAGGCGCGTTTTGGTTTCGGTAGCGATATTGCCGCCGTCGCCCCCGTATTCCAGGTCGACATGACCGGTAAAGATGATGTGTTTCAGGCTGCGCTGGAGCGCAATCTGGATGTGCTGATCGAGGATGTCGATGCGCCCAGTATTGCGTTGCATGTGCCGGCCTGGTATCGGCAACAGGTGGGCGCGGGCACGTTTGTGCTGTTCCCGCTCAAGGTGGGCGAGCGCATGATCGGCTTCTTTTATGGGGACAAACAAGAAGCCGGCTCACTCAAAATTGAACCAAACGCGCTTAATCTATTGAAAACATTGCGCAATCAGGCGGTGCTGGCGATACGCACGCGGCAATGAAATGTGGACCAGGCAAGGTGTGGATGTAAAAAAACCGGGTGAGCTCACCCGGTTTTTTTTGTTGGGGGCTACTGCTGGATCAAACCAGCAAGCAAGCCGCCTCGCCGCCACTGGCCACCTCATGCAACTGCGGTGGCGTCTGCGCGCATTGCGCTTGAACTTTAGGGCAGCGGGTACGGAACACACAGCCAGACGGCGGATTGATGGGCGAGGGCAGTTCACCGCTCAGAATCTGGATCACCTTGTTCTGCTCGGCTTTCGGGTCCGGCAGCGGAATGGCCGACATCAGCGCTTGCGTGTACGGATGCGTGGGCTGATCGTACAAGGCGCGCTTGCTGGCCAGTTCCATTACGTGGCCCAGATACATCACCAGCACACGATCGCTGATGTGTTTCACCACCGCCAGATCATGCGCGATGAAGATGAGCGAGAGGCCCATTTCACGTTGCAACTCTTTGAGCAAGTTGATGATCTGTGCCTGGATCGACACGTCCAGCGCCGAGACGGGTTCATCACAAATGACCAGTTTCGGTTCCAGAATCAGCGCCCGGGCAATGCCAATACGCTGCGCCTGACCGCCAGAGAATTCGTGCGGGTAGCGGTTGATCTGCTGTTCACGCAGACCCACACGCACCATCATCTTTTTGACGCGCTCCATCACCTCGGCTTTGGACAGCTCCGGGCGGTGGGTGCGCAGCGGCTCGCCAATGATCTGCGCCACGGTCATGCGCGGGTTGAGCGAGGCCAGCGGGTCCTGGAAGATCATCTGGATGTCTTTGCGCGCAGCTTGCCATTGGGCGTGGCTGGCACCGCGCATTTCCTTGCCCATCCAGACAATGCTGCCGTCGGTAGCAGGGATCAGGTTGAGCATGGCACGGGATAGCGTGGACTTGCCGCAACCCGACTCACCAACGATGCCCAGCGTTTCGCCCTCAAACAGATCAAACGACACGCCGTCCACGGCTTTGAGCGTGCGTGGGGCTTGCCACGGCCAGGTATTGCCCTGGCGCACCTTGAAGTGCACCTTGACGTCCCGGACCGACAAAATGGGTTTACGGTTTTCAGACATGGGCCGGCTCCTTGTGTTTGAGCGCAATGACTTCGGCCCCGGCTTTGTGGCAAGCACGCAAAACTTGCGGTTGATCAGCGGCCGCTACCAGCGGCGGCATCTCGGTAGCGCAACGCGCATCGGCCAATGAGCAACGTTCGCTGAACGGGCAGCCGGCTGGCATGTGCGCCATATTGGGCGGATTGCCCGGAATGGAGACCAGTTCCGTGCCTTCATGATCAAGGCGTGGCAGTGCGTTCAAAAGGCCAATGGTGTACGGATGGGTGGGGCGATAGAAAATATCGTCTGCCGTGCCGTATTCCATGGTGCGGCCGCCATACATCACCATGACCTTGTCGCACACGCCGGCCACGACACCCAGATCGTGGGTGATCATGATGATGGCGGTGCCAAAGTCGCGCTGCAGGTCTTTCAGCAGGCTGATGATCTGCGCCTGAACAGTAACGTCCAGCGCAGTGGTGGGCTCATCGGCCACCAGGATTTCTGGCTCGCACAACAGCGCCATGGCAATCATCACGCGTTGGCGCATGCCGCCCGAGAACTCGTGCGGGTACATGTTCACGCGGCGTGCCGCTTCCGGGATCTTGACCGCTTCCAGCAGCTCAATCGCCCGGGTGCGCGCAGCCTTGCGGCTCATGCCCTTATGCAGTTCCAGCACCTCCGTCATCTGCCGTTCAACGGTCAGATACGGGTTAAGCGAGGTCATCGGGTCCTGGAAGATCATGGAAATACGATCGCCGCGGATGCCGTTGAGTTGCTTTGGCGTCATTGCCAGCAGGTTCTTGCCCTCAAACAGCGCTTCACCGGTGGTCTGGCCGTTTTTGGCGAGCAAACCCATCAGGGCCAGAACGGTCTGGCTTTTGCCAGAGCCGGATTCACCGACGATGCCAATGGTTTTACCGCGTTCCAGCTCAAAATTGACGCCGTTGACCGCACTGATCACGCCGTCGGGCGTACTGAAACGCACGCCCAGATTCTTGACTTCTAACAGACTCATGGCGGACCTCAGCGATCTTTCGGGTCAAATGCGTCACGCAGACCGTCGCCAATATAATTGACGCAAGACATGGTGAGGCACAGGAACAGGGATGGGAACAGCAACATCCACGGCGTGGCATCCATCTTGCCAACCGAGTCGCCAATCAGGGCGCCCCAGCTGGTCATGGGTTCTTGCACGCCAAGGCCCAGGAAAGACAGCACGGATTCGGTCAGGATCACGCCCGGTACGGTGACCGTGGTGTAGATCGCCACAATGCCCAGGAGGTTAGGCACGATGTGACTGAAAATGATCCGCGAAGTCGGCACGCCAATCGCGTGGGCGGCTTCGACAAACTCACGCGATTTCAGCGTCAGCGTCTGCCCGCGCACCACACGCGCGGTATCCAGCCAGGAGAACACGGCAATGGTGATGATCACCAGATAAAACTCGCGGCCAAACAGCGTCATCATCAGGATGGCGATAACCAGATACGGCACGGCGTACATCATGTCGACAATCCGCATCATGACCGAATCCGTCTTGCCGCCCAGAAAGCCCGCGATAGCCCCCCAGGCGATGCCAATCGCCACGCTGGCCAGCGTACCCAACAGGCCCACCAGCAGCGAAATCCGGCCCCCGATCAGCGTGCGCACCAGAATGTCCCGGCCCAGCTCATCAGTGCCAAACCAGTGGGTGCCAGCCCAGGTCGGGGGCATGCTGATCGCGGCCCAGTCGGTATCGTCAAAAGCATTGGGCAACAGCATCGGCCCGAAAATACAGGCCAGGGTAATCAATACCATCAACACGGTGCTGATCACTGCCGCCTTGTTGCGGGAAAAACGGCGGCGGGCGTCAGCCCAGGGGCTGCGCCCCTGTACGCTGGCCAGCGGCAGGTCACTGATCGCGCCGGCCACCGCAAGTTGTTTGCGTCGGAAGAACATGGGGCAACCTCAGTAACGGATGCGGGGATCGAGCACTGCGTAGATCAGGTCGACCAGCAAGTTGAACAGCACGGCCATCACCGTGATCAGAACCACGAGGCCCAGCACCAGGGTGTAATCCCGGTTGGATGCGCCATTGACGATCAGTTTTCCAAGACCTGGCAGCGCAAACACGGTCTCAGTGACCACGGCGGCAGTAATGGAACTGATGGCCAGAGGGCCCAGTACCGATGCCACCGGAATCAGCGCAGGTTTGAGCGCATGACGGAACACAATGGTGCGCAGCGGCAAGCCTTTGGCGCGTGCTGTACGAATGAAGTTGCTTGTCATCGTTTCGACAAGACCGGCGCGCATAATGCGGCCGATGGTCGCCACGTTGATAATGGTCAGCAAGGCGATAGGTAGAACCATATACCTTACAGAGCCATCCCAGCCGCCGGCCGGTAAATAGCCGTTGCCATCCGGGTGTTTGAGCCAGATTGCAAAAATCAGGATCAGGATCGGCCCCAGTACAAACGACGGAACGGTGTTGCCGATGTTGCCTAAAAACATCACCACATAGTCGACCATGCTGTTCTGGCGCAACGCCGCAGCAATGCCCAGACCCACACCGACAACCAGCGCAATGATCATGGATGTGCCGCCAATGGACAGCGAAACAGGCAAGGCCTGCGCGACCAGTGCGTTGACGCTCCAGTCCGCATAGCGGAAAGAGGCACCCAGATCGCCGTGCAGCAGATCTTTCAGGTAGTAGGCGTACTGCTTCCAGAGCGGTTGATCCAGGTGGTACTTGGCCTGCAAATTGGCCAGCACCGCCGGAGAAACCTGACGCTCGCTATCGAAAGGGCCACCAGGGGTGAGGTGGAGCATCACATAGCAAAGCGTGACGACGGCCAGAATTGTGGGGATCGCCCACAACATGCGCCGGAATATATATGACCACATTTGGTTTTCTTCCCAACCGAACGACAAAAAGGCGCGCCCCTCAGGGCCGCGCCATTATTCCAGAGAATCAAGCGTCAGGCGTGCGGTCGTGACTGTTGGGCGAAGACGGGAAATACCGTATTGCGCCATCACGACCGCCGTTTTTGACGGATGAGCCGGTTAGTGCTTGATGATGTAGAAATCCTGGGTCAGGTAATCGTCAAGATAGTTGGTGTTGGTGTAACCACCGACATAAGACTTCACGAGGCGCGCCTTGGAATACTGGAACATCGGGATGACCGCGTAGTCTTCCATTGCTGTTTCCATGGCCTTGCTATACGCGGCGGTGCGCTTGGCACTGTCGGTTTGCTGATTGCCTTCGGCAATCAGGCCATCCACCGTCTTGCTGCAGTAGAAGGTGTCGTTCTGGGCGCTGCCACAACGCACCAGATCCAGGAAGGTGGTGGCGTCGTTGTAATCGGCAATCCAGGCATTGCGGGCCAGTTGGTAGGCGCCGTCATGACGGGTTTTCACGAACACCTTGAACTCCTGGTTTTCCATGCTGGTCGCCAGACCCAGCTTGGTTTTCCATTCCGATGCCAAAAAGAGCGAAATCTTCTTGTGCATTTCGTTGGTGTTGTAGGTGATCTTCAGATTCAGCGGCTTCTTGCCCGGACCGTAACCGGCATCAGACAGCAGCTTTTTGGCTTCCGCCACGCGTTGCGCCATCGGCTCTTTGGTCCAGGCGTAGGTGGTCGGCGTACCGGCGATGGTGCCCTTCACAAACAGGCTATAAGCCGGTGTTTCACCGTTGCCGGTGACCTTTTGCGTGAGGATATCGCGGTCAATCACCATAGACAGCGCCTGACGTACGCGCTTGTCCTGGAATTCTGGCAGCTTGTTGTTCAGGTTGAAGTAGTACACGCCCAGCCACGGGGTATTGCGCAGTTCGTTACCAAATTGCGACTTGAGCGAAGCGTAGATGCCGGTCGGGATTTCATCCGTCCAGTCCATTTCGCCCGACTTGTACATCTTGAGCGCGGTATCGTCGCTTTCGACCGGGTTGTAGGTCACTTTGGTGACTACAACGGATTTGGCGTTCCAGTAGTTGGGGTTCTTGACCAGCACAACACGGTTGTTGGGTACCCATTCGGACAGCATATACGCGCCGTTAGAGACCATCTTGCCCGGCTTGACCCAGTCTTTGCCGTTCTTTTCGATGGCGTCTTTTTTCAGCGGCGCCATATTGCCCATGGCGGCCAGACCCGGGAAGAACGGTACAACGTCAGTGGTTTTGACTTCCAGGGTGTACTTGTCGAGCGCCTTCACACCCAGCTCTTTGGGTTGCTTCTTGCCGTTGACGATGTCTTTGGCGTTCAGGATGAACTCATGCAGGATGGTGTACTTGGAGCCGGTTTTCGGGTCCACGGTGCGTTGCCAGGAATACACAAAATCATCGGCGCTAATCGGGCTGCCGTCAGAGAACCTGGCATCTTTACGCAGTTTGAAGACCCAGGTGCGCGGGTCGGTCTGCTTCCAGCTTTCTGCAACGCCCGGCTGAATGCTGCCGTCGGCGCCGTTGCGGGTCAGACCCTCAAACAGATCGCTGTCGATGTAGTTGGCTGGCTTGGTTTCATACAGGGACGGATCGAGCGAATCGGGTTCCGTGCCATTATGACGAACCAGCTCCTGTTTGTCTGCCAGTTTGACGCCTGCCGGCACGTTCGCGGCCAGTGCGGTCAGGCTGGACAGCCCGAGTGTTGCGGCAAGGGCCGCTGCAATGATTTTGCGATTCATAAAGTGCAACTCCTGACCAATCGTGTTGGCGTTTTTGATTCGTTGTTTCGCTGGCGCGCGGGTGGGGCGCAAGCGAACGCCTGTATCTGATAACTTCGTTGTTGCCGCCAGCACAAAAGCTGACGGCAACGGTTGCGTATTCTAGAACAATTCGATCAGACCAAAGCTGATAACTTTGCTATCCCCGGTTTTTGTTGCGGACCAGCCATCTGTGCCGGCGGAGCTTTGAAAGCCATTCTGATCACGGTTGCGAATCCACGCCGCTTCGACATAGGCCAGCGAGTGTTTGGTCAGGTTGTAATCCGTGCCGACTTCCAGTTGATCTGCCGCGGCCAGCTTGGGGCCTTGATCAAATTTGCCGGCAAACTGGCGCACATAACCGGCGCGCGGCGTCCATGGGCCGGCGCTGTATTGAGCCATCAGCAACATGCTGTCGCGCTTCATGCGGGTGGCGCCGGCATTGAACGCCGGTGCACTGGCCAGGTCTTGTTGTTCGTGCTGGTAAAGGCCGCCCAGAATCAGGTTTTTTACCGGATAAACCTGCGCGCCCAGCATGTATGAATACATGCTCTTGCCGCCTGCAGCGACCGGCGAGTACCAGCTGCCCTCAATGGGGTCGCCCAGATCACGCCCGGCATTGCCAAAGCGCTGGTAGATGCCGTACAGCGCGAACATCTCCTGGCTGTATTTGGCCGATACCGCGTAGCCATGATATTGCTGACGCTCACCGTCCTTGAACTGATAGTCGCCTTTGATGACGAGACCGCCCAGATTGGGAGTGGCGTAAAACACCGAATTGGTCGGGAATGACAGATACGTGCCGTCTTTGAAGGTGCTCACCAGTGTGGTGTTGGATTCAAACAGATCGAAATCATCCATCAATTGCGAATACGTGGATTTGGCCTTGCCGGAACGGAATGTGCCGTAGCGCTCATCGGTCAAACCAATCCAGGCTTCGCGGCTACCCCAGGTGGTCATGTACTGGTAGATATTCCAGATGGCCTGGCTGCCGTTATCCAGTTTGTCGGCGCCCTTGAAGCCAATCCGGGTGCCAATGTCCTGGTAGTAGAGGTGATTGCCAATGCTGCCGCCATTGTTGCCATAGTCGATGGAACCTTGGGCAATACCATAGAGGGTGGCGTCTGCGTGGGCTGGCAGGGTGGCAATCGTGCCAAGGCTGGCCAGCATTGCGCCGATCATGCGTTTTTTCATGCTCAATCTCATCGTGCTGTTGTGTTGGTGCAAATAATCTTTTCACGAGAGATAAGGCGTGCTCTGCTGCAAAAAATCCGTCTTGCAATGCCATTTCAGAAATTGATGCAAATAAATTTGAGAGTGCTTTTTAAATTATTTCATCAGAATTTCATTGCACCATGGGCTCAAAGCGCTAGTGATGTTCTGGCTTCTTTCTATCCCGTTGTTTTTGCTTTAAAAGCCAATATTTCAAAGTCTTTCTGGCGTTATTTGTGTAATCAATGAGTCAAATAAATATGAGAAACATCGATCTATAGGGATTGCCCTGTTTTTGGGCGCAAAGCTGTTCTGTGGCAAATGTGTATCGGATTGGTGGGGTCGCACGGGGTTTGATTGATGCAAAGCAATGATTCTTCCGTTGAATAAGCGCTTGCAAAAGGGCGGGTATAAAAAATCCGGCCATCTTGCGATGGCCGGATTCTGTTGTTGTTGCCGCTCAAGATCACGGCAAGAACAGATTGACGCTTAGAACCACTCGGCGTGGAAGATACCTTCCTTATCGGTGCGCTCGAAGGTATGAGCGCCGAAGTAGTCGCGCTGGGCCTGAATCAGGTTGGCCGGCAGGCGTTCAGCGCGGTAGCTGTCGTAGTAGCTGATGGCAGAGCCGAAGGTCGGCACGGCGATACCAGCCTGAACGGCAGCAGCAACCACTTCACGCAGGGCAGCCTGGTACTCATTGGCGACGCCAGCGAAGTACGGGTCCAGCAGCAGGTTGGTCAGGCTCGGGTTGGTCTTGTACGCGTCGGTGATGTTCTGCAGGAAGCCCGAGCGGATGATGCAACCGGCACGGAAGATCTGGGCGATCTCGCCGTATTGCAGGTTCCAGCCGCTTTCGTCGGACTGTGCACGCATCTGGGCAAAGCCCTGTGCGTAAGAAGCAATCTTGGACAGGTACAGCGCGCGACGCACGGCTTCAATGAAAGCGGCCTTGTCAGCGATGGCTGGCTTGGAAGCCGGGCCCTTCAGTACCTTGGCGGCCTGAACGCGTTCTTTCTTCAGTGCGGAGATGAAACGTGCGAACACGGATTCGGTAATCAGGGGCAGCGGCACGCCCAGGTCCAGTGCAGACTTGGAAGTCCACTTGCCGGTGCCTTTCTGGCCGGCCTGATCCAGGATCACGTCAACCAGTTCCTTGCCGGTTTCTTCGTCTTTCTTCTTGAAGATGTTGGCGGTGATTTCCACCAGGAAGCTGTCCAGTTCGCCCTTGTTCCAGTCGGCAAACACATCGGCCAGTTCGGCGTTGGTCAGACCCAGTACATTCTTCAGGATGTCGTAGGCTTCAGCGATCAGCTGCATGTCGCCGTATTCGATACCGTTGTGAACCATCTTCACATAGTGACCAGCGCCATCCGGGCCGATGTAGGCCACGCACGGTTCGCCATCCGGAGCCTTCGCTGCGATTTGCGTCAGGATCGGAGCCACCAGTTGATAGGCTTCTTTCTGGCCGCCCGGCATGATGGACGGGCCCTTCAGTGCGCCTTCTTCACCGCCGGACACGCCGGTGCCGATAAAGTTGAAGCCCAAGTCCGACAGTTCCTTGTTACGACGGATGGTGTCGGTGTACAGGGTGTTGCCGCCATCAATAATGATGTCGCCCTTGGCCAGCAGCGGCTTGAGTTGGTCGATGGTGGCGTCGGTAGCGGTACCGGCCTTCACCATCAGCAAAATGCGGCGAGGCGTTTCGAGCGAAGCAACGAAATCTTCCAGAGCCTTGTACGGAACCAGCTTCTTGCCCGGGTTTTCCGCAACCACTTCTTCAGTCTTGTCGAAAGAGCGGTTATAGATGGATACCGTATGACCACGGCTTTCGATGTTCAGCGCCAGATTGCGGCCCATGACCGCCATACCGATAACGCCGATTTGTTGCTTGGACATTTCTTCTGCTCCTGTCGATGCACGTATTCTTGCGAATCGTGCCTGTTCTCAAGATGGAACCGGCCTCGTGGGCCAAAACTTGCCAATGCAGACCGCCACGCCGTTGCGGCCGGTCACATCGCAAAACAAGGGGTCTTTTGCCGGTGAAGGCAGGTGCTGCACAGATGGCACTTGTTACAGCTGACCCTCTATTTTCTGCCGGGCGGGAGAGCAAACCGCGCCATCTTGAAGTGACAGTGACCCGAAGCGTCTGACAAGGTCAGGCCGGACTCGTGCCGCTGGGACTGATTGGAGAGGGCGGATTGTATATCCGGCGCCGGGGCCAGAAAAACCTTCGCATCTTACACCGCCGCGTTAAAAGCTTCCACGTTCAATCGTTAAAACAGTGTTTCCGGCAAGGAAACAAAGTCGCACAAACTGACGGATTTTTACCGTGGCGTGCATGGAGCATGGCAGGTGCTTTCTGAGTGTGGCGGGCGTTCTGCACTATCAGGCGCCAGTCGGCGGGGTGCGGGGCGAGAGGGGGAGTGTTACAGCGGATGTAAAAAAAGCCGCTTGCGCGACTCGGGGTGATTTGCTTGCGAAAACACTTGATGTTTCGCTGGTAGTGCTTTGATTTTATGTGTTTTCTGGAGCGGGCGATGGGAATCGAACCCACCGCCAGCGCTCTTTAAATCATTGATTGCAATGGTGAAATGGCTATCCTTTTGTACCGTTGTGCGAATGCTGTGCGATTTTCATGGAGTCAAGACTCCAGTCTGCAACAGGCTTGTAGCCGGCTTTGGCGTTGCGGTCGGGAATCCATTTTCCGTATGTTTTAATCAGCATTTCAGTGTCGACGTGACCCATCTGGCTGGCAACCCAGAGCAGATTTTCGCCGGCCGACAACAGCATCGAGGCATATGTGTGCCTTGTCTGGTACGGATTCCGGTACCGGACGCCGGCCTTGCGCAGGGCCCCGATCCATATCTGCCGGCGGATCTCTTCATCATCCAGTAACGGATCCTGCGTGATCGGATGACAGAAAATCCGCTTGCCGGCGAGATAGGTATATTGCTTCTGGTCCTGCAGTGCCGCCAGGGCGGCGGGCAACAGCATAATGTCGCGCATGCCGGCTGCCGTTTTAGTGCGCTTCTTTTCCTTGCCATATACCAGTGCACGCTGGACGCGGATCACACCGTGCAGCCAGTCCACGTCACCCCACTCAAGGGCCAGCAGCTCGCTCGAACGAACCCCGGAAAAGAAAGCAAACTGGATCAGGTTGCGCGCCGGGCCCTTGGCCGCCGCGATGATTGCATTGCGCTCAATCTCGTCAAACGGATCGACCTGATAGTCGCTGTTGGCGTTCTCTTTGCTGACCAACTTGGCTACCACAACCCGGTCAAGCGGGTTGCGCGTGATCAGGTCATCATTCACCGCCTGGTCGAGCACTGCCCGCAGCGGCGTGAGTATATTGCGCACACTTTTAAGCGTGAGCGAAAGGCTGGCCAGATAGTTGCGGATATCTGCGGGTGTCAGATCCTGTACCGCAGTATTGCCAAATGCCGGCTTCCAATGGACCGTGACGGCACTCATGTAGCCTCGCAGGCTTGAATGCTCAATAGTCTTTTCCGCGAGGGCGACATATTCGTCCAGTAGCGTGCTGATCAACACCTTGTTGATGCCGTGCCCAAACAGTCGGGCGCGCTTCGATTCTGGAAAATATTCCCCGTAATTGAAGGTGCCCAACTGGATTTTGCGAAGGATTTCGCCGCGGAGGTTGGCACAGTACGACATATTTGCCTTCGTATGCGCCATCCGCAGAGACTCGCGACATTCGACGCCGCGGTACCGTCTGGGCTGGTCCGAGCAGTGCAAAGATGGCTCAAAAATGGGCGTGGGCTCGCCGGAATACATCCTTCTGCTCCGCAAGCCGCAGACTGACCGCTCCCGCGGCTATGCCGATCTGCCGGTGGTGAAATCGAAACAGGAATACACGCGCGCCCACTGGCAGGTACACGGTCACTGCGGAGGATCTGCAATGACGTGCACCGAAGCGTCTTTTTTGCGGGATGTGAAAGACCACGTTCTGGAAGTGATCCGGGATGACGGCGTGTATCGCCACATTCGCCTGCGCAAGCCACACACCTCTTGCTACCACTTCGACCTGATTACTTGGCCTGGCTATCTCTGCTATTGCGGCGACATGGGCACGTATGTGTTTGAGCGGGCTACAGACATGTTCGGGTTTTTCCGCTCTCATCGGCGCGATTTCCCTGAACGTGGTTTGCCAATCAACCCGCGGTACTGGTCTGAGAAATTGGTATCGACAGACTGCAACGGCCAGCACCCGGGGTCCGCGATAGAGTTTGACCCCGAAAAATTCACTCGCGTGATCAACGAATATCGCATCTCCTGGATGCGTAGCCTGAAGCAGCGTGGGGCAACCAAGGCGCAGCGCCGTGATCTGTGGGAGGAGGTAGACCATGGCATCCTGGGTGTTCTTGATAGTTCTGATCGGGCACAAATCGCTGCTTATGACTTTGTAAGCACGGTCAAGGTACGCCGGCATGGCGACGGCTGGGCCCCGCATGATTTTGAGTATGAATATTCGTTTGTCGACCTCTTTGAACATCATTTCACGAGGTATACCACCCACTTTATCTGGTGCTGCTACGCGCTGGCGTGGGGTATCCAGAAGTACGACGACGCCAAGGCCGACCTGGCTGCCAAAGAGGTGGCTTGATGGCCAGCCACGAGGAACTTGAGTCCATCGAGGCTGCCGCCATCGAGCGCGGGGCCAACAGCAGCAAGCGCGGCCAGACCGTGGCGATCAATGCCCACGTCGCGCTTGAACTGGTGCAGATGTCGCGCCTTTACCTGTTTCTGGAGTCCCGCGCCCGTCAGATTGATTTTGATGGGGGCAACTTTGGGAGCTGGCAAATCATGGGCATTCCGGCCTACAGCAACCAGGTGGACCGAAAGTACAACTACCGAACGTTCGCCGCCGCGGTGCTGGTCGAAATGAAGGCGGAGAAATAAATCATGAGCATTGAACAACAACGCCCAGCGTTCGAGCGCGAAGAGCGCTATGTAGTCATCAAGATCAGCCATTTGAGGGATGGGTTTTCCTCGCGGGAAACTCAAGTCAATCGTCTGAAATATGCTTACCCCGAGGCTCTAGTTGACTGCGTGGTGGTAGAAGCGGATTGGCCGGAATATGAGCCGGTCTGGCAGATGATTGAAGCGCGCATGACTGGCGCGGAATTGGTGGGGCAGCAGTCCTTTCAGTCGCGTGTGCAGCCATGGCTTATGGAGTGCTTCGGGCCGATGATTGCCGGAGACCGGGAAGAACGTAACCACCGTTTCTTTGAAGAGGCCAGCGAACTGGTGCAGGCCTGCGGCATGACCGCCAGCGAGGCGCACCAGCTTGTCGATTACGTGTGGAATCGGCCGGTGGGCAAGAAGCATCAGGAGGTTGGCGGTGTCATGGTGACGCTGGCGGCGCTGTGCCTGGCCAACGATCTGGACATGCATGCTGACGGCGAAACCGAACTGGCTCGCATCAACGTGCCGGAAATTGTAGCGAAGATCCGTGCAAAGCAGGCGGCAAAGCCAAAACATTCGCCTTTGCCGATGGCGGCCACTATCGCACAGTCTGAAATCAGTGATGAGCGAATTGAAGCCGGTGCCAAGAAGTTGTCTGCACTGTTCGATTACCCATGGGAATACATGCCGGAACAGGGCCGTAACGATATGCGTTCCAAGGTTCGCACCCTGCTGGCGGAGATGGGGAATGAATAAGCGCAAACCAACTGGCTTTGTCGCCGCTTGTCAGTGCAGCCGGGTGGTAGGTGCCCTGGACCTTGCGAAGACCGAGCGCACCGATGCCGGAAAGATGCTCAGCCGCTGGCTTTCTGATGGCTGCACCGTAGAGCCGCGCTTTGATGGTTCGTGGAGCGTAGTTGTCACTCCTTGCGCCTGCGAACTCACTGAACAGGAGTTTTAACGATGAGCGCCATCATCAGCGACTGCGGCAAATTCCGCTACCGACTTGAGCGCACCGTAGGTATGACCGGCCCAGTGTATGCATTCTTTGGTATCAACCCCTCAACGGCGGATGGCAGCGTTGATGATGCAACGGTGAGCAAGTGGATTGGGTTTACCAAGGTATGGGGCGGCAGTCGCTTCATCGTGGGTAATGTTTTCGCGTTTCGGGCCACTGATGTGCGAGTAATGGTCAAGGCCGGTGATCCATTTGGACCATACAACGACACGCATATTCAGCAAATTATCGAGGATGCAGACATCCTCGTACCCTGCTGGGGCAGACGGAGCAAGGTGCCCGATACATTGCGCTGCTATTTGGATGATCTACTGGATGTCTTGGTGGATAGTGGCAAGCCGGTTATGCATCTGGGCCTCACTAAGGATGGTGACCCAAAACACCCGCTTATGCTGGCCTATTCCACAAAGCTTCAGGAATGGGGCCTGCGACCATGAGCGAGCTGTTCTATCTCCAAGACAGCAGAACCTACGTCGGCAATGACATGCTGTTTTGGGCGGTCAATAACCAGGGCTACACCTCAGATCTGAGAAAGGCTGCGAAGTACACCAAAGCCGAAGCCGTGGCACAGCATCAGATGCGGCCCAGCGATATCCCGTGGCCTTGCACCTACATCGATGCGCGCACCCGGCCCGCAGTAGACATGCAGTACGTGAAACGATCGGAGGCGCTGGCCGGTACCGGCATCGAACTGGTGAAAGAGAAACCCATCCCAAAGACCATTGAACGTTGCGGTGGTTGTGGTCGTTTCATGCGCGACCAGGACCGGTGGATGGGCAATTGCGGAAATTGCGGGGAGGACAATAGACCGTGATCTCTATGCTGGTCAGATAGCAGTTGCCTACTGGCGTCCGATGTCAGGTATTCTATTCGTCATTCTTTGGTGGCATGGGCATAAAATGGGCACTGTCCTTCCGCAGCGGTTCTACAGGTATCAAAAATTAGACACTAGACAGCTGAGTTCTCTGATTAGAGATAACCTCTATTTCTCATTTCCTAGTGATTTCAATGATCCATTTGATTGCAAACCTTCGATTTTTCGAGGTGGCAAAGAAGCGGATCTTGCTGACCTCGAACGGACACTTATTACACTCATTCAAAATAGGTGTTCAGCGGAAGCGGCCAGCTCATTAACCAAGCTTAGATTTAAGGAGGAAAGCAGAGAAAGGCTTTCTGAGAAATTTGCCTCGATTGAGGCGCAGAAGACGGTCGGACATATTGACTACATGTCAACAGATCCTGAGCTGTACTGTTCTCCCAGTGTATATAAGCGCCATGAACTCCTCAGTGAAATTGAAACGGAAATTTTGAGGCAGCACACCAAAGGTGTGTGTTGCTTTTCTAGTTCATATGACAGCGAACTCATGTGGAGCCATTATGCGGACAGCCATCATGGAATTTGTGTGGGTTATTCTCTCGAAAGAAGATTTCCTCCTGAGATTCACTCGGTGTTATATGGCAGACCTCGAATTTTGCATCAACAGGTCATCGTAGATGCGGTACTACATGGGAAGAAAGAAGCAATAAGTGAGCTTCAAGAAGCCGCGCTTCTTGCAAAAAGTCCAAAATGGAAATACGAAAAGGAATGGCGGCTCATTTCAAATCCTGGCTTGCAACGATCGCCATTGAAGATGACCGACATCACATTTGGGCTTCGTTGTGATGCAGCCTTAATTCATGCTGTGATGAAGTCAATTGATCGGCCAGATTTGAGTTTTTTTCAGATGTTTGAACTCGCTGGAAGATATTCGCTCAAAAGAGCTAAATTGAGTCGCGGAGATGATGAATATTACGACCTTCCAGTGGTTTCCGGTCATGATGATTACGTCTTCGATCCAATAGATTCAAGCGTCAAATTGCCCGAGGGTTAGCGGCCCATCATCTGGATCGTTGGGATATTTTACTACTTGCAGAATGTTTCTGTGATTGCAAAACGGGCAGACAAAGTAGATACCGTCCTCATCTATAGCGGGAGGAGCCTGTATCTCCGTGAGCTCTTCTAAGCATTCTTTGCATGTCCACATGGTTGGCCCTCGCAAAGTCGGTTCGAGATTAGTGGCTCGCTCAAGCACCACCTAGTCGCTTGAGGTTTTCACCGTTGGAGAGCCCCCGTGCCGCACAGATTTCCGACGCATTACGCAGGATTGCCCTGGCCTCGGTGGTTGACATCTGGCACGTGGCCAACTCTTCATCAGTCAGGCCCAAAAGAGCGTCCAGCGCTTTTGCCCCGGAAAGCCATTGAAGCACGTTCATATAGGTCCATCCACCGACCATCTGGCTCGCCAGTGCATTGAGTTGCGTCTTGTTGAGTGGCGTATCGAGCATCATGACGGTGCGATGAACAAGAAGTGCAGCAACAGTTTTGGAGAGTTCAGTAGTCATCAAAGGTTCTCGCAAATCCAAGCCAAAATTTCGTTCCCAAAGGCTATACCAACCGGAAGTGATTAGCTAACCTCAACTCCTCATACTACCCAAGTTGTCCACATTTTCTGTGGATAAGCCTTTGGGCAGTTCATCTAAGTGCACGCCGTACCAGGGAAAACTGGGCGGCGTTTTTTATTGTGCAGCCTCGCCCCGTGCGGGGCTGTTTCTTTTGGAGGCAAGACCATGAATCGCCCGGAGTTGATCAAGTCCCAATCCGCTGGCCAGATCGGCAACGTCGTACCCGCACCGGCACCGACCATTCAGGATGCGCTGGAAGGTTTGCACGTTGAAATTGGTGGTCTGAATGGCGACCTCGAAGAACTGGCCCGTGCGCTTGACCCGCTGGCGATTGGACCCAGCGCCACGTTTATCGAAAACGTGGATGGCGCTGTACCTGCTCAGAGCAGCTACAGCAGCATGTTCCTGAGCATTCAGGGCGCTGACCAGCGCGTGGCCCACGTCCGCGTCGTGGTTCGCGACCTGATCAATAGCCTCCAGCTGCGCAAGTAGTCCACATGACCACGATCGCCTTTGATGGCAAGACGCTCGCCGCCGACCGCTGCAATGTGGTTGGCGCGATGCGTTTGACGCCCATGTGCAAGATAGACGGCGCAGGCGACCCTCTGCGCTGGTTTGCCAGTTGTGGCCGCGTGGACGATGGCGAACTGGTGCTGCAGTGGATCACCAACGGCCGCAAGCCAGATGAGCGCCCCAAATTGGGAGACGACTTCAATGGGCTGCTGGTCGAATTCATTCCTGAGTTCGAGACTGCTGTTGCGGTGAAATATGAAGAAACGCTGATTCCGCTGGCCGTACGTCCCCCGTTTGCTATCGGCTCTGGCGCTGCATACGCGATGGCTGCGATGGCGCTGGGTAAATCTGCGGCTGAAGCTGTGGAGCTTGCTTCGCGCCTCGACGTATTCACCGGTGCCCGGTTGGTCGCTTCAGATATGGAATGCCTTGCGAAGGATATCTACTGTCTGATCGACTGTTTTTCCCAAGGCAAGAGACACCCTCGCGACCTCTGTTTCAGCCAGCCAGCTGGGCAAATCCAGGCCTTTGAGCCGCATTTTGAGGATGTTGATATGGACAGTGTCTATACCTGGCATGTGCGAGCTCATGGCTGTTCCTGGTTGCGATTGACGTGTTTTTAGGTATACGAAAAGCCTAACAGTGACCTCTTGTCAGGCGAAGGGCCGGAGGTCTCTGCGATGGCAGATGTGCGTATTTTGCAACAGAAACTGGTTGTCTTGATCAAGGTTTTCTGTGGTTTTGCACGGCCTCTGCGAGCTCTCACGCCAGAGGGGGAGTTAGGTTCTTTTATTCTATTTTCTGTTTTTAATGAGGGTTAGAAAGTGCAATATTAATACCATATAAATATCACTTTTCTTATTGGTTGTTAGATTTCCGCATTGAGTGTTTTTCTAACAAAAAAATCAAAATTTCAATTTTGGTATAGCGTTAATTATATCTTTCCGCACAATGTCACTTTGTCATCAATTGCGCCCAAGCCCGCTGAGTATTGGATTTACAGTGTCGTGAGGCTGTCAGGGTGGGTCATTTTTCATGGTGGCATTCTGCAACTAGCGCCACTACTAGACCTATAATAGTTCGAACTATTTTTTCTCAGATGTGGCCGACTTTCGTTGTCTTATCTGGCATGAACTAAAATAGCATTTTGCTATTATCGAGTTAATGTTTAAACGTTTATGGTGGTATCACCGTCAATGGGGCCTAAAAAAATTGTCGGCGTGGGGGCTTGCTGTGGGCAAAAAACCGTAATACGCTGTCATCCACCTTTGGCCCTGACGGCAAAGGTAAGTGCCGAATTGGCAGGTAGAAACGGTGATGCCCCAACAGCGCCAACTGTTGAGGCATCGGTACATAAAACCCTCAGGAAGGGGAAGGTTCAATATGGATGCTACACAAAGCGAAGTCGTATGTCTCCCTGCCGCCGCAGCAGC
Source organism: Silvimonas terrae (assembly GCF_014202765.1). Classification (GTDB taxonomy): domain Bacteria; phylum Pseudomonadota; class Gammaproteobacteria; order Burkholderiales; family Chitinibacteraceae; genus Silvimonas; species Silvimonas terrae. The sequence goes on from NZ_JACHHN010000001.1 coordinate 945,312, forward strand.
GCGCGACGCACGGCAAGTAACCGCTCTGCTTTGGGCGCTTCAGGCGCTCGTTCCCGATAGCGACAGGGTAGTCGCTGGTCTGCTGGAAATCATGGAGAGGATACTAGACACCCTGGTCGAAACGATCCGGCGTCTCATGCTGCAGGCTGGAGAAGAGCCAGCAGAGCTTTTCTGACGTTGGAAATCTTGGCACGCGTGCAATCGGTATTTTGTGAGAAAGGAGATCATGGTCATGAGTCTTGACACAATGGCGGTTAGCGCCGCTCTTGCTTACGCTGATGGTGGCGTCACGCCTTTCGACGGGTATCTTGATTGTTACGTACACCAAGCACTGCCGAATATTCTGGTTCACGTTTTGGCAAACGACAAAGCTGCCTGGCTTTTTGAAGACTTCCTCAAAAACCATGGGGCAGAGGCGCACATTAACCCCAATGATGACACCGAGGTGCTGCAGCTTGTGCCCTGAACGACGGACTATCCCACCGCAAAGTGGTTTGCTACCGTAAAACCATATTGTCGATAAGTGTTTCCAGAAAGACCGCCATTGCGCGGTCTTTTTTTATTGGAGGTTCCAGTGGTCTACCCAGCCAGCGACGTTCTTTGGGTCGATCGTTGCTTGCCATGCAAGGCAAGGTAGCACCCGATAGCCGCTTGCGAGTAGTCGAAACCGGTGGCGGCGTGGACGCTAGTGGAATGCCAGCACCGAAAATGGCATATTTGTATAACGACCAGACTGGCGAGATTAAGCCAGTTGGGCAACAGACTGCTGCCCAGCCTTTGCCTGCTGGCATTACACCCGTCATGGCCAAACAGAACGCCGCACGTCTTGTGAAAGAGGGACGCATCACACAAGAGGAGGCGAGCCGTCAGTTGGCGACATACGGGCTTTCCTAACGAGGTGATATGAAACCCATCCTTATCATCGGATTGGTGTTGGTATTTGCAGCGCCACTGTCTTTTGCGGGCTCCTTTGAGGAGTGCATTCTGTCAAAAATGCCTGGCACAGCCAACGATCAGGCTGCTTTTGCCATCAACAAACTTTGCCGCGATGAAGCCACTGAAATTGCCACGAAGAAAACGGGCTGGTTCCGGTGGTACAAATCTGGTGCGGAATGCATGGCCGCAAAGGGTAAGGATACCCAGTCTCGATCAGCGAGCATGGCGATTGCCTCATCATGCTACGTTCTGTATGAGCCCGGACCCCCGAGCGTTCTTGAAGGAATGAAACTGCAAAAAGGGAAGAGTTAGTTCTCCCTCGTGACTCGGTCACCCAAAATCTTAAACCCGCCATAGGCGGGTTTTTTTATGCCCGCAGGAGTGCAATATGGTAGATATTTTTCACGGCTTGCTGCCTGATTCTTCCGCACAAGATCAGCCGCAGCAGCCTTCAAATTCACCGGTAAGTATTTTTCATGGGCTGGATCAGGGTGCTCCTCGCTCTGATTTCGTGCGAGGCGTTGAGGATTACATTCCCCAAACTAAGTCTCTGCTTGGTGGTGCGCTGGCCTACCTCGGTGATGCGGCGCAGCGCGCAGGTATTGATGCTGGTGGCGCTGTCCGTGACTATGGCCTCCAGAAGTTCAAAGAGGGTAATGACGAAGTTGCAGCCACGGGTCACGCCAGCGATTCATTGTCCGGTGCACTTCAAGGTAACGATGGCAACCTGGTGAACTGGGCCAAGTATCAGGCTGGGCAGGCGGTGGGCAACATTGGTGAAACAGCCGCGACTGCTCTTGCCGGCGCCGCGTTGGGGTCAGCGGTGCCCGGTGCTGGCACTGCGGCCGGTACGATCGGCGGTGTAGTCGCCAAGGGCGCTGTCAAAGCTGCCATTAAGGATGCTGCCGAAGTGGTGGCGAAGCGCCAACTGGCTGGAGATGCGGCAGAAGCTGCGACAAAGCAGCTCGCAGAGCAGGCTCTGGCAAAGAAAGTGGGTGCTGCAGTAGGCATGGCGGTGCCGGCAGTAACCAAGGAAACCGGCAATGTATATGGTCAGGCCACCCAAGACGCCAACGGCCAGCCTGTTGATCTCGCCAGGGTTGGTGCTGCGGGCGTTGCCGCTGGTGGTCTACAGTTTGCGGCTGAGAAACTTGGGCTTGATGCGCTCACTCATGGCGCAGGCGCAACGGGTGGTGTGGCTGCGCGTGCGCTGAAGACTGCTGGAGTTACTGGTGCTGGTGCGGGTCTGACCGGCGCAGGCCAGGTTGCTGCTGAGCGCTATGGCGCTGGTAAAAGCCTGACTGATGGTGATGCAACTCAAGCCTATATCGATGCGGCGGCGGCCGGAGCGCTGCAGGGCGGCATTCCTGGTGCTGTTGGCGGCGTTATCCATGGCAATCATCCTGCCGCGACGCCAGAGGTAACAGAGGCAGCGCCGCTACAAATTCCGGCTACGCCGGAATCAGGCTTGCAGATGGGGCAGGGTGGCGACATCGGTGATCCCGCTGCTGAATATGCGGCTCTGCAGCGTGCCCAGAAAATCCAGGAAGATCGAGCCAACTACGAGGCTCAGCAACAGGGGCTTCAGCCCGATCAAAGCGAACCACTTCAGATTCCTGCAGTACCTGAGTCTGGCTTGCAGGTTGGCGATGGCAGTGCCGTCGGCGATCCACTTGAGGATTACGCGGCCCTGCGACGGGCCCAGTCCGTCCGTGATGGCCGCGCGCAATACGAGGCTCAACAGCAGGCGCTCCAGCAAGTTCCGTCTGCACCTGCACCTGGGCCGCTTGAAACGGCCGTCCGGATGTCGCCCGAAGCGATCAATAGTGCGGTCGGTGTGACCGAGCCAAACACCAAGGCAGCCAAAGCGCGACAGGCAGATATCAGCGCTGCGCTGAACGAGCCGGCTACTGATGCCAATGGCAACCCGTTGTACACCACAAATCCTGATGGCACGGAACGCCCCTTGCTGGCGGCCGAGCAGATGGAGCGTGTTGCCAACAATACTGTGGAGCCGATCGAGCAGGCCGTACAGGCTGACAGCGCAGACGCTCCTCTGGATAGCCAAGCACATGAAGCTGCGACCAGCCCATATAACGATCTCCCAGAGCCCACGGAGGCCCAGCAAGAGGCAGGCAATTACCAGAAGGGTCATATCCGGTTGCATGGGCTGGATATCAGCATTGAGAACCCGCGCGACTCGGTACGGAGCGGAGTAGACCCCAATGGGCAGCCATGGGAAACCCAGATGCCCCACCACTATGGGTACATCAAGGGGACTGTCGGTAAGGATGGTGACCACATTGATACTTTCATTGGCCCCAATCCAGATAGTGGTAAGGTGTTTGTGGTTGACCAGCAAAACCCACAGACCGGCAAGTTTGATGAGCACAAGGTCATGATGGGGTTTGACGACCTGCAGAGCGCCGCCGATGGCTACCGTGCCAGCTATGCGCCGGACTGGCAGGGCATGGGCCGCGTTACCGAGATGGATTCTGGCGCGTTCAAGCAGTGGCTCAAAGAGGGCAACACCAAGAATCCCGTCTGGCCTGTGGCGCGCAAATACGACGGCGTTGTAACGAAGCCTGAAGATATTCCAACTGCTCCGCGCGAGAGCCCGCCACCCACAGATCAAGTTACGACGCCATCTGCAGCACCGGAAGGAACAACCGCCCCGCCACCAGCGGGGCAAATTGTTTCTGGTGCCGGCGATAAAACACCTGGCCTCACGCTTGCGAAAGAAGGCACTGATTTTGTTGCTCGGGATAGCGCCGGTAATGAAGTTGCCCGCCATCCGCAATTGGTTCCCTTTGCGGGTCAGGTGCGGAAGTACGAGGCTGCCCAAGGTGTGCCTCAAGGGCAAGGCATCAGGATCCGGCCCGGGGAAATCAGGGAGGAGCCGGCCAGCCAGAGTCCGAAGGAAACTGAGCAACCACAAACAGGCGTGACAGACCGGACGGAAATTGCGCCTGAAGTGCCGGCCACCTCCGATTCCAGCCTAACAGCGGAAGAGCCTGCAAACCAAGCGGGAAACAGCGCTGTACGGGAATTTCAATACTCCAGAAAAAGTCAGCGTCCAACTGATTTTGTCTTGCGTGATGGCTCTCCCGATTGGGGTAGCATTCCCAAGGAGGTGGAGCAACGGACTAAAGGGGTATTTCCTGCAGCGCCAATCCGTGTAGCCAACGGGAAGCACTTTGGGCAAAACAGAGGCTTTGGGCTTGCGCACATTGAAGAGTCCCACCGGGCGCAACTGGCAAAGCTGGGGATGACTGCTGAGCAGTATGTTGACTCAATTCTAAGTCGTGTCACCGACGTTTACGATATTGGAGATGGGCGACGGCTGGTGGCGCACGCCCGTGGATTGCCGGGCGGAAGCGCCTTCCTGGAACTGCGTAACGATGGCGATCACTATTCGGTAGTAACCGCTTACGAGGCAAAGAAAGAGGGGAAACTGGTCTGGAGTGGGCGCCCCCGTAATCTGGAACAAAGTCCACAATACTCATCGGCTCTTTCCGGGTCAGAGAAAGGCGCCGAAACCCCCACTACACGATTGTCAGCGAACCGGTCCGCCAGTGGATTTGAGGAAATCCCAGAGTCGGGTGGGGTTTCGAGGCTGAACCCACGCCCTGCTAGTCGAATTGCGGACCAGACCAGTAACGAGAGCGTAAAGCCTAACTCGCTGTCTGACAAGGGAAATGTTCGGGATGAGGTTGGGTCCGCAGGGAAGGCCCCTGAAAAACCAGGGATTGAGCGGGCCGACTGGACTGAACCTACGTCAGCCCCACCAGCGGACCACGGCGAAAGCTTACCGGGTGCATGATCCCTTTGTGCTGAGCGCTCTAACCATGCTGCATCAGCCGGACTGGAACAACCCGGCCATGCAGGCGATGCGTTCATTCAAGCATGCGCTGACTTTTGGGGTAACGCTCAGCCCGACTTTCCGTGTCCGCAACCTTATGCGTGACGTGATTGCAGCTTCCGCGACCAATGACGTGGGTGGTGTACCGAACTGGCAGTAGCTGGCAATGACTATCAGGCACACGACTTTGCCAAAACGCTGACGGGGCTGCTGGTCGATCAGTTGGCCATGAACCCGATTCCCCAGGCGATCCGCCCGGGACTTGAGGCGAGTTACAACTACGACTCGTTCCGGGACCGCGCCATCGACAGCCCGAGTCAACAGAAGCTGCCTGATGCTGATCGCTATGGGCCGCAAACCAGTGCCGGCGCCATCGCCTTGGGTCGGGCCCTGAACTACTCGCCGCAACGCATTGAGCATCTGGTGTCCGGGTACTTTGGCTGGCTTGGCATTCAGGCACTCAATGTCAGCGATCTGATGGCGCGGCCGGCGTTGAGTTTGCCGGCGCGACCAGACCGGGATTTCAGTCAGCCGGAAAACATGTTCGGGATCGGTGACTTTGTGAAGTCGGCGAACGCGGGGCAGGGAAAGTACTTGCAACGCTTCTATGACCAGCAGTCGCGGCTTGATCAGGTGTATGCCACCTACTCGGATGCGCGCAAGGTGGGCGATATCGAGAAAGCCCAGGAATTGGCCAGCGGCAACGAGATGCGCCAGCGGGTTGTGTACAACAGTATTGGCCGCAATATCGAGCGACTGACCTTGCAGGGCAAACGGATCACCAACGATCCGAATCTATCGCCAGCCGAAAAACGGGAGGCTTTGAGTCAGATCAATCTGAATCGGAACCGCTTGGCCCAGATGGCTGATGGGTATGGTCGGCGACCAGTCCCCTAAAGCCATGGCCAGTAGATTGGTGAACTAGTGCTACTGGCGGGCTGTTCCGTTCTTGCCACTACGTGTAAACGGCCTGGTCGGAGAACTGCCGGGAGCACGCATTACCTTTTGTAGGAAGAGGCGAATGTTTGCTCAAGCGCGACTATTAGCTGCTTTTCAGCATTGGCGATCGCAGCATAAAGAGGGTCGGTGGGGGGCGTTATTGCGCGGGCCTTACTTTGGAAATTTCCGCCCGTAACGGCTTGACGAAATTTCCTGATTGGACCCGACGCGTTTTTAAATGTTTTCTGCAGTCCTGGCAAAACCACCGACACCAACGTGCTTAGACGATCCATGTCATCGATTATGCCGAGGGCAAGCTTCTCACACTCCGCAGTGTCGACCGGATCCGTCATGAAGTACTTGATTGCATTCTGATGCAGGGTCTCAATGCGCTTGTTGACGTCATTGAGCACACTTCGCACTTCCTTGCGGCGTTCTCTGCGGTCGTTGCCGCCAGATACCACTTTCCATCCGACGAATACCAGTATCCAAGTGACGACTTGGCCGATTGCCTTTATCGAGTCACCTGTCGCGATTGCGCAAGAACTAGCGGGCATTCCCAACATTCAGCGCGTCGCCAGCGTTTTCGATGTATTCCCAAATTTCGTCGGCGTAGGAAGGGTCACTTGTTCGTATTTTGAGGTGTTTTTTAAGCGAACCTACCGAAAGGTGTCCAACACGCACCAAGCCACCAAATGCCTCCTCAAGGAAGGAGGATCCGTACCCCAGGACTCCATCAAGTTCCACTACAACCTCAGAACGAGCGGCTGCCAGAGCAGGCAACAGAAGTTGCTCGCGAAAAGCTTGCCCAGAATGCGGGCCGTCAGCCGCGTACCGACCGGCTGGATAAGGAGAAAAGTCTCGTGCAATCGAAATCATTTGTGTGCTCATATTGGATCTCCGGCTTTTAGCGGGATTCTCCACTGAATCAGTGTACCTTCAATGCTGTCATTATAGTCAGCGAAATGCTCAACACGCTCTTCACCAGTACGTCTCTCCGGTGCAAAAGTGTAAATCCCTTTGTTGCTCATGATTCTGAGCGAGCTGTCAGGGGATCGTTCCACAAATCCGAAAATCTGTCCAAGGCCCTTGCCACGATGCCGGTCCTTGGTCCTCGTCTTGCCATACTCGATAGCGGCTTTGATGTGTTTTGCTTCCGGTGTCTTTCGCTGTCCAGTAACTACATTAACGATTTGCTGTATGAACCCCGCAGCTTCTGGGTTTTTGGGTAACGATCGCTGTATTCCGATCCCAAGATCACACAAAGCAACGGACAGCATTCCGCTTTCTTCACGGGCAAACATCCACCATCGTTTTCGAGAGGGGAGTCCATCGCCTCGCTCCTCGGTATAGGCATGCTCAATGCAGTTTGCCATTGCCTCTTGCATCCCGACCCATAAATCGCGCCGATCGCTTTGCCAAAGGCTGCCTGCATAGTCTTCAAACATGGAGGCGAATTTCGATGCATCAATCTCATGGCCCGATTCAAAGTGCCATGGGGTTACGTTGCCAGCCGTTATCTCCTTGCGTGGCGTTCTGCCAAGTTTTTGAAGGAGACCAATGTGTTGGAAGAGCTGCTCAACTACATCGTCTTTGGGGTAGTTGCAGCGTATGACACCGGCAAACTCTCTTTGCAGTCGGTCCAGTTCGGAAACGAACAGTAGCGTTCCGCAGGGGTGAAGATGCTTAGTGATCGAAAAATCAATGATGATCTTTGGCGGGCCCTGTCTTACAAGCCGCCTTAACTGGCCAATCACTCCAACCAGTGCGGTTCGCCAGCGTGCTGAGGACAGATGGAATATCTGCGGCGCCATTATTCGTGCAGGTCGACCTGGCTGTCGCTCGATGCGGATGCGGTACTTCTCGCAGCGTCGAAGCCGGCGGCCCTCCCTCCCTGCGCGAACACGCAGCATATATTCGCACTGTTTTCGGGTGGGTTTTTTCATGTTTAGAAAAGATATGTTTCCAAATTTTTCGGATTACACGATCTAAGGCTATCTTCAGGAAGGCCGAAATTCTGCCACAAAACGCATTAAGTGGTTGGCCTCTGCGCAATGGTTTGGCCTGAAAATTCTGTGCGAAAAATGTGCGAAATGCGTGCGAATTTTTTGCGAAAACAAGGGCGGCGCGTGGCGGCGCTGGGCGGAGCAAACACCACTGAAGCCCGCATAAACGAAGCGCCCGGCACCGCCTAACGACGCCGAGCGCTTATTTGTTCGTGGAGCGGGCGATGGGAATCGAACCCACGGCACAAGCTTGGGAAGCTTGGGTATTACCATTATACGACGCCCGCAACAGAGCCCGAACTCTACCCGAACCTTGTGATAGCGGCAAGTTACAGGTGCTGCAGTTTTGCGGGTGCTGCGGGTTTTCCGGGTGGGGCGAAGTGTCTGGATTGTCCGGAAAACGCGGCTAGTCACACAGTGAAATCTCGCTGTGGTTGAACAAATGGCGGCTAGTCACGTTGTGTTGGCTGGCCGGGTTTGGCGGCAAGTCACGCAAAGGATAGGACGTCGCCTCTGCCTATGGTCACGAAATACCCCATTCGTATTTCTCGTGGTCACGTTTTCCCAACTTCTTGTTTTTGTTGCAGAAACTTCTTTTGTGACGCGAGATGCGACTGCCAGCGCCTGCGGTCACAAAACCCCGGTTTTCTCGATGCGTTTTGCATAAAAAGCTTGCTTTATTTTGTGACTTGTCACATAATTTGTCCATATTAATTTTGTTCGCTAGTCACATAAGGAGACTGATCATGAAGCAAGCTGCCGATACGATGACCGCTGAGCTGCCGGGTCTTTCCATGATGTTGCGGCGCGGGCGGCCCTGCGTGGGAACCCGGCCGATGACGGCGGCGGAGCGCAAGCGTCGTAGTCGTCAACTGCGGATGCAGAGCGCCTTGTTGTCGAGCGATGTGGCCAGTGTGCAGGTGCCAGTGCAGCTCAATGCTGTGGTAGATGAGCGAACGCGCCGCCTGCTGCGTCAGCGTGCCGCAGAGCGGGGTGTCACCATGGGTGAGCTGATTGATCAGTTGATGGTTCACCTGTAATCAGCGCAGCCCGATTTGCGCAAGCAGGGCAAACAAAAAGCCGGCACCCTCATAAGGGACCGGCTTTTTTTGTTGATTGGGATGAGTGTTCAGTCGAACAACGGGTCCAGCAGATCGGTATTGCCAAGGGTCAGTCTGCCGCTCAATACCAGTTCGGTTGCGGCATCGATATCCGGTGCAAACAGACGGTCTTTGTCATAGAACGACACCTTGTCGCGCAGGGTGCTGTGGGTTTGCTGCAGGCGAGGTGAAGTCGCCAGTGGGTGATGAAAGTCCACTCCTTGCGCGGCAGCCAGCAGCTCGATTCCGACCACGGTTGCCGTGTTCTGGGCGATGTCATGCAAACGCCGGCCGGCAAAGGTGGCCATGCTGACATGGTCTTCCTGGTTGGCGGAGGTGGGCAGGCTGTCCACACTGGCCGGATGCGCCAGGGTCTTGTTTTCAGAGGCCAGCGCAGCCGCGGTGACATGGGCAATCATGAAGCCCGAGTTCAAGCCAGGCGCGTTGACAAGGAACGGTGGCAAGCCCGAAAGTGAGGCGTCAATCAGCAGTGCGATGCGGCGTTCAGACAGGGCGCCGATTTCAGCAATTGCCAGTGCCAGTGTGTCGGCCGCAAAGGCGACGGGCTCGGCGTGGAAGTTGCCGCCAGACAGTACCGCATCGGGCTCGCCCTGTTCGCCGGCAAACACCAGCGGGTTGTCGGTGACAGCGTTGGCCTCAATCAGCAAGGTGCGGGCGGCCTGGTTGATCAGGTCGTAACAGGCTCCCATCACCTGCGGCTGGCAGCGCAGGCTATACGGGTCTTGCACGCGCTCATCGTTCTCCAGATGAGAGTGGCGGATCACACTGCCTACCAGCAACTCACGATAGATATGGGCCAGTTTGATCTGGCCAGGCTGGCCGCGTACGGCATGAATGCGCGCGTCAAACGGCGCATCGCTGCCACGGGCGGCGTCAATGCACAGTGCGCCAGAAAGGGTGGCGGCGGTAAAGACGCGCTCGGCCAGGAATAGACCGTTGAGGGTCAGTGCGGTTGAAACCTGGGTGCCGTTAATGAGTGCCAGACCCTCCTTGGCGGCCAGACGCAGTGGTGTAATACCTGCATCGGCCAGGGCTTGGGAGGCAGGGACGCGTGCGCCATCAACCCATGCATCGCCTTCGCCCATCAGCGTCAGCGTCATGTGCGACAGCGGCGCCAGATCTCCCGACGCACCCACTGAACCCTTGGCCGGAATATGCGGCACGATGCCGGCGTTGAATATGGCCAGCAGCGTTTCTACCACCAGCGGCCGCACGCCGGAAAAGCCCCGCGCCAGACTGCCAATTTTAAGCGCCATCACAAGGCGTGCTACGGCGGGGCTGAGGGCCTCGCCCACGCCGACGGAGTGCGACAAGATCAGGTTGCGCTGCAGTTCTTCCAATTGTTCATCCGGAATGCGCGTGTGCGCCAGTTTGCCAAAGCCGGTGTTGATGCCGTAGGCCGCCTGGCCTTTGCCAAAAATACGGGCGACCACGTCGGCAGAAGATTGCATGGCAGGCCAGGCGGATTCATCCAGTTGCAGCGTTTGGGGTGCAAGCCAGAGTTGGCGCAGGTCGCGCAGGGTGAAGTGGCCGGGTTGCAGATGAAGGGTCTGGCGCATGCTGGTTTCCGTGTCAGGTTTGCCCTGCTGGCAGTGTGGTTGATTTCTGGCAATGCCGCCCTGATTACTGTGAGGGCAGGCAACAGCACAAGGCGTGCATTTCAGGGGTTTCTGGTTGTATATACAATTGCCATAAACCCGCACGCTAGATCATCCTGCCTGGTTTGATCCCTTGGCCCGGACAGGTTTGTCCGGTGGGCAAACCGGCAGGAATGGTGGCGACCCGCTATGTTAAAGCGTGGTGTCGCATTGCTTTTGCCGCCGCTGGCGCAGCGCGTTGATACGAGCGGTCGTGCCGGTGAGTTCAGGCCTACAACGTGAGAGGTTCCCGTGTCCCGCAAAACGCCCATCGAGCGCTATCGCAATATTGGCATCAGCGCACATATCGACGCCGGTAAGACCACAACCACCGAGCGCATCCTGTTCTACACCGGCGTGAATCACAAAATTGGTGAAGTCCATGATGGCGCGGCCACCATGGACTGGATGGAGCAGGAGCAAGAGCGCGGGATCACCATCACCTCTGCGGCAACCACAGCGTTCTGGAAAGGCATGGCGGGTAATTACCCGGAACACCGCATCAACATCATCGACACACCGGGCCATGTGGATTTCACCATCGAGGTGGAGCGTTCCATGCGGGTGCTGGATGGCGCGTGCATGGTGTATGACTCGGTGGGCGGGGTGCAGCCCCAGTCCGAAACCGTCTGGCGCCAGGCCAACAAGTACAAGGTGCCGCGCATTGCCTTTGTGAACAAGATGGATCGCGTCGGTGCGGATTTTTTCCGGGTGCAGCGCCAGATTGGCGAGCGCCTGAAAGGCGTGGCCGTGCCCATCCAGATTCCGGTCGGCGCGGAAGATCATTTCCAGGGCGTGATTGATCTGGTGAAAATGAAAGCGATCATCTGGGATGACGTGAGCCAGGGCGTGCATTTTGAATATGGAGAGATCCCCGCTGATCTGCGTGAGTCTGCCCAGGAATGGCATGACCGGATGGTGGAAACTGCGGCCGAAGCCGAAGAAGGCCTGCTGGATAAATACCTGAATGGCGAAACGCTGACGGAGGAGGAGATCAAGCGTGCCCTGCGTAAACGCACCGTAGCGAACGAGATCGTCCCCATGCTGTGCGGCAGCGCGTTCAAGAACAAGGGCGTGCAAGCCATGCTTGATGCCGTGATTGACTATCTGCCGTCACCCATCGACGTGCCTGCCATTCTGGGGCACAGCGAAGACGATCAAGAGATTGAACGCCACCCGAGTGATGAAGAGCCCTTCTCGGCGCTGGCCTTCAAGATCATGACCGATCCGTTTGTGGGGCAATTGACGTTTTTCCGTGTTTACTCCGGCGTGGTCCATTCAGGCGACACCTTGTACAACCCGACCAAGCAGAAGAAAGAACGGCTGGGGCGGATTTTGCAGATGCATGCCAATAACCGGGCGGAGATCAAAGACGTTTATGCCGGGGATATTGCCGCAGCGGTGGGGCTGAAAGAGGCAACGACAGGCGATACGCTGAGCGATCCGGACAAGGTCATCATTCTGGAAAAAATGGTGTTCCCGGAACCGGTGATTTCTCAGGCCGTGGAGCCCAAGACCAAGGCTGACCAGGAAAAAATGGGGATTGCCCTCAACCGGCTGGCGCAGGAAGACCCGTCTTTCCGTGTGCATACGGATGAAGAATCCGGCCAGACCATCATTGAAGGGATGGGGGAATTACACCTGGAAATCCTGGTGGATCGCATGAAGCGGGAGTTCCATGTGGATGCCACGGTGGGCAAGCCGCAAGTGGCTTACCGCGAAACCGTGCGGGCCACGGTAGAAGACGTCGAAGGCAAATTCGTCAAACAGTCAGGCGGGCGCGGTCAGTATGGTCACGCAGTGATCAAGCTGGAGCCGCAGCCGCAAGGCAAGGGTTACGAGTTTGTTGATGCCATCAAGGGTGGGGTGATTCCACGCGAATTCATTCCGGCCGTGGACAAAGGCATTCGCGAGGCGCTTCCTACCGGGGTGCTGGCGGGTTATCCGGTGGTGGACGTGAAAGTGACGCTGACGTTTGGCTCTTATCACGACGTGGATTCCAACGAAAACGCCTTCCGTATGGCGGGTTCAATGGCGTTCAAGGACGCCATGCGGCGCGCCAGACCGGTGTTGTTGGAGCCCGCAATGGCGATCGAAGTGGAAACGCCGGAAGAGTTCATGGGCAATGTGATGGGTGATCTGTCGTCCCGGCGCGGCATGGTGCAGGGCATGGAAGATATCGCCGGTGGCGGTGGCAAGCTGATCCGCGCGGAGGTGCCGCTGGCGGAGATGTTTGGTTACTCCACCACCTTGCGTTCGCTCACGCAGGGGCGTGCGACCTATACCATGGAGTTCAAGCATTACTCGGAAGCGCCGCCCGCGGTGACGCAGGCGATTGTCAGTACGCGACACGGCTAACGCGGTGTTGGGGCCCCGGAAAGCTGGTGGATATCACCGGGTTTCCGGGGTTTTTGCCGTGAGGGCCTGGCTTGCATGAAAACTTCAGGCCGGTTAAGCCAGATTAACGGACGCGGCCGGGGGATGAACGCGCGGTTTCTATATTATTTTTCGCTTATATTTGGTTTGCGCGACGTAACAAGCCAGCAAACAGCACGGGCGGGGTGGCCTGCAGGGTGTGCAGGCGCTGGCTAAAGTCCACAATCAAATCTAAAAACAGGAACTTGTATGCGTCATCAGGCTCTCTGCGGGCTGCTGGTCATGACGGTGATGGCGGGCTGTGCCATGCCGGGCAACGAGGCGGGCGCACTCAAGGCGGCTTCTGTGCCAGCTTCTGCCCCGGTGCCGGTAGTCACGCCGACGCCCACACCAATACCAACGCCTGTGCCGGTGGCCAAACCGGCGCGACGCAAGGCCAAACCGGCCAGTGCGGTCTCTGCGGTAACCGGAAAACCAGCGCCGGGTAGCAAGTTTGCCAAACTGCGCATTGGCATGAGCCGCAAACAGGTGGAGTCTTTGATTGGTCTGCCGGGCGATGTGAAGACCACGCAAGTGGGTGCGTACACTCACGACGAAACCTTCTACCTGCATGAAGGTAGTTTGCTGTTCGTGAAGAACGGCGCGGTACTAGGGCATATCACCGTCGATACCTCGGCATCAGGCTACCAGTAACACTCACCGGCATTCCCCGCTATGATCGGACGCTCTGGCGCATGCGCCGTTTGCGGGAGACAAGCTTGAACGATCGTCACATGCTGGTGGCCGGCGCGGCCAATATGTTTATTGCCGTGGCAGCGGGGGCGTTTGGCGCGCATGGGCTCAAAACGGTGCTCTCGCCCGAGATGCTGGTGATCTGGCAAACCGGGGTGACCTATCAGGCCAGCCACGGCTTGGGCTTGCTGCTGTTGTGTGCGTTGTGGACGCGTTTCTCCGTCACCTTGTTGTCCCGCGCGGCGGGTCTGATGCTGGCCGGCATCATTTTGTTCAGTGGCAGTCTGTATGCGCTGGCGCTGACCGGCATCCGGCCACTGGGTGCCATTACTCCCTTTGGTGGCCTCTGTTTTCTGCTGGCCTGGGCCATGCTGGTGATGGCCGGTTGGCGGCGGCGTGGTTAAGCCGTTTTGCCGGGCTTGGCCGGTTTTATGCCGGTCAGTTCGCGCCGTTTGCATAATCAGCCGCATCTTTTCCTGAAAGGGGCGTGGCATGACTGCAAGCGAGTTTGACGGTGCATGGCAACTGGTTTCCGGGGAGTGCCTGGAAGACGGCCACTGGGTGCGCTATGACCTGGATGGTATTTCTTCCCGCAAGGTGCTCGCCGCCGGGTACTTCACTTTTGTGACCCACAAGAACGGGGCGTACTGGTCTGCGGGCAGTGGCCGCTTTATCCTTGATAAGGACGTTTATACAGAAAGCCCGGACATGGGTTCATACCCGCTCGCCGCGCTGCGCGATTACGTCTTTCAGGCCCGGCTGGAAGGGGATCAATGGCACAACGCCCGTTTTGAAAATGGCGAACGGGTGGAGTACGAAGTCTGGCAGCGTATCCGCGCCTAATCCTGCCGGTTTGGCGAGGGGATGGTGCCGGTGGCCCGCAGTTGCGCCAGTAACAAGGCCAGCGCGGCGGCGGGCGGGTTGATGGCTGTGTCGATTTGCTGATGCGGCATCAACCACGGTTCATACTCGCGTGCTTCCACCTCTTGCCATGTCGGTTGCGCGTGGCCGGAAATATCGGCCGTCCGCGTTTCGACGCGTTGCCGATGCACTGCCGGGTCCGTGCAGATGCACTCCACCTCAAAAATGGGCGAGTGCGCTTCTGCGGCCAGATCGCGCCAGATTTGTCGCACAAATTCCAGCGCGTTGACGGCGTCGACCACCACCGTTATCCCGATCGCCAGGTTTTCTGCCGCAATGGCGTGTGCAACGGTGTAGCCGGCCGCGCCAATTTGCGTGCCCGCCGGAAAAGCACGGACCAGCGCCTGTTCCAGCGTGTCGATGCGCACATAGGTGGCGCCCAGTTCCTGCGCCAGCAGGCGGGCAAGCGTGGTTTTGCCCGTGCCGGGTAATCCGCCAAACACAATCAGCATGCCGTGCTCCATGGGGTTCTGGCGTCATTGTAGCCGGCGAAAGCAAAAAGCCTGGCAAATGCCAGGCTTTTGAGCTCGATCTGCCAGCGTGCGCCGGTCAAACCGAGGTTACCGGTGCATCAGCGCCAGAAACTCACGCCGCAGCGTGGCATCTTTGAGGAAAGCGCCACGCATGACGCTGTTGGTCATCTTGGCCTCGGCGTCTTTCACGCCGCGCCAATGCATGCAGAAATGATCGGCCTCCATGACAATCGCCAGGCCATCCGGCTGCAAGCGGGACTGCAGCAAGTCGGCCACCTGGGTAACCGCTTCTTCCTGGATTTGCGGGCGGCTCATTACCCACTCAATCAGCCGCACATACTTGGAAAGGCCAATCAGGTTGGAGTGCTCATTGGGCATGACGCCGACCCAGACCCGACCCAGAATCGGGCACAGATGGTGCGAGCAGGCGCTGCGCACGGTGATCGGGCCGACGATCATCAGTTCGTTCAGGCGTTCGGCATTGGGGAACTCGGTCACGGGCGGCATGGGCTGATAGCGGCCGTGAAAGACTTCCTTGATGAACATCTTGGCTACGCGCCGCGCGGTGTCCTGCGTGTTGTGGTCGCTCTGGGTGTCGATCACCAGGCTTTCCAGCACGCCGCGCAGTTTAAGTTCAACTTCTGCTTGCAGTTCATCCAGTTCACCGTCCTTGATATAGGCGGCGATGTTGTCGTTGGCGTGGAAACGGGCTTTGGCCTTGGTGAGTCGGGCGCGGATGCGTTGCGACACCGCGTCCGGGTGTGCAACTGCGTATTCCGATCCTTTTTTGGGCATGACACTTACCTTTGAGCTTGAATTTTTAACGCAGAATCAACAAGAAGTTTAACTGTTTTCATCTGTCAGGTAAAAACCGGGGTAGTGAAACACACTCATGCAAACATGACGTTTGCTTAACGTCAGGCTGTGGAAAACCACGCTTGGTGTCAGTAGTATCAGATCAGTGGTTTCAATGAAATCATGGGGTTGTGATTGATTTGTACCCCCGGGGTATCGCAATTTGTCTATTTTTTAGGCATAATCGACTGGTCTAATTGTTAGCACGCTTAGACATTTATACAGGGATATTCTCCTGCCCCGCCTTGCGCGGGGTTTTTTTATGTCTGAGACAAACGCATCAAGCGTGTCACTTAACTCGCGCTGCTTTCACGCACGATCAGTTTGACTGGCAGCAAGCGCTGTTGATCGGGGCGCGAATCGGCCAGTAATAAGGACATAGCCTCATGACCCAGGCTGGTTTTGTCGACCGCCAGCGTGGTCAGCGGCGGGGTGGCCGCGCTGGCGGCACCCAGATCGTCAAAGCCGACAAAAGCAATGTCCTCTGGAATGCGCAGCCCGGCCTCGCGGCAGACTTGCATGGCCGCCAATGCGGTGGCGTCGTTGTAGGCAAAGACGGCGTCGGGTGGTTGCGGTAATGACAACAACTCGCGCATGGCGACGGGCGCACCGCTGGCGATATCCATGCCGGGCGGAATCAAGGCTTCCAGCGCCGGGTCGGCCAGAATGCCTGCATCAAACAAGGCCTGGCGATAGCCACGCTCCCGCAGCCTGATCGAATAATGCGCCAGCGAGCCGGACAAAAATGCAATGCGTTTACGTCCGCTGTCGATCAGATGGCGGGTTGCCAGCCAGGCGCCTTGCTGGTTGTCGGTGTTGACGGCGGGCCAGTCTGGCGCATTCATATCCGACAAAATGTGCGGCTTGCCCAGGCTTTGCAGTACGGCCAGGGTCTCCGGCTCAAAAAAGCCGATGCAGACGATGGCGTCGGGTTCATGTTGCATGACCTGGCGCTTGACGGGTTTGCCAGGCAACAAGGACATCACCGTACAGGTCAGGCGGTGTTCCAGGCAGTACAGTTGCACGCCATGGATCACTTCTGAATAGAACGGATTGGTGAGTGGGTCCCCGTGCGAGAAATGCAGCAAACACAAGACTTTGCGGATGGGCTCGCGGCGCAGCCGGGCATGGTCGTAGCCCATGGTTTCGGCCAGGCGCACAATACGCTCACGCGTATGCGCAGACAGACCCGGCTGCTGCTTGAGTGCGCGCGATACCGTGCCAACGGAAACGCCCGCAGCATGGGCAAGATCACGAATATTGACCGACAAGCGAAGTCCTTGATGGATGAGGC
This sequence comes from Silvimonas terrae, assembly GCF_014202765.1. Taxonomy (GTDB): domain Bacteria; phylum Pseudomonadota; class Gammaproteobacteria; order Burkholderiales; family Chitinibacteraceae; genus Silvimonas; species Silvimonas terrae. Next base: position 962,464 of record NZ_JACHHN010000001.1, read on the forward strand.
GGCCGCTGATTAACGCAGCATAGTGCAAACCGGTGTACGTCTACGTCACGCTGACCGGCTGATTATTCAGCGAACGCAGGATATTGCCGTCCGGATCGCTGGCCAGCAAGAGCGCGCGGCCTGCGGCCAGATGCGTGCGATAGCTGCGCTGCGTGGTCAGGTCGGTCCAGTGCAGGGTGGCGTCCTGGCTGGTTTCGCTGATGGCAATCCACAATGCGCCGTTGGCAAGATCCTGTTTCTGCAGGAATATCCCCGCTGGTGGCTCACCTTGCCAGCGCCAGGGCGCGCTGACGCCACTGCGGGTCATGGCCTTGCGGTAAAGCGCTTCCAGTGTGTCGGTGCGTTGATTGAGTTCCAGCGGGAGAGGGCACCATAAAATACGGCCTTTGCCAGAGGGGATTTCTATCAACGCGGCGCTGGCGGTGTTTTCGTACAGGCCGCGGCTTAAACGGCCAATGGCTTCGCCGCCAAAACTGGCGCGCAACGGGCTGTTATCCAGCACGAGCGTTTCTTCCCGACTCAGGTTGCCCACACTGGCCGCAGCAAAACCCGCGCGGGGTGTGGGTTGCCAGTATTCATCCAGCGTAGCGGGCCCGGTCAGCAATACGGTGATCTCATGTTGTGCCAGCAATTGCGTCAGGGCTTGCCAGGTGGCTGCCGCCAGGTTGTGCGGGCAGGGCAGCAAGATCAGGCGTGGCACATCGGCAAACAGGCTGGTCAGGTCCAGATCGCTCACCGCACGTAATGGCAGCCCCAGTTCAAAGAAGCAGCTACGCACCAGTTGCTGGGTCGCTTCCAGCGCGCTGCGGCGGTTGCTGTAATCGTTGCTGAACGGGTAGATGACGGCGGTCTGTGGCAAGCGGCGCTGGGAAAAATCCAGCGGCAAGCCGGCAAAGAAATGGCCAAAGCGCGGCGTGACCAGCGCTTCCGGTTTCAAGGAGCCATCTGCACGGCAGGCGCCGATGTGGGACTCGTTGATATTGTCCATGTGGTAGTTGATGTTCCAGATCCACTGCACGGCGCCAGCGCTGCCGCTGGTGTAGGCGTAGGCGTATTTGCGCTCCAGCAGGGCCATCAATTCAGCTTCAGAACGGCGGGAGCGGCCATCCGGACGCTCAACGTGCATGATGCCGGTTTCCTGGATCAGGCTGGGTTTGTCCGGCGTTTTGCTAAAGAGGCTATCCCACGCCAGCGCATCATTGAGCCACCAGCTATGCACCGTGGTGTAATCCACCGCGCCCGCGTGGAAAAAAGGGTGCGGGCGCTGTTGCCCCAGCGCTTCATCCTGCCCAAGACAAACCATGGCCTGCGGAGTGACTGCACGCAGGGTGGCGGTGAGGTCTGCGGCCCATTCGGCCAGCATGGCCTGACTGAACAGGCTGTAGTCCAGCCAGATGCCGTGTTGTTTGGGCAAGATTTCCGTGTTGTTGAAGCCCACTTCTTCTGGCTGGGGTGGCAAGACCGCGCTCCAGTCTGACAGTTGCGCCGGGCTGACATCCCAGCGCGCTTGCCAGACGGTGATGTCCGGTTCGCGTCGTTGTAGCCATTGCCGAAAGGCGGCGATCTCATGCGGGTCCCGCAGGGTGCGCGGGCCGACAAAAATCCGGGCTGGATCAAACAAGGATGGCTCGTTGATCAAGTCCCAATGCACGTGGGTGGTGTGCGGGTGCCGGCTGACAATGCTGCGCAAAAAGCGTTTTTGTGCGGCGCGGGAACGCGGGTCCAGCCAGGGGTTGCTGCCTTCCCAGGCTTCTGGTGCAAAAGCAAAGAAGGTAAAGCAGGTTTCCAGCCCGTGGCTGGCGGCGGTCAGAATGAACGCGTCAATGGCGCGCAAGACGGCTTCATTGGCGTGACCATCCACAAACATCACCTGCCGCCAGGCGCTCCAGATGCCGGTACGCAGATAGTTCACACCCATACCGGCCAGGGTTCCCATGTCAGCATCCCACGTTGCGACATTGGGTAATTGCAGAAATTTGCGATGCACGTCGCTGGCCATATAGGTCATGCCCACAATGGGCATGGCCTTGCCATCCCGCTCAAAGTAATCCCGGCCAGCCTTGAGGGGTGAACCCGCGCGCAGCAAAGCCTCATCACGCCCCCAGAAGCCCTGGCGCAGTGTCAGGACTTCATCATCTGCGCTGAATACCGCTTCGATCTGGTACAGCCCTGGTGCGATGGCAAAAGGCAGCGTAATGCGTGCCTGCATGGTCCCATCGACCGGGGTCAGATTCAATGCCTGTTGCCATACGGTGGCCGCGCCGTGGCGGAGAGTCAGTTGGGCTTGCCAGTTGCGCTGCACACCCAGTGCTTCGCCCTGAATGCTTAATGTCGCGGTTTCGCCGGGTTCATAGCAGGCAAAATCCGGCTTGATCCACCATTCAGTGACGCCCGCTGCGGCATGGCGGGCCAATTGCGCCAGCAACGCCAGGCCACCATCTCGCCAGAACGCGGCGTCAGGGGTGATATTGATGAAAATCTGTCGTGAACCGGCACCGGTGCCGCGCAAGCGTTCCAGCATGACTACCGGGCTGGCAATGGCCTGACCCGCTGCATTGCAGGCTTGCAGTAGCGGGTAAATGCGCGCATCCATCGGGCCGGCGGAGCCGGAATCCTGCGGCTGATCTTTGTGTTTGGTGGGCATGAGCACGAAGCCGTCCGTGCCGCTTTGTGGCTGGAACAAAGCGGTGTACGGGTTCAGCCAGGGGTGCTGCGGGCCGCTACGGTGAGCTACCGCCTCTGTCGTATCTACGGCCATGATTTCGTGGATATCCAGATCCCGGAACAAGGCGGCCTGGTTTGCCTGGCGACCATCTTCATCCACGGGTTGGGAGAACGCATTGCGGCCCACGCAGATCAGGCTGCCGCCCCGTTGCACAAAAGCCGTGATTTGGGCCCAGGCGGCGCGTGGCACCCATGCGCCATGCAGATGAACCAGCACGTCGCCCTTGCCGGACTGGCCCAGCAACGCGCTCAAGCTGGTCGCGTCCGCACAGTGGCGGGCTTGGGGTAATGCCGCGAGGGTGGCGGCCAGTTCCGGCAGGGTGCCGGTGTGGGCAAAATCGGCGTTGAGAAAAACGAGCGTGGTCATGGCGGGGTGTTCCACAAGCAGAGGTGTATTTGATCCTGGCATGCCGGATACCGCCCGGCATGCCAGATTGCGCCGGGTTACTGTTTCTTTGCTGCCGCGGCGAACTGGGCGTTCCAGTATTTGACGGCCTCATCCAGTGCGGCCCTGGCGGGTTGGCGACCGCTCACGGCGTTTTCCATGGCGGTAGAAAGCGCTTTGGTCATACCGGCTTCATCGGGTAGATCAGAGACCGACAGGGTACGCGCTGCACCCCCCGTGCTGGCGGCCACGGCCCGGCCGGCGCTGGCGGCATCCTTGCTGTTCTGGCCGCTCATGAAATAGCTGTCGGTCAGGGCCACTTTCGTTGAAGGTAGTGTGGTTTCGGTGGCCTTGGAAAACGCCAGTTGTGCTTTGTCACTGGTCAGGAATTTACCCAGCTCCACTGCGGCGTCTTTTTGCGGATACCCCTGGGGAATGGACCACATGAACAGGTTGCCCGGCAAAATCTTGCTGGGGTACGGTGCCACGCCTGTAGTGGCAAAGATTCTGGGAGCGTCGTTCTTGATGCGCATCAGCGCCGAGGGTGCGGTCAGGATCATGGCGTAGCGGCCGCTGCCAAAGCCGGCGATCTCGGCTTCAAAGGTGTCTTTGAACAGATCAGGCGGCACACTGCCGTTCTTGACGGCGGTGGCGTATTTTTCCAGCACGGCCACGTGTTGCGGGCTGTTGAAGACGGCTTTGCCATTCTGCACGATGGGCAGTCCTTCCAGCAGGAAGGTGCCGAACAAACCTTCTTCATTCATTTTCGGCACGTAGCCGGCAACGCCGGTTTTTTGCTTGATCTGGCGGGCGACGGCCAGTATTTCATCGGTGTTGCGGGGGAGCGTGGTGATGCCGGCTTTGTCCAGCAACGTCTTGTTGTAAATCAGGATGGGGACCTGGTTGTACCACGGCAGCCCCCAGGTCTTGCCGTTCCAGCTCACGTCTTTGAGTGCGCCATCGGTATAGGCCGCGGAGAAGCTGCTGATGTCGATGGGCTGGATGACCTTTTTCTGGGCCAGTTGGGTCATCCACGGCACGGTAATGTTGATCAGCCCGGGCTGACGGCCTGCCGCCACTGCGGCAATCAGCCGCGTTTGATAGGTGTCCCAGGTGACATCGACCCATTTGGCCTGCACGTCTTTATGAGAGGCGTTGAATTCAGCCGTGAGTTGCTTCATGACCCCGTCAAACTTGGGGGAAAGACTGTTGGACCAGAACTCCACCTCGGTGGCGGCATTCGCGCTGGCAGCCAGCCAGAGCGCGCCCAGTGTCACGGCCAGAAACTTGTATTTCATGGTACGACCCCTCATTGGCACTACGCCATGTCGCGTAATGATTGTTTACATAAATTATGATAAACAACTAAACATCGAGGGTCATTCTGTGCCAGTCGCCACAACGTGACAAGCGCACCGGCGGTGGGGCGGTGGATCAGGGCAATCCGGGTCAAAAGCGCGCAAGAAAAAGCCGGCGCAAGGCCGGCTGGATTACGGAGGCGGTAGCGTACTGCGCAAGGGTGGTGGCGGCGTAATACCCATGGAGACATAAATGCTGGTCAGTCTATCCACCCCGATCTGTGCCGGTTTGACCCAGGCAGAGGGCACGTACAACAAGCCGCCACCCACCGGGATGGGGGCGGTGGGCACCAGTACTGCCAGGTATTCGCGGCCATCCAGGTCAACCGGTTGCGGATTGGGCATCAGGCCCAGTACCGCTACGCCGTCCCCGCCAAAAAAACACCAGACCGGGCTCATGGCGCCAATATCGGCTTCGTTGGCCTGACTTTTATCCAGCAGCCCGACAAACCGGTCCGCCAGGTTGTACAGGCTGTTGAATACGGGGATGCGTCGCAAGGTCAGGTCAACCAGGCGGGTCAGTGGCTGTTTCAAGCCGGAGCGCACTGCAACGCCCAGAAAGAAAATCCCCACGATCAGGACCAGCGACCCCATGAACCAGGACAGCGCCGGGCCCGCGGCAAACGGCGCGCCCAGTGCGGCAAAAACCTGCCCGATCAGGCTGCCCGGGCCAATAAAGCGGTTGAGTGTGCCCACCACCCAGCCAATCAAAAACAGGGTCAAGGCCAGGGGTAGCAGCGCCAGCAAACCGGCCAGCCATGTGGTGGCGAGCGTTCTTAAACCAGGTTTGAGCATGCTGACTGCCTCAAGGCACAATATTCAGGAACACAAAGGCGGCAAACACCACCAGATGCACCACCCCCTGCAAGACCGTGGTGCGCCCCGTTCCCAGGGTAATGGCACTGAGTAGCAGGGTCAGCGCCAGCATCACGCTTTCTTTGGCATCCAGCCCCAGAATCAGTGGCCGGTTCAGCGCAATAAACAAGACAGCAACGGTCGGGATGGTCAGGCCGATACTGGCCAGCGCAGAGCCCAGTGCCAGATTCAGACTTTGTTGCAGCTGATTGGCGCGGGCCGCTTTGGCGGCGGCAATGCCCTCCGGCAACAAGACAAGGCCGGCAATGATCACCCCAACCACCATGGCCGGTGCGCCCATCGACAGCACAAAGGTCTCTACGGTGGGCGAGAGCAGTTTGGCCAGACCGACCACGCCGACCAGGCTGATCAGCAGCAGCACGCAACTGATCATGGTGACCCGCATGTTGGGGCGGGGGAGCTGGATATCCTCTTCACTCACGGCGGTTTGGCCTGGTTCGGGTTCGGCCAGAAAGTAATTGCGATGGCGCACAGTCTGGACAAAGACAAACGTGCCGTACAAAACCAGCGAGGCCACGCCGGAAAACGCCAGTTGCGACTGGGACCAGGTTGGCCCGGGAATGGTGGTGGCATAGTTGGGCAAGACCAGCGCCAGCACGGCCAGTGCGGTGAGGACGGCCAGCGCCGCACTCGCGCCCTGGCGTTGAAAAACTTGTTCCCGGTGGCGTAACGCGCCCAGCACCAGGCACAGCCCGACGATGCCGTTGCAGACAATCATGACGGCCGCAAAGACCGTATCACGCGCCAGGCCCGCCTTGGCATCGCCCCCGGTCAGCATGACCGACACAATCAGTGCCACCTCGATCACGGTGACCGCTACCGCCAGGACCAGTGTGCCAAACGGTTCGCCCACTTTATGTGCAATGACTTCGGCGTGATGAACCGCTGCGAAGACAGTGCCTGCCAGGAAGATGGTGGCAAAGGCCACCAGCCAGCCATTGATGCCCATGCCGAACGCGACGCCCAGCGTCACCATGGCCAGCAGTGGCAGTATCCAGGTCCAGAGCGGGGTCGAACTGTGGTGTGGGGACACTTTGTCTCCTTAAGGTATGGCGCGTTAGATGACACCGTTTTATATGAGTCGCCAAGGCTTGGCAAACATGACATCGCCCTGTCAGCGACGACGAATGGGTAGACCGGGCACCAGTGTACCGGTTCCATGCGTTTCCAGTGTACAAGCCAAAGATGACAAGGCTTTGCGGCTGCGCCCCATTGTCGGGCGTGTTTGGTGCGGGTGGGTAAACGGCGTAAGGTGGACCGGGTGGTTGCGGTACTGGCGGGTAGATTGGCCATATCTACCGGGTTTTTAGTAAATATACATTTGCATAGAGCCAGTTTTCTTACCATAAAGGTCAAGTGCGCCTGGCTGCGTCCCGGGCAATGACAAATGCTTAAAGTCGCCAGTGTCTTAGTGTTGCTTGGGGTTGCATTAGTAATTTCTAATAGACTACCATGCAAGGCGGCTCACTTTCTGACTTCCTTTGTCCGGAGAAATCTCTTGCAAAACTTACAGGTCGCCCTGTGCCCAGCCCGACGGAATGAGGTATCGCATCCGGCGATGCGCTTGTTCCTCCATGGTGCTGGCATAGCGGCCTGTCTGGATGCCGGGCGGCAGGTTGCTGTGTGTCGTCGTGAGTGAAATCCTGATGCGTGAAATCTCCCTGGCGGCCGGGCATTTGAGCGGCACAACGCCGACACCTCCGGAAATTCAACACCATGTTGAAGCGATTGACCGCGCCATGCTGCTGGCGCGGTTCTCGGCAGAAGGGCGTTTTCTGGGCGCCAACCGGCTGTTTCTGGATCGCTTCGGTTACGACCTGGCAGAGATCGTCGATGCCCCGCACGAGTTGGTGTGCCCACCCAGCCGGCCGGAAGCGCATCAGCAACATATCGAATTATGGCGCACCTTGCGCGCGGGCAAACATTGGGCCGGCCTGGTGGAGCGGGTTGCGCGGGATGGTCGCAGTGTCTGGCTGGAGGCTACTTACGCGCCGCGTATGGATGAGCACGGGCATCTGCAATCGGTGCTGGCGGTCTCGTCGGATGTGTCGTTGCGCGTGGAGCACGAACGCGTGCAATCCAAGCGCTTGTGGCAATCCCTGGTGGTGGATGAAACCGACAGCGCGGTGATTGTGACCGATGGCGCGTGGCGGATTGTTTACGTCAATGCCGGCTTTGTCCGCATGTTTGGTTATCAACTGGAAGAAATCCACGGCCGCCGGCCCATTGCCCTGCTGGTGCCCAACGTCAAACCGGCCGTCATTGAAGAGGCGCTGCAATGTGCCAACGCCGGGCGGCCGTTCAAGCTGGAAGAACTCACCTGGGCCAAAGATGGTCAGCGCTTCTGGAACAAACTGATTATCAACCCGGTGCGCGACGCACACGGGACGCTGGTCAATACGGTCAGCGTGGTGACCGATATTACCGAAGCCAAAATGCATGAAATCATCCACCACCGTGGCCTGGATGCCATGGCGCGGGAAATCCCGGTGGTTGATCTGATGACCATGATCTGCCAGGAAGTGGAGCGCATCTCGCCGGAAGTGGTGGCGTCCATTCTGGCCGTGGATGAAAACAATACCTTGCATGCGCTGGCCGCCCCCAGCTTGCCGGAACGTTTTTCGGTGGCGCTGGAAGGCATGCCGAGTGGCCCGCAGGAAGGTTCTTGCGGTACAGCGGCCTGGCGCCATGAAGAAGTGGTGGTGACCGATATTGAGCACGACCCCCTGTGGACCAGGTACGCTGCGCTGGCGGCTTCGTTTGGTCTGAAGGCGTGCTGGTCTACACCGATTATCTCCAGCAAGGGGCAGGTGGTTGGCACGTTTGCCTTCTATTACCGGGAAAAACGCGGCCCGGACGAGTTTCACCGGCGCCTGGTGAGCGTGTGCGTCAACCTGTGCGCGCTGGCGCTGGAGCGCGAGGCTGCACGGGAGCAAATCCGCAAGCTGGCCTTTTATGACAGTCTGACCGGCTTGCCCAACCGCAGCCTGTTGCTGGCCAAAGCTGAGCAAGCCATTGCCGGCGCCGCGCGGGATCGGACGCAACTGGCGGTGCTGTTTATTGATCTGGATCGCTTCAAACAAATCAACGACACCCTGGGTCATACCGTCGGGGATGAAGTGTTGCGGCTGGCCGCCCAAAGATTGAGTGAAGGGCGGCGCGGCTCGGATATTGTCGGGCGTCTGGCGGGTGACGAGTTTGTGCTGGTACTGCCGCAGTGTGATGCGCGCCGGGTAGCCGATGTGGCCGAGCAGATTTTGCAAGGCCTTGGCCGGCCGCACCGGATTGGCGATGCCACCCACGTGATTTCTGCCAGCGTGGGCATCAGCCTGTATCCGGGCAACGGGGAAGACATCGAAACCCTGCTGCGTCGTGCCGACATTGCCATGTACGAAGCCAAAGCGGGTAATCGCGGCAGCTACAGTTTTTTCAGTAACGAGATGAATTTGCGGGCGCAAGAACGCCTGGCCCTGGAAAACGCCCTGCGTGAGGCCATTGAACAGCAGCAATTGCGTCTGCATTACCAGCCGCAGGTGATGGTTGAAGACGGGCGTTTGTATGGGGTGGAAGCACTGGCGCGCTGGCACCACCCTGTGCTGGGCGAGATTTCGCCGGCGCGGTTTATCCCGTTGGCGGAAGAATCCGGCTTGATTGGCAATCTGGGTTTATGGGTGCTGGAAGAAGCCTGCCGGCAACTGGCTGACTGGCAATCCCGTGGCATTGCTGTGCCCAGTGTGGCAGTCAATTTGTCACCGACCAGTTTTCACAATGTGGAGCTGCCGGACATCATCAGCGCCTTGCTGGCGCGCTATCAGCTGGAACCTGCCCGGTTGATGCTGGAAATCACCGAAAACGTGCTGATTGATGGCAATGCCGCCACGCTGGATACCATCCAGGAAGTCCACGCGCTGGGCGTCAAACTGTCTATGGACGATTTTGGCACCGGGTATTCCAGCTTGAGTTATCTGCGGCGTTTGCCGGTCAGTGAACTCAAACTGGACAAAAGCTTTGTCCACGATCTGGCGCACGATCAGACCGCCCAGGCCTTGTCAGAGGCCGTGATCCGGATTGGCGAAAGCCTGAATCTGGTGGTGGTAGCAGAAGGCGTGGAGGATGAAAAACAGCTCAAGCTCTTGCGCCAGCAGGGCTTTCACGTCATTCAGGGTTTTTATCTGGCCAAGCCGCTGCCCGCGCCCATGCTGGAAGGCTGGCTGCAAAAACGAACCGCCAACGTGTAATTGCGCGGTCTGGCCGCAGGGTTAATCCCCGATGCCGGTGCGCCCGGTCAGGCGCAAGAGCGGCGGGATGACGGCCTCCAGATCAATCGGTTTGCCCACGTGATCATTCATGCCAGAAGCCAGGCATTCTTCCCGGTCTGAGGCCGACGTATTGGCGGTCATGGCCAGAATGGGCAGGGAGGCAAAACGCGCATCGGCCCGGATGCGGCGGGTGGCTTCCATGCCGTCGATATCCGGCATCTGGACATCCATGATGACGGCGTCAAATACCTGACCGCCTTCCGTGACCATGGCCACGCCTTCCAGGCCGCCTTCGGCCAGGCTGACCGTTGCCCCTTCGCCCGACAACAATTCTGACGCCACGTGCCGATTCAACGCGTTATCTTCAACCACCAGAATCTGCATGCCTTTCAGCCGGCCTTGCGGCTGATTGCGCGGCGCCTTGTGCTGGGGTGCGCTGACGCCATCGAGCACGTGGTAAACGGTGTCGATCAACTGGCCAGGGGTAAAGGGTTTGGCCAGCGTGTCGGCAAAGACCGGGCTGGCCACGGTGATCGAGCGCAGCAGCGCGTCGTCTCCCGGACGGGTCAGCAAAATGGTGCGGGTGACGTCTTCCACGCCCGGCATCTGCCGGATGCGGCCGGCGGCAGCCAGACCATCCATTTCCGGCATATCCCAATCCATCAGTGCCACATGAAACGGCAAATTGTCGTCCAGCGCTTTTTGCACAGCGGCACACGCGCTGGCGCCGTCAGATGAGGCCTGCACGGCCCAGCCCAATCCGCGCAACATGGTCGCCATGATGCGCAGCGCCACCGGGTTGTCGTCCACCACCAGTGCGCGGATAGCGCGGGCCGGTGGCGGCGGGGTTTCTTCCTGCGCCGCAAGGCTGATGCAGAACCAGAAGCGGCTGCCTTCGCCCTGGGTGGATTCGACGGCCAGATCGCCCCCCATCAAATGCACCAGTTGGCGGGAAATGGCCAACCCCAGGCCAGTGCCGCCAAAGCGGCGCGTGGTGGAGGCTTCTGCTTGCTGAAAGCCTTCAAAAATATGGCCGATCTGTTCCGGTGAAATGCCAATGCCGGTGTCGCGGACGGCGATCTCCAGCCGCACCTGATCGTTCTCCCAGCCGCAGTAGCGCAAGGACACCACCACTTCGCCCTGCTGCGTGAACTTGAGTGCGTTGCCGGTCAGGTTGATCAGGATCTGCTGCAGCCGCAAACGGTCGCCAATCAATACGCGCGGCAGGCGGGCATCCACTTCATATAACAGTTCCACCGTTTTGTGTCCGATGTTGCCGGACAGTACCGTCGCCAGGTCCCGCAGTAGCGACTCCACTTCAAACGGGTGGGGGTCCAGTTGCAGTTTGCCCGCGTCGATCTTGGAAAAATCCAGCACGTCGTTCAACAACCCCAGCAGCGCCTGGGCGGCGTTCTGGGTTTTATCGACATAGTCTTGCTGGCGCGCATCCAGATCGGTCCATTGCAATAGTTGCAGCAAACCCAGCACTGCGTTCATTGGGGTGCGGATTTCATGGCTCATATTGGCCAGGAATGAAGACTTGGCCTCACTGGCGGCGACGGCCTGTTCTTTGGCCTGGCGCATGCTGTCTTCAAATTGCTGTTGCGCCGTGACATCCCGGTTGATGCCGGTCAGGCGAGTCACCACACCCTGGGCATCGCGTTCGACCTGAGCGGAGGCCTGAATAAAGCGCACCCGGCCATCCGGCAGGACGATCCGGAAAATCGCGGAAAACGTCCCCTGGCCTAGAATGGCCGCATCCAGGCTAGCCATGGCGCCGGCCAGATCGTCCGGATGGACGCGTGAGCGCCAGTGCTCAAAATTAAGCCCGCCTTCCCGCAGTTTGAGTGGCTGCTCGTAAAACTGGAACATGCGCGGGTTCCACTGCAGGTTGTTGTCGGCCAGCGTCCAGCTCCAGATGCCCAGTTCTGCTACTTCTGCCGCCATCAACAATTGATCACGTGCCGCCAGCAGGGCGCGTTTGTACTGATGTTGTTCGGTCACATCGGTAAAGATGCCCAGGTAACCCACCAGTTTGTTTTCTCCTTTTTCATCCTCCCGCATCGCTGATACGGACAATAGTGCGCGCAGCCGGCTGCCGTCCTTGCGCACCATGGTCCATTCACGGGTTTCGGCTTCACCATGCATGGGGCGGACAAGGGTGGGCAGCATGCCTTGTGGCAAGGGCTCTCCCAGGCTTTTTTCCAGGTCAGCGCTATAGCTGGCCAGTTCTTCCGGGACATGAAATGCTTTGGGTGAAATCTTGCCGATGACCTCGCTGGCCTCGTAGCCCAACAAGCGCTCAGCACCACGGTTGAAAATGCGCACCATGCCGCTGGCGTCACCGGCAATAATGGAAACCTCCGTGGCGGCTTGCAGCAAATTGCCCAGCAAGTCATGCAGGCTTTTGTAGCTGGCTTCACGCTCCGCCAGACGCAAATTGGCCAGGCGCACCTGCTCCAGCGCCGCTGCAACGACCACCGGCGGCAGCAAGGTCAGGATAAAGGGCAGAAAAAACCAGACATTGCCGTGTTGCCCCAAGGTCTTGGGGGGCTCAAACACGCCTAGCGATACCAGCGTACCCATACAGATTGAACACGCCAGAATGCCGGGCGCCACCACTTCCAGCGGGGCCAGTGCTGCCAGCAAGGTGAGTGAGACGGATACATACACATACGGAAATGCAAGTTGCGCCGGTGCGTACACCGCCATGGCAACGGCCAGCAGAAGCAGCAACAGTGCGTTGCGTCCGCGCAAAGCCGCCAGCACCCGTCGCCAGCCGCGGGCCAGTACGGTCAGGCCCAGCGGCAGCATGGAGACGGTGCCGACGACACTGCCCAGAAACCAGGATAACAGCAGATTGAAATAGTCAGTCGAGTCGTGCAGGGACAACAACGTTGCGCCAATCAGCGCACCCACAAGGCAGGCGGGCAGGGTGACCAGCGCCAGTGTGGCCATGAGCCGGGCCGGATCGCTAATGGTCTGGGCGGGGCGACCATACTGATGCAGTAGCCAGCCTCCCAGCAGCATCTCGCACACATTGCCGGGCTGAAACATCAGCGAATGCAAAAAGGCCGTGCCCAGTACGCGGTGCACCAGCAGATCCGCCACCACCATGCCCAGCAGCAACAACGGCCATTGTCGAGGCGGCCGTGTCTGCAGGGCGATCACCCCCAGAGCGTTGGCATACCAGAGGTTGGCAATGCTACCGCTTTGGCGGGATAAGACAATCGCCCCCATGGCCAGGAAAAAATACAAAATCATGGCCGTGGGCAAGACGTGGCGCAGGGCGCACGGCACCGCTGCGGCGGCTGCCTCGGCGTCGCGAGCGGGTTGCTGCGGTTCAAACATGTTAGCGGCGCTTGTGCGCAACGGTCAGTCGGCGGCGGACGACGAGCAATAACGAGATTGATGCAAATGCCGCAAGCAGAAAGGTCAGTGCGGATGACGCGTCCATAAGGGCTCCCCCTGAATCTGTAAAGCTGACTGGCGCTGCCCCGCATCAGGCTGATTGTGCGCGCCTGAATGGTTTTTCTGTCAGTGTTTGTCAGAAATATCCTGCGTTAGGCCAGTGGCGTGCATGCCGCTGAACGCGCTGGTGTTTTCCTCGATTTGCATAACTGGAGCATGTTGTCGCCGCTTTTTGCGGCGCTCTTTTATGGCTGCGCACCCATTGCAATGGTAAGCAAGGTGGTGTGCTCACCCTTAATGTAGACAGAAATCTGACGCCGTGCGCAGCGGATGACAAAAGGATGGGAAGGCGCGCCAACCGGTTGCCCGACGCGTGTGGACGAACGGAGCCGCGCCGGGTTGGTAGGGTCTGGATGCGACCGGGTGTTGGCCGGATAGCCGGTCTTGTTCGTGGTGCTGGGGTTGTTCACCATGCGTACCGGTTTGAGCGCGCCATGATGCTGGTGGACGGAATGAGACCAAAGGGGTGGAAGTAAGATAGAACCTTTCAATGTTTTGATTTGTACGTTGACGCATACCTGACCGTTGGCTATCAAGAAGCGGTTTTCCCGCGCTTGGGTTAGCCATCACAAGTCAGGAGACAAACAAATATGAAAGGTGCCATGAACAGAACTCTGGCCGGGCTGGTGCTGGCGCTATGTGCCGGTGCGGTCAGTGCCAATACGTATACGTTCAGCGCGGCCGATACCGGCTGGGTTGGGGCGGATGGTTTCAATAACGGCAGCAATGCGTTGAACAACTACTTTGCCGGGTATTGCTCCACCACGTATTGCACTGCTTCTCCGTCGGAGGAATACCGCAATTTCTTTCAGTTTGATACGGCGGGCCTGGTCGGCAAGGTGACTTCGGCGGTGTTGCAGATCAACCTGCATGACGTCCAGAACCTGCAGTCGCCGCAGGTGAATTACGTGCTGACCGCACTGACCGGCACCAGTTTTGATGCCCTGGGCGCGGGCACCGTGTACGGCGTCTACAGTGGTGGCCCCAGTGATGCGAACCAATGGGTAGATATCTCGCTTGATGCGGCGTCTTTTGCCGCTATTGCCTCAGGCCAGTTTGGCCTTGGTGGCCGCATCACCGACCTGCAGCCATTGAGCACTGCCGCGCAGTATCTGTTTGGCTACAGCGGTCAAAGTGATCAGGGTCGGGCGCAGTTGCTGGTGACCACATCCCCGGTGCCGGAGCCTGAAACCTGGGCGTTGTTGCTGATCGGCAGCGTTGCGGTGGTGGCACGGCGCAAGCGCAGCGCCGCCACTGCTTGCTGAGCGGGCGTTTAAAAAACAAAAGCCGTCGGTGGACGGCTTTTGTTTTGGGTCTTGCCGGTTATTCTGCCGCGCGTTGCCAGACTGAATACGCCACAGTGCCATTGCCAGAGGCGCTGGCTGGGACGGAATAAGTCAGCATGCCCTCTTTGAATACGTAATCCCGGACCTGTTGGGCGCCTTCCCAGTTGGGGTAAGACGCGGCATCAATCTTGAATACCAGCTTGTGTCCAGCCGGATCAATGCTCACGTTTCCGGTGTGTGTACTGCTGCCCAGCACAGCCTCGCGGTATTCCTCGGGTGTGCCTTTGGTTTTGTCGCCGCTGGCAAACCGGGGGCGAGTTGGCCGGAAAATCTGCAGCGAGTAGCGCCCCGTTTTGTCCACCATCAACAGCCCTTTGGGGTGTTCGCCATAGTTGGTTGTGCGCGTGCCATCGCTGTGGAGTTCATAGGCCCCGGTCATGATCCAGGTGCCTTCCAGCGAGGTCAGGGGCTGGTCTTCTGCCTGGGCGGTCGTGCTGAACAGTGTCAGCATGGTGGTGGCGACAACAATCGACGAAAAGCGCGGAATCATGATGGAGGTGCTCCGGGCGGGTAGGCGTGGCGCTGTTTTAGCGTGTTCGGATGACGACTGCATGACGCCGCCATTCGCTAACCACGCGCGCCGCTGACAACGGCCTGGCGCGTCAGTCCTTGCGAGTCAGACCGCCTGTGAGGAGCGCCGTGGCATGCCGGATAATCTGTTCTTCGTTGACCTTGCTGTGAAACGTATCCGGCTCCAGTTTGGGACGCATGGCCAGCGGCAGCAGGGTCAGGCCAATCACGCTGGTAAAGATCAGTAGCGGTTCCAGGTCCGGGTTGATGCGGCCTTCTTTTTGCCAGCGCTGCAAGGTGCCGATCACCACGGAATTCTTGCGCTCGCCAAAGCGCAGCTTGACGCGTTCTGCCAGGGCGGGGTCTTCGCTGATCATTTCGCGAATCCAGAACGGGCCAAACCACGGATGTTTGGTATTGAGTGCCACCAGTCGCTGCACAAAGTTGCTCATGGTCGCGACGGGGTCGTCTGGCGTGGCCTCAAACACCCCTTCAAAATAAGAGCGGACTGGCATGATGCGTTCTTCCAGCAAGGCATCCAGCAACTGTTCGCGGGTCTTGAAGTAGTAGTGCGCGGCAGAGGGCGTAATGCCGGCTGCTTTGGTGATGGCCGCCATGGTGACGTAGGGCGCACCCTGGCCGGCAAGCAGCGTCTGCCCGATATCCAGCAAACGTTCACGCTGATTTTCTTGTCCTTCGCGCTGGGCGGGCCGCCCCGGGCGGCGGGGTGGCGACACTTCCTGGGTCACATGGCCTCCGGTTTTGTGGGCAGATGATAGCAGCAGCACGTACCCCATTGACATGCATATGGGCTAATCCATATATTAATTGAATCATCAATTAATATTGAACAACGATGAATTCCACGGTTACCGAAGTCCCCGTAGTCCTTGAACACCCAATTGCCATGCCCAAACGGCCGCCGTTGCCGCTCCTGTTTGGCGCGCTGATTATGGTGATGCTGTTGTCCGCGCTGGATCAGACCATTGTCTCCAGCGCTTTGCCCACCATCGTGCGTGACCTGGGCGGCGTATCGTCTTTGTCCTGGGTGGTGACCGCGTATTTGCTCAGTTCCACGATTGTGATTCCGCTTTACGGCAAGTTTGGCGATCTGTTTGGCCGCAAACTGGTGCTGCAAGTGGCGATTGTGGTGTTTCTGGTCGGGTCTGCCTTGTGCGGGCTGTCGCAAAACATGACGGAACTCATCATCACACGCGCATTGCAAGGGCTGGGCGGTGGCGGGCTGATGGTGGTCAGTATGGCGATCATTGCCGACGTACTCACCCCGGCTGAACGCGGCAAATTCCAGGGTGCGCTTGGGGCAACTTATGCGCTGGCTACCGTAGTGGGCCCCATGCTGGGCGGCTATATCGTAGAGCACTACTCCTGGCACTGGATCTTTTACATCAATCTGCCCATCGGTTTGCTTGCCCTGGCCGTGATCACGCTGGTGCTACATGCCCATGAAGCGCATGTCCGGCACGAGATCGATTACTGGGGCGCCGGGTTTCTGGCTGTCAGCCTGAGTTGTCTGGTCATGTTTGCCACCTCTGGTGGCACCAGTTTGCCGTGGTCATCGGCCGAGCTTTGGGTTTATCTGTATGTTGCCATCGTGGCGTTTGGCGGATTTATCTATGAAGAGCGGTTGGCGGCAGAGCCGATTATTCCGCTGGGGTTGTTCAAGCAAAACACCTTTTTGTTGTGCAGCGTGATCAGCGCGCTGGTTGGGGCGGGGCTATTCGGTGCCATCACCTATATGCCGCTGTATCTGCAAGTGGTCAAAGGCTCAACGCCCACCGGTTCAGGCGTACAGTTACTACCGCTGATGGGGGGCGTGCTGAGTAGTTCCATGCTGAGCGGCATCATCATCAGCCGCACCGGCCGTTACCGGTTTTTCCCGATCACAGGCACGTTGCTGGCTGCGGTGGCGCTATTTCTGATTTCCCGGCTGGATGCCGCCAGTTCGCTCAATCAGTTGTATGCCTGTGCCTGTATGCTGGGTATTGGCCTGGGCATGGTCATGCAAGTCATGGTGCTGGTGGTGCAAAACTCGGTGGATATGAAGCAGATTGGCGTGGCGACATCCAGCGTCACGCTATTTCGTATGCTGGGCGGTTCTTTGGGGGTTTCGGCGTTTGGCGCACTGTTTAACGCGCTGGTTACCAGCAAGCTGGATGCCGTGTTGCCGGATGACGGGACAGGGCATCACCGCCTTATGCAACCCGTGGCGCAATTGTCTCCAGCCATGCACGCGGGCTATCTCGATGCCTTTGCCTCGGCCTTTCATGGTATTTGTCTGGTGGCGTCGGTCGTGCTGCTGGTGGCGTTTGTGTTCTCGCTGCGCCTGCGGGAAATCCCATTGAGATCGCGGCAAAAACCGGCGGCAAAGACGGTCTGACGCATAGAGGGCGGGGCGTGCAGGGCGGGGCATCACGGGTCGGGCGAACAAGCCGGTTGGCAGCCATTACGGATAAAGCCGGGATTGCCGCCCAAAAACCCGGATAATGGTGCCCGGTTCATTTTGAGCACTACTCTGGAATTCTCGTATGGAAATCAAGGTCAACTTTCTGGACAAGCTGCGTCTGGAAGCCAAATTCGACGATTTTACGGTCATTGCTGACCAGCCCATCCGCTACAAGGGCGACGGTTCTGCACCCGGCCCGTTTGATTATTTTCTGGCTTCCTCGGCTTTGTGCGCGGCTTACTTCGTCAAGTTGTACTGTTCTACCCGCAATATCCCCACAGAGAATATCCGGCTGTCACAGAACAATATTGTCGATCCGGAAAACCGCTATCAGCAGATTTTCAAGATTCAGGTCGAATTGCCGGCGGATATCTCCGCCAAAGACCGCGAAGGCATCTTGCGCTCTATTGATCGTTGTACAGTCAAAAAGGTAGTGCAGGCCGGGCCGGAGTTTGTGATTGAAGAAGTAGAAAGTCTGGATGCAGATGCACAAGCGCTGCTGACGCTTAATCCGTCTGCCGATGCAGCCACCTGGATTCCCGGCAAAGATCTGCCGCTGGAACAAACCATTGCCAATATGTCCGGCTTGCTGGCTGATCTGGGCATCAAGATTGAAATTGCATCATGGCGCAACATTGTGCCCAACGTCTGGTCGCTGCATATCCGCGATGCCCACTCGCCCATGTGTTTTACCAATGGTAAGGGCTCAACCAAAGAAAGCGCGCTGGCCTCTGCCCTGGGCGAATATCTGGAACGCCTGAACTGCAACCATTTCTACGCCGGCAGCTTCTGGGGCGAAGACATCGCCAATGCGCCGTTTGTGCATTATCCGGACGAACGCTGGTTCAAGCCCGGCCCCAAAGGTGCGTTGCCGTCGGAAATTCTGGATGACTACACCCTGGCCATCTACAACCCGGATGGCGAGTTGCTGGGCTCGCACCTGTATGACACTAATTCCGGCAATGTCGAACGCGGCATCTGTTCGCTGCCGTTTGTGCGCCAGTCGGATGGTGCGGTGGTGTATTTTCCGTCCAACCTCGTCGAAAACCTCTACGTCAGCAACGGCATGAGCGCCGGCAATACGCTGGCCGAGGCGCAAGTGCAGTGTTTATCAGAGATTTTTGAGCGGGCCGTCAAACGTGAAATCCTGGAAGGCGAAATCGCCCTGCCGGATGTGCCGCAAGACGTGCTGGCCAAATACCCGCGAATTCAGGCTGGCATTCAGGGTCTGGAAGAGCAAGGTTTTCCGGTGCTGGTCAAAGACGCATCGCTGGGCGGCCAATACCCATTGATGTGCGTCACCCTGATGAACCCGCGCACCGGCGGCGTGTTTGCCTCGTTTGGCGCGCATCCCAGCTTTGAAGTGGCGCTGGAGCGCAGCCTGACTGAGTTGCTGCAAGGGCGCAGTTTTGAAGGGTTGAACGACCTGCCACGGCCCACTTTTGATAGCCACGCCGTGACTGAGCCCAACAACTTTGTTGAGCATTTTGTGGATTCCAGCGGCGTGGTGTCCTGGCGCTTTTTCAGTGCCAAAGCAGATTACGCATTTGTCGAGTGGGATTTCTCTGGTCACGGCGAAAACTCAAATGCCGAGGAAGCCGCGGCCCTGTTCGGCATTCTGCAAAGCATGGGCAAAGAAGCCTACGCGGCCGAGTACACCCATCTGGGCGCCACTGCCTGCCGCATTCTGGTACCCGGGTATTCTGAGGTGTACCCGGTTGAAGACCTGGTCTGGGACAACACCAACATTGCGCTGTGGTTCCGTGCCGATATCCTGAATCTGCACCAGCTGGATGATGCCGCGCTGGAGCGCCTGTTGGCGCGTCTGGATAATAGCGAGCGCGATGATTACACCGACATTGCCACACTGATCGGCATTGAGTTCGATGAAAACACAGTATGGGGCCAGCTCACGGTGCTGGAACTGAAACTGTTGATCCATCTGGCCTTGCAACAATTTGAAGATGCCCAAGACCTGGTGGGTGCCTTCTTGCAATACAACGACAACACGCTGGAGCGCGGCCTGTTCTATCAAGCCCTGAGTGCCGTGCTGGAAGTGGTGTTGAGCGACGAACTGGAACTGGACGACTACGTCTTCAACTTCCGCCGCATGTTTGGCGACGCCCGCATGGATGCGGCTTTGGGCTCGGTCGATGGTAGCGTGCGTTTCTACGGCTTGACGCCAACCAGTATGAAACTGGAGGGACTGGACCGCCATCAGCGCTTGATCGACAGTTACACAAAACTGCATGTGGCGCGTGCCAAAGCGGCAGAACGGAAATCGGCGTGAAAAAGTAAAGTCTGAAAGTCCGTAAAACTGAAAAACCACCGCTTTGTCGGTGGTTTTTTTATGGGTTCGGTGGGGCGCAATGACGAGGGTTTAGACGCGGGGGCGATTGGCCGGTTCGTGTGTGCCCTTTTGGCCTACGGGATCCACGCCCGGCCGGAAGTGAGCGGGGATGCTTGCGGGTAAGGTGGTTTGGGTTGGCCACGAACCGGCGCACGATCAGACCGTGGGTTTGCACCGCGTGAACTGTTGCTCAGTGACGAGGCGCCCCCATTGGGTTCCTTCCTCTTCCCAGGTGAGTTCGAATCCGACGGACTCGTACAACCGGCGGGCTGCATCCAGACCCTTGAATGTCCAGAGTTGCGTAGCGCCGAAACCATGGTCGTCGCAAAACGCAATGGCTTGGGTTAGCAATTCCCGCCCCACACCAGTGCCGCGACATCCGTTGTCCAGGATAAACCAGCGCAAGTGAGCCTCACTGTTTCCCAGCCCCTGGCCGTCAATGGCAATCGATCCGACAATCTGGCCGTTTTGAACTGCGGCCCAGATCTGATTTGCGGGTTGGTCGAGCCTGCCTGTGAATTCCGCGACGCCTGCGGCCACCTTGCTCTCGAAGAATTGGCCAAAATGCCACTGGCGGGAATAGAAATCCGCGTGCATTTGCGCAATGCGCCCGATCAGTCCTGGCCGATAGCCTGTATGGATGTCGATTGAGCGGGCAGCGGCATCGCCGGGTTGTGCGTGACGTTGCTTCAAGGCATTAGCGTAGGCGCCGAGGCCCTGCGCGACGAGAAGTTGTTGTTCGGGGTCGAGTTGACTCATCGCAGTAATAACCTGTTGCTGGCCATGCGCATGGATATCCGCCACAGTGCGTTGACCCTGAGGCGTGAGCGCAAGCTGCTTGAAGCGCCCGTCATCTTTCACTGGTGCTTCTTCAATTTCTCCTGCCTCAATCAGCTTTCCCACCATCCGGCTGACGCTGGATTTTTCCAGCCCAAGCATTTGCACCAACTGGGCCGCAGGCATGGCGCCATGCAGATCAATTTCGAGCAAAGCATGCACCGCCGAGGGGGAGTAACTGGTGCCGGCCAGGGTGGATTTCATGAAGCCCAACTCACGCACCATGGTGCGTGATGCGGAACGAATGTCCTCAACCAGGGAGGGGGTCATGTTCATGATGGGTAGATTCCGTAAAACAAGTTGCAATATACAACTACAGGGCTAAAGCATAAGGCATGATGGTTGTACAATGCAACTATGATGGATATTCTAATTTACTCCATATTTGTTGTTTTTTATAAATACATCAAATAAATTGTATTTATGATTTGACATGAAATTTGTTGTCGACCTAAGATGAGGACTCTCTTGGAGAGTCCTCATGCGCTACCCGGTCTATGACAGTTTGTCCCTCAGTGAAATGCTGGTCAGCGCCAGAAAACGCCTTGGTTTGTCTCAGCGACAACTGGCAGAACGGCTTGGCATGCAACAGCAAAACTATGCCCGCATGGAGAAAAACCCGGGTTCTGTCGCGCTGGATACCATGCTGGCCATTTTCGTGGTCCTGGGTCTGGGCATGGTGCTGGATGAGTTGCCAGATACGGGCAGGCAGGCTGCTATGGGTTTGTCGGTAAAACGGCGTATCAATACTCAAAAAGGGTCCCGGGCGAGGTCAGAGACGCAACCAGAGAAAGTGACCAGGGTCGAAGAGCAAAAAACGGGGTATCAGCCATTGCCCGCGGGTTCCATCTGGGGTGACGAGCCGCCGGAGGACTTCTGATGCCGGTGCTCGCTGTCTGGATGAACGGGCTTCGTGTTGGCTTCTGGCGCAGTGGCAAGCAGGGGGACGAGTTTGCCTACGATGAGGATTGGCTGAGCGACAGCAACGCGCTGCGGCGACCACTTTCTCTTTCCTTGAAATTCCGGCCTGGTAATCAGCCTTATAAAGATGAACGGGTCAGGAATTTCTTCGACAATCTTTTACCAGACAGTGATCACATCCGCCGCCGGCTTGCCAGTCAGCACCGGCTTGCCAGCGTGGATGCCTTTGACTTGCTGCGTGCCATCGGCAGAGATTGCGTGGGGGCATTGCAACTCTTGCCGGTGGATGTCGCCCCGGAAAACCTGACCTCAATCCAGGGCGAAGTGCTGGACGAGGCGGGCGTTGCGCGGGTACTGCGACACACACAGGGCAATGCGCCGGCGGCCATGCTTGATGATGATGGAGAATTGCGCATCTCGATTGCCGGTGCCCAGGAAAAAACCGCACTCCTGTTTCATGATGGCCGCTGGCAAAAGCCGGTGGGCAGTACGCCATCGACGCATATCCTCAAATTGCCCATGGGTGAGATCACCGTCAGCACCGGTGCGCTGGACATGCGGCATTCCGTTGAAAATGAATGGCTATGCAGCCGGATTCTCCAGGCTTTTGGTCTGGCGGTGGCGCATTCCGAGATCGCCACCTTTGAAGAAATGACGGTGTTGTCCGTAGAACGGTTTGATCGGCGCTTGTCCAGGCAGGGTGACTGGATCATGCGTTTGCCGCAGGAGGACTTCTGTCAATGTCTGGGTGTTAACTCCCTGAACAAATACGCCAACAATGGCGGTCCGAAAGCGGAAGATCTCAATCGGCTCCTGGCGCAAGCCGATGCAAGCAACTCAGCACAAGATCGGGTTCAATTCTTTCGCACACTGGTCATTTTCTGGATGCTGGCGGCGATTGATGGCCACGCCAAGAATTTCAGTATTTTCTTGCAGGCGGACTCAAAGTACCGGCTGACGCCGCTGTACGACGTATTGTCTGCGCACCCGGTGATGGGCAAGGGCAAAGGGCAGTACCACGAAAGCAAGGTAAAGCTGGCCATGCCGGTACAAGGGGAGAGTGGCCCGCACTATCTGGTGTCCCGGATACAGGTACGGCACTGGATTCATTTTGGGGTAGAGGTCCTGAAAATTGCGCCGGAAGCGCAAATCCGCCGCTTGTTACAAGAACTGGCCGACAGCACGGAAGGCGTCATTGCCAGGGTCGCAGCGCAAATCCCGTCTGCTTTTCCGGGGCGTATTGCGGACAGCATTTTTAGTGGGCTCAGAAAGTATGCCGGCAAACTGAACGCCGGGTAACGCCGTTGCTGTTCTGAATGGCAATGATTGGCCCGCTTCGGTGGCGGTTTAAAGTATCTGGGTTCCAGCAACCGAAGCGGATATCTGCGGATATCTCTTTAGAAGTTCCCGTTAGAGTTCCCCTCGTTGTTCAGACGCCGCGTGCTTGCAGCAAGTCGCTGACCAGGGTTGGCCCGGTGGGCTGCCAACCCAATGCGGATTGAGTCCAGGCGCTGGATGCCGGCATATCCAGCGCGGTAAACATGGCCATCCATCCAAAATGTTCCGGGGCTTGTTCCGGCGTGATCGAAATGACCGGCAGATTCAACCGTTGGCCCAGCGCCTCAGCGATGTCCCGGCTGCGTACCCCTTCTTCACCCACAGCGTGATAACGGGCTCCGTGCCGGCCAGCTTCTATAGCCAGCCGATACAGCTGAACCACATCTGAGAGTTGGCCGGCAGGCCAGCGGTTTTGGCCTTCTCCGACATAAGCCACAGTGCCTTTTTGGCGCGCAATTTCAATCAGCGGGGAAATCAAACCTTGCTTGTGCTGGTCATGAACTTGCGGTAGCCGCATTACGGACACATTGATGCCGGCCTCAAGCAATGCGTTGCCAGCCATTTCAGACGCAACGCGCGGATTCGGGTGGGCAAAATTGCAAATGTCCTCCCGGGCAAGTTCACCATGCTGACCGGAGCCCAAACCTGTGCCAGATGTGATCACCAACGGGCGCGAACTCCCGGCGAGCGCGGCCCCCAGCGCGGCAATAACGCGTTTGTCTTTCTCGCAGTTCTCTACAAATCTGGAGAAATCATGATCAAACGCGGTGTGAATGACCGCATCGGCCTCGGCGGCCCCGCGTCGCAAGCCTTCGGGGTCTTCCAGTGTGCCGCGATAGACACCCACCCCTGCTGATTCAAGTTTTCTGGCGCCGGTGTCCGAGCGGGTGACGCCGATCACTTCATGGCCCGAAGCAAGGAGTTCCGGGATGAGGGCAGAGCCAATAAAGCCGGTGGCACCGGTAAGAAAGATGCGCATGCTGGAAACCTCGCAGAGTGATGGAGGCTTAACTATCCGGCTGGCGTTCGGGATTTAAAAGTAGTGGCTTCTTCATAGTATGGCGACTAACAGGATGAGGACGTTCGTTGCGCTCTTTTTATGCAATGAAAAGCAACCTGGTTCAAGACCTGCCGCTGCTGCTCTCGTAATACTCAATTTTGATATGAAGGGCAGTCAGGCGCTTAACGGCACGCAACCCGGCCTGCAGTCTCAGGAGTGGCGTGCTTTCAATCACCATGCTGGTGATAACCAACCTTTGTGAACCAGGGGATTGTCATGATCGAGACTATGCCTTTGCATGTTGCCGTAGCGCACCGCAACCCGCTGGTGGCTTGCGGCATTGCAGGATTACTCGCGTCCGTAGAGGACATTGCCGTATCGATCCATCCGCCTGAGTGGGTGGAGTCGCGCCGGTTTACGGGAGTGGATGTCATCATCGGGGATTACGACACGGCAAGCCGGTTTTTGCAGCGCTTGCGCGGCGATTCCCGCTACCCGGAGAACGCACCCCGTGTTTTGCTGCTCACGGTGCGCGACAGCGAGCGGGAAATGCGTCACGCCTTTGATCTGGGCGTTCACGGCTATTTGCTTATTGATTGCGATGCGGGCGCGCTGGAGTGCTGCATCCGCAAGCTGGCAGCAGGTCAGCGGTATCTGAGTGATGCCTTGTCCCAGCGGCTGGTTGATTCGCTCTCGCGTGAAACGCTGACCGCACGGGAGCAGGATGTATTGACGCTGATGGCCAACGGCAATTGCAATCGGGAAATCGCCGCCTCGCTGGGGATCTCGGTGGGGACGACCAAAACCCATGTCGCTTCCATTCTCGACAAATTGCAGGCCAACTCCCGCACCCGCGCCGCCGCCATTGCCCGGGATCGCGGGCTGATTACGGTGTCTTACTCTGTCTCTTGAAGCACGGTCTCTGTATCGGGTTGTCCAGTCAGGAGGAGCACATTGCCGCCGCGCTGGATATCGCTTCGCCCCACAACAAGTGGGGCGAATGCGCCTGGTTAGCGATGGTTTTGTGTGTGCGGATCGCCGGGTTGATCACTAAAACGATCAATGAAACATGATGGCAATCAGGATGATGATCGGGATCGGTACGCCCAGAAAAAACAGTAGCAAGGAACGCATGTCAGTCTCCTTCAAGGGTGGTGGCCGCGGGATGGCGCGCCATACAAATCAATATCAAGCGCGGGCGACAATGGCCGGGCGATCACGATGCTTGCCGCCAACGGTGGCAAAAAAGCTGGCAAAGAACGCGCCGCACAACAAGGCCACAAACATCCACAACGCGCTATAGGCCGTGGCTTTTCGGGCTTTGTCGGCAGCGGCCCTGGCCGATTCCGTCGCCTCATTCACAGTTCGGGTCAGTCGCTCGTAGGTCTGGTTGACGCGGGTTTGGGCGGTAGCCTGGTCCAGCCCGGTCTGCCGGGCTACGACGCTGGCCAGGTATTGCTTGTCTTGTGCGTCCAGGGTGCCGGTACGCAGGCCATTGGCCAGAATCCGCGTGGCCTCGGCCCGGCTGCTGGCATCGGCGGCCTGGGTATCTGCCGGGGCTTGATTGCTACGGAACAGCAGGTCGACAAAGTAGCTATTGGCAGCATTGCCCGCGTTGGGGCCGGGGGTTGCCATCTGGCTGGCTCCGGCGGCTACGCCGGTCGTGGCGGCGCGCAGCGCACCGGCACCTGCTTCGGCGCCGCCACTCAAGACCGTACCAATCGCACTGGCCAGCAATGTGGCCGTTACCAGCGTGGCAATGGCCCAGGTCAGCATGCCGTGGGCCGTATCACGAAAATAAACTTCGTCTACATGAATATCGACCCAGCTATTGCGCAAGCGGCCAGCCAGGTACCCACCCAGGCCAGACGCCGCAATTTGTGTCAGCGCCAGCCAGATCACGGTAGATATCCCAATGGTCGATGCGGTGACCCCCGTGTTGGTCCAGGGAGAAATCGCTGATAAGCCCAGGCCAAAGCCCAGGATTACCAGAATGAAAGCCAGTGCAGCGGCGGCTGCAGCTCCGGCCAGGATCGCGCTCCACGACAGGCCGCTGGTCAATGAATGGGACGTGGTGTTCGCCAATCCCGGGGCAATATGTTCTGTGGTCAGCGGTGCGGTGGGATGCATGATCCGGGCCTCCTGTTGTCGGTGCAGAGTCTGGCCGTGCTGGCCAGATGGTTCGCCTTGTGCGTGAAATAACCAGGCTGATTGCAGTGTCGGCGCAAGCCCGGCCGGAAGATGTAGGTAGACCAAATGGATTGGGGTCAGACGAAGGCGCAAATTGCAGATGGCATTGCCGGACAACCGTTACAGCGCCATCAGTACAAACATGGCCACAACGGCGACCAGCATGACCGCTGTCGCCAGCCAGCCCAGGATTTCAAGGTGACGCGGCACGGCAAAATCACCCATGATGCGGTCGTTGGACGCAATCAGCATGATGACGACCATGGCGGGCACTGCGACAACGCCATTGATGACCGCGCTCCAGAACAGCGCGGTCATGGGGTCGATGTGGACCACATTCATCAAGACACCCACGGCGATGGCGAACACAATCAGGCCGTAAAAACGGCGTGCCGCCAGGGCCCGATGTGACAGGCTGTTTGGCCAGTCCAGCGTGCCGGCAATGCCGTAAGAGGCAGAGGCGGCCAGAATGGGTACGCCCAGCAAGCCGGTGCCGATAATGCCGCAAGCGAACAAGGCAAATGCCGCCTCGCCGGCGAAGGGCTTAAGTGCCTGCGCCGCCTGGGCGGTCGATTTGATATCGGTAATGCCATGCGCGTTGAGCGTGCATGCGGTCGCCACCACAATGCAGTAGGCAATCAGAGTGGAAAACGCCATGCCTGCCAGGGTATCGCTGCGGATGCGTGAAAAAGCGGCCTGGTGCTGATGTGGGGCGTCAATGAGTGCGTCCCGGTCTGCGCGTTGCTGTATCTCTTCAACTTCTTGCGAGGATTGCCAGAAAAACAGATAGGGGCTGATGGTGGTTCCGAACACGGCCACGACCGTAGTCATGTATTTGTTTTCCCAGCGCAAGGGTGGCAGAACCGTGGTCCGTAGTACCTGCGCCCAGGGTACCTTGATGGATATCATCACCACCACATAGGCAAACAGACTGAGCGTCAGCCACTTGAGCACGCTGGCGTAGCGCTGGTACGGCACCAGCACCATGCACAGGGCGCAGAACACGCCAAATCCGGCCACCAGCCAGATTCGCTCATGCACGTGCAACAGCAAAGCTGCGCTGTCACCCATGGCTGCCAGATCTGCGCCGATGTTGATGACGTTGGCGACAAACATCGGCAGGATGACGATGTAAAACAATGACTTGTGGTAGTTTTTCTGCAGGGTGGACGCCAGCCCGTTGCCCGTCGTCCGGCCAATTCGGGCCGAAATGGCCTGAATGGCAAACATCAGCGGAAAACACAGCAGCAGTGTCCAGAGAATATCAAAGCGGAACGCGGCGCCAGCCTGGGAATAGGTGGCAATCCCGCTGGGGTCATCGTCCGCCGCGCCGGTCACAAGACCAGGACCGAGTTGCTTCCACCATCTTTGCTTGCTGTCGGCCATGGTCTGATCCATGCGAAAGGTGTGTGATTTCATCCTCCGCAGCTTCGCCATCCCGCACCAGTCGCGTCGGGCTGCTTTTCATGCAGTCCTGGGCTGACGCTGCGTTGTGATTCCTCGCAAGTACGCAGGCCAGACCACTACAGCACAAGCAGACCCGCCTCGACATGAGTGGACGCCTGATCAGCGCAGCTTAGGGGTATGCCGTCCTGCGTACTCAGTCATTGGCAGGCAACGGCGTCAGTCCCCGGTGTTTGATCATCCATTGCACGGCAGGTGTCGCAGGACCGCGATTTAGCCCGCCGCCCAAGTCCGATCAGGAAAGGAGTAGTGCTGCTATGAGACCTCTACATGTGCGCGGCCAGAACGAGGCTGCGAAGCACCCGCAAAGAACAGTGACCCCGACGCCACCGCAGGTGGAGACGGAAGGGGAACCGCATACGCAGGAGGGTGGCATCCAGCCCGCTGCCGGGCAAGCGCAGGAGGCGGAGAGGGCGCGGCCGCGCGAGCAGCATCCCTTGCGCGAACAGCAGAGCACGCCTGATAAGGTGGATGCCGCGCTGGATTCGGTCTACGGCACCCACTCCGAGCCATCCGCAAAACGCCGCCCGGAGAAAGACGGCGAGCACAATTTTGATCTGGACGATCAGCAATAGCGTTCCGGTTGGCTGCCAGCAAGCCCGGCCTGTCAAACACAAAGCCCCGGTATTGACCCGGGGCTTTGTGTTTGCTCAAGCGCTGCTACCGCAGATGTACTTACTCGCCCTGCAACTTGTAGCCATAAGCATGAATGACAGCAGCGGCCTTGGGGCCCTTAAGGTAATCCACCAGTGCTTTGGCGGCGACGCTGTCTTTGGCCTTGCTAAGCAGCACGGCATCCTGGCGGATCGGCTCATACATGCTGGAGGGGACAATCCAGGCCGAACCCCCCGTCACTTTGCCGTCCTTATAGATCTGCGACAGGGCGACAAAACCCAGTTCGGCATTGCCGGTGGCGACAAACTGATAAGCCTGGGTGATATTTTGACCTTCGACGATCTTGGGCTTCACTGCCTCAGTCAAACCCATTTTGGTCAGTACCTGCGTGGCGGCAAGGCCATAGGGTGCCGCTTGCGGGTTGGCAATGGACAAATGCGTGAAGGCGTTGTGCTTGAGGACGTCCCCGTTTGCATCCACATAGCCCGCTTTGGCCGACCATAAGGCAAGGCTGCCAATGGCATAGGTAAAGCGTGAGCCGGGTACGATTTCGCCTTCTTTTTCCAGTCGGGCCGGCGTGGTGTCATCTGCCGCCAGGAACACCTGGAACGGCGCGCCATTCTTGATCTGGGTGTAGAACTGGCCGGTAGCACCAAAAGAGGCCACCAGCTTGTGGCCGGTGTCTTTCTCGAAATCTTTGGCAATAGCCTGGATCGGGGCAGTGAAATTGGCGGCGACAGCGACGACCACTTCATCGGCGTGAGCGGTGCTGACCAGGCTTGCGGCGACAAGGGCAACATAGAGGCGGGACATGCGCATGGGGGCGGTTCTCATGGTTGTTTTGATGGTGAAAAACAAGTAAAGCACAACGTCGTGCCGGGTAGATGACAGCCTGGCACTGCCTGGGGCCGGTGAGGGCGGCCAGTCCTCACTCGATCAGCAAATCTTCCGCACCAAGCGGCTTGGTCGGGGGCGGGGCGTCACCACATTCTGTGGGAATTTTAATCAAATTGCATCAGGCGCAAGCGTCCTGGATTGACCCTGATCGCATCAGATGTTGATACGCATGACCTGGTGGCTCGGGGCAGGGCAATACTCAAGTGTTCTGATCAGCGCGCCACGCCGCCGGGTCGCGCAATCTTTCAAACAGGGTATCGCTTGTGTCCTCTGCCAGGGGTACGAAGCCAAGTAGATCCATTAATACCAGGCCCGTGGCGGCAAGCCAGCGGAGCGCGGCCAGGTCTGCGTCCTGCGCCTCATCATGGATTCGGGTCAGATATTCAGTATGGTCGCTCCGGATTTGCTGCAGTAACTCCGGGGCTTGGGCAAGAGCAGCCAGGAAAGCAAGATTGACTGGCTTTCCGGTCGCGCTGGCTAGCGCTTGCAGCGCCTTGAGTTGCCCTTGCAGCGCTGGTTCTCCCTCGGGAGTGCCGGTTTGAGTGGCCAAGTCGGTGGCGACCTCGTTGATATGCTGGCTACGGTATTGCAAAAGGGCGGTCAGCAATCCTTCTTTTGTCTCAAACTGATGTAGTAATCCGCCTTTGCTGATGCCACTTTCACTGGCTAGCGCGTCGAACGTGAGCGCGCCAATGCCCTCCCGCTGCAATAACCCCAAAGCGGCCTTGATGGCTTTCAATCGCGATTGTTCTGAACGAGTGGGGTTATCCATGATGCGGGCGTGAAGGCGTTCTCTGAAAGGGTGACGTGGCTTGTCGACGATGCCCGGTGGGGCTAATCCGTTGTGGTGGGGTGTTCCAGTGGCCGCCAGAAATCATTGTCGCCCAATGTGTTGAACAACTGGCTTCGCTCCGCTTCGGAAAACGGCGACAGGCCGAAAACACTGAGCAGGCCCAAGCCCCAGCCGGCAGCCCAGCGCAAATGTGCCAATTGGGCATCGGCGCTTTCGTCTGTGGCCTTGACCAGGCTGGAGGCGATGCGCTGGCGAGTTTCTGCCATGGCCTCCGGCTCTTCCAGTAGCGCAGAAAAAACGGCACGTGCGGGCGAGTGGGTGTTTTCAACCATTTCACGCATGATCGCAATTTGCCGGACGATAAACTGTTGAGATGCCTGCGCAGGCTGTGCGGCAGCAAATTCATTACGAAATGAGCGAAAGGTCTCCGCGCGAAACGCCAGAATACCCTGCAACAGCGCTTTCTTTGAGGGGAAGTGACGCGTCACCGCCCCCTTGCTCAGGCCTGCTTCCTGGGCCACCGCACCAAACGTCAGCCGTGCCCCGCCATCACGCCCCAGCACGGCAAGTGCTGCGGTGATAATCGTGCGTCGGGTTTGCTCTGAGCGCTCTTGCCTCGTGGTCAAAACGGGTCCTTGAAATAGCATCACGGAAAGAGTGCAAGCATAACTGATGCGGCCTTTCCCGGCCTAATCGGGGCTGTGTTGCGGGCGGTATTTGCCACTACGCCACGCTACGGCCCAGCTACATGCCGGATACATTTTAAAAACCGTCCAGGCGGTTTTTATTTTGCCGGATTTTGATACACTCCAGCGCGTTATCCCCTTTTTGAGTCTCTGGGCCATATGGCGCGGGGCGATCAGCAACAACTGTGGAGAGAAAATGGTTATTCAGAAAAAAGGTGTCCGCTGCGGATGGCTGGCATCTCTTGCGATGATGTTGTCTGCCGGTGCGGCGCTTGCCCAGACCGGCAGCGCACCCTCGGCGGTGGTGGCCGCCACGCCGCAAGATTTACCGGATGATGGTTTGCATTACTCGCTGGGTTTTGGCGCATTTGTTGCCCCAAAGTACGCCGGCGCCAGCGATAGCCATGTTATCCCCGCGCCCTTGTTTGGCGTGCGCTATGACCGTTTTTTTCTGGGCACCGTTCCGGATGCCAATGTGCCGTTTGGCATTGGCGCTTATCTGGATCGGGACAATGCCATCAGAGTAGGCGTCGCCCTGTCTGCCGATCTGGTCAAACCCCGTAAATCTTCGGATGACGCGCGCTTGACCGGCATGCCGGATATTGAGCGCACGGCGCACGCCACTGTGTTTGCCAGTTACAACCTGGCATGGTTGTCGGTGGTCAGTTCCGCCACGCAAGATATCGGCGGCAAAGATCAGGGGGCGACCGCAACGCTGGATGTACTGGGCAAATACCGGCCCACGGAACAACTCACCTTCACCGCAGGGCCGGGTGTCACGTGGGGGAGTAGCCAGTACAACCAGACCTTTTACGGCGTAACCGCGGCAGATAGCGCCAGTTCTGGCCTGGCCCAGTACACGCCAGGCTCGGGGCTGGCGGCGGTTCGTTTTTCAGTCGGCGCCATGTACCAACTGGATAAAGACTGGACTCTGGGCGCACGCATCGGCGCCACGCGCTTGCCGGGGGATGTGGGTGACAGCCCGATTGTGGAGAAGAAAAACCAGATGACCTACGGCGTATTTACCAATTACAACTTTTGATGACTGAACGCGGATAGCAGCGTGCAAGCCCGGGGTCGCCATGGTGCCTTGCACTATCCGGGCTGGCCCTGCTGTTTTGGGTCAAAACAGAGCGTTGGCTACGAGCGGGTGAGTGTGCTGGCGCGCGGCCATCTGAAAATAAAGGTGGGCACCGTCGAGCCATCTGGCGCATGCCAGACTGAATCCTGGGCATTGTGTGCGCCATTGGCCTGATAAAAACGCTGGGCACGTTCGTTGGTTTGATTGACCAGCAAATACAAACCCAGACCCGGATAGCGTACTTCGCACACCTGTGCCGCCGCCCTCAGCAGGCGTTGACCGATCGCCTGACCCTGCCAGCGGGCCGCGACATGCAGATTATCCAGGTAAGACCCCCATTCTTCATGTCTGGCCAGATAAAGGCAGCTAAACCCGGCGACCTCTCCGGCATGCTCTGCGACAAGAACCACCTGATCCGCTGCTGGCGCTGCAAGGCGTTCCGCCCAGATGCGCTGCCGCTCTGCTGGCGCGGTATGGGCCAGATAGTCCGGGGTGAGTACATCGCCATAGGTGGCGGCCCAACTGGCCCAATGCAGTTGGGCAATCTGGCTGGCATGCGCAAAAGAAGCGGGAAGGATATCCACGTTGGCCCGTCGGTGAGTGCAATGGCATGAGCTTGTTTGTATGCGGCAAGCATGCCATTGCTTGCGGCTGGGCGGTTTGATCTGGGCAGCCGAAGCAAAACGTCTATGAATCACAGAGACTGGGTGCTGTCCCCTGTGTTTAGGCGCCGTATGGCGTAATGCCTTGTTTTTGTGGTTCTGCGGGCTCCCGGGCACCTTCGACAAATAAACGCAAAGCCGCTTCAAACTCGCTGGCAAGGCTCAACTGCCGATCGGACAGCCAGCGCATCAATGCGCCGAAATACAGAAAATGGAACTGTAACGCCAACTGGCCTGCATCCTGGCTTGCATCCAGTTCGCCGGTCTGCTGACCCATTGTGATCAGCGCGGTCCAGACCTGGACCATATCCCGGCGGGTTTCTGCCGGTAAACCGGGCTCGAACGTGGCAAATTTGAAGCGCACATAGGGCAGCAAGTAGTCCGGGTGCGTCTCACACCAATGTGCAGACGCGGCCAGCAAACCGCTGGCGCCAGTCCGGAACGAGCGGGCCACTAACAGCGCGGGCTCAACCTGCGCCAGATCCCGGGCGAGTTCGTCTTCCAGCAAGCACGCCAGAATGGCGTCTTTGACCGGGAAATACTTGTAGAGCGTTCGTTTGGAGACGGAGACCGTGGCAGCGATCAACTCCATCGTCACGTTTTCGTATCCCCGTTCTTTGAACAGTGCGTCGGCAACGGTCGCAATCCGGGCCATGAGTCGGGCCTGTTTTTGCGCCCGCACACCGCTTGGTGCCGGGTCAGGCAAAGCAGGGGATGGAGAGGCGGGGGTGGTCATGGACGGAAAGTATACCGAATGATAAAGTAAACGACGTTTACTTTTTTGGGGTGAACCGGACTATGAAACTGCTCGCGCTGACCTACGGGACAGAAGGGGATACCCGCCCGCTTGCGGCACTCAGCCACGCGCTGCAACTGGCCGGGCACAAGGTTCATTTGCTCGCGGACGGGCACACCCTGGGGTCGGCCCATGAACTGGGCGTGCCTGCGTCCGGTTTGTCCGGGGATATCCGGGCGCTCTTTGCCGAGCATGGTCCAAAAGGCGCGCAAGCCACTGCCAATGCGCTCGTGCGGCTGACCAATGCCCACGCTGCCAACTGGATGACCCAGACACTGGCTGCCGCGCGGGAGTGTGATGGCATTCTCACCGCCGGGCTGGCCGGCTTTACCGGCTTGTCTGTGGCCGAGAGCCTGGGTATTCCGGTTATTGGCACCGGCATGATCCCGCTGACGCCTTCGCGTACTTTTCCGTCGCCTTTCCTGCCAGCAGGGCTGGTGCCTCATTGGCTCAATCGGGCCAGCCTCAAGCTCACCAACCAGTTGGTCTGGCTTTCGCTGGCCAGGGCGTTGAACCGGGCGCGAATACAGCTTGCCGGTTTGCCCGCCTGCAAGTCGTTGCCGGATGGACACCCCATGTTGTACGGCATTTCGCCCACACTGTTGCCCCGGCCTGAAGATTGGCCGGCCAACGCCCACCTGTGTGGCCAATGGCGCATGCCCCAAGTCGATTTTCAGCCGCCTGCCGAGCTGGCCCGGTTTCTGGCGGCAGGCCCGGCACCGCTTTATATCGGTTTTGGCAGCATGGCCGGGCTCGATACCCGTCAGATCATCACGCAGCTGGCGACCGCGCTGGCCGGGCGGCGCGCGCTGTTTTACCCCGGCTGGAGTGATGGCGAGGGCATCAACCTGCCTGCCAATATCCTGCAAGTTGGGCCGTTGCCGCATGACTGGCTTTTTCCGCAAACGGCGGCCGTCATTCACCATGGCGGGTCGGGTACAACCCATTCAGCCACCCGGGCCGGCAAACCCTCTATTGTCATTCCGTTTGCCGGGGATCAGCCTTTCTGGGCCGCCCGCCTTGCGACCTTGGGTATCGCCCCGCCAGCCATCAAGCACGCGCGCCTTGACGCGGCGGTATTTGCCGCAGCGATCCGGTTTGTGGAACAGCCGCAGGTGCTGGACAAAGCAGCACAACTGGGCGCGCAGATGGCCACAGAGGACGGCTTGGGTACGGCCGTCGCGCTGATCGAACGCATGATGCGGGTGACGGGCTCAGGTCGCTGACCCGTTCAGAATATCCTTCACCGCGACTAGCGCATTGCGTACCGCTGCGCCGCCGGCATAGAACATCAGTTGCAGGATTGCTTCGATAATCTGCTCCCGTGTCGCGCCTGCGCGTAGCGCCGCCTGGGTGTGTGCCCGCAGTTGGGTTACTGGATGGCCCAGCGTCACGCAAGAGGCGATCACCACCAGTTCTCGCACCACCGGATCAAGGCCCGGCCGGCAAGCGATCCCGCCCAGCGCCCATTCAATCGACATTTCGGCAAAATCCGGACACAGCCCATCCATATCGCTGATCAGTGCTTCGGCCGCGCCGTCACCGAACATCTGCGTGAGATAAGCGACGCCACGCGGGCGCAGTTCCTGGTTGGCAGTCATTGGTGTTCTCCTGAGTTGGGGCAGGCCATGGGCTCACCTTAATTCAACAATCAGCGCGCGATAAATGGTGGTTCATTTTCTGCTTTCGATAATGTAGTTTTAGAATGATGGACAAACTCGAAAACATGGTCGTCTTCGTCAAGGTGGTAGAGCGTGGCAGTTTTGCCGCCGCTGCCGAAGAATTCCGGATTTCCGCAGCCATGGCCGGGGTTCACGTGCGCGCGCTGGAGCAACGCCTGGGCGCCCGGCTGATCAACCGCACCACGCGCCGGCACCGCCTGACCGAAATTGGCGAGCTCTACTACGAACGCTGCAAACAGATACTGGCGGACATTGCCGATGCAGACGCCAGCGCGGCCAGGCTCAAAGCGCGCCCGCAAGGGCGATTACGGGTGGCCGCCCCGGTCTCGGTGGGTGTGCACGCCATTGCGCCATCCTGTCGGGATTACATGGCGGACAATCCGGACGTCTTTATTGATCTGATGGTGAGTGACCGGCCGATTGACATGCTGGAAGACGCGATCGAAGTGGCTGTCCGGATCGGTGAGCTGGAAGATTCGTCGATGATTGCGCGACCGCTCATGCCATATCGCTCGCTGATCTGTGCCGCGCCGGACTATCTGCGCCGCCACGGCACGCCGCTACAACCCGCAGATTTATCCGTACACCGTTGTCTTGGTTTTGCCCACCCCGTGGCGTCGCAAGAGTGGACCCTCGGCGGTGCGCACGGCCCAATGCGGGTGCCGGTCAAGCTGGCGCTCACCGTCAACAATGGCGAGGCACTGCGCATGGCGGCGCTCAGTGGTCTGGGCATTGTGATGCAGCCTGAACTCTTGCTGCAGGAGGATATTGCGGCCGGGCGGCTGGTGCCGCTGCTGCCAGACTTTTTGCCGCGCCCCCGGCCCATGCATGTACTGACTTTCCCCGACCGTAAACTCACGCCCAAGGTCCGCAGTTTTGTTGATTTTCTGTGTGCCCGGTTTGGTCGGCCGACCGCCGCATTTGCCCCGCCGCTACCCGTGGGGTAGACCACCCCGTCAGGTGTAGCGCGTTCAATACTGCGGGGTCTGGGTGTCGTAGACCTGCACGCGGTTGCGCCCACCGTCCTTGGCCGCGTACAGCGCCAGGTCGCTCCGTTCCAGTGTGGCCTGAAGGTCAGCCTCACCCGGTACATACATGGCCAGCCCAATGCTCACAGTCTGGGAGATGCTTTCATCTTCCGTGACAAAGATGGGGAAGCGAGCCAGCGATTTGCGGATGCGTTCACCCACTTCCTTGCCTTGTTCCAGGCCGGTGTCGACCAGTACCGCGCAGAACTCTTCGCCACCCAGACGCACCGCCAGATCTGTACTGCGTAAAACGCCAGACAGAATCTGGCTGAAGGTCTTGAGTACCGTATCGCCCGCCGCGTGCCCCCAGGTGTCGTTCACTTTTTTGAAGTGATCCAGGTCCAGGGCCAGCACGACCACAGATAGCCCGGTGCGGGCGGCATTCTCGATGATGATGGCTTCGCGCCGGACAAAACCGCGCCGGTTACACAAGCCGGTGAGCGGATCAAGGTCCACTTCTTCCTGCAATTGATGCAACGCGCTGATTTGCGAGCTGACATCGGCAAAGGACAGCAACACCAGTGGATCACCGTGATCTTCCAGTGGCAGCAGGGCGCTTTGCACCAGCATGTGCCTTGCCCCCTGGCGGGTGGCGATTTCGCTGGTTCTCTCTTCTGCATCGGCCTGGGTCAGGGTTTCCCACAGATCGGGCATGACGAACAGGGCGCTGGCCGGCTGACCGGTGTCGGCCGGAGAGCCACACAGCAACTTCAGACGTTTGTTGCCCAGCAGGATGTGCCCCGTGCGCGGGTCTGCAATCACCATCGGGATGGGGGAGTGCTCCACCACCGCAGAAATGGTCTGGATCGCCCGCTGATAATCTTTTTGCATGGCCGCTTCCCGCCGCAACAACGCAATGCCGCAAGCCAGCGTCAGCGAGGAGAGGATGATCCCCGCCAGATTGGCATACATGCTGCGCCACCAGGCGGTGCGGTAAGAGGCGACCGCCCGGCCGACCAGTACATGCCAATAGCCGCCACGCTTGCCGACCGGGACTGCCCGATCCACGATCAAACGCTGCTGCCCGTCTGCCGAGAGCGCAGTGTAAAAACTGTCTGAGGTCGGGCCCCGGGTCTGGCTGGTCTGGGGCAGGATTTGCCCGACATCCATGCCAGGCTCTGGCGGAAACCTCACCACGACGCGGCGGGCGTCATCCAGCAAAACCAGGGTCTGGTCCGGATGCGGGTTCAGCCCGCCCAGCACCGCTTCTTCTGCCGAGAATAACAGCACGGTATACAGCGCCGAATCGCCCTCGGACAGATTCACCTTTGAGCCCAGCAACAGCACTTCTTTGCCATTGAAGCGCGCCGTTTTCTGGAAAGACGGCTGCTTGCCCGAGGATACCCATTCATCAATCAGCCACTGGATATCACCCACGCCTTGCGCTAGCACGGGCGATGAACTGGCCATCAGATGGCCGTCTTTATCGAACACAAACACCGTGGTGTCTGTTGCGGCCTGGCGAAAAGAGTCTGCCAGGTAAGAGAGGTCCGGCTTGTGCCCGCCTGGTTGGGCGAGTTGCCACGCCACGGTGTCTTGCAAGCCCCGGACCATTTGCAGCAAGCGCACAAAGCGGGCGGATACCAGATTGGCAATCTGCCCGGTTTGCTGGGCGTTGCTGGTTTCGTTGTCGTGCCAGCTTTGCCAGCCCTGATAGACGTTGATGCTGATGTTCAACAGCAAGGCCACCACGAAAAAGGGAATGGCACGCCTCAGCCAGGAGCCTTTCCTGCGCGCAGTACCCAGCAACGCTTGTACCGCCATCAAACCCTCCCTGCACGCCAGAACAAGCGTTGTTGTAAACGGGCCGCTCTTGTTGAACGGGGTTGGCCGTAGCCCCTCATTTTGATTTTCAAGGTAGTACATCCGTTCCATTTCTACCTGGCCGGGTTGAACGCAGCACCGCATGAGGAGAAATCTTGCACTTTTATAAGTATCTGGTGACACAAACTGTCTATTTGCTTACTTGTTTTTAACTATTTGGCTTGGCTTTTGCTATCCACCTTCCTATGTTGAGGAGCGTTAGCCCGTTTTTACTTCCGGTTCGACCCACGCAAGTCCATCCGCTCTGCTCAATAAAAACACCTTGTCACCACTGGTCCCAGAGCCAGTTCCTCGCTTGAATGAATCCCATAGGGAACATCGATGGAACATTTTTCTTTTCGCCGGACTCTCCTTTCGTTGACGTTGTCGCTGGCCGTTGCGCACGCGTTTGCGGAAGGCCCCAAACCCGCCACCAGTTTCACCAAGGCTGAAAACCAGAAACTGCTGGACTACCTGCCGTTCGATAACAAACAGGATTTTGATGACGTCAAACGCGGATTTATTGCGGATTTGCCTTCGCCCATCATCAAGGGCTCCAGTGGCAACACGGTGATTGATCTGTCGCAATTTGACTTCCTCAAACAGCAAGGCCCGGCACCGGATACGGTGAACCCCAGCTTATGGCGGCAAGAGCAATTGCTCTCTGTGCGTGGCTTGTTCAAGGTGGTGGATGGCGTGTACCAGGTGCGCAATATCGATCTGGCCAACATCAGTTTTATCCGCGGCAAAACCGGCTGGATTGTGATTGACCCGCTCACCTCGGTCGAAACCGCCAAGGCCGCGCTGGATCTCATCAACGCCAAGGTAGAAAACCTGCCCGTCACCGGCGTGATCTTTACCCATAGCCACGTGGATCACTTTGCGGGCATACGCGGTGTGGTCAAAGAAGAAGACGTGCGCGCCGGCAAAGTGCCGGTGGTGGCGCCAGAAGGCTTTATGGAAGAGTCGGTCAGCGAAAACGTGTTTGCCGGTAACGTCATGAGCCGTCGCGCCTCGTACATGTACGGCAACCTGCTGCCCAAAAATCCGCAAGGCGCGGTGGGTGCGGGCCTGGGTCTGACTACGGCGGCGGGGACCATTACGCTCTTCGCCCCCAGCAAGCTGATCGAAAAGACCGGCGAAAAAATGTCCATCGACGGCGTGGATGTGGAATTCCAGATGGCGCCGGGCACCGAAGCACCGGCAGAAATGCTGTTCTACTTTCCGCAGTTCAAACTGATCGACCTGGCTGAAGATGCCACCCACACGCTGCATAACCTGTTGACCATGCGTGGCGCCAAAGTGC
Source organism: Silvimonas terrae (assembly GCF_014202765.1). Taxonomy (GTDB): domain Bacteria; phylum Pseudomonadota; class Gammaproteobacteria; order Burkholderiales; family Chitinibacteraceae; genus Silvimonas; species Silvimonas terrae. The sequence goes on from NZ_JACHHN010000001.1 coordinate 1,001,306, forward strand.
GGGACGCCTCCAAGTGGGGCAAAACGCTGGATACCACGCTGGATATGTGGGGTAAGGATGCCGTCGTCTCCATGGGCAGCCACCACTGGCCGCAATGGGGTAACGAGCGCGTGGTCAAACACCTGGAAGACCAGCGTGATCTGTACAAATACATCAACGATCAAGTGCTGCGCATGGCCAACGAAGGCCTCACCATGCACGAGATCGCTGACCAGTTTGTGCTGCCCGATGGCCTGGCCAAAGAGTTCTACAACCGGGGTTATTACGGCGATCTGAAACACAATGTGCGTTCTACCTACCAGTTTTACCAGGGCTGGTGGGATGGCAACCCGGCCAACCTGAACCCGTTGCCGCCGGTAGAAGAAGGCAAAAAGTATGTAGAAATGATTGGCGTGGACAAAATGATGTCTTCTGCCAAAGCCGCCTTCGACAAGGGTGACTATCGCTGGTCTGCCACCATTACCAACAAGATTGTGTTTGCCCAGCCCGACAACCAGGCCGCCAAAAACCTGGAAGCCGACGCGCTGGAACAAATGGGCTACCAGGCAGAATCCGGCCCGGCGCGGGATTTCTACCTCTCTGGCGCGCAAGAGTTGCGCAACGGCATCCAGAAAGCCGCCACCCCCAACACCAGTTCACCGGACATCATCCGTGGCATGACCACAGAAATGTTCCTGGATTTCCTGGGCGTGCATTTCAATGGGCCCAAGCTGGGTAATCACACCTATCACTTCAACCTGATCTTCCCGGATACCAAAGAGAAGTTCACGCTGTATGCAGAAAATGGCGTGCTGGGCTACGGCAAAGACAAGCAGTACCCGAGTGGGGCCGATGCCACTATCACCCTGAATCGCAGCACGCTGGACAAGATCGCCCTGGGGCAACTGAAGCTGGGTAATCTGTCTGAAACAGGCGAAGTGAAGTTTGACGGTGACAAAGCCAAATTCAACGAACTGGTGACGTACTTCGACAAATTTGATTTCTGGTTCCCGATTGCCGCGCCTTGATTGAGGGCGGCTCGTCCGCAGTTGTTTGGTAACAGAGGGGACGGCACTGTCCGCCATCAAAAAGCAACCCATTGATCGGGTTGCTTTTTTTCAGGGTGGCTGGATGGGGCGGCTGTCGTCAGGCTGATCCGGCTTCTTTATGGCAACCCCAATCGCGTTTCCCATGCTCACCCGCAAGGCGGGTGAAAAGGGGCGGGTTGCAGGTCAATATGAGCTAGAACACAGAAACGGCGAATATTCCATCGCAAAGGCACTGACATGACGCTCACCGAGGTAGTCCCGCTGGTGCTCAAGGCAAGCATCATGCTGATGATCCTGGCGTTGGGGTTGACCGCCCGGCCTGCGGATCTGTTGTATATGCTCAAGCGCCCGCGCCAGCTATGGCGCTCCTTGTTGAGCATGTACGGTGTCATGTTGCTGCTGGCATTGCTGGTTAGCCGGCTGTTTCAACTGGGGCACACGGTTACGGTGGTGGTTGTGGCCCTGGCGCTGGCGCCCATTCCGCCGCTGCTACCCAAAAAACAGACGCGCGCCGGAGGGGATGCCTCGCACGCGGTTGGTCTGGTGGTCGCGGCCTCCCTGTTTGCCGTGTTCTGGATTCCGCTCTCCATCCAGCTCTTGCAACTGGTCTTTGGCGTGTCGCTACTGACGGCCGAGGCGCAGGTGATGACGCTGGTGTTCATCAATCTGCTATCCCCGTTAATTGTGGGTGCCTTGATTCATCAGCGCTGGCCGCTGCTGGCCGAGCAATATGCGCCGCTATTGGCCAAAGCAGGGGGACTGGTCATGCTGCTGGTCGTGCTGCCCATTCTGTACATGCTGTGGCGGCCCATGCTGGCACAAGTGCAGGATGGCGCCTTCCTTGTTCTGGCGCTGTTCATCTTGTGTGGGCTCTTTGCCGGCCAACTCCTGGGTGGGCCGGAACCGGAAGACCGCACGGTGCTTGCGCTGGCGACCGCATCGCGCCATCCGGGGGTGTCCATTGCGATTGCGCATCTTAATTTCCCCAATGATCCGGCCGTGTTACCGGTGATCGGGCTGTATCTGATCTTGACGCTGGTGCTGGTGCCGCCCTGGCTGAAATGGCGCAGGCGGCGCATCGCCCAGGGTTAACACGCGCGTCTGGTCCGGCGTCGCCTGCGGCATGCTCTGTCACTGCAAGAACTGCTCACCACCCACAATGCCGATCTTCTTCACCCCGATGCGCTGGGATTCAGCCAGCACCTCGGCCACCGGCGCGTAAGACGCGTCCTTGTCCGGGCGGATGTGGAATTCCGGCTGCGGATTGGCCTTGGCAACCGTGCCCAGACGGCTTTCCAGGTCTGCACGACCGTTCACCACTTCACCGTTCCAGTGGATCTCGTTGTTCGGCAGGATGTCCAGCTGAACCACCACCGGTTTCTCGGCGTTGTTCGGCTGGTTGTTGTTGGT
>NZ_JACHHN010000002.1 GCF_014202765.1 Silvimonas terrae
CCCACGCCTTCCCATCCCGAACAGGACCGTGAAACGACTTAGCGCCGATGATAGTGCGGATTACCCGTGTGAAAGTAGGACATTGCCAGACACCCCATTAGAACGCCCGTACAGACAACTGTACGGGCGTTTTGCTTTGTGCCGTGCGAGCGCAATGCACTCTCCCTGCGCGTTCCACTCTGCCGGTCATCGATATTTCATTGCTTTCGTCAAATAAAATTTCCTTTTAAAACAATGGCTAATCAAAATTACAGCCAGAAACTGGTTTTGTTTGTCGATTTGTCAGACATAGATTCGTCGTACTCTTGAGCGCAGCAATTGAAGTGCTTGAATGCCGATGATCTTGAAGAACCAATGATGAAGGAGCTGAAGTATGGATTTCACGCCTTATCTGAACTTTGATGGCACTTGTGAAGAGGCTTTCCATTTTTACGCCAAAGTATTTAATGGCAAGATTCTGATGATGATGAAACATGGCGACATGCCGCCGGGTAACGAACCGCCGCCGGAGTGGGGCGAGAAGATTGTGCATGCCCGGCTTGAAGCCAACGGTCGTATCTTGATGGGTTCGGATGCACCACCGCAGTATGCAAAGAAGCCGCAAGGCTTTGCCGTATCGGTTTTGCTTGATACACCGGAAGAGGCCGATCGGGTTTATGCAGCGCTGTCCGCTAATGCCGAAGCTATTGATATGCCGATCCAGGAAACATTCTGGGCACAACGCTTTGCCATGTTGACCGACCGGTTTGGTATCCCCTGGATGATCAACTGTGAGAAGCGCGGTTAAGTGAACCGGTTGAAGGTTTGAGTCAATAAAAATGCCGGCAGTGCTGCCGGCATTTTTATTGGGCGCCCGGATTTACCAGGTTTGGCGGGTAAAGCTGTAGCCAAAGCGCACGATATTGCTGTGCTGCTTGTAGTCCAGCATGTTCTCGCCATATCCGGAGAAAACATCCGCAAAGAAATAGCCGCCTACAGCCGGCCACAGGCGGGTGAGCGGGTAGGTAAATTGCAGTTCTGCACTACCGTAGTCGGAGCTTGTGCCCTTGCGCAACGTGGTGGCGAGTTGCCAGCCATCGGGTGTGCCATAGATGATATCCAGATCAACAAAGCCACGATAATCGCGCATATCGGGGTTGTCGCTGCCTGGCGGGTAGTAATAGAGCTTGGGAGCAACAACCCATTCGCCTTTCTGGGGATCACCAAAGTGCAGAATCGGGCGTACAAAGGCGTAATTGATGCTGCGAGAGTCATCGCCGGCTTTGCCGTTGGACTCATGCCGTAGCCCGGTTTCCAGGCCCAGGCGGTTATACCAGCTGGCTTTTACACCGGTATCTGACACGTAGTAGAACAGGCTGGGCATGTAGCTGCTGTCTTCGAACGGGTGTGAATCCTCCGAGAGATTCCACATTGAGCGTTCAGTGAAGCCAAAGTACAGGTTATCCAGAAAGCTGCGGGACGCCGGGTTTTCCGGCAAACCCAGGCGGTATTTGAAGCTGATCTGGAATTTGGACGTGACATCCCCATTCTTGCCAACCCCAAAATACATGGGTTCATACGCGGAAAGACGTGACTCCGCCGCCCGCAAGAGCGTGGGGGAGGCTGCCGTTTGCTGGCCAGGTGTGGCGACGGTGGCCGATGTCGCCGGTGTACCGTCATCTTGTGTGGTCTGTTGGGGCGCTGGGTTAGCGTCGGTGATAGAGGCGGGGGCGCTGTTTTGAGTATCTTTACCGGTAGGCATGACGCCCAACGAAATCAGCACGGGGGCGGTATCAAAGCCGCCTAGCTGCACGCGGATGGTGCCGCGCAGATTGGCGGGGAGTGCAGCCTCATAAGCCACTTTGCGATAGGCCCCAGGTGCCAACTTGATGGTCTCCGGGCTGTTTGCGGCGCGTTGCAGATCAAGGGGCACCACCGGAAAATCGGCGCTGCTGACCATGGCTTTCAGTGTGGCGGGCAGGGCGATGGTGGTGTCGTGTTGCCCGGGGTTATCCAGCAGCAGCGTAAACGAAAGCGGGCTGCCTGCTTTGAGTGTGCTGGCCGGGTGCAAAACGGTGATTTCGGCGTGGGCTGGCGTGTACAGCAGAGCCAGTGCCGCGGTAAGTGGGCTCAGTACCCACAGGCTGAGCGCGCGATTGCAGCAGGCATGCACGGCAGTTCTCCCTTGGTTGCTATTGCCTGCCGCTTCACCGCAATGCGCGAGTGTTACGCAGGTTGATGTTGCCCTGCGTCAATCTTCTGTCAGCCTGACCTACGGTGTAGTCAGTAAGCTGCGCAATGCCGTGAAGGAATATTCCTGCACGTCGCGGCGGATCAAGCCCTGGCCAGGATTGTCCAGGTCCAGCGTGACATACACCACCATCGCCGTTAACAGCGCAAACCCCAGATATCCCGCCCAACTGAAACGGCCATTGGCGCCATGCACGTACCCGCTGGTATAGGCGGTGGCGATGGCCATGATGAACAAAAGCCAGACGATGGCATGGGGCATGCGCGCCTGTGCGGCAATTTGGCGGCTGGCGGCCAGTGAAAAAGCCCGATCCAGCGCATTGGTGGTCTGGGTACTGGCAAAAGCATTGGCTGGTTCACGTGACCACGCGGCTACCTTTTGCCAGATTTGCGCCTGCAAGATATCGCTGCGCGCGGTGATGGCGTTTCTGGCAGCGGCATCGTGTTCCTGCTCATAAAAGGCAATCTGCGTTTCCAGGTAGGCACGCAGATCCGTCCGCAACGCATTGCGTTCGGCCGGTGGGTACAGGTCCGCCCGCAAGATCACACCGTGTAGCGCGTTGGCGGCGTCCACCAGCAGGCTGGCGCGATTGTCAAAGCGGGAGGCCGCACCAGAAAACGTAAACGCCAGCAGCAAGCCCAGCAGACCAAACAGGCCGGTCTCGACCGCAGATAAACCATTGGGTGAGGTGGTGTCGCCCTTGTTGCAGCGGGCGGACCATGTTGCACCGGCCACGGCGGCCAGAAGCATCAGGATGGCAAGGAGTAACGCGATGAGGGTGCTGCTCATGGACAAGACAAAGCGGAGTGTGTGGGCGCCAATGCGCGATACGGCCAGAGACGCGTCATTTACCAGGTGCTAAGAAAGTCGTTGATGGCTGTGTCAAAGTCTGCCTGGAGTGCCACAAATCTGGGATTGGCCAGTTCTGGGGGCTCCGCGATCTGCGGCGCATCCAGTTTTTGTGCTTCATTCAGACCACCCGCCCACAAATTGGCGACGTAGACGAGATCAGCCAGGGAACGCAGCTGGTCCACCGGCGTGGTCCGTGGAAAATCGTGGTCCGCCGCAGCTTCGACCACTTCTTCTGGCAAACCCAGCGCGTCGAGCAAGATCACGCCAATACTCTCATGCCATTGCGCCACAAGGTATTGCACGGTATCCGGCCGTTCTACCAGTTCCGGATAACGCACTGCGTGGTGCAGGATATAAAACGCGCCCAGATCATGCACCAGCCCGGCCAGCAGGGCTGTGTCGGCATTCAGGTGCGGTGCCAGTTTCTGCGCCAGCACCCGGGCAATGGCGGCTGCTTTCAGGCTGTGCGTCAGGATCTCTCGCGAGAATGCTTCAAACGGCGATACCGCTTTCGATTGCGACATTTGCTCCATGGCACAGGCCAGCGCCAAAGACCGCGTAGCCTGCATGCCAATACGCATCAGTGCCTGATTCAGGTCAGTGACGGTGCTGCCATTGGGGTTGTAGGTGACCGAATTGGCCAGCTTCAATACCTTGGTGGTGACGAGTGGGTCTTTCTGGATTTCGATGGCAATTTTTTGAATGGTGGGCGCCTTGCTGCGCATCACCAGGCTGATTTTGGCTGTGATTTCAAAGCAGACCGGGAAAACGATATTGCCGCCCATTTCCTGGGCAATCTGTTCCAGGATATGAAAGCGTTGCTCATTGAGTTTGGTGCCGGAAATATCGGGTGCTTGGTGTTCGGTCGTCATCTTTTGCAATCAGGCAGCTAACAAGACGTTTTATTCTAGTTCATAAGCTACAAAGCGTGCAGGCGACATGAAATCTGGTGTCAGGAACTGTACGCTGGCCGCAACGGTCGGGAACCCCGGCGGTTTTCTGGTATCACAACGCTGTTTGCGCCGGGCTTTTGCCGCTCCGGCGTGCCATGGTGGAAGGGGGATCATTATTTCTGCTCATACTCTGGCGCAAATCCAGCGCGCAGCGTTCGGTTACTTTGAACACGAAACCAACCCGCAAAATGGCCTGGTGCTCGACAAGACAGCGCCAGACTGGCCGGCCAGCATTGCCGCCGTGGGCATGGGCCTAAGCTGTTGGCCGGTGGCGGTATTGCGCGGCTTTGTGGCACGCCCCCAAGCCGCAGAAGCGGTGCTGACCACGCTGCAGTTTTTCTGGCATGCCCCCCACGGGCCAGAGCCAGATGCCACGGGGCACCATGGTTTCTATTACCACTTTCTGGATATGCAAAGCGGACGGCGGCATGGCGGGTGCGAGCTCTCTACCGTCGATACCGCGTTTTTGCTGGCCGGGGCGCTGACCTGTGCGCAATTTTTTGATGGCGATGATCCGGCCGAGGCGCAAATCCGCACCTTGGCCGACGCGTTATATCGGCGCGCAGACTGGGTCTGGGCGATGGGGCCGTATCCTGCGGTCTCGATGGCCTGGACGCCGGAGGCGGGGTTTTCTCCGTCGCTGTGGGAAGGCTACGACGAAGCTTTGCTGCTGTATGTGCTGGGGCTGGGCTCGCCAACGCACCCGCTGCCGCCAGACAGTTACCACACCTGGACCACGGGTTATCAGTGGCAACATAACTACGGGCAGGCGTATTTGTATTCCGGCTCCATGTTTACGCATCAGCTATCGCATGTCTGGGTGGATTTTCGGGGCATCCAGGACGAATTCATGCGGGGCAAAGGGATCGACTATTTTGAAAACAGCCGGCGTGCCACGCTGGTGCAACAACGCTACGCCATGGATAACCCGCGCGGTTTCAAGCATTACGGCCCATTGTGCTGGGGTATCACGGCCTCGGATGGCCCCGGCCCGGCACGTAAGGTGGTCGATGGTGTCATGCGCGAGTTCTACGACTATATTGCGCGGGGGGTGCCGCATGGCCCGGACGATGGCACCCTGGCGCCGTGGGTCGTGGTGGCCTCTTTACCTTTTGCGCCGGAGATAGTCCTGCCGTGCATTGATCATTTTGTGCATGAGCTGGATCTGCATAACGGCAATCCGTACGGTTTCAAGGCGAGCTTCAACCCTACCTGGCCTGAGCCCTGCAATGGCCCCTTCGGCTGGATTTCGCCCTGGCATTTCGGCATTGATCAGGGGCCGGTGGTACTGATGATCGAGAACCATCTGCACGGCACCGTATGGCAGTGGATGCGGCAGTGCCCATATATCGTTCAAGGGCTGCGCCGTGCCGGTTTTAGCGGCGGCTGGCTGGAGTCGGCGGAGCGAATTGCGTAAAACTTGTCATGCTGACGTCACAATCGGCCCTTAAGATGCACGCATTCCCAAGGGAATGACTTGAGCAAGGCTGAGTCCGAGATGCCTTGCACCAGATACCTGTACAAAGCCCCGCCAATGCGGGGCTTTGTGTTTTGGCGGCGTGTCAGCGTTTCAATTCACTGCAAACGTATGCTTGCCGCTTGCCTTGGCGCGGTACATTGCCGCATCGGCCACGGCCAGCAACTGTTCTGCTGTCAGCATGCAGGCACCCGTGCAGGTGGCGATGCCAATGCTGGAGCGCAAGGCCACTACTTTGCCGTCGATATGGCTAACCTCGGCAATCCGCGCCAGCACTTTGCTGGCAACGTGACTGGCGGCCCCTTCCGGGCTGTCCAGACCTTCCAGGATGATGGTGAATTCATCCCCGGCCAGCCGCGTGACTACATCGGTTTCCCGCACCGTATGGCTGAGGGTGGTGGCAAAGGTTTGCAGTACCTTGTCGCCAAACTCATGTCCCAGCGTATCGTTGATCTGCTTGAAGCCGTCCAGATCAAGAAACAGCAGCGCCACACCCAGGGCAGTACGACGGCTGCGGGCGATGGTGTCATGCAAAATGCGCATGAATGCACGCCGGTTGGGCAGGCCGGTCAGCGGGTCGTGTTCTGCCTCAAACGCCAGCCGGTTCTCCAGGTTTTTGCGCTCGGTAATGTCTTGCGAGAGTAAGTAAAACCCTTGCACGTAGCCATCACCCCGGATGTCTGGCACCAGCGTCGTGTGGGTATAGCGTGTGCCTTCAGCGCGGGTCACGCAATTTTCATAACTGACCTGCTTGCCCGCCAGCGCTTGTGCAATATAGGGGCCAGCCACGGTCATGGCGGTCTCATCGACCACCTCAAGCATGTGCTTGCCGATCAGACTGCCATTGCTGCCACCAAACCAGTTCTCGTAGGTGCGATTGGTAAACTGATAGTGCAGGTGTTCGTCTACATGGCAAATCAAGCCGGGCATGTTGTCGGTCAGCAAGCGCAGGCGCCAGCGGCTGGAGAGGATTTCTTGCTCATCGGCCTTGCGCTGGGAGATATCGCGCAAAAAGGCGTTGACGATACGCTGGCCTTCAATGGTGTTTTCCGCCAGCGTCAGTTCGGCCGGGAACTCGCTCCCATCTTTGCGTAACGCCGGAAACTGCATGTGCCGGTGATCGCTGGGCCGGGTGTCGATAAACTGATCGAACCCTTTGCGGCCAGAGACACGCAGGGCCGGTGGAATGATCAGATCGCGCACCGGCTGGTGCAGCACTTCATCCCGGGTCCAGCCCAGAACCTGTTCCGCGGCCTGGTTCCAGGCGGTGACATTGCCTTGCGGGTCCAGCTCGATAAACGCGTCAGTGGCGTTAGCCAGCGTCAGCCGGAAACGTTCTTTTTCCAGTTGCAGCGATTGCTGCATGGCCGAGCGCAACTCCATTTCTTCACGCAACTGTGCAACAGCGGTAGAGAGTTCCAGCGTGCGTGTCATGACGCGCTGCTCCAGTTCGCCTTGCAGCGTCAACAGCTCGCTTTCCATGATTTTGCGTTGCGAGATATCGTTGATGATGGCGATGAACGAGCGTGTTTTGTCGAACTCGTCATGCATCAAGGACACCGTCAGCAAAATCCAGACGACATGTCCATCGGCATGGAAATAGCGCTTTTCCAGCGTATAGGTCGAAATTTCGCCTGCCAGCACCTGACCCACCAGCGCCAGGTCCTTGGGTAGATCATCCGGGTGGGTGATGTCCTGGAAGGTTTTTGCCAGCAATTGCGCTTCGGTGTAACCCAGCATCTGGCTGAGTTGCTGGTTCACGCGCAGCCATTGGCCCTCTGTGGACACAATGGCAATCCCCACGCCGGCATGTTCAAAGGTTTTCTCGAACAGGGTTTGCGTATGCGCCAGTTCGCGCTCGGCGCGATGGGCCCGCATAAAGGATTCTTGCTGCTGGAAATACTGCTCCACAATGGCCGCCAGATCGCGCAGCGTCGCAGCGTCCGTGTCTGAAAATTCGCGCGGTTGCGGGCTGATCAGGCACAGCGTGCCGATGGGCTGGCCTTCCAGCGAGCGGATCGGCTGGCCAGCATAGAAGCGGATGTGGGGTTCGCCGGTGACTAGCGGATTATCGGCAAAGCGTACGTCACGCAGGGCATTGCGCACCACCAGAGCGCCGGGCGCCAGAATGGCGTGGCCACAAAACGAGATATCCCGCGGGGTTTGGGGCGCGTCCAGGCCCACTTTGGATTTGAACCACTGGCGATCGGCATCGACCAGAGAGACGAGCGCGATGGGCACGTCAAACAGACGGCCGGCCATGCGGGTGACGCGGTCCAGTTCGTGCACCGGCGGCGTATCGAGCACACACATGGTCTGGAGCGCTTCCAGCCGGGTTTTTTCCTCTGGGTGCAGGGCAGGGGCAATCAAGTCATGTCTCTCCCGAAAGTACAAGATCATGATAATCAATCCGTTGCAAATTCCCAGCTTTGCACGGCGTATAGCGGGACAAGTGTCCGGACCGCACCACCTTGCCAGACAATGACTGACGCAAGAAATCGTCGCGTGCTCACAGTCGGCCTTGCTTGCACCCCGTAGGATGGTTCACGTGCAGAACAGCCGCTGCAACGGATCTGGCGGTTGTAGCAGAACTGCATTTCCTGACGAACCATCCAAAGAGGAAAGCATCATGAACAAAGATCAAGTGAAAGGCCGCATCAACGAAGCCAAGGGCGCCGTCAAGGAAACCGTGGGTAAAGCCACTGGCAACCCGGGCACCCAACTGAAGGGCAACCTGCAAAAGAATGCTGGCAAGGTTCAAGCCGCCGTGGGTGATGCCCGCGAAGACGCAAAGCAGACAGTGCGCGGTACCAAGCACTGATATCGCTGCCATGACTGCACGGGGTGGCCCCAACAGGCTGCCCGACTTGCACCCGACCTGACCGCTTTGGCGGTTACCTCTCCTTTGTCCGGGTGCCGCCGCGCTGCAAGAGCCGCCATCTTGTAGCGCGGCTTCTTTTTGTCCGTCGATTTGTCTGCCCATGTCGTCCAGATAACGGGCTAACCATTTGAAGATATGAGCAAATGTAGGATGAGGACGACAAAAGAATGGATGGCGCAGTGACAGGCGCAGTGTGGGCGAGCAGTTACATTGGATTCACGCAAAGCGGTACGTCACGGACTACCGCCAGCCCCACACTACAAGGAGAGTTGTCATGAAACGCGCTTGCATCGTTGCCGCTTTGTTGGTCGTCGCAACCCTGTCTGCCTGCAACACCGTCAAGGGTGCAGGTCAGGATATCCAGAAGGGTGGCGAGAAAATCGAAAATTCCGCCGAGCAACATAGCTGATCACAGCGGCCGGCCAGATCAGGACAGCACCTTCGGGTGCTGTTTTTCTTTGGAGAATGTACGGGGCAGCAGCACACGGGTGAACAGCCCTTTACCGGGTTCGCTGCGAAACTCCACCTTGCCGCCTATGGCCGTTGCCCGATGGCGGATGCCCTGCAAACCGTGGGTATCGCCCGGCAGATTATCCAGGTCGCAACCGGCACCGTCGTCCTCGATCTCCAGCTTCATGTGTTCGTCATCGACCATCAGACCAATCGATACCTTGCCCGCTTTGGCGTACTTGGCCGCGTTGGACAGGCTCTCTTGCACAATGCGATAGATGATCAGCGCCAGTGTTTCGTCGATCGGGGTGTCATCATCCGGCAGGGCGAGTTCCATTTGCCAGTTGCTGCGCTGGCCCGCGTCTTCAGCCAAAGAGCGCACGGAGGCGATCAGGCCGAACGTCGACAACAGGGAGGGGTGCAGTTCCTGTACCACCCGACGCTTGAACTGAATGCCCTGGTCCAGATTGCGCAGCGTGCGCTTAAGCTTTTCAAAGATGGCCGGATACTGCTCCTTGATTTCTCGCTGGACCCAGGAGATATCCATTTTGGTGGCCGTCAAAATAGAACCCAGTTCATCATGCAGATCGCGCGCCAGCTTGGCACGCTCGCGCTCCACGCCCATCTGGTAATCCATGGACAACGCTTTGAGTTCGTCGGTTTTTTCGTTGATGCGGGCATCAAGCACGGCATGGCGTTGCGTCATGTCCCGCGCCTGACGGCTCTTTTGCGCCAGCAGGCTGGAGAACAGCAACAGCAAACCCAGATTCAGGATTAACACCAGCACCCAGGCGGTAGCCACGGCAAGGCGCACATACAGCACCACCCGCAGCCGCGCGCTGCGCTCGGCCTCCAGAATGGTGTGTTCATTGCTGAGCAGTTCGTCGATGTGCCGGCCGATCGACGCCGCCAGTTCAAACCCGCGGTTGGTGTTCACCAGTTCCCGCCCGCGCTCCAGGTCGCCATTGCGGGCATAACCGACACCGATGTCCATCTCGGATAGTTTTTCGCCAATCTCCACCGACAATTGCTGCACTTTGCGTGCGTCACGCGGCGGGCCATTGCGCGGTACTTCGGCATAACGATCGACCATTTGTCCGGCCAGCGCCCGGATTCTGGGCACGGTCTGGTCGTAGTTCATCTGGTATTGCAGGTCGCCGTTAACCAGAAAACCGCGCTGCGCAGACTCCGCCTCCAGCAAGAGGCTGCGCAAATCCTGGAACGCCAGAATGCGCTGGTGGGTCGCCACAATGCTGGCGTTGTCTTCCTCCGCCTGGCCGATCCAGGTATCGCACAGCACTGCCGCCACCACGGGCAGCAGTACGGCCAAGGCTAGCCCCGCCTGCAAACGCCAACCCAGCGTCATGAGGATGCCAGGCAGATTACGCAGCATTTTCTTCATGGGATCAATGAACTCCAGTACGCGAATCAGGCATGCATCATGCCCTGGCCAGCGCATTGCACCCGCCCGCGCGTTGCCGTTTGCCGTGTAGGAATAAGCCGACAGCACCTTCAGTGGCGTCCGCATACGGGGGGGCAGGCAAGGTGCCTATAGTGGGTTTCAACACCACTGATGTTTGTATGCCACCTGGCTGCCGCATCAGATGTCCCCCATTTTACACCACAGCGCGCAGCTCGCCGCGCGCCATGCTTTGGAGTCCATCATGTCCCATACCGATGATTTTGTGCTCGATATCGGCGAGATCCGGGAAAAGGCGCGCAAAGATGTGCTCGACGGCGCCCAGACCTCATCGTACTCGGGCGACGTTGCCACGGTGATCCGCTTGTTGAATGAAGCGTTGGCAACGGAACTGGTTTGCGTGTTGCGCTACAAGCTGCATCACTATGTCGCCAAGGGCATCCAGTCTGAAGCCATTGCGGCGGAGTTTGCCGTGCACGCTACCGAAGAACTGGAGCACGCCGACAAACTGGCCGCCCGTATTGTGCAGTTGGGCGGCAAGCCGGATTTCTCGCCCAAGGGCCTCGCCGAGCGAGCCCACTCGGACTACGCCGAGGTGGATACCCTGCACGACATGATCCGCGAAAATCTGGTGGCCGAGCGCATTGCCATTGATGTGTACCGTGAACTGGTGCGCTTCATTGCCGACAAGGACCCGACCACACGACGGCTACTGGAAGACATCCTGGCGGTGGAAGAAGAACACGCCGACGAACTTTCAGACTGGCTGGTCAAAACCAGATAATAATCCGTTATCCAGATAGAGAGGCAGCGGGGCGGTTCAGGCATCGCCCCCGAGGAACAACATGGTGAACAGCACGAATAAACGACGCATTTTGCTGGTGGATGACCACGGCATTGTCAGATCGGGTATGCGCTCACTGATCGAGCTTGAAGATGATCTGGAAGTGACGGCGGAAGCGGCCTCCGGTATGGAAGCGCTGCAACTCATCCGTAAACAGGATTTCGATATTGTCTTGCTGGATATCTCCATGCCGGACAAAAACGGCGTGGATACTCTGCGCGACATGCAGCGTATCAAGCCAGAACTGGCGGTACTGATACTGTCTGGCTATGCCGAAGAATTGTATGCGCTGAACCTGATCCGCTCGGGTTGTCGGGGTTATTTGTCCAAGGACGCAGACCCCTCCGAGATCATCAAGGCGATCCGTACCATCTGCAACGGCCGCCGCTACGTCTCGGTAGAACTGGCCGATTTGCTGGCTAACGAGCTGATCAAGCCCAGCGACAAACGGATGCACGAAATGCTCTCCGAGCGAGAGTTCCAGGTGTTCTACAAGCTGGCCAGTGGCAAATCGCCGACGGATATCGCCAACGAATTGTTCCTGAGTGTGAAAACCGTGAGCACCTACCGTGCCCGCGTGCTGGAAAAGATGAATCTGAAAACCAACGCAGATCTAACCTATTACGCGATCAAGAACGAACTGATCAACTGATAAGGGGCGACGCAGCGCACGAAGGGGAATGCGTTGAAAGTCCAACCAGGGTCACCACGATCAGACGACGGCGGCAGGCGGCGCTTTGAAGGCCGCTCTATGCACAACAGCCATACCGGCGACATGGCCGCAGGCTGCCAGAACAATGAATCAAGCTGTCGGAACAGATCATGAGTACAGAACTGACCTCTCCACCCGCTGAAACCGGTACGGCGCCGGTGGTGACCGCTTTGCTGGTCGAAGACTCCGTTTTGATCCGCGAAGCGCTGGTCGAGGCACTGTCTGCCAGCGGCCATGTGGTGTTTACCGCTTTTGCTGCTACTGCCAACGACGCCATCGCCGCACTCAAACAACAGCGTTTTGATCTGGCGGTGATTGATCTTGAATTGCTGGAGGGCACCGGTTTTGATGTGCTCTCTTACATCAAGAACAACGAACTCAATCCGCCGGTGCGTGTGGTGCTGACCAACCACGCATTCAGCCTGTACGAACGACGCGCCCGCATGCTGGGTGTCGAGCACTTCTTTGACAAATCCATGCACTTTACCGAGGCCGTGCAGACCATTGAGAATGTGCGGCCGCGTTTGCCGGATTTACCCGCCTGATATTGGTGCACGTGTCCCTCCCGCTGGTGCTGGCTGACAGCGTTGGCGGGGCGGTGTCAGACAACCCCCACAAACGCACCGTCTGGGCCCTACAGGGCAATCAGGACCAGAGGGACAGTGCGTGACCCCGCGCCGCCGTACAGTGGAATCACCGAACGAAAACATCAAGGTGACGACAATGGCCAAATATCTGGTTGCGTGGTTTCTGGGGGTCCCGTTCTCTTTGTTACTGCTGTTTTATCTGCTGTTCCATTGAGTGCGGTTTGCGGTCTGGTGTGAGCCGTGGCCACGCTGACCAGCCCCGATCATCTTGTCCCTGTTTGTCCAACGCGCTTCTTAAGCAAAGGAGTTATCCCAATGCCCATCCAGCGTATTTCGATGTCCCTGTTGATCGCGTCCGTGCTTGGCATGGGCGCACTGGCCGGTTGCCAGAAACATGAAGATACCGAACCCCTGGCCGCGTCCAGCGTGGCCTCTTCGGCGGCCATGACCGCATCGACGCCAGACGCACCCGTCAGCACAGAACAATCGGGTGCCAGCGATTCTTCTGCCTCAGCCAAATTGCAGGACGCTGCATCTGATGTTGCCGCCGCGGCATCCAGCGCCAAAGATGCGCTGGCCGAATCTTCTGCCAAAGCGGGGGCCAAACTGGACGACGCGACGGTGACCACCCGCGTCAAAGCCGCGCTTGCCAAAGACGCCGGCCTCAATACGCTGGCGCTGAATGTGACCACTACTGCCGGCGTGGTGACGCTCTCTGGCAATATCAATTCTGAGGCCAAGCATACGGAGATCAAATCGGTGGTCTCGGGCGTGGATGGGGTAGGGTCGATTGTTGATAACACCACGGTGAAGGGGCAGTAGACCGCTTCCCCCTTGGTCGGATAAACGCCAGTGCCCATGCGCTGGCGTTTTGCTTTGCGAGGGTCAACTCCCGCCGGATAATGGTGGTTTACCCGTGCCTGAAGCGTACCGTGTCCTCTGCCATTCTTTACACCTTCCGCCGTTGCCCCTATGCCATCCGCGCCCGGCTGGCGCTGGCCGTCAGCCAGGTTGACGTCGTGCATCATGAAGTTAGCCTGCGCGACAAACCTGCTGCCATGCTGGCGATTTCCCCGAAAGGCACCGTGCCGGTATTGCAGCTGGCAGATGGACACGTGCTGGAGCAAAGCCTGGAGATCATGTTGTGGGCGCTGGCGCGGCACGACCCCCAAGGCTGGCTGACCGGCGCGGGCTGGGACGCAAGCGCGCAGCAACTGGTGGCCCGCAATGACGGTGAATTCAAATGTGCGCTGGATCGCTACAAGTATCCGGAACGCTTTCCCGAGCAGGATCAGGTCTGCTATCGGCAGCAGGGTGAAGCTTTTTTACTGGCGCTGGAGCAGCGCCTGGCCGGGCAGCCCTGGTTGGCGGGTGCGCAAGCCGGTGTGGTGGATATGGCAATCCTGCCCTTTGTGCGGCAATTTGCGCATGTTGATAAGGCGTGGTTTGTCGAGGCACCTTACCCAAAGGTGCGCCAATGGCTGACCGCGTTTCTGGACAGCGCGCTGTTTTTGGGGGTCATGGAGAAGACGGGGGCGTAGTGACCATCGCTGCGCTTCGGATCCGCCCTGGAGAACGTAGATGCATCGCAGCTGGCTTCCGGGGGCCGCAGAGGACCGGAATGACGGATCAGTGGAATGTGCATGGCCATAACACCGTAGCCCGGATGAAGGCCACAGGCCGGGAATCCGGGGTGGCTATACCGGAAAAGAACACCGCCCTGGTCAACATTGCCACCCCGGATTCCCGCTCCGCTTCATCCGGGCTACGTGACCGGATTCCGGCGCAAGGGGGCTGCCGAGGACCGGAATGACGGATCAGTGGAATGTGCATGGCCGTAACACCGTAGCCCGGATGAAGGCCACCGGCCGGGAATCCGGGGTAGCTATGCCGGAAAAGAACACCGCCCTGGTCAACATTGCCACCCCGGATTCCCGCTCCGCTTCATCCGGGCTACGTGACTGGATTTCCGCTCAAGGCCGGAATGGCGAGTCCGTGGGATGGGTGTGGGGTTGGCCGTAACCTGGTTACATGTTCCCGCCGGTATCAAACGATTTTCAACGCCGCACCGCAAGGCGCCAGCACGAATTCTCCGGCGCAAGCCCACCGCCACCCACTGGCCCAATCCCGCGCCCAACACAAAAAAAAACCGGATAACCCATGACGGGAAATCCGGTTGCCGAAGTAGAGCAGGGAGGGAAAACAGGTTTGGCGGCGCTACCAGCCGCGCATAAAGCCCAGCACAACGCTGACCAGAAAAATCACGATAAACAGGAAGAACAGAATGCGGGCAATTTCCGCGGCGCCAGCAGCAATGCCGGTAAAACCCAGCAGTGCCGCGATCAGGGCAATAACAAAAAAGACAACAGCGTAATGCAGCATGACGGACTCCTTTGCGGTTCTGGCGTTATTGGAATAACGGTCGGGCCGGTGCACGCGCAAGCTTATGCGGTGCGGCGCTCGGATTGCGGACGTAATCTGCCGGCGCTGGCCAGCAGGGATGGGCGAACGGGCATTTCAGCTTCCATGGCATTGATACTGGCGTTGAGTGCGGCGCTTTGCCCGAAGCCGAACTCAATCTCGTTCAGTGCAAACAACAATTCGTCACGGCAAGAGGCCACCATCTCGCACACGGCGCCACGGTGGATGGTTTTCCAGCCTTCCAGGCAACGCATGGCGGGCATGAACGGACGGGTTTCAGCGTTCAACTGGGCGACCAGTTGTCGTGGCCAGTTTTCGCGCAGTTCATCTTCATGCTTGCCCAACAGGTACGGCATGTAGTCCGCCACGGGATTGCGCAGGTGACTGCATGCCAGGTCCTCTTCCAGCCAGGACGGGATCATGTCGGTGGGGACCAGCATGGCTTCAATCACGAGTTCATTGCCTTGCAAACGCACCCAGGCTTGTGCGCCCACCACCCGGTACTCTGGCAGCGCGGCGTCATCGGGATAGCCATTCAGTTCATGGTCGGCCCAGCGTTGCACCCGGGCATTGCCGGCGGCAATGGCGAGGCGTTGCGTGCGCTGCAACAGGTTCACCAGGCTGGTTGTCCGGTTATAGAGTGCGTCCCGGATGGCTTTGCATTCACTCATGATGTGCTGCCTTTCTCTATGGGTGTTATGGGGTGTCAAACAGGTTTTTGTTGCCATGAATGCATGGTACGGCGACCCCGGTCAGCGCAATGTCGGGTGGCGGGCGCGACGTGCTGTCGGCAGGGCCGTCAGGTTTGGTAGGTGATGTCTGACAAGGGCAGCGCTCTGTCCGGGGCGCAAAAAAACAGCCACCCGCGTTTGTGCGGGTGGCTGGTCGTCGTCAGTGCGTGGCCGCATTAGTGCGGCAGATTGTCTTTCCA
The DNA here is from genome assembly GCF_014202765.1 of Silvimonas terrae. Classification (GTDB taxonomy): domain Bacteria; phylum Pseudomonadota; class Gammaproteobacteria; order Burkholderiales; family Chitinibacteraceae; genus Silvimonas; species Silvimonas terrae. The sequence goes on from NZ_JACHHN010000002.1 coordinate 15,759, forward strand.
GTACGGATCAGCCTGGTAGTAGCTGTGCAGATTGCTGGACCATTGCTCGTCGGCAAAGGTCGGCCAGTGGTCCTTGTCGAACCCTGGTGCGTTCTTGAGTGTTTCTTTATCCACGCCGATCAGCGTGAATTCCTTGTTGACCTCATCGAGCTTGATTGAGGACCACGGCAGGGCGAACAGTTTGTCGCCCATACCCAGAAAACCGCCGAAGGACAACACGGCATAGGCCACGCGGCCATTGGTGACATCCAGCACAAACTGGTCAATCTTGCCCAGATGTTCGCCTTGTTCGTTAACCACCTTGTAGCCTTCGGCCTCGTGGGAGGCAATAACCTGTGCGGTCAGGCCGACTGTGCTGGTGGTAGTGCGCGGGGTGGAGGTATACGACTGATTGCCAGGCAAGGTCATGATGGACTCCTTGGTGAGTGGATTAACAACGCGCCAGGCCAAAGGGCTGCTGTTCTGTCTTTACAGCGGGTTTCTGACCCGACGAGTTCATGGTGAACCGTGGGCGTCAGGGGGAATGTCGGTGCTGGACGGGATTGGTGTGCGGGAAAGGGCAATGGCGGGAGGGGGTGAGGACTACATGCGCCAGCCCTCAGAAAAAACCGAAAAAAACAGCCCGCCGGACTGGCACGTCCATCGCGGGCTGGCAGGGGCAGGGTCAGGCTGATCGTGCAAGCGGGCCGGGTGGCCCGCTTCAGATCAGGCGCAAGCCTTCTGGCTGTACCAGTTCCTGTTCATCATTGACCTGTAGTGCGGGCTGAACTGTCAGCGCGCTTTGTTTCTGGGGGCAACTGGCAGGCAGGCTTAAAACATCGCCTGCGGCAATGGCATGTTCTGCCAGCAGATAGCGACCATAACCTTGCAGCAGCGGTGAGGCAGATTCCTCAATCGGTTTGCAGGCGGCCCGTGTCGCACGGGGTTGCACAATCAGGCCGGCCGGGGTGATTTGGGCTTGTTCAATACCGGGGGCGCTGGCCGTGGTATCTGCGGCATCAGCGATGTTCATGGCCTGGTTGACGGCAAGCACAAACGCCGCTGCCGCCAGCATGTCCAGCATAAAACCAGCTGCACGGCCGCCAGCACGCTGGCGGCGCAGGGTTGAAGTGTCCATGACAGCATCTCCTCGATCCTGAAACGGCTCGTTATTAAAAAAGAACATGGGATTGACCATTAAAAATGGGGTAAAGCGGGCGCGCTTACACCACGCCCAGAACCAGCAATACGATCAGAACCACCAGCAATACGCCGGTGCCTCCGCTTGGTCCGTAGCCCCAGTTACGGCTGTGCGGCCAGGTGGGCAGCGCGCCGATGAGGATCAAGATCAGAACCACCAAAAGTATCGTGCCTAACATTGCGGTCTCCTTTGTGTGTTGTTGGTTTTCCGCAGGAAAGCCGGCAGCGCGGCTTTTCCACGCTTTGCAGCTTACATACAGGGCTGGCCGGAGCATGTCGGTGGCATACGCGGCATGCCAAAGAAAGCCTCGCGTCGCTATGTAGGACGGTGCTGACGTGCCAGTTGATGGTGGTGGATAGGCGTTTTCCTACACGACAAGACGTACCGCCCGCATGGCTTTACCCGAATGGGGGGCGAATAATCAAAAGCCGGGGTTCAACACAGCAAAGCTGCGGGGTATCCGCTTCATGAGCACAAAACGCAAAAGAATATGGCCCGTCGTCCTGGCGGTGATCGTGGCGCTGATTGCGCTGGCTATTTATCTCTTTAACTGGAACATGTTGCGTGGCCCGATTGCGCAGCGCGTATCAGACAAGCTGGGCCGGCCATTTGCCATTACCGGTGATCTGCACGTGCGCCTGGGCTGGACGCCGACCATCACCGCAGAGGGGCTGACGTTGGCCAATGCGCCCTGGAGCAAGACCCCGACCATGGCGACCTTGCAAAAGCTGGAGTTCGACCTGCCGCTCAAACCCTTGCTGCATCAAGAAATCCAGTTGCCTCGCGTGGTGCTGACCGCGCCGGATGTCACGCTGGAACAAAACGCCCAGGGCCAGAATAACTGGACATTCGACCAACTGACCAGCAGCCCGGCTGCCAGTAAGGCCAGCGCCCCGGCGGTGAAGTTGGGGCAAGTGAATGTTGATCATGGTCATGTGCACTACCTGGATGCAGAGGGCTCTGACATTCATGCCGCAGTGTCTACCCGCAATGGCCTGCAAGGCGCGGATGCGGCGATTGATGTCGCCGCCAAAGGGGCATTTCGCAAGCTGGGCTTTAATGTCAGCGCCACCGGCGGCGGGGTGCTGGACTTGCGCTCAGCCGATCAACCCTACCCGCTGGCCGCATCCGGTACTGTTGGTCAAACCCGTTTCAGCGCCAAAGGCACCGTCACCAATCCACAAAAACCAGGTGTTTTGTCGCTCAATTTCAATTTGTCTGGTCAGAGCCTGGCGCAACTTTTCCCTATTCTGAAACTGCCACTGCCGGCCACTCCACCGTACCGGCTGGCCGGGCATTTGCAGCATGAAAACCAGGTATGGCAGTTGCAGCGCTTTAATGGGCAGGTGGGTAGTAGTGATATTGGCGGCGATTTTGCGGTTGATCTGGCCCCAAAGACCAAAATGATCACGGCGGATCTCAGCTCGCGCCGGGTTGATCTGGCGGATTTCTCCGGCTTTATCGGGGCCCGCGCGGAAAGTGGCCAGCCGGCCCCGCCCAAGGGGGATCGGATATTGCCGGACAACCCGTTCAGCGTGGAAAAAATCAACATTGCCAATGCAGATGTCAAATTCAAAGGCGCACAAATTGTTAATGCCAGCCTGCCGCTGGATAACGTGCAGGCGCATTTGCTACTGAATGACGGTGTGCTCAAGCTTGATCCGCTCAATCTCGGCGTCGCCGGGGGGCATGTGGTCGCGACCCTCAGTCTGGACAGCACGGCGACGCCGCTTAAAACGGCGGTTGACGCCGCGGCTAGCCGCTTGCAGCTCACCCAACTGGTGCCAGAACTGGGCAAGAGCAAAGAGGCCAGCGCGGGTCTGGTGGGGGGCAAGGCGCGGCTGGATATGCAAGGCAACAGCGTGGCCGCCATGTTGGGATCGGCCAATGGCAATGTGGCGGTGATCATGGATGGTGGCCAGATCAGCAAACTGTTGATGCGGCTGACCAATCTGGACATCGCCAATCTGGTGCCCATCTTGTTCACGGGCGACAAGCCGGTGCCGGTGCGCTGCATGGTGGCTGATCTGGGCGCAACCCACGGCGACGCCACCATCAAAACCCTGATTCTGGACACCGATAAACAGGTGGTCACGGGCAGTGGTCATGTCAATTTTCGCGACGAACGTCTTGATATGGCGCTCAAGACCAATCCCAAGGACATTAGTCTGGTCGCCTTTCGCGGGCCGATCGAGATCACCGGCACCTTTAAAAAGCCGTCGGTAAGACCATCCTTGCCACAACCTGTGGGCCGCGCGGCGGTAGCGGTGGGGCTGGCGTTGATCTCACCACCGCTGGCGCTGTTGCCCCTGGTCGATATTGGCACGGCCAAAGACACGCCCTGCGGGCAGTTGATGCAGCAAGCCAGTGCGCATGCCACCCAGACTCCCGCCACGGCTCACCCCGCCGCGCATTAATGGTCGGCCGTGCCAAACTGGGCCTGGCAGCACTGCAGCCAGCTCCGGCCGGCGCGTGACAGGTAATCTTCACGCCAGACAAAACCCAGCGCCCACACCAGATCCGGGTCTGAGAGCGGCCGTAATGCGACGCGGGCCGGGTCCAGTTGCCGGGCAATGGGCTCGGGCAAAATGGCGATGCCAATCTCGGCGGCCACCAGTTCGCCGATGAAATCCCAATGGCGGCTATGTCCGGCCACTTGCGGGGTAAACCCGGCGTTTTCGCAGGCCTGGCTAATCATATGAGCCAAGGCAAAATCATCTTCGTACATCACAAAAGGCCATGCAGCCAGCTCTGCAATGGCCACCGGCGCGGTAGAGGCGGGCGCTTGCGCGTGTGGGTACACCACCACCAGCGACTGGCGGGTGACCGGCAATGTAGCCAGGCCGGGTGTGACTGCAGGCAGCACGGTAATGCCCAGATCCAGCTCGCCATTGACCACGCTTTCTTCCAGCGCGCGGCCACCTTGCTCTTGCAAGCGCAAAGTCACGCCGGGGTAGAGTTTACGAAAACGTCCGATCACCGGGGCCAGATAGCGGCCAGCCATGGGGGGAATACCCACCTTCAGTTCCCCGCGTGCCATGCCATCCACTTCTGCCACTTCCTGGCGCAGCCGTGCGGCTTCGGCCAGCACCGCCAGGGCACGGGCGTAGGCCACCTTGCCGGCATCGGTCAGCAAAACTTTGCGGCCTTCGCGCAGTAGCAAGAGCCCACCCAGTTCGTCTTCCAGTTGTTTGACCATTTTGCTGACCGTCGGCTGAGTGACAAACAGCGCCGTGGCGGCGCGGGTAAAGCTTTGCTGGCGAACCACTTCAACAAAATAACGCAGGGCGCGGATATCCATCTTGCTATTCCAATATGGAATTGATCCGGTAATTATTATTCATTTTATATCTGGATGGCGGGTTTTTATACTGAGGGCATCGTCGTCGCATGACCCTTGGTTTACCTATCATGTCCAGTTCCATCACATCAGCCACTTACCTTGCCCCGGCGCCCGCCAGCCCGCTCTGGCAACGGGCCCGGCAATTTTCCAGCGCCACTTTGCAAGTCGTGGCACTTTCTGCGCTGTGGCTGCTGGCCGCCTGGATGCAGGCGCGCTGGCATGTGCCTATTCCGGCCAGTTTGCTCGGTTTGCTGCTATTGGCGGCATTGCTGTTTGCCGGCGTGGTCAAAACAGGCTGGATACGGCAGGGCGCCAACTGGTTGCTGGGGGAAATGCTGCTGTTTTTTGTGCCGGCCGTGCTGGCGGTGGTGAATCACCCGGAACTGCTGCATAGCCAGGGCTGGCGCGTGTGCACGGTGATCGGTTTATCCACCGTGGCGGTCATGGTGGTGACCGCATTTGTGGTCGATCAGGTCTACCGGGTGGAACTGATGCTGGCCCGGCGCCGGAGCAACCGTCATGTCTGATTCACTGCTCGCTGCGTTTTGTTTTGTGCTGACGGTGGGGCTGTATTACGCCAACAAACGTATCTATAACCGCAATTTGCGCGTGATATTGATGCCGCTGCTTGTGACACCCGCCATCTTGATCGCCATTGTGCTGCTGGCCGGTATTCCGTATCAGGACTATATGGCCGACACGCACTGGCTGATGTGGCTGCTGGGCCCCACCACCATTGCCTTTGCGCTCCCCATTTACGACAACCGCGCCATGGTGCGCAAACACTGGTTATCCATCAGCGCCGGCGTGATTGCCGCCGTGATCACGTCGGTGGTGAGCTCCGTCATGCTGGCGCGCTGGCTGGGTCTGTCTGTCATGTTGCAAAAAGGCCTGGCCGTGCGTTCGGTGACCACGCCATTTGCGATCGAGGCGGCCAAGTCTCTGGGTGGGCCGGCGGATCTGGCGGCCGTGTTTGTCGTGATCACCGGTGTGCTGGGCATGGCGATTGGTGAAACCGTGCTGGCTTGTTTGCCCATGATCCGCAGTCGTCTGGCGCATGGGGCGATTTTTGGTGCCGCAGCACACGGTGCCGGCACAGCCAAGGCGCGGCAGATTGGGGAAGTGCAGGGCGTGGTGGCCAGTCTGGTGATGATGACTGCGGGGTTGATCAGTGTTTTGGCTGCACCGCTGATTGGACGGTTGTTTTTTTGAGCGGTGGAGTGGCAGGGAATCCGGAGTGGCGATATTTGCAGGTATGGGATGCTGACCTGGTGTCGGACTCGTTATTCCGGTGAACGCCGGAATCCAGTGGGGGCCGTTCCGGCCCCGTTCTCTGGCGAGAACCAGTGTGTAGCCCGGATGGAGCGGTAGCGGAAATCCGGGGTGGCGATATTTGCAAGTATGGGTTGCTGGCCTGGTGACTGGCTCGTCATTCCGGCGAACGCCGGAATCCAGTGGGGGCCGTTCCGGCCCCGTTCTCTGGCGAGAACCAGTGTGTAGCCCGGATGGAGCCGCAGGCGGGAATCCGGGGTGGCGATATTTGCAAGTATGGGTTGCTGGCGTGGTGACTGGTTCGTCATTCCGGCGAACGCCGGAATCCAGTGGGGGCCGTTTCGGCCCCGTTCTCTGGCGAGAACCACCGCGGCTGTTAGCGCCTTCGGCGCAGGGTTTAAAAACATTTGATACCCGGGGTGCCGGGCCCACGTCACTTTCTTTGCTTCGCCAAAGAAAGTAACCAAAGAAAGGCGACCCCAGCCGGGCGGCCCTCCGGGCTTCCCTCGGTTGGTCGGGAGCCTAAGGGCTCCCTCCACGCCCTCGGCGCTGGGCTTTAACGGGGAAATAAAATCAAAAACAACCCCCACCCCAACCCCAACTGCAACGGCAACTGCAACGGCAAAGGCAACGGCAACGGCAACCCCAACTGCAACTGCAACCCCAAACCCGCTTATCCTGGTTGCCCGTCCGCTCTGGGTTGCCAGTACATCGGCACATACCGCCAGCCCCATGCCGCAATGGTGAACAAACCGGCCACGGCTGCAACGCTGAACCAGAGTGTCGCCTGATGCGTAAAGAACTCGCCGGCAATCCGTGCCAGTACCACCGCGTGCATCAACCAGTACAGCATCCAGGTCACTTTGGCCACGGCCAGCGGCCGGCCAGAGTGTCCCAGTGATACGCGGGTCACAAAGCCCAGCAAAGTGCAGCAAAAGAACCCGATCGTGAGCGCGTGCAAAGGGGCAAGGCCACCCGTATAAAGCCCCGCCCATGCAGCCAGACCTTGGGCCGTGTATAAAGCCAGGGCAATGCCGGCCCACAGAAAGGCGGCATGCAGCATCGCCAGCAGCGGCACTTTGAAGCTGCGGCGCAAAGACCAGCGATAACTGGCATACAACAGCAGGGCGGCAAAGACCAGATCGGTCAGGCTGCTATTGATACGGCTATCAAACCAGCCAGCAAGGCTTAAGCCTGCGTGGGCCAGCGCCAGGAGCAACCAGGCATAAAGCAGCCAGAATGGCCGCCACGCTACGTAAGGCTGCAAGACGGATGAAGAAAAGAACGGCACCATGCGGTGACTGACAATCAGGAAAACGGGCAGTAAAAATGCCCAGATACCGATCTGGATGGCGCTTTGTACCCACAGCGCCGCCAACGGGCCGGCGGGGTACAGGCTGGCCGCCAACTGGCATGACAGGGCCGGCAGTGCCATGACAAAAGCCGCCAGCACCAGCCAGGCGTGGCGGCGATCCGCAGCGGCGCTGGCCCGGATGCGATCTGCCCAGATCCATACGGCAAATGCCCAGGCCACAAGATGCAAGGCGTCTCCGGTTGCATGTAAGGGCGGGATGAACCCGGCCAGGGCAATCAGCAGAGAACCCGATGCATAAAGGCCAATGCTGCCGAGCCAGTACGCTTTGGCTGGCGCAGCAACGCTCAGCCATTTGGGGCCGGCGGTGTTGATAAAACCCAGCATGAAGAGCGGGAAGAACCCGAAGACCATCAGGTCTGCGTGCAGCCAGGCTGGCGGCGTAGCGGATGACAGGCTCACCCCGGTCAGGCGCAGGACCATTACCCAGGCCCACCACGCCATGGCGGCCAGCAAGACAAGGCTGCCGCTGAAAAAGCCCACGCGGTGCGGGGCGGCCAGCAAGGAGGGGTTACGCATGGTGAGGCTTCCTGTGGTGACTCAAATAAAAAAGACCATCCGGCCAGGCCGGATCCGGATGGTCAAACGCGGCCAGGAGGCGCGTGGTGGTTGGATGGTCAAAGCAGATGGTCCAGCAATTCCGGGCCGAACACTTCACGGTGGATACGGTCTGGCGAGACCCCCTGTGTCAGCAAGGCTTGCCATTGCTGCTTCATGAAACCAATTGGCCCGCAGAGGTAGTACTGCGTGTCGGGCGTATCGGCGTCCAGCACGCTGGCCAGGCTCATGCGGCCACCATGCGTGAAATCCAGACCTGCGCGGTCTTTATCCTGCGGCGCTTCGTAGAAGGTGATATCACGCAGATGCGGCATGGCCCGCCGGGCCAGGGCGACGTCATCGCGCAGCGCGTGCTGATCACCATGCCGCGCACCGTGGATAAACGTCGTGGTACGGCGCGGGTTGTGTGCCACCAGCGTGTTCAGCACGGACACCATGGGGGTGATACCGACACCGGCACTCAGCAGCACGATGGGGTTGTTCCCCTCAATGACCGGATGAAAATCGCCATAGGCCACCGTGGTGGAGACCAGATCACCGGGACGCAGGTGTTGATGCAACCAGCTGGATACCTGGCCCGCCGGGGTGACGTCGTTACCGTCTTCGCGTTTTACGGTTATGCGCCACCACGGCTTGTCCGGGGAATCAGACAAGCTGTACTGGCGGCGCTGGGTGAGATCCTGCTCATCAAACCGCACTGAGACGCTGATGTACTGGCCCGGCAGAAATGCCCCGGGCGAGCCGCCCTGCGGTTTTTCAAGGTAATACGACACCGCATTGCTGCTTTCGCGGCGAATTTCCATGACGCGGAGCGTTTGCAATTGACCCGCCTGTGCGCCGGATTGCTGATAAAGGCGAGCTTCGGCGGCAATCAATTCTCCGGCCAGCAGCCAGTAGGCTTCATCCCATGCGCTTAGGAGTTCTGGCGTGGCGGCGTCTCCCAGCACTTCGTGAATGGCGGCAATCAAATGGCGGCCGACAATGGGGTAGTGCGAGGGCTTGATCCCGACCGCAGCGTGCTTGTGCACAATACGTTCCAGTACCGGCCCCAGCGCTGCGCTGTTATCGATATTGGCCGCATAGGCAAACACGGCCGCAGCCAGTGATTGCTGCTGGCTGCCATTGGCCTGGTTACCCATATTGAAGAGGTTGGTCAGTTCCGGATGGGCCGCAAACATGCGGGCGTAGAAATGTCGCGTGATAGTCAAACCGTGTTCACGCAAGACGGGAACACTGGCCTCGATATAGGGTCTGGAAGCTGCTGATAGCATGGTTTGTGTCCTTGAAGTGGAATTTAATATGCATATTTTGAGGGGAAGAAAAAGGCCGTTCATGACGACCTTTTCTCTTGTGGCTGACTAGCCCCCTATGTGGCAAAAAATGCGGCACTGTTTGCTGCTGTGCGTACAGCGTATCAAATATGCATTTTGTATGCAATAAATAACGGCGGCCTTTTTGCGCCAGCGCGGTTCAGGCCACCAGCGCCGCCTGGTTTTTATAAAGCGCGGCCAGTAAATCGGATTGCGTGATCATGCCCACCAGCCGCTCACCGTCCACGACGGGCATATGATGCAGGCCCCGGTCAGAAAACAGTGTCACCAGTTCATCGATCGGCTGATCGGCTCTGGCGCTGAGCACGCGCGTGGTCATGATACTGCTGACCTTGTCTTGCAGCCCGACACGCCGCAACTGCGGCAGGGGTTGCCTGGCTACGCTATCGACCAGGAAATCGTGCAAGGAGACGATGCCCAGCACCTGTTCCTGGGCATTGGCCACCGGCAGCGCGGTGACCTTGTGTTCGGCCAGCAGCGCCCAGGCCTGGCCGAGCAGGGCGTCTGGCCGTACCGAGACCACATCCCGCGACATGATTTCGTCACACCGCACAGTACCAAAGTGACGTCGATGCGCCCGCAGTTCGGCGGCAAACAGAATGTCTTCCAGATCCTCCCGGCTGATGTCCACCTCTTCGCCCCGGCTTTTGAGTACGGCTTCCAGATCGTCTGGCGTGACGCCGATTCGCAAGGTGGGCTTGGGATCAGAGGTGTGATGCACATTGGGTTGCACATGCGGGCGATGCGGGTAGCGGCGCTGCAGCGCGTTGTTAAAGATCAGGGCAAAGGCCAGCAGCAGCAGAGAATTGAGCAGCACTGGCCAGATTACAAAATGAAAGCCCAGGTGCGCCACGGCCGGCCCGCCAAGCACCGCCGTGAGTGCCACGGCACCACTGGGCGGGTGCAGGCAGCGCAGTTTGAACATGGCGCCGATGGCCAGCGCACCGGCAAGACCCGCAGCCAGACCGGTGTGGCCGAGCAGCAGGCCGCAGGCCACGCCAATGCCGGCCGCCACCAGATTGCCGCCAATAATGGACCACGGCTGCGCCAGTGGGCTGGCAGGCACCGCAAACAACAGCACGGCAGAAGCGCCCATCGGCGCGACAAACCACGGATTAAGGGTGCCCAGTGCGTGGCGGCTGATGGCCTCCGTCACCAGCAGGCCCAAACCCGCACCCACGCAACCCAGAAGGCGTTCGCGGAGGCTGGCGGTGGAGGGCGCGGGCACAAAGCTCCGCAGCCATTGCAACAGATGCATCATTTCAGTGAATTCCAGAGGCAGAACGTACGTTGGCGCAAAGCACACGCCTGGTTTTTATGTTAGGCCCGCAAATATATCATATTGTGATATAAATGACGCTCTCGAATTGCGGGGCAATCCATGCTCACCAAAAAACACTACGAAGCGTTGTCCGAGTTTCGCTACCAGTTACGCCGTTTCATGCACTTCAGCGAAACCGCAGCCAAACAAGAAGGGCTGACACCGCAGCAGTACCTGTTGTTGCTGCACGTGCGTGGTTTTCCGGGGCGGGACTGGGCAACGGTGGGTGAACTGGCAGAGCGTCTGCAATTGCAGCACCACGGTGTGGTGGCACTGGTTACCCGCTGTGAAGAAAACCAGCTCGTCACCCGCAAAAAAAGTGAAACCGACCGCCGTCAGGTCGAAGTCCATTTATTACCCACTGGTGAAGCCTGCCTGCAACGCCTGGCCGCCCTGCATGAGGCTGAACTCCAGTCACTGCAAGGCGTGTTCCGTGTTGCGCAGATCACGGCCTGGAACGATACCGATAACGGCCACCGACATGAGGGATAAACCAATGAGTCATGCCAGCATCAAGCATGCGCCGCGGCACGGGCACATCGACACCCGACGTAGCGACGCCCGCCGCGATTACACGGTCGATCACCGCTTGCTGCTCCTGGCCGGGCTGGCCGTACTGGTGGGCGGCCTGGGGACGCTGGCTGCGTTTGTGTTGCTCAAGCTGATCTATTTCTTCACCAATCTGTTTTTCTTTCAAACGGTGTCTTTGGTGGAACAGTCGCCCGCGCAGCATCACCTTGGCATGTGGGTGGTGATTGTGCCGGTGATCGGCGGTTTGATCGTCGGTCTGATGGCGCGTTTTGGCAGCGACAAAATCCGTGGGCACGGCATTCCGGAAGCGCTGGAAGTCATCCTGTTTGGTAAAAGTCGCATGTCTGGCCGCGTGGCCGTTCTGAAACCGCTCTCGTCCGGCATTGTGATTGGCAGTGGCGGCCCGTTTGGCGCGGAAGGCCCCATTATCATGACGGGTGGCGCACTGGGTTCTTTGCTGGCGCAATACCTGCACCTGACCGCATCGGAGCGCAAAACGTTGTTGGTGGCGGGGGCCTGCGCGGGGATGACGGCCATTTTTGGTACGCCCGTGGCCGCGGTATTGCTGGCAGTCGAGTTACTGCTGTTTGAACTGCGGCCGCGCAGCCTGCTGCCCGTTGCCGTGGCGTGTGCAGTGTCGGGTTTTGCCCGGCCTTTGCTGTTTGGCGCCGGCCCGCTGTTTGCCCTGCAAACGCCACCTGCCAGCGATATGGCGCTGGTGTCGTGCATCATCGCGGGCCTCTTGAGTGGTGCGCTGGCCGCCGCAGTGACGCTGGCGCTGTACAAGACCGAAGATTTGTTTGGTCACCTGAAACTGCACTGGATGTGGTGGCCGGCCATTGGCGGTCTGGTGGTCGGCCTGGGCGGTTTGATCGAACCGCGCGCGCTGGGTGTCGGTTATGACGTGATTGGTGATCTCTTGAACAACCGGTTGGCGCTGAGTGTGGTGGTCGCCCTGTTAACCGTGAAAGCCATTATCTGGGTCGCCGCGCTGGGTTCCGGCACATCTGGTGGCGTACTGGCACCACTACTGATGATAGGCGCAGGTCTGGGTGTAGCGCTGGCCCACGTGTTGCCCGGTGGCTCGCCACAGTTATGGGCGCTGGTGTGCATGGCTGGCGTGCTGGCCAGTGTACTGGGGGCGCCGCTGACTGCCATTGTCTTTGCCTTTGGCCTGACGCACGACACCGAAGCGCTGTTGCCGCTGTTGCTGACCACGGTGGTGGCGTATGGCTTTACCGCCATGGTGCTACGCCGTTCCATCATGACCGAGAAGATTGCGCGCCGTGGTCTGCATATCTATCGGGAATACGGCATTGACCCGCTGGAAAGCCAGTACGTGGCGGACCTGATGTCCCGCAAGGTGGTCACCGTTGATGGCACCGAACCCTGCGCGGCCGTGTTTGAACGCCATTTTGCCGGCCCACAAGGCCACCGGCGCTACCCGGTGATTGAGGCTGGCCGCTTGATCGGCATGCTGGACCGCGAAGCCTTGCGTGGCCACGAACATAGCCTGCAACCGTGCGCGGATTTGTTCTCTGGTGTACCGGCGATTGCCCGCCCGGAAGAAACGGCCCGGGCGCTGGCGGGGCGGATGACCGAACTGCGGGTATCCAGTTTGCCCGTGGTGGCGGATGAGGCATCCAGGCGCCTGGTGGGGGTGATTGCGTTGAGTGATTTGTTACGGCCGCAGCATGCGGTGGTGGTGGAGGAGACGGTGCGGGAGCGGTTGAGGTAGGGGAATTTGTGAGATGCAGGTGTGTAGGGTGGATTCGGAACGTTAGTGACAATCCACTGTGGCTGGTTTAAAACCTGAACCGCTGTTAGCGCCTTCGGCACGGTTGGTTTTGATGCCGGCGGTGGCTGGAGCACGTTAAGTTGCAGCACACATTGTATCGTGCAACTTGCTTCGCCACCTCGGCGGCCCCCCGTACTTCGCTGCGATGCTCGGCGCGGAGGTACGTCAAAAGCCACTCCAGCGTCAAAGACAACTCCAGCTTCAACAGCAACCCCGCTGTACGCTAGAACGAACTGTCTTGCCCTCCACCTCGTCATTCCCGCGGACGCGGGAATCCAGTCCGCAGCCCAACGGGCCGCCTAGGGTGGATTGTCGCTGTGCTCCGAATCCACCCTACAAAACTATCTTGCCTACCACCTCGTCATTCCTGCGGAAGCAGGGATCCAGTCCGCAGCCCAACGGGCTGCCTACGGTGGATTGTCGCTGTGCTCCGAACCCACCCTACAAAACTATCTTGCCTACCACCTCGTCATTCCTGCGGAAGCAGGAATCCAGTCCGCAGCCCAACGGGCTGCTTACGGTGGATTGCCACCATTACTCCGCGAATCCACCTTGAATAACGAGCATGCATTGCAGCTGGATTCCGGCTCAAGGCCGGAATGACGAGTCAGTGGAGTGCGTGTTGAATTGCAGTTGCAGTTGTTTTTGACTTTCCTCCCCCATTAAAGCCCAGCGCCGATGGAGTGGAGGGAGGCCTTAGGCTCCCGACCGACTGAGGGGGCCGCCGAGGTGGAAGCCCGGAGGGCCGCCACCCCGCTGCAACTGCCATTTGGTACGCCAGTGGCTTTGTGGGGGTACCCACCAAGGGGCAGGCTGGGGTCGCCTTTCTTTGCCTGCTTTCTTTGGGGCCGCCGAGGTAGCGAAGCACCTCGGCGGCCCCAAAGAAAGTAGGGTGCTCCGGCCACCGCCGGTATCAAATGCCTTTCAACCCCGCGCCAAAGGCGCTAACAAAAGTGGTTCTCGCCAGAGAACGGGGCCGTCGCGGCCCCATCTATTCACGCCGCAACCAACACCTCACTCCGCACCACATCACTTTCCCCCACAGCACTCCCCACCAGAATAATCGCCGGGCTACCAAACCCTTGCTGCTGACTACAGGCCGCGAGCTGATCCAGCGTCGTCAGCAACCGCCGCTCTACACTCGTACTGGCGTTTTGCACCACAGCCGCTGGCGTAGAACCGGGCAACGTGCTCATCAAACCGGAAGCCAGGCTATCGATCCGGCTCATGCCCATATAAATCACCAGCGTGGTGCCGGTGGCCGCCAGCGCGTGCCAGTCGGGTTCGCTGTGATCTTGCATATGCGCGGTCACAAACGTCACCCCCTGACAGTGTTCACGGTGGGTGAGCGAGATATTCATTGCCGCTGCGGCCGCCAGGCCGGAAGAAATCCCGTTGATGATCTCGACCCTGATATTGTGCTGACGCAACCAGGCAATTTCTTCGCCGGCGCGGCCAAACAACAACACTTCGCCGCCTTTCACGCGGACAACGTGTTTACCTTGCAGTGCATAACGGCGCATCAGTCGCTGGATGAAGTCTTGCGGGGTAGATTTGCACCCGCCGCGCTTGCCCACGCGGATCACCCGTGCTTGCGGCGCCAGTGTGGTGATGTCGGCATTGGCCAGATCATCCAGTAGCAAGATGTCGGCGGCGGCCAGCGCGCGCACGGCTTTCAGGGTCAACAGTTCCAGATCGCCCGGGCCTGCGCCCAGCAGAGTGACTTTGCCGTGATCCATGGTGTTCTCCAGTTTTTGTCTTTATGTTTTACGACGCGACAGCGGTGGCGCTGCACATGCGTTTAAGTTCCGGCACACAAGAGCCGCACACCGTGCCACAGCCCAGCTTCGTTTTCAGGCCATCCACATCCGCACCCAGTACAACCAGCTCGCGGATTTGTGACTCCTTAACCTGTTTGCAGTTGCAGACCACCCGGTCACGCGTGGCGTTGCCGGTTTTGGGGCTGAATACGGTAATGCGTGCGCCTTGCCAGGGTTCACCGGCAATCAGTTGTTCCAGCAACTGGTCTGATCCGGTGACATCGCCGGCCCAGACAAAACCGTGCAGCACGCCGTCTTGCCAACCGACGCGCTTGACCATGCCACGGCGGGCGTCGCGGTATTCCAGTACGTCCGGGCCGGGCTGCAGTGCAAGCGCGGTAAACAGTTTCTCCAGCCAGCCCGCAGGGGCAGAATCAGCCGCGGCTTTCAGAATGGCGACATCATCGCCGGCCATGGTGATGGCGGCATAAGCGCAGTCTTTGAGGAGTGGTTGCAAGGCGGCTTGCAGGGCCTGGGTATCACCCCGGCACGCGGCCGTCAGGCGCCACGGCAAGTCAGCCCGTTCGACCCGGACAGCGGCGTGTTTAAGCTCTGGCTGGAACGATTTGCGATCCACCGCACCGATGGTCGATTCATTGATACCACCACTGTTGAGAAACTGGCCGTTCCAGTGCATGGCGGCAAAGACGCTGCCGGTGGTGACTTCGTCCGACAGACCCAGCGGCAGGATCAGCCCGCCACGTTTGCTGGACACCTTGACCAGTTCACCCGCTTTCAAGCCCCGGCGCTCGGCATCCAGCGGGTTCATGGTCAGCGCAGCTTCTGGCGTGTGGGCAAACAGGCGCGGTACGCGGCCCGTGCGGCTCATGCCGTGCCATTGATCCCGCAGACGGCCCGTCAAAAGATGGAAGGGGTAACGCGAGTTGGTCGGCTCGGCCACGGGCAGGTACGGTGTGACATTGAAGCGGGCTTTGCCATCCGCCGTGGCAAACACGCCATCCTCGTAACGGCGGGCCTGGCCGCGTGTTTCGCCATAGGCCTCCACAATCGGCATGGGCCATTGTTGCGGACCGTGGCTTTCCAGAACGCCATAACTCAGCCCGGTGATATCCAGGTCTTTACCCTCAGTCAGGCGGCGGTGTTCGTTAAACACCTGTTCTTCATTGGCAAAACCAAACAGGCTAAAGCGGGCCGGGTGGATTTGCGCTTCCAGCCGGCGGGCGACTTCATTGGCAATCCACCAGTCGCCACGGACTTCGCCCGGCCCTTGGATGGCCGGGCGCACACGGCTGATACGGCGCTCGGAGTTGGTGACCGTGCCGGATTTTTCGCCCCAGGTGGCGGCAGGCAAAACCACATCTGCGTAGGGCACGGTGTCGGTGTTAAGGAAGGCTTCCTGGACAACCACAAACTCGGCTGTATCCAGCGCTTCGCGTATCAGATTGAGATCCGGCATGGAATGGACCGGGTTGGTACAGGCAATCCACAACGCCTTGATCTTGCCTGCGCGGATGGCGTTGAACATCTCCACTGCGGGCAAACCCGGTGTGGGGGAGAGGCGTTCGGTATCGATGCCCCACAAGCGTGCGATTTCCGCGCGGTGATCGGCATTGGTGATGTCGCGGTGCGCCGCCAGCATGGTGGCCATGCCGCCCACTTCACGCCCGCCCATGGCGTTGGGTTGCCCGGTGAGTGAGAAGGGGCCGGCGCCTGGTTTGCCAATCTGGCGGGTGGCCAGGTGCAAGTTGATCAGCGCCAGGTTTTTGTCCGTTCCATGCGCCGACTGGTTCAGACCCATGCAGTAAAGCGAAAGGGCACCCTGACTGCGGCCAAACCACTCGGCGGCGGTCATCAGGTCGGCCTCGGTAATCCCGCAGATTTCTGCCGCCATGCGCGGCGTGTAATCGCGCACCAGTTGTTTAAGCTCGGCAAACCCGTCGGTATGCTCGGCCACAAACTGTGGGTCGATCAGGTCTTCCCAGATCAGGTGATGCAGCATGCCGTTAAAAAGGGCGACATCCGTCCCCGGCTGGATTTGCAGATGCAGATCGGCCATGGCTGCGGTATCGGTACGGCGCGGATCAATGACGATCCATTTCACATCGGCGCGGGTGGCTTTGGCGGCTTCCAGCCGGCGGTACAACACCGGGTGTGCCCATGCCATATTGGACCCGGCAAACAGTACGCAGTCGGCCAGTTCCAGGTCTTCGTAACAGGTGGGCGGGCCGTCAGCGCCCAGGCTGAGTTTGTAGCCCGACACCGCGCTGGACATGCACAGGCGCGAGTTGGTATCGATGTTGTTGGTACCGATCAAGCCCTTGGCCAGCTTGTTGAAAACGTAGTAATCCTCGGTCAGCAACTGGCCGGAGATATAAAACGCCACGGCATCTGGCCCGTGCTGGCGGATGATGTCGGCAAACTTCAGCGCCACGGTGTCGAGTGCGGTATCCCAATCTACCCGCTGCCGTTCGCTATCGCGGTTGATGCGGATTTCCGGGTAGAGCGCCCGGTTGGTTTTGCTGGCCACCGTCAGTGGCAGAGTCATGCCTTTGGTGCACAGTCGGCCATAGTTGGCCGGGTGGGCCGGATCGCCCTGGATGCCGGTGATCTTCTCGCCATCTGATTCAATCAGTACGCCACAGCCGACGCCGCAATAGCAACAGGTGGATCGGGTGATGGTTTTCATGCGGCCTCCAGAGCCGCCAGTAC
Organism: Silvimonas terrae; assembly: GCF_014202765.1. Classification (GTDB taxonomy): domain Bacteria; phylum Pseudomonadota; class Gammaproteobacteria; order Burkholderiales; family Chitinibacteraceae; genus Silvimonas; species Silvimonas terrae. The sequence goes on from NZ_JACHHN010000002.1 coordinate 32,955, forward strand.
AACCCTGCTGGCGGCGTTATGCTTGCTTGTCGTACCCACTTGTACTGCCTGCGCTTCGCATGCCTTGCCCGCACCGTTGCACTGGGCTGTATTGGCGGCTTTCGTCATGTCCGTGTGTCCGCTCAACAATCAGGACAGGCTCACAAACACCTGGCCGTTTTCCACCTTGGCGGCAAACCGCCGCGCGCAGCCTTCATCCGGCGCACGAGCCTGGCCGCTGGCGAGGTCGATATTCCAGGCGTGCAGCGGACAGGTCACGCTCTCGCCATGGACGATGCCCTGCGACAGCGGGCCGCCCTTGTGCGGGCAGTGGTCCAGCAGCGCAAAGACGCTGTCGGTGGCGGTACGGAAGATGGCGACATTGCCAGCCGGGCGTTCCAGCACGCGGCTGCCGAGCGGGGGGATGTCGTTCAGGGCGCAAATTTGTACCCAGGGTGTGGGGGTGTTCATGTTCATGCTGGTGGTCATCCTTTGTTGTTCCTGGTTGTTGTGCCCGGTATGCCAGGGATAGCTGAATCTTTGTTAGCGCCCTTCGGCGCGTTGTTTACAACCCGGCGGTGGCCGGAGCACGTTACTTTTCTTTGCTTCGCCAGCCTCGGCGGCCCCAAGAAAAGTAACCAAAAGAAAGGCGACCCTGCGACAGCGCCCTTCGGGTTCCCTGCGCTTCTCGCGAAGTCCGGCTGGCTCCAGCCCCGCTGCAACGACCATCTGGTGCGCCTGTGTCTTTGTGGGGGTACCCACCAAGGGGCAGGAACTCGGGCTATGCCCTCAAACACCCTTGCGCCGAAACCCCGGACTTCACTGCGATGCTCGGCGCTGCCGGAGGGGAGGTACGTCAAAAGCAACAGCCACATCAACAGCCAAACCAAGCCCTGCAAACCGTCTATTTGCAAGAACGGTTCACCAGGCACACCACTTCGTCATTCCCGCGAAGGCGGGAATCCAGCCCGCAGCCCAACGGGCTGCATACGGTGGATTGTCGCTACGCTCCGAATCCACCCTACAAAAGCCAGCGCACAGACGATTTGGCCGTTGTCGTTGGGGTTGTTTTTGACTTTTCTCCCGTCAGGGCTCAGCGCCGAAGGAGTGGAGGGAGACCTCAGGCTCCCGACCGACTGAGGGAAGCCCGGAGGGCAAAAGTCCGGGGGTCGCCTTTCTTTGGTTACTTTCTTTGGGGCCGCCGAGGTGGCGAAGCAAAGAAAGTGACGTGGTCCGGGCACCCCCGGTATCAAACGCCTTTCAAACCCGCGCCGAAGGCGCTAACACCCCACCCCCGCACAAAAATCAAGCGACCACCTTCAACGGAATAAACTCATTCCTCTGCTTACCCGCAATCCGCTCCGCCCACGGATCCCGCAGGCCTTCCAGCGAATACAGCAACCGTTCATACAAAGCCTTGCGGCCAGCCTCGTCCTCGACCACTTTTTGCTTGATGTAATCCAGCCCCACGCGCTCGATGTAATGCACCGTGCGATCCAGGTAATACGCCTCTTCCCGGTACAGTTGCAGGAAAGCGCCGCTGAACTCCTTCACTTCTTCAGCCGTCTTCACCTTGCACAGGTACTGCGCGACTTCGGTCTTGATGCCGCCGTTGCCGCCGACATACAGCTCCCAACCGCTATCCACCGCAATCACGCCAACGTCTTTGATACCGGCTTCGGCGCAGTTGCGCGGGCAGCCAGAGACGGCCAGTTTTACCTTGTGCGGGCTCCACATATTGGCCAGCATGGTTTCCAGATCAATCCCCATTTGCGTGCTGTTCTGCGTACCAAAACGGCAGAATTCGCTGCCGACGCAGGTCTTCACGGTGCGGATGGATTTGCCGTAGGCGTGGCCGGATTGCATGCCCAGATCGGCCCACACGTTCACGAGGTCTTCTTTCTTTACGCCCAGCAAGTCAATGCGCTGGCCGCCCGTGACCTTCACCATGGGGATGTGATACTTGTCCGCCACGTCGGCAATGCGGCGCAGTTCAGACGGGTTGGTCACGCCGCCTTTCATTTGCGGGATCACGCTGAAGGTGCCGTCTTTCTGGATGTTGGCGTGGGCGCGTTCGTTGATAAAGCGGCTTTGCGGGTCGTCCACGGCCTCTTTGGGCCAGGTGGACAGCATGTAGTAGTTCACGGCCGGGCGGCAGGTGGCGCAACCGTTGGGGGTCCGCCATTCCAGGAATTCGTACACCGCTTTGTGCGTCAGCAGTTTGTGCTCGCGGATCGCCTTGCGTACCTCGCCATGCGTGCGATCAGTACAACCGCACACGGCTTTGGTCTTGGGCGTCTCCTGGAAGCTGGAGCCCAGCGTGTTCATCAGAATCTGTTCCACCAGACCGGTGCAGGAGCCGCAAGAACTGGCGGCTTTGGTGTGCTTCTTCACGTCATCGACCGTGAACAGACCCTTGTCCTTGATCGCCTTGACGATGGTGCCTTTGCAGACACCGTTGCAGCCGCACACTTCGTCTTTGTCTTGCATGGCGGCGGCACGGCTCTGGCCTTGCACGCCAGAGTCGCCAATGGCGGATTCGCCAAACATCAGGTGATCGCGCAGGTCATGAATGGTGCGGCCTTCCCGCAGCAGCTTGAAGTACCAGCCGCCGTCAGCGGTATCGCCATACAAACAGGCGCCGACCAGTTTTTCGTCCTTGATCACCAGTTTTTTGTAGACACCGCCGGCGGGGTCAGACAGCACGATGTCTTCGGTGCCTTCGCCGCCCATAAAGTCGCCGGCGCTAAAGAGGTCGATGCCGGTGACTTTGAGCTTGGTCGACAGCACCGAGCCCTTGTACTGGCCGATGCCCAGATTGGCCAGGTGGTTGGCGCAAACCTTGGCCATTTCAAACAACGGGGCAACCAGACCGTAAGCGACGCCACGGTGGTTCACACACTCGCCCACGGCGTAGATGCGCGGGTCGTAGGTTTGCAGGGCGTCGCTGACCACAATGCCGCGGTTGCAATGCAGACCCGCCGATTCGGCCAGCGCGGTGTTGGGGCGGATGCCGACGGCCATGACCACCAGATCGGCGGCGGCTTCGGTGCCATCCTTGAAGCGCACGCCGGTGACTTCGCCGGCCTCGTTGCCAATGATCTCCGCAGTTTGTTTTTGCAGCAGAAAACTCAGGCCACGTTCTTCCAGCGATTGTTGCAAGAGCTTGCCGGCGGTGACGTCCAGTTGCTTGTCCAGCAGCCATTCGCCCAGGTGCACCACTTTGACATCCATACCGCGAATCTTCAGCCCATTGGCCGCTTCCAGCCCCAGCAAGCCGCCGCCAATCACAATGGCGTTACGCTTGACCCTGGCGGTATCGATCATCAGTTCGGTATCAAAGATGTCTCGATAGCTGATCACGCCGCGCAGTTGCTTGCCCGGCACCGGCAAGATGAAGGGCATGGAGCCCGTGGCCAGCAAGAGGCGGTCATACGGCACCACCGTGCCATCGTCGGCCACTACCTCACGGCGGGCGCGGTTGATCCGGGTGATGGTCTTGCCGGTATGCAGGGTGATGCCGTTGTCGGCATACCAGGACAGCGGGTTCAGGATAATGTCCTTGAACTCTTGTTCCCCCGCCAGTACCGGCGAAAGCAAGATGCGGTTGTAATTGGGATGGGGCTCGCTGCCGAAGACCGTGATGTCGTAATGGCCTGGCGCGAGTGCAAGCAGTTCTTCCACCGTGCGGATGCCGGCCATACCGTTGCCGACGACGACGAGTCTGGGTTTGTTCATGGAGCGCTTTCCTGTTGCGAAAATCTGTGAGTAGCGGTAGCCCGGATGAAGCGAAGCGAGAATCCAGGGTGATATCGATGGCAGATGCTTCGTGGCATGGCCCCCGGATTCCCGGCCCCTTGGGCCTTCATCCGGGCTCCGTGCATTTGCGTCAAACCCGTGCAGCGGCGACGGCCCAACCGCTGCGCCATTTGGTTTTGACTTGCGACAGGCTGATCCAGCCCAGCGCGGTCAGGCAGGCAAACAGCCACAGGCCTGCGGCATAGCTGCCGGTGCCTTGCTTGATGGCGCCCAGGCTGGCGGTCAGCAAAAAGCCACCCACGCCACCCGCCATACCAATCAGGCCAGTCATGACGCCGATCTCTGCTGAAAAACGCTGCGGTACCAACTGGAACACCGCGCCGTTGCCCGCACCCAGGCACAGCATGGCGCCAATAAAGAGCGTGATCACGCCTGCCGCGCCGCCCATGTTGAAACCGGCTGCGGCAATCAAGACGGTGACGGCGGCATAGACCGACAACAGCGAACGGGTGCCGCCAATCCGATCTGCAATCACGCCGCCCAGCGGGCGCATGGCGGAACCGGCAAACACACAGGCGGCGGTACACCAGCCGGCGGTTTTGGCATCAAACGCAAACTGGTCATGGAAGAACCCGGGCAGGGCGCTGGCAAAGCCAGAGAACCCGCCAAAGGTCAGCGAGTAAAAGAACATGAACCACCAGGCATCTTTGTGGCCCAGCATCTTGATGTAGTCGCCAAAGGTCTTGGGTTTGACGGTGGAGGGGGCGTCTTTGGCACACGTCCAGTAGTAGCCCAGCACCAGCACCAGCGGAATACACGCAATGCCAAACACGTTCTGCCAGCCAAACGCGGCCGCCAGGGTGGGGGCAAACAGGGCGGCCAGCACCGTGCCAGAGTTACCCGCACCGGCAATCCCCATGGCCGTGCCCTGGTGTTGCGACGGATACCAGCGTGAAGCCAGCGGCAACGCCACAGCAAACGACGCACCGGCTACGCCCAGGAAGAGGCCCAGCAGCAAGGCGCCCGCCATGGTAGAGAAGCCCATTTGCCACGCGGTCAGCAACGCACCAATCACAATGAACTGGCCGAGCAAACCGGCGCGCTTGGCACCGATACGATCACTCAACACGCCCATCACCACGCGTAGCACTGCGCCAGCCAGAATCGGCGTCGCCACCATCAGCCCACGTTGCTGGGTGGTCAGATGCAGCGTTTGCGCAATCTGGATCTGCAGCGGGCCCAACAGGTACCAGACCATAAAACTCAGATCGAAATACAGAAAGGCTGCGAGCAGCGTGGGGGTATGACCAGAACGCCAGAAACTACGATCCATGTGCGTATCTCCAGGTGCCTTGGGTTGCCCGTGTATCCGGGCATGCCTGCGGGCGTTGGTGTGGCTGAAAAACAAAAACGGCGTCCGATCCGCTCTGTAAAAAGAGGGAAGGGACGCCGTTGTCCGTGAATGACCCGCCGCCTTTGGCCGATCACCCGATAAAGTAATCTGGTGCACTGCTTTCACCCATCACGTCGTTGTGACGGGCTGCTTGATGCTTAGCAAGGGACGTGCCAGGTCATGCCAAAGTCATGGAGACTGGCTTGGGTATTGGCTTGCAGGGGTTTTCTGGGTTGGTGCAGGGGGCAGGATGTAAAGATTTGTTGCACTGCGGTGGTGCTGATTGCCCATCATTTGTGCGGAGGAAGCCCGCAGCGTTCAGGACGAAAGAAGCGGAATAAGGGAAGTTGGCATTGGTGTTGGTGTTGAAGTTGCAGTGGTTGTTGTAGTTGTTTTTGACTTTCCTCCCCCATTAAAGCCCAGCGCCGAAGGAGTGGAGGGAGACCTTAGGCTCCCGACCGACTGAGGGAAGCCCGGAGGGCCGCCAGGCTGGGGTCGCCTTTCTTTGCCTACTTTCTTTGGCGACGCAAAGAAAGTAGGGTGCTCCGGCCACCGCCGGTATCAAAATCACCGCGCCGAAGGGGCTGACACCCGTAGTGGTTCTCGCCAGAGAACGGAGCCGTTCCGGCTCCAGACTGGATTCCCGCCTACGCGGGAATGACGAGTCAAGGGGGCGGCAGGCAGATCATGCTTGCATATATTGCCACCCCGGATTCCCGCTATCGCTCCATCCGGGCTACAAAGTGCTATGGCAAAGGGTTCCCACGAATCCGCGCCACCTGCGCATACAAATCCACCTGATTCACCCGCGCTGCCACCGCCGCCGGATCAACATGCTGATCAGCCAGCAACCCCCACCGCAAAAACTGCTGCACAAACCACGCCCCATCAGCGGTCCGGGGCGGGTTCACCGCGCCGTCGGCAAAAAAGCGCACGCCCGGCGGCTGGGCCAGTGCGTTGCCATAATCGCCCAGCAAACGCGGGGTGATCAGGTCGGCGGGGCAATGGACATATTCCGGGCGTGCCAGCACAGCGGCCGCTTCCCGGCGGTTGGCCGGGACATCCAGCCACTGGCAGGCGTCCAGCAAGGTGGCAATCAAGGCGCGTGCGGTATTGGGGTAGAGCGCGGCAAAGTCGCGCCGGCAGGCCAGCACTTTTTCCGGATGATCCGGCCAGAGCTGGCTGGTCGCCAGCAAGGTGTGCCCTACCTGTTCACTTTCTGCCTTGGCCGGCCAGGGCTCGCCGGCGCAAAACCCGTCCAGCAAGCCACTGGCCAGCGCACCGGTCATTTCCTGCGGGGCGATGACCACACTGCGGATCTCCCGCATGGGGTCAATGCCTTCCCGCGCCAGCCAGTCATATAGCCACATGGCATGGGTGCCGGTCGGGAAGGTTTGTGCAAAGACCAGGGGTTTGTCGGCGGCATCGGCAATCTGGCGCAAGGTGTGGCCGCTGCGCAGCAAATCCCGCAGACGATTGGAAACCGTGATGGCTTGCCCGTTCTGGTTCAAGGTCATCAACACCGCCATATCGCACTGCGGGCCGGCGATCCCCAGTTCCATGCTGTAGGCCAGGCCGTAGAGCGTATGTGCGGCATCCAGTTCGCCAGAGATCAACTTGTCGCGGATCGCGGCCCAGGAGGATTGGCGCACCAGGTCCAGTTGCAGCCCGTGGCGCTGGGCCAGTTGCAAGGTGTGGGCCATCACCACTGGCGCGCAGTCGGTGAGTGCCATGAAACCCACGCGCAGGCGGTTTTTTTCTGGCGTGCCGTGTAGGGAATGATTGGGTTGGGGTGAGGACATCCTGTTTCTCCGTCAGCCGAGCAGATCGGCCATGGCAATCACCTGGCGGGCCATCTCGGCCAGGGTAATGCCTTGTTTCATGGCCTGCGTGCGCAGCATTTCAAACGCGGCGGCCTCGCTCAAGCCGCGTTTGTCCATCAACAGGCCCTTGGCCCGGTCGATCAGTTTGCGATCTGCCAGTTGTTGTTCCACCTTGGCAAGGCGTTGGCGCAGTTTGTCGTCTTCGGCAAAGCGCACCATGGCGACTTCAATAATGGGCGAGAGTTTGTCCGCATCCAGTCCGTCCACCACATAGGTAGTGACGCCCGCGCCGACGGCCGCGCGGATGTGCTGTTGGTCTGCGTCAGGGGTAAACATCACCACCGGACGCGGCGCGAGCGAGTTCATGACCGACAATTGCTCCAGCGTATCGCGAGAGGGACTTTCGGTGTCGATGATCACCACGTCTGGCCGCTGGCGCTCGACACTGCTGAGCAGTGCCGTAGAACTGGCTGCATCAGTGAGTACGTCGTAACCCTGTTGCAGCAGGGTTTCGCGTAACTCGCCGATGGGCTTGGCGGTGTCGGTAACAAGCAAGATGCGCAGCATGAATCTATATGAAAACCTGAGAGGAGCACCGCAAATTCAAGCAAGAATCCGGCCAGGCGTAAATCCGCTGCCGGTCGGTGGCAAAACCCGCCGTGCCAGTGCGGGTCAGCCTGGCGGTACCTGATGTTACGTCAGCAAAGACGGCTTACCACCACGCGTGAAAATGGTGCACCGGACCAATGCCATGCCCCACGTCCAGCCGGTCTGCCGCCTTGAGCGCTTCTTGCAGCCAGGCGCGGGCTGCGGCGACGGTATCTTCCCAATTGTCATGCTGTGGGCGGAGTGCGGCCAGCGCGGCAGAGAGCGTGCAGCCAGTCCCGTGCGTATTACGGGTGGCAATGCGCGGGTTGGCAAAACGGGTTTCGGCATGCGGGGTGATCAACCAGTCCGGACTTTCCTCGCCGCCCAGGTGGCCGCCCTTCATCAACACGGCTTTGGCGCCGCCTGCAATCAAGGCGTGGCCCTGGTGACGCATTTCGGCTTCGGTGGTGGCGACCGCGCACTCCAGCAAGGCGGCGGCTTCCGGCAGGTTGGGCGTAATCAGGGACGCGATCGGTAGCAAGCGCTCGCGGATGGCACTGACTGCATCGCGGACCAGCAAGGGATGACCGCCCTTGGCGATCATCACGGTATCAAGCACCACATGGGCCGGCTGATAGCGCAGCAGCCCGTCTGCAACGGCTTCAATAATGGGCGCCGTCGCCAGCATGCCCAGTTTTACCGCATCGACGCGGATATCGCTGAATACGGCATCCATCTGCGCGCCAACAAACTCAGGCGGTACCGGGTGGACGGCGCTCACGCCCTGCGTGTTCTGCGCGGTAAGTGCCGTCAGCACGCTCATGCCATAGGCACCCAGCGCAGAAAAGGTCTTCAGGTCGGCCTGGATGCCGGCACCGCCGCCAGAATCCGAGCCCGCAATGGTCAAAGCATGGGCGATCATGAACGTGCTCCGGTAATTTCATCGAGTAACTGGCGGGTGGCGATCGCGGGATCTGGCTGGCCACAAATGGCCGAGACCACCGCCACGCCATCTACGCCGGCCGCAATCAGCGGTGCGGCCATGCCAGGTTTGATTCCGCCAATGGCCACGGCGGGGCATGCTTTGGCGCGCATCAAGCGGGCACACTCGGCCAGCCCGATCACGGGTGAGGCATCGGGCTTGGTGCCAGTCGGGTACACCGGGCCGACGCCAATGTAATCGACGATATCCAGCGGCACGGCGGCGAGTTGTTCGGCATTGCTGGTCGACAGGCCCAGGATTTTATGCCGGCCAATCAGCGTGCGCACCGCATCGGGTGGCAGATCAGCCTGGCCGACATGCACGCCGGCCGCGTCGACGGCCAGGGCAATATCGATATGGTCATTGATAATCAGCGGCACGTGGAGTGGGTCCAGCACGGCCTTGAGTTGCCGGGCCGCTTGTAGCCACCAGCGTTTTTTCTGGTTGGGCGCCCGTAGCTGGACTACGGTGGCACCGTGCTGTGCCGCAATGCGTGCGGTCTCGACCATGTTCTCCAGCCCGCCGCACAGGTCCGGGTCCAGCACCAGATAGAGCGTCAGATCAATCTGGTTCACGCGCTGATCTCCAGCAGGTTTTCGGGCTGAATGTGATACAACGCATCAAGGAACGCACCCTTGAATGAGCCCGGCCCATGACTTTGCTTTTGTGCGTACTGACCTGCCATGCCGGCCATGGCGCAGGCACTGGCGACGGCCTCCAGCCGGTTGGGCGCGCCAGCCGTAAAGGCCGCGACCAGGGCCGAGAGCGCGCAACCGGTGCCCACTACGCGCGTCATCAGCGGGTGGCCCCACGGCGTAGCCAGGGTGGTTTTACCATCGGTGATGTAGTCGGTCTCGCCCGTTACGGCGACGATGGCGCCGGTTTCATGGGCCAGAAAGCGTGCGGCATCCAGCGCGGCATCCGAGCCAGAGGTGCTATCCACGCCACGGCCGCCTTGGCCGGCACCGGCCAGCGCCATGATCTCTGACGCATTACCGCGAATGGCAGTGGGTTTCTGGCGGATCAATGCCTGGCAGGCATCCGTCCGGTATTTGAGTGCGCCCACGGCCACGGGGTCCAGCGTCCACGGTACACCAGCCGCGCTGGCGGCGGTCACGGCTTGTTGCATGGCGGCAAGGCGGGTGGCGTGCAGGGTGCCGACGTTGATGAGTACGGCGCCGGCAATCGCGGCAAAAGTGGGGACTTCTTCTTCAGCCACAATCATGGCGGGCGCAGCACCCGCTGCGAGCAACACGTTAGCGGTGATTTCCTGCACCACTTCATTGGTCAGCACATGCACCAGCGGGCAGGCGGCGCGAAAGCGCGCAAGTTCCTGGGCCAGCGTGGCCAGTGGCAAAGTGGTGGGGGTGGATGCGGACATCTTGAACAGGCTCCTTGGCGACGCGCGCGGGCAGGGGAGCCATAAGACTTCCCTACGCCAGCATGATCTGGATCAGGTAACGGGTCTCTCTCAGCCTTTGCTTTGCACAAAGACACCCCGAGTCAGAGCGGGATTGTCCGCCCATGTGGCCTGCCAGGGCAAGCCGAACCGCCAGGTCGGGACAGTGATTATTCAGTTGAACAGTAAAGTCTTTCAATTTCGGGCTGGATTATCCATATCCAGGATAAGGCCTAGACTTCGGGTTATTCCAACGCATCAATCACACCAACGGGGTGGCGATCATGGCTTCTTTTCAGCAGCAACGGGTACTGGTTATTGGCGGTAGTTCGGGGATCGGTTTTGTGGTTGCGCAATCTTTTGTTGAGGCCGGAGCCAGCGTGACCATTGCCTCGCGCTCGGCAGACAAGCTGGACAAAGCGGCGCAGGAAATCGGCGGGCAAGTGGCGGTTGCCGCTCTGGATACCGGGGACAACGCCGCCGTTGAACGCTTCTTTGCAGACACCGCACCGTGGGATCACATCGTGATTTCTGCTGCGCAAACACCGTCGGGCCCGGCCCGTGCCCTGGCGCTGGAAGATGCTTACCGCGCCATGGATAGCAAGTTCTGGGGTGCCTACCGCATTGCCCGCGCAGCCCGTTTTGCGCCGGGCGCATCCCTGACCTTTGTCTCCGGTTTTCTGGCCGTGCGCCCCAGCAAGAATTCGGTATTGCAAGGTGCCATCAACGCCGCAATTGAGTCTTTGGCGCGAGGGTTGGCGCTGGAGTTGTCGCCGGTACGGGTGAACACCGTCTCGCCGGGCATGATCGTTACGCCATTGTGGGACAAAATGCCGGAGGCCGATCGCCAGCAGGTCTTCGAGAAAGCCGCAGCCAGACTGCCGGCCGGGCGGATTGGTCAGCCGCAGGATATTGCCAATGCCGTGTTGTACCTGGCCGGCACTCCGTTTGCCACCGGTTCGACCGTGCTGGTCGATGGCGGCGGGGCCATTGCGTGAGTAAGCCATCTGCGCCAGAAAACAGCGCTGTCCGCTGGGTGGCCTTGCTGGTGGCGGCGTCCTTTTTCATGGAGAACCTGGACGCCACCGTCATCACCACTGCATTACCGCAAATGGCGCAAAGCTTTGGCATCGCTCCGGCGCGCTTATCCGCCGGTTTGAGCGCTTATATGCTGGCGCTGGCGGTGTTCATCCCGCTGAGTGGCTGGCTGGCGGACCGCTTTGGCCCGCGCCGCGTGTTCGGTGCGGCGATCTTGCTGTTCACGCTGGCGTCTTTGTTGTGCGGTTTGTGCACCAGCCTGGCGCAATTTGTCATGGCGCGCGTGTTGCAAGGCCTGGGCGGGGCCATGATGGTGCCGGTCGGGAGGTTGGTGGTCTTGCGCAATACCCGGCCGCACGAATTGGTTCGCGCCATTGCCACCATTACCTGGCCGGGGCTGGTGGCGCCGGTGATCGGGCCACCGGTAGGCGGGCTGATCACCACGTGGCTGTCCTGGCACTGGATTTTTCTGTTGAACGTACCGCTGGGGCTGATCGCGCTGGTCTTTGCCTTGAAACTGGTGCCACCCGGTGGCGCGGGGCAGCGGCCGTTTGACCTCTGGGGTTTTATCAGCAGCGGCATCGGTTGTAGTGCCTTGATGATGGGGCTGGATGCCGCCAGCCACCAGCCGCTGGATATCGCCCTCACTGCGGGTTTGCTACTGCTGGGCGTGGCTGCGCTGGCGGTGACGGCCTGGCATATGCTCCGCGCCAGCCATCCCCTGGTGGATCTGACCGCTTTGCGTATCCCGACCTTTGCCGTGACGGTGGTGGGTGGATCGTTGTTTCGGATCGCCATTGGCAGCGCGCCGTTTTTGCTGCCGCTGATGTTCCAGTTGGCCTTTGGCTGGAGCGCAGTGACTTCCGGTTTTCTGGTGCTGGCGCTGTTTGCCGGCAATCTGGCCATGAAGCCGGGCACCACCTGGATCATGCGTCGCCTGGGTTTTCGCACGGTGATGGTGGGCAATGGCTTGCTCGTTGTGGTGGGTTTTGCCTTGTGCGCCACGTTTACGCCCACCTCGCCGCTGTGGTTGATCTGCCTGGTGCTGTTTTTTTGCGGCTTGTGCCGCTCCATGCAATTTACCGCGCTCAACACGATTGGTTTTGCTGATGTCCCGCAGCCGCGCATGACCGGGGCGGCCACCTTGTTCAGTGTGTTGCAGCAAATGAATTCCGGCATGGGGATTGCTTTGGGAGCAGTGGCATTGCGTTTGACCCAAACCTGGCTGGGAGATACCACGCCATCAGTGCTGGCTTTCCGGCTGTCGTTTGCGCTGATTGCGGTGGTGGCGCTGCTGGCCGTCATTGATAGCGTCAGGCTGGCACCGGATGCCGGGGCGGCGGTCAGCGGGCATGGCCAACAAGATGCCCAATAAATATGAGGGAACTGTCATAATGCGGATCGCATAAGAAAGGCAGACTACTGCCGCAATAACACTAATCGACTGGTCAATTGGCACTGGCGGCGCCGTCAACGCGCCGGTAACAGGAATACACGATGTACCTTGCACTCTTGGCGCTGGCCGCCGCTGCGTTCGGAATCGGCACGACCGAATTCGTCATCATGGGCCTTCTGCCCGAAGTCGCCAAAGATTTTGGGGTATCCACTCCCGCCGCCGGCATGCTGATTTCTGGCTACGCCATCGGGGTGACAATTGGCGCGCCGATTCTTGCCATCGTCACCGCCAAATGGCCGCGCAAACAGGCGCTGGTGGGATTGATGGGCTTGTTCATTGTGGGTAATGCGCTGTGTGCGCTGGCGCCTGGCTATTACGCTTTGATGGCCGCGCGGGTCATCACCGCGTTTTGCCATGCGGCGTTTTTTGGCATTGGTTCTGTCGTGGCGGCGGATCTGGTCCCGCAAAACAAGCGGGCTCAAGCGGTGGCGTTGATGTTCACCGGCCTGACCGTCGCCAACATTGTGGGTGTGCCATTTGGTACCGCGCTGGGCCACGCACTGGGCTGGCGTTCTCCGTTCTGGGCCGTGGTCGGCATTGGCGTGCTTGCCGCAACCGCACTGACGGTATGGCTGCCCCAGGTGCCCACGCCCAAAGGCGATGGCATTCTGGGCGAGTTCCGCAAGATTTTGCACACGCAAACCCAGCTTGCGCTGCTGACCAGCACGCTGGCCTCGGTCAGTATGTTTAGCGTGGTGACCTATATTGCCTACATTTTGCTGGATGTCACCGGCTTTACCGCAGCGCAGGAAAGCTGGGTGCTGTTGCTGTTTGGCGCGGGCATTACCGTGGGTGGTCTCCTGGGTGGGCGCCTGGCAGACTGGAAGCTGATGCGCGGCATGGCGATCACCTTCTTCATGTTGGCGGTGATCCTGGCTATCTTCTCCTGGGCGTGTCATTACAAGGTGCCGACGCTGGTGGTGGTGTTCCTGTGGGGCATGTTCTCGTTTGCCGTGGTGCCCGCCGCGCAGGTGCGCGTGATCGACAAGGCACAAGGTGCGCCCAATCTGGCGCCCACGCTCAATCAAGGCGCATTCAATCTGGGTAATGCCTCTGGTGCCTGGCTGGGCGGGGCGATGATCGGTGCAGGCTATCCGCTCTCTAACCTGCCCTGGCTGGGCGCAGGCGTGGCGTTGATTGCCATGGCGGTGGTGGTGTTTTCTGGCATGCTGGATCGCAAACCCGTACCCGCAATGGCGCATTAACCAAAGGCAGAGCGGGCATGTACGGGAATCTACGGACTCTTTCCTGTGTCAGATCGATATGATGAGAACTGTATCTATCTGCATGGGTTTCCCGCTCTGATAATGCCGATGTATGGATAAGCTCGACCCGGTCTGCATGACCTTGCCCCGTTCCCCTTCTGATGGCGCTGCTGCCCTGTTGTTACGCCACGCGCTGACCCAGCAAGGCTATTGCTTTGTGCCCGCCGCACTCAGCCGGGCGCTCTTGGGCGCTGATACGGTGTTTGAAGCGGCCTGGCCCGCATTTGCGGCCAGTTGGGACGACCTGGTGCTGGACGAATACATGGCCGATGGCGGCAAGTACCGCCGGCGTCGCCATGCCACACTGAGCATGGCAGCGGGAGAGGCGACGTTCTGCGTGCAACCGCACCGGCCACATTATCAAAGCCTGGAATACAACCCGCTCAATGGTGGCGTGGCCCGGCATTACCAGCCGGTGACAGAGGCGGTCTTGCAAAGCCCGGTGCTGGCGCATTTGATGGCGGCGGGCAGTCAGGTCTTTGGCACGATCCGCCCGGGTACGACGTGGCAAGTGGAAATGCACCAGTTCCGCATCACGGCCGATGGCAGTAACGTGGGGCAGCCCACGCCAGAAGGCATGCATCGGGATGGCGTTGATTTTGTCTTGATGGTGCTGATCAACCGCCAGAACGTGCAGCAGGGCGTCAGCACAGTCCAGGACCCGGCGGGCAAGCACCTGCAAACGTTCACCTTGATTGAGCCGCTGGATATGGCGGTGGTCAATGACGAGCGTGTACGCCATGGCGTATCACCCATCCGCCCGGAAGCGGCGGGCCAACTGGCGGTACGGGATATTCTGGTGCTGACCTTTCGCCGCGCACCTTTGCCCGCAGCACGCTGATCACATTACATATTCATGGGCGGGCTGGTCGAGCCCAGCAGTGCCGCGCAGGCAAACACGCCCGCAAAGGCCAGAATCTCAAGCCAAAGCAGAGCCAGAAAGCGGCGCTGGCCACTGACTGCTTGCAGATCCAGCGCGGGCAGCACGCTCCAGCGGTTGGTGGCACCCAGCAAGACCGCCACGCCCACCAGCAGTAATTTCACTTTCAGAATCACGCCCCATGGCTGTTGCCAGAATCCGCTCACCAGCGGGCCGGCCAGCATGCGCCAGACATTGGCCGCACCGGTCAACGCAATCAGCAAGAGAGCCCATGCCGCCAATTGCGACAAGCGCCGGGCCGCATGCGTATCAAAGGTCCGGCCTTGTCTGGTGTGGCGGGTGACAAAGACCAGCGCACTGCCAGCCCAGGCGCCGGCCGCCAGTAAATGTACGGTGTGAACGGCGGCGGCGATACTGAACATACCCGCATCAGCAACATGCCCGGTACGGGCGCGCAAGTACACAAAGCCGGTCAAGATCACGCCGCCCGCCAATCTGGCTGGCACAGGCCGTAGTGCCACCGTCAGCAACAGGGCCATCACCACCACGCCAGCCAGCCAGACATAGCCAAAGTGGGTGGACAGAATGGCCGGCAGGGCGGGCAAGACGGCGGTGATCTCCACCCCCGCCATGCCCGCGCCGTTGACGGGCAACAGGAGCAGGAATGCCAGGCAGGCCAGCGCCGCCAGGCGCCAGTTAATCCTGCCGTGATCCAGCAACCACTGGCCGACCAGTACCGCCGTCAGGCTATCGAGCAGCGCTGCCAGCGCAAACGGGCCAGGGCCAGCCCATTCCATGTTCATGTTGTGTCTATCCGTGCCTGGGTCTGCTTATCTATCTGCTCATTTGCTTATTTAACGCTAAAGCTGTACTTGCCGGTGGTGCGATGGCCGTCTTCTGCCACCGCCACCCATTCCACCGTGTACTGGCCGGCGGCCAGTTGTGGCAAGGGCAGGTGCAGCACTTTGTGATCCGCCGCGTCGATGACCGCTTTGTCGGCCAGCGCCTTGCCGGACCGATCCAGCAGTTTGATGCTGGAGAGTGAGGGTTCCAGCGCTTCGGTATACGCAATTCGCACTTCTGGCGGGGCACTCACGGTGCTCTCCGGCGCCGGGTTTTGTTCGTGGGGGTGGGCGTGGGCACTTGCGAGGCCAGTCACCAGCAAAAAGGTTGTGGCCAGGAGGGAACGGAAGATTTTCATGATGAGTCTCTGTGTTGCAAACAGGGGATAGGGCTGGCCGCAAGGACAAGCCGTTCGGTACGCAGCGTCAGTCTGCGCACGATACAAAATCAGCGGTTCGCAGGCGGGGCGCGAGCGGGCGGGGAGGTAAGGGCCGCCACGATCAGGCGGGCCGGTGCCGGTGGCAATGACGGCCATCCGCTATTGCGCGGGGCCATGAATGTCACTTGGGGCAAGCCGGGCAGGGTGGGGGCATGGCAAAACACCGAGCACATGGGGCAGCTTTGCCCCTGACCAGACTCACCCGCGTGCTGATGTTGCTGCTGAGAGCAGACCGACCGCTCACGCTGGCTGTCAGTGGTAGTCAACTCCACCGCCACCGGGTTGAGCATCTGCATGACCGCAGGCACCAGCACAGCCGCCAGCATGGCTAGCAGGGCGGCAATCAGGGCAAGGCGGAGCAGATGCAATTGGCGGTACATGGTGGAGAATTGTGCCGTTATAAAGACGGCTTGTCGAGAACGGTTCTCATTGAATAACTTGAGCCGGGCAGAGCTAGTGGCCTGCTTCAGATACCGATATTTGTATCGCAAAGTACCGGTTGGCGGATTGTACTGGACAGGCGTAGCACTGGTTTTGGGGTTTTCATTGAAAAAACAACGGATAACATCAACAGGGTTTGATGATTTACTCCCGTGCCGGGCGTGCCGGTTTCAATCATTCAATCCGGTTTTTATATCCATGTTTATATGACGTCATTGCAATTGAGATTGGTATTGTTGATTGAAATGAAATTGTTCCTCTGCCGACAGAGTATGGCTGTTTTTAATTTGGTATTTGAACTGGTCGTTAATGTGGATTGACTGGATTCAGGGAGCCGATTTGCATTCCCGCCGTATGCCTGCCACTTGTGACAGGCAGATTCCAGCGGGCTGTTCGGGCACAATCTGCTCAAGACATACGGGATAGCCCATCAGCCAGATGGCGATGCATCATGGGCAATCCGTTACCACCAACGACAGGCAAATAAATACAAAGCCGTTGTTGCGGAGCCCGATAAGCTGCCCCGCAACAAGCTGAGATCAAAGAGGGACTGCTGCCAGGCAATTAAAGCAAACCGCGCAATGCGGCCTGGACCACGGCAGAGGTTTTATTGGCCGCATTGAGTTTGGCCAGCGTGCTGTTGACATGAAAATTGACCGTGCGCTCGGCAATATTGAGGATATCGCCAATCTCCGCAGATGTTTTGCCCTCGGCGGTCCAGCGCAGAATTTCTGTTTCACGCGGGGTCAGTTTGACTTCCTGCCCATAGGAGGAGTGTTCAAGAAAAAAGCGCGACATGCCCACATGCGTCACTTGCGTGAGGTAGGCCAATAGCGGTTCTTTCTCGCCCAGCTCTACGGCGGTGATGGGTTCGCCGGAGCGGGCCACCGTCATCATGCCCACGACGCCGTTGCCATCGCGGCAGCCTTGGGCCCAGCCATTGCGCAGGCCGTAGGAACGGGCGTCTTCCCAGAGTTCACGGGCATCAGCGAACAATTCATCGCTCCAGACCAGCGGCACCATGGAGCGTGAACCGTGCGCGACGGTTGGGTCTTGCGTGATGTACTGGTGCTCGGAATAGCACTGCTGCCACGCGGCCGGATAGTTGTTGACCATCTCGGTCCGTGGCGCACTCAGCGGAAAAGGCATGCGTGCGCCATAAGCGCAATATTCAAAACCGATGGCCTGCGCAAGCTGCGTAATCTTGCTGAAATACAGCCTTGGATCGTGAATGCTCAGCAAAGAATGCAGGTTTTCTTCAACAAATGGTGACATGACTTAACCCCCGTCCCGTCGGACCCGCCTTGTGTCATCGCTGGACTACTGACAACTCTGACACTGGTTCCGGTTTAGTGTTTTTTTTAAACTGGCTAACCCCGTAATACGGTAAGGCAACAACAAATGGCAGCTTCCATTATTTTGCAATCCGGCCGCATATTGGCTGGTTCAATGGGCCTGTGCCAGGACGGATATGTCCGGCTCGATTGCAATGCCCTCCAGGAAATCGAGTTGATTCACCTGGTGTCAGGACTTGACGACGATCCCACCGCTGTTTTGAAATGTGGTTCCGGTGTGAGCGCCATCAGCGGATTCACCGAGTGGATCAGTACGGTGCGTCCCGTATTGTCTATTGGTTGGGACTGGGTGATTGGTTCACACAACGGTCATGCGCAATACATGATGGTTGGCAAACCGCGCAGCAATATCATGCTGGTCAATGAAGAATCTCAGGATCTGGGCTTTGAAACCACCGCAGATTTGCTGATTACCCGGCTTGACCGTTTATTCTGGCAAGAAGCTACCAGCGCCGCTATCACTTCCCGATACGCTTAGAAACTGTCGCCGTTGACAGTTTTCCTTTCCGCATCACAGGCAAATTATTTCCCCTGCTTTAGCAACATATTCTATTGCGGGGTGATATGCATATATTGTCTGGACAGTCGGCACAACTTCCTGATGGTGTTGCCCATTCATTGTCTGTTTACCGCCACAAGGTTTTTGTGGACATGCTGGGGTGGCAATTGGATACCCCGCCCGGAATCGAACAGGACCAATTTGACCGCAGTGATACGGTGTATATCGTATCTCATGATGAAGGGGGCCAGATCAACGGCTGCGCACGCCTCCTGCCCACCACCCGGCCGTATTTGCTGGGCGATGTATTTCCGCAATTGCTCAATGGCCTTGTACCACCATGTTCGCCTGATATCTGGGAGTTATCCCGTTTTGCCGCAGTTGATTTCAGCGGGCAAACGCCAGTAGCCAGTGGCCAGTTCAGTTCTCCTGTCACCGCGCAATTGTTGCATGAGTCAATTCGGTGCGCTGGTCGGCTGGGCGCAAAAATGGTCATTACCGTATCGCCATTGGGTGTGGAGCGTCTGCTGCGCAAACTGGGTTACACGGCTCGCCGTGCCGGCCCGCCAATGGTCATTGACGGCTACCCGTTGTTTGCGTGCCTGATTGAGGTGCCTGAGTGTTTGCCAAAATAGTCAGCCTGCTTACGCAAGTCAGGTGACACCTACACAGCGGTGCCCATTGTCTTGCAACAGGCTGCAAAACCGGATGACTGGCCGCACGTGGCGTCCCGTGTACTGTGGGGACGTGGCAAACGTGCGCGGCCAGTCATCTTTCTTGCCCCGGTTCGTGGCTGGCGATGGTGCGCCGTTTGCCCTTTTTTCCTTAGAAAAAAAGGTGCCAACATGCGTCAACTTGCTCTGAATTCCCTGATTGCTGCCACGCTGATGGCCGCCCCTGCACTGAGTTTTGCCAAACTGGCTCCAGACCAGTACAACGCCCGCAAAGACGAGATCTCCCATCGATATGACGCCGCCAAGGCTCAGTGCAAGACACTGGCCGGTAATGGCAAGGATGTCTGCGAGGCCCAGGCTGGCGCCGACAAGAGCATTGCACTGGCCGATCTGGACGCCCAGGACAAGTCCACGGACGCCGCCCGGATTGATGCGGCCAAAGAACGGGCCAAGTCTGGTTACGACGTGGCGGTAGAGAAGTGTGGTCGCCTGGCCGGTAACGACAAGGATGTCTGCAAGCAGACCGCCAAGGCGGATCGCGACAAGATGCTGGCCGACATTGATGCCAACAAGGCCCGTTACAAGGCGGACAACCAGGCAGACCAGGCCAAGCGTGAGGCCGACTACAAGGTCGCCGCGCAAAAGTGTGATGCCTATAGCGGTGATCGCAAGGATAGCTGCGTCGCCCAGGCCCGCGGTGAATACGGCATGTAAGGCCGTTTGACCCTGGCGCTATCGCGTCAGCCTGGCGCTTTTCCACAACCCTCCCGCACCCTTGGTGCCGGAGGGTTTTACGTTTTCTTTGCACTTGGAGAGATTGCAACTTTCAACAAATATCGATTAACTCTCATCGATAAATGACGATGTACTCATGTTTGATTTACGTCAGCAAGCGTGATGACCAGAAACGCGGCTTGTCATTGTTTTTGCTGGGTTTTTTCTGGTTTGTGCGCCATGTATCGGTGGCGTGTAAAGCCATTGTAAAGATAGTCAACGCAATGTAACGGATTGCGTTGTGCAGTTGGAGGCGCTTTGATGCACTGCAAAAGTCAGTGCCGCGAACGTCTTTGCGGCTGCCCAGTGGTTGTTCATGCTGCGCCAGACAAGCGTAACGTGAACAGACAGCGGGGCCAGACCCGCAGATAACCCCGGTTTCTAACGTATCGATGGGGCAGGTGGCCTGAGCCGCCGCGTCATCTGGTATTAAAAAACAGGCGCCATGCTCCAGCCTGGCCCAGCACAAGGTGTGAACAAAGTCATGACCCGGCAAAGAAAAACCCAATCTGCCATCGCCATCGCGTCAATCCTTGTGGTTGCCGGCGGGGTAGGTCTATGGAGCAGCACCCGCAAGGCCGATGCCTCTACCCAGCCCCCGCCCGCCGCCCCGGCGATTCGGGTCACGACGGTTAAAGCGGGCGATGAAACCGTGCCGGTGTACCTGACCGGCGTTGGCACGGTACAAGCCAACGCCTCGGTGACCGTCAAGGTGCGCGTGGACGGGCAACTGCAGAAAGTGGGTTTTCAGGAAGGCCAGGACGTCAAAAGCGGTCAGATGCTGGCCCAGATTGATCCCAGCCCGTTCCAGGCCCAGCTAGGCCAGGTACAGGCCGCCAAGGCCAAGGATCAGGCCCAACTGGATAACGCCCGGCGTGATCTGGCCCGGTATGCAGAATTGATCAAGCAAGATGCCACTACCCAGCAAACGCTGGACACCCAGAAGGCGTTGGTGGCGCAACTGGAAGCCGCCGTCAAGAACGATGATGCGCAAATCCAGTACGCCCAGGTGCAACTGGGGTACACCACGATTGTTTCTCCGCTGAGCGGCCGGACCGGGGCGCGTCTGGTTGATCCGGGCAATATCGTGCATGCCACAGATACGACCGGTCTGGTCGTGATCAACCAGATTGACCCCATTGCGGCGACCTTTACCTTGCCGGAAGACGCGTTGCAGCAAGTCAACAAAGCCACGCTGGGTGGCAAGCCACTCAAGGTGGTGGCTTATGCGCGTACCGGTGGCGAGGCACTGGCCCACGGCACGCTTTCGCTGGTGAACAACCAGATCGACACCACCACCGGGACGGTCTCGCTCAAGGGGGCGTTCCCCAACCCGCAACATGCCTTGTGGCCGGGACAGTATGTCAATGTCAGCCTGGTGCTGGGGGATCGTGAGCACGCGGTGACCTTGCCCTCGGCAGCGGTGCAGCGCGGAGTGAACGGCACGTATGTTTATACCGTGGATGGCAACAGCGCAGCGCAGATTCAGGCGGTGAAAGTGGCGCAGATTCAGGATGGCAAAGCCATCATCGACGAGGGCGTACATGCCGGTGATCGTGTCGTGATCGACGGCCAGTACAAGCTCAAGCCCGGTGCGGTTGTGGCCGAAGCCGAAAAACAGGCTGCAGCCAGCCATTAAGCCGGGACGTTATCGTGAGTATTTCTGCTGCATTTATCAAACGCCCGATCGGCACATCCTTGCTGGCGGCCGCCATTTTGCTGGTCGGTATCGCCGTATGGAGCCTGCTGCCGGTAGCACCGCTACCGCAGGTGGATTTTCCGACCATTCAGGTTTCGGCCAGTTTGCCCGGCGCCAGTCCGGAGACCATGGCCTCCAACGTGGCCCAGCCGCTGGAGCGCCAGTTCTCGCTGATTGCCGGCCTGTCACAGATGACTTCATCCAGCGCACTGGGCACCACCCAGATCACGCTGCAATTTGACCTGAACCGCAATATTGATGCGGCGGCCGTGGATGTTCAGGCTGCCATTAACGCGGCCACTGGCCAGTTGCCCAACAACCTGCCTAACCCGCCAACCTGGCGCAAGATCAACCCGGCCGATTCGCCCATCATCGTGATGGCGATCCAGTCGGATACCTTGCCGCTGACCGAGGTCAATGACTACGCCGACAACATCCTGGCGCAGCAGATTTCGCAAATCCAGGGTGTGGGTCTGGTGAATATTGGCGGGCAACAAAAGCCGGCGGTGCGTATCCAGATTGATCCGGCCCGCTTGTCGAGCATGGGCATGAGTCTGGAAGACGTGCGCAACGTCATCGCCACCACCACCGTCAATGCGCCCAAAGGCACGGTTGATGGCGAACGCCAGAGCTTTACCGTGTACACCAACGACCAGTTGTTGAAGGCTGGGCCATGGAACGACATGGTCATCGCCTACAAGAACGGCGCACCGGTACGGATCAAGGACATTGGCGTGGCCATTGATGGCCCGGAAAATACCAAACTGGCGGGCTGGGCCTATGCCGGCAAGGCCAGTCCGGCCGATTCAACCGTGTTGAGCGGGCAGCATTCCATTGTGCTGGCGATTACCAAGCAGCCGGGTGCCAACGTGATCGAAACGGTAGAACGCGTGAAAGCCGCGCTGCCACGCTTGCAGGCCGCCATTCCACCCACCGTTCACGTCAACATTCTGACGGACCGTACCCAGACCATTCGGGCGTCGGTGCGGGATGTGGAATTCACGCTGGTCCTGACCATCTTGCTGGTGGTGGGCATCATCTTTGTGTTCTTGCGCAACGTGCCGGCCACGCTGATCCCCAGTGTGACCGTGCCGCTGGCCTTGATGGGCACGGCGGCGGTGATGTACCTGGTGGGCTTCAGTCTGGATAACCTGTCGTTGATGGCGTTGACCATCGCGGTGGGTTTTGTGGTCGATGACGCCATCGTGATGCTGGAGAACATCTACCGCCATGTGGAAGACGGTATGTCGCCCATGGATGCCGCCTACAAGGGGGCGGGCGAGATCGGCTTTACCATCATTTCGATCTCGGTCTCACTGGTGGCGGTGTTTATTCCGCTGTTGCTGATGGGCGGGATTGTCGGGCGCCTGTTCCGTGAGTTCTCCATTACCGTCACGCTGACCATTGCGGTGTCGGTGGTGATCTCGCTGACCCTGACGCCCATGTTGTGCTCGCGCTTTTTGCATGATCATCATGGCGAAAAACACGGCAAGCTCTATCAATTGTTTGAACGCGGCTTTGACGCCATGCTGGCCGGCTACCGCCGTGGACTGGATCTGGTGATGAAGCACCAGTTCATTACGCTGTGCGTGTTCCTGTGCACGGTGGCGCTGTCGGTGGTGCTGTTCATCTTCATCCCCAAGGGTTTTTTCCCGCAGCAAGATACCGGCTTTGTCTTCGGCTTTGCTGAAACCGCTCAGGACTCCTCGTTCAAAGCCATGAACGAGCGCATGCAGGCGCTGGCCGAGGTCATCCGCCAGGACCCGGATGTGGCCAGCTTCGCCATGGTTGGCGGTCAGAGCACCTTCAATACCGGTAACTTCTATATCAACCTCAAGCCCAAGGATGAAGGTCGTACTTTGAGTGCGGATGAGGTGATCACCCGCCTGCGCCCGAAACTGGCCAAGGTGGAAGGGGTGAACCTGTTCCTGCAAGCGGGCCAGGATATCAACGTGGGCGGTCGCCTGTCGCGGACGCAGTATCAATACACGCTGACCGATTCGAACCTGGATGAGCTCAATACCTGGGCGCCAAAACTGCTGGAACGTTTCCGCAAGGTGCCGCAACTGACTGACCTTGCCTCTGACCAGCAAAACGCAGCGGCCACAGCGGTGCTGACGATTGATCGTGCACGCGCTTCCAGCTTTGGCATCTCGCCTTCGGTGATCGATGCAACGTTGTACGACGCCATTGGCCAGCGCCAGGTGGCGCAGTACTACACCCAGGTGAACACCTACCACGTGGTGCTGGAGGTCAAACCGGAACTGCAACTGGACCCGGCGCTGTTCGACAAGCTCTATATCACCTCGCCGCTGACCAACCAGCAAGTGCCGCTGTCGACCTTCGTGCATATCGACACCAACAAGACGGCGTATCTGTCGATCAGCCACCAGAGCCAGTTCCCGGCGGTAACGATCTCGTTTAACCTGGCCAAGGGTGTGTCGCTGGGCGAGGCGGTGGACGCCATCGGCAAGGCTCAGGCAGAAATGGGCGTGCCGCAAACGCTGACCGGTGCATTCCAGGGCACAGCCAAGGCGTTTGGGGATTCGCTGGCATCGCAACCGTATCTGATCGCGGCGGCACTGGTTGCGGTGTATATCGTGCTGGGGCTGTTGTATGAGAGCTATATTCACCCGCTGACCATTCTGTCGACCTTGCCGTCGGCGGGGGTGGGCGCGCTCTTGATCTTGATGGCGGCGGGCTACGATCTCTCGGTGATCGCCTTGATCGGGATTATCTTGCTGATCGGCATTGTGAAGAAAAACGGCATCATGATGATCGACTTTGCCCTCACCGCCGAGCGCGAACATGGCATGGGGCCGCAGGAATCCATCTATCAGGCGTGTATCTTGCGGTTCCGCCCGATCATGATGACCACCATGTGCGCCTTGCTGGCGGGCCTGCCCTTGATGCTGGGGCACGGTGCGGGGTCTGAACTGCGCCGTCCGCTAGGTTATGCCATGGTGGGTGGTCTGGTGCTCTCGCAAGCGCTGACCCTGTTTACTACGCCGGTGGTATATCTATATCTGGATCGCTTCAGTCACTGGATTCAGACCCGGCGCTCCGCCAAAAAGCAGTCCCGCAAAGAGGCTGCCGTGTTGCAAGGGGCGGGCGAGTAAACCCGCCGGCCCACAAAAAAGCCGCATCGAGTGATGCGGCTTTTTTTATACCCGGTTTCCCGAGATATGGATTCAGGCGGCGGCGCCGTTCGCCAGTGGCGCATGGCGCGGGCCGTGGTAGGCGCCAATCCGGGCAGCCAGCGAGACTTCCAGGCAAATCTGCAAAAAGCGCTCGGCTGGATTGGATGCACGACCGACCAGCACGCCATCGATTTCTGCGCCGATCATCAAGCTCGCCGCGTTGTGTTCATCCACACTGCCGCCGTAGAGAATGCGCTGCGGAAAACCAACCCCGTTGTCCTCGTGCAGTTCCTGCAACAACTGACGCAAAACCCGGATCGTACCGGCCAGTTGAATGACGGAAATAACGGTGGAGCCATCCAGCGCCCATTGCGGCTGATAAACCAGGATCATGCGTGACCAGTCCGCGCCGAACAACGCCACTGCCTGCTGGAGCTGCTGTTGCAGCACTTTGGTGGTCTGGTTGCTGCGGCGCTGATCCGCATCTTCGCCAATACACAGTACCGGGGTGAGGCCACTTTGAATGGCTTGCTGGACCTTGTGGGCAATCTGGTGTTCGGCTTCGTTGAACATGCGCCGGCGTTCGGCGTGGCCAACGACCACGTATTTACAGCCGGCATCCACCAACGCACTGGCGGGGACATCCACCGCATCCGGAATATCAGGATCCAGGCTGCAGCTCTGGCCGCCAAGCACGTAACCGTTGGCGAGAAGCGGTGCTGCTGCTTCGGACAAAAATGCGTGCGCCGGACAAACAACAATTTCCACATCCTTGGGATGAGGTACTTCGGCCAGTTCGGCCAAAACGCCGGCGCTGGCTTCGCGAGAGACGTAGGTCTTCCAGTTCCCGATCACCAGGGGTTTGAGGTTTTCTTCACTCATCAAGATTCGACTCCGGGTTGCGGGGATGGATCTGGCTTTTCTTTGGTATAGCCTGGATGGGATTCCCGCACAGCGACGAGCCGGCAACCGGTCGTCATTCCGGTCAGCTTGAGCCCGTTGGCGGGGGCGCACATGAAAGGTGCATAAACACCTTAAACTGGCACGCCACCCACAATCAACCGGATTTTGTAGTTGTTGTCCGACAAGTACACAAACGGCGCCATCCGCACGAATGACTTGCCTGGATTTACGGTTTGAGGATGGTCGGCGTCGCATCCGGCAACATGCCAGGATAATCGCGGCTGTAATGCAGTCCGCGGCTTTCCTTGCGTGCCATGGCCGATTGCACGATCAATTGGGCCGTCGTCACCAGGTTGCGTAACTCGATCAGGTCATTACCCACGCGGAAATTGCTGTAGTAGTCGTGGATTTCGTGCTGCAGCAGTTCAATGCGGTGCAGCGCGCGTTCCAGCCGCTTGTTGGTCCGCACAATGCCGACGTAATCCCACATGAAGCGTCGCAGTTCATCCCAATTGTGGGCAATGACCACTTCTTCATCCGGATCGGTGACCTGGCTTTCATCCCATTCCGGGACCGCTGGCAAGGCCGCAGGTGGCGTGGCCAGAATGTCTTCGGCGGTGGCCTTGCCGATCACCATGCATTCGAGCAGGGAGTTGGAAGCCAGCCGGTTGGCCCCATGCAGCCCGGTGCAGGCCGCTTCGCCAACAGCATAGAGGCCACTGACATCGGTGCGACCATACAGATCGACCACCAGACCGCCGCAGGTGTAGTGTGCGGCCGGCACCACCGGGATCGGTTCACGGGTGATATCAATCCCCAATTCCAGGCAGCGCTGGTAAATGTTGGGGAAGTGTTCCTTGATGAATTCAGCCGGCTTGTACGAGATATCCAGGTACACGCAATCGTAGCCGCCTTTTTTCATTTCAAAGTCGATGGCCCGCGCCACGACATCACGCGGGGCCAGTTCAGCGCGCTCATCATGCTGCGGCATGAAGCGTGTGCCGTCCGGCAATTTGAGAATACCGCCTTCGCCACGCACGGCTTCGGTAATCAGGAACGATTTGGCGTGGGGGTGATACAGGCAAGTGGGGTGGAACTGGATGAACTCCATGTTCGAGACACTGCAACCCGCGCGCCAGCCCATGGCAATGCCATCGCCCGTCGCGACATCCGGATTGGTCGTGTATAGATAGACCTTGCCGGCGCCACCCGTGGCCAGCACGGTGTGACCTGCCACAAAGGTTTCTACCTTGTCGTTTGCTTTGTCATAGACATAAGCGCCCCAGCAACGGTCATCTGCAAGCCCCAGTTTCTTGCCGGTAATGAGGTCCAGCGCAATGTGGTCTTCCAGCACGGTAATGTTGGGGTGAGAGGCCACTTTTCTGGCCAGGGTGTCGATCACCGCCGCGCCGGTCGCATCTGCGGCATGAATGATGCGGCGATGGCTGTGACCCCCTTCACGCGTCAAATGGTAGCCGTGATAGTTGGTATCGCCGGAATCGTCGCGGGTAAAGGGCACGCCCATCTCGATCAGCCAGTCGATGGCATCACGTGAATTTTCAATAATGAAACGAGTGGCTTGCGCGTCGCATAATCCGGCTCCCGCAACAAAGGTATCCCGGATGTGTAATTCTATGCTGTCTGCATCATCCAGCACGGCGGCAATGCCGCCCTGGGCCCAGCCGCTGCCACCATCGCGCAGCGCCCGTTTGGTCACCAGCCCCACCTTCAAACTGTCGGCAAGCTTGAGGGCAATGGTCATGCCGGCAAGGCCGCTCCCCATGATCAACACATCGAACTGGCGCATAGCTACTCGTCGCTGTCGCAAAGTTGTAACTATAACAGCCTCTACCATTGGCCGACTTGCCAGTGGCATTAATTGAACGGTTTTTAAGCCGGTTTTAAGGCACGGATGCGACGATGAATACACAACGTCCGTCTTGTAAAACGGTTTTGTCAGCCCCACATAACAAAGAATCAATCAAGAAGGTCTGCATCTGACAGCAATCTGGATGGCATGCACAGCATGTCATGCTGCCAGTCTGGCGCGTGTGCTTGTTATCAAAATCAGGGGAGCCGCGCCATTTGCCCTGGAGTTATCCCGGTGTATTACCGGGATGCCATTGCTGTCATTTGAATATTTAGCAGGCCGGTCCTTACGGAGCCCGCATTGGAAAACCTAACCGAACGGGATGTCGATCAGGCTCTTGTCGTGCGCGCGCAAAGCGGCGACAAGAAAGCCTTCGAGCTCCTGGTCGCCAAATACCAGCGCAGAATTGCGCGTCTGCTTTCAAGGCTCATCCGTGACCCGCACGAAATCGAAGACGTAACGCAAGAGGCCTTCATCAAAGCCTATCGTGCCTTGCCCTCTTTTCGGGGCGAGAGCGCGTTCTATACCTGGCTTTACCGTATTGCCATCAATACCGCCAAGAATTACCTTGCGGCGATGGGCCGTCGGCCGCAGCTTGCTGCCGATTATGAAGACGACGAAGGCGAAACCCTGGATGCTGCGGCACAGATTCCGGATTACCATACGCCCGATGCTGAACTCTCCAACAGGGAGATTGTCAGAACTGTCAATGAGGTGGTCGACACACTTCCGGACGAACTGAAAACGGCCATCACGTTGCGTGAAATGGACGGTTTATCGTACGAAGACATCGCCGCCGTCATGAACTGTCCCATAGGTACCGTCCGATCGCGTATCTTTCGGGCTCGCGAAGCCATTGCCGGCAAATTGCGACCCTTGCTGGAGACAGTAGGCAAAGACAGGCGCTGGTAACAGGAATACACAGCACGACAAAGCCCGCTGGCGGCGGGCACCAAGAGGGTAACGAATCATGAAAGAACATTTGTCCGCACTGATCGACGGAGAGCTGGAACCAGCCGAGTTCGACCATGTTCTGGCGCAACTGCACGCCGATCCGGCCATGCGCAATGACTGGCAAGACTGGCACCTTGTGGGTGACGTGATGCAACAGCATCCCATTCTCTCGCCGGATTTCATGAAATCCTTTTCTGAGCGCCTTGCAGCTGAACCCGTCGTGCTGGTCGCTGCGGTCGCTTCACGCCGTCGTCGCTTCATGCGGCGTGCGCTGGCGCCGTTGTCTGCCGCTGCTTCTGTCGCCTTTCTGAGTGTGGTGGGCTGGCAAGCTTTCCACGGCGCATATACTGGTGCTCCGCTGGGTAATCCGCAGATGGCCGCCGCCAAGCAGCAGGTTGTACGCGTCGCGGCGACCGGTACCGACAACCGTTTCCGTGCTTACCTTGCTGCCCATCACGAAGATTCGGGCAACCCGATTGATGGCCGCGATATCGTTTACGCCTCGTTTGAGACCCAACCGACCAAATAATGATGAAAACCAAGGGCTGGATCCTTGCCGGCAGTCTGTTTCTGGCCGGCCACCGCTTGCTGGCTGCTACTCCCGTTGCCAATGAACTTTTGAATCCACAGGACGCAACCCAGTTGGTGACGCGCGTGGCCAATGCCGCGCGCACCGTGACCTTTCAGGGCGTCTACGTGCATCAGCACGGCGACAATATGGAAGCGTTCCGGGTTATTCACGAAGCCACTTCCGGCAACGACATTGAGCGCCGGGAATCGCTGGATGGGCCGCCTCGTGAATTTTACCGCCAGGGCAACCAGATCAGTCTGTATCTGCCAGGTGGCCAGGTGTACCCGATCGACCGTCGGCAGTCTTCCAAGCTGTTTCCGCGGCAATTTCCGGATGACCCGGAGCACGTACTGGTCAATTACCATGTGCGCTATATCGGCCAGGAGCGCGTGGCGGGGCAGGACACCAACATTTACGATTTCGAGCCCAAAGACAAACTGCGTTATCCGCATCGCTACTGGGTTCATACCGATACCGGTTTGATGCTCAAGTCGGTGATGCTGGGTGTGCGGCATGAGCCCGTTGAAGTCTTTGCGTTCTCGCAGGTGCAGATTGGCGGCACGATCGACAAACGTCAGCTCAAACCGGTTTACCCCGTCAAGCCGGCGCCGGTAGATGATGCGCCAGGCACGTTGACCCTGCCCAAAGATCCAGAATGGGATATCCATAATCTGCCGGGTGGGTTCCGCCTGTTGAAAGTGGGTCAGCGCCCCATGGTGGGCAAGCCGCGGCCAGTGATACACCACCTGTATGGTGATGGCCTCGTCACGCTCTCGGTGTTCATTGAACCGTTTGATCCGGCCGCACCGCTGGGTATTGCCCAGCAAGCCGGGATTACCGTGTTTGCCCGCAAAGCTGGCCCGTATCTGATTACGGTACTGGGTGAAGTGCCCGCTGAAACGGTTCAGGCATTTAGCTATGCCTATACGCCAAAAGGCGAAAAACCGAGCGCGCAGTAAGCGAAGCACGCATAATTGCGCATTGGTGTGCCCATTGAAATGAACTCATATGATTGAAAGCGAAGCACAAGTCGTCAGCCGTGAAGGCGAACATGTCTGGGTGCGGATTCGTCCCCATGCCCCTTGCGGCAATTGCGATCCGGAAACGGGATGCAAGTCGGTGGCCATTACCCGCATGTTTGGTAATGCCAAAGAGGCATTTCGTGTCCGTAATACCGTGGATGCCCAGCCGGGTGACTTTGTCCGTATCGGCGTTGCTGACGGCATGTTGCTGCGTACCGCGTTTGCCGCTTATGGCGTGCCCTTGATTGCCCTGATGGCTGGCGCGGTGATTGGCCGCAGCGTTGCACCGTTTGGCCTGCCAGACCTGGGCGCCGTCATCGGTGCTGCTGTGGGTTTTGTGGCGGGTTTCATGATTTTGCGTGGGCGCCGGCATCTGGCCACCCAGGCTGAACCGGCTACGCTGGAGCGCCTTCAACCTGGCGCGCAACCCATCAAGTTCTGTGATCGCAACACCCCCAGTCCGGATAGCGCACACTAAGCTTCAGGCTCTGCCTTGAACTTGTAGAGGGCGCGTTTGTCTGTGTTTGACCCGTTCCTGAACAGTGGCCAAATCATGCAAATCAAAACCTTGATGCTTAGCGGTTGTATTGCCCTCAGCAGCCTTGCTGCCAGCGCAGCAGTGACTGGTCTGCCTGATTTCACGCAATTGGTGGAAAAAGAAGGCAAGGCGGTGGTGAATGTCTCGACCACCTCGACAGTGCGCGAGTCGGACGAACAGTCTGGACTGGATGAAGACACGCTTAATCTTTTGCGCCGTTTTGGTTTTCCGGTCCCCCCATCGGCCGGGCAACAGCAACCACGCGAGCGTACAGCGCAGTCGCTCGGTTCGGGCTTCATCATTGACGCCAATGGCTATGTGTTGACCAATGCGCATGTCGTCGCGCAGGCGGATTCCATCAAGGTCACGCTGACCGACAAAAAAGAGTACAAGGCCACTGTCGTGGGTTCCGATACCCGCACCGACATTGCCCTGCTGAAGATTGAAGCGGCCAACTTGCCCAGAGTAGACCTGGGCAATTCTGATGCACTCAAGCCAGGCCAGTGGGTCGTTGCCATTGGCTCACCCTTCGGCTTTGAAAATACCGTCACCGCGGGGATTGTTTCGGCGACCGGGCGGCGTTTGCTGGATGAAAACCAGACCCCGTTTATCCAGACTGATGTCGCGATCAATCCCGGTAATTCTGGTGGACCGCTGTTCAATATGGATGGCCAGGTGGTTGGGATTAACTCCCAGATTTACAGCCGTTCTGGCGGTTTTATGGGCTTGTCGTTCTCCATTCCGATCAATGAAGCCATGAAAGTGGTGGATGAACTGAAGGCGCACGGCAAAGTGACGCGTGGCCGCATTGGTGTGGCCGTGCAGGCGGTTAACGACGATCTGGCCAGAAGCTTTGGCCTCGCAAAGACCCAAGGCGCATTGGTTTCTGCGGTAGACAAGGATGGTCCAGCCGGCAAGGCGGGCGTCAAACCGGGTGATATTGTGCTCAAATTCAATGGGCAGCCGGTGGAAGAGAGCGGTGATTTGCCGCGTCTGGTTACGGCGACCAAGCCGGGGTCCACGGCCACCATGCAGATCTGGCGTGACAAGGCAGCCAAAGATGTTTCGTTGACGGTGGGCACGCTGGACGAACAAGATGAGGCCGCGTCGGGCAAACCTGGCAAACAAGGCGGCAAAAAGAGTGATGAGGCGGTCTCCGCGCGTCGCTTTGGCCTCTCGCTGATTGAGCTCAATCCACGACAGTTGAAACAGCTGGGCATCAAATACGGTGTAGGCGTGCAGGGGGCTAGTGGTGCCGCCATGCGCGCCGGGCTGCAGGCCGGTGATGTGATCGTAGGCATTGCCGGGACTGATTTGACCAGCTTTGCCCAGTTGAAACAGTCGCTGGAAGCCCTCAAAGCGGGTGAAAGCCTGGCGCTTAGAGTGATGCGGCAAGATGGCTCCTTGTTCCTGACCATCAAGGCGCCCACAGACAAGGATAAATGAACGCAATGACCATGCCCATGCAGCTACGCCTTTACGGTCGCGAGTATTGCAGCCTGTGCCTTAATATGCGCGAGCAACTTGATGCGCTGTCGCGGCAACGCGGTTTTCATGTGACCTGGATCGACATTGACGACAATGACGATCTGGAAGACCGTTACGGCGAGCTGGTTCCGGTGCTGGCAGACAGTCTGGATGCAGAAATTTGTCACTACCACCTGGACCTGGAAGCGCTGGATGCCTGGCTGGTCAAGGCGCATTAAGTCAAGCCGGGCAGGGCGGCGGGCCGATGTTTTTGTTTGCAGCCCCGATTTCCGGTAAAATCCGTTCCAGTTATCCGGCTATCAACCGAGGGGCACGCAGGCGTGCCCCTTTTTGCAGTTGCGCGCCACATCTGCCCACTGCCTTGAAACAGACTGAAATCACTCGATGAAGCACATTCGCAATTTTTCCATCATTGCCCACATTGACCATGGCAAGTCGACGCTGGCAGACCGTTTTATCCAGTTTTGTGGCGGCCTCGAAGCGCGCGAGATGTCCGAGCAAGTGCTCGACTCGATGGACATCGAGAAAGAACGCGGTATTACCATCAAGGCGCAAACCGCTGCGCTGACCTACAAGGCACGTGATGGTCAGGTCTACAACCTGAACCTGATTGACACCCCGGGACACGTGGACTTCAGCTATGAAGTCAGTCGTTCGCTGGCTGCCTGTGAAGGCGCGCTGCTGGTGGTGGATGCCTCGCAAGGCGTGGAAGCCCAGACCGTTGCCAACTGCTACACCGCCATTGAACAGGGTGTGGAAGTGGTGGCCGTGCTCAACAAGATTGACTTGCCCGCCGCTGAACCCGAGCGCGTGATCCAGGAAATCGAAGACATCGTCGGCATTGAAGCTACTGACGCGGTGCGTGCTTCTGCTAAAAATGGCATCGGCATTGAAGACATCCTGGAAGAAGTGGTGCGTCGCGTGCCGGAGCCCAAGGGCAATCCGGATGGCCCGCTCAAGGCCTTGATTATTGATTCCTGGTTCGACAACTACGTGGGCGTAATCATGCTGGTCCGCGTGGTAGATGGCGAACTGCGGCCCAAGGACAAGATTCTGTTCATGTCGACCAAAGCGCAGCATCTGTGCGAACAGGTTGGCGTGTTTACCCCCAAATCGGTTCAGCGCGACGTCCTGCGTGCCGGTGAGGTGGGTTTTGTGATTGCCGGCATCAAAGAGCTGGCCAGCGCCAAGGTCGGCGATACCGTTACCCTGGTCAAGCCCGCAGCAGAAGCGCCGTTGCCCGGTTTCAAGGAAGTGAAATCGCAGGTGTTCGCCGGGCTGTATCCGGTGGAAAGCCACGATTTTGAAGCCTTGCGGGAATCACTGGAAAAACTGCAGCTCAACGATGCCTCACTGCATTTTGAGCCGGAAGTCTCGCAGGCACTGGGTTTTGGATTCCGCTGCGGTTTCCTGGGGTTGTTGCACCTGGAAATTGTGCAAGAACGCCTTGAGCGCGAATTCGACATGGATCTCATCACCACGGCACCGACCGTGGTGTACGAAGTGCTGATGAAAGACGGCACGATTGTCGAAGTGGAAAACCCCTCCAAGCTGCCGGACCCCGGCAAGGTGGAAGAAATCCGCGAGCCCATCATCACTTCCACCATCCTCGTACCACAGGACTACGTGGGCGCGGTGATGACGTTGTGCAACCAGAAGCGCGGCGCGCAACGCAATATGCAGTACATGGGCCGTCAGGTCATGCTGACGTATGACATGCCTATGGCGGAAGTGGTCATGGACTTCTTTGACAAGCTCAAATCTGTGTCGCGCGGCTATGCTTCGCTGGATTATGACTTCAAGGAATTCCGCTCTGACGACCTGGTGAAACTGGACGTGCTGGTCAATGGCGAGCGGGTCGATGCGCTGAGCCTGATCGTGCACCGCGCCAGTTCGGTGTACCGTGGCCGCGAACTTGTTTCCAAAATGCGGGAACTCATTCCGCGCCAGATGTTCGATATTGCCATCCAGGCCGCAATTGGCGCCCATATCATTGCCCGTGAAACAGTCAAAGCCATGCGCAAAGACGTGCTGGCAAAGTGTTACGGTGGCGATATTACCCGCAAGAAAAAGCTGCTGGAGAAACAGAAAGCAGGTAAAAAGCGCATGAAACAGGTGGGTAACGTGGAAATTCCACAAGAGGCTTTCCTCGCCATCCTGCAAGTCAGCGACAAATAACTACAAACACGGTCAACGGCATGTGCTGGCGGGGTGACGAAACGCCCCGCCTGTTCCAATCCAATCCATAACAAGGTTTCTGATGAACTGGCTTTTTATCGGCATCGTGGTGACTTTGCTTGGCCCGATCATGATCGCGCTGGGCAGCAAGCAGGAACGTACCGGTCCGGAAGCGCCGCAACTGGTGCAGTACGGTTACCTCTTTGCGATTGTGGGCGTGTTTATCCTGCTGGTGCAGTACCTGTCGATCGCTGCCGCCATGCTGGTGTTTGTCCTGCTGACCGGCATCGTCTGGGGGCTGGACAAGTTTGTGCTGGGTAAAAAGCGGGGCACTGCCCACGTGCCGGACTGGGTTGAATATGGCCGCGGCTTTTTCCCGGTGATCCTGGTGGTATTCCTGCTGCGCTCGTTCCTGATCGAGCCTTACCAGATTCCGTCTTCCTCCATGCGTCCGGGCCTCGTGGTCGGCGATTTCATTGTGGTGAACAAGTTTGCTTATGGCTTGCGTGTGCCTGTGCTGAACAATGTGTTCGTGCCGGTGGGCAAGCCACAGCACGGTGACGTGATGGTGTTCAACTACCCGGAAAACCCGGCAGTGAACTACATCAAGCGGACCATCGGTGTTCCGGGTGACACCGTGGAGTACCGCAACAAGCATCTGACCATCAACGGTCAGCCCGTGCCAACGCAAGATGCCGGTACGCTCGATTATGTGGAAGACGGCGTGCAGTTGGTGCGCAACAAGCAGTTCCTGGAAAAGCAGGGCGAGCATGTCTACAACACGCTGGAAGCCATCGAGAATCCGCCATACGTAATGCTTTCGGAGGTGCGTGACTTTCCGTACCGCGAAAACTGCCGCTATGATGACGAAGGTTTTACCTGCAAGGTGCCGGACGGGTATTACTTCATGATGGGCGACAACCGCGACCACTCTGCGGACAGCCGTTATTGGGGTTTTGTGCCGGACAAATACGTGGTGGGCAAGGCATTCCTGGTGTGGTTCAACCCCAAGCAGTTGAGCCGTATCGGTACCGTCATTCACTAAACACAGCCGCGCACGGCTGTTTGCCAACCGGGCAGGATGATCCGGGGGCATGAAGGGGACTATAAAAAATGCGCAAGCAAGCGGGTTTGTCGTTCTTTGGTTTTATCATCGTCGCCATGGTGATTGGTGCGGCGGCGGTAACTTTCTTCAAAGTGGTACCGGCCTGGGTTGAGTATTTCAATATCCAGAGAACCATCACTTCGCTGGTCAAAGAAGAAGGAAGCGCACCGCCTGCTGAAATTCGTGGCGCATTTGAAAAGCACGCGGAAATTGATGATTACGTCTCAGTGAAGGCAGACGATCTCAAAATCTCTCAGGCTGGTGGCACGACCAATATCAGCGTCAGCTACGAGCGTGTAGTGCCCTTGGTTGGTAATACCAGTCTGCTTTTTGCATTCGATATTTCCAAATCAAGCGGGCCGGCGGCAGGTCAGTAAACAGTGTCTATCGTGCTTCCTCCCGAGCACCTGCAAAAGGTGCTCGGTTATACCTTTTCCGAGCAGCGCCTCATCAAGCAGGCGCTGACTCATCGCAGCTTCGCTTCTACCCACAACGAACGCCTTGAGTTTGTCGGTGATGCCGTACTGAATGCGGTGGTCGGGCGTTCGTTGTACATCCATTTTCCCAAGCTCAATGAGGGTGAGTTGTCGCGCTTGCGCGCCAGCCTTGTGCGGCAAGAGTCTTTGGCCAATGTCGCCAGCGAACTCAATCTGGGCGACTATCTATGGTTGGGCGAGGGTGAACTGAAAAGTGGTGGTCATCGCCGCCCGTCCATTCTGGCTGATGCGCTGGAAGCGATTTTTGGCGCAGCCTGGCTGGACGGTGGTTTTGAAGCGGCGCAATCGATTATCGAGCGGCTGTTTGTCAGCCGTATCGAGTCCATTGATCCGGCGCGTGCGCTCAAAGACCCGAAAACTGCGCTGCAAGAGTGGTTGCAGGCCCGTCACCACGCCTTGCCGTTGTATGAAGTGGTACGGCAGGAAGGCGAGTCGCCCAATCTCGTGTTCGAGATGTCCTGCAGTATTCCGGCACTGAAAGTCACCACGCTGGCGCAAGGCCCAAGCCGGCGTTCAGCAGAACAACTTGCCGCCGGTGAAGCACTGGGTATGCTGAAAGAGAAATACCCAGGCAAAGCGCCCCGGCGCGCCTGAGTGTCCCGCCCGCTTGCCGGGCCGACCTGCAATTCAATTCAAGTCTGGAGCCTGTCATGGCTGATTCCGAAGTTATCGCCGGTGCGCAAAGCGCCGACGGGTTCCGTTGTGGTTTTGTGGCCATTGTCGGGCGTCCGAACGTGGGTAAATCCACGCTGATGAACCACCTGATTGGTCAAAAGATCAGTATCACCTCACGCAAGGCGCAAACGACGCGCCACCGCATTACTGGCGTGTATACCTCAGACGAAGCGCAGTTTGTCTTTGTCGATACTCCCGGTTTTCAGACCCGTTACAAAAACGCGCTGAATGATGCGATGAACCGCAACGTAACCACCACGCTGGCCGATGTGGATGCGGTGCTGTTCCTGGTTGAAGCCGGGCAGTTTGGCGCGGCCGACGAAGCGGTGCTCAAGCTGTTGCCCAAGCATCGACCCGTGTTGCTGGTGATCACCAAAATTGATCAACTGGCGCAAAAAGATGCGCTGCTGCCATTCATTGAGAAGATTGCCGGCCAGTTTGATTTTCATGCCATCGTCCCGGTCTCGGCCTTGCGCGGGCAGCAACTCGACGTACTGATGAAAACGGTACAGCCGCTGTTGCCAGAGTCCGTTCCGATGTATCCGGAAGACCATATCACCGACCGCAATTCCCGTTTCCTGGCGGCCGAGATCGTGCGCGAGAAGCTCTTTCGCACGCTGGGCGATGAGCTGCCTTACGCCATGACGGTTGAGATCGAGAAATTTGACGAAGAAACCATGCGTGACGGTCGCCCGCTTTATCGGATCTATGCCGCTGTGCTGGTAGATCGTGACGGTCAGAAAGCCATTTTGATCGGCAAGAATGGCGAGAAGCTCAAGCGGATCGCCACCGAGTCGCGCCAGGATATGGAAAAGCTCTTTGACGCCAAGGTGTATCTGGAAGTCTGGGTCAAGGTCAAAAGCGGCTGGGCAGACGATACGCGCGTGCTGCGTCAGCAAGGTTTTGAATAAAGCAGGCGGAGTCCAGATTTGGCGCGCCGCCCGCCCGGCTCTCCCGCTCCTGCCCCCAAAGTGTCCCGTACGCGCGGTGGCAAAGGCCAGCCGCGTGTAGACACGCAGCCTGCATTTATCCTGCATCAGTATGCCTGGCGCGAAACCAGTCGGCTGATTGAGGTGTTTTCTCGCGACCATGGTCGTGTCTCTATCGCTGCCCGCGGCGTGCAGCGGCCAGGTTCGCAATTACGCGGCACGCTGCTGGCGTTCCAGCCCTTGCTGATGTCCTGGTTTGGTGGTACTGACGTCAAAACGCTGCATGCCGCAGAATGGCAGGGTGGCATTGCCCAGCCGTCTGGTTTGCCATTGCTGTGTGGCTTTTATCTGAACGAACTGCTGGTGCGCTTGTTACCGCGAGAAGAACCCCAGCCGCGGCTGTTTACTGCCTACTATGAAGCGGTGCGGGATCTGTCGGCGCTGCCCGCCGCAGCCGGCAACGCCGTCGAGCCGATACTGCGCGGCTTCGAGCTCGCCCTGTTGAGTGAACTGGGTTACGGCGTTGATCTTGCCCATGACGTCACGGGCGCTGCTGTGGTGCCCGATCAACAATATGATTTTGTGGCAGGCCAGGGTTTGATCGTTGCTGACAGTCGTGGCGGCCGCTTTGACGGTGACGTCATGCAAGCCCTTGCCAAAGGCCTGCTTGCTGACGAGCGTGCGCTGGCGCAAGGCAAGTTGTTGATGCGGCAGGCGCTCACTGTGGCCTTGGGTGATGCGCCCTTGCACACGCGCCAGCTATTGCTGGACTTGCAACGCATTTAGGCCACGACCATTGGCAAAACGGGCCGATGTCCAGTTCTGGCTTGGGTGCAGGGCAGGAGTGGCTTATGATTAAGGCGTGAGTTTGCCCGGTGGCAGCGATACGCAACATTCAGGGTGTATCCTCAGGCGGACAAGCAACGTTGCATTGGAGAAACAGTTTCATGGCTGGTGACCTTTCGCTTGGCGTCAATATCGATCACGTCGCAACGCTGCGCAACGCACGCGATGCCCGTTACCCAAGCCCGGTCTTTGCCGCGCAGGTGGCAGAACAGGCTGGGGCGGATCACATCACCGTGCACCTGCGGGAAGATCGTCGCCATGTGGGCGATGAAGATGTCCGGTTGATCAAGGCATTGCTGCAAACCCGCATGAATCTGCAAATGGCGCTCAACCCGGCGCTGCTCGATTTCGTGCTGGGCATTGCGCCCCAGGATGTCTGCCTTGTCCCGGCGGATGGCGATCAGCAAAGTGGCTCGCACGGGCTGGATGTGCGGGGCAATCGGGCCGAGGTTGGGGAGTACATCAAAAAACTGAACGCGGCGGGTGTGCGCACCAGCGTATTGCTGGCCCCCGATTTCGAACAGATTCGCCTTGCCCATGCGCTTGGCGCGCAAGCCATTGAACTTGATACAGGGCGGTACGCAGCCGCGCTTGATCGAAAAGCCAGAGAGACAGAATATGCCCGGGTCAAGGTAGCGGCAGAATACGCGGCCAACCTGGGGCTGGTGATTTCCGCCGGGCACGGTTTGAACTATCACAATGCCGAGCCGATTGCGGCGATTGCCCAGGTCTCTGAACTGAATATCGGGCACGCGATCATTGCACATGCATTGATTGTCGGGTTGCCGACCGCCGTGCGTGAAATGAAAATGCTGATGATCCGGGCCCGTTTGACGGCCAAGCGTGAACTGGCGGAAGACGACGATAACTGATCTGCTGAACTGATGCCTGTAGAACGGGTCGCAACAGAGGGTGGTCTGGTGTAAACAAAGGCAGGCCATGCCGCGTTTTTAGTGAACAAGCCGAATCGTCAAGTCCAAAGGGGGTGCCATGATCAGCGTTGCCCATGAGCCAGGTTATGTGTCGGTTGCTGTCTTCAACGAATTCACCGTGCATGATTTTCGCCAGTTTGAAGACGATGTACGGTACAAGATCAACTTTGAAGGCAAACCCAATCTGCTGTTCGATTTGACCGGAATGGTGCGTTACACGCTGGATATGGCCATTGAGGAATACAAGTTCGCCAAGGCGCATCGCTCTGATTTTGGGCGGGTTGCGGTGGTGACCGACGACCAGTGGGTAACCTGGTCGGCCTGGATGAACACCTTGTTTTCTGAAGCCCGTATCGAAATTTTTGATAACCTGGACGAAGCCGTGGACTGGGTGCGGCAAGACGGGACACAAGGCGCAGCCGCGTAAGACGGCAAAGCACAGGATGACCATGAGATCTTTTCTCAATAATCTGTTTTCCAAAGATGTATCACCGCTGGAAAATCCGCGGCAGGTAAATGCCTGGTGCAAGAAGCTTGAACTGGCAGACCCGCAGGCCCAGCGCCAGAAAGTGGCGGCGGTCGTGAACGCCTTTCTGGCGGACAAGATCAAGCCAGAGCCCGCAGTACTACAGGCTCTGATCCGGATCGACGAAAGTGTGCAGATGGGCTATGAGCGCATCCGCTATCAGTACGTCTCCAATCCGCGCATGCCCAAAGAAATCGAGCAAAGCCTGTGGCAGGACATTACCGGGCTGGCCGATTCCATGGTCAAGGCGTATCTGAGTTTTGCCAAAGTCGAGGCCGATGGCGAAGAGAAGCAGGCCTACGACGCCATGATGCCGCTGGTGCTGGCGCGTTGCCTGCACTACGTTGGCATCCTGGCCAAATGGCACTACTTCCGCTTTGATCGGGTGCCGGCCCAGCTTTGGTCGCAGGCACATAGCCTGTACCGGCTTTCCGAGATTGATGGCTTCGACTGCAACCCGTTTCCGCTTTATCCGCATCATGGGGCGGAGGTAAGCTCCTGCGCCGACGAATACATCCAGTTGTTGATGCTCAATACGGTTTCGTCCAACAACCTCTCGGTGCGGCAACTGGACTGGGTGGATCAGTGGCTGGATAAGTGGTCCCGTAACGTGCTGATTGCCCGGCGTTTCCAGCCTGACCATCATCACTACTGTGTCAATCTGAGCGGCAAACAGGGGCCGGAAAAGATTGGTGACGATAGCCAGGGTGATCCCTATCGCTACTGGGGCATTTACGAGTTGCTCAATGAAGTGCAGGGGTTGATCGCCAAGCTTGAAAGCGGTACCTCGCCGGCCAACCTGGGGCTCGGCAATGATGTGCGCGGGCCGGCTTGCCTGGAACTGTTGAAACATCTGGATGTGTTCTGGGGCATGGCGGTGCGCAATGCGCAATTTACCCGCAGTGATCGCCATGATGTGAGCAAAGAGGCGGACGTCGTGAACGGGCTGGACCGCCTGCACCGCAAGGTGCGTAGCGACAACGAACGCTTTACCCGCCAGCCGGATGAGGCGAAAACCGGTGTCGATTACGACGAAGTCATGGACATGCGCTTGTATGGCTTTGTTTCTGCCCGCACGCGTTCGCGGCAGGCACAGGCCCCGCAGATTGTGCAGAGAACGGAAGCGCCCGACTGGCAATCCTGGCGCGTGGAAAACGAATCTGAAGGCGGTTATGGCGCCACGCTGGAAGTAGCGGGGGCCGAGTGGGTACGGCCTGGCGTCATGATTGGCATGCGGTTTGGGCCGGACGATAGCTGGAAGGTCTGCGTGGTGCGCCGGATTTCCCGCATGAATGAATTCCAGATTTACGCGGGCCTGCAATTATTGAGCGCCACACCGGTGGCGGTGAGTATCCAGACGACCTCGACGACACCAGCACCGCCGCGTGCGCTGGAAGTCACGGATTTTGAAGCCTTTGACAGTGCCGCGCTCCATACCATGAATTCGGCGCTGTACCTGCCGTATGAGGTCGACGGCGTGACCACCAACACCTTGTTGATGCATTCCGCTAATTACGATGCGGATCGCACCTATGACGTGCAGGCGCGTGAGCGGCACTTTACCGTCAGCCTGGGGCGCTCGCTGGATAAAGGCGTGGACTGGACTTGGGTCACGGTGCAGGTGCTGAGCCAGAAACACTGAACGGTGGCGTTCCGCACATGAAAAAAGGCTTTGTCCGAGAGGGCAAAGCCTTTTTCTTGGGGGGGCCTGTCAGAGCCGTAACTCAGGCCAGCACTTTGGTCAGAAACCGGCCAATAGCGTGGATTTCCGGCAGGCAAACTGAATGCTGCATAGGCCAGTCATGCCATTCAACCGGGTTACCCAGCGCCTCGGTTGCCGCTTTGGCGCGTCGGCCCAATGCAACGGGTACGACCGGATCCGCCGTGCCATGCGCCGCCAGCACTGGCGTCGTGGCGTTGGCGGGGCTGCGCGCTTGCTCAATCAATACGGGGGAGGGCCAATAGGTGGAGAGCGCAACGATACCGGCCAGCTTGTCCGGGCAGGTCAGGCCCGCCGTATAGGCAATCGCACCGCCTTGAGAGAAACCAGCCAGTACGATGCGTTCGGTGG
The DNA here is from genome assembly GCF_014202765.1 of Silvimonas terrae. Lineage (GTDB taxonomy): Bacteria > Pseudomonadota > Gammaproteobacteria > Burkholderiales > Chitinibacteraceae > Silvimonas > Silvimonas terrae. The sequence continues at coordinate 74,486 of NZ_JACHHN010000002.1, forward strand.
GCACGCCACGTGCATTCTGGTCCGCAATCAGCGCGGCAACGTCCTCCAGCGACTGCCGGATACCGTTTTCGTCCGCATGCCGATCAATATCGTCAAAGTACAGAATGTCGTACCACGCGCGCATGGTGTAGCCGTTGTTGCAGGTGATCGGCATGAAGGGCGCATGCGGGAACACAAATCGCACGGCCAGATCGTCTGGCAGTCCCAGTTCTGGCACTACGCCGGCAAAGTCGCTGCCATCCGCACCCAGACCGTGCATCCAGATGACGGCGGCGGTGGGTTGTGGGCCAGTTTCAACTTCAATGGTATCCAGCAAAGCTCTGGTGTTACTCACGGTTTATTCCTGCGGTTTGACGGCGGATTTAGGGCGGAAAGCGGCAACCACGTCAGCGCGGGTTTCGATATACGGGCCTTCCAGCAACTGGATGCAGTAGGGCACTGCGGCGAAGATACCCGGCACGATCACATGGTCCAGCCCGTCTTTAAGGCCTTCCAGCGTTTCGCGAATGGACTTGGGCTGGCCTGGCAGGTTGAGAATCAGGGCGCGCTTGCGGATCACGCCGACCTGGCGCGACAAGATGGCCGTCGGCACAAACTTGAGACTGATCTGCCGCATTTGCTCGCCAAAGCCGGGCATTTCCCGGTCGGCAATGGCCAGCGTAGCGTCCGGCGTCACGTCACGCAGTGCGGGGCCGGTGCCCCCAGTGGTCAAGACCAGATCGCAGGCCAGATCGTCAACCAGTTCGATCAGCGTAGCCTCGATGATGGTTTGTTCGTCTGCAATCAGGCGGGTGACGGTTTCAAATGGCGTAACCAGGGCCTTGCGCAGCCAGTCTTCCAGTGCCGGAATACCCTTGTCTTCGTAGACGCCTTGGGAGGCCCTGTCAGAGACCGAGACCAGACCAATCTTGAATGTCATGCGCGTTGTTCCAGAATCAGCGCCGCACCATCGCCTGGACGCAAGGTCAGTTCTTCGTAATGCGCTACCTTGGCGCCCGCCAGACCGGTGGGTTCGTGGCCACTGGCATGCAAGATCGCCACAACGTTCATGCCTGCCGCATGGGCCGAGCGTATGCCGGCCTCAGCGTCTTCAAACGCAACGCAGCGCTCTGGCGCCAGTCCCAGCAACGCCGCGCCTTTCAGGTAGGGTTCCGGATGCGGCTTGCCGCTTTGCACATCGTCCGAACTGACCATCAGTGCGGGTACCGGCAAACCGGCTGCCTGCAATTTGGCCGTGGCAATGGCGCGGGACGCTGAGGTGACGACCGCCCAGCGATCCGCCGGCAAGCTAGCCAGAAAGGCTGCCGCACCGGGGATTGGCGTAATGGCATCCATTTCCCGTAGTTCCTGTTCCAGCAGGGCCACGACTTCCGCCTGGGCATCCATATGCGGGGCAACGATCTGGATGGTCTCAACGCCGCGGCGGCCATGGACGTACTGCATCAGGTGGTCAAAATCGATGCCGTTCTTCACAGCCCAGCCATACCAGATGCGTTCGATCAGGATGGTGGAATCGACCAGGGTGCCGTCCATATCGAACAGAAAGCCTTCACATTGCATTTGCCAACTCATCTGCGCTTATTCCTCGTCAGTGTCGGGCAGGGTGCCGTCCGGGTTGGGTTGCACTGGTTGGGCAAATTGTTCTTTCAGGAGCTGGAACAACTCACGAAAAGCCTTGGGCGGCTTTTGCTGTTCACGTTCCTTGACGGCATTGCGGATCAACTGGCGCAAGTGCTGCACGTTGACAGTCGGGTGCTCTGCCACAAATTCTTCGACCGCTTTAGGCTCCGTCAGCATTTTTTCGCGGATGCGTTCGAGCTTGTGCAGCCAGGCGTTGTGTTCGTCCGATTGACCGGCAATCCGGGCCAGCAGGGCGCGGATCGGCTCTGGATCAACATCACGCATCAGTTTGCCGATGTATTGTTTATGCCGCGCAACGGCACCATTTGCCTTGAGTCGCTTGGCTTCGCGAATGGCTGCGACCAGGCGTTCGGGCAAGCCCAGAGGCTCCAGCAGCTTGATGTCCAGTGGAATCAGTTCTGCGCCCAACTCTTGCAGCGCGGTCATCTCTCGCTTGAGCTGGGATTTGCTGACCAACTCGACATCATCGTCGTGCTGGTTGTTATTGTCGTTGTGTGCCATGTTTGGGGCCATTACTGCAAAACCGCTATCATAACAAACTAGTTCACAGACCACGCCGCATGCGTGCTCGCCAATCATGAAAAAAGGATAATCGTGTCGGGATTCAGTTTTAGCGAACAGCAACTGACCACGCTGGTCGGTCAGGTACTGGATGAAGCCGCAAAGCAGGGCGCCAGCGATTGCGAAGTGGATATTTCCGAGTCATTTGGCCAGAACGTGAACGTGCGCCTGGGTGAAGTGGAAACCATCGAATACAACCGGGATAAAGGCCTGGGCGTCACGGTGTTTCTGGGCCAGCAAAAAGGGCATGCCAGCACGTCTGACTTTTCGGGCCAGGCACTGGCCGATACGGTCAAAGCCGCGTTGGCCATTGCCCGGTATACGGCGGCCGATGAATACGCCGGTTTGCCCGACAAAACCCTGCTGGCGACGCATTTCCCGGAGCTGGACCTCTACCATCCTTGGGATTTGCCGGTAGAAGACGCCATTCGCATTGCCACACAGTGTGAAGACGCGGCACGCGGGGTTGATCCGCGTATCACCAACTCGGAAGGCGGCTCGGCCTCTACCCATGCTTCGCGCTGGGCCTACGGTAACTCGCTGGGGTTTGTCGGCGCGGGTACAGGGTCGCGCTATGGCGTATCCGCCGCTGTGATTGCGGAAGACGAAAGCGGCATGCAACGCGATTACTGGTACACCAGCATGCGTGACCCCAAAGATCTGGAACCGGCGGTGATTGTGGGGCGCAAAGCGGGTGAGCGGGCCCTGCGTCGCCTTGGCGCGCGCCGCGTCAAAACCGGGGAATACCCGGTGCTGTTTGAAGCATCGCTAGCCTCATCCTTGCTGGGTAACTGGGTTAACGCTGTCAGTGGCAGCAGCTTGTATCGCAAGTCTTCATTCTTGCTCGATAGCCTGGGCAAGCCGGTATTTGCCCCTTGCGTCACCATTGTGGATGACCCGTTCCTGAAAAAGGGCCTGGGTAGTGGCGCGTTTGATGCTGAAGGTGTCGCAACGCAGCGGCGTACCGTCGTTGATGCGGGGGTACAGCAAGGGTATTTCCTGTCCAGCTACAGCGCCCGCAAGCTGGGTATGCAAAGCACTGGTAACGCTGGTGGCGCGCACAATCTGCTCGTGACGCCGACGGCCAGTTTCGAAGAATTGCTGGCGGAACTGGGTACCGGCCTCTTCGTGACCGAATTGCTGGGGCATGGCACCAACATGGTGACGGGCGATTACTCGCGCGGCGCGGCTGGTTTCTGGGTGGAAAACGGGCAGATTCAATACCCGGTGGAAGAAATCACCGTGGCCGGCAATCTCAAGCAGATGTTCCTGGACGTGGTTGGTGTGGGTAGTGATATCCAGCTCTCCAGCAGTCGCCGGATTGGTTCCTTGCTGATCCGCAACATGACTGTGGCGGGCGAATGAGCGGCACCCCGCGCCCGCTTTACTGGGATGAAGCCACCGCCGCGCTGGCGGTGGCCGACCCGGTGCTGGCGGCGTTGATTGCGCAATTTCCGGATATCAGCCTGCGTGGTCGGGGTGATGCCTGGCAAACGCTAGCCCGGTCCATCGTCGGACAGCAAATCTCGGTCAAGGCGGCAGAATCGGTCTGGAACCGCTTTCTGGCCGCGCTGGGTGGAGAGTTATCCAGCGGTGCCGTGTTGGCGCTGGAAACCACGCAGTTGCGGGAATGCGGGCTGTCAGGCCGCAAGGTGGAGTATCTGCAAGATCTTTCCCGCCATCATGCCGCCGGCCGCCTGGATATGGCTTTGTGGCAAGACTGGGAGGACGAGGCCATCGTCGCGGAACTGGTGTCGATCCGCGGTATTGGTCGCTGGACGGCAGAGATGTTCCTGATGTTCTCCATGCTGCGCCCCAATGTGCTGCCACTCGATGACATCGGCGTGGTCAATGCCATTGCACGGCTGTACAACGGCGGCGAGCGCATGACGCCCAAGGCCATGCGTGAACTGGCCGAGCGCTGGCAGCCTGGCGTAGCGCGGCGACGTGGTATTTATGGCGTAGCCTGGAAGCCACGCCGATCGAATATTGATAGGCAGGGGAGCAGGCCAGGTGCTGGCACCACCCGCTCCGCGCTTATCCAACCCGCTTTGCCATCGCCTTCATCACGGCTTCCCACCCTTGCACAGCCTGTGGCCCGCATTGCGCAAATACTTCATCCAGCATGGCAAATTGCGGTGAGGAGAGCGCGGTTTCCAGCTGCGCGCCGGCCTCTGTCAGGGTCAGACATTTCACCCGCCGGTCTTCGACATCTGGCGCGGTATCCACCAGTCCGGCCTCTACCAGCGCCTTGAGCGGGCCGTGTACGGCCTGTTTGCTCACGCCCAGCTTGTCGAGCAGCTCATTGACCGCAATGCCAGGATCGCGCCCGATAAAGTGCAGCAGCCGGTGATGCACCCGGTTCCAGCCGCGTTGGGCGAGGAAAGCATCGGGGGCGGCGGTGAAGGCACGATAGGCGTAAAACAGCAGTTCCTGGGCTTCGCTGAGAACACGTTTGGTGGTCATGAAGGATTGGGCAACTGTTATGGTTGATATGGTTGGTCAATGATATTGACAATATCCGCGCCGGGAAACAACATATGGTCAAATTAATTGACCTAAATGGTTGTATCTGTTGTCTTCTTTGTCACAGTCGCTGGCAAGGGGCCATGATCAAAAGCCGGAGACTTAGCCATGTTTGCCAAGCGTATTGAACGCCTTACCTCGTCGCTGGTGCGCGACATTCTTGCTGCCGCCAGTCGTCCGGGTGTGATTTCTTTTGCAGGTGGCCTGCCGGCAGAAGAGGCGCTGTATCGGCCAGATCCGGCACAACTGCAATCCTTGCAACACTGCTGGCAATACGGCCAGACCGAGGGTGAGCCGCAACTGCGCGAAGCCATTGCCGCCGAGGCCAGAGCGCTGGGCATTGCCTGTGATGCCAGTCAGGTGCTGGTGTTGTCCGGCTCCCAACAGGGTATTGATCTAGTCTCCAAGCTGTTTATCGAGGAAGGCACGCGGGTGCTGGTAGAAGCGCCGGCCTACCTTGCGGCCGTGCAATCCTTCCGGTTGTTTGGTGCAGACTTTCTGCCGGTGACGGTTGATCCGGTCACCGGGCCGGATGCGCAATCCTTCAAATCTGCACTGGATTCGGCGCAACTGGCATATCTGACCCCCACATTTCAGAATCCCTCCGGTTATTGCTATCCCGCGGAGCAGCGTGAGCACATTGCCGCTGCGGTGGATGCGGCTGGCGTACCGCTGTTTGAGGATGACCCCTACCGTGAACTGGCTTTTGACGGCGCGGCACCACAGCCGATTGTTGGCCGGCTGAAAAATGCACCGTGGGTCTACCAGGGGTCGTTTTCCAAAACATTGGCGCCGGGCTTGCGGTTGGGCTTTCTGGTCGCCCATCCGGCGCTGGTGCCGCACCTGACGCGCCTGAAACAGGCCGCCGATCTGCATAGCAACCGGCTGAGCCAGCACTTGATTCTGCAAGCCCTGCAAAACGGCCTGCATGAACATGTGGCGCAAATCCTGCCGGTATACCGGGAACGGCGCGATGCCATGGCTGACGCCTTGACCCGTCATCTGGGCGATCTGGTGTCCTGGCAAAAACCGGTCGGTGGTTTGTTCTTCTGGGTGCGTTTCAAACAGGCCGTTGACACCCATGCGCTAATGCGGCGCGCGCTGGAGGCGGGGGTGGCCATCATGCCCGGCGACGCGTTCTATACCACGACACCGGAACACAGTTGCCTGCGCCTTAATTTCAGCCATTCCAGCCCGGCAGAGATTGAAGAAGGCATGGCGCGGCTTGCCAGCCTGCTGCGCTGATTTACAATGCCCGATCACCCGCGCCCGGAGCCGACAGCATGAACGCAGTACAAACCAGCAAATCGCAGAAATGGCAGATGTGGTTGTTGCTGGGGGTGTTTGTCGTGGGAGCGGCGAGCATGATGATTGATGTCGTCGGGCTCAGCGGTGTCGCCAGCGCTCCAACCCAGGTATTGCAAGCGGGTGCGGCGGTCGAGCCGTCACGCCCGGGCGCCTATGCCTGCGCATTTGCTGATACGGCACATAACAGCGTGACATATGTGCAGAACGGCCAGCAAGACAAGTTTCAGGCACTGTTTGAAAGCCGGGAATGCCGCGAACTACCCCAAGATCAGCATTTGCAGGTGATGGCGGTGGATGGCGGTTACGCCCAGGTCAAAGGGACCGACAGCTACTTTGCCAAGGGCGCATGGGCCCCGCCGGGCATGTTGCAGGCGGAGCGCTGACCGCTTCAGGCCGGCTGCTCGCAGAGTTCATCGCGTAGCCAGCGCGCGGCGGCGGTGCCGGACGGATGAGGGGGCCACACAATGTGCAACTGCAGATTGACCGTTTCCTGCAAGGGCAACATGGTTACGCCCGCAGTGCTCAGGCGCTGGTAGCTTTGCGGCAGCAGTGTAATACCCAGGCCCTGACCGATCAGGGTGAGGGCACTTAACGGGCTTTGCACCGTGTGCGCCACGCGCGGAATGAACCCTTGCGCCATGCAAATGGTATTGAGAAAGCCCGCGCTGTAGGCCTCATTCGACCGATGCTGGATGAATTCGGCCTGCGCCAGTTGTTTGAGCGAAACGCGCTCATGCTGCGCCAGTGGATGGTTGCTTGGTAATGCCAGCATGAGTGGTTCACGCCGTACCAGTTGATGTGACAGCTTGGCCGGTGCGGTGTCCCCGCTGAGATACCAGAAACCCACGTCCAGCTTCCGGGATTGCAGGGCGTTTGTCTGCTCGGCCGGGCTGAGTTCCTGATAGTTGAAGTGCAGACCGGGCCGACTGGCTGCGATCTCCTGCAATTGCGCAGGCAGGGAGCCGACCAGGGCGGTGGCGCTCAGGCCCAGGGTGATTTCACCTGACTGCATCTCGTTCACATTGCAGACCTGGGCAATGGAATGGCGCGCGTGGACGAACAGGCTGGATAGCTCATACGACAGTTTCTCGCCAGCAGGGGTGAGTAGCACTGCACTACCACGGCGAATAATGAGCGGCGCTCCGATGAGCTCTTCCAGTTCCCGTATTTGCCGGACCAGCGGCGGTTGCGACATGCGCAATACCACGGCGGCGCGCGCAAAATTGCGCTCGCTGGCTATTGCGTGAAAAGCGTGCAGCAACAAAAGGTTAACCTTGTCGCTGCCTGCGGGCGGAGAGAACGGCTGCGTCCCTAACAGGGCGGGAAGAATCGGCATATTCATGGCAGTGCAATACGGCCAGGGCCGCACTCATCAAAACGATACCGTATTGTCAGGACGATAAAGCGTTGATTCCATCGGACAAATCCGTATTTCTCAATAATGGGAATTTTTTTTGACAGCGGATTACGCGCACCGCCATTGCGGTAAACCCCCAGCGTTGTGGTTTGGCATCGTGCGGTATGCTGGTGTGGATACGCAAAACGGAGAAACCAGTGTTCGCAGGCATTGTGTACGGCGTCATGGCGGGCGCGCTGTGGGGTGTGATCTTTCTGGTGCCGCGCGTGTTATCCATGTTCAGCGCAACGGAGCTGATGGTGGGGCGCTATGTGGCCTACGGGCTTGTCTCTCTGCTGTTTTTGCTGCCGGTGGCACGCAAGCTATTGCCACGACTGGGCCGGCGTGACTGGCTTACGCTGCTGTGGCTGAGCATAGCCGGGAACCTTGTTTACTACCTGATGCTCGCCATCGCGGTGCAACGTGTTGGTGTTGCGGCGACCTCGCTGGTGATCGGGATGCTGCCGGTGTTGGTGACCCTGGCGGGCAGTGCCGACCATAATGCGGTGCCGCTGCGCAAGCTCATTCTGCCGCTGGGTGCCATTGTGCTGGGTGTGCTGTGCAATGGGGCGGATGTGCTTACTGCCAGGTTACCCGTTGGTTATGCCCAAGGCACTGGCGCGCGTTTGCTGGGTTTGCTGGCAGCGGTGGCGGCATTGGTCAGTTGGAGCGCCTATGCGATTGGCAATGCGCGCTACCTGATACGTCGCAGCGATCTCTCCAGCCATGACTGGTCGTTGCTGATGGGGGTGACCACAGGCGCCCTCGCTTTGCTGACCGGCCTTGCGGTACTGGGGCCGACCAGCACGCCCGAGGAGGTCGCCCGTCCTTGGGGCGGGTTTGTGCTGGCCATGTTTGCCATTGCCATTGGTGCGTCCATGATCGGCACTGGGCTATGGAATGCTGCAACGCGCCGCCTGCCGCTCACGCTGGGCGGGCAAATGATCATCTTCGAGACCGTCTTTGCCTTGCTCTACGCCTTTATGTACGAGGCCCGCTTGCCGCGTCCGCTAGAACTGGCGGCCATCCTGCTATTGCTGGGTGGTGTGGCCGGATCGTCATGGGTCCATGCGGTCAGGCATGCACCCGAGCATCCGGGTTAAGCATCGCCGCCAGGTGACCGTTTGTCCTGCGTTACTTCTTGTGCTGGAAATCCCCAACTTCGCAGAACAATCTACTGCGGTATTTTTGCAACTCAGAAATAACAATTTGTTCCTTGTCAAAAGTTTGGTTTATCGTCCTGTGCATTGATGCGTGAGCGGATTTCACGTGGTCGTGATGTATACGGGGATCGCATGGCAAAACTGGATCAGATTGACCTGGATATTCTGGAAAACCTGCAGCGCGAAGGGCGTATGACCAATGTGGCGCTAGCCAAAAAGGTTGGCCTTTCCACCACGCCTTGCCTGGAGCGGGTGCGTTCGCTGGAAGAATCCGGCGTGATCAAGGGCTATGCCGCGCAACTGTCTACCGACAAGCTTGGGTTGGGCTTGATGGTGTTTGTTGAAGTGTCGATGGAGAAAACCTCGGAAGAGGCCTTTGACGAGTTTCGCAAGGCGGTACTGGGGATTCCGGAAATTCTGGAGTGCTTCATGATTGCCGGTGGATTTGATTATCTGTTGAAAATCCGCGTGCCCGATATGGGCTCTTATCGGTCTTTTCTGGGCAAGGTATTAAGCAGCGTGCCGGGTATCCGGGTGACGCACAGTTATACGGTAATGGAAGAAGTCAAAGAAACAACGTCGGTTTCTTTGGGCCATCTGGCGCATCGACCGATGGAATAATCCAGGCCTGGTTCTGGATTGAATGACCAATGATTATCTGTAATTTCAGATAATGCTTATTTGTTAATCAATATCAATTGTAATTACATATAAAGATCTGCTTTTTATCCAGGCTAAAACAAAAAGCAGAAACGGACCGGGAAAACCATTTGGTGCAGTACCTCATGGATCATGAGGCACAAGCAGGCGCGTGCCAGCGGACGCAGATCCGCACGCCTGCTGTTTTCCGGCGACAAAGTCATGCTGTGCTGCGGCCCCTGGTCTCAGCCCGCTCTGCGCATGCCTTTTCGCTGATTCTTTCTAAGCGGGCTTTTCTTTTTGGAGGCGAGGAATCATGAAAGTGGCATTGAAAAAAAGTATTGTGATTGCAGGCTTGGGTTTGCTGGGCGCACTGGCAGGGCCGGCATGGGCCGATTATTCGGTAGGTATTGCTGGCCCAATGACGGGCGAATATGCCTCGGCAGGTGCGCAGATTCGGGCCGGTGCTGAAATGGCCGTGGCCGATATCAATGCCAAAGGCGGCGTATTGGGCCAGAAAATCAAACTGGAAGTCGGCGATGATGCTTGTGATCCCAAGCAAGCCGTTTCCGTTGCCAATGCCATGGTGAATAAACATATTGTGTTTATGCATGGTCACTGGTGTTCCAGTTCTACCATTCCGGCATCGGATATTTATAACGATGCGCAGATTCCGATGGCGACCGTGTCGACCAACCCCAAGGTGACCGAGCGCGGCCTGAAGAACATTTTCCGCATCATGGGTCGTGATGACCAGCAAGGTGGTGTGGGGGGCGGTTTCCTGGCCGAACACTTTGGCAGCAAAAAGATTGCCGTGGTGGATGACAAGAGCGCCTACGGCAAGGGTCTGGCTGATGAAATGGCCAAGGGCATCCAGGGCAAGGGTGTGAAGCCGGTACTGCGTGAATCCATCACCGCCGGCGAAAAGGATTACTCCGGCCTGATTACCAAACTCAAGGCGGCCGGGGTTGAGGTCGTGGCCTACGGCGGTTATCACACCGAGGTGGCGCTGATCTTGCGTCAGGCACAGCAGGCAGGTCTGAAATTGACCATCCTGGGCGGCGACACCATGAGCAACAGTGAGCTGGTGACGGCCGCAGGTGGCGACAATGCCAACAACGTGCTGTTCACCTTTGCGCCGGATTCCCGTCTGGAGCCGGCCGCGGCCGATGTGGTCAAGCGCTTCCGCGACAAGAAAGTCGAGCCTGATGGCTATGTGCTGTACGCCTATGCGGCCATGCAGTTGTTCCAGCAAGCCGCTGAAAAAGCCAAGAGCGTCAAATACGCCGATCTGGACAAGGCGCTCGCCAACGGTTCATTCAATACCGTAGTGGGCACTCTGTCGTTTGATGCCAAGGGCGACCTGAAAGTCCCGGCCTTCCGCGTCTATCAGTGGAAAGGCAACAAGTACGAGTATTTCAAGTAAGGCGTGAAGTGTGAGGGGTGAGCTGGAAAACCCTGGCGACGGGAGTCCATGGGTTTTTCATCTCACTCCAATTTCATCTCACTCCAACGACAGGAACCAGGGGCGGGAAGGGGTGTTGGGGATGGTTTCCCCTCAGCCTCCCTTCTCACACCTCACGGAGTAACCATGGGGCAGTTCATTCAACAGTTGATCAACGGCCTCACGCTGGGTGCGGTCTACGGCTTGATCGCACTGGGTTATACGATGGTGTACGGCATCATCGGCATGATCAATTTCGCCCACGGCGATATCTATATGGTCAGCGCGATTATCTCGGTCACCGCGCTGACGCTGATGAGCGCATTTGGCATCAGTTCCGTGCCGCTGGTATTGGCACTGGTCCTCATCATCGCCATTGCGTTTACCTCTGTGTACGGCTGGGCGGTGGAGCGTACGGCTTACCGGCCCTTGCGCAATGCCTCGCGCCTGGCGCCGCTGATTTCTGCCATTGGTATGTCGATTTTTCTGCAAAACATGGTGCAGGTGACACAAGGTGCGCGCGTCAAACCCGTGCCAACCCTGATGCCCGGCGGGATAGAACTCTTCACCCATGCCGGCTTTTCGGTGCATCTGGCCTATACGCAAATCATGATTTGCGTGATCACGGTCGTGCTGATGGTGGCATTTACCGGGCTGATCACGCGGACTTCGTTCGGGCGGCAGCAGCGCGCCTGTGAGCAAGATCGCACCATGGCGTCCTTGCTGGGTATTGATGTCGACAAGACCATCTCTTACACCTTCATGCTGGGCGCGGCGCTGGCCGCGGTGGCGGGCGTCATGGTCACCGTTTATTACGGTGTGGTGGATTTCTCGATCGGGTTTGTCGCCGGGATCAAGGCATTTACTGCCGCAGTACTGGGTGGCGTGGGCTCTTTGCCGGGGGCCATGCTGGGTGGCGTCTTGATCGGGCTGATTGAATCGTACTGGAGCGCCTATCTCTCGCCGGAATACAAAGACGTGGCGACGTTTGCCATTCTGATCCTGGTGCTCATGTTCCGCCCCAGCGGTTTGCTGGGCCGTCCTGAAGTGGAGAAAGTCTGATGAGTGCGCATGCGGCACAACAATCCGCTGGCATGGCGCTGGCGGACAAACTCAAAGACGCGTTGCGCATTGGCCTGGTGGCCTTGCTGTTGGGTATACCCATGCTGGGTTTGACGACAGTCGATCAGGGCGGCGGTTTGCAGGTGATGACCCGCTGGCCGCTGCTGGCGCAGTTTGTCGGTGTGGTGTTCTTTGGCCGATTGATATTGCAATGGCTGGTCGGACACTTTCATTTGCGCAAACTGCAGCGGCAACGGGTGGCCGCCAAAACGGCGGTGGTGCAAGAACGACCGTGGCTTAAATGGCTGGGCGCTGTCGCACTGGCCTTTGCCGTGGCGTTGCCTGTTGCGTTCTCCGGCAACCGTTATGTGATCGATATCGCCACTACTGTGCTGATCTACGTCATGTTGGGTTGGGGCCTGAATGTGGTGGTAGGGCTTGCCGGGCTGCTGGACCTGGGCTACGTGGCGTTCTACGCCGTCGGCGCTTACAGCTATGGCTTGTTGTCCACCCTGTTTGGCTGGGGCTTCTGGGAAACACTGCCGGTCGCTGGCGGTATGGCCGCCTTGTTTGGCTTGTTGCTGGGCTGGCCCACCTTGCGTTTGCGCGGTGACTATCTGGCGATTGTGACGCTGGGCTTTGGCGAGATCATCCGCATCATCCTCGTAAACTGGACGGATTTCTCGGGTGGCCCTAACGGCATCAATTCCATCCCGCGCCCCAGTTTCTTTGGCCTGGAGTTCAAACCGCCGGGCGACACGCCGACGTTTGCCTCGTTCTTTCATCTGGAATACTCGGCCGATCACCGTGTGGTGTTCTTGTACTACGTGATTCTGGTGTTGGCACTGCTTACCCATGTGTTCGTTTCACGTTTGCGCCGACTGCCCGTGGGTATGGCGTGGGAAGCCGTGCGGGAAGACGAACTGGCCTGCAAGGCGCTGGGCATCAATGTCACCGGCGTCAAGCTCTCGGCCTATGCCATCGGGGCCATGCTTGGTGGTTTTGCCGGCGTGTTTTTTGCCGCACGGCAGGGGTTTATCTCGCCAGAAAGCTTTGTGTTTTCGGAGTCTGCCACCATCCTGGCCATTGTCGTGCTGGGTGGGCGTGGCAGCCAGTTGGGGGTGGTGTTTGCGGCCTTGTTGCTGGTGGTATTGCCGGAGCTTGGGCGTGATTTTTCGGACTACCGCATGCTGCTGTTTGGCGCCGCCATGGTGTTGATCATGGTGTGGCGTCCGGGCGGCCTTGTGGCCCGCCGTGAACCGACCATCCAGATCGAAACCGCCGCCGTGCAAGGAGCGACGCCATGATCGATACGCCGCTGCTGGAAGTTAATCATCTGACCATGCGCTTTGGCGGGCTGACCGCGCTGGATGACCTGTCGCTGGCGGTGCCGGCCGGCAAGGTGACCTCCATCATCGGGCCCAATGGCGCAGGTAAAACCACCTTCTTCAACTGCCTGACCGGGTTTTACAAACCCACGGTGGGCGACGTGGTCATGCACCACCCGCAGCACGGCAAGCTGATACTCAATCACCTGGCGACCCATCGTGTGGCGCGTCATGCCGGAGTGGTCCGGACCTTCCAGAATATCCGCTTGTTCCCCAGTATGACCGTGCTGGAGAACCTGATGGTGGCGCAGTACAACACCTTGCAGCATGCCTCCCGCTTCTCGCTGGCGGGCTTGCTGGGTTTGGCCGGGTATCGGCAGGCCAAAGAAGAGGCGCTGGCCAAAGCCACCACCTGGCTGGAGCGCCTGGGGCTGATTGACCGCGCCAATGTGGCGGCGGGCAATCTCTCTTACGGGACGCAACGCCGGATCGAAATTGCCCGGGCGCTGTGTGTTGATCCGCTCTTGTTGTGTCTGGATGAGCCCGCTGCGGGGCTGAACCCGCGCGAGTCGGCAGAACTCAACGAGCTGCTGCTGTATCTGTCGCGTGAGCACGGTAAAGGCATCCTGCTGATCGAGCACGATATGAATGTGGTGATGCGCGTGTCCGACCAGATTTGCGTGCTGAACTTTGGCCACAAGATTGCCGAAGGAACACCGCAAGAAATCCAGCAAGACCCGAACGTGATCAAGGCCTATCTGGGCGAAGAAGAGATCGAAGAGGCCAGCGCATGAGCATGTTGACAATGACGGGCGTACACGCCCATTACGGTGCCATTCATGCCTTGCGCGGAGTTGATCTGACGGTAGAGCAGGGCGAGATCGTCACACTGATCGGCGCCAATGGCGCGGGTAAATCGACGTTGATGATGACGCTGTTTGGTCAGCCCAAAGCGTCTGAAGGCAGCATCCAGTTTCAGGGTCAGAATCTTCTGAAAGTGTCGACGCACCAGATCGCCCGGCAGGGCATTGCCCTGGTGCCGGAAGGCCGGCGGATTTTCCAGCGCATGACCGTGCTGGAGAACCTGCAAATGGGCAGTAGCTTTGCGGACCCGGTGCATTACCAGGATGATCTGCAACGCATGTACCAGATGTTCCCGATTCTGGCGCAGCGCCTGACGCAACGCGCTGGCACGCTTTCCGGGGGCGAGCAACAAATGCTGGCGATTGCCCGCGCGCTGATGAGCCGCCCGCAATTGCTGCTGCTGGATGAGCCGTCGCTGGGCCTGGCTCCGCTCTATATCCGCCAAGTGTTCCGCATCATCAAGGAACTCAATGAGACGTGGGGCATGACCATTTTGCTGGTCGAGCAAAACGCGCATCACGCCTTGCGGGTTGCGCATCGGGGCTACGTGCTGCAGCATGGCGCCATTGTGCTGGCGGGAACCGGCAAGGACTTGCTGGAAAACCCGCAGGTGCGCGCGGCCTATCTGGAAAGCGGGGCGCACGCATAAGCCCCGATCCAGCCATCAACCATCGATAATCAGTATCAAACCCAGCGGCAGGTGTACCTCGATCCTGCCGCGGGCGTTTGTCTGCACTATCGACCTACACTCCCTGACTGATCCCGCACCCATGACGTTTAACCGCTATACCTTGTTCCTGATTGTTTCCATGGCGCTGGTCGGCAGTAACGTCGGGATCGGCAAATCCATCGTGATGGTGGTACCGGTGACGCTGTTTGCGCTGCTGCGCTTTGTGGTCGGAGTAGGAATCTTGCTGCCGCGCTATCGCCTGAGCCGTATGCGGCAGGTCAACCGCAAACAGTGGTTGGGACTTTTTCTGCAAGCCTTGTTCGGTACTTTCCTGTTTACCCTGTTGATGCTCAGTGGCGTCCAGCGCACCACGGCATTGGCGGCCGGGGTGATTACCAGCACCATCCCGGCGGTGGTGCTGATCCTGTCGTGGATTTTCCTGCGCGAACATCTGGGGCGCCGCGCCATCATTGCGGTCGGCCTGGCGGTGCTGGGCATGGTGATCATCAACGTTACCCGTTCAGGTAGCGGTGGCAGTGGTTCTCTTGCCGGCAACCTGATGGTGGCGGGGGCGGTGGTGTGTGAATCCATCTACGTGATTTTGTCGCGCCGTCTCACCCAGTCCTTGCCCGCCATTGATATTTGCGCCTACACCCATCTGATTGGTCTGGCGCTGATGCTGCCGCTGGGGCTGCCGGCGTTGATCCACTTTGATCTGACCAGTGTGGATACAGGGACCTGGCTGCTGGTGTTCTGGTACGGCCTGGCGGCCAGCGTGTTGTCTTTCTGGCTGTGGATGAAGGGCATCCGGCATATTCCAGCGCAAAAGGCGGGCGTATTCACGGCGGCGTTGCCGGTGGCGGCGGTCAGTTACGCGGTGTTGTTCCTGCACGAACAACCCATGCTGGCACATGCGGTGGCGCTGGTGTGCGTGCTGGCGGCTATTTTTCTGGTGAGCTGGCAAGAGCCGGAATCCCCGGTGGCCAAGGCGCCGCCGTTGGCTTGATGCGTGTTTAAGCCCACTTCTTGACCGACTTACTGTCGGGCCGGCATGGGTTCTTCATTCAGGCAAACAAAGGCAGAGATGTAATTGAGGGTTGGCGCGCCGTTGACACCAATACCGGGCTTGGGCAGAAAACCCGCGTCCGGGAACAGGCTGGCGATGCGGATCACCGCTTTGCGTTCCATATTCGCTTCAATCGGAATCGGCTTGCCGTTGGCGTAAAACCCGTCATAACGCATGATATTGCGGTGCACCCGGTAGCCGGCCTCGTTGTTTTTCTCCTCGGTCAATTGCTTGAGTTGAATCCGCCCCAGCCCCAGTTCTGCGCGTTGTTCATTCAGTTGCTCGGCTATGTTTCTGGCTTGGGCAAACCGTGTTTCTTCGCCGTTTCCGGCGCACCACAGTAAATCCAGCCGCACATTGCGCTTATCCAGGTCTTCTTTGGTTTCCGCGTGGACCTCATAAAGCTTGGGGAGTGTGCCGGTTGACGGCTTGGGCGTAACGGTGACGGCAGAGGGCGGTTTGTAGTCCACTTTGAGCGGCAAGGGCGCTAGCGCCATAAATGCCGGGCCGGGCTTGGTGTCGGCGTAGGTGGTGATCTGGTTGGCGCGGTACAGCTTCCACATGCGTGCCTGCACCCGCCCCAGAATAGCCCCCATATCACCACCACGCGCCAGTTCTGCGGCCAGGATATTGGCGTAGCGCTTGTCGGCATTGCCGCCATCCGGCGTGGTTTCGCCTTCGGTCGTGGCGTATTGCACGACAGTATTGGGCGGCACTTGAACAGAGACGGCCTCGTTGTAGCCCACGGATTCGGTCAATGGGTCGTCCCGGCAGCTATCCAGTGCGACCACAACGCCAATGTCATCGCTGCTTGGTAGTGCATCGAACAGAGCGCGCACGTCGTTGGCGTTGTGTTTGAAGAACTTGATCTGATTGTCCGCCGTGTCTTTGTCCAGCACGGTCTGATCCCACTGGAACATCACCGGTACAGTAAAAGTGTAACCATGGCGCGCCATACCGTGGCCGGCGTAATACACAAATACGGCAGAGTGCCCAGGCAGGCTTTTGAACTCGGGCTTGAGCGCCGCCAGGGTGGTGTCCAGATCGGCCTGTTTCAGATTGCAGCGTTCCAGTACCTCAAACCCGGCACTCTTCAAGGGTTTGGCAATCAGATCAATGTCATGGCAGGGCTGCTTTAAATCCGGCACGAAATGCGGCTTGGTAGGCGAGGTAAAGTGACCATCCATATCGTAATCATCGTTGCCGATCAGCAACGCAATACGCTTGGGGTCCGCAGCGAGGGCCGCGTGCATAAGCGCCAGCACCGCGAACGTCAGCACCAGTCGGAAGAGTGCGGCAGGCATGGCGTGCTCCTCAGGCCAGACCTTGCTTGAACAAGGCTGCCTCCAGTTCCCGCCGTGTGACCAGGCCCTTGGTATCCGGGTTGTTTTGCCACAGCCGGCGCATATCCAGTAATTCTTGCGGGATACCGGTAAAGGCCTCGTTTTCCATGTGAGCGCCAATCTGATGCATTTCGGTATAACGATCCCCCGTTTTTTTGAAAGACGGGCCGCGGTTGTAAACCAGTGATACCAGCGCACCCAGACTATCGGGCGAGAGTTCTTTGGTATTGAGCAAGGCGTTTTCGGTCTCGGCTACGTACCGAGGCAGCAGGATCTCTTTGAACTGTTTTTCTGCAGTGGCCCAGGGCACGTCAATGTCTTTCACTTTGGGCAGTACTGCTTTGGCTTTGGTCCTGGTCAGGCCGCACGCCACGGCAAGGCGTTTGACGGTAGCGCCATCCAGGTAATCGCCCCAGTCCTGCGTTAACCATTCAGGCTGCACGTAACCCAGATCGTAGCCCACGCCAATCGTTACGCCGCTTTCTGCTGCGGGCACCACCGGGTGCCGGTATTTCTTCTCGTAGACCGCCTGGCTGGTGACCTCAAACAGAATAATCAGCTTGGCCGCGTTGTCAGACACCGGCGTGGCCGAGGGTTTGATGTGCGGCGTGATGGCGCGGGTTGCGGATTCGGCCATGCGGCCTTCCCGGTCATTGCCGCCGGCCAGTAGTTCCGGATGCGCAAGCAGCATGCTGTACAGCGTGTTGAAGTCCTGGTCATCGGCCCACGCCGGCAGCAGGGCGAGCATACCGGTAGCTGCCGCTGCCTTGAGCAGGGCGCGTCTTGTCACCATGTTGCATCTCCGAAAAGTCTGTCTGAAGCAATGACGCGGGTGGGCAAAAAAGTCGCCACCAGGCAAAGAGAGGGGTTGGGCGTGATGAATCACAGACGCTCACTGGCCGGATGTTTTTGATCACACCATGGATTGAGTTTCCGGCCATTGGTGTCAGATAAAGCAAATATTTTGACTGTATTCAATGACTTGCTGATAGCCGGAGGGACGCGTTGCGCTGTTGTTGTATTGCAGCGGTCGCCGTTTTACGCTGCCTTGGTGATAACCCGTATGAGACAGTTTCAAAGCCTTGTTTCAAACGGGCGGTTGAGGCCGGGTGAGGGGTGGTAACATGACGTTTCTGTGGTGCCGGCGCCCTTCAAGGCCGGCGTGTCTGTGGCTGGAAAAATGAATCCAGGTGTATGAAAAATATAAAAAAATTCAGAGTTCTCTTTGTCTGTACAGGGAACATCTGCCGTAGCCCCACCGCGGATGGCGTCATGCGCCAGCTGGTGCGCAAGGCTGGCTTGCAGGATCAAGTGGATATCGACTCTGCCGGGACGGATGACTATCACGTCAGCGAAGCACCGGATCGTCGGGCGCAGCAGCATGCACGCAAGCGTGGCTACGATTTGTCGTTTCTGCGTGCCCGCCAAGTTCACAAACCGGATTTCAGCCAGTTCGACCTGATTCTGGCTATGGACAAAGGGCACTACACGCGGCTGGAACGACAATGCCCGGCCGAGCAGCGCCATCGCCTCAAGATGTTCCTCGATTTTGCCCCCGGTCAGGAAGGCAAAGATGTGCCTGATCCGTACTACGGCGGCCCGGATGGATTTGAGCACGTGCTCGATCTGGTGGAGGCCGGTTGCGAAGGGCTGGTCAAGCATATTGAACAGGCGTTGGCGACGCCTCAGGAATAACGTGCCAGACCCGCATGGCTGCAGCAAGGCAGCAGGTATGAGGGCCCCGGATGGGCAGGCGGGAAAACAAGGCGGCGCAATGGGCGCCGCTTTGTTTTTATCTGACGCCTGCGGCACACACTGCGGCAATCCCCAGGTGATCAAGCCCGGTTGTAAGGTTGAATTGAAAGCTTCGCGGGAGTAAACTGCGCACCTTTTGGTCTTCAGGAAAGTATTTTCCGTTGATCGCGGCAGAAACAAGAGTCGCTCGCAAATCCGTTTCAAGGCGCAGTAGGGGTCTTTATGAGGGATTTGCCAGCGGCTTTGTTGCTGTTGCAGGCGGTAAATCACGCGCACCACAAGCGCAGTACTGAATAGACACAACAGATGATCGACGCATTTCTCGTCTCTACCGGCGTAGTTGCCATTGCTGAAATGGGGGATAAAACCCAGCTTCTGGCACTGGTGCTGGCCGCGCGCTTTCGCAAACCGCTGCCTATCGTTGCGGGCATTTTCGCGGCCACCATTTTCAATCACTTTGCTGCGGGCTGGATCGGCGTGTTGCTGGCCGGCTTCATTTCGCACGAAGTCCTGCGCTGGGTGGTCGGCATTGGCTTTCTGGCCATTGCGGCCTGGGCGCTGATCCCGGATCAATACGAAGAGGGCGAGAGCCCCATCAAGGCACATGGCGCGTTTATCGCGACAGCCATGACGTTTTTTCTTGCTGAAATGGGCGATAAAACGCAAATTGCCACGATTGCCCTTGCGGTTAAATACCAACCGTTGTGGCAAGTGGTTGCTGGCACCACGCTGGGTATGTTGCTGGCGGATGTGCCGGCGGTCTTTATCGGCAACTGGATCAGCGCCCGGATGCACATCTTGCGATACGTCCGCTTTGTCGCCGCCGCGATTTTCGCCCTGATGGGCGTGCTGGCGCTGGCTGGCGCAGGCAGTTAGCCCCACGGTTTTTTGATCTGGCGCACAACGCATGCGCCGGACAAGTTGTTGATCTTGCACTGACCTGGCTTTAGGCATCGGAGAAACCGAAAGCAATAAAAAAATGGGATGGCAGCCCGACTGGCAAACACGGCCCGGCTGGCGCTATAAACCATTATTCAATCAGCGTTTTCAACGCAACAAACCAAGTAGTCAGGATAATTTCAAACCGGGGAATAAGAGATGCTCGAAGCGTTCTTCAAGCTCAAGGAACATGGTACCGATGTCCGGACCGAAGTTCTGGCAGGCTTCACCACCTTTTTGACGATGGCGTACATCATCTTCGTCAATCCTTCCATCCTGTCCATTACAGGGATGGATTTCAACGCCGTGTTCGTCGCGACGTGTATTGCCGCAGCAACGGGCTCGCTGGTGATGGGGCTGGTCGCCAATTACCCGATCGCGCTGGCACCGGGTATGGGCCTGAACGCCTATTTCACCTTTACCGTCTGCAAGGGCATGGGTGTGCCCTGGCAAGTGGCGCTGGGTGCGGTGTTTATCTCCGGCATCATTTTCCTCGTGGTGAGCCTGTTCAAGGTGCGGGAAGCCATCGTGAACGCGATCCCGCATTCGCTCAAGCTGGCTATTTCTGCCGGTGTCGGTATTTTCCTGGCGCTCATCGCACTGAAGAGCGCGGGTGTGGTGGTGGCTTCGCCGGCAACCCTGGTCACACTGGGTAACATCCACGCCCCGACCACGCTGCTGGCCGTTGTTGGTTTCTTCCTGATCGTGGCGCTGGAATACCGCCGTATTCCGGGCTCCATCATCATCGCCATTCTGGCCGTGACTGTGGTGTCTGTGCTGTTGGGTCTGTCCAAGTTCCAGGGCGTGATGTCCGCGCCGCCGTCGATCGCGCCGACCTTTCTGCAGATGGATTTGCGTGGTGCGCTCAACGCCGGTCTGTTGGGCGTGATCTTTGTGTTCTTCTTTGTTGATCTGTTCGACACCACGGGTACGCTGATTGGCGTGTCGCACCGTGCTGGTTTGCTCGACAAAGACGGCAAGCTGCCGCGCCTGAAGCGCGCCCTGATGGCTGATAGCTCTGCCATCGTGGTCGGTTCTGTACTGGGCACCTCGTCCACCACTGCTTATATTGAATCTGCAGCCGGCACTGCCGTGGGTGGCCGCACTGGTTTGACCGCAGTGGTTGTTGCGATTCTGTTTCTGGTGTCGCTGGTGTTTGCGCCGCTGGCCAACTCGGTACCGGCTTTCGCTACCGCCCCGGCCTTGTGCTATGTCGCCGTACTGATGGCACGTGGCCTGGCAGAAATTGAATGGAATGACCTGACCGAATCGGCGCCCGCTGTCATGACCGCGCTGGCCATTCCGTTTACGTATTCGATCGCAGATGGTATTGCGATCGGCTTTATCAGCTACGTCGCCATCAAGTTGCTGGCTGGCCGTGTGCGTGATCTGTCGCCTGCTGTGGTGGTGATTGCACTGTTGTGGCTGGTGAAATTTGCCTTCTTTGGCTGATCCACTTCAAGGTTTTCCAGGATGAATGAACCGCTTTACGCCGACTATATCCAGTCGCATATCCGTACCGTGCCAGACTGGCCGCAACCCGGGGTGATGTTTCGCGACATCACGCCGCTGCTGCAAGACCCCAAGTTGTTCCGGGTGCTGGTCGATACGTTTGTCCATCGTTACATGGACGCCCAACTGGATGTGGTGGCGGGCGTCGATGCGCGTGGGTTCATCCTGGGGGCCGTGGTGGCTTATGAGCTGAATCTGGGGTTCGTGCCAATCCGCAAGAAAGGCAAGCTCCCCTATCTGACCGTGGCAGAAGAATATGAACTGGAATACGGTTCGGCTACGGTCGAAATCCATACCGATGCCTGCAAGCCAGGTGATCGGGTCTTGCTGATTGATGATCTGGTCGCCACCGGCGGCACCATGCTGGCGGCGTACAACTTGCTGCATCGCCTGGGTGCAACCGTCGTGGAGGGCGCTGCGATTGTCGATCTGCCAGAACTGGGCGGCTCCAAACTGATCCGGGATCAGGGTTTGCCGCTGTTTACCATTTGTGATTTTGCCGGACATTGATCGGGGTATCGACCGTGACGCTTGAACTACCTGCAGCCAACACCATCATCGACAACGCAGACTGCCTGCATACCGAACAGGAGGTCATTGCCGCGATCGAGCGCATGGCTGCGCGCATTACGGACGCCATGTCCAGCAGCAATCCGATTGTGTATACGATCATGAACGGTGGCCTGATTGTCTCGGGCCACTTGTTGCCCAAGCTGCGTTTCCCGTTGGAGTGCTCTTACCTGCATGCCAGCCGTTATCGTCATGAAACCAGCGGCGGCCAGATCAACTGGCTGGTGCCGCCGCGTGACGACATGAAAGGCCGCACTATCCTGATCATTGATGACATTCTGGACGAAGGCCACACCCTGGCTGCCGTGATTGAAGATTGTCTGAAGCGTGGCGCCAAAGAAGTGAAGGTGGCCGTGCTGGTCGATAAAAAGCACGACCGCAAAGCGCCTGGCGTAACGGCTGACTTTGTTGGTCTTGAGGTTGAAGACCGGTTCCTGTTTGGTTGCGGGATGGATTACCAGGGGTATTGGCGCAATACCTTGTGTATCTATGCGGTGAAGGGGCTGTAAGTAGCCTTTGCACTTGGCAGTGCGTGGCTTTTGGCGGAACCCGGTCTTTTGGCCGGGTTTTGTGTTTTTTGGGGGTATGGGGGGCCGGGCGGGTATGTAGGGTGGATTGGGGTTGTGGCGACAATCCACCGTTGCGATGCTTGGGTGTTAGCGCCTGTGGCGCGGTTGTTTTGGATGCCGGCGGTGGCCGGAGCACGTTACTTTCTTTGCTTCGCCAAAGAAAGTAACCAAAGAAAGGCGACCCCTGCGACAGCGCCCTTCGGGTTCCCTGCGCTTCTCGCGAAGTCCGGCTGGCTCCAGGGAACTCGGCCTTTGGCCTCAAACACCCTTACGCCGAAACCCCGGACTTCGCTGCGATGCTCGGCGCTGCCGGAGGGGAGGCCGGTCAAAAACAACGACAACATCTAGAGCCAAAGCCAAAGCCAAAGCCAACCCAACCCAACCCAACCCAACCTAACCTAACCCAACCTAACCCCGCAAACCATCTGTTCGCAAGAATGGTTCATCTTGCCCACCACCTCGTCATTCCTGCGAAAGCAGGAATCCAGTCCGCAGCCCAACGGGCTGCTTGCGGTGGATTGTCGCTGCGCTCCGAATCCACCCTACACAACCCGCACCTGGATGATTTGGCCGTTGCCGTTGCCGTTGCCGTTGCCGTTGAAGTTGGGGTTGCTTTTGACTTTCTTCCCCCATCAAAGCCCAGCGCCGAAGGAGTGGAGGGAGACCCAGGCTCCCGACCAACCGAGGGCAGCCCGGAGGGCCGCCCGGCTGGGGTCGCCTTTCTTTGGTTACTTTCTTTGGCGAAGCAAAGAAAGTGACGTGCTCCGGCCACCGCCGGTATCAAATGCTGTTCACAACCGCGCCGAAGGCGCTAACACTGCATTGCAGTGGTGGATGATTGTCGGGGCCTAAAGGCATCCTCCTGTCAGGCTTTTAAAGCCAACCAATGGTAGATCACAATCTCCACATACCAACACCCACAGCAACCCACTCCCGCCGCCAGGCACCCACCCCTCCCATGGATCCCGCTCATCCCCCCATGCGCAAGTTGCCGAGCGTTCGCGAAGATTTGCCTTCATATCCAGGTAATAAACCACATGAACCATGATAAAATCCCGGATTCTTCTGACTCACCTGGACTTGTCACGATGTTCTCCCGATCCCTGACCATTGCCCAGTACGACCCCGCACTTGCCGCAGCCATGGCCGGCGAAGTAGTTCGTCAGCACGAACATATCGAGCTGATCGCCTCTGAAAACTACACCAGCCCGGCCGTCATGGAAGCCCAAGGCTCGCAATTGACCAACAAGTACGCTGAGGGTTATCCCGGCAAGCGTTTCTATGGTGGTTGCGAATATGTAGACGTGGTTGAGCAACTGGCCATTGATCGTGTGAAAGAACTGTTCGGCGCTGAATACGCCAACGTGCAGCCACATTCCGGCTCGCAAGCCAACCAGGCGGTGTATTTCTCCATCCTCAAGCCGGGCGATACCGTCATGGGCATGAACCTGGGTCACGGTGGTCACCTGACTCACGGCTCGCCGGCCAACCTGTCGGGCAAGCTGTTCAAGATCGTGCCTTACGGTCTGAACGAGAAAGAAGAGATCGATTACGACGAGATGGAACGCATCGCCATCGAAGCCAGGCCCAAGCTGATCATCGGTGGCGCTTCGGCTTATGCCCTGCGTTTTGACTGGGCCCGCATGGCAGAGATCGCCAAGAAGGTTGGCGCGTACTTCATGGTAGACATGGCGCACTACGCCGGTCTCGTGGCCGCTGGTGTGTACCCGAACCCGGTGCCGCACGCTGACTTCGTGACATCGACCACCCACAAGACCCTGCGCGGTCCGCGTGGCGGCATCATTCTGGCCAAGGCTGAACACGAAAAGATGCTGAACTCCAACGTGTTCCCGACGCTGCAAGGCGGCCCGCTGATGCACGTCATCGCCGGCAAGGCCGTGGCGTTCAAGGAAGCGCTGACCCCCGAGTTCAAGGAATACCAGGCCCAGGTGATCAAGAATGCCCAAGCCATGGCTACCACTCTGGCTGAACGTGGTCTGCGCATTATCTCTGGCCGTACCGAGTCGCATGTGTTCCTGGTCGATCTGCGTCCCAAGGGTCTGACCGGCAAGGCGGCTGACGCGGTATTGGGCAAGGCGCACATCACCGTCAACAAGAACGCTATTCCGAATGATCCGGAAAGCCCGTTCGTGACTTCCGGTATCCGTATTGGTAGCCCGGCCATCACCACGCGTGGTTTCAAGGAGGCCGAAGCTGTTCAGGTGGCTCACCTGATCGCTGACGTGCTGGATAACCCGAACGATGAAGCCAATCTGGCGACCGTGGCAGAAAAGGTGAAAGCCCTGACTGCACAGTTCCCGGTTTACGGCGCGTAATCAATGCGTTAGCTCCGGCTTGGGTGCATCGTCTGGTGCGCCTGGGCTGGCAAAGCAGACAGGGTGGGGCATTGCTCCACCCTTTGCTGTTTCATGATCTTTGATTAATCAGTCACAATACGCTGCGCGTTCAACCAGCAGCAGTTTGCCTACTGACTGGTTGTTTTTGCCCGATCCGGGCCTGATCTTTGCCGGAGGCTTCGAGTGAAGTGTCCATTTTGTGGTTCCCCCGATACCCAGGTTGTCGATAGCCGGGTGTCCGATGAAGGTGACGTGGTTCGCCGTCGCCGCCGTTGTGCCGTCTGCGATAAACGCTTTACGACCTTTGAAACCGCCGAAGTGCGCATGCCGCAGGTGGTCAAGCAGAACGGCCAGCGTGCCGAATTCGACCGCGAAAAAATCCGCACCAGTTTTCATCGGGCGCTGCACAAGCGGCCGGTGCCAACGCATCTGGTCGACGAAGCGATCAGCCGCATCATCCAGAAAGTCCTCACAGTGGGTGAGCGCGAAATCATGTCCCGTCAGATTGGCGAGATGGTGATGGGCGAACTGGCGCGGCTGGACAAGGTGGCGTACATCCGCTTTGCCTCTGTTTATCGTTCCTTCTCTGATCTTGATGATTTCCGTGACGTAATTCGCGAAGTCGACCACAAGGCACAGCCGTGAACTGGTCTGCCGAAGACCTCGTCTACATGCAACGTGCGCTGACGCAAGCGGCGCGTGGGCAGTATTACGCGCCGCCCAATCCCAGTGTGGGTTGTGTGCTGGTGCGAGACGGCGAGGTGGTCGGTGAAGGTCATAGCCAGCCGGCTGGGCAGGCCCATGCAGAAATCATGGCACTGCGCATGGCTGGCGAACGGGCCGCGGGTGCCACCGCGTATGTCACGCTTGAACCCTGCAGCCACCATGGCCGCACTCCGCCGTGCGCAGATGCGTTGGTCAACGCCGGTGTTACACGGGTAGTGGCCGCGTTGCGTGACCCCAATCCGCTAGTGGCCGGTCAGGGGCTGGCCCGTTTGCGGGCGGCGGGCGTTGATGTTGCACACGGCTTGCTGGCCAAAGAAGCGGCCGAACATCACCGGGGTTTTCTGAGCCGGATGATCCGGCAACGGCCCTGGTTGCGGCTCAAGGTGGCGACGTCGCTGGATGGGCGCACCGCGCTGCAAAACGGCCAGTCGCAATGGATCACCGGCCCGCAAGCCCGTGCTGACGTGCAGCGCTTGCGCGCGCGTTCCAGCGCCATGCTGACCGGCATTGGTACTGTCCTGGCGGATGATGCCCAACTAACCTCCCGGGATATCGATATTGGCCGGCCGTTGCTGCGGGTGGTGGTCGATAGCCGTTTACGCATGCCACCTACCGCCAGGATGCTGCAAAGTCCCGGCGTGCTCATTGCCACGGCCTATGCTGAGGAAAGCCGGGCCAGTGCGCTCGTCAATGCAGGAGCGGAAGTCCTTGTCTGTGCCGATGCGGCAGGGCAGGTTGATATGGGGGCCTTGCTGCATGAACTGGGCCGGCGCGGCTGTAACGAAGTCACCACTGAAGCCGGTGCCAGCCTGAATGGTGCCTTGTTGCGGGCGGGGCTGGTCGATGAGTTGGTCCTGTATCAGGCCCCTGTCTTGATTGGCGATTCCGCGCGCGGTACCGCCTGGCTGGAACTGGATGATCTGGCCAACAAGCACGCGCCGGTGGTGAAAGAGCGGCGGATGGTGGGCGATGATCTGCGCTGGGACTTGCGATTCACCGATTCGGCTCTATTTGTCACGCAGGAGTAGCGAGATGTCCGATAGCCAAAACCCCGTCATGCTGTGCCCGGATTGTGGCAAGCCGCTGGAAGAACTGGTGGCCTGCGGCGCTCGCGACTATTTCTGCAATAGCTGTAACGAACTCAAATCAAAAACGCGCGTGCGTGAAGCTGCCGCTGCGTTACTGGCCGCCCAAAGCAAGGAAAACCACTGAATGTTTACCGGTATTGTTCAAGCCGTTGGCACGATTGAAAAGATTACCCCGTTTGAAGGCGGCCTGACGCTGACGGTCGCTGCGCCTGAACTGGATATGTCGGATGTGGCATTGGGCGACAGTATTTCTCACAACGGCGCATGCATGACCGTGATCGAAATTGCCGAAGGTCATCGTTATCGTATTGATGTATCCAACGAATCGCTGGGTGTGACCGTGGGTCTGGCGCAGCAGGGTGGCAAGGTCAATCTGGAAAAGGCCATGCGCCTTTCAGACCGCGTTGGCGGCCACCTGGTGTCGGGCCATGTGGACGGTGTGGGTACGGTGGTGAGCTTTGAGCCGGTGGGTGATAACCGCGAACTGATCGTAGAGGCCCCACAGAGTCTGGCCAGGTATCTGGCCGTGAAAGGCTCGGTGGTCGTGAATGGCGTTTCGCTGACGACTAACTACGTGAACGACGTAGCTGGCGGTTGCCGGTTCTCCATCAACCTGATCCCGCACACCTTGTCGGTGACAACGCTGGGTGGCATCAAGGCCGGCGACAAGGTCAATCTGGAAATCGACCTGATCGCCCGGTATGTAGAACGCATGATGGCGCTGGAGCAAGCATAAATGGCCGCCAGCATTTCCCCGATCAAAGACATCATTGCCGACATCCGTGCCGGCAAAATGGTCATTCTGGTGGACGAAGAAGACCGCGAGAACGAGGGTGATCTCGTGCTCGCCGCAGATTACGTCACACCGGAAGCCATCAATTTCATGGCCAAATACGGCCGTGGTCTGATCTGCCTGACACTCTCTGCCGAGCGTTGCCAGCAACTGGCGCTGCCGCTGATGGTGAACAACAACGGCTCCAGTCATGGCACCAACTTCACAGTATCGATTGAAGCGGCCGAAGGTGTCAGCACCGGTATCTCGGCCCATGATCGCGCGCTGACCATCCGCAAAGCGGTTGCCTTTGACGCCAAGCCGGGTGATCTGGTGTCGCCGGGACATGTGTTCCCGCTGCTGGCGCAGCCCGGTGGCGTGCTGGTGCGCGCTGGCCATACCGAGGCTGGTTCTGATCTGGCCATGCTGGGCGGCTTGTCGCCAGCCTCCGTCATCTGCGAAATCATGAACGATGATGGCACCATGGCGCGCCTGCCAGAACTGCTGGCGTTTGCCGCCGAGCATGACATCAAGATCGGCACCATTGCTGACCTGATCCATTATCGCAGTCAGACAGAAACGCTGATTGAGTGCAAAGGTCGTCGCACCGTGGAAACCTTTGCCGGCGATTTTGAACTGGCGGTGTTTCGCGACAAGCTGACCGAAACCACGCATCTGGCGCTGGTGAAGGGTACGCCGTCGCCCGACACGGAAACGCTGGTGCGCGTGCACGAACCGGCATCGCTGATCGACTGGCTTGATCTCTCGCATTCCGGTCATTCCTGGAATGTGCGCGAGTCACTGGACGCCATTGCCAAAGCGGACAGCGGCGTGATGATTCTGTTGCACCGAACCGAAGACGGGAACGATCTGCTGGCGCGGGCGCTGCCGGAACTCAAGCTTGAGCAAGTGCGCAAGTGGGATATGCGTACCTACGGCATAGGCGCGCAAATGCTCAAATCGCTGGGTGTGGGCAAGATGCGCTTGCTCAGCCCGGAACGCAAAATCCCGAGTATGACCGGGTTCGGGCTGGAAATTACCGGTTTCGAACTGCCGCGTTGTGCAGAGAAATAAACGAAATAAAACAGATAACCTGACCAAGGAATACCTCGACATGTCGATCAATCCGTCGATTCCATTTATTGCCCCCAACCTGAACGGGGAAGGGCTGCGTATTGCCATCGTGATGGCGCGTTTCAATACACCGGTGTGCGAAGGCCTGCGTGATGCTTGCCTGACTGAACTCAAAAAACTAGGCGTCCAGGACGAAGACCTGCTGCTGACCACTGTGCCCGGCGCGCTGGAAATTCCGCTGGTGCTGCAATCCCTGGCCGAGTCGGACCAGTACGATGCGCTGATCGCACTGGGTGCCGTGATCCGCGGCGAAACCTATCACTTTGAACTGGTTTCCAATGAATCTGGCGCGGGTGTCACCCGTATTGGCCTGGATGCCGGCATTCCCATTGCCAATGCCATTCTGACGACCGAGACTGACGAGCAAGCCGAAGTGCGCGTGCAGGAAAAGGGCACGGATGCGGCCCGCGTTGCCGTGGAAATGGCTAATCTGCAAAAGGCGTTGCGAGCATGAGCGAAGTCAACCAGCCCGGCACCGATGCACCGAAAAAGCCGCCCAAATCTGCCCGCCGCCGTTCGCGCGAATTTGCCATGCAGGGTCTGTATCAATGGCAACTGACCGGTGAATCCATCCCGGCCATCGAGCGTTTCCTGAAAGAAAGCAGCCCGTATTTCGTGAAGGCGGATGAAGGCTTGTTCAAGTCTATTCTGGTGGGGGGCATTCAGAGCAATGCTGCGCTGACTGAGGCCTTGAAACCGCACGTGGATCGTGACTTTGAAGAAGTCAGCCCGGTTGAGCGCGCCATTCTGTTTGTGGGCGCGCAAGAAATCATCAATATGCCAGAAACCCCATATCCAGTCATCATCAACGAAGCGATCGAACTGGCCAAAACCTTTGGCGGCACTGATGGCCACCGTTTTGTGAACGGTGTCCTGGATAAACTGGCCGCTGTCGTGCGCCCGGTTGAAGTGGAAGCCATCCGCGCCAAACGCGCACGCTGAGTTAACCACGGCAGTGAACGAGTTCGACCTGATCAAGCGGTATTTCAACCCGTCCACCCAGCCCGTCGTTGCGGATCTGGGGATCGGGGATGATGCCGCTTTGTTCACCCCTCAGCCCGGTTTTCAATTGGCGATTTCGGTCGATATGCTGGTCAGTGGCCGGCATTTCTTTGCCGATGTTGATCCGTGGCGACTGGGTTATAAAGCGCTGGCGGTCAACCTCTCGGATATGGCAGCCATGGGCGCGGCGCCGCGCTGGTTTACCCTGGCGCTGGCCTTGCCTGAGGCCAATCCGGCCTGGCTGGCTGCATTCAGTCAGGGGATGTTTGCCCTTGCGGCGGAACACCAGGTTGAACTGGTTGGTGGCGACACGACGCGCGGCCCCCTCACCATCAGCATCCAGATTGCCGGCGAAGTTGAAAGCGGCACCGCATTAACCCGCGGCGCAGCCGGCGCGGAAGATGATGTCTGGGTGTCGGGTGTGTTGGGCGCCGCCGCCGCCGCAGTTGCCCACCGGGTGGAGGCGTTGTCACTGGCCGAAGAGGCACTGGCCCGTTGCCAGGACCGGCTGGAACTGCCCACGCCGCGGGTGGCTCTGGGCCGTGCGCTGCGTCATCTGGCTAGCGCCTGTCTTGATTTGTCGGATGGCATTGTCGGAGACCTGGCGCATATTTGCGCGCGCTCGGACTTGCGTGCGGAACTGGTGGCCAGCCAATTGCCGATCGATCCTGCGCTCGCGGTGCTCCCCCTTTCATTGCAACAAAAGTTTGCCCTTACCGGGGGCGACGAATACGAACTGTGCTTTTGTGCCCCTGTCGCTCAGCGCGATGCCATTGCCCGACTTGGTGAACAATGCGGCTTGCCCTTGACCCGGGTCGGCCGTATGCTCGCGCCGCAGGTGGGGGCCCGGCCGGTGCAACTGGTGGATGACACCGGTGCGACGCTGGATTTCGGGCAGGGCGCATTTGACCATTTTGGCGCGTGAATCCACGTGTCAGCACCGAATGGCCATCTCTGAAATTTCACGAGTTACTGAAGGTTATCCATGGGAAAAAGTGGAACGGTCCCGGCAGACTGGCGTTTTTGTTTCAGTCATCCAGCACATTTTATTGCGCTAGGGTTTGGCAGTGGTGTTGCACCCAAAGCACCGGGCACGTTTGGCTCTTTGGCCGCGATTCCACTGTTTGCAGCCATGCTGTATCTGTGGCCGCCCATATTTATTCTGTCGATCACCGCGCTGGTGTTCGTGATTGGTTGGTGGGCTGCCAGCAAAACGGGTCATGACCTGGGCGTGCATGATCACGGCGCCATTGTCATCGATGAGATCGTGGCCATGTGGCTGGTCTTGCTGGTGGTGCCGCTCAACTTCTGGTGGTGGCTCGCCGCATTTGCCGCTTTTCGGCTGTTTGATATCTGGAAGCCCTGGCCGATCCGCTGGTTTGACGCCAAAGTGCCGGGTGGGCTTGGCGTCATGGTGGACGACATCGTCGCGGCTTTTTATGCGGTGATTGTGCTTTTGGTGGCGCAGATGATGCTGGGCCACGCGTAGGCAGGTGGGGAGTGCAATAAAAAAACGGGCCAACTGGCCCGTTTTTTATTGCAGCACACCCGCGCTTACTTGAGCTGGGTTTGCAGCTTGGAGAGGATGTCATAGACCACTTTGCCGTCGGCAGCCTGACCCTCTTTGCCGATGACCGTCACCTTGATGGTGTTCAGTTCTTGCTTGAGAACCACCTGGAATTCGGACTGCTTGGCCACGGAGTTGTCCGGCTTCTTCTTCCAGAAAGCCAGTTTGTTCATGAAGCCGTCGCTGGTTTCTTCCTTGCCGATGTCGGCCTCGGCCTGCTTCACGAAGTACACACCCTCAGAACGGTTGCGATCGAACACAACATAACCGGTACGATCCAGAGCCAGGCCAACGCGACGCCATGCACGGTCATATGTGTCGTTCACGCTCAGCGCGGTGTTGTTCTCGGTCAGCGTTGCGCCATCAGGTACCTTCACCGGGGCAGCCACAACCTGTTGGGCTTGCTGTGTCGGCATGCCGAACTTCTGCAGCATCAGCGCCAGCATCTGGGCTTCCAGCTCCGGATCTTCGTCACGCGGAGTCCACACGGTTTGCACATTGGTGTCGCCACCTGCGCCGCCGCCAGTGCGCGGGCTATCACTGCCGTTGTCTTTGTAGACTTCCTTCATGCCCTGATGGGTCAGGTAAATCTCGACGGTGCCAGGCTCAGTGCCTTGTTCCACGCGAGTGCGGAAGCGATCCAGCAGGCCGGTAGAAACAACGCCGTCCGCAATCTTGCGCAGCATGCGGGTCACAATATCTTGCGGCAGATTGGCGCGGTTTTCTTGCCAGTCGGTTTCCATGATGCCGATCGACGAGTTGTCGGTTGTCAGCAGAAAGCCGTTATCCAGCCAGAACTGGCGAATTTCCGGCCACAGCTTGGCGGGGTCACCCTGGACAACCAGCCAGCGTTGCGAACCTGCCTGCACCAGGCGGGCAGCTTGATTGGCGGGCAGTGTGGACGCTTTGGCAATGGCGGCTTCATCTGTCGCTACCGGGGCGGTCGTGCTGGCCGCTGCGGCGGTACCCGAAGCAGCAACGGCTACTGGTGCGGTTGCGACAGGCGCCTTGGCCGGCGTAGTGCCAGCCAGGGTTTTGCCCGGCACGACAAAATTGTTGGTCGTATTGGGCGAGCTCAGATCAGGCGGGACTTCCAGCGAATTGCTCGACAGGTTATCGCTACCGGAGCGGTAATCAACCTTGCTCTGGAACGGCATCTGGTCAACGGAGGTGCAACCCGCTGCCGCCAGTACGGCAACAAGGGGGATCAAACGAAACACGTTTTTCATGAGCGGATTCTGTGTCGGGTAATTGTCGGGGACTGGTTATTGCAGACCAGCGGTGCGAAGAGCATTGCGCACAACGGCCTGCGCACTTTCCGAGAGACGAGTCAGCGGCAGGCGGATGCCATTGCCGATATGCCCCATTTCTTCCAGTGCCCATTTGACCGGGATCGGGTTGGCTTCAACAAACAAATGCTTGTGCAGGTCTTGCAGGCGATCGTTGATGGCGCGCGCTTCGGCAATGTGGCCGGCGCCGGCTGCAACGCACAGCTCGTGCATCTGGCGGGGGGCCACATTGGCGGTGACCGAAATCACGCCATGACCACCCAGCAGTAAGAAGGCAATCGAAGAAGCATCGTCACCACTGTAAAGACCAAAGTCTTTCGGTGCGCGCTTGATCAGGTCTGCGGCACGTTCAAGGTTGCCCGTTGCATCTTTCAGGCCAATGATGCCCGGCAGCTCGGCCAGACGTAGCACGGTATCGTTGGCCAGATCGGCCACGGTACGGCCCGGTACGTTGTAGAGCAGGGTAGGCAGGCCAGACTCTTCTGCAATCGCCTTGAAATGGCGGAACAGGCCTTCCTGGGTTGGCTTGTTGTAATAAGGGACAACCGACAAGCCGTACTGGGCGCCGACGTCACGCGCCTTTTTCGACAGGTGGATGGCCTCGCGGGTGGAGTTGGCGCCGGTGCCGGCAATCACCGGAACGCGGCCGGCAGCCTGTTCGACCACCACGCGGATGATCTCTACATGTTCTTCTACATCAACGGTCGGAGATTCGCCGGTGGTGCCCACTGCGACAAGGCCGTCGGTGCCTTGAGCGATGTGCCAGTCAACGAACTGCCGCAAACGATCAAAATCGAGAGCGCCGTCTTCCTTCATCGGGGTTACGAGCGCAACCAGACTACCTGTCAGCATGTGCAAATACCTGTATTGTCCACTGGAGTTCGTCGACGCAGGATACCCGCTACCGACGATTATGCAAGCCGCCATTCTAACTGAACCCAGGCCCGCTTGGCATCAAGTGTGAATGGCAGATTTTGTGACGAACGAGACAAGCGCGTACTTTGTCTGTGTACGGCTGCTGCCAGGACTTTAACGCATAGCCAGGAAGGTGGTGTACCTGGCGCGCCCAATGTAATCGGTTAACTGAAAATTGAGAAAAAACAAAACCGCAAAGCATTTTTGCGCGTAAGTTATCTTGGCTTAATATTGATAATCACCTCGGTAAATGGCCTGTACGCGCTTTGCCAGAGGGTAATAAAACGACAAATACGTAGTAACAGAAGATGGAAATGAAGGCCGTCTGTTGTTGTCACATCGCTGCAATAGCGCGCTCTTCATGTATTAAAAAGCATTGCCGATCAGTAACTCAGGCAATTGCGGCAAATGCTTTTTAAGCCCGACATTGCACTGGACAT
The DNA here is from genome assembly GCF_014202765.1 of Silvimonas terrae. Lineage (GTDB taxonomy): Bacteria > Pseudomonadota > Gammaproteobacteria > Burkholderiales > Chitinibacteraceae > Silvimonas > Silvimonas terrae. Next base: position 108,132 of record NZ_JACHHN010000002.1, read on the forward strand.
AGCACGGTGGAATAATTCGCGTGGGTTTACATGTACCCTGGAAGCGATTACAACACCACAAGGTGCTGCCTGGTGCAGCCTGATTTCTATTAAAAATTTTTCGTATGTATAACAGGAGGCAACATGAACTTGCTGGGCGGATTGCAGCGGTTAGGCCGTTCCTTGCAGCTGCCAATTGCAACGCTGCCAGTGGCCGCATTGCTGTTGCGGTTGGGGCAGCCGGATGTGTTCAACCTGCCGTTCATTGCTGAGGCGGGTGGGGCGATTTTCGGTCAGTTGGCATTGATATTTGCCATTGGTGTTGCAGTGGGCTGGTCCAAGGATGATGCAGGCGCAGCGGCGCTTGCTGGTGCCGTGGGTTATCTGATCCTGACCAAAGCCATGGTCGTGATCAACAAAGACGTTAACATGGGCGTGCTGGCCGGTATTCTTTCCGGGCTGATTGCCGGTGTCATGTATAACCGCTTTCACGCGATCAAGTTGCCGGACTGGCTGGCTTTCTTCGGTGGCAAGCGGTTTGTGCCAATCATTACCGGTTTGACCATGCTGATCCTGGCGGCGATCCTGGGCTATGTCTGGCCCCCGATCCAGAACGTCATCAAGGAAGCTGGTGACTGGATGGTGAACGCGCACGCACTGGGTGCTGCGGTGTTTGCTACCGTGAACCGTCTGCTGATCCCGACTGGTCTGCACCAGGTGATCAATTCGATTGCATGGTTCCAGATTGGTGATTTCAATGTGATGAAAGACGGCGTTCAGGTCATGAAGGACGGTCAGCCCGTTATTGCTCACGGCGACTTGAACCGCTTCTTTGCAGGTGACGTGACCGCAGGTCAATTCATGGCCGGTTTCTACCCCGTCATGATGTTTGGTCTGCCGGGCGCCGCACTGGCCATGTACTTTGCGGCACCGAAGAATCGTCGCGCCGCTGTCGGGGGGCTCTTGTTCTCCGTGGCTTTCACCGCATTCCTGACTGGCGTGACAGAGCCGCTTGAATTCCTGTTCATGTTCCTGGCTCCGGTCTTGTATGCAGTGCATGCCGTATTGACGGGTGTGTCTGCTTACATTGCGACCATGCTGGACGTGCACGCAGGCTTCTCGTTCTCTGCGGGTGCCATCGACTTTGTGCTGATGTCCAAGCTGCCTGCCGCCAAGAACGTCAGCATCCTGTTGATCATGGGTGTGATCTGGTTTGTAGCCTACTACGCACTGTTCACGTTCTTCATCAAGGCATTCAACCTGAAGACGCCGGGTCGTGAAGATGACGCCCCGATTGCTGGCGGTGCTGCTCCGGCGCCTGCTGTGTCTGGCGATATGGCTTCGCTGGCTTCCTCCTACATTGCTGTAGTAGGTGGCGCTGCCAACCTGACCGGTATCGACGCGTGCATTACCCGTCTGCGTCTGCAAGTGAATGACTCCAGCATCGTGAATGAAGCTGAAGCCAAGCGTCTGGGTGCTTCTGGCCTGATCCGCCTGAACAAGCAAAACGTCCAGATCATTGTTGGGCCGAAAGCTGAAATGATTGCCGATGGCATGCGTCGTCAAGTTGGCGCACCGGCTCCTGTGGCTGCTGCTCCGGCGCCGGCTCCCAAGCCTGCCGCTGCTGCACCGGCTCCGGCGGCTGCTCCGGTAGCTCCGGTTGCCGTGCCGACCTCGTCCAAGGGTCTGGTGCTGGTGGCGCCGCTGACCGGCAACATCGTGCCGCTGGAACAAGTGCCTGATGCTGCGTTTGCCAGCAAGGCTGTGGGCGAGGGTATCGCCATTCAGCCGACGGGCAAGTTTGTGGTCGCTCCGGCGAGCGGTACGCTGGTCAAGATCTTCAACAGCAACCACGCCTTTGCTCTCGTGGCAGACAGTGGTGCGGAAATCATCGTTCACATTGGTATCGAAACTGTGAAACTGGGCGGTCAAGGCTTTACCCGTCTGGCTGAACAAGGTGCTCACGTGAATGCTGGTGACCCGGTGCTGGAACTGGACCTGGAATACCTGGCCGCCAACGCGCAGTCGTTGATCAGTCCGGTGGTGATCAGCAATTCCGACCAGTTCTCTGGTCTGGCTGATCTGGCTTCCGGTTCGGTGGAAGCTGGCAAGTCTGCGCTGTACACCGTCGTGAACAAGTAATTGTTCCCAAGCCCCGCGCCTTCTGGTGCGGGGTGATCACGGTAGCAACAACAAGGGGATGGTTGAAAAACCATCCCCTTGTTGTTTGTGCTTGCCGTCCGTGACTCGGGGGAGTGTATGGATGCACTCCAGCAAAAAAGGCGAACCGCAATGGCTCGCCTTTTTCATACAGCGGTTGACTCGATGCGAGTCGCTTAAGACAGCAGATGCTTCACGGCATCACGCTCTTCGGACAGTTCCTTGTAGGTCGCGTCCATGCGTGCACGGCTGAAATCGCTGACGGAGAGGCCTTGTACGATTTCGTACTTGCCATCTTTGCAAGTGACCGGGTAGCCGAAAATGATGTCGTTGTAACCGTATTCGCCATTGGCCGGAACACCCATGGTGACCCAGTCGCCTTCCGGTGTGCCCAGCACCCAGTTGCGGATGTGGTCGATGGCGGCGTTGGCGGCCGACGCGGCAGAAGACAGGCCGCGCGCCTTGATAATGGCGGCGCCACGCTGTTGCACGGTCGGGATGAACTCGGCTTCCAGCCATTTTTGATCATTGATCAGTTCGGCGGCGTTCTTGCCGTTCACTTCCGCGTGGAAGATGTCCGGGTATTGGGTGGAGGAGTGATTGCCCCACACCGTCAGCTTTTTCACGGCGGTGACAGCGTTGCCGGTTTTCTGGGCAATTTGTGTCAGGGCACGGTTGTGATCCAGACGCATCATGGCGGTGAAGTTGGCCGGATTCAGATCTGGCGCGTTCTTCATGGCGATGTAGGCGTTGGTGTTGGCCGGGTTACCCACAACCAGCACTTTCACGTCACGGCTAGCCACTTCATTCAGGGCACGACCCTGAGCGGTGAAGATGGCGCCGTTGGCTTCCAGCAGGTCTTTACGTTCCATGCCCGGGCCGCGCGGACGAGCGCCGACCAGCAAGGCAACGTCCACATCCTTGAATGCCACTTTCGGGTCATCGGTTTGCACGATGCCGGCCAGCAGCGGGAATGCGCAGTCGTCGAGTTCCATAACCACGCCGTTGAGGGCCGGCAGGGACGGGGTAATGTCCAGCAACTGCAGAATCACCGGTTGATCCGGGCCCAGCATCGCGCCGGAAGCAATACGGAACAGGAGGCTATAGCCGATCTGGCCGGCTGCGCCGGTAACGGCAACGCGTACGGGTTTTTTCATTGATTACTACTCCGCGTAAAAGTGGGCGGGTGTCCCGCCATCGACGACAGCGCAGGGCTTTGCCTTGCGCGCCATGAAGCAGTGTGTCCAGTTCTCGTCAGCCCGTATGTTGTCATTGTGCGGGCGCTACATCTTTTTGAGGGCTTGATCCGGGCTGTACCGAACCAGACTGTAATTGCAAAGTGGCGAAAGTCTATCACGCACTCCTGTGCAGGTGGTACGTTTTGGCGGCCTGGTGCCGCTATTCGGTGGTTTGTCTTATGTCTTATATAAGACTGTAGTAGACTCCATCGCGACAACATGTTAAAAAGCTGCAAATCATGAAAAAGCTCATTGCCCAATCGCTCTATCAACAGGTGATGCGGGAGGTGCTCAATGATATTGAAACCGGCATGTGGCAAGGCGATGAAGCTTTGCCCAGCGAGCAAGAACTGGCTCAGCGTTTCGGTGTCAGTCAGGGAACCGTCCGCAAAGCGCTGGATGTACTGGTCGCCAGTGGAGTGTTGTATCGGCGCCAGGGTGTAGGCACGTTTGTCACTGATGCCGGGGATGATCTGGGTGGCATGCGTTTTTCGGCGCTGAACGAGCATGCGACAAGAGCGCCCAAGGTAGAAGTGCTGAGTTGCGTGAAAATTCATGCCGGCGAATACCTTGCAGAAGTGCTCAATCTGCGCCGTAGCGCGCCGTTGTGGCAGGTTCGCCGGCTGGTGCGCATTGAAGGTGAAGTGATTGGCGTGGACGAGTCCTTGTTGTCCGAGACCACCTTTCCAGCGCTGGATATGCGGCGCTTGCGTGAGTTGGGCGGCAACATCCGCGCGCTGTGCTGGCGTGACTATCGGGTCCGGCTGAAGGGCTGCGATATTCGCTACCGTGCCATGCCGGCGGCGCAAACAGAGGCGCGTCTTTTGCAGATTGAAGTGAATGAGCCGGTACTCCAGGTGATCCGGCTTTCCAAAGATTTTGAAGACGTGCCGCAGGTGTGGAGTGCGGCATGGTTCTGCAGCGAAAAATATGCGCTGCAGTCGGTAGAAATGATCGGTTAGGTGACCACGGTGTCACGTCACCTCCTGTGAGAGATGACAGGGTGGGGCGCTCGCAGATGGTCAAGGGTTGTATCGAGGTTGTTCGTATTGCTGAAAAGTGAAATGAGCAATTTGAACGATGCAGTGGATGGTAGTAACGGTTCTCAAACTTGTGAATCAAAAAGAAGGATTTGTGCGTATGAGTCAAACAAGACCCAAGCACCTCGCGTTATGGCAGATCAGATTGCCCATACCGGGGATAGTCTCGATTCTGCATCGTGCCAGCGGTGCGCTGATGTTTGTGGCGATTCCGTTTATCCTCTACGCCCTCTCCGGTTCCCTCTCATCCGCCGAGCACTTTGAAGCTTTCCGCGCCTGTATTGCCAACCCCCTCGTCAAGCTGTTGCTGCTGGTCGTGCTGTGGGGTTTTCTGCATCACGCCTGTGCCGGCATCCGTTTTCTGGCGCTGGATATCCACAAAGGCCTTGATCTGGCCACGGCCCGTCTGACCGCCAAACTGGTGCTGATCGTCAGCCTGGCGCTGACCGTGATTATCGGGGGGCTGACATGGTAAATCGTCATGTTATCGGCGCGCACTACGGCCTGCGAGACTGGCTGGTGCAGCGTGTTACGGCCGTCATCATGCTGGTGTACACCCTCGGCATCGTGCTGTTTTTGCTGGCTGCCCATAACCAGGGCTTTGATGGCTGGAAAGCGCTGTTCGCCTGTACCTGGGTGAAAGTGCTGACGCAAGTCACGGCCTTTGCATTGCTGTGGCACGCCTGGGTCGGTGTGCGTGATATCTGGATGGACTATATCCAGTCCGCTGGCTTGCGCCTGACCATGCACGTGCTCACCTTGCTGTGGCTGGTGGGTAGCCTTGTTTATTCCGTTAAAGTGGTGTGGGGTGCCTGATGTCTGTTCCCGTTCGCAAATTTGATGCAGTCATCGTCGGTGCCGGTGGCGCCGGCCTGCGCGCCGCCCTGCAATTGTCTGAAGCCGGTCTGAAAACCGCCGTGCTCTCCAAAGTATTCCCGACCCGTTCCCATACTGTTGCCGCACAAGGTGGCATTTCTGCCTCGCTGGGTAACGTCCAGGAAGACAAGTGGGAATGGCACATGTACGACACCGTGAAGGGGTCGGACTGGTTGGGCGATCAGGACGCGATTGAATTCATGTGCCGCCAGGCACCGGAAGTCGTGGTTGAGCTGGAACACTTCGGCATGCCGTTTGACCGTCTGGAAAACGGCAAGATTTATCAGCGCCCGTTCGGCGGTCACATGGCCGAGTTCGGCAAGACCCCGGTGCAACGTGCCTGTGCGGCCGCTGACCGGACTGGCCACGCCATGCTGCACACGCTGTATCAGCGTAACGTGCGCGCCAACACCCAGTTCTTTGTGGAATGGATGGCGCTGGACCTGATCCGTGATGCCGATGGTGACGTGATCGGCGTAACCGCGCTGGAAATGGAAACCGGCGAAACCTACGTGCTGCACGCCAAGGCCGTACTGTTTGCCACCGGTGGCGCAGGCCGTATTTACTCGGCTTCCACCAACGCCTTTATCAATACCGGCGATGGTCTGGGTATGACTGTGCGCGCCGGTATTCCGCTGGAAGACATGGAGTTCTGGCAGTTCCACCCGACCGGTGTGGCCGGCGCAGGCGTGCTGATTACCGAAGGTGTGCGCGGCGAGGGCGGTATTTTGCTCAACGCCAATGGCGAACGCTTTATGGAGCGTTACGCACCGAACGCCAAGGATCTGGCATCGCGTGACGTGGTTTCCCGCGCCATGGCGCTGGAAATCCTGGAAGGCCGTGGCTGTGGTAAGGAAAAAGATCACGTGCTGCTCAAGCTCGATCACCTCGGCCCGGAAATCATCAACCACCGCCTGCCGGGTATCCGCGAAATCGCGATCAAGTTTGCCGGCGTGGACCCGATCAAAGACCCGATTCCGGTGGTGCCGACGACCCATTACATGATGGGCGGTATTCCAGCCAACTATAAGGGTGAAGTGGTTGCGCCGCAGGGCGACAACCCGGAAGTGCGCGTCAATGGTTTCTACGCCGCAGGCGAGTGCGCATGTGCCTCCGTGCATGGCGCCAACCGCCTCGGTACCAACTCGCTGCTGGATCTGGTGGTGTTCGGCAAGTCGGCGGGTAACAGCATGATCGAGTTCATCCGCAACGAGCGTAAAGACTGGAAACCGCTGCCGGAGAACGCCGCTGACTTCTCGCTGGCCCGTCTGGCCCGCCTGGAAAACCAGACTGATGGCGAAGAAGTGGCCGACGTGCGTAACGCCATGCAAAAGTGCGTGCAACTGCGTGCTGGCGTGTTCCGCAACGACGAAAACCTCGCCAAGGGCGTCGCAGAGATCAAAGAGATTGCCGAACGTGCCAAGCGGACACAGATCAAAGACAAATCGAAGGTCTGGAATACCGCCCGTACTGAAGCCCTGGAGCTGGAAAACCTGATCGAAGTGGCCGTGGCTACGCTGATCTCGGCCGAAGCCCGCAAGGAGTCGCGCGGTGCCCACGCGCAGGACGACCATCCGGAACGCCACGACGACGAGTGGATGAAGCACACCCTGTATGACGGCCAGAATCGCACGCTGTCGTACAAGCCGGTGCATACCCAGCCGCTGTCGGTCGAATACATTGCTCCGCAAAAGCGCGTTTACTGAGCCTGTGATGAACTTGCTGCCGTCAATTGCATTGCAGAACACCGTTTGGGCACCCGGCAAAGCCGGGCGCGCGGTGGTTGCTGAGTGCGAGAACCGGCTCCCCCTGTTTCATTCCGACTCCCCCGCCCTCGCCGCCGCGAGGGGGCCTCACTGCGTTCGTGTGGCTGGTAAGTCGAGGATACTTGAAGGGTCTAACTGATATGAAAATGCATTTCCAGCTGTACCGTTACAACCCGGACGTGGATGCCAAGCCGTACATGCAGGACTACCACGTCGAACTGGAGCCGTCTGACAAGAAGCTGCTGGACGCGCTGGTACGCCTCAAGGCCGTGGATGACACCCTGAGTTTCCGTCGCTCCTGCCGCGAAGGCGTGTGTGGTTCGGATGCCATGAATATCAACGGCAAGAACGGTCTGGCCTGTATTACCGACCTGACCGAACTCAAGCAGCCGGTGCAGATCCGCCCGCTGCCGGGTCTGCCGGTCATCCGCGATCTGATCGTGGACATGACGCAGTTCTTCAAGCAATACCATTCGATCAAGCCATACGTGATCAACAATGATCCGGCGCCGGAGCGTGAGCGTCTGCAATCGCCGGAAGACCGGGAAGAGCTGGACGGTCTGTACGAGTGTATTCTGTGCGCCTGCTGTTCCACCTCGTGCCCGTCGTTCTGGTGGAACCCGGACAAGTTTGTGGGCCCGGCCGGTTTGCTGGCGGCGTACCGCTTTATTGCCGATACCCGCGACACGGCCATCAATGAGCGGCTGGACAATCTGGAAGACCCGTATCGCCTGTTCCGTTGCCACACCATCATGAACTGCGTGGATGTGTGCCCGAAGCATCTGAACCCGACCAAAGCCATCGGTAAGATCAAAGACTTGATGCTGAAGCGGGTCGTTTGATTGGGTAGGGTGGATTTGGAGCGTAGCGACAATCCACCATGGCGACGGTGGATTGCTACGCAAATCCACCCTACGGCCTACGTCGCATCGCCTGAAATGGTGGTGCCGGGAAAAGCGGTATGCCGGACGACCGCCCCGGGCGTTGCAGGATTGAATGAATGTTTTTGCAGGACTGAGAGCAGTGGACGAAGTTGAAAAGAAACGCATCGTCTGGCGGTCACGCCGGGGGTTGCTGGAGCTGGATATCCAGCTGGAGCGCTTTGTGCGCGACGTGCTGCCCGGGTTCAGTGATACCGAATGGTTAGCCTATTCGCAGATGTTGTTGCTCTCGGATAACGATTTGCTGGATTACCTGAACGGTAAAGTGCCGTGCCCGGATCAAAGCCTTGTGCCGATGATCGAGCGGGTTCGCGCCCAACGATAGTTTAGATACACGGTCTGACCTCCCCCGTGGGGTGGTAGGGCATTGCAAACCAGGAGCTTGTAAACATGGCAGAAAACAAAGTTACTCTGACTTACACCGGCGGCACCATTGATCTGCCGGTGCAGTCGGGCACGCTGGGTCCGGATGTGGTGGATATCCGGACTTTCTCCAAAACCGGGATGTTTACCTATGACCCCGGCTTCCTGGCGACCGCCTCTTGTGAATCGGCGATCACCTTTATTGATGGCGACCAGGGTCAGCTTTACTACCGTGGTTATCCGATCGAGCAACTGGCAGAGCATTCGGACTACCTGGAAACCTGCTATCTGCTGATCTTTGGCGAACTGCCCAATGCCGAGCAAAAGGCTGAGTTTGTCCGTACCGTCACCCGCCACACCATGGTGCACGACCAGATGACCCGGTTCTTCCAGGGTTTCCGTCGTGACGCCCATCCGATGGCGATGATGGTCGGTGTCACCGGCGCGTTGTCTGCGTTCTATCAGGACAGCCTGGACATCAACAACCCGCGTCACCGTGAAGTGACCATGTACCGCTTGATCTCCAAGATCCCGACGATCGCGGCCATGTGTTATCGCTACAGCAAGGGTCTGCCGTTCAACTACCCGAAGAACGACCTCTCTTACGCGGCCAACTTCCTGCAAATGATGTTTGCCACCCCGTGCGAAGAGTACAAGCCCAATCCGGTGCTGGTCCGCGCGCTGGATCGTATCTTCACACTGCATGCCGATCACGAACAAAACGCATCGACCTCCACCGTGCGTCTGGCTGGCTCCTCGGGCGCCAACCCGTTTGCATGTATCGCCGCCGGTATTGCTTGTCTGTGGGGCCCGTCCCACGGTGGCGCCAACGAAGCCGTGCTGAAAATGCTGGACGAGATCGGCTCGGTCGAAAACGTCCCGGCCTTTATGGAAGGCGTGAAGAACAAAACGCACAAACTGATGGGTTTTGGTCACCGTGTTTACAAGAACATGGACCCGCGCGCCGCCATCATGAAAAAGACCTGCGACGACGTGCTCAAAGAACTGGGCCTGGAAAACGACCCCAAGTTCAAGCTGGCCATGGCGCTGGAAAAGATTGCGCTGGAAGACCCCTACTTCATTGAGCGCAAGCTGTACCCCAACGTCGACTTCTACTCCGGCATCGTGCTGACCGCGTTGAACATTCCGGTTTCCATGTTCACCGTGATCTTTGCGCTGGCTCGTACTGTGGGCTGGATCAGCCACTGGAACGAAATGATTTCCGATCCCGGCATGAAGATCGGCCGCCCGCGTCAGTTGTATACGGGTTCGCCGCGTCGTGACTACGTGCCGGTTGAAAAGCGCAAGTAATAACAAGCAATACCACGGTCCGCGGGCGCGGACCGTGTGCAAGGCCCCCGGCCGGGCAGACCGGGGCAGTTAGAGTGACAGGACACTGGCCATGAAACGAGAGCTGGAACAGCTAGCATTGAATTCCCATTTGTTCGGCGGCAATGCCCCCTTTGTGGAGGACTTGTACGAACAATATCTGGAAGACCCCAACCTGGTGGACCCGGGCTGGCGTACTTACTTCGACAAACTCCAGCAATTGCCTGGGGCAACGGCCCGCGATATTCCGCGCGCGCCCATTGAAGAATCTTTCCGCCAGTTGGCCCGCCAGCCGCGCGCCATGGCTGTGCACGCTTCGGTGGCCGAAGATTCCGTCTCGCGCAAGCAGGTGGAAGTATTGCGCATGATGCAGGCCTATCGCCTGCTGGGCAGCCGCAATGCCACGCTGGACCCGCTGTGCCGCATGGACACAGATTACGTCGAAGAACTCGACCCCAAATTCTACGGTTTCACCGAAGCCGATATGGCGCTGACGTTTGGCACCAATATCAAATCGATGGAACGTGCCACGCTCTCTGAAGTCATTGCCTTTGCCAAGCAGACCTACTGCGGCAACGTAGGCCTTGAGTTCATGCACATGACCAATTCCGAAGCCCGCAAGTGGGTGCTGGAATACTTTGAAGAGCGTCGCTCCACGCCGTCTTTTGCCAAAGAGCAAAAGCTGCGCATTCTCAAGCAGGTGACTGCGGCCGAAACACTGGAACAATACCTGCACAAGAAATACGTCGGCCAGAAGCGTTTCTCGCTGGAAGGCGGCGATTCCATGATCCCGGCGATGGACTATCTGGTGCAGATGGCCGGTGAGCAGGGCATTCAGGAAATGGTGATCGGCATGGCCCACCGTGGCCGCCTGAACATGCTGGTCAACATTCTGGGTAAGCAACCGCGTGATCTGTTCAGCGAGTTCGAAGGTCGCCCGACCACCGAACTGCCGTCCGGTGACGTGAAGTACCACAATGGTTTCTCGGCCGATATCCCGACACCGGGCGGCCCGATTCACCTGAGCCTCGCCTTCAACCCGTCGCATCTGGAAATTGTTAACCCGGTGGTAGAGGGTTCGGTGCGTGCGCGTCAACAACGTCGCCAGGACCGCACGGGCGACCAGGTGTTGCCGGTGCTGATCCACGGTGACTCGGCCTTTATTGGTCTGGGCACCAACCAGGGTACATTCAACCTGTCGCACACCCGTGGCTATGGCACGGGCGGTACGGTGCATCTGGTGGTCAATAACCAGATCGGTTTTACCACGTCCGACACCCGGGATACCCGCTCCACGCTGTACTGTACCGACATCGCCAAGATGGTCGAAGCGCCGATCTTCCACGTGAACGGGGATGATCCGGAGGCCGTGTGTTTTGTGGTGCACGCCGCCATGGAATACCGCCGCGTCTTCAAGAAAGATGTGGTGGTCGATATCGTCTGTTTCCGCAAGCACGGCCATAACGAGGCAGATGATCCGTACCTCACCCAGCCGATGATGTACAAGCGCATTGCCGCTCACCCCGGTGTACGCCAGAAGTACGCGGACAAGCTGATCGCCGAAGGGGTGGTACAGGCAGAACAGACCGAGGCGCTGATTGCCGCCTACCGCGCTGCGCTGGACAAGGGCGAGCACGTTGAGCAGACCTCGCTGACTGATTACAAGCGCTCTTACGCCATCGACTTCAGCCGCTACATGGGGACGCACTGGCGTCATCCGGTGGTGACTTCGGTGCCGCAAGCCGACCTGGCACGCCTGACCGAAAAATTCACCACCGTGCCGGAAGGTTTCAAGCTGCACCGCACGGTTGAAAAGGTGGTGGCCGATCGACGCGAGATGGCCGCCGGCAACCTGAATGTGGACTTTGGTATGGCCGAGCATCTGGCCTATGCCACGCTGTTGACCGAAGGCTACGCCGTGCGCATCTCCGGCGAAGACTCGGGGCGTGGTACGTTCAACCACCGCCATGCGGTGTTCCACGACCAGAATCGTGAGCGTTGGGACCAGGGCGTGTATGTGCCGCTGCAAAACCTGTCGGATAACCAGGCGCACTTTGCGGTCATCGACTCCATCCTGAACGAAGAAGCCGTGCTGGCCTTTGAATATGGTTACGCATCGTCCGCCCCGGATGAACTCGTGATCTGGGAAGCGCAGTTTGGTGACTTCTGCAACGGCGCGCAGGTGGTGATTGACCAGTTCATCGCCTCGGGCGAAACCAAGTGGGGTCGCCTGTGTGGTCTGACCATGTTGCTGCCGCATGGCTACGATGGTGCTGGCCCGGAACACTCCTCCGCGCGTGTTGAGCGTTACCTGCAACTGTGCGCCGAGCACAACATCCAGGTGGTGCAGCCGACCGAAGCCAGCCAGGTCTTCCACATGCTGCGCCGTCAGATGGTGCGTCCGGTTCGCAAGCCCCTGATCGTGATCATGAGCAAGCGCCTGTTGAAGGCCAAGAACGCCGCCAGCCCGATCGAACTGTTCACCAATGGCGAGTTCCGCAACGTGATTGGGGATACCGCCAGCCTTGACGCCAAAAAGGTCAAGCGCGTGGTGGTGTGTGCAGGTCAAGTGTATTACGACCTGGATAACGCTCGCCGTGAACGCGAGATCAAGGACATTGCCATTGTCCGCGTTGAGCAGTTGTACCCGTTCCCGACCGAAGAATTGCAGGCAGAAATGGAGAAGTATCCCAATGCCCGCGAACTGGTCTGGGTCCAGGAAGAACCGCGCAACCAGGGCGCGTGGCACCAGATCCGCCACCGCCTGGAAAGTGTGACGACGCCGAAACAGACGCTGCGCTATGCCGGTCGCCCGTCGTCCGCCTCGCCGGCCGTGGGCTATATGAGCAAGCACACCGCGCAGCTTAAGGCCTTCCTGGACGACGCACTGACCCTTTAATCATTCCATACGCGGCAGGCACACAAGGCCTGCCGCGTCTTGTTACACCGACGAACAAGAATCAATTGGAGAAGTAACTCATGATCATTGAAATCAAAGTCCCGCAGTTGCCGGAATCTGTTGCTGAAGCCACCTTGCTGCAATGGAAGAAAAAAGAAGGCGAGGCGGTTGCCCGTGACGAAACGCTGATCGACCTAGAAACCGACAAGGTTGTGCTGGAAATCCCGGCCCCGCAAGCGGGTGTGCTGGTGTCCATCGTCAAGCATGAAGGCGATAACGTGGGCAGCAATGAAATCATTGCCACCATTGATACGGATGCCAAGGTCGCGGGCGCCGCCCCGGCCGCCGCTGCCGCGCCCGCAGCGCAAGTGACCGAAGACAAGAAACGCGTCGCCGAAGCCGCGCAAGCGCACGGTGTCGAAGCCTCCGCCGTTGGTTTTGGCACCGCCGTGATGCCGGCTGCCAAAAAGCTGGCCGCTGATGCCGGCGTGGATGCCAGTCAGGTGGCCGGTTCCGGCCGTGGCGGCCGCGTGCTGAAAGAAGACGTACAAGCCGCCATTGCCTCTGGCAGCAACAAGCCCGCAGCGGCAACGCCAGCCCCGGCTGCGCCCGCTTATGTATTGCCGCAGGGTGATCGCCAGGAACAACGCGTCGCCATGAGCCGACTGCGCCAGCGCGTCGCAGAGCGTTTGCTGCAATCGCAACAAACCAACGCCATCCTCACCACCTTCAATGAAGTGAATATGAAGCCGGTGATGGATTTGCGTAACAAGTACAAAGACCGTTTCGAGAAAGAACACGGCATCAAGCTCGGCTTCATGGGTTTCTTTGTGAAGGCAGCCGTCCACGCGCTCAAAAAATACCCGATCGTGAATGCCTCGGTCGACGGTAACGAAATTGTCTACCACGGCTACTACGATATCGGCGTGGCCGTGGGTAGCCCGCGCGGCCTGGTCGTGCCGATCATCCGCAATGCGGACCAACTGAGCCTGGCCGACATCGAAAAGACCATCGCTGACTTTGGCAAGCGCGCCCAGGAAGGCAAGCTGACCGTGGAAGAACTCACCGGCGGCACGTACACCATCTCTAACGGCGGCACCTTTGGTTCCATGATGTCGACCCCGATCATCAACCCGCCGCAATCCGCGATCCTGGGCATGCATGCCACCAAGGAACGCGCTGTGGTCGAGGATGGCCAGGTTGTCGTGCGCCCGATGATGTATCTGGCCCAGTCCTACGATCACCGCATTATTGATGGTCGCGAAGCCGTGCTGAGCCTCGTGGCGATCAAGGAAGCGATTGAAGATCCGGCCCGTCTGATCCTGGATATCTGATTGATGTGAGGCGTGAGGGGTGAGGAGAGAGGTGTAAAACCTTACCCACTCAGGCCAACAGATTTGCATCGGTGTGCGGGGGTTACACCTCACCCCTCACACCTCACTCCTCACGGTATACAAATGGCACAACAATTTGACGTACTGGTCATTGGCGGTGGCCCCGGTGGTTACGTGGCTGCTATCCGCGCTGCGCAACTCGGTTTCAAAACGGCCTGCGTAGACGAATTCAAGAACGCTGAAGGCAAGCAAAGCCTGGGCGGCACCTGCCTGAACGTGGGTTGTATCCCGTCCAAGGCGCTGCTGGAGTCGTCGGAAAACTGGGAACGCGTGAATCACAAGTTCGCCGCCCACGGTATTACGGTGTCCGGCGCGAAGTTTGATGTTTCCAAAATGCTGGAGCGCAAGGAAGGGATTGTCGCCAAGCTCACCGGTGGCATTGGTTTCCTGTTCAAGAAGAACAAGGTCACCAGCCTGTTTGGCCACGGCAAGCTCGTCAGCCGCAACGGCGACAAGTGGCAGGTTGAGGTCAATGAATCCGGCAAGAGCGAGGTGGTTGAAGCCACTCATGTCATCATCGCCACGGGTTCTGTGCCGCGTCAGTTGCCGGGTCTGCCGGTGGACAACAAGGTCGTGCTCGATAACGTCGGTGCACTGTCGATTCCGGATGTCCCCAAGCGACTGGGCGTGATTGGTGCTGGCGTGATTGGCCTGGAAATGGGTTCGGTCTGGAAGCGTCTTGGTGCGGACGTCACCATTCTGGAAGCCGCGCCAGGCTTTTTGACTGCGGCTGATGAAGCTGTTGCTCGTGAAGCCCAGAAGATTTTCATCAAGGAACTGGGCCTGAAGATCAGTACCGGCGTGAAGATCACCGGCACCAAAGCGGCTGCCAAGTCCGTCAAGGTGGAATACACCGACAACGAAGGCAAGGAACACACCGATACCTTCGACAAACTGATTGTGTCGATTGGCCGGGTACCCAATACCTGGAACCTGGCCGAGCAAGCTGTTGGCCTGCCGCTGGATGCCCGTGGCTTTATTGAGGTAGATGACGAATGCCGCACCAAGCTGCCTAACCTGTGGGCAGTGGGTGATGTGGTGCGTGGCCCGATGCTGGCACACAAAGCGTCGGAAGAGGGCGTGGCTGTGGCTGAACGCATTGCCGGCCAGCACCCGCATATCGACTTCAACACTGTGCCGTGGGTGATCTACACCAGCCCGGAAATGGCCTGGGTGGGCAAGACCGAGCAACAACTGAAAGCCGAAGGCGTCGAGTACCGCAAGGGCCAGTTCCCGTTTGGCCCCAACGGCCGTGCGCTGGGTCTGGGTGAAACCGCCGGCTTTGTAAAAATGCTGGCCGACGCCAAAACGGACCGCATCCTGGGCGTGCATATCATTGGCCCGTTTGCCTCGGAACTGATTACCGAAGCCGTGGTCGCCATGGAATTCAATGCTTCTTCTGAAGACCTGGCCCGCATTGTTCACGCGCACCCGTCGCTCTCTGAAGCCGTGCACGAAGCGGCCCTGGGCGTCGACAAGCGCGGTTTGCATTCTTGATCGCGTGTGAGGTGAGAGGCGTGAGGAGTGAGGGGAAAACCCACGCTTCCCGCTGTTCCACCTCACACCTTACCCCTCACTCCTCACAGGGAAACCCTTATGAATCTGCATGAATACCAGGCCAAGGAATTGCTGGCCAAATACGGTCTGCCGGTACAACGCGGCATTCTGGCCAACAGCGGCGAAGAAGCCGCAGCGGCTTATGACAAGCTCGGTGGCAAGTTTGCCGTGGTCAAGGCCCAGGTTCACGCCGGTGGCCGTGGCAAGGCGGGTGGTGTGAAAGTGGTCAAGAGCCGGGAAGAAGCGGCGGCCGAAGCAACCCGCCTGATCGGCACCAATCTCGTGACCTATCAGACTGACGCAGCGGGCCAGCCAGTGCATAGCGTACTGGTGTGTGAAGACATGTACCCGGTGCAGCGCGAACTGTATCTGGGCGCTGTGGTGGACCGCGGTTCGCAACGCGTGGTGTTCATGGTTTCCACCGAAGGCGGCGTGGAAATCGAGAAGGTCGCGGAAGAAACCCCGGAAAAGATCATCAAGATTGAAGTGAACCCGCTGACCGGCATGCAGCCGTTCCAGGCACGTGACGCTGCGTTCGCACTGGGCCTGGCTGGCGCACAGGTCAAGGCATTCGAAAAACTGATGCTGGGTGCCTATCAAGCCTTTGTTGAAAACGACTTCGCCCTGTTTGAAGTGAACCCGCTGGCCCTGCGTGAAAACGGCGAACTGGCCTGCGTGGACGGCAAGATCAACCTGGACTCCAACGCATTGTTCCGTCACCCGGACCTCTTGGCCCAGCGCGACAAGTCGCAAGAGAACGAGCGTGAAGTGAAGGCCTCCGAGTTCGAACTGAACTACGTGGCACTGGAAGGCAATATCGGTTGCATGGTAAACGGCGCGGGTCTGGCCATGGCGACCATGGACATCATCAAGCTCAAGGGCGGTCAGCCGGCCAACTTCCTGGATGTGGGCGGTGGCGCGACCAAAGAGCGCGTGATCGAAGCCTTCAAGCTGATCCTGGCCGACACCTCGGTCAAGGGCGTGCTGATCAATATCTTCGGCGGCATCGTCCGCTGCGACATGATCGCTGAAGCCATTATCGCCGCCGTGAAGGAAGTGAACGTGACCGTGCCGGTCGTGGTTCGTCTGGAAGGCAACAATGCAGAGCTGGGCGCAAAGATTCTGGATGAATCCGGTCTGAAGCTGACCTCCGCCCAGGGCCTGAACGACGCGGCAGAGAAGATCGTCGCGGCTGTCGCCGCGCTGTGAGGGGTGAGGCGTGAGGAGTGAGGGGTAACCCGCTGCTCACGCGCATCTTTTATCTTGAGACAGTTATGCAGGTAGCAGTGGTGCAGGTTTTGGGGGTTACACCTCACCCCTCACCCCTCACACCTCACAAGGAAAAGCAATGAGCGTTCTTGTAAACAAAGATACGAAAGTGCTGGTGCAGGGTTTCACCGGCAAGAATGGTACTTTCCACGCTGAACAAGCGTTGAAGGTTGGCACCAAGGTGGTTGGCGGTGTAACCCCGGGCAAGGGCGGTGCCGAGCACCTGGGCCTGCCGGTGTTCAACACCATGAAAGACGCTGTACGCCAGACCCAGGCCGATGCCTCGGTGATCTACGTACCGGCAGCCTTTGCCAAGGATTCCATCCTGGAAGCCCTTGATAGCGGCGTGAAGCTGATTGTGTGTATCACGGAAGGCGTGCCGACGCTGGATATGCTGTACGTGAAGAAGGCTGTGGACGAAGCCGGCGTACGCCTGATCGGCCCCAACTGCCCTGGCGTGATTACCCCGGGCGAGTGCAAGATCGGCATTATGCCGTGGCACATCCACAACCCGGGTCGCATCGGTATTGTGAGCCGTTCCGGCACACTGACCTATGAAGCCGTAGCGCAAACCACTGCGCTGGGTCTGGGTCAGTCCACATGTATCGGTATCGGTGGCGACCCGATCCCGGGGACCAGCCACATTGATGCCCTCAAGCTGTTCCAGGACGATCCGGATACCGACGCGATCATCATGATTGGTGAAATTGGCGGTTCGGCTGAAGAAGAAGCGGCCGAGTTTGCCCGCCAATATGTGACCAAACCAGTGGTGGGTTA
Source organism: Silvimonas terrae (assembly GCF_014202765.1). Classification (GTDB taxonomy): domain Bacteria; phylum Pseudomonadota; class Gammaproteobacteria; order Burkholderiales; family Chitinibacteraceae; genus Silvimonas; species Silvimonas terrae. The sequence goes on from NZ_JACHHN010000002.1 coordinate 125,720, forward strand.
CATTGCCGGTGTGACTGCCCCCAAGGGCAAGCGCATGGGCCACGCTGGCGCCATTATTTCTGGCGGCAAGGGCACGGCAGAAGAAAAGTTCAAGGCGTTCGAGAAGGCCGGCATTGCGTACACCCGCAGCCCGGCTGAAATCGGCAAGACCATGCACGAACTGTTGAAGTCCAAAGGCATGATCAAGTAAGCATTGCTTGCGATTGATTGCCGTTGGAAACAAAAAAGCCCGCGTTTGCGGGCTTTTTTGTTGCTGCAGACAAGGTCACTTGCCTGAGGCGATACGCGCCTGGATGTGCTTGGCGCGGTCCGTCGAGGCCGGGTGAGAACTCATGATGCTGCTTTGACCACCGTCCAGGCTGGCCAGTTTCTGGAAGCTGCTGACCAGTGCCTGCGGGTTATAGCCCTTGCTTTTCAAGAGATCGAACGAATAATCATCCGCCTGGCTTTCCTGCTTCTGGGAGAACTGGGCATTCACCAGTTGCTCGCCCAGATCGGCCAGTTGCGATTTGCTCAACGCGCCCACGGTGCCACCCACAGAACCGACTGCACCACGGGCAGCGCTGACGCTGTATGCCACTTGCGCCGCTTTCTTGGTGTGGCCCAACGCCACGTGGCCGATTTCATGGCCCAGTACGGCGCGGACTTCGTCATCGGTCATCAGATCCATCAGACCGCTGTACACGCGTACGCAACCGTTCGCCATGGCCCAGGCGTTGACGTCTTTGGTCTGATACACCTTGAAGTTGAGCGGGGCGCCATTGACGCTGGTGGGCAGACCCTTGCTCACCACCGCAAGACGCTTCATGTAGGTGCTGTTGGCCGGGGCCAGCTGGTTCTTGCTGTCCTGATCCTGGCAGGACGCGACGGACAGTTGCTGCACGTCTGCATCCGTCAGTGTTGCGGCCTGTGCTGCGGTCATGCCGGATTGCATCAGCGAGTTGGTGTCCATATTGGCGCAACCGGCCATAGCCAGCAGAGCCAGCACGACGGCGGGCATGTAACGACGGTGTTTCATGTGCGGTTTCCTTGTTGAGAGGCCAGATACATGGTCTGGCGTTTCTCATTGTTACGCGGAAAGGCGGATATTCCCATCGGGTTTTTCGCAAATACATCGATGAAATGTCTTTTCAGCGTTCATTGCGCGTAAGCAGACGATGGGTTGGCTGAAAAGATTGGCGCTGGTGCCTGGTGGTGCAGAGATAAGTCGTACCGCAGACAGAGGCGGCGGGCTTGCCCGACCGTTATGGTGGGCAGTATTGGGTGTAGCGGCTGCGCAGCAACAACAGATGACACTGTCCTGCCGTTCGTCTTTGCGCCACGTTTGCGCGGCATGGGGGTGAAAAGCAGGTGACGGCGTAAATATGGGGTGTTTTCTTACGGCGTTCCGCAAACAAAGTAGATAAATCTATTGTAAAACAAAGATTTGTTGGCGTTGCGTCATATTTTTTATAACAACAACTGTCAGAATGGAGAGAGAATTTGCACCAATATGGTGAATTGTGGATGAGAAAAGTGCCGTTTCAGGCACCGCGACAGTGCAGTGCAAAATGAAATGCAGTTGACGACACAGGGTGAAATGGACGTAAATTGTAGTGCGCAAACGTTTGCTACATATGGACTGCCAGTCCATATCCCGAAGACACCTTGCGCTTCTTTTTTATCTGTTTGCGCAAACGTTTGCTTAAGTACAAAACCATCAAATCACGTGTAGTTCATATCGATGATGAGGAGTCCCAGCATGAAACATAATTTCCGTCGCCTGGCCGCGATGGCTGTTGCCGTTACCGTCGCAGCCGTGTTGCCGATTTCCAGCGCTTACGCTGCTGACGCTCACAAGCCCAAAGTGGCATTGGTCATGAAGTCGCTGGCCAATGAGTTCTTCCTGACCATGGAAAACGGCGCCAAGGATTATCAGAAAGCCAATGCGGCGCAGTTTGATCTGATCACCAACGGCATCAAGGACGAAACCGATACCGCCAACCAGATCCGTATTGTCGAACAGATGATCGTGTCCAAGGTCGATGCCATCGTGATCGCCCCGGCTGATTCCAAGGCGCTGGTGCCTGTCATCAAGAAAGCCGTTGATGCCGGCATCATTGTCGTGAACATCGACAACAAGCTGGATAACGATGTACTGAAGTCCAAGAACCTGAATGTACCGTTTGTGGGCCCGAACAACCGCGCCGGCGCCAAGCAAGTGGGTGACTACCTGGCCAAGAAGCTCAAGTCGGGTGATGAAGTGGGCATTCTGGAAGGCGTATCGACCACCACCAACGCGCAGCAACGTACCGCAGGCTTCAAGGATGCGATGACCACTGTCGGCGCCAAGATTGACTCTGTGCAATCGGCCGAGTGGGAAATCGACAAGGGCAATAGCGTGGCCGCCGCCATGCTGAACGAATACCCGAACATCAAGGCGCTGCTGGCTGGTAACGACAACATGGCTATTGGTGCTGTGTCTGCCGTGCGCGCTGCGGGCAAGCAAGGCAAGGTGATCGTGGTCGGTTACGACAACATCAATGCCATCAAGCCCATGCTGGCTGATGGCCGCGTGCTGGCGACCGCTGACCAGTTTGCTGCCAAGCAAGCCGTGTTCGGGATCGACGTTGCCCTGAAGGCGATCAAGGATCACAAGAAGCAAGCCGATCTGGCCGGTGCCGTTGAGACCCCGGTGCAATTGATCACCAAGTAAGCGAGCGCGTCTGACACACATCCTGGCGGCGTTGCGCTCACCCACGTATTGCGCGCGCCATGCCAGAACCGCTTCGCTGATTGGTGTCACGTTGATAAGCAACAAGTATTCGGGTGCGGTGTCCCCATGCGCCGCACCCGGAGCCAGAACCCGATCCGGTGCCACGGTGCTGGCCAGCCAGCAGGGTTTGGGCTCATAACAGGACAAGATCATGTCGTCTGATCGTGAAATTCTGACAGTGACCGGGGTCGGCAAGGATTACGCCACCACGGTGCTGGCCGATGTCAGCCTGCAGTTGTTTGCAGGTGAAGTACTGGCGCTGACCGGTGAGAACGGCGCTGGCAAGAGTACGCTTTCCAAGATTATTGGGGGTTTGACCACGCCGACGCATGGCCAGATGAATTATCTGGGCCAGGCTTACGCGCCACAAAGCCGCACCGAAGCCGAAAACGCCGGTGTGCGCATGGTGATGCAGGAACTGAACCTGCTGCCCACCTTGTCGGTGGCGGAAAACCTCTTTCTGAACAAATTGCCACGCAAGGCCGGCTGGATTTCCCGCCGGCAATTGCGTGAAGACGCACGCCGCGCCATGGCGCAGGTCGGGCTCGATAGTATTGATCCGGATACGCTGGTGGGCGATCTGGGCATTGGTCATCAGCAAATGGTGGAAATCGCCCGCAACCTGATTGGCGAATGCCGGGTGCTGATTCTGGATGAACCCACCGCCATGTTGACGGCGCGCGAGGTTGATCTGTTGTTTGACCAGATCGCGCTGCTCAAAGCGCGCGGTGTGGCGCTGGTCTATATCTCGCACCGGCTGGAAGAACTGGCGCGCATTGCCGACCGCATTGCCGTGCTGCGCGATGGCCGGCTGGTCTGTGCCGACCGCATTGAGCGCTACAGCAGTGATGAACTCGTCACCTTGATGGTCGGCCGTGAACTGGGCGAGAAAATCGACTTTGGCGTACGCAACATTGGTGAGCCCATGCTGGTGGTCGAGGGCATGCGGCGTGGCAACGTGGTGCGGGATGTCTCGCTGGAAGTCCGCAGTGGTGAAATTTTTGGCATCAGCGGCTTGATCGGCGCGGGCCGTACCGAATTGCTGCGGCTGATTTACGGTGCCGACAAGGCGGATGCCGGCACGATCCAGGTAGGCCATCCGCTGCGCACGGTATCGATCCATTCACCGACGGATGCCGTCAAAAACGGCATTGCGCTCATTACGGAAGACCGCAAAGGGGAAGGGCTGTTGTTACCGCAATCCATCGCCGCCAATGTCTCGCTGGGCAATATGGATGCGGTGTCCCGCTACGGCCTCATCGATCACCAGAAAGAAACTGCGCTGGCCCAGCGCCAGATCAGCGCCATGCGTATCCGCACTTCCGGCGCAGCGCAGACGGTACAAGAGCTTTCTGGCGGCAATCAGCAAAAGGTGGTGATTGGCCGCTGGCTGGAACGCGATTGTGATGTGGTGTTGTTTGACGAACCCACTCGCGGCATCGACATCGGCGCCAAGTTTGATATCTACGCCTTGTTTGGCGAACTGGCGCGCAAGGGCAAGGCGCTGGTGGTGGTGTCCAGCGATTTGCGTGAACTGATGCTGATTTGTGACCGTATTGCCGTGCTGTCTGCCGGCAAGGTGACAGGCACGTTCGAGCGCGAGAGCTGGACACAAGACGCCATTCTGGCCGCCGCGTTTGCCGGCTACCAGACCCGTGACCGCATGCTGGCCCACCCAGACACCGCCGATACTGCGGCGGCCATGCAATAACCAGGATATTGACCGCCCTCATGCGAAGGGCGGCAACAGGAGTGGATTAAAATGACAGATCAGCAAACCAATGCCGTCGCCCCGGACGCACCCGCGCCGGCCGCCGCGCCAACCACCGCGTTACCTGGCAAGACCAGCAACGGCATCCTGCGGGGCTTGAGTACTTACCTGGGTCTGGCCGGCGCGCTGCTGGCCATGATCGCGCTGTTTTCCGTGCTCAGTTCGCACTTTTTTACCTACGACACCTTCAGCCTGATTGCCAACCAGATTCCGGATCTGGTGGTCATGGCGGTGGGTATGACCTTCATCCTGATCATTGCCGGGATTGACCTCTCGGTGGGGTCCGTACTGGCGCTGGCGGCATCGGTGGTCAGCGTGGCCGCGCTCAAGTGGCAGATGGGGCCGTGGTCTTCGGCCTTCATGGGCATGGCGGTGGCGGCGGTGGCCGGTGGTCTGACCGGTACGGTCACGGTGGCCTGGCGCATTCCCTCTTTCATTGTGTCTTTGGGCGTGCTGGAAATTGCCCGGGGCCTGGCGTACCAGTTGACCAATTCCCGCACGGCTTACATTGGCGCGCAGTTTGACTGGTTGTCCAACCCGATTGCGCTGGGGATTTCACCTGCGTTCCTGATTGCGCTGGCCGTCATGATCGTGGCCCAACTGGTGCTGACCCGTACTGTGTTTGGTCGCTATCTGGTGGGCATCGGCACCAACGAAGAGGCGGTTCGCCTTGCCGGTATCAACCCCAAGCCCTACAAACTGGCCGTGTTTGCGCTGATGGGTTTGTTGTCCGGGCTGGCCGCGCTGTTCCAGATTTCCCGGCTGGAGGCCGCTGACCCGAATGCCGGTCAGGGGCTGGAGTTGCAAGTGATTGCCGCCGTGGTGATTGGTGGCACCAGCTTGATGGGGGGCCGTGGTTCGGTCATCGCCACCTTCTTTGGGGTGTTGATTATCTCCGTGCTGGCTGCAGGCCTGGCGCAGATCGGGGCCAATGAGCCGACCAAACGCATCATTACCGGTGCGGTGATTGTGGTGGCCGTGGTGTTGGATACGTATCGCAGCAACCGTGCCAAAAAACGCGCCTGAGCCCGGCTGATAAAACCCTGCTGACTGCGTTGTGCTCATTTGCCGTATTCACACGTACTGTCTTCATTCGCACGCCTTGTCAGCACCGCTACGCTGGGTTTTCTCAGCCGTGCAGTAATTTGATTAACCAGGAACGCCGGATCTACTTATGGCCACCATCAAAGACGTCGCTGCACTGGCTGGCGTGTCGTTCACCACGGTATCGCACGTGGTCAACCGGACGCGCCCGGTCAGCCGGACAGCGCGCGAAAAAGTGGAACATGCCATCCGCCAGCTCAACTACGTGCCCTCTGGCGTGGCGCGCTCGCTCAAGGTGCGGGCGACGTCGACCATCGGGCTGTTGGTGCCCAACAGCACCAACCCGTACTTTGCAGAACTGGCGCGTGGCATTGAAACGCGGTGCGAGCGCAACGGTTATTGCGTGTTTCTGTGCAATTCGGATGATGACCCGGAAAAACAACGCAACTACCTGCGGGCGCTGCGGGAAAAACGCATTGATGGCCTGGTGATTGCGTCGGCCGGGGATAACTACTCGTTGATGGAAGGTCTGGTCGATAACCACGTGCCAGTGGTGATCGTCGACCGGGAAGTCGAAGGCGTCGCGGCAGATCTGGTCGAGATCGATCATGAGGCCGGTGCCTATGTCGCCACCCAGCACTTGCTGGCACTGGGGCATCGGCGCATCGGCTGCATCAGCGGCCCGTCGTCCATGGCTGTAGGTACTTTGCGGGTGGCGGGGTTCCGCCGGGCGATGGGAGAAGCCGGTGTACCGGTGCCCGCCGAGGCGGTGGTGGAAAGTGATTTTTCCAGCCCCGGTGGTTATTACGCGGCTTCGCGGCTGTTTGCCAATCTGATGCCGACGGCCATTTTTGCCGGTAATGACATGATGGGCATTGGTGTGTTGCGCGCAGCGGCAGAGCGGGGCATCCGGGTGCCACAAGATTGCTCGGTAATCGGCTTTGATGACATTGAGCTCTCCCGCTATGTCTACCCGGCGCTATCCACCGTGGGCCAGTCGATCCCGCAGTTAGGCGAACAAGCCGCGCAATTGCTGCTGGACCGGATCTCCGGCATGGCCACCGGCACGCCCCGGCGGCAGATCGTCGCACCCCAACTGACGCTGCGTGAATCCACCGCGCCGCTGGTTGAGTAGCGAATACCAAGAATATCAACCATTGCAACGCAGATAACAAAAACGGCAGTACACACCGCCATGCGCGGCAGACATACAGGAAACAAGGCAGTGAACGCAGTCAACAGCAGTAAAGAAGAACAAACCCAGGGTCATGTGCTGATCGTCGGTAGCCTGAATATGGACTTGGTGGGGCGTGCCCCCCGCCTGCCCAAGCCGGGCGAGACCCTGTCTGGCACCACCTTTGCCACCATTGCCGGCGGCAAGGGTGGTAATCAGGCGGTTGCAGCCGCACGGCTGGGTGCAAAGGTGGCGATGATCGGTGCGACCGGTGCGGATAGCTATGGCGATATCTTGCGCGCCGGCCTTGCCGCCGAAGGCATTGATGGCAGCGGTGTTGCCACGGTGGCGAATGTGGCAACGGGTGTGGCCATGATTATTGTGGATGACGCCAGCCAGAACGCCATTCTGATTATTCCGGGCGCCAACGGCACGGTGACGCCGGCGGCCATCAGCCAGCATGAAGCGCTGATTCGTGCCGCAGACGTCGTGGTGTGCCAACTGGAAGTCCCGCATGACACGGTATTTGCCGCGCTGCAAAGCGCCCGACGTCTGGGCAAAGTAACGGTGCTGAACCCCGCGCCGGTCAGTGCGCCCTTGCCGGTGGCGTGGCTGGCCGAGGCGGACTACCTGATCCCCAACGAGATCGAAGCGGCCACGCTGTCTGGTATTCCCGTCGACTCGCCGCAAGACGCGTGCATTGCCGCGCAACGCCTGCGTGCCATGGGTGCGCGCAATGTGTTGATTACGCTGGGTTCACGCGGGCTGGTGTCGCTGACGGGGGAGGACACCGTGCACTACCCGGGTACGCCGGTCAAAGCCGTTGATACCACGGCAGCGGGCGATACCTTTGCCGGTGGTTTTGCTGCGGCACTGGCACGCGGCGCCACGGTGCATGACGCCATCTTGCTGGGGCAGCGTGCGGCGGCCATTTCGGTTACCCGCGCGGGCGCGCAACCCTCTATTCCGTATCTGCATGAAGTGGAGTCACAAGCATGAAGAAAACCAGGCTGCTTAACAGCGCCGTCTCCCGCGTGATTGCCGCGTTGGGCCATGGTGACATGATCCTGATTGCCGATGCGGGCATGCCCACACCGCTGCACGCGCCAGACGTAGAGATCATTGATCTGGCACTGACCGCCGGCACGCCCACCTTTGCTCAGGTGCTGGAAGTGGTGTTGAGCGAAATGCAAGTCCAGTCTCATGTGGTGGCACAAGAAATGCTGGACGGCCAACTGGCGCCGCTGACCGCGTTGAACCAGTCTGCCAGCCTGACGGGCGAGCGTCAGGTGGTCAGCCATGATGCGCTCAAAGGCATGACCCACCACGCCCGCGCGTTTATCCGCACGGGTGAATGCACGCCTTATGCAAATGTGATGCTGGTGGCGGGCGTCACGTTCTGATTGTTCTTCTTCCCCGCCACGCCAGGTAAGTTAGCAGTTCCGCAGTAGTCCTTCTGAAGTCTGAAAGTCCCGGCACGCCGAAACCCGCAATGGGTTTCCTGGCGGGGTCGGTTACGCATTGCTTCTGACCAAAACACTGAGGAAAAACATGAAAAAGACAGTGATTTCACTGATTCTGCTGAGTACCGCTTTGCTTGCAGCTTGTGCGGGGAATGATGAGGGTGGCGGTGCCGCACCCAAAATAATTATCGACTCTGATTTCAACACCATGGGTGACGATGGCCAGCTGTTTGTCATGGCCACCCAGTTGATGGCGCAAGGCAAAGTCAACGTGCTGGGCCTGACCGTCGAGAGTGGGAACGGCTGGTTGCTGCAAGAACAAAGCGATGCGCTCAAAGCCGCAGAACGCATGGGCGTTGCCAGTCAAATTGGCGTGTATAGCGGGGCGAATTACGCGCTGGCCTATGATGCGGCCAGTATTCAGGCGCAGATAGCGGCCAACCCCAATGGCTGGTTTGGCTCGTGGATGTTCCCGCAGCCGCAAAGTCCGGCAGACCTGATCGCCCCGCCGGATGGCTTTGCCACCAGTAACACCTTGCGTAGCCAGAATGCATCTGACTTCATGATTGCTGCCATCAAGGCGCACCCGCATGAAGTGACGATTCTGGAGGTCGGCCCGCCTACCAACCTGGCCATTGCCCTGCGCAAGGCGCCGGAGATTGCGCCGCTGATTAAAGCCATTGTGTATATGGGCGGCAATATCAACGTGCCGGGCAACGCTAACGCGGTCGCGGAAATGAACTGGTGGTTTGACCCGGTGGCCGTGTCGGAAATCCTGCGTCTGGATATCCCGCAGTCGGTCATCCCGCTGGATGTAACCGACACCGTGCCGCTGGATCAAGCCACGTTTGACGCCATTGCCCATAACCCGGCCAAACAGACCGTGGTCACGCAAATCTACGACACAGAAAACGCCCAGTTCCTTGGTCCGGACGCGCATATCTTCGACACGCTGACGATCGCCTGGTTACTTGACCCCACCCTGGCCACCCAGACCACGGATGCCTGGCTCTCGATCAACACCACGCCTGGCGAGCAGCAAGGGCAGGTGACAGCCAGTACTACCGCACCCATTGCCGGTGGTTCTGTGCGCAAAATCCGCTATGTCAGCCAGTTTGATAACACGCGCTTTCTGGCCCAGTACATCGACCTGTTGACGCGCCCGGTGCCGGTCACTTTGCCCGCGTTTTAAGCATCCACCAGGCTTGCCAACGGTGTCGTCGCCCCTCTCCAGCTTTGCTGGTCAGGGGCTTTTTGTTGGGCGTCGCTTGTGAGGCAAAGATTTTCTTTTTGTTATGCGCAGATATTCTGATTTGTCGGCATGCGGCTGGTCGGAAAAAATACGCTCACATCATCCACTTGAGCGGAGTCATCTGCGGCGGGGTAATGCATTGCCACTGGTTTCATGAAAAGAAAAACCATGTGACATGAACCCCGTCAGCCAGAGACCGCATTAACAAAGAAAGGAAACTATCATGACTACCCAGACATTTGCCGGCCGTAAATTGCTTGTGGTCGGCGGCACCAGCGGCATGGGCCTTGAAAGCGCCAAACTGATCGCCAGTGCTGGCGGGAATGTGGTGGTGGTTGGTCATCGTGCCGACAAAGTGCGCGATGCTCAGACCACGCTGGCGCAAATTGCCACAACGGGTTCGGTCACAGCGCTGAGCGCAGACCTGACTAGCGAATCCGGCGTAAAAGCGTTGATCGCCACGCTGGAGCAGGATCATCGGGATATCGATCTGCTGGTCAATGCGGCGGGCGTGTTTTTCCCCAAGCCGTTTCTGGAACATGGCGCAGCAGATTACGACCAGTACATGGCCTTGAACAGGGCATTTTTCTTTGTGACGCAGGCCGTGGCCAGGAGCCTGGTGGCTGCGGGCAAGGCGGGGGCCATTGTCAATATCGGCTCGATGTGGGCCAGACAGGCCATTGAAGCGACGCCGTCTTCCGCATACTCCATGGCCAAGGCCGGTTTGCATTCGCTAACGCAACACCTGGCCATGGAACTGGCTGGCAAGGGCATCCGCGTGAATGCGGTTTCGCCTGCCGTGGTGCAAACACCCATCTACGAAGGGTTTATTCCCAAGGCGGATGTCCACAGTGCCTTGCAAGGATTTAACCGTTTCCACCCGATTGGCCGCGTAGGCACGCCACGGGATGTGGCCGAAGTGGTGGCATTCTTGTTATCTGACAAAGCCGCTTGGGTGACTGGCGCGGTATGGGATGTCGATGGCGGCGTGATGGCAGGCCGTAACCTGGCGTAATGACTGGGCGCGGGGCAGGGCAATGCGTGCCACTGCCCGGCTGTTGGGCCAGCAGCTCATCCTGCGAGATGGGGCCAGGCTCAAAGGCCGTGGGCAAGACCCGTATACTGTACTGATTGCCGCAGCCAGTGCGGCGCAACTTCAGGGCAGGAAGAACTGGATGAACATCAACGCAGATCTCGCCCTACGGGCCATTGAGCACGCCACGGCAGATGCCTGGCGTGCAACTTCACACGCTGGCGTTACGCGCCGCCCGTTGTTCCGGATTGGTGATGAGATCGCCCAGGCGACGTCGTTGGTACGTTATGCCCCGGAAAGCCGTTTTCATGCGCATGAACACACCGGCGGTGAAGAAATCCTGGTAATACGCGGGACATTCAGCGATGAACACGGCGATTACCCGGCAGGCACCTGGTTCAGGAACCCGCCTGGTACGCGGCACAGCCCCTATACCCGCACCGGTTGCCTGTTATTGGTCCGTTTATGGCAGTTTGACCCGGCGGATCGGCAAGGCGTGGTGATGCGGCTGCCGGTTTGGCCGCCCGCCGCATCACCCGCTGCGCAACACCTCTGGCCGGTGCACCATGCCGGGCACGAACGTGTTTCCCTGGTATTCTGGCCACCGGGTCAGCGCATTGTGGAAACCGTTCCGGAGGGCGGCGAATGGCTGGTCTTGCAAGGCAATTGCCAAGTGGGGCGCGAAACATTAACAGCGCTTTCGTGGCTCCGCTTGCCCTGTGGCGCAACGCTGGAGGGCATTGCCGGTGAAGAAGGGGTGTGGCTCTGGGCAAAAACCGGGCATCTGCCTCATCTGCCGCCACCCCCGGTGGCTCCAGCCACCAAGCCCGATCAGGGTTGATCATGTCGCTTGCTTATCTCAATGCCCTGCGTGCCTTTGAGGCTACCGCCCGCCATCAAAGCTTTGCAGGAGCCGCGGCGGAACTCAACGTAACGTCTGCCGCCGTCGGGCAACAGGTCCGCACGCTGGAAGCATGGCTGGGTATTACGCTGTTCAACCGGGCCAGTAGCGGCAGTCACCGCATGATCTTGAGCGATGCGGCGCGCGCCGCCTTGCCAGATATCCAGGAAGGGTTTGCGCGGCTGACCGTGGGGCTGGCCCGGCTCAAAGATGCGCGTGCTCATGCGTGCCTTACCGTGACGGTGAGCCCGGCTTTTGCCGCTAAATGGCTGCTGCCGCGGATCGATGACTTTCAAACTGCCCACCCGCAGTTGGACGTATTGCTGGATACCAGCCCCAGAACCGTTGATTTTCTGACAGAACGCATCGATATCGGCGTGCGTTATGGCGCTGGTAAATGGCCCGGTCTGACCGCAATCTTGCTGATGGAAGAATCGATCTACCCGGTCTGCGCACCGCATTATCCCTTGCTGGAAAACGGCACGCTCAGCGCGGAGGCCCTGGCAAAAAGTGCTTTGCTGCATGATGTTTCCATGACGGCGGACCCGGCGTATCCCACCTGGCGGCGTTGGCTGGATGAGGCCGGTTTTGGGCAGGTGCCGGCCGAGCACGGTTTGCGCATCAACAATGCGGCGGCAGTGGTACAAGCGGCGCTAGAGGGCAAGGGCCTCGCACTGGGCCGCAGTGTCATGGTGCAAGAAGACCTGGCCGCCGGTAGATTGATCCGGCCCTTTGGCGAGCAGCGCAGCCCGGTCGGCAGCGCGTATTACATTGTGTACCGGCCAGAGTGCGGCAATCTGGATAAAGTCTCGGCTTTTCGTGACTGGTTGCTGGCACAGGCCGGGCAGAACCGCTGAGGTCCAGTGCCAGAGTGTCTGATGATACTTTCTACCCACCCACCCACCCGCCTGACCGGATCGACATGGATCTCAAACGCTGCTTTCCACCCGTGATCAACGAGCACACTTGTTTGCTGGTACTCGGCAGCCTGCCCGGTGAAGCTTCGCTGGCGCAGCAGCAGTATTACGCCCATCCGCAGAATCGCTTGTGGGAGTTATTGGGTGCAGTGATCAAGGTCGACTTGCGTGCCCAAGGTTATGAGCAGCGTCTTGCCAGTTTGCTGGCGCATGGCATTGGCCTGTGGGATGTGATTGCCGAGGCAGAGCGCAAAGGCAGTCTGGACGCGGCTATTCGCAATCATTCGCACAACGCGCTCACCGAACTGATTGCCACCGCCCCGGCGCTGCGCGCGGTGGCGTTCAATGGCGGTACCGCAGCACGTATTGGTCGCAAACAACTGCAAGGCGTGGGCGGGCTGCAGCTGTTTGATCTGCCATCGTCCAGCCCGGCATATACGCTAGCGTTTGCACAGAAGCTGGATGCATGGCACGCAATCTCTGCGGCGCTGTAATACTTAGGTTCGCCGGCATGGGCGAGTGCGGCTGGCGAGATGCCATGTGAATAATTGACGCAGCAAGATGTGAGTTTTACGTAGTTTTGTTTTTGTTGTTCGCGCATTATGTACGTAACAAAACTACTTAATGAACGGAGAACATCATGCGTACATTGATCCAGTGGCTGCAACAAACCGGCGAACTGATGCTGCAACATCGTTATCAATATGTGACTCGCAAGATCAACCTCTAAGCGGGCCACAGGGGGAAGGGCGGCGACGGCTGCCCAAAGCAGAACGCCACCATGAATGATTCATGGTGGCGTTTGTGTTTGGTCGGGCTGGCAGCGGGTCAGGCCTTGTCGCCCAGCATCTGGCTGGCATCAAAACCCAGGCGCAATCCACCCCAATGACGGCCATTCACAATGATGGGTACATCCAGTTCCGTCATGATTTCACCCGTGTCGCGAACATAAGTTTGCAGTAAAAAGCGCTGCGTATTGCGCGCAGCGCGCAGGCCGGCCGGGTCGTTGAAAATACGCTTGTCGCGACTATTGACGAGGTCTGTGGCCTTGTCGCCGGTGGCCGCTTTGGAATACCAACTGTTGTGCGTTGGGCCATAACCGTTGGTATCGACCGCCAGTACAAACTTGCCGCCGGCCGCACTGCGCGCCAGTTGGTCGTAAATGGGCTGGATTTCGGTTTCAAAGCGATTGTCATAGCTGGTTTTGTACTTGGCCGGGGCACTGCCAGGAACTTGCTGATAGGACTGGTCAAACACATTGACGCCCTGGCGGGCCATGGCTTCAATCTTTGCCTGTACTTCGTCACGCGCCTTGCTGGCTTTCTGGATATTGGCATCCAGATGGCCCTGACCCACGGTGAAGCGGCCGATCAGTGCTTGCACTTGCTCGGCAGCACGCGCCAGCCCTTGCGAAGACTCGGCCGAGCGTGCCATACGCTCGTTGACATTGAGCGAGAGCTGGTGAATCTCGGACACATTGGCATTCACCACATTATTGGCTTCGGTGAATTCTTCCAGTGTGGCGGCAATGCCAACCAGCGCGCTGGAGGTGGCTTCAAAGTCCGCCATCATGCGCTGGAACTGGCCAGAGGCTTTTTCCACTACCGAACGGGTCAGTTGCGCATCTTGCGTAATCACGTGGGTTTCTTCGCGGGTGTGGGCGACTTCGCCCAGCATGTTGTCGATATCCTGCGAGATATCGTCGGTCGCTACCCCCACTTTTTCCGCCAGTTTGCGCACCTCATCGGCCACCACGGCAAAGCCCCGGCCTGCTTCGCCAGCGCGGGCGGCTTCAATGGCGGCATTCAGGGCCAGCAGGTTGGTCTGCCCCGAAATTTCCTTGATCAGATCCACAATGGCCTTGATGCTGGACGAACGCTGGTTCAGGCCGTCCACGGTTTCGTTGAAGCTGGACATCCGCAGGCTGATGGCGTGAATACGGGCGGTGACGTCCTGCAACTCCGCATAAGAGGCGCGCGCCATATCAAGGTTGTGCGTGGTCGAGCCGGAAATCTCCTGCGTGCGATGTGACACATCGTTAATGCCCACGGTCGTGCTGTCGCTGGCAGCAACCACCTTTTGTGCCAGCGCATCTTGCTGATGGGCCGACTGGGCCGAGTCACTGATGCTCTTCATGGAGCGCGCGGCTTCCAGCGCAATGCCCACGGTCATGGTCTGCACACTGGCAATGATTTCGCGCTGCTTGGCCAAAAACCGGTTACAGGCACCCGCCAGCGCGGCAATTTCGTCAGTCGTGATCACGGGCACATCGCGGGAGAGATCCCCTTCGCCACCAGCCACATCATTCAGCACTTTGGAAATCGCCAGCACCGGACGGGCAATCCAGAAGCGGAAATACACCACTTGCACGGTGATGAACACCGCAGACAGAAAAGTCAGAATCCAGGCCCAGAGGTAGACGCTATCGAAACTGGCCGTCAGGCGGGCAATGGCGGTTGGGGCAAGTCCCAGATTGTGGGCGGTGTCGGCCAGTTGATTGCTGGCAAGGCTGGTCACCAGCAAAAGAACTAGCGGTGCAGCCAACAACAAATACAGAAAAGCGAACTTGCGGGTAAGCGTTTGCAGCAAAGATCGCTCAAGCGCGGCGTGAAAATCGTTCCACCACTGCATAGCGGACTCCCCAGTCATGAATCTGGCTTGGTGCAGACTCTTTATTTTATTTGATATTACGATCCAGCCTGACTGTTGAATCTATCGGTAACGCCAACTTGATTCAGGCTGGATGCAGATCGTGTGCAGTACACCCGGCCTGCGCGGCCGGGTTGGTCCATCAGGCTGCGAAAGCGGTTTGCAGGTCTTCCAGATTCAGCCGCCAGTGCTTGAGCATGTGACGGAACACGGCCAGTTCGACGTTGGAAAAATCGTTGTCAGACTTGGCGATACCAAGCGCAATGGCAGCCAGCATCAGGCGCTTGCGCTGGTCGTCCACGGTATCGAGCAACTGGTCGATGCGTTCACGGTCGACCAGGCGGATATTGCCGTCCTCGGACGCGTCATCGGACACGTCGTCACAGTATTCCTGGAAAACCTGGATAAACGCTTTGCGGCTAATGCCCAGTGCCTCGTAGACGCGCAGGTGTTCCAGTTCGTCGATTTCGGCGGGGTCAAAGTTGCCATCGCACATCATTTGCATGACCAGAATGCGGGCCATCGCTTCGGCGCTATTGTTCGGGTACTTTTTCATGTTGTTTTAGTCCTGTCGATATTGAGCCGGTCTGACCATGCCTTGGGCATGTTCTGTAGTTTGCGTGAAGTGTAGTCAAAGAACGCAATACCGGTCCGCGCTGTTGCAACCAGTCGTGGCGACATGCCGTCTTTGACGGCGTGCACCACATAGTAAAGAACATAGCCTGCCCGCCACGGTTCAGCGGCAGTCATGGCAATCGCAAGGCGTTCACCCAGAAACCCTTCGCTGTGAAACGTCATGGCAACGTCATTAAGGATGATGCCCGGGGTGTTGGCATCCCCCAATTCGGTATTTCCGTAATGCGCCAGATATTTCACCCGCGCCTCGTGCAGCATGCCCAACAGTTCCATATTGCCCAGGTGGGCACCGTAATTCAGATCTGTGACCCGAATATCCAGTTCCACAGTCAGATCAATTTGTTCAGGTGGCGTGAGTTTGATTCTGGTCATCTCAAAAGCTGCAAAATTTACATGCCAAACGAGTGTATGCGGATGCCCTGGTCCCCGCAACCGGCTAACGCCGATCTGCTAGACTTCTGATATGAAGCCGCACAACAGCAATGGGAGGTTATATGTATCAGCGCATTCTTGTTCCGGTTGATGATAGTGACACCAGCGCCGCAGCATTGCGTGAGTCCATTCGTCTTGCAATAGATCAGAAGGCCGTCGTTCGGTTGGTGCATGTTATTGATCTGGCGCAATTTGCGTGGAGTGCAAACGAATTTCTTGATGTGCCTCAACTTCAAGATTCCTTGCGCAAGAGTGGTGAGCAGCTCCTCGTCAAATACGCGGATGCCCTGAAACAGCAAAACGTCAATTGCGAGTCAGGCTTGCTGGAAGCCTGGGGTGGCAACCTCGCGCGCGCCATTGTGGACGACGCCGCTGAATGGAATGCCGATGTGATTGTCATGGGCACCCATGGCTACAGCGGCTTGACACACCTGTTGCTGGGGAGTGTGGCAGAAGGCGTCATGCGGCATACGCGTATTCCGACTTTGCTGGTGAGAGCCCAGGCACATGGCTGATGGTTTTCCGGTGCGCGTGTTGCGGGTGTCTGACCACTCCCGCGACAGCGCAGGCTTTACTTATGTTTACCCGGTGGTATCCCGCCGCGCTGGCGGCGTGTCCATTGGCATCAATCTGAACCCGAACAACGCCTGTAACTGGCGTTGCCTGTACTGCCAGGTGCCAGATCTCAAACGTGGTGGGCCGCCACCGATTGATCTGCTGCAACTGGAGGACCAACTGGCCACCATGCTTCATCAGATTGTCGATGGCGACTTCATGCAGGAGCGTGTGCCGCCAGAACTGCGCCGCCTCAACGACGTGGCGTTTTCCGGCAATGGCGAGCCCACCATGAGCCCGGAGTTTGGTCACGCGTTGGCGATTGTGGAGCGCCAGTTGCAGGCATTTGGCCTGCTGGGCCAGATCAAGATCGTGCTGATCACCAATGGCAGTCAGTTATACAAGCCGGAGGTCCAGGACGTCGTGGCGCAAATGGGGCGTATCAATGGTGAGTTGTGGTTCAAGGTAGACCGTGCGCCGCAAGACGGCTTTGCCCAGGTCAACCAGGTGCAATTGAATCGTGCGGCCGTTGTCCGCCATCTGATTGCCGCCAGCGCACGCTGCGCTACCTGGCTGCAGACCTGTATGTTTGAACTGGATGGGGCGCTGCCTGATGCAGAAGAGGTCGCTGCCTATGTGGCGTTTGCGGGAGAGTTGAAAGCACAAGCGCCGGGTTTGAAAGGCGTGCTGTTGTATGGGCTGGCTCGCCCGTCCATGCAGCCAGAAGCGCCGCGTTTGCGTGCTGCGCCCGTTGAATGGATGAAGACCCTGGCCGAACAGATTTCGGCTCAGGGTCTTGAGGTCAAACTAAGCATCTAGAGCGACTGACAAAATGGTCCTGGATGCGCCTTGCTGGCGTGCCGGGTTCAATTTTGTCAGCCGCTCAGGGGCCAGAACGGCCCCGGGGCGTTTAACGGGCCAGTGCGCCGGCCATGGTAAAACGGGTTTGATGCTTGTCGCGTTCGCGTGCTGCGGCGCGCAAGGTATCGAGCAGTTCAGGCTTGTGTTCGCGCAGGTAGCGCATTACCTGAAAATCTTCCCGGGTCAGTTCTTCCAGGTTGATCTGCTCAATATGGACGACTCGCAAAAGTTCGCGAACCGGCCGCGGCATGTTACGGCCGCTTTCGTAGCGGGAACCGCCACTTTGGGTTACGCCGATCTTGCTCCAGAATTCTTGCTGATTCATTCCGAGCTGGCGGCGGACTTCCCGTGGGTTAACAACTGTATTCGCCATGGTAGGCCTCCTTGTATTGCCATGCTGGATGGCTAAAAAACTATGACGTCATCTTATCGTCATATGCCAATAGGAATACGTGACTATTCCTGATTTTTCTTTGTGATTAATCACGGTTTGTTGATTCGAACTTATTGAAAATTATAAGAAATGTCTGATTTCCTTGTCGCCGTAGAACGTGCTTTGCGCGCCTTCGATCCGGCAGAAAAAGTCGCATTAACCCGGTTTCTGACAGGGGCCGAAGTCCCGCCGTCAGCGCCGGCAGCGGTACGTTTGTCCGCGCCGGGCCGGCCAGAAAAACCGGTGCTGGTGATGCCGCGGGATGTCCCCAAACGCGGCTTGGGTACGCCGGAAGGACGCGCCGCTTTGCTCCATGCCCTGGCCCATATCGAATTCAACGCGGTGAACCTGGCGCTGGACGCGATCTATCGTTTTCGGGACATGCCGCTGGCGTATTACGAGGACTGGCTGAAGGTGGCGCAGGAAGAGGCGTATCACTTCACGCTACTGCGCGAGTATCTGCAGGAACTGGGTTTTGACTACGGGGATTTTCCGGCGCACAACGGCCTGTGGGAGATGGCCTTGCGGACGGACCACGACGTGTTGATCCGGATGGCGTTGGTGCCCCGGGTGCTGGAAGCGCGCGGGCTGGATGTCACGCCGGGTATTCAGGCGCGCATGCGGGATGTGGGTGACACCCGCGCCATGGATATCCTTGCCATCATCTTGCGCGACGAAATCGGTCACGTTCAAATCGGCAACCGCTGGTACCGCTGGTGTTGTGTGCAGCGCGGGGTTGAACCGGTGGCACATTTCATCGACTTGTACCGCGAGTACGTCACGCCGTTTGGTGGGCCGATGAATCACCCGGCACGCATTGCGGCCGGGTTTACCCAGGAAGAGCTGGATTTGCTGGCTAGCTTGAGTACCTAAGCTGGCCGATCAACTGATGACGACTTCCAGATCGTCGCGTTCTTCGCCCACGTCGTTAAAGACCTCAATCACCGCCGCGTAGTGCTTCTTGCCCATGGACTGGGCCGCCGCGCCGGCATCCTGCCAGACGATGCGCAACGGGCCGGTAACGTCGCCGGTCAGGGCGTCATACAGTGCGTCCAGGTTGCGGCCAAAATACTCGGGCAGGGCCAGTTGAGCGGCGAACTGATCGTACACATCGTCCAGCGTGTGTACCTGACTGAGTGTGACTTGCCGGGCTTTTTTTACTGACATGGCGGCACCTCGGTAAAGGTTTGATAGTGGTCGACGGTGACATAGCGATGGCCGTCGTTGCTGAAAATCAGCCGTTTTGCACCGCGTTTGCCGCCACGATAATCCAGATCAGCTTCTTTGTACTGACCCTTGGGCAAACGGTTTTCATAGTTGCCAAAGCGATCGCCGCCGATGGATTTGCCCGGCAGTGTTCGCCATAGATCGCTGCCTGGTTGCCAGCCGGCGTTTTGCGCCCCGCGTTTGTTGATATAGGCGTCGGGCAGCCGGCCGGTCTGACCCAGCGCCGTCAGCGTGGCGGCAAGCTGGTTGGCATCCACCCTTGGCTTGATGCGCTGATTCAGTTCGGTGACCACCTGTTGGCAGGTGGGGGCAGCCAGCGCGGGCAGGGTAAGGGTGGCAAGGCAAATCAGGGCAACAAGACGCATGGAGGACTCCACCGATGAGACGCTTGATTATGTGCATGTCGTCGGGCCGGGTCAAAGCGGCTGTGCACCCTGTCATGCTGACGTCAGCAACACCAGTTTCAGATCGGCCTGGTCGACCAACTGGAAGGTGACCTGGCTAAAGGTCAGATGCCCGCGTTGCGGATGGTTAAAGCCGCGCAGGCCGCCGTGGCGCTCCAGTACGTCGTAGCGTTTCCAGTAAGTGGCAAACTCCGGGCTGGATTGATGCAGGCTGTCTACCAGTTGCAACATGGCCGGGTCATCGACCTGATCACGACTATCCGCCCGGAACTCCGCCACGATGCGCTGGGCGCGGGTTTCCCAGTCCTCCACAAGCGTGCGGGCGTGCGGGTTGGCAAACACAAAGCGCAACATGTTGGGCGCCGTGTCGGGGGCCAGCCAGTCACCAAAGAGGTGTGCGGCGGCGTTGTTCCACGCCAGGACATCCCAGTAACGACCCATGACATAGGCGGGCATGGCAAAGTCGTCGACGATGCGTTGCAGGAAGGCGGGGGCGATTTCTTCTTCGGCGGCAGCGGGTTGCAAATCACGCTGGCCCGCCAGCTCAAACAGATAGGCACGCTGGGTTTTATCCAGGCGCAAGGCCAGCGCCAGGCGGTGCAGCGCCTTGCCCGATACGCTGATTTCCCGCCCCTGTTCAATCCAGGTGTACCAGGTGGGGCTGATGTCGGCCAGTTGGGCGACTTCTTCCCGCCGCAGGCCTTGCGTGCGGCGGCGTTGCCCCAGCGGAAAACCAAACGCGGCAGGCTCGCATTTCTGGCGCATGGCGGTCAGGAACTCACCCAGTTCCTTGCGGCGGATAGACATTGCTCATCCTGTTACCAGTTAGTATTTATACCAGTATAAACGCCTGCCTTGTTAGCACAAAATCTTGCGCCTAAGCTGTACCCCGTAAACAAGTTAAAGCGGTAACGGGCGTGACTCTGCGGCCCGTGACCACAACCACTCCGCAGCGGAAAAACGGTGCGGCCCAACCGGGATGAAACACATGGCACAGACGCTTTACGACAAACTCTGGCAGTCCCACGTGGTGCATGAGTCAGAAGACGGCACCTGTCTGATCTATATCGACCGCCACCTGGTGCATGAAGTCACCAGCCCGCAGGCGTTTGAGGGGCTTAACCTTGCCGGCCGCAAGCCCTGGCGTGTCGATTCCGTGGTGGCGACTGCCGACCACAATACCCCGACAGACCATTGGGACGAAGGCATCAAGGACCCGATCTCGCGACTGCAGGTCGAGACGCTGGATGCCAACATCAAGCATTTTGGTGCGCTGGCGTATTTTCCGTTCAAGGATCTGCGTCAAGGCATCGTGCACGTGGTTGGTCCGGAAAACGGCGCCACGCTGCCCGGCATGACGGTGGTGTGCGGTGATAGCCATACCTCTACCCACGGCGCCTTTGGCGCGCTGGCGCATGGTATTGGTACGTCTGAAGTCGAGCACGTGCTGGCAACCCAAACACTGACCGCCAAGAAATCCAAAGCCATGCTGGTGAAGGTAGAGGGTGAATTGGGCCGTGGTGTGACCGGTAAGGATGTTGCACTGGCCATCATTGGCAAGATCGGTACGGCAGGGGGTACGGGCTACGCGGTTGAGTTTGGTGGTTCTGCCATCCGCAGTTTGTCGATGGAAGGCCGTATGACCCTGTGCAATATGGCGATTGAAGCCGGCGCTCGTGCGGGCATGGTGGCGGTGGACCAGAAAACCGTGGATTACCTCAAGGATCGCACCTACGCGCCCAAGGGTGAGCAGTGGGAGCAAGCCGTGACCTACTGGAAAACGCTGGTTTCCGACGAAGGCGCGCAGTTTGACAAGGTGGTTGAACTCAATGCCACCGAGATTGAGCCGCAAGTGACCTGGGGCACATCGCCTGAGCAGGTGACCAATGTGCGCGGCGCGGTCCCCAATCCGGCCAATGAGGCTGATCCGGTCAAGCGCGGTAGCCTGGAGCGGGCGTTGCAGTACATGGGTCTGCAGGCCGATACCCCGATCGACCAGATCCAGATCGACAAGGTATTCATTGGCTCCTGTACCAATTCGCGGATCGAAGATTTGCGCGCTGCCGCCGCTGTCGCCAAAGGTCACAAAAAGGCTGCGAATGTGAAGCTGGCTATGGTCGTGCCCGGTTCCGGTCTGGTAAAAAGGCAGGCTGAAGCAGAAGGCCTCGACAAAATTTTCATCGAGGCCGGCTTTGAATGGCGTGAGCCGGGTTGTTCCATGTGCCTGGCAATGAACGCGGATCGTCTGGAACCGGGTGAGCGTTGTGCCTCTACCTCTAACCGCAACTTTGAAGGGCGGCAGGGGCAGGGTGGTCGCACCCACCTCGTGAGCCCCGAAATGGCAGCCGCCGCTGCTATTGCCGGACACTTTGTCGACATCCGCAACTTTGCCTGAGCCTCGCGCCCGGCTTGTTGAATCTATGAAACTTGCGGAGTCTTTGCACCCATGAAAACACTGTTTGCCTCGTTGCTGATGCTGTCCCTGTTGTTGCTGGCCGGTTGTAATACCGTGCATGGCTTTGGTGAGGACGTGCAAAAAGTGGGTGAAAAGATTCAAGGCAAGTAAAGAACGGCTGACGAAACTGCGCTGGCGCTGCCGCGCTGGTTTTGTCGGGCGTTCTGTCTAAAAGGACTTACGCCATGAAAGCTTTTACACAATTGAACGGCCTCGTTTGCCCGCTCGACCGGGCCAACGTGGATACGGACGCCATTATTCCCAAGCAGTTTCTCAAGTCGATCAAGCGTTCCGGCTTTGGTCCGAACCTGTTTGACGAGTGGCGTTATCTGGATCACGGCGAACCGGGTATGGACAACAGCGTCCGTCAGGTCAACCCGGAGTTCGTGCTCAATTTCCCGCGTTATGCCGGAGCGCAAGTGCTGCTGGCGCGCGATAACTTTGGCTGCGGTTCTTCGCGTGAGCACGCGCCGTGGGCGCTGGATGACTACGGCTTTCGGGTCGTGATTGCCCCCAGTTTTGCCGATATCTTCTTTAACAACTGCTACAAGAACGGCGTGCTGCCGATTGTGTTGCCCGCAGAGGCAGTAGACCTGTTGTTCCAGGAGACGCAAGCGGCGGAAGGTTATCGCCTCAATGTCGATCTGGCCGCGCAAACCGTGACGACGCCATCGGGTAAGTCGTTCGGCTTTGATATCACCGGTCACCGCAAGCATTGTTTGCTGGAGGGCCTGGATGAAATCGGCCTGACATTGCAGCACGCAGATGAAATCAAGGCGTTTGAAGCGCGCCACCGTGCATCCCAGCCCTGGCTGTTTAACGCCTGAGCGGATGAAGCGTTAGCGCTATTGTTTCCCCAAGGCAATCCGGGCCGGTTTGTTGACCTGGATTGCCTGAAACGCTGCGTGGTGGCCGTTCTGGCCGTCGCGTAAGTCAGAATGGCGGTATTATTAGCCGACGGCAGCGCCACTTGCTGGTAGTTGCTATAGTTCGTGCTTCAGGTATCACATTCTGATTAAAAAATAAGTACGGGGAAACGAAACCATGATTCTTCACAAGTTCAAGAACCAGGCTGAGCTCGACCGCGTTGCGGCCGATCTGATGATGTCCGTTGTCCGTGGCCGCCCTAATGCGGTCCTCGGTATGGCGACCGGTGGCTCGCCGGTCGGTCTGTACCAGGAAATGGTCAAGAGCTACAAACAAGGCTTGATCAGTTTCAAGGAAGTACGCACGTTCAACCTGGATGAGTACGTGGGCCTGGCGGTCACGCATCCGGAGTCTTACCGCAGTTTCATGCAGCGCAACCTGTTCGACCATATTGATATCGACCTCAAAAACACGCATGTGCCCAACGGCAATGCGGCCGATATCGAAGCCGAATGCCGTCGTTACGACGAAGCGCTGTATCAGCAAGGCCCGGTGGATATGCAACTGCTGGGCATTGGCCATAACGGCCATATTGGTTTTAACGAGCCGGATACCACGCTTTCGCGCTTTACCCACAAGGTAACGCTCAAGGAAGATACTCGCGAAGCCAACAAGCGCTTCTTCAATTCGCTCGATGAAGTACCGACCCACGCAGTGACCATGGGTATGGGCTCTATCCTGCACGCCAAGTCCATCCTGCTGGTGGTCAAGGGCCAGGAAAAAGCCGAGATCCTCGATCGCACGCTCAATGGCCCGATTACCACGCAAGTGCCGGCAACCCTGTTGCAAACGCACCCGCGCGTGATCGTGCTGACCGATTGCGACGTGAACTACAAGCTCTCGCACAGCTGATTTTTTTCAAAATCGAGCCCGGTGTGAGCACGGCTGGTCAAGCATTGACCTGTCGGGCAAGCCGGGCTTTTTTATTTTTGGTGAAAACAAAGCATGAAGAAGATTCTGATTCTGCCCGGTGATGGCATTGGTCCCGAAATCATTGCCCAGGCCCGTCGTGTACTCGACGTGCTGCGCAAAGACGGTCTGGCGGTTGAAACCACCGAAGCCCCGCTCGGTGGTGCCGCGTATGACCAGTACGGCTCGCCGTACCCGGAGTTCACGCAAAAGCTGGCGCGCGAAGCCGATGCCGTACTGCTGGGCGCCGTGGGCGGCCCGCAATACGACACGCTGGATCGCCCGCTGCGTCCGGAGCGCGGTTTGCTGGCCATCCGCAAGGATCTGAATCTGTTTGCCAACCTGCGTCCGGCCATTTTGTACCCGGAACTGGCCAATGCCTCCACGCTCAAGCCGGAGGTGGTCTCTGGCCTGGATATCCTGATCGTGCGTGAACTGACGGGCGATATTTACTTTGGTCAGCCACGCGGCGTGCACGTCAACGAGGCCGGCGAGCGTGAGGGTTTCAACACCATGCGCTACGCGGAGAGCGAAATCCGCCGTATCGCCCATGTGGCGTTCCAGGCTGCGCAAAAGCGTAACAAGAAGCTGTGTTCGGTCGATAAGGCCAACGTGCTGGAAACCACCGAGTTCTGGAAAGAAATCGTCACAGAGGTGGCCAAAGAGTACCCGGACGTCCAGTTGACCCACATGTACGTCGATAACGCCGCCATGCAACTGGTGCGTAATCCCAAGCAGTTTGACGTGATGGTGACCGGTAATATCTTTGGTGACATCCTGTCTGATGAAGCCTCCATGCTGACCGGTTCCATTGGCATGCTGCCGTCCGCTTCGCTGGACCAGAACAAGAAGGGTTTGTACGAACCCAGCCATGGTTCTGCCCCGGATATCGCCGGCAAGAACCTGGCTAACCCGCTGGCGACAATTCTCTCGCTGGCCATGCTGGTGCGTTACAGCCTGAATGATGAGGCCGCCGCCACCCGTATTGAAAACGCGGTGAAGAAGGTATTGGCCGACGGTCTGCGCACGGGCGACATCTATGAAGAGGGCACCCGCAAGGTGTCTTGCTCGGAAATGGGCGACGCCGTGGTTGCCGCGTTGTAAAATACGCGATTGCTCGCAAAACAGGGTGCAGATGCGCCCTGTTTTGTTTTGTGGTGCGCCTGAGAAGGGCTGCAACACAATCCGAATTCAATCATGAGCAGACTCAATACTGATCGGGCCGCACGGAAAGGGCGCGCGACCCGGATGGCGTGTTATCACGCGCCGTCAGTCTGTCTGCCTGTCGCCCTGGAGAAATCATCATGTCCGCACCGTTGTCGCTCGCCATTCTTGGCGCTCATGGCCCCTTTGGTACCACCTTGCTGGAAGTCCTGGCCGAAAGCGCCGTATCCGTGAACGAAATCTACGCGCTGGCTGTGGCGGATGAAGGCTCGCTGGTATCGTTCCGCGGTGAAGACTACCCGGTGCTGGAAGTGGATGAATTTGACTGGTCGGCCGCACAAGTGGCTGTGTTTGCCGGTAGTCGCGAAGAATTAAAGAAGTACGCCCCCGCCGCCAAAGCTGCGGGCTGCCGCATGCTGGATGCCACCGCACCGCTGGCGGCGTTTGCCGTGTTGTCGCGCCCGTTGTCGGCGCTGACCGGGTTGTCGATTGCCCGCGCCCATGCCACCTTGCTGGAGTCGGCTTCGGCCCAGGGTCAGACTGGCGTGGAAACGCTCTCCAGGCAAACCCGCGCCTTGTATGCCAATGAAGAGATTGAAAATGGCGCGTTTCCCAAGCGTCTGGCATTCAACCTGTTTCCGCTGCCGCACGCGCAGTCCGAAAGCATCCGCAATGTGGTGAACCAGCAACTGGGGGCGCCGCTGCTCGATAGCGTGCAACGTATTCAGGCACCGCTGTTCTTTGGTCATGGCGCCACGCTGTCGATCCGCCTGATCCAGGACACCACGCGTGAGGCGGTCATTACCGCTTTGCGCGCCAATCCGGGCCTGTTTGTGCTGGATGTGGAAGGCCCGTCTGGCGTCGCCACGCCGCAAGACGTGATTGGTGCTGATCTGGTGTGGATCAGCAACGTAGATGTGAGTGAGGATGGTAAGACCGTGACGCTGTGGGCGGTGGTGGATAACGCTCGTCTGGGCGCACTGGCTGTCGTCGCGGAGTTGTTGTCGGCGTAAAATCGTCTGCTTTGGCGGGTGGGGGTGGTGCGCTGTTGTCGTGGCTTGTGTTAGCGCCTTCGGCGCGGGGTTGAAAGGCATTTGATACCCGCGGTGGCGGGAGCACCTTACTTTCTTTGCTTTGCCAAAGAAAGTAAGCAAAGAAAGGCGACCCCAGCCGGGCGGCCCTCCGGGCTTCCCTCAGTCGGTCGGGAGCCTAAGGTCTCCTATCCTCCTTCGGCGCTTGGCTTTAATGGGGGAGGAAAGTCAAAAACCACGGCAACCGCCACCCCGCAAATCAACGGCAAAAGCTAAATGCGCTGTACTCGTACTCCTCTGCCTCGTCATTCCCGCGAAGGCGGGAATCCAGCGGGGTCGAAACGGCCTGGTTACTGGCAAGAGCCAAATACATAAATCGCGTAGGGTGGATTCGGCGCGAAGCGACAATCCACCGTGTTGCCAGCCATCCTGGCTTTCAATTCAACTGTATTCAGGAATTCCCGCTGCATGCTGCCCAGTATTCATTCCCGCCTTGCAACCGAACTCGTCTGCCGCGAGGCGCAAGTGGCGTCTGCCGTCCAGCTGCTGGACGAAGGTGCGACCGTGCCGTTTATTGCCCGTTATCGTAAAGAAGTGACAGGTGGTCTGGATGACACTCAGTTGCGTAACCTGGAAGTGCGCCTGCGTTATCTGCGTGAACTGGAAGAACGCCGCGGTGCGGTGATATCCAGTGTTGAGGAACAAGGCAAACTTACGCCGGAACTGAAAGCGCAATTTCTGGATGCCGATAACAAACAGCGCCTCGAAGACTTGTATCTGCCGTACAAGCCCAAGCGCCGCACCCGCGCGCAGATTGCCAAAGAGGCGGGTCTGGAGCCGCTGGCGCAAGGTTTGCTGAGCGATCCAACCCAGAATCCGGAAAGCATCGCCGCCAGCTTTGTTGATGAAGGCAAAGGCGTGGCCGATACCAAGGCCGCGCTGGATGGCGCGCGCGCTATCCTGATGGAGCAGTTTGCCGAAGACCCGGAACTGGTGGGCCAGTTGCGTGAGCACGTGGCGGGCAAGGCGCATATCAAGACGCGTGTTGTCGAAGGTAAGGAAGAAGAGGGTGCCAAGTTCTCTGATTACTTTGAATACGATGAACCGTGGCGTGATGTGCCGTCGCACCGCGCACTGGCGGTACTGCGTGCACGTAACGAAGGGATTCTGACGCTGGCATTGCCGCTGCCGGAAGAACTGGATGACACCGTCAAGCCGACCGGCCCGGGTGTATGCGAACTGAAAATTGCCCGTCGCTTTGGCATCGAGAATCTGGGGCGTCCGGCAGACAAGTGGCTGCAAGACACGGTGCGCCTGACCTGGCGTGCCCGCATCGCGCTCAATCTGGAATCCGAACTGATTAACCAGTTGCGGGAGAAAGCCGAAGCCGAAGCGATCAAGGTGTTCGCCACCAACCTCAAAGACTTGTTGCTGGCGGCCCCGGCCGGTCCGCGCGCGACCATGGGTCTGGACCCCGGTTTGCGCACCGGCTGCAAAGTCGCGGTGGTCGACGCCACCGGCAAGTTGCTGGATACCGCCACCATTTACCCGCATGAACCGCGTAACCAATGGGATCAATCCATCGCCATTTGCGCGGCGCTGGCGGCCAAACACAAGGTGGAGCTCATTGCCATTGGTAATGGCACCGCCAGCCGTGAAACCGACAAGCTGGCCATTGAACTGATCAAAAAGTACCCGGAACTGCAAATGACCAAGCTGGTGGTGTCAGAGGCAGGTGCGTCCGTGTATTCGGCCTCTGAGCTGGCAGCCAAAGAGTTTCCGGAGCTGGATGTCTCGCTGCGTGGTGCGGTATCGATTGCGCGTCGGTTGCAAGACCCGCTGGCGGAGCTGGTCAAGATTGATCCCAAATCGATTGGCGTGGGCCAGTATCAGCACGACGTGAACCAGCTTGATCTGATGCGTTCGCTGGACGCCGTCGTGGAAGACTGCGTGAACGCGGTTGGGGTAGACGTGAATATGGCGTCGGTGGCGCTGTTGACGCGTATTTCTGGCCTGAACAGTACGCTGGCCGCCCAGATCGTCAATTACCGCGATGCCAATGGCGCGTTCCAGAACCGCAAGCAATTGCTCAAGGTGCCACGTCTGGGTGAGAAGACCTTTGAGCAAGCTGCCGGCTTCTTGCGTGTGATGGGGGGCGACAACCCGCTGGACCGTTCCGCGGTTCACCCGGAAGCCTATCCGGTGGTGGAAAAGATCATCGCCAAGGTGCAGAAAGAGGTCACCAGCCTGATGGGCGACGGCGGTTTCCTCAAGAAACTGAATGCGGCTGACTTTACGGATGAGCACTTTGGTCTGCCGACGGTGAAAGACATTCTGGCCGAACTGGAAA
The DNA here is from genome assembly GCF_014202765.1 of Silvimonas terrae. Lineage (GTDB taxonomy): Bacteria > Pseudomonadota > Gammaproteobacteria > Burkholderiales > Chitinibacteraceae > Silvimonas > Silvimonas terrae. The sequence goes on from NZ_JACHHN010000002.1 coordinate 154,063, forward strand.
AACCAGGGCGCGACCCACGTCCCGAATTCAAGACGGCCAGTTTTGCCGAGGGCGTTGAAGCGATTGGCGACCTTAAAGTCGACATGATCCTGGAAGGCGTGGTCACCAACGTTGCCGCATTTGGGGCGTTTGTGGATATCGGTGTGCATCAGGATGGCCTGGTGCATATCTCTGCCATGAGCCACAAGTTCATCAAAGACCCGCGTGAAGTGGTGAAAGCGGGTGATGTGGTCAAGGTGAAGGTGCAAGAGGTGGATGTGAAGCGCAAACGTATTGCGCTGACCATGCGCCTGAACGAGGACAGCCGGCAGAAACCGGATGCCGGTGTGGCCGCACAGAGCATGAGCAAGGGCGAGCGCAAAGTGATGCAACGGCAGCCAGAGGCGCAGAACGCGATGGCCGCAGCGCTGGCCGGGCTCAAACTGCGCAAGTGAGTTGAGATCGGTTCTGTCTCGTGCGGTACCAACAACAACGCCGGCTTGATGCCGGCGTTGTTGTTTCAGACATGGACGTCCAGGGTCGGAGGCGGTCCGCTGGCTGAGTCTTGGTATTCGATGCCCATGGCACGACGTGTCCGCGCAGGTTGGGTCAGATGCCATAAGGGCGTATGCCAACCCTGGCCCAGGGCACGACGCAGTGCGTCCGGTGCCGTAGCAACCTGGGTGGTTTGGGGCAGGAGTGCTCCGTTGAGTGAGGGGCTGTAGAGATGCATCGCGCGAGGATGCAGTGCTTATGCCCTTGGGTTAATCAGGCGTGTCTGAAAGCGCGCTCCTGCCAGTCTGACCGTACAACTCAGAACACCAGCTTGACCAGTCCGAAGCCGGCGGCAACGCTGACCACCGAACACGCCAGCCCTGGCAGCATGAAACTGTGGTTGAGCAACCAGCGACCAATTCGGGTGGTTCCGGTCTGGTCAAAGTTGATGGCGGCAATGACCGTGGGGTAATTGGGGATGAAGAAATAGCCATTCTCGCTGGGGAACATGGCAATCAGCGCGGGGGCGGGTAAACCCAGTGCGATACCTAAGGGCATCAGCGCGCGGATGGTCGCCGCCTGCGAGTACAGCAGAATGGACATCACAAACAAGGCCAGCGCAAACAGCCATGGCACCTCGGTAATGATGGTTTTGATCTCGGCCGAGAACAACGCCATATTGGCCTGGATAAAAGTGTCGCCCATCCACGCAATACCAAAGATGCCAATGACGGCGGCTGCGCCGGCACGAAACACGCTGCCGCGCACCACCTTGTCGGCATCGACGCGCCCCAGTAGCAAAATCAGCGCGGCAGCAGACAGCATGATGATTTCAATGGCCGTGGGCATATCGAGCTTGACCAGCTGACCGCCAACTTGCCATTGCGGGCGCAGGCTATCCACAGAACCCAGCACCACGACCGACAGCGCGGCAAGCAGGAACACAATCACGGAGGTCACCGCAGAGCGCGGCAATGCGGGTCTGGATTCAGGGGGCTGGCTGGGCGAGATTTCGCCGGAGGCCAGCCGTGCCAGGTAAACCGGATCATCTGCCAGTTCTACGCCCAGCCGGCCAGCCACCAGCACCCCGGCAAAAACGCCCAGCAAGGTTGCCGGAATAGCGACCAGCAAAATCTGGCTCAGGCCCACCCCAGAGGGTGCCAGCATGGCCAGCAAGGTCACGGTTGCGGCTGAAATGGGGCTGGCGGTAATGCCCACCTGCGATGCGATGACGGCAATCGACAACGGGCGTTCTGGCCGCACGCCGGAATCCCGCGCAACCTCGGCAATCACTGGCAGTACGGAGTACGCGACGTGGCCGGTGCCCGCAAACAGGGTAAAGGTGTACGTCACCAAAGGCGCAAAGAGGGTGATGCGCTTGGGGTTGCGACGCAGCAGACGTTCAGCCACGCGGACCAGCCAGTCCATGCCACCCGCAGCCTGCAGGCAACCGGCCGCAGTAATGACGGACAGAATCATCAGCAGCACATCGATGGGGGCAGTGGTTGGGCGCAAATGAAACACAAAGGTCAGCAGAGCCAGGCCCAATCCACCCATCACACCCAGACCGACGCCACCCAGGCGCGCACCAATCAGAATTGCCGCGAGCACCACGGCAAGTTGCAAAGCAATCATTGTTTAATCCTGTAAAAACCCTGCTTGAACGACGCACATCGGGTAACGGCATTGTTCTTCGGCGTTCTTCATTATTGGCAATCAGTGCAAATCTGCCGATTGTGTCGTTGAGTGCGCCCGCGTGAACAGGCGGCAAGGTCTGAAAAGGCCGTGTGGCTTGTGCAAGACAGCGCATTTCCTGATGCGTGGTTTTCTTGCACTCGGTTAGAATCGCGCCCGAATATCGGATAACGTAAAACGACTGGGCAATGCCGGATAAAACGCATAGGGCAAGCATGAGAAGCATGCATAAAGTACTGGGACTATTGGCCGGATTGCTGTTCTCCGCAATGACACTGGCGGCAGATTTACCAGCGGCAACCGAAGCTTCTGCACCTCACGCCCGTCCCCGTATCGGGCTGGTGCTGGGTGGGGGTGGTGCGCGCGGGCTGGCCCATGTGGGCGTGCTCAAAGTGCTGGAAGAAAACCATATCCCGGTCGATTGCGTGGTCGGTACCAGCATCGGCGCGCTGGTTGGCGGCAGTTATGCGGCGGGGCAGACCGCAGACTCCATGATCAACCACTCCAGCAAGACTGACTGGAATGCGCTGTTTGAGGGCGGCTTGCCCCGTCAGCAGATGTCGTACCGGCAAAAGCAGGACGACAACATGCATCTGGCGCCCATTGACGTGGGCGTGCGCGACGATGGTTCGCTGGCTTTGCCCAAGTCAGCCATTGATACGCAGAAGATCGAGACCCTGTTGCGTGATCTGACCTATGGGGGCACCGCCAGGAATTTTGATGAACTCTCCGTACCATTTCGTGCCATTGCCACTGATCTGGAAACCGGTGAAATGGTGGTGCTGGGCGATGGGGATATCGTGACCGCCATGCGTGCCAGTATGGCGGTGCCGGGGGTATTCCCGCCGGTGGCGCGCAGTGAGCATTTGCTGGTGGATGGCGGTTTGTCCCGCAACCTGGCGGTAGATGTGGCGCGCAAGCTGTGTGCAGACGTGGTCATTGCCGTGGATGTGGCTTCACCGCCGCTCAAGCGTGACAACATCAACACCATTTTTGATGTGGCGGCGCAGTACACCCGTTTGATGATCGTGCAGAACCAGCGCCCGCAGATAGCCAGTCTGAAACAAGATGATGTGTTGATCACGCCGGCACTGGGCAATCTGGAAAGCACCGATTTTGCCAAGGCCCCAGACTTTTTTCTGGCCGGTGAAAAAGCAGCGCGCCAGCAATTGGTCAATCTGCAGCATTACGCCTTGCCCGCCGCCGACTATGAAAAATGGGAACAGGCGCGGGAAGAGCGCCGGCTGCAACCCAAGCCCATTGACAGTCTGCAGGTTGAGCGCCTGACCCGCGTGAACCCGGATGTCTTGAGCCGCAATGTGGACGTGGAGCTGGGCAAAAATCTGGATAGCACGGATTTTCATGATCAATTGTCGCGCCTGTACGCACGCGGAGATTTCTCCCAGCTTGATTACGAATTGCTGGACGACGGGGCTGGCCAGAAATTACGGCTGATCCCGGTGGAAAAAGACTGGGGTCCCAATTACTTCAATTTCGGTATTGCGCTGGGCACCGACTTTGAAAACGCCTCACCGTATGCATTGCTGGCGCGTTATCGGCGTACCTGGCTTAATCCGCTGGGGGCAGAAGCGTCCGTTTCTTTGCGGGCCGGCGATACCATGGCGTTGACCGGCGAGTTCTACCAGCCTTTGCAGATTGATGGTTATGCGTTCCTTGCGCCCAATTTTGCCATTCAATCCAGCCCGCTGGCGGTGTATGAAGGGGATACCGAAGTGGGGCAATTCCGCTTGTACAAACAACAAGCCGGCATTGATCTGGGTTCGGGATTCTCCCGTTATGGTGAGGCACGTATCGGGGTGATGGCCGAACACGGTCATGCCAGCGGCGTGGTGGGCGGCGTGTTGACCGGCGACGGGATTGTTTCTTTGCCGGATATCTACCAATACGATTATGGTCTGCGCGCCAGCGTCAGTTTCGATCAGCTGGATAACGCGGATTTCCCCAGCAGTGGCACGCAGTTTCATATGAGTGTTTATCAGGCGGTGAGCGGCGCGGCGGATTCGTCCAGTTACGGGCGCGCCTCAATCAACGCGCGGCAGGGTTTCTCGTTTGGCGAAACCAGCGGTTATGTGCTGGTCAAGGCACAGGCTACCCGCAATGGTGACAACGCGTTTATTGATACCGGCTGGCTGGGTGGTTTCCTGAATCTGTCCAGTTATCCATATCAAGGGCTGATTGGCGATAAATTTATCTATGGCCGCGTGGCGTTGTACCGGCCATTGCCGTTCCTGAATGCGGAGAGCAAGCGCACCATGATTGGTCTGGCGGGTGAATCCGGCAAAATGTATTCCTCGGCACTCGATGATGCAGAAGAGAAATGGCATTACTCCGGCGTTGGATTTATTGCCGTGGATTCATTCCTGGGGCCGCTTTATCTGGGCGCAGCGTATGGCGATAACCGGCAATGGCGTTATTACCTCACGCTGGGCAATCCTTTCTGAGAATGGGGGTTTGTGTTGCATAGCTGAAAACAATGTTACAGAGCAGCTTGCGTGAATCCGGCTTGAATTGACTACACTGGCAAGCGCTGCCCTGCCGGCAGATTGACCCAGGAGAATTCCCATGAGTTTCGTTCGTATTTCGCTGCTGGCTGTTGCGTTGTTGCTGTCCACCCAGGTGATGGCTGCCAATTCGCAACAGGACAAAATGAAGTCGTGTAATGCCGATGCAACGGCCAAGTCGCTGAGTGGTGACGCACGCAAGACCTTCATGAGCACGTGTCTGAAGGCCACTGCCAGTGCACCGGCCGCGTCCATGCCGGCCACCCAGCAAGAAAAAATGAAGACGTGTAATGCTGATGCCACCGGCCAGAATCTGAAGGGCGACGCCCGCAAGACCTTTATGAGCACCTGCCTGAAAAAATAAACCAGGCCGCGTGGTCGCAAAAAAAGGCAGCGAAAACGCTGCCTTTTTTCATGTCCGCTTTGTCCGTTTGATCAGGCCGCCGGGGGTGCGGATTCCCGTCCGGAGTGATACATGGTTGGTGCGCCAATCCAGCGTGAAACAAACCATGCCAGCGCGCAGGCCACCATGAGCGGCGCGACCACTTCATAATCGCGCGTCATTTCAAAGATCATGACAATGGCCATCAGCGGGGCCTGGGTGGCGCTGGCCAGAAACGCCCCCATCCCCAGCACAGCGTAGACCGTGGGACTAGCGGTCATCTGCCCGAACAGCGCGTGTGAGCCCATGCCAAACATCATGCCAACGGCGGCCCCCATGAACAGAGTGGGCGTAAACACGCCGCCCACTGCGCCTGAACCGATGCTGGCGCTGGTCGAGACTGCTTTGCAGGCCAGCAGGATCAGTACCATCTGCCACGGCCAGTGACCACGCAAAAGGTCGCTGACCACGCTGTAGCCATTACCCCAGACCTCGGGCCGCCACAGCGAAATCAAGCCAACCACCAGGCCACCCAGTGCCAGGGTGATGGGCAAGGGCAGATCAAGGCGGGCAAAACCGGCACGCGACAGATTCAGCAGTTTCAGAAAACACGGTGCCAACGCGCCACACAGCAGGCCCAGCGTGATGTAGCCGGGCATTTCCCACGGCGAGACAAAACCCAGTGGCGGAATTTCGAAAATCGGCGCAGCGTTCCACAGATGATGAAACAATTCATTGCCAATCACCGCCGCAATCAACAGTGGCCCCAGGGTGGGCATGGCAATGGACTCCAGCACAATCTCTGCCACAAACAGCGTGCCCGCCAGCGGTGCGTTATACGCGCACGCCATGCCGGATGCCGCGCCACACGCCACCAGCAAACGGCGCTCGCCAGTGGGCATGCGGGTGATCTGGCCGAGTAGCGATCCGCCCAGCGCAGCCAGTTGCACCATAGAGCCTTCCCGCCCCAGTGAGCCCCCCGACACAATACTCAACAGCGAGGAAAGACAGCGCACCAGACTGCCGCGTGCGCTGACATTGCCGCTGCCGACGGTGACGGCTTCCATATAATCAACCCGTGCCCGGCGCTGGGCATCGGTCAGTAGAAATTGCAACACCAACCCGGCCGCAAGACCGCCCACCGCAGGGAAGGCCACCCGCAGCCACGCCGGCAGCGAGCGGGCGGTTTCCACAAGGCCCCAGCCTTGCTGGCCGTTGATCAAGAACAGGCAAAGCGCGATGATCTCGCGGAACAACACCGTCGCCAGCGCGCCGCCCACGCCCGCCAGCGCGGACCACAGCAGCAACATGGCAACATGGCGGGAAGATGTGGGCATTCGCGGTATGATCGGCTTGCGCCATTCGTAAAGGTGCCCGCTACAATACAGGCATTCGGACGCGCGTTACAGGCGTCATTGGGTCTCGGGAGAAGTGCAGTGCGGGTTTTGCTGGTAGAAGACGACGTCATGATTGGCGAGGCAGTGCAGCAAGGGCTCAAGCCACTGGGTATGACAGTGGACTGGGCGCGGGACGGCGGCGAAGGCGAAACCGCGCTCAATTGCGGCGAGCATGAACTGGTGCTGCTGGATCTGTCCCTGCCACGCAAATCCGGCCTGCAATTGTTGCAAGGTATGCGCCGGCGGCAAGATGGCCGGCCAGTGCTGATCCTGACCGCGCGCGATACGGTGGAGAACCGCATTGAAGGGCTGGATGCCGGCGCGGATGACTACGTGGTCAAGCCGTTTGATCTGCACGAACTGGCTGCGCGCATCCGGGCGGTATTGCGGCGGCATGCCGGCCGGGTTGATCCGGTGATCGATCTGGGGGAACTGCGCGTTAACCCCGCCACGCGGGAGGTGACATTGAAAGGCCAGCCGGTGACCCTTTCTGCTCGTGAATACGCCTTGCTGGCTGCCCTGGCCGAGCGTCCGGGCGTGCCGCTCTCCCGCGCGCAACTGGAAGAGCGTCTGTATGGTTGGGGCGAAGAGATCGGCTCGAACACCGTAGAGGTCTATATCCATGCACTGCGGCGCAAGCTGGGCCCGGACTGGATCAAAAACCTGCGCGGCGTCGGTTATTTTGTGCCCAAGGCCGCCGCATGATTTCTATCCGCAAGCAATTGGTGGCCTCGCTGCTGGCGGTGCTGTGTGGTGCGATTGCGCTAGGTGCCGGCATCACCTTTTATCGTTCTCGCCAGGAAGCCAACGCGCTGTTTGACTACCAGTTACGCCAAATGGCCCTGGCGTTGCGTGATCAAAGCTTTTCCCGCGCGTTACCCGCGCCCTCCAATGACCGGAGCGACTTTGATTTTGTGATTCAGGTCTGGAACGAACGCGGCATCCGCATTTATATGTCCCACCCCAACCGCGTGCTGCCAGATCAGGCACAACTGGGATTCTCTACCGTAGAAACCCGCGACGGCACATGGCGGGCATTTTCGATTCCGCTGGCAGGAGAAGTAGTGCAGGTCGCGCAGCCCATGCGTATCCGCAACCAGCTGGCGCTGATGGCGGCCATTCGAACCTCCATGCCGTTTCTGGCCATGCTGCCCTTGCTGGCGGTGATCGGCTGGCTAGCCGTGGGGCGTGGCCTCAAGCCGCTGGAAGACCTGGCGGGGATGGTGGCCGCGCGCACGCCCACCGCACTGGAACCCATTGAAGACAAACGCGTGCCGGTGGAGGCGGGGGTGCTGGTCAATGCCATCAATATGTTGATGGGCAGATTGGGGCGCACGCTGGACGCGCAACGCACCTTTACCGCCGACGCCGCGCATGAATTGCGCACGCCCTTGACGGCGCTGCAATTGCAATTGCAGCTATTGGAACGCGCCACCAGCGATGAGGAGCGCCATACCGCGCTCAGATCACTGCAATCCGGGCTGAACCGTGCCACTCACGTGCTGCAGCAGTTGCTGACGCTGGCACGGGCTGAGCCGGATAACCGCAACCAGATACCCTCCGAGATTGATCTGGCAGAACTGGCCGGAGAAGTGCTGGCCGACCACCTGCCCCTGGCCGAGGCCGGGGAACTGGATATCGGCCTTGAGCCGGCTGCCAGCGCCGTGCATGTCACGGCTGACCGGGAGGCAGTACGCACGGTGTTTGCCAATCTGATCGGCAACGCCATCCGCTATACCCCCAAAGGCGGGCAGGTTGATGTGTCTACGCGCTTGAACGAACACGGTCAGCCGGTGTTCAAGGTGTGTGATAGCGGGCCGGGAATTCCCGCAGAAGAGCATGAACGGGTGTTCGATCGCTTTTACCGCCGTCCAGGGGTAACGGCTGCCGGAAGCGGTCTGGGCCTGGCAATCGTCAAAGCACTGGCCAGTAAAGAATCGGCGCGGGTTGTGCTGGGAAGTTCCCCGCTTGGGGGACTGGCGGTAGAGGTAATATTTACGCAAAAAAATCCGGTGACGTGAACATTCGTTCTGCCGTTTTAAGGCTTGCTTAAGTCCACGGGTTTTAATCTCCAATGCAACGGTCCACCAAGATGACTGCAAAGGAGCAACACCCATGAAGACACCTCGCACCTGGAAGACGTCGGCCATTGCTTTGGCACTGGCCGGGGTACTTGGCTTCTCCGTGGCTAAAATGAACACGCACTTGTTGCCGGAAGCGGTAGCCGGTGCGCAGCCTGTCGCCGCGCAAGCGGTGGCTGGCGTTGCAGCGCCCCAAATGGCGCTGCCCAATTTCAGTGACATCGTTGGCCGTTATGGCCCGGCGGTGGTCAACATCAGCGTGACGGCGCAGGTTAAAACCGCCAACCGCACGCAACAAGCGCCCGATCCGGACGATCCTTTCTACGATTTCTTCAAGCGGTTCGGTATTCCCAATCCGCAGGGCGGTGGGGAAGGTGATCAGGCGCAACGCATGCACGCATTGGGTTCCGGTTTCATCATCAGCCCGGATGGCCTGATCCTGACCAACGCCCATGTGGTGGCAGACGCCAGCGAAGTCACGGTCAAGCTGACCGACAAGCGTGAATTTACCGCCAAAGTGCTGGGCGCGGATAAAGCGACTGATATCGCCGTGTTGCGCATCAAGGCCGATAACCTGCCGACCGTAAAGCTGGGCGACCCGGCTGGCTCGCACGTGGGTGACTGGGTGCTGGCGATCGGCTCGCCATTCGGGTTTGAAAACTCGGCCACGGCCGGGATTATCTCCGCCAAGTCCCGCTCTTTGCCGGATGAGGGTTACACGCCATTTATCCAGACCGACGCGCCGATCAACCCAGGTAACTCTGGTGGTCCGCTATTCAATCTGAATGGCGAAGTGATTGGCATCAACTCCCAGATTTACTCGCGCAGCGGGGGGTTCCAGGGGTTGTCGTTCTCGATTCCGATCGACATTGCCCGCAATGTCGAGCAACAGATTGTGGCGCACGGCAAGGTCACGCGCGGTCGTCTGGGGATTTCCATCCAGGACGTAAACCAGGCGCTGGCTCAGTCGTTTGGTCTCAAGACCCCGACCGGCGCGCTGGTCAGCGGTGTCGAACCGGATAGCCCGGGCGCCAAGGCCGGCCTGAAGGCGGGCGATATTGTGCTCAAGCTCAACGGCAAGACGGTGGAAAATTCCAGCGAACTGCCGCCAGCAGTAGCGAACCTGGCACCGGGTGCCGATGCCGCGATGCAAGTGTGGCGCAACGGCAAAACAGTGGATATCACCGCCAAGGTGGGTGAAGCGAAAGACGCCAAGGTGGCCTCCGCCAATCCAGCCCAGGATCATGGCCGGTTGGGACTGGCAGTGCGTCCGCTCTCGCCGGATGAAAAGCAGGAATCCGGCATTGCGACGGGTCTGGTGGTCGAGCAGGTGGCGGGGCCCGCCGCACAGGCAGGTATTGAACCGGGTGACGTGGTGCTGGCAATCAATGGCACCAACGTGACCAATGCAGATCAATTGAAATCTCTGGTGGCCAAGGCCGGCGACCATGTTGCGCTGCTGGTGCAGCGTGGCGACGCCAGGATTTTTGTTCCGATCAATCTGGGTTGATCACCGGCGGCATCCGGTAGTCAGTCTGGTTTGATTGCGGGTTCGGCAGACCCCGCAACTGAAGTACGAAGTTTGATGTACCTGAAGTGTAATTGACTCTCCCTGATAAGCTCGGGGGCGTACCGCAAGGTCCGCCCCCTTCTTTTTTGACGCCTGCCTCATTGCCTAGCCGCGATACATATAATCCCGCGTCAGTGGTAAGCGGTTCATGTTCGGGCCGCCGGCCTTGACCGCCACAATCTGGTTCAGGGAAATCCAGTCATGCGTGAAGCCGTATGCGCAGCCCGCCAGATAAACCCGCCAGATCCGGTATTTTTGCTCTCCCGCCAGTTTGCGCATGCGTTCGCCATGCTCTTCAAAGCGCTCGGCCCAGTGTTTCAGCGTAAGGGCGTAATGGCGGCGCAGGTTTTCTACATCCAGCGGTTCCAGCCCGGCGGCGCACATTTCGCGCAGGGTGAGGCTGATGTGGGGGAGTTCGCCATCCGGAAATACATAACGGTCAATGAAGTCACCGCCGCCAAACGGTGTGTCGCCGGAGTTGACGTCCGTACTGGTGATGCCATGGTTCATGGCCACGCCGCCATCCACCAGCAAGTTGTGAATGCGGCGGAAATACCCTTCCAGGTTCTTGAGCCCCACGTGTTCAAACATGCCCACGCTGGTGACCCGATCAAACTGGCCGGTGACATCACGGTAGTCTTCCAGCCGTACTTCACAGCGATCGGCAATGCCTTCCCGGGCAATGCGCTCTTTCGCGTACTCGTACTGGTTTTGCGAGAGCGTGACCCCGACCGCGCGCGCGCCATACTGTTTGACTGCGCGGATCATCAGCGCACCCCAGCCGCAGCCAATATCCAGCAAGCGCTGGCCGGGCTGGATATTGATCTTGTTGAGGATGTGATCAATCTTCTGTTCTTGTGCCTGATCCAGGGTGTCGGCTTCCGAGCGGAAATAGGCGCAGGAATACACCATGTTCTTGTCTAGCCAGGCACTGTAGAACTCGTTGGACACATCGTAGTGATAGCTGATGGCGTTTTTGTCAGAGTCACGGGAGTGACGTCCGTTGCGGGCGCCAGGGCGGCTACTGTCGCCTTCAGCCGCGGCCAGTTGGGTGGCGATATCGACCACGTCCAGCACATGGCCTTCCAGATCGATCTCGCCTTCCACATAGGCTTTGCCCAGCGAGTCGAGCGTGGGGTTGATGACGTGACGCAAACTGCCTGCGGTATTGGCAATCAGCGTAACCCGGGGTTCCGGGTGCAAATCAAAGTGCTTACCGTTCCAGAGCTGCAGGCGCAGGGGAATGCCATGAGTGCGCATGCGACCGAGGAAATCTTCGAAAAGATGGTTCCAGGGCATATTGACCTCAGTTCAAGGTTGCAAATGATCCTACCGGCTTATCTATGTCAGCCTTGCCTTAAAATTAGAACATCAGGTCAAAATCACCAGAGATTGATTCAGTAAAAAACAGTTTCCATTGCGATGAACTGTGGCCTGGCGGGGTTTTTGCAGGGCAGGGCCTGGCTTTTGGCTGGCAGCCGGTTACAATCGCAAGCATTCGTGTTTTTCGGGTTTGTCATGAAGCCAGCTTGCAGTCAAAGCGTCGCGCTGTTGACCATGGTTCTGGTTCTGGCCGGATGTTCCTCTACACCGGTCAGCCGTCCGTCCCAACCCGCAGCCAGCCGGCCGGTCGATCGGAGCGTCAGCACGATCCAGGTGCCGTCTGAAGACCGTCAGGAAATCGTGCTGTACGCCTTGAGTTTGCTGGATGTGAACTATCAGTTTGGCGGTGCCAATCCGGAAGCCGGGCTCGATTGCAGCGGACTGGTGTACTTCATCTACAAGAATGCGCTGGGTGTAACGCTGCCGCACAACGCGGCTGAGATGGCGAGATTGGCGCGCCCGGTGGATCGGCAAAAGCTGCAGGCCGGGGATCTGGTGTTCTTTAATACCCTGGGCAAGCCGTATTCCCATGTTGGCGTTTACATTGGCGACAACAAGTTTGTGCACGCGCCATCCAGCCGTGGGCATATCAAGGTGGAGTCACTGAATTCGCCATGGTTTGCCGCACGTTTTGAAGGCGGGCGCTCGCTGATGGCCGTCAACTAGTCTGTTGCAAGGGTACAAACAAAAAGCACGCCATTGGCGTGCTTTTTGTTTGTCTGCGATCAGCAATCAGGCTTTGTCGCGGGTGATGGAGCCAGGGCGACTGCTGAGCTGGCCCGTATCCGAATACACCTGGGAGCCATCATTACGCTCTTGCACCAGATCGGCGACAAAACCATCGACCAGTTGCCGGCGGGTATCAATCAGCGAACCATTGCTGCGATTGATGGCAGCGGCCTGGCGGGCCTGTTCGCGCAGCGTATTCCAGGCGCTGGCGCCTTCTGGCAGGTTGGCTTCAAACCAGCGCTGCACATCCGCTTGATGGGTGGCAATGCCGTGTTCGGCAAACCAGGTTTCAACCAGGCGGGTGGTCTGCTCGGTATGGTTGGCCGCTGACTGCTTGGCTTGCAACAGGCCGCCAAGCTCGTCAATGCGGTTGTTGACGAGGCAATCTTGTTCCTGATGCAGCAGCGTGAGCAGCTCGGCCAGCGCGCTGGATGCATTCTGGATCAATTCAATAACGGATTGGGTTTGAACCACAGGCGTAGTCGCTACGAAGAAGGGAATCAAAAACGCGGGCGATGCAGCCGCGGCGGGCACTCGGGCCCGTGCCGCGGGCGTCACGATATTACTGGCTCAACAGGTCTTGCACGCTGGAAATCAGCTTGTCGGCAATGTTGTCAGCGCGCACGGTGAAGCGACCCTCGCTGATGGCTTGACGCAAGGATGCAACACGGTCGCTATCAAATACACTATTGTCGCTGCCGGTCTGGTCGGTCTGACCCAATTGCGCGGCAATGGGGTTGAGTGTGACGTTTTCCTGGGCAGCGCCTGCAGATTCTTGTGTCGATGCGGACTGACTGGCAGTCGAAGACGAACGACTGGCGTCGGAACGCGTAGGCGTCGGCAGGGATACTTTGCCAGATTGGTCTATTTTCATGGTTACCTTTCCCGCCCGCCGGTACGGCAGGCTGCGCATTAACGTTTATTATGCCAATTATCGGCAACGCACGTGGGAACTTTAGGGTTGATTGGGCCCGATTTGCGGCTTTGTCGCCCCGGTGGTTACGGTATATCCACCGATAACGCCTTGCGCAGGATCAAACTGGAGCATGCCTTAGCCCACTGGCGCATACCGGTCCGGGCAGACAGATGGCAGATTCTGCCGCAAAGAATGCAACGCGTGTGCAAACAGACGGCCCGCAAAGCCTTGGCATACAAGGGTTGTCCCGATTGTCATAAGGCACCTTGGGCCCGCTTTGCCACCTCTGAGGCGTGCCGTGCTTGGGGAGGGCAGAACGTTGCTGTATAGTTGCGTGATTTTTGGGTTCCGCCCCAGACCAAAAAAGCCGTCAAAGCCGCTAGAGCAGGCGTTTTACAACGGTGGAACACCACGCAATCCTGTGCAATACCCAAAGCCCTGGCGGCTTCTCAGGGAAACAAAAACAGTATGAAGACCACTTTTCTGGATTTTGAACAACCGATCGCTGAACTCGAGAACAAGATCGAGGAACTGCGCTATGTGCAGGACGATTCGGCAGTCGACATCTCTGTGGAAATCGGTCACCTGGAAAAGAAAAGCCAGGAACTGACCAAGGCCATTTACGCCAAGATCACCTCGGCCCAGATTGGCCAGGTGGCACGCCACCCGCAGCGCCCGTACACCCTTGATTACATCAAGGCTCTGTTCACCGATTTTGAAGAACTGCATGGTGACCGTCACTATGCGGACGATGCCGCCATTGTCGGCGGTGTGGCGCGTTTTAACGGCCAGAGTGTGGTCGTGATCGGCCATCAGAAGGGCCGTGACACCAAAGACCGCCAATACCGCAATTTCGGCATGCCGCGCCCGGAGGGTTACCGCAAGGCGCTGCGCTTGATGAAACTGGCCGAAAAATTCAATCTGCCCATCCTGACGTTTGTCGATACCCCGGGTGCTTATCCGGGTATTGGTGCGGAAGAGCGTGGCCAGTCCGAGGCCATTGGCCGCAATCTGTTTGAAATGACCAGGTTGCGCGTGCCGGTGATCTGCACCGTGATTGGCGAAGGTGGTTCTGGCGGTGCGCTGGCCATTGCCGTCGCTGACCAGGTCATGATGCTGCAGTACTCCACGTACTCTGTCATTTCGCCGGAAGGTTGTGCCTCCATTCTGTGGAAAACCGCAGAAAAAGCGTCGGATGCCGCAGAAGCCATGGGGATTACCTCTGGCCGCCTGAAAACCCTGGGTTTGATCGACAAGATCATCAATGAACCCGTGGGTGGCGCACATCGCAATCATCAGCAAATGATGGTCGCCATGAAAAAAGCGCTGACCGATGCCCTCAAGTCGGTGCAGGACAAGTCGGTAGACGAGTTGCTGGATACCCGCTTTGATCGCCTGATGGCTTATGGCAAGTTCAAGGAAGTTGACCCTGCCTGATACCCTGTCGGGTGACTTGATGGTCGCCCGGCTGGCCCCTTTTTGCCCGGATGCAAGCCCGCCAGCCCGCCTTTGTGTGGGTCTCTCTGGCGGGCTTGATTCTGTGGTGCTGCTGCACCTGCTTGCCACCGCGCGTAGCAAACTCCCGTTTGACCTGACTGCGTTACATGTCCACCACGGTCTCTCACCCAATGCCGATGACTGGGCCGCGTTTGCGCGCGACTACGCCGCCAGTCTGAACGTGCCCTGTTCGGTCGAACGCGTGGTGCTCACCGAGCGCCGCAGCCACGGTATTGAAGCGGCTGCCCGAAGTGCGCGTTACGCGGCGTTTGCGCGGACCGGGGTAGACGTGGTGCTGACCGCACATCATCAAGGCGATCAGGTGGAGACCGTGCTGCTTAATCTCTTGCGCGGTAGCGGCTTGCCGGGCCTGGCCGCCATGCCCTCAGCCCGCCCGCTGAATCAGCACACCACCTTGTTGCGTCCTTTGCTGGATATCCCGCGTGATGAGTTGCTGCGCTATGCCCAGCAACATGGCTTGCGCTGGATTGAGGATGAAAGCAATCAGCAAACCGACTTTGACCGGAACTTCCTGCGACACAAGGTGATCCCGGTTGCGGCAGAAGCGTTTCCGTCGCTGGCCCGCAGTGTCACACGCAGTGCGCGCCATATTGCGGAGGCGCAGTCCTTGCTGGATGAACTGGCGCAAGCCGACCTGGCGCATTGCGTGACCGAGGGGGCGTTCTTGCTGGGTACGTCACTCTCGCCTTTGCGCTTGCGCCATGCGCTGCGCCACTGGCTGGCGGGGCAAGGGCTGGTGCTCGATACCCGGGCGTTTGATGAACTTTGGCGAACCGCAACCCAGGCCGCCAGCGACAGTCAACCCGCGCTGATCTGGCGCAAACAGGCGGTGCGCCGTTACCGTGACCGCTTGTATGTGACGGCGGCAGACGTCCGGCCGGGCGTGGCAACCGCGCTGGTCTGGCGGGAGGGTACACCTGATGTGGTGCCGGCCTGGCGGGGCCAGTTGGTCTGGCAGCGAGTGGCGCAAGGTGGCGTGGCGGCGGCCCATCTGGCCGGTGAAATCTCGCTCCGGCCATGGCAAGGCGCACGAACATTGCGCCTGCGGGCAGATGGCCCGGCACAGCAGCTCAAAACCCTGGCCCAAACCCACGGTATTGCACCGTGGGTGCGTAGCCAGACACCGCTGTTATACAAAGGCGAGCAATTGCTGGCCTGGCCGGGTGTTGGTGTACAAGCCGAATTCCAGGCGACCGAAGGCGAGCACGGCTGGTTGCCGTTCTGGCAGCCCGATCGGCCGTACCAACCCCTCTAAGCGGCCAGTGGCGCGGGGTGCTGCGCCAACCACGCCCATTCCTCATCGGTGTACAAGCGAGAGCGCGTCAGAAAGCGCAAGCCGGTGGGGCGTTCCAGCGAGAACATACCGCCGTTGCCGGGGATCGCATCAATCATTAAATGAGTATGTTCCCAGTAGCTGTACTGTGATTCGCTCATATAAAACGGCACGCCGCCGATTTCGCCCAGCAAGACATCGGACGAGCCCACCATAAACTCATCGCGCGGGAAACACATTGGCGCGCTGCCATCACAGCAGCCACCGGACTGGTGAAACAGCAAATCGCCGTGCTGCGCTTTAAGTTGCTCAATAAGCTTGAGCGCCTCTGGCGTTGCGGTGACGCGGGTAACCTGGTCGGTCATGCGGGTCTCCTTGTCAGGGCATGGCGGCCCGGCCTATTGCCACTGGCCGCCATGCAGGGGATGCGCTTAGAAGAAACCCAGCGCCTTGTCTGAATAGCTCACCAACAGGTTCTTGGTTTGCTGATAGTGATCCAGCATCATCTTGTGGTTTTCACGCCCGATGCCCGATTGTTTGTAGCCACCAAATGCCGCATGCGCCGGGTAAGCGTGATAGCAGTTGGTCCAGACCCGGCCCGCCTGGATTTCCCGGCCAAAGTGGTAAGCCCGGTTCACATCCCGCGTCCACACGCCAGCGCCCAGGCCGTAGAGGGTATCGTTGGCAATTTCGAGCGCTTCGGCTTCATCTTTGAAGGTGGTCACCGACACGACCGGGCCAAAGATTTCTTCCTGAAAGATGCGCATCTTGTTATTGCCCGCAAACACGGTGGGCTTGATGTAATAACCCTTGGTCAACTCACCGTCAAAGCGTGCCGGTTCACCGCCGGTAAGGCACTTGGCGCCTTCTTGTTTACCCAGATCCAGATAAGACACGATCTTCTCAAACTGCTCTTGTGAGGCTTGTGCGCCGATCATGGTATTGCCATCCAGCGGATGGCCCTGGCGGATGGCCTCCACGCGTTTGATGGCGCGTTCCATAAAGCGCTCGTAGATCGATTCCTGCACCAGCGCACGGGAAGGGCAGGTACACACTTCGCCCTGATTGAGCGCAAACATGGCAAAGCCTTCCAGCGCTTTGTCAAAAAAGGCGTCGTCGGCACGCATTACATCGTCAAAGAAGATATTCGGGCTCTTGCCGCCCAGTTCCAGCGTGACCGGGATCAGATTCTGGCTGGCGTATTGCATGATCAAACGGCCGGTGGTGGTCTCACCGGTAAACGCAATCTTGGCGATACGCTTGTTGCTGGCCAGCGGCTTGCCGGCTTCCAGACCAAAGCCGTTGACGACGTTGAGTACGCCCGGCGGCAGCAGGTCTGCAATCAGGTCTAGCAAAACGAGGATGGAGGCCGGCGTCTGTTCAGCCGGTTTCAGCACGACACAATTGCCCGCAGCCAGCGCCGGGGCCAGTTTCCAGGTGGCCATCAAAATCGGGAAATTCCACGGAATGATCTGGCCAACCACGCCCAGCGGTTCATGAAAATGGTAGGCAATGGTGTCGTGATCGATCTCGGAAATCCCGCCTTCCTGCGCCCGTACCGCGCCAGCAAAATAGCGGAAGTGATCAATCGCCAGCGGGATATCCGCCGCGCGGGTTTCGCGGATCGGCTTGCCGTTATCAATGGTTTCCGCCACGGCAAGTACTTCCAGATTGGCTTCCATGCGATCGGCAATCTTGTTCAGGATATTGGCGCGTTCTGCCGGCGAGGTTCTGCCCCAGGCGCCTTTGGCGGCGTGGGCGGCATCCAGCGCCAGTTCCACGTCCGCTGCCTGTGAGCGCGGTACCTGGCAGAACGGCTCGCCGGTAATGGGCGAGACATTGTCAAAATAGCCGCCATCCACCGGCGCAACCCACTTCCCGCCAATGTAGTTTTCATATTGTTTGCGATAAGGGAAGGGCAGATTCAGGAACTTCATCTCAGCGTGGTTCATTTGACCGGTTCTCCTCTTTGAGTGGGGCAAGTGTTGTCACCTGTACCAGCCCCGGTGGGGCCAACCACACTGTTGCAAGCGCTGTGCCACCTTGTGCTGCGTATGCATCAATCACGCAATGTGCTGATTTTTCGGGGTTTTCCGGCCGGGGCTGGCGAAGGGTGTCGGTGCTTTTGCGCCAGAATGCAACAGGTGTTACATTGGCTGGTGAACAGTCAAGGCCTTGATTCTGAACGAAAATCTCGTTGCACTGCAGCACGGATTGACGACCTGCGGAGAGCCCTGTGCCCTATTCATCATTCCAGCCGCTGGGCGAAACGGCCATGCCGCTGGACCTTGCCACCTTGCGCAACGCCCACGCCCGCTCGCGTCAGTTTGGCCTCTCGGAAAACACCCGGCCGGACTACGCTTTGCTCTCGCCCAATGCGCTGGCGCAACGGCTTGACCAGCACCGCCTGTTCTACGAGCACGCGCTCCCGCTGGTCGAAACGTTGTATCAGCAGATCGCCAATACCCACAGCATGATCGTGCTGACAGATGCTTCCGGTCTGGTGTTGCATTCATTGGGGGACGACGATTTTCTGGCGCGCGCACAAAAAGTCGCGTTGCAGCCCGGGGCCATCTGGACAGAACAAAGCCAGGGCACCAATGCCATCGGCACGGCCCTGGCAGAACATCGGCCCGCCACGGTACACGGCGACCAGCATTTTCTGAAAGCCAACCAGTTTCTGACCTGCGCCAGCGTACCCATCCTTGACCCGCATGGCGGCTTGTCGGGCGTGATTGATGTGACGGGCGATTATCGCGGTTATCACCGTCACACCATGGCACTGGTACGCATGCAGGCGCAAACGCTGGAAAACCAGCTCTTGCGGGATGCGTTTACAGACGTGCTCTACCTGGGGTTTCACGGCCGGCGCGAGTTCGTCGGCACGCTGATGGAAGGCATTGCCGCTTTCTCGCTGGAGGGTCACTTGCTGGCCGCCAATGGCAGCGCGCGTTTTCAGTTGGGGCTGGAAGACGATATTGCCGGTTTGCGGTTTGATGCGCTGTTTGATCCCGGTATGGAACATGTGCTGGCGCGTTGCCAGGCGGCGGGTGAGGGCTGGGTGACCTTGTGTTTGCATAACGGTGTGATGGTGCAGGCCCGCGCGGCTTTGCGCTTGCGTGATGCGCCCGTGGTGACGCGCGTGTCGCCGCGCTTGTCACGGCTGGGATATCTGAATACCGGTGACGCACAACTGGCGCGGGTGCTGGAGCGCGTTGGCAAGGTGCTGGGGCGGGATGTGCCGGTGTTGATTACCGGGGAAACCGGGACCGGCAAGGAGATGCTGGCCCAGGCCATGCACGGCGATTCACCGCGCGCGGATAAATCCTTTGTGGCGGTCAACTGTGCCTCGATTCCGGAGACGCTGATCGAATCCGAATTATTTGGCTACGCCGATGGTGCATTCACTGGTGCGCGGCATAAAGGCCATCGCGGCAAGATCGTGCAAGCCCACGGCGGCACGCTGTTTCTGGACGAGATTGGCGATATGCCGCTGGCCTTGCAGGCGCGGTTGCTGCGCGTGTTGCAGCAGCGCGAGGTCATCCCGCTGGGTAGTGCCCAGGCCGTGCCGGTGGATATTGCACTGATCTGTGCCACGCATTGTGACCTGCCGGCCATGGTGCAACGGGGCGAATTCCGGGCCGATCTGTATTACCGCATTCAAGGGCTGACCGTGCGGCTGCCACCCACGCGTGAGCGCACGGACCTCGCGGCGGTGATCCGCAAAATGCTCAATGCCGAACAAACCGGGCAGCTGCGTTACACGCTCTCGCCGCAAGTCATGGACCTTTTTCTGGCCTACGCGTGGCCGGGCAATTTCCGGCAGTTGTACAACGTACTGCATACCGCGTGTGTGCTGGCGGGGGACGAGACAGAAATTACCCTGGCGCATTTGCCGGATGATTTTGTAATTCTGGCTGAAGCGGGCGGCCATGCTCAGGAGAGCAGCGCCGGCCGCCTGGCAACGGTGACGCAAACCGCCATCCAGTCTGCGCTGGCCGAGCATGAGGGCAACGTGTCAGCGGCAGCGCGGGCGCTGGGTGTGTCGCGGAATACGATTTACCGCAAGCAACGGCATTGAGGGGTGAGGAGGGGGACGTCCGCATGCCTCTGACTCGTCATTCCTGCGAAAGCAGGAATCCAGTCCGCCCGCCACAGGCGGGCTTTCACTGGCAAACCAATTCGGTGCCTGCGGCACGTTAGTTACACCTGGATTCCGGCGTTCGCCGGAATGACGCCGTAGTTGTTTGAATCCGGGGTTGCCATGCAGATCGGCGCTTGAGCGGCAGCGTCTCCCCGTATTGCGCCTTGCTTCTTCCTGGCTATGAAACGATCCTGAGGAAGGGCAGGCGCTCCGCGCGCAACTTACGCGACCAGTTTCTCCAGCACCCGGCGGTAGACGCCAGCCAGCTTGGGCAGGTCTGCCACGGCCACACACTCGTTGAGTTTGTGGATGGTCGCGTTCAAGGGGCCGAACTCCACGACTTGCGGGCAGAACTTGGCAATGAAACGCCCGTCAGATGTGCCGCCTGTCGTCGAGAGTTCCGGCGTGATGCCGGTTTCTTCCTGAATGGCCGCCTGGATGCTGTTCACCAGTTCGCCCTGGCCGGTCAGGTACGGCTCGCCCGACAAGCTCCAGCTGATTTCGTGTTCCACGCCGTGCTTGTCCAGAATGCTTTCCAGTTTGGCTTTCAGCGTGTCGGCCGTATTCTCGGTAGAGAAGCGGAAGTTGAACAAGACTTCAACGGTACCCGGGATGACATTGGTGGCCCCGGTGCCGCTGTGCATATTGGAAACCTGCCAGGTGGTGGGCGGGAAATACGCATTGCCCTTATCCCACTCGGTCACGGTCAGTTCCGCCAGCGCCGGCGCCAGGCTGTGGATGGGGTTTTTGGCCAGATGCGGGTAGGCAATGTGACCTTGCACGCCATGGACGATCAAGTGACCAGAGAGCGAGCCGCGCCGACCGTTCTTGATCATGTCGCCAAACTGTTGCGAGCTGGTCGGTTCCCCGACAATGCAAAAATCAATCTTCTCATTGCGGGCGGCCAGCGTCTCAATCACCTTGACCGTGCCGTCATGCGCCGGGCCTTCTTCATCTGACGTAATCAGATAGGCAATTGAGCCCTTGTGGTCGGGATGGTCCTTCAGGAATGCCTCGGTCGCGGTAATGAACGCAGCCAGCGATGCTTTCATGTCTGCGGCCCCGCGGCCATACAGATGACCATCGCGGATTTCTGGTGCAAACGGATCAGAGTGCCAGCGATCCACCGGGCCGGTCGGTACCACGTCGGTGTGGCCGGCAAAGACCAGCACCGGGCCGCTATCGCCTTTGCGCGCCCACAGGTTGTCCACCTCGCCAAAACGCAGGTGCTCAATATGGAAACCCAGATTAGCCAGGCGCCGCGCCATGATGCTTTGGCAGTCAGCGTCATCAGGGGTGACAGAGGCACGGCGCATCAGCGCTTCGGTCAGTTCCAGGGTGGGATCGCTCATGGTCTTCTGTTTTTCTCGTAATCAGTGGTAATCAAATAAAGGTCAGGTGAAGCCGGGCAGGGCTCAGGCCGGTTAGCCGAAGATGCCTTGATACAATTCGGGTTTATAGCCCACGGTGATCTGACCATCGCGCTCCAGCACCGGGCGCTTGATGACAGACGGCTGGGCCAGCATGACGGCAATGGCCGATTCGGCATCGACGACGCCTGCTTTGGTGGCCTCATCAAGCTTGCGCCAGGTGGTGCCCTGGCGGTTTACCAGCGGCTCCCAGCCTGTGCGGGCAATCCAGCCGGCCAGCAATTCGCGGCTGACACCGTTCTTTTTGAAGTCATGCCATTCATAGTCGTGGCCTTGTTCAGTCAGCCACGTGCGGGCTTTTTTAACAGTGTCGCAATTGGGGATGCCATAAAGCTTCATGGGTATGCTCGTCATATGAATTCTGGTGCGTGGCGGCTGGGGTAGGGCCCATGAAAAAGGGCCGCTTTTTGCGGCCCTGATTATGCGGCTTAACGCGCATCAATGCAGCATCAATGCAGCGAAATATTGAAATTGAGATCAGGCGCTGCGGCCTCGCCCGTTTTCTTGCCGGAAGACTGATCTTGCTCTTCGACGGTTTGGGCGTTGTTCACCATCCAGGACAGGTTGGTGGCCGAATCGGCGTTGCGCAGCGCTTCATCCAGTTCTACTTCGCCAGCGCGATACAAGCGATAGAGTGACTGTTCAAAGGTTTGCGAACCTTCCGCCAGGCTTTGCTCCATGGCTTCCTTGATTTCAGACAGTTGCCCGTCCCGGATCAATTCAGCAATGCGCGCGGTATTGAGCAGGATTTCCACCGCAGGGATCAGTTTGCCTTGTTTGTTGCGAATCAAGCGCTGGGAAATGATCGCTTTGAGCGAGGTAGAAAGGTCATACAGCAGGCTCTCGCGCGCTTCTTGCGGGAAAAAGTTAACCAGACGCGCCAGCGAGTGATAACTGTTGTTGGCATGCAGCGTACTGATACACAGATGGCCTGCCTGCGCGTATTGCATGGCGTAGGTGACGGTTTCGCGGTCGCGCAATTCGCCAATCATCAGCACGTCTGGCGCTTCCCGCATGGCGTTTTTCAGTGCGTCATTAAAACTGTGGGTATCCATGCCCACTTCGCGCTGGTTCACCAGGCTCTTTTTGTGGGTGTACAGATACTCGATCGGGTCTTCCATGGTCAGGATGTGGCCCGAGTGATTCTGGTTGCGGTGTTCCAGCATGGCCGACACGGTAGAGGACTTGCCGCTGCCGGTTGCGCCTACCACCAGAATGATCCCGCGCTTTTCCATCACCAGATCTTTCAGCAGACCCGGCATGCGCAGTTCTTCCAGTGTGGCGGCGTTGGGCTTGATAAAGCGCACCACCATGGCCACGCTGCCGCGACTCTTGAACACGTTGATCCGGAAATTACCGATGCCTTCCAGCGCCATGCCAAAGTTGAGTTCCAGGTCTTTTTCAAAGCGCGCAATGTGCTGCGGGCTCATGATCTGGTACACCAGTTGTTTGACGTGATCGGTCCCCAGAACCTGATTGTTGACCGGGTAACACACCCCCTGGATCTTGATCGTGATCGGCGCATTGGCTGACAAAAAGAGGTCGGACGCCTGGCGTTCCGACATCAATTTGAAAAACGGCATCAGGTTCATGGTTCTTCCTTCCCGGTTTTATTCAGCAGCCGGCAAAATCGGCCCGGACCGCACGCCCCATCCATACGGGCTGCGGTCCGGCTGACTGGCTGGCGGCTTTTATGCCTGGCCCTGGCGTAGTTCCCGACGCAGAATCTTGCCCACGTTCGATTTGGGCAACTGGTCACGGAACTCGACAAGACGCGGTACTTTGTAATTAGTCAGTTGTTCACGGCAATACGCAATCAATTGCGCTTCCGTGAGCGTCAGGTCTTTCTTTACCACGAAAATCTTGACCGCTTCGCCGGATTTATCGTCAGGCACACCAATGCAAGCCACTTCCAGTACGCCCGGATGTCGCGACACCACGTCTTCCACCTCGTTGGGGTAAACGTTAAAGCCGGACACCAGCACCATGTCTTTCTTGCGGTCGGCAATGCGGAAAAAACCGGTGGTCGACATGATCGCTACGTCGCCCGTACCCAGAAAGCCATCGGCCCCCAGTACCTTGTCGGTTTCATCTTTGCGCTGCCAGTAGCCCTTCATGACCTGCGGGCCCTTGATAAAGAGCTCACCGGCTTCGCCGGGCGGCAGAACCTGGCCCTGATCATTGCGGATCTGGGCATCCGTGGACGGAATCGGCAGGCCAATCATGCCATTGTATTCACGCAACGTCATCGGGTTGATCATGGCCGCGGGTGAGGTTTCGGTGAGCCCGTAGGCCTCTACCAGCGTGACGCCAGTGACTTTTTTCCACTTGTCAGCGACGGACTGCTGTACCGCCATGCCGCCGCCCAAAGTCAGCCGCCAGGTGGAAAAATCCAGCTTGAGAAAGTCCGGGTTGTTCAGCAACGCGCCAAACAGGGTGTTAACGCCGGTGATCGAGGTCACCGGGTATTTGGCCAGTTCTTTGACAAACCCCGGAATATCGCGCGGGTTGGTGATCAAGAGGTTGGTAGCGCCCAGCTTGGTAAAGATCATGCCGTTCGCGGTCAGCGAGAAGATGTGATACAGCGGCAGGGCGGTCACAATCAGTTCCTGACCATCGCGCACCGCGCCAGAAATCCACGCATGCGCTTGCTGCATATTGGCCACGATATTGCCGTGCGTCAGCATGGCACCCTTGGCTACGCCGGTAGTGCCGCCGGTATATTGCAAAAACGCCAGATCGTCGTGGGTCAGACGGACCGGGCTGAAATGCAGACCCTTGCCAATCTTGAGTGTGCTGTTGAAGTCGATGGCGCCGGGCAGGGAGTACGCCGGCACCATTTTCTTGACGTACTTGACGACGCTGTTCACCAGCAAACGCTTGGGGAAATCCAGCATGTCGGCAATTTCGGTCACGATCACATGCTTGACGCTGGTATTGCCGATGGCTTTTTCCAGTGTGTGGGCAAAATTGGCGACGATGACAATGGCCTCGGCACCAGAATCTTTCAGCTGGTGTTCCAGTTCGCGCGGGGTATAAAGCGGGTTGACGTTAACGACCACCATGCCGGCTTTCAGAATGCCGAAAAGGGCGACCGGATACTGCAGCAGATTGGGCATCATGATGGCGACACGTGTACCGCGTGCCAGCTTCAGATCCTGTTGCAGGTATGCCGCAAATGCCGTGGTGAGCTCGTCAAGCTCGTGATAACTGATGGACTTGCCCATATTGATGAACGCGGTCCGGTCAGCATATTTGACCAGTGTTTGCGTGATCACGTCCGGGATCGACGAGAACTCTTTCATATTGATCTCGTGGGCGATTCCGGCGGGATAACTGGAAAACCAGGGGCGGTCCATGTTTGTCTTCTCCATGTTGAACCCATCTATGGGCTCTTGTTTTGGCGATACTCTAGTGCCGGAACGCATAACCAACAAGCCGGTTATCTACTATGGCGTCCGGGTTTACGCCAGAGTTTCGCCAAAGTCTTGTTTCTGATAGAATCGGGTTTATCCCCTGGTGAGGCGTTTTACGATCAGTTGATCGGTACCCGCACGCAGCAGGGAGTGCTTGAGAATGGGCGCTGTTGTAGCAGCCCATTTTTTGTTTGCGAAAAGGATTTTGCGTTTTTATGGCAGTGAGTCTGCAAAGTGTGCTTGAACTGACCGTCCCCGGCCTTGGTTATGAGCTGGTGGATGTGGAATTGGCCCCGAACGGGGTTGTCCGCATTTTCATCGACAAACCAGGCGGTATTACCGTGGAAGATTGTGCCACGGTCAGTAATCACCTCCAGCGCCTCTTTGAGGTGGAAAACATCGGCTACGAACGCCTTGAAGTGTCGTCGCCGGGGCTGGATCGCGTGTTGAAAACGCCTGCTGATTTTGAGCGCTTTGCCGGCCAGATGGTTCGCGCAAAATTGCGACTGCCATTGCCGGACAAGCGTAAGCGCGTGTTGGGCAAGCTGATTGGCTTTGAAGACGGCCGCGTCGTCATTGAAGCGGATGGTGAACGCCTGAGCCTTGAAATGACGCAGATCGATAAAGTGCGTCTGGAACCGCAGTTCTGATTCCAGACGGTGAGTGAATACCGACAATACAGCTGGCCGGGCTTTGCCGGGGGAAATAGACAATGAGCCGTGAAATTCTGTTGCTGGTCGACGCACTGGCACGTGAAAAGAATGTTGAAAAAGACGTCGTGTTTACCGCGCTGGAACTGGCGCTGGCCTCGGCGACGAAAAAGCGTTACGACGACGAAGTGGATGTCCGCGTTTCGATCGACCGCGAGTCGGGCGATTACCGCAGCTTCCGCGTCTGGACGGTGGTAGAAGACAACGACCACGAAGAACCGTCCCGTCAGATTGCGATTACTGATGCACCAGATTACGACAAGGATCTGGCGCTGGGCGATACCTGGGAAGAAGAACTCGAGCCGATCGAGTTTGGCCGCATTGGCGCGCAAACCGCCAAGCAGGTCATTTTGCAGAAGATTCGTGACGCTGAGCGTGAACAGAATCTGAACGACTTCCTGGATCGCCGTGAACATGTGGTTAACGGCACCATCAAGCGTATCGAGCGCGGCAACGCGATCATCGAACTGGGCAAGCTCGAAGCGGTGCTGCCCCGTGACCAGATGATCCCCAAGGAAAACCTGCGCGTGGGTGACCGCGTGCGTGCTTTCTTGCTGCGCATTGATCGCCTGGGCCGGGGTCCGCAACTGGTGCTGTCGCGTATTGCACCAGAATTCATGTGCAAGCTGTTCGAGATGGAAGTACCGGAAATCGAGAACAGCCTGATCGAATTGAAGGGCGTGGCGCGGGACCCTGGCATGCGTGCCAAGATCGCCGTCAAGTCCAACGATCCGCGTGTTGATCCGCAAGGTACGTGTATTGGCGTCCGCGGCACTCGTGTAAATGCAGTAACCAACGAACTGGCAGGCGAACGTGTCGATATCGTGCTGTGGTCTGCCGACCCGGCGCAATTTGTGATTGGTGCGCTTTCTCCGGCTGACGTGAGCTCCATTGTGGTGGATGAAGAAAGCCACGCCATGGATGTGATCGTTGACGAAGAAAACCTCGCCATGGCCATTGGCCGTGGTGGCCAGAACGTGAAGCTTGCTTCCGAGCTCACCGGCTGGAAACTGAACATCATGACGGTGAATCAGGCTGAAGAGAAAAACGAAGCCGAATTCACCAAGGTCCGCGAACTCTTTGTGAAAGCGCTGGACGTGGATGAAGATGTAGCCGATGTGCTGGTGCAAGAAGGCTTCAATACGCTGGAAGAAGTGGCCTATGTGCCACTGAATGAAATGCTCGAAATTGAAGCATTTGATGAAGACACCGTGAACGAGTTGCGCGCCCGTGCTCGCGATGCCCTGTTGACCCAGGCCATCGTGCACGAAGAACAACTGGAACATCAGACCGAAGATCTGAAGAGTCTGCAGGGCATGACGGCCGAACTGGCCGGCAAGCTGGCCGAGCACGATATCCATACGCGAGACGACCTGGCCGAGTTGGCTGTCGACGAACTGGTGGAAATGACCGGTATCGCCGACGACGATGCCAAACAGTTGATTATGAAGGCCCGCGAGCATTGGTTCGCATAAGGCGGGAGGAATTGCATGAGTGAACTGAAAGTCAGTCAATTCGCGGCAGAGCTGAAAATGCCGTCGCAAGAATTGCTGGAGCAACTGCGGGCGGCAGGTGTCGCCAAGCAAAATGAATCGGATTCCGTAACGGCCGAGGACAAAACACGCCTCCTGGATCATCTGCAAAAGAAGCACGGCGCTGCCGGCGACAAGCCGCGTATTACCCTGCAACGTAAACAGACCAGCGAAATCCGCAAGACCGATGCAACAGGCAAGGCCAAGACCATTCAGGTCGAGGTCCGCAAGAAGCGTGTCGTGGTGACGCCGGAAGTGCCTCAGCCCGCTGTTCAGGCTGAAGCTGCCCCGGCACCCGTTGCGGCACCGAGCGCACCGATTGTGAACGCAGATGAACGTGCTGCACGTGAGGCAGAAGCCAATCGCCAGAACGAACTGTTTGCCCGCCAGGCCGCCGAAATGCGTGCCAAGCATCACCGTGGCGAGCCGCGTCGTGATGACGCGGTTGCCGAAGCAACCACAGTTGAGGCCGCACCGGCAGAAGCTGTCGCTGTCGTGGCAGAACCTGCTCCCGCGCCAGTCGTGGCCGAGCCGGTAGCCGCACCTGTTGCTGCAGCACCGGCACCCGTGCCCGCACCGGCTCCGGCCGTTGCAGCACCTGTACCTGCTCCGGCACCGGCACGCGCTCCGGCCCATGCGTCGACACGTTCGGATGATTCTCGTCCACGTATCGGTATGCGTGTTGAGTTGCGCAAGCCGCGTAACGAGCCGCTGCGCGCTCCGGAACCTGCCAAGGCCGCCGCACCTGCGCCGGCTCCAGCCCATCCTGCCGAGAAGAAAAAGGGCGAGAAGGGTTGGGAAGATGATCGTCAGAAACGCGGTGGTGGTACTGGCCCCGGCGCTGGCAAGAAGGGTGGTTTGCGTACCAAGGGTGGCGACGCCGGTAATAACGACTGGAAGTCCCGCAAGGGCGGTCGTAACAAGAACCAGCAGCAACACGATGCCAACGCCCACGCTTTCCAGGCGCCGACCGAGCCGATTACGCATACCGTTGAAGTGCCGGAAACCATCAGCGTGGCCGATCTGGCACACAAGATGGCCGTGAAGGGTGTCGAGGTCGTCAAGGCGCTCATGAAAATGGGCATGATGGTTACGATCAACCAGGTGCTGGACCAGGAAACCGCGATGATTGTCGTGGAAGAAATGGGTCATACCCCGGTTGCCGCCAAGCTGGACGATCCGGAAACCTATCTGGGCGACGACGACAAGAGCGAACACGAACGGCTGCCACGCGCACCGGTTGTGACCGTCATGGGTCACGTTGACCACGGCAAGACCTCGCTGCTGGACTACATCCGCCGTGCCAAAGTGGCCGCGGGCGAAGCCGGCGGTATTACGCAGCATATTGGTGCCTACCACGTCGAAACCGAAAAGGGCGTGATCACCTTCCTGGATACCCCGGGTCACGAGGCGTTTACCGCCATGCGTGCTCGCGGTGCCTCGGCCACGGATATCGTGGTGCTGGTGGTGGCTGCTGATGACGGCGTGATGCCGCAGACCATTGAAGCGATTCACCATGCCAAGGCAGCCGGTGTGCCGATGGTGGTTGCGGTCAACAAGATCGACAAGCAAGGCGCCAATCCGGAGCGTATTCGCCAGGAACTGGTTGCGCAGGAAGTGGTACCGGAAGACTGGGGTGGTGATACCCAGTTTATCGAGGTCTCTGCCAAGCAAGGTACAGGTATCGATACCCTGCTCGACGCGATCTTGTTGCAAGCCGAAGTGCTGGAACTGACTGCGCCGATCGATGCGCCGGCCAAGGGCATCATCATTGAAGCCCGTCTGGACAAGGGTCGTGGTGCTGTGGCGACCATGCTGGTACAGACCGGTACGCTGAAGAAGGGTGACGTGTTGCTGGCGGGCGGTGTGTTCGGTCGTATCCGTGCCATGCTGGATGAAAACGGCAAGCCGATCAGCGAAGCAGGCCCATCCATCCCGGTGGAAATTCTGGGTCTGTCCGAAGTGCCGCGTGCGGGTGAAGACGCCATGGTGCTGGCCGACGAGAAGAAGGCGCGTGAAATCGCCTTGTTCCGTCAAGGCAAGTTCCGCGACGTCAAGTTTGCCAAGCAACAAGCGGCCAAGCTGGAAAACATGTTCGCGCAGATGGCCGAAGGCGGCGAAGTTCAACGCCTGCCGATCATCATCAAGAGCGATGTACAAGGTTCGCTGGAAGCGCTGGCTGGTTCGCTGCAAAAGTTGTCGACCGACGAAGTGCGCGTGCAGATTCTGCACTCGGCGGTGGGTGGCATCAGCGAATCCGACATCAACCTTGCTTTGGCTTCCAAGGCGGTGGTGGTGGGCTTTAACGTGCGTGCCGATGCAGCTGCCCGCAAGCTGGCAGAGCAAGAAGGCGTGGACATCCGTTACTACAACATCATTTATGATGCGGTAGATGACGTGAAGGCAGCGCTGTCGGGCATGCTGGCTCCGGAGAAGAAGGAGCAAGTGATCGGTCTGGTGGAAATCCGCCAGGTGTTCGTGATCTCCAAGGTGGGTTCGATTGCTGGTTGTTACGTGCTGGACGGTATCGTCAAGCGTGGCGCAGGCGTTCGTGTACTGCGCAACAACGTGGTGATCCATCAAGGCGAACTCGAAACGCTCAAGCGCTTCAAGGATGACGTCAAGGAAGTCAGATCGGGCTACGAATGTGGTCTGCAACTGAAGAACTACAACGACATTCAAGAAGGCGATCAGCTGGAAGTCTTCGAAATTGTTGAAATCGCCCGTTCGCTGTAATCAGGCGAATGAGTGTAAGGGGCAGGCTGCTTGAAGCGTGGGGCGTGAAGCAGGGGGTGGAAAGGTGATGCCGTAACAGGAATCCCTTTTTGCTTCCCTGCTTTGCGGTTCACGATCTTCAGGAGGGCTTGCCCCTTTGTATTTTCAGCCCGCTTCGTTTCACATTACATGTATCACCACTGACGGGTTCCAAATCATGCCCAAGCAAACAAAGAATTACTCGCGCGCCGATCGCCTGTCGCAGCAGTTGCAACGCGATACGGCCCAACTGATCCGCGCCGAGCTGGATCACCCCAAGGCGTCGCTGATTACCATTACCGATGTGGAAGTCACGCGCGATTACTCGCACGCCAAAATTTTCTACACCTTCCTGGGTACGCCGGAAGATGCCGCAGATGTCGCCGCCAAGCTGGAAGCGGCCAAGGGCTTTATCCGTAGCCAGTTGGCCAAGGGTTTGTCGCTCTTCAAGATGCCTGAACTGCATTTTGAATATGACCACTCGGTTGAGCGCGGCATGGCACTCGATAGCCTGATCCAGAAAGCGACCAGCCTTTCCAGCGCGCCGGATGACCAGCATGAAGATTGATTGTTTGCTGCTTGCTCCTGAGTGCGGCGATGGCCAGGCAAGACCAGGCACGGCGCACAAAGGCGGGCGCAGCATCGATGGGTCTATGCAAGGAGGCCTTTTTGGGTCGTAACGCAGTATTGCGCAGCCAGCGCGGTTTTCAGGAGTGAGCAGTGGCCAAACGAAAGATTGACGGTGTCTTGTTGCTGGATAAGCCGTTTGGCGTTTCCAGTAACAATGCCCTGCAAAAGGCCCGTTGGTTGCTGCAGGCAGAAAAAGCCGGTCATACCGGCGTGCTTGATCCGTTTGCGACCGGGTTGTTGCCGCTGTGTTTTGGCGAGGCGACCAAGTTTGCCCAGCGTATGCTGGATGCAGACAAGGGCTATCGCGCTACGTTGCAACTGGGCCAGGTGTCGACCACGCTGGACGGCGAGGGCGGTATTTCGCGTAGTGGCGAAGTGAGCTGTGATCGAGCGCAGATCGAAACCGTACTCAAGGCATTCACCGGCGATATCGAGCAGGTGCCGCCTATGCATTCCGCGCTCAAGTACCAGGGCAAGTCGCTGTACGAATACGCCCGCCAGGGTGTCGAGATTGAACGTGCCGCGCGCGCGGTAACGATTTATACGCTCGATATCGTCAGTTTTGAGGGTGACGTGCTGGTGCTGGATGTCTCTTGTTCCAAAGGGACCTATGTGCGCACGCTGGCCGATGATATTGGTCGGACCCTGGGTTGTGGTGCCTACCTTGCCGGTTTGCGCCGCACGCGCACGGCCGGTTTCTCGCTGGATGATGCAATCGGCCTGGACGAATTTGGCCAACTGGAGATGCCGCAGCGCGAAGCATTGCTGATGACGCCAGAAACACTGCTGACCGATTTGCCGCAGATTGAACTGGATATGGCGGACACTGATCGTATCCTGCATGGCATGAGTGTGAGCCGCCGGGCGGGCTGGCCCGACGGAGCGGGGCTCTTTCAGCTTTACGGCACCCCGCAAAACGGGCATAATCGCGCGTTCCTTGGTTTGGGCGAAGTGGCATCCGATGATGTGCTGCGGCCCAAACGTCTGCTAAGCACTGTGTAAGCAGTGTCTTGGTTAATGGAGCAAACCCGGGTTAGTCGCTCGGCTTTGCTTGTCTGATCTGAAAACCTGCCGTTGTGGTGGTTTGAGATCATTTATCGGAGTAACAACATGACTGTTTCTGTGAGCCAGAAGGCTGAAATCGTAGGTCAATTCCAACGCGCCGCTGGTGATACCGGTAGCCCGGAAGTGCAAATTGCACTGCTGACCGCACGCATCAACGATCTGACCCCCCACTTCAAGGCCAATGCCAAGGATCACCACTCCCGTCGTGGTCTGTTGAAGATGGTGTCCCGTCGTCGTCGCCTGCTGGACTACCTCAAGCGCACCGATGCTGATACCTATCGCAACGTGATCTCGAAGCTGGGTCTGCGCAAGTAATGGTCCGCGAAAAAGTCGCAGTGAAAACTGCGACTTTTTTGTTTGGGGCACCCCGCCTGACCGACACGGTTGGGCGGTCAGAGGGCACTTGTCCATTCATTCTGGTGATCTGTAGTTCAGAATGAATCGACAGGTGCCTTTTTGTTTTCCGGTTTGCCGGAAATAAAAAGGTTTCCTGGTTGTCCCGCGTGTTTGTCAAATCGCAGTTCCGGCGGCAAACAAACGGGTGATGGACTGTGCTGGAACTGGCGGTCACGGACAAGGTCTTGTGAATGCGAAGCGGCCCGCCGGCTGTGCATCATTGGCACAGCGGTCAAAGCCTTGATGCTTCGCTCTTTTGTCCCGGATGGTACTGGCTTGCGCCGAACACAACGCGACCTTTATCGTCTCCCGGCCTGACCGCAGCGGCAATCGCACGCGCTTGTGGCCGAAAAGCGCATCACTGAAAAGGATAGCAATCCGTGTTCAATAAAATTTCGAAGTCTTTCCAATACGGCAAACACACCGTGACTCTGGAAACGGGCGAAATCGCTCGCCAGGCCTCCGGTGCGGTTCTGGTTTCCATGGATGATACCGTGGTGCTGGTCACTGTCGTGGCAGCTCGCGGTGTCAAACCCGGTCAGGATTTCTTCCCGCTGACCGTTGATTATCAAGAACGTACCTACGCTGCGGGTAAAATCCCCGGCGGTTTCTTCAAACGTGAAGGTCGTCCTTCCGAGAAAGAAATTCTGACCAGCCGCCTGATCGATCGTCCGATCCGTCCGCTGTTCCCGGAAGGTTTCTTCAATGAAATCCAGATCATCGCCACCGTGGTGTCGCTTGATCCGCAGATCGACTCTGATATTCCGGCCATGATCGGTGCCTCCGCTGCGCTGGCTATTTCCGGTGTACCGTTCCAGGGCCCGATTGGTGCCGCGCGCGTGGGTTATGCCAATGGCCAGTACCTGCTGAACCCGACCAAGGAAGAATTGGCGACTAGCCAGTTGGACCTCGTGGTGGCCGGTACCGAGAAAGCCGTGCTGATGGTGGAATCGGAAGCGCAAGAACTGTCCGAAGAAGTCATGCTGGGTGCCGTTGTGTTTGGTCACGACGAAATGCAAAAGGCGATCAACGCCATCAACGCATTGGCCGATGAAGTCAATCCGGAACTGCTGGAGTGGGATGAGCCCACCGCTGACAGCGCGCTGGAAGCACAGATTGGCGAGATCGCCGGTGCCGATATCGGTGCTGCGTTCCGTATCGCCCAAAAGCAGGCGCGTACCGCCAAGCTGAGCGAAGCCTGGGACAAGGTGAAGGCTGCACTGATCACCGAAGACACCGATACCCTGCAAGCGAACAAGATCCGCGGCATTTTCCACAATATGGAAGCCAAGATCGTTCGTAACCAGATTCTGGACGGTTTCCCGCGTATCGACGGCCGCGACACCCGCACCGTACGTCCGATCACCGTGCGTACCGGCGTGCTGCCGCGTACCCATGGTTCCGCTCTGTTTACCCGTGGCGAAACGCAAGGTCTGGTTGTCGCCACGCTGGGTACCAAGCTGGACGAGCAGAAGATTGATGCGCTGGCTGGTGAGTATTCCGACCGCTTTATGCTGCATTACAACTTCCCGCCGTACTCCACCGGTGAAACCGGCCGTGTTGGCACACCGAAGCGCCGCGAAATCGGCCACGGTCGTCTGGCCAAGCGCGCGCTGATCGCCGTGCTGCCGAGCGCAGAAGAGTTTGGTTACTCCATGCGCGTGGTGTCGGAAATCACCGAATCCAACGGTTCGTCCTCGATGGCCTCCGTGTGCGGCGGCTGCCTGGCGCTGATGGATGCTGGCGTACCGCTGAAGAACCACGTGGCGGGTATTGCCATGGGTCTGATCAAGGAAGGTAACCGTTTTGCCGTGCTGACCGACATCCTGGGTGATGAAGATCACCTGGGTGATATGGACTTCAAGGTAGCCGGTACCGATGCTGGTGTGACCGCGCTGCAGATGGACATCAAGATCGACGGCATCACCAAGGAAATCATGAAGGTGGCACTGGACCAGGCCAAGTCTGGTCGTCTGCACATCCTGGGCATCATGAAGTCTGAAGTGGCCGGCGCCAACGCTGAGGTGTCGCAACACGCACCGCGTCTGTACACCATGAAGATCAACCCGGAAAAGATCCGTGACGTGATCGGTAAGGGCGGTTCCGTGATCCGCGCACTGACCGAAGAAACCGGCACGCAGATCGACATCCAGGAAGACGGTACCATCACGATTGCCTCCATCAGCGCCGAAGGTGCCGATGAAGCCAAGCGCCGCATCAGCGAAATTACCGCTGAAGTGGAAATCGGCAAGATCTACGAAGGCCCGGTTGTCAAGATTCTGGACAACAACGTCGGTGCTATCGTCTCGATCATGCCGGGTCGTGATGGCCTGGTGCATATCAGCCAGATCGCCAACGAGCGCATCAAGAACGTGTCTGACTACCTCAAGGAAGGTCAGGTTGTTCGCGTGAAGGCGCTGGAACAAGACGAGAAAGGCCGTGTGCGTCTGTCGATCAAGGCTGTACTGAACGACGAAGCCGGCACTGCGCCGGTGACGCCGGAAGCGTAATTGATCCGGTGCGGGCGGCCCGGCTGCCCGCATGCAGCTTCACAAAAACCACGGCTTGCCGTGGTTTTTTTATGACCGTCAGACCAGGCGCCCCGCCTGAGGGCTCAAGAACTTTCGGGCATTGATGTCATCCCATAGGCTGGTGCTCAGCATCAACACATATACCCCTTCTGGAGAATCACCATGCGCGCAGTGTTGCAAACCGCTCCGGGCGGTCCCGAGACTCTTTACGTGGGAGAAGTCGATCAGCCACGCCCAGGCCCCGGCCAGTTGCTGGTCAAGGTGCATGCCGCTGGCGTAAACCGGGCGGATCTGATGCAGCGCGAAGGGCACTATCCGCCTCCGGCAGGAGATTCCACCATTCTGGGGCTGGAGGTGGCCGGGGAGGTTGCTGGACTGGGTGAGGGTGTCGCTGGTTTCGTGCTGGGTGATCGGGTGGCTGGCCTGGTCGGTGGTGGTGGCTATGCCCGTTATTGTGTGCTGGATGCCGCAATGGCACTGCATATTCCGGCAGAGCTGGACGATGTTGCCGCGGCCAGTCTGCCTGAGGCCTGGATGACGGTCTGGTTCAATCTGATTGAACTGGGTAACTTGCGGGAAGGTATGCGGGTGCTGGTGCATGCCGGTGCATCTGGCGTGGGCAGCGCCGCCATCCAGCTTTGCAAAGCCTATGGGGCCTGGGTGGCCGTTACCGCTGGCGGGGTCGAGAAGGGGGATTACTGCAAAAGCCTGGGCGCCGATATGGTGATTGATTACAAAACCCAGGATTTTGCATCGGAGGTAAAACGCGCAGGCGGAGTTGATCTGATCCTGGATGGGGTAGGTGGTGATTATCTGTCACCTAACCAGGCGTGCTTGAATCCGGATGGACAGATCATTGTGATTGGCATGCTGCGCGGCCCGCAGACCGGGATCAACATGGGGCTATTGCTGGTCAAGCGGCAAACCGTACGCGGCTCCACTTTGCGGCCGCAGGCTTTGCCGGTGAAGCGCCGGCTGGCGCAAGGCGTATGTGATTACGTGTTACCCAGGCTGATCAGCGGCCCACTGCGCATCACCGTCGATAAAGTATTTGACTGGCAAGCGGTCGGAGATGCGCATCGCTACGTGGCAGAAGGCAAGAACCTGGGGAAGGTGATCTTGCGGGTGAATGACCCGGATTAGGGTCGTTTTTGATGAGGATCAAGCGCTTGCAAAGTTCCCGGTTCTGCCTGACAAAATCGTAATATATATTTGTTGATAACAATTCTCATTTAGATTAGAGTGCATTCCATAGCTTCACCGGTGCAGGGTGTACCGGTGACTGACCACCAGCCAGATGGCGATGGAGTGCTTCATGAACGCATTTATTGTTGGCGCAGATACCCTTGGCAATATCCCGGATGTACTGAATCAGTACGGGATTGCCATTCACAAACATGTATCTGGCCGCAACGCCGCTCACCAGCGCAAGCCAGCGACACTTAAAGGCGTGGATCTGATTATCCTGTTTACGGATTTCCTGGGACACAACGTGATGCGCCACTACCGTGAAATGGCGCATGAGGAAAACATCCGCTTTGTCGCTTGCCGGCGTTCGGTGTGTGCGCTGTCGCAAAGCCTGGACAAAGTATGTTCGCCCCGGCAATGCGACGACTGTCCGGCGCATAAAAAACACTAAGTCCGGTTAGCTGCCGGCTTTGCTGGCCTCTGGTGGGCCGGCGAAGCGATAACCGTTTTTGGTGCTTTGTTTGATCTCATACATGGCCGCGTCCGCAACACTGAGTAGCGCCTCAGCGTTGACAGGCTCGCCGGGCAAATGCAGTGCAATGCCGATGCTGGTGGAGAGCGTGATCTGATGCTCACCCAGGTCAAACGGTTGTTGCATGGCCTGCACAATCTTCTGGGCGACCCGGGTGGCGTCCGTTTTGGGGTTTTGCAGGTCTTCCAGCAAGATGGTGAATTCATCCCCGGCCAGCCGTGCGACTGAATCGGTTTTGCGCACACAAGTCTGTAATCGCCGGCCGAAGGTGGTGAGCACCTCATCACCCGCATCATGACCAAACTGGTCATTCACCGCCTTGAAACCATCCAGATCAAGGAAGAACACCGCTAGCGGCTGCGGGTGGCGCTCCTGGCGTTCGCACGCGCGCTGGATTAATTGCAGAATCGCGCGCCGGTTGGGCAAACCGGTCAGCGGGTCCTCCATGGCCTCGCGGCGGAGGGTTTCTTCCAGCCGTTTACGGTCACTCAGATCAACGCCCAACGTAAAACAACCGCGCACGTGACCATCTGCGGCCAGGTCGGGAATCATGCTCAGCCGCACGTCGCGGGGATGATTACCCGTGTCCAGATGAATGTCTGCCGCACTTTTGTTGCCAGAGAGGGCATTGCGTACCAATCCCTCAATCAATGCCCATTCTTCAGGGCTGGCGACATCCGGAATCGGTTGATCGATCAGCAACTGCGGGTCGCGACCAAACCACTCCTCATAGGTCGCGTTCATATAACGGCAGCGCAGGTTGGCCTCAACATAGCCAATCAGCACCGGCACATTGTCCATGATGGTTTGTAGTTGTTCCTGGTTTTCACGCAGTTCGGCCTGGGCATGTTTGCGCGCCGAAATATCGTGCAGAAAAATATTGAACAGATAGCGCCCGTTGTCCCAGATCGGCGAGACCGTCTTTTCGACCTCGATCGGGTGGCCATCCTTATGGCGCGCATGCATTTCGCCGCGTTCAAACAGTTGCGGCAGATCGGCAAATTCCACATAGGCCCGCACCGCCGCCCGCACGGCATCGCGATGCTCGGGCATGATGATCAGATCGGCAAAGTTATTGCCCATCGCCTCGTCCCGCGTCCAGCCAAATGTTTCGGTAGCTTGCTGGTTCCACTCTACGATGGTGCCTTCCTGCGTGGCGCCGACAAACGCCTCCAGCGCGGTGTCCAGCGTGTCGCTCAGCCGCCGTTTCTTGATCAGGGTCTGATCCTGGATAACCCGCAATTCGCCCAGGGCCCGCGCCAGTTGCACATTGGCTGAAGTCAATTGCTGGGTACGGGCCGCGATCTCTGCCTGCAGGCTGGCTTGCAGTGCTTGCAGTTCGGCCTCTGCGGCCTTGCGTGCCGAGATATCCTGGGCAATCAGCACCAAAAACCAGGGTTGCCCGGTTTCACCCCGGAACAGTGAGTAGGTGAGTTCCAGCCAGACTTTGTGGCCCTCGCGATGCTGTACTTGCTCTTCGGTACGTTCGCACTCGCCGCCGTTGATCAGGCGTTCCCGCCGGGCAATCATATGGGCTGCGGATTCTGGCTCCAGCAACTCATTCAGCGGCACAGCCATCAGCGAGGCCACGCTGTGCCCCAGCAGATTGGCAAACCGCGCGTTCACCCGTAGCCAGTCGCCGTCCAGGCTGAGGTGGGCGACGCCGACCGCGGCTTGTTCAAACGTGCTGAGGAACAAACCTTCCTGGTGAATGATTTCTTCGCTGGCACGCGCCTGTGATAAAGAGGCCCGCAAGGCAAATTCACGGGCGTGCAGTTCTTTTTGTACCAGCATGGCCACGTCGATCAACTGGTCGATTCCGGCCTGATCCAGTTTGCGCGGTTGCGAATCAAACACGCAGAGCGAGCCAATGCGATAGCCACTGAGTGTTTTGAGTGCCTTGCCTGCGTAAAAGCGGATGTGGGGTGGTCCGATGACGGATGGATTGTCGTGAAAGCGGGGGTCTTCGCGCGCGTCTTCCAGGACAAGCAGATCATCGACAATGATGGTGTGGCCGCAGAAAGAGACGTCGCGCGCGGTGCGTTTGCCGGTGAAGCCGTAACAGGATTTGAAAAACTGGAAATCCGCCGCCACCAGCGAGATCAGCGCGTTTTCCACGCCAAACACCCGGGCTGCCAGCCGGGTTAACCGGTCCAGCGCAGGATCCGGGTCGCTATTGAGTAAGTTAAGCTGGTTAAGCGCTTGCAAACGCGCTTCTTCATCAGGCGGGATCGGCGGTGTGATCATATTGCGCCTGAGTCAAAGACAGCCTGCCAGAGCGTGATACGAGAGCGGATATGCATCAAAGGGCCTGTTCTCCGTGTTTTGTCTGAACACCGGGAGGCGGTATGTTCTTCCTGGATCATAGGCGGTTTTACGCGGGAATTCGCTATCGCATTGCCCGTGTCCAAAGGCATTACTGAACGGAACTGCGCCGATACAATATGGTCATCCGCCAAAGTGCGCCAACATGAAGTTGATGAATTCGCTTAACTTGGGTGTGGGCTGTCGGTCAGCCTGATAAATCAGGTGCATAGGGCGGGCCGGCGGCGTGAAGTCAGGCAGCAATTGCACCAGTCGCCCACAGGCAAGATCATCCGCAAGCACCGCTTCTGACTGCATGACAATGCCAAACCCGGCCAGTGCCGCGTTGCGCAGTGCCTGGCCATTGTTGATGGTCAGGCGCGCCGGCACCTGGACCTGGATTTCGCCGGATTCACCAAACATCCGCCAGGTGTGCTCGGTTTCCCACCGCAGAAAATCCATGCATTCATGGTGGGGCAGGTCGGTGGGTAACTGCGGCGTACCGCGCCGAGCCAGATAAGCTGGACTGGCGCACAACAGCATGC
The DNA here is from genome assembly GCF_014202765.1 of Silvimonas terrae. Classification (GTDB taxonomy): domain Bacteria; phylum Pseudomonadota; class Gammaproteobacteria; order Burkholderiales; family Chitinibacteraceae; genus Silvimonas; species Silvimonas terrae. Next base: position 193,180 of record NZ_JACHHN010000002.1, read on the forward strand.
GATAGGGGCGCAGAGGCCGGGCGATCAAGCCAGAGTCATTGAGTTTGCCGATGCGAATCACCGCGTCATAGCCATCCTCCACCAGATCCACGACCCGATCGTTCAGATGCAGAGCCACATTGATTTCCGGAAATGTCTGCAAGAAGCCGGTGAGTGCAGGGGAGAGCTGATTGGCACCAAATGAAACCGGTGCGCTGATGCGTAACTCACCCCGCGGAGCATTGCGCAAAATGTCCACGCTGGCGTCAGCGGCCTCTACCTCGGCCAGGGCCTGACGGCAGCGCTGATAGTACATACGGCCCGCTTCGGTGAGACCTTGCCGGCGCGTGGTGCGATTCAACAAGCGCACGCCCAGGCGTTGTTCCAGCGCCTGCACATGTTTGCCTACCATGGTTGCCGAGATATCAAACTCTTTAGCGGCAGCGGTAAATCCGCCCAGATCGACCACCCGCACAAAAATCTCCATGCTTTGCAAACGATCCATCGCGCGCCATTTATAACTTGTGGTTGAAGGTGTTTCAAAAAATAGCACATTTATCATCTGGAGATTGGCAATGATAATGGGTTCGTGCCTTGCAAAACGATGACCGTTTTGCCACATACCAGGGAGAACGCACCATGTACATACTAACCGCCAGCTATTCTCAAAGCCCCGCTGCTGTGGAACCGCATATTGCGTCTCATGGTGCATGGGTGAAACGCTATCTGGAGGCTGGGGTGTTTCTGGCTGCCGGCCCCAAGCGCAGTGGTCTTGGCGGGGTGATTTTGGCGCAAGTGCCATCCCGCGAGGCTTTGCGACAAATTCTGGCTGAAGATAGTTATGTCACGGCCGATGTGGTGAACTACACCATCGATGAAGTTGACTTCAAAGTCACCCTGCCGGAGCTGGATACGCTCAAGGGCCGTTAAACCAGGATGGGGCAGCGTAGCTGTGCATGAAAAAAGCCGACCAGCAGGTCGGCTTTTTGTTGGTCTTGCACAGGCTCAGAAGCGTTCCGGCATGCGTTGCAGCAGAATGATGCGTTTGTTTTCCAGACGCACATAACCGCCGAAGACCAGTTCCTTGAGAATCCGGGCAATCATTTCCCGCGAAGACCCCACACGGTCGGCAATAGCTTGTTGGGTGAGGGGCTCGTTAATGATCATGGTGCCGTCTGCCTGTTCATGCACCATCCCCTCGAACAGGGCGCGTACACGGCCATAAACATCCAGCAGTGCCAGGTTTTTCATGGTGGCGGAGAGGCGGCGCACCATGCGGGCCAGCGACAGGATGAGCTTGTCTTTGATTTGCGGATAGGCATCCAGCGCCGTGCGGAAATCCTGCTTGGTAAACATGAGGAAGGTGGAGTCTTCCTCGCACTGGGTGGACCAGCTGCGCGGTTCGTCGTCGATCATGGAGGTCTCGCCAAACACGTCACCGGCTTCCCCGATCAGGAACACGAATTCCTTGCCTTGATTGTCGCTGGTGAACGAACGGGTGCGCCCCTCAACGAGAAGGTACATGGCTTCACCCGGGTCGCCTTCGCGAAACAGGAAGGTGCCTTTGGGTAGATGGCGGCGTACTGCGGCTTGCAGTACCACTTCCAGGTCTTCGTCTGAAAATCCTTCAAACGCAGGGATCTGGCTGAGAAAGTTTTTCAAGGTAGTATCCATCTATGAAACATCTCCTGTGCTCACTCGCCGTCCTTGGCCGGCGCAGAGGCTGCTGATGTGTTGTGTTGGTCAGGCGCTGCCTTTTTCTTTTCTTCAGGATCAGGGCCGCAGTCTTCAGAACTGCTTGGCACCACGTCCATTTTTCTGGCCAGCATATATTCGTTCATTTCTTTCCAGCCGGCAAAGATATCCGATTTGGCGATTTTCGGATTCCGGCTGAAACAATCTTCCAGCGCTCTACCGCTATGGCGGCAGGCCGCTCCAATCGCTTTGCCGTTGGCTTGCTGTTTGTTCAGCAATGTATTGACCTGATCACAGCCGCTGAGTGCCGTAACGACAAAAAAAAGTCCTGCGAGAGGGCGAAGTCTGGACATGAGGTTTGCAACCCGTAGTTGATCGGTTAACGGCTATATCGGGCTAAACCATACTTTACTTTAGTTGCTGTAAAGCAATTTGCCCGCTCGCAGACAATTTGCAAGGGCCTGGCTACAAAATGGGGAATATCTGAACGTCAGAATGGCGTGCTGCCGCGCTAAAGACGCTGATGGCCCGCAAAGATCATTTGCGGGCCATCAGGCGGATGAAACGGGGAGCAAGTAGCGGATGACCAGGCTTAACGAGGCTGCTCAATGCCCGCCAGCAACCAGCGGGTAGACGGGGCTTTTTGCTTGGTGAAATGCCAGATTTCTTCAAATGGCTGGACTGGCGCGTTCACATATTCGCTGACCTGGCCTTTAAAGCGCACGCTGGCCAGCACGCGGCCAGGCTCATCCGAAATATCCAGCAGATCAATATTAAGCGACGGGAAATCTGCAATCTCCCGGTTGGTGGCAATTTCTGCCTGCAACTCGGTAAAGAGTTCCGGGGTCAGGTATTTGCGCAATTCATCCAGTTGCTCTGGCGAATTCATTGCCTGCAGATGCTGAAAACTGGCTTTGGCATGCCGCAAAAATGCTTGTGTATCCGTGCCATCTGGCAGACTGGCGGGCGCGCCCTGGCCGTTTTGCATCAAACCTTCGCCAATCCGGTAAATTTTTTGATTGTTTTGGGTATTCAGGCGTGAGTCATTCCAGCCTGGCACCGGCCGGGTTTCCGGGTAGGGGTCGACCACCGGGCGCTCGCGCCGACGCAAAAACATGAAGCCAGCCAGCGTGAGCCCACCCAGCAAAATCAGCCAACCCCAAGGCAAGCTGCTGCCGCCCTGATCGGCACTGGCGGCAGAGGCGTGCTCGCCATTTTTCGCGAGCGCATAGCCGGCTGCAGCGCCCACGGCTGCGCCGGCCAGCGCCGGGACCAGCACAGAGCGCTGTGGCTGTGGTTGGGGTTGCTGCTGTGGCTGTGCCGGAGTCTGTGGCGCGGGTGCGCTGCGCGTAATCTGGCTGCGTTGCAGACCGGCGGAACGGCCACCGCCCAGACGCGCGGCTTCGGCCGGCCCGGTGATTGCAATTGCAAGAGCCAGAAATACAATAAAGAAACGTGATCCGGGAATACGACTACGCATTAACGACAGTCCCTGGTCAATCGATTGTCAGGTTGTGCATTGGTGAACCATGAATCGTACATTAGTAAGGGCTTAAACTGCTAATTTCAAGTGCCACTAAATGACGATTTTTGTGTATACGATACAGGCCGTCTACGCACCTCATAGCGGTATGGGCGGTATTTTTGAGCTAACAGGCTGTAAGTACGGCAACTTTCCGCCGGGCCAATGACGGCTGGCCGACAAGGGCTGTTACCGATCCGTGCAAAGCGAAATTGCGCGCCGGCAAGAATAGCTTTCCAGTCCGGAATCTATTTTCTTACGACTTGCGATGTGTTGCGAGACGGCAGCGACCTGACTCATGTATCAAGAGTCTGGCATCTGCCTGCGGGTCGCAAGTACAAAAAGCTGAAAGGCGCCGGAAGAAAGATCAGCTGCGCTGGCCGCGCTCGATGGTGACGCCAACGCGCCCCACCTCATGCAAAATGCCCAGCTTGGTGACGGACACGCGGGTCCAGGGAGCGGAGAAATCCTGCATAATCAAATGGGCAATATGCTCGGCCAGTGCTTCGAGCAGCAAAAAGTGCTGTTCGGCCATGGCGGCGCGCAGATGCTGCACCACTTTGTCGTAATCAATGGTGTCGGTCAGGTTATCGGACACACAAGCGCGTGTTGATGGCAGGCCGATTTCAAGATCAAGTTCGACTACCTGGGGGGCAACACGCTCCCAGTCATACCAGCCGATCAGGGTTTTGGCGCGCACGCCGTGCAAAAAAATGATGTCCATACCACTCCTGGCGCGGGTTCAGTTTGACGTTCCCGGCTGCGGATCGCTTACAATCGAAAACTCGTTATTGTAGTGGATTTCCAAATGCAGTCGTTAATCGTCGTGCTGGCCGCTTATCTGATCGGTTCTCTCTCGTTTGCGGTGATCGTATCCCGCGCAATGGGCATGGCCGATCCACGTACGTATGGCTCGGGTAACCCGGGAGCGACCAATGTACTGCGCTCCGGCAACAAAAAAGCCGCGTTGCTGACGCTGCTGGGCGATGCAGCCAAGGGGCTGATCGCTGTCCTGTTTGCCAGTTTGCTGGTTGGTTTGTGGCAAATCCCCCAACCGCACGCGGTGATTGCTGCGGCCTCGCTCGCGGTTGCCGTGGGACATATGTGGCCGGTCTTCTTCCGCTTCAAGGGCGGCAAGGGTGTGGCGACAGCAGGGGGGATTTTGCTGGCACTCGATTGGCGCTGCGGCCTGATTACCCTGGGGGTATGGTTGATTCTGGCCAAGGGTTTCAAGATTTCTTCCGTCGCAGCGCTCGTTGCCGCCGTAATCGCACCTATCCTGACGTGGTATTTCATCCCGCAGCGTGAGTACCTCTATGCCGTGCTGGTGATCTCGGTGCTGCTGATTGCGCGGCATCATGAAAATATCCGCAAGCTGTTGCAGGGCAGCGAAAGCCGCATCAGCGGGCGGGACGAAAGTCGCTCCTGATTGCGGCGTGTGGTTGTGGACGTCTGCGCAATCCAGCAAAAAGCCCGGCATGGACCGGGCTTTTTGCTGGGGTGTTTCTTGCTGGCCAATCAGACCTGCTTGGTGTGCTGCCGTACGATGCGGGCTTTTTCGCGCACCCACTCCCGTTCTTTCTGCGTCTCGCGCTTGTCGTGCTGCTTCTTGCCTTTCGCCAGACCGATATCCAGCTTGATATAGCCATTCTTGAGATGCATGTTCAGCGCGGCCACGGTATAACCGGAACGCTCGACCTTTTCGGCCCACTTGAGAATCTCGTGGCGTTTGAGCAGCAACTTGCGTAGCCGTACCGGATCTGCATACACGTGTGTCGAGGCAGAAACGAGCGGCGTAATATGCGACCCCATCAGCCAGAAGTCGCCTTTGGAAAAGATCACGTAGGATTCTTTCAGCGCAACCCGACCGGCGCGAATGGATTTGACTTCCCAGCCTTCCAGTTGCAGTCCGGCTTCAAGCCGGTCTTCGATAAAATAGTCGTGAAACGCTTTACGGTTATCAACAATCGTCATTTCTTTTGCCATTCGGGCTCATCGTCTGAATAAAGATTGTACCGGGTGGCGCGATTTCGAGGTATCACTGTGCAAATTTGTATTCTTTATACCGGCGGCACCCTCGGCATGCGACCGGGGCCGGATGGTCTGGCGCCAGTGCCGGGCTTTCTGACACAGACCCTGCAAGCCCGGTATCCGATGGTGCAAGTGCTTGAATATGCGCCATTACTCGACTCCAGTGATATGACGCCGGCGGACTGGAATCGCATCGCCACCGACATTGCCCAACGGGCAGAGCAATACGATGGATTTGTGGTGCTGCATGGCACGGACACCCTGGCCTGGACCGCCGCTGCACTCTCGTTTGTGCTGGCCGGCCTTGGCAAGCCGGTGGTGGTGACCGGTGCCCAGCACCCATGGGAGGCCGCGAAGAGCGACGCACCAGGCAATGTGGCGGATGCCATTGGTCTGGCTGCCAGCGGGGCGTTGGCCGAGGTGGCTGTGGTTTTTGCCGGCGTGGCATATCGCGGCAACCGGGTACGCAAAATGGATTGCGAGCGGGATGCTGCATTTGATAGCCCCAATTGCCCGCCGCTGGGTCAGCGTTTTGGCAATGGTTGGGCATTGAACAGTTTGCCTTTGCCACAGCCCGCCCATCAGGGTCTGCTGCCCGTCAAGCCGGGTGCGCGGGTAGTGCGCTTGACGCTGGCGCCTGGCTTTAGCGCAAGTTGGTTGGCGCAGTCATTGCTGGTTGCACCGCTGGATGGCGTGGTGCTGGAAACCTACGGCAGTGGCAATGTGCCCGCAGATGCCGAACTCAAAGCCGCAATCGAACAACTGGCCAGGCAGGCGTTGGTGGTCAATTGCACGCAATGCGCGGCAGGGGCCGTACAAATGGGCTTGTATGCTTCCAGCAAAAGTTTGCTGGAGGCCGGCGTGCTCAATGCACATGACATGACTCCTGAGGCTGCCATCGCCAAGTTGTATTGGGTGTGTGGTCAGACAGAAGATCTGGCGGAACGGCGCCAGTTGTTTGGGCAGAACCGGGCAGGGGAGTTTGACCCGGGGGATTGATTTGCAGATTGGGTAGCGGCAGACAGACGGTCCATGGTATAGTTGCCCTCTGTTCTCGATGGCGGGTCTCCCCGCATGGCTAGAAGGTGAACTTGGTCAGGTCCGGAAGGAAGCAGCCACAGCTTTTGATGCCAGTGCCGGGGGTCGGGCTCGCCACCCCTCCCTTTTAGTTTTCCCTGTTATTCTCCCGAATCTCTTTCAAGACCGATCTGTTTGCGGCCGGTACTTCGTATTTTGGCTTCGCGCGCGTTTTGCAAACCTTCCCAGGCTTTCCCGCTTTCTTCGATGTTTTCCCGCCTGATGTGATTTGTACCTGGAATAGCTTGACCCGCATCAACACGTCATACCCCGTGTGAGCGCAATATCCACTTCGCAAGCTGATGCTTCGTGTATCTCCAGTGGAATTTCCGCCGCGCTAGTCGCGGCGTTTTTTTTGCCTGTGACCCAGCGCCTTGTCAGTGCCGGGAGCCAAATGCATAATGCGCCATCCAGTATCTGGTTCTGTCTCAATGAAGGCTTTTTTCGACCTCTTCCCGGTCATCTTCTTTTTCCTGGCGTTTTTCTTCAGCTCGCACGATCCTGCACATGCCGCGTCTCTGGCCAGCCACGTGCCCGTCCTGTCGCAAGTGATTCTTGCCGCCCAGAATTCCACACCACCCAAAACCCCTGATCAGATTGCCATGTTGATCGCCACTGCGGTCACCATGGTCGCCAGTGTCGTGCAGCTGGTGTTTGCATGGATCAAATGGCGCAAGATCGACAAGATGCTGATCGTCAGCTTTGTCCTGATCATGGCCATGGGTGGTGCCACACTCTATTTTGATAACCCGGACATCATCAAATACAAGCCAACCGGCCTGTACTGGATCTTTGCCGCCGTCTTGCTGTTTTCGCAGTGGGTGCGTGGGCAGAACTTGATGAAGGTGATGATGGGCAAGCAGATGTCGCTGCCCGAACCAGTCTGGAATGGCGTCAATTACGCCTGGGTGCTGTTTTTTGCAGTGATGGGTCTGTTGAATATCTGTATTGCCCAACTGTTCAGCTATAGCACCTGGGTCAACTTCAAGCTGTTCGGAACGTTAGGTTTGACGGTGGTTTTTGTCGTGGCACAAGGCGTACTGCTGAGCAAACACATGACCGACGAGCCCGTCCAGCGCGGCAATCCGTCGGACAAGGACTGAAAAACATGCCTCTTTACGCAATTATCGGTACACACTTGCCCGATACACTGGAAAAGCGCAATGCCGTGCGCCCGGGCCATCTGGCACGGCTGGGAGAACTCAAGGCGCAAGGCCGGCTGGTGCTGGCCGGGCCATTTCCGGCCATTGATGCGCCCGATCCTGGCCCGGCGGGCTTTACCGGTAGCCTGATTGTGGCCGAGTTTGAATCGCTGGCCGCAGCGCAAAAATGGGATAGCGAGGACCCGTATCACCAGGGCGTCTACGGTCAAACCAGCGTGAAACCCTTCAAGCAGGTACTTCCCTGAACTCTGGTATGATGAATTCGCTACAAGTTGAGCTGCAGCAAAGACTGGCGGCTCTTGAACCTGAAACCCTGATCGTGCACGATGACAGCGCCGCGCATGCCGGACATGCTGGCAGTGGTGGTGGCGGTCACTTCGAAGTCACGATTGTGGCGCAGGCCTTTGCTGGTCTGGGCAAGGTGGCCCGACACCGCAAAGTGTATGCACTGGTGGCAGATTTGATGCCTGCGCGCGTGCATGCGCTCAGCATCAAGGCGCTGACGCCTGATGAGCTCTGAGAACGCCGTCGGTGTTCCCGGACATATAACTTGATATGTATGCAGCATTGAACCGACAACATTCAAAGGAATCGTAATGCGTTCTACCAAGCTTCTTGTTGGCGCCCTGGTTGGTGCCCTGATTTCCACCTCGGCCATGGCCGATGGCAGCGTTGCGACCGTGAACGGCGTGGCCATTCCGCAAAGCAAGATGGACATGATCGTCAAGCAACTGGCTGAACGCGGCCAGAAAGATTCGCCGGAACTGCGCGACCGTATCAAGCAACAGCTGGTGACGAACGAAGTGCTGTATCAAGACGCCGTGAAGAAGGGCGTGGACAAGTCGGCTGACGTGCAATCCCAACTGGACGCCGCCAAGCAACAGATCGTGGTCAGCACCTACGTGAACAACTTCGTCAAGGCCAACCCGGTTAGCGACGCTGATGTGCAGAAAGAATATGACCGCGTGATCAAGGCCAACTTTGCTGGCAAGGAATACCACGCTCGTCACATCCTGGTGAAGACTGAAGCTGAAGCCAACGACATCCTGGCCCAGCTGAAGAAGGGCAAGAAGTTTGATGATCTGGCCAAGGCCAAGTCCATCGACACCCAAAGCGGTGCTCAAGGTGGCGATCTGGGCTGGTCCAGCCCGACCAACTACGTGCCGGAATTCTCCGCTGCCATGACCAAGCTGACCAAGGGTCAGATCACCCAGACTCCGGTGAAGACCCAGTTTGGCTACCACATCATCAAGCTGGAAGATGTGCGTGATGCCAAGGCTCCGCCGCTGGATCAAGTGAAGGGTGAAATCTCTCAACAACTGGAACGTCAGAAGGTTGAGAAGATGGTGAGCGATCTGCGCGCCAAGGCTACTGTGCAGTAATTAGTAGTTCTGGTTTGGCCTGCTGGTTTCACTGGCTGGCCCCGCCAAAACAAAAACGCCATGCATTCGTGCATGGCGTTTTTGTTTTGTTCACCCGCAAATGCAGTCAAACGATTACAGCTTGCTGGTCAACTCCGGCAGCAGGGTAAAGAGATCACCCACCAGCCCGTAGTCGGCATACTGGAAAATGGGCGCATCCGGGTCCTGGTTGATGGCCACCACTGTCCCGCTATCTTTCATGCCGGCCAGATGTTGTACCGCACCAGAGATGCCAATGGCCAGATACAACTCCGGCGCGACCACCACCCCGGTCTGGCCCACTTGCCAGTCATTGGGCGCATAGCCTTCATCGACCGCTGCCCGTGATGCGCCAAGCGCTGCACCCAGCTTGCCCGCCAGTGGCACCAGTAATTCCTGGAATTGTGCCGCGCTACCCAGGGCGCGCCCACCAGACACCACTGTTTTGGCGGTGGCCAGTTCCGGGCCCTTACTGACCGTTTGCTCGGCACTGATCCATTGTGCCAGGCGCTTGTCCTCAGTGGCCACTTGCCACCCAAGCGGCTCGATCGGGGCGGCGGGCTGATTGCCGGCCGCCGCAAAGGCGGTCGGGCGGATGCTCAAGACGCGCACCGCATCGGCAGTTTGTACGGTGGCGTGGACGTTGCCGGCATAGATGCCACGTACAAAGGTGTCGGCGCTCACGATCTTCAGCACGTCTGAAACCATGTTGGCGTCCAGCAGCGCGGCCACGCGCGGCAACATGTTGCGGGCGTAAGTGCCCGACGCAGCGATCACATTCTGGTATTTGCCCGCGATGCTGGCGACCAGCGGCGCGATACGCTCCGCTTCCTGGTGAGCAAGGTCTGTGCTTTCCACGACCAGAACGCGGCTGACGCCAGCCAGTTGTGCGGCTTGTTCCGCAATCCCGGCAAGCCCTTCGCCGGCAACCAGTACGTCGATTTCCCCGCCAAGTACAGTGGCTGCGGTGACGGCGTGGTGGGTGATAGCCCTCAATTGGCCATTTTGATGTTCTGCAAGCAGGAGGGTGCTCATGGCAGTACCTTTGCCTCGGACCGCAGGCGTTCAATCAATTCGTCAACACTGCCCACCTTGATGCCGGCTTTGCGGGCAGGGGGCTCGGCAACCTGGAGCAAGGTGGTGCGCGCCGTGGCAGCTACGCCCAAATCTTCGGGTGTCAGGGTTTCCACCGGTTTCTTGCGGGCTTGCATCAGATTGGGCAGCTTCACATAGCGCGGCTCGTTCAGGCGCAGGTCACTGGTCACCAGGGCGGGCAGGGGCAAGCGCAGGGTCTCCTGGCCGCCATCGACTTCACGAGTGACGGTGACAAAGCCGTTTTCCGGTTCAAGGCGGGAGGCCGCAATACCTTGGCCGATACCCAGAAGTGCTGCCAGCATGGGGCCGGCCTGGGCGGAATCGTCGTCAATGGCTTGTTTGCCCAGCAGTAGCAGGTCCGGGTTTTCCTTGCGGGCCACGGCTGCCAGCAGTTTGGCGACGGTGAGCGAGTCTGTTGCTGTGGCGTGTTCGACCAGAATGGCCCGATCTGCGCCCATGGCAAGGGCGTGGCGCAGGGTGTCCTGCACGCTCGCGGCGCCAATGGATACCGCGACGATTTCGGTGGCAATACCTTTTTCTTTCAGGCGTACGGCTTCTTCCACGGCAATTTCGTCAAACGGGTTCATGCTCATTTTGGCGGCGGCAATATCCACGTCGGATTGATCGGCCTTGATGCGTACCTTGATATTGGGATCAACGGTACGTTTAACGGCAACCAGAATTTTCATGTGTTCTCCTTTGTTCTTGCTTTGTGCGGCACCGGCTTACCAGAGTTGTTCCACCGCCAGATGGCCAGGCACACTGCGGCGGGCGAGCGTAAAGCCACGGTCGCCAAGTAATTTGCGGGTTTCATCGACCATATCCGGGTTGCCGCAAATCATGATGCGTGAGCGTTCGTGATCCAGCGCAATGCCGGTGTGCGCTTCCAGTCCGCCATTGGACAAAAGGGTGGTAATGCGCTCGCTCAGGGCACCGGGCATTTCTTCGCGGGTGACGATGGGCACGTAGTGCAGCTTGTGCGCAAACTCGCTGTAATACTCGTGACTGGCAAAACTGCGGATGGTGTCTTCATACGCCAGTTCGGCCTTTTCGCGCACGCTCTGTACCAGAATCAACCGGTCATATTCTTCCCAAGCAGAGAAGTCGTAGAGGATGGACAAGAACGGCGCCAGGCCGGTGCCGGTGGCCAGCATCCACAGATCCTTGCCTTGCTCGAACCGATCCCGCGTCAGAAAACCGTAGGCGGTTTTATCTACATATAAGGTGTCACCCACTTTCAGGCGTGACAACTCGCTGGTGAATTCGCCACCGGGTACGACAATAGAGAGGAACTCCAGGTGCTCGTCATAATCGGCGGACAGGATGGAGTACGCCCGCCAGACGATCTTGCCGTTCTTTTCCACACCCAGCCGGGCGAACTGGCCGGGTACAAACTTGAATGCATCGCTGCGCGTGGTGCGCAAAGTGAAAAGGCTGGGCGTCCACGTATGCAGATGCGTGATCGTCTCTGCCGTATATTTTTCGCTAGCCGTCATGGTTTTATATTCCTGCTGGTTATCTAGATTTGCATCTTAAACACAGGTACAATATCTGTAAATTTGAATTAATAAATAAAATATATCCAAGGTATAGATATGAGATACACGCTCAGGCAGATGGAAGTCTTTGTCGCGGTGGCACGCTCTGAAAGCGTCTCGCGGGCCGCAGAAGCATTGTCTTTGTCCCAATCAGCGACCAGTACGGCGCTGGCAGAACTGGAAAAACAATTCGACACCCGCCTGTTTGATCGCTACGGCAAACGGCTGCAACTCAATGAACTCAGCCGCCAACTGCTTCCCCGCGCCATTGAACTACTCGATCGGGCTAACGAGATTGAATCCACCCTCGCGGGCGAGTCCGGTATCGGCCCTTTGCGCATTGGTGCCACGCTGACCATCGGCAACTATCTGGCCACGCTGCTGGTGGGCGAGTTCATGCGGGTGCATCCGGGTAGCCGCGTCAATATCTCTGTTCACAACACGGCCACGGTTGTACGCGATGTCGCCCACTTTGAACTTGATCTGGGGTTGATTGAGGGAGAAATCCAGCACCCTGACCTGGATATGTTTCCGTGGGTGGCGGACGAAATGGTCATCTTTGCCGCGCCCGAACATCCGCTCGCCCGCCAAAGCACAGTCACACTGGAAGACGTGCTGGCCGTGCCCTGGATTATGCGAGAGCCCGGCTCCGGCACGCGGCAGACCTTTGAATATGCCATGCGACATGTACTGGCCCGGCTGGATGTCCGCCTGGAACTGGAACACACCGAGGCCATCAAGCGCGCGGTGGAATCGGGCCTTGGCATCGGCTGCATTTCACGGCTGACCCTCAAAGAGGCTTTCCGTCGCGGCAGTCTGGTGCCGCTGGAAGTGCCGGGTCTGGATTTTCGCCGCATGTTCCATTTTGTGCTGCACAAGCAAAAATTCCGTACTGCCGGGATTGAGGCTTTTATCGAACTGTGCCGGGATGCCGCGCGCGATGTGGAACGCAGTGATGAGATCGTCCTGCGCCGCCCCGACGGCCAACCGGTGGAATACCGCTAGCCGCCGTGATGGTCTTTTTGTGGCCTGACCCTTGGTTGTTCTTCTTTACCTTTATCTATTCACTCAATTCAACCTCTATCCAGGTGTTTCATGCAGCGCGATGTAATGGAATATGACGTAGTAATCGTTGGTGCCGGTCCGGCCGGCTTGTCGGCGGCCATTCGCTTCAAGCAACTGGCGCAGCAAGCCGGGCAGGATTTCAGCGTATGTGTGCTGGAAAAAGGCGCGCAAGTGGGCGCGCATCTTTTATCTGGTGCGGTGCTGGACCCTGTGGCGCTCAATGAACTGATCCCCGACTGGCGTGAGCGGGGTGCACCCCTCCATACCGCGGTGACGCACGATCGTTTTCTGGTACTGGATGAAGACCTGGCCTGGACTATCCCGGATGTCATGATTCCGCGGCTGATGCGTAATCATGGTAACTACATCATCAGTCTGGGGGAGTTTGGTAGCTGGCTGGCCGGGCAAGCCGAAGCGCTGGGTGTCGAAATCTACCCCGGCTTTGCGGTGGCAGATGCGGTGTATGCCGAAGATGGCTCGGTCAAGGGTGTGCTGTGTGGCGATATGGGCATTGGTAAGGACGGCAAGCCCAAGGCCGACTTTACGCCGGGGATTGAAATCCATGCGCGTTACACCCTGGTCGCGGAGGGCGCGCGGGGCTCGCTCACCCAGGTGCTTGAGCGTCAATTCAAACTGCGGGACAACACACAGGTACAAAAATTCGGCCTGGGGATCAAGGAGTTGTGGCGCGTTCCCAAAGACCGGCACGAAGCCGGGCTGGTATTGCATACGCTGGGGTGGCCGCTGGGCGGGCGCGCGGGCGGTGGGGCGTTTATCTATCACATGGGCGAAGATCTGATATCGCTCGGCCTGGTGACCCATCTGGACTACGCCAATCCGTCCTTGTCCCCGTATGAAGAGTTCCAGCGTTTGAAACGACACCCGGCCATTGCCGCCATGCTGCAAGGCGGGGAACGTATCGGCTATGGTGCGCGGGCCATTACGGAAGGCGGCTGGCAATCCTTGCCGGAACTGGCGTTCCCCGGCGGGCTGTTGCTGGGCTGTGCGGCGGGTATGGTCAACGTGCCGCGTATCAAGGGCAATCACAATGCCATGAAGAGTGGCATGCTGGGGGCAGAGGCCGCGTTTGACGCTTTGGTGGCTGGCCGTGCCCACGATACCTTGACAACTTACGCCGATGCCGTGGCGCAAAGCTGGATCGGGCGCGAGTTGCGCCAGGTCCGCAATATCAAACCGGCGCTGTCGCGTTTTGGCGGGTTGTTGGGCACGCTCTACGCCGGTGCTGAACTGTGGCTGGATCAACTGGGCTTGACCGTGCCGTGGACGCTCAAACACACCAAAGCAGACTACGCGACCCTCAAGAGTGCACGGGAAATGCCGAAATTGGTGTATCCGCTGCCCGATGGGGTGTTGACATTTGACAAGGCATCCTCTTTGCAACTGTCCAACACCTGGCATGAGGCCGATCAACCGCCACACCTTGCTTTGGCGCATCCGGAGGAGCATATCAGTGTGAATCTGGCTGTCTATGGTTCGCCTGAATCACACTATTGTCCGGCGGGTGTGTACGAGATCGTGCAGCGGCAGGGGCAGCCTGCATTGCAGATCAACGCGCAAAACTGCCTGCACTGCAAAACCTGTGATATCAAGGATCCGTCCAGAAATATCACCTGGCTGGTGCCCGAAGGGGGCGGCGGGCCGGGTTACCAGGGGATGTAGCTGTAAGACTGGTCGACGGAAAAGTGTTTGTTTTTGGCTGCGTATACGGTGTTCTGCTGATCAGTTTGTCTTGTTCTATGGTTTAATGGGTTTACAAAAAATTAAAAACTTTCTTACATCGTAAGAATTTGGATGGTTGCGGGTGCAAACGTAATGCAATGGTTTGTACCGGCGCAGGGCGTCGTTTATGCTCCGCAACAGTCATTGGACTCTCAGAACGAAGCCCCACACAGTGATGCAACAACTGCTCGCGCGGCTGCGCGTTTTTTCCCGGGAAAACCGGCTGGCTCTGCGACTGGTCGTCGCCGTGATGGTGACGAGCGTGCTGGTCGCTGCATCGCTGGCGTTTTTCCTGGCGCGCCAGGAATACCAGCGCAGCCTCTCCCAGATCCGCTCTGACCTGGAAACCCTCTCGCGCAGCGTTCGGCCACAACTGGCGGTCAATCTGTGGCTGGTCAACACCGAAGCGGTGCGCACCCAGCTCAACTCTTTGCTGCAAACCAAAGTGGTGGGCTACGCCGAGCTGGTGGAAACCGACGGTTCGCGCTATCAAGCCGGCGAATTGCCGTCTGACCAGCGCTCTGTGGTCAGCATGACTTTCCCGGTGGAATACCTGCATCCGCTGACCAATAAATCCGTGCGTCTGGGGCAGTTGACGCTGGTCAACACCCTTGACGGCCTTGAATCTGAAATCACGGATCAACTCAAACGCATTCTGCTCTTGCTGGTCACCGGCATGGGTGCGGCGGCGCTGGCATTTATATGGTTATATCACCGCTTGATTGCCCGGCATCTGCGTTATATCGCGGACTACACCCGTCACTTCAATTACGAACGCCTGTCCGCACCCCTGGTGCTGGCCCGGCCGCCCGGTACGGCCGACGAACTGCAAACGCTGACGGATGCCTTTAATGCCATGCGGCGCAACCTGTTGCAGGGCCTGAACGAGCGTGACACGGCCCAGCATGAGTTGCTGCGTGAAAAAGAACTGGCCGAAGCCACCTTGAGTTCGGTTGCGGACGCCATTGTTACGACCACCGCTGACGGCAAGGTCAAGCTGTTGAACCCGGCGGCAGAAACACTGACAGGGTGGCCCTTTGCCGAAGCCTCTGGCCGGCCGATTACCGATATTGTCATGACCGTGGATGAAGCCAGCGGCACACGTCTGTCCCGCTTGCTGGCCGAAGCGCTGGAAGGCGGCCATGCCGCCACGCGTGAAGTCGCCACGCTGGTGAACCGTCTGGGCCAGCGTTACCGGGTAGAGATGGCCATTGCTGCTGTGCCGGATGAACACGGTATTGGCCTTGTGGTGGCACTGCACGATATCAGCGAGGCGGAAGCCCTGACCGAGCGCCTGGCTTATCAGGCCACGCATGATGAACTGACCGGGCTGACCAACCGCCGTGGCTTTATGGGCTCATTGGTACAAGCCAGCGAAACCGTGCGCGAGAGCGGCAGACCCTGCGTCTTGATGCAGCTTGACCTGGACCAGTTCAAGCTGGTCAATGACACCTGTGGTCACCTGGCTGGTGACGAGTTGCTGCGGCAACTGGCGCGCCAATTGCTGGAAATTGTCCCGATCGGGGTGCAAGTGGGGCGCTTGGGGGGCGATGAGTTTGGCTTCCTGATGCACGACGCCACCACCGAACAAGCCCAGCAACTGGCCGACCGTATTTTGCAAGCGCTTGAACAGTACCGTTTTGTCTGGCAAGACCGCCCGTTTACCGTCACTGGCAGTATGGGGCTGGTGATCATGGATACCGAGGCGCGCAATCTGCAAGAAGTGATCAGCCGGGCAGACGTGGCCTGTTTTGCTGCCAAGGAAGCGGGGCGTAACCGCCTCTCCTGGTATCGCGGTGGTGAAGTGAATCTGGAGCAGCGCCACAACGAACTGCAATTGCTGGCCACCTTGCGGCAGGCCGCTGAACTGAACTGGTTCCAGTTGTATTTCCAGCCCATTGTCTCCTCGGTCGATGCGGATGAATTGCACTATGAAGTGCTGCTGCGACTGGTGGGAGAGAACAGCAAAGTGATCTCGCCGGGGGCGTTTATTCCGGCCGCCGAACGCTATGACTTGATGGCGACCATTGATCGCTGGGTGGTGTCGCACGCCATCAGTTTCCTCGCGGCTCAGGAACGCTCGGGTCGGCCCATGCCGATGTTGTCGGTCAATTTGTCCGGCAAATCGCTCAATCGCCAGACGCTGGCCTTTGTACTGGAGCGGCTGGATGAATCCAGTGTGCCGCCAGAAAACCTGTGTTTCGAAATCACCGAAACCAGCGCCATTGCCAACATCAAAGAATCCACCCTGTTTATTGAGGCGCTGCGCACGCGCGGCTGTCGCTTTGCGCTGGATGACTTTGGCAGCGGCTTCTCTTCATTCACTTACCTGAAAACACTACCGGTCGATTACCTCAAAATCGACGGCAGCCTGGTGCGTGACATCGTGGAAGACCATGTCAGCCTGCAAATGGTGATTGCGGTGAACCACATCGCCCACGCCATGGGACGCCAGACCATTGCGGAATACGTCGAATCTGCCGCGATTGCCGACAAGCTACGCGAGATTGGCGTCGACTATTTGCAGGGATACCACATTGGTATTCCCTCGCCCAATATGGTGCTGGAGCCCGCCAGATATAGCGCCTGAGTGGTCCCGATGGGTATGTAAGTATTCTTCCCGATTGGTGAAACAACTCGCCCGCCGCACAGTGTGCCGGGCGGGTTTGTTTTTATGAGAAGGGCAATGACGCGGGGGCGCGTCACGCCATGCTCAGTCGATATAAATAACAGCAACAGATAAAGCTATAAGCGGTTCTTGGGAGGTACAAATGACGATGCGCATGCGCTTGATGCTGCCGGTGATGCTGGTGGCGCTATTGGGTTTTGGCGTTACGCTGGGATATGTGTTGTTTGGGCAGGGCCTGGCGCTGGACGGGCTGGCTTATACATTCGCCGCATTCAGTTTGCTGGCTTTGGCTGGTGTGGTCTGGTTTGCCGCCGGCTTTGCGCTGCAGCCCATCAATACCTTGCAACGCAGCTTGCAGGATATGGTCGGTGGCAAAGCAGGTTTGTCGGTCCGCTTTGCAGAAGAGGGCGAACTGGCGGAGCTGACGCGCCCGTTGAATCAGTTTGTGAGCACACAGCAATCCGTGCTGCGTGAAATCCAGCGGGAAATGGAAGCGCTGGCCCTGAGCCTGCACGAACTCACCGCCGTAACCACACAAATTTCCAACGATACGCGCGTACAGTCTGATCACGCGTCGGCCTCTGCGGCCACCGTGGGACAGATTACGCAGAGTATCTCCAGCATTGCCTTGCGTGCGCGGGACGTGGATGAAGCCGTGCTGGATACCCAGTCGATCTCCAGCGAAAGCGCGCAAGCGGTGATGGGCGTCTCCAGTGAGGTGGCTGAGGTGGCAACCGCCATGCAGTCGCTAGGCACTGCCATGGATAACCTCAGCCAGCGCGCCCGCGAAATCAGCGGCATTGTGGTGGTGATCAAGGAAATTGCGGATCAGACCAATCTGTTGGCCCTGAATGCCGCCATTGAAGCGGCCCGAGCCGGCGAGCAAGGGCGTGGTTTTGCGGTGGTGGCCGATGAAGTCCGCAAACTGGCCGAGCGCAGTTCTTCTGCCACCGTGGATATCGCCCGGCGGATTGATCTGGTGAACGCGGAGACCAATGCCGTGTTGTCCGACATGACCCGAACCTCAACCGGCGTCGCACAAAGCGTGGACAAGGCGGAACACGCGCGCAAGCACATGCTGGCTATTTCTGGGCGCATGGACGAAGTAGCCCAGGTCGTGCGGCAGATTGCCGATGCCACGGCCGAACAATCTTCCGCCACCGAATCCATGGCGCGTTCCACAGAGCGGGCCAGCGGGATGACCCGGGCAACGGATTCGGCGCTGCATCAGGCCCGCCAGACCTTGCAAAGCGTGGATGAGCGCGCCAAAACGCTCTTGAGCGCAGTCGGCAAGTTTCATCTGGCGGACGTGGAAGTGCTGCACTGGTGGTTGTCACGCAGTGAAGCGCGCGCCGTGTTTGAACTGAAAACCCGCCTGAACGCACAGGGCCATCACTGGATGGATACCCGCACCAGTGGCGGCGACCCGATGGCGGCGCTCAATTCCCGCGTGCAATCGGGTAATGCGCCGACCGCCGCCGCCAACCGCATCATCAATATTGGCAAGTGGTCCAAAATGGGTGTGCTGGCCGATCTGAACGAGATCGCCCAGCGGCAGCGCTGGTCCAGCGTGCTGCCGGCCGTGCTGGATAAAATGATCCAGGTAGATGGCAAGTATGTCGCCGTGCCGCTGGGTGCGGCGCGCGTGAATACCCTGTGGGTGAACCTGCCGCTGATTCGTCAGGTGAATGGCCAGCAGCCGCGCACATGGGATGATTTCTTTGCGCTGTGCGACAAACTCAAGGCGGCGGGTATTACACCGCTGGCGGTGGGTGAGCAAGACTGGCAGATCGCCACCATGCTCGAAACCATCATCCTCGCTGAGGGAGCCGAGTTTCACCGCAACTGCTTTGTGAAGCTGGATGCTGGCGTGTTGGGTGGCGCGGGCATGGCGCGGGCGCTGGAGCGTTTCCGCCGCCTTAAGCCCTATTGCACGGAAGACGCGGCCGGGCGGGACTGGAACCTGGCGACGGTGGACGTCATCAACGGGCGTGCTGCCATGCAGATCATGGGCGACTGGGCCAAACCGGAGTTCATGCAGGCCGGTAAAGCGCAGGGCAAAGACTACATGGGTTGGGCTGCACCGGCGGCGGCGGGAGAATTCAGTTTTGCCTGCGACTCGCTCATCATGTTCAAGCAAAAAGATACGGACATGCAGGTGGCACAGCGTGATCTGGTCGAAATGCTGATGGGCCAGGAAGGCCAGGAAGCGTTCAACTTCTTCAAGGGCAATGTACCCGCGCGATCTGATACCCCCATGAGCCGCTACGACGGGTACTCTCAGGAAACGGCGCGTTCTTTTGCACAGGCCGCCAACGCCAATGTATTGGTGCCGTCTTGGGCGCACAGCCAATGTTTGCCGGAAGAAGTGCGGGGCGCCATTTTCGAGATTACCCTGAAGTTCTGGCGCAACGGCAATATGAGCGCGAGCGATGCCGCGCGCATGATGGGTGAAGCCGCCCGGCGTGGTTGATGGGTGAGGGTGGGTTGGTCCTGCCGCAGCAAATAGAGCCAGTTCACCCGGTACCACCAACAAAAAGCCCCGCAATTGCGGGGCTTTTTGTTGGTCAACCATCAATATGGAGGATTACTCCACGCGATAGTTCGGTGCTTCCTTGGTGATCTGCACATCATGCACGTGCGATTCACGAATACCGGCAGAAGTGATCTGCACGAACTCGGCTTTCTCGTGCATCTGGGCAATGGTCGCGCAACCCAGATAACCCATGGAAGAACGCAGACCGCCCACCAGTTGGTGAACAATTGCCGTTACCGGGCCCTTGTACGGGACACGGCCTTCAATGCCTTCCGGCACCAGTTTGTCGGCGTTGGCGGTGTTTTCTTCCTGGAAGTAACGGTCGCTGGAGCCTTGCTGCATGGCACCCAGGGAACCCATGCCACGATAGCTCTTGTAAGAACGACCCTGGTACAGTTCAACTTCACCCGGTGCTTCTTCGGTACCTGCCAGCAGGCCACCCAGCATGACGGTGTGGGCACCGGCAGCAATAGCCTTGGCGATATCACCAGAGAAGCGGATGCCGCCGTCAGCGACCAACGGCACGCCTGTGCCAGCCAGTGCGTCAGCAACGTTGGCGACTGCGGAAATTTGCGGCACACCTACGCCGGCCACGATCCGCGTGGTGCAGATAGAACCCGGGCCGATGCCTACCTTGACGGCATCAGCACCCGCATCAACCAGTGCACGGGCGGCAGCGGCAGTGGCGATATTGCCGCCAATCACCTGAACATTCGGGAAATTGCGTTTAACCCAGTTCACGCGGTTCAGCACCCCGGCGCTATGACCGTGGGCGGTGTCGACCACAATGACGTCCACACCGGCTTCGGCCAGCAGGGCCACGCGTTCTTCCGTGCCATCACCCGTACCCACCGCTGCACCAACGCGCAGACGGCCCAGCTCATCTTTGGAGGCCAGCGGATGTTCGCTGGTCTTGATGATGTCTTTCACGGTGATCAGGCCACGCAGCTGGAAGCTGTCATTCACCACCAGCACACGCTCCAGCTTGTGGTCATGCATCAGGTGGCGGGCTTCATCGATCGATGCGCCTTCACGCACGATCACCAGCTTGTCTTTTTGCGTCATGACGCTGGAGACGGGCACATCAAGACGGGTTTCAAAACGCAGATCGCGGTTGGTGATGATGCCAACCAGCTGGCCTTTGGCATCAATGACCGGGAAACCGGAAATACGATGTTGTCGGGACAGATTCAGTACATCGCGCACCAGCATGTCAGGCGACACGACCAGCGGGTCTTTCACCACGCCGGATTCATACCGTTTGACTTTGGAAACTTCAGCCGCTTGCAGCTTGGCAGACATGTTTTTGTGAACGATACCAATGCCGCCTTCCTGAGCGATGGCAATCGCCAGAGGGGCTTCGGTCACGGTATCCATGGCTGCGGAGATCAGCGGCAGGTTGAGCCGGATGTCACGAGTAAACTGGGTACCAAGGCTAACGTCGCGAGGGAGGACGTCAGAATGGGCCGGGACGAGCAGAACGTCGTCGAAGGTCAGGGCTTGCTGCACGATGCGCATGTGCGAATCCTTTCACGCCAAAAGTCGATTATACCGGGTATGCCACCGTAAGACTATGCCGACGTACTGACGTTTTACCGGTGCCGTGTTGCAATTTGTACAAGGTGGCGGTGGCTGGCAGTGACTTCAAGGGCCCGTCAGGCGGCGCGCGGGACGGGGGCGCCAACGGCACGGCGCGCGCCAGGGTTGAAGTGCTGCGCTTGCGCGTTGCAACGCCTTTTCTCTTTCCTCTCTCTTTTATATATGCGATCACAGCGGGTCCTGTCGCGTTCGCGCAGCACCTGGTGCGGGGCAAAAGGCGCAGAACACCTGCTTTCTTTCATGCTGCCGTGCTGTTGCGTAGTATGGGATTCAACATCGTAGAAAATCGCCGTGAAACGGCGCTGCGGGCTAACCCGGCGGGCGGTGACAAGAAAACGGGGTAGTCATCCCGGTACAAGCGGCAACGACCGCAATCCACAACAAGGAGGACGGCATGGAGCATGCCGGGGCGACACTGCATCAACAAGAAAAGGGGGTGTGCGCGCTGATCTTGTCCGGCGGCGGCGCGCGGGCGGCCTATCAGGTGGGGGTTTTGCTGGCGGTGGCGCGCATCTGGCGTCACGGTGAGGCCAACCCGTTCCCGATTATTTGTGGTACTTCGGCCGGGGCCATCAATGCGGCCGGGCTGGCTTCCCGGGCCAGTGCATTTCAGTCTTCCGTGCGCCATCTGGCGCGTTCCTGGTTATTGCTTTCGCCTGATCGGGTTTACCGCGCCAGCGTCATGGCGCTGATCAAAAGCGCGGGCCATTGGGTGATTTCCGTGCTGGCGGGCGGTTTGGGGGAACGCAACCCCAAATCCTTGCTGGATAACGCGCCACTGCGTGATCTATTAAGTGAGCTCGTGGATTTTGACGGCATTGGTCGCGCCGTCGAGGATGGCGCTCTGCTTGCGCTGGCGATTACTGCGTCCGGATATACCTCGGGCCAGTCCGTCAGCTTCTTCCAGGGCGCTGCAGCACTGCCTGATACCTGGCAGCGAGCCTCACGCGTGGGTGTGCGTGCGGATATTTCGGTCGAGCACCTGATGGCATCCAGCGCTATTCCACTGGTTTTCCCTGCGGCGCGCATCAACCGGGAATACTTTGGTGATGGTTCGGTACGGCAAATTGCGCCCCTTAGCCCGGCCATTCACCTGGGGGCGAACAAGCTGCTGGTGGTTGGAGTAGCGCCCCATGCAGAGCCACCTGCGCGGGAAAAGGTCAATGAGTACCCCTCGCTGGCGCAAGTCACCGGTCATTTGCTCAATAGTGTGTTCCTCGACGCGCTGGAGGCCGACCTGGAGCGTGTCCAGCGCGTCAACAACACCATCTCCTTGTTGTCTGAAGAGGTGCTTGCCGCACATCGCACCAGCCTGCGCCCACTGCAAGTGTTGACCATTGCGCCATCGCGCCCCCTGGAGCGCCTGGTTATGCCGCACCGCAAGCGCTTTCCGCCCGGGTTGCGCTTCTTGTTGGGTGGGTTGGGGGCCTTCAGGCGGCAGGGTTCTATCCTCTCCAGTTATCTGTTGTTTCATGGGGACTACGTGCGGCAACTGATCAAACTGGGATATCGCGATGCCATGAAGCGCCGGCGGGAACTGGAACAGTTTCTGGCTGACTGAGTCATCACGCCGGGACGGGGGCATACGGGCTTGTCATCGACATAATCTTTGCTGGTAGAATATTGATTGAAAAAATCAATCGATCAGCGCGATAGGCAATGCTGGCGATTCCCACTGCAGGTCATGTTGCCCGCTGGCGTTTTTACCCGCGATGACTGGCGTTTGCCGGGCAATTTCCCCAAACGTGTTTCCTGTGAGAAGGTGAGTTATGTTCGTTCGTTGGCGGCTGGGTTTTCTGGCACTGAGCCTGATTTGCGGCGGTGCTATTGGATACGCGTTGTACCTGCAATATCAAGAATTCCTGAGTCCGTGCCCGCTGTGTATTTTTCAGCGTGTCGGCATTATCTCGTTTGGCCTTGTCTCTTTGCTGGCGGCGTTGTTTCCTTTGCGCCGTGCAACCTGGTTCTGGCCGGCGCTACTCACGCTTGTGGGATTGGCAGGCGCCAGCGTGTCGGCCCGTCAGGTTTATCTGCAATATTTTCTGACTGACAAATCGTCGCTGGGCTCTTGCGGGCCGGGCCTTGAGTACATGCTGGATAACCAGCCGTGGCTGCAGGTATTCCGCTCTGTGCTGGTCGGACATGGCGAATGCGCTGTGATTGACTGGAAATTTCTGGGCCTGTCGCTGCCGTGCTGGACGCTGGTGTTGTTCCTGGCGTTGATTGCGGCCGCGTGGCTGATCCGTGCCTGGCAAGGAGGGCGCAAGTGACCCTGACAGAACTGCGTTATATCGTGGCAGTGGCGCGTGAGCGCCACTTTGGCCGTGCTGCCAATAGCTGTTTTGTATCGCAGCCGACTTTGTCGGTGGCGGTGAAGAAGCTGGAAGACGAACTGGGCGTCACGCTGTTCGAGCGCGCGGCGGGCGAAGTGACGCTGACACCTATTGGTGAGCGCGTGGTTGAGCAGGCCCAGCGCGTGCTGGAAGAAGTCCAGGTGGTCAAACAGTTGGCGGAGCAGGGTAAAGATCCGCTGGCGGGGGCTTTGCGGCTGGGCATTATCTATACCATCAGCCCTTATCTATT
Organism: Silvimonas terrae; assembly: GCF_014202765.1. Lineage (GTDB taxonomy): Bacteria > Pseudomonadota > Gammaproteobacteria > Burkholderiales > Chitinibacteraceae > Silvimonas > Silvimonas terrae. The sequence goes on from NZ_JACHHN010000002.1 coordinate 216,832, forward strand.
ACCGCACCTGATCCCGCATCTGCGTGAAGCCGCGCCGCAAATGCAGATTTTGCTGGAAGAAAACTACACTGGCCGCCTGGCGGAGATGCTCAAGCAGGGCGAAATCGACGTCGCTATCCTGGCGGAGCCGTTCCATGAGCCAGGTATCGCGACGCAAGCGGTCTATGACGAGCCATTTGTAGTGGCCACACCCAAAGGGCATCACTGGGAGAAAGAGCGCGCCATTGATGCCTCCATGCTGGCTGAAGAGAACGTGCTGTTGCTCTCTCCGGGTAACTGTTTCCGCGATCATGTGCTGCAGACCTGTCCGGACCTGAACCGTGAAAGCCTGCCAACGGGTAGCTTGCAGCGGACCTTGCAGGGCTCTTCGCTGACGACCATTCGCCATATGGTGGCTGGCGGTATCGGCGTCACCGTGTTGCCGGCAACCTCGGTGACGGCGGCGGACGAATCCTTGCTGAGTATTCGCCCGTTTACCGAACCCGTGCCGACCCGGCGCGTGGTGCTGGCCTGGCGCCGCAATTTCCCGCGGCTGGCTGCGGTCGAAGCGGTGCGCAATGCCATGCTGGCGAGCGATCTGCCGGAAGTCACTTTTCTTGATACGCAAGACCCGGTGCCGGTTGCGGCCTGAGGTCTGCGGTGGCGGGCGGCATGATGTGCTGCCTGCCTATCTTGTTTTTCTTGTCCCGTTTTGAATGCCCCCTTCGCTTGAAGGGGGCTGGAGTCAATCATTCATGGCATTGCCTGTCGTTATCATTGGGGCCGGTCTGGCCGGTTACAACCTGGCCCGCGAGTTCCGCAAACTCGATGCCGAAACCGGTCTGGTGGTCATTGCCGGCGACGCGGCCGATTTCTATTCCAAGCCCATGTTGTCCAATGCGCTGGCCGGTAACAAAACCCCGGCGACACTGGTGATGAAATCGGCAGAGAAAATGGAGGCTGAACTCAATGCCACCATTTTTGCGCGTACCGAAGTGGTCGGTATTGACCGCGAAAAACAGATGTTGATGCTCTCGGACGGGCAGGTACAGCCGTATCGTGATCTGGTACTGGCGGTCGGCGCCGAGCCGGTGCGCTTGCGTTTGGGGGGTGATGCGGCGGACGAAGTCTTGTCCGTCAATCATATTGATGATTTTGCCTGGTTTGCCGGCAAGCTCGACGGCGTCAAGCGCGTGGTCATCCTTGGCGGTGGTCTGATCGGCTGCGAATTTGCCAACGACTTGCTCGCTCGCGGGATTGAGCCCGTGGTGGTCGAATCTGCCGCGACACCGCTGCCGCGTCTGTTGCCGCCCCAGGCGGGGCAATGGTTTGCCGACAAAATGACTGGGGCAGGGGTGCGCTTTGTGTTTGGCGCCCTGGCCGGCGCGGTTCACGCGGCTGGCAACGGATTTGCTGTGGAATTGAGCACCGGCGAACGGCTTGAGGCTGATCTGGTCCTGTCCGCGGTGGGGTTGCACCCCAATAACAGCCTGGCGGACGCGGCCGGTTTGAAGGTGGAGCGTGGTGTAGTGGTCAATCGCCAACTGCAGACTAGCGATCCGCATATCTACGCCCTTGGCGATTGCGCCGAGGTGGAGTCGCTGCATTTGCCCTTTGTGATGCCGATCATGCATGCCGCACGGACGCTGGCACAGGTGCTGGCGGGTAAAGAAGCCAGTCTGCATTACCCGGCCATGCCGGTGCTGGTCAAAACCCCGGCGTGCCCGACGGTCGTCTCGGCTCCTGCCAAAGATGCGCAGGGTGCCTGGCAAGTTACCGTGACTGAAGAGGGCGTGGACGCGCGCTTTATTGGCCAGCAAGGGCAGTTGCTGGGATTTGCCCTGTGCGGTGTGGCGACGAAAGAGCGGCAGGCGTTGCTGCCGCAACTGCCGGCGGTGTTGGCGTGATTGTGCTGGTACAGAGATAAAAAAACGGGCTCCGGCCCGTTTTTTTATCTGCAGGTGTTGCATCCTGCGTCACAAGACCTCATTTCAAGTGCTTGAAATCGTTTTGAAAACGATTCAGTCCAGGATGCTGGTCAAGCTTTACTGGTTTTCCCGTACAACCGGTTCTATACCCAATTTGCGCAATTTGCGAATCGCCGCATCAGCATCGGCCTTGTTCTTGAACGGGCCGATCTGAACGCGGGTTTCCAGCCAGGCGGGCACACCGGCGGCTTGTAGTTGGGACAGCAGTTTGTCGGCATTGGCCGCATGCTGGAATACACCGGCCTGAATGGTATAGCCGTTGTTGCCGGCGTGCACTTCGAACTTCCCCGCAGCAACAGGGGTCTCAACAATCTTTTCCGGTGGCGGCAAATTGAGTGCCGGTTCGGCCACTTTAGGTGCGGGCGCTGGTGCCGGGGTGTTGCCTGCGGGTGGGTTTACAGGCGCCGGAGCGGCGTGACCGGGTGCTTTGACGGGGGCGGCCACTGGCGTCGTTACGGGTTGCTGTGGCGCGGGTTCCGGCGTTTCGGTCGTTGGTGCTGGTGTTGCTGCGGGTGCAGAGGCAATCACCGGCGCGCTGGCTGCAACGGGGGCAGAGGCGACGGCAGAAGCCACAGCGCTGGCCTTGATGGCCGCGATGGCGCTGGCAGCAAGGGCAAAGCGGGGTGCAACGATGGTGGGTTCAGGTTCGCCGCTCTGGCTGTGATCCAGAAACCAGATGGCGGCAAGAACGATGACGATGAGCCCGGCAGCAATGCCAAGGCGCCATGCCAGTTGCTGTTTAAGCCGGGATTGCTCGGCTTGATGCAGGATGGGGTCGAGTTGGTCGCTCATCTGCCGCAATGTTGTTGAATTTGTTATAATGTTTGGCTATTTGGCTGAAGAGCACCGATTTTTGGCCCCCGATTCAGCAGCAATGCCGTGCTGTTAGTAGCATTGCCGCATGAAGTAAACACGTAGAAACAAGTTAAGTCAAATCAACCTGGAGTAGGAAAACAAATGGCTATTGAACGTACCCTCTCGATCGTAAAGCCGGACGCTGTTGCCAAGAACGTCGTCGGCAAGATTGTCGATCGCTTCGAGTCCGCCGGCCTGAAAGTGGTTGCTGCCAAAATGAAGCAACTGTCCCGTGCTGAAGCTGAAGGCTTCTACGCAGTGCACGCAGCACGTCCTTTCTTCAAGGACCTGGTTGACTTCATGGTTTCCGGCCCGGTGTTTGTCCAGGTGCTGGAAGGCGAAGGCGCCGTGCTGAAGAACCGCGACCTGATGGGCGCAACCGATCCGAAGAAGGCAGACAAGGGCACCATCCGCGCCGACTTCGCTGAATCGATCGATGCAAACGCTGTACACGGTTCCGATAGCGCCGAAAACGCCGCGATCGAAATCGCTTATTTCTTCCCGGCTAGCGAAGTTTACAGCCGCTAAGGCGTAGACGACGCGGGAGCACTGGTATGTCGGTCAATTTGCTGGATTACGATGCCGAAGGCCTTACCGAGCTGATGATCAGCTACGGTGAGAAGCCGTTTCGCGCTAAACAGTTGATGAAGTGGGTTCACCAGCACGGTGAGGCCGACTTCAACAACATGACCGATATTGCCAAGGGCTTTCGGGAAAAACTGGCGGCGGGCGCAGTCGTGCGCTCGCCCGCCATGCTGGCTGAACATGTGGCCAGCGACGGCACCACCAAGTGGTTGCTGGATGTCAATGTCGGCAACGGCATCGAAACCGTGTTCATTCCTGAGGATGATCGCGGCACCTTGTGTATTTCGTCGCAAGTAGGTTGTGCGCTGGAGTGTTCGTTCTGTTCGACCGGCGCCCAGGGTTTTAACCGCAATCTCTCCGTGGGCGAAATCATTGGTCAGTTGTGGTGGGCCAATCGCCGCCTGAGTGCCGAACAGGCCCGCGTCGGTGTGCCTGTCAACGAAGATACCCGCATTGTCACCAACGTGGTGATGATGGGCATGGGCGAGCCCCTTGCCAATTTTGAAAATGTGGTCAAAGCCCTGCGGCTGATGCTGGACGACAATGCCTACGGTTTGTCGCGCCGCCGTGTGACCTTGTCCACCTCCGGCATTGTGCCGGCGATGGATCGTTTGCGTGATGCGGTGCCGGTGGCGCTTGCCGTCAGTCTGCACGCCTCCAACGATCGTCTGCGCGATGAAATCGTGCCTATCAACAAGAAATACCCGCTGGCGCAGTTGCTGGCAGCCTGTAACCGCTATCTGGAAAAGGCGCCGCGCGACTTCATTACCTTTGAATATGTGATGCTTGCCGGTGTGAACGATCAGCCAGAGCATGCACGAGAATTGATTGCGTTGCTGCGCGACACCCCCTGCAAGCTGAATCTCATTCCATTCAATCCCTTCCCGAATTCGGGCTACAACCGTTCCGGCCGTGATGCTATCCTCGCGTTCCGGGATATCCTGATGAACGCTGGCTACATCGTCACTGTCCGCAAAACGCGCGGCGATGACATTGATGCAGCCTGTGGCCAACTGGCCGGTCAGGTACAGGACAAGACGCGTCGCACAGCCAACCGCATGGCGACGGAGACGCGGCCCATCCAGTTCAGATAAAAATACCAATACAGGGGAAGTGGAATGATCCGGCGGTACATGGTTTCCTTGATTTGCTTTGCCATGACAAGCCTTGCCGCACCTTGGGTGCAGGCTGCATCTTCCGACGACGAGATGTCGCAAACTGACCGACGCGCCATGTTGCATACGCAACTGGCGGCGGAATACCTCAAGCGCGCGCAATATACGGTAGCGGTGCAAGAGGTCAGAGAAGCGCTGAGTTCCAACAGCCGCTATGCCCCGGCCTATGGGGTGCTGGGCCTGATTTATGCCGAGTTGCATGATGATGCCAAGGCGGTTTCCAATTTCCAGCAAGCCCTCAGCATTGCGCCCAATGACTCGGATATCAACAATAACTTTGGCTGGTATTTGTGTAATCACTCGCGTCAGCAAGAGGGTATCCAGCATTATCTTGTGGCGGTGAAGAATCCGCTGTACGCCAATGGCGATAAGACCTTCGTCAATGCCGGACAATGCGCGGTGAGTCTGAAGGACGAAAAAGCGGCCAACAGTTATTTCCTGCAGGCATTGCGCCTGCGTCCGGATAGTGTCGTGGCGCGCCAGGAACTGGTAGAGCAGGGCCTGCGCACCAAGGATTACGTCCAGTCCCGTCAGTACTACAACGAGTTGCAGCGGATGGTGCAACCGAGTTCCGGGCTGACCTGGATGGGTCTGCGTCTGGAGCATGCGCTCGGCAATACCGAGGCGGAAACCCGTCTGGCCAATCAGCTCAAGAGCCAGTACCCGGACTCCATCGAAACCACCCGTCTGTTGAGCGGTCAGCTTAACTGAAGCGGCCTTACCTGCATTGGACCTCGTAAACCGGTCCCAGTCTGACCGGCGGAAACATCCGTGATGAGCGAACAAGAACAAACCTACGCGCCAGCATTCGGGCCTGGAGCCCGCCTCAAAGCCCAGCGTGAAGCATTGGGCCTGAGCCTTGAGCATGTCGCAACGCAGCTCAAGCTGTCGGCGCGCCAGATTGAATCGATCGAATCTGATCATTTTGACCAGTTGCCGGGCAATACCTTTGCCCGTGGCTTTGTGCGCAATTACGCCAAATTGCTGCAACTGGATCCGGCGCCTTTGCTGGCCCAGCTGGAAGCCTTGTTGCCGCGTGAACGTGTCCAGGTGGCTTTGCCGCATCTGGTGGAAGAAAACAATTCATTCTCCGTCGGCAATGGTGGTGGCGGTGGTGGTGGGCGGGTGCTGGGCATTGCCGGCTTTGTGCTGGCGTTTTGCGCGGCACTTGGGGCAATTTTCTGGTATTTGCAGCAACCGCCTTCACCTGAACTGAATGCGGCCCAGGTGGCGTCTGAACCACAAGCGGCGTCTGAACCTGTTGTAGAGATCGCCAGCGCCCCGGTTGCGTCTGACGTGGCCGCCTCGGCACCGGTGGTCGCTGTGGCTTCGGTTGTGCAACCCACGGCAGCACCGACCCCGATTCCGACCGTCGTGCCGACCAGTGTGCCGGTGGCGACGGCACAGGGTGCAACCCCGACGCCCACGCCGGCCGTGATTGGCAATGGTGAACTGCGTATCGTGGCGGATGAAGACACTTGGGTGCAGGTAGTCGATGCCAATGGCAATCGCCTCGTCAGCAACTTGCTCACTGCAGGTTCTGATCGCAGTCTGGGTGGCACGCCGCCGTATCGTATCAAGATTGGCAATGCGCCAAAAACCCGTGTCTGGCTGCGTGGTCAGGTCGTGGATTTGTCGCAATACACGAAAACACAAGTCGCTACGTTCGAACTGAAATAACAACAACGACCGAGCGGCATTGAAAGCAGAAGCAAACATCATGATTACCGACAACATTCCGCGCCGGGCTACCCGGCAGGTGCGTATCGGCAACGTATGGGTGGGAAGTGACCACCCGATCGTTGTCCAGTCCATGACCAATACCGATACCGCAGATGCCAGGGGAACGGCAGACCAGATCTATGATCTGTGGCGCGCAGGCTCGGAAATGGTGCGGATTACCGTCAATAGCCCGGAAGCCGCGTCGCAGGTGGCGCGCATCCGCGACATGCTGGCGGCGCGTGATTGCGACGTGCCCATTGTCGGTGATTTCCACTTCAATGGTGACCGGCTGCTGCGCGACTACCCGGACTGTGCTGAGGCGCTGGCCAAGTACCGCATTAATCCGGGTAACGTCGGCAAGGGTTCGAAAAAGGACGAGAAATTTGCGTTCATGATCGAAAAAGCCGTCGAATATGACAAACCAGTGCGCATTGGCGTGAACTGGGGCTCGCTTGATCAAGTGCTGGCCGTGCGTTTGATGGATGAAAACGCCAGACTCTCCAAACCGCTGCCCGCCGAAGCGGTCATGCGCGAAGCGCTGATTCGATCCGCGCTGGATTCAGCCGCACAGGCTGTGTCCTGGGGCCTGTCGCCTGACAAGATCATTCTGTCGTGCAAGGTGTCGCACGTGCAGGATCTGATTGCCGTCTACCGTGATCTGGCCGGCCGTTGTGATTACCCGCTGCATCTGGGGCTGACCGAAGCCGGCATGGGCTCCAAAGGGATCGTCGCTTCCAGCGCCGCCCTGGCTGTGTTGTTGCAGGAAGGCTACGGCGATACCGTGCGTATTTCGCTGACGCCAGAGCCGGGTGGCGATCGCACCAAAGAAGTGGTGGTGGCGCAGGAACTCCTGCAAACCATGGGTTTGCGCTCGTTTACCCCGTTGGTCACGGCGTGTCCCGGGTGTGGTCGGACCACGTCCACTGTCTTCCAGGAACTGGCTCAGGGTATTCAGCAGTTTTTGCGTGAGCAGATGCCGGTGTGGCGTTTGCAATACCCCGGCGTGGAAGACCTCAAGGTGGCGGTGATGGGCTGTGTCGTAAATGGCCCGGGTGAATCCAAGCTGGCCGACATTGGGATCAGCTTGCCGGGCACCGGCGAAGTGCCGGTTTGCCCGGTCTACGTAGATGGCGAAAAAACAGTAACGCTCAAAGGTGATCGGGTGACTGAAGAGTTCCTCGCCATCGTGCAGGACTACGTGTTGACGCGCTATCAGGAAGGCGGGGCCAAACGACGGGAAACCGCCGCGCCGCGTACGATTCCACTTAAACAAATCTGACCGCTGCGCGCCGCCCCGAATGGGCGGCGCGTGTCTTTACCCATACCGGATTGATCAAATGAGTAAAAACATTGAGGGCGTTCGCGGCATGAACGACGCGTTGCCCGTTGTGACCAAAGGCTCGCCGATTGCGACGCCTGCCTGGTTGTACCTGGAGTCTGTCGCGCGTGAATGGCTCAACGCCTACGGCTACAAGCAAATCCGCACACCGATCGTGGAGTCCACCGACCTGTTTGTGCGCGGTGTAGGCGAGCACACGGATATCGTTGAAAAAGAAATGTACTCGTTTGAGGACAAGCTCAATGGCGAGCGCCTGACACTGCGGCCGGAAGGTACGGCCGGTACTGTACGGGCGTGTATTGAACATGGTCTGCTGTACAACCAGACGCAGCGCCTGTGGTACATCGGGCAGATGTATCGGCATGAGCGCCCGCAAAAAGGGCGCTATCGCCAGTTTCACCAGATCGGCGCTGAAGCTTTCGGGTTTGAAGGTCCGGATGTGGATGCCGAGCAGATTGTCATGCTGGCCGACCTGTTCAAGCGTCTCGGCTTGACGGGCCTGACACTGGAACTGAACACCCTGGGTGAGGCGAGCGAGCGGGCAGCGCACCGCTCAGAACTGATCAAGTATCTGGAAGGTTTCAAGGACCAACTGGATGAAGACGGCCAACGCCGCTTGTACACCAATCCGCTGCGCGTACTGGATACCAAAAATCCGGCGTTGCAAGACATGGCCAACAACGCGCCGCGTCTGCTGGATTTCCTGGGCGAAAAATCCCGCGCCCACTTCGAAACGCTGACGGCGCTGCTGGATGCCGCGGGTGTCGCCTATGTCATCAATCCGCGTCTGGTTCGCGGGCTGGATTATTACAATCTGACCGTGTTTGAGTGGACGACCACCGAACTGGGTACTCAGGCCACGGTCGGTGGTGGCGGCCGTTATGATGGCCTCGTCGAGCAACTGGGTGGCAAGCCTTGTCCAGGGGTCGGATTTGGCTTGGGCATTGAGCGCCTGTTGCTGTTGCTGGAAGCTCAAGGCATTGTGCCCCCGGCGCAAGAACCCGATGTTTATCTGGTGCATGCCGGCGACGGCACTGGCACGGCTGCTTTCAAGCTGGCTAATACCTTGCGTAGCGACGGGTTTGCCGTGGTACTCAACTGCGGTGGTGGTAGCTTCAAATCGCAATTCAAGAAGGCCGATGCCTCTGGTGCGCGCTTTGCCGTGGTCATTGGTGATGAAGAAGTGGCCAACGGCACAGCCAATCTGAAAACGCTGAAAGGCGAGGGCGCTGGCGCACAAGTGACATTGCCTTTGGCCGACCTTGCCGCGCAAATTCGGGCATAATCCGAAACCTGATCACCGATGCGACGTCATGCGATGACGGCGCATTTATCCACATAACAAGCAGCACAACAGGAAATCAGAATGGCTTTTGATTTGCAAGAACAGGAACAGATTGCCGAACTGAAGGCAGCCTGGGAAAGTTGGGGCAGGTTTGTAGCAGGCGCAGTCGTCATCGCGCTGATTGGCTATCTGGGCTGGACTGGCTGGAACTGGTACGCCAACAAACAGGCGCAGGCCGCTGGCGACGAATACTCGGTTTTCGAGAAAGCCTACGGCGTAGATCCGACCAAGGCCGGCGCGCAAGCGGACGCGCTGAAGAAAGATTACCCGAACAGCCCGTTTACCACCCGCGCCGCTTTGCTGGCCGCCAAGGGTGCTGCGGACGCTGGCGATACCAAAACGGCTACGGATCAACTGACCTGGGTGATTGCCCATTCGGCGGAATCTGCCGTGCGTGACGCCGCCCGCATGAGCCTGGCCGCAGTTGAGCTTGACCAGAAACAGTACGACGTTGCCCTCAAGACCCTGAGTGGTCGTGAGAACGAGTCTTACACCGCATTGTTTGCCGAAGCGCGCGGCGATGTTCTGGCCGCCAAGGGCGATGCCGCCGGTGCCCGTGATGCATATAAAGACGCTTTAGCCAAGCTCGACAAGAGCGCCGGTAATGCCCGCTTTGTTGAAGTAAAACTCGCTGCTCTCGGAAATTCCTGATATGTCTTTGCAACGTCAGTTTGTTCGTGGTTTGTGCCTGAGCGCAGTAGCCCTGGCACTGGCCGGTTGTGCCGCTCCCAGCAATGCGCCCACACCGTCGCCGCTCCCCGTAGTCAAGAACACGGCCAACGTGGCTGTACAGTGGCGTGCTTCTGCCGGTAGCGAGTCGGAGTTCCTGCGTTTCTTGCCGGCCAATCTGGGTGACCTGATGGTCGTGGCGGGCGCGCCTGATCGCCTGACTGCGTACAAACTGGATCGTGGCACCGTGCAATGGCAAGTCCGTCTGGAAAAACCGGTTGCCGGTGGTGTTGGTGCGGGTAATGGTGTGGTTGCGGTCGGCACTCTCAAGGGCATGGTTTATGTCTTTGATGCCAACGGCAAACCGCTGTGGAATAGCCAGGCGACCAGCGAAATTGTCGCGCCGCCTGCCATTGCCAACGACGTTGTGCTGGTACGTACCGGTGATGGCAAGATTTCTGCCCTGTCGATTGCCGACGGTTCGGTAAAGTGGCAGTTCTCTCGCCAGTTGCCTACCCTGACCCTGCGCAACTATGCGCCTCTCACTGTGGCAGATGGCGTTGTGTACGCCGGCTTGCCGGCAGGTCACCTGGCCGCATTGTCGGCTGAAGATGGCCGTGTGCTGTGGGATAACGTGGTCGCTCAGCCCAAAGGGGCCACTGAGGTCGAGCGGGTCGCCGACGTTGTTTCCGCACCGCTGATCAGTGGGGGCTCTGTCTGCGCTGCCGCTTACCAGGGTCGCGTAGGTTGTTTTGACCGCCGCAGTGGTTCCACCGTCTGGTCGCGTGAAGCTTCCAGTTATTCAGGCGTTGCCGTTGACGGTAACAAGGTCTTCCTGACCGACGATCAAGGCCATGTGCGCGCTTTCGAGCATGAAACCGGCCGTAGTGTCTGGGATCAGGACAAACTGGCCGCACGTATCGTGAGTGCACCCTCCATCCTTGGTGGTTACGTCGCTGTGGCGGATTACCAGGGTTACGTTCACCTCTTGAACGAAGACGACGGCAGTTTCGTCGCACAAATCGCAACCGACGGCAGCCGTATCGCCGCGGCACCGCAAACCTTCTCTGACCATCTGATCTTGCAGTCCCAAAAGGGCGATGTTTATTCGGTTGGTATAAAGTAAACGCATGAAGCCAACGATTGCCCTGGTAGGGCGCCCCAATGTGGGCAAATCCACACTATTCAACCGGTTGACCAAAACGCGGGATGCGTTGGTCGCCGATATGCCCGGCTTGACCCGAGATCGTCACTACGGTCACGGCAAGGTGGGTGATCGTCCGTATTTTGTAGTCGACACCGGCGGTTTTGAGCCGGTGGTGGACGAAGGCATCTTGCATGAAATGGCCCGCCAGACGCTGCAGGCCGTAGACGAAGCCGATGCCGTGATTTTCATTGTGGATGGCCGTACCGGCATTACCCCGCAAGACAAGATCATTGCGCAGCGCCTGCGTGAGAGCCAGCGCCCGGTCTGGGTGGCCGTCAACAAGGTTGAGGGGATGACCCGCGGCGTTGTGGTGGCCGACTTTTACGAGTTGGGCCTGACCGAACCGACCGCCATTTCTGCCTCTCATGGCGAGGGCGTGCGCGAACTCATCAGTGAAGTGCTGGAACGCTTCCCGGTTGACGAAGAATCGGCCGAAGCCGATCACCCCAAGTTTGCGGTGATTGGTCGCCCCAATGTGGGCAAGTCGACGCTGGTGAACGCGGTGCTGGGTGAAGAGCGCGTCATTGCGTTCGACCAACCGGGTACGACGCGTGACTCGGTATACATCGATTTTGAGCGTAACGACCGGCACTACACCATTATCGACACAGCCGGTATGCGCCGTCGCGGCAAGATTGATGACGTGATCGAGAAATTCTCGGTCATCAAGACCATGCAAGCCGTGACCGACGCCAACGTCGCCGTGCTGGTGCTCGACGCCACGCAAGAAGTGTCTGATCAGGACGCCCGGCTGGCCAGTTTTGTGCTGGAAACCGGCCGCGCGCTGGTCGTGGCCATCAACAAGTGGGAATCCGCCGACGAAATACAGCGTGACCGTATCAAGCGCGAGATCGACCGCAAGCTCACCTTCCTTGATTTTGCCAAATTCCACTACATCTCTGCCTTGCGCGGGCAGGGTGTCGGTGATTTGTTCAAATCCATCGACCAGGCGTATCACGCGGCGATGATCAAGATTCCAACGCCCAAGCTCACCCGTGCGCTGCAACTTATGGTGGAGCGTCAGCAACCGCCGCTGTCCGGCAAGATTCGCCCCAAGCTGCGTTACGCTCACCAGGGCGGTACCAATCCGCCGGTAGTGGTGGTGCATGGCAACGCGCTGGAACAGATTCCGGCCGTGTACTGGCGTTACCTTGAACGCAGCTTCATGACCATGTTCAAGTTGCAAGGTACACCCTTGCGCGTACAGTTCAAACGCGGGGATAACCCCTTCCAGGAAAAACTGGAAGAGCCGAAAAAGCAGAGTTTGATGGAACGCCGCCGCAAGGTGGTTGCGGGCAAAAAAGAAGAAAGCCGCAAGAAGCTGGCGGCCCACAGGGCCAAAAAACCGCTTCGGCCATAGCATGTTTTGCGGCCAGGCAATGGTAACTTGCCTATTGGCAGCTAACAGCTTTTGTACTATAAGCGTAAGACAGGTTGTAAAAAGCAAAGCAAATTAGAAGATTTGCGATTCACCACCAACAATAACGCATCGGAGAATTAAAACATGAGTACCAAGGGGCAAATGCTACAAGACCCGTTCCTGAACATCCTGCGTAAAGAACACGTTCCGGTTTACATCTATCTGGTGAATGGCATCAAGCTGCAAGGCCAGATCGAATCGTTCGATCAGTATGTTGTCCTTTTGCGCAATAACGTGACGCAAATGGTGTACAAGCACGCCATTTCGACCGTTGTGCCGTCGCGCCCGGTCAATATTCCGCATGAGCACCCGCAATCGGCCACGGTTGCCGCTGCCACGCCGGAAGCCTGATCAGTCTGACTGGTAGAAAAAAACCCCGGAGGTTTGGGCCCCCGGGGTTTTTTTCTGGCCGGATGCTGCCATATTGCTAGGTACGGCCGTGCCGGGGCGAACTCTCGCCGGCACATGTTTTTCATCTTTTGTTCCAGTGATCCAGAAAACTTATGTTCGAACGCCACAAAGGCGGGGACCGGGCGGTTCTGGTCTGTCTTGATTTCAATGAGCCAGACTACCGCGACGGTCAGGAAGAATTCGTGCAACTTGTCGAGTCTGCCGGCGTGACGCCGGTGGCCATGATCGAGGGTAGCCGGCGCAAGCCTGATCCGGCGTTTTTCGCCGGTACCGGCAAGGTTGAAGAAATTGCCGAAGCGGTACGTGCCAACCAGGCGGAGCTGGTGATTTTCAACCATCAGTTATCTCCGGCGCAGGAGCGCAACCTGGAAAAGGCCATTCAGTGTCGTGTCGTGGATCGCACCACGCTGATTCTGGATATCTTTGCCCAGCGGGCCCGGACTGCCGAAGGCAAGTTGCAGGTTGAACTGGCGCAGTTATCGCACATGTCCACGCGTCTTGTCCGCGGCTGGACTCACCTTGAGCGACAAAAGGGCGGGGTGGGTCTGCGTGGCCCGGGTGAAACGCAGCTGGAAACCGACCGCCGCTTGCTGGGTATCCGCGTCAAGCGCTTGAAGACGCAACTGGAAACCGTTCAGAAGCAACGGCAGACCCAGCGGCGCGCGCGTGAACGTAGCAACCAGTTTTCGGTCTCCATTGTGGGCTATACCAATGCGGGTAAATCCACGCTGTTCAATGCATTGACCAAGGCCAATATCTACGCGGCAAACCAGTTGTTTGCCACGCTGGATACCACGTCACGCAAGCTGTTCCTGGATCAAGAGCATTCCGTGGTCATTTCCGACACGGTCGGATTTATCCGCCAGTTGCCGCACACACTGGTGGCCGCATTCCGCGCCACGCTGGAAGAAACCATCCAGGCAGACCTGTTGTTGCACGTTGTTGATGTCAATCATCCGCTGCGTGACATGCAAGTTGAAGAAGTCAACAAAGTTTTAAATGAAGTAGGTGCGGAACACATCGAGCAGTTGATGGTCTGGAACAAGATCGACCTGAAAGGGCTTGCGCCAGCAGTCGAGCATGACGAGTATGATAAAATCCGTGCGGTTCGTGTAAGCGCCGCGCAGGGGGAAGGGCTCGATTTGCTGCGGGGCGCGCTGGTCGATGCAATGAGTCAACCCGTCGAGGAATAACAAGATCCCATGAGTCAAAACGATCCGCAGTGGGGTGGTGGCCGCAAGGATGGCCCGCCCGATCTGGACGAAATCATTCGTAACTTCACCAACAAGCTGTCCCGTTTCTTTGGCGGTGGCAATCGGCCGCCGTCATCGTCGGGTAACCGTGGCGGTATTCCGGGCGGCAGCACGGGCGTTGTTGCGATTATCGGCATTGTTGTTGTGTTGTGGCTGGCCTCCGGCTTTTACGTGGTCGATGAGCGTGAGAACGCGCTCATCCTGCGTTTTGGCCGCTATGTCGAAACCGTCAACAAGTCAGGCCTGAAGTGGCACTACCCCTGGCCGATTGAAGCGCGCGAAATCATCAACGTGACCGAAATCCGCAGTCTGGAAGTTGGCGGTCGTGGTGACAACGGCAGCGATGAGTCGATCATGCTGACGGGCGACCAGAACATCCTGCAAGTGCAGCTTGAAGTGCAATACACCCTCAAGTCTGCGCAAGACTTTGCCTTCAACAACCGCTTTGTGGATCGCGATGGCAAGGACATGGTCAAGCAGGCTGCAGAAACAGCCATTCGTGAAGTCGTCGGCCAGAACAAGGTGGACTACGTGCTGAACGAAGGTCGCGGCAAGATTGCCGAAGACACGCGAGACCTGATCCAGAATCTGCTGGACCGCTACGGGGCCGGTATTACCATTGCCCGCGTCAATATCTCGGACGTGCAGCCGCCGGAACAGGTGCAAACCGCGTTTGCTGATGCGGTCAAGGCACGGCAGGATCGGGCGCGCCTGATCAATGAAGGTACGGCTTACGCCAATGATGTGGTGCCCAAGGCCAGCGGTACGGCTGCCCGCCTGATGGAAGAGGCGCAGGGCTACCGTCAGCGTGTGGTCTCGCAGGCAGAAGGCGATGCATCGCGCTTCAAGCAGGTCGCGACCGAGTACGCCAAGGCTCCGCAAGTAACGCGTGAACGCATGTACCTGGATACCATGGAACAAATGTTCCAGAAGACCACGAAGGTACTGGTGGATCAGAAGGGCAGCGGCAATTTGTTGTATCTGCCACTGGATAAACTGATCCAGTCGACCAATCCCGCTCCGTCTGCGGATGTGGCCAAGCCGGCAGCACCGGCTGACACCAGCGCAGATGCCACCCCGGCCACCACGGCTGCCGCTCCGGCGGCGGACCGTGCCGGGCGCGACGGACGATAACAGGGAGTGGTCATGAATCGAATTATTCCGACCCTTGCGGTCATACTGGTTGTGCTTTTCGTGCTGAGCCTGGCGCTCTTCACGGTGGACCAGCGGCAGTACGCCGTGGTGTTCCAGTTCTCTGAATTCAAGCGCGTGCTTAAAGAGCCGGGTATTTTCTTCAAGGTGCCGCTGCTGCAAGACGTGCGTTACTTTGATAGCCGGATCCAGAGCATTGACGAGGCTGAGCCGGCCCGTATCCAGACCATTGAAAAGATGAACGTCAAGGTCGACAGCTACATCAAGTGGCAGATTGTGGATGTGGAGCGCTATTACCGCGCGGTGGGTCTGGACGAAAGCAAGGCGCGTGATCGTCTGCGCAATACCGTCAACAACATGCTGCGTGACGAGTTCGGCAAACGCACCGTACAAGACGTGATCTCAGGCCAGCGTGATGCTGTCATGGCACGGGTGCAGCAAGTGGCTGATGCTGACGCGGCGCGGATTGGGGTACGCGTGGTCGATGTGCGTATCAAGCGCGTTGAACTGGAAGACAGCACGCTGAACTCCGTGTACGAGCGCATGCAGTCTGAGCGCAAGGCCGTGGCCAATCAGTTGCGTGCAGAAGGTTCTGCTGCCGCTGAACAAATCAAGGCCGATGCAGATCGTCAGCGTGAAGTATTGCTGGCCGATGCCTACAGCCAGGCGCAAGCGCTCAAGGGTGAGGGCGATGCCAAAGCTGCCGCGATCTACGCTGATGCTTATGGCAAGAACCCCGAGTTCTATTCCTTCTACCGCAGCCTGGAAGCCTATAAGCAAAGCTTCAACAAAAAGTCTGACCTGATGGTGGTCGATCCTAGCGCCGATTTCTTCAAGTACATGAAGAATCCTGGCCCCGGTGCGACTGGCAAGGCAGGCAAGTAAGCACACCTCCTTCCTGGCGTTTGCACTCACGTCAGAGGGCTTTTGCTGCTTGTGTTTGCGGGGCCTGTGCATATTGCAAAGGCCCCGCATGCACGATATGCATGTGCGGTAGTCTGACCTTGTACATCCATTCATGAAGGCCCTTGTGGCAGTTCTTGCCCGCGAAGGGCGGCATTCATGAGATAATACGATACGAAAATCACGGCCCCGGTGCGTCCTGCGCGCCAGGGCCTTGATTTGTCTGGATTTTCTGTCATGCGGATTTTTGAGAGTCCGCAACACTCCTGGTTTGAAAATGCGTAACTGGATTCTGCCGGAATATATTTCCGATGTGCTGCCCCGCGAAGCTCGCCAGATTGAGGCAATGCGCCGTGGTCTGCTCGATCTCTTCTCCCGCTACGGCTATGAACTCGTCATGCCGCCGCTGGTGGAATACGTTGAATCCCTGTTTTTGCATGATGATCCCGCGCTTGATCTGAAAACCTTCAAGCTGGTCGACGAAATGACTGGCCGTCAGATGGGCTTGCGCGCAGACATTACGCCGCAAGTGGCACGGATTGATGCTCATATCCTGAACCGCCAGGGTGTCGCGCGGCTGTGTTACTCCGGCTCTGTGGTCAGTACCCGCCCGGACGGCATTCTGTCCACACGTGAGCCACGTCAGATTGGCGCGGAAATCTACGGCTGCGCGGATGTCGCCGCTGACGTGGAAGTGATTGAGCTGATGTTTGAAAGCCTGGCCTTCGCCGGGCTGAAGAACGCCCGGCTGGATGTGGGGCATATTGGCCTCTTTCACGCGCTGGCGGATGCCGCCGGTATGAAGGGCGATCTGCGTGATCAGACCTTCAGCGCCCTGCAGCAGAAAGACCTGCCCACGTTGTGCGAACTGTCGGCCGGTCTGGATCCGGCCATTGCCGCTGGTTTGCAGGCGTTGCCCGCACTGTACGGCGGTTATGACGTGCTGGCGCGCGCACGCGCTGCCATGCCGCCGCTGGCTGGGGTGAATGCTGCGCTGGCCGCGCTGGAAACCCTGTTTGCCGCATTGAAGATGCGTGGTATTGCAGTGCGCTTTGATCTGGCGGAAGTACGCAGCAGCGATTACCACACCGGTCTGGTCTTCGCCGCCTATGCCAATGGCTTTGCCAATGCCGTGGCGCGCGGTGGCCGCTATGACAGCGTGGGCGAAAAATTTGGTCGTTCCCGTCCGGCCACCGGTTTCAGTCTGGATATGCGTGAACTGAGCCGTTTGCCGTTCCCGGAAACCGCAGCCGCCATCCTGGCTCCGGCCGGCGATGACGCTGAACTGATTGCAGCCGTGCGCCGTCTGCGCGACGCCGGTGAAACCGTGATTGTTGATCTGGGCGTCAAGCCCGAAGAAGTGGCTGTCAACCGCCGCCTGGTACTTAAGGGTGGCCAGTGGCAAGTTGATCCGCTTGTCTGATACGCGGGCTTTTCGCAGGGTTGTCTGCTAAAAAGCGGGCTGCCTGAATGTAAATGATTGTTCTATCTGGTTAAATCGAGGTTCTGAATGAGCAGAAACGTAGTCGTGGTCGGTACCCAATGGGGTGACGAGGGCAAGGGCAAGATCGTCGACTGGCTGACCGATCACGCCCAGGGCGTTGTCCGTTTCCAGGGTGGCCACAATGCGGGTCATACACTGGTCGTGGGCGGCAAGAAGACGGTGTTGCGTCTGATTCCGTCCGGCATTCTGCATCCGGGCAAGGATTGCTTTATTGGCAATGGCGTGGTCATTTCGCCGGAAGCCTTGCTCAAGGAAATCGACGAACTGGATGCCGCTGGCATTGACGTCGCTAGCCGTCTGCGCATTTCTGAAGCCTGCCCGCTGATCTTGCCGTACCACGTGGCGCTGGATCAGGCCCGTGAAGCGGCCAAGGGTGAAGCCAAGATTGGCACCACCGGTCGTGGTATCGGCCCGGCCTATGAAGACAAGGTGGCCCGTCGTGCCATCCGCGTGCAAGACCTGTTCCACCCGGAACGTTTTGCCGCCAAGCTCAAAGAAAACCTGGAATACTACAACTTCCTGTTGACCCAGTACTTCAAGGCGCCGGCGCTGGATTTCCAGACCGTCTATGACCAGACTCTGGCATTCGTTGAGCGTATTCGCCCGATGGTGTCCGATGTCTCGCGCACCTTGTATGACCTGAACAAGGAAGGCAAGTCCCTCTTGTTTGAAGGCGCGCAAGGCACTTTGCTGGATGTGGATCACGGCACCTATCCGTATGTCACGTCTTCCAACTGTGTGGCTGGCGCGGCGGCACCGGGTGCTGGTGTGGCACCGCAGATGCTGCACTACGTGCTGGGCATTGTGAAGGCGTACACCACGCGCGTGGGTTCTGGCCCGTTCCCGACCGAACTGTTTGACGAAGTCGGTGCCGGTCTGGCCAAGCGCGGTAACGAGTTCGGCTCCGTAACCGGTCGTCCGCGTCGTTGTGGCTGGTTTGATGCGGCTGCGCTCAAGCGCTCCATCCAGATCAACGGTGTGTCCGGTCTGTGCGTGACCAAGCTGGACGTGATGGACGGGATTGAGACGATCAATTTGTGTACCGGTTACAAGATCGACGGCAAGATTGTCGACATCCTGCCGGTGGGCGCAGAAGAAATCGCCCGTTGCGAGCCGGTGTATGAAGAAATGCCGGGCTGGAGTGAATCCACGTTTGGCGTGAAGCGCTTTGAAGACCTGCCGGCCAATGCCCGTGCTTATCTCAAGCGCGTGGAAGAAATTTGCGAAGCCCCGGTCGATATCATCTCGACGGGTCCGGATCGCGAAGAAACCATCGTAATGCGTCACCCGTTCGGCGCTTGAGCCTGACTGGTGTTTGCCAAAAAAAGCCCCGCATTGCGGGGCTTTTTTGTTGGGTGGCGGCGTTCAGGCGCGCAGTTGCGCCAGCAGTTCTTCGCATTGTGCGCGGGCGCGCTGAAAGTCCAGGTTGCTGATGGCATCCTCAATCCTGGCCCCATGTTCTGGATACGCCGCGTTCAAACCCGCCTTGATTTGATCAAACACGCGCGTGGCTTCCATATTGGCAGAAGCCAGTAGCCGAGACAGGGTTTCCAGGTCGCCCGTGATGGTCAGTGCCGAGTCCGGGACTGTGGTGCTGCCGGTATCGCCTTCTGATGTCTGCAACAAGGCCAGCAGGGCTTTGACGTTGCCGCAGGTTTCTTCCAGCGCAGCACTGACCTGCAACAGCTTTTCACCGATCGCCTTGTCGGGGATGTTGTCGCGTAAGTCCGTCTCTACCTGCCGTACCTGCAAGGCCAGATCCGTCGCGCCCACCGTGCCGGCAGTGCCCTTGAGGGTGTGCAGCAAGCGCGCCAGCGCGTCTTGCGGGCTGCCAGGCCACCATTGCGCCAGTTGTTCGTTCATCTGGGCACTGGTACTCAGAAAACTGCCCAAGGCCCATTCAAACAGCGGCAAATCACCGCCGAGGCGCGCTAGCGCTGCGGCGATATCCAGCCCGCGCTCTCCGGCTAGCTTGAGGGCTGCTGGCGGAATCACACCGCCACTGCGCAGTTGTGCGGGTGGCGGGGTGAGGGCGGGTTCGACCTGGCGGGTAAACTGCCGGATCACCGCCACCAACTGGTTGAGATCGAAGGGTTTGCCGACATGGTCATTCATGCCCGCATCAAGGCACGCCTGGCGATCGCTGGCCATGGCGTTGGCGGTCATGGCAATGATGGGCAGGGTATGCAGGCCCAGCTTGTGACGAATCTCCCGCGTCGCGGCGTAGCCATCCATGTCGGGCATCTGGATATCCATCAGCACGGCATCGTACTGCGGATGGGCATTCTGGACGGCCGTCACGCCGTCGATGCCGCCACCCGCCACATCGACCTGGGCGCCTTCGTTTTTCAACAATTCGCGCGCGACCTGTTGATTGGTCGGATTGTCTTCCACCAGCAACAGACGCAGGCCGATCAAGCGCTGGCCTGCACCCGCTTTGCGGGCCGGCGCGATGGTGGTGCCCTGATTGGCACGGGCGTCCGCTACCGCATCGAATAAAGTGGAAATCGTGATGGGTTTGACCAGAAAACCATCCAGCAGGGCTTGTTCGCTGGCAAGCCGCTGCGCCAGCATTTCGCGCCCGTGCGCGGTCACCATGACGATCAAGGGGGAAGTGCCACTGGGGGTGATCTGCCGGATGTGCTCAGCGGTTTGCCAGCCATCCATGTCCGGCATGGACCAGTCGACAAAGATAACGTCGTACGCGCGGCCACGGTCAATGCTTTGCCGGAGCAGATCGAGCGCTTCCAGGCCTGATGCCGCAAGGTCGGCGCGCCAGCCCAGCGAATCAACCATGCGCGAAATCACCTCGCGCGCGCTGGCGTTATCGTCGACCACCAAGGCCCGCACACCACGCAGATTGGCCAGTGCGGGCAGACTTTCTTCCAGCGATATCTCC
This sequence comes from Silvimonas terrae, assembly GCF_014202765.1. Classification (GTDB taxonomy): domain Bacteria; phylum Pseudomonadota; class Gammaproteobacteria; order Burkholderiales; family Chitinibacteraceae; genus Silvimonas; species Silvimonas terrae. The sequence goes on from NZ_JACHHN010000002.1 coordinate 237,238, forward strand.
GCCCCGGTGGCCTGCAGCACGATCTCGAAATGGAACTGGCTGCCTTTACCCGCGGTGCTTTCGACCTCCAGTTGCCCACCCATCAAACGCACGAGGCGCTGACTGATGGCCAGCCCCAGCCCGGTGCCGCCAAACCGGCGGGTGGTCGAGACTTCAGCCTGGGAGAATCCTTCAAAGATATGGCTGATTTGATCTTGCGTCATGCCAATCCCGGTGTCGCGCACCGAGAACTGCACGGTCAGTTGCTCATCGCGCCGGCGTTTCAGCCGCACCGACAGCACCACCTCGCCGTGCTCGGTAAATTTGATGGCGTTACCCGACAGGTTGATCAGCACCTGCTGCAAGCGCAGCGCGTCACCAATCACCAGTTCGGGCAGGGCGGGGTCAATATCGAACAGGATTTCGATGTTCTTCTTGCCCACACTGGCAGACAGAATGACGCCGATATCCTTCAGCAGTTTGTCCAGCAAGAAGGGGTGTGGGTCGAGTTCCAGTTTGCCGGCCTCGACCTTGGAGAAGTCCAGAATATCGTTGAGCAAGCCCAGCAACGCCTTGGCGGAGGATTCGGCTTTCTCGGTGTAATCGTATTGGCGGCTGGTCAGATCGGTTTGCTGTAACAACTGCAGCATGCCAAGGATCGCGTTCATGGGCGTGCGGATTTCGTGACTCATATTGGCCAGGAAGTCCGATTTGGCGCGGGTGGCCGACTCGGCGCTTTCCTTGGCCTGGCGCAGGACCGCTTCATCACGCTTGTGCGCGGTGAGGTCCATGGCAATGCCGAGGAAGCCGAAAATCCGGCCTTCGGTGTCGCGCAGGCTACTGACCGTCAGCAGCACGGCAACCCGGCTGCCGTCTTTGCGGATATAGGTCCATTCGTTGGAGTCCGGCTTGCCCAGGCGGGACTTGGCGACAAAGGTTTCAAACCCCGGCTCCACCAGATAACCCAACTCCTCGGTCAGATCGCGCGCGCGGCGTTCCACTTCTGCCGTGTCATGCATGATGCGCGGTGTTTCCAGATCAATCACTTCATCGGCCCGGTAACCCAGCAGGCGTTCAGCGGCAGGGTTGAACAGCTTGATCAGGCCGTCTGAATCCGTGGCGATGATGGAATAACCTGCGCTTTCCAGAATGGCCGCCTGTAACGCCGAGAAGGCCTGGATCTGTCCGGTGCGTTCCTGCACCTGCTGCTCCAGCGTGGCATTCAGCTTGAGAATCTGCGCCTCGGTTTCCTTTTGCTGGCTGATATCGCGCACGGTCTTGGCTGCGCCATCAATTTGCCCCGCCGGGCCGCGGATGGGGGACACGGTGACCGATACCGTGATCAAGCTGCCGTCCTTGCGACGGCGCACGGTTTCAAAGTGCGGCACGATCTCGCCATGACCCACCCGGCGCAGGATTTCCGCCTCTTCATTGGCCCGATCCTCCGGGACGACCAGTTCGCGGATCGTATGCCCGATGGCCTCTGCCGCGCTGTAGCCAAACATGCGCTCGGCGGCGGAATTCCAGGAGGTCACCACGCCTTGCAACGTCTTGCCGACGATCGCGTCGTTGGAGCCCTCTACAATCGCGGCCAGTCGTGCCTGGTCTGCACCGGCCCTGAGGCGGCGGTCCACATTGACCGAGTACAGATAAATCACCCCCGCCAGCAAAATGGCGCAGGCCAGCACGATCAGCGCGGGCTCCAGCGGGGAGAGCAGATTCAGGTCCGAGATGAACTTGGGCAGGGCCGCAATCTGCGCGTGCCAGACCTGACCATAACGGTGAATATCCGCCTCGTAGACAAAGCCTTGTTGCGGCTTGCGGTCGCTGAGCGGGGAGGCAAAAAAATTGGCGTTTTTATCGTTGGTATCCAGCGCCGAGAGTTTGACGGTGATCTCGCCATCCCGATAATCAAAGTGCTTCATCACCGCACTGACGACCAGCGGGGTATACACCCAGCCTTGGGTCGCCTCTTCGCGTTCGGCCGGGTTGGCTGGCATATTGCCATCCCGATAGACCGGCATGACCAGCAAAAACCCCAGATTGGGCTCGCCCTTGGGCAGGGTGAGGCCCAAGGGCCGCGTCAGCGTGGCTTGTCCGCTGTTCATGGCATCACGCAACGCGGTCAGGCGAGTTGGCTCGGAGGCAATATCCAGCCCGATCACGCGGTTGCCGATCTCTTGTGGCACAAAATACTGGACCACGTATTTGTCGCCGGTATGTGGCTGCAACTGGAATATATGAAAATCCGGCTGGCCGTTGGCACGCTGGTTGATGACAAATACAGACTCTTGCGCTGCGGGGACACGCCGTACAAAACCATATCCACGCGCCCCCGGAAATTCAGAGTGCAGGTCCAGTGAGTTGCCATACTGAATAAAACGCGCCTGGGCGGCATCATCGCCCACCACCCCGGACACCGCACCGCGTGCACCGCGCAGACCATATTCGTAAATGCGTAATTGGGTATCGATTTGCTCTACTGCGCGCTTAGAGCGCGATAAAAAGCGCTGATGCGCTGCCGCTTCATTTTCTGTTTGCTGATGGTGGGCGAGCAGGGCGGCCAGTATCAGGCCCAAAGCAACAATGATCGCGGGCATCCACCTTGGACTATTGATCTGCAAACGTTCTCACTCCTGAGTGGGTGCATCCTGGCGAAGCTGACAGGGGCGGTGATCGGGGGTAATGCATCACCATAAAGCCGTGCCGTGAAAATCCTGTACTTCCTTGTAATCGGTGCTATCCAGTAATTAATAAGTCATTCAGCAGAAAAAATTGCATTAGTAAGTGCCTGTATAGCAAAGCAATGACCGGACTGCCGCACTGGAGAGAAAACTTACGTGTTTGCTGTCGAAGAACAGTGGCCCCGACCGACTATCCTGATCGTTGACGACGCAGTAGAGAATATCAAGCTGATAAGTCATGCACTGTATGGCATGGCCGATTTGCTGTTCGCTACCAACGGCCCGGATGCATTGCGCATTGCTGATTCCAGCCGTCCCGATCTGGTGCTTCTTGATATTGAAATGCCAGGCATGGATGGGTATGAAGTCTGCAATGCCCTCAAGGCCAACCCTTACACCAGCGAATGTGCGGTGATTTTCATCACGGCCCATGAGGGGACGTCTTACGAAACGCAATCGCTAGCTGCTGGTGGCATCGACTTTCTCAACAAGCCGATCAATGTACCGATCTGCCGCCTGCGGGTGCAAAACCAGCTCACCCTCAAGCGCCAGAAAGACGAACTGGCACAAACCCGCCGTGATCTGGCCGACCTGGTTCACCACTTGCCCTCGTTTGTTGCATTCTGGGGCGCAGATACCATCAATCGTTATTGCAATGACCAATTGGGTCACTGGTTCGGGATTTCTTCTGCCCGCATGCTGGGCATGTCGCTGGACAGCGTGCTCAATGAAGAAACCATGACCCAGTTACGGCCACACTGGGCGGGGGCCATGGAAGGGCGGACCATTTCGGTGGAGGTGACGCTGTTTCCGTCTTCTGCCCGCCGTCGTATCGCCCAAACCACCCTGGTGCCCAACTGGCAGATGGGGGTGGTTGCCGGGGTGCTAATGGTGCTGACCGACATCACCGATCGCATCACTGCCGAACGCGCGCTGTGGGAAGAAAAAGAGCGTATGCGCATTACGCTCAATTCAATTGGTGATGCGGTCATTGCCACCGACCAGCAGGGGCTGGTGACCTTCATGAACCCGATTGCGGAAGAAATGACCGGCTGGCATTCGTCCGACGCCATCGGCAAGCCCATCGATAATGTCATGGAGCTGCGAGACGCCAACAACGGCCACGTCTTGCGTAATCCCATTTATCTGGCGCTCAAGGAAGAGCGGATTGTTGGCATGGCGCTCAATTGCAACCTCGTGGCCTTGAGCGGTCAGCAATCGGCCGTGGAAGACTCCGCCGCGCCTATCCGCAATGTGACCGGCGAGGTTTCTGGCGCCATCATCGTATTCCGTGACGCCAGTGAAGCGCGGGCCATGGCCATCAAGATGAGCTACCTGGCCAGCCATGACCCGCTGACCGGCTTGCCCAACCGCCTGTTATTGCAAGACCGGATTTCTCACGGCCTGCAAGTGGCCCGCTGGAGCCAGACCCACGTCGCCATGCTGTTGCTGGATCTGGACTACTTCAAGTTTGTGAACGACTCCATCGGCTATACGGCGGGTGACGATTTGCTGCGCCAGATTGCCCACCGGCTGGAAAAAGAACTCTCTGCCACCGGCACCATCGGCCGCCTGGGGGGGGATGAATTTGTGGTGTTGTTACCCGAGTTGCGTTCGATCAACGAGGCTGACGAGGTTGCGACACGCCTGCTGGCTGCCATGGGCGAGCCATTTGAACTGGATGGCAACCGCTTTGATCTGTCCATCAGCGTCGGTATCAGCCTGTTTCCGGATGATAGTTCTGACGAAGAAACCCTGATGCGCCACGCCGACGTGGCGATGCACCGCGCCAAACAGGACGGGCGCAACCGCTACCGGTTTTTCTCCACCGAACTGGAAGACCTGGTGTTAAGCCGGCATCTGCTGGAACGCCATCTGCGCGAGGCCCTGCAGGAAAACCGGTTTGAGGTGTTCTACCAAAGCAAGGTCAACGCGCGGGAAGGGCGGGTCATCGGGGCTGAAGCGCTGGTCCGTATGTACAGCACGGAGGGCGAACTGCTCTCACCAGGCCGGTTTATCCCGCTGGCCGAAGAAACCGGCTTGATTGTGCCACTGGGTAAAATGGTACTGGAAATGGCCTGTCAGCAGGCCGCGACCTGGCAAGCCCAGGGGCACGTGCTGAAAATGTCGGTCAACATTGCGGCGGCCCAGTTTGCCGCCGGTAATTTCCCGGAGGTTGTCGCAGAGGTGCTGGATCACACCGGGTTGAATCCGGATCTGCTGGAGCTGGAAATCACGGAGGGCACCTTGATGAGCGACGCCAATGCCGCCCGGGAAACCCTGGTTGCCCTCAAGGAACTGGGAGTGCATGTCTCACTGGATGATTTCGGTACGGGTTATTCCAGTCTGGCCTACCTCAAGCGGTTTCCGCTGGACACGCTCAAGATCGACCAGTCCTTTGTGCGTGACATGCTCAATGACAAGAGCGATATGGCCATCATCCAGACCATCATTGCACTAGGCCAGACACTGGGAATGGAGCTGGTGGCAGAGGGTGTGGAACTGCGCGAGCAGGCCGAGATTCTGGCCAGTATGGGCTGCCACATCATGCAGGGCTATCTGTATGACAAACCCAAGCCTGCCAGTGAATGGAGCTTTGTTGAGGCAACTGGCATTGCACGCTCCATTTCCGGCACTTGACCCTTGATATGACAAGGGTATTACCGTTTGTCAGCAGGTGAATTTTGTTACTGGATTGAGAATTGTTCTTGTTAGATAATGAGAACAGTTATCAGTAACAAGGCCGGTTTCATGTACGTCTGTATCTGTAATGCAGTGACCGAAAAAGATATTCACACCGCCGTAGACCAGGGCATGCGGACCTTTGCGCAAGTGCAAATGGCGACAGGTGCCGGTACGTGCTGTGGGCAATGTACAGATTGCGCCAAGAACACCATGCTTGATGCTATTGAGGCTGAAGCCATTCGTGGCTGGGAAGAAATGGACGCCATGGCGGCCTGATGTTCACGCAGACTATCCAGATTCAAAAGTAACGGCCGGGTTTATCCCGGCCGTTACTTTTGTGCCACGTATACCCGCTGCAAACCAGCACGCCCGCTCAGGTGGGGCTGCCGCTACCCATCTGGGATTGCAGATAGTTCTGTGTACCCACGGTACCCAGCAGGAACAGTTGTTGTTCCAGCCAGTGCGCGTGATCCACTTCCGTATCGTCCAGCAGACCCACCAGCATCTCGCGCGTGACGTAGTCTTGCTCGCGTTCACACAGCGCAATGGTGTCCTTCAGCGCCTTGGCGACTTCGTATTCGGTATCGAGGTCGTTCTTGAGCATGGAGGGCACATCGGTGCCGATACGCAAGCGCGTGCGCGTCGCCACGTTGGGCATGCCTTCCAGAAACAGAATGCGCTCCATCAGCCGGGTGGCGTGGCCGATCTCGTCCTGGCGTTCGTGGTCAATGCGTTCAAACAGACGGTGATAACCCCAGTTCTTGTACATCTGGCTATGCAGAAAATACTGGTCAATCGAGGTCAGTTCTGCGGCCAGCAGGTGATTGAGTGCGTCAATAACGTTGGTCTTGCCTTGCATGAGAGCCTCCGGTTCAATCGCCCATCTGCGCTTGCAGATAGTTGGCCAGACCCACTTCCGGGATCAGACCGAGCTGGGTTTCCACCCAGTCCACATACTCTTCTTCTTCTTCCAGCAGTTCTGTCAGCATATCGCGGCTGACATAGTCCTGGGCTTGTTCGGCGTTTTCAATGGCGCCGCGCAGCGTGGTCAGATAACCGGTGGTGAGCTTGAGATCACAGGACAACATTTCCTGCGGGTTCTCGCCAATCATCAATTTGCCCAGTTGCTGCAGATTGGGCAGGCCTTCCAGAAACAAAATGCGTTCGATCAGTTCATCGGCACGCTTCATGGCGTGGATTGACTCGTGATACACATGGTCGTTCAGCCGCTTGTAGCCCCAGTTTTTGTACATGCGCGCATGCAGGAAATACTGGTTAATAGCGGTCAATTCATTGGTGAGCACGGTGTTCAGCGCTTTCACCACATCAGGATTACCCTGCATGATGCTTTCCTCTTGTTGTCGGGCTGACCTTTTATTTTAGAACAGCCTGCCGCGGATCACTGCGATAATTCATCCGTTTCCCGCCGTTTGCAGAACGTGTTAGGCTGCGCGCCGAGGCTAAAAAGGTATAGATCACCATGAGTCAACCCACGATTTCGCAAGACCTGATCGTTCTGGCCCACGAACTGGCCGATATTTCTGGTCAGACCATCCGCAGCTATTACCGTCATGATGTGTCGATTGTTTCCAAGGCCGACGACAGCCCGGTTACGGTGGCCGACCGTGAGGCCGAGCGCGTCATGCGTGAACGCATCCGCGCCGCGCGCCCCAATGACGGCATCATTGGCGAAGAACATGGCGAAGAAAACACCGATGCTGAATGGGTCTGGGTGCTCGATCCCATTGATGGCACCAAGTCCTTCACCGTCGGCCGGCCGCTGTTTGTCACGCTGATTGGCCTGCTGCACTTTGGCAAGCCGGTGCTGGGCGTCATCAACCAGCCCATCGTCAACGACCGCTGGATTGGTGGTGTTGGCGTCCCCAGCACACTCAATGGCAAACCCATTGCGGCCAGTCAGATCAGCGATCTGGCTGAGGCCCGAATTGGCACCACCGGCCCGGAGCATCTTCAAGCCTGCGCGGATGTCTTTAAGGATCTGGTCAAAGCCTGCCGTTACCCGGTCTACGGTGGTGATGGTTATCTATACGGGCAAGTGGCAGCGGGCTGGCTGGATATCGTGGTGGAAGAGGGCCTCAAGCTGCATGACTATGCCGCATTGGCACCTGTCATCATTGGCGCGGGCGGGGTCATGACCGATTGGCAGGGCGAACCGTTGCGTCTGGGCAGTGCTGGCCGGGTGCTGGCGGCGGGGAATGCCGCACTGCATGCACAAGTGCTCCCCGCTTTGCGCAGCTTGCCGGTATAATCAGCGCATCGCAAAAAAACAAACACGGTGTTTTGCATCCATGGCTCAAGATATCAATTACGTTTCTGAATTCACCCAGTTCATGCGCGGCTACCTGGCCGAGCATCAGGATGTGGCCAAGGGCCAGGTCGAAGGTCGTTCCCTGCTCTGGGACAAAGCCCCGATCAATCTGGATGAAAAAGCCCGTAACGACGCCTCCCGTGTGGCGCAAAAGTCCTATCCGTACCAGGCTGACTGATCACACCAGATTGCCTGTACGTCCCTGAAAAAGGCCGGTTTCCGGCCTTTTTTCACGCCTGCTGCCAGCACAAACCGCCGGGCAAGTACACCGCCGCATGGGCGATGTGCATGGTAATATTCGGCCCTCACAAATTTATGCCCAGTCTGATTGATTCAGGAGCTTGTCATGCGTATCGGAACACCACTTTCTGCCACTGCCACCCGTGTCATGCTGCTTGGCTGCGGCGAACTGGGCAAAGAAGTCATCATCGCCCTGCAGCGTCTTGGGGTGGAAGTGATCGGGGTGGATCGTTATCCGGACGCGCCGGGCATGCAAGTGGCGCACCGCAGCCATGTCATCAATATGGCGGATGCCAAGGCTCTGCGCGCCCTGGTGGAGCAAGAGCGCCCGCATCTGATCGTGCCGGAAATTGAAGCCATTGCGACGGAAGAGTTGCTGCGCATTGAAGCGGATGGCCTGGCCGAGGTGATTCCGACTGCCCGTGCCACCAATCTGACTATGAACCGTGAAGGCATCCGTCGCCTGGCTGCAGAAGAACTGGGCCTGCCGACATCGCCATACCGCTTTGCCTCCTCGCTGGAAGAAATGCAGGCCGCCATTGCCGAGATTGGCTTTCCGTGTCTGGTCAAGCCGGTGATGTCCTCCTCGGGCAAGGGTCAATCCACGCTGCGCTCTGAGGCCGATGTGGTGCCGGCCTGGGAATACGCGGCCAGTGGCGGCCGCGTGAACCAGGGCAAGGTGATCGTTGAAGGCTTCATTGATTTTGAATACGAAATCACCCAGTTGACCGTGCGTGCGATGGGTGAATCGGGCGAGGTGGAAACTTTCTTCTGCGACCCGATTGGTCACGTGCAAGTGAAGGGCGATTACGTGGAAAGCTGGCAGCCGCAACGCATGAACCCGCTGGCGCTGGAACGCTCACGCGATATCGCCAAAAAGATCACGTCCAATCTGGGTGGCCGCGGCCTGTTTGGCGTAGAGCTGTTTGTAAAGGGTGATGAAGTCTGGTTCTCTGAAGTCAGCCCGCGCCCGCACGATACCGGCCTTGTCACTCTGACTAGTCAGCGTTTCTCCGAATTTGAACTGCACGCTCGTGCCATTCTGAAACTGCCGGTCGATGTTGCCCTGCGTGAGCCGGGTGCCAGTGCCGTTGTGTATGGTGGCATGGAAGAAAAGGGCATTGCTTTTGAAGGCGTCGAAAAAGCCCTGGCCGTGCCGCGCGCCGATATCCGCCTGTTTGGCAAGCCGGAAGCGTTTGAACGCCGCCGTATGGGCGTGGCCGTAGCCGCCGGTGATAACACCGACCAGGCTCGCGAACGCGCCAAGCTGTCCGCCAGCCTGATCAAACCGGTCAAGGGTTGAGTGTGGAAGAAGTAACGCAACTGACGCCGTATCAAATGCTGGGCGGCGAAGCGCCGCTGCGGCATCTGGTTGACCGTTTCTACGACATCATGGATACCGACCCGCGCGTGTTGCCATTGCGGCAAATGCACGGGCCGGACCTGACCCCCATCCGCCAGAAGTTGTTTGAGTTTTTGTCGGGCTGGCTGGGTGGCCCGTCGCTGTTCATCGAGAAATACGGTCACCCGATGTTGCGCGCGCGGCATATGCCGTTTGCGGTGGATGAAGACGCACGGGACCAGTGGTTGCTGTGCATGTACACCGCCATGGATGAAGTGCCGATGGAACAGGCGCTGCGGGATCACCTGGAAGATGCGTTTTTCCGTACTGCGGATTTCATGCGGAATCGGTGATGTGTTTGAGCAAAAAAGGCCCCGTGTTGAACGGGGCTTTTTTTGTGGGTAGTACGCGGATGGGATGTTGTTTTGCGTGCATACCACATCGTCATTCCGGCCGCCGCAGGTGGCCTTTGCCGGCAGATGCTACTGCGTAGCCCGGATGGAGCGATAGCGGAAATCCGGGATGGCGGGCCTGGTTTATATTGCTTTGGGTGTAGGGTGGATTTGGAGCGAAGCGACAATCCACCTTCGCAGTGTGTGTTAGCGCCTTCGGCGCGGGTTGAAAGGCATTTGATACCGGCGGTGGCCGGAGCACGTTACTTTCTTTGCTTCGCCACCTCGGCGGCCCCAAAGAAAGTAACCAAAGAAAGGCGACCCCTGCGACAGTGCCCTTCGGGTTTCCTGTGCTTCTCGCGTGGCCCGGCGGGCTCGGGAACTCGCTACGCTCAGACACCCCTCGCCGAAACCCCGGGCCCCGCTGCGATGCTCGGCGCTGCCGGAGGGGAGGCAAGTCAAAAGCAACGTCAACGTCAACGGCAAACCCAAACTATCTATGCGCAAGAATGGTGGGGCTTGCCCACCACTTCGTCATTCCCGGCCTCGGCGCCCCCCTTGGCGGGAATCCGGCTGCACAGTCAGTCAGAACAGTCGCCTCAAACCCCGCCCTCATAGCCGGCCTGCCGCCAGGCCTCAAACACCGTCACTGCCACGGCATTGGATAAATTCAAGCTGCGGTTCTGCGGAAACATCGGCAAACGCAAGCGGTTTTCCGGCGCAAACTTTTCCAGAATCTCAGCCGGCAGGCCGCGCGTTTCCGGGCCAAATACAAACACGTCGCCAGGCTGGTACGTCAGTGTCTGAAACAGCGAACTGCCCTTGGTGGTCATGGCAAAAATACGGGCGCTGGCGGGCAGGGCAGCGATGAGCGCAGCCCAATTCTCATGTACCTGCATTTCGGCAAATTCGTGGTAATCCAGGCCGGCGCGGCGCATGCGGGCGTCATCCAGGGCAAAGCCCATGGGTTTGACGAGGTGCAAGGTGCAGCCCGTGTTGGCGGCAAGCCGGATGACGTTGCCAGTGTTGGGCGGAATTTCGGGCTGGAACAAGACGATATGGAACATGTTTACAAGTCTGGAAATAAGAAAAAAGCCCACAAGGGCGCACAAATCAAGTCAGATTGCCGGTTGGCACGATTGCGCCATGCCATGGCGATAAGGTTGCTGCTAGAATCACCGGCTAATCAAGTTTTAACCGGATTGCTGCATGAACACCGCCACGCTGCTGATCAGTTGCCCTGACCGTAAAGGTCTGTCGGCTGCCATCGCCAACTTTCTGTACACCTACAACGCCAACATCGTGCATTCCGATCAGCACCAGGATGTGACAGACGATCTGTTCCTGATGCGGGTGGAGTGGGATCTGACGGATTTTACGCTGGATATGGCAGCTTTTGCGCCGGCTTTTCAGCCGATTGCAGATCGCTTCAACATGCAGTGGAAAGTGGCGTTGACCACGCGCCGTCCGCGCATGGCGATTTTTGTCTCTAAATATGATCATTGCCTCGTAGATTTGCTGCATCGGCATCAAAGTGGCGAACTGGCGTGTGATATTCCGCTAGTGATCTCCAATCACGAGGATTGCCGTGCGATCACCGAGTTTTACGGCGTGCCATATCACGTCATTCCGGTGAACAAAGACAACAAGGTGCAAGCCGAAGAGGCCCAACGCCAGTTGCTGCAAGACAACGGTATCGATCTGATTGTGCTGGCACGTTATATGCAAGTGCTGTCACATGACTTCACCGCCCGCTATCCGCAACGGGTCATCAATATCCACCACAGCTTCTTGCCGGCATTTGATGGTGCAAAACCCTATCACCGCGCCTTTGCCCGTGGCGTAAAGCTGATCGGTGCCACCAGCCATTACGTCACTGAAATTCTGGATGATGGTCCGATCATTGAACAAGACGTGATCCGGATTTCGCACCGCGACGATGTGGAAGAACTGGTGCGTAAAGGGCGCGATCTGGAAAAAATCGTGTTGTCCCGTGCGGTGAAATGGCATCTGGAAAACCGGGTGCTGGTGTTTGCCAACAAGACCGTGATTTTTGCCTGAGTCCAAGAGCCTGTTCATGCTATTTGCACGCCAGCGCCGGGCCATGAAAAGGTCAGGCACAAGGCGTGCGACGAAGCCAATAGTCCGCTATTGGCAAGGAGTGCAACGCAGTGAATGACCTTTTCATGACCCGGCCCTGCGGGGTCATGTCGCAAGCAGCACGCTACGGCGTTGCAGGCCGCTTGTGGTACGTGTACCACGGCGCGACTTGCGCCTTGTATCGTACCGCTTGCAACATGAACGCCGGTGCGCAAATAGCATGAACAGGCTCTAGCAAGTGCTTTCACGTTTTCTGCGGGATGCACTGGATGTCTGCCTTCTGCGCATCAAAGCGCTGGAAGAGTACAGCTATGCGGCGTGGATGCCGGCGGTGTGGTTGTGCCTCGTGGGCATGGCTGATGCCGCTTCAAGCAATGATCTGGATGCCAGCCTGGGCGGGCGCCTTGTGTTTTTTGTGGCGCTGAACTGGCTGGAAACGATCTTGTTGGCACTCTGGCTGGCGCTCTGGTACCGCATTACCGAAAGAAAACCACTGGAAGGCAGTTTGTTTCCGCTCATGGTGTTGTGTTCAACGCCAGAACTGATCGCCCCCGCAGTCGCCCAATTGCCGGATGCGCTGAATAACCTGCTGCAACTGGTGATGATGGCGTACGGCCTGGTGATTTCTGTGCGCGCCCTGATGATTGCCACACGGCAGAAATTATCCAGTGCCATGATCGCGGTCTTGTCTTTTTTGCCAGTTGCTGTGTTGCTGGCCTCCGGTGCCAACGGCATCGCCAGCGAACTGGGCTGGGTTCAGGATGAACCCCCAACCAGCGCCCCCACCGCCGAGGAGATCGGGTTGTGACCGCTTTTCGCTATGTAGCGACCAGCCAGGATGGCACCAGCAAACGCGGCATGATTGAAGCCGATACCCAGCGTCAGGCGCGCAGCTTGTTGCGTGAGCAGGGTTTGTGGGTGAGCGACCTGGGTGAAATGGATGCCGGCAACGGCAAGCGCTCGGGCCGCAAGGGCCTGGGCGGGCAGCGTCTCGCCGTCTGGACCCGCCAGTTTGCCACCTTGCTGGATGCCAGCTTGACGGTAGAACAAGCCCTGGCCGTATTGATCGAACAAAGTGAAGATGAGCGCGAGAAACAACTCGCGGGCGCTTTGCGTAGTGAAATCTTGTCTGGCGCTTCGTTGTCGCAGGCATTGTCACGCCAGGGCAAGGCGTTTCCCGAGTTATATCGCACCATTGTGGCCGCAGGCGAAGAGTCTGGCCGTGCCGCGACGGTGATGCAGCGTCTGGCCGACTACCTGGAGGCGCGTGCCGCGCTAGCATCCAAAGTTGCGCTGGCGTTTGTCTACCCGGCCGTGGTGATGGCCGTTTCCGTGATTGTGGTAGTCGGTTTATTGACCTGGGTTGTGCCACAGATGGTGACGGTATTCCAGAGTGCCAAAACCGAATTGCCGTTTCTGACTCGAGCCATGTTGTGGGCCTCTGCAGCGGTCCGGGGTTGGGGCTGGCTGATTTTGCTGGTGTTGATCGGCCTGGGGGTCGGTGGCTGGCAAGCGCTCAAACAAGAGTCCGTGCGTCGGCGCTTTGATGCCTGGCGCTTGCGTGTGCCGCTGTTTGGCCGGTTTGAACGCGCGGGTAATACGGCGCGGCTGGCCTCCACACTGGCCATTCTGGTGGGCAGTGGCGTGCCCTTGCTCAAGGCTTTGCAGGCGGCGGTGGGCGTGATCAGTAACTTGCCGCTGCGCGAAGCGGTGCAGGAAGCCGCCCGCCAGGTGCGCGAAGGCGTGCCGTTATCGCGTGCGCTGGCGCAAAGCCATCTTTTTCCGCCGGTGCTGATCCACTTGATTGGCAGTGGCGAAGCTACCGGCCGCCTGGAATACATGCTGGATAAAGCCGCAGCGCAGCAAAGTCTTGAGCTGGAAAACCGGGTTGCCACCTTTACCAGCCTGTTGGGGCCGATCATGGTGCTGGCCATGGGTATTGTTGTGTTGTTGATTGTGCTGGCGATTTTGCTTCCTGTTTTTGAAATGAACCAATTGGTCAAATGAGGATTTCCATGTTTGCAGCAGCATCCCGCCGTGCCACCGGCGCCGCCCAGCGCGGTTTTACCCTGATCGAAATTCTGGTGGTGATCACCATTCTGGCTATCCTGGGCGCGTTGATTGTTCCCAAAATCATGGATCGGCCTAACGATGCCCGCGTGGTTGCGGCCAAGCAGGATATCCGCTCGGTTGTGCAGGCGCTCAAGCTGTACAAACTGGATAACGGTCGTTATCCGACCACTGAACAGGGCCTGAAAGCCCTGGTCGAAAAACCCACGGCCACGCCGGCCCCGACCAACTGGAAAACCGGTGGTTACCTGGAAAAACTGCCCAAGGATCCGTGGGGCAATGATTATGTTTATCTCAACCCTGGTCTGCATGGCGAGATCGACGTGATGAGTTACGGTGCGGATGGCCAGTCTGGCGGCGAGGGGTATGACGCCGACATTGGCTCCTGGCAAAACTAAGTATCCATCTGCCATCCATGAATCTGCAGGCGCGTGCGGCGCGCGGCTTTACGCTGATCGAAATTCTGGTCGCGCTGGCGCTGATCGGCATCATTCTGGGGCTGGCGGTCGTCAAGCTGGGCCAGTCTGACGGCCAGATTGCCGAGCGTGAAGCCAATCGTCTCGCCGCCGTGCTGGAATCCGCACGGGACGAGGCCATTGCTGGCGGCCGCACGGTGGGCTGGTCCACGGACGGTCACGGCTACCAGTTCTGGGTGCAGGACGACCAAAGCAACTGGCAGGCGATTCCCAATCATGAAGTGCTCAAGCCCTACGAGCTGCCGGGTGATCTGCGTATTACCCGGCAGACCGCCAATTTGCGTGAACTACGGTTGGGGCAGCGCATTGTGTTCGAGGCATCCGGGGTGAACCAGCCGTTTACCGTGGATATGGAAGTGGGTAGCAATCACTGGTTGCTGGAAGGCGATGTCATGGGGCGAGTGAATGCCCGCAAGGTGGAGCCCCATGCCTGAGCCGCGGGTATCTGTCATGCGGCAACGCGCCTTTACCCTGATTGAGGTCATGGTGGCACTGGCCGTGGTAGCGATTGCGCTGATGGCGGCGCTTAAGGCCACCAGTTTTGCCACCGACTCGGCCATGGATTTTCGTACCCGCATGCTGGCTGGATGGGTGGCGGAAAACCGTTTGGCGGAACTGACCGCCCGGCGTGACTTTCCTGAAACCGGTCAGTCCAGCGGTAACGAAGACCAGGCCGGCGAGACGTTTATCTGGCGTATCAATGTGGGCCCATCGCCCAATCGTTCGTTCCGGCGGCTGGAAATCACGGTCTATGAACAAAAAGACCAGCAGCATGCTGCTGCCACTCTGGTGAGCTATCTTGCACGCGTCCAATAACCCCGCTGCTGCCCGGCAGCGGGGCTTTACGCTGCTGGAAATCCTGATCGCACTGGCCATTTTTGCGGTGATGTCGCTGATCGCGTTCCGGGGTCTATCCACCATGGTGGATACCAAGTTGCGCCTTGATACGGAAACCACCCATTGGCGCGATATGACACTGGTGCTGGGACGGTTTGATGATGATCTGACCCAGGTGCTCAACCGGCCCTGGCGTGATACCACCGGCGTCTCCCAGCCCGCGATGGAAGGCAATGCCCAGCCAGACAACCCGAACTGGCCGCTGTTGCAACTGGTGCGTGCCAACCGTGATCAGGAGCCACTGCATGTGGCTTACCGGCTCAAGGAAGGTCGTCTGGAAATGATGCAGTGGGACAGTCTTGACCTTGCGCCCCGCGCGGAACCGCAGATTCACACCATGCTCGATCATGTCGAGCGCTTTGAAGTGACCTTCATGGACAGCGGCAGCGTGTGGCAACCCGTCTGGCCCGTGCCAGGCAGTACGGATGTCTTGCCACGCGCGGTGCGTATTGTCATGCAACAAACCGGGCAGGGCCCGATAACACGGATTTTTGCCCTGCCATGAGACAAGCCCGCATGACTTCAGCCGCACGACAGCGCGGGATTGCCATTCTGACGGCCGTGGGGCTGGCCGCGCTGGTGGCTGCGCTGGCGGCCTGGATCGCCTGGCGGCAGGGTTTATGGTTTCGCCAACTGGAAAACCAGATGGACCAGGCCGAAGCCATGGGTGTGGTGCGGGCCTCCATTAATCTGGCGCGACTGACACTCAAAGATGATGCCCGCCTTAACCAGGTGGATCATATGCTGGAGCCGTGGAATATCCCCATTCCGGCCATTCCGGTGGAGAATGGCCGTACGGGCGGGCGTGTTCTGGAGCAGAACGGATTTTTCAACCTCAACAACCTGGTGAGTGATGCCGGGCAGGCCAACGAGGTCGAAATCACCGCCGCAAGGAAGTTGTTTACGTCCTTATCGCTCTCGCCCGACCTGGTGAACGCCCTGGCCGATTGGGAAGACGCTGATTCGGATGCCCGCAGCCCCGGCGGTGCGGAAGACAATCAATATCTGCAAGCGACGCCGCCATATCGCGCTGCCAACCAGCGTTTGACGGATTTGGGGTCGCTTAATCGCGTAGCGGGCTTCACGCCGGACGTGATCAATACATTGCGGCCGTTTGTCACGGTGTTGCCCATTCAGACCGCCGTGAATGTCAACTTTGCCAGCGCTGAAGTCCTGGCTGCGGTGGTGCCGGGCCTGTCGGTTACCCAGGCGCAAAGCGTGGTCGCCAAACGCGCCGGCTCTTACTTTGCGACGACCACCGACTTTATCAACGCATTGCCCGATGCGGCGAAGCCGACAGTGGTGGCGGCTGATCTGGCGGTGCAAAGCACCTACTTCATCAATGAGATTGATGCCCATTTCGGGCGGGTGAGCTTGCGCTATGCCGCCTTGCTGGAGCGGCGCACCACGGATATCCCGCGTATCGTCTGGCTGCGCCGCGAGTAATCACGACCAGTCAGGCCAGAGCGTCCTGAGGGAGGGGCGTCACGCCGGCAGGCGGCGCTGTTCCTTGGGGAGTTCAACATGCACGATCAGCCCGTGCGGTTTGGCATCCAGCAGGGTGACTGACCCGCCGTGACGCTCGGCAATCTCCTTGACGATCGCCATGCCCAGGCCGCAGCCGTTACCGGTTTGTTCGCGACGGTAAAAACGTTCAAATACACGCGGCTTGTCGTCATCCGGAATACCAGAGCCGCTGTCTTCCACCTCGACCACATAGCGCGTGTCATCCTCGGTCAGGCGCACCGTGATATTGCCGCCGCGTGGAATGTATTTGATGGCGTTTTCAACCAGGTTGACGAACAGTTCGCGCAAGAGGGCAGAGTTACCCTCAATCACGGCTTCGGTCAGGGCGGTATCACAACCCAGATCCATGCCGGCGGCCAGTGCCCGGGGGACGGATTCTGCTGTCAGGTCACGAATCAACCGGGCCAGATCCACTTTGACGCGGGGCATGCCGCTTTGCGTGCCCGGTTCCGAGCGCGCCAGCGTCAGCAGCTGATTCACCAGGTGAATACTGCGCGTGGCGCTGGTGTGCACCATGTGCAGCCGGGCGCGCAACTGCTCTGGCTCCGTCTCACGCATGGCCAGTTCGGTCTGCGATTTCAAGCCGGCCAGCGGCGTGCGCAATTGGTGGGCGGCATCTGCAATAAACCGGCGCTGCCGCGCTACGCTTTCATGCGTGGTCGATAACAGTTGAGTCAGCGCCTTGGCCAGTGCGTGCAATTCTTGCGGTGCATGGCTGAGTTCAAAGGGGGCCTGGTCTTGCGGCGTGCGTTTTTCCACAAGGCGTTGCAAGCCATTGAGCGGGCGCAAACCGCGGTTGATGCCCAGCCAGACCAGAAAGCTCATGACCACCAGCAAACCCCCCAGGGGCAGTGCAATGGTCAGCATGATCTGGCGCGACAGGTGATTACGGCTAGCCAGGCTGCGGGCCGCCTCAACGTGAATCCAGCGGGTCTGGCCCTGGCCGGTTTTGTCGAGCGGGTAATAGACGGAAACCATGCGCACCGGCGAGGGCAGCTGCATCAGGTTGCGATATGCAGGCTCACTACCAGGCGTCTGGCGAGGTTCGGGGGAAGTCGGAAAACTGAAGTTGCCAAGGATTTTCTGGCCATCAGGGCCGGAAATGGCATAAAGCAGCTGGTCGTCCTGAGGGGCATCAAGCAAAAGATGCGTCGCTTCGGGGTAACGGGCAACCACTTTGTCGTCTTCTACATGCACTTGTCTGGCCAGCGAATCGGCCAGTTGCAGAAGACTGTTGTCGATCACTTCATTGGCAAAGTGACTGGCAACCTGAAAACTAAGTAACGCCCCAGCTAGCCACAAGACTAGCTGGGGTATCAAAAGCCAGAGTAAAAGCTGGCGTTTGAGCGAATACTTAGCCTGCATCGAACGCTGTGTGGGGTTGCTGTTTCTCCAGCAAATAACCCAGACCGCGGATGGTGCGAATCACGACACCACACGGCTCCAGCTTTTTACGCAGACGGTGAACATAAACTTCAATGGCGTTCAGACCGACTTCCGCATTATCCGAACCCAGTTCAGACACAATCTGTTCTTTGGTCACAACACGATCAATGTTGGACATCAGGATTTCCAGCACCGTCAGTTCACGGGCAGACAAATCCAGCGGGGTATCATTGCACCAGGCGCGCTGACCTGCACGATCCAGGCGCAGGTTGCCCAGTTGCTGCACCGACTGCGGCAGAATCTGGCTGCGGCGCAGCAGGGCGCGCAGACGGGCTTCCAGCTCGGCAAATTCAAACGGCTTGGCCAGGTAATCATCTGCACCTGCATCCAGACCGGCAACGCGGTCTTCCAGACCGTCCAGCGCAGTCAGGATCAGAATGGGCAGGGAAGGCTTGTGCTGGCGAATGTTACGCAGCACCGTCAGGCCGTCCATGTTGGGCAGGCCGATATCCAGCACGACCACATCGTAATCATTGTGAAGAAGAATCTGCAGGGCCAAAGAACCATCGTTCACACAGTCGACCTGAAAATCGGCCTGCGACAAACTGGTTTTCAGGGCATCCGCAAGAATGAGATCGTCTTCGGCGAGAAAGAGCCGAGTGCTCATGAGGGGATTCCTTCCGGTTGTAAGATTAAGCTTACCGTTGAGTGTAACTGGAATTGGCAAATTGCCCAAGATTTTTTTTGCATTATTGTTTCGCGCCGAATTTTTGAGCGCGTAGATTGGCTATTTTAGCGGCTTCCAGCGGGGTTTCACTGGTTTGACCTGTCGTCGGCCAGTTTGTAAGTTGAAGGGCTACAAAGTCAGCTAAAGCAGCAATCCAGGCCGGATCGTCATTAAGACAAGCAATGTGGTTCAGCGTCTTGCCACCAGCTGCCAGAAAAGTCTGCTTACCCTCCATGGCGATCTCTTCCAGCGTTTCCAGGCAATCGGCCACAAAGCCAGGGCAAAACACGTCTACGGTCTTCACGCCACCGCGTGCCAGTTGGGTCAAGGCCACGCTGGTATAGGGTTCCAGCCAGCGGGTCCGCCCAAAGCGGGATTGAAACGCCACGGTGTATTCGCTTTCTTCCAGTTGCAGTGCCGCGGCCAGCAGGCGCGCGGTTTTCTGGCAATGGCAAAAATAGGGGTCCCCCTGATCCAGGGTATAGCGCGGCAAACCGTGAAAGCTGAGCACCAGATGCTCGCCCCGGCCATTTTGTGACCAGCTTTGCCGCACGCGGGCAGCCAGGGCCGCGATATAACCGGGAAAGTCGTGCCAGGCCTTCACCAGATGCAGTTCCGGCGTATTGCGGTATCGGGCCATCTGCGCAAATACGGCGTCGTAAGCGCTGGCCGTGGTGCTGGCGGCATATTGCGGATACATGGGCAGCACAAGAATGCGTTCGCAGCCGGCTGCCTTGAGTTCATCCATGGCGCTGGCGACCGAAGGGTTGCCATAGCGCATGCCCAAGGCTACGGCGGGGCCGGGCGTGCCATAGCGGGCGGCGCGTTCACCCAGCAGACCTTTGAGCAATTTGGCCTGTTTGGTACTCCACGTCAGCAACGGCGAGCCGTCCCGCGTCCAGATCAGGGCATATTTGGCGGCAGATTTGGCCGGGCGCGTGGTCAGCACAAACAGATTGAGGATGACCCACCAGATCAGGCGCGGGATTTCCACCACACGCGGGTCGGACAAAAACTGGCGCAGGTAGCGACGCACGGCGGACGACGTCGCGGCGTCGGGAGTACCCAGGTTGATCAGCAGAATACCGGTCCTGGCGATACTGCCGTGGCGGTAGTCAGGCTCTTTTGCAAAACGCGGCATGCAGCGTCCTTGGTTGGCGGGGTAAGAGGCTGGCTTCTTGAACTGGCCAGGCAGGCAAGCTGCCTATCATAACAGCCGCACCGCACCCCGACGAAGGTCCGGACAACGGCGGCCAGGTTTCTTCTGTCGGGCTGCGCGCGTTCAGGTTAGAGTGGAGCCCCCTTGATTCCGCGCGCTTTCGCTGCGTTGCCACCATGACCAGTCCCTTGTTGCTGGATGTTCCGGAACAATTGCAAACCGACCGTCTGCTGCTGCGCGTGCCGCGAGCGGGGGATGGCGTAGCGGTCCACGCTGCGGTCGTAGAAACGCTGCCACTGTTGCGGGCTTTTCCGGCCTCGCTGCCTTGGGCGATGTTTCCGCCGTCGGTGGCCGCGTCAGAAAGCTGGTGTCGTGAGCGCGCGGCGGCATTTCTGCTGCGTAAAGATTTGCCATTTTTGGCGTTTGACCGGTTTACAGGTGAGTTGGTGCTGGCAACCGGGCTGCATCGACCGGATTGGCAGATTCCGCGACTGGAATTAGGGTACTGGTGTCGGGCTTCCCGTCAGCGGCAGGGATATGTGCAAGAAGCCGCCGGGGCTTTGCTGGGGCTGGCATTTGAGACATTGGCCGCGCGCCGCGTAGATGCTTTTTGCGATAGCGACAATACCCGTAGTCGGCAAGTCTGCGAGCGGCTTGGCATGGCGCTGGAGGCCGTCTTGCGCAACCATCGCGCCACCCCGGATGGGGTGGTGGGCGATAGCTGTGTTTATGCCATCACCCGCGGGTAGACGAGCCTGCGCGAAAGCGCCGCGTGGCACGGGCAAAGCCCGGTAGCGCATCGGCCGCCTCGCCATAGCGGATGGTCAGATACTGGCTGGCGATGGCAATGATCTCTGCCTGTTGGCGTGGCAAGCGGGCTGCGGCACGGCGGGCGTAATGCAGCGGGCCTTCGCCTGTCGCCGGGCGAATGCCAGCTCGCACCAACTTGCGCTCAAAGCGTTGCCAGTGGCGTTGGGCGACATCCGGGTGGCGGCGAGCCCGGCGCTCCCAGGTGGCGATCAGGTAAATGATCAACATGATGCCAAAGCCGCCACCCAGCAAACCCACAAACGCGGGCGAGACCAGATTGTCGACGCCCATGCGATTCAATATCTGCATCTGCCGTGCGGCATCGTAGCCGACCACCCATTTGTCCCAACCGTGCATGACCGCATCCCATTGCAGCCGGGTGCTGTTCAGCCAGCCCGCTTCGTTACGCAGCAGATACGGGAGCGGATCGGTCGTGGGGATGGCCTCCTGCAGGCCGCGCGTCAGGCGATCCGGGGCGACAACGGCGGTGGGATCGACCCGCTGCCAGCCCTGGCCTTCCAGCCAGACCTCGGTCCAGGCATGGGCAGCGGCCTGACGCACAATCCAGTAATTGCCAGCGCGATTGTACTCACCGCCCAGATAGCCGGTGACCACGCGCGCGGGTATGCCAGACGAGCGCATCAAAAAGGCAAAGGCGCCCGCATAGTGTTCGCAAAAACCGGCGCGGGTCTGGAACAAGAGTTCATCGACCCGGTTGCGCCCGGTCAGTAGCGGCGGCCCCAGGGTATACCGGTAGCCACCTTGCCGCAGAAAGGCCAGCGCCGCATCAATGCGGCCCGTCGGCGGTAAACCGGCCCATTGTGCTGCCAGAGCCCGGGCCTGCGGGTTGATGTCCCGGGGCAGGGTCAGATCGCGTTTGAGCCGGAGATCGCTTTCATCCTGGATAATCCAGCGCGGCGCACTGGTGAAGGTATAGCGTTCCCGCTGGGAAACCGGGCTGCGTGACACGGCCTGCAGGCTACTGGAGCGGCTCGTGTCTGCGGGCAACTGGATCGGCACGTCCAGCGCCATCAGCCAGGTGCGCTGGGTGGGTTCCAGCGTTATGGTGTAGCGGTATTGCGGCCCCTGAGGGACCACTGCGGTCAGTTTGCTGTCCGGCAATCCGGCCCGCCAGGTGCTGCCATCGAACGACTCCAGCACCGGACCACGCCAATACATCTGGCTGCGCGGCGGCGGGGTGCTGTCAAAGTCCACCCGGAACGCCACGCTATCATCCTGCGTCAGATCGCTGATACTGCCCGGCGTCATGCTGTCAGACATGCCGGTGCGGGCTTGCTGGGTATCGTTGGGCATGCGCCAGAGCGGTGTGGCAAGGCGTGGAAACAGCACAAACAACAGCAGCGCAATCGGCAGCGCCTCTGCCAGCATACGGCCGATACGCAACAGGTCTTTGCCGGAGACCTGGCCGTCTTCGCGCAGCCAGGTCAGCAATTGCAGACAAATGAGCAGCATGGCGACAACGGCATAGGCCATCATCAAGGGTGATTGCGACAGCAGAAAACCGGTGCTGCAGGCAAAAAAAGCCAACAGGGTCAGCACCCGTACGTCACGCTGGCTGGTGGTTTCCAGAAATTTCACGGCAATCAGGCTACCCAGCGCCGCAACGCCACCTTCGCGTCCGATCAGTGTGTGGTATTGCAAGAAAACAGGGACAAACAACAAAAACGCCACGCCGATGCGGATCACCGGCCTGGGCACAGGCAGCCCCTTGCGGGCCAGCCAGATACGCCAGACCAGCGGCAACAGCACCAGCACGCTGTGCCAGAGCGGCACCTGCAATAGCACCGGGCCGAGCGCGCAGGCGACGGCAGCGGCCAGCACATAAAACGGGGCCAAGGGGAGCGGTGTGCCTGTCATGGGGTTTTCCCGGCCGGCCCAAACAAGGCCAGCGTACGCAAGCAAGTGTCGCGGTGCCCGGCGCCGCTAGCCGGGGCCAGGCGCTGGCCGGGGAGCTCCAGCGTGTACGGGCGGCCGGTGGCATCGGCGCGCAAAACCCACGCGGTCAGGCGGGACAGACGGGCCTCAATGCCCAGCCCGGCCGTGTCTTCCCAGCGCAGGTGCAGCATGGCCGATTGCGGTGTGTCATGCGTACGCACGGCCAGCCATTCCAGTCGCGCGGATTGTTTCCAGGCAATTTGCCGCAGGGTGTCGCCAGCCTGGTACTGCCGCAAGCCGGCAAAGTCTTCCTCCCCGGTGCGTTGGCGTAGCCCGGCAACTTCTTCGCCCGCGCCGGAGGGCCATGCTGGCGCATCAGGTTCCGGTGCGGGATAAACCAGGCATTGTGCCTGCAGATGCACCACGGTCCAGGCCCGACACCAGCCGGTGGGAAAACGTGTTTCGATCGTCATGCGCGGCAATGCCAGCCAGCCGCGGCCGGTCGCAGGTACGGAGAGCCAGACTTGCGTTTCGCTGGCGGCCGCCACGGCCAACGGGGTGGTTTCCTGCGCGGTGCCGGCACGCAGGTGCAGACCAAACCGCGCGTAGTTGCGGGCATCGCCCAGTTGCAACGGAAAGTGCGCAGTGTCGCCGGCAAACACGGCAGACGCGGGGAGTGCTGTGACGGTTAGCCCCAATAAATTGCGGAAAGACTGGATCAAACCGGCGTGCCCCAGACCCAGCATCAAAAAGGCAAACAGATAGGCAAGGCTGAGCTGGTAGTTGATGGCCCCGATCAAGACCAGCACGCACGTGACCGCGTAGCCCAGTCCGAAGCCACTGGGGAGCACGTAAATGCGGTTCTGCCGGACACGCACAGTGCCCGTCACCGCAGGGTGGCGCTGCGCCATCCAGCGCTGCATGCGCTCCTGCATTGAAAAAGGCCAGTTCACGCGGGGTGCTCAGGGAATCGCAATTGAAGCCAGCAGATCGCGCGCGATATGCGGGTCTGGTTGACCATGGATGCGCCCTTGCAAGCGGTGGCTGGCCACCGCTTTGAAAACGGCCTGGACGTCTTCCGGAATGGCAAAGTCGCGTCCATCCAGCCAGGCCCAGGCGCGTGTGGCGGCAACCAGGTCAAGCAGCGCGCGCGGCGACAACCCGTAGGTCAGGCGCTCGCTGTTGCGGGTGGCTGCGGCCAGGGCCTGCACGTAATCCAGCAGCGGGGGCGCGATACGGACAGCGGCTACAGCCGCCTGCGCGGCCAGCAACTGCTCTGGCAATACGGTGGGGCGCAATTGCGCCAGCAGCGTACGGCGGTCTTCTCCTGCCAGTAGTGCGCGTTCGGCACTGACACTGGGGTAGCCTAACTCCAGCCGCATCAAAAAACGGTCAAGTTGAGACTCCGGCAGGGCAAAGGTACCAATCTGGCTTTGCGGGTTTTGTGTGGCAATCACAAAGAAGGGTTCGGGTAGCTTCCAGGTTTTGCCATCGGCACTGACCTGGCCTTCTTCCATGGCCTCCAGCAGCGCCGATTGGGTTTTGGGCGGTGCGCGGTTGATTTCATCGGCCAGCAGTACCTGACTGAACACCGGGCCACGGTGAAAACGGAAACTCTCGCTTTCCCGGGCATAGACCGATACCCCCAGCAGGTCTGCCGGCAACAAGTCGCTGGTGAACTGCACGCGCTGAAACTGCAAACCCAGCGTCGCCGCCAGGGCGTGCGCCAGCGTAGTCTTGCCCACCCCGGGGACGTCTTCAAACAGCAAATGCCCGCGTGCCAGGACACAGGTCAATGCCAGTCGCACCTGGTTTTGCTTGCCCAGAATCAGGGTGTTGAGTTGGGTTAACGTTGCAAGAAAGGGCTGGAGCATGAGCGATCTCTGCGGGTAGCGGGTCTGGATGGGTCGGGATCAGTCTTGACCGCGACATGGGCCAGATGGGGGCGGGTTGGCGGCATGCCAGTAGCATCTACTGATATGAACCGGATATTAATCTGAATCGCCCTGCGCTGCGTAGTGCAAGACTATGGGCTTTGCCTTGGCGGCTTGCGAACGCGTAAACTCTGCGGACAGGCGGCGTCAGAGGTGCCGCCCGGCGATTCTGCAACCAGTTCAAAGATCCGGTACCGGACGGGAGTTGGGCGTTTGGCAACAACCAGAAACGATGTGACTGCCTATATCAGCGCCAGTGCATGCACCATGCACGAAATGGGCAAGGGCCATCCGGAATGCCCGGAGCGTCTTTCCGCCATTCAGGATCGGTTGATGGCGGCCGGTCTATGGGACACCTTGCTGCACGTCGAGTCCGAGCCCGCCAGCTATGCGCAATTGGCGCGTGTCCATGACACTGCGTATCTGGACAAACTGGCGCAGATGTCGCCCTCGCACGGGTATGTTCATCTGGACCCGGATACCGCCATCAACCCCTACAGCCTGCGGGCAGCCTATCACGCTGCCGGCGCCGGCATCAGCGCCGTGGACATGATCATGCGCGGCCAGATCCATAACGCCTTCTGCGCCGTGCGCCCGCCAGGTCACCACGCCGAACATGCCAGGGCGATGGGATTTTGCATGTTCAACAATGTTGCCGTCGCGGCGGCGCATGCGATGGCGCAATACGGGCTGGAGCGCGTTGCCATTGTTGATTTTGACGTTCACCACGGCAATGGCACCGAAGATATTTTCTGCAAAGACCCGCGCGTGCTGATGACGGGCTGGTTCCAGCACCCGTTCTTTCCTTATTGCGGCGATGTACCGCTGGGCGAGAACATGAAAAACATCCCCAAGCCCCGTGCCACCACCGGCCCGGATTTTCGGGCCATGGTCAGCGAGCACTGGTTGCCGGCGCTGGACGCGTTCAAGCCGCAATTGATTGTGGTTTCAGCCGGGTTTGACGCGCATCGGGAAGACGACATGTCATCCATGGGGCTGGTGGAGTCAGACTATGCCTGGGTGACGCAGGAAATCGTCAAGCTGGCGGATTTGCATGCCGAGGGGCGGGTGGTGTCGATGCTGGAAGGCGGTTATGACTTGTCTTCACTGGCGCGCAGTGTGGCGGTACATGTGAAGGAACTGGCGGGGTTGTAAGGGGACTTTCTGCAAAAGTGGGTCTCAAGTCCGCAACCGTCTGCACGCAAGAAGGGTCTGTTGGCTACCTGCGGCTTCGTCATTCCGGCGGAGGCCGGAATCCAGTCGTAAACATCTGTGCTGCGGACGCCGCAAATGGTGTGTCGGTGCGTAGGGCGGATTCGGAGCGTAGCGACAATCCACCAATGCCAATGCAAAGGTGGATTGCTGCGCGAATCTACCCTACCGTGCTGGATTCCGGCTCAAGGCCGAAATGACGAAGTATTGGTTTGCGAGATGCGATGAACTGGCCGCACCCCTCAAGGCTTTACCAGCTCCGCCAGCAACTCTTTCACCCGCACCGCGCGTAAAGGCGCTTCCGGCCAGTTGCCTTCCAGGCGCAAACGGTCCTGGCCGGCCAGCCGGTAGTTCTTTTTGCTCTGGATCAGCGTGATGATCTTCATCGGATCAACCTGCGTGTTCGCAGCAAAGCTGATCACAATGGCACTGTCGGCGGCGTCAATCTTGGTAATGCCAATCGGCTTGGCCAGCATGCGCAGTTTGTGGCAATCCAGCAGCACCTTGGCGGGGTCGGGCAACAGGCCGAAGCGATCGATCAGCTCTTGCAGCAGGTCGTCCAGCTCGTCCGTGGTTTCGCAATTGGCAAGGCGCTTGTAGAGACTCAGGCGTTCATGCACATCCGGACAGTATTCATTGGGCAACAGGGCCGGGGCGTGCAGGTTGATTTCGGTGGTGACCCCCAAAGGTTGCGAGAGGTCGGGCTCGATGCCTTTTTTGAGGGCTTTGACCGCTTCATTTAGCATTTGCGAATACAGCGAGAAACCAATTTCCTGCATCTCGCCCGATTGGGAATCGCCCAGCACTTCACCCGCACCGCGAATTTCCAGATCGTGCATCGCCAGGAAAAAGCCGGAGCCCAGTTCTTCCATCATCTGGATGGCTTCCAGCCGTTTCTTGGCCGACGAGGTCATGCCTTCCACATCCGGCACCAGTAGATAGGCGTAGGCCTGGTGATGGCTGCGGCCCACGCGGCCGCGCATCTGGTGCAACTGCGCCAGACCGAACTTGTCGGCCCGGTTCATGATGATGGTGTTGGCATTGGGGATATCAATGCCGGTTTCGATGATCGTCGTGCACAGCAAGACGTTGAACCGCTGTGCGTAGAAATCGCGCATCACATGTTCCAGCTCACGCTCGCGCATTTGACCGTGCGCCACACCCAGCCGGGCCTCGGGCAACAACGCAGCCAGTTTCTGCTGCATGTTCTCGATGGTTTCGACTTCGTTATGCAGAAAGAACACCTGCCCGCCGCGCTTGAGTTCGCGCAGCACTGCTTCGCGGATCACCCCTTCATTGAACTTGGCAACAAAGGTCTTCACCGCCAGGCGGCGTGATGGGGCGGTGGCGATCACGGAGAAATCCCGCAGACCTTCCAGGCTCATGGCCAGGGTACGAGGGATGGGGGTGGCGGTCAGGGTGAGCACGTCGACGTTGGCGCGCAGGGCCTTGAGCTGTTCTTTCTGGCGCACGCCAAAACGGTGTTCCTCGTCGATGATCACCAGGCCCAGCCGGGCAAATTCGACATCCGGCTGCACCAGCTTGTGCGTGCCGATCACGATATCCACCTGACCATCCGCCAACCCCTTGAGTGCGGCGGCGACTTCTTTGGTGGAGCGAAAGCGTGATAGTTCGACAATCTTGACCGGCCAGTCGGCAAAGCGGTCAGAAAAGGTCTGGAAGTGCTGTTCTGCCAGCAGGGTAGTCGGTACCAGAACCGCCACTTGTTTGCCACCCGCAACCGCCGCAAACGCGGCGCGCAGGGCCACTTCGGTTTTGCCGAAGCCCACATCGCCGCATACCAGGCGGTCCATCGGGCGGCCCAGCCGCATATCGATCAGCACCGCCTCAATGGCGGCTTCCTGGTCGGCGGTTTCTTCAAAGCCAAAGCCTTCGGCAAAGGCTTCGTAATCGTTGTATGACCAATCGAAGGCATGACCTTCGCGTGCGGCACGACGGGCATAGAGGTTCAATAGTTCTGCGGCGGTATCACGGACTTGTTCCGCTGCGCGGCGTTTGGCTTTATCCCACGCACCGGAGCCCAGCTTGTGTAGCGGCGCGGCATCTGGCGAGCCGCCGGAATAGCGGCTGATGACATGCAGTTGCGAGACGGGCACATACAGCTTGTCGCTACCCGAGTATTCGATCAGCAAAAGCTCGGTTTCACCCTCGCCCAGGTCCATCGAGATCAAACCTTGATACAGACCGATGCCATGCGCTTCGTGCACCACCGGATCACCGATTTTCAGCTCGGACAAATCGCGCAGCATGGTGTCGGTATTGCTGCGTTTTTGCTGTTTTTTGCCACGTGATTGCGCCACCGCGGCATACAGATTGCCTTCGGTGATGATGGCGAGTTTTTCTTTGGCCAGCACAAAACCACGATACAAGGGCGCCGGCGCGAGCATGACGCGCTCCTTGCCCTCGATAAACCCTTGCCAGCTTTCGGCCAAAGCGGGTTTGAGCCCGTATTCGGCAAAATACTGCGCCATGGTTTCACGCCGGCCCAGACTCTCGGCACAGATCAGGACACGACCTTTGAAGCTGTCCAGAAAGCTGGTGAGTTTGGCGAGCGGATTGTCGGCGCGACGATCAACATCCAGCGGCGGCAGCGCTTCGGCCAGGTTTTCGTCTGCGGCGCTCCCGAATTCCAGCCGTGGCCAGCTCTTGCAGCTGCCAAAGAAGGTGTCGGGCATCAGGTAAAGATCGCCCGGTTTCAGAATGGGGCGGTCTTTTTCCCCAGACAGATTGCGGTAGCGATCTTGCGTATCGGCCCAGAAACGCTGGACGGCCTCTTGCAGATCACCGCGCAGCACCAGCAAGGCGCTGGCGGGCAGGTAGTCGAACAGGGTCGCGGTGTGTTCAAAAAACAGCGGCAGGTAGTATTCGATACCGGCGGGCGTAGCGCCGCTGGAAATATCCTTGTACAGCCGGGACTTGGACGGATCACCCTCGAATACTTCCCGAAAACGCTGACGAAACCGCGTGCGGCCGCCGTCATCGATCGGGAACTCCCGCGCCGGCAACAAGCGTACCTCTGGCACTGGATACAGGCTGCGCTGGGTATCCACATCAAAGGTGCGGATGGTTTCGATCTCGTCGTCAAACAGATCAATACGGTAGGGCAACGGCGAGCCCATCGGGAACAGATCAATCAAGCCGCCGCGGATGGAGAACTCGCCCGGGCTGTACACCTGGGTGACATGGCTGTAACCGGCAAAGGCCAGATCGGCACGCATTTTTTCTGCGTCGAACTTCTGGCCCTTTTTGATAAAGAAGGTGTAGCCCGCCAGGTATTCCACCGGTGCCAGTCGCCCCATGGCGGTTTGCACCGGCACGATGACGATATCCGCCTTGCCCTCGCGAATCTGCCACAGGGTCGCCAACCGCTCAGAGATCAGATCCTGGTGCGGCGAGAAGTGATCGTACGGCAGCGTTTCCCAATCTGGCAGCATGACCACGGCTTTGTCCGGCAGCAAATACGCCAGTTCTTCCTTGAGGCGGGTGGCCTCATGGGCGGCATCGGTCAATACCACCAGCGGACGGGCACGGTCGGAGTAACGCGCCAGCAAAAGGCTGTCGGCGGAACCAGGGGGCAGGGCAAGTTGCAGACGTTCGCCTGCGCGGGGGATGGCGGGAGCGGACACGGGGCGGCAGGGGCAGGCGGTAAAGGCGTCATTATACGTGTGTGAGCGGCCAGGGGTGAGGCGTAAGTGTGTGTGGGCCTCTTCAATGCTGTAAACTTCACGGTTCACCCAGTATTCGCCACGATCATGGCAAGGCATCATGGATCAAAAAGTCATCCACGGCTTTCACGCCGTCACTTCGCGCCTGAAGCGCTTTCCCGATAGCGTGCTGGAGTTGTATCTGAACGCCGCGCGCATGGACCAGCGCTCCAAAGACCTGGCGCGGCTGGCGGAAGGTCAGGGCTGCAAGGTGCATCTGGTCGATATCAAACGGCTGGATGGTCTGGCTGCCGGTGGTCGTCATCAGGGTGTGGCCGCGCTGATTGACGCAGGCAAGTCGTACATCACTGTCGATGACGTGCTCGATGACCTTGACGAGCCGCCGTTCCTGCTGGTGCTTGATGGTATTACCGATCCGCACAATCTGGGCGCGTGTCTGCGTGTGGCCGACGCCATGGGGGTCCACGCGGTCATCGCCCCCAAGGATAAGTCGGTTGGCATTACAGCCACGGTATCCAAAGTGGCCTGCGGCGCGGCCGAAGTCATTCCGTACGTGATGGTGACCAATTTGGCGCGCACCCTGCGCGAACTGCAGGAACGCGAAATCTGGATTGCCGGCACGGCCGGTGAAGCAGATACCGATCTGCATCACTTCAACCACACCGGCCCGCTGGCCTGGGTGATGGGTAACGAAGGTGATGGCATGCGCCGGCTGACCCGCGAACATTGCGACGTGCTGGTGTCGATTCCGATGTTTGGTTCGGTCGAAAGCCTGAATGTATCGGTGGCCAGCGGGATTGTGCTGGCGGAAACCCGCCGGCAGCGGGTGATGGCCACGCGCGCCTGAGGCTGTGTGCCTCAAGTCCGGCTCTAAGTCCGGCGCAATATAAAAAAAGCCGATCAGTCAAACTGATCGGCTTTTTTCATTTCAGCGTTGCTTATTGGGCAACGGTGGTCTGTGTACCCTGAATGTCGACCTCAACACGGCGATCCGGCGCCAGGCATGTCACGTAACGCGCACGGTTGCCAATGCCATTGCAGCTAGCACCTGTGACCGGATTGGCGGAGCCCATCCCCTGTACCTCGATACGGTTGGCAGGCGCGCCACGACTGATCAGGTAGGCACTCACCGCCTGGGCGCGGCGATAGCTCAGATCCTTGTTCAGTTTGGCGGGGCCGGTGCGGTCCGTGTAGCCAACCACAATAGCGCGGCCGTCGCGGGCGTCGATATTGGCAACCTGTTCATACAGCTTGTTCAACTCGTCACGACCTTGCTGAGTGATGGTGGCTTTGCCGGAATCGAACAGCACGTCAGACTTCAGCGAGAAGTGGCGGGTTTCCATCGGCGGTTTGGGCGCGACCACTTGGGCCTTTACCGGTTCCGGCGCAACCACGACTACAGGTTCTGCGTGAGGTGTCGGCATCGGGGTGACGGCGACCGGTGCCGGGGCAGCCTTGGCGCCAAAGTGATAGTTCAGGCCCAGGGTCACGCTGTTGCTCTTGATCTTGACGCCATTATCAGACGGCGAGGTGGCAAGCCATTCACCGGTCAGGCCCCAGGCCGGCGCAATTTTGTATTCCACACCCAGGCCGCCATGGAATGCGTTGGCAGAGAAGTCGCGAATGACATCGGTGCCTTTGATGCGGCCGTAACCGAGTTTGGCATAGGGCATCCATTGCGCAATCTGATAGCCCAGCTTTACATCTGCGCCCCAGCCATCAGTGCCGAAATTGCCGGCATCAACATTGCTGTTTGCCTTGCGGTCTACATAATCGTAAAAAAGATCTGCGCCGAGCACAAAATTGTTTTTGAATACGTAGTTGTAGCCAACTTCCGCGCCGGCGGTCAGGCTTTCGGTTGTGTTGTCCTTATAGTGGTTGCCACTCAGCTCCAGCTGATTGTAACCACCTTTGCCGCCAATATAAAAACCGGAGAAATTGTCTGCGGCTATGGCATGCAGGCTGAGCACTGCGGATGCAATAATCAGTAATTTCATTTTTTTGGACTTCATTTTTGTCTCCCGACGCGCTGAAAATTAAATGAGTGCCCGTCAGAAAGATATGGGGAAAAACAATCTGTTGAATATCTGGGCACTGTGCGGCATTCCATGAATTCTGGCACGACGCGAATCGTGCAGGGCGCTGGTTGTCTTTGCCAAGTACGGATAATCACATATCGGTATTTTTCAGATTATTCTGTGGGGGGTGCGGGCGGGGTCAAATGGAATTGACAAAAAATGGAAGGTGGTTATTGATTTTTGATAAAACTTTTAAGATCAATATTATTGATATTTTATTTATCAAATAAAATGGTTGTGTGTTGCATTGCCGTAATGCTGAGCGACCTCAAGGCACGATCGGGATTACGAGATGTATTTGCAATGAAACAAAGAGGCAAAAAAGAGGCAAACGCACGCTGGGTGCGCAGTACGAAACCAGGGCGAACGCCTGGCTTCGTACTGTTGAGGAGGTTATTTCCAGCGCCCGTCGCTTTTGGCTTTGGCCGGTTTGGCTTTGGTCGGCTTGGGCGTTGGGGTGTCCGACGTGCTTTGCAGATCCAGCCCGCTGTCGTAAGCACCCTTGATGGCCTGAGCCAGTTGCAGCACAGCCGTGGCGTACAGCGTACTGCGGTTGTAGCGCGTGACCACATAGAAGTTGTTAAACCCCATGTAGTAGTTGGTCACGCCAGGCTCGGTTTCCAGGCTGAACAGCACGGCTTGCTGATTGGGGTCAGTCTCATCCAGCGGTTGTACGCCTTTTTTGACCAGTTCAGCCACGGTGTAATGCAGGTTGAATTTGTCGGCCAGCAAGTCGTCTTCAGCACTGGCTACGTTGACCGGCACATAGGTATCGCCATCCCGCTGCCAGCCGTGGGCGGCCAGGAAGTTGGCGACGCTGGCAATGGCGTCTTCTGGCGTGCCCCAGATGTCACGGTGATGATCGCCATTCCAGTCAACCGCGTACTGGCGGAAGCTGGATGGCATGAATTGCGGCATGCCCATGGCGCCTGCGTACGAGCCCATAAACGTCAGCGGGTTTTCGTTTTCCTCGCGGGCCAGCAGCAGAAACTGCGTCAACTGGTCCTTGAAGTAGTCCGCGCGGCGCGGGTAATCAAAGGCGATGGTCGTCAGGGCGTCAATCACCCGGAACGAGCCGGTATTGCGGCCATACAGCGTTTCTACACCCAGGATGGAAGTGATGACTTCCGGCGGCACACCGTATTTGTCGCTCACCGCGGTCAGCGCATCGGCATTGCGGCGCATAAAGCGCGCGCCACCCACAATGCGCTGGTTGTTGATGAAATTGCCCTTGAACTGATACCACGGCCGGCCGGTCGAGGGGCGATCCAGTACGGCGATGATGCTGGGCTTGGTAACCACCTGACCGAACAGCGTGTTCAGACTGTCGCGGTCAAAATTCTGGGTGTTAACAAGGGAATCCAGATAAGACTGCACCTCTGGCCGTTTGAGCAAGGCGTCATCGGCGTGGCTAAGGGCAGGAGCAAAAACGGCGGCAAGGGCAACGCTGCACAGCGCAGCGCGAAGCTTTACGAGCATGGGAAATCCGGGTCAGGGCAGGGCGGAAGCGGGTGCGATGACACAGCACCCGCAGGCAAGAGCACGGCCAGGTTCAGGCTGATGCCAGAATCCGGTTCTCGTACCTTACCGAATCGAGTTCAAAAAACAAGGTGCCATATTGCTCGAACTGCTGGCAGTTGTAAAAAGCCAGAGCAGCGTGATTCTGACTGTTGACCGATAGCCACAGTGCGCAGTGGCCGGCGCGTTCTGCCGCAATGGCCTTGCAGGCGGACAGCAAAGCGCGGCCGATTCCCCGGCGGCTAAAGCGCGGCAAAATGTAGAGCGTTTGCAGTTCGACGTCGGTATGTGGCACCGCGGGTTGGTAGGCGTCAAAATCCAGTGCCGCGTATCCCACCAGATGCTCACCGTGACAGGCCACCAGAACCACATGGCGCGGGTCCGCGATCAGCCTGGCAAAATACGGGTCAGTAAAGGTACTAAAGACATAATTGGCCAGGGCCGGACGGACGCCGCTAATGGCGTAAGTCTGCAACCAGACCGTCATGGCCAGTGCCGCCAGCGTAGAGGTGTCTTGCGCTGCGGCGGGACGGATGGTGATGGTATCGGCGGCTGCAAGCGTCATTGGGATAGCGCACTAGATAGCAGTTTGGCGGTGACATCAACAATGGGAATGATGCGCTCATAGGCCATGCGCGTGGGGCCAATGACCCCCAGCGTACCGATGATCTGGCCATTGGCGCGATACGGCGCGGTAATGATGGAACATTCATCCAGCGGGGCAAGGCCGGATTCGCCACCGATGAAAATCTGCACGCCATCTGCGCGGTTGCCTAGTTCCATCAGTTGCAACAGGGCCGTCTTGCGTTCAAACAGTTCAAACAACTGGCGCAACTGACCCATATTGTTGGCGAGATCGTCGCTCTCCAGCAGATTGCGCTCGCCCGAGATCACCAGTTCTTCCGAGGTGTGATCCAGTGCGCTCTGGCCATATAGCACGGCGCTGTTTAACAGTTCGGCCAACTGGCCTTTGACCGAGCGTACCTCGGTTTCGACAAACAGACGCAACTCACGCCAGGTCTTGCCGGCGCAATTGTCGTTGAGGAAATTGGCCGCCTCAATCAGCTCTGCGGGCGGGAACGCCGTTTGCATCTGGATGATACGGTTTTGCACATCGCCGTCATCCGTCACCAGAATCAGCAACACGCGCTTGTCAGACAGCGGCAGAAACTCGATCTGCTTGAGCACGGTGTCCTGGCGGCGGGGTGACACCACCACGCCGGCAAAGTGCGTCAGTTGCGAGAGCAGGTTAGAGGCTGCGGTGATGGTGCGTTGCGGGTTATCCAGCGGCAACGCGCCCGGTTGCAGGCCAATATTTTGCAACGACTGCACCGACATCAGGCTATCGACAAAGAAACGGTAACCCAGCGCGGTCGGAATCCGCCCGGCCGAGGTATGCGGGCTGGCCACAAAACCCAGTTGCTCCAGATCGACCATCACATTGCGGATGGTGGCAGAACTGATATCCAGGCCGGAATACTGCGACAACGCGCGCGAGCCCACGGGCTGTCCGTCGGCGATGTAGCGTTCGACCAGTGTTTTCAGAAGGATTTGGGCACGATCACTGAGCATGATCCGATTCTAATGTGGTTTGTGTTTAGGGTTAAAGTCTTGTCATGCGTTGTTGGTGTCGGGAGACGCTTGTGGTCTGAAAGTGCGAAGAGTCCTCCCTTGTGGTTAAATGCAGCCGTATTTGTCTGGATCAAGCCATGCAGAGCCTATTTAAAACCATTGTGCTGGTTGGCCGTTTCAACACCCCTACGCTGGGTGGTCCATTGCGCCAGCTCGCCGGCACTTTGCAAGAGCTGGGCGCGCGGGTGTTGATCGAGGCAGAAGTGGCTGCCGAACACGGGATTGAAGACATCCCGGTGGTAGATCGTCTTGCCATTGGCAAGCTGGCGGACCTGGTGATCGTGCTGGGTGGCGATGGCACCATGCTGGGTGTGGCCCGGTTGGTGGCACCGTACCGGATTCCGGTCATTGGCGTTAACCAGGGGCGGTTGGGCTTTATGACCGATATTCCGCTCAAGGACATGGAACGCACCATCAGCGGCATGCTGGCCGGGGCCTTTGTGCCGGAAGAGCGCATCTTGCTGGAAACCACCGTCAAGCGCGATGGCAGCAAGGACACCGTCAACGCACTGGCCTTCAATGACGTGGTATTCAGCCGTGGTTCCACCGGCGCCATGATCGAGTTTGAAATCTTCATTGATCGCCAGTTTGTGTACAGCCAGCGTTCGGACGGCCTGATTGTGTCCACACCCACCGGCTCTACCGCGTATGCCCTGGCCTCCGGTGGCCCGATCCTGCACCCCAGCTTGCCCGCCATTACGCTGGTGCCGATTTGCCCGCAATCGCTTTCCAACCGCCCGATCGTGATCAACGATACGAGCGAAGTCGAATTCCTGCTCACGCGCAACTCGGATGCGCGGGTGTACTTTGATAACCAGTCTGACTGCGAACTGCGCGAGAAAGACCGGGTGATCATCCGGCGCCATCGCAATACGCTGCGTATCCTGCATCCGGTTGGATACAACTATTACGATATGCTGCGTGACAAACTGCACTGGGGCGAAAAGCTCCTCTGAAACCTGATCACGGCTGCCCATGCTGCTCTCTCTGAATCTGAAGAATTTCGTGATTGTCGACAAGCTGGCGCTGGCGTTTGCGTCCGGCCTGTCGGTGTTTACCGGTGAAACCGGGGCGGGCAAGTCGATTGTGATCGATGCGCTGGGCCTGTTGCTGGGCGATCGGGCCGATGTGGGCATGGTGCGCCACGGCACAGAAAAAGCCGAACTTGCCGCCGAATTTGATATCAGCAAACTGCCGGCCGCTCAGGCGTGGCTGGCCGAGTCCGAACTGACCGGCGACGACGCGGAGAACGTCAATTTACGCCGCACGCTGGATCGTCAGGGCAAAAGCAAAGCGTTTATCAACGGCACGGCCGCCACCTTGGCACAACTGAAAACCCTGGGCGAAATGCTGGTGGATATCCACGGTCAGCATGCCCATCAGTTGCTACTGCGGCCAGAAACCCAGCGCGCTGTGTTCGATGCCTTTGCCGGCGCGACGGAGGTCGCCACGGAGGTGGCTGGCTACTGGCGGCAATGGCAACGCGCGGAAGAAGAGTTCGCCGCCGCCAGCCGTAACGCCGCCGCGTTTGAAGCTGAACGCGAACGGTTGCAGTGGCAGATCAATGAAGTCACTGAGCTGGGTCTGGGCGAAACGGAATGGGAAGAACTGCAAGGGGAGCACCGCCGCCTGCAGCATGCCGCCAGTTTGATAGATGGTGTGCAATCCGCGCTGGATGTGCTCAGCGACGGCGACGAAAACTGCCAGGGCTGGCTGGGCAGCGCCACCCGCCGCCTGCAGGAACTGGCTGGTTACGATGAGCAGTTGAACCCGTCGCTGGACTTGCTGGCGGGTGTCGATGCCCAGCTGGCCGAAGCCGTGAGTGAATTGCGCCGGTACGCGGATCATCTGGAACTGGACCCGCAACGCTTGCAAGAGGTCGAGACCCGGCTGGATCTGGTCTGGCGAACAGCGCGCAAATACCGCATCGAACCGCCAGGCCGGTTGCCACTTGCGCTGCAAGAATGGGCCGGCCAACTGGATGCATTGGGTGGCGGCGAAGGGATTGTCCGCCTGGAAAAAGCCGTGGCGACGGCACGCGCTGCCTATGAAAAACGGGCAGCACAGCTCTCCGCATTGCGGCAAAAACAATCGGCGCCGTTTGCCAAAGCGGTCACCACCCAGATGAAGCCGCTGGCGCTGGCCGATAGCGTCTTTACCGTCGCATTGACGCCCGTCGCAGCCGGTGGGCATGGTCTTGAAGATGTGGATTTCCAGATTGCGCACGGCGATGCCGAACCGCGCCCACTGGGCAAGATTGTCTCGGGCGGGGAATTATCCCGTATCAGTCTGGGTATCCAGGTGATTACCAGCGGTCTTTCCGGTGTGCCGACCCTGGTTTTCGACGAGGTGGATGTCGGCATTGGCGGGCGCGTGGCAGAAATCGTCGGACGCATGCTGGCTGACCTGGGCAAGGCGCACCAGGTCTTGTGCATTACCCATTTGCCGCAAGTGGCCGCCTGCGGCGATCAGCATTTCCAGGTGAGTAAAGACAAAGGCAACGCCGGCATTGTCAGCCATGTTGCCGCGCTGGATGATGCCGGGCGTATCGAAGAAATCGCCCGCATGCTCGGCGGGGTGGATATCACCGAGACCACGCGGCGTCATGCTGCGGAGTTGCTGGGCCATGTCTGAACCGGCGGAACTGTTGCCGGTATTGCATGAATGGTCTGAGGCGCAAATCGGGTTCATGCAGGCCGCGCTGGCGGAAGCCGCCCAGGCCCAGGCACTGGGCGAAGTCCCGGTTGGGGCGGTGGTAGTCCATAAAGGGCAGATTATCGGGCGCGGCCATAATCAGCCCATCACCCGGCATGACCCTTCTGCCCATGCGGAAATGCTGGCATTGCGCGCTGCCGCAGAGCATCTGGGTAACTATCGCCTGCCAGGGTGCGAGCTATATGTGACGCTGGAACCTTGTTTGATGTGTTCTGGCGTCATGATGCATGCGCGCTTGGCGCGGGTAGTGTTTGCGACCACCGACCCCAAAACCGGTTGCGCGGGCAGTGTGATCAATCCGTTCATGGATGCCCGGCTCAATCATCACACCGAAGTGCTGGGCGGCCTGCTGGCCCAGGACGCCGCCGCCCAGCTGAAGGCTTTTTTTGCCGAGCGCCGACGCCAGCAAAAGGCGTTGCGTGACGAGAAAGCGACCGGCGCCGCCTGAGACTGTGGCGGCCAGACAAGGCCACCGCGCCAGCCCTATGTTGCTCAAATTGCGCGCCGTACATGACAACTGGTTATCGCGACGCATCCTCATGCTAGAGTCTTGCGCATGGTCGCGGACAAAACGCGATCGTGAATAAACAGATTGCGAACACGGTGAGCCAGCAGGCCGCGGCAGT
Organism: Silvimonas terrae; assembly: GCF_014202765.1. GTDB lineage: Bacteria > Pseudomonadota > Gammaproteobacteria > Burkholderiales > Chitinibacteraceae > Silvimonas > Silvimonas terrae. The sequence continues at coordinate 275,338 of NZ_JACHHN010000002.1, forward strand.
TGCGCAGCAAAAGACGGGCCGCCGGTTGTACTGCAATCAGGCAAAAAAATACCCGAACGAGGATGAAGAATGAGACAGCTATTGTTGCTGCCGCTGATGGCGGTGGCTGCGCTTGCGCACGCCGATAAAGTCGTGTTCCAGGACGATTTCAAGGGTGACCTCTCGCAATGGGTGGGTCAGAACGGCGACGGTACCGTGCCCATGCATGGCGCGATCGTGGACGATCCGCTGCGCCCCGGTGGCAAGGCGCTCAAGTTCACCAAGAAAGTGTTTGGCGGAGACCTTTTCTCCAAAACCCAGTTTGCCGAAGGCAAAAAATACACGCTGACGTTTGATTACCTGGGCACATGTAGCTCCAGTTGTGGCGGCGTGGTTGGGTACACGGCTGATTTTCCGGGACGTGATAACTGGCTGGCCGGTGCGGCCAAGCTGGGCGGCGGCGCGGAAGTCCTCAAAGACAATAATCAGTGGAACAGCTACAGCATTGATTTCAAGGGCAAGTTTGCCTTTCACCTGGCGCTGGAACAATGGGTGAATGGTTCCGGCGAGCCGGGCACCTCCATGTTTGCCAATTTCAAGCTGGTTGAAAAAGAGGATGGCGGCGGTGATGCCAAACCGGCCGCTGCCGCCGCCGCTGCAGTTGTGGGTGGCGTGCCCGCGCCCGCCAAACCGCAGTTTGTGGCGTACTACCCCGCCTGGGCGACCGGTCGCACCCCACCGTATTTTGTTAAAAACATGGAAACCTCCGGTCTGGCCAGGCAGGTCACCGTCATCAACTACGCCTTTGGCAATGTGGTAGATAACAAATGCGTGGTGGGTTATCCGGATCAGGATTACAAACAACCCGTTGATGCCGCCAATACGCTGGATGGCAAACCGGATGCCGGTAGTAATGGCCTGTTTGGCAACTGGAATCAGATCAAGCAACTCAAGCAAAAGCATCCTGACCTGAAAGTGGTGATTTCGCTGGGGGGCTGGACGTGGTCCAAATACTTCTCGGACGCGGCGCTGCCCAAAAACCGGGAAGCCTTTGTGAAATCGTGCGTGGACACCTTTATCAAGGGCAATATCGATGGCAAGAATGGTCTGGCCGCCGGTGTGTTCGACGGTATCGATATCGACTGGGAATACCCGGGTACAACGGGTAACGAAGGCAATATCGTGCGCGATGAGGACCCGAAGAACTACACCGCGCTGCTGGCCGAATTCCGCAAACAACTGGATGCCGCCAAACCAGGTTATCTCTTGACCGTGGCCGCCAGCGCCGCAGCCAACGTCTACAACAATATCGAGAGCGAAAAAATCCAGGCGTCGGTGAACTGGATCAACCTGATGACCTATGACTTTGCCGGCCCATGGGACGGCATCACCGGTTATCAGTCCAACCTGTTCACGGGCCCCAAGGATCGGTTCTCCATCGACATGGCGGTGAAGGATTACATCGACAAGGGTGTGCAGTCAGGCAAACTGGTGTTGGGTATCCCGTTCTACGGCTATGGCTGGGTGCCAGGCAGTATGGACACACATGGCATCCACCAGGCGGTCAAGGCCAAGGCCAAGGGCTCCTCGGAAGAAGGTATTGCGAGCTATGCCGAGATCAAAGCCAAGGCGGGTGACGTATACCGTGACGACAAAACCCGCGCCATTGTCAAAACCGCAGGCGGCGAAATCTGGGTTTACGATGATCCGCAAGTCATCAAGGACAAGATCGACTACGTGAAAAAGATGAAGCTGGGCGGTATGATGGCTTGGGAAGCCTCTCAGGACACGCCGGATGGCGAGTTGGCCAGCACCATCTACACCGGGCTGATCAAGCACTAAGCGCCACGCGCGTGACCCAAAACGGAGGCTTTGGCCTCCGTTTTTTATTTACCCAGTTTTCCGGCGACACATGCATATCGAGATCGACCTTGCCGCGCAAAGCCTGCGCTTGTACGAAGAAACCCGGTTGCTACGCCAATACAGCGTTTCTACCGCTGCGGCGGGCATCGGGGAGCAGCAGGGCAGCATGAGAACCCCGCGTGGCCTGCATACCGTGCGCGCCCTGATCGGCCATGATTTGCCACGCGGCAGCGTTTTGCGTGGCCGCCGTGCTACGGGCGAAATCCATACCCCGGCGCTGGGCGCACAGTTTCCCGAACGGGACTGGATTCTGAGCCGGATCATCTGGTTGTCGGGCTGCCAGCCGGGTTTTAACCGGCTGGGTGCGGTCGATACGCTGCGCCGCTATATCTATATCCACGGCACGCCAGACGACCAGCCCATGGGCCTACCCGCATCGCACGGGTGCGTGCGCATGCGCAATGACGATGTGATTGAGTTGTTCGCGCTGATCCGGCCAGGAATACCGGTCCTGCTGCTGGAAAATCGGGCTTCCGGCTCACGCCATTATGGGTCGCCGGTGCCTGCCCACGCGCAGGCTGATCTGGCCGCGCGCTTGCCGGCCAGCGCACCGATCTTGCCGACATCTCCGGCGCCAGGTGGCGATCGCCTGGCATGGGCATTATGGCGAGGGGATGGACAGCTACAAGCGCTGCTGCATTTGCAACCGGGGTCCGGCTTGCGCGTGCAGATGGCACAGGATGCAGATCCGACCGCATGGTTTGCCCTGTGGCCAGCCGCGCAACAAGCCGCGACGCTTTGCGGCTGGCGTGAGGTCCGCTTGCTGTTGCCGGCCGGCCAAACCGCGCCGGAAGGCTTTGCCGCTATCCGTTCGTTGCCGGGTGCCGTACTCTGGCGTTGCTGGCTCGCCGGCGTTTGAATCCCGCTCTTAGCGCGGGGTTTGCACTTTAGGAACGTCGCTGCAGGCCTGCACCATTTCTTCGTAAGTGTGCAGGGTCTGGTCGGCGGAGTCGATCCGGGTTGGCGGCAAATCGCGCAGTTCAAACGGGCTGCCCAGCACGGCGGCCATGATCTGGGCGTGCGGTAGCCGTTCACGGAACGTCTGGATCAGATTGTCGAACAGGTCACCCTCGGTTTCAGGAATCACGCTGATCAAGAAAACCACGGCCACGATTTCCGGATTCACCTCGTTCGGGATAGGCCCTTGTAAGTCTTCCAGCGCCAGGTGGCGACCATCAATGTGCTGCGTACGCAAGATGCGCACCAGAATTTCAGCCGCCAGTTCATCGCCACCAGAACCCAGCCCCACCGCAAGTACAACAGAACCTTCCGGCGCATTGATCGGGCCTTGCCAGCGGCCGGTTTGCTGTTCGCGGCGCGCGCGCAACTGACGGCCCAGGCTGACTTCTTCCAGTACCGATTGCCGGCGATTGCCCTTTACCGGCTTGCCAGAACCACTCAGGGTTTCAATCACCGTGCCAATCACCGTGCTCACACGTTTTTGCTCTGCGCGTGAAATGGTTTTGCTGGCGTAGTCCATGGCCAGCATGTGTACCGCAGGGCGCAAGACCGTATCGCAATACACGGCAAGGGGTTTTCGCTTGAGAAAAGCGCGGGCGCTGGCGATGATTTCATCCGCATCACCTGACAGGGCGCGCTGATAGAAGTTTTCCGGCATGGTCAGTGCGGGGACTTCACCCAGCAGGATTTCCAGAAATTGCAGCCCCTTGATATAACGTCCGGCCACCACCAGGCACAGCGTCAGCGGCGTGGAAAGCACCAGCCCCACCGGGCCCCAGATCCAGCTCCAGAAAATCGCGGCGATCACTACAGACAGAGGCGAGAGGCCGGTGGTATGCCCATATAGTTGTGGTTCAATCAACTGCGCGACCAGCACCTCAATCAGCAGAAAGAGGCCCAGCGTCATCACCGCCATTTCCCAGCCTGGCGCAATGGCGGCTGCCAGCAAGGTGGCGCAGAAAGCGGCGATCCATACGCCGACATAGGGCACAAACCGCAGCACCGCTGCCATCACGCCCCAGAGCAAGGCTTGTGATAAGCCAATCAAGCTCAAACCCAGCCAGATCAGCGCGCCTACCGCAATGTTGACCGCAAACTGCGACACAAAAAATCGGGATAACCGCGTGCCGGCATCATTGACCGCCATGGTGGTCCCGCGCAAATCGCCAGAACCAATCAACCGGATCAAGCGGTCGCGCAGGGCTTCATGCTCCAGCAACACAAAGATCAACACCACAAACACGATTCCGGCGGTTTCCAGCGGCCCCCAGACGGAGGTAGCGATACGGGTTAGCAGCGTGAACGGACTGGGCGGGCTTTGTTGCACAGTAACGGCCAGTGGTTTGTTGGCCGTGTTGTGGGCGTCCTGGGTGGTCGGGTCAGGTGTGGCGTCTTCATTCCTGGCAAACATCTGGGAGATCACCCGGTTGGCCTGGCCGGTCACCAGATTGAGTTTGCCCAGGGTCATTTCATCCAGCGTGACCACTTTGCTGCGGATCGTATCCTCGTACTGCGGCAAGCTGGCGGCCATGTGAATCACCTGCAAGCCGATGACCAGGCCTACAAACGTCAGCGCGACAGAAAGGCCAGAGACGGCCACCACAATCGAGCCCACCTGGCCGAACCCGACGCGGCGCAACCAGCGGATCAGCGGCGCGATCAGCAAGCTCAAGATAATGGCCAGCGTAATGGGGATCAGCACATCCCGGCCAAAATACAGCAAGCCCAGAACCGTCGCCGTACCCATGATCTGGGCCAGCTTGTTGGTGGGGGTGGAATCGTTCTTGAGCAAGTTGCGCACGGCATTCATATCGCGAGGGTCCGCCAGGATTCGGGAGCGTTACGGGTCCGGTGCATTGTGCCAGCACCGGCGTGTGGCGGCGTGAAAATCAACAGAAGAAAACCAGGCGGGCCTGGCACTCGCCAGAGCTTGCCACGGCTTGAACAGGGATGATTGCATCCAGGGCCCGTGGATGTACCTGAAAAGACTATAAATGACTGCAAATGCAATCAAGAGCGTCCAACGGGAGCGGGCTTGAGCGGGTGAGGGCGGGTACCCTATTGATTTGCACTCTCCATCAATCCCCCTGATCAAACAGGGCAGGCGAACTTGGAATTAAAGATCACTGCGTGAGGCAATGAGAATATCCAGCAGGGACGCCGCCGTTGCTTTTAAACGGTCTGTGTCCTGATATACACGCTCAATAACCACAAGCCCGCGGGTGAAGGTCACCAGTAGCCGTGCCGCGCTCTCCGGCGAGCAAGTCAAAGTTGACTGGCTCTCTTTGGATTGCAGGCTGGAAGCAAGAATGCGTTCCAGTCGGTCGAGCATTCCTCTGAGCACATCAGCTACTGGTTCTTCCAGTTGATCACCCGTAAAAGCTGTTTTGGTCGACAGGCATTGCCGTGCTCGCCGGTCATAACGACGACCCCCGTTTTGCGGTCCACCAATATGCACGCCATCCGGTGGTGTTGTTCGCCAATATCAATCATCCGTTTGCCCATCGCTCAAGCATTGAGTTGGCCGAACTGCAGCAGCAGCCCTTGTTGCGCCGGGAAAAGGGTTCAACCACGCGCACCGCGCTGGAAAAAGTCTTGCAACAGGCCGGCGTCAAACCGCAGAACGCCATGGAAATCGGCAGCCGCGAGGCGCTGCGTGAAGCCGTTATCCGCGGGCTGGGGCTGGGCATGGTCTCGGAGGCGGAATTCATCCCTCACCCCTCCATCCGTCCCATCCGCATTGAGGGCGACCCCATCTACACAGAAACCTTTGTGTACTGTCTGCAAGAGCGCAGGCAGAGTCTGCTGGTGTCCTCGTTCTTCGAAGAAGCACTATCCGGGCAGACAGAAATATAAGGTCTCGCGCCTGCTCCCGATGCTGCCGGGCAGCGGCCTGAGCGGTCGTTCGCACTTGCGCAGTTCAGAGGCAGCAATGAGCCGGATAGCCGAATCGTTTTTCAATGCACCGTGGCGAACGCTGCGAGGTGCCGTTGAACATGCTGTGCTATACCGATCTCAACCCGGTCTATCCCAATGTCGCTGTCACCTGCACGTTGTGTCGGGAGGGTATCTTCACTACGTGAGGCACGGTCATGCAATTTCTGAGAAATATCCTGCTTTGCTTTGGCGTGTGTCTTGCTGCTGCAAGCTCCGCCTGGGCTGCAGACAAACCCAATATCGTCATGATCATGGTCGATGACATGGCTCCGATGGATGTCTCGGCCTATAACCGTGGCCTGGGCGCGGTGACCACACCCAATATCGACCGCATCGCCAAAGAAGGGATGATGATTTCGGACTACTACGCCCAGCCCAGTTGTACGGCGGGGCGTGCTGCGTTCATTACCGGGCAATATCCGATCCGCACCGGGCTGACCGCTGTGGGCCAGCCTGGCGCAAAAATCGGTCTGCAAGCCACTGATGTAACCCTGGCACAGTTGCTCAAGGCGGAGGGCTACGCGACCGGCATGTTTGGCAAGTCTCACGTCGGTGATCGCAATGAATACCTGCCCACCGTGCATGGTTTCGATGAGTTCTATGGTTTTCTGTATCACCTCAACGTGATGGAAGTGGCAGAAATGACCAACTTCCCCAAAGACCCGAATTTCCCCGGTATCCCGCGCAACATGATCCACGCCGTGGCAACCAATACGGATGACGCCACCGAAGAGCCGCGCTGGGGACGCGTCGGCAAGCAGAAAATCACTGATGAAGGCCCGCTGACCATCGAACGGATGAAGACGGTTGATGACACCTTTACCGACATGTCGATCGACTGGATCAAAAAACAGAAAGCCGCCAACAAACCGTTCTTTCTGTGGTTCAACCCGTCGCGCATGCACCAGAAGATTCACGTCAGTAACCAGTGGCTGGGCAAGAGCGGGCACACCGAATACACCGATGCGGTCATGCAGCTGGATTCACTGGTGGGCAAGCTGCTGGATACGCTGGACCAGCAAGGCCTGAGCAAGAACACCATTGTCCTGTTTACCTCAGATAACGGGGTAAACCTGTCGCACTGGCCAGACTCTGGCGCCGCGTCTTTCCGGGGTGAGAAAGGCCTGACCTGGGATGGCGGTTTTCGCGTGCCCATGCTGGTGCGCTGGCCGGATCACATCAAGCCAGACACCTGGACCGGCGAGTTCATGACCTCTGAAGACTGGTTGCCGACCCTGATGGCGGCGGTGGGCAAACCGGATGTCAAAACCCAGTTGCTGACAGGCCTGAAGGTGGGCGACCGGACTTTCAAGAACCATCTGGATGGCTACAACCAGCTGGACATGTTGACCCAGCCCGATGGCAAATCAAAACGGCATGAGTTCTTCTACTTTGCGGAAACCAGCATGAACGCCGTGCGGGTTGATCAGTGGAAGATCCACACCGCCATCAAGGACAAATGGATGGAAGCCGCCAGCCAGATCCCGGGCGGTCTGGTGATCGACATCAAGGTTGATCCGTACGAACGCTCACCCGAGGCCGGTGACCACTTCCGCTGGCAGCAACAGCGCAGTTGGGTGATCCCCATCCTGCAGCCGTACATTGAAGCGTTCCAGAAAAGCATGAAGGATTTCCCGCCCTCACAAAAGGGCTCCCCGGGGATCGGGATGGCTTCTATGGACGACGACTGACAGCGCGTTGCTGAACCTCTGGCCTCGATCAGCGCCGGGTCAGTTCGGTTCGGTTGCCATTCCCGCGCCAACCCACAAACGGGCCACCTTTGCCAGGTGGCCCGTTGTGTTTGGGGTTTCTGGTTTCTGAAAAGACTTCAGCGCAGTAAGCAGCCTTGCTGTCATCCGCCATTTCTTTGCTTTGCACTGCAGTGCTTATCGCTGGCTGATGAAAGCGATGGTCCTGCCGTATACAAGCGTTGCCCTCTACGTGGTTCAGTCATGGCTTACCACTTCATCTTGATACCCACACGGGCGCCCAGCGCGTTGCTATCACCGACATCCTGCAAGCTCATCCGGGCCAGTACTTCACCGTAAGCGGTGTAGCGGTCATCATCCCAGTTCAGCGATGCGCCCATGCCCACGCCAGCCCACCAGGCCTGCAGCTTGTTCTCGACGGTCACGTCAGAGACATGTGCCGAGGTGCCATTGAGATAGTCGTAATAGACGTTGGCCACGCCATAGAGATGCGAGCGACTGGCTTTGCCGTTGGCGGCGATCCACTTTTGCTCGTGATCCAGCGACAGACCAACACGGTTCACAAGGCTGCTGCCGTTGTCGGCGGAGACCTGTGCGTCGTAGGGGTCTGTAAAGCTGTCAAAACCGGCTTGTGACCAGGCCAGTTGCACCTGTGGTGTGAGCGACCAGCCGTTTTCCAGAGGCAGGCGTTGGCCGGCTTCCAGGCTGGCGGCGTAACCCCGACCACCGTTGCCATCCGCCACGCGACGGGCCAGCGCGGTGGAGTTGAGGTCGGTATCAAACCAGGTGATGGTGGCCTGGCTATCCAGGTAGAAGCCGTTGTTGCCATACCAGGTCAGCGTGCCGCCAAAGCCATAGCCTTTTGCATCCACCGTACCGGTGCCGAAGTCCGAGCGGACATCCGAGTTGGCCGTGCCGTACTGGAAGGTAGCGCCAGCCACCAGCGAACCCGCATTGCTTTCGTAGACCGGGGCATCGATACCCGCCTGGAACTTCCAGGTGCGGATGTTCTGGCTCATGGCGGCCGTGCTGCTGTGTGGATCGTCATGCGCGTGCTGGCCGTCAATCTGCGCCCAGGCGCCACGGCTGATGCCGCCTTCGTGCGTGGCATCTACCGACCAACTGCGGTTACCGACGCGCTCTTGCAGCGTGCCCAGTTCATTGAGCGTTTGCAGCAGGCGGGAATACGCTTCATACAGCGGGACTGTTGGCGCATACAACGGCTGCGTGGCCGCCGGCGTCGATGTGCTCGGCGTACTGGTCAGGTCAGACTCATCCAGCGTGGAACGCAGGTACCAATCGCCATCCGCCGGGGTGCTCACGCCGCCCTTGTACAGGCGGTATGCGTAGGCACCCGCCACGACAGCGGGCGTGCCCTTGTACAGATAATCGCCCACCAGGGTGAAGCTACCGTTAGAAACGCCGGCCACCTCGATGATCTTGATGCCATCGACCGTCTGCACGCCGGTGCCGCCGACATTCACCACCTTCACAAAGCTGCTGCCGGCGGTATCGCCAGTGATGTCCAGCAGACCGGTCGTGGCACTGTCACCACCCAGTCTGGTAGCGATGCGCACCGTGCCGCTGTTGCCAATGTAATTTGCCAGCGTCAGCACACCGGCGCCATTGCTGCCCGGCATCACGATGCCGCTGTTGGTTACAGTGCCGGTGACCACGCCTGAGCCAGACAGCGTACCACCCGCGTTCACGGACACCGGACTGGTGATGGAGCCATCCACTTGCAGTGTGCCCGCGTTGATATTGGTCGTGCCGGTGTAGGTGTTGGCCGCCGTCAGCACCGTGGTGCCCATGCCGACCTGGCTGACACCGCCCGCGCCACTGATCGTGCCACCATAGGTGTAGGTATCCGCACGGTTGAAGGCCAGGCTCGCGCCGCTGTTCACGGTGACATCGCTGGCCATACTGCCATCCGTGCCGCCGTTACCGATCTGCAAAGTACCCTGGTCTACCGTCCACGGCAGGGTGAGGGCATCGGTGCCGATCAGCACCCAGGTGCTGGTGCCCGTTTTGATGAAGGTATCGAAATACCGGTACTGCGCGGTGTCACCCAGGGTGGAGGCATCAAACACGCTGTTGGTACTGCCGCCCAGTTTGAAGGTGTCGTTGGTGCCGCTCTGGCTGGCAATGACGTTGCCAATGATGTTGGAGCCTGCTTGCAGTTCCAGCGTGGCCACACTGGTCGCCGTTGCGCCGAACTCAATAGCATTGGCGTAACCCGCGCCCGCAATCACCGTTCCGGAATTCACCATGTTGATGGTCGAGCTGGAAAGTGCCGAAAAGGCCGCTGCGCCCCGTCCGCCTTCTAGTGTTCCCGTGTTGGTGAGGGTCACCGTACCCCCGCCAATCCGGATGGCATTGCCACCGATAGTATTGGCATCCAGTGCCGTCCCGCCACGGATCATGCCATTGTTCACGATACGGACAGTGGCGCCGGAGAACACGCTTACCCCTGCGCCTGCAACCCCTCCGCCGGAGCCATCACCACCGAGAATAACGCCAGTGCTGGAATTAACCAGCGAGGTCGCGGTAACCATCGAAACACCGGCCCCCAGCGTGCTGCTGGTGGTATCAAAATTGACGGAAGTACCGCCCTTGATCGAACCATTGTTGGTCAAAGGGGCCCCGCTCACCAATGTCACTCCAACGCCACCCGCGCCAGTGGCACCAGACTGGTCGCCACCCCTGATCGTCCCATTGGTGATATTGACGCCCTGAAACCCCACAGCCGCCAGCGACAAACCCATGGCGGGCGTTGTGCCGGCCAGACCTGTGTAGTTGCCGTTGAAGGTCCATACCCCATTGGTATTCGTGGTGAACCGCCCGATGGTACTGGTGGTGGCTTTTGACAGAACAAACCCTTGGGTGTCCAGCGTGATGGGCTGGGTCGCTGCCGAAAATGATACCGTGCCACTCACTGTGAAACTGGCTGCCAGTTTGATGACGGCGTTCGCGTCACTAGTGCTGTTGATGGTCGTGATGGCATCGCGAAGTTGGGCTTCACTGCTGACGGTATACACCGCAGCCGAAGCACTCAGCGGAAACAACAAAGATACAGCCAGTGCGATTGTCGTAACCCGTGGTCCACGGTTATAGGTCTCGCGCCTGTCCCGGCGCGTAGTGAACGTCATATAGCCCCCGTACACGTTGCGTGTGTCTTGATAGTTACAAGCGGTACAAAATCGTACCGGGGGCAAATATTACGGTAGGTAGTACGTAAGAATATGACTATGTACTAATGAAATAGACCAACGGCATATCCTTCGGCACTCCCGGTTAAATCGCGCTTGTACCTGCTGAGTCGGCGCACCCCTGAACTCAAACGCTTCCAAACGCCTGCTTCTTCCAGCCAGCCATGACCGGGTTGGGTCGATAGCGGACGTCCCTGCTTGTGTTGTGGAAAGACCGCTTCGACCGATGAGCCGCCGGGGGGCGCTGGCGGCAAATCGGCCTAAGCAGTCTGTTACCCCATTTGTTCTGAAAGTCTGCTCAGAGTCGCATACCGGCCATTTCTCTGTTGCCGGCACCGAACGTCAACTTTCTTCCCCTTTGAAGCGCGCAGGGGCGTGTTACCATCTGCGCCGTGCCGTTTTTATTGCCTTGCAGCATGTGGCGGCGCTGCACCATTGCCATGATGCGGCCAACGTTGGCCACTTTTCTGTCGTCTTCCCGCCTTGTCGCTGGTCGCGGCGTAACCTGTTTTCTGCTGCCGCACGGCGCCTCCCATGATCATTCTGAAAAACGTGGCCTTGCGCCGCGGCACCAAAGTCCTGCTCGACAACGCGTCGGTGACGCTCAATCCCGGTGAGAAAGTCGGCCTGGTCGGCCGCAACGGCGCCGGCAAATCCTCGCTGTTCGCGGTGCTGAACGGCACGCTGCACGAAGACGGCGGCGATGTGTCGATCCCGTCGCAGTGGCGTATGTCGCAGGTGGCACAGGACATGCCGGAAACGGCGCAGACGGCGACCGAGTTTGTGGTCGAAGGCGATACCACCCTGCTCGCCGCGCAGCAGGAGGTGACCGAGGCCGAGGCCGGTGAAGACTACATGCGCATGGCGCACGCCTATACCGCGCTCAACGATGCCGGCGCCCACGACGCGCCAGCACGGGCGCAGGCACTGATTCTCGGGTTGGGTTTCAGCGTCGCCGAGTTGCAGCAGCCGGTGAACAGCTTTTCCGGCGGCTGGCGCATGCGGCTGCAACTGGCGCGGGCGCTGATGTGTCCGTCCGACCTGCTGCTGCTGGACGAGCCGACCAACCACCTGGATCTGGACGCGCTGGTATGGCTGGAAGCGTGGTTGAAGCAGTACGCCGGCACCATGGTGGTGATCAGCCATGACCGCGAATTCCTCGATGCCGTCACCAACGTGACGCTGCACGTCGACAATGCCAAGCTGGTGCGCTACGGCGGCAATTACAGCAAGTTCGAGGACATGCGTGCCGAACAGCTGGTCCTGCAGCAAGCGGCACTGGCCAAGCAGCAGGAAAAGATGGCGCACCTGCAGAAGTTCATCGATCGCTTCAAGGCCAAGGCCAGCAAGGCGAAGCAGGCGCAGAGCCGTGTCAAGGCGCTGGAGCGGATGGAGAAGATCGCGCCGGTGCTGGCCGATGCCGATTTCCAGTTCGAATTCAAAGAGCCGCAGAGCCTGCCGAACTCGATGCTGTCGATGACCGGCGCGGTGTTCGGCTATCCGGCGCCGGAGGGCGCGCCGGCAGACACGCCGCCGACGGTGATCGTGCGCAACGTGAACCGCACCGTGCTGGCCGGGCAGCGTATCGGCATTCTCGGTGCCAACGGCCAGGGCAAGTCGACGCTGGTGAAAACCGTGGCCGAGGCGCTGCAGGCGGTCGGTGGCGAAATCATTCGCGGCAAGGGGCTCAATATCGGCTACTTCTCGCAGCAGGAGCTGGACGTGCTGCGGCCGGAGGACGATCCGCTGCAGCACATGTTCCGTCTGGTGCGCGACACCCCGGCGGCGATGCGGCCGTCGGCCAACGATTGCCGCGAGCAGGGGCTGCGCAATTTCCTCGGCACCTTCAACTTCAGCGGCGACATGGTGAAGCAGGCGGTCGGCAGCATGAGCGGCGGCGAGAAGGCGCGGCTGGTGCTGTGCATGATCGTGTGGCAGCGGCCGAACCTGCTGCTGCTGGATGAACCGACCAACCATCTGGACCTCGCCACCCGCGAGGCGCTGAGCGTAGCGCTGAACGAGTTCGAAGGCTCGGTGATGCTGGTCAGCCACGACCGGGCGTTGCTTCGCGCGGTGTGCGACGAATTCTGGATGGTGTCGCGTGGTGGGGTCAGCGATTTCGCGGGTGATCTGGACGATTACCAGGTCTACCTGCTGGAAGAAGCCAAGCGCCGGCGAGAAGAGGCGGCCGGCAAGCGTTAAGCCGGCCCGTCTGCGCGTTACCACCTTGCGGCCAGGCATAGGGCAGGATTGCCTACAGGAGCCGGGGCAGTCCTCTTCCAATAGGTAAGCGGCCATTTTTCATCGAGCCGTCGAACGTCAGTTTTGGCCGACTTGCCGCCGGCGATGAACAAGCTCAGGCAGGTCATCGGCCTGAGCGGACTTTCCGATTTTTTAGCAGGCATGTCCAGTTACGGCTACTGAGCAGCCCTTCGCTGGAGATTTGACGTATCTAGCACGGCGGGATAATTCAGGGTTTACAACCTCTAAACAGCCGGGTGGGGGCTAGTGCGGATACATCAGTTCCTGCCAAATAGCGCCCAACCACGGAAACAACAACGCCTACCTCGATGGTGGGCATTGTTGTTTGTGCGGACTATCTTCAGAAAAGCATAAAAACAAAAATAACAAGAGCAGCAATCGTAGCCAATACCAAGAGCCAGCAATATATGCGTACTTCAATGTCCTTTATTTGAAGAAACCTGAACGACCAAATAAACGAGCTAAGTCTTGTTGATGTAGCGTCGAAATCCATCACCTGGGGGCTTGTCGGGGCTAAGTTTGAATATAATTCTTTATGCCGTTTTCTAAGAACGCTCAGTAAACGAGCATATAAAACCCAAGACCCAAGGATCAAAAAAGCATAACCAATTAACCAACAGTGCTCCACGAGCATAGTTACTACTTCCATGCACTGCCTCCGGTAATGTTGGCTGATGTGGTTCCCCCGATCATTGCGGGACTTACAGAGCAGGAGCCCCCGTTCAAATAATATGACTGGCTAAAGCTTACCCACAACTGCCTTCCTCCCCACAGTTGAACCGGTCTTGGTATAGGTGACGCAAGGGGCAGCGAAACATTTAACCTCGCCAACGGCTCGAAGCTCGCCAGTCAACTTACGGGAGAATCTGCTAGACCGACATTTATGCTGGCGGCTATTCACTCCAATTTAAATTCCATCACTGATCCTGTATCGCACGGCCGTTGATAGCCGAAAGCGGACGTCTGTGCTCGTGCAGTGGAAAGTCCGCTTCGGCCGAGAAGCACGCGTTGGCCGAACAGCCTATGGTGTGAGGCGTGTTTACGTACGCCAGTACAGGCGCTGGCCATCTCGCTATCGGGTTATCCAATCCAGCAATTTCTGCCCATTCGGTCGCAACTTATCCGCAGGGGAGGTCCGGCTAAATCATTACTTATAAGTCAATAAAAAATCAAAATAGCCCTTACTCTGTTACGAAACTCATTTTCTTCGATATGGCCATCTGCTTTATCGAAAATTTCTGGATCCGGTTCGAAATCTTCAACTGGCCAAAATAGATTTTCCATAAGGTTTTCCGCTGCACTGCTAAGCGTAATTTTCTTATCAAGAAAATCTCGACGGAGAGAAAGATATTTCTCTACAAAGTCTATAGCCGAAAGATCCTCATTCGAAAAAGACTGAGCCAATTTCTCCAAATTTATGCTTTGATCCATCAGCATGCATTTCCCTTTAAGCGCAAATTTTCTGCTTGCTTGACTCTAGCCGCATCCACCAATCGTGGATGAATATGTGCGACTGGTTGTTTTGGCGATGAGGCCGGTAGACCGCTTCTGTCCGATAACGGCCAATTTAGCACACTGGCCTTAACTTCCGCTCAGGCCGATTAGCCCCCAGATGCAGGAGGAGCGCCTCCACCGGAACCGCTGACCGCTTTAATTGCTTATTACCAGGCTACAGAACAGAATCGGCTGATCATTCCAAGGAACGGAAGACACCAGCCAACTTGGTCATGGCGATTTCGATCTCTTCTTCACTGATACCGCCGTAACCAAACAACAGGCCTTGGCGGGGTTCTGTGTCAGCGTAAAAGCCCGAAATACCATACAGACCCACTCCTTGTTCGCGTGCGGCCGCGATGACGCTACTTTCAGTCAAACCTTGTTTGAGCAGGGCGGTAAGGTGGATGCCGGCAGCAGGGATGACTGGCTCCAGCCAGGCGGCGAGCGGCCCCTTTAGGTGTTTCAGCAATACGTCCCGTCGGGCTTCGTATTGCTTGTGGATACGCCGCAAATGCTTGGCAAAATCGCCGTCCAGTATGAAACGGGCAATGGCCGCCTGGGTAAAGGTGGAGCTATGCCAATCGACAATCTGTTTGGCTTTTAACAGCGCGCCAGAAAGGGATAGCGGTGGCACGATATAGCCCACCCGCAATTCTGGAAACATGGTCTTGGAGAACGTGCCGACGTAGGCCACCAGACCAAAGCGGTCCAGACACTTGAGCGATTCCAGCGGGCGTCCATCAAAGCGGAATTCGCCATCGTAGTCGTCTTCAACAATGGCAGCGCCCGTGTTTTGGGCCCACTCCAGCAAGGCAAGGCGCCGATCCAGGCTTAACGGCATGCCCAGGGGAAACTGGTGCGAAGGGGTCACGTAAACCAGCCTGGCTTCCTTGGGTAATAGATCAACCCGCAAACCCTCCGCATCGACTGGCACGCTGATGACTTTTGCCCCGGCCGCAGTAAAGCAGGCACGTGCCGGTGGATAGCCAGGTTCTTCCATGGCCACGACATCTCCCGGATTCAGTGTCACCCGCGCCAGCAAGTCCAGCGCTTGCTGCGCGCCGTGCGTCACGATCACGTCTTGCCAATTGCTGGTGACCGCGCGGTTGAAAGCCAGGTAACGGGAAATCCCCAGCCGCAGTTCTTGCTCGCCGGCTGGGTCATGATAGGCCGCTCGGCCACGAGCTTGCTGCCGTTGGGCGTGGTTCAGGCAGCGCCGCCACGGCTCAAATGGAAAGCGCGATTTATCGGTCACGCCACCCAGAAAGTCGAGCGGTGGCGTGCTGCCAAATTCGGGCATGGATAGCGCAGCCGGCAAGGACTCCCACAAGGCAGTTGGGCGAGCCCGATGCACGATGGGCGCGCTGACCGGAATACGTTGCAGGCCATCCGCCACAAAAGTGCCGTCACCTGGCCGGCTTTGCAAAAAGCCTTCTGACAACAGCCGTTCAAACACATCCAGCGTGGTCTTGCGCGACACGCTGAGCTGGCTGGCCAGATCGCGGGTGGAGGGCAAACGCTCGCCCGCAGGCAGACGGCCGTCAACAATGCCAGCGCGTAGTTGACGGTAAATCTGGCCAGCCAGATCGGTTTTGCCCTGCAGGGTGATGTGAATGTCCATGCCCTGAATCTTTCCGCAAAAGCCGGGTACGGGTCCAGACCCAAAGCGGCGGTGTCACCTTTATCCCGCCTCAGTTGTCCTGCAACGGGCCAAAAATATTGATGAAATTACCTTCCGGATCCCGAATCAGTGTGGATTTGAGATGCTCTGTGGTTTTTTCTTCCGCCCAGCAAATCTCGACATCATGGGCGCGCAAAACAGCGGTGGTGGTTTTCAGGTCTTCGCTATGCAGTACCAACGCCTTCCAGCCCAATTGCGACAGATGAAACGGCGGTGGGCTGCGGTCAACCGGCCGGAAATTGGCGCCAGTACGGGTAATCAGTTCAATCCGCAGGCCGGCGCCTTCCAGCACGGCGTAACGGGCACCGACGATCGGGAACTCGCCTTCGGTATCGACCTTGAAACCCAACACGGATTGATACCAATTCACCATATTTGGCAAATCCGCGACGGCGAGCGCCAGATTGCTCAAGCGCAATTGGCCATCAAGTGAGGGTGGTGAGATGTGCATGGCTTTGCTCCTGTGGGTTGATCTCGGGCCAGTGAGTGCTTGCCCCTATACTCGACCAGAACAAGCACGTTGCCGTACTATCGAAAGACTGAATTCGTGCGAGACTTTCGAACATGTTGCAGGCAGAAGAGCTGGCATTACTCCAGGCCATTCGGGATACCGGCAGCCTTTCCCGGGCGGCGGCAAAGCTGGGCAAAGCGCCGTCTACGGTGTCGCATGCCGCGCGCCAACTGGAGTCTCGCGTGGATGCCTTGCTGTTTGATCGGCGCAATTACCGATTGCAACTCACGCCGGCCGGTAACTTGCTGATGGACGAGTCCGCGCGGCTGCAACAGGAGTCGGCCCGCACCATGCAGCGGGTGCGCCAGGTGGCCAATGGCTGGGAAGAGCGCCTGTGGATCGTCACTGACGAGCTGATGGAGTTCGAAACCTTGTTGCCGGTCATCAGGGATTTCGACGAACTCCAGTCCGGCGTTCCTTTGCGCATTACCAATGAAGTATTGGGCGGTACCTGGGAGGCGCTGCGGGATGGCCGTGCCAATCTGGTCATTGGTGCCACCAACGAACCACAAAAGATGCCCGGCGTGAGCTGGCGCGAGTTGGGGCGACTGGAATGGGTCTTTGCGGTCTCTCCCAAACATGTGTTGGCGGCCATGCCAGAACCGTTGAGCCGTGAGGCGATCTCTGCGCACCGCGCCGTGGTGGTGGCCGACAGCTCCAGGCAAACAGAAGGCCGCGTGTATGGCGTGCTGGGTGGGCAACCCGCGCTAGCGGTGCCCAGCATGCGGGCCAAGATGCTGGCCCAGTGCGAAGCGCTCGGTGTGGGGTGGTTGCCGCGTCATCGGGTGGCGCACCTGTTGCAGGAGGGCAAGCTGATTGAAAAACGCACCGCCCAACCACGCGAGCCCAATATCCTGTACGTGGCCTGGCGCGAAGAACTGGCCGGTCGAGCCTTGAAATGGTGGCTGGAAAAACTGCAACAGCCGCGGCTGGCCCAGCGTCTGGTCGATGGATTGACGCGTTAGCCCGCCGCCTTGCTTCACTTGGGTTCAATTGCCGGCGGGCGGCAAGAACCCGACCAGGGCAGCCGTCACTTGCTCCGGCTGCTCTTCGGCCACCCAATGCCCTGATCCCTTGATCTGTGCCACGTGAACGTCAGTGGCCACGTTCTGCAGATGTGCGCCAATGATCGGGCCGAAGCTGCCATCTCCGCCAATACCCAATACCGGCATGGTCAGTTTGTGCTCGGCAAATTTCTGATTGGCAATCACATCTTGCGGAAAGGCGCGGTAGTACTCGAAACCGGCGCGCATGGCACCCGGCATGCTGTACTGGCGGGCGTAGACGGCTTCCACTTCGTTGGTAAACGCGCGCGAGTTTACGGCTTCGTTGTTGTGGAACCAGGCCATGAATTCCTTCTCGTGCCCGGCCATCAGCATTTCTCCGACATCACGCTGACCAAAGAAAGCGAAATGCCACACGCGCGGTGTTTGTACAATGTCATTCCACGGCGCGATGCCGGGGAGCGGGACATCAAGAATGGTCAGCGTTTTCACCTCGGTCGGGTGTTGCGCGGCATAGGCATACGCCACCATCCCGCCCATGTCATGCCCGGCGATGTGAATCTTTGGTCCGTAGCCCAGCTTGGCGACCAGATCCCGGATGTCTTCAGCGATGTTGGCCTTGTCGTAGCCCGTGGCGGGTTTGCTGGTGTCGCCCAGTCCGCGCAAATCCGGGGCTATCACGGTATAGCCACGTGCGGCCAGTTGCGGCATGACAAACCGCCACATGTACGAGGTGGAACCCCAGCCGTGTAGCAAGACCACGGGCGTGCCGTGACCCTGGGCGATCAGGTAGTGGTAGCGCACGCCATTCACGTCGATCTTGCCATCAGTAGTGCGCGCGGTGGCAGCGGCCACGGCTGCGGGGGTGGGGCCGACGGTCGCCGCGGTGCTCATGCCGGGCAGAGCCAGCATCAGTGCGGTCACAACGGTGGCTACGCTGCGCGAAAGAAGAGGGTATCGGTTCATGGTCTTGAGTCCGGAGGAGTGGAAATCACCAGTGGAAGTCTGCGGTTTGTTGCGCAGGGTGACACACCAGAAAAGCGCCGGAATCGTTCGATGGTGTCGCACATGTGTTGGGCGATCGACCTAAGACCTCTGGTCTATGCCCAAAGCCGTAAGCGCCAGCAGATTTTTTCGCAGCAAGTCCCCCCCGGCGGCTTGTGCGGCGCGGGGTATGACCAAGGGTGGATGTGGTCATGCCCGGGCCGCGTTTATGGTGCCCTCACGCCAAGTTGAGGGACGATGAACATGAATGCCTTGGGGATGTTGTTGTCAGCCTTCGTGATTGCCATTCTGGGGCTGATGTTTTTTATCTGGTCGAACGGGCGCAGTCTCTTGACCGGGGGTGAGGAAGCAGCCAGCGAGATTTTCAGTGCAGGCGAAGTCGGCCTCGTTGAAGACCCCGCCGGCACGCCCGCCAGTCGCACCCGCTTGCAGTCCAGCAGCACGGGCCATGCCCAGGTGGGGCAGCATGTCGATGAGGCTGACATTCTGGCGCGCATCGAGTCTGACAAATCGACATCGTTGATTGTGCTGATCATGATGACCGCGGCGGTGTTCTGGCTTTTGCTGGCCTCTACCTTCGGGCTGATCAGTTCCATCAAGCTGCACCAGCCAGACTGGTTAACAGGTTCCATGTGGCTGGGCTTTGGCGTGACCCGGACCATTCACCTGAATGCCGTTGCCTACGGCTGGGCGCCCATGGCCTGTTTGTCCAGTTGCATCTGGATACTCCCGCGCCTTCTGAAAACGCCGCTGCGCAGCGGACGGTGGGCCATTCTGGGCGGGGCAATCTGGAATATCTCACTGCTGGCCGGGCTGATTGCCATTGCCACCGGTTACAACAGCGGGCTGGAATGGCTGGAGATTCCGCTGCCCATCGCCACCGGCATGGTGGTGGGTGGTGCGATGGTCGGCATCCCGCTGCTCGACACCCTCGGGCACCGGCGCACCCGCCATCTGTATGTCTCGGTCTGGTATATGTCGGCGGCGTTGTTCTGGTTTCCGGTGCTGTTGATCGTGGCCAAGATGCCGGTGCATGTCGGGATCGAACAAGCCACCGCAAACTGGTGGTTTGGTCACAACGTACTGGGGCTGTTCTATACGCCGCTGTCACTGGCGACCATCTATTATCTGCTGCCCAAGATCATTGGCCGCCCCATTGAGAACTACAACCTGTCCTTGCTGGGTTTCTGGACGCTGGCTTTTTTCTACGGGCAGGTGGGTGGACATCATCTTGAAGGCAGCCCGGCGCCGGCCTGGCTGATCACGCTCTCCATCGTGCAAAGCATGATGATGATCATTCCGGTGGCGGCGTTCACCATCAACCAGCACATGACCATGCGCGGCCATTTCCGCATGTGGGTGCATTCGCCCACGCTGCGTTTCATCCTCATCGGCGGGATGATGTACACGCTCAGTTCATTGCAGGGTTCGTTTGAGGCGCTGCGCTCCATCAACACCGTGACCCATTTCACGCACTTTACCGTGGCCCATGCGCACTTGGGGTTGTACGGCTTTGTCACCATGGTGATGTTTGGCGCGTTTTACTTCATCCTGCCGCGGGTGCGCGGGTGGGAGTGGCCTTACCCATGGGCAATCCAGCTGCATTTCTGGCTGGTGGTGCTGGGCTTCGGGCTGTACTTCACGGCGCTCACGATTGGCGGGGTGCTGCAGGGGCTGGCCATGCTGGATGCCAGCAAGCCATTCATTGATTCCGTGACCGTCACCCGGCCCTGGTTGATTGGCCGCTCCATCGGCGGCGGCATGATGACGCTGGGGCATGTGGTGTTTGCGGTGCATGTGCTAGCCATGGTGTTCAAGCTGGGCCCCAAGCGGCATACCCAGGCCCTGTTCTGGCGGGATGCCATGCCACCAGGCCTTGCACCCAATCTGGCCACGCAGCCGGAAGGGGCCGCATCATGAACTTGATGAACAGCGAGGGCCTGCTGGTCGGGGCCTCTTTCATGATGGGGCTGACCATCACGGTACTGATCGTGATTCCGTATACGGAAGTCAGTGACCTGCGTCCGCCAGACAAGCTCAAGCCGTACTCGGAACAAGCGCAACGCGGGCGCGAGATTTACCTGCAAAACGAGTGCATGGCCTGCCATTCCCAGCAACCCCGCAGCCTCAGTCAGGCACCGGACCTCCAGCGCGGTTGGGGCAGGGCACCGACTGCGGCGGACTATTACTACGATCGGCCGGTGTTGCTGGGCACGATGCGCACCGGGCCGGACCTGTTCAATATCGCCGCGCGGCAGCCCAGTGTGGATTGGCATCTGGGCCATTTGTACCAGCCTCGGGCTTATGTCAAAGACAGCATCATGCCCAGCTACCGCTTCCTGTTTGTGATCAAGTCCAAAGCCGCACCGGGTGACAAGGTTGTTCAGTTGCCACCCGCATGGCGGCCGGCTTCGGGCGTGGTGGTGGCGACACCCAAAGCGCTCGACCTGGTGGCCTATCTATTGTCGCTGGATCACACCTATCCCATCGATAACGCACCCGTGTTGCCGCCCGCTGCTTCAGCGCCAGCGGTGGCCGGGCAGGGAGTGCTGCGATGAGCCAGCAAGACAGCGATACCGTGCAGCAACGGCGCGAAAACCCCGACCCCAACGAGCAGGTCAAGCCATTGCCGTTTGCCATCATGCTGGTGATTGCGGCCTTGTTTACCTTTGGCGTGGTTTACATCGCCGAAACGCCGCTCAATCTGCCTGGCACATGGGGAGATCAGCGGGTGCTGGCGGACATGGCCGCGCCGGTAAAAAGCGCGACCGCAGATGGGGCTGCGTTGTTTGCGGCCAATTGCGTTGCATGTCACCAGGCCACGGGTTTGGGTGTGCCCGGTGCATTTCCGCCGTTGGCAGGTTCTGAATATCTCAACGGCAAGCCGGATGTCACCATCCAGATTCTGCTGCATGGCATCAAGGGCAGCATTACGGTCAAGGGCAGTACTTTCAATGGCGAGATGCCCAACTTCGGCGCCAGGTTTTCTGATGCCGAAATTGCTGCGGTAGCGACTCACGTGAGGAGCCAATGGGGCAATAAAGGCGTGGCGATTGATGCGGCTGCTGTGGCGAAAGGCCGCGACCTCACCAAGGCGCAAACCACGCCGTGGAACGGTGGGCAGGATCTTGAAAAATATCGCTGACGGGCTCAACGGCAGTCTGGGCCCCACGATCACGCTGACCTGCTGCCTGCTGTTGTGTGCGCTGATCACCACTGCATTGTTGACGCGCGGTTTTGAGGGCTGGACGACGGAGGCATTACGTCGGCACGCCATCATGGACCATCCCTTGCCATTGCCTGCGTTGCAAGTCATGGACGAAACCGGCAAGCAGCAGCGGCTTGATCAGTATGTGCGTCTGGACGGGCGTGTGGTACTGATCGACTTTATCTACACCCGCTGCAACAGCATTTGTACGGTGCTGGGGGAGCAATTTCAGCAAGCACAAGCCCATATCGAGCAACATGGACTGCAGCAAAAAGTCAGGCTGCTAAGCATCAGCTTTGACGCGCAGCACGATACCCCGGCCGTGTTGGCCAGCTACGCCAGCCGCATGCATGCCGATCCCGCCATGTGGCACTTTGCGACCGTGAAGGGCCGCGCCAGTCTGGATCTGCTGCTCCGGCAGTTTGGCATTGTGGTCATCCCCGATGGCTACGGCGGCTTTATTCATAACGCCGCCATTCACGTGGTGGACCGCGAGGCCAGGCTGGAGCACATCTATGACCTGGATGATTTTGACCAGGCGCTGGCCCATGCACTGGCGCTGCACGCATGAACGCGGGTGAGCTGCGGCATGAAATCCGCCGTTATCGCCTTGCACTGTTGATTGGCGCGCTGATTGGTGCGCTTTGGGGTAGCCGGCACCCCATTGAATCCCGAATGGGGCTGCACATGCTGGGGCAATTCCCGGTACTTGTTTGGGGTGGAGTTTGGCTGGGCGCCAGGTTGCCACTCTCCTGGCAAGGCAAGGTGGCGCTTGTTAACCGCTTTGGGTTGAGCGGGCTGGTATTGGCATCGCTGGTGACGGCGTTCTGGATGATCCCGGCGGCACTGGACCTGGCGGTTGCCAGCAGGGGTGTCGATATCCTGAAAATGCTGGCGCTGGTCGCCGCCGGGCTGGCACTGCAACAGTCATGGCGGGCGAGCGGTCGCGCTTTGCAGGCGTACTTCCTGATCACGTGGAGCATGATGACGGTGACGATCGGGCTGATCTTTCAGGACCCCACCACGCGGTTGTGTAACTACTATCGGCTGGATGATCAACAAATAGCGGGATACGGCCTGGTTCTTGTCGGGGTGATGATTGTGGTCATCTGGTTTTGGCAGGTGGTTGCAGAAACGATGCGCCCCAAAGACAGTGCATTGGATCGGGCAATCAACAAATAAATGCCTGGGGAGGGGAACGACCCTTACCGAGCCCGATGCCTCCACGGCAGCCCCAATGAGTTTGCCCCACCCGACTTGTCCGGTGGGGCAAATTCATTCGGTTACAGCTGGCTCATGCCTCCATCAATAATGATTTCGGTACCGACAATGAATGCCGATTCCGGTGCACTCAAGTGCAAAACGGTGGAGGCGAGTTCTTCCGGCGTACCAAAGCGGCCCAACGGAATCTGGCTACGGATATGTTCAGCGACCGAGTTGAGCGTGTCGGAATCCATGCCCAGTTTGCCGTACAGCGGGGTAGCCACCGGCCCGGGGCTCACGACATTCACGCGCACTCCCTGGGGCAACAGTTCTGCACTCAAGGTTTTGGCCAACGAAACCAGCGCGGCTTTGCTCGCGGCATAAATGGTCGTGTTGGGCATACCAATATGCGCGTTGATCGAACCATTCAGCACGATGGCGGCACCGCGATTGAGCAGTGGCGCAATGGCCTGGATCTGGAAGAACGGGCCTTTGACGTTGATGCCAAAAGCCGCGTCAAAAAAGTCCTCGGTCACATCGGCCAGCCCGGCAAATTTGGCGATACCCGCATTGATAAATACGGCATCAAGCCGAAGGTTCCGGCTGGCAAGGCTTTGGCCCAGCGCTTTGGCGTCAGCCAGACTTTGCGAATCCGCACGGATGGCAATGGCTTTGCTGCCGATTGCGGCCACCGCCGTGGCGAGTGTGGCGTCGTCGCGCCCGGTGATGACCACTTGAGCGCCTTCTTTGGCAAAGGCCTGCGCAGTTGCGAGACCGATGCCGCTGCTGCCACCGGTAACCAGAACAGTTTTGCCTTCAAAACGTTGCATGATGCGTCTCCTGATAGATTTAGGTTGGGTAGGTCTCGTTTTGACCTTGAAGCCATTGTGCTACCCGGCCTGTTCGGCGCCGTGCCAGGAATTAACTCAGGTCGTGCGAAAAAATCGAATGATTTGTCGTGCGTTGTTCAACTGGCTGCGCTTGCAGAAGCAAGGGCGGGGTTACTGAAAGGGGGCAGAAGACGCGAATGCTTGTCGGGTTGGCTACGCGTGGTCGAAACCAGACCGCGTGCCAGCGCAATCGAAGCAGCCTCGGTCCGCGAGTTGGCCCGCAATTTGCCCAGAATGGCGCCGACGTGGGTTTTGACCGTGCCCACCGAGATACCCAGCGCTTCTGCGATATCCTGGTTTCCGGCGCCGCGGGAAATTTGTTCCAGTACCGACATCTCGCGCGGGGTCAGTGCTTCGTGTCCCAGGGTGTTCACCAGGTTTTGCGAAACGGCATGGCAGACATAAATGCCCTGATCCACCAGACGGTGGATCGCCACCCGCAGCTCGTCGGCCGTGGCGCCATAGAGCATGTAACCGTGAACGCCCACGTTCATGGCGCGGCGGACATCCCACTCCAGATCCCGTGAGGTCAGCACCATGACGCGCGGTGCATAAGCGGGGTAGTGCGAAACCCCCTTTTGCCGCTCGACGAATGCCAGTGCGAAGTCATAGTCCGCAATGATGACGTGGCTGACGCCAGGCTCGAACTGGTTAATGGGCAAACGCGGACGAATGCGGTATTTGAATTCGGCAAACCGGCTCATGACTTCACCCAGTCCAAGGCTGATCAGTTGATCGGCGTGAACAATATCAATATTGATGTTTGATCGTGTATCCATGGCACTAACCCTCCGGCATTTGAAGAAACGGACTAATCACCCAGGGGCTGTGGACCAGCCGCCTGCAGTGCAGGTGATTGAAGTCTAAGCACCGGCATCGCTGTCATCTGGATCGTAAATGCCATTCGACTGCGGTAAGTTGGGCTGATCGTGCCATGTCGCTTTCATGACGTTCCAAGTGTCCCGTTTTATGTCAAAGTCATGCTCAGGGGCGGGCAAGCCATTGAATGACGTACCGAAATACGGCGATGGGTGTACGGATTTCTCTATCCAAAGTCCGGGTTGACGCCACTTGGTGATGGGGCTGCGGCTAACATGGAAGGCCAGGGTTTCAATGACCTCAGTTGTAGTCCAAATTTATGCTAATGACATATATGGTCATCAGCCCTGGGCAGAAAATTTCGAGAGAGATGGGTCCACATGGAAAATACCGGCCAATCAGTGAGCTCATGGTCTGCCGTTGACCTGCCTCTGGCTGATCGCTTTGATCAATATGCCGAGACGATGGCCAAGGCCATGACCCCTTTGCGGGTGGTGCAGTGCCCCACAGACGCATTTGAACTGGATATGCGCTGGGCCGACCTGGCAGGCAACACCGTCTTTAATGTGCACGGTTGCCCGCATGCCTCGGTCCGGTCAGTCCTTGATATCGAACGCAGTGAAGAGCGGTTTTTTCATCTTCTGGTGAACCGCGTTGGCGAAATGCATTTCGACAACGTGAACCGGTTTGTGACCCGGGCCGATGACGCGCTCTTTTACGACTCCCGGACCAGAATGACGCTGGATACGCCGGCGACTTTCGAGATCGTCAATCTGCGCCTGACCGAAGACTTCGTCGGCAAATGGGTATCCGATCCTGACGTGTTGCTGGGCAGCCGTATCGATTCAAAAGCCGGTTGGGGTGCTGCCCTGTGTGCGTTTGCCGGTCAGCTCACGCCAGAATTTGTGGTGCGTCCGCCGTTCTCGCAAGAGTTGATCGTTGACCAGCTTGGCGCATTACTCGCCCTGGCAGCATCTCATTTTGATGGGGCGGCCCATTACGCAGCAGCGCCGGGGCTGCGCCCGCGAATTCACGACTGCATCAGGATGCGTTGCTCAGAGGTGCGTCTGGTCGCGAGCGATGTGGCTACAGCACTCAATATTTCTCCGCGCAGTCTGCACCGTGCGCTGGCGGCGCATGGCGAGACCTTCGCGGCGGTGTTGATGGCGGCGCGTATCGCGGTCGCAAGACGGATGCTGATTTCGAGACTCTACGACAAGCTCAACGCCGGCGAGATTGGCAAACGTTCGGGCTTTGCCGACGCCTCCCATTTTGCGCGCGTCTTCAAAAAGCACATTGGGCTGAGCCCTACGGAATTGCGCGCTGCTTCGCGCAAATAAGCCAAAACAGTCCAGTTTTTGACGGAAGAAAATGATGGATACCCCTATTCGCCAGATTCAGAAGTGGGCCTCTTCCCAGATTCCCGCCCAGGAGCGCTTTGGTTGTTTTGCCGAGGTGATGGCGAAATCATTCACGCCGCTGAAAGTGGACAGCTGCATGCGCAATGAATTTGACATCACCGTGACCTGGACCGATTTCGGGACTAACTCCGCATTTCGCCTGGCCGCTTGCGAACATGTCTCGGCCAGGGGAAAGCGTGAAATCGCGCAAAGCGAAGAGCGGGTGTTCCATCTGTTCGTGAACCTGAACTCCCGCATCCATTTCACGCACCTGAACAAACTGACCGCGACGCCAGGCGATGCCCTGTTCTACGACTCCAGAATTGATATGCGGCTTGAATTGCCCGAGGTGTCGGACGTCGTGAACCTCAAGTTATCTGAAATATTCGTCAAGCAATGGGTAGCCCGACCGTCTGTGCTGCTGGGGCGTCGTATCGACTCACGCTTTGGCTGGGGCAAGGCCTTGTGCGCTTTTGCCGGACAATTGACGCCACAAGCCATCCAGCGCTCCCCCGTACCGCGAGACGTTATTTCTGATCAGTTGGGGGCCTTGCTGGCGTTGACCGCCGGTGAACTGGATACCACGACCGAACCCCCATCCCGACCTGAAATCAGTTTGTGCGACAAAATCCGCGATTGCGTCGCCCAGCACTGCGTCAATCCGGCGCTGGTTGCCGCCGAAATAGCTCAGGCTTTGAATATTTCGCCCCGAACGCTGCATCGAGCGCTGGCCGGCCGGGGAGAGACTTTCGGCAATTTATTGATGTCGTCGCGGGTGGATGTTGCCCTGCGCATGCTGACATCCCCCTCGTTCAAACGGCTGACCACCGCAGAGATCGGCAGACGCGCCGGTTTCACGGACGCCTCGCATTTCGGCAGGGTGTTCCGCAAGCATGTGGGCACGACGCCGGCCCAGGTCCGGCAGGTGCAAGGCACACGATCCGATGCCTGATGGCACATACAAGCCATGTCTTTTGACAGGCTGGCAGGCAACGGCCATCTAGCGCCCGCGCCCGGAGATAGCATAAGCGTGGGGGACTGGCTGCTTTGACAGGCCACCTCAGGTACCTTCACAAAAACGGCAATGGTGCATCACATGGCAACGGACAAGCACGAAAAACACCCCGTCATCCAAGTCTGGTCTACGAATGAAGTCCCCCGCCCGCAGCGCTTTGATTATTGGGCGAATGCCCTGAGTCTTGCGCTGACGCCCATGCGTGTCGACAGCACCAACGAGCGCGACTTTTCCGCGCAGTTGACTGCGACGTCACTCGGGCCGATTTCTGTCACGCGCTGCAAAGGCACCTCCCACAACAGTCACCGGGCGCGCCGCGAGTTGAGCTATAGCCAGGAACACAGTTACCACTTGCTGGTCAGCGTGCAAAACGACTGGGGGCTGGTGCATCGCGGACATCACCTGCTGTCCCCTGGAGACGTCGTCTTTACCGATTCACAAGTTGCGCACGATGTCGTGATTGAATCCCGTTTTGACATCGTTAATCTGAAATTGCCGGTGGATTGGGTCAATGCCTGGCTACCAGACCCAAGCCTGCTGGTGGGGCGGCCAATCTCAAGGGGCGAGGGTTGGGGGCAGACCTTGTCGAGCGTGTTGAGCTGTCTGTCTCCCGAATTCGTGGCCTCCGCCCCGGTGCCGCACTCTGTGCTGGCCGATCAGATCGGTGCATTGCTGGCCATGAACGCCGGTGGCGTGAATCCGCCCAAGGCGGCCGATCGGGCACTGCGCGACGCGGTGCACGACTGTATCGTGCAGCGGTGTAGCGAGCCCATGCTGACCGCCAGCGACATTGCGGCGTGCCTGAGCGTCTCCGAGAGCGATCTGCATGCGGCCTTGTCCGCGTTTGCCGAGACCTTTGCAACCAGTCTGCTGGCGGCCAGGGTGGACCTGGCCACCCAGTTGCTCACTTCGCCCGTCTGGGCGCAGCTGACTGAAACCGAGATCGGCCGGCAAGCGGGTTTTGTGGATATGGCGCATTTTGAGCGCGCCTGCTTGCGCTGTAACGGGCGTACTCCGGCCCAAATGCGAACCTCCCAATCCCGGCAATAAATCCCGAACCGGTCTATCTCGATGGTGATAGCCGCAATGCAGACTGACTGTTGATTCGGGCCCGTAGAAGGCGGCGTAGTTTTCCTGTGGCGGGGCGCAACTGCCGGCGCGTTTTGGCAGACCGCTCCCGTCTGTAAACCACAAGGAGAAACATCATGCCAAGTACCATGTTCTACGCAAAAAATCTCCCGAATTGGGAGCGCATCTTGCGTGTGATTGCGGGCCTCGCGGTCGCTGTACTCGCCGTTTACTACTGGCCCGGAATGATAGGCTGGATTGTCGCCATTTCTGCGCTGGGGATTGTGGCCACCGGGCTGGTGGGCTTTTGCCCCATGTGCGCCATGGCAGGCCGCCGACTGGCCAAGGCTGCCGCAAAGAAGTGAGCTTGCAAGCTGGCATGTGCAATTTTTTCGCACATGCTGGCGCATCTCGTGAAACGGCACGGCGAGCTGACGCGGGCAAGATCAAACCGTCCAGACTTCCACGGAAGACAAATCATGACTCACGCTATTCAACGCCTGCTGACAGTGGCTATGTTTGCCCTGGCTCTGGCGGGCGCGCAGGCCGCCGAACAGGTCGAACAACATACCCGCAGCGTTGCGGGGGTGCCCATCCACTATCTGCAAACCGGCTCGGGCGATGGCACACCGGTGGTGCTACTGCACGGCTACGCCGAAGAAAGCGATATGTGGATTCCCCTGATGCAGCAACTCGCGCCCCAACGCGTCGTCATCGCCCCGGATTTACCCGGCGCAGGGCAGAGCGGATTTCTGCCGGCCTACACCAAGGTGGCCATGGCCCAGTCCATCCACGCGCTGGTTCAGCAACTGGGCTACAAAAAAGTCAAAATCGTTGGGCATGACATCGGCCTGATGGTGGCCTATGCCTATGCCGCGCAGTACCCGGATGAAACCGACAGCGTCGTGCTGATGGAGTCTTTTTTGCCAGGAGTAGGAGATTGGTACAAAACCTGGCAACGGCAGGACAAATGGCATTTCCACTTTTACGGTGATACCGCAGAAAAACTCACCGCCGGCCGCGAGCGCATCTATCTTGATCATTTCTGGAACGATTTTGCTGCGGACCCACAACACGCTGTGCCGGAACATACGCGCGAGCAATGGGCCGCCGTTTACGCTCAACCGGGCAGGATGCATGCGGGGTTTGAGTGGTTCCATGCGTTTGAACTGGATGCGAAAGACTTTGGCGAGCTCTCAAAAACACCGCTGACCATGCCGCTCCTGACTGTGGCGGGTGAAAAATCCGCAGGGGTGTTTCTGATCGGCCAGGGCAAGTTGGTCGATCCCAACGCCCAAGGCATCGTCATCCCGGGTGTGGGCCACTGGCTGATGGAAGAAGCGCCGCAACAAACCATGGCCATACTGACCGCATTCATCAACGATCCAGCCTCGGTTCAAGGCATTGCGAACCGATAATGCCAGCCAGGCCAACCATTGGAGTGCTTCAAATGTCCAAAGAAACCAGAACCGCCATCGTGACCGGGGCCTCGCAAGGTATTGGCGCCGCACTGGCCATCCGCCTTGCCGCTGACGGTTTTCAGGTGGTGGTCAACTACGCCAATAGCCGCGCAGGTGCTGAGAAAGTGGTCGCAACCATCGAGGCTGCAGGCGTTGTTGCAAAAGCCGTTCAAGCAAATGTGGCGGATCCGGCTGCGGTCGTCAGTCTCTTTGATTTTGCGGAAGCCGAGTTTGGGCCGGTTGATGTGCTGGTGAACAATGCTGGCGTTGCCAAAATGGTGCCCTTGGCGGAAGTGAGTGATGAGGACTTCCAGCAGTTAATGGCGGTCAATGTAACGGGCACTTTCAATGGTATGCGTGAGGGGGCTCGCCGTGTGCGCGACGGTGGCCGGATTATCAACTTCTCAACCAGCCTGATCGGGAATTACGCGCCGGGCGGTGGTGTTTATGCCGCGACCAAGGCTGCGGTCGAAGCGATGACTCACACCCTCGCAAAAGAACTGGGTTCCCGCCGAGTAACGGTGAATGCCGTTGCACCCGGCCCGGTCGCAACCGACATGTTTTTTAACAGCCGGTCGGCTGAAGCGGCGAAGAGCGCAATCAATGCCATTCCGCTGGGCAGGCTTGGGGAGCCTGAGGATATTGCGAACATCGTGTCTTTTTTGGCCAGCCCGGAAAGTGAATGGATCAACGGGCAGGTGATCAAGGCCAATGGCGGCCGCAACTAAATCCTGTGAACAGGTGGCGAGGAGGGGCGCGCGTTCACGCCAATATCCAGCCGCTCACTAGCCGCCCTACTTAACGCCATAAATTGGTACGGCTCAGCTCCAGCACTTGCGCGGCCCGACCATCCAGAATGGCGCGGGCCACATACAGACTGAAACCGCGTGCTTGCGAGAAAGTCACTTTGGGTGGCATGGCCAGTTCTTGCCGATTGGTGACGACGTCGATCAATGCCGGGCCATCGTGGGCAAAGGCGCGCGCCAGTGCGGCATCAAGATCAGCCGGGTCTTCTACCCGTTGTCCATACAAGCCCATGGCAGTGACCACGGCCCCAAAGTCCGGGTTAACCAGTTCGGTGGCCGTTTCCAGGAAGCCGGCGGCTTTCATTTCCAGCTCCACAAAGCCCAGCGCGCCGTTGTTGAACACCACAATCTTGATCGGCAGCTTCTCCTGCACGGCAGTGATCAGATCGCCCATCAACATGGTCAGGCCGCCATCTCCGCACAGCGCCACCACCTGGCGTTGTGGCGCCGCCGCTTTGGCGCCCAGCGCTTGCGCCAGCGCATTGGCCATCGAACCGTGATTGAACGAGCCAATCAGCCGGCGCTGGCCGTTCATTTGGAGATAGCGCGCCGCCCACAAGGTGGGCGTGCCTACATCGGCGGTAAAGATGGCATCCGGCGCGGCCAGTTCGCTAACCCGCTGCGCCAGATATTGCGGATGAATCGGTTTGCGCCCGGCATGACCCACCGCCAGTTCATCCAGTTCTTTGCGGGTTTTGGTGTAATGCGCCAGCGCGCGGTCCAGATGAGTACGGTCACTGCGCGCTGCCAGCGCAGGCAGCAACGCCCGGATAGTCTGGCCCACATCCCCCACGACGCCCAGTGCCAGCGGGTGGCGCAAGCCCAGCCGTTCGCCGGCCAGATCCACCTGGATCACTTTGGCGTTTTGCGGATAAAACTGCCGGTAAGGAAAGGTGCTGCCCAACACCAGCAAGGTGTCGCAGCTTTCCATGGCGTAATAACCACTGGCAAAGCCAATCAAACCCGTCATGCCCACATCATACGGGTTGTCGTATTCGATATATTCCTTGCCCCGTAGTGCATGCACCACCGGCGCTTGCAGTGCCTCGGCCAGTTGCACCACCTCATCATGCGCACCGGCACAACCGGCGCCACACAAGAGGGTGATGTTTTTGCCCGCGTTGAGTAACGCCGCCATGTGTTCCAGTTCGGCTGCCGCTGGCAACACGCGCGGTGTGGCCTGGCGCGGCCAGACCGGGTCTGGCGCATCGGTGGCCGCGCTCAGCGCCACATCGCCCGACAGCACCAGTACGGCGACGCCTTTACGGGTCAGCGCCGCCTGAATGGCGGTGCCCAGCATGCGCGGCAATTGCTCTGGTGTGGCGACCAGTTCGCAATACACGCTGCATTCCTTGAACAGAATCTGCGGGTGGGTTTCCTGGAAGTAATCGCTACCCACTTCGCCGCTGGGGATATGCGCCGCAATCGCCAGCACCGGCACGTGGTTGCGCTGGCAATCAAACAAGCCATTGATCAGATGCAGATTACCCGGCCCGCAACTGCCGGCGCACACCGCCAAGCCCTCCGTGATCACCGCCGCTGCACCCGCCGCGAACGCCGCCACTTCTTCATGCCGGGTGTGTACCCAGCGCAGGCCTGGCTTGCGGCGGATCGCGTCGGTAATGCCGTTGAGCGAGTCCCCGGCGACGCCAAAAATCTGCGAAACCCCCAGCGCTTCGAGCGTGTCGATGAGTACGTCAGCAACCAGTCTGGCCATGTAAGAGCGTCCTTGTGATGGGAAAGTACTCGATCTGCGTCGTTCAAAGGTCCGTTTTATCTGGCGGTCGGGCATAACCGGCCCATGCCGAACACTGGCCGACGCTCCTGAAACAGGCCGGGTCAATTGCGCTGCCGACCCAAGGCTGCAGCCTGCGCCCCAGACTTGCTTGTTTTAGGTGAAGGGCGTCAGTTGCGCCAGTAATTGTTGGCAGCTGCGATCGTCGCAAATTCGGTGGCTACGATCTGACAGGTCTGCAGCAGCATGCCCGCGTTCTGGCTATAGATTTCACGCAGATCTTCGCGGATGGCCGCATCCGGCTGGGCTGCCTTGACGATCAACCGCGCCATTTTCATGGCGAGCGCACGGCCTTCTTCAGGCGTGGCGACGATCAACGAATTGTTGGGAATCAGATCAGATGACATGCGGGGCTCCGTAGCTGAGAGGGGCGTTTCATCGCTAAGTGGATGCCGCATTATCTGGCCCGAGCCCAGGCGTCGGAACCCATCTGAAGGCGTAGCCCGGACTATGCACCAGGCGTGGGTACACTTCCCGGTCAGACCGTGTTTAAAAAGCATAAAGCCCGGTCATTTGATCGGGCTTTATGCTTTTTGTCCTCTTCAGGCAGAGGGTGGTGTGGTGGTTGCAAAAGGCCTGCATAGCGCCTGCATGAGGGCATGGCAGCAAAAAGAAAACCGGGCAGAAGCCCGGTTTTCCTTGCAATCAACCAACCTTTAAGTCCGGATTAGAAATCCGAACGGAAGCCGGTCAGCACCGTGAAGGTGGTCTGGCCATTCTTGGCAACCAGCGAGCCAGAGTTGTTCTGGAACGCGAATTGGGTGCCGGTCTTGGCGCCGCTGTTCTTCAGGCCAACAGCGGAGGTGTACCAACGGGTTTGCTTGGACAGATAGTAGACCGACGACAGGGAGTACTGTTGACCGGTCAGGTCATCCACTTCGTAAACCTTGTTGGAACGGCTGTACAGAGCTTGCAGTTCGAACTTCGGGTTGAACCAGTAGTTACCGGTAACCAGGTAGTTGTTCCAGTTGTACGTGCCCAGGGTCGGAGCCTTGGAGTCATGTTCGGTGGAAACACGTTCCCAGCCCAGGCCCAAGCCCAGACCGAAGTCGAAGTTGTACGATGCGGCCAGTTCAAAGCCGTCAGTCTTCGCGCCGTCAGTCACGTTGTAGGTGGTGACAGGCGGAGTAGCGGTGTTGGTGGTACCAGTGGTATCGCCAGTGGAGATGCCGCTGATCTGGCTGAACGAACGGTTCTTGGCGTACTGGTACACAGCAGCAGCGTTGAAGCCACCGAAGTTGTACAGGCCGGCGATACCGTAGATCGGGGACGCGCCGGTGGAGGTCGGGGAACCGTCCAGACCAACGTTAGCGCGAACCTGGAAACCACCCCAAACTGGCGATTCGTAAGCCAGGTTGTCGTTCAGACGGGTTTGCAGCTGACCCCAAGTACCATTCTTGCCCTTGAAGTCGGTGCTGTCGAGGAAGTCATCGAACAGGCCGGACAGCTTGGAAGCAGTGAAGGTGTTCTTGTAGGTGTTGTCGTAGTTACCAGCGCGGAATGTACCGAAGTCAGCGCCAGTGAAACCGATGAAGGAGTTACGGCCGGCCCAGGAACCGCCGCCCAGGCTCTTTGGCTTGGTGCCGTTGGTGTCGGCGTTAGCCGGAGCAGCGCCAATACCGGTTTCCAATTGCCAAATGGTGGCCCAGCCGGCGTTGTCCCACTTGTCCACGCCCTTGAAGCCGATGCGGGAAGAGGAATCAACGATACGGGTGGTGCTGGCGTTCGTCGGGGAAGTACCGTTGTAGTCACCGAAGTGATCGTATTCGACATCGGCACGGATAGAACCGTAGATGGTCACGTCGGCCAGAGCCAACGGGGTAACAAAAGCAGCAGCCAGAGCTGCAACCATGATTTTTTTCATTTGGACTATCTCCGTTTGCGGATAACAATGCAGACACTTTCGTCTCTGCAACTTTGAAACCGAGGCGGGTAAATCAGCCTGAGGCTAATTTGCCATTGCCGGATTACGATGAAACTTCGTGAGACCCGTGGTTTCGTTTTGACTGGGCTGTTCGATCACGCGTATCGAATCGTCTTCTTGTGAAACCGGCGCCAGTCTAGGACCGTATGATGACAGAAATATGACATTTATAGGTCTGCAAGCGCTTATGGATACAACTCATATTCCAAAATATATAGGAAAGCACCCTAAAACGGTCGAATATTGGGGATAACCACTAAGAAAAGCTGCTTTTTTTCAGACTTGTTGTTGTAGAAAAACAACTACAAAAAGTAATGATGACAGGCTGCAACAGATCAACTACGCCTTAAAAACCACAATTGGCCGGAAATTACAGTGGCAATGAATGCTGCTAAATCCTTTTAAGCCAGATAAATACAAGCTTGTACGAAAAAATGACCCGGTTTTGACAGACCGGGTCATTTTTTTGAGATTGCCTTGCAGCAGACGAGCGTTGATAAAAAGCTTGCCAGCGGTTACTTTTTTCTGTTTGAAATTCCTGGCAGGAATATTTCTATAAAAAAAGTTTAGTAGATCGGGCAAAAAATCAGGCAAAAAGCTGTGCCAATGCAGCGCCGGGTTGCGCCGCGCGCATAAAAGCTTCGCCCACAAGGAAGGTATGTACGCTGTGCTGGCGCATCAGTTTGACGTCGTCAGCAGTGAGAATGCCGCTTTCCGTGACGGCGATACGATCGGCGCCAATGCGTGGCAACAGATCAAGCGTGTTTTGCAGGCTGACTTCAAAGGTACGCAGATTGCGATTGTTGACGCCCACCAATGGGGTGTTCAGTTCCAGCGCCAGATCCAGCTCTTCGCCGTTGTGTACTTCAACCAGTACGGCCATCCCCAGCGCGTGGGCGATGGCTTCCAGGTCTTTCATCTGCGCCAGTTCGAGTTCTGCCGCAATCAGCAAAATACAATCGGCACCCCAGGCGCGTGCTTCAAACACCTGGTATTCATCGATCATGAAGTCTTTGCGCAGCGCGGGCAGGGCGCAAGCGGCGCGTGCGGCTTTCAGATAATCTGCGTGCCCCTGAAAATACTGCTCGTCAGTCAACACAGACAAACAAGCTGCGCCATGTTCGGCGTAGCTTTGCGCAATCGCAGCAGGCTGAAAGTCTGCGCGAATCACGCCCTTGGATGGGCTGGCCTTTTTGACTTCTGCGATCACGCCAGCCAAACCGGCAGCATGTTTTGCCCGCAAGGCGCCGACAAAGTCACGTACATCCTGGCGTGACTCGGCCTGCTCCCGGATGGTGGCCGCGGAGATCGCCTTTTTGGCGGCTGCCACCTCGTCAACTTTGGTGGCGATAATTTTCTTCAGAATGTCGGACATGGCGGATTAACCTGGAAATTGCTTTGAAAAGCGGATCAGCTCATCGAGTTTGGCGCGGGCTGCGCCACTGGCGATGATTTCACTGGCAAGTTTAAAGCCTTCTTCCAGGCTATTTGCCACATTGGCGGCGTAAATGGCGGCACCGGCATTGAGCACCACAATATCGCGGCACGGACCGGCCTGGTTATTCAGTACACCTTCTACTTTGGCACGAGACTCTGCCGCATCGCCGGCATGCAGTTCTTTGAGTTCGCAGAAGGCAAAACCGTAATCACGCGGGTCAAACAGGGATTCAGTAATGTTGCCGTCTTTTAGTTCGGCAATGCGCGTTTTGTCGCAGAGCGAGATTTCATCAAGGCCATCCAGGCCATGCACCACCAGCACGTGGCGGGAGCCGAGTTCTTTCAATACCCGTACCTGAATGCCCACAAGGTCCGGATGAAACACGCCCATCAACTGGTTTTCTGCGCCAGCCGGGTTGGTGAGTGGGCCCAGAATATTAAAGATGGTGCGTACGCCCATTTCTTTGCGTACCGCAGCCACGTGTTTCATGGAGCTATGGTGGCTGGGCGCAAACATGAAACCCGCACCGACGTTATCGATACAGGCGGCGACTTGTTCCGGATTCAGGTCCAGGCGCAGACCCAGCGCTTCCAGCACATCGGCGCTGCCGCTGCTGGAGGAGACCGCACGGTTGCCGTGTTTGGCAACACGCCCCCCTGCGGCGGCGACCACGAACATGGCGGTCGTGGAGATATTGAACGTATGCGCCTTGTCACCGCCGGTGCCGACAATGTCGACCAGATGCGTGCGATCTGCCACATGTACCGGTACGGCGAACTCACGCATCACGGTCGCTGCGGCCGCAATTTCAGAAACAGACTCTACCTTGGTGCGCAGGCCCATCAACAGGGCGGCGATCTGCACGGCTGGCATCTGGCCCGTCATGATCTGCCGCATCAGGTACAGCATTTCGTCGTAGAACAATTCGTTCTGGTCAATCAGGCGGTTCAGGGCTTCCTGGACGGAAATGGTCATGATGGGCTTTCCTCAGTGATCCAGTTATCAATGCTTGGTAAATAAGAGCGGGGCTGAGTCGCTCACGAAATCCAGCAGTGCGGCATCCCTTTTGGGGGGACAAGGCGCGACGGGTACGGCAAACAAGCGCAACGCAACCAGCAGGATTTTGCGAGTGACTAAAGACTCAGGCCCATTCCTTGAGGAAGTTGTCCAGCATCTGGTGACCATGCTCGGTCAAGATGGATTCCGGGTGGAACTGCACGCCTTCAATGGGGAGTGTCTTATGGCGCACGCCCATGATCTCGCCGTCATCGGTGCAGGCCGTGATTTCCAGGCAATCGGGCAAGGTGGCGCGCTCGATCACCAGCGAGTGGTAACGGGTGGCGGTAAACGGTGAGGGCAGGTCTTTGAATACGCCTTTACCGGTGTGCGTCACCAATGAGGTCTTGCCGTGCATCAGCGTCTGGGCATGAATGATGTTACCGCCATACGCCTGACCGATGGATTGATGGCCCAGGCATACGCCCAGAATCGGCAGCTTGCCGGCAAAGTGCTGGATGGCGGCTACCGAAATACCGGCTTCCAGCGGCGAACACGGGCCGGGAGAGACGACCAGATATTTGGGCTTGAGCGCTTCGATCTCTTCCAGGGTGATTTCATCGTTGCGGTACACAACGACATCCTGTTTGAGTTCGCCAAAATACTGGACGAGGTTGTAGGTGAACGAATCATAGTTGTCGATCATCAGCAGCATGGTGTTATCTCCGTCAGCGATGCAGGGTTATCAGGCGTCAAGACCGCGTTGAACAAGCTCTGCCGCGCGCAATACGGCGCGGGCCTTGTTCAGCGTTTCTTGCCACTCGCTCTGCGGTACGGAGTCAGCCACGATACCGGCGCCGGCCTGCATATACAGCGTTTCGTTCTTCACGACGGCCGTGCGCAGCGCGATCGCCACGTCCATGTCGCCGTTAAAACCCAGGTAACCCACAGCTCCGGCATAGACCCCGCGCTTGGAGGGTTCCAGTTCATCAATGATTTCCATGGCGCGAACCTTGGGCGCGCCAGATACCGTGCCGGCCGGGAAGGTGGCCTTAAGGACGTCGATGTTCGACAGACCTGGCTTGAGCTTGCCTTCCACGCTAGAGACGATATGCATGACGTGAGAATATTTCTCGACCACCATGCGATCCAGCACCTTCACGCTGCCGGTTTGCGCTACACGGCCAGTGTCGT
Organism: Silvimonas terrae; assembly: GCF_014202765.1. Lineage (GTDB taxonomy): Bacteria > Pseudomonadota > Gammaproteobacteria > Burkholderiales > Chitinibacteraceae > Silvimonas > Silvimonas terrae. The sequence continues at coordinate 313,231 of NZ_JACHHN010000002.1, forward strand.
TGCGACCCAAGTCCATCAGCATGACGTGTTCGGCAATTTCTTTGGGATCAGCCAGCAACTCTGCCGCCAATGCCTGATCTTCTTCCCGCGTTTTGCCACGCGGGCGGGTGCCGGCGATCGGGCGCACGGTAATGGTTTCGCCTTCCAGTCGCACCAGAATTTCGGGCGAGGCGCCGACCACGTGCATATCGCCAAAGTGATAGAAGAACATATACGGCGACGGGTTGAGTGAACGCAGCGCCCGGTACAGGCTCAGTGGGGACTCCGCAAAGGGCAGTTGCATGCGCTGGGACAGCACCACCTGCATGATGTCGCCATCCAGGATGTATTCCTTGGCTTTGCCAATGGCGTCCTTGAAGCCGGTTTCGCCAAACTCCGAGTTCGGCGTGGTCACGTGCTCGGAAGGGCCTTGCAGCGGCATCGGGGCGGGCTCACGCAGCTTCATGCGCAGCGACCACAGGCGGGCTTCGGCTTTGTCATACGCTTCCGGCACGGCCGGGTCGGCGTACACCACCAGGTAGAGCTTGCCGGACAGGTTATCCACCACGGCCAGTTCTTCTGACAGCAAAAGCTGGATATCGGGTGCGCCAATCACGTCCGGCTTTTTCACCGCAGCCAGTTTGCGCTCGATATAGCGGATGGTTTCATAGCCAAAGTAGCCCACCAGGCCACCCATAAAGCGCGGCATATTGGCTGGAATGGCGGCCTTGTAACGGCTTTGGTAATCGTGGATGAAATCCAGCGGGTTGCCGTCGTGCGTTTCAATGACACGATCGTCGTGAATGACTTCGGTGTGTTCGCCGTTCACCACAAGGCGGGTGCGGGCGGGCAGACCAATAAAGGAATAGCGGCCAAAGCGTTCACCACCGACAACGGATTCCAGCAAATAGGAATACGGACGATTGGCCAGTTTGAGGTAAACAGAAAGCGGGGTGTCCAGGTCTGCAAACAGTTCCAGGACAACGGGGATGCGGTTATAGCCTTGCGCAGCGAGCGCTGCGAATTGTTCACGCGTCAGCATGATGACTCCGAACGAAGATTGGTTTGAGACAGTGCGAGGGGCTTGCGGCCGTAATCAGCAGCTACGCCATCGCCATTCAAGCCAGATTTCGTTGGAGTGGAATGCCATTTTGGGATTCAGGTCTGCGTCAACAATAGGGATAAATTTCGGGAACCATCTTGCCGAACTTGCCCGGATTGGTCAACCGGCAGATGTGTGGCGGCGTGATGGGCTGTCTCATCTGCCGCTGGCAGGCCTGGGGGTCGCAATAAAAAATCCGGCCATCTTCTGACCGGATTTTTCAATGCGCACAATGGCTTGTTTACTGAGGAGCCATGTTGCCAGCGCCTGGCAGGGGCGCATTTTTGGGCCACAACAACCAGATGCGCCCCTGTTGCTTTGTGCGCCCGGCCAACTCGCCGGCCGCATCACCCGTACCCCAAAACAGATCAGCGCGCACGGTGCCGGCAATGGCACCCCCGGTGTCTTGCGCGGCCAGCGGGCGGTTTAGCGGTTGCCGGTTATCCGGGCGGGTGGAGGCCAGCCACACCAGGCTGCCCAGCGGTACCGCGCGCGGATCAATCGCCGTACTGTATTCGGCGGTCAGCGGCACGCCCATTGCGCCTTGCGGGCCTTCGCTGGATGGCGGCAACGTGCGGAAAAACACATAGCTGGGGTTGCTGCCCAGCAGGTCCGGAATGCGTTGCGGATTGGCCGTGGCCCAGGCGCGGATGGCCTGCATGCTGACTTCACCCGATTTGAGCTGCCCTTGTTCCACCAGCCAGCGGCCAATGGGTTTATAGGGGCGGCCGTTTTGATCGGCATAAGCAATGCGCAACTGACTGCCATCGGGCAAGCGGACCCGGCCTGAACCCTGAATCTGCAGGAATTGCAGGTCCATCGGGTCTTGCAGCCAGGCCAGCACTGGCGCGGTAACGCCTTTGTCATTGATGGTGGCGGCATCCGGGTAGGGCACCAGCTTGCGGCCGACCAGTTTGCCGCGCACGCGCTTGCCCTTGAGTTCTGGATAAAGGTCATCCAGCGCCACGATGATCAGATCATCCGGCACGCCAAACACCGGAATAGTGGCCTTGCTGGTTTTGCTCTGGCTACCGGGATAGATGGGCTCGTAATAGCCGGTGATCAAGCCGTTCTGACTGCCGTCCGGATTTTGCAGTGCCCATGGTTGCAGGCGGTTTTGCATAAAGCTGCGCACCGCGCCGGGGTCTTGCGGAACTTGTGCCGCATCGGTGCAAACCGGCGCCCAAACGGCATTACGGCTTAACTTCTGGCAGCCCGCGCGCCAGGCGTTAAAGCCGCCAAGGACATCGGTATCGCTGGCGCCGGGCAAATCTGCCCACTGCGCAGTCTGATATTTGACCGGGGGTGTTGTGGCCGCAGGAGTCGATGCCGTCGGCGGTTGGGTGGGGGGCTGCACGGGCGGCGTGGTACACGCCGCCAATAGTGCGCCCAGGGCAATGCTGGCCAACAGCAGCGCGCTGCGGCGATTACACGGTTGCGTCATCCGCCGTGGCCTCCTTCGTGGGGTTCGAGTCCCTGGCGCAGCGCAGCGAGGCCGGCTTTCTGCAGTTCCAGGGTTTTTTCGGTCATCTGCAGCAGGTTGACCTGCATGGTCAGCCATTGTTCAACGGTTTTGAGCTCGGCCAGTTTGCGGTCGATTTCTTCTTCCGTCAGCGGCGGCATAAAGGGGTTGGGCGCGCCGCTGGCGGTGTTCTTCCACATCTGCGCAAAAAAACCGAAGGGATCGCCCGGATTAAATCCGTGTTCACTCATTTTGCCTTCCTCCTTTGTGGTCGCGGCTGCGGGTAGTGCAAAACAAAACCGGAACCCGCATTGCCGCGGATTCCGGTTCATTGTGGCAAGCACTGCGTCCTGACGCCAGCACAGACGTCATGGCGGTGCCGGTTTATTGCGCCAGCAGGTTCAGCTCGTTCTCATGCGTGGCTGCCTCGACCGAGGCCAGCGCGGTCATGTTGACCACGCGGCGTACCGATGCCGTTGGGGTCAGGATGTGCGCAGTGGCCGGAATGCCCAGGAGGATCGGGCCCACAGTGAGGCCATCACCGGCCGTCATCTTCAACAGATTGAAGGAGATATTGGCGGCATCCAGATTCGGCATGATCAGCAGGTTTGCATCCCCCTTGAGTGTGGAATGCGGGAATACGCGCTGGCGGATTTCGGCCGAGATCGCCGCATCGCCATGCATTTCGCCGTCGATTTCCAGCTCGGGCGCGCGTTCGCGCACCAGTCGCAAGGTCTCTTGCATTTTGCGGGCGGACGGGCTGTCGGAGGTGCCAAAGCTGGAGTGCGACAGCAGCGCCACTTTGGGTGCGATGCCGAAGTTGCGCACGGCCTCGGCTGCCATCAGGGTGATGTCGGCCAGTTGCTCCGCCGTCGGGTCCTGATTCACATAGGTGTCGGCGATGAAGATATTGCCGGTGGGCAGCAGCAGGGCATTCATGGCCCCGGTGGTGGCCGCGCCTTGCTTGGGGCAAAGCACATTGGTCACATAGTAATGGTGCTGATGATAGCGCCCGGTCAGGCCGCAAATCATCGCGTCGGCTTCGCCGCGTTTGACCATCAGCGCGCCGATCAGCGTCGGCTTGCCACGCACTTCCAGTTGCGCCTGTTCTTCCGATACACCCTTGCGCATCATCAGGCTGTGATACAGCGTCCAGTACTCGCGGTAGCGCGGGTCGTGTTCGGGGTTGCAGATTTCAAAGTCCACACCCTGTTGCAGACGCAGGCCCAGTTGTTCGATCCGCTTAAGAATGATCTTGGGGCGGCCAATCAGAATGGGTACGCACAGTTTCATGTCCACCGCTTCTTGCACGGCGTGCAATACGCGCTGGTCCTCGCCCTCGCAATACACCACGCGTTCTTGCTTCTTGCGTGCGGCAGAGAAAACGGGGCGCATGAACAGGTTGGACTTGTAGACGAACTGGGTCAGCTCTTCCACATACGCATGCATATCGGTGATCGGGCGCTCCGCCACGCCGGTATCCATAGCGGCTTGGGCTACAGCCGGAGCGATCTTGATGATCAAGCGTGGATCGAACGGTTTGGGGATCAGGTATTCCGGGCCAAATTTCAGGCTTTGGCCGCTGTAAGCGTCGGCCACCACGTCGGATTGCTCGGCGTGGGCCAGGTCTGCAATTGCCGTTACGGCGGCACGCTTCATCTCTTCATTGATGGTGGTCGCACCCACATCCAGTGCGCCCCGGAAGATGAAGGGGAAGCACAGAACGTTGTTGACCTGATTGGGGTAGTCCGACCGGCCGGTACACACAATCGCATCCGGGCGCACGGCTTTGGCCGCAGGTGGAGAAATTTCCGGGTCCGGATTGGCCAGCGCCAGGATCAGTGGCTTTTCTGCCATGCGTGTGACCATCTCTTGCGTCACCACGCCGGGGCCGGACAGGCCCAGGAAAATATCCGCGCCGGTAATGGCGTCGCTGACGGTACGGGCGTCCGTATCCCTTACATAACGGGCTTTGGTTTCGTCCAGGCGCTCGTCCCGACCGGCGTAAATCACACCCTTGGAGTCACACACCAACACGTTTTCACGCTTCAGACCCATGCCGACCAGCAGGTCCAGACACGCAATGGCGGCGGCGCCCGCACCGGAACACACCAGTTTGACGTCTTCAATTTTCTTGCCCACGTAGCGCAGGCCGTTTTTGACGGCTGCACCGGTAATGATGGCGGTGCCGTGCTGGTCATCATGGAACACCGGGATGTTCATGCGTTCGCGCAGTTTGCGCTCAACGATGAAGCACTCTGGCGCTTTGATGTCTTCCAGGTTAATGCCGCCGAACGTGGGTTCCAGCGAGGCAATAATATCGATCAGCTTTTCGGGGTCGTTTTCGTCAATTTCGATATCGAATACATCAATGCCGGCGAACTTCTTGAACAGCACGCCTTTGCCTTCCATGACGGGCTTGCCTGCCAGCGGGCCGATATTGCCCAGGCCCAGCACGGCTGTACCGTTGGAAATGACGGCAACCAGATTGCCACGGGCCGTCATGTTGCGGGCTTCGGCCGGGTCTTCCACGATGGCCATGCAGGCGGATGCCACGCCGGGCGAATAAGCCAGCGCCAGATCGCGCTGGCTGGCCAGCGCTTTGGTGGGGACAACCTGAATCTTGCCGGGACGCGGGAAGCGATGATAATCCAGTGCTTTTTTCTTCAGTTCATCATCCATGTAGAACTCCGATACCTTTGACTTTGTAGTGATTGAGTGTTGTTAGTTTGTGCAAACGCAATAGTTCTGCCGGTTTCCTGTGATGCTCCGCGCCTCTTCCCCTGAAAACAAGTCAGGGTTTTGCCGAATAGGGAAAGCGCGCTGGCGCAACGGACTGGAACCTGTTCTGTGTTGGCGGTCTGAGTAGCGGAAACAAACAAGGGGCCACCGGCCCCTTGTTTAAAACGCGCTCAATGCTGTGCGGCAAAGCGGATCGACACCGCATCATCTCCCAGCCATGTTTTGAGATTGCTCACCAGATCATCATGCAAGGTCACGCGCCAGGCATAACCCAGCGCCAATTTGCAGCGCGCATTGTCATTGTGATACTCCACCTCAACCTGACACGCGCCGCCGGACCAGTTGTCCAGCGTCTGCCGCAGTTTGGCCGCGTCCGCATTGCCGTTGAATTTGAGGGTCAGCGCCTGGGCAAACTGGCTGCGGGCCTCTGCGATATCCATCACCCCGTCGGCAATCACGCGCAAACCGCCCGAGAAGCGGTCTTCGCTGATCTTGCCGGGGATCACCAGCAGCGCGTCTTCCGTGAGCTTGGTGCGGTTGGCTTCAAACACCTCGGAGTACACCGTGACGTCCTGCTTGGCCCAGCCGTCATCCAGCGTCACAAACGCCATGCGGCCGCGCTCGCCATTCTTGACCCGTACGCCAATCACAATGCCGGCGACATACTGGATGTCCTTGCGCGGTTGCAGGCGATCCAGCCGGGTTTTGATGAAGGCTTTGACGTCTTTGGCGTAGGCATCAAACGGATGACCGGACAGATAAAAACCAATCGCCGGTTTTTCTTCGGCCAGGCGGGTTTTATCGTCCCATGCCGGAACCAGAATACGCTCGACCGTGGGGGCCGCCGCAGGCTCGAACACATCAAACAGGCTGCCCTGGTTGGCATTGGCCGCAGCATGCTCGGCCACGCTCATGGCTTGTTCCACATTGGCCAGCAATTGCGCACGATTGGGGTCCAGTGCATCAAAGGCACCGCCGCGAATCAAGGCTTCCAGCACGCGCTTGTTCACTTCCTTTTTGTCGGTACGCATGCAGAAGTCATACAGATCAATGAACGGGCCGTTGGCTTCGCGCTCGTTCACGATCATGTTGACGGCGCCTTCACCCACGCCCTTGATGGCGCCCAGCGCGTAACGAATCTGCTTTTTGCCGACCGGCACAAAGCGGTACATGCTGGCGTTGACGTCTGGCGGCAGAATTTCCAGGCGGTTTTTTTCAATGCAATCGTCGTAGAACACCTTGAGCTGATCGGTGTTATCCAGTTCGGAGCTCATGGTGGCGGCCATGAACGCCGCGGTGTGATGCGCCTTGAGCCATGCGGTGTGATAAGACACCACCGCATAGGCCGCCGTATGCGACTTGTTAAAGCCGTACTCGGCAAACTTGGTCATCAAGTCAAACAAGTGCTCGGCCAGCGCCGGGTCGTAGCCTTTTTGGGCTGCGCCTTCGGCAATGGTGACGCGGTGCTTGGCCATTTCTTCGGGCTTTTTCTTGCCCATGGCCCGGCGCAGCATGTCAGCGCCGCCCAGGGTGTAGCCACCGATAATCTGCGAAATCTGCATCACCTGTTCTTGATACACGATCACGCCGTAGGTTGGCTCCAGGCATTTTTCCAGATCGGGGTGGAAATAATCCGGGGTTTCCAGACCCTTTTTCCGGTTGATAAAGGTATCCACCATGCCTGAGCCCAGCGGGCCCGGCCGGTACAGGGCCAGCACAGCGATGATGTCTTCGAAACGGTCGGGCGCCAGTTTTTCCAGCAGGCGCTTCATGCCGTCCGATTCAACCTGGAATACCGCGGTGGTGTTGGCGTCGCGGAAGACCTGATAGGCCGCCTGATCGCCAAAGCCCAGGCTCATCAAATCCAGATACTCGCCCGTTTGCTCTTTGATGTACTGCAGGGCGAGTTCAATAATCGTCAGGTTTCGAAGGCCCAAAAAGTCGAACTTCACCAGGCCGACTTGTTCCACGTCGTCTTTGTCGAGCATGGACACGGGCGAAGAATCAACCCCACTGGCCTGGTAAACCGGGCAGAAGTCCGTAATCTGGCCTGGTGCAATCAACACGCCGCCGGCATGCATACCAATGTTGCGGGTCAGGCCTTCCAGCTTCTTGGCCAGTTCCCACAGTTGCGCAACTTCTTCTTCGTTTTTGACGCGCTCGGCCAGTTCCGGGACCATCTCGGTGGCGTCATCCAGACTGTATTGCTTGCCCGGCGCAGCCGGAATCAGCTTGGATAGACCGTCAACAAACATATAGGGCAGATCCAGCACGCGGCCTACGTCACGCACCACCGCCTTGGCGGCCATGGTCCCGAACGTGGCAATCTGGCTCACCGCTTCTGCGCCGTATTTACCGCGCACATATTCAATGACGCGCCAGCGGTTGTCCTGACAGAAGTCGATGTCAAAGTCGGGCATCGAAACCCGTTCCGGATTCAGGAACCGCTCGAACAGCAGGGCGTATTCGGTCGGGTCGATATCGGTAATGCCCAGCGAGTACGCCACCAGCGAGCCCGCACCCGAACCCCGACCCGGGCCGACCGGGCAACCATTGTGTTTGGCCCAGACAATAAAGTCCGCCACGATCAGGAAGTAGCCCGGAAAGCCCATCTGGATGATGGTGTCCGTTTCGAACTTGAGCCGGTCCTGGTAACGCGGCCGTTCTGCGTCACGCCTGGCTTCGTCCGGATATAGCTGCGCCAGGCGCATTTCCAGGCCTTCCTTGGCCTGGTGCACCAGGAAGTCGTCCAGCGTCATGCCATCCGGGGTAGGGAACAGCGGCAAGAAGTTCTTGCCCAGCACAATGTTCACGTTGCAGCGCTGCGCCAGCGTGACCGTGTTGGCCAGTGCCTCGGGCAGATCGGCAAACAAAGCCTGCATTTCTTCAGGGGTCTTGAAGTACTGTTCTTCGGTGAAGACGCGCGGGCGGCGTTTGTCCGCCACCACGTAGCCTTCAGAAATGCAGGTGCGCGCTTCGTGCGCCTTGAAGTCATCGGGCGCCATAAACTGGATCGGGTGCGTGGCGACCACGGGCAGGCCCAACTCAGAGGCAATATCCAGATGGCCTTGTACGGAGGGTTCGCACTCTGGTCGGCCACTGCGTTGCAATTCCAGATAAAACGCGCCCGGGAAATGCGCGTGCCACCACTGCGTCAGTTCGATTGCACCGGCCATGTTGCCGTTGAGGATGGCCTGACCAATTTCACCATTGTGCGCACCAGACAGACACAAGAGCCCGCTGTTGTCGCCCGTATCCAGCCATTCTTTTTTCAGCTCGGCACGGCCACGGTACTGGTTTTCCAGGTAGGCGCGGGTGAGCAATTCGCACAGGCGGCCGTAGCCGTCCCGATTGCGGGCAATAAACAGTACGCGCGTGGGTTTGTCGCGATCCTCGGTGTTCTCTATCCAGCAATCGAGCGCCACAATGGGCTTGAGGCCACTGCTGCGACACGCTTTGTAGAGCTTGACCATGCCAAACAGGTTCATCAAGTCCGAGGTGGCAATCGCGGGCATGCCCAGTTTTTTGGCCTGGCTGACCGCATCGTCAATGCGGACAATGCCGTCGGTCACAGAGAATTCGGAATGGAGGCGAAGATGGATAAAGGCAGGGGTATTCATCCCTAAATTCTATCACCGCTACCAGGGCAGGGGCAGGCGCTGGTGAAACAGTGTGGGGGCCCGAACTTGCATTTGAAATAAATTCCAGGGTAAGGTGTTGATTCCTAAGAAGGAGTCTTTTGCCTTATGGATGCAAGCGCAGTGAGTAGTCAAAGCAGTGCAGTGACGCAGAGCATGAACCAGTTTGATGCAAGCACACTGCAACCCGCCGCTAACGCCAATGCGGTCAACGTGGCCGTCATGAAAAAAGCGAACGATGCGCAGGCCTCTGCCGCACTGAGTTTGTTGCAGGCATTGCCGCCGGTGCCGCAGTACAACAACCCGTCTAATCTTGGCAATGCCGTAGACGTGAAGGCTTGATAGCCAGATCAAACAACTGTTTGATCTAGCAGATAAAAAAGCGACCAGACGGTCGCTTTTTTTAATTCTGGATTTTTCTGGTGCATTGCACAAAATAAGATTGACATACGAGCGTGTTCTGCCAGAATGGGGCTCAAATGTTGCATTGCACAACTACTTAGGAAAAATCATGACGCTTGGTTCCAACCGTTTTGCCGAAGAATTTTCCCGCGCTCAGCAAGTCGGGATCGAACAGTCTCTGGGTTTTGCCCGCACCGTCCTGACCGGCACTGAACGCCTGTGGGCAGTGCAGCTGGGTTTTGCCCGTTCGCTGTTGTCCGACAATGAAGTGGCTGCCAAATCTTTGGCCGGCGCTAAAGATGCCACAGAGGCGCTGATCGTTCAGCGTGAACTGCTTGAGCCGGTCGCCGAGAAAACCACGGCTGCCTGGCGTGAGGCTGTGAGCGTTGCTCAAAGCACACAGAAAGAACTGGGCGAACTGGTAGAAAAGCATTTCAAACAGACCAGCGAAGAGCTGCTGTCGGGCCTCGACAAGCTGGCTGAACAGTTTCCGGCGGGCGCTGCTGGCGTCAAGAGCCTGCGTCAAGGTGTGGCAAGCACGTTTGACGCTTATGACTCGGCTGTGACTGCTGCGCGCAAGCAAGGCGAAGAATGGCTGGCCGCTACCGTGCAAAATGTAGAAAAGGCAGGCGCTACTGCGACCGCAGCCCGTCGCAAAGCCGCTGCCGCCTGATTCGGACAAAGCATTCCCCGCGCATATCTGCCGATTGCGCTAATGGCCCCTCTCTGAGGGGCCATTTTTTATTGGGGTGAGGTACTGCGGATACGGCGGGGGCTGTTCAGGCCTGGGTGGCGGGTTGGGCTGCCAGGAACCAGTAGGCCAGTTGCCGGGCGGGAGACTCGGTCGTCATCGGGTTGAGCAACAAAGCGCATTGATCGGCAAACCACGGCCGAAACGGATCGGTGTCGGCGGCCAGGTATTGCCTGGCTTCGGCCTGCAAGCGGGTCATGCCCTGTTCCATGAGTGCCTGCCAGGATTTCAGGTCAAACGTGCTGCTTGAAGGCTGTTGCAGCGCGTGCAACATCCATTGCCAGACGGACTGGGACTGCGTGGCCCAACTGGTGGCAATGCCATTCATGAATGCGCCTGCTCCCGGGCCACCTGCATGCAGCCAGGCTTTCGGCATGGCAGGCGCCAGGGCATCCAGCACCGGTGTGGCCAGTGCAAAATCGTCATGACTGCCGCCGGCAGCGACCATCCAGCCCATTGTTTTGCCAAATGGATTTTGCAGATTGACGGCCAGGTCAATCATGCGCCAGCCCGCTTTTCTGGCGGCAGCAAGGTGCTGCAAGTAAATATCCATGCTGGCCGGATTGATCAGTACCAGCGTGCTATCCGGCGTTGGTGCAGGGGGCAGGGCCGCAGGTGTTTCCGCCGGGAAAAGCGGCAAGCCCAACCCGGCCATGCCCAACCGTTCCAGAATGGCAGAGGCTTGGGTGGCCGGGGCAATCAGGCAAAGTTGGGCGATCATGGTGATGATCAGCTGCTTTGGCAGCTATTCATCAACTGCTTGAGACCGTCCAGGTCCTTGAGTTCGATCAGGCGATTTTGCACGCGCAGCAAACCTTGATCCTGGAAGCGGGAGAGGGTGCGGCTGACGGTTTCCAGTTTCAGGCCCAGATAGCTGCCAATTTCCTCACGCGTCATGCGCAGATGGAAGCTGTGCTGAGAGTATCCGCGCAGGGCAAAACGCTGCGACAGATTGAGCAGGAAAGCCGCAATGCGCTCTTCCGCCTTCATGTTGCCCAACAGCAACATCACACCGTGATCCCGCACAATCTCGCGACTCATCAGGCGATACAGGTGTCGCTGCAGCGATGGAATGCGGCGCGACATGGTTTCCATTTCAGTGAACGGCCACTCACACACTTCGCTGTCTTCCAGTGCCACCGCATCGCAGGTGTAGTGCTCGGTGCTGATCGCATCCATGCCGATCAGTTCGCCATTCATGTGAAACCCGGTGACCTGCTCCCGACCATCTTCCGACACGATACTGGTCTTGAAAAAGCCCAACCGTACCGCGTAGAGCGAGTGAAACGGCTCCCCGGCCCGGTACAGCGCTTCGCCACGCTTGATCGGGCGGCCCTGGGTGACCAGTTGGTCAACCTGGCGCATTTCATCGGGAGACAAGCCTACGGGCAGACACAACTCGCGCAGACTGCAATTGGAGCAGGCGTGCCGCAGTTGCTTAAGACCGGTTTCACGTAACTGGATAGGTGAGAGCATGGTTGTTTTTCCACTTGGACTTCAGATAATTGCCTGCAGGCCAGAGCCAAAGTCACGGTTGGGGGCTGGTCTGTCAGAAACGGTTGGTCGCTGAAGGCATCTAATATTTACACGTGCGAAGTAGATGCGAGCATCATGCGATTTGCTTTGATCTGTATCAAGTAAATATCTCCAGGATGGAGGCAAACTCTTTACCCTGAGTTTTCAGGGTAGGACAAATGCATACTGCAGCCTTTATCCAGCAAGTCGAGTTTGATCGTCCGCTGATCGAACGTTACGATGGCCAGGGGCCACGCTATACGTCTTATCCGACGGCGGACCGGTTCGGGTCCCTGGATGTCGGGATCTACGCCGACACGCTGCGCCAGTCGCGCGTGGGTGAGGCGGATCGTCCGGCATCCCTTTATTTTCACCTGCCTTTTTGCAACACCATCTGCTACTACTGCGCCTGTAACAAGATCATCACCAAAAATGAAAGCAGGGCAGTTGAATATGTTGAATATCTTAAAAAAGAAATCCGGCTGTTGGCAAATATATTGCCATACACAATGAAAGTTGGCCAGATTCATTTTGGTGGTGGTACGCCCACGTTTTTGCCTGACGCGCAATTGGCCGATTTGATTGCCGAAATCAATAAGAATTTTCATATTTTGCAGAATGGCGAATATTCTATTGAAATTGACCCGCGTAAATTACAACCGGCAAAAATAGGTCTACTGGCGAATGCCGGCTTTAATCGTATGAGCGTTGGTGTGCAGGATTTTGACGAGCGGGTGCAGCGCGCGGTCAACCGCATTCAGAGCGAGGCACAAACCCGTATCGTCATTGATGCGGCGCGCAGCATGGGTTTTCGCTCGGTCAGCATTGACCTGATCTACGGTCTGCCCTTGCAGACGGTGGCCAGTGTCATGCGTACAATGGATCGTGTCATTGCGATTCGGCCGGATCGATTGGCGCTCTATAATTACGCGCATTTGCCTGAAAGATTTAAAACACAGCGTCAGATTGATGCAACAACATTGCCCTCCGCATCAGAAAAACTCGATATCTTGCAGTCATCAATTGAAAAGCTGACCGCCGCAGGATATGTGTATATCGGTATGGATCATTTTGCGTTACCGGATGATGATCTGGCGGTGGCGCAACGCCGTGGTACCTTGCAGCGCAATTTCCAGGGTTATTCCACCTGGGCGGAATCTGATCTGGTGGCATTTGGTGTCTCCGGTATTGGCAAGGTGGGTGCGGGGTATTTCCAGAATGCCAAAGATATTGACCAGTATTACGCGCTGCTGGATCAGGATCGGCTGCCGGTTGAGCGCGGATATCAGTTAACCTGTGATGACCTGTTGCGCCGCTCCGTGATCCAGGGGCTGATGTGCCGGTTCAATCTGGATTTCGGTCAGGTAGAGACGGCCTGGCTGATCGACTTCAATACCTATTTTGCGCCAGAGCTTGCCGTTCTGGATGCCATGGCGCGCGACGGCCTGCTGGTGATCAATCCGGATGGCCTGGAAGTCACCCCTAAAGGGCGCATGGTGATCCGCTCGGTGGCGATGGTATTTGACCGCCATCTGCGCGAGAAAACCACAGCAGCCCGCTACTCCCGCCTTGTCTGAATCCCGTGCCGTCGCCTCAAACTGATTTGGGGTAAGCTTGCCGCTTTGTGGCGCCACCGATGGGGTGGCGCGGTTCGGCGTGCTTTTCCTGACGGGATTTTCCTTGCACGACTTTGATCTCCTGGCCTTTTTGCTGGCTGGCTTTTTGGGTGGCGGCCATTGCTTTGGCATGTGTGGCGGCGTGGTTGCCGCTTTCAGCCTGCAATTGCCCCCGGGGCCCCGCTTGCGTTACCACCTGGGTTTTAATCTGGGGCGCGTGGCAGGTTACGCGCTGATTGGCGCGCTGGCCGGCGGCGTGGGTGCGTTGCCCCTGCTGGTGTCGTTGCAAGGGGTCAAGCTGGCTTTGTATGTGCTGGCCAACGTTTTACTGATTGGTGTCGGTCTTTATCTTGCAGGCTGGTTCTCCTGGATTGTCTTTATAGAGACCGTTGGTCGGCCCGTATGGCGATTTTTGCAACCGGTTTTAAGGCGGCGACTGCCGATCAAACGCTGGCGGGACACGCTGGTGGTCGGTGCGCTGTGGGGTTGGCTGCCTTGTGGGCTGGTTTATACGGCGAGCTTGTCAGCTTTGTCCTCTGGCGGCATGGGGCAGGGCGCCTTGATAATGCTGGCGTTCGGGCTGGGGACATTGCCAAACCTGCTGCTGATGGGCCAGGCGGCAGGTGGTGCCATGCAGTGGATGAGAAAGCGATTTGTCAGGGTGTTGGCAGGGTTGGCTTTTATTGCATTTGGCATATATCGGCTGGTTTCAGTGCTGCTATTTAGTCATATGGTGCTTTGACAGACTGTTCAGGGGTGAATAACTCAACTAAAATCTGTCAGCTTATGCCTTTTGCATTGTTGAATAGCACCGGAACAGAGCATGCCCACGCCGATACTTGTCGTCGACGATTCATCCATAGCGCGCAAGATGCTGATCAAAGCCTTGCCGCCCACCTGGGATGTTCAAATCACCCAGGCTTGTAATGGCAACGAAGCTGTTGCCGCTTATCGTAGTGGCAAGGCTGATGTGATGTTTCTGGATCTGACCATGCCAGACATGGACGGATACGCAGTGCTGGAAACCTTGCAAAAGGAAGGCTTGAATTCCTTTGTGGTCGTTGTCACTGCAGATGTGCAAACGCTGGCACGTGAGCGCGTACGGGCGCTCGGTGCGGCAGCCTTTGTTAAAAAGCCGGTCGATCCGGCCAGTATTGAGGCTGTGCTGCGCGAGTACGGGATCAAGTTATGACTGTTATTGCCTTGACGGAAGAGCAGCGCGACGCGCTGCAGGAAATCACCAACATTGGCATGGGCCGCGCTGGCGCATTACTGGCGCAGTTGATGGGCGGTTTTGTGCATTTGTCGGTGCCGGGCATTTCTCTGGCTGATGCCGACAATATTTCCGGCACCATCGCCCAAACGGTGGGCCGTGAACTGGCAGTGACCGCCGTCCGTCAGTCGTTCTCTGGCACCTTGCGTGGCGAAGCCATGGTCATTTATGACGAGCGTGGCTGCCGCAATCTGGCTGACCTGATGGGTTATGAGGACGAAATCGGCGCTGCGACCGAGCGTGAGTTGCTGCTGGACGTCGGCAATGTGCTGGTTGGGGCCTGTTTGAATGGCATTGCCGACCTGCTGGTATCGCCACTGTCTTATTCCCCGCCGACCCTGATTGCAGAGAACGCTGAGGTTGATCGTTTGATCAATCCGGATCAACTGACCTGGGATTACGCGCTGTTGATCCAGGTGCGCTTCACGCTGGAAATCCGCGACTTCACCTGCCATCTGCTGACGCTGATGCCGGAAGAATCGATTTCGCAATTGAAGAAGGCGCTTGATGCATTCATGGAAAGCATCTGATGCTGGAGACATTGCGCAATTTCATCGTCAGTGAAGTCGGCGTCGGCATTTTTGCGGTAGACCGCGAATACAACCTCTTGCTGTGGAACCGCTTTATGGCGGATCACAGCGGGATCAGTGCCCAGGATGCTTTGGGCCGCAACCTGTTTGAACTGTTCCCGGATTTGCCGCAGAAATGGCTATCCAAGAAAGTCGACAGTGTATTCATGCTGCACAATTTTGCGTTCACTTCCTGGGAGCAACGGCCGTGGTTGTTCCCGTTCCGGCATAACCGCCCGATCACGGGTGGCATTGATTTCATGCAGCAAAACTGCACCTTCATGCCGGTGCGTGAGGCGGATGGTGAAGTCAGCGCGGTCGCCGTCACGGTCAATGACGTGACCGACGTCGCGGTGTACCAGAGCATGCTCAAGCAGGCGATGGCCAAGCTGGAGGAAAGCTCCAGCCGCGATGGTCTTACCGGCGTGTACAACCGCCGCTTTACCGAAGCGCGTCTGCTGGAAGAAATCGGCAGGGTAGAACGCTACCAGGCGGACACCTTCAGCGTGATCTTGCTGGACCTGGATCACTTCAAGCAGATCAACGATACGCACGGTCACCTGGGTGGCGATGAGGTGCTGTGCGAAGTTGTCGCACGCGTGCGCAACGTACTGCGTGATACCGACGTGTTCGGACGCTACGGCGGCGAAGAATTCCTGCTGATGCTGCCGCAGACCGGACGGGAAGGCGCGGTGGCCGCTGCCGAACGTATTCGCAAGTCCATTGCCAGTTCGCCCATTCTGTACAACGAAGTACCCATCAACGCCACCGGCAGCCTTGGCGTGGCCACTTACGAAGTCGGCGCGCCCAAGGTAGAACGCGTCAAGGCGCAGGCCGATCTGGCACTGTATGCCTCCAAGCGCGCGGGTCGTAATCGCGTGACGTTCTACAGCGCACAAATGGTCGACAAGGAACTGGGCGCGGGTTAAGCGCCGGTTTCTTGCTGCGGCAACCCCTCTTTTTTGGCAGCGTGCGTCGTGTTCGACCCGCCAGGGCAGCGCCTGCGCGACGTCATGATGCTGTCATGCAAACACGCCCAAGTCCAGGCCACCGGACTGTTGCATTTGACCCACGCCGCGCCGCAAAAAATTTTTTGTAAGCGCACGTTACCGGCGCTTTGCCGATAAATTCCTGTCAGATCAAGCAGTTCCGTTTTTGATCGGCCAAGCGGACGATCAATTTAGTAATTCAGATAACCGTCATATCGAGAAACGCCCATCACCCGCGATCGGCCTCGTCTATAACAGTAAGCGAGAGGGCGCGATGCCCTCCCGTTGTCCAGCGCCGCCCCTTGCTGTTTGCCTCTCAAACCCCACCTGGCGACGCGTGGCAGCCGTATCCCATCCAACAAAGCTGGAGATGCGTCATGGACGTGTTCAATCACTATGCCTCGCGATACGAGCGCACCCGCGAAGAAGAACTCACCCTGAAGGAATACCTGGAGCTGTGCCGGCAAGATCGGTCGGTGTATGCCACTGCGGCTGAACGCATGCTGATGGCGATCGGTGAGCCAGAAATGGTCGATACCCGCCTGGACTCTCGCGCCTCGCGCATTTTCCAGAACAAGGTGATGCGGATTTATCCGGCGTTCCGCGAGTTTTACGGCATGGAAGAGGTCATCGAGCAGGTGGTTTCGTACTTCCGGCATGCGGCGCAGGGGCTGGAAGAAAAGAAGCAGATTCTTTATCTGCTGGGGCCGGTAGGCGGGGGCAAGTCGTCCATTGCGGAAAAGCTCAAAGAGTTGATGGAGCGCGTGCCGTTCTATTGCATCAAGGGCTCGCCGGTGAATGAGTCGCCGCTGGGGCTGTTCAACGCAGAAGAAGATGGCGAAATCCTCAAGGAACAGTACGGGATTCCCGACCGGTATCTCAAGACGATTCCCAGTCCGTGGGCGGTCAAGCGCTTGCACGAGTACAACGGCGACATCAACCAGTTCCGCGTGGTGAAGCGCTATCCGTCCGTGTTGCGGCAGATTGGCATTGCCAAGACCGAGCCGGGCGATGAGAACAACCAGGATATTTCCTCGCTGGTGGGCAAGGTGGATATCCGCAAGCTGGAAAAATACGCCCAGGATGACCCGGATGCGTACAGCTACTCGGGCGGGCTGTGCCTGGCCAACCAGGGGCTGCTTGAGTTTGTGGAAATGTTCAAAGCGCCGATCAAGGTGCTGCACCCTTTGCTGACGGCTACGCAGGAAGGCAATTTCAAGGGTACGGAAGGCTTTGGCGCGATCCCGTTTGAGGGGATTATCCTGGCCCACTCCAACGAGTCTGAATGGAAGCAGTTCCGCAACAACAAGAACAACGAGGCGTTTCTTGACCGGATATACATCGTCAAGGTGCCGTATTGCCTGCGTGTGTCGGAAGAAACGCGTATTTACGACAAACTCCTGCGTAACTCGTCCCTGTCTGCGGCGCCTTGCGCACCGGGCACGCTCAAGATGATGGCGCAGTTTGCCGTGTTGTCCCGCCTCAAAGAGCCGGAGAACTCCAGCCTCTTTTCCAAAATGCTGGTGTATGACGGCGAAAACCTCAAAGACGTGGACCCCAAAGCCAAATCCATGCAGGAGTACCGGGATTTTGCCGGGGTGGATGAGGGCATGAACGGCCTGTCAACGCGCTTTGCGTTCAAGATCCTCTCACGCGTGTTCAATTTTGATCACCAGGAAGTGGCCGCCAACCCGGTTCACCTTTTATACGTGCTGGAACAACAGGTTGAGCGCGAGCAATTTCCGCAGGAGCAGGAACAACATTACATCGCGTATATCAAAGAATATCTGGCGCCCAAGTATGTCGAGTTCATTGGCAAGGAAATCCAGACCGCTTACCTGGAAAGCTACTCGGAGTACGGCCAGAACATCTTTGATCGCTACGTGACATTTGCCGATTACTGGATTCAGGATCAGGAATACCGCGACCCGGATACCGGCGAGAGCTTTGATCGGAACTCGCTGAACAACGAGCTGGAAAAGATCGAGAAACCGGCGGGGATTTCCAATCCCAAGGATTTTCGCAACGAGATCGTCAACTTTGTGCTGCGGGCGCGCGCCAGCAATAACGGCAAGAACCCGGCCTGGAGTAGTTACGAAAAGCTGCGCACGGTGATCGAGAAGAAGATGTTCTCCAACACCGAAGAATTGTTGCCGGTGATTTCGTTCAACGCCAAGGCCAGTACGGAAGACCAGAAAAAGCACGAGGACTTTGTGAACCGCATGGTGACCAAGGGCTACACCCCCAAACAGGTGCGGCTGTTGTGCGAGTGGTATCTGCGCGTACGCAAATCGTCGTAACCGGGCGGCAGCCAAAAAGCTGCTGGCTACGTTGCCTGGCCGGCCGCGCGCAAACTCGTCGTACTCACAGGTACTGCGCGCGCCTTGCCAGCACCGCGTCGCTGCTTTTGGGCCGCCGCCTCAGCCGGAGTGGCGGGTCTTTGGTGGCCCGGCTGTGTAACCCGCTCGGGGGACTTATATGCATCATCTGATAGACCGGCGTTTGAACGGCAAGAACAAATCCGCAGTCAACAGAGAGCGTTTTCTCAAGCGTTTCAAAAGCCAGATTCGTGACGCCGTGGCGCGCTCGGTCAAAGACCGCTCGATTACGGATATTGAACGAGGGGAAAAGGTTTCGATTCCGGTGCGTGATGTCAACGAACCGACCTTGGGGCATGCGCAAGGCGGCGTGTGGGAGCGCGTGTTTCCGGGCAACAAAGAGTATTTGCGCGGGGACCAGATTGATCGCCCCGAGCAAGGCGGTGGGGGCGGCGGCAGCGGTGGCTCGGGTCAGGGCGGCGGCGGGGAAGACGATTTTGTCTTCGAACTGTCGCGGGAGGAGTTTCTCAACTTCTTCTTTGATGAGCTGGAACTCCCTAACCTCGTCAAGCGGCAGTTACAGCAAACCATCACCTTCAAATCCATCCGTGCCGGGTTCACCAGCGATGGCACGCCCACGAATATTCATGTGGTACGCAGCCTGCGCAGTGCATTGGGCCGGCGCATTGCGCTCTCGGCCGAGCCCATGCGTGAGCTTAATGAAGCGCAGGAAGATCTCGACAAACTACTGGAAACGCGCAGTGAACATGATCCCTTGATCAAGGCGGTCATGGCGCAGATTCATGCGCTGAAAACGCGCGTCGCCAACATCCCGTTTATTGATCCGTTTGATCTCAAGTATTCCAACCGCATCAAGATTCCGCTGCCGACCACGCAGGCGGTCATGTTCTGCGTGATGGATGTCTCTGGCTCCATGGATGAGAACAAAAAGGATATTGCCAAGCGTTTCTTTATCCTGCTGTATCTGTTCCTCACCCGCATTTACGACAAGATTGAGGTGGTGTTTATCCGCCACCACACTCAAGCCTACGAAGTGAACGAGGACGAGTTCTTTCATGCCCGCGACACCGGCGGCACGGTGGTCTCCAGTGCGCTCAAGCTGACGCGCCAGATCATTGAGGCGCGCTATCCGTCCTCAGACTGGAATATCTATGTGGCACAAGCCTCTGACGGGGATAACTGGGATTCAGATTCGCCCCAATGCCGCGAGATTCTGCAAAACAACCTGCTGCCGTTGTTGCAGTACTACGCCTATGTGGAAATCACCGAAGGGGAGCCGCAAAACCTCTGGTACGAATATGAAATGGTGGCCCAGACGCACAAGGAATTTGCCATGCGTCGCATCAGGGACGCGTCTGAAATCTGGCCCGTGTTCCGTGACCTCTTTCGCAAACACCCGGAAAAAGCGGTCGCCTGAAAAGGCACCCCGCCCGAGGATTGAGCGCCATGACGACAACTCGCACCCGCAAAACCACGAGCGACGAGCCGGAAGCCCGGCCGCCGCGCAGAAAACCCTTGTCGCTGGGCTCGGAGTGGACCTTCGAGCTGATCGAAACGTATTACAAAGAAATCACCCGCATTGCCAAAAACTTTGGCCTGGACACCTATCCGAACCAGCTGGAGATCATTTCTGCCGAGCAAATGATGGACGCCTACGCCTCGGTTGGTATGCCGGTGATGTACAACCATTGGAGCTTCGGTAAACAGTTTTTGTCCACGCATAAGCATTACCAGCGCGGGATGATGGGGCTGGCGTATGAGATTGTCATCAACTCCAATCCCTGCATTGCGTATTTGATGGAAGAGAACACCATGACCATGCAGGCGCTGGTGATTGCGCATGCCAGTTTTGGTCATAACTCGTTCTTCAAGGGCAATTATCTGTTTCGGACATGGACCGAGGCCGATGCCATTATCGACTACCTGGTGTTTGCCAAACGCTACATTGCCGAGTGCGAAGCGCGGTATGGCGAAGACAAAGTGGAAGAACTGCTGGATTCTTGCCACGCGCTGATGAACTACGGTGTGGACCGCTACAAGCGCCCGCAAAAGCTGTCGCTGGAAAAAGAACTGGCGCGCCAGGCCGAGCGCGAGCAATACCAGCAATCCCAGATCAACGAAATCTGGCGCACTTTGCCGCGCCGCTTTGAAGAAGAACAGGCCGTTGCCCCCAAGCGGTTTCCGGAGGAGCCGCAAGAGAACCTCTTGTATTTCATCGAGAAATTTGCGCCCTTGCTGGAGCCCTGGCAGCGCGAGATCGTGCGCATCATCCGCAAGATCGCCCAATATTTCTACCCGCAACGGCAAACCCAGGTCATGAACGAGGGCTGGGCGACGTTCTGGCACTACACGCTGATGAACCAGTTGTATGAAGAGGGCCTGATCACTGATTCAGCCATGTTCGAGTTCCTGCATAGTCACACCAATGTGGTGATGCAGCCCGGCGTCGACAGTCCGTATTTCAATGGTATCAACCCGTATGCGCTGGGTTTTGCCATGTATCGGGATATCCAGCGTATCTGCCAGAACCCGACCGAAGAAGACAAACGCTGGTTCCCGGATATGGCGGGCTCTGACTGGTGCAAAACGCTGGACTTTGCCATGCGCAACTTCAAGGATGAAAGCTTTGTGGCGCAGTACCTCTCGCCCAAACTGATCCGGGATTTCCGCTTTTTCAGCATTCTGGATGATGACGAAAACGCCACGCTCAAGGTCTCCGCCATTCACGACGACGCGGGTTACGCGGAGATCCGCTCGCAACTGGCTTCACAGTACAACCTGGCGTATCGCGAGCCCAACATTCAGGTGTATGACGTCAACACCCGGGGCGACCGCTCGCTGACACTGCGGCATTACCAGTACCAGCGCCGGCCGCTGGCCAATAGCGTGCACGAAGTCCTCAAGCATATTGCGCGGCTATGGGGGTTCTCGGTCAAGCTGGAAAGTGTGGATGAGGACGGTCAGGTGATCCTCAGTTACGACTGCAAACTGGAAAAGCGCGGCAGCCCGTTTTGAGGGGTGAGGGCAAGAAAAAGCATGCATACCCCTGACTCGGCATTCCGGCGAAAGCCGGAGTCCAGTTGTAAACCACCGTGCCGCAGGCACTGAAAACCCGGAGCCCGCTCCGGGGTTTTTATTGCCTTTTTTGCCCGGCTGGCCGTTTCTATAGCCATGACTGGCCCAGTTGCGTCAGGATGTCCGTCATCTTTCCGTTGTTGTGGATACATGCCCCATGTGGAATCTGATGTCGATTCATATCCGCCAGTTAACACTGGCTTGCGCCACCATACTGGCCTGTCTTGTTGCGCCATCCGCCCAGAGTGCTGCGACCGGTACACCGTACGCCATCAACGGCACCTGCGAGGGTTTGCCACGCGTTGCCCTGAAAACGGCTCCCGGGTTCTGTGTGGGGCTGGCCGCCACCGGTCTGGGCATGCCGCGCGGCGTGCTGCCCATGCCGGATGGCTCTGCGCTGCTGACCGATATGGGCGGCTGGGGCAAGAACAAAGGCCGCTTGTTGCGGCTGGTACGCCACCAGGGTGGTTTTGACAGCATCACACTCCTTAACGGACTGGACCGCCCGCACGGTTTGCAACTGGGGCCGGATGGTCTGGTTTATCTGGGCGAGGCGGGCCGCATCAGCCGCTTCAACCCTACCGACGCGCAGCCCAGACTGACCACGGTGATTGATCAGCTGCCGGACGATGGACGCCATCCGATCAAGGTTTTCGTGTTCGGCAAAGATGGCGCTTTGTTCGTCAACTTTGGCTCGGCCACAGACAACTGCGAAGGGCGCATTGACACCAGTCAGCCCCCATTGCAGCAATGCAAAGACATGCAGACCGACCCGCAGCGTGCCTCCATCTGGCGTTACACCCAGCAAAACGGCCAATGGCAGGGCAAGCAATATGCAGCGGGGCTACGCAATTCCATGGCGCTGGCCATCCACCAGGGGACTGGCGCGTTGTGGCAGGCGGAAAACAGCCGTGATTACATCAACCGCAAATTGCCGGGACTGAAAAGCGATGAAAACCTGCCGCATGAAGAGCTTAACCTGATCCACGAAGGCAGCAACTACGGCTGGCCGTATTGCTACGACAACAATATGGCCGCGCCGGAATTTCCTGACGCCGATTGCGGGCTGTTTGCCAAGCCGGTCATGTTGTTGCCGGGGCATGCTGCACCATTGGGGATGGCCTTTTACGATGCGCCAGGTGGTCTTGCGGCATGGCGCGGCAGTCTGATCATGGGCTGGCACGGCTACCGCAACAACGGCCACCGGCTTGTCGCCATCCGCTTTGATAACAGCGGCATGCCCCAAGGTCAGCCGCAAGAACTGATCAGCGACTGGGGTGACGCGCCGGGCAAGCACCCCATGGGCGCACCCACGGATATCAAGATCGACAAAGAAGGGGTGATCTGGATCACGGAAGATCGCAATGGCGATCTGTTGATCATGACACCGGTGCGGATGCATTGAGTAACACCATGCCCCAGAACATCTACGACAATCCGGCCTTTTTTGATGGCTACAAAGCCTTGCGCCAGAACGATACCGGTCTCAATGGTGCGGTGGAAATCCCTGCGCTGCATGCTTTGTTGCCGACGCTAAACGGGTTGACGGTGCTGGATCTGGGTTGCGGTTTCGGTGATTTTGCCCGCTATGCGCGTGCACATGGCGCTGCGGCGGTGGTGGGGCTGGATATCTCACACAATATGCTGGCAGAAGCGCGTCGGCTGACGCACGACGCGGCCATCCACTATGAGCTTGGCCAGATCGAAACTTTCCAGGCCGCGCCGGGTAAGTTTGATCTGGTGGTGTCGTCCCTGGCATTGCATTACGTGGCGGACTATGCGGCGGCGGTTCGGGCGGTATGGTATGTGCTCAAGCCGGGTGGCTATTTTGTGTTCTCGGTTGAGCATCCAGTGTGCACGGCGAATCCGGTGGGTTGGATCAAGGATGAGGCGGGCAAAAAACAGCACTGGCCGCTGGATCACTATCTGGCGGAAGGGCCGCGTGATACCCGCTGGTTTGTCGAGGGAGTCATCAAATATCACCGCACGCTGCAAACCTGGGTGAATGGCTTGCTGGAAAACGGGTTTGTGCTGGAGCGATTGCTGGAACCCGGGCCGACGCTCGCGGCACTGGAAGCCCGGCCCGAGTTGGTGGACGAAACTCGCCGGCCGCCTTTTCTGCTCTTGCGTGCCCGCAAGACGGGTTAACACCTCAAGCGCTGCGGATCACCTGCACCATGGCAGCCAATCCGCTGGCGCGAGAACTGGACAAGAAACGCTGTAGCCCCAGGGTTTGCAAGAGCCCGCCAAAATCAAAGCTGGCCACTTCAGCAGCGCTGCGCCCGGCGTAGGCCGCACAGACCAGTGCCAGCAAGCCTTTGACGATGCGCGAATCACTGTCGGCCCAGAGTTGCAGGCGCTCATCTTGCCACTGGGTCAGCAGCCACACTTGCGCCTCGCACCCGGCCACACGGTGTTCATCAGTTTTCAATTCATCTGGCATCGGGGGCAATTCACGCGCCAGTTGAACCAGTAAGCGGTTTTTGGCTTCCCAGCCGTGCGCCGCTGCCAGTCGCCCCATCAGTGCGGGCAGGGCCAGTGTCTCTGGCAGCGCGGGCCAGGCACTCATTGCAATAGCTCCAGCGTGTCTTCCAATGCAGCCAGCAGGGCGTCAATATCCGCCGTGGTGTTGTACAAGGCGAGCGAGACACGCAGCGTACCTTGACTGAGGCCCAGCGATTGCATCAGTGGCCCGGCACAATGGTTGCCCACGCGCACGGCGATATCGCGCTCATCCAGAAATTGCGCCACGTCGTATGGATGCGCCCGGCCAAAGACCAAAGAGGCAATCGGCCCTTTGCCCGGTGCGGTACCGACAATGCGTACGCCATCCAGATAAGTGATGCCATCGGCCAGTTGCTGGTACAGCGCGGTTTCATGCTGAGCGATGGCCAGACGGTCTTGCCCGGCCAGCCAGTCCAGCGCGGCGGCGAGTGCCACGGTCTGGGCAAACGCGGGGGTGCCCGCTTCAAAACGGCGCGGGGCAGGGGCGAAGGTGGTGCCGTCGAATGACACCCGTTCAATCATTTCGCCGCCGCCTTGCCACGGTGGCATCTGCGCCAGCAATTCGGCACGGCCCCACAACACACCAATGCCGGTTGGCCCGAATACTTTGTGGCCGGAAAATACATAAAAATCCGCACCCAGCGCAGCAACATCCACCCCTTGATGGGCAATGCCCTGCGCCCCGTCCACCAACACACATGCGCCCACGGCCCTGGCGGCGGCAATCATCTGCTCCAGCGGTGGGCATACCCCCAGCGCGTTGGACATCTGACTGATCGCCACCAGGCGCGTGCGTGGGCCCAGCAGGTCGGCAAACGCGGTCATATCAATCTGACCGTCTTCCTGCAACGGAATCGGCCGGATCACTGCGCCGGTACGCTGGGCCACCAACTGCCATGGCACGATATTGGCGTGGTGCTCCAGCGTAGAAAGCAGGATTTCGTCGCCGGCCTTGAGTTCACTACCGCCCCAGCTATATGCCACCAGATTGATGGCCTCGGTCGCACCGCGCGTAAACACAACCTCTTGCGCATTGGCGTTGATGAAGCGTGCCACGGTCTGTCGCGCCGCCTCATACGCTTCGGTCGCGGCATAACCCAGCCGGTGCCCGCCACGATGCACATTGGCGTTGCTCTCTTCATAAAACCGGCGCTCGGCATCCAGCACCACACGGGGTTTTTGCGTGGTGGCGGCGTTATCCAGCCAGACCAGCTCCGGATTGGCAGCCAGCAACGGAAAAGCGGCCCGATCGGGCAGTGGCGAGTGATCCATAAACAAGACGACCATGAAGCAACAGATGCGCATTGTATAATGCGCCGATGGCTTACAAACAACCGATCTCTGTCCTCGTCGTCATCCACACGCCTGATCTGCAAATCCTGCTGCTGGAACGCAAGGGTTACGCGGATGGCTGGCAGTCTGTGACCGGCAGTCGTGAAGGCGAAGAACTGCTGCCTGACACTGCCCACCGCGAAGTATTTGAAGAGACCGGTCTGGATACCAATCGTTATGAGCTGGCCGACTGGCATTACAGTTCCGACTACGAAATCTACCCGGTCTGGCGATATCGCTACGCCCCCGGCGTCACCATCAACACCGAACACGTATTCAGCCTGCAAGTACCGTTTGCCCTGGATATCACCCTGGCGGCCGACGAGCACACCCGCTATCGCTGGGTAGAGTGGCAAGTCGCGGCGGAAATGGTGTTCTCCCCCTCTAACGCGGAAGCGATTCGCACGCTGGCCGGGCAGCGTTCAGCGCCGCGCTGAGGTCTCCGCACACGGTGTACGCGGCAAGGCGCGCGGTCTGTCGCATACCCCGGTGATGCCGCTGACCAGTCCAAAAGCCTGCCTGCCGGGCTGGTTTTGTGATCTATAGTGTCCGTATTCAGGCGTCGCCTGAATCATTTGCATGCGTATTTTTATTACCGGACTCTAACAGGATTTGCTATGCCCAAAGGAAACTACACCTATGTGCCTAAACAAGGTCTTGATTCAGGCGCAGATCATAAAGAAAATGCCAATGCATTGGTGTTTCATCTGGAGTCCGGCGATAAAATAATGACCCAGGTCCATTATGAAAATATGGATTTCAGAAATCTGAATTACCTCGATAAAATTGCCAGATCCATATTAAGCATCTGCCATTCGGCAGACAGCCCCGATTTCGTAAGGCAAAATCTGGTGGATATGAATACCGTTGCCGTTTATCCCTATGGCCCGGTGCTGGTAGTGGCCTGCAGTGGAAAAGTAACCCTGAACAGAAACCTTATCCTGTCTTGTCTGGGTGATACTATTGCAGATTATGGATTTTCGAGTATTTTGATTATTGGCGGGGGCGGCCCGCAGCAACAACATGCGGAAATGCAAATTGCGGATTTCCATCTTGTCCATCCGCCGGAAACAGGGTGGGGAATTATTGGTGTTTCGAAGCCTTGCTGCATATTGTGTGCCGAGAAACTGGATGATTTGAATATCAATTATTCTTACTGGCATGATCAAAATGTCGGCAGCATCGCAAAACGCAAAGCACATGGCGGATTTAGCGCCGGGTGGATACCTCCGTTATATACGAAATAGTCTTGTATAGAGGGCGCGCCGTTCCAGCGTCGGGTTGCTCGAATGGATTTGTTTTTGGGCATGGGATTACCAGGGGGCCGTGAAGATGG
Organism: Silvimonas terrae; assembly: GCF_014202765.1. Taxonomy (GTDB): domain Bacteria; phylum Pseudomonadota; class Gammaproteobacteria; order Burkholderiales; family Chitinibacteraceae; genus Silvimonas; species Silvimonas terrae. The sequence continues at coordinate 339,856 of NZ_JACHHN010000002.1, forward strand.
GACGGCGGCATGGGTGATTTTTGAAGCTGGTGGCCGACTTATGGAACATCGTTCGAAATTCATGTCTAACAGATTATTCCTGTTGCTGTGCAATATCCTGTTTTGTATCCAGCGTGAGAAAATGGCGTAAATCATTGAATAATATGGAAAGAAGAATCAAGGTCGCCTCCTACAACATCCACAAAGGCTTGTCGCCGCTGAACCGGCGGCTGGTGGTGCATGACGTGCGCCACGCGCTGCACAATCTGGCGCCTGATGTGGTGTTCTTGCAGGAAGTCCAGGGCGAACACAGTTCGCGCGCGCGCCAGTTCAACTACTGGCCCACCACGCCGCAACACGAATATCTGGCCGGAAACGACCTGTCTTTTGCCTACGGCCGCAACGCCATCCACCGGCTGGGGCACCACGGTAACGCCGTGTTGTCGCGCTTTCCGATCACGCGCTGGGGCAATCACGATATCACGCTCAACCGCTTTGAAAAGCGCGGCCTGCTGCATTGCGTGCTGGAGATCCCCAGCTGGAATGTGCCTTTGCATGCGTTCTGTGTGCATTTGAATCTGCTGGCGCGTGACCGTCGCAAGCAACTGGCGGCGATGGTCGAGCAAATCCAGAATGAGGTTCCGAAAAATGCGCCGCTGGTGATCGCCGGCGACTTCAACGACTGGCGTCGGGAAGCAACCCATATTCTGGGCTCAGAACTGCATGTGATTGAGGCCTTTGAAACCATGCATGGCTCGCCGGCGCGCAGTTTTCCGGTGCGCATGCCAGTGCTCTCGCTGGACCGCATTTATGTACGCGGCTTTGGGATTGAGGTAGCGGACGTGCTGGGCGGCCAGCCCTGGTCGCATTTGTCGGATCACGCGCCGCTGTACACCGTGCTGCGGCGAGGTTGAGCATGGACGGCTACCTGCCGGGTAACCGCATCAAACTGCTTAAAAATGGCGCTGAATATTTCCCGGAGTTGTTAAGCGCCATCGCGCGGGCGGAGCGCGAAATTTTCCTGGAAAGCTATCTGTTTGAGCTGGATGTGATTGGCGAGGCCGTGTGCGAGGCGCTGATGAAAGCGGCGCAGCGTGGCGTGGAAGTCAAAATGCAGCTGGATGGCTTTGGTGCGCGCAAGTTTCCGGATGCGTGGAAAGAACGGCTGGCCGCAGCTGGCGTCTGGTTGTTGTTTTTCCGGCCAGAGGTCAAAGCCCTTTCGTTTAACCGGCAGCGCTTGCGTCGGTTGCATCGCAAGCTGGTGGTGGTCGATGGTGTGCTGGCTTATGCCGGTGGCATCAATATCCTGTCTGATTACACGGGCCAGCCTGGCCCCGAACCGCGCTACGACTATATGGTGGAGGTACGCGGGCTGGTGGTGCCCCCCATGCATGAAGCGGCAGACCGACTGTGGCGGCATACGGCGTGGGTGCAGGTAGAAACAGACTGGGCCCGCAGTCGCCGGGAGCGGCCGCCTTATGAAGAAGCGGGCGGGGCGCTGGCGCGGTTCGATATCCGGGACAATCTGCGCCACCGCCACACCATTGAACATGAATATCTGGATGCCGTCGCCGCGGCACAGCACGAAATCATTGTGGCCTGCGCTTATTTTTTGCCCGGTTACCGTTTTCGGCACGCCTTGATTGACGCGGCCCAGCGCGGGGTAAAGGTGGTGTTGTTGCTGCAAGGAACGCTGGATCATGCTTTGTTGCAGTACGCCAGTCGGGCGTTTTTCCGGCAATTTATTGAGGCAGGTATCGAGATCCACGAATATGTCAGCGGCTATATGCATGCCAAAGTGGCGGTGATTGATGGGCTATGGGCGACGGTGGGTTCGTCCAATATTGACCCGTTCAGTCTGTTGCTGGCGCGTGAAGGCAATGTTTTTGTGCGGGATACCGAGTTTGCCGGCACGCTGGCTGCGGATATCCGCAAGACTATCGAGACGTCTGCCCGGCCTGTGGTGTTGCCCTTGCATTTGCGTGGGCCTGGTGGCTGGCGCATTAAACCCTGGATCAGTTATGGCATTGTCCGCTTCTTGATGGCGGTTTCCGGTTTCGGCGGGGAACGTTACCTGAAATAACAATTGGCTACGCAATTTGTGATCGGCTTCACTTTTAACAATGAATTACGGCCGCTTGTCGGCCGTTTTTTATTACCGTTTCTCCAATTGTATCGAAAGGTTATGGGCGATTGACACGCATTGGTGCGCTGAGTAGATTTCGCAAAAAAAACACAACCGCACAATAAAAACCACCGCAATTGCTACCCGCAATATCGGTCTACAAACAATCAATCAGGAGTCCTGATCATGAACAAAATGATGCGAGTTGTTGCTACCCTTCTGGCCGCTGGTGCCGTGTTTGCCCCTTTGGCTGCGCACGCTGACACCCCGGGGCCGAACCCGTACTATTTGCACGCGCTGAGTGACCTGCGTGACGCACGTGGTTATCTGGATCGCATTGATAGCAATCAGGTCCAGAAAGATGAAGTCAAAGCGCTGGAAGAAATCGATGCCGCTATTGGCGAAATGAAACACGCGGCGATTGATGATGGTAAAGACATTCACGATCATATGCCGGTTGATGCAGGTCTGAAACATACTGATCGCTTTCACAAGGCACTGGAATTACTGAATCGCGCTGAACAAGATGTTTCTCATCAGGAAAGCGATCCGGCTGCCATTGAATTGCAGGCTCGTGTTTTGCACCATATTCATGAAGCGCATCATGCTGTTGATCACGCCATCAACGCAGCGCTGGAATAAACCCCGGGTTGATACGAATTGACAGGTGGTGAATGTCGTCAATAAAAAAGGCCGCAATTGCGGCCTTTTTTATTCATTAATCCGTTGTTATTCAGATTGTGGTGGTTCTTTGGGTGCTTTGGCTGGCGGCTCCACCCGTTCAAATTCCACCGCTGCCCGCAAGACCCCACGCAGCATATCGACTTCTTCCTGATCCAGTTGGGCGCGCTGCACAATCCGGCGCACGCGCGGCATAAGCCGCTTGGGTTTTTGGGTGCGCAAGAAACCAATGGTGATCAACGTGCGTTCCAGATGCTCGTAAAAGAGTTCCATGTATTCATGGCTGGGAAGGGTGCGTTTTTCTTCCAGATGACTCACGTCATCCAGCAGCGCCGCGCGCAATTCGTAGCACAGCACCTGCACCGCTTGCGCCAGGTTCAGGCTGGAATACACCGGATTGGTCGGAATGGTCACGAGGCGGTTGCATAGCCGTACCTCATCAATGGTCATGCCGTTGGTTTCGTTGCCGAACACGAGCGCAATGTTGCCACCCGCCGTGGCCTCGGCCAGCAGTTCCGGCACCAGTTGGCGCGGGGTGTGCAAGGGTTGTACCAGTTCGCGGCGGCGTGCGGTCATGGCCACTTGCAAGGTGGTGCCGACAAGGGCTTCTTCCAGCGAACTGACCACGATCGCGCTATCGAGCACGTCGTCCGCGCTGCTGGCGAGGGAACGTGCGACGTCTGACGGAAATTCTTTCGGGTTGACCAGATAAAGTTGCGTCAAGCCCATGGTTTTCATGGCGCGGGCCGTAGAGCCAATATTGCCCGGGTGCGAGGTATTGCACAGCACAACGCGAAACGCAGCGAGGGTCTGATTGGCAAGCAGGCCAGTAGCGGGAAGGTCAGGTGAATCAGTCATGAGAGGCGATACCAGGAGATTTTTTGGTCGGCGCTGACAAAAGGGCCGGAAATTCAGTACAATAGCGGCTATATTTGTTTTCGATCTTTACAGGCTGATTCGCAACGCATACTGCGCTGCCCGGATCAGTGACAATCTACATCGTCATGCATGGGCCGCTGGCCGCATTGCCATTGTGAAATGGCATTGCTGGTTGCGCTGTCAATCAGCCTGTTTCAATCTGCCAGGGGTAATTCATGCATCCGATGCTCAATACGGCCGTTCGCGCCGCTCGCCGTGCCGCTTCCGTCATCCAGCGCGCGTCCAATAATCTTGATCTGATCACGCCAGAGAAGAAAGGCCACAACGATTTTGTGTCCGAAGTGGATCGCGCCGCTGAACGGGCCATCATCGAAACCATTCTGGAAGCCTACCCCAAGCACGCCATTCTAGCAGAGGAGTCCGGCCAGTCCGGCAATTCCGAGTACGAATGGATTATTGATCCGCTTGATGGCACCACCAACTTCCTGCACGGCTTCCCGCAATATGCGGTGTCGATTGCCCTGGCGCACAAGGGTGTGGTGACGCAGGCTGTGGTGTATGACCCCAACCGCAACGACCTCTTTACCGCGACGCGCGGCGTGGGCGCGTTCCTGAATGATCGCCGTATCCGTGTTTCCAAGGTGCGCGAACTGTCTGACGCGCTGGTCGGCACGGGCTTCCCGTATACCGATTTCAAGCATCTGGATACCTACCTCAATATCTTCCGCGAAATGGCCCAGAAGGCCGCCGGCGTGCGTCGCCCAGGTGCTGCGGCGCTGGATCTGGCCTACGTGGCTTGCGGCCAGTTTGATGGTTTCTTTGAGTTCGGCTTGAAGACGGTCGATATCGCAGCCGGTTCCTTGCTGGTGCAAGAAGCGGGCGGTCTGATCACCGATATTGAAGGTGGCGAAAACTATCTGCAAAGCGGCGACGTGATCTGCGGTACGCCACGCGTGTTTGGTCAGATGCTGCAACTGATCCGCGCCCACACCAAGTAATTGCTGTGCCAAACGGAGTTATGGCCATGCCAGATTCCGATTCCCGCCTGGCGGCGCTCAACGCCGCCTATATGGCGACCCGCTATGTCATTCCCGCTCTGGGTCTGACATTGCGGGTGGGCCAGACTTCTCCTGAACTCGATGCCTTGCTGCGCCAACGCCATATGCAAGGCTGGATGTTTATCTCTGCCTGTAACCCCGGATCACAAGCCGTACTTTGCCAGCATGAAAACCTGGCACGTCATCAAAACTTGCTCGATGCCCTGAAAGCGGCGCAATTCACTTTCTTTGAAGGCTATGGCGAAGGTGACGATGGGCTATGGCCGGCTGAGCCGTCTGCGTTGGTGCTGGGTGTAGATGAGTCTGCGGCCCGTATGTGGGGTCAGCGCTTTGAGCAAAACGCTGTGCTGTTTGGCGTTCAAGGCGGAGCCGTACAACTGCTGTGGTGTCGTTGATCTTGCGGTTTTTAACGTTATTCGGCAAAAAACCGCAATAATTTGCAAGTTTCGGCATGACGAGGCTAGAATGTCCGCATGTTTACCGAAGAACGTCACCAAACCATTCTGGATTACCTGGCCGAACAAGGCCGGGTGACGGTGCTGGAACTCGCCCAGCGTCTGCAAGTGTCGGACGATACCGTGCGCCGGGATTTGCGCGCGCTCGATGAGTTGGGCTTTTTGCAAAAAACCCACGGCGGGGCGGTTTCGCTGGAAGTGCCGCGCATGGCCCGCGCCCAGCGCGCCCAGGTATTGCCACAAATCAAACAGCAACTGGCGCAAGCGGTTGTGACCCATATCGAACCCGGCCAGACGCTGATGCTCGATGCCGGTCAGAGTGTGTTGGCGGTGGCGCAAGCGTTACCAGATATGCCGCTGACTGTGATTACGCATGCGCTGGATATCGCCAATGCGCTCAGTCAGCGTCCGCAAATCCGGCTGATTCTGGCGGGTGGCCTGTGGGATGCCCGGCAGCGCTTGTTTGCTGGTGCGCAAACTGTGACGCAGATTCAGACCTTACGGGCGGACTGGGCGATCATGGGCGCCTGCGCCGTACATGAAAAACTGGGCCTGACAGCCAGCGACGCTGCGGACGCCGAGGTCAAGCGCGCCATGCTGGCCGCCAGCGCGCAAACCATACTGGTGGCCGATCACAGCAAAACCGGCCGCAGCGAACCCTTCTTTGTCTGTCCCGCGCAGCACTTTACGCACTGGTTTACCGACCGCGCACCCGGCTGGGTGAATGCGCCTGCCGGTTTGCAGGTGATCGGGGCAGGGCATGTTTCTATAAATACGGAGAAAACCGCATGAATCGACTTAAAGTCGCACTGGTGGGCTACGGCTACGCCGGCAAAACCTTCCACGCCCCGCTGATCGTGGCGGCCCCTGGTTTGCATCTGACTACGGTGGTCTCTAGCGACCCGGCCAAAGTGCATGCGGACTACCCCGATGTGAACGTGGTGGCGCACGCCGCCGAAGCCCTGGCCGATCCGCAGATTGATCTGGTGGTGATCGCTGCGCCCAATGACCAGCATTTTCCGCTGGCGCAGGCAGCACTGGCTGCCGGCAAACATGTGGTGGTCGACAAGCCGTTTACCACCACGCTGGCTGAGGCGCGTAACCTGATTGCGCAGGCCAAAGAAGTCGGCAAAGTGTTATCGGTATTCCAGAACCGCCGTTGGGATGCGGATTTTCTGACCGTCAAAAAGCTGCTGGCCGATGATGATCTGGGCCGGGTGGTGCATTTTGAATCGCACTTTGACCGGTTCCGCCCGGTGGTGCGTCAGCGCTGGCGTGAGGCCGCCGGGCTGGGCAACGGTCTGTGGTTTGACCTGGGGCCGCATCTGGTCGATCAGGCCCTGCAACTGTTCGGCCGCCCGGAAGCGGTTTATGCCGATCTGGCCGTCATGCGGGATGAAGCAGTGGCGACCGACTACTTTCACGTTATCCTGCGTTACGAAGGTTTGCGGGTGATCCTGCATGGCAGCACCCTGGTCGCAGGCGGCCCGCGCTTTGTAATCCACGGCGACAAGCGCAGTTTTATCAAGCAAGGGCTGGATACGCAGGAAGCGCAACTTAAGGCCGGTGGCAAGCCGGGTGATGCAGATTGGGGTAAAGACCCGCTGGATGGTGTATTGATCACCAGCGTGAATGACGTTGAAGAAACCGCTGCCGTGGTCACCAAAGTGGGTGACTATCGCGCGTATTACAACGGCGTGGCCGCGGCCATTGCGGAGGGCAAACCCAACCCGGTATCGGGTGAGGAAGCGCTGGCGGTCATGGCGGTGATTGAACTGGCGCACACCAGCGCCAGCATGCAGCGCGAATTGCCGTTTACGGTTTAACCCCGGGCTTTGCCATTCACTTGAAAAGGGACCTGCATGACCGATTTTGCCCAAGACCTGGCGATCATCGCCCGGCAAGAACAAGCGCTGCAATTTGACCGTTTTGATACGGATGAAGCCTGGAAGCTGGGCTGTCGCCTGCGGGATATGGCGGTGGCCCGCAAAGCGCCGATCACCATTGAAATCACCCTGAATGGCCAGCGTTTGTTCTATGCCTCCATGCCTGGTACGACACCGGTGAACGACGACTGGGTGCGCCGCAAGCGTAATGTGGTCGAGTTATATCACCACAGCACTTACTTTGTGGGCCAGGGCAATCGCCAGTCTGGCATGACCCTGACCGATAAGATTGGCGTGCCGCTGGCGGACTATGCCACCAACGGCGGAGCGTTTCCGCTGTTGATCAAGGGTGCGGGCTGCGTGGGGAGCGTGATTGTTTCTGGTCTGGCGCAGCGCGATGACCACGGTTTTGTGGTGGAAGCACTGGCAGCGCATCTGGGTGTGTCGCTGGACGGGTTGATGCTGGATTGAGGTGGTTGGTTGCTGATTAAAAAAGCCCGCAGATGCGGGCTTTTTTGTTTTGCCAAAAGGCATCAGGTATTGAGGCTATGCACCCGGGTTACAACGGGACGGCCGCGCTCTGTGGTTTGCCATAAGTCGTAACTCATTTGTGCTCGTAACCAGCTTTCTGCGCTCGGCCCCGCATCTGGGCCGTTGAGCCAACTCTCCAGCCGCAGGGCCATTTCCGTAGAAATGCCTGCGCTGCCATGCAGTATGCGCGAGAGTGCGGCGCGGGTAATGCCAAGCTCGTTGGCCGCCTGAGTGACGGTGAGGCCCAAGGTGGGCAAAATATCCTCACGCAGGGTTTCGCCAGGGTGGGGAGGGTTGTGCATTCTGATGGGCATCAGTGGTAGTCCTGATATTCAACAAGTTCGGCATTGTTACCGTCAAAGCGAAAGGTCATTCGCCAGCTACCGGAAACAGAAACAGCCCAATGGCCGGCCAGATTCTCGGTGAGCGGGTGAAGCCGCCAGCCAGGCATATTCATGTCTTGTGGGGTGGTGGCGGCATCCAGTTGGGCTAGCTGTCGCCGCAATCTGGGCGCGTGGTTCGCCTGAATGCCCGTGGTCTTGCCTGTCTCGAAAAAGAGCCGCAAGCCCTTATGCTTGATGTGCTTGATCATGCATTCGAGCGTATAGCCAAACTATACACTACAAGCTGCGATAGATCAGGGGCGTGCTGATCTCTGATAGGTTAATCCACCAGCGCCAACGCCTGCCGCGCTGATTCTTCATCCGTCACCAGACCGGACAGCCAGCGCCCGCGCAACGTGGCATTCAATGCGCTGTGCTTGCTGGCACCGCCGGCAAAGGCGATCACCGGGCGATCTGTGGCGGTGGGCAATTGCAAACTGGTCACGCGGTCGGTAATGGGTGAGGAGAGCGGCCGGCCTTCGTGGTTTACCGCGTGACCAATGATTTCACCGGCGGCGCCTTCAGATACCAGTTGGCCGATTTCTTCCTTGCTCAAGAAGCCGTCTTCTTCCAGCGGGCAGCCCGGGCCGACTGAACCAATCCCGATAAACGTCACATCGGCATGGGCGGATAATTCGCTCACCACGCGGTAGACGCGGTGGCTGCACCATTGGCGGCAGTCTTCCGCACTGTCTGCAATCAGCGGGGCGGGCAGCATGAAGTATTTGCTGCCGGTTTTCTCGGCCGTGCGCAGCGCCACGTCGTAGCGGTTGGAGGCACCATCGGTGGCGATCGCACCCACCATGGACACAATGCGGTGTTGCGGGCGATCAATCTCTGCCAGTTCGTCGATCACGCCCTTGAGCGTCCGGCCAGAGCCCAGATTCACCACGATGGGTGTCTCGGACTGCAAAAACTGCGTCATGACTTCTGCGCCGGCCACGGCCAGCATGCGGCGCAGGCCTTCAGATTCGCCACTGGCGGGCACCACACGGCACAAGCTCAGGCCAAAGCGGGCCTTCATCTGTTCGGCCAGGGCAAGGCAATCGGTAATGCCGTGCTGGATGTTGACGCGCACCAGGCCCTGTTCTACCGCATAGGCCACCAGTCGCTGTGCCATCTGGCGGGAGATGCCCAGATGATCGGCAATCTCGTGCTGGGTATTGTTGGCGACGTAATACATCCACGCGGCCCGCGCGGCCTGATCCAGTTTTTCTTGCTGTTTAGACATCACTTGCTCCGTTGTGCCCGTCTTGCTCTGGCAGACAATGCCCGCCGATTGTAGCCATTTCGGGCTCTCTCGGGCAGTCGCCGTGCCGGTTTTGGCATGGGCAAGATCGGTGCGTCACATTGGCATTTGCTCTAAATGTGGGCAAAAGCTTGACATTGCGCAAGTGATGTTTGATTATTTGCTCGTGTAGTGATTAATTGCTCACTACGCGATGACGAGGATGCGGGCCTGCCAGCCTGGCCGGCAAGCTGATTTGCTGCTTCTGACAGTCGCAAAAACTTCAGGACCGGATGTACTGGAGTAAATATGCGGTCATTTGCAGATAACAAGCCGTCTTTTGACGTCATCAGAGATCGAACGACACGACGGGAACGCAACACAGTCCATGCTGGAGATTGCGAAATACAACGTCGGCAATGCGGTACCCAGCAAGCAGGAGCGGGTTGATGAATGCACCATACAGGGGCTTTATATCTACATGTCATGTAGTCGCCGCCGAATTCATCGCTCAACGTACAAACGTTTGGAGAGACAAAGCATGAAACGCAACGCCATGATTTGCGCCGTGAGCGCGGCCACCTTCGCCGCGGCCGGTTTTGCCAGCGCCGCCACCGTGACCATCGCCACCATCAACAACCCGGACATGATCGAACTGCAAAAACTGTCAAAGCAGTTTGAAGCTGCCAATCCGGATATCCAGCTCAAGTGGGTGACGCTGGAAGAAAACGTGCTGCGCCAACGCGTGACGACCGACATTGCCACAGGTTCGGGCCAGTTTGACCTGATGACCATTGGCGCCTACGAAACCCCGATCTGGGCCAAGAAAGGCTGGCTGACACCGCTGAACCTGCCCGCCAGCTACGATGTGAACGACGTGATCAAGCCCGTGCGTGACGGCCTGTCGCTGAACGGCAAGCTGTATGCCGTGCCGTTCTACTCGGAAAGCTCCATGACCTACTACCGCAAAGATCTGTTCGATGCCAAGGGTCTGAAGATGCCGGATCAGCCTACCTGGAACGACATCAACGGCTTTGCCGAAAAACTCAATGACAAAGCCAATGGCGTGTATGGCATCTGCCTGCGCGGTCAGGCGGGCTGGGGCGAGAACATGGCCCTCGTCGGCACCATGGTGAACACCTTTGGTGGCCGCTGGTTTGACCAGCAATGGAAACCGACGATTGATACGCCGGAATGGAAAAAAGCCGTCACCACTTATGTAGACATCCTGGGTAAATACGGCCCTCCGGGGGCCAGCGCCAACGGTTTCAATGAAAACCTGGTGCTGTTTGGCAGCGGCAAGTGTGCCATGTGGATTGATGCCACTGTGGCCGCCGGCATGCTCTACAACGGCAAGGAATCCAAGGTAGCCGACAAGGTGGCCTTTGCCCAGGCCCCGATCGGTACCAGCCCGAAGGGCGCGCACTGGCAGTGGATGTGGTCGCTGGCCGTGCCCAAGTCGTCGAAGAATCAGGATGCAGCGCAAAAGTTTGCCGCCTGGGCCACCAGCAAGGAATACATCCAGCTGGTTGCCAAAGACCTGGGGTGGGCGTCTGTACCGTCCGGCACGCGTGAATCCACTTACGCTAATCCGGAATACCAGAAAGCGGCACCGTTTGCCGGCTTTGTGCTGAACGCCATCAAGACCGCCAGCCCGACAGATGCCACCGTGCAGAAGGTGCCGTATATCGGCATCCAGTTCGCCACCATTCCTGAGTTCCAGTCCATTGGCACGGTGGTGGGGCAGCAAGTGGCCGGGGCGCTGACCGGCAAGAGCACCGTCGATGCCGCACTCAAGGCGTCACAAGCTTCGACTGAACGCGCAATGCGTCAGGCTGGTTATCTGAAGTAATTCATGTGAGGGGTGAGGGGGGAGGAGTGAGGTGTAAAAACAGCCGCGGTTGGCGGTTTTACCCCTCACGCCTCACTCCTTACACCTCACAGCGGAGCCTCTCATGACTCAACACGTTCTAGATGCCTTGCCAGCGGGCAGTCCGGCTACCGTCGCGCCGATATCGCCGCGCCGCGCCAGCAATCCTTTGGCAAAACTGCTGTTAACGCCGTCGGTGGCTGTCCTGTTTTTATGGATGATCGTCCCGCTGGCCATGACGCTGTATTTCTCGTTTATCCGCTACAACCTCCTGAACCCGGATCAGACCGGTTTTGTGGGACTGGATAACTACAGATATCTGCTGGAAGACCCGACGTTCTGGCCGTCCATTGGCCACACGCTGGTGCTGATTGGCTCAGTGCTGGCGATCTCGGTCATTGGCGGCACGCTGGTCGCCGTCTTGTTTGACCAACCCTTTGCAGGCCGCGGTATTGCTCGACTCCTCGTTATCGCGCCCTTTTTTGTGATGCCCACGGTCAGTGCGCTGATCTGGAAAAACATGGTGTTGCACCCGGTGTATGGCCTGTGGGCCGGCATCTTCCGTCACCTTGGCTTGCAGCCGATTGACTGGCTGGCGGACTACCCCATGTGGTCGGTGATTGTGATGGTGGCGTGGCAATGGTTGCCGTTTGCCTTCCTGATCTTGCTCACCTCACTGCAATCGCTCGATACCGAGCAAAAAGAAGCCGCGCAACTGGATGGCGCCGGCCCGGTACGCATCTTTGTCTACATCACGCTGCCGCACCTGTCGCGCGCCATTGCCGTGGTGATCATGATCGAGACCATCTTTTTGCTGTCGATCTTTGCCGAGATTTTCACCTCCACCGCCGGTGGCCCAGGTACGGAAACCACCACGCTGACCTGGCTGATTTACTCGATCGGCTTGCAACAGTTTGATATCGGTATTGCCTCTGCGGGCGGGGTCATCGCGGTGATTCTGGCGAACGTCGTGTCGTTCTTCCTTGTGCGCATGCTCGCTAAAAACCTCAAAGGGGAGTACGACAAATGAACGAAAAAGCCCCGATCTGGGTCGGTGTGCTGGGCTGGGCCGTGGCGCTGGTGATCTTTATGCCCATCTTCATCATTGCCATTACCGCCTTCAAAACCGAACAAGACGCGTATTCACTCACCCTGTTTTTTACGCCCACCCTGCAAAGTTTTCATGAAGTGTTCGAGCGCAGCCATTACCTGTCGTTTGTCAGTAACTCGGTGATTGTTTCGTTTGGCTCGACCTTCTTGTCGCTGGCCATTGCCGTACCGGCAGCGTATTCGCTGGCGTTTTTTCCGGGCAAACGCGCCCAGAAAACGCTCTTGTGGATGCTCTCGACCAAAATGATGCCCGCCGTAGGGGTGCTGATCCCGATCTACTTGCTGGCCAAGAATGCCGGTTTGCTCGATAGCGTGACGGGTCTGGTCATCATCTACACGCTGATCAACCTGCCGATTGCGGTGTGGATGGCCTTTACGTACTTCAACGAAGTCCCCAAGGAAATCCTGGAAGCCGCGCGTATTGATGGCGCCAGCGCCTGGCAGGAAATGCTGCACCTGCTGCTGCCCACCTCGCTGCCGGGTCTGGCATCCACGGCCTTGCTGCTGGTGATCCTGTCGTGGAATGAGGCGTTCTGGAGTCTGAATCTCTCCAGCTCCAACGCCGCGCCGCTGACCGTGTTCATTGCTTCGTATTCCAATCCGGAGGGGCTGTTCTGGGCCAAGCTCTCGGCGGCATCGCTGCTGGCGGTCGCCCCCATTCTGTGTCTGGGCTGGATTGCCCAAAAGCAACTGGTGCGCGGCATGACCTTCGGGGCGGTGAAATGACACTCAGCCATCTGATCTGCGATTGCGACGGCGTTTTGCTGGATAGCGAAAGCGTGGCGCTGGCGGCGATTCTGGATGGGCTGTCGGGCCGCATGGCGCGGGATCAACTGGATCAATTCTTGCGCCCGCGTCTGGGCATGACCATGCATCACATCGCAGAGGATATGGCGCGCGATCTGGGCCTGCGGCTGACGCCAGAAGAAACACTGCATCTGGAAACCTCGGTCGAAGACCGCTGCATTGCCGAAGCCCAAGCCATCAACGGTGTGTTGGCTGCCTTGCAAAGCGTGCATTTGCCCATGGCGGTGGCCAGCAACAGTAGCCAGGCACGGGTAGAGGCCGGCTTGCGCAATGCCGGTTTATGGAGCCTGTTCGCAGGCCGCGTCTACACGCCGGGCCGTGGGCTGCGCCCCAAGCCCGCGCCGGATTTATACCGCGCCGCATGCCAAGGGTTGAGTGCGGTAGCTGCAACAACCCTGGTGCTGGAAGACAGCGTTGCGGGCGTGACCGCCGCGCGCGCTGCCGGATTGACCGTGCTGGGGTTTGTCGGCGCGCGCCACGGCGAGCCCACGGCTGCGCAGCGCCTGCGTGATGCCGGTGCGACCGATGTCTTTGACGATATGACCACCTTGCCGGCGCGACTTGCCGCCTGGCATTAACTCGACACATAACGGTTTGCACCAAGCCAGACCGACGAAGGAGCCCGATATGGCCAGCATGACCTTGCGAGATGTGCAGAAAAGCTACGAGACGGTAGAAGTGCTGCGCGATATCAATCTGGATATCGCTGATGGCGAATTCGTGGTGTTTGTCGGCCCCTCTGGCTGCGGCAAATCCACCCTGTTGCGCATGATTGCCGGGCTGGAAGAAATCACCGGTGGCGAATTGAAGATCGGTGATGCGCGCATGAACGATGTCCCCGCCAGCAAGCGTGGCATTGCCATGGTGTTCCAGAGCTACGCCCTGTACCCGCACATGACGCTGTACAACAACATGGCGTTCGGGCTGAAGATTGCCGGTAAATCCAAAGAAGAGATTGATGTGGCGGTCAAGCGCGCAGCAAAAATCCTGCACATTGATCACTTGCTGGACCGCAAACCCAAGGCGCTCTCCGGCGGCCAACGCCAGCGCGTGGCCATTGGCCGCGCTATCACTCGTGAGCCGGCGGTGTTTTTGTTTGATGAACCGCTCTCCAATCTGGACGCCGCGCTGCGCGTGAAGATGCGGCTGGAGTTCGCCAAGCTGCATGATGACCTCAAGACCACCATGATTTATGTGACCCATGATCAGGTCGAAGCCATGACGCTGGCCGACAAGATTGTGGTGTTGTCCGCCGGCCGCATTGAGCAAGTGGGCTCGCCGCACACCCTGTATCACCACCCGGCCAACCGCTTTGTCGCCGGTTTTATTGGTTCACCCAAGATGAACTTCATTGAGGGCGAAGTGGCTGCCATCGGGCCGGATCATATCGTCGTCAAGCTGGCTGGCGGTCAGCAAACCGCTGCGGTGGATGGCACTGGTTTGAACGTGGGTGACAAGGTGACGCTGGGTATTCGCCCGGAGCATCTCGCGGTCGACCCGGCCGGGCAGTTTCAGGCCACCGTCACCGCACAAGAATCGCTGGGGGATCACGCTTTTGTCTATGCCAGCTATGCCGGTGCACAGGAAGGACTGATTTTGCGCGTGCCTGATGAAGACGAGTACGTCACCGGCAGCGCCATCCGCCTTTCTGCTGATCCCAATCGCTGCCATGTCTTCAATGCCGAAGGGCTGGCCTGCCCGCGCACCCGGATGCTTGCCGCAGCCTGAGTTTTAAAGATGGGATGGTACGTCGCGCAAACCGGGCCTTGCAGGGCAGCCGGGGGCGGCGTGCGGTCAAAAGAAACCAACAAGGAGAACATCATGACCATCAACGCAACTGGCCCGTATACCTGGCTGCATCTGGGCGCGGGGTCATTTCACCGTGCGCATCAGGCCTGGTATCTGCACCGCCTGCGCCAGGCCGGCGACCACACCTGGACGCTGGCACTGGGCAATATCCGCGAAGACATGTCGCCCTTGCTGGCCGCGCTGGCACGGCAAAAGGGCGAGTACACGCTGGAAACCATCACGCCGGAAGGCGTACATGAGTATGAAACGGTGCGCTCCATCAGCAAGATCGTCCCGTGGGATGCGCAACTGGCCGCACTGGTCGAAACAGGCGCGGCGGCGCAGACCCGTGTGATCTCGTTTACTGTGACCGAAGCGGGCTATTACCTTGATCAGCATTTCAAACTGGATGTCACCAACCCGGATCTGGCGGCGGACCTCAAGGGGGACAAGCGCACGATTTATGGCGCGCTGCATGCCATTCTGAGCGCGCGGCGTGCGGCAGATCAGGGTCCGGTGACGCTGCTGAACTGCGACAATCTGCGCCACAATGGCGAGCGCTTTCGCGATGGCATGCTGCAATTTCTGGCGCTGCGGGGCGAAACCGGTCTGGCGGACTGGGTGACGGTGAACACGGCCAGCCCCAATTGCATGGTTGACCGGATTACCCCGCGTCCGGTGCCCGCCGTGCGGGAGCGGGTCAAGGCCGCCACCGGGGTTGATGATGAAGTGCCGGTGATGGGCGAGAGCTTTATCCAGTGGGTGGTAGAAGACCACTTTATTGCCGGCCGGCCCGCGCTGGAAAATGTCGGCGTCGAGATGGTCGAATCCGTGCAGCCGTATGAAGAGGCCAAAATCCGCATTCTCAATGCCAGCCATAGCTGCATTGCCTGGGCGGGCACCTTGATTGGCCTGACCTATATTCACGAAGGCACTCATGTGCCCTCGATCCGGCAAATGGCCTACGCCTACGTGACCGAAGACGTCATCCCGTGCCTTTCGCCCAGCCCGCTTGATCTGGGCAAATACCGCGATGTGGTGCTGGACCGCTTTGGCAACCCGAGCATCCAGGACAGCAACCAGCGCGTGGCGGCCGACGGGTTCTCCAAAATTCCGGGTTTTATCGCGCCCACGCTGAACGAGTGCTTCAAACGCGGCGCAACGCCTGGCGCCACGGCCATGTTGCCAGCGCTGTTTTACGTATTCCTGCAGCGCTGGGCAGATGGCAAGCTGCCATACGAATATCAAGACGGCATTCTGGACGCCAGCGCTACCCGCGCCATGCTGGCCGCCGCCGACCCGATTGCCGCATTTTGTGCCGATCCGATGTTATGGGGCGCCATTGCTGGCAAGCCGGAGTTTGTTGTGCTGATGCGCGAGTCGGTGGAACGGGTCAACGGTTGGCTGGCGACACAGTAAGGCTGCACACAGGAGAGGTTATGTATCTCGGCATTGATCTGGGCACTTCTGAAGTCAAAGTGGTGCTGCTTGATAGCCGCAACAACATCGTTGCCAGCGCTGGTACGACGCTGACCGTGAGTCGCCCGCACCCGCGCTGGTCAGAACAAGACCCCGCCGCGTGGTGGGATGCCACGGTGGATGCCATCGACAAACTGCGGGCGGCACATCCAGCGCAGTTTGCCGAGGTGCGCGCCATTGGCTTGTCCGGCCAGATGCATGGTGCTGTGGTGCTGGATGCCGCAGACCAGGTACTGCGCCCGGCCATCTTGTGGAACGACATGCGCGCCGCTGATGAATGTCGTGAACTCACCGAACTGGCGCCAGATCTGCATCAAATTGCCGGCAACCTGGCCATGCCGGGCTTTACCGCGCCCAAACTGCTGTGGCTGCGCCGGCATGAACCGGAGGTCTACGCCAGCACGGCCACCGTGCTGCTCCCCAAAGACTGGCTGCGTTTCAAACTGACGGGTGAAAAGGCGTCCGATCCCTCGGACGCCGCAGGCACATTGTGGCTGGATGTCGCCCGGCGTGACTGGTCTGACACGCTGCTGGCCGCCACCGGCCTGACCCGCGCACAGATGCCCAAGCTGGTCGAGGGCGATGCGGTGTCTGGTTTTCTGCGGCCGCAGTTGGCGGCACGCTGGGGCTTGTCGACCGGCGTCATGGTCGCGGGTGGCGGTGGCGACAACGCGGCCAGCGCAGTCGGCATTGGCGCCACCGTGCAGGGTGACGGGTTTATCTCTCTGGGGACGTCTGGTGTGATGTTTGTGGTCAATGACCGCTTTCGTCCCAACCCGGCGTCTGCCGTGCATGCCTTCTGCCACGCTTTGCCCAACCGCTGGCATCAAATGAGCGTGGTGCTGTCCGCCGCCAGTTGTCTGCGCTGGCTGTGCCGGCTGACCGGGACCGATGAAGCCACCTTGCTGCCAGAAGTGGCTGCATTGTCGCTGGACATGCTGGATCAATCCCCCGTGTTCTTGCCCTATCTGTCTGGCGAGCGCACACCGCACAACGACCCGTTCGCCCAAGGGGTATTCCACGGCATGACCCATGCGACAGATCGGGCCATGTTGGGTTACTCCGTACTGGAAGGCGTGACGTTTGCGCTCAAGGATGGGCTCGACGCTTTGCGTGCCGCCGGCACAACGGTCGATACGCTCTCGCTCATGGGGGGTGGCGCGCGTAGTCCGTACTGGGCGCAACTGATTGCGGATGTGCTCAACCTGCGCATCATCACCCACCACGGCGGCGAAGCGGGCGGGGCGCTGGGGGCCGCCCGCCTGGGCTGGTTGTGCGCGGGCGGTAACGAGGCCGATATCTGCCAGAAACCGCCGGTGCGGGCCGAGTATCTGCCGCAGACGCAGCGTGCCGACGTACTGGCGCATCGCCTGGCGTTCTATCGGGATGTCTATCTGCAGCGCCCGCAAACGCAACTGGTTCGGGGTT
Source organism: Silvimonas terrae (assembly GCF_014202765.1). Lineage (GTDB taxonomy): Bacteria > Pseudomonadota > Gammaproteobacteria > Burkholderiales > Chitinibacteraceae > Silvimonas > Silvimonas terrae. The sequence continues at coordinate 357,543 of NZ_JACHHN010000002.1, forward strand.
AATCGGGCCGGACGCGCTGGTATGTCCTATATTTACCCGGATAAAATTTGACCTGATATTTTTATCCGGGTAAATTGCAGCCTCATACTCTGTGAGGCACACATCATGACGAGGCTGAAAGCCAACGGTATCGAACTGGCCTGGGATAGCTTTGGGAGCGCATTGGCAGAACCCATTGTGCTGATCGCCGGGCTAGGCAGCCAGATGATCCGCTGGACCGTGCCGTTCTGTACGGCACTGGCCGCCCGGGGCTATCGCGTTATCCGGTTTGATTTGCGTGACACCGGGCAGTCCACGTACTTTGATCACTATCCTGCGCCCGATTTCGCTGTGTTGACAGCCGAACTGCGCGCCGGCCGGCAACCTCCGCTGGCCTACACGCTGGAAGACACGGCGGCAGATGTAGTCGGTCTGCTGGACGCATTGGGCATTGCCCGGGCCCATATTGTCGGGCGCTCCATGGGCGGCATGATTGCGCAGTTACTTGCCAGCCTGTATCCGGAACGGGTGCTGTCACTGACCTCCATCATGTCCAGTTCTGGTAATCCGGCGTTGCCTGCGGCCGCGCCGGAAGTCATGGCGCTGATGACCCGCCCCGCGCCAGACCCGCGGCTGGATGAAGATGGCTTTGTTGCGCATGGGCTCGCTTTTGCCCGGCGCATTGCCGGCACTGGTTCTCCGTTCAATGTCGAACAGCACGAGATACTCCTGCGGGAGGAATGCCGGCGCGGCAGGAGCGCAGGCGGTTTTGCCCGGCAGATTGCCGCGATTGCGGCTTGCGGGGACCGTACACCCGGACTGGCATCCATTACCGCGCCTGCGCTGGTAATCCACGGTGCGGATGACCCCGTGTTTTTACCGGCGTGTGGCGAGGACACCGCGCGAGCCATCCCCGGTGCTCGTTACATGTTGCTGGCAGGCATGGGGCACGATCTGCCGCCCGCGTTATATGAGACGGTGATAGAGGCCATTGCCAGCAACTGCCAAGGCCCAGGGTAAACACGACTTGAGGCCAGGGGCGCGGCTCTGGTTTAATCAGTCCAAACTGATTGCCAATATGCGCCGCAGCCACAAGCCGGCAGCGCTTTGAAAATGGATTACCCGCCCATGCAAAAAACCGCGTTCGCCAGTGACAACACTTCCGGTATCTGCCCGGAAGCGCTTGAATCCTTTATTGCTGCCAATACTGCCAATATGGCGTCTTACGGTAATGATGAGTGGACCCGTCGCGCCTGCGATGCCATTCGTGACCTGTTCCAGACCGATTGCGACGTGTTCTTTGTGTTTAACGGCACCGCCGCCAATTCGCTGGCGCTGGCCTCGCTGGTGCAGAGTTATCACAGCATCATTTGTCACAAGCTCTCTCACGTCGAAACGGACGAATGCGGCGGCCCGGAGTTTTTCTCCAACGGCACCAAGCTGTTGCTGGCCGAAGGCGAGGGCGGCAAGCTGGATGTCGAAGGTATCGCCCGCCTGGTCGCGGCCCGTACTGATATCCACTATCCCAAACCGCGCGCCGTGACCATCACGCAATCGACCGAAGTTGGCACCGTGTATTCGCTGGCAGAAGTCCAGGCCATCGGCGCGACCTGTCGGGAGATGGGTCTGGCGTTCCATATGGATGGCGCACGCTTTGCCAACGCCGTAGCGCATCTGGGTGTCAGCCCGGCGGAACTGACCTGGAAAGCGGGTGTAGATGTACTGAGTTTTGGCGGCACCAAGATGGGTATGCCAGTGGGTGAGGCCGTGGTGTTCTTCAATCACCAGTTGGCGCAAGACTTTGCCTACCGCTGCAAACAGGCCGGGCAACTGGCCTCCAAAATGCGTTTTCTGGCCGCGCCGTGGGTGGGCATGTTGCAAGACAATGCCTGGCTCAAACGTGCTACCCATGCCAACGCTATGGCCACACGCCTCTCGGATGCGCTTGCCGCGTTGCCGGGCGTGTCGCTGATGTTTCCCACACAAGCCAATGCCGTATTTGTGAACTTGCCTGCCAACGCGGCTCAAGTGCTCAAAGAGAAGGGCTGGGCGTTCTACAGCTTTATCGGTGCCGGCGGTGCGCGCTTTGTGTGTTCGTGGGCAACCACAGTTGAAGAAGTAGACACGCTGGTGGCGGATGTACAAACCGGGCTGAGCGTCGCTGGCTAAACTCTCTGTGACAGTGGCGTGACCGTTTATTCCTCTGGCGTGCGCGGCCGGCCGTAGTGCCATCTATGCTTTCATGATTACACCCAGCACCAGCCCCTGGGGGAAAAATGAAAACCGCACTTCGGCTTTGGTCACCCATGCTTGTTGCTGTCCTGACTGCATGTGGCGGGGATTTCTTTGGCAGTTCTGACAGCGCCCCGGCGCCGGCTGCAACGCCGGCGTCGCAGCCTTCTGCAACCCCGGTACCGACCACTCTTCCAACCCCCACGCCAACCCCAGCGGGCACGGCAAGCTATACCATCGGCGGCACACTCTCCGGTTTGAGCGGGGGAGCAGTGATCCTGCATAACAACAGTGATGTGCTAACGCTTCACGCCGATGGGCCTTTCACCTTTAACGTGACCGTGGCTGCGGGCGGTGGCTACCAGGTCGCGGTGGCTACCCAACCGTCCGGTCAGATCTGCAAGGTGACGGCGGGGAGTGGGGCTGGTGTAGCGGCTGATGTGACCAGCGTTGCGGTACATTGCTCGGCGCCGGTGATCCAGTTGGCACCCTCGTGGGCGTTTGCCAACCCCATCGCCACGGCCGTTGACGGGCAGGGTAACGCCTATGTGGCGGACGGAACGACCGGTAACGTGTACAAAATTGCGCCAGGCGCCACCACGGTGACGCCGCTGCTGGCTGGCTCGCCTTTTGCTGCACCAGCGGCAGTTGCGGTGGACGGCGGCGGTACGGTCTATGTCACGGATTTCAGTGGTGGAGGGCTCTACAGCATTGCGCCAGGCGCAGCCACAGCCACACAAATTGCCCCTGGCACGTTTCCGAATCCGGCCGGCATTGCCATTGATACAGGTGGCAATGTTTACGTGGCTGACGACACTATCAACGATATTTTCAGGATTGCCGCCGGTACGACGAGTGCGACCCCGCTGGGGGTGCCCATTAACGGGCCGCAATTTATCGCGGTAGATACCGCCGGCAATTTATATATCACCGCAGGCGCCAATATTTATGAGGTTGCCGCTGGTACGTCGATTGCCAATCTGCTGACCATTTCTCCCGCACTGGTGCAGCCATCCGGCATTGCCGTGGATGGTGCCGGCAACTTGTTTGTCGCCGACACAGGGAGCAATACCTTGTACAAAATCGCCGCAGGCACCGGTGTTGCCACCCCAATCCCGACGGGTTCCGTATTGCTTGATACGCCAGTTGGCCTGACCTTGGGGAGTGATGGCAATCTGTACGTGGCCGATTATGGCGATGCCAGGGTGTATGAAATAGTGCTCCCCTGACACTGCTGCCAGACCCCTTCGCCAGAAAAGCCCGCCGTTGCGCCGGGCTCTGCCGCATCGGCAAAAGCCGGTCAGTCACGTTAGAATACGCCCCATTTCCCTTCAGACAGACTCCGGCTGCCCCAGGGCGGCCGCACAGGAACGCACAATCAATGGCTGTAGCACCAACCTCCAAAGCGAAATCCGGCAAGGTGGATTCGTCCACACAACACACCCCGATGATGGCGCAATATCTCGCGCTGAAAGCAGATCATCCGGACAAGTTTGTGTTCTACCGGATGGGGGATTTCTACGAGCTGTTTTATGACGACGCGGTCAAAGCCTCCAAATTGCTGGACATCACCCTGACCACGCGCGGGCAGTCGGCGGGTGAGCCGATTCGCATGGCGGGCGTGCCCTATCACGCGGTGGAACAATATCTGGCCAAGCTGGTGAAGTTTGGCGAGTCGGTAGCCATTTGCGAGCAGTTTGGCGATCCGGCCACCACCAAAGGCCCGGTAGAACGTCGCGTGGTGCGGGTGGTGACGCCCGGCACGTTGACCGATGCCGCTTTGCTGGACGACAAAACCGAAAACCGTATTCTGGCGCTGACGCTGGAAAAGGGCGCGCTGGGGATGGCCTGGTTGTCGCTGGCCTCGGGCGACTTTGCCTTGATGGATACCACGGCAGAAAAACTGGTTTCTGAACTGGAACGGCTGCGCCCGGCGGAAATCCTGATTGCAGACGGTGCTACGCTGGCCCTGTTTGATCAAATCAGCGCGCCGGTGCGTCGGCTTTCCCCATGGCAGTTTGATCGTGAAAGCGCCGCACGTAATCTGACGCGCCATTTTGCCGTGCATGATCTGGCTGGCTTTGGCGTCACCGATGAAACGCTGGCGCTGGGCCCGGCAGGCGCTTTGCTGGAGTACGTCCGCAGCACGCAAGGCGGCGTGGTGCCGCAACTGGCTGGCCTGCGCGTAGAAAGCCATACCCAGTTTATTGAGCTGGATGCGGCCACCCGGCGCAATCTGGAGCTGACCGAGACCATTCGTGGCGAAGCATCGCCCACACTGTTCTCCTTGCTGGATCGCTGTGCCACCGGCATGGGATCGCGCCTGCTGCGGCATTGGCTGCATCACCCGCTGCGCCAGCATGGGCCGATTCTGGAACGCCAGGAGGCCATTGGCGCGCTGGTCGAAAACGGCGCCTACATTGATATCCACCGGGTGCTGGACGACGTGGCCGATATTGAGCGGATTGCCAGTCGCATTGCCCTGCGCAGTGCCCGCCCGCGTGATCTGGCCAGTTTGCGGGATAGCCTTGTTTCACTGGCAAACTTGCCAGCCGCATTGCCGGTGCAGCCATTTTTTGCCGGCCTGGCGCAAGCGTTGCAGCCTGACCCGGCGTTGCATAGCCTGCTGGCGGCCGCCATCAAGCCAGAACCTGGTGTGGTGCTGCGGGAAGGCGGGGTGATTGCAGACGGTTTCTCGGCAGAACTGGATGAGCTGCGCGCCATTCAGGTCGGCGGCGGCGAGTTCCTGACCCAAATGGAAGCGCGCGAACGCGAACGCACCGGTATTGCCAATCTGCGCGTGGAATACAACCGCGTCGCCGGCTTCTTTATCGAGGTCACCAACTCGTATCTGGATCAGGTGCCGCCGGAATATCGCCGCCGCCAGACCATGAAAAACTGCGAGCGCTTTATCACGCCCGAACTCAAGGTGTTTGAAGACAAGGCGCTGTCGGCACAAGACCGCGCGCTGGCGCTGGAAAAACAGTTGTATGAAACCCTGCTGGAGGATTTGCAGGCGCATCTGCCGGCTTTACGCCTGGCGGCGCATGCGGCGGCCACCGCCGATACGCTGGCGTGTCTTGCCGCACGTGCGGTGGAGTGCAATTACGTGGCGCCGCAGTTTGTCGATGAAACGGTGCTGCACATCGACGCCGGCCGCCATCCGGTAGTGGAGTCGCAGATTGATGACTTCATTCCCAACGGCGTGGACTTTGCCGCCACCCGCAAACTCCTGCTGATTACCGGCCCGAACATGGGTGGTAAATCGACCTATATGCGCCAGGTCGCCCTGATTGTGCTGCTGGCGCATGTGGGTTCCTGGGTGCCGGCAACGGCTGCCACCATTGGTCGGGTAGACCGTATCTTTACCCGCATCGGCGCGTCTGATGATCTGGCGGGCGGGCGCTCGACCTTTATGGTGGAAATGACCGAAACCGCCAACATCCTCAACAATGCCAGCGAGCACTCGCTGGTGCTGATGGATGAAGTCGGGCGCGGCACCTCCACCTTTGACGGGCTGGCGCTGGCCTGGGCCATTGCCCGCGCCTTGATTGAGAAAAACCGCGCCTACACGCTGTTTGCCACGCACTACTTTGAGTTGACGCGACTGGCGCAGGATTACCCTCAGGTCGCCAACGTGCATCTGGACGCCGTGGAACACAAAGACAAGATTGTGTTCCTGCACGCCGTGCAAGAAGGGCCGGCCTCGCAAAGCTACGGGGTGGCCGTAGCCAGCCTGGCGGGGGTGCCACGCGATGTGGTGCGTCAGGCGCGCCGCAAGCTGGCGGAACTGGAACAACACAGTGTCACCAATGGCTTGCAGGGGGATCTGTTTGCCGCGCCGCTGGCGGATGAACCCGAAGAGCCGGTTGCCGACCCGTTGCTTTTGGCGCTGGATGAGATCAATCCGGACGAGCTTTCTCCGCGAGATGCGTTGCAAGCTTTGTATCGACTGAAAGAAATTTCCGTAAATTTGTAACCAGGTTGCTTACCAATCGTAAGGTGGTGTGATCAGGTAAACAATGCATTGGACCGTCCGTCTATTTCCCCTATCGTTTGCAGGGTCGTTTGCTAGCATTCCGTTCTGGTGACGCAGGACAGCTCAACCAAACCCTTTGTGCATACCAATAAAAAAGCCTTGAGGAGTTGATTGTGAATATTGCAAGTGAGCCGGTGAATCACCCGGCAAATGGCCCGGATCCACTGGATTCGGGGGTTGCGCGGTTTCTTGGGCTGACCGGAACGGACGACGGTATCAAGCTCAACGACATCCGCTCCAAGGCCGCCAGCGAGCTCAAACGCTTCGGTGACGACCTGGGTCAGCATCTGCAGGAAATCGGGATTACCGTGCCGCCGGCGATTCAGTTGCGCAGTACGGAAGAAGGTGGTGTGGCCATATTTGGTGACCACTTTGGTAAGGAAAAAATTGAATCTTTCATGAATGCGGATACCCGCCTGATGAAGTGGTTCAAGGAAGTGGAAGTCCTGCACGAGATTTTGCGCCGGGCTGAACTGCGGGGCACCGGCCAGACGGCCGAGGGTCAGCACTTCAATCTGGGTCTGACCAGTCTGGGCAGCATTGCTTTTTTCTCGGCAGATTGACGTTTTTGCAGGACCACAACAAGACCGCCAGCTGGCGGTCTTTGTTTTTGTAGCGTGTGTCCGGTAAATCAACACGTTCAGCACCAGCACGGCCGAACTGGCTCTAAGTTATAATCGTGGATTGTCTTCAGGAAAGAACGCATGAAAACCACCCGCGCGCGTCGGCCGCAACCTGCCATCAGAGAGCAAAAGTCCGGGGAAAACCAGAAAGCTGCCGCGGGCGTTCGTCGCACGCGCACTAAGGACGCCTCCGACAACTGGCACAGCGGTCCGCGTGAAGAAACCAGTGGGCGCGGCGCCAAGCCGGCGCCACGGACTGGCGCGCGCGCGGCAACCACTGCACGCCCGGCCAACACGCGCCCGGCCACCGCCACGGGCGATGCGCCAGCGGCGGCACCCACTACCAGCAAGCCTCCACGTACCGGCCGCGTGGCACGCGCCAAGAAAATGCTGGTGCGCCACGGCTCGGCCAAGCAGGTGGAAACGCAGAAACAGCTGCGTGCCAAGCGACTCACCTCTGACCAGGTGGGGGAAGAACGGCTGCAAAAAGCCCTGGCCTACAGCGGCTGGGGCTCCCGGCGTGAAGCGGAAACCTGGATCGAACAAGGCCGGGTTTCGGTGAACGGCAAGATTGCTGAACTGGGCGCCAAGGTCAAACAGGGTGACGACGTGCGCGTGGATGGCAAACGCGTCGCCTTGCGCTGGGCCGACCGCTTGCCGCGCATTGTGATGTACCACAAGCAAGAGGGTGAACTGGTCACCCGCGATGACCCGCAAGGCCGTGTCACTGTGTTTGATCGTCTGCCCAAGCTGGCTTCCAGCAAATGGGTGGCAATTGGTCGACTGGACTTCAACACCAGTGGCTTGTTGTTGTTGACCACCTCTGGCGATCTGGCCAACCGCATGATGCACCCCAGCTTTGAAGTGGAGCGTGAGTACGCCGCGCGGGTGCTGGGCGAACTGACCGGCGAGCAGATGAACGAAATGACGCGTGGCGTGGAGCTTGATGACGGCCAGGCACACTTTGATCACATCTCGGATTCGGGCGGCGAGGGTGCGAACCGCTGGTATCGCGTGGTGCTGCGGGAAGGGCGTAACCGCGAAGTGCGGCGCATGTTTGAGCACTTTGAGTTGACCGTCAGCCGGTTGATGCGGGTGCGCTATGGCATGTTCCATTTGCCGGCACGGCTCAAGCGTGGTCAGTTCTATGAACTGAACGAGACCGAAGTGCTGGCCGCGCTCAAGTGGGCAGATCTGCGCATCAACGGCCAGACCAAAGATTTCTGATTCAGACTCCGGGCAGCGCCGACGCAATGAACAAGGCATTTACCAAAGAAAGCGATGATGACGGCGATCTGCCGCCAGAACTGCAGGTACCGGCCGGCAGCAAAAACTACATCACGCCGGGTGGCTGGAAAAAATTGCGTGGCGAGTTGCATCACCTCGTCAATAAAGAGCGCCCGGAACTGACGCAGGTGGTGAACTGGGCCGCCAGCAACGGCGATCGCTCGGAAAACGGCGATTACCTCTACGGTAAACGTCGTCTGCGCCAGATTGATAGTCGCATCCGTTTTCTGACCAAGCGCCTTGAAAACGCAGAAGTGGTTGACCCGGAAACCCGCGAAGCCACTGACCAGATTTTCTTTGGCGCCACCGTGACTTATGCGCGCGAAGATGGTCGGGAAGAAACCGTGAGTATCGTTGGGGTGGATGAAACCAATCCGCCGCGTAACCACATCAGCTGGACTTCCCCGGTTGCGCGGGCGCTGCTGAAAGCGCGCGAAGGGGATGCGGTGTTGTTGCGTACGCCCGGTGGCATCGAAGAGCTGGAAGTTCTTGCCGTGATGTATGTTGCGGTAGAGACAGACCCGGCCGTCTGATTTCATCCGCTTTGCGGCATGCGGACAGCCTCGGTATGCTGTTTGCATGACAGAACAAGAACTGACCGCACCCGCCAGAGCCAGCCTGTTTCGCCGCGTCTTGCGCAATATGGCGTGCCGCATTGCGCTGGCTTCACTCATCCTGTCCGCGCTGGGCTACTACTACAGCTACACACGCTACCAGACCGAAGCCCTTGCCAATCTGGGTAAGTACATCGAAGCGCGCAGCCAGATCGAATCCAACCTGTTTTTACAGGCGGAAACCAATACCAAACTCCTGCGCAACGAGTTTGTCCGGCGTTACGCCCTGATCCAGAATTCTGATCCGGGGCCGGAATTTCACCGGCTATTCAAGCAAGACCGGGACGGGATGTGGCGCATTCGCCCAGAGCTCGATGACTTTGAATACAAAGCCACCGTGGCCATCTTGCCCCGCGTAAAACTCACCGACGAATTCATGCGGCAGGCCTTGCTGGCTTATGAACTATGCGGGCAGTTCGGCATTGCCAACCGTAACCGTTATTACGATACCTTTGTGGACCTGAATGTCTCGGATGGGAGCGTGATGTTCCTGCCGGACCTCAACTACGCTCGCAATGGTTCGGTCGCTGATTTCGCGGTGGACCTGGAGACTGAACTGGGGGCCACGCCACAGCGCAACCCGGAACGAAAGACCTTCTGGACTGGCATTTATTTCGACAAACAAGCCATGGAATGGATGGTCTCGGTGGTCACGCCCATCGACTACCTCGGCCGCTATATTGGCGGCTCCGGGCAGGATGTCTTGCTGGATCAACTGATCCAGCGCACCAATAGCGTCAGCATTCCCGGTACATACAATTTCATTGTCACCCGTGGCGGGCAGTTGATCGCCCATGCGGATCGCATGACCCAGATTCACCAGGCGCATGGCGAATACGACCTGCGCAGCGTGAATGACCCACTCCTGCGGGACTTGTACTACGCCGCCATCAAGGCCACGCCTTCGCAACCGTTTGTGGAGTCCCCGGATGGCAAGTCCTGGTTGGGGGTGTCCGCCATTTCCGGTGCGGACTGGATGTTTGTGGTGGTGTATCCCAAACGGCTGTTGCAAGAAAAAGCCGCAGTCGCGGCCAGTATGGTGTTGCTGCTGGGTCTGGTGGCCTTGCTGGTGGAGCTGGGCTTGCTGGCCTGGGTGTTGAAAATGGATGTCGCCCGGCCGCTGTCACGCCTCAAATCCGCCATTCAGACGCTGGCGCATGGGCAGTCCTCTGACCAGCTGGACACGCAGCGCGACGACGAACTGGGTGAGCTGGCCCGCAACTTTGATGTGATGGCACAAAAAGTAGCCAATCACCGGCAACACCTGGAAGAACTGGTGGCGGAGCGCACCGCAGAACTGGCCCAAACCAACGCCAGCCTTTCCAGCGCTAACCAGCAACTCACCCATCTGAATGACGAGAAAAACGAACTGCTGGCCATTGCCGCGCATGACCTCAAAAATCCGGTCGCCAGCATTGGTGGCATGGCCGGGCTGGTGGCGGGCAAGTTACATGAATGGCCGGCAGAACGCGTTAAATCCCGGTTGCTGGGCATCCAGCAACTGGCCGGGCGTTTACAGCAGATAGTGAGCAATCTGCTGGATATTCATGCGCTGGAATCCGGCCAGTTCCGCGCCCACCTGGAAACGGTGGAGATTGATCTGTTGATGGCCGAACTCCTGCAAAGCTGGGATGCGCGCCTGCAAGACAAATTCCAGCAAGCCGGCTGGCTGCCCTGCGGCCTGACGGTGCAAGCGGATCGGGAAGGGCTCTGGCAAGTGCTGGATAACCTGCTGTCCAATGCCTCCAAATACTCGCCACCCCACAGCACCATCACGCTGACAGCGCTGGTGCGCGGCAGCGTGGTGGAAATCCGGGTAACCGATCAGGGTCCGGGGATTGCGCTGCATGAAATGGACAAACTGTTCCTCAAATTCAGCCGCCTGTCTGCTGTGCCCACGGGCGGCGAGCATGCCACCGGCCTTGGTTTATCGATCGTGAAACGGCTGGTAGAGAGCATGCAGGGTAGCGTTCATTGCCATAGCCAGTTGGGGCACGGCGCCACCTTCTTTGTGACTTTGCCGGTTGCGGGCGCAGGGTGACGCGGACCGGCCCAACGGGTAAAATGCCCGACTTCAAAAAGCGATTGTTTGCGGAGTTTTTCCTTCATGCGCCAGTACCTTGATTTGCTGCAACACGTGCTCGACCACGGCACACGCAAGGAAGACCGCACCGGCACCGGCACGATCAGCCATTTCGGCGCACAAATGCGTTTTGATCTGGCCGAGGGGTTTCCGCTGGTGACCACCAAGAAAACCCACCTCAAATCGATCATTTACGAATTGCTGTGGTTTTTGCGTGGCGACACCAACGTGAGCTGGCTGCAAGAACACGGCGTCAGCATCTGGGACGAATGGGCGCGCGAGAATGGCGACCTGGGCCCGGTCTATGGTTATCAATGGCGTAGCTGGCCGACTGCGGATGGTCGCCATATTGACCAGATCGCCCAGGTCATCGGGCAGATCAAGAACAACCCGGACTCGCGCCGGCTGATTGTGTCGGCCTGGAATGTGGGCGAGATTGAAAACATGGCGCTGCCGCCGTGTCACGCCTTTTTCCAGTTCTATGTGGTCAATGGCAAGCTCTCTTGCCAGTTGTACCAGCGTTCGGCCGATCTGTTTCTGGGCGTGCCGTTCAACATCGCCTCTTACGCGTTGTTGCTGATGATGGTGGCGCAAGTGTGCGATCTGGAGCCGGGCGAATTTGTCTGGACTGGCGGCGATTGCCACATCTACATGAATCACATGGAACAGGTGAAAACCCAGCTCACGCGTGAGCCACGTGCTTTGCCGACCATGAAGATCAATCCGGCCCGCCGCGACATCCTTAGTTTTGAATACGAAGACTTCACCCTGGAAGGGTACGACCCGCATCCGGCGCTCAAAGGCGCGGTTGCGGTCTGACCGACCTGGCCGCTGGCAAGGCCCGCCTGAGTGCGGGCTTTTTCTTTTGCTGTGGCAGCTATCATTTGAATTGCCCAGCCACCCTGTTTTGATCGCCGGCGTTGTTGCCGGCGCGGAGTTTGCCTTATGAATCCCGTTGCCAATCTGGCTTGTCTGCTGCCCAAAGCGGAGCTTCACCTGCATATTGAAGGCACCCTGGAGCCCGAACTGGCATTTCGCCTTGCCGCACGGCATGGTGTCTCGTTGCCGTATGCGGATGTAGAAGCCCTGCGCGCCGCATATGATTTTTCTGACCTGCAATCATTTCTGGACTTGTATTACGCCGGCGCCAACGTGCTGCGTACCGAGGCCGACTTTTATGACCTGACGCACGCTTATCTGGCACGCGCCCACGCCGACAATCTGCGTCACGTGGAAATCTTCTTTGATCCACAAACCCACACAGAACGCGGTGTGGCATTTGAAGAGGTGCTGGGCGGGATTCGGCGTGCCTTGCTGGAAGCGGAGCGGGAATGGGGCATCAGCTTCAAGGTCATCATGTCGTTCTTGCGCCATCTGTCTGAGGCGGATGCGCTGGCGACGCTGGAAGAAGCGCGCCCCCACCTGCACCGCATTGACGGCATTGGCCTGGATTCCAGCGAAATGGGCCATCCGCCCTCCAAGTTCGCCCGCGTCTTTGCCGAATGCCGCGAACTGGGCCTGCCTGTGGTCGCCCATGCTGGCGAAGAAGGCCCACCCGAATACATTGAAGAAGCGCTCGACCTCTTGCGTGTAAAGCGGATTGACCACGGCGTGCGCGCGCTGGAAAGCGAGGCGCTGATGCAGCGGTTGGTGGATGAGCAAATCCCGCTGACGGTTTGTCCGCTCTCCAACGTCAAGCTCAAGGTGTATGACGATATGTCCATGCACAGCCTGCGCAAGATGCTGGCACGCGGCGTTAAAGTCACGATTAACTCGGATGACCCGGCGTATTTTGGCGGTTATGTAAACGCCAACTTTGTCGCCTGCGTGGAGTCGCTGGGCCTGACTGAGGCGGAAGTTATCAAGCTGGCCCGCAACAGCATTGAAGCCAGCTGGCTGGATAGTGCGCGGCGCGATGCATTGCTGGCCGCCATTGACGACACCGTTGAGGAGTGGCGCGCCCGCTAAGCGCAGCCAGCAACAGCTCAAAAGCCAGGCAAATGCCTGGCTTTTTTCATGTTGGCCACCGCCGATACAGTCACTATCAGGCAAGGCCCTAAAGTGCCCGTGTACTTGACTGGTTCGTACTACAACTTTTCCTCCTCGCACTACGATCACTCCCCATAAAGACGTTCGTACGCTTGAGGAGCAACATGCCAGGACCTGACGCCAGCAAAACGGATCGCATCATCGGGGAGATCGGGCGGCGCATTGTGCAAGGTGAATACCTGCCCGACACACCGCTGCCTACGGAAGCCGATCTGTGCGGGCAATTTCAGACTTCACGCAACCTGATCCGTGAAGCCTTGCGGGTATTGGCGGCAAAGCGACTGGTGGTTACACGGCGGTTCCGGAGTGTGGCGGTGGCAGCGCAGAGCCAATGGAACTATCTGGATCGGGATGTCTTGCGCTGGGCGCTCACCAGTGGCACGACACCGGGCCTGATCGACGCCATGACCGAGGTGCGCAATCTGGTTGAACCCGCCGCAGCGCGCTGGGCCGCGGCGCGTGCCACTTCGGCCGATCTGGCGAAGATGGAGGCGGCACTCAACCAGATGAAAGCACACAACCAGCAATGCGATGCTTTCGGCAAGGCCGACCTGCAATTTCATGACGCCGTGCTTGGTGCCGTGCATAACCCGGTTTTGCAGCAACTGGGCAGCGTACTGGGCGCGCTGCAACAGGTTGTCTTCAGCCAGACCTATATGGGCGATGTTGAAAACATGCCGCGCACCCTGCGTGAGCATCAAAACCTGTATGAGGCGATTCGCCACCAGCACATTGCCGACGCTGAAGCCGCCGCGTTGACGTTGATTGCCAGCGCTACCGCCAGACTGAAGGACGCCCCGTGACTCATGACTATATCGCCCTTGATTGGGGCTCAACCAACCTGCGCGCCTGGCGCTATCAGCAAGGCCGCTGCGTGGATGAATTGCGCGCACCCTCCGGCGTTACCCAACTGGGCCATGAAACCGCGCAGCAGGCCTTTGCCCGTCTGCTCGGGCCGTGGCTGCAACAGCAAGATGTCCCGGTGATCATGGCGGGCATGATAGGCAGTAACGCCGGCTGGATAGAAGCGCCGTATATGGCGTGCCCGGCCCGCTTGCCCGACCTGCGCCAGCACCTGGTCCAGGTGACCCCGGCTTTGCCGGTGCGGGCCTGGATTGTCCCCGGTCTGAGTATCAACCGGGAGGGCCACCAAAACGTGATGCGTGGAGAAGAAACCCAATTGCTGGGCGCCCATGCCATGCAGCCTGCGCAGTATTACCTGCTGCCAGGCACGCATTGCAAATGGGTGCAGATGCAAGCGGACAAGGTGATGGATTTTCAAACCGTGATCACCGGCGAGTTACACCACGTCTTGTTGAAGCACTCCCTGCTCGGCGCGGGGCTGCCTGCGCAAATAGCTGACCCCGGTGCGTTTGCGCTGGGGCTGGAAACGGGGCTTAACGACAGCCATATTCTGGGCCGCCTGTTTCAGGGGCGCGCCGCCCGCGTGCTCGGGCGCTTGCCTGCCAGTGCAGTGGCGGACTGGTTGTCCGGCTTGCTGATCGGCAACGAAGTCGGCCAGATGCAGCAGCAATGGGGCATCCAGCGTACAGAACCTCTTGTCATCGTCGGCAGCCCGGCACTGGCACAGCGCTATCAACAAGCGCTGGCCGCCACCGGCTTGTCGTCCACGCTGGTCGATGGCGATACCGCATTTCAAACCGGAATCAGGAGCATTGTGCATGACCTGGCCTACTAAATTGCCCCTCGTCGCCATTTTGCGTGGCATTACACCGCCGGAAACCGAGGCCCATGTTGAAGCGCTGCTTGATGCCGGCTTTGACGCCATTGAAATCCCGCTCAACTCGCCGGTCTGGGAAATCAGCATTGGCCAGACCGTACGCCAGTTTGGTACCAGAGCGCTGATCGGTGCCGGTACCGCGTTATACGCCGATCAGGTGGCGCGCCTGCACGGATTGGGTGCCCGGCTTGTCGTTACCCCCAACACCAATCCCCAGATCATCCATAGCGCCGTGCAGCACGGCATGTTTGTCTGCGCCGGTTGTGCCACGGCGACAGAAGCCTTTGCCGCGATCGAAGCTGGCGCACAGGTGCTGAAAATCTTCCCGTCGGTCTCGTTTGGGCCGCAATACATCAAAGCCCTCAAAGCGGTTTTGCCACCGCATGTGCCCGTGCTGGCGGTGGGTGGCATTCATCCTGGCAATCTGGCGGACTATTTGCGGGTGGGCTGCACCGGGGCAGGGCTGGGTGGCGATTTGTACCGGGCAGGACAAAGCGCTGAACGCACGCTGGAACTCGCCCGACAATTTGTGGATGCCTACAGGAGTGCCACAGCATGAAGATCACCCGCATCACCACCTACCGCCTGCCGCCGCGCTGGTTGTTCCTCAAGATAGAGACCGACGAGGGTATTGCCGGCTGGGGCGAGCCGGTGATTGAGGGCCGGGCCCGCACCGTAGAAGCGGCCGTCCATGAACTGGCCGAATATGTGATCGGACAAAATCCGGAGCGGATTAACGACCTGTGGCAGACCTTGTATCGCGGCGGGTTTTATCGCGGCGGCCCCATTTTGATGAGTGCCATTTCCGGTATTGATCAAGCTTTGTGGGATATCAAAGGCAAGGCGCTGGGTGTGCCGGTGTATCAATTGCTGGGTGGTCTGGTTCGCGACAAGATCAAGGCGTATAGCTGGGTGGGTGGGGATCGGCCGGCAGACGTGATTGCCGGCATCAAGACCTTGCGTGAAATCGGTTTTGATACCTTCAAGCTCAACGGCTGTGAAGAACTGGGCATCATTGAGAACAGCCGCCAGATCGACGCCGCCGTTGCCACCGTGGCGCACATCCGGGAAGCCTTTGGTAACGGAATCGAGTTCGGGCTGGATTTCCATGGCCGTGTCAGCGCGCCGATGGCCCGGGTGTTGATCAAGGAACTGGAACCCCACCGGCCCTTGTTTATTGAAGAACCGGTTCTGGCAGAACAAGCCGAGTATTACGCTCGCCTCGCCGCACAAACGCATCTGCCTATTGCCGCCGGCGAGCGCATGTTCTCCCGCTTTGAGTTCAAGCGGGTGCTTGCCGAAGGTGGTTTGGCCATTGTGCAGCCGGATTTGTCGCACGCGGGCGGCATTACCGAATGCTACAAGATTGCGGCCATGGCTGAAGCGTATGACGTGGCGATTGCGCCGCATTGTCCGCTTGGCCCCATTGCGCTGGCTTCCTGTCTGCAACTGGATTTCGTCGCCCGCAATGCCGTGTTGCAGGAGCAGAGTATGGGCATTCATTACAACAAAGGCGCGGAACTGCTGGATTACATTCTTAATCCGGAAGATTTCAAAATGGAGGGCGGTTATTTCAAGCCACCAGTCAAACCAGGTCTTGGCGTTGAAATCAATGAAGCTCTGGTGATTGAGCGCAGCAAAAACGCGCCAGACTGGCGCAATCCCCTGTGGCGTTATCCGGATGGCGCAGTTGCCGAGTGGTGAAGAACCCCCGTAGCCGTCTGATCCAGCTTTAAGCAGCTTTAAACGGCATTAAAAATCGCATTAAAAAATGAAGGCGTGCGTCCCCGCCAGGGGAAGTTGCGACCACGTAAAACGTAACTCGGGAATGTCGATAATGCAAAATATACAAAACACGCAAAAACCAACACGGCGGCGCTATCTAACGTTGCTGATGATCTTTGTGACGGTGGTGATCTGCTATGTGGATCGGGCCAATCTGGCCGTGGCCTCTGCGCACATCCAGCAAGAATTCGGAATTTCCCGCGCGCAAATGGGCTATATCTTTTCTGCCTTTGCCTGGACCTACACGCTGTTTCAAATTCCAGGTGGCTGGTTTCTGGATCGGGTTGGCTCAAAGCTGACTTATTTTATTGCCGTATTGGGCTGGTCTATTGCCACTTTGCTGCAAGGGTTTGCGGGTGGTCTGGCATCGCTGATTGGTTTGCGTGCGGTCACCGGCCTGTTTGAGGCGCCGGCATTCCCCACCAACAACCGTATGGTGACCAGCTGGTTTCCGGAACAAGAACGGGCTGGCGCAGTCGGGTTTTATACGTCCGGCCAATTTGTCGGATTGGCGTTCCTGACCCCGCTATTGATCTGGATTCAGGAAAAACTCAGCTGGCATTGGGTATTTATTGTGACTGGGGCCATTGGTATTGTCTGGGCGCTAGTGTGGCACGCCGCCTATCAAGCCCCGCGGCAAAGCCGAGGCATTAACCAGGCAGAACTGGACTACATTGCCGCAGGCGGCGGCATGATTGATGGTGATGCCACCGGCAGCAAAGCGGCCCGGGTTGCGGTGACCGCAGCCGACTGGAAGCTGGTTTTCAACCGCAAACTGATTGGTGTTTATCTGGGGCAGTTTGCCATTGCCTCAACACTCTGGTTTTTTCTGACGTGGTTTCCCAACTACCTGACCCAGGAAAAACATATTAGCGCGCTCACGGCCGGGTTTATGACCACGGTGCCGTTCCTGGCCGCTTTTGTCGGTGTGCTGTTGTCTGGCTTTGTGGCCGATACCATGGTGCGTAAAGGCAAGTCGATCGGCTTTGCCCGCAAGACCCCTATCATTTGTGGCCTGTTATTGTCCTGCTGCGTGGTTGGGGCCAATTTCACCAATGATCCGCTCTGGATCATGGTGCTGATGGCGATTGCCTTCTTTGGTAATGGCTTTGCCTCAATTACATGGTCCCTGGTTTCTTCACTTGCCCCGGTACGTCTGATTGGTTTGACCGGTGGCGTATTCAATTTTGCCGGAGGGCTGGGTGGTATTACGGTGCCGCTGGTAATTGGCTATATCGCCCAGGATTACGGGTTTGCACCTGCATTGATTTATATCTCTGTCGTGGCCCTGATTGGTGCGCTGTCTTATATCTTCCTCGTCGGTGATGTGAAACGCGTGGGTTGATGGCGTATCAGCCAATAACAATAAGCTTGAATGACGCAAATACATTGGGGACACAGCACGGCTTGTTTGATCAAGAAAAATCAACCGTGTTTAAGGAGAAGTTAATGGGCCAGTTTACCCGCAATACCATTCTGGTTGCGTTTGTGGCGATGTCAGTCTCTACCGCTTATGCGTTTGACCTGGATATCCGGGGCGAGTACCGCACTGGCAGCGAACAATATCGTTCTCGCGCCAAAATTGCCAATCAATGGAGCAATAATGTCGGGGCTTCGCTGGAGGCCGGCGTTTTTAACGGGCAGGGGAGCTTGAATAAATTCAAATCGGACTTCAATGAAGTTGAAGGCTGGTATTTATACAAGCCCAATACGGCGGTCGCATTCATTCCCGGCGCAGACTGGACATGGAATACCAGCGGCTCCACGATAAAGCCATTTCTTCGGGTGAATTGGGCTTTTGCCCCCACCTGGCGGGCGGATGTGCGCGCCCGTTATGACCACAATAATTACGACTCGGTAACAAAGTGGCATATGCCTGAGGGCCAGTCATATAGCAGTAGCAATGATCAGTGGCAGTTTGATTTCTGGTTGACCAAGTGGATCGGTGATAAAACCGCTATTGAATATAATTATGCCTGGAACAAGAAAGACGATAGCCAGTTTGTCTACAACAACGGGCATACCACTCAATACCTGCATAACCTGAAGACCAGCTACAAATATATGCCGACGGTGGTGCCGTATTTTGAAGTGGGCTACCTGGGTCATACGGCTGATCTGAATAATGATCAGGACGAGTGGCGTTTGCGTATTGGTACGGTGTTCACTTTCTGAGCGGGCATGCGGACAATAAAAAACCGGGGCGAGTGCCCCGGTTTTCTTTTGCGACCAGATTCCTTAGTCACGAATCACATTGAGCGCTTCATAGCAGGCACCCATGGTGTGGTAGTCCGTCTTGCCGGCGGGTGACTTTTCATCATCCACTTTGCCGTTTTCCGGCGTCAAAATGCGGTACCAGGCGCCGTATTGGTGATCGACAAAGTGGGCCCAGCTATACGCCCAGATGCGCTCATACCATTCCCAGTACTTGGGGTCGCGCGTGCGGTCGGCCAGCAGCGCCGCTGCCGCAAAAGACTCAGCCTGTACCCAGAAGTATTTGTCGCCGTCGTACAGTTTGCCTTGCAGATCGTAACCATAGACCAGCCCACCGTGCTGGTGATCCCAGCCAGACTCCATGGCGCGGTCAAACAACTCACGCGCGCGATCCAGGTGCCATTCGGCTGGCGCGTGCCGATCCAGAATCAGCAAAAGCTTGGCCCACTCGGTCTGGTGACCGGTCTGAAAGCCCCAGGGGCGGAAGATGTTGGTGCGATCGCCCTTGTTGTATTCCAGGTCCGGCGTCCAGTCGGTGCGAAAATGCTCCCACACTTGGCCACCGGTACGGCCCGCCTGAACAATGGTGAAGTTCTTGGCCAGCGTTTTAGCCCGCTCCAGATAACGCGCCTCGCCAGTCGCCTCAAACGCCGCCAGCATGGCTTCGCAGGCGTGCATATTGTCGTTCTGGCCGCGATAATCATCGACCTTCCAGTCGGCGCTGGCTTCGCTGGCGTACATGCCGTGCTCCGGCAACCAGAAGTGTTGCTCCATCAGCTCATAGGTTTCGCCCAGCCATTGCGCCGCATTGGCAATGCCACATCGCACACCGCAGGCATACGCCAGCATGACAAAGGCCAGGCCGTAGCACATATTGGTGGCCTCAAGGACCTGGCCGTCCTTCAATACCCACGCATAGCCACCGGTTTGCGGGTTGCGGTGGACGTTGCGGACAAAGTCGATGCCATGCTGTACGCGTTCTTTGTATTGTGGTTGCTGAAACTGCAACCAGGCCATGGCGTTGTTGAAAACAAACCGGGTAGAGGAGACCAGATGGCGGGTGGATTTGTCGTAAATCGTGCCGTCGTCTTTGTAATAATGATAAAACCCGCCGCTGGCATCGACCGAACGCGGGTCGTAGAACGACAAAGTGTGCTGGATATGGCCCAGCAAAAACTGGCGGCTGCGAAAATCGGGCTGTGCGGTACTCATGTGGTCTCCGTAAGGAAAGGGCAAATACGGACGGCGGAGGAAAGCGGGCGTCCATCGTAAGCCCCATGCGGCCTGGCTGACCTGCCCACTATACTTGCGTCCTTGCAATCAACTCCTGCGGATTTTACAGATGCGTTGCGGGGAGGTCTGTACGGTATCCCCCCACGCTTGCCTCGTGTCAGCAAGAGAGTTAGATTTTGATCATGTAGACAATCCGCGTGGCGTGTTGCCACCGGCAAAACCGTAATCAGGCAGGGAGCAACAATATGCGAAATCTGTTGGCATTGGCCGTGTTGTGCGGATGCGCTGCACTGGCGCAGGCCCAGATCTATAAGTGGAAGGATGCGAACGGGAATACCCAGTATTCGGATACTCCACCACCACCGACCGCCAAGGCGCAGGTGGTAAATGTGAAAGCGGTGCCGGTGACGACAGTTGCCGCTCCCAAAGGTGCCAGCGCTCCTGCCGCTGCCGCGAATAACGTGGCTTCCGGCCCAGCCAAGGTTTCTACGCTGGACCCCACGGCCTGCGCTAATGCGCATAAGCGGCTCGATTTCCTGCAAAACACCACTCGCATTCGTGCCATTAATGAGAAGGGTGAGGTGGAAATGATGGATGCCGACACGAAGCAAGCCGATATTAATACGACGCAAGCGAACATCAAGAAATACTGTGAAGAGTAATTAGGTTGATGCCGGGGGGGCCGGCAAAACAGAAACAGGCGCTTTAAAGCGCCTGTTTCTGTTTTGCCCTACCACCCCGAAGGGTTGGCAGGACTAAACCTGAGTGGTTTAGTGGTTAGTTCGAGACCGCCGTAATCAGCAGTTCTACACGACGATTCAATGCGCGGCCGCTTTCGGTGGCATTGGAAGCGCGCGGTTCATTCATGCCGCGGCCTTCTACTTGCAAGCGCACCGCATTGACCTGATGGCTGGTCAGATAATCACTGACTGACTGGGCACGTCGTTGCGACAGCGCCAGATTGGCATCGGCCTTGCCGACATTGTCGGTATAGCCAACGATGCCGACGGTGGTCTTGCCGTACTGGTTGAGCACGCGGGAGATCTTGTCCAGCGTAGGGGTAAAGCCGCTCTTGAGTACGGCCGAGCCGGTATCAAAACCTGTGGTGGAGGTCATGGTGACCTCGATCTGGCTATCGCTCAGGCGCTGCAGGTTAATATTGCCCGCCTGGATTTCAGGTGCCAGTTGCTTTTGCAGGTCTTTGGCTTGCTTGTCCATATAGGCGCCAATGGCACCACCGGCCAGACCGCCGCCTACTGCGCCGATCAAGGCGCCGCGACCACGGTGGTTCTTGTCGACAGCGGCGCCGATCACGGCACCACCGACCGAGCCAATCAATGCCCCGGTTTCTGTGTTGTTCATACTGCGCTTGTCACCAAGGTCGTTGGCACAAGCTGGAAGCAAAAGAGCGCTGATCAGCGCGGGAATGACGATTTTACGCATGCGGTTCTCCGGTACGGGCGGATGTTGTATGGAATGAGTCGGGTAGGTCAGCGAGATTATGTCCTGGTCAGCGTGCAACGCCGCTGTGCGCTAATCACATTCACCAGGGCAAAAAATCAGAATGCGGGGCTTGACTACGAATCAGGCTGGGCGTAGTCCGGCACCAGAGGCCTGAGGCAAAACGGGAAGGGCGCCCGGCATTGCGCCGGAGGCGCTCACACGCAGGTTTATTCTTCGGCGTTGCCGCCGCCCTTTTTCATGACCTTGCCTTCGGCCGCGCGCTGGCGGCGCACTTCTTTGGGGTCGGCAATCAGCGGGCGATAAATTTCCACGCGATCTTTCTCGCGCAGCACGGTGTCTGGTTTGACGGCCTTGGCAAAGATTCCCAGTTTGTTTACGGCGAGATCAATCTCCGGAAACTCCGCCAGAATGCCGGAGCGGCGCACGGCTTCTTCTGCCGTGGTGCCTTCGGGCACTTTCACGCTCAACAGCTTTTGTTTGTCACGGGTGGCGTAAACCACTTCAACAACGATGTCATGGCTCATGCGGGCTGCCTTCTAGTCGTAAAGCTTGTCGGCGCGCGCAATAAACGCATCGACAAAGGTATTGGTGATTCTGGCAAAAACCGGGCCGATGACGGCTTCCAGCATCCGGTTGGAGAATTCGTAATCCAGCGCAAACTCGATCTTGCAGGCGTCTTCATCCAGTGCGGTAAACGTCCATAGTCCGTGCAGGGCCTTGAACGGACCGTCAACGAACTGCATATCGATCTGCGTAAACGGGGTTTTTTCGTCACGGGTGCGAAAGAAGGTTTTGACCTTCATGAACTCAATCCGTACCGTGACATCCAGGATCGTATCGGTGTGTTCGTGCACTTCCACGCCGCCGCACCACGGCAGGAATTTCGGATAGTCTTCAACGCCGTCAACCAGGTTGAACATGCGTTCAGCGCTGTGCGGAACCAGCAAGGATTTTCGTATGCACTGCATGTCTATTGCGGCGTAAACTATCGGGCTTCTTGCGGGAAACAGTTCCCGCGACGCGACCACCCGTTTTGTTTGCACCGGTTGTGTGTAGTTGGAAACCGAAGCAGCAAACTGCAAACCAGAAGAACGGCGATTTACAAAATGACCGAGCATCCTACCGCCCCCGTCCCTGACACGCAACTTGACAGCCTGCGCTTGCCGCCTCACTCCGTAGAGGCAGAGCAATCGGTGCTGGGTGGCCTGTTGCTGGACAACCCTTCGTTTGACCGCATTGCCGACATTCTGGGCGAGAAGGACTTTTACCGCGAAGACCATCGCCGGATTTTTCAGCATATTGTCCGGCTGATTGAACACAATCGCCCGGCTGACGTGATTACCGTCGCTGAGTCGATGGATAACAACAACGAACTCAGTTACGTCGGTGGCCTGTCTTATCTGGGGGCGCTGGCCCAAAACACACCGTCAGCCGCCAATATCCGCCGCTATGGCGAGATCGTGCGGGAAAAATCAGTGATGCGGCAACTGGCCAGCGTCGCCAACGAAATTGCCGATGCCGCCTACAGCCCCAGCGGCCGCGAAGCCAGTGAACTGCTGGATGAAGCCGAATCCAAAGTCTTCCAGATTGCCGAGCAATCGGCCAAGGGGCAGCAGGGGTTTATCTCCATGCCGCCTATCCTGAAAGAAATTGTCGAGAAAATTGACTATCTCTACCGCCAGGACAATGCCTCTGAAATTACCGGGGTGGCGTCGGGCTTTGTCGACCTGGACAAGATGACCTCCGGCCTGCAAGGCGGTGACCTGGTGATCGTGGCCGGGCGACCTTCCATGGGCAAGACGGCATTCTCGGTCAACATCGCCGAGTATGTGGGTACCGAACTGAAATTGCCGGTCGCGATCTTCTCTATGGAAATGGGGGCAGCGCAGCTGGGTATGCGGATGGTGGGCTCCATTGGCAAGATTGACCTGCACAAGCTCAAGACCGGCCGGTTTGAAGATGAAGACTGGACCAAGCTGACCTACGCCATCAACAAGCTCTCGGAAGCCCCTATCTTCATTGAAGAAACCGGTGCCCTGAGCGCGCTGGATATCCGCACGCGTTGCCGCCGTCTGGCACGACAGCATGGGCAGCTGGGCTTGATTGTTATCGACTACTTGCAGCTGATGTCGGGCCGGGCCGGCGCCAAAGACCAGAACCGTGCTACCGAACTGGGTGAAATATCCCGTTCGCTCAAGGGCCTGGCTAAAGAGCTCAAATGCCCGTTGATTGCACTGTCGCAGCTGTCACGGTCAGTCGAACAGCGGACCGACAAACGCCCAATGATGTCTGACTTGCGCGAATCGGGCGCCATTGAACAGGATGCGGACATCATCATGTTCATGTACCGGGATGAATACTACAACCCGGATTCCCAGTTCAAAGGCCTGGCGGAGTGCATCGTCGGTAAACACCGTAACGGCCCGACCGGCAAGGTGCCGCTGGTCTTTACCGGCAAATATTCGCGCTTTGATAACGCGCTGGTGAAGCCGGAAGGCTGGAGCGGGGATCTGGAGTAACGGACCGAGGCTCCTCCGGCCTGTAGCCCGGATGAAGCGTAGCGAGAACCCGGGGTGGCTGCCCTGGCTCAGATCGCCCCCCGGATTGCCGCCTTCGGCTTTATTCGGGCCATGGACTGACCCAAAAACAAAGACCGATGGCTTTGCCACCGGTCTTTGTCATTATGGCGTGCTCAATACGTATAGAACATGCGCTGGATTTCTTTGGTGTCTTTGGTTTTGGTCAGCGCCAGCATCAGCAAAATGCGCGCCTTTTGTGGGTTAAGCGTGTCGGAGACCACAAAGTCGGTCTTGTCGTCATCGTTCTCGCCATTACGCAGGGTAGGGCCATTGCCGACACGGGATGAGCGCAGGATAAACACGCCTTGCTGGCGCAGTTCTGTCAGACGGGCCCGTACCGGCGTCGCCAGGCTACCATCACCCGTGCCGGCGTAAACGATGCCAACGTCGCCAGCTGCGACAAACGCGTCAATCGCCAGCGTGTTGGCGTTGGCAGAGCCATAGGCAATATCCACCGCTGGCAGGTGTTCCAGTCGGGAAACATCAAATTCGGTATCGGCCGTGTGCTTTTTGGTGGTGGCGCGGTAGTACTGCGGTTTGCCGCTGACGATATAGCCCAGATCACCCAGTTCTGGCGAGCGGAAGGTGTTGGCGAGCATGGTGTTGGTCTTGGTGACGTCACGCGCGCCCAGGATTTCGTCATTCATGGCCACCAATACGCCACGGTTCACAGAGTCCGGGCTGCCGGCGACGGCAACCGCGTTATACAAGTTGATGGGGCCATCGGCACTGATCGCGGTGGAAGGGCGCATGGAACCCACAATCACCACCGGTTTTTTGCTTTTTACCGTCAAATTGAGAAAATAAGCCGTTTCCTCAATGGTGTCGGTGCCGTGGGTGATGACGATGCCGTCTACATCGCTTTGCTTGAGTAGCGCGTTCACCCGTTTGGCCAGCGTCAGCCAGTTTTCGTTGGTCATGTTTTCAGAGGCGATCTGAAATACCTGTTCGCCGGACACATTGGCAACCTGTTTGAGTTCAGGCACGGCTTCGATCAGTTTTTCCACGCCCACCTTGGCGGCGGTGTAGCCCACGGTGGTGGTGCTGGTAGCGCCGGTTCCGGCGATGGTGCCGCCGGTGGCGAGGATGACCACATGGGGCAGTTTGTCGGCGGCCCAGGTGGCGGCAGCACTGCAGGTGATGGCAACGAACAGGGCGCGTTGGAACAGCTTGGTCAGCATATGACTCTCCAGACAATGTTTTTGGTCGTAAAACAACGAAACCTGTTCCCGGCAGGAGTTGGCGCGTTTTAAACGCCAAAGCCAGCACATGGGAAAGATTTGTCATGGCATAAAAAGCATGATCCGTGCCCCTTGCTGACGACATTGCTGAAAGTACTGTCAGGGATTTCGGTAATACCACCCATGTGGCGCAGTGAAATGGATGCGCTCAAGTCAATGATTGATAAGGAATAACAATGAAAGTGATCGCCTTTTCCAGCCAGCACCCGCAAGCCGCCGTTGACTACCCGCGCCCGGAACGGTTGGTGTCCGGCAACCCGCAGCGCACCACCTGGCTGCACTATGAGAATGCATTGAACGGGTTTTCGAGCGGAATATGGGCGTCTGAGGTGGGGAGTTGGCGCATTGAATTTGGCCCGCATGAAGAAGAATTCTTCAGCATCATTGAAGGCCGAGCACGGGTTTACGATGAGGCAGGCGCGTTTGCAGAGGTGGGGCCGGGCGAGGCGCTGGTGATTCCCGCCGGTTTCAAGGGCCGCTTTGAGGTTGTCGAGCCGGTAAAGAAGTATTTTGCGATCTACGAAAAGACCGCAAACTGAGGCGCAAAGTTGAAAGAGCCAGTTTGACAGCTATAAGAAAAGGCCCGTATGAACGGGCCTTTTCTTTCAACACAGTGTGGTGTTGAGCCTGACGCGCCAGACCACCTTAGTGGGTTGCGCTCTGGCGCTGCTGCTTTTCCACGACCAGTGCGTTATACGGGGCAAACAGATAGAACGGCGCAAACAGAAGCTTCCAGCCATGCATGGTGCTCTTGACGGTGAAATGCACTTCTTCAGCGTCCGTATCAAAAACGAGAGGCGGGGTTTTGCCCCAGTCAAGCTGTGCCTGCAGCACATGGCGGCCCGGGGGCAACGGTGCGCTAAGGCAATGGCCGGGCGCCGTGTGGCCCAGCGGGTGTCCATCAAGCAACATGCGCGGCTGTCGGCCCAGCGCGCCCTGACGATGAATCTTGATCGTTGGCATTGATCCTCCATCTTGTAGTTGTAACAGTTGCCCACCCGGCTACCCAGTATTGTTCCTTCCACTGGTCCCTCCCCGCGGCGTGTCCTGGCAACCGGACAGGGCACAGCGTACACGTCGGTATGTTGACCCGCCAGCCCCCAATATGCTTGCCGTAGCAAATAAAATGACGTGTTTGTTGGGATAGAGACTGATACCACTTGACCGTCCGTCAGGTCTATTCGGTGCGTGAGCAAAGCTGTCACGGAACTGAAAAGATGCTGTGTATCCGCCCATGAAAACGAATTCAATTCCGGTTTCGTGCCGTCAAACAGTGGCTTGCACTGCGCTGAGGCCAATATTGGCAACTTGAGCGTGTGGTCACGGGCTGCATATCAGCCTGGCATGCAGACCACTTGTGGCGTCGTGACCACAAAAAAAGCGGGCCGCAGGGCCCGCTTTACTGGTTGAGAAGACGGAGGATCGTTAGAGCGTTTCTGCCGCGTAATCCGCCAGCCGCGAACGCTCGCCCCGTTGCAGCGTAATGTGGCCGGAGTGCGACCAGGACTTGAAGCGGTCGACCACATAAGTCAGCCCGGAAGAACCCTCGGTGAGGTAGGGCGTATCAATCTGGCTGATATTGCCCAGACACACCACCTTGGTGCCCGGACCGGCGCGGGTGATCAGGGTCTTCATCTGCTTGGGTGTGAGGTTCTGCGCTTCATCGATGATCAAAAACTTGTTCAGGAAGGTACGGCCGCGCATGAAATTGAGAGATTTCACCTTGATGCGGCTGCGAATCAGGTCACGCGTGGCGGCACGGCCCCAGTCGCCCGCTTCCGCGTCGGTCTGGTTGAGTACATCCAGGTTGTCTTCCAGCGCACCCATCCACGGCTGCATCTTTTCTTCCTCCGTGCCAGGCAAGAAGCCGATGTCTTCACCCACCGGCACCGTGACCCGCGTCATGATGATTTCGGAGTAAATCTTGGATTCCAGCGTTTGCACCAGCCCAGCCGCCAGGGTCAGCAAGGTTTTACCCGTGCCGGCCTGCCCCAGCAGCGAGACAAAATCCACATCCGGATTCATCAGCATGTTCAGCGCAAAGTTCTGCTCGCGATTGCGGGCGGTCACACCCCAGATAGCGTTTTTCTGGTGCGAGTAGTCTTTCAGACTCTCGATCTTGGCGGCTTTGCCTTCCAGCTCCACCACGCGTGCCGCCATCGGGCGCTCGCCTTGCTGGAACAACAGCTGGTTGGGGTAGAGGTCAATGACTTCCGGGCCTTTCAGGCGCCAGTAGCTGCGGCCACCTTCCTGCCAGCTCTCCAGATCCTTGCCGTTTTTCTCCCAGAAGGTCTGATCAATCTCGCGCATGCCGGTATACAGCAGGTCGGTATCTTCCAGTACCTTGTCATTGAAGTAGTCTTCTGCGGCCAGACCCAACGCGCGCGCCTTGATGCGCATGTTGATGTCTTTGGAGACCAGTATGACCTGGCGCTTGGGCTGCATCTGTTGCAGGTGGTGAACCACGCCCAGAATCTGGTTATCCGCCTTGCCCATGGGCAATTGCGACGGCAGAACGCTGGTGATGGCCTCTGTCTGCAAGAACAGCCGGCCAGAGGCCTGGCCCTTGCTGGCGTCTTCCAGCGACACGCCGGCGTGCAGATCTTCCTCCCGGCCGGCAATCAGTTCCTCAATAAAGCGGCTGGTTTGACGGGCGTTGCGTGCAACTTCCGTCATGCCTTTCTTGTTCCCGTCCAGCTCTTCCAGCGTCATCATCGGCAAGAAGAGGTCATGTTCCTCAAACCGGAAGATCGACGTGGGATCGTGCATCATCACGTTGGTATCCAGCACGAACAGCTTCGTTTCCTGGGTTTTCTTCGTTTTGCGGGCGGCCATCGGGCTCTCCTTGTAGACGGGCGGATCAATACGCATGGGCGACACCAACAAAAAAGCCTGCGCGCGGCAGGCTTTCCCCCTTTATTTCAGGCCCTGCACGACGCTGAGCACTGCTTCAACGTGGCCGGGCACCTTCACCCCGCGCCACTCGTGGACCACCTTGCCCTCCTTGTCGATGACAAAAGTGCTGCGTTCCACACCGCGCACCTGTTTACCGTACATGTTCTTCATTTTCATGACGCCAAATGCGGCGCAGGCGGTCTCATCCGGGTCGGAAACGAGCTCGAACGGGAAGGCCATTTTGGCTTTGAAATTCTCGTGGGATTTGATGCTGTCGCGGCTGATGCCAAAGACTTTGGCGCCAGCGGCGGCAAAGTCGGCGTGTTTGTCGCGAAAGTCGGAGCCTTCTACCGTGCAGCCAGGGGTGCTGTCTTTGGGGTAAAAGTAGAGCACAAAGGCTTCGCCCTTGAGTGAGGCCGGATTGAAAGTCGCACCACCCGTCATGGGCAACTCTAAAGACGGGCAGGATTCATTGAGCATCTGTATTCTCCGTTGTTTTTCGGGATGCTTGCCCTTCTGACTTCATTTTGGTCAATGCAATCACAAGCGGCAAGTAAGAACAATCGTGTTTTGCAAAAATGCCGCAGGCGCTGTCATGCGCGGACAGCTTCTCAAAATACGCCGCGTTTGCGGGCGCGCAAGTACGTCGACCACACGCGCCAGTCAGGTGCAGTTACAATAACCCCCATTTTGTGTAGATGGTGTGACAACGATGAGTATCAAGTCCGATAGATGGATCCGCCGCATGGCCGAAGAGCATCAGATGATCGAGCCTTATGTGGCAGGCCAGGTCAAAGTGGTGAATGGCGAGCGCATCGTGTCGTATGGCACCTCCAGCTACGGTTACGACATCCGCTGCGCCGATGAATTCAAGGTGTTTACCAACCTGAATTCCACGATTGTCGACCCCAAGAATTTTGACGAGAACAGCTTTGTCGATGTCTCTGGCAAAGGCTATTGCATCATTCCGCCCAATTCGTTTGCGCTGGCCCGCACGGTGGAATACTTCCGCATTCCGCGCAATGTGCTGACGGTGTGCCTTGGCAAGTCCACCTATGCGCGTTGCGGCATTATCGTCAACGTGACGCCGTTTGAGCCGGAATGGGAAGGCTACGTGACGCTGGAGTTCTCCAACACCACGCCGCTGCCGGCCAAAATTTACGCCAACGAAGGTGTGGCGCAGGTCCTGTTCCTTGAGGCTGACGAAGACGACGTGTGCGAAACCAGTTACCGCGATCGCGGCGGCAAGTATCAAGGTCAGGTTGGCGTTACGCTGCCCAAAACCTGAGCCGGGTTTATCCCCATGATATCCCATGAAAAAAGACCGCCCTGGGCGGTCTTTTTTATTGTCTGGCGTCTGGCAGATTACTCCAGATCACTCCGGATCGACTTCCAGAATTTCCCGCCCGTTCAAAGGTTGAACCGGGCGCTGATTGTGATCGTAAAACTGTTGCAGCTTCTCCAGTTGCGCCTTGCTGATCTTCACCGGCTGCTTGAGTTCAACCCAGGTCACCCCTTCGGAACAGGGCGGTGTGGTCAGCGAACCAGAGTACGTGTAGTACCCGGAATTGGCGGGCAGTAATGCCGCCGGGTCGATCTGGATGCTATTGATCAGCCGCTCTGCGCCATGTTCTTGCGGCATCAGGTCTTCCAGTGTTTGCAGTACCGGGTTGCTTTCATCGGCCAGCTCAAACTGGACGGCCACGACCAGCAACTTGCCTTGGGCAGAGGCATGCACCAGATGCATATCCAGTGGGGACGACTTGCCGGCAAAGCGCTCCTCGCCCGGGGAGTGAAAATGGAACTGCTGCAACTTGTAGCTGGTGTCGCCCAGCGTCACGCTGTCTTTGTCCGGCGCAGCGACAAACTGCATGGCATGCCCGGTGTTCAAGAGATGCACCGGCAATGGCCCGTAATTGAACTGGATACGCGGTGTATTCACAGGTGCCTTGCGGGCGTTGGTGATATCAATGGGGGATTCGGCGCGGCCTTGCTCGCACAGATGAAAGTCCTGGCTTAAATGCCCCCAACTGGCGGGGCCTTCTGCGCCTTCATACGTCCAGTGCGGAGATGCTGCGGTGACCAGGCTGGCGGCGCTGGCCAGCAGAAGGGCTAGAATGGATTTTTTCAACATGTGCGGCTCTACTTGCTATCAGGATGAGGGCGCGCATTTTGCCCTGATTTGTATAGGCAGTTATCCGTATCAATCAAGTTTCTATTGTTATATTTGCCAATGCAATCAATTTAAGGAAAACCTCATGACTTATCAGGCGGCTGGATCACGCTATGACAAGATGGTGTACCGCACCTGCGGTAAAAGCGGCCTTAAACTGCCGGCCTTGTCGCTGGGTTTGTGGCATAACTTTGGCGGCACGACGTCGCTGGAGCACCAACGCACGTTGCTGCGCACGGCATTTGATCTGGGCATTACCCACTTTGACCTTGCCAATAACTACGGGCCGCCTTATGGCAGTGCGGAAAGCAATTTCGGTACCTTGTTCCGGCAGGATTTCAAACCCTACCGCGATGAGTTGATCATCTCCAGCAAGGCCGGTTGGGATATGTGGCCGGGGCCATATGGGCAGGGCGGTGGTTCGCGCAAGTATGTGCTGGCCAGTCTGGATCAGAGCCTTGCGCGGCTGGGGCTGGATTACGTGGACATTTTCTATTCCCACCGTTTTGATCCCGATACCCCGCTGGAAGAAACCGCAGGCGCGCTGGCGACAGCGGTGGCGCAGGGCAAGGCTTTATACGTGGGGATTTCTTCGTACTCGCCCAATAAAACCAGGGAGATGGCGGCCTTGTTGCGGGAGTGGAAAATCCCGCTACTGATCCATCAGCCGTCGTACAACATGCTCAATCGCTGGGTAGAGCATGGTTTGCTTGATGCGGTGGCGGATGAAGGTGCAGGTTGCATTGCGTTTACGCCGCTGGCGCAAGGACTGTTGACGGACAAGTACCTCAATGGCATTCCAGAGCATGCGCGCGTCAACAATCCTGGCGGCGGTTCGCTGCAAAAGTCCCATCTCAATGAAGAGAATATTGCCCGGGTGCGCGCGCTTAACGAGATTGCCCAGCGGCGCGGTCAGAGCCTGGCGCAAATGGCACTGGCCTGGGTTCTGCGTGACCAGCGTGTCACCACCGCGTTGATTGGTGCCAGCACCCCCGCGCAAATCAAGGAAAACGTCGCCGCGCTGGGCAAGCTGGATTTCACCGAGGCAGAACTCACAGAAATTGACCGCTACGCCGTCGAGGCTGGCATTAATTTGTGGGAAAAACCCGCCACGGATCAGCGCCCCTGATCCACGGCAGAGCCGCGCGCATGGCATGCTAGAATCGCTGCCATGCGCTATCACCTTGTCATTCCTCACAGCATCTGGCCGGATGCTGATCTGCAAACGCAAATGATCTCTGACCTCAAGCTGCCCGCGCTGGGCCAGATGCTGGGGCGTGGCCGGCGTATGCCTGCGCGCCCGCAATCCTGGCATGACTGGCTGGCAGAACGCTTTGAAGTGCCGGGCCTGCCCGCCGCGCCGCTGACGCTGGGGATGGATCACCCCGACGCCGAACCCGGTTACTGGTTGCGGGCAGATCCGGTGCATTTGCATGTCGGCCGGGATCAGTTGTCGCTGCAAGATGGTCATAGTTTCCCGATCAGCCAGGCGGATGCCGACGGACTCGTGCGCGCGCTCAATGGCTTATTCCAGGAAGACGGTTTTCACTTTGTGGCGGCCACCCCGCAACACTGGTATCTGCGCGTACCGCAGGACCCGCAACTGGTCTGTGCGCCGGTGGATGTAGTCAACGGCCGCAATATTGATCCGTTTTTGCCCAAAGGGCCGGATGCGCTGAACTGGCACCGGGCGCTCAACGAAATCCAGATGCTGTTTTATACGCACCCGGTCAACGATGCGCGTGAGGCGCGCGGCGAGCCCGCGATCAGCTCAGTCTGGCTGTGGGGCGGCGGCACATGGCCACTCGCGCATCCGCCGGTACTCCCGGCCAGCCGCATCTTGACCAATGATGTGCTGGTGCAAGCACTGGGCATCGCCGCCCGTACGCGTTTTGATGCATTACCCGCGCGAGTACAAGACCTGCCTGCGCAAGACGCGATGATTGTGCTTGATGCGTTGGGCACAGAGTTGATCGCCAACGATCCGCAAGGCTGGCGGAACGCCTGGCAACAGCTGGAGGCCGAGTGGTTTGCGCCGTTACTGGCCGACCTCAAGGCCGGGCGCATTGACAGTCTGGCGTTCTCCTTGCCGGAAACCGGCCTTGCGGTTGAAGTCGATCCCGGCATGCGCTGGAAATTCTGGCAAGGCGCACGCCTGCCGTGGCAGTTGTAATGCAAGCAAACATGAATACCACCAACCCGCATATCCAGTCCCGCACGGTTTCCGCTCAACTGGAAACCCGTTTGCGCAACGCCGGTTACTCCGCGCTGGAAGCGCGTTTGTATGCCGCGCGGGGCATTGGTGATGAACATGAACTGGAATACGACCTGACCCGGCTGATCCCCTGGTCGCAACTGAAAGGCGCGGCAGAAGCCGCCGTGCGCCTGGCTGACGCTATTGCTCGCCAGGAACGCATTTTGATCGTGGCCGATTACGATGCGGATGGGGCAACGGCCTGCGCCATCGGCATGAAAGGGCTGTCGCTGCTGGGCGCGACCATTGGTTTTGTGGTGCCTAACCGCTTTGAATACGGTTATGGCTTGACGCCAGAGATTGTGGAACTGGCGGCCGCACAGTCGCCAGACTTGATCCTTACCGTGGACAACGGTATTGCCAGCGTCGCCGGGGTGGCAGCCGCCAAAGCACGCGGTATTGATGTCTTGATTACCGATCACCACCTGCCTGGCGATCAGTTGCCGGATGCCTTGATCGTCAATCCCAATCAACCGGGCTGTGACTTTCCATCCAAAAATCTCGCCGGCTGCGGCGTGATGTTTTATGTCCTGATGGCGCTACGCGCCCAGATGCGGGAACGCGGTGCATTTGCCGACAAACCGGAACCCAACCTGGGCCAGTTGCTGGATCTGGTGGCGCTGGGCACGGTGGCCGACGTGGTCAAGCTGGACGCCAATAACCGCATCCTGGTGGAACACGGCCTCAAGCGCATGCGCAGCGGCAAGGCCAGTGCTGGTGTCCTGGCGCTGTTTAACGCCGCCGGGCGCAATCCGCAGCGGGCCAGTTGTTTTGACCTGGGGTTTACGCTGGGGCCGCGCCTGAATGCGGCGGGCCGGCTGGACGATATGAGCCTGGGTATTGCCTGTCTGCTGGCCGGTTCTGAGCAAGCCGCTTTGCCATTGGCCAGTGAACTGGACCAGATGAACCGTGCGCGGCGCGACATTGAAGCCGGCATGCGCGATGAGGCTGAGATTATTCTTGCCAGCGTCAATGTGGCGGATAGCTGGAGCATCTGTCTGTATCGCGCGGACTGGCATCAGGGCGTGGTCGGGATTGTGGCTTCAAGGGTGAAAGAACAATTTCACCGGCCAACATTGGTGTTTGCCGATGGCGGCGAAGGGGAAATCAAAGGCTCCGGCCGATCCATCCCCGGCTTGCATCTGCGTGACGCACTGGACCTTGTCTCCAAGCGTCATGAAGGACTGATCCTGAAGTTTGGCGGGCATGCCATGGCTGCGGGCCTTAGCCTGCGCACGGAAGATTTTGCGCGCTTTCAGCAGGCCTTTGAGGCCGTATGTCGTGAGTTGATGCCGGCTACCGCGCTGGAACGCATTATCGAAACGGATGGCGCCTTGCCGCAGGAAAGCTACAACATGGATGTGGTGGCGCGGCTGGACCATCAGGTGTGGGGCCAGGGTTTTCCGGCGCCGAAATTTCATGACGAATTCCGGGTGCTGGAGCAGCGCGTGGTGGGTGAGCGGCACCTCAAGGTCAAACTGGCGACACGTTTTGGCATGGTGCTGGACGGGATTCGCTTTGGCAGCCCGCAACCCTTGCCGGATAAAGTGACCGCCGTGTTTTCCATCAGCATCAATGAGTTTCGCGGTGAGCGCATCTTGCAGCTACAACTGGAACATTGCGAATAACACGTGTAAGCGCCAGTTCATTTCTCGGGAGGCAGTGCATTGACCTTGCAGCGGTGGATGTTCTCGGTTTTGTGTGCCCTTTGGCTCTGCATGGCGCACGCCACGCTGATGACGCCGCAGGAAGCTGCCGCCAGTGGTGACCGCGCCTGCAAGCCGGCCGCAGGCGGCATGCTGGATTGCATTGACGTAGATGCGCCGGCTGCTGCGCCGGCGAACGATGCCTCGATACAACCGCTGCCGGCCATGCAGTACCCGGGGGAGTCCATTCCCGCGCCGACCGTGGAACCGCCCATCAAACCCGCTCTGGACGATGTGCCCGCCACTTTGCCGGGCAATCAACTGACGCTGGGTTGGGATATCAACTTCGGCACCACCGCCCAATACTGGGAAATCTGGGATAACGGCCAATTGCGGGCGCGTACGCAAAGCTTTACCCAGCGCACGCTGCTCACCAGCAAAGACAGCGCGGCCAAGGCGATTTCCGTGCAAAGCGGCGTCTACACGCTGACTGATCTGGCCCCGGGTCGCCATGAAATCCAGATCAAGCTCTGCAACACCGGCACCCGGGGGGAACCGGTATGTACGCCGCTGGCCATCAATACCTGGGTGGGTGGGGACAAAGGCGACGGCAAGCCCTCTGCGCCGGAAATCGAGTGGTTGCCCTCATTCACCACGGGTGAGCCCGTCAAGATTACCTGGCATTTGTGGTGGGGTACGCCGGGGCATTACTGGCAGGTGCTGGACGACAAGAAAGTCTTGTATGAGTCGAGTGCGTTTGGTGAAGATTCCGCCCATAGCCAGATGGGCGAAACCACGCTCAACGGCTTGTCTCCGGGCAAACATAATCTAAGCGTGCGGCTGTGTAGCAAGCTGGCTTGTACACCCAGCGATATGTTCACCGTGGAAGTCGTCAGCACCCAACCGTCTGGCACCGTGCCGCAACTGGCGCTGGGTGCGACTACGGCTGATTCATACATCCTGGCGTGGTCTTTGCCTGTGGCCGCCGCGCCCAATGCACCGTTGCGCTGGCAATTGGTGGATGCGGATAGCAACGTGGGCTTTGGCGACGTGCAAAAACGCGCCGTACAGTGCAATCAGGGGGTGGAAGAGTCAGTTCAGACCGTGACCAGCACGCGTAGCTATTGTGGCAAGGTACGCATCCTGCGTACGGAGTCCCCGGCAAGGATGGCGGTCCAGGTGTGTTTTGACGATGATGACTGCCGCCTGAGTGCGCCGCTGCCGTTGGCTGAGATAGCAGCCCAAGCTGCGACACAACCAGCACCCGCCATGATCAGCAAGACGGCCTCTGAACCCGCTGCGGAAGCGGCGCCCCCAGTCGCCACACCGGCAGATGCCGACAGCAAGCCCTTTGATCTGCCCGATAACTTGACCCGCACGCCATCACGATGACTCATGCAACCGCCGCGCCTGATGATGGCTACGTATTTGTCTATGGCACCCTTAAACAGGGCTGTCGCAACCACCACTGGATGCGTGGCACGCCATGTCTGGGCGCAGCGCGCACGGTGCATCACTATGCGCTGTATCTGGAGCAGCGCATCCCGTTCCTGTTCAAGCATGAAGCCCGTTATCCGGTCAGCGGCGAACTGTACCAGGTCGACGCCGGGCAACTGGCGCATCTGGATGTGCTGGAGCGTCACCCGGAGTGGTACACGCGGGAGCGCATTGCAGTGCATGCGCCGGATGGCACGCAGGTATTGGCATGGGCGTATTTTTGCCCCGCACCCGTGGGGACGCTGCTTGCAGAAGGGCTCTATGTAGAGTCGCCGGATTGAGCGACGCCCGGCGTCGCCCTCAATCAAAAGCCGCCTCTACGGGCGGCTTTTGATGGGCTGGCAAAGATTACTTTGCGGGGCCGGTGAACTGGCTGGCCCCCAGTCCTTCGACCACCACATCAACCTCTACGGCCCCGGCATGCTGCAATTGCAGCGCCAGCTTGAAATGATCCCCTTCCTTGAGCGGCTTCTTCAGACCCGTCAGCATCACGTGGTAGCCGTGCGGGCTGAATGTCACGCTGGCCTTGGGCGCCAGTGACAGTTTGGGGACGGCGCGCATCTGCATCATGCCACCTGCCATTTTCATTTCATGGACTGAAGCCTCTGTCGCCACGGCGCTGTTGGCGCCAAGGATGACATCTGCTGCACCGCTGCGATTGTTGATGGTGAAATAAGCCGCACCCGTTTCGGCACCGGGTGGTGTGGCGGGTGACCACGCCTGAACTATCGACACTGCCGCTGCGGTATCGGCGGCAAGAGACGGCGTGGCGGTCAACAGAACAAAGGGCAGGGCCAGCAGGAATGCTGGGTATTTCAGTAAATTCAGCATGCGGATTTTCCGTGGTTTAACTGTTCTCAAGGCCCGAACGGGCAGGATCAACGACGAACAAACCCCGGTGGCCCGGTTGCGGGCGGCAGCGCACAGTCCGCTGTGACGGTGAGCGCTGGCATTAAAGGCAGCAGGCCAGCCACCATGTGCATGGTCAGTTGCGGCACCAGTACCGGCCATGGGGGCAGATGACTTTGCAGGGCGCACAACGGACAGGCGCTGGTCAGCAGGACCAGAGTACGTTGTCGTGCAGAACCCGCCTCTACCCGCACCCCGCCAGCGCTGCACAACACCGGATCGGCCTGAACGGTGGCAGATGCATGCAATAGACTGAATGTTGGCGCAATCGCCAACAGGCACGCCGCCAGCCATGCCAGTATGGTGCAATGCCATGCAGTCATTGGGGAGCGAATCCGCATCAGATCTTTGTTCCAGGCAGCAACATGTTGCGGATTCTAGACGCCTGCGGAAGTGCCCGATAGAGGGGCTAACTTCCAGGAGGCATACTTGAGCCTTTTTTGGGGCGGGTGCATGCAGGCCAAAGACTGGTTGTCGGCACTGGTGGTGGTCTTTGTGTGGGGCGTCAACTTTGTGGTGATCAAAGTCGGCCTGCACGGCGTACCGCCCATGTTGCTGGGTGCGCTACGGTTCACGCTGGTGGCGTTTCCAGCTGTGTTGATCGTGCCACGTCCACGCATCCCCTGGCCGCAACTGGTGGCGTATGGGGCGACGATCAGCCTGGGGCAGTTTGCCTTTCTGTTTTCGGCTTTGTACGTCGGCATGCCTGCCGGCCTGGCCTCTCTGGTATTGCAGGCGCAGGCGTTTTTCACGGTGCTTCTGGCTGCGCTGATCTTTGGCGAGCCGGTGCGCTGGCATAACGTACTGGGCTTGCTGGTGGCGGCAGCGGGCCTGGCGTTGATTGGCCTGCATGGCAACGGTGGCTTTAGCGGGCTGGGCTTTGTGTTAACGCTGCTGGCCGCACTATCCTGGGCGTCTGGCAATCTGGTCGTCAAACGGGTCGGGGCCGTCAATCCACTCAGTCTTGTGGTGTGGGGCGCACTGGTGCCGCCGGTGCCGTTCTTGCTCTTGTCCTGGTGGCTGGAGGGCCCGGCGCGTATCAGCGCCAGCCTGGCCAATCCTGGCTGGCCCAGCGTGGCCGCGCTGATTTATCTGGCCTATGTGGCGACCTGCCTGGGTTATGCCTTGTGGGGGCGGTTGCTGGCACATCACCCGGTGCGACAGATTGCGCCGCTGACCTTGCTGGTGCCGGTGATTGGGGTAGTGACTGCGGCACTGTCACTGGGCGAACACCTTTCCACGTTGCAATGGCTGGGTGGGGCCATTGTCATGGGAGGGCTGTTGATCAACGTGTTTGGCCCAACCGTGGCAGCGCGGTTATATCGCTAGCCGTAACGGGCTCAACTGCCGGCGCGCTTTGCGGCCAGATTGCGTTTTTTCAGTTCAGTCAGGACTGCATCGACATGGTCGCCCTGAATTTCAATCACACCATCCTTGACGGTGCCGCCTGAGCCGCATACCGCCTTGAGTTGACGGGCGAGGGCGGTCAGGCTGGCAAGGTCCATCACGGCCCCCTTGATCACGGTGACGCCCTTGCCTTTGCGCCCTTTGGTTTCCCGCATGACCCGGATAATGCCATCGGCAAAACCCGCCGGTTGTGCAGGCTGGCAGATGCACTGGGCCTCTGGCTGGCGGCAGTGCGGACACATGCGGCCGTGCTCAGTGGAATAAACCAGACCGCCTTGTGCCAACGGCTTCATGGGGTGTGCCTGTAGCTGGAAAGAAAGCTGTCAAGCATAGCAGGGCCATTCATGTCCGGGCACAGTTGCCGTGCATTTTTCCAGGAAAGAGTGGCATTTGCTGGCTATGAATTGAGAGTGCCGGCGGTGCTCGACGGCATCTTGCCAGGAACTCTGAATGCCCCTGCGTATAACGCTGCCGGAATGAATACCCAGATGTTGATGCTGACCCGCAAATCCCTGCTTCATCATTCCATTGTTGTACTGGTGGTGCTGGGCATCATCGCGGTCGCCACCATTCCGGTCGGTCTGATGACCTACGTGGCCGAAAAGCGGGCGCAAGTGCGCGAGTATGAAGCACTCTCCCTTTACGCCCGCCGTGGTCTGACCCGCATTGAAATGGTCTACAACAATGCTCGCGATGCGCTGGGCCAGATGCAGCAACTGACCGCGGAGCCCTGCAGCGACGAGTACATGGCCGATATGCGCCGGGTTTCGCTGATGCATCGGTATGTGCAAGACGTGGTCACACTGCGGGACCGTGACTATCTGATGTGCGGGGCCATGCTGGGGCGCTTTGCCCACCAGAACAGACTGGGCAAGCCCTCCTGGGAAGGGCCGCACTACCGGGTCTGGTTGCATGCCTATGATATTGAAGACACCGGTAAACCCATGCTGATGATTGCGGATGACACGCATGCGGTGTTGCTTGATCCGGAGTCGCTGGTCGATGTGGTGGTGGAAGACCCCACCTTGTCGCTCTCGGTCGTGGGGACCGGAACCAATGAAATTGTGGCCTCCTGGCATAACGCGCGGCCGGATTTCATCCTTAAAGGGTATAAAGAGTCCGGCAAACGCCAGGCCGATGGCGTCTATTACATTACCGTCAAATCAGCGCAGTTGCCGATTGCCGTGGTAGCGGGCGAGCCCTCCATCAATCTGCTGCGCCACTGGTACGCCGCGCTGCAAATCTGGCTACCGGTCGGCGTTGTGCTGGGCCTTGCCATTGCGGCCGGGTTGCTGATGTATATCCGCAGCCGGAGCTCACTGGTGGGGCAACTGCGCTACGCCATCCGCCGCCGGCAGTTGCAGGTTCACTATCAACCCATTGTGGACCTGGCCACCCGGCGCTGCATTGGCGCGGAGGCGTTGGTCCGCTGGCCGCAAGCCCGGGATGTGATGGTGCGGCCAGATGTGTTTGTCCCGCTGGCCGAAGACAATCAGCTGATTCAGCCGCTGACAGATCTGGTGCTGGACCTGGTGTGCAAAGACATGGCCACCTTGCTGCAATTGCGCAGTGACTTGTATGTGTCGATCAATCTGGCCGCTATTGACCTCAGTACCGACCGTTTCTGCGCGGTGCTCAAGCGCACCCTGGCGGCCTGCAGTATCGAGCCGCAGCGCATTGCCATTGAGGCGACCGAGCGCGGTTTCATGCATGCCCAAACCGCGGTCGGTATCATCCAGCAACTGCGCCAGATGGGGCACCGGGTATTGATTGATGACTTTGGCACGGGTTATTCCGGGCTATCTTATTTGCAGACATTCCAGGTTGATGTCCTGAAGATCGACAAATCGTTTATTGATACCGTGGGCACAGAGGCCGCCACCGCCAGTGTTGCACCGCATATTGTAGAGATTGGCCACAGCCTGCATCTGAAAATGATTGCCGAAGGGGTCGAGAGCGAAGCGCAGGCGGCCTGGCTGGTGGCGCACGGTGTACAGAGCGGGCAGGGCTGGTTGTTTGGCAAACCCATGCCGGCGCAGGCGTTTCTGGACTACCTGAACAATGAGCGCCAGCGGACACGTCATGTTTGAGGTGTGTCTCAGACATGAAAAAAGCGCCATTTCAGGCGCTTTTTGGTGGCTGTAAAGAACCCGCCGGCGGGCTCAGGGCGTCAGAAAGTAATTCAGCACACCATCCAGCCCGACATGATTGATGCAGTACGGCGCTTCGGCCTGGACTTTGGGCTTGGCATGACATGCGACACCAAAACCGGCCTCATGCAGCATGGGCAAATCATTGGCCCCGTCACCCATGGCGACTACTTGCTCCGGACGCAGACCCAACTCTTCGCGCATGCGGATCAACTCGGACTTTTTGCGCTGCGCATCGACAATCTCGCCAATCACCCGGCCTGTGAGCTTGTCGTCGATGATCTCTAGTTCATTGGCAATGGTACGGGTCAGATTCAAGCGGCTTTGCAGCTTGTGGGTGAAGAACGTGAAGCCGCCGGAAATCAGCAGTGTTTTTGCCCCGGCCGCCTGGAAGCCCTTGAGCATGACTTCCGCCCCGGCCATCAGTTTAAGGCGTTCGTCATACACACGCTGCAAGGCACTGGCGTCCAGTCCGGCCAGCAAGGCCACGCGGCGGGTCAGGCTCTCTTTGAAGTCCAGCTCACCGCGCATGGCAGCGGCGGTAATCTCCGCCACTTGTGGCTTGATGCCGACCATGTCGGCAATCTCATCAATGCACTCGATGGTGATCAGGGTGGAATCCATATCCATCACCACAAGGCCGATATCGCCCACGCGCAGGTCTTCCGGAATAAACGCCCAGTCGTGCTGCACGGATTCGCAAAAATCCGCGACCGCCTCCTGGTTGGCGATGTCCGCGCCAATCAGGTGAAACGCTTGCTGGTTCACCGCCTGGATTTCACCCGCGCCCGACAAACGCGCCAGTTGTTTGAGATTGGGGGTTTCAATGTCTGGAGCCTGGATAACAAGACGGTACATGGGCAGGTCAGTCGTCAATAGGTTGGATGGATTCAAGCGCCGTGGCACTTCTTGTATTTTTTGCCGCTGCCGCACGGGCAGGGGTCATTGCGCCCGACTTTGGGCTCTTCATTCTTGACTGTTTCCACTTTGCCAAAGCGCTTTTCCAGCCAGAAATACATCAGTTCTTCAATCAGCCACGGCAGTTCATCCAGCCGGTCTTCGCGCTGTTTGATGGTCAGTTTCTTTTCTTCTTCATCGTCCGGGTCATGACCCAGTTCCAGCGCAATGATGCGGGCGATGGTGTTGTAGAAGTCATCGCTTTCATCCATCTCGTTTTGCCAGGCTTCTTCGCGCACGGCCACGCCGGCGTGAAAACCCGAAGCCCAGTACTGGCCGATGGTTTCCTGCCACTTTTCATCCAGACCTTCGTCATTGAGGATCAGCGGGTAGTAAAGCGGCTCTTCACCCGGCCGCACCCGGCTCTTGGCCGAAAAGGCTTCGCGTACCGTGGCCGCGTGGCGACGGATCAGGTCCATGATGTCGTCGGCTTCGATCTTGTCGGAGAACTCCGGCACCTGACCATCAAACACGGCCGGCAGCCACTCGTCTTCCGGCACTTCTTCCGGGCCAATGTTCAGCGCCACCAGAAAGCCATCCAGCATTTCCAGATCCATGGTGGCTTCAGGCGTACGCGGACACATCAGGAAGGTATCCAGGCGATCAAATTCCTGGTCGTCGAGAGCTTGCACAGTCATTGCGTCAATCCGGTATCAGACAATCAAAGGCATATTGTACCTGTTACCGTCGGCTGCCTGGGGCACGGCCGTTGCCCTGGCGCGCCGCTTCGCCCACAATGCCGCCTTCTACCCATTGCCGGAGTTTTTCCATGAGCCCACGCCCAGAAGTCGTCCTGATTGCCGCTATGGGCAGCAACGGGGTCATTGGTATTGAAAACCGCCTGCCGTGGCGTTTGCCGGAAGACCTCAAGCGCTTCAAGGCACGCACCCTGGGTCAGCCCATCTTGATGGGACGAAAAACCTGGGATTCTCTGGGTCGCCCGCTACCGGGCCGGCGCAATCTGGTGATTACCCGGCAGACAGACTGGCAAGCCGCAGGCGCAGAAGCCTACCCCAGCATTGAAGCCGCTGTGGCGGCGTGTGCCGATGCGGCACGGGTCTTTGTGATTGGTGGCGGCGAAATTTACCGTCAATCGTTGACTGTGGCTGACGCGTTGTATTTGACCGAGGTTGAACTGGCGCCCGAGGGCGATGCGTATTTTCCGGAGTTTGACCGGACCGAATGGCAGGAAACCGCGCGTGAAGCGGCGGTGGATGAAGCCAGCGGCGCCCGTTTTGCCTGGGTGGACTATCACCGTAAGCGCTGAACGGCGCGCCCAAAGAAAAAGCGCCCTCAGGCGCTTTTTTTGTACCGGTCGCATGAGTCTGGTGCTAGTCAATGAACTCCAGCAGATCCGCAAAGTGATGAATGACGCGATCCGCGCCCAGATCATCCAGATTGCTGCCATAGCCATAACTCACCGCCACCACCGGGCAACCTGCCGCTTGTGCCGCCAGTACGTCGTTTTTGGAGTCACCCACCATCAGCAACTCTGACGGGCTGACTTGCAAGCGCTCGGCCACATGCAGCAATGGCGCAGCCGACGGTTTTTTCTGCGGCAAGGTGTCGCCGGCCACCACCACTTCAAAGTGTTCACTCACGCCCAGTGCGCGCAGCAAGGGCAGCGTATAGCGTTCCGGCTTGTTGGTGACAATGGCAAGGGCAAAGCCACGCTCATGCAGGCGGGAAAGGGTGATCTGCACTTGCGGGTAGAACGTGGTGTCGATGGTCAGGCCCTGCTTGTAGTGCAAATCGAAGTGGTTCATCGCTTCTTTTTGCAGCGCAGTGCCGGTAAATTCGGCCGCGTAGTCATCTGCCAGCGTGCGCGCCACCAGAGATGACGCGCCGTCCCCGACATAGCTGGCAACGCGTGCCTCGGTCAGCGGGGTGAGCCCCAGATCCGCACGCGCGGCGTTGGCGGCACGTGCCAGATCGGCAATCGAATCCACCAGCGTGCCATCCAGATCAAAAGCAAAAGCCTTGATATCCATAACCAGCCCTTAGCCGGCCACGTGGCGGTCAATTTCTGCATGCATGGCGGCAATGATGGCGCGGTAGTCCGGATGACCAAAAATGGCCGAACCAGCGACAAAGGTATCGACCCCGGCGGCTGCAATCTGGCCGATGTTGTCGACCTTTACGCCACCATCAATTTCCAGATGAATGTGGCGGCCGGTTTTGTCTTTGTATTTATCCAGCCTGGCGCGGGCCTGGCGGGCTTTTTCCAGCATTTCCGGAATGAACGATTGGCCACCGAAACCCGGGTTGACCGACATCAGCAGGACCATGTCGACCTTGTCCAGCACGTAATCCAGATAATCCAGTGAAGTGGCCGGGTTGAACACCAGACCAGACTGGCAGCCATGCTCGCGGATCAAGCCCAGCGAGCGGTCGATGTGATCGGACGCTTCCGGGTGAAAGGTAATGATGTTAGCGCCAGCCTTGGCAAAGTCAGGGATGATGCGATCCACCGGTTTGACCATCAGATGCACATCAATCGGCAGCGTAGTGTGCGGGCGGATGGCCTCACAGACCATCGGGCCGATGGTCAGGTTGGGTACATA
Organism: Silvimonas terrae; assembly: GCF_014202765.1. GTDB lineage: Bacteria > Pseudomonadota > Gammaproteobacteria > Burkholderiales > Chitinibacteraceae > Silvimonas > Silvimonas terrae. The sequence continues at coordinate 401,158 of NZ_JACHHN010000002.1, forward strand.
GTGATTATCCATGACATCAAAGTGAATCAGGCTGGCCCCGGCCTCGGAGACGTTGCGCACTTCTTCGCCCAGTCGGGCAAAGTCGGCAGAGAGGATGCTGGGGGCGATGCGGTATTCGGCCATGAAAAACTCCGTGAAATGGATAAGACACTTCCCCCGATTGTATCGCAGAAGGGCTGCAGCCCGTTGTCATGGACTGCTAATATGTAAAACACCCTGAAAACAGGCATGAACAACATGAGCGAAAAGCCGGAATTTGTCATCGAGATCGTTCCGCAGGCCAGCTATGTGCCGGACCAGTCTGATGAGACAGAGGATCACTACGTATTTGCCTACCGTATTGCCATCACCAATCGCAGCGCGGTGACAGTGCAATTGATTTCCAGACACTGGATCATTCGCGATATGGAAGGTCGGGAACAGGAAGTGAGTGGCCTTGGGGTGATTGGAGAGCAGCCGGTGCTCGAACCAGGCCAGTCCTTTGAATACATGAGTGGCACCACCCTGGAGTGTCCGGTGGGCACCATGCGGGGCAGCTATCAGATGCGCACGACTGACGGCACCTTGTTTGACGCGCAAATCCCCGAGTTTTTGCTCTCTGTCCCGCGCACACTCCATTGACCTGTCTGCAGCGGCCGTAACAGCGTGCAGCGACGGCCAGACTTGACAGCCCAAAGCCGCGCCAGCGCCTGTTTTGCGCGCAGAATAACCTCCGGCAAGGCGGCAATACGCAACGCTCGTTCTGCCGCCGCTTCGCGCCCACCCGGCATACAGCTAGAATACGCCGCAGTGGAGGCCGCATGCGTATATTAGTTTCCAATGATGATGGGTATTTCGCGACCGGAATTGCGGCATTGGCTGCAGCACTGGGGCAGGAGCACGAGGTCATGGTTTGCGCACCCGAGCGTGACCGGAGCGGGTCCAGCAATTCTTTGACACTGGACCGTCCGCTCAGCGTCCGCCGGGCGCCCAACGGGTTTTTGTACGTCAACGGCACGCCTACCGATTGCGTACACCTTGCCGCGACCGGTTTGATGGAAACGTTGCCTGATCTGGTGATCTCCGGCATCAATCACGGCGCCAACATGGGCGACGACACCATTTATTCCGGCACCGTGGCGGCCGCAACGGAAGGTTATTTGCTGGGCGTGACGTCGCTGGCGTTTTCACTGGCCTCTCGCAATCCGCAGCACTTTGAAACGGCGGCGCAAGTTGCACTGGACCTGGTGGCTCAAAGCATCAAGCAGCCGTTTGATCAACCGACCTTGTTGAATGTGAACGTGCCAGATGTCCCCTATGGCGAAATCCGTGGCAAGCTCACCACGCGGCTGGGCCGGCGTCATCGCGCAGCTTCAGTGATCAAAGATGAAAACCCGCGCGGCGATCCTATCTGGTGGGTCGGGCCGGTGGGTGGCGCTGCTGTGTGCGGTGAAGGCACGGACTTTTACGCTGTGGCCAATGGTTTTGTCTCGGTCACTCCGCTTTCCATTGATCTGACTGCCTATACCGGACTGGAGACGGTGTCGAAATGGCTATGCGCATGAATTTCAATAATGTGCCCGGCATGGGCATGACGTCAGCCCGCACGCGCACCCGCATGATCGACCGCCTCAAAAGTCAGGGGATTACCCACCCGGAAGTCCTGACCATCATGGGTGAAGTGCCGCGCCATGCCTTTGTCGATGAAGCCATCTCGCACAAAGCCTATGACGATATGTCCTTGCCCATCGGGCATGGGCAGACCATCTCCCAACCGTATATTGTCGCCCGCATGACCGAACTGGCGCTGGGCGCGCCGCAGCGTGACAAGGTGTTGGAAATTGGTACGGGCTGCGGTTATCAGACCACGGTTCTCGCCCAGTTTTTCAAAACCGTGTACTCGATCGAGCGCATTGGCGGCCTGGCCAAACAGGCGCGGGAACGTTTATCGACACTGGGCGTCCTCAATACACGGTTGCGTCATGGCGACGGCAGTCGGGGCTTGCCCGATAGTGGCCCGTTTGACGTGATCATGCTGACCGCCGCCGCACCCATTGTGCCCGAGGCCATGATTGCCCAGCTCAAACCTGGCGGGCGCATGATTTTCCCGGTCGGGGGCGACACTCAGGAGCTGCGCATGATTGAAATCACGCCCGAGGGCCCGGTCGAACAACGGCTGGAACGGGTGAAGTTTGTCCCGCTGCTCCCAGGCATGGCGTGAATTTTTGGTTGGCCTGGTTGTACCAACCAGTGCTACATAAATGCGCTTGTTACACAAGCCAAGAACAATTGCTCGTCCGCAGCATCAGATCAAAAAATATCAGGAGAAATTGAGTGAACTGGCAGCGTCTTATTGCCCCCGCTACTGCGTTGTTGCTGGCCGCCTGCGCCAATCAGCCCACCCAGCCGGCCCCCATCGTTGATCGCTACCAGCAGGGCAACTCTGCGACCGCCAGTTCAACATCCCCTGTGGTCAAACCCCTGCCAGCCGCAGCGCCAGTCGTCACCGGCCAGGGTGCGGACACGTATATCGTCCAGAAGGGGGATGGTTTGTACCGGATCGCCATGGATCATGGCGTGGCCTGGCGTGATCTGGCGGCCTGGAACAATCTGGATGACGTCAACGCCATCAAGGTGGGGCAGGTCTTGCGCCTGACCCCGCCTGGCAGTGTGGCGGCTGCAACCAATGGCGGCGTAGAGGTCAAACCGCTCAAGGATACCGGCCCGGCCGCTGCCCCGGTTGCAGTGAATAAAAGTTATCCCAAAGCCATGAAGCTGCCGTACAGCCCGCAGAACGCTACCGCTATTGCCGCCATGGCTGAAGGCCCTGCCGTTGCATCAAAACCACAGCAAGAGGGCAGCACAACGCCCCGACCGGTGGTCGCTTCAGAAATTGCAGTAACGTCCGATAGTGTTACAAAAAGTAACGTAAAAGCGGCCTCCGGGCCAGCATCTGCTCCGGCTGAGGCCGCTTCGGGTGATGTGGACTGGATCTGGCCCACGCCAGGTCAGCCTGCCAAAGCTTTCAGTGATGAAAGCAGAGGTATTGATATTCTCGGAAAAATGGGGCAGTCTGTGGTTGCGTCAGCGTCCGGTAAGGTGGTCTATGCCGGAAGTGGCCTGCGCGGGTACGGCAAAATGATCATCATCAAGCACAACACCGAGTTCTTGAGCGCGTATGCGCATAACAGCAAGTTGCTGGTCAAGGAGGGCGACATCGTCAAGAAGGGTGAAAAGATCGCGGAGATGGGCAATACCGATGCCGACCAGGTCAAGCTGCATTTTGAAATCCGCAGATTTGGCAAACCGGTCGATCCAGCCAAATACATCCACTCAGACTAACCATGAACGATCAAATCGATATCCTGGAAGACGAAGCGTTACTTGAGGAAGAAGACCTCGAGTCAATCGAGAACGAAGCAGAAGGGGATGGTGAGGCGGAGTCTGTTGCTGCTGAGGAAGCAGACGCTCCTGTCTACGAAAGTACCGGTGACGTTACCCAGATTTATCTGAACGAAATCGGGCATAGCCCGCTGCTGACACCAGACGAAGAACGCGCCTTGGCACGGCGTGTGGTGCAGGGCGATTTTCAGGCACGCCAGAAAATGATCGAGCACAACCTGCGGCTCGTGGTGAACATTGCCAAGCATTACATCAACCGTGGCATGACCCTGCTGGACCTCATTGAGGAAGGCAATATCGGTCTGATGCATGCACTGGAAAAGTTTGACCCGGAACGCGGTTTCCGTTTCTCGACCTACGCCACCTGGTGGATTCGCCAAAGCATTGAACGCGCGATCATGAACCAGTCCCGGACGATTCGTTTGCCGGTGCATGTGATCAAGGAACTCAACGTCTACCTGCGTGCGCAACGCCACCTGGAAGCGCGTATGGGTCATGAGCCCACGGTAGAGGAAGTGGCCGCGCTGGTGGGCAAGCCAGTAGAAGATGTTCGGCGCATTATGGGTTTGAATGAACGCGTGGCCTCGCTGGATGCCCCGCTGGACATTGACCCCATGCTCACCATTGGTGAGTCGATTCCGGATGAGCAACATGAAGGCCCGGAAACGCTGCTGCAGAACATGGAAATCGAGCGTTATGTACGTGAGTGGCTCAAGCAACTCAACGACAAGCAGCGCATGGTGATCGAGCGCCGTTACGGCTTGAATGGCTATGAAATCTGCACGCTGGAAGACCTGGCGGCCAGTCTGAATCTGACTCGGGAGCGTGTCCGCCAGATTCAGATCGAGGCGCTGGAGCAATTGCGTCGTATTCTGCGTCGTTACGGGGTTACCCGCGACGTGGTGCTTTAAGCAACACGTTAAGTAACAAATACCTGTCTGATCATGCGCCGTTGTACAGGCGCATATAAAAACGGCTGAATGACATTGCGTCACTCAGCCGTTTTTATTGGGCAGCCCGGAAGGCTGCCTGCAGACTATTTATTTGCTGTTGCTGGCGATCTTGTGATCGGGCACCACGGTAAAGCTGAAGGTGCGATCCTTGATCAGATAATGGCGCGCCAGCGAATCCAGGTCCGCTTTGGTGATGCTCTGATAGTCCGCCGCGCGACTGCGTGCCCAGTCCAGTTTGGCCGGGATTTCCTGCGAGCCGTTGAGCACCGTGCCCAGCCAGTAGCCGTTGGTGCGTTCGGAATCCCGAATGCCGGTCAGGATCGGGGCGCGGGCGCGCTCCAGTTCGTCTTCGGTCACGCCGTGCGCCTGCATGTCGGCGGCAATCTTCTGTACCGCAGTGGTGACTTTGTCAGCCTGCTCTGGCTCTACCGTGATCAATACGCCGACCGAGCCGTAGCCGGTAAAGGTTTCGCTCAGTTGGGCAAAGGCTTCGGGACTGTAGGAACTACCCATCTGGGTGCGGATGGTGTCCCACAGGCGGTTCTTGAATACCTCGGCCAACAGGTTGAAACGGCGGGCCAGATGGATGTCGCGACCATCGGTGGCCGGCCACACCAGGTAGACCAGGCCTCGATTGATTTCGGTCGGTACGGTGTAGCGCAGGCTCTCTGCCTTGTCGGGGAAATTGACGATACGCTGACTGGCGTAATCAGGCTTGATTTCCCGCTCCGGCAGCGTGCCCAGCGTTTGCGCGACAGCGGCAATGGTCTTGTTGACGTCAATATCGCCGACAATGGAGATCTCCAGCGGGCCTTTATCCAGCTGCGGTTGCACCCAGGCTTTAACTTCGTCGAGCGAACGCCCCATCAGCACCTTTTGATCCGGAATGCCAAAGCGTGGGTCGTGATTGGCCAGCTCAGCAGCAATATTCGTCTGCAGCTTGCCTTCAGGGGTGTGCGCCAGTTCCGTCTGGGTTTCGACAATGGCCTTGCGCGCCATGGTCAGTGCTTCCGGCCGGTAGCCGGCATGCGTCAGGTAGGCCGTGAACAACTGCAGTTGCAACAGCAGGTTGTCCTGGTTGGTACTGCCACCAAAGGTAAAGGCGTCGTTGGATACCCGGAAATCCAGCCCGACTTGCTTGCCGGCCAGCGCGGCATCCAGATCATCAATCCCCAGTTTGTCGAGGCCGCCGGCCTTGAAGGCCAGCCATGACAACCAGGCCAGGCCCGGCTGCGTCGCTGCCGGCTCAGTCAGCCGGCCAGCCCCTACGCGCATGCTCAGGTTAATGGTGTTGGCCTGGAAGGGCGTCTGCTTGAGGTTAAGGCGTACACCATTGGTGAACGTGACTTGCGTGATATCCAGATCCGCCAGGCGCTTTTGCGCGGCCACTGTGCCGGCTTGCCCAAAATCCGTATAGGGGAACACCACTTTGTTCTCGTTGGCACTGCTGGTGCTGGCGACGCTCTGGCTTTGCGTCCACGCTGCCTTGATTTGTGCTTGCGGGTCGTCCAGCTTGACGTTACCGGACACAAACACACGGCGGCCGCCGCTCCAGGCATTACGCAATGCGGCCAGACAATCCGCTGGTGTGACTTTATCCAGCAGGGGCACGATCAGTGCCTTGTCCTGTGCCGGCGAGGTAAAGACGTTGCGGTCATTGAGTGCGTCAGCAATCGCACCTGCCAGGCGCTCAGAGCGACGCGTTGCGGCGCTCGCCACGGATTGATCCAGATCGGTTCGCATATTGGCGACCGCGACCTGCAGTTCCTGGGCGGTGAATCCGTGATCCAGTGCGCTGCGCAGTTGCAGGTCAATTAGCGCCAGTGCGGCTTGCCATTGCTCCGGCTTGGCCGACGCGCCCACGCTGCCGACGCGCACGGTCTGGAACATGTCATACACGCCGGTATAGGCGCCGTTCAGTGGCGAGTTTTCCTTGTGCGCCAGGATGTCCAGACGGCGGGACAACATATCCAGTGCCAGTTGCAGGGTCTGGTCGTTCAGGCGGATTTTGCTGCTATCGGCGCCAGGAAAGGGTTGCAGTGTCTGGATGCTGATATTGGTATTGGGGGCATCGGCTTCGTAGTGATAGCCAAAGCCGGTCTCGCTAATACTGGTCGGTAATTTGAGGTCCGGATCCGGGCGGGCGGGCGCACGCGGGGCAATCTCGCCGAACTCTTTCTGGATCAACGCCGTGGTCTGTTTGACATTCAGGTCGCCCACCGCCACCACAGTGATGCGATCCGGCCGGTACCAGGTGTTGTACAGGTCGACAAAACGATCACGTTTGCTTTGTTCAATCACCGGATCAAGCCCGATCGGCATGCGCTCTGCGGGCAAAGAGCCGGGCAACAGAAAACCGATTTCTGCCTTGTAACTGCGAAACGCGACGGAGTCCCGCGCGCGCTTTTCGCTCAGAATTACACCGCGCTCGCCATCAATCTGGTCCTGCTGCAGCAACAGCCCGCCAGAGAAATCAGCAAACACCTGCAAGCCCTCTTGCAAGGTATGCGGCTTGGTGTCCGGTAACTCCAGCTGGTAGACCGTACGGTCCTGTCCGGTATTGGCATTGGCATCGCTTCCCATGCCCATGCCAAGGCGCTGGAAGTAGTTGACCAGCGTGCCGGGCTTGTAATGCGTGCTGCCCTTGAACGCCATGTGCTCCAGAAAGTGCGCCAGGCCCTGCTGGTCATCTGTCTCGTCCAGTGAACCAGCCTTGACCAGCAATCGCAAGCTGGCGCGGCCCTTGGGTTCGCTATTGGGCATGATGACGTAACGCACCCCGTTATCGAGTGTGCCCCAGGTGATGGCGGGATCAGGTTTGATATCACTTTTGTCTTGCGCAAAGCCAGCTTCGGCGTGGGCAAGCGACACAAGGCTGACAGAAAGGAGCGAAGCGACAAGCAGCGTGCGGATCAAGGGCATGAAGGTTACCGAGGTTCAAGGAGATCAGATCACTGGTGACCGGTCTGGCGCTCAGGGCGCAAAGGCGGCCGCAAACCCGGGCGGGCAGGGTGTGCCTTGCCCGGGCTTCGGTTGCATTTGAATTAAATGCCGCGCAGAAGTTCGTTGATGCCGACCTTGCCGCGGGTCTTGGCATCCACTTTTTTGACGATCACAGCGCAATACAGGCTGTAGCTGCCATCTTTGGAGGGCAGGTTGCCCGACACCACCACAGAACCGGCCGGGATGCGGCCGTAAGTGACTTCACCGGTTTCGCGGTCATAGATTTTGGTGGACTGGCCGATGTAAACGCCCATCGAGATGACCGAGCCTTCTTCGACGATGACACCTTCTACCACTTCTGAACGCGCGCCGATAAAGCAATTGTCTTCGATGATGGTCGGGCCGGCTTGCAGCGGCTCCAGCACGCCACCGATGCCGACACCACCAGACAGGTGCACGTTCTTGCCGATCTGGGCGCAAGAGCCCACGGTTGCCCACGTATCGACCATGGTGCCTTCATCCACATACGCGCCGATATTGACGTAAGAGGGCATCAGCACCACGTTTTTGGCAATGTACGACCCCTTGCGGGCAACGGCATTGGGCACCACGCGGAAACCGCCGGCGCGAAAATCAGCCTCGGTATAGTCGGCGAACTTGCTCGGCACCTTGTCAAAATACTGGGTGCAGCCGCCGTCCAGCACCACGTTGTCGTTCAGGCGGAACGACAGCAGTACGGCTTTTTTCAGCCATTGGTTGGTTTGCCATTGGCCGTCCACTTTCTCGGCCACACGCCACAGACCCTTGTCGAGGCCGTTGATGGCTTCGTTAACGGCATCGCGCACTTCAGCCGTGGCATTGCCAGGGTTGATTTCGGCACGGTTTTCGAACGCGGTTTCGATCACGGACTGCAGATTGCTCATGGCTTTTTCCTGTCTCTTTTCAATGGTAGTGCGCGGCATAGCACCGGCCGCGCGGGTGTAATGAGGATTGATGACCGGCAGCAGCGCCGGCTTACAGACTTTTGCAAAACGCGACAATACGTTCAGCGGCAATCATGCAGTCTTCCAGCGGGGCCACCAGCGCGATACGTACCCGGTTGGCACCCGGGTTAATGCCATGCGCTTCACGGGCCAGATATGAGCCTGGCAAGACGGTGACATGATGTTCAGCATACAGGCGCCGGGCAAATTCCGTGTCACTGATCGGCGTAGCGGCCCACAGGTAGAACGAGGCATCCGGCAGGGCAACATCCAGCACGTGCGCCAGCGTGGGCGTGACCGCGGCAAACTTGGCCGCATAAAGCGCCCGGTTTTCAATGACATGCGCCTCGTCATGCCAGCCGGCCGCGCTGGCGGCCTGTACCGACGGGCTCATGGCACAGCCATGATAGGTACGGTACAGCAGAAATTTCGCCAGAATTTGCGCATCACCCGCTACGAAACCAGAGCGCAGACCAGGCACGTTAGAACGCTTGGAAAGTGAACTGAACACTACCAGGCGGCGATCGTCGCGCCCCAGTTTGTGTGCGGCCTCCAGACCACCCAATGGGCGCTGTTCACCAAAATAGATCTCGGAATAGCACTCATCACTGGCGATCACAAAACCATAACGATCAGACAGCGCAAACAGACGACGCCAGTCTTCCAGAGACGCTACCGCGCCGGTGGGATTGCCCGGCGAACACACAAACACCAGTTGCGTGCGCTGCCAGACCTCTTCCGGTACGGCGTCCCAGTCCGGCTGAAAATGGTGCTGCGCCAGGCAGTTGACGTAAAACGGTTCAGCGCCGGCCAGCAAGGCCGCGCCTTCATAAATCTGGTAGAACGGGTTGGGTGAAATCACCACGGGCTTGTGGTTGCCACTGGTATCGATCACGGCTTGCGCAAAGGAAAACAGGGCTTCACGACTGCCATTGACCGGAATGATCTGCGTGGCCGCATCCGGGGCCGGAATGTCATAGCGCCGGGCGAGCCACTGGCTGATCTCCCCCCGCAGCGCATCACTACCCAGCGTGGCCGGATAGGCAGAAAGCCCATCCAGATTGTGGATCAATGCATCCTTGATCAGTGCCGGCGCAGCATGCTTGGGTTCGCCAATCGACAGATTGACCGCCTTGAGTGCCGGATTGGGCGTAACGCCAGCAAACAGCGTTTTCAGCTTCTGGAACGGATACGGATGCAGATCATCAAGCCGGGGAGACATGGTTGCAGCGGGCCCTGGGGAAAATGACAATTATAACGGCGTTGTGAATCTGCCGACACCCAGCCGGCAAAAACGGCGGAGAGCTTTGCGCTGTCCGCCGTTCTGGTGAGTGCTGAAAGGGCGCTTACAGACTTTCTTTGGACTGCGAAGGGAAGTACTTCAGCAGTTTTTGCACCTTGGACGCCACGACCAGCGAGCAATACGGCTGTTCGCCATGCTGATTGAAATAGTTGTTGTGATAGTCCTCAGCCGGCCAGAAGTCTTGCGCCGGCGTGATTTTGGTGACGATCGGATCGCGGAACGTACCCGCAGCGGTCAGCTCCGCAATTTTTGCGCGTGCTTTCTGCTCTTGTTCGGCAGACAAGTAGAACAACTCGGAGCGATATTGCGTGCCAATATCATCACCCTGGCGGTTCAACGTGGTCGGATCATGAATGGTGAAATACACATCCAGGATGTCTTCGTACTTGATGACGCTGCTGTCAAAGTCGATCCGCAACACCTCGGCATGGCCGGTTTCTCCCGTGCACACGGCCTTGTAGGTGGGGTGATCAACGTGGCCACCCATATAACCTGATTGCACGGCAGTTACACCGCGCAGGCGCTGGAAGACGGCTTCCATGCACCAGAAGCAGCCACCGGCCAGTACTGCAACTTCTGTCGTCACTGCGTTTCTCCTTGTGGGATAGTTTGTTCACGCTTCTTGCGCGTGGCTTGTGTTATCAACAGCCCGGTTTATTGCCGGGCTGTCCGGATATTGGTCGGCTGCGGGCCGCTGAAATTACAGCGGTACGGGTTGATATCCAGCCCGCCACGACGCGTGTAGCGAGCGTATACCGCCAGCTTCATGGGTTTGCACTCACGCAGGATGTCGACAAAGATGCGCTCGACACACTGCTCATGAAATTCGTTGTGATTACGGAACGACACCAGATAGCGCAGCAGGCTTTCCCGGTTGATGGGCGCACCCACGTAATGAATTTGCACGCTGGCCCAGTCTGGCTGCCCGGTTACCAGGCAGTTCGATTTCAACAGGTTGGACGTCAGCGTTTCTTCCACCGGGGCATTGAGTTCGTCGCACTTCAAAATGCCCGGTGCAGGCTCATACTGATCGACTTCAATATCCAGGTTGTCGATGCAATAACCTTTCAGGTCGCCCATCTTTTGTGCGGCAAACGCGGCAGGCTCAAAGAGCTGGACGATGACCGGCGCGCCAGTCGCAGCAGAAAGATCGGCCTGCAACAAGGATTGCAGTGCCTCGAAGCCGGCCAGTTTTGTCTGGTTGAAACTATTGAGGTACAGCTTGAATGATTTGGACTCAACAATGTTCGGGCTCTCGGCCGGGATCAGAAAAGTGGCAATGGCCACTTCTGGCTTGCCGCGCTGATTCAGCCAGCTCAGTTCATAGGCATTCCAGATATCCATACCCATAAACGGCAGTGTTGAACCGACACCGATCTCGTCGCGCTTGCCCTTGCGCGGAATCGGAAACAACAAGGTCGGGTCATATTCGGTTTTGTAACTGACCGCTTTGCCAAGCGGCGAAAATTCAGCTTCGCTCATGCGCTTTCCAGTAAAAATTCGGGCCGGGAAGAGCTACAAATGCGCCCGTTCCCCGGACATTCAAGACAAATGACCTCGCCCGACACTTATTGTGCGGTATGGCGCGGTAAAAACAAAACCCCGGCAGCACCGGGGTTGGGGAGGAGAAAGCCAGGACAATTTAACGGTACTTGCGAACCAGACCGACCAGAACGCCGTAAATCTCCAGTCCTTCTTTAGGCCGAATGGGTGAGAACTCCGGGTTGCGTGGCAACAGGACGAACCCTTGTTTGTCTCGCCCCAGTTCCTTGAGCGTGTATTCGCCATCAATAATTGCGACCACGATATCGCCCACGCGAGCGGCGGGGCGTTTCTCCACAATGGCGACATCGCCATCATGAATGCCGGCCTCGATCATGGACTCGCCACGCACACGGATGGTAATGGTGGCGGAGGGGCGGTTGATCAGATAATCGTCAATGGAGAGCGCTTCGCTCATCGCATCATTGGCGGCCGCCGGCAAACCTGCGGGCACCGGAAAATCCGCCAGCTCACGCTCAAAGAACCGTTTGGTCGGTGCCAGGCGTTTGTCTGGGGTCATTTCAATAAACCCGGCCAGCATCAGGCGCTTGACCAGCGCAGAAACGGCGGATTTGGAGGCCATGCCCAACATTTCGCCAATGACGGCATAAGAGGGCAGGCTGCGGTAATCGGCATAATAATCTTGCAGCTTGCCGAGATACTCGTTATCGCGATTCGGGTTGCCCATGATCCACTCACAGAACATTCGTTCTCCAAAGGTTATGTGAACGAACGTTCTGTGTCAAATAAGATGCGTCTGAAGTGTGGCATCACGACGCTTCGGCCTGACCTCCGCGCATCAATCGATACGCAGCAAAACAAAGCCAGCGCGGTACAATGGCGGGTTAACGATTTTCTGGCTGGACTTGTTTTGCGTATCTATCTGGCCCCCATGGAGGGGCTGCTTGATCATGTATTGCGGGATGTGCTGACCCGGTCTGGTGGTGTGGACCTGTGTGTGAGCGAGTTCATCCGCGTTTCTGGCTCCTTGCTGCCCAAGCGCCTTTTCTACCGCTTTGTGCCTGAGCTCCTGAGCGGCGGCAAAACGCCCGCTGGTGTGCCTGTGCGCGTGCAGTTGCTGGGGTCTGATCCGGTTTGCATGGCAGAGAATGCGGAGCGGCTGGCATCCCTGAATCCGCCGGGTATTGACCTTAACTTTGGCTGTCCGGCCAAAACCGTCAACCGCCATGGTGGCGGCGCGTTACTGCTCAAGACGCCAGAGGTTATTCACGACGTGGTACGTGCGGTGCGCCAGGCCGTGCCAGCACACATTCCGGTGACGACCAAAATGCGGCTGGGTTATGAGGATCAAAGCCTGACCCTGGAATGCGCACATGCCATGGAAGATGGCGGCTCGGCAGAACTGGTTGTTCACGCCAGAACCAAAACCGATGGCTACAAGCCGCCTGCATACTGGGAAAAACTCCCGGCCATTCGTGAAGCTTTGCGTATTCCGGTCATTGCCAATGGTGAAGTCTGGACCGTGGCCGATTTTCATCGCTGCCGCGAAGTTTCCGGCTGCGAAGACGTCATGATCGGGCGCGGCATGGTTGCCAACCCCGGGCTGGCCCTGGAGGTGTGTGGCAAGGCGGGCCTGGCCTGGCATGAGTTGGCACCGCTGGTTCATGTGTTCTGGCATAACGTTGAAACACGAATCCTGCCAAAATATCAAAGTGGACGGGTTAAACAGTGGCTGGGCTATATGCGCCGCCATTACCACCAGGCTGATGCAGTCTTTATTGAAGGTCGCGCATTGCAGGAGGCGGGCGACCTGATCGCATTGATGCTGGACTCCATGCAAGCGGCGCAACCCATACCTGCATGAGTCAAGTTGCCTGCACACTAATGACTTTATGGCCGGATGATCCGGCCATTATCTTGATTTGACGACCAGTTTGAAATCACAGGAGGCGCCTTGATGGGGCTGCAGCTCGAAAGTATTTTGTTTGCAATCATGCAAGGGGTCAGCGAATTGTTCCCGGTGAGTAGCCTGGGGCATGGTGTTGTGGTGCCAGACCTGCTGCATTGGCAAATGGACACGCGGAGCGAGCAATTTCTGCCCTTTATGGTGGTGCTGCACCTGGGGACCGCACTGGCGTTGCTGGCGTATTTCTACAAAGACTGGATCGAACTGTTCCGCAACTTCTTCAAAGGCGGCGGCAACCCCAATAACGCGCTGGCGCGGCCCCTGTGGTTGATGGTGGCAGGCACGATTCCGGCAGGTCTGCTGGGCCTGTTGCTGGAAAAGAAAATCAAGCTTCTCTTTGGCAGTAGCACCATTGTGCTGGTGGTGCTGGTCATCAACGGCATCATGCTGATTGCCGGGGAGCGGCTGGTGCGCCGCACCACAGGCGGGCGCAAGCTGGAAGACCTGACCTTTGCCGGTGCCATCAAAATTGGTTTTGCGCAAAGCCTGGCGCTGGTGCCGGGGATTTCCCGCTCTGGCAGCACTTTACTGGGCGGCCTGTCGCAAGGCTTGTCTTACGAAGCGGCAGCCCGTTTTTCCTTCTTGCTGGCCACGCCCATTATTCTGGCCGCCAGCTTGCTGGAAGTCCCCAAAGCCATGCACGAAGCAGGCCCGTTACCCTTCGGGCAAATGGCGCTGTGCGGGCTGATTGCCGGCATCTGCGCATATATCAGCACCTGGGCGCTGATGCGTTATTTCAAGATGCATGAAGTCAAAGCACTCAGTCCGTTTGGCTGGTACTGTATTGCTCTGGGCATTTTGGGTCTGGCCGTCAAATTTGCATAAGGAACACGCAATGCCTTCACTCACGCATGGTTCGCAGCAACGCAAACCCTGGTACAAAGAACCCGGCCCCTGGCTGGTGGCACTGGGCCCGGCATGTGTTGTGGTGGGTAGTTTGTTCTGTGTGTACCTGGCGTTCTCGCGCGAGGATGACCTGGTGACCCAGAACTACTATCAGGCTGGGCAAACCATTAACGAGCGCATGCATGAAGACGCCAAGGCCAAAGCATTGGGGCTGGATGGGCAGTTGACCATCGATGTTGCCAAGGGGCAGGTGTCCCTTAAGCTGGACAACCCCAAGAACCAGCAGCTGCCCCCCGTATTACAACTGGACCTGGCCCACCCCACGCAAGAGAAGCTGGATCAGCATGTGGTACTGGGCAAAACGGAAGGCGCTGTTTATATCGCCAACATCGAACCTACGCGGGCAACCCGGTGGCACGTGATGGTGGAAAACCAGGATCAATGGCGAATGGAAGGTGAGTGGAATGCCAGGAATGGCAATGTAATCCACATCTTGCCAAGCGCCCCCACCACCGCACCGGCTGATAATTAGCCTGTTGGTGTGACATCCAGACACAAAACAGACACAAAACCCCGGCGCAACCCGGGGTTTTGTTTTGTCTCACGCGCACTGCCAACCTAGGGACGTGGTTGCAGCAGCCAACCAGTCTTTTGTCCCGGTTTGATTTGGCCGCGCAAACGCCATTGATTCTTGCCGTCTACCAGGGCCATCTCCCAGCGGGCTTCCCCCAAGGGATGCGCCAATTGCCCTTGCCAATTCTGGGCGCCCATGTCTTTGAGTACAATCTGCTGGTCATTGGCCGCCACCGTGGGGTGAATCAAGCGCAGCTGCAGCGGACCTGCGGCAGTTTGATTCAGCGTGAAATGCACCTGGCCGTGCTCATCAATGCCCCCCTCGGCACGCAAACCCAACCTGGCGGCAAACTGATCCCGCGCTACAACCTGAGTGACCTCATCACCAGTACGGGTGTAATCGTCCGCTACGGCACCATCATTGTGCTTGCCAGCCAGCCAGATCAGATTGATACACCCGAGGATGGCAATCAGCGGCAAGGCCAGGACGAACCAGGCCCAGGAGGGCTTGTACCACGGTTTTTTCTCTTGCATGGACTTCACGCGCTGACGGTTATTTACGGATTCTGCCCGATAAAGCTCGATTTTTCGCGAACTTCAATTTTCGGGTCGTCCCGGGCGGTCACAATAAAGTAAATCGGATGGCTGCCTGCCTTTGCATGCGCGGCATCGACGTGCAGACGCACGCCGACGTCCTCCTGGCCGGTCGCACTGACCGATACCGCGTTGCCGCCATCGACCAGCACTTTCATGCCTTCCAGCCCTTCGGCCTGAATCGTGTAGACATGGCTCTTTTCATCGGCGTTTTCGATCTGCAGCCGGTAACTGTTTTCCAGCATGCCGTCTTCCGCCTCACGCACCAGTGCCACGCGGTCGCGCGCGATATTGACCTTGACCGGTTGATGGTGCGCCAGAGACACCAGCGTAATCACGGCGACAATGAGCAGAATCACGCCATACATCAGCACCCGGGGACGCTTGAGACGCGACAGAAACTTTGACTCCGGGTAGATCTTGTTGAGCGCATTTTCCGTGGTGTAGCGGATCAGGCCGCGCGGGTAGCTCATTTTGTCCATGACTTCGTCACACGCATCAATACATGCCGCGCAGCCAATACACTCGTATTGCAGCCCATCACGAATATCAATGCCAACCGGACAAACCTGCACGCACATCTTGCAGTCGATGCAGTCACCCAGCCCCTCGGCTTTGTAATCAGCGCCTTTTTTGCGGCTGCCACGTGACTCGCCGCGCTCCAGATCATAAGAGACCACCAGTGTGTCAGCATCAAACATGGCGCTCTGGAACCGGGCATAGGGGCACATGTATTTGCAGACCTGCTCACGCAGCCAGCCGGCGTTGCCATAGGTGGCAAAACCGTAGAACAGCACCCAGAACGCCTCTAGCGGGCTGATGCCCAGGGTCAGGGTCTCGTGCCAGAGCTCCCGGATGGGGGTGAAGTAACCAACAAAGGTAAAGCCGGTCCACAGTGACACGACAATCCAGATTGCGTGTTTGGTCAGCTTAAGTCTGATCTTGCGGGCATTACGCGGGCCGTTATCCAGTTTGATCCGCGCCATGCGGTCGCCTTCGACCCACTTTTCTATCCACAAAAAGATCTCTGTGTACACGGTTTGCGGACAGGAATAGCCGCACCATAGTCTGCCGCCGATGGTGGTCCAGGCAAACAGGCCAAACGCGCACATGACGAGCAGGGCGGTCAGGTAGATGAAGTCTTGCGGCAGGAAAACCAGATTGAAAATGAAGAACTTGCGATTGGCCAGGTCAAACAGCAGTGCTTGCCGGTCATTGAGATTGACCCAGGGCATGCCGTAGAAAAACAACTGCGTGGCGATGACAAAGAAAATCCGCCATTTGTTGAACAACCCGTTAATCCAGCGGGGATAGATTTTTTTGTGTTTGGCGTACAGGCGAATTTCTTCGTATTCGCCCTGGTCGTTGACCTCGACCACAGTCACGGGAATGTCTTGCAGCTTCTTGCTCATGATGGCAATTCCTGTTGCGGGCCTGGCCGGCACTCCGGGGTGGGTCAGGTATTCACCAGTGGAGGGTGAAAAGCATACGGGCGGATTCAATCCGCCCGTATTTTGGTTGCCGCCAGGTGGCGGCTAACACCGTTGCGCAGTATTACTGGGCATTCTGGGCGTTGTGGGACAGGCCATACACATAACCAGCGAGTACGTGCACTTTGGCGTCGCCCAGGAAGTCTTTCCAGGCGGGCATCTGGTTGTTGCGCCCATTGGTGATGGTTTCAATGATGGTAGTTTCCGATTTGCCGTACAGCCATACGCCACTTGGGTGTGTCAGATTGGGGGCGCCCACGTCGATATTGCCGTGGCCATCCGGCCCATGACAGGCAGCGCAGACTTGTTTGAAGGTGGATTCGCCACGACCGGCACGCTCATCATCAAACTTGTTGCCCGAAATCTTCAGCACATAGTTGGCGACATCCCGCACTTTTTCCTCACCAAACGCGGCACCAAAGGCTGGCATCTGGCCGTGACGACCATTGCTGATAGTCTGAACGATCCGATCCGGCGTGCCGCCGTACATCCAGTCGTGATGAACCAGATTGGGAAAGCCCTTGGCGCCCCGTGCGTCTGCACCGTGACATTGCAGGCAATAGGTCAGAAACAGCCGCTTGCCGATTTCCTGGGCTTGCGGATTCTGTGCCACTTGTTCAATGGGCATCTTCAGAAACTGGTCGTAGATAGGGCCGTACTTGGCATCCGCCTGCGCCGTTTCCTGCTGGTATTGGCCAGCGGAACTCCAGTGGCGCAAGTTGCCAACAGCAATGCCCGGATACAGCGCCAGATAACCAACGGCAAATACCAGCGTGAGTACGAACAAGCCAACCCACCAGCCTGGCAGCGGGTTGTTGTATTCCTGAAGGTCGCCATCCCAGACGTGGCCCAGGGTTTCGACTTTCTCGCCTTTTTTTACTTTGAATACGGTCTGGCTCTTGAGCAGATATGCCAGACCAATGAGCGATACGACGACGATTACGGTGATGTAAACGCCCCAGAAACTACTGTAGAAATCATTCATTTATGACTCCGCGCGGTAAGCTGTCTTGTTTTGCCCAGACGAAGACGCAGGTAGGTCATCATCAAGCAGGGGCGCACGACCCGCTTCTTCCATCTCTGCCTTGGTGTTCTTGCTGAATGCCCAGATGATCAGGGCAACAAAGCACAGAAACCCCAGCACGGTGACGCTGATGCGCAAAAGATCCTGCCATTCCATATGCCTTACCTCTTGTTCTTCAAAGCCAGACCCAGGCTTTGCAGGTAGGCAATGACCGCTTCCATCTCAGACTTGCCGTCGGCATCTTTCACCGCGTTGGCGATGTCTTGATCGGTGTACGGCACGCCCACCCTGCGCAAGGCACGCATCTTGTCCGGCAGGCTTTGTGCATCCACACGATTGGCAGCCAGCCAGGGGAAGGCCGGCATAATGGATTCCGGCACCACATCACGCGGATTCATCAAGTGGGCGCGGTGCCACTCATCCGAGTATCGGCCACCGACACGAGCCAGGTCCGGCCCGGTACGCTTGGAGCCCCACAGGAAGGGATGGTCGTAGACCGATTCGCCACCCACCGAATAGTGGCCATAGCGCTCGGTCTCTGCCCGGAATGGCCGGATCATCTGCGAGTGGCAGTTGTAACAGCCTTCGCGCAGATAGATATCGCGCCCTGCCAGCTGCAGCGCGGTATATGGCTTGACGCCCTCAATCGGTTCGGTGGTTGACTTGGCAAATGCCAACGGCAGGATCTCGACCATCATGGCCACACTGACCGTGAGGATGGTCAGCAAGATCAGCCAGAAGACGTTTTGTTCAATCAGCTTCTGAATTCTTTCCATAGCTTGTTTTCTCCGTCTCTGGCTAATCAGGCGTGTGCATGCACTGCGGGAATCTGCGCATTCACCGGGGTGCCGGAGAATGCGGTACGCAGCGTGTTGTAGAGCATCAGCACCATGCCGGAGAGGAACAGCACACCACCCAGGAAGCGAATGATGTAATACGGATGGGTGGCTTTCACTGCATCAATAAATGCATAAGTCAGCGTGCCATCCGGGTTCACCGCGCGCCACATCAGGCCTTCTGTCACACCGGCAATCCACATGGAGGCGATGTACAGCACGGTGCCCAGTGTGGCGATCCAGAAGTGGACTTCGATCAGCTTGATGGACCACATCTGCTCACGATTGAAGAGGCGCGGAATCAGGTAGTAGATCGAGCCAATGGTAATCATGGCCACCCAGCCCAATGCGCCGGAGTGCACGTGACCAATGGTCCAGTCGGTGTAGTGCGACAGCGCATTGACGGTTTTGATGGCCATCATCGGGCCTTCAAACGTCGACATGCCGTAGAACGACAGTGCCGTGATCAGGAACTTGAGGATCGGGTCGGTGCGCAGTTTGTGCCAGGCACCGGACAAGGTCATGATGCCGTTGATCATGCCGCCCCAGCTTGGCGCCAGCAGGATCAGGGAGAAGATCATGCCCAGTGACTGTGTCCAGTCTGGCAGGGCGGTGTAATGCAGATGGTGCGGACCTGCCCACATATAGGTAAAGATCAGCGCCCAGAAGTGCACGACGGAAAGGCGATAGGAATAGATCGGGCGGCCAGCCTGTTTGGGCACAAAGTAATACATCATGCCAAGGAAGCCTGCGGTCAGGAAAAAGCCCACCGCATTATGGCCGTACCACCATTGCACCATGGCATCGACGGCGCCAGCATAGACCGAGTAAGACTTCCACAAACTCACCGGGATGAAAGCGCTGTTCACGATATGCAGCAGGGCTACGGCGAGAATAAAGCCGCCGTAGAACCAGTTGGCGACATAAATGTGTTTGACCTTGCGCTTGGCGATGGTGCCAAAGAACACGACGGCATAAGACACCCAGACAATGGCAATCAGGATTTTGATGGGCCATTCCATCTCGGCGTATTCCTTGTTGAAGGTAATGCCAAGCGGGTAGGTGATGACGCAGGAGAGAATGACCAGTTGCCAGCCCCAGAAGGTGAAGGCGGCCAGCTTGTCACTGAAGAGCCGCACATTACAGGTGCGCTGGACAACATAGTAGGAGGTGGCAAACAGACCGCTGCCACCGAAAGCGAAAATAACGCCGCTGGTATGCAGGGCCCGCAAACGGCCGAAGTGAAAATAAGGGCCAAAATTGAGTTCTGGCCAGGCGAGTTGCGATGCAATCACGACACCCACCAACATACCGACGATACCCCACACGACGGTCATGATGGCAAACTGCCGCACCACTTTGTAATTGTATGTGGCCTGGTTTTCCATAAAGCGCTCCGAAAAAGCTCCAAAACAGCAAAAGTAAATCTGTCATGCCTCCCCGTGGGGTCGGGGGCAGGTTGAAAACCTGCTATGCATTCTGAATAAGTCTTGTGTCGGGAATTTAGCCGGGCGGGCAGCAGCTCAGCTTTGATGCAAATCAAATTGCATCACGGATTCGGCCGTATCTTAGCGCGCCGTAAACCCGGAGTCAGTTATTTTTTAAGTTCAGACCCGTTTTGCGGCAATGCCGCATCAGCGGAGTCATCGTCTTGTAAAATGCGGTGCGCAGGGCCTTCCAGATCATCGAACTGCCCACTGCGCATACACCACCAGAATAGCGCACCAATCAAAAAAACCAGTAATACGGAAAGCGGAATGAGCAGATACAGGCTTTCCATTAGTTAATTCCTTGTTCTGGAGCGGTTTTTTTATTGCGCCGTAATTGATTGGGCGCAGCAAGACGCAATGCGTTACCCACCACCAGCAAGGAACTCCCGGCCATTCCCAGGCTGGCCAGCCAGGGGGTGATCAAACCGCAAATGGCCATGGGAAGTGCGACCAGGTTATACCCCAGCGCCCACCACAGGTTTTGCCGGATCACCCGCTGCGTACGGCGGGCCAGCGACAAGGCAAAAGGCAGTACATCCAGCTTGCTATCGTAAAGCACCGCATCGCCGGTGGACTGCGCAACATCGACCCCGGACCCCATGGCGATCGAGACATGGGCCAGCGCCAGAACCGGCGCATCGTTGACGCCGTCGCCCACCATCATTACGCGTTTGCCGGCCTGTTGCAGCTTTTGCATAACTTTGAGTTTGCCTGCGGGTGTGGCGCTGGCGGTATGGCTTTCAATGCCCAGCGTTTCCGCCAGTGCAGCCACGGCGGCCTCATGATCGCCGCTCAGTAAATGAACGGTATAGCCCTGGGTCTGCAAACGCTCAACAGTGGCATGGGCCTCGGCACGCACCGCGTCTGATAGAGTAAAACAGGCGATCCATTTGGTGGCGCAGGCCAGCCAGATATGTGTGCCGGCGGGTGCTTCTTCAGGTACGGCGGGCATGGGGGCAGCGCAATGAGCGGCTACAAACTGCAATTTACCGATCGTATATCCCGTACCCTCAATCATGCCGGTCAGGCCGCCGCCGGGGTGATTGGTGACGTCAGTTGCGTAGAGTGGCGTGTCCCGCAGCAATGCGTGCGCCAGAGGATGCTCGGAGTGTGCCTCCAGCGCAGCGGCGATGCCCGCAGCCCATTGTTCATCGCCATGCCAGACCTTGGTATGCACCAACTGCGGTTGACCCAGGGTGAGTGTGCCTGTTTTGTCGAAAACGATATCGGTCACGCGCGTCATGGTTTCCAGCGTATGTCCCCGAGACACGAGCAGCCCACGCAGTGCCAGGTGTCCTGTTGCGGCGGTTAGCGCCGCAGGTGTCGCTAGCGAAAGGGCGCAGGGACAAGAGATCACCAGCACGGCAATGGCGATCGACAAGGCGTGGTCCGGGGCGTGCCAATGCCAGAACAGCCAGGTGAACGACGCTACGAGCAGCAAGATCGCCACGAAGACGCCGGCCACCCGGTCAGCCACCTGGGCGATATGGGGCTTTTCGGCCAGCGCGCCATCGAGCAGGCGCACGATGCCGGCAAGGCGCGTGGCTTCGCCCACGTGCACAGTTTTGATGATAAGGGGGGAATCCAGATTGACCGTGCCGGCAGTGACCTCTTGCCGCGCAGCCTTGCTGACAGGTGCACTCTCACCCGTGAGTAGCGCTTCGTTAACGTGGCTGTGCCCCTGCAGCACCAGGCCATCGACCGGGATGATTTCTCCTGCCTTGACCAGCAAACGATCTTCCGGCTGGATGTGGATGACCGGGACTTCTTCGATTTGCGCATGGTCCTGCCCAGTCTGACGGTGGGCAAATGCCGGCAGCATGCCCGCGAGATCATCCAGCGCCGCCCCTGCGCGCCGGCGAGCGCGGCTTTCCAGGTAGCGGCCACTGAGCAACAGAAAAACAAACATCGATACGGAGTCAAAATACACGGCGCCGTGGCCGGTCAGCAGGGCCCAGGTGCTGGCCACAAACGCAGCCAGCACGCCGATGGTGACCGGTAGATCCATGCCGGCCCGCCCACGTCGCAGGTCAAGCCAGCTGGACACATAAAACGGCCACGCGGAATACAGCACGACAGGCAACGTCAGCAGAAAACCGGCCCAGTGCAGCAAGGACAACCACTGCGGGGCGATGTCCTGCTCGCCGTTGATATACACCGGCACTGTAAACATCATCACCTGCATCATCGATAACCCGGCTACCCAGAGCCTGAACAGTGCCGATTTGCGGGATTTGTCTGCGGCGGCTTCCTGGCGCGCGCGGTCATACGGCTGGGCGTGATAGCCAATGGCCGCAACTGCCTCCAGAATGGCGGAAAGACGGGTCTTGCTGTTGTCCCAGCGTACGCGGGCGCGATGGGTGGTGTAGTTGATGGAAACTTCTTGCACGCCGGGAATCCGTGCGATCTGGCGTTCATTGAGCCAGATGCAGGCCGCGCAGTTAATCCCTTCAATCAGCAGTGCGGCTTCCCGGCAATTGCCAGGTTCGGTAAGCACAAAGGTATGTTGCAGGGCCGGGTCATCGTACAGACGCAGACGCGCCTGCATTTCTGCTGGCAGCGGCTGGGCGCGGTCAGCAGGTTGTTCGCGCTGCACGTAATAGTCGCCCAGACCCGCATCAAGAATGCTCTGGGCCACCGCCTGACAACCCGTACAGCACACCGGCCGCGGGATGTCGCGCCAGGTAATGGAGAGGTGCAGACTCCGGGGAATGGGTTCGCCGCAATGAAAGCAGGGCTCGCTGGCAATGTCATTCATGATGGCAGCAATTGTAGCGGGTAGCCCCGCCGCCTGCGCGGTTTCTTACAAAATAGACCCGGATGTTTTCTTGTTCTGAATCAAATAAAAACGCCGCGAGTGCGGCGTTTTTATTTGGACCATGACAAAGAGGCTTGTTTATGCGCTCAGGCCAGACCTTTGGGTAGCGAGAAAACAATGTTTTCTTCCAGACCAGCCATCGGTACAACGGACTGCGCGCCAAACTGCTGAATACGCTCGACCACCTGTTGGACCAGGATTTCCGGCGCGGACGCACCTGCCGTCAAGCCAACGCGTGCCTTGTTGGCAAACCACTCCTCCTTGAGTTCGGTCTCGTTATCGACCATGTAGGCATCAATGCCCAGCGTGGTGCCCACTTCACGCAGGCGGTTGCTGTTGGAGCTATTGGGCGAGCCCACCACAATCAGCACATCCACGTCACGCGCCAGTTGTTTGACTGCGTCCTGGCGGTTTTGGGTGGCGTAGCAGATGTCGTCTTTCTTGGGGCCGACAATGTCCGGGAAGCGGGCGCGCAGGGCGTTAATCACCACCTGAGCGTCATCCACCGACAGTGTGGTCTGGGTGACATAGGCCAACTTGTCCGGCGCATTGACCTGCAATGCGCTGACGTCTTCCGGGTCTTCTACCAGGTACATGCCGCCATTGCCAGATTGCCCCATGGTCCCTTCGACCTCGGGGTGGCCCTTGTGGCCGATCATGACGATTTCATAGCCCTGCTCGCGCAGGCGCTTGACTTCAAGGTGGACCTTGGTCACCAGTGGGCAGGTGGCGTCATATACAGTCAGGCCGCGAGATTCTGCCTCACGCCGTACGGCTTGTGACACCCCGTGGGCGGAGAAAATCACGGTATTGCCGGAGGGTACGTCTTCCAGCTCTTCGACGAAAATCGCGCCTTTTTTCTTCAGGTCTTCGATCACGTATTTGTTGTGCACCACTTCGTGGCGCACGTAGATGGGAGCGCCGTATTTCTCCAGCGCGCGCTCCACAATGGCAATGGCGCGATCCACGCCGGCACAGAAGCCGCGCGGATTGGCAAGGATGATCTGCATGGTCACAGCGTCTTCTCCCTGGTGTGCTGCGGACGGGCGAGTGAATCGATCACCAGCAACGCAGCCCCGATGCAAATGGCCGAGTCAGCCACGTTGAACGCCGGGTAATACCAGTTTTTCCAGTAAACAAGAATAAAATCAATCACATGGCCATAGGCCACGCGATCAATCACATTGCCCAGCGCGCCACCCAGAATCAGCGAGAGGGCCAGGGCAAACCGTGTCTGTTGGTGGTGCCGGCGCAGGGTGTAAATGATAAAGCCCGACACCGCCAGGGCCAGCACGGTAAAGAAATGACGTTGCCACCCACCCGCGTTGGCGAGGAATGAAAACGCGGCCCCCAGATTGTAGGTCAGCGTCAGGCTGAAACAACCGGGGATCAGCGTGATCATTTCGCCAAACTGCAGGTGCGACTGGATCAAAAGCTTGGTGATCTGGTCGAACACGATCACCAGCACCGCGATAATCAACCACTTACGCATGCTTGCGAACCTCACCGGCGCCAAACAGGTTATCGACACAACGCGCGCACAGGCCCGGATGATCTGCGTGGCTACCTACGGTCGGCGTGTAGTGCCAGCAACGCTCGCACTTTTGTTCGGCCGAGGCGCTGACGCTGGCTTGCGCTGCTTCGCCGCGCGCCAGGGTGGCTTTGGATGTGATCAACACAAACTTGAGATCATCTGCCAGGCTGGCCAGCGCGTCATACACTTCACCATCGGCCGTCAGGGTGACTTCGGCCTGCAGTGAGGAACCCAGCTTGCCTTCCGCACGTTGCAGTTCGATTTCTTTTTGTGCTTGCGAGCGCACTTCACGAATCAGTGCAAAGCGTTGATCCAGCGCAGCGGCATCAGCCACTTGCGGCACACTGTGCAGCGTGGCAAAGAACACATTCTCTTCGTTGCCCAGCGTTTCCCACACTTCATGCGCGGTAAACGACAAGATCGGCGCGAGTACGCGAACGAGGCCCTGTGTGATGTGCCAGATGGCGGTTTGCGCAGAACGGCGACCTGCACTGTCCGCCTTCATGGTGTACAAGCGGTCCTTGATGATGTCCAGGTAGAACGAGCCGAGTTCTTCCGAGCAAAAACCGTGGATTTCCTGTACGGCAGAGTGGAACTCATAACGCTCGTACAGTGCGGTAACGCGATCCTGGAAGGCCTGGTAGCGCACCAGTGCGTAGCGATCCAGTTCCACCATCTCTTCGACCGCGACTGCATCGCCTGCCTTGAAGTCAGAGATATTGGCCAGCAAGAAACGCAGCGTATTGCGGATGCGGCGGTAGGCGTCCGAGGTGCGCTTGAGGATTTCTTGCGACAAGGACATTTCGCCGGAGTAATCCGCGCTGGCGATCCACAGGCGCAGCATGTCCGCACCCAGGGTATTGAAGATTTCTTGCGGGTCAATGCCGTTGCCCTTGGACTTGGACATTTTGTGACCGTGCTCATCCACCGTGAAGCCGTGGGTCAGCAATTGCTTGTAGGGCGCACGGCCTTCGGTCGCGCAACCCGTCAGCAGGGAAGACTGGAACCAGCCACGATGCTGGTCAGAACCTTCAAGATACAGGTCGGCCGGCCAGCCCAGTTCTTCGCGCTGACGTAGTACTGCGTAGTGGGTGGAGCCGGAGTCAAACCACACATCCAACGTGTCGCGCAGCTTGTTGTAGTGCTCGGCGTCTGCGCCCAGCAGCTCAGCGGCATCCAGCTTGAACCAGGCTTCAATGCCTTCTTTTTCGATGCGTTTGGCGGCTTCTTCCAGCAAGGCCAGCGAATCCGGATGCAGTTCGCCGGTTTCTTTGTGGACAAAGAACGTCATCGGCACACCCCAGTTACGCTGGCGCGAGATACACCAGTCAGGGCGGTTGCCAATCATGGATTCCAGGCGGGCACGCCCCCAGGAGGGGAAGAACTCGGTGGCCTCTACCGCGGCGTTGGCTTTGTCGCGCAGGGTCTTGCCGTCTACACCGGCTTTTTCCATGGCGATAAACCATTGCGCTGTGGCACGGAAAATGATCGGTGTTTTATGGCGCCAGCAATGCGGGTAGCTGTGCAGCAGTTTTTCGTTGGCCAGCAGAGCACCAGTTTCACCCAGCAGTTCAACGATCTGCGGATTGGCTTGCCACACGGTCAGACCGGCAAAACGTTCGACGCTGGACTTGTAACGGCCGTCATCGCCCACCGGGTTGTCTTTGGAAAGATCGTACTTCAGGCCCACTTGCCAGTCTTCCAGACCATGCGCCGGCGCGGTATGCACGAGGCCGGTGCCCGCATCGGTAGTGACATGATCGCCCAGGATGATCTTGCCCTGACGATCATAGAAGGGGTGTTGCAGTGGCAGGAATTCCAGCGCAGCGCCCTTGGCATGACCAATCGATTTGCTGCCTTCAAAGCCATAGCGCTTGAGTGCGGCCTCTGCCAGTTCGCGCACCAGGATCAGCAGGCCCTTGGGGGTATCAAACAGGTCATAGGTCAGATCAGGGTGCACCGCGACGGCCTGGTTGGCCGGCAGCGTCCACGGCGTGGTCGTCCAGATGACGGCGAACGCGTCTTTGCCATTCAGAGACGACAGGTCAAAGGCTTTGGCCACTGCAGCGGCATCCAGCACTTTGAAGGCGACGTCGATGGCGGGCGAGGTTTTGTCTTCATACTCAACTTCGGCTTCAGCCAGCGCAGAGCCGCAGTCCACACACCAATGCACCGGCTTCTGGCCCTTGACCATGTAACCGTTGGCGTGGATCTTGCCCAGCGTGCGCACGATGTCGGCTTCGGTCTTGAAGTCCATGGTGCGGTAGGGGTGATCCCAGTCACCCATCACGCCCAGACGGATAAAGTCCGCCTTCTGGATTTCAATCTGCGCGGCGGCGTACTGGCGGCACAATTCGCGGATAAATGCCGGGGGCAGGGCGTAGGATTTTTCATCCAGACCATGCTCTTTGCGGTAATTCACGATGCGCGCGTGGATGTCCGGATTGGCCTTGATGGCGTTCTTGTCGCCCTTGGCCAGTTTTTCAATCTGGTGTTCGATCGGCAGACCGTGACAATCCCAACCCGGTACATAAGGCGCATCAAAACCCGCCAGCGAACGCGACTTGACGATGATGTCCTTCAGGATTTTGTTGACCGCATGACCCAGATGGATCTTGGCGTTGGCATAGGGCGGGCCGTCATGCAGGATGAACTTGGGGCGATTCTGTTCTTTGGCTTTGGCGCGCAGCTTCTGATAAATCTGCTGGTCTTGCCACGCTTTCAGAAAGCCCGGCTCACGCTTGGCCAGATCGCCACGCATCGGGAACGGGGTGTCGAGCAGGTTAACGGGGTACTTGTTCGACGGCTTGTCACTCATGTTTGCTCTGTCCTGGCTCGGTATGGGTATCTGGTTGAATCGGTTTGGTCTGTCTGGGTCAGTTTGTATACATGGGGTTGCCGGCGCCAGCCTCAACGGTGGGTGGCAAACCAGGCGCGCGCATCGTCGCAATCCTGATGAATCTGGGCGACCAGCGCTTCCAGACCGTTAAATTTGAGTTCGTCGCGTAATTTGGCAAGAAAGTTGACGCGCAAATGTTCGCCATAAATCTGGCGTTTGAAATCGAAAATGAAGACTTCAAGCACTGGCGCCGCCCCGGCACCCTTTACGGTGGGCCGCACGCCAAGGCTGGCAACACCTTGATAAGTACGCTCCAGCCCTTCGATCTCGACCACAAAAATGCCCATGGTGGGCGGACGATTGTGGCGGATGCGGATGTTGGCGGTCGGAAAACCCAGTTCACGCCCCAGCTTGTCACCACCAACCACCCGGCCGGAGATCGAGTAAGGCCGGCCCAGCAACTGTGCCGCCAGCGCCATATCGCCACCGGCCAGCGCCTCACGCACGGCCGTGGAAGAAATGCGCTGACCATCCAGCATGACGGGTTCAATGGAACGCACCGTCAACGCCGGGTTTTGCTGCAGTAATCCAAAGTCACCAGTGCGCTGCTTGCCAAAGCGGAAATCGTGACCGATCAGCAAAAATTGCGCATTCAACTGCCTGGCAATGATGTCATCCCGGAACGCCGCCGCCTCAATGCCGGCAAAGGCCCGGTCAAAACGCTGCAAGATGACGTAGTCCAGGCCCTCTGCAGCGATGATCTCCAGCTTTTCCCGCAGGCTGGTCAGCCGCGTCGGGGCGGTTTCTGGCGTAAATAGCTCACGCGGATGCGGCTCAAACGTGAGCAAAGCGCTCGCCAGCCCGCGATGTGCCGCTTCCTGGCGCAATTCGGCCAGCATGGCGCGATGGCCGAGATGCAGCCCATCGAAATTGCCGATAGTCAGAGCGGTCGGGGGAAGGGCGGCGGCGTGGACGCCACGGATTATGCGCATTGGTCGCAGCAAGACATTCAAAACGGACAATTTTAACGCCTGGCGGCCCTTTTGTCAGGACGGGCCGGTTCAGGAGGGTGCGAACGGGTTTATTCGGTCACCAGAACAGCACCATCGGCACGGGCAATGCCTTGCACAATGGTTGATGTGCCGACGCGCACGCGCACGTTCTGGCCTTCGCTGGCGTTGTTCATGGCGAAACCGTCGTTGCTGACTTCGATCTCGCCCACGCGGATCAGTACACGCACCTTTTGGCCTTGCTGGATCACAATCGGTGCCCGCAGCATTTCAGAGCGCACTGCCGCGCCAGCGGCTACGGCAGTGGTGAGCGTGCGCCCCAGTGCGATGGAGGGGTCCAGCACGACGCTGCCTTGCAACTGTCCCAGATCGCCTTGCTGGGGAGCCAGATCGCCCTCGGCCAGTTCATGGCCCGCCGCCAGCGGCTTGGCGGCCACGTAGTAGGTGGCTTGCACGCTGATCTTGACCGGCAGATTGATCGCCCATGTTGCACCATCAACGCAGGTCACCCGCAACATGCTGTTGCCCGCCAGGCGGTAACCGGGCGCGGCTTTGACATCCATGGCGTTGCAAGAGTCCAGCCGCAGGCGGTTATCCAGCTTGCCAAAGGTGTAACTGCTTTGCCCCTGATACTGGGACAACTGCTGATCAAGCCAGGAGCCGGCGGTTCGCTGAATGGTGGCCAGGTCAACCTGTCCGGCGGCCAGCGAAGGCAATGCGGTGAGAGCACAGAGGATAAACAGTAGGGAGCGCATCCGCCGATTATAGCGTGCGACATACGGCGTGTGTCCGCTCTGGCTGGTGAAGGCCCCCGCACTTGCCTACAATCCGCTCACTGCCCTGGATTTTGGCGGTGAGTCAGGTTCTGGCAATCAAATGGGTAATTCAAGTAATGATCGATCTACTGTTTGGCGTAACAACACTGGTGGCCTTGCTCGCCGGTGTTCTGGTTGTTTTCCGGCTACAGCAACTGGCCCGGATACAAGAGCAAGTTGTTGAAGCACTGGCCTCTGAACTGCATGCCAGCCAGCGCGAGATTCTGAACCAGTTTCATGCCGGTCTGGCCCGGCAAGCAGAAACCACACATACCGCACTGACCCAGCACGCCAGCCTGCTTAATACCGCCATCACCCGCTCTGGCGAGCAACTACGCAGCAATATGGGCGAAGCCTTTGACCGGTTACGTGCCGGTGTTTCCACCGAGCTGAACCAGACCCGCAGTGCGCTGGAACGACTGCAAATCACCCAGACTGAGTCCCTTTCTACGCTGCGCCTGGCCTTGACCACGGCGCAGGGCGAGTCTCGCGAACAGATCATGCGTCAGTTGGCAGAGATCTCTGAGTCCTTGCAATCCAAGCAGGACACGCTGCGCGAAGAAGTGCTGGTGAAGCTGGCGCAAATGCTGGCCGAGCAATCCAGACGTGAAATGGATCAACTGCGTGAAGCACTGGCGCTCACCAGCACACAACTGACCCAATCCGTCGCGCAATTGACGCAGACCGCAGACCAGCGCCTGGCAGAGATTTCCGGCAAGGTGAGTGAGCGGCTGGACGAAGGCTTCAAGAAAACCAATGAAACCTTCGCCAATGTGATGGCGCGACTCGCAACCATTGATGAAGCACAGAAGAAGATCGACGGCCTGACCACCAATGTGGTCAGCCTGCAAGAGTTGCTGGGCGACAAACGCTCCCGCGGCGCGTTTGGCGAAGTGCAACTGGAAAGCCTGGTGCGCAATGTGCTGCCGCCACAGGTCTACGAGATGCAATCCACCCTCTCAAACGGCACCCGGGTAGATTGCTTGCTCAAGCTGCCGGAACCCACGGGGTTGGTGGCGGTGGACGCCAAGTTTCCGCTGGAAAACTATCACCGCATGTTTGAGGCCGGCGAAGACCGCACCGCCGCACAACGGGCATTCCGGGCCGACATCAAAAAACATATCGACGATATCAGCGCCAAATACATTATTCCGAACGAAACCGCCGATGGCGCCGTCATGTTTGTCCCGGCCGAGGCGGTCTTTGCCGAAATCCACGCGTATCACGCCGAGTTGGTGAACCACGCCATGAAACAGCGCGTGTGGATTGTCTCGCCCACCACGCTGATGGCGGTACTCAATACGGCCCGCGCGGTCATCAAGGATGTGGAAACCCGCAAACAGGTCCACATCATCAAGGAAGCCCTGGGCCGGCTGGGTACAGAATTTACGCGCTTTGACGATCGCATGAAAAAGCTGGCAACCCACATCCGCCAGGCGCACGAAGACGCGCAGAATGTGGCCATTACCAGCGAGAAAATCTCCCGCCGCTTTGAAGAGATCGAACAGGTTCGGCTTGATGAGCCGCTGCTGGAGCAGCCGCCCGCAACCACAGCGGCCGCGTTGCCGCACTTGCAGGAAGCCCTGCAAGATGAGGAATGACAATCATCAGGTGACAGGTGGTGCAGAGGCCGTCGTGCGCGAATTCTGGCGCTTGATGCAGACCAATGACTTTGACGCCGTGGGCACCGTGTTGAGTGATGATTTTGTGGTGGAGTGGCCGCAAACGAATGAACTGATTCGCGGGCAGGCCCATTTTGCCGGGTTAAACCGTGAATACCCGGCCCACGGACCCTGGCAATTTACGCTCAACCAGTTGGTGGCCAGCCCGGAACAGGTGGTCACGGATGTATCGGTGACGGATGGAGTGCAGGTGGCCCGGGCCATTTCCTTCTTTACCGTAACCGCCGCAAAAATCAGCAAACTGCGCGAATACTGGCCAGAACCTTATGATGCACCGGCCAACCGCGCGCAGTGGGTGGAAGCGCTCAGTTGACTGACTTGCGTCAACCCGCCTTATCCCGCCACAAGGCCGTTGTGCAGCGGCGGCAGGCATATACCTTGTAACTGGCTGCGCTGCGCTTTTCATCAATGCCGATATCGGTCTCGCCGCAGAGGTGGCAGCACAACATGCCTCCCTTGAAATGGCGGCTGTGGCGCAATGCATAGGCCGCCTTGCCCGGCAGGCGCTGACGGCTTGATCGATAGACCAGGAGGCAGGCAAGGGCACCGACCATAAACAGGATGGTCAAAACCGGAATCAAGTGCGGCATGAAGAGTGGCAAGTCGGACCGTTTGGATAACGTTTTGACAATAAAAGCTGGGGAAGGCAAATTTTGCCGCGACAATTGTTGCAGTTTGCGGCGCGGCAGTCCAAGTGCCGACACGGTGACTGTCTTGCATTTGGTCTAAACGACCGCATCTGCGTCAACGGCCACAAGCCGGCAATCATGCCAGACGGGGCGGCAATCCGCCGTGCCCGATGACGGACCCAAAGGAAAAACCATGCGCATCCGCTTTTTGCGGCACAGTGACTTTCACCGCCTGTTTGAACTGGCCAACAAGGCCGGTGTTGGTGTCACCACCTTGCAGCCCAACGCGGAGCGTCTGCAGTCGCGCATTGCCGCCAGCATGGCCGCCGTAGCTGGTGAGCCACGCCTTGGCGACGCCAGTTATTTCTTTGCCCTGGAGGATGAAACCACCGGGCAACTGGTGGGCACGTCCGGCATTGAGTCTGCCGTGGGCATGCATGATACCTGGTACAACTATCGGGTAGGGCTGACGGTACATACCTCGCGCGAACTGGATATCTACAAGCAACTGACCACCCTGTTTCTGAGCTCGGACCTGACCGGCTCGTCCGAGCTGTGTTCGTTGTTTTTGCTGCCGGAACACCGGGGTAATGGCAATGGCGCGTTGTTGTCCAAATCCCGTTTCCTGTTCATGGCAGAGTTTCCACACCGCTTTGCCGAGCGTGTGATTGCCGAAATGCGCGGCGTTTCGGATGAAACCGGCCGGTCGCCGTTTTGGGAAAGTCTGGGGCGGCATTTCTTCAAGATGGACTTTGCCCGCGCAGATTTTCTCTCTTATGTGGGCAACAAATCGTTTATTGCCGAGTTGATGCCGAGCTACCCAATCTATACCTGCCTGCTGTCTGAGGAGGCGCAGGCGGCGGTGGCGGAGGTTCATCCGGCCACGCGCCCGGCGCGCAAATTGCTGGAGGCGGAAGGGTTTCGATATCGTGGTTATGTCGATATTTTTGACGCAGGCCCCAGCCTTGAGTGTGCTCTGACCGATGTTCGGGCGGTGCGCGACAGCCAACTGTTCAAGTCGCTCAGCGTCAACGCCACCCCGGAAGGGGGCGAATCCTGGCTGGTCAGTAATCGCAAACTGGCCGATTTTCGCTGCGCGCTGGCCATGACTCATCCACTGGAAGGCAGTCTGCCGCTCACCGCAGATGTGCTGCAGCGCCTTGAAATCGCAGATGGCGACAGCGTGCGTGCGGTGCGCCTTGCCCCGTGAAACGTCGTTGAGGCGAATGGTTCAAGCAAAAAGCCCGCACAATGCGGGCTTTTTTTTGCGGGTGTACGCCAGGGTGTAAAGCTTAGTTCGCTTTTTTCCTGGTGCTGCGCACGGGTTTTTTGCTGACGGCTTTGTTGCCTGTCTTGCCAGCCTTGGCGGTTGCCGTCGTAGCCTTGCCCTCTTTGGGTTTGCCGCAGACGGTTTCAACGTGCTTGTGCTTGCCTTTGCCGCGCGTGACCTTGCGGCAACTGCCACCACCCGCTTGCGGCTCAATGCCTGCTGCGGCAGAAGACTCGGCCTGATTGCTGCTGCGCGATGTGCCAGCCACGGCCAGCAGGCTGGCCAGCGTCGGCGCTTCACCACTCATGTCGGCTACCCGGCGGGCGCCATCGAAGCGGGTGGTCCAGTACGACTCATTCATATTGGCCACTTCAATGTCACGCCCGGTACGCGGCGAATGCACAAAGCGATTGTCGCCCAGATAAATACCCACGTGGGAGAACCTGCGGCGCAGCGTATTGAAGAACACGAGGTCACCGGGTTTGAGTTCGGTGCGATCAATATCCTTGCCCGATTGGCTCATTGCGAGCGCATTGTGCGGCAGGGTGATATTGAGAGAGTTCTGGAATACGTAACGCACAAACCCGCTGCAATCCAGGCCAGACTCAGGGGTTTTGCCACCCCATTTGTATTTGACCCCGATCAGGCTCATGGCCTGCAGCAAGAGCTGCTGCGCGGGTTGGACCGGGTTGGGCTCGTTGCCGCCACTGTCCGCTACAGATGTTTTATCCGGGGTGCTGCTTTTGTCCGCCGCTGCCTTGTCGGCGGGCCTGGCAGCCTTGCTGCTTTTGCCGCCACCCAGCCAGCCGGACGACGCGGGCTCAGAGGCCGCACCGGTGCCGGGAAGGTCGTCTGCCTGCGCCCCGTAAAACGTAAAGCCCAACACGAGGGCAAGAATCAGCCGTTCACATTTCATGGGGGCAAACTGTAACGGGGTGTCCGGATGCTGTAAAGCGGGAATTGCACCGCAAGCCAAGGCTGCCGGGAACGTTTGCAGCAGCCTCACACGGGGTTGACAAAGAAAGGTGGGTCACTGAAAAAGCAGCCAGAAAATACAGGGGGAACGCCTTTCGAGACCATTGCCCCATAATGGTTCCACTGCGCCATAAATATTACATGCGAGTAAACAAAGCTGCGGGCTGACACAGATTCCGCAGCAGAAATGGGTTATCTTGCACGGTGCATCGCCAATATCGTGGGAAATATAATCCAGCATGCTCAAGGAAACATTCACCGTCATGCGCGACCTGCCGCGCGTGCGGGAGATCATTTCGGTACTGATGCACCACGGACTGGGCAACCTCGTGCAACGTCTGGGCCTGGCCAAGGGTCTGGAGCGCGCCGGTGATTTGTTGCGCTTGCCCGGCGACCACGGCATTGAAGAGCTTGATCCGCCGGTGCGGGTGCGGCGCGCCCTGGAAGAATTGGGACCCACGTTTATCAAGCTGGGTCAGGTGCTGGCAACGCGGGTGGACGTGTTCACGCCAGACTGGATCGCTGAATTTGAAAAGCTGCAATCTCATGTGCCCCCCGTTCCCTTTGAGGAACTCCTGCCGGAACTGACGCTGATTCTGGGGCGTGATCCGCATGAGATTTTTCTGGAACTGGACCCGCTGCCTGTCGGTTCTGCCTCGATTGCCCAGGTGCATCGCGCCCGTCTGGTGACCGGTGAGGACGTGGTACTCAAGATCCGGCGTCCTGGTATTGTCTCCAAGATAGACTCGGATTTGCGCATCCTGCGGCAGATCGCGTCTTTGATGGAGTTTGAATTTCCGGAATCCCGCCGCTATCAGCCGGTCAAGATCGTCGATGAGTTTGCCAAATCCCTGCGGCGCGAACTCAGTCTGGCCGCAGAGGCGCGCAATCTGGAGCGTTTTGCCCAGAACTTTGCCGATCATGAAGAAATTGAAATCCCGCGCATTCATTGGGAATACACCAACGAATTCCTGAACGTACAAACCTGGATTGGCGGTCTGGCTGGCAACGACCTGGTTGCACTGGAAGAGGGTGGGTATGACCGCAAACTGCTGGCCGCGCGAGGTGCCGACGCCGTTTTGAAAATGGTGCTGATTGACGGCTATTTTCATGCCGATCCGCACCCGGGCAACGTCAAATACCTACCCGGTAACCGTATTGCATTTCTGGATTTCGGCATGGTTGGCCGCTTGCCGCACCAGCGGCGGGACCAGATTGTCGATTTGCTGGCCGCACTCGCGCGCCGGGACGAACACGGCATCATGGATGTCTTGATGGAGTGGACGGGTGACACGGTGGTTGACGAAGAACTGCTGGCGGCTGATATCGCCGGTTTTATCTTCAATTACGAGAACCTGCCGCTCAAGGATATCCAGATTGGCACCTTGTTAAGTGAGGTTGCGGTGATCATGCGCGAGCATGAAATCACTTTGCCGGCCGATCTTACCTTGCTGTTCAAAGCGTTGATTACACTGGAAGGATTGGGGCGTCAGCTTAATCCGGATTTCCAGATGATCGAGCAACTTACGCCGTTTGTGCGCAAGGTGCTGGTCGATCGCTACAAACCCCAGGCGCTGTACAAACGCTCCAAAGAGGGGCTGGCCGATGCGTTTGACGTCATCACCGGGCTGCCGCGTGATGTGGCCAAACTGGTGCGTCAGGCGCGGCGTGGTAACTTCCGGGTTGATCTGGATCTAAAGCGGCTGGATCGGTTTGGTACGCAACTGGCCAAAAGCGCCAACCGCCTGACCATGGGCATTGTGACAGGCTGTTTGATCATTGGTTCTTCCATTGTGATCACCGTCAAAGCGGGCCCCATGCTGTTTGGTCTACCCGCGTTTGGCTTTCTGGGTTTTGCGATCGCGTTTTTCAATACGCTCTGGCTGATTTTCTCGATCTGGGTATCGGGCAAGGAAGAGCAGTAGCCGTTTGGTGGCGACAATAAAAAACGGCCGCATGGGCCGTTTTTTATTGGGGACATCTTGCCTTAGTGCAAATGCCGTGGTGTTTCGCTCTGTGTTTCGTCTTCTTCCGGCGGCTCTGCGTGCAAGACCTCACCCTCTGGGTTCGGGTAGAGCGGTGAGCCGCAATCATCGCAGTAGTCGAGCGGAAAATCATGCTCATGCACGTGGATATCGACGATCCCCACGTCCTTGAGTTCGGCCTCGATTTCGGCAACGCAGTCGGTGTGTTCGTCTTCACCGTCCAGCAAGGGCCAGACCACCCCCTGAATCACCTTGTTGTCGCCACGCCGCAGGAAACCCACGCGATATTCTTCCAGCTGTTTGCCGGCAAACGGCCCAATTACGGCCTGCAGGTCACGTGCGGTGACGTTGAGTGTGAGCATCAGGAACGACACCGTGGCGCGCAGTGCATAAGCGCGCGAGGCACGGTCCGCTTCGCGCCAGGTGCCGTGATACGCGCCCGGCAGCAGTGTTTCCGACGCTGCACCGGGCAGCAGCGGCTGCAGTACGCTGCCGCCCTGGCGTCGCCACTGGGTTTCCGCCTCTTCCTGATCGCCGTCATCTTCCTGCCAGCGAAAAATCGCTTCACCGGCCGGCACCAGTACCGCGCCGATGATGTAGCGGGTATCCGAGAGAAAAGCCCGGGTTTCCGGCAGCGTGCGCGGGTCCAGCTTGAGGGTGCCACTCCCTTGCGCGGCCTGGGCCAGCGCTTGCAGCAACTCCAGTGTTGGCACAAATCCGCGGGGCAATTGATCCGGACTAAACAAGAAGTCGGCAATGGCGATGAGCGCATGCCGGGCAAACACGTGCGCACGCAGTTGTGTCTGGGTATTGCGCACGGTATCGGCACTGACCTGACCGGATGCAATCTGCCAGCGCGACCAGGTGAGCAGCGGTGCGGTAAAGAGCAGGGCGTCCCACGGCTTGCCATCTATCGTCAGCGAGAGGGATTCGCACGTACTCTCAATAGCGTCGGCCAGCAGCGTATACGCTTCGGCGTCGCCCTCCACCAGTTGGTCGAGCGCACTGGTGAGCGTGTCCTCGTCGCGGTCTTGCAGCAATTTGTCGACAAGAGCGAGCAAGCGGCGGCGCCAGAAGTTGTCTTCCAGCTGGCTGGTCGATGCGGCCATGCCCTCTGCCAGACGAACCAGTTCAAC
Organism: Silvimonas terrae; assembly: GCF_014202765.1. GTDB lineage: Bacteria > Pseudomonadota > Gammaproteobacteria > Burkholderiales > Chitinibacteraceae > Silvimonas > Silvimonas terrae. The sequence continues at coordinate 437,736 of NZ_JACHHN010000002.1, forward strand.
TTCGTCTGCCGGACTGCGGCCACGACGGGTAGTGCGATTGCGCTTGAGCATGCGGATAGGGGCCCGGGTAGGTAATGCGCGATTTTAGCGCGTCAGCTTGCGCTGTGCGTAGATTGTGGCGTTACGGCCAGCACGCGCAGCTGCAACGTTCGGCCTGCCGGGCCGGGCCAGTCTATGGTTTGCCCGACGGACAAGCCCAGCAAGGCACTGCCGACAGGGGCGAGGATGGATATGCGGCCTGCGGCAATGTCTGCGTCTTGCGGGAAAACCAGGGTAAACGTATGTGTTGCGCCCGTGACATCGTCAATAAAACGGGCGGTGCTGTTCATGCCGATGACGTCGGCCGGCATGTCCTCAGGCTCGACCACCTGGGCGCGGGCGATTTCGTTTTCCAGCGCAGACAAATCAGCGTCGCTGCGCGCGATCAGGGTTTCCAGGCGCTCCACATCCGGGCGGGCGATGGTCAGGGTGGGTTGACGGGTCATTTCGACTCTCCTTGTCTGAAAGTAACAAAGCCAGGCTTGCGCCTGGCTTTGGGGGCCGCAATCGGGTCACGGCATGAACTGGAGTATAGGATGAAATGACGCCGGGTTTGCCAGGATGTAAATAGTTGGCTTCAGTGACTGTCTGCCAGTGCCATCAGCGCGGCATCCTCACCATATTGCGGGGCGGCGGACACTGCGCGAAACCCCCACTTGCGCCAGAACGGCGCAGCACCAGCCACGGCGACAAGGCGTGTTTGCTTAAAACCGCGCTGCCGCCCCCAGGTCAGCGCCGCCTGGATCAGCAACGGCGCTATGCCACGTCCGCGTGCCTGTGGATCAACGGCAAGATCGTGCAGAAAGTGCGTGTCCGGACGCGGGGGAAGTTGGTGCAAGGACTGGCCCAGCGGCGGCGGCGAATCGCCCCGCCACGGATGGGTGAAGAAGTATCCCAGCACTTTGCCGCCACTTTCCGCCAGCCAGCTCGATTCCGGAGACAGCGCCAGTCTTGCGGCAAAAGTGGCAAGCGGCTCATGAAAATGCGGCTGGTAGCACAGGCGCTGAATGCGATCAATGGCGGGCAGATCGGCTGGTACAACGGGGCGAACAGTGAGCAAGTGCAGCGAGTTCATCACAAAGGGTTTGACGGCGGGGTTGGGCAGTCTGCCTGCTTCGCGCTGTCAGGGCAAGCCGGTAAACTGACGGGATTAATCCGGGTGCTGCTTTGAAAATGAATGTCTGTTTGTCTTGTGGCGCATGTTGCGCGGCGTTTCGCGTGACGTTTGATGCGTCCGAACTGGAAAGCGAGGGCGGTCTGGTGCCTGACGGCGTAGCCGATCGCGAAACCAGTACGCTTTACCGCATGCGTGGCACGGACTACACCAGGCCACGCTGCGTTGCGCTTGTTGGCGAGATCGGCAAAGCGGTGCATTGTGGTTTGTATCGAGAGCGCCCCAATCCATGCCGGGAGTTTGCGCCGCTGGCTGAGGTGGGTCAGTTCAGTGACGGCTGCAATCGGGCGCGGGCGCGTCATGGTTTGCCGCCACTCGACTTCTAGCGGCAGCCCATAAAAAACGCCTCCCGCAGGAGGCGTTTTTTATGTCAGACCAGCTTATTCGCCAGAGCGATCGGTACGACGGGGTGCATCACCACGCGGGCGGCGGGCTTCGCCACCGAAGCGATCATCGCGACGCGGCTGATTAAAGCCACCTTCACGACGGGCGCCACCACCATTGCCGCCAAACTCACGCTTTTCGCCAAAGCCGCCTTCACGCTTGCCGGCATAACCGCCACGGTTTTCACGCGGGGCGCCGCCATCACGGTTAAAGCCACCTTCGCGCTGACCGTATTCACGGTTGCCGGTTTCGCGGTTGGCAAATTCACGCGGAGCACCATCGCGGTTAAAGCGATTTTCGCGCGGAGCGCCATCACGATTGAAACCGCCTTCACGCGGCTGGCTGTCGCGGTTGTTGCGATAGCCGCCTTCCGGACGCGGGCGATTTTCAAAGCTGCGTTCCTGACCGTTGCCACCCAGATTGCCGTTACGGCGATCGTTGAAGTAGCTGTTGTCACGCGGTGCGTGTTCGCGATTTTCATTGTTGAAGCGCGGTGCGCTGTCGCGGTTGCCGTAACCCTGACGATCACCACCTTGACGCGGACGATCACCAAAAGAGCGGCCACCGCCACCATTCGGACGACGATCATCAGTGCGGCGGGCGCCCGGCTGGAAGCGTGCTTCCAGCCCTTCCAGGGTCATGGTTTCAAAGTTGACTTGATAACGCTTCTTGATGCGGGTCAGCAGCACGAAATCGTTACGGGTCACCAGCGAAACAGCCCGGCCGGAGCGGCCAGCACGGCCGGTACGGCCAATGCGGTGGATATAATCTTCAGAGAAGCGCGGCAGATCAAAGTTGATCACCTGGCCAATACCGGCCACGTCGATACCACGGGCAGCCACGTCGGTGGCAACCAGCATATCGATTTCACCACGGCGCAGTTTGTCCAGCACCTTGCGGCGGCTGCGTTGCGGCAAGTCACCGTGCATGGCGTCCGCCTTCAGGCCGGCGACACGCAGCCAGTCAGCGATGCCATCAGCATCTGCCTTGGTGGCAGTAAAGATGATCGACTGGGTGCCGGCAGCGGCTTCAGCCAGTGCAGCGGTCAGCTTGAGCTTGTGCTCGTAGCCGTCGGCGTAGTGTACGGATTGCTCGACGTTGGCGGTAGGCAGACCTTGCGGTGCCAGTTCCACCTTGCGCGGATCGCGCAGCATCGGGCGGGCAAATTCCTGCACGGTTTCAGACAGCGTGGCAGAGAACAGGGCGGTCTGACGTTCTTCCGGCAGTTCGGCCACGATGGCCTCGATGTCTTCAATGAAGCCCATGTCCAGCATGCGGTCGGCTTCGTCCAGCACCAGCAGTTCCAGGCGACGGAAGTCGATACGACCACTGCGCATCAGGTCCATCAGGCGACCTGGGGTAGCCACGACGATTTCAACGGGCTGGGCCAGTTGCTTGTGTTGTACCGGGTAAGGCACACCACCGACAAGGCTGACGACCTTGCAGCGCGGGATACGACGGCTGAAATTCATTGCCACTTTGGAAACCTGTTCGGCCAGTTCACGTGTCGGGGTCAATACCAGAACACGCGGGCCCTTGCCGTGATGCTTGGGCGGACGGGCCAGACGGTTGAGTGCAGGCAACAAGAAAGCGGCGGTCTTGCCGGTGCCGGTCTGGGCGGAGGCCATCAGATCGTGACCTTCCAGCAAAACGGGAATGGCGGCGGCTTGAACGGGAGTCGGGCTGTGCAGACCTTGTGCAGTCAATTCCTGCACAATTTCAATAGCGAGGCCGAGCGACGAGAAAGAGGTGTCCTGATCCTGAGCCGGATCATGGGCTACGTGCGACATGATTGTTTCCTGGTTACGGTTGGCCGGCTGCAAAAGGGCCGGCGAGCATCGACCTAACCAAAAAGACAACCGCAATCAAAAATCGAACGCAGGGCGGCAACAGGTCAGGGGGCGATGAAAATTTCTAGCGGGACTACGTAGTCCCGAGGCGAAGGGCGAAACTATATAGGGGTTTTTCAGTTCCTGCAACAAAATATACAGGATTTTCTTATTTTGTCGGTAACAAAACTACATTTTTGCACGTGTATCGCCCGCAAAGGGCCGCCAGGTATCAACGCGGTGTCACCCTGGGCTTGATGCCAGACGGCAATTCATCCCTGGCGCCCGGCGCGACACCTGCCGCAACGGCCGGCAGTGCCAGCAGATATTCGCGCAGCACTCGCTGTTCAATACGTGCCCGCTGACCCAGTGGCACCGGCAATTGCAGGTGCAGATTGAACGCTTCCCGATCATCCAGCGAAATCCGCACGCGCGGCTCGGTTGGCGGTGTATCGACCGCGTAATTGCGTTCCAGTTCGCGAACATGCATGAGTAGATCATCCATGTATTCCGCAATGACCGCAGCACCAGCCTCCAGCAAGGCAGATTCCGCCGTTTGCCAGTCCTCGCCCCGATTCAGCGCAATATGAATGGTTTGCAGTACATAGGCACCCAGCATGGTCTCGTTGTAGACCGGCGTGGAGAGGAACATGGAGTTGGGAATCACCACCCCGCGCCCGACGGTACCTTTGTTGGGGAGCGCGGCAGAAGACTCGACCAGCGTGGTGTTCAGGAGGTTCATGTCAATGACCCGGCCGCGAATATGCCCGACTTCAATCCGGTCGCCCACCTCGAACGCGCGGCTGGTTGTCCGGTAAATGGAGCCGAGCACGCACATGATGATTTCTTTGGTGCCAATCACAATCGCCGCTGCGATGGCCACCAGCGAAACGGCAAACGCCTCGATCTCATGCCCCCAGATCACAACCGCGCCCAGTACAAACAGGATCAGCGACACATTGCGTGAGTACACCATCAACCGGCGCTTGTCCTCGGGCTGCAACTTGGAGCGACTCAAAATGGCGCGTCGCACCATGGCGTGCCCAAACAGCAAGATGACAATCAGGCCGAGCGAGATAAACAAATCCCGCAGGAAGGCGACATCCGTAATGGTAGAGAGCAGGTCTTTGATCATGGGTGGGCAGATAGGGGCAACAGAAGGATTGTAGCAGGGCGCCTTGGCGCGCCGGGGCGTTTGCAACCATAAGTCCATACCGGCGGCAATGGTCAAGCCAAATGCTGCCAGACTTGCGGCTTGACGAATATCAGACCAAATTGATGCAATCCGGGTTTTGCAGCGCAGAGGAGCAGTACATGAACTGGGTCTGGCTGGCTATTGCCATTGTCGCCGAAGTGATTGCCACCTCCGCACTCAAAGCCGCTGACGGATTTTCAAAACTGACGCCATCCATCATTGTCGTATTGGGCTACGGCATTGCGTTTTACTGCCTGGCACTGACTTTGCGCAGCATTCCCGTCGGCATCGTTTACGCCATCTGGTCCGGCATTGGCATTGTGCTGATCTCACTGGTTGGGTATTTCGTGTATCGGCAACAACTGGATATGCCTGCAATAATCGGGCTGGGCCTGATTGTGGCTGGTGTCGTTGTGATCAACGTGTTCTCCCATTCCAGCGTTCATTGAGTACCCACCCGAATGCATCTCAGGCCGTAGTTGCCCGGCATGTACAGTCCGGCATCTGCTGCATCCGCTTGTTACAAACCGCCGGCAGAACCTCTGCCAGACTGTTTACAGAACCAAAAATCCGGACATCACCGGAGGAGGCCCCATCATGAATTCCTGCCTGCTGCGCTGGCTCTTGACCGCGCTGCTGACATGCTTGCCATTGAGTGCCATGGCCGCATCCGGTCAGGTTGCAGCCATGGGCGGCCTTGTCACCGCCACGCATTCCGACGGCAAGATTGACGCACTCCACAAGGGCGATGACGTCAACAAAGGCGATGTCATTGCGACGGACGCCAATAGCTGGGTGGTCCTGAAAATGGAAGACGGCGCCAGCCTGACGCTGCGACCCAAGGCCAAACTGCGTATCATCGATTACGTGTATGACCCGGATAACCCGCAAAACGGCCGCAGCTGGCTCTCTTTGCTGCAAGGCGCCTTGCGTTCGGTAACGGGTGCCATTGGCAAACTCAATCACGATAGCTACCAGCTCACCACACCCACGGCCACCATCGGCATCCGTGGTACAGACTATGACGTGGATGTGGTGCCGGCCGACAATGCCGATGGGCTGACGCCAGGTACCTACCACACGGTTCACACAGGTGGCACTACGTTTCGCGGCAAGGATGGCAACGCGGTGAATGTTTCACCCAAACAGGACATGTTTACCGGCGACAGCGCACCGCGTCCCCGCCGCATGAAAGCCAAACAGGACAGCGTCTGGGCCAGCATTGCCAATTTTGATTTCAAGGAAAAGATCAACGGCGTCCTCGACAGCATCCACAAACGGGTGCGCGGCGGCTACACGCTCAATACCAAGTCGCTGGGTCGGGGCCGTGAACAGGTGGAACGCTACCTGGATCAACATCCGGAAGAAACCGCGCGCCGGGTCATGCATGAGGCGCAGGGCAAGCAGGGCGCACCGGAAGCTGCCATGCATACGCATCCGCAATACAATAAATGGCAGCCCGGCAAACCGCTGCCACCCGTTCGACAATACCCGCGCCGCGCCCATGAAGGCGGCGGACACAAAAAGAATCAGGAATAAGCCAACATCAAACGGGCCTGCGGGCCCGTTTGATGTTGCAGACCCGCCAAAAGGACAAGAGAGACCATGAAGCAAATCGATCGAGACCAGCTTGCACTGCTGGCTGCCAGCGCCGCCGCATCGCCACGCCTGCGCGCCAATCACAATATGCACCCGGAACTGGCCGACCCGATCCAGCGCCTTGCCATTGCCATGGAGCCGGGCACTTACGTGCGCCCGCACCGCCACCCGCACACCTGGGAGTTATTGTTTCCGCTGCAAGGGCGTTTTCTGGTGCTGCATTTTGATGAGGCTGGCGTTGTGGTGGATCGCGCCATTCTGGGCGAAGACACTGCCATTCTGGAAACACCGGCGGGCACCTGGCACGCGGTCTTGTCGCTGGATGAGGGTGGGGTGATTTTTGAGGTGAAGCACGGTCCATACATGCCGATAGCGGCAGATGACTACACCACCTGGTCGCCGGCAGAAGGCACGCCAGGCGTCGCTGAATTGATCGCCTGGTACGCCACGGCAGAGATTGGCGATCGCCACCCCGGCTAGCCTTTGGCCGAAAAGCTGCTGACGCTGGGCGAGGGTGCTGCCGCACCATAAACACTGGCCGGCGTTGCCGCAACCACGCCGGGGTCGGCCTCGGCATCGGCTGGGGCAATGCGTTTTTCGATGCTCAGGCGGCGTAGCCATGCCGCGGTGGAGACCTCGGCCACCGCAGGCAGGGTGGCGACCACAGGGGCCGCTGGCGTCGCGGTGGGTGCCATTTCTTCGGCGTCGTCCGCCTCTGGCCGGCTGGGTGTATGCCCGCGTGCAGCCAGATTGAAACGCGATTGTGGTGTATTACCTTTGGCACGAACCACAGCAATTCCCATGAGCCTTGCCACGGGACCGCTGCCACGTAGTTCTGTCGTCATGGAAGCACTCCTGTTGGTGTGCCTCCATCATCCGGATTGCACTCCTGAGGCGCTGTGAAATGTTGCGGCTAATCAAACGTAAATATTGAAGATCAGAGGGTAAATGCCTGAGGGTATTCAGGTTTTTTGTCCGGTTGGTCATCCGTTCATAAGGCGGCCATACGCCGCTGTATTTCTTCATCCGAAACGTCTTCTACGTGCGTGGAGATGTGCCAGTCATAGCCATCCGGATCAACCACCGAGCCGGATCGGTCACCATAGAACTGGGTTTGCACGGCTCGCGTTATCCGGGCGCCCAGCGCTACTGCCTGCGCCACGGTGGCATCCACATCAGGCACATACAACACGATGCTGATCGGGCAGCCGCCCACGCTGGCCGGGCTGCGCGCGCCCATGTCCGGGTTTTCATCCGCCAGCATGATGATGGCGCCATTGATAACCAGTTCCGCGTGCCGGATTTTGCCGCTGTCGTCGGCCATGCGGGTGCGTTCGGTGGCACCAAACGCCTGTTGGTAGAAGTCGATTGCGTTGGCCGCGTTATGGCTGATGAGGTAGGGGGTAATGGCTTGCATGCCATCCGGAACGGGTTTGACTGTGCTCATGCTTGAACTCCAGAAAGAGAAAAAGAACCGGGCCATCTGCACCAGAACGCATCCGGCCTTTTAGGGTTTGCACCAAAATCAGGCTAGCTGACACCAGCCCGGGCCGTGCGGATTTTCTGTGGACATCTAACGGTGGAAATAAAAATATTTATAAAAATCAAATTGATACAAACAAATACTCTCGGGCAATCCGCCATCTGGTCCCACCGGGCACGCCCTTTGCATAGGAGTTGGGCAACGAGGGGTGCGACGTGTTCGCATCGTCTTTCAGGAAAGCTAGGGTTCCGGTCCCCACGGGGATGATTACTGGTCCGAGAGCATTCCGGCCTTTCACCCCAGGGTGAATGCTGATCAGCCAACCCGATGTAACACATGGGCAAACTGGACGGCCATGGGCTCCACGGCGGGACAAAAGCCCGGGAGGTCGCGACAGATACGGTTGTTTGTACACGTTGTCTGCCCGCCTCTCGTGCCCGAATTGTCCAAGAGGAGCCTTGCCATGTTTGCCCGCCAAGCTGTCCGCCGTACCCTCTGTCGTATTGCCGCCATCTCTTTTGTCATGCTGTCCGCCTGGTCACCGCTGGCCCGTGCCGAGGTCAAAGTCGGTGTATCTGACTGGCCAGGCTGGGTTGCCTGGTATGTCGCTGAACAAAACGGCTATTTCAAGAAGTATGGTGCCGACGTCAAGCTCGTCTGGTTTGCCAACTACACCGATTCCATCTCCGCACTATCCAGTGGCCAACTGGATGCCAACTCGCAAACCTGGTCCGACACCATGGCGCCGCTCGCCAAGGGCGTGCCGGTCAAGGCCGTGCTGGTCAATGACAACTCGTTTGGTAACGATGCCTTGATGGTCGGCCCCAAGATCAAGACCTTTGCCGATCTGAAGGGCAAGACCATCGCGCTGGAGCAGTACAGCATTTCGCACTTTGTGCTGGTGACTGCGCTGGAAAAACACGGCATGTCGCTCAAGGACGTCAAGCTGACCAACCTGGCGGCTGGCGACGCTGCCGCTGCATTCATGGCGGGGCGCGTCGATGCCGCCGTGGTGTGGAACCCCTGGGTGAACACCATCCAGACCTCGGGCAAGGGGCATGCGCTGTTTACCTCCAAAGACATGCCGGGGTTGATTCCCGACCTGTTGGTGGCGCAAGACAAGGCGATCCAGACCAAGCGCAAAGACCTCGTTGGCATGATCAAGGCGTGGTACGAGGCACAGTCCTGGATTGCCGCCCACCCGGATGACGCTTCAAAAATCATGGCCAAAGTCGTCAGCATGAAGCCGGATGAATACAAGGCGTTCTTGCCGGGTACGCGCTTCTTTACCGCCAAAGACAATGCGGACGCGTTCAATCCGGCCAGTCCGACCTCGCTGGCCGCCGTGGCCCCCACCATCAATAAATTCTTGCTGGAGAACAAGCTGGTCGATGGCAAGCCGGACTTTGCCAAAGGTCTGGATGGCTCTTTGATCAAGGAAGCTGCGAAGTAATGCGCGGGGCGGGCGCAGCCGCGCCCGCCCGGTTTGACAAGCAAAAAGGAAACGCCCATGTCCGCCCCTGAGAGTATTCCCACTGGCGTCGCCAGCCCGCCTCACCGGCGGCCCCGCAGCACTTTCTGGGCAATCCGCGGCCATCTGGAGCGCCATCAGTACGCATTGATTGCGCTGTCCGGACTGGCTTTGCCACTGCTGATCTGGTGGGCGCTGGCGGCCACACAATGGGTCTCGCCGGTATTTCTGCCAGGCCCGGCACAAGTCGCCGTCCGCCTGGGTCAATGGTGGGCAGAAGACAATCTGGCCGCCGATATGGCAATCAGCGCATGGCGGGTTTGCGCCGGCTGGGCCTTGTCTCTGGTGGTTGCGTTGCCGCTGGGGTTGTTGATAGGCACGTTTCGCCCGGTGCAGGCTTTGCTTGAGCCGCTGACCGACTTTATCCGCTACATGCCGGCGGTGGCGTTTGTGCCACTGGTGATGCTGTGGGTGGGGATCGATGAGGGCGCCAAGGTGGCGGTGATCTTCATCGGCACGTTTTTCCAGATGGTGCTGATGGTGGCCGAAGACGTCCGTCGCGTGCCGGATACACAGATCGAAGCCGCCCAGACCATGGGCGCCACGCGTGGCGAGATCATTCGCCTGGTCATTATTCCGTCGGCCAAGCCGGCGCTGCTGGACACCTTGCGCATCACCATGGGTTGGGCCTGGACGTATCTGGTGGTGGCAGAACTGGTGGCAGCCAATTCCGGCGTCGGCTTTGCCATTCTCAAGGCGCAGCGCTTTTTGCAAACCGACAAGATTTTTGGCGGCATTTTGCTGATTGGCGCCATGGGGCTGGTTATCGACCAGATTTTCCGCCTGGTGCACAAACTGGCGTTTCCGTGGCTGTCCAGGAGCTAAGCGCATATGACCGAAAAAATTGAAATCCGCAGCGTCAACAAAGTGTTCGGACGTGGCGCGCACGCCGTCCAGGCCTTGCAAGACGCCAATCTCAATATTGGCGACAACGAATTCATTACCTTTGTGGGGGCCTCCGGCTGCGGTAAATCCACGCTTTTGCGCATGATTGGCGGGCTGGAAACACCCACCAGCGGGCAAATTGTGGTCAACGGCCGCCCGGTGGATGGACCCGGTGCAGACCGGGCCATGGTCTTCCAGCATTACAGCCTGTATCCCTGGCTCAATGTGATGGACAACATCAAGTTCAGCCGGCGCCTTGCCGTGAACCAGCAAAACCGCAGCAGTGCGGATGTCGAACACGCCAGTGGTCGCGCCGATGCATTACTGAGCCTGATGGGCCTGACTGCGGCCGCCCGCAAATATCCGGCCCAGCTCTCCGGCGGCATGCAGCAACGCGTCGCCATTGCGCGGGCGCTGATGAGCAAGCCGCGCATCTTGCTGATGGATGAACCCTTTGGCGCGCTGGATGCGCAAACCCGCGAAGTGATGCACGACCTGATTTGCCACGTGCGCCGGCTGGAAAAAGTGACCATCGTCTTTGTGACGCACGACGTGGAAGAGGCCATTTACCTGGGGGACCGCGTGGTGCTGATGGCACCGCGTCCGGGTCGCATTGACACGCTGTATCACGTGCCATTGCCGTTTGCACGCAACCAGGACATGAAGCTGGCGCCGGAATTTGTCCGCCTCAAACGGCAGATTCTGGATCGTATCCGCGACACCGCAGGCGTCAAAACCGATCTGGAACAATTGCAGAAACTCTCAGGCATCAGCGCTTGAGACAAGGAGAGAACATGAACGATTTTTCGCTCATTCCCGCCAACCCACCCGCGTCCACCCCGGTGGATACCCCGGCCTTCTGGCGCAATTTTGCCGCCGATTTACCGACAGACACGGTGCTGTGGTCCGACATCATGCCCGGTGGCGCCCATTGGTCTGGCGTGATGCCGCGCGGTAGTACGCTGCGGTTTGTGGCGCTGGAAGCCGAGGCCAATCTCTCGCTGGTGCTGTACAGCGCCCGGGAAAAACTTGAACGCTACAGCATGCCGGATTCGCTCAAGGCCCAGCACACCGCACACTACACGCGCGGCCATGTCTTGATGAGCGACATGGGACGCTCACTGGCCTCCATCACCGCCGACACCCTGGGCTGGCACGATCCGCTGGGCGCGCTGCTAGATAGCGACAACTGCCAGCGCAAGTATGGCGAACGCAATTTTGAAGCCGCGCGCAACGCCATGTACCGCAATGGCAAGGACGGTTTACTGATTGAAATCGGCAAATACGGCCTGAGCCGCCGCGACCTGATTGCCCCGGTCAATTTGTTCAGCAAAGTGGTCGTTGATCCGCAAGGGCGCTTTGTGTTTGTGCCGCATCACAGCAAAGCGGGCGATTACGTCGAGTTGCGCTTCGATATGGATACGCTGATTGCGTACTCCAGCGCGCCACACCCGCTAGACCCGCGCCCGCATTACGCGCCGGCCAAAACGGGTTTGGTGGCCTGGCGTTCGGGCACGGCAAAGCCGGATGACTATTGCCGCCAGTTCCGCCCGGAAAATGCCCGCGCTCTGCATAACGCTGATATGCAATATCTGGTTTGAGACCAAGGAGTCGTCATGACCGTGATCGATCACAAAGTCACCGCCACCGCAGCGGCCATTCGCCTCAAGGACAGCGCACTAGACCCCGCCCAGGCCACGCTGGATCACTGTCAGCCCGCCGGTGCGCCATGGCTGCATTTGCTCAAGCAGGGCCAGACCCTGCGCATTGTGGATCTGGAAGGCAATCAGGCCGCAGACGTGCTGTTCTATAACCAGCACGATCTGGCCGAACACTACAGCGCCACGGAAACCATGCTGCGACAGGGCGGCATCTACCTGACCACTGGCACGACACTGTATTCCAGTGATGGCAACGGCATGCTCACGCTGGTGGCCGATACCTGCGGTCGCCACGACACCCTGGGCGGGGCCTGCGCCGCAGAAAGCAACACGGTGCGGTACGCGCTGCAAAAGAAATACATGCACTCTTGCCGGGATAACTACCTGCTGGCCATCCAGCACGCAGACATTGGCCTGACCAAGCGCGACCTGGTGCCCAATATCAATTTCTTCATGAATGTGCCGGTGACCGAAGAAGGCGGGCTGAAGTTTGACGATGGCGTATCGGCCCCCGGTAAATACGTGGAATTGCGCGCCGAGATGGATGTCTGGGTGCTGATTTCCAACTGCCCGCAACTGAACAATCCCTGCAATGCGTGGAACCCCACACCGATCCGCCTGCTGATCTGGGATTGATCCGCCAGTACACACGCCACGCCCTTTGCACACCGGGACGACCCGGCGCTGCCCGGAAGACGCGGGACGACCCGCACGCCGTCAAGGCCGCCACCATGTTCACCAAAGTCCTGATTGCCAATCGCGGCGAAATTGCCTGCCGCATCATTCGCACACTCAAAAAACTGGGTATCGCCTCCGTGGCGGTCTATTCGGAAGCAGATCGCCACGCACAACACGTGCTGCTGGCGGATGAAGCCGTTTGCGTCGGCCCGGCTCCCGCCGCTCAAAGCTACCTGCTGAGCCACGCCATTCTGGCCGCAGCCAGGACCACCGGCGCCCAGGCCATCCACCCCGGCTATGGTTTTTTGTCTGAAAACGCGGCATTTGCCGAGGCCTGCGCGGCCAACGGCCTTGTTTTCATTGGCCCCAAACCAGACCATATGCGCGCGTTCGGTCTCAAGCACACCGCGCGGGAACTGGCTCAGCAAAATGGCGTGCCGCTGCTGCCTGGTACGGGCTTGCTGGCCGACGCCAGCGCCGCCCAGATGGCCGCCACACAGATTGGCTACCCGGTCATGCTGAAAAGCACGGCGGGCGGTGGCGGGATCGGCATGCAGTTGTGCCGGGATGCCGCCCAGCTGGCTGACGCCTGGCAAACGGTGGAGCGCCTGTCAAAGAACAACTTCAAAGATGGTGGCATTTACCTGGAGAAATTCGTCGAGCACGCCCGCCATATCGAAGTGCAAATCTTCGGCAATAGCGATGGCAAGGTGATCCACCTGGGTGAACGGGATTGCTCTACCCAGCGCCGCAACCAGAAGGTGATTGAAGAAACCCCGGCGCCACACCTGAGCGAGGCGCAGCGCACACGACTGTGCAACACCGCCGTGCAACTGGTGGCCTCGGTGGGTTATCAATCGGCCGGCACGGTCGAATTTGTGTTCGACACCCAAACCGGCGAATTCTATTTCCTGGAGGTCAACACCCGTCTGCAGGTAGAACACGGCGTGACCGAACTGGTCACCGGCGTTGATCTGGTGGCCTGGATGCTGCAAGCCGCTGCCGGCGAAGGCCCGGATTTTGCCGACTACGTGCATCAGCCGCGCGGCGCGGCCATGCAGGTGCGCGTGTACGCGGAAGACGCCAACAAACAATTTCAACCTTCTGCCGGCTTGCTCACGCAGGTGTGTTTTTCTGCCGACGCCCGCGTGGATAGCTGGGTGGAACAGGGTACGGAAGTGCCGGCGTTTTACGACCCACTCCTTGCCAAAGTGCTTGCCCATGACACGGACCGTGCCGGGGCGCTCGCCCGCATGCAAGTCGCGCTGGCACAAACCCGGCTTGATGGCATTGAAACCAATCTGGACTACCTGCGGCAGATTCTGGCCAGTGCCACCTTTGTCGAAGGCCGGCAAATCACGCGTTCTCTTGCCACGTTCGCCTATGCGCCACGCACCATTGATGTGGTTGAGGCCGGGGTGCAAAGCAGCATTCAGGATTATCCCGGCCGTACCGGCTATTGGCACATTGGTGTGCCGCCGTCCGGCCCCATGGATAGCCATGCCATGCGCCTTGCCAACAAGCTGGTCGGCAATGCGGCTCACGCCGCCGCACTGGAGCTGACCGTGACCGGCCCGACCCTGCGCTTTAACTGTGCCACCACCATTGCGCTGACCGGTGCAGCCATGCGCGCCACGCTTAACGGTCAGACGCTGCCGCTGTGGCAGGCCATCCCGGTCAAGGCCGGCGATCAAGTGCTGATCGGCGCCATTGAGGGGGGCGGTTGCCGCAGTTATCTGGCGATCGCGGGGGGTTTTGATGTGCCGGACTATCTGGGGAGTAAATCCACCTTTACCCTGGGCCAGTTTGGTGGTCATGGCGGGCGCACATTGCGTGCGGGTGACGTTTTGCATCTGGGCGACACCCAAGGCCAGCCCGCCGCACTGCCCGCACAGGCCATTCCGCATTATCCAACCCACTGGGATATCGCCGTCCTCTACGGCCCGCACGGCGCGCCGGACTTCTTTACCGATGCAGACGTGGAGATGTTTTTCGGCACGGATTGGGAGGTCCACTACAACTCCAGCCGCACCGGCGTGCGCCTGGTCGGCCCCAAACCGCAATGGGCCCGCGCGGATGGCGGGGAGGCCGGGCTGCATCCGTCCAATATTCATGACAATGCCTATGCCATTGGTGCCATCGACTTTACGGGCGACATGCCGGTAATTCTTGGTCCGGACGGCCCCAGCCTGGGCGGCTTTGTCTGTCCTGCCGTGATTGTGCAAGCAGAACTCTGGAAGATGGGGCAGTTGCGGCCCGGCAATACCGTGCGCTTCAAGCGGGTGAGCCGGGCAACGGCTGCGGCACTGGAAGCCGCGCAAGAAGCCGCAATCGACCAACTGGCTGCACCGGCCAATGTCACTGATATCGGTGCAGAAGAAAGCCCGGTCGTACTGAGCCTGCCGGCCGAGGCAGATCGGCCCGCGCTGGTCTGCCGCCAGGCCGGCGACAAATACCTGTTGCTGGAATACGGCCCGCTGATGCTGGATCTGAATCTGCGATTCCGGGTGCAGGCACTGTACAACTGGTTTGAAGCGGCGCAACTCAAGGGCGTGATTGATCTGACGCCGGGCATCCGCTCGTTGCAGATTCATTACGACAGCCGCGCCTTGCCGCTGGACCAATTGCTGCTGCAGGTCAAAACGGCAGAGGCGGCACTGCCGGCGATTGACGAAATGACCGTGCCATCCCGTATCGTGCATCTGCCGCTGAGTTGGGATGATCCGGCTACGCGGCTCGCCATCGAAAAATACATGCAATCGGTTCGCCCGGATGCGCCGTGGTGCCCCAGCAATATCGAATTTATCCGTCGCATCAATGGTCTGGCGGACATTGAGGCCGTCAAGCGCATTGTGTTTGAGGCCAGCTACCTGGTGATGGGGCTGGGCGATGTGTACCTGGGCGCGCCCGTCGCCACGCCGCTGGACCCGCGGCACCGGCTGGTGACCACCAAATACAATCCGGCGCGCACCTGGACACCAGAAAATGCGGTCGGCATTGGCGGGGCCTATATGTGCGTTTACGGCATGGAAGGGCCTGGTGGCTACCAGTTTGTCGGGCGCACCATCCAGATGTGGAACCGCCACAAGACCACGCGGGATTTTGTCCCCGGCAAACCTTGGTTGCTGCAGTTTTTTGACCAGATCCGCTTTTACCCGGTCAGTGCCGAGGAACTACTGCAATTGCGTGAGGATTTTCTGCAAGGGCGTTTTGAACTCAAGGTTGAACACACCGAGTTTCGCCTTGGCGATTACAACCGCTTTCTGGCGCACAACGCCGACAGCATCGCCGCGTTCAAGGCCACCCAGCAAGCTGCGTTTGACGCCGAGCGTGCCCATTGGGAGGCCACTGGCGCCAATAATTACAGCCTTGATCAAGTTACTGGCGCAGACGCGGCAGAAGACACCGACTTGCCCGAAGGCGCGCGTGGCGTACCCAGCCAGGTAGCTGGCAACGTCTGGCAAGTGCCGATCAAGGAGGGTGATCTGGTGGCGGCGGGCGATGTCATCATGATTGTTGAATCGATGAAAATGGAGATCAACATCACGGCACCGGCAGCGGGCAGGGTGCTCAAAGTATTGTGCCAGTCCGGCACGGCGGTGGCGGCGGGGCAGAATCTGCTGGTGTTGCAGCCAGAAGAAACCGTCGCCGCGTAACCTCAGGCCGCGTCTGGCTGCTGGTCAGGCGCGGCAGCAATAAAGGCGGGCAGGGTCTGGCAATGGGCATCGATGGCATTGATCCGTGGGTAGGCGGCAAGGTCACAGCCAAAGCGGCGGGCGTTGTAGACCTGCGGAATCAGGCAGCAGTCGGCCAGCGTTGGCGCATTGCCAAAGCAGAAGTCGCCAACAGGCCAGCGGCTCAGTTGTGCTTCCAGGGCGGTGAGCCCGGTATGCACCCAATGCTGATACCACGCCTGTTTGGCGGCATCAGCCACGCCCAGCCCGGCTTGCAGGTATTGCAGTACCCGCAGATTGTTGACAGGGTGAATGTCACAGGCGACCAACAGCGCCAGAGCCCGCACCCGCGCCCGGTCTGCCGCCGCCGTGGGTAGCAAGGGTGGCGTCGGGGCGACTTCTTCCAGATACTCCATGATGGCCAGGGACTGCGTCAGGGTGACATCGCCATGTTGCAATATGGGCACCAGACCCTCTGGGTTGAGACTCTGGTATGCCGTGGCATGCTGCTCGCCGCCATCACGCAGCAGGTGTATCGGCACGGTGCGGTATGGCAAGCCTTTCAGATGGAGCGCAATGCGCACGCGCCAGGTCGCTGAGCTGCGAAAGTATGAATACAACGTCAACCCGGCCGCCATGATCCTTACCCCAGTGCCGGCAAGACTGTGCCGCAGCACGCGCCAAAGCCGATGCTCACCGCGCCCGGCGCATGGCAACGTCCACGCAGAATGACCTCGTCCCCATCTTCCAGAAAGGTGCGCTGTTCGCCATTGGCCAGCGTGACCGGCTGTTTGCCGCCGTGGGTGAGTTCCAGCAAGGAGCCTGCCTCATGCGCTAACGCGCCCGATTGCGTGCCGCTTCCCAGCAAGTCACCCGGTTGCAGATTGCAGCCGTTGACGGTGTGGTGCGCCACCATTTGCGCCATGCTCCAGTAGGCCTGCGCAAAGCTGGATTGCCCCAGCCGTTGTGGCGGCAAGCCGGCTTCATGCATGGCGGCGGTACGGATGGCGACTTCCAGTTCAATGTCCAGCGCGCCAGATTGCCGATGCGCCGGCGTGTCCAGATAGGCCAGTGGCTGCGGATCACCCGCCGGTCGTGTCCACGGCTGCCGGAAGGGGGCAAGCGCTTCCAGCGTCACCACCCAGGGCGAAATGGTTGTGGCGAAATTTTTAGCCAGGAATGGACCCAGTGGTTGATATTCCCACGCCTGGAGATCGCGTGCCGACCAGTCATTCAGGAGGCACAGGCCAAAGACATGTTGGTCTGCGGCATCCAGTGCAATGCGCTCGCCGGCGGTGTTGCCGGCACCGATCAAGATGCCCAGTTCCAGCTCATAGTCCATGCGCCTGGCCGGGCCAAATACCGGCTGCGTCGCACCAGGGGGCAAGGTTTGCCCGCACGGCCGCGCAAAACGCTGGCCCGATACACCGATGGAGGACGCCCGCCCGTGATAGCCAATCGGCAGCCATTTGTAGTTGGGTAACAGCGGGTTATCTGGCCGAAACAGCGCGCCAACGTGGGTTGCGTGGTGGATGGAGGTGTAAAAGTCCGTGTAGTCACCAATACGCGCGGGCAACGCGTATTCCACCGCCCCTTGCGCGATCAGCGTATCGGCCAGCACGGCCTGTGCCGCCGATCCCTGGCGGAGCGCCCGCGACAGTGCCAGCCGTAGCGCGCTGGTCGCAGCGCTGCCCAATGCCATCAGATCATCGAGTGCATTTTGCCGGCATGCATCCAGCAGGGCGGGGTCTTTGATGCCCGGCAAACCGTCCACGCACAGGGCGTGAGTCAGATCGAGCACCTGGTCGCCAATGGCAATGCCGATGCGCCAGGCCTCAGCACTGCCCGCGCGGCGGAACACGGCAAACGGCAGGTTCTGCAGCGGAAAATCGGCATCCGGCAGGTTGGCGGAGGGTACCCAGCTTTGCAGCGAGGGGTTGTGGGTTTCATTCAGCATGGGTCCACCCTGATCTGACCGGTAAAGCGGCTCTCCAGCCCTTGCCAGCAATCGGCATAACCTTGCTGGCGCAGCGGGCTGGCTAGCGCGTCGTGACTCACCAGCATGGGCAGGCGCGTTTCAAACATGAAGGCCATGGTGTCGGTGAGGTAGTCGGCCGTGTGCGTATCGGCTTGCAAAGCGCGCGCCACGGTGGCCGCATCGGGCCCGTGCCCGGTCATGCAAGGGTGCAGGCTGGCACCTCCAGGGACGAAACCGGCGGTCTTGGCGTCATAAGCGCCGTGGATCAAGCCCATGAATTCACTGGCAATATTGCGATGAAACCACGGCGGGCGGAACGTCTCTTGCGCCACCAGTACGCGCGGTGGAAACACCACAAAATCAAGGTCATCGACGCCTGGTGCCTCGGAGGGGGATTGCAGGACCAGAAAAATCGAAGGGTCCGGATGATCAAAGCTGACCGAACCCAAGGTGTTGAACCGGCGCAGATCATATTTGCAGGGTGCGTGATTGCCGTGCCAGGCCACCACATCAAACGGGGAATGCGTGAGCGTGCCTTGCCACAACCGCCCCAGATAACGCGTGATCAATTGCGTGGGCACAGCGCGATCTTCAAACCAGGCCTGCGGATAGTAAAAGTCGCGCGCGGCAGCAAGGCCGTTGGCGCCAATCACCCCCAGGTCTGGCAGGCGAAAGGGCGCACCCAGGTTCTCGCAGACATACCCGCGTGCCGTTCCTTCGGTTAACGCGATGGCAAAGCGGATGCCGCGCGGGATGACCACAATTTCTTGCGGTTCAACGTCCAGCAAACCCAGTTCGGTGGCAACCCGCAGCGCGCCTTGCTGCGGCACGATCAGCATCTCCGCATCGGCATTGCAGAACACGCGTTCATGCATGCTGCGACTGGCTGCGTACATATGAATGCCAAAGCCATGTTGCAGCGCGGCGCTGCCATTGCCCGCAATGGTGAACAAGCCATCGACAAAATCGGTGGGTGTAGCGGGCAGGGCGGGCGGATACCAGCGCAACGGCACCGGCGGCGTCGCGATGTCCAGCGCGGCCCCGAACCGTGGCTGTTCATAAGGCTGGTCGCAAACCTGTCCGGCGACGGGGCGGATGCGGTACAGCCAGCTGCGCCGGTTCTGGTGGCGTGGTGCGCTAAACGCGGTGCCCGATATCTGCTCCGCGTACAGGCCGTATGGCACATGTTGCGGCGAGTTATGCGGTGGCAGCGCGCCGGGCAAAGCCTCGCTCTGCAATTCGCTGCCAAAGCCGGCCTGGTAGTGCAGGGTCATCTCTGGCACCCGTCAGATCACGCCACGGCGGCGCTGATCTTCTTCAATGGAATCAAAGAGTGCCTTGAAATTACCCTCGCCAAAGCCTTCATTGCCTTTGCGCTGGATGATTTCAAAAAATAGCGGACCAATGACCGTATCGGTAAAAATCTGCAATAGCAGGTCTTCCTTGCCGGTTTTATCCATGGGCTCGCCGTCCACCAGAATGCGGTTGCGCCGCAGGCGGTCCATGTCTTGGTGGTGATCGGGCAGGCGGCTGGGCAACTGTTCGTAATACGTGTCCGGCGTATTCAGAAATCGAATCCCGTCTTGCCGCAGTTGTTCCACAGCCGCGTAAATATCGGCAGTGGCCAGAGCAATGTGCTGGATGCCCTCGCCATGGTGCAGGCGCAGGTATTCGGCAATCTGGCTTTTATCATCAGCAGATTCGTTGATGGGGATGCGAATCCGCCCACAGGGACTGGTCATGGCGCGCGAATGCAAGCCGGTTGATTTGCCCTTGATGTCAAAGTATCTGATCTCGCGGAAATTGAAGTAATCCGCATAGAAACTGGCCCACAAATCCATGTGACCGCGTTCGACATTGTGGGTCAGGTGGTCGATCCAGGTGAGTCCGGCGCCCGGCGGGTGCTGATCCACCCCGGCGATGGGGCGAAAATCCACGTCGTAAATGGTTTGCTGACCGTAGCGATCCACCAGATACACCAGTGCGCCGCCAATCCCCTCAATCGCCGGAATCTGCAATTCCATGGGTCCGGCGCCAGACTCAACCAGTTTTGCCCCTTTTTTGCGCAATTCTTCCACGGCATAGGCGGCGTCTTTTACCCGCAGCGCAAAGGCATTGGCACTGGGTCCGTGTGTGGCGGTAAAGCGGGCGGCCTGGCTGGCGGGTTCTGCATTCAGGATGAAGTTGATATCACCCTGACGATACAAGGTGACGTTCTTGCGCCGGTGGCGGGCAATGGCCGTAAAACCCAGTTTTTCAAACAGCGCGGCCAGTTCGGCCGGTTTGTCCGACGCGTATTCGACAAACTCAAAGCCATCCGTATTGAGCGGGTTGTCCCACATTGCATTCGCCTCCAGGGTTTGGGTGCCGGCATGGCTGGCTACGGCTTGTGGCCGTTGGTGTGCCGGTCGCAGATGGTTCTCATTTGAGCGCGGCGCAGTCTATTATTCAAACGAATAATTTCAATCCATTATCAAGAATATTTTATGAATATCACTTTGCGGCAGTTGCGGGCCTTCCTGGCGGTAGCCAATCACGGCGGCTTTACCGAGGCCTCACGCGAGTTGAATCTGACCCAATCCGCACTCAGCCTGCTGGTCAAAGATCTGGAGACCGAAATCGGCTTCAAGCTGTTTGACCGCACCACGCGCCGGGTGGTGCTCTCGCAACCCGGTGCAGAGTTTTTGCCTGCTGCGCGGCAGATTTTTGACGATTTACAGAGCGCCGTGCGCAGTGCCTCGGACCTGGCCACGCTGGAAAAAGGCCAGGTGCGCGCCTGTGCGCCCCAAGTGCTGGCCTGTACCTTGCTGGCGCCGGTCATTGCCCACTACAAGGCCGCGCATCCCAAGGTGGAACTCAAGCTGGTCGATACCTTGCTGGAAGATATGCTGGAAACGGTCGCCATTGGCGAGGCTGATTTTGCCATTGGCCCAGACCGCAAAAACGATGCCCATCTGGTGCGTACCCCGTTGTTCCAGAGCCCGTTTGCCGCGTGGTGCAGGGCGGATCACCCTCTGGCCCAAGAGACGCGCCTGAGCTGGGCAGCGCTGCAAGCGTGGCCGCTGATCATTATGGAAAGCGACTTCTCATCCCGCCTGTTGCCAGAACTGCAAAGCGCCGATGCGCAACTGCAATTCACTCCGGCCTATACCGTCGCGTATGTCACCTCGGGCCTGGGGCTGGCTGGTGCGGGGCTGGGCGTGGTGGTTGCGCCGGATTATGTTGCGCCACTGGCGGGCGCGTTCAATCTGCGACGCCTTGCGCTGGAAGGCCCGGCATTGTCGCGGGAAATTTCGGTCTATCGGCGGCCCGACCGGTCACTGTCTCCCGCAGCGGCACGGTTTCTGGAAGTGCTGGACGAGCAGGTGAAGGGACTGATGGTGAGCAAGTGATGAAAGTGAAGGGGGTGTTCTTGCCCGCATTGTTGCCCCGGATTCTCGCTTCGCTTCATCCGGGCTACGGTGCTGGCGCGTCAAAGAAACCGCTACCCCGTAGCCCGGATGAAGGCCGCAGGCCGGGAATCCGGGTGGCAATGCTCGCAGATGCGCCATTGCCCGTATGGCAACCCCCGGATTCCCGCACCCTCTGTAGCCGCCCTTTATTGCTTTCAGTGACTTTGTGGGGCGCTCGCCAAGGGGTACGCCTCACCCGTGTTACGTTTGTTTTTGTGACTTGACCCAAAAATACCGGATATAAAATTAAATTCATTAAATATCAAGGCAATAGGTTAACTTTTTAAAGTTAGATGTCACAAATATTACCCCAGCAATCCCCGTAGTACAAACGGCAAAATCCCGCCGTGCCTGTAGTAATCCACTTCAATTGGGGTATCGATGCGGCACAGCACGGTCACGTTATCCTTGCTGCCATCCGCCCGGGTGATTTCCAGGGTCAGGTCTTGTTGTGGTTTTAGATGCTCATCCACGCCCAGCACACTAAACGTTTCATCGCCCTTCAGTTTGAGGCTTTCAGCCGAATCATGGCCTTTAAACTGCAAGGGCAGCACCCCCATGCCCACCAGATTGCTGCGGTGAATCCGCTCAAAGCTCCTGGCTACCACCAGCTTTACCCCGAGCAGCAACGTGCCTTTGGCGGCCCAGTCCCGGCTGGAGCCCGTGCCGTATTCCTCACCAGCAAACACCGCCGTTGGCACACGCTGTGCCAGATAGTGTTGCGCGGCCTCGTACACGGTGGTCTGTTTGCCATCCAGCAAAGTAAAGCCACCCTCAACCCGGCTGCCATCTTCTTTGGCTGGCAGCATCAGGTTTTTTACGCGCACATTGGCAAAGGTGCCGCGGATCATGACGTCATGGTTGCCACGCCGTGAGCCGTAGCTATTGAAGTCCGGCCGATTGACGCCGTGGGCTACCAGATACTGACCCGCTGGTGTTTTTTCGCCAAATGAACCGGCCGGGCTGATGTGATCCGTGGTGACGGAATCGCCCAGAATCAGCAGTGCCCTGGCGTTTTTGATATCCCCGATCGACCCCGGTTGCATGGCAAAGTCATCAAAAAACGGGGGCCGGGCAATGTAGGTGGAGTCCGGCCAGTTATAAACCTGCCCCACGGGAGCGGGAATGGCATTCCACAGATCAAGGTCTTTGGTGAAGTCGCTGTAAAGGCGGCGGAAGACGTCCGGGTCCAGCGCGTACTTGAGCAAATCGGCCACTTCTTCATTGCTCGGCCAGATGTCCTTGAGATAAACCGGATTGCCGTCTTTGCCGTTGCCCAAAGGCTCGTGCGAGAGGTCAATGTTGACGCGCCCGGCAATGGCAAAGGCCACTACCAGCGGTGGGCTGGCCAGGTAGTTGGCGCGGATATTGGGGTGAATACGCGCCTCAAAATTACGATTGCCCGACAGCACGGCCGCTGCCACGACATCGTTTTTGGTGATGGCGTCATTAAATTCTGGCGCCAGATCACCTGCGTTACCAATACAGGTGGTGCAACCGTAGCCGGCCAGTGCAAAACCCAGTTGGGCCAGCGGTTCCAGCAGGCCGGTGCGGGTCAGGTACTCCGTCACCACGCGGGAACCGGGTGCCAGGCTGGTTTTGATGTGCGGATCAACGCCCAGCCCTTTTTCTACGGCCTTTTTGGCCAACAATCCCGCTGCCAGCAAGACGCCAGGGTTGGACGTGTTGGTGCAACTGGTAATGGCGGCAATCAATACGTCACCGTTGCCCAGATCGGTGCGGGCATGTGGCGGCACCACGCGGCTGGAGGTGGGGTGATTACCAATCATTTCCGCCTTGTTGGCGGCGGAGCCGGCTTCATCCAGCAGATTGTCAGCGGCCGGGCTGGCGGGCACAAAACCCAGACCAATGCGTTTTTTCAGATCATCTGCTTTTTTGCCAAAGCCGTTTTCAGACACGGGCGCCACGAACAGGGCCTCAAATTTCTTCTTCATGTCCGGCAGGGCAATGCGGTCTTGCGGGCGCTTGGGGCCGGCCAGGCTGGGCACAATGTCGTTCAGGTTGAGCTTGACCACGCGGGTGTAGTCAATCTGGCCGTGCGAGGGTACGCCAAACAGGCCCTGCGCCTTGAAATACGCTTCAAAGGTGGCGATTTCCTGCTCGGTGCGGCCCGTGCCTTTCAGGTAAGCCAGCGTTTTTTCATCGACCGGGAAAAACCCCATGGTCGCGCCATACTCGGGCGCCATATTGCCGATAGTGGCCCGATCGACCACCGACAGGCTGGCCGTCCCCTCGCCAAAGAATTCAACAAACTTGCCGACTACTTTCTCTTTACGCAGCAACTCGGTCACGGTCAGCACCAGGTCGGTTGCGGTCACGCCTTCATGCAATTTGCCCGAAACCTCAACCCCCACCACATCCGGGGTCAGAAAATACACCGGTTGCCCCAGCATGCCGGCTTCAGCCTCAATACCCCCCACGCCCCAGCCGACCACGCCCACGCCGTTGATCATGGTGGTATGGCTGTCTGTGCCGACCAGCGTATCCGGGTATGCCACGCCATCCTTGATTTGTACGCCGCGGAACAGGTATTCCAGGTTCACCTGATGCACGATACCTATGCCGGGCGGCACCACCTTGAAGGTGTCGAACGCCTGCATGCCCCATTTCATGAACTGGTAGCGTTCGCTATTGCGCTTGAATTCCATTTCCATATTCAAGCGCAAGGCATCGGGCGTGCCGTAGTAATCCACCTGGACCGAGTGATCCACCACCAGGTCTACCGGCACCAGCGGTTCGATCACCTTGGGGTCTTTGCCCAGTTTGTCGGCCACATTGCGCATGGCGGCCAGGTCTGCCAGTAGCGGTACACCGGTAAAATCCTGCAGTACCACGCGGGCCACCACGAAGGGGATTTCTTCCGTGCGCGCGGCGGTCGGGCCCCAGTTCGCCAATTGCCTGACATGCGCTTCGGTGACTTTCTGTCCATCGCAATTGCGCAAGACCGCTTCCAGCACAATACGGATGGACACTGGCAGACGGCTGATCTTGCCGATCCCGGCGCTTTCCAGTGCCGGCAGGCTGTAATACTGCAGTGGGCGGCCATCGGCCGTTTTCAGGGTTTTGAGGGTGTGATGCAGGTCGTGAGGCATTACGAAACTCCCGGGGCGGCAGGCACAACGCCAGTGTCATTGCGACCGGCATTTGTGCCGCAGGTTCGATGTGGTTACAAAACCATCTTTGTCGAAGTCTCCGCAAAACCCAAGTCATGCGCCGCCGCCCGGCAGGATGACCGGGCGGCGTTCAATAACGCCCGGCACCGACCGGGGTTTCCTGTTCAATGCCGGCCAGACGCGTGGCCCACGCTTGCAGCCATGTCTGTCTTTGCTCCTGACCCACTTTGGACGCCGAGTAATAAATCTGTGGCCGCAGCACCTCAAAGCCCACGAACTCCAGCATGCCGCGCTGGATCGGGCGCAGTACGGCGTTGATGTCGCCATTGGAGCCCTCCGGCAGATAGGCTTGTTCTCCTGCGCCGGTGGTGACTGACAGCAATGCCCTTTTGCCGCGCAGCATGCCGTCTTCGTACATGTGGCCGTAGCCGTAGATGCTGCCCATGGCAAACACCCGGTCCACCCAGCCCTTGAGGATAGCCGGCACGCTGAACCACCACAGCGGGAACTGCCAGATCATCAGGTCGGCCCATTGCAGTTTGGCAATTTCTGCCGCGACCTCAGGCGCAAATCCAGCGTGCTCGGTGGCGTGCATTTCTTCATATTGCAGCTTGAGAAAGTCCGGGTTCTTTACCGTTGTGAAGTTGCGGCGGCTGGAAACCGGATCAAACTGCATGGCGTAAAGATCGCTGACCTGAACCTCATGCCCCAGTTCGGTCAGTGTTTGTACGGTGATGTCGCGCAGTGCGCCGTTAAAACTGTCGGCCTCGGGGTGGGCATAAACCAGCAGGATTTTCATGTCGTTCTCCTTGGTGTCTGGCGCGCTGACCTAGCGAGCGCCGCCATCAATATCGATCAATGCACCAGCGGTGAAGCCGTTGGTGACCACAAATTCAATGGCTTGTGCCACTTCGTCAGAGGTTCCCACACGCCCCACGTGCAAGCCTTTGGCAATGCTGTCGAACAGGCCTTGCTTGGCCTCTGGCGCAAAGTCGTCGTAGGCTGGCGTGTCAATCAGGCCCGGTGACACCACGTTCACACGAATGGGGGCAAGCTCCTTGGCCAGTGCCTGGCCCATCTGCGTGATCGCCCCGTTGACCGCCGCCAGACCGGCTGTTCCGGCAATGGCAACCCGAGAGGCGGCACCCGACAGCAGGGTGATCGAGCCGTCTTTGCGCAGGTACGGCAGTGCCGCCCGGATGGAGCGCCAGTAGCCCAGCGCCTTTTGTTCAAACGCTTTGGCTAGCGCTGCGCCGTCGATGTCGCGGATTGAACCCCAGGCGGCGCTACTGGAGGCGGTGATCACCAGGTGATCAATCCGGCCCAGCGTGGCAAACAATTGCGCCAGCGACGCCTCGTCAGAGAAATCCACCGTGTATGCGCCAGCCTTGCCGCTGATGTGTTTCAGCGCGGCATCCAGCCGGGCCTGAGCGCGGCCGGCAATGATGACTTCTGCGCCTTGGGTAGCCAGGCGTTGCGCCGTAGCCAGGCCCATGCCATTGCTGCCGCCAATGATCAGAACGCGTTGATTTTGCAGGTTTTCCATGATGATCTCCGTGGTATTGGCCCCGTATTTCGGGGGAGTGAGGTCAGCATAAAATCCCGCCATGAATTCGTGAAATGGATTATCGTTATTTCAAGTATTCATGAAATGGATAGTTTGGAGCGCCCATGCACCTGGCCCGGCTTGATCTCAATTTGCTTAAATCCCTGGATGTCTTGCTGGCGGAGTGCAATGTCACGCGCGCGGCGGGGCGGCTCAATCTGTCGCAGCCCGCCTTGTCCAGCCAACTCAAGCAACTGCGGGCCTTGTTTGATGATCCGCTGCTGGTGCCCGGTGGCCCGCGCGGCATGCTGCCCACGCCACGTGCATTGGCCTTGCAGGAGCCACTGCGTGACTATCTGGCGCAATTGATGGCGCTGGTGGCAGAGCAAAAGGGGTTTGATCCAGCGACTGCTGCACGCACCTGGCGGCTGAGTGCGTCAGATGCGGTGCATTCGGTGGTGGTGCCGGGTTTGTTGCGTCGCCTGCGCGCCAGGGCGCCGACCTGCCGGTTGGCCTTGCTGCAACCCACGCCCAACCTGTTGCTGGAGATGGCCAGCACCAATGAGGTTGATCTGATCCTGGCCTCGCAACCGTCCATGCCGGATCAACTCAAGCATCGCGAGTTATACCAGGAGCGCTTTGTGTGCGTAATGCGCAAAGATCATCCGCTGGCAGCCAGGCCGCTGGATCTGGATACGTTCTGTGCGGTATCTCATTTATTGTCTTCCACATCGGGCGGCAAGTTCGAAGGGATTGTGGATGACACCCTGGCTGGCCTGGGTCGCACGCGCCATGTCATGTTGTCTGTGCCCAGCTTTTTGCTGGTGCCGTCATTGCTGGCCAATAGCGATCTGATTTCCACCGTACCGTTGCGCATGGCCCGCACCTGGCAAGATCGGGTGACCTTGTTGGCGCCCCCATGCGAGATTGCGGGCTTTGCCATGGAAATGGGCTGGCACCCGCGCAATCACGCTGACCCCGCCTTGCGCTGGTTGCGTGAGCAAATCATGGATGTGGTGCGGGAAGAGTTGGCGGCTTAAGTTGCCGCGGCGTTGTCCAGCCATTGGCAGAAAGCGCTGATGGCCGGGTCATCCATCATCAAGCGCGGCACAATCCAGCAAAAACCGCGCACAGGCACCACCGGCGCGGGCAGGGCGATGGCCAGGCGGCCACTTTCAATCTCGGCCTGCATCATTGGCAATGCGCCCAGCGTCACCCCCAGCCCATTGACGGCGGCCTGCAGCGTAAAGTGAAAATGATCAAACTGTAGCGTGGCGGCGGGCTTGAGGTCCGGTACGCCCGCCAGGGTTAACCAGCGTTGCCAGGCGGTAGGGCGCGTGTCGGCGTACAGCAATGTGTGCCGGGCCAGATCGGCCGGGCGCTGGATGGGCAATTGCCTGAGCAACGCCGGGCTACATAGCAGCACCTCTTGTTCTTCCAGGAAGGGTTTGGCGACAAAACCCGGCCAGTCACCCGGTCCGCGCCGGATTGCCAGGTCAAACGGCGTATCAATGCGGCTGATATCGCGGTCGGATGTCAGTATGCGCAGGTCAATATCCGGGTGTGCGGCCCGAAAATATGCCAGCCGGGGCAGCAGCCAGTGCAGGGCAAAGGTGGGGGTGGAGTTGATGGTGAGCCGGCGTTGCCGGTCGGGCTGCAACAATTGCGCCGTGGCGTTGGAGATCAAATCCAGCCCGTCTTGCACCTGTACGAGATAACGCCAGCCAGCGTCGGTCAGCTTGACGCGACCGCCGGCACGCTCAAACAACTGTACGTTCAGCCATTCTTCCAGTTGTTTGATCTGCTTGCTCACAGCGCCGTGCGTTACAAACAGTTCGTTGGCGGCAGCGGAAAAGCTTTCCAGACGGGCTGCAGACTCGAAAGCGCGCAGGGCATTCAGGGGTGGGAGGGCTTGGGTCATGCTGTGAGTATATCTCACAAGCCGTGTAGCGATTACTCGTTTGAACAGCAGGGTTATTGCGCGTATTCTGCCTCGCAGAACGGTTGTCGAACCCTGCTTGCAGACTTGCACGGCAACCGCATTTGTACAGGCAAGCTCCGTTGGCCGCGCGGCCATCCATCAAGGAAAACATCATGTTAGAAGCCTATCGTCAGCACGTCGCAGAACGCGCCGCTCTTGGTATTCCGCCGTTGCCCCTGACCGCCCACCAAACCGCCGACCTGGTGGCGCTGCTGGCCAACCCACCCGCCGGTGAAGAAGCCTTCCTGGTTGACCTGATCACCCACCGGGTTCCGCCGGGCGTGGATGATGCCGCCAAGGTCAAGGCCGCTTTCCTGGCTGCCGTGGCGCAAGGCAAGGATTCCTGTGCGCTGATCAGCCGCGCCAAGGCCGTTGAACTGCTGGGCACCATGCTGGGCGGCTTTAACATCAAGCCCATGATCGACCTCTTGGGTGATGCTGAAGTGGGCACTGTCGCCGCCGAAGGCCTCAAGAAAACCCTGTTGATGTTTGATTATTTCCATGACGTCAAAGAATTGTCGGACGCGGGCAACGCCAACGCCAAGGCCGTCATCCAGAGCTGGGCCGACGCCGAATGGTTCACCAGCCGTCCGGAAGTACCGCAATCCGTGACCCTGACCGTTTTCAAGGTCACTGGCGAAACCAATACGGATGACCTGTCGCCCGCGCCGGACGCCTGGTCCCGCCCGGACATTCCGCTGCATGCCCTGGCCATGCTCAAGAACACACGTGACGGCATCACGCCGGAAGAAGACGGCAAGCGCGGCCCGATCCAGTTTATTGCTGACCTGAAGAAAAAAGGTCATTTGCTGGCCTACGTCGGCGACGTCGTTGGTACTGGTTCCAGCCGCAAATCCGCCACCAACTCCGTGCTGTGGTGGACGGGTGATGACATCCCGTTTGTACCGAACAAGCGCTTTGGCGGTTACTGCCTGGGCGGCAAGATCGCCCCGATCTTCTTCAATACGCAAGAAGACTCCGGCGCGCTGCCGATTGAAGTGGATGTATCCCATCTGAACATGGGCGACGTGATCGAGCTGCGCCCGTACGAAGGTAAGGTGTTGAAAGACGGCGCAACGGTGGCCGAGTTTGCCCTCAAGTCCGAAGTGCTGTTTGACGAAGTACGCGCTGGTGGCCGTATCAACCTGATTATTGGCCGTGGCCTGACCGCCAAGGCGCGTGAGTCGCTGGGCCTGCCGGCCTCCGCACTGTTCCGCCTGCCGACCGCCCCGGTGGCCTCGACCAAGGGTTTCACCCAAGCGCAAAAGATGGTTGGCCGCGCCGTTGGCCTGCCAGAAGGTCAGGGCGTGCGTCCGGGCACCTATTGCGAACCGCGCATGACCTCTGTGGGCTCGCAAGACACCACTGGCCCGATGACCCGCGACGAACTGAAAGACCTGGCTTGTCTGGGTTTCAGTGCGGATCTGGTGATGCAGTCGTTCTGCCACACTGCGGCCTACCCGAAGCCGGTTGACGTCAAAACCCACCACGAACTGCCGGAATTCATCCGCAACCGTGGCGGCGTATCGCTGCGCCCGGGTGATGGCGTGATTCACAGCTGGCTGAACCGCATGCTGCTGCCAGATACCGTCGGTACGGGCGGTGACAGCCACACCCGTTTCCCGATCGGCATTTCTTTCCCCGCGGGTTCCGGTCTGGTTGCGTTTGGCGCGGCCACCGGCGTGATGCCGCTGGATATGCCGGAATCCGTGCTGGTGCGCTTCAAGGGCGAACTGCAGCCGGGCGTCACCCTGCGCGACCTGGTGAACGCCATTCCGCTGTACGCCATCAAGGCCGGTTTGCTGACCGTGGCCAAGGCTGGCAAGAAGAACATCTTCTCTGGCCGCATTCTGGAAATTGAAGGTCTGCCCAACCTGAAGGTGGAACAAGCTTTTGAGTTGACCGATGCCTCGGCAGAGCGCTCTGCCGCAGGTTGTTCGGTGCGTCTGGATAAAGCCCCGATCATCGAATATCTCAATTCGAACATCGTGCTGCTCAAGTCCATGATCACCAACGGTTATGGCGATGCCAAGACCCTGGGTCGCCGCATCAAGGCCATGGAAGCATGGCTGGCCAACCCGACCCTGATCGAGCCGGATGCCGATGCCGAATACGCCGCCGTGATCGAGATCGATCTGGCGGATGTCAAAGAGCCGATCCTGGCCTGCCCGAATGACCCGGATGACGTGAAAGTACTGTCTGAAGTGGCCGGCACCAAGATTGACGAAGTGTTCATTGGTTCGTGCATGACCAACATTGGTCACTTCCGCGCCGCTGGCAAGCTGCTGGAAGGCAAGCGCGACATCCCGGTCAAACTGTGGATTGCCCCGCCGACCAAGATGGACGCCCAGCAACTGACCGAAGAAGGCTACTACGGCACCTTCGGCACCGCCGGCGCACGTACCGAAATGCCGGGCTGCTCGCTGTGTATGGGCAACCAGGCGCAAGTGCGTGAAGGCGCGACCGTGGTTTCGACCTCGACCCGCAACTTCCCGAACCGCCTGGGCAAAAACACCAACGTGTTCCTGAGTTCCGCCGAACTGGCGGCCATTGCTTCGCGCCTGGGTCGCCTGCCGACCGTGGCCGAATACATGGCTGACATGGGCGTGATCAACCAGAAGGGCGCAGAGGTGTATCGCTACCTCAACTTCAATCAGATCGAAAGCTATCAGGCAGAGGCCGACAAGGCTGCGGTTTGATTTGAATGTCTGTGCAGTACAAGAAGAAGCCGGCTGATTCAGCCGGCTTTTTTGATGCCCGATTTATTGCTGGACTGTCACTGCAAGTGACGACTCAGAAACACCCTTTTTACCCTCGGCTTCGCCCATCATTTGCAGCTTGCTGCCCGCCGACCAGGTGCCCATTTTGATTTCCTGCCAGACGTAATAGATTTTGCCTGCTACCGCATCGAAATCCAGTACCGAATCGGTTTCCGACTTGGAAACCAGTTGGTGTTTACCGGGTGCAACCTCTGTATACAGATAGGTTTTTGCAGCGGTATCGCCAAGCTGTTTGTTATCCAGCAGTACATTCATTTTAATGGCGGCCCCGAAGTTTTCATTGCGGTACACATACAGACCGGCTTTTTCTGCGGGTGCCTTGAATTGTTTCAAGGCGAGATCTTGCTGGGCGTCGCCCTTGGGTACGGAGGCGCACCCGGCAAGCACCATAAGGCCAATCAAGGCGATCAGTAGTTTTTTCATTCTTGCTCATCCTGTTTTATGAATTGAAATGCGACAGTCCGGCCGTGCCTTTCCCGGAATGAAGCGCAAAGATACAAGGCGATACATTCCGCTTTCTTGCGTTGACGCAGACAAGGGAAAAACAAAACCGGCAAAGGCTGTCGCCATTCCCTTCAAAAATCGCCCTTGCGCAGAAATTTCCTTGCCCAATGGGTTCAAACGAAACGTGACCACTGCCTTACGTCATACCAGACGACTGTTTCCGGCCTTGATGGTTGAATCAATGGTCCGAGCCGGGTAAATTTCGCGCTCTCGGAATCATCCGACTTTCAACGGGTCCGCCCTTTACGTGGGCGACCACCTGGAGTTTTTTGCAATGAATACACAAACCGCGCAGCCCATCGTGGTGGCGGCGCTATACAAATTTGTCACCCTGACCGATTACGAAGCCCTGCGCGAACAGCTACGCCAGTGCATGGAAGATCTGGACGTCAAAGGCACGCTGCTATTGGCTGAAGAAGGCATCAACGGCACGGTGTCCGGCACGCGCGAAGCGATTGACGGCTTGCTGGCGTGGCTGAAAAAAGACCCGCGCATGCTCGATCTGGATCACAAAGAGTCGTACTGCGACGAGCAGCCGTTCTACCGCACCAAGGTCAAGCTCAAGAAAGAGATCGTCACCCTGGGTGTGCCGGGCGTAGATCCGAACAAGCGTGTGGGCACGTATGTCGAGCCGCAAGACTGGAATGCCATCATTTCTGACCCGGAAGTGCTGGTGATCGATACCCGCAATGACTACGAGGTAGCGGTGGGTACGTTTGAGCGCGCCGTGGACCCGGAAACCAAAAACTTTGGCGAATTTCCGGATTACGTCAAAGCGCACTTTGACCCTGCCAAACACAAGAAAGTCGCCATGTTCTGTACTGGTGGCATCCGGTGCGAGAAAGCCTCCAGTTACATGCTGGGCGAAGGGTTTGAAGAGGTTTACCACCTCAAGGGCGGTATTCTGAAGTATCTGGAAACCGTGCCGGAGCAAGAATCCTTGTGGAAGGGTGAGTGTTTTGTGTTCGATAACCGCGTGACGGTGCGGCACGACCTGTCTGAGGGTGATTACGAACTGTGCCACGCCTGCCGTGAGCCGGTTTCGATTGAAGAACGGCAATCGCCGCATTACGTGGCAGGGGTGAGCTGCCCGCGTTGCTGGGATACCCTGAGCGAAAAAACCCGCGCGGGCGCGCGTGAGCGTCAAAAGCAGATTGAACTAGCCAAAAAGCGCAACGAGCCCAGCCCGCTGGGGCGCAAAGTAGTTAGAAACGAGGAATAGGTGAGCGTCGCCCGGTTGCCCCAATGAAGGCCGTTGGCCGGGAGTGCGGGGCGGCCATGTTTACAGGGGGGAGTAACATACCCTTGCGTAATGCCGTCATTCCTGCGGAAGCAGGAATCCAGTACGCCCACTGCAGGTGGGCTCCACTGGCAGACCATTTTCAGTGCCTTCGGCACCCATGTTTGCACCTGGATTCCGGCGTTCGCCGGAATGACGGCTGGGGTATGTCAGCGACGTAGCCGGGACAATGTCCACCGGAAATCCGGGTCACAAAAAAGGCCCGTCACCGTTGACGGGCCTTTTTCATCTCTCACAATCCGTGCGTAGCCTCAGTCTTCCAGCGGCCGGGCCGGTGCTGGCGTACTGCCACGCACCCGTAAAGTCAGCCCGCGCAGGAAGTTGCGCAGCAACTGGTCGCCACAAGCGCGGTAGTTTTTCTGGCCTTCCTTGCGGAACAGGGCGGACAACTCCGGGCGAGATACCTCAAAACCCGCCAGTTGCAGCACGGCGTGCATGTCGTCTTCTTTGAGTTCAAATGCGACGCGCAATTTTTTGAGGACGATATTATTGGTGACCGACTCCTCAAGCGGCTGGGCGGGGCGCGTATCGTCCCGGCCGCGCCGGTAAATCACCAGTCCATTCAGAAAGTGCGACATGGGCAGGTCCGGGCAGGGCACATAACCTTCTTCGTCATCTTTCAGCAGCCATGACGCGAGCTTTTCCTGCGTAACTTTCATGCCACCCAGATCAAATACCGCGGCCAGTTGCGGGTCGCTCAGGTCCAGCATGTAGCGCACGCTGCGCAGGATGTCGTTGTGGGTCATGTCTGGATTATTCCTTCAAATCAGTAATGTGCGCGGCAACCGCCACGCCGCCGTATTGTAGCGCCTCGGCCGTGAACAGCGGTTGATATTGTCATGTCAGCCTTGTCCGCAGCTTGGGGTGGCGTGCATCAAATTCCTGATTTTTCTTGCGTTTTCGGCTTGATGACACTTGCGTAACACCCTCATTGCGGGCAGAATCCCGGCTCTCGTGGCTCGGGGTGTTTACCCCGAATTGATCAATGTTTGATGGCTTGCCCACCCATCCGCTGCGCGCTTTGCGCCGGCAAAGTGGCAAGACCTCTTAGACCTTCTAGCCCAGGGGGTGTGGGATATTATGAATATTCTGGCTACGGCTGCTGCCTTGCAGCTGGACATGTCCTCTCAGTTGCCGATTTCGGCATACTTCGATGAAACCCTGTATCAGCGTGAACTCGAACTCCTGTTCGAGCATGGCCCCAAATACATCGGCCATGAACTGATGGTGCCGGAAGTGGGTGATTACCACGTCCTGGAAAGCACCAACGGCGCCCGATATCTCAAGCGTGCCGCCACTGGCGTCAAAGCGCTCTCCAACGTCTGCCGGCATCGCCAGGCATTGATGCTGGAAGGGCGCGGCAATGGCTCGCACACCGTGTGCCCGCTGCACCGCTGGACCTACGACAACAACGGTCATTTGCTGGGTGCGCCGCACTTTGACGGCAATCCCTGCCTGCATCTGCCGGAAACCGAACTGGTGAACTGGAACGGGTTGCTGTTTGAAAAGAACGGCCGCGATATTGAGGGCGACCTCAAGAATCTGGGTGTCGCCAAAGATCTGGATTTCTCCAGTTACGTCTTTCATAGCGTTGCCGTCGATGAATACGAAGGCAACTGGAAAACCTTTATTGAGGTTTACCTGGAGGATTACCACGTCGAGCCATTCCACCCGGGTCTGGGCAAGTTTGTGACGTGCGACGACCTGAAGTGGGAGTT
Source organism: Silvimonas terrae (assembly GCF_014202765.1). Lineage (GTDB taxonomy): Bacteria > Pseudomonadota > Gammaproteobacteria > Burkholderiales > Chitinibacteraceae > Silvimonas > Silvimonas terrae. Next base: position 472,261 of record NZ_JACHHN010000002.1, read on the forward strand.
TGCCGATTGGTACTCCGTGCAGACGGTAGGCGTGCATAACGCACTGGCCAAGCCAGGCTCGCACACGTACCAGAAGTGGCACGAAGAAGTCCTGCGCTACAACAACGGCAAACAACCCCCGTATGGCGCAATCTGGCTGACCTACTACCCCAACGTGATGGTGGAGTGGTATCCGCATACGCTGGTGATTTCTACCCTGATCCCTACCGGTCCGCGCAGCTACAAAAACGTGGTGGAGTTTTACTACCCGGAAGACATTGCGTACTTTGAGCCGGAGTTTGTTGCGGCCGAGCAAGCGGCCTACCAGGAAACCGCCGTGGAAGATGGCGAGATCATCCGCCGCATGGAGCAAGGGCGCGAGGCGCTGTATGCCGCCGGTCGCAATGAAGTGGGGCCGTACCAGTCTCCCATGGAAGATGGCATGCAACATTTCCACCGTTTTTTGCGGCGCGAACTGGGCATGTAAACCGCACCCCGTTTCGACGGAAAAGTTCCGTAAAACCCGCCTGATGGCGGGTTTTTTCTTTTTCTTTACAATGCGTTATGGCGCGCTCCGCGTCGGCGTCCGTCTGTCATGCCCATCCGCAAGTTACCTGCATCAACCCCCAAACAGGAGGGGTAGAGTATGAGCGTACCCTCACAAAGGGCGCACTGACGTCACAACATCCAAGGAGATCGTCATGAAAAAGACCATCATCACTGCTTGCACGCTTGCGGCCGCTCTGGTTGCCGGCACCGCACTGGCCGGCGCGACCGGCGAACACCCGTATCGCAACGGCGTACTGGATAATTCGCCGTCGTTCTATTCGCACATGCAAGACCGGACATCCCAAGATAACAGCGCAGGTCTGAGCGGCTCCTCCACCACCAGCAACGCGACCAGCACCGATTCTTCGTCCAGCATGGATTCGTCCAGCCAGACCAATTAAGCAAGACGTGCAGTCCGTTGTACACACGCCCCGGCAACCCTCTATTGCCGGGGCGTGTTCATTTTTGGGGCCCAATGGCAGGGTGGGCGCCTTGTGAATAGCGCTCAGCGGCCATATGTTGAGCAGGTCCAATCCGGTATTGATCCATGAAACCCGCCCAGGAATCCGCCGCACCCCGCAACGACTGGCAAACTTTGCGCACCTTGCTGCCCTATCTGTTGCAGTACAAAACGCGCGTCATTATCGCCATGGTGCTGCTGATTGCCGCCAAAGTGGCTAACGTGGGCGTTCCCCTGGTGCTCAAGGGGATTGTCGATCATCTGGATGGCAGCAAAGGCCCGCTGGTGCTGCCGTTGGCGCTTGTCGGCGCGTATGGCCTGCTGCGTTTGTGTTCCTCCGTCTTTGGGGAAATGCGCGACGCGGTGTTTGCCAAGGTTACCCAGGGCGCCATTCGCCGCGTCGCGTTGCAGGTGTTCGATCATCTGCACGCGCTTTCTTTGCGCTTTCATCTGGCACGCCAGACGGGCGGCATGAGCCGGGATATTGATCGCGGCAGCAAGGGCATTGCGTTTCTGCTGAATTTTACGCTGTTCAACATCCTGCCCACGCTGGTGGAAATCTTCCTGGTGGCCGGGGTCTTGCTCAAAAAATACGACTGGTATTTTGCGGCCATTACCTTTGGCACCATCATCATTTATATCGGCTTCACGCTGGGCGTGACCGAGTGGCGCATGGTGTTCCGTCGCACCATGAACAATATGGATTCGGAAGCCAGTACGCGCGCAGTAGATAGTCTGCTGAATTACGAAACCGTCAAATACTTCGGCAACGAACGCTGGGAATCCGAGCGCTACGACAAGAGCCTGATGAAGTGGGAAGACGCTGCGGTGAAAAACCAGGTCTCGCTGTCATTTTTGAATGCAGGGCAGGCCGGGATTATTGCGCTGGGCGTCTCTGCGCTGGTCGGACTGGCCGCACAAGAAGTGGTCACCGGCAAAATGACGCTGGGTGACCTGGTGCTGGTTAACGCGTTCTTGCTGCAACTGTATGCGCCGCTCAACTTCCTTGGATTTATTTACCGCGAAATCAAGCATTCGCTGGCGGACATGGAAAAAATGTTCAGCCTGCTGGGACAGAATGCGGAAGTCAAAGACAGCCCGGATGCCATTGCGCTGAAAGCCCAGCGCGCCAACGTACGTTTCGAAAACGTGGACTTTGGCTACGAAAGCAACCGGCAAATTCTGCACGGCGTGTCGTTTGACGTGCCGGCAGGTCACACCGTGGCCGTGGTGGGGAGTTCGGGTGCGGGCAAATCCACGCTCTCCCGCTTGCTTTACCGGTTTTACGATACCAATAGCGGCAGTATCAGCATCAATCAGCATGATCTGCGTGGCTTGACTCAGGCGTCGCTGCGCGACCATATCGGCATCGTGCCGCAAGATACGGTGCTGTTTAACGACAGCATCTATTACAACATTGCCTACGGCAAACCCACCGCCACGCGCGCAGAGGTCATTGAGGCTGCCCGCTCTGCGCACATTTACGACTTCATCATGAGTCTGCCGGAAGGTTTTGATACGCCAGTGGGCGAGCGTGGACTCAAACTGTCTGGTGGAGAGAAACAGCGTGTTGCGATTGCCCGCACCATTCTCAAAAACCCGCCCATCCTGATTTTTGATGAAGCCACATCGGCGCTGGACTCCAAAACCGAACGCAGTATTCAGGCTGAACTCAAAGAAATCTCGGCCAACCGCACTACGCTGGTGATTGCACATCGGCTATCGACCATTGCCGATGCGGATGAAATCCTGGTCATGGAAGGCGGGCGCATTGTCGAGCGCGGCCACCACCGGGCGTTGCTGGCGGCCGGCGGCGCCTATGCGCGACTATGGGCCATGCAGCAGCAACATCAGGATATCGACAAACCTGTCGATGCCATCTAACCCCGGTGTTTGTCCTGGAAAAAACGGCGCCCTGCAGAGCAGGCGCCGTTTTTCATGTTGCGCCGCAGAATTGACCTTGCCCGATTGCGTGCATATAGATAAGGACAAGGTCGACCGATGACTGGGTCCATTCAGCCGTCAGGACGCCTGTAAAACAAGACACTGGAAATCCGGTGCCTTGCACGGCGACTGCAAACGGCCCCTGTGCAAGGCGTACGACCTGCACACGACGGCTCGCCACAGGCAGCCGCCAAAACCGTTTTTCCATGCCTTTCGCTCTGGCAATGCCAACTTGTGGAGTGATACCGGTATGACTACGCGCAGAACCCTCATCAAACTGTCTGTTGCCACCCTTGCCGCCGGCCTGCTGGCAGCGCATGCGTTTGCCGACGCCAACAAACCCGTCATTGCCTTGCTGCCCGGTGTGGTGGATCCGTTTTATTTCACCATGCACCGTGGCGCGGAAAAGGCGGCCAAGGAAGAGGGCGTGGAATTGCTGTTCCAGGTGCCCAAATCCTGGAACACCACGGAACAGGTGCCGATCCTCAAGGCCTTTATCGCCAAGAAGCCGGATGTCTTGCTGATTTCGCCGGTCGACAAACAACAACTGGTGCAGCCGCTGAAAGAGGCTGTGGATGCCGGCATCAAGGTCATTACGGTCGATACCTATATTGGGGATGGCAAATATCAGACCGGCAAGGGCGATGCGGATTTCCCGCTTTCCTATATCGCCTCTGACAACACCGAAGGCGGGCGCATTGCCGCGCGGGCGCTGGCCAAAGCCATTGGCGACAAGGGCGAGGTTTACTGTGAAGACAATAAACCCGGCATTTCCAGCACGGATGCACGGGTGGATGGTTTTCTGGAAGAAATGAAAAAGCACCCGAACATCAAGGTGCTCGATACCCAGTACAACGAGGATGACGCCAACAAAGCGGCCGCGCATATCGCCGCCATCCTGGCGCGCAATCCCAATCTGGCCGGCGTGTTTGGTGCCAATACCTTTTCTGGCAAAGGGGCCGCTGAAGGGGTGAAAAAAGCGGGCAAGACCGGCAAGGTCAAAGTTGTGGTGTTTGATGCGGTACCAGGCATTGATCAGGACATCAAGAGCGGCCTGGTGGATATCGCCATTGCCCAGAAGCCGGCAGAAATGGGCTATTACGGCGTGAAATACGGGGCCGATGCCGCCCGAGGCAAAAAGATTCCGGCACAGAAGGGCACCGGCTTTGTGGTGCTGGATAAATCCAATATCGATGGCGACGGCAAGCAGTACATCTATTCCAACTAAGAGGTTCCCAAAAGCAGCACCGACCCGGCTGAGCTTTGCAACAAGTTCAGCCGGTTTACCCGCCCTTGATGGAACCCGCTCATGGATGAATCCGGCAAACGGATGGATCGGCTGGCCTTGATCACCAAGGTCTGGCCCTGGTTGTTTCTGGCCGTGTTATTGGTGTTTTTTGAAGTCTGGGCGCAGATCGTTGCACGGCGCTCGTTTGTTTTTAACCTGTATAACGCCCAATCCATTTTGCTGGCGGCCAGTGCGCCGTTGTTGCTGGCGATTGGCCAGACCTTTGTCATCATCACCGCTGGCATTGATTTGTCGGTTGGCTTTGTCATGGGCCTGTCGGCGGTCTGCGTGGCGCAATTTACGCTGCTGGGCGGGCAATCTGTGGCGTCGCTGCTGCTGGCTTCGTTCGGCACCATGCTGGTCTGCCTGATTCCCGGCTACGTCAATGGCGTGCTGATTTCGCGCATGGGGGTGCCTGCTTTCATCGGCACTCTGGGGATGTATGGCGTGGCGCGTGGCGCGGGTTTTCTGGCGGCAGGCAGCGGGATGACGGTCTCGGTCAATCACGTCGGGCTGGCCTGGCTGGGCACCGGTTGGGTGCCCATCATCCTGACCGGCATCTTGCTGCTGATCATGCATTTTGTGCTCTCAAAAACGCGCTTTGGCCAGTACACCTACGCCATTGGTGGCAACCTGCAATCTGCTGCCCGCGCGGGAATCAACGTCAAACGACATCTGACCATCGTGTACATGCTGGCGGCGCTGTTTGCGGCGATTGGTGGCATTGTCTATACCGCGCGCTTTGCCGCTGGCGCGGCCAATGCCGGTGAATCCATGTTGCTGGATTCGATTGCGGCTGTCGTGATCGGCGGCGCCAGTCTGTTTGGGGGTACGGGAAATGTGATCGGCACGCTGATTGGCTCGCTCATCATTGCCGTCATTCAGTTCGGGCTGATTTTTATCGATGTGAACGCGTTCTGGCAGTTTATCGCCGTGGGTGTGGTGATCATTTTGTCGGTATTGATTGACCAGTACAAAGAGCGGCTGGGGAGGGAAGGCTGATGTCCAACCAGGCTTTGCTGGAAGTCGACAATATCTCTATCCATTTTGGCGGGGTACAGGCGCTGAAGGGGGTTTCGCTTTCCATCGCGCCGGGCGAGGTCGTCGCCCTGGCCGGAGACAACGGTGCGGGTAAATCCACGCTGATCAAGATTATCTCTGGCGTGTACAAAGCGTCGTCCGGCGCGGTGCGTTTTGATGGGCAGCCGCTCACGTTACTGGACCCGCAAGACGCCCGCAGCAAGGGCATAGAAACCATCTACCAGGATTTGGCGCTGGCGGACAATCTGGATGTCGGCGGCAACATCTTTCTGGGGCGCGAGCCCATGCGGCGCTGGTTGGGTTTGCCGGTGATCGACCGGGAACATATGCACAAGGTGGCGCAGGAAGTGCTGGACCGGCTGGATATTGTGATCCCGGAGCGCAAACTGGCCGGCCCGGTGCAGATGCTGTCGGGCGGGCAGCGTCAGGCCATTGCCATTGGCCGCGCCATCTACTGGAACGCGCGCCTTTTGATCATGGATGAACCCACTGCGGCGCTGGGTGTGCCAGAGCAACGCAAGGTGATGTCGCTCATCCAGACGCTCAAGGCGCAGGGCGTGGCCATCTTGCTGGTGTCGCATAATCTGCACGATATTTTTGCGGTAGCGGATCGCATTGTCGTGCTAAGGCGCGGCGAAGCTGTGGGAGAGCGCCGCGTCACCGAGACGCACGGCGAGGAAATTGTCGGCCTGATGGTAGGCAGCGAATACGCCACAACGACAGCCTGAAGTCAGTGTTGTGGCAAGAAAAACTTGATATATCAAAATGAAGTGAACCGTAGCGCAAGTCGGGATAAAATAGATTGGATAGTCCAATCCAGTGCTATCCGCGCCTGCGAGTATGAGTTTCATGAACCCCGACATCAGCAATCACGATTGCGCCGAACGCGTGCTGGAAGCCGCCATGCAGGTCTTCTGCGAGTCCGGCTACCGCGCCAGCATCGACCTCGTTGCTACACGGGCGGGTGTAGCCCGCCAGACCGTATACAACCGTTTTGGCAGCAAACAGACGCTGTTTGAATCTGCGCTGTCGGCCAAAGTAGAAGAAATGCTGGCCATTTTTGAGAATGGCAAAGGCAATCTGCGGGATCGGCTGATCGAATTTGGCGTCAGTTTTCGCGCCCGCGCGCTCACTCCCGAATCTGTCAACCTGCACCGGGTGCTGACCAGCGAAGCCTCGCGCTTTCCGGAATTGGGGCGTCACTTTTATCAAAACTGCGTGCAGCGCTGCACCACGCAAATTGCCGCAGAACTCACCAGGTCCATGCAGGCGGGCGATCTTCGGCAAGAAGATGGCGAGCGCACCGCCAACATGCTGCTCGACCTGCTGGCCAGCCGCGAAAAACTGGCCATGATCTTTGGTGAAGAACCGCCCGCGCTGGATCGGGAGCAGGAAACCGTCACCAATACCATTGATTTTTTTCTGCGGGCGCTCAAACCGCTGTGACTTTTCAGTAGAAACAAGTACTTGCAATGCCACCGCCCCGGATTTTTGCTACGTTTCATCCGGGCTGCGCATTTTGCTGCCGGTTCCGTAGCCCGGATGGAGGCGTAGCCGGGAATCCGGGGGAGAGCCTCCCCCTAGCAAGGAAGACAGATCTGCTTGGCGTTGCCACCCCGGATTCTCGCTGCGCTTCATCCGGGCTACGCATTTTGCGGCCGGTTCCGTAGCCCGGATGGAGGCGTAGCCGGGAATCCGGGAGAGCCCCCAACAAGGAAGGCAGATCAGCGTGGTATTGCCACCCCGGGTTCTGGCTACGCTTCATCCGGGCTACGCATTTTGCTGCCAGTTCCGTAGCCCGGATGAAGGCGTAGCCGGGAATCCGGGGGAGAGACCCCAGCAAGGAAGGCAGATCAGCTTGGCATTGCCACCCCGGATTCTCGCTACGCTTCATCCGGGCTACATGTTTTTGCGAGCGGGAAAGAAAAACGGCGCCGGAATCCGGCGCCGTTTTTTGTTTGCTGATCCGGCACGATCAGCCAGTGTGTTGACCGCCATTCATGGCAAGGTTGGCACCCGTCATGAAGCCAGAAAGATCAGACGCCAGATACGCAATCAAGCCGGCTACTTCTTCCGGTTGGCCCAGGCGGCCCACCGGAATCTGCGCAATAATCTTGCCGCGCACGTCTTCCGGTACTGCCATGACCATCTCCGTTGCAATATAGCCGGGGCTGATGGTGTTCACGGTCACCCCCTTTTTGGCCACTTCCTGCGCCAGCGCCATGGTAAAGCCATGCATGCCGGCCTTGGCCGCAGAGTAGTTGGTCTGTCCAAACTGACCTTTCTGGCCGTTGATCGAAGAAATATTGATCACCCGGCCCCAGCCACGCTCGGACATGCTGTCGACAAACTGTTTGGTGACGTTAAACAGTGAATCCAGATTGGTCGCCATGACGACTTCCCAATCGACTGCGGTCAGTTTGCGGAAGCTGGCATCACGGGTAATACCCGCATTGTTGACCAGCACGTCCACTTCACCCACCGTTTCACGAATACGTGCGGCCAGATTGACGCAAGCATCAAAGCTGGTGACATCGCATTCAAACGCATGAAAGGTAAAACCGGCATCCCGGGTCTCGCTGAGCCACTTCTGCTCTTTGCCGGGCCGGGAGTAGGTGGTCACTACGGTAAATCCACTCTGGGCGAGTGTTTTGCAAATGGCGGTGCCAATCCCGCCCATGCCGCCAGTGACCAGTGCGACTTTGGCCATGAGAGTCTCCTCGTTGTTTTAAGCGCGGAATTTACTGGTGGATTCCGGCACAATCCTGTTCCTGTGGTTGATCGTTTGCCCGATACAACCAATTCAATCATAAAACCTCTTTTTGAAAAGGGAATTACGAATGAGCCAAGATGGTGAATTGACAAGGAAAGTTCGAACCATTCTGGTTTCCGGCGCCTCCACAGGAATTGGTTATTGTGCGGTGCACGAATTAAAACGGGCAGGGTGGCGGGTATTTGCCACGGCAAGACAAGCAGATGACGTAGCCCGACTGGAAGAAGAGGGCCTGGAAGCATTGAGTCTGGATATTGCCGACAGTGCATCCATTGCCGCTTGCGTGAATGAAGTGCTCAAGCGCACCAATGGCACCCTGGATGCCGTGTTCAATAACGCGGGCTTTGGTTTGCCTGGCGCGGTGGAAGATCTCACGCGTGATGCAATGCGGCATCAATTTGAAACCAATGTATTTGGCACCATTGAATTGACCAATGCGGTGTTGCCCGCCATGCGCCGGCAGAAACAGGGGCGGGTTGTTATCAATAGCTCCATTCTGGGTTATGCCGCCATGCCCTATCGCGGCGCCTATAACGCCAGCAAATTTGCGCTGGAAGGCTTTGCCGATACCTTGCGTCAGGAACTCAAAGGGAGTGGGGTCTTTGTCTCATTGATAGAACCCGGGCCTATCACCAGCCGTTTCCGGCCCAACGCCCAGCAGCAGTTTGCCCGCTGGATCGATGCGGCCAACAGTTTTCATCGGCCATCGTATGAGGCCATGCAGGCGCGCCTGGCCAAGCCGGGGCCGGCTGCGCCGTTTACCTTGCCACCAGAGGCTGTTTTCAAAGCCTTGCTGCGCGCACTGGATCAAACCCATCCGCCAGCGCGCCTGCCGGTGACCGTGCCTGCCATTGCGTTCTGGTATCTGAAAAAGCTTTTACCAATCAATCTGCTGGATAAACTCTTGCTGGCTGCAAGTGGCGACGAACCGGGCTACAGTTATGAGCGCAAACAGCGCTGAGCCGCTTATGCATCTGTCAAAATCACAAACTGGCGCCCTTGTCCAGAATTGAGGGACAAGGGGTGTTCGTATAGAATACCTAATTCCAATCTGTACCCACTGCCATGACCAAGTACATCTTCGTTACCGGTGGCGTTGTTTCCTCTCTGGGGAAAGGCATCGCCGCCGCGTCTCTGGCCGCAATTCTTGAGTCACGCGGCCTCAAAGTCACCATGATGAAGCTCGATCCCTACATCAACGTGGATCCGGGCACCATGAGCCCCATGCAGCACGGTGAAGTCTTCGTGACCGAAGATGGCGCCGAAACTGACCTGGACCTTGGCCACTATGAGCGCTTCATCCAGTCCAAGATGAAGAAGCGCAACAACTTCACCACGGGCCAGATTTACGAATCGGTCATCAAGAAAGAGCGCCGTGGCGACTACCTGGGTAAAACCGTTCAGGTTATCCCGCACATCACCGACGAAATCCGGGCTTTCATCGACGCCGGTGCCAATGATGCGCAACTGGCGGTGATTGAAGTCGGCGGTACCGTTGGCGACATTGAATCCCTGCCGTTCCTTGAAGCCATCCGCCAGATGGGCGTGACACTGGGCAAGGAAAACACCTGTTTCGTGCATCTCTCTTACGTGCCTTACATTGCTGCGGCTGGCGAAATCAAGACCAAGCCAACCCAGCACAGCGTGAAAGAGCTGCGTGAGATCGGCATTCAGCCTGACGTGCTGATCTGTCGTGCGGACCGCGTGGTACCGGATGACGAACGCAAGAAGATTGCGCTGTTCACCAATGTGTCTGAACGCGCCGTTATTTCTTGCCCGGATATGCCGTCGATCTATCAGATTCCGCGCGTGCTCTCCAATCAGGGCATTGACGAAATCATCTGCAAGCAACTGCAACTGGATCTGCCGCCGGCCAATCTGGCGACATGGGACAAAATTGTCAGTGCCATCCAGAACCCGCAGCAGACCGTACACGTTGCCATGGTCGGCAAGTACGTCGACCTGACCGAATCGTACAAGTCGCTGATCGAAGCCCTCAAGCATGCCGGCATTCATACCGGTTCTGAGGTCAAGATCGACTTTATCGACTCGGAAAGTCTGGAAACCGAAGGCGTGGACGTCCTCAAAAATGTGGATGCCATCCTGGTGCCGGGCGGCTTTGGCAAGCGTGGTGTGGAAGGCAAGATTCGCGCTGTGAAATACGCCCGCGAAAACAATGTGCCGTATCTGGGTATTTGCCTGGGCATGCAGATTGCGTTGATTGAATACGCCCGCGACAAGGCCGGCATGGCCGGAGCCAACTCCACCGAGTTCGATCTGGAAACAGACTTCCCGGTGGTGGCGCTGATTGATGAATGGGTCAATCACGACGGCAAGATCGAAAAGCGTGACGAGAACTCCAATATGGGCGGCACCATGCGCCTTGGCGCGCAGGAATGCCGCCTGGATGAAGGCTCGCTGGCTGCAAAAATTTACGGCGCCGGTGCCATTACCGAACGCCATCGCCACCGTTACGAAGTCAACAACCACTACCTGCCGCGTCTTGAAGCGGCCGGCCTGAAGATCAGCGGCAAGTCCACCGGCGCTGAGCAACTGGTTGAAACCATTGAACTGCCGGAGCATCGCTGGTTCTTTGCCTGCCAGTTCCACCCGGAGTTCACCTCGACCCCGCGCGACGGCCACCCGCTGTTCAAAGCGTATATCGAGGCCGCCATTGCCAACGCCCGTGAACACGGCCGCGAAGGCGTGAGCTGCTGATCCATCAATTGATGACCTGTCAGTGAGCAACAGGGCGCGCAAGCCAGTCCGTGCGCGCCCGCCCACTCACACCTCACTGGAGCAAACCATGAAACTGTGCGGATTTGAAGCTGGGCTGAATCAGCCCTTTTTCCTGATTGCCGGCCCCTGCGTGATCGAAGGCGAGCAGTTCTCCATCGACGTGGCTGGCCAACTGAAAGAAATCACTACTGAGCTGGGCATCAATTTCATTTTCAAGTCCAGCTTTGACAAGGCCAATCGCTCCTCCGGCAAGACGTTCCGCGGCTATGGCATGGACGAAGGCCTGCGCATTCTGGCCAAGGTGAAAGAACAGATTGGCGTGCCGGTACTGACCGACATTCATGAAATCGACCAGATCAAGCCCGTTTCCGCCGTGGTTGATGTCCTGCAGACCCCCGCCTTTTTGTGCCGCCAGACCGATTTCATCCGTGCTTGTGCGCAATCGGGTATTCCGGTGAACATCAAGAAGGGGCAGTTTCTGGCGCCGGGCGACATGAAAAACGTGATCGACAAAGCGCGTGATGCTGCGCGTGAAGCCGGCCTGCCGGACGATGTGTTCATGGCGTGCGAACGCGGCGTTTCGTTTGGCTACAACAATCTGGTGAGCGACATGCGTAGTCTGTCGATCATGCGCGAAACCGGCGCACCGGTTGTATTTGATGCCACGCATTCCGTGCAATTGCCAGGCGGTCAGGGCACCAGCTCGGGCGGTCAGCGTGAATTCGTCCCCGTTCTGGCCCGTGCCGCTGTTGCCGTTGGCGTTGCCGGCGTGTTTGCTGAAACCCATCCGGACCCGGCCTGTGCCAAATCCGATGGTCCGAATGCCTGGCCACTGGGCCGTATGAAAGAACTCTTGACCACGCTCAAAACAATTGATGCAGCGGTCAAGGGCACGCCTTTTATCGAACAAACTTTGTAATTCAAATGGGCTATTCTGATAGCCGCACCGACCACTGGGTTTGAAAGAAGCAGCTGTATCAAGATCAATCACCTACAGAGGTAAAGCCAATGAGCGCTATTGTTGAAGTCATTGCGCGCGAGATTCTGGACTCTCGCGGCAATCCGACCGTCGAAGCTGACGTTCTGCTGGAATCCGGCGTGATGGGCCGTGCTGCCGTACCGTCCGGTGCATCTACCGGCGAACGTGAAGCACTTGAACTGCGCGATGGCGACAAGAGCCGCTACGGTGGCAAGGGCGTACTGAAGGCTGTTGAGAACATCAACACCGAAATCTGTGAAGCCATCATCGGTCTTGACGCCGCTGATCAGGCCTTCATCGACAAGGCCATGCTGGATCTGGATGGCACCGAAGACAAGAGCAAGCTGGGCGCCAACGCGATCCTGGCAGTGTCCATGGCTGTCGCCAAGGCTGCCGCTGATGAAGCCGGCCTGCCGCTGTACCGCTACGTGGGCGGTTCGGGCCCGATGGCTCTGCCAGTGCCGATGATGAACGTGATCAACGGTGGCGAGCACGCCTCCAATAGCCTGGATTTCCAGGAAATCATGTTGATCCCGGCTGGCGCCACCAGCTTTCGCGAAGCCCTGCGCTGGGGTGCCGAGATTTTCCACACCCTGAAGAAAATCCTGCACGACAAGCACCTGCCGACCCAGGTCGGTGACGAAGGTGGTTTCGCACCGGACGTGGCCAATGCTGAAGAAGCGCTGGACCTGTTGATGCAAGCGATCGACAAGGCTGGCTACAAAGCCGCTGACCAGATTCTGATTGCGCTCGATTGCGCTGCTTCCGAGTTCTTTGACAAGAGCACCGGCAAGTACGTGTACAAGAAGAGCGACAAGCGCGAACTGACCAGCGAACAGCAAGTGGATTACCTGGAAAGCCTCGTCAACAAGTACCCGATCATCTCGATCGAAGACGGCATGGGCGAGCGTGACTGGGACGGCTGGAAGATTCTGACCGACCGCCTGGGCGACCGCGTACAACTGGTGGGCGATGACCTGTTTGTGACCAACACCAAGATTCTGGCTGAAGGCATCAAGAAGGGCATTTGCAACTCCATCCTGATCAAGGTAAACCAGATTGGTTCGTTGTCCGAAACCCTGGCCGCTGTTGATCTGGCCAAGCGTTTTGGCTACACCTCGGTGATGAGCCATCGCTCTGGCGAAACCGAAGACAGCACCATTGCTGATCTGGCCGTGGCGACCAACTGCATGCAGATCAAGACCGGCTCGCTGTCCCGTTCGGACCGTATCGCCAAGTACAACCAGCTTCTGCGTATCGAAGAAGAACTGGGTGATGCAGCGTACTACCCGGGCTTTGACGCCTTCTACCAGGTGCGCAAGTAATAGCACCCGACAGCCGCCCGTATGAAATGACGCAATGTATGACACGTCATTAGAAAATACGGGGGGTCTGTAGTAACATCCAGAACCGGAGCAACCTTGCTCCGGTTTTTATTTCTACACATCAAAAATACATGCGGACACTCGCGATAGCCCTTGCTTTGCTGATTCTGTTGCTGCAATGGCCACTCTGGATAGGCAAGGGTAGCTGGCTGCGCGTCTGGCAACTGGACACCCAACTTGCCACGCAGCAGGGCAAGAACGAAAAGCTCAAGGAACGCAATGCCGCGCTTGAAGCCGATGTCGTCGATCTGAAGACCGGGACCACCGCCATTGAAGAGCGCGCTCGCAATGAGCTGGGCATGGTGCGTCAGGACGAAGTGTTCTTCCAGATTCTGGATGGCCGCAAACCGGCATCCGTCGTGGCCAGTTCAAGTCTGGATGCGCCACTCGCCGCCGCCAGCAATACGGCCTCTGCGGCCAGATAGGCCGTTGGCATAACAGTGACGGCGCCTTGCCGGGTCAAACTGTTATCCTTTTATCTGTTTGTTTTCTGTTTTTTTCAAAACTGTTCTGTTTTTGAGTTGGGCGCGATATAGTGCATTGACCCCTTTGCGGATGCGATGCCATGAACGACCTGAGCTTTGCCGCCGGCCGGCGTAAACCCGACACGCTCTACCACCAGTTGGCAGAAGACCTAGCGCAAGCCATTCTGGCAGGCAGGCTCAAGTGCGGCGAAAAATTGCCCTCTGTACGCAAGATGTCGGCACAGCGCCAATTGAGTCTGTCGACGGTCATGGAGGCCTATCGGGAACTGGAAGATCGTGGCCTGATCGAGGCTCGCCCGCAAAGCGGCTTTTATGTGCGCGCGGCCACAGCCTTTGCGACGCCCGCACTCACTCAGCCGCCCCAAACCCCGTCCAGCGTCGTTACTCAGGCGGAATACTGGCCCTATCAGTCCGGACAGATTGCCGATATCAAGGTTAATTTCGGCCTGGCGATTCTGCATCCGGATCATTTCCCATTGCAGTCGTTGCAGCGGCTGTTATCGCAAATCTCACGTCATGAGCCGGAATTGCTGGCGGACTATGGCACGCCGCCGGGCGATCCGGAACTGCGGCGGCACATCGCCCGGCGTGCGCTGGCCTGGGGTGGGCAGTTTGAGGCGGAAGATGTCATTGTGACGCATGGCTGTCTGGAGGCCATCAATCTGTGCCTGCGCGCGGTGACGCGCCCCGGTGATGTGGTTGCCATCGAGTCGCCCGCGTACTTTGGGGTGTTGCAGATGCTGGAGAGCTATCAACTCAAGGCGCTGGAAATCCCGACCCATCCCCAAACCGGGATTTCGGTAGAAGCGCTGGAACTGGCCACCCGCAACGGTCAGGTCAAGGCAGCGCTGTTATTGCCCAATTTCTCCAACCCCCTGGGCTGCTTGATGCCGGACGAGAACAAGCGGCGTCTGGTCGAGTTGCTGAACGAGCGTAATATTCCGCTGATTGAAGATGACCTCTATGGCGAGTTCTTTCACCACGGAGAACGTCCGCGCCCGGCCAAGGCCTTCGATAAAACCGGCAATGTGATGTTGTGCTCTTCGTTTACCAAAACCCTGGCGCCCGGTTTTCGGGTGGGTTGGGTAGTGGCGGGGCGCTGGCGCAGAGAGCTGGAGAAACTCAAGTTCATCAATACGTATTCAACCTCCACATTGCTGCAGAAAACCATCGCGCGGTTTCTGGAGAATGGCGGTTATGACCATCACCTGCGCAAATTGCGACGGGCCGTGGCCGATCAGCTTGCCTGTGGCGCGGCGGCTATCCAGCGCTATTTCCCGGCAGAAACACGTTTGAACATTCCTGTTGGCGGGTTTGTGCTGTGGGTGGAGTTACCGGCGGGGATCAATACCGTGGAATTACTGCAGAGGTCGATCGGGGAAGGAATTGTGTTTGCGCCCGGCGAGCTGTTTTCACCCAGCCGTAGCTACCGCAATTGCCTGCGGATCTGCTGTATTGAAACCTGGACCACACGGCACGAGCGGGCCATACAGCGACTTGGGCAACTGGCGCAAGCCCTGCTGGACGAACAAACCGAACTGACCATTCCGGCCGCGTAACCCGCTTATAACTGCTGCGGCACGGCGGCCAGTTGATCCGGGCTGTCTGATTGCGAGCCGTCCGCATCGACGTCCGTGCCCATGACCAGGGGGCAACTGTCCGAGCCGTTGTTCTGGATTTCTTCGCAGTAGGGCGAATAGCTCATCATGCACGGCGGGATTTTATGCTCCTGATCCACCCAGATCACCTCAAAGCGCTGACCACACACGCTATCGAGTATGGCTTCAAGGGTGCCAACATCATCCAGCATGTCCGCACTGACCGGTGAGACAAGCCCCAAACTCAACAGGCTTGCAAGAGAAAGACGACGTAGCATACGGCCCCCTTCACCAGCCCGGAGAGTGAGTCGGGCTCGTCAGAATAAGACCGTAATGACATTGTCAAGTTCTGGCCGGGATGCGCTTTATGCCGCTTGTTCTTACACGCCACGACGAACGGAAGGACGACCAGTGCCATGCCCGTGGCCAGCGCAAAGACCAGGTGCGCGGGGGCGTTTGCAGGCTGAAGCGGGCATTCGCCACGCCTTCAATCAGCACGGCGTCGGCGCAATCAATCCGCCAGGACTCACCCGGTCGCAGCACAATGTCCTGGCCGGGCACTGAGATCCAGATCTGGCCTTGCTCGCAGCGAATCACCGTTCGCGTAGCCTTTTTCAAACAGATCAGCGATGGACAAGCAATCAGGGTGGCTTTCATGACGCGCTCCGCAGCGAATTCGGATGAAGCCAGAATACGCAGCGCCCCGGCGGGCCGGTAGCCGCATCAAGCAGCACAGTTTGCCTTGGCAGTTGTAGTAAAACCCCAACTGTTATGCTGAACAGGGCTGAAAGCTGTTATGCGTCCAGCATGCGGTTAATCGTCTTCCGGCTCTTCGGCCGCTTGCGGCGGCCACGGCAAGCCTTTGCGCAAAGCGCGCAACAAGAACCTTGCCGGATCAATGGCTTGCACCAGATCACGTTCCACCGGCAGGGGTTCTCCGCTGAGTTCCGCCGCCAATATTTCAGCCGCCAGAGGCGCAAAAGTCAGCCCGCGTGAGCCCAGACCCAATAAACCATACAAGCCGGGATGACGGCGAATATGAAACAACTGATGCGCGCGGGTTTGTGCGTCGGCAGGCAATGGCAGGGCGCCCACCAGCGGCAAGCGATCAGTAGAGCCCGGACGCACGCACAGCCGGGTCAGGCCGGTTTGTGTCGGCGTTACTTCACAATGCGTAAACAAACTCTCGGTGCGCCGGATGTTTTCCTGCGCCGCCGCAGCTTGCTGGCCGGGCTGCACTATGGCCGCGCCCGCCGTGTGCCAGCCCGCCAGGGCCGGGGTCACGTAGCCCGCACCAGAAATACCGGTGGTTGCACCGGGCAGGGCGCCTTGCGCAATCAATGTGGTGCTGCGTGTCGATGCAGTGAGCGGTAACTCGGTCGCCTGGAGTAGTGACTTGGCGGCTGCGGCGTTGGCCAGAATCACGATCGGGGTGCTGGACAGCAACGCATCCGCCGGTCCCCAGACCTGCCAGCCGTCATCTACACAGATTAGCCGACTCACCTCGGCGTGAGCCACAAAACGCACCTGATCGCCAAACCGCGCCAGACTGGCGCGGCAAAAACTGGCGGGCTGCACCCATGCGCCCCGGGCGAACCACCAGGCACCCCAAGTGGTGGCCAGATTAAATTGCTGTGCCACTTGTTCCGGTGTGAGCCAGTCCAATAGATCAGCAGGCCAGGCCTCACTGCGCACAATCGCCTGAAACGTCTGCGCCTGGTCCGCAGTACGGGCCAGCTGGACCAGGCCTGGCATGCCCCAGACGGGTTGCATCGGCGCAGTGGCAAATCCGGCCAGATGTCGCAGCGTGTATTCACTCCCGGCGCGCGTCAGGCGCGCCAGCAGATTGTCATCCCGCGTGAAATGCGCGTGCATCAAGCCTACGTGATTGCCAGATGCGCCCTGCGCGGGCTCGGCGGACTGATCCAGTACGGTGACTTGCCAGCCACGGGCCGCCAGTCGCTCTGCGACGGCACAGCCCGCCATGCCTGCGCCCACCACAACGGCTTGCCGTGCCCCCGCATAGGCGGGCCGGGCATGGGGTGCGTGCGCTACCGTGCCGGACAAACGCCGTCGTTTGCTGCCAAAGCCGTCTTCCTTGCGTGCAATGAAACCGGCCTCGGCCAGCGCATCCCGCACGGTGCGGGCGACCGTATACGTCGCTAGCGTGGTTTCCTTGTGCGTGTTGCGCCAGAGGGCGCGCAAGACCTCCGGGGACCAGATGTCGGCGTTTTTTTCGGGCGAAAATCCATCAAGATAAATGGCGTCGATCCGGGCATCCAGCTGATTGAGCAGCGTGGCCGCCTCGCCCAGCAGTAGGGTGAGCGTTACACGACCCTCATCCAGATGCAGTCGGTGAAAGCCTGGCGTGAGCAGCGGCCATTGCACCCGCAATTGGGCAGACAGCGCCGCCAGCGCCGGATAATGCGCATGCAGTGCGGCGAGGTCCGCTATCCGGAATGGATGCTTTTCTACCGAGACAAAATGCAGATGGTCTGAGCGCTGCGGGTCGTCTCGCCAGGCCTGCCAGGTCACCAGAAAACTTAGCCCCAGACCAAACCCGGTCTCGGCAATGGTGAAGGTTTTGCGGGTGCGCCAACGCTCCGGCAGGCCATTGCCCAGCATGAAGACCGAATGCACTTGCGCTTCGCCACCGTTATCCGAATGGTAGACGTCGTCATACTCGCGCGACCAGGGGATTTGACCCCGCGCAAAGGCGAGCTCGGCAGGGACAAGCGGCGGATAGGGCATAAGGGGCGGTTTATTCTGCGGGGATACTCGGTACGGGTTGGCCTGATTTGTCCCAGCCCATGAAGTGTCGCAGCGTAAGTACAAAAGCCAGCCCTGTCACCACAAATATGCCGGCAAACCAGGCTTCCCCGCCAGCGTGGTAGATGGCCTTGAAAATTTCAATGCCAATGGCATAAATGCCCATCATGATCAGGCCCAGGGTAGCTGAAACCGTCCCTTTGGCGATATCGCTGGCAAACAGGGTGAGGCGGAAAATCCCCGCATTGCCCAATCCCAGCCCGAACGCGTACAAGCCCAGGCCAATGGCCATGCCCTGAAAGGGTGTATCAAACAGCAGGGTTAGCGCCAGCGCCAGCAGGGTGCCGGCAAACACCAGTGCGCCACCCAAGGCAATAACGCGCTGGATGGGGTAACGCCCGCCGATGGTCGCCAGTGCGATATTGCCCAAAATCAGCGAGCCAAACACCGGCAACTGCCACAGCCCGTAGTCGAGTGAGGAATGATGCTCGCCTTCCATGATGATGACCGGAGACTGGCCAATCCACGCCAACAGCGGCAAGCCCGCCATGGAAATGGCCATGACGCCGGACATGAAGCGGCGATTGGTCAGGACCGCTTTGTAATCCAGCCAGACCGACGTGTACGAGAAGGGCGCTTTACTGCGTGGCGCGGTTTCCGGCATCGCAAAATAAAGACCCACCCCGGCCACCGCCGCCAGACAGGCAATGGCCACAAAGATCATGCGCCAGGTGGTGAACGCCATCAGCGCCGCGCCCGTCAGTGGGCCAATCAGTGGCGCCAGCAGCGCTACATTGGCCATCAACGCAGTGACCTTGATGGCGGTTTTTTCTTCAAATGCTTCCTGAATGGCGGCATAACCTACAGCCACCAGAAAACACATGCCCATGCCCTGCAAAAAGCGCAGCGCCAGAAACACCGTCATATTGTGGGCAATTAGCGCCGCCAGGCATAGCGACACAAACCAGACCACGCCGGCCAGCATCACCGGGCGCCGGCCGATGCGGTCCGACAGCGGCCCCAGCAGCCATTGCAGGGACGCACCACCGATCATGTACAGGGTCATGGAGGTCGGCACCCAGGCCGAGCTGACGCCGAACTCCTGCGTGACGTGCAGCATGCCCGGCAAGATCATGTCGTTGGCGATGTAGGTGGAGAACTCGTACAGCACCAGACAGAGTGGAAACAGCATGGCCCCAAGATGCAGGCGGGAAATGGGCTTGTGTTGCATTGTCATTATCTTTGGCCGGGTGCGGTCCGGCCGGTAAAAAGCAAAAGGCCCGCAACGCGCGGGCCTCTCTGGCTCAATCGAACCAGTGGGTCTCGGTTCACAAAACTCAGCGAAGCGGTGCTGGCAAGGCGTGTGAAGCGCAGACAGTACTTTAGTACGGCAAGCGAGCACAACGCAGCCAGCAGAGTTTTGTGGGCCGAGACTAGTCTTCGCGGCGCATTTGGGGGAACAAGATTACGTCTCGGATGCTTGGCGAATCCGTCAGCAACATCACCAGGCGGTCGATACCGATACCGCAGCCACCGGTCGGAGGCAGGCCGTATTCCAGCGCGCGGATGTAGTCAGCATCAAAGTGCATGGCTTCGTCATCACCCTTGTCTTTCAGATCAACTTGCGCCTGGAAGCGGGCAGCCTGATCTTCCGGGTCATTCAACTCAGAGTAACCGTTGGCGTGCTCACGACCGACCATGAAGAGTTCAAAACGTTCCGTAATACCCGCCTTGGTGTCGCTGGCGCGGGCCAGCGGCGAGACTTCTGCCGGGTAATCGATAATGAACGTCGGCTCCCACAGCTTTTCTTCGGTGGTTTCGTCAAACAGCGACAACTGCAGACCGCCAATGCCATCGGTCAATACCGGTTTGGCACCAAGGCGCGCCAGTTCCGCCTTAAGGAATGTGCGGTCATGCAATTGTTCCTCAGTGTATTGCGGGTTGTAGTGGCAAATGGCCTGAGCAATGGTGAAGCGCGCAAACGGCTTGGACAGATCAACCGTTTTGCCTTGATATTCAATGACGGTGTGACCACAGACTTCCTTGGCGGCAAAGCGAATGACGCCTTCGGTCATCTCGATCATGCGATGGTAGTCGGCGTAGGCCTCGTAAAACTCCATCATGGTGAATTCGGGATTGTGCCGCGTGCTCATGCCTTCGTTGCGGAAGTTGCGGTTGATCTCGAACACGCGTTCCATGCCGCCGACGACCAGGCGCTTGAGGTACAACTCCGGCGCAACGCGCAGAAACAGCGGCATATCCAGCGCGTTATGGTGCGTGACAAACGGCTTGGCCGTAGCGCCGCCCGGAATCGGGTGCATCATCGGCGTTTCGACTTCCAGGTACTGCTCGCCGGTCATGTATTCGCGGATTTTTTGCACAATGCGCGAGCGCTTGATAAAGGTATCGCGCGCTTGTTCATTGGTGATCAGGTCAACATAACGCTGACGATACTTTTGTTCCTGGTCGGCCAGACCGTGGAATTTGTCCGGCAGCGGACGCAGGGATTTGGTCAGGAGCCGCAGTTCAGTGACCTGCACCGACAACTCACCGGTTTTGGTCTTCATCAGCGTGCCTTTGGCGCCCAGAATGTCGCCCATATCCCAGGTCTTGAACGCCGTGTAGACGTCTTCGCCCACGCTGTCGCGGCTGATGTAGAACTGGATACGCCCGGACACATCTTGCACGGTGGCAAAGCTGGCCTTGCCCATCACGCGCTTGAGCATCATGCGGCCCGCCACGCTGACGGTAATACCTTTGGCTTCCAGCGCTTCTTTTTCTTCGCCGTCGTACTTGGCGTGCAAGTCACCAGCTACATCCACACGCTTGAAATCGTTGGGGAAGGCCGGGCCTTTTTCACGCAGGGCGGCAAGCTTGGCACGGCGCTCGGCCATGATCTGGTTTTCGTCCTGGACAACCACTTGTTCTTGTTGATCGCTCATTTTCTTTTCCGTTATGTCTATGCGCGCCCGTTGCGCGACAAAAGGGGTGAGGCGGGGTTTACACGCCTTGTTTCAGGCTGGCTTCGATAAAGTCATCGATATCGCCATCCATCACACCCTTGAGGTTGCCCACTTCGTATCCGGTGCGCAGATCCTTGATGCGGCTCTGATCGAACACGTACGAGCGAATCTGGTGGCCCCAGCCAATATCAGACTTGCCGGCTTCCAGTTGCTGCTGTGCTTCCATGCGTTTGCGCAATTCGAGCTCGTACAGTTTGGCGCGCAGCATTTGCCAGGCTTCGTCACGGTTGCGGTGCTGCGAGCGGTCGTTCTGGCACTGCACCACAATGCCGGTCGGCACGTGCGTCAAGCGCACTGCAGAGTCGGTCTTGTTAATGTGCTGACCACCGGCACCGGATGCGCGATAGGTATCGGTGCGCACGTCGGCCGGATTGATTTCGATCTCGAAGCTGTCGTCCACTTCAGGATAGACAAACACCGAGCAGAAAGAGGTATGCCGACGGGCGTTGGAGTCAAACGGCGACACGCGCACCAGGCGGTGCACGCCGGTTTCGGTGCGCAAAAAACCAAACGCATAGTCGCCGGTCAGCTTGATGGTGGCGCTGGTAATACCGGCGACTTCACCTTCAGAGACTTCCATGACTTCCACGTTAAAGCCCTTGCGCTCGCCGTAGCGCACGTACATGCGCAGGAGCATGGATGCCCAGTCCTGGGCCTCGGTACCGCCCGCGCCAGACTGGATATCCACAAAGCACGGCTGCGGGTCCATCGGATTGGAGAACATCCGGCGAAATTCGAGCCGGGCGATTTCTGCTTCCAGTTCGGCCACGTCTTCAGAGACGGCGTTGACCGTGTCCCAGTCTTCTTCGCCGCGTCCCATTTCAAACAATTCTTTGGCGTCGGCTACGCCCTTGACCACGCGGTCCAGTACCAGCACCACGGCTTCCAGCGCTTTGCGCTCACGGCCGATTTCCTGGGCTTTTTTGGGGTCGTTCCAGATTTCTGGCGATTCTGACAGACGCACCACTTCTTCCAGCCGGTCTACTTTGGACGGGTAGTCGAGGTAACGCTTGAGTTCGTTGGCCCGCTCACCCAGATTGGTGAAGCGGTTTTCGATCTGGTTAAGCTGTTCGGCTTCCATGCTCGATCTAATTCATGTTCAGGGAAACCTGACATTCTAGCAGGGAAGCGGGCCAAATCAGACGGGCAAGGCGCAGAAAAATAAAAAAATCCGGCGACACGCTGCCGGATAAAAAGGGTGTGGGCCACCCATGATCACCGCGCCGACCCGGATGGGCCGGCGCACCTGGCCTTTTCAATCGTCGATCAGTCGATGCCGCGCCTCACGCAATGCCGCAGAAATCATGGCCAGATCAGTCGGACTGGCCTTGAGTTCTTCCAGCATGCGCTGCCAGGCGCCTACGGCCGCCTCGTGCACCGTTTGCCATGCCTCCAGCCGCGCCGCCACTGTGCCGTCGCTGCCTTGCCAGGCATGATCCACCAGCCGGGCATGCAGGCGCTGCAGGTCGTCCCGCGCCGCCAACCGGGCCAGTGCTTGCCAGCGATTGTCCCGCGGCAGACCTTCAATGGCGGCGTTCATCCAGTCAAACCCAAGCAGGACGTCCAGTTGCAGATATAACTGCAAGCGCTCGGTCAAGGCGCGCCGCAAGACCTCGTCGCGCCCCAGTTCCAGCAGTGGACCGGCGTACTCCACCGCCAGCACCTGCGCCGCCAGTGCCAGCGGCACGCCTTGCGCCACCCAGGCATCACGCCGGGTGTTTGCCCGCTCCGGATCAGCCAGCCACTGCGCCAGGCCAGCCAGGGCATCACGCACTGCGGCGACAAACGCCGTATCTTCCGCCACTTCCGGTGCTTGTAATACCCAGCGGGTGGCGCGCTCGGTCTGCCGGCGCAGAATCTGCAGCAGCGCATATTGCGTGCTGGCCGATACCCCGCCTGGTAACGCTTCGGCAGCCAGTGCCAGTTGTTCCCCGCCCAGCAAGCCTTCGGCCAGCACCAGCGCCTTGATCACCTGCGCTGGATGTCGCTCGGCTTCTTCACTCAGACGGAACGCAAACGTGACCCCTTGCCGGTTCACCGCGTGATTGGTCAGGATGGTGGCGACAATTTCGCGGCGTAGTGGGTGCTCGCCAAGGCGACTG
Organism: Silvimonas terrae; assembly: GCF_014202765.1. Classification (GTDB taxonomy): domain Bacteria; phylum Pseudomonadota; class Gammaproteobacteria; order Burkholderiales; family Chitinibacteraceae; genus Silvimonas; species Silvimonas terrae. The sequence goes on from NZ_JACHHN010000002.1 coordinate 495,375, forward strand.
CCAAAACGCTCGACCAGAAGTTTCGGAAAATAATCCGCCAGCAGGGAGTCCCATTGTGGATCATCCGGCAATTCGCTCTGCAGCAGGTCTTCGCTTAACACCATCTTGGCGTAGGCCAGCAGCACCGCCAGTTCCGGTCCGGTCAGCCCGGCGCCCGCCTGCTGGCGATCCAGGCACTGGCTGTCGGTCGGCAGGTATTCCAGCCGGCGCGACAACTTGCCGCGCGCTTCAAGCTGTTGCATGAAGCGCTGGTGTACGCTGAGCAATGAGGTTGATTGCTCGGCCTCCAGCGACAGCGCCAGGGTTTGCAGTTCGTTATCCCGTAGTACCAAGTGCCCGACGTCATCGGTCATTTCGGCCAGCAGAGTGTTGCGCTGCTTGAGTGTCAGATCGCCCGCACTCATGATCCGTCCGAGCAGAATCTTGATGTTGACCTCATGGTCGGAGCAATCCACACCCGCCGAGTTATCAATGGCATCGGTGAAGACGCGCCCGCCACTCAAGGCGTATTCAATCCGCCCCAGTTGGGTCATCCCCAGGTTGCCGCCCTCGCCAAACACTTTGCAACGCAAGTCCCGGCCATCCACACGCAAGATATCGTTGCCGCGATCATTGGCCTCCGCCTGGGACTGGGTGGACGCTTTGACGTAAGTGCCAATGCCGCCGTTGTACAAAAGATCAACTGGAGCGCGCAGCAACATATTAATCAGGGCCGTTGGTTCCAGGGCAGCGACGTCCACCTGCAACAGGGACTTCATTTGCGCTGACAGCGGAATGCTCTTGACCGTGCGCGGCCAGACGCCGCCGCCCTCAGAAATCAGCGCCGCATCGTAATCTGCCCAGGAAGAGCGGGGCAGGTTGTACAGGCGCTCACGCTCCTTGAAGGACGCTGCCGCATCCGGATCGGGATCGATGAAAATATGGCGGTGATCAAACGCGGCCACCAGCCGTGCTGCGGTCGAACGTAACATGCCATTGCCGAACACGTCACCAGACATGTCGCCAATGCCAATCGCGGTGAAGGGCTGGGTCGCCACATCAATACCCAGTTCGCGAAAATGCCGCGCCACAGAAACCCATGCACCACGGGCGGTAATGCCCATTTTCTTGTGGTCGTACCCCACCGAACCACCGCTGGCAAAGGCGTCATCCAGCCAGAAGCCGTAGTCCTGCGCCAGGCCGTTCGCCACGTCAGAGAACGTTGCGGTGCCCTTGTCGGCCGCGACTACCAGGTAGGGGTCATCTTCATCGCGCCGGTATGTATGGGCGGGCGGCACCACCTTGCCATCCACCAGGTTGTCGGTCAGGTCCAGCAAGCCACGAATGAAGCCCTTGTAGCACTCCACGCCCCGGGCGAGCCACGCCTCGCGCTCGGCCGGCGGATTTTTGACGATGAATCCACCCTTAGAGCCGACCGGCACAATCACCGTGTTCTTCACCATTTGCGCCTTTACAAGGCCCAGCACTTCGGTGCGGAAATCGTCACGCCGGTCGGACCAGCGCAAGCCGCCACGTGCCACCTTGCCGCCACGCAGGTGCACGCCCTCGACCTCGGTGGAGTACACAAAAATCTCGAACAAGGGGGCGGGTTGCGGCATGCCCGGCACGCGGGCGGAGGCAATCTTGAGTGACAAATGGCCGCGCGGCAGGCCGTCTGGTGCGGGCTGAAAGTGACTGGTCCGCACCGTGGCCTCGATAGCGCCCCGGAAAGCACCCAGTGCTTTTTCATCATCGGCCACAGGTAGGGCGCTGATGTGGGTGGCCAGTTGCTCGCTGAGCGTATCGGCCGCAAGGTCATCCACTGCTGCCGGGTCGTGCCTCAGATAGAACAATCGCACCAGATCGCGCGCGATGGCGGCATGCGTCAGCAAGCAATCGGCCAGGGTATCGACGGCGTTGCGCAGGTTAAGCTGCTTAAGCCAGCGGGCATAGGCTCGCAATACCAGTACCTCACGCCAGGCCAGGCCGGCTTGCAGTACCAGCCGGTTAAAACTGTCGTTCTCGCTGCGGCCATTGAAGACCGCGCGGAATGCCTCCAGAAAGCGCTGCCGCGCCGCAGCGTCTTCCAGCGCACCGGCTACGGGCAATTGAATGCCGATATCGATAATCCAGACCCGCGCGCCATCCTCCATTTGCAGGACATACGGGCGCTCGTCCAGCACGCGCACAGCCAGATTTTCCAGGAGCGGGATATAGTCAGAAATGGCGATGTCTTTGCCGTGAAACAGCTTGATGCGCCACTGGCGGGTGTCAGTGCGACTGGCGGGTGTCAGTGTGGCGGCCAACGGGCTGATTTCAGAGAGTTCTTCCAGTGCATCAATGTCATACACCGCCACCCGGGCATTGAAATCGCTGGTGTACGCCGGCGGAAACGCCCGCTGGTAGCGTTGATAGCGTGCCGCGCCGACTTCTTCGCCGCTGTGTTGCAGCAAGCTGTAACGCAGTTCGTCTTGCCAGCGCTGCGCAATCAGAGCGATTTCGCCTTCAATGGCTTGCGCGTCATAGTCCGGCCAGACGCCATGCGGCAGGCGCACGATGAAATGAATGCGCGCCAGCGGTGAATCACTCAACAACACATTGAAATCACAACTCTCGCCACCCATGCGCTCCAGCAACAATTGCTGGATGCGGGTGCGTACCTCGGTGGTGTAGTTGTCGCGCGCCACATAGAACATCACCGAAACGTACCGCCGGTAAATGTCGTCCCGGAACAGAACGCGCACACGGTTGCGCTCATGCAGGCCCACCACGGCCGAGACAATCCGGGCCAGATCGTCGACGCCGGTTTCCATCAGCTCATCGCGCGGCCAGGTGTCCAGAATATTGAGCATGGCCTTGCCACGGTGACCACTCAGGTCCACGCCACTTTGCAGCAGGACTGCGTCAATCTTGCGGCGTGCAACCGGCACTTCACGCGGGGGCTGTGTATAAGCAGCGGCCGTGTAAAGACCCAATAGCCGCAATTCACCCACCACTTTGCCGCTGGCATCAACGCGCTTGATGATGACCACATCCAGATAGGCTGGCCGGTGAATGGTCGAGCGCGAATCCGACTTGGTCAGGATCAGCAATGTTTGCGCGCTATACGCCAGGGCACGCAATTCCGGCGCCAGTTGGGCAAATGCGCGTGATGGTTCAGCGGCATTGCCGTTGCGCAGCAAGCCATGGCCGGAGTTGGGTTCGCTCATCAGCGCCTGCCCATCGGCACTCAACTGGTAGTCGCGCGTACCCAGAATGACAAAATGGTCATCCAGCAACCAGGCCAGAAACGCCCGGGTTTCGTCCAGCTCGGCGGCATCTACCGGCGGGGGATTGCTCGCCAGGTCATCCCGGCAGGCCGCAATGCGCGCCTTCATGCGGGGCCAGTCCGCAATGACCGAGGCCAGCGTGGCCAGAACGACTTCAATATTCGATTGCAGAGATTGCAGTGCGGCCGGATCAGTCTCCCGATCGATCTCGAAATGCATCCAGGATTCGGCCACCCCAGCGGCATCCAGCCTTTGCAGATCGCCACTGGCGTCCCGCTTTACATGCAAAACCGGGTGCAGCACGAGATGGACGGTATAGCCCGCCCGCGCCAGTGCCATGCTGACGGTATCGACCAGAAAGGGGAGATTGGGGACCACCAGTTCCACCACCGTATGCGATGACTGCCAGCCATGCTCGGGCGGGGTGGGGTTATAGATACGAACCAGCGGCTGGTCGGGCAACCGTCGCTGGCCGAGGCGCTGATGGGCTTGCGCTGCGCCCAGCCAGTCAGTTGGCGCGTGGGCGGCGAAGTCTTCTTCCGGCAGGTCGGCGCTCCAGAACCGCAAGAAGGACAGCAGGTCGGTGTCATCGCCAGCGAGCTGGAGTACACTTTCGAGAATGCCGGTGGCATGCATCGTACGGGATTTATTTTGAGTCATTGCAGCCATCCTTGATCAAAGCAGGACTGTCATCAAATCGGCGCTGCGGCTGGATGTCAGCCCGCAGAACCTGACTGACTGTATACGGAGCGTCAGGGCGTCGCCAACGGGGTTTCCCGCATTGGGAATAGTCCTGATTCGACACAGATTCAAGGGTGCGTGATAGTGGCCGACCCGCCGGCATATGACAGGGTCGGCACTTGGGATGATTCATTCTCAAAAACGACAGATGATCCTTACGAGATGCCGAGCGGTAGAACGGATATATATAACAATGAGCTAATATGCCTACCATTGCCTGAAACTGTCATTGGAGTGCCTGATGAATTCCGCCCGAGATGTCCGGGGTAGCCCAACGCCGAACGACACGCTGGTTGCGTGCCGTGACATGGCGCTCAAGCTGCTCTCGCAATCCATGGAGGGGTTCTTTACCCAGCTGGAAGAGACGTTCTTCACGCTGGCCGAAAACACCTATGACAACAAGTTGCGCGACACCTACTTTGCCGCTCGTTCCGAGTTGCAAGACAAGCGCGCCGTCATTCTGAGCGCATTCCGCCAGCAGTTTCTGGAAACCTTTGCGCAGCGCCTTGAAGGCAAAACCAGCAACGGTACCTTTTTCAAGGTAACCCAGTCGCTGGGCGAACTCTCGCTGGTCGCCAACGACGATTACGAAGAAAGCCTGACCGCCAGCGGGGTGGCCACTGCCCTGAAAAATTCTGGCGGTGACACGCTGCAACAACTGGAACAACGTCTGGCGCGCCTGATGCCGCTGTCGGACGATGCGTCTGCCTCCAATCCGCTCAGCCCGGATGTCATCTGCGAAGCCGTGATGGCCGCTTGCCGGGTGTTTGAAAGCGGCATTGGCGCCCGTCTTGCCGCCATGAAGGCGCTGGAAACCAATCTGTCGGGCCAGATTTCCAAGGTTTATACCGATCTCAACCAGTTCCTGATCCAGCGTAATGTTCATCCGGCCCCGGTGCGCGGCCCGGTGAGCCGTGCGCCAGCACGTGCCCCTTATATGGGTGATCGCGTACCGGATGCCGGTACACAAGCCGGTTATGACCAGGGGAGTTACGGCAACCAGCAACAATACGGCGGCGGCTACGGCCAGCAGATGCCGGGCTATGCCGTAACACCAGAACTGGTTGCCCACTTGCAGCAACTGGCTGCGGGCAACATGCAGCCGCAGACCCAAAGCTCGCTGCGTCCGGAGTGGTTTGGCTTTCTGAACAACCTGCAGCGCGATCCGCCCAACGCCGGTCTTGCCACCAATGGCCAGCCGGAAAACCTGCTGAGCGTATTGCGGACCACCCGCTGGGTGAATGAGCTTAACCGCGTCGACACCATGACCTTCGATCTGGTGTCCATGCTGTTTGACCGTTTGTTTGAAGACCAGCGCCTGCCGAACGCAGCCAAGGGCCTGTTGGCTCGCCTGCAGATTCCGGTGCTGAAAGTATCCATGCTTGATGGCAGCTTCTTTGCCCGCAAAGCACACCCGGCCCGTCAGTTGATCGACTTGCTGGAAGAAGCCTTCCTGGATTACGACGGCGAGCCCGACGACACCGACCCAAAGTTTGCCAAGTTCAGTGGTGTGGTGGCCTGGATTGCCGATCACTTTGAAGATGAAGTCGGTGTTTTTGATACCGCACTGGCCGACATCAAGCGCTTCCTGGCCGAAGAAGCCGCTGCGCTGGAACAAAAAGCCAGCGCTGCCGCAGACGATCTGCTGCAAACCGAAGTTGCAGAAATTGCCAGCGCCACCGCCACCACGCTGGTGCAAAGCCGCCTGGCCCGCGCCGGGGAAGTACCGCCACTGGTTGCGGACTTCCTGACCCAATGGTGGGCACCCGCCATGGCCAAAGCCTGGGGGCCGAATGGTGAGGCAGATCCGGTATTTGCCCAGCGCCAGAAAGCGCTGGACGATCTGCTGTGGAGCCTGCAAGCCAAGCGTGGTCCGGAAGAGCGCCTGCAACTGGTAAACCTTCTGCCTGGCATGCTCAAGATTCTGGAGCAGGGCGTAACCGAAACTGGCATGGATCAGACCGCCTCGCGTGCGTTTTTCTCGGAACTGGTGAATTGCCACGCCTCAGCTATCCGCACCGGTTTGCGTCAGGCTGCGCTGGAAACCGCACCGGCACCTGTGCTGCCGCCACCGTCCGCACCGCAAGGCGTGGGCGCCAGCGTCACCATGCATGCCATGCCGCAAGCCACTGAAACCGCGCCGGTCATTCAGGCCGAACCAGCTATTTCCTTTGCTGCCGCAGTGGCAGAGGCTGCCGCACCCGCCGCCGAAGACAACGATCTGCTGCCCAAGCGCGGCGAGTGGCTCTCCTGGACTGCCGATGATGGCGAAGAACGTCGCCTGCGCCTGTCATGGATCAGCCCGCTGGGCACACGCTATCTGTTCACCAACCGTGCTGGCGAAAACGGCTTGACGCTGACACGGGGCGACCTGGAAATGCATCTGGCCAGTGGCCGTCTGCAACGCTTGCAACGCGATGGCTCCGCCACGGAACGCGCACTCAATCAACTCAAGGAACAACTGGCCGCCTAAGCCAGCAGCGCCCACCGTAGTGCGACTTGCAAAAGCCCGGCCATGCCGGGCTTTTTGTTGCGCGGCATCTGGTAAAATGCGCCCATGATCCGACTCAAATCCCTGACTCTGCGGCGCGGCACCAAAGTATTGCTGGATCGCGCTGAACTCACCCTGTACCCCGGCAGCAAGGTCGGCGTGGTTGGCGCCAACGGCGCAGGCAAATCCAGCTTCTTTGGCCTTTTGCGCGGCGAACTACACCCGGACAGTGGTGACCTGGAACTCCCGCCACGCCTGACCATTGGTCACGTTGCCCAGGAAACACCAGCACTTTCTTGCTCTGCACTGGATTACGTACTGGACGGCGACAGCGAATTGCGTGCCGTACAGAACGAACTGGCCGCCCATGAGGGCGACGGCCTGCAGCACGGTGAATTGCTGGCCCGCCTGGACGCCATGGACGGCTACACCGCGCAGGCACGGGCGGCACGGTTGTTATCCGGCCTGGGGTTCTCGCAAGCCGAAATGAGCAAGCCGGTTTCGGATTTCTCTGGCGGCTGGCGCATGCGGCTGAACCTGGCGCAAGCGCTGATGTGTCGCTCAGACATTCTGCTGCTGGACGAGCCCACCAACCATCTGGACCTGGAAACGGTGGTCTGGCTGGAAAACTGGCTGCGCAGCTATCAGGGCATGCTGCTGATCATTTCGCACGATCGGGACTTTCTGGATTCCACCGTCAACGCCATCTTGCATGTGGGCGATGGTGCGCTAACGCTGTACACCGGCAATTACGAAGACTTTGAAAACCAGCGCGCGCAAAAACTGGCGCAACAGCAACAAGCTTTTGACAAGCAACAGCGCGAAATCGCCCATTTGCAAAAGTTTGTCGACCGCTTCAAAGCCAAGGCTTCCAAGGCCCGCCAGGCGCAAAGCCGGGTCAAAGCACTGGAACGCATGGAGCGCATTGCCGCTGCCCATGTCGATTCTCCCTTCAGCTTCACCTTCCGCGAACCCGAGTCCAGCCCGAACCCGCTGGTCAGACTGGAAAACGGCAGTGCCGGTTATTCGGTGGCATCGCCCATTTTGTCCAGCTTGAATCTGAGCCTGCAAAACACGGCGCGCCTGGGTTTGCTGGGTGTCAATGGCGCGGGCAAATCTACGCTCATCAAGACTCTGGCGGCAGAGCGCGACTTGCTCGATGGCAAGCGCGTGGAAGGCAAGGGCCTGAAAATTGGTTATTTCGCCCAGCACCAGGTCGACGCGCTGCGGCTGGACGAATCCGCACTGTGGCATATGCAAAAGCTGGACCCGGTGACTCGCGAACAAGAGTTGCGCAATTTCCTGGGTGGGTTTGATTTCCGGGGCGAGATGGCCTCCAGCCCGGTTGAACCCTTTTCTGGCGGTGAAAAAGCCCGCCTGGCACTGGCCTTGCTGATCTGGCAACGCCCCAATCTCTTGCTGCTGGATGAGCCAACCAACCACCTGGATATTGAAATGCGCCAGGCGCTTACCCTTGCGCTGCAAGACTTTGATGGCGCCATCATTGTGGTCTCGCACGATCGGCATTTGCTGCGCGCCACGGTGGATGATTTCTGGCTGATTGAAAATGGCACCGTGCGGCCGTTCGATGGCGATCTGGACGATTACACCCGCTACAGCCAGGAAGTACGTGCTGCCCAGCAAGCGGTTAACGAAACCCAGGATGCGGGCGACAGTGAGCAGCGCATCGACCGCAAAGCGCAAAAGCGCGCCGAAGCGGAGGCTCGCCAGCGGCTGGCTGGTTTGCGCAAACCGCTGGAACAGCAACTGGCCAAAATTGAAAAACAGATGGCCGTGTTGACCGTAGAAAACGACGAACTCACCGCAAAACTGGCCGACGAATCCATTTATGACCCGGCCAATAAAGAGGCGCTGCAAACTGCACTGCGGCGCAAGGCTGACGTTTCTACCCAGTTGGAAGAGGTGGAGTTGAACTGGCTGGACGTCTCATCCCGACTTGAAGAAATCACCGTAGAATAACGGTCTAATCCTCTGTTTTTGAAGAGGATTTAACACACAAAAGGCGACCCTTCCGGGGTCGCCTTTTGCACATTTGGTTGCATGATTGTGATATCGCTTACTGTATCTACATCAACGTGGCCGTCATCCTGACCGTTAAACGAACATAGAAAGCCCGGAACAAGAGGACCCGCCATGACCCACCGATCTCATCTTCTAGGTAGCCTGGCCTTGCTGGCCAGTCTGCTGGCAGGGCCCGCTCTGGCGGATGACCCGCCTTCTGAAGTGGCACGGCTCAACGAGGTGCAAGGCAGCGTGACCTTCGCCCCCGCTGGCAGCAGCGACTGGGCCTACGCCCCCATTAACCGCCCCATGACCGCCGGCGATCAACTCTGGGTCGACCAGGGTGGCCGCGCGGAATTACATACCGGCGCCACGGCGCTGCGCCTTGGCGACCAGACCAGCTTGTCTTTCCTGGCGCTGGACGACAACAACACGCAACTCAAAGTAACGCAAGGCGCACTTGGTCTGCGCGTGCGTAATCTCTACAGCGGCCAGCATGTCGAAATTGACACCCCCAACCTGGCGTTTGTGATCAACAGCCCTGGTGATTACCGGCTGGATGTTGACCCCAATGGCAATACCACGCGCATCACCGTGCGGCAGGGCAATGGCACTGCGCTGGGCAGCAATGGCAACAGTTTTAATCTGCATGACGGCGATCAGGTTTCCTGGACCGGCGCCGATCTGCAAGAACTGGCCGCGACGGTTAACCCGCCCTACGATCAGTTTGATGAATGGGCAAACGGGCGTGACCATCGCGAAGACGCCTCCGTTAGCGCGCGTTATGTCCCGCGTGACGTCACCGGTTATGAAAGCCTGGATGACAACGGCACCTGGCAAACTGTAGCCGATTACGGCCCGGTCTGGGTGCCGCACACCACGATTGTGGGCTGGGCCCCGTACCGCTTTGGCCACTGGGTGTGGGTTGCCCCTTGGGGTTGGACCTGGGTCGATGACGCGCCCTGGGGTTTTGCGCCATTCCACTACGGCCGCTGGGCCTACCTGGGTAGCCGCTGGTGCTGGGTGCCTGGCCGGCCAGAACCACGCCCGGTGTACGCGCCGGCACTGGTTGCTTTTGCCGGCGGCATCAATGCCTCAGTCCATATCACCATTGGTGGCGGCCCCGGTGTGGCGTGGCTCCCCCTTGGCCCTGGCGAAGCGTATCGCCCGGCCTATGCCACCAGCCCGACGTACATCACCAACATCAACCGAACGATCAACAATGTCACGGTCAACAAGACGGTGTACGTCAATCAAGCCGCGCCGAACGCCATCAACGGCATGGCAGCCAACAACTTTGTGCATGGCCGGCCGGTACAAGCGGCGGTTGCCACATTCAACCCGCAGCAATTTACCCACGCGCAATTCAATAATGCGCCCGGCGTAGCCCCCGTGGCGCAAAGTGTGGTGGGCAACGCCAAACCCGCACCCGCAGTGCACAACATTGCTTTTAACCGGGCCGTAGTCAGTACGCACACACCGCCACAACCGTTTGCCGCAAGGGATGATCTGGCCGGTCGCTACGCGGCGCACGCCGCTGTACCGGGCGCCGGGCCCGCACTGCAAACCACGCATGCCACTGCGCCAGCACCCCAGATCAATGTTGTCGGCCAGAACCATCCCGCAGGCAACGAGCCAGTCCACGCAACACGGCCGTTACCTGCGGTTTCAGGCCAGCCTCAACGCCCGCCGCAACAGGAACCTGGCCAGAAGCCGCAGGCGGCCGCACCGGCAAATAACGTGCCGCATCCGCCCACCAATCCGCGCGAACAACCGGCCGTGCAGAGTCGCCAGACCGAGCCACCGCAGGTGCATGAGCGCAGCAACCCGGTGCAAGACCAGCCGCGCCCACAGCAACAAGCGCAACCACGCCCGCAGGAAGAGGCCCGGCCGCAAGCGCAGCGGCAAACCCAGGAAGTGCCTCATCCCGCACCCACGGGACAATCCTCCTGGTCGCATGACAACCGGCCGACGCAGCCCGCCAAACCGCAACAGGGCCATAACGACGACCACCACCCGGCGCCCACGCACCGGCCACAGCCCAAAGAGGAACCGCAGCACAAGGATCAGTAAGGACTATTCTGGCAAGGCCATCCGGCCCGGCGAACGGGCAAGCCAGACCCCCAGCATGGCGATCATCATGCCCAGCCACATCAGGCCGGATATCGCCTCGCCAAAGGTCAGCCAGGCAATGATGGCGGTGGTGGGCGGGACCAGGAAAAACAATCCTGAGACCTGCCCGGCTTCGCCATGGCGCAGTAACCACAACAATATGCCGATCGCCCCGATCGACACCACCAGCGAGACCCAGAGCAGGGCAAAAATAAACGCGCCATGCCAGACAATGGCGCCCGGTTCGATCAGCGCGATGGGGGCCAGCACCAGGAGCGATATCACGCAATGAACGATGGAGGTGGCACTGACATCCACGCCGGCACAGAAACGCTTCTGATAGACCGTTCCCAGGCTAATGCTCAGCAGTGCCAACAGACAAAACGCCACACCCGCCAGCGTAATCACCCCTTGGCCCAGCTTGTGCTCAATGACCAACAGCACGCCGGCCAGACCCAACAGCAGGCCCAACCATTGGCGCCAGCCACGCTTTTCATCCAGCACCAGACCGGCAACCACACTGACGACTACTGGTTGCAGGCCGGCAATCAACGCCACCATGCCAGCAGAAAGCCCGTGATGCATCGCCTGGAATACACCGGCGAAATAGCCCGTCTGCACCAGCAATCCCGCCGCGATGACATGGCCCAGCAGGCGGCCGCGCGGCCATTGCACCCGCAGTAACGGGGCCGACAGCCCCAGTAGCAGCAGAACCAGCGCAAAGCGGGCCACCAGAAAATGCATGGGTGGCGCCCACGGTATACCCAGGCGCGCGCCAACAAAGCCGCTACTCCAGAGCAACACAAACAAGGCCGGGGCGATACGGGCAAAACGGTGAGTGGTCACGGCTGGGCAAACATCAGGCGGGCGAGGGCGTTGATCGTACCTGCTCGCCTTTCTGTCTGCCGCACATGCGTTTGCGACGCAACAAAAAAGAAACACCAGACAACAAAAAACCCCGGCGAACCGGGGCTTTTTTGCAGCCAGAAGGGATCAGGCGCTTACTTGGAAGCCGCCTTGGCCGAGGCTTGTGCCTTGGCCACCACTTCTTCCACCACCACGTCCCGCTCGTAGGCCTCTACGTAAGGGCGGCCATAGTAGCTATCCAGCAAGATCTGCTTGAGCTCAGAGATCAGCGGGTAACGCGGATTGGCGCCGGTACACTGGTCGTCAAACGCTTCTTCAGCCACTTGCTCCAGCTTGGACAAGAACAAGGCTTCTGGCACGCCGGCGGCCTGGATCGATGCCGGAATACCCAGCACGCCCTTGAGCTCTTCAATCCAGGCAATCAGCGCCTCGACCTTCTCATCGTCGTTCTTGCCGGTGAAGCCCAGATGCTCGGCCACATCGGCATAACGGCACTTGGCCATCGGGCGGTCATACTGACTGAACGCTGCTTGCTTGGTCGGGATATCCACCGAGTTGTAACGCACCACGTTAGAGATCAGCAATGCGTTGGCCAGACCGTGCGCCAGACCGAACTCGGCACCAATCTTGTGAGCCATCGAGTGGCAAACACCCAGGAACGCGTTGGCGAAGGCAATACCGGCAATGGTGGCGGCGTTGTGGACTTCTTCCCGCGCTTTCGGGTCTTGCGCACCGTTAGAGTAGGCAGACGGCAGATACTGCTTGAGCAGACGCAGCGCTTGCAGTCCTTGCGCATCCGAATACTCGTTTGCCATCACCGACACATAGGCTTCCAGCGCGTGGGTCACCGCATCGATACCACCAAAAGCGGTCAGGCTCTTGGGCATGTCCATGACCAGATTGGCATCAATAATGGCCATATTGGGGGTGAGTTCATAGTCGGCAATCGGGTACTTCATGCCGGTTTTTTCATCCGTCACCACCGCAAACGGCGTTACTTCAGAGCCAGTGCCCGAGGTTGTCGGAATGGCGACCAGCTCGGCCTTGATCCCCATTTTCGGGAACTTGTAGATACGCTTGCGGATATCCATGAAGCGCAGTGCCAGATCCTCAAAATGCACTTCCGGATGTTCGTACATCACCCACATGATCTTGGCCGCATCCATCGGGCTGCCGCCACCCAGGGCAATGATCACGTCCGGCTTGAACACGTTCAGCGCATGCACACCCTTGCGGACCACTTCCAGCGTCGGGTCGGCTTCAACTTCATAAAATACTTCAACTTCCATGCCCATCTGCTTGAGGATGCGGATGGTTTCATCGCAATAGCCGTTGTTGAAGAGGTACGGACCGGTCACGATAGATGCACGCTTCTTGCCCGCCATGTCTTCCAGCGCAAACGGCAAACAACCGCGACGGAAATAGATGCTCTTGGGGACCTTGTGCCACAGCATGTTCTCGGCTCTCTTGGCGACGGTTTTCTTGTTGATCAAGTGCTTGGGGCCGACGTTCTCGGAAATCGAGTTGCCACCCCAGGAGCCACAACCCAGCGTCAGCGACGGGGCCAGCTTGAAGTTGTACAAGTCACCGATACCACCTTGAGAGGAAGGGGTATTGATCAGAATCCGGGCGGTCTTCATCTTGTCGCCGAAATACTTGATCCGCTCTTCCTGCAAATCCTGATCGGTATAGAGGGCAGAGGTGTGACCAATGCCGCCCAGCGCCACCAGCGCCTCGGCTTTTTCCACAGCGTCATGGAAGTCTTTGGCGCGATACATGGCCAGAGTCGGGGAGAGCTTTTCATGCGCGAAGGCTTCTTCTTCACCCACGGACGACACTTCACCAATCAATACCTTGGTATACGGCGGCACCTTGATGCCGGCCATTTCTGCAATCTTCACCGCAGACTGGCCCACAATGCCGGCGTTCAGGCCGCCATCAATCAAGATTACCTTGCGCACGGCCTCGGTTTCTTTCTTGTTGAGGATATAGCCGCCCGATTTGGCAAAGCGGTCACGGGCCGTATCGTAGACTTCGTCCACAATAATCACGGACTGCTCGGACGCGCACACCACACCGTTATCAAACGTCTTGGACATCAGAATGGACGCCACCATGCGCTTGATGTCCGCCGTTTCATCCACCACCACCGGTGTGTTACCTGCACCCACACCAATCGCCGGCTTGCCGGACGAATAGGCGGCACGCACCATGCCTGGGCCACCGGTGGCCAGGATCAGGTTGACGTCCTTGTGATGCATCAGCGCGTTGGACAACTCCACCGACGGGGCGTCAATCCAGCCAATAATGTCTTTGGGCGCACCGGCTGCAACCGCGGCTTCCAGCACCAGGCGCGCTGCTTCACACGTGGCCTTTTTGGCGCGCGGGTGCGGGCTGAAGATGATGCCGTTACGGGTCTTGAGAGAAATCAGCGCCTTGAAAATGGCGGTAGAGGTCGGGTTGGTGGTCGGCACGATCCCGCAGATGATGCCGATGGGCTCGGCAATGGTCATGGTGCCGTAAACATCATCTACTGACAGCACGCCGCAGGTTTTTTCGTCCTTGTAGGCGTTGTAGATGTACTCGGAGGCAAAGTGGTTCTTGATAACCTTGTCTTCCAGCACGCCCATGCCGGTTTCCGTCACGGCCATGCGGGCCAGCGGGATACGGGCATCAGCGATAGCCAGTGCAGCGCTGCGGAAAATTTCATCCACCTGTTCTTGCGAGTAGGTAGCAAATTTCTGCTGGGCTTTTTTGACCCGCGCGACCAGGGCATCAAGTTCCTGAATGTTGGTTACAGCCATTGTGAACCTCCTTGAATGAATTCCTTTTGCAGCACTTGCAGCCATGGTGCGCTTTATGCAAAAAGCATGCTGCCAACTATTTACCGGCATCCATATTGAATAGTTGCATCGCGGCTAAACAGCCAGTCCGAAGCGATAGATAGTCATTTCGGCGTATACGATATCGTCATTACGCACTGCAAAATTTGATCTGTCTCAGTACTTGATCAACTTACGAGAAACACAGGAATTGTCCCCGCGCGACGGGCTGGGTCGGGGCATATACTGGGAAGTTTTTGCAAGGAAAACAGCAAGAGGAATGCATCGGCATTGCGCCGTGCAAAACAGGAAAAACCGGGAAAACAACAAGACAGGGCAGCCAGTATCAGCGCGATTATGTAACAAAACAACGCTACAAATGCCGTAGTTTCAGGGTGTTTTATTTCATGTCACAGACCGGTGCAGCGTCAGGCTTGCGCGGGCAGGTAGGGTAAAAGCTTGTCCAGGGTAACGGGATAATCACGCACCCTTACACCGCAGGCGTTGTAAATGGCGTTCGCCACGGCCGCGCCCGCGCCGCAAATGCCCAACTCACCAATACCTTTGATCTTGAGCGGATTGGCCTTGTCGTCTGTTTCCGGCAAGAACACCACCTCCAGTTCCGGCACGTCCGCATGGGCCGGAACGTGATACTGCGCCAGATCATGATTACTGAACACGCCACAATGCGGATCCGGTGCGGTGTCTTCCATCAGCGCTGCCCCAATGCCAAAGGTCATCCCGCCCAAAGCCTGTGAGCGCGCGGTTTTCTGATTCAGAATGCGCCCGGCCGCAAAGACAGAGAGCATGCGGCGCACGCGGATTTCCCCCGTGTCCCTATCTACGCCCACTTCCACAAAATGCGCACCATAGGCTTGCTGGGAGAACTTTCGCGCCAGATCACCCGGCCCGATCGCGCCTGCGGCCTCTACGCCTTGTGCGCCCGCCAGCGATGCCAGGCTGCGGCTTTGCTGGCCGTTACTGACCATGCCATTGGCAAACAGGGCGGTTGCCGGATCAAACCCAGCCAATAGCGCCAGCTTTTGGCGTAACGCATCGCACGCCTCAAACGCGGCAGAGCCGCCGCTGGCCGCGCCAAACGAGCCGCCAGAGCCCGCGGCAGCCGGGAACTCGGTATCGCCCAGCAGCATCTTCACGCGGGCGGGCGGCACCCCCAGCATTTCTGCGGCCACCTGGGTAAAGACGGTGTAGCTGCCTGTGCCGATATCGGTCATGGCCATTTTGATGGTCACCATGCCGTCGCTATCCACGCGCGCCGTGGCCTGAGAAGGGCGCAAGAAGTTACTGCGGATGGCGGCCGCCATGCCCAGCCCCACCAGCCAGCGCCCGTCGCGCACCTGCGCCGGCACCGGGTTGCGCCGATCCCAGCCGAAACGGCGCGCACCTTCGTCCATACAGCCGACCAGTTGCCGCACTGAATACGGCACATGGCGTTCCGGGTCTACGGTGGGTTCGTTACGGCGACGCAGTTCAATCGGGTCCAGTTTGAGTTTTTCCGCCAGTTCATCCATGGCACATTCCAGTGCCAGCAGACCCACGGCCTCACCTGGCGCGCGCATGGCCGAGGCGACCGGCAAATCCAGCGTAGCGAGACGGTGGGCGGTTTGGCGATTGGGCGCCGCGTACAAAGAGCGGGTTTGGGTGGCGGCAGATTCATAGCCGTTTTCGCCCTCGGTATTGCCGCTCCAGCTTTCATGGGCAATGGCTTGCAGACGGCCTTGCTGATCTGCCCCCAATCGCACGCGCTGGATGGTGGCGGAGCGGTGCGTGGTGACGTGAAATACTTGCTGGCGGGTGAGTGCCAGCTTGACCGGCCGCTGCAGCTTGCGGGCCGCAGCGGCGGCCAGAATGGCGTCGGCATGCACTTGTAACTTGGCCCCGAACCCGCCGCCAATATAGCGACTCACCACCCGCACTTGCGTGACCTCAATCTGGAATGTATGCGCAATGGTGGCCTGCGCCTGGGTCAGCATCTGGTTGGAGGTGTACAGCGTTAGCTGGTCGCCATGCCAGACCGCCAGCGTGGCGTGCGGCTCCATCATGGCGTGGGATTGATGCGGTGTGGACCAGATTTCATCAACCTGTACCGGGGCGCTGGCAAAGGCTTGCCCAAAATCACCCAGTGCGGAGTCTGGCGCTTGCAGTCCGGGTTTAGGCGTGCGGGCGGTGTCTTTGGCTGCGGCCAGATCATAAACACCTGGTGCGGCCTCGTAATCCACACTGACCAGCGCTGCGCCGGCGCGGGCGACCTCAAAACTCTCTGCCACCACCAGCGCCACCGGCTGCCCAAAATGCAGCACCTGCTCATCGACCAGTTGCGGCGCGGCGCCGGACTCTTTGCGGCCTTGTGGTGGCATATCGCGCCAGGTGAGCACCAGCCGCACCCCAGCCAGACGCTCGGCGGTCCGTGTATCGATAGTGCGGATACGCCCTTTGGCTATCGTGGCGGTTACCACAAACCCATATAACGGCACCCCGGCTTCGGCATACTCATAGGCATAGGTGGCTTGTCCGGTCACTTTCAGGTGCCCGTCAACCCGATCCAGCGGTTTGCCGATCAATCCCTGGCGATTGTCATCAATGGGGTTATTGCCCGCAGGTACCGACATATCCATGACGCACCCCGCCTTAAGCCTGGACCAGCGTCGCACGCAAGGTGCGCCGTGCCAGATCAATCTTGAAATCATTACCACCGTGGCCACGGGCGCCAGCCAGTAGTACATCTGCCGCGTGGTCAATGGCGCCGTCGGCCAGCAGGGCCTGTTCGGCCGCAGTCACCCGCCAGGGCTTGGGGGCTACGCCACCCAAGGCAAAGCGCGCAGAAACAATCCGCCCATCTTGCCGTTCTACCAGCGCAGCCACAGAGACCAGCGCAAACGCATAAGAGGCCCGATCCCGTACTTTGCGATACACCTGCACGCCTTTGACCGGCGGCGGCAACACCACGGCCGTGATGAGCTCCCCGGCCGCCAGATTGTGTTCTTGCTGCGGCGTATTGCCTGGCAGGCGGTGAAAGTCCGCAATCGGGATCACCCGGCGCTGGCCGGCAGCGTTGACGGTCTCGACCTGGGCATCGAGCACGCGCATGGCCACCGCCATATCGGACGGATGCACGGCTATGCATTGATCGCTACCGCCCAGGACCGCGTTCATGCGGTTCACGCCTTGCATGGCGGCACACCCGGTGCCGGGCTCGCGCTTGTTGCAAGGCAGACCGGGGGTATAAAAATAATTGCAGCGCGTGCGTTGCAGTAGATTGCCACCCGTCGTGGCCATATTGCGTAACTGGCCCGATGCCCCAGCCAGCAACGCGCGGCTTAGCACGGCATAGTCCCGGCGGATGCGCAGGTCAGCGGCGAGATCGCTGTTGCGTACCATGGCGCCAATACGCAGACCGCCTTCCGGTGTGGCCTCAATATGCTGGAGTGGCAAGCGGGAGATATCGACCAGATGCAGCGGTTTTTCGATTTGCAGCTTCATCAAGTCCAGCAAATTGGTGCCGCCGGCAATCAACCGCGCACCTGGCTGGGCGGCCGCGCGCGCGGCGGCTGCGGGGTCTGTGGCGCGCTCATAGCTAAAGGGGATCACGCTGCATCTCCCGCCACACTGCGTATGGCCGCGACGATATTCGGGTAAGCCGAACAACGACAGATATTGCCGCTCATGCGCTCGCGGATTTCTGCCGCGCCAAGCGTGGTATTGGCAGTCAGATCGGCGGTGACATGGCTGGGCATGCCGGCGCGCGCCTCAGCCAGCATGCCGATGGCGGAACAAATCTGCCCGCAGGTGCAATAGCCGCACTGAAACCCGTCATGCTCAATAAATGCCTGCTGCAACGGGTGCAATTGCCCGCCATGCGCCAGACCTTCAATCGTGGTGATGTCATCCCCCTCGCACATCACCGCCAGAGTCAGACAGCTATTGATGCGCCGGCCATTGACCAGCACCGTGCAGGCCCCGCACTGGCCGTGATCACAGCCTTTTTGGTGCCGGTCAGATGTAGATGTTCACGCAAGAGATCCAGCAACGTGGTGCGCGTATCTACAGTGGCGTCCATACGATGTCCGTTGATGACAAAGCGGGTCGGGCGGGTTGGGGCGGGCGCGGATGCGGAGGTGCTGTCTACCGCCAGTGCCGTCCCCGGTACCCCGAGCGATGCCAGTGCGGCACTGGCCTTGAGCAAATTGCGCCGGGTGGGGTCGGCGGGTTGATCGGGCCGGTTCATCGACGCGCTCCTGTCAGTGGCGGTGTGCGCTCGCTATCGCGCCAGCGCGGCGAGGGGGAGGGAATCCGCGTGCGATCCATCCGCGCCAGATCGTCACGGCTATCGATATCCAGATGCACGCCCGGATCGGCAACCGGCAAAAATTGCGCGGCTGCGGCGTCCCGTTCAATCAGGACGCGGGCGCCGGCATCCCCCTGCAGTTCGGCCAGCTGGTTGAAGTAATGTCCGGCAAAGCCGACCGGATGCCTGCGCCGGCCATTGAAGGCGGGCACCACCAGCGCACTGCCCGTCGCCAGCCGACGTGCCACCTGGCGAATGGTGTCAGGCTGGATAAAGGGCATGTCGGCCAGCGCTACCACCCAGCCCGCCGCGTGGGGCGTGTGCTGGACAGCCCAGGCCAGACTATCGCCCATGCCGGTATGTTCACCGCCAAACTCCAGTACGTGTAGCCCAGCCGCTTCAAGCAGATAACGCAACAGGACCTGTCGCGGCGAGACCACGGCCACGGAATACGGCACGGCATCCACCAGATTGATGGCGCTGCGTACTCCCAGGCGACTACCGTCACCCAGCGGGTGCAGCAGTTTGGGTGAACCAAAGCGGCTGGAACGCCCTGCCGCCAGCAAGACGCCAACCAACCCTTGCTGATTGCCTGGCTGGTGCAGGGCATCGGTCTGCTGTTTTTGCTGTGTCATGATGGAGTTTCCAGTGCGGCGTCGCGGTGGATAGCGCCATCACGGGCAACCAGCATGCCCCCCGTGCAGGCACCCAGCGCGGCCTTGATTTCGGCCAGGATGGCCAAAGCGACTTCTGCCGGCGTCTCTGCGCCGATATCCAGCCCGACCGGGTAATGCAGCACGCCCGATTCGACCAGGGCTTGCGCTTTGCTCCGGGCGCCCAGCTCTTCCAGCAAGCGCATGGTGCGCGAACGCGGGCCCAGTTGGCCGAGGTAACGCGGCGGCACTTCCAGCAATTGCGCCAGGATGCGCAGATCCTGCTCGTAGCTGTGGGTCATGATGACGGCCGCACTGGCGCGGGTGATGCCGGACGATGCGACCACTTCATCCAGATCCAGAATCGAGACCTGATCTGCGCTGGCAAAACGGGCAGGGCGGGCAAAGTGGCTGCGTGCATCGGCCACGGTGATGATCCAGCCCAGTTCTGCGGCCATATGCACCAGCGGCACGGCATCATGTCCTGCGCCAAAGATGACCAGATGCGGGGGCGGGGCGAGTACTTCCAGAAAAAATGTCACCTCGCCACCTTCGGTTTGATAACTGGACTCTCGCGACGCGCCCGCCGCCAGCACGGCGGCAAGATCGGCAAAGATGCGCTCCTGCAAGCTGCCATCTTCAAGGCGACCCGAACGTACCCCGCCCGGCGCCACAAACAGGCGTTGCCCGATCTCCAGATTACTCACGCCATTGCGACCGATGACCACGGCACAGGCGCCAGGCTGTCGCTGCAGGGCGATTTCCTGCAGCCAGTGCCACTGCGGCGACTGCTGCCCCACGTGCTCCAGCAGAATATGCACCGCACCGTTGCAACCCAGACCAAATGTCCATTCGGCCTCAGCGCCGGCACTGGTGTCATAGCGGCAAACCACCGGCGCACCGCCAGCGGTGAGCCACCAGGCCTTGCGGACGATGTCTGCCTCAAGACAGCCACCACTGACCGTGCCGGCATGCTGACCGTCAGCACATACCAGCATGCGCGCACCGGGGCGGCGATAGGCCGAGTTTTCGACCTTGACCACGGTAGCCAGCACCACGTCTTCGCCTCTGGCCAAGGCCGCGCCGATGGTCTCGACCATCCCGGGAACCGTGTTCACATCAGCCTCCTGCAAGCCATCCGGATTCTCACTCTGAACCTGTGAGCAGGCTGGGGCCGTCAGCACTGTCCCGCACTTTTCGTAGGTGTTTATCTGACAAGGCGGCCAGTATCCGCTGTAGGCTGGCGCGCACAGCACAACACCGGGCAGGCCGACAGAAAACGGGCCAACGCCAACGCACACTGGATCATCGCCATCAGCCTGCCAAGCGGAGACGCCCATGAACTGCAGCCCCATTCTCTTGCGTACCCCGGGACGCCTGCTCCTGCAGTGCGTATTGCAAGGCGCGCTGGTGCTGGCCCAGCCCACGGTTTGCCTGGCTGACAGTGCAGCCAGTAGCACCGCGACCCAAACCCCGCTGGCGCCGCGGGAAACCGCCTTTATGGATAGCGCCGCACGCGCCAATCTGGCGGAAATCCGCCTGGGTCAATTGATGCTGCAACGCTCCACCGTTGCGGAGGTCAAATTCTTTGCCAGGCGCATGGTCGAGGAACATCAAACCAATCTGGACGGACTAAACCAGTTGGCGGCGCAAAAAGGCGCACGCCTGCCCGATGACCTGAGCGTGGCCGACAAACAACTGTATGACCGGCTCAGCAAGTTGGGCTCGCCCCAGCTGGAACACGACTACATGGGCATTGCCGGACTGAAAGGGCATCTGGACGCCCAAAAGCTGTTCCAGACCTATCTGCAGGACGGCAAGGACAAAGACCTGCTGAGCTACGCCCAGATGACATTGCCCACCATTAACGACCACCTTGAAATGGCGCGCCATATGCTGGCCAATACCAGGAGCGAATAAGGCGCTGGCATAACCCGTCGCCGTATCGCGCTTGTCAGACCGGCCGCGCGGGGCCGGGGTGCTTTCTGCTACCATGTGGAACGATCGTTCTCATGTACTTGCACCCGCCATCCCCGAGCCCATCCACCGCACATGAATGTCGCCATACCCGCCAGCCGCACACTGGCCGACCCGTTTTATTACCTGAATAATTTCCGGCTGGTGCTGGACTGGGTGGCCACGCGCTATGACGATCTGCTTAACGACGAAGAACGCACCTTTGCCCACCGGTTTGCGGCGTTGCCCGAGCCAGCACAGGCCTTGCTGGTCCGTATGGTCACGCGCAAGGGCGTACTGTTCCGCGCCAGCAAGCTGGTGTACGCCGAGATTGGCGAGGTCCACGCCGCAGCAGGGCCGTTGCTGGCCCAAGGCTGGGTGAGCGACACCCCACACCTTGCTATTGAACAATTGTTCTCCTTGTTCACCAAAGGCGACCTTGCGCCCCTGACCGCCAATGCGCCGGCCGGCACAGCCCGCAAGCCGGAGCTGCTGGCCTGGGCGCAAGCCAGTTATCCGCAGACTCAAACACTGGCTGAATGGTTGCCCGGTCACAGCGATACCGTCTTCGAAAACAAGGTGGACGGGTTGTGCGAGCGCTTGCGGCTGATGTTTTTTGGCAATCTAAGCCAGGACTGGTCCGAGTTCGTACTGACCAACCTGGGTATCTACACATTTGAGCAAGTGGCCCTTAGTCCCGATAGTCGTGCGTTTCAGCAACGCGCCGATGTCGATCACTACCTGCATCTGGCCCATTGTCGCGATGCGCTGGAAGAAGGCGCTGACCCGCAACACGTGCTGGCGACCTTGCCGCAACCCCGGCCAGACAACCCCTGGCTGGCGCGTCGGCAGAGCCGGCTGGCCTTTCAGGTGGCCCAGCAACTGGAACGCACCAGCCAACTTGACGCCGCACTCGGGCTTTATGCCACATGTACTGCACCCGGCGCGCGTGCGCGCCATATACGGGTACTGGAAAAACTGAATCAGACCGCCGCCGCGCATGATCTGGCGTGTCTGGCCGAGCGCGCGCCGGAAAGTGAAGCGGAGTGGCAGCAAATCCACCGCATGTTGCCGCGCCTGCGCCGCACGCTGGGGCTGGCCAAAGCGCCCCGGGCCGCGCCACCCGCAGCGGCAGAACTATTGCTTAGCCTGCCGCCCCGGGCCGACAGCGTTGAAATAATCACGCGCGATCATCTGCATCAGGCTGAGGCCCCGGTCGCTTATGTCGAAAACACGCTGTTTAACGCGCTGTTCGGCCTGCTGTGCTGGCCGGTTATTTTCAGTCCGGTCCCCGGCGCGTTTTTTCACCCCTATCACCACAGTCCGGCAGACCTCGCCAGTGCGGACTTCCAGGCACGCCGTCAGGCCGGCTTTGATGCCTGTCTTGCCGAACTGGCCAATGGTCAATATCGACAGACCATCTTGCAACGCTTTGCAGACAAGCAAGGCATTCAGTGCAGCTTCGTTAACTGGGCGATCATCAGCGCGCCGTTACTGCAACTGGCGTTGCAGTACATTCCGGCCGGACACCTGCTGGTGATCTTCCGCCGCATGCTGGCAGACATCACGACCAATCGCACCGGCTTGCCTGACCTGATCCGCTTCTGGCCCGCCGAGCAACGCTATCAACTGATTGAAGTCAAAGGGCCGGGTGACCGGCTGCAAGACAACCAGTTGCGCTGGCTGGCGTACTTTGCAGAGCACGCCATTCCGGTTGCGGTGTGCTATGTGCAATGGGCTGATGCCGCATGAAGTACAACGTCGCGGTTCGTGAGCTGTGTGAATTCGTCGCCAAGCGCGGCGATCTGGATTTGCGCTTTACCCCCGCGCCCTCGGCGCAAGAGGGCATGGCCGGACACCAGACCGTCACCTTGCGGCGTGGTGCCAGATACCTGACCGAAATCACCCTGGCGGGCGAATTTGGCCCACTGCAAGTGCGTGGCCGGGCAGATGGTTACGATCCGGGTCAAAACCAGATTGATGAAATCAAGACTTATCGCGGCCGGCTGGAGCGCATGCCAGAGAACCATCGGCACCTGCACTGGGCGCAAGCGCGCATCTATGGCTGGCTGCTGTGCAAGACCATGGAACTCACCTCCCTGACGGTGGCGCTGGTGTACTACCACGTCACCACCGGCCGGGAAACCATTCTGCGGGAGGAACATACCGCAACCTCGCTCAAGGCATTCTTTGACGAGTGCTGCGGTACGTTTCTGGCCTGGGCGGAACAGGAAATCGCCCACCAGACCACCCGCAAAGCTGCGCTAACAACGCTGGCGTTTCCACACGCGGATTTTCGCCCTGGTCAGCGCGATCTGGCGGAAACCGTCTACAAAGCGGCCCACACCGGCCGCGCCTTGCTGGCCCAGGCTCCCACAGGTATCGGCAAGACCATGGGCACGCTGTTTCCGCTGCTCAAGGCCGTGGCCACCGACAAACTGGACCGGGTGTTTTGCCTGGCGGCCAAAACATCCGGGCGTGCCCTGATCCAGGAAAGCCTGACCAAACTGCGGCGCAGCGCGCCCGACCTGCCATTGCGCTCACTGGAAATGGTCGCGCGCGACAAAACCTGCGAACACCCGGATAAATCCTGCCACGGTGAATCCTGCCCGCTGGCCAAAGGCTTTTACGACCGCTTACCCGCCGCCCGCGCCGCAGCGCTGACGCGCTTGCATATGGATCAGGCCACCATTCGCCATGTCGCGCTGGATCACCAGATCTGCCCGTACTACCTGAGCCAGGAAATGGCCCGCTGGGCTGACGTGGTGAGCGGGGACTACAACTACTACTTTGACAGCAATGCGCTGCTATTTAGCCTGACGCAGATGCGGGACTGGCGCGTGGGTGTGCTGACCGATGAAGCCCACAATCTGATTGAGCGCGCCCGCGCCATGTACACCGGAGAGATGGCGCAATCCACGCTCAAAGCCCTTGGCAAGAACCCGCCGGCACCACTGAAAAAATCACTC
Organism: Silvimonas terrae; assembly: GCF_014202765.1. Classification (GTDB taxonomy): domain Bacteria; phylum Pseudomonadota; class Gammaproteobacteria; order Burkholderiales; family Chitinibacteraceae; genus Silvimonas; species Silvimonas terrae. The sequence continues at coordinate 519,562 of NZ_JACHHN010000002.1, forward strand.
AAGAAACTGGCGCACGCCTGGACTGACATTGTTGCGACACAAACCGTCCCTTATCTGGTGTACACCCGCCTGCCGGATCGACTGGTGATGGCGCTGATGTCCGTCGTGGCGGATTTTTCTGAGGTACTGGCCGAAGAACCCGACAGCCTGAGCCCGGATTTGCTCAACTTTTATTTTGATGCGGTGCACCTGACCCGCCTGGCAGAAACCTTTGGCCCGCACTCCTGGTTTGAGGTCACGCTAAGCGGCGAGGGCAGATACGCCGATTCCGTACTGCGTATCCGCAATATCGTCCCCGCTCCGCACCTGCAGCCACGTTTTGAAACCGCGCAGACCGCCGTGTTGTTCTCTGCCACCCTCAATCCGTTCGGGTTTTACATTGATACGCTGGGTATGCCCGCCACCACGGCGCAATCCGACATCTCTTCACCGTTTCACCCGGACCAGCTCAACGTGCAGGTGGTCACGGATGTCTCCACCCGCTTCAATGACCGCGGCGCCTCCATCGCCCCCATTGCCGATTTGATTGCCCGGCAGTTTGCCGACGCACCCGGCAACTATCTGGCGTTTTTCAGCAGCTTTGATTATCTGCAGCAGGTAGAACAAGCACTGCGGCAACGACACCCGCATCTGACGTTATGGCCACAACAACGCCAGATGAGTGAACCCGCCCGCAACGAATTTCTGGCGCGCTTTACCGAGAGCAGCGCCGGCGTCGGACTGGCTGTGCTCGGCGGTGCTTTCGCGGAAGGCATTGACCTGCCCGGCAGCCGTTTGATTGGCGCGTTTGTGGCCACGCTGGGGCTACCCCAGGTCAACCCGGTCAATGAAGAAATGCGCCAGCGGATGGATGACATTTTTGGCACGGGTTACGACTACACCTATCTGTACCCTGGTCTGCAAAAAGTGGTGCAGGCCGCCGGACGTGTAATCCGCACCCTGGAAGATCGCGGCACGCTGTATCTGATTGATGACCGCTTTGCCCAGCCGCGCGTGCGCCAGTTGCTGCCAGACTGGTGGCAACTGCAATACATGGCCTGCCGCACGTCCAGGCCCATTATTCCTGATCAGGCGTCACCCCCCACCTCACGCTAGACGTTCCAGAACCCAGGGCGTGTTGCTGGCTATCCACAGGTACCGCTTCAGACACCCACACACCGGTGACAACGCGTTGCGTCTGTCGGCAGCAAGACCACCTGCATGTTGATTTTACGACAGCGGAAATACCCGTCACGTTGAAAGCGTCGCATTACGCAATATGAGATTTATTTTGAGAAAATAATAAAAATCAATTGGGTAAATTTGAGAACATATTTCAATCAACAAAACATAAAAACATGCGGCGCAAGGGATATTGACATTGATTTAAAACCGGCACAGGATTGGCCGCAATCCAGATTTCCTGGGTTTATTGCTTCGAACAGACGACTCAATTGACCCGGCGGGCAATTGATAACGCATCATTGCACTGAATATTGATCTGGATTAAATATGGCACTGCAGAATTATTATTTATCAATTCCCGAATTACGGTTGGCAGATCGCCTTAGCGTGCGTGATCTGGACATTATCGAAATCATTGGCCGGCCTTACGAGTTAACCCTCACCGTGACCAGCAGCAGCGATATCGATCTGCTGGCGGCGCTGGACAAACAAGCCACCTTCTCCGTCTGTCCGGTGCCAGAAACCCAAAGCGCCCGCCTGGAAGCGCTGCTTCCAGCTCAACCCATCAAGCCTGAACGACAGTGGGGCGGCGTGATTCGCGCCATCTCCAAAATCAGTCAGTCGCATGACGAATTTGTATTTAGCATCAAAATGGCCCCGCGCCTTGCGCGGCTGGCCGATGATATTGATACCCGGCTTTATCAGAATGTCGATGCGCCCACCCTCATCAAATCCATCCTGAAAGACAAGCTGAATCTGACGGGCAATGATTACGTCATTAAAACCAGCAGACCGTATGTAATCCACGAACATTCAACGCAATACGGGGAGCGGACTCTCGATTATCTAAATCGCATATGCGAAGCCGAAGGGATTTACTATTTTTTCACGCAAACCGACGATGGTTTTGACGTGATTAATTTTGCCGATGATCAAAGCCAATACATCAAACCCGTCGGTGTAAAACTGTACAGGCCCGATTCGGGTCTGGAAAGCGGCTGGACAGAAGCGGTACTCAAACTCCAGACCCACGCCAAACCGGTGATCGGGAATTTCAGTTTTCAGGATTACAACCACCGCGCCACATTGCAGGCTGACCTGCAGGGCAACAAACTGACCCAGCAAGGGGCCAAAGGGTTTGTGGGTCGTGCCTACCAGTTTGGCCAGCATCAAAAAGACACCGAACAGGGCAATGCCGCTGCCCGACTGGCGTATGAAATCGCCCTGAACGAACAACTGACGGCCACCGGTGAAAGCACCGTGCTGGCCTTTGCACCGGCCCAGGTGTTCCGCACAGACCTGATCGACCCACAGGCCGAATTTGGCTGGGTGATCACCGAAGTCAGACACACTGCCGGTCGCCGCAAGGCATGGCTGAATGAATTCAAGGCCATCCCGTCTGACCGGGTGATTCGCCTGGCGCGGACCACCGTCAAGCCCACCATCAGCGGCACCATCCCCGCCCGCATCACCAGCCCCAGCAAATACACGAACGCTTATCTTAGCGAACATGGTTTTTATCGGGTGGCCTACGTTTTTGACGCAGACGCCAAGGCCGGCAAGTGGCCACCAGCCGGCTCCAGTCGGCTGATGCGGCTGGCCAGACCCTACGCCGGTGACACGTATGGCATGCACTTTCCGCTGATTGACGGGACTGAGGTGCAAGTTGCATTTCAGAATGGCGACATTGATCGCCCGTATATCCAGTCCGCATTACACGACCAGAGCAAGCCTGATCACGTCACCAACCTGAACCACACCAGAAACGTCATCAGAACACCGTCGAATAACAAGATTCGGCTGGAAGACAAAGACGCTCAACAACACATCAAAATCAGCACGGAGTACGGGAAATCCCAGCTCAACCTGGGCCACCTGGTCAACGCCGGTCGGGAAAAGCGCGGCGAGGGCTTTGAGTTGCGCTCGGATATGGCTGGCGTGCTGAGAGCGGAAGGTCTGTTTTTCACGGCCTACAGCCAGAACCGCGCCAGCGGCCAGGTGCTGGACATGCAACCCGCGCTGGATCAACTCAACCAGGCCATGACCCAGATGCAGGCGCTGGCCAAGGCCGTTGAAACCGCCCAGGCCCAGGTGGCAGACCTGCAAACGCAGAGCGACCTCAAAGACCAGCACATCAAGGAACTCAAAGCCGCCGTGATGTTGCTGGCCGCCCCCGCAGGCATCGCCCTGGTTACGCCAGACGCCATTCAACACAGTGCGGGTAAGAACGTCACCCTGACCGCCAAAAACAATATTGATGCTGGCGCTATGGACCACGTCACCGTCGCCGCCGGTAAAACCCTCTCCCTGTTTGCCCACCAGGAAGGCATGAAGCTCTATGCCGCCAAGGGCAAGGTGCAAATGCAGGCCCAGTCCGATGAGTTGCACATCAACTCGGACAAAGACATGCAAATCACCAGCAGCCACGGCCAGGTGACTGTGGCCGGCGACAGCAAAGTCACCATCACCAGCCAGGGCGCGTATATCAAGCTGGAAGGCGGCAATGTGGAGATTGGCGGCCCAGGTGATCTGAAGATCAAAACCGCCTCGTTTGAGTGGGTGGGGGCAGGCAATAACACGTTCGATCTACCCAAGCTGCCCGGCACCATTTGCTGGGAATGTCTGCGGCGCGCACTCAACAACGGCACACCCATCATTTTCAGGTAAACACCATGAACCAGCTTGTCTCTTCGACAGCCCCGGCGCAGCCGGACCCAATTGCAGCGGCACGTGAACAGCTAACGGCTTTACTTGACGGCCCTGGCCGACTGTTTGCACTCATTGACGCCGGTCCGGTGCCAGATGCTCGTCAGTTTGTGGTGTGGATGAAGCACTTGCGTGCGGTCTGTCTGTTCGGGCAGCCGCCTGTATGCCGCAGGCAACGCCCAGTACCGCTTTGAACTCATGGCGCTGGGTCATCCCAAACTCACTGACAGCAAGCTCACCATCGACGGTCAGACCCTGGACTACTTCAACCAGCGCCCGTCATGGGAAACCATCACCTGGCCTGGCGATGCACCCGACAAAGCGGGGGGCAGCCTCACCTGGGACATGCTGGACGGCACCCGCCATCGTGACCGGCAATTCAAGGGCACCTGGGGTTGCATCCGCTTGCTCGACAAGGCCACACTGGAACAGGTGGACCGCGCCAACTGGCACATTGACTGGACGCTGGAAGACAACATCCACCTGCGTTACGCCCTGCGCACGCAAGCGGGCACCGGCCCGCTGGAACTGCTGCAACTGCGGCACTTCAAACTGCCGGAAAAAATCTTTTTGACCGGGCGGGAGCCGGCCCCGGTCAAGGCGGCCAGCACTCCGGCATCCACGCCCGCTCAAGCCGATAAAGCGGCCAGACCATGAACAAAACCGAGAAAGCAAGACAGTTTGAAGCTGCGCGGCAGGCGGCACTGCCAGATGCAGTCAAGGCGGCGATGGCCACCTGGCCGGAATACGGGCGCGGCTACAATCACAGTTTAGAAAGGCGCACGCAGTGCATGGCCGCGGTTCACCGCATCGCCGCTGCATGGGGCGGTCTCTGCCTGGATAATGAATACACGCGAGCCAAGGACAAGCTGCGTTGCCGTTGTGCACATGGCCACGAGTTCGAATCCCTTGCGGAAAGTATCCAGCGTGGCTACTGGTGCCGAACCTGTTACGACGACCGGCGCAGGTTCACCATGGAAGACATGCATGCCCTGGCCAGAAAGCACAACGGCCTGTGTCTGTCTGACACCTATGTCGGCAGTCAGAGCCACCTGCAGTGGCAGTGCGAAAAGGGCCATATCTGGTTGGCAAAGCCCAATAAAGTCCAGCTTGGTCACTGGTGCAATGCATGCAACCTTGAAAGGCGGCGAATCAAGGCGGCCGAACTGCAGGCGATTGCGCAAGCGCGTGGCGGGGAGTGCCTGTCTGAGGACCCCATTTTCAGTAGAGTCAATGTGCGGTGGCGCTGCGCCCGTGGTCACGAGTGGGCCGCATTGGCCGGAACGGTGAGACGGGGAAGCTGGTGCCCGCAGTGCGCCATCCTGGCGCGCATCCACAAGAAAGGCAGCAAAGCCCGCCGCAAATATGAGGCGTCAGACCGCCATCAGGTCGATGGGGCTGAACTGCTTGCGCAAAAACCGGAAACGCAGGCATGAGCGTCACCGCATAACAGACCCATTATCCCCGATCAGGCTTGACAGTCAATTCCAATATATTGGATGATTCCTCCATCAAACAGGAGGAATAATCCTTGGATATCAACGCACGTCTGGCCGAACGCATCCGCAAGCTGCGCAAAGATGCCGGTTTGTCGCTGGACGAACTGGCCAGCAAAACCGGCGTCAGCCGCTCCATGATTTCCATGATCGAGCGCAATCAAAGCAGTGCGACTGCTACGGTGCTGGAGCGTCTGGCCTCCGGCCTGGGGCTGACGCTGGCCGATCTGTTTGCCGCAGATACCGCCGCAGATACCGCCGCAGAGCCCCTCTTGCGCCGCGCCGGGCAAACCGTCTGGCGTGATCCGCAATCCGGCTATATCCGCCGCAATCTCTCGCCCGCAGCCGCGCATGCGGCCTTGCAACTGGTAGAGGTGGTTTTTCCGGGCGGCGCGCGCATTGCCTATGAAACCGGGCTGCGTCAGGCGGTGGTACACCAGCAAATCTGGTTGCTGAGCGGGCAGATGCACATCAGCGTGGGCGAGCAGGTTTATCAGCTTCATGAGGGGGATTGCCTGGCGTTTGAACTCAATAGCCAGACCGCGTTTTACAACCCCACCCAGGACGACGCCCGCTATCTCGTCGCCATTTACAACTAAAACAGACCAACCCGGAGTTTGCATGTCCAGTCACTTCACCGTGGAGCGCGTTGCGCATTTATCCTCCAATATCCTGGAAGACCTTGCGCATATCCTGCACGCTTGCGTCGAAAACGGCGCGTCGGTCAGTTTCATGCTGCCGTTTTCACCTGCGCGGGCCCAAGGCTTCTGGCAAGCCATGGCCGGGGAAGTCGCCAATGGCAACCGGATTTTTCTGGTCGCGCGTGATGAGGATGGTCGCGTGGTCGGGACAGTACACGCCATCCTCAATCTGCCAGAAAACCAGCCGCACCGCGCGGATGTTGCCAAGCTGCTGGTGCACCCTGCGGCCCGCAAAGGCGGGATCGGGGCGGCGCTGATGCGTGAGCTGGTCAAGTCTTGCGCGGCCGCTGGCAAAACGCTGCTGGTGCTCGACACCGTCACCGGTGGCGCGGCAGAGCGGTTATACGCGCGCGAAGGCTGGACTGAATGCGGCAAGATTCCTGGCTTTGCCTTGATGCCGGATGGCGAGTTGTGCGGCACTACGGTGTTCTATAAGACGATCTGAACACGCGTTTTTGCTGGATGCCGCGCTAGACTCAATGATCCGCGCGTGATCTGCCCGTCCATTGTCCCACCGGGTGTCCGGCCAGCGATGCGGCAAAGACATCCGTGTGGTGCTGCCCAATGGTTTCCTCACACCGCGCCAGTTCTGCCTGTTGATCGGCCGAGAGCGGGCCTTGCCGCTGCATGAACAAGAGTGATTCATACAGTCGCAAATGCGTGTCGTAGTCCGACAGCATATGGATTTCGTCTTTCACGGTGCCTGGCTTGAACACGGCCTCCAGCCGCCAGACGATGTCATCCAGCCGCAGGCCATCGGCCAGCAACTCCACTGCCAGATCACTCAACGCCCAGCGCTCCGGCAAGTGTTGTGCTTCCAGCGCCTGCACCAGCGGTGATTGCTGTCCGGCTTCTGCCGGTTTGATCATTTGTTTCTGCGCCATGTGCCAGCCTCCTGGGTGTTTCTGCCAGTATGACCAGCAACAGAGAGCAGGGGATGCGGCAAGGTGCGCATCCGCCTGCCAGAATCGGCTGACGCTAACGGTCATTGAGAGGTACGGTTGAGCGGTACGGCGCGCAGATTGAAAACGGCAAAATGCGGCGCCGGGCTCACCCAGTGATGCGCGACTTGCCAGCCAGCCGCACTGGCCAGCGCGGTAAAGGCGGGCAGGGTGAACTTGTAGGAGTTCTCGGTATGCAGTCGCTCACCTGCCTTGAAGGCAAACGTGTGGCCGGCGGCATTCACCAGTTGATCGATGCGGCTGACCAGGTGCATTTCCATGCGGCTTTCCTGCGGGTTCCACAATGCCAGGTGCTCAAAGGCGTCCAGATTGAAGTCGCCACCCAGTTCCCGGTTGATGCGGACCAGCACGTTTTTGTTGAAGCGCTCCGTCACTCCTTGCCGATCGTTGTAGGCGGCATGCAGCGTAGGCTCGTCTTTGGCCATATCCGCCCCCACGACAAGCAGCGCGCCGTTGCCCAGCAGCCGATGCACCTGGCGCAAGAAGGCCACGGCCTGTTGCGGGTTGAAGTTGCCGATGGTGGAGCCCGGAAAAAAGCCCACCTTGTTGCAAGCGCGTACCGCAGAGGGCAGCGCCAGGGCGCGGGTAAAGTCATCGACCAGCGGGGCCAGCGCCAGGCGCGGGTAGGCCCGGGCCATGCGCGCGGTGGCGCTTTGCAGGGCGTCTTCACTGATATCAATGGGGACGTAGGTGCTGACCTGTGGCGCGGCATCCAGCAACAGGCGGATTTTATGGCTGGCGCCGCTACCAAACTCCACCAGTGCTGCATCCGGCGGGATATCTGCGGCAATCTCGCGCGCAATGGTTTCCAGTAACGCGGTTTCCGTGCGGGTCAGGTAGTACTCGGGCGTGTGGCAGATAGCCTCAAACAACTCGGAGCCGGCCGCATCGTAAAAATATTTGGGCGAGAGGTTTTTCTCCCGCGCCGACAATCCGGCAATCACGTCAGCGGCAAAACTGTCCTCGCTCTCTACCGTGCCCGCGCCCACATCGCGGGCCAAGCGCAGGCTGGAGAACATCCAGCGCTGTTCGGGCCGGAAAAAATTGCGGTAACTGCTGCGCGCATGGCCGGTTGGGGTGATTGCCGCGCCGCCGCGCAAGGTCATCTGGCTGACCATGAATTTACCGTTGTATTCACCCACGGCGGTCCGTTGCGGTTTGAAACCGGGATAGGGGCTGTAGGCGCTCTGCGTCCATTGCCAGGCCACATCGTCGCATTGCTCCAGCACGCCAGTACTGGCGGCGAACTCCCATTCGGCTTCGGTGGGCAGACGGGCTTCGGCCCAGTCGGCAAAGGCGGCCGCTTCGTAGTAGCTGACATGCTGTACCGGCGCATCCAGATTCACCGGCCGCAGGCCAGCCAGCGTCATCTGGCACCACACCCCGTCAACGTGTTCCCAATACAACGGCGCCTGCCAGCGTTCGGCCTGCACCAGGGTCCAGCCATCAGACAACCAGTACAGCGGACGGTTGTAGCCGCCGTCTTCCATAAAGGCTAGCCACTCGCCATTGGTCACCAGCCGGTCGCTGATTTCATAGGGTTGCAGCCAGACCGGATGACGGGGTAGCTCATTGTCAAAACAGAAGCCACCCTGGGCGCCGATCTCCACCTTGCCGCCGGCCAGACGCTGAAAATGCCCACGCCGACCGGCATGCGGCAATAACCATTGCTCGTCATAGGCCGGTTTAAGGCGGGAGCGTGAGAAAAGGTTCAGCACATCCATCAGGATCAGCTCCTGATGCTGTTCTTCATGCGCCAGTCCCAGCAAGACCAGTTCGGCCAGGTCTGCAGCCTGTTCGGACTGCAACAACTGCGTCATGAATTCATCGACATGACCACGATAGGCCAGCACTTCTTCCAGCAAGGGTCGCGTCAACAGGCCACGTTGCGGGCGCGGGTGACGGTCACCCAGGGCTTCGTAATAGGAGTTGAACAGGTAGCTGTAGTCCGGATCGAACGTTTCATAGTCCGGACAGTGCGGTTTAAGCAGGAAGGTTTCAAAAAACCAGGTGACGTGCGCCAGATGCCATTTGGTGGGACTGGCATCCGGCATGGCTTGCACCACCATGTCTTCTGCATCCAGCCGCGCGGCCAGCGCCAGGGTGGTTGCGCGCACTTCAAGATACCGCCGGGAAAGGTCACCGATCTCTACGGCTTCTTCCGGCATGGCGCGGGGCGCACTCATATCGTTCAGAAATCCCATCTCTGCACCTTTGCTGTTTAACGTGGGGCAATGCCGACTCAGCTTAGGGTATAGACATTACAACGGCATCAGAGGTGGGCTGATTGTCATGTAGGACCGCCTGTCCGCCCGCACGAGGCCAGCCAGGCCTCAGCGCGTACTACAGGTGGAACGCATGTTTGGCGCGGATTTTATGGGTTTCCCCGGCCACTTGAAACTCGATGTCACGCAGGGCAAAGCGGGTCATGACCGCTTCAATGGTTTCGCGCTGCGGCTTTTCGCCAAGCGGAAAATCCACAATTCGCCGCAGGGCGATGTCTTCCGGGAATTCGTTCTGGATCACGGCTTCCAGCACCAGGGAGTCCACCCGGGTCCAGGGCAGGTCAGTGCCAAAATCATAGTAAAACGTCTTTTCGCCATGCCAGGTTTGATAGCGGATCTGGAAATGATTCATTGATCACCCTCTGGATAAACAGCGCGCCATAATTTCATACGAAAGCAAAAACGAGAAGACAAGCCAGAACGCAAAGTGTTCTACCGCACAGCATCGACAAACGGCATGACATGCGAATGACAATCCGCCGGCAACTGTAAAACAGGTGCCGGGCAGATCAACGGTCAACAGGGAATGGCAGATTATTGCTGAGGGGCGGGCGGCGTGAGTGCTTCGTCTACGTAATGGACATAGACGTAGAAAATACCGGATTTCACATCGCCCTCATGCCGGCTGCAGGCATTGGCCCAGGCTTCTGAATCCGGGTGTTCTTTGCAGAACTGCGAAGCCTGTTCCATGAACTGGGCCAGTTGTTCCTGGCTGATGCCATGGCGCGGGGCATCGACGTGGATATACGCATTGAGTTCGACCAGACACGTCAACGGTGCCTGATCACAGGCATTCAGACGATCCACGTAGGGCCCGGCAAATACCGGAGCCGCAAGTAACAACAGAAGGGTGCAGAGAAGTGCTTTCATTGCCGATAGAGACGAGCCAGAACCGGACGCCAGCATAGCACGCCAAACCCGCTCTGGCGGCGCGTTCCCGCTAATATCCCGCCTCGTGCACAACGCCCGTGACCGCATCGACCACGGCCTGCGGTTGCTCTTGCTGGATGTAATGCCCTGAGTTGACCGATTGCACCTGGCCCGCGCCGGTCAGCACCAGCCAGCCGGCTTCTTCCTGATGGATCTGCGCTTCAAACCCACCTTGTTCGAGCAGGTCAAAGCGCGTGCGCACCAGCACGCGCACCGGTTTGCCCAGCGGGACCGCGCCTGCAAAACGGGCAAGACATTGATCCTGATCGTCAAACTCCGGCCGCATGGCCGGTGTGAAGACGGCGGCCCGCATGCCCTTGAGCAATGCGGCCTGCGCGCCGGCCTGATTTTGCATATTGCGCCAGTGATCCGGATGGGTGGCGTCCACCAGCACCAGTCCGGCCACTTCATCCGGATAAAGGCGCGCATAGGCGTACTGGTACAGACCGCCGATGGAGTGCCCCACCAGCACATACGGCGGCGAGACGCCGGCTGCGTGCAATAGTTGATGCAGTTCCACGGCAATGGTGCAGGGGTCACGCGGGCCCGGTTTGCTCTGGCTGGCACCATAACCCGGCCGGTCATAGGCAAACACCGGGTAGTGCGCCGCCAGCGCAGCAAATACGGTCGCCCAGGCGTTGCGATCGTCCCCCAGTCCAGACTGCAGCACCACCACCGGCTGCCCCTTGCCCGACAGGGACCAGGCCACTTTGCTGCCGTCCACCACGCTCGATTGCCCGTGATCCGGCACGGTTGAACACGCGGTCAGGGCAAACGCCAGCAAGATCGTGCGCAGCATGCTAAAGCTCCAGTCAGGGCGAACACAGCCAGTATCGGTGGCTTGGGTGAAAGCGCCATGAAATCCGCTGTGACCCGAATCACCGAGGCCCTACTCACCCGAATGGGCGAGGGGCTGACACGCCAGCCTATGGAGGCTGGACCAACGCACCCGCCGTATCGTGGCAACACGCAATACCACAACCCAGGAGAAACCCATGCAAGACCATAAGCAAGTTGCAGGCAGCTTTGTGACCACCCAGGATGGCGCACAGATTTTCTACAAAGACTGGGGCGTGGGTCAGCCCGTCGTGTTCTCCCACGGCTGGCCGCTGTGTGCAGACGCATGGGACCCGCAAATGCTGTTCCTGCTGCAGCGTGGCTATCGCGTGATTGCGCATGATCGCCGGGGTCATGGTCGTTCTTCGCAAACCGCCAATGGCAATGACATGGATACCTACGCCGACGACCTGGCCGCCGTGCTGGACGCGCTGGATCTGAAAAATGCCGTGCTGGTGGGGCACTCCACCGGGGGCGGCGAAGTGGCGCACTACATCGGTCGCCATGGCAGCAAGCGCGTGGCCAAAGCGGTACTGATCGGCGCCGTGCCGCCGGTCATGTTGCAGTCCGCCACCAACCCGGAGGGCACGCCACTGTCCGCGTTTGATGGCCTGCGCGCTGGCGTCGCTGCCAATCGCGCCCAGTTATACAAAGACCTGGCTGTGCCGTTCTTTGGCTTTAACCGGGAAGGGGCCAAGGTGTCACAAGGTCTGATTGACGAGTTTGTCCGCGAAGGCATGGCGGGCTCCGTGCTGGGCCACTATCTGTGCATTCGCGAGTTCTCTGAAGTGGATTACACCGAAGACCTGAAACGCATCGATATCCCGACGCTGATTTTGCATGGCGACGACGACCAGATCGTGCCGATTGCCGCTGCCGCACAAAAGTCCGCCAAGCTGGTCAAGGACGCCACCTTGAAGGTTTACCCCGGCGCATCGCACGGCATGTGCGCAACCGAAGCCGACAAGGTCAACGCGGATTTGCTGGCGTTCATCAAGGGCTGATCCCGGCGCGGATCAGGCGGAAGGATCAGGCTGAACAAAAGAAAAACCGGGTTTGCCCGGTTTTTCTTTTTCAGAATGCAAAGCAGGAGCAGCCAAACACGCCCCAGAAGCCAGTGAAATCGGTGATGGGCACGCTGGATCGGCGTGCCACATCATGGCTATGCAGATGGACAGTGCAGGGCCCGCTGCATTGGTGGGCCACCACAGCGCGCACCGGGTTGTAATGCCCCGGAACGCGCTTGACCGGAGACCAGTCTGGCATCACCGGCAGGGTGGGTGGCGCTAGCGGAGTGAATTCATCAGCCCCATACACAATGCGGCCACCCACCAGGGTCAACACCGACTCAATGTGCTTGATGGCGGCTTCCGGCACCGCAAAATAGTCCTCGCTCAGCACGGCCAGATCGGCCAGTTGCCCTGTTTTGATCTGACCTTTCTTGCCGGTTTCACTGGAAAACCAGGCGCTCCCCACGGTCCACAGTGCCAGCGCTTCCTCCCGGGAGAGCGTATTGGCCTCGTCATACAACTGGAGCCCGCCGACGGTACGACCACTCACCAGCCAGTACAGCGCCGTCCACGGGTTGTAACTGGCCACACGTGTGGCATCGGTGCCGGCGCCCACCGGCAGGTCGCTGGCCAGCATGCGCTTGACGGGGGGCGTATGCGCAGCGGCCGCCGCACCATAACGGCCGGCAAAATACTCGCCCTGGAACGCCATGCGATGCTGAATGGCAATACCGCCGCCCAATGACTTGACCCGCTCGATATTGCGTTCCGAGATGGTCTCTGCATGATCAAAAAACCAGTGCAGCCCGGCAAACGGAATGTCCCGGTTAACGCGTTCAAATACATCCAGCATGCGGCTAATGGATTCGTCATAAGTGGCATGCAAGCGGAACGGCCAGCGCTGGCTGACGAGGTGACGCACTACGCGCTCCAGTTCTGGCTCCATCTGCGGGGCAAGTTCCGGGCGCGGTTCCAGAAAATCTTCAAAATCTGCAGCAGAGAACACCAGCATTTCGCCCGCGCCATTCAGGCGCAAAAAGTCATCCCCGGCACCCGGCGCGGTCAGTGCCGTCCAGCGACTGAAATCCGCCAGTTCCTCGCCTTTTTTCTGGGTAAACAGGTTGTAGGCAATACGCACGGTCAACTGATTCGCCTGGGCCAGTTGCTGCACAACCACGTAATCATCCGGGTAGTTCTGGAATCCGCCGCCGGCATCAATGGCACTCGTTAGCCCCAGCCGGTTGAGTTCACGCATGAAATGGCGCGTGGAGTTCAGTTGATACTCCAGCGGCAACCGGGGGCCTTGGGCCAGCGATGCGTACAGGATCATGGCGTTGGGGCGCGCAATGAGCATGCCGGTAGGGTTGCCGCTGGCATCCCGCTGGATTTCGCCGCCGGGCGGGTTGGGCGTGTCTTTGGTGTAGCCGACCGCACGCAAGGCGGCGCGGTTCAGCAGGGCGCGGTCATACAAATGCAGGATAAACACCGGTGTGTCCGGTGCGGCGGCGTTGATCTCGTCCAGCGTGGGCAGACGCCGCTCGGCAAACTGGAATTCAGTCCAGCCCCCAACCACGCGCACCCATTGCGGCGCGGGCGTGACCTCGGCCTGCGCCTTGAGCATGCGTAGCGCGTCCGCCAGGGAAGGAACTCCCTCCCAGCGCAATTCCAGGTTGTAATTCAGGCCGCCCCGGATCAAATGCAGGTGGGAGTCATTCAAGCCCGGTATCACGGTGCGCCCGTTCAGGTCGATCAATTGCGTCTGGTCATTGCGATACCGCATGACTTCCGCGTCAGTACCCACTGCCAGGAATCGGCCATCCGCAATGGCCACGGCGCTGGCTAACGGCCTGGCTGGATCAACCGTGTGGATCGCACCGTTATGCAGAATGATCTCGGCAGACATGCGTATTCTCCATTCTCCGGATAAACAAGGATCAACAAGCGACGTCGATAAACGATCTGGGGGATGCCGCAGACGCAGGCCCGTCTGATTGGCGGCACACCCGGGCTTGCTCTGGCGCAAACCTGGCGTACACAAATCACCCTGGTCGGGACTGCGGCTCCACGCTGTTTTGTTGCGTCGCGGCATGCTGCGGCCCGCGCATTGCAGCAAAAACAAACCGGTTTCATCTATCTGATTTTATTGCTGTTTCGTGACAAAACGGCGCAATCTCATTGACCAGTTCGGGTCGCGCTGCCACATGCAAATCACAAAATCGTCATTCAATAAATACCCACTTCACGCTAATTACCGCAAAAAACCACACCAGTAGCATGGATTGAGACGATTTTTGCAGGAATAAAACGGTGAAGGCCGGGATTCACGATCAGCACGGCTTGCGCGCGCACTGGAAAGTCATGGCGGTACTGGCATGCCTGGTGCTGTTTTATTGCGGCCACCTGATCCGCAACTATTTGTATGCCGACTGGTGGCTGAGCGAGCGACCCGCGCTGGGCGACATCATTGCCTTTCAGCAACGCAACGGCGACATTCCCGCGCTGCTTCTCCTGAACACCAGCCATCATAGCGGCGTTCTGCACGCCACGGACCGCAATGAGCGGCGCACCATCAGTACCGCGGTCACCGTCATGCAGGGGCCATCCGGCGCGATTTCTTACCGGGTAAGCGGTGGCGACCTGGGCTTTACGCTCATCGCCGATAACGCCGGCCCCCGCTATTACACCTGCCGGGAATGCACCGGGCGGGATAGCCATTCCAGGCTTCCCGTTTTGTGGGAGGCCATACCGGCAGCACCTGCCCGTTAACGGCCCCGGCCGGGCCCATAAAGCCGCCAGCAAAATCACAAATCCCCATCAATAATTGCATTACATCGACATAACACCACAGTTGGAGAAAACACGATGGGCGCACGTACTCTGCAAAGCAAACTGGTCATTGCCGTCAGCCTGCTGGTCATCGTGACCGGTGTGGTCATTGCCGGCGCGGGCTACTTTTTGTCCAGCACCCAGCAAGAAGCTGAATCGCGCACCCAGATCAGCGCACAAGGCACTATTCTTGGCATTCACATTGGCAACTGGATTTCCGCCAAAGCCCAGGTACTGAACGCCTTCAAACCTGTCCCGCATGATCCGGGGCTGGTCGCCGCCATGGGCTACGCCCGTGATGCCGGCGGTTTTGCCAACGTGTTCCTGGCCTACCCGGATGGCACTCAACAAAACGCCAACAATGTGGTGCTGCCACCAGACAACAACGATCCGCGTAAATGGCATTGGTGGAGCCGTGCCGAAACGGAGCAAACCGGCACCTTTGTCGAAATGCCCTCGGTGGCCGCAGCCACCAATACGGCGGTATCGAGCTTTGCGCATGCCGTGGTGGATGGCGGCAAGGTCATTGGCGTGATCGGGGCGGATGTCGAGATCTCCAGCATCATGCAAGAACTCAAGCGCACTCAACTGCCGGGCGAAGGCTATGCCTTTATTGTTAACCCGGCCGGGCTGATTTTTGCCCATGGCGATCCAAGCCGCCTGAACCAGCCGGCCTCGGTGCTGGGTGCCGCGTTGACGCCGGCCATTCTGGAATCCACCTTTAACGAAAAGGGCTTTTCTGAGGTTGCCATCGACGGCCGCACCAAACTGGTTACCGTCCTGCCGGTGCCAGGCACCGAGTTCCGCCTGGTTGCCGTCAGCGATAAAGCCGCACTGCAAACCGCAACCCGCGCCTTGCTGTTCAAAAGCGCCATCATGCTGGTGGTACTGCTGATCATCATCATCAGCATCAGCGGCTACTATCTGCGTAGCCAGTTGCAACCCTTGCTGGGCATTCGCAACGCCATGCGCGAGATTTCGCAAGGCGATGCCGATTTGTCCCGCCGCCTGCCCATCCAGACCCAGGATGAAGTCGGCCAGACCAGCGAAGCCTTCAATCAGTTTATTGGGCAGTTGGGGCAGACCTTTGCCTCGGTGCGGGAACGCAGCCAGCAACTGGCCCAGGGCGTGGAACAGGCACGCCATGAAATCCAGCGCATTGCCCGGGAAGCCAACTCTATTTCTGACTTTGCCGGCCACAATGCGGCGGCCATTGAAGAGGTCACGGTCAGTGTGTCCGAGGTCGCCTCATCAGCGCGTCAGGCGGACGAGCTGGCCACCCAGACCGCTGAACAAAGCCATAACAGCGCACGCGACCTGGAGCAAATCACCCGGGAGAGCAGCCAGACGCGGGAAACCGTGCAGTCGATCTCCGGCATGCTCGACACGCTGGCTCAGCGCGCCAGTGACATCCGCTCCATCACTACCGTGATTGGCGAAATTGCCGGTCAGACCAATTTGCTGGCGCTCAACGCTGCCATTGAAGCCGCGCGGGCCGGCGAGCAGGGCCGTGGTTTTGCCGTGGTCGCGGATGAAGTGCGCAAGCTGGCCGAGCGCACCAGTAGCGCCACCAGCGAAATCACCGGCATGCTCGAATCAATCAGCCAGGAAACCGGCAGCGCCGCGCAAAACATGCAAGGCGCGCTCGATAGCGTCAGCGCGTCGGTCAATCTCACCACCAGCGCCAGCGAGCGCATGCACGGCGTTGCCAGCAATATTCAGGATATGGCCAGCCGGGTAGGGCACATTGCCGATGCCACACAAGAACAGCGCAACGCCACCAACGCCATGAGCGAGAGCACAGAGCAGATCAACCAGCGCATTGCCCAATCTGACAGTGCCTTGCAACGCACTTCGCACAATCTGGAAGACCTGGAAAAACTGGCGCAGGCGATC
Source organism: Silvimonas terrae (assembly GCF_014202765.1). GTDB lineage: Bacteria > Pseudomonadota > Gammaproteobacteria > Burkholderiales > Chitinibacteraceae > Silvimonas > Silvimonas terrae. Next base: position 536,375 of record NZ_JACHHN010000002.1, read on the forward strand.
AATGCCGACTTTGGCCGGTTCCGCCTCTGAGTGCATCCACCACCCGGCACGCGTCGCCGTGCCGGGTGCCCCGGAAATTCAACACAAAAACAGGTTTTATGTCACTCAAACCGGTTTGAAATCAGAAAGAGGCTGACTACACTGGCTGTTTTCCATCCGTGAGAATGGTCATGAACAGTCAGCAAAGCCTGTTGCGGCGTCTTGATGAAATTGGACTTTCCCTGGCGCGCTGCGGCGACGCCATCGCCTTGTTTGGTCTGGGTTCCGCCGGTGTTGAGCGGGAGCGGATGGATCAATGGTCAGACCTGGATTTCTTTGCCATTGCCGCACCCGGCAAGAAAGCCCGGTTGATCGACCAACTGGACTGGTTGTCTGATATCCGCCCGTTGGCTTTCCAGTACCGCAATACCATTGATGGTCACAAGGTCATGTTTGATGACGGCGTGTTCTGCGAATTTGCCGTCTTTGAACTGGAAGAACTGCCCGCCATTTTTTACTCTCCCGGCCAGATGGTCTGGTCAGCACCGGGGATCACGCTGGACATCTGCCAGCCCGTTGCCCAACCGCCCGCCCCCAGAACAGAAAAATGGTTGGTTGGTGAAATCCTTGGCAATCTCTACGTAGGCTTGGGGCGTTATGCGCGGGGAGAGCGCCTGTCCGGCTTCAGGCTGGTCCAGGTCGATGCGGTCAACCGCGTACTGGAGCTCACCGCACTGACCGGCCCCGCCGCCGCACCCACGGATCGTTTTGCGCCGGAGCGGCGGTTTGAATCCAGATTTCCGGCAACGGCGGTCGACGCTTTCATGCCGGGTTACACCGGCACACCCCAGGCGGCACTGGCCATTCTGAGCTGGCTGGAAAACCGCCACGGCGTCAACGTCGCCATGTCCCGGCAAATTCGCCAATGGGCTGATGCGGCCGAGGCCCGTTTTCCGGGCGAATTAATGCAAACCACTCATCAGAGCTAGCTGATTTTTGATCTTAATTGCATGGAACATCCGGGACTAAGATAAGCGCCATCCTTACTCACTCCCGGAGCCATCATGCCCAACGTACCCACCGCCGCGCGCCAGTCCTTTGGCGCCACCGCACCCAAGCTGGCAGAACTGACGGATACCGTGTTGTTCGGTGACATCTGGGCGCGTCCGGATTTATCCGCACGCGACCGTAGCCTGATTACCGTCACCACGCTGGCCGCTCTCTATCGCACCAATGAATTGCCGTTTCACGTCGGCCGCGCGCTGGATAATGGCGTGACGCGTGACGAGATCATTGAACTCATTACTCATCTGGCGTTTTACGCGGGCTGGCCCAATGCCATGACCGCCATGAACATCGCCAAAGCGGTCTTTGCCGAACGCGGACTTTAACCCGCCCGAACCCTGCAACGGGCTGAGCCCGCACGGAGCAAACCATGGATTACCGTTATCTGGGCCGCAGCGCCCTGCAAGTTTCCCCCTTGTGCCTTGGCACCATGATGTTTGGGGGCGAAACCGATGAAGCCACCGCCCAACGCATCATCGCCAAGGCCGCCGAGCAAGGCATCAATTTTCTGGATACCGCAGACGTCTATCATGCCGGCCGCGCTGAAGAAATCACTGGTCGCGCCATTGCCGCGCAGCGAGACCAATGGGTGGTAGCCACCAAGTTTGGTTTTCCTGGCGGAACCGGCCCCAACCAGCATGGACAATCGCGCAAATGGATCATGCAATCGGTAGAAAACAGCCTGAAACGGCTGGGCACCGATTACATCGACATTCTGTACTTTCACCGGGCATTGCCAGGCTTGCCGCTGGAAGAAGGCGTGCGTGCCGTGGCAGACCTGATCCGCCAGGGCAAGGTGCGTTATTTTGGGGTTTCCAACTTCAAAGGCTGGCGCATTGCCGAAATGGCGCGGCTGGCAGACCAGATGGAGATCGATCGGCCCATCGCCAGTGAACCGCTCTACAACCTGGTGGACCGCACGGCAGAGATAGAACAGTTGCCGGCGGCCGCACATTACGGCCTGGGCGTGGTGTCGTACAGTCCGCTGGCCCGTGGCGTGTTAAGCGGCAAATATGCAGTCGACGCGCCACCACCGGCGGATAGCCGGGCAGGGCGTGGCGATCGGCGCATTCAGCAAACTGAATGGCGACCGGAATCCCTTGCCATTGCGCAAACCATTGCCGCGCACGCTGCCGCACGGGGCACGACGTCGATTGGTTTTGCGCTGGCGTGGGTGCTCAATAACCGGCTGGTCAGCAGCACCATCGCCGGTCCACGCACCGAAGCCCAGTGGGACAGCTATCTGGAAGCATTGCGCTTTACGTTGACCACAGAGGATGAACAACTGGTTGATCGCCTGGTGCCACCGGGGCACGCCTCTACACCGGGCTATACCGACCCGGGTTACCCGGTAGAAGGGCGACTGGCACGGCAGGCAGTTTGAGGCAGGGCGGCGCAAGGCCGCCACTTGCCCCTGCAAAAGGCCGGAGGTGGCTGGGTCAGACCAGTTCGACCTTGATCCAGTTTTTGGCGGTGGCATCCCAGTATTTGTAGGCGTAGCCGGCCTGAGCGGACAGATCGCGAATCTTGACGCGCTCGATGCCGTTGGCAATGCGGGTGCGGGCAACGGCATCTGCCTCGGATTCGGTATCGTGCAGGGTGATGCCATGACCTTCAGAAATCAGGGCGAACAGGGGATATTTCAGGAATTGTTTCATGACCGGCTACCTATGCCTGCACGCGCCGCCGCGGCAGTGCAAATCAACAAAAATAAAGGACTGTCTACTCCGGGTTAATTTTCTGTATTTGTAAGCACTTCACCAAAAGCAAACTCTTATATCGAGTATACACAATGACTTATGCCATTTTAATGTAAGAATAAAATGTACCGATGAACGGATAAAACGATTGTTTGCTATTTTTGCTTACTAAAAACACTACAGCCGTGCAGTAACCAGATAAAGCGCATCCGCCCGACATCTGCGCCCAAAGACCTGCCCCGCAAGGTTCATTCGGGAGCACAATGTGGTTTGTTTCATGAGAAGAACGCATAAATGGCCAGAGACAACTACAGCGACCTGCTGGCATTTGTTGCCGTCGCCCAGGCCCGCAGCTTTACCCGTGCCGCAGCCCAACTGGGCATATCCCAATCCGCCCTGAGCCACACCATCCGCAATCTGGAAACCCGCCTGGGTCTGCGGTTATTGACCAGAACCACCCGCAGCGTCGCCACCACCGAAGCGGGCGAACACTTGCTGCAGGCGATCGGCCCGCGCTTTGAAGAAATTGACAGCGAACTGGCCGCCCTGAGCAATCTGCGCGACCAACCGGCCGGCACCATCCGGATTACCGCTACGGATTACGTCACGCGCACCATTCTTTGGCCGCGCCTGAACCCCTTGCTGGCGCAATTTGCGGATTTGCGACTGGAAATCATCAATGATTACGGTCTGTCTGACATCGTGGCGGAACGCTACGACATTGGGGTACGGCTGGGCGACCAGGTGGCGCGGGATATGATTGCCGTGCGCATCAGCCCGGATCTGCGCATGACCATCGTGGGTTCACCCGGTTATCTGGCCCGGCAGGGCGTGCCCACCACACCCCAGGCACTGACCGGGCACAACTGCATTAACTTGCGTCTGCCGACGCATGGCGGCTCCTATGCATGGGAACTACAGAACGGACCACACCAGTTGCAAGTCAAAGTAGAAGGGCAAAGCACTTTCAACGGCAGCTATCAGATGCTGGATGCTGCCCTGAGTGGTGCTGGACTGGCCTACCTGCCGGAAGACCTGGCCTTGCCTTATGTCACCACCGGGCAGTTGCAATGGGTGTTGCCGCAATGGCACCCCACATTCACTGGATACCATGCCTACTACCAGGGCCGGAAACAGTTTTCCCGCGCACTGGCCCTGGTGATCGATACGCTTAAATACCCATATAGCGCCTGATCCGCAGCAGAACCAGTCCCCGCGCCAATTCCCGCCAGTCAGCCATTTTCTTACCAGACTTAGACCAAAGCGGTTTGGCCTCAGACAATGCGTGAACCATCCCCGGTGTTGCCACGCCCATCGCATATGCTTGCATTTGAAACCGTCATAAACCCATGATTAAAGCGGCCTTGACGTCCAAAAGAGCACAGTGCGGCATTGCACCACAAGACGCCTGACCCATCCCGTTCCTCGCCCTTGGGCGACCGGCCAGCGGCTTGATTCCTAGTTATTCTTTCAATTTGTCAACGAAATTGCTTTTCTTATTAGAAAGTAAAAAGAAAGAGTAACTGAGTTTTCAAGAAATTATTTCTTAATAAAGGAAGGGATCATGAGCAGGATTCGTATTTGCTGGCGCAGCATTCTGCTGCGCCTGTTCAGTTGCGCCTTGCTGGCACTGACCGCCAGCCAGGCCAGCGCCCAGGTCATTACCTACCACTACGACAACGCGCGCACCGGCACGACGCTCACCGAGACCACACTCAATACCACCAACGTCAATTCCAGCAGCTTCGGCAAGCTGTATTCGTTTGCGGCAGACGGGCAAATCTATGCTCAACCGCTGTATATGTCGGGCGTGAACATGGGCACGCAGGGCATCCACAACGTGGTGTACATCGTGACCGAAAACAACTCGGTCTATGCCTACGACGCAGACGCGCCAGGCAACCCGCTCTGGAAAGCCAATATGGGGCCACCCATGCCGGCGTCGGTCTGCTGCGAACCGCGCGACCTGTATCCCAGCATTGGCATTACCTCGACACCGGTGATTGATCCGGATACCGGCACGCTGTATGTGGTGGCAGAGAGCTACGAGAGCGGGGTTGGTTATTTCCGTATTCACGCACTGGATATCGCTACCGGCCTGGATAAAATTCCCGCCGCAATCATTCAGGGCAGCGTACCTGGCACATCCAGCGACGCCAGCGGCGGCATGGTTTCGTTCAGCGCGGTGCAGCACTGGCAGCGCCCGGGCCTGTTGTTGATGGATGGCAATGTCTGGGTCTCTTTTGGCTCGCATCAGGACGCGGACCCGTATCACGGCTGGGTGTTTACCTATAGCGCCGCATCGCTGGCGCAAACCGGCATTCTGTGTGTTTCCCCCGACGGGGGCGAGAGCGGCATCTGGCAGGGTGGCGTTGGCCTGACCGGCGACACCAGCGGCAACGTTTACCTGGAAACGGGCAACGGCGCCTTTACCGTGACCTCGGGCGGGCGCGATTACGGCGACAGCATTCTCAAACTCACTCTGGGCGCGAGCGGGCTGGTGGTCGATGACTACTTCACGCCCGCCACCCAGGCAGAAGACGCCGAGTTCGACTGGGATCTGGGTAGCAGCGGCATTTTGTTGATTCCGGGCACCCAGCTTGGTGTGGCGGGCGCCAAAGACGGCAAGCTATATGTCTTCAATACCAGCAACCTCAGCCACTACCACGCCGGCGGCGATCAGATCTTCCAGGAATGGCAAGCCACATTTGCCTATTCCGGCACGGAGGCGGGCGGTTTCTGGGGCGGCAACTATATCTGGTACAACAACACGCTGTTTGGCTACGGTGAACGTGATGTTCTGAAAGCGTTCACCTTTAACGGCACTAATTTCAATACCACCCCCATTGCCCAGGGCACGATCGCGCCGATCTCGGGCATCAGCAATGATCCGTCCATTTCTATTTCGGCCAACGGCACAACCGCAGGTTCGGCCGTGTTGTGGGCCACCTTCTCATCGACCGGCATTGCCAATGGCAGTTTGCAGCCCGCCGCTTTCTACGCCTTTGATGTAGCCAACCCGGGTCACATGCTGTGGAGCAGCAGTCAGAACAGTGCGCGTGATGTGCTGGGTAGCTGGGCAAAATGGGTGCCGCCCATTGTGGTCAACGGCAAGGTGTACGTCGCCACCTTTGATAACGCGGTCCACGTATACGGCTTGCTGCCTGCCACAACCAGCGGCGGCACCTTGACCGGCAGCGGCACCAGCCTGGTGACCAATGCCAACCTGACCACGGAAGGCACTGCCGACTGGATTCACTGGGGCAACTCGCCCGTCAACCGCAAGCGTGGCGTGACCTCGGTACTGAGCGATTTCACCGCAGTGGGCTCCGGCCCGGCCACCGCCTACAACAACGACCTGCGGCCATTAAGCTGGAGTGATGGCACCCCCACCACCGCAGCGGCGACCGACACCAACGGGGTGTATGTCAACGCGGCCAACAACGGGTTTGAATTTACCGCACCCGCGGACACCACCCAGCGCACGCTGGTGGTTCACGTGGGCGGCTGGAAAACCGCCGGCAAACTGACGGCACATCTGTCTGATGGCTCTGCGGCAGACTTTACCGACACCACCACCCTGGCAACCGGGCAGTACGACCGCAATTACACGCTGACCTACAGCGCCGCCTCAGCCGGGCAATATCTGAGCGTGCATTGGGTTGCCGCATCTGGCACCGGCAATGTCGCACTGAGCGGTGCGGCGCTGTCCGTAGCGGCAAGCAACGCACTGACCGTAGCAGCCGGCACCCCGCAAAGCACGGTCAGCGGCACCAACTTTGCCACCGCATTGCAAGCTCAGATCAAGAATGGCAGCGGCAACCCGGTCAGCGGCGTGACGGTGACGTTTACCGCACCCACCTCTGGCGCCTCGGCCACTTTTGGCGGACAAGCCACCGCAACGGCCGTCACCAACGCCAGCGGCATTGCTACGGCACCGGCACTGACTGCCAACGCCACCGCCGGCAGTTACACAGTCACCGCCAGCGCACCGGGCACATCCGGCTCAGCCAGCTACAGCTTGACCAACACGGCCGCAGCGACCAACAACAATGTCAGCAGTACCGCCGGCACACCGCAATCAACCACGATCAACACGGCTTATCCAGACGCCCTGCAGGTGCTGGTGAAAAACAGCAGCAACGCGCCGGTCAGCGGGGTGAGTGTGACGTTCACCGCGCCAGCCAGTGGCGCCAGCGGCAGCTTTGGCGGCAGCATCAGCGCCACCGCAACCACCAATGCCAGCGGCGTGGCTATTGCACCGCAGTTCACGGCTAACGGCGTGGCCGGCACCTTTACGGTGACGGCCAGCACAACCGGCAATGGCACGGCGGGCAGTTTCTCGCTCACCAACATTGCGACCAGCAGCACCGGTAGCGCGTTACTGAACGGGACGGGCGATAGCGCCACCACAACCGCCAGTCTGACCACGGAAGGCCTGGCCGACTGGGTGCATTGGGGCGAGGCCAGCCTGAACCGCAAAACCGGCGTCACCGCCAAACTCAGCACGTACACGGTGGTGGGCAGCGGCACGGTCAACCGCTACAGCAACGACCCCAGAACGCTGAGCTGGACCGATGGCACACCCACCGCCAGCGGCAGCAATGCGGACGGCGTGTACATCAGCGGCAGCAATAACGGGTTTTCACTCACCGCTCCGGCCGATACCACCACGCGCACATTGATCGTGCATGTCGGGGGCTGGAACAGCAGCGGCAAGCTGACGGCACATCTGTCTGATGGTTCGGCCAGTGATTTTGTCGACACCACGGCGCTGGCCAGCGGGCAATATGATCGCAACTACGTACTGACTTACCGGGCGGGTAGTGCGACCCAAACGCTGACTGTTAAATGGGTCATGGCCGCCGGCACTGGCAACGTCACCGTGAATGGCGCAGCACTGACGCAGCAGTCGCTCATTGTCAGCAGCGCGGGTACGCCACAAAGCGCGCCGGTTAACAGCGCGTTCACCACGGGGTTGCAAGCCAAAGTTACCAACGGCAGCGGCAATCCGCAAAGCGGGGTCAGCGTCACCTTTAGTGCCCCGGTCAGCGGTGCCAGCGCCAGTTTTGGCGGTGCCAGCAGTGCAACCGTCACAACCGACGCCAACGGTCTTGCGAGTGCACCGCAACTGACTGCCAACGGGCAAGCCGGCAGCTATTCGGTGACCGCCAGCGCCACCGGCATTACCACACCGGCCAGCTTCAGCCTGACCAACACGGCGCTCGCCAGCGGGTCACTCACCGGCAGCGGCGCACTGGTTGCCAGTAGCGTCAACCTGACCAAGGAAGGCTCATCCGACTGGGTGCATTGGGGAGAATCTCCGCTCAATCGCAAGGCAGGGGTAGCGGCACAAATCAGCACATACCAGATCGTCGGCTCAGGCACGATTTATCTGTACAACAACGACCTGCGCTCAGCCGCGTGGAGTGATGGCACACCGACCGCCAGCGCCACCGCCAATCTGGATGGCGTTTACGTCAGCAACACGGGCAACGGGTTCTCGGTTAGCGTGCCCGCCAGTACCACGCAGCATGTGTTGAATCTGCATGTGGGCGGCTGGAAAAGCGCGGGCAAGCTGACTGCGCATCTTTCAGACGGTTCTGCGGCAGACTTCACCGACACCACCACTCTTGCCACCGGCCAGTACGACCGTAACTACACACTGACCTACACGGCCGGCAGCAACGCCACGTTGATCGTGACATGGGTCATGAGTTCCGGCACAGGTAACGTCACCCTGAGCGGGGCGGCACTGCAGTAGCTGGCAGCAGATCGCAGTCAATCAGCAACGCAAAAATACAGCGGGCGACACCAGCAATGGTGTCGCCCGCTGTATTTTTGCGTGCAAACCCAAGGCGCTGGCTAACGCTCCGCCACCGTACCCACGCCTTTCAGCCGCGTTACCCGACCCAGCAAATCAAACCAGAAGGGCGCACCAAAGAGCGCGGATGTTGCGGTCACCAGCCAGCCGGCCATGCGCAACAACCACGTCTGCATATCGTCATCCCACGGGCGATCCGCCCAGCCAACGGGCAGGGTGGTCAACCACCTGGCCGCGTCCTCTCCGCCCATATTGGTCTGCAACTGATACTGCTCGGGCGAGAGTGGATGCAGCCACAAGGCCTTGAACAAATGAAAGCAATCAATATTGAATGCCACGGCAACGGCGAGCGCAATCAAACACGTCCAGGTTTGGGCGTCCCGCTTATACGCACCGGATATCCGGTCCATGCTGTTGTTGAACCAGCGCACCAACTCGTTACGAACCAGATCCGCATCTGCCTGCGTGCGCACCATCACCCCAAGCAGAAACGAGCGCAATTGCGGATCGGCAATTCCGTTTTCCACCCGGGCCGCCAGGGTGTCTCCGGGCAACTGGTGGATTAACTCCAGCAATGCATCAGCAAATTGCATGGGGTGGATGTAAGAGGGCTTGATCGTCAGTTCATCCAGCGACTGCGCCACCCCAAGACTCCTGGGGTTGATCAGTGCGTGGTTGTACAGCCACAGCAAAATCTCGGCGGAGGACTTTTTATCTGCCGCCACCGCCTGAGCCCCAGACGCAGGTGGCACATTAAGAACCTGCTTCAAGCCATTGAAAAGATTGGCCGCCCGCAAGGTCAGGCGTGAAGAGACCGCCTCATATAAAGAACTGGTCAGCAAGGCCACCATGGCAAAACAAGCCACGATAGCGGCAATGGATTCAAGCACTGCGCTGTTCAACATGGATCGATCTACCCTCAGTCAGCAACAAACATCATTTGTTTTGCGAAAACCATTTCCCGTACAGGTTTTCATACGTGCCATCTTCGTACATGGTCAACAGGGTTTCGTTGATGGTCTTGCGTAGCGGGCTGCCGTTGGGAAGCGCAATGCCGTACTTCGCCGGCCGAAATAGCGGCCCGACGACCATCAACTGATTGTTGTTCGTGCGCGCCGCCCAGTATTGCAAGGTGGGCGCATCAAACACAATGGCCTGGATATCGCCCTGCATCAGCATTCGCAACCCCTCTGCCGGGCTGGTGATGTTCTGGAACGGCAAGCCACGCTCAGCCAGATAATCCGCAGCCACCGTGCCCGGCACCGTACCAATTTTTTTACCCGGCAGATCTGCAGGGCCGCGAATGTCCGACTGCAAGCGGGCCACGGTTTGCGATGAAGTCACCGTAGCCGTGAGTTGCGCAATCAACACCACGCCGATCAGCCACATGGCAGGCACAAGAATGCGTTTGAACAGCCCCGCTTGCGCCCGGTCGCCATGTTCACCCGTGGCGATGATCAGCATGGTGATCCAGATACCTTCGCCAATCGCACGCCACCAGGGCTTCTGCAAATTGCGATCTTGTTTGCGCTCGACCAGCCAGACCAGATTGGCCAGCACAAACACCAGAATCACCGCAATCCCCAGCAATTGTCCCAGGGCCAGCCAGGGCACGGCATGAAACATGGTGCTGAATGAGCCATCGGTTTGCCCCCTGACCAGAATCTGCAAACCGGAATCAAAATACCCCAAAGAGAAATCCACCCGCTTTTCGCGCTCTGGCGTCATGGTAATCGCAGCAATAGCGACGTCCGCATCGCCCTGCTGAACCGCACCGAGTAGCTCGGCATTGGTCAGCACCGGATGCCATACAAAGTCCAGATGCTGACGCCGGGCAATTTCATTCCAGACATCAATACTGAAACCTTGCGGTGTTGCCGTCTGCGGCATGACAAAGGGAGCAATAGGGCCGATGGCCACCCGCAAAGGTCGATTGGCCACGGCGGGCGCACTGGCTGCAGCCTGCGGCGCCGAAGCCTCTGGCGCGGCCGCGGGCGACGCACCCAGCGCCAACATGAACATGACTGCCACCCACCATTGCGCCGCACCCCGCCTCATAAAGCTCTCCTTCAACCCCTGGTTCTGTTTTCGCCGCTTGCCAGCCAGCACTCGCAATGGCACGGCTAGCGTGGCTGTTCTGGCCTGTCGGTAATTAAAAATGGCACAGTGACCCGCTCAAGTCTGCCCCTTTCAACCAACGCCATTTTGCCGGCGGGTCAGGAGTAGTGAGGCCATGGTCACATCTGCAAGCGTACAAACCGCCACGCTGAGCTAATATTCCCGCACACCCCGTTGAGAAGGAGGGATTTTGTGGCCGCTCCCCATGTCTGCTCAGGTGCCATGCTGCAATGCGCATTCGGCGCAGCGCCCGCGCCCATGAACGTGCTCCCCGTCAACCGGGTATTGGTGGGCGGCATGCCGGGCGCAACCATCATGGATCACATTCCGATCGTTAATATCTCGCCCTTTGGCATGTGCCAGAGCCCCAGCAACCCGACGGTAATTGCGGCCACTGCCGCCGCTTTGGGGGTATTTACCCCCATGCCCTGTGTGCCTGCCACGCCCGCGCCGTGGATTCCAGGCGGGGCGCCGACGGTACTGGAAGGCAACATGCCCGCACTCAACGCCAATGGCATGTTGATGTGCCTGTGGGCGGGCGTGATCAAGGTGGTTCAGCCGGGGCAGATGACGGTCATGCTGCCCTGACGGTTGCTGGATGACGGTTATTCTGCGGGCTCGCCCTTCAGTTGCCGCCACCACCAGACCATCCGTGATACCGGTTTGCGAGCCGAATCCAGCGGGCGACCGTCGCTATTGAAGGCTTGCGCCTCTCCGCTGGGCGCACCGTCGTTGTAGTTGCTGCGCTCGGCCAGCCGGCCATTGGTGTGAAAGCGCTGTTGCATGCCATGCAATTGCCCCAGCCGATATTGTTCCACCTGGGCCACCGTGCCATCCGGGTAGTAGCTGACGGCCTCGCCATGCAACAGCCCCTGCCGGTAGGTGGCTTTGCGCTGCAACTTGCCATCTGGCGCAAAAAACTCTGCTGGGCCATGCGCTTTGTCTGCCGCGTAATGCATGCGTGAAGCCAGTTTGCCATTGCTATGCATGACAACCAGCGGCCCCTCCAGTACGCCATGTTTGTAGGGCAACTGCGCCAGCGGCCGGCCATTGGCGTGAACTTGCGCAGGGCCATGCAACGCTCCACTGGACAACTCACCGGTCAGGCGGGCATCGCCCCGTATCAGATCCACTTTTTCATGCGCTGCCGTCATGTTCTGTCCCGCAACTAGTTGATTTTGACGATGCCGCCCTTGAGGGTCAGCATGCCGCCGCCATCCACAGTCTGCTCGGCGCCGCCTTTGTTGGTCAGGCTGACGCCGGCATCATTGGTCATGGTGGTGCCGGCCCTGTTGGTCAGCGAGGTGCCCGCCTGATTTTCCAGTGATGTACCGGCTTTGCTGGACATGGATGTGCCCGCCTGCAAACTCAGCGCGGCGTCACTCTTGCCACTGAACGCACCCGTACTCTCGATACTGAGTGTGCCGCTGACCTTGATAGTGAGGTTGCCATCGACCGTCAGCGTGTAGTTGCCGGTGACGGTCTGGGCCAGATTGCCGCCGACCGTGCGTGTCTCGTCGCCGCCGGCCTTGACCGTGCGGTTGGCCTTGATATCCACGGTTTCATTGCCGGTCGACACCGTCAGACTGCGGTTGCCCTTTTGTACGGTGACGCTGTCATCGGCCTCCTGGATGGTATGCGTACGGGCGTTCTTGACCGTGCGGGTTTCGTCATGGCCAATGGTGTGCGTGGCATCGTTCAACACATTCACCTTCAAGTCTTTCTGCGCCTGCATAAAGACTTCTTCGCTGTCTTTTTTGTCTTCAAAGCGCAGCTCATTAAACCCGCCGCCGCCTTTGGATGAATTGGTCTTGATGCCCGATTGCGTCTGATTGGCCGGCAAAGCGTATGGCAGGGCGTTATCCCCGTTGTAAACACAACCGGTGACCAGGGGGCGGTCCGGGTCGCCGTCGATAAAGGTAACGATCACCTCTTGCCCAATGCGCGGAATGAACTGGATACCAAAACCCTTGCCGGTCCACGGCATGACCACGCGCACCCAGCACGAAGACTTCTCGTCATTGGCGCCATCCCGATCCCACGGAAACTGGATCTTGATGCGGCCATATTCGTCGGTCCAGATTTCTTCCCCCGCCTTGCCGACCACTACCGCTGTTTGCGGATGCATGCGCGGTTTGGGTGTGACGCGGGCAGGGCGGTAGGGGGTTGCCTTGGGCATGGCTTCGAAGCGATTACGGTAGTGGTCATGGCTCGCCTCATGCATCACCGAGGTCACTACCCAATCCATATTGAGCGCATCGTCATCATGCCCGGTCAGGGTGAACCAATGACCCGGCACCAGCCAGCGGCAATCGCTCTCGCCAATCAGGCGTTTTTCCTGGCTGCGCAGGCCATCAATGCGCTGTTTGGTCAGTGTGTCCCCGGTGGCTTTGACCACATAACTGCCCGGATGCTCATACATGGCCGGCGCACTCGCCACTGCCTGGGCTTGCGAGTACAGCGACGAGGTCGGCGTGGTGAACTGATAATCTGTCGCGCTATACGCACCGGTCACCGCCTGAATGGCGTACTGCGCCGAGCGGATGCCATGCAACTCCCGTACGCCGATTTCCTGCCCCATATACGGCACCTTGGGGCCGTTTGGGATCTGCGGAAATGCCTCGTTGTTATCCGCCAGCACCAGCGTGTGCTTGCCGTCTTCATGCGTGAAAAAATAGAAGATGCCGTCTTCTTCCATCAAGCGGCAGACAAAGGCGAAATCGGTCTCGCCGTATTGCACGCAATACTCACGCGGTGTGTAACTGCCGGTCAGGCTAAATTGGTAATCCGAGAAACCATTACCCTGAAATACAGCGGTGAGGATATCTTGCGTTTTCTGGTTCTGGAAAATGCGGTTATTGCTGGCCAGCGTCAGCCACCACAACCACGGGCGCAGGGTGAGTTGGTAGTGGTTGGCGGTGGCGTCGGTGGGGAGCTGGCGGATTTCAGCGACGAGTGCGCCGAAGGGGCGAGTCTGGGCATCATTTTGCAGTTTCAGCGTGACAGGTTTGGCAATCGCATCCGCCGAGGCTTGCGTGACTTCAGCCAGACCACTCAACGCAATTGCATTTACTGCCTGAATTTCCTCCCGCCCTGTCACTGATGCGGCCACCAGGCCCGCCAATGCGGGGGCCGAAAGCACCAGACTGGTTCCGAGATCATCAAATTTCATCTACTCTGGTCCTGCTGCAATAAGCGATATTTAACCGGGGATCTTACTGAATGCTTTTAGGCATCAACCGCTGAAATAAGATCGCTTGGGGTACGTAACCAGGTTAAGCCACATGGTATGAGTGGGTTGCAGATTGGCAATCAGGTAGTGTTGTTGATCCCACTCTCCCATACGCGCTTGCCATTGCGCCGGATACTCCTGCGCCGGGCAGGCAATATCCGCCCAGGCATCACAAATCACCGCTTGCTCGCTCCAGTTCGCAAAATTGTCGGGGAATTTTCCTTCGGCATCAGTAATTTGCCCCAGTGTCATGAAAATATGATCGCGCTTGGGCGTGCCCGGAGGCCCATCTGGATAGTACGCTGGCTCATAAAAGAACAAGCCTTGCTGGTTTAGATACCAGGCCACCGCACAGGTCATTTCAAGGCAGTTACCGATGCCTTCTCCCAACACGTACTCGCCATACCTGACCAGATCCAGTGCATTGCAATGACCCAGCACTGGATGCAATTTGCTTTTTTTAATCGCCTCCAGTCGTTGCCTGGACGCTTGCCGAGCCAGTGACAATTCATTTTGCTCATCAAGTGAAATACCCAGCCGGTCACCAGGAATCACGCGATTGTTGCACTGAATTCTGGCTCTGACGTAGTCCTTGGCGGCTATTGCGCTGGCAAGTCGGCTCATTGGTTTTATCCCGGGTTGCGAGTGGTTTTGCAGGTCATGCCGCTTAGTACCGCCCCAAAGCAAGGTCAGGTTGGCTGTTATAGCAAATGTTGCCGTTAAACATGCGTACCAACAATTGGCCACCAGCATTGTTGGTGCTATGCCCCAGCGTGGGCAGGTCAACACCCCCGATCTGTTGCAACTGGCCATCCCACTGCGTGAGGTGAGTTTCATAGGTGGACAAGGTAAACCCGGTAACCTGATGCTTGAAATTCCGGATATGGCCGCCCAGCAAGGATTGCGAATGTGGCAGCCACCCTCCGGCCAGGTCGTAAATCTGCCCACCTTGGTGCAGATTGAAAAAATCCTGGTCTATCAAAATAACAGAAAGGGTCAGATTGCTTTTCAAGCAATGACTCACCACATCCTCCGGGCATTGCTGGCGCTGCGCCTCAGCCAGCCCTTTGTTGCCATTGATATGACTACCGGTACTGATCAGCACAAAGTGATTGGGCCGAGGGTGGTTTATCAGATGCTTCAGGCGCGCCTCCAGCAATGTCATCACATCTGGATTTACGCGAGGGACGAACACTGCACTGACCTTCAACTCATACACACGATCCGGCAGCACGGCATCGTGATCTGCCAATGGCTTATGACTTATCTTTTCAATCAGCAAAAATGACAGCGCCGGATCAGCCTCGGCTCGCGCAAGGATGACGGGGCGCGCGAGCGCCCAGGTGATCTGGTGCCCCTCCAGATTTACGGTCTTGCTTTTGCCCATATAGATTACAAAAATCTGCACGCCATGCTCCCTGAAATTCACGCCGTTCGGTAACTTGAGTAGGGCAAAAACTCAGACCAGGGCGTCCACTGCATAAGCTGGACCGTAAACGCCCCGCCTATTGTCTGGGAGTCCTGCAAAAAGAACTGGAAGGTGCCGTTTTGCGCAATGCCAATGATCTGGAAGTTATGACCAAGCGTGGTGATATAAACCGAGTGCACAAGGATATACGCAAGAGGACTCAACCCGGCGCCGGACTGCTCCACGATGTGGGTAAATTCAGGTCGAAGCCAGGCGTTCTTTTGCAGGGCACGGGTGCGACTGTATTTGTTCAGAAACTGCCCAAGCCAGTTAAATGTGGCATCTGCATGGGGTTGCAGGTGGATCATCGAGAACTGGCCGCCACCCCAATCCAGAATCAAGACCGAACAGCCACTCTGGCGAGTGGTAACCCAAATACGATTAGTGCCTATGGTCACTTGGGCCGTCGGGTTAAGTCGATGTGGTGCGAGATTGATATGCGCCCGCTTGGGGGTCGATAACCCGGCTACATTAATGAGAGTGCCAGGCAAGATACCGGCCGCGGGGAAAAGGGTGGCCGCGTTGGCATTATCTCCAATATTGATGCGATTGCCATGCGCTGCAAAACACAACGATCCGGACTTGGTGTCGTTACCCACCAGATTGCCGACCGACAAGTAATGCGCGGCCAGCACGGCAGCCGGATTGCGGCACAAGTCGGTAAGTACATTAAAGGAGTTGATGCGCTGCAAGACGGTCATTGTGTCCTCATGAGCTTATTCCAGCGCCCATTCCGCCAATTTCCCCGTCACTTCCGTCATCAACACATTCTCGATATCCCGCGCACCCGCCGCCGTGCATTTGGCCAACACGGCCCGCACAATTGCATCATCGAACTCAAACGTTTTGCCGGTGGCGGTCTGATAGCGTTCCCGCAGTTTTTCCAGCTTGGCGCGCACAATGCCTTCGCGGGTGGATTCATCCAGCGGACAGTAGGGCACGACGGTCATGCGGGCCAGGAATGCGGGGCGGAAGGCTTGTAATAGCGTGTGATGCAACTGCTCGTTAAAGCGGGGCGTGCCGATCTGGCCGGCTGGCGCGTCCAGCAGCAACTCAGCCCCCACGTTGCTGGTCGCCAGCATGACGGTGTTTTTGAAATCCACCACCAGGCCAGTGCCGTCTTCCATGACACCTTTATCGAACACGTTGTAAAACGCTTCCAGCACGTCCGGGTGGGCTTTTTCGATTTCATCCAGCAGCACCACGGAATACGGTTTGCGCCGCACGGCTTCAGTCAGCACGCCACCACTGCCGTAGCCCACATAGCCGGGCGGGGCGCCTTTAAGCTGGCTGACGGTGTGGGCTTCCTGGTATTCGGAAAGGTTGATGCTGATCAGGTTACGCTCGCCGCCGTAGAGCGCATCCGCGAGGGCATAAGCGGTTTCGGTTTTGCCCACGCCAGTGGGTCCGACCAGCAAAAACACGCCCACCGGTTTTTGCGGGTCAGTCAGCCCGGCGCGGTAGGCTTGCAGCCGTTGCGCGATGGTGTTCAAGGCGACGTCTTGCCCCATGACCCGTTGCGTCATGCGCTGGGCGACCGTGCGCACGGCGTAGGCTTCATCGGCCAGCATTTTGCCGACCGGAATACCGGTCCAACCCGAAATCACGGCAGCAACCGCTTTTTTATCGACTTGCTCCGGCACCATCGGATCGTCCTGACGGATCGCGTCCAGACCGGCTTCCAGGCGGGAGAGTTCGGCAGCGAGTTGATCGATCCGGGCATCCAGCGCCGGGTCAGGCTGACCGGAAGACGGTTCCAGTGCCAGCAATTGCCGACGCACGTCCAGCAACTGGCGGACGGCTTCGCGCTCCTCGTTCCAGCGGATTTCCAGATCACGAATCGCGCCCATATTGGCGGCGGTGTCGGTTTCCAGCGTGGATATCCGGGCGGCGTGATCCAGCCCGGTGGTTTGTTCGCGGCGCAGACGGGCCAGCTCTTCCTGGGCGTTGGTTTGTTGGTGGCGCAGGTTTTCCAGTTGCGGTGGCACGTCGTGCTGGCCCAGCGCCACGCGGGCGCAGGCGGTATCGAGCACGCTGATGGCTTTGTCAGGCAACTGGCGGCCGCTGATGTAGCGGTGACTGAGTTTCACGGCGTCGAGGATGGCCGCATCCAGCACGAGCACGCCGTGGTGCTGCTCCAGCTTGGCGGCCACGCCGCGCAACATGTTCACTGCCGTGGCTTCGTCGGGTTCTTCCACCTGCACCAGTTGAAAACGCCGCGCCAGCGCCGGGTCTTTTTCAAAGTACTTTTTGTATTCCAGCCAGGTGGTGGCCGCCACGGTGCGCAATTCGCCGCGAGCCAGGGCGGGCTTGAGCAGGTTGGCGGCATCGTTCTGACCCTCTGCCGCGCCGGCCCCGATCATGGTGTGGGCTTCATCGATAAACAAAATCACCGGTTGTTCGGCGTTGCGCACGCCGTCAATCACGCCTTTCAGGCGCGCTTCAAACTCGCCTTTGACGCCGGCGCCGGCTTGCAACAAACCCAGGTCCAGCACGCGCAGGGCAACATTTTGCAAGGGTGGCGGCACTTCACCAGCGGCGATGCGCAGGGCAAGACCCTCCACCACGGCGGTTTTGCCGACACCGGGCGCACCCACCAGGATGGGGTTGTTCTGGCGGCGGCGCAGCAGAATGTCGATGACCTGGCGGATTTCGTTGTCGCGACCAATGATGGGGTCAATCTTGCCGGCGCGGGCATCTGCCGTGAGGTCTTGGGTGTATTGGTCCAGCACGCCCGGTGCATCATCACCCGACTGGCTGCGCGCAGCGGGGGCGCGTTCGCTGGCAACCACCAGCGGGGCCTCGCAAGAGGCGGCGGTCCACTCTTGCAGATTGCTGCTCAATGCTTCTTGTGCCACCCGCAGCAAGGACGACGCGCCATTGAGCAACAGCGCCCGCAATTCCTCCCGCGAGACCAGGCACAACAGCAAGACGCCGGAGCGGATGCTGGCCTGGTTGTTCACGCTGGTATACACCACGGCGTCTTGCAGCAATGACACCGTGTGCGCAGAGAACGCCGGGGTACGGGTATTGCCACGCTTGAAGCGCTCGATGGCAGCGTTGATTTCGGCCGCCAGCGCATCCCGCTCCAGCCCGAAGCGGGGCAACAGCCAGGGCAGGTCGCCGTTGTCGATGTCCAGTAATTCCAGCAGCACATGTTCCACTTCAATGTAAAAGTGGCCGTGTTCCAGACAGCGCTGTGCCGCCCGTTCCATGGCGGTGCGGCACCAGGGATTAAGCCGGCCGATCAGCGCGCTCAGGTCCAGACTCATGACAAGGTCTCCACGCCAGGCGCCAGGCGGCACTGCCGTTCGGGCGGGGTATCGGGCTGGCTTAGCCAGGTGGTCCAGCCCAGCCGGGCGTTGCTGCCCAGAATGGCGCGGGGCACTTCACTACCTTGCAAGCGCAAGTTGAGCCGGATACGCATGTCGATCCCGAAATAAAACGTCGCCAGCGCCATCAACTCCTGGTGGCGGGCACCGCCCGGCAAAAAGGTCTGAAAGTATTCAAAGGTCATCGGACCCAGCGTCAGTTGCAGGCCGGCTTGTTCGTCCCACACTTTGCTGCCGGCCAAGGCACCGCGTCCCAGCCGGTTATTGCTGGCACCACGCCCCAGCCGCGTTAGCGCGGTGGGCGGCAATTCGCTCCAGCCGCCATCAAACTGGGTAACGCGAATGGACATGCCAAATTGCCCGCGCACCAGCATCTGAAAACCGCTGACAGAGCGCCGCCGGTTAGAGAGGATGGTGGTACGGGCCAACAGCGCCGCATCCGCCACCGCTTGCCGGTCATGCAAAGAGGTCGGCAACAAACCGGTCAGCGCGCGCAGAACGGGGAACACCGGGCTGGTCGCCGGGCGGGAGAACGGCGCGGCGATGCGGTATTTGCATTCCACCCGGTTCAACTGGCCCAACAAACGCTGGTGAAACAGGTTGAGAAACGCCACCGGCGTATCGTCTTTGCGCATGCGCCGCGCTTGCAGCCACTCTTGCCAGGCATAAGGCAACGGGCCATCCGGCCCACCCAGGCCAAACAGGTTGACCTGCAAACGCGGTTGCGTCTGACCGGGCACGGGCGCCTGCAATGGGCCAAGGGCGCTGACGGCAAAGACCGGGGAGAGCGGGCCGGTCAAGCGCACGGTTTCCTTGCGCGGGTCGACCCCATGCCCCGGCGGCGTGGTGTCCGGGTGCAGCAACTGGAGCACCGACAGCGCCTGCCCGAATTCAAAGGCATGCGTCTGGCTGTAGAGCCGTGCGGCTACAGAATCAGCGGGTCGCCGACCAGAGGTTGCCATGTCTTGATTTCTCTATCCTGTTCCACCAGTACCGTCCGCACAAAGCGGTTGACGCTGGCGTATTGCGATAAGAAGTGGGCCAGCACACCAGAGAACAGTACGCGGCTGGCCCCGGCAAAATGCTCGGCATCCAGGGTGACGCGCACCTCCAGCCCATTGCGCCAGCCGCGCCAGGCCTGCCGCCCGACATGCGCCACCGCGCGCACGGTTTCCAGGTGGGTTAACCCGGAAATCTGCCGCCGATTGGCCTGGGTGTCAGACAGGTTGTACAAGGCCAGCATTTCCCGCAGCGCTGCCAGCGGCTGGGCGTCTTCTACCAGCGATAAATGATTGAGCGACAAGTGCGACACCAGCCGCCATTGCGAGCTGCCATCCAGATCGGCATCCAGCTGCGGGGAAGGGCGGTTCACCAGATTGACCTGCGCCACCGGGCCAGGCTGTTCAAACGACAAGCGCGTGCCCGGCGCCAGCGTTTCGGCCAGATGCCGGTTGGTACACAGCAGGTCTGCGGTCAGGGATTGAGACTGTGGCAAGGTGGGATCGAAGCCGGCATCCACCCAGGTCAGCATCATGTCGCTGCCGTGCCGGGCGCTGCCAACACCTTGTACCCGGCGAGCGTGCCACCAGACGCCGTTGTCTTTCTGGGCATGGCTAAAGGCAAAGTACGCGGGCACCTGCATGGCGTTGTCGGCCGAACTCACCCGCACTTTGCGGATAGCATAGATTTCTACGCTGCGCTCCCTGTGACTGTCCGCCACCACGCGGTATTCGCGGCGTGTGGCATCCGGGCGCAAGGGTTCTGAGGTGCGCGGGAATAAATTGACCACGGGCGCGCAGCCCAAAGCCAGATCCGAGGGTTGCAGGCTGATCCGGCTGGAGGGCGCGTTGTCAAAGGCAATGATCAGTTCGATTTGGCCGGTGGCGGCGGTGGGCACCTGCACAGGCAAATCAAACATGGCGAACTTGGCCGGACAGGCAAAGTACTCCAGCAGCAGTCGATAGGCTGGCAACACGCCATCTTCCAGCGGCAACAGGGCTTCGGTTTCGGTAAAGCCGGCCGCATGCGGCAAGGATTGGCCCATGCGGCGCGGGGACTCGCCCGGCAGGGCGACAAACATGGCCAGGCTGTGTGCACACAACAGGTCGTACAGCGCGGCGCTGGTCGTGGGTGATCCGGTCAGTTGTATGCGCAGGCTGTCCAGCGGCAAGGCATGCCACTGGTGGGGTGCCAGACAGTCAATCCGCAAGCGCAACGCGCTGCGCACATCACGCAAACCAGTCAGGGCCTGCGCTTCATCCGCAGGCAGCAACAGGGCATCACCCACCGTCAGCGGCCACACGGTAACGGGTGCGGTGGTGCGAAAATGAATGGTGTCGCCTTGCGGCGTATTCACAAACAGTGGGGTATCCCGCGCCACCGTGTACCCCTCGGCCACATTGCCTTTGGTGGCATCCGGCAGAAACTGCGCAATCCCCACCGAGGGCATGGGGCGCACGGCGTAGGGGTAAAGCTGTTCCAGCAACGCGTCACTCAGTTGCGAGTAACCGTCATCCAGTTGTCGTTGCAGGCGGGCGCTCAGAAACGCAAACCCTTCCAGCAAGCGCTCCACATGCGGGTCCGGGCTTTCATAGCCGGATAGTTCCAGCCGGTGGGCAATCTTGGGGTAGCGTTCGGCAAAATCAGCGCCAGCGTGGCGCAGCCAGGTGAGTTCGCGCTGATAGTAATCCAGCAGGCGCGGGTCGATGGAATCGCTCATGCGGTGTCGCCCAGCAGGGTATCCATAAACAGAATGGGGGCGTCGTCGCTATCGCCGGCCAGCTTGCCACTCACCTGGATGCGCAGGCGCTGGGGCTCGGCATCGTCTCGCGCCAGGTGGACCTGGGGCGCCAGAATGCGGGGTTCAAAGCGGGCGATGACTTCGGCCATGCGCCGGGCAATGCGGCTGAAATCGCCAGCTTGCGTGGTGCTAAAGGCACTCCAGTCATCCACGCCGTAATCCAGAATGGACAAACCCTGCTTGCTCGTCAGCGTGGCACGACGTGTATTGAGCAGGCGTGAGAGTTCGTCACGAATAGAAGCCGCCGCTGCGCCAGCGTCGTGCCAGCGCAGCGGCAGGGTCTCGGTGGACAGGTCTGGCTCGTCGTCGGCCAGCCTGTCCAGTAGCGGTACACGCAACATGAAAAGACTCAGGCTTTAACCAGCTTGTTGGCTGCCAGATCCCACTGCGTGGCTGCCGCGCCTTCTTTGGTGCCGTCGTCTTTCTGGCTGGTGAGGTCCCACTTGATCTTGGTGAAGTTCAGCGAGAGGGTCTCCACCGGTTTGCCACCTGCACCGCCACTGACCGAAATATTGGAAAGAATGACGTTGGTCAGGGTGTAGGTAATGAACGGCAGGATTTTGCCATCCTGATCCGCCGCATTACGGCCAACCGTGATGATGGCCGTGACGATGTTCTTGCCCGCGCAGCAGTACTCGTTCAGCGTCGGGGTCGAGGCATCGACAAACTTGGTCAGTGTGAACTCGCCAATGTGCGGCTTGCCGGAGGTACGCTCCGTGTTGCTCACGTCGTTGGTCACTTGCATGGCCACGTTATGGCTGTACGACATGATTTCGATCTTGTCGGCATAGCCTTCGATCTTGCAATCGCCTTTGATGTCGGCGCCAAGATCCAGAATGATTGAATCCATGATTTTCGGGTTCCGTATACGTTATCGGGATCAGGCGGCGGCCGGGGCGGGCAGGGCAGCAACGAGGCGGATGGATGCGGTCAGCTCTTCCAGCTGGAAGTGCGGCCGCAAGAACACCGTGGCCCGATACGAGCCCGGGCGGCCGGCGACCTCCGTCACATCGACCCGCGCTTCCCGCAGCGGGTATTGCGCCTTGATCTCTTGCGGGGCGTTGTCGTTGATCAGCACGTAATCGGCAATCCAGTTGTTCAGATAGGTTTGCACGTTGTCGCGCGTGGCAAAGCTACCGATCTTGTCGCGCATGATCACCTTGATGTAATGCGCAAAACGGGACGCGGCCAGCACATACGGCAACATGCCGGAAATCCGCGCATTGGCATTGGCCTCAGGCAGGTTGTACAGCTTGGGCTGGTTGGTGGTCTGACCACCAAAGAACACCGCCAGATCGCTGTTTTTCTTGTGGCACAAGGCAATGAAACCCAGTGTGTCGAGCTCTTTCTCACGCCGATCAGTGATCGGCACTTCGGTCGGGCATTTGAGCGCGATATCGCCAGAAGCAGTGGCAAACGTGTGGGCCGGCAAGCCTTCTACCGCACCGCCACCCTCCACGCCGCGAATGGCGGCGCACCAGCCATAGTGGGCAAAGGCATCGGTAATGCGCTGACCCAAGGCCCACGCGGCGTTGCCCCACAGGTACTTGCTGTGATCCGAGCCATCCACGTCTTCCACATAGCCAATACCTTCCACCGGGCGGGTGGCCGGGCCGTACGGCAGGCGCAGCAGCACGTGCGGCAACACCAGCGACACATAGCGGGAGTCTTCACTGGCCCGGAAACTGCGCCACTTGATCAGTTCGGTGCTTTCAAAGGCCTTGGACAAATCACGCGGCTGGGCCAGTTCGGTGAAGTTGCTCATGTCGAACAGGCGCGGGCTGGCGGCGGCAATAAACGGCGCATGCGCGGCAGCGGCCACGTTGGAGAGTTTTTCCAGCAGCGCCACATCTTGCGGATGACGGCCAAATTCGTAATCGCCAATCAGCACGCTGAACGGGTTGCCGCCAAAGGTGCCGTACTCTTCTTCGTAAATCTTTTTGAAGAGGGCGCTCTGGTCAAACTCCACGGCTTTTTCCAGATCGTTCTGCAGTTCTTGTTGCGACACGTTCAGCAGACGCAGTTTCAGACGCGTGCTGGTCTCCGTGTTCATGACCAGGTAATGCAGGCCGCGCCAGGAGGCTTCCAGCTTCTGCACTTCCGGGTGATGCAGGATTTCGTTGAGTTGATTGCTGATCAACTCGTCAATCTCTGCAATACGGTGGTTGATCATGGCCACCGTGTCTTTGTCGAGTTTGGACATCCCCTCGTCCAGCACTTGTGTCGCAAATTCAGACAACAAGTCTTTGGCGTAGGCTTTCTGCAGATCGTCGTGAGCCATGCGGCCCTCGGCAATGATGCGATCGAGCAAGGGCAGGTCAACGGTACTTTGCGCGCCGCCAGCGGCGGCAGTCTGGGTCTGTGCCATGAACGTCTCCGGTCGGCAGGTTAGTTGGCTTCAGGTGCAGCAGGGGCTTCTGGTTCTGCTTTGCCCTTACCCTTGGCGGGCGCTTCGGCGGCGGCGGCCGGCGCCGCAGTTGCATCGCCTTGCAGGGATTTCAGGTCCTGCGTATTGGCCACCACTTCTTGCAGCAATTGATCCAGTTCGTCATTGCCATCCAGCTTGGTCAGCAAGTCCCGCAGACGCTGGCGTGCCTCGTAAAGGCGATTGAGCGCACTGACCTGTTTGACGATATTGACCGGATCAAAATCATCAAACCGGTTGAATTTGAGTTCGATATTGAATTTGCTGCCATCAGCGGCAATGGCGTTATCCACCTGTACCGCCAGACGCGGGGCGACGGCGGCCAGCACGTCATTGAAATTATCCCGATCTACATCCACAAAGCGGCGCTCTGAGAGTTTCGCCGGGGCGTTTTCCGGTTTGCCGGCCAGATCGGCCAGGATACCCACCACCAGCGGCAATTCTTTTTTCTCGATGGCGTTGCCAATTTCAACGTCGTACGTAATTTGCACGCGCGGCGGACGAATGCGGTCCAGCTTGTGCTGTGTGCTTTCAGCCATGGTGACTCCTCACGCGGCGGTGTGCCCGCCGTTATGGTCCGGATGAAAAAAACCCCGCTACGGGGTCTGTTTCGGTTCTGCACTGCCCTCAGGAATCCCTAAACCAGACTGTGCGCTGCGTGACTTTAGTAAATGGAAAATTTAAAGCAAGTATGTTTACAAAATTAAAGACTGTTACTTATGACAGAATTTCATCATCTGTATGTAAAGAGCGACGCTACGTTTGAATTTTCAGTCATCGTTGGTATAGAGTGGCGCCACCGTGAGGAGCGAGAAGAGAACAGTGCGGCAAAAAACAATTCTCAAGCACCTGATATTGATGAGTTTATTTTTATTGAGTGCTTGTTCTCTGTTTCATCCATCGGTGAAATTACGCTCACTGACGATGGAAGTAATGCCAATGGCAAATGACAATGCACCCATTGCCGTTGATTTTGTCGTGATCAATGATCCAGAACTTTTAAAAACATTACTTACACTTTCGTCAGCACAATGGTTTACCCAGCGCGATCAATTTATTCGCGATTACCCGCAGGCGCTGAATGTGTGGGGACATGAACTGGTGCCGGGGCAAAAACTCACCTTCCAGAAAGTACCCATCGGCGGGCTGGCTGCGGTGGGTTTGCTGGTGTTCGCCGGCTATAACAGCCCCGGAGTACACCGCTTGCGGCTGGACCAGAGCCACGATGTACTGATCCGGCTGGATAACAAAGACCTGCAAGCAATCACCACCAATCGACCGACAGGCTTTTGAAAATGTCAGCGCAATCTGACAGCAACGCAGAAACGAGGGGGCGGCTTGAATTCGATTCCGGAGGCCATTTGCTGGCATGAGGGCATGCAGTTGCTGCCCCAGCATTTTCAGCAACAATCCCTGCGTGCCGAGGGCGTTGCCGCATTGCATGCCGGCGCCGCGCACCCCTGGTTCTGGGGCGTACACCAGCTTGAGCTGGATGAATCCGCCCTGAGTCAGGGGGTGGTGCGCGTGTTATCACTGATTGCAGTGCTGCCTGACGGCTTGCCCGTGCATCTGGAGCCGGGCGGCGGCACGCCATTGCAACTGAATCTGGCCGAGGTCATGGCCAGCGCCCAGCGTCAGGACCTGATGGTCTATCTGGCCGTTGCGCCGCTGTGGCGTGGCGGCCGGCTTGATCCGCATTCTGGCCGTTATGTATCAGAAGCGGGCGAAGCGGTGCCTGATCTGGCCAGTGGCGAATCGCCGGAGCCCCTGGTGCGCTGGCGGCCGGATTTGCGCCTGGCGACCGATGAGAGCCGCGCTGATTCGGTATGCATTCCACTGGTGCGCATGGGCCAGCAAGGCGGCGGCTTTGCGCGCTTGCCCTATGTACCGCCATCCCCCCGGCTGACCCCGGAATCCCCGCTGGGCCGCAAGATCGCCGCCTTATGCGCGCGGGTGCGGGAAAAAAGTGCATTTCTGTCTGGCCGGGTGAAGTTGGCGCGCCAGACTGGCCACACGGAAGACGTGGTCGAGATCTCCCGCCAGTTACGCTCGCTCTGGTCCCGTCTGCCGGAAGTAGAGGCCGCATTGTTCAGTCGCATCGCCCACCCGGCACAAGTGTATTTGTTGCTGGCCGGCATGGCCGGATCGCTGGCAACGCTGGACCCCGCACGCGGCATGCCAGCGTTTGCGCCACTGGTGTACGAGAACCTGCTGGGCGGGTTCGACGCCATGATCAACTGGCTGTTATCCACACTGGAAACCGTGCGCATGGGTTATCGCACGGTGGCCTTTGCGCACGACGCGCAGGGCTTCTGGATTGTGCTGCCCGAAGCCCTTGGCGCCGAAGACAAGCTGGTGATCGGACTACGCATGCCCGGCGGCACCAGCGAGAGCGCCGCCGCACAATGGCTGCAACGCACCATCATTGCCAGCGAAGCGCACATTGAAACCCTGTCATTGCGCCGCATGCGCGGCATGACCTGGCAACCCCTGGATCGGGGCTCGCAAGTGTCTTACAGCGTGGGCGATGACACGCGTCTGTTTGTGCTCTCCACGCAAAGCGAGTGGTTTGATGCCGTCCAGCACTTGCGTATCAATGCCAGCAGCGCGGGCGGCTATGTCGCGCCGTGGGAAATGGTGCTGTTTGTGCCGGAACAAGATGCTGAGGGCGCGCCAGATCATGGCTGATTTTGCCGGTGGGCGGGCAGGGACATTGCGGGAAGCGCCACTGAGCAGCGCCTTTGATGAGGTCTGGGTGGAGTGGCTTGCCCTGTGGCACAGCCTGCAAGAGGGCGCCGTACCTGAAACAGAGGCAGTACGCCGTGCGGCAGAAGAAGCCGCCATTCTGGTACGGCGACTAGCGCGGGTGGCGCTGGCACGGGCCGGGGCAGCGGCCACCGCCCAGGTGGATGCCGCGCAATTCGCCCTGATCGCATTGATCGATGAAACACTGCTGTTTAATACCTGGGCCGGCCAAAGCGCCTGGCAAGCCGCGCCACTGGAATACCGGCTCTCCGGCACCCGTACCGCAGGCGAACAAATCCCGGACCGGATCGAAGCACTATTGCGGGAGCGCGACCCGGCCAGCCGCGATCTGGCCAATGTCTATCTGCAATGTCTGCTACTGGGTTTTCGGGGGCGATTGCGGGATGGCGCAGGCATGGTGCAACACGAAGAATGGCGCCGCGCCTTGTTTGCCTTTGCCTGGCAGCGCGACCCGGATTATCGCCGCATTGCCGCCGTACTGGAGAAACCGGCCGCCATTCAACCCGCACGCCAGCAGGCACGCCGGCTATTGCCGGACGGCTTTCGCCTGGGACTCATTCTGCTGCTGATTGTGTTGGGCATGAGCGTGGTCGGGCATTTTTTCTGGCTGGACATCGCCCATCAACTTAAACCTGGCCTGTATATCAAAGGCGCGGACGAGGTGCGGCCATGAGCGGCGGCTGGGGCGTGATTGGCACGCTACTCCTGTTGCTGATTCTGTTTGTGCTCATCGCCGTGGTGGTGTGGTGGCTGCGGACCCGGCTGGATCGGCCTGCCCGCAGTTTCAGAACCATCTTGCGGCAGATGGAAAAAGACATCGGCATCAATGATCGCTACCAGACCCCCTGGGTACTGCTGGTGGGCGAAGACGCCGACGCCGCCAACGCACTCTGCCGTAGCTGGCGACTCACTCCGGTCAGCAAGCGCCACTGGTTTGGCCAATGGTGGTTTGGCAGTGACGGCGCGGTACTGGTGGCGCCCAGCGAAATGTTCACCCACGCCGAAGGCGCGCTACCGCAACTATCGGCCTGGCGCAGATTGCTGGGTGTGTTGCTGCGGGTACGTGCCAACCGCCCGCTGGACGCCGTCATCTGGACAGTGAGCGCGGATACCGTCTGGTCCAGCGATGACGCCAACGCCGCCGGCACTGCGGCCTGGCGCAAGTTTGCCGACCTGCAACAGCGGCTGGGTTTGTCTTTGCCGGTGTACCTGGTGGTCACTGGTATGGAAAGCGTGCCTGGCATGCTGGAATTTGCGCAGAACCTGCCCGACGACGCGCAGGAAATCATGCTGGGCTGGTCATCCCCGTTTATTCCAGGCACCGCCTGGCGGGGTGACTGGACCGACATGGCCATGGAGCACGTCTGCGCCACGCTGGCCGAAGGCGTGACCGAACTGGGCTCTCTGGCTGGCGGCACCAGCGAGGCCATGTATTTGCTGCCCCGCCAGTTCGATAGCATCCGCAGCAATCTGCACGCCCTGTGTGAGCCGGTATTCCGCGGCAATGCCCTGGGTGAGGCACCGGCATTCCGGGGACTGTACTTCACCGGCAGTTGGTCCACCGGCGACGCCTCGGCGGACCCGTTTACGCCTGCGCTGGCCAGCGGCAGCACCTCGCCCATGTTTATGGGACGCTTGCTGCGTCAGCGGGTACTGGCGGAACAAGGGCTGGCGCAACCGGTGCCGCGCATTCTGGCCATGCGCCAACGGTGGCATCGACTGGCAGAAATCGCGGCGGTGGTGCTGGCCGGTTTATGGTTTGCCGGCATGGTCTGGGTCTGGCATTCAGAGCGGGCCGATGCGCTCCACCTGGCCAATGCCCTGCGCGTGGTCAAAGATGATCAGCGCACCACGCGGGACGCCCTCAAGAGCAACGAAGCTGCCGCCCATGCAATTGATGACTGGTGGGCCGCCCTGGCCGCCGTGCCGCGCTGGCGATTTGCCACGCCGGTATTCCCCTCATCCTTGTTTTCAGAGATTGACGGCCGGATCGCCACTGTAGCCCAGGGCATTACCCGCGATCATGTGTTGCTACCCTTGCGCAATGTCCTGCAACGCAATATCGCCCAATTGCGGGCGGCCGGGGTAAGCAGGGATGAAGAGTCGGATGTCGAATCCGCCCCCGACACCTGGTCCAGCTATGCCAGCGCCAAACAACTGGTGGAAGACGCAGGCCGGCTGGAGCGGGCGGTGAACACCTGGAACCGGGCAACCAGCAACGGCATCACGCCCTTTGACGACTTGCTTGACCTGTCTAACCAGACCCTCAAATCTGACCTGCATGGCAACCGCGCAATCGAACGCGCGTACTTGAACAATGTCCTTAGCCAGGCCCCGCAGCCGCTGGCGGACCCGGTAGATTTGCTGGTCGCCAAAGACGATGTCTCCACCCACTTTGACGGACTGATGAAGGCCTGGTTAGACCGGCTTTACACCAACACCACCTTCAACCATGCGGCAGATGCCATCAAGCGCAAACTATCCGACCTGAGTGCCGGGCGCGGACTACCGGCCTCTGACTTGAGCCAGATGCACAGCAATATTGGCACCTTGCGCAATTTGCTGGCCGTATCGGACACCGCCTGGAGTCGCAACGCCAACCAGGACCTGGTACCAGGCTACGCCGCCATGATGAATGCCGCCCGCACCAGCCCACTGATTGGCGCACCCCAGGTCATTGAACTGGCCGACTACGCCACCAGCGCGCGCGAGCGCTTCCGGGACAACTGGATAGGCAATGATCGCGAGGGCTTTGGCGTACTGGAACAAAGCGGCAACACCATCCGCGTATCCGATGATGTGGTGAAGCTGGACGCCGCCGTGGTGCAATTACTCGGCCAGGATTTTATGGCGCGCTTGCTGGCGGGCGGCGACAAATCCGGCAATACCGCCGCAGGGGTGGGGCAGGGTGACGGTCTGGCGAATGCGCTGCGGTTCTACAACAGTTATCTGAAATACAGCGACCAGAACGCGCAACAAGTGCCGGGCCAATTCCGGCCGGGCGTGCTGGCCTCCGCCCAGCAAGGGGCGGCGCAATCCATGTGGGATATGGTCGGCAGCAGCGACCCGCAACTGAACGGCGATGATCCGGGCGAAGCCCAACTACTCACCACGCTCTCCCGCGAGGCCAATGAAGTGATTGCAGACCTGGATGCGCTGGGTCAGCATGATTTGTCCCAGTTGCTGACCCAGCGCATCAATCGCATTGCCATCGGCCAGCTACGCAGCGCGCAGGCCAGCCTGAAACAACTGCGTTTGTACGACCCACTCAAAGGCACCTTTGTCTGGTGGAACGGCAACAAGAACGCCAGCCTGCAAGTCTGGCGCGTGTCCTCGCCGCTGCAATTGCAGCAATACCTGACAGGCCAACTGGAAGATGTCTCGCGGCTAACGACCAACGTCGGCCCGGCGCTGGCCTGGCTGCAAAATCACAGCACATCGCTCAACGCCGATGAAACCGGCCTCGTGCAGCGCTGGATCTCGGTCTCCCAGGAACTGCAGAAATACAAGGATAAAAACAGCACCAGTGCGCCCGCGCTGATTGAACATTTGATCAGCAAGGACATGAACGAGATGGATATCTCGACCTGCGCCAATGTACTGGCCAGCGCCGGCCTGCCCGACGGGGACAACGAATTCGCCTTCCGGGCCCGGGAACTGGTGCATCTGGCCGCGCAGCGTTGTGACGGCCTGCGTGAGCAACTGGCCGCCACCGCCTGGGAAAAACTGGGCAGCTATTTCAATCAGTACATTGCGGGCCGTTTTCCGTTTACCAACGACCTGGCCGCGCCAGACGTAGACCCCGAGCGCGTGGCGGGCTTGTTACGACTGGTCGATGACAATCAGGTTGCCATTCAGGCCGGCTTGCAGGGCAACGCCTCACCCTATGCCGGCGCCGCCTTGCAGTTCTTGCAGGGCATGCAGCAATCACGCGCATGGCTGGCGCCACTGGTCCTGCGGGAGGGCGGCGTAGCGGGGCTGGACATCAGCGTTGCCTGGCGCACAGACAGAAGCAGCGAGGAGGGCGCGGATCAGGTCATCAACTGGTCTGTCGGCACAGGCAATCAGGCGCTGCAGTTCCCGCCGGCCGCGGCCGATCATGTGCGCTGGAGTATTGGCCAGCCTGTCAGCATGGGCTTGCGCTGGGCCAAAGACAGCCCGCAAGCCCCGCAAGGCGACCCGGACCAACCCGCACTCTCGATCGTGGACCGGCAAGCCCGCTGGGCCTATGGCGGGGACTGGGCCATGCTGCGCGCCTTGCGAGCGCACCTGGCCCCAGAAGCACTCGACGAATACCAGGACGGCACCACCCCCATGATGCTGGCCGTACCAATCTCCGCCTTGCCCGGCAAACCCGCGTACGCCCGCATGTTCCTGCGGGTTACCCTGACCAGCGCGGGCGGCAAAACGCCGGTACTGCTCAGCCCCCTGCCGGGCAAAGCCCCACCCACGCCATTCCGGGCCATTGCGCTGCCGGAAGGGAGCAACAACCGGATACAGGCTTTGCTGCAATGACCACGAATCGCTCTCATGCGTTGAATGACCAGCAAACCGACTGGCTGGACGAGTTGCTGGCGCAATTGCCCGCGTTGCTGGTCCCGGTAGCAGAATCCGCCCCGGCCGGACCAAGCATCCGCCATCAGCCGGCGTATGACGCCATCCGTGAAGCACGGCGCGAGGACGACGCAAATATCCCCACCGGCGTCTGGCAAAGCGATCTGAAAACCGCAGACTGGTCTAGCGTGGAACAGCAAAGCAGCGCACTACTACTGCAAAGCAAAGACCTGATGCTGGCTGCCTGGCTGGGTGAAGCCTGGCTGCACCGCTTTGGCCTGGCCGGCCTTGCGGCTGCGCTGAGCCTGCTGGAACAATTCTCGCAAGCCTTCTGGGCCGATCTGCACCCGCAAGCCACAGACGGCGACGAATCCTGGCGCACCGGCCCGCTGGAGTGGATCATCCGCACCTACACAGAATTTTTGCTGGTGCGCCTGCCCCTGCCAGGACTGGGGGTCGATGGCGACGCCAGCCACCCAGCCCTCAACCAATACCAGCAGTGGTTACGCCAGGCCAGTATCACCAGCGACAACAAAGCCGTGCGCGCCGCCACGGAAACCGCCAACAACGCCCTCAAAGCCTTGCGCCAGAACCTGCAACAGCCCGGCACCGTACCGCCGGTCATTCACGCGCTGAATCATCTCGCTCACGCCCAAGCCACGCTGGGGCGCTGGCACGACATCTGTAACGCGCGAGCCGGCGAACACGCACCTTCTTTTGCGCCCCTTGAACGAGTCATGACCCAGCTCAACCAGGTGCTGCATGATTTCCAGCAACTGCAGCCCGCACCCGAGTTGGCGCCCGAACCGCTCACACCCCCCACAGACCCGGAGCAAAGCGGGATGACAGAAGCCACCGCCCCCACGCCAGACCTGCCACGCACCGGCGCCACCAGCCGTGAAGACGCGTACCGGCAACTCAAGACCATTGCCGATTACCTGGCCCGCACCGAGCCTCACAGCCCGGTGCCTTATCTGATTTACCGCGCTGTGGAGTGGGGCAACAAACCGCTGCCCGCACTGTTGTCGGAACTGATTTCCAGCGACGCAGAAGCCCGTCGGCTGTGGGTGCTTCTTGGCGTATTGCCATGATTGAGGGCTGATTGGGGGCCAGGCATCAGACCTACCCACTCGATGCACCGCAGAGCAAACCCAGACCCTGAGTCCGGATCAAGGGCGGGGTCTACATTCCTTTCAAGTGAGCCCAAATGGATGACTTTGATCCCTATGACCCCTTGGGTTTGGGTCTAACCAATGACGCCGCAGATGAAAAACCCACAGCATCAGGCCCATCGGAGAAACTGGGCGTCTCCACTTTTTGGGAACAACTGCACGCCCAGCAAGCGGGGAAGGTGAAGTCGGTGCAGGGCGTATCTTTAGAAGGACTATTGCTAAAGTCCTACGACGAACTTAAATCATTAAAAACGGATTTTCGCACGGGAAATGACGGGTCAGATGGCCGCCCCGCACGACCGGCAAGGCATTTAAGTCCGGGCGTGATTTACGTTCGTGCCATTCCGTTCTGGGGCGGAAGCGGCCACGCGCTCATCGGCTCACTGGAACCCGGCCCAGGGCACTCTGAAAGGGTCTATTTTGTGCCCTGGAAGAAATACGAGACGGTGCATGCCGACCGCAACTGGTTCGAAAACTCGAACTGCAATTACTTCATGACCACCCCGCTATCTGGCTGCCGGTTTGTTTTGACGCACAACCAGGTCCTCCACGTTGCCGCCGACGCCAGCTACTCCCCGGAACCGCCCTATGGCACGGGCGACAGAACCAAAGCCGAGCACGCCGTAACAGGTGGGGCTCCATCCAGGAGACTGTCGCAGACCAGCAGTTCTGGCGGATTTCGCTACAAAAAAACGTCTGTGGTTTTTGGCATGAGAACCCCGACAGGGTGGGTTTACAAAGCATACCGACACGCTGAGGACGATTGGGTCATCTTCGACGAGCCTCCGCCGTAACCACAACCTGCAACTGCGCCGAATCTCAACAATGATGTTTGCACTATCGCCGCTGGCGATAGTGGCTGTGCCCGTTGCGCTGGAAACCGTGAAGGCCACCCGCCACGACACCGTGGAACGCGAAGCCAACAACGAAGCCGCAGCAGAGGCGGAGCGAATGGCGAAGGGACGTAAACCACGGGCGAGTGGGGCGCCTGCGTCCCCACAAGTCAGCAGGGCGAACAAAGCCGACATTCGGGCCATTCTCGGGGCGTCCGGCTCCGGTAAAACCACGTATGTCATGCAACAGCTACGCGAGGACAAACCTGATCGGCTGTTGATCTGGGATACCAAGGGGGAGTTTTCGCAGGAGGGCTACGCCGCGCCGGTTCGGTCCATCTCTGAACTGGTGGCCGCCGTGCGCAAATCGGAAAAGTGGAAACTGGCCCTGATTCCGTACGGCTCCCCGAACGAGCGCCGCAAACTGTTCGATATGTTCGCCGCGCTGGCCTTTGCGGCAGGGCGCTGCACCGTGGTGGCGGAGGAGATATCTGGCGTAGCGGTGGGCGGAAAAATCAACGCCCCCGGCTGGCAGGACATCATCAACCGGGGGCGTACCTACGGGCTTACTGTTTATGCGCTGTCTCAAAGACCGGCGCTCATGGACAAGGAAACGCTGGGCAACGCATCCCTGATCCGCTGCGGCCGCCCGGCTTGGAAAGCAGACGCCAAGATTATGGCCGATTGTCTTTTTGTGGGGTCGGATGAACTGCTGTCTTTGCAGGATCTTGAATTTGTACAGAGACAGAAGGGGTTGACGCTACGAGGGGTTGTGCACCCTGAATAATGGTCACAGTCTGCACCGGGGCGGAGGAAGGCGTATTTGATGGACTACCTTCCTTGTCACTTTTCTCTCCCGCAATGGCGGCAACAATTCCCCAAATGATTGCGCCAAAAAACAAAACAGCAGAGAAAACTAGCACGGCATAAGCAATTTTTTGCGTCCGAACGTGGGCGGGCTCGCCGACTTTAATGCGCTTCCACTCAAAATCAATAATTGCACGACCAACTGTCATTATCTCGGCATGCCAAATAGCAAGAGCTTCTTTGTCAGACCAAAGTTCAGTCTGCTGATAAACACGATCAAGCAACTGATTCAGGGCGACATGCTCAGGTCTGTCGTTTAATCTCAGACTCAGTTTCATAACACTAAGTGCGATTTTATTGAGCGCAGCCATTTTATTGTCTGAGAATCGGGCTACGTGTGCTTCGTGCAGGGCACGGTTCGTATTTTGTTCTGCCTCGCTTAGGTCAGCAAACTCTCGAGTGATTCTTTGCTCTTGTTCAAACAGAGTGCTAGTCATCGTAAACACGGCTGTTAGCTCTGCCAGTTCCGCCCGCAAGCCATCCACCCACGCCTGACGAAATTCCGAGATTTTTTGTTCTTTAGATACCGTAGAAACCAAGAGAGCCACGCCGCCGCCCGCAGCAGCAGTCATTGCCCCGGCAAATACATTCATTACGTCGGCACTCATAATCTTCCTCGGTTCATTTATATTGAGCTAGTGAAAACGTATCAAAGGGAGTCGGCTGTATCGTCTAATATTTTCCGCAATATCCGGGCAAATTCTTCAACCTTGTTTTCAAGGGTCTCTCGTTCTTGGCCGTTAAGCTGAATCCAAGCCCTGAATTGCTCCGCTCTTGTAACTCCCACTTCATTGCGGACATAGCCTAAATATGAGTTCACCATACTGACGATTTGTTGATGCATATCCGAAAAATGCACCTCTACATCAGAATCAAAGTAGATGGCGATTTTTTGCCATTCTGATCTAAGTGTGGCAACTGCCTTCTCAACCTTTTCTTTGCTCGGTGCAACGTCCCCCGCCGTGCCATGCCTTAGCAGGGCATATAGCCCGTCACGTGCGACAAGCAATATGCAATAAGCTTGCGCTGCTGCGTCCACCCTCTTTTCCCGAACCTTTAGGTAGGCAGCAACCGCTCTCTGCGACCGGACGGAGATATTTCCCGTCAATTCGGCAAGGGCAACCGCATGCTGATTTCTCAGCTCGGCAAGCTCCCGTTCTTGCGCTGCTCTCAGCTTGCTTTCAAAGGTGGAGAAACGCTCTTTGATTTTTAAGTCATATTCCCGCGCAACAACGAATTTGACTATGCCCCAAACGATTAAACCAAAAGCAGCCACACCGCCGAATACCTGAAAAAGCAGCCCGATAATCTCCTGCGCCATGCCACGATCCTTTCATAATCAGACGAGCGGGAAGGGGCATATTAGACGGGTGACCGTTACCCCACCAACTCCTAGATGACGCCCCTTTGCGGTGCGTTACTTTTTTGCCGATTCTTCGGGCTTGCAAGTTGTGTCTCACACATCAACCAAGCCCAAGGGAGGGCAACTCTGATGAATTCCTATTTGAAAACCGCACTGGTGGCCATTGTTGCCGTCGCCGTTGTGATGCGTGTTGATCCGCTCAAAAAGGTCGTGATCGGCGCTTAAGCCGGCCCATTTTTTCCGACAACAACAAAGAACAACAAAGGATCAATCGCACATGGGCATGCGCACGACAAAGTGCAGCCAGTAGTCGACATCGAGACTGGAGACATTTTCGCCTTATCATCGCACCATCTTAGTTCTTTTAGTTCGTATAATGTATATTGCGAATTCTAAAGGGCCTTTTTTGGCCCTTTTTTATTGCCAGTTGTAAGGGCAGGGGATTGGTCTTTTTTAAGCGACTGCCCGCTCCCATCGAAAGCAAGTTTTCCTAATAAATTCCTCCACTTCCGGCCCGCCGACCATTTCATAAATCTGCATCCATGCAAAGCGACTTGCATCGTTTTGTGCTCGCTCGACCATCATTGCAACGTAAATAGGATGTAATGGGACATTCAGTAATCTTGCAACCATGGTGGATGCATGTTCACCCAAATTGATGTTGCGGTGACGGTACGCAGAAACAGTGTTCTTATTGATCTCCAAAGCCTTGGCAAGACGGTAGTCGCTATCTATGCAAAGCTTTGATTTAACTGCGGAAAGAAGGAACTCTGTTGTCATCATAACCGCCTACTCCGTTCGCGATGTTATGTAGTAATACGACATTTATCGTCTAAAAAAAGGCTGCTTGCAACAGCCCAAAGCTCTTATGCAGCCCAATGGTCTGAGACTACATTACGCCCCGTAACACCCCTACCTGACGGGTGTTTATACCTCTTACTTACGGGGCGTAATCATGGCGCAAGATGCCGCATCAATAGCAATGAAGCGCAACACTCTGGAATGCCGAATTGATGAAACCCGCGTTCGTCTTTTGGTTGCAATTGAATTGCAATCCATAGTCGCAAAGCTTCAAAAACTCAATTCCAGCGAGGCAATGCGGATTGGGGACGAATTGCTTGATTTGGCCGATGTGTATTTGAAGGGGAACGAATAATGCGCCCCGACGATATGCCCCTGGTCGAAACCTCGCGCCTTGCCGCTCTGGCTCTGGTGAACCACATCAACCAACCTCAAGACACCGGCCCACGCCGCGCCTTCGTGCAAATGGAAGTGCCGGGCGCCCTCAAGGCTGAGGACCGGGATTTTCTTGTTCGCTACGCCCACCAACTGACCGAATACGGCGGCCAACTGGAACGGATGGCCCGTGGTGTGGACCTGCGCGGCATTGACGGCGTTACCCAGGCGGAACTGTTTGCAGTGGGCCGGGCCTGCGGCACGCTCCTGCACAAAATCGGCGTGCGCCTTGAACAAGACAAGGCCGCCCGCATGGTCGGCAAGCGCAACACCCAACTGAAACGCGCCGCATGACTCCCTATCACGAACAGGTGCGGGCGCGTCAGGACTGGCGCGAAAACGCGGACCTTGACCGCCTACTGTCCGGGCTCCCGCAATCGCTTAAATCCAGTCTCCGCCGTCACTGGAAACAACTACGCGGCGAGAGCCGCGACGGCACCGCACTGAGCGAAGCAAACACCTTTGTCCGCGAGTTTGCAGAGCAAATGAAGGCGCGTGGCCTGCCCATCGCAAGCGATGATTTCGACCTTGGCCAACTGGCAAAGCGTCAATCACAGCGACTGGCCGTCATGTACAAACACGGCGCCCCGGTGCTTGACGTTCTGGCTGAGGCAGGGCGCTTTGGCATCGACCTTTACCCGGCCAACATGGAAGAAGCGCGGGCGCTGGCCCTGCGCGTATGTGATGAAGCATGGTGGCGTGGGCGCCTTAAACGCAAAGTGACGGCCACCGTTGAACACGCCCATATACGCCTGCGCGACGTGTCGCGGATGGCTGATGCGTACATCACCGACGAAACCAACACCCTGATCCGGAAGCGCCGCGAACGCTCCGCCAAGGCGCTGGCACTGGCGGAAGCAACAAACGAAACCGGCTACACCGCCACGCTGGCGGAACTGGCCGCCAAGGGCATGGCCAACCGGTCAAACCGTCGCACTGAACTCATGGTGCGCGTGCGTGGCATGGAAGAAATCGCCAAGGATTTGGCGTGGTCCGGGGTATTCCTGACCATTACCGCGCCGTCCTCTTTCCATTCGGTCAAAAGCAACGGCAGGGCCAACCCGAAATACAGCGGCGCATCGCCACGTGACGCCCAGGCGCACCTGTGCGGCGTATGGGCGCGTACCCGTGCGCAATGGAAGAAAGGCAACGTTGCGCCGTTTGGTGTGCGCGTGGTCGAGCCGCACCACGACGGCACGCCGCACTGGCACGTGCTGCTGTGGGCGCCGGCTGACCGCATCACGGAAGTGGTGGATGTGGTCCACGCTCAGGCGCTGACCGTGGATGGCGACGAAAAGGGCGCGGACAAATACCGCTTCAAGGTCGAACACATCGACCCGAAAAAGGGTTCTGCCGTTGGCTACATCGCAAAGTACATCGCCAAGAACATCGACGGCTTTCGCGTCGGTGATGATCTGGAATCCGGCCTGAGCGCAGAAGAGGGCGCGGCGCGGGTTTCCGCCTGGGCAACCTGCTGGCGTCTGCGTCAATTCCAGACCATTGGCCAACCCCCGGTCACCATCTGGCGCCAGTTGCGCCGCGTGCCGGTTGAGGATTCCGCCGACTCCCTGCTGATCAACGACATGCACCGGGCCGCCGACATTGGCGACTGGTCCGCTTTCTACAAGGCCCATGCCGCACTGCGTAAAGCCGGCGTGTTCAAGGTCGGGTTTGAAAACGCCAACGACGTGGATAAATCCACGGGCGAGCACATCACGCCCCTGAACAAGTACGGCGAAGCCAAGCGCGTCATAGCCGCGGTTGTCGTGCGTGACGCTGCCGGCCAGATCATCGAGCGCGTACAGACCCGCGTGCATGAATGGTCTGTGAAATGGGGCCGGGCCGATCTGGTTTCCAAGACGCTGGCCCGCATTGAGGCCGGGTTTTCGGGTTTGGGTTTTGAGCGCAGCGGCGAAGCCGCGAGCACTCGGACCCGTGTGAATAACTGTAACCGCTCACCAGAACTGGAACGGTTGCAGGGGGAAGTTGCGGCGGCTAACGCCGCTTGGGAGGCGTCTTTGCACATCGTGCAGGCGCATTACGAAAAAATAAGGGGAAAACATGAAAACACTGGAAGCCTTGCAACAGGCGATTGCTGACGTTGAGTCGGCCAACATGATCAACGCCAAGGACCGGGCCGCCGCCGCATTGCGCGCCGTGTACGCCGTAGGCGCCGATCTGGCCGCGCAAGTGGCCAACGTCAACACCCGCCTTGCCGTGCTGGAGCGTCGCGCCGGCATCCTGCAACACACTGAGGGCTGACCATGGCCACCGCTCGCGCAATGCTGGGTGAAGCGCCGTGCCTGTGCTGCGGCAAACCGACGCCGGTCAAGGAACAAGCCAACGGGCTGGCCATCATGACTTGCAACTGGTGTGACGTGAAAGTGCAGTCATTCAGCAAGATTTCCGATGCCAAAATGCGCGCCCGCATCATCGGCGGCGCACCGGTCAAACCCGCCAGCCCCTCCCCGGCGCCAGCCGCTGCACCGGCACCGGCAGCAGAGCCAGCGCGGCGAGGCGGGCTGATTCTCTAATCGGCGGCGCCTTCGGTGTAAATCACACTGGCGATGCCTTTTTTGTCGGCAGTGTCGTAATAAATCCAGTCAAAGCCGCCCAACTGATCACGCGTAAGTGGGGCTGAAGCAAGAATTACGAGGCCGGGAACATCGAAAAACACACGCTTGAACATCAGTTCAGCGTCTGATGCCTGATCTTCCCGAACGATGGCCATGAGGATGGCGGGCAAGGGCACTTCTGAGCGGAAAAGGTCCGCCATATGCGCTCCTGCCCTGATGGCATAACCAATGCTGCCCGCTGGCACGCGGGCAAATATTCTGAACATATAGGAAGAAAGATGAGCAACGTTAATCAGACCAATTATGCGAATGGCGAGGAAATTAGCAACCCGTCTGTAGACGGTGGGCTTGATCCGTTTCTCGTACTGGAACATCAAGCCAGCCTGCACGATGCCGGCATTGCTGCGCAATACGCCGTGGCCACGGGCGAACCCGAACCCCTGCCGGCAGACCCTGCCGCCGAATTCGGCATTGTGCTGACCATGGCCCGCGCCGTGCTGGCGCCGCTTTATCCGTCCCTGAGCAAGGTTTACACCGACGACGTCATTGCCAATCTTAGCCGCGCTGCCGCGCCTGTCATGGGCAAATACGGTTTCACGTCCAACGGCTTCCTTGAAAAGTTTGGGCCAGAAATTACGCTGGCTGTGGTGGCTGTTCCCGTGGCGCTGGAAACCGTAAAGGCCATTCGCCACGACACCGCCGAACGCAAGGCAGCGCAAGAGCGCGAGGCCGCCAACGAGGAAGCAGCGAAGGCGGT
The DNA here is from genome assembly GCF_014202765.1 of Silvimonas terrae. Classification (GTDB taxonomy): domain Bacteria; phylum Pseudomonadota; class Gammaproteobacteria; order Burkholderiales; family Chitinibacteraceae; genus Silvimonas; species Silvimonas terrae. Next base: position 576,442 of record NZ_JACHHN010000002.1, read on the forward strand.
AGCCAATGGCGAAGGGGCGTAAACCACGGGCGGGCGGGGCGTCTGCCTCCCCGCAAGTCAGCCGGGCGAACAAGGCCGACATTCGGGCCATTCTCGGGGCGTCCGGCTCGGGCAAAACCACCTATGTCATGCAACAGCTACGCCAGGACAAACCTGACCGGCTGTTGATTTGGGATACCAAGGGCGAGTTTTCGCAAGAGGGCTACGCGGCGCCGGTTCGGTCGATTTCTGAACTGGTGGCCGCCGTGCGCAAGTCGGAAAAGTGGAAACTGGCCCTGATCCCGTATGGCACGCCCAACGAACGGCGCAAGCTGTTCGATATGTTCGCCGCGCTGGCTTTTGCGGCAGGGCGCTGCACGGTGGTGGCTGAGGAAATTTCAGGTGTGGCGGTGGGCGGAAAGATCAACGCCCCCGGCTGGCAGGACATCATCAACCGGGGGCGCACATATGGCCTGACTGTTTACGCCCTGTCACAGCGGCCCGCGCTCATGGACAAGGAGACGTTAGGCAACGCTTCCGTAATCCGGTGCGGGCGACTAGCCTGGAAGGCTGATGCCAAAATCATGGCTGATTGCCTCTTTATCCCGCAAGACGCACTTTTGCAGTTACACGATCTCGAATTTTACGAACGAGAAAAGGGCACTACGACACACGGTCAGATCGTAATTAATCCCTGACAGTGTCGTTTAAATGTGAGCACAGACCGTTCAGATCAGGGAATAGGGTCTTGGTGTTTATTCCCATTAATCGTAGCGATTCAATCATGTACCCCCTTTGTTTTTCCGGGATAACGAGCTCCGTAAGTCTGCCTTTAAGTTCTGTATTTTTGTCTAGAGGGACGTAGGTTTTTGTTCGACTGGAAAAACGGTGCAAGGTAAACCAACCTTGTTGGGCGTTTACCCGTGCATTGTTGTTTTTGGGCTGAACAAAAATCGTCTTCCCGGCGCCAAATGGATCGAAGTCGGGGGCGTGTGCGCGGGTCTCCGTTGGAGGGTCACTAAACATATAGACGTAGACATCGCCTTCTTTCGCATCTGCGCATGCGAACCACAAAGCGACAAGAGGACTGGAGGTCCAGTCCAGCAGCCGTGTTTTCATTCCATGATGCTGAGCCACCACCATTAAATCCAAATCGCTTAAATTCGGGTTTGTGAGCAAGTGCGCTCCTTGAAGGCGAAACTGTTCAAGTAGTTTTTTTTCTCTTTCAATGGTGTCTTTCTTTGGATTGTCTCGGGCTATGTTGGGCACGAGATTTCCTCTTACAGCCTGTCCTCGAAAAAAAGCCAACTCGCCCAAAACAATAGGCCATTGAATTACTTCAATAAATTTTGAAAAACTCCCAACTTCATGGGATTCCATTTCTTTTGCCATTTTCTTCTTTTCGACGAACGGAAAGGGGCATATTAGACGGGTGACCGGCACCCCACCAACTCCTGGATGACGCCCCTTTGCCGGGCGTTTCTTTTTTGCCGATTCTTCGGGCTTGCAAGCTGTGTCTCACACATCAACCAAGCCCAAGGGAGGGCAAAACAATGAATTCGTATCTCAAGACCGCACTGGTGGCGATTGTTGCCGTTGCTGTTGTCATGCGCGTTGACCCGCTGAAAAAGATCGTGATTGGCGGCTAAGCCGTCCCGTCTTTTCCGACAACAACAGAGGATCAATCGCAATGGGCATGCTCAAGAAACAACTGAGCTTTATGAACGTGGCGCCGGGCGTGACGGCTACCGTCAATTTGCCGCTCGGCCCGACTTACGAACGCTGGATTTTCAATTTCGGCGGCACCACGTTCAACAAGTCTCACCTGACCGATATTCGCCTGCGGGTGAATGGTCGCGTCATCCACCAGTGCAGGGGGTCATGCCGGGATGAAGCGGAATTTTACCCAAATCCATTGCATCATATTGTATTTAAAAGAATAAAATTCCAGCCCCACTCTTCAGTGGATGCGTGGACTCAACCGATACGAGGAGCAAGGCAACCTTGAATGATCGCGAAGTAACCCGAAGGGGTCGGGTTCTGCGTGATGTTTTTAGGCTCGACCAAGGACTTCCCCCCTCTGAAGTTCAGGCTATAGATGCCCTGCCAGCCCACTTGCGTACCGCTTGCGTAAAAACCGAAGTGCGGCCGGAGGATGTCGGTTCGCTGGATAACACAGGCAAGTCCCTAACGCAGAAGGACTCCCCTCCGGCAGCAAGTGGATCAGCTGGCCCTCTTTCAGATGATGGGCGACGTAATACTCCGGCACCCAGACAATGCCCACCTCCGCAAGTACAACATCCACCATTAACGCCGGATTTCCACGAAGCGCATGTCTGCAACCATTTCCACATGAATGTCCGGGTATGCAACCAGCCCGATCACACTCAGGTCATGTTGCGTCCGAGGCAGGAATGGGCGGTCACCGCTCGTCCCTGAGCGGTCAACTGACGTAAAATATTGCCTCCCTTACACCAAACAAGGCGGGCTACGTGATCACACTGAATCCGGATCGTGAAGTTGTTCAGATCAATAACTGGGAGGACGTGCTGGCACTGCCCGCGTTTAACCCACGGCTTGACCCCGGGGCACACAAACTCAAGGAAATCATTGCCGGGTACACGATGCCGGAGAACGTGAATTGCGGTCTGTCCAACTGCCGGACGCCCCATCAACAGGGGTATGTCGTTCAGACCGAAGATGGCATGGTCACAAACATTGGCAGCGTATGTGGCAAGAACTACTTTGGGGTGGATTTCACCCGGATGTCCCGAGATTTCGAGCAGAAGGTCAAGGACAAGGATAATCGGGAGCGGCTGGAAAAGCATCAGCACCGGGTGTCCGGTTACCACTCGAGAATCAAGACCCTCCGGGCTGGTGACCGCGGCGGCGATTGGGTCTATCAGATGCAGGCCGCCCTGACGACTCCGAACAAGGGCGTACCCGTATTGATCATCCGGCAGCTCCGCGATCTGCAACGCACCGGCATTCGTGATGTGATGATGTCCCGCCCGGCGACGGAAGAAGAGATCAAGCTGGATGAAATCCGGCTGGGCGATGAGATCAAACAGCGGCCGTATTTCATCAGCGCGGTGATCGGTACCGTGGTGGGTGCCGAAGTGCTCGGGTCGGAAGATAACATCAAGAAACTACTGATCGACGATCTCACGCTGAAGCTCGAAGAGTTCAAGCGGGTGAAAATCCTGGAACTGTCGTCCACGCAACTCACCCGCTGGAACAAATACTTTTCCGACGTGGAGCTCAAGCTGACCACAGCCGGGCGGATTATTGCGGGTATGCAGACGCTGGCCACGCGGGAGAATCTGGGGTTTCTGGAAGCGCTGCTGAAGGAAGACAAAGAGAAAGCAGAGTTTGAGCGCTTTCTTATCCGGCTGGATTCGCCACCAGCTTCGGTCGAATAACTGGCCGCAACTGCTCTCATAAATTACGCCCGAAAAGTCCACTTGTTCTCGGATCATACTCACTGAGCTTTGAATTGTAAGCAAGGTGTGGATTGCATCCCGGCCAGCACCGCCCCCTTGGACGAGAGTGAGGGTCGGCAGGGATTTGCGTGAAAAATAGCCACTTCAAAGTCAAGTCGTTGAGCACTGCCGGCAGTTGCTCGAAATCAGCGTGAGGGCTCACATTGCCCTGATGGGTATTGTGTTTCATGGCGGCCTAGCACATCGGCGCTAGTTATGGAACAGAACAGGTTGTCGAACTCGGTCAAAATTCGACGGGCGGAGACATTTGCCCTTTCTTCCGGGTCGTTGACTAGCAAATCGCGGCCAGGGACGTCCCAGCCTGCCGGGCTGCGATCTGAGCCCACTGGCCTCTTCACACCTGGTTTTTCCATTTTGGCAGCAGGCATTCTGACGATTGCCAATTGGTTCTTCAGCCTTTGCAGGTCCCCACCCAGCCGCTCGCTAAAACATTGCTTTGCCTGATGCATAGTTCTGACGACTTCATACGCTCCGAGAAGCCAAAGCCACATGAGAGACTCTGCCCTGTCAATGCGTCCGCCGTTGATGCACACGGCGGAGAAGCCTTGGTCCAGATTCTCTATAATTTCGTCCGCTATTGTGCAAAGTACGTTCACCCGGCCTGAAAGGTAGAACGAGAATGCGCTGAGCGGGTCGCGCTCGAAAATCTGCTCTTCCGTTGGATTGAAAAGACAAGACTGAAATCGCTCGCGATATTTCATGTCGGCGTTACCTTTGATCGGTGCTGGAGGCGGCTATTTTTGCCCACCCCCTCGGAAAGGTAAAAGTTTTCACATGACGCTGATTTGTAGGTGACTGTCAGCCCTCAAAGGGCCCGGATAAATATGTGTAAAACCTGCCCTGCGCCTACAGGAGCCTCTTTGACTTCCAGGTATGGTTGCCGGCGGACGAGTTCACCAAGCTTTTTGCATCCATAATAGCGTGCGTCAAACGACGAATGATTCGTCAGGATGAATGACCCCACCGAAGCCAGAGGCGCCCAGCCGTCCTCGCCCGCCTTGGCGTCAACTGCGCCACGCAGAAGTTCTTCCAGCGGCGGCAGATTGGTGGACAGCCTCGACTCGATCGCCTTTGATTCCTGGATCTTCTGTGCCTTTGGGTCCGACGCGACCACGAGTGGTCGCAGTATCTCTGTAAAAACAAACTTGTCGCAGGCAGCAACAAAAGGCGCGGGAGTCTTCTGCTCTCCAAAGCCAAATACCGTCAGCCCAGACTCCCTGAGCCGGGTGGCGAGGCGCGTATAGTCGCTGTCTGACGAGACAATGCAAAAGCCGCCCATATCGCCCATGTGCAGCAAATCCATCGCATCGATGATCAGGGCGGAGTCCGTTGCATTCTTGCCGGACGTGTATGCAAATTGCTGGATCGGCTGAATGGCTTGCGTATGCAAGACCTCTTTCCATCCCTTGAGGTTGGTGGTGGTCCAGTCACCGTAAGCGCGCTTGACATTGGTTGTGCCATATTTCGCTATTTCGGCAAGCAACTCCTGAACAATGGACGCTTGCGCGTTGTCGGCATCAATGAGGACGGCAAGCTTGAGAGTGGGGGCGGTTGCCGGGTAGGTCATGGCATTCCTTGTTATGTACGGTTTTGCTTGTGCGTGGTTAATCGACTTGGCTTGCCGATACAGAGAAACCGGTGGCAATCAATCCACCTCGGGAATGGGGCCGACTCATAACACGATTGCGGGCAGAAAAATAAGACCCGCATGCCCGCCAAAATTGAAGTCACAAACCCCTCCGAACGCTCCTGGAATACTAGTGGAATTCCCTTTTGGCCAAAATCTCACCCGTCTTTTTCACGTAGTACACAACCTCTTTTACTTCGAACGGAATTGCCTGCCGCAGAACCACAACATCATAGGGCTGGTCTATAGTCGGGCTAATGATGGTTGGCGATCCCTCAATGAAGCTTGCTCCGATAATTTTTCCCACAAAAAGCACCGAAATCGGCTCCTTTGGCAGGGCCTTAGCTCGTGCTAAAGGGATGCTAAAACTGTCTTGGAATCCAGCCCCGTTTGACGTCATTAGCTGACCATACCAAGGACTGGTAATGTCAATGGCCAAGGCAAACTCTGTGGCACGGGTTCGACTGACGTCACGGCTTGAACCAAACGCGTTGCGGCCCGTGTAGGCGTCATACTTGCCAACGATTTCGTCGACCTCACATATCGTCCACTGGTTATAAGGGCCTTTCGTGGTGCCGCATCCATAGCCATAGCGCGGGGTGTGGAAGACCTCTTGATCAGGATCATATTCGAATCTGGAAAGGCGCTCGAACTTCTTAATTTGAAATGCGTAGAGTGCACCAGGATTCAAAGGTGCTATCGCACGGGGCAAGTCCAACGTTCGCGCCTCATACTCATCCGAAGTTTCGAATTCGCCCTTTCGCATGGATTCAGTTTTCTTCTCAAAAAACCTGTAAAAGGCGGTGGGGTTATTGCCTGAATAACCTGGCGGCAATCTCTCGGCCGTTGCATCAAATGGGGTCGGCGGCCAGCCTTCCTTGTTTACTGACTTGCCTACACTTGAACTGGGTTTTGTCGCCTCGACACATGGTGTGATTGCTGTCGCAATGAGAGATGCAATAAGGAGGGTTGCTCCGGGTTTCATGGCTGAGTTCCTGTATTTTTGGTTTATTTAATTTTTATTACTTTTACCAGCAAGCCCTGTTTTTAACCGGATGTATTGCTATGGAGACAAGGGAAAAGTCCACGACGGCGGCATAAAATTTGTTCCTGTACTTACTTTTTATTGATAAAGATCGCACTTTACCAGCTTCGATAAGGCGTCCCGGAGGTGCTAACAAGATCGTGACCGATGGGTACATTTCTTGAAATGCAAAGCGAATAAACAGCATCCCTTGCAAGTAATGGGTGCTGATTCGGTCCAACAGTGATGCTCTTCAGCAAGGAGCCAGCCTCATGCTGAGCACCCAGTTGGAACTCGACATAAGGAACGATGCCTGAGCGCCCGGGTCGGTATTTTATTCCTTGGGCTTGGTGTACCTCGTGATGCATTTCTGGAAACGCTTCAATTGTTTTAGCGAGCATGACTTCATCACTTACAAGTGGCCACGGAGATATCAGGCGCCATTCCTTTTCCTCCTGAAAGCCCTTGTGTTTGAAGATGGCCGCATAGCGCCTTATCGTAGCCCTCATAATTAATATTACGGCGTTGAACTGCATTTCCTCAGTTAAACCCGGCTGCAGTTCAAGCAAGTCTCGGAGAGCTCCACCAGGGTGCAAAATTTCATCCAGGTAATGAAGCAAAAAACCTGTCATTGCCTTGCGCTGGGTATCTTGGTCATAAATGCATTTGGCAAGCAGCCATTGCTGTTGTTTTTGATTTGCTTGATTCTTCAAAGCATCGAAGTCCCAACCCAGCGAATATCCGGTCTCGCCACCATAAGCACGCCATTGACTGAGCGTGTCATCTTGTTCTGAGAACGAAATCACAAATACGGGATCATCAAGTTTTTCAATGTTCTCATGAATGGCATGAAACACCCTCTTTCGGGTTTCATCTATTTCCGCTACCCACAATTCTTTCGCTACCTCTTTGGCCAGTTCCAGACCCAATTGAAATTCAGAGGTGTCGTTAAGGTAACGAATGGCAGTTGCCCACAGTGACAGCCCCTTCTCCGGTGGCGAGCCAAGAATGCCCATCAGTCCTGCAACCGTCGTGTAGTGAAATAGCCGGCCTTTTTCTGGGTATTCGCTCTGTATTGCTTGAACAGCCTGACTTGACATGACTCGCAAAGAGAGCATGTCCGCCTCAGCGTGAAAAGCGTGCTCCTCGGCAAGAAGCTGTTGCCACTTACTGTCCGTTGGGTCGGCATTCATCTGTTCCAGTTTGTGCCGTCTTTTTTTTAAAATGCCAGCGCTCAGTTTCAATTGCTCAAGTTGTTCTGATTTTGTCAGCGAGATCATTTTTATCAGCTTCACGATATTGGTTGCACCTCAAAGGGGTCGACTTCGGCTCGGTCGCACAAAAGGCGACAGCATCCAGACGAGTCATAAAACCCAAAGGCCTACGGCACTTCGCACCCGATATCGGGCATGTCATCCCAGCCTTCAACCGTTGGCAGCACACCCGGTGGCATTTCCGCCAACAGGTGCTCAATGGTGTCAGCTGCTGACTGGGTCTTGCTCCGGGGCTCCTGCGTGATCTTCCATGCCAACCAGCCGACGCGATGCGCCTGCGCATCATAGAGTGCGTGATGCCAAGGCTTTTCGGGTGTGTGGTGCGCCGCCATTGCCCTGCCGAACTCGGTTGATGCCATGGCGCATCGCAAATCCAGCCAGTCGGCGAAATTGGGTGGCCATTCTCCGTCGAGCGCATCCGCCAGCAGGTCGCGATCATGCTGCGAGTCGCACGCGATGGTCACGTTGTCTGGAAGTATGGCAAACCAGATGCGCAATCTGGCCTGTATTTCGGTTTTGCGCACCACTGCGCCGTCAATCTGACCCAGATGCGCCCAGACTGCCGATTGCACAAAGGCATTGCAGATCGAGCGATCGAAGTTCTGCACCTCCAGGTAGAGTTCGTGCAGACCATCCTCGCTCACTAGGCCAATGCTGATCAGCTCGCAATCAATGAAATCGGTAAATTCCGTGTCCAGAAAAAGGATCATTGCACCTCCGGACTGGATATTCTGATCCACTGGCCAAGCACCTCTTTGACACACTCAGGACAAAGGTCGAGGCTGATCGCATTGCCATCACCAAACACGGAAGCGTAGCCAGCGATCCGGAACAGGCTAAGGCCTTCATGCCAGTCCATATCTTCCGGCGTCAGCCGCCGCTGACAGCGATCACAGACGGAGGCGGCAACTTTGAGTGTGGTCTGCGTGGTGTATTCAAGCATGCTTTACGTGCCTCCGTGATTGCGAGTTGCCGGCTCAAGGTCCGGCACACTGGCTGATTGCAATGCAACCAGTTTGCCGTTAGCGGTAGCCAGTTCGAGCTCAAGGGCGTGGTGCCTGGCTTGCTGTTCCTGCAGTCCTTGGCGAGCGCCCTCCAGTGAGTTTAGCAAACCGCCGATCTGTGCATTGCCGGCGTCCCGTTGCTGTTGTATCTCGGTCAGTTGTTGCGGTAGTGCCCGCAATGGCTCTATTTCCTGCCGGAGTTGTCGTACCATCGCCTCCAGTTTATGCACCTTCCGCCCGGCCTCGGCTACGTCGGCGGACAATCGACCATTCTGGCGATTGAGCTGGATGATCTCTTCGTTTTTGCCGGTTAATGCATCGCGCACCTGGCGCAATTCGACCTGCAGTTGCTGTACCTGGTGCTCATGGCGGCTATTTTCCTGCTCTCGCTGCGCCTTGGCCGATTCGCGGAAGTGTTCCAGCGCCTCTCGGGCGTGCCGGTGCTTGTCTTCCAGCGACTGGCGGTGGGCTTCATTGTCCCGCAGGCGGTCATTCAGGTCATTGACCTGCTGGGTGAACCGCTCGTTGGTCGTATTTGCACCGGCCAGCGCCAGGCGGGCGACGGCAAGGTCGTGTTTTTCTGCATTCAGTGTCACTTCCGTGCGCTGGAGTTGCGTGCTCAACCCCTCAATCTCGGCGCGTTGCTGGGCAAGCAGTGTCTCTTTCTCCTGCAATTTTCCCTCGTGCTGCGCTTGCAATTCAGAAATGCGCGTTTCTGCCTCTTCGTGCAGGCGTGCGGCAAGCCTGTCGACCAGATCCTGAATGGCCTCGCTGACGGCAACGGTATGGCCTTCGCCTTCCTCTTCGGCGAGCTCACGCAGATAGCGGTGGATCGTGGTTTTGGATCCGGTATTGCCCATTTCGGCACGTACGGCGTCGATGGAGGGGTGTTTGCCCTGAGCGATCAAGGCATCCCGCGCTTTTCTGACTTCCGATTTGTAGACACCGCTTCTGGCCATCATGGTCTCCGAGACACGAATTTCATACTGGAATACGTAATATGTAATTACATACTATTTTTCCTGAAAATAAATTTCAAAATCACCAATTAATGAGGCGTGATAATGAATGATTATCAAGGGTGATGCCCTTGGTTGAGCACAATCACCCTCGACCACCTGAAAAATTCAAGCTACCGGCACATTGTCCATGTCGAGAATTCGGGCACAAAGCTGCTCAAGCACTGGAATTCTTATACCCTCCTCAAAGGCCATAGCCAGCCTCGTACCAATGAGAAGTGTATTTTTGTTCAAGTCGCCGTCATGTCCATAGAATGCGTTGACCTTGTTCGACAGATCATCGTAGCCAGCTACCCCGAGTACCGCTTTAAGTTCACCGTTGACTGCATCACCCAGGTTATTCACCCAGACAGTATGGGTTGGCGTATCAATGTGAACCGCGGGAAAAGGGTCTACAGGATTCACCCCCAAGAGATTGAGCAAGGTTCTGTTGTCGAACTCATGCTTAGGCCGCTCATGCTGTTTGGTTCTGTCTCCATCCGCGTCAAAGATGACAAAAACCGGAATTTTCAGGTCTTGAGCCACGATCAATGGTCTCGCCATCAATGATTTGCCCTGAGTGGCAACGATGTGAATGCCCTTGCGCCGGTATTGCTCGATCTGGCCAGTCAGCGCCAGCCAGGTATGGATGTAGGCAATATCTTCGAGCCCTTCAACAAGAACAAGTCGCTGGGTGAAGAACATTTCGCAAAGTGACGTCTGAAGTGCCTGATGTGCTCTGGCAATAGGTGCTGAGCGCTTGGGCAATGGCTCGCCGGATGCGGCAGCAAAGCGGGCAGCCAGATCGCCGGGAGTCATGGCGTGAATGGTACTGCCGCGAGTGGCAGCATCCATTCGCACCATGCGCACGTTCTCAAAATGCTCGCCGGAAACAAAATAGGGGCTGTGCGTTGTCACCATGATCTGCGCATTGCCCTCCGCCAATGACGACAGGACACTGGCGAGATGCCGAGCTTGGGGAGGATGCTGATATAGCTCAGGCTCCTCGCATCCGAGCAGCAACGTCGGGGCCTCTGCCTGATCAGCGCCGGCAAGCTCTTGCAACAAAGCCAGCAAATAAGAGCGCTGGAATCCATGGCCAAAGCGGGCAAGATCTCCCTCGAAGCCCGCTTCGCCCGCAACAACCCGTGCAAAAGGTTCGTCGACCTTTACGGCCTTGCTCACATCTTGCTGCCACGACAATTTGATTTCGGCTTCCGGATGGGCCCATTGAGAGATTCGGCTAGAAAGCGACCTTGAGATGGCTCCCAGCGTCTCCTGCTGCTGCGCTAACAATTCGGAGTAGCGAGCGCGGGTTTCATGCAGTAGCGCTCCCACCGAATCAGCGAAATTAACTTGGGTCCGGACCGTTCGGGCCAACAGCTTTCCAAGCGCAGTATTTTTGCTTTCCTGTTGTTCCTGCGAGGCATCCTTGACTGCAGGGACATAAATCCACTGGACGTACCTGGCTAACAAGTTCGAGCCTTTGCTGGCCCCGTAGAACTGATCCTCGCTATCAAGAGGTTCGCAGAGCTCAGGTCGAGCGCCTTCGTAGTCATGCAAGGCGCCGGCCATCGCGTCTTTGGTGGTGGCGGAAGGCAGATCACCAAATTGTGCTCGTATACCTGCATAAAGCGCCTTGAGTTCAGCGGCGGAGGCGGAATCCCCAAGTGCCTTGAAAAATGGTGAAAAAGCAGCCATTGCCATGCGCTGCCCATAATGCTTAACGGTGGCACGTCCCGTCGACACATCAAAAGTAGCCACGGCTTTAATGGTTAGCTCCCCGTGCCGGAAATAGTCGCTGAAGTCGGCCTGAGCTGCGTCGTTAAGCTGGTGAAACGTGACCGTCACCCTGATTGGCTCAGATGTATCGCACAGGTGAAAGTCCTCCTCGGTCAAGGAGGTCAGGTCCGTTGTGGCATTTTCCGTTTCCCTGAAAAACAGGTTCAGTGCGCACAGTACGGTTGACTTGCCAGCGCCGTTGGGACCAACGAGGCAAATATAAGGGTCAAAAGTGATGGCGGCTGATTTAATAGAGCGCAGGTTTTCAATGGCGATTGTTTTGATTCGCATGGTGTAACCTCAAATCATTGTTATGAATTGGCCTTGCGCGGCTTCATTGCGGGGACCAATGCCAATCAGGTGCCCAATGAGTAACGTAGACCAGTACCTCGAAGCAGCAACAAGAGAGAATACCCGACGTAGCTATAAGTCTGCGTTGGCTCACTTTGAAGTTGAATGGGGTGGTTTTTTACCCGCCTCAGCGGAATCGGTTGCCCAGTACCTTGCAAATTATGGAGGCGTGCTGGCTATCAGCACATTGCGCCACAGACTCGCTGCACTGGCGCAGTGGCATCAAGAGAATGGTTTTGCCGACCCCACGCGCGCGCATCGAGTTCGCAAGACTTTGCGGGGCATTCAGGCTCTACACCCGAGTGCGATAAAGCAAGCCGTTCCGGTCCAAATCGAACAATTGGCTAGACTGAATGATGCGCTATTGGTCATTGCCGCAGGCCCCACAACCGGAAGAAAACAAGGCGAGCGCGAGCGCGCTACTCGGGATCGCGCCCTTATCTTGCTTGGATTCTGGCGTGCCTTTCGTAGCGATGAAATTACCCGGCTACGGGTGGAGCACCTGAAGATAGAGAGTGGCGTGGCAATGGAATGCTTTCTTCCTAGATCCAAGGGTGATCGCACTTCTCAGGGGCGAACCTTTACAGTACCTGCACTGTCACGGCTATGCCCTGTGGCAGCGTGTGAGGCATGGTTATCCCTTTCAGGCCTTTCTTCCGGGCCAGTATTCAGAAGCGTGGATCGATGGGGGCATATTGGCAAAACAGGCTTGCACGTCAGCAGTATCACGCCTTTACTACGGCGCGCGTTCTACGCCGCCGGTATCGGAGATGGCGTGGCGCTGGGCAGCCACTCTTTACGTCGCGGATTCGCCGGGTGGGCTGCGACCAACGGTTGGGACGTAAGATCCTTGATGGAATATGTGGGCTGGCAGGATATGAAGTCTGCTGTTCGTTACCTTGATGGCCACGCTCACGAAATCAAGGAACGCATGGAAGCGGGTCTGGCGGCGAAAAGTTAGCGCTCGTCGACATGCTCCCGGCGATCCTGCCGCCGAGGATGAAGTGCCAACTTACTTATGTGATTTTGGTATCAGTCCTATTCCACTATCTACCTTTATCGCCCTAATGGTTGAGCAGTACATTGCCCCTTGTGAATTCAGGCCAAGGGCAACCCATGTACCAACGCAACTTTCCCTCATTCGGGTCCGCAATTAAAGCTGGCATATTTTGTTCCGCTTTGATTGCCTGCACTTTCGCGAGTGCGGCAGAACAAACTCCGCTGATTATCAAGGAACAGGGAAGCTTCGCGGCTGGTGGCTCCGTGGCTACGGCACCAGGCGCCTTTGATCCACGCAAGCCAATGGATCCGGCTGGCCAGAGTTATCACGGCGATCATGCCTACGCTTTCTATGAGATTCCTGCCAACGCCCGGAAATATCCGATCGTCATGCTGCATGGTGCTGGCCAGTTTTCCAAGACCTGGGAAACGACCAGCGATGGCCGTGAAGGCTTCCAGACCATCTTCTTGCGCCGGGGCTTTGGTGTGTATCTGGTCGACCAACCCCGTCGCGGTGATGCCGGTCGTAGCATGGTCGAAACGACCATCAAACCAACGCCCGACGAGCAACTCTGGTTCAACCAGTTCCGGATTGGTCTTTGGCCGACCTGTTTCCCGAAAGTGCAGTTTTCTTGCGATCCGGAGACGCTGAACCAGTTTTTCCGCGCGATGACGCCGAACACCGGCCCATACGATGAAAACGTCATCTCGGATGGCATTGCGGCCATATTCAAGAAGACCGGTCCTGGCATCCTGTTCACGCATTCCCAAGGCGGGGGGCCAGGCTGGCTCATCGCCATCAAGAACGCAAATGTCAAAGCCATCGTGGCTTTCGAGCCAGGCAGCAGCTTCGTTTTTCCTGAGGGTGAAGTGCCGCCGCCGATCCCGAGTGCATTCGACACCGTCAAGGGCGCGGCCGTGCCCTTGGACCGTTTCCTCGCACTGACGAAGATCCCCATTCTGGTCATCTACGGCGACAACATTCCCGATCACCCGGTCGATCTGCCGGCACAGGATAGCTGGCGTGCACGGCTGGAGATGGCGCAGTTGTGGCGCGACACCGTGAACAAGCACGGTGGCAATGTCACCTTGATCCACCTGCCGGATATTGGCATCCGGGGCAACACGCATTTCGCATTTTCTGACTTGAACAACGTCCAGATCGCCGACCTGGTGTCGACGTTCCTTGCGGAAAAACATCTTGATTAAAGCGCTTCGCCCGAACTGCCGCGAAGTCCCGCAACCCTATCAATCGCAACGAACAAGACAGGAGTTCAAGCTCAAATGAGCGATGAAATCGTCAACAAAAAACGGCGTGAGTTCCTCGGAAAGTCCGCGCTTGCTTTCTCATATGCATTTATCGGAGTTCCGGCCATGGCTACCACTTCCGCAGCAGCAGCCACCTTCGACTACAAGAAGACCCCGTTCACTCTGGTCTATGAAGGTGCGATCACCAGGAATGAGCCGGGCAAGGTCAACATCCACCCGGTCAATTACGACCTCAATGGCCTGAACATTGTCGCCAACGTCTACACGCCGGCCAACTACGATCCGAAGAAGAAATATGCAGCGATCGTGGTCGCTCACCCCAACGGTGGGGTAAAGGAGCAGACAGCAGGCCTGCATGCACAACGTCTGGCCGAACAGGGCTACGTCACGATCGCCTTCGATGCAGCTTATCAAGGTGGCAGTGCCGGTGAACCGCGCAGTGTGGACAAGCCCCAGTTCCGCACCGAAGACATCCACGGCGCAGCGGACTTCCTCACCCGTTATCCAGGTGTCGATCCAGAACGCCTCGGACTGCTCGGTATTTGCGGTGGCGGTGGTTATGCCTTGAATGCGGCCAAAGCAGACAAGCGCTTCAAGTCAGTGGCCACACTCAGCATGTTCAACTCCGGTCGGGTTCGTCGTAACGGCTATGCCGACTCGCAATTGAGCACCATTCATCAGCGCTTGCAGCAGGCGTCTGCCGCACGCGCCCAGGAAAAAGCCGGCGGAAAAATTCTCTATGCAGGCGATGCGGACATGACGGACGAACAGATCGCGGCCTTACCGTTCGATCTCTACCGTCAGGGCTACGAGTACTACTGGAGAACGCATGCGCATCCCGGTTCGACCTTCAAGTACACCCAGAGCAGTTTGCTCGACCTGATGCGCTGGGATGCGACTGACCAGATCGAACTGATCGAGCAACCCCTGCTGATGATTGCCGGCAGCAAGGCCGACAGCCTCTACATGACGCAGGATGCGTTCCCCAAGGCCACAGGCACCAGGGACAAGGAGCTGTTCATCATCGACGGTGCTACGCACATTGAAACGTACTGGGTGGAGAAATATGTGGACGCCACCATTGGCAAGCTGACGCCGTTCTATGCGAGAACTTTGTGATCACTAGCGACATGCCTGGATTCGCTTTGCTGTTGCCAACAGGGGAATGTTGATGACGAAGCAAGTTATAACGGACCGAAATGCCACGGTGGTTGCTCCTCCCGCGACCGTGCTGGTTGTGGGTGCCACTGGCAGCATTGGCCGCCTGGTGGTGGCTGAGGCCTTGCGAGCGGGTTACGCCGTTCGGGCATGGGTCCGGGATGAAACAAAGGCTCGACGTGTCTTGCCACCCGGGGCGCAGTTGATCGTTGGGGAACTCACCCACCGTGACGCTTTGTCCCGGGCAGTTGAGGGTATCGACGCCATTGTCTTTACCCTGGGCGCGGGAAGTGTGCGCGGTGAGCGTGCTGAGGCGGTTGATTATGACGGTGTACGCACCGTGCTGATGGGCCTCGGCAATCTCAAGCCACGAATTTCACTCATGACGGCCATTGGCGTGACGAAGCGCGAAGAGCCCCGCATGGGTGTGCTTGGTGGTCATGACTGGAAACGGCGATCGGAGCGGCTGGTTCGCAGTAGCGGGCTCGCTTATACGATCGTTCGGCCCGGTTGGTTTGACTACAACGAGCCGGATCAGCAGCGGTTGGTATTGCTTCAAGGGGATACCCGGTGGGCAAGTGATTCCAGCGATGGCGTGGTCGCTCGAAAGCAAATTGCCG
The DNA here is from genome assembly GCF_014202765.1 of Silvimonas terrae. Taxonomy (GTDB): domain Bacteria; phylum Pseudomonadota; class Gammaproteobacteria; order Burkholderiales; family Chitinibacteraceae; genus Silvimonas; species Silvimonas terrae. Next base: position 592,030 of record NZ_JACHHN010000002.1, read on the forward strand.
AAGTGCTGGTCCACAGTCTGGCTACGTCCTCTGCCACCTTCAAGACAGTCGAACTGGTCGCCGAGTACGGGCCGGCAACGCGGGATTTTGAGGCGCTGTTCGCGCCGCTGACCTCGGATCCACCCGGCACCCTGGATGCGGTGCGTGACGTTGACAACATGCCGCTCAACAAAGAGCCCACGCGGGTTCGCGAGCAACTTGCCGCGCTCCACGCCGCCAGCCGCTGACTTCATTTGTTCCGAACGCGCTACAGCCAATCCCTGGCAAATGTCTTGCCGGGGGCGGGTTGGCTTCAGGCAGCGCCCGGATGCACAACGCGGGTCGGCCTCAGATTTCAGTTGAGAACGCCGTACCCATAACACGAAGGGACATCATGAAACGCCACACATGGTTTTTGGTGTTGTCGGGCGCGGTTTGGGCTCAAGTCGAGACCGTCCCTCTTTATGCTCAAGAAAAGGTATCACCCATGTCTGAAGCCTCTCCAACCACCACCAGCCCGCAACCAAGTCGGGCCCAGCAATTGATGGGCGACATCGACCCCAAGCTGGCTGAGCTGACCGACAAAGTACTTTTCGGCGATATCTGGGAGCGTAAACAGCTTTCCAGACGTGACCGCAGCCTTGTCACCGTTGCCGCACTTATCGCGCTCAATCGCCCCGATCAGCTCCGTTCGCACATGGCGCTCGCATTGCAGAACGGCGTCACCAAAGACGAACTGGTCGAGACGATCACCCAGCTCGCCTTCTATTCGGGGTGGCCCAATGCTGTTTCAGCAGTGTCAATCGCACGTGAGGTATTCCGGATGGCAGACGCTACAGCAGGCCCGCCCAGTACCGCTGAACATGAGGGAAAAATGATCACCGTGATTCACGCTGCTTCACAACCGTCCGTCCAGGGCTCTGCTGACTATTTCACCGGCTCGGTCCAGGTGGATTCACGGTTCCAGGCGGAGGCACCAGCACGCAGCGCGGGCGGAATCGTGACGTTTGAGCCGGGTGCACGTACTGCCTGGCACACCCATCCATTGGGACAGACATTGATTGTCACTTCCGGCACTGGTCTGGTTCAGCAGTGGGGTGGCCCGGTTCAGGTCATCAAACCGGGCGATATCGTCTGGATTCCGCCTGGGGTGAAGCACTGGCATGGTGCTACTGCGACGTCGAGCATGACACACATCGCAATCGCGGAAGCCCAGGACGGAAAGTCAGTCGACTGGATGGAACAGGTGTCGAATGCCCAGTATCAGGCGACTCAGCCCGAGTAATGCAAGGCATCACGCAATACGGTGAAGGCAGGTGAACTCTGGCGTCTACTCGGATAGTAGAGGTGGTAGCCAGGGAACGACGGGCACCAGTCCGAAAGTACGCGAACCAATCGGCCCGACTCGACATGTGCATGCACCAGATCCTCGGGCATGTAGGCCAGGCCCAGCCCCCTGAGGGCGGCATCCAGACGCATGGCGATATTGTTAAAGACAAGCTGGCCTTCAACGCGCACTTTCAGTTCTTCCCCGCCTTTCTCAAACTCCCAGGGGAAGATGCCGCCATAGGTTGGCAGGCGGATGGTAATGCAGTTGTGCCGGATGAGATCACGTGGTGTTTCGGGTTGCCGATGCCTTGCAAAGTAGTCTGGAGAACCGACCGCGGCCATTCGGACGTCCGGACCGATACGTATCGCGATCATGTCCTTTGCAACTTGCTCTCCCAGCCGGACACCTGCGTCGTAGCCTTCGGCCACGATATCCGTCAGACCGTAGTCAACCGTGATTTCGACATGAATGTCTGGATGGGTGAGCACGATGTTCGCAAGCGCCGGCTGTAAAACAGTAATCGCAGGATGTTCGCCCGAGGTGATGCGCAACCTGCCAGCCGGTTTGTCCCGGAACTCGCTGAGCAATGCCAGTTCGGTGTCGATTTCCTCGAACCGGGGAGCCACCACGCGCAGCAGATGTTCACCAGCCGCGGTGGCCGAAACACTGCGGGTCGTGCGAGCCAGCAGCCGGATGCCCAGCCGCTCTTCCAGCTGTCGCATGGCCCGACTCAAAGCAGGTTGCGACATGCCGAGCTTGGCCGCTGCGCGGGTAAAGCTCCGCTCCCTTGCCACGACCGAAAAAATCGCCAGCTGCTCGTAGCCTTCGATCGACATTTATTCGCTCCTGTTATAAACCCTTTCCGATTATGCCATCTAGTGTAGTTAATGGTGAGGGTCTACATTGGCCTTTATTGGAGGGCATCATGCAAACACGCAAACTTGGCAACACCCAACTCGAAGTATCAACCATCGGCCTTGGCTGCATGGGCCTGAGTCATGGATACGGTCCGGCCACGGATACCCGGCAAGCCATAGCACTGATCCGTGCGGCGGTAGAACGCGGGGTGACTTTGTTCGATACCGCTGAAGTCTATGGCCCCTATCTCAACGAAGAAGTCTTGGGTGAGGCGCTCGCCCCGGTGCGCGATCAGGTCGTCATCGCCACCAAATTCGGCTTTACGTTCGGCGACGACAACAAGCAGCAGATTCTCAACAGCCGGCCGGAATATATCCGTTGGGCTGTCGAAGGTTCGCTCAAGCGCCTGCGTACCGATGTGATTGATCTGCTTTATCAACACCGTGTCGATCCGTCAGTGCCGATTGAGGACGTTGCGGGCACGGTCAAAGATCTGATTGCAGAAGGCAAGGTCAAGCACTTTGGCCTGTCCGAAGCGGGTGCCCAGACGATCCGGCGGGCTCACGCGGTGCAGCCTGTGACTGCCCTGCAAAGCGAATATTCAATGTGGTGGCGTGAGCCCGAGCAGGAAGTTCTTCCAACGTTGGAAGAACTCGGTATCGGTTTTGTACCGTTCAGCCCGCTGGGCCGCGGCTTCCTGACCGGCGCCATCGGTGCCGGCACTACCTTCAGTAGTGACGACTATCGTAGCCAGGTGCCGCGCTTTTCGCCCGAGGCACTTGAAGCCAACCAGGCCTTGGTCGACAAACTTCATCAGATTGCCGAAAACAAGGGCGTGACATCAGCCCAGATCGCGCTTGTCTGGTTACTGGCCCAAAAGCCGTGGATCGTGCCGATCCCGGGGACGACCAAACTGCATCGCCTGGAGGAAAACCTGGGGGCCGCTACCATCACGCTGACTGATGATGAGAAACACAAGCTTGCCGACTTGCTGGCTCAGATCAAGATCGTGGGTGACCGTTACTCCCCCGCGCACCAGGCGCGTGTAGGTCGCTAAGCTGGGACGAATCACGATGTCATCCTCCCCGGACACGCTTCGTCGCACGCTCTTGACTGCGCTTGCAGTACTCCCACTCAACGGGGGTGCCGCAGCACATGACACCATGGGTGAGCAACGACGCACTGGATCGCGGAGCCTGGTGGCCTACTTTTCCCGCTCAGGAAACACACGGGTGGTGGCCGGGCTGATCCATCGCACGCTTCACACCGACCTGTTCGAGATTCGACCGGCCACGGCTTACCCCGAGGACTATCTGGAGACGGTCGAACAGGCGCGTCAGGAGCGCGATAGCGGTCGCGAGCGCCCGCTGGAAACCCGGGTTTCAAACATGTCGGACTACGACACCGTATTCCTTGGCTTCCCCATCTGGGGTGAAACCGCGCCGCCGGTGATCCGCGCCTTCCTCTCTGCGCACGATCTGGCCGGGAAAGCGCTGACCCCCTTTATCACCCACGGCGGCTATGGGACAGGAAACAGCCTGGCCGTACTCGCCAGCCACGCACCGAAAGCCCGGCTAATCCCAGGATTTGTGATGGAGGCCGATCAGGAACGGCGAACCATGAATCAAGTGAACGACTGGTTGAACGGCATCAAGATCAACAGCTAACCAACCTGTATTGCAGGCGGCTTTTTCCGGCCGGCAGAACCCATATCACCTTAATTTTTAGTGAGTAGAACCATGAAGATTCGCAAACTCGGCAATAACCTTGAAGTCTCCGCCCTGGGTCTGGGCTGCATGAGCATGAGTTCGGCGTATGGCCCGCCGGCTGACAAGCAGGAAATGATCAAGCTCATTCGCGCTGCCCACGACCGCGGTGTTACCTTGTTTGATACGGCAGAAGCGTATGGCCCGTTCGCCAATGAAGAACTGGTCGGTGAAGCGCTTGCGCCGATTCGCGACAAAGTCGTCATCGCGACCAAATTCGGTTTTGACATCGATACTGAAACGGGTGCTCGCCGCCCCGGCACCAACAGCCGTCCCGAGCACATCAAAGCGGCGACTGAAGCCTGCCTCAAGCGTCTGGGTACGGACCGCATCGATATTTTGTACCAGCACCGTGTTGACCCGAATGTGCCAATTGAGGATGTAGCCGGTGCGGTCAAAGATCTGATCGCCGAGGGCAAGGTTAAGCATTTTGGCTTGTCAGAGGCAGGCATCCAGACGATTCGCCGTGCGCATGCTGTGCAGCCGGTGACGGCAGTCCAGAGCGAGTACTCGCTGTTCTGGCGCGGCCCCGAAGTGGAACTGCTCCCGGTCCTTGAAGAACTCGGCATTGGTTTCGTGCCATTCAGCCCGCTGGGTGCCGGTTTCTTGACTGGCAAGATCGATGAAAACACGAAGTTCGACCCCACAGATTTCCGCAATAGCGTGCCGCGTTTTTCGCGTGAAGCGCGCAAGGCGAACCTTGCTCTGGTGGATGTCATCAAGTCGGTTGCGGAACGCAAGCATGCAACACCGGCGCAAGTCGCACTGGCTTGGCTGCTCGCACAGAAGCCATGGATTGTGCCGATCCCGGGGACAACCAAATTGCATCGACTCGAAGAGAACCTCGGCGCTATCGACCTGGAACTGACCAAAGACGATCTCAACAGAATCGCCGAAGAGTTGTCTGGATTTGAAGTCGAAGGTGAGCGATTGCCCGAAGCTGTGCTGAAAATGTCCAACCTGTGACCATCCGGGCTTGGGGCCATGATTCCATCAGTCAGAGCATCTGGCTGATGGAACTCATCAGGACATAAAAGCACCTCCGGGTGCTTTTTGTTTCTGGAGCGGAGACATCTTTGAGATGCACTTGTCGGTCAGCTTAAATCTCGGCCGTGGCCCTTGCCGCTTTTTCATACGCATGGCGGAAGGTGTCGCTGCGGATCCAGGGCTCGGGGGCGCGACGCAACCTGACCGAATATTCGCCAAAGCGCTTGATGTGCCCTGACAAGTACGGACTGAGAAAGCTCAGGTCCTCAGGGCGGATCTCATGTCCTTCGGTTTTAAGTTGCTCCAGCAATCTGGTCATGTCTACAGCATTTTGAAGAATGAGCGAAGTGGCGATCAGATCATTATAGCGGAGCCGTTTTTGCTGTTCGTTTGGCTCGTTGACCGGAATGACATCACCTCCAAATGACAGCCACTTGGCAAACCCGTTGTACGCTTCGGTTTTGTTGGTGCCGGCGGTAATGTCTTGCCGCAACTCCCGATCACCAATCCAGTCGAGCAGGAAGCAAGTTCTGACAATGCCGCCCAACTCCTGGGCCGCCGCATAGAGACGGTTGCGGCGACTGTACGAGCCCAGTTTGCGCAGTAGCACGGGGGACGAGATTTTTCCTGCGTGGATGGACAGGGCGACCTGCATCAGGTCCTGCCAATGCCTATGTACCAGGTCCCAATCCACCGTGCCGTCAAACAGGCGGCCGATATGTTTGTATTTCACGCCTTTATCAGGACGATAAAGCCGCAAGTTGCGCCAATTACGAATACGAGGCATCAGCTTGATGCCCAGCAGGTGAGTAAAAGCAAAGACGGTTGCAGACTGACCCTGAGTATCTGAATGCACCGTATCGGCTTGCACACTCAATCCTGATTTTAGTAGCCCCTCAATGACATAGACCGCTTCCCATACGCCTGGTGGAATAAAGTGCCGAAACACCGCCACGTAGTTATTGGCCACATGCCGATATGCGACCGCCCCGACCTTGCGGTAGCGGAAGTGGTAGTCGACCAGCAAGTTCTGGTCATAGAAATCGTACTGAGTGCCGTCTGCTGCAACGGTTTTGCCGTCACCCCATGCGCCTGGCAAATCCAGACGCAGATACACTTCATTCAGAAGCCGGTGCGCAGCCTCAAGGTTGTCTACTGAAAAATGGCGCCTGTTGGTGTATGAGAGGGTATGGGCTGTAGTTCCGGCTTTGGCGATATGGCGCGCTGTCTGGGTCGGACCCAGATTGCAGCCCATGGCAAATACAGTCAGCAAATAACGCTCAGCAGGTTCCCGGAGCTTTTGTTCGTTGCCAGACAGAGGCCCGAAAAACCGTGTAAACGACAACCAATGCTCAATGTTGGCCAATACATCCAGCAAGTGCCGTTGCGGCATCCGCTGTACGAGAAGGTTTTGCAGCTTGATTGCCGATTCGGGAATCTCCCTTGCCAAAGTGCGACGAATAACTGGTTCGCCAGTTGCACCCCAGCTGACATCGTCCGCGCAGTCCGGAAATCGTTCGTCCAGCGCATTGGCCTTGTCGGTCAGCCAGCTTCGCAATTCATCAACAAACTCGTCGGCATTGGTGGGGAGCCCGATTTTTTCACAGTACGCAGGTAGTATCTGCTCGCATTGCTCCCACGGCAAAAGTTGCTTCCGGTAGTCCGCAAAATCCTCTGAACCGGCAATGCACAAGTCACCCGAGCGAAGGTCATCAGCCAGATGAGAGAAAACACATATCTCAAGTGTACGGCGATCAAGGCCGTGCCCCGTGCGGCTGAAAAGCAGTTTTCTCCAGCGCTCTGAGACAAAAGAGAGATCCAGAGACTCTTCGATGATTTCGATGCGGTGCCGATCCTGGTAAATCTTGATGATGTCCAATGCATCAAGGAGCGCAACATCCTGAGTGGTCGGTTCTACGCGCAGTAAATGCACAAGCCTGAAGAGAATGGATCTATGACTTTTGTAAAAGGCCCAGATCCTGGGCAAATAGTTGAGTCCGCTGTTGGCTTGAATCTGCTCGCAGGTTTCAAGTAGTTCATCCGCGGACCCCTCCGAGACGTAATCGCGGATAGCGCGCCCTGCGCGCAAGTCGTCTGGTTCGTGTTTGATGATGCCAAGGACACCAGCGAAGGTGGCGGCAAGCCGTTCCACTTTGTCCCGCTGGCGTAATTGGGCCTGCTCCAGATCCTCGCGAGCCCGTTTGTGAATACTGTAAACCCTTCGCATGAACATCTCGGCCAGTTGATCCCTGGCGCGGATCTGCATGCAATGAATGAGCGCCAACAGGAGGGTTAGCCGGCGCGGCTGCGCGCACTCCTTTAGTTCAGATACGTCATAGCTGTAGGCCTGTTCGGCTAGATGCCGGATTTTGGCATGCGGAATGTCATGGAACGCGTCTTCGACATCCCCCAGACTTTCCAGCCATTCCAAATGTTCAACCAGCATTTCGAGGTGTTTTTTGGTTGGCTTCCGGGCGGACCGCTTCAGTGTGTTGTAGGTGTTTTGGCGGTTTTCGTAATTGCCACCTTCAAGCAGATGGCTTAGCGCCTGAATATGTGGCAACGAGATGCGTTCCAGAACAGTAGCGTAGAGTTCTGATTGCGAGCGGGCATGGGCCTTTTCCGCAATTTCATCCAGGGTTGAGAAGGCGGGGAGCTCATATTTTTGCTCGATCAACCCATCAACGACCCCATTAATGATGTCCAGCTTTTGATCCATAAGCCGAGCTGCGCCTATGGCCAGCTGTTCTGCAAGCGCGGTTGACGCGCCGCCGTGGGCGGGGTGCAAGCCTAGCCACTCACGCACCATCTTCATTTGCCGGTACAGCGTATTGTTTCCTGAGTAGCTCAGATTAATCCGCTCACCGTAACCCAGCACCCCACGAATGTGAGAAACGATCTGAGTTGGTATTTTTTCCACCGAAGGGAAGTAGTGAAGCTGTTGGCAGCACTTCAGAAGTGTAGCCAGCCCAAGGCGCAACGGCAGGGATGTGCTGCTTTTCTTGATCCAGGCGATCTCTTCCTCGGACGGGGTAAAAAAGCGAGTTAGCTCCTGGGTGCTATAGGAAGGTGCGAGGGCGGGGTAAGCGGTGCGACCAACTGAAGCCATGCTGCCTCCGGTTTGAAGTAAGGGCAGCGTAGCAGATTGCCAGAGACTTTGAATTTCAGTTCAATGAAATCATGTGGTTAGCGCTCGAATGGGTAAAATTCCGCCACATCCCGGCATGACCCCTGCAGCGGCGCCGATCTGGAAAGCCTGAACGCCTTTACCGGCATGGTGACCGATCCGGCCTTGCTGACGCTGGACCTGACCGAAATCTATTCCCGTGATGCCACGGGCCAGAAAATCGGCGCGCTTTCCACCGCGTCCGGCGTGTCCGCTGTGGTGCTGGAAGTGGACATCGCCGCCACTGCCGTGGCGCCGACGCTCGCGCTGTTTGCCATTGAATCGGCGCCGCAAGCGCTGTCTGTGGTCAACAAGCTGATTCGCTACTCCACCAACATCGGCGCGGCGGGCAAGTTCGCCCTGACCATCCCGTTTGGTGTGGTCGGCGGCTCCATGCTCAAGCGTTTGTGGATCAAGTCGGCCAACCTGACCGCGCTGGAAATCAAGGGCAACGGTCTGACCATCCACGACAGCACCAAGGCGTCTAACGAGTTCTGGCAGAAAGAGAACCGCAAGACCCCGCAAACCGGCTGGTATGTGGTCGATTTCGTGGTTGATAACAACCAGGAAGACCACCTGAACACCACGGCGCTGGCCTCCATGGAAATCAACGGCACGTTTAGTGCGGCGGAATCCGTCGTCTATTTCGGGGAATACACCGACCTGCTGGGCAACCTGTAACAAGGGGGCGCCATGGATGAAAACGGAAACCCGGTAACCAGTGGCCGCCAGTCTGCGGACTGGACCGACACGCTCATGAATGTGCTGGGCGGGCTGGGTAGCACCTACCTGAAAGGCAAGTACGGCCAGAACGACACGCAATACGTGGTCGGCCAGGACGGCAAGCTGTATCCGGCAGGTGTGCCGACAACCATCGTCGGCAATACCGGCACCAGCACCGGCAGCACCATGACCATTGTGGTTGTGGTGGCCGTGGTTGGCGTGCTGGCTCTGGTTCTGCTCAAGGACTGATATGGACCCAACACTCGCGGCAGGTTTGATCAGCGGTATTGGCAGCGCGGCGGGCGGTGGCCCGTCCTCCGCGCAAAGCTCCATGTCGTCCACGCTCAATCACTCGTTTGGTGACAACTGGGCAGTGAATTTCAGTGGCACGCAAACCACGGCACAGACCTCTGGCATTCCCGGTTCTTCGGATTCGGGCGGCATGGGTTCGCTGGGCGCTTCGCTCATGTCCCCGATGAACATTGCGCTGATTGGTGGCGCTCTGGTGCTGGTCGTCGTGCTGGCCAAGAAGTTCAAGAAATGAAACTGATCTGCAAGCGGGAGGACTGGTCCGAGTGGCACGCGCAACAACTGGCGCGCTCGGTTGGTGATGACCCGCTGTGCGATCTGGCGTTGTATCGCGGCATGGTTGAGGACGGCTCCGCCAATCTCTACACATTTCGCGACGCTCAAAACAATCCGGTCGCCTGCTACCTGCTCACGGTTGAGCGCTACGGCAGCAAGCGGGAGGCCGTGATTGTCGCGGCGGCCAGCGTAGGGCAGGGGCTCACTACCCCCGTTCTGGAACACATCAAGGCGCAATGCGTCGGGTGCGATTCCATCCGGGCACACACGTGGCGGCCCGGCATGGTGAAGCGATTAAAAGAGGCCGGATTCATGCCGGCTGAAACGGTTCTGAGGTGGACCAATGGGAAGTAGTAGCAGCAACAAAACGTCGAACACGGCAACGAGCGTTGACCGCCGACAGGCTTTGCAGGACTCCATCGGCGTCAGCGGCGATAACAGTTCTATCGACCTGAGTAACCGCAGCACCAACAACATTGATGCCAGCGATCACAGCATCACTCAGAACATTACAACCGACGGCGGCGCCATCGCCTCGGCGGCGGCCACGGCGCAAGCCGCCATTGCTGCCAACAAGGACGCGTTTACGTCCTTCGGTAACAACCTGCTGGATTCGCAGAAAAACGCCCTGGACTTCGGCGTGCATGTGACGGATTCGGCTTTTGATGCGGTAAAGGCAAGCAACGACAGCACGGCAGACATTGCCCGCATCGCCATGGCCAACAACGCGGACGCATGGAACAACGCCAAGACCGGTAACGGGCTGGGCGATCTCAAATACGTGCTGTACGCCTTCGCGGGCGTGTTCGCACTGATGATGTGGAAAAGGGGTTAAGCGATGCAGACATTGCGCCAGTCGTTCACCACGGGCGGCACCTGGAATCAGGCCACGTTTGCCCGCCTGTTTGTGCTGATCGATACACCCAACCCCATCAACGTCCGCCTGTACAACACGGGCGGAAAAATGATCTACGAGGCAACCGGCGTAGAAGCGGGTTTCTACACCGTGCCGGAAGAAAATTTCGCCCGGTTTGAGATCGATAACGCCTATGCGGGCGGCTCGGTCAAGGTGGGCGTCAGCCAGTCTGACAAGGCCGGTTACAACCGCGTCGGTGGCAAGATCGACGCCAAGATGATCGGCGCCACATCGGTGGTAAACGTGCCTTTCAAAACGGTCGGCACGACAGAAACCGCGCTGGCGGCGGCCAATCAGGGCCGGGCCTCGCTGCGTATCTGGAACAACAGCAGCAGTGACGTGTTTATCGGTGCGCCCGGCCTGAACATCAATGATGCCGCCATCAAGCTGGCACCGGGCGGCCTCTGGATCGAAACCGATGCGCCCGGCGCGGCATGGGTGGCGCTTGTTGCTGCTGGCACTGCGCCCGTCAAGGTGCAGGAAATCATCTGGTAACGCATGCGCCGCCGCACGCACATCCTCAATAGCCCGATCAATGGATCGGTCAACAGCTACGGAAGCCAAAGGCGAAAGATGGCCGGAGAAATCATTTATCACGCGGGCAACCTGCCGCCAGCCGGCGCACTGGTCGCCAATGGTCAACGGGTCAGCCAGACCACCTATGCGGCGCTGTATAGCGCAATCGGCTTTATCCATGGCCCGAATCTTGGTGACGGGACATTCCCGGTTCCTGATCTGCGCGGCGAATTCGTGCGCGGCACTGACTTGGGCCGCGACGTGGATTCAGGCCGGGTTATGGGCTCGCATCAGGGCGCAACTGCCTTCGGCAAGTATCTGGAGCGTGACGCATCGGTGGGCGCAAAGATCACCATTCTCAACGGCGAAAGCGCCGGCGACAGCACGTCCGATCACGGTTTGACCACGACGGCCCTGTCTGGCGCCAGCAATACGTCTATCGACTCGCCGCTGCTTGAGGTCCGCCCGCGCAACGTCGCGCTGCTGCCCTGCATCGTTTACTAAGGATTCGACATGCCAAAGATTTATACGAAAACCTGCTTTTCCTACAACCCGGCCAGCGGTGAATTCCAGGGCGAAACCATCGCATACCTTGATCCGTCCACGCCCGGCCAATACAACCTGCCGGCGTCCGCGACTTGGGCGGACCCGTACGAATTGGGTGATTGGGGCGGCCAGTGGCCGGTTTGGCAGGGTGACCGCTGGGCGCTGGTGCTGGTGGCGCAGTAATGGCGATCAACACCACGCGGCTGGCCGTGCTGGCAGCGGCGGGGTTGGGTATCTGGTGGGTGCTCCAGATCCGCACGCAAAGCGCGGGCGAAAGCCAGGACGAAAACGGCTTTTTCATTCCCGATGTGTTCGGGTTCATCAAGACGGGGCTGACCAGTGTCGGCAACGCAATCAGCGACATGACCGACATGGCAAATAGCGACTTTAAAACGAGCCTCACGCAAGGCCGTGGAAATCAATACGCCTCCGCATTGGAAGCGATCAACAGCAAATATGGAATGCCGCCATACCTGCTTTCACGCATCGCATATCAGGAAAGCCGGTTCAGGGATGACATTGTGTCGGGCAAGACGAAATCCAGTGCTGGCGCAGCCGGGATGTTCCAGTTAATGCCCATGCACTGGAAATACGTTGATCCCTACAACTGGCAGGCGGCGGGTGACTACGCAGCGAAAAACATGCTTTGCGTGTTCTACAAGCAGTTTGGCAATAGCTGGGTGAATGCCATTGCGGCATACAACGGCTATCCGTCGGTATTGAAAAGCTGGAACAAAAACGGGCGTGTGGTGCTGGATGAACTGGCCACACAAACTCAGGAATATGTGGCCAGTGTGATTGCAGATTTGGGCTGGGATTACTGAGCGAAGCGAGTTAGTTGCTGGACTCTGGTATTGCGCGAATTTGCCTCACACAGCAGCACAGCTTCACCGGCGCCGCTACCTGACGACCACGCCGCTCCAGTGAGCGTTTCGCAATCCAACTGAACAAGTTTTTCGTAGGTTGCAGCAGATTTCGCAACCGGATCAGAGAGAGAAAACAGCTTTTTGCTCTGCGGAAGTTGCTTCAAAAGATTCCGCTGTTCATCAGAGAGCTGCGTGATTGCTTTCTTTTCATCGGCAATAACGCCAAGCAGGCACTTTTCGACGTCCACATGAAAAGAGAGCTTTTGGCACTCTGCGATTGGCTGGGAAAAATCGCTGGCAAAACCGGTTGCAGCAGCAGTGGACAAGAGCAGGGCGGTGACAAGTTTTTTCATTTTTATAGTCCGGGGTGTGTTTGCGCGAAGCATAGCACGCCGGAAAAACGGTAAGGGGCAGGTGTGGTGTTTCTCACGGCCATGAAAAACAAGTACGTCTGGTACGGCGCGGGCGGCCTTTTGCTGCTGTTGTGGCTCAAGGCGCAAGCCAGTGGCAAATCCATGGTGACCGAAGCCGCAATCACCATCGGCGGGGCTGTGGCTGACGTTGCCGTGGCAACCGGTCAGGACTTGTACGACGCGGCAAAGCCGATTGTTGAGTATCCGCTAGCGGCGGCCAGATCGGCAGCGCAAACAGAGTTCATTGGTGATGTCTGGGGCGTGGCCGGCGTCATTCCGCAAGGGCCGGTTGAGGAAGCCATCATTCTGGATTACATGCCGACCGGGCAACTGGTGATGGATGGCCTGCCGCTGCTGGGTACGTATGTGGGTGTAAAGGCGATGCTGGCCGGTCGGGCCGTGCATCAATATCGCCAGGCGGTCGGCATTGAGCCCAAAGACCCGCCCGGCTTTCTGTCGAAGCTGTTTTAAGGGGAAACAATGAGTAGCAAAATCGAAGCGCTGTTGCGCCGTTTCAAAGAGCCGTCCACTTGGGCGGGCATTGCCGCGCTGGGTGCGCTTGCTGGCGTCAATCCGGCTGCACTGACTCAGATCGGCACGGCTGGTCCTGCGGTGGCCGCTCTGCTGGCTATCTTTCTTCCGGAAGCCAAGCACGCGCCGCAAGACGCATCGGTGGAATAATGACAGCGGCAGCGACGATCAAGAATCTGGCGGTGGCCGTTGTTGCCGGTGTGGCAGCGATGCTGATCTATGACAGCATCAAAAAACGGGCTGCGACGGCATCGCAACCCGTTGTCGGTTCACCGTCTGGCCCGCAACAGACGTTTACGGGCGGCATTATCAGTATCAATCCGGGATCGGCCAGCGCGGTACTGAATGCATCAATGCCAGACTCGGCCCGGATCGGGCCAACGGCACCACTGATTTACAACCTCTAGCTTGTAAAAGCGTGTTGATTGACTAGGTTGAGAGCGTCCCTTGTTGCCCCCTGCAACAGGACGCTGCCACCAGACTCACTCCCTGAAGTCTGGTGGCTTTTTTGTTAGCCTCGCCAGTTGTAGGCCCTGCAGAACATCTCAAAGAACTGCTGGTTGTACATCACGGGCGGCGGCCAGTTGCCTTCGTGTTTGCAACGCTGGATTTTCTCGATGACGCCACTGGTCCGTATGAATGCCTCGCGGCGCTCCACGGACAGGAAATAATGGTTCACAACGAAGTGCAGCCAGTAGTCGATGTCCAGCGCGGTGACCGATTCGGTTTTCCATCGCTTCTGATAAGCTGCCGACGCGACGCGCCCACGGCGCACGGCGAGATTGAATGCGAAGTTCTTTTCACGCCGCAGTTTGGCCAGCGTGGCAGGATGGATGTGTGGCGCCCGGGGATTCTGCTTTTGTTTTTGTTGCATGTATCACCTGAAGTTGTGCGGTTTTGTTGTTGTTTTACAAGGCGTTACAAAGAAGTGGGTTTTGTAGTTATCCTACGAAATGAGGGGCCCGGATCGTAGCTTTTTCGGGTTACCGGGATGTGACCATCAGTTCGTATAATGTATATTATGTTAAGTTACTAATGCGTCTGTTGTCATTCCTGGGGGTTCTGCGCAAGGTCAAGTCAGACAGGTTTTGCGCCCCTCTCGCAGTCTGAAAAGAAACCGATACTCCTTGAACCCGCCGACGAACGGCGGGTTTTTCGTTTCAAGGGCGCTACATGGATAACAACAGAAAATTTCCCCACACCGACTTTAAATCGAATCCGAACGACCTCATGCACGCGATGTTTTCCGTTTCCATGACGGAAATCGCACAGACATGCAAAGTCAGCCTGGACACCGTGCACGCATGGAAAAACGGCATAGAGCCCGTTCCGTACATGGCCTACCAGTTGCTGGTGTTCAAAGCATTGGGACGTATTCCAGAAGGTTTTGGCAGCTGGTCTGGCTGGACGCTGATTGAAGACCGAATCTATCCGCCCGGCGCAACCTACAAAGGCGCGGCTAGGCAGATTGAACTGATGTTTATTGATCACTACCGGATCGACCGACAGCTATGTGAGAACCAGGCGTCGCACATCGAGGGACTCCAACGCCGGCATGACTTTTACAAGCGCCAGTGCGGGCTTGAATCACGCTTGGGCATGATGGTTCTCAACCTGTTTGGATAACTACTTCTTGGCGCACGGCGTGTCTTGAAAAAGCACGCCACCGGAAGCATCACGACATTTATAGATCACGGTATTAGCCGGTTGGGGCTCTGAGAGCAACTGATCCATCGTAGGGCCAGCTTTCTTTAGCGGGGGCGCTGTGGAGCCCGCCGGCGCTATGTTGATTGGCGACATTGAAGCCGCTTCAGGAAGATAAACCTTTACGACCGGTGGCGCGTCCGGATGTGTCTGTTTTTGCCATGGCAATGCAAGCGTGGCGACACGACCATCTCCAAGAGAAAAATGAAATGGCCCCCAATGATCCAGCGCCGAAAATACGAGCAGATCGACCAGCAGAAACATAAAGATCGCGAGTTTCATTGTTTTTATGATCGGTTAACGTGACGCGATCATAGTCGAAAACCCGGTTCAGCAATAAGGGGGTCGCGGCACAGAATCCGGGCGGGACGCCCCGCCCTACTTCGCCGCTCGCACCCCGCAAGCGGGGCCCCAGTCGCGGCTCTCCAGATATTCGTAACAGTTACGATATATCCGACAGACGGTCTATTTATCGTCACTGTTACGCTAATGTATTTGTTATAATTATCGTAACAGTTACGTTAATGGTGCGACATGGCAAAGCAACCGGAAGACAAGAAAACTCTCGATCTGATCGAAGCCCCGAAGAAGCGCGGCAGGCCATCCACCGGCAATGCCAAGAGCGCCGCAGAGCGCATGCGAGCAATGAGGATGCGCGACAAGATTGATGGCGGCGCTACCGTAAAGCTGGATCACGAGGAAATTGCACTGATCTTGGCGGCGTTAAAAGCCCAATGGGGGAAAAGCTCCGCAAAAAATGCAACCTGGGATAACGGTGTGGCACAGTTACTGTATGAAAGAATAAAAACGTCGTAACTGTTACGCAAAACAAAGCCCCGCACATTGTTGCGGGGCTTTTATCATGAGTTGCCCTGGGGCTGGTCTTTCAACTGAGGGTCACGCTGTGCGTAGTCTGAGGTGCGGCCAAATGGGTCAATTGGCCATTGAGTCACCAAGTAGCGCAAACCGTCAGAACGCCGGGTCAGAAAAACGCCCCGCTCGGTTTCTGCAACGCCCCAACCCATTGCGCGAAGCTGGGCAAAGGTGAACTCCTCTTTCAGGTGAAAAGAGTCATCCAGCACCTCAATCCGGCCTTCAATGTGGTTATGGCCAGAAATCATGGCCGAGAGCCGCGGGCGATATTTACTGAACAAATCTACCGGATATTGCTCTGGAGAATAGGCCTTGCTTGTGTCCGCCACGGCAGGCGCAGAAGCCGCCGCAGACGCCACCGGATGAAGTTGTGCCGGCTGAACCGACTGAGGCACCACAGTAGGATTTTGTGGCACCTGATACGCAACGCTTTGCTTTGGTTTCTCTGGCACCTTGACTGGTGACGCATGAAAGAAATGCCAGAGATAGCTGATCGCCAATACCCCGCCCACAGCGGCCAGTGGCAGCCAGAACCTAAACGCCTTGGTCTTGAGAATGTTGGCGCGATCATCTGCATAGTGCGCCACGTTCTCAGCATCATCTCGTTTGGTCTTGTAGACGCCGAAGTACTTGGGGTCATATTTGCGCGTGCCACCGTTCACCTTGATGAATTTCTCAGGCTGTTTGGCTACCCACATTTCCCACTTGTAGTGGGTATCCCGCCCAATGGCCGTTTGCTTAACAAACAGCACCTTGTTCTCAACGCGGCGTTTCCAGATCGCGTGACAGTCACGCAAATCCTGGCCCATACAAACAATGTCCAAGCCACGATGACGATGCTGGGTTACAAACTCAGTCACCTTGTCAAGGATGTGACCCTTGGCTGGCCAGAAGTCCTGCAGCTCGTCAATAAGCACCAGTGAATCGTTGTCTACGAGCTCGTGGATGCGCGGTGTGTCATCCCATGCAATTGACGTCACCAACATGTCGACTTCGGCCAGTGGGCGGCCGGTCAGCTCCGCAATTTTTTCATGGTTCAGGCCCCGGATATTGGCAAAAACTCGACGGCCAGCCTTGACGGCAGGTAATAGGTGATAAATGACGGCTTCCCACGTCTTGCCGTGCCCCGGCAAACCTTCATGAAAAGTAATGGCCATTACCACTGCCCCAGCGTTGCAAGTTTGCGAAGAAGCCGGAAACCCACCCCGGCGCCAATGAGCGCAAGAGCCGGGCCAAAGCCTGTGGCAGACATAAAAAACAACATCCAGCCCGGCATTGACGAAGTCAGCGCATCAATACCACCGGACATGAAGTCCGGAACCGTAATCAGGTTCAGCAGTGTCAGCAGCGCATTGAAAAACATCTCAATCAACGCAACAAACAAGTCTGTAACCATGTCCCAGACCGCGCCAAAAGCAGCCTTCACCAGACCCAAAAACCATGCAACTACGCTGTCAAAGTATTTCGTCAGCCAAGACCAATCCATGATTGCCCCTTAAAAAACAATCGCGATCTTGAAGGCGTAAACAGCAGCCACGGCCAGAAGCACGGCCTTGATCAGCGGATAGATATTCATGGCTGTCGTTGAGCAAAACATATCGACATGCAGTGACGGGAAAACGCCTCCAAGCGGCATGGGCATGGAAGGCGTATCCCAAACGGGGCAAGAGCCAGAGCCATTGAAAGTGAAGAAGTTTTTGCCGGCTGAGAAAATCGGAAGCTTTGAGGCGGCCGTATAAAAGTTGTTGAACACATCGCTGAGTTTTTCACCGGTGGGCGTGTACAGATCACCCTTGCTCACTGCGCCAGTGCCTGTTTTGTCAGAGCCCGGGGTGTCCTGGCATGTCTGATTGGCCGGGCAAGGGGTCGGCGTCGGATTGCCGGTCGGTGCGGGTGTAGGTGTGCCCGTAGGAATGGTTCCGCCGGGAAGATTCGAGCACTTGGACAAGCACCCATCCGTATTGCTGGGCAATGAGGAGGTGGAATTGGTGCCTGTTTTTCCTCCACCCCCATCCAGTTGGCCAGGGCCGGTTGTGTCAGCCGGATTGGGGGTCGGAGTGACGCCACCGGGATCGGGGGTAGGTGTCGGCGTGGGGTTTGTCTGGGACGGAAGATGTGCGTTGTTAACGCAGACATTCTGACCTTGAACCTGCCCAAAGGTGGTATTTGCAGGGCAATCGGAGGGGCTGTTCGGGTTGTTGTTGCTGTTGGTGGAGGATGCGGATTTGGCAGTATCAGAACCACTGCAAGTTGCACCGGTTGTAGTCAACGTGCCATTAAAGGTGGCTGGCTGGCCATCGGTCGTAGATGCAGTAACGTCAATGCCACGATCAGCGCCGCTCAAATTACTTAACGTGGCAGTGCAGCCCTGATAACAGGCAGTCATCGTGCCAGCGCGGGCAGCGGCAGTGGCGCCTTTCGCGAGATTGTAATTGTTGATTAATGCAGAGCCCCCGGAGGATGTGGTACCAGGAACGGGGACATCAAAAGTGCCAAGATTTGAACCTGCCTGACACTTGCTGGGAGTCGGTGTGGGGGTGGGTGTAGGTGTCACGGAGGTGAAATGGGGCGAAATGCCGAGGCGATAACCTGCTTTTTGGCTCTGATCCGCATACCACGTGCATTCCCAGTACAGAATCTGGTGTGCAGGTGTGCCGTCGTCGTAATAAGCATCTGGCGTAATAGTGTTCTGAGCGCCGGGCCACGGAGCAGTGGAAGTGCATTTGGATGCGATAGCCAGAAGGTCGGACGGAGAGCCTTGAATCGCGTTGACGTCATCGCCAACCCAATAATCAAGAACGCCAGGTGGGCGGGGCCCAGCCAAAGCGGTGTTGCTATACGCAATGGTCAGCAGAAAAGTAAGTGCAAGCCAGATGGCGCGAATCCCACTGCAACCAAGTTTCATGTTTGTCATCCACCGAGAGGGGCGCACCGGAGCAACCAGTCAGCGCCAGAACCAGAATCAACGCTTGAAGCCCATGACAACTGCGCCAGCTACGCAGATGCCCAGGAGAAAAAAGAGAGCAAACCAAATCACGTGACCCCCAAATAAAAAAAGGGGCCGAAGCCCCTTTCGGCACGCAGATTAGGCGAACCAGCCAATCAGCTTGTTGTAGCCCCAGCGTGCAAAGCCCGGCAGCACCTTGATTGCAGCTACAGCGGTGATGGCTGCAACAACAGAAGTTGCATCAATCGCGCCAGAAACACCGGAAAAATCCAGCCCGCCAGCGGCAAAGGTAGGCGCAGCCAAAGCAGCGGCAGCAGTGGCAATACCAGCACGTACAAACAGCTTTTTCATCAGATTCGATTTCATGATTCAGTCCTTATGGGAACATTTTGATAACAGAGCCAAAGGCCCACGACACGAGGTAGCAGATCAAGACCAGGCTAAGACCGGTCATGAACGCTTGCTGCAACACGCTGGAATCTGGAACGGTCCAAAGGTCCATAGCGGGCTGCAAACTCTGGTATTCCGTGCCCGTCATGAGCACGTAGCCGGTACATACATCCGGCGTATCGGTTGTGATTGAAGTGGGTTGCGAAGCAACCACCTGGAGGCAGGCGGGCATCAGTCCTGGTCCCAGCGCTCACGTTCTTCTGAGCCATCAGCAAAGCCATCGCTGTAACCCTCGTCGTATTCGGTTTCACCTTCATCATCACCAATGCCGAACAAGTCTCTGAGCCACTCAAGCATGACGAACCCCTTTCAATTCACGGATTACGTAGTAGGCGGCCAGAATCCCGACATCAAAGCCGAAGACAAGAACGCCCCAAAGAAGCCAGTACGAGTCCATTAATTGGCCTCCCTGTAGAAACGAAACACGACCCAACGATTGAGGTTGTCCCGAGCGGTTTCTTCCGCGACGTCGAAAGCGTCAAAATGATCGGCTTGAGTAACGAGTGGGCGATAGTCGATACCACCCTCCCCGTCAGCCGCCATGAACAGCCCCGACTCGATGTCTTGAACAATGAAAGCCGGAACCATTGCCATGGTTAAACGGCCTTGTTAGCCACCTGCGGCGCAGCAGCACCCAGCGGCGTGAAATCAACCAGTTGGAATTTGGTGACCTTGCCGTTGGTGACCATGTCGAGCACCAGCTCGCAATCGCAAGGAAACTTCACGTCCTTGCGCGTATGGAACAGGTCGGAGGTTGTGGACTTGTACTCAGCACAACCAAGACCCCGAGCCTGCCCGCGCGAATTATCCAGATCGACAGCCGCGTAAATGGTCGTACTGTCATAAGCCTTGCCATCTACGGTGTCTTTGAAATACTTCATGCCAAGCACCTTGGCGTTTTGTCGAATAATCATGTTTTCTCCGTAACAGTTACGATAATTGAGCGCCGTCAGAAGCCCTGATCCACCAAGGCGCAATTGTGGCGGGAGCGTTAAAGGGGATTTCTTCCGCCCAGATCGGAGCGCCTGTATTGACGTCACAGTTGGGCATGCGCCAACGGTCAGCGAGCGTCATCGGCTTCGGTGCGAGGCGGTAATCGGGCATTTTGAGACGCTTGGGAACGGCCTCGATTTCGACCAGTTTCAGAAACTGTTCAGTGCCAAACACATTGCGAAGCGTCCAAACATATTTGCCGAACTGATGGCGGAAAATTTTTACTGCAGCCTGAACCGAGATTTCTGCCTGTTTGCGGGCAGTTTCAATGCGGGATTGTTTGTTTTTGACCCAGGCTAGCGCTGGATAGGCACCCGCTAGGTATTGGCCGGGGGCCAGAAGCATGTCAAAGGGGAGTACGCGACCGCGATTTTTGAACTCAACTTCTGCCCGGAACCATGGGGAGGACTCGCAGCCCTCCTTCTTGCCGCGTTCATAGCCACGGAAGAATTTACCGGACGTGCGTTGACCTACGCAGAAAGTACGGCCTTTGCCAGACGGGTTAATCCAGTTACCGAGTTGCTGAACTTCGGGTGCATTGCCCCGATAGCACTGATACAGGCCTGCGTGAAAGTCAGCCAGAGCACGGTCTACCGTGTACTCCTCACCCATAAAGTCGTCATAAGCAAGGTCAACGCGAGTTAAAGCCGGTTGTTCAGCCTGATCTTCAAGAAAATTGACGAGACGTTGTTCCCAGCCCGGTTTTGCAGCAGCACAGCCAGCGCCGGAAATCTGAACCATCATGCGGTCGTGCTGCTGTTGACCGCCAATGGCTACAAAGCCATAGTTGTCGCCCAGAATCCATGCGTTCTTGAAAAACTGAACACCGGCATGGCGCTTGCCAGTAATGCCGTAGCCGAAAATCGCGTCGAGCTTGAGACTCATAGAGAGCGCGTAATCGTCATCGTCTTGCAAAAAGTCGCCGAACACGTCGCAGGTCGACTTGTGGAAGGTGAACGTAACCCAGTCAACGAAAGCAGCATCACCCGCATTGCCGTAGCGAATCGGGTATTCAACAAGCTTTCCCTTGCCCTTGCCGGAAGTGAGCACCAGCTTGAAGGTCTGAGGTGGCTCCGTTTCGGTAGTTACCCCCATGTTATCAGTAGGGGTCTCAATGGCTGCGCCCTCTGCCTGTCCGGCCTGAGCGGCCGCTGGCGCGTCCGCAGCAGGCCCGAACAGGCGACGGACTCGCCCTTCTGAATCGGAAAGGCGATCAAGGCGTTCAATATTTTCGGGGGAAAGCGCACGTGCCACTTTGGCGTCAATCTGAACGAGTTGCTCAGTTGTAAGCCTCGCGTCAGCAATTTTCTGTGCGGGCGTCACTGCGGGCGATTGCGTGCGTTTACGGGGCATGTTTTGCGGTGCTATCGTGTCAATAGTTGTTGACACGCTAACATCAATAATCGTTTACATCAACGATCGTTTACACGGAGAGAAGCATGAACACGCTGGACGAAATTCTGGACGAGGCCGTCAAAATGCTCGGGAAGGAAAGCGACCGGCAACTGGCAATCCACATGGGCGTTACGCCTCAGTCTGTAAGCCAGTGGCGGAAGAAAATCAGCGCGCCTGATATGTATGCGTTAATGCAGTTGCAGCAAATCTTGCAACGAGATGCCCGAGAATTGTCCGCAATCATTGAGGCAGAACGAGCTAAAACTGAGGAAAAACGCGGGTTCTGGGAAGGTATTAAACGCGATTTCTCTAAAAACACCCTTCCGGTTGCCCTGGTTGTGGCGACGACGCTAGCCCTCTCCGGCTTGGGTGAAAAGTCATACGCAAATGATATGGCTTACAGGGAGGCTCAAAAGGCCAATGTATATTATGTAAAGCAATACACCAGACAAGCAGTAAGCAATCACAGCCTCCGCAACATCCCCTTTACTGCCGTACGGGCGGCCAGCCCGGCTTATCCCGGCCCGACGACATGACGCGAACCACGGCCGGATGCATGCAGCAACTCCGGTTTGCAGTTAAACGGCAGCCAGGACTGGCTCGGCACTGCCAAGCACACGCAATTTGATGACATCAAGATTGATTACTTCCCGTGCATGGAATCGAACTAGTTTGATGCCTGCGTCTTCAAAAACCGCCTCCACAAAAACGTCTCTGGCTTGCCGGTCTTTCCGCGCATGGGTTGCGTCATCCAGTTCGATCACGGCCACAATCTGGTGTTTTGCATCGCAGACCACAAAATCTGCGCTTTTCCGGTCAATCCTGCTCCGCCACTGCTGGCTTTTCTGTTTGTCAGTGACATCCACAATCCGGCTGATTTGGACCTGGGCAAAGATGTGGTGCTCTGGCAGCGCAGCTCTAAGCTTTTCAAAGAACACCACCTCTCCAGCGCTGCATAGTGTTGCCTTCTTTTTGTAGGGATATGGCCGGTCTTTCAGGCTGGTTTTGCCACCTTTCTTTTTGCTCAACACGGCCCCGGCAATGACCACCAGAACGATCAGAACTATTAGTGCTTTCATGCTTGCGGTTCCTTGTTATTGGTGGCCGCAAGTTACCACGAGCACTGCCTTTCTTGTGCATTTGTAAGGTTTTCTGTTGATCTAACGCCTGCGCATGTGCGGGTAGTAGTAACACCCGCACTTTGTCTCATGGGTGAGATTTTTACCCATTCCCACCCCCAACCGGTACGCTCCATCTCCCGGCAAAACTTACGTGCCGGCATCAGTTTTCACAGCTCAAGTAGTTTAAGCCACCCTTTGTCTAACAGACTGAAGTAAAAGGCAATTATTTCAAGTTACACCATAGTCATGATACTGCACGCAATGTTTTTGGTTTCAGCGATGGAAATTGCACTGATATACAAAGTTAGCCTGGAATAGATCATTACCGGATTGACCGGCAACTATGCGAGAACTAATCCTCACACATTGAGGGGTTACAGCGCAGGCATGATTTCCACAAACGCCAGTGTGGGATTGAAAGCCGCTGGGGAATGATGCTTAACTTAGACCGTTTTTACAGATTCCGGAGAGCCTGATGGTTGGTTTTAGACTAAGTGTAAAAATGCACTCGGATTCAAGCCATCGTTCTAGATAACCTTCGCGCGAGATGACGTCCAAATACCACAATCAGCACCCACACAAGAAAGAAGAAAATAAAGCCAACCACGACGAGGAAAAACAACTGTGTCCTATCGAGGCTCTTGTAGCGATCATCAAGAATTACAAATAGAACAGGGATCAGCGCATACACGGCAGGAATGGATAGAGAAAATGATAACTTCATCCGTCGAAAAGAAAACCACCCCCAAAGCAAACTCAATATTGCAGTAAATAGTAAATTTACCCAGTCAGCCAACGCATGATCTCCTGCAGCACTCCAGATCGCAAGATGCAGTAGCGAGTTCAACACCTCCAAAACAACAAAAGCAAAGAACATCACTTTCGTTGAGATTTCCATTAATTTTCCGAGCGCCTTATTCACACGCCGTCCATTAAGAAGTGCGTTCATTAATTATTGGCCTGAAAATAGATTCAATTATATTAAGTTGCAATGCTGCAATCTTGCACCTCAGTCGTCGCCCGAACTCCCGCCGCTGCCTGCTCTCCATTAGCACCCTCGACTGAGGATTCCCCAATACTTTCAAATCAGACCTCTGCGGCCTCATACATGCAGTGCCTTCCGTTTCTATAACGGAAACCGCACTGATCATTGAAGGGCTGCAATGTCGGCACGGCTTTTTCGATTCCTGTGCAGGTTAGCTGATTCTAGCCGTAAGCCGTACGAATATATGGCGCAGGGCCGTCACGGTTCACGGCCAGGCGTTTGGCCGAGCGATGCCGCCGCAGACTCTTGCCTTGCCATCCGCATCTCGCGTCCAGGCCCGCTGCAACCAGCTTATATCGATTACAACAAATGAACGCGCCCTGGTTTTGCGTTTGCACCCTTTCCCGGCTAGTCTGTAAACACTAAAAAATCAGCCCGGTTCCCCGCCATCCATGGGTAAAGCTTCCCGCCGTAAACAGCCGCTGCCGCAGGCCGCAGCTGAGTCCGTCAGCACACCTGTGTCCACCCCTGCCTCACCCGTCCGCCGCTGGTTGATCGCCGGGGCCTTGTTGCTGCTGGGGGCGCTGGTGGTGTTCTGGCTGTATCAGTTTCACCTGCTGGGTCGTAACGCGCCGGTCGGTTTGTCTGCGGTGCATGCCACGTTTGTCGATGAGCAGCGCTGTGCCTCCTGTCATTCCGCCGAGTTTGCGTCCTGGAAAAACGCGCATCACGCCAAAGCGATGGCACTGCCGACGGCAGACACGGTGGCGGGTAATTTTGAAAACGCCCGCTTTGACTACAACGGCATCACCAGCCGTTTCTACCGCAAAGGCAGTGAATATTGGGTGGATACCGATGGTGCGGGTGGCAAGGTGGGTAGTTATAAAGTGGCGTTCACCTTCGGGGTGGCGCCGCTGCAGCAATACCTGATTGCCATGCCGGGTGGGCGCTTGCAGGCACTGGGCATTGCGTGGGATGTCCAGCGCAAAACCTGGTTTCATCTGCACCCCAAAGAACAAGTCACGGCGGCGGATGAGTTGCACTGGACCAAACCGGCGCAGAACGCCAATTTCATGTGCGCGGAATGCCATGTCACCAACATGAAGCGCAACTACAACCCGGCGGATGATACGTTCAAGTCAACCTGGCACGCGCTGGGCGTGGGTTGCCAGGCGTGTCACGGACCCGCATCCAGCCATGTAACGTGGGAGACGGGCGACAAGTCCCAGCCACTGGCCGGGTTCGGGTTTGAAACGCCACTTAAAAACGCGCCTCAACAGACTGTGCTGGAAACCTGTGCGCGCTGTCATAGCCGGCGGGCGCCGCTGGGCGATGGCTTTGTACACGGGCAACGCCTGGCAGATGATTACTCACTCAGCCTGTTAACCGACGCCCTGTACGAGGTGGATGGTCATTTCAAGGAAGAAGACTTTGAATATGGTTCGTTCGCCCAAAGCAAGATGTTCATGAAGGGCGTGACCTGTGTGGATTGCCATAATCCACACACCGGCAAGACGCGCCTGCAGGGCAACGCCTTGTGCGTGCAATGCCACAACGCCACGGCGCCATTGCAGCGCACCGGACTGGATACCAGCACCTTGCAGCGCAAGGATTACGATACGCCCGCGCATACCCACCATCCGCAAGGCAGCGCGGGTTCGTCCTGCGTGGCCTGCCACATGCCGGGCAAGTTCTATATGGAAGTGGATTTCCGTCACGATCATGCGCTGAGCATTCCACGCCCGGATCTGGCACGGGAACTGGGCACGCCAGATGCCTGCACTACCTGCCACAAAGACAAAACGCCGGAATGGGCCGCCGCAAAACTGCAAACCTGGTTTGGCAAACAAACCCGGCCGGCCAGCTACGGCCAGATGATGCATAGCCTGCGCAATGGAGGCATCGGCGCGGCCGACGTACTCAATGTGCTGGTGCTTGATCCGTCGATTCCGCCCATTCGCCGTGCCACGGCACTGGAGGAAGCTGGCCGCTACCCCAGCGAGGCCATGGTGAAAACAGTCATCGTCGCCCTCAAGGATGCGGACCCCACCGTACGCATTGCGGCAATTCACGCCTTGGGTGTCTTGCCCCCGGACACCCGCCGCCCGTTACTGGTCCCGCTGCTGGCCGATACCGTGCGTGGTGTGCGGATAGAAGCCGCCCGGGCGCTGGTTGATGCGCGGGATCAACTAGGCACGGACCGGCCGCGCTGGGACCAGGTCATTGCTGAATACCGCCAGGTACAAGCCAGCCTGGCAGAACGCCCCGAGTCCCACCTCAATCTGGCCGGACTGGATCGCGAGCTGGGCCAGCACGACGCGGCGCGGGCAGAGATCAACAAGACCCTAGCGCTTAATCCGGACTTTTTGCCGGCCATCACCATGAAGGCAGAATACCTCTCTGCCGCAGACGATACTGCGGGCGGCATCGACCTCTTGCGTGCCGCCATTGCGCGCCACCCGGATGCGGGTCTGTTGTATCACGCGCTGGGGCTGGCGCAGATCCGGGCTGGTGATCGTCCCGGGGCGCTGCAATCATTGAAAATGGCATGGCAAAAAATGCCAGCGGATGCCAGTTTTGGTTATGTATACGCGGTGGCGCAGCACGATACCGGTGATCCTGCCGGAGCCATCAAGACCCTCGACGCTGTCATCAAGGCCCATCCGGAAAGCCGGGATGCCGCAATGACGGCCGTGCGGTACCGTATTGAAGCCAATGATGCCGCCGGGGCACAGGCCATTGCGGCGCGCTGGCTCAAGATCAATCCGGGCGAGCCTTCGCTGGGCCGGGCACCTGCCAGCAATGGGGGTTAAGCCGCCGGAACACACGAAGTCAGAACATTGATGCTGGCACACGAGCCGGGTTAGCCGGCAACAGTTTTGTAATCGCAAATTGTGAGGATGTTCCGCGATGCGTACTCAACTCATCTCCGCCTTTTTTGCCCTGCTGATCAGCGTCAGTGCCAACGCGGCTGAGCCGCTATCACTCTGGCAAGACAGCCCTGCCCGCACTGCGATCATCAAGTTTGTTACGGCCACCACCACAAGTGGCTCTCCGGACTACCTGCCGCCAGCGCAGCGTGTTGCCGTGTTCGATAACGATGGCACGTTGTGGAGCGAGCAGCCCATGTATTTTCAGGGGTTCTTCCTGTTTGACCGCCTGCGCGAGCTGGCGCCCCAGCACCCTGAGTGGGCCACGCAGGAACCCTACGCTTCTGCCCTCAAGGGTGATTACAAGAAGGTGCTGGCCGGTGGTGAGAAATCGGTCACCACCCTGTTAATGGCTACGCACGCAGGCATGACGGCGGACGAGTTTTCTGCCATTGTTGATCGCTGGATTCACACCGCCAGCCACCCCACGCTGAAGCACCATTACAACGAACTTGTCTACGCCCCCATGCTGGAAGTCATGACGTACTTGCGCGCCAATGGCTACAAGACGTTTATTGTGTCGGGCGGCGGCGTGGAATTCATGCGGGTGTTCGCGGAGGAGACTTATGGCGTGCCGCCAGAACAGGTGATCGGCAGCAGCATCAAGACCCGGTTTGAAATGCGTGATGGCAAACCGGTGATTGAACGCTTGCCAGAGATCGACTTTATTGACGACGGTCCCGGCAAGCCGGTGGGCATTGCCCGGTACATTGGCCGCAAACCGGTCATTGCCTTTGGTAATTCAGACGGTGACCTGCAAATGCTGCAATACACCACGGGCGGCAATGGTCCGCATCTGGGATTGATTGTGCATCACACCGATGCGGTGAGAGAGTTTATCTATGATCGGCAATCGCCGGTAGGCAAACTGGATAAGGCACTGGATGCCGCGCCAGCCAATGGCTGGATTCTCATCGATATGAAAACAGACTGGAAGAAAATTTACCCTTTCCAGTAAAACCAGAGCCTTCATGAGCCACCGCCGCAAACCTGCGCCACCAGCCCCCTCGCCGTCTGCCACTGTCCGTGCCGCAGCGGCAACTGAAAAAACCAAACCAAAGCGCAGCGCCAGTGTGCCGTGGCGGCAGTCCGCGTTGCTGTTTGTATCCGGTGCTGCATCCCTGGTGTATCAGGTCATCTGGGTCAAGCAGTTGGGGTTGATCGTCGGGGTGGATGTCTACGCCGTCACCACGGCCATCAGTGCGTTTTTTCTGGGGTTAGCCCTGGGAGGCTGGTGGCTGGGGCGCTGGGCAGACCGCGTAGCGCAGCCGCTACAGTTTTACGGCACTCTGGAAGTCGCCGTCGCCGTGAGTGGCCTGGCGGGGAGCTTGTTACTGGCCCATGCCGCACCCTGGTTTGCGATAGCCCAGGACCATATTGGTCTGCTGGCGTGGTTACCCTTGTTTTTGTTGATCGGACTGCCCGCGTTTTTTATGGGCGGCACCCTGCCCGCCTTGCTCCGTGATCGGGCCCCGGCGGACGGGCGGGTCGGCGGTACTGGCGGCGTATTGTATGCAGCCAATACCCTGGGGGCCATTGCCGGCGCGCTGATTGCCACATTCTGGCTGATTCCGTTACTTGGCCTGCAAGGCACCATCCTCGCCGCGGCAACACTGAATGTGGTGCTGGCGCTCGGCAGTTTCCTGCTATCTGGCGCACCACCTACCCGCGCACCTGCGATCATCGCGCCCGAGCTTGCGCCGGCACGTCGGGCCATTTTGCTGTACGCCGCGGCCGGGGGTATTGCGCTGGGTTACGAGGTGATCTGGACGCAAAGCGTGGTGCAGTTCATGAGCACGCGTACCTTTGCTTTTACCATGGTCTTGGTCACCTACCTGTTCGGCATCATGCTGGGCAGCGCACTCTATGCCCGTCATGCCGATCGCCTGCGCGATCCGTGGGGCGTATTTGGCGGGCTGATTGCCGCAGCCGGTGCGGTGGCGTTATTGCAGGTTGGCTTACTGGGGCCATGGTTACCTGCCACCCAAAGCAAACTGGCCAGCCTGGTGCTTGACGCAGGCGGCGGCAACCTGCTGGCCTTGTGCCTGCGCTTTGCCCTGGCGGGAGGCTATATGGTGCTGCTACCCACTGTACTGCTGGGCGCGGCATTTCCTGTCGTGTTGCGGTTAGCCGCCAATCCGGCACAGGTGGGACGCGATACCGGCAAGGTGCTGGCCCTCAATACAGCGGGCGGCATTCTGGGCACGGCGCTGACCGGCTTTGTACTGATCCCTTTGCTGGGGCTGGTTCATGCATTGTGGGTGCTGGCCCTGGCAGCTTGTGCGGTCGGCCTTGCTGCCGTCTGGCGCGGAGCCACACCGTTATCGCGCAAGGCCGTCTGGGCCATCACCCTGTTTGCCTTGATTCTGGGTTTTGTGGTGCCGGCAGACCGTTACGTGCGCCTGCTGGCGCGCACGCGCGGTGGCACATTGGTGCAGTGGGAAGAAACCGCCGCCGGTACCGTCGCCGTGCTGGAGCAAGGTCGGGGAGCGCAGCGTTTCCGGCGGTTATATATCCAGGGAGTATCCAATTCCGGCGACACCATGGCCTCGCTGCGCTATATGCGATTGCAGGCGCTGTTGCCGCTGATCATCCATCAGGGTGAACCCCGTTCTGCCATGGTGATTGCGCTGGGCACCGGAATTACGGCCGGGGCGCTGACTCAATATCCCGGTCTGACCCACCGCGTCACCGCTGAACTCCTGCCCGCCGTGGTCCGCGCCGTACCCGCATTCAATGGCAATTTTGATGTAGCCCATAATCCGGCCATGCAGATTCGGGTACATGACGGCCGGCAAGAACTACTGCGAAACCCGCAAAAATATGACCTGATCACCCTGGAGCCGCCACCTCCGTCGGCAGCAGGCGTAGTCAATTTGTACTCGCAGGATTTTTACGAACTGGCGCGCAATCGCCTGCAACCTGGCGGCCTGTTTGCGCAGTGGCTACCGCTGGCAACCCAGAACGATGAAGACAGCCGCGCACTGGTGCGCAGTTTTTTGAATGCCTTCCCCTATGCCACCTTGTGGACGACCGAGCTGCATGAAATGCTGCTGGTCGGATCGGCCCAACCCATTGTGCTGAACGCTGCCAGCATCAACGCCCACTTTGCCGCGCCTGCGGTGCGCAAGGCACTGACAGAAGTGGGCATACCCTCGCCCGCTGCGCTGCTGGCCACCTGGATTACCGACCACGCCGGGCTGGAACGTTACGCGGCACAGGCATTGCCCGTCACCGATGACCACCCGCGCATTGAATACGCCGACTGGTTGCGTCCGGGCGAATTTGCACGTGTTTTGCCGCAATTACTCAACGTGCGCTCCCCCCTCCCTCTGATGGGTGCCGATGCAGACCTGCTTGCCCGGATAGAAACGCAGCAACAGGCCTTGATGGATTTTTACGCTGCCGGTTTGTACGCCTACGCGGGCGACAAAGAAAACTGGCAAATCACGCTGGAACGCGCGCTTCAGGCCGATCCAGACAATCTTTACTACCGTCATTTCACGCCGTAGCAGTCATGCAAAACCCAACTATTTCCTGCTGATGTACGACAAGAAAACGGTTACAAAAGAAGCAGAAATCTATATTCCCAATGCTATAAACAGTACATCCATCAGGAATCGGTAACCTACCAGGGCTGCTATTTTTCTGCTGGCTGACAGGATTCTTTTTTGACTCTTGATAAATACTGTGAGGCCGCCTGCTCACTTAGCAGAGGGAAGATGTGAATATGTTCCAGCGAAAGTTACGCTATAGCGTCAAACAATGGCTACTACCGGCCATACTGGTCGGGCTGACTGCCCTGCAAGTCCAGGCTGCAACCAGCAGCAAGCCCAACATCCTGGTGATTTTTGGGGATGATATCGGGCAAGCCAATATCAGCGCCTACACCCACGGACTTGTGGGTTATCAAACCCCCAACATTGACCGACTTGCCAAAGAAGGCACCATGTTCACGGACTACTATGCCGAGAACAGTTGTACCGCCGGGCGTTCATCGTTCATTACTGGTGAATCCCCGTTGCGTACCGGGCTTTCCAAAGTAGGTGCGCCGGGTGTCGATGTGGGTCTGCAAAAATCCAACATCACCATTGCCCAGGCGCTTAAACCGCTGGGATACGCCACCGGCCAGTTTGGTAAAAACCACCTGGGCGACAAAGACCAATACTTGCCCACCGCGCATGGTTTTGACGAGTTCTTTGGCAACCTTTACCACCTGAATGCGGAAGAAGAACCAGAGCGCCCGTACTGGCCCAAAGATCAGGCATTCAACAAGCAATTCTCGCCACGCGGGGTCATTCATTCTTATGCCGACGGCAAAATAGAAGACACCGGCCCATTGACCGCCAAGCGCATGGAAACCATTGACGACGAAACCACCGCCGCCGCCATTGGCTTCATGCAAAAGCAAGTCAAAACCGGCACGCCGTTCTTTGTCTGGATGAACACCACCCGCATGCACGTGTTTACCCATGTGCGGCCAGAGTTCAAGGGCAAGAGCGGCATGGCGGGCAATGAATACGCTGACGGCATGTGGGAACACGATCAAGACGTCGGCAAACTCTTGAAAGCCGTAGATGACCTGGGTATTGCGGACAACACCATTGTTGTTTACACCACGGACAACGGGCCTAACCAGTTCTCCTGGCCCGATGCCGCCACCACCCCGTTCCGCAGTGAAAAAGACACCAACTGGGAAGGTGCGTTCCGGGTACCGGCTTTTGTGCGCTGGCCGGGGCATATCAAGCCAGGCACGGTCTCTAACGAAATGTTCTCCGGACTGGACTGGTTCCCCACCTTGCTGGCGGTGGCGGGCGACACCTCGGTGAAAGATCGCCTGTTAAAGGGTTGGGCACCCAAAGCGGGTGGCCCCACGTTCAAGAACCACCTGGACGGCTATAACCAGTTGCCTTACCTGGAAGGCAAACAGCCCAAAGGCGCGCGCGACGAGTTCTACTACTTTGATGACGATGGCGTGCTGGTTGCCATGCGTTACCAGGACTGGAAATTTGTCTTTTGCGAGCAGCGAGAACCCGGCGGCATGCAAGTGTGGGCCAACCCGTTCACCTGCTTGCGCCTGCCCAAAATTTTCAACCTGCGCATGGACCCCTACGAGCGGGCGGACATCGTGTCTGACCAGTACTACGACTGGATGACCAAAAATGTCTACCTGAACGAATTGGCGGTCGCCAAAACAGCAGAATTCCTGCAGACCTTTGTGGCCTATCCGCCCAGCCAGAAACCGGCCAGCTTCAGCGTGGACCAGATCCGCGCCGGGGTAGACGCCGAAATTGAACGCAACGCCCAGCGCGCCCGGACCATTAGCGGCGGCAAAGACTGACGCGCATTGCAACTTGCCTGACGCAGTAGTCACCCGGTCCCCATGCCGGGTGACTATTGATTTCCCTTTGCGATGCCATCGCACCCATTCCCTTTTACTCCGGAGTTCACAGGCCATGAGCAGCCGCGATGCCGTCACGCGTTTGCAGCAACAAATGGAAACCAGCATCAAAGGGCAGAGCGAACTGATCCGCCAGATGCTGATCGGCCTGCTGGCCAATGGGCATCTATTGCTGGAAAGCTTGCCGGGCCTCGCCAAAACCCGCGCGGTGAAAGCGCTGGCAAGCAATCTGGACGCGACCATGCGCCGCATCCAGTTCACGCCGGATTTACTCCCGGCCGACATCACCGGGTCAGACATGCTTTACCAGGAAAACGGCAACAACCGTTTCCGCTTTGAACCCGGCCCGGTATTTGGCAACCTGATTCTGGCCGACGAAATTAACCGCGCACCGGCCAAGGTGCAGGCCGCACTCCTGGAAGCCATGGAAGAACACCAGGTATCGGTAGGCGGCAACACGCACAAAGTGCCAGACCTGTTTATGGTGCTGGCCACGCAAAACCCCATTGAACAAGAAGGCACGTACCCACTGCCGGAAGCGCAGATGGACCGGTTTTTACTGAAACTACGGGTCAGTTACCCCGCCAGCGCCGACGAACTGGAAGTCCTGCGCCTGGTGCGTAGTGAAGAAACCGGCACACCCAACGCAGCCCTCGCGGCGGCGACACCCGTAGCGCAGAGCGACATATTCGCCGCGCGCGCAGAAATCCACGCGATCTACGTCAGTGAGGCCATTGAGCGCTACATTGTCGACTTGCTCTGGGCCAGTCGAGCCAACCATAACGCTGATCTGGCGCGCTGGATTGCCGTTGGCGCCAGCCCGCGCGGCGGTATTGCGCTGGATCGCGCCAGCCGGGCCCATGCCTGGCTGGAAGGCCGCGACCATGTCACGCCGGATGATATTCGCGCTGTGGTCTTGCCCGCCCTGCGCCATCGCCTGGTCCTGTCTTATGACGCCTACGCGGACGGGCTGGATGCCGACGCCGTGGTCAACAAGCTGGTGCAGTCGGTCGCGGTGCCGGCTTAAAGGCGCGTCATGGCAAATGCCCCCTCAATCCATCCGGACACCATCGGCACGGTGTATGTCGATGCGGCCTCGCTCATGCGGCTGGATCAATCCGCCGAAGGCCTGGTGTTCGACCCCTGGTTGCCCCGGGCCAGCATGCTGGCCGGTCGCCATGCCTCACGCATGCGC
This sequence comes from Silvimonas terrae, assembly GCF_014202765.1. Classification (GTDB taxonomy): domain Bacteria; phylum Pseudomonadota; class Gammaproteobacteria; order Burkholderiales; family Chitinibacteraceae; genus Silvimonas; species Silvimonas terrae. The sequence continues at coordinate 625,206 of NZ_JACHHN010000002.1, forward strand.
GGGCGCGGGCTCAACTTTGAAGAAATCCGGGGCTATCTGCGCGGGGACGACGTCCGCCATATTGACTGGAAAGCCAGTCAGCGCATGAACAAGCCACTGGTGCGGGTTTATACGGAAGAACGTGATCGCCCGGCGCTATTTGTGGTCGACCAGCGCATGTCCATGTTCTTTGGCTCCCAAAACGCCATGAAATCGGTCGTTGCCGCCGAATTGGCCGCCCTAGGCGCCTGGATTGCCCTGCGCGGAGAAGATCGCGTCGGTGCCCTGCTGTTCAATGACGAGACCCTCTTGCCGTTCCGTGCTTTGCGCAGCCCTGGCCGGGTGAAGGAAATCCTTGCGGCACTGGCCGGCATGAACCAGGCCTTGCACGCCCAAAGCAAAGTATCGGCCAAGGCAGGGCAACTGAACAAAGCGCTGGAATACGCACTGCGCATAGCCGCCCATGATTACCTGGTCTGCATTGTCAGCGATTTTACCGGCGCCGATGCACGCACCCGCCAATTGCTGCGCCAGTTAAGCACCCATAACGACGTGGTCGCCGCGCTGGTTCTTGATCCCTTGTTTCAGCACCTGCCGGCGCACGCGGGCCGTATGGTACTGACCGGGGGACAGTTGCAGGCAGAGTTCAACTTTGACACGCGCAGCGTGCGACAACCCATTGAAACCTGGTTTAGCGACCAGGAAACACAAGTAACCGAACTACTCAAGGGCAGCGGCGTGCCAACACTGCGGCTGGATACCCGGCAACCGGTGACAGAACAACTGCGCCGCATGCTGGGTGACCGCCGCCCGCGCCCGGCCACCCTGCACCGACCTGGAGACGCCCGATGAGCGATCCTCTGGCCGCGTTGCAAGAAATCCCCCCGCCACCCCCGGTAGCATGGACGCCGCAAACCTGGGGCTGGGCCGTGCTTTGTGTGTTCATGGTGGCACTCTTGCTGTGGGTGATCTGGCGCTTGTGGCAGCACCACAAAGCGCAGGCCTGGCGCCGCGCCGCACTGGCAGAACTGGCCGCCATTGAAACTGCCTTGCACGCCAACCCGCAGCAAATGACTGCTGTACGCGCCCTGCCCGCACTGGTCAAACGTGTGGCACTGATGATTGCTCCGCGCGATCAGGTGGCGCAACTCTCGGGCCCACAATGGTTGCAATGGCTGGACAACACCTGGCATGACAACGCGTTTTCCAGCGGGCCGGGCAAGCTGTTGCCGGCCCTGGCATGGCAACAGCACCCGCCGGCTGAAACCGCCGAACTCATTAACCTGCTACGCCGCTGGATTGCCCATGTACCAGCTTGAGTTTCCGCTGGCCGCACTGGCTCTGCCACTCCCCTTGCTGATCTGGCTTCTGTTGCCGGTCTACCGTGAAACCATGCCCGCCGTGCGCGTACCACTGTTCGAACAGATGGCAACGCTGGCGCACGCGCGGCCTTTAGCTGGCGCAGTGGTCATGCGCGCCAATTGGCTGCAAGTCGTGCTGGCCCCGCTTTGCTGGGGTTTGCTGGTGCTGGCCATGATGCGGCCCGTTTACGTCGAGCCCCCGGTTGAACGCATTGAAGCCGGGCGCGATCTGCTGCTGGCTATCGATCTCTCACAATCCATGGAGGCGCGGGATTACGTCAACGCCCAGGGCCAGCGACTTAACCGCCTGCAGGCCGCCAAACAGGTGATTGCGCCGTTTATTGATCGTCGGCGCGATGACCGCATTGGCTTGATTGCTTTTGGTGCCACGGCGTTTCCGCAAGCGCCGCTCACGCTGGATCATGACAGCGTAAAACAGTTGCTGGATGAACTGCAGATTGGCATGGCCGGCCCACAAACCGCCATTGGTGACGCCATTGGCGTCGGCATTCGCATGACAGAGAAATCCAAAGCCAAAGAGAAGGTATTGATTCTGCTGACCGATGGCGGCGACACCGCCAGCAAACTGCCGCCGGAACGTGCCGCAGGCATTGCCAGGGACAAAGGGCTGATCATTCATACCATTGGCATTGGCGACCCGAACGCCACCGGTGAAGACAAGGTTGATCTGGCCGCCTTGCAGAAAATTGCCGCCGTCACGGGCGGGCAATTTTATCGGGGAGAGAACCTGCGCGGGCTGGAACAGATTTACACCACGCTGGATCGTATTACGCCAGACAAGGTCAAGCGCCAGTCGCACCGTCCCAAACGTGAGCTTTTTTACCTGCCGCTGATGCTGGCAGGCGCTTTGATCGTGTTCTATCACGCGCTTATGTTGTTCATCACACTGATTCGGCGCCCGCGTCGCCGGCCACTTACGGCGTAACCGGCATGGATATCAATCTTGATGCCTTTCACTTTTTGCGCCCGCACTGGCTTTGGCTGATTGCGGTGGCGGCGGTGCTGGTTGTGTTATGGCATGCGCTGTCAGACCCCCGTCGCCGCTGGCGTGGCATTATCGCCCCGCACCTGTTAACGCACTTGCTGGTCGACCCTCACCGTTTCTGGCGCGTGCGCCCGGTCCACCTGACCGCACTCACCCTGACGGTACTGGCCGTGGCCGCCGCCGGCCCCACCTGGGAGCAAGAAGCCCCGCCGTTCTCGCAAGACACCGCACCGCTGGTCGTTGCGCTGGATTTATCCGCCAGCATGAACGCCACGGATATCCCGCCCACCCGGCTGGACCGCTGCAAGCAAAAGATCAAAGAGTTGATGAAGCTGCGTAACGGCGCCCGTACCGGCCTTGTGGTGTACGCCGGCACGGCGCATATGGTGGTGCCACCGACGGACGATCCGGATTTCATGGGCCTTTTCCTGGATGCGCTGGATACCTCGCTCATGCCACGCGCAGGCAAAAATGCGCTGGGCGCGCTGCAACAAGCAGACCACCTGCTGAGCAAAGAGCCCGCTGCCGGCACCATAGTGTTTTGCACGGATGGCTTTGACCGCAACCAGATTCCGGCGTTTGCCAAAGCCATTGGGCAGCAGCGTGCGCTGGTGTTGTTATTGGCGGTGGGCACAGCGCGTGGCGGGCCATTGCGCAGCCAGAATGGTGGCGTGGTGACCGATTCTGCCGGCCATCCGCAACAGGGCAAGTTTGATCTGGCCGCACTGCAAGCTGCTGCCGCCGCAGCAGACGCGCCACTCACCAGCGTGCGACTGGATGACGATGACGTGGCATGGGTACAACGCCGCGCCGTCAGCCATATGCAGGCGGCAGAAGAACGCAATGCTCAGGTTCGCTGGAAAGAAGCCGGTTATTACCTGTGTTTTCCGCTGGCACTGCTGGCGGCGCTCTGGTTCCGGCGCGGCTGGGTGGGTTCGCTGGCTGCCCGTACTGCTGCTGGCCGGTTTGTTTAGCGCACCCCGCCCGGCTTATGCACTGGACATACGCTGGCAGGACGCGTTCTTCACGCCGGATCAGCAAGGGCGCTGGGCCTTTGAACATGGCCAGTTTACCGAAGCCGCCAACCTGTTTGCCGACCCCATGTGGCAGGGTTGGGCGTGGTACCGCGCCGGCAATAACGCCGCAGCACTCACCGCTTTTGCCAATCTGCAAACACCCCAAGCGTATTTCATGATGGGCAACTGCTATGCCCGACTGAAAGACTACCCGCGCGCCGTCGCCGCTTATGACAATGCCTTGAAACTCCAGCCGGAGTTTGCCCAGGCCAGGGCCAACCGGGCACTGGTGGCGGCATTAATCCCCAAGGCCAAACCCCCGACCAAAGACCAGCAACAGCAAGAAGCACCCAACCTCAAACCCGATGAATTCAAGTTTGAAAAAGGCGACAAGGGCAAGGTGGTCAAGCTGACTGAAGCGCAACGCAAGGCGCTGGATGCAGACTTGTGGATGCGTAACCTGCACACCACGCCAGCCGACTTTTTACGGCAGAAATTTGCCATTGAAGCTCAGGGCCAGAAGCCATGAGACGGCTACTGCTGATCCTCTGCTTGAGTGTGTTATTGCCCTGCCCGGCTGCCTATGCGGCCAGCAGCATGGCGCGGGCCCACCTGGAACCCGCCACCCCCGTCATGCCCGGGCAGCTGGTGAAACTGGTGGTCGATGCCCTGACCACCAACTGGTTTACCGCCGCACCGCTTTACCCAGCCATTGACATACCCGGCGCCATTGCCAGCCCGCCAAGTGATGACGCAGAAAACTTCAATATTGAAATCAACGGGGTGAAATGGTTTGGGGTATCGCGCAGCTATATGATCACGCCGCAAAATGACGGCGACTTGAAGATCCCGGCCATCTCCCTGCAACTGGAGGTCGGCCAGGTGGGCAAAACCACGGCACGCACCCAGCCCCTCACCTTGTCCGTCAAGGCAGTGTCACGGCCTGCCGGGGCAGAAAACGCCATTGGCACCACCCGCTTGCAGATCACCCAGCAAATCAGCCGCCCGCTCACCGGACTAAAACAAGGTGATGCGTTTACCCGCACCATCATTGTCAGTGTGGATGGGGTGCAAGGCATGCTGTTGCCGCCAGTCTCTTTCCCGCCCGTGCCGGGGTTGGCGGTGTATCCGAAACAAGGCCAGATCAAGGACATCACCAAAGATAGACAGGGGTTTCTCGGCAGCACCCGGCAAGACGCCGCCACGTATGTTATCCAGCAGGCCGGCAACTACACACTCCCCGCCATCAGCGTGGTGTGGTGGGACACCCGCGCCGGGCAATTGCGTACCGCCGTTGCGCCCGCACTGACGCTAAGCGCAGCGGCAACCCCCGCCTACAAACCCGAACTGGCCTTGCCGACAGAGGCGTCTGGTCCGGCCCCCGCGCGCATTCGGCATATTGATGTCGTGCGTCTGGCGCAAATGGTTGCGGTAGTGGTGATTACGTTACTGCTGTTGTGGTGGTCATTACCGCATCTATGGCGCCGGGGTGTGCGCTGGTACCGGCGACCGCGGCAGATCAACGCGGCGCGCCTGGCATGGCACCAGTTGCGTATGGCGTTACGGGGGCACCAGCCGGCCAAGCTGGTGCCTGCGCTGTATCACTGGCTGGATGCCACCCAACCCAACGGGCCTGCCCAGTTGCGCAGCGTGCTGGAGGCAGCCCAGGCGGCCACCTGGCTGGGTGCGATCTATGACAAAGAGGCTACTGCTACGCCCCCGGCGCTCTCAGCCCAGGATTTGCAGCCTTCCCGAACAAAGCAAGAACCCAACAAGCGGTCTGCATTGACACCGCTTAATCCGGACAACCGCGCATTTTGAATCTACCAGGAGACAAACGTCATGCGTTCCTGTTTTTTTCCATGTTCGATGCTCGCCGGCCTGTTGGCGCTGGCCCTGCCGGCGGCCCATGCCACTGAAGGCGCACTAGGGCGGCCAATCACAGGCACGGCGGTGTCACCCGATATCGGCATTGTGCCGCCCGAGCCAGTGTGGATCGTGAATGTCGGTGAAATCTATCTGGATGGCACGGTCAGCGACGACCGGCTGGTGCCCATTGCGGGCAAAGAGTCTGCAGGGATCAGTGGCGAAATCTCTTTCACACAGGCTACGTTGATGAAAGTGTGGGACACCGGCGCCGGCCGCTGGAATTTCGCCTCCAGCTTCACCCTGCCTTATGTGTGGACCCAGGTCGACGGCACAGTGGGACTGGGGCCATTGCGCGCTGCCACCAGCCAGCAAGCATCCAACCTGTTTGATATCTACTTTGCGCCCATTATTGCCGGTTATCACATTTCAAAAACCGAGCATGTGGCGTTCAGTTTCAACGTCTGGGCACCCACCGGACAATACGACCCCACCAAACTGGCCAACCCCAGCCTGAACAACTGGACCTTTGTGCCGCAAGTGGCCTACACGCACATCTTTCCCGAGCAAGGCATGGAATTTGATGCGGTGAGTACCCTGCAGTTTTATACGCCCAATAAAGACACGGACTACCACAACGCGCCGCAATTCACCCTGGACCTGATGGGCCTCAAGCACTTTTCCAACAAGCTGGGGGTGGGTCTGGTGATGGGGACCACGCAGCAACTGGGGGATGATTCTGGCCCCACTGCCGCAAAACTCAACGGGTTCAAAGGGCATGACTACGCGATTGGTCCGATCGTGACTTATGACGCCACGCTGGATACCAAACACACCCTGTCACTGGGTTTGCGCTGGGTACCTACGGTCAGCAGCAAGAACCGGCTGGATAGTCAGCACACCTTTATGGGTACGGCGTTGATGGCGTTTTGATGGCGCGGCCCTGTCTTGCGCAAACAAAAGGCCCGTACTTGTCACGGGCCTTTTTGTTTACTCCCGCGGCGGCATTTTCTCTGCCTTGTACTTGGCAATGAAAATCCCCTCGTTCATCGAGTCCGCTTGCACCTTGAAGGGTCTGGTGGCGATTTCAGCTTTATGCAATCCATCGATGACATAGGACCATTTCCAGAACAGTCCGGACCGCCAGACCGTTACGCACAAATGGTGTCCGGCGTGATCAAACTCTTGTACCACGGTGTCATCAGTCATCAAGCCATCCGGTTGTGGGCATGACTGATCATAGACACAAGCTCCCGATGCTGCGGCTTTTTTTAACGGCATGAATGAAATGCGCGGGTTGGGTGAGAGAGCCCCTCCTTGTGAGTTATGCCGCCCAACGCGCCGCCCCATTCTGGCGCACTGTAAAAACTAACAGGGTTCCGTGCCTTCGGGACTACACCTATCTTGTAAGCAAGCAACGTCACCGGAAGCGGACAACCAGGGGAATGCTTCGGCTGCCTTGCAGTTTGCGTGAGCCCGCCCGGATTCCAGAACAGCGCGCCACCCAATACCCATTCCCTGCAGGAAACAAAGGCCTGCCAGCATGATCAACCCGCCGTCGACACCCTGGCTGATTTGCCAGAACAATCATAACGAGTATGCATTTGCACTCTGCGACGTCATTGAAACCATGCGCCCTCTGGCACCCCACCCGTTTGCCGGCATGCCCGGCTTTGTGCTGGGCGTGGCGACCCTGCGCGGCCAGGCTGTGCCTGTGGTCGACATGACCGCGCTGATGGGCGCCAGCCGTACTGCGCCGCCCGGGCGTTACGTCACCCTGCGGATTGGCGCACGCGTGGTTGCTGTGGCGGTGGATAGCGTTATTGGCTTGCGCAGGCTCGATCCCGCTGCGCAGACCGATTTACCACCACTGTTAAGTGAAGCGGCTGCACATACGGTATCGGCCATTGCTGCGCTGGACAGTGGTTTGTTGCTGGTATTGCAAAGCGCGCATCTGATTCCGCAAGCCGTGTGGCAAGCGCTGGAGACGCAGGAGCTGGCGCAATGATGCAGCCGCCATCCCCACGGGATATCGCGCGATTTCGCGCCGCGCTGACTGAACACGCGGGCTGGTTTTTCGACGACGCCGCAGCATCCAGGCTGGCGCATGTACTGGCCCAGCAGACCCTGGTGCATCACTGCGATTACGGCACATACCTTGAGCGGGTATCCAGCGGGGAGCGAGCCGAACTGGCGGCGCTGGCACAGTTACTGACCATTACGGAGACCAGTTTCCTGCGCAATATTGATCAGCTTGTCGCCTTCATTCAGGTTGCGCTGCCGGCATATCTGAACAAAGGCGGCGGTGAGGCACCCATTCGGGTTTTGTCGTTTGGCTGCGCCTCTGGCGAGGAACCCTACTCGCTGGCCATGATGCTACAAGAACACCTGCCAGAAGCCATGCAGCGGGTGCAGATTACTGCAGCAGACCTGAACCCGGCCATGCTGGCCAAAGCCCGCCATGCACGGTATTCCGCCTGGTCCTTGCGTGATACCCCACAAGCCATGCGGGACCGCTGGTTTACGCCAGAGGGCAACCTCTTTGCGCTGGATGAGACGATCGTTGCGGCAGTGCGTTTTGAGCAGCGCAACCTGGTCGAAAATGACCCCCACTTCTGGCAAGCCGGCCGATTCGACATTGTGTTTTGCCGCAATGTACTGATGTATTTCACGCCAGCACAAGCCCGCGCTGCCGTTGGGCGCATTGCCGCCGCCATGACGCCTGGCGGGTATTTGTTTCTGGGCCATGCCGAAACCTTGCGCGGCCTCTCTGAGGACTTTGAAGTTTTTCACACCAACGACGCGTTTTATTACCGGCGACAAACACCGCCAGCCGCTGCGAGGCCGCCCCAACACATCGCCAACCCGACACCTGAAAGCAGTTGGGTGGCCGCCATTGAACAAGCCAGCGCGCGCATTCACGCCTTGTCTTGCCTGCCTGCGCCAGCCGCCGCCCAGCCTGTGCCGGCCGTTACCGCACCGACCAGCCCCAACCTGGCACCTGTACTGGACTTTCTTGACCGGGAACGCTTTGAACCCGCGCTGACTTATTTGCAGGCCCTGCCGCCCGAATATGAGCGCAATCCAGACGTCCGCCTGCTCAAGGCCGTGCTGTACAGCCACAGTGGCGCACTGGCGCAAGCCGAGGCCACGTGCTTTTCTCTCTTGCAGGACGATGAGCTGAATGCCGGCGCGCATTATGTGCTGGCGCTGTGCCGGGAGAGCCAGGGCGATCTGACGGGGGCACTGGAACAAGATCAACTGGCTGCGTGGCTGGACCCCGGGTTTGCCATGCCGCGCGTTCACATGGGGCTCATTGCCCGTCGCCGGGGCGATCATCAGGGCGCAGCGCAGGAGATGAAACACGCCATCCGGCTATTACAGCAAGAAGATCCGGCGCGCCTTTTGCTGTTTGGCGGCGGTTTCAAACGGGAGGCCCTGATGGCCCTGTGCAAACAGGAACCACTGCATTCAGGTGAACGCCGATGAGCCAGCACAAACCAGAGCAACTGGCCGGGCTGGCGCGCTTGCGTGAGGATTTTGACCAGTCGTTTGCCCAAGCGCCAGAGCGCACCCGGCACGCCATCAAGGGATTCCTGGCCATCCGGGTTGGCGCTGATCCTTATGCCTTGCCGCTGGATGAAATCAGCGGTTTATCCGCAGACCGCCATATTGTGCCGCTGCCCACACCGGTTACGGCGCTGCGCGGTCTGGCCGGTTTTCGCGGGCAAATCGTTCCGGTTTACGACCTGGGTTGCTTGCTGGGCCACGCCCCGGCCGCACACCTGCGCTGGCTGGTGCTGATCAACAAAGAACAACCGGTCGCCCTGGCCTTTGCCACGTTTGAAGCCTATTTGCGCGTTGACCAGCACATGATGGTCGACCCCGGCGAAACAGCGCCAGAAACCGCCGAACACCACCCGCAGACCATCGGTGCGGTGCGCGGAGACGGGCTGCGCCCGATCCTTCACATCCCGGCGCTGATCGAGACCATCCGCCGACTGTCACAACGGATTACCCCACCGCCTGCCACTCCCCAGCTACGGAGCGTTAAACCATGAATGCCAACTGGACGTTCGGGCGGAAAATTGCCGCATCTTTTGTGATTTCATCCGTGCTGCTGATCGCCATCGGCGTGATTGCATTCCAGAGCATTGATCAATTAATCGATGCCAGTTACCGGGTTACCCACACCCACCAGGTCCTGGAAAAAGCCGCCAGCCTGTTAGGGGCCATGAAGGATGCGGAAACCGGTCAGCGCGGCTACATCATCACCGGCAACGAAAGTTACCTTGAACCGTACCAGGGCGCGCTGCTTGAAGCGCCGCGCTTGCTGAAGGATTTGCGCAATCTGACCAGCGACAACGACCAGGAACAGAAACGGATCGATCTGGCCGAGCCACTGGTAACGGCAAAACTGGCCGAACTGAAACACACCATTGATCTGCGCCGGGCCGGGCGCGGGGACGAGGCCCTTGCCCTGATTGGCGCAGGTACTGGCAAGAAATACATGGATGATCTGCGGGTCATTGTGCACGACATGGATGACACCGAACGGGGCCTGCTGAAACAGCGTGCGGTTGAATCTGAAATGACCAGCATCCGGGCCAAGAACGTCATTTTGTACGGCACGCTGGTCAGCCTGGCCTTTGTGATTGCCGTGGGCGTACTGCTGACGCGTGCGCTGAACCAGCAAGTAGGCACGGCGGTGGGCCACGTGCAGAGTTCTTCCGCAGAGTTGCAGGCCGCCGCCAACCAGCAGGCCTCTGGCGCCAAAGAACAAGTCAACGCCATGACGGAAATCACCACCACCATCAGCGAGCTGGTTGCCACCTCACGGCAGATTGCAGAAAGCGCGCAGCGGGTAGCCCACATTGCAGAACAAACCGCGCTGGCCGCGCAAAACGGTGATGGCACCGTGGAAAAAGGTCAGGACGCCATTGCGGCCATACGCCGGCAGGTCGACCTGGTGGTGAACCACATGCTGGATCTGGGCCGGAAATCCCAGGAAATCGGGGCGGTGCTTGATATCGTGGCCGAACTGGCAGAGCAAACCAATATTCTGGCGATTAACGCCACCATTGAAGCCTCTGGCGCGGGCGAGGCCGGCCGCCGGTTTGCCGTGGTGGCCGATGAAATCCGCAAACTGGCAGACCGGGTGGCGGTGTCGACCAAATCCATCCGTTCGCAAATTGATGAAGTGCGGGGCGCGGTCAACACCACGGTGATGGCGACGGAAAGCGGCGCCAAAGCGGTGGAGGCCGGTGCCAGACAATTCAATGAAGTGGCCGCTTCATTCAGGCAAATCACCCACCTTGTGGCGACGACCACCGATGCAGCGCGGGAGATCGAACTTTCTACCAAGCAACAGGCCAGCGCCGCTGAACAAGTCCGGATTGCGGTGACCGACGTCGCCCAGGCCACCCGCGAAACGGAAGCGAGCACCAGCCAGACCTTGCAAACCGCATCCCAACTGGCCGGATTGTCGCAGGATTTACGGCGCCTGATTCAGCCCCTGAGCGCTTAGGCATGGCGAAGGACCCCTACCGCTTTTTCCGGATCGAGGCGCGTGAACTGGTCGATCAGCTATCCAGCGGCATCATCGCACTGGAAGGCACCCAGGTAGACCCTGCGGTGCTGGCCAGGTTATTGCGGCTGGCGCACACCCTCAAGGGGGCGGCCCGCGTGGTCAAACAGGGCGATATTGCCGATCTGGCCCATGCCGTTGAAGATGATCTGGCCCCGTGGCGTGAAGGCGGACAAATCATCGCCCCCGGCCCGGTCGGCCAGGCCCTGCGCAGGCTAGATGCCATTGATGCCGCACTGGCAAGTTTACCCGGCACGACTGAGGATGCCGTAGCGAGCCCCATCCCCGCGCGGCAATCCCGCACTGATCCGGCGGAGGTCAATGAACTGCTGGACGGTCTGGGTGAAATCGGGCGGGAGCTGACCTCGCTGAGCGAACTGGGCACGACCATCGCGCAAATCAACAACCTTGCTGGCGCTCTGGCCGCAAAACTGGACGGACCGCATGCCGGTGTAGCGAGCGTACTGGCCGACCTGGCGGCGGGTGCAGCGCGCAACTTAAGCGCCAGCACCGACCGTATTGACCGGGAGCTGCGCCAGGCCCGCGACACCACGGAACGCTTGCGCCTGGTCTCCGCAGCCAGCCTGTTCAGTACGCTGGAACGCACCGCGCGTGATGCAGCGCAAAGCGTGGGCAAACAAGTCAGCTTTGAAGCCAGCGGCGGCGAGGCCATGCTCGATGGGCAGGTGCTGGATATTGTGCAGAACGCGCTGGTGCAATTGGTCCGCAATGCGGTGGCGCATGGCATTGAACTCCCGGGTGAGCGCATCGCCAATGGCAAGCCGCCTGCCGGGCAATTGCGGCTGCGGGTAGCGCGGCAGGGTTATCAGGTTGCGTTCCATTGCACGGATGATGGCAAGGGCATTGATTTTGACGCCGTCCGCGCGCAGGCCATCCGCCAGGGACATCTGCCCCCCACCAGCCCCACTCCGGATACGGCGGCTTTAGTGGCCCTGCTGTTCAAAGGAGGTTTATCGACCTCTGGCAGCCTGACCCAGATTGCCGGGCGCGGCATTGGGCTGGACGTGGTTCGGGAAGCGGCACAGCAACTGAATGGCAATCTGCGCGCCGACACCAGCAAGGGCAGCGGCACAGAGGTCATCCTGACGGTGCCGGTATCTCTGGCCGCGATGGATGCACTACTGGTTGATCTGGACAACCAGCGGGCTGCCATTCCGCTTGATGCCGTGCGCGCCACACAGCGCCTGAGCCCCGCAGAGATCGCCCGCACTGGCGAAGGCGAAACCCTGTTGCATGAAGCGCAATTAATCCCGCTACTCTCCCCCCGCCTTTTCAACGACCGCCCTGCCGTCTCAGATACGGCCATGTCCGCCGTTATCCTGGCCGGAGCCCAGGACGCGATCGCCATCAAGGTAGACCGGCTGGTGGGCACGCAAAGCATAGTCTTGCGACCCCTGCCGGCGTTTGCGCCGGCTGATCCGGTAATTCTGGGCAGTTATCTGGATAACGAAGGCACGCCTTGCCTGGTGCTCGACCCCACCATTCTGGCCGCCACACCCCGCCAACACGGTGTCGCTTCGCCCGGTCAGATGGTTCCGGCATTGCCGATTCTGGTGGTAGATGACTCACTCACCACGCGCATGCTGGAAGAAAGCATTTTGTCTTCTGCCGGCCTGCCGGTAGCCACCGCCGCATCGGCCGAAGAGGCTTTGGAAATGATGCAGCAGCAGCGTTACGCCTTGTTTCTGGTGGACGTGGAAATGCCCGGCATGGATGGCTTTACGCTGGTTCAGCGCATCCGGGCCGATCCGCAACAACACGGCACGCCCTGCATTCTGGTGACCTCCTGCAACTCTGACGAGGACCGCCGGCGCGGCGAACGGGCTGGCGCTGCCGCCTACATCGTCAAAGGCGAGTTTGATCAGGTTGATTTTCTGCGCCGGGTGCGCACGCTGGTGCAATCATGAAACGCACCCGCGTCCTGGTGGTTGAGGACTCGCTGACGGTACGGCACCGGCTGCTGGAAATCCTGCAGGCCGATGCGCAACTGGAGGTCGTGGGCGCGGCCGAAGATGGCAAGCAGGCCATTGAACAATGTCTGGCTTTGCGCCCGGACATCATGACCCTGGACATGATGCTGCCGCTGATGACCGGCCTGGCCGTGACGGAATATGTGATGGCGCACTGCCCCACGCCGATTCTGATCGTATCGGCCTCGTTCAACCGGGGCGAACTCTACAGAACCTACGACGCGCTGGCCGCCGGCGCGGTCGAGGCCATTGAAAAACCCGGCCTGCAAGACGCGGATGACCAGTGGGCGCAAGAGTTTGTCGCCATGGTCAAACTGGTAGCGCGCGTCAAAGCCATTACACACTTGCGCGGCCGGCTGACCAGCATGCCGGCAGACCCGTTGCGGACAGGTCCAACTCCAACCAAATCCACCGGGCCGGGCATCAGCCTGGTGGCCATTGGGGCCTCAACCGGCGGCCCTGGCGCACTGGTGGAGATTTTGCGGGCCTTGCCGGTCAGCCGGACCCCCATTCTGATTGTGATCCATATTGGCGAGCCCTTTGGCGCGGGATTTGCAGAATGGCTTGATGGGCAGACCCCCCATAGCGTGCGCTTTCCCCGCGACGGGGAGTTATTGACCCCCCAGGTGGTGCTACTGGCGCCACCGGGCCTGCATCTGGTGGTGCGCAATCAGCGGGTGTGGCTTGCGGATACGCCGGAGCGCCATTCTTGCCGGCCTTCGGTGGATGTCTTGTTTGAATCCATCGCAGCACATTACAAGGGGCGAATTCTGGCCTGCCTGCTGACCGGCATGGGCCAGGACGGCGCGCGCGGCTTGCTGGCTATCCGGCAAGCTGGCGGCTTCACCATCGCGCAGGATGAAGCCAGTTCAGTGGTCTATGGCATGCCGCATCAGGCGGCCTTGCTGGGGGCCGCCGCGCAGATTCTGCCGCTGGGCGAAATCGGCCCGTCGATTGCCGCGCAAATCACGGCCCAGCAGAGGTGATCAGCCCATGAGCGCCCTGATTCTGGTGGTGGATGACAGCCTGACGGTACGGGCAGATTTGCTTGAGGCGCTGGCGGCGGCCGGGCTCTCCACCCTGGGCTGCGCCACCTTGCATGAAGCCAGAGCAGCACTGGCGAGCCTGCCGGTGGCACTGGCCATTCTGGATGTCTTGCTACCGGATGGTGATGGCATTGAATTGCTGGAAGAAATCCGCACCACCCCGCACACCGCACAACTCCCCGTCTTGATGCTATCGAGCGAGGCCGAAGTCAGAGATCGCATCCGGGGGCTGATGACCGGCTCCAGCGACTACATCGGCAAACCCTATGACCGGGATTACGTGGTTGCGCGGGTCTTGCAACTGGCGCGCCACGGCTCGCCCGGCACCGTGCATGAACCGCACAGTGTGCTGGTGATTGATGACAGCAGCACGTTCCGCGAAGCTTTGTGCGGCGGGCTGCGCAGCCACGGCTATACGGTTTACAGCGCATCCAGTGGGGAAGAAGGCCTGCGCAGCGCGGCGGTAAACCGGCCGTCGCTGGTGATTGTGGACGGCGTACTGCCCGGCATTGATGGCGCCACCGTCATCCGCAAACTGCGGCTGGACACCGCCTTGCGCCAGACGCCCTGCATTATGCTGACGGGCTCGGGCGAACCGGGCGCAGAACTGACCGCACTCAATTCCGGCGCGGATGCCTTTGCCCGCAAAGAAGAAGACCTGGAAATGATTCTGGCGCGGGTGCAAGCCGTCATGCGCATGGCCATGACCCCGCCCGAAGAAGTCGAAAACTCCAGCCTGCTGGGCCCCAAGCGCATTCTGGTGGTGGATGACAGCGCCACCTATCTGGATACGCTGGCCGAAGCCCTGCGCGGGGATGGTTACGACGTCATCATGGCCTGGTCGGGCGAAGAAGCACTGGACATGATCGCCGTGCAAACCGTGGACTGCATTTTGCTGGATCGGCTGATGCCCGGACTGGGTGGCACCGAAACCTGCCGGCGCATCAAGTCATCCCCCATTCTGCGGGACATTCCGCTGATCATGCTGACGGGTACGGAGGACCGGGAAGCCATGATTGAGGGGCTGGCCACCGGCGCGGATGACTATGTGTTGAAGTCCAACGAGCTGGAAGTCCTCAAGGCGCGGGTCAGCGCGCAACTGCGGCGCAAGCAGTTTGAGGATGAAAACCGCCGCATCCGGCTGGCACTGGCGCACAAGGACATGGAAGCCACCGAAGCGCGTGCCACCCGCGCGCTGGCGGAAAGCCGGGCGGAGCTACTGTCTGTGCTGGAAACCCAGAATCAGGAACTGGGTATTGCCAACGACCAGTTACGGCTACGCCAGCAGGAAATTGACGACAAGAACCAGCAATTGATGGAGGCCAATCGCCTTAAATCAGAATTTCTTTCCACCATGTCGCACGAGCTACGCACGCCGCTCAATGCCATCATCGGCTTTGCCGAGTTATTCAAAGACGGCTTGCTGGGCCCGCTGACGGACGATCAGCAAACCTACGTGGCCGCCATTTTTGATAGCGGCGAACACCTGTTGCAGCTCATCAATGAAGTGCTGGACCTTTCCAAGATCGAGGCCGGCAAAATGCAACTGGATGTCGAGCCGGTGGACCTGGAACAGATGCTCTCCGACAGTCTTTCCATTGTCCGGGAGCGCGCAACCATCAGCGACATTCATATCGACTGGCAGCCCGGCAACCCGGTACTGATGGTCCGCGCCGACCGGCGACGTTTCCGGCAGATTCTCTACAACCTGTTATCCAATGCCGTCAAATTCACCCCTGCGGGCGGCCACATCAGCCTGACCGCCAGCCAGGTAGAACGGCAGGATGCCGCCACACGTCTGCCCGGCTTTGCTGCCGGCATCAGAATGCCCTTGCCGCAGGGGGAATATCCGGCGTTTGCACAAATCAGCGTGACCGACACCGGCATTGGCATTGCCCAGAGCGACAGCGGCCGTTTGTTCAAGCCCTTCACACAACTGGATAGCTCGCTAGCCCGCAAGGTGGAAGGCACCGGTCTGGGTCTGGCCGTGGTTCACCAACTGGCCGAATTGCACGGCGGAACGGTGGCGATGACTAGTGAGCCTGGCGTGGGGAGTTGTTTTTCGGTCTGGCTGCCGCTCTGGCAAGAGCCCACCACCACACCAACAGCCTGATCAAGCACCTTTGCTGGAGGATACAAACACCATGGCGCGCATCCTGATTATTGAAGACTCGCCACTCAACATGTTGCTGACCGTCCGGATACTGACCAGTGCGAACCACGTTACGCTGGAGGCCACAAGCGCGGCAGAAGGCATTGACATTGCCCGGAGCGCCTTGCCAGAAGTAATCCTGATGGATATGCATCTGCCGGATATGGACGGTATCGCCGCAACCCGCGTACTGAAAACGGACCCACTTACCCAAGCCATCCCCATCATTGCCCTGACCGCTGATGCCATGAAAGGTGACAGGGAAAAAGCCCTGGCTTGTGGCTGCGATGAATATGTGGAAAAGCCGGTGCACTACAAATATTTATTATTAGTGATTACCCGATTTACCAATTCTGTGTAAAAAATAAAAAGGTGATATTCACACGACAGGTAATTGTCCAAAACCAAATTCCCCCTTTCTCGTCGCGAATATATTTCACGATAGTACGCGCACGCTTTTATCACGCGGTCGCTTCAACCACTTCTCTGCAAGTCTGTGTTGACGTGAATATCTGCGCTCACCCTGGATACAGATACTCTTCTGCTCTTCTGACAGGCGCAAAATCAACCTGAAATAAACAAATCATGATTTATTTTTCACACAAACCCCGTTTAATTCTGACTTCAATCAACCTGTTGCTCTGCGTTTCTTTCATCAGCGCATGCGCCACCACTTCGCGACTAGACACATCAGACATGCTGTTAATGCAGCAAATATCCGGCATTAAAAAGGGCACAAGCCATAATCCGCAAATGTATTTCCTCGGGGTGGCCGGTTATCAAAGTCCCTCTGTCTTTTCCAAAGAAGTCAAATATGTACGCAGTACATTTGACCTGAACATGGGAACCAGCAACAGGGACATCACGCTTAGTAATGATGCGCGGGACATCAACAAGCTTCCACAAGCATCCAGACAGACCCTGGAAAAATCCATCAACGGGATAGCTGCAAAAATGGATCTGGACAAAGACATCCTGGCCATTTACATGTCCTCTCATGGAGACCCCGACGGAAATCTGGTTCTGGCGCTATCTGAATACGTAACGCAAACCGTGTCACCAGCATGGTTAAAAAGAAAGCTGGATCAGGCGGGTATTCGCTGGCGGCTACTTATTGTTTCTTCATGTTACTCCGGCGCCTTTGCAGATACGCTGGCGTCTCCGGAGGCTTTGGTCATTACGGCCGCAGATGCGAAAAACACGTCTTTTGGCTGTGGTGCCGCAGATAATTACACCTGGTTTGGAGAGGCTTTCTTCGTGCATCAAAACTGGAATTCACGCAGCTTTCATCAAAATTTTATTATTGCCACCACGGAAATAAAAGAAAAAGAACAGCATATGGGCTTTAAACCGTCCAACCCACAATTCAGGGAAGGCCCGTTCATCAAGAAACAACTTGGCATACTGGATATAACACCTTAACCAGGAAGCAAAGCCCTGCTACCAGCCTCCACCACGCAGACAAGACTGGAACCGGGATTACCATTTTCAGCCATTCTGGCTCCAGCCTGACCGGCGCAAGCCCGGCGTCATTCTCAAACATAATGAAACCGGTGTTTGATCTCAATCTGCCTGAAACCATCCCGGCTCAGATACTGGATATCTGACAACCCCAGCCGGCGGGCAATGGCCTCGATCGTGTCTACTTCTGCTTTCTCGCCCAGCGCAAAATCGGTAATCCGTTTGAGCGGCAAGTCTTCCAGGAATTCATTCTGGATGGCCGCTTGCAACACCAGTGAATCAATCTGCACTGCGGAGATGGTCTGGTCGTAATCAAGGTCAAACGAGCGCTGCCCCGTGACCGTCCGATACTGGATGGAAAGAAATGCCATGACGAAGTCCCGCCTGTTGCGCTGTCAGCGTCAGAACTCCGGTATTGAAGTGAGACAGACACCTGAATGTAGGCCGATGGTGCCCCATTAGATACAGGGGTCAGATGGCCGGAGCACCCGGTTTTCAGCCTGCCAGAAACCGTGTGTGATAAATCAGCGCGCCTGGCCAGAAGCGCGTAGGCTGGAGAAGCCAACAGCCGCAAACCCGCGTCGCTGCGGATTCATGGGGATATCGTTTGCCTAATCGTTCTGATGGGTCTTTAAGAAAAATCATTGATCATCACTCGGACAAAGCGGACAAGTGCGCAAGAAGCATGCGCGACGCCCACACCGGGCAATGGCAACAGCGGTGGATGGAACGCGTGCAGATGCGGAACAAGATCGCCCGCAATCTGGGGACGTGGGATGGCTTCAAGAGCTATCAGGACTTGCTCCAGGAGTACGGCAATGTGCTCGCCATTCCCCGGCACCCGGTCACCAGCGGCGGAATGTGGTACGCCCCCAAAAAGCAGGATCATTGAGCGGCGCGGCCACGCTGACACAGAAACTGCAACACCGTGTCGTTCTCTACGTCGCCCTGCTGCCACTCAGCCCGGTTTGCCGGCCAGGTGTACGACGTTACCCGCGCCAGACTCCGCCAGAACCGCACCCGCCACGCCGACAAATGTGTGATCCGGAAGCCGGACTGGACACAATCCACCTGCAGCGCACCAAAGTACCACTTGCCACCGGCCTTGAATGCAATGCGCCCGCTGGCCGTGTTGGCGGGCGCGGGGCCTGTTCTGGCCACCTGTGACAGTGCATCGACAAACTCAAAGCCGCGCCACGCCCGATCCGGCTCCTCCACGCCCAGCGGCGCTTGCAGATAGCTATAGACGGAGACAACCGGACTGTTGGTATCCGTAGTCATCGGCCAGCCCTTCACCACTGGCGGATCTGAGCTTGTGGCCAGATACCAGGACGCGGCAAGGACGGTCAGTCCCAGGATGGGCAATAAAAGCGGCCAGCGCTGCATGTGTATTCCTGCTCCTGTTGCCCTTCACGCTAGTCCAGGAACACCCATCAGCCAATACGGGATGCCCCGCAACGCGAACACCCGTACTTGGCGCACGACGGTTATGGCGCACTTAAGTTCTTGAATACGCTGTGGTAAAACCAGGCAGGATTTTCGGGTATTTGTTCGCAGCAAGTACTTTCATCGGCATATCAAAATTCGCTCAGTCTCAATTTCGAGATGAAGGAGCGATCCCATGGCAAAACCTGTCCTTATTCTTGCTACCGCCGCGCTGTTCACCATGACGGGCGCATTTGCCGCCGAAACCGTCGTTGTCCAGCAACCCGTACCGGTGTACGCACCCGCCCCGGCACCGGTACTACCTGCTGGTGGCGCCGTGATGGGCATGGCCGTGGGCGCGGCCATTGCCAATAACAACAACGATGAGGTCAATGTGAATGTAAACCGGTCCACCAATATCCAGCGGGACCAGGTGCAACACTACAACCGCAATACCTCTGTCGACACCCAGCGCGACGCCAATCGTCCCCGCCGCCAGGGCCGTAGTCGCTAACCGCGCGCCCGGATCGGCCAGGATCATGGGACATAACAACACCACAGACCACGCATGCCCCGTCAGCAACACCCACATCTGCCGAAAGCACAAGGCAAATCCATGACCAGGCGCCTGGCGCCGCGCCACTGGCTGGATTACGCCCAGCGCAGGCTGAGCTGGACCGCGCAACGTGTGTTACTGCTGGTGTTCGTCCTGCTGCAGTGCTCGCTCTTTGCGGGCCACCTGCTCTATCAACGCAACTACATTGAGGATCAGGCTTCCCGCATCCTGCGTAACACCGCGCTATTGAAGGCGGAGCAATTTGAGGCCGATATCAATGCCATGCGTTACCAGATGCGGGTCATTGGCAATGCGCTATTGCTGAACCACACCGTCCCCCCGGCAGATGTCACCCCGTTTCTGCTGCAAGAACTGAAACAGGATTGGCTGGACGGTGTGATTGTATTCAATGCCACTGGCGATTTTGTGGCGCAAAAGGCGTCGTTTCCGCTCAACCTGGCCCTGAGCGCGCGCACGCTTGAGCAAGCCAGCTTTCGCAACCAGCCGCTGTTCACCTACCTGCGCACTGCCGACGTCGACGAAAAGCTGTTTTATTGGCAAAGCAGCGGCGCCAACCCGCATCTGGGCGGGTTTGTCATCTACCGGGCTGTTCGCGGCCCGCAAGGGCGTTATCTGGGCGGTACGGTGGGTTATTTCAACTCCACCAGCATGGCCACCCTGTTTCAGAAGATGGAAAACGAGGGGTTCTACATTGGCCCTGGCGGGGCGATGACCGTGCTGGATCGGGACAACGGCATGGAACTTGCCCGGATGGGTGCTGGCCCCGCCCCCGGAGCACCCCGCACCAATCCGCAACTGGCGCAATTACTGCGCTATGCCAGTGACACAGCCTAGGTTCATCACTATGTCTCTCCGATTGATGGCGTGCCGCGTATGGGCGTGTTTCTTAACATCAACGAAGGCAAGTGGGTGCTCGGGGTTGGGCTGGCGGAGCGGGATATTTTGCACGGCTGGCGCTGGCAGGTCTGCTGGACGGTTCTGGCCTTGCTGATTACCGCCGGTTTGCAATGGATGCTGCTGCACTACATTCATGCCAACTTCTTGCAACGTGAACGGCTGGGACAGGAAGCTCGCCAGGACCCGCTGACCGGTCTGGCCAACCGGCGCGGTTTTGATGGGCGGGCGCAGCGTGCGTGCAGTCAGGCGCTGCGCTATGGCTACCCGGTCAGCGTGCTGACGCTGGATCTGGACCTGTTCAAGCAGATCAACGACAGCTACGGTCATGACGGTGGTGACGCTGTATTGCGGTGTGTAGCACAAACTTTGCAACGGCAATTGCGCGCGGGCGATATCGCCGCCCGCTTTGGTGGCGAGGAATTTGTCGTAGCCATGCCGCACAGCGGACTGGCGGCAGCGGCCGACGTCGCGGAGCGGATTCGGGCCAGCTTCGCCACCCAGACAGTGACATTTGGCGATCGGATCATCCGCTTTACCGCGAGCTTTGGCGTTGCGCAACTCACGGCGGTGGAACTAGAGGCGCATGAAGGCATCCATGCCGCGCTAGCGCGGGCGGATCAGGCGCTTTATCGGGCAAAGCTGGAAGGGCGCAACCGGGTCTGCACCGAAGCCAGACCCGCTGCCACCTACCAACCCGGCACGGCGACCTGCCGCTGAATGGCTGCGGCGAGAGGTGCCTGGGCCGCGCCTCTCGCCGGCTGGGCTTTTTTTGAAAAAGATACGGACGATCAAGCGCTGCGGCGAACCTCATCGGTCACCGCATAACGGCTGGCCGGACGACGCAGACCCAGGTTTTCCCGCAGCGTGGCGCCCTCGTATTCAGTGCGGAACAGTCCGCGCCGTTGCAGCTCCGGAATCACCAGTTCCACAAACAGATCGAGTGACTCTGGCAATACTGGCGGCATGATATTGAAACCATCAGCCGCTTCGTTTTCAAACCAGAGCTGGATTTCATCGGCAATCTTTTCTGGCGTACCCACCACCACGCGGTGACCCCGTGCGCCCGCCAGATTCTCGTACAACTGCCGCAAAGTCAGATCGCCGCGCTGCGCCAGATCAGTCACCAAGGCCAGCCGACTGGTGGTGCCATTGGTATTGGCGGCAAACGGCGGCAACGGGCCATCAAGGTCATAAGCAGTCAGATCGACACCAGGAAAGAACGGCTGCAGGATTGAAATACCCACATCAGGGTGGATCAAGTCCTGCAACTGGCGGTTATAGGCCTCGGCTTCTTCCTGGGTGCGACCCACCACGGCAGACAGACCCGGCATGATTTTCAGATCGTCCGGGCTGCGGCCATAGCGCGCCAGCCGCCCTTTCACATCCCGATAAAACGCCTGGGCTTCTTCCAGCGTTTGCCAGGCCGCAAAAATCACCTCTGCGGTACGCGCAGCCAGTTCCCGCCCGGCATCGGAGGAACCGGCCTGCACGATCACCGGATGCCCTTGCGGCGGCCGCGAAATATTCAGCGGCCCGGTGACGGAGAAATGCTTGCCTTTGTGGTTCAGCGTATGCAGTTTGTCCGGATCGAAATACACGCCACTGGCTTTGTCCCGCGCAAAAGCGTCGTCATCAAAGCTGTCCCAAAGACCGGTTACCACATCCAGAAACTCTTCAGCCCGTTCATAACGCAGGGCATGTGCCAGATGCTCCGCCTGGCCAAAGTTGCCGGCGGCCTGTTCATTACCGGTGGTGACCACATTCCACGCGGCGCGGCCTTTGGAGATGTGATCCAGCGAGGCAAATTTGCGGGCCAGCAACCAGGGCTCGTTATAAGTGGTGGAGTCAGTCGCCACAAAACCGATATGACGTGTGGTGGCCGCCAGCGCGGCAAACAGGGTTACGGGTTCAAAGGTGGCAATACGGCCGTAGCGACTGCGGGCGGCATCGTCACCCCGCGCATAAATGCCGGGGCTGTCGGCCAGAAACACCAGATCAAACAAGCCGCGCTCGGCAATCTGCGCCACTTGCTGATAGTGATCGATATTGGTTCCGGAATCGGCCTGCGAACCCGGGTGCCGCCATGCGGCAATGTGATGGCCAGTCGCCTGGATGAATGCGCCAAGGCGCAGCTTGCGTTCGCTCATGATGAATGACACTCCGTGATAAATCGTCTGGTGTGTCTTGTTCAGCAGAAGCCGTGCCAGCCACGGAAAAGGCCCTGCACCGTGCGCCCGGCTGTTCATGGGGCCGGCTGATTGCGCAAAAAGCCACAGCAAACCCAACAGTTTGCGCAAGCTGGCGCAGTACCGGTGCTGCCCCCAGCGCGCCACAGCCGGATCAGCCGGCCTGGAACGAAGTCTGCTTGATCCCCCGCCAGATCATCTTTTCCTCGCCAAGGCGTTTCGAGAACCAATGAGCACATCCCAGACCCTGCGCCGCGCCGCCGGCACACCCACCTTGCCCGACACGCCCTTGCGCTTTGTGCTGTATTTTGTAGCGCAGTACCGCTGGCGCTATTTATCCATGCTGTTGTTTGAAACCGCCAACGCCAGTTGCGGGATTCTGATTCCGTACGCGCTGGGCCGCATCATCAAGGCGGTAACCCTGGCCCACGGCGCCACCAGCACCACCCTGGGCCAGCTATCCGGGCCGATTGCCTTGTATGTCTGTTTTTCGGTCGGGGAAGTCTTGTTCGGGCGCATTGCCGGCGCCATCCAGATCCGCCTTGGGCCCCGTCAGCGCCAAAGCGTGACCCGCGCGCTGTATCACTATCTGCAGCATCACTCGCATCGTTATTTCAGCAACAACTTTGCCGGCGCACTGGCCCACCGCATCAGCGAGACCGCCATGGGCGTCACGCAGACGCTGTGGTCCTTGCTGACCGAGTTCTGGCCCATTTTCATTGTGTTCAGCGTGTCGATTTTGCTGCTGGCACAAACCCATCATTTGCTGGCCTTGTTTGTGGGCCTGTGGGCGCTGGGCTTTGTCGGGATTTCCTGGCTGCTGGCACGCCGTTGCCAGCCGCACGCACTCAGTGCCGCCGCCGCACGCAGCGACACTACCGGCCATATTGTCGATTCCGTCAGCAATATAACCAGCGCCCTGTTGTTTGCCCGGCTGGACCATGAGCGCGCCCAACTGAACCAGATTCTGCAAGATGAATTCAAGGCGGTTCGCCGCGCCAACGGTTATTCCGAACGGGTGCGCTGGTTCCAGTTCAGCGCAGCGGCTGTACTCAAGATTGGCGTGCTGTATTACGCCTTGAAACTCTGGTCAGAGGGCGCGATCAGCGTGGGCGACTTTGTCATGGCCATCAGCCTGGCCTTGCTGATCATCAATGAGGCCCGCAACCTGAGCCGGCGTTTTCTGGAGTTCTTTGAGTATGTTGGCAACGTGGCCAACGGCGTGCGCACCATCATCCGCCCGCATGAACTCATAGACGTACCAGAACCGGCAACGGCGCAATTTCACGCCGGCAAAATCGAGTTCAAGGACGTCGACTTCAGCTATGGTCCAGGCAAACCGGTATTTGAACGACTCAATCTGACGATCCACGCCGGGCAGCGCGTGGGCCTGGTAGGCTACTCGGGCTCCGGCAAATCCACCTTTGTCAGCACGCTCTTGCGCCTGTACGACGTTGACGGCGGGCAGATCCTGATTGATGGGGCGGATATCCGCTCACTCAGCCAGGATTCCCTGCACGGTCAACTGAGCCTGATCCCGCAAGACCCGACGCTATTTCATCGTTCACTGCGGGAGAACATCCGCTACGGCAAGCTGGATGCCAGCGACAACGAGGTCATCGCCGCCGCACAAAAAGCCCACGCTCACGACTTTATTGAACAGATGAGCGACGGCTACGACGCCATGGTGGGCGAGCGCGGCGTCAAACTCTCCGGCGGGCAACGCCAGCGCATTGCCATAGCGCGCGTCATTCTGAAAGACGCGCCCATCCTGATTCTGGATGAAGCCACTTCCAGCCTCGATTCTGTGACCGAACAAGCCATCCAGGACACGCTTGATGACGTGATGCGCGGCAAAACGGTGCTGGTGGTGGCGCACCGGCTTTCCACCATTGCCCACCTGGACCGGATTCTGGTGTTCGATAACGGCCGGATTGTGGAAGACGGCAGCCACACGCAATTACTGGCCCGCAAAGGCGCCTATCACCGCTTGTGGAGCAAACAATCTGACGGGTTTTTGTCGGATACGCCAGACCAGCAGAACACCAGCCAATCCGCTGATTTATCACAACAAACAAGTCCACCCCAAACCAGCAGCAGTGCCGCCGCGCATCGGGTGGCAGATGGCGCACCGCCAGCCGCGCCATTGGGACCAGACGTATCTTTTGCCTGAATGCCATCCAGCGCATCCAGGCGCTTTCCAGGGAGAAAACCATGACCACCCCGCTCGCCCCCGCCGCCCTCGCCCAACTGTTTGACGAGGCTCGCTCCATCCACCGCTTTACCGACCGCCCGGTCACGCCCGCCACACTGCAGCAGTTGTATGAACTGCTCAAATGGGGCCCGACCGGCTTTAACGCCCAGCCGGCACGGTATCTGTTCATCACCACACCCGAAGCCAAAGCCCGGCTGGCACCCGCCTTGTCGAGTGGAAACCGGGACAAAACGCTGGCCGCACCGGTCAATGTAGTCATCGCCTTCGATAGCCGCTTTCATGAACACCTGCCCAGCCAGTTTCCCGCATACGACGCCAAAGGCTTTTTTGACGGTGCGCCAGACTGGATCGAACCCACGGCACGCACCAACGCCACGCTGCAAGCGGGTTATCTGTTTCTGGCGGCCCGCGCTTTGGGACTGGATGTGGGACCCATGTCCGGCTTCAAGCCCGATCTGATCGATGCTGCCTTCTTTGCCGATGGCCGTTTCAAATCCATCTTGCTGGCCAATCTGGGCTATGGCGAGCGCACCGGCCTGACGGAACGCGGCCCGCGCCTGGCGTTTGCCGACGTGGCCCAGGTGTTGTAACGGCACTGTACCAATCGGGCCAGTTTGTCTGCTGTCCTGTTGCACAAAGCTCAGGACAACGGACAAACCGGCCATTCAGGCGGGCCAAAGGCTGGAACAGTCCTTGCTCAAACACAGGACTTCTTTTCGTCCAGGATTTGTCATGACCCGCTCCTTTTTGCTGTTTGCCCTGCTGGCCTTGTTGCTGGCGGGCTTTGCCCTGGCGGACAACCCCAAGGTCATTCATTTTGGCATTGCTTCGGCCGGCTTTGGCACGCCGCCCCGGGTCAATACCGGCTGGTTGGCCGTGGCCCAGCAAGGCCATTATCTGGAGCAGGAATTCCAGAAAGACGGCATCCGCATTGACTGGGTGTTTTTCAAAGGCCAGGGGCCGGCGGTCAATGAGGCATTGGCCAACAACCAGCTGGATTTCAGCTCTCTGGGGGATTTGCCCTCAGTCATCGGGCGCTCGGTCGGGCTCGACACCCGGCTGATTCTGGTCAACGGTCGCGGCAGCCAGGGGTATGTCGCCACCCGGCCAGACTCGCCCATCAAGCGCGTCGAGGATTTGCGTGGCAAACGGATCGCCTTCAACAAAGGCACGGCCTCCCAGTTGTTTCTGGATCGGGTGCTTGCCGCTCACGGCATGACAGAGGCCGATATCAAAGGCGTCAATATGACGCCTTCTGCCTACACCGCCGCCTTTCTGGCCGGCGAAGTAGACGCCATTGCCGGCTCGCTGGATATCCTGGGTTTGCAGCAACGCCAACTGGCCCGCGTGATCTACAACAGCGGTGACGATGCCCGCATTACCGCTGCCGGCCATATTGTGGTGCGGCAAAAATTTGCGGCCCAATATCCGGAACTGACCCAGCGCGTGGTCAAAGCCTTGTTGAAAGCGGCGCTGTGGGCATCAGACCCGCAAAACAGCAATGCGGTGTACGCGCTGTGGACGCAAACGGGCTATCAACCCGAATCCGTTTACCGCGCGGAATACGCTGGCGTGCCCCTGGCCGAACGCTTGTCCCCGGTCTTTGATGAATACGCCATCGCCCGGGACAAACAGGCGGTGCAAGACTCGCTGCGCTTCAAGCTGGTCCGCAGCGGATTTGATGTGAACCAATGGGTGGACCAACGCTATCAACAGGCAGCACTGAAGGAATTGAAGCTGGAACACCATTGGCGCCCACTGGACGCCAACGGCAAACTGGTAGCGGGCCGGAGGCTGGACGAAGGCCAGATCCCGCATCCGTAACGCAAGCCCTGACACCCAGTCAGGTTTGCGAGCGGTTTGCCATGATCTTGCGCGCCAGTTCCAGGGCGGTCGGCACGTTGGTGCCAAAGAACTCGCCCTTCACCAGTTCAGAGTGAAACCCATCCACCCCAACCGGGATATCCCCGACGAGCGTGGTCCGGTACAGCACGCGCGCCACATTCAAATGATCCAGGTCTTGCGGCGACAGGTTGGCCGTGGCCCGGTTATCCCAGAACGCCACGTCACCGTTGTGCCAGTGGAAACGCACGGTATACGCCGGCCGGGCGATCTGCTCAAAAAACAATCCCAGTATCCGGTCACTTTCCGCCGCAGAAACATCCACAATATGCGAGGTAAACCCCGGATTCACAAACAGCGCCCGTTCCCCGGTTTCCGGATGCACCCGCACCACCGGGTGTATGGCCACCAGCGGTTGCTCGATAAAGCGCTGTTGCAGTTTGCTGTCTTCCGGCAAGCGCTGGTTAGCGGCAAAGCGATGCTCGGCCTTGAGCACATCGGCCAGCGCCCGCACCGGGGCCGACAAACCCTCATAAGCGGCAACCAGGTTGGTCCACTGGGTATCGCCCCCGTAAGGCGGCACGTCTACCGCACGCAAGACGGTGGCGGCCGGCGGGTTCACTGCGGCGGTGACATCGGTATGCCAGCGTTTTTCGTATTCTGCCCAGCGCAACCCCTGACAGTGCTGCTGCCGGAACCGGTCTACCGGCAGAATTTGCGGGTGCTCAGCGACGGGTTCATCTTCGTACGGATGCGCATAGGTCACCTTGCCGAAGCGGGAGGTAAAAATGACTTGCTCGGCGTGACCAATCTGCTGATTACGAAAAAACACTACTTTCCATTTCAGCAGCGCTTGCCGTATGTCATAGACAACCGCGTCACTGAGCTTGTCGGCCAGATTGACGTTGCCGATTTCTGCGCCGATATGCCCAGCCAGTTGTCTGATGGTGATGCCGGAAGGGGCGGTAATCAAAGACACGCGGGGTTACTCCTCTGTGGCAATTCAGGTCATGGGTCAGACGACAACCCGCCCGCAATGCCTTCTGGTTGCAGGTTTCAAGCCGGTAACCAGAGCAGAAAACGTGCCAGTCAACAGACGGCGCCGCGCGGTGGTTTGAACAGGGCAAATGCGCAAGAACCTGCGCCGATAACGACAAACTGTGAGAAATCCAGCACCGCCAAGCCGTGGCATCGACACCCCGGGGCGGCTTGTTCAGCCATTAGCCACGTGCCCTGGGGCATCCCGCCGCCCGCGCGCTGTCTGGCCCAACAGGTCATAACGCGCCAGCAGGGTACGGATTTCGTTACGGGTCAGCCCTAGCAAGGCGGCAGCCCGCAACTGGTTCTGACTACTGAACTCGAATGCTTCGCGCACCAGCATCCCCTCAAGCTGGCTGAACAGTCCTTCCGGCTGGTTGGTTTCAAACAACCGGGTTAGCTGACTGCGGATAACCTCCAGCGGTGTTTCCTGCGGCAGCGCGGGCCTTGCCGGTGCACTGCGGGCCATTGAGGCGGCAGCAGAGGAAAACTTCAGGTGTTCCGGCTCAATCCTGGCGTGGCCGGAGACCAGAATGGCAAAGTGGATCACGTTTTCCAGCTCGCGAATATTGCCCGGCCAGGCGTATTGCCGGAGCGCAGCGGCGGCAGCGTCCGAAATATCCGGCAGCGGCAGGTTCAGCCGCTGACTGTATTGCCCCAGAAAGTACTCGGCCAGCGGCATGATATCGCCCGTGCGTTCCCGCAAGGGCGGCAAGGTCACCTGGGCAATGTTCAGCCGGTACAGCAAATCCAGCCGGAAATGCCCGGCGGTGACCGCGTCATCCAGATCAACGTTGGTGGCGGCCACCAGCCGGACATCAATGGGAATGGGTTTGCGTGAGCCGATACGCACCACCTCACGCTCTTGCAGTACCCGCAGCAGTTTGACTTGCAGGTTAAGCGGCAGATCGCCAATTTCATCCAGAAACAGCGTGCCGCCGTTGGCCGCTTCAAACCAGCCCTCCCGCCTGCCGGTGGCGCCGGTAAACGCGCCGGCCTCATGCCCGAACAATTCGCTCTCCGCCAGTTGTTCGCTGATCGCCCCGCAATTGACCGCCACAAACGGTCCCTTGCGGCGCGACAGCAAATGAAAATGGCGGGCAATCAATTCTTTGCCGGTACCGGTCTCGCCGGTAATCAGAATGGGGGCCTCGGACGGGGCCAGGCGCTCCACATACTGCAACAGCGCCCGGGAGGCCGGGTCGACAAAGACCAGCGCCTTGGCCCGGATGGACAAGGGCTGGGTTTCCCCTTGCGGCATGGCCAGCAACGGTGAATTGGCGGGTGGGTTCTGACCCATGGGAAAGCTCCGGTTGGTACGGCTTGATGCCAGACTATAATCAATCCTTCTATGTAACAAAAAATAATTAGAAATTGTGTCTATATTCTTTTGAAAGATAAAGAAGGCGTGCCAACATGGTCCACATTGAGGCCAGCGGTCATTTGTTGGCATGTTTTGTGCTGGATACGGTTGCCCCACCCATCGGGGGCAACTGTCGCAACTCTGGAGTATCGATTTCATGACGAACACGGTAGACACGGTCTGGTACACCCGCTGTCCGGACCCTACCCCACTTGGCCTGGCGGCGCGTCTGGGCTGGATTGACGAAGAATTCGCCCACGATGATTTTGCCGTGCGCACCATGCATGAGGTCCCTGATCCAACCCTGCAACTGTCGTATCTGACTCACCATCAGCGCTATTCCATCCGCCAGGGCGGCAATGTGCCGGCGCTATGGGCCAGGGCCAGCGGCGCGGACACCCGCTTGATCGGGCTGTCCTGGGCGGATGAATATCAAGCCATTCTCACCCTGCCAGACTCCCCCATCCGCACCCCGGCTGATCTGCGCGGTGCGCGGCTGGCGCTGCCAGAGCGCCCCACCCGCGTTGATCAAGCCAGAGCCGGCGCTTTGCATGGTTTTCTGGTGGCCTTGCAACTGGGCGATGTGGCAGAAGAAGAAGTCCGGTTTGTGCCGGTCGCCGTAGAGCCGATTGTTTACCAGAAGCCGCATATGCAGTTTTTTGGGGGCTATGGTGTCTTTGCCGAGTTGATTGAAGCGCTGGTTACCCACCAGGTGGATGCCATCTATGTCAAAGGCGCGCCCGGCATTCAGGCCGCGCGCAAGCTGGGCGCGCACGAAGTCATTGACCTGCGCCGCTGCACCGACCCCAATCACCGCGTCAACAACGCCGCGCCGCGCCCGATTACGGTCGATAGCGCCTTGCTGAACGAGCGCCCGGATGTCGTCGTCCGCTTTTTGCGGCGCATTGCAGATGTCGGCTACTGGGCCCCGGCGCACGCCGCAGAAACCGTGCATTACATCGGCCAGGAAACCGACGCACCAGAAGACGTGGTGCGGGCCGCGTATGGGCGCAATGTGCATCTGTACCAGCGGCTGGAGTTATCCAACCAGTCCATCTCGGCCCTCAAGAGCTACAAGCGCTTTCTGTTCGAGCGCCGCTTTCTGCCCCGCGACTTTGATCTGGATGACTGGATCGACCCGACCCCCCTCAATGAAGTGGGCCGCAGTCTGGAACTGCATTACGGCTAAACCCGCAGATACAGTGCTGAAAAACCACCAGCTACAGACTCGTCTGGTGGTTTTTCAGCACCCCTTCCCCGCCCCAAACCCTGCGCACACCCGCGCAGACGTTGTTCTCCCGCATGGCACGGAAACTGCTCAATGAGCTTGACCGCGGCGCTCGCCGCAGCAAGGAGCACGAACCGATGTCGATTGAATTTCTGTGGCGGTTACCGGTCCACGGTGACGGCCGTAATGCGCATGACCAGCACACCCGTGGCGAATGGAATGCCCGCCCGGCCCACCGTGTAGCCCCACGGCGCGATGAGGATGGCTTTGCGTATATTGACTATCTGGCCCAGGTGGCGCGCGCGGCCGATATCAACCACTTCCATGGCGCCTTGATCCCGGCGTTTCGCCACACTGAAGAACCGTGGATGGTGGCCGCAGCCCTGGCGCGCGAAACCCGCCGGCTGCGCTTGCTGATTGCCATCCAGCCGTGGTTTATCCACCCGTCTTATGCCACGCAAATGGCTGCCAGCCTGCAACGGTTGAGTCAGGGCCGGGTGGAGTGGAACGTCATTACTGGCGGTGGCGGCGCGGAACAAGAAGCTTATGGCGACTTTATCAGCCACGATCAGCGTTATGAGCGGACTGGCGAGTTCCTCGATTTCATCAAGGGTTATGCCTCAGGCGAGCCGTTTACCTATGAGGGCAAGTACTACAAGGTCAACGAAGGCGGCCTGACCGCACCGATGACGCAATACCCCACGCCGCGCATCTGGCTGGCTGGCGCCAGCCCTGCGGCCATGCACGTGGCCGCGCGTCATGGGGATATTCATCTGACCTGGGGCGAACCGCTGGCCAAACAAAAAGAAGTGATCGACCAGGCCCGTCGGGCGCTGGAAGCCACCGGTAGCGAACGGGAATTGGGTTTCGGTATGCGCATCGATATCCTGGCGCGCGATACCGAAGAAGAAGCCTGGGCCGAACTACGCCGCATGTATGGCACGGTGACGGACCAGACGCTGGGCTTTGGTCATCGCCGGCGTACCGGCGCCACTGAATCTGTCGGCGCACAACGGCAATTTGCGCTGCACGGCGGCGCGCGGGATTTTGATTCGCTGATCGTTGGGCCCAATTTGTGGTCCGGCATGTCCAGCGTGCGTGGCGGGCCGGGCTGCGTGATTGTCGGCAACTACGAACAAGTGGCCCAGCGACTGGCCGAGTACGTGGACATTGGCGTCAGTCACTTTATCCTGGCCAGCAATCCGCACCTTGAAGAGGCTTATCGCGTCGGTGAGGAAGTCTTGCCGCTGGTGCCCCAAGCCGTCAAACGGCAACTGGCATCCACCCCCGAACCCGCCATCGCGTAAGGCCCGCCATGACACAAACAATCTGGTATACCCGCTGCCCGGTCCCCACGCCGCTGGGCATTGCCGCCCGCCAGGGCTGGTTTGATCAGGAATTTGCGGCGGATGGCATTGCCATCCGCTCCTTGCAGGATGCCAACGTCTCTGCCGCACAACGCCGTTCACACATCGACCACGATCTGCCGCACTCCTGGCGCCAGGGCGGCAGTATTCCGGCCTTGTGGGCTCGCAGCATGGGGGCGGATACGCGTGTTCTGGGCTTCTCCTGGGTCGATGAATCCCAGTTGATCATCACCCGCCACGACTCGGGCATCAGCGGCCTTGCCGGCTTGCGCGGCCGGCGCATTGGCTTGCCGCTGCGCGAAGGCCAGGGCATTGATATTTTCCGGGCGATGGCATTGCGGGGCTTTGTCAGCGCCTTGTCGCTGGCCGGCTTAACCCTGGCGGATGTCGAAGTGGTGCTGGTGCCCGTACCAGAGACACCAGACATTGCCATCAACCCGGAACAAGGCGGTGCGCGCCAGCCTTCCGCCCTGCGCAGCCGCCGCTTGTACGCGGCAGAAACCGGCGCCCTGTTGCGCGGTGAAGTGGATGCCATTTATGCCAAGGGTTCGCTGGGGCTGGAGTTGGCGTACATCGTCGGCGCGCGCGTACTGGTAGACATTGGCTTTCATCCGGACCCGCACATCCGCGTCAACAATGGCTCGCCCCGCCCCATCACGCTGGACGCCGCCGCACTGACGCAACACCCGGATCAGGTGCGCCGCTTTTTGCGCCGCATCGTCGAGGTGGGCGACTGGGCGCAACAGCACCCGGACGCCACCGTGGACTGGCTGGCCGGCGAAACCGCCAGCGCGCCGGACTGGGTACGGCTGGCCTACGGCCCCCGCGTGCACGAGGGACTCTCCACCACGCTGGACGACGACACCATTGCCGCATTCGACGAGTTCAAACACTTCTTGCTACAGCACGGTTTTCTCCCGGCCGATTTCAGCGTGCGCGACTGGATCGACCCCGCGCCACTGGCCGATGTTCTGGACCAACGGCAGGCGGCCTGAGTCGCCCGTCGCACAACAATAAACCATCATCAGGAAAACACCCCGCTCATGTCTTTTCGTCATCTGCTTCTGACACTGGCCGGCGCACTGACGCTAGCCACCAGCGCCGCGACGCTGGCCGACACCCCGCCGCCACTCAAGGTTGTGCGCATTGCCACCATCACCTTTGCCAACAACGGCAAAGTGGGCCATACCGCTGAAAGCGCGGTGCTGGAAAATGACGGCTGGCTGCAAGCCGAACTGAAAAAGCGCGGGATAGCGCTGGAATGGGTTCCCGTCTCACCCGCCGCCGTGGGCCCGCAAGTCAATGAAGGCTTTGCCAATGGTCGTATCGATTTTGCCGGCTATGGCGATTTGCCCTCCATCATCGCCAATGCATCCGGCATTCAGACCCGCTTGATTGTGCCTGGCGGGCCGGGCAGCAACACCTATCTGGTGGTGCCGGCGGGGTCTAGCGCCAAATCCATCAAAGACCTGAAGGGCAAGCGCATTGCGCTGCACCGGGGCCGGCCATGGGAATACCCGTTCAGCAAGTTGCTGGCGGCCAACGGGCTGACCTTTAACGACGTCAAGATCATCAACCTGAACCCGCAAGCCGGTGCTGCCGCGCTGGCCTCGGGCAGTGTGGATGCCTTCTTCACGCTGGATGATGCGTATCTGCTGGCCGACAAAGGCGTGGGCAAGATCATCTGGGACAGCAAGCAATCTGCGCCGGACTGGAAAATGCGCGCCGAACTGTGGGGCCGCAAAGCGTTCATTGATCAGTACCCGGAGATTACCCAACTGATCGCCACCGCCCACATCCGCGCTGCACACTGGTCCGCCCAGGAAACCAACCGCAAGGCGTACTACCAGTTGGCTTCTGCCAGCGGCACACCGTTGAGCGTGATCGAACGCGAATACGCGGGCGATATCACGCCGTGGAAAGACCGCTTCTCCCCACTGTATGACAGCTTCTTGCAGGACCACTACCGCGACGAAGTCGCCTACGCCCGTAATGCCGGCGTCATCCATGCCGATCTGGATTACCGCAGCTTGTTTGACACGCGCTTTGTCGATGCAGCACTCAAAGACCCGGCACTGGCCGGGTTCTGGTCACCGCGCCGGGGCCAATAACCATGAGCTTGAGTCTGCCCTTGCCGGTTCGGGCGCTGCCCTGGCGGCGCCTGATCAACCACCCCGGTTTTTTGCTGGTCGCCCCCGCGCTGTTGCTGGCGGCATGGCAAACCGCGTGCAATAGCGGCGCGGTGTCGCCGCAGTTGCTGGTGCCGCCGGTACAAGTCTGGCGAACCGCACTGGCACTAATCAGCAGCGGTGAACTGTGGCAAAACCTGAGCGCCAGTCTGTACCGGCTGTTTACTGGTTTTGTGGCGGGCACGGTGGGCGGTCTGGTGTTTGGCGCTTTGCTGGGGACCAAACCACGCTTTGTGGTGTGGTTTGGCCCCACCTTCAACCTGTTGCGCCAGGTACCGGGCATTGCCCTTGTGCCCGCGCTGATTCTGCTGTTTGGCGTGGGCGAGACCTTCAAGATCGTCGTCGTGGGCAAAGCGGTGTTTTTTTCCGTGGCGCTGGCCACCGGCGAGAGCATCCGCGCCGTCTCCGGGCGCTGGTCCGAGGTGGGCGAGTTGTATCGCCTGAGTCACTGGCAGCGCCTGCGTTACATCACCCTGCCCGCGTCGCTGGCCCCGGTGCTGACCGGCATGCGCATTGGCCTGAACCGGGCGTGGATGGTGCTGGTGGCTACGGAGTTGATTGCCTCGGAAAGCGGTCTTGGGCAGATGATGGAAATGGCTCGGCAGATGTTCCAGATGGACGTGGTCATGGTGGGCATTGTGCTCACCGGCGTCATTGGTTTTGCGCTGGATCGCGGCCTGCGGGTCATCCAGCGGGCGTTATTGCGGCGACAAGGAGCTAACGCATGAGTGCATCCACCCCCTGGCCAGATCGCCTGCGCGGCCTGGTCATTCCCGCCGTGCTGTTAACCCTATGGCAGTGGGCCGCGCATCACAGCACGGTGTATGCCTACGCTTTTGTGCCGCTGGAACAAATCTGGCAAGGCTTGCTGCAATCGGTGACGGATGGCGGCTTGTTCATCAACCTGGGGGCCAGCCTTGCCCGTACCAGCGCCGGCCTGTTGATAGGCAGCGTGGCGGGCCTGGCACTAGGCGGCATTCTGGCGCTGTCCCCGCTGGCTGACAAACTGGCCGGCACGCTGTTTCATGCCCTGCGCCAGGTGCCGCTACTGGCATGGGCGCCGTTGATCGGGCTGTGGTTTGGCAATAGCGAGCCAGCACGCCTGCTGGTCATCAGCCTGGCTGAGCTTTACCCCGTTACGCTCAACACCTTTGAAGGACTGCATCAAACGGAACAGCGCCACCTGGAGCTGGCTGGGCTCTACCAGTTGAACCTGTGGCAGCAATTCTGGCGGGTGCGCCTGCCAGGGGCCTTGCCGCAGGTTTTTACCGGGCTGATGCATGCGCTGACCTTTGCCTGGATCAGCGCCGTGGGTGCGGAAATGCTGTTTTCCGCCGGGCCGGGTATTGGTTCAATGATGCTGACGGCAGAAACCAATCAGCGCATGGAGATCGTGCTGATTTGCGTAATCACCATTTCCATTATGGGTGCCTTGATGAACCTGGGCCTCGCCGCGCTGGCCCGGCGTTCACTGCGCTGGCATCAGTAGTTCACAATCCGTGACCCGGATGGAGCGTAGCCCGGATGAAGCCAAAGGCGGGAATCCGGGGTTGCGTCATTCGCAAGGTCACCGCGCCACCACCCCCACTTCCCGTCGTCCGCACCGTAAAACGGTGCTTGCCGAGATCGCCACCCCGGATTCTCGCTTCGCTTCATCCGGGCTACATCGCTGCGCACCAGTGATTTGCAATCGACCAGCCGCCGAAACTGAAAAACCCGCAGTCCTTTCAAAGCGCAAACCAGTTCGTAGCCCGGATGAAGCCGAAGGCGGGAATCCGGGGTTGCGTCATTCGCAAGATCGCCGCTCCACCATCCCGACTTCCCGTCGTCCGCGCCGTAAAACTTTGCTTGCCGAGATCGCCACCCCGGATTCTCGCTGCGCTTCATCCGGGCTACTTCGCTGCGCACCAGTGATTTGCAATCGACCAGCCGCTGAAACTGAAAAACCCGCAGTCCTTTCAAAGCGCAAACCAGTTCGTAGCCCGGATGAAGCCGCAGGCGGGAGTCCGGGGTTGCATCATTCGCAAGATTGCCGCCCCACGATCCCGACCTCCCGTCGTCCGCACCGTAAAACTTTGCTTGCCGAGATCGCCACCCCGGATTCTCGCTTCGCTTCATCCGGGCTACATCGCTGCGCACCAGTGGTTTGCAATCGACCAGCCGCTGCAACTGAAAAACCAGCAGCAATGTTGAAATCTCAACTTCCGCCTCACTGAATACCCAGCAGTCCTGTCAAAGCGCAAACCAGCCCATCCGCAATTTTTTCATTTATCCATTGAAAATCATCAAGTTACTTACCAGGCACGGCTCTTGCTGAAAGAGACACCAGACCGCACATCCGTTGCGGTGAGGGAGCATGCAATGAGTCTGGAATTTTTCTGGCGTTTACCGCTGGGTAGTGATGGCGCCAATCTGGCATCTGACAAAAACAACCGTGGCGCGGCCCAGCACGCGCCTGGTCATATCGCCCCCGGCCGCCTGCCGGATGGCTCGCCCGATGGCTTTAATTACATCGATTACATCGCCCAGGTGGCCAAAGCGGCGGAACTGGCCGGGTTTGAAGGCGCATTGCTGCCAACCGGGCCGGAGCCCTGGGTCGCCGCCGCCGCGCTGGCGCGGGAAACCCGCCGCCTCAAGTTTCTGATTGCCTTCCAGGCCACCTGGATTCTGCCCGCTTACGCCGCGCAAATGGCCGCAGCCTTGCAGCACCTCTCCGGCAACCGGGTGGAGTGGAACATCATCACCGGCGGCAACCCGGCTCAACAGCGCGCCAACGGTGACTTTGCCGAACACGACCTGCGTTACAAGCGCACCGGCGAGTTCCTCGACATCATCCGCGGTCTGTGGGCCAACCCGCAGTTCTCGTATCAGGGCGAGGTGTACCAGCTGGAAAACGGCAGCCTGCCGCCTGCACTGCGCCACGAGCGCATTCCGGGGATTTATTTCTCTGGCTTCTCTGATGCCGCCCTGGGCGTCGCCGCCCGCCATGCCGACGTCTATCTGAACTGGGCCGAACCCGTAGACAAGCTGGCACCGCATATCGAGCGCGTGCGGGAACTGGCCGACAAACAAGGCCGCTCCGTGCGCTTTGGGGTACGGGTCGATGTGCTGGCGCGCAGCACCGAAGAAGAAGCCTGGGCCGAAGCCCGCCGCCAGTACGGCCTGATTGATGACAACACCCGCGCCCGTTTGCAGTGGATCGGCAAAGGGTCGGACTCCGTGGGTGCGGCGCGCCAGCAAGCCTATTACCAGGATGCCGAGCGCTTTGAAGACCTGATCGTCGGCCCGAATCTGTGGTCTGGCTTTGGCAAGGCCCGGCCGGGGCCGTCGATCGGCATCGTCGGCAATTACCAGAACGTGGCCGAGCGCCTCAACGAATACCGTGAGGCCGGTATCAGCACCTTTATCCTGGCGGGCAACCCGCATCTGGAAGAAGCATTGCGCGTGGGGCAGGAAATCTTGCCGCTGGTGCACGCCGCCGCCCGCCAGCCCGCCCCCACCCGTGAACCCGCCCTGATCGCCTGACCGGAGAATCCCAGCATGAACCAAACATCGCTCCCTACCCTTTGGTATACCCGTTGCCCCGTGCCGACCGGCCTGGGCATCGCCCTGCAACAAGGCTGGCTGGATCAGGCCTTTGCCGCGCAATGCACCGAAGTGCGCTCGCTGCGGGAATCCAATGACCGCGCCGTGCGGGAATCGCACTTTGATCACACCTTGCAGAACTCCGTCCGGCATGGCGGCAATATCCCGGCCATCTGGGCACGGGGTTCTGGCCGTGACACCCGCGTGATCGGCCTGTCCTGGGCCGATGAAGTGCAGCTGATCCTGACCCGCCAAGACACCGGCATTCGCACCCCGGCGGACCTGAAAGGCCGCAAGTTTGGCCTGCCGCGCTGGCGTGATGTGCAGATCGACTTCACCCGCGCCCAGGCACTGCGCGGACTGGAAAACGCCCTCAAACTGGAAGGCCTGAGCGTGGCCGATGTGGAACTGGTGGACTTTGAAATCGCCGCCGGTTACAGCGACGCGCCCGCCAAAACCGGCGCAGGCGGCACAGTCTGGAACAACCGCACACATCACAACCATGAACTGGTGGGGCTGTTGCGCGGCGAAGTGGATGCCATCTTCCTCAAGGGTGCGCATGGCGCCCAGGTGGCGCGGGATTTCGGCTTGCATGTGGTCATTGATACCGGTAGCCATCCAGACCCGCTGATTCGCAGCAACAACGGCACGCCGCGCACCTTGACGGTAGACCAGCACTTGCTGACCCATCACTTTGATGCGGCGGTACGGATTGTTGATCAGGTGCTGCGCGCCGAACACTGGGCTTGGGCGCATCCAGACGAAACCCGCCGTTATCTGGCGCGGGAAGCCAATACCAGCGAGGCGCTGGTGATCACCGCCTACGGCGAAGATGCCCATCTGAAATTGCGCACCGACTTGTCCGAGACCTCCGTCGCGGCCTTGCAGGATTTCACGGACTTCCTCGCCCGCTGGCAATTCATCCCGCAACGCTTTGATGTACGGGACTGGATTGATCCGCGCCCGCTGGCCGCCGCCCAGCAACTGGATCATGCCCAGGAGGCCGTGCCGGCATGAGCGATTCCGCCACGCCCCTGGAGGTGCGCCGCTTTGTGCTGGCTTTTGCCGGGCTCAGCCTGATTTCCGGCATCACCATCGGCATGAACAAAATCCTCGGCACGTTGCTGGGTTTGCAACTGGGCGTAACCACCTGGCAGTTGGGGGTGATCAGCGGGGCAGAAACCCTGGCACTGGCCGTGGGCACGCTGCCGGCCGGGCGCATTCTGGGGCGGGGCGACCCGCGCGTCTGGTACGCGCTGGTCAGCCTGTTACTGGCGGGCGTGTTCATTGCCCTGCCCCGTCTGGGGCAGTGGCAATGGGTGGCGCTGGCCATGTTTGCCGCCGGCTTGTGCATCTCGTTTCGCATTGTGGCGATGAGCACGGTGTTCTTGCTGCAGTTGCCCCGCATCGGCCACGCCCGCGCCGGTTGGTACAAAGGCTCGCTCACGCTGGGTATCCAGTTTGCCGGGCCGCTGATTGCCAGCTATTTCACCGCCAATCTGGGCCTGACCATTGCCTTTGGCATCTCTGCCGCGCTATTCACTTTGCTGGCCGTGCTGGGTTGGGTGGTGTTGCCGGCAGAAACGGGGGCCCGCAAAGACCGTGCGCCAACCCGCTTGCGTGACGTACTGCGCATTGCGGACGTCCGCCGCGTGTACCTGTTTGAAGTGCTGGGCAGCATGACCAGTTCCGCCTGGGGCGTCTTTGCCATCTTGCTGGCCGTGCGCTTTTTGCACTGGCCGGCGCATACCGCGGTGTGGCTGGTGGCCTTGCAAGGCATTAGCTATGTGGTGGTGCTGTTCAGCGGTGGCCGCTGGCTGCTGGGCCCGCATAGCGAGCGCTGGTATCGATCCGGGCATGCGCTGATTCTGGCCAGTTTGCTGCTGGCCGGGCTGTTCCGCGCCGATGTGGCCTTTGTACTGGCCGCGCTGGGGTTTGGCTTTGGCCTGGGCATCAACAACCTCATTAATTTTGCCCGCATGGCGCAAGCGCCCGTCGACAAAAGCAGTGCCTCCGCCCACCTGACCCTGTTCCAGATGCTGGGTAGCGCCGCCGGGGCCATGGGTTCGGGCTGGCTGGGCAGCCGGCTGGGTCTGCAAACCGTCTTTCTGTTATGGACACTGCCCTGGATAGCCACCTGGCCGGGCTGGCAAACCCTGTGGCTGCGATTTACCCGCAATCCCGCCGTAATGGTCAACAAGGAAACCGCATGAACGCCCCTGTCTCGATCAAAACCTCAACCCACTTGCGTGGCGCCTTATCGGTCATTGGCATCCACAAAGTGTTCGGTGAAGGCGCTGCAGCACTACCGGTGTTAGAGGACATCAATCTGGCGATCCGGCCGGGCGAATTCGTCGCCATTGTCGGGGCCAGCGGTTGCGGCAAATCCACCTTGCTGCGCCTTTTGGCCGGGCTGGATACGCAGTTTGAAGGGGTGCTCTTGCATGACGGCGAACCGCTCAAGGGCACCAGCACCCAGCGTGGCCTGGTGTTCCAGGATCACCGCCTGCTGCCCTGGCTGACCGTGCGCCAGAACATTGATCTGGCTTTGCTCAACGCCGGGCTTGATACGACCAGCCGCCAGCAGCGCATTGCCGCCAGCGTGGAACAAGTGGGGCTGACCCCATTCATTGACGCCTGGCCCCATCAGTTGTCTGGCGGCATGGCCCAGCGTGCCGCCATTGCCCGGGCGCTGGCCGCCCGCCCGCAAGTGTTGCTGCTGGATGAACCGCTGGGCGCGCTGGATGCCCTGACGCGGCTGAAGTTGCAGCAAGAACTGCGCCGGCTCTGGCAGGAAGAAGCCATCACCATGGTCATGGTGACCCACGATATTGAAGAGGCGCTGTACCTGGCGGACCGGGTCATTGTGCTGGATGCCCGCCCCGGCCGGATCCGCAAGGAAGTCCCGGTTGATCTGCCCCACCCACGCAATCGCAATGCGGCGAATTTTGTCGCGCTGCGCGACGTCCTGCTGGCCGAATTCAGCGACGGGGTTCCCGCCGAACCCCTGCGTGAACCGCACCTGCAATGGGGCGGCGCCGACTGGCTGAAACGCATGAGCTGGTAAGCCGCCCCTCTCCCGTTTGTTTTAGTTGCCGCACAACCCCGTATTTTTTCCTACAAGGAATCCGCTCCATGTCCGTACAACCTGTCACCTCCACGCTGGAACGCTCGCTCGATGCCGATCTGGCCGAATTCGTCGCCGGGGTCCGCAAGGCCGCCATCAAGGCGGTCAAAGTACTCACCGAAACCGGCACGCTGTCTGCCACCGGCACCTTTGGTGCGGCAGAGCGCGTGCCCGGCCAGAACCGGCTGGTCTCTGTCGGTTACGGCGGCCCGTTTGCCGAAGGCGATGGCATCAGCGTTGCCATCGTGGAGTTTGATGGCACGGTGGTTTACAGCGAAGGCGGCGCAGCCGGTGGTGGCGCGCGTTACGCCGCCATTCTCAAGACACATCCGGACATCACCACGGTGATCCATGCCCACACGCCCTACCTGGGCGCCTGGGCCGGCGCGCACCGTACGCTGCCGCTGCTGTATGTACCGGCGCAACGCTGGACGCTGACGCGTGAAGTGCCGATCTATATCAACCGCCGCCAGGCCGAGTCTGCCTTCATTCTGGAAAAAATTGCAGAAGACCCGTACACCGAAGCCATTCTGGAGGCCAACGGCGGCTCTACCTTCTGGGGCAAAAAAGGCCTGCTGAAAACCTCGGCGCAAATTCTGGTGCTGGAAGAAGGCGCGCGTTTCCAGGCGCTGGCAGAACTCCTGGGCGGCACCAAGCCCTATGGCTCTGGCGTGCTGGAACAGCAATGGAAAATGAGTGGCCTGATCGACAAGGCCGACCCGGCGGTTTATTCCGCCTGAACGCACTAGCCCGCGCAGTTGTGTAGCCCGGATGAAGCAAAGCGGCAATCCGGGGCGGGGATGCTGCCCAGAACCAGACTCTGCGTGGATGCGTGGTCACCCCGGATTCCCGCCTTTGGCTCCATCCGGGCTACGGGGCTGATTAGAACCCTACTCTGCGTGGGTGCGTGGTCACCCCGGATTCTCGCTACGCTTCATCCGGGCTACGGGCCGATCCGGCGGTGTACGCCGTTTGAGGGTTGTAGGGTGGATTCGCGAAGCAATCCACCCTGGCGCATATTACAAAACCGGCCCGCGTGGCCGGTTTTGTTTTTTCCACAGAAACAGCAACGTACTTTTGTTTCAATGGTGAGAAAGCAACAGCGTTACTCAGATATCAACACCCAGCCTGCCCGACTCGCCAATCCGTCACCCTGAAAAACAAAATACCCATTTAAAAACAATGCATTAAAAAACACTCAATACATGGCACGGCCATTGCTATGTACCCCGTACCGGCTGACACAGCCACATACAACAAACCGGCAAATAACAAGCCGGCTCCACGGGGATTACCAATGCACCAGAAAACACAATGGCGGCTCACCGCCATCAGTACCGCCATTTTGGGGATCAGTCTGTTTGGCCCGGCGTTTGCCGCTCCGGCCACACAAGACGCCAGTGATGTCGCCAGCGCCGATACCTCGCAACAGATCGAGACCATCAACGTCACCGCCCAACGCCGGAGTCAGCAGATCCAGAAAGTGCCGATCGCGGTCACCGCTATTGGTGGCAAGGATCTGGATAGCGAGTCCATCCAGATCGCCAACGATATCGTGAAATACGTGCCCAACTTCAACGCCGACTCCACCGAAGGCCGCGAGCGCCCGCGCTGGTTCTTGCGCGGTATTGGTAACAATGATCCGTCCAACCTGTCGTTGTCACCCATCGCCGTGTATGTGGACGATGTGTACTGGAACAACGTTTTTGCCCAAGGCTTCCCGCTATTTGACCTGCAACGCATTGAAGTGCTGCGCGGCCCGCAAGGCACGCTGTGGGGCAAGAACACCACGGGCGGCGCCATTAACTACATCTCGCGCAAGCCCACGTTTGACGACACCAATGGTTACGCCCAGTTCAGCTACGGCAGTTTTGGTGATCGCAAGGTAGAAGGCGCAGTCGGCGGCGCGTTGTCCAATGATGTGCTGGCCGGTCGCGTCTCGTTCTTCAACGAGCAAAGCGATGGCTATATCAACAATACGTATAACGGCCAGAAGCTGGGCGGCTTGCGTGATACGGCGGTACGCGGCCAGTTGCTGCTGAACGCGGGCGATACGTCAGACTGGTTGTTGAACACCCACTATCGGGATTACTCCGGCGGCGGCAGCTTCTGGCAACTGGTGGGGGTGAATCCGGGCGGCAAAAACCAGTATGGCTATCTACCCTCGACCGATCCGTACAGCGTGTCGGAAAACGTGGCGCAGAATGACCATATCGAAAGCAACGGGATCGACCTGACCGGCCATTGGGAGATCGGCCGCCAGACACTGACCACCATCACCGCGCTGGAAAACGCCCACCGCACCTTTATCAGTGACGGGGATGGCTCACCGCTGGAAATCTCGCGCGGTTATTCCAAACTGGATACCCGGCAGATCTCGGAAGAAGTGCGTCTGGCCTCGCCGGCAGAAGACCGGTTCAACTGGATTACCGGCGTACACCTGTTCAAGGAAGACCTCAATTCCATCGCCACCTCCGGCACCTTGCCCGGCGGCCCGGCCGCGACGGCATTCCAGCAAACCAGCATCAATCAGGAAACCAGGAGCTTTGCCATTTTTGGCAATGCCACTTACCGTTTTACCGACAACCTGCGCCTCTCGGGCGGCCTGCGCTGGACCACCGAGAAAAAATCCATCGACCTGCTGGGTATCAACGGCACCGGCACGGTCGGTTTCCAGAGTCTGGACAACTGGTATCAA
The DNA here is from genome assembly GCF_014202765.1 of Silvimonas terrae. Lineage (GTDB taxonomy): Bacteria > Pseudomonadota > Gammaproteobacteria > Burkholderiales > Chitinibacteraceae > Silvimonas > Silvimonas terrae. Next base: position 668,408 of record NZ_JACHHN010000002.1, read on the forward strand.
CCCAGCCTGCTGACGGGCAATACCGTGGTCAAGGCGACGCAGAACGAGTCGCACACCTGGAGCGCGCCGACGTGGGATCTGACGCCGTCCTACTCGCTGACCGATAACGTCGAGACGTATTTCCGCTTTGCCCGGGGCTTCCGTTCCGGTGGTTACAACGGCGGTGCCACAACCCAGGCAGCAGTCAACACGGTCACCCCGGAATACCTGACCGACTACGAGCTGGGCATCAAGTCTGAATGGCTGGACAAGCGCCTGATCGCCAACCTCTCCGTGTTCCATTACGACTACAAGGACATGCAGGTGTTCGCCATTGCGCCGACCTCCAGCGGCCAGACCGTACAAACCTTGTCCAACGCCGCACGCGGTAAGGTCAACGGTGCGGAACTGGAACTCAAGGCCATTCCGCTCAAGGGTTTGACGCTGTCCGGCAATATTGGCCTGTTGCATACCGAGTACTCGGATTTCCCCACCTACGTAAACGGCGTGGCCGCCAACCTTTCGGGTAACGAGTTCCCGCGCTCACCGCATCTGACGGTGGCCGTGGGCGCCAGCTACCGGATTCCGGTCAGCGTGGGTTATGTCGATCTGGGCACGCTGTGGAACTACAAGGCCAAGGAATACTTCAACGCCATCTACCAGAACGATGCGATGGCCCAGGGCGGTTTCACCACGGGCGACGTGGAAGCCTCTTGGCATGGCAAGGATGACAAGGTGGTGGTCACCGGCTTCGTGCGCAATGTGACGGACAAGCAGTATCACACCCTGGCCGTGGTGCCGACCTATGGCGCGTATGAGTACATCAACTCCCAGCCGCGTTTTTACGGCGCACAACTGGGCGTGAAGTTCTGATTCGCCAAGATGGACAGAGCGGCCATGCACATGGCCGCTCTTTGCTTGAATCGACAGGTTGAACCGAACAATGACGAACACCGTGTATGGATATGGCCCGGGCCGGGCCGGCGGACGGCGGGCCACCGGTCTGGTGAGTGTGGTGGTGTTTCACGCCGTGCTGATCTACGCGCTGATTTCCGGCCTGGCGCAGGATGCGGTCAAGAAAATCCAGCAAAAGGTGGAGGTCTCCATCATCAGCGAGCCGCCACCACCTCCGCCGCCAACACCGCCACCCAAAGTGGAAAAAATCATCACCAGAAAGGCCCCGCCACCGCCGCAAGCCAAGGCATATGTACCGCCGGTGGAACACCCGCAGCCCGCACCAGCCCCTGCGGCCATTGTGGCGACCACCGCTGACCCGGCCCCGCAAGCACCCGCCCCGGCACCCGCTCCACCCGCCCCTGCACCCAGTGGTCCGGTTTCAGCCAAGGGCAATTGCGCGCATATCCAGCCCCCGGTGTATCCGGACAAGGCCATGGATGACGGCATTGGTGGCGCGGTGGATATCACTTTCACCACCGGCCCGGATGGCAAATTGAGCGGCACGCCCGAACTCACCATCAAGGGCATCCCGGCCTCTTACCAGCGGTATTTCCGCGCAGCGGTACTCAACGCGCTACAGGCCTACACCTGCAATCCGGACCTGCAACTCAAGCAGCACATCGCCTTCAATTTGTCCGATTCCTGACCGGAATCACCGTTAGCACAAGGGTCACGATCATGACTAAGCAATTCTCTACGTTCATCAAATCTTTCGCTGCTGTGGCCGGCCTGATGGCTGTGTCCGCTGTGGCCTCCGCCGCTGAAGGCGCCAACCCGTACGGCATCGACGCACT
>NZ_JACHHN010000003.1 GCF_014202765.1 Silvimonas terrae
CCGCCCGGCACCGGCTACCCGCAGCGCGTGCACGGCGCGTTTGTGGCCGATGACGAAGTCCACCGCGTGGTGGAATACCTCAAGACCACCGGCGAGCCCGATTACGTGGAAGGCATCCTCAACGGCGGCCTGGACGCCGAAGCCGCCGCCGGCAGCAGCGGCGCGCCGTGGGCGGAAGCGGGGGGCGAGGACAGCGACCCGCTGTACGACGAAGCGGTGTCCTTTGTGCTCAAGAGCCGCCGGGCCTCGATCTCCTCCGTCCAGCGGCAACTGCGCATTGGCTACAACCGCGCGGCCCGGCTGATTGAACAGATGGAAGGGGCCGGACTGGTGAGTGCGATGGAGAGCAATGGCAACCGGACGGTGCTGGCGCCGGCGGCCGGGGAGTAGGTTTTTGCTGCTGGGCAGCTATGAGGAAAAAGCGCTGGGGGGGCTTGGCGCTTTTTTTGTTTTTGGGGGTGGTTGTGTGAGGTGTTAGCGCCTGGCGGCGCGGGTGTGAAAAGCATTTGATACCGGCGGTGGCCGGAGCACCCTACTTTCTTTGCTTCGCCAAAGAAAGTAGGCAAAGAAAGGCGACCCCAGCCTTGCGGCCCTCCGGGCTTCCCTCAGTCGGTTGGGAGCCTGAGGTCTCCCTCCACTCCATCGGCGCTGGGCTTTGATGGGGGAAGGAAAGTCAAAAGCAACCCCAACACCAACACCAACGGCAACCGCAACCGCAACTGCAACTGCAACTGCAACTGCAACTGCAACTGCGGAGTCAACACGCACTCCACCACCTCGTCATTCCGGCCCTGAGCCGGAATCCAGCACGGTCACCGCAGGTGGCCCTTGCTGGCAGGTGCAATGAAGCCTCCCTCCGACAGCCCTCCCAAAAAAAGAGCGGCAATCCCGGCAACCGTGCCGCAAATCGTCGCTATACCAAATCCGTAGGGTGGATTCGGCGCAAAGCGACAATCCACCGCAAGCAGCCCGTTGGGCTGCGGGCTGGATTCCGGCCCAAGGGGGCCGCCGAGGGCCGGAATGACGATGGAGTAGACCGGAGCAGCGTTCTCATGCTTGTAGATATTGCAGCTAGATTCCCGCCTTCGCGGGAATGACGAGGTGGTGGGCAAGGTGAACCATTCTTGCCAACAAATGATTTGCGGGGTTGGGGTTGGGGTTGGGGTTGGGGTTGCTTTGCCTTTGCCTTTGGCTTTGGCTTTGCCTTTGGCTTTGCCTTTGGCTTTGGCTTTGGCTTTGGCTTTTGATGTTGCCGTTGCTTTTGATCTACCTCCCCTCCGGCAGCGCCGAGCATCGCAGCGGGGCCCGGGAATTCGGCGAGGGGTGTCTGAGCGTAGCGAGTTCCCGAGCCTGCCGGGCCACGCGAGAAGCGCAGGGAACCCCGAAGGGGCGCTGTCGCAGGGGTCGCCTTTTCTTTGGGTACTTTCTTTTGGCGACCCAAAAGAAAGTGCCTTGCTGTCGGGCAACCCCCGACATGTAAACACCGTGCCGTCAGGCACTAACAAAGGTTTGGGTTCCGCCTCACCCCTCCCCCAAAAACCCCTTCCGCTCTGCCGTAAACGCCCACCACGCCCGCGCCTCACCCCCGTCCATAAACCGCACCACAGAAATAAACACATCAATCACACAAGGATCATGCCGGGTCGCGGTAACTGCACACAGTTCGTCATACAAGGCATAAGGATCGCGACCAGTGAGTTGCTCAGGCCGGGAAATCCCCAACATCTGTAAATCCGCCGCCATGGCCGGGCCAATATTGGGCAGGTCGGTCAAGCGCTGCACGTGCTCACGCTTTACTTTGGCAGGATGCATCTATCCACTCCAGACAAAAGAGAACAAGGGTTGCGCCATCCGCATGGCCAGTTTCGTCACAAAAATTTAACCGGCAAGCCACACATCCCATCACAACTATTCCCAAATACGCCAGCGCGCTTTAGCATACGCGTCCGACATCACGACGCCGGGCGCTCTGCGCCGGTGCAGCAGTGCATTGTTTCTGGTACCGACAAGACTTAACTGCTTGTTTACACAGCACGGCTCTGTCGCGTGTAGAATATGTCGCCCGCTGATTTGGCTTGAACTTGATCGCCAAGTCGTGATATAAATCGTGTTTTTTCCAGAAGTCAGGGAATCCTAACCATGGCACGTGTCTGCAAAGTCACCGGCAAGCGTCCGATGACCGGGAACAATGTTTCCCACGCCAACAACAAAACCAAGCGTCGTTTCCTCCCGAATCTGCAATCTCGCCGTTTCTGGGTTGAAAGCGAAAACCGTTGGGTGCGCCTGCGCGTATCCAATGCTGCCCTGCGCACCATCGACAAGAACGGCATTGATGCCGTCCTGGCTGACCTGCGCGCCCGCGGCGAACTGTAACCAGGTAAACGATCATGCGTGAAAAAATCAAGCTCGAATCCAGCGCCGGTACCGGTCATTTCTACACGACCACCAAGAACAAGCGCACCACTCCCGAAAAACTCGAGATCAAGAAGTACGATCCGGTTGTTCGCAAGCACGTGATTTACAAGGAAATCAAGCTGAAGTAATTCAGCTTCGTCGTTGGCTTTTCCAACGGCAAACGGATTCCCTGGTCCCGTGCCGGAAATAAAAAACCCGCTCATTGAGCGGGTTTTTTATTGGCTGTGCCGTCGAATACCTCATTCAGGCATCCAGACCTCGCGCAGGGTATCGAGCAACATGGCAATCATCGGGTCATTTTGCCGCTCGGCCGAATACAAAAACTGCAATGGTGCAGAAATGGCAATCTCGCCACCGCGCCACAGCACAATCGAGCCATCTGCCGCAAAACGCCGGGCAGTGCGCTCTGCCAGTAACGAAATCCCCAGCCCCGCCTTCACCAGTTCCACCAGCGTGCCTTCGTCGTCAAACTCCCCCACCCGCTTGGGCGCGATATTATGCGTGCGCCATAACTCCTGGGTAATGCCGCACAGACTCATGAATTGCGATAGACCCAACCAGGGCAGCTTGCCCAGGGTTTTCCAGTCAGATTCATGGTGTTCATGCCCCAGCGCGGCGGGCATGGCGACACAAAACCCCAACTCCGCCAACGGCACCGTGTTCACGTTCTGGAACGGGTTGCGGCCAAAATAAAAGCCCCCATCCAGAATCTTCTTGCGTACGTCATTGAGAATCACGCCAGAAATACCGTGCGTGGTCTGCACGGTAATCAACGGGCAGCGCTGACGTAACAAGGCCAGCCACGGGCCAATACGCAAACGCGCCGGCACGCCCACCGTACCAATGCGGATTTTGCCGCGGGGTTCAGCCGACATGGATTTGGCGCGGTACAACATGTCCCGTGAAACCGACAGGATGTGCTCTGCGTCGGGCAAGAAGGCCTTGCCCGCTTCCGTCAGTTGTACGCCGCCAGGGTAGCGCTCAAACAACGACATACCCAGTTCTTCTTCCAGCGCCTTGATCTGGGCCGTCACCGCCGGTTGGGAAAGATGCAACAACTCGGCCGCTTGCGTCAGATGGCCCTGCTGTGCAACCGCAACAAATGTACGCAGTTGATAGATTTCCATACGCCCGATTATTGCGCAGATCGCTCCGACATGCCGCAAAGCTGTGCGTTATGTAGTTGCAATCAAGCAAACGCGCCACTTTGAGTAAGATTCGTGCAACGCAACATAAGCATTCCTGATTTTGAACATCAAAATTTGCAATTAGCTTATGCCTGGCGCTGCTCATACATTAGCCATGGACCTTGCGCGCATGGGTGAAATACGTCGGGAGAACGTACTCATGCACCAACGCAGGGAGTTCCGCACTGATGAGAGGAGAGCAGCATGGATGACCAGGTGATTCAAAGAATCCAGGACAATCCCAAGTTCCACGAGCTGGTACAAAAGAAAAGCAGTTTGAGCTGGTTGTTGACGCTGGTCATTCTGGTCGCCTATTTCGGGCTGATCCTGATGATTGCTTTTGAACCTGCCGTACTGGGCGCCCCCGTATCCGCAGGCGGGGTGACGACGCTGGGCATTCCGGTTGGCCTTGCGCTGATCGTACTGGCCTTTGTGTTGACCGGCATTTACGTACGCCGCGCCAACACCGAGTTTGATCAGCTCAACCAACAACTTGTCGAGGATGCACGCCGATGAACACAGGTATCGTCAACCGCGTGGGGCTGGCTGCACTGACCCTCGCCGCCAGCGTACAAACACTGGCTGCCGGCGCCATCGAAGGCCCGGTCACCCAGCGTGCTACCAATTGGCACGCCATTATCATGTTTGTTATTTTTGTTGCGTTTACCCTGGGCATTACTTACTGGGCCGCGCGACGCACCCGTTCAGCCAAAGACTTCTATGCCGCTGGCGGTGGCATTACCGGTCTGCAAAACGGGTTGGCGATTGCGGGCGACTACATGTCTGCCGCGTCGTTCCTGGGTATTTCCGCCATGGTGTTTACCAAGGGTTATGACGGGCTGATTTACTCGCTGGGCTTTCTGGTGGGCTGGCCGCTGATCACTTTCCTGGTGGCCGAACGCCTGCGCAACCTGGGTAAGTACACCTTTGCCGATGTGGCCTCTTACCGGCTGCAGCAAACCCCGATCCGCACCTTTGCCGCCGTGGGCACGCTGGTCGTAGTCACGCTGTACCTGATTGCCCAGATGGTGGGTGCCGGTGCGCTGATCCAGTTGCTGTTCGGTCTGCCGTACTCTTACGCCGTGGTGATTGTAGGTGTGCTGATGGTGTTGTATGTCACCTTTGGCGGCATGCTGGCCACCACCTGGGTGCAGATCATCAAGGCAGTCATGCTGCTGCTGGGCGCAACCTTCATGGCGTTCATGGTGCTCTCGGCCACCGGCTTTAGCCTGGATAACCTGTTTGCTGCGGCGATCAAGGTTCACCCCAAAGGCGCGGCCATCATGGCACCGGGTGGCACCACCCCGATTGAAACCATCTCGCTGGGCGTGGGCCTGATGTTTGGTACGGCAGGTCTGCCACACATCCTGATGCGTTTCTTCACGGTGAAAGACGCCAAGGAAGCGCGCAAATCCGTCTTCTTTGCCACCGGCTTCATTGGGTACTTCTACATCCTGACCTTCATTATCGGCTTTGGCGCGATCATGCTGGTGATGGGCAAGCCGGAGTACACCACCACCGTGATGGAAAAAGGCAAGGCCGTGACGCAGCTGATTGGTGGCGCCAACATGCCGGCCATTCACCTGGCTAACGCCGTCGGCGGCGACTGGTTCCAGGGCTTTATCTCTGCCGTGGCCTTCGCCACCATTCTGGCGGTGGTGTCCGGTCTGACCTTGTCGGGTGCATCGGCGGTGTCGCACGATCTGTACGCCAACGTGTTTGCCCGCGGTCATACCGACGAAGCCAAAGAAATCCGCGTCTCCAAATACGCCACGCTGACCCTGGGGGTGATCGCCATCCTGCTGGGGATTGCCTTCCAGAAGACCAACGTGGCCTTCATGGTGGGCCTGGCGTTCTCGGTTGCCGCTTCGGCCAACTTCCCGGTGCTGTTCATGTCCATGTTCTGGCGTGGCCTGTCTACCCGTGGCGCGGTCACCGGCGGCTCGGTTGGCCTGATCAGCGCAGTGGCCATGATTGTGACCGGCCCGACCGTGTGGGTGAAGATTCTGGGCAATGCCGCACCGATCTTCCCGTACGACAACCCGTCAATCTTCTCCATGCCGCTGGCGTTCTTCGTGATCTACCTGGTGTCGAAGCTGGATACCAGCACCGCAGCCCAGCGTGAACACGCCGCCTTCCCGGCCCAGTTCGTGCGCTCCATGACGGGCGTGGGTGCAGAAGGTGCAGCAAAGCATTAAGCAATAACAGGATGGATGGACACAGCGAGGCCTCAAAAGAAGGTACGACACTGCAAACAAGAAGAAGAAACGAAAATGCCCCGCACTGCGGGGCATTTTCAATTGCATCAAACCATTCAGCCTTAGTGCTGGCTGAGCACCTTGCGGTGGACAAAGCCGGCAACGACACCCGCCACAGCAGGTGCAACAATAAACAGCCACAGCTGGTTGAGCGCCTGGCCACCAGCAAACAGCGCCGGGCCAAAGCTGCGGGCCGGATTGACCGATGTACCGGTCAGCGGAATACCGACCAGGTGAATTGCGGTCAGGGTCAGACCAATAGCCAGACCGGCGACAAGACCATTCTCTGTGCGCGAAGTGGTACCCAGAATCATCAGCACAAAAATAAAGGTAGCGACAAACTCAAAGACCAGTGCCGCCTGCAACGCACCCGGCGCATACAGGTTCTGACCAAACTGGCCTGCGTGCGCCCCCATGCCAGACGCCACCAGATAGATCACCCCTGCCCCGGCCATGGCCCCCAGACACTGCGCCACAATGTAGCCCACAGCCAGGCCCGGCGGCATGCGCCCAGCGACCCATGCGCCCAGCGTCACCGCCGGATTCACATGCGCGCCAGACAAGTGACCAAAGCCGTAAGCCACAGTGACGATGGCCAGACCAAACGCCAGCGAAATCCCGGCGTAGCCAATGTATTCACCCGCAAATACTGCGGAACCACACCCGAACAGCACCAGAATGGCTGTCCCCAGAAATTCGGCGCCCAACGCTTTAGTTGCCATTTCACCCTCACCCACTTCACTTGAAAATGGCGAAATCTAGCAACCAGATCAAACAATAACCACGTAAATCCAATGACTTGCCATATGCCATAGGTGTTAAGAACGACATTCTCATAAATCAGCCAGTCAGCTGTCTGGAGCCCTGGTTCATGCTGCATTGCACTATCAGCGGAACTGATTTGGCGCATCAGAAAACACGATTGGATTGCTTGCCGCACGCCGTTTACAGTCGGCATACACAAAATTACCTACGTTGGCGTGCAATCAAGGAACCCTCATGAGCACTATCGATTCTGTTCTCCAGGAAAACCGGCTGTTCCCCCCGTCCGAAGACTTCCGCATCAAAGCCAATGTCTCCGGCATGGAGGGCTACAACGCCCTGTGCGAAAAAGCCAATAACGATTACGAAGGGTTCTGGGCCGAACTGGCCCGTGACCTGATTTCCTGGAAAAAGCCATTCCAGAAAGTGCTCAACGAGAGCAATGCCCCGTTCTTCAAATGGTTTGAAGATGGCGAACTGAACATCTCTTACAACTGTCTGGATCGCCACCTGGATGCCCGCGGCGACAAGACCGCCATTATCTTTGAGGCCGATGACGGCACCTCAAAGCACGTGACCTATCGCCAGCTTCATACCCAGGTTTGCCAGTTTGCCAACGCCCTCAAGGCGCAAGGCATCAAAAAGGGTGACCGCGTTGTCATTTACATGCCGCACAGCGTCGAAGCCGTGGTGGCGATGCAGGCGTGTGCGCGGATCGGGGCCATCCACTCGGTGGTGTTCGGCGGGTTCTCTGCCGGCGCGCTGCGCGACCGTATCCAGGATGCGGCCGCCACCCTTGTCATCACCGCCAATGAAGGCGTCCGCGGCGGCAAGCCGGTGCCACTGAAAGCGGTGGTGGATGAAGCGCTGGGTCTGGAAGGCAGCGAGTCGATCAAGCACGTGATCGTGTATCGCCGCGCTGATCATGACAACGTGGCCTTCAAACCGGGCCGCGATCTGTGGTGGCATGAGCTGACCCAAAACCAGCCAGCCCAATGTGAGCCGGAATGGACCAACGCGGAAGACCCGCTGTTCATTCTGTATACCTCCGGTTCGACCGGTAAGCCCAAGGGCATCCAGCACAGCATCGGCGGTTATCTGCTGGGCGCGCTCGTCAGCATGAAATGGGTTTTTGATTACCGCGAAGGCGATGTGTACTGGTGTACCGCCGATGTAGGCTGGATTACCGGCCACAGCTATGTGTGCTACGGCCCACTGGCCATTGGCGCCACACAAGTGGTGTTTGAGGGCGTGCCCACTTACCCGGATGCTTCACGCTTCTGGAGCATGATCGCCAAGCACAAGGTCACCACGTTCTACACCGCACCGACGGCGATCCGCTCGCTGATCAAACTGGGTGCAGACCTGCCCAAGCAACACGATCTATCCAGCTTGCGCATCCTGGGCACCGTAGGCGAGCCAATCAACCCCGAAGCCTGGATCTGGTATTACGAAGTGGTCGGCGGTAGCCGCTGCCCGATTGTGGATACCTGGTGGCAGACTGAAACCGGCGCCAACATGATTGCCCCGTTGCCCGGCGCAGTGGCTACCAAGCCGGGCTCTTGCACCTTGCCGCTGCCAGGCATCATGGCCGATATCGTCGATGAGGCTGGCGCGCCGGTTGATCCGGGCAAGGGCGGCGCACTGGTGATCAAGCGCCCGTGGCCATCCATGGTGCGGACCATCTGGAATGACGCCGAGCGCTTCAAGAAGACGTATTTTCCGGAAGAGTTCAACGGCAAGCTGTATCTGGCCGGCGACTCTGCGCACTTTGATGAAAACGGCTACATCTGGATCATGGGCCGGATTGACGACGTGCTGAACGTGTCCGGTCACCGCCTGGGCACTATGGAAATCGAATCTGCCCTGGTGGCCAACCCGCTGGTGGCCGAAGCCGCCGTGGTCGGCAAACCGCATGAAATCAAGGGCGAAGCCGTGGTGGCCTTTGTGGTGCTCAAGCAAGCGCGTCCGGAAGGCGAAGAGGCCAAGCGCATCGCCAAAGAACTGCGTGAATGGGTAGCCCACGAGATTGGCAAAATTGCCCAGCCCGATGAAATCCGCTTTGGTGACAACCTGCCCAAGACCCGCTCGGGTAAGATCATGCGCCGTCTGTTGCGCGTGATTGCCAAAGGCGAAGAAATTACCCAGGACGTATCAACCCTGGAAAACCCGGCGATTCTGGATCAGTTGCGGCACAGCGCACTCTGATCCACCAACCTCTCAGGCCGCGAACATGACCCTGCTGGCAAGGCATGCGAGCGCAGACAGTACAAACAAGTACGGCAAGCGAGCGTAACGCGGCCAGCAGAGTTGTGGTCGCGACCCATCATTGCTGTCGACCGACCCCGGCAGCCATCACGACCCCATGTCCGCATGGGGTCTTTTTTTTGCCACACGCCGTCTGTATCTTGCAACAGAACCAACGTAGAACGATCGTTTCATTTGCCGCAACAAGGGCGTAGAATAACGCGCTTGTTGCCGCCTACGCGCGAAGGAGTACCACGTGTTTGTTGAATTTCCCGGTTCACCATACAAGTTGTTTCAGCCTTTCCCGCCCGCAGGCGATCAACCCGCCGCCATTGCCTCCCTGCTGGAAGGCCTGGAGGATGGCCTCAAATATCAAACGCTGCTGGGTGTGACGGGTTCGGGCAAGACCTACACCATGGCCAATGTGATTGCGCAAACAGGCCGCCCCGCCATTGTCATGGCCCCCAACAAGACGCTGGCCGCGCAGTTGTATTCAGAGTTCCGGGAGTTCTTTCCGCAGAACGCGGTCGAGTATTTCGTCTCTTATTACGATTACTACCAGCCCGAAGCGTACGTACCGTCCAAAGATCTGTTCATTGAGAAAGACTCGGCCATCAACGAGCACATTGAACAGATGCGCCTCTCGGCCACCAAGGCCATGCTGGAGCGGCGCGATTGCATTATCGTCGCCACTGTCTCGGCCATTTACGGTATTGGCGACCCGTCTGAATACCACCAGATGATCCTGCATCTGAAAGAAGGCGAAACCCGCCCGCAGAGCGAGATCATCAAGCGCCTGACCAGCATGCAGTACGAGCGCAACGAGATGGATTTCAGCCGCGGACATTTCCGGGTGCGCGGGGATGTGATTGATATCTTCCCCGCTGAAAACGCCGAATTGGCCGTGCGCATCAGTTTATTTGATGACGAAGTAGAAACCATCCAGCTGTTTGATCCGCTGACCGGCCACATCAAACAGCGCATGGGCATCTTTACCGTGTTCCCGGCCAGCCACTACGTAACACCACGCGCCACCGTGCTGCGTGCCGTGGACACCATCAAGGCCGAACTGACTGACCGGCTGGCGTTTTACCACCGTGAAAACAAACTGGTAGAAGCGCAACGACTGGAACAACGCACACGCTTTGATCTGGAAATGCTCAACGAGATGGGCTTTTGCAAAGGTATTGAAAACTACTCTCGTCATTTCTCCGGCAAAAAGGTCGGTGAAGCGCCCCCTACCCTGATCGACTATCTGCCTAAAGACAGTTTGATGTTCCTGGATGAATCCCATGTGCTGATCGGCCAGGTGGGTGCCATGTACAAGGGCGACCGCTCACGCAAGGAAAACCTGGTCGACTACGGTTTTCGCCTGCCCTCTGCGCTGGATAACCGGCCGCTCAAGTTTGAAGAATTTGAGCACATGATGCCGCAGACGGTGTTTGTCTCCGCGACACCCGCCAATTACGAGAAAGAACATCAAGGCCAGGTCGTTGAACAGGTAGTCCGCCCTACCGGCCTTGTCGACCCGCGCGTGGAAGTCCGCCCGGTGGGCACACAGGTAGACGATTTGTTGTCGGAAATCGGCAAACGCACGGCCGTAGGCGAGCGCGTGCTGGTGACCACGCTGACCAAAAAGATGTCAGAACAACTCACCGAATATCTGGGCGAGCATGGCATCAAGGTGCGCTATCTGCATTCGGATATTGATACCGTGGAGCGCGTGGAAATCCTGCGTGATTTGCGGCTGGGCGTGTTTGACGTCCTGATCGGGATTAACCTCTTGCGCGAAGGCCTGGATATCCCGGAAGTCTCGCTCGTGGCGATTCTGGATGCCGACAAGGAAGGTTTCCTGCGCAGCGAGCGCTCCTTGATCCAGACCATCGGGCGTGCCGCGCGTAACCTGAATGGCACGGCGATCCTGTACGCCGACGTCATCACTGACTCGATGAAACGCGCCATGGGCGAAACCGAACGCCGGCGCGAGAAACAACTGGCATTCAATGAAGCCAACGGCATTGTGCCCCGCTCGATCTCCAAGCGGATCAAGGACATTATTGATGGCGTTTACAACGCCGAAGACGCCGCCGCCGAACGCCTGGAGGCCAAGCGCCAGCGCGTGGTGGCCGATATGGATGAGAAAGACCTGGCGCGCGAACTCAAGCGTCTGGAAAAAGACATGATGACGGCGGCCAAGAACCTGGAATTCGAAAAAGCCGCCCAATTGCGCGATCAGCTCAAGACGCTGCGGGAACGGGCATTCGGGCACGACTGATACGCCAGACATGTTGCAGATCATTTATCAGGATGACGATCTGGTCGCCATCCATAAACCCGCCGGGTTGCTGGTTCACCGCTCCATGCTGGACCGGCACGAAACGCGTTTTGCCGTGCAGTTATTGCGCGACCAACTGGGACGGCGAGTCTATCCGGCGCACCGGCTGGATAAGGGCACATCCGGCTTGTTGTTGTTCGGATTGTCACCAGAAAGCGGCCGCGCCCTGGCCATGGCCTTTGAAGCGCAAAGCGTGGAAAAACGCTATCACGCCATCGTCCGCGGCTGGCCTGCCGCAACGGGCGTCATTGACCATGCGCTGGCCAAACAGCTCGATGAATCTGAAATCCGCAGCGGTGCGCCACAAGGCCCCATTCAGCCTGCCTGCACGCATTTTGAACGTCTGGCGATCACCGAGCAGCCGTGGAGCGTCGATCGCTACCCCCACACGCGCTATGCACTCATGGCCCTGGCGCCGGTTACAGGGCGGCGACACCAGTTACGCCGCCATATGAAGCACATCAGTCACCCCATCATTGGCGACGCAACCTATGGCAAAGGCATTCACAATCGCAAGTTTGCCGAAGAGCTGGGTGTAAACAGATTATTTCTGGCATGTAGCCATATGCAGTTTGCTCACCCGAGCACTGGAAAAACCTTGTCACTGCACTGCCCGCTGGCCGATGAGTTTGCTGCCGTGATCACCGCATTGGGCTGGGCCGTACCGTAGCCGGTCACGAGCGGCTGACCTGGACGTAAAAAAACCCGCCATTGGCGGGTTTTTTTACTGGATACGGCAGCAACGATCAGGCGCGACGCTTGAATTCGTAGGTGCGGGTATCGATTTCGATCTTGTCGCCAATTTCAATGAAAGCAGCAACCGGGATCTCTACGGTAGAGCCCTTGAGCTTGGCAGGCTTCATCACCTTGCCCGAAGTGTCGCCACGCACGGCCGGCTCGGTGTATTCCACTTCGCGCACGATGGTGGTCGGCAGTTCAACAGAGATGGCCTTACCTTCGTAGAAGGTCACTTCACAGTGTTCTTCCATGCCGTCAACGATGAACGCAGCAGCGTCGCCCACGTTTTCAGCTTCGACTTCGTACTGGTTGTACTCGGTGTCCATGAACACGTACATCGGATCAGCAAAGTACGAGTACGTGCAATCGCGCTTGTCCAGCACAACCACGTCGAACTTGTCGTCGGCCTTGTACACTGCTTCGGACGGGCTGTCGTTCAGCAGGTTCTTCATCTTCATCTTTACAACAGCCGAGTTGCGGCCGGACTTGTTGTATTCGGTTTTCTGCACAACGAGTGGTTGACCATCAACCATGATCACGTTGCCAGAGCGGACTTCCTGTGCGGTCTTCATTGCTAAAGGTTCCTGATTGCCAAAGGGGCCTGGGTGGAGTTTGCGAATGCTGCCCAGGTGCGCTTATCAATAGCAATCACAACGGGCGGCAAATAAAACGAAACTTGGTAACCCGCTATTTTAACTTGGTTTTGGCAAATTTGACCAGATTACCGGCAAGATTGCCAAGGCCGTCCAGCCGTTCCGACCAGACCCTGGCGTGTGCTTGCCAGTGTGGCAACAGCGCGCGCAACAAGGCCCATTGCCCCGGCACCAGCGCACCACGGTTCCAGGCCAGCCAGAAGGCGCGCAACACTTCTGCATCCTGCGCGGGCCAGTGCCGGGTATAACGGTCCACAAATGCGGCCAGTTTGATCTCGTGTGCCGCATCATCTTGCGGGTAGATGTGCCACACCAGCGGGTGCCTGGCATGCTGCGCCCGGACAAAGCTGTCTTCCCCGCGCACAAAGTTCAGATCGCAACTCCACAACAGGCGGTCGTATTGCGCCTGCGCCAGCATGGGGACGATATAAAGATGCAATCCCCCCAGATCAACGCGTTGCCCGGGCGACAGCGCCCCCGCTCCGACGGCCTCCGCCACGTGTGACAAAGCCCGCCCCACCGGCACCAGCAGATTGAGTGGCTCATTGCTGGCGCGCATCTGCCCGATCAGATCCACAATGGCGTGGTTTTCATAACCAAACAGACTGACCGTCAACACGTCCGGCCGGGTTACCCCCAGCGCCGCCAGCCACGCGGTGCGATCTGCCCACTGCCAGTCATTGCGGGCGGCCTGGCTGACCTGTTCTGCCAATACCCCGCCCGTACCCGGCGCAAAGCCCGGAAAAAAGAAATACTTGGTCAGGCCGCCCTGGGGTGAGGCCATGCCGTGGCAACTGATCACCCAATCCTCAGCGGAGAGGTATTCCAGGTTCAGCCACACGGGCGCACTGGCGCGCTGGCGCATGGCCCCCTGCATGCTCAGCGGCAGTTCGCAGGCAAACGCCTCGATCACCACATCACTGTCGTCCGCCGGACGAGATCGGGCATGCCAGTGGCGGACATAGACACCATCCAGCACTTGCTCATCGACCTCGGTCTTCGTGGCGGGCGCGATGTGGCTGAGTGCCGTCAGATCATCCACCCACAAGGTCACTTGCTGGTCATATTCGGTCTGCAATTGGCGCGACAAACGCCAACAAACACCGATGTCGCCATAGTTGTCTACCACCCGGCAGAACACGCTCCAGTTCATTACCATTCTCACACAAAGCTTACGCGAAACGGCTTTTAGCCAAAATAATACAGTTTTTGCTGGCTAAAACCGATAAGCGGCAAATTTCTGGAAAGCCTAAGTCTTACAAAATTTGGTAAGACTTAGGGAAGAAAATCACAGTATCTTACAAGCCCAATTTAGATACTTCATCAGAATATCGTTGCAAACACATTATTTATAAAGAGTTTTTTATAAAAATCACCAGTCAGGCCGTGACTATCTGACAGTATTGCAGCGCAGCAAATATCATTCCAATCCTCGTAAACTTACAAGCTCTTTCGATTTAAGTTAAATTTAATAAATAGTATTTGAAAGCAGTTTACTTACTTGTTAGAATTTGACCTGATGCAACGAGTTAAATACTCGTCAGCACATAGCAAGGTGACAAGGTTTCAAGAACATATATACAGGTCACCGAGCCTGACCACGGGGGGGCATCCCGAGGATTCAGTCCCAAGCAACAGCCCGACGCTTGAGACGGTTTTTAAGCATACGTTTTACCGGGCACTAACCGGACCCGTACTGCCACGGGTCTTCGTAGCATTAAGCAACAACGAATCAGGAGAAGTGGGTCATGAAACTTCGTACTTTAGTTGCAGGCTTAGCCTTCATTGGTGCATCTGCCGGTGCATTCGCCGTTCCTACCTGGACGATCACTCCAACTGTGGGCGCTGTGCAGAATGGCTCTGGCTTTAATCTGGGGACAGCGCTGTCTCCGTCCACCTTCAACATCATTAATTCCGCCACCGGGGCGTTCACCGACACCTACTCGTTCATGGTGACACCGACCTCTGCGGCAACCGATGTGCTGTTTGCCAATTTCCTGTTTACCTCTCCGTTGCAAGGCCTCGCCTCGTCGACTTCGTTGACCCTGATCGATACAACGACCAACACCAACTATGGTTCGGTCACTATCGATGAACCCGCTTTCACCGCAGCGGAACTGTTCTTCTCGGGCCACACCTACAACCTGATCGTCAACGGTACGCTGGCCCAGGGCGCCTCTATTGGTGCCTACGCCATTGCAGGTACGCTGACTCCGGTGCCGGAACCAGAAACCTATGCCCTGATGGGTCTGGGTCTGGTGGCTCTGGTTGCCGCACGTGCACGTCGCCGCAAGATGGGTGATTCTGCGCGTCTGGATACCACAGAAGCTGCTGCTTGATCAGTCTCATGTGTCGCCTCATCAGGTGACACACCAGTACACACAGGTCCGCGAATGCCGTCGCGGGCCTGTTTTTTTATGCTCCCCAATTCTGTTTGCAACGCGGCCCGCTGGCTTGCCTGAACGGGCTGCGCAAAAAAGCCCGGATCATACCGGGCTTTTTTCGTACCTGCGTCGGGCTAATCGCTGCGCGCGGCTTCTTTGGCCGGTTGCGGCGCACTCAGTTGCTGCTGGGCCGATGAGGCAAACAGCGCATCATAGGCGGCCAGCAGTTTGGGGGCTTCGTATTTCCATTCCAGTTCGTTCATCACGCGCCGCTGACCATAGTCACCCATGGTTTTACGCAAGGCCGGGTCGGCCAGCAGGGTGAGGATTTTCTCGGCCATATCTACTTCATCGTTGCGCCTGGCGTACAAAGAAGCATCCTGGGCCGAGAAACGCCCCTCGGTCAGATCAAACTGCACGATGGGTTTAGCCAACGCCATGTACTCCATGATTTTGTTCATGGTGGACTTGTCGTTCATTTCGTTGGCCACATCCGGATTCACGCAGACATCTGCCGTGTTGAGCATTTCCAGCAATTGCTGGTCTGGCACGCGGCCGGTAAAGGTGACGTATTCGGCAATGCCCAGTTCCTGCGCATAAGCCTGCATTTCATCCAGCGACGTGCCGCCCCCCACCAAACCCAGCTGGATATCGGTGCGTTTGCGTTCCTTCACGATGTACGCCATGGCACGCAGGAGGTAATCAATCCCCTCCTGTTTGCCCATGACCCCGACATAACCGATCAGGAACAAACGCCCCTGCTTGAGCGCCGGCACCGGGGGTACGGTGCGCAGGCGATCGAGCTTGGGGCCACTGCGCACCACATGTACTTTGGCCGGGTCCATGCCACCACGTTCGATGGCGATGCGTTTGTACGATTCGTTGGTGGCAATCGACACGCTGGCCGTTTTGAACGTCCAGCGCTCAAACAACACCATCAGTTTGTAGAAGAAATCCCGCCGGCCAAATTTGGCCTCGTACAGTTCCGGATTGATGTCATGGTGGTCGAACAGGAATTTCTTGCCAAAGAACAGCTTGAAAAATCCGCCCACCAGGAAAATCAGATCGGGTGGGTTGCACGCATGAATGGCATCAAAGCCCCGGCTGAACAGCACCTTGAAGGCCAGGCGGAACTCATGGAACAGCGCGGCCGAGTACTCCAGCAAGTACCCCTTGGCACCTTCGGCTTCCAGCGGCAATTCGTGGCGGTAGATATAAATATCTTCTACCACCTCGAAATGCTTTTCATAGCCTTTGCCGGTGGGGCAAATGATGGAGACTTCATAGCCGGCATCGCGCAGCGTGGTGGCCTCCTGCCACACCCGCCGGTCAAACGGGGATGGCAGGTTCTCTACGATCATCAGGATTTTGCGAGGTTTACCAGCAGATGCCATCGTACTTGCCCTCCTCGCTCTTGTGATCCTGCACGCGGACAAAGTCGATGATTTCCTGATTGGGGCGCAGACGGGTGAACGCGTCCTGGAATTCTGCCGCATTGTTGCCGATCACCAGCACTTCGGCGTGATCGAGTACGGCATCCAGCGATTGCTCCATGATGCGCGAGATGTGCGGAATCATATTGAAGATGTAATCGCGGTTGGCACCGGTCAGCGCGGCCAGGTTGACGTTGCGGTCATAGAGCTTGAGGTCATAGCCCTTGCCGATCAGTCGCTCGATCACTTCCACAATCGGGCTTTCGCGCAGGTCATCCGTACCGGCCTTGAACGAGAAACCCAGCACGCCGATTTTGCGTTTGCCCTTGGCGGTGATCATGCTGTAACCGCGTTCAATCTGCCGCTCATTGCTGGGCAGAATGGCGTTCAGAATGGGTACGTCCAGATCCAGGCTACGCGCCTTGTAGGTCAGCGCACGCACATCTTTGGGCAGGCAAGAACCGCCAAAAGCAAACCCGGGCTTGAGGTAATACGGCGAGAGGTTGAGCTTGGTGTCTTTGCAGAAAATATCCATGACGTGATGGCTGTCGATGGTCAGGCTCTTGCAGATATTGCCGATCTCGTTGGCAAACGACACCTTCAGCGCGTGCCAGACGTTATCAACATACTTCACCATTTCTGCGGTTTCGATATCGGTGCGGATCAGCGGCGCTTTGAGATCGGCATACAGGGCGGCCAGCGCGTCCCCGCTCTTGCGGTCCGTCTCGCCAATCACGGTTTTGGGCGGATTGCGGTAATCCCATACCGCGGTGCCTTCGCGCAGAAACTCGGGGTTGTTGCACACGCCAAAATCCACGCCGGCTTTCTTGCCGGAGTATTGCTCCAGCGTGGGGATGACCACGTCTTTCATCGTGCCGGGCAGCATGGTGCTGCGCGCCACGACAATGTGAAAATCGCTCTTTTCCTTGATGGCCAGACCGATTTCCTCGCACACGCGGCGAACGTATCGCAGATCCAGCGCGCCATTGAGCTGACTGGGCGTGCCCACGCAAATAAACGACATCTCTGTCGCCAGCACGGCCGAATGCACGTCCGTGGTGCCGCGCAAATGACCAGCGCTGACAGCGGCGGCGACCATTTCGGCAATATCTTTCTCAACAATGGGAGGCACGCCCTTGTTGATCAGCTCTACCTTGCCTGCGTTTGGTTCTACACCAATCACTGTGTGGCCTTCACTGGCCAGGCACCCGGCCGCCACCACACCCACATAACCCATACCAAAGATGCTGATCTTCATTTTCCTGTACCTCTTTTTAAAATAACGAACCTGGTAGGGAAGACGCTCATGCGCTGGCCGTGAGCATCTTCCAAAGTTTTTTGCCGCGATTGGTGTTGCGGCGGATCACCCCGCCCACCCGCTCGCCCAGCAAGGACGTCATGGCGGTGGCGCCGGAAAAACCGGGCGCCAGTTGCCGCAGGATGTGCCGGTTGCGCTTGATCATCAGCAAGGAATTGGCCAGCACGTAGTACTCCGTGCGCCAGAACCCCTTGCGCGAACCGCCAGTGGACAATTTGACGGGCAAGTTGACCTGGACCGCGCGGGTGTCCATCACCATCGGCACGCCCTGGGCCGCCACGCGCAGCAGAAAATCCGTCTCTTCGCGATAGGCGTTGCCCTTGTAAATGCTGTCAAAGTCCTGCTTGAGTGCCTGGCCGGCTTCCATCAAAAAGCAGGCGGCGCACACCGGTAGCGTCAGCAGTTGGTCTGACACCGAGTCAAAGCGGAACCGCAGTTGGTGCAAGTCCACCACCTCTGCCGGGGTTTGCACCGGGCGGCGGCGGGCCGCAGCGGCCACGGGCGAGGTCTCGTTGTAGTTCATGTACACCGCCGCAGCGCCGGCCACACTGCCCGGATGGCTGCGGGCGGTTTCCAGCAAAGCGGCAATAGAGCCGGGCAACAGCACCGAATCGTCATCGCCAAAATAGATGTAATCGCCCCGGGCTTGCGCTTTGCCCCGGTTTTTGGCGGCCATCTGCCCCTGGTTGCGGTCCTGCCGCAAATAGCGGATACGGCTGTCACGCTTCATCAAACCCGCTATCACGTCTGGCGTGTTATCTGGCGAGCAGTCATCCACCACAATCAGTTCGATGACGTGTTCCTGCAAATAGGTGGGCAGTGTCTGCTCAAGCAGGTGTGCGCGTTTGTAGCTCGGTACCACCACGCTCACAGTCGGTTCATGCACTGACATTGTTCAAGGTCTCTTTGTTGATGTTGATATTTGAATAAATGGATCGCAGTGTCGTTACTGCCCGGAACACGGGCCGGTCAGCCCCCATGCCCAACACGCGCTGGCACAGCGCCAATGGCAGGCATCAAGCGGGCAGGTTCTTCTTGCAAAATGGGCAATATTTCGCTGACGCGGTCAGGCTGGAACAACAAGCGGGCGCGCTGGCGGGGTAATGGGTCGGCGTGGGTATGCAGCACGCTGAAAATGGCGTCGGCAAACGCCTGAGGCTGATCGGCCAC
This sequence comes from Silvimonas terrae, assembly GCF_014202765.1. Lineage (GTDB taxonomy): Bacteria > Pseudomonadota > Gammaproteobacteria > Burkholderiales > Chitinibacteraceae > Silvimonas > Silvimonas terrae. The sequence continues at coordinate 18,901 of NZ_JACHHN010000003.1, forward strand.
CTGGAAGCAATCGGCCACCACCTGCGGTAGCCCACCCAGACCCTGCGGTGTGCTCACAAGGCCTGCGGGGGTAAACAGCATTTCCACCGATTTGACGTTGACGCCGCTGCCGGCAAACACCGGATTGATCAACACGCGGGCATTACGCAATACCGGGACCACATCGGGCGGGCTTTCAATCAGCGTGATCTGCGGCACGCTGGCCACCAGTGCACGCACTTGCGCGCTGGGCCGGCTACCGGCCACAAACAGGCGCAAACCGGGTTGCTGCTGCAACAAGAGCGGCACCACCTGTTCGATAAACCAGCTGATGCCAAACACGTTATTGGGCATGAACAGATTGCCCAGATAACCTACGTCAAACGCCGGTGGCGTCACCGGTGGCGCGCTGAGCGCCTGCGCCATCCGGGTATCGATCAAGGTCGGTAGCCAGTGCCCGTGGGTAAATCCCTGGCTTTTCCACGTGGCCAGGTCGTCGACCGAAATATCAAAAAAAGCCTGTGCGGTACGCAGCACTTGCAACTCGTAATGCCGCACGCCTTGATCGCGCAACCACCAGTGCAGCCGGGTTTTCAAGCCCCGAGCCGACGCCAACTGGTAACCGGTGTAGCGGTGTTCAATATTGTGCGAACGATAGAACAAAGGCTTTTGCAACTGGCGGGCCAGTTTCAGGGCAACGTCGCCGCCGTAGAGCCCATCCAGCCAGATTGCATCCGGCTGCGCGGCCCGCTCGTTCGCCAGCAAGGCAGCAAAATCCTTGCCGGACAGGCAGCGGGCACTGGCAGCCCAGGGCAGGGAGAACAGCCGGGCAAGCCGCCAGAATTTGCTGCTGTGGCTGTGCTGAAACGGATAGACGATCACGCTTTCCGCGACCTCACGCACCTTGGAGACGTAAGCCGCCACGGTGGCATCATCCGGCGCCCCCTGGTGCCAGCACACCACGCGCACGCTTACCCCGGCGTCTTTCAACGCGCACACCCGGCGCCACATATCCACGGTGCCGCCGTGGTTGGGGGGGTAAGGCAACTCGCCACATACAAGGGTTAATCGCATGAACCGTGTCCTGTCGATTTCAATTTATCGGGCTAAAGCGGGTGACAAAACGGACGGCGGCCGCATTGCCTTCCAGATAAATACCGGTACGGGCATACGGCTTGACCGAGTCCGGCACCACGCCGACAAACACGTGTTGCGGGCCAGAGACCGTCAAGCGGTAGCTGTGTGCGCCGCACTGCATGACCGCCGACCAGTTGCCGGGGACATCATAAATGCTGGTGTTTTTCCAGTAGGAAAACGCGCTGGTCGCCGGCAAAGCGCCGCTCCCGTTGCCGGCGCCCTCTGCTTTTACCTGGCAGTTGGTGTTGTAGGTCATGCCCAGCCGCGCCGGGGTTTGCGCCTGGCGGGTGATCTCCACCGTGTCGGTCAACTCGTTGCCATGAATGGTGACCTGCCGCTGCGCAGCGGCGTCTTTACGCCAGGTGGGTTGCGCGGCGGCGGCGGCATCGTCGGTCAGGCTGACAAAGCGTCCTTCGGCCGGGTACGGCAACTGACCATCGCCCTCTTCCAGCGGTACGTTATGCGACGCCCCCTGGCGGAAATACCGGGCATGCAGTGGCGAGCCATAACCAACCGTGCCCGGTGAGCGCAAAATCCAGTCGTCGCCGTATTGCACTTGCAGGTTCAGCCCTTCCTGGTGAGCGTGCGAGCGGGATTTCTGGCCATAGACCAGCAAGGCATGCCATTGCCCGTTCACTAGCTGGATGGCGTCCAGCCCGGGAAAATGCGCCGTCTTCACCGCCGGCGCCGCTTCGGGTTTGCTCACCGCAGGCGGGGCATCCAGGAAGGTGCTCCAATCCCGGGTTTTGGCTGCATCTGCCAGCCCCATCCAGGTGGGCAAGACGCGCCAGGACTGTAACCACAATGGCCGGTTGGGGCTGGGCCGGTTGGGTTGCGTGTCGTTCATAGCGGGTGTCACGCCAGGACGGAAGGTCAGTTGCGCCGGGGCGATCATCAAGTTCTGCGCGCGCCAGAGCACATCTTTAAGGCTATCGAGCTGATTGCGCACGGACGCGGCGGTCAGCACCGAGACCAGCGCCTGCACCACATATTCCTGATAAGACAGCGTGCCCTCAAACCAGAAATCATCTGCCGACATGCCTGCATCCAGCAGCCCGCGCAGGCCCAGCGGGCCCTGGGTGCCGGCGGCGATCCAGTCTGGCTTGGCAAACTCCATGCCGGCCGCCGTGACGGCAGCAGACTCCCAGACCGAGATGTTGTGCACCTCGTGCCGGGATTGCAGTTGCAGGTTCACCATGGGCGCAAACAGATTGTTCTGCCAGTCTGTGATGCGAGATTGATCCACACTGCCGCGCAGCAAACGCACGATATCGACCAGTGCAAACATCTGGGTGGATTCATCCAGCGCCTGGCTGAACATGCGCGACTGACCGTTCCAGGTTTGCAGCGGAAACTTCTGGTAGTTGCGGGCGTAAAAATCCATCTGCGCAGCGGCCCAGTCCCGATAACGGGTATCGCCAGTCAGCTTGTAAAGGCGCGCGGCATCCAGCATGCGGTCCAGGTTGTACATGCGCATCAGCGCCACCCAGGCGGCAATCTGCTTCTGGTTGTTGCCAGTAGCCGCCGGCATGGGGGTCGATGGCGTCCAGGTCAGCCAGGCCCCGGTGCCCAGATCCACATAATCGTGGCCCCAACCCACCGCTTGCGTGGGATCATCATGCTGCTCTTTCATCCAGGCGTTCAGTGCATAGCGCCGCTGCGTGATGAAATCGCGCCAGGCCGGGTCTGAGTTCATCAGGTTGCGGGCGCGGTCCCAGTCTTCTTGCGCCTGGCGGCCCGGGGCGTAAGGGCCGGTCCCGGCTTTGACCTCGGCCATGCGGGTACGCACGGACTGGTCGTCTTCGGCCGAGGCCGGGCCCGCCACCAGCAGCAGCGCCAACAGGCAAGTCATCAGATCAGGCCGTGCCACGTTTCATGCTCCTCACAGAAGACAGCAAAGTCAGGAGACGCTGACGGGCAAACAGCCAAAGCGTGGCGAGATACAACAGCACGCCGACGCAGCCCTTGAACAGCAGGCCGAGCAAGGCCGGCATGGTGGCGCACGGCCCTTGCAGCAGCACCACGCCAATCGCCATCACCAGCACCGCCAGCCCAAACGGCATGATGTGTTTCAAGAGTTCCGGCAAGGACAAGCCCAGCGCACTGCGGGTCAACCAGAAGCTCAGCGGCATGGGCACCAGCAAGGCCAGTACATAGCCCATGATGATGACCTGCAGCGAGTAATGGTGCGTAAACCAGATGCTGATCAACACGGCAATCGCCTTGAACGACGAGAGCATCAGCGAATGCGATGGTTTGCCGCAGGCATTCAGAATGGTGCTGTCGTAGTACTGTATGGATTGCACCGCCCCCACCAGCGCCAGCGGGAACAGAATGTGTTCACTGCCGGCCCAGCGCGCGCCGAAGGCCACATGGCACAATTCCGGCGAGAGCACCGCCACCAGTATCCACACCGGCACCGCAAAGAATACGGTCATGGAGACCGATTGGTAGTACACCTCCCGCAGGCGTACCCGATCCCCGGCAATGCGTGAAAACGCGGGCATGGCGACATCCAGCAGCACGGACGCCAGCAACTGGGCAAAGATGTAATAGAGCTTGGAGCCCACGGAATACATGCCCAGCGCGACCACGCCCATCCAGAAGCCGACGGCCAGATCCAGCACCCGGTAAGCGCCAAACTCCACCACGCGGATGCCCAGGATATTTAATCCAAACCGGCTCATCTGGCCCAGACCGGTGAAATCCAGCTCAGGCGACGGATACCAGCGCGAGCGCCACCACAGCATGGCCAGGTTGATCACGGCCGCCACCAGCAATTGCGCCACCAGCGCCCAGACACCAAAACCGAGGCTGGCCAGCACCACACCCGCCACGCCCCCAGCCACTGTCGAGACCAGCCCGCGCATGGCGAGGCGTTTGAACTGGAAATCCCGGCGGAACAGCGCCAGTTGGCAAAAGCCCAGGGCATTGATCAACAAGGACAAACTGCCAATCCGCAAAATGGCAATCAGCCCCGGAATCTTCATGGCATGTTCAATCAGCGGCGCGGCCAGCCAGATGCTGCCCACCACCACCAACGACAACAGAAAATTAACCAGAAACACCGTGTTGAGCTGGCCCTGCGTGACATTGGGCCGCTGCACAATGGCGTCACCGAGCCCTTGATCGACAAACAGTTCCAGGAACGAGAACACGGCAAACGCGGCAGCAAAAGCGCCGATAGAGGCCGGTTCCAGCAAGCGCACCAACTGGAAATAAATAACAAAGCCAACCAGACGGCCACCCCAGTTACGGATGGCCGACCAGATCAGCCCGGAACGCACCTTGCCAGCGACATTATCTTTGCCCAGCACGGCTACGCCGCCATCAATCTGGCTGCTCATGCGCACGCCTCCATGATCGGGGCCGCGGTGGGCTTGGGGCTAAGATCAAATGAAGCGCGGATCAACGGATTCATGGCAATACCCCTGGCTCAGGCAATGATGCGGGAGACCGGCTTCATAAACGCAAAGCGGTCTATCACCTGTTTGAGCAGCACGGGTAACAACAGCCCGGCGCAGAACGTCACCAGCAACAACAGGAACATCCAGTTGCCGGTGTATGGGAAAAACTTGATGAACACGCCTTTGGCCAGACCGATGAAAATCGTGTTGAAAAGGTAGATCACCATCGAATTACGGCCAAAAAAGTACAGCAGCTTGTCCTGCCCCAGAAAAGGCATCCGCACGAGGCCATGCAGCGCAAACAGCGACAAACCACCCACCACAAACAGGGTGTACGGGGTGTCATTCATGCTGACGGCCGCTGCCACAAACAAGGCCAGCGCGGGCCAGGCCAGCCGGTCCACCCAGTTGAGCCATTGCGTGCGATACACCGCCATGGCGCCACCAGCCAGGAAGAACACAAAGAAGCGCGCTACCCGATCCAGGTAGAAATCGTCCGTCAGCGGGACAAAGTGCAGCAGCGCGGCCAGCGCCAGCAACCAGAGGATGCGTCCACCCGACCAGCGCCACAGCACGGGGGTCAGTACGGAATAGACAAACAGCACCATCACATACCAGACCGACAGCGCCGGGCTGTCTTCGGTCTGGATAAACAAGTGGTAGTAACCAGCCCAGTAACCGCCATCCGGACGGTCTTGTACGTACAGGTAGAACCCCGCCAGATATTTACCGGTGACAATCAACACGGCAAACAGCACAAAGGGCAGTAACAAACGGTTAGCCCGGCGCTTGAGGTACTGGCCAAACGCGCCGCCCCAGGTGGTTTGCGCACCGGTCAGGAAAAACACAAAGCCACTCAGATACATGAAGAACGGCATGTGAAAGTAATAAATGGTGTGCTTGACCCATTCATACCAGGCCGGTTCAGACAGCGTGTCGTAGCGCAGCAAATGCCCCAGCACCACCAGGATGATGGCCAGCCCCTTGCCGCGCTCGATATCTGGCCAGCGCGTGCTGGCGGCTTCCCGGCCAGGCGCATTGGTCAGCACCTGACCGGTATAGAGTGCGGATGCAGAATCCTGGGTCATTGGCTGCTGACCTCCGGCTCTGGCTGGGTACGCGCTTGCAAACCCACACGCACGGAGTGCAGCAAGTCACGTGGCGCAAAATCGCCGGTCAACACCATGTACAAACCGACCGCGACCTTGCGCAGGGCCTGCACCGCCACGCCAGGATCACCGGAGGACCGGGCAATGGCGTACAGGCTGCCGGTAAAGTAGCGGGCACGCAGCGTGCGGTTTTTGTCGCGATGCCCCACCAGCGGTGCATCCAGCCACAGTGCATTGCCCTTGGCCTGGGCACGGGCACGCAGCGCAAAATCCAGGTCTTCCCCGCCATTGAGCGCCGCACCGACACCCAGACGCTCATCAAAGTAACGCACGTGTTCCACCACCGCCGCCCGCACAAACAATGTGTTGGAGGAGGCGTTGACCACAAACTGTCTGGAACCTGGCCGCTTTGCCAGTGCCAGCCCACCCGGGCATTGGGCAATCGTCACCGGACTGGAGGCATAACGGCAGATGATCACGCCCAGTTGCGCATCGCGGGCAAACAGGGTGGCAATGGCGCTGAGCGTGCCGTCCGGATACCAGGCGTCATCATCCGGAAAACATACGGTGCGAGCCCGCGCCAGCACGCCGTCGGCATGGACTTGCCGCAACATCAGATTACGCGCGGCCGAGAGCGAGACCTGGCGACCCACCCGCATCAGCACCGTGTATTCGGGAACATCGGGCGCCACGTCTTCGGCCTGGCAGCGTTGCAGCAACAGATAGTGGCGCACGCGCAAACCATGCTCGGCCACGCTCTTTTTCACGCTGTCGATGAGCCGTTCCAGTTCATCACGGCGGCCCCCTTGATAGTCGCAAGTGGTCAACAACACAAAATCCAGCGCGGCTTCCCGGGCGTTCTGGACCAGGGTGGGGATGGGGGTCATAGACGGCCTCCGGTCAGCACCGCCAGCACGCGCGGCGTTGCAATTCGCATACCACTCCAGATGGCAAGGCAGATGCCAATCACCAGCGGCGGGATCAGGAAATACAGCAGCAGTGCGCCATCCGCATCTGGCCGCAGCACGTAATAGATCAGTTTGCGCACACCCATCATCAGTGGCTCATGCGCGGCAAACACAAAGAAACTGGCAGCAGCGCCCCACATCAGTGCCTTGAACAAGGCCGATTGCACCCGCACCAGCCCGGCCAGCCAATACAGACTGGCCAGCCCGCACAGGATCATTAACTGATGCGGCACCGCGCCCAGCCCAAGGTTGCCCACTTCATTGGCGGTGGAGACGCCAGCCAGCAACAGGGTCAGTGCGGTCAGCCAGGGACCGATCCGGTCCAGCCCGGACAAGCCGATGCGGTGGTAGGCGATGTAGGCGCCTGCCACAAAAAACAGCGGTGGCTCATCAAACGGCGGAATACCCGGCAGCAACTGTAAAAACCAGGCCGCCAGCATCAGTGCCATCAGCACATGGCTGGCGTAGCGCAACAGCCAGTACAGCGGCAAGGAGAGCAACACCATGACCATCAGGTCACGGATAAACCAGAACTGGTATGCCGCCGGATACGCCCGCCAGCCAATAAAGGCGTTGAGCCAATCCATGGCATCAAAGCGGGCAATCGGCAGGTTTTGCCCGGAGATAAACCCGCTGGCCGCCGGAATGCTTTGCAAGCCGGCGTAAAAACCAATCACCAGCAGGTTCCACAATACGTAGGGCACCAGCAGCGTCGGCACGCGTTTTTTCAGGCGGCCGGCATAGCCTTGCCAGGTACCCTGGAAATTCCAGAAAAACATATATCCGGAAATCAGGAAAAAACCGGGGACAGAAATGCGGCACACCTCTTGGGAGAAGAACTCCCGCACCATCCATGAGACGGGCGAGGAATACATGTCGCCAATGCGAAAGGACGAGAGCCCCACCGTAGTGACAAAGCTGTGGATGTACACCACCGCCACGATCAGCGGAAACCGCAACAGCGCAAAGCGCACCGAAATATCGGCCGGTACGGGTGCTGCGGTGGCACTGGCCTCTGTCTGGCTCTGGCCGGTCGACGCAGGCAGCAACTGGCTATCAAAGGCACTCATGCATGCCTCCAGTGGCCAGAACGCAAACGTGGTGAGACGGTTGCATGGTCAGGTTTCTCCCTTGTGCGGTCTGTCGATCCAGACAAACCCCGTCGGTAAACCGGGCTTGTCTTGTTTGTTTCTTGTGCTGGTCCCGCCTCCCGGCCGGCCAGGAACTGCGCCGCATCACGCGGCCGGGCCATTCAGCTGACGACCCGGCGTGCGGCACGCAGGCCAGGATTGCCATTCAGTGCCTGGGGTCCGGCCCAGCCTGTCATGGCGACCGGGGTCTCGTGTTTTTTGCGGCGAACGGGGTCCGCCAGTGCCACACCGGTCAGGCCGGCGACCAGAATCATGAAACAGCTGGTGGCGGTGATCGTGTTGTCGGAATACGAATCCATGAAATACATGGCTACGGTGACAAAGAACGCCAGCCGGTTACCGTTGCGCGGGTCCAGCAGCAGACGGCCAAACATGCTGACGAACAGCAGCAGAAAAATGCCGGCGCCGACATAGCCCAACTCCACCGCAATGCGCAGGTATTCGTTGTGCGCGGCCACCGTGCCGGTAAAGTGCGACACACTTTCGGGGATCAACAAACCGTGATGGCCGAAGCCCACGCCAGTCCATTGGTAGTGTTCCAGCGCAGCTTGCAAGGCGTTCCACATCAGCTCACGCCCGCTGGAGCCACCGGCTTCCAGCCGGGTCAGCAGTTGCTGGCCAAACAGGGCAAAAAAGCCGGCCAGCAGCGCCACGCCATAAAACAGCAAGATCAGCCGCCATACGCCGGAGCGCAGGCCAGAGAACAAAATGACGCTGGCCGCAATCAGGGCTGCCGCAGAGGGCATGCGCGTGGCGGTCAAAATGGTGATCGCCAGATTCAGACCCGCCAGCACAATGCAGCGCCGGTCATATGTCGTCGTCAAAAAGGCGGCGGCCACGCTGCCGGCAAACCCGGCGGCAGCCAGAAACGCCGGAATGGAATTGCCTTGCAAGCGGGTCACGCCGGTGTAGTCATGCGCCAGCACGCTGCCGATCCCGCCCAACTGGTACACGCCACCCAGCGCCACCATGCCGATCGGCACAATGGCCAGTGTCCACAGCATCAGCTTGCGTTCACGCTGGGTGGGCCAGGCGCACATAAAGCACATCACGGCAAAGAACGAGACAATGGCCTGGGCGTAGCGGAACCAGGAAAAGTCCGGAAAAGAGGTCAACAAACCAAACACCCAGGTCAGGGCGACAATGCCACCAAACAGCCCCAGGTTGACGAGGTCCGGTTTGCGGGTACGCAGATAAGACACGCCTGCCAGCAAAAACAGGAAACGCTCTACCGAATTCAGACTACCCAGCCCGAGCAGCATGCCCGGATTGATCATCATGAAGCCGTTGGCAAATAACCAGTAATTGCGAAACCGCTTCCATTCCTTGTCCGGTTTGGGCCGGGCTTGTTCTTCCCGGAAAGCCAGCGAAGGTTGGGGGCGCACCTGGCGGATGGCGGTCATGAGCCCTGCCCCATCATCATGCGCAAGGCGTCAGCCGACAGCGTTTTGTTCATGGCATGAATGAACGAATCCTGCATGGCGTAGGCGCGGCCGGTATCCGTATCCAGGCTGGAAACCCGCACCAGCACGCCATCCGGAATCTGCCCTTTCAGGCCATATTGAACCTGCAGCAATTTGCGGTGGGTGGTTTCATTGGCCACGATATCGCCCACCGTGATCCAGTAGGTAATCGGCTCGGACCGGGAGCCGGCCTGCGCAAATACCCGCTTGACCGGCAAGGGCCCGGACGGGTTAAGCACGGTGGCATTGGCGCGGTCAGATAGCGCAAAACCTTGTGCGGAATAGCAGATTTCCGGGTTATGCAGCCGCAGCGAATCCGTCTGCTGTTTGCCATAAGCAATGGACAACATCAGTGCATAACCCTGCGGGTTCACATACACGCGAGAGAGCGTCTGCGAATAAAACTTGTCCAGCGCGGCTTGCACGTCGGGCGAGATCACGGCCTGACCCGCGTCGGGCACCATTTGCCATTCGCCAATGCGCTTGGGCATGGTGTTTTCCAGATCAATGCTCTGGCGGCTATCGGCCATCAAGTGGTGTGGTGTGAACGACCAGGCCAGCACCGGGCCAGCCGCAATCAGCACCGCCAGCAAGACCGGACGCCATTGCATAGTGGGCAAAGCCAGCGTCATTGCAGACTCCTTTTGGGCGCATGACGCCCCAGCCGCATCAGGATTTCACCCAGGATGCCAACCAGCACCAGCGCCACCACAAACACGGTCAGGCCGGCGGCGGTATGCATAAAGCCCTGGCCCGCCGCATCGCCCCGGTAGTAGGTCAGCAACACCAGCGCCATGACACGGACCACATTGGCAATAAAGGCAATGGGCAGCAGCGCCAGAATGATGATCACGCGCTGCCACCAGTACGGCGGCTGGGTGATATGCACAAACAGAAAACCCAGGGCTGACAAGCTGAACATGGAGTTGAGCCCGGAACACGCATCCGCCACCAGCAACTGATACTGGCCAATGTTGAGCACCACCCCATTACGGGCGATCGGATAACCAGCCCAATACAACACGGCCTCTGCCACATGCGACACCGACTCTTTCAGGCCAGAGGTGATGGCATCCACCACCGGGCCTGGCAAGGGCAGCAAATACAGCATGAAAAACAGCGGAAACCACATCAGCCGCACCGCAGCCCAGCCTTTTTCCAGCAACAGCCAGCCGGCCACCAGCACGATGAACGAGCCGGTTTCCAGGAAGTAAATCCCTTGCGAGCGGCCCAGACCGTAGCTCAAGGCAAACACCAGCAAGGCAAGCCACCCCACGGCGGCAGGGCGCACCGGTAACGCCGCCAGCGCGCCGCGCTTGCGCCAGAACAGCCAGAGCACCAGCAACAGAATGATCGGACCATGTTCCTGATCAGGCGTGGCCCACAGCGTGTTCATCAGCGTGTACAGCGTGGGCAACAACGCGCTGGCAAATGCCAGCACGGCCAGACGACGTCCGTTGAACAGACCCGGCAGGGCAAATTGCGGGGTAACCGGAATGCGATCCATAAGGGCGGGCCTTTTCACCAGGTTCCGGGCTTGATTAGTTGAGCATGACCACGCCGAGCACCGTGGCACCGGTGACCAGCAATTCATCGCGCAGCTGCAACATGGCGCGCACCGAAGACTTGTGCCGGCGCGCCACCAGCACGGCGGCACCGGCCCGCGCGGCCAGCAATTGCACGTCAGCGCCATCGGTCAGCGGCGGGCTGTCGATAATGATCACGTCGTTATGCGGGCGGGCTTCTTGCAACAGGCCGCGAAAAGCCTGCCGGCTCAAGAGTTCCTGCGGGTTGGGTGGCACAGTGCCGGAGGTCAGCACCGACAAATCGCCCAATTGACCCAGGTGCTGGATGCAGTCGTTACCCGAGCGGCCGGCCAGAATGTCGGCCAGGCCATGCCCGGTACCCAGGCGAAACAGCTTTTGCAGATTGGGCGAGCGCAGATTGGCGTCGATCAGCAAGGTGCGTTCGCCCAACTGGGCAAACACCACCGCCAGATTGGCCGCCACCCAGCTGGAGGCCGACTCGTCATCCACGCTGGCCACCACAAAGCAGCGCTCGGCCACCGCGTCTTCGCGCAGGACCAACTGGCTGCGCAAGTTACGCAGTTGTTCCACCTCGCGGGAGAACGGCTTGTAGGCGGCGACCAAAGAGGCGTCATAGGCGCCATCCCGGGCATCGAGCCAGGAGTAATCAAACTGGCGGGCAACGGCGCGGCGAATATCTTCATCCGTGACGTGGCCCAGCTTGATGGCGGCCTCGCCAAAGCGCATGCCGGTTTCCATCTGTACTTCGGTAATCTGGTCAACCTGGGCTTGGGTCAGCTTGCCGTCACCCAGCAAAATCTGCCCGATCCGCGCGGACTGGTCCGCGGCTTCAGCGACAATCAGTTCATTTTTCATGAGCCTGCTCCGTGATTGAGCGTGAGTTTGGCTGTACCGCGCTGGGGCAAGAGCGCAACCTTGCCGTGCTTGGTATTGATGGTGGCCAGCACCGGCAGATTGAGCAGCAGTTCGACATCCACGACAGAGCGCAGGCGGCGGTTAGAGAGTTCCACCACGACGGCCAGTGCCCCGCCGAACAACAGCCCCAGAATGATGCCCAGCGGAATCATGATTTCCGGACGGGGGAAGGACGGGCCCAAGGGTTCCGGTGCGGACTTGAGCATGCCGGTATCGCCACGGGTCACGCGGGCCTGCAAGGAGGTCTCGGTCTGCCGGCGCAAGGCGGTATCAAAGGCGTTCTGGGCGCTTTCCACTTCACGCTCCATGATTTGCGACTGCGCCCGTAACGTCTTCATTTGCAGCAGTTTTTCACGCTGCGTTTCCATTTCTTTTTGCTGACCGGCAAGACGCGAACTGGCGTTGCTGGCACCGTTGGACAAACCCTGGCTGTAGGTCGCCATGGCCTGCGCCAGTTGCGCCTTGGCTTCGTTCAACTCCGCCAGCGCCTGTTGATAGGCCGGATTGTTGCTGCCTTCCTTGGCGGCCAGTTCCTTGAACTTGGCCTCCAGTTGCGCCACCTGCCCTTTCAGGTTCTGCACCAGCGGATTGTTGATCACATCGGGCTGGTTGCTGCTGCCGCGCGCCCGGGATTGCGCTTCCAGCGCCAGGGCCTGCGCCGCCACCATTTGCGTGGACAGTTCGGTCAGGCGCTGGGATTCAACATCCATCTTTTCATCCGTGGCGACAATGCCGTTCTTTTGCTGGAACACCGCCAGTTTTTGCTGCGCGGTGGCCAGGTTGGCCTGCAAGGTCTTGAGCTGGGACTGGAAGAAGGCGTTATTCTGTTGCTCTGTGCCCGAGTGCAGATCCGTCACCATTTGCACATACGCCGCGGCAAAGGCATTGGCCATCATGGAAGAGAACTTGGGATCTGGTGACGTGTATTTGATGGTGATGATGTTGCCATCCCGCGCTACCGTGGCTTTCACGTCGTGCAGCAAACGGTCGGCCAGCCAGTCATCCAGCGTGCCCTTGCCTTGCGTGGCATCGATGTAGCTCTGCTGCACGGCTTTGTCGTCACCCAGCTTGAGCGCATGGATGACCTTGATGGCCGTGTTATGGCTTTCAATGATCTTGGCCTGGGTCGACAAGTAACCTGGTGCACTGGTCTGGCTATCGGTCTGACCACTGACCGGATCGACCGAGCCCACATCAATGGTCAGGATGGCTTCGGCCGCGTAGCGTGGCGGGAAGAACATCACGATTGCCACCATCATGGCGACCATCAGAAAGAGCACCAGCAGCACCAGCCGCTTGCGCGCTTTAAGAATCTGTAAAAGTTGTCCGATTGTCATCGCTCTCTCCGACACTCAGAAGATGCTTTCAGGCACGAAAACGACGTCGTTTTCCTGCAAGTGGTCATCCGGCTTGGCATCCATGCGGGTCACCTTGCCGTCTGCACTGGTCCGCGTAACCACAAGGCTGGAGTGCGATGCCCGGGTGGTGTAGCCACCGGCCAGCGATAGCGCCTGCATCACCGACATGTTCTGTTCCAGCCGGAAACCACCGGCGCGGTTGACGTCGCCATAGACATACACCATGGCCATACGCGGCACGTAGATCACGTCGCCATTCTTCAGTTTGGTATCCAGTACCGCAGCGCCATCGCCCCCGGAGACCAGCCGCGGCAGCAGAATTTCAGTGCGCTGGTTATCCCGCACCAGAAAAATGCGGTCGCCCCCGTTCACGGAAATACCGCCGGCCAGAGCCAGCAAATCCACCACATTGATGGAGGAATCCAGCGGGAAACGGCCAGGGTGATTCACCTCGCCCACCACGGATACCATCTGGCTTTTGTATTGAGAAACCAGAATATTGACATTGGGTTTCTTGATGAAATCGCCATCAACCAGTTTTTTGGCAATCAGCGCTTCCGCTTCAGAAAAGGTTTTACCTTTAACGGAAACCGTACCAATCATGGGATAGGTAATCGTGCCTTCCTGGCTGACCTGAATTTCTTTTTCCAGTTCAGGATGGTCATAAACCGAAATCTTCAATACGTCGCCGGTACCCAGGCGATATTCGCCCGAGTCAGCCGCTTTAGCCTGCATTGCAATCGCCAGCATGCAGAGTACAAATAGCGTTATCAGTGTTTTCATTTAAGACCCATCCCTGATTTGATATGGTCGTTGTTATTTGCCGGTGTTGCGGCAGCCGGAGCGGCCTGGGGTGCAGCAGCTGCAAATTGCTGCACGTATTCCACTTTTGCCGCTTTCTTCAATGTTTCAATTTTCTGTTCAGCCAGCTTTTGCGCGCGTTCCTGCTGCAAATAAGCCTGAATGGCAGGCGTTGCATCTTTCAATGAAGCCGGCACAGGTTGCACGCTATCGAGCAATACCAGCATGGCCTGATCGTTTTGCACCACGATGGCGACATCACCCGCCTTCAGGGGGGTAACGACCTTCAACAGTTGCTGCGGCATTTTTTCTGGCGGGGTACGTTCTTGCGCCTCCCGGAAAGTAATACCGGCAGCTTGCAAGGTCGCACGCATATCTTGCGGGGTATGGACGGAATCAAGCTGTTTTTTTACTGCATCGGTCAGCGTGTTATTGGCCACCAGATAAGAGTCCAGCGTATATATATTGCGCTTTTCAAACAATTCAGGCCGCTCGGCATAGAACTTCTGGACATCAGCATCCGTCACCGGTTGCGGTGTACCCACTTCTTTGGACAGCATGGCCTGAGCCAGAATCTGCCGGCGGGAAAACTCGATGCTGGAAAGCACGCGCGGGTCCCGATCCAGCTTGGCCTCAACCGCTTTTTGCACCAGCACGTCTTGCGTCACGAGGTTTTCCAGCATGCGTTGCCGCGTCTGGTCATCCACCGATTTTTGCGAAGCCAGCAAATAATTAAGCTGATTCACGGTGATTTCATCGCCATTGACACGGGCCAGCACCTGGCTGGGCGGTGCATTGGCCTGCGTATCATTTTTGCACCCCGACAATGCGGCAGTAACCGCCAATGCCAGGATAAAATTGAAACCAAACTGCTGCACCATACGTCCCCCTTGATTCCTTCTGTCAAATCCGTTTTTCAATACGCATTTTTGTCGCGGATAATCATCATGACCGTTGCCAGAATGATTTTGATATCCAGCCACAAAGACCAGTTACGCAAATAATCCAGATCGTATTCAATACGTTTTTGCATTTTGTCCAGGGTTTCAGTTTCACCCCGATAACCATTCACTTGCGCCCAACCGGTAATACCCGGCTTGACCTTGTAACGCATCATGTAACCCTTGATCAGCTTGCGATACATCTCGTTATGCGCATTGGCGTGCGGACGCGGCCCGACAATGCTCATCTTGCCTTCCAGCACATTGATAAATTGCGGCAATTCATCCAGCGAGGTCCGGCGCAAAAAACCACCAATAGGAGTCAGCCGTGAATCATTACGCGTGGCCTGAGTCACCATACCGGCATCTTCTGAATGCACTTTCATGGAACGGAATTTGTAAACCGTAATCCGCTCGCCATCCGCCCCATAACGTTGCTGGGTAAAAAACACCGGCCCTTTGGAGGTCAACTTGACGGCAATGGCCACCGCCAGCATTACCGGCCAGATCAACAACAGAATCAGCGTCGCCAGCACAATGTCCGAGAACCGCTTGGCCAGGCCGCGCAAACCCAGGAACGGGCTTTCGCACACGGCCACCACCGGCATGCCGGCGGCCAGTTCAAACCGGGCCTGAATCAGATCAAACACCGAGAAATCCAGCACAAAGAAAATGGATACCGTGCTGTCGTGCATTTCATCGAGCATCTGCATGACACGCGGCTGCTTGGTCATGGGCAACGAGATATACAGCTCATGCACATCGTTATTGCGGATGAACTCCGGCAGCCGATCCAGCCCGCCCAGCAATTCTTCTTCGCGCACGCCTTCCAGCCGATCCAGCCCGCGGTCATCAAAAAACCCCAGGAACGTCATGTTCTGCAAGGCGCTGTGCTGCATGCGGCGGGCCAGCGCGCGGCCCATCTTGTTGGCCCCGATCACCACCACCTTGCGGGTGGCCGATTGCGAGCGCGAACGGCCTTCCTTGAACAGGAAACCCACCCGGATCAGCCAGTGCGTTGCCACCAGGCTGATCGGCGCCAGCAGCATCCAGGACAGCACAAAGTTTTCGTCGTAATACACCGACCAGTGCGTCGCCCAGCCAATCATGATGACCAGCGCGCAGATCAGCGCCCAGCCGGTGGCAAAACGCGCCATACCCAGCAAAGGCCGCGAGTAACCCGGCACAAACAGGAAGGTCCCTTCCAGAATCAGCGCCGACAACAAAAAGGCAATCACCGCCAGGATGATGATGTAGCCGTCATAAGCCAGGTCAAACGCCCGGGCCAGCACCAGCAACGTCGCCACCACCATGACCGGATCAATCACCAGCTTGAACAGACTGGCAATCGGAGCGGCCTTGGAAAACTCTTCAAACCGGTCGTTGAGCATGCCCACTGCCGGAGCGTCGGCTTCCCGCGCGGAAAAATGCAGCAGATTGCCGCCGCTACCGTGGGTGAGCGGCTGCGCCATTTGCTCTACGTTGGGGCTGCGGTTAATGAGTCTTTCCATGGCGTCAACTCCGTGTCCAGGGGGTTTGAACCAGTCCACATTACTTACTAGTTACAAAAGTAATGTCAGCAAATGCTGATAGATCCCGAATACCAGTGTGACCGGGTCCTTATCGGGCTCGTCACGTCGCATCCATCGCTACGGTGGTCAAACCGTCACCATGCAAGCGGGTCGTTATCATTGCTGATTGCAAAACCCAGAAAAAATCAGGCTTTCAAGGGCACGCCTGTTTTCAGGACTATCCGTTGTGCAACGCAGCAAGAAACTTCCAGAAAGCTTTTTACATCTGATAAACACAAAACACAAGTGATTTACTTTCTACGATTGTTAGAATATTCCTTACAACCTTAAAGATGACTTAAGCTATTTAAAAAAGGATTTTGACTGTTGCGCCAAGTTGCCAGTCGTCGTATGTGCGTAGCTCAACCGTGGAATCACGGTTAGCCCAGGTGGCGTAGACCGAAGTCTCAATAGAAGAGCGGGGTTTCCAGCTCACCCCGACATTGGCTGTCTTGACGTTGTCGTTGTACGCCGCGACGTTCAACGAGGCTGGATAGTCGTATTTGTCGTAAGCCAGGGAGGCATTGGTCACAATTTTGTCGGTGACCTTCCACTCTGTGCCGAGCAAATAGTGTGATTTGATCGACTCACCGTAGGTACTGCCCGGCGCGTTCAGGGCGTGCGAATAGCCCAGCGAAAACTTGGTGCGATCGGTAGCGTGATAATTCAGCGTCGCATTGGCCTGCCAGTCGCTCTGATCCGTAGTGTCGGTATGGATCTTCACCAGACCATAGCCACCGGCGATGTCCAGCCGGGGGTCAAACGGATAATAGGCTGTGAGCTGCGTCACACGCTGCGTGTAATCCTGGTTCACGGTAAAGCCATTGAAGGTCTGACTGTTGTAATCCACCTTCTGATAGCGCTCACCCAAGGCAAACACGCCGCCCCGATCCGTGGTGTATTGCAGTTTGGCGCCGTACTGGTCGTTGTACAGATCCAGAATGGTTTCCTGGCTGTGGCGCACCTTGGCACGGCTGGCATCGACCACCACCGCCACACTGCTATTAATGCGGTAACCGGCCTCTGCGCTGCCGGTCAGCGTGCGCATCAGATCTTCCTGGTTCAGCAGGATATCGCCAAAGTCAGACACCACCTTCTGGTCGCCAAACGAGGCCGAACCAAACCAGTTGTGACCAATCTCGCCATTCCAGCCCAGACTGTTGTTCCAGCCCACATAGTTGAGCTGGCTGAATGACAGGTAACGCGGCATGTAAACGTTGGCATCGACAGAAAACACCTGGCGCGACAGTGTGGCGTCGATATGCCCGCCCACCTGAGGCGTCACGATGGAGTCGCCCCGATGATCCTTGCCCAGCACGGCCTCAGTGTCTTGTGAGTCGCTCAGCCGAAAGACGTTGCTGTCATAGACGTAGCCCAACTCTGCGTAAGTGCTGATCGAGTCAGTGGGATCATAGGCGGCTGCGCACAGGGCAGAAGCCAGTACCGAGCTTAGTGGCAGTAATTTCAGTCTTGTTTTCATTTGTATCTCCTGACAGCTTGTATGTGGACTGCTCCCTACCGGCGGCGCCTCCCCGTTCGGGCATGCCGGGCACAACTTTGCTTCTTTATACTTTTTTACCAGAGTCTTTCAAATAATTATTACTTCTTTAAATGAATGTCGTCGTTTACTGAAAAGATAAACGCAAATTCTGATGAATTTGTGCAGCGCAGATACAATTTCAAAAGAAAACATATTGATTTCAACCAGTTGCAAGGTCACCATCAGGGTAGCGGCTTCCACCGCCGACTGAACAACGGTCGCCCTCAAAAATAGAAACCAGTCAGCAGCAAGGTCGAACCTTTCTTTGTACCAGGCAAAAAAATGGCCTGCGCCACCACAGTGACCAGGCCAGGGAAAGTCAGATTGAGGGTTGGACCAGCGCATCTGCCGGCGCAGAGCCCGCAGCCGCCAGCGCCACGCCCCCACCGGATAGAAGCAGCTCACGCAAGCGGGCCACGGCGGCCTCTGCAGAGAAATGCGGGGTGTAGGCAATGGTGCGCTCCCGCAGCAAGGCGGCGTGGTCGGGCTGTTGCATGGTGCGCACCACGGCACTGGCAAAATCAGCTTTGCCCTCGGCCACATCGAACGGGGGCGCGGGTTGTTCAGGAAAACCTGCGGCACCATTGGCAGTGGTGATACACCCCAGACCGACACAAAAGTAATCCACCATTTTGATCTTGATGCCGCTGCCCATCAGCACCGGGTTCACCGCAAAACTGCAGTAGCGGGTGACGCTGGACAGATCATCTACCCGTCCATGCAGAGTCACCCCAGGACCGGCCCCCGCAAATTCACCGCAGACCGCGCCCGCGACATCCAGATGCGCGTCTGGCACGTTGGCGCGCACCACGGGCCAGACGTGTTCCAGAAACCAGCGCAGCCCATCCACATTGTGATAAGCCCGGGAGCCCAGATAGAAAATCCGGTGAGGTTGGCGTTCATGCCCCGCCTGGGGGCCAGGCACACGCCCGGCATTGGCCACCACCGGCAAGACGGTGCTTACCCGGGCTGCCGGGGCAAGTGCTGCCAGTTCGGTGGCGTCGTGCGGGTTGATGGCAATAATGGCGTCAAACAGGCGGGCTCTGGCCGCCTCCTGCTCCGGCACTATTGCCGGGCGTGGCATGAAACCGTTGGCACGGAACGAGGCACAGCGCAGGTGAAACACATCGTGCGCAATCAGCACTTTGGTGCGGGCCTGCGGGATGGCGCGCACCGCATCAGCACGGAAAATGGTGTCGACCAGCAATACCGCCACGGGTTCTGCCGGCAAACCAGTTGGGATACGCGCCAGTTCAGGCTCTGACAAAAACCGCCCGATCCAGGCCACCTTGTCTGTGGCCGTTTTGCGCCCCTTGAGCCCAAGCCGGTTTTTCACCCAGCGCGCGGCGGCCCCCACGGATAAAGGCAGCAGCCAGCGCCCCACCTGCCGAGCATGCAGATAGCTGACCGTGCATGGCACCTCCGGCGCGACCACGGTCCCGGCGACATTCAGCCCCGTGACCACCAGATGCAGCCGGTAACCCAATGCTGCGATGGCCCGCAGAATGGTCATATTGTAGCTCCCCGGTCCATTCTCGCCCGAGCGGGGCAAGGCTTCGCAAACCAGCACGGCCAGGGGAGCCGCATTACGGTGAGGGTGTTCAGTCACGACGGGCCATCCTGTCTGTAGGCATTGAACTGATTCTCTATCAAGAATCCGCTCAAACGCTTTCTATTCATGAATACGAATAGAAAGATACAGTCAGAATCAAACTGAATGCAATCTCGCTGTGCACTGCAACACGTTTACCGTGCCGTTACGGCTGAACCGGGGTGATCTTGCGAATGGTGGCCGCGCTGTAATCAGAGACATACAGATTACCCGCCGCATCCACGGTGATACCGTACGGAAACTGGAATGTGGCCGCTGCGCCTTTGCCATCGGCCACGCCAGAGACCGCACTCGTTCCCGCCAGCGTGCTGACCGTGCCATCAGGCGTGATCTTGCGGATTTCCCGGTTATTGGTATCCGCCACATAGACGTTGCCATCGGCATCGATCGCGATCCCGTAGGGTGAGAAAAACTGCGCGGCGGCACCCACCCCATCCGCATTCCCCGTCACGCCGGAACCTGCCAGGGTGGTGACCATCCCATTGGAGGCCACTTTACGGATTTTGTTGTTAGTCGTGTCGGCCACATACACCGTGCCATCAACACCCACCGCAATCGCGCCGGGCTCATCAAATGCGGCTGCATTGCCTATGCCATCAGCATCTCCCGCCACGCCACGTCCGGCCAGGGTCGTCACCGTGCCATCCGGCATGATTTTGCGGATATTGTGGTTTTCTGTGTCCGCAACATACACGACCCCCTGGGCGTCAACCGCCACCCCGCCGGGCAAGAAGAATGAGGCGCCCGCCCCCTGACCATCGTTGTTCCCCGCACTGGACCACAATCCAGCCAGCGTGCTGACCGTGCCATCGGGCGCAATTTTGCGGATTTCATTATTGTTGGTGTCCGCAACATACATGTAGCCGCCGGCATCCATCGCCACCCCACGCGGGTAGTAAAACCCGGCGGTAGCGCCTGGCCCATCCGCATGACCTGACGTACCGGCAATGCCGGCCAGCGCGGACACCGTGTAATCAGCCGCAATTTTGCGGATTTGCTGGTTACCGAAATCGGCCACATACACCTGACCAGCCGCATCCGCCGCCAGACCGAGGGGATCCGCGAACCGTGCGGCCGGGCCCTGCGCATTCTGGTTACCGGGCGTGTTGGCCGCGCCAGCGACCGTCTGGACTTGCCCCACCGCGCCGGCACACGTCACGCTGATCGTATTGATGCTGGATACCGCCGCGCCTGAGGCATTGGTCACCGTACACCACTGAAAACCCGGCGGCTGCGCACCCACGGTCACGGCATACGCCGTAGCAGGCGTTGCAAAAGAAAACGGCCCGTTGGCCGTCAGAGTCAGCGCGTCTCCACCATTGTTGCGCAAGGTCACCGAAGTCAGCGCGGCCAGTCCACTCAGCGTGCCCCCTATGGTGGGTAACTGTTGCACAACCGGCGTCGGGGTTGGCGCAGGCGTGGGTGACACACCGGGGGTGTCACTATCAGACGGCGTTGGCGCGGGGTCATTCTGATCATGATTACAAGCAGTCAGTGACACCGACAGTGACAAGAGCACCATGCCAATCAAACTGTTTTTATTCATGTTTTTCGCAAAATAATGCGCAGCTGACCAAAGGGGACCAGATTACTGTGTGGCAGACTGGCGCCACAACTGTGAAGACCAACAGGGGCGCTTTTCGCAGATGTCTCGTGATATCAAAAGCCTGCCGGTCGACGCCCATCGTGGCAAGCTGATCACGCTCATCTGCGGCAATCCAGCGCAAATGGCTCCCCGCCACCTCACAAACGCAAAGCATGAAAAAACCCCGCCAGGCTTACGCTTGAGCGGGGTTTTCTGTGGTCATGTGATGACACGACCGGATATTCTGGTGGGCCCCCCGGGAGTCGAACCCGGCACCAACGGATTATGCTTACCAGCTACGGCTTTCGCCGCCCCTTTCGGGTTTGTGGTCTGGACTGTCTCTTGTCTTTACGACCTGCCCGTACAGTCTCTACACGTTCCCGCCACACAGCTTGCGGGCTTCGCTCGGGATTACCACGGCGTCGAGGTGATCGATACCAGAGGCTTCCCCGAATTTGAGCAGTTCTACCAGAGGGCAGAGCTAACTTGCCCCAAGGCAACCCATACAACGTCATCCATACCTTGCAGGCTACAGGAAAGACGCTTTGTTAAGTCCGCTGCTCTAACCAGGCATGAGCTAGAGGCCCATATCAAACAAACTCCCGGTCAGTGACCCGACCGGGAGGCGTGATATTACGGCTCGTTGCTCACACTTTCAAGGAAACTCTTCAGCCGCTCCGAACGGGTCGGGTGGCGCAGCTTTCTGAGTGCCTTGGCTTCGATCTGACGAATCCGTTCACGGGTCACGTCGAATTGCTTGCCCACTTCTTCCAGCGTGTGATCCGTGCTCATATCAATACCGAAACGCATGCGCAGCACTTTGGCTTCGCGCGGTGTCAGGGTGTCGAGCACTTCACGCGTGGCTTCACGCAGGCCGGCGTAGACCGCAGCTTCTGCCGGTGCCACGGTCACCGAATCTTCAATGAAGTCACCCAGGTGCGAATCATCATCGTCACCAATCGGGGTTTCCATAGAGATCGGCTCTTTGGCGATCTTCAAGATCTTGCGGATCTTGTCTTCCGGCATTTCCATGCGGCCAGCCAGTTCTTCCGGCGTCGGCTCCAGACCGGTTTCCTGCAGGATCTGGCGCTGGATACGGTTCATCTTGTTGATCGTTTCGATCATGTGAACCGGAATCCGGATGGTGCGCGCCTGGTCCGCGATGGAACGCGTAATGGCCTGACGGATCCACCATGTGGCATAGGTGGAGAACTTGTAACCGCGACGGTATTCGAACTTGTCCACGGCCTTCATCAGGCCGATGTTGCCTTCCTGGATCAGATCGAGGAACTGCAGACCACGGTTGGTGTACTTCTTGGCAATCGAGATCACCAGACGCAAGTTGGCTTCGATCATTTCGCGCTTGGCGCGGCGAGCCTTGGCTTCACCCGTCGACATCTGACGGTTGATTTCCTTGAGCTCTTTGATCGGCAGCATGGCGACTTCTTGCAACTCTTTGAGTCGGCCCTGCTTTTCCATGATGGCGTGCTGATAACGCTCAAGCACTTCGGCATAGGCCTGGCCGGAGGACAACTCTTCAATCACCCATTCCAGATCGGTTTCACGACCCGGGAAGGTTTTGATGAAATGTTCACGCGGCATGCGGACCTTCTGCGTACACAGGTCCATGATTTCGCGCTCGTAGCCGCGAATCTCATCCACCATGGTGCGCAGGTGATCACAGAGGAACTCGACCTGGCGGGCAGAGAAGCGGATGTTCTGGAATTCATCAGAGATGACTTGTTGCGCTTCCAGATAACCCTTGCTTTGCACACCGTCTTTTTGCAGCGAGGCCACCATACGTGCGTAAGCGGCACGGACGATTTCAAAGCGCTCACGCGCCTGTTCCTTCAGCAGCTCAAGATTGGCACTGGAGATGGCGGCACTATCGTCGCCCTCTTCGCCTTCCTCGCCTTCTTCGTCGTCTTCCAGCGCTTCTTCTTCGACCACTTCAACCGGCGGCTGCGCGACTTCCTCAACCGCATTGGGGTCGATAAAGCCGTCGATAATGTCGTCGATGCGGATTTCGTCGTTCAGGCCCTTGTCCACCAGCTCCAGAATCTGGGTGATGGTGGTCGGGCAGGCCGAAATCGCCTGGATCATGTGCTTGAGGCCGTCCTCAATCCGCTTGGCGATTTCAATTTCGCCTTCGCGGGTCAGGAGTTCCACCGTACCCATTTCGCGCATGTACATCCGCACCGGGTCGGTAGTACGACCAAATTCGGAGTCCACTGACGAGAGCGCAGCTTCGGCTTCTTCTACAGCGTCATCATCCGCCACGGCTGGCGTGGCGTCGGACATCAGCAGGTCTTCGGCATCGGGTGCCTCATCGTAGACCTGGATGCCCATGTTGCTGATCATGCTGATCACGCCTTCGATCTGCTCGGCATCGAGCATGTCTTCAGGCAAGTGGTCGTTAATTTCAGCGTATGTAAGATAACCGCGCTCTTTACCGAGCACGATCAGGGACTTGAACTTGGCCTTACGGGCTTCAGGATCAAGGGGTTCATCGTCGCTTTCCCGTCCGCCAGCGCGGAAATCGGTGCGTTCGGTGTCTTCTTTATCGAATTCGTGTTCTGCCGCCATGACTCGTGAGACTCAGAAAGATTCGGAAAAACCGAGGATTATATCAGATAACCCTCTGATCCACATGGGAACAGAAGATTCATTTTACAATTGTTCCAGTCTGTACATTTCAGACCGGACTTATTGCGCAAGAATAGATGCGCAACATGTCAGTTAGCCGATGAGCGGGACTGGATCAACAAGGTCATATATTCCTGCCTTTCAGCATCGGAGAGCCCGCCATGGGCCTGCCTGTGTTCCAGTTCTGCCTTTCGGTTCAGTGTAGCCGCGCGCACCAGACTTTGCCCGGCCGCCACAAGCGAATTTGCAAACTCCGACTGACGCTCTTCCGGCGGCCAGCGGTCAAATTTTTCAGCACCCCTGGCGGCCAGCGCTGCCAACCGCGTGTAGTACTCGGATTCACGCCACAACTCCAGCAATTGCGAAGAGTTCATGCGTGCCCCGTGTTGCCGGGCCGACTTCAGGACATCAAGCAACAGATCGTCGCCATTGTCCGGCCAGGTTAACCAGACTGGCTCTACACCCGTCGCCAGTACCGGCTCATACAACACCAGTTGCAACAGACCCTGCACCATGTCGGGCTGCACCCGCGGCGGCAAAAACGGACGTTCGTCCTCATCGTTGCGCCACTTGCCACCCGACTTGCGCTTACCCTTCCAGCCACCTTCACTACGACGCTGAAACCGGCGTTGCCCTTGCTGCATAGCGCCGCCGTCCTGCTCATAATCCTGCACCGGTTGCCAACCCTCTTCTTGAGGCATGGGCGCGTAGCCCGGCGGTGGTGCGTAAGAATGATGATCTTGTGCAGTGTTGCCACTGCCACCCTGCCCTGTACTCAATATGGGTTCAAGTTCCGAGAGTTCCAGTTGGCATAATTGCGCCAGCCGTTTCTTGACCATGAGCGCATAAGCCGGCGCATGCACCTTGGCCAGCAAAGGCTTGGCCAGATGAACCAGTTTGGCACGCCCTTCCTCGGTGTCCAGTTCAACTTGTGCGGAAAGTTCGCGAAGCAGAAACTGCGCCAGCGGTACAGCATCCTGGCTCACAACTTCTTCAAAGCGCTCACGCCCGAACTCCTGCACATAGCTGTCCGGATCGTGCTCTTCCGGCAAAAACAGGAAGGCCAGCCGTTTGCCATCGACCAGGTACTCCAGACTGTTTTCCAGCGCACGCCACGCCGCCTTGCGGCCGGCTTTGTCACCGTCAAAACAGAACACCACTTCATCGGCAAGCTTAAGCAGTTTTTGCACATGATGCGGCGTACATGCCGTACCCAGCGTTGCCACGGCATATTCCACGCCGTGCTGCGCCAGCATCACCACATCCATATAGCCTTCAACCACCATCACCCGGCCATTGGCACGAATGGCGGCACGCGCCTGCGTCAGGCCATACAGCTCCCGCCCTTTCTCAAACACCGGGGTTTCCGGACTGTTCAGATACTTGGGCTTGGCGTCGCCCATAACCCGGCCGCCAAAACCAATCACCGAACCACGCTGATTGAGGATCGGGAACATCACCCGGTCCCGAAAGCGGTCATAGCGGCGATGCGATTCTTCGTCATCCCCCACCAGACCGGCTTCGGCCAGCAGCTTGTTCCAGTCGTAGTCTTCAAATACCTGCTTGAGCGCCTGCCCGGCCGGAGCGTAACCCAAACCAAAGTGCGCCGCGGTTTTGCCATCCAGCCCGCGCCCTTTCAGGTAGGCAATGGCTTGCGGCGCGCTTTTGAGTTGCTGGCGGTAATAATCACCAGCCGCCTTGAGCACGTCATAAATACCCGGCTCGGCCTTGGGCTCATTGGGCGCGGCTTCTTCCGGCACTTGCAAACCCACGGATTCTGCCAGTTTGCGTATGGCTTCCGGAAAACTCAGCCCTTCGTATTCCATGACAAAATTCACCGCCGAACCGTGCGCACCGCAGCCAAAGCAGTGATAAAACTGCTTGGTCGGGCTGACCGTGAACGAGGGTGATTTTTCTTTGTGGAACGGGCAGCAGGCAGAGTAATTCTGCCCGGCCTTTTTCAACGGCAAGTAGCGTTCAACCACGTCGACCACGTCAACGCGATTGAGCAGATCCTGAATGAAGGAGTCCGGAATACGAGCCATCGGCGCGCCAGAACGGGCACACAGACGCCATCAAAACCAGACCTTGATCGACGCGAGTGCCCTTCCTGCCTTATTGCATGCCAGCCTTCACGAGCTTGCTGACTTCGGCCATGTCGGCCTTGCCGGCAAGCTGCGCCTTCAGGTCCGCCATGATCTTGCCCATGGCGGCCGGCGTCTTGCCGTGAGCGGCAATCGCGGCATTGACCGCAGCGGCCACTTCTTCGTCAGACAGGCGTGCCGGCAGATAGTCGGTCAGCACGGCAACTTCAAACTTTTCTTTGTCGGCCAGATCCTGGCGCTGCGCGGCTTCGAATTGAGTAATGCTGTCTTTGCGTTGCTTGAGCATTTTTTCGATGATGGCGGCAATGGCGGCGTCATCCAGTTCGATGCGCTCATCCACCTCGCGCTGCTTCATGGCAGCCAGCAACAGGCGGATCGTCCCAAGACGCTCCGTCTGCTTCTCTTTCATCGCCGTCTTCATGTCTTCGGTAATACGTGCCTTGAGGCTCATGCTGTTTCCTTTTTGATCTGAAGGTGTCGCCGCGAACGACACAAAGACGGAAAGGCCGCACGTGTGCGGCCTCTCAATATTCGATTGCGACCCGGCTTAGTACAGCTTCGGGGGCAGTTGCTGGCTGCGCAGGCGCTTGTAGTGGCGCTTCACAGCAGCGGCAAGCTTGCGCTTACGCTCAGCAGTTGGCTTCTCGTAGAATTCACGGGAGCGCAGTTCGGTCAGCAGACCGGTTTTTTCAACAGAGCGCTTGAAGCGACGCATTGCCACTTCAAAGGGCTCGTTCTCTTTAACGCGTACAGAAGGCATCGAGCAGAAATCCTGTTTGTTTAGGGCTATTGCCCGGAAGAAAGCTGGCGATTATCCACCACCTGAAAACAAATGTCAAAACCCAACGCTTTGCGGGTGTGGCGTGAACAGGTACGATAACGTCCTTAATCCAAGAGTTTAGGTCACAGGGCGGCAAGATGCTGGTGTTGGGTATTGAATCTTCATGCGATGAAACCGGGGTTGCGCTGTTTGATACAGAGCGCGGTCTTTTGGCACATCGCCTGCATTCGCAAATTGCCATGCATACCGAATATGGTGGTGTCGTGCCAGAACTGGCCTCGCGCGATCATATTCGCCGCGTACTACCGCTGACCGAGGCGTGTATGGCAGAAGCCGGGCTCACACTGGCAAATATTGACGCCGTTGCCTACACCGCCGGCCCAGGTCTGGCCGGCGCCTTGCTGGTGGGTGCCAGTGTAGCCAATGCCCTTGGCTTTGCGTTGCAAAAACCGGTGATTGATGTGCATCACCTGGAAGGCCATCTGCTGTCGCCGCTGCTGTCTGAACCGCGTCCGCAATTTCCGTTCATCGCCTTACTGGTGTCTGGCGGTCATACCCAGCTGATGGCAGTGCGTGGCATTGGCCAGTATGAATTGCTGGGTGAAACAGTCGATGACGCGGCCGGCGAAGCCTTTGATAAATCCGCCAAATTGCTGGGCCTGGGTTATCCAGGCGGGCCCGCCCTTTCAAAACTGGCCGATCAGGGCGATGCGACGCGCTTCAAACTGCCGCGCCCCATGTTGCATTCTGGCGATCTGGACTTCAGCTTTTCTGGCTTGAAAACGGCCGTACTCAATCTGGTGAAACAGCAAGCTGAACTGGATGAAAAAACCGTGGCCGACATTTGCGCGGCGTTCCAGGAAGCCATGGTAGAAGTCCTGCTGAAAAAATGTGTGGCCGCACTCAAGCAAACCGGCATGCAGCGCCTCGTGATTGCTGGCGGCGTAGGTGCCAACAAGCAGTTGCGCAATGCGCTGGACGATGCGGCAAAGCGCCACCGATTCGAGGTGTTTTACCCGCCGCTGGCCTTGTGTACCGACAACGGGGCGATGATTGCGTTTGCGGGGGCCATGCGGCTCAAGTTTGCCGCGCACAGTTACAGCTATAACGCGCGTCCGCGCTGGGATTTGGCCAGCTTGCCGGCCGTGGCCTGATCGCTTTCTGGCATCAGCCATAAAAAAACGCCGCAGTCTGAACGACCAGCGGCGTTTTTTTATAGATGATGCAGCGAGGCGCGCGGCGACCAGGTTAAATCAGGGTTACTGCAATGACTTGCGCATCAAGGCGCGAGGCAAGTGACTTCCCCCAGCCTCAACCACCTGCTGTTCCACCACTTCATAGCCCCGACGGGCAAAGAAGCGCTGCGCCGTGACGCTGGCATGCGTTTCCAGTTGCGACATTCCCAGATTGCGCGCGGTGCGTTCCAGTTCGCGCAGGAGTTGTGTGGCAACGCCGTTGTTGGCCGCAGCGGGCGCAACGTACAACCAATCGACCAGATTGTCTTGCGGCACCAACAGGATAAAACCGAGCACCGTCTCGTTTTCTACGGCTTTCCAGCCAAATTGCGTGGCCAGTTTCTGCCGCCAGTCTTCGGCATTATTGAGCGCCAGATCAACCCACGCCCGGCGTTGTTCCGGCGTGTAATCGGCGGCAGCCAGCACAGACACCGAGGCAAAAAAGCAGGCCTGCAGAGCGGTCAGATCATCGGCGCTGGTACGCACCAGTTTCATTTGGCCACCACAAAAGACTGGTCAATCAGGCCCGGCAAGACCAGCTGCAGTGTTTCACCCGCCTGGATCGGGCCAACACCTTCCGGCGTTCCGGTGTAGATCAAGTCTCCTTCGGTCAGACCAAACCGGGAAGAAATCCACGCAATCAGTGTGGGGATGTTGAACACCATATTGCGGGTATCGGCATGCTGACGCAGTTCGCCGTCAATGTGCAGGGTAAAAGTCAGTTGGGCCGGGTCGGCAATGGCCGTCACCGGCACAAAACCGGTCAGTACGGCTGCGCCGTAATACCCTTTGGCGAGAGTCCAGGGTTGGCCTTTTTTCTTGGCTTCTGCCTGAACGTCCCGCGCGGTCAGATCCAGCCCCAGCGCGTAGCCGGCAACATGCGCCATGGCATGGGCCGGATCGATATTGCGGCCGCCCTTGCCGATCGCCACCACAAGTTCGGTTTCGTGATGGATTTCGCGCGACCAGGACGGTAAGGGAATCGGCTCGCCCGCCGGCAAAATGGCCGAAGTGGGCTTGAGGAATACCATGGGTTCCTCACCGATGGAGGAGCCCATTTCCGCCGCGTGCGCGGCAAAATTGCGGCCAACACAAAACAGGTTGGCCACGTTCAGGATTTGATCAGCGATCTGGATTTGCGGCACGGCCCAGCTCCACTCAGACTAACGGGACTTTGACAGTTCTGGATGACAAATGATGCGGATCAAGATGCTCCGGGCTCAACCACCGACCCAGCCAGCCAGGCTCAGCATCAGGATCACGGCCAGCCATAGCAGCACAGAGCGCCAGATCAGGCCGACCGCGCTGGCCAGGTAATCCGGATTGGCGGCATCACCCAGGCCCAGTTCCGGGCGGAACTTGACGGTGTGATCCTGGTGCAGCACGTCACCCAGCTTGATGCCGATGGCCCCCGCGCCGGCAGACAGCAAGATACCGCTGGTGTAATCCGCCCAAGTGCGCGCCTGGGCGCTCCAGCAATCCACCGCATCCTGAAAGTCGCCCATGATGGCAAAGCTCACGGCGGTCAGGCGCACCGGGATGTAATCGAGCAAATCCTGCACCCAGCGGGCAAAACGGCCGAACGCATTGGGGTTATCAAACGCGCCCCATTTTTGCGCCAGCAAGCTGGAAGTGCGATAGAGCACCGCACCAGCCGGGCCGGCAAACCAGCCCAGCACCACAAACCAGAACACTGTGCCAAACACGTAACGGTAAGAATCAACCAGACCTTGTTCGATGGCGACGCGGGAGATTTCGTCTTCGTTCATTTCAGAGGTGTGTTGACCTGTCCAGTCGGCCAGCAACAGGCGTGCGACATCGGTCTCGCCGGCCTGCAAGGCGCGGGATATCCCGGAAAACGCGTGACTGAACTGACGAAAGCCCATGGTGAAATACAGCATGGCCACGGTCCAGGCCACCGCCAGCGGCTTGCTGTGATGGGCCAGCACAAAGTAAACAATCAACGCCACCGCCAATGGCGGAATCATGGCCAGCAACCAGCCATAGACGCCATTACGGAATTCACCCGCATCCAGGCTGCGTTCCAGATTATTGGCCATGCGGATAAAGGCCAGATACGCAGGGTTGCGGCTGCTAATGGGGCGCAACTGCTCAAGCGCCAGCGCAAGAATCAATGCCAGAAAAGTCATAAGAACCTATTCATAATCTTTGCGCGCCAGCGTTCATGACACAAGCGCGTGCCGGACAAGGCGCAAGTCGCGCCGTGGTACTGGTACCCCGAAAGCGGGGCACCACAAGGGCGCCACAAGCGGCTTGCAACGCCGTAGCGCACCGCTTGAGTCATGAATCCGCCGGGCGTGCAAAGACCATGAACAGGTTCTTGGCTCCATCCAGCGGAACACACACTGTCAGACGGGGGCGGACCGGTAGATCAGCCCGTCTCGTACGGTATCGCTCCGGATTTTTCGTATGATGACAGGATAGACAGTACGCGCAACTCACGGTACTTCGGCCCGCAAAGATACCACACCCGCCGATGACGCCCAAACGTGGCGGCCATGTCAGCCTGCAAACAGCAATCTGATACTTGAAAACATCTGGCTGTCACCCAACTTGTTATAAGATCGCGTTTCCACAGATCACGTTTGTCCAGTTTTAACGGTGTGGGTACCGGCTGCCGCAATGGCATATCAACCGGGTCCGCATCCCCAGCCAAACCGAGGAGAATCCCATGGCGCATCAACTGCCTGAACTGCCGTACGCACTCGACGCTCTTGCCCCGTACATGTCCAAAGAGACCCTGGAATACCACTACGGCAAGCATCATCAGACCTACATCACGAACCTGAACAACCTGATCAAGGGTACCGAGTTCGAAAACGCCAGCCTGGAAGACACCGTCAAGAAGGCTCCGGCCGGCGGCCTGTTCAACAACGCGGCGCAAATCTGGAACCACACGTTCTTCTGGCTGGGCTTCACCCCGAACGCTGCCGGTGCTGACCGCGCTCCGACGGGTGCTCTGGCTGCCGCCATTGATGCCAAGTGGGGTTCTTTTGACAAGTTCAAGGAAGCCTTCAATGCTTCCGCCGCTGGTAACTTCGGTTCCGGCTGGACCTGGCTGGTGAAGAAGGCCGACGGTTCCGTTGATCTGGTGAACACCTCCAACGCCGCCACCCCGCTGACCACCGCTGATGTTGCCCTGCTGACCTGTGATGTCTGGGAACACGCCTACTACATCGATTACCGCAACAGCCGCCCGAACTACCTGGGTGGTTTCTGGAAGCTGGTGAACTGGGACGTTGTCTCCCAACGCTTCGCTGCCTGATTGCGCTGATTGCCGCATTGCGGCAACAGACCAAAACCCCGCTGGCCTGGCCGCGGGGTTTTTTCATGGCTGGCGTCAGCCATATCCGACAACACGCGCCCTGCTCCGCCGATGGCACGCCCTCCCGCGCGTGGGCACACTGGTCACTCCAAAAGCCCGAAACCGGAGGCCGCATGTCTTCTTTTGCGCTTTATCTGATCGGCGTGGTCATTGCCATTGCCGGCCTGGCTTACGCCGCCCACCTGGCCCACGTACCCGACCACTGGCTGTTGGCCGGGCTGGTTATTGCCATTGGCCTTGGTATTGTCGGGGCCGTGCGCAACACCCGTTTTCGCGATCCGCCGCAGTAAACCGCGACACGCCACCCAACAAAGCCCGGCGGCATCGACAGTCCGGGCTTTTGTCTGTTTGCCATGCACCGTATCATCTGGCCCATTCACAGCAAAACGGATGATCCGACATGGCCAACTGGTCTCTGGATGGCGCCGCCGCCGTCGCCGCGCAATTCCCCTACACTTTCAACGCCCCGTCTGAAGTCGCCCTCAAAGCCCTGGCTCCGGGCCAGCGCGTGCAACTGGGCGTGAAACTGGCCGGCGCCAGCCAGCCGCTGCCAGCCGCCGTGACCATTAAACTGGTCTCTGGCGCGGGCCAGTTTGGTGGCGTCTTCGATAACCCGATTGCCGATGCGGGCATCAACAGCGGTGATTCTGTCGCCTTCGCCCACGGTCACATTCTGCGCATTGAGAACGACACCACACCTAACCCGCTGGCGCAGTATCAGACGTACTGCCTGGTCTCCAATCAGGTACTGAAACTGGGCCGCCCGGTGGGCTTTTTGTACCGTGAAGAGGCCGAGAGCAAAGAAGACAGCGGCTGGTGCATGACGGCCGGTGATGAATCCGAGGACTACATGGACAGCCCGGCGAATGTCTCTTACGTGACCTTGGGGGCGGTGTTGAATGTGGATGATTCGATTGTGAATCTGCTGGATTCGCCAGCGGGGGCGGAGTTTGTGCGGGTGGGGGAGACGAGGATGTTTGTGGCACCGTGACGGGGTGCCGGGCTTTTGAAAGTCGTTGAACCCATGGCTTAGCGCCTTCGGCGCGGTGTGAAAGACATTTTGATACCGGCGGTGGCCGGAGCACGTCACTTTCTTTGCTTCGCCACCTCGGCGGCCCCAAAGAAAGTAACCAAAGAAAGGCGACCCCAGCCTGCCCCCTTGGTGGGTACCCCCACAAAGACACTGGCGCTCCAGATGACAGTTGCAGCGGGGTGGCGGCCCTCCGGGCTTCCCTCAGTCGGTCGGGAGCCTAAGGTCTCCCTCCGCTTCTTCGGCGCTTGGCTTTGACGGGGAAAGAAAATCAAAAGCAACCCCAACACCAACTTCAACTTCAACTTCAACGGCAACGGCAACGGCAAATTCAGCATGCATTCCACTGAGTCGTCATTCCGGTCCTCGGCGGCCCCCTTGCGCCGGAATCCAGCTACGATGCTTGCATTCCTCCCGGGTGAGTTCAGAGTCATGGTGACCGTCCACCGCAGGCAGCCCGTTGGGCTGCGGGCTGGATTCCCGCTTCCGCGGGAATGACGAAGTGGTGAGCAAGGTAAATCACTCTTGCGAGCAGACGGTTTGCGGGGTTGGGTTGCTTTGGCTTTGGCTTTGGCTTTGGCTTTGGCTTTGGCTTTGGCTTTGGCTTTGGCATTTGATGTTGCCGTTGCTTTTGACCTGCCTCCCCTCCGACAGCGCCGAGCATCGCAGGGAGGGCCGGGGTTTCGGCGTAAGGGTGTTTGAGCGTAGCGAGTTCCCTGGAGCCAGCCGGCCCTCACGAGAAGCGCAGGGAACCCACGAAGTGGGCGCTGTCGCAGGGTCGCCTTTCTTTTGGTTACTTTTCTTGGGGCCGCCGAGGCTGGCAAAGCAAAGAAAAGTAACGTGCTCCGGCCACTGCCGGCATCAAAAACAACCGCGCCGTCAGGCGCTAACACGCAAACACAGCAATGGTGGATTGTCGCTAACGCTCCGAATCCACCCTACACCTGCGAACGAGGACCACCGGCGGTGGCCACACCGCCTTCACTTCGCCACCGTCACCCCCGACGCCACATAAGGCTCCGGCATCCGTATCCCAAACAACCCATGCGGTTCCATCTTCACCGGCGGGTCTCCCATGGCATCAAACAACGCCGCCGTGTCGTTCAGCCGCGCCGCACGGGCACGGCTGGACTGGATCCGTGCCAGGTACATCTGCTGGCCCGCCGTCAGCGTCGCGTAGTACGGTGTCGCCCCAAGGCGGTAACGCGCCTGGGTGTCGCTGGCCATATCGGCCGTCGCGGTTTCAGCGCGCACGGTCTGTTTGAGCGTATTGGCGTCTTCTTCCAGCGAAACCAGCGTGTTGGCCACGCTCTGGAATGCCGACAATACCGTTTGCTGGTATTCGGCCACAGCGGCTTCGTGGGCGTTTTCGTATTGATGCTTGCGGGCCACCAGCGCGCCGCCGTGGAAGATCGGTTGCGTTAGCCGCGCACCAATGCCCCAGATCAAGCCGGCGGGCGAGCTGAACGTGGTCCAGTCGAACCCGCCCCGACCATAGTTGGCCGACAAGGTCAGTTCCGGGAACATCGACGCCGTGGCCGCGCCCGCTTCATCGGCCGTGGCACGTACCGCCGCCTCGGCCGCCAGGATGTCCGGGCGTTGATGGATCAGGTCACTCGGGATCGCCACCGGCACATTGTGCGGCAGGGTGAATTTCTCCAGTGGCAACACCGGCGGGGCCTGATCCGGGGCGCGGCCCAACAACACGGCCTGGGCATGGCGCGCTGCCAGCAACTGCATGCGCAGCGGCGGCAGTGTGGCGGCGGTGTTGGCGGCGTCTTGTTCAGCGGCCAGCGCATCGTCATGGGCGGCGCTACCCAGTTCGTAGCGATCTTTCATTTGCTGTGCGCGCTCTTCACCCAGGGCGACCATTTGCGTGGTGTAGTTCAATTGTTCTTGCAGAGCCGACACGTTGATGGTGGCGACGACGATATTGGTCGCCAGCCCCCGGCGCGTGGCCGCAAACTGGAATGCCTGCTGGTCCACCTGCTCGGCCAGCGCGCGGTCGGCGAGCACCGAAGCCCCAAAGAAATCAAACGTATATGACGCCTGTACCTGCGCTTCAAACACATTGTAGAGGAAGGTTTCCTGGCTTAGCCCAGGCAAGCCCAGCCCGCGCTGACGGGCCGGTGCAAAGCCGACATCCACGCTCGGAAACAACGATTCGCCAATCTGCGAGCGCAAGCCATCCCGTGCGGCCTGCAAGGTGCGCTGGGCAGACTTGAGCGACGGACTGTTGTTCAAGCCCTCTTCCACCAGCGCGTTCAGTTCAGGGCAGTGATAGGCGGTCCACCATTGCGGCACCGGTGCCGCGCCCACGTCCAGTGTTTGCGCCGTACCGTCCGCATCGAAGGCGGCGGGTTGCGAGGCAATGGCATAGTGCGCCGGTTGCGCCATGGCGGGAGGATTGCGCTCCGGGCCAAAGGCACCACACGCAGTCAAAAGGACGGTCAGACTGGTCAGGGCCAGCGGTTTCAGGGTTCGGGTCATGAGTTGGGTTGAACGGATCATGATGCGTCCTTCTCTGCCGTTTCCGTGCGTTTAACGCGGAACCACAAGGCATATAGCGCGGGCAGATAGAACAGGGTCAGCACCGTGGCGACGGTAATACCGCCCATCAGCGCCGTGGCCATGGGGCCAAAGAAGTTGGAACGCAGCAGCGGAATCAGCGCCAGCACGGCGGCCGCAGCGGTCAGCGTAATGGGGCGAAAGCGTCGCACTGTGGCACCGATAATGGCATCCAGCCGCTGATGGCCGCTCTTGATGTCTTGCTCAATCTGATCCACCAGAATCACCGAGTTGCGCATGATGATGCCGAACATGGCAATGGTGCCCAGCATCGCCACAAAGCCAAACGGCATGTGGAACAGCAGCAAGGCGATGACCACGCCTATCAGCCCCAGCGGCGCAGTCAATACCACCAGCAACACGCGGCTGAAGCTTTGCAGTTGCACCATCAGCAACACCAGCACAGCAATCACCAGCACCGGCATCTGCACGTTGATGGAGCCTTGCGCCTTGCCATTTTCTTCCACCGCACCGCCGATCTCGATGCGATAACCAATCGGCAATTGCTGACGCAGGCTGTCGAGCCTTGGGTCGATGGCATTGGTGACATCAATACCCTGCGCGCCGTGCTGCACGTCGGATTGCACAGTGATATTGGGCTGGCGGTCACGCTCCCACACCACGCCATATTCCACGCCGTAGCTAAAATGCCCCAGCGCGGCCAGTGGTACGGCGGTGCCCTCTTGCGTCGGCATGGCCAGACGCTCAATGCGGGATGGGTCTACCCGGTCTCGTTCCGGCGCACGCAGATCGACCGCAATCAGTTTGTCGCGTTCCCGGAACTGCGTCACGGTGTAGCCCGACAGGGACATTTGCAGATAGTTGGCAATGTCCTGCGACGAGACATTGAGCGCGCGCGCCTTGGTCTGATCCACTTCAAAGTGCACCGAGCGCTCGCCCGGTTCATCCCAGTCAAACTGGACATTGGTGGTATCCGGATTGGCCCGCATGATCTGCGCCACTTTCTCCGCGTACTGGCGTACCGTGCCGATTTCCGGACCGGTGACGCGGAACTGCACCGGAAAGCCAATCGGCGGGCCGTTTTCCAGCCGGCTGATGCGGGTACGCACGGCAGCAAACTGGTTATGCAGAATGTCGGTCAGGTCATGCGCCAGTTTCTCGCGGTCTTCGATGGATTTGGCGGTGATCACAAATTGCGAGAAATTGGGCGAATCAAGCTGTTGATCCAGCGGCAGATAAAAACGCGGTGCGCCGGCCCCGACAAAATCGACGTAATGGTCGATCTCTGGCCGCTTGGCAATGATGCTTTCCAGCCGTTGCGCCTCGCGCAGCGAGGCCGCAAACGACGCGCCTTCCGGCAGTCGCAGATCGACCAGCAACTCGGTGCGGTCTGAGCTGGGGAAAAACTGCTGCGGCACCAGGGTGAACGCCGCCATGGCGGCAATGAACATCACCACCGTAATCACCAACACGATGACACGCTGCTTCACACACCAGCCAATCACATGGCGCAGCTTGCGGTAAAAGCGCGTGTCGTAGATGTCGTGGTGTTCTGCCTGTGGGCCGTCTTCATGATGACCAAACGCACGGCGGGTCGGGTGCTCTGACAGAATCCGGTAGCCCAGCAGCGGAATCACAATCACCGCGGCCAGCCACGAGAGAATGAGCGCAATGGCGGAGACCTCAAAGATGGAGCGCGTGTATTCGCCGGTGGCCGACTCTGCCAGCGCAATCGGCAAGAAACCAGAGACGGTGACCAGCGTACCGGTCAGCATCGGAAACGCCGTGCTGCTGTAGGCAAACGCAGCCGCGCGCAGGCGGTCGTAACCTTGTTCCAGCTTCACCGCCATCATCTCCACGGCAATGATGGCGTCGTCTACCAGCAAGCCCAAGGCCAGGATCAGCGTGCCCAGCGAGACCTTGTGCAGGCCAATGCCGAACATGTGCATGCCCAGCGCCGTGGCGGCCAGCACCAGCGGGATCGAGATCACCACCACCATGCCGGTGCGCAAGCCCAGACTGATCAGACTGACCACCAGCACAATGCCGATCGCCTCGGCCACAGCCTCGACAAAGTCATCAATCGAGTGCGACACCGCGTGCGGCATGCTGGAGACTTCCACCAGCTTTAGCCCGGCTGGCAGTTGTGCCTGCAGGTGGCTCATCTCGCCATCCAGCGCCTTGCCCAGCGCAATCACGTCGCCGGTCGATTGCATGGTCACGCCAATGCCCAGCGCGTTTTGCTGGTTAAAGCGCATGTATTGCGCAGGCGGATCGGTGTAATCGCGCTTGATGGTGGCAATGTCGCCCAGGCGAATGGTGCGGTTGTTCACGCGGATCAGCGTATCGGCCAGGGTTTCAACATCTTTGTATTGCCCGCTGGGGCGCACAAACACGCGGTCATCCGCCGTGAAGAATGTACCGGCAGCAGCCACCGCGTTTTGTGCGTTGACGGCATCGGCAATCTGTTGCGGCGTCAGGCCCAGCTTGGCCATTTGCGTGTTGGAGATTTCCACGTAAATGCGCTGTTCCTGGTCGGCAATAAAATCCACCTTGGCCACACCATGCACGCGCAACAGTTCTGAGCGCAGACGCTCGGCGTAATCGTGCATCTGGGCAAAGCTGAAACCATCGCCCTGCAAGGCGTAGATATTGGTGTAGACGTCGCCAAACTCGTCATTGAAGAACGGGCCCTGCACGCCCGGCGGCAGCGTATAACCAATATCCCCGACTTTTTTGCGCACCTGATACCAGGTATCCGGCACGTCTTTGGCGGGTGCGGAATCCTTGATATTGAAGAAGATCATGGAGGTACCCGGCCGCGAGTAGCTGCTCATGAAATCCACATTGGGCGTTTCTTGCAGCTTGCGCACAATGCGGTCGGTGACTTCTTCTTGCATCTGGCGTGCGGTGGCGCCCGGCCAGTTGGTCTGGATGACCATCACCTTGAAGGTAAACGGCGGGTCTTCTGACTGCGCCAGTTTGCCGTAACTGAGCACGCCAAACAGCGTGATCAGGGCCAGCAGAAAGATCACCAGCGGCTGGTGATGCAGTGTCCAGGCAGAAAGATTGAAACGGTGACTAGCCTCTGCCGGTGTGATGGGTGGCTCTTCGTGCGGGTGTTCGGCAGGCGCTTGCGGCGCGTGCTGATCCGGTTGCTGCTCACTCATTGGAGCGCCTCCGCCGATACGGCGGCAGGCTGGCTGGCCTGACTGTTGTCGCCCTCACCATCAAACAGGGGTTTGACCGGTTTGACTTTCTCGCCGGCAAATACCGTGTGTACCCCGGCCAGCACAATTTGCTCGCCGTCTTTCAAACCCGTGGCCACAGTGGCGGTACGCTCACCGTAATCCACCACGCTGACCGGGCGCAATTCCAGCGTATTGCCTGGCTTGACCACCCACACCGCCGGGTCTTTACCCTGATGGAAGATGGCCGTAGCCGGCAGGCGGAAAGTGGCATCCGGAATACGCGCAACCGCCGCGCTCTTGCTACCCACAGGTTGCAGCATGGCGTCGCCCGTCATGCCCAGGCGCACTTCCGGCCCAGGGTGCAACAAGGTAAGTTTGACCCGGTAGGTACGGCTTTGCGGGTCTGCGGCGGGGGAGATCTCTCGCACTTTGGCGTCGTAGTGTTTGTCTGGCAGCGCGGCAAAGGTGACCGATGCAGCCTGGCCGACCGCCATTTTGCCCAGATCACGCTCGGCGGCGTCCAGATTGATATCCGTATCGCCATTCCACGCCAGGCCATACACCGCCTGGCCGGCTTTGACGACCTCACCGGTCTGCGCGTTTTCACTGGTGATCACGCCATCATGATCGGCGGTGAGCGAGGTGTATTGCAGATTGTTCTGCGCCAGCTTCAATTGTGCCGCCGCCTGATCCCGCGCGGCCTGGGCGGCGGTGAAGTTGTCCTGGGTCTGTTCCAGTTGATTGGTGGCAATCAGGTTGCGTTTGGCCTGGGCGTGATCCCGATCCAGTTGCTGTTTGGCAAACACCAGTTTGTGCTCGGCACCTTCCAGTTGCGCCTGCGCGCTGGCCACCTGCTTTTGCGCGTCGACCGGGTCTTGCCGGGCCACCACCTGGCCTTGATGCACGCTGTCGCCCAGCCGCACGGTGCGGCTGACAATCTGCCCATCAATCCGGAACGACATCACATTGCTGTACCGGGCGGCCACTTCAACCGGGTAATGGAGCGCGCTATCACTGTCGGGTGCGGTTTGCGCATGGACCGGGCCTGCCACCACCACGGCCAGCGGCGCAGGCGGGGGCGTGGCGTCTTTGCAGCCAGCCAGCAAACTGGCAGCGGCCAGCAACAACATGGGGGACAACGGGTGCGTCATGGTCACTGCCACTCCTGAAATCGGGTCGGTACTTCATCTACTCATTTGTCATTGCATCCTAATACACAGTTGTATCTGAATACAATATCGAATTCTTGAATTTCTTGTGACGGCTGCAATACTCCAGGCAGCGACAACGCTTTGCCACAGCGGGCTGTCGCGCCTGTCAGCCTGTTTTGACCGTGTGATAACATCGCCCCATGACCCGTAAACGCCTCACCCGAGAAGAAAGCCGCGACCAGACGCGCCAGCGCCTGCTGGAGTCCGCGCAACAAGTCATTGCCAGCAAGGGGCTTGCTGCCGCCAGTGTTGAGGACATTACGGAGGCCGCCGGTTATACGCGCGGTGCGTTTTATTCCAATTTCGAAAGCAAGAATGATTTGTTTATCGAACTTCTTCGCGCGGATCACCAGAAAGCCGTTGATGAAATGTCGGCGCTCATGGGCCAGCCCCTGCCGCCAGAAGAACTGCGCCAGCGCATCCGCGAGATGTACGCCCGCATGTATCGCGACAACGTGTGTTTCATGAACTGGACCGAAGCACGCATGCTGGCCGCGCGCGACACCGCGTTCCAGAGCCAGCTCTCGGCCATCCTTGTGGAAAAACGCGGCCAGGTCGCCAGCATCATTGCCCACTTCTACCAGTTGGCCGGCGCCACGCCACCCACCTCGCCCGCAGTCATGGCCATGGGTTTCATGAGCCTTGTCGAGGGCGTGAAGCTCTTTATGCTATCCAGCCCCAACGACATGAATGTGGATGAAGCCGAAACCATCCTGACCCTGTTTGTGGATTCGATCATGGAACTGGCCATCATCAAGAGCCAGCCCGCTACCGGCCCGTTGCCCAATCTTTAGGCAGCAGATCAATGAAAGAAGCCAAACCCTTGAAGTACAAAGGGAACCTCTTTTTCTTGTAGCCGGTTGCGATCACTTCAACAAGCCCACACAGCCGTCCGGAGCCGTTTATCCGGGCCCATTTGCCGGAAAACCACACTCCCGCCCCGTTTGCCCATGAAGACCATCAAAACCGCCCTCACCCTGTTTGCCCTCATCCTGCCCACGCTAATGACCGTGGCACACGCCGCCGACGCCCCTGCGCTGGCACAGATTGAACTGGCCACCGCCAAGCTGAACAAGGCCACCGCCTTGCTGGGCGGCGCCCCCGGCGGCAGCGATGAAGAACGCGCCCGCCAGTCCTGCAACGTCTATTACGTGGCCGCGCAAGCGCTCAAAGCCATCCCCAACGCCAAAGACCCGGTGTTCTCTGCCCTGCTCGATGACGACCTGGCCACCCACGACGCCATCGGCGCGGCCGAAGGCAAAGCGTACCGACTGCATTTGGGGGCCTCGCTGGATGAACAGGACAAAGCCAGCGCCGCGCTGACCAACGCGCTGGAACATACCCGCTACAACCTGGGATTGAGCGAGGCGGATTGCGCGAAGCTGGGTGTGCATCTGGGTCACTGAAGCATTGCCAAATTCGTAGCCCGGATGAAGCAAAGCGAGAATCCGGGGTTGCCACGTTAGCAAGAACCCAATACGGCGCCCTGGCCAACAGCGTCACCCCGGATTCCCGGCCTGCGGCCTTCATCCGGGCTCCCGGTGTGGTACCGCCAAAAGCCCCCTTCATTGCCGGGGTTTTTTGTTGCCAGCAAGAGCGCGCCGCTGCTTCGCACAACCGCCAGGCGTCAGGCAGCAAACTTCGGACTGAACTGATCGACATGCCGCCACGCGTGGGGCACCGTCTTGTGCCTTGCCAGGTTACACCCCATGGCGGCCCACATTTCCATTTCGCCGGTTTGCACTCCATGACCAAGAAGAAAATCCTTTTACTCAGCGTTTCTGCGGGGGCGGGTCACATGCGCGCAGCGGAAGCGCTGCATCGCACGGCCCAGCTTCATTTTCCGGATGTAGAAACACTGCATCTGGATGCAATGGACTATGTGACGCCCACGTTTCGCAAGGTGTACACCGACTGGTATATCAAGCTGGTGAATATCAGCCCGACCACCTGGGGTTTGTTGTACCGCATTTCATCAGACACGGACCCCGGTGCGTTCACCCAACAGTTGCGGCGTGCCAGCGAGCGATTGAATACCCGCCCGCTGTTGCAGGCCATTACCGATTTTGGGCCGGATGCGGTGATCTGCACCCATTTCTTGCCGGCCGAATTGCTGATGCATGAAATCAACCGGGGGCGGACTGATTTGCCGGTGTGGGTGCAGGTGACCGATTTTGATTTGCACCGTATGTGGGTGATTCCGCACATGCGGGGCTACTTTACGGGCAATGCAGAAATTGCCCAGCGCGTCCGCACCTTTCTGCCGGAGCAACCCAGCGTCAATCCGACGGGGATCCCCATCATGCCGGCCTTTGCCCAAAAGCCTGATGCGGGCGCGGCAGCACAAGACCTTGGGTTTGATCCTGCCCGGCCGGTGATTGTGTTGATGGGCGGTGGCGCGGGGCTGGGCCAACTGGATGAAGTGGCCAGCGCCTTGCTGCGGATCAAGGCTGATTTTCAGCTTGTGGTGATGGCGGGCCGGAACGAGTCTGCACTCAAGGCGTTGCAGGCACTGGTGGCGCACTACCCGCAGCGGCTTTTCCCGATCGGGTTTACCGATCGGGTTGATCAGATCATGGCGTGCGCCAGCTTTGTGATCACCAAACCGGGTGGGCTGACCACCTCTGAGTGCCTGGCAATGGGTTTGCCCATGATCCTCAATAGCCCCATTCCCGGCCAGGAAGACCACAACGCAGACTATCTGCTGGAGCAAGGCGCTGCGGTCAAAGCCATTGATACAACGGCGCTGGTCTGGCGGGTAGAACAGTTGCTGTCTCAGCCGCAACAGCTGCAAACCATGCGCGATAACGCTTTACGGATTGGCCGCCCGCATGCAGCGCAGAGCGTGTTACGCACGGTGCTTGCTGATCTGGCACCCACCCGCAGCGAAGAACCTCAAGCCCTGGTGCTACCGCCAGCGCCGAGCACACCGTTTCCCCCGGGTGGGTGGCGCGCCTTGCTGACCCTGGGCTGGGTTTTACTGCTGGCCTTTTTCTTTGCCCAGGTGGAAATCCAGATTGAAGGAGCGGCAGGTTGGGCGGCCGCGTTGCCGACCTGGCGCATTGCCCATTCGCCCTGGCTGGATCTGTTCTGGGGTGGCCGCCCCATGACCGGGTATCACGCCTGGCTGTTCCCGTGTATGGCGCTGTTGTTCCATTTTCCGCTGGTGTTTGCCGGCCGTTTCTCATGGCGGGCAGAGGCGCGGGTGATTGCCTGCATCATGCTCTTCTGGGTGGCGGAAGATTTTATCTGGTTCATTTGCAACCCTGCGTTTGGTCTGGCCCGGTTCAGTTCTGCGTTTATACCGTGGCACATTCACTGGCTTGGCCCGGCACCGGTGGATTACTGGACCTCTTCAATCATTGCGGTGACGCTCTTCGCGCTGTCGTGCTGTGGTCATAAAACGCATGAAAAATAAAAAAAAGTTGGTATGGGCCGCGTGTTTTGCGGCGTTGATCGCAGTCGGTGCGGCTTATGGTGAGCTTCAAATCATGCCTTCGGTATCTCAGGCTGACGCTTCCAGAAACCCGGCATGGGCAGTGCCGGTTTTTCCGGCACGCAATCTATACCGGGTTACGTCGCTGCTTTACCGCAGCGCGCAGCCAGAACCTGAAGATGCCAAGCTAATCCAGTCTTTGGGGATTCGTACGATTATCAGCTTTCGGGCGAATCACGATGACGCCCATCTGGATTTTCCCGGGGTAAAGCGGGTACGGGTGCCCATGGATACCTGGCATATTGGCGATCCGGAAATTGTGGCGGCCTTGCAGGCCATCAGAGCGGCACAAAAAGAGGGGCCGGTGCTGATTCATTGTCACCATGGTGCGGACCGGACCGGCATTGTGACCGCCATGTACCGCATGACAGAACAAGGCTGGAGCCGGGAGCGGGCGCTGGATGAACTCCGCAACGGTCATTACGGGTTTCATGAAATCTGGTTCAACATTCCGCATTATCTGATGAATGTGGACCTCACCCGGCTCCATCAGGAACTGCTGACAACACCCGCCGGCTAAGCCCATCTCCAAAGAAAAACCCCCGCTTTGCGCGGGGGGGTGCCGGCGTGACCACCAATCTGGCACTGACCAACACCGTAGCCCGGATGAAGCGCAGCGAGAATCCGGGGTGGCGTTGCTGGCAAAAACCCAAATCACACCCTCTGCCATGACCAATGCCGCGGCCCCGGATTCCCGGCTTCGCCTCCATCCGGGCTACGGGCGGTTCCTGTACATGCCCCAAAAGAAAAACCCCCGCATTGCGCGGGGGCTTTTGTTGCTGGCTAGCCAGCGTTACCGTCAATCCGGCCCTTACCAGTAAATGCCAAACGCGGCATGTTCCGGTGTCGGTGACATGATGGTGGAGCTCTGGTTGGACACGTCGTC
Organism: Silvimonas terrae; assembly: GCF_014202765.1. GTDB lineage: Bacteria > Pseudomonadota > Gammaproteobacteria > Burkholderiales > Chitinibacteraceae > Silvimonas > Silvimonas terrae. The sequence goes on from NZ_JACHHN010000003.1 coordinate 62,441, forward strand.
GTAGGCAAAGCCATAAGCCAGGCCGCCGACGCTGTGGTTGTGCCAGAACTGCGCGTAGTAGTTGGCCGGTGCAGTCAAATACCACGCAGACGGCGTCGACCACTTGCTCACGTCTTCCATGATGTGGCGGTTGAAGGCGGCGCAGATTTGCGCCTCCAGCGCCAGTTCAGTGCTGTTGCCGGTCGCCAGCGTGCCCTTGCCTTCCAGGATGTCCTGGGTGGTGGGTTTGCTGACGTTATACGTGCCGCCTACATACGCGCCGTTGTTCAGATTGACCTCAGTGAACACCATGGTGTTGCCTTGCACCTGACCGGCAAAGCGACGGCTGCCGCCCCACATATCAATGGTCAGGGTGCTGGTGGTGTACTGGTTCCAGATCTGGTTCACGTACGCATCAAAGTAGTTGGCGTTGGCCTGGCCCACATCAAACGTGCTCTTGCCTGGTGCCAGAATGCGCGGCAAGGCAGGTGCAGTCAGGTGGAAGGCGGCCGGGGTTTCATTCACAAACTCGTTGTAAATGGCGGCCACTGGTTCACCCGTACCCGTTTGCATGTGGAAGGTGGCGTTGGCGCCCCACACATCCACCATCAACGGGATACCAAACTCATCGACTTGCGTGGTGTTGATCCACAGGCCGGTGTCGTTGTAGGTGAACTCGTACCAGTCGTAATTGACGTTGATGTTGGGGTCCGTCGGGTTCAGCGGGTTGGGCCCGGCAAAACCGATGTTCCCGTTCACGTCAGACAAGATGGTGATGTACATCGGCCCACCCAAAGACACGAACACCCGGCCCGAATCCATCTTGGGCAGCTTCAGCAACTTGGCTTGCGCCAGGGTGAAGAAGTAGTTCGAGTAGTTCTGGCCGTTTTTGCTCAGGTGGTTGGCGCCATTGTTATCCGCCACTTTGGCGTCGGTGATGGTGCCATCCGGGCTAACCCAGGCAAACTGGCCGGTGGCCGGATCACGCCCGATAACGGCGACGTAGATCTGGTTATCGGCATAAGCGCCACGAGTGTTGTTTTGCAGATCGATCCCCACAAAACCCGGATACACGGTGTACGACGGTGTGGTGCTTGCCGGGCTGGCAGAGAGCGTCGCCGCTGCGGCAGTTGCCGCCCCGGTGGCACTGTTTACCGTCAGCACAGCATTGAGCGAAGTCACCTTGCCACTGCCGTTGCTGATCACCACGTCAAACGTTGCGCCATTGTCTGCCGCTACCGTGGCGGGCGTGGTGTAGCTGGCCGCCGTGGCACCGGTAATCACTGCGCCGTTTTTGTACCACTGGTAAGTCAGCGGCGCGGTGCCGGTTGCGGTGACCGAGAACAGCGCGGTCGCGCCTACCTTCACCGCCAGGCTGGCCGGTTGGGTGCTGACGTTAGGCGTATTGCCGCCTGCGGCCTGCGCTGCAAACACCTGGAACTCATACAGCGAGTAACCATACTGCGTGCCGCGTTGCGTGCCATACATGCGGATATAACGCCCGGTCACGGTCGGGAACGAGATATCTTCCGTGCCGCCCTGGCCGTTGGCCTGGTTATAAGCCGTGGTCCAGTTCTGGGCATCATTGGATACCTGGATCTGGTACGCCTTGCCGTAAGCCGCTTCCCAATACAGGATCACGCGGCCAATGCTCTGGGTCGAGCCCAGATCAATCTGCACCCACTGCGGATCAGCAGAAGCGGAAGACCAGCGCGTGGTGAGATCGCCATCGGTCACATAGGCCGCTTGCGAGAACGCCGGGTTTTCATTGCTGCTGATGGTGGCCGTTTTGCCCAGTGCCAGGTTGGTACCGGTATTGCCGGTCCCTCCCGTACCCCCGGTGCCGCCCGTACCGCCAGAACCCGAACCTACGGTCAGCGTGGCCGCACTGCTGGTCAGGCTGTTGCCGTTGGCATCAGACACCACCACGGTGAACACCGCGCCGTTGTCAGCCGCCGTGGTGGCCGGCGTGGTATAGCTGGCACTGGTTGCGCCGGAGATGGCCGCACCGTTCTTCTGCCACTGGTAGCTCAGATTGCTACCCGTGGCTGCCACACTGAAGCTGGCGGTCTGGCCGGTACTGACGCTCTGGTTGGCCGGTTGCGTGGTAATGGTCGGCGCGGCGGTCGAGTAGATCTCGAATTCCCACAGCGAGTAACCATATTGCGTAGCGCGCGCGGTGCCATACATGCGCACGTAACGGGCCGTTGCAGCGGTAAAGCGGAAGTCCTCCACGCCACCCACACCCGCAGACTGGGTATACACGGTGGTCCAGTTGGTGTTGTCGTTGGACACCTGTATCTGGTAAGCCGTCGCGTAGGCGGTTTCCCAGCGCAGGATCACGTGGTCAAAGGTTTTGGCCGAGCCCAGATCAACCGCAATCCAGCCCGGATCAACAAAGGCCGAGGACCAACGGGTAGTAGTGCTGCCATCAAACGCGGCCGACGCCGGTTCCACCGTCTGGTTTTCATAGCCGCTGGCGGTAGCCGGCTTGTTCAACGCCAGATTGATGGTTGTACCGCCGCCACTGGAGCCCCCGTTGACGGTGAGCGTGGCATTGGCGCTGGTCACGCTGCCGCCTTGCGAGCTGGTAATCACCACCGAGAACACGGCGCCGTTATCTGCCGCAGTGGTGACCGGTGTGGTGTAAGAGCCGGTCGTGGTGGTTGCCACCGCAGAACCGTTCTTCATCCACTGATAGCTCAGCGTGCCGCTACCGTTGGCCACAACGCTGAATGTTGCGGTCTGGCCAACATTCACACTCTGGCTAGCCGGTTGCGTGGTGATGGTCGGTGCCGGGGCAGATGTCCCGGAAGTGCACAGCGCCCAGCCCGGGAAGTTGTTGGCAACGGCCACACTGGCATTACCGGCCGACGATACCCAGTACGAATAAGTACTGTCCTGGTTGGTCGACGTCCAGGTATTCCACGGTGACGGGAACGCGCAAGACGAGGCATTGGCGCCGCTGATGGCAAGCGCTTCATCCTTGGTCGGCAGGCGCATGTTCTGGCTGGCGCAATAACCGGCAGCCACAGACTGGGTGAACTGCGCACCCTGAGTGGTGTAGGTGTATTGAGCACGGCGCCAGGTCAGGCCGGTCTGGTTGTCATGCACGTTGGCGGTATCAACGATGGTGTAACGCTCGTTGGCATCGCCACAATTGGCCACGTTATAGACTTCAAACTCATAGAGCGAATACCCGTACTGCGTGCCGCGCTGCGTGCCATACATGCGCACATAACGGGCGCGGGCGGTCGGGAAGCTGAAGTCTTCGTTGCCACCGACACCGGCCGTCTGGGTGTAAACCGTCGTCCAGTTGGCGTTGTCGTTGGATACCTGGATCTGGTAGGCCACGGCATAAGCGGCTTCCCAGCGCAGGATGATGCGGTTGAACGCAGTAGCCGTACCCAGATCAATTTCAATCCAGGACGGATCAACAAAGGCCGAGCCCCACTTGGTGGTGGTATTGCCATCCACCACGTTGGAAGCCGGGTTGCCTTGCTGGTTTTCATAGCTGCTGGCCGTGGCGGTCTTGCCCAGTGCCAGATTCACGCCCGGCGGGGCCATGGTCAGCGTGGCGACATTGCTGGTCACCGAGCCGGCCACGTTGGTCACCGTCACCGTGTAATTACCCGCGTCGGTGTTCTGCACAGTCGGGATGGTGAAAGTGGCCGAATCGGTACCCACGTTGGTGCCATTCTTTTGCCATTGATAGTGGAACGGCGACGAACCCGACACCGCCACGGTAAACGTGACCGGCTGGCCCGGAATACCGGTGATGTTGTTGGGCTGCGTGGTAATGGCCGGTACGCGGGCGGCGTTCACGGTCAGGCTCACGGCCGGCGAGGTCACCGTGTTGACCGGGTTGGTGACCGTCACCGAATACATCTCGCCATTATTGGCCGTGGTCAGCACCGGGGTGGTGTAGCTGGTGTTGATTGCTCCGTTGATCGGCGCACCATTCTTCAACCACTGGTATTGCAGGGTGGGCGAACCAGTTGCGGCCACGCTGAAGATGGCAGTCTGGCCGGCGTCCACGTTCTGCGCTACCGGCGCGGTCTGGATGACCGGTGCAGCCGCCGCGACCACCGTCACGGTGGCCGCAGTCGAGGTGACGTTACCCAGACTGTTAGTCACGGTTACCGTGTAGCTGGCGTTGTTATCACCCGAACCGGTAGCCGGTGTGGTGTAACTGGCCGCATTGGCGCCGGAAATCGCCGTGCCGTTCTTGTACCACTGGAACGTCAGCGGAGATGCACCGGAAGCCGTCACCGAGAACAGCGCAGGCTGACCGGACGTGACCGAGGTCGACACCGGTTGCGCAATGATGGACGGTGCGCTGGCCGGCGGGGTGGCGTGAGTAACCGGCTGGATGGTAAAGCTCACGTTGCCGCTTTGCAGCCCTGGTGCCGTGGCCGTGACCGTCACTGAGCCCGAGGTAAATTGCGAGCGCAATGCAATCTTGGTCATGCCGCCTTCGGCTTGCAGTTGCGGATCACCCGGCGAGTGATACGTCAGCGGCTGGCCCGCCGTGACATATTGCTCGGAACCGCCCATGTAGGTCGCCGGGCCGCTGACAGTAAAGTTGATATTGTCAGCTGCGGTCGGCACCAGGTTGCCTTGGGCATCCACCACTTGCGCCACGACGAACGCGGCATCAGAACCATTGGCGGTCACCGCAAAGCTGGTGCCATCCGGCTTGGTCAATTCCGGCACCACAGTCAGCAAGATGCGGCTTTCTGCACCGGCGGTGGTTTTGGAGTCGGTGGCTTGTACATTGCCGTACTGATCCAGACACTCGGCCGTCACTGTACCGGCTGCCCAGTTCACGTTCCACGACACCTGGAACGGCATCTTGGTGGTGCTTTGGGTCAGGTTGGCGCTGGAATCCGAATTCCACGGATTGGGTACCTGATCCGAACCCTGCGGCGTGCCATTGATCAGCAAGCGCACGGACGGACAGTTACTGAAGGCGTTCACCTGGATATTGCCGGAGCGGTTCCAGTGGTGCGCCAGTTTGACGACCGGCTTGATGGAGTACGGCGTCCATGCAGCCTGATACACGTAGTACAACAGTTTGGGGAAGCGGTTCATGTCCACCATGGACGCGCCCAGCGAGCGTACGCCAGGCCCGGTGGTGCCTTCCACATAGGTGCTGCTTTCCCCCGGAGAATCCGCAAAATACCACTGCGCCATCCCGAAGGCGTTAATGGCCACGCCCTTGCGCCAGTTATCCAGGAACGGTGCGGCAAAGGCCAGTTCGTAGTCCCAGGCTTGACGCGCCGTACCGGCCCCCCAGTATTCCGCACCCCACGCCGGGCTGCCCGGATAGGTTTGCTTGGTCAGGACTTCACACCCTTCCATCGTGCAACCCAGAATGTCGCCATTGGCCGGGTTGGGCGTACGGTCAGACTGCGCGCGGGTGTTGATTGGGTCCCAAATACGGGAGAGCGCTTTCAGGCTTTGGGCAAAGGTGGTGTCCGTGGCGCCGTTGTCAGCCTCCCACGCCAAAATGGACGGGTGGCTGCGGTCACGCACGATCATGTCGCGATGCAGTTCGGTCTTGAGCGTCTGCATGTCACACGGTGGTGTGGTGCAGGCATTGGCAAAACCGTTTTCGCCATCGCCAGACGGCTGGATGATGAAGATACCCAGGTTATCCGCAGCATCGACAAACTCGGGGCTGGAGGTCGAATGACCTGGCCGCCACAAGTTGCCGCCGGCTTGCGCCAATTGCTGCAGATCCCGCCATTGCTGTTCTTCCGGGACGGACGTCCCCAAAGCCGGGTAGTCGTAGCGGCCAGAGCCACCCCACAGGAACATGCGGTGTCCGTTGATGCTGGGCAGGTCTTTATCCCAGGTGATCGTGCGGATACCCAGCGGGCTTTGTACCGAGTCCACCACCACGCCATTGATACTGACAGTGTGGAACACCTTGTACATGTACGGTTTGCCATACGGGCTGTTGTTCGGATACCAGAGCGTGGGGTTGTTCACCGTCAAGGTCTGGTCGAACAAGGTCGGCTGCAGTGCACCGGTGCCATTGGGGCTGATGGTCTTCTGTGCTTGCGCACTGGCGACCACGTTGCCGGTTGCATCGACAATCTGCGTGGTCAGCGTCACCGGCTGCGCCGTTGTGCCTTCGTTGAGTACGTTGGTCTGTACATCAATGGTGGCCTGGGCCGTGGTTGCACTCACCGTCGAGACATACGTACCCCAGGTGTTCTGGCCGGCATACACGTTCAGCGGAATGTGGACTTTATCCGTGATGTACATGTACACCGGCCGGAACAGACCTGCATCAGACTGACCAAAACGGAACGCTTGCGAGAACCCGGGCGATTCGAAGAACGTATCGCCCTTGGCTACCTTCACTGCCAGCATGTTGTCCGACCCGTCAAACTTCACATAGGGAGTGATATCCACCATGAAGGGGATAAACCCGACCACGTGTGTCGCTTGCGGATTGATGGCGCTGGTGCCGGGAATGAACGTGCCATTCACGTACACCTGGGCGCCGGTATGCGCGCCTTCAAACTCCACCAGCACCTTGCGGCTGCTGTTGGAGGCATCCAGCGTGAAATGCTTGCGGTACCAGTTTTTGGTGCCGTCCAGATCCCCTTCCCCGCCACCGGATTCGGTGTTGATGAAGGTATCCAGCTGGTTGGCGGAATACGGAATCCCGACGGACAACCAGGAAGAATCATCAAACCCCGGCTGCATGGCCGTGGCTGGATCCTGGTCCTTGATGTATTTCCACGGTGTTTCACCGAGATTGATTTTCTGGCGCTCCGAGGGCGCTAGCGTCACCGCGTCAGCGGTGGGCGCATAGAGCCCTGTGAGTACCGAAACGGCGGTCAGGCAGCCTGCCAACTGCCTGAACAACCTGGGGAACCGCCGACCTTCTTCCTTCCGGGCGTTGAGAAGGTGTTTGAAGCGATCTGCCGCGTTGCAAATCCTCGCCGTAGCCCTGCTACGGCTGTGGATTGCGCCTTGCATCTCCTCTTCAACCCCCTCCTCACTGCGCCGGAAAGACTCGGTCAGCGGTTCGCTGGTTTCGTAAAGTTTCATGGACGACCCCTCGCATACTGCTTGATGGTGTCGCCAACGCGCACGCCACCCCACAGAGAGGCGGTCAGCCACATTGACGATGTTTTTGGTACAGCAACAACACGAACAGGAACCACGCTGGCCAGAACTGCCAGCGTCAACGACTACGCCGCGGTTGCAGCGTGACGACCACCGCGCCCTTACCCACCCCATGCAGCTAATGGCTGCGTTTTGCGCTCTCGATCAACACCGTTGGCATGGGCAAAAAACAACCTCGCCCACCGATGCCGATTCTGAAATTGATTTCATTCCCATCACACGTTTACACGCGCGCCAGGACATGCAAAACCCGTAAATGGTTGGTCTGCATGCTCTTTTTGTGTCCCAGTTCACCATCCGCAATGAAATCGATTTCAAATCTGGATAAAACAATGGCGACTGAACACATCTCCACCTCCTACCGCATGCCCTGCGTCAAAATGCACAACATTGGTGCAAATATGGGCAATGCGGCTATTTTTTGGTGATTCTAAACCATTATTTTGTGAAAAAGTGCCAAAAAAGCGCACGGCCGGACTGTTTTTTCTGACAGGAGGCTTGCCTGAAATCGTGAACGGCCTTGTTAGCGTTAACAGAAATTGGTCAACATTGTTGAAAACGGTTTCAGACAAACCTGCAAACCGGTGTGAGACCCGACACGCTAAAAACACCAAACCGTTTTGGCCAGACTGATGACCAACGGCTGTCGCCCCGCCTGCGCCTTTCAGGACAAAAGCAGGAAGAAAACGCCGCCAGAAAGCGTTCAATGGCGGCGCAACACCGTACGCCCGACAACAGACCAGAACCCAAAAAAACATCCCAGGAAAACAGGCCCGCTCATGACCCGCCCATTCGCACGTTTCCGGTGCATTGCACCCGGTTTGCTTAGCCTTGCCACACTCGCCCTGCTGAGCGCTTGCGGTGGCGGCGGTGGCAACAGTGCCGCCACCACCACGACCACCAGCAACACCAGTGCCCCGACCATTCCGCTGGCCTCTAGCGGCAATGGCCCGCAGATCACCACCCAGCCGGCAGACCAGACGGTCTCCGTGGGCCAGCGGGCGTTTTACTTTGTCACCGCACCCGGCGCGACCGGTTGGCAGTGGTACAAAAATGGCGTCGCCATTGCGGGCGCCACCTCCGCCAGCTATTTTGCCAACGCCACCGCAACGGGCGATGACGGCAGCGTGTACGCCGTGGCCGTCAGCAATGGCACGGGCGTGACCGCATCAAACCAGGCCGCCACCCACCTGAATCCGAATGCAGATGGCACTCCACCCGCCGCATTCTGGGGCAATGTGGCTGCGCTGCCTGCCGCCAGCAATGTCATGACCGTTTCGTTCGTCAACCAGACTGGCGGCAAGTATCCGGACGCGCAGATTTTCTGGAAGATTTCCGGCACCAACGCCAGCGGCGGCCAGGTCAACGAATTTCATTCGATTGCGGATGAACCGGTGTACGACATGCCCGGCATCAACTCGGCCCGCATGTATTTCTTCATCGCCCCCAATCAGGCGGCGGCAACCACCAGCAACACCAGCTATTACGATTTCATTGAATTCAACGTGGGCCGCAGCAATGCCTCGCAACCCTGGAACTTCAACGGCGACACCACCCGCGTGGATGCGTTTGGCCTGAAACTGGCCATCCGCCTGCAATGCGCAGATGGCACGGATGTGCAGCGCGGCGAAGACTACGGCACTTTCCTGGAAGACCGCGCGGTCACCTTCCAGAAGTATCTGGGCGAGGTCTCAGCCACCTTTGCCAGCACCGCCACCCAGTTTGCGCCGTACCGCATTGTGGAGCCCGGCAGCGCCAGCAACTTTGCTGCCAACGGCGCCAACGCCGCGTACTACAACGCGTATATCGACCAGGTGTGGGCCGCCAATGGCATTGATCCGTCCATCGTACCCAAGCCCACGCCGTTCCTCCGGTTTGCCGATGGCTCCCGGCCAGACCTGATCGCCGCCGTAGAACGCCATGTGGCAGAGAAACCCGGCACGTTCAAGGCAGATGGCACGCTGGTGAACCCCAATTTCTGGAGCACCGTGCCGCAAAGCGCTTTCTACCCGGCAGAACCGGCCAACCAGTACGCCCGGTTCTGGCATACCCACGGCATTGCCGGCCTGGCCTATGGCTTCTCTTATGATGATGTGGGCAGCCATTCTTCTGACGTGGGCTGCAATAATCCCAACCATCTGATCGTGGCGGTGGGTTGGTAAACGCCCGCGCGTAACCCGCCCGCGCACTTGCGGTTGACACCCGTTCAGCGCCCGCCCCGCGCTGGCGCTGAACGGGTGAACCGGCTCACTTTTCTGCACGTACCGCAACGTATCGTGACGTTGGCTGTGTACACGGACCTGTCAGCGACCCCGTTATTTCCCCTGTAGCCGATGCACGACACATTTATTTCAATGACGGGGAGTACACACCATGAACAAGATTGTTATCAGCATTGCGACTGTTTCTGCCCTGCTGGCTGGCCACGTTATGGCCGACACCCAGTGGCAAAAGGATCACCCGCGCCGCGAACAAGTGAACAGCCGCCTGAACAATCAGGACAAACGCATCCACAATGAAGTAAAGGATGGGCAGATCACCAAGGCGCAGGCCAAGTCTTTGCATACGCAAGACCACCAGATCCGTCAGGAAGAGCGTGACATGGCCTCGCACGATAACGGCCATCTGACCAAGGCCGACCAGCACAGCCTGAACCAGCAAGAAAACGCTGTCAGCCACGAAATCGGCAAGTAAACCTGGAGCTGCGCCATGACTCGCGCTGCGTTGAACGTGTTGTTGCGGCTGGCCGTAGTGGCAGCGCTGCCGGCCACCTGCCTGGCCGCACCAGCGACGCAAGCCCAGGCATTGTATGTGCTGAATCGCGTCGCCTACGGCCCGGCGCCGGGCGACGTCGCGCGCGTCATGGCCAGCGGCGTTGATCGTTATCTGGACGATCAACTCCACCCTGAGCGCACGCCGTTACCCACGGCTTTGCAGCAGCAACTGGGTGCATTGCAAACCACGCGCTTGTCGCAGGATGAATTGATCCGCCAGTTCAGGGCCGCCGCACAAGCCGCCAAAAAAGACCCGGAAGCGGGCAAGCAGGACCGGCAGGATCTCTACCGGCAAATCACCGAAGAAGCCGCAGAGGCCCGGCTATTGCAAGCCGTGAACAGCCCGAACCAGTTGCAGGAAGCACTGGTGGAATTCTGGTTCAACCATTTCAACGTGTTTCAGGGCAAAGGGCTGGATCGGGCCTTGATGGCCAGTTATGAGCGTGAAGCCATCCGCCCGTACGTGCTGGGCAAATTCCGTGATCTATTGGGGGCTACGGCGCACCACCCTGCCATGCTGTTTTATCTGGACAACTGGCTCTCGGTAGCGCCCGGCTTCACCCCCAGGGCGGCGTTGGGCCAGCAAGCCAAAGCCAGCGGTCTGAATGAAAACTACGCCCGTGAACTGATGGAACTGCACACCCTGGGCGTGGATGGCGGTTATTCCCAAACCGATGTCACCGAACTGGCCCGCATGCTCACCGGCTGGACCATCAACCCGCGCCAGGGCGGGGGCGAGGACGCGTTCTATTTTGATCCGCGCCGCCACGACACGGGCACCAAACACTGGCTGGGCCAGGTGGTCAATAACCAGGGCCAGCGTGAAGGTGAACTGGCGCTGGATCAACTGGCACGCGCACCGGCCACGGCACACCACATCAGTGATCAACTGGCGCGTTATTTTGTGGCTGACAACCCGCCGCCCGCGCTGGTGGAGCGCATGGCGCAGACCTTCACCCGAACGGATGGCGACCTGCGTGAAGTGATGCGCACCTTGCTCACCAGCCCGGAATTTACCGCTGGCACCGGTACACGCTTCAAGAGCCCGTACCGTTATGTGATTTCCAGCTTGCGGGCCAGTGGCGTGCCACTGATCAATCCGCGCCCGGTCTTGCGTACCCTGGCCCAGATGGGTCAGCCACTGTATGGCTGGCAAACGCCAGATGGCTACAAAGTCACCGACGCCGCCTGGCTAAACCAGGATGCCCTGGCCAAACGCGCCGCCTTTGCCACCGCCCTGGCCTCCGGCAAATTGCCGCTGAACAAGGTGCCGGACGGGATGGATGACGCCTCTGCCGTGGCGCAAGACCGTGGCGGTTACAACCCGCTGGATGCCGGGCAACTGTACGCCGTTCTGGGCAGCAGTATCTCTGACAAAACCCGCAGCGCCATCGCGCAAAGCCCGGCAAAACTGCAGGCCGCGCTGGTGCTGGGCAGCCCGGATTTCATGAAATATTGAGTGTGAGGAGTGAGGTGTGAGGGGTAAAACCAAAACCGGCGATGTGCCAAGTGCTACGCCCGGTGTTGATTTTTCACCTCACTCCTCACCCCTCACACCTCACTGGAGAACCGCCATGCATCGTCGCGATTTTCTGAAACTGGCCGCCTTGAGCGGGTCACTGATTGTTCCGCTGGGCCACAATGCGTGGGGCGCCACAGCCGCGCCCGGCGCGCCAGCGGGCAAGCGGCTGGTGGTGATCATGCTGCGCGGCGCGGTCGATGGCCTGAACGTGGTCACGCCTTATGGCGACCCTGGTTATTACGCCGCGCGCAGCAGCATTGCGCTGGGCAAGCCGGGCGCCGACAACGGCGTGCTGGATCTGGATGGTTACTTTGGCTTGCATCCGGCGCTCGCCCCACTGTTGCCCTTGTGGCAATCGGGCCAACTGGGTTTTGTCCACGCCTCGGGCTCGCCCGACAGCACCCGGTCGCACTTTGATGCGCAAGACTATATGGAGTCCGGCACGCCGGGCCGCAAAGCCACGCAAGACGGCTGGATGAACCGCTTGCTGGGTCAGTTGCCGCCCAGCGCACAAACGGGCGGCCTGCGGGCAGTCAGTGTCGGGCCGGTGTTGCCGCGTATCTATGCCGGCAGCAATCCGGTCGCCAATATGCCAGCCGGCTCGGCTGCCACCAAACCCACCGTGCTGGATCGCCCCGCCATTGGCGATGCCTTTGCCCGTATGTATGCCGGGGACGACAAACTGGCCGCCACCTGGCAAGAAGGCCGGGCCGCGCATGAACAGATGATGAATTCCATGACCGCCAGCAATGACGATCTGGACAAAGAAATGCAGGCCGCCAACAACGGGGCACCGCTGCCGGATGGCTTTCCCAACGATGCCGCCCACCTTGCCATCCTGCTACGTCATGACAACCATATCCAGTTGGCCTTTATGGCGCTGGGTGGCTGGGACACCCATGCCAACCAGGGCAACGCCACCGGCCAGCTCGCCAATCGCCTGCGCCCGCTGGGCCAGGGTCTGGCGGCGTTTACGCGGCAGATGGGGCCGGCCATGAACGATACCGTGGTGGTGGTGATGTCTGAGTTTGGCCGCACCGTCCACCAGAATGGCAACGGCGGCACCGATCACGGCCACGGCAATGTGATGTGGGTGCTGGGCGGCGATGTGGCTGGCGGCAAGGTTCACGGCCAGTGGCCGGGTTTATCCGGCGGCAATCTGCATGACGGGCGGGATCTGGCCATCACCACGGATTTTCGGGCGGTGCTGGCACAAGTGGCGGAGCGCCACTTGCTGTTGCCCGATGCCCATCTGGCGGCACTGTTCCCGGAATTTGCCGCCAGCAGCGCCAGCGCACCCCGGCTGATCCGCACCTGACGCAACAGTACAACCCGCGCACTGCCCGCGCCGGGCAATCTGTGGGAATATGCCGCTGGTATCCAGGCTCATCAGCGGCTCCCCATGCAGGCACAGCACCCTTTGCAAGCGCGTCTGAACCTTGCCCTGAAAGCGCATCTGGCAGGCGAGACCGCCGACGCCGAAGCACACTACCGTACCTTGTTGCACGAGGCCCCGGACTGGGCCGACGTCCACCATTGGCTGGGGTTTCTGTTACAACAAAACCAGCGGCTGACCGAGGCCAGAGAGCATCTCTACACCGCCGTCAGTCTTGATCCACGGCACAGTGAATGGCATTTCAATCTGGGGCTGACGCTGGCGCGGCTGGACGACCCGCAAGCGGCCATCTCTGCCCTGCAACGCGCGGTGACGCTGGCCCCCACGCAATATTTCTACTGGACCAACCTGGGCAGTGCTTTTGAAACCCTGGGCGAAGACGAACACGCCGAGCCGTGTTTTATCCGCGCCCAACAGATCAACCCCGCCTGCCCGGATGCCTGGTTTCAACACGCCGCCCTGTGCCTGCGCCAGCAACGGTTTGACGAGGCACGCACCCTGAACTGTCAGGGACTGATTGCCGCACCGGAGCAGGTCACTTCCAAAGTCATGCTGGCGCAAGCCTGGCACGCACTGGGCCACACCGAAGCGGCGCTGGCCGTGTTCGAACAATGGCTAGCGGCCGAACCAGACCATCCGCAAGCCTTGCACCTGCGCGCGGCTTATCTGCAGCAAATGCCGGTACGTTGCAGCCCGGATTACGTGAAGAACACGTTTGATGGCTTTGCCCACAATTTCGACCATATTCTGGGCCGGCTGCGTTATGCCGGGCCAACATGGCTGGCCACCTGGCTGCAAACCCGGTATCGACCAGCCACGTCCTTGAGTGTGGCCGATCTGGGTTGCGGTACTGGCCTGGCTGGCGAGCTCCTCGCCCCTTATGCCCACCGCTTGATCGGCGTCGACCTGAGCCGTGCCATGCTGGATAAAGCCGCAGAACGCCAGGTCTACGCCGAACTGCACGAGGCGGATGTACACGACTTTCTGGCCAAACATGAGGCCGGATTTGATCTGCTGGTTTGTCTGGATACGCTGATCTACGTCGGCGTATTGGCACCGTTTTTTGAAGAAGCCTTCACTGCGCTCAAACCCGGTGGCCACCTGGTATTCACCACGGAAACGCTGGACCCTGCGCAGGAACAACCCTGGCGGCTGAACACCAGCGGGCGCTACAGCCATCAATATCAATGGGTCTCCCTGCAACTGGAACAACACCATCTCACGCTGGTGCATCACAGCCATGGCGCCATCCGCAATGAATCCGGCATTCCGGTCATGGGAGATTTCTTTTGTGTACAGCGCCTGTAATGCCCCGCCACCTATACTGATATACATAATGACACCGGGGGATAACAGCATGATGCGGGCCGCATTCAGACGATTACCCTATGCGCCTTGACCGGCTGCATCAGGCACTGTGTGCCCTGGGCCTGTGGCTGGTGGCCGCCGTCGCCTCTGCGGCGGTGACTGAACTGCGCTGTGTCGGCACCGAATTCACCACATTGACCCGCAACACCCCCGACGGCCCGCGCGGCTTTGCGCTGGATGTCCTGGAAGAACTGGGCAAGCGCGCCGGATTTCATTGCAATGTGGAACTCTTGCCCTGGAAACGCGCACAGGCGCTCATTGCCCGCAATGAGGCCGACCTGTTGATCGGCCCGTACCGCACCCGCGTGCGCGAACACGATATGGTCTACTTGAGCCGGCCATTTTATTTCGACGATGCCCTGTTTTACGGCCTGGCCAAAGTCCCCTTCACCTGGGATGGTCAACTGGCCAGCCTGCCGCGCCAGCAAGTGGCCATCGTGCGCGGCTGGACACTGGGCGAGCATTTTGAGGCGTTCCGCCAGCAGTTGAATCTGGTCGAGGTCGATTCATCTGACCAGGCGTTGCGCCTTTTGCTCACCGGCCGGATCTCTTTGGTGGCAGGCAACGAGCGTGACTTTGCCCCGCGCGTTGCCCGGCCGGAGTTTGCCGGCATCAAACCGGTAACGCCGCGCATTCAGAACTCCGCCGGTTATTTCGCCCTCTCCAACAAATGGCGCAACGCGCCGCTATTCGCCAGAATCAACGAGGCCATGCTGCAAATGGTCAGTAGCGGCTATATCCTGGAAGCCAGCCGCAATGCCGGACTGAGCTTTCCGGATACGCGCTTTGACTGGGCCGCATACGTGGCGCATGAACTGGATAACTGATTTCCCCCAGGCACCGGCTTGTTCGCCATTCCAGACTCCATCTGCATTCATCCGTTCGTGATTTGCGCGATGCCTGGATACAATCAAGCCCTATCCGCCTCATTGCGTACCGGATCATGTGCGTCAATTTCATCCCGCCCACCCAGCAGCAGATCACCCGTTATTTCGCCACTAGCCTCGCCATGGAGCATGAAGCCTGGCCCGCTGAAACCTGGCAGGACTACGCCGCGCCGGTGATTGCTGCGGGTGATCAGGCACGGCGAGCGCTGGTGGGCAGTTACGGCATGATCCCCAAGCGTCGCCTGCCCGAAGGCGTGCGCTACAGCACCATGAATGCGCGTTCTGAAACCCTGGGCGAGACCCGCAGTTTTCGGCAGCCGTGGCTGCGCGGCCAGCTATGCCTGGTGCCCATGACCTGTTTCTTTGAGCCCAACTATGAAGCCGGCCGCCCCGTGCGCTGGCGTATCGGCATGCAAAGCGGCGAGCCATTTGCCGTGGCCGGTTTGATCCGGGCCTGGCGCGAGGCGGATGACATGGTGAGTTACTCGTTTACCCAGATCACCATCAATGCCGATGATCACCCGCTGATGCGGCGCTTTCACAAGCCAGAGGACGAGAAGCGCTCACTGGTGATTGTGCCGCCCCGGGAATACGACGCCTGGCTGGCGTGTAAAGACCCGGAACTGGCGCGCAGTTTTCTGCGGCCTTTTCCGGCAGACTTGATGAAGGCAGAGGCCGCGCCGATTCCGGCTAGCGGCCCGCAAACCGCCAGTCTGTTTTAAGGTTGGCGGCGACCCTTGCCGCCCATGGGTTTGCCAGCAGGTTTACCGCCACCCGAGCGCGGTTTGCCTGCAGCCGGTTTGCTGCCAACAGGCTTGCTGGCCGGTTTGGCGCCGGGCTTGAGCCGGCTGAAGGGGTTGACGGGTTCGGCGCTTTTTCCGGCGCCGGGATCACGTGCCCCGGCCGGATTGCGGCCGCCCGCACCTTGCGATCTGGCTTGCGGCTTGGGGTGCTTGCGCAACACCTGCTCGCCAGGCACCCCCAATGCTACTTTGGGTTTCTTTGGTTTCTTGGGTTTTTTCAGGACATGACCGGTGCTGCTGGTTTCCGGCACGCGATGTTCTGCCTCGAAACCCGGTTCTTCTTCCCGCACCAGGGTTTGCTTGATCAGCGCTTCAATGGCGGCCAGTTGCGGGGCTTCATCCGCGCAGACCAATGACACGGCCACGCCGCTGGCCCCCGCACGGCCGGTACGGCCAATGCGGTGCACATAGTCTTGCGCCACAATCGGCAAATCCACGTTGATCACCAGCGGCAGATCGTCAATATCCAGCCCGCGCGCGGCCACGTCGGTGGCCACCAGCATGTCGATCTCACGGGTTTTGAAGCGCTCCAGCGCGCGCAAACGGGCCGGTTGGGGCTTGTCGCCGTGAATGGTATCCACCGCATGACCCGCTGCGTACAAGAGTTCCGCCAGGTAATCCACACCCTTGCGGGTTTTGACGAACACCAATGCGTGTTCCCACTTGTTCTGCGCCACCAGATGCATAAACAGTTCTGGTTTGTTTTTCTTGTCGACCGGCACCACCCATTGCTTGATTTTGCTGGCGGTGACGTTGGGCGGGCTCACGCTGATATTGAGCGGGTTGATCAGAATCCCCGCCGCCATGCTGCGGATATCATCGGTAAAGGTGGCAGAGAACAACAGGGTTTGCCGTTGCGCTGGCAGGGCCGCAAATACGGCGGTCAGTTCGCGCGCAAAACCCAGATCCAGCATGCGATCGGCTTCGTCGAGCACCAGCGTTTGCAACTGGTCAAATTGCACGGCGTTCTGACGATGCAAATCCAGCAATCGACCCGGGGTAGCCACCAGTACATCAACGCCTTTGCGCAGCGCCATCATTTGCGGGTTGATGCTGACGCCGCCGTAGGCCGCCAGAAAACGCAGACCAAGACCATTGCCGTAATCAATAAAGCTTTGCAGTACCTGCTCGGCCAGTTCCCGCGTGGGCACCAGCACCAGCACGCGGGCGCGGTTGCTGCCCACCGCCGGGCCGTTCTGCGTCAGGCGTTGCAAGATCGGCAAGGCAAAGCCTGCCGTTTTGCCGGTACCGGTCTGCGCGGCCGCCATGACGTCGCGCCCACTCAATACGGCCGGGATCGCCTTGGCCTGCACGGGCGTGGGTTTCTGGTAATTGAGCGCCTGCAAGGTGCGCAACAAGGGGTCGATCAGGCCAAGCGTGTCAAAAGACATGGGTTTAATCCGGCATACAGCGGTAAAACCGCAATGGTAGCGGTTTACGCCCCAACGCGCCGGATGCTTTGGCAAATCAGCCCGATGAGCTATCGAAGAGGTTGATATCAATGGCCATGGAAAAATGCATGGGGGCCGGTCGCCACGTCGGCCAGTGGGTGTAGATCAACCATAATGCCAGCGCCAGCAACAACACCACCGCCAGTCGCAGCAGCCACCAGCGGGCTTGCAGCCGGTGCGTCCGCAACTGGGCGGTGATGGCGTGTCCAAAAATCAACCAGAGTCCTGCCAAGCTGTCCATGATCTGCTCCTGCGTTCTTGTGCCAGTGTCAAAAGCGGTCGTTGCCGGTTATTTGCCGTGGACAAACTTTATGCGCGAAAGAGGACAGAAACTGCCCTGATTCGCGCTTATGATTGGAGCCTGTTCATGGTCTTTGCACACCAGCGCCGTGTCATTAAAAGGTCAGGCACAAGGCGTGCGACGCAGCCAATAACCGGTTATTGGCAAGGAGTACAACGCAGTGAATGACCTTTTAATGGCCCGGCCCTTCGGGTTCAAGACGCAAGCGGCACGCTACGGCGTTGCAAGCCGCTTGTGGCGCCCTTGTGGTGCCCCGCTTTCGGGGTACCCGTACCACGGCGCGACTTGCGCCTTGTATCGCACCGCTTGCGTCATGAACGCTGGCGCGCAAAGGCCATGAACAGGCTCCGGCATGGCACATTCATCCCATCGCTTGCTGGCCATGCTGGAAGTGCTGCAGACCCAGGGACTGGTCAGCGGCAGTGAACTGGCACGAAGGCTGGATATAGACGTCCGCACCCTGCGGCGCGATATCGCGCGGCTGGAAGAAATGGGCATCCCCATTACCGCAGAACGCGGGCGGGATGGCGGCTACCGCTTGATGCATGGCTTCAAGCTGCCGCCCATGATGTTCACCAACGAGGAAGCCCTGGCCTTGTCACTGGGGCTGCAAGCGGCGCGCAGCCTGGGGCTGGCCCAGGCCGCGCCGGCCGTGAGCAGCGCCCAGGCCAAGCTGGAGCGCGTACTGCCAGACATGTTGCGTCACCAGTTGCGCGCAGTGGCAGAGACCGTCACCCTGGACCTGACCCGCGCCCCGGCAGTCCAGGACAATGCCGCGCTGGTGGCGTTGTCGACCGCCGCCCAATTGCAGCAACGCGTCCAGATCAAATACCAGACCGATGCCGCGATCACCGAGCGCCAGTTTGACCCCTATAGCCTGGCCTGGCGCGATGGCCGCTGGTATGCGGTGGGGTATTGTCACTTGCGCTGTGAAATGCGCTCGTTCCGGCTGGACCGCATGCTGGCCGTGCGCCCGGTGCCGGCCAGTTTTCTGCGACCGGAAGGCTTTGATGTGCTGGCCTTTCTGAACCACGCCATGGCCGTTTTGCCGCGCGGCTTTGCGGTGGAGGTCATCCTGCATGCGCCGCTGGAAGACACGCGCAAATATGTCTACGCCGATCTGGGTATTCTGGAGAGCACCCCGGAGGGTACGCGCCTGCGCAGTCAGGTAGACACGCTGTCCTGGATGGCACGCCAACTGGCGCAGATGCCCTATGCGTTTACAGTGGTTTCGCCACCTGAACTGGTGGCGGAAATCCACCAGTTGGCCGAACGCCTGTTGCAGGTCAAAGCGCCAGGCTGACCGGCAGAGGTCACACCGTCGCCACAATCAACTCTTCACAACGGGCGGGCGGACGCAGGCCATCCGGACGATCGGCAAAGTAGCGCTCGGCCAGCGCGTCGGCCGAGATATGCGTGACCTCACTGAACCCGGCAGCCAGGGCCAGATTCACAATCTCTTGCGGCTGAAAGTAACTGATAAAGGGCGTACCGCTGGCGGCTGCGCCCGCTTCACCCATCCGCAAAACGGGTTGCAAGGCGGGGTCTGCCATCTCGATCGGCAACAGAAAAGTCATGACCAATTGCGAGCCCTGCGCCAGGGAGGCCACCTGCTGCAACATGGCGACAATGGCGTCATGCGTCAGATACATGCTGACGCCGGTAGAGGTCACCATGGCGGGCTCGTCCGTCCGGAAACCCGCTTTGACCAGTTTTTTAAGCCAGTCATCTCCCGCTTCAAAATCCACCGGTACAAAATGCACGCTCGCGGGCGGCGTCAGGCCCAGTTCGGCCAGTCGTTGTTGCTTCCACGCCTGATGGCCCGGTTGATCAACTTCAAAGATGGCCAGTTGCGCGGCGATATCCGGGCGACGCAGCGCAAACGAATCCAGCCCGGCGCCCAACAACACGTACTGCCGTGCCGCGCCCGCTTTGATCCCGTCGATGACCTGGTCTTCGATGAACCGGGAACGGGCAATGATGGAGGCCCGGAACGGTGCGGTGTGCTGGGGGTGCATATCCGGCCGTGCCCGCCAGTCACCCTCCGGGGCCGCCAGTTTCAGGCCCACATCGTCATGGATGACATGCGGTGCGGCGTCGGCTTCCAGATGCAGTGCGCGCCATAAGGCAACGCGAACGGCGGTGCTATCAGCAGCAACGGTGACGGGTGCGGACATGGTTTTTCCTTCTGGTTTGCTGTTTCGGATGCGCCGTTCAGGCAATGTTCAGGCTATATATCCATACACCGTATTTCTGGCAACGATATGACTGACGCGCACCTGGCAGATCATCTGCTGCATCTGGAACAGCAACTGCACCAGCAAAACATCCGGGCGGATGCGGCCGCGTTGGGGCAGTTACTGGCGGATGATTATTTTGAGCACGGCATCAACGGCACGCACTGGCACAAATCTGCGGTGATTGAGGCCCTGGCCCAAGAAACATTTTCTGAACGGCGCATCAGCCAGTTTGTGCTGACCCGGCTGGCGCCAGATACGGCGCTGGTGACCTATGCGGCAGAGCGGCTAGCCACGGCGCAGCGGCCAGGCGCACGGTCTTTGCGCAGCTCAATCTGGCAGCAGCGTGAGGCCCGCTGGCAAATGATTTTTCATCAAGGCACGCCATTGTCATCACCGTGAAGCCAACACAGGCTGACAATCCTTTCAGGCTGTTGCATCGGCCCAACGGTGTTGTTTTGCCGATAATCTGCGACACTTCATCCTGATTGTTGCCTCTAACCGACAAAGCTCTGATTTTCTGACCCTTTTTACTCAAGTCACTGTAGATTCTGTCTGCTGCCCGTCAGCTCCCTGTGAGCTTCGTGGTGGGTACTGACTCTTTTAGCATACCTGCTCCCTGCCGCGCGCCCTCTCGCTTGCCGCACTTTAGCCTGCCGTATACGATGCGATTTGAGGATGGAGTTGCGCCGGATCAAACGGCGCGGCCAAAGCAGGTAAAAACAAGTAGAGATAAAGCAATGCAATATCGTCGTATGCGTAACAGCGGCTTTACGCTGCTTGAATTGCTGGTCGTGTTGTTGATCATTGCCCTGTTGGCCGGCTACGTCGGCCCCAAGCTGTTTGGCGAGGTCGGCAAGGCCAAGATCAAAACCGCAGCCAGCCAGATGAAGTCTCTGGCAGACGCGCTGGACCATTACCGGCTGGATGTGGGCCACTACCCCACCACCGAGCAAGGTCTGACTGCGCTCAACACCAAGCCCAACGACGAGCCCAAGTGGCAAGGCCCGTACCTGACCAAGGACGTGCCCAATGATCCGTGGGATCGACCCTACGTGTATCGCCGCCCTGGCGAGAACGGCCACGATTTCGACCTCATCTCCTACGGTGCCGATGGCAAACCGGGCGGGACCGATGAGGACGCCGACATCTCTTACTTCCAGTAAGTAAGCGCACCCCGGTCTTGCGCCATGCGCTACAAGGTCACTGCCCTTTCTGCCGGTAATCTGCAGGAACTGGAGCTGGACGCTGCCAACGAGGCCGAGCTTAAAGAGCGCCTCGCTTCGCAGGGTGCGGCTCTGGTTTCGGCACGCCCGGTGCAACGGCTTTCCATGGGCAAAAGCGAGTTTGCGCTCTCTCTGTTCACGCAAGAGCTGATTGCGCTGCTGGAAGCCGGCCTGACGCTGGTGGAAGCCGTGGAAACGCTCAAGGAAAAAAGTGCCGCTGACGGTAACCGTGTGGTGCTGGGGCTGATGATTGATGGCCTGTATCAGGGTTTGACGTTCTCCCGGGTGCTCTCGCAAATGCCGGAGCATTTTCCGCCGCTGTACATTGCCACCGTGGGTTCAGCCGAGAAAACCGGGCATCTGGCCAACGCGCTCAAGCGTTATCACCACTACGAATCGCGCCTGGCGGCGGTGAAGAAGAAGATTATCTCCGCGCTGATTTATCCCATGGTGATCATCACCATTGGCGGCGGCATCATGCTGTTCTTGCTGTTCTATGTGATCCCGAAATTCAGCCAGATTTACGCCAGCATGAAGAATCTGCCATTTGCCGCAGAGGTGCTGCTGTGGTGGGGTGAACTGGTGCACCAGCATGGCGACATTTTGTTTGGCGGCATTATCGGCAGCATTATTCTGGCCGTGGTGTTGCTGCGGACTCCGGCGGTGCAACTGGCGCTGACCGAGGCGTTCTGGCGTTTACCCAGCATGAACGAATACCGGCGCTTGTTTTCGCTGACCCGGTTTTTCCGCACCGTGGGCTTGTTGTTGTCGGGCGGGGTATCGCTGGTGGCGGCGCTGGAAATGGCGGCGCAATTGTTGCCCACCCCCATGCGTCTGGCGCTGGGGCAAGCCATTGTCGATATCAAATCCGGCCAGTCGCTCTCTGCTACCCTGCCGCGCTACGGGCTGACCACACCGGTGGCTGAACGCCTGTTGCGCGTGGGTGAGCAAAGCGGCGAGCTGGCCACCATGAGCGAGCGCGCGGCACAGTTCTGTGATGAAGAACTGGATCGCGCCATTGAAATGTTCACGCGCTTGTTTGAACCCATTTTGATGTTGCTGATCGGCGTACTGATCGGCTCCATCGTGTTCCTTTTATATATGCCGATTTTCCAGTTGGCCGGGAGCATGCAATGAGCACGCTCAACCTGGAACTCCTGAGCCATTTGCGCCAAAGCGCCGGCGAAGCGGGCGTGCCGCTGTTGTTACAGCAAACGCTGGGGCTGGATAACGACGGTTACCGCCAGGAAGTCAGCCGCTATCTGGGCCTGCCCGCTCTGGGCCGGGAAGATCTGACGGCGCAATTTCCGCGCTATGACCTGCTGCCCTATGGCGATGCGGTCGGCCATCAATGTTTGATGGTGGAAGACGTGGATGGCACGCTGCGGCTGGTGCTGGGCGACCCGTTCAACCGCGTGACCCGCAACTGGGTACAACAACGCGTATCCATGCCCTACACCACCGTGCTGGCGCATTACGACGATGTGCGTACCTGGCTGGAGAGTTTTGAGACCTCGCACCGGGCCATGGATCAACTGGCTGTCGGCACCGAAGGCGAAACCGGTCAGGCCGGCGTGCCGGAAATCAGTCTGGCCACGCTGGCCGCAGACAGCAACCCGGTGGTCAAGCTGGTGAACTCCACGTTGTATGACGCACTGAAAGCCAAGGCGTCGGACATCCACCTCGAAAGCACCAACACTGGTCTGGCGATCAAATACCGGATTGACGGCGTACTGCTGCATATTGGCGGTGCCAGCGGTGTCGAGACCGCCGAGCAGGTGATCTCTCGCCTCAAGGTGCTGGCAGAACTGGATATCTCCGAACGACGTATTCCGCAAGATGGCCGTTTCAAGGTGCTGGCCAATGGCCGCGAGGTGGATTTTCGCGTCTCCATTATGCCCTCCATCTGGGGCGAAGACGCGGTACTGCGGGTGCTGGATAAACAAAACGCCGGGGATGCCTTCAAACAGTTGCGGCTGGATATCCTCGGGTTTGATGACACCACCATGAGCAATATCCGCAGCCTGGCCACCGAGCCCTACGGTTTGTTGCTGGTGACGGGCCCCACGGGCTCGGGCAAATCCACCACGCTGTACGCCACGCTCTCCGAAATCAACACCGGTGAAGAAAAGATCATCACCATTGAAGACCCGGTGGAATACCAGTTGCAGGGCATTTTGCAGATTCCGGTGAACGACAAGAAGGGTTTGTCGTTTGCACGGGGGTTGCGCTCCATTTTGCGGCATGACCCGGACAAGATTCTGGTCGGGGAAATCCGTGACGGTGAAACCGCCAATATTGCGGTGCAGGCGGCGCTGACAGGCCACCTGGTGCTGACCAGCGTCCACGCCAACAATGTGTTCAGCGTGCTCGACCGCTTTTTGCATATGGGCGTGGAAACACACAGTTTTGTCGACGCGCTGATTGGCGTGGTGGCACAGCGGCTGATCCGCAAGATTTGCCCGCACTGTATTACCGACGACAATCCGGACGACGAGCTGCTGGCCGTCTCCGGCGTGACGCGTGAACAAACCGCCGCCTGGCGTTTCCGGAAAGGCACCGGCTGCCAGGCCTGCCGTGGCACCGGCTACCTGGGCCGTAAAGCCATTGCCGAAGTCTTGCGGCTGGATGACGCCCTCAAACAAGCCATCGCCAGCCGCGCACCCGCTGGGGAAGTCAAACAACTGGCCGCCAGCAAAGGGTTTATCAGCATGCGCAAGGCCGCCATTGCGGTGGTGTCACGCGGAGAAACGACATTAC
Organism: Silvimonas terrae; assembly: GCF_014202765.1. Taxonomy (GTDB): domain Bacteria; phylum Pseudomonadota; class Gammaproteobacteria; order Burkholderiales; family Chitinibacteraceae; genus Silvimonas; species Silvimonas terrae. The sequence goes on from NZ_JACHHN010000003.1 coordinate 86,294, forward strand.
AGGAGGTGAATCGTGTCACATTCCTGGATTAACCATCACGCATGGTTTTCGCGCCGGCACATTTTGCTGGCCAGCGGCCCGGCTTTCGGCAAAGCCCTGCCCCAGCGCCGGCGCGCCCCGATTGAACAATCCACCGAAAGTGCCATCACCCGCTTGCAGCAACTGCTGGCGCAATCTCCGCGCGGGCGCTTTGGTATCGACACACTGCAGTTAATGATTGGCGCGCCGTGGGTGCGTTATACGGTGCTGCCGTGGCAAGACAACCTGAAGCGGGATGCGGACTGGCAAGGCTACGCCCGCGTGCTGCTGGGTCAGCAATATGGCGTAGGAACGGAAACCTGGCGCATTCAGGTAGCCGAGGGCGTGTACGGCCGGCCACGGCTGGCCGCAGCCATGGACCAGGGTTTGTATCAAACCCTGGTGGAGCTGGCCAAAACCCAGAAAGTGCGTCTGACCCATTGCGAGCCGCTGCTGACCGCCGCCATCAACCGCCATCACAAAGCGCTCAAAGGCAAAGAGTTTGTGCTGCTGCTGATTGAAGCCGAGCACAGCACCTGTGTGTTCTGGCGCAGCGGCTGGCGTGCCAGTGTCACCCTGCCCTTTGCACTGAACCCAAGGCCGGATGGCGAAGCGCTGGCCGCGCTGGTGCGTGATGCAGCCATGCTGGTGTCGGATTTCATGCCGCGCCAGGTGTATGTGGTGTCCTCAGACATCCAGCTTCAAGCCGCTGATCTGCAGTCCGAAGGCATGACCTTGCAGCCGCTGGGTGGCGTGCACCCGCGCTTTGCGTGGCCCGCCGACTGGCGTGAAGCGGCTGAACCCGTCTTGGCGGGGCAAGTCTGATGCAGCCCATCCAGCTTGATTTTCATCGTAAAGCCACCCACACCCCGTGGATTGGCCTGGTCATGACCACGATTGGCGTCGTGGTCATGTTGTGGGCACTGACCCAGCAAGATATCGCCAAGCAGCGCCGCGACCAGATTGCGGAGCGCGAAGACCAGGTGAACTGGCAGAAAAAACACCTGGAACAGCAGCAGCAGGCCGCCCGCAAGGAGATTCCGGCCAACGCCAAGATCGCCACCATTCGCCGTGGGCAGATGATCAGCCCGGTCACCGGCCTGGCGCTGCTGGAAAAAACCTGGGGCCCTAACGTGGCCTACACCAAGATTGAGGTCAATACGGCCGACCGTGATCTCAAGCTGGAACTGGAATCACGCTCGCTCAACGATGCCCTGGCGCTGGTCGATACCCTGCAAAAAACGCCCAACGTCCAGCGTGTGACCATGGCGCATGAAGGCGTCAAGATCACCGACCCGTTCAAGCCAACGCAAGCGGTGATGGAAGTGGTGTGGCGGGAGCCGCAGCCATGAAGCAAGCCCAAGTGATCTGGACACTGCGGCAGTGGCCCAAATACGCCGGTCTGTTGGGCTGGGTGGGTCTGGCGCTGATCGTGGCCGGCATTCTGGTGTATCGGCAGACCGTAATGCCGTTCAACAAGGATCTGGACCGGCGCGAGGCGGATGTGGAAGACCTGTCGCACCGCCTGCGCAGCAACGCCAGCGCGGCGTCGGCCACGGCGGGTTTGCAGGCTCTCAAGACCCCCAATACCTTTACCGACTTTTTGCGCCAGGTCAGCACCCTGGGCGAGCAGCACCACATTGTCATCAACCAGAGCGATTTCAAATCCTCCACCGAGGCCGATGGCCATCTGGTGCGCTATGGCGTGCAGTTTCCGGCGCAAGGGCGTTATCTGGATATCCGGGGGCTGGTACAAGACCTGCAGGCCCTGCCTGGCGTGCGGGTAGAAACACTGATCATGACGCGTGGCCGCATTGATGACGATCTGTTGTCCATGCAGTTGCAGCTGAGCTACCTGACGGAGGTACGCTGATGCTGTCGCGTCCGTTGCAGATTGTATTGGGCGTCACCCTGTGCCTGACCGGTTACACCTGGTGGCAAGGCCGCCAGCAAGAGGCCGATAGCGCTAGCCATGCCGTGGTGCAATCCCGCGCCCGCCCTGCCCGTATCAGCCAGATTGCCAGTGAAGCGGCAGCCAGCAATGATGCGGCCGACGCCAGTACGGCCAGCGCCGCCAGCGGGGTCGTTGTGGCGGGCAAAACAGCCTCTGCCGCATCCACGGCCTCTGCCGTCGCTTTTATTGATTTGTTTCCGCGGCAGAACTGGCAACCGCTGCCGCCCCCACCTACCCCCACCCCCAAACCCACACCGACACCCAAACCTGTGGCGCCCCCATTGCCACTGCGGGTTGTCGCCACCTGGCATGACCCGGCCGGCGACCAGATTGTGGTGGAAGCGGGTGGTCAGCAATATGTGATCTGCCAGCGTTGTGATGCGCTGGGACGCGTACAACAAGGAGAAGTGCTGCTGGGCATTTACCGCATAGATAAAGTCAGCCGCGACGCCATCGCCATGACCTATCTGCCGCTCAATGAACCGCAGACGCTTCCCGTCGGAGGAGCGCCGTAACCGGCGCGGACAAAAGAATGATGACCATCCCGCAATTTTGCTTGCGACGCTACTTGGGGTCCGGCCTGCTGGCCGCGCTGCTGGCAGCGTGCACGCCGACCGCGCCCGATATGGGCCGGCAGATGATCCTGCAGGGCAATCCGGAACAGGGCATGCAGTACATGCAGACCGAACTGGCGGCCCACCCGGATGATCTGCAACTGCGAGCCGCCTATGAGCGCCAGAAGCAGACGTATGTCCAGTTGCTGGTGCAACAAGGTGCCGCCGCGCGTGACGCGGGTGACAGCCCCAATGCGCTGGCCGCGTTCCAGCATGCCCTGCAATGGGCGCCCGGCAATGCGGTAGCCAAGGAAGGCGTGAGCATGATTGAAGGCGACCTGCGGCGCGCCTCCATGCTCAAGTACGCACAAACGCTCAAGAACGATCAGCCCGAGAACGCGCTGGTGGTGATCGAACAGGTGTTGGCGGACGATCCGCGCAACATCCAGGCCATCCGCCTCAAAGATGAAATCCAGAGCAAAATCACCCGCAACAACACGCTCAAGCCGACCCTGGCCGCTGCGCTCAGAAGCCCCATCTCTTTGCAGTTTCGGGACCAATCGCTGACCAGTGTGTTCGACATTATTTCGCGCATTGGCAAGGTCAATTTCATTTTTGACCGGGACGTACCACCCAATCTGAAAACCACCATCTTTGCCCGTGATACCACGGTGCAGGATGTGATCAACCTGTTGCTAACCACCAATCAGCTCGACAAGAAGATCCTCAACGACAACACCATCCTGATCTATCCCAAGCGTCCGGATAAAGACCGGGACTACAAGGACCTGGTAATGCGCACGTTCTACGTGGGCAACGCCGATCCCAAACAAGTGCTGGCCATGATCAAACAGATGGTCAAAACGCGGGACGTCTACATTGATGACCGGCTGAACATGATTGTCATGCGGGACACGCCAGAAGCCATTGAAGTGGCCGAACGGCTGATCCACGCCATTGACCTGCCGCAGTCTGAAGTCGATATCAACGCGCAGATTCTGGAAGTCACCACCACCGATCTGCTGAACCTGGGCATTCAGTACCCCAAGAGTGCTACGGCCACGCTGGGCGTACCGGCACTCAATGCGGATGGCACGGTCAACCCGAGCGCGGCCGGCACTTATACCGGCTCGCTCACGCTGGGCCAGTTGGCCAATATCAACCGCTCCAACGTGCTGATGAACTTTGGCTCGCCCACCATCACGGCCAACCTCACGCATGACAAAGGCGATACCAATGTACTGGCCTCGCCCAATATCCGCGTGAAGAACAAGGAAAAAGCCAAAATCCTGATTGGTGACCGGCTGCCGGTGATTACCAACACCACCAGCAACGGCGTGACCAGCGAAAACGTGAACTACCAGGACGTGGGCCTGACGCTGAACGTAGAACCGACCATCTCGGTGGAAGGCGACATCAGCATGAAGGTAACGATGGAAGTCTCCAACGTCACCAACACCATTACCACGCAAACCGGCCTGACCGTGTACCAGATTGGCACGCGCCACGCCGAAACCGTGATGGCCTCGCACGATAACGAAACCCAGGTGCTGGGCGGCCTGTTGCAACGCAATGACCAGATCACCGGCTCGGCCATTCCCGGCCTGGGTGAAGTCCCCGTGCTGGATCGGATTTTTGGCACCAAATCCACCCAGAAGAACAAAACCGAACTCATTTTGCTGATCACGCCGCATATTGTGCGCAACCTGCCGCTGCCCAGCTCCTACATCACCACCTTTGATAGCGGTACCGAAGGCCAGATGACCACGGAGCCACTGCTGTTGCGCAGCAAGTCCACGGTCAACATCACCAACGGTACGGATGGCAGCATGCCGGCCCCCGCACCCGCGCCGGCCCAACAACCGGTCATGCCGGTGCCACAACAGCAATTGCCGGGCGTGCCGCAACCGCAGCCCTTGCCGCCACAACCCGTGCCGCAGCCGACCGGGCAACCGACGCCAGTGCCGCAGGTGCGCAGCAGCATGGGCAGGCGCTAAGTCCGGGATCGCATGATGCAACGGCAATGCGGTTTTACGCTGATTGAACTGATGGTGACACTGACCATTCTGGCGGTGCTGGCCACGGTGGCGTTGCCGCTGACGCAGATTGCCGCCCAGCGCACGCGTGAAGAAGAACTGCGCCGTGACCTGTGGCAGATGCGCGCCGCCATTGACGCCTACAAGCAAGCGTCGGATGACGGCCGCATCACCAAATCGATTGAAGACACGGGTTTTCCACCGACGCTCAACGTGCTGGTTGATGGCGTGAAAGACATGAAAGACCCGGCCGGCAACAAGATGTATTTCTTGCGCCGCATTCCACGTGATCCGTTCTGTGACTGCCCCAGCAAGAAAAACGACGAAACCTGGGGCAAACGCAGCTACGCCAGTCCGCCAGACTCGCCGGAAGAAGGCAAGGATGTATATGACGTCTATTCTTTATCAGAAGCGGTGGGCGTCAATGGCCAGCCGTATCGCCAGTGGTAACCGTTGATTCATGCCCATCCGCCCCTCCTCTCTGACCAGCCGCCGTGGTTTTACGCTGATCGAACTCCTTGTCGTGCTGGCCATCATGGCCAGCCTGTTGACGCTGGTTGTACCCCGGTACTTCCAGCAGACCGACCGTGCCCAGGAAGTGGTGCTGCGGCACAACCTGGTGGCTATGCGTGACGCCATCGACAAGTTTGATGCCGACACCGGTCATTACCCGGAAAACCTGGATGAACTGGTCACGCGCAAATACCTGCGCGAAGTACCACTCGACCCCATCACCAGCCGCCGTGATACATGGGTGATCGTCAACCCGGAAAACGGCACCGGCGTATACGACGTGAAGAGTGGCGCCGATGGCACCGCACACGACGGCACGGCCTACAAGGATTGGTAAAATGCGCCGCCAGCGGGGGTTTGCCTATGCCTGGGCGCTGATGATGGTGCTGATCACCGGCATTTACCTGGCTGAGGTAGCCGATGTCTGGCAAACCCGCATCCGCCGCCTGAAAGAGCAGGAACTGTTGATCGAAGGCGATGAAATCGGCCACGCCCTCGCCGGTTACATTGCCCAGACTGCCGCCGGCCAGCAGGTGCAATATCCCAAAACGCTGGATGATCTGGTCTCCGACCCGCGCGTGCCCTTCCCTCGCCGTTTTCTGCGCAAACCCTACAAAGACCCCATCACCGGCGAAGACTGGTTGTATATTGCCGCGCCTGGCGGCGGCATTATGGGCGTGTACAGCAAGTCGACGGACAAGCCGCTCAAGCAGGATAATTTCCCCGCCAGTTATGCCACGTTTGCCAACAAGAACAGTTATCAGGACTGGAAGTTTGTGCAATGGCCCAGCGGAGGCGGGGCGATGCGGCGGTAAGGGATTTGGAAATGGCGGTTGGCGGTTGGCGGTTGGCGGTTGGCGGTTAGCCAGCGTGTGCCCGCCGGGCACAACAACCAACACTTCCAGCACATCACCTCGTCATTCCCGCGCAGGCGGGAATCCAGTTGCGCCATTCGCAAGCATGATCAAGTCAAACCAATGATTTGCGGCCAAAGACCACACCATTGCGGGTTGGTCTTTTCAATCAACCGCAACTTCCAGCTTCTTTCCCATTTCTTGAGTGCCTTTTCCCGGCAAATTGCGCTTTCCATCGTCGAATGCATTTCATACCAGACCAGGGTTTTGACTTCGTATTGACTGGTAAACCCGTCTATCACAGATTCACGATGCTGCCACATGCGCTGTAATAGATTTGATGTGACACCAATATAGAGCGTGCCGTTTCTGGCATTAGCAAGGATGTAAACGGCAGGTTGTTTATCAGGCATTGCGGCTGGATTCCCGCCTGCGCGGGAATGACGAAGTGGTTAATCAACCTCAACATGCTTGCAGATGTCCAGGCGGCGATAATTTGCCCTGCCGCAAACGTCCTGTCGATCCGAATCAGACAAGGGACCTGTGCCCTTTGCAAAGATGTATTGCCGTCAGAGTCCCATGCCCCTAAATCTGCCCCAGAAACCAGTTCACAATATAAAAGTGATCTTCAAACAACTGCGCTTCCATCCGCGTGAACTCAAACAGCGGCACCCAGCGCGCCCGGTCGGCATCGTCGCCACCGCGCACTTTGGGTAAACCATCGCCCGTCGGGGTCAGTTCAATCAAAAACGCATGCGTAATGGTACGGCCGCGCAGGCTGCGACGCGGGTGGTCAAACACCCGGTTGGCACGGATAGAGCCTGCCAGCACCGGCGCGGGCACCTTCAAGCGGGTTTCTTCACGCAACTCCCGAATCGCCGCGTCGCGCACCGGTTCATCTTCATTCACAAACCCACCCGGTAGTGCCCACAAGCCGCGTCCAGGCAAGTTGCGACGCCGAACCAGCAGGATATGGCCCGAGTGGATGACCACCGCGTCCACGGTCACAAAGGTGGGCGGGTATGGCGCGACAGACCAGGCTTTTTTGTGGTCCTGCAACCAGCGGTATTCGTCGGCCAGCGTCTGCCAGGTTTCGCCACTCCGAAACTGCTCCAGCCAGCCATACACAGCGGCCGGCAATTTGCGGGCGTAGTCGGCAAAGTGCTTGCCCCCGTCACACAACAAGCCCTGGCGAATGTGAGAGGCATCAATATCCGGCTCGTCTTCCACCTCGACGCGTTCCCACTGCGGGAACAGATCCAGATACCAGGTGTGGCGACGGGACGGGCTGCCAATCACGCCAATGCGAAACTGCGCCTCACGGCTGCCCACATTGGCGGTATCCACGGCGATGACCTTGTCGACCAGGTTCTGCACCTCGGTCACCCATTGCTGATCGTTGTACATCCGGTCAGAACAGCCCACCAGAAACACGCGGTCTTGCCACTCAGCCGGCAAAGCCGCGCGCAGCATGTCTTCTCGCTGATCCTGGGTAAACGGATTGCGCGGGCTCAACGCCTGGCGGGCGGAACCGCAAATGATGATGAGCTTGCCGGCCTGTTGCATGGCGGCCTCGATCACCTTCATATGGCCAAGGTGTACTGGCTGAAAACGGCCAATGAAAACCAGGTAGTCAAAACGCATGAATCACCATTCTCTTCGTCTGCCGGCAAGCGGCATCCATTGAAAAAGGGCTGTCGCAACAGCCCTCTTCGATCTTTACGCTCACTGATAGTAGCGCTGGCTGAACTCCAGCATGCGCTCGATCGGCAAGCGCGCGGCGTCCATTTGCGCCTCGGTCAGATAGTCAATCCGGATACCCTCCCCGGCTTGCGCACGCTCTACCGCCTGTTGCGTGTTGAGCTTCATGTACGGGCACTGATTGCACTGGCAGCCCGCGTAAATGGGGGCTTGTTCAATCTTCAGGTCCGGGCGGGCCTTGCGCATGTTGTAGAGGATGCCGTCTTCCGTCGCCACAAAAATGGTGGCATCCGGCGCGCTGTGATACGCCTTGATCCAGCCCAGCATGCCGGAGGTCGAACCGACGTAATCGGCCTTTTGCAGCACCGGCAACGGGCTTTCCGGGTGGGCGATCAGATATTTGTCGCCGCTAATGGCAGCAAAGGCTTCATCCAGCGCAGCCTGGTTGAACTTGTCGTGTACTTCGCACACGGCCGACCACAACGGCATGTCGTAGTCATACTGGAAGTTCAGATACGCGCCCATATTGCGATCAGGCGAGAAGATGACCTTTTTGCCTTCGGCATACAGATGGGCAATGATGTCGTCCACGTTGCGGCTGGTCACAATCCAGTCAGACAGGGCTTTGTGCTCGGCTGAGGAATTGATATACGACACGTGCACGTGATCCGGATAGCTTTCGCGCCAGGCTTTCAGGGCGGTGACATCGGTCTGGGTCACCAAAGAACAGGTCGAGCCGCGATCCGGCAGGATCACCTCGGCTTGCGGGTTCAGAATCTTGGCGGTTTCAGCCATGAAACGCACACCGGCAAACACAATGGTGTCGGCTTCACATTCTTTGGCATAAAGGGAGAGTTCCAGACTATCGCCGACTTTATCGGCCATTTGCTGGATGTGGGGCTCGGTATAGTAATGCGCGAGCGTAACGACGCGGCGTGACATGGCGTTCCTCCATGTAAAAATTTGCGGGCTATCCCGCAAACGGGCTTGACGGTGGGTCTGCTGCGCCACAAATTGACGCAACTCTCTGTCGCCACGGTACTTTTTGCGCATTGCGAATCCCGCAATGCAATACCGGGTCAGCCAGATTAGCATATTGGTATGTCAGGTAAAGCACCGTTTTTCGGTTTTCTTCAAAAACAGGTGTTGACACACCCAGGTGGCCCGGCCATAATGCGCTCCTCGTTGCAGCACAGCAGCGAAACAGTGCGGGAGTAGCTCAGTTGGTAGAGCGCAACCTTGCCAAGGTTGAGGTCGCGAGTTCGAGCCTCGTCTCCCGCTCCACTGTATCGTTTTTGTGCCCGGCAACTATGCGGGAGTAGCTCAGTTGGTAGAGCGCAACCTTGCCAAGGTTGAGGTCGCGAGTTCGAGCCTCGTCTCCCGCTCCAGATATTCATAAAAAGGGAAAGCAATGACTTTCCCTTTTTTGCCAGTGCTTCTGGCGCGATAGCAAAGCGGTTATGCACCGGATTGCAAATCCGTGTAGGTCGGTTCGACTCCGGCTCGCGCCTCCAGAAAGTCAGCAAAAAAGCCACCCTGCGGGGTGGCTTTTTTGTTTTCCACGCCGACCTCTCCGCTGACGCGCCGCCCCACCTGGCCGCCTCTGTGTCTTTGCATTTCCCCACACACCCCCGTTGCGTCAGCCTGACAGAAACACCTGTTGCGGCCGGCAGGTTTTAACAATGCCAGCGATTGCGGCACGGGTTTCTATAATTCCGGAAACCCTGGCCTTTGAGGCCAGCAACCTCCCGCCTTCACCAGAAAGGGTAACCATGGCTCAACTCATCGATCGCCCGCTGATTTTCTTTGTTGTGGCATTGGTTTTCATGTTTCTGGCGGCCTTGCTGGGCGCCCGCTTTACGCACAAAGAGCGTCTGCAGGACGATGAGGTCCGCGCTGACTTCGGTACCGTACAGTCTGCGGCCTTGACCCTGTTGGCTCTGGTGATTGGTTTTAGCTTGTCCATGGCGGTCGGCCGCTATGACCAGCGCAAAAACTATGAAGAGGAAGAAGCCAACGCCATTGGCACAGAGTATTTGCGGGCAGATTTACTGGCTCCCGCCCAGGCGCAGCAGATGCGCACCTTGCTCAAGCAATATCTGGAACAACGGATTCTTTATTATTCGCCGCTGGATGAGGCGGCCCTCGCCGCCCACAACAAGCAGACTGCCATTTTACAAAACAGCATCTGGATGGCCGCGCGAGATGGCACCCAGAGCGGCCCCAATCCAGTCACCGCGTTGGCTGTGGCCGGCGCAAATGACGTGATCAATACCCAGGGCTACACGCAGGCCGCCTGGTGGAACCGGATTCCTGCTGAGGCGTGGGCACTCATGATTGTGCTGGGGCTGTTTTGCAATTTTCTGGTCGGCTATGGCGCGCACGGGGCCAAGACCAGCACCCGGCTACTGGCAATCATGCCGTTAACGATTGCCATCTCTCTGATGCTGATCGCCGATATCGACAGCCCGCGCAAAGGGCTGATCCGCGTTGTGCCGCAGAACCTGTTGAGCCTGGCGTCTTCAATGGGCAAATAGTCTGGCCGGGCGCTCCGGCACCTGGTTTGCTTGAATTTCCAACAAAGTTTGAAAGCCTGGCTAAGTTGAATGGAGCCAACGGCGGTCGTCTCCCGGTCTACCGGCAGCAAGCTGCTTGCTGGTGTTCTGCTGTATCCATCATTGATCCGTTGGAGAGCCAGACCATGTTGTCACATACCAAAGCCAGGCATTGCTTGCTGTTCTGCATCAGTCTTTTTCTTGCCCTGATGTTCCCGGCAGCTTATGCAGCAGATAAACCCAATATCATCCTGATTGTCGCTGACGATACCGGGTATGGCGATCTGGGCGCATACGGTGGTGGCGAGGGTCGCGGCATGCCTACGCCCAACATCGACCAGATGGCCAAAGAAGGCATGACGTTCTATTCGTTTTACGGTCAACCCAGTTGTACCCCGGGGCGTGCTGCCATGCAGACCGGGCGCATTCCCAACCGCAGCGGGATGACCACAGTTGCCTTCCAGGGCCAGGGGGGCGGGTTACCGGCAGCGGAATGGACCCTGGCTTCGGTACTCAAAACCGGGGGCTACAAGACCTTTTTTACCGGTAAATGGCACTTGGGCGAGGCTGATTATTCGCTGCCCAATGCGCAGGGCTATGACGACATGAAATACGTCGGGCTGTATCACCTGAACGCGTATACCTATGCCGACACCACCTGGTTTCCGGACATGGATCCCAAACTGCGTGCGATGTTCCAGAAAGTGACGCGCGGCGCCCTGTCTGGCAAGGCCGGTGAAAAACCAGTGGAAGAGTTCAAGGTCAATGGTCAGTACGTCGATACCCCGGTTGTCGATGGCAAACCTGGCGTGGTGGGCATTCCGTTCTTTGATCGCTATGTCGAAAAAGCAGCCATTAATTATCTGGACCAAAACGGTAGCTCCGGCAAACCGTTTTTCATGAGCATCAATTTCATGAAAAACCACCAGCCCAACATGCCTGATCCGGATTACATCGGTAAATCCATGTCCAAGACCAAGTACGCCGATTCCATGGTCGAACTGGATGCCCGCATTGGCCGGATCATGGATAAAGTGCGCGCGCTGGGGCTGGATAAAAACACGCTGGTGTTCTTCACCACAGACAATGGCGCTTGGCAGGATGTCTACCCTGACGCGGGTTATACCCCGTTCCGTGGCACCAAAGGTACGGACCGGGAAGGTGGCAGCCGCGTGCCCGCCATTGCGTGGATGCCAGGCCATATCAAGGCAGATACCCGCAATCACGAGATCAATGGCGGTCTTGATCTGATGGCCACCTTTGCCGCCATGGCCGGCGTCAAACTGCCGGTCAATGACCGTGAAGGCAAGCCCATCATTTTTGATAGTTACGATATGTCGCCCGAACTGTTTGGTACCGGCAAATCGGCCCGTAATACCTGGTTCTACTTCACTGAAGATGAACTCTCCCCCGGTGCGGTGCGGGTGGGTAACTACAAGGCGGTTTACAACTTGCGCGGCAGCGACGGTACCGCCACCGGCGGGTTGGCGGTGGACTCCAATCTGGGCTGGAAAGGCGCTTCTTCCTACGTGGCTGCCGTACCGCAGATTTTTGACCTCTGGCAAGACCCGCAAGAGCGCTATGACCTGTTCATGAACAACTACACCGAACGCACCTGGACACTGCCAGTGTTCAATGAAGAGGTTAAAAAGCTGATGGCGACCTACGTGAAATACCCGCCACGCAAGCCGCAAGGTGAAGCGTATACCGGCCCGATCACCCTCACCCAATACATGCGCTTCCAGTACGTGCGGGATAACCTGGCCAAAGAAGGCTTCAACCTGCCCATGCCCAGCGGAGATTGAGTTTCCACTGGCCGGATGAAGTCCCTTGCCAAAGGCCCCGCCAGTGTCGGGGCCTTTGCCGGTCGCGGCGTCAGGTTTTGTTGGCTCGCACAACCTCCTGGAGTAAAGCATGCCCATGCACCGTTTCAGCATCAGCGCCGCCCATGGGTCAGCCCGTTTGTGCAAAGCGGGCTTGCTGCTGATCAGCGTGTGTTGCGGTGTTGCGGCACAGGCCGATCCGATTCTGCCTTACCGGGTGGTGGGTGCAGATGTCCAGCGCCAGGCCAATGCCGTGGTGGCCTTGATCGGCTACGCCGTCGTGCCGGACGTCACCACCAGTTCGCTATCCATTAACAACGGCAGTTCCGGCAACCCGGGTTTGTGGTCCACCCAACTGGGCGGCGGCGCGACCATCAGCGACTCGGTACCGCTGTATCTGGAAGGCCTGGCGGCCTACACCCGTTATGACCCCACCTTTGTCGCCACCGATGGTGCAGAGGACCGGAAATTGCCATTGCGCTGGAATACCGGTGATGTCAGCGGCGGGATTGGTTGGGATTTCCCGGTGTCCGAATACATCAAGATCCGGCCTATTTTCAACATTGCCCTGGGTAAGGTCGTCAGTGACCTCACGGCCGGGCAATGGCTGATCAACCACAAGACCGATCGGGATATCAGCTTTGTGAATGGGGGCTCACTCAATGCCTTTGGGCTGGGTGGCTCGCTGATGTTGGTGTATGAGGATTTCAAACCGGAACGCGAGCAGGAAGTAGAGGTGCGTTATTCCAATATCGTGCTGCAAAGTTTTGAGAGCAATGCCGCCGTAGAGGGGCGTGCAGTGGCACAAAGCCTGGGCGTCTGGGCCCGCTACCGCGCGCCCACCGGGATGACCGCGCTGGATCGGCCGGTGCGCTATGTGCTGGAGTTTGCCCATACGCAATACCTGGGCCAGTTGCGTGGGGCGCTGGGGTTTGACTATCTGACCTCGCTCGGGGTCGGGCTGGAGCTGGATTCCAGCAAATATGATGTGTTCATCACCCGCACCCGGCTCGTCGCCCGCTATGTGTTTGGCAACAATGTCTCCGGGGTGTCGGTGGGGCTGGCCGCCAGCTTTTGACGCACCCGCACTAAAACCCGCTCTCCCGCAATAATGCCGCGAGCAGATGTGCGCCTGTCTCTGCCAGCACGCTGCGGCGCTGGCCCTGAATCTGCAATTGTCCCCGCGTTTCCCACTGGCTGGGCGGCGGCGTGTCCAGCTGCACCAGAACGTGAAACACCGCCGGATTGGGCACCAGCGTGTCGCGCTCTGTCGCCACCGGAATTGGCCCTTTAAAACGTGAGGCCAGCATGGCGTGGTCCAGTTGTTTGACCCGGGTACTGCTGATCGAGATCACCGTACCGGCCAGCACCGCCGTTTGCCCCACCGGATAGAAGCGCACAGGATTACCCGTGGCGATTTTCTGCAGATCGTCCTGGCGGACATAGGCATCCACTTGCCAGTGTCTGGGGTCGATCAACACGCCTATGGGCGTTTTGGCATCGATCCACTGCCCTTTGCGCCAGGCGGGGTCCACATCCATCCACTGTCCGGAAAAAGGCGCATTGAGGGTGAGCCGGGCCATTTCCAGCTGCGTGGCTTGCGACTCTTTTTGCTGGACGTTAATACGCTGTTGCGTGGCCACTTGTTGCTCCAGCCCCTCGGTATCCGCAATCAACCCGGCCAGGCGTGCTTCATAGCCGCGCAACCCGGCTTCACTGCCTTGCATGCGCAACGCCAGATCGGGTTCTTGCATGACCATGAGCGTGTCACCGGCAGCAACCGTGCCGCCCGCATGAATCTGCTGGATCAACGCCGGGAACGGCACAAACACGCGCAATTGGTGGGCGGAGCGCGCCACCCCCACCGCCGCCACCTGGCTACGCCACGGCAACGCCAGCAGCACGATCACCAGCCCGAGCAACAGCCAGAACCCTGCACGGCGATTGGCGCGAATGCGAGCGCGGTTGGCCCACCAGTATTTCAATTCACGGAGTATCGGCATCACGATGAACCAGGTGATTTCCACGCCAAACAAAAAGATGCCCAGCAGTTTGAAAAAGAAAAAATACACGGTCGCCGCGATACCCAGGAACAGCACCAGCCGGTACAGCCAGGTTAAAAACTCGAACACAATCAGCAAGCGGCGCTGGGTGCGTGGCAAGGCTTCTGGCCAGGGTTCATCCAGCCCCCACAAGCCACGCCGGATGGCGACCCTGGCCAGCGCGGAGGCCCGCTCGTGCAGGTTGGGGAAATCCAGCAAGTCAGAGAGGATGAAATAGCCATCAAAGCGCATGAACGGGCTGGCATTCAGGCCCAGCGATAACACCCAACTGGTGGTGGCCAGGTACAACATGGCATTGCGCCATGCACCGGGATCACTGAGCGCCCAGGCCAGCGTCGCCAGCCCGGCAATGGCCAGTTCACACAAGATACCGGCCGAGGCAATGGCCAGCCGCTGGCGCGCACTGCGCAGCTTCCAGCTCTCGCCCGTATCCGTGTACAACATGGGAAACAACACCACAAACGCCACGCCCATATGCGCCACCCGCAAACCCAGCCGGGTAGCCACCAGCGCATGCGCCAGTTCGTGCATGGCTTTGGCAAAGGCCAGCGCCAGCGCAAAGCTCAACAAGCCATTGACCGAGAATGACTCCACCACCGCCGCGGAAAAGGTATCCCACTGATGCAGGGCCAGCATCACGCCCAGCAAACCCAGTGCAATGACGAGGCCCGCCATCAACGGCGTAAACAGCCAGTTGAGATGGCGCACCAGGCGGGTCAGAAAGTCCTGCGGGCGCAAAAGCGGTATGCGGAAAAACAGGTAGTGGTGCAAAAACCAGCGCCAGCTCAGCCCACTTTGGGCGCTTTGGCGTTGTTGCAACCGGGCCAGCCCCGCCGCCGTGGGCCGGAGCAGTTGATGTTGCTCCAGAAACTGCCGGAACCCGACAACCTGTTCCAGATCAGGCTGGAGCGCGGTCTGGGCCGCGATATCGGCACAGATTTGCGCCGGTGGCAGGGCCCAGCGCAGCAGAAATTCAAACTCCAGCCAGCCGATACGGTAGAAGCGGTTCAGCACGGTATCCTGAATCACCCAGCTGGGTTCGCCATCTTTGCCGGTGGCCGCCTCAACCAGTTTGAGGTCTTCGCGCAGGGGCGGAAACGGCAGTGTGGGGTCGAGTTCCATTTACCAACCCGTAAAGGCGCGGGCGGCAGCCAGCGGCCGGCGTAGCAGGTAGTAGCCCAGGCTGACTTTTTGTCCGTACAGTTTGGCCGTGCCATGCAGACCCAGCCGGGCGTGTGCCGGCTTGCCGTCGATACTCGCCAGTAACCGGTAGGCCACCACACCATCATCGCCGGTTCTGGCCTGGTAACTGGTTTGCAGAATCTTGCCGTGCAGGGGCGCCAGCGGGTAGGCGGTGAGGTAAAGCGTGACTTCTGCGCCAGGTTCCAGCGCAATGGCGTCGGCCACCGCCAACTGGATCAGGATGGCCGGTCGGGTGGGGTCGGCCAGTTGCAGAATGCGTTCACCGGTTTGCACCGGTTTACCCAGCCAGTCATTGGGATCGCTAAAGACCGCCACGCCGGCCTCGGGTGCCAGCACCTGGGTGCGCTCAAGCTGCGCCGCCACGGCGGCCAGTTCTGCCCGGCGTTGTTGTGCCGTGCCGGCCAGCACGGTCAGATCACTTTTGCTTTGCGGGTTATCAAACGCACGCTGACTGGCAGAGAGCAGTTCTGCATCCGCGACCGCGACTTGCCGCGTCAGTACCTCTACCCGGCTGCGCAGCGAGGTCTCATCCAGCGTGAACAGCAAATCGCCTTCGGCCACTGGCTGGTTGGGTCGCACAGCCATGCGGGCGATAACGCCATCAATGGGCGAGCTGATAACCCGCGCATCGCTGGAGATAATTTCTGCCGGGGCCAGCACGGTCTGCGGCACCGGAATCAACAGCAATGCACCCAGCACCACCAGCCCGATCAACACCTGTTTGCGACCGGGCAGCCAGCGCCAGTGCCGTTGTTGCCGGGTCAAGGCCGACCAGCAGTAGGACCAGGTCTGGCGCACACCCTGTAATAGATCTTCCAGCGCCAGCGCGGGGGGCTCATCGAGCAGCACAAACAACAAACCCAGCCGCTTTTCACCGGTTTTTTGTACCGGAACACACCACACGCCAGCGGGCCACCACTCGGCCCAGCCTTCGGCCATATCCGGGGGCAGATCCAGTGTTTCCCGCGCTAACCATTCGGGTTGATCGGTCGTCAGGCGGTCGGCCAGCCAGCGGCACGTCCGGTTTTGCCAGACGAGATAAGGCGAGTCTTCTGCCGGTTTGGCCAGACCAGAAATACAAAGCAGTTCCAGCCGGCTGCCATGTTCCGCAAACACCACCGCCTGGCGAAAATGCAGCAAAGCGTACAGATCGTTGGCCATGGTAAAGGCCAGCGCATTGAGTGATTCTGCCGCCAGCGCCCGGTCACGCAGGGCATCCAGGTGCAGTAGCAACTGCGGATGCGGCAGATTGGCGGTCGTGGGTGTGGGGGCGTTCATGGGGTATCGGCAAAGCTGGCTGTGCCGCTCATGCCCGCGATCAGTTCCGGGCTTTCCTTGTCCAGTTGCGCTTCAAGTTCCACCGTTTGCGCCACGGCATCCACGCGGGAGTTCACCGCGCTGATGCGGGCCGGGTAACTCTTGCCGGTTTCATGAATGTTCACATTCAGGTGCATGCCCGCTTTGAGTTTGGGCAACAAGGTGGATGGCACATTCAGCCGCACTTTCAGCGGGCCATCGCTGACCAGATCCACCAGCGGCGTGCCGGCGCTGATCGTCTGATAGGGTTTGACGTAGACCTTGGCAACGCGGCCGGCAAACGGAGCCAGCACTTTGCAATAGCCCAGTTGCGCCTTGGAGAGAGCCAGCGCGCCGTTGGCTTTTTCTACCTCGGTCTGCATGGTGGCAACCTCAATGTCGCCGGCGGCATTCAATTGTTGCAGGCTCTTTTTGGCCGCCAGATTCTGCCGGGCCATGTTTAACTCCGCCTTGGCGACATTGGCACGCGCCTCAACCTCCGCGCAATCCAGTTGCGCCAGCACTGCGCCCTTGCCCACCCGCTTGCCCAGGGTCAGGTGAAAGTCGCTCAGCGTGCCGTTCATTTGGGCCGACAGCGTGGTTTCCAGCCGGGGCGCCAGCAATACCCGAATGTCATCCGAGGTTTCGGCCGCTTTGGGCGGCGCAGTGGCGGCCAGGCTGGCGGAACACGCCACCGCCGCCAGCAGCGCCAGCCAGCGCCATTTACTGTGGCGCTGGTGCCGAGGCATCCACGGCGTGGGGCACGGCTTTTTCAGCGATGTCAGAACGAAGCTGCGGTGTTGCAGTGATCGTGGTTTTGATAGCTTGAGCGAGCGTTTTGATGTCATTTTTTTCGATGGAATCCGGCAATACGTCAAAACCAACCGAGTTATACAAACGCCCCCATGCGGCCTGGGCGTCTGAATACGCGGCCTCCCGTTGATAGCGCGACAGCAGATAACGCCCTTCGGCGCGGATGACCTCCAGTTCAGAACCAAACGAGGTGGTTTTGGCCGCACGGGCGTAATCCAGCAAACTGCCGTCCACGCGCAGACTTTCGTCAGCGAAGTCCATTTCCTGGCGGGCCAGCCGATAGCGCAGATTGCCAACGCGCACCTGCGTCAGAATCGCCATCGACAGCGCAATGCGACGCATATCGTCCGTGCGCGCCTGGGCATCTTGTTCGGCATTCAAAGCCGGGTACTGCAACAGCTTGAGCAGGTTGATCGAGACCTGCACCCCGACCTGTGACCACTGGTTGTTATAAAGGTACTGGTTGGAATCGTACTGGCCGCTCCAGTCCAGCCCCACGTTGGGCCAGAGTTGCGCCTTGGCAATTTTCAGATCGTTCTCGTTCACCCGTTTGCGATACCACTCTTCCATGATCTCCGGGCGGTGCTCCATGGCCAGCATTTCCAGCTTGTTTTCGCTGACATTCATGTCGGGCAACGTGGTTTCCTGTTCGTCGGCCAGGATCATGGGCGAGCCTGGCGGCAGCGACATCAAGGCCGCCAGTTCAGACTGGGCGAATTCCAGATCTTGCCGGCGCACCGTGAGTAAAGAGATGGAATCGAGCAAGGCGCGCTGATACGCCAGAATTTCCTGGCGGGGTAACAGGCCCTTTTTTTCTGCCACGCGCGCGGCATCCAGCGCGGTTTGCGTGCGCTTTAACAGTTGATCGACTTCCGGCTTGAGGCGTTGCGCGCCCAGGGCTCGCCAATAGGCGTTGCGGACGTCTTGCAGCACGTTTTGCGCCACTTTGCGGCGGCGCTCCTCAGCCATCAGAATCTGGTCGGACTTTTGCTGGGTGCGGTAATAGGCCACGCCAAAATCCAGCAGACTCCAGCTCAGCCCCAGTCCGCCCAAGGTGTGATAGCGCTGTTCCGAGGTGGATGGCCGCAAGCTGACCTGGCGGTCCTCAATGCCGATGGAGGTGCCGCCCGAATCATTGCTACGCTGGTTATAACCGGCCGAGGCCACCAGTTTGGGCAGCATTTCATAGGCGGACACATCCCGCATATTGGCCGCCAGTGCGCTTTCCATCAGCTTGAGGCGGTAGTCCAGGTTGTATTTCAGCGCGCGGGCGGCGGCTTCGTAAAAGGTGATGGGGCCGGTCACCGGTTCCTGGTCAGCGTACATCTTGACCTGGTCATCAATGACGCGCTGACGCATTTCATCGGCGGTGGCCGGCTTGGGTTGCATGGATGAACACGCCACCAGCAGCAAGCTACTACCAAGGACCAATGTCAGCGTGGCAGGGGGCTTCAACATAAGGGTCATGCCTCACTTTCCACGGGTTCGTGCGTTTGAATGGGCGGCAGCGCGGGCGCGGCCGCCTGCAATTGCGCCTTGAAGCCCTGGGCTACTTTCGGGGCTGGATGCTTGCCGTGCGGACGGGCAGGGTGTGCCGGATGCGCGGGACGATCCGGGGCATGCGGCGCGGCCGGGGCATTGCGCGTCAGTTCGTGACTGCCGACGGCAAACACGGAGGGGTCACTCAACAAGCCATCGGCAGTGAGATCAACCCGGCTGTGCCGACCCATCACCCAGGCATCGTTCTCTGCGTTTTCCAGGCTGCTGTCACGCACAGTGGTGGTTACGTACAAGCCGGGGATCACCCCCAGCCCGGCGCCAATGGAGGGGCTGATGGGGATCGGTTGGCCACCCATGCGCAAGTCGCTGCCATCGGCCTCCCAGGCAGAGACCGTCTGAACCAGTTCCGTTTGCTGGACGACCGGGGTCACAAACACCACCGGGTCAAGATTGCGAACCGGGATCGTGCGCGCCGGGTCGTTGTAATACGTGGTGCCGTTCGGGCCCGCACCCAGCACGTCAATGGGGGGTGACGGCGGAATATACGGGGCCGAGATATCCAGGTTGATGGTCAGCACGGCCTGATCGGTCGCGCCGGCCTGATCACTGACCGTATAGGTGAAGGTGTCATGGAGTACCTGCCCTGCCCCGGCCGCCTTGAGTACGTCCGGGTTGGTCATGTCGATCACATAGCTGTAACTGCCGTCTGCCTTGAGGGTGAGCGTGCCGTAATGGCCGGCGATGGGCTGCCCGATGGTGCCGGTGGTTCCAGGTACCTCTTTACCATCGGTATGGATGCCAACCACGGTGAGCTGATCGCCAGCGTCCACATCCGTGTCGTTGGGCAAGACATTGCCGGTGGCTTGCGGCGCGGGAGTCTGGTCGGTGGCGACATTGGTGTCGTCGTGCGCCACCGGATTGTCGTTGGCCCCCTGGATGCTGATGGTCAGATGTGCGACCGATTGCGCACCGGCGGCATCTTGCATCTGGTAGGTAAAGACCTCGGTCAGCGGCGTGCTGCCTGGCCGCAGCGCCTGCACGGTGGCGTTGTTGTTATCCACCACGTACTGGTAGCTGCCATCGGCATTGAGCGTCAATGAACCATAGGTGCCGGTCAGTGTGCTGCCGGCATTGGCGCTGGAACCGTTGCTGTTGCTGAAGGTGTCCACGGCTTTGGTTTCGCCATTGGCGACGCTATCCACATCAATATCGTTAGCCAGCACATTGCCGGTCGGATTGACCCCGGGCGCGCCGTTGTTGACGCCACCCGCTTCGGTCGCGGTGGCGGTGTCGTTCACGGCAATGGGGGTGTCGTTACGGCCGGAAATCACAATGGTCAAGGTGGCCGAGTCCGTCGCCCCCCACGGGTCAGAGACGACAAAAGTGAACTGTTCAGTGAGCGTTTGCGTTGGTGTACGCAAAGCTTGCACGGCCGGCAGATCATTGTTGAGCTCATAGGTCCAGGTGCCATCGCCATTGAGGACCAGCGAACCGTACTCACCCTGCAAGGGCGTCCCTGCCGTCACTGAAGGCGCGTTGGAGCCCTGGCCGCCGGTGTGCAGCGTAGTGACTTCCAGAACGTCATTGTCCGGGTCAGTGGCGCCGGTAAGCACGTTGCCGGTCGGGTTGCTACCAGGCGTGGTGTTATTCAGGCCGGCGGCCTCGACAGCCACCCCGCTGTCATTGACGGCCACCGGCGGATCATTGCGACCACGCACAATAATGGTCAGTTGCGCCACGTCGTGCAGGTTGCCGCTGTCGGTCAGTTGATAGGTAAAGTTCTCCAGCCGGAATTGCGTACCGGTCAGGCTCTGCACCGTCGGGTTGTTGATGTCGATGATATAGCTGTAAGAGCCATCTGCGCCGATGGTCAGCGTGCCATAGGTGCCCACCAGGGTCAGGGCATTGCTGGTGCTGGTACTGCTTGCAGTCACCGCAGACAGTGTGGGGCTGGATGCGGTGGCCCCCACCGCGGCGCCAGTGACCGTCAGATGATCGTTATGATCCACGTCCGTGTCGTTGTTCAGCACATTGCCATTGGCATTCACCGGGGTGCCGCTACCATTGTCGGCAAGTGCGTAGTTCAGATCGGTGTGGCCCACCGGCGCGTCATTGGCGCCGTGGATGGTGATTTGTAACTGGGCGCTCGCCTGGGCCCCGGCGGTATCGTGCAGGCGATAGCTGAAGGTGTCGGCCAGGCTTTCCCCCGGCGCCAGGGCATTGACGGCGGCCAGGCTGTTATCGACCACATAGGTGTAGCTGCCATCCGTGTTGAGGGTCAGCGTGCCGTACTGCCCGGTAACGCTGGTGGGGCCGGTCACCGCATTGAAGCTGCCGCTGGTGCCAACGCCATCGACCGTTTTGCTGTCGCCCGCGTCCACATCGGTGTCGTTGGTCAGTACATTACCGATGGCGTTGCTGCCGGGCGTGCCGTTGTTGGTGCCCCCCGCTTCGGTGGCATCGCCGGTGTCGTTGACGCCGACCGGGGCATCGTTCTGACCGGTGATGGTGATCGTCAGCGTGGTGGTGGTGGTGGCGCCATGGCTATCGGCCACGGTATAGGTAAAGCTTTCCGTGAGCTGGTCACTGGCGGTACGCAGCGCCTGCACCGCAGCGTTGTTGTTATCCACCGTGTAGGTGTACTGGCCGTTGGCGGCCAGGGTCAGGCTGCCGTAGGTGCCAACCAGTGCGCTGCCCACGGTGCCGGTCGTGCCGCCGCTGGTCTGGATGCCGGTGACGCTGATGGCGTCGCCGTCCGGATCCGCATCGTTGGTCAGGACGTTGCCGCCGGGGTTAACGCCAGCGGTCTGGTTGTTGACGCCGCCCGCTTCCACGGCGTGCGCGGTATCGGGGTTGGCGACAGGTGGGTCGTTGACGCCGGTCACGGTGACAACCAGTTGCGCCGTATCGGTCAGCCCTTCCGTATCGGTGATCTGATATGTAAACGTCTCCGTCAGCGTGGCTCCGGCCGGCAGTGCGCGGACGGCCGCATTGGTGCTGTCGACGTCATATTCATAACTGCCGTTGGCGCCAAGGTGCAGCGTGCCATAACTGCCTGTGAGGCCGAGCCCGTTGGCGGACGTACTGCCTGCCGTCACCGCAGACAGCGCGCCACCGGCGCTTTCCGGCCCGGTGCGGGCGCCGGTCACGGTGAGCGCGCCAGCCACCTGATCCGGCGCATCCACATCAGAATCCACGCCGTGACCGTTGTCGTCGGTGATGACGTTACCAATAGGGTTCACCGGATTTACGCCCAGCAGGGCCGACCCCGCCGTCGCGCTGGCGGTGTTATCCGTGGCCACCGGGTTGTCGTAACTGCCGTGTACATTGATGGCCAGATTGGCCAGCGCGCTCAGGCCGCCAGCATCGGTCACCTGGTAGCTGAAGTGATCAACCAGCGGGGCGGAGCTGGGCACCAGCGCTTGTACGGTGGGGTTGCTGTTATCGACCACATAACGGTAGGTGCCATCCGCCCCGATGATCAAGGTGCCGTAAGTACCCACAATCTGCGTGCCATTGGCGCTGGTGGTGCCACTGTTCACGGTGGTCAGCGGGCTGCTGTCGCTGGCGACGGTATTGCGGACGCCGGTGACATGCAGCACTTCGCCATTGGCGGCGCTATCAACATCAGTGTCATTGGTCAGCACATTGCCGGTGGCGTTGCTGCCGCCGCTGCCATTGTTCACCCCGCCCGCCTCCGTGGCGTTGCCGGTGTCATCCACCCCGACCGGCGTGTCGTTGGCGCCGTGAATGGTAATGGTGATGGTCGCGGTGGCGTGCGCGTTGCCGGTGTCCGATAGCGTGTAGGTGAACGTATCGGTCAGGGTCTGGCCGAAGGTGCGCAGCGCCTGCACGGCCGGATCGCTGTTGTTGACGGTGTATTCGAAACCCCCGCTGGTATTGACGAACAAAGAGCCGTAAAGGCCGGTCACGATGTTCCCGGCGCCAGCGGGCAACAGCACCGTGGGGCCGCCCGGCGCCTGGATTGAAATCACGCGCAGACTATCGCCGTTGGTGGCGATATCCACATCGGTATCGTTGGTCAGCACATTGCCCCGCGGATCAATGCCGACGGTGGAGTTATTGGTGCCACCCGCCTCGGTGGCGCTGGCGGTATCGTTCACGCCAACCGGCGCGTCATTGACTGCGGCTATATTGATCTGCAAGGTGTTCTGGGTAATCAGCGCATCGCCCGGTTCGCCCGGAATGCCGTTGCCGTTATGGTCACCAAAGTTGCCGTTATCGTTGGTGGTGATGGTCAGCGTATCGCTGCCGTTGTAATTGAGGTTGCCCAGGTAAATCAGCCCGGCCAGCGCAGTATTGATGTTGGTGGTGGTGCCCGAGAGGGTCAGCGTGCCGCTGTTTTGCCCGGTGATGGTGACCCCCGCCACCGCCGCCATGGAGAGCGTGCCGTGGGCGACACCCAGCGTCACCGACATGGTGCCGTTACCGGCGTCCACGTCGCTGATGCTCACGCCGGTGATCGGCAATGGCGTATCTTCCTGCCCGGCTGGCGCGCTGGGCAGGTGGTTGACCGGCGCGTCGTTTTGTTCGACAAACCCGACATTGGCGGTGCCGGTGGCGGACTCACCCAGCGTGATATTCACCTGGCCCAGCGGGCTGGCGGCGTCGCTATCAATACGCACTGCCAGGTCGCCAATGGTGGGCGAGTAATTGCTGATCGTGGTCGGCGTGGTGATCCGGTACAGGCCCGCCGCCAGCACGCCAAACTGGTAATGGCCGCTGGCGTCCGTGGTGGTGGTAAAGGTCAGGTTGTCGGCGGTGGTGCTGAAATCGCCATCGACCCCGGCCCAGGTCAAGGTGACGGTCTGGCCGGCCAGGGCCGTGCCATCCGGCGTGGTGGAGGTGGTGGCAGAGAAGGTGTCGTCCCACAAGGTGCCGCTGATCACGCCCAGGCCCGCGCCTTCGGTCAGCACGTACTGGTTGGGGCCGCTGCCGCTGCCTGTGCGCTCGCCGGTGCTTCCCCCGGCTGCTCCCACGCTGGAGCCGCCCCAACTGGTAAAGCTGTCTGGCAAGCTGGTCCACGTCAGTTTGGCGGCGCTGCTGGCAATGGTGGCGGTGTTGGGCAATGTAATCTGGTAAATCAGTTTGACGCTGGTGCCCGGGTCCAACTGACTGAAATCGGCGGTGATGCTGTTGCCGGTGACCGAATAGGTAAAGCCCACGCTGCCCGGTACGCTATTGATGGCATAGGTGGTGCCGTTGATTTCCAGGCTCACTGCGGTCAGATTGGTGCCGCTGGGGTAGCCATCGGCCAGTTCGGCATTGAACGCGGGGACCGTGCTGCCGGCGGTAAAACTCACCGCCACGGTGGCCGTGCCGGTGGTGCCGGTCGGGTTAGGGTCAAACGAGGTGATTTGTTTGTTCAGGCCAGTCAGGCTGGGCTCGACCAGGTTTTCTGTCACCGCTTGCGAACTGGCCAGCGTAGTGCTGCCGGAAATATCTTTGGCCGACACCGCCAGCGCCGCACCCGCCACATTGGAAGCCTGATTGAGCACGCGGGCATTGAATTCCAGCGTAATGCCTTCCAGATCGGCATCGTTGTCCGGGTTATGCAGGTTGCCCAGGTTGAACGTCAGCACCTGATTGCCATTGGCATCGGTACTGATGGTGAGGTGGTTGGCGGTATTGAATACGCCGGTGGGCGCGGCCCCCGACAAATCCGGGGTAATGGCCGTGGCGATGGCGCTGTCCTGATTGCCATTGACCGCCAGCGTGCCACTGTTGATCAGATCCGTGAACGAGGTGGTAATGGCGCCCTGGTTGGAAATAAACGCGATATCCGTCGTGCCGTCATTCACAAACGCCAGGCCGTTTTGCAGCGTCACCTGCACCAGATAATCCCCGGTCGTTCCTTCTGCCACAACGGAACTCACGCGGTAGCGGATCACTTCACCAATGGTGACGTTTTCAGAAGGCGCGTTGGTGGGATTGGGCGCGGGCGTATCGGGCAAGCCGCCCACGCGCGAGATAATCACCGCTTGTGCAATCGGTACCACCTGGGTGGCCGCGCTGCGGTAGTCATTGAGCGCCCCGCTGTTCAATAACCCATCTGCGCCGGTGCGCTCGCCCGCCGGGTCGGCGGTGGTGTTGGAGGTGCCGTCCAGACTGGTCCAGCGCACGGTGGCCGTATTGCTGAACGATTGCTCGCCCGCAGCGGCCGCCACCACCTGGCCCGAGATATGCAAGGTAATCGAGCCCCCTTTGGCAATGTCGATATTGGCCCCGGCCAGCGTGCTCAGGGTATTGCCAGACAACTGGAAGTCCACGCCGCCATGATTGGTGGCGCCGTTCTGGTACAGCACGCCGCCTACCAGTTGCACATTGGTGAGCTCGGCGGGGATCACATCCTGCAGATTGAGATCGAACGCATCAAAATCAGTGGCGCTGGTGCCGTTGCTGATGGTGATGATGTATTCCACCGTGTCGCCGGCATCCACACCCAGACCAGGATCGGTGAGTAGCGTCTGGGTGATTTGCAACGTGGGTTCAACCACCACGGCGGTCGCCACCGGTGCGCTTTGGTTGACCGTGCGGGTGACGGGGGTGGCGCCGTTGGCGGTGTCACCATCCGGGTCGCTAAAGGTCAGCCGGGCGGTGCTGGGCAACTGGGTACCAGCCTGATTGCTGCTGACGTTGTCCGCCACCAGCTGCACGCGTATCACAAAACTGTTGTTGCCACTGACGTTGTCGGCCGTGGCGGTGGCGGCAGAGAAGGTCCAGTGCGCGCCAACGCCATCGTTGCCCAGGGTGCCGCCCGCACCGGTGAGCCCGCTGATGGTGACACTGCCGCCAAAGTCCGCGCCCAGTGCCGTGGTGCCCGCAGCCGTGGTGATCAACTGGTAACCCAGGCCGCCATTGAAGCTGGTATCCAGCCGCATGCCGGCCGGGATCAGATCATCCAGCGTGAGCGTTTGCGTGCTGCCTTCGGGCAGGGTGACGACGAGGTCGTACTGCATGCTCTCGCCAATCACCAGGTTGTTGCCGGTGGTGTGACTGGCGCTGGAGTCACCATCTGCCGCCGTGGTGCCGCCGCCGGCAAACACCACTTTGACATCGGGTGAGGAGACTTGCTCTGTGGTCGTGGCAATCAGGTCGGTGGGGGTGAAATCGGTGCCGCCTTCCACGCTGGAATAATGCGTTAGCGTGGCCGACGTTTGCAGGGTGGCCGCTGCTGCAATGGTGTTGATGGCTTTGACGTCATAGGTGATCACCACCACATTGCTGCCACTGGTATCCGCCGTGGTGCCAGTCCGGCCAGGCAAGAGCGACGCCACGCTGCCGGCATCCAGAAAAGTAATGGTGTTGCCACTGACGCTGTAATCCGTGCCCAGTACCAGCGCGGTGCCGTCGCCGCGATAAATTTGCAGATTGGCCGTGCCCAGCGCACCACCAATGAACTGCAAACTGGTAGGAATCGTCACCGTGGTGGCGACATCAAACGCCCCGCCCCCGCCCGCGTTTTCAATGGTGGTGGCCAGGCGTAGCGTATCGCCCGCGTCAATGCCGCTAATGCTGCCGGTCACGGTAGAAATATCCGTCACGCTCCCGGTAAAGGGCACGCCGCTGGTGCCCGGTGCGGCCCATGTGCCGGTGGTGCCGCTGCTGATGGTGCCATCTCCCGTGCGTGACACGACGCCTTGGGCAATGGTCAGCACTGGCTCGGCAATCGAGACAATCGGGGCGACGTCAGACGAAATCAGATGCTGCTGGGTGATGGTGGTGAGCTGGTCCGATTGGGCCAGCACATTGAAAGAGCGCTGATCCGCGTAGGGCTGATCCCCCACGCGCAAGGTAAAGGTCACCTCAATGCGGCTGCCGGTGGTGATCGACGTGGCAAAGTTGCCCAGGTTAAACACCACCGAATTGCCCGGGCCGGTGGTCACGCTATCGATAGCGCCGGCGTTGGTATTGCCCGCACCCAGTGCCCACGTGCCCGCGCCCGTCCCCTGGGTCCAGTTGATGCTGGTCAGATCAAACAGCGGCAACGGCAGATAGGCCGTCAGGTTCATGTGTTCGTAGTCGCCAGTGAGCAGGTCATAGCTCATCTGGAAGGTCACCACATCGCCAGGATTGAGCTCACCACTGGACGGAGGGGTGCCACCGTTGACCGAGGTAATGGCGATATCGACTGTGTCGGTGCCAATGGTGGTGTTGGTCGATGAATTATCCGTAGCAGAAAAACCGGACAGATTGACCTGATCGACCATGACCGTGGCGGTGGTGGTGGCGTTGTTGCCAAATGAATCGCCCTCGTTGATCTCGCTTTGGGCGTAGGTGCTGGTGTAGTGCTGATCGACCAGGGCGGTGTAATGGATACTGGCCGTGGTTGCCCCGTCCTGGTTGCTGTCAAATGCCAGATCCCCCACCAGCGCGCCCAGTTGCCCGGCATTGAGGACCGATGAAGCGATATTGAACTGGATGGTGGTGGTGCCGTCGGCGTTGACGGTGCTGGTCGCCACCAGGGCCACCGTTTGGGTCACGCCGTTCATGGTGAAGGTAAACGTGGGCGTGCCGGTCAGGGTTTGCCCGTCGCTCAGTTGATCGGTAATGGTGAACGAGCCATTACGCAGCAACGTCATCCCAAACGCGTAGTAATCCGAGATATTCAGATTCAGCGTATAGCCCAGCGTATCACCCGGGGTCACCCCGGCAGGCCCGATATCGTTCACGTCACTGACCTGCTTTTGTAGCGTGATTGATTTGGCCAGAAAACTGCCGCCGGAACCGTCGCCCGTGCCCGAGAAATCAATGGTGGTTTCGCCCGGAGGCAGATCACGCGGGTCGAGCGGCACCCAGGAGCCGGTGGCGGACGGTGCGCCAAAATCAATGGTGACGCTCGCGCCGGTCTGGGTATTGAGGACCGGCAAACCGGTGGCGTCACTTTCCGGCACATAAAAACTCACCACGATACTGGTGGGGCCGCTGAGGGTAGCGTAATGCACGGTATAGCTGCGGATAAACAGCGTGTTGCTGGCAATGGCCAGATTCATGGCCGTGGGATCAGTCAGCACGCTGCCATCTTGCATGGTCAGCGAGGTGAGTGTGCCACTGCCGGTATTGATGGCCGTGACCTGGACGTTACCCGGGATCGCCTGGGTTACCGTGACATCGGTCAGGGTCTGCCCGGCGGCCGGTGTGGCGGTGATGGTTTCCGAATGGACATAGTTGGGGCCCGTGGCCGTTTCGCCTTCCGGCATGTCGATCGTCTGGCTCAGTTTGACCAGGGTGGGGTGGATGGCCAGGCTGCTGGTGCTGGCCTCAACAATGCTTGGGTCCACGGTCGGGTTGTCCAGCGAATCATTGCCAAACTGGAACCCGGCCCGGGCCTGCACCGTCAGGTCTGGTGAACCGTTGGAAAAACTGGTGTCGGCCAGGTTGCTGAGTGTGGCGGTGACTTGCACGGCAATGGCGGGCTGAGATTGCGACACACTGGCAAACGGCAGTTCCAGTACAACCAGTTGATCCCCGGCCCGCAAGCCGTAGGTGGCCGCGTTGATCACCAGCGGGTTGCCGCTGCTGTCCTTGGCCAAGGGGTGCGTGGCATTGCCATTGGCGTCAAAAGTAATGACAAACGCCGTGACCGATTGCCCCAGATAACTGGCCGACACAAACGACAAGCCGTCATTGCCATCTTTGCCGGTGGCCGGCATGAACAGGTCTATGTACGGCGCATAGCCCACCTGGCTGGAACTGTTGGTGAGCGAGACATTGAAGGTCACCTGATCGCCCAGCAGGACGTTGTTGCTGGGGACAGAGATCGTCACCACCGGGCTGGCATTGGCGAGCAGCCCATCGTAGTGATCCAGCGCGCTGGCGCTCAGCGCAATGCTTTTGTCGATCACGCCGCTACTGGTTTCCAGGACCCAGTCACCGCCGGCAGCGCTGCTGCCCGTGGCATTGCTGGACGCCGCCACGCCCGCCCCGGTCAGATTGGCCAGGGTGTTGACCAGCGTCTTGCCCGCGACACCTTCACCCACATCGCAGCCATACAACAAGATGTCAGCACCGGGGTTGAGTTCGGCCCGCCAGCTATTGAGCGTGGCCGTCACTTGACCGAGGGTATCAGCAGTAAAGGTCTGGTTGCCCAGGGTAAATTGCCCCGCCGCCCCATGCGAGAAAATCTGGATGGAATCGACCTTGCCCAGGGACTGCAATGCCGCAGAAATGCTGGCCAGCGCATCATCACCGCTGTTGATGATCAGGGTTCTGGTGCCAGGCGGCAATTGCGTCAGCAACTGAGTGTAGTTATCCACGCGACTATCAATCACCACCAGATTGGTCTGGGTGGTGGGTGGCGTGCGCACCGCGCCGTCACGGGCTTCAACGGCGGGCGCGGGAAGATGATTGAGGGGGACATTGGCGCGGGCGGTGACCGCATGCTCTGTTGGGTGGCTGGTATCGCTGTGGTGCTGTTCCACCGCCGCCGCCACTGCACCGTCGAACAAAATGCGCGGCTCCAGTGCCAGCGCGTGGGAACGAGGGCGAAACAGCCCCTGTACAGAACCTGAATCCGGCTTGGCCAACATACCGTTTTACTCGCAGTTCCGGGTGCCAACCTGACACCCTGTCCACAGCCCTGTCGGCTGCTCACTCACACGCCCCTATTCGCCGCCTTGATCAAAGGTTTGGCTTGGCGAAACTGGAATTAATATAGGTTGTAAACAATATTTTTGCTGACTGACTCTTACAAGCCGTCATTTTCCTGAAAATATTCCAGTCGCATGCAAGCCGCATCCGGGCTTGATTCTGTGGCAAGAGCCAGTTCTGGCCACTGAGCTTGACGCCGCTCACCGACTGTTTTGCCAAAAAAATTACAAGCTCGTAATTATGGTGCTAGAACCCATGAGTATCGGCCGGTGTTTACTGCGGGGAGCCGGCCTATCTACCTGCCCCGCACATGCACCTCGCGCGTCGCACCAGACCTGCCCCTTGGGGCGCGTTACACCGTTTTTCCCCGTTTTTTTGATACCGGAGAAGGCAAATGACCTTGAGAGTAAAGCTGACAGGGCTGCTACTCATCCTTGTGACGTTGCAGGCCTGGGCTGAGGATGCGCCGGCGGCCGATGCATCCGCGCCTGCGGCCGTCGTCAACCCGCGCGTGATCGACAAACTGACCCAGATGGGTAATTACCTGCGCAGCCTGCCCAAGTTTGAGGTGGCGGCCGTGATCACCCACGACACGGTGCTCGATACCGGTCAGAAACTGCAAATGCAGGCCACGACCCGCTTGCTGGTTGAAGGCCACACCAAGCTGTACGCCTCGCTCGATAGCGACACCCAAAGCCGCCAGTTCTTTTTTAACGGCAGCAAACTCACCCAGTACTCGCCCGACCTGAAGTACTACACCACGGTCAACGTACAAGGCACCATCGCCACCGCCTTGCATGACCTGGAAGATCACTACAACCTCCAGATTCCCATGGAAGACCTCTTTTTGTTTGGCACGGACAAGTCGCAAGCCGATGCGCTGACCAGCGCGCTGTATGTCGGCCCGTCGCACATCAACGGCAAGCTGTGCGATCACCTTGCCTTCCGGCAAGAGGGCGCGGACTGGCAGTTGTGGATTACCCGCTCTGACAAGCCCCTGCCCTGCAAACTGGTGATTACCACCACGGACGATGACACCCGACCGGAATACAGCGCCGTGTACACATGGAACCTGCAGCCCGCCATCAAGGGCAATGCCTTTACCTTTGCGCCAGGCAAGAAGGACGTGGCCATCCCGTTAACCAAAGCAAGCGACAACGACTAAGGGGACGAACATGAAATCCAGAACTCGTATCGCATTCTTGCCTTTGATGACGGTGGCACTCATGACCGTGGGCATGGCGGATCTGGCCGATGCCGGGCCAGGTGTCAGAGGCAATGCCCGCGCCAGTGTGAACCACTCGGGTGGCGGCGGAGGTGGGGCGCACAACAATGGCAATGGCGGCAATCACTCGGGCAATCGCACCAACATCAACAACAGCCACAACACCGTCAATAACAACAACGTCAACGTTAATCGCGACGTCAACGTCAACGTGGAAAACAACAACCGCCATGGTTACGGCTACGACGATCACTATCACCCGGTCGCCACCGCAGCAGCGGTGACCGCGACGGTGGCCGTCACCTCAGCCGTGGTCGGTGCCATTCTGACGCCCTCGCAAATGCCCACCAGTGGCTGCGTTCAGGTCATGCGGGGTAACACGGCATATATGCAATGCGGCAGCACGTGGTACCAACCGCAATACCAGGGCAGCAACGTCACCTACGTGGTGGTGAACGCGCCTTGAGCCTGAGCGTTTGCGCGGGCCGTCCACGCATGAACTGATAAAAAGCCGGTGAGTTGATCACCGGCTTTTTCACGTGCAGCCCGGCGGATCAACCAACCCTTTAGCGCAGTCTTTAGCGTGTCCATTCACCGCAGCAAACCACCACCCCTTGCCACAAGGCAATCCGCGCGCTACTGCTACCCCCTCCTGCACACTTTGCGCTGCAACAACGTCCCTTCATACCATTTCACCAAAGCTTGACAAATGTAGTGCGTCTTTCCGGAAGTACAGAACTTTCTTGATTTTTGTCACGCGTCTTGCGTTTTCCTGCAGATTTTCCCGCCCCCTTCCCACTAGCATGAGCGCCATTGTGTAGTGATATATCAGATCACAACATGATGTGCCGGCCTCGCCGGATTGCACGCAGTCACCACAAACCGCTTTACCGCCAGCAACGACGAAACACGTCTGCGGCGTGCTGTGCCAACGGGAGCCGTGGCGCAATCAGATCGGCCCCGCATCCAGAACATAACGAACATAACGAGAGCAATGTGGAGGTTTTCATGTACCAGTTTCAGGCACGGGCCGTGCCGCTTCTGCTGGCGTCGACGCTAGCACTTGCGCTAGGCGCATGCGGCGGCAGCTCGGACAATTCGAGCAGCACATCCGCACCCACTACGACACCTACCCCGTCACCGTCGAGCGCTGCCACGCCGACGCCCACACCCACCAGCACACCGACACCGACGCCAACCGCAACGCCCACGCCAACCCCTTCTGCGGCAGGCTTGTCGCCCGTCAATGGTGCGACTGCGGCGTTTGCCGATTCCCGCTTGCAGATCACCTTTGACAGTGCGCCCACCATCGGCACCACGGGCACCATCAAGGTTTACACCTCGGCCGGTACACTGGTTGACACCATTGATATCAGTGGCGCGCCGGTGACGGCCGGTGGCGAAACCCAAACCTATATGCCTGCGGTGAATACCGAAGTCGACAAGCTGGGTAACAACGTCACGCCACTCACCCAGTGGCGCTACGTGTACTACACGCCGATCACGGTTTCCGGCAATACGGCCACCATTCGCCTGCATGACGGCGTGCTCGGTTATGGCACCAGCTATTACGTGACCGTGGATAACGGCGTGCTCAACGGCACTTACAACGGCTCGGCCTTCCACGGTATTACTTCGAATACCGCCTGGGCGTTCCATACCAAAACAGCGCCGGCCTCCACCACCACCGTGACGGTCGATACCGCCGGTACGGGGGACTTCACCACCGTGCAAGGTGCGCTCAACTGGATCACGCTGAACGGCTGCACCACGTGTACCAACGCCACCGACAACAAGACCATCACCATCAAGAACGGCACGTATAACGAGCAACTGTTCTTGCGCAACGTGAACAATCTGACCATTCAGGGCGCCAACCGCACCGGTGTGGTGGTATCGCAAGAAAACTATGAATCCTGGAACCCCGGCACCGGCGGCAGCAAGACGGCGGCACAAACCACGCTGACCACGGAAGTCACCGGTAATCGCCGTGCACTGGGCGGCGGCCGTGCGGTGTTCCTGGTCGAGGGCGCAGACTTGTTGAAGCTGACCAACTTCACCTTGCTGAACACGCACGTGAAGACGGCGACGGCCAACAACCAGGCCGAGACCATCTACTACAACAGCGCCACCCTGGCAGGCAGCCGCATGATGGCGACCTACATGAATTTTATCTCGGCGCAGGACACGGTTCAGACCAAGGGCTGGGTGTGGTACTACCAGACCTATATCGCCGGCGATGTGGATTTCATCTGGGGCACACCGTTTGCCGCCCTGTTTGAAAACAGTGAACTGCACACCGTGGCCGACCCGGTGACGCCAGCCTCGGGCGGGTATCTGTTCCAGGCGCGGGCGGCGTATGGCTATCCTGGCTTTGTGGTGCTGAACAGCACATTGACGGCAGATGCCGGCGTGCCGGCCGGGAGTTCTTTCCTGGGGCGCTCTGGTGGTCTGACTGTCGCCAACGGCTACTGCACCACGCAATTGACCAGCGGCAGTCTGGCTAACGCCAACTACGGTTGCGACAACGTGGCCTACATCAACACGAAGATGGGCAGCCATATCGCCACCGTCGGCTGGTCCAGCCCGGGCACCAGCCCGGCCAACCCGGTGCCGAACCCGACTACCGCCACCACGACGGCAGGTTGGCGCGAGAGCGGCAGCATGGATAGCAACGGCAACGCGCTGTCCATGACCGGCCGGGATACCACCGATGCCAGCAATACGCTGAGTCTGAGCGGTCTGGCCACACGTAGCCAGGTGTTCTCTGCCTGGAACAGCAATACTGGCTGGGTACCCGCGCCCTGATCTTGATCCAGGCAGTGCACGCGCTTGACGGCCATGTCCTTCGGGGCATGGCCTTTTTCGTTTTTCAGGCCGCCAGTTGCCGCAACATGGACCACGGGTAGATGCCGCGATCATGCCCGTCACTGAACACCAGTTGCACGGCGTAATGTCCCAGCGGTTCTACCCGCGTGATGCGGATATCCTGCGCTGGCGTCTGCCCGCGCCCCTGGCGTCTGGCGGCCTCGCACTGGCTGCAACGGCAAGCGGCACGCAGTTGCACATGGGTCAGCCGCAACGGGCCATCGCCCCAATCCAGCAACAGGGTCTGCGCGGTCAGCACCACTTGTTGCGGTGTCATGCGGTGGCCCGTGCCAGCGCCAGTCGTGCCGCCTTGCGTACTTCCGGGTCCGGGTCTGCGGCGGCCACTTCAAGCGCAGGAACGGCGCGGATGTCGCCAATCTCACCCAGTGCAATGGCGGCTTCCTTGCGCAAATTGCCGGCCGGATGCGTGAGTGCGGCTTGTAAAGGGCCAATGGCAGCAGGCTCGCCCAGACGCCCCAGCGCTCTTGCCGCACGCAGGCGTACTTGCCAAAGGTCGTCCTCCAGCGCCCCGATCAGCGCATGCAGCGCAGATTTCAAGCGCAACTTGCCCAGGGTGCCAGCGGCTTCTTCGCGCACTTGCCAGACCGGGTCGGCCAGCGCGGCCAGTAAATCTGCCAGCACATCCTCGCCTTGGGCGAAACCTAACGCCCCGCTGGCCGCGCGGCGTACTTCGGCGTCTGCGTCCTCGCGCGCCAGCACACCCAGTTGCGGCAGGGCTGGCGGATATTTCAACCAGCCCAGCACGCCAACCGCTTCACGCCGTACCAGCGCATCAGCATGGGCCAGCGCGGCCAGCGCCGGATCTGCGGCCTGGGGCAAACGCAATTCACGCAAGGTGCGCAGGACTGCGGCCAGCGCAAAAGCATCTGCATGTGTAGCCCACGCCAGCAACTCTGCCGCCGCCGCCGCCGTTTTAAGTTCAGACAGGCTTTGCGCGGCGGCATGGCGGGTGTCTTCATCTGTATCCACCAGCGCGCCGAGCAAGGCGCTGACGACCTGGGGGACTTCCCAGCCAGACAGCAAGCGGGCGGCTTCAGCCCGAACCGTGGCGGCCGGGTCATTGAGCGCGGCAATCAGCAGCGGCAGATTGGCTTCGTCTTCTTCATCGGCCAGTTCAAACAGGGCCACGCGGCGAATGGTGGCGTCCGGGCTTTGCAGGCGCGCGGCCAGCGCGGGGTTGAGTGGCGCAAACAAGGTATCGGTCATATCAGATCGCAAACTGGAGTTGATGGGCTGGTGGCGCGCCCAATGGGGTCAAGCGCGGCAAGCTGGTGGCGGGTTCGTCATACCGCAACAGGGCAAGGCAATGTTGTTTCAGGCTGGCAAAGCGGGCGCTACCGGCCGCAGCAAACCGGGGCCGGGGCAGATCAACCGGCAGGTCTTCGATAATGCGGCCAGGGCGTGGGCTCATGATCAGCACGCGATCGGCCAGCAACAGTGCTTCATCAATGTCATGCGTGACGAACAGCACGGTGGTGCGGATGCGCTCGCGGATCTCCAGCAGGAGTTCCTGCATCTTCAAGCGGGTCAGCGCATCCAGCGCGCCGAAGGGTTCATCCATCAGCAACACGCGTGGGTGGTTGATCAGCACGCGGGCAATTTCCACGCGCTGCTGCATGCCACCAGAGAGCTGGCCGGGGTAGTGCCGGGCAAAGCCGGTCAAGCCGACAAGGTCGATGAATTCTTCGGCTTGTCGTTGGCGGGTGGCGGCATCGACGCCTTTCATTTTCAGGCCAAAAGCCACGTTCTGCGCCACGGTTTTCCACGGAAACAGCGTGTGGTGCTGAAACACCAGCCCGCGCTCCGGATGCGGCCCGGCCACGCGCTCACCATCCAGCAGCGCCTGGCCGGATGCCGGCGTCAAATGCCCGGCCAGCGCGCCCAGCAAAGTGGATTTACCACAACCCGACGGACCCAGCAGGCAGACAAACTGGCCCGGTTCAATATCCAGACTGACGTTCTGTACGGCCTCAAACGCCGCCGACCCCAACCCTAGCCGGATGGACAACTGCCGCAAGCGGATCGCGGCGGGATGATCAGACGCACTCATGCCCGCCCCCTTTGCCACGGCGTCAGCCGCTGACCGATGACGCGGATCAGCACGCTGCTACCCATGCCCAGCACACCAATCAACAACATGCCGACCACAATGCTGGCGTAGTTCTGCAAGGTATAAGACTCCCAGGTGTAATAGCCGATGCCGAACTGGCCGGAGATCATTTCCGCCGTCACCAGGCAAAACCAGCACGTCCCCATGCCGATCGACAAACCGGTCACAATGGCTGGTGCCGCCGCCGGCAGAATGACTTCCGGAAATACCCGCCAGCGGCCGGCGCCCAGGCTGCGTGCGCTGGCCGTCAAGCGCGGGTCTACCCCTTCCACCCCGTGAATGGTGTTCAACAGAATCGGAAACACCGCGCCAACAAAGGTGATGAAGATCATGCTGGCTTCAGAGGACGGGAACACCAGGATGGAGAGCGGAATCCACGCTACCGCCGGGAT
Organism: Silvimonas terrae; assembly: GCF_014202765.1. Taxonomy (GTDB): domain Bacteria; phylum Pseudomonadota; class Gammaproteobacteria; order Burkholderiales; family Chitinibacteraceae; genus Silvimonas; species Silvimonas terrae. Next base: position 122,404 of record NZ_JACHHN010000003.1, read on the forward strand.
CGGCCGCAATACTTCCAGCGGTGTAAGCAGCACCCGCCGCGCCCATTCAAAACGGCCAATCAACAAACCGGCCGCCACCCCCAATACACCGGCAATGGCAAAGCCAATGCCCACCCGCAGCAAGCTGGCACGCAAGTGCAGCCACAGCTTGGGAGATTCAAACAGCTCGCGTGCGGCAGCCAGCACTTCCAGCGGCGCCGGCACATTGGCAAAGGTGATGAACCCCGCATGCCAGTGGTGCGTACTCGCCAGATGCCAGAACAGCACGCACCCCAGCAAAGAGCCGGCTTGCGCGGCATAACCCCCCGCTGCGGGCCAGCGCACTATCCGGGATGGTTTGGGCGGGTTGGAAAGGGCAAGGCCCGTGGCGGTGGTCATGCGTGCATCCTCAGTTGCTGGCCAGTTTGGCGCTCTGGCGCGCGGCGGCGTAATCCACCACCGTGCCGTTGTTGGCTCTGGCCCACGTGGCAGCGGCATCTTTACCCAGGAAGGCGGCCAGTTGGCCCTTGGCATCCCGCACAAACCAGGCTTGCTGGGCAAAGAGCTTGATACCGCTGTTGTAGTCCTGGGCGTAGATCACGCGGATTTTCTTGCCCTCGCCTTCCAGTTTGCGGGCATCGGTAAACGCGTTTTCCGGCGAGGCATAACTACGCACATGTGCCTCTCCCCCCACCCACACCTGAGCCACGCGCTTGATGCTGGTAATGGGCTTGCCGGTCAGCGCGTCATTGGCTTTGAGCGGCAGCTTGTCGTAGTCCTTCAAGGCGGCGTCGTAGTCGCGGCCAGAAAGCTTGAAGGCTTCGCGCAGATAGCGGTCATCCACAAACGTGTTCACGTCCAGATTGGCGTCGGTCTTTTTCAGATAACGCAGGGTTTCAATCGACGTCTTGAGTGCCTGGCGGTATTCCGGCTTCCAGGTAAAGTCACGCGTTTGCAGCCCCAGCGGACCGTGGAACAAGTACGCCACTTCGGCTTCCACACCCGTGGTTTTCTCGATCAACTCGCTGTATTTTTCTGGTTCTGCCGCAAACAGGCGATCGGCCTCCAGCGCGGCACGCAAATAGGCCACCACCACTTCCGGATATTTGCGGGCGTACTCTGCGCTGACCAGCGCACCGTGGAAGGTCGGCGCGTTGGCTTGCGAACCGTCATAAATCTTGCGGGCAAAGCCACGGTACGGGAACAACTCGGCAAACGGCACGAAGTCTGCATGCGCATCGATCTTGTTGGTTTGCAGCGCCGGGGCGGCCACTTCTGGCGCTTGCGTCAGAATGGTGACGTCTTTGTCCGGATCAATGCCCTGGGCCTTGAGGGCACGCAGCAACATGCCGTGCGAGGTCGAGGCAAACGGGACAGAGATGGTCTTGCCCTTCAGTTCGCTGATGGACTGGATGGGCGAATCTTTGGGCACGACGATGCCATTACCGCTGCCTTGGGTACTGCCAGACAAGACGCTGATAAACAGGCTCTTCTTGCCGGCTTTATCGAACGCCGCGCCGTTCAGTGACCCGGGAAAATCCGCCATGGCGCCGATATCCAGCCGGTCTGCCACCATCTCGTTAGTCAGCGGTGCGCCGGAGGTGAAGTTCTTCCACTGGATGTCGTATGTCACCTCTTTGTACTTGCCGTCGTGCGGCAGGTATTTATCCAGCAGTTTGAGTTCGCGGATCATCAACCCGCCAGTGGCGCAGTTGATGGTGGTGTCCTGGGTGCCGATGGCAATGCGGATGGTTTCGGCATTCGCCGCGCCCAGCGTAAGGGCCAGCAGGAACGGTAATGTTTTGAACAAATGCATGGTGTTGCTCCGGAGTAGTGGTTTCTGGTTATTTGGTAAATCGTGTTCTGGTCGGCGCTTATGGGTGCCGGTTTGCTTGCAAGAAAGAACTTGTGGCTCACCACTTCGTCATTCCGGTCCTCGGCGGCCTGCTTGCGCCGGAATCCGGCAACGCTGGTGGATTGTCGCTGCGCTCCGAATCCACCCTACGAGCCCGCACACAGACGATGTGGCCGTGGCTGTGGCTGTGGCCGTTGCTTTTGCCGTTGCTGTTGCTTTTGACTTTCCTTCCCCATCGAAGCCAAGCGCCGAAGAAGGGAGGGAGACCTTAGGCTCCCGACCGACTGAGGGAAGCCCGGAGGGCCGCCAGGCTGGGGTCGCCTTTCTTTGGTTACTTTCTTTGGAGACGCAAAGAAAGTGACGTGGGCCCGGCACCCCGGGTATCAAATGCTTTTCAAACCCGCGCCGTCAGGCGCTAAAAACCACAGCAATATGAACCAGGACAGCCACCCCGGATTCCCGCCTGCCGGCTCCATCCGGGCTACACAGTGGTTTCGGCCAGCAAAGGCCCCCTCACCGCAACAAATACGGTATGTCGACCTGCACAGCCCCAGTCGGGCAATCCTTCTCGCATGGCATGCAGTACCAGCACTCATCAAACGCCATATAGGCCTTGCCTTTGGTGAGGTCGATGGCCAGCACGTCCAGTGGGCAAACGTCCACGCACACCGTGCAGCCCTTGTCGGCAATGCATTTGTCTTCATCAATGCGCACCGGGACAGTGGTGCGCTGTTGGGCAAGCGCGAATACGGGCAGGCTCATGCGGGGATCCTCTCGGCGGCGGGTTGGCTGGCCGGAATGCGCAGCTGGTGGTAGGCGGCTTTGTCGGCCTCGTTCATGGTGATGACGGCGGGTTCCAGCGCGCGCTTGAAGCACGCCATATCACCGCGTTCGTTCTTGTGGGTCTGGACGTGCACCAGCCACTCGGCGTCGTTACGTTCCGGAAAGTCCACGCGGGCGTGGTACAGCCCCCAGCGGCTTTCGGTACGGAACAACGAAGCGCGGGCGGCCATTTCGGCGCAGTCGCGGATGGCATAGACCTCCATGGCGCGCATCAACTCATGCGGGTTGCGGGCGGAGAGTTGCTCCAGGTCGTGGCGGATGCCTTCAAAGCGCTCCAGGCCAATCTCCATCTTGCGGGTGACCTTGGGCGGTTGCAGGTAGTCGTTCACCATGCGGCGCAGTTTGTATTCCACCTGCGCCGGTGGCAGGCCGGCTTCCCGCAGCAGCGGCGCAAGCACGCGGTTGCGCTCGGTTTCAATCTGGCCGACGTCCACTTTGGCGTGTTCGTGCTCCAGCGCGTGGCGGGCGGCGGATTCGCCGGCAAACTTGCCGTATACAAAGGCGCCCAGCATGTAGTTATGCGGCACGCACGCCAGGTCGCCGGCGGCAAACAGGCCAGCCACGGTGGTCGCCGCGTGCTCATCCACCCACACGCCAGAGGCGGAATGGCCACTGCACAGGCCGATCTCCGAGATATGCATTTCCACCATGCGCTCCCGGTAATCCGTGCCGCGCCCGGCATGGAAACGCCCACGGCTGGGGCGCTCGTTGGTATGCAAAATGGTCTCGATCGTGCTGATGGTTTCTGGCGCCAGGTGATCGAGCTTGAGGAATACCGGGCCGTTGCCGCCCGCCAGTTCACGCTGGAACTCCAGCATCATCTGGCCGCTCCAGTAATCACACTCAATGAACCGTTCACCCTTGCTGTTGGTGGTGTAGCCACCAAACGGGCCGGTCACGTAGGCGCAAGCCGGGCCGTTGTAATCTTTGATCAGCGGGTTGATCTGAAAACACTCAATGCCGGATAACTCGGCGCCGGCGTGAAACGCCATGCTGTAACCATCGCCGGCGTTGGTGGGGTTTTCATAGGTGCCAAACAGATAACCCGAGGCCGGCAGACCCAGCCGTCCGGCTGCGCCGGTAGCCAATACAACGGATTTGGCGCGCACGACATGAAACTCGCCGGTGCGGCAATCAAAGGCAAACGTGCCGGCAATGCGGCCGTCTTCGCCGGTGATCAGCCGGGTGGCGACCAGCCGGTTGGTGATCTCGACCCGCGTCTTTTTGAGTTGCCGATACAAGACTTTTTTGATGTCGTGCCCTTCCGGCATGGGCAAGACATAACTGCCCATGTGATGGACTTTCTTCACGGCAAAGTCACCGGTTTCGTCTTTCTCGAACTTCACGCCCCAGCGGTCCAGTTCTTCAATCATGGCAAAGCTGTTTTGCGCGTAGGCCATGACGGTTTTCTGGTTGACGATGCCATCGTTAGCGGCGGTGATTTCACGCACGTATTGCTCTGGCGTGGCGTGGCCGGGGATCACGGCGTTGTTCAGGCCATCCATCCCCATGCTGATGGCGCCACTGCGTTTGACATTGGCTTTTTCCAGCAACAGCACGCGCAAAGCGGGGTTGGCCTGTTTGGCCTTGACGGCGGCCATGGGCCCGGCTGTGCCGCCGCCAATGACAAGGACATCTACAAAGTGTTCGATGGTGTTCATGAAATCGCTCGGGTTGTTACGCACGGTTCAGACGCAGCCGGTACTGGAAATTGTCCGGCCGGCAATAGAGGTATTCGAAATCGACAGGTGCGCCATCGCGGGTATGAGTGAGGCGCTCAATACGCAACACGGCCGAGTGCTCTGCCACGCCCAGTGCGGCTGCCAGCGGGGCGTCGGCCAGTTGGGCGTCAATGGTCAGGTCGGCATGGCCCAGGGGCAGGCCATAGTCGTTTTCCAGGATGACGAAAATGTCGCGACTGGCCAGATCCTCCCGCGCCAGCCGCACGCCAATGCGCGCCTCTACCCAGGTGACATCCAGCGAGACAGGTTCGCGGTTCAGATAGCGCACGCGGGCAATGCGGGTGACAGGTGCGCCTTCCGGCAAATTCAGACGTTGGGCGACTTCTGCATCAGCCGCCAGCGTTTCCAGGCTTAACAAGCGGTTGTGGGTTTGATAGCCCTGGCCATGCATGGCCTCGGCAAAGCCTTGCAGGCGGCCCAATTCCTGGAATGGCTTGGGCCGCGATACAAACGCCCCTTTCCCGGCCACCCGGAAAATCAGCGCTTCTTTTTCCAGATCACCCAGGGCCTGGCGCACGGTAATACGGCTGACGCCGTACTGGCGCATGAGCTGGCTTTCTGACGGCACCCGGTCATGCGGCTGATAGCGACCGGTGACGATATGCTCGCGCAGTTCGTCCCTGATCTGGCTATAGAGCGAGACATGCGCTCGGGTAAAGGTTTGCGGGGTTAGCGACATAGGTCAGCACCTGTTATGACAGGTTATGTCATAGCAAGCGCTGTGCCACACAAACAAAAATTCAACAAAAACCTTAACAATCAATGATATAAAAACAAAAAGGCTTGCCATGACGGGCAAGCCTTTTTAAAAAATCAATCTGCATCATGCTGGATATCCAACACCAATCCCAACACATTGCTGGATTTCCAACAGTCCATCACTCCATGGTAAACACCGTCCGCAACTGACTATCGGCCGCGCCCCAATGGTCTGCCAATTGCGCCAGCGGTACGGCCTGGGTTTTGACTTCCAGCCCGGCCGGGATCACGGCTTGCAACACTTGCCCAACGACGTGCAGCAAGCGTGGCAAGGGCACGCTGCCAATACCGCTGCCCATCAAGTTGATGGCGGTGGCGCGCAGCACAGCGGCCGGCAGACTGATTTCTGCGCCGCTGATGGAGCCTATCTGCACAAAACGCATCTGCTGCCCCTCTGGCAGGTGTTTGGCGGCGCTCACCAACAGAGTACGAGCGCTGGGGCCCCACAGGTAATCGAGCACCACATCCACGCCTGCGGCCAGGTGCGGAACCAGCGCAGCGCTGAGGGTGTCCTCCGCTTGATCCAGCGGGATAACGACGTCTGCGCCGGCTGATTGCAGCCACCCCAACGCAGCCGGATTGCGGCCGGTGGCAATGATTTTACCGGCCCCCAGATAGCGGGCAATCTGCACTGCCAACCGGCCAGAAGCGCCAGTTGCGCCATTGACCAGCACGGTTTCTCCTTTGACAAAACCCGCGCGCTCCACCAGCGCGGCCCAGCAAGACATGCCGGGGATGGCCGCCGCTGCGGCGGTGACGTCATCCAGTTCATCCGGCACCGGAACGCACTGGGCCGCATCCACCACGCTGTATTCACCCATCGCGCCAAATGGCGCTTGCGGCGCAAAAAAGTATACGCGCTGGCCGTTTTCCAGGCGGCCCACGCCATCCACGCCCGCCACAAACGGGAACACGCCATGAGAGGAATAATGCGTGCCGGCCGCTTTGGCGCGGGTTAACTGGCTCAGTGCCGATGCGGCCACGTGAACGATCTGCTGGCCGGCGGCGGCAACGGGTTTTTCAAACTCGGCAAACACGGGCAGTTGGCCCGCAGCGGTAACAACGGCGGCTTTCATGCTGACTCCAATGGATGTGAGGCAAGCCAGTGACGCAAGGCTGGATCGCGAATTTCAAGGACATCGAACAAACCCAGCGCCTGAAGTGCCGGGAGCGCGTCTTGCATATCTGCGGCAACTTGCTGGCGCTGGGCGGCCGTCGCCGCCGGATCAAGCCAGACCCGCGCATTGAGCAGAAACGCGCCCACAGTGCCCTTGCGCACGACGGTGCCGGCAAGATGAATCTGGTTTTGCCCATCGGGCAGTACATCTTTGGCCTGCATGGTGGTCACTCCGGTTGCTTGTGATGTTGTAGCCAGTGTAGGCATACTGATGTGGTTGGTCTGCGGCATTAAGGCCATTCGATACGGAGTTTCGGCCATGGAAGATTTGATCATCCGGCCTGATCTGGTGCTGTCTTCCGCCGGCCCGTTTGTGGCGGCGGCAGAACTCACCCGCGATGCAGTCCGCGTGACCCCCGCGCATAGCCATGCACGCGGGCAACTGGTCGGCGCATTGCATGGGCTGATTTCCATTGGGCTGGATCGGCAGCAATGGGTGGTGCCAGCGGTCCACGCCATCTGGATTCCGCCCCACCGGACGCACTCTTTGCGCTCGTTCGGTCCATTTGCGGGCTGGAGCGTCTTCATTGCCGAACACTGCTGCGCCACCCTGCCCCCAGAGCCACGCGCCATCAAAACGACGCCCTTGTTGCGCGAAGCCGTGCGCCGCGCCGCCACCTGGCCCGGCGAGGCCCTGACCCCGGCGCAGACCCGCGTGGCCGAGGTCATTCTGGATGAAGTGGCCCAAGCGCAGGCCGAAGCGCTGGGGCTGTTGCAACCGGCCGATCCACGGCTGATGCGGATCGCCAACGCCTTGGCCGCGGATTTGTCTGACAGCCGCAATCTGGATGCATGGGCAAGCTGGGCCGGCTTGTCGCCCAGAACGCTCAACCGCCACTGGGCCGCCGAAACCGGCATCAGTTTTGGCGCGTGGCGGCAGCAGGCGCGCTTGTTACGGGCGCTGGAACTGCTGGCGGATCGGGTGCCGGTGACCAATATCGCGCTGGAACTGGGTTACGACAATGTCAGTGCGTTTATCGACATGTTCCGCCGGGCCCTGGGCGTCACGCCGGGGCGTTACCAGGCGGCTTGATACCTCCCCAAGCCGGCAGCGTGGTCGGCCATTTCTTTCAACCATCCGCAGCTTCATGAAACCGTTTTCAAATACTGGACCTTTCAGCAAGGTCATCCAGGCGGCCCTTGTGCCCGGAAAACTGACAGAAAATACGGGCGGACAGAAAAACAACAGTAAAACCGCCTTTTATTCCTGACATATCACCGCTGGTCGCCATGCCGCAGCCACGCTGGAATGCACCATATTGCGGCATTCCGGCCTGACCTGCTGCCAGATCAGGTGCAGGTCCAGATCGTCAGATTCAGGTAATCACTTAAATTTCTTTTGACAGACAAACCCATTTGTCATCAACATAAGTAAATACCCTTATGCCCTTTGTCCTACAGAGACAAGTGCGTGTGCTGCCTGACAGAGGAGGCAGAAACACAGCAAGGCCGCACCAATGCGGTACAGGCAGACAGGGGTCATACAACGACAACACATGCCCGGTCTAACCCGCCTGGGCCATACAAGCAAAAAAACGAAACCATGCCTGCTCCCTTTTGCGCAGCGGTTTTGCCACGCCCAGGCAAACCGTCCGCCGGCTTTACCCTCATTGAACTGATGGTCACGATGGCGATCGTGGCGATTCTGACCGCCATTGCATTGCCGCTGTACCAGAACTACATCATCCGCAGCAATGTGAAGGCCGCAGGCGCGGACCTGGTGGCATTGGCGCTGGTGGTGGAAAACAGCCATCAGCTCACCTTCAGTTACCCCGCAGATAACAGCAGCGTCACCAGTAGCGCTACCGGCTTTAGCGGCTTCGGGCCCACTGAGGGCAACCTGTTCACCTATTCGCTGACCAATAGCGCGACCGCGCCGTTCTATACGCTCACGGCCAGAGGGATCAGCGGCACCATGGTGGCAGGCTGCACCTTGCAACTGGATGCCGCCAGCCAGCGCTCGCTGTCCGCCGGCTCCAGCACGCCACGTGCTTGCGGGTATCTGGCGTCATGGTGATCCGGCAACGCGGGTTCACCCTGATCGAGATGATGATTGTCATCGTGATCATCAGCATTCTGCTGCTGTTGGGCGTGCCGCTGACCGCCAAGTGGGTGGGCAGCGCCAATGTCAATTCCGCCACCATCTCTTTTACCCAGGGCGCGGCCTGGGCCAGATCCCGTGCGCTGCGCAATACGGCGGGCGTCGGGCTGACAGCGCCATCGGCGTATCTGATTCTGGTCAACGGCAACGCCACCTCCACCAGCGGCGGGACGGTTTGCGTACAGGACGCCACCACGGTAACCGCGCTCACCTGCAGCAATGCGGTGTGGTCGGGGCAGTTGCCCAATGGCACCTCTGCCACTTTTAACGGCGCGGCCGCACAGTGCCTGGCCTTCACGCCTGGCGGAACGCTAGCGACCGTGAGCCTGGGCGGTGTCGTCTGCGGTCAGACCGGCATTTATGCCCTTTCCACCATTCAAGGCGTCAGCGGAGGCCCCAATGCGCTCAACTAGTCATATGCCCTCAGCCCAGACGGGCGCCACCCTGCTGGAAGGATTGATTGCCATTTTGCTGCTGGCGATTGTCGGTATGGGGATTACGTTTTCGCTCTCCCGCGTGGCGCTGGCGCAAAGCACGCTCAATGCGCAGAACAGCGTGATTGCGCAATTGCGCAGCGGCTTGCAGAGCATCAGCGTCAACAACGCCTTTGCCTCCGCCACGTCCAGCACCACCACCTGCAATCTGGGTATGGCGGGTCATCTGCAACTGACTGCCAGTGCCTCCGTGACCACGCAAAACAGTTGCTCGCTCAGTACGGTGAGCGTTTCTGTAGCGGGTAATACCGTGACCGGTACCGGGCAGTTGCCGCAGATTTCCAACTCGGTCAATGACAGCAAGCTGGGCGGCACGCTCACGGTGAATAACTGATATGCGCACTCGCCATTCCCCACGCGGGCAAGCCGGCTGGACCATTGTTAGCCTGATGGTGGGCTTGCTGGTCTCGCTGCTGGTCATTTTGTCGATGCTGTCATTGTTCCGGGTGGTGGCTGCCAATGTGGTGGGCAATAATGGCATGCAGCCCACCGCAGCCCAGGATCGGCAAATTGCCACCGCCTTGTTATCCGTGCAGACCTTGTTACAGAACGCCGGCTACGGCTACGCCCCGCAGGCCGCGCATAACAGCCAGTTTGTACTGGTGACCGGCGCCCAGAAGACGGTGATCAGCACCCCCGCCAGCGACTTGCTGGGCAGCACCATGGCGGGGACGTCCACCATCAAGGTCAATGGCACTCTGCAAAGCATTAGCAGTGGCGTGGTCACACTGCCGCTGACGGCCAATCCGGCCAACGCCATGTTCTGGGAAACCGCCGGAAGCACAGTACCGGCCACCGCCGCCACCGCGCAGTGCTACGGCTTGCTGTCTGATAGCAGTGCCACCAACGCACTGTACCTGCTGCAAGCCAGCGGCAGTTGTTCCCCCGTGAGCGGCAACTGGAACACCACCACCTGGACCGTCACGCCCCTGGTGACCGGTGGCCTGTTAAACGGCCCGGTCATGTTCAACGCCCAGGAAACCACCTGCTGGCCGTACAGCACGCTGGTGGGCGCCAGTGCGCCCGCCGGCTTGTACGTGCAGTTGAGCTGGAGCACCAATACCAGCGCCAATGCCAGCCTTTCGTCCTGGTCTAGCTGTCTGCCCAATATCAGTTAAGCGAACCGTCCTTATGCGCCTTGATCATTTACCCCCTTCTGCCCCGCTACACCGCCAGCGTGGTATTGCCGCAATCTTGCTGGTCATACTGGTGGGTTTGTCGCTGACGGTGACCGTCCTTGGCACCATGCATTACGTGCGGGCAGAGCAAGACAGCGCACTGACCACGCACGCAGTCACCACCGCGCAAATGAAAGCGTGGGATGGTGTCGAGGCGTTCCGGCAATATCTCAACACACTCGGGCAGACCCAGGCGGCCAGTTTGCCAACCACCGCGCCCGGTAACGTGATCAGCATTTCTGGCGGCAGCGTGGCCACCGGCATTACCGGGGCCATTACCGCCGTGGCTACCGGTGCAAGCACCTGCGGTAGTGGCACGCAAGTGACCGCCAGTTTCACCGGCAACAACGCTACCACCAGCGACATCAAGGCCGCCGCCACGGTCGAGGCCGTGTATTGCGTGACCACGGCCAGTGGTAGCGGCAGCACCCCTCCCGGCAGCGCGGGCGGCGGGATGGTGATCCACGGCAACCTGACCACATCCGGCAATATCAAGTTTGCCGGCGACAGCAGCGCCAACATCACCGTGATCGGTAACCTGACCGACACGGGTACGCTCGACGGCATCAACAACCTGTACACCACCGGGTCGGTCAACCTGAGTTCGACGGGCTCGGTGCAGAATATTCTGGCGCAAGGCGACGTCACCATTAACAACTCGGCCACGTTCCAGACCATTGGTTCGCAAGGCAACGTGACGATCACCAACAGTGCCACCATCACCACCATCAACGCCAATGGTTCGGTCACCTTCACCAATAGCGCGGCAGTGGGCACGGTCAACGCGCTGGCCGGGGCCACTGCCAATGGCCGGCCATCCACCACCACGCCAGGCAGCGGCGGCGTCACCACCGCTGGCGCGCAGACCATTGCCAACGTCAACACCAACGGCAACCTGAATCTGTACAACGCCACGGTCAAAAACCTGGCCGCGGCGGGCAACCTGGTGTACCAGGACAATTACTCTGCCGTGCAAAACGGCACGGTCGGTACCGGCTTTGCCCCCGCGGGCAACAATGGCACCACGCACAACAGCCATGTCACGCTCGTCCCGAACTTCATGCCCACTTATGCGGCCAACACGGTGCCGGTACCGTCGGTGAGCGTGCCGAGCTCCCCCACCATTGATGCCTGGGCCAACCGTTCGCAAGCCAACTATGCGTTTGATGTGGATAGCGCCAACAACATCCGGGTCAATATCAGCAATGTGAACGGCATCCCCAGCAGTTCCGGTGCGCCCGCAGCGACATCCGTCACCGGCACCAGCATCCCCGCCGGGGCCTGGTATGTATTGGGAGACGGTCAAAGCAACCGCGACATGCTGTGCCCGACCAGCACCTACAACGCCGCCAGTTGCACTATCCGCGTGTGTTATTCGGGCTCCATGTACAACAGTTGCTTTACCTCACAACCCACGGTCTCGGCCGGCGTACCCACCTGGTCGCTTGCCGATGTCGCCACGGCAGGCGAGGCGCTGCCGCCCGGTCTGGTCTGGTTTAACGGCAACGTCAACCTGGGTCTGGGCACCTGGCTCAATACCGTGATGGCGACCGGCAACATCACCACCAGCGCCAATAACATCACCTACGCGCCCAACTATGTCGGCTTTGGCAATGTCACCAATCCCAACAGCAATGCCAAAATCGGCACAGCGGGGATTTGCGTGAACAATCCGTTCAATGCATCGGCGGATATGCTCACCAAATATCCGTCACAAAACCTGTACCCCACCAATCTGTGCCCGACTCCCGTTGTCAGCACGTGCGTACCCAATGCCAGCAACAACTATTGCGGCTATCAGGGTGCGGCCAACCCGCTGGCCAATATTGCGCTGTATGCCGGTGGTTATATCCCTGGCAGTACCACCTTCAGCGGCGGTACGGTGACGCTGGGCGCCAGCACCCAGATTTTTGGCAACGTGATCAGCGCGGATACGGTGTCTTTTGGCGGGAATACCTATGTGGCCGGTTATGTGAATGCGTTCCAGCAGAGCCAGACCAACTCGTCCAGCTTTACCGCCACCACCACCATTGACCTGACCAATTACCCACCCACCTTCAACCCGTGCGTATCGCAAGCCGGTTGCAGCACCGGGGGCGGTAGTACCGGGGTCACCACCACGCAGGTGGTCTGGACCCGCTACAAATAAGCATTCTGTATCGTGCTGGATCAACGGCCTTCCTGCGGGGAGGCCGTTTTTTTGTCTTTGCAATTTGCAACATTGTTGCATTTTGTGATTATTCCGGTAGCATGCCAGCGAAATGCAACATTGTTGCAATTAGCCACAAGCAAGTCATCCCCGGCCAATCACAAAAAGAGAGCAAACCCGCATGACCCCGTTTCCCTTGCGCCCCCTGGCGCTATTGCTGGCCAGCCTGGTGGTACCCCACCTGGCCCTGGCCGATACCGCCGCTGCATCGCAAACCGACGATGATCTCCCCGTCATCACCATCACTGCCGAACGCCTGAAAAATGCACGGATCGAGCTGTCCCCCTCGGTCGGCACCACCATCTATCACATGGACCGCAACACGCTGGAGAGCTACGGTCAGGGCGATGCCACGGCGCTGGACCAGGTTTTGCTGCGCCTGCCGGGCGTGGATGCAGACTCCAAAGGGTCTGGCTCACTCCACGTGCGGGACGATCATGGCAACGTGCAATATCGCGTGGATGGCGTGCAGTTGCCGGAGGCCATTTCCGGCTTTGGGACGGCGTTTGATACGCGCTATGTGAACAGCATTGATTTTCTGACGGGCGCCCTGCCGGCGCAGTACGGCCTGCGCACGGCGGGCGTGGTGGATATCCAGACCCGTTCCGGCCCGGTGGCACCCGGTGGCCGCGTGGGATTGGAAGTCGGTAGCAACGACACTTTTGCCCCGTCTGCCGCTGTCTTTGGCAGCGCTGGCCGGCTCAACTACTACCTCTCTGGCAGCTATCTCACCAGCTCTGCCGGGCTGGAAAACCCGCAGCCGACCACCCGCCCATTGCATGACGACACGGGGCAATCCCGCAGCTTTGGCAATCTGGAATACTTTGTGGATGAGCAAACCCGCGTCGGCCTGTTATTTGGCACCTACAACGGGCGTTATGAAATCCCCGCCAACCCAAACCAGCAAGCCGGGTTTGCCCTGGCCGGGGTGAGCGATCCGGCCAGTGGTCTCAATACTTATCCGTCCAGCCAGGTGGATGAGCGCCAGCGCGAGGTCAACCGCTTTGTCGCGCTGTCCTTGCAGCAAAGCCTGGATACGGTGGATTACCAGTTGTCTGTGTTCCACCAGTATTCAGACCTGCATTTTTATCCCGATCTGATTGGGGACCTGGTCTACAACGGCGTGGCGTCCGACACTTTCCGTTCCAACTCGGCCAACGGCATCCAGCTCGATGCGGCCTGGCGCGTCAGCCCCGGTCACACCCTGCGTGCCGGTACCCAATTGCAGCGCCAGGGCACGGCCAGCAACAATACGGTGGCGGTCTTTGCCACGGATGACAGTGGCGCGCAGAGCAGCAATGTGCCGTTCAACGTCGTGGATAACAGCAGCAAAACCGGCAGTCTGGTCAGCGTGTACGCCCAAGATGAATGGCGCCTTGGCCCGGCATTGACGCTCAATTACGGGCTGCGGTTTGATCAGGTGGCGGCGTTCACGCAAGAGCACCAGTTCAGCCCGCGTGTGAACCTGGCATGGCAGGCCAGCGACAACACGCTGATCCACGCCGGTTATTCGCGTTACTTCACGCCGCCACCACAAGAACTGGCCGCGCAATCGAGTATTGATCTGTACAGCGGCACCACCAACCAGCCCGCGATTGGCATGTCAGATACCGTCAAGGCCGAGCGCACGCATTACTTTGATCTGGGCGCCAGCCACAAACTCACGCCGGCGCTGACCGTGGCGCTGGACGCGTACTACAAGCGCATCCAGAACTTGCTGGATGAAGGCCAGTTTGGGCAGGCGCTGATTCTCTCCCCTTTCAATTACGCCGAAGGCTATGCGCGGGGGGTAGAGTTCTCTGCCACGTATGGTAGCGGGCCGTGGAGCGGCTATTTGAACGTGGCGTACCAGAAAGCACAGGGCAAAAACATTGTGTCCGGCCAGGCGCTGTTTGATCCGGATGAGCTGGCGTATATCGCCAACCACAATATCTATCTGGATCACGATCAGACCTGGACGGCGTCTTCCGGCGTGAGTTATCGCTTTGGGCAAAACCTGATCAGTGGCGACATGCTGTTTGGCAGCGGCCTCAGACGCACGCCGGATGGCGGCGCACCCAACAGCGCCTCGCTACCGTCTTACACCGTGTTCAACACGGCGTATACGCATAGCTGGAAAACGACCAGCAGTCTGGAGATTGAAGGCCGTCTGGCGTTGTTGAATGTGTTCGACCATGTGTATCTGCTGCGTGATGGCACCGGGGTGGGCGTCGGCGCACCGCAATACGGCGCACGGCGCAGCGTGTTTGGCAGCGTCACCACCACGTTCTGACGCGCTCAGGCCGCCAGCGCTGAATCCTGGTTGGCCAGCAATTGCCCGGCTTGATCAAACACGGTCACCGGGCCTTCCACCTTCAAGGCAAAGCGGCTGCCGGGCTGCGGGATGTCCTGCGCATTCACCAGCACCGACAACGCTTCGCCCGTCTGATGCAGCACCAAAGACAAGGCGGCGTGCGCGCCCAGGTATTCAATGCCGCGCACGCTGGCCATGTCATGCCCGTTGGTCACGAGGCGAATCTGCTCTGGCCGCAGCAGCACCCGTGCCGGGCCGGCTGTTTGCGTCCCTTGTACCGGTAACAAGCCCAGCGCGGTGCGCGCGCCTGCGGGCTCCAGCAGCGCATCCAGCCACACCGCCTTGCCGACAAACTCGGCAATCGCCTGACTTTGCGGGTAGCGGTACAGCGCTTGTGGCGTGCTGATCTGCGCCATCTTGCCGCCCCATAACACAGCCACTTGATGCCCCATGGAGAGCGCTTCGGCCTGGTCATGCGTCACCAGCAAGGCCGTGGCGCCCGTCGCGGCCAGCGCGGCGCTGACCGCCTGACGGGTGTCGGCGCGCAAGCCGGCATCCAGTGCGGAGAACGGTTCGTCCAGCAACACCAGCGCGGGGGATGGCGCCAGTGCCCGTGCCAGCGCCACGCGTTGTTGTTCACCACCAGAGAGTTGATGCGGCAAGCGGTCAGCAAACGTGGCGGACAAGCCCACCAGCGCCAGTAGTTCCGGCACGCGATGGCGCGCGGCCCGTTGTTGCCGGGGCAGGCCAAACACAATGTTCTGCGCCACCGTCAGGTGCGGAAACAGCGCCCCTTCCTGGGCAACGTAACCAATATGCCGGCGCTCGGTCGGCACAAACACACCCGGTGCGCTGACCGGCGTATCACCAATGCGTATCTCACCGCCATCTGCCCGCTCGAACCCGCAGATCAGCCGCAACAGCGTGGTCTTGCCACCGCCAGACGGGCCAAGAATGGCCGTCAGCGTGCCGGCGGGCAGTTGCAGATGAATGTCATCGAGTACCGTTCGGGCACCAAAGCGCTTGGTCAAACCGGCAATGTGTAAAGCAGCCATGATCATTACTTCCTGAATATCAAATGCCGGTGCTCAGACCGGAGCACGAATGGCGCTGCGCCCCAACAAGGACATCAACACCCACGTGGACACCAGCGACAAGCCCGCCAGCAAGGCGGCATAAGGCGCTGCGGCGGCAAACGCCAGGGTGGAGGTGTCCGCCCAGACCTGGGTTGCCAGCGTTTGCGTGCCAATGGGCGACAGCAACAAGGTGGCGGTCAGTTCGGTCACGGTCGATACAAACACCAGCGTGGCCGCCGCGCCGATACCCGGCGCGGCCAGCGGCAGAATCACCCGCAGCCAGGTGGCCAGCGGGGACAAACCCAGCGCACGGGCGCTTTCTTCCAGCCGGGGTTGTGCCTGCACAAACGCGGCACGTACACCCACCAGCGCCAGCGGCAAAAACAGAATGGCGTAGCCGACGACCAGCATCAGCGTGCTTTGGTACAGCATCTGCATAAAGCCGATGCCAACCGTCACCAGCGCCAGCGCCACCACCAGACCCGGCAAACCTTGCGCCAGGTACACCACGCGCTCCAGCACCGTCGGCAAGCGGCCCGGATGACGCGCCAGCAAGTACCCCAGCGGAATCGCCAGCAGGGTGGTCAACGCAGCGGCCAGCAAACCCAGCTCCAGCGAGCTGCTGGTGGCCTGCCACAGCAAGGCGGGCGAAACATCGGCCGGCGTCACGGCCGCAGCGCCTTCCTGGGTTAGCCAATACACGATCATGCCCAGCGGCACCAGGATGGTGATAGCCACCAGTGCCGCCAGGAACAGTTTGACCGGTACCACATAGCGGCCCAGCGCATAGCGCACGGGCGCGCGGCGCGTGCCGCGATCCACCTTGAAATACCTGCCCTGCCCCCGCACGCGGTGCTCTGCCAGGACACACAACAGGCACAAGCCGATCAGCACGCAAGCCAGCAAGGCCGCGCCCGAGCTATCAAAGCTGGTGCGGTATTCCGCGTAGATTTCGGTGGTGAAGGTTCGGAAACGCAAGAGCGCAAACGCACCAAATTCCGCCAGCACACCCAATGCCACTAACAAACTACCGCCCAGCAAAGCGGGCCGCAGTTGGGGTAGCACCACCCGTACAAACGCCGACCAGCGCCCCAGACCCAGTGAGCGCGCGGTTTCTTCCAGCGCCGGGTCCATGCCGCGCAAGGCGGCGGCCACGGGCAGATACACCAGCGGGTAATAACTGCTGCTGACCACCAGCAAGGCCCCCAGATAGTCCTGCAGATTCTGGCTGAGCGAGACCCAGGCATAGCTGCTCACAAATGGCGGAATCGCCAGCGGCACCACGACCAGCACACTCCAGATGCGCCGGCCCGGCAGTTGCGTACGCTCGACAAACCAGGCCGTCAGCGTGCCCACCACCGCACAAACCAGCATGGCGCCAAGGGTGATGGTCAGCGTGTTGAACAGCAGCTTGCCCACCAGCGGGCGCAACAAGACCTCCTGCGCCTCGGCCAGGCTAAACTGGCTGGCGTCACGCAGGGTGAGTAACAAAGGCACCAGAACGAGTACGGCGCCGATGGCCGCAAAGGCCACCAGCGCCGGGGGATAACGCCTGCCGGACATCAGAGCAGGCCGGCTTGACGCATCAGCCTGGCGGCTTCCGCGTCGTCACCTTGCTTGTCTGGCGTCAGCGCGGGCGGTTGCAGCTGGTCAAACGGCTTGAGTGATGCGTCTGGCGCCACACCGCCACGCAGCGGGTATTCAAACGCAATGTGGCTATGTGCAATCAGTTGTTGTGCGCGCTCGCTCACCAGGTAAGTCAGAAACTGTTGCGCGGCGTCCTGGTTGCGCGAGTTCTTCAACACGGCTGCGCCAGACACGTTGACCAGCGCGCCGACATCACCGCCACCAAAGTGGTGAATGGCGCTGCGGGTGGCTTTATCACCCAGTGCCAGATGCAGGCGGGACCAGTAATAGTTGTTGATCACGCCCACGGCTACGCCGCCCCGGTTCACGGCCGCCACCACGCCCTCTTCATCATCAAAAATCTGGGCGTTGTCACGCAGGCCTTCCAGCCATTTGAGTGTGGCTTCGCGACCCTTGAGCGCCAGCACGGCGCTCACCAGCGGCGGAAAATCCCCATCCGCCGGGGCGATTGCCACTTTGCCTTTCCAGGCCGGGCCAGCCAGATCCATCAAGGAGGCTGGTAGTTGCTCTGGCTTGATCATGCCGGTGTTCCAGGCCAGCACATTTTCACGCGCCATGACGCCCAACCATTGGCCGGCCGGCGAGTTGTATTTGGCCGGGACGGTGCCCAGCGTGGCCGGGTTCACTTTGGCCAGCAGGTTCTTTTCTTCCAGCAGCATCAGTTCTGGCGAGTTCTCGGTGAAGTAGACATCCGCCGGCGAGGCCGTGCCCTCTTTCAACAGTTGCGCGGCCAGTTCCGGGCCTTCGCCATTGCGCACACGCACGCTGACGCCGGATTCTTTTTCAAAGTCTTTCACCAGCAGATTGACCAGTTGCTCGTGCTGGGCGTTGTACAGCGTCAGGCTGGCAGCGCTGG
Source organism: Silvimonas terrae (assembly GCF_014202765.1). Taxonomy (GTDB): domain Bacteria; phylum Pseudomonadota; class Gammaproteobacteria; order Burkholderiales; family Chitinibacteraceae; genus Silvimonas; species Silvimonas terrae. The sequence continues at coordinate 140,613 of NZ_JACHHN010000003.1, forward strand.
CCAGCGGAGCGAGGATGGCCAGTGTCAGGGCGGCCAGGGTAAACGTCTTTTTAAACATGCGGAGCATCTCCGGATAGGTTGTTCTTCTTGTCAGCGATGTACTTCAAACGCCTAGGGTGGATTCGGAACGTAGTGACAATCCACCAAGGTGGATTGCTGCGCGAATCCACCCTGCGCTTTGTCCTTAACCAAACAGCGTTGCCCCAATGAAAGAGCCTGGCTGCGCACCCGGCGGGCAGGCAAAGATGCCGCTGCCCACATGGGTGATGAACTGGTTCATGATGTCCAGTTTGGCCAGTTGATGATTGATGGGGATAAAGCCGGTGCGCGGGTCTTGCTGGTAGCCAAAGAACAGCAAGCCGGCATCAAACTCCACCTCTTGCCGCCAGGGCGGCCAGCGCTCGGCGGTGAAATTGGCGCCATCGTTGTACGAGTAACCCCGACGCAGAATCTGCATACCCTGATTGGCAGCGGCAGACGCGAGGCGCATATGCGCGTTGTCCGGCACGATGGGGTTGCCATCGCTGTCGGCCGCATCCAGATCCGCTGCATCAAACTCATTGAGCTTGCCCAGCGGCGCTCCGCTGTACTTGTGCCGGCCCACCACCTGTTCCTGGAAATCCAGCGGCGAGCGGTCCCAGTGTTCCAGCGCAATCCGCACGCGGCGCACGACCATATAACTGCCGTCCCGCATCCAGTCGCCTTCACTGCCTACCCATACCAGTTTGTTCAGCGCGGCGTGGTCGTTCAGCGGCGGGTTCACCGTGCCGTCTTTGAATCCCATCAGATTACGCGGCGTGCCTTTGCTGCCGTCGCCGGTAAAGCCGTTCTGCACCCACTTCATATCGGCCTTGCCATAGGCCAGACGTGCCAGTTGGCGCACGGCATGAAAGGCCACTTGCGGATCATCGGAACACGCCTGGATCGAGATATCACCGCCGGTTTTATCCGCGGCCAGTTGATCGCCGTTAAAGCGCGGCAGATCAACCAGCGCTTGCGGGCGACGGCGGGCGATGCCAAAGCGGTCCACACCCTCCTTGCTGAACAAGGTCGGGCCAAAGCCAAAGGTAATGGTCAACCTCGCCGGGCTGATTTCCAGCACGTCAGCGGAATCGGCCGGCGGCTCGGTGTCTTTGGTGCTATCGAGCGGATACACCGGCCGCCCTTCTGACATGCGGGCAGCGGCAATGGTCCAGTGTTTGAGAATCTCGATCAGTTCATCACGTTTGTTGGTGGTGACATCAAACGCGGCAAAGCAGGTGTAACGCTGCTGCGGGGTGACAATACCGCCCTGGTGTTGCCCCCAGAACGGTTCTTTGTCTGACGGCGCCGCAGCCGGGTTTGCCGCCGCTTCCGCCACTGGCGCCATCGCCGCAGCACCGACCGACGCCGCCGCAACGGCCAGGCCACCCGCCGCGCCCAGAAAATTGCGGCGGGCCAGGTTGGCAGGCTGTTCTGGTCTCTTGGGGTTGCTCATTGGGCCAGCACGATCGTGTTCACGTCGTCCTCCACGTAGTAAAAGCTCTTGCCGTTGGGGTGCATGACAATGCCAAACAAATCGCCATTGCCCGGCGGCACCTGCGCTTTGTCGGCGTCAATCCACTGGGCGTACAACTGTTTGCCAGAGACCGGATCAACCTCCACCACCTTGCCATTGAGGCCATTGGTGACCAGCAGGTGGCCCTCGGCCGTCATGACCATGGCCAGCGGCCGGGACAATAAACCGTCTTTGGTGACGGTACGGCCGACCCCGGCGCTGGTGGTGCGAGTGCTGGCATCGCGGATTTCGCTGATGCGGTTACCCAGCGCGTCAGAGGCATAGAGCTTGTCGCCCTCGCCCAACGCCAGCCCGGTCGGGCCGACCAGGAATACCGACTTGTCCGCTTGTTCGCCAAAGCCGCCGGCCACCACGGTTTCGCTGGTCACTTCCGGCACTTTGCCCTCGGGGATATCCAGGTTGATGCGCAAGATGGTGGACTGGTTGAACACCGGCGGCTCGCCATCCGGGCTGCCCACGCCAAAGCCGGCCATGCTCACGTACAGCGTGGCTTTGTCGCCGTCATCTTTCACCGCCATATTGCCCCACGGATCATTGATGTTGGCGTCCGCCAGCACCTTGGCCACCTTGCCTTGCGGGTTAAGCACAATCAGGCAACCCGCGCCCTTGGTGCGGGTGGTGCCGTCATTGCTGGGTGTGCTGCCGACAATGATCCAGCCGCTTTTGAGCATGGTCATGGCGGTGGACAAACCCACGCCACCCGGGCAGCCCGGCAGCTCATGCGACAGATTGGCAATGGTGGTCAGTTTTTTGCTGGTCGGGTTGAAGTCGACAATGGTCGTGCCGGTGCCTTGCAGGTTGGCGGCATTGTTAAAGTTGTCGTACAACACATCACCCTGCTGGATCGGGCCGGCGCTGACCGGCGCAATGATCAGCGCATACGGGTTCTGGTCGCCGTTGTCCGGCACGGTCGAGGTTTGCAGCACATGCTTGTGGATACCCGGCAGCAAACCGGGGGCGACGTCTTCTGCCAGAACGGGGCCAGCCAGCAAAGCACCGGCAACCAATGACAACGGCAGCAACTTGAAAAGGGATAAAGCCATGTGTTCACCTGTTCAGTAGGTATCTGGCACACAGGCCAGACACCGCAATGCGTGATGTAAAAATCAGAATGTGATGTTGGTGCGCACACCCAGGATCAGCTCGTTGCCAATTTTCTGGGTGGTGTCATTGGGGTTGGGAATACCGCCGCCCACATTGGCGACGTATTGCACATCTGCCTGGATTTGCCACCACGGGTTGACCTGCGCCTGGTAAGTGGCTTCAACAAAGGTTTCGCCACTACGCACCGGGTACCAGGTGCCACTGAAGTTGGCGGTATCCCGGTCCAGCCCTTGATCACCGCTGCCCACGCGGACATACCCCACGCCCAGGCCCGCCGTATCGTTATCACGGCCCGGCAACGGGTTTTTCAGCGAGAGACCCCCGTTGAAACTGAACGAGAGTTCATTGCGATCCCCCGGCGCGCCCATGGCGCGGCCAAACACCGCCAGCCCTTGCGCACTATCCGGATCACGTTCCCACACCAGTTGGTCGGCCACGGCGTAAATGCTGTAATTGCCCTTATGCTGTTGCGGGCTGCCATTGCTGTTGGGATCGGCCAGCGACAAACCATCCGTGCCATTGCGTTGATCATCAAAGCTGGCGGTGTGGTACCACATGCCCAGCTTGTACGTACCCGGCAGACCGCTGTGGTGCGGTGGCTCATCCGGATTGTTATTGGCGGTTTCCAGTTGCCCCAGCGCGGGCTGATTGACCGCGTACTGGACTTCCGCAATCCACAGCGTGCCGCCATGCAGGCTAAAACCGGTGCCATTGTGGTTGCCACCATTCACCGCCGTCGGATCACCGGCGAACGCGCCAGCCAGCACGGTAATCGCATCAGTTGGATGTGCGCGCAAACGCACGCCCAGCGCCGACATCGGGTATGCCGGCCCGCCGGAGGGCAGGTCGTAGGACGGCACCGCCGGCCAGCCCATCATGGTGTTCACAAACAGGCCGGAATACGTGCTGGTCATGAATTCCTGGTCAATACTCTGCTGACCGACCTTCACGTCGTACTTGTTGTCCGCCAGCGACTGCTGATACCACAGCTCCCACAAACGCGTGCCCGAGTCAGACTCGATGCCACTGGCCGTTTGCAGGTTGGAAAGATTGAGTTCGCTCAGATTGCGGCCATGGATGTTGATGGCACTGACATTGAACGTGCCGCCCTGCAGACCCAGCGCCTTGCTGGTATCCATCGTCAATGTCAGCGTGGTCAGGCCGTCATAAACAAAGCCCTTGTCGGTGCCACCAGAGACATTCCCCAGGTATTCGCTGGTTTCCGTCAGCCCCAGATTGATACCGTACTGCGCCAGGCCGGAACGCAAACCACCCATATCGCCCAGCAAAGTGCCGCGCGTCCAGGCACCGGTCCACTGCCCCACCGTGGTCGCCGCAATGCTCTGATCGGCCTCGGGCTTGGTGGCGTCGGTACGCGCATCATCAATCGCCTCTGCCCGTGCCTGAAAACTGGTTGCTGCCAGCACTGCGCACGTCAGGCGCAACAAGGTCAGATTGCGCTGTCTGGAATTCTGTTTTTTATTCATCAGTACATCCCGGAACACGTTATAGAGAATGTTTCTCATTTACTCGTCTCGAGATGCAAAACGCTTGATTTCAGCAATGGTTGACGCAAATGAAAATTATTTTTATTTGCGTTCAGGAGGTGTGGATTCTAGCGACGTGCGGGGGATTTATGGACCACCTTCCTCACGTATTGCCAGCAAATACGGGTCGGAGATGAAGTCGTGGCGACGCAGTTAGCGCCAAAATCGAAGACGCGAAGCTAAGCGCAAAGATGAAGGCAAAACGGGAGGCAGAAGAAGCCAAGCCGTCGACCTGACAATTCATATCTGGCGCGTGGCGGTGGGTGCCAGACACCCCACCGCCCAACTGCCTTCATCAGGTAATCAAGGTGTAACTGATCCCACCAGATGCGCCCGCATAAACGCTGTCACCTGGTTATTAAAGCGCTGATGAAATGCGACGCGGTCAAAGCCGGGGTGGTCTTTGCAGAGTTCGGGGGCGTTTGCGGTGAGTTGCGCCGGGCATGGCGTCAAGAAGCTGAAATGGCCGGACCCCGCCACACTGTAAAACTCTGGCTCATGCGGCAAGGCCTTGCGAATGGCCGCTACGCTTTCTGGCGTCACGCCATCCCCACCGTATTCAGAGGCCCACAACTGGACTGGCACGCTGACTTTGGAGAGGCCCGCCGCGCTGAACACAGAGAGCGGATCGACAATCACCGCTGCTTTGATACGCGGGTCTGCCGGGGGAAACGGTGGCAGCGGGCCTTTGATTTCCGTGCAGAACGGCAAATCGGCCTGATTGACGCAAAACCGTTGACCCAGTTTCAGGTCTGGCACCGCACCGATGCTGACCAGGCCCGTATAACCCCCGCGGGAAAAGCCAAACAGGCCGATGGCTTGATCGTTGATATGCGCGGCACCGGGCCAGGTGTGGGTCATCCAGCTGATCAGCCGCGACATATCACGTGGTCGCGAGATAAACGGGGCGACGTGCATCTGCTGGCTCAGGTCAGCGAAGTTGTCCCCTGGGTGGTTGATCGCGGCGACCACAAAGCCGGCATCGGCCAGCGCCATGGCGGTGTCCTGATGGCCGAGCGCACTGCCGCCGGTGCCGTGAGAGATCACCACCAGGGGCAGATGGTCCCCTTGCAGTGGCGCGTCTTTGGCGACGTTCAGGGTGAATGGCGGGAGAGCCAATGCAGCGGGCGGTGTGGCGCTGGGGTACCAGACCGCGCCTTGCAAAGCCGGGCCCTCTGCGTCTGCCGGCACGCTGATCCAGGCAAAACCGGCCGCACCGGCAGACCAGCTGCTCACGGCCAGCAGACCGGCAGCAAGAGATAGACAGAGGCGATTCATGCGTTGACTCCTGCAGGCGCACCCAATGTACGGATCGGGATCAACAGCCGCGTTTGCAAAGCCTCCGGCGCGGTATCACGGGGCGAGTTCAAATAGTGTTCCAGCACGGGTCGATCCTCCGGTTCGTAGCCGCTTTGCGGCAACCATGTTGCGTAGAGCGCGTTAATGGCTGCGCCAATTTGCGTATAGGGTCCGTTCAGCATGTGCACGGCATACAAACCCGGCGCCACCGCCAGCGGTTCAAGACCTGCCGTGGGCGGCAAGGCGACATCCAGCGCCGCGCCCGCGTAGTAGCTAAAGTCCGTGCCGTGATTGGGATCGCCCCAGGCCAGCCCGAACCAGGCGCGCACCGGTGTCTGGCCCAGCAGTTGTCGCAGGCGGCGCTGGGTGTGCGGGATGGTGGCAGGCGGGCCGATGTGGCGTACGGCGTGCAGGTGCAGCGCCGGCAGGTTTTCCAGTTGTACGGCCGGGCCGGTGTACTGGTGCAGCCGCCGGCGGAACGCTTGCGGGGATGCGCCGGCAAATTGCCGGAACGCACGGGAAAATGCCTGGGGACTGTCGTAACCGGCGTCCTGACCAATCTGCGTAACGCTGGGTTCAGTGCGCACCAGTTGCCGGGTTGCTTGCGCCAGCCGCACGCGGCGGATGGTGGCGGCGACAGTTTCACCGGTCACGCTCAGATAAACGCGGTGAAAATGAAAGGGCGAGAAATGCGCCAGCGCGGCCAGGCTGTGCAGCGTGTGCTCGGCCAGCGGGTCACGCACAATGGCGGCCACGGCCTGGGCGATGCGCTCACGGTAAAGCGCCTGGGATTGTCGCGGGTTCATGCTGCGCAGTATTACCCATCAACCGCACGCGCACTTAGCCGCAATTGCGAAGTTGCAGTACCACAACAGCCCGTCGGTGGGCTGTGGTGGGTTCGTGCCTTAGTTCACCGCGGCGCCCTGGTGATCAAACAGCCGGCAAGCGGCCGGGTTGAACGTCAGGCCGATCAGCGGGTTGTCGCCATCCACATTGATGTGCATGGGCACTTTGGCCACCACGCGCTGGTCGTTGTGCAAGAGCTTGCTGTGGATGACCTGGTGATCACCAAGGTGCTCGATAAAATCCACCCGCGCCGCCAGGCCGTCGTCTGCGGCGGTGATGTGCACGTGTTCTGGCCGCACGCCCAGGGTGACCGGCAAGCCGGCATGATCAGACATAAGGTGCGGCACGGCGATGTGATGACCACCGCCAATATCCACACTCGCCCCGGCACTGCGACTGGTGGAGGCCGGAATACACGGGATGAAGTTCATGGTGGGCGACCCCAGAAAACCCGCCACAAACTGGTTACCCGGCCGATCGTACAGTTCGATCGGCGTGCCCATCTGCGCCACGGTGCCCTGATTGAACACAGCAATGCGTGTGCCCAGCGTCATGGCTTCTACCTGATCGTGCGTCACATAGATCATGGTGGTGCCCAGTTCTTTGTGCAGCCGTGCCAGTTCTATGCGCATGCTGACGCGCAAGGCGGCGTCCAGGTTAGAGAGTGGCTCGTCAAACAGGAACACTTTGGGCTTGCGCACGATGGCGCGGCCAATGGCTACCCGTTGCCGCTGCCCGCCCGACAAGGCACGCGGTTTGCGATCCAGCAGGTGCGTCAGTTGCAGCACTTCCGCCGCCTTGCCGACCATGTCCTTGATCTCCGGCACCGGTTTGCCGGCCAGTTTGAGCGCAAAGCCCATGTTCTCGCCCACGGTCATATGCGGGTACAGCGCGTAGCTCTGGAACACCATGGCGCCCCCGCGTTGCGACGGGGCTATGTCGTTGGCGCGCACGCCATCAATCATCAAGCTGCCGTTGCTGATGTCTTCCAGCCCGGCAATCATGCGCAGCAGCGTGGATTTACCGCAGCCGGAGGGGCCGACAAACACGACGAACTCGCCGTCGTGAATGTCCATGGAGAGGTCCTTGATGATCTGTGGCCCGTCGGGGTCGTACTGTTTGCCGATCTGTCTGAGTTGCAGGCTTGCCATGATCTGTCTCCTTAGCCTGCGCAGCCGCACTGGCCATCGTGCCCCAGCCACACCGACATGCCCGATGCACCCCGGTTTTGCCAGGCAAAGTACGGAATCGCCAGCAAAGACTGTTTGGGCCCAGCCGCGCTTTGCGTAGCGCCAACCGGGCGGTACAGCGCATTGCGCCAGCCGTCATCCGGCGCACGGCGGGTGGCCGTCCCCTTGATCACCACGAGACCGCCCATGAGGTCTGGCTCAAACACGGCTTGTAGCGGCGTTGCGCCCTCAATCACCAGGTCTTGTACATCTGAACCCGGGTGATCGACCCCTTCCAGGCAGAACAGCACCGGCCCGCGAGAGAGCGCCACCCGGCCGGCGTTGTCGTGCAGATGCGGGTGGCTTTGCCAGACACGAATGGTCATGGGGAAGTCCAGCTGGATGGTGTCACCTGGCTTCCACAGCCGTTCAATGGTCAGGTACTCGCCCGGCACCACCGGGTTGGCGACGGCATCCCCGTTGACGCGCACGGACGCACCTTCGGTGCACCAGCCCGGAATCCGTACATTGATGGCAAAGCTGCCGCTGGTGCCCACGCTCAGGTCAATGCGGCCATCCCATGGGTAGTTGCTGCGCTGGGACAAGGCCACGACGCGGTCGCCCAGCGGAATCTGCGCCTCGCTCTGCATATAGAGGTTGACCCAGATTTCGTCTTCCCGCGTGCTGTAGACGTAGCCGGGCAGTTCGGCCAGCGTGCGCGCCACATTGGGCGGGCAGCAGGCGACGTCATACCATGGCTGGCGGTGATGGTCGCCGTCATCGGCCAGCGGGTTCACGTAGAAATAGTGTTTACCGTCCAGCCCCCAGCCGGGCAGCATGCCGTTGTAGAGCGTCCATTCAATCAGGTCGGCATAGCGCGCATGGCCGGTGGCAGCCAGCAGTCTGTGGTTCCACATCATGCTGCCAATGGCGGCGCAGGTTTCGGTATACGCGCGCTCGTTGGGCAGTTCGAAATCCTTGCCCAGGGCTTCGCCGTCATGGCGTGAGCCCAGCCCGCCGGAGATATACATACGCCGGGTAACAAGGTTGTTCCACTGTTGCTCCAGCACCGCCAGCAGTGATGCATCGCCGGTTTCCAGTGCCAGATCGGTCACGCCGCAGGCCATATAAAGCGCACGCACCGCGTGGCCGCACAGAGTGGTCATTTCCCGGATCGGCACGTGGTCCTGAAAATACTCCACGCCCCAGCGCCCGCCGGTCAGGGTGCGCTGGCCGCGTGCTTCAATAAAGAAACGCGCTTGCGCCAGATAACGTGAATCGCCGGTTTCACGCGCCAGTTCGATCAGCGCCATTTCAATTTCTTCGTGACCATCCACCGCCACACGCTTGCCTTCTGCGGTCGGGCCAAACAACGTGCACAGCAGATCGGCAAAGCGGATAGCCACATTCAAAAGCCGGTCATCTCCGGTCACCCGGTGATGCGCCACGGCGGCCTGCAGCAAATGCCCGCCGCAGTACATTTCGTGCAGGTCTCTGAGGTCAGTCCAGCGCAGGTGTTCGCGCTCCAGACTAAACCAGGTATTGATATAGCCATCCGGGCCCTGGGCTTTTTCGATCAGCGTAATGGCTTCGTTGACGTGTTTTTCCAGTTCCGGGATCGGGCCGTGAACCTGTGCCCAGGCGGCGGCTTCAATCCACTTGTAGATGTCTGAGTCGTTAAAAAAAATACCGGCGTACGGGTCGGTGCACTCCCCCGTCAGCCGGCGAAAATTGTTCAGCCGGCCCGTGCTTTCCAGCAAGGCGTATTGGGAGGGCAAGGTGACCGCCACATTGCGCGCCATACGCGGCTGCCAGAAATCCCCACCCAGCTTCACCGCACCCACCGGTACGGGGCGCAATTGCACGTGGCAAGAGCGGCTGAAATCAACGGCGTATTTGCTGATCCGATCAGGCGAATTCATAAACAACCCCTTGTTTCAAAAATAGTTATTTCACAGCCCCGGCCACCAGACCGTGGATGTAATAGCGTTGCAGTAACAAAAAGAGTGCAGCACACGGCAGGATGGAGAGCGTGATGCCGGCCTGCATCAGGCCCCAGTTCACCGCGCCCAACTGGCCGCTTTGGGCGTTGAGCAACATGACGGGCAAGGTGAACTGACGGGCATCGGAAATCAGAATCAGCGCAGCCAGTAGCTCGTTCCAGGAACCAAAGAAGGCAAACAGGCAAACCGTCACCAGCCCGGGCCCTACCAACGGCAGCATCACCAGGCGCAGCATGGTCAGTGGCCGGCAACCATCCAGCACGGCGGCCTCTTCAATTTCACGCGGGACAGCGTCAAACGCGTTGCGCATCATGAAGACGGAGAACGGGAGCTGGAACGTGGTGTACACCAGCGCCAGCCCAACCTTGGTGTCTTGCAGGTGCATGGCCCGCAGCAGAATGAACAGCGGGTTGAGGATGGACTGGAACGGGATCATCAGCGTCGACAGGATCAGCATGAAAATCAGATCGCGCCCCGGAAACCGGAATCTGGAAAACCCGTAACCGCCCAGCGTGGAGAGCACCGCCGTGGCACTCACCGTCATCAGGGCAATCGATGCGCTGTTCCACAGGTAATGGCCGATGCCCTGGCTGTACTGCGCCAGATTGATAAAGTTTTCCAGCGAAAACCGGCTGGGCCAGTAGTGTGGCGGCGAAGCCATGGCTTCAGACGCGGGCTCCAGGGCGGTCAGGCAAGACCAGGCAATGGGGAACAAAAACATCAGCGCCAGCACCGTGCAAACGGTGTAATACGCGGTGTTCACCAGCCGGTGCCTGAGCACCTTGCCCGAGGGCACGGCGTCGACCGGCAGCACCGGCGCTTCCAGCGCGATATGGACAGAATTAGTCATGGTCTTCCCGCAACAAGTACATCTGCAGCACGGAGAGCGCCAGCAAGATGAGGAGCAACACGACGGACATGGCCGCGCCATAACCCAGCTTGAAATACGTGAACGAGGCGCGGTAAATCCAGTGCACGACGGTGATGGTGCTGTTGAACGGCCCACCCCGCGTCATCACGTAAAACTGCTCAAACGCCAGGAATGAACCAATCACCGACATGATCAGCGCCAGTGCAAAGGTGCGGCGCATCATGGGGATGGTGATGTAGCGGATTTGCTGCCAGCGGCCCGCGCCATCCAGATTGGCGGCCTCATAGAGATCTTGCGGAATGGCCTGCATACCCACCAGCAAGATCACCATGGTGAAACCGGCCGCTTTCCACAGCACCATCACCACAATGGAACCCAGGGCAGAGTTGGTTTCCGCCAGCCATTGCACCGGTTCGTCGATCAGATGCAGATCCATCAAAATGGCGCTGAAAATGCCCACCTGATCGTTGAACATCCACGTCCATAGCAAGCTGGCAGCGGTCATGCCGATCACCACGGGCAGGAAGAACGCGGTGCGGAAAAACCCGACAAAACGCACGCCCCGATGCACCAGCAGTGCCAATGCAAACGCCAGGATAAAAATGGCCGGGGTCACCACCAGCGTGTATTTCACGGTGAACCACAAACTGGCCCAGAACGAGGAATCCTGCAGCAAATCCACGTAGTTGCTAAAGCCACTGAATTCAGGGTGGCCCAATAACGGCCAGTGGTTAAAAGACATCCACACCGTCATGAACAAGGGGACGATAAAAAACAGCGTCGTCACCGTCAGACAGGGCAGGATGAACCAGTACCCGGCAAGCTGCCGTTGGCGTGTCAGCAGAGTCATATCGGTTCTCGCCTTGGCGCTGGCGGCAGCCTGCCGCCAGACACACGGTTTCAACGGGGTCAGTTACCCAGAATCTGCTTGAAGCGGCCCTGCGCGTCTTTGATGGCCGGGTCGACGCCCTTGCCAAACACGGCTTCCTGAATCATGGCCAGCCACGGACCATTCGGATCGTTGAACAACTGGTTGAAATACGGCGAATACGGCGTTCTGCCCGATTGCATGGCCGCCGAGACAATCCCGACCCGCGCATCCTGTTTGGCATACGTGTTGTTGGCAAAGTCGGCCCGCACCGGAATGCTGCCACCCTTGGCAAACTGATCAATCTGCACGTCAGACGACAGACACCAGGTGATGAACTCCCACGCCGCTTTCTTGTTCTTTGAGGTGGCCGGAATGGCAATGGAATCGCCCCCGGCAAAGCTGGCCGAACCACCCTTGGCCCCTGGCAGCGGCGTCACGCCAAAGTCGATTTCCGGGTGTTCCTTTTTCAACAACCCGATCGAAAACGCACCGGACCCCATCATGCCGATCTTGCCGGTGAAGAACGGGTTGATGAAGTTGCTACCGTTGTCCGTTTTGGCCCCGCCCGGGATCAAGCCGTCGGTCCACATCTGCCGGTACATGGTCAACGTATTGCGCAGCGCCGGGTTATCCAGCGTTTCTTTCTTGCCGTCTGCCGAGAGCACGTCCCCGCCAGAGGCCCACACGTACGGCGTCAGCGTGAAGATATTGCAGCCGCCACACGCGCCAGAGAAATAAAACCCCTTCACCCCGCCACCCAGCGCGGTGATCTTTTTGGCCGCGGCCTGGATTTCCGCCATGGTTTTGGGCGGCGCATCCGGGTTCAGGCCCGCGCGTTTGAACAACTGCTTGTTGTACAAAAGGATGGAGCTTTCCGCACTGAACGGCACCGAATACTGCTTGCCGTTATAAGCGCCCAGCCGCATGTGGGAAGGCGAGAGTTCTTTGGCGTACGGCAACGCTTTGACTTCAGCCGAGAGATCACTCAACTGGCCGGCCTGCGCAAAGGCCGGCACAAAAATCAGGTCAATGGCGACCACATCCGGCGCGGCACCACCGGCCACGGCAGTGCCGAACTTGGTGACAAAATCGTCACTGGGAATCACGGTCAACGCCACTTTGGTAGCGTGTTTGTCATTCCATGCCTTGACCATGGGTTCGACAAAAGCCTGATCTGCGGCCCGCACCCAGAAGCTGATTTCCTCTGCATGCGCACTGCTGCTGACCACCAGGGCAGAAGCGCCCACTACACCTGCGAGTCGTTTTACAAAAGCAGAAATTTTCATTTTCTGTCTCCTCCATGTTATCGACCAGGACGTCCTTGCGGATGGTCTGTTGCCATTCCGACTGCCCCGAAAGGGGGCGATGACGTGTCAGCATGTTGACGCCCGCCGTAATGGCCGACAAGATGACGAAAACCTTGTGCAACAGGACAATTCCGACTTTTCGATCATGGATACGCAACTTAGCCTGAATGTCCATATGCCAGTGCATGTTTCCAACGGCGGGCTGTTTATTTCCCGTGGGGTGGGCACGCATCCGCGCCGGGTGATCGACTCATTCGAGCTGATTTATGTGAAGCGCGGCATCCTTGCCATTGAGGAGTCCGGCCGCCGTTTTGAGGTGGGAGAGGAAGAGACGCTGTTGTTATGGCCAGGGCGCGAACATGGCGGCTGCGCGCCCTTCCCGCCTGATCTGCAGTTTTTCTGGGTGCACTTTGCCGTACCTGCTGCCCCCCGCCAGGGCGACGCCACGCTGCTGCAGGTGCCGCAGCACGCCTATGTCAGCCGGCCGGAACATATGACCGGTTTGTTCCGCCGTTTGCTCAACGAGCAAGCCTTGCTGGGCGAACGTGCCGTCCCCATGAACCTGATGGCAATGCAGATGCTGTGGGAAGTCACCTCATCACGCGCGGTGGGTGGCGTGCTCGACAGCGAGTCCGCCGTGCTGGCCGGGCGGGCCGAGGCATTGATCCGCACCAGTTTTCATCTGCCCATCACCGCATCGAGCCTGGCGGCGCAACTGGAATGCAACCCGGACTATCTGGGGCGCGTCTTTCGCAAGCATTACCAATGCACGCTGACCGAGGCGATCCACACCCGCCGCGTGCGTCACGCCACCAATCTGCTCACCGACGGCAAACTGAGCATCGACGATATCGCCCTGCAATGCGGGTTTGATGATCCAGGTTATTTCCGCCGCGTGTTCAAGCGCGCCACAGGCACCTCTCCCCGCGCCTACCGCAGCCTGCATTTACGGCTGCATATCAATACGGATTGAGTCACCGGTTCGCCGCAACGGCAAACCCGGCATAAAGGGCCTCAGAACGTCGCCACGGCGCCTTTTGTTGCAACCATGCTACGGATGACATGTGGCGCATATCTGAAACTTGACCTGCTTACTGCACGTGACAAAGTGTCGCCTCTGGCCGGCATTCGTACATGGTAGATACAAAGCATGGCGAACCCGGCGGGTAACAGGTTCTCAAAATCACCGCAACTGCGCCTCGCAACCAGACCTGCCATAGATCGGGCTGACGTGATACGTGCGCATACATAAATCCTCAGAACCAGGAAGATGAGTCATGAAAACGAACCGCACTCGCCCCGCCATTGGCCGGGCGCTCCCCACTCTATTGTCTTGCCTTGTGGCCACTGCGCTGCTGGCCGCTTGCGGCGGCGGAGGTGGTAGTTCAGACGCCACAGGCACTGGCACCCAAACTACAGCCATGACCGGCACGGTCGCCACCGGCCAGGTCATGGCTGGCGCCACCGTCACAGTCAAAGACAGCAATGGCAAGATCGTCACCACGACATCGGATGCCAATGGCAACTACACGCTGTCGCCCAGTGTGCTGGCCGGCCTGGTTTCCCCGTTGATCATCAAGGCCAGCAATGGCCAGCCAGGTAGCGATCTGTATTCGGTCTCTGCCACTGGTGGCACTACCAACGTCACCCCACTGACCAGCATGATCGTGGCCGCACTGTCTGGCCAGATGCCCGCTGATTTCTTTGCACTGGCGGGTTCCAGCAGCAAGGCAACAGCGTTGATCAACGCCACCACCATTGCCAGCGCTCGCCAGCAGGTACAAGCCGCGCTGACTGCCGCCGGGGTTGATCCGACCAATATTGGCGACTATTTCAGCACCCCCATTGTGGTGGGCAACGCAGCCGATCAAGTGCTGGAAAACACCAGCGCGACCCTGCCGAGCCTGAATGCATTTATTGCCCAACTGGCGCAAGCGACAACACAAAGTAACGGGGGCACCCCGCCTTCTGGCGGCACACCTGCCTCCGCGAGCGTTAATACTTCCAGCTACGGCGGCTGCATGACCGACCTGGCGCTGAACAGCCCGCTGCCTGCCAGCGTAACCCAAAGCCCGCTGACCGCCCTGCCGGACATCAACGCGCGCTGGATAGCCACTAGCTATAAGCAAGCCTCATTTGACGTGTCGGGGAACCAGACCTGGAGCGCCAGCCGCGGTGCGGATACCGAAGGCACGACCAACGCGGCAGTATGGGAGATGCAACCCCGTCAAAGCAGTGCTTCGTTCCAGGACAGCAATGGTCCGGTTTCCGTGCAGACCCAACCGACCCGCCTGGTTGTCCGCAGTAGCAATGGCGATGCCACCGCATGGTTCCTCAATCTGAACGACTACTACGCGCCGGTGGGTGGTGCTTATCTGGGATATCAGGAGCATGGCAGCCCGGAAAACCCGGCCTATCTCCAGTTGGGTAGCGATCACGTTTCCGGTTTCTACTATGCTGCCAGCCAAAAAGCAGAGCTAGCGCTTGATGTGCTGACAGGGTCAGGCAACACCTATAGCCGTATCCGCTTCCAACTGGGTGACAAAAGCAAAGTTGCCTGGCAAGACAACTACACGGTGACCTTTAGTGGCAAGCAAGCCATCAGCACACCGCTGGGATCGCTGAATGTGTGTAGCTATACCGCCAAAGGCACCATCACCAAGGCGGATAACTCGGCCAAAGTGAGTTATCAGACTGTCATTTACGCCGCCCCGACGCTGGGTGCAGTCCGCCGTGAGTACAGCGAGAGCGACACCAATGCCAGTGGTGGCGTGACATTCACCATGACCAACAATCGTGATCTGGTCGGTGCTGTGGTTGGCCACACCAACTACGGTCAGTCGCTGCTCCCGGACGACAGCACGCTGGAAAGCTGTCTGAAGAGCACTACATTGCCCGCAAGCCTGACTGGTAGTAGTGATACTGCACATAGCGCACAAACTCTCTACCGCTTTGATAAGGATCTGGTCGGCAACTACAGCAACGGCGTTGCGACGGACTGGTCCTGGCGTAACTCCAGCCAGGTCATTCAGGACACGCCAAGCTACTACAATTACTTTGCTGCCGTAGATGGGCAACCCACGATTTTGAGCTGGGGCAGCCAGGTTGCCGATCGTTACTTTGTGAATGGCAGCTGGACTGGCAACGGTGCGCTACCCGCCAGCCGTCCCGCCGGGGCCAATAATGGCGTGACCTGGGCGCTAAATGGCCATACATTGCAGACGGCGTCTGGTACGCCCGCTGGCTGGGGACAGGAGGGCGACCCAACCAATAACCCTGCTGCGCAAGTCGACGGTACGTATTTCCAGCGTGTTTTCTACGATGCGAACAACGCGTTGCCTGTCGTGTGGCTCAATGGGATGCGCAAGAATGAAACCGTATCGGGGGCCGTATTCAGATACGAACAGAACAGCTGGCTGCAGCCCTCTGGCGCGTTCAAAACTACCCTGCAGATCAGTGCGTACACCTACAACGGTCGCGCCACCGTCACCACCCCGCTGGGTACGTTCGCCACCTGCAAGGTATCGAGCTCCGTGACCCAGACGCAAACCGGCGTGAGCTACAACGTCACCGAAACAGACGTAGAGCACCACGTACCTCAGTTGGGCATCGTGTACTCAACGTCGGATGAAGTCGACCAGACCGATATCAACAACCCCGGCCAGACGACGTGGTCGAGTTCTAAAATCAAGGTACTGACCGGCAAGCTGGTGGGCGGCACGTTGTACGGTAGCCTGACCAACCCGGCGCAGTAAGCTGATTCAGTAAGCAGATTGTTTTGGGAAATGGACAACGGGCCGCAATTGCGGCCCGTTTTGTCTGGAAAGCAGGTTAAACACCAGAGCCTGCTCCGCTGGCCAGCTCTTTCAGACAGCCTCTTTTTCCATGGTCCGCCCCCGCTTTATCCATGCATTTTTCATCACTTTGCAACGCATAATCCAAACCGGTTTGCATCTAGTCTGGATGCGGATTTGCACAATGTGACACAGCGCCATATTTCTGCAATTTGATGTTCAACTGGCTGTCACCAGGACATCACACATCCTTTCTAATATATCAGACGTTTTTCCCGGCACTCGTCCAAGGCGAGGCCCCTCCTCTCACAACGTCTGGTATACAACATGAACAACAACCGATACGCACCGCCCGCAGCCCTTTTGCCGGTCGCCCTCGCCATTACCCTGGCCCTGGCGGCCTGCGGCGGTGGTAGTAGCGATTCCACCACCACATCCAGCCCCACCGCCCTCACCGTACCGGCCGCACCCGCAGGGCTGGGTGCGGTCGATACGGCACCGGTCCAGGACGAAGCCAGCATCCTGCCGTTTGTGGACTACGCCTACACCAACCAGCGCGGCGATGCCCGTTACGCCACAGATGCCACCAACGCTGGCGTGCGCGTACTGGATGGCTACCTGGCGTTGTGGACCCCCAGCACCCTGATTGTCGATGCCGGGGTGACGGCGGCGGCCAATGGCAGCTTCCCGGCGGTCGTGGCCTCTAACTGGACCGGGATTCCAGGGGATTCGACTGATGGCGCCATCGTCAACGCCACCATCCTGAACGCCAACATCCAGTATGTGATTGGCGCCACCAACAACCGGACAGCCGACCAGGCCACCGCCGCGTATCTGGATGACCGCCGCCAGAAGGGTTACAGCGTGACCGATGGCATGGGCCCATTGACCAGCGCCTGGCGCACCGCTACCCAGCAAACGACCACCATCACCAGCGTGGCCTCTGATGCCACCACCGTGCTGTACAACGATACCGGTAACAATATCGGCGTGGGTTCGTCCGCCGGTAACACCACCTTTGGCGCGGCGGTGGATCTGATCAGCAGCGTGGGCAACAACGCCTCGACCGAACCGGCCAAACGCTTCTACAAATATGCCCGTCCCTGGCGCTGGAGCAGCAGTGTGGTGGTGGTCCCGGCGCTGGTGCCGGCGGAAAGCACCACGCCCAACGTGGATGGCGGTTTCCCCAGCGGTCATGCCGCTGAAGCCGGGAGAGATGCGTTGGCGATGGCCTATCTGGTGCCGGAACGCTTCCAGGAATTGGCAACGCGCGCGCTGGAACTGGGCGAAAACCGCATTCTGGCCGGCATGCATTCCCCCCTGGACGTGATGGGCGGCCGTATCCAGTCTGAAGCACTGGTCGCCGCCAATCTCGTGGCGGCCACCACCGCCACACGCCAGACGGCGGTGACGCAAGCTCATACCGCGCTCATGGCCGCCACCAACACCACCACGCTGGCGGCATTCAACCAGTTTGCGCATTCCGGCACCACCAGCACCGACCGGTTTGCTGACCATGCGGCCAACAAGGCCAACTATCTGCGCCGCCTGACGTACAGCTTCCCGCAGATTGCCGATACCACCAAAACCGCCCAGGTGCCCAAGGATGCAGAAATCCTGCTGGAAACCCGCCTGCCCTACCTGAGCGCCGACCAGCGTCGCGTGGTACTCAAAACCACCGCCGTGGCATCGGGTTACCCGATCATGGATGACAAGGAAGGCTGGGGTCGCCTGAACCTGTTTGCCGCAGCGGATGGTTACGGCGCTTTCAATGGCGATGTGAGTGTCTCCATGGACGCCACCCAGGGCGGCTTCAACGCGCTGGATTACTGGCAGAACGATATTGCCGGCAAGGGCAAGTTCAGCCTGTCTGGCACCGGCACGCTGGTGTTCAACGGCAACAACAGCTACACCGGCGGGACAGAGATTGATGGCGGCACGCTGCAGGCAAACTCGGCCACCGGCTTTGGCAATGGGGATGTGTACGTGGCTGG
The DNA here is from genome assembly GCF_014202765.1 of Silvimonas terrae. GTDB lineage: Bacteria > Pseudomonadota > Gammaproteobacteria > Burkholderiales > Chitinibacteraceae > Silvimonas > Silvimonas terrae. Next base: position 158,976 of record NZ_JACHHN010000003.1, read on the forward strand.
CGGCACGGCCGTGTTCAATGCCAGCAGCGCAGTAACCACCGTCAACTACACCCAATTGGCGAGCGGCACCACGCAAGCCAACCTGGGCAACAACGGCCAGGGTCAGTTGAAGGCCAGCGGCACCGTGACCCTTGCAGGTGGCACGCTCAATGTGAAGTTTGCCAGCGGCTTTACGCCGACGGTCGGCAGCACACTGACCGTGATCACAGCCGGCAAGCTGCAAGGTACGTTCAGCAGCGTGAATGTGGCCGGTTTCAAGGCCACGCCGGTGTATACCAGCACCGGCATGCAGATCCTGATTACAGGCTAAAACACCCTGGCGATCTGGTAGCCCGGATGGCGCGGAGCGGGAATCCGGGGTGGCAATGCAGGCCCGTTCTTTTCCCGCATCACACCCCGGATTCCCGGCCCGATGGGCCTTCATCCGGGCTACGGGCAGGCCCAATCTGCAGCATAAAAAAAGCGCGACTTCGGTCGCGCTTTTTTGTATGGGTCACCCCAACCCGTCACATCGCCTGGCCATTGCTGGCGATCACTTTCTGGTACCAGTAAAAACTGTCTTTGCGAATACGGCGCAAGTCTTTGGCATCCGTCTCGTCCCGGTTCACATACACAAAGCCGTAGCGTTTTTGATAGCCATTGAGCCAGCTGAGAATATCCGTGAACGACCACGGACAATAACCCAGCAGTTGCACGCCATCGCTCATGGCCTCCTGGCATGCTTGCAGGTGGGCGCGCAGGTAGTCGATACGGTAATCATCGTGGACCTGGTCGCCCGCTTCCAGTTTATCGAACTCGCCCAGACCGTTTTCCGTGACCATCAGTGGCAAGTCATAGCGCGAGGCCAGGCGGCGCAGGGCAATGCGTAAACCGGTGGGGTCGATCGCCCAGTCCCAGTTGCTGGTGGGCAGATGCGGGTTGGGCGTGGTGCGATACAACCCCGGCACGCCACTGGATGGCGTTGTGCCCTTTTGCCCGGTGGTGTTGATACGCTGCATGGTGGCGCCATCACGCGGGTTATCGGTAAAGGTGGTGGTGTAGTAGTAATTCACGCCGACAAAGTCCGGCAGGCCGGCTTGCAAGATGGTGGTATCACCTGGCTGGATCTCCGGCGCTTCGCCGGTTTTCTGCAACCAGGCCAGCGCAGCTTGCGGGTAGCGGCCAAAGCAATAGGTATCCAGCCACCACCAGTTGGTGAATTCTTCCGCATTCTCAAACGCCAGCATGTCTGCCGGGGCAGGCGATGCCGGGTAGGCGGGCGAATAAGCAAAGCTGGGACCGATCAAACCACCGGGCACATGCTGGCGGAAAGCGGCAATCACCGTGGCATTGGCCAGAAACGCATGGTGATTGGCGGCAAAGAAGCGCTTGCGATCCTGCACGGCAGGCGGGTGCGTGCCCAATTGATACGCGTTGGTGGTGTTGTAGTTCTGTTCGTTGAGCGAAACCCAGTATTTGACCTTGCCGGCAAAGCGCTTGAACAAGGCCACGCAGTAGTGTTCAAAGTCGGCAATGATGCGGCGGTCTTCCCAGCCGCCATATTCGTCTTGCAGGGCTTGCGGTAAATCCCAGTGATACAGCGTGAGCACGGGTTCAATACCAGCGGCAATGAGCGCATCAATCAGCCGTTCATAAAAGGCCATGCCGGCCTCGTTCACTGCGCCACGTCCACTGGGGAAAATACGCGGCCAGCTCACCGAGAACCGATACGCCGTCAGCCCCATTTCTTTCATCAACGCCACGTCGTCGCTCATACGGTGATAGTGATCGACCGCCACATCACCGTTGCTGCCCTGGAACGTCTTGCCCGGCAGATGTGTGAACACATCCCACACGGACGGCCCTTTACCGTCGGCATCGTGCGCGCCCTCGACCTGGTACGCGGCGGAGGCGGCGCCCCAAAGAAAGCCCTGTGGAAATGAGGTGAGTCTGGCGTGATGCATGATGAACCTCCGGATGCGGGATACCGCACAGCATGCGCGCGACCCAATCATTCCGGCCAATGATATATTTTCCACAACTTCATTCCACTCTGGAATCATGGAACTCAGAGACCTGCGCGCCTTTGTCACCCTGGCAGATTTGCTGCACTTCACCGAGGCCGCTGAGCGGCTGCATGTCACACAATCAGCGCTCTCCAAGCAGATACGCCGGCTGGAGGACAACCTGGGCGGCGCACTGTTCAGCCGCAGCAACGCCGGTACCCGCCTCACCCCGCTGGGGCGGGATTTGCAAGCGGACGCACGTAAACTTGTCAACGCGGCAGACGCGCTCGGCCACAAAGCGCGGGCGTCACTGAATGGCAGCGCCGGCACCTTGCGCATTGGTTTTGGCGTGGGCACCAAGTTGTTTGTACCCGCGGCCATCTCACGGTTCAGACTTGAACGGCCAGGCGTAGAGATCACGCTGAACGATCTATCCAGCCACCATCAGGTGCAAGCTTTGATTGAAGGCCGGCTGGACCTGGCCTTCTGCCGCTTGCCTGCGCCGGAAGGCTGGCCGCACTTGCCCGTAGTGGCGGCGCGGTTCATGGCCGTGATCCCGGCGAGTTGGTCACCGGCGTTGTCGCTGCCAGAACTGGCGAGTCAGCCCGTGTCCATCATCGAACACCATCGGGCCCCGGCGTTTCATACGCATTTGATGAACTACCTGGCGGGGAAAGGTTTGCGTATTGCCCACATCCAGCCGGTGCAGGATTTTGTCTCGGTCGTCGCGCTGGCTGCGGCGGGTGTGGCTTGGGGTGTAGTGCCCTCTTCGACGTCGATTGACGATCCGGGAGTGCGGGTGATTCCGTTGCAGGATGAAGCGGCAAGCTGGTTGATCGGGTTGATGCGGCCGCCGGGGGAAAGCAGTGCGCTGGTGGAGGCGTTTTGGGGGTTGGTGGCGGGGATGCTGGAGGATGGGGGGTTGCCTGCAGCGTGAAGATTGAGAACAAAACCCTGTGTTAGCGCCTTTGGCGCGGGTTTTGATACCGGCGGTGGCCGGAGCACCCTACTTTCTTTGCTTCGCCAAAGAAAGTAGGCAAAGAAAGGCGACCCCAGCCGGGCGGCCCTCCGGGCTGCCCTCAGTCGGTCGGGAGCCTAAGGTCTCCCGGCCTCCTTCGGCGCTGGGCTTTAACGGGGGAGGAAAGTCAAAAACAACACCAACTTCAACTTCAACTTCAACTTCAACAGCAGCAGCAACGGCAACGGCAACGGCAACGGCAACGGCAACGGCCAATTCAACACGCACCCCACTGACTCGTCATTCCGGCCTTGAGCCGGAATCCAGTTCTAAATACTTGCGCCGCAGGCGCTGATACCGGTTTGTAGCCGTGGATGAATCGGGAGCGTGCCCGTACCCCCACAGTGACACTTGCTTACCAGATGGAAGTTGCAGCGGGGTAGCGACCATAAGCAGCCCGTTGGGCTGCGGACTGGATTCCGGCTCAGGGCCGGAATGACGAAGTGGTGGGCTTGGTGAACCGTTCTTGAGAGCAGACGGTTTGCGGGGTTGGGGGCTTTGGCTTTGGCTTTGGCTTTGGCTTTTGATGTTGCCGTTGCTTTTGACTTGCCTCCCCTCCGGCAGCGCCGAGCATCGCAGTGAGGGCCGGGGTTTCGGCGTAAGGGTGTTTGAGCGTAGCGAGTTCCCTGGAGCCAGCCGGCCCTCACGAGAAGCGCAGGGAACCCGAAGGGCGCTGTCGCAGGGGGCGCCTTTCTTTGGTTACTTTCTTTGGCGACGCAAAGAAAGTGACGTGCTCCGGCCACCGCCGGTATCCAAACATCCGCGCCGCAAGGCGCTAACATCCCACAACAATATGAACCAGGTCCCCACCCCGGATTCCCGGCCTTGCGGCCCCCATCCGGGCTACGACGCTAACCCACACCGTAATGGTGGATTGTCGCTTTGCTCCGAATCCACCCTACGACAAATACCCGCAGATGCCTCCCCGGATTCCCGGCCTGACGGCCTTCATCCGGGCTACAAGCTGGATTCCGGTTCAAGACCGGAATGACGAAGTTGCAGCGGCAAGCACATTGTTCTTATGGCCATAGCCACAATAAAAAACCGCGCTCAAAGCGCGGCTTTTTTATAACAGACAAAGCCCAAACCTCACTCCCGCCAGGCACACAACTCCCCCTGCCCCAGTTCGGCCTTACCCAGCAACAGCTCGGCATCCATCGGTACCGGCGCCAGCCACACCTGGGCATCATAGTTAAACGCAAACGTCACATCGCCACGCCGTGACAGCCGCTGGCCTGCGCCAAGATGGGTAATCTCCAGCCCGGCTTCCAGCGCACATTCCGCCAGCCAGTGTTTGAGCAGCGCAGGTTCAAACCAGGCTGTCGCGTATTGCACATGTCCCTTGCGCAAGAGCGCAGGCCAGTTGTCTTCAAAGCGTGCCAGCACTTCTACCTCCCCCATCGGGCGCACGTTTTCACGCCAGCGCTCGGCAGCGCCAGCCTGGCCGGCAATGCGGGTTTGCGGACGCAGGCTCGGGCGCAGGGATTCCACTTCCAGCACCTGAATGGGCATCACGGCCTGCAACGGGCCGGGCGGCAAAGTGGCGGGGATGTGGAAGTCCCGCGTGCGTGAGCCGGTGCGTGGGCCAAACAGCCATAGCGCATCAGACTTGCTCACTTTTTCCACCAGCGGCAAATCGGCCACGGTCAGCGTCGGGGCGACGATCAGGGCGTAGCCGGTAAAGTCTGCGTCCCGTGGCAGGATGTCGATATCCAGCCCCAACTGGCGCAGGGCGCTGTACCAGGCCAACAGGTGTAACTGGTAATCAAAGCTCGCGCCATGGCGCTGGATATCGCAATACCAGAGCGACTCATAATCAAACATCATCGCCACTGGCGCTTTGGCCTTGCTGGCGGTGGCCGGAAACTGGCGCAGTTCCTTGCCCACCCGCAGGCTTTCCTCGCCACTGGGCGAGAAACCATCCGAGGGCAGGTTCAGGCCCGAATGCAGTTGTTCTTGCGCAAACGGGGCCTGGCGCCAGCGGAACCAGGACACCAGTTCCGCACCGTGCGCCAGCGCTTCCCACGCCCACAAGCGCACCATGCCGGGCGCGGGAACCGGGTTGTGCGGTGCCCAGTTCACCGGGCCGGCTTGTTGTTCCATGATCCAGAAGCGGCCACGGCCGACGCCGCGATACAGGTCATGGCTGAAGGCCGAGATATCCGGGTGGCCGGTGCGGGCCCAGCGGGCTTTTTCTTCTTCCGGTAGCGCCTGGGTCTCGGTGCGCGCCAGCGGGTAACTATCCCACGCGGCGACATCGATACCGTTTTTGGCAAACTGGTAGTGGTCAAACGCGCCAAACAGGCCCATGAAGTTGTGCAGCACATCGCGTCCCGGGGCGTGCTGGCGCAGGATATCGGCCTGCAACTGGTGGAAGGCGATCACTTCATCGGACAAGAAGCGGCGAAAATCCAGCAGGTGCGACGGGTTGGCATCAGTCGGTGTTTGTACCGGGAAATCAACGGCCTCGAATGTGGGGTATTCCATGCTCCAGAACACATTGCCCCACGCGGTGTTCAGCTTGTTGATGTCGCCGTATTTGGCCGCCAGCCAGCCCTGGAAGGCTACTTTGGCTTCGTCCGAATAGCTCGGCACCGTGTCATGGCAGGCCAGTTCGTTGTCGGTCTGCCAGGCCACTACGGCCGGATGCTGGCCGTAGCGCTCCACCATGGCGGTAGTAATACGCGCGCATTCGCGCCGGTAATCGGCACTGAAAAGGTCATAGTGGCGGCGAGAGCCAAAGCGCCACGGCTTGCCGTCCGCGCGGACCGCCATGATTTGCGGCATGGCCTTGCACAGCCAGTACGGCGGCGCGGCGGTGGGGGTACCCAGCACGATCTTCAAGCCGGCAGCAGCCAGCACGTCTATGGCGCGGTCCAGCCAGGCCCAGTCGTACTCGCCCTGACGCGGTTCCATGCGGGACCAGGCAAACTCCGCAATGCGCACGTGGGTCATGCCCAGTTCTACCATGCGGCGGGCATCGGATTGCCACTGGCTTTCCGGCCAGTGTTCGGGGTAATAACAAACGCCGAGTTGCATCATGTTTGTTCTCGTTGATTTGAAACCGTTACTTGAGAAGGCCGCAGATTCAGTCGGCCGCAAATTCCACGTCGTCGACGTTGCCCCAGTTGCCGGCGTTGGCATCCACCGCCACGCCCACGGTGCACTTATCGCCGCTGACCTTGATGTTGTTGATCTGATAGCCGTGCCATTGCTGCCAGCCGTCGTTGTGCACGGCCACGCTTTGCGCGTCGCCACCACAGTCGCGGGCAAACAGCGTCAGGGACTTCTCCCCGCCCCCACCGGCGGCCCAAGCCTTGAAGTGATACACGCCGGGTTTGAGGCCGGTGAAAGTGTGGCTGGCTGCAAACTTGAACGCGCCAGAGGCCCAGTAATGCAGGGATTGCTGACCGCTGTGGGCGTTACCGGGGTTGCGCTCATTGCTGGCAGCGCTCTTGTCGCCGGTGATGGTCCAGCCATCGAGCGCGCCGTTTTCAAAGCTGGCATCCACAAAGAGGTTGCGGCGCGGAGCAACGGTGATATGTGCCATCACGTCTGGTTGGCCCGTGATTTCACCCTTCAAGGTGAACTCGCCTGGTGCGCTGGTTTTGCCGGCGGGGACGTTGGCCCAGTCGATCAAAACCGGGCGTTCGGCATCGTCACTGAATGGCAGGCGCAGGGTTTCTGGCGGTACAAAGGGCTCGCCCACAAACGCCGTCAGTTCAATCGGGCCGGGCTGGAGCAACTTGGGTTGGTAGTCCGATTTCTCCCGCACGCGCTTGAATACCGCCAGCGAAGGCAGTGCGTGGCCGGCAAAATCAAACATGATCTGGTTGTCCCAGCCGTTGCCATCCCCGGTACGCCAGCCCACATTGGGTAGCCAGGCCGGTTCCCAGTAAAACAGGCCCAGACCGCGTTGTGCCGGCACTTGGGATACGGCGTCGATCACGTCCCGCACCAGGCTGGCCTGACCTTGCGGGGTGGCTTTGTAGCCAATCACCTTTTGTGAATCGGCGTTGAAGATATTGGGCGTGGCATCACCGTTCTTGAGCGTCGCGGCGTAGCTGGTTTCCAGCACCGCCACAGGCTTGGCATAGCGGAACGCCATGTCGTCCATATTGGCGCGCAGGTCAGCAATGCCGCCGTGCAGATAGGGGTAGTAAGACAGACCAATGAGGTCGAAATCGACTTTCTCGCGCGTCAGCAGATCGAATACGCGGCGGTACAGATCGTTGCTGGTGCCATTGGCAAGGTGAATGGCAATGCGGGTGTGGCGGCCGGGATAGCGGGCATCGTCCGCGCGGATGGCGGCAATACCCTGGCGCAGCAAGGCCACAAAGCCGGCATCGCCGCCGATCACTTCATCCGGTTTGGCTTTCCAGGTCTTGCCATCCGGCCACATGAAACCGCCGTTAAGTTCGTTGCCCACCTGCACCATATCCGGCGCAACGCCAGCGTCATCCAGCGTGTGCATGACGTTGGCGGTGTAGTCGAACACGGCTTTTTCCAGCGCCGCGCCGTGCAGGTCTTGCCACGCGGCCGGCTTGGTTTGCGTGAGCGGATCAGCCCAGAAATCGCTGTAGTGGATATCCAGCAGGTATTTCAGACCTTGTGCTTTGGCGCGTTGGGCCAGCCGCACGGTGGTCGCCAGATCGTTATTGCCGCCACCGGCCGGGTCCCCTTTGTGGGCGATCACCTTGCCGTCTTCGATCACATCCGCCGCGTTCACCGGCGTGTGCCACAGCCGCAAACGCAGCCAGTTCACACCATTGGCTTTGAGGATCGCCATAGCGTCTTGCTGCTGGCCAGCGAGGTTGTAGAACTTGCCGCCAGCTTGTTCCACCTGATCCAGCGTGGAGACATCCGCGCCCATGATGAAATCTTTGGGCAGATTGGGCACGGTTTGTACCGCTACCGTGCCGGCCGCAAACAGGTTGGCGGACAGCACGACCCCTGCCAGCAATGCCGGCATGCCAAAAACGGTGTTCATGATGGTTAGCCCTTGACGGAACCTGCGGTCAGACCGGAAACCAGCCAGCGTTGCGTGATCATGAAGATCGCGGTCAGCGGAATACCGGCCAGGATGGCGGTAGCCGCAAAATCACCCCACAGATAGCGCTGGTTGAACAGGAACAAGCGTGAGCCAATCGCCAGCGTCAGTTTTTGCTCGTCATGCAGCAACACGGAGGCCACCGGGTATTCGATCATGCCGCCCAGGAAGGCCAGCACAAACACCACCACCAGGATCGGCAAGGCCATGGGCAACAGCACGTAGACAAAGGCCTGGAACGGCGTGGCACCGTCTACCCGCGCGGCTTCTTCCAGCTCATGCGGTACTGAATCAAAGTAACCCTTGATCAGCCAGATGTGCTGCGCCACCCCACCGGTGTAGGCCAGCGCCAGACTCCAGTGGCTATCAATCCCCAGCCAGGGAATGTAGTAACCAATGCGGTCGAACAAGGCATAAATGGCGACCAGCGCCAGCACAGAGGGGAACATCTGCAGCAGCAACAAGCTGTTGAGTAGCGTGCCTTTACCTTTAAAACGCATGCGGGCAAAGGCATAAGCGCTGGTGATCGAGAGCACCAGCGAAACGGTGGCGCTGATCAACGCCACCTTCACCGAGTTCCAGATCCACAGCAGCACCGGGAACGGCGGTTTGACGAGGTTGCCGTCGGCGTCCAGATAGGACATCCCGAGCGCCAGTTTCCAGTGTTCAAAGCTGATGGAATGCGGGATCAGCGAGCCGCCGGCAAAGTTGCCCGGCCGCAGGGAGATCGAGATGATCATCAGAAACGGGAAGACGGTCAGCGCAATAAAGATAATCAAACCGATATGCGCGGCCAGTACTCGCCAGCGGGTGTTTTTTTTCAGTACGACAGGCATGGTGTGTGTGCCTCTTTGTGTGTATCTGGTTAGCGCCTTGCGGCGCGGTGTTTATGTGTTCCGGTTCAGGCCGGAAAATTACGTCTCGTCATTCCCGACCTCGGCGGCCCCCTTGGCGAGAATCCAGCAATACCATTTGCAAATACCAATTCGTAGCCCGGATGGAGCCGTAGGCGGGAATCCGGGGGCTGCGGCTGGCCAAGACCAAAGCCTCAACTTTCTTCCACTGACTCGTCATTCCGGCCTTGAGCCGGAATCCAGTTCGGCCGCCGCAGGTGGCCTGTTGCTGGCCGAAGCCAAAACCTTGAACCGCTGTTAGCGCCTGACGGCGCGGTTGTTTTACATACCGGGGGTGCCCGGACCTCATTACTTTTCTTTGCTTCGCCACCTCGGCGGCCCCAAAGAAAGTAACCAAAAGAAAGGCGACCCTGCGACAAAGCCCTGACGGGTGCCCTGCGCTTCTCGCCCTTCGCGGCTGGCTCCAGGGAACTCGGGCTCTGCCCTCAAACACCCTTATGCCGAAACCCCGCGAAGGGCTGTGATGCTCGGCTTTGTCGGAGGGGAAAAAGTCAAAAACCACAGCAACCCCAACAGCAAATTCAACTGCCCCTACCCCCTCAGCCCTTGTTCACCTTGAACAACTTCAGGTTAACCACGGCCAGCGTCGCCACCAGCAAGAACACGATGGAAGAAATCGCGGATGCCAGCGCGTAGTTCTGACCAGAATCCTGGAAGGCGATCCGGTAGGTGTACGACACCAGCAAGTCGGTTGCACCGGCTGGTACTTGGGTGTCGAGGAAGTCCGGGCCGCCGCTGGTTAACAGGGCAATCAGCGTCAGGTTGTTGAAGTTGAACGCAAAAGAGGCAATCAACAGCGGGGCGATTGGCCGCAGAATCAGCGGCAGCGTAATACGGAAAAAATTCATCAACGGGCCGGCGCCAGCCAGGGCGGAGGCTTCGTACAGTTCTTCCGGAATGGCTTTGATCAGGCCCATGCACAGAATCATCATGTACGGGTAACCCAGCCAGGTATTGACGATCAGCACCATGGCGCGCGCCAGATTGGGCTCGGAGAACCAGCCGGGGTGGAGCCCGAACAAACCCAGCGCCAGGTTGATTTCGCCCAGGTTTTCGTTGAACAACCCCTTGAACACCGGGATGGAAATGAACGCTGGTACCGCATACGGCAAGAACAGCATCATGCGGTACACGCCACGGAACTTGAGTGCTTCCCAGTTCAGCAAAATGGCCAGCACAATGCCGATGGCAAAGGTGAACAGCGTGTTGAAGGTGGCAAAGCCAACCGTCCAGGTAAAGATGCGCAAGAACGGCTGGTGGAATGCCGGATCATTGAACACGCGCCAGTAATTGCCCCAACCCACATTGCTGCGGAAACCAGGTTCAAACTGCTGGCCCTGGGCGTCTTCAAAGAAACCCGTCTTCATATTGGCTTTGAGCACGGATTTGCCATCCGTCCCGACCAGCGAGCCATCTGCGGCTTGTTTGTAGGCTGGTTTGCTCTGCGCAAAGCGGCGCAGCGTGCTCTGACGCAGTTCTTCACCCGTCGGCAACACGGCCACGGTGTTTTTCAAGCCGGCTTGCAGCTTGAACAGGTCTTTGAGCAATACCGGCTGACCATTGGGCTCTGCAGTGGCGGCGGTCAAGGCAACGTGGTTTTCGTCCTTGCCGGCTTTCAGTTCAAACGGCGCGGTAACAAATTTCTTGCTGTCGTCATCATCGCTCTGGAAAAACAACTGATAGCGATCACCCACGGTGTAGAGCTTCATGTCAAAGCTCTGGTCACCGGCAATCTGCTTTTGCAGCAGCACGTCGGTAGCGCGCTCTTTGGAGAGCAAGTGCTGCGAGCTGTAATTGGTAAAGCTGATCCCCAGCGTATAGGCCATGGGGAAGACGATAAACACGATCACTGCCAGCACACCCGGCACCACGTAGCGGTAGGGGTAGAAACGAGGCGAGGTGTAAATGAACACGGCCAGCCCCAGCACGGCAACCGTACCCAGCGCGAACAGCGGTTGGTGTGCGTGGTAAAACAACGGCACGAGCGCAAGACCAGCCAGCAGGCTGATCACACCCAATACCGCCAGCCCGTAATGCAGAGGCGAACGTCTCATGAAATACCCCGGAAAAGTACTGGTACGAACGGGCCACGGTGAGGTGGCTGGTTCGCTGTTTTTTGTATTGCGTGACCAGATGCGCTGGTCTGTTTTATGCCGCCTGGTGCGCACACCCTTCCGTTACCCCGAGTAACGGGTGGGCGTGCGCGAAGCGGCAACTTGGTGTTCTTGTTTGCGCTTTTCAGCGCAGGTTCTTTCTGTAAAAACTGATCGTCCTGCATACCACTTCGTCATTCCGGCGAACGCCGGAATCCAGCTGCACTATTTGCAAGGAGATGAATGCTTATCCCGGCCTACTGACTCGTCATTCCCGCGCAGGCGGGAATCCAGCGGCCGTAGGGTGGATTCGGAGCAAAGCGACAATCCACCTTTGCAACGGTGGATTGCTTCGCTAATCCACCCTACGCGCGCTCGACAGGGGAGAACGTCAAAAACAACATCAACGGCAACAACCGCTTCGTAGCCCGGATGGAGCCGCAGGCGGGAATCCGGGGTTACGTCACTGGCAAGAACAACTCCGGCCTGCATTGTTACCCCGGATTCCCGGCCTTTCGGCCTCCATCCGGGCTACGAGTCATGGTCAATCACTTTACTGCGCGTCACCCTTCAACCGTTTTGCAGCCTGGTCCAGCGCCACCGGTGCGGTCTGGCGACCTTGCGTGACGTTTTCCAGCGCGGCCTTCATGGCGGTCCAGAAGCGCGGCATTTCCGGTGCGGACGGCATCGGGGTACCGGCGCGAGCGGCGGCCATGGTGCCGGCGATCAGCGGGTCACCCTTCAGTTCGTTGTAGAACTGCTTGTTGGCCGGAACACCCAGCGGTACTGCGGCGTTCATGTCCTTCAAGCCTTCCTGGGACAACAGGTAGTTCTCCAGGAATTCGGTGGCGATTTCCTTGTTCGGGCTGGCCGTGGCGATCATGGCACCCAGCACGCCAACAAACGGTGCGCCCGGCTTGCCGTTGATACCCGGGATCGGGGCGACACCGAAGTTGATCTTGCTCTTCTTCAGGTTGTTCCACGCCCACGGGCCGTTGATCATCATGGCGGTGCGGCCTTCGTTCATGGCTGCTTCCGCTTCGGCGTAAGACGTGGTCTTGGGCATGGCACCAGCGGCGATCAGCTTCTGGATCATCTCCACGCCTGCTACCGCGCCCTTGTTGTTCACGCCCACATCCTTGGAGTTATACGAACCATCCGGATTGCGCTTGAACGCGTAGCCGCCGTCAGCGCCCAGGAGCGCCCACGAGTAATAGATTTCCGTGAAGTTCCACATGATGGCGTGCTTGTTCTGGGCTTGCAGTTTCTTGTCCAGGGTCAGCACTTCATCAAAGGATTTGGGCGGGGTTGGCACCAGATCCTTGTTGTACAAGAGGGCGACGGCTTCGATAGAGATCGGATAGCCCCAGGTCTTGCCGCCAATGGTCCAGGCTTTCCAGGCCAGCGGGTCAATGCTGTCGATGGTCTTTTTGGTCGGCTGGATCGGGGAGATCAAACCACCGGCAATCCAGTTGCCAGCCGGGTCATGCGGCCACATCCAGATATCCGGGCCTTTGCCGGCGGCGGACGATTGCTCGAACTTGGCAATAGCGTCTTCCGGGTGTTCCACCGTCACTTGAATGCCGGTGTCTTTGGTGAACTTCTGGGCAATTTTGGCGATGCCGTCATAGCCTTTGTCGCCGTTGATCCAGATCAGCAGTTTGCCCGGTTCGGCGGCGTGCGCCTGCAGGGCCAGTGCGCTTGCGGCCACGATCATGCCAAGGCGTGCAAGCCGGTTTGTCAGAGTCTTGTATACCATTTTATATTCGCCCTCTCACCATCAATCACTTCAGGAATGAAACCGGCCAGCGCCGGATTCGCTGCGGGGGGATCGCCCCTCCCGTGTCTTCAAAAACCTGGCCAGAATGGAACCCGTCAATGGCAGTTCCAGACCATGTTCCCCGGTCTTCAACCGACCAGTCTTTGCAACGCAATGCCATCCGCATCAAACAGATGCGCACAGTGCGCTGGCGCGTAAACCGCCAGATGCTCGCCCGTGCTGACGCGGCTGCTGGCAGGCAGGCGCGCAATCAGCGGGACGGCAGTATCGCCGCGCAGATAGGCATATGTGCTTTCGCCCAGACGCTCTACCCATTGCACTTCACGTACAAACACATTGGCGCCGTCGGCCTGACCCGGTTCGACATGTTCCGGGCGGATACCAAAGGTCACATCGCTCCCGACCGTCAGCGCACCAGGGTTCACGGCCGCACGCAGCACATGGCCGTCGGTTGTGGTCACTTCTACGCCGCCGTTGTTGATGGCGGTGACGCGGCCGGCAATGAAGTTCATTTTGGGCGAGCCAATAAACCCGGCCACAAAGCGGTTGCGCGGATGCTCGTACAAATCCAGCGGCGAGCCAATCTGCGCCACGCTGCCGTATTTGGCCACTTCTGCCCCGCTGTGCAGCAACACAATCTTGTCAGCCAGGGTCATGGCTTCGACCTGATCGTGGGTCACATAGATAGCGCTGGCCTTGGCGTATTGCCGATGCAAACGGGCGATTTCCACGCGCATTTGCGTACGCAGGCTGGCGTCCAGGTTGGACAGCGGCTCATCAAACAAAAAGACTTCCGGCTCGCGTACCAGTGCCCGGCCAATGGCGACGCGCTGGCGCTGGCCGCCTGACAAGACACGCGGGCGGGAGTCCAGAAAGCGCTCAATCTGCAGCATGCTGGCAATGCCGCCGACACGCTGTTTGATCTCATCCCGGCTGACGCCCGCCAGGCGCAGGCCAAAGCCCATGTTCTGCGCCACGGTCAGATGCGGGTACAGCGCGTAGTTCTGGAACACCATGGCGACATCCCGTTCCGAGGGAGCCAGATCATTCACACGCTTTCCGCCAATGAACAATTCGCCAGAAGTGACGGTTTCCAGACCGGCAATCATGCGCAGTAGCGTGGACTTACCGCAGCCGGACGGGCCGACGAACACGCAGAATTCGCCATCGGCAATTTCCAGCGAGACATCGTTGATGGTCGGCGGGTTGTTATCAAAAACCTTGCAAACGTTCTGCAGTGAAACGCTGGCCACATGGCCTCCTTCTTGAATCAGGTTCGGGAGCGCTGAACAAAACCGGGGGCGTCAGTGCCAGCCCGGTCTGGTCCGTCATTCCAAATCAAACGGCAACACTGCCGAGGTCAAAGGTCAGGTCGTACACCGGCACCAGCTCTGCCGAGATCAAGGCCGCTGGCGCACCGGCCTGGGCAAGCACCGTGCGGGCTGCGTCTTCCAGGAACATGGGCGCGTCTTTGTGGACGGGCAAAACTTCCAGCCGGAGCGACGGCCATTGGCCGTCTGCCACCTGGCGATCCAGTGCAATCTCCCAGACCGTGCCATCAAAGAACTGGTCGTCGATCAACACGTCATTGGCGTACAAGCGCGCGGCATCACCGGCGTAGTTGATGCGCAGCAACCAGCGGCAAACGGCGGTAGCTTCTGCGGCCTGCGGCAAGGTCAGTGTCCAGTGTGCGGCGTGTTGGGCAAAGATGGCGTCATCCGGCGCTTGCGGCATCGGGCCTGGGCGCCAACTGATATGCGGACCAAAACGCAGTGGTTGTGGCGTGGCGGGGCGCAGCAAGCGCGGGGTCACCGGCAGGCTGGACTCGCCCGGTTGCAGGCAACTAAAGCGGGCAAAGCCACGGTCTGCCACATAAATGCCATCCACCGGGAACACGTCAATCGACGTCATCGACCCGGCCACGGCAGCAACATGCACGGTGTCACCCACAGTCCAGCTCCCGGCTTCACTGAGCACCAGGCGCGTGCGGCCACGTAACTGGGTCGGCGTACAGCCACGACCCCGGGTTTCATTCAACAAGATGATGCGATGCGGGCGGCCCTGGGCATCTGTCACCAGCATATCGACCGGCTCATCGCCCACTTGCGGCAAGACACGCAGCAGCTTGCCGTCCTGATGCAACCAGGCGGCGGGCGCATCAATGCGCTGCACACTGGCGGCTTCAAACGCCAGTTCTGGCGGCACGCCATCCATGACCACGTACACGTGGCAGGGCACCGCTTCTTGCGGCAGGCGGGTCAGCGGTTGCACCGTGGCATAGCGCAGGCGCGCGGCCCCCAAGCGTTGCTGTACCGGCCAGATGGTGGCTATGCCATCGGCAAAGGTCACCGGCGGGAAAACCACGGTATCCGCGCCGATCTGGACGTGAATGCGGGTGTTTTCAAAGGTCGGGCGGGGGTGGTGACGCACGTGGTTATTGATAAAGACAAAACCACCTTCGGCGTCGGCCCGGACACACACCCGCAGGCTGCGATCATGCGCGTCACGCGAGGCACCTTGCGGCAGCACGGCCGGCAAGGTCGCCAGTTGCGGGCCATAAGCGGCCACAAAGTGATGCAGCAACGCCAGCTTGCCCCAGGACGGCCGGATCTGCCCGTACTGGCCCAGCGGGGCATGAAAGTCATAGCCCAGTTGCGGCACATCGTTGGGGTAACCGGTATCGACCGTCTCGTTCAGGTAACCCCGGCTGCCGACTGGATTGGTGCCGCCGTGATACATGTAATAACCGTAGAGATTGGCACCCGAGCCAATCTGCGTCAGCGCGGTGGCATAGACGTCTTCGGTACTGATTACCGGGCGACGATGGTAAGACTGATGCATGCCGCCGCCGGCTTCCGCCAGAAAGAACGGGTAATGCTGCGGATCAATCAGCCCTTCTGCGGGCGTGCCGCCCACATTGCCCATCTCGCCAATAGTGCGTTCGGTATCAAACACAAATACGCCAGAGGGCGGCAACGGGTCGGTGGAGCCTTGCCAGAAACCATCGGCATACGCGCCCGATACCGGCACCACTTCTTGCGCCGGGATATCCAGCGTCGGCCAGCCGGTGACGGTATACAGCGGCACCATCAGGCCAGATGCAATGGCCAGGCGCTTGAGTTCAATAATGTGTTCAGCACCGCATTCCGGGCCGACGCGGTCGTATTCGTTTTCCAGTTGTACGGCGACAATCGGGCCGCCGTCGCTCCACATCAGGCCACGCACCTGATCACCGATCTCGGCATACAGGCGGCTGACGTGCTTCATATAAGCCGGTGCATTGCTGCGGCGGGCGCTGGCCGGCACGCTGTCCATCAGCCAGTCCGGGAAACCGCCATAACGCGCTTCGCCGTGCACCCATGGGCCAACACGCAAGCAGAACAACAGGCCGGCATCGGCCACCGCCTGCACAAAGGCACGCAGGCTCTTGTTGCCTTGCCAGTCAAACTCGCCCTGGATGTCTTCGTGATGGTTCCAGAACACATAGCTGGCGACGATCTGGATACCGCCGGCCTTCATCTTGGCCAGCGACGACGCCCATTCGTTCTGCGGGAAACGCGAGTAATGGAACTCGCCCATGATCGGCATCCACGGCAGGCCATCACGGGTCAGAAAGCGGCTGTTGATCCCGATGGTGCCGCGCGGGCCGGTTTGCCAGTCTTGCAGCAGAAAACCGGTTTCCGGCGCGGTGCTGGCCAGCGGCACACTGACATGCACGTCTGTACTGGCCGCAATGTCTTGCGCATGTAGTTGCTTGACTTCTGTTTCAGAAAAATGCATACCGTGGGGTCCGCTAATGGCCTTGTACGCCGAAAATTGCGCCTTTGAGCGCCATTTCAGGGGGATTAATTTGTAGTTAAACGTTTTACCTGCTACGAATTTCTCTTGTCAGCGCTTGATCGACAATAAGGGTTTACCCGTACAACCACGGTTGAATGCGGTTTAGCAGCCCGATTTGTTACAAAAGAGCCATCAGATTTGTCGCAAACTGCGCATTTTTGCCAGCCTTGCCAGGTTAAGCCGGCTTGATTGACGCTTGATCTGTAATCTGGTCAGATGAAATTAATCGTTTAATCCATCCGTTTACGCCCGGACTACATTGCATGGCCACACTCGCCCAGATTGCCCAGCTTGCCGGGGTTACACCGGCCACCGTTTCCAACGTCCTGCGCGGCCGTGGCAAGGTGGGGGAAGACACCAAAAAGCGCGTACTGGCCCTGGCCGAAGAACTGGGTTACCGGCCCAACCTGCACGCGCGCGCGCTGGTTGAAGGCCGCCCGCTGACGCTGGCGCTCGTGGTGTCTTCCATCGCCAACCCGTTCTATCCCGAGTTCACCCTTGCCGCCGAACAAGCCGCGCGCAAACAGGGCTACTTTTTGATCGTCTGTAATACCAACGACGACCCGGAGCTGGAAAAAGCCTATCTGGATCAGGTGGGCGGCTCTTTGGCGCATGGTGTGCTGGTCATGAACGCAGACTTTGTAGAACAAGAGGTGCTGCTGGCCGCCGAGCGCCGCGGCACGCCGGTGGTGTTGTGCATGTGGGAACGCCCGGAACAACCGCCCGCCCTGCCCTCCATTGCCGTCGATTTTTACCGCGCAGGTGAAATTGCGGCAGAACATCTGCTGGCCTTGGGCCATCGGCGCGTCGCGGCCGTGGTCGGCAGTGAACGCAACGGCAACCATATCTGGCGTTACCGGGGCTTTGCCGACGCCATGGCCCGCGCCGGGATTGATGATCTGGCCGACCATACCGTGTTTGGCCACGACACCATCGAGGCCGGCCATGAAGCCGCACACCAGTTGCTGACCGCCAATCCGCAGACCACTGCCATTTTTGTCTCCAACGACTTGCCCGCCATTGGCGTGCTGCAAAGCGCGGCCGATCTGGGCTTGCGCGTGCCAGCGGATCTGTCCGTGATCGGCATTACCGACATCAACCTGGCCCACCAGATCCGCCCTAGCCTGTCTACCGTGGCCGTGCCGACGGCAGAAGCGGCGGAGATGGCGGTGAATCTGTTACTGAGCCTGATCAAAGGCCAACCCGCAGATGGCGCGCGGCCCATGCTGGTGACATCTCGCCCGCAACTGGTGGCGCGGGATTCGACCGGGCCGGCACGGTAGGTTTTTTGCAGGGCCTGTTTGCCGGCGGCTGAGTCTTATCGAAGTTTTGCTGTTGGCAGGCGCCACTGTGTAGCCCGGATGGAGCGATAGCGGGAATCCGGGGTAGCTGGCCCCGCACGTCTTGGTTGGTTGCGGGGACGTAGGGTGGATTCGGAGCGGTAGCGACAATCCACCGTTTGCGGTGTTTGCGTGTTTGCGTGTTAGCGTGTTAGCGCCTGACGGCGCGGTGTTTTTGATACCGGCGGTGGCCGGAGCACGTTACTTTCTTTGCTTCGCCACCTCGGCGGCCCCAAAGAAAGTAACCAAAGAAAGGCGACTCCAGCCTGCCCCTTGGTGGGTACCCCCACAAAGACACTGGCGTACCGGATGGCAGTTGCAGCGGGGTGGCGGCCCTCTGGGCTGCCCTCAGTCGGTCGGGAGCCTTGAGTCTCCCTCCACTCCATCGGCGCCTGGCTTTAACGGGGGGAGAAAGTCAAAAGCAACTTCAACACCAACGGCAACACCAACGGCAACACCCACATCAACACCCACACCCACACCCACACCCACACCCAAATCGTCTGCGTGCGAGTTTATTCGTGGGCATTGCCCCCACTTCCTGCATAGCCAGCGTCTTCCTGGCACGACACCTCGCTTGTATCACCAGACCTACCCGCGCTACGCTGCGAACGTTTTCTCTCCAACCGTCCCCTTTTAGCAGCAAGGTTTACCGCATGGGCATCCGCAAACTCGCCAGCGAATTGAAGTTGTCGGTCTCTACCGTTTCGCGAGCCCTGAACGACAGTGACGAAGTCAGTGACGAAACCCGCCAGCGCGTGCGCGAGGCGGCTTTGCGTCATGGTTATGCGCCCAACCGCGCGGCAGAAAGCTTGCGTAAAGGGCGCATGAACACCGTCGGGTTGATGCTGCCGGCGCGGCTGGAAGAAGAAAACTACACCCTGGCCTTGTTCATGCGCCTGGCAGACGGTTTGCAGTCTGTGCTGGCCGAACACGGCATGGACCTGGTGATGTATGGCAGCAAGTCTTACGAAGAAGAATTTGCCCGCCTGCGCCGCGTGGTAGAACGCCGGCATGTGGATGGGGTGATCCTGGCTGGCACCCGCCGTCTGGATGAACGCCTGGACTATGTGGCCGACCGGCGTTTTCCGTTTGTGGCGTTTGGCCGCAGTGAATCGGGCGGTGAGCACACCTGGATTGATCTGGATTTTGAATCCGCCGCCGCCGCGACCGTGAGCCGGCTTGCCGCTTTGGGGCATCAACGCATTGCCATTGGCACGCCGGGTAACGACGCCATGCAGGCGCATATTTACCTCAATGCCTGGCGCAAAAATATGGCGGCACAAGGGCTGGCTGTGGATGAGGCATGCGTGCAGGTCAATGAGCTTTCCGAGCGCGGCGGTTATCTGATCACCGAAGCCTTGCTCGCCCTGCCGGAGCCCCCGACCGCCATCATGTTCCAGAGCGACAGCATGGCGATTGGCGCCTACCGCAAACTGCATGAACTGGGACGTACGCCCGGCAAAGACCTGGCGATTTGCGGCGGGGTGCTGGCGGGCGACGTACCGGAATATCTCTCTCCGCGTTTGTCCGGGTATACGGTGGATTCGTATGAATTGGGGCGCCATATGGCGAGCGCGCTGCTGGCGCAGTGGCCGGAGTTTGCGGAGCGGCACGCGCGGGAGCCGCAGCGGCAGGTGTGGCCGTTGCAGTTGCGGGTTAGGGAGAGTGAAGGGGGTTGATTTAGTGGTGCGGCAACCCCCTCTTGTTAGCGCCTGACGGCGCGGGTCTTTTAAAAGCATTTGATACCCGCGGTGGCGGGAGCACCCTACTTTCTTTGCGTCGCCACCTCGGCGGCCCCAAAGAAAGTAGGCAAAGAAAGGCGACCCCAGCCTGCCCCTTGGTGGGTACCCCCACAAAGACACTGGCGTACCGGATGGCAGTTGCAGCGGGGTGGCGGCCCTCCGGGCTGCCCTCAGTCGGTCGGGAGCCTGGGGTCTCCCTCCGCTCCTTCGGCGCTGGGCTCTAATGGGGGAGGAAAGTCAAAAACAACTTCAACCCCAACGGCAACGGCAACGGCAACGGCAACGGCAACGGCAACGGCAACGGCAACGGCAACGGCAACGGCAACGGCCAATTCAACACGCATTCCTCTGACTCGTCATTCCGGCCTTGAGCCGGAATCCAGCTGCGACGCACGCCTGCAGCCCAGGGCAATTCAGGACGGTCGCGGTAAGCCACCGCATGCAGCCCGTTGGGCTGCGGACTGGATTCCCGCCTTCGCGGGAATGACGATGTGGTGGGCGAGGTGAACCATTCTTGCACCTCGGCGGCCCCAAAGAAAGTAACGTGCTCCGGCCATCGCCGGTATCAAAACCACCCGCGCCGGCAGGCGCTAACACACTTCGCAATGGTGGATTGTCGCTACCACTCCAAATCCAACCTACGAACCCCACATCAATATGAACAAAGCCAGCCACCACGGATTCCCGGCCTTCCGGCCTCCATCCGGGCTACGCAGTAGCACTAGCCAACAAAGACCCTTCCTCCCCCACCCCCGCTGGGTTTTCAACATCCCCATCAGTACTCCCCCTTACTGTTTTTAAACAACCCCGATTCCTTTTTTCACCACCCGACTTGACACCCTCCACCCGCAGATCAAAAATCCTTCCACGTTTTCCGGAAACGTTTCCGTAACGCTTCAGAAAACGCTACATTTGCCTCGCAAGCGCATTCGGACTCTCTGTACGCGGTCTCAGGGCTGCCACCCCAGACCCGCCCGTAACGTAAGCGATCCCGTGAGAGTGACGCCCGCAGCGTCACCAATGCCAGCTAATATATTAGCGGCAACGACTTTGCACACTCTGGAGGAGTTATGAAGAAGAATATCCGCGCCACCTGCCTGGCGCTGGGGCTGACATTCTCCCTGACGTCTTACGCTAGCCTCGCCGCCGCGCTGTCGGTCTGGGCCGTGGACGAGCCGGACAACTACACCGAAAAAATGGCGCGCGAGTTTGTCAAACTGCACCCGGACGTACAACTGACCGTGCGCAAAGTGGGTTTTTCTGCGCTCAATGATGAGGCCATGCGTGCGGTCATGTCGGGCAATGGCCCGGACGTGATTCCTATCGACAACCCCAACACGGCCATGTTTGCCGCACGCAACGCGCTGCTGGATCTGACGCCGTATCTGGGCAAGTCCAAAGTTATCGACGCCAAACAGATTTTCCCCGGCCCGCTGAAAAATGCCTCGTGGAACGGCAAGATCTACGCCATTCCACGTGGCGCCAATACCCTGGCGCTGTATTACAACGAAGACCAGTTCAAGGCCGCCGGGCTGGACCCGAACAAGCCGCCGCAAACCTGGGATGAGTTGTACAGCTACGCCAAAAAGCTGACCAATCCGGGCAAGAACGTATACGGCCTGGCGTTCTCTGCCGTGGGCGATGAAGAAGGTGTGTTCCAGTTTCTGCCGTTCATTCAGGCTACAGGCGCGGACTGGGACAAGCTGAACAACCCCGGTGCGGCCCGTGCTGCCGCGTTCTGGCAAAAACTGCTGGATGACAAACTGGCCTCGCCCGATACCCTGAGCCATCGCCAGTCTGAGGCCGCAGCGACCTTCATCAACGGCAATGCCGCCATGGACATCAACGGCCCGTGGGAATTGCCGGCAGTGGAAAAAGGGGCGAAGTTCAAGTGGCGTGTGGCCCTGTTGCCGACCGAAAAAGCCGGTGGCGTGCGGGCTTCTGCGCTGGGTGAACAAAGCCACGCCATCTTGCGTACCGCCAAGAACCCGCAAACCGCGTTCGAGTTCCTGGAGTACATGTACTCCCAGCGGAACCGCAACTGGAACGAGTTCGGCATGCTGCCGCCGTCCAAAGACACCGTCACCGCCAACCCGAAGTGGCCGGATGCCTACAAGACGTTCAACGAGCAAATGCAGTATGCCCGTCCACGTGGCCCGAACCCGGAATGGCCGAAAGTCTCCAAGGCAATCTCTACCGCCGTGCAATCGGTTCTGACGCACCAGTCCAAACCGGATCAAGCCATGAACACGGCTTACCAGACTGTGCAATCGATCAAGAAGTAACTCCTCTTACGGTCGGGTGTCGTCCACGCCCGACCGTTTTTTTCTGGCAGCTGTCTGCCTTGCTACCCAACCAGTAGCGCCGTAATTCGGGGCAACCCATGAAAAAATTCCTGAGCCACTTTGAGCAAAGAAGTGGTTTCGAAATCGCGCTGGCGGTGTTTGCGCTGGCGTATCTGCTGGTCTTTGCCGGTCTGCCGCTGCTGTACAACATCATGTTGTCATTCCAGCAAGTGGACCTGATGGAACCGGCCACGCTCTTGCGCCCGTTTGCGGGCCTTGCCAATTACCGCGACATTTTCAGCCGGCCTGAAGTCCATCAGGTCTTGATCAATACGCTGTTGTTTGTCGGCTTGTCGCTCACCTTCCAGGTGATCATCGGTTTTCTGCTGGCAGTGCTGTTTGCCCAGGACTTCCCGCTGGCCAGCTTTATGCGCGGGCTGTTTCTGGCGGGCTGGATCATGCCCGGCCTTGTGGTTGGCGTGATCTGGAAACTGTTGTTCGCCGGGGATTTTGGCGTGCTCAACCACCTGTTGATGACTTCCGGTCTGATGCACGAGCGCATTTTCTGGTTGTCTGATCCGGGCTATTCGCTCTACGCCGTGATCATTGCCAACGTCTGGCTGGGTGTGCCGTTCAACATGCTGCTGCTATCGGTGGGGCTGGCGGCTATTCCGGGAGATTTGTACGAGGCGGCTGAACTGGATGGCGCCAATGCGTTCCAGCGTTTCTTCGGCATTACCCTGCCCATGATGAAAGCCACGCTGGGTGCCGTCATTTCATTGGGCGCCATCATGACCATGCAACAGTTTGACCTGATTGCCGCGCTCACCCAGGGCGGCCCGGCCAACTCCTCGCAAGTGGCGCAGTACTGGTCGTGGCAGTTGTCGTTCCAGACCTTTGAAGTATCGGCCGGTTCTGCTGTCGCCACGCTCATGCTGGTACTGGTGCTGATTATTGCCGTGTTTTATGTGCGTTCGACCCGCAGCGAGAGGATGGTGTGATGAAGCGCTACGTTCTGTTTGTGATCGCGCTGATCGTCACGGCGGTCTATTTGTTCCCGCTGTACTGGATGTACATCACCGTGTTCAAAAGTGCGGCAGAGATGTTCCAGTACCCGCCCACCTTCTGGCCGCAGCATGGCGAATCGCACATCTGGCAGGTGTTTACCGAGCGCGGCATGGGCAAGTTCCTGTGGAACTCCTTCATCATTGCCTGCGGCACCACAGCCGTGACTGTGTTTGTCGGCACCGGCGCGGCTTATGCGCTGGCGAGCGTGCAAAACCGCTGGACCGCCTTTGCCATCTTTGCCGTGCTGGTGTTGCAAGCGTTGCCATCCAGCCTGATGGTGACGCCCATCTTCACTGCCTTCAAAGGGCTGGGGCTGCTGGAAACGCCACGTCTGGCGGTAGTCATTGCGCAGATCACCAAAACGCTGCCGTTTTACATCGTGCTATGCCGCGCCAGCTTTGTGCAGATTCCGCGGGAGTTGCGTGATGCCGCGCTGGTCGATGGCGCCTCCCCTGCCCGTGCGTTCTTTGGCGTGGTGCTGCCACTGGCGGTCAACGGCATTCTGGTGACGGCCATCCTGGTCTTCCTGCAATCGTTTGGTGAATACGTCTACGCCCGCTCGCTGATTCTGGACGACCAGTACCAGACCGCTACGGTGGGGCTGTCTGCCTTTATTGGCGCAACCAAAATCGACTGGATCGGGATCATGACGTACTCCGCCGTGTTCGTGACGCCCATTCTGATTGCCTTCATGTTGTTGCAACGGCGCATTGTGGCTGGCCTGACTGCTGGCGCGCTCAAATGAAGCCCACACACATTTTCTCTGCCCGCATCGTGCACGGAATCAAAGATCATGAATCGCATTGAAATTGAACATTTGTACAAAGCCTACGGGCCGGTGGAAATCCTCAAGGACATCAATATCGCCGTGCCGGAGGGCCAGTTTGTGGCATTGATCGGGCCGTCTGGCTGTGGTAAATCCACCCTCTTGCGCACCATTGCCGGGCTGGAACAGATCACCGGTGGCACGCTGAAAATTGACGGCAACGTGGTCAACAAAACGCCACCGCGCAAGCGCGACGTCGCCATGGTGTTCCAGAGTTATGCGCTCTATCCGCATATGAATATCGAAAAGAACATGTCGTATTCATTGCGCCTGAAACGCAGCGCACCGCAAGTCATCAAGGACAGTATCAACAGCGTGGCGCAAACGCTGGGCCTGACGCATTTACTGGAACGCATGCCACGCCAGCTCTCCGGCGGCCAGCGCCAGCGGGTCGCCATGGGCCGGGCCATTGTGCGCAACCCCAAGGTGTTTTTGTTTGACGAACCGCTCTCTAACCTGGACGCCGCCCTGCGTGTGCACATGCGTTCGGAAATCCGCAAGCTGCATAACCGCCTGGGTGCAACGTCGGTTTATGTCACGCACGACCAGGTGGAAGCCATGACCATGGCCGATCACGTAGTGGTACTGCGGGCCGGCCAGGTCGAACAACAAGGCAAGCCGATCAACCTGTACGACCAGCCCGCCAACAAATTTGTGGCGGGGTTTATTGGCTCGCCCGCCATGAATTTCATCGAGGGCCGTATTGGCGCGGATGGCCACAGCGTGCTGTTTGGCGCAAACCACGTCCTGGACCTCGGCCGTGAATTGCCGGTAGGCCAAAACGTGTGGCTGGGCATGCGGCCAGAACACCTGCAACTGGAAGGCAACGGTCAGATTCTGCGCTGCCGTGTCGACAACGTGGAAAGCACGGGGTCAATGACGTTTATTGAAGTCCAGCCCGAGGGCGGCAAGGACACGCCCATGCTGATTACGCACGGCGGCAAAGCAGCCGTGGTGACAGGGGACAAGGTGAATCTGTTTATTGATACGGCCAATCTGCATTTGTTTGACAGAGAGACTGAGAAAGCGATTTGAGGTAGAGGGGCACGGGCAAGGCCACCTGCGGCGGCCGGCTGGATTCCGGCTCAAGGCCGGAATGACGAGGTGGTGCGTGAGGTAAGCCATTCTTGCGAGCGGACGGTTTGCGGTGTTGGGGTTGCTTTTGATGTACCTCCCCTTCGGCAGCGCCGAGCATCGCAGCAGCACGTGAGGAATTCGGCGAGGACTGTCTGAGCCCAAAGGGCGAGTTCCGCAGCCGCCCACGTGATGCGAGAAGCGCAGGGAACCCACGAAATGGGCGCTGTCGCAGGCGCTAACCCGATTTAAAAGCATTCAACCAACAGACCCAATACAAGCACGACCGGAAACGTTTCCGGTCAACCGAACATAGAACCGGAACCACACCATGAAAATCAGCGACGGCAACTGGCTCATCCGTGATGGCCTCAATCTGATGCACACCGTGCAAGTCCACAGCGTAGACATCATCGGCAATGAACTGCTGATCTACGCCGCCCCGCGTGACGTCACCTCCCGCGCGTATCAGCTCGATACCGGCCTGATCACCCTGCGCGTGCATTCGCCGCTGCCAGGCATCATCGGCATCAAGATGGAGCACTTCCAGGGCACCGCCAGCAAAGGCCCGCACTTTGAAATCAAGCGCGAACCGCACCTGGTCAGCATCACCAATACGCCCGAAGTTGCCACGCTCACTAGCGGCAACTTGACCGTGCGCGTTGCCAAAACCGGCGACTGGGCCATTGACTTTTTACGCGACGGCCAGCGCATCACCGGCAGCGGGTTCCGCGCCAGCGGCCAGGTGATCGACACCAATGAGGGCGGCGCGCCCTATATGTTCGAGCGGCTGGATCTCTCCGTGGGCGAGAACGTCTACGGTCTGGGCGAGCGTTTCACGGCATTTGTGAAGAACGGCCAGGTGGTCGACACCTGGAACCGCGACGGCGGCACCAGCACCGAACAAGCCTACAAAAACGTCCCGTTCTACCTCACCAATCGTGGCTACGGCGTGTTTGTGAATCACCCGGAAAACGTCAGCTTTGAAGTGGCCAGCGAGAAAGTTGCCAAGGTGCAATTCAGCGTGGCCGGTGAGGCGCTGGAATACTTTGTCATCGACGGTCCCACCCCCAAACAAGTGCTGGATCGCTACACCGCGCTGACCGGCCGCCCCGCCCTGCCGCCGGCCTGGTCGTTTGGCCTGTGGCTGACCACCTCATTCACCACGGATTACGACGAAGGTACGGTCAACCACTTCATCGATGGCATGGCCGAACGCAAGATTCCGCTGCATGTGTTCCACTTTGACTGCTTCTGGATGAAGGCTTTTCATTGGTGTGACTTCACCTGGAACAAAGAGACTTTCCCCGATCCGCAAGGCATGCTCAAACGCCTGAAAGCACGCGGGCTGAAGATTTGCGTGTGGATCAATCCGTATATCGCGCAACCGTCACCGCTGTTTGCCGAAGGCATGGCCAAAGGCTATCTGCTCACCAAACCCAATGGCGATGTCTGGCAATGGAATCGCTGGCAACCCGGCCAGGGCATTGTCGACTTCACCAACCCGGCCGCGTGCGAGTGGTACGCCGGCCACCTGCGCCGCCTGCTGGATATGGGCGTGGACTGCTTCAAGACCGACTTTGGCGAGCGCATCCCCACCGACGTGGTCTACCACGATGGGTCTGATCCGCAGAAGATGCACAACTACTACAGCTACCTGTACAACAAGGTGGTGTTTGATGTGCTGGTAGAAAAACGGGGCGTCGGGGATGCCGTGGTATTTGCGCGCTCTGGCACCGCAGGTAGCCAACAGTTGCCGGTGCATTGGGGTGGCGATTGCAGCGCGACGTATGAATCCATGGCCGAAACCCTGCGCGGCGGCCTGTCGCTGGGGTTGTCCGGCTTTGGCTTCTGGAGCCACGATATCAGCGGGTTCGAGAACACCGCCCCGGCCGACGTGTACAAGCGTTGGTCCGTGTTTGGCTTGTTATCCAGCCACAGCCGTCTACATGGTAGCAAGTCTTACCGGGTCCCCTGGCTGTTTGATGACGAAGCCGTTGACGTGGTGCGCGCCTTTACCGAACTCAAATCCCGTCTGATGCCGTATCTGTATGACGCCTCCGTACAGGCCACCCAGGGCCTGCCCACTTTGCGCGCCATGATGCTGGAGTTCCCGCAAGACCCGGCCTGCGATTACCTGGACCGGCAGTACATGCTGGGCGATGCCTTGTTGGTGGCACCGGTATTCAACGCCGTTGGTACAGTCGATTTCTACCTGCCACAGGGACGCTGGACCCATCTGCTCTCCAACGCCGAAGTTACCGGCGGCCGCTGGCTGCGCGAGCAACACGGCTTTATGAGCCTGCCGCTGTACGTACGCCCCAACACCTTGCTCGCCTTGGGGCGCAACGATCAGCGCCCGGATTATGACTACGCCGCCGAGCATGAACTGCATTTGTTTGCGCTGGACGACCAGAGTAGCGCCACCGCCACGCTGCGTGATCTGGCCGGCAACGCCGTCAGCGCCGTGACGGTAGCGCGCAGCGGTCAGCAACTGCGGATTGAGCAGACCGGCAAGCTGGATGTGGTACGGCTGGTACTGCGCAACCTGAAAGCGGGTGGGCAGGTTGCCGGGGTGACCCTGCGTGACACCGCCCAGGGAACGGCGCTGGACATTGCCGGCAGTGCATTGCCAGCGATCATCAATCTGGCGTAAAGCACCCACGCACAAGCAAGTAAAAGCCCGGCCATCATGCCGGGCTTTTTTCTTGGGTTGCCCGCTCTGCGCCACAAAACAAGGCTTGCTCCGCCCCATATACTGAATATATGATTCATATATAAATCGTATATACAGGAAACACTATGGGCATCGTGAACATTGAAGACGAACTGCACGATCAACTGCGCAAAGCCAGCACGGTCTCCTGCCGCTCCATCAACGCGCAGGCCGCGTTCTGGATCAAGATTGGCATGCTGTGCGAGATGAACCCGACACAGAGCTTTAACGAGATCGTCGCGCAGGAGTTGCGCGCGGCGGGGATCGGAACGCAAGCGCTCAAAGTGACTTTGACATGACCAAACGGCCGGAAGAAATTGCGCTGATGGCCGAATCTGGCCGGCTGCTGGCCAGTGTGTTCAGCTATCTGGATACCCTTGAGTTGCTGGGGATGTCGACCATGCAGGTGAACGACCTGGTGGATCAATTCATCGTACAAGAACTGAAGGCCCGCCCCGCCAGCAAGGGACAGTACGGCTATGCCTATGCGCTCAATTCGTCACGCAATCACGTGGTATGTCATGGTGTGCCGTCGACGACCGAATTGCTGCAGAGTGGGGATATCGTGAATTTTGATATCACGCTGGAGAAGAACGGCTATATCGCGGACTCCAGCAAAACCTACCTGGTGGGCGAAGTCTCGCCGTTGGCCCGGCGGCTTGTCGAAGTCACCTGGGAAGCCATGTGGAAAGGCATCAATACCGTGCGCCCAGGCGCAACGCTGGGCGATGTGGGCCATGCCATTGAGCGGCATGCCCGCCAGAACGGGTATGCGGTGGTGCGCGAATATTGCGGACATGGCATCGGCCGGGAAATGCACGAAGACCCGCAAGTATTGCATTGGGGCCAACCCAAAACCGGACTGATGCTGCGCGAGGGCATGGTGTTTACCATTGAACCCATGCTCAACCAGGGCAAGCGCTCCGTGCGTACCGAAGAAGACGGCTGGACCGTGGTGACACGCGATGGTCAGTTATCTGCGCAGTTTGAACATACGGTGGCGGTCACCCGCAATGGCGTCCAGGTGTTGACACTGCGCCGAGAAGAAAAACACCCCGCCTGAGTACCCTGCGCACTACCGCCGCGTAGCCCGGATGAAGTGACGTAGGGTGGATTCGCGAAGCAATCCACCATCACCAAGGTGGATTGTCGCTGCGCTCCGAATCCACCCTACGAACTACATCGGCACGCCGGTCGAGGCCCGCACCACCAGTTCAGTCGGCAGCACAATCTGGGGAGATGCCGCTTCCAGCCCCGCAATCAGCGCCAACAGGGTATTCACGGCCGAGCGCCCCATTTGCTGGATAGGCTGGCGGATGGTGGTCAGCGCCGGATGACATTGGGCTGCACCGGGGATATCGTCAAAACCGATCACCGACATCTCATCCGGCAGCCGCAAACCGGCCTCCCGCAGGCCTGCCACCACGCCGATCGCACTCATGTCGTTGGCGGCAAACACGGCTGTCGGGCGGTCTGGCAAGGTCAGCAGTGTTTTCACCGCACTCTGTCCGCGTGGCAAAGAATAATTGCCCGGAATAATCAACTGCGGATCAATGGCGATCCCCGCCTGGGTCAGCGTATCCAGATAGGCGCGGTGCCGGTCCTGCGCCGATGCCAGGCGCTCATCACCGGTCAGAAAGGCGATGCGTCTGTGCCCCAGCCCCAGTAAATGCCGCACCGCCATGCATGCGCCCGCGTAGCTATCCGCCGCAATGGACGGAAAACGCACAAAGCGCCCATATTGATCGACCGTGATGATGGGCACGCGTGCATCGGCCAGCACTTCCAGATAGCTGTGCTCATACGGTAACAGCGCAATGATGCCGTCAATCACCTGCTGCATCAGCTTGATCACCCGCGGCAACGGCGGCTGGTCTGGCTCTACCAGTGAATACACCAGCAATTCATAACCGGCGGTACGGGCAGCGCGGCCCACGCCCGCCACCAGTTCACTCACAAACGGGTTGTGCAGTTCTGCGGTGACCAGACCAATGACGTGACTGCGCCGGCTGGAAGACTTTTGTTCCGTGCGGTTGACCACGTAACCCATCTCGGCGGCGATCCGCAAAATCTCTTCCCGGCGTGCCCGTGACACGCCCGGCTTGTTGGATAGCGCCCGCGAGACCGTCATCTGGGATACCCCGGCGGCATTGGCAATGGCAATCAAAGAGACATCGTTCCGGCTCATAAAACGCTCTGTTCGGTGTGTTTTTGCACTTCGCTGATTATACGTTATGAACTACGTTAGAAATATCAAATAGCACGTCACACCCTATGGCGTGCTGCGCCGCAATGCTATTTACAGAATGCCAAATAAAATACTTTAAGTTCAACATATTGATAGAAACATGAACGCAGCAAACCGGTTTTCATAACCTGCCGTTCATCCGTACCACAACGTTACGGCGTAGTTCTTGAATTGACGCTACATAACGTTAAACCATAACGTTGCCTCCGCCTCAAGCGACTCTGCCCACCCACCGCTTTACCGGAGGAAAAAATGTCCAAAGCCAGAACCGGTACGCTGTCCGCGCTGCTCTGTATTGCCACCCTGGCGATCACCGCCAGTG
Source organism: Silvimonas terrae (assembly GCF_014202765.1). Lineage (GTDB taxonomy): Bacteria > Pseudomonadota > Gammaproteobacteria > Burkholderiales > Chitinibacteraceae > Silvimonas > Silvimonas terrae. Next base: position 189,280 of record NZ_JACHHN010000003.1, read on the forward strand.
CCAGCGCAGCCGATCAGGTCATCACCGAATGGGACCTGCAAACCAATACGGCCGCCGCCAAACTGCTCAATGATGCCGGCGCGCGTTTTGAAGCCGCCAACCCCGGCTTCAAGGCGGAGCAATCCCACATTCTGAACGATGCCTATAAGACCAAATTGAAGATTGCCTTTGGCGCAGGCCAGCCCCCTTGTGTCTTCGCCACCTGGGGTGGCGGGCCACTGCGGGAGTACGTGAAGTCTGGCCAGGTGGTCGACCTGACTCCGTATCTGACCAAAGACGCGGCCTTTCGGGATCGTTTCATCCCCACCGGGTTTTCTTCCGCCACCATTGATCACAAGGTCTATGGCGTGCCGTCCGAGAACACCACCGCCGCCGTGGTGTTTTACAACAAGGAACTCTTTGCCAGATACAAACTGCAACCGCCGCAGACCTGGGACGAGTTGATGAATGTGGTGAAGGTGTTCAAAGCCAATGGCATTGCGCCGTTTGCGCTGGCCAACAAGAACAAGTGGCCTGGCTCCATGTATTACATGTACCTCGTGGATCGCATTGGCGGCGCGGATACCTTCCGCAATGCGGTCGAGCGCAAACCCGGCGGCAGCTTTACCGCCCAACCGTTTATTGCGGCAGGCGAGCGCATTCAGGAACTGGTCAAAGCCGGCGCCTTTGCCCCTGGCTACAACGGGCTGGATTACGACATTGGCGCATCCCGTCGGCTGATGTACTCCGGCAAGGCCGCGATGGAGTTGATGGGGAGCTGGGAGCTTTCCACCATCCAGAACGAAAACCCCGGTTTTGTCAGCAAGGTGGGGTTCTTTGCCTTCCCGTCCGTGACTGGCGGCAAGGGTGATCCGAAAGACGTGATCGGCACCGTGGGCGACAACTTCATGAGCATCTCGACCGCCTGCAAGAACCCGGACGCCGCCTTCAAGCTGATCAAGGCCATGACCGACGACGCCTCCGCCCAGGCCCGCCTGGCGGACAAGCGACTGATTCCGCTCAAAGGGCTGGCCGTATCTGACCCATACCTCAAGCAGATTCAGGCGCTGGTGACACAAGCACCAAGCATTCAGCTTTGGTACGACCAGGAACTGCCGCCGAAGATGGGCGAATTGCACAAGGACACGCTGCAAGCGCTGTTTGGACTGTCCATGACGCCGCAAGAGGCCGCGCAGCAAATGGAAAATGCGGCGAAGACGGAGTTGAAGTGACGTGTTGCCGGCGCGCTGTGTGGTTAAAGCCATGCAGCGCGCCGGAATAAACAGATGAAGTTGGGGGTTGTGGTTGTGGTTGGGGTTGCTTTTGACGTGCCTCCCCTCCGGCAGCGCCGAGCATCGCAGCAAGGCGCGGGGTTTCGGCGTAAGGGTGTTTGAGCCCGCAGGGCGAGTTCCCTGAAGCCAGCCGCGCCTTGCGAGAAGCGCAGGGAACCCGCAGGGCGCTGTCGCAGGGGTCGCCTTTCTTTGGTTCCTTTCTTTGGCGAGGCAAAGAAAGGGACGTGCTCCGGGCACCCCCGGTATGTAACCACTGCGCCGTCAGGCGCTAACAGCAGTTCAAGGTTTTGCAGCAGCCCACGGATCAACATTGCAGCTGGATTCCGGCGCAAGGCCGGAATGACGAGTCAGTGGAAAGGCCAACTCATCATCTTTGCAGACGAACATATTTGCAAAAAGCACGCCCACCGCACCACCCGAGAAACGCCAATGACAAGCTACACCGAAGCTCAAGTCTTACCATTAGCCCGCCCGGCACGGGCATGGCCGACCTGGCTCGTCCCCACGTTCTTCCTCGCCCCAGCCGTCCTCATGCTGGTGATCTTCTTGCTGTACCCGCTGCTCTCCAGTTTTCAGCTATCGCTCCTGAACTGGAACGGCCTGGGTACACAGGGCAAGTTTGTCGGGCTGGATAACTGGCTGTATCTGCTGCAGGACCACATCTTCTGGCTGTCACTGCGCAATAACAGCCTGCTGGCGGTGTTTTCCGTCGTCATCCAGTTACCTATCGCTCTGGCTCTGGCGGTCTTACTCGATAAAGCCGGCGGTTATTCGCGCGTGCTCAAGATCGTCTATTTTCTACCGCTACTCATGTCCAGCGTGGCGCTGGGCGTGCTGGCCAAGAACCTGTACGACCCCAACTTCGGGCCCATCAACCTGATTCTGCAGGCACTGCATCTGGATGCGTTTGCGCATGACTGGCTGGGTGATACGCACTATGCGCTGGGCTCCATCATTGCGGTGGTGTGCTGGCAGAACATTCCGTTTTACATGGTGCTGTTCATGGCCGGGCTGGCGTCATTTCCGGACGAATTGCAAGAGGCGGCTCTGCTGGATGGCGCCAGCGAATGGACCATCTTCTGGCACATCAAACTGCCGCATCTGTACGGCACGCTGCGTACCGGGGCACTGCTGGCGATCATTGGCTCGCTGCGCTATTTCGATCTGATCTTTGTCATGTCCGGCGGCGGGCCGGAGCACTCATCCGAACTGATGGCGACCTATATGTATCACACGGTGTTTGACTCGTTCCAGCTGGGTTATGGCAGCACCATTGCCTCGGCCATGTTCATTGTCGTGACGCTGGTGGCCAGCCTGGCGCTGCGTCTGACCCGCCGTTTTGAGCCAGAGGTCTGACATGCTCACGACTCCGGTTTTGCCGCACCGTGGTTTTACCCCCTCCAGAATCGTGGTGCCCGCGCTGGGCCTGTTCTGGCTGGGGGTGACGCTGCTGCCCTTCCTGTTCATGGTCATGACCAGTTTCAAAACCCAGGAAGACAGTTTTGCCACCGCCATCTGGGCGCTGCCCTCGCACCTGGACCTGATCAATTACCAAGCCGTATTGCAGGGGGACTTTCTGATCTACCTGCGCAACAGCCTGTTTGTGATTGGCGTGTCGATTACGCTGATTTTGCTGTTTGGCGCCATGGCCGCCTACGCCCTCGCCCGCTTGCGCTTCAGGTTCAACCAGCCGCTGTTCGGGCTGATTGTGGCCGGCATGATCGTGCCGCTGCATGTCACGCTGGTGCCGGTGTACCTGATGACGCGCAACGCCGGTTTGTACGACACCATGTTCGCCCTGATTGGCCCCTATGTCGCCATGAGCCTGCCGGTCTCCATCTTCATCCTGACCGGTTTCATGAAACAGATCCCGCGAGAACTGGAAGAAGCCGCGCAACTGGATGGCTGCGGCCCCATTGCCATTTTTGCCCGCATCTTTTTGCCCCTGTGCGGGCCGGGGCTTTCCACGGTGGCCATCTACAACGGCATCAATTTGTGGAATGAATTCATCTTTGCCTATGTGCTGACCTCCACCCCCAACCACCGCACCCTGCCGCTGGCCGTGTGGGATTTTCAAAGCCAGTTTGCCTCCAACATCCCCGGCATGATGGCCGTGGTCACGCTGACGGCCTTGCCCTTGATTGCGGCGTATGCGTTCGGGCAGGAGAAGATTGTGAAAGGGATGATGGCCGGGGCGTTGAAGGGGTAGTGCGTGAGGGGTGAGGAGTGCCAGATGATGCGCACCACATCCCCAAGCACACCACCACTTCGTCATTCCGGTCCTCGGCGGCCCCCTTGCGCCGGAATCCAGCTGTGATGCTGGTCAGAAAACCAATGGTTAGCGCCTTCGGCGCAGTGGTTAGAACTGGATTCCCGCCTGCGCGGGAATGACGATGCATATGAGAAATCACGCCATATGGCTTTAGCCATCGGCTCAAAACCAGGCCCCCAAGCGGCCACAGGAAACAACATGACTGCCATTTATAAAGACCCGTCCCAACCCGTCGCCGCCCGCGTCGCAGACCTGCTGGCTCGCATGACACTGGACGAAAAAATCGCCCAGATGCACGCCTTCTGGCTCATTCTTGCCCAGGACGGCAAACATACTGTCCGCGCTGACAGCTTTACCGGGGCCAGCGACCAGGCATCGCTGCAAAAGCGTTTGCAACTGGGCCTGGGGCAGATCACCCGACCGTTGGGCAGCCACAAGGTCGATGCATTGTCTGGCGTGCGGGCCTTCAACGCGCTGCAAAAAACCATGATGCAAGACACGCGGCTGGGTATTCCGGTGATGTCGCATGAGGAATGCCTGGTCGGCCTGATGACCAGCGGCGCAACACTGTTCCCCTCTGCGCTAGCGTTTGGCGCCACCTGGAACCCGGTGCTGATCGAACAAATGGCCGCCGCCATCGGGGACGAAGCGCGCAGCATTGGCTGCCATCAAGGTCTGGCGCCCGTCCTGGATGTCTCGCGCGATGTACGCTGGGGCCGCACAGAAGAGACCTTTGGCGAAGACCCGTATCTGGTCGGTGTGATGGCCACCCGTTACGTGCGTGGCTTGCAAGGCGAAAAACGTGATCTGCTGGCCACACTCAAACACTACGTTGGCCACTCCTTCTCTGAGGGCGCGCGCAATCATGCGCCAGTTCATCTGGGCTGGCGTGAACTCAACGATATTTTCCTGTTGCCGTTTGAAATGGCCGTCAAACAGGCCAACGCCGGCTCCGTCATGCCGGCGTATCACGATATCGACAACGAGCCCTGCCACGCCTCGCGCCATTTGCTCACCGAGGTGCTGCGAGACCAGTGGGGGTTTGATGGCCTGGTGGTGGCCGATTACGTGGGCGTGAGTTTGCTGTATCAGCATCACGGCGTCGCCGCTGACCCGGCCGAGGCTGCGGCACTCTCGTTCAACGCCGGGCTGGATGTGGAACTGCCCGGCGACGACTGCGCTACCCGCCTCTCCCAGGCACGCCAGCGCGGCCTGATCACCGAGGCCCGCATTGATGAGATTGTGAGCCGCGTGCTGACCGAGAAATTTCGCCTTGGCCTGTTTGAGAACCCTTACGTGGATGAAAACGCCATCCGCCTGCGCACGCCGCGCGCGCTGAGTCTGGCGCGGGAAGTCGCCCGCCAGTCTGTGGTGATTCTGGAAAACAACGGCACGTTGCCATTAAACCCGGCTGCGCAACCCAAGCTTGCCGTGATCGGCCCCACGGCAGACGACAGCCTCGCCCTGCTGGGCGGTTATAGCTTCCCCGTACACCTGATCCTGAGCAAAGACCAGCAAGCACAGGCGGAGCCCAACGTCATCACACCGCTGGCCGGCTTGCGCCAGCTCTTTGGTGCCCAGAACGTCAGTTATGCCCAAGGTTGCGCCATTCTGGAAGAGCGCAAATATGGCTCGCCAGTCTTTCCGGGCGATGTCGCCAACAGCACGGCACTGGCGCATGAATCCCCCGTCAGCCAGAACACCAGCCACATCCGCGCCGCAGTGAGCGCCGCACAACAGGCCGACATCGCCATCGTCTGCGTGGGCGATCTGGCCGGCTTGTTCCAGACCGGCACCGTGGGAGAAGGCTCGGATGCCGACTCGCTCAATCTGCCCGGTGTACAGCAGCAACTACTGCAAGCCATCGTCGATACCGGCAAACCCGTGATCGTGGTGCTGACCGGCGGCCGGCCCTACAACCTGCAAGGACTGGAACAACGCGTCGCAGCCATGGTCATGGCGTTTACCGGCGGAGAGCAAGCCGGCATTGCGCTGGCCGAGGTACTGGCCGGCGTGGTCGAACCCAGCGGCCGCATGACGATCTCCGTCCCGAAAAATGTCGGTGCCGTGCCGTATTACTACAACCACAAACTGAAAAGCGCCGGTACACCCATCGCCTTTCACTTTGGCAGCGCCTACCCGTTTGGCTTTGGCCAGAGCTACACCACGTTTGCCTACGACAACCTGGCCGTGGCGGCCAGGCAGATTGACATCAACACCGGCGACATCGTCCTCACCTTTGACATTACCAACACGGGGCCACGCGCTGGTGTTGAAATCCCGCAAATCTACGTGCGAGACAAACTGGCCTCCGCCGTGCGCCCGGTCAAAGAGTTGAAAGCCTTTGGCCGGTTTGAACTGGCCGCCGGTGAACGCAAAACGGTAGAAGTGCGCATTCCCGCAGATATGCTCAACTTCACCGGCAGCACCGGCCAGCGCATTGTGGAACCCGGTGAGTTTGATCTCCAGATTGGCGCATCCAGCAGCGATATCCGCCTCTCCACGGAGATCACGCTAACCGGCCAGACCCGCACGCTGGAACGCCATTGGCGGATGGAAAGCGTGTGCCAGGCGGCGGTTTAAGCCGCCCACAAAAAAGCCACCCGAAGGTGGCTTTTTTGTGGGTCTGGCCGGCCCGTCAGCACGCCTAACGCACATTGGCCATATTCTTGCGCCGATGCTTGATGGCGTACATCTCGCCATCGGCCAGGCGCAAGGCCTGATCTACCGAGACGGAACCATCCACGGCGACAAAGCCGACGCTGGCGCCGGGGTAATCCACTGTTCTGCCGCCAATGCCGAACACACCACTGGCGGCACTGGAAAAACGCTCGGTCATGGCAATGGTGGCAATGTGGGCATCACCCCGGTTAGCGGGGCCGGGGCCCACCACTACAAACTCATCTCCCCCCAGCCGCCCGACCATATCTGTACCGCGCGCCGCGCCACTGAGGCGGATGGCGACTTCACGCAGCAAATAATCGCCCCCTTCGTGGCCGTGTTCGTCGTTAATGCCTTTGAACCCATCCAGATCAACCAGCCCGACCAGCACCGTGGTTTGTTCGCGACGGGCAGCGGCCAGCAAGCGGGATAATTCATCGCTGATGGCACGACGGTTGGGGATGCCGGTCAGCGGATCGGTCAGCGCAAAGAGCGCCAGGCGTTGGTTGGCGCTTTGAAGTTGTTCCAGCAAGTTTTCCCGCTCCATATGTTGGGCAATCAGTTTGGAGAACAGATTGATGGCACTGCGGGCACGGTCTGACAGTGGTAACTGCCGCTTGCTGGCGGCGCACAGGGTACCCACCAGTTCGCCACTGCCGCTGCGAATGGGCGCGCTGACATAGGTTTTGATGCCCAGCGCTTTGGCGGCGACCGAATCAGGCCATTGCCCTGGCACGTCGTCTGTATACTGGCGGCCTTCTTCAAAAGACCGTTTGCACAAGGTGTCCGACCAGGGCACGGTCATGTTCTCCCCGATATTGAGTGCGCCCACGTTCATGGCAAATTCAACCAGTTGTGTCGCCGCTTGCATGTCAATGCGAGTGACGTAGGTGGACTCGTAGTCGGTGAGGTTGTGCAGCATTTCCAGCAAGGGCCTGGCCAGTTCTTCCAGGCTACGGGCCGATGAGACGGATTCAGTCAGGCGGATCAGAGCGCTTTCCATTGTTCTCCCCATGTCAGTGTTATAAAGCGCGACGATTCATTCTAGAAGCCATGCGCTATCCGGCAAGGCGGGTTTCAGGCCAGGTCTTGCCGCCGGGTCTGGGCTATATCCGCCGTTTGTCGGTATGACAGCAAATCTTGCGCATTCAGATCATGTGCGGGCTAATTTGTCATCAAACCTTACGGAATATCCCAATAACATATGGGCGTCGAATCGGGTTTAATGCCCGGTTGCCCGTCGTCCTTAAAGCATTGGTTCTTATGTCACTCAAATCCCGATTACTTGTCTTTGTGGCCCTGCTGGTGGCCGTGGTTATTGCTGTGCTCTCTTGCGTGGCTTATTTGCGCATGAAGTCAGAAATCATCACCGGCACCCGTAACGAAATTCATACCGCCGTCCACGGCAACAGCGCTGCCCTGGCGCGCTGGGTAACCCAGCACCGCAATGCGGTGACGGCAGTCGCCGCGCAAGTGCCCGGCGTGACAGACCCCGTGCCGTTCTTGCTGGTGGGCAAGCAAGCGGGCGAGTTTGACCAGTTGTTTGCCGGTTACGCTGACAAGCGCATGATCTACAACCTGGCCGACAAACACCCGCCCGCCGGCTACGACCCCACTGGCCGCACCTGGTACAAAAAAGCGGCCGAAGCCAATGGCCCCATTGTTTCTGATCCCTATGTATTTGCCTCTACCGGCAAACTGGGCGTGACCTTTGCCGCCCCGATTACCCAAGCCGGCGCACTGACCGGCGTGATCGGCGGCGACGTGGCGCTGGAAGATGTCATCAAGGTGGTCACCGGCATTGAACTGCGCGGTGATGGTTACGCGTTCCTGGCCACGCACGATGGCAAGATCGTGGCGCACCCCAGCCCGGATAGCACGCTCAAAGCCGTGTCTGACATCATGCCCGGCCTGACCCCTGACGCCCTGGATAACGCCGAGAAACAGAACGATCTGGTGGAGATTTCCATTGGCGGCACCGACAAATATGTGACGGCCACCGCCGTACCCGGCACCAGTTGGGTACTGGCCACGGTCAGCGACAAAGCCGCCATGCTGGCACCGCTCAACGGTTTGTTGATCACCTTGCTGGTCTCTGGCGCTGTGGTTGGGGTACTGGCGGTAATGCTGGCTGCGGCCGCACTGACCAGCATGCTGGCCGGCTTGATTCGCCTGCGTGATGCACTGGCCGAAATTGCCACCGGCCATGCCGACCTGACCCGCACTATTCCGGTGGGTCGCCGCGATGAAATCGGCCTGACCGCCGAAGCCTTCAACCGCTTTGTCTCGCGGCTGCGGACCTTGTTTGTGGACGTGCGCGACAACGCGGTGCACCTCACCAGCGGAGTGCGTGATCTGCATGATGTGACCCAGCGCCTTTCCAATGAATCGCAACGTCAGGCCGATATCTCTAGCGCCACAGCCGCGACCATTGAACAAATCACCGTCAGCATCAACCACATTGCCGATGGCGCCCGCCAAAGCGAAACCACTGCCAGCGAAACCGGCGGGGTGTCTTTGCAATCGGCGCATGATGTGCAGCAACTGTCTAACGAGATCGACGGTATTTCCCGCTCGGTGGATGCCCTGGCCGATACGCTGGAAGCCTTGGGCGTGCGCTCCGGCCAGATCACCCACATTGTCGATGTGATCAAGGAAATTGCCGACCAGACCAACCTGCTGGCTCTGAACGCCGCGATTGAAGCAGCCCGCGCGGGCGAAGCGGGGCGCGGCTTTAGCGTGGTAGCCGATGAAGTGCGCAAGCTGGCAGAACGCACCGCCAAGGCCACGGTGGAAATCGGCGGCCTGATTGGCGAAACCGATAACCAGATCCAGGCCGCGCTGGGCGATATGTCCAGCACCCGCCAGTCGGTCAGCGCCGGGGTGGATAAATCTCACGCCGTGGCGGATCGCATTGGCGGCATCCACAGCCGCATGGAAAACGTGGTTTCCAGCATCCGCGAAATTGCCGATGCGACCCGTGAACAATCGGTAGCCACCAACGAAATGGCCAAGGCCGCAGAACAGCTCAACCGCTTGTCCAACGAAACCGACGCCGTGGTGCAGCACGCCTCTGGCACGGTTGGTCAGTTGAACGATCGGGCTCGCGCTTTGCATGGTCTGGTGGAACAATTCCAGCTTTGATCCGGAACCGACCATGACCGAAACCGAAGCCCTGCAACTGGCCACCCACCGCCATTACAAAGGCGGCCTGTACCGCGTGGTGGGTCTGGCGCGTCATTCAGAAACACTGGAATCCATGACGGTGTATGAGCACCTGTGGCCGCACGAACAAGGCCTGTGGGTGCGCCCTACCGACATGTTCAACGGCAAACTGGACGATGGCCGGGATCGCTTTGCCGTACTAAAGCCGACTGCCTGAATCTCTGTTGTTCACACAAAAAACCGCCACAATGTGGCGGTTTTTTAATATGCGCACATGCCGGATTACCCCGGCGCACCTGGCCCGTGCTCCCGCACGACCTTGATCCGCGCCAGCAGCATATCCAGCCTGAGCCGCAGCGCATCACGCGTCGGCGCATCAGTAATCTGCGGCCCCGCACCCAGTTTGCGCCCCACGCTACCCACGCAAACCGGGCCATCGCCCACCAGATCACCCGTCATCACCTTCAGCGTGCCGTACACGTGCCCAGCCGCCTTGTCCGCTCCGCTTTCCGATGAAGACGCGCCCAGCAACACAATGGGTTTGTGGACCAACTCGCCACTACCCACCACCCAATCGAGCGCATTCTTGAACGCCCCCGGCACGCCATGGGCATATTCGGGTGTCGAGAACACAACGCCATCCACCGCTTGCAAGGCCGCCTGCCAGCGCACGACACGCTCTGGAGTGCCCTGCGCCTCCACGTCCGGGCTGAACAGCGGCAAATCACCCAGTCCGGCATAGATCGACAGACTCGCCTCATCGGGTAACAACCGGGACAGCGCCCGCAACAACGCAGTATTGAACGACTGTTGCCGCAAACTGCCCGACACACCCAAAAGCTTGATTGACGCCATCACAAACCAGCCCGGCAAAGAGGAAGGGGAAGAACAGAGCGCGGACACAAACCAGGCCAAGCCTGAACGCCCGCGCCGGCTGAGTATAACCACAAAACCACGTCCGCCCGGCTAGCCAAAATCAGGCGAACGGGCGCTGTGAGATTACCCTCAAGCCTGCTACAATGCGCCCCTCTGCCCTGCCCGGGTGGTGAAATTGGTAAACACAGCGGACTTAAAATTCTTGACATTTACGCAATAGTCTTCATTTATTTCTTTTAAATTCAATCGTCTACGATAGAATCGGCAAAGATAGAAATTTATTTTTTCCGCAAATTTTCCACCAGTTTTAAATGTCGCTAGTGAAGCGACAGCTTTTTTAGAAATTTAGTAAGTAAACTGCCCCGGTGGTGAAACAGGTAGACACAAGAGACTTAAAATCTCTCGGCCACGTGCCATGCCGGTTCGATTCCGGCCCGGGGCACCATCAGATGACCTTCCCCTTGTGATGCGAGTATCACAAACTCTCCCGCAAAGCACCGAATTCGCCGGGGTGAGCTTCAACACTTGTGCGATCCGTTCCAGCAGGTCCCCCCCATAGTTGCCAAAACCGGCCATCGGTTGCTAATGTGGCACCGCAAACGGAAACAAGCAGCCTCGCTCATAGTCCTTAACAGCTAAAAAATACTCCCATGACACCTCTTGTCGCCGCACAAGCAGCCGGGACCTCGACCGTTCGCAATCTGGGTGAGCCGCTGAAATTTAAAGACGTTCAGCCTCTAGCCGGATTTACGGCTAAAATCGAATCGCGTGTGACACCGAGATGCTCGGCAATCTGGTCTACGGAAACCCAAGGCTCAGCAGTCACAGTGGCGCCTAGGGGTAGGGGTTCGGATGGCATAAAGTCGGTTTAAATCGCAAAGACAGCAATTTACCAGCTTGTCCATTGGAAAACGAGCCTTCCAAGCCAAGGGCGATTGCGACCCTCATTCGCGCCTAGTTCACTGCACCCCATATGCCGGTTGCGGGTAGGGAGCACCTAGGCACTGGAGGAATCGGGACATACCACCATGGATTTAACAGAGATACTGTCCAGAATCGCAGTCGTAAGGCAGCGTCTTCAGTTACTCGGACTCAAACCGAATCGATTCAGATTACCCCTCCGTCGGAGGCACTGGCCGACGCGGCGAAGTGGATTCATTTCGGGAAACTTGGTTCTCCGAGTAGGCGCTTTACCTATCATGATAGGGAAGGCAACGAAACTGGATATATGCTCCGTTTTGATCTAGCTGAGCAGGGCAAAACAATCCGGCCGCTCACCTATCGTCGAGATTCATCTGGTCATCATTCTTGGCAGTTAAAAGGTTTCGCTCAGCCTCATCCTTTGTACAACCTGCATCTACTGACTCAGAGACCTGAGGTCCCAGTCTTGTTGGTAGAAGGCGAAAAATCTGCAGACGCTGCGGTGAGACTGTTCCCAGAGCATGTCGTGACCACATGCATGCATGGTGCGAAGTCAGTAAATAAAGCTGACCTCACGCCTTTGATCGGTCGCGACATTGTCATCTGGCGTGACCATGACGAGCCCGGCCATGAATACGCCCGGCAAATTATCGAAGGACTGATTAAGCTCGGCCACCTGCCCCGCCCGGATGGCAGCCCGCCGTTCAGATGCAATACGGTGTTTCTGTTGCCGGAACCGCCGGTACAGCGTCAATCCAGCGATTCCCGCCAAAAGCACGATTAATCTGGATGTCGTCATCCCGCACCGTGAAAGTCTAGCGCCAGCATTCGCCCGGACACCCTGCCGTTCATGACACGCTCAGCGGCAGGCGTCGTATAGAGGCCTGTGCGATCAAAATGCCCCTGGAAAGAGCAGCAAATTGGGCGAAATGCGTTCAAAACCCTGCTCACTCAACGCGGCATCCAGCTCTAGCGTGGCCAGGTCGTCGGCCATCAAGTCGTGTTGCGCATCCTGATCCAGTTGTTTAAGCCAGCCATGGCAATCACCGCAGGTCTCCGCGACCATCCTGGCGCCTTCCTGCAATGACCACAGCCCCATGTCCCGCCCGCTATTACATTCAACACACTGGGCGCGGATGTGGTGCCATTCGCTTTCGCACAACGCGCAGTGCAGGTAGCGCCGCTGATCATGCAATATGGCGCCAACTGGCAAAAAACCGCAGACCGGGCAATGCGCCTGCGTGTGATTCGTCAACGCTGGTGCGGTGCTGGCCTGTGCCCTGAGCAGGAAATCAACCTGCAATGCAGCAGCAACGAAGGGTGCGGCGCCACGATCCAGCTCATGCCATTGCAGAGTGAGAATTTGCTGCGCACAAGTCTGAACCTGGGCAGCACTCATTTGCTGCAGACGCATTACCGTGCTTTGCCAGGGCGTAACTGGATCAACCATCTGCTTCAGCAGCCCTTTCAGCACGGCAGGCCAGCGCCCCTGCAAGACCGCTTGCGGATCGTGGCAAGGCGCGCCGTTCTGCCAGATCAGACTTTGCTGCGCTTCAGGTAAAAACACCTCCGCCTGCACTTGCTGGGCCCGACATAGTGCGCTGCAAAAGTTCAGATAGCCTTCCAGTTCATGGCCCGACGCCAGTGTGTTCAAGCGGGTAGCCCGACGGCCGTAAGGCAGGGTTGCGGGCAAGATCAGGTCATTCATGATTGATCCGCCTTTTCGCTCACTTCGCGATACCACGCCGGGTGGTGTTTTCTGGCCCAGGCCGGGCTGACCTTGCCCTCGACCATGGCGGAGATGGTTCCCTTGACCCAGAACGCGGCATAAATGTGCACGATGATGCTGGCAATCAGGATCAATGCGGCCCAGGCATGGCAAAGCAATGCCACACGCACCAGCGGAATCGGGAAATAACCGGCAAACCAGGGGCGCCACATGATGACACCAGTCATCAGCATGACCAGCAAACAGAGCGTCATGACCCAGAACATACCTTTCTGGCCGCCGTTGTATTTGCCGGTATCGCCCACCTCATCGCCAACCAGGGCCTGGCGCACCGCCAGCATCCAGCGGATATCTTCATGATTCACCAGGTTGTGACGCCAGTACCGCAAGAATTGCCGGGCAAAGCCTGCCACCATCAATACCCCCACAAACGGGTGCAAGATGCGTGCCAGTTGTGGTGTCCCGAAAATACCGGTAAGCCAGAAAAACGCCGGGTAGAACAGGGCCAGGCCGGAGATGGCCAGCAAGATGAAACAGATAGCGACCACCCAGTGGTTGATCCGTTCAGCAGCGTTATAGCGGGTAATCAAGCGGCTCATTCGTCAGCCTCCTCGTGCTCTTCAGCCCGGTTGGGGCCCACGGTGATGTAGTGGAAAAAGCCAAACAGGCCCGCAGCGGCAATACCCACCGTGGACAGAGGTTTGAGTAACCCTTTCCACAATGCCACCACCGGGCTTATCTGCGGTTCATGCGGCAAGTTGCTGTAAAGCCGGGGCTGGTCGGCGTGATGCAACACATACATCACATGCGTACCCCCCACACCTTGCGGATCGTACAAACCTGCGTTGGCATAACCGCGCTGTTTCAGCCCCGCCACCCGTTTGGCGGCCAGATCACGCATTTCATCCTTGCTGCCAAAATGGATTGCACCGGTCGGGCAGGTTTTGGCACAGGCGGGCTCCTGGCCTACCGCAACGCGGTCAGAGCACAGCGTGCATTTGTAGGCCTTGCTGTCGACCGGATTCAGACGCGGTACGTTGAAGGGGCAGCCGGCAATGCAGTAGCCGCAACCAATGCAGTTTTCTTCCTGGAAATCCACGATGCCGTTGCTGTACTGGATAATGGCGCCAGGTGACGGGCAGGCTTTCAGACAACCCGGATCAGCGCAGTGCATACAGCCATCTTTGCGGATCAACCATTCCAGCTTGCCGTTTTCGGTGGTTTCGTTAAAGCGGATGACCGTCCAGGCCTGGGCAGACAGATCAGCCGGGTTGTCGTAGACCCCGACGTTATGACCCACCTCGGCCCGCAGGTCATTCCATTCCGAACAGGCGACCTGGCAAGCTTTGCAGCCTGTACAGGAGGCCACATCAATCAGCTTGGCCACTTCGGTCACGTTCTCGCGGACGAGAGGCGCAGGTGTCGGGCTGGCGGAACGGCGGCGGATATCGAGCGATTGCAATGCCATGATGATCAGGCCTTTTCCACGTTGACGAGAAAACTCTTGTATTCAGGGGTGAACGTATTGCTGTCCCCTACCGCCGGCGGCAGTGTGTTGGTCAGAAAGCCCGGCTGGGTCTGCCCTTCAAACCCCCAATGCAGCGGAATCCCGATCTGATGCAGCGTGCGCCCGCCTACTTGCAGCGCACTGATCCGTTTGGTCACTACGGCTTTGGCCCGGATAAACCCGCGCTGTGACGACACTTTGACCATATCTCCCTGCGCAATCCCTTTTTCATGGGCCAGCGATTCGCCAATTTCCACAAACTGTTCTGGCTGGGCAATGGCGTTCAGGCGGCTGTTCTTGGTCCAGAACAAAAAGTGCTCGGTCAAGCGGTAAGTGGTCCCCACATACGGGAAATGTTCGGCTGTGCCCAAGCGCGCTTTGTCCCCGGCAAACAATCGCACCGTCGGGCTGTGGCTCACTGCGGGGTGAAGCGGGTTGTTGGGCAGCGGTGATTCCATCGGCTCGTAATGCTCGGGGAAGGGGCCATCAACCAGTTTGTCGACGGCATACAGACGGCCTACACCCTCGGCATTCATGATAAACGGGCCCATCCTGGCCGACGGTGCGGCGTCTATCTTGTAATCAGGCACATCGGCACCCACCCATTTCTCACCATTCCAGTGGATAAGGGCGCGGTGCATATCCCAGGGTTTGCCCTGGGGATCGGCAGAAGCGCGGTTATAGAGAATGCGCCGGTTGGCAGGCCAGGCCCACGCCCAGCCGGGGGTATTGCCACAACCGCTGTCGGTGTTGTCACGTCGTGCCATCTGGTTACCGGCTTGCGTCCAGCTACCGGCAAAAATCCAGCAGGCGCTGCTGGTGCTGCCGTCGGCCTGTAAAGCCGCAAAACCCGGTAGTTGTTCGCCCTTGTGCGCCAGGAACTGCCCGGCATTAGCCGGGTCTGGCACGTCGGCCAGCGCCTTGCCATTCATTTCCTGTGCCAGTTCGGCGCTGGTCGGGTTTTCCGGGTTGGCATACGGCCATGCCAGGTTAAGCAGCGGCTCAGGCAGTTTGCCGCCTTCCTGGCGATACAACTCGCGCAACGTCAGGAACAGGCCGGCCATGATCTCCTGGTCAGAACGTGCTTCACCCGGCGCATCGGCGCCTTTCCAGTGCCACTGCAGCCAGCGGGCAGAGTTGACGATGGCGCCGTCTTCCTCTGCAAAACAGGTGGATGGCAACCGGAACACTTCGGTCTGGATATCCGCCGGTTTCACATCATTGTGTTCACCATGGTTTTGCCAGAAGGTAGAGGTCTCGGTGGCGAGCGGGTCGATCACGACCAGATATTTCAATCTGGCCAGCGCCTCGCTGGTTCTGGTCTTATCGGGGAACGCGGCAAGCGGGTTAAAGCCCTGGCAGATATAGCCGTTCATGGCCCCGCTGCGCATCAACTCAACGCTTTGCAGCACATCGTATGATTTATCCCATTTGGGCAGCCACTGATAACCCCACTCGTTATCTGCGCGGGCCGCATCGCCCCAGAACCATTTCATCAGGCTCACAAAAAACTTCGGGGTGTTCTGCCAGTAGTTCATCTGACCGGATTGCAGCGCAGCCGGTGTGTTGTTGTGCAGCCAGGTATTGAGGTCAACGTCTTTTTCAGTGGGCAGGGTCATGTAGCCGGGCAGGCTGGTAGAAAGCAGCCCCAGGTCTGACAAACCCTGAATATTGGAATGCCCCCGCAAGGCGTTCACGCCACCGCCGGCCATGCCAATGTTGCCCAGCAACAGCTGGATCATCGCCATGGTGCGAATAATCTGCACGCCGGTCGTGTGCTGGGTCCAGCCAAGCGCATACAACACGGTTGCCACACGATCCGGCTGCGCGGTGCTGCCCAGCAAGGCACACACCTGGAGAAATGCCGCTTTCGGGGTGCCACATAATTCTTCAACGCACTCTGGCGTGTAGCGTGCGTAATGCGTTTTCAGCAATTGCCATACACAGCGCGGATTCTGCAACGAGGGGTCGGTCGCCATCATGCCGCCCTCTTCGCGCTGATACTGCCAGGCCGCGCGATCATATTTGCGGGTCTGCGGGTTGTAGCCCGCAAATAGCCCTTCATCAAACCTGTACTGTGCACCGACGATGGCGCTGGCATTGGTGTAGGCCCGCACGTAATCCCAATGGATTTTATCGTTGGCGATCAGCCAGTTAATCACCCCACCCAGGAATACGATATCGCTACCGGTGCGGATGGGCGCATAGAGATCAGCCACAGCGGCGGTGCGGTTCAGGCGCGGATCAATCACCACCAGTTTTGCATTGCGTTCGTGACGGGCCTGCATGGCCCACTTGAAGCCAACCGGATGAGCCTCAGCCGCGTTGCCGCCCATCACCAGAATGACATCCGCATTCTTGATATCCACCCAGCTATTGGTCATGCCACCCCGCCCAAACGACGCCGCCAACGCGCTGACGGTGGGGGCATGGCAAACCCGGGCTTGCGCATCCACCGCCAGCATGCCCAGCGAACGGGTTACTTTCTGGGTCAGGATGCCGGATTCGTTGCTGGATGCTGACGCGGCCAGGAAACCGGTGGAAACCCAGCGATTCACGGTTACACCCTCAGCATTGGTGGTGACCAGGTTGGCGTCCCGGTCCGCCTTCATCAGTCGGGCAATCCGCTTGAAGGCGTCTTCCCACGAGATCGTCTGCCAGGCATCGCTCCCTGCTGCGCGGTATTGCGGCTGGGTTAGCCGGTTAGGGCTGTGGATAAAATCGACCAGTCCTGAACCTTTAGGGCATAAGGAACCACGGCTGACCGGATGATCCGGATCACCCTCAATGTGAAAGATGCGCGCTTTGGCATTGAGCGCGCCATCGCCCAGGCTGTACATCAAAAGGCCGCAACCTACGGAACAATAAGGGCAGGTATTACGCGTTTCCGTGGCGCGCAATAATTTGTACTGGCGCACATCCGCAAATGCCGTGGCAGGCGCCAACCCCAGCATGGCGATACTGGAAGTGGCCATGCTACTGGCACAGACTTTGAAAAACTGACGACGATTCATCTGCATGTGGGCTCCTGGCTGCGCCCACATGCGTAGGCGTGCGGGCGAAATGGCCGGAATTTAACCGGTTCAAATCAATCCGCTTATGCTAGGGGGACCGTCGCAGCTCGCCCATTTCGGAAATGCCTGGAAACTATTTTTTCCGGGCATTCCATGAGTCAAATCAAGTTATCACCGCACAGGCGATGATCCGCACTTGCGTTGGCTAACGACACATGCGTTTACCTTGTTCTGGTCAGCGATCGGAACAGAGGCCCCGCGAGGGCACCGGTCCCAATCCGGGCATGGATGGTGCATGCCCTGGGCGATGAGGTGCAGCCCGGTTTCCGGTTCACCAGGCCGTCAATCGGTTTTTTGACGCAGGCATTGCCGTCAGTCTGTTCCGGGTTTCACTACCTTGAAAACCGTTATAAACAAATAAAAATTTCGATTGCAAATGTCGCGCGGTGCTATCAAATAGTCCGTCTGCTTATTAAGCATGCGGCTTCTCCAAAAAATCTGACACGCTCCCAGCCGGACCAGGATTTACCCACTCCGATCCTGCCGGCGTATTCACCGAAAAAAAATTTACCGGGCGCCCTGGCGCCAGGCTGCCAGGGGAGTTTCTGAATTCTGGAGTGACCCCGGTCATGGCTAGCCATGCAAACTGCGCCCTTGAAAACCGCGTAACTGATCCGTTTGTAGATGTGTTGACCCCGGCAGCCCTGCAGTTCATTGCCGCATTACACCGGGAGTTTGCCCCCGCACGCCAGCAAGTGCTGCAGGGTCGCAAAGCAGCGGCAGAACTACGCTTGCAAGGCGACGGATTTGAATTTCCTGACGCGGGCATCAGCATCCGTGAAGATCTTGCCTGGCGTGTTCCTCCGGCCCCGCCCGACCTGCAAGACAGGCGTGTAGAAATCGCCAGCCCGGCAGACAACCGCAAGGTGGTCATCAACGCACTCAATGCAGGCGCTCAGGTCTGGATTGCTGACCTGGAAGATGCCATGTCGCCAACCTGGAATAACGCGATGAGCAGCCAGCGCAATCTGCGAGACGCCATCCATGGCACGCTGGCTTACGAGGATACCCAGGGCAAGCGCTATCAGGTGCAGGGCGACATCCCGGCCATTATGGTGCGGCCGCGCGGCTGGCATTTACCGGAAAAACACTTGCATGTGGATGGTCAAGAGACCAGCGCCAGCCTGGTTGATTTTGGCCTTTACATGTTCCACTGCGCAAAGGCGCAACTGGATCGCGGCAGCGGGCCGTATTTTTATCTGCCCAAGCTGGAAAGTCAGGCCGATGCCCGGTTGTGGCACAACATTTTCAATTTTGCGGAACACCAGTTGAGCCTGCCGCAAGGCAGCATCCGGGCCACGGTGATCATTGAACATATTGGTGCCGCCTTCCAGATGCAAGAGATCTTGCACGCGCTTGGTCCGCACGCCACCGGCCTGACGGCTGGGCGGTGGGATTATCTGTTCAGTATTGCCCGGGCGTTTCGATTACAAGCAGACCTTGTCCTGCCTGATCGTGCCGAACTGACCATGGATCGACCGTTCTTGCAGGCCTATACCCGCTTGCTGATCCAGACCTGTCATCAACGTGGTGCGCACGCTATTGGCGGGGTCGCCACACAAATACCGGACCGCCATGACGAAGCGGCACGCACCCGTGCCGTGACCGCGGTACGGCTGGATAAAGAACATGAGGCGCAGGAGGGTTTTGACGGGACCTGGGTCATCCACCCCGATCTGGTGCCGGTCTGTCACGCGGCCTGGGCACCGGTACTGGCGGACCGGCCCAACCAGATCAATCAATCCCCCGCCGCCATCACCATCCACGCAACTGATCTTTGGAACGGCCAGGCCATACCGGGCCATGTGACTGAGCCGGGGCTGCGTGCCAGTATTGCGGTGTCGGTGAGTATCTGGATGGCTGGTTGCGTGGCCACGGCTCGGTCAAATTGTTTGGATTGATGGAAGGCGTGGCGACGGTAGAGATTGTCCGCTCGCAAATCTGGCAGTGGTTGCATCACGGAACCCGCCTTGCCGATGGCCGCGCGATCACGCGGGAGCTGGTCCATACCCTGGTGATGGAAGAGATTGCAAAATACCGCGCCGAAATGCCGCAAACCACCACCGAGGAAGGTATCGCGCAGGCGGTTGCCCTGTTTGAAGAGGTCAGTCTGAGTGAGGACTTTCCGGACTTTCTGACGCTTCCCGGTTATGAGCGTCTTGATCTTGCAAGGTCATACGCGCATGACTGAGCATGTTCTGAACGCCGCCCCGGACGCTGCGCCGCTCGAACACGATCCGGCATCGCCGGTACGTCGGCAAACGCGCTTTACCCTGACTTGCAGCAGCGGCATGTTCACGCACTTGCAACTCAAGCCACGCGTGGCATTTTCGTTTGCGTTTATGGGCTGGTCGGCGTGGCTCAACGAGCATGCGGTCTCTCATGGCGCACTGATCCGTGAGCATGCCACCGGTTTTGTCCCCATCGGACTGACCATCGACTATCTGGCACCGCTCACGTTTTATGATTGCCCGTCATTGACGGTCTCGACCCAGGTACGGACCTGGAACCCCCGGCGATTTCACACCTTGCAAGAGGTCGATGTGCGGCTTGAAACGCCTCAGGGTGTGCCCGTGGCGCAGATCCACCTGCAAGAGGTCTGTGTCCGGATTGAGTCAGCAGACACCCTGGCCGCAACCGCTGGACGTCTGCCGCCCGCCCTGGCCGAACTCATGCTCGACACTCCGGACGATGTCCCCGGTCAGCCGGTGTTACTCAATCGCGGCCCGGCCCGCATGCCGGATCATGCCCAGGTCATCACCCAGTCCCGCCGTGACTTTGTGATCTACCGCCATGCCTGCGAAATGGCCGATCAGTGGTATTCCGAGCATGTGTGCGACTACGTGGGCGACAGTCGGGAAGCCATGGTGTTGCGACTGGTGTCTGACTATCCAGCGTTGCGACCTGGCCTGGCAAACCGGTTGGCGCGACTCAGTATCGGTCTGCGCCAACCCTTCATGCTGTTCGATACCGGGCAGATTCTGACCACCGCCTGGCGAGTGGATCACGAAATCCGTTTTGCCCACCAGTTACTCAACGCCCGCGGCCTGGCCGTGGGTGACGCGCTTGAAGTTTTTGTCGCCGCAGACGACACCTGATCCTGGGGACTGATCATGCATTTTCTTTTTTCCGGCTCATTGCTGCGTTACGTGGGTTATCAACGCCAGATTGCCTATGAAACCGGCAGCCTTGCCGCTGCGCTCAAAGCGCTGTTCAAGGACTATCCCGCGCTGGAGGGGTTGATGATGGAGACTGATCACAGCCTGCGCCGGACCATGCGTATGGCCATCAACAATGAAGTGGTACGCAGCGATCTTTCCCGCCCACTGGCAGCCAGTGACGCGGTTGAAGTCATGACCGCCATCTCGGGCGGTTGAACCTGGCCCATTACCCCTTGCCTGGAGGCCCCATGTCACTTGCAATCCGTTTGCGTAACGTCTTTAACACGGTCCTGGAACTGGATGGCAAAACCACGGATGCCGACCTGCGCTATCAGGAAACACCTGGTTGGGATTCTTTGGGTGCAGTGTTGTTGATCTCGGCGATGGAAGACGAATTTCACGTCCAGATCGGCACCAACCAGGCGCTGCAAATCGACACCTTTGACGCAGCGGTCAAACTGCTGCGCGGCTTGGGCGTACAAGACCAGACCCCATGTCCATGAATTTCGCGCGGCGCACCGCACAAGCCAGCAGCGACTTGCTATTGCCGCAACTGACCGCACTGATGGCGTACCACCGGCAGGCCTGCCCGGCCTATGCGCGGGTGCTGGAGGCAACCGGACACCCGCGCACGCGCCGCTATCAGCAACTGGCTGAACTACCCTGGCTGCCGGTGCGCCTGTTCAAGGAGCATGCGCTGGTCAGTACGGCGGCAGACCCGGTCACCACGCTCACCTCGTCAGGCACCACCGGGGCGGGGGCCAGCCGCATTGCGCTGGATCGGGAAGCCGCCGAGCGGCAGCGACATATGCTGATTGCCACGCTGGTCAATCTGGTTGGCCCGCAGCGCTTGCCGCTCCTCATCATTGATGCCCCTTCAGCGGTGCGGCAACAACGCGCCACCATTCGCGGCGCCACCGTGCTGGGGGTGATGAATATCGGGCGGGACCCCGTGTTTGCGCTGGATGAGGACCTGGAAGTCAACGCCGTAGCCATCGACCACTTTTTGCAGCGGCATGCCGGATCGGATTTCCTGATCTTCGGTTTTACCTTTCTGGTGTGGAGCCGTTTTTACAGCTATGTGCGCAGCCGGGCGGCCGATCTCTCACACGCTGTGTTATTGCACACTGGCGGCTGGAAAAAACTGGCCGATCAAGCGGTTACGGCCGAGGTGTTTCGTGGCGGATTTCGGGAACACACCGGGCTGACGCGCTGCCACAACTTTTACGGCATGGTCGAACAAGGCGGCACCATCCATGTGGAGTCGGCCTCGGGCGATGGTTTGTATTGCCCGGATCATGCGGATGTAATCATCCGCGACCCGCTCACCTGGCAAGAAGCAGCAATCGGCACGCTGGGGGTGATTGAAGTCCTGAGCACCACGCCGCGCGCGCATCCTGGGCATATTTTGCTCACCGAAGATCTCGGCATGCTACTGGGCGTGGATGATGGCGAATGGCCCGGCAAGCGCTTTGCGGTAGCCGGCCGGCTCCCTAAAGCCGAACCGCGTGGCTGCTCGGATACCCTGGCGCAGGGAGTCGTTTCATGAGCGGCTTGCTGGAAGGCAAATGTCTGCTGGTGACCGGCGTGATCAACCATGCCTCCATTGCGTTTGCCATTGCCCGGCAGGCACAGGAACAAGGCGCACAGATTGTGCTGACCGGCTTTGGCCGCCTGCATATGGTTGAACAAACGGCACTGCGCTTACCGCAACCGCCGCCGGTGATAGAACTGGATGTCACCAACGCAGAACATCTGGCGACGCTGGCCGAACGGGTACAAGCACACCTCCCCCGGCTGGATGGCGTTGTGCACGCTATTGCCTTTGCCCCACGCAGTGCATTGGGTGGCGGTTTTCTGACGACGCCCTGGCAGGACGTCGCCACCACCTTGCACGTCTCTACCTGGTCGTTACAGGCATTGATTGCAGCCGTACTGCCCCTGCTGCAACCTGGCGGGGCCATTGTCGGGCTGGACTTTGATGCAACCCGAACGTGGCCTGGCTATGACTGGATGGGTGTCGCCAAAGCCGGGCTGGAAGCCACGACCCGTTATCTGGCCCGCGAATTGGGCCCACGCCAGATCCGCATCAACCTGGTCGCTGCTGGTCCTTTACGTACTGCGGCGGCGCATGGCGAACCGAGTTTCCCGGAGATCGCCGCCGCCTGGTGTGGGCGTGCGCCGCTGGGTTGGCAGACAGAAGATGCCACCCCTGTCGCACGGACCTGTGTGGCCTTGTTATCTGACTGGTTTCCCGCCACCACAGGCGAGATCGTACACGCCGATGGCGGGTTTCATGTCGTAGGTGTCTGACTTGCGGCGAGATTGAAAAGGGGTGACCTGTGAGCCTGATTTCCAGCCAAGCCCGCTTTGTGGATGCAACGCAAGGCCAATCCTGGCAAGGTAGTGCACTGGCAGAACGCATCGCCACCGTAGCGCAAGAATTGCAAACCATGCCACCGGGCCTGATCTTGCTACCGGTGCCCTGGACCGTGGATACCGTGTGCCGCTACCTGGCCGGGCTCAGTCAGCGGCGGGCACTGGCACTGCTGGACCCCGATATCGACCCCGCAACAGTGGCAGAACTGGCCGCACGGTTTGCCCCGGCCGGGCTGTGGTTCCCGGACACCGCGCTGCCTGCGCCGCCCGGTTACCGCAACACCGCTTGCGGCTGGATCAGGCAAAGCCCCGCAGCTGCGGTCCACCCCGATCTGGCCCTGCTGTTGACCACGTCTGGTTCCACCGGCGCTGCGCGCATGGTCCGGCTGGGCTATCAAGGGGTTCTGGCCAATGCCGACGCCATCGTGCAGGCGCTGGAGATCACCGCGCAAGACATCGCACTGACCAGCCTGCCCTTTCACCTGGGCTATGGGCTGTCTGTCCTCAATAGCCACCTGCGGGCAGGTGCCACTGTCGTGATCAGTGCCGCGCCAGTGATCGGTGCGGAATTCTGGGCCGCGTTCGAGCGCTATGGCGCCACCTCCTTCGCAGCGGTATCGCATACCTATGACTTGCTCACCCGCCTGCACTGGACCCCGGCCAGCCATCCGACCCTGCACACACTCACCCAGTCTGGTAGCCGCATGCGGCCGGAGCTGGTCGCGCAGCTCGCCACTGCGCTACCCGTCGGCGGCCGTTTCCTGCAGATGTACGGGCAAACCGAAGCCACGGCGCGCATGGTGGTGCTGCCTGCCGCGCAGTGGTCCCGCAAGGCTGGCGCCGTGGGTCTGGCCATACCGGGCGGGCGCTTGTCCATCCGCACGGAGACCGGTGAAGAAACGACAGGCGCCCAGACCGTGGGCGAAGTCATTTTCCGGGGTCCTAGCGTCATGCTGGGTTATGCCGATCACGACACTGATCTGGCCCGTGGAGATGACTGCCACGGCGTATTGCACACCGGAGATGTCGGGCGGTTTGATGAAGAGGGCTATCTCTACCTGGAAGGCCGTCTCAAGCGCATGGCCAAACTGTTTGGCCTGCGCATCAACCTGGATGCCGTAGAGCGGCTGGCCTGCGATGCCGGCGCAGAAGGCGTGGCCGCTGTATCACGCAACGATGAAGCCATTGTGCTGTGGTGCGAAGGCGCGCACGCAGACCTGGAACACCTTTCACGCACCGTCGCAGAACGCTTGCGGGTGAACCACCGGGGCGTAGAGGCCCGCACCATTGAAAAACTGCCGCTGCTGCGCAACGGCAAGATCGATTACCGCACCTTGACCCGTAACGCAGACAACGGCGTGGCCAAGTCATGATTCGCACCCTTTTCCCTCTGGTGGGTAATGTTCCGGCCGAGGCCATCGTGGCCCGGCTGGCCGGCAGCAATGGCCACCCGTTGCAACTGGCCGACCCGCGCATGCTGGATTTTCTGGGCGACGTCGGGCAACGGCTGTGTCTTCCTGCCAGAGCGCGCCTTTATCCTGAACTGGGGGCGCTGGGAGTATGGCTACGCAAGCGCCATCTTGAGGCCACAATACAACGGCTGGAGGACATCACCGGCGTACTGCGCTTTGCGCGCGGGCTGGTTTTTCACGTGGCCCCCGGTAATGCCGACACCGTGTTTGTCTATTCCTGGGTATTGGCGGCCCTTGCCGGCAATCACAATATTGTCCGCATCTCGACGCGCGGCGGCGACACCCTGCAAGCGATTCTGGCCGTATTGCAAGAGGCGCTGGCCCAGGCAGACCCCATCGTGGCGGCGACCCAAAGCATCGTCAGTTACGATCACACAGACCTTGCCAGCACGGCGGTGTTCTCCCTCGCCTGTGATTTGCGCGTGCTGTGGGGCGGTGATGCCGCGATTAACGACATTCGCCAGGCCCCTTTGCAACCCGCTGCGCGGGATGTTGTTTTTCCCAACCGGTCATCGTTTGCAACGATCAACACCGCTGGCTGGCTCAGCGCGCCTCCCGCCCGGCAGAAACAGGCAGTCGAGGCCTTTCATACCGATGCCTATCTGTTCGGCCAGGCCGCCTGCGCCTCCCCCGGTACGCTGTTCTGGGTGGGTGATGTCGCGGCGACCCGGACGGCGCAGGCCCACTTTACCGATTTGCTTCGCCACACCGTGAGCGCACGCGGCCCCCAGGCCGATGCAGCCATGGTGATCCAGAAACAGGTGGCGACTTACGGCCTGGCGGTAGAAAACATCGCTCGTGAAATCACGGTCGTCTGCAATGAAATCACAACCGTGCAACTGGCCGCACCGCCACGCTTGCCCCGGCGCTGGCTGGGTACAGGGGTGTTTGTGCATTGGCGGCTGGATCGGCTGCAAGACCTGCTGCCCTTGCTGAAACGCCAGGACCAGACGCTGACCTGGTTCGGTTTTGAGTACGCCGAACTTGACGCCTTTGCCCGTCAACTGGCGGGGAAAGGGATAGATCGCATCGTCCCGCTTGGCCACGCGCTGGATTTTTCCCCCATCTGGGATGGCTACGATCTCCTGCGGGAATTCACACGGCTGGTCACGATCAACCCGCCACAAACTGCGGAGAACCAGCATGACTCACAGCGTCATTGAACTCACTCCGGAAGACGCCTGGCAGCGCCAGCAATCAGGTGCAATCTTGCTGGACGTGCGTGAAGAAGGCGAACGTGCCGCCGGGATGGCGGTGGGCGCGGTTGGGGTCAGCCAGCAAACACTGCAGCACACGCCGGCAAACTGGCTGGCCAATTGCAGCACGCCGGTCATGTTGATCTGCGCGGCGGGCAAACGATCGCACGCGTGTGGGGAGGCCCTCATCGCCCAGGGCTACACCCGGATTTTCTCGGTCAAGGGGGGCACCACGGCCTGGCAAGCGGCTGGCCTGCCCATGACAGCCCCTGCCGTGGATGAGGATTTTCTGTCGCGGTATTCCCGCCATTTGCGCCTGCCCGAGGTAGGTTTGGCGGGGCAGCGCAAACTGGCATCCGCCAAAGTGGCCCTGATTGGTGCTGGCGGCCTGGGCTCGCCTGCGGCCTTGTACCTGGCCGCTGCCGGGATCGGCACCATCACCCTGATTGATGATGACCTGGTAGATCGCAGTAATCTGCAGCGCCAGGTCTTGCACCGCAATGCGGATATCGGCACACCCAAGGTTGAGTCCGGGCGCCGGACACTCCACGCCCTGAACCCCTCTATCACCGTTGAACCTGTGCGCGCCCGTTTGCAGGCAGACAATGTAGAAACCTTGTTGGCCGGCCATGATGTGGTCATTGACGGTACAGACAACTTTGCCACGCGTTACCTGGTCAATGACGCCTGCGCGCACCTTGGCTTGCCCATGGTCTACGGTGCGGTACAAGGTTTTGAAGGCCAGGTCAGCGTGTTCTGGCCCGGACAGCCTGGTGGCAGTTGCTACCGCTGCCTGTTTCCCGACCCGCCGCCTCCCGAATTTGCCCCCAACTGCGCCGAGGCCGGCGTACTGGGTGTCCTCCTTGGCATTATCGGGCTGTTACAAACGGCCGAGGCCATCAAACTACTGCTAGGTCTGGGTGAGTCGCTCTCGGGCATCTTGTTGCAGTTTGATGCGCTGAGCATGCGCTTTAACCGGATCAAACTCTTGCGCGACCCGGATTGCCCCACCTGCGGGCAAGGCACGCAACACCACGCCTACCAGGATTTGCCGCAGGTCTGCGCAAGCGACCAGATGCCCCGCTAAACAACGCCCGCAGCGCCTTATAAGTACAGTCATGCCGGGTCTGTGGTCGGGGGAGTTAAAAACGACAACCCCGCTGGCTGGTGGATGACACCGGGCACGTTGTCTGCCCCGCTCTCGTCTTTGAGGGCGACACCCGTCAATTGCCGTTGCTGCGCCTGGGTCAGCAGATAATCCAGCCGCCACGCTGCTTCGGCGTAACTCATGCCGCCGTGGCGGATATTGGAAATACAATTGCGTTCGGCATCGCTCATGCCCACGCGCGGCATCCAGCTGATGTAGATTCCCATGCTGTCGGGCGAACTCAGGCCGGGGCGCTCGCCAATCAAGACCACCACCAGCCGCGTGCGCAGCAGGCTGCCCACTTCATCACCCACGGCGACACGGCCTTGCTGCACGATGGTCAGCGGGGCCTGATGCCAGCCGTGCGCGGCCAGCCGGGTTTGCAGGGCGGCCAGAAACGGCACGGCATTGGTGGCAATGGCCAGGGCAGACAAGCCGTCGGCAATCACAAAACCGATGTCATACAACGGCGCATTATGGGGAGTGTCTACCCCCGTCAGCGCTGCGCGTGAGTCCTCGCTCAGCCGCCGGCCCAGGTCGGGCCGTTGCAGATAGGTCAGTCTGTCCGGGGCGGCGCTGTGCAAAATGTGGCTCTCTGGCGCGCCGGGGATGTCTGTGGCGATCAATTGCTGCTGCAGTTGTGTGGCGTCCAGCGCCTGGTGGACGGCATCGCGCGCCTGGGCGTGCGCCAGTTGAAACGCCAGTTGGGCGTGGGTGGGCAAACTGACCCCGGCACGGCCCAGGGCAATGCGGGCGGAGGTAAACCGCCGCAGCGTCTGCCACGGGTTTTCAGTGACTGGAGAGGTCGCGCGGGCCATGGTTGTGCTCTGTTGGGTTCAAATTCAGTTCAGACGCCGCAGCGCCTCGCCAAACACGGGGGGCAAGCCTTCATGCAATCTGAACTGCGGATCGGCGCTGAAAATCTGTGTCTGCTGCAACCAGGCTTCAAATTCCGGTGCGGGGCGCAGGCCGAGTACCCGCCGCACATACAGGGCATCGTGGAACGAGGTGGTCTGGTAATTGAGCATGATGTCGTCCGAGCCTGGAATACCCATCACAAAATTGCAGCCGGCCGTGGCCAGCAAGGTCAGCAGGTTGTCCATATCGTTCTGGTCGGCTTCCGCGTGGTTGGTGTAGCACACGTCGCAGCCCATGGGCAGACCCAGCAATTTGGCGCAGAAATGGTCTTCCAGCCCGGCGCGGATAATCTGTTTGCCGTCGTACAGATATTCCGGGCCAATAAACCCGACCACGGTGTTGACCAGCAGCGGCTTGAATTTGCGCGCCACGGCATAAGCACGCGCCTCGCAGGTTTGCTGGTCGATGCCGTGGTGCCCGTTGGCCGATAACGCGCTGCCCTGCCCGGTCTCGAAATACATCACGTTGTCTCCCACCGTGCCGCGCTGGAGGGAGAGTGCCGCGCTGCGCGCCTCGGCCAGCAATGCCAGATCAATGCCGAAACTGTGGTTGGCGGCCTGGGTGCCGGCAATCGACTGGAACACCAGATCCACCGGTGCCCCCCGCTCAATGGCGGCAATCGTGTTGGTCACGTGCGTCAATACGCAAGACTGGGTGGGAATCTGATAACGGCTGATGATCTGATCCATCATGCTGACCAGGTTCATCACCTGCGGCACGTTGTCGGTAGCCGGGTTGATGCCGAATACGGCATCACCGCAGCCGTACAACAAACCATCCAGCAAACTGGCGGCAATGCCGGTGGCGTCGTCTGTGGGGTGATTGGGCTGTAGACGCGTGGACAAGCGCCCTTCCAGCCCAATGGTGCTTCTGAATGCGGTCACCACCCGGCATTTTCTGGCGACCAGAATCAGGTCCTGGTTGCGCATGATCTTGCTCACCGCTGCGGCCATTTCCGGCGTGATGCCGGCGGCTGTTGCGGCCAGCACCTCACTGGTCACCTCATCACTGAGTAACCAGTTACGAAAATCCCCCACGGTCAGATGGCTGATGGCGGCAAAGGCCGCTGCATCATGGTCGTCGATGATCAGCCGGGTGACTTCATCGCTTTCATAGGGCACCAGCGGCTGTTCCAGAAAAACGCGCAGCGGCAGTTCCGCCAGCGTCATCTGCGCGACCACGCGTTGCTCTGCGCTGGCCGCCGCCAACCCCGCCAGCATGTCGCCGGAACGCAGCGGGGTGGCTTTGCCCAGCAGGTCTTTCAAATCCGCAAACTGGTGGGTGATCGGCCCGACCGTATGACTGAACTGCGGCACAAACGGCTTCCTTGTCGCCCGCACCCTCTGGCGAGGGTGCGGATGGTGATAAACACGGCGTTACGAGGCGGCTTCCTGCGCGACTTCCGGTGCCACGTACATGGCATTGGCGCGGCGCTGGCCGGTGAGCAGAAAGTAAGCGTAGCCCAGTGCCAGGAACACGACAAAGATGCCAAAAATCAGCAAGTTGTAGTAGATCATGGTCGCCATGCAGATCATGGCACCAAACAAGGCAAACGCCGGAAAATACGGATACAGCGGGGCCCGGAATGGTCGGGCCAGCGCAGCTTCAGTCCGGCGCAGTTTAAACAGGCTCAGCATGCTCAGGATATACATCAAGATCGCCCCGAACACCGACATGGTGACGATATTGGCCGTCAGCGTTTGCCCGCCCAGCGTGAGTAACTGATCGCTGTAGATGGCCGCAATGCCGATCACACCACCCGCAATAATGGCCCGGTGCGGCGTCTTGAAGCGCGGATGCACTTTGGCAAAGTACGCGGGCAAATACGCCTCGCGGGATAGCGCAAAAATCTGGCGGGAATACCCCAGAATAATGCCGTGGAACGAGGCCACCAGCCCAAACAGACCCAACCACACCAGCATATGCAGCCAGTCGCTATGCGGGCCGACAATCAGTTTCATGGCCTGCGGTAACGGATCATTGATGTTGGATAGTTTGGTCCAGTCTCCCGCGCCACCGGCAAACAGCATCACGCCGATAGCCAGCACCACCAGCGTCAGAATACCGGCGATATAGGCAATAGGGATGGAGCGTTTGGGGTCTTTGGCTTCTTCCGCCGCCATGGCCACGCCTTCAATGGCCAGGAAAAACCAGATCGCAAACGGAATCGCCGCAAACATCCCCGGAATGGCCGCCAGCGAGAAATGATCGCTGCCCGCCCAGCCGCCTTTGACAAAATTGGCGGTAGAAAACCCCGGCGACACCACGCCCATAAACACCAGCAGTTCGAAGATGGCCAGCACGGTGACAAACAACTCAAAGGTCGCCGCAATCTGTACGCCCACAATGTTGAGCCCCATAAACAGCAGATACGCGCCCACCGCCGCGTGTTTGGGGTCGATATTGGGGAACTGCACGTTCAGATACGCGCCAATGGCCAGCGCAATGGCCGGCGGCGCAAACACAAACTCGATCAACGTCGCCACCCCGGCCAGATAGCCGCCAGTGGGGCCAAAGGCGCGTTTGCTATATGCAAACGGGCCGCCGGCGTGCGGGATAGAGGTGGTCAGTTCAGTAAAACTGAAAATAAACGTGGCATACATGGCCGCGATAAAGAGCGCGGTAATGGTAAAACCCAACGTGCCTGCCGATGCCCAGCCGTAGCTCCAGCCAAAATACTCGCCAGAGATAACCAGCCCAACGGCAATGCCCCACAACTGCCACGTGCTCAGAACGGGTCTGAGACCGGATGCTGATGCTTCCATTGCATGCTCCTGTGCGATACCCGATGACGATCTTGCCAGCGTAAGACCCACCGCCCGCCAGACCCCAGACAACCCACTACTGACTGCGGGCACAACGCTTGCTTGAAGAGGTTGTGATTGCCCTCGGCAACGAATATAGCAACGGGCAAAAAACGGCCGTTATCGAAAATCGGCAAAGATGACAAACACATGGCAATGCCCGTGTTTGCCGGATCGCCACGTGCAGGAGACACCTTGGTCATGAGCCATTTAGCGACAATACCGGGTGATCCGGCGCCGCCCGCCCGGCGCACCATCGTTGCGCACGATGTCGATGAACAGGCACAAAACCTGACCCATTGGGAGCAACGCTACGACCAGATCACCGCCGGGCGTTTTTGTGGCGTGCTGGACGAATGGTGCGCCAGCGATGTGCAGATCTTCCGCGAGCGCAATAGCTGCGCGCTGCATCAATCCTGCAATGTCCGGCCCGATGCGTTGTGGTTTGGCATTGAGGCGCACACGCGGGAGATGCGCATCAATGGCCGTCAGGTGGGGCCAGACCGCATCATGACCCGGCCCGGCCATCACCCGTTTGAACTGATGACGCCAGATGAGCATGAAATCCTGGGCATTGTGATCGGGCGCAGTACCTTGCTGGAAGCCGCCGAACAACAAGGTTGCCAGATCAATCTCTCTGGTCTGGCCGGGGCCGAACTCTTGCAAGTGGATCACCAGGCACTGGCGGCGTGCCGGCAACAGATCCAGCTCTTGCTCGCGGCAGAAGCGCCCGGCGCAGCGGCAACGCAGGCCGATCAGGTCATTGCTGCCCTGCTGGGCTTGCTCGACACCAGTTCCGCCGATACCCAAGCCTGCGCCAGCCTGGCGCGGCGGCGGCGCATTGTGCACGACGCCCATGAGTACGTGCTGCGTCACCAGGACGAACCCGTCACCGTACCCATGCTGTGCGAGCAACTGCATGTCAGCCGCCGCACCTTGCAATACTGTTTTGAGGATGTGCTGGGCATCAGCCCGATGGCCTGCCTGCGCTATTTGCGGCTCAATGGCGTGCGCCGGCAACTGCTAAGTGGTGCGGGCGGCGAGTTACGTGTCGGGGACGTCGCCGCCGCCTGGGGCTTTCGCAATTTCAGCCAGTTTTCCTGTGACTACAAAAAACTGTTTGGCGAATCCCCCTCCAGCGCCTTGAAACCTTAAACCGGGCGGCTGGATGGCCACCAGCACCAGCCGTGGGCGTTATGGCGCAGGGCCACCACCGTCAGCGGCGGAATGTCGATCCGGCCAAAGCTACTGGCCGGCGCTTGCAAGGCATGCAGGATGGCCGCACGGATCACCGGCGCATGCGTCAAAGCCACAACGTCACCCGCCTGCACCAGTTGTGCCAGCCAGGCCCCCACCCGCGCGTGAACATCGGTAAACGATTCGCCGCCGCCGGCCGACGCATCCGCCTGGGTGAGCCACGCCCCCAGCGCCGCCGGTTCTTGCTCGCCCACCTCCGCCAGCGCCCGGCCGCGCCAGGCGCCATAGTTCATGTCGGCTAACGCAGGCTCAATCTGCGCTGGCATTGGCCATAACAAAGCGGTGTCTTGCGCCAACCGGGCCGGGCTGATGATCAGGCGGGATTCTGCAGAAACCTGCTCGACCAGGCGGGCCGCCAGCGCCTCTTGTCGCCCGCGCTCATCCAGGCCTTCATCGGCGGGAAAATGGCCTTTGCGCAATGCGGGCGTGCTGGCAAGACTGATCAGAAACAGGCGGGTGGTCATAGGCAAACAGACAAAAATGAAGCGCGCTGTGGCGGGCGTGAAAAGATTTCAATATCCAGCATCGGGCTTGCTGATTAATATACGCGCAAATTCCAAATACATATTACGCCAAGCGTAATTACAATGAACTCACGACCATCGTGCCCACAGGAGCCATGTCATGACCGACGCCGTTCTCAGCCCCATTGCTGAGCCTACCCCGATTGCGCTGGGCGAGTGGTTGCCCTGGGCTGTTTTCGGTGGCCTGCTGGCCCTGCTGGCCCTCTACTTTGTGGGGAGCGAGCAAGGTGCTACCTCGCTGATCAAGGGCATGTACGTGCATGAATTCGTGCACGACGGTCGTCACCTGCTGGGTTTCCCCTGCCACTAAGCCCGGAGTTGTCATGGTCGGAAAATTACTGCTACGCGGCATGATCGCGGGCGTGGTTGCTGGCGTGCTGACCTTTGGCTTTGCCAAAGTGGCGGGCGAGCCGCAGGTGGATCAAGCCATTGCTTTTGAAGCGCAAATGGAACACGCCCACGCGCATGATCACGGCGATGCGGCAGCGGACGAGCCTGAACTGGTCAGCCGCGAAACCCAGGCCGGCGCCGGGCTGTTCACCGGGGTGGTGACTTACAGTGCCGCGTTTGGTGGCCTGTTTGCCCTGGTCTTTGCGTTTGTGTACGGCCGCAGCAGCAAACTGCAAGCGCGCCCGTTGGCCGCTTTGCTTGCGCTGGGTGCGTTTGTGGCCCTGGCCGTGGTGCCCAGCCTGAAATACCCGGCCAACCCGCCATCGGTGGGCAACCCGGATACCATTGGTTTTCGGACTGCCATGTTCTTCATCATGATTGCCATTTCTCTGGTGACCATGGTGTTGTCCCTGAAAGTACGCAAGGCGCTGGTCGCGCAATGGGGCCAGTGGAACGCATCCATTGCGGCCGGTTTGCTGTTTATGGTGATCATTGGTGTCGTCCAGGCGCTGCTGCCCACCATCAACGAAGTCCCGGCCGCCTTCCCCGCCGTACTGTTGTGGAAGTTCCGCGTAGCGGCGCTGGGCATGCAAGCCATTCTGTGGACCACGCTGGGGTTATTGTTTGGTTATCTGGCTGACCACAAACTGCGTGAGCAGCACTCGCTGGCCGTTGCGCATTAAGCGTGGTCAGGTAGAGGTTAAAAAAGCCCGCGATGCTGCGGGCTTTTTTTATGTTCTTTGGTTTATGTTCTTTGGCCGCGCTGCAAATGCTTGCCCGTTGTAGCTGGCGTTGCGGGCGAAGCGGTATGCCGGCGCAGGCAGCCCGTTGGGCTGCTGACTGGATTCCCGCCTTCGCGGGAATGACGAAGTGGTGGGCAAGGTGAACCGTTCTTGCAAACAGGCGGTTTGCGGGGTTGGGGTTGCTTTTGATGTTGCCGTTGCTTTTGATGTTGCCGTTGCTTCTGATGTTGCTTTTGACCTGCCCCCCCTCCGGCAGTGCCGAGCATCGCAGCAAGGCGCGGGGTTTCGGCGGAGGGGTGTTTGAGGCCGCAGGCCGAGTTCCCGCAGCCAGCCGCGACTTGCGAGAAGCGCAGGGAACCCACGTAGTGGGCGCTGTCGCAGGGGTCGCCTTTTCTTTGGGTACTTTCTTTTGGCGACCCAAAAGAAAGTACCTTGCTGTCGGGCAACCCCCGACGTGTAAACCACCGCGCCAAAGGCGCTAACAACGTTTCAAGGTTTTACGACAACCGCGGTGGATTGTCGCTCCCGCTCCGAATCCACCCTACGGCTCTTGTAACAATATTAACCAGGCCAGCCTCCCCCGGATTCCCGGCCTGATGGCCTCCATCCGGGCTACGGAGCGGCGCTGCTCAAGGGCACAGTAACCAGCCCCCTCACCCCGCGTACAGCGTGGAATCCGCAAAATCCTCCGCCGTCAAAACCCGCCCCACCAGGATCAGCGCCGTGCGCTCAATCTCTGTCCCACTCACCTTGCCCACAATATCGGCCAGCGTCCCCGTCACCCGGCGCTCATCCGGCCAGCTGGCGCGGTACACCACGGCAATGGGGCAATCCGCGCCGTAATGCGGCAAGAGTTCGGCCACGATACTGGCCAGATGCCGCACGCCCAGATGAATTGCCATCGTGGCCTGGTGGCGCGCCAGGTCGGCCAGGTCTTCGCCTGGCGGCATTTTTGACTTGCTGCCGTAGCGGGTCAGGATCACGGTCTGCGCCACGCCCGGCAGCGTCAGTTCAACGCCCAAAGCGGCCGCACTGGCTGCCGTAGCGGTCACGCCCGGAACGATTTCGTACGCAATGCCCAGCGCTTTGAGCCGGCGAATCTGCTCACCAATTGCGCCATATAACGAGGGATCACCGGAGTGAACGCGCGCCACGTCTTTGCCTGCGGCATTCGCCTGGGTCAGCAAGTCCATGATCTGATCGAGTGTCAGTTCCGCCGTATTCACCACCAGCCCGGCCTGATGGCCGGCCAGCACGGCGTCCGGCACCAGCGAGCCGGCGTACAGGATGACCGGGCAGCTACGCACCAGGCGCTGGCCTTTCACGGTAATGAGTTCCGGGTCGCCCGGGCCGGCGCCAATAAAATAAACGGTCATGCCAGGTTTTCGCTTTTCAGGGTAAGGAGGAGTGCGGCGAGATCGGTGAACTCCCGCTGCGCCGGCGGCAGCGCCGGGCGACTGAACATCAGCACCGGCAAACCCAGTTCCCGGGCGGCTTCCAGCTTGGCTTCAGTGGCCGCGCCGCCGCTGTTTTTGCTGACGATGACGTCAATCTGATGCGCATGCAGCAGCGCGCGTTCACCGTCCGCCGTAAACGGCCCGCGCACGCCCAAGATCTGCGCGCGCGCGTTGCCGGGGTGGGGATCAAGACAGCGCACCAGCCAGTGCTGATGCGGCGGGATGTCATCCAGATGCGCCAACGGTTCACGACCAGAGGTGAACAGCGGCCGCTTGAACGGGGCCAGTTGCGCCATCAAGTCAGCCCAATCCGCCACGTTACGCCAGTCATCACCCGCTCCCGCTTGCCAAGGGGCGCGGCGCAACGCCCAGTAGCTCACGCCGGTTTGCGTGCAGGCCCGCGCGGCGTTGCCGCTGATCTGCGCGGCGTAGGGGTGGGTGGCGTCCAGCACCAGCGCTATGTTTGCGTCAATCAGATACTGCGCCAGGCCATCCGCGCCACCAAAGCCACCCACACGGACCTGGCAAGCCAGATCGTCGGGCACGCGGCCCAGGCCGGCCAGGCTGTACACATGGCGCGGGCCCAGATGGCGGGCAATGTGCAGCGCATCTCCCGTGCCGCCCAACAGTAAAATGCGCGCAGCGTCAGACATCGGCAACGCACTTGTGAACTTCATAGAGCATCAGCGGCAAGGCCGGACGCCAGGTATCAAAACTACCCAGCGGCCGGGCCTGGGCCAGCGCAATCCGGGTGAGTGATCCACCGTGTTCCGCGTGCCAGGCCATCAAGACTTGTTCTGCCTGCAAAGTCACCGCGTTGGCAATCAAGCGTCCACCGGGTTTGAGCGCGCCCCAGCAAGCAGCCAGCATGCCCGGCGCAGTGACGCCGCCACCAATGAAAATGGCGTCCGGCGACGGCAAATCAGCCAGCGCAGCGGGGGCATCGCCAGCAACCAGTTGCAGCCCCGGCACGCCCAGTTGATCCCGGTTATGGGTAATGAACTGCTGGCGACCCGCATCGGCCTCGACCGCAATGGCGCGGCAGTCCGGGTGGCTACGCATCCACTCAATCCCGATCGAGCCGGATCCCGCACCGATATCCCATAACAACTCGCCCGGCCGCGGTGCCAGCCGACCAAGGGTGATGGCGCGCGCATCACGTTTGGTGATCTGGCCATCGTGCCGGTAGGCCTCGTCCGGCAAGCCGGGGGTGAGCGGCAGACTGCGGGTGTTGCCCTCGGCAACCAGTGCCAGCGCCACCAGATTGAGCTTTGCGGTTTCTGCGATCGACCAGGTGGCGGCGGTGCTGGTGAGGTGCCGCTCGGTGCTCGCCCCCAGGTGTTCAAGGACTGTCATGCGGCTGGGGCCAAAGCCCTGTTCGGTCAGGTGTCGGGCGATGGCGGCGGGGGCTGCGCCATCCGCCACCAGCAACAACAAATGGCCACCGGCATGCAAATGCGTGTTCAGCGTCGCCAGTGGCTGGGTCAGCAAGGACAGTACCCGGCATTGCTGTAAAGGCCAGCCCAGCCGGGCGGCGGCCAGCGAAACCGAAGACGGCGCCGGGATGATGGTCATCTCTGCCGGGTCTATCTGTTGCGCCAGGCTGGCGCCCACGCCGTAGAACATGGGGTCGCCACTGGCCAGCACGCATACCGGCGTGCCGCGACACTCAAGCACCGGGGCAAGCTCAAACGGCCGCGGCCAGACCCTGCGTTCTGCCTTGATGCCGTCAGGTAACAAGGCCAACTGGCGTTCGGCCCCCACAATGACGCGGGCGGCCCGCAGCGCTTGCCGGGCCGTGTCCGAGAGCCCGGCCTCGCCATCTGCGCCAATCCCCACCACGGTCAACCATGCGCTCATGTGTTTTCCTTGTTTTGCCTCGGCGGCATGACGGGGCTATGAAAATTGCATACCATATCGAATATCAAGCGCAGCCCTGACAGGCATTGCAAATGAGGCCGTAGTATATCGCATACCCTGGTACGGCCCGGCGCAACGACACTCCAACCCGGTGCCATCTTGATCCAGCCCGCTCCACCCCTCCCTGTGGCACCTGACGCACGCCAATCTGCTTGCCCCGGGTTGCTGCATATTGTCCCGGCGCTGGATGCCGGCTTGTGTCGCATCCGGCTGCCTGGCGGTGTGTTAACGGCAGAGCAGGCTCATGCGCTGGCGGCTGCTGCCAGCCGCCATGCCAGCGGCATCATTGAGGCCACCAACCGCGCCAATCTGCAACTGCGCGGCGTAACTGCTGGCCATGAATCCGCGCTGATTGAGGCCTTGCTGGCCGCCGGGCTGGGCCCGCAAGCCGGCGCAGGGTCGGCAGATGCGCGCGACAATGTCCGCAACGTGATGCAAAGCCCGCTGGCCGGGCGGGATGAAGGCACGCTGATTGACACCCGGCCGCTCACCGCTGACCTGCTGACCCATTTGCAAAGCGTGCCGATGTTTGCGGCGCTCTCGCCCAAGTTCTGCATTTTGTTCGATGGCGGTGAAGCGCTGGCTGCCACCGACCACCCGCACGATATCTGGCTGTCTGCGCTGCCCGCAGACGCACTCGGCCCACGCTTTGCCCTGGGGTTGGCCGGTTGCCCCGGCATTGAGGGCATGCTGATCAGCGTCAGGCCGGATCAGGTCATTGCCACCGTGGATGCATTGCTGCACGCGTTCTTGCGCCTGGCCGGGCCGGATCAACAACGTATGCGCCAGCTTCTGACCACGCACAGCGCCGCCGATATCCTGCAACAGGCGCAAACGCAACTGGGGTGCGAAGGCAAGCCAGACCTGAGCGCATGGCCGCGCCAGCCTGCTTGCGGTGCCTTGCAAGTGGGGATTCATGCCCAAGCCCAGGCATCTGGCCTGTATTATGTCGGCGCCCGCCTGCCGCTGGGTCGCATGACTGCGGCGCAATTGCACGCACTGGCCGATCTCAGTCATGGCGTGGTGCATTTCACCCCCTGGCAAGGGGTATTGCTGCCTGATTTGTCGCCGCTTGCCGCCGAGATCATGGCAACAGAATTGCGGCAATTGGGCTTGTTGACCGACTGGCAATCGCCGCTGACGCGCTTGATTGCCTGTGCCGGCAGTGCCGGTTGCGTGAAATCGCAAGCGGATGTCAAAACCGACGCCGTGGCGCTGGCCGGGCTACTGACCGTGCCCCGCACCGTACATTTGTCTGGCTGTCCGCGTTCTTGCGCGGCGGCGCACACCGCGCCCTGGACCTTGCTGGCCGTGTCACCTGGCCATTACGACCTTTATCAACGCAGTGCCGAGGGCCGTTTTGGTACCCGGCTTGCGCAACAACTCAACGTAGAGCAGGCGGCCGGGGTTCTGAACCGCCAGCCTGCCAGCCCGGATTAACCGCATGCTTGAATACATCAAAGACGGCCAGGAGATTTACCGCCGCTCTTTTGCCACCATCCGCGCCGAGGCGGATTTGGCGGCCATCCCGCCTGATCTGGAAAAACTGGCCGTGCGCGTGATTCACGCCTGCGGCATGGTTGATATCGTGCAAGACCTGGCGTTCTCGCCAGGCGCAGGTGAGGCCGGCCGCAGCGCCCTGCAAAACGGGGCGCCCATTCTGTGTGATGCACGCATGGTGGCCGAAGGCATTACCCGCGCGCGCCTGCCCGCCAGCAATCCGGTGATCTGTACCCTGGGCGAGCCCAACGTGCCTGATCTGGCGCGCGAACTGGGCAATACGCGTTCTGCTGCTGCGCTGGAACTATGGCGGCCGCACCTGGCCGGCAGCGTTGTGGTGATTGGCAATGCGCCCACCGCCCTCTTCTACTTGCTGGAGATGCTGGATGCCGGCGCGCCCAAACCGGCATTGATTCTGGGTTTTCCGGTCGGTTTCATTGGTGCGGCAGAATCCAAAGCGGCACTGGCGGCCGATAGCCGGGGCATACCGTATGTGGTGGCCCACGGCCGGCGCGGTGGTTCGGCCATGGCCGCCGCTGCGGTCAACGCGCTGGCGACGGAGGCAGAATGAGCACACAACGCGGACGTCTGCTGGGTCTGGGCGTGGGGCCGGGTGATCCGGAACTCATCACCCTCAAAGCCTTGCGCCTGCTGCAAAGCGCGCCGGTGGTGGCGTATTTTGTCGCCAAGGGTAAACGTGGCAATGCCTTCGGGATCATCGAACACCACTTGACCGCTGCGCAGGAACGCCTGCCACTGGTTTACCCGGTGACCACCGAAACCCTCGCCCCACCGCTGGATTACGAAACCCTGATTGCCGGTTTTTATGATGATGTGGCGCAAGCCCTGGCCGCGCATCTGGACGCCGGCCGGGACGTCGCGGTGATCTGCGAAGGCGATCCGTTCTTTTACGGCTCGTATATGTATCTGCACGACCGGCTGGCCGGGCACTATGAGGCCGAAGTTGTGCCAGGGGTGTGTTCCATGCTGGGCGGCGCGGCCGTATTGGGAGTACCGCTGGTGTACCGCAACCAGAGCCTCTCTGTACTCTCTGGCGTCTTGCCGGAAGACGAACTGACCCGCCGGCTGGCCGATGCCGAAGCGGCCGTCATCATGAAGCTGGGCCGCAATTTCGATAAAGTGCGTCGGGTACTGACCAACCTGGGTCTTGCCGACCGCGCTTTGTATGTCGAACGCGCCACCATGGCCAACCAGCGCATTGTGCCGCTGGCAGAAGTTGACCCGATGGCCTCGCCGTATTTCTCCTTGCTGGTGGTGCCGGGGGAAAAATGGCGGGGTTGAACACAGCGGCGGCGATTGTCATTCTGGGCACCGGCGCGCTGGAGACCGCCCGCCGCATCCAGGCGGCCCTGCCCGGTGCGCAGGTGCATGCGCTGGCCGAGCGGGTGGAAGGCGACATTGCGTACGCAGACCTGAGCGGCCATCTGAAAACGCTCTACGCCCAGAACACGCCGATCATTGCGCTGTGCGCGGCCGGCATTGTTATCCGCTGTGTTGCGCCCTTGCTGGTCAACAAAGGGACAGAACCCCCGGTGCTGGCCGTGGCGGAAGACGGCAGTGCCGTGGTGCCGCTGCTGGGCGGGCTGACCGGTGCCAATGTACTGGCACGCCAGGTGGCCGCCGCGCTGGCGGTCAGCCCGGCCATTACCACCAGCGGCGAGTTGCGCTTTGGTACTTGCTTGCTGAACCCGCCCGCTGGCTACACGCTGGCCGATCTGGATCACGGCAAACGCTTTGTGTCTGACTTGCTGGCCGGCGCCGCCACACGGGTAGAGGGCGATATGCCCTGGCTGGGTGAAGCGCGCCTGCCGCAGGCAAGCACGGCTGAACACGTCATCCGCCTGAGCCCGTATGCCTGGCAGGGCGATCCGCAAGAATTGGTCATCCACCCGCAGGCGGTGATTGCCGTGGTCGCCGCCGGGGCCAATCTGGCCCAGCGCGTCCGTGGCGCACTGGCGCACCAGCATCTGGCGCCAGCCGCCCTGGCCGCAGTGGTCATGCTGGAGACAGATGCCAACCAGGATCATGCTAGCGCAGCAGCAGAGCTTGGCGTGCCGTTGCGCCTGGTAACCCGCATGGAGGCAGCCCTGCCCGGCCAGCCGCTGCCTGAAGAACATGGCGTAGTCCTGCTGGTCAATGATCAGCCGGTGGACCCGCAACAGATCGGCCATGCGCGCGGCAACCTGACCGTGCTGGGTCTGGGCCCAGGCCGGGCTGATTTGCTGGCCCCTGCCGCCCGCAAAGCGCTGGATGAAGCCACCGACGTGCTTGGTTATGACACTTACGTGAACATGGCCGGGCCGTTTCGGGGTGATCAAACCGTACACGGCACCGATAACCGTGAAGAACTGCAACGTGCCCGCCATGCCTTTGAACTGGCGTTAACCGGGCGGCGCGTGGTGATGGTGTCCTCAGGCGATCCGGGCGTGTTTGCCATGGCCGCCGCCGTGCTGGAAGCGCTGGACAACGCCGATGACCCGCGCTGGGGCGGCGTGGCCTTGCAGATCATTCCGGGTATCTCTGCCGCGCTGGCCACCGCCGCTGTGGCTGGCGCGCCGCTGGGGCATGACTTCTGCATGCTCTCGCTGTCCGACAATCTCAAACCGTGGGACATCATTGAAAAGCGCCTGGCGCTGGCGGCGCAGGCCGATCTGGTCATGGCGTTCTACAACCCCATTTCCCGCGCGCGGCCGTGGCAACTGGATAAAGCGCTGGAGATCGTCCGTCAGCACCGCGCGCCAGACACCGTGGTGGTGCTGGGCCGGGATATCGGCCGACCGGGCGGCAAGCTCACCACGCTGACGCTGGGTGAATTGCAGGCGGCCCAGGTGGATATGCGCACCATGGTGCTGATTGGCTCATCCACAACCCGGCGCTTTACCCCACCCAACGGGCCGGAGTGGGTCTATACGCCGCGCTTTTATCCCTGAGGTTCGTTCCGGGGCGTGATGTGTGTCGCGCCCCAGGCCTGCGCCAGCGCCGCGCAACGCCCCAGCCGCAGCGCACCGGTTTCAAAATCAACAACGTGGATGCGCTGGGCATGCGGCGGGCACACCGGATGCTCGGACGTTCTGCCGTCGGTGAGCACCCATAAGTGGCGTTGCTGCGCCGGATACAAGCGTGCGGATTGCGCCAGCATCTCCGCCGCTTTACGCATCCCCAGCGCAAATGGCGTACCGCCGCCACCGGCCAGAGGAGCCAGCCAGCGTTCATTCCACCAGCGCGGCACTGCCGGCCCAAAGCGGATATCCGCTGTATTGCCGCCAAAGCAGATCAGCGCGGCGTGTGACCGTTGTTGTGCCGCCTGATCAAACATGGAGGCCAGCCAGCCCTTGGCGCGCGCCAGGCTGTCATCCCGCAACATGGATGAGGAGCAATCGAGCACAAAGCAATGCAACACGCCCGCCTGTGCCACTACGGGCCGATAGTGCAAATGCGCGGCCTGCAGCGCGGCCCGCCCTTTGGTGGCGAGCGTGCGCGGCCAGTGCAGGCGCGTGCCGGGCTCGCCCCAGCGCGCGCTCAGTGTGCCTTGACCTTGCCACCGGGCACCGCTGCGTTGGGCAGCGGCGGCTTTGCCACGATGGCTCAGGCTTTTTTTGCGGCAAGCGGCAACACGCCCCGCACGGGCTTCAGCCCGGCCTGTTCCGGCGGCAGATAGCCCCAGTCGCCCTCACTTTGCGCGGCCGTTTGTCCAGTGGTGGATGAGGTTTGTGGCAACTGGCCGGTTGCTGACGCCACGCTGCGGCGATGTTGCAATACGGCGGGGGCCACCGCGTCGATATGCGCCACGGTAATCTGCGCGGCGTCCTGCAACGCCGCCAGCGCCCGGCCAGCGCGCAACATCACCAGATCGGCGCGCAGGCCATCCACTGCCGCATCAATACACAGGGCACTGACATGCTGGTGGACCGCGTCGTCAAACTCCAGTGCGGCAAGGCGCGTGCGCGCGGCGTGAATCTGCTGGCTGAGCGCGTTTTGTTGTTCGGCGTAGTGGGCGCGGAACATGTCCGGGTCCAGTTCAAAAGCCAGCCGTTTCTTCACAATCTGCTGGCGGATGGCCGGATCAAAACAATTTTGCAACTGCACCATCAGCCCAAAGCGGTCCAGCAATTGCGGGCGCAGCTCGCCCTCTTCCGGGTTCATGGTGCCGATCAGCGAAAACCGCGTGGCATGACTGTAAGAGATCCCATCCCGCTCAACCGTATTGATGCCACTGGCTGCGGCATCCAGCAGCGCGTCAACCAGCGCGTCCGGCAACAGGTTGATTTCATCCACGTACAACACGCCCTGGTGCGCCTGCGCCAGCAAGCCGGGCGAGAACCGTGCCTCGCCCTCCTGCAGCGCCGCGTTGATGTCCAATGAGCCGGTGACCCGGTCCTCAGAGGCGGCCAGTGGCAAGGTCACCAGACGGCCTTCCGGCAACAGTTCAGCCAGCGCGCGTGCTGCGGTCGACTTGGCGGTGCCGCGCGGGCCACTGACCAGCACGCCGCCAATACCGGGGTCTATCGCCGCCAGCAATAGCGCTTGTTGCAGTTCTGGCTGACCCACCAGGGCCGCAAACGGGTAAGCACTTTGGGGGTGTGCGGGGATCGGAGCAATCATCAAGGGTTCCCTTCCAGAGACTGTTCGGCAGAGAGCAAGTGTTGCTCCACCTGCGCCCGATAAGGGCCGGGTTGCTGCCACAGGCCACGCTGCATGGCTTCCAGCAGGCGCTCGCACATGCCATGCAGGGCATGCGGATTATGTTGCTGCAAAAAGTCGCGCGTGGCGGGGTCATTCAGATAAGCGTCGGTGACGAGGGCGTATTGGTAGTCCGCCACCACCCGCGCTGTCGCGTCGTAACCGTAGAGATAATCCACGGTGGCGGCAATCTCGGCGGCGCCCTTGTAACCGTGCCGTTTCACGCCGTCCAGCCATTTGGGGTTGACCACGCGGGCGCGGATCACGCGGGCAATTTCTTCATGCAGCGTGCGGATTTGCGGCGCCGCCGGATTGCTGTGGTCGCCATGGTAAAGCGCCGGTTGCTGGCCGGACAAATGCCGCACCGCCGCCGTCATGCCGCCCTGAAACTGGTAGTAGTCGTTGGAGTCCAGCACGTCATGCTCGCGGCTATCCTGGTTTTGCAGCACCACGTCGATGGCTTGCAAGCGCTGGCCAAAGGTGTCGGCCGCCGCTTCGCCCGCCGCATTTTGCGCATAGGCATAACCGCCCCAGCGCTGATAGGCATTGGCGAGATCGGCATCGGTTTGCCACTGGCGCAGGTCGATCATCTCTTGCAGGCCCGCACCATAGCTACCGGGTCGGGCGCCAAAGACTCGCCAACCCGCACGGCGGCGTGCTTCATCGGCCGCCACGCCCTGGGTTTGCAGGGCGTGACGCTCGGCCAGAATGCGCGCGCGGATGGGGTTGAGGTCGGCCGGTTCATCCAGTTCTGCCACGCCTTGCACGGCAGCATCAAACAGGTGGATCAGATTGGCAAAGGCATCGCGAAAAAAGCCGGACACCCGCAGCGTGACGTCAATGCGCGGCCGGTCAAACACGCTGATCGGCAGGATTTCAAAGTCGGTGACACGATGACTGCCATGCGCCCATTTGGGCCGCACGCCCAACAGCGCCAGCGCCTGGGCAATGTCCTCGCCGCCAGTGCGCATGGTCGCCGTGCCCCATACCGACAAGCCCACCGCACGCGGGTAATCGCCATGGTCTTGCAAGTGGCGCTCAAGCAACTGGTTGGCCGATTTATTCCCCAGCGCCCACGCCGCTTGCGTAGGCACGGCACGGGTGTCGACCGCGTAGAAATTGCGCCCGGTGGGCAAGACATCCGGCCGGCCACGCGTGGGCGAACCACTGGGGCCTGGCGGCACAAAGCGGCCGGCCAGACCCGCCAACAGATGATGAAGTTCTTGCGGGCCGCAGGCATCCAGCGGCGGCAAGATAGCCTGCTGCACCCGCGTCAGTACAGCGCTGCTTTGCGGGCCAATGCGGGTCCTGGGCATGCCGAATTCACACAGTTCATCCAGCAGCGCGC
Organism: Silvimonas terrae; assembly: GCF_014202765.1. Taxonomy (GTDB): domain Bacteria; phylum Pseudomonadota; class Gammaproteobacteria; order Burkholderiales; family Chitinibacteraceae; genus Silvimonas; species Silvimonas terrae. The sequence goes on from NZ_JACHHN010000003.1 coordinate 233,673, forward strand.
TGGCCAGCAGTTCCAGCCGTTCCCGCGTGTCACCGGCGTGCCGCCACGGGCTGTCGTCCAGCGCTTGCAACGGGGCCGGGCGCGGGCCAGTCCAGGGGGCGGACCAGTCTGCTTGCAGCGGGTCAAACTCATCCCCCAGCGCCAGGTCATGTGCCAGCGCGGCAATCAGACCGGCGTTGCCGTCTTTGCCATCCGCCACGGCAAACCGGGCCAGCGCTTGCAAAGTGTCGCGCCGCTGGCGGTGTTGTGGGGAACGGCCAAAGATATGCAGACCGTCTCTGATCTGCGCTTCTTTGAGTTCGCATAGCCAGGCGTCCACCCGCGTCAGCAGTGCATCTTCATCCGCGCCGGGCGCAGCCATGCTGAGTTCTTCATGCAGCTTGTTTTGCCGGATGGCGTGCAAAATGGTTTTGCGCAACAACTGGGCGCGACGCGGATCGACGGAGAGCGCTTCGTAGTATTCGTCCACCTGGCGTTCCAGGTCTTGCAGCGGGCCGTAGTTCTCCGCACGGGTCAGCGGTGGCATCAGGTGATCGATAATCACCGCCTGGGCGCGCCGCTTGGCCTGGCAGCCCTCGCCCGGATCATTGACGATAAACGGGTATAGATGCGGCAACGGCCCCAAGATCAGATCAGGCCAGCAAGTTGCAGCCAAGGCCACGCTCTTGCCCGGCAGCCACTCCAGATTGCCGTGTTTGCCCAAATGGATGACCGCGTCGATCCCCCAGCTTTGCCGCAGCCAGAAATAGAACGCCAGATAGGCATGCGGCGGGATCAGCTCGGCATCGTGGTAACTGGCGTAGTCATTGTCACCGCGGGAGCGTGACGGCTGAATGCCGACAAACACATGTCCACAGCGCCAGCCGGCAATCATGAAACGGCCCTGGCGCACGGTGGGATCGGCCTCGGGCGCGCCCCAGCGTTCTTCCAGCGCAGTGCGGATTTCTGCCGGCAGTTGCGCCAGTTGCGTCAGGTAATCGGCCAGCGCGTAGCTTTGCAGCGCGGGCCGCACGCTGCGGGTGGCGGGGTCGTTGGTGATGCCTTGCGTTAACAGGCCGATCAGCGCATCACCGTCTTGCGGCACATCGCCAACCTCATAGCCTTGGTCGGCCAGCGCCTGCAAGACCACCAGGGCTGACGCCGGGGTATCCAGCCCCACGCCGTTGCCAATGCGGCCTTCGCTCATGGGGTAATTGGCCAGGATCAGCGCCAGTTTCTTTTGTGCGTTGGGCAGCGTGCGCAAACGGCACCAGCGGCGGGTCAGCGCCACCACAAAATCAATGCGCTCCAGATCAGGCTGGTATTGCACTACGTCTACTTGCGTGTGCGGGCAGTGGTAAGACAAACCTTTAAAGCTGACGGCGCGGGTGATGATGCGGCCATCGACCTCCGGCAGGGCGATATGCATGGCGATATCGCGGCTGTTCAGGCCGTGGTTGTCGGCCAGCCAGGCTTCACGGTTGCTGCCAGAAAGGATCACCTGCAATACGGGTGCGTCCCCAAACAGGTCCAGCGGTTCAGCGTCGTCCAGCGCACTCGCCGCAAACGCCGTGGTATTGAGCACCACCGCCACGCCGTGCTCTGCGCACAGTTGGCGCAAGACGTCCTGGCTGAACGCGTCTTTCAACGAGGTCACCGCAATCGGCAGCGGGTTCAGACCAGCGCGTTCCAGCGCGGTAATCAGCGCGTCAAACACCAGGGTGTTGGCCGCTTGCAAATGCGCTTTGTAAAACAGGATGGCGACGACCGGTGCGCCAGGCTGCCAGCGTGTTTGCCAGTCTGCCGCCGTGGCGTGGTGATGCTGCGGGTGGTAAATGGCGGCAGCCGGCAAGGCGCGGGGGAGTTCTGGCTCATGCCCCCAACCCAGCACATGAAAGGCAATGGCGCGCAGAAAAGCCTCGGCATTTTGCGCGCCGCCTTCGCGCAGGTAACGCCACAATTGCTGGCACAGTGCAGGGCTCACCGTGCTTTTGGCGGTCAGGTTGGGGTCTTCTTGCAGATCGCCAGAAAACATCGCCAGCGCCTGGTCCTTGCGTTGGGCCAGTTCGGTGACTTGTTCAATGCCGTATGGCCAGTAGCTCTCGCCCCCAAGGTGATCGACCACCACGGCTTTGGCATGCTGCAAGATGTCATCAACGTAAAAATCGACCGACGCGGGCTGGCGCAAGAAGGTGACGTTCGCCAGCCGTACACTGGGGAAATCCGGCCCCAGCCGCGCCACGGCCCCGGCCAGTAGCGCCAGCGTGGTATCTGCCGAGCTGAGCACCACAATGTCTGCCGGCGCTTGCTCAATGCGGATGACGCCTGCACTGTCATCAACAAACCCGCCCGGCGTGGTGCGCAACAAATGCATGCGGTCAGGCCGGTTGGGCGGTTTGCGCCAGCGCGGCGGTAAAGGCTTGCTGCAAAGCGGCCTGATCCAGATCGGCCCCAATCAGTACAAAGCGGCTGTCTGCGGCGTCTGTGGCAACCCAGCGGCGGTCAAAGTAGCTGTCAAAGCGCGTGCCGACGCCCTGGATCACCAGGCGCATGGCCGCATCCGGCAGCCGCGCAAAACCCTTCACGCGGTAGATATCATGGGCCTCTACCAGGGTGCGTAGCGCGGCAATGGTGGCTTCACGGTTGGTGACCTGGGCATGCACCACCACCGAATCGAAATCATCGTGGTGATGGTCCGGATCATCGGCCGAGCCATGATGACCGTGGCGCTGGTCAATGCCTTCTTCCGATGCAGCCTCCAGCCCCAGCAGCGTGGCCAGATCAAGCTGACCGTTTTGTGCGCGGACAATCTTTACGTGCGCCGGAATATCTTCACGGATGGTGTCTTCCACCGCCGCGATATGCGCCGGGTTCAGTTGATCCATCTTGTTCAGGATCACCAGGTCCGCCGCCGAGAGTTGATCGGCAAACAGTTCGTGCAATGGGGACTCATGATCCAGGTTCGAGTCTGCCTTGCGCTGCTCGTCCACCGCTTGCGGGTTTTCGGCAAACTGGCCGGCGGCGGTGGCCGGGCCATCGACCACGGTAATCACGGCATCCACCGTAAAGCTGTTCTTGATGCTGGGCCAGTTGAACGCTTGAACCAGCGGTTTGGGCAGGGCCAGGCCGCTGGTCTCAATCAGAACGTGATCAATGTCGTCCCGCCGTTCGTTCAATGCTTCCATGACCGGGTAGAACTCTTCTTGCACCGTGCAGCACAGGCAACCGTTGGCCAGTTCATAGAGCTGGCCCGCTGTCTCATTGCCGGCGTCATCGCAGCCAATGCCGCAGCCTTTGAGGATTTCGCCATCAATACCCAGTTCGCCAAACTCGTTGACGATCACGGCAATGCGGCGGCCCTGGGCGTGTTGCAGGATGTGGCGCAGCAAGGTGGTTTTGCCACTACCAAGGAAACCGGTGATCACAGTGACCGGGATTTTGCGCATGTGCATGAAGAGGGCTCCGGGGGCGTTGACACGAGCGCGTGACGCGCCGTTTTATGGGCTTGCGGGTGTCGGTTGAATATTCCGTTATCATTGTACCAGCGCCCCACGCGGCCAGAACGTTTGCGCTGGCCTGCAAACCCATCCTTTTTTTCATGACCCGCATCGCCCCATACATGACGCCTCAACTTGCGCTGGGTATTGGCTGTCGCCAGAACAGCACCGCAGCAGAGATTACCGCTGCGGTCACCGCTGCCTTGGGCGAGCGCAGACTGGCTGAGGTGCGCAGGGTCGCCACCATTGCCGCACGGGCCAATGCACCGGGCCTGAGCACCTTCTGCCAGCAGCAGGCTTTACCGCTGCAGACCTTCAGCGCTGCAGAGATCAACGCCTTGCCGCAAAGCTGGCCGCCCTCCGCCTTCGTCATGGCACAACTGGGGGTGACCGGCGTGTGTGAGCCCTGCGCCTTGCTCGCCGCAGCCGGGGGGCCGTTGCTGGTTTCCAAATTCATACTGGATGGCGTGACCGTCGCCATCGCCGCTTTTCAGGACCTATCAAATGAAAACTGATCCCGCCGCGCACCAGCGCATGACCGAGCGCCGCCAGGCCGGTTACGAGAAAAAACAGGCCGCCGCCACCCAGGAAAAAGGCCTGCTGATGGTGAATACCGGCACCGGCAAGGGTAAATCCACCGCCGCCTTTGGCATGGCGGTGCGCACACTGGGCCACGGCTTGCGTCTGGGCGTGGTGCAGTTCATCAAGGGCGCACTGCACACGGCAGAGCGGGATTTCCTGGGTGCAGTCGCCCAGTGCGATTTTGTGACCATGGGCGATGGTTATACCTGGAACACGCAAAACCGCGACGCCGACATCGCCACCGCCCGCAAAGGCTGGGATGAAGCGCGCCGGATGATTGAAAGCGGCGAGTATCACATGGTGATCCTGGATGAACTGAACACGGTGCTGAAATACGAATACCTGCCGCTGGACGAGGTGCTGGCCGTGTTCGCCGCCCGCCCGGACATGCTGCACGTGGTGGTCACGGGTCGCCACGCGCCAGAGGCGCTGATTGAAGCGGCAGACCTGGTCACCGAAATGACCCTGGTCAAACACCCCTACCGCGAACAAGGCGTGAAAGCGCAACGCGGCGTCGAGTTTTGAGTGCCCAAGCCATGCCACACTGCCCCGCGCTGCTGATCAGCGCGCCTGCTTCCGGCGCTGGCAAAACCACCATTACCGCAGGCCTGGCGCGTTACCACCGCCGCAATGGCCTGCGCGTGCGCGTGTTCAAGACCGGCCCGGATTTTCTGGACCCCAAACTGCTGGCACGCGCCAGCGGGGCGCCGGTATACAACCTGGACCTGGGCATGGTGGGCGCAGACGGCTGCAAAGCCTTGCTGGCGCAGGCCGCCAAAGAGGCCGACCTGATCCTGATTGAAGGGGTGATGGGTTTGTTTGATGGCACCCCCAGCAGCGCCGATCTGGCACAGGCGCTGGGAGTGCCGGTGCTGGCGGTCATCAGCGGCAAATCCATGGCACAGACTTTTGCTGCGGTGGCGTTTGGCCTGGCGCGGTTCCGGCCGGGGCTGCCGTTTTATGGGGTACTGGCTAATCACGTGGCCTCTGCGCGGCATGCAGAACTATTGCAGCAAGCGCTACCGGCAGATATTCCCTGGCTGGGGCATATTGCCACGGGGGTGGACATGGCCTTGCCGGAGCGTCACCTGGGTTTGCAGCAGCCCGAAGACATTGCCGATCTGGATGCCCGGCTGGACCTGGCGGCGGACATTATCGGCACCACCGCGCTTGCCCAGTTACCACCGTCGGTTGCATTTGCCGAGGTATCCACGCCAGCAATCCCGCGTCTGCTGGCTGGTCAACGCATTGCCATTGCGCGGGATGAAGCTTTCTCTTTTATCTACCCGGCCAACCTGGATTTGCTGGAACACCTGGGCGCGGAACTGGTGTTTTTTTCCCCGCTGGCCGATGAGCCCGTGCCGGCGGATTGTGATGCCGCCTATTTACCCGGCGGCTATCCGGAGTTGCACGCGCCACAACTGGCACGCAACACCCGCAGCAGCGACAGCCTGCGCAACCATGTTGAGCACGGCAAACCGCTGGTGGCGGAATGCGGCGGCATGTTGTACCTGACGGAAAGCATTACCCAGACCGATGGCCGCCGCACGGCGCAGCCGGGGCTGCTACCTGGCGCCGCGCAAATGCAAAAGCGCTTTGCGGCTCTGGGCATGCAAGCGCTGACGACGGCGCAAGGCACGGTACGCGGACACACCTTTCATTATTCGACGCTGACCACGCCACTAATCCCGATGGCCCAGGCCCAACATGCCGATACGGGCAAAAGCGGGGAAGCCTGGTATCAGCATGGCCCCATCACCGCCACCTATATGCATGCCTACTGGCCGTCCTGCCCGGCGTTTGCCGCTGCGCTGTTTCTGGGCAAGGCGTTCTGAGCCTCAGCCCATGATCTGCCAGATGGCGTCCAGGTCCACACTGGCGGCCACGGCATCGGCCAGTTTGTTGATGGAGTCCTCGCGCCGCGCATCGTGATCAATGCGCTCGGCCCCGCTCAGGCCCGCCCACTGCAACAAGGCAGCGCAGGCGTCCGGCGCATCAAACAGGCCATGCAGATACGTCGCCATGATCTGGCCATCTGCAGAGAGCGCGCCTTCTGGCCGCTCGCCCAGCCACAGGGCAGGCTGATCCAGCGCCGGGCCGCGCGTTACGCCCATATGGATTTCATAACCGTGGACCGCAGCGTCGCCCGTTGCGAGCTTGCCGCTGACATTGACCAATTGTTTTTCCGGTTCCAGCGTGGTGACGTAATCCAGCAAGCCCAGGCCGGGTGTGGATGGGGTGTCGCTTTCCAGGCCCAGCGGGTCCAGCAAGGTTTGCCCCAGCATCTGCATACCACCGCAAATACCCATCACCTTGCCCTGATAGCGCAGGTGGCGCAGCAGGTAATCATCCCAGCCATTGGCACGCAACCACGCCAGATCACGCTGCACGCTTTTGCTACCCGGCAGGATGACCAGGTCCGCCGGCGGAATGGGTTCACCGGCCCGCACATAGCAAAAATCCACCTGCGGATGCGCGCGCAGCGGGTCAAAGTCGGTGTGGTTGGAGATACGCGGCAAAGCGGGCACCACCACGCGCAAGGCGTTGGCCTGGGTAGCCACGCTGCGGCGGGCGGCAGGCAGCATGTCTTCCCCATCCAGCCACAAGCCCGGCACAAACGGCACCACACCCAGCACACGCTTGCCGACCCGCTGCTCCACCCAGTCAATGCCCGGCTGGAGCAGCGTCACGTCCCCGCGAAACTTGTTGATGATGATGCCTTTGACGCGCTGGCGTTCCGGCTCGGACAAACACGCCAGCGTGCCGATGATCTGGGCAAACACGCCGCCCCGGTCAATGTCCGCCACCAGAATCACCGGGCAATCTGCGGCCTCGGCAAAGCCCATATTGGCGATATCATTGGCCCGCAAATTGACCTCGGCCGGGCTGCCGGCGCCTTCCACAATCACGGCATCCATACGCGCCTGCAACCGGCCAAACGAGGCCAGCACCGCCTTGAGCGCGGTGGGTTTGTAGTCGTGATATGCACGGGCGTTGTAGTTGCCAATGGCATGACCGTGGATAATGACCTGCGCGCCAATGTCGCTATTGGGCTTGAGCAGCACCGGATTCATGTCGATTTCCGGCGCAATCCCCGCTGCCAGCGCCTGCCAGGCCTGGGCGCGACCGATTTCGCCGCCATCAACGGTGACGGCACTGTTCAGCGACATATTCTGCGGTTTGAATGGCGCCACGGTCAGACCCCGGCGCAAGGCAAGCCGGCACAAGGCGCCCACCAGCGTGCTTTTGCCAGAATCGGAACTCGTACCCTGAATCATCACTGCGCCAGCCATGGAGCCACCTTTGAGACGTGAAAACACGCGGCATTATGCCACCGGCCTGAAATTGCGAGCGCACCATGCTTAGTGCCGGCGCGTTGTGCCTGTTGACCTGGCTTGGGGTACTGATCGATCGCGTTCTGGGCGAGCCACAGCGCTGGCACCCGCTGGTGGGCTTTGGCCGCATGGCCCAGGCGCTGGAACAGACCCTGAACCCGGACCTGAACGTGGCCGGTGGGCGTGGCGTGTTCATCCCGCGCCTGCTGGGCGTGCTGGCCTGGCTGGTCATGGTGGGCGTGCCCACCGCGTGTGCGGTGGCGCTGGTGCTGCTGTTACCCCGGCCGCTGGCCTGGTTGGTGCACGCGCTCCTGCTGTGGTTTGCGCTGGGCGCACAGAGCCTGACCGAGCATATCCGCCCGATTGCCACGGCCTTGCTGGCGGGCGACTTGCCCGCAGCGCGCCAGCTCACCGCCCGGATTGTCAGCCGTGATCTGACCGATGCCGATGAAGCGGCCGTGGCGCGCGCCGCCGTAGAATCCGCGCTGGAAAACGGCAACGATGCCATCTTTGGCGCGCTGTTCTGGTTTGCCCTGGCTGCCGGCCCCGGCGCACTGGCGTTTCGGCTGGCCAATACGCTGGACGCCATGTGGGGCTATCGCACGCCCAGGCTGTTGCATTTTGGCTGGGCCGCCGCCCGCATTGACGATGGTTTGAACTGGATACCGGCGCGGCTGACTGCGCTGGGCTATGCGCTCTGTGGTAACGCACGCACCGCCTGGCACTGCTGGCAAACGCAAGCAGCAGCATGGGACAGCCCCAACGCCGGCCCGGTCATGGCCAGCGGCGCGGGCAGCTTGCAGGTGCTGTGCGGTGGCGCAGCCCGTTATCATGGCGTCATGGAAGCCCGCCCGCCATTAGGTCAGGGTGTCGCGCCGACGGGGCCGGATGTATCCCGCGCCATGACGCTGGTATCGCGGGCGATGGTGCTGTGGTTATGCGTGCAAACGCTGCTGTGCGTCATCCTGCTTACCCATTGAACACTCACAGAAAGACCGGATACATGCTGCAATCTGTGCCGCACGGCGGCAACCTGAGCACGGCCATTGCCCAATACGGCAGACCACGGGAGGACTGGCTTGATCTCTCTACCGGGATCAACCCCAATGGTTATCCGGTGCCTGCGCTCAGCGCTGACGCCTGGCTGCGCCTGCCGGATGATGAAGACGATCTGGAAGCCATTGCCGCCAACTACTACGGCGCACCGGCCGCGCTGGCCGTGGCGGGTACGCAAGCCGCCATCCGCATGCTGCCGCAGGTTTTACCTGCAGGTGCCATTGGCATCGGCCTGCTGACGTATGGCGAATATGCCCCCGCTTTTGCCGCAGCCGGTTTTGCCGTGCAGACGTTTGTGACTGAAACGCTCAGTGATCTGGCGGCCGACTTCACGCTCGTACCCGGTCAGGATTTACCCGCGCACCTGCGTTATCTGGTGGTGGTGAACCCCAATAACCCCAGCGCCGATCTGTTCACACCGGCCGTCTTGCTGGCCTGGCGTGAGCAACTGCGCGCCCGTGGCGGGTGCTTGATTGTGGATGAAGCATTCATGGACGTCCTGCCCGCCTCTGGCCTGGCCGCGCATACCGCAGACGATGGCTTGATTGTGTTGCGTTCGGTCGGCAAGTTTTTTGGTCTGGCAGGCGCGCGCGCGGGCTTTGTGCTGGCGGCGCAACCGCTACGTCATACCCTGAGTTTGCTGCGCGGGCCGTGGAGCATCTCCGGCCCCGCTCGCGCAGTGGTGCGCGCCGCTTTGCTGGATACCGCCTGGCAAACGGCAACCCGCAGCGCGCTGCTGCGGGACGGCGCACGTCTGGTCAATTTACTGACACAAGCCGGCTTTGATGCGTGCGGCACGCCTTTGTTTGCCTGGGCGCGACAGGCCGACGCGGAACAACGACAACATCAACTGGCAGCACAAGGCATCTGGGTGCGCCGCTTTACCCATGTCCCCAGCCTGCGCTTTGGCTTGCCCGCCAATGAAACGGGCTGGCAGCGCCTTGCGGCCTCTCTCCCACTGAACACCGGTCATACCCATGTCTAAACTGCCCCCGCAACTGGATGCTGAACACTTCAGCCCACCCGACCTTGTCACGCTGCCGCGCGATCAGGCCACCCACGCGCCCCGTATCCTCTTGCTGTATGGCTCCCTGCGGGACCGCTCTTACAGCCGTTTGCTGGTGGAAGAAGCCGCGCGCTTGCTGACTGCTATGGGCGCAGAGGTCCGCACCTTCAATCCGGCCGGTTTACCCCTGCCGGACGAAACCTCGGAACACCACACCAAGGTACTGGAACTGCGTGAACTGGCGGCCTGGTGTGAAGGTATGGTCTGGAGTTCGCCCGAGCGCCACGGCGCCTTGTCTGGCGTGATGAAAGCGCAGATTGACTGGATTCCGCTGTTTGCCGGCGGCACCAAACCCACCCAGGGTAAAACGCTGGCCGTCATGGCCGTCTGCGGCGGCGTGCATTCCTTTAACGCGGTAAACCAGATGCGCCAGCAAGGCCGCTGGATGCGCATGATTGCCATCCCCAACCAGGTGTCTATCCCCGCTGCGTTCAACGAGTTTGATGAGGCCGGCCATCTGTTGCCGGGCGAGTATTTTGACCGGCTGGTCGATGTCATGGAAGAACTGGTCAAGTTCACCCTGCTGACCCGCAGCGTCTCGCCCTGGCTGACCGATCGTTACAGCGAGCGCAAAAAACGCGCAGCCAAAGCCAGAATCGCCTGAGACAACCCCATGAAAAAAATCCTGATCATTGGCATTGGTGCGGGCAATCCGGACTACATCACCATGCAGGCCGTAAAGGCACTCAACCAGGTGGATGTGTTTTTCATTCTGGACAAAGGCCCGGCCAAAGAAAAACTCACGCGCTTGCGCAAAGACATTTGCGAGCAATACATCACCGACCCCAACTACCGCGTGGTGGAGGCGACACTGCCAGAGCGCGACCGCCACCAGCCCGATTACGATCAGGCCGTGGGCGATCTGAACGACGCCAAACAAGCGCTGTTTGCGCAACTGATCCGCGATGAGGTGGCAGAAGATCAGTGCGGGGCCTTTCTGGTGTGGGGTGATCCATCGCTTTACGACAGCACCATCCGCATTCTGGATGGCATTCTGGCCGCTGACGGGCCGGTGTTCGAGTACGACGTCATCCCCGGCATTACCAGCGTGCAAGCGCTGACCGCACGCCATAAAGTACCGCTGAACCAGATTGGCCGCGCGGTGGAAATCACCACCGGCCGCCGCTTGCTGCGCGGTATGCCAGAAGGCGTGGATAGTGTGGTGGTCATGCTGGACAACAACAACGCCTGGCGCCAGTTGCCCGATGCCGATCTCTCTATCTACTGGGGCGCGTACATTGGTACGCCGGATGAAATCCTCATCAGCGGCAAACTGGCCGAAGTGGGTGAAGAGATTGAACGCGTGCGCACGGCGGCGCGGGAAGCCAATGGCTGGATCATGGACACCTATCTACTACGGCGTGAATCCTGAACACCCCCTGAGCGGTAGGCGCACCACGCCCGTGACTTTTCCGGTTTTGCTGCTACCTTGAATACAAGGAGATGGCATACCTCCTGGAACCGCCCTGCCGGGCTGATGATGCCTGCATTTGACTGATGAGCAGTCGGTGCAGGCATTTTTCATTGACGCCGCGCAGCGCTGCCAGGAGACCATCGATGAGTGTTCTGTCTTTGCTTGCCGTTGGCATTGGTGCTGCATTTGGCGCCTGGTTACGCTGGTGGCTGACCACCCTGCTCAATCCGCTCTTGCCCACGCTGCCGCTGGGCACACTGGCGGCCAACCTGATTGGCGGTTATCTGGTTGGCCTCGCCATCGCCGTGTTCGAAAACAATATTCATATCCCGATCGAAACCCGCCTCTTTGTCATTACCGGCTTTATGGGCGGGCTGACCACGTTTTCCAGTTTCTCTGCCGAAGTGGTGTTACTCCTGAACCAGCGCCAGCTAGCCTGGGCACTTGGCACCATCGCCGCGCATCTGGGTGGCTCTTTGGCCATGACCGCGCTGGGCTTATGGACCGTCGGGCTGTTTACGCGGTCAGCGGCCTGATCCGGCCGCCCATTTAATAACAATTAGAAATAACAAAATCATTTTATATAATTTCTATAAATTTAATGAGTTGCTTAAGATGCGATGCATAACGACCGGCCAACCCGGCCACCACCGCACTCTTTACGGGACGACTCATGAAAATCAAAACTCAGGTACTTGCTCTGCTGCTGCTCGGTCTGGCCTCTGGTGCGGCGCTGGCCGACCGGCTTGATGACATCAAAAAAGCCGGCGTGCTGCGCGTGGCCGCCTTTGACGGCAACCCGCCGTTTGGCTTTGTGGATGAAAAAACCCACAAGATCATTGGCCTTGATGTGGACTACGCCGAGGAAGTCGCCAAACGCCTGGGCGTAAAGCTGGAGATTGTCCCGACCAACCCGGCCAACCGCATTCCGCTGTTGTCGGCCAACAAGGTTGATCTGGTGTTCGCCAACTTCACCATTACCCCGGAACGCGCCAAGGTGATTGATTTCAGCATTCCGTACTTTGCTTCTGGCCAGCAGTTCCTGGCACGCAAGGGCACGCTCAAATCTGCCGAGCAGATCGCCGGCCTGCGCGTGGGTGCCGACAAGGGCACCACCATGGAGGCCACCCTGCGCGAGAAGTACCCCAATGCCACCGTCGTACTGTACGACGACACCCCGTTTGCACTGACCGCCCTGCGTAACGGCAACGTGCAGGCCATTACCCAGGACGGCTCCAAGCTGGTGGCCATTCTGGGCAACCTGCCGGACAAGGATAAATACGAAATCCCGGGTTTCTCCATTTCTGAAGAACTGGAAGGCGTGGGCGTTCCCAAGGGCGAAACCCGCCTGGTGACCTATTTGAACGACACTCTGAAAGACCTGGAAAAAAACGGCACCGCCAGCAAGATTTATGACCGCTGGTTTGGTCCGGACACCAAAGCGCCGCTGCCACGGCTGTTCAAGATTGGTGATGCGCATATTCGCGCGCAGTAAGCGTTACGCGGTTTCAAATTCGCAGTACTTTCTTCGAGCTCTCCATCCACTCATACGCGCCATCGTGATGGCGCGTTTTTTTTGGATCTCCCGATTCGCCATGCCTCTTGAATTGCTCGCCCCCAAGTATCTGGTCTGGATGGCCAACGGTTTGCTGATGACCGCCGGGGTGGCGGTGCTGGCCATTGTGCTGTCTACCCTGGCCGGCTTTGGCCTGGCGCTGGCGCGAGACGCCGCCCACAGCGGCTGGCGACAACTGGCGCGCGGCTACACGTTGGTGTTTCGTAATACACCGTTGTTGATCCAGTTGTTTTTCTGGTATTTCGCCGCGCCCAATCTGCTGCCAGAGAACGCCATGCTCTGGCTCAACACGCCCCACCGCCTGGGTCTGGCCGGTTTCACGCTGGGCTGGCCGTCGTTTGAGTTTCTGGCGGGTACTTTCGGCCTGACGCTATACGCCACGGCGTTTGTGGCAGAAGACATCCGCTCCGGCATTCGCGGTGTGCCGCGCGGGCAGTATGAAGCTGCGGCGGCCAGCGGGCTGACGCGCTGGCAAATGCAGCGCCATGTGATCCTGCCTCAGGCCCTGCGGCACGCACTGGCGCCCTTGTTCGGGCAATACATGAATATCGTCAAGAATTCGTCGCTGACCATGGGGATTGGCCTGGCGGAACTCTCTTATACGTCGCGCCAGGTAGAGGCCGCCAGTTTTCTGACCTTTCAGGCGTTTGGGATCGCCACGCTGGGTTATATCGGCCTGATTGCCGTGCTAGACGTGCTGGCTCGCCATGTCCAGCGCCGCGTGGCCCTACCGGTGGGGAACTGATATGGAAGGTCTTGCGGTCATCCACGCCAATCTGGATTACCTGCTGTGGGGCACCTGGCCAGATGGCCCTTTGGGTGGCGCGGCGCTAACGCTGGTGTTGAGCGTGGTCTCTGGCGTGTGTTCGGCCATCGGTGGCTTGTTGCTGGGCGTGTTGCTCACCGTGCTGCAAGGCGGGCCCCGCCAGGTGCTGCTGCTGGTGCTGGGTTTCTTGCGCGCCATCCCGGTGCTGATGCTGATTTTCTGGGTGTATTTCCTGCTGCCCATGCTGTTTGGGCTAAATGTGCCGGGCCTGGTGCCGGTGGTGTGCGCCTTGTCGTTGATCAGCGCGGCTTATCTGGCGCATGCGGTAGAGGCCGGGGTGGCCGCCATCCCGCAAGGACAATGGAACGCTGGGTATTCGCTGGGGCTGACCCGCTGGCAAGTGCTGCAACACATCATCCTGCCGCAGGCCTTGCGCATGATGTTGCCCAGCTTTGTGAACCAGTGGATCACCCTGATCAAGGACACCTCGCTGGCCTACGTGGTGGGCATTAACGAGCTTTCTACCGTCGCCAGCCAGGTCAGCAACCGCGTCATGATTCATCCGGTGCCGGTGTTCCTGTTTGCCGGGCTGGTGTATTTCATACTCTGCGCAGGCTTGAGTGCGCTGGCCGCCTGGCTGGGCCGCAGTCCGCAACCGCAGGCAAGCTGACGCTGGCCCGCGCCGCGCAAACCCCGTATCTTGAGCGCCTTGCCGTCGCCAACCTTCAAGACATCGTCGCCATGTCCTCATTGCAACATGATCCGGCTTTCTATCAACTCCTGGCCGAGAGCTACACCCGGCTCACCGGGCGGCTGTTAGTGCCCGCCACCGTGCCGCTGCACGTAGCGCCGCGCTGGTTGTATGAGGAAGCCCCGTTTGCCGTGCTGGCGCACAATACGGCCGCAGACCCGGTTTTCATTTATGGCAACAAGGCCGCGCAACAGCGCTTTGGCTATAGCTGGGATGAACTGGTGCAACTCCCCTCCCGCCAATCGGCAGAGGCCCCCAATCGCGAAGCGCGGCAGCAGTTCCTGGAACGGGTACAGCGCCAGGGTTACGAGGATGGCTACAGCGGCGTGCGGATCACCCGCGCCGGCCAGCGCTTCATGATTGAAGAGGCCACGCTGTGGCAATTGCTGGATGCCGCGGGCACGCTGCATGGGCAGGCGGTGATCATTCCGCGCACCCGTGATCTGTGATCGGCGGAGCCGCCGTGCTCGGGAACACCAGTTCAAAACGGGTGATGCCATCCGCACAGTAGACCCGGCAGACGCCGTGGTGCAGGTTCATGATGGTGCGCACAATGGACAAACCCAGACCACTGGATTGCCCGGAGTCTGACCGCGCACTATCGCCCCGGAAGAAACGGTCAAACAACCGCGCCTGCAGTGCCTGCGAAATACCGGGGCCGTGGTTTTCCACGGCCAGCACGACATGCTCGGGCCCAACCAGACCCGTCACCTGAATCACCGAGCCTTCATCCGCATGCCGGACGGCATTGGCCAGCAGATTAGCCAGCGCCCGCCGCAGCAACACGGGGTCTGCATGCAGCCGGCCCGTGCCACTGACCACAATACTGAGGTCACGATCCAGCGCCGGACCTTCAAAGTAGTCCGCAATGCGCACCAGCTCGGATTCAATCTCCAGCGCTTGCCACTCCAGCTCAGTGTGTTGATGCTCTGAGCGCGCCAGAAACAGCATGTTGTCCGCCATGCGCATCAGCCGTTCAAATTCTTCGGCATTGGAGGCCAGCAACTGCTCGTACTCTTCGGCCGAGCGGGCTTTGCTGAGCGCCACCTGCGTCTGCCCCAGGAGGTTATTGATGGGCGTGCGCAGGTCATGCGCCAGGTCGGTGGAGACCTGGCTCAAGCGGGTAAAGCCGCTGCCGAGGCGATCCAGCATATTGTTGAAGGCGCGGATCAGCGGGAGCAGTTCCTGCGGTGCACCCGCGTCATCAATCCGCCCATCCAGATTGGCGGTGTTGACCGAGTCCGCATGCCCAGCCAGCCGGCGCACCGGGGCCAGTCCGCGCCGGATCAACACAAACCCCACCGCCGAACTGATCAGCGCCGCAAAGGCCGCCAACAACAGAATACGGTTGCGATAGGACTGCAACAGCCGTGTGCGTTCAGCCATCAGCCGGCCGGCCATGATTTCGATCGGCGGCTCGCCGACGCCGGTGGTAGCCATGGCCGCGACGGCGCTAAGCGGCGTGCCGGTTTGATCCCGAAAATGCGCCACGTCGGCCCGCGTCACGCTGGCGTCGGCACTGACCACGCGCGGCTGCGGTAATGCACTGCGGGACGGGTTGATCTCCACCAGCGGCGGCTGCCCCGGGTAGCGCAGCACCAGCATGGCTTCCGGGTTGTTGAGCATGTTGGCAAACAGACGCGGCCGCGTGCGCACCAGTTCTCTGGCGTTTTCATCCTGCAACAGCGCGCGGATCTGATCCACCCGGGCGATCAGCGCGCCGTCGTCCCGCTGCTGCAACTGCATGGCCAGGCCACGATACAACAGGGCCCCCACCGCCCCGATCAGCACGAACACCAGCACGGCAAACACGCAAGACAAACGGGTGGTGAGCGACCAGTGCCGCTTCATTCTTCAATCTCGCAGCGGTAGCCAATACCGCGCACGCTGTGAATGAGGCGTACCTCAAACGGGTCGTCCACCTTGGCGCGCAAACGCCGGATAGCGACATCCACCACATTGGTGTCGCTGTCAAAATTCATGTCCCACACGCGGGAGGCAATCAGCGAGCGCGACAGCGCCTCGCCTTCGTGTTCCACCAAGAGTTGCAACAGCGCAAACTCTTTGTTGGTCAGCACAATGCGCTTGCCTGCACGCAGCACGCGGCGCTTGAGTACATCGATCTGCAAGTCCGCCAGCTCCAGAAACTCTGCCTCACGCGGCGGGCCACGGCGCAGCAGGGTGCGCACGCGTGCCACCAGTTCGGCAAAGGAAAACGGTTTGACCAGATAATCATCCGCCCCCATTTCCAGACCCTTGATACGGTCGGTCACGGCTTCCCGCGCGGTCAGGAACAGCACCGGCACGGCGCTATGGCGGCGCAGGCGTTCCAGCACCTGCCAGCCATCCAGGCCGGGCATCATCACATCCAGAATGATCAGGTCGTACTCTTGTTCCAGCGCCAGATGCAAACCATCTTGCCCGTTGCGCGCCAGATCCACGACGAAGCCAGACTCCTGCAAACCCTTGTGCAGATAATCCCCGGTTTTGGGTTCGTCTTCGACCACCAGCACACGCATTGCCAACTCCATGTTGAAGGGTGAGCGAGCGGCCACACGCGCCCGGCGTATGGCCGCCCCCACTCATTATGCACGGGGCATCAGCCCTGGTGATCGAAGTCCTGCACGTAGATGGTGACATCATCCGCTTTGCTGGCTGACGGCAGAATCTGCGACAAACGGAACGCCGCATGCGTGCCATCGAAATGCCAGGTCACCGTCTGGTCGCCATCGCTAATGCGCACGTCCTGGCCGCGCTGGACATCAATCGACCGCGTACCCTGGGCTACGGCAATACTTTGGTCTGGCATGGTGCTGGCGGCGGCAGGTTCGCCATAGGCCGTGGTGTTGGCCGACGCAAACACCGGCAGCGCAGTGCTCATGGCAAGGACAGACAGCATTGCAAACATCTTTCTCATGATGGTTTCTCCTTTGCAGGTTCACCGCCATCTGCGGCGAACTGGGCACCACCTTACCCAGCGCTCGCCCTCGGCCGCGTGACGGCAGGATTACAAAACTGTCATCTACCTCCGCCGTCCGCCCGTGATTCATGACATTTTTGTCATGGTTCAGTCATTCAGCGGTGGGCGCGCTCCCGTTAGCGTGAGCATGACCCGGTGCCAGGCGGCCCGGCACCCCATCACCCTCACAGGAGCAAATGCATGAGTCCCCCGCATTCCCCCGGTCTGCTGCGGCGCCTTTCGGGCGTTCCCGCCGATGCGCCCTTGCTGGTTCCCGCTGCCGTTATCGGCCTGACCGCCGTCGGGCTGGTGGCGGCATTCTGTTTTGCCGCAGGCTGGATCGGGCCAGAGCGGCTGGGCCCCAAACGCATCATCAATACGTTTAATGCCAACTTTGGCGAGCACCCGGGGTTTCGGCGCAATCATGCCAAGGGCGTGTGCGTGGACGGCTATTTTGACGGCAACGGCAATGCCGTCGGTTTGTCGGTCGCCAGTGTATTTGGCCAGAACCGCACCCCGGTCACCGGCCGCTTTGCCATTCCTGGCGGCAACCCGGCCGCACCGGATGCCGGCGGCCCGGTGCGCAGCCTGGCGCTGTTGTTCCAGTTACCGGATGGCCAGCAGTGGCGCACCGGCATGAACAACACGCCGGTCTTTGTGGTGAATACGCCGCAAGGCTTTTACGCCCAGTTGCTCGCCACCGCACCTGATCCCAAAACCGGCAAGCCCGATCCGGCGAAGGTAGCGGCGTTTTTTGCGGCGCATCCGGAGTCGGCGGCGTTTCGTAGCTGGGTGAAAACCCATGCGCCCTCTTCCGGTTTTGCCAATGGCAGCTATTACAGCATCAACGCTTTCAAGCTGATTGATGGTCATGGCGGCGAACGGTACGTGCGCTGGACTTTTGTGCCGGATACCCCGTATCAGCCGCTGGATGCCACACAAAAGCATCCGGCGGACTTTCTGCAAGCCGATCTGCAAACGCAACTGGCCCAGGGCCCGCTGCTCTGGCATCTGCAACTCACCCTGGCTGATACCGACGACATCACCAACGACGCCACCCGCGCATGGCCAGAAGGCCGCCAGGTGATTGATGCCGGCACGCTGACGCTGATCTCTGCCGCGCCACAACAAGGTGGTGATTGTCGCGATATCAACTACGACCCGACCATTCTGCCGCACGGGATCGCCATTTCAGATGACCCGCTGCTGGCCGCACGCTCGGCCGCGTACTCGCGTTCTTTCAACAAGCGCACCGCAGAAGAAGCCGCTCAAGGAGCCCGCTCATGAAAGAGGCCATCTACTTCGCCCGGCCGTTACGCTGGTTGCACTGGCTGATGGCCCCACTCATGGTGCTGATGCTGTTCATTGGCGTATTCATGGTGTCTACCGTGTCGACCTGGCATAACCGCCTCGTCGGGGTTCACAAACCATTGGGCATGGCACTGCTGGTACTGGTAGTTGTGCGCCTGGTCGTGCGCTGGCTGAACACCACGCCCCGTTTGCCCTCTACCCTGCCGCGCTGGCAGCAGGCGCTTGCGCATGGCTCGCACTGGTTGCTGTACGGGTTGATGTTGCTGATGCCCTTGATTGGCTGGGGCATGCAATCGGCGGCCGGTTACCCGGTGGTGCTGGGCGGCTGGGTGCTGCCCGCGCTGGTACCGCACGATGTGGCGTTGTATGCCACATTGTGTATGGCGCACGGCTTGCTGGCCCTGGTTTTGTTTGCCACGGTGGTCGCCCATCTTGCAGCAGCGCTGTTTCATGGCCTGGTGCGGCGTGATGGGGTACTGCAGAGTATGACCGGCCAGGCACGCCGCGGGCGCTCCTGAATCAGCTCGCGGCGCAATAAAAAAACCCCCACTGCCAGCGGCAGGGGGGCTTTTTTATGGACCAGTCAGCAGGCAGCAGCGATTACGCCGCCAGCACCGTGGCAATGGCGTCAGCCACATAACCGATATTGCCGGTGTTCAGCCCTGCCACGCACATGCGGCCGGTGCGCACCAGGTACACGGCATGATCTTCCCGCAGACGATCAACCTGCTCCGGGGTGAGACCGGTGTAGCTGAACATGCCGCGCTGCTTGATGAAGTAACTGAAATCACGGCCAGGAATCCGCTCGCTCAACACGGCATACAACTGCTGACGCATGGCCTTGATGCGCTCGCGCATCTCGCCCACTTCCCCGATCCATTGCGCCAGCAGCGCTTCATCTCCCACCACGCGGGCGGTGATTTTGGCACCGTGCGTGGGCGGGCTGGAGTAATTGCGGCGTACCGTCAGCTTGAGCTGGCTGAATACATGGGCGGCTTGATCGGCGGTCGGGCAAACCACAGACAGACCGCCGCAACGCTCGCCATACAGCGACAGGTTTTTCGAGAACGAATTGCTGACCAGGAAGCTCAGACCGGCATCGGCCATCGCGCGGATGGCGTAGGCGTCGTCGTCCATATTGTCGCCAAAACCTTGATAGGCGATATCCAGGAAAGGGATCAGCCCTTGCTGGCCGGCAATGCGGATCACGCGCTGCCATTGTTCTGGCGTGAGATCAACGCCGGTCGGGTTGTGGCAGCACGGGTGCAGCAGCACGATGCTGCCCTTGGGCATGGCTTCGAGCGCATGGCACATGGCGTCAAACTGTACGCCACCGGTTTGCGCATCAAAGTAGGGGTAATCGTGCACCTTGATGCCGGCGCCTTCGAAAATGGCGCGATGGTTATCCCATGTCGGCGCGCTGACCCAGGCTTCGCTGTTGGGGAAATACCGCTTGAGAAAATCTGCACCTACCTTGAGCGCACCAGAGCCGCCCAGGGTCTGGATGGTGGCAACGCGCTTGGCCGCCAGCACCGGGTGCGCGGCACCAAACAACAGTTTTTGCACACCTGCGCGGTAGCCGGCGTCGCCTTCCATCGGCAGATACGGGCGCGGGGCCAGTTGCTGCGCCATGGCTTCTTCGGCCTGGCGGACCGAACCGAGCAGCGGAATCTTGCCGGCTTCATCGTAGTAAATGCCGATACCCAGGTTCACCTTGGTGGCGCGCGGGTCCTGGTTATAGGTTTCCACCAGCGAAAGAATCGGGTCGCCAGGATAAAGGTCAATGTGCTCGAACATGGTTGCAGCTCAGCGAGGAATGAGGAGAGGAAGCCGGAGTTTTGCATCCCCGGCGCGATCTGACAAATACCGCGTGTGTCAGCGGGTTCTGTCTCCTGACCGCCGACACACCGCCGCGCTGCTTCACTAACTGCTTAATGCCCGCAATTCTCCCCGCGCCACGCCCCACACCGTTCTGACGGTCAGCCCGGCAATCACGGTGGTGGCCAAGGCCAGTAGTGCCACGGCAATGCCGCTGGCCACCGCATCATGCGCAAACACCGCGTACTTCAAACCGGCACTGGCCGAGGCCGCCAGCGGGAAACTCACCGCCCACCAGGACACCTTGAACGGACAGCATTGCAACAGGTTTCTCAGCCGGCCCACCAACACCGCCAGCACAAACAAGGCCAGCATGAACAGCGCTGTGGCAAAGCCATCTACCCCGCCCGCCGTAGCGGTATAGGCAGAGAACCCGACCGAGAACGGGGCCACCAGAATCAGCAGGGTGGGTTGTAGTGCATCCGGCAGCGGCTCTTCAAACATCAGTCGAGACAAGATCAGCGTGAACAGCGGAATGGCAAAAAAGAGCCCCACCGCCGTAGCAAACACCATCAGCCCGTGCAGACTGTCCGCCCAGCCCAGCGCGGGCAACGCCAGCGGAATATCAATCATGCCCACCACCGGGACAATCCAGGCCGGCGTGGCATGCGCCGGCTTTTGCCGCACGCTGATCCAGCGCGACACCATCAGCCAGGCAAACACGGTCATACCCACCGCGCCGATACTCCAGATCACGCGGGCCAGCGTCTGGTCGAGATCGACCAGCAACAGAGGAATCAGCAACAGGCTGATCAGCGGCGTGCCAAACAGATTACTGGCAATGGGGTGGGCAAACTCCGCCCGTACATGAGCAAAACCGGTCACGGCTTTAACCGCATAGGCACCAGCCAGCAGGACAAACGCCAGCAGCGCCAGCACGCCTATGCCCCCGGCCAGCCACAACGGTGTGCCAAACAGGGTGTGGGCTACCCGCCAGGCGACCGCCAACCCGGTCAGCCCCATCACAGAACCAAACAACGCCACCGGCAACCAGGCCAGTCTGGCCGAATCAACTGGGAGCGCCACAGGCGCGGATGCAACGGTGGTATTCATGTGGGTGTCCTCAGTGTCGCTTCAATCAGGGCCTGCGCTTTGTGCAGCACGGCGCTTGCCTCATCGGTCAGGCCGGCCAGACGCGCCTGGGCCTGAATGGGGTGAAAGGCCACCCAGGTGGTGCCGGCGTCTTCCCGCACCAGCACCTTGAGCGGTAAATCCAGCGCAAACAACGGGGAGGCCAGCATCAATGGCGTGCCCGCTTTGGGGTTGCCGTACACCAGCACCAGCGTCGGCGGCATGTGCAAGCCGACACTGGCGGCCCCCGCAGCGTGGTCCAGCCGGGCAAAGACGGTCATGCCAGCGGCTTTGATGGCGGTCTCCAGCTGGCTGACCGTTTCGGCAAAACTGACGGGGCTTCTGATCTCAACATGGGCGGTTTGCTCTAATCGGGCGGTGCTCATATATCCTCCGCATCACAATGCGTTTGTCATGACTGCAGTATTGCGTCATCCGCTCAGACTGTGAATACTGGGACGTATCAACATCTAGCGAATCCGTATCATGGACATGCTTACCCACCTGATCCAGCTGGCCCGCCCGCAAGCCGGACTGGACATCCGGTGCTTGTTGGGTGGCAACTATGATCTGCCTCATGCCGCCGCGCCGGCGGGCAGTGCGCCGTTTCATGTGGTGCTGGCGGGGGCTTGCCGTATTGAAACCGAGGGTGGCACACCCATTCTGGCCCGGGCAGGTGATTTCATTCTGGTACGGGGTGCGCACCGGGTGCGCAATATCACGGTCAGCCATGCCGGCGGCACCGACCCCATCCGCATGACGCACGACGGCCTGCTGCCGCTACGCCGCACCGGCCATGGCACGCCGGAGGTGGATCTGTTGTGTGGTCATTTCGATTATGTGCGCGGTCCGAATGAACTCTTGTTCAAGACCCTGCCGGACCCGCTGCATGTTTCATTGCTGGAGAACGATGGGGATGACATCAGCGGGGTATTGCAAAGCCTGGTGGCGCTGATGCGCAAGGAAGCGGCGGCGCAACGCGCCGGAGCGCTGGCTGTGGTCACGGCATTAAGCCAGGCGCTGTTTGCCATGGCCCTGCGTAACCACGGCGAACATCACCCGGGTCAGGCCAGCGTATTGGGCCTGATTGCCGATCCCAGACTGAGCGCCGCCGCCCAGGCGTTGCTCAAAGATCCTGGCAAAGCCTGGACCATTGAAACGCTGGGCGATCTGGCCATGATGTCCCGGGCGACGTTTGCCCGGCATTTCCGGGAGAAATCCGGCATGACGGTGTGGCAGTTTCTGACCGAGGTCAGAATGGCCCTGGCCAGCGATCTATTGCGAGAGACGCGGCGTAGCGCGGCGGATATCGGAATGCAAGTGGGTTATCAGTCTGAAGCCGCGTTTGGCAAAGCCTTCAGACAACACACCGGTGAGATGCCGGGACAATACCGCAGACGGCTACGGCAAGCGCTGGTTACGCTCTCCGCAAACCCCACAAACTGATAATGGGGTGGCAGGGAAACGGGACAAACCGATACTTGCCAGCTTTCCAAAAACTGACGCCAACCCCATGAGATCGGTAGCTTGTTACAGAAAAAGCCTGCCAAACACAATAAAACCGTCAGTTTTCTCAAAAATCGTGCGCCATCTGTTGTTTAAATCTTACGCTAGAACAATATTTCCGACACATTAATGAGTATAATTCGCATTTGCATTTAAAATGCAGCGCATTCACGCCACACCATGGTGGCAACTCATCGTCTGCCGGAAACCCAATGAAAACACTGACCCCGATGGCTGCGGCAATTGCCGTGGTCTGCGCCCTGCCTTTTGCTCACGCAGCGGATACCGCATCCGCCCCCGCTGCTGCCACCGCTTCCGCACCGGCCACAGAACCCGTTTACCTGGGCACGGTGACCATTACCGCCAGCGCGGATGCCTCCAAAGACGGTCTGCAACCGGCGTATGCCGGTGGCCAGGTGGCCAAAGGGGGGCGTGCCGGTATTCTGGGCACCAAAAACAATATGGATACCCCGTTCAGCATCACCAGCTACACCAATGACCTGATTCAGGATCAGCAAGCACATGGTGTGGGCGACGTGCTGCAAAACGACTCCGGCGTGCGGGTGGCGCGCGGTTTCGGCAATTTCCAGGAATCGTATTTCATTCGCGGCTTTGTCCTGAGTTCGGATGACGTGGCCTACAACGGTCTGTACAGCCTGCTGCCGCGCCAGTACATCGCCACCGAGTTGTTCGAGCGCGTTGAAGTTCTGCAAGGCGCCACCGGCTTTTTGATGGGCGCTGCGCCAAACGGCGGCGGCATTGGCGGCTCCATCAACCTCTTGCCCAAGCGCGCCCCCAATGAAGACCTGAACCGGGTGACCGTGGGTGTGGATAGTGGTGGCAGCGGCAATGTCGCCGCCGACGTGGCCCGCCGCTTTGGTCCGGACAAGAGCTGGGGCCTGCGCCTGAACGCGGGTTATCGCGATGGCGGCACGGGCGTGGATGATGAGAAGTCCCAGACCAGCGTGGGTTCGGTGGGTCTGGACTGGCGTGGCGAGCGCGCCCGTGTGTCCGCCGACCTGGGCGCGCAGGATAACCGCCTGCAAGCCACGCGCCCGGAAGTCACCCTGGGCGCGGGCCTGACCCGCGTGCCCGATGCACCGGATGCCAGCAAAAATTTTGCGCAACCGTGGACTTACTCGAACGAGCGTGACCTGTTTGGCACGCTGCGCGCTGAATACGATGTCACCGATGACGTCACCGCCTGGGCCGCTTATGGCCTGCGCCGCAGCAATGAAGCCAACTCGCTGGCCAATCTGACCGTCACCAGCGACAACGGCGATGGCAACTTCTACCGCTTTGACAATACCCGCAAAGACCAGGTGGATACCGGCGAAGTGGGCGTACGCGGCAAGCTGCAAACCGGCTCGGTCGGCCATGAATGGGTGGTGGCAGGCGATTTCTTCGAACTGAAGAAAGACAACGCCTACGTGATGGATTTCTTCAACACGTTCGACACCAATCTGTATCACCCCACCAGCTACGGCCAGCCGGCAATCTCCAGCACCGCGTTTACCGGCAATCAGCTGTCGGACCCGGCACTGAACGGCATCATCCGCCTCACCAGCGTGGCGGTGGGCGATACGCTGTCCTTGTTCGACAAATCCGTACTGCTGACGCTGGGCGCACGGTATCAACACTTTGATATCACCAACTACGCCTACGATACCGGTATTGCCAGCGCCGCCTACACCAAGGGCCGCACCAGCCCGGCGGTGGGCATTGTCTACAAGCCGGTGAAGCAGGTTTCTGTCTACGCCAACTACATTGAAGGCCTGGCCCAGGGCGATACCGCACCGGCCAACGTCAACAACCCCGGCGAGATGCTGGCACCGTATGTCTCCAAACAAAAAGAAGTGGGTGTGAAGTACGACGGCGGCCGCCTGGGCGCGGGTCTTGCGCTGTTCAGTACCGACAAGCCGCGCGGCATTGTCGATGCCAACAACAATTTCAGTGATTCCGGCGAAGACCAGCACCGTGGTGCAGAACTGACCTGGTACGGTCTGGCCGCCACCGGTGTGCGCGTGCTGGGTGGTCTGACCTGGCTGGATGCCACGCAAAAGGACACCGGCTCTGCCACCACCGAGGGCAACCGCGTCATTGGCGTGCCGCGCCTGCAAGGCAACCTGGGCCTGGAATGGGAAGTCCAGCAAGTGGAAGGTCTGGCGCTCAATGCCCGCGTGGTTTACACGGGTTCGTCCTACGCCGACGACCTGAACACGCTGGAAGTACCCAGCTGGACACGGCTTGATCTGGGTGTGCGTTACCTGATGGAGGTCAGCAACCGCCCGGTGACCCTGCGCGCACGGGTCGATAACGTGTTCAACCGTGATTACTGGGCCTCTGTGGGGGGTTATCCTGGCTACGGCTATCTGTCGGCCGGGATGCCACGGACGTTCTCTGTGAGCGCCAGCGTGGACTTCTAAGGACTACGCTTGCCCGCCTGACGCCCCGATGCCTGGATTTGCATCGGGGCGTTTTGTTTGGTGCAGGCCGGCACGCGTCATGGATTCTGGCAACGACCGCGTCATTCCGGCGAACGCCGGAATCCAGCTACAACGCTTGCAAAGATAACGACACCGACACCCCCCGTACTTGCGGGCATCATTTTTCGCGGCACCCCGCGCTATCTCAGCAATCCATCCGGAAACATGCCACACAGATACTGTACAAAAGACGTGACCTTGCTGCTGGCAAGCCGGCGTGACGCGTGCAGCACCCAGACTTCCACCGGGTGATTGGTGGTTTGACCCCAGGAGACCAGTCTGCCGGCGGCAAGGTCGTCGGCCACCAAAGACTCCGGCAACATGGCCGCGCCGGCGCCCGCGCGAACGGCGTCGCGGACCATGATCAGGGAGGACAGGCGCAGCACGGGTTCAGGTTGCAATGTGCGCAGGCCCGCGTCGGTTTGCAAGGACCAGGGCGTGGCGGTCGCGGCGGTGCCAGACACCACCGCAGGCACGGCCGCGCCGTCGTTGGGGCAAAGCTGGTCTACCGGTGCAATCACATGCATCTGATCGCGCAGAAAACAGCGGCCCACCAGGGCGCTGTCGGCGGCGGGGTTGGTGCGGATGGCGATATCAAACCCCTCTTCCACCAGATCAACCATGCGGTCTTCGGCCACCACCTCCAGCCGCACCGCCGGGTACAGCCGCACATAGCCCGCCGCGATGCGCCCCATGGCCACTTGCGAAAACAGCAACGGTACGCTGATCCGCAATACGCCAGTGGGTTCGGCCTGGCCAGAGCTGATCTCCCGCCCGGCCTCGGCAATGTCGTGCAATAAACCGGCGGTACGGCCAAACAGGCTGGCACCGGCCTCGGTCAAGCGCAAAGAGCGGCTGCCACGTTCCAGTAACCGCACGCCCAGGCTGGCTTCCAGTTCCATGACGCGCCGTGACAAGGTCGCTTTGGGGCGACCGCTGGCCCGGCTGGCTTTGCCCAGGCCGCCATGCGTGGCAATCAGGTTGAAATCTCTCAGGGCATCTAGATCCACATCTGTTCCGTTTTTGAGACGACTTATCCCGTTTTTACCATCTATGTCCCTGTTTCACAACGATATACAGTGACTCCGTCGCACCACACAACGCACTGACGGAGACACACATCATGCAAGCACATCGTATTCACAGCTATGGCGTTCCTGAAACCCTGCAACGGGATACCGTTGCCGCCCCCGAGATCAAGGCCGGTCAGGTTCTGGTTGAGGTCAAGGCCGCAGGTATTAACGGGCTGGACTGGAAAATCCGCGAAGGATATCTGCGCAATGACTTCGCGCTGGCTTTGCCGGCCATTCTGGGGGCGGAGCTGGCCGGCCGGGTGGTCGCCGTGGGCGATGGCGTCACGCGCTTCCAGGTGGGTGATCGGGTCATGGGGGCCAGCGGTGTGGGGGCCTACGCCGAATTGGTGGCGATTGCCGAAGCACAACTGAGCCCCATACCTGCACACTTGTCCGACGTAGAAGCCGCAGCGCTGCCCGTCTCCATGCTCACCGCGTGGCAAGCACTGCACGCAGCGGGTGAGCCTGAGCCAGGGCAGACGGTATTGATTCAGGGAGCAGCAGGGGGCGTGGGCAGTTTTGCCGTGCAGTTTGCCAAAGCGGCCGGGCTGACCGTGGTGGCTACGGCCTCGGCCAGCAGCCGGGATTACCTGCTTGGCCTTGGCGTGGACCGGGTCATTGATCGCCACACCGAGCGCTTTGAAGCGCTCGCCAGCGAGGTTGACCTGGTACTGGATCTGGTCGGCGGCGAGATCGCCAGCCGTTCTTTTGCCGTACTGGCACCGGGCGGCAAACTGGTGTCCACGGCGGATCCGCGCGTGGGTCAGCAGGGCGGCATCTTTCTTGTCATGCAGTCTGACGGCCAGCAGTTGCAGCAATTGCTGGCACAAGCCACCTGGCGCTCGACCATTGCCTCAGTGTGCGGCCCGGCAGACCTGGCAGGCGCGGTTGAACAAAACCGCACCGGCCATGCGCCTGGTAAAATGGTGCTGGACATGACGCTGGCCGCCTAAGCTGCGCAATATCGGTCAGGATCATTCAGGGGCCAGCCGGTATGCTGGCCCTGAATGACCCACCGCCCCAGGAGTGAGCTCTGGACCTCTCCCCCCGTTTTGCCGATGTATTGCAGTTTATTGATGCACACCTTGTCGACGATCTGCCACTGGCACGCCTGGCGCAGGTGGCCGGCGTTTCGCGCTGGCATTTCCAGCGCCAGTTTGCGGCGCTGTTTGGCTTGGGTGTGTATGAATATGTGCAGTTGCGGCGGCTAAAGCGCGCTTCTTTGCAATTGGCATTCCGGCCACAGCAATCCGTGCTGGATATCGCACTGGACTGCGGTTACGCCGGGCCAGAAGCGTTTGCCCGGGCTTTCCGGCGGCAATGGGGACAAAGCCCGCGGGCGTTTCGCCAGGCCCCGCAATGGCATGACTGGCACTACGTCTATCTACCGCTCTATACCCTGAGGAACCGCATCATGACCGCCCTGCCCGACCACCAGCCCGACATTGTAGAAAGAGCGCCTACGCCGGTCGCCGTCCTTGCACACCGTGGCGACCCTGCGCGGTTGGGAGAGACCATTCGCCAGTTCATTGCCTGGCGCAAACGGCAGCACTTGCCGCCGGCCACGCATGCCACATTCAACGTCTTGTACAACGACCCGTATACCACACCACCTGCGGACTACCGGATTGATCTGGCCGTGGCCTGCCCGCACCCGGTTGAACCTGGCCCGGAGGGCTTGAGTGCTGGGGAACTGGCTGGCGGCCGCTATGCAAAGCTGCGGTATGTCGGGTCGGATGATGCGCTGGGCATGGCCCTGCGCACGCTGTATGTAGACTGGCTGGCCCAAAGTGGCGAAACGCTGCGCGACGCCCCACTCTGGATTGAGCGCGTGCGCTTTTTCCCGGATGTGCCCGAGCATGAAGCCATCTGCGATATCTACCTGCCGCTCGTCTGAACATTGGCCTGGCGCCCCTCAAACCGGCACGCGCCCAATGCGTTTTGACAGATATTTCTGACAAATATCGTCAGAACGCCCGCATGGACGGTGCCGATGGCGACCATGCATTGCCTGCCATCGGTGGTGCCAGATCGATCATGTAACCGTCAATATAAGCCAGCTTCACCCGGTCGTTTTCCCGCAGGGTAATGCCGGCCTGGTTGAGCAAAAAGACCTCTACCGCCCAGGCCTCTCCCTGCCCGGCATCGATCAGCACATGTTTGTCGTAGACCCCTAGCACCACACCCGGAAAACGCCCGCTGGTATTGAGCGCCATGGTTTTATCCAGGTTGCGGGCAATATCGGTGACGTACTCCAGTTCGGCCTGCAGGAAATCGCATTGGCGTTCTGCCAGCCACAGTGCATCTACGCTATACACAATGGACACCCGGAAACCGGCAGGGTTGATCACCACCCAGCCTATCTCATCGGTTTGTTGACCCTCTTCAGCGTATACAGGAATGATCTGGTATCTCATTGCGGCCTTCCCCCCAGTCAGCTCGGCAGAAATATCAGCTTGGCATACTGGTGTCAGCCCCAAACCTGACAGGTTTCACAGTAGCGCGCCCCGATGGAACAGCGGCCGCTTTTTGTAAGCTGATTGCCGATATTCCTGATAGGCATACGCCACGCCAACCCTTACTTTAAATATCTGTGCCGGAAGTTCCAGTTGTTTCATTATAAGGAAAAGTAATATGGATATGCGCAAGTTGCTGATTGCCAGTGTGCTTGGATTTGTCGCCTTTACCGCAAGTGCAACAGATTTGCTGGATACGGTAAAACAACGCGGCACGCTCAAGGTGGCAGTGGAAGGCACCTACCCGCCGTTCAATTACCGGGAAAACGGTCAGCTGACCGGCTTTGATATCGAGATTTCCAACGCCCTGGCGCAAAAACTGGGTGTGAAAGCTCAATTCACCACGACAGAGTGGAGTGGCATTCTGGCGGGCCTGCAAGCCGGCAAATACGACGTGATCGTCAATCAGGTAGGCATTACGCCCAAGCGCCAGGAAGCGTTTGATTTCAGCGACCCCTACGTGCTGTCGCAGGCGCAACTGGTGGTGCGCAAGAATGACACGCGTAACTTCAAAAGCCTGAATGATCTCAAGGGTCTGAAGCTGGGCGTCGGCCAGGGCACCAACTATGCCGATATGGCACGCGCCGTAGCCGGGGTTGAAGTCAAAACCTATCCGGGCGAGCAGGAATACCTGCAAGATCTGGCGCTAAGCCGCATCGACGCCGCACTGAATGACACGCTGATGATTCCGTATCTGATCAAGAAAACCAGCCTGCCGCTCAAGCCAGGCGCCGCTGTGGGTGAAGCGTCCAGCAACGGGATTCCGTTTACCAAAAACAATCCCAAGTTCAAGGCTGCGCTGAACAAGGCACTGGCAGATATCAAGGCAGACGGTACCTATGCCCGTATCTCGCAAAAGTATTTTGGGCGCGACGTGAGCCGCGCGCCAGGCGCCTGAGCGCGCAACCAGGTTCATCCGGCCCGCATGTTTATAATGGCCGGAGAACATCTTCAAACCCCCTGCCCTGCGCAGGGGGTTTTGCATGGGAGAAAACACTTTGGGCGACGTGATCAATCTGCTGCAGACCGCCTGGCCTTATTTGCTCAAAGGCACCGGTTACACCTTGCTGTTTGCCGTGAGCGCCATGATTGGTGGTCTGGCCGTTGGCGGCGTGGTGGCCTTGTTACGCCTCTCTGCCTGGCGCGTACTGAACTGGCCGGCGGCCATTTACGTCAGCTGCATGCGTGGCACGCCCTTGCTGGTGCAGATTTTCATCATCTACTACGGCCTGCCGGCGATCGGCATCCAGTTTGATCCCATCAGTGCCGGGATTCTGGCACTGAGCCTGAACGTCGGCGCCTATTTGTCCGAGACCATTCGCGGCAGTATCAACGGGGTGGATCGAGGACAATGGGAGGCGGCGTACAGCCAGGGGATGACGCATATGCAAACGCTGCGCTTTGTGGTCTGGCCGCAAGCACTGCGGCTGGCGGTGCCCAGCTTGTCCAACAGCCTGATCAGCCTGATCAAGGATACCTCGCTGGTGTCCGTGATTGCCGTCACCGAGTTGATGCTGGCGACCAAGGAAGTCATTTCCACGACATTCCAGCCGTTTCCGCTCTATGTCACTGCAGGCGCAATTTACTGGTGCCTGAGCCTGGCCTTTGAACAAGTCCAGCGCTGGCTGGAGGCACGCCTGAACCGCACGCTGGCGCGCTAGATTTTCAGACTAAACGCAATTTCCGCCACCGCCGGAGGTACGTACATTCACACCCCGGCGTTTTGCCCAGGCAAAGGAAATTGCAATGAACAAGGTGTGGATGGCGGGCCTGGTACTGGCCCTGAATGCGGCGTTTGGCAACGCTGCGCTGGCTTCTTCTTATGAAACCGATCACGCCCGCGCCCAGCGTCCGGCCGAAGCACCGGTGAAAAAAGCCGAACCGAAGAAACAGGCGGCCGCGTCCAGAACCCAACCAGCCCAAAAGAACGGCAAGAGCAAGACCAGCAAATCGACCAAAAAGCGCTGCCAGCATTCCACCTTTTGCTGGCGCTGAACGCACTACCTATTCAGCCGCCCGGGATGTCGCCAGCTCGCTGTAATTGGCCAGAACATAGTTGTGGACGTGCACCACCCGGGTGAAATCGATGGCGTCTGCCAGTTCAGCTTGCGGTTCAGCCACCGGGCTACGCTCGGCCATGATGTCATCCACCAGCGCGCGCATTTGATCGGGGAGCGCTGCCCACCAGTGGTCCAGATCGGCCAGAAGTTCGGTCACCTCTGCACAGCCCTGGCTCATCAAGCTTGAGTTGATCAGCAGCGTGCGTGGCTCACCGTAAATCGGGGTTTCCAGCCAGACGTGACGCGCGGTTCCGTTTTTTTCCAGCGTGAACTCAATGGAACCGCCATCCCTGAAGACTTCAATTGCAAAGATACGCATGATGGTCAGACAACAAACAAAGTGTGCGGATAAGAATCATGGTTGGAGCCAATATTGCGGCGCACCAACACCCCTAATGTAGCCTGGATTGGGCTCGCCAGCGCTTTTCACAGAGCAAACGGCATACTTTCCCGGTCAGTCAGCAATAGTTGTAGCCTTCACACAACACAAAGCCCGCCAATGCGTTAAGCAGGGCGGGCTTTGTGTTGTGCAGCCAGGCCGGCGAGATTTAGCGCACGCCGTGCATCATCTTTTGCAGCGGACGGGTCAATGCCAGCAAGATTGCACCCGCCACAAAGGCCATCGCCACAAACAGCATGAAGAACTCATGCAGGCCGGTGATCTGGTAACCCAGGAACACCGGAGTACGGCCGGCTTCCGGATAGAAGGTGGCCAGCACGCCGGCAAACCAGTTGGCCGCCGCATTGGCGGTAAACCACACCGCCATCATCAACGAGCCAAACCGCGCGGGAGCCAGTTTATTCACCAGCGACAAGCCAATGGGCGACAGACACAACTCGCCCAGCGTGTGCATCAGATACATGGCGGTCAGCCAGATCATGCTGGCCTTGGCGGTGGCCGACATGTCTTTCACGCCAAAGCCAATGATCAGGTAACCCACAGCCAGCAAGATCAGCCCCCAGGCCATTTTGGTGGGTGAACTGGGTTCTTTGTTACGGCGACCCAGCACGGTCCACAGTTGGGCCAGCACCGGGGCAAAAATCAGCACGAACACCGGGTTGAGCGACTGGAACCACGAAGCCGGAATGGTGTAGCCGAACAACTGGCGGTTGGTGGCTTCTTCAGCAAAGAAAGTGAGCGAGACACCCGCCTGTTCAAAGGCCGACCAGAAGAAAATCACAAAGAACGAGATCACACCGATCACGATCATGCGATCAATATCCTGGCGGGTCAGCGGCTGATTGTCCTTGCTGGCTTGCTGCGCAGCGGCAGCTTTGGGAGCAAGGCCCACCGGCGCGCCAGTGGGCGATACCAGATAACGCTTGTGGAAGAAGCCGAACACCACCAGAGAGAGCAACATGCCTACGCCTGCGGTGAAAAAACCCCAACGGAAATCAGCCGCATTGCCGGTATCCCCCAGGAAGCCACAGATCAATGGGGCGATAAACGAGCCCAGGTTAATGCCCATATAGAAGATGGTGTAGGCCGAATCCTTGCGGGCATCGCTCTGGCTATAAAGCTGCCCCACCATGGAGGAAATATTGGGCTTGAAGAAGCCATTGCCCGCCACAATCAGCCCCAGGCCGCAATAGAACAGCATGATGGCGGTCGCGGGCGTTTGCAGCATGCTGCCGGCGGCAAACAAGGTGAACTGGCCGGCGGCCATCAGTGCGCCACCAACAAAAATAGAGCGGCGGTTACCCCACCAGCGATCGGCTACATAACCACCAATCAGCGGTGCCAGGTAAACCAGGCCGGTATAGCGGCCGTACAGGGAGGCCGCAAACTGCTTGTCGAAAGCCAGCGCCTGCACCATGAACAGCGCCAGCAGCGCGCGATTGCCGTAATAGGAAAAGCGCTCCCACATTTCAGTGGCGAACAAGAGGTATAAACCACGCGGATGGCCTTTGACGCGGGTCTGCAGGTCATTCGTGATTTCATCCGGCAACGGGGGGGCAGTACTGGCCGGAATCTGTAATGCGTGTTCTGCGCTGCCCATCGGGCTCTCCTTGTATGACGAATCAATAAGGATTGTCCAGATTGGGGGCGCGTTGCGCGATCAACTAATGTTGATTACATTTGGTACTATTTACTTTTTGGTCTAAAGAACTTCCAACTGGCTATATAGTCCGCGGGCAAAAGCCACTGCATGTGGCGTATCGCCATGCAGACACAGTGAATCCACCGGCAGTTGCAGCACTTTGCCAGACCGGGTGACCACCTCGTCTTTGCTGGCAAAACGCAAAGCCTGCGCCACGGCAGCCGCATCATCAGCCAGCACCGCACCCGGTTCGCTCCGTGGTACCAGCGAGCCATCATCACGATAAGCGCGATCGACAAAGGCCTCTTCCATCACCGTCACGCCCCGCTCGCGACACCGCGCTACCATGCCGCTGCCCGCCAGCGCCATGATGGCCAGATCCGGGCGTACCCTCTGTGCCGCGTCGATGACCAGATCTGCCAGTTCCAGGTTGCGTGCGGCATCGTTGTACAACATGCCATGCGGTTTGACGTAGGCCAGCGACACGCCCTCTTGCTGGCAAATGGCATCCAGTGCGCAGATCTGCGCCACCAGACTGGCCTGGAGTTCTGCCGCTGGCATCTGCAGTGTACGTCGGCCAAAGTGTTCCCGATCCGGGTAACTGGGGTGCGCGCCTATGCGCACGGCGTGTTCCCGTGCCAGCCGTACCGTGGCGCGCATGGAGGCCTCATCGCCCACGTGACCGCCACAGGCAATATTGGCTGAGCTGATCAGCCCCATCAGTACGGCATCAAACGGGTAGCCTTCACCCAGATCCGCATTCAGATCCAGCTTCAAACGCGCCATTTCAGTTGCATCTCCAGTCGGGCCAGCCAGTGTCGTTGCTCAGACAGGGCATCCAGCGCTTCAGCCAGGGTGACCTCGACAAAGCGGATGGTTTCACCGGGTCTGAATTGCCCCATGCGCCACAAATCGGCCCGGATCACCTGGGCAATCTTGGGGTAGCCACCGGTCGTCTGGGCATCGGCCAGCAACAAGATGGGCTGGCCGGAAGGTGGTACCTGCACCACCCCGGGGTGAACGGCGTGCGAGGTCATTTCCAGGGGTTGGGCCAAGGGTAGTTCCAGCCCTGCCAAACGCGCACCCATGCGATTGGCATCCGGGGTCACCACCCACGCCTCGCTGAGAAAGGTCTGATGTGCGGCCATGGTAAAGGCCGACCACTCGGTACTGGGCAAGATTCGCAGCACATCGCCGCGTTCTGGCGCGCGCACCCAGCCGTCTGGCGCGGGGCCGGCGGCCTGGCCCAAGGCCACTTCGTCGCCGGCCTTGAGCCCGCGCCCGGCAAACCCGCCAAAACCGCCGGCCAGATCCGTCGAGCGCGCCCCGATCACCATCGGCACATCTACACCGCCGCTGACGCACAAAAACAGTCGGGCACCTGATTCGGCAAAGCCAATACGCAAAGTCTGCCCGGCGCGCACCCTGATACTGCGCCACTGGCCCATTGTTTGTTTATCCAGCGTAACGGGCGCAATGGCCCCAGTCACCGCAATCACGCAGTCAACGTCGAAACGCGCGCTGAACCCACCCAGCGTGATCTCAATGGCCGCCACGTCGGGTTGATTGCCGACCAGCAGGTTGCCAATCAGCCAGGCCGGAATATCCATCACCCCGCTGCGCGGTACGCCCCACTGTGCCCCATCGTAACGGCCGGCATCTTGCACGGTCGCCAGTGCGCCGGTTTTCAGTATGGACAGACTCATGCGCGCACCTCGGTCGGCACAAATCGCAAGGTGTCGCCGGGGGCCAGCAAAGCGGGTGGAATCATGGCGGGATCAAACAACCGCAGGTCTGTGTGGCCGATCAGGTTCCAGCCACCAGGTGACGCACTGGGATAGATACCGGTCTGCGCGCCGCCGATGCCGACCGCACCGGCCGGCACCTTGAGGCGCGGTTTATCCAGCCTTGGTGTCGCCAGTTGCGGGTCCAGCCCGCCCAGATACGGGAACCCCGGCAGAAAGCCGATGCAATAGACAATGTACTGGCCCGCTGCATGCCGCTCCACCACCTGTTTGGGGGTCAGCCCGGCATGTTCGGCCACCCGGATCAGATCCGGCCCCGCCTTGCCACCGTACACCACCGGCACGTCATGATGATGGCTGGCGACCTTCAGCCCCCTCTGGCTGCGCTGCCAGGCCAGTTCAATACCATGTTCAATGACTGCCGCCGCTTCAATCATCGGATCAAACCTCACCGTCAGATTGCCCACACCCAGCACCACCCACCAGGCGGGGAATTCTTGCTGCAACAGTCTTTGCATGACCCAGAGGCGTCGCTGATCTTCCAGGGTTGCGGACACACTCAGGACCAGTGCCGTATCGCCCAGCGGCTGGATCACAGGATTCATGCACCGTGCCTTTTCAGTGCCCAGGCGACGTGCTCGCGCACAAGCTCGCTCGGGTCGTTTTCGCGGGTTTTAAGTGCCGCAACAATCTGCGGCGAGGTACAGGCATTGCCAAGGCCAACCGCCAGGTTGCGCAACCAGCGCTCATGGCCGATCCGTAAAATGGCACTACCCGCCATATTGTGGTTGAAGGTGGCTTCATCCCAATTAAACAGGGTCACCAGTTCGACGTCGTCCAGCCCGTGCCGTACATGGAAGTCTGCCTCTTTGCTATCTACCGCAAAGCGGTTCCACGGACACACCAACTGGCAGTCATCACAACCGTAAACCCGGTTGCCCAGCATGGGCCGCAGTGCTTCCGGAATGCTGCCCTTCAACTCAATCGTAAGGTAGGAAATGCAACGCCGCGCATCAACCTTGTAAGGCTCGACGATCGCCTGGGTAGGGCAAACGGTGATACAGCGCGTGCAACGGCCGCAGTGCTCGTTCTGTTCTGGCGCATCGGGCGGCAGCGGCAGGTCGGTAAACAACTCGCCAATAAAAAAGAATGAACCGTACTCCCGGTTCAACAGCAAGGTATGTTTGCCGCGCCAGCCCAGACCGGCCTGTTTGGCAATCTCCACTTCCAGCACCGGCGCGGAATCCACAAACACCCGGTGGCCAAATGCGCCAATTTCCGTCTGAATGCGATCGGCCAGTTTTTGCAGACGGTTGCGCAACACCTTGTGATAATCCCGCCCCAGCGCATAGCGCGAGATATACGCCTTGTGGTCAGCGGCCAGCACGGCATCCACGTTGGACGTACCCGCCGGCAGATACGGCATGAATACACTGATGACCGAGACCGTGCCCGGCACCAATTCGGCAGGTCGGGCACGTTTGAGGCCGTGCCGTGCCATATAATCCATCTCGCCGTGAAACCCCGCCTCAAGCCAGGCCAGCAATCCAGGCTCGGCATGCGACAGATCCGTGCCGGTAATGGCGGCACGGGCAAAGCCCAGCTCTTGCGCCCAGGCCTTGATCTGGCTGGCCAGCGCGGGCAAATCCGGCTCTGATGATTTCATGGATGACAATTGTTTATGCATGCTGCCGATGATACTAGAAGCCGCTATCTCACTGACGAGAACGCAACGCTGGCGCTGGGCGCGCAACTGGCCGCAGCCATGCAGCCGGGTATGACCGTGTTTCTGGAGGGCGACCTTGGTGCAGGTAAAACCACCCTCACCCGCGGCATCTTGCGGGGCATGGGTTTCGCCGGCCGCGTGAAAAGCCCCACGTATACACTGGTTGAACCTTATGCTGTTTCTAATTTAAACTTGTATCATTTTGATTTATATAGATTTCAAGACCCTATGGAATGGGTAGATGCCGGGTTCAGGGATTACTTCAATCCGCACAGCATTTGCCTGATCGAATGGGCAGACAAGGCAGCAGGCTTGCTGCCAACCGCAGACTGGACTATCCGTCTTGAGCCTTTTGCAGACGGAAGAAACATTGAAATTCAAGCACATACGGAGCACGGCAAGGCATGTCTCGCGCAACTCGCCCCTACGCCCTGACCCCTGATACCGGTCGCCGCCACGCCTTGCGTGCTGCGGTTTCAACCCTCTTTTTGTCGGTCGTGCCAGCCGGGTTTGCCCGCGCTGCGGCAGCGGCCAGTGTGGTCGCGGTGCGTGTCTGGCCTGCCCAGGCGTACACCCGCGTCACCATCGAATCGACCACACCGCTCACCTTCAAACAATTTGTACTCAAAAATCCGGATCGGCTGGTGGTTGATCTGGAAGGCGTGGATCTGAACGACGAGCTACAAAAACTGGCCGGCAAGGTGGGCAGTGACGACCCCTACATCCAGCAACTGCGCGCGGGCCTGAACAAACCCGGCACGGTGCGGCTGGTGCTGGACCTGAAAACCGAAGTACGTCCGCAAGTTTTCACGCTGGTGCCGGTAGCCGAATACAAGAACCGCCTCGTGATCGACTTGTACCCTGCCGTACAAAAAGACCCCTTGCTGGCGTTTCTGGATGGCCAGACTGCGCCAGATGGCGCGCTGGATAGCCAGCTCAAGCTGGACACCAACACCAGCGCCGCCAGCCAACCGGCTCAGCAAACCGCCCCGCCGGATCGCTCCCCCAATGACGACGTGATGGCACAAGCCGACACCAAACCGATTGATCGCAGCAAGCTCAAGGTTGACCGTTTGATCACCGTGGTGCTTGACCCCGGTCACGGCGGCGAAGATCCGGGCGCGACCGGCCCGGCA
Organism: Silvimonas terrae; assembly: GCF_014202765.1. GTDB lineage: Bacteria > Pseudomonadota > Gammaproteobacteria > Burkholderiales > Chitinibacteraceae > Silvimonas > Silvimonas terrae. The sequence continues at coordinate 271,204 of NZ_JACHHN010000003.1, forward strand.
GGCAATCACGAAAAAGATGTGGTGTTATCGATTGCCAGAAAGCTCAAGGCCAGGCTGGAAAGCGATCCCAACATCCGCGTGGTCATGACGCGTGATGCAGACTTCTTTGTACCGCTGGGCGTGCGTGTGAAAAAAGCGCGCGCGGTCCAGGGTGACTTGTTCATGTCGATCCACGCCGATGCGTTTATCCGGCCCGATGCCAATGGCTCATCCGTCTTTGTGTTGTCTGACAAAGGGGCCACCAGCACTGCGGCCAAGTGGCTGGCGCAGACCCAGAACGATGCGGATTTGATTGGTGGCGTGAAAATCACCAACACTCAGGACAAGTACCTGGCGCACACGCTGATGGACCTGACCCAGACCGCCACCTTGAACGACAGCATGCGTTTTGGTCGCGCCATGCTGACCGAGCTGGGGGGCTTGAACCGTCTGCACAAGGGTGCCGTGGAACAAGCAGGGTTTGCTGTACTGAAAGCGCCGGATATCCCGTCGATTCTGGTCGAGACCGCATTTATCTCTAACCCGCAGGAAGAACAGCGGCTGATCAGCGAAGACTATCAGGACAAGATGGCCGACACGCTGCATACCGGCATCAAGAAGTATTTCTCCAAAAACCCGCCGTTGTCGCGGACCAAACTAGCGCAAAGCTAGGCACGTATGGGCCCGCAGGGGCCCAGGCAACAAAAAAGGCTGCAGACGCAGCCTTTTTTCATAGCGGACACCTGACCTTACTCAGTGCGCGGAGCCATCCAGCGACCAGCCCAGACCCAGTTCTTTGTTGGCCAGTTCCAGCAACGGTGCCAGGTTGGCCAGCAAAGCCGGTAGATGCGGTTTGAGCGCGGCAATCTCGGCCTCATCACCCTTGTGCAACAGGGCCAGCGCCTCGGCAATCGACGGTGTCGCCACATGCGCACTAGAGGGCTGCGGCACGATCACCGTATTGTGCTCTGTGCGCTCGGCCAGACGCGCGCTGGCGGCGGTCATCAGGGTATCGGTGTCGTCTGCATCGTCATGCAGCGAATTGGCCACAGCAATACTGGCCGTGACCTGAATCTGCTCGCCCCGGAAATTGATGCGGGCCGTGGCAATCGCCTGGCGCAGACGTTCGCCCAGAATGCGGGATTCCGACAAGGTGGTCGACGCAGAGACCACCGCAAATTGCGGCCCGGCGACTTGCGCCAGGGTGTCTTCGTTACGCAGCTTGCCCGCCAGTTGCTTGCCCAGCAATTGCAGCATTTGCCCGGCAACGCGCTCGCCCAGCTTGTGCTGAACCTGGTCGAAGGCGTCGATCTCGATCAGCAGTACGGTGACTTCGCTGCGGTGACGGCGGGCGTAGGACAGCGACTGTTCCATCTGCAACTTGAGCAGATGGTTAGTGCCTACACCGTCGGCCACGTGGGTGGTGGTGCGTGCCTGTTCTTCGCGCGCGGCGTCGAGTTCTTTGTGGGTGCGGGCCAGTTCAATATTGGCCGCCACCCGCGCCAGCATCTCGGCACGGTCGGTCGATTTGGTGACAAAGTCGCTCGCGCCCGCGTTCACGCAACGCTGGCGGGTTTCTTCGTCTTCCTCGCCCGACACAATAATGATGGGCAGCAGCCGATAGCGCGCCTCAGTCTGTTGGCGGATACGCGCCAGCAAACCCATGCCATCCAGCTCAGGCATGGTCAGATCGGAAATCAGCAGACAGACCGATTCATCGGCCTGCAAACGCCTCCAACCGGCTTCACCATCGGCTTCTTCGATGATGTCGTATACGCCAGAGAGGTGCTTTTTGATGGTGGCTCGCACAATACGCGAATCATCCACAACCAGAACGCGCGGCAGAGGCGCCAGTTCATCATTTGCTTGCATATCTTGTAAACAAACCATGTATTCGGTGCGAGAACCCAATCTAGCACAAATGCATGACGCGCGCCGTTCGTCTCCGCCAGACCTATGCGCAACGGCCCCTCTACCGCTGAAAGGTGTTGCGCCGGCCGCAGTCAACCTGCGGGTCTGGCTGACAGTTTACGAGCGCGCGTTTGTTGACAATGCGTTGCCAGCCGCCATGTTGGCCAAATGGCAGGCAATAAAAAACCCCGCATCAAGCGGGGTTTTTTACGAAGAACGCCGAAGCGAATCAGGCAGCCATGGCCTTGATTGCAGCGGACAGACGGCTCTTATGACGAGCTGCCTTGTTCTTGTGGAAGATCTTCTTGTCAGCAAGGCTGTCGATGGTGCTGACAGACTGCTGGAATACCGCTTGCGCAGCGGACTTGTCGCCAGCCTCAACAGCCTTCAGCACCTTTTTGATCGCAGTGCGGAATGCCGAACGTTGACTAGCATTGTGTTGGCGGGCTTCTTCAGCCTGACGCGCACGCTTGCGAGCTTGGGCGCTATTTGCCATGTGTTCTGACTCCTGACAGGTTCGGTTACGTCCCGAAGCCTATGCGACAACGGGATTGTTCAATTCGGAAACCGCCGATGATATCGGGTAATTGCAGGCAATGCAACCTTTGCGAACATCCGGACGCGCCTGGTTCATTTTTTGCGGGCTGGCACAACACAGAAAAGATGGTGAACAGGCACTCAGCCTTCGATATCATGCGCCATCTATCTGTTCTGAAGCTGCCGCCATTTCAATGAACTTGCTGAAATCACTCGCCACCACCAGCTCCATGACGCTGGCGTCGCGGGTTCTGGGCTTTGCGCGCGACGCCATTGTCGCCCGTATGTTTGGTGCCACGCTAGCCACCGATGCCTTCAATGTGGCTTTCAAGTTACCCAACCTGCTGCGTCGCATTTTTGCCGAAGGCGCATTCAGCCAGGCGTTCGTGCCTATCCTGGCCGAGTACAAAAATACCCAGGGTGAAGAAGCCACCCGCATTTTCATCTCTTATATAGCGGGTCTGTTGACGCTGGTACTGGCGGTGATCACCGTACTGGGCGTCATTGGCGCGCCGCTGGTGCTGTGGCTGACTGCGCCCGGCTTTGCCAATACGCCAGACAAATTCAACCTGACCGTGCAACTGTTGCACATCACGTTTCCATATATTTTCCTGATCTCGCTGGCCAGCCTGGCGGGCGGCATCCTTAATACCTGGAACCGTTTTTCAGTCCCTGCCTTTGCACCAACGCTGCTGAATGTCTCGCAGATTTTCTTTGCGCTGGTGGTGGCGCCGCATATGGCGCAACCCATTATTGCGCTGGCCTGGGGCGTGATTGTGGGCGGTATTTTGCAACTGGGTTACCAACTGCCGCACCTGAAAAAGATTGGCATGCTGGTGCTGCCCCGCCTGAATCTGAAAGACGCCGGCGTGTGGCGTGTGCTCAAGCAAATGGGTCCGGCCATTTTCAGTGTGTCGGTCGGCCAGATTTCCCTGCTGATCAATACCATTTTTGCCTCCTGGTTGGTCTCTGGTTCGATTTCCTGGATGTACTACGCTGACCGCCTGATGGAATTCCCCACCGGCGTGCTGGGCGTGGCGCTGGGCACCATCTTGCTGCCTTCGCTGGCCAAGGCGCATGCCAGTAAAGACCCGGAAGAATACTCAAAGCTGCTGGACTGGGGCCTGCGCCTGTGCCTGATGCTGGCCTTGCCGTCCGCTGTGGCGCTGGCCGTGATCTCCGGACCACTGGTCTCTGCCCTGTTCCAGTACGGTCGCTTTGGCGCCCACGACGCGCTGATGACGCAATACGCGCTGATCGCCTATTCGGCCGGTCTGGTTGGGCTGATCATGGTGAAAATCCTGGCGCCTGGTTTCTACGCCCGCCAGAACATCAAGACCCCGGTGAAGATTGCGGTAATCACATTGCTGCTGACGCAATTGATGAACCTGGCGTTTATCTGGCATCTGAAGCACGCCGGGTTGTCGTTGGCGATTGGCCTGGGCGCGTGCTGCAATGCCTCGTTGTTGTATTACCAGTTGCGCCGCCACGGCATTTTTCAGCCGCAACCGGGCTGGAAGCCGTTCTTTGCCAAGCTGGTCATCGCCGTCATCGTCATGGCCGCCGTGCTTTACGGTGCGCTGGTGCTGATGCCAGCCTGGGATATTGGCAATATGCCTTCACGCATCGTGCGCCTGGCCGGTCTGGTTGGCGTGGGCCTGGTGGCTTACTTTGGCATGTTGGGGGTGCTGGGATTCCGGCCGAAGCACTTCTCGCGCAGTGCGGTGCATTGAGCGCTGATTGCGCCAAAAAAAAAGCCCGGCGGATGTCGGGCTTTTTGTTGGGTGATGCGGGGACGGGTGGACTTCACCATGCTTGCGGGGATTGCAGCTGGATTCCCGTCAAGGGGGAATGACGAGGTGGTAGGCAGGCAAACCATTCTTGCAAACTGACGGTTTGCGGGGTTGGGGGGGCTTTTGATGTTGCCGTTGCTTTTGACTTACCTCCCCTCCGGCAGCGCCGAGCATCGCAGCAAGGCGCGGGGTTTCGGCGGAGGGGTGTTTGAGGGCTTTAGCCCGAGTTCCCGCAGCCAGCCGCGCCTTGCGAGAAGCACAGGGAACCCCGAAGGGGCGCTGTCGCAGGGGTCGCCTTTTCTTTGGTTACTTTCTTTGGGGCCGCCGAGGCTGGCGAAGCAAAAGAAAGTAACATGCTCCGGCCACCGCCGGTATCAAAACCATCGCGCCGAAGGCGCTAACACCCACAACAATATGAACCCGGTCCGCCACCCCGGATTCCCGCCTAGCGGCTCCATCCGGGCTACCCAATGGGCAACGGCCAACAAAGGCCATCCGTAGCCGCCGGCGACCTCAAGCCCCCAACACCAACGCCACCACCCGCCGCTCTTCCGCCGTCAGAATATTGAACGTCCGGCACAGCGCCCCGGTATCCATCACATCCAGCCCCACGTGCGCCTGCCCCAGCGCAGCGTACAAACGCGGGTGCGGAAAGCGGATGCTCTTGCCGGTGCCCAGCAGCACCACTTCTGGCTTGAGCGCCAGCAATTGCTCAAAATGTTCGGCCTGCAAGTCTTCAAAGCCAGCCGGCTGCCATTCACGCACTTCCGATGAAGTGACGATCAGGCTGCCTTCGTACTGTTGCTGGTTCACCTTGACGAAGCCTTCGCCGTAAGACGTGAACTGGTTCAGGTTATCGACGTTGGTGTGATGCAGTTTCATGACAACAATCCCGATGAAGTAAGCGGCCATTTTACCGGATACAACTTGCTTGCGCCGCCACACCCGCCGCTGGTCCGCTTAACCCGATGGCATGCAGCGTATATATTGGAAGGATTGGCAGCGCCTTCCTACCTGGAGCCCGGCTTGAAGATCAGGCAGCAACCCGCACGGATTTCCACACAGGCCTTTGTCTTTGTGTGCATTGTTTGTGTCCTGCTGGTCATCATGGATGTGGTGCTGAGCTGGAACGCCCGGGAACAGCAACTGGCGGAAATGCAGGCCGAAACCACCAATCTGGCGCAAGCTGCTGCCCACCAGGCGCAATCCACCTTCAAGATCACCGACACCGTGTTGTTCGGCATGGTGGAGCGCCTGGAGTTTGATGGCACTGGCATGTTGCAGATGGCACGGCTACATGGCTTTTTGCAGCAGCAACTCAAGGAACAGCCGCATCTGGCCGGCCTGTTTGTCTATGACGAGCACGGCAACTGGATTACCAGTTCGCAAGCGCAGGTCAGCTACAACCTCAACAATGGCGACCGCGAATACTTTATCTGGCATCGCACCCACACCGATCGCGGCCCGCACATTGGCAAGCCGGTCATCAGCCGCTCCACCGGGTTGTGGATCATTCCGGTGACGCGCCGTTTCAACCATGACGATGGCAGCTTTGCCGGCGTGGTGCTGGCGTCGGTCCGGCTGGATTATTTCAGCCGGTTTTATGGCAGTTTCAATATTGGTCAGGCGGGCGCCATGAGCATGGCGCTAGAAAACGGCACGCTGCTGGTCCGCCGCCCCTACAACGCGGCCAATATCGGGGCCAGCATGGCTAGCTCCCCCGTGTACGCCAATTATCGCCACAGTCCTGGCCGTGGCTCGCTGATTGTCAAATCGATCTATGACGGCGTCACCCGACTCAACAGTTTTCAACAGGTAGATGGCTGGCCGGTGTTTGTCACTGCGGCGTTCTCCCGCGACGAAATCCTGGAAGAATGGTGGCGGCGTACCCTGTTGCACTCGCTGGGCATTCTGGTGCTGGTGTCTATCCTGGGGCTGGCCGGCACACACCTGGTCCGCCAGATCAACCTGCGGGCGCGGGCACAGCAAGACCTGGTGCAAGCGCACCGTGCGCTGGAAAGCATCAACGCCACCCTGCAAAAAATGGCCGCGCAAGATGGCCTGACCGGGCTGGCTAACCGGCGCCAGTTTGATACCCGCCTCGCCGAAGAATTCGGCCGCGCCGCGCGGGAGCAGACCTCATTGGCCCTGATCATGATCGACGTGGACTTTTTCAAGAAATACAACGACCTCTACGGCCACCCGGCCGGGGATGACTGTCTGCGCGCCATCAGCCACGCCATTGATGATCTGGTACACCGCCCCGGAGACCTGGCCGCGCGTTATGGCGGCGAAGAAATGGTCGTGTTGTTGCCCAATACCGATACGGCGGGCGCGCGGGTGCTGGCAGAACGTTTCTGTGCCGCGGTACGGGCGCTGGAAATCACCCACGCGGGTAACCCCACCAGTTTTGTGACCATCAGCGCCGGTGTTCACGCCGTCACGCCCCGGCCTGACCAGGACGCATTCGCCACCCTGGTGGAACCGGCCGATCAGGCGCTCTACCAGGCCAAAGAAAGCGGCCGCAACCGGGTCATGGTCAGTCCGCACAGCCTGTAAAAAACCGGCGCGCTGCCGGTCATGCCAAAAGGCCTGATATGTCACTCCGCCTTGCTACACTGCCCCGGCAAGCTTGTTGCAAGGAGACTATTCATGTCGCAATACCAACTGGCACAACTGAATATCGGCATCGCCAAAGCCCCGCTCGACTCACCGATCATGGCGGATTTTGTCGCCGATCTGGACCGGATCAACGCCATCGCTGAGCAAGCGCCCGGCTTTGTCTGGCGCCTGAAAGATGATAACGGCAACCATGCGCTTGATCTGCGCCCGTACGATGCCGATACGCTGGTCAATATGTCGGTCTGGCAAGATATCGACGCCCTGCGCCACTACGTGTACTACACCGCGCACACCCAGATCATGAGCCGCCGCCGTGAGTGGTTTGAGCGCATGAAAGAAGCGTATATGGTGCTGTGGTGGGTTAAAGCCGGCCACATCCCGACAACCCAGGAGGCCAAAGTGCGGCTGGACTGCTTGCGCCAGCATGGCCCAACGGCCTATGCCTTTACCTTCAAGCAAGCCTGGCCCGCCCCTGATGCGCGCGATGAAAATATCACGGCCTACGAGGACACCTGCCCCGCCGCCTGATCGACATCACGCCACCCCGTAGCAGACCGGCGATTGCAAGCCATTGATTATATGGCACAATCGCCTTTTTCACGTGCATGACAAACACAAGTGCGCAAAGCAGTGCAGACGAGCGCCCGCAGAAGCCACATCTTCGCTAGAATACGAGGTTCCCCCGATTTTTTTCCAGGCACTGTTGATGGACGCCATTCTCAAGTCGAACAAACTGTTGAACGTTTGCTATGAAATCCGCGGCCCGGTGCCAGAGAAAGCCCGGCAGATGGAAGAAGAAGGCTATCGCATCATCAAGCTGAACATCGGCAACCTGGCGCCGTTTGGTTTTGAAGCCCCGGAAGAAGTGGTGCAGGACGTCATCCGCAACCTGCCCAATTCGGCCGGTTATGTGGACTCCAAGGGCCTGTTCCCCGCCCGCAAAGCCATCATGCATTACACCCAGGAAAAGGGTATTGCCGATGTCACCGTCGATGACATCTACATTGGCAATGGCGCATCCGAGCTGATTGTGATGTCCATGCAGGGCCTGTTGAACAACGGTGACGAAGTGCTGGTGCCCATGCCGGATTACCCGCTGTGGACCGCCGCCGTGAGCCTGGCCGGTGGCACACCGCGTCACTATCTGTGTGATGACAGCAATGGCTGGTTGCCGTCGCTGGACGACATTCGTGCCAAGATCACCCCGCGCACCCGCGCCATTGTGGTGATCAACCCCAACAACCCCACCGGGGCGCTCTACCCGGATGATCTCTTGAAAGAGATCGTCGAGATTGCCCGCCAGAACAAACTGATCATTTACGCCGACGAGATCTACGACAAGGTCTTGTACGATGGCCGCACGCATACCTCGCTGGCATCGCTGGCGGATGACGTGTTGTTTGTCACCTTCAATGGCCTGTCCAAGAACTACCGGGCCTGCGGCTACCGTGCCGGCTGGATGGTGGTGTCGGGCAACAAGAAGATCGCCAAAGATTACATTGAAGGCCTGAATATTCTGGCCACCATGCGTTTGTGCGCCAACGTGCCGGCGCAATACGCCATCCAGACCGCGCTGGGCGGTTATCAGAGCATCAACGATCTGGTGAAACCAAGCGGTCGCCTGACGCGTCAGCGCGACCTGGCATACGAGATCCTCAACAGTATTCCGGGTGTAACTTGCAACAAGCCGCAAGCGGCCTTGTACATGTTCCCCAAGCTGGACCCGAAAATGTACCCGGTGCAAGACGACCAGCAACTGATTCTGGAACTCTTGCAGGAAGAAAAAGTGCTGATGGTGCAAGGCACCGGCTTTAACTGGCCGCAGCCGGACCACTTCCGCATGACCTTCCTGCCCAATCTGGAAGACCTGGCCGACGCGCTGGGCCGGGTAGAACGATTCCTGGCGGGTTATCGCAAGCGCCACGGTACGGCATAATGCAGATTCTTGAACTGATTGATGAAAACGGCCAGTTTGCCAATGCAGACTGGTTCGCCAAGGCCAAAACAGTTCATGTTCAGTTGCGCCCCAACCTGCCGGAGGATTACACCGGCCGGCTTGCGGTCATTGCGCACAACGGCGGTCGCCTGATCGCCGTTACCCAAAACAATCAGGTCCTCGGCGTGGCGCTATGGCGCATCGTCGAGAACACCTACGAAGGCCGCCGTCTTTACGTGGACGATCTGGTCACCGATGCCAATGTGCGATCCACAGGCGTTGGAAAGAAGATGCTGGACTGGCTTGATACCAAAGCACGCGCACTGGGTTGCGACGTGCTGGCGCTGGATTCCGGCGTGCAGCGTACGCTTGCACATAAATTCTATTTCCGCGAGGGGATGCATATCCCCGCGTTCAACTTCAAGAAGGCGCTGAAATGAGAGCGATTCATGTAGGTCTGTGCGGTGTTGGCACCGTTGGCGGTGGCACTGCCGCCGTATTGAAACGCAATGCAGAAGAGATCGCGCGCCGCGCCGGGCGTCCGATCAAGATCATCATTGCCGCGAACCGTGACCTGGATCGCGCCCGTGAAATGTGCGGCCCGGATGTCGAAATCGTCAGCGATGCGCTCAAGGTGGTGAACCACCCGGACGTGGACATCGTGGTCGAACTGATTGGCGGCACCACGATTGCCAAGGAACTGGTCCTCAAGGCCATTGCCAACGGCAAGCACGTGGTCACGGCCAACAAAAAGCTGATTGCCGAATACGGCAACGAGATTTTCGAGCGCGCCCAGGAAAAAGGCGTGACGGTTGCGTTTGAAGCCGCCGTAGCCGGTGGCATCCCGGTCATCAAGGCCCTGCGCGAAGGCCTGACCGCCAACCGCATTGAATGGATTGCCGGCATCATCAACGGCACCAGCAACTTTATCCTGACCGAAATGCGCGACAAGGGTCTGGCGTTTGCCGATGTACTGGCCGAAGCCCAGCGCCTGGGTTACGCCGAAGCCGACCCGACGTTTGACATTGAAGGCCATGACGCCGGCCACAAGCTCACCATCATGAGCGCCATTGCGTTTGGTATTCCGGTGCAGTTCGACAAGGCTTACCTGGAAGGCATCAGCAAGCTGGACGCTGCGGATATCAAATACGCCGGTGAACTGGGCTACCGCATCAAACTGCTGGGCGTGACCCGTCGCCGCGAAAACGGCATTGAACTGCGCGTGGCGCCGACCCTGATCCCGCACAAGCGCCTGATTGCCAACGTAGATGGCGTCATGAACGCCGTGCTGGTCAAGGGCGACGCCGTGGGCGCCACCATGTATTACGGCCCCGGTGCCGGCGCCGAGCCCACCGCCTCCGCCGTGATTGCCGATCTGGTCGACGTCACTCGCCTGGCCACCGCTGACCCGGAAAACCGCGTACCGCACCTGGCCTTCCAGCCCAGCGCGCTGGCCAATCTGCCGATCCTGCCGATCGACGAAGTGGAAACCTGCTACTACCTGCGCATGGATGCCGAAGACCGTCCGGGCGTGCTGGCCGACGTCTCGCGCATCCTGGCCGACGCCAATATCTCGGTCGAATCCATGCTGCAAAGACCGGCCACCGAGCAAAACGACAGCCGTGCCGACATCATCATTCTGACCCACCAGGCGGTAGAGAAGAATGTGAATGGCGCGCTGACCAAAATTGAAGCGCTGGGCAGCATCAACGGCAAGGTGGTCAAGCTGCGGCTGGAACACCTGAATGGCTAAGCGTCTCACCGGCTGGCTGGTTCTGACCCTGCTGCTGTGTGCCGCAGGGTCGGCCCCTGCGGCAGAGGTGACCGGCGTGCGCGCCACCAATATCTCGGTGATGCGTGCGCAGGCCATCAGCGCCTGCAAACGGCAAAACCTGCCGCAAAACGTGGCAGACCAACTGACCAGACTGCAGGTGTCGTTCGACAAGAATGCGTTCTGTGGCTGCGTCGGCCAGCGTCTGATGAAGGACGCCCGCATCAATGGCCTGATCGCCGGCAAGGAACCCATGCTGGCAGATGACGCGCTGGAACGCGTGCTCAAGGGCAAGGCGGCGGCGGCCGGGTTTAGTTGTCTGGGTGAAGAGATCGACTCAATGGTTGATCAACCGGCGCAGTAAATGGATTGTTGGTAGCCCGCCAATGCAAATTGCCGTTGGCGCTGAAGTTGGGGTTGGGGTTGGGGTTGGGGTTGCTTTTGATTTTCCTCCCCCATTAAAGCCAAGCGCCGAAGAAGGGAGGGAGACCTTAGGCTCCCGACTGACTGAGGGAAGCCCGGAGGGCCGCCAGGCTGGGGTCGCCTTTCTTTGGTTACTTTCTTTGGCGAAGCAAAGAAAGTAACGTGCTCCGGCCACCGCCGGGTTGTAATCCAACGCGCCAAAGGCGCTAACACCTGACAACAATATGAATCAGGTCAGTCCCCCCGGATTCCGCCTTGGGCTCCATCCGGGCTACAACGTAGCACCAGCAAGTATTGCCGCTGGATTCCCGCCTGCGCGGGAATGACGAGTTAGCAGGGTAGCAAACAGAAAGCAACTTGCTACCAGATGCCCTTGGGTATCAAAACACCGCGCCACACGGCGCTAACAAAATTTCGCGCATCGCGCCCTGATACAGGCTTCGATCATGCAATACATCTCCACACGCGGCGGCATGTCGCCCAAGAAATTCTCTGAAATCCTGCTCGGCGGCCTCGCCCCGGACGGCGGTCTGGTCGTGCCAGATCAGTACCCGCAACTCTCCGCTGATGACCTCAAGACCCTGGCCGGCAAGTCATACCCCGATCTGGCCTTTGCCATCATCAGCCGCTTTGTTGATGACATCCCGGCGGCAGACCTCAAAGCCCTGATCGACAAGACCTACACCAAGGCCGCCTTCGGCACGGACGAGATCACTCCGCTTACCCGCCTGGAAGACGACCTCTTTATCCAGCAACTCTCCAACGGCCCTACCCTTGCCTTCAAGGACATGGCCATGCAGTTGCTGGGCAATCTGTTTGAATACGTGCTGAACCGTGCTGGCGAAGAAATCAACATTGTCGGCGCCACCAGTGGCGACACCGGCAGCGCGGCGGAATACGCCATGCGCGGCAAGAAAGGCGTACGTGTATTCATGCTCTCGCCCTACGGCAAAATGAGCCCGTTCCAGCGCGCGCAGATGTTCACCCTGCAAGACGAGAACATCTTCAATATCTCGGTCAACAACATGTTCGACGCCTGCCAGGACATGGTGAAAGCGGTGAACAACGACGCCGCGTTCAAGGCAAAGTACAAGATCGGCGCGGTGAACTCCATCAACTGGGGCCGCGTGGTCGCCCAGGTGGTGTACTACTTCAAGGGCTACTTTGCCGTGGCTAAAGAAGTGGGCGAACCGGTGGATTTCTGCGTACCGTCTGGCAACTTTGGCAATATCTGCGCCGCCCACGTCGCCCGCCAGATGGGCCTGCCCATCCGCAACCTGGTGGTCGCCACCAACGAAAACGACGTGCTCGACGAATTCTTCAAGACCGGCGGTTATCACCCGCGTGGGCTGGACCAAACGTATGAGACCTCCAGCCCGTCCATGGACATCACCAAGGCCTCCAACCTGGAACGCTTTGTGTTTGACCTGACCGGCCGTGACGGCGCCAAACTGGCCGCGCTGTGGCACACCGTCGAGAAGGCCAAGGGCTTTGACCTCTCGCCGGCCGACTTTGCCCGCATGCACGACGAGTACGGTTTCCGCTCTGACCGCAGCACCCATGCCGACCGCATCAACAGTATCCGCGAAGTATTCAATACCTACGGCGTACAGATCGATCCACATACCGCCGACGGCTACCACGCCGCCAAAGCACACCGTCAGGCCGGCGTGAAAATGGTCATCATGGAAACCGCCCTGCCCGCCAAGTTTGAGGCCACCATGCAAGAGGCCCTGGGCAGCAAACCCACCATGCCCGCCGCCGTGGCAGACCTGGAAAAGCTGCCACAGCGCTTTGATGTGATGGATTCAGACGTGCAGACACTGAAAGACTACGTGGCGGCACGCGCCGGTTAACCACCCACCGCTAATCCGCTTCCAAAACGGCCATGTAAACCATGGCCGTTTTGTTTATACGTGACGCAAAGCACCCGATCGCCAGGTTTCAGACAAAGCCCCCAAGTCGACACCCACTTGCGAGATCAAGCAAGTCGCCACAGCTCCCCCTGCATCACAACCTTCGTTCAGCTTCGATTTTTTGCGGCATATGAATTTTTATAAAATTCAATTAGTTACGATTAGCCCTGAAAAATGAAGTCAACCGGCATAAGTCGAAGCTAACTCACTGACCATGCTATCCTTTACCCCGTATGTCTCCAGTTCACCGCCGTGCAGGCGGTTTAGAAGGGCGACAGATGCCGCTGGCGCATCTTCCAGTCGTTCACCGCCGTGCAGGCGGTTTGCTCAGCACCACGGCTTCTCTCCATAAAACAAAAAAACCCGCCAGACCGGCGGGTTTTTTTGTTTACTGCAAACAGCGCACCAATCAGCAAGTACGTTTGAATGCGAGACCTTGTTCGTTGAAGACCAGGGTGGACTTCTCCGGAAACACGAGGCGAACCGAAGCGCCGCGCTTGAGTTCCGGATGGTTGCCCGGCAGCTTCACGCACAGGATTTCATTCACGCCAGCCACTTCTACGTAGGCCAGTACGATGTCACCCAGATGCTCGATCAGGTCGATGCGGGCCGGTACGCCCTCTTCGCCTTCCAGCTTCAGTTGAACGTGTTCCGGACGAATACCCAGGGTGACCTTGTCGCCCACCTTGCCGGCGTTGGCATTGACGGCGGCGCGCACGGTAATGCCCTTGGGCAGACGCACCACGGCGGCGTCGGCTTCCAGGCTCACCAGTTGTGCCTCCAGCAGGTTCATCTTGGGCGAGCCCAGGAAGCCGGCTACAAACAGGTTGGACGGGTGTTCGTACAGCTCCAGCGGCGAGCCCACTTGCTGAATCACACCGGCGTTCAGCACGACGATGCGGTCAGCCAGGGTCATGGCTTCCACCTGATCGTGCGTCACGTAGATCATGGTGGTCTTCAGATCGTTGTGCAGCTTGGAGAGCTCAACGCGCATGTTCAGACGCAGCGCAGCATCCAGGTTGGAGAGCGGTTCGTCGAACAGGAAGACTTCCGGCTCACGCACGATGGCGCGACCGATAGCCACACGCTGACGCTGACCACCCGAGAGGGCCTTGGGTTTGCGTTCCAGCAGGTGAGTGATCTGCAGAATATTGGCGGCGCGCTGGACGCGGCGGTCGATATCTTCTTTGGATTCGCCAGACAACTTGAGCGAGAACGCCATGTTGTCGTACACGCTCATGTGCGGGTACAGGGCGTAAGACTGGAACACCATGGCGATACCGCGCTTGGAGGCGTGGATGTCATTGGCAATGGTGTCGCCAATCATGAGGTCGCCAGAGGTAATGTCTTCCAGGCCGGCAATCATGCGCAGCAGGGTAGATTTACCGCAGCCGGACGGGCCCACAAACACGACAAACTCGCCATTTTTGATCTCAAGGTCTACACCCTTGATCACTTGAACGTCTTTGCCGTAGGTCTTTTGAATATTTTTGAGCGTAACCGAAGCCATTTATTCGATTCCTTTAAATCTTTTGTTCTGAGTCTGCCTGAATGACGGGATTCTGTCCCGTCATCCTGTGAGCGAGAGGCAGCCCGATTATTTCACTGCGCCATCCAGACCGCTGACAAAGTAGCGCTGGGTAAAGGCGAAGAAAATCAGTACCGGAATGATCGTCATCACGATCGCGGCCATCACCAGACTGGTCGAAGTCGCAAACGGGCCGGTCAAGTCATTGAACACACCGACGGCCAGCGGCAGTTTCTCTTTCGAGTTCAGCACAATCGACGGCCACAGGTAGTCGTTCCATTCATTAACCAGCGTGAAGATGGCCAGCGCGGCAATCGACGGTGCGCATACCGGCACCATGATCCGCCACATGATCTGCAACTCGGTCGCGCCATCCACACGGGCGGCATCGATCAGGTCTTGCGGGACTGCTTCAAAAGCCTGGCGCATCAGGAAGATACCAAATGCACCGGCAATGTTGGGCAGAATCGCACCCGTCATGGTGTTCAGGAGGCCCAAGTGCTTCATGGTGATGAAGTTAGGGACCAGCGCCACTTCAGACGGCAGCATCATGGTGGCAATGATGGCCACAAAGATGAAATTACGACCGGCAAACTTCAGACGGGCCAGCGGGTAACCTGCCAGCACCGACACCACGGTCACGCCCACGACAGTCCAGAACGACATCAAGGCAGAGTTGCCCAGATAAGTCATGAACGGCATTTCGTGGAACACACGGATGAACCAGCCAAAGCTGGGGTCCGTTGGCCAGAACGCCCGCGGGAAGATCCAGATATTGGATGCGTCTTGCGAGAGGCCTACCGAGAGAGCCCAGATAAACGGAAAAGCAGTGAAAATCGCAAACAGGACGAGGCCGGCGTAATGCAGTGTGCGGCCAATGACTGTGCGAGCGGTTTTGCCAAGCGCCATGTTATGTCTCCCCGGCTTATTTCTTGTCGTCGCCGAACAGGCGGAACTGGATCGCTGCAAGCACCACGCAGATCAACGTCACCACTACACCTGCAGCCGCAGCACGGCCGAAGTTGTAGTTGCGGAAGGCCTGGTCATACACATAGAACAGCGCGGTATAGGTATCGGCCTGACCCTTGGTCAGCACGATCACTTCCAGATACACCTTGATGGCGGCAATGGTACTGAGGAGCGTACACAAGAGAATGGTCGGCTTGACCATCGGTACGGTGATTTTCCAGAAGCGCTGGAATGCGTTGGCACCGTCCAGAATGGCAGCCTCTTCCACTTCGGAAGGAATGGCTTGCAGACCGGCAAGATACAGCACCATGTAATAACCAATCCCTTTCCAGAAGGTAAAGATCATCAGCATGTAGAGCGCAATGGACGGCTCGCCCAGCCAGTTCACCTGATCATGCAGCAGCCCGAGGCTTTGCAGCAGCCAGGTCAGCACGCCATCGTACTTGTAGACGTTGGCCCACACGACGCCCGCAATGGAAATCGAGGTGATAACCGGGATATAGAACAAGGCGCGGAACAAGGTCATGCCCGGCAGCTTGTTGTTCACCATTTTGGCCACGATAAGCGCTGCCAACTGGATCACCGGCACAATCAAGAGATAAAGCGCAGAGTTCTTGAGGGCGTTCCAGAACAGCTCTTCGTGAGCAATGTATTTGAAGTTTGCGAAATTGTTCCAGGTGGATGAACCATCTGCAATGCTGTAGTCCTGGAACGCGAGGTAGGTGTTATAGCCGACAGGCCAGAACGTCAGGACACCCATCAGGATCAAGGCCGGAGCCAGGAACAGATAGGCAATCGTGGTGTAACTGTTTGAAGTCTTCACGACGCAACTCGACTGTGTCTTTATTTTTTTATCTAACGGACTGAAACGGGACTGCCCGGGGGCAGTCCCGCTCAGGAACTTCACTACTTCAGACTGCTTACTTCTTCAGCTTTTCGTTCCAGGCAGCGACAGCTTCGTCCAGAGCGGCCTTGACCGGCTTGCGGCCTTCAACAGCGTCCTGGATTTCGTCTTGCAGCTTCTTGGTCATGGCAGCTTCATCCGGCAGCACGCCCGGCGGGATGGTCAGAGTGCGTGCGTTGTCCATGGACGCGGCAGCAGCAGCACGGCCAGCTTCAACCGGATCGGCGCTCTTGGCACCAGCCTGGAAGTACGGATCCAGGTTGCCCTTCTTGGTGGACGGGAAGGTGGTTTCGGTTGCCTTGGAGAAGCCAACTTGCTGTGCATCGTTGGTCAGGAACACGCCCAGCTTACCGGCAGCTGCCGGGTCCTTGGTGCCCTTCGGAATCACGAAGTCCATCAGCCATGCGCCGAAGGCCATCTTGCCGGCGTCAACCGGGAACTTGGCCACACCAGTCTTGGCGTAGATGTCTTTTGCGTCGGTTTCAGTACGCTTCAGAGCTTGCGGCGCGGTCGTCATCATGGCGATCTTGCCGGAGTTGTATGCAGCGATTTCCTGCTCGAACTCAACCTTGAACACGTCCTTCGGCATTACGCCAGCTTTGTACAGGTCAGCAAACTTTTGTACGAAAGCGACGTGCTTCGGGCTGTTGAACACGGCCTTGCCGTTTTCAACAACAGGCAGGCCAGCATAGTAGAACCAGCCCACAAAGTTGCCCAGCTTCGGTGCGTAAGCCGGAACACCAGTCTTGGCGGTGATTTGCTTGCCGTCATTGACGAATTCGTCAAAGTTCTTCGGCGCAGCCTTCACACCGGCCTTGGCCAGGATGTCCTTGTTGTAGGCAATGATGGACACGGAGTTGTACCACGGGAAGGCGTAAACCTTACCGTTAACAGTCACGTCCTTGATTGCGCCAACAGAGTAGTTGTTCTTGGCGGCACCCATGTAGGTGTCTACCGGCAGGATGTTGCCTTGTGCGGCAAAATCATGCACCCAGGGCACGTTGAAGTTCACCAGGGCCGGCGGGTTGCCAGCAGCGATGGAAGCGATCAGCTTGGGCTGGATCTGATCCCAGTTCATGTCAACCCACTTGGCGGTCAGGCCAGGGTTGGCTTTGTTGAAATCAGCAACGGACTTGTTGAAGTAATCGTTGAATTTCGGAGCCAGGTTCATGGTCCAGAATTCAAGTTCAGTATCAGCTTGTGCGTAAACAGAAGCAAAACCGAATACCACTGCGCCAACGGCCAACATCTTCTTGAGCTTCATCTTGTCTTCCTCTTGGAGTTATCGACAAATACGCCAGGAATCTTTTCCTTGCGGTACACCACACTTGATCCGGCGTGTGCCCACCAGACCATGCGGATTTCAGCACGCTGCGGGAGTGTAACAGATTACCCACAGCGCAAATTCTGTTCTCACAATTGTCAATTGTGAATTACACCTAATCCACCAACGCCTTATTTGGCGCCAAGTTTGCTGTTCCAGAATGCGACAGCTTCATCCAGCGCTTGCTTGACCGGCTTGCGCCCGGAGATCGCTTCTTCCAGTTCGTCTTGCAGCTTTTTATTCATGGCCGCTTCATCCGGCAGGCCGGTCACGGTCAGCGTGCGGGCATCGCGAATGGCCAGTGCGGCCACGGCGCGGCCGTGCTCAATCGGGTCTGCAGACTGGGCGCCACTCTGGAAATAACTGTCGTTCACCGCTTTGCGAGTCGACGGGAAGGTGGTTTCAGTGGCCTTGGAGAACGCCAGCTGATTGGCATCATTGGTCAGAAACTGACCCAGCTTGATGGCCGCATCCGCATGCTTTGAGCCTTGCGGGACGGACCAGAAAAAGAGGTAGCCACCAAAGGGTGTATTGCCGGCAGACACCGGAAACGAAGACGTCACGGTCTGGGCGTAAATGGGTTTGGCGTCGGTTTGCGTGCGTTTGAGCGCTTGCGGCGAGGTGGTCATCATGGCGATCTTGCCAGAGTCATACGCTGCAATTTCCTGCTCGAACTCCATCTTGAAGACGTCTTTGGGGATGGCGCCGTCTTTCCAGGCTTGCGCAAAACGCTCCACAAACTTCACGTGTTCCGGGCTGTTGAACACGGCTTTGCCATTCTGGATCACCGGCAGGCCCTGATACATGAACCAGCTGGAGAACTCCTGGACTTTGGGGGCAAACCCGGCAACGCCTGTTTTGTCCTTGATCTGCTTTGAGTACGCAAAGAGTTCATCCAGCGACTTGGGGGCAGATTTGATGCCGGCCTTGTCGAAGATGCCTTTGTTGTAAGCAATGATGGACACCGAGTTGTACCACGGCAGGCCGTAGACCTTGCCCTTGTAGGTCACGTCTTTGAGCGCGGCATCGGTATACATGCCCTTGAAGCTGGCGATCTTGCCATCCAGTGGCAGCAACAGGCCCTTCTGGGCGTATTCCGCAGCCCAGGGCACCGGCAGATTCACCAGGTCAGGCGCGTTACCGGCGGCCAGTGCGGCGACAAAACGGGGCTGGAAGGCATCCCAGTCCACATCCGACCACACGGCTTCAATATCAGGATTGGCGGCGTTAAAGCGCGCGGTGAGATCTTTCATCACCGCATCAAATTTGGGCGACAGGCTATTGGACCAGAACTGGACCTTTACTTTGTCAGCCGCACCAGCAGAAAGCGACGTGAGGACGCAGCTTGCGGCGACAAGGGTCAGAACGGACTGCCTGAACTTCATCTTGATTCCTCATCCTCTATTCAAACTGGTGTCATGGGCACTGGCCGCAAGCGGTCAGTACATGCATGGAACACAGAAATAGCGAAAGGAATCTGAACCGAAAAAAAGGCGTGATACTACTGACGGCCGTGCGCGCACCTTCTCCCGGGCTGCACACGACGTAGCGCAGCCTGGCTGCACCCGCCAAAAATACCTGTCTTGCTTTCGTTTCCCAGGGAGTACCGTCCAGTGAGCGGCCACTTCCCCATCCTCATGCGTCCGGTCGTTGCCGGTTATTTCTGGTTCCTGGCCGGCTGTTTTTTGCGCCTGGCCATGCCGCCTCGTGTCTCGAGGCTTTGGCAGATTACAACAATTTATCAATACGGTGAATCACTTCGAAGCCTGCCACTCTCTGGGGCCCCTGCGTCGGGGCTTGCCGGATGAACGGTTAGATTCTCATATTTTGTAGTTAATTACACCTACGTAAAACACCTGACTACAGCAAACACCTTAAGCAAAAGCCCCAAGGCCGCGGAAACACTACACTTGCCGATGCAATTCGACCACAAAGTCGTAGTAGTCACTGCGAAACCAGGAGTGTGTCAATTCCACCGGCAAGCCGCTTTCCAGATAGCCCACACGCACCAAATGCAACATGGCCTGCCCTTCTGGAATGTCTGCAAGGCTTGCCAGGCGGGCATTTGCGTTCACTGCAGCAATATTCTGTATCGCTCTTACAACACCTAGCCTGGCGTTCTGCATGTATTCATACAACGAGTCGCCAATTTTGAGCGGATCGGCCACCAGATGATGCGGCAAAGCGGTCTCTTCAACCGCCATCACCACGTCGTTGGCAGTCCGGACCCGCAATAACCGCGAGACGCGTGCGTTGGGCGCCAGGTTCAACCGCATCAACTCTTCGGCCGAGGCCGGCGCCACTTCGCGCTTGAGCCAGCGGCTGCCCGGCACAAAGCCGCGCTGCTTGAGCATTTCAGACAAGTTGGTCAGGCGTGAGAGCGGCTGCTCCAGTTTGGGCGTAATGAAGGTACCGGCGCCCTGACGGCGCACGATCATGCCTTGCTCGTACAACAGATCGAGCGCCTTGCGTGCAGTCACGCGCGACAGGCCCAGCACTTCACAGAATGTCCGTTCAGACGGCAGCGGGTCTTCCGCTTTCCAGAACCCCGCGTGGATGGCCGCCGCCAGTTTGTGACTCAGTTGCAGATACAACGGCGTGGCGCTGTCCGCTTCGGGCTTGAGAAACAACAGCTTTTGCTGCTGATCCATGATCCTGCACTCCCCAGATTGGCAAGGCCCTGTACGGGCCGGTCAACAATGCCTGGCGGCGGGTCCGTGTGGCCCGCCGCGCGCTACCAGACACTCAGGCTGTTACCGCCTTATGGATCAGAATCAACGCACCGGCACATGAATCGCCTTGTGCCCGTGTGGTACTCGCCAGGAAGGCTGCCGGAATATACGGACGCATGGCCTCAGACAGACCCCCACCGCAAATGGCAATCGGCAAGGTCGGCGCGCTGGCGCGCAGGGCTGCACCAATGATTTCGACCTCGCGGCCGGCGTCTTCCAGAAAACCACGGGCTACGGCGTCGGTCCCGGCGAATTGCACGATGATGGGCGAGAGCGAGGCGCACTCACCCTGCTTCATCTTGCCCATCCATTCAAAAATCTTTTCTTTGGTATCGCCGACCACGGCAAACAGCGCGCGACCAAAGTCGGTCATGGGCTGGCGCCCATCAAACAGGCGCTGTACGTGGTTAATGGCTTTCAGGCCCAGATACGCGCCGGAACCTTCGTCGGACGTGGGAAAGCCCCAGCCGCCCACCTCGATACGCTGGCCATCCGGCAACCAGGCTTCACCAATCGAACCTGTCCCGATGGCGATGATGCCGCCATGCTGACCGTGGTGGGCGCCCAGCAAGGTGGAGAAACCATCGGTCTCGACGATGATGCGGGCAAAGCCCGGATTTTTGGCTTCAAACTCAGCCGCCCAGGCGCGGTTGTGCACACCGGACAAACCAAAGCCGACCGCGCATTGGGCAAAGTCAGGCGCACTGATCCCCAGCGCGGCAAAACCGCTGCGGATGGTGGCGACGATATTGTCCCAGGCTTTGTCGATACCTTGTTGCAGTGCCGATGCCCCCCCTTCGGCGCGCGTCAGCTCCTTGCCGTCCAGCCCGGAAATACAGATGCGCGTGCCCGTGCCGCCGCCATCAACCCCAATCAGGTATTGAATGCCACTCATGTTCGAATCCTTTCCTCTGTCCTGAACCGGTGCTCAGGTTTTTGTTTCATGTTTTCTTTTTGTCATCACACACTTGGTGCAATGCAGCATTGCCATAGCCAGAACGACAATGCCGCCATAATGATGGCGGCATTGTAAGAATCAGGCAACGAGTCTGGTCAGTACGTTGCGAATCGATCAGCGATCCGCCAGTGATTCTTCGGCGCTCAATCAGTAATCAATCAGCGTTGAACCGAAGAAACAAACGAGATTGCACTCACCTCGCCGCCCTCTTTCACGTGCAGACCGCACTCTTTGTTTTCCGGGTTTTCCCACCACCAGCGGCCAGCGCGCACGTCTTCACCCATGGCGATGGCGCGGGTACAGGGTGCGCAACCAATAGACGGGTAGTGACGGTCGTGCAGCTTGTTGTAGGGCACATCGTTGGCCTTGATATAAGCCCAGACGTCTTTCTCGGTCCACTCGATCAAGGGGTTGAATTTCTCCAGCCCGTTGCCCGCATCGTATTCCTGGTTGCCCAGATCGGTCCGCGTAGGCGATTGCTCGCGGCGCAGGCCGGTAACCCAGGCTTTTTTGCCGGACAGCGCACGCTGCAACGGCTCGATCTTGCGGATGTGACAACAGGATTTGCGCAGATCAACAGAGTCGTAAAAACCATTAACGCCGTTGTCCTTCACGTAGTTTTCCACCGCTGCCGCATTGGGGAAGAACACCTGCACGGCGTGATCCGGATAACGCTGGCGCACGGTCTGCATCAGCTCATAGGTTTCTTCGGGCAGGCGACCGGTATCCAGGCTGAATGCGGCAATCCCGATGTTGTGGCGCGCAATCAGATCGGTCAGCACCATGTCTTCTGCGCCAAACGAGTTGGCAAACACGGCCGGCGAATAGTCAGCGGCAATGCGCTTGAGCAGTGCCAGGGTATCGGCAATCTTGCTGTCGAGATCCATCTATAACTCCGGATGCGATGAATTCAGAAAAAAGGAAAACCAGAAAATCAAAAGACTAATTTGCTGCCGACCAGCGCCAGCATCAAGGCCAGCAAGGGGCGCAACAAGCGATCGGGCAGACGGCCGGACAATTGGCTGCCCAGATAAATACCCGGCAAAGAACCAATCAGCAGAAAGCCCAGAATGCCCCAGTCCAGATTGCCCAGACCGGCGTGACCCAGCCCCGCGACCAATGTCAGCGGCACCGCATGGGCGATCTCGGTGCCGACAAGGCGGGACGTGGGGATCAACGGGTAAAGCAGAAACAGCGCAATGGTCCCCAGAGCGCCTGCGCCAATGGACGACAGCGTTACGATCACGCCCAGCACTAGCCCGACGATGACGGTGATGATGCGGCGGGTGTTGGAATCGGCTTTGAGTGTCATTTCGCCGGAGAAGGTCACGCGCTGGATCAAGGGCTTGGCCAGGATCGCCACTGCCGTCAGCAGCAACGCAATGCCCAGCATATGTTTGATCAAGCCGTTGATGACCGCCTGATCTGCCTGCGAGCGATGCAGAAACATCACGGTAACCAGCGCCGCCGGCACACTGCCCAGCGCCAGCCAGCCGGTGATTTTCCAGTCGATATTGCGATTGCGGTGGTGAACCCACACCCCGCCGGATTTGGTAATGGCGGCATACAACAAATCCGTGCCCACTGCGGTGGCCGGATTGATACCAAAAAACAACAGGATCGGCGTCATCAAGGAGCCGCCGCCCACGCCGGTCATGCCGACGATAAATCCGACCAACAGGCCGGAAACAATGAAACCCACTGCCATTGATACATCCCTTTATTGAGGGATGAGCAAGCTGTGTTTTCCCCCGGAACTGGCGATCATATCATTGGGTTTATAATGCTATAGACTGTTATGTTAAGATTTTAGAATGCGTGGTTATTTATTAGGAAGGCCATGAAATTACAGCAATTGCGGTACCTGGTTGAAGTTTCCAAGCAAGGACTCAACGTCTCTGAAGCGGCCGAGAAGCTGCACACGTCGCAGCCCGGAATCTCTAAACAGATCCGCTTGCTTGAAGACGAACTGGGCGTGCAGATTTTTATCCGCAACGGCAAGCGCGTGGTCGATGTGACCGCACCGGGCCGGGAGATTCTGCATATTGCCGAACGCATTTTGATGCAGGCGCAGAACCTCAAGCGGATTGGTGAAGAGTTTGTGAATGTGGAAGGCGGTAGCCTGACGATTGCCACCACGCACACCCAGGCCCGCTACGCCCTGCCCAAGACCATCAAGGCGTTCCTGTCGCGCTATCCCAAGGTACGGCTATCGATCAAGCAAGGCAGCCCGACCCAGATCAGTGAAATGGTCGTCGAGGGTGAGGCCGATATTGCCATTGCCACGGAAGGCATCGACCACTATCCGGAACTGGCCATGCTGCCGTGCTACGAGTGGAACCGTTCCATTGTCGTGCCGGAAGGCCACCCGCTGGCCGCGCTGGACCGTAAAGTGGGGCTGGACGATGTCGCCGCCTACCCGCTGGTTACTTATGACTTTGCCTTTACCGGCCGCTCCCTGATCAACCGTGCCTTTGAAAAACAGGGCCTGACGCCAAATGTCGTGCTGACCGCCATCGACTCGGACGTGATCAAGACGTATGTCACCCTGGGCCTGGGCGTGGGTATTCTGGCGACGATGGCGTTTGAGCCGGAACGGGATCGTGGCCTGGTGGCGCTGGATGCCGGCCACTTGTTTGAACCTTCCACCACCCGTATTGGCGTGCGTCGTGATGCCTACTTGCGTGGCTATGCCTTTGACTTCATTGAACTCTTCTCGCCCCACCTGACCCGTGATGTGGTGCAGGGCTCCTTGTTGATGAGTGAGCCGGAGCCGGAAGAAGAAGAGTGATTGCATCCGTGCGATGACCGCCAAAACAAAAAGGCCAGCAAATGCTGGCCTTTTTGTTTGCCCAGGTCGCCAACGCGACCCCGTAGCCCGGATGAAGCGGAGCGAGAATCCGGGGTAGCGATATTGGCAAGAATGGTTATCCAGTCCCGGGGGCGTAACGCGATGGAGATATCGATCTTGCGAACGGCGCAACCCGGATTCCCGCCTTCGGCTTCATCCGGGCTACGACATCACGCCGGCAGCAAGCGCACCGAGAACGGCTGGCCACCTTCGGCCAGGGTCAGCAGACGATCAATATTGGGATGCTTGCCGGGATTGGCGCGGGCATCGACCGTGTGCTCGGCATACAGACGCAAGCCCTTATCGGCCGCTACGCTGTCGATCGCACCAAATTCCTGGTACAGCGCGTGGTAAACCCGCACGCTGCCGGCCTGGCCGGGTTTGTTTTCAAGACGCGCGGCGACGGTTTCACCATCCAGCAGTTCCAGGCCAGCCAGGTGGTCAACGGTAGGCAAACCAGCCAGTACTTCAGCAAATTGCATGAATCAATTCCTGCGTTTTCAGTGGGACAAGATCATCAAAAAAGAACAACGGGAGCGCAGCAGATGGGTACTACAGCCCGGCGGCGGCAGCGCCCCAGACTTGTTCAAACTGCACCCGGCCGATCAGGCTTTCCGGCTCCAGCATTTCGGTAATGGCAAATTGTGGCTTGCTGGTGTCCCGGTCAACCGGCTCCAGCAGCGGCATATCCGCGTCATCAAACAGGGCGGTGACCAGCGGCGCAGCTTCATTGGCGTATTGCTTGACCACACCACTCTCGCCATTGGCCAGGCGCACCACCGCCCCTGGCGGAAACAGACCCAGCGTGTCGCCAAACAAGCGCCCCAGTTTGGCATCCGCCGCACTGCCATGGGCACGCAGCGTACGGAACAGGGCGCTATCAACCACGCTGCCACTACGCCAGGCGGCCTGGGTCAGCATGGCGCAATAACGATCGGCCAGACCAATCAGCCGCGCTTCAAACCGCAGCTCTTCGCCCTGCAACCGTGCGGGATAGCCACCGCCATCCGGCATTTCGTGGTGCTGCAGCACGCAATCGAGCCATAACTGGTCCGACACCCCGAGTTTGCGCAGCATTTCGCGCCCTACCAGCGGGTGACGGTGCATTTCTTCGCGTTGCGCGCTGGTCAGCGGGGTGGATTGTTCAGAGAGCGCCTCTTGCAAGGCGATCATGCCCAGGTTCATGGTCAACGCGGCGCTGACCACCGACTGGCGATCCAGCGGGTTCATGTCGAGGCGCTCACACACCAGATCGACCACCAGCGCGGTATCGACCGAGTGCCGGATGCTGTATTTGCCTTCTTGCGCGTGCAGAATCACCGCCAGCGCGACGTCCGGATTTTGCTCACAGGCCAGCTGCAGTTGCCAGACGATATCCGTCACACGCTGGGTGAAATCACCCTGACCGGGCTGGAGTTGCAACAGGTCATACAGCTTGAAACGGGCGTTGAGCACCAGACTGGCGACAGAACGCGCAGCGCTGGCGGAAGATGTCACGGTGTCGCGTTGCGCGGCAGGCATGTCAGTGGTGAGTCCGTGGTCTGGGTTGATATTGCATTGTAGGGTTCAACCAGACACTCTGGTCAAACCGGGTGCGTTGCAATGAGACAACCCGACAAAAAGGGTCAGACTTCGTCGATCCAGGCCGCTTGAATGGCTTCCAGGATTTTTTCGCCGCAACGGTTGGGTTCGTCGTCAAAATCATCCAGCGCCAACACCCATTCCATCAGTTCGGTAAAGCGGATGGTCTTGGGGTCAATTTCCGGAAAACGGTCGGCCAGTTCAATGGCGATGTCGCGCGAATCAGTCCACTTCATGCTGCACTCTCCTCTTTGATGCGGGCCACGCGGCCGGCGGTCAGCGCCACCAGTTCCTGCGGGGTCAGCCGGAATACGCTATTGGGGGTGCCTGCCGCCGCCCACAGTTCGGGCAAGGCCAGCAGGTCTTCATCAACCAGCACCAGCGGGGTTTCCAGGTGCGCCACCGGGGCAACGCCGCCAATGGCAAAACCGGTTTTCTCACGCACGAAGTCCGCATCGGCGCGGCCAACCTTCTCACCGATCAGCGCCGTCACACTTTTTTCGCAAACGCGGTTGCGGCCGCTGGTCACCACCAGCACCAGGCGGTTGCTCTGGCGCGTTTTCAGAATAATGGATTTGGCAATTTGTGCCACATCACAACCAATCGCCGCCGCTGCATCTGCCGCCGTGCGGGTGGATGCATCAAAGCTGACGATGCGCGCAGCGATACCATGCTGCGTGAGTACGTCTGCCACCCGTTGCTGACTGGCGGACACCTCGGCCATCAGTGGTTTTCCCGGGCATGGTTGATGGTGTACTTGGGAATTTCGACCACCAGGTCGGTTTGCTCCACCAGCGCCTGGCAAGACAAGCGCGATTGCGCGGTCAGGCCCCAGGCTTTGTCCAGCAGGTCGTCTTCCAGCTCGTCACTGGCTTCAAGGCTGTTGAAGCCTTCGCGCACGATGACGTGACAGGTGGTGCAGGCACACGATTTTTCGCAGGCGTGTTCGATCTCGATGTCGTTTTCCAGCAGCGCATCGCAGATCGACGTGCCAGGTTCGGCTTCAATCACCGCACCATCCGGGCACAACATGGGATGAGGCAGTACAACGATTTGAGTCACGTTACAGTCCCTTCGGGTAGCGGATATTCATTCAATGCACGGTTGACGGGCCGCGTTCACAGTTCGCCAATTTTGTGGCCGGCCAGACCGCGTTTGACCGCGGCGTCCATGCGGCGACCGGCAAAATCGACCGTGGCCTGGTTCAAGGCTTCGGCCGTGGTGCGGATCAGGTCGGCATTGCTGCCGGCCAGGTGCTGGCGCAAATCGTCCAGCACGGCCTGAATGGGGCCAAGCTCGGCGGCGTCCAGCAGATGACCATCGATCTCCAGCGCGGCTTGGGTCGCCTGCACCAGGCTGATGGCCTCCACCTTGGCTTCCGCCAGTTTGCGGGCCGTCATGTCATCAGCCGCGTGGGTCATCGACTCGCTCAACATGCGGCCGATTTCTTCATCAGACAAACCGTAAGAAGGTTTGACGGCAATACTGGCTTCCACCCCGGTGGATAGTTCACGCGCCGAAACGGACAACAGGCCGTCAGCGTCTACCTGGAATGTGACGCGGATCCGGGCAGCACCGGCCACCATGGGCGGAATGCCGCGCAATTCAAAGCGCGCCAGAGACCGGCAATCACTGACCATCTCACGCTCACCCTGCAAAACGTGAATTGCCATGGCCGTCTGGCCGTCCTTGTAGGTGGTGAATTCCTGGGCGCGCGCGGTCGGGATGGTGGAGTTACGCGGGATCACCTTTTCAGTCAGGCCCCCCATGGTTTCCAGTCCCAAGGAGAGCGGAATGACGTCCAGCAGCAGCCATTCGTCATCACCCTTGTTGCCGGCCAGCACATCGGCCTGCATGGCCGCGCCCAGCGCGACCACTTTGTCCGGGTCCAGATTGGTCAGCGGGGTCTTGCCAAAGAGTTCAGTGACAGCCCGGCGCACTTGCGGCATGCGTGTAGCGCCGCCAACCAGCACCACGCCCTTGATATCGGCCACGGTGAGTTTGGCGTCACGCAGCGCTTTCTTCACCGGCAACAGTGTTTTTTGCACCAGGTGTGCGGTCAGCTCGTGGAATTTGGCCTCGGTCAGTTCCAGGTCAACCATCTGGCCGTCAGAGAGCATGGCAGTCAGGTGGGTGCTGTCGTGATCGGTGAGCGCTTCTTTGGCTTCGCGCGCGCGGGTGAGCAACAGGCGTGAATCTTGTGCGTTCAGGCGCGACAGGCCATTTTGCTCCATCGCCCAACAGTGGATGCGGTGATCAAAATCATCGCCCCCCAGTTGCGAATCGCCAGATGTTGCGCGCACTTCAAACAGGCCCCGTGTGAGTTCCAGTACGGAGACATCAAACGTGCCGCCGCCCAGGTCATATACGACGTAGGTGCCTTCCGCGCCGTTATCCAGACCGTAAGCAATGGCAGCGGCGGTGGGTTCATTCAACAGGCGCAACACGTTGAGTCCGGCCAGACGCGCGGCGTCTTTGGTGGCCTGGCGCTGGGCATCATCAAAATACGCCGGGACGGTAATCACGGCACCGACCAGTTCACCACCCAGACTTTCTTCGGCACGGTCTTTCAACGCCCGCAGAATGTCGGCGGAGACTTCAACCGGGCTTTTGATGCCGCCTGCGGTTTGCAGCTTGAGCATGCCAGGTTCATCGACAAAGCGATAAGGCGTTGCCAACTCTGCAATATCTTTCAGGCCGCGACCCATAAAGCGTTTGACGGACACCACCGTATTGGCAGGGTCCTTGTTCTGGCGCGCCTGCGCGGCGCGACCTACCACGACGGCGCCGTCAGCGGCGTAATTGACCACAGAGGGCAGCAAAGAGCGGCCTTCATGATCCGGCAGGCACAAGGCGCTGCCGCTACGCACGGTAGCAACCAGCGAGTTGGTGGTACCAAGGTCAATCCCCACCGCAAGGCGGTGCTGATGCGGGGCGGTGGACATGCCGGGTTCGGCGATTTGCAGTAAGGCCATAGCTCGTAAAGTCAAAAAGGCGCGCGTTGTTGCTGCCGCGCGCCTGGATTGGGGCCAGAAAAACCGCTTCTGGCAATAACCCGGATTGCCGCGCCCAGTTGATGGGCGGGGCCGGTCAGAATGAAACAGCAAACGGCCGACTCAGGTCTGGCCGCGTGTATCAGTACAGCACAGACTCAATGGCGTTGCCGATTTCCTGATCCAGCTTTTCCATGAAACGCATCTTGCGCACAATCATGGCGGCGTCTGCATAGCGGCTTTCACGGTCAATCAAGCGGGAGAGTTCATCTTCCAGCGCGCCAATTTCCTCGCGCAGTTCATGGTTGAGTTCTTCCAGCCGCTCAACATTTTGCGAGGCTTTGCCTTCAGCAATATGTTCACGCCAGATCATCTGATTCATCAGAAAATCCATCGGCATGGCGGTATTGGTTTCTTCCTGTGTATCGACCCCATTGAGCTGGAGCAGATAGCGCGCGCGGGACACGGGCGACTTGAGCGTTTGATAGCCTTCATTCAGGCGGGTGGCCACCTGCAGTGACAGGCGTTTCTGGGCATCGTCGCTGCCGGCAAAGCGGTCCGGATGCCAGGTGGCCTGGAGCGCACGGTATTGGGCTTCCAGCGCTTTGGCATCCAGTGCGAAAACGGCGGGAAGCTGGAACACGTCGAAATGGTTCTGGTTGAAGTCGAAATTCATCGGGCTGTGCTGGACTCGGTCGTGAACCTGCAGATTAACAAGAAAACGGGCTAAACCCGTTTTTTTTACCGCTGCCCCGCCGCGCGCAGGAGGGTGCGCGTCAGCCGGGGTGATTCAAACCCTGCCGCTCAGACGTGGAAACTCTCGCCGCAGCCGCACTCGTTCTTCACATTGGGATTGTTGAACTTGAAGCCTTCGTTCAGCCCTTCTTTGGCGTAATCGAGCTCGGTGCCGTCAATGTACGGCAGGCTCTTGGCGTCAGTAAAAATCTGCACGCCAAAGCTCTCAAACACAAGATCGGTCTCTGCCTGCGCGTCAACAAATTCCAGCTTGTAAGCCATGCCGGAGCAACCGGAGGTCTTTACCGCCAGGCGTACGCCCAGCCCCTTGCCACGGCGGGCGAGGTAGCCAGAGATGTGGTTCGCAGCACGTTCACTCAAAGTCAAAGCCATACAAAAACTCCAGTCCTGTCTTGTTACGGATACCCTGATGGCAGCGGCATCCGGTCCAGCCGTACTCAGGCGGTATGCTTTTGCTTGTAATCTTCAACCGCTGCCTTGATGGCGTCTTCCGCCAGGATGGAGCAGTGGATTTTCACCGGCGGCAGCGCCAGTTCTTCGGCAATGTGGGTGTTCTTGATGGCCAGCGCTTCATCCAGCGTCTTGCCCTTGACCCATTCGGTCACCAGCGACGAGGAAGCAATGGCCGAGCCACAGCCGTAGGTCTTGAACTTGGCATCTTCAATCACGCCATCCGCGCCCACCTTGATCTGCAGCTTCATCACGTCGCCACAGGCCGGTGCTCCAACCATGCCGGTACCGATGGTTTCGTCGCCTTTTTCAAAGGAACCAACGTTGCGCGGGTTTTCGTAATGGTCGATTACTTTTTCGCTATAAGCCATTTTTGGAAGTCTCCAGTGAGGTGTGAGGGGTGAGGTGTCAGGGGTAAAACCCGTTTAAGCACCAGCACTCACGACCTGATTTCAATCTGTTTGCACACCAAGGGGCGTGGCGGTTTTTCTCCTCACACCTCACCCCTCACACACAATCAGTGGGCAGCCCACTGCACCTGGCTGATGTCCACGCCGTCCTTGAACATTTCCCACAGCGGGGAGAGTTCACGCAGTTTGCCGATCTTTTCATGGATCAATTTGACGGCGAAATCGATATCTTCAACCGTGGTAAAGCGGCCAATGGTGAAACGGATGGACGAATGCGCCAGTTCATCCGAACGACCCAGCGCGCGCAGTACGTAAGACGGTTCCAGGCTGGCAGAAGTACAGGCCGAACCAGAAGACACGGCCAGTTCTTTCAGCGCCATGATCAGGGATTCGCCTTCAACAAAGTTAAAGCTCACGTTGAGGTTATGCGGTACGCGCTGATCCATGTCACCGTTCAGATGGGTCTCTTCGATATCCGAAATACCGGCCCACAGACGATCACGCAGCATGCGGATGCGTTCCAGTTCCGTGCCCATTTCTTCACGGGCAATGCGGAACGCCTCACCCATGCCGACAATCTGGTGTGTCGCCAGCGTGCCGGAACGGAAACCCCGTTCGTGGCCGCCACCATGCATTTGCGCTTCCAGACGGATACGCGGCTTGCGGCGGATATACAGCGCGCCAATGCCCTTCGGGCCGTAGGTCTTGTGCGCGGACAGCGCCAGCAGGTCAATCTTGGACTTTTGCAGGTCGATCACCACTTTGCCGGTGGCTTGCGCGGCATCGACATGGAACACAATGCCCTTCTCGCGGCACAGTTCACCAATGGCGTCGACGTCCTGAATCACGCCGATTTCGTTGTTCACCAGCATGACCGAGATAAGAATGGTGTCCGGGCGGATCGCGGCTTTCAGTACATCCAGATCGATCAGGCCATCGGCCTTCACATCCAGGTAGGTCACTTCAAAACCTTCGCGTTCCAGTTCACGGGTGGTGTCGAGCACCGCCTTGTGTTCCGTCTTCACGGTGATCAGGTGCTTGCCCTTCGATTGATAGAAGTGCGCGGCGCCCTTGATCGCCAGATTGTCAGATTCCGTAGCGCCGGAAGTCCACACGATTTCCTTGGCATCGCAGTTCAACAGCGCGGCGACTTGCTCACGCGCTTCTTCCACGGCCGATTCCGTTTCCCAGCCGTAGGCGTGCGAACGCGACGCGGGGTTGCCGAAGTGTTCGGTCAGGTAAGGAATCATTTTCTGCGCCACGCGCGGATCAACCGGGGTGGTGGCAGAGTAATCAAGGTAAATCGGCAACTTGCGGTCCATTACAGGTACTCCGTGCTCAATCTGTGCGTTGTAATGCTGTTTCGGTGCAGCGGGTCTTACAGACCCGGCAACACGCTGACGGCTTCTGTCGCTCTGCCTGGGCGCTGGTCCATCAGGACGGTTTGCTGGCATTGCTCGCGGCGGCGCGCTTTTTCGTGCTGTTGTTCAACCAGCTGCGCCAGCGTGACGGACGACAGATAGTCGTAAATGGTTTTGTTCAGGCTGGCCCACAGATCGTGAGTCATGCAGCGGTGGTCTTCCAGGCAGTTTTCCTTGCCACCGCATTGCGTGGCGTCGATCGGTTCATCGACAGCCTTGATGATCTCGGCCACGGTGATCAGGTCGGCGCCACGCGCCAGACAGTAACCACCACCGGGGCCGCGTACGCTTTCCACCAGTTCACGGCGGCGCAGCTTGCCAAACAGTTGTTCCAGGTAAGAAAGCGAAATCTGCTGGCGTTCGCTGATCCCTGCCAGCGTCACCGGGCCTTTGGCCTGGCGCAGGGACAGGTCGAGCATTGCCGTTACGGCAAACCGGCCTTTGGTCGTCAGTCGCATCGCTTTGTCCTGGTTGATCGTATAGGGCGCATCGTAAAATACCCTACAAATTTAGTCAACTAAAAACCCTGGTAGTTCAGTGGGTTTTTACCGGCAAAATACCGGCTTGCCGAGGGCCTGAAGCGGCTAACAAAACCCGGCGAAGCGGTGCCGGCAAGGCGTGCGAAACGAAGACAGTACAAGTAGTACGAGCACAACATCGCCGGCAGGGTTTTGGATGCTGCTCTTATTCCTCGACAATCCGGTTGAGGTAATTGGGGTCAAACGCGTCTTGTTCGGCGCGCTCTTTGGAACAATCCACACCCAGTTGTTCCAGACGGGCCAGGATCATGTCCAGACGCTTGTCGGTGTTGACCGAGTGATCCAGCAAGCCATGGATCGCTTTGACCGTCGGGTCATTCATGTCGGCAGATAAACCATACGCCGTGAAGCCCATTTTTTCGGCCTGCTCGGCGCGAACCTTGTCCCGCGCCTTGTCGACCATGCGTGCCACGCTGGCCACCATGGTGGCACCGGCCGGCACGGGTTTGATCACCACGGCGTTGGGGCCAATTTTGGCACCCCGCCCCACGGTGAAACCACCCAGCACCTTGGCACCGGCGCCGACCACCACGCCTTCTTCCAGCGTCGGGTGGCGCTTGCCTTCATGCAATGACGTCCCGCCCAGGGTCACGCCCTGGTACAAGGTGCAGTCGTCGCCAATCTCGGCGGTTTCGCCAATCACTACACCCATGCCGTGATCAATAAACACCCGGCGGCCAATTGTGGCGCCCGGATGAATTTCAATGCCGGTCAGCCAGCGGCCAAAGTGCGAGATCGAGCGGGCCAGCAGTTTGCAGTCACGCAGCCACAGGCCGTGCGCGATGCGATGCAGCGTTTGCGCCTGGAAACCCGGATAACAGATGACCACTTCCCAGATGGAACGTGCGGCGGGATCGCGCTCAAGAATGGCCCGGATGTCTTCACGCAAGCGATCAAGCATAGGCTGGCTGCTTTCTGGCAAGGGTTGGAAAGCCGACTATTTTACTCGACTTTTATCTGTAAAACCAGTCACAACCAAAAACACAAGTCATTGATATATAAGTATATTTTCAAACAATCCTGACAAGAGTGGCTGGTCTTGTCAGAAAACAGCGGCAACAACGCGCCTGCGCCGCCTGCTGGCTGGCGCGTGGACGCGACACCTTCATTGCCGTTGGCAAGCAAAGCCAAGCCAATGTCATGAACTGGGGGTAGGCTATGCGCCCATCCCAACCGGTCGGGGTCGTTCCATGCACCAAACCCTGTTATCGCAACTCATGGCCTTGCCCCATCTGGCCGAGCGCACATTTGTGGGCGGCGCGGCGTTATTTCGCTTTCATCACCGGGTGCAGGTGCAGCGCACGCCGTATTTCATACCGTGCCTGATTGCGGTGCTGGCCGGGGAAAAGCACATCAAAACGACCAGCGGCGAGTACGTTTGCCGCGCGGGCGACTGGTTTACCGTGAGCGCCGGCACCAGCATCACCTTTACCAACGTGCCCGATCCGGCCCAGGGCTTTTTTGCGGCGGTGGTGATTGCCGCAGACGCCAGCATGATGCAGCGCTTTCGCCAGCGTTATGCCAGTGTTCTGCCCGCGCAACTGGACGACCACCCTTTGCTGGCACCGGATACCGCCTGCCGCCAGGCGCTGCACGACTACATCAGCGAAATTCTCATCACCCGGCACGACAAACTGTCTGACGCGCTGGTTGAACTGCGCTGGGAAGCGCTGTGGCTGGCACTGGCGCGCCAGGGCGTGGCGCGGGATGTGGTGCTGGCGCAGCCGGGCCGCTGGCGTGAACGCGTGGTCTGGACACTCTATGGCAATGTCGCGGCAGACTGGCATGCCGATGAAGTCGCCCGCAAACTGGCGCTGAGTGAGTCTTCCCTGCGCCGGCGTCTGCGCGACGAGGGGGCCTCGTTCAGCGAGTTGTTGCTGGATGTGCGCATGGAGCGCGCGCTGGCGATGGTGATGGATGGCAGCACGCCTATCCAGCGCATTGCCGAGGCCTGCGGGTATATCTCGCCGTCGCGCTTTGCCGGGGCCTTCCGCCAGCGTTTCGGGTTATCCCCCCTGGCGTTGCGCGCGTCTTTCCAGACCCCTGTGGCCAGCCCGCATATGGATAGCCAGCTCAGCCTGGCGTGACCGGTTCAGGCCAGAATCTGACCGGATCGGGCGACATACGCCGGTCCGGTTTTTCTATGATGGGTTGGCGCAGTGCAAGCGGATTCATACCGCGCCATTGACCAGCACTGCCTTTTTATTCAGAGAGAAGGAACACCATCATGAGACGCTTTCCAGCCTGGGCCGGTGCGCTGTTACTCGCGACCGGCCTCAGTCAGGCCGCCAGCTTTACCGTCACCAGCCACGATGTCACGCCCGGCACGCTCAACCCCAAACAAATTGCTTATGGCGATGGCTGCAAGGGCCAGAATCTCTCGCCGGACCTGGCCTGGCACAATCCACCCGCCGGCACGCAAGGTTACGCCATTGTGGTGTGGGACCCGGATGCACCCGGCGCGCGCACCTGGTATCACTGGGTTTTGTTCGACATACGCGCCAGTGTAAGCAGCGTGGCGGGCAATACCGGCGAGTACAACAGCAAGATCTTGCCTGCAGGTGCGCTGCAAGGTCGCAACAGCAGCGGCAGTAACTCGTACAGCGGCGCCTGCCCACCTGCGGGGGACAAGCCGCATCACTACCATTTCACCGTCTACGCGCTGAAAACCGGCAAACTGGCGGCAGAGGCCAGCGACAGCCCGGACAATCTGGCAGACAAGATCAAGGCGCAGGCACTCGGCAACGCAGAAGTCGTCGCCACATTCGGTCACTAAGCGTGTGCCCGCCCGGTCTGGGCGGGCCGGGGTCAAACCTTCTTGACGAACTCCGACTTCAGTTTCATGGCGCCAATACCGTCGATCTTGCAGTCAATATCGTGATCGCCGTCGACCAGACGAATATTCTTGACCTTGGTCCCCACCTTGACCACCAGAGAGGACCCTTTCACTTTCAGGTCTTTCATCACCGTGACCGTATCGCCATCCTGCAATACGTTACCCACCGCGTCCTTGATCACTTTGACCTCGTCATCATGCGTTTCTGCGGCGTTCACGGGCCATTCATGTGCGCACTCCGGGCAGACCAGCATTGCGCCGTCTTCCCAGGTGAACGCAGAATGGCATTTCGGACAGGAGGGCAAGTTGCTCACAGCAGAATCCTCAGGCAAAGCCAGTGATTGTAAAGCGGCCAGGGCAGATGACTCTGGCCATTTTGGCTCTTAAAATTCACACAGCGCGCCCGCTACGGCACTTTCATCAAAGCGGCAGATCGGCTTGCGTCGCAAAATGCGGTATACACCTGAACGGCACCCCGTGTTGGCCATTGTCCGTGGTGCCCGTACCCCGCCCCCTTCTCTGTGCATGGAACCATGATGCGTTTTTCCCGACGCCAGGAGTTTGTTGCTGAACTCCTGGGCACCTTTGTTTTGATTTTGCTCGGCAGCGGTACAAATTGCATGGTCACGCTGTTTTCCCCCCACGTGGGCACCCTGGTCAACGGCGGCTATACCCATGTCGTGATCGGCTGGGGGCTGGCCGTGATGTTTGGCATTGTGATCAGCATCCGGATTAGCGGCGCACACCTGAACCCGGCTGTGTCCATTGCGCTGGCCGTTTGTGGCCGCTTCCCCTGGCGCAAGCTGCCGCATTACATCGTGGCGCAACTGGCCGGGGCTTTCCTTGGGGCAGCACTGGCCTTTGTGGTTTACCACGCCAAGTGGGTGGAGTTTGATCCACAACTGGCATACACGGCGGGTGTGCTGACCACCTTCCCCGCGATCACCGGCCATTTCTTGCCCGGCTTGATTGACCAGATTGTGGGAACCGGCCTGCTGGTCAGTCTGCTGTTTGCATTGGCTGATCTGCTGCCGCAGAAACATACCCAATGGCTCACACCCTTGGCCGTGTCTTTGTTGATTATGGTGATGGGCATTGCCTTCGGCGGCATGCATGGTTATGCACTCAACCCGGCACGGGATTTCGGCCCGCGCCTGTTCGCAGGTATCGCCGGGTTCAAGAACACCGGTTTCGCTCAAGGCATATGGTGGGTTCCCATCCTTGGCCCCATCGTCGGCGGGGTGCTGGGCGCCGTGTTGTATCAGCGTTTCATTGGCCAGGCGTACCACCAGACCGGACAATCTGGCGGCCAGGACCAGGGCAGCCGCACTGGCGAGTGCTGAGGTCATGGCGACGTCTGGCCATTAAAACCGCCGCGAGACATGGCCACTCACACTGACCGGTCTGGCAACTTTAGCCCCTGAGCGCTTGCCCAACCCGCAGCGCCGCCGCCACGTTGCGAGCGGCCAGCCGGACGTTGCCGGCCGCCTGCGCCAGCGCTTCTTCCACCGTACTGGCCGCGTGCATCACACTGAAGACGGCAGCAAAACCATGCGGATACACTACGGCGACGTCGCTGGATAAACAGCCGGCGATACCAATCACCGGAATCCCCTGGCGTTGCGCAACCTGTGCCACGCCCATGGGGGTTTTGCCATGAATGGTCTGGCTATCCATGCGCCCTTCTCCGGTGATGACCAGATCGGCATCCTGCAGCGCCGCTGCCAGCGCAACGGCGTCGGTCACGATCTCTACGCCGGGGCGCAAATGACCGCCCAACGCCAGCAGCATGGCGCCCATGCCACCCGCAGCGCCCGCACCGGGGCAATCCGCCACGCCCGAACCGACCACCTGCGCCAGCAATTGCCCCAAGTGGGCCAGGCTTTGGTCCAGTTGCGCCACCATGGCCGGGGTTGCGCCTTTCTGCGGCCCAAAGATGGCTGAGGCGCCTTGCGGCCCAGTGAGCGGATTATCAACGTCACATGCGACATCGATCTGGCATTGCGCCAGCCGTGCATCCAGCGTGCTGAAATCAATGTGCGCCAGTTGAGCCAGTGCGCCACCACCCGGGCCAATACTGGCCCCTGCAAGATCGGTAAAGCGCGCCCCCAGCGCCTGGGCGAGGCCCGCGCCGCCATCATTGGTCGCGCTGCCACCCAGGCCGATGATGAATCGCCGCGCGCCTTTATCCAGCGCGGCGCGGATCAACTCTCCCGTGCCATAACTGGTGGTCAGCAACGGGTTGCGCTGGGTGGGGGGCACCAGCGCCAGACCGCTGG
The DNA here is from genome assembly GCF_014202765.1 of Silvimonas terrae. Taxonomy (GTDB): domain Bacteria; phylum Pseudomonadota; class Gammaproteobacteria; order Burkholderiales; family Chitinibacteraceae; genus Silvimonas; species Silvimonas terrae. The sequence goes on from NZ_JACHHN010000003.1 coordinate 308,623, forward strand.
CGGCGGCCATTTCAATCACCGCCGTATGGCCATCGCCGGTCAGGCCGTAAAACGCCGGCACCGGCTGCCCCAGCGGGCCGGTTACCGTGACGGCAATACGCTGGCCTTGCGTGGCTTCAATCATGGCTTGCACGGTGCCTTCGCCGCCGTCTGCCATCGGCACCTTGACGTACTGTGCGGCCGGAAACACCTCGCGAAAACCGGCTTCGATGTGTTCCGCCACTTCCAGCGCCGTCAGGCTTTCTTTGTAAGAGTCAGGCGCAATGACAATTTTCATGCTTTTTATTCCAGAGCGATTGCAAGTCAGCCATTCGGCGGCGCAATCTTGTGATGACCGGTTTAGCGATTGACCGTGGCTGCCGGGATGCGCGACACCAGCAGCACGCCTAGTAGCATTACGCCCGCCAGGATATACAGCGCCAGATCGGTACTGTGCGTGGCGTCCTTGATCCAGCCCACCAGATAGGGGCTAAGAAAACCAGCCATTTGCCCCAGCGAATTGATCAGCGCCAGCCCGCCTGCTGCAGCCGCCGCGCTCAGGTAGCCAGCCGGTAGCGGCCAGAACATGGGTAAACCGGTCAGCGCACCCATGGTCGCCAAGGTCAGACCCAGCATGGCAATCAGCGGGCTATGCGCAAAATTGGCAGCCACAATCAGTCCGGTCATGCCCATCAGCATGGGCACCATCACATGCCAACGCCGTTCATGATGTTTGTCGGCAGAGCGTCCAACCAGCACCATGAAAATCCCGGCAATCAGATAGGGGATGGCACTGAGCCAGCCAATCACTTGCGCATTCTGGAACCCAAGCGTTTTGATGATGGAAGGCAACCAGAAATTGATGGCATACACGCCGCTCTGAATACAGAAGTAGATCATGCCCAGCATCCACACCGCCGGATTGCGCAGCACGCTGGCAAATGAATCCGCTGCACCTTTGGGTTTGTTCTGCTCGTCCTCGGCCAAAGCAGCCAGCAGGAGGGTTTGTTCACGTTCATCCAGCCAGCGCGCTTGCTTGATGCCATCGTTCAAACAGAACAAGACGGCCACGCCCAGCAGCACGGTGGGGATACCCTGCAGCAGATACAGCCATTGCCAGCCGGCCAGCCCGCCCTGACCCTGGGCAAAGTGATCCAGAATCCAGCCGGAGAACGGGCCGCCCAGCAAGCCGGAAACCGGAATCGCGGACATGAACAGGGCCATGATCCGGCCGCGCCGGGCAGAGGGGAACCAGTGCGTGAAATAGAGCACGATGCCAGGGAAGAACCCCGCCTCTGCCACGCCGGTCAAAAACCGCAGAACGTAGAATGAGGTGGGCGATTTAACCAGCATCAAACTGGCCGAGAGCGAACCCCACAGCATCATCAGCACCGCAATCCAGCGCCGTGCGCCAACCTTGCGCAGCATCAGGTTGCTGGGCACGCCAAACAGCACGTAGCCGACAAAGAATATCCCGGCGCCCAGGCCGTATACGGTTTCGCTCAGGTGCAAATCATCCAGCATTTGCAGTTTGGCAAAGCCGACATTCACACGGTCAAAATAATTGAACAGATAACAAATGAAGATAAAAGGCAGCAGGTGAAGGGTGACTTTCTTGTAGGCCTGCTCCAGCACAACCTCATTGGTCTGCGCTGCGGTGCTTGTCATGATGGCAATTCCCGGTTGAATGGCATGTGCAGTCGTCGTCCGGGCGAGCCGGCCCGGCTTGTGCCAGACCCACGCAGCCCGATTTCATGCCGAATGTAGTTAAGTTAACGATCACTACATTACCGGGGTGTACGCAGAAAAACCCCATGCAAACGCCAGATTTTTACAAACAAAAATATGCAACAACCTGGGCATCCGCCCAATCCATTTACCCATACGCAGCCGTTTTAGACTTTATTTGTAGTGGTCATGACTTTCGCATACAAAACAACCGGCGAGCACCTGCGCAGGTCAGGCCGGATCAGCCAGTTGCAGGGCCAGATACAAACGCATGCAATCGTCCGTTTGCGCCAGGCGCAGGCCGCTGATTTCTTCAATCCGGCGTAAACGGTAATCCAGCGTATTGCGGTGAATGTGCAACGCCGTGGCCGTCGCCAGCGGCTGCATATTGTGGGCAAACCACTGCGCCAGGGTACGGCGCAACTGCCCGCGCGGGTCTTGTTCGGCCAGACGCAGCAAGGGCTGGCGGATTTCTGTCGCTTGCCAGCCTTCCCGCAGGCCATCCAGCAGCACCGGAAACACCAGGTCCTGATAGCAGAACACCTGTTGGCCAGGCTGGCGGGATTTACCGACGGCCAGCGTAGCGCGGGCGGTGCGCCAGGACCGCGCAATCCCGCCGCTCCCGGCAAAATACTGGCCCAGCGCAATGCGTACCGTAGAGCGGCGCGGTTCATGCATGCGCCCCAACAGCGCGTGTACGCGCTTGCGATGAACCTCCGGTTGCCATTGCCCGTTGTGATCCAGCGCCGGCTTGAGAATCACCAACTCGGTCAGCGACACCGTGGCCACCAGGTTGTCCCGCGCCGGGCTGACCAGCAAGGCATGGACCTGCTGTAGTTCTTGCAGCGCCTCATCCACCGCCATATTGCTACTGTCGATTTCTACCACCGCCACCACGCGTGGCATGGTCAGATCCAGTTGCAGGCGCTGCGCCCAGGCCATCAGGCTCTCGGGCAAGGGTTCATCCCGAATCAGATGCAGCACCAGTTCTTCACGCAGGCGGGAATCACGTTCCAGCAAGTGCGTGAGCGCCAGTTGTTCCAGCATCATTTCTGCCGTCATCCGCACCAGCTCACCCACCTGGCGCACGGCCGCCGGCTCCCCCGTCAAACCAATGGCGCCGACGATGTGGCCCTGTGCCCGTAGCGGCAGGTTGATGCCGGGCCGCACCCCGCGTAACTGGTCGGCGGCGGCCTGATCAACTTCAACCGTGCGGGCGCGGGAGATCGCCAGTACCGCACCTTCATGCAAAGACCCCAGGCGCTGTTTGTCGCCACTGCCAATGATGATGCCGTGGGCATCCATCACATTCACATTGCAGTCGATGGCCTGCATGGCCCGGTCGGCGATGCGCTGGGCCATCAATGGATCAAGTTCAAGCATGGTTGCAATCTGCTCCGGGCGCGGCCCAAAGCGCTATCGTGCGGGCGTGGCCGCACAAAAGGAAGTCCCCGGCTTGTGTCAGCCCCCAAACCCGGATCAGCGCACCGTGGCAAACACCCCGCCAAATGCACCCAGTTCCAGCATGCCGTTTTCAATCAGGCCGCGCCCCAGACCGTGCCCGGAGAGCGGAATGACATCACGCACGCTATTGGGCAGCTTGACGCGCACCTTGGCGCTGCTCAGGTTAAAAGCCACCAGCACCGTCGTGCCCTCGTGCTTGCGGGTGTACAACAAGGCGGGTTCCGGCACTTTGTGAAAGTGAATATCGCCCCGGATCAGCGCCGGATAGCCACGCCGCCACGCCAGAAAATGCCGGGTGAAGTTGAGTACGGATTCCGGCGGCCGCTCTTGCACGCCAACCGCGCGCGCCAGATGTTCACCAGGCACCGGCAACCAGGGCTGGATCGTAGAGAACCCGCCAAATGCCGCGTTCTTGCGCCAGGGCATCGGGGTGCGGCAGCCATCCCGGCCTTTGAATTCTGGCCAGAATGCTTTGCCATACGGGTCTTGTAACAAGGCATAGGGAATGTCGGCTTCCGGCAAGCCCAGCTCATCCCCCTGATACAAACAGCTACTGCCGCGCAAGGTGGTGACCAGCGCCAGCGCCAGCTTTGAAAACTGCGTGTCGTCGGTGTTATGGCCCCAACGGGTGAGCACGCGCGGCACGTCATGATTACCCACCGACCAGCACGCCCAGCCGGGTTTGTCGTGCAGGGCCAGTTGCGCTTCCAGGTCTTCCACCTGGGTACGGATATATTCCGCAGAGTGCGTTTCGGTCAGCAGGTTGAAACTATAGGCCTGGTTGAGTTTGTCCCCGCCAGAGGTGTACTGGGCCATGCACGCCAGCGAATCATCGTCCCCCACTTCGCCCACACTGGCCGCGCTGTACTGATCCAGCAATTTACGCACGCGCTTGAGAAACTTGAGGTTCTGCGGGCGGCTTTTGTCGTAGCGGTGCTGCTGCATGCCATAGGGGTTGGAGAGCGTCACGGTCATTTCATCGGCGTCTTCCGCCGGCGGATTGCTGCGCAGCTTGCGGTCATGAAAATGATAGTTGCACGCATCAAACCGGAAACCATCCACCCCGCGCTTGAGCCAGAACTCGATGTTATCCAGGGTGGCTTGCTGGACCTCTTCATTGTGAAAGTTCAGATCAGGCTGACTGGTCAAAAAGTTGTGCAGATAGTACTGGCGGCGCTGGGTATCCCACTGCCACGCAGAGCCGCCAAACACGGACAACCAGTTGGAAGGCGGCGTGCCATCCGGGCGGGCATCGGCCCAGACATACCAGTCGGCCTTGGGGTTATCGCGGCTGGCGCGACTCTCGGTAAACCAGGGGTGCGCGTCGGAGGAATGTGACAGCACCTGGTCAATGATGACCTTCAACCCGGCCTTGTGCAGATCAACAACCAGAGCGTCAAAGTCTGCCAGTGTGCCAAACAGCGGATCGACATCCCGGTAGTCGGATACATCGTAGCCAAAGTCTTTCATCGGAGAGGTAAAGAACGGCGAGATCCAGACTGCGTCAATATTGAGCCGTTTCAGGTACGTCACATGCTGGCGGATGCCGGGCAAGTCGCCGACACCGTCGCCGTTGCTATCCATGAAGCTGCGCGGGTAGATCTGGTAAATCACCGCGCCGCGCCACCAGGTTTTGGTCGATCTGGCCATGTATTGCTCCCCTTTGAATCAGCATTCCGGTTTTGTAAGCGCTATCTGATACCGCGCCGAGATATGTCTGAAAACGGATATACAAACTCTTTCTTGCAATACAGCATGCGTGTCACCGTTGGACTATAAATTAACAGCAGCTACACGGTGCAGGTGTCATGCTGCACTTGCACCGCTGCTTATATAGCACGTGAACCAGATTGATTTCCCGACAAAATCCACCAAGAGATCGTGCCCCATGCCCTACTTGCTTGATGCAGCTGCCCGCGACGCCCTGTTTGACGGCGACCATACCGATCCCTTTGCCGTACTGGGTCTGCACGAAAGCGATGAGGGGCTGGTGATCCGTACTTTTCAGCCGCAGGCCTCCGCCGTTACGGTGGTTGATACCAGCGGCCGCAAACTGGTCACCCTGCCCTGCACGGATGAACGCGGCTTCTTTGAAGGCTTGATCCCGCGCCGCAAAAACCGCTTTGCCTACCGGTTGCTGGTCACCTGGGCACACGGGCAGTTTGATCTGGAAGACGCCTACCGCTTCGGCCCCAGTCTTGGGGATATGGATGTCTGGCTACTGGCGGAAGGCACCCATACCCGGCCCTATGAAAAGCTGGGCACGCACCCCACCACTATTGATGGTGTCGGCGGCGTGGCCTTTGCAGTGTGGGCGCCCAATGCCCAGCGTGTGGCACTGGTGGGAGATTTCAATTACTGGGATGGCCGCCGTCACCCCATGCGTTTTCGGCCGGAATGCGGCGTCTGGGAAATCTTCATGCCCGGTGCGCAGATCGGCCAGATGTACAAATACGAAATTCGCGACCAGAACGGCGAGATTTTCCTCAAATCAGACCCCTACGGCCTGACCATGGAACTGCGCCCCGGCACGGCCAGCAAGGTCGCCCGGCTGCCAGCATGGGTAGAGCCCAGCGACGCCCGCCGCAAAGCCAATGCGTTTAACGCCCCGGTCTCTATTTATGAAGTCCACCTTGGTTCCTGGAAACGCGTGCCGGAAGACGGCCAGCGCTGGCTCACTTACCGTGAACTGGCCGATCAGCTCATCCCCTATGTGGAAGACCTGGGCTTTACCCACATTGAACTGATGCCGGTCAATGAGCACCCGTTTGATGCCTCTTGGGGCTATCAACCGCTGGGCATGTACGCCCCGACGTCCCGCTTTGGCACACCGGATGATTTCCGTCATCTGATCGATACCGCGCACCGGGCAGGCATCGGCATCATTCTTGATTGGGTGCCGGGGCATTTCCCGTCTGATGCGCATGGTCTGGCGCGCTTTGACGGCACGCACTTGTATGAACATGCCGACCCCAAGGAAGGCTTTCATCAGGACTGGAACACGCTGATCTTCAACTATGGCCGTAACGAAGTTCGCAACTATCTGATCGGCAACGCGCTGTACTGGATTGAACGCTACGGCATCGATGGGCTGCGCGTGGATGCCGTGGCCTCCATGCTCTACCGCGATTACAGCCGCAAGGAAGGCGAATGGGTACCTAACCGCTTTGGCGGGCGCGAGAACCTGGAGGCCGTGGATTTTCTCAAGCGCATGAACGAAACCGTCGGCAGCGTGCGCCAGGAAGCCATCACCATTGCCGAAGAATCCACCGCCTTCCCCGCCGTCACCCGCCCGCCGTCAGACGGGGGCCTCGGGTTCCACTACAAGTGGAATATGGGCTGGATGAACGACACGCTGTCGTACATGAAGCTGGACCCGGTGCATCGCCAATATCACCACAACAAAATGACGTTTGGCCTGATGTACGCCTGGCACGAGAACTTTGTGCTGCCGCTCTCGCATGATGAGGTAGTCCACGGCAAGGGCTCCTTGCTGTCACGCATGCCTGGGGACGCCTGGCAACAGTTTGCCAATCTGCGCGCCTATTACGCCTTCATGTGGGCGCATCCGGGCAAAAAGCTGCTGTTTATGGGCTGCGAATTTGGCCAGGGCCGTGAGTGGACGCATGAATCGAGCCTTGACTGGCATTTGCTGGATGTGGACTGGCACCGGGGCGTGCAATCACTGGTGCGTGATCTCAACCAGGTTTACAAGCGCGAAGGTGCGTTGCATGAGCAAGACTTCAACGAAGCCGGCTTTAGCTGGATCAACGCTGACGACACGGCCAATTCGGTTTACCCGTTCATTCGTCATGGCAATAGCCCGGGCGACAGCATTGTGGTGATCTGCAATTTCACACCGCTACCGCGTGAGGGCTACCGGGTTGGCGTGCCCGAAGCCGGGCAGTACGCCGAAATTCTGAACACCGACTCACGCTACTACGCGGGCAGTGACGTGGGCAACCCGCCGCAATACACCACGGAAGAAGGCTGCAACGGTCAGCCGCACTCCCTGGTGCTGACACTGCCGCCACTGGCTACCATCTACCTCAAACGGGTGGCCCCATGAGTCTTGCGGATGGCCGCCCGTATCCACTGGGCGCCACACTCCAGAACGACGGCATCAACTTTGCGCTGTTTTCCGAAAACGCCAGCGCGGTCGAGTTGTGTTTGTTTGATGCTGACGGCAAAGAGACCCGTTTGCCGCTACCCGCGCACGAGAACAATATCTGGCACGGCTTTTTGCCTGGCGGCAAAGCCGGTCAGGTGTATGGCTACCGGGTCAGTGGCCGCTATGCACCGCGCGAAGGTTTCCGTTTCAACCCCAACAAGCTGCTGCTGGACCCCTACGCCACCGACGTGATCGGCCATGCCCATGATCACTCCAATTTTCTGGGCGACGATCTGGAAAACCCCGGCCAGCCCGACCCCACCGACAGCGCAGAACTCGCACCCAAAGCACGCGTCAACCCGCAGCCCTATGATTGGGGTACAGATCAGTCACCGCATGTGCCGTGGGCGCACACCGTCATCTACGAGGCCCATGTTCGTGGCATGACCATGCTGCATCCAGAAGTGCCAGCGCCATTGCGCGGCACCTACGCCGGCTTTGCCCACCCGGCGGTGATTGCGCACCTCAAGCGCCTCGGTGTCACCACCGTCGAACTGATGCCGGTGACGCTGCATGCCGATGAACCCCGGCTGCAGCGCATGAATCTCTCCAACTACTGGGGCTACAACCCGCTGGCGCTGATGGCGGTCGAATCTGCCTACTGGTCCGGCCGGGAGGGTTCCACGCCGCTCTCCGAATTTCGTGATCTGGTCAAGGCACTGCACGCTGCCGGGCTGGAAGTCATCATGGATGTGGTGTTCAACCACACCGCAGAACTGGATGAAAAAGGTCCGACGCTCTCTTTGCGCGGCATCGACAACACCAGTTACTACCATATCGCCAGCGACGGCAGTTACGAAAACTGGACCGGCTGCGGCAACACGCTCAAGTTAAGCCATCCGCGCATGCTGCAATTGTTGACGGACAGCCTGCGCTACTGGGTGAGCGAGTGTCATGTCGATGGTTTCCGCTTTGATCTGGCCCCGGTCCTGGGCCGGGGTGCGGGTGGTGGCTACACCACGCAAGCCGGCCCGTTTGCCGCCATTGCGCAGGACCCGCTGCTGGCTCACATCAAACTGATTGCCGAGCCCTGGGATGTCGGTCCCGGTGGTTACCAGTTGGGACACTTTCCGCCCGGCTGGGCCGAGTGGAACGACCAATACCGTGACACGCTGCGCCGCTTCTGGCTGCGTGACGGCATCAATCGTGGGCAACTGGCGCAGCGGCTGGCGGCCTCCAGCGACCTGTTTGGCGTAGCGGGCCGCAAGCCGTGGGCATCGATCAATCTGGTGACAGCGCATGACGGTTTCACCCTGGCTGATCTGACCAGTTACAACCAGAAGCACAACAAGGCCAATGGCGAAAACAACCGCGACGGCCATAACGAGAATTACTCGTGGAATTGCGGCGAAGAAGGCCCGACCGAGGATGAAGACGTCACCCTGTTGCGCACGCGCTCCCGCCGCGCCCTGCTCGCCACGCTGATGCTGGCGCAAGGCACACCCATGCTGCTGGCGGGCGATGAACTCGCCCAGACCCAGAACGGCAACAACAACGCCTACTGCCAGAACAACGCCACCAGTTGGCTGGACTGGCACAACGCCGATGACGAAATGATCAGCTTTGTGGCCCGCCTGATTGCCTTGCGCAAGGCTTGCCCCATTCTGGTCAACGGCCAATGGTGGCAAGATACGCCCTCGCCGGATGGGCAATACGATGTGCAATGGCTCAATCCGTCTGGCGGGGTACTGAAATCGCATGACTGGGACGACAGTGCGGCGCGCGCCATGATGTTGGCATTAAAGGGCAACATCTTGCTGCTGATCAATGGCTCTGCGCACCAACTGGAGTTTCGTTTACCCCCCGGCTGCTGGCGCGTTGAACTGGCCAGCGCCGAAGCCAAAGAATCAGGTCTGCACCAGGACGAATATCGTGCCTCGCCGCGCAGTGTCACCGTCATGACGGTGGACGGCGGCCCGGCTCAATCATGAGAGCGACTGTACCCACGCGGCATCCGGCCCGGCGGGCCGGTCGCTTGGTTCAAACAGTGCTTTAGAACAGGGCAATATCATGAGTACGCAAACCATCACCACCCAGCCCATTGCCGGTCAGAAGCCGGGGACATCAGGGCTGCGCAAGAAAGTCGGGGTGTTTCAAGAGCCGCATTATCTGGAGAACTTCGTCCAGGCTATCTTTGATGCGCTGGGCGACGTCAAGGGCAAAACGCTGGCACTGGGTGGCGACGGCCGCTACCACAATCGCGCGGCGGTACAGATCATCCTGAAAATGGCGGCCGCCAATGGCGTGGGCAAAGTCATGGTCGGCCAGGGCGGCATTCTGTCGACCCCGGGCACCAGTTGCGTGATCCGCAAGCACAAGCTCTCTGGCGGCATCATTTTGTCGGCCTCGCACAACCCGGGTGGCCCGGAGGGCGATTTCGGCATCAAGTACAACATTGATAATGGCGGCCCGGCCCCGGAGAAAGTCACCGATGCCATTTACGCCAAAACCGGCACCATCCAGCAATATCTGATTTCCGACGCGCCAGACTACGATATCGACACCATCGCCAGCGGCACGCTCGATGGCATGATGGTCGAGATCATCGACCCCGTGGCCGACTACAGCGAGCTGATGCAGCAATTGTTTGACTTTGCCGCCATCAAGCAGTGGCTGGCCGCCGGCCACCGCATCCGTTACGACGCCCTTTCCGCTGTGGGTGGCCCGTACGCCAGACATATTTTTGAAGACCTGCTGGGCGCGCCCAAGGGTTCGGTGGTCAATGGGGTACCGCTGGAAGACTTTGGCGGCCATCATCCTGACCCCAACCCGGTTTATGCCAGCGATCTGGTCGATCACCTGAACGCTGCCGATGCGCCGGATATGGGCGCCGCCTCAGACGGTGATGCCGATCGCAACATGATCGTGGGCCGCCACCTGGTCGTCACCCCTTCTGACAGCCTGGCCATCATCGCCGCGCATGCCACGGTTGCACCGGGCTACAAGCAAGGCATTAGTGGTATTGCGCGCTCCATGCCGACCTCGCAAGCGGCCGATGTGGTCGCCAAGGCGCTGGGCATCCCTTGCTACGAGACGCCTACCGGCTGGAAATTTTTCGGCAACTTGCTGGACGCCGGCAAAGCCACCTTGTGTGGTGAAGAAAGCTACGGCACCGGTTCCAACCATATCCGCGAGAAAGATGGTGTCTGGGCCGTGCTGTACTGGCTGAACATTCTGGCCGCCACCGGCAAGAGCGTGAACCAGATCGTCACCGAACACTGGGCCAAATATGGCCGTCACTTCTATTCGCGCCACGACTACGAAGGCATCGATACCGACGCTGCCAACACGCTGATGGATGAGTTGCGCGCCCGCTTGCCGCAACTGGCCGGCACGCAACTGGCACACCGCAAGGTCAAACTGGCAGATGACTTTGCCTACCATGATCCGGTCGACGGTTCGACCACCCAAAAGCAAGGTGTGCGCATCATTTTTGAAGACGGCGCGCGGCTCATCTACCGCTTGTCCGGCACGGGTACGGAAGGCGCGACATTGCGGGTCTATCTTGAAAGCTACGAGGCCGATGTGGCGCGTCACGCCACGCCGACTCAGGACGCGCTGGCTGACCTGATCACCACCTCGCGCGAACTGGCCCGCATCTCACAGATCACAGGACGCACCGAACCCACGGTTGTGACCTGATAAACACCACCAACAAAGAGGGGCAGAACAATGGGCGCTCACCAGAAAACCGTGGAGACCACCATGCAATATCCGATCATGGACAAGATCACGCTGGCCCGGCAATTACCGAATAAATCGGTGGCGCTGGTGCTGGCGGGTGGTCGTGGTTCCCGTTTGAAAGCCCTGACGGATCGCCGGGCCAAACCGGCGGTCCATTTCGGTGGCAAGTTCCGCATCATCGACTTTGCCCTCTCTAACTGTCTGAACTCCGGCATTCGGCGCATTGGCGTGATTACGCAGTACAAATCACACAGCCTGCTACGTCATTTGCAGCGCGGCTGGTCCTTTCTGCGCAACGAGATGAACGAGTTCGTCGACCTGCTACCCGCCCAGCAACGCATTGATGAAGAACACTGGTATCGCGGCACCGGCGACGCCGTGTACCAGAACCTGGACATCATCCGCGGTTACCGGCCCGAGTATGTGGTCATCCTGGCTGGCGACCACATTTACAAGATGGATTACTCGCGCATGTTGCTCGATCACGTCGAGCAAGGCGGCGAATGCACCGTGGCCTGCATTGAAGTGCCCCGAGCAGATGCCAGCGCGTTTGGCGTCATCCACATGGATGAATACCGCCGCATTATCGACTTTGTGGAAAAACCGGCCGACCCGCCCCCCATGCCAGGCAAGCCGGAATCTTCTCTCGCCTCGATGGGCATTTATATCTTCAATGCCGCCTATCTGAACCAGATTCTGGAAGAAGACATCCAGGACGATAAATCCAGCCACGATTTTGGCAAAGACCTGATCCCCAAGGCCGTAGCCCAGGGCAAAGCCTTTGCTCATCCGTTCGAGCTCTCTTGCGTGTCCACCGACCCGGAATCCCCGCCCTACTGGCGCGATGTCGGTACGGTTGACGCGTACTGGAAAGCCAATCTGGACCTGGCCTCCGTGACACCGGAACTGGACGTGTATGACCGCGACTGGCCGATCTGGAGCCACCAGGAACAACTGCCGCCCGCCAAGTTTGTGCAAGACCGCAACGGCAGCCACGGTATGACGCTCAATTCGCTGGTATCCGGCGGCTGCATTGTCTCTGGCTCGCTGGTCATCAACTCCGTGCTGTTCTCCCGCGTGCGGGTGCATTCGTTCTGCACCATTGACTCGGCGGTGATCTTGCCAGACGTCAGCGTCGGCCGCTCCAGCCGCTTGCGCCGCTGCGTGATTGACCGGGGCTGCGTGATTCCGGATGGCCTGGTGGTGGGTGAAAACGCAGAGGAAGACAGCAAACGGTTTTATCGCAGCGAAGAAGGCGTGGTGCTGATTACGCGGGAGATGTTGGGGAAGTTGTGATGGGGGTGGTTTGGGCCGCCTGAGGGCCTGATGCCACGCATACCACTTCGTCATTCCCGCGGAGGCGGGAATCCAGTGGGGCAGCCGAGGCCTGGCCAGCACAGGTGGCCTTTGCCGACCAGAACCACCTTGTAGCCCGGATGGAGCGAAGCGGGAATCCGGGGTGGTTGACCTGGTTCATATTGTTGACCGTGTTAGCGCCTTCGGCGCGAATTGAAGGGCATTTGATACCCGGGGTGCCGGGCCCACGTCACTTTCTTTGCTTCGCCAAAGAAAGGCGACCCCAGCCTTGCGGCCCTCCGGGCTGCCCTCGGTTGGTCGGGAGCCTGAGGTCTCCCTCCATGCCCTCGGTGCTGGGCTTTAATAGGGGAAGAACGTCAAAAGCAACGGCAACATCGCAACCCAACAGCAAACAGCAAACAGCAAACAGCAAACAGCAAACAGCAAACAGCAAACAGCAAACAGCAAACAGCAAACAGCAACATACAAGAACAACCACTGCAAAAGCGCGATCACTCTGCACAAAAACGCGTCAGTTTTATTGACTACTTTTATCTGCCTGCAACCTGCACGGCGCCCAATACGTTTGCCAACGTGGCAACGCCGGGAGAGATTTGACATGCAAGTGCTGCACGTATGTTCTGAATTGTTTCCACTGCTTAAAACGGGGGGGCTTGCGGATGTCACCGGCGCGTTGCCGCTGGCGCTCAAGCAACTGGATGTAGATACCCGTGTGCTGTTGCCGGGTTTTCCGGCTATCCGCGCGGGGATGGAAGAAGAAGGTGAGGTCGCCACGCTCGATACCTTTGCCGGCCGTATCCGCGTGTTGTTTGGCCGTGTGCCAGAGAACGGGCTGGAGTTGTATGTCATCGACGCGCCGGGCCTGTATGACCGCAGCGGCAACCCCTATCTGGACCCGCACCAGGAACCGTATGGCGATAATCATCTGCGCTTTGCCCTGCTGGCCTGGGTAGGGGCGGAACTGGCCAGCGGGCTGGACCCATTCTGGCGGCCACAGATCGTGCACGGGCATGACTGGCATGCGGGGCTGGTGCCAGCGTATCTGGCGGCCCGCGGGCGGCCGGCCAAGTCGGTATTCACCGTCCATAACCTGGCCTATCAGGGCGTATTCCCGGCCTGGCAGTTTGGTGATTTGCGCTTGCCCGGCCATTTTTTTGGCATGCACGGGCTGGAATTTCACGGCCAGATGTCCTTCCTGAAAGCCGGCCTCTTCTATGCCGACCATATCACCACCGTCAGCCCCAGCTACGCGCACGAGATCACCACGCCGGAACAAGGTTGCGGGCTGGATGGTCTGCTGCGAGACCGCCAGCACTCGCTGACCGGCGTGCTTAATGGTGTGGATGGCGCCATCTGGAACCCGGCCAGTGATGCCTTGATCCCGGCCACGTATTCGGCGGAAAAACCGCAAAACAAGACCCGCAACAAACTGGCGTTGCAAGAACATACCTCACTGCAATCCGATGCGGACGCACCCTTGTTTGTGGTGGTCAGCCGGCTCACCGAGCAAAAGGGTTTGCACCTGGTACTGGAATTGCTTCCGGAACTGGTAGCCGCCGGCGCGCAGTTTGCCTTGCTCGGCAGCGGCGATCAGGGTCTGGAACAAGCGTTTGCCACCGCCGCATTGCGTGATCCCGGCCAGATCAACGTGCAGATTGGCTATGACGAGGCACAATCGCACCGGCTGATGGCGGCGGCAGATGTTGTCATGGTGCCCAGCCGGTTCGAGCCCTGCGGGCTGACACAGTTGTATGGGCTCAAATATGGTGCATTGCCGCTGGTTCGCCGTGTAGGTGGCCTGGCGGATACGGTGGTCGATAGCTCGCTGGAAAACATGGCCGACGAGCAAGCCACCGGGTTTGTGTTTGATGAATTCTCGGCGCAGGGCATGCGGCAAGCCTTGCGCCGGGCGCTGGCGCTGTGGGGACGCCCCAAAGACTGGAAAGCGGTGCGGCAAGTTGCCATGAAACAGGACTTTGGCTGGGAGGCCGCCGCCCGTTCGTATTTCACGCTTTATGAACAATTGCTGGCCTGAACCGCCTGCCAGGAGAACCACAATGACCGTCTCGTTCGTTCATGATTCCCCGAACACCGACGTAGCCTCGCTCAAACGCTCCATTGCCAACAAGCTGGTGTTTGCCATTGGCAAAGACCCGATTTCCGCCCAGCCCAGAGACTGGCTCAATGCCTCTTTCCTGGCCGTGCGGGACCGGCTGATTGAACGCTGGATGCGCACCACCCGCGCGCAGTACTCGCAAGACGTCAAACGCGTGTATTACCTCTCCATGGAGTTTTTGATCGGCCGTGCGCTGACCAATGCCCTGCTTGCCCTGGGTCTGTATGACGAGGTGCGCGGCGCGCTTGATGAACTGGGCATGGATTACAACGAACTGGTGGAACTGGAGCCGGATGCCGCGCTGGGCAACGGTGGCCTGGGCCGGCTGGCGGCGTGTTTCCTGGATTCCATGGCCACGCTGGGTCTGCCAGGTTATGGCTATGGCATCCGTTACGACTACGGTATGTTCAAGCAGCGCATCATCGACGGTAACCAGATCGAAGCGCCGGATTACTGGCTGGCCAATGGCTACCCATGGGAGTTCGAGCGGTTTGAAGTGCAGTATCTGGTGCGCTTTGGCGGCCATCTGCAGCTGGAAGGCTCGCGCACGCGCTGGCTGCAAACGCAGGACGTGTTTGCCGTCGCGCATGACCAGATCATCCCCGGTTACGACACCACGGCCACCAACACGCTGCGCTTGTGGTCGGCGCGCTCGTCCAACGAGATCAATCTCTCCAAGTTCAACCAGGGCGATTACTTTGCCGCCGTGGAAGAAAAGAACCTGTCCGAGAATGTCTCCCGCGTGCTTTACCCGGATGACTCGACCTACAGCGGCAAGGAGTTGCGCCTGCGCCAGGAGTACTTCTTCACCAGCGCCAGCCTGCAGGACATCATCCGCCGCTATCGGCAAACACATGAGGACTTCACGCGCTTTGCCGAGAAAACCTCCATCCACCTGAACGACACACACCCGGTGCTGGCGATTCCGGAACTGATGCGCATCCTGATTGATGATTTTGAAATCAAGTGGGACGACGCCTGGGCGACCACGCAAAAGGTGTTCAGCTATACCAATCACACGCTGATGCAAGAAGCGCTGGAAACCTGGCCGGTCGAGTTGATGAACCGCGTCCTGCCGCGCCACATGAAGCTGATTTTTGAAATCAACGAACGCTTCCTGGACGACACGCGCGAGCAGCATAAAGATGATGTGGACCTCATCCGCCGCATCTCTTTGATTGATGAATCCGGCGAGCGCCGTGTGCGCATGGCCTGGCTCGCCGTGGTGGCCAGCCACAAGATCAATGGCGTATCGCAATTGCATTCGGATCTGATGGTGCAATCCATCTTTGCCGACTTCGCCAAACTGTTCCCGGATCGCTTCTGCAACAAAACCAATGGCATCACCCCGCGCCGCTGGCTGGCACAGGCCAACCCGGCGCTGGCCGGTGTCATCGACCATTACATTGGCAAAACCTGGCGCGGCAATCTGGATGAACTGGCCGAGCTTAAACAGCATGTCGATTTCCCGGCGTTCATTGATGCCGTGGCTGAAGCCAAGTTTGCCAACAAGCAGCGCCTGGCCCAGTACATTGCGCGCAAGATGGGCGGCGTGGTCGATCCACATGCCTTGTTTGACGTACAAGTGAAGCGGATTCACGAATACAAGCGCCAGTTACTGAACGTGCTGCATGTGATCACACGCTACAACCGCATCATCAAGCATCCGGAAAAAGACTGGCAGCCGCGCGTGGTGATCTTTGCCGGCAAGGCCGCGTCGGCCTACAAGATGGCCAAACTGGTCATCAAGCTGATCAACGACGTGGGTCGCAAGATCAACAATGACCCGGCCATTGGCGACAAGCTCAAGGTCGTGTTCATTCCCAACTATGGCGTGAGCCTGGCGGAGTTGATCATCCCGGCGGCAGATTTGTCTGAGCAGATTTCGCTGGCGGGCACGGAGGCATCCGGCACCGGCAACATGAAGTTTGCGCTCAATGGCGCGCTGACCATGGGCACGCTGGATGGGGCCAATGTGGAAATGCGCGACCATGTCGGCCCGGAGAATATCTTTATCTTCGGCAACACTGCAGATCAAGTCGAAGCCTTGCGCAAAAAGGGCTACAACCCACGCGAGTTCTACGATAAAGACAGCGAACTACACGAAGTGCTTAACCTGCTGGCCTCCGGCCATTTCAGCCCGGATGACCCGGAACGCTATCGCGCCATTTTCGACGTGCTGGTGAACTGGGGCGATCATTACCAGTTGCTGGCCGACTATCGCTCTTATATTGATGCGCAAGACCGCGTTGATCAGCTGTATCACAACAAGGCGGCGTGGACGCTGGCAGCGGTACAGAACGTGGCCGGCATGGGGTATTTCTCGTCGGATCGCACGATCCGGGAATACGCGGAAGAAATCTGGAACGTGCAGCCGGTGAAACTCTGACCTGCATCACCATCAAGCGCGGGGCGGCCATGGTCGCCCCGTTTGCATGGGGGCGTGCATAATGCGCCTTTGCGCAATTTTTGAGACTGGGACATGAAAGACGATAGCCACCTGATCGAAACCGGCATTGCCAGCGAGCGTGTGTTTGATGGCGCGTTGCTCCATATCAACCGCGATACCGTACGCCTGCCCGATGGCTCTGAAGCGATCCGGGAATACATTCCCCACCCCGGCGCAGTGATGGTGATCCCGGTGCTGGACGATGGGCGTTTATTGATGGAACGCCAGTTCCGCTATCCGTTCAAGCGCGTGTTTCTGGAGTTCCCGGCCGGCAAGCTGGACCCGAACGAGGACCCGCTGGCCTGCGGCAAGCGCGAGTTGCTGGAAGAAACCGGTTATACCGCGCAGCACTGGCGCAAGCTGGGCGTGCTGCATCCGATCATCAGCTATACGTCCGAGGAAATTCATATTTTCCTCGCCCAGGGGCTGACGGCGGGTGAGGCGCAACTGGATGAAGGTGAGTTTGTGGAGCTGATCATCAAGGAGCAGGCTGAACTCGTGGCCGGCATACTGGATGGCAGCATTACCGATGGCAAGACCATCACCGGGCTGTTCTGGCTGGAACAACTGACCAAAACCGGTCAGTTGACGACCAAATAAACAGACAGCGTGTGGTTCAGACATAAAAAAGGCCGGAACATCCGGCCCTTTTTTATGGTGGTCCCAAGTGAACTCAGGCGGTTTTGGCGTGGGTTTTCGCCTTGGCCGGATGTGTTTTCTTGTGGCTATCGGCTGCTGACTTGTCCGACTTGCTGGTCTTGTGTTGCTTGGCCGCGGGCTTGCCGCTTGCCGCTGGTGCTGCCTGATGGGCTTTCTTGCCAGACGCTGGCTTGGCCGCGCTGCTCTGGTGGCTCTTGTGGCTGGCACTCTTGGCTGGCGTCTTCTTGCCCTTGGCGGAAGAACTCTTGCTGGTGTGTTTGGCGGATTTTTTGCCGGTACTCGCGTGAGTGCTATGCTTGCCGCTGGTGTGGGTACTGGTGTGGGTGCTGGTCGTGGACTTGCCGGCAGGCGCGGCATGGGCTTTGCCAGCGGGCGGTGCGGAAGAGGGATCATCAAACGGCAGCGGTGCGTCTTCAGCGTAGACAGTTACCGATACCAGCAGTGCGCTCAGGCACAGCGCCAGAATTCGTTTCATACAGATTCCCGAAAACGTTGGGTAAAGCGCGGCCAGAGCCGACGCGGGTCGTGGAAAAAACAGACGTTACAAGCTAACGCACGAATCGCAAAAGAGTTGCAGTATAACGATCAGAGCGCCGCAGCCGAAGTGCGTTCATCCAGATATACAAATGGCATGCACTGGCAGGACTAAACCGGGCCTTAGCCTGCCTGCAAACGCGCAGCAATGGCAGCCAGCGCAGCCGGGCGATTGGCAAACACGGTCAGACGGCCCAGGGCAGCCGGAGCAAGGTCAAGATCGTAGGGTAAACGCCCGGCCACCAGCCAGAGCTTTTCTGCCGGCAACGCGGCAATCAGCGCTTGCTGTGCCTGCTGCAAAATCGCGTTGTAGCTGACCATGACCACCTGCGCTGCCGTCGCGGCCTTGTCCAGCACGCGCGCCCGATCAGCCTCGGTAACAGCCAGTGGAATACGGATCTCTTCCACCATGAAGCCCGCAGCGCTGAGCGGTGCGGCCAGCGTATCTGGCCGGGCTTGCACTTCGTCAATCTCGGTCCGCTCACGCACTTCGACGGTGATCAGCAAGACAGGCTGCTGCGGCTGGAGTGGATGCAACTCGCCCGCGACTGTCACTGCGCGCTGATGCACGGATTGCGACAAAGCCAATGCTGCGGGTTGTGCCAGCAAGGGGGTCGGGTCGAGTGGCAAATCCCGCCAGGCCAGCGGGTAGCGTGATTTGAGCGCCAGGATGCGGGCCAATGATGCGTCAATGCGCGACTCGCTGATCTCGCCGCGACTGACCGCGTCTGCCAGCGCGTCCAGAAAGCCTTCTTGCCGCGCCTGAGTATGCGAAATCAACAGGACATCCGCACCTGCCTTGAAGGCCGCCACCGCACCCGCCACTGTGCCAGGGCCTTTGGCGATGGCATCCATTTCCAGGCAGTCTGTAAACAACACGCCGTTAAAACCCATCTCCTCGCGCAAGAGACCGGTGAGCACAGCGCGGGACATGGTCGCCGGGGTGTCCGGGTCCGGTTCAAATGCGGGGAACACCACATGCGAACTCATCACCGTATCGACCCCTGCTGCAATGGCGGCGCGGAACGGGGCAAGTTCCACCTGGTCCAGCCGGGCCCGGTTGTGCGGTACACGCGGCAAGCCAAGGTGAGAGTCCACGTCCGTATCACCGTGTCCTGGAAAGTGTTTGGCGGCAGAGATCATGCCCGCCGCCTGGACACCACGCAGGGCGGCCAGACTCCAGGTGGTGACTTCGTCCACCGTTTCGCCAAATGCCCGCACGCCAATCACCGGATTGCGGCGGTTGTTGTTGACGTCCACATCCGGCACAAAATTGACGTTGAAACCCAGCAACCGCAGCTCTTCATTGGCATAACGGGTCAGCGTTTCGCAATCCGCCACCGAACCCGCCGCGCGATACGCCAGCGCGGAGGGTAAAGGGGTGACGCCATTCTCAATGCGCGCCACCATGCCGCCTTCCTGATCAATGCTGATCATGAGCGGCAAATGGCTGTGTTCTGCATTGATTTCCTGCAAACGCCGGGTCAATGCCGCAATCTGCGCCGGATGATCGACATTGCGCCGGAACAGGATCACCCCGCCCACCTGCCGTTCGCGCAGCATATGTTCGATGTGGGCATTAGGAGTCAGGCCGTCAAAGCCCACCATCAAAAGCTGGCCGATTTTCCGTTTAAGCGAGAGGTTCATGGCGTGGGAGACAAGAGATGAGGCAGAGACAAAAAATGGCGTGAGATTTGATCCATCACGCCATTTTTTCACGATCAAGCAGCCAGACGCTTGAGGACTTCTTCGCGACCCAGCAAGGCCAGCACCGCATCGACCGACGGGGTATGGGTGGTGCCCAGCACCTTGGCACGCACCGGCATGCCCACCAGCGGCATCTTCACCCCCTGTTCCTTGACGAAGTCCTTGATGAACTGGCCCAGCGTCGGTTGATCCCAGGTGGCCAGTGCCGCTGCACCCGCGGCAAATGCAGCCAGGCGGGTCAGGTCATCTGCCGTCAGATGTTTTTCGACCACCTCGGCCGACGGAGTCAGCGGGCGGTAGAAGTATTCGGCCTGGTCAGCCATTTCCACCAGGGTTTGCGAACGGTCTTTCAACAGCGCGCAGACGCCGGTCAGGGCCGGGCCGCCGGCTGTATCAACGCCCTTCTCGGCCAGGAACTGCGCCACCCGGGCCGCCAGGCGGGCGGCATCCGCTACCTTGATGTGCTGGGCGTTCAGCCACAACAGTTTTTCACGATCAAAGCGGCTGGGGCTGGGGCTGACGTCTTTCAGATCAAACCATTCAACAAATTGTGCCATGGTGAAGAATTCATCATCACCATGACCCCAACCCAGACGCGCCAGGTAGTTCAGCAACGCCTCTGGCAGGAAACCGGCCTGGTCGTAATCCACCACGCTCACCGCATCACGGCGCTTGGACAACTTCTGGCCTTGATCATTGTGGATCATCGGCAGATGGCCAAACTGCGGCAGAGTCGCGCCCAGTGCCTTGAAGATGTTGATCTGGCGCGGGGTGTTATTCACATGGTCATCACCCCGAATGACATGGGTGATTTTCATATCCCAGTCATCCACCACCACGCAGAAGTTATAGGTCGGCGTGCCATCCGGACGGGCAATGATCAGATCGTCCAGTTCATTGTTGCTGATCTCGATACGGCCTTTGACCTGGTCATCCCACGCCACCACGCCTTCGATCGGATTCAGGAAACGCACCACCGGCTTCACGTCTGCCGGAATGGCCGGCAAGGTTTTGCCGGCCTGCGGACGCCAGCGACGGTCGTAACGCGGCTTCTCGCCCCGCGCTTCCTGTTCGGCGCGCATGGCTTCGAGTTCTTCCTTGCTGCAATAGCAGTAGTAGGCCGTACCCGCAGCCAGCATTTGCTGGATCACTTCTTTGTAGCGATCCATGCGCTGCATTTGATAGAACGGACCTTCGTCGTAATCCAGTTCCACCCAGTGCATGCCATCCAGAATGGCCTTGACCGACTCTGGCGTGGACCGCTCCAGATCGGTGTCTTCGATCCGCAGCACAAACGTGCCGGCATGTTTGCGGGCATAAGCCCAGGAAAACAGCGCAGTGCGCACGCCACCGATATGCAGCAAACCGGTGGGGCTGGGGGCGAAACGGGTACGGACGGTCACAGTGGGCTCTCAATGAATAATGGCCGGGAAGTGGGCCATTGTACCGGCTAGCGCGCCTGCCGCCAAAAGCGGCTGGCGGGACGCAGGAAAACAGCGCCAGGCCCGAGTGGTATCGGGGTTGGGTCGTTGCTGTTGCCCTTAGGGGTTGAAGTTGTTTTTGACTTTCCTCCCCATTAAAGCCAAGCGCCGAGGGCGTGGAGGGAGACCTTAGGCTCCCGACCAACCGAGGGAAGCCCGGAGGGCCGCCAGGCTGGGGTCGCCTTTCTTTGGTTACTTTCTTTGGAGGCGCAAAGAAAGTGACGTGGGCCCGGCACCCCGGGTATCAAATGCTTTTAAAACCCGCGCCGTCAGGCGCTAACAACCATTGCAATGGTGGATTGTCGCTGCGCTCCGAATCCACCCTACGCGTGGTTCTTGCCGGCAAAGGCCACCGCTGGTGGCCAACTTGGATTCCGGCGTTCGCCGGAATGACGAGTCAGTGAAAGCGGCAGGAAATCATGTTTGCCAATATCACCACCCCGGATTCCCGCTACCGCTCCATCCGGGCTACGACGTGGTTCTGGACAGCGAAGGCCACCTGCGGTGGCCAACTGGATTCCCGCCTCCGCGGGAATGACGAGGTAGTGGTAGGTCGAGCCACCATGCTTGCCTCCTCCCCACAAAACAAAAAACCCGGCTGGCACAAAGCCAAGCCGGGTTTTCATACCACATGAAACGCTGAAATAACCGTTACTGATGCACCATCGCCAACCGCACCGGCGCTGGCTTGACCGCCCCCGCTGCCACGGTTGCCGGCAACGAGGCCGCAGCCTGCACCGGACGCAAAGCGCTGTTGATTTCCAGCGGCAGGTTGCGCGGGTTGCGCACTTCAATCTCGCTCGACAATGTCGGCTGTGAAGTCCCCATGGGCGGCTCGAACCGGGCCAGCACATCGTAGTAGGTACGCAGGCTTTCCACGAACACCACCGGCTCGCCACCACGGGCAAAACCGAATCTGGTCTGCCCGAAATACTTGGGCAGCCGCAGCAAAGGCAGCGTGGTTTTCACGTCGGCCCAGCTATCAGGGTTCTTGTTCATCTTGCGTGCCAGTTCGCGTGCGTCCAGCAAATGCCCCAGCCCCACGTTGTACGCTGCCAGCGCCATGAAGGTGCGATCCGGCTCAGGCACCGCCTGATCCAGCCCGTCCCGCAACGTGGCAATGTAACGTGCTCCGGCCAGAATGCTCTGGTACGGGTTAAGCCGATCCGCCCCCAGCCGCTGCGCGGTTTCGGTGGTCAGCATCATGATGCCGCGCACACCCGTGGGCGAGGCGGCAGCCGGGTCCCAGTGCGACTCCTGATAAGACAGGGCCGCGACCAGACGCCAATCCAGCCCGGTTTTCTGCTGGGCTTCATGGAACCATTTGCGGAACGTGGGCAGTACGTCTTCACGCTTGTCCAGGAATGCCTGGGCATCCATCTGGTCAACGCGGTTGACGTGGCCGTAGTAACGATCCATCAGTTGGCGCAGGGTGCCGTCAGCAATCGCCTGGCCAAAGAACTTCTGGACCATGTCCTGCAGTTCCTTGTCACTTGCGTTGCTGGCCCACGCCAGTTGTTGCGGCTTACCCAGGGTGTCGGTCATGCCCACTTGGGGAAAGTAGTTCTGTGCCACATCAGCGGCGTGCGAATCCACCAGCGCAAAATCTGTGTCGCCGGTTGAAACACCCTGAATCAGGGTCTCGCTATCCTGGTCTTGAACCACCTGCCATGCCAGGGAAGGATGCTGCGCCTTCAAGGCGGTCAGCGTTGGCACGTATTGCGGCAGGGTCTTGATGGTGGCTTCCCCGTTGTAGAGCTTCTGCCAGGCGGCAGCTTCGGTCATGCTGCTATTGAAAACCAGCACAGGGGAAACCGATTGATAGGATGGGCCGAACGCAATGCCAGGATGCGCGCCGTCGTTATGTAAACCGACAGCAATATGCGCTTCATTGCGTTGAAGCCTTTGCAGCAGACTCGCGTAACTGTTGTCCACTACAAACCGGATTTTCAGGCCATTGGATTGGGCAAATTTCGTCACCAGGTCGTATTCCAAACCTGCATAGTTGCCTTCGGCATCGATATAGAGCGCGGTAGGCCCGTTCTGGACCAGTACAACAAGCTCTTTCGAATCTTTCCATGACATCAGGTGTTGTTGGTCGGAAGCCTTTTCGTTCATGCCTCCACACCCCACCAATGCCACTACGGCCATAGAGATCAACCAGCGTTTCATGCGACTCCTGATCGTTGAGGAACCGGCATTCTGCCAATTTTGTTGTGTCAGCACAAATGTAAAGACTTGGCAGCGCCTGTGAAACGGGCTAGAATCCGCCCTCTTGCTGCGGAGAGGTGGCAGAGTGGTTGAATGTACCTGACTCGAAATCAGGCGTAGGTGCAAGCCTACCGGGGGTTCGAATCCCCCCCTCTCCGCCAGCAACATCCCATTTGAAAGGCCGCCTTCTGAAGCGGCCTTTCGCATTTGTGCGCCAGGTTTGCTGCAACCCGCCAGCTGATGCGAGACGGGCAGATTCTAGCCGGGACCCCTTGCCGTCACCCCAGGCTCTTGCAGCATTCTCTTGTCGGGCTCGCTCTGACAGATGCTCATGCGGTTTGTGAACGCCACAGCCGCCACCCCGTGCGAACCGTTTACTACCATAGTCATCCCTGCTGCGTCGCACCAGCCCAAAAACCTTACAAACGAAGATATCTTCGCGCCAGCCGCCAGACGGCATCCACGCCCGCGAAGGCGGGTTCGCGCCGCCTGTTTTCCCTTTTAAATCAAACTCCTTTGTTTTCAAGGCACTGCCGGGTTTTCTTCAAGCTGGCACGTATCGTGCACATAACAAGCCTGTGCGGGGCCCAGTCTCTCGCCAACTTCTATAGACAAGGAGCGGCAAATGCACGATATCGGCACCTCCAGGCCCGGCGGTTGGGGTCCTGGTTACAACGAGTTTGAACAGGAGCTTTCCCCCGAACTGTCCGGTGAGTCTGGCCAGGAACTGGAAGGCGAATTCGAGGGCGAGTTTGAAGGCGAATTTGAAGGTGAGTTCGAGGGCGAATTCGAAGGCGAGTTTGAAAACGAGTTCGAAACTGAAGTTTCGGGCGAGATGCAGGAAATGGAGCTGGCCGCAGAATTGCTGTCGGTGAACAACGAACAGGAGATGGAACAGTTCCTGGGCGGCCTGATCAAGTCCGTGGGCCGGGTGGCAAGCAACTTTGCCAAATCGTCTGCCGGCAAGGCCTTGGGCGGCATTTTGAAAACGGCGGCCAAATCCGCTTTGCCGATTGTGGGCAGCGCACTGGGCAATATGGTGGTACCGGGCGTAGGCGGCATGATTGGCGGCAAGCTGGCCGGTATGGCGGGCAGCGCATTGGGACTGGAGCTGGAGGGCCTTTCCAATGAAGACCGCGAATTTGAAGTGGCCCGTCGGCTGGTACGGATTGGTCAGCAGGCCACACGCCATCTGGCTATCGTCCCGCCCCATATCCCGCCGGCCAAAGCGGCCAAGGTGGCATTCCTGAAAGCCGCACGCCAGGTGGCACCAGGGCTGTTGCCCGCCATGCGGGTCATTGCCCGGCAGGGTGTGGCGGCGGCACGGCAAGCCGGCACCCCGATCTTTGGGCCGGCAATCCCTGGCGTGGCCCGGCCGTACCGTCGGCATCATCATCGGCGGTATGGGTCTGGTGGCGGATATGGCGGCGGCTATGCGGTGCAGCCCTGGGGCGGTTATGGGCAGGGACAGGGGCAGGATTATGGTGGCCAGCAACAACCAGCCTACGCCAGTCAGGGCGGTCAGGGCGGCTATGCTGCACCGGCCGCAGTACGGGCCCCCTCCGCCAGCCAGGGCTATGGCGGCCAGCCCGTGGCCAGCGCCGGTTGCCCCAACTGCGGCACACCGGTACAGGGCGGGGGCATCCCCCAGGGCGGGACCTGGCGGCGTTCACGTAGCGGGCGGGCCATCATCGTCATGCTGGCTCCGCCGCGCCAGAACTGGTGAGCGTGATGGATGCATGTACCCAGGCCTTGCGATTGCTGGAACAGGAA
The DNA here is from genome assembly GCF_014202765.1 of Silvimonas terrae. GTDB lineage: Bacteria > Pseudomonadota > Gammaproteobacteria > Burkholderiales > Chitinibacteraceae > Silvimonas > Silvimonas terrae. The sequence continues at coordinate 333,897 of NZ_JACHHN010000003.1, forward strand.
GTCCACGGTATCCGCGCCCGGCTTGATGCGCAGTTGCCCTACGCCTTGCAGATGCCGATGGTGCCGGCGGCCAACGTCAGTGACGCCGCCATGGCCGCCATCGAACAGCATATGCAGGCCGCGCGGCGGCAATTGCGCTTGCGGATCGCCCACTTCCTGCGCCGTTTGCGGCAAATGCAGCCAACGCCCCGTAACGTGGCCGATGCCCAGCACCGGTACGCCCTGCTCAAGCTGTATTTTCACGCCGCGCTGACGCACTTCGAGATTTTTGCTGAAGTGCTCACGCAGCGTAGCCAGCACGGTACAGGGGTGTGGTTATCCGGGCTGGATGTCGCCGCGCAAGATGGCTTGCGCCAACCGGGGCTGCTGCAGGATGTCCCACCGGTGATCTGCTATGTCGAACGCGGGCATGGCGGAGCGATCCGGCGGGCGCGCACCCGCTTGCCAGGGGGCGGCAACAATCCGGTATCCGTGATCCGCATGCCGCGGGAGCGCATGGTGGGCACGGGGATCGCGGCCTCACTGTTTCATGAGGTGGGGCATCAGGCGGCGGCCTTGCTGGGCCTGGTCAATGCATTCAAACGGGCGCTGCAGCAGCGGTTTGGCAGCAGCCAACCACCGCCGCCGGTCTGGCAGGCGTGGGATCGCTGGATCAGTGAAATCCTGGCGGATCTGTGGGCGGTCTCCCGCGTGGGAATTGCCGCGACCTGCGGGTTGATGAGTGTGGTGAGTCTACCGCGTGCGTTTGTGCTGCGGATCAATCTGGACGACCCGCACCCGGCACCGTGGATACGGGTGAAGTTGTCGCTGGCGATGGGTAATGCGCTTTATCCGCATCCGCAATGGGCGCGGCTGGCACACATCTGGGAGCTGCAGTACCCGCGCTCGCAGATGAGCGACAAACAGCGCCAGACATTTGCCCAACTGGACCAATCCATCGGCGAGTTCATCCACATGTTGCTGGCCGTGTCTCCACCCGCCTTGAGCGGCCATAGCCTGGGCGCGGCGCTACGCCTGCCTGATCGCCATCCGCACGCCTTGCTGGCGCGCTGGCAAACCGTCAGGGCGCGCCCGCAACAAATGCTGGCCGACACCCCCACGCTGGCTTTTGCGGTACTGGGCCAGGCCCGTTTCAGCGGTTTGCTACCCGCCAGCCAGGAACTGCAAGTGATTGCCGAGTTGCTGCAACGCTGGGCGCTGGCCGGATACCTGCCATGGCGGGCGGGCAGCAAGGAACTCTCTGTCGTACTGAACCAGCGCCGGCCCCTTGCCGCCGCCTTTGCATGAATAAAGGAGAAAGACAATGAGCACCGTGACGCTTCAAGGGCTGGCCTTGATCCTGCAGCCCAATGCCACCGACCCCAATAGTTATGTTGTGCAGGTTCCGGTTCATCTCTTGCCCAACAAGCTGTTGACCTATACCAGTTACACCGCGGATCAGCCGGTGATCGCTGCCGTAGACAAACTCACCCCGGTGAATGCGTATATCACGCTGACCACCAAGCACAAAAAAGCCGACCTCTCCGCCGCAAGTGGTTTTGAGATCGCAAGAGAAATCAGCCATTTGCTAGACCCGGCTATCCCTCAAGGACAGGCGCTGATTGATGCCGCCGTCAACCTTGTGAATGGCGGTGATGTCACGCTCAACGGAACGATCAATGTGCCTGATGCCGTGGCAGGAGGCACTCCCATTGTGGTGGGGAGTACGCCTGGCGGTTTCGGCCCCAATTTCGACCCCATCGCCGCGTTATCCGGCCCGACCGAAACGGCCGATTACGCCTCCCCGACGGCAGTCAGTCTGCAACGCACGTCACGTCCGCTCACCGGAGATGTCGCGCTCTGGCTACTGATCAAACTCAATGCCGACACGCTGAGTTTTGACAACTACGTGCGCCAGATGGATCTGCTGTTTTTTCCGGATGGCCCCAGCGCCACGCAGCCCGACCCTGCCGGCAGCCAGAAAGCGCCCATCTATCCGGATGCCGCAAAACTGAGTCGCCGCCGTTTCCTGCCGTTTACCGATACCGATGCCTACCGGGCCCTCAAAGTCGCCACCGAAGCCTTTGTGGTGACCTGGGGGGGCGTGGCCCCGCGCGGTCCAGATACCCGGGCTTTGCAGAACATGCTCGCCATCGATCCGGCCGCAGTCGCGCTGGCGAACGAACGTCTTGGGCTGAACATCACCATGCCTGGCGCCTTGAGCAATCAGTACTTTGGCAGCGGCAGCAGCCCTACCCTGCCTTATCTGCAACGCATTGCCATGGCCCTGCAGGGCACCGATGCGGCCGTGGTGATTGAAGACGCGCTGGAACAACAAACCGCCGTGGTGCACCAGATGCAGAAAACGCCAGCGGCAGCCGGGATGTGCGGTGAGGGCTGCTTATGGCTTAACCACTGGAACGACGATATCTCCGCCAAACTCACCCATGCACCGCTGATTGAACTCATCTGGAGTTACTGGATGGAAGAAATGCAGTTGGTGCAGACCATGAACGCGGTGACGCGGCGCTTTCAGAATGTGTCTTCCGGCCCGCGAGACCCGTTGGCACAACTGGAGCTTGATCCACTGCGCCCACTCAACAATCTGATCTGGGGCTGGGTGCAAGACGAGCAACACCGCCTGCCGATCGAGCGCCGCGCGCTGGAATACTGCCATCACTATGGCTTCCAGATTTTCGGCAAAGCGGTGCCCAGTGCGCGGCCGGCAGATAACCGCAGCAAGTTCCTGGAGGCCTTCCATACCCTCTTGAACCTGTGCGTGCCGTTCTTCCGTCAGGCCGACGACACCACCGTGGTGCCGGATGGCTTCCCGCTCCTGAACGCCCTGCGGGAGGTGCATTTGATCCTCTCGGAAGGCGCGCACAACCAGTTCCGCGATCTGCCGACCACGGCGCGCGTGGAAATGATGATGCAGCAATGGTTGCTGGCGCGGCCCGAGTTCCGCGAGTTTCTGCCACGGCGCGCCATGGTGGCCTATCCGGAACCGTGGATGCATTCAGTGGAAAGCATGCGCAAGCTGCAAGGCTGGGGTGACACCAACACCTATCAGTTCTGGCAACTGGCGACGATGGGTGAACAGATTGTGGCGTCGATCCGCTGGGGTGACTGGAACTCCATCAACGACCCGGTCAACGCCGCCAACTGGGCGACCTTCTTCCGGCCGGAGATCCAGACCTATATCCACTCCTACCGCGCCGTAACCGGGATTGATGTCTGCGCTGAACCGGTGGACGTGCAAGTGCCCGGCATCCACCTGTTGCGACGACTGCAGGAACGCAAGGGGGCCAGAGTGGCGTAGCGCCATGATCGATTTTTCAACTGCCTTGTATCTGGGCCTGACGCACCCGGCGCGGCAACTGGGTTGTTACCCGGCGCTGACCACGGGCACGCCGGCATCGCTGGCGGCCGCACCGCTGGCCAGAGTGCTGGCCGCCCAGGCCGCCGGCTTGCAAGGGTGCGAGGCGGGCATGGCTGCCCCTTCCACCCTGCATCTGGCCATCGACGTGTTTGACAAACTGGCCCGGACCCATGCGCTGATCGCTGATGAATCCATCTACCCGATCATGCGCTGGGGGCTGGAACGGGTGATGGGCATGGGGGTGCCAGTGGCGTGGTTTCGTCATGCCGATCTGGCCGACCTGTCCCGCCACGTACGCCAGCGCTGGGGCGGCCGCCCGCCCGCCATCATCACGGACGCCACCCGGCGTGAAGGTGCGCCGGTCCAGTTGGCGCGCTATCTCAAACTGGCGCGCAAGCATGGCGGCGTGGTGGTGGTGGATCACAGTCAGGTGCTGGGCGTACTGGGGGAGCAGCCCTCCTTGCTGATGCCCTGGGGACGGGGTGGCGGCGGGGCATTACGGCATGCAGGTTTGGGCGCGAATGAACCCATCCTGCTGCTGGCATCCTGGTCCAAAGCCTTTGGCGCGCCACTGGCCACGCTATGCGGGCCACTGACGCTGATCAGCGACCTGGCGCGCGAAGGTCCGACGCAATCGCATTGTAGTAGCGCCAGTGAAGCGGCGTTGCGTGCCGGGCTTAACGCGCTGGCCCTCAACCGGCAACACGGTGGGCGCTTGCGGCAAAACCTGTGGCAAGCCTTGCGCCGGCTGCAGCAGGGTTTGCGCCGGCTGGCCCGCTCGGTCTTGCCGGATTTGCGTCTGTCACGCCAGCCGCACCCGATGCAGCATCTGTGCCTGGCTACGGCAGCGCGCACGCAAGCGTTACACAGCGGCCTGCGCGAACTGGGCATCCGCACCGCATTGTTACGGCAGCGGGACGGCCGGTACGCCGTGGCGGTCATCGTCCGCGCGGATCATCCGGCCAGCGAAATCGATGCGCTTTTGCGCGCAATGGCCACGGTGGCTTCACGGTTGCCGGCAGTCAGCGATCAAGCCTCTGCCGGTGGGCGTTTTTTTCTGGAGGAACGCGAGCATGTTTAAAACCGCAGAGGGCGAAACCCTGGAGCTGGCACCCTGGCGCATGCGACGTTTGCTGCGTCTGATTGCCGATACCCGACATTACCCGGCCGGCACGCCGCCACATACCCTGATCCAGGACCTGCGCCAGATCATCGCCCGCGCCCGGCGCAGCGGCGGCAACCCGCGTATTGGCACCCGCCGTTATGAAAGCAAAGGCACCTGCTGCCAGGCTTGCCTGCTGGCCCAACAACGACGGGACGTACTGGAACTGGTGGGCCTGTCGATTGCCGGGGTGGGTGAGTTTGAAACCGAACTCAATGAACTGAACGAACTGGAAACCGCCCCGCGCTCGGCCAATGTAGCGCTGCAATGGCAAGGCGCGTTCACACTCCCCCAAGCAGTACAGAGCGTGGGCGGGCCGGGTGTTTATGTGCTGATGCGCAACGGGCAGCCGGTGTACGTGGGCATGGCCAACAGTCTGGCGGCCCGCTTGCGGCAACATGCGGCCTGCGCGGCGCAACACCAGGATGGCGGACTGAATGTTTACACTGCCAACATCAGCAATCTGGCCTGGATACCGGCGGTGGAACACACCCTGGTCCGCGCACTGGGACGCCGCGTATCCAATCTCCAGTTGCAACAGCCACTCAGTGTCGGGCCAGACGGCCTGTCGATCAGCAATCTGCTGCCACCGGGCATTACCTCGCCCCGCATCAGTGGCAATGCACTGCGGCTTAATCCGGGTGCGCAATTCGAGTGGTCGCCATGATCATCGATTTTCATGTCCACGCGGGCCAGGGCGATGGCATGACCGGCCCCTGGGATACCACCGCGCCGCTGGCCAGATACGTGGCCCGCGCCAATGAGGCGGGTATTACGCACTCCGTCTTGCTGCCGGTATTCCAGTCTGACTATCGCCAGGGCAATCGGGATATCGCCGCATTGGTCCGCGCCGAGCCCCAGCGCTGGTTCGGCTTTGCCATGGTGCATGCCACGCGGGACCGCGAACGCATCCACACCATGATCGAAGAAGCCGTGCTGCAACTGGGTCTTTGCGGCATCAAGGTGCATCATCACGATGCACGCATCAACCGGCAGATTTGTGATGCCGCCCGCCGCTGGCATCTGCCTGTGCTGTATGACCCGGCCGGAGAGATCGGCCCGCTGGCGTTACTGGCGCAAACGCACCCGGATGTCCCGTTTGTCATCGCCCACCTGGGCAGCTTTGCCGATGACTGGGCGGCGCAGCGGCAGGTGATCGATCTGATCTCACGCCACCCCAACCTGTTTACGGATACGGCCGGCATCCGCCGGTTTGACTTGCTGGAAGAGGCCTTGCAGCGCGCCGGCCCCGGCAAGCTGCTGTTTGGCTCGGACGGCGTGTTTTTGCACCCGGGGCTGGAGCTGGCCAAGGTCTACGCCCTCAAACCCGACCGCGCGGCGTTGCGCCAGATGACCGGGGGCAATGCCCTGCGCTTGTTGCGGCGTGCCCAGTTGTGGCAAGCCAGACGCCAGGCTCACTGACCGGCCTCTGGCTGGCGACCACGCCGCCGCAATTGCAGTGCGCGCGGCGTCACCCCCAGAAGTTCTGCCGCCCGCGTGGTCGAGCCCATCCGCTGTTCGGCCATCTGCACCGCCATGGATTCGGCCAGTTGCCCGATTCCCTTGAGACCCATACCCGCATCCAGCGCACCTTCGACCGCGCTGGCCAGCGTCTGCTCCCAAGTGATCGGGGTCTGCGTCAACGCACGCGTCGGGATCATGCCTTGCAGGCAGCCGGTGCTGAGTACGCCAAACCCGCGTTGCCGATCCGCCATTCGCAACACCACGTTTCTGAGTTCACGCACGTTGCCGGGATAATCGGCCGCTTTCAGCCGCGCCATCACCTCCGGCATGATTTGTGGCACGCGCTGTCCGCCTTGTGCCAGAAAATGCTGTACCAACGCCGGGATATCTTCACGCCGTTCCGCCAGACTGGGCGCACGCACCGTCCATTGCGTGATGCGGAAAAACAGATCGCCCCGGAAGCGGCCACTCTGGACATCGGCCTCCAGATTCCGGTTGGTGGCGCAGGTCAGCCGAAAATCCGACTGCCGCCAGTTATCCTCGCCCACGCGTTTGTAGGTGTGCTCCTGGATTACCCGCAACAAACGCGCCTGGAGCGGGAGTTCCAGTTCACCGATTTCATCCAGAAACAGGGTGCCCCCATCAGCCAGCGCCACCGCGCCATCCCGCGCGTTCAAGGCATGGGTAAAGGCACCACGGGCGTGACCAAACAGTTCGCTGCCGGAGAGTTCCGGGCTAAGCGTGGTGCAATCGACCACCACAAACGGCCCGCGTCGCCGGGCCGGATCAAGATCGTGAACCAGCCGCGCCAGCAACTCTTTGCCACAGCCGCTTTCACCTTGCAGCAGACAAGCGCCATGGCCAAAGCGGCCGACTTCCGCGACCAGTTGCAGGGTGCGCCGCCACACGGGTGAAGTCCCCACTGCGCGCTCATGCAGCCAGTCGGCATCCAGAATGGCTTCCAGCTCCGCCAGCCGTACCAGGCGCATCACCAGTTCAGTCTGCAGGGCGTCGTCATCCGGTGCGGTGACCAGGTCACAGATCCCTTCGGGCCACCAGTCTTCGCATTGGCAAGCTGCGCGCGTGCGTGCGGTACAGCCAACGATAAATGCGCCAGGGTGCGGCAAATGGCGCAGCCAGTGCTCCGCCGCCGCCGCCACGGTGCCGGAGCCCGCCAGCACCACCACGACCAGCGCGCCCTCGCCCGCCCCGGACGTTTCAATCTCGTCAGGCAAGCCGTGCTGGCGTAGCGACAAGGCAAGCCGCTCCGCGTCCTCGTGATCGAGCACGACGCGCATTCCTCACCTCTCCTCGGATCGGAAAACCGGCACGAATTCTGGTTGCAGTGGCCGCCGTAATTGCCGCGACTTCCGCTTTGCTTTGAAGGAGTGATAGCGCAGGCATCACGCGCCTGGCGGGGTGGCAAGACAAACGGAACAGGCAGACCAACGGGGTTGATGGTCTGTTTCGCCGGGGTTACCAAACACGCTGCAAGCCTCGTCAAACGGGCCTGTCAACCCCGCTTAGAGGCTGAAACTTTCCTTACTGGCAACTATTTCAGTCGCCATCCTGAGTGCGGCATCGCGCTGATCGAGCGCCAGATTCACCCCGGCCAGTTGCCCCACCGGGACAAGCCCGATCAAGCTGTTACAGAGCCAGACCTGCTGCGCCACCAGCAAACGCGGCAATGAAATACGGTCTTGCGCGACCGGCCAGCCCAATTGCCCGGCCGCAGTCATCGCCACGTCGCGCATAACGCCAGCGACGCCTGCGCCATCCAGCACCGGCGTGATCAATTGATCATCTTCCAGCATCAGGATGTTGCTCATGCAGCCTTCAATCACCTGATCATCCCGATCCAGCAACAGCCCTTCAAAAATGGAAGGGTCTTGCCACTCCGCCCGCGCCAACACGTTTTCCAGCCGGTTCAGGTGCTTGATCCCGGCCAGACGCGGCTGCCAGCCTGCCCGCGTAGCGCACACGCGCACGCGGGCGCCACCCTCGGCAAACGCGCGCGGCGGGGCCAATGGGCTGATCTGCACAATGCGGTTGGGCTGTATGTCCGCCGGGTAGGTATATCCCCGCGGCGTCTCGCCCCGGGTCAGGATTAACTTGATGGTGGCATCACCGGTGACGGCTCTGCCCAGGTCTGCCAGCCAGGTGGCGTCATCCGGGGCGTGGATGCCCAGCGCGAGCGCGTCAGCACGCAAACGGGCAAGATGACGCAGCAAGAAAGGAACCTTGCCGTCACGGGCGTAGAAGGTACGGAATACCCCGTCGCCAAACTGAAAGGCCCGATCCGACAAATCCAGCCGCTCGGCGGGCAGGCCGTTAATCAGCCTCATGGCGCGCTCTCCAGCCCCAGCGCCCGTAACAGGCCGCGTGCTTTATGGCGGGTTTCCTGCAGTTCGCGTTCCGGATCGGAATCGGCCACGATACCGGCGCCAGCGCGCACATACAGATGCTGCTGATGCATCAGGAAGGTGCGAATCAGAATGTTGAAATCCATGCTGCCATCATTACCGATATACCCCAGGCTGCCGGTATAAGCATGACGCGGGCGCTGTTCCAGCTCGCGGATGATTTGCATGCAGCGCACCTTGGGGCAACCAGTAATGGTGCCGCCGGGGAACAGCGCGCGCAGCACCTGCGCCGGGTTCACATCTGGCCGCACGCGGGCACGCACATTGGATTCAATATGATGCACAAAGGCATAGCTGGCGACCGCCATCAATTCGTCAACATGCACGCTACCCGGTTCAGCCACGCGCCCCAGATCATTGCGTTCCAGATCAACCAGCATGATGTGCTCGGCCCGTTCTTTGACGGTGGCCAGCAGTTGTTCTTTCAGGCGGGCATCTTCTGCGGGATCACTTGAGCGCGGGTGGGTGCCGGCAATCGGCCGGGTTTCGATGATGCCGTTGCGGACTTTCACAAGGCGCTCCGGCGAGGAACTGATGATGTCGTAGCCATCCAGATGGCAAATCGCGGAAAACGGCGCCGGATTGGCGGTACGCAAGCGCGTGTAAACATCGCTGGCCCCGCCACTGGCCAATTCAATGTCCCAGGCACGCGACAGATTGACCTGGAACACGTCGCCCTCGTAGACATAGCGCTTGCACGCCAGCACGCCATCCAGGAAGGCTTGCGGGTCTTCTTCGGTAATATGGGCTACCTGCACAGGCGTCGTGGCTGACGCGGACAGACCGCCGATCACACTGGCAAGTTCGTCCAGCGCAGCGGCAGATTCAGCGACCAGCAGCCAGCGCCCGCTGTCGCGTTCATGCAGCACCGCCGCCGGACAGCGCCATAAGGCCGCGACCGGTACATCACCACAATCCCGGTGCGCGACGGTGGGCTCAAACTGCTCCAGCAACTCATACGCGGCGTATACGCCCCAGCCACCAGTAAATGGCAAGTCGCTACCGGGGCCGGCATTCACAGGCAGTTGCGCCAGGTCTGCCAGAAACTGCGCGGCCTCTGCCTGGCGGTAGACGCGCCCTGTCTCTGGCAACGCCAGCAGGATATCCCAGCCCGTCTGGCCGGAAGATTGCATCAACAAGGGAAACCGCGCCGGCGCAACGGCGTGCAGGTCGGCCAGATCAACCGGGCCAGAGAGATCGCGAACATGAAATGCAGAGGTCATGCTCGCAATTTTATCAGGCTTGCGCCCTGGCTTTGCGATGACAATCATTCATCAACGGCGCAAATAAAAAGGGCTGCACAGTGGCAGCCCTTTTTGTCTGGAACAAACGCAGTTAAACGCGCTTGAACACCAGCGTACCGTTGGTACCACCAAACCCGAAGGAGTTGGAGATCGCCACCCGGATATTCATATCACGCGCCGTGTTGGCCACGTAATCCAGATCGCAACCGCCTTCAATGTCCTGGTCATCCAGGTTGATGGTCGGTGGGGACACCTGGTTGTGCAGCGCCAGGACCGAGTACACGGCTTCTACACCACCCGCGCCGCCCAGCAAGTGGCCGGTCATGGATTTGGTGGAGTTCACCACCAGTTTCCTGGCGTGATCACCAAAAGCCATCTTCAACGCATTGGTTTCGTTGGCATCGCCCAGCGGGGTCGAGGTGCCATGCGCGTTGACGTAATCCACTTCGTCCAGATTGATCTTTGCGTCACGCAGCGCGTTGACCACGCCACGCGCCGGGCCTTCGGCACTCGGTGCGGTGATGTGGTGCGCGTCGGAGCTCATGCCAAAGCCAACCAGCTCGGCGTAAATCTTTGCGCCACGCTTGACGGCATGATCGTAGTCTTCCAGCACCAGCACGCCAGCGCCTTCGCCCATGACAAAGCCATCGCGACCCTTGTCCCACGGACGGGAAGCACCAGCCGGATCATCATTACGGGTAGACAGCGCCTTCATGGCGGCAAAACCACCAATACCCAGACCGGTCACTGCGCCTTCTGCGCCGCCCGCCACCATCACATCGGCATCGCCGTACTGGATCATGCGGGCCGCATCGCCAATGCAATGCGCACCGGTCGTGCACGCAGACACAATGCCATAGCTCGGGCCCTGAAAGCCCTTGTAAATGGTCACGTGACCGGCAATCAGGTTGGTCAGCGAGCCCGGAATGAAGAACGGACCAATCTTGCGTGGGCCACCGGCCAGCAAGGTGGCACCGGTTTCTTCGATCAACGGCAGGCCGCCAATACCAGAACCGATATTTACGCCAACGCGCGTCTTGTCCAGATCAGCGACTTCTTCAATGCCCGAATCGGCAATGGCCTGGAAAGCCGCAGCAATCCCGTAATGGATGAACACATCCATACGGCGCGCGTCTTTGGGCGAAATATAGGTACTGATGTCGAATTCTTTGACTTCACCGGCGATCTGGCAGGCGTAGTCTGTCGGATCAAAGCGGGTGATCTTGCTGATGCCGGATTTGCCGGCGAGAAGATTCGCCCAGCCTGTTGCCACGTCATTGCCCACGGGCGAAACATGACCGAGGCCGGTAACGACTACTCTACGTTTGGACACGGTAATCTCCGAGAGTGAACCGGATGTAACAAGAGCGGTGGCAATGGCGCAGCGCCCGCAGTCAGACTTCCCCAATCAATCTTTCAACACACAAAGCGTATTGAGAAGACGGATTGAAGTCACTGATGCAGGCGTTGGTCTTGCGCACCGCTCTGACCACAACCGCAAAGCGGCCATGGCGACGAATCGGAACGATTACTTGCTCAGGTGGGCGCTGACGTAGTCAATCGCTTGCTGAACAGTAGTGATCTTCTCAGCTTCTTCGTCCGGGATCTCGCATTCGAATTCTTCTTCGAGTGCCATCACCAGCTCAACGGTGTCGAGGGAGTCGGCGCCGAGATCGTTCACGAAGGACGATTCGATTTTGACGTCGGTTTCCGGTACGCCAAGTTGCTCAGCAACGATTTTCTTCACGCGCTGTTCGATGTTTTCCATGGGTTTAGCCAAGCCTTTCTAAGATTCGGAAAAATGCGTCCGCATTCTACCAAAAAAAACCGGCGCGCCAAGCACCACAGCTTTCAATTGATGAAAATGCACACGCCATACGGTGGTAACACTACTTCCATTCTCCGGCACGCGTGAGTCAAAACGCCTGCCGGCAAGAATCAGTTCATGAACATGCCGCCGTTCACATGCAGCGTATTGCCGGTGACATAACCGGCTTTGTCGCTGGCGAGGAACGCCACTGCATCGGCAATGTCCTGCGGGTCGCCAAGGCGGCCCAGCGCAATGCTTTCGACCAGTTTTGCCTTTTGTTCTTCCGGCAGCACTTTGGTCATATCAGTATCAATAAAGCCTGGTGCCACGGCATTCACGGTCACCCCACGGCTGCCAATTTCACGCGCCAGGGATTTGGTAAAACCAAACAAGGCCGCCTTGGCCGCCGAGTAATTGGTTTGACCCGGGTTACCGGTTGCCCCCACCACAGAGGCAATATTCACAATCCGGCCCCAACGGGCCTTCATCATGCCACGAATGACCGCTTTTGAAAGCTGGTACACGGGCTTGAGGTTGGTCGCCATGATAGCGTCCCATTCCTCATCCTTCATGCGCATCAGCAAATTGTCGCGGGTAATGCCGGCATTGTTGACCAGGATGGTGATTGCGCCAAATTCTTTTTCAATCTGGCTAACAATTGCTTCGCACGCGCCCTCTTCGGTCACTTGCAGGCGCAGGCCCTGGCCTTTGGCGCCAGCGGCGTTCAAGTAGGCGGTAATGGCTTCGGCACCGCCGTCAGACGTTGCCGTGCCCAGCACGGTGGCGCCCTGTTTTGCCAGTTCCAGTGCAATCGCCTGGCCGATACCGCGCGACGCGCCTGTCACCAGCGCAATCTTGCCTTCAAGACTCATGGGTTGATCTCCTCAAATTCGTTTAACGCGATCATGAAGGCGGCCAGTCCAGGCAGCTCTTCACGCCGCGGCTTGATTCAGAGCGCGGCGGCCAAAGCATCCAGCGCGGCCGGGTCGGTCAGCGCAAATTGCTGGGCCTCGGTGGCGATCCGTTTATTCAGACCGGCCAGTACCTTGCCCGGACCGCATTCGGCGATCACGGTCACGCCGGCGGCGGCCATATGTTGTACGGTCTCGACCCAGCGCACCGGCATATACAGTTGGCGCACCAGGGCGTCGCGAATACGGTCAGGATCGCTATAGGCGGCGACGTCGGCATTGTGCACCACCGGTATTTCAGGCGATGCGATGGTGACGGCAGCCAGACGCGCTTTGAGGACCTCGGCCGCAGGCTTCATCAGATCACAGTGCGACGGCACCGAAACCGGCAGCAGCATGGCACGCTTGGCGCCGGCCGCCTTGGCCGTTTCGCACGCACGCTCAACAGCGGCCTTGGAGCCGGCAATCACCACCTGACCGGGCGAGTTGAAGTTAACGGCCTGTACCACATCGCCTTGAGCGGCTTGCGCGCATGCGGCGACCACGGCGGCGTCATCCAGACCCAACACGGCGGCCATGGCACCTTCGCCAGCCGGCACCGCATTTTGCATGGCTTCGGCCCGCAAGCGCACCAGTTGCAGCGCATCACCAAAGGCGAGCGAGCCCGCAGCGACCAGCGCGGCGTATTCACCCAGACTGTGACCCGCCAGCAGGTCTGGCGCACGGCCGCCACGGGCTTGCCATGCGCGCCAGGCGGCAATGCCAGCGGTCAGCATGACAGGTTGGGTATTGACGGTGGCGTTGAGCGCCTCGGCCGGGCCTTCGGCAACCATTTGCCACAGGTCCAGACCCAATACGCCAGAGGCTTCATCAAACGTGGCTTTGACCACGGGCACATCCGCCCATGCGTTCATCATGCCAATCGCCTGGGAACCCTGACCGGGAAAGACAAATGCCAGTTTCATGGATGTTCTCCTTTTGCCTCGCGCTTATTGGCCTGGCCCCACACACATCGCGGAGCGATGGCTGCAAGCGCGAAGTCTTTATCCGGTTGATCGCGAACGATCAAATTCAAATGACTGTTTGAAAAAACAAACGGCGCATAAAGCGCCGTTGAGTTCAGTAGCGGATCAGCGCAGAGCCCCAGGCAAAACCGCCACCAATGCCTTCGAGCATCAAAGTCTGCCCTCGCTGAATCTTGCCGCTGCGGATACCTTCATCCAGCGCCAACGGAATCGACGCGGCCGAAGTATTACCGTGCCGGTCTACCGTGACAATGACCTGATCCATGGAAAGATGCAGATGTTTGGCTGTGGATTCGATAATGCGCAGGTTGGCCTGGTGCGGCACCAACCAGTCGATATCGGATTTTTCCAGACCGGCGGCCGTCAGGGTTTCCACCGCGATATCGGCCAGCGCGCGCACGGCAAACTTGAAGACCGCGTTGCCTTCCATATAGATATACGGATTGCCGGAAATCTCGCCGCCTTGCAGACGGGCATCTGCTTTCAGGATGGAACGATAACGGCCATCAGCGCGCAAACGGGTTTGCAGAATACCCGGCTCTTCACTTGCCGTCAGCACCACGGCACCGGCGCCATCCCCAAACAGGATGCAGGTACCACGGTCATTCCAGTCAACGATATTGGAGAGCTTTTCCGCACCGATCACGACGGCGCATTTGGCTGCACCGGTCTGCACAAATTTGTCGGCCGTCGCCAGGGCATAGATAAAGCCGGAACAGACCGCTTGCACGTCAAATGCCGGGAAACCATGCACGCCCAGTTTGTCTTGCAAGATGCAGGCCGTTGACGGGAACACGCTGTCTGGCGTGGTGGTCGCAACAATCAACAGATCAATATCTTCAGGCGTTTTGCCCGCTGCGGCCAGCGCTTGTTCGACGGCCTTGAGCGCCATGTCAGACGTGGCTTCACCTTCGGCGGCGATACGGCGTTCGCGGATACCGGTCCGCGAAACGATCCACTCGTCGCTGGTTTCCACTTTCTGCGCCAGTTCTTGATTGGTCAGCGTTTTGGCCGGCAGGTAAGAACCTGTGCCGGCAATGCGCGAATACATGGATTTATTCTCCTGGCAGGATCTGAACGGGCGTTAGGCCCGCTCAGGCTAAAGGCGTATCGGGGGAGACGGCAGCCGGCTGCGCGGCGAGCAATTCAAGCTCTTGCTGCACCTGCTCGGCAATGCGCTGGGTCACACCGGCGCGGGCTTCATCCACAGCTTGTGAAAGTGCCCAGTAAAACGCCATGCGATCCGCTCCGCCATGGCTTTTTACCACAATACCATTGAGGCCGAGCAAAGATGCGCCATTGTACCGCCGTGGATCAACACGCTTCTTGAACCGGGACAATACCGGCCAGGCCAGCCCGGCCAACAAGCGCGACCACCAGTTGCGCAGGAATTCTTCACGCAACTGCTCAGCAATCATCTTGGCCAGACCTTCAGAGGTCTTGAGGGCCACATTGCCGGTAAAGCCGTCAGCCACGATCACATCAACCGTGCCGGCATAGATATCGTCACCTTCCACGTTGCCATGGAAATTGAGATTGGAACGGCGCAAGAGTTCAGCGGCCTCTTTGACCACCTCATTACCCTTGATTTCTTCTTCGCCAATATTGAGCAGACCCACAGTCGGGCGAGCCTGCTGGCGCGTGGCGGAAACCAGCATGGCGCCCATGATCGCAAACTGCACCAGATGCTGCGGAGTGCAATCGACGTTGGCGCCCAGGTCCAGCACGCAGGAAAAGGTGTTTTTGCGCGTCGGCAGCATTTTGGCAATGGCCGGACGGTCAATCCCCTTGATGGTCTTGAGCACAAAACGTGCTGTGGCCATCAAGGCACCGGTATTGCCGGCCGAGACACAGGCGTTGGCACCACCGGATTTAACCAGGTTGATTGCTACTCGCATGGACGAGTCTTTCTTGTTCTTCAGCGCCGATTGCGGCGCCTCATCCATGGTGACCACCTCAGTGGCCGGCTGCACCCGCAGGCGCGGGCCGAGCGTGCGGTGGCGCGCCCTGAGTTCAGCCTCAATGGCGTCCGGCATCCCCACCAGCACGATGTTGACATCGGGGTGTTCGTCCAGAAAGCGCAGTGCGGCAGGTACGGTGACATGAGTACCATGGTCACCGCCCATCGCGTCGACAGCTACAGTAATATCCATCAGCTTTGGTCTGCTTTGCGAATCGCTTGGCCAGAATGGCGAACGGCGCAAGCAGGTTCTCCCGCTTGCGCCGCTGACATAACCATATGGTTATTAAGGGTTTTCACCCGTAGCGAATTATTCGCCCTTGGCCTTGATCACACGACGGCCCTTGTAGAAACCGTTCGGGCTGATGTGGTGGCGCAGGTGAGCCTCACCGGTGGTCGCTTCAACAGCCAGCGCCGGCACGGTCAGGAAGTCATGGGCGCGATGCATGCCGCGCTTGGACGGGGACTTTTTATTCTGTTGAACAGCCATTTGGGTACTCCTTGAAAACCAGTTATGTATTTGATGAACGACGGACGACGCTATAAGCACATCCGGCTTTACGGTCTCGTCCGTAGAACCAGTACAAAGTACAGGTTCTTTTATTCCGCTTTCCTGGTTTTCAGACCAGCCAGGACAGCAAACGGATTGGGTTTCTTGCCTGCCTCTGTCGCGCCTTCTGTCCCGCCGCACTGATCGTGCACGGGCGCAAAAGGTACGGCGAGGATCACTTCTTCTTCGACCAGCGCTTCGATATCCAGCGCCGGATCGATGAGCATGCCTTCAAGGTCTTCGTCCTGCTCTTCGGCTTCGTCGAGCTTTGCTTCATCAGAGAACTGCGTCAGCAGCGTCTCAATGGCAAACGGCCAATCCATCGGCTTGAGGCAGCGCTGGCACACCAGACGCATTTGACCTTTTACCACCAGATTGAGCCAGGGACGTTCGATCTTGTCGACACCGCCTTGCAACTTCCACTCTGCCGAACCCGACTGATCAGCCAGTTGATCGAAGAGACGCGTAAGCGACGACACCGCAATGGTGCCGGACAACTGCTGCTGCTCGCGCGAAAAAGCCGCGCTGTCGATCACTGTCATCGCCAAGGTTCGAGCCAAGAAACCGCGCATGATATAATCCGCGACGTCCTTCTGTCAAAGGCTTTTTGAGTCAAAGCACAAGAATTTCCCATGCAAAAACAAGCTCTTCCAATCAGACCGCTGATCCTGGCTTCAACATCCGTTTATCGCCGCGAACTCTTGTCCCGGCTGGGTTTGCCTTTTGAGACGGCCTCGCCCATGGTCGATGAAACCCCGCAGACGGGCGAAACCGCAGCCCACACCAGCTTGCGTCTGGCTATCTCCAAGGCTGTTGCACTTAAGGGTGCTTTTCCCAACGCGCTCTTGATCGGGTCAGACCAGGTTGCACTCCTGGATGGCCAGCAACTGGGCAAACCCGGCACGCACGAGCGCGCAGTCTCGCAACTCACCCTGATGCGTGGCCGCACAGTGGCATTTCACACCGCCGTGGCCGTACACGACGCCCAATCCGGCGTGACCCACAGCGCCACTGACATTACCCGCGTGACCCTGCGTCATTACAGCGACGCACAGATTGAACACTATCTGCGCCGTGAACAACCCTACGATTGCGCCGGCAGCGCCAAGGTGGAAAGCCTGGGTATTGCGATGATCGCCGCCGTAGAATCAACCGACCCCACTGCGCTGATCGGCCTGCCTTTGATCGCGCTGTGCAATCTCTTGCAACAACATGGTGTGGAGGTCCTGTGAGCACCGGAACGCTGTATCTGATCCCCGTACCGCTGGGCGAAGACACACTGGAGACTGTCCTCCCGGCAGATGTCATCCATATTGCACGCCGACTGACGCACTTTATTGTCGAGGCCCCCAAAACCGCCCGACACATGCTCAAGGCGTTTGGCACACCCCATGAACTGCGCAGTTTGTGGATGCAGGAACTGAACGAACATACGCAGGATAAAGAACTGGCCGCGCTGCTGGCGCCCTTGCTGGCCGGGCAGGATGTCGGGCTGATGTCCGAGGCCGGCTGCCCCGGCGTGGCGGATCCTGGCGCCAATCTGATCCGCCTGGCGCATGCTCGCGGAATCCGGGTGGTGCCGCTGGTCGGGCCATCGTCCATTCTGCTGGCGTTGATGGCCAGTGGTGCCAACGGGCAGAAGTTCCGCTTCAATGGCTACTTGCCGGCAGAGGGTGCAGCCCGCATTGAGGCGATCCGCAAGCTGGAGCAGGACTCGAACAAACTCAAACAAGCCGAGTTGTTCATCGAAACGCCCTACCGCAACAGCGCGCTCTTTGATGCCTTGCTGTCCAGTTGCCGCCCGCAAACCTTGCTGACCGTGGCCCGGGACATCACCACCGATGATGAAATGATCGTGACGCGCGACATCGGTCAGTGGAAAAAACTCGGGATACCCGAGCTACACAAACGGCCTACGGTGTTTGTGCTGTACGCGGCCTGAGACCGAAAAACAACCGAAAAACAAAAAGCCCGAAGCAGCAGCTCCGGGCTTTTTGTTGAGGTATTCTTTGGTGCCGACAGAGAGACTCGAACTCTCACGACCGCAGTCACTACCCCCTCAAGATAGCGTGTCTACCAATTCCACCATGTCGGCATTGCCTTACCCCCTTCCGGGAGCAAGAGGCGGCATTCTAGCGATAGTGTTTGCGCTTGTCCAGCAAGAATGAAACAACTAGCCCTTACAGATAGCCATAAAAGTGCTACGTTAGCACCATATCAATAGCGGCCTGGTAAAACTGCCCGCGCCGCATATGTCATCACTTCAACTGCTCGCCCGACATGACCGATCCTCTGCGCGAAAAACTGGCTGCCTACAAGCTGGAACACCGTTACCCGGAGCAACTTGCCGCACGCTTTCCGCGCATTGTGACCCGGATCATGGAGTTGTGGGGAACGCCCAATCTGCAGGCCTATTTTGATGAATTGCTCATCATGGACCGACATGACCGGCAGGGTTTTCCGGCAGAGATTGGTGCGGAACTGATGAGTGTTTCCATGGCCCACGACCAGATCATGGGCATGCAGGAAGAGCATCACGACGTTTGGGAACATGTCCGCGAATCCATTGAAAGCCAGTTGACCGAACTGGGGTTTGAGGCCTCGGCCGACGGCTTTCAGCGGGCGGTATCACAGGGCAATGTCGCCGCCGTGCTGCTATTTCTGGGCGCAGGCCTGGCGGTTGACCACCGTGAGGCCGAAGGCGAATGGACCCCGCTGATCCGCGCCGCGTTTGAAGGCAATGACGCCATGGCGCTGGTGTTGCTTCAGCATGGCGCCAACATCCACGCCACGGATCGCGACGGTTACGGCCCGCTGCACTGGGCGGCCCTGACCGGTCACGAGCAGATCATTCAACTGTTGCTGGACCGCAGCGTGAATGTAAACCAGCCCAGCCTGCAAGGCTTTACGCCGCTGTTGCAAGCCGCCAGCCAGGGACATGAGCGCGTGGTGCGCAAGCTGATTGCCGTTGGCGCGGACCCCAATACCGCCACCAACGAAGGCTGGACCGCACTGCATAAAGCGGTCGCCAACAACCATCTTGCCAGTGCCGTGGCGCTGCTTGACCTGGGCGCAGACGCCACGGCACGCCACCTGGATGGTGAAACCCCACTCTCGCTGGCCCAAGCCGGCAACAATAAACGCATGGCCGATTTGCTGACCCTGGCCGCCGGCCTGCAAGCCCGCCAGCGCGCCCGGCAACGCCAGGCCACCTGAACCCGCGCGGCTACAACCGGATGCGACCGCGGCAGATGTCGCTGAACATGACCCAGTCACCGAGCAGACTGTAAAACGGATACTGGAATGTCGCCGGCCGGTTGTGCTCAAAGAAGAAATGCCCCACCCAGGCAAAGCCATAGCCACAGACCAGACCCGCCAGCAGCCAGCCCCAGCCATTTCCGGTCAGCAGCATGACCAGACAGACCAGCACACCCAACGAACCCGCAAAATGCAGCCGGCGACAGGTCGGGTTACGGTGCTCGCTTAAGTAGAAGGGATAAAACGCAGAGAAGGAACGGTAACGGTCGGACATGGCTTGGCCCTTGGGGGTTGTCATGTCAGTTGGATACCGTGAGGCGGGCGGCGGTTCAAGACGCGGTGCAGCAATGGGGGTCTGTTTGCAACGGGTTGTGGCGGGTTAGCGCCTTCGGCGCGGGCTTGAAAAGCATTTGATACCGGCAGTGGCCGGAGCACCCTACTTTCTTTGCTTCGCCACCTCGGCGGCCCCAAAGAAAGTAGGCAAAGAAAGGCGACCCCCGGGACTTTTTCGCTCCGCGATACCCTCAATCAGTCGGGAGCCTAAGGTCTCCCTCCCTCAATCGGAAAAGTCCTTGAAAGGGGGAGAAAGTCAAAAACAACTTCAACCCCAACAGCCACAGCCACAGCCACAGCCACAGCCACAGCCAGTGCAACACGCATCCCATAAACTGGTCATTCCGGTCCTCGCCCCTCCTTGCGCCGGAATCCAGCTGCAATGCATGTTTACTATTCAGGCTGAATTCGAAGTCCTTGTGGCCATCCACCGCAGGCAGCCTACTGGGCTGCGAACTGGATTCCCGCCTCCGCGGGATTGACGAGGCTTTGGCTGCGAGTAATGGATGTACCACCGACGACAAACATAAAAAAAGCGTGCCGAAGCACGCTTTTTTTGTTTCTACCGCGCGCAGACCACGCACGCATCGGCAGCCGCAAAAACCCCGCTGGCAAGGCACGCGAGCGCAGGTAGTAGGTACGACAAGCGAGCGTAACGCAGTCCAGAGGAGCTTTTACGGGTGCTTACCCCAACCAGTGGCGGGCGTTGCGGAACATCCGCATCCACGGGCTATCCTCACCCCAGCCCGCCGGGTGCCACGACATCTGCAGCGTGCGGAACACGCGTTCCGGGTGCGGCATCATGATGCTGAAGCGACCGTCCGCCGTCGTCACACCGGCAATACCTTGCGGGCTGCCGTTCGGGTTCAGCGGGTAGGCTTCGGTCGGCTTGCCGTGGCTATCGACATAACGCATCGCCACAATCGACTTGTTGATGTCGCCTTGCTGGCTGTAGTTGGCAAAGCCTTCACCGTGCGAGACCACCACCGGAATTTGCGAGCCAGTCATACCGCCAAAGAACAACGACGGCGATTGCGTCAGTTCAGCCATCACCAGCCGCGCTTCAAACTGCTCGGAGCGATTACGGGTGAACTTCGGCCAGGCCTCGGCGCCCGGAATAATGCCGGAGAGGTTAGCCATCATCTGGCAGCCGTTACACACACCCAGACCGAAGGTATCAGCGCGCTGGAAGAACGCTTCGAACTGCTCGCGGGCGCGGGCGTTGAAGAGAATACTCTTGGCCCAGCCTTCACCGGCCCCGAGCACGTCACCGTAAGAGAAGCCACCGCAAGCGGCAATCCCCTTGAAGTCGGCCAGCGAGAGTCGGCCGCTGATGATGTCGCTCATGTGCACGTCGACGGCCTTGAAACCAGCGCGGTCAAACGCAGCGGCCATTTCGACCTGACCATTCACGCCTTGCTCACGCAGCACGGCAATGGCCGGGCGCGCGCCGGTGGCGATGAACGGGGCGGCAATATCTTGTGCCGGTTCAAACGTCAGTTTGGCGAACAGGCCCTTGTCGTGCTTGTCGCTGATGCGGGCAAATTCGGCATCGGCGCCCACCGGGTTATCCCGCAGACGTTGAATCTGGAAGCTGGTTTCCGACCATGCTTTTTGCAGCTCGACCCGGGTTTCGTCCAGCACCAGGCGGTTGCGTTTCTTGATCTTCAAGCGATCGTCATGGTTCAGCGTACCGATCACATGCAGTTCGCTACGGATGCCGACATTGGAAAACTCGGCAATCACCGCCGAGGTGTCGCTCCGTTTCACTTGCAGCACAGCACCCAGTTCTTCGTTGAACAGCACGCCCATCACACGGCCGTTTTCTTCACGCGCAATGCCTTCGGCAGAGGTCTGTTCGTCTTCTTCACGGCCACGACGACGACGCTCAATACACAGTTCGTCGATTTCCAGCGTTACGCCCACGTGGCTGGCAAACATCATTTCCGCCACGGCGGTAATCACGCCACCGTCAGAACGGTCGTGATACGACAGGATGCGGCCTTCACGGTTGAGCTTCTGGACCGTATCGAAGAACGCCTTCAGACGCTCGGTGCTGACCACGTCCGGGGCCCATTGGCCTACCTGGTTGTAGACCTGCGCCAGCGCGGAACCTCCCAGACGGCACTTGCCATCGCCCAGGTCGATCAGGATCAGGTCACTTTCCAGTTCCGTCTTCAGTTGCGGCGTGAGGGTTTTCTTCACGTCGGTGACCGGCGCAAAGGCGGAGATCACCAGCGACAGAGGAGCAATCACTTCCTTTTTCTGGCCGTCGTCTTGCCAGACGGTCTTCATGGACAGCGAATCTTTACCCACCGGAATGCTCACACCCAGGTCGCGGCACAAGTCCATGCCAACAGCCTTGACGGTGTCATACAGGTTGGCGTCTTCACCGGTATGGCCCGCAGCGGCCATCCAGTTGGCGGAGAGTTTCACATCACCCAGATCCGCAATCTGTGCGGCGGCCAGGTTGGTCAGCGCTTCACCCACGGCCATGCGGCCGGAAGCCGGTGCGTTGAGCAGCGCCAGCGGGGTGCGCTCGCCCATGCTCATGGCTTCGCCCAGCACCGTGTTGTAACCCATGGCGGTGACGGCGACGTCAGCCACCGGGGTTTGCCACGGGCCAACCATCTGGTCGCGCGCGGTCATGCCGCCCACGGTACGGTCACCAATGGTGATCAGGAAAGACTTGTTGGCCACGGTCGGCAGACGCAGCACGCGGTAGATGGCGTCTTTCAGTTCCAGCGTGGACGAGTCAAACACTTCGCCCTTCACCGGCACGCGCTTCACGTCACGTGTCATCTTGGGCGGTTTGCCCAGCAGCACGTCCATCGGCATATCGACCGGGTTGTTGCCGTAATGCTCATCGGCCACCACCAGACGCTTTTCAGCCGTCGCACGGCCCACCACGGCAAACGGGCAACGCTCGCGCTCACAAATGGCTTCAAATGCCAGCAGGCTTTCCGGCGGAATCGCCAGCACGTAACGCTCTTGCGATTCGTTGGACCAGATTTCACGCGGGGCCATGCCGCTTTCTTCTACCGGCACTTTGCGCAGTTCAAACACCGCACCGCGATCCGAGCCATCGACCAGCTCCGGGAAGGCGTTAGAGATACCACCCGCGCCGACGTCATGAATCGACAGGATCGGGTTGTGGTCACCCAGTTGCCAGCAGCGGTCGATGACTTCCTGCGCACGGCGCTGGATTTCCGGGTTGCCACGCTGGACCGAATCAAAGTCCAGATCCGCAGCATTGGCACCAGTCGCCATGGAACTGGCCGCACCGCCACCCATACCAATCAGCATGCCCGGACCGCCCAACTGGATCAGCAGCGAGCCATCCGGAATATCGTTCTTGCCAATGTGCGCGGCCGAGATATTGCCCAGACCGCCCGCCAGCATGATGGGCTTGTGGTAGCCACGGCGCTCGCCGTTCCAGTTTTCTTCAAAGGTACGGAAGTAACCGGCCAGGTTGGGGCGCCCAAATTCGTTGTTGAACGCAGCGGCGCCGATCGGGCCTTCAATCATGATCTGCAGCGGCGAGGCTATGCGATCCGGCTTGCCGTACTGTTCGGTTTCCCAGGCTTGCAAAGCGCCCGGAATATTCAGGTTAGAGACGGTGAAACCAGACAAACCGGCTTTGGGCTTGGAGCCACGGCCCGTTGCGCCCTCATCACGAATTTCACCGCCCGAGCCCGTCGCCGCGCCAGGGAACGGCGAAATGGCGGTCGGGTGATTGTGGGTTTCCACCTTCATCAGGATGTGGGTGGTCTGATCGTTGTAACCGTACTCGGCGCTGCCCGGCTGCGGGAAGAAGCGGCCAATGTCGGCGCCTTCAATCACGGACGAGTTGTCGTTGTACGCCACCACGGTGCCTTGCGGGTGGGCTTTGTGTGTCTCGCGAATCATGCCGAACAAGGAGTGCGATTGCTGTTCGCCATCGATGATGAATTCGGCATTGAAAATCTTGTGGCGACAGTGCTCGGAATTGGCCTGCGCAAACATGGTCAGCTCGGCATCGCTGGGGTTGCGATTGAGCTTTTTATAGCTCTCGACCAGATAGTCGATTTCGTCTGGCGAGAGGGCAAAGCCGAATTCCAGGTTGGCCGATTCCAGTGCGGCGCGCCCCCCTTTGAGGATATCCACACTCTGGAACGGCTTGGCGTCCAGATGGCGGAACAACTCGTTGCCGGCATCCAGTGTCTCAAACACCTGCTCGGTCATGCGGTCATGGATCAGCGGCAGCAGCAGATTTTTTTCTGCGGTAGACAGCGCCTGGCCATTTTTGCTGGCATACACCGCCACACCACGCTCAATCCGGCTGACCTTGGACAGGCCGGTGTGTTGCAGGATATCCGTTGCTTTGGAAGACCACGGGGAAATCGTCCCCAGACGCGGCAACACCAGCAGCAGCGAGCCTTTGCCACTCTCGGCCGGGGCCGGATCACCGTAATGCAGGACGCGTTCCAGGGTGGATTGTTCTGCCGCCGTCAGCGCAGCGCTGGTTTCAGCGAAATGCCAGAATTCGGCCTGAATATCCGCCTTGATACCCTGGCTTGCCAGAGCAGCCAGCAGTTTTTCGACACGGAACGCGGAGAGCGCAGCACCGCCGCGCAATTTGAGGACATCTGCCATGTGGGTCTGATCCGGATTTGCCAGAGTAAACAGAGGCGTAATCATACCGAAAAATTACCCTTCCCGCCGCCCCGGTAATCTGCCAAAGCCTGCAGGTTTCAGCCCTTTGGTCTGGATTGTGGCATTGCTGCCAATAGGCGTGCCCTGAAAAATGCCCTACCCCACCCCATAAGGCATACTACCTAGCGCACCCGGGCTTGCCAGAATTTGCCGATATTGCCCGGTCATGCGCCGTGCATCGGCCAAAAGCCTATGCTCGACCACCGCGATCCAGCGCCATGACCGGCGCCAGGACAGCGGAATACCCAAACCAATAATGATTGCTCTGGCCTGTAACGGAACCTGCGCCCCTGTAGCCAGGACGAATGGCAAGAAGCTCACTTCGAAACCGTCGAGGAGACGAAACATGACCCGACCCAGTGGTTCCCAGCTCAAACTCAAGTGGGAATGCCTTTCCAATGCGTATGAAGGCGACAACTTCCTTGCCGAACTCGTCCTCACCAACCACTCAGACAACGCGCTTGCCGGCAATGACTGGGCACTGTATTTCAATACCTGCCGCAAGATCTACGCTGAATCCGTCACCGGTGGCGTCGCCATCAGCCAGATCAACGGCGATTTATTCAAGCTGACCCCGACGGCAGATTTTGGCACGCTGGCCGCTGGCGAATCGCGCACCATTGGTTACAAGGGCATGTTCTGGGTCATCCAGGAAACCGATGCGCCGCTGGGCTTTTATGTGGTTTATGACGATGGCACCCCGGCCGCTCGTGCCGAAGTTATTGGCGACCCGGAAATCGTCCCCTTTAGCCGCCCGGAACAACGCAACCGCAACGCCAACGACAAAGTGCCGCCAGTGACGGCCGCCAGCCGCTTTGCCGATAACAAGGACCTGAGCCTGCTGCCGGCTGCGCAAGTGGGTCTGATTACCCCGACACCGCAATCCTTGCTGCACGGTCACGGCGAATTCGTCATCGACGCCGCCACCTTGATCGTGCATCCGGCTGAACTGGCGGGCGAAGCGGCCTTCCTGCAACAGTCGCTGGCGGACCTTGGCGTGCGCCCGGCACTGGCCGCGCAAGGCCACGGCATTGTGCTCAAGCTGGCCAAAGTGACTGCAACCCAAGTCACCGGTAATGCCGACGAGGCTTACGAACTCAACGTCGACAGCCACGGCGTCACCATTACCGGCACCACCGCACACGCCATCTTTAACGGTATCCAGAGCCTGCGCCAGTTGCTGCCGGTCGCCGCCTGGGTCAATCCGCAAGCCGTGCTGGCCGTACCCGCCGTCAAAGTGGCCGATGCCCCGCGCTTTGCCTATCGCGGCATGCACATTGACGTGGGCCGCAACTTCTCCAGCAAAGAGACCATCCTGCGTTTGCTGGACCTGATGGCGCTGTACAAACTCAACAAGTTCCACTTTCACGTCACGGACGATGAAGGCTGGCGCGTGGAAATCCCCACCCTGCCAGAACTGACCGAGATCGGTTCCAAACGTGGCTTTACCCTGGACGAAACCGACAACCTGGTACCGTGCTTTGGCTCTGGTGCCCAGGTAGAAGGCTCGCACGGCACCGGCTACTACACTCGCGAAGAGTTTATTGAAATCCTGCGCTTTGCCACGGCCCGCCACATTGAAGTGATCCCGGAGTTTGACGTCCCGGGCCACGCCCGCGCCGCCATCAAGGCCATGAACGTGCGTTACACGCGCCTGAAGGCCCAAGGCCTGCAACGCGAGGCCGAGGAATACCTGCTGACCGACTTTGCCGATCAGTCAAAGTATGAGTCCGTGCAGCTGTGGCACGACAACGTAATCTGCATTGCCATGGAATCGAGCTACCGCTTCATTGAAACCGTGGTGTCGGACATTGAAGCCATGTTTGTCGAGGCCGGCGCACCGTTCCTGGCCCTGCATACCGGTGGCGACGAAGTACCGCACGGCGCATGGGAGGGTTCGCCCGTCTGCCAGGCCTTTATGGCCGACAAGGGCATGAAGACCATCCAGGAACTGCAGGATTACTTCCTGACCCGCTTCCGCGAAATCCTTACCCGCCACAAGCTGGACTTTGCCGGTTGGGAAGAAATTGCCCTGATCAAAGAACAGCAGCCCGACGGCAGCCACAAACCCGCGCCAAACCCCAAGTTCAAGGACGCCAACTTCCGTCCCTACATCTGGAACAACGTCTGGGGCTGGGGCCAGGAAGACATTGCCTACCAACTGGCCAACGCCGGTTACAAGGTGGTGCTCTCCAACGTTACTGACTTGTACTTTGACCTGGCCTACGCCAAAGATCCGGCAGAGCCTGGCTACTACTGGGGCGGTTTCATTGAAACGCGCAAACCCTTCTGGTTCTGCCCGCTGGATATCTACACCACCGCCACCGTCAACCTGTTCGGCCACCCGCTGGACCGCGATGCACTGGACAAAATGGCCCGCCTGACCAAGACCGGCACGGAAAACGTACTGGGTATCCAGGGCCAGTTGTGGGGTGAAAACGCCCGCGACGCCGGCCGCGTGGAATACCTGGCCGCGCCGCGCCTGCTGGCCCTGGCCGAACGCGCCTGGGCGGTTGATCCGGGCTGGACCTTCATTGCCGATGAAGCCGAACGCAACGAGAAGATGGCGACCGACTGGAACCAGTTTGCCAACCGTCTGGGCCAGCGCGAACTGGCACGGCTGGACGGCTTTGTGGGCGGCTACGGTTATCGCATCCCGCTGCCGGGTGTGGTGCTGGAAGGCGGCAAGATCATTGCCAATACCAGCGCACCGGGCCTGACCGTCCGCTACACCACGGATGGCAGCGAACCGGGCGCCTTCAGCGCAGTATATGAAGGCCCGATCAGCGCCTCTGGTGATGTGAAGCTGGCGACGTTCAGCAGCACTAATCGCAAGAGCCGGACTGTGGTGGTGGGCGAGTAAGTGCTTGTTTGATTGCTGAAACAGAAAAACCCCGCAGATGCGGGGTTTTTTGTTGGTATGGCTGTTGTGGCGCTGCCAATTGCAAACGTGCTGAGCCACCAATGCACAGGGCTAGTTCTGCCACTTCGTCATTCCGGCCTTGAGCCGGAATCCAGTGGGGCCGGAACGGCCCCGTTCTCTGGCAAGAACCATTGCGGGTGTTAGCGCCTTGCGGCGCGGGGCTTTTATGGCGGGGGAAAGTCAAAGACAACATCAACAACCGGATCGTCTGGATGCGGGTTTTGTAGGGTGGATTTGGAGCGCAGCGACAATCCACCGCAAGCAGCCCGCTGGGCTGCGGACTGGATTCCCGCTTCCGCGGGAATGACGATGTGGTTAGCGGGATAAACCATTCTTGCAAGCAAAGGGTCTGCAGGGTTGGGGTTGCTTTGACGTACCTCCCCTCCGGTAGCGCCGAGCATTGCAGCGAAGTACGGGGGGGCGCCGAGGTGGCCCCAAAGAAAGTAACGTGCTCCGGGCACCACCGGTATCAAACGCCTTTCATATCCGCGCCGAAGGCGCTAACACCCACAACAACATGAACCAGGTCAGCCACCCCGGATTCCCGGCCTGACGGCCTCCATCCGGGCTACGAAGTGGCCCTTGGCCAGAATAGACCCGGCAGGCGGCCGGGCCGCCGAAACAGTTGCACTTTACGCCGCCGCCTGAGCATCATCACCCTCTCCCCCTCAGGATCAACACCATGCCCAACGTCACCCTGCAATACACCGCCAACCTCGCCCACCAATTCGACCCCGCCGCGCTGCTCGCCCGCGTACATCAGGCCTTTGCCGATACCGGCGAATTTGCCATGGCCGACGTTAAAGGCCGCGCGTTCCAGATCGACACCTTTCAGGTGGGCCTGAACGAGGCCCCAGAAAAATCCTTCGTGCATGTTACCGTCGCCACCATGACCACTCGTAGCGCCGAACTCAAACAGCGCCTGGGCAAAGCGATCGTGGCCGTGTTGCAGGACACCTTCCGTAGCCAGTTTGACGAGATAACCTGCCAGTTGCGGGTTGAGATTGTGCCGATTGATCCGGCGTTCTATTTTGCGGGTTAAGGTTGGCGCGTACCGCCACCCATTCAGGAGAACCAGCATGCCCAGCAAGAACACAGTTTGTCTCTGGTACAACGGCACCGCGCAGGAAGCGGCGGAGTTCTATGCCAGGACGTTTCCGGATAGTGAAGTCAAAGCAGTCCACCGCGCGCCGGGCGATTATCCGTCTGGCAAAACGGGGGATGTGCTGACCGTGGAATTCACCGTCATGGGCATTCCGTGTCTGGGCTTGAACGGGGGCGCGGCGTTCAAGCACACTGAGGCGTTTTCGTTCCAGGTCTCCACGGAAGATCAAGCCGAAACGGACCACCTGTGGAACGCCATTGTCAGCAATGGCGGCGAAGAGAGTGCATGTGGCTGGTGCAAGGATAAATGGGGCTTGTCGTGGCAGATCACGCCACGCGCCTTGATGGCCGCTGTCTCTGACCCCGACAAGGCCGCCGCCGGGCGGGCGTTTCAGGCCATGATGGGGATGCGCAAGATTGATATTGCGGCCATCGAGGCGGCTCGACGCGGGTAAATGATTGCGGTCAACGTGCCGTAGGGTGGATTCGGAGCAGCGCGACAATCCACCATCGCGCCGGTGGATTGTCACTACGTTCCGAATCCTCCCTACAGACCCTGCATAAAAAAACCCGCCATCAAGGCGGGTTTTTTGTGAACACAAACCAAGTCAGACCCCACGGCGCATTCAGCCGCCGAAGAAATCCTTCACCTTGTCCATAAAGGACTTGGCACGCGGGTTGTGCTTGGCCGGTTCGTCCTGGCTGATCTGTTCAAACTCGCGCAGCAACTCTTTCTGGCGCGAAGTCAGATTGACCGGGGTTTCCAGCATCACGTGGCACATCAAGTCACCCGTGACCGCGCTGCGTACACCTTTGATGCCCTTGCCGCGCAGACGGAACACCTGCCCCGATTGCGTACCGGCCGGGATGGAGATGCGCGCTTTGCCATCCAGCGTGGGGATTTCAATCTCGCCACCCAGTGCGGCGGCAGTGATGCTGATCGGCATTTCGCAATGCAGATCGTTGCCTTCCCGCTCAAACACACTGTGTTGCTTGATGTGGATGACCACGTACAGGTCGCCATGCGGGCCACCGTTCACACCGGGCTCACCTTCACCCGACAGACGAATGCGATCGCCCTCGTCCACGCCGCCCGGAATCTTCACTGCCAGCGTCTTGGTGGTCTGCACACGGCCCGTGCCATGACAGTTACGGCATGGGTCCGGAATGTACTTGCCGCTGCCGTGGCAGGTCGGGCAGGTTTGCTGGATGGAGAAGAACCCTTGCGACACACGTACCTGGCCCTGACCGTTACAAGTGTGGCAGGTCTTGGCTTCAGTGCCTGGCTTGGCGCCGGAACCGTGGCACACGTCGCATTCTTCGTGCGCCGGAATCTTGATCTGGCGCTCGACGCCGCGCGCGGCTTCTTCCAGCGTGATTTCCATGTTGTAGCGCAGGTCAGAACCGCGATACACATTGCTGCGCCCGCCGCGACCGCCACCCTGGCCACCACCAAAGATGTCGCCAAAGATGTCCGAGAACGCATCGGCAAAGCCGCCGCCGCCAAAGCCACCGCCGCCCATGCCGGCTTGCGGGTCTACCCCGGCGTGGCCGTATTGGTCATAGGCCGCGCGCTTCTGGCCGTCAGAGAGGATTTCATACGCCTCTTTGGCTTCCTTGAATTTGTCTTCGGCTTCTTTGCTGTCCGGATTACGGTCCGGGTGAAACTTCATCGCGAGTTTGCGATACGCCTTTTTGATGTCATCGTCCGAAGCATCGCGGTTCACGCCCAATACTTCGTAAAAATCTTTTTTTGACATTGCTTTCTCTCGCTAAACAAGAAAGGCACGGACACTGTAAATACAGCGCCGTGCCCCGATGCGGACTGTGTTACCGCCGCATATTACTTGTTGTCTTTGACTTCGGTGTACTCAGCGTCAACGACGTTGCCATCATCCTTGCCCGGTGCAGCGCCACCTTGCTGTGCGCCAGCGGCACCGGCAGCACCTGCGTCACCACCTTGTGCCGCGTACATTTGCTCGGCCAGTTTGTGGCTGGCTTGCATCAGGGCGTTGGATTTCTCGTCGATCACAGCCTTGTCGTCAGACTTGATGACTTCTTCCAGTTCCTTGATCGCGGCTTCGATGGCGGTCTTTTCTTCCGCCGACACCTTGTCACCAAACTCGACCAGCGACTTCTTGACCTGATGGATCAGGCTGTCAGCGCTGTTTTTGGCATCAACCAGTTCACGCGCCTTCTTGTCTTCTTCGGCGTGCGCTTCGGCGTCCTTCACCATTTGCTGGATTTCGTCTTCCGACAAACCCGAGTTCGCCTTGATGGTGATCTTGTTTTCCTTGCCGGTGGCCTTGTCCTTGGCGGACACGTGCAAAATGCCGTTGGCGTCGATATCAAAGATCACTTCAATTTGCGGTGTGCCACGCGGTGCAGCCGGGATGCCTTCCAGGTTGAACTGGCCCAGGCTCTTGTTGGCGGCAGCCATTTCACGCTCGCCTTGCAGCACGTGAATGGTCACGGCGCTCTGGTTGTCATCTGCCGTGGAGAACACTTGCGATGCCTTGGTCGGAATCGTGGTGTTCTTCTGGATCAGCTTGGTCATCACGCTGCCCAGGGTTTCAATCCCCAGAGAGAGCGGGCTGACGTCCAGCAGCAGCACGTCCTTGCGATCGCCCGAGAGCACGGCGCCCTGAATGGCAGCACCTACAGCCACGGCTTCGTCCGGGTTCACGTCACGACGCGGATCTTTGCCAAAGAACTCTTTGACCTTGTCCATCACCTTGGGCATACGGGTCTGACCACCGACCAGAATCACGTCATCAATATCGGTGATCTTCAGGCCAGCGTCTTTCAGCGCAATGCGGCAAGGCTCGATCGAGCGCTCAACCAGTTCGTCAACCAGGCTTTCGAACTTGGCGCGGGTAATCTTCAGCGTCAAGTGCTTGGGGCCAGTGGCGTCCATGGTCACGTACGGCAGGTTGATTTCAGTCTGCGCGGTGCTGGAAAGCTCGATCTTGGCTTTTTCGGCAGCTTCTTTCAGACGCTGCAGGGCCATCACGTCTTGCTTGAGGTTGATACCGGTGTCTTTCTGGAATTCGCTGATGATGTAGTCGATCAGGCGTTGATCGAAGTCTTCACCACCCAGGAAGGTATCACCGTTGGTCGCCAGCACTTCAAACTGCTTGTCGCCATCCACATCGGCAATTTCGATGATGGAGATATCAAACGTACCGCCGCCCAGGTCATACACGGCGATCTTGCGATCACCCTTTTCATTCTTGTCCAGACCAAACGCCAGCGCGGCAGCGGTCGGCTCGTTGATGATGCGCTTGACGTCCAGACCGGCAATACGGCCGGCGTCCTTGGTGGCCTGACGCTGGCTGTCGTTGAAGTAGGCCGGTACGGTAATCACGGCTTCGGTCACTTCTTCGCCCAGATAGTCTTCGGCGGTCTTCTTCATCTTGCGCAGCACGTCGGCGGAGATTTGCGGCGGGGCCATCTTGTTGCCACGCACTTCAACCCAGGCGTCGCCATTGTCAGCCTTGACGATGGAATACGGCATCAGGTCGATGTCTTTCTGCACTTCTTTCTCGCCAAACTTGCGGCCAATCAGGCGCTTCACGGCGTACAGGGTGTTCTTCGGGTTGGTCACGGCCTGACGCTTGGCCGGTGCGCCCACCAGGGTTTCGCCGTCTTCCTGATACGCAATGATGGAAGGCGTAGTCCGTGCGCCTTCGGCGTTTTCGATCACTTTGGGCTGACCGTTTTCGATCACGGCCACACACGAGTTGGTGGTACCCAGGTCAATACCAATAATTTTTGCCATTTATATAGTCCTCTCAATGCTTTGTGCTTGCCGTCGCTTATGGAGCGCCGGCGTTCAGTTCAAATAACCTTGATCCAGAAGTGGGGATGTACTGAGCCTTTTCAAGAGAAACGATAGCGATTCGCTATTTCCCTGATAAGGCGAATCAATCCGCACTTACTTGGGGGCCGCAACCACCACCATGGCGGGGCGTACCACGCGGCCAGACAGCTCGTAACCCTTTTGCATGACCTGGATCACCGTGTTGGGCTCGGCATCGGCCGGCGCCATCGAGATCGCCTGGTGCTTGTTCGGGTCCAGCTTCTCACCCAGCGGGTTGATCTCTGTCAGATCAGCTTTCTCGAATGCGGCAGCCAATTGTTTGTTGGTCAGCTCAACGCCCACCTTGAGGTTCTCGAACGAACCGGACTGATCTGCCAGCGCCATTTCCAGCGAGTCACGCACCGCCAGGAGTTCACGGGCAAATTTCTCGACCGCAAATTTGCGGGTCTTTTCATTGTCTTCCGCAGCGCGGCGACGAATGTTCTCTGCTTCAGCCCGGACATACAACACGTCCTGACGGGCCTTATCCAGCTCGGCCAGCAGCGTCGCCAGATTGGTATCCAGCTGGCCGTCATCGGCCCCGTTCAGCTCGGCGGCGCCGGCCTCCAGTTCAGCTGCATTTTCCAGGTTCGGTTGATTTTCGTTTTCACCAGACATTGCCATACCTCCATAACGATGCAGGCAGAAATGGGGATGCCCCCACCCATTTCAAGGGTATTTGCATACAGAAGTGTTTTTCTCAGGCAAATCAAGCTGCCAGATTATTTCTGCAGTACACAAAGCTCCCCGCCCGCCATTGCGCAAACCCGGCATGGTGAAGAAAAACAGCAGAAACAGGCAAGGTGCTGGATCGCCGCACCGCCTGTCATTGTTGCGCCGCAACGACATGACAAACGGCTGGAGCGCGCTAAAACGCAGTAGCTGACGGTTTTACGGCCTTGTTTTTTATTTGAAATCCGCCCCTTGGGGTAAGCCCCAATATGTAGTCATAAAAAATTCACTACATTTGATGGTGCACCGCAATAATCATTGCAAAACAAAGTGCAACACACCCTTTAACCGGCTGCAAAGCCAAGACTACTGCGGGAGAACGCCATGACCACTCGTGAACAACGCATTGCTCAGCTTGAACAGGATTGGCGAGAAAACCCGCGCTGGAAAGGCGTCACACGGCCCTACACGGCCGCAGATGTTGAAAGACTTCGTGGCTCACTACAAGTCGAGCACACGCTGGCCCGTACCGGCGCCAACAAATTGTGGAAGCTGCTCCATGAAACGCCGTATATCAACGCGCTGGGAGCGCTGACCGGCAACCAGGCCATGCAACAAGTCAAAGCAGGCCTGAAAGCCATCTATCTTTCTGGCTGGCAGGTGGCGGCAGACGCCAACCTGGGCAGCGAAATGTACCCGGACCAGTCGCTGTACCCGGCGAACTCGGTACCGCAAGTCGTGCGTCGCATCAACAACACGCTGCAACGCGCTGACCAGATCTCTCATTCCGAAGGCGACGACAGCATCGACTGGTTCGCCCCGATCGTGGCCGATGCGGAAGCCGGCTTCGGCGGCGTACTGAACGCCCACGAACTGATGAAGGGCATGATTGAAGCGGGCGCGGCAGGCGTGCACTTTGAAGACCAACTGGCCAGCGTGAAAAAATGCGGCCACATGGGCGGCAAGGTGCTGGTGCCAACGCGTGAAGCCATCGAAAAACTGGTAGCGGCCCGTCTGGCGGCCGACGTCATGGGCGTGCCGACTGTGCTGGTGGCCCGCACTGACGCGGAAGCCGCTGATCTGTTGACCAGCGATGTGGACGACAACGACAAGCCGTTCTGCACTGGCGAGCGCACGCCGGAAGGCTTCTACCGGACCAAACCCGGTCTGGAACAAGCCATCAGCCGTGGTCTGGCCTACGCGCCGTACTGCGATCTGATCTGGTGCGAAACCGGCAAGCCGGATCTGGAATACGCCCGCAAGTTTGCCGAGGCCATCCACGCCAAATTCCCGGGCAAGCTCTTGTCGTACAACTGTTCGCCATCGTTCAACTGGAAGAAGAACCTGGACGACGCCACCATTGCCAAGTTCCAGCAAGAACTCGGCAAGATGGGTTACAAGTTCCAGTTCATTACCCTGGCGGGCTTCCACTCGCTGAACTACGGCATGTTCAACCTCGCCCACGGCTACGCCCGTACCGGCATGAGCGCCTTTGTGGAACTGCAGCAGGCCGAATTTGCTGCCGCAGAGCGCGGCTTCACCGCCGTGAAGCACCAGCGCGAAGTGGGTACTGGTTACTTTGACGCGGTGACGCAGACCATCCAGCAAGGTCAGTCGTCGACGACCGCGTTGAAGGGTTCGACTGAGGAAGAACAGTTCCACTGATCCGGGCTTGAGTCCGAATCAATATTGCGCACAGCGGCGCGACCCGCACGCCGCTGTGGCAGGACCGTTTTGCTGTAGCCGCAATTCTTGTCTTCACGCTCTGATAGGCCGCCCTGAACGGGCGGTCTTTTTTTTGGGGGGGTGGTTGACGTAAGTGGTTTGCCTGGAAAGATTAAAAACAAGTGTTAGCGCCTTGCGGCGCGGGTTTAAAAGCATTTTGATACCCGGGGTGCCGGGCCCACCCTACTTATCTTTGCGTCGCCAAAGAAAGTAGGCAAAGAAAGGCGACCCCAGCCGTGCGGCCCTCCGGGCTTCCCTCGGTTGGTCGGGAGCCTGGGGTCTCCCTCCACGCCCTCGGCGCTGGGCTTTAATGGGGGAGGAAAGTCAAAAGCAACCCCAACTGCAACCCCAACCCCAACGGCCACGGCCACGGCCACGGCCAATTCAACACGCATCCCATTGACTCGTCATTCCGGCCTGGAGCCGGAATCCAGCTGCAATGCATGCATGCCCTGAAGGCTAAATTCGGAGCAGTGCGGGTAATCCACTGTAGGCAGCCCTGACTGGGCGGTCTTTTTTCTCAAGACAAGCTCACAGGTCGATGCACCGATCAGGCTGTGACTTGGCCTCTCGCTCGATATTCAGTTATCCAGCACGGGCGGCTTGTAGTAGATGGTTTTCTGCAGCAAATCCCGACCGTCATAGTCGCTCACGGTTCGCTGCCTGACCCTGTCGGCATCAAAGCTGATGTCGACTGAATAACTCTCAGAGGCATCTCCCCCTTGCAGGACTAACACAAACTGCTTGTTCTGCTGGCGCACAGTGGCGGTCTGTAGATCAGCCAGGTCTGCAAAGACCGAGCGCGCCACAAACAAGGCGCGCCCATCGACCGTCAACGTCAGGGAGTCGACCAGGCTGCAGGGAGCCCGGCTGAAAGTACAGCCAGAACTGTTCCCGCCATGAGCCGCAGCGGTGTCCGACGGACTGATTGGTACTGTGTGCGTGCTTATTCTGACGATCACCTGGTGCTTCGCGGATACCGCCGAAATATCCGTCACACCTTCCGGAGCAATGGTGGTCGCGGCATCCACCGGGTTGGCACCGCCGATCAGGACCGCCAACAATGCGATCCCCCTCAGACTGCAAAAGAGTCGAGTCATCCGGAATTTCCTGCAAGCACACAACGGGTTTAAATGGCGGGTTTGCGACGGTTCTTTGCGGGGTGGCTACGCCCCACCATCACGGCAATTTCCCGAACATATCTTCAAACGGCATCATCACATGTTCCCGATACGCAGCGCTCTGCGACAACCGCTCAAACCAGTGCTCCACATGCGGCAACGGCGGCCGCTGTGCCCCCATGGTCAGGTAACGAAACACCGTCGTACCAGCACCGAAATCCGCCAGTGTCAGGGTATCGCCGCCAAGATAAGGCCGCTGCGCCAGTTGCTGGTCCAGCAAGCCATATAATCTGGCGCACTGCGCCGTAGCGCGCTCTACCCGGCCGGCATCCCGTTGGGCTTCAGGCGTGCGGTAAAAACCAAAGAACAGGTCAATGAATGCCGGTTGCAGCGTCGCCAGCGACCAGTCCAGCCAGCCATCAGCCACTGCACGCTCTGCCGGATCGGTCGCCCAGAGCGAGCCCTCGCCAAACGTCGCGCCCAGATAGCGCAAGATGGCCTGAGACTCCCACACCACCACCCCGTCGTGATCAATCACCGGGATCTTGCCGTGCGGGTTACGCGCCAGGAATTCTGGCGTATTGAGCCCGCCATAAGCCCCGCCCGCATTGATGTGCTCATGTTCCAGTTCCAGCTCACCAATGATCCACATGACCTTTTGCACGTTCAGCGAATTGCGTCTTCCCCATACTTTCAACACGGTGATTCTCCGTTTGGTTCGGTGAGTGGTTTCAAACACATCGGGTACAAAAACAAGCGGTGGCGGGGCCACTCAGCGTGCATAGCATATACAAAAATATGGCAGTTGGTTAATCCCAATAGCCCGGCTCGCTATATACCGCCCTGAGGTGATCGACAAAGTGCCGCACCCGTAGTGGCATGAATTTACGCTGCGGCATCATGGCGTAGACGGGGTAATCCGGCGTAGAAAAGGTGTCCAGCACCGTCACGAGGCGGCCATCGGTGAGATCGTCTTTAACCTCCCACAAAGAGCGCCAGGCCAGGCCGTAGCCTTTCAAGGCCCATTCGTGCAGTACGGCGCCGTCATTGCATTCAAGCACACCAGTTACGCGCCGGTTCACCAGTTCGCCATTGACCCGGAACACCCAGCCGCGGGATTGGCTGGCGCCTAGCGACAAGCACTCGTAGCGTTCCAGATCATCTGGCGTGTGCGGAATGCCATGTTGCGCCAGATATGCCGGCGCCCCCACCACCACCCGCCGGTTCTCGGCCAGTCGCACCGCCACCAGGCTGGAGTCCGCCATCTCGCTGATACGGATGGCGCAATCGACGCGTTCTGCCGCCATATCAACCAGTCGGTCAGACAAATCCAGCGTGACGCGTAAATCCGGATGCAGGCGCTGGAAAGTCGCCAGATGTGGCGCGACATGCCGCCGCCCAAACCCCGCTGGCGCGGTGACACGCAAGTGTCCGCGCACGCGGCTGTTGCCGGAGGCCACTGCGGCTTCGGCTTCTTCCAGTTCGGCCAGGATGCGCTGGCCATCTTCATAGAACGCCGCGCCCTCTTGCGTAAGGGTAACGCGGCGGGTGGTGCGTACCAGCAAGCGCGCGCCCAGGCGTTCTTCCAGGGCGTCCAGCCGGCGGCCGATCACCGCGGGGACGACGCCTTCTACCCGTGCCGCAGCACTGAGCGAGCCATGATTGACCACTTCGATAAAGGTTTGTAGTTGTTTGAGTTCGCTCATAACGTTTGTTCTGGCTGGATGACAACGGGGTTTGTGTAACGGGCTGCGGGACTGGGCCGCTGTGATGTCGGCGGAGGCAGGTGGCCGCAATGCGGGTTCGGGGTCAGATTGCAGCGATCGCCAAATCGCGCCAGCCAGCCCCCGCCACTACCTCGTCATTCCTGCGGAAGCAGGAATCCAGGGGACCGCCGAGGACCGGAATGACGCGGTAGGGGTGTGCCAGTCTGCTCACGCTTCACCAATTATGTACTTAAAAGTAAAAGATGATGTGCATAAACAGCGCTTTTTCATCCAGGTGGGGGTCACTACACTGGCTGTAGTCAAAAATCACTCCGCTACCCACATCAAGGACCGACACCATGAGCCAGTTGCCCCAAGGCGTTGTCATCAACGCGCCCGTTTCGCCTGAGTTTGCCGAAATCCTCACGCCTGAAGCGCTGGCCCTGGTGGCCAAACTGCATCGCGCCTTTGAAGGCCGCCGGCAAGAATTGCTGGCGCGCCGCGTGCTGCGCCAGCAAGAGCTGGATGCCGGCAAGCGTCCGGATTTCCTGGCCGAGACCAAACACATCCGAGAAGGCGACTGGACGATTGCCCCGCTGCCGGCTGATCTGGCCTGCCGCCGCGCGGAAATCACCGGCCCGGTTGAGCGCAAGATGATCATCAACGCGCTCAACTCTGGCGCAGATAGCTATATGACGGACTTTGAGGACTCCAACACCCCCAACTGGGACAACCAGATTCAGGGGCAGATCAACCTCAAGCAAGCGGTACGCCGTACGTTGTCGTTCCGCAACGAGGCGGGCAAGGAATACAAACTCAACGACAAGATTGCCACGCTGATCGTGCGCCCGCGCGGTTGGCATCTGGATGAAAAACACGTGACGGTGGACGGCCAGCGCGTCTCTGGCGGCATTTTTGATCTGGCGTTGTTTGTGTTCCACAACGCCAAAGAACAACTGGCCCGCGGCACCGGCCCGTATTTCTATCTACCCAAGATGGAATCGCACCTGGAAGCGCGTTTGTGGAATGACATCTTCATCCTGGCGCAGGAAGAAGTGGGCATCCCGCGTGGCACCATCCGCGCCACGGTGTTGATCGAGACCATTCTGGCCGCGTTCGAGATGGACGAAATCCTGTACGAGTTGCGTGAACACTCGTCTGGCCTCAATGCTGGCCGCTGGGATTACATCTTTAGTTGCATCAAGAAATTCAAGACCGACAAGGATTTCTGCCTCGCCAATCGGGCACAGATCACCATGACCGTGCCGTTTATGCGCGCCTACGCACTGAACCTGGTCAAGACCTGCCACAAGCGCAATGCCCCGGCCATTGGCGGCATGAGCGCGCTGATTCCGATCAAGAATGATCCGGTCGCCAATGAAAAAGCACTGGCTGCCGTGCGTGCCGATAAAACCCGTGACGCAGGTGACGGTTTTGACGGTGGCTGGGTCGCGCACCCGGGGCTGGTGGCGCTGGCCATGGAAGAATGGGTAAAAGTGTTAGGCGATCGGCCCAATCAGATCAGCAAGCAACGTGATGACGTCACCACCGCGGCGGCCGACCTCCTGAACTTCCAGCCCGAACAACCCATTACCGAAGCCGGTCTGCGCATGAATATCGATGTGGGTATCCAATATCTGGGCTCGTGGTTGTCCGGCAATGGTTGCGTGCCGATCCACAACTTGATGGAAGATGCGGCGACGGCAGAAATCAGCCGCAGCCAGGTCTGGCAGTGGATTCGCTCCACCAAAGGCGTGCTGGACGATGGCCGCAAAGTGACCGCAGACATGGTGCGCGGGCTGATTGCACCGGTGCTGGAAGATATCCGCAAAGAGCATGGCGATGCGACCTACCACCGCATCCCGTACGCGCGCGCAGCCGAAATCTTTGAAAAGATGAGCACCAGCGAAGACTTTGCCGAGTTCCTGACTCTGCCGCTGTACGAGGAAATCTGAGCGTAATTACACGTTACAGGCAAACGCCACGGTTTACCGTGGCGTTTTCATTTGCGGGCAGCGTCTCTTGAAGTGGCGCGATTTCCACTACAAATCACCGCTCATGCTGCATAGCAACAATTATTGCCGGCAGCAACTATCATCAGCTTGTCCCTGCCCACACCTGGAGAGAACAATGCTGGTACTTGATGCCCCCGCTTCACTGCGGCTGGTGGATCATCCGCTGCGGCATGATCTGGCCGCCGAGGCCCATGCCCGACCGTTTGACCCGGTCAGCGCGCCAAGCCAGATCAGTTATATCGCGTTCCTGAACCGCAATTGCTCGCTGGAGCAGGAACACAACCTGCTGGGCCAGCTTTGTGCGGAATACGACGTGCCATTGCCAGATGCGACCCAGATTCATTATTCGGTGGACGTCGGCATGATGCGTATCAAGTGGGCGCGGCATTCCGAGTTTTCGTCCTACACCTTCACCCGCCCCGGCTGGATTCCCGAGCCCTTTGTGCGCCCGGCACTCTCTACCGTGCCAGCGGGCTGGTTGCAGCAATTGCCCGGCCAGGTACTGGTGGCCGCGCATGCGGCCTTGCTCACCGAAGATGACGCCCCGGCCAGTACGGCCGATGCGGCGGCGCTCTTCTTTGACGGGCAGGATTTGATCGGCTCGGAAATTGGGGAAGGGGCGGCCCGGGTGCTCACGGATTTTCGTATCCACAGTGACGGTTTCTCCCGCTATTTGCTGGTAGATCGGCATATGGGACAGCGCCAGGCCGGGCGCATGCTGCAGCGGCTATTCGAGATCGACACTTACCGCATGATGGCGTTTCTGGCGCTACCACTGGCCAAGAGCATTGCGCCGGAACTGGCCCAGGCGGATCGGGAACTGGCCGAGCTGACCAATGCGATGACCGAAGCGCGGCTGGCCGATGAGCCGCAAGTGCTGGACCGCCTGACCCAACTGGCGGCGCGGGTCGAACGCGCGTTGTCGATGACGGACTACCGGTTTTCGGCCTCCCACGCGTATTACGACATTGTGCGACGACGTATTGAAGAACTGCGGGAGGTCCGCATACAGGGCATCCAGCCGTTTCACGAGTTTATGGAACGACGTTTGCGCCCCGCCATGGATACCTGCCAGTCTGCCGCTGCCCGGCAACGTACCCTGGCCGAGCGTGTAAACCGGGCCTCTGCCCTCTTGCGCACACGGGTGGATATCTCGCGGGAACGGCAGAACCAGGCGTTGTTGAGCTCCATGAACCGGCGCGCGCATTTGCAATTGCGTTTGCAAGAAACCGTGGAGGGGCTGTCGGTGGCCGCGATCACTTACTATGCCGTGGCGCTGATTGGTTATCTGGCCAAGGGGCTGAAAGTAGCGGGGGTACCACTGAATACTGAACTGGTCATGGCGACATCCATCCCGCTGGTTGCGGGTGCGGTCTACCTGGCTGGACGCGCATTGCGGCGCAAACTGGCAGCAGAGACTTTGCCGTAGCCCTCGCGCGCTCAAAAAGCAAAGCGTGACGGCTGACATCAGTCGTATTCAAGCAACTGGGTTGGCTGTCACCGGCGTTGGCAACTAGAATCAATTCTGATCTGGCTTTAGATCTGACCGACGCGACCGTGCCGCCATGAAGCTTTATACCTCTCTCACCAGCCCGTATGGCCGCAAGGTCCGTATTGTCTGTCTGGAAAAACGGATCGACATACAACTGGTAGAAGTGACTACCGGCACGCCGGACAGCCCGGTCAATGCGATCAACCCGCTGGGCAAGGTGCCGGTGCTGGTGCTGGATGACCACCGCGCGCTGTATGACTCCAGTGTGATTGTGGATTACCTGGATCACATCTCCCCGGTCGGCAAACTGATCCCGGCCGACGCGCGCCAGGCCATCAGCGCCAAACGCTGGGAGGCACTGTGTGACGGCATTCTGGATGCCGCCATTCTGATTGTGCGGGAAAAGCGCCGCCCACCCGAGTTTCAACTGGCCGGGGTCATGGCGCATGAGCAAGGCCGCATTGATCGCGGGCTGGCGCAACTGGCGTCAGATCTGGCAGAACGCAAGTGGTGTATGGGCGACACATTTACCCTGGCCGACATTGCCGTGGGGTGTTTGCTGACTTATCTGGATTTGCGCTTTCCCGATCTGCAATGGCAAACGCAGTACCCCAATCTGCTGAAATTGCGGGTGCGGCTGAACGAGCGCCCTTCGTTCATCGACACCCAGCCTCCCCCGCCCGCTTCTTGAATACGACAGTAAGTTTTCATGTGATGGCCTTCACGCGGCGCGTGTGTCCGCGTGTAACAAAGCGTCAGAGTGTGAATTTGTCGTAAGCCGAAGGCTGCTTTATGCGTTTTAATCTCCATGTCATAGCGACACACGAGGAGAAAACCATGAAGACACAATTCAAAACATTGATCGCTGCCGTACTGACGTTGTCCGCCACATTTGCCATGGCTGACGCCTACCCCGATTACGCACGCGTGGTCAGCTCCACCGCCATCGTGCAGCGTGTGAACGCCCCACGCCAGGAATGCTGGACCGAAAACCAGCAAGTGCAAACGCAGAACCAGGCCGGTGGCGTGGTGGGTAGCATCATCGGTGGCGTTGCTGGCGGCGTACTGGGTCACCAGGTGGGCGGCGGTCGTGGCAAGGACGTCGCCACGGTGGCCGGTGCCATTGGTGGTGCGTTGATCGGTAATGAAGTGGGTAGCGGCCAGCCGCAAGTGCAGAACCAGCAAGTACAGCGCTGCCGTCAGGTCGATGCCTGGCAAGATCAGGTGACCGGCTACCACGTAACCTATGACTACAAGGGTCGGCAGTTCAGCGCCAACCTGCCGCAACAACCGGGTGATCGCATTCCGGTTGAAGTGAACGTCACCCCGCGCTAAGCGCAGAACACCAACATACATCTCGCCGTACAAAAACAAAAACACGGTACGGCATAGCCAGATCTCTGGTTAGCGTGCAAAAAAACAAAGGCTGCCTGCGGGCGGCCTTTGTCCTTTTACGGTACGCTCGAACCCTTCACGGACCAAGGAGAAGGCATGACCACCACCCTCTGGCTGATCCGCCATGGCGAAACCGCCTGGAATGCAGCAGGCCGCATGCAAGGCCACACCGATATCCCGCTCAATGAAACCGGGCTGGAACAAGCCGCCATGCTGGGCACCCGGCTGGCGCTTGAACATGCGCGCCAGCCCTTTGGCGCGTTCTGCGTCAGCGACCTGACCCGCGCCCGCCAGACTGCCGAACCGGCCAGCGCGCTGAT
The DNA here is from genome assembly GCF_014202765.1 of Silvimonas terrae. Classification (GTDB taxonomy): domain Bacteria; phylum Pseudomonadota; class Gammaproteobacteria; order Burkholderiales; family Chitinibacteraceae; genus Silvimonas; species Silvimonas terrae. The sequence continues at coordinate 376,425 of NZ_JACHHN010000003.1, forward strand.
CGGTCTGCCTTTGCTGCTGGATCCGCAATTGCGTGAGCGCAATTACGGCATTCTGGAAGGCCTGACCCGCGCTGAGATTGCCACCGAACAGCCCGAGGCCTCGGCAGCCATCAAGGCACGCCAGATTGACTACCAGATTCCTGACGGTGAGAGCATTCGCCAGTTTGCAGACCGGGTGGACCGCGTGTTACGCGGCATTGCCCAAGCACACGCAGGCCAGCAGGTGCTGGTGGTGTGTCACGGCGGGGTGCTGGATATTGCGTGGCGTCTGGCTACCGGCCAGGGGCTGGAAGTGCCGCGCGAGCATACACTGCTGAACGCCAGTATTAACCGGATTGCGTTTGATGGCGCTGCGTTCAGCGTGGTCAAGTGGGGCGATGTATCCCACCTTGATCCGGGCATTCTGGAATAACCACGGATCATCTGATCCAAAAACAAAACCCCGCGATTGCGGGGTTTTGTTTTGCAAGAGCGTGGGTGTCGGCCTGAATCAGGCGCCCAGTGCCTTGAAAATGCCGTCACGGATGGCGTTCACATCGCCCACACCGTTCACCTTGACGTACTTGGGGGCGGTGGCATCACCGGACGCGGCTTGCTTGCCGTAGTAGCCCACCAGCACTTCGGTCTGTTCGTGATACACGGACAGACGCTTCTTGACGGTTTCTTCTTCGTCGTCAGCACGCTGGATCAGCTCTTCACCGGTCACATCGTCCTTGCCTTCCACCTTGGGCGGGTTGAACTTGACGTGATAGGTACGGCCCGATGCCACGTGGACACGACGGCCAGCCATACGCTCGATGATGCTGCTATCGGGTACGTCGATTTCCACCACGAAGTCGATGGTGACGCCGGCATCTTTCATGGCTTCTGCTTGCGGAATGGTGCGCGGGAAACCGTCAAACAGAAAGCCGTTGGCACAGTCCGGCTCGGCAATGCGTTCTTTCACCAGGCCAATGATGATGTCATCGCGAACCAGACCGCCGGCATCCATGATGGCCTTGGCTTCCAGACCCAGCGGCGTGCCAGCCTTGACGGCCGCGCGCAACATGTCGCCCGTGGAGATTTGCGGAATGTTGAATTTTTCTTTGATGAAGGTGGCTTGAGTGCCCTTACCAGCACCCGGTGCGCCAAGCAGAATCAACCTCATTGTACGGTCCCTGTGGTTTCGTTTATTGGAATTAAAGATAAAAATGGTCGAACGAAATCGGTTTTACACGCCCGCAGCAAACAGCTTGCGAACGCGCTCAAGATCTTCGGGTGTATCAACGCCTGGCGCCGGGGCGTGCGCTGCCACATGCACCCCAATGGCGTAACCATGCCATAGCACCCTTAATTGTTCCAGCGCCTCCCAGCCTTCCAGCGCGGAAGGTTGCAGCCGGCTGTAGGCGCGCAAAAACCCGGCGCGATAGCCGTAAATACCGATGTGACGCAGCGGCGCCAGGCCATCAGGCAGGCTGTGCGTGTCTTTGGCAAAAGCGTCCCGCGCCCAGGCAATGGGGGCACGGCTGAAATACAGCGCGCGCGAGCGGGCGTCGGTGACGACCTTGACCACATTCGGGTTGAAGAAGTCGGCCGCGTCATGAATCACATGCGCGGCGGTGGACATGGGCAGGTCTGGATCAGCCAGCAGTTGCCCGGCCACATGATCCAGCAGCTTCGGGTCGATCAGCGGCTCGTCGCCCTGCACGTTGATCACCACGTCGGTGTCGGGCAGTTGCAACAGGTCGGCCGCTTCGGCCAGCCGATCCGTGCCAGAGGGGTGATCCGCACGGGTCATCACCACTTCAAAACCGGCAGCCTCTACGGCTTCCAGAATGCGGGTGTCATCGGTTGCTACCACCACGCGCACGGCGCCAGACAACGCCACACGCTGCGCCACGCGCACGATCATGGGCTGCCCGGCGATGTCGGCCAGGGGTTTATCTGGCAACCGGGTGGATTTCATCCGGGCCGGGATCAGCGCCACATAGCTCACGCCTTGATTTCCTCATCCGCTGGCAGCTCGCGCGCCTCGGTTTCCAGCATGGTAGGAATACCGTCCCGGATCGGGAAGCCCAGGCGATCTGCCTTGCAGATCAGTTCCTGGCGGGTTTTGTCGAAAACCAGCGGGCCCTTGCACAGTGGGCAAACCAGAATTTCAAGCAGCTTGGCGTCCATTGCTAACCTCTTTGATCCTTGCCGCCAGCCACGTCATCAGCCCGTCATCCAGCTGTGCGCGTACCGGCAAAACCCGGATTCTATCATCCGTAAGGGCAATCCCGGACAAAGAGGTCAGTTTCACCGCATCTTTTTCTGTGGTGATGATGAGTCCATCCGCCGGCAAATCAGCGGGGACATAGTGTTGATGGTCCGCAAAAGCATGGTTTTGCGTCTGCAACCCCAAGGCCGCAAGCGTTGCAAAAAAGCGCGCCGGATTACCGATACCCGCCACCGCATGCAAGGTCTGCCCGGCCAGGTCCGCCGGATCATCGGTCCGGGTACGGTCCGCCAGATGGTAAATCGCACCGGCTTGTAATTGCATGGTCCAGGTGTGTGGGTGCCAATCGGTTGCGCCTGCGCCATTGACGATCACGGCATCCACCTGCCGCAGTCTCCCCTTGCCTTCACGCAGGGGTCCAGCCGGGATCAACTGTCCGTTACCCAGGCCACGTGCACCGTCGATCACACACAGTTCAATATCGCGCTGTAGCCGGTAGTGTTGCAGGCCGTCATCACACAAGATCACGTCCACACGCGGATGGGCCGCCAGCAGCGCCAGCCCGGCAGCAACCCGATCACGCCCCACCATTACCGGTACACCCGTGGCTTGCGCCATCAACACCGGCTCGTCACCCGTAACGGCCGGATCACTGCCGGCAGAAACGGGGGTGACGGTTTGGGCAGAGCCCCCATAACCGCGACTGATGATGCCTGGCGTGAAACCAGCGGCGTGCAGTTGCTGCGCCAGATAAATGGTCAGCGGCGTTTTGCCACTGCCGCCTGCGGTGATATTGCCGATGACAATGGTCGGTACCGGCAAGCGCGCGCTGTGTTTGAGCCCAAGACGAAACAACCCGCGCCGCAGCGCGGTAACCGCCCCGTAAACCCAGGCCAAAGGCATAAAAAGCAAAACCCGGCCATCAAGACCGGGTTTGTACCAAGCGTCTACCAGTTGTCTGGCAAAGCCCGTTTCAGACTGCGCCATTACTTGCCCTGCTGGTTTTGCGTCGCAAAGGTCAGCTTGCCGTAGCCTGCCACCCGCGCCGCTTCCATCACGTTGACCACGCTCTGGTGCGTGGACTGGGCATCGGCATCAATCACGATCATGGGGTCCTGATTGCCGCCAGCGGCCTTGCGCAGCAACAGCGCAAAGTCATCCGGGGAACTGAACGTCACCAGTTCGTTGTTGATGCTGTACTGACCGTTGGCCGATACCGCCACATTGACTGCTTGTGGCTGGTTATCCGGCGTTTTCTCTGCGTTGGCCGTCGGCAGGTTGATCTTGAGTTCGGCAAACTTGGAGTACGTGGTGGTGGCCATGACAAAGATCAGGATCACCAGCAGCACGTCGATCAGCGGGACGAAATTGATTTCCGGTTCTTCCCGCTTGCGACCACGTCGAAAATTCATATCCGGCCCCGTTCTTTATTTGGAGGCGCCGAGCTGACGCTCACCGTGCACCACTTCTACCAGCTTGATGGCTTGTTGTTCCATCTCCACCAGGTAGCCGTCCACGCGGGAGCGGAAATAGCGATAGAACAACAGGCTGGGCACCGCCACGATGATACCGAACGCCGTGTTGTACAGCGCCACAGAGATACCGTGTGCCAGCGCAGCCGGGTTGGCGCCAGTGGCTGGCGATTGCGCGCCGAAAATTTCGATCATGCCGACCACCGTGCCAAACAGGCCCAGCAGCGGGGTGATGGCGGCAATGGTGCCCAATGCGGAGAGATACCGCTCCAGGTCATGTGCCACTGCGCCGCCCACTTCTTCGATCGACTCTTTCATGATCTCGCGGGAGCTTTTCACGTTCTTCAGACCGGCGGCCAGCACTTTGCCCAACGGCGAAGAGGCGGCCAGTTTGGATACCATTTCAGCGTTCACGCCGCTGGCGCGCAATTCCTGTACCACGCGAGCCAGCAGGCCTTCGGGTACAACCACGCCTTTACGCAGCGTCAGCAGCCGTTCAATGATGATGGTGAGCGCAGCCACGGAGGCAACAATGATCAACCAGATCGGCCAGCCAGCGGCTTGAATAATCTCCAGCATAAGGGTTCCTGTGGTGCGTTTTGAGTGTCCTGGAACAGCGCGCCTGTTTTGTTAGCGGGTAGGCACGCTGCCGTGAATCGCGTAACTTTAGCCGGATTGCCCCTGATCGTGAAGGGCCGGCCTGCCGCGCGGGCAAATGCGAAACACGGACGGAGAATAACGCGCAGCATACGCGGCCGGAGGACAGATTTGTAACTGCCCGGCAGAACAGCGCATAAAAGTTGTCCGACTACCACTGTCGGCGGAGCCAGAAATGGCTGACTCCAGGTGAAGGAATACGGGTAACTCCCCGTCCCGCCTTGGTTTTTTTGCATTACCCACACAAGCTGTGGATAACTTTGTGAACAACTGGATCAGATACACCCTAAACGCCTGTCTGCAAAGGATTGCAGACAAGTTGCCTGCAAATTGGGCGTTTTGCCATAACCAATAAAAATCAACAAGTTACACACACTACATCAACTACAACCCGCAAAACCGGCGCTATGCCTTGAGCAGCATGGCTTTTGTGGATTATTTCGGGTTTTCCCACGCATGTTCTCTAACTTGTCAAGTCTTTCAAACGCCGTTTTGAGCGTGTCGGACCTTAACCGCACGGTACGCGAACTGCTGGAAGGCAGCCTGCCTGTTTTGTGGGTCAGCGGCGAGATTTCCAACTTCAAACGTTACGACTCCGGCCACTGCTATTTCAGCCTGAAAGACAAGAATGCGCAGGTCCGTTGCGTCATGTTCCGTAACCGCGCCGGTCTTTTAGACTTTCAGCCACGGGAAGGAATGAGCGTGGAAATCCGCGCCGTGGTCACCTTGTATGAGGCGCGCGGGGATTATCAGTTAACCGTCGAAGCCATGCGCCCGGCGGGCCTTGGCGCACTGTTTGAAGCCTTTGAAAAGCTCAAGGCCAAACTGGCCGCCGAAGGCTTGTTTGATGCCGCCCGCAAGCAACCGCTACCAACCTTCCCGCGTGCCATCGGCATTGTGACGTCGCCCAAAGCCGCAGCCCTGCGCGACGTACTGACCACGCTGGGCCGGCGCATGCCCGCCCTGCCCGTCATCCTCTACCCCTGCGCGGTGCAAGGTGCCAGTGCGGCGGCCGAGATCGCCAATGCCATCAACAAAGCGGCTGAACGTAAAGAAGTCGATACGCTGATCGTCTGCCGGGGCGGCGGCAGTCTGGAAGACCTATGGTCTTTTAATGAGGAAGTGGTCGCTCGTGCAATTGCCGCCTGCCCTATTCCGGTGGTCAGCGGCGTGGGTCACGAGACCGACTTCACGATCAGCGATTTTGTTGCGGACGTGCGTGCCGCCACGCCCACCGCCGCCGCAGAACTGGCCAGCCCCAACCGCGCTGAATGGCTGGCCCGCCTTGCAGAACAACAACGCCATCTGCAACGCGCATTTGAGCGCCAATTACAGTTGCGCATGCAAAAGCTGGATAACCTGGCCCGCCGCCTGCGCCATCCCGGCGACACGCTGACCCGGCAACGCGAACGGCTGGCCATGTTGTCTGTACGGCTCAATGCCGCGCCCTCACGCCAGCTGGATCGCAAAGTGGCTGCGCTGGCGCAACTGCGTTTGCGCCTCGCCCACGCCAGCCCGGCGCTGGACACCGCCCGCCACCGCCTGAACCAGGCCGCCAGCCGCCTGGCCGTTGCCGGCACCCGCGCCCACGACCAGCGCGCGGCCCGACTGGCGCAATTGCGCGGCCAGTTACAGGCGCTGAACCCCAATGCCGTGCTGTCACGCGGTTATGCCCTGGTGGAAACGCCCAAAGGCCAGGTGATTCAACACGCCGCCCAGCTGCATGCGGGTGACCGGATTCGGGTACGGTTTGCCGATGAAGCGGTCGATGCGGCGGTGGTGGGCAAGCCGGATGGGCAACAGACTTTGTTTTGAAGGACGGTGGGACTGACCTGTCAACGATATCGTTCCGACGGGCAAAGGCCGCCTGCGGCGGCCGGCTGGATTCCGGCCTCCGCCGGAATGACGAGGTAGTGGACGAACATCCGCAACAATCTTGCGCACAGCTGATTTGCGGGGTTGGGGTTGGGGTTGGGGTTGCCGTTGCTTTTGAATTTCCGCCCCCGTTAAAGCCCAGCGCCGAAGAAGGGAGGGAGACCTTAGGCTCCCGACCGACGGAGGGGGCCGCCGAGGTGGCGAAGCACCTCAGCGGCCCCAAAGAAAGGGACGTGCTCCGGCCACCGCCGGGTTGTAAAACACTGCGCCGTAGGCGCTAACAGCGGTTCATGGTTTTAAGCCAGCCCTGGTGGATTGTCGCTACCGCTCCGAATCCACCCTACGCCCGCAACAATATGAACCAGGTCCGCCACCCCGGATTCCCGGCCAGATGGCCTCCATCCGGGCTACGAAGTGGCATCTGCCGGCAAAGCCCCTTGCAGTGGCCGTACTGGAGTCCGGTGCAAGGAGGCCGCCGAGGACCGGAATGACGAGCCCCGCAACGCGATTTCCAACCACCGCGCAGTACATGGCATCCCACCAGCATAAAACTGTGCCCCACAACCACCCAGCAAGCTGAACCTTGGCGCGGCCCTGCCCCAGTGCCATGCTCAAACCCTCTGTTTGACCATCGCAAATAAACTCCCGCCCCATGCAAAGCACCCGCCGCTGGACCAACGAAGCCATCCGCATCATTGAAGCCGATTTCAACCCTTCGGCCGACACGCATCTGATTCCGCTCAAGCTGGCTGGTTTTCCGGACATCGACATTTATCTGAAAGATGAATCCAGCCACCCGACGGGTAGCCTCAAACACCGCCTGGCGCGCTCTTTGTTTCTGTACGCGCTGGCGAATGGCTGGTTGCAGCAAGGCAAACCGGTGATTGAAGCGTCCAGCGGCTCCACGGCGGTGTCCGAGGCCTACTTTGCGCGGCTGTTGGGGCTGCCGTTTATTGCGGTCATGCCCGCCACCACCAGCCCGGACAAAATCACTGCCATTGAATTTCAGGGCGGCAAGTGCGATCTGGTGGCCGACCCGACGCAAATCGCCGCACGCTCCCAGCAACTGGCGGCGCAAACCGGTGGGCATTTCATGGATCAGTTCACCTATGCTGAACGCGCCACTGACTGGCGTGCCAACAACAATATTGCCGAGTCCATATTTGGGCAGATGAAGCTGGAGCGTTATCCGGAGCCGCGCTGGATTGTCGCCAGTTGCGGCACAGGCGGTACGTCGGCCACGCTGGGGCGTTATGTGCGCTATCGCCGTCATGACACAGGCATTGCCTGTGTCGATCCGGACAACAGTGTGTTTTTTGATGCCTTTGTGAGCGGCCGGCGTGATCACATGCTCGATTGCGGCTCAAAGATTGAAGGCATTGGCCGGCCCCGGGTGGAGTCCTCCTTCATGCCGGACGTCATCGACACCATGTTCCAGGTGCCGGACGTATGGTCGATTGCCGCCACCCGCTGGCTGGCCGGCAAGCTGGGTCGGCGCGTAGGCGGGTCTACGGGCTGCCAGTTTGTGGCCGTGCTGCAACTGGCGCTGACCATGCGCGCGGCGGGCGAAGCCGGGTCGATTGTCACGCTGCTGTGCGATAGCGGCGATCGCTACGCGCATTCGTATTACAACGACACCTAGCTTACCCGGAATGGTTATCGCATCACCGAACCGCACAGCAGTATTGCTGCCTGTGCGGAGCAGGGGCTGCCGCTGCATAACGCCGTCATCCGGCGGCATGATCGCTGATCAAGCCAGGGCGCGGTCTACATCCACGGTATCGATCTGGTCGGGTTGCAGATAACGGCGGCCGTACTCCAGATAGACGCCAGAACGCAGAAACAGCTCAAACAACTCTGGATCAATATGCTGTTCGCGCCGCATGCGCGCCATGATGTTGATCGCTTCCGTGAGGGTTTTGCCGCGCTTGTAGGGGCGATCGACGGCGGTGAGCGCTTCAAAGATATCGGCAATGGCCATCATGCGCGCCAGCGGGCTCATTTCTTCCCGTTTGAGCCGGCGCGGGTAACCCGTGCCATCCATTTTTTCGTGGTGACCACCGGCAATTTCCGGCACATTTCTGAGGTGCCGCGGGAAGGGTAGTTTCTCCAGCATGACAATGGTCTGAACGATGTGCTCGTTGATCTTGTAGCGCTCTTCTTCGGTCAACGTACCGCGCTTGACCGAGAGGTTGTGCAACTCCCCCCGGTTGTAGAGGTATTCCGGTACTTTCATTTCAAAACCGTAGCCTTGGGGCAACTGGTCGCGCTCATGCCGGTACAGCACGTGATCTGGCGCGTCTGCCAGTAATGGCACCGTCACCGGCAGCTTGGGCGCAGGTGTACGGGCCTTGCGTTGCTGTTCCTCATAAGAGATACCGATGCGGTCATCGAGCGTGCGTTGCCAGGTGCGCCGGCCAATGTCGTACAGGCGCTCGATATCAGCCTCGGCCATCGCTTCGCCGCCTTCGTTGCTGCGGGCCACAAAGCGGAACTCTTCATCCAGATCATGTAATAACTGGTCGCGCGTTCTGGCCAGCACATGCGCGTCACCGCCTTGCGCCACACCCTGCCAGTAGGCGATCCAGGCGTCGCGTTTGAGCACTTCAAAGCGCATGCGGATTTCATGAATACGGTCGTAGATGGTTTCCAGCTTGGTGGCTTTATCGACCACGTATTCCGGCGTGGTGACCTTGCCGCAATCGTGCAGCCAGGCGCCAATGTGCAGGGCCTCCCATTCTTCTTCACTCAACGCAAAGTGCCGGTACGGTCCTTCCTGGGTGTCGCAGGCGGCGTGCGCCAGCATCTTGGTCAGCTCTGGCACACGCTGGCAGTGGCCGCCGGTATACGGGCTCTTGGCGTCAATGGCACCGGCCACCAACTGGATGAAGGATTCGAGTAGCGCCTGTTGTTCTTTGATCAGGCGCTGGGTTTCGATCGCCACGGCGGCGGTGCCAGAAACGGCTTCCAGCATGGCCAGCATGGGATGACCACCGCGCAAGGCTTCAGCAGCCTCAATAAACAGCGTGAGCACGCCGACGGTTTCTTCCTGGCGATTGATCAGCGGAATCGCCACCACGACAGCGGCATGCTCAAACTGACGCAGCGCGCCGAACCAGGCATTCAGTTCAGAGGGTTCCAGCCAGACCGATTGCGTCTGGCCGGTGGCGTCGGCCATCACGGCGGGGTGCTGGACTTCGTGCTCCGGGATCAGCACGGGCAGTTGCGCTTCATCCACCGCTTGCTGGTCCGAGCGGCAGGCTTGTTCAGCCGAGAGACGGCCGTCGGTTTCAGTCAGATAGATAATCCCGGCGCGCGCTTCGGCCATGTGTAGCGTTTCGTTCAGGATGCGCTCAATCAGTCGGCCAAACTCTCGTTCATCTGCCAGTGCGTCGCCAATGTCGCGGAACTGGGCGATGGTCTGTTTCATGCGGCGCATGGCATCGGCCAGTTCATGGATTTCCCGCACCACCGAGTTCACCACCACTGGTGAATCAAAGCGCATGGCCTGGATATCTCTGGCTTGCGCAATCAGCGCTTTGAGTGGGCGCGAGGCAATCATCGACACCCACATGGCCACCGGCACGGTAATCAGCAAGAGCAGGATGGAGATCAGCGCGGTTTCCTTGCGTAGCTGATGGGCATCCGCCAACAACTCTTCATCTGGCGCGGCAACGGCAAGATAGAGCGTATTGCCCTGCGGCAATTGCAGCGGGGCCAGATAGCCATACCAGGTGGCCCCATTCAGGTCGATGGACGCGGTATTGCCTTTGTAATCGTCCGGGTGCGCCATCATGGTGGTCAGCGCCGGAATGCCCAGGTCCCGCACATGCGCCAACCTGAAACCACCGCGCTGATCAGGCCGCACGACTCGGGTGGTGTCATGCCAGGCCAGCACCTGACCGTCCGGGTCCAGCAAGGCCATTTCACTGTGCGTGGTGACGTGCTGCCCGGCCAGCATGGCGCTGAGTGCCGCCAGCGTGACATCGACCCCCACCACCGAATTACGGTCCAGACTGCGGCGGGAGAACGTGGTGCCGATTTCGTGTGTGGTGAAAAACACATAGGGCTGCGTGACCACGCGGCCGCTCTCTGCAATGGCCCGCTTGTACCAGTCACGAGTACGCGGGTCGTAGTGGTAATCATCCCGCACCCGACTTTCGATCAATTTGAGGCGGTCATCAAAGTACAAATAGCGCCCTTGTGATTTGCCCGCGCTGACCACAAAACTTTGTACCAGCAAGGTGGCGCCCGCTGGCGGGTTCATGGGCTGGCGCAGCGCAGGCGTATCCGGAATGCGTCGCAGTAAAAAGAAGTCACCATTGGTATAGCCCGCGTATGCCGCCGTCACGGCGGCTTGATCCCGCAGAATCTGCACCAGATAGGGCAGACTTTGCAGGCGTTCATCCAGCGTGCGGGCGCGGGCCAGTTTTTCCCGCGCCAGCAAATCCACCGCCAGGCCAGTACTGGCATAGAGGCTGGAGACCGTATCGCCCGTCCGGGCGCCAATCTCGTTAAACAGGGTTTGGGAAGAACTCAGTAACATGCGCCGGCTTTGCCGGTCGTTGTACCAGTTGTTGATCAAGGCATACGCCACGATCAGCAGGATAAACAGCCACGCAATATGGATATGCAGTGGATAGTGACGCCATCGGAACGTGCGTTTGAGCCAGCCCATGCAAGGATCCTGAGTGCGCATCACGCGGATGCGGTAAAGGTACGGTGATATAGATCTGTCGGAATGTCTGTTTGAGCTTAGAGCGTGTCAGGACCTTTTGCCGACGAGTGAACTGGCCAGGACCAGCGCCCTGGAAAAAACACCGGACACGCGCCGCAGCATACCGCCTGACATTTACCGTATTGATACGCTGTTACGCTTGGGCCGGGGTAGCACGGCGCGGTAAAATCGGGGTTCCCGTTCTCATGCATCCTGAAAGGATCAAATCGTGCAGCTCTCCCACCGCGTACTGGCCATCAAGGAATCTCCCACGCTGGCCATTACGGCCAAGGCAGGCAAACTGAAGGCGGAAGGCCGTGACGTGATTGCGCTGGCCGCAGGCGAGCCCGACTTTGATACGCCGGATCACATCAAGGCAGCGGCCATTGAAGCCATCCACAAGGGCTTCACCAAGTACACCCCGGTATCCGGCACACCCGGTCTGAAAAAGGCCATCATCGAGAAATTTCGCCGCGACAACGGGGTGGACTACGCCACCAACCAGATTCTGGTTTCTGTGGGCGGCAAACAGAGCTTTTTCAACCTGTGCCAGGCCTATATCAACCCCGGTGATGAGGTGATTATCCCTGCGCCGTATTGGGTGTCTTATCCGGATATCGTGCTGATTGCCGAAGGCAAGCCGGTGATTGTGGCATGTGGCATCGAACAAGGTTTCAAGCTGACCGCCGCCCAACTGGAAGCGGCCATCACCCCCAAAACCCGCCTGCTGGTGCTCAACAGCCCCTCCAACCCCACTGGCGCGGTGTACACGCTGGATGAACTCAAGGCGCTGGGCGAGGTGCTGAAAAAACATCCCGACATCCTGATTGCGTCGGACGACATGTATGAACACGTGATGCTGGGCGACACGCGCTTTTACAACATCCTGAATGCCTGCCCGGAACTGTACGAACAGACCATTCTGCTCAATGGCGTGTCCAAGGCGTATTCCATGACGGGCTGGCGGATTGGCTACGCGGGCGGCCCGGCACGGTTGATCAAGGCGATGGAGAATATCCAGTCGCAATCGACCTCCAACCCGACCTCGATCTCGCAAGTGGCGGCCGAAGCCGCGCTGATTGGCAGCCAGGATTGCATCAAACCCATGCTGGCGGCGTTCAACGAACGGCATCGTTTTGTGGTCGATACCTTCAACCGCATTCCCGGCCTGAAATGTCTGCAAGCTGGTGGGGCGTTCTACGCCTTTGTTGATGCCCGTGTGGCGATCCAGCAGTTACACGCAGAGGGCAAGATCGCCGAAGCCAACGATATGGCGTTGGGGGCGTACCTGCTGGAAACACAAGACGTCGCGGTGGTTCCCGGTTCAGCATTTGGCGCTGAGGGGTACTTTCGGATCTCGTTTGCCACCAGCATGCAGAATCTGCAAAAGGCACTGGAGCGGATTGGTAAGGCGTTGGGGTGATCATCTACCCAGGCACCAAAGTAGGGTGGATTCGGAGCAACGCGACAATCCACCTTAGATCGCCGTAAAACCTTGAACTGCTGTTAGCGCCTTACGGCGCAGCATTAAACGCATTTTGATACCGGCGGTGGCCGGAGCACCCTAATTTGCAGTACACATTTATCGTGCAACTTGCTTCGCCACCTCGGCGGCCCCAAAGAAAGTAAGCAAAGAAAGGCGACCCTGGCTTGGCGGCCCTCCGGGCTTCCCTCAGTCGGTCGGGAGCCTCAGGTCTCCCTCCACTCCTTCGGCGCTGGGCTTTAATGGGGAAAGAAAATCAACAGCAACCCCAACAACAACTGCAATAAAAAAACGGAGCGCTACGCTCCGTTTTTTTATCTGCCTGCCATTACTCAACCAAATTTACGTTGCCGCATCCACTTCGTCGCAATCCACTTCTCCCCCTGCAGCACCGGCATACCACCATGCAAGGTCATCGGATCAACCTGGTTCTTGCTGTTGGTGTACTCAAAATACACCGCAGCCCCTTTCTTCGGCCCCACGGTCATGCCCAACTCCGGGAAAACCGTCGCCCCGCCTTCTTCCACGTCGTTCAGATACATCACCAGCGTAGAAACGCGCTGACCGCCGTTGTTCAGATGCACCTTGCTACCCGGGTCATGCTCCGGGAAGTAATCAAAGTGCGGTTTGTACTCGCCACCCACTTTGTAATTGAGGATTTGCAGACCCTCACCGTTTTCCACCGGCCAGTTCATCACTTCGGCAATGCGCCTATCCAGGCGGGCAATGAATTCGTTCTCGTTCACATGAAAGAAGGTGCCAAAACTGGTGCGCTCTTCAATCACCGCGTCCTTGCCTGTCGTGGGGTCCACGATGGTGGAGCGCTTGAGCCGGGCCTGCGAGAGCCGGATCAGCTCATCACATTCTTCATGGCTAAGGACATTATCAAGCACAGCAATGTAAGGCTTCTCCACCCGGCCCATTACCTGGACGACACGGTCGTGGGTATGGATAAAGTTGCCTGGCTTGAAGCGCGGTGCTTCGTAGCTGTAGGTATTGCTGTTGGTCTGAACTTTATCCTTGATGCTGTTGGCCGCCGGCTGGGCAGCCAGTTGCGCTACCGCCACGGGGCCGCCGCTGCCTTTGTGCGCGGTGGAGAAATGAAACACGATTGCGCTGGCGAACATGGGGTCGAAATTTTTCTCGACCATCACATCAATCAACGACTGCGCAGTACAGCCTCGCGCCAGGTTATCCAGTATCCATTTTTGCCAGTCTGGCGAAATGTTGGTGATTTTTTCCATAGGCTCATCCATCCACGATTTTTGTGAGTACAGCGTCGGGCTTTTCTTGTATTGCCATTTTTAACCGCTGGCGGGGCGCGTGTCACCCATACTGGTCAGTTGAGCACAACAGGCGCAACAGTCGGGCTGCTTTACGGTAGGAGATTTGGCCGATTGCCAGAATTGCAGTCGTCATTCCGGTCCTCGGCGGCCCCCTTGCGCCGGAATCCAGCAGCAATATTTGCAAGGGGAAGGATGCGATTCCTGTCCCACTAACTCGTCATTCCCGCGGAGGCGGGAACCCAGCTGCAACGGTTGTGGCAAGGACTGCCGTACTTATCCATTCCATTGACTCGTCATTCCGGCCTTGAGCCGGAATCCAGCTGCGATGCATGCTTGGGCTCCGGCGCAAAACCTTGAACAGCTGTTAGCGCCTGACGGCGCGAGTTTTAAACACATTTGATACCCGCGGTGGCGGGAGCACGTTCCTTTCTTTGCTTCGCCAAAGAAAGGAACCAAAGAAAGGCGACCCCAACCTGGCGGCCCTCCGGGCTTCCCTCAGTCGGTCGGGAGCCTGGGGTCTCCCTCCACTCCTTCGGCGCTTGGCTTTGATGGGGGAGGAAAGTCAAAAACAACAACAGCAACAGCAACAGCAACAGCAACAAACCGTATGCTTTTGGCAGGCGCGCTCACCCCGCGCAACTTTTTACATCCACCAAAAACTGCCACCTGTAAGCAGCCAGGAGCTTGTCGCGCGGGTGTGTTAAAATTTCGCGCTTCGATTCAACTGCTTGGCTAGCCCTCACCGATATGGATCTCTCTGCACTGACCGCGCTTTCCCCTCTCGACGGCCGTTACGAAAAGCAACTGGCCGACTTGCGTCCGTATTTCAGCGAGTACGCGCTGATCAAACACCGTGTCACGGTAGAGATTGCGTGGCTGAAAGCGCTGGCCGCCGATGCTGCTCTTGCAGAGATTGCCCCCTTTTCCGCCGCGACGATTGCAGAACTGGATCAGGTGGTAGCGCAGTTCTCGCCAGAGCACGCGCTGGAAGTCAAAACCATTGAACGCACCACCAACCATGACGTGAAGGCCGTGGAGTACTGGCTGAAAGAACGTCTGTCCGGCAACCATGAAGTGTCTGCCGCCAGCGAGTTCATTCACTTTGCCTGCACGTCTGAAGACATCAACAACCTCTCGCACGGGCTGATGCTCAAGTCCGCGCGCGATGCCGTCACCCTGCCCAAGATTCGCGAAATCGTCGCCAAGCTCAAAGACCTGGCGCATGAACTGGCCGACGCGGCCATGATGAGCCGTACCCATGGTCAACCGGCCACGCCGACCACCATGGGTAAAGAAATGGCCAACGTGGCTTACCGTCTGGAGCGCCAGCTGGCCCGTCTGGAGAAGATCGAGGTCCTGGGCAAGATCAATGGTGCCGTGGGCAACTACAATGCGCACCTGTCGGCCTATCCGGACATCGACTGGGAACAATTCTGCCGCAGCTTCGTCGAAAGTCTCGGTCTGACGTTCAATCCGTACACCATCCAGATTGAACCGCATGACTACATGAGCGAACTGTTTGATTCGGTGGCCCGCGTCAATACCATCCTGATCGACCTGAACCGGGACATCTGGGGTTATATCTCGCTGGGCTTCTTCAAGCAGCGCGTGAACAAGAACGAAGTGGGTAGCTCGACCATGCCGCATAAGGTCAACCCGATTGACTTCGAAAACGCGGAAGGTAACCTCGGCCTGGCCAATGCCATGTTGACGCACCTGTCGCAAAAATTGCCGATTTCGCGCTGGCAACGTGACCTGACTGACTCTACCGTACTGCGTAATATGGGCGTGGGTGTCGGTTACGCTCAACTGGGTTATGTTTCTTGCTTGAAGGGTCTGAACAAGTTGCTGGCTGATCGTCAAGCCATGCTGGACGATCTGAACGATAACTGGGAAGTGCTGGCTGAGCCGATCCAGACCGTGATGCGCCGCTACGGGGTGCCTAACCCGTACGAGCAACTCAAGGAACTGACCCGCGGCAAGAGTGGCATTACCAAGGAAGCGCTGGCCGTCTTTATCGATGGTCTGGCTATTCCGGAATCTGAAAAAACCCGGCTCAAAGCGCTGACCCCGTGGACCTACCTGGGTACCGCAGTGGCGCTGGCCAACCGCATCTGAGCTACAGACGCGGTAATACTCGCATAGCTGGCGGCCGATGAGCCGCCGGCACTGATCGCAACAAGGGGAGATTTACCCGGTGAAACGCAAAGTACTGGTTGCCAGCACGCTGACCGTTGTGCTGCTGGGCGTCGCTTACGTGGGCGGCTCATGGAAGGCTGGTCGCTCTGTGCAAGACACGCTCGACAAGCAGAACCAGTGGCTCTCCAACCTGCCCTATTTCATCGTGAAAAACCGCGAGTATCACCGCGGCTGGTTCTCATCCACTGAAAAGACCACGTTGCAGATCAATCCGCAGATGTATCGCTTTTTCCTGGAAAAGGAAGGCGAGCCGCTGCCGACGTTTGAAGTGACGTATACGCAGAATATCCAGCACGGTCCGCTGCCGCTCCTGTTCACGCGTGGCAATCCGCACCCGTACAAGGCCGTGGTCACCACCGAGTTTGAGTTTGCGCCGGAAACCCAGAAATTCCTGACCCGGTTTTTTGGCACGCAAAAGCCCATCAACATCGAAAACCGCATCAGCTTCAATGACGATGGCGTCATCACCATCAAGGTGCCGGCTTTTGATTACGAAGAGGCCATTTCTGGCGTCAAGGCCAAGTGGCAAGGGCTGAACGCCACGCTGGATTACGGCGGCGATTTCAATCGGGTCAAACTCAATGCCGAGGCCCCAGGGCTGTCGGGTGAAGCCAAGGGCAAGGGCAACTTCAGCCTGAATGGCCTGACCTTCACGGTCGACCATGTCCGTGGCAAGACCGGTCTGATGATTGGCGAGTCGACGGCAAAGATTGATAGCTTCAATCTGGACATGCCGGGTGATGCGCCCTTCAAGGTGGCGCTGCAGAACGTCTCCTACGACGGCAAGCTGTCCGAGAACGGCGAGTTGGTGGATGGTAGCGCGCTGTTCCGCCTCGACAAGCTCACACTCAATGATCAGCCTTATGGCCCGGCTGAACTGCTGGCAGAAGCCAATCACCTGCACGGCCCGACGCTGGCCCGCCTGGGTGATGAATTCAACCGTTTGCAAAAGCAGCAACTGAGCCGCGACCAATTGACCACTGAACTGGTCAAACTGGCCAAGACCCAGGGCATGCCGCTGCTAACGCATGATCCGCATCTGGCGATCCGCCATCTGGATATCAAACTGCCAGATAGCAGCATTCATCTGTCGGGTGAAGTAGGTCTGCACGGCTTCAAGCCGGAAGACCTGGATCAGCCGGTGGTGTTCATGCGCAAGCTCGTTGCCAAGGCGGACTTCAATGTGCCGCGCAAGGTGATCTCGACGGTGGTGACCTGGCAGGCGCGCAATATGTTTGGCAATGCCGACAATGGCGTGTCGCAGGCGGATCTGGATTACCTCGCCGGCCAGTTTGTGGAAGGCCAGCTTGATCGCATGGCCGATCAGAAACTGATCCGCGTGGATGGTGACACCGTGGCGGCCACGGCTTCACTGGAAAACGGCAAGTTCATCCTCAATGGTGTTGATGTACCGCTGCCTTGGGAACAAGTGCAGCATGCGGTGTCTGATGCCACCGGCGGCACACCGGCCGTCAAGGCACCGGCCAGCAAACCTGCCGCGGGCAGCAAGTAAGTCAATCTGTCTGTCATGAAAAAGGCCACCTTCGCGGTGGCCTTTTGTTTTGCTGCACGGTGCCGGAGCGGCGTTACTGGATAATCCCGCCGCCCATACACACGTCGCCGTCATACAGCACCATCGACTGGCCAGGCGTCATGGCCCATTGCGGCTCATCAAATGTCAGCTTTACGCCGCCATCAATCACGGCCAGCGTACACGCAGCATCTTGCTGGCGATAACGCGTCTTGGCGGTATAGCGGCCCGGCGCAGGGGTTTCGCCCAGAATCCACGAGCAATCCAGCGCAACCAGGTCGTTTTTGAGCAAGAGCGGGTGATCATGCCCTTGCACCACGATCAACTCGTTCTTTTCCATATCTTTGCCTGCCACAAACCAGGGCAAGCCTTCCCCACCGATGCCCAGGCCCTGACGCTGACCGATGGTGTAGTACATCAGGCCCATATGTTCGCCCACCTTGCGGCCTTCCGGCGTGACCATGAGGCCTGGCACTTTGGGCAGATAACGGTTGAGGAACTCGC
Source organism: Silvimonas terrae (assembly GCF_014202765.1). Lineage (GTDB taxonomy): Bacteria > Pseudomonadota > Gammaproteobacteria > Burkholderiales > Chitinibacteraceae > Silvimonas > Silvimonas terrae. Next base: position 394,346 of record NZ_JACHHN010000003.1, read on the forward strand.
GGAATGGGCGCTCGCCAATAAAGCAGATGCCGGTGCTGTCTTTTTTTCTGGCGTTGGGCAGAGCGATCTGTTCTGCGATGGCGCGCACTTCGGTCTTTTGCAGCTGGCCCAGCGGAAACACCGCCTGGCTGACCTGTTCCTGGCTCAAACGGTACAGAAAGTAGGTCTGGTCCTTGCTTTGGTCCGCCGCCCGGATCAGCTCCGTGCGGCCATCCGGACGCACGCGGTTCGCGGCGTAGTGGCCAGTCGCCATCTTCACGCCGCCAAGCTTGATGGCGTAATCCAGGAAACACTTGAATTTGATTTCGCTGTTACACAGGATATCCGGGTTGGGCGTACGGCCAGCCGAGTACTCCGCCAGGAAATAACTGAACACGCGGTCTTTGTATTCTTTGGCAAAGTTGACGAGTTCAATGTCGATGTTCAGCAGGTCAGCCACCGAGATGGCATCCATGCTGTCTTCCTTGATCGAGCAATACTCGTCGTTGTTGTCGTCTTCCCAGTTCTGCATGAACACGCCGACAACGTCATACCCTTGCTGCTGTAACAGGTGCGCCGTAACGGACGAATCCACGCCGCCAGACAGGCCCACCACAATCTTGTCTTTCATGTTTACTTCCGGTCAAAGTCTTGCAGGATGTCCAGCGGATAGCGCCGGCCGGCAAGATAATCATCCACGCAGGCCAGCACCAGCGGACTGCGATGCTCATCACTACGTGAGGCCAGTTCGTCCCGAGTCAACCACACGGTTTGTACAATCGGCGCATCCAGCGGGCGATCTGCCTCAAAACCGGTGATGTCTCCGGTGAAGGCAAAGCGCAGATAGGTCAGATGCGGGCGCTCGGGCGGGGTCCACTGGTAGATGCCGGTCAGCCATTGCGGCGCAAAGTGGTGCGCGGTTTCTTCCAGCGTTTCACGCACGGCAGCGGCAACGATGGACTCGTGCTGCTCCAGGTGACCTGCCGGCTGATTGAGCTTGAGTTCGCCCAGGATGCGTTCCTGCACAAACAAAAAGCGGCCGTCGCGTTCGATCACGGCGGCCACGGTGGCATTGGGCTTGAACATCATGCAAACCACTGAAATCAAAAAGAGATTTTACCCGAACGGCGCTGTCCCGTCAGCGGGGCCCTTTTCTGCTTGCAGGCCGCGCACCCGCGCATGACAAAACCAGCGGTTTTTTTAGCCGGCAAACAATCTGGCGTGATATATCCATATTGCCATTGGCGGATTGCGCTTATCTGCACCAATCTGGCCAATGCATTGCGCCGCAATTAGCGCCACAAAGGCAGAAAGAATATGGATATAACTGGATATAACGCGATTGCGCCGGCCGATCCTGATTACGGGTAATTATTTCAGAATCAATTACGGCAAAACGCAACAAACAACTTTGTTTTATTTGCCTGCCAACGGCAATTCACGGTATTGGCCGGGCAACAGATCAGCAATGGTGTATTCGCCAATTGCATATCGAATCAGCCGTAAAGTCGGGAAACCCACTTTGGCGGTCATGCGTCGTACCTGACGGTTTTTACCTTCGCTGATCGTGATTTCCAGCCAGCTGGTGGGGATGCTTTTGCGCTCGCGAATCGGCGGCACGCGCGGCCACAGGCCGGCGGGCTCTGGTATGCGGCGCACGCCGGCAGGCCGGGTTATAAAATCGCCCAGGTCCACGCCCTTTTTCAGTGGCGCCAGTGCGGCGGCGTCCGGTTCACCCTCAACTTGTACCCAGTAGATTTTGGGTAATTTATGTTTGGGATTGGCAATCTTGTGTTGCAATGCACCATTATTGGTAAGCAACAACAATCCTTCCGAGTCGGTATCCAGCCGGCCTGCGGCATACACCTCTTTGACGGGAATGTAATCAGCCAGACATTCATGCGGCGGGCTGGCCGAGAACTGGCAAATCACGCCGTAAGGTTTGTTAAAGAGAATCAGTTTGTTCATGCTGCCATTCTAACCTTCTGCGGCGATGTACAGCGCAAACATGCCGCTGCGCTTGGCTTTCGCCCCCGTTCACGCGATAATCGCAGCTTGCCCACGCCACCAAGAGTGGCTAACACAAGCCGGTTGTACCGCGCGTCACGCCAAATCACCGGGCAGCCGCTTTTTGTTAGCCACGCCACGGCGTTTTCCTGATCTTAAGCATGGGAAGTACCTAATGAGCCACATTCAAGTACCGAAAGAAGGCGCGAAGATCGTTGCAAATCTCGCCACGCCGGATAATCCCATTATCCCGTTCATCGAAGGTGATGGCATCGGCGCCGATATCACCCCCGTGATGAAAGACGTGGTTGATGCAGCTGTGGCCAAGAGCTACGGCGGCAGCCGCAAGATCCACTGGATGGAAATCTACTGTGGTGAGAAGGCCGCCGGCATCTACGGCAACGACACTTACCTGCCACAGGAAACGCTGGAAGCGCTCAAAGAGTACGTGGTGTCCATCAAGGGCCCGCTGGCAACGCCGGTTGGCGGCGGTATCCGCTCGCTGAACGTGGCCCTGCGCCAGCAACTGGATCTGTACGTGTGCCTGCGCCCGGTACGTTATTTTGAAGGCGTGCCTTCCCCGGTCAAGCAACCGCAACTGATCGACATGGTGATCTTCCGTGAAAACACCGAAGACATCTACGCCGGTATCGAGTGGGATGCACAGTCTGAAGGCGCCCGCAAGGTGATCGAGTTCTTGCAGACCGAAATGGGCGTGAAGAAGATCCGTTTCCCGGAATCGTCCAGCATCGGCATCAAGCCGGTCAGCAAGGAAGGCACCGAGCGTCTGGTCCGCAAGGCCATCCAGTACGCCATCGACAATAACCGCAAATCCGTGACGCTTGTCCACAAGGGCAACATCATGAAGTTCACGGAAGGCATGTTCCGTACCTGGGGTTATGAGCTGGCCAAGAGCGAGTTCGGTGGCGTCGAGATCGACGGCGGCCCGTGGGTACAACTGCCGAACGGCATCGTGATCAAAGACGTGATCGCTGACGCCTTCCTGCAACAGATCCTGCTGCGCCCGGCTGAATACGATGTGATCGCCACGCTGAACCTGAACGGCGATTACATTTCTGACGCACTGGCTGCAGAAGTGGGCGGTATCGGTATTGCCCCGGGTGCCAACCTGTCTGACAACGTGGCTTGCTTTGAAGCCACTCACGGCACGGCGCCGAAGTACGCCGGCCAGGACAAGGTCAACCCGGGTTCCCTGCTGTTGTCGGCAGAGATGATGCTGCGCCATATGGGCTGGAAGGAAGCCGCTGATCTGATCATCAGCGCCATGGAAAAGACCATCAAGGACAAGATCGTGACTTACGACTTTGCCCGCCTGATGGATGGCGCGCAGGAAGTCAGTTGCTCCGCCTTTGGCAAGGCGATCGTCGAGCGCATGTAAGCGCTGATTCGGTCAAGCATGCCACACAAAAGCCCCACCCTGGTGGGGCTTTTTCATGCCCGCCAAAAAGGTGTGGCGTGGGAACACATTCGGCAGGCTATTGTATTTTTCCGCCCCCGCTCCATTTACAGTATCAAGGTGGAACGGCAGAACGAAGACAGTTTGTGAGGGCCGAAAAACAGAAAACCCCGCGCTGAGGCGGGGTTTCATGATCAGGCAAGAAGCTGATCAGGCGGTCTGGATGTTTGCAGCTTGCTTGCCCTTCGGGCCTTGAGCAACTTCAAACGAAACACGCTGGCCTTCTTTCAGGGTCTTGAAACCTGGCATGTTGATCGCGGAGAAGTGAGCGAAGATGTCCTCGCCGCCTTCGTCCGGGGTAATAAAGCCAAAGCCTTTGGAATCATTGAACCACTTGACGGTACCGGTTGCCATATTAGGTCTTTCTCCAAGATTAACAGTTAACGCATTACCAGAGGTTTGAAGTCAAGACCTGTACAGCGGGTTAGACCGGCACAGCATGAAACTTGTCCATCAAACGCGCATTCGTTTTACGCGATATTTACTTGCGAGGTCAAGCAAGCCAAAGCTGGAAGATGCAAACTGTTGTTTCCAGGAAACGCTTGAAAAAGCCCTGTTCCGGGCCAAAATGAGAAATGAAACACGGTTGGATAGTTATGACGCAACAGCATCAAATAGAGCGGGAATTAGTAGAGAAAGAGATCCGGGCCGGGCCTCCCTCCATGTTCCGCGTCGTACTTTTAAACGACGATTTCACCCCTATGGAATTCGTGGTTGCCGTTCTGCAAACTTTTTTTACGATGGACCGTGAACAGGCAACCCTGGTTATGCTCAAAGTCCATACAGAAGGACGAGGCATTTGCGGCGTGTTCCCCAAGGACATCGCCGCCACAAAAGTGGCGCAGGTTACCGAGCACGCCCGCCAACATCAGCACCCGCTCCAATGCATCATGGAGGTAAACGAATGATCGCCCAGGAACTAGAAGTCAGCCTGCACATGGCTTTCATGGAGGCGAGACAAAAGCGCCACGAGTACATCACCGTGGAACACCTCCTGCTCGCCTTGCTCGACAACCCTTCCGCCGCAGAAGTACTGCGTGCGTGCGGCGCCAACATGGACGAGTTGCGCCATCAGTTGTCGGACTTTGTCACCGAACACACGCCGGTGGTCTCCGGGACGGGTGAAGTTGAAACCCAGCCGACCATTGGTTTTCAACGCGTGATCCAGCGTGCGATTTTGCACGTGCAGTCTTCCGGCAAGAAAGAAGTGACCGGTGCCAATGTGCTTGTCGCCATTTTTGGCGAGAAGGACAGTCACGCCGTTTATTTCCTGCATCAGCAAGGGGTAACGCGGCTGGATGTGGTCAATTTCATCAGCCACGGTATTACCAAGAGCACGCCGAACGCATCGCAACCGCCGCGTTCGGATCAAGGCTCTGAAGAACATGACGCCGAGGTCAGCCCTGGCGGTGCGCTGGAGAACTTTACCCAGAACCTGAACCAGCAAGCGCTGGCCGGCAAGATCGACCCTTTGATTGGCCGGGATTCCGAACTGGAACGCGTGGTGCAGATTCTGTGCCGTCGCCGCAAGAACAACCCGTTGCTGGTGGGCGAGGCCGGTGTGGGCAAGACCGCCATTGCCGAAGGTCTGGCTCGCCGGATTGTGGAAGGCGAAGTGCCGGATATTCTGGCGGACGCTACTGTCTATGCACTCGACATGGGCGCGTTGCTGGCTGGCACCAAGTATCGCGGCGACTTTGAGCAACGCCTCAAGGCGGTGATCAAGCAACTGACCGAAGAACGTAACGCCATTCTGTTCATTGACGAGATCCACACGCTGGTCGGTGCGGGTGCGGCCTCGGGCGGTACGCTGGATGCGTCCAATCTGTTGAAGCCGGCGCTGTCCAACGGCACGCTCAAGTGCATTGGTGCGACCACGTACACGGAATACCGCGGTATCTTCGAAAAAGACAACGCGCTGTCGCGTCGCTTCCAGAAGATCGACGTGGTGGAGCCGACTGTCGAGCAGACCATCGAGATTCTCAAGGGCCTGAAAGACAAGTTCGAGAAACACCACACCGTGAAGTACACGGCCACGGCCTTGTCTGCTGCGGCAGAGCTGGCGGCCAAGTACATCAACGATCGTCATCTGCCGGACAAAGCCATCGACGTCATTGACGAAGCCGGCGCGGCGCAGAAGATTCTGCCCAAGTCCAAGCAGAAGAAGACCATTGGCAAGCCCGAGATCGAAGAAATCGTGGCCAAGATTGCGCGTATTCCGCCCAAGAGCGTGTCCAACGACGACAAGAGCACCTTGAAGACGCTGGATCGTGACTTGAAGAGTGTGGTGTTCGGGCAAGATCCGGCCATTGATGCGCTGTCCGCAGCAATCAAGATGTCGCGTGCCGGTCTTGGTAATCCGCAAAAACCGATCGGTGCCTTTTTGTTCTCCGGCCCGACCGGGGTGGGCAAAACCGAAGTAGCACGCCAACTGGCTTATACGCTGGGTGTCGAGCTGATCCGCTTTGATATGTCCGAATACATGGAACGTCATGCGGTCAGTCGTTTGATCGGCGCACCGCCGGGATATGTGGGTTTTGAGCAAGGCGGTCTGCTGACCGAGCAAGTCACCAAGCACCCCTACTCCGTGCTGTTGCTGGATGAAATCGAGAAGGCGCACCCGGATATCTTCAACGTGCTGCTGCAGGTGATGGACCACGGCACGCTGACCGATAACAACGGGCGTAAGGCGGATTTCCGCAACGTGATCGTGATCATGACCACCAATGCCGGTGCTGAGGCCATGAACAAGACCATCATGGGTTTCACCGCCAAGAAAGAAACCGGCGATGAAATGGTGGAGATCAAGCGCCTGTTTACACCGGAGTTCCGTAACCGGCTGGACGCGACTATCTCGTTTGCGCCGCTGAGCCACGAGATCATCCTGCAGGTGGTGGACAAGTTCTTGATGCAACTGGAACTGCAACTGCAAGAGAAGAAGGTGGAAGCGCACTTCACGCCGGCACTGAAAGACATGCTGGCAGAGAAAGGCTTTGATCCGCTGATGGGTGCACGCCCGATGGCGCGCCTGATCCAGGACACCATCCGCAAGGCGTTGGCTGACGAACTCTTGTTCGGCAAACTGGCGCACGGCGGCGAGGTGACGATCGATCTGGATGAGGACGACAAGGTGGTACTCAAGCTCGCAGAAGACGAACAAGCCGTTCCGGCTTGATCGCTCAGGCAGGCTGACAAGAAAAAGCCCCGACCGGGAAACCGGCGGGGCTTTTGTTTTGCCGCAGCCACCACTCATTCAAAATGGCTATAGACCCGGTTGCCGCCTGCGGTTTTAGCTTGATGCAGAGCGTTCTCTGCGCGTTCCAGCAACGCCGGGATCGTCTCGGAGACCCGCTTGATGGTCACTCCCGCGCTGAATCCGGGCGGCTGCACCAGCCGGTGACCGGGCAACACCGTTTGGCCAAAGCGCAAACGCAATGACTCAATCAACCCCAGCGCGTCGCTCTGTTCAATATCGGGCAGTACCAGCAAGAACAAACCACCTTTGATGCGCCCGATACCGTCACTCACCCGCAGGCGCTGCCGCAACAAGGCACACAAAGCGCGCAATAACTGGTCACCGCTTTGGTGCCCCAAGGCCTGGTTGATCTGTTGCATGCGGTCGATATCCAGCATCACCACGGCGAGTGGTTGCTGATTGCGCTTGCAGCGGACGGCTTCAATATCCAGCAATTGCAAAATGGCTTGCCGCCCCAGCACGCCCGTCAGCGCATCCCGCGTATGTTGTTCGCGCAGCAGGCGAAAACGGGAGGCGCGGGTGCGGATGGCTGCGACCAGATAATCGGGCTCGATCGGCTTGACCAGAAAGTCATCCGCCCCGCGCTGCATGGCCTCCAGCCGTTTGGATTGAGCATGCTCAGAAGACAGGAAGACGATCGGCACCCCCATATAGGCCGGCTGCTGACGCAACACACTGGCGATTTCCAGGCCGCTCCAGCCCAGCATGTACAGATCGAGCACAATCAATTCCGGATTAAGCTGCGCAATCTTCTCAAACATCTGTACCGGACCGTTGGCGAGCGCGACCGCCATACCGGCCTCACGGAGGATTTCGGCGTAGTACTCTGCGATATCGGGTTCGTCATCGACAATAAGAATGCGATAGGCCGCGTGTTTGCGCTCTTCTTCCAGTCGGGCAATCAGTTCGGCCAGTTCGCCCGGGTGGATCGGCTTATGCACAAATGCCTGGGCATTAAACCGCGCCGCCACAAGTCGCGTGGCGATATCGGTGTGGCTGGACAAACAAACCAGCCGCGCCGGTGCCCGAGCACCGTTGGGCAAAAAGTCTGACAGCGCTACGAACGGCGCGGCCTGATCGTCCAGATCCAGAAACAGCAGGTCCACCGATTGGTCAGGCAATCCAGCTTGCACCGTGACATGGGCGCCAGGCAATTGCAGTGCCAACTCAATTTCCAGTAGCTCGGCCGAAACCATATCCGTACTGATCACCACCACGTTCTCGGGCGGTTGCGCGACACCGGGGATAGCGCCAGTCAGATGTTCCAGCCCGGAAGCCAGAAAATGAGCAATGGCCTGTGCCAGATGATCCACACCCTGACGGAGTTGGGCTGCACCCTGCGCTTCTGGCGGGCTGCTCTGGTATTCGTGGTACAGCCGCTCCAGCGACTGGGCAGCCGAGCGCACACCAGTCGCCACCCAGCCTGCACCGGTGTCATGCAACTGGCCGATCCGGTGCAGGAGGCGTTCATGCCCGACCGGGTCTAACCCTTTTTCCAGGTATTGCTCGATCTGCGCACGCAGGTCATCCAGGGTAGACGATAATCCTTCATGGATTCCGGCTTGCCCCTTGCCGGTGTTTTCTTCTGTACTGGCCATGTTCATCCTTCACATCTGCGCGAGGAAGACAGCCACATTGTGCATTTGCAGGTGCGGTCACTAGGCGCGAAGCATCGCGCCGGTGAATGACTCGTTACCGGAACAGAAAAAACGATGCCCTGCCCCTCGCCTGGCATGGTTCATCGCTGTCTTTTTCTTTTTGATGCCGCCCCTGCAAACTCCCCCGTACGGGCTCAGCCCGTACCACCTGAATCACCGCCTCACGGCGGTCAGTCAGGCTTGTTGCTGCACGATCACGGCCTGCGCCGGCATGGGCGCGGCAAAACCGGCCTCGCCAAAGCTCTCGCGGATCGTCTTGTTGGTATCAAAATAAACCTGCCAGTAATTGTCGTTATGGCAGTACGGACGAACGGCCAGCACCGGGCCGACCAGGTTGAACTCCAGGATTTCCACATCTACTGCCGGTTCTGCAATCACATTGGGAATCGCGCTGATTTTCTGCTTCAACAAGGCAATGGCGGCAGCATGATCGGTCGAACCTGCCAGTTGGGCTTTCAGATCAACCCGGCGGAATTCGTTCACGGTGTAGTTCTGGATGACATCACTAAAAATCTTGTTATTCCCGATCAGCGTGAGCACGTTGTCCGGGGTATTCACGGCGGTGACAAACAGGCCAATCTCCTTGATTGAACCCGTAATGCCAGCCACCGTCACAAAATCACCTACCTTGAACGGGCGCAGCACAATGATGAATGCACCTGCAGCAAAGTTGGCCAGCAAACCGGACCAAGCCAGGCCAATGGCGACACCTGCCGCAGCAATCAACGCCGCAAAGGTTGTGGTCTGAACCCCGAAATACCCCAGAATACCAATGACCAGCAGCACGTTGAGCGTGACGGTAATGATCGAGCCGACGTAACGCAGCACGGTGGGATCCAGCTTCTGTTTTTCCAGCGATCGTTCCACCATGCGCACGGCAAAACTGATCAACCAGCGCCCAACCACCCAGAAAAGGATCGCGCCGATGATTTTGACGCCGAACGCGGTGAGTATCCCGATCAGGACATCTTTGTAGTGGACGACAGAATCGGCGTTCAAATCCATGTAAATCTCCGGTTGAAATGGCTGCATGAGAAAAAAGTGATATCTCAGCCTGGCACAAATTACCGAAAATTCACCTTTCAGCCGCGCGGGTGATTTTTGGCGTGCAACGCCTGTAAACGGGCGGTCGCGACGTGGGTGTAAATCTGGGTGGTGGCAATATCGGCGTGCCCCAGCAAGACCTGCACCATTCTGAGATCAGCACCATGATTCAACAGATGTGTGGCAAAGGCGTGACGCAAAACGTGCGGCGACAACCGTGATGCATCAATGCCTGCCTGACTGGCGTAACCCTTGATGATGAACCAGGCGCCTTGACGGGTGAGCGGGTCTCCGCGCTGGTTCACAAAGATCAGCGCCACGCTCTTGCCTGCCGTCAGCAGGGGCCGCGACCGGGCCAGGTATTGCTGGAGCCAGTGACGCGCTTCTTCACCCAGGGGCACCAGCCGCTGCTTGCCCCCTTTGCCCCCCACCACCTGCAGATACCCTTCATTCAGATGCAGCACCGAGCTATCGAGTCCAATCAGTTCAGATACGCGCAAACCGGTAGCGTACATGACCTCCAGCATCGCACGGTCCCGCAAGCCAGCATCCGTGTCGGTGTCCGGCGCATCCAGCAAGGCTTCGACCTGCGCTTCAGATAGCTCTTTGGGAAGCGGCCGCACGCGCTTGGGGGTATTGAGCGTCAGGGTCGGGTCATGGGCAATCTGGCCGTTGTTGATCCAGTACTGGTAGAACTTGCGCAGGCTGGCCATACGCCGAGCCATCGTTGCAGCCTTGCTATCCCGGGCTTGCGCTGCAAGGAAAGCCTGCACGTCAGCACGCTGGGCCTGGCGCATGTCCTTCTCTTCACCCTGCAACCAGACTGCCCAGATGACGAGGTCCCGGCGATAACTCTCTGCCGTGTTTTGCGCCAGACCGTCAGCCAGCCAGATGTGGTCGATGAACTGATCAATCCAGCCTTGCTGCTGCTCATTTGCCGTTAATGCCATGCGCGCTCAGAAATCGGAAAACAGGTCAGGGGTTTCTTTCAGCAACAAGCGGCGCTTGATCGGAACCCAATCCACCCCGCCACGGTGCGCATTGAAACCACCCACGCCGTTGGCTGCGACCACGCGGTGGCAAGGAATCACCAGGGGTAGCGGGTTTTGACCACAAGCGCCACCCACCGCGCGGGCGACAGAGCCAATCGCCGTGGCAATCTCGGCGTAGGTACGCGTCTGGCCACAGGGAATTTGCGCGATCTGCTCCCACACGGCCCGCTCATGCGGCGAGCCAGTCAGTTTAAGGGGCAGGTCAAAAGCAAAGTGCGGATCAGCAAACCACTGCCCAAGTTGCCGGGCGGCCTCAAGCAACAACGGGGATTGCGGTGCCTGCAGCGGGGTCTGCGGGAGCGCGAAGTCTATCCGGCTGAGGGCCTCATCCCGCGCTATCAATCCCAGCCGCCCCACTGGGCTGTCAATCACGGCGTCGTAGTGGTATTCGGTGAAGTCATCGTTGAAAGAACGCGGGGATTCAGACATGGCCGTAGGAGACGGGGCAAAACATCATGCTACCTGCTTGCGGCAAACCGCGGACGAAAAAAAACGCGAAGCCCTCAGGCTTCGCGTTTTCAGAAAATCGCCACAACTTATTGTGCAGCGGTTTCCTTGATCTTGCGTGCAGGCAGCTTTTCCTTGATACGTGCGGACTTGCCCGAACGATCGCGGAGGTAATACAGCTTGGCACGACGTACATCACCGCGACGCTTCACTTCAACGGAAGCAACCAGCGGGGAATAGGTCTGGAAGGAACGCTCAACACCGGTACCGGCGGAGATCTTGCGCACGATGAACGCGCTGTTCAGGCCGCGGTTACGCTTGGCGATCACAACACCTTCAAACGCCTGCAGACGTTCACGGTTACCTTCCTTTACCTTCACTTGAACGATAACGGTATCGCCCGGTGCAAATTCAGGAATGGTTTTACCCAGACGGGCGATTTCTTCTTGTTCGAGCTTTTGAATCAGGTTCATGACCTTACTCCTGTACGAAACTTGTTCCTTCTTCTCCGGACTGGAGGGAGCCGGCTTGTGCCGCATACTCCGCCTTGAAATCGGCCAGAAGACGAGTTTCCTCTTTTGAAAGCGGACGCTGTTGCAACAGATCAGGACGACGCAACCAGGTGCGGCCCAACGATTGCTTCAAACGCCAGCGACGTATATTGGCATGATTACCCGAAAGCAGCACTTCCGGCACCGCCATACCGCGGTATTCTTCGGGACGGGTGTAATGCGGGCAATCCAGCAACCCGTCCACGAATGAATCTTCCACTGCACTGGCGGCGGTATTCAGCACACCAGGCAAGTGTCTTGCTACTGCATCCATCAGCACCATGGCAGGCAATTCGCCGCCAGAGAGCACGTAGTCGCCAACCGATATTTCCAGGTCAACCTGGCGCTGCAAAACGCGCTCGTCGACACCTTCATAACGGCCGCACAACAGGATCAGGCCGGGTTCTGCCGCCAGTTGCAGCACTCGCTCATGCGTGAGTGGTGCGCCTTGGGGCGACAGATAAACCACTTTGGGCGTAATGCCCAATTGCGCCTGGCGCTGTCGGGCCGCATCAATGGCGTCTTCCAGCGGTTGCGGCAGCATCACCATGCCAGGACCGCCGCCATAGGGGCGATCGTCGACACGGCGGTAATTGTCATGCGTGAAATCCCGGGGGTTCCAGCCGACGAAATCAATAATGCCCTGCTCCACCGCGCGCTGGGTAATCCCAAAGCGCGTAATGGCTTCGAACATGTCAGGAAACAGCGTGATGGCATCGAAATGCATATGCGCGCTGTTGACCTGTGGCGTGCCCTCAGTAGTCAAGACCCCAGTCCACCGTAATGACGCGGGCTGCCAGATCAACCTTCAGCACCACATGCCCGACAAAGGGCACAAGGCGTTCGGTGTCACCGTCACGCGCCACGATCACATCGTTGGCTCCGGTCTCGAACAACTTTTCAACCACACCCAGGCTCTGGCCTTCCGTGTTGACGATAGACAGACCCTCAAGGTCAGCCCAGTAATACTCGTCTTCACCAGCTTGTGGCATCTCGCTGCGCGGAACCGCTACCTGGCAGCCTTTAAGGGCAAATGCCTGATCGCGGTCATCAACGCCGACAAAGCGCACGGACAGCTTTTTGGGCTGCACCGAGGCTTCTGCCACTTTGTAAGCACGCCAGTTGCCATCACGCCCGATCCACCACGTTTTGTAGTCGAGCAGGCTATCCGGGGACTCGGTATCCGCGACGATATTGACACCGCCACGAATACCAAAAGCCCCGCTGATGTAACCCATGGATACCAGATCGTCCGGTACCGCTGTGGGCGTGACTTGCGGGGCAGTCGGTTTATTGCTGGTCACAGTCAACTGCTTAGGCAGCAGCCGGCTTGTAGCCCTTGAGCAGGCGAGCCACGGTGTCGCTGACTTGCGCGCCAACGCCAACCCAGTAGTTCACGCGGTCAAGCGCGAAACGGGTCGGTTCCTGGCCTTCACCGGCGGACGGGTCGTAGAAACCCACGCGCTCGATGAAGCGGCCATCGCGGCGATTGCGCGAATCAGTAACAACAACATTGTAGAACGGACGGTCTTTGGCGCCGCCGCGGGACAGACGAATCACAACCATGATTGATACCCAGTTTGAAATCGGTTTACGCGAAACCAGCGATTGTATGTGAAAAGCACAAGTCAATACAAGCCTTTAAAGCTGAACTTGCGCCAGGAAGAACCCTTTACCACCACTTCAAGCACCGATCGGCGCCACCTGGCGCCGATCGTCCGCTTAAAATTTTTTGCCGTTTACATCCCCGGCAGCATGCCCTTCATGCCACGCATGAGCTTCATCATGCCGCCCTTGCTGAACTGCTTCATCATCTTCTGCGTCTCTTCAAACTGCTTGAGCAGACGATTGACTTCCTGCACCGACACGCCAGCACCGGTAGCAATGCGGCGCTTGCGGCTGGCTTTGATCAGCTCCGGCTTGCGGCGCTCCAGCGGGGTCATCGAATTGATAATGCCTTCAATGCGCGCCACGGATTTGTCGGTGACCTGATTATTGGCCATCTGGCTGACCTGGCCGGGCAACTTGTCCAGCAAAGCGCCCATGCCGCCCATCTTTTTCATCTGGCCGATCTGGGCCTTGAAGTCTTCCAGGTCAAAACCCTTGCCGGATTTGACCTTCTTCATCATCTGGAGGGCTTCGGCTTCATCGACGCTCTTTTGCACGTCTTCGATCAGCGACAGCACGTCACCCATGCCCAGCACACGGCTGGCCATCCGGTCTGGATGGAATGGCTCCAGACCATTGAGTTTTTCGCCCACACCGATGAACTTGATCGGTTTGCCGGTTACTTGCCGCACCGACAGCGCCGCACCGCCACGCGAGTCACCATCCAGTTTGGTCAGAATCACCCCGGTCAGCGGCAGCGTTTCATTAAACGCACGCGCCACATTCACCGCATCCTGCCCTTGCATGGCGTCGACCACAAACAAGGTTTCAACCGGATTGATACTGGCGTGCAGTTCCTTGATTTCCGCCATCATGGCTTCATCAATGGCAAGGCGACCCGCCGTATCGACGATCAGTACATCGTGGAAATGCTTTTTGGCGTAGTCGAGCGCGGCACTAGCGATATCTGCCGGCTTTTGCGAGACATCCGACGGAAACCATTCCACTTCAATCTGGGCAGCCAGGGTCTTGAGCTGTTCAATCGCCGCCGGGCGATAAACGTCCGTAGACACCAGCAGCACTTTTTTCTTCTGGGTCTCTTTCAGGCGCTTGGCCAGCTTGCCGGACGTGGTCGTCTTGCCCGCCCCCTGCAAACCTGCCATCAACACGACTGCGGGCGGTACCGCCGCCAGGTTCAGGGCATCATTTTGCGCGCCCATCAGGCGGGTCAGTTCTTCATAGACCACGCCGATAAACGCCTGACCCGGTGTCAGGCTGCCAATGACATCCTGGCCGAGCGAACGTGTTTTGACGTCTGCAATGAACTGCTTGACCACGGGCAAGGCCACATCGGCCTCCAGCAACGCCATGCGTACTTCGCGCAGAGCGTCCTGGATGTTGTCTTCAGTCAGGCGCGCCTGACCGCGCAGCGTCTTGACGACGCCGGAGAGACGGTTGGAAAGGTTATCCAGCATAAATAATTCCCGACCCTGCTCGACGGACAAGCGGGCTCTGTTAGACTAAACGATTCCGCAATTCTAACTGATTTGATACCCGTGTCCTGGCTCGCGTTCATCGCCTTGTTCATTTATCTGACTTTGGGGTGGCATTTTTGCCGCACCCGTCTGGCTGGACGCGGGGTTATTCACACCGGCGCAGAGAACGCTATTCTGCTGCTGGCCTTGGCCATACACGGGCTGGCGCTCTGGCCTGCACTGGCTGAACCGCCACTTCATTTTGGTGCCGCAGAAGCGCTTTCGATGATTGCCTGGCTGGCCCTGATTACCTACCTGCTGGGCCACCTTGCTTTTCCGCTGGAAGGTCTGCAACCGCCGGTCATAGGGTTGACGGTGGTTCTGCTGGGGTTAAGCCTCGTTCTGCCGCCTGGCCATGTGCTGACCTATACCCAGAACGGCGTCTCGCGCCTGCATTTTCTGGCGGCCATGCTGGCCTATGGCCTGTTTACCAACGCCACCGGCGTTGCCATTCTGATGCGCCTGGCAGACCGCCGCCTGCATCACGCCTCTGCCAATCTGCTGGTTCAAAAACTTCCACCCTTGCTGGCACTGGAACGCCTGTTGTTTGCCTGCATCAGCACCGGCTTTTTGCTACTGACCGTGGCCCTGGTCACCGGCATTACCTTTAGCGAAGAAATTTTTGGCCGGGCGCTGGAGTTCAATCACAAGATTGTGCTCTCCGTGGCAGCCTGGTTGGTGTACGGCTTGCTGCTGCTGGGCCGCCGCTTGCGGGGCTGGCGTGGGCGTGTGGCCACACTGTGGACAACGACGGGCTTCTTTTTGCTGATTCTGGGTTATATCGGCAGCCGGTTTGTGCTGGATGTCATCCTGCACCGCCCAGGCCTCGGCTAGCATGGTACGCGGCTGAGAGCGGCGCTCTGGCTGCGTTGCGGCCACTTGCCGTACTTGTACGTACTGTCTGCGTGGCCGCGCCTTGCCAGATCGCCTCTCTCAACCGCCGAAGCATTGCTGTACAAAACCGGGCTGGCTGCGTTGCGGCCACTTGCCGTACTTATAACGTACTGTCTGCGTGGCCGCGCCTTGCCAGATCGCCCCTCTCAACCGCCGAAGCATTGCTGTACAAAACCAGGCTGGCTGCGTTGCGGCCACTTGCCGTACTTGTACGTACTGTCTGCGTAGCCGCGCCTTGCCCGATCGCCTCTCTCAACCGCCGAAGCATTGCTGTACAAAATCAGGGCTGGCTGCGTTGCGGCGCCTTGCCAGATCGCCCTTCTCAGCCGCCGTAGCATTGCTGTACAAAATCAGGGCTGGCTGCGTTGCGGCGCCTTGCCAGATCGCCCTTCTCAGCCGCCGTAGCATGCCGTGCAAAACCAGGACTGGCGGCGTTGCCCGGAGCAGCAAGCGTGATACGCGTCCTCCCTGCTTTCAATAGCCAGGGGCAGCACTGCTATAATCCGTCCCATTACCATTCCGGAATGCCGCTTTGGACGACATCCCCATAGGCGAGTTGATCGCAGCGCTGATCCTCTGCCTGTTTAGTTCTGCTTTTTTCTCTGCCTCAGAAACCGCCATGATGGCGGTGAATCGTTTCCGACTGAAAGCGCTGGCCCAGCAGGGCAATCGCGGCGCGCTGCTCACGCTCAAACTACTGGATCACACGGATCGCCTGCTGGGCGTGATCTTGCTGGGCAACACCCTGATCAATACCGCCACGGCGACACTGGCCACCCTCATCACCACCCGGCTGTTCGGGGATGACCATGTGGCACTGGGACTGGCTACGTTGACGGTGGCGTTTGCCATTCTGGTATTTTCCGAGGCGACGCCCAAGGTCATTGCCGCCACCCACCCGGATCGCTCTGCCTTGCTGGCCAGCTATCCGCTGACATTGTTGCTGCGGGTCTTTTATCCGGCGGTCTGGTTCATCAATCTGTTTGTGCATGGCCTGCTGCGCCTCTTGCATTTACAAGGCAAAAAGCATGACCACGCCAGCCTGCGCCCGGAAGAATTACGCATGCTGGTGCTGGAATCCGGCCGGTTCATGGAGAAAAAGCATCACACGATTCTGGTCAATCTGTTTGAACTGACCAACATCACCGTGGATGACGTGATGACGCCACGCCATCAAATTGAGGCGCTGGACCTGCATGCCCCGCAAGAAGTCCTCGCCCGCCAGTTGTATACCTGCCATCACACCCGCTTGCCGGTGTATGAGGGCAATGCCGACAACATGGTCGGGATTTTGCACACCCGCAAGGCGCTCTCGCTGGGTGAGGATGAATTGACCGGGGAGACATTGCGCACGCTGATCCGGCCACCCTACTTCATTCCTTCCGGCACACCCCTGTTCACGCAATTACAGAATTTCCAGGAAAACCGTCGCCGGATCGGCCTGGTGGTGGATGAATACGGTGAATTGCGGGGCCTGGTTACGCTGGAAGATATTCTTGAGCAGATTATTGGCGAATTCACTACCAATGCCCCATCGGCCGGATCGCGCCTGGAAAAACAATCCGATGGCAGTTATTTGCTCGATGGCTCCATGAGCCTGCGTGAACTCAATCGCAAACTCAAACGCAATTTCCCGCTGGATGGCCCCAAGACGCTCAATGGGCTCGTGCTGGAATATTTTCAGGATATTCCCGACGCCGGCACGTGTCTTGCCATTGCCGGAGAACGACTGGAAATTGTGCAAACCCAGGATCGAAGTATCAAAGTGATTCGTTTGTATCCGCTCGCCACGACGCATTGATTGCGGTGGCAATCCGGGCAATACTGCCCACCCGTACGCATATTTGTGCCGAAAGCGCGACACCGTTTAGCGCCGCGTTTCGGTGACTTGCCGAAAGGCCCAGAATGCGCACAATACGCTATTGTCTTTGCTAGACTGGTTAATACCCGCCCAAACCTGCAATTTCGGCGCAATTGAACTCGTCGAGGCACAATATCTGTCTGCAGGCTGACGAACAGGGCCGGTAAAGCGGATTGGCAATACCGCAATCCATTGTTTTGGTGTTGGTCAATTAACCTGCACGAATTGAATACGGCGATCATGTCTACCACTACTGCCCCCATTTCCGGCCTGGCGCGTTTGCTGGTTCAGCACGGGCGACTGGCTGAAGCCGATATCGAAGCCATTCATGGCAATGCCGGTGATGGCAAAACCTCGTTTATCGAACAGTTGATCCAGAGCCGGAAAATGACCGGCAAAGAAGTAGCTGAATTCAGCTCACAGGCGTTCGGCTACCCCCTGCTGGACCTGGATCAGATCGACGACACCTATATCCCGCAGGGTGTGCTCGACCCCAAGCTGATGAGCGCACAGCGGATTGTGCCGCTGTTCAAGCGGGGCACACGGCTGTTTATCGGCATTTCGGACATCACCAATCTGCAGGCACTGGAAGAGGTCCGCTTTCAGACCGGCCAGCAGATCGAACCCATTGTGGTGGAAGACGGCAAGCTGCTGGTGCTGCAAGCCAAGCTGATTGAGGCTTCTGGCTCCAGTCTGAAAGACTTGCAGGTCAATGATGCCGATCTGGAACTGCAAGGGGGCGACGATGAACAGCCCCAGCAGGACGTCGCGACCATTGAGGTCGATGATGCACCGGTCGTCAAATACATCCAGAAAATCTTGCTGGATGCGATCAAGGCAGAAGCATCCGACATCCACTTTGAGCCCTACGAAAAGTTCTACCGTATCCGCTATCGGCAAGACGGGATTTTGCGTGAAGTGGCGCAACCTCCGCTGGCCATCAAGGAAAAGATTGCCTCGCGGATCAAGGTGATTTCCAAACTCGATATCTCGGAAAAACGCGTGCCACAAGATGGCCGGATGAAGCTGGTGCTCTCCCGCACCCGCGCCATTGATTTCCGGGTATCCACCTTGCCGACCCTGCACGGCGAAAAGATTTGTATCCGTATTCTTGACCCGACGTCCGCGACGCTGGGGATTGATGCACTCGGGTATGACGCGGACCAGAAGGAACACTTGCTTAATGCCATCAACCGGCCTTACGGCATGGTGCTGGTCACCGGGCCGACCGGCTCGGGCAAGACGGTGTCGCTCTATACCTGCCTGAACTTGTTGAACGTACCGGGCACCAATATCTCGACCGCGGAAGATCCGGCTGAAATCAACTTGCCGGGGGTCAACCAGGTCAACGTGAACGAAAAGGCTGGTCTGACCTTTGCGGTGGCCCTCAAGGCCTTCCTGCGGCAAGATCCTGACGTGATCATGGTCGGTGAAATCCGTGACCTGGAAACTGCGGATATTGCCATCAAGGCGGCGCAGACCGGTCACATGGTGTTCTCCACCCTGCACACCAACGATGCGCCGACCACCTTGACCCGGCTGCTGAACATGGGCGTGGCGCCATTTAACGTCGCCTCCTCCGTCATCATGATCACGGCGCAGCGTCTGGGCCGTCGTTTATGCGCGGCCTGCAAGCAGCCGGTGGACATCCCGCACGAGGCTTTGCTGGATGCCGGCTTCAAGGAATCCGACCTGGACGGCAGCTGGACTCCCTACAAACCTGTTGGTTGTGACACATGTAAAGGTACCGGCTATAAGGGCCGCGTGGGCATTTATCAGGTCATGCCGATCTCGGATGAAATGAACCGTATCATTATGAAAAATGGTACGGCGATCGATATCGCGGACCAGGCACGCCAGGAAGGCGTGCGTGACCTGCGCAGATCCGGTCTGCTGAAGGTCAAGCAAGGCGTGACCTCGCTTGAAGAAATCATGGCGATCACCAACGAATAATCGCAGCCACCGGACACGCCAGAGCGTGTCACACAAGGACCAGCATATGGCGACAACCACGGCACGGCCGGCCAGACAACAACAGCTCAAGGTCAAAGAATATACCTACAGCTGGGAAGGCAAGGATCGCAACGGCAAGATCATCAAGGGAGAATCCCGGGCCAGCGGCGATGCGGTGATCAAAACTCACCTGCGCCGCCAGGGCATCAACGTCATCCGCGTCAAGCGCCAGCGCGTCAGCCGCGGCAAGCGTATTACGGATGAAGATATCACCATGTTCACCCGGCAGCTCTCGACCATGCTCAAGTCGGGCGTGCCGCTGCTGTTGTCGTTTGATATTGTGGCCAAGGGGCATAGCAACCCGTCAGTGACCAAACTCTTGCTGGATATCAAGGCCGAAATCGAGTCCGGTTCGTCGATGACGCAGGCTTTCCGCAAGCACCCCAAGTATTTTGATGCCTTGTACTGTAACCTGCTGCAAGCGGGTGAGCAGGCCGGTATTCTGGACACGCTGCTGGCGCGTCTGGCGACCTACAAGGAAAAGATGCTGTCGGTCAAAAAGAAGATCAAATCCGCCATGTTCTACCCGACGGCGGTGATTGTGGCCGCCTTCGTCATTACCGCTGTGATCATGATTTTCGTGATCCCGGCATTCAAGGACTTGTTCTCCAGTTTCGGTGCCGATCTGCCTGGCCCGACCCTGGTCGTGATGGCGATTTCCGATTACTTTGTGCATTACTGGTGGCTGATCTTTGGGGTGATTTTCGGTGGTTTCTGGAGCTTCATGCGTTTGTGGCGCCGCTCCGAAGTCGTACAGATCGCTATTGACCGCTGGACGCTCAAGCTGCCGATTCTCGGCGAAATCATGCGTAACTCGGTACTGGCTCGCTGGAGCCGGACACTGTCGACCATGTTTGCCGCAGGCGTACCGCTGGTGGAGTCTCTGGAGTCTGTGGGCGGTGCATCCGGTAACTACATTTACCGGCAAGCGACCCGCAAAATCCAGACGGAAGTAGCCACCGGGACCAGTTTGACCTCGGCCATGCAAAACACCAACGTCTTCCCCAACATGGTGTTGCAGATGACCGCCATTGGTGAAGAGTCAGGCGCCCTGGATTCGATGCTGGGCAAAGTGGCCGATTACTACGAAGAAGAAGTCGACAACGCGGTGGAAGCACTGTCCAGCCTGATGGAACCGGTCATCATGGTGGTGCTGGGTACTTTGATTGGCGGTCTTGTCGTCGCCATGTATCTGCCAATTTTCAAGATGGGTCAGGCGGTCGGCTAATGCAGATGTATGCAACGTTGTTTTCCCAAAACCCGCTGTTGTTCGGCGGGTTTTGTTTAATTCTCGGGCTGCTGGTGGGCAGTTTTCTGAATGTGGTGATTCACCGCCTGCCCAGAATGATCGAGGCTCAGTTTCGCCAGGAGTGCGCGGTCATCGATTTGCCCCCGGATGCACCGCTGCCGCCACCAGCGAGTCGCTACAATCTGGTGGTACCGCGTTCGGCCTGCCCCTCTTGTGGCCACCAGATCACCGCGCTGGAAAACATTCCGGTGGTGAGCTGGCTGGTGCTAGGGGGTAAATGCCGTCGCTGTCGCACGCCGATCAGTGTGCGTTACCCCGCTGTAGAGTTACTCACCGGCATACTGACTGCCTTGACCGGCATGCATCTGGGTTTTGGCGCCCATGCGGCGGCGGGTATTCTGATCACCTGGGCGCTGATTGCACTGTTCTTTATCGATGCCGACACTTATCTACTGCCCGACAGCATCACCCTGCCACTCATGTGGGCCGGGTTGCTGTTCAATATCAGCGACGGGTTTACCAGCCTGACCTCTGCTGTCGTTGGGGCTGCGGCAGGCTATCTGGTGCTGTGGACCGTGTTCTGGCTGTTCAAACTGGCCACCGGCAAAGAAGGCATGGGCTATGGCGATTTCAAACTACTGGCCGCTCTGGGCGCCTGGTTTGGCTGGCAAAGCCTGCCCGTCATCGTCTTGCTGTCTTCGGTTGCCGGTGCGGTACTGGGCATCGTGATGGTTGTGGCGGCCAAGCGCGGCTTTGGCAAGCCCATGCCCTTTGGACCCTACCTGGCCGTGGCGGGTTGGGCGATGCTGATCTGGGGCAATCATTTGCAAGCACTCTTATTTGGCGGCCTTGCTGGCTAAGCGGGGTATTTGATCATGCGGGTTATCGGCCTCACGGGTGGCGCAGGCAGTGGTAAATCCACTGCGGCACGGCTGTTTGCCGACATGGGCGCGGGCGTGATCGATACCGACGACATTGCTCACGCCTTATCCAGACCACCGTCTGCCGCCCTTGATGACGTGCGCCATGCATTTGGCGAGCAATTCATCGCCGCTGACGGCACGATGGATCGCCGCCGCATGCGTGAACTGGTCTTTGCCGATGCCAACTCGCGCGCGCGGCTGGAGGCAATTTTTCATCCGCGAATTCTGGCCGCTGCCCAAACGGCATTGGACGGGCTGGGCAAGCAGCACGATTACGCGCTACTGGTCGTGCCTTTACTGTTTGAGACTGGGAATTTTCTGAAACTGGTAGAAAGTACGCTGGTGGTGGATTGCCCGCTGGAACAGCAGCGCACCCGGTTGGCAGAGCGGGGGCTTGATGAACAGGCCATTGATCGCTTGCTGTCAGCGCAGTTCACACGAGATCAAAGGCTGGCCCGCGCCGACGCCGTCATCGATAACAGCGGCAGCCTTGAGGCGCTGACCACTCAGGTCAGGCAATGGCATGCCCGTTTCAGTGCAGACTGAAGCAGACAATCCGGCATAGGCCCATTTTTTCGCCTATTGTTAGCAGCAATAACGCTCAATCAGGCGCGATTCATGTGAAATTGGCACTCGCAAACGGGACGACGGGTTTTCAAACGTCCTGGCTTGCTGCAAAATTGATCATCTTTGCCTCCCCTACCTGCCCGGCACACTGTGATTAGCTACGAATTTCCCATTAACGAGCGGATTCGCACCCTGCTGCGTCTGGAAGACATCTACGACCGGACCACCACGCTAGCAGCGCGGGAGCATCCGCTTGACCATCACATTGCGCTGGTCGGGTTATTCGAGATTATGGAAGTCGCCAGTCGGGCCGATCTGAAATCCGATCTGCTGCAGGAACTGGAGCGTCAACGGCAGTCGTTGTCGGCTTTACGCCACAACCCGCATATTTCAGAAGAAGCGCTGGAGCGTGTGCTGTCGGATATCGAAGAAACACATGGCCAGTTGTTGCAAATGACCGGCAAGGTGGGGCAATACCTGCGGGAAAACGAGTGGCTAATGGCCATCAAGCAGCGTCTGGCCATTCCTGGCGGTGCCTGTGAGTTTGACCTGCCCTCCTATCACTACTGGCGCCAGCAAGCGCCAGAGCGGCGTAAAGCCGATCTGGAACGCTGGCTTGGGCCACTGATGCCAATCCGCCATGGCATCCAGATCGTACTGCGCCTGTTGCGCGATTCGGCCAAGGTGTCGCACTTTACGGCGCGCCAGGGCTCGTTCCAGCAAATGTCGGGCGGCAAGACCATCCAGATGCTGCGCGTCACCTTGCCGTCTGATCTGCCGGTAGTGCCTGAACTCTCGGCCAACCGCTACGCCATCAATGTGCGCTTTATCCAGCCTTCTACCTCCGGGGATCGCACCAAAGTGGTGGAAGCGGATATTGAATTTGCCCTGAGCTACTGCAATCTGTAACAACAGATGCATCAAGACGCAACCTGGTTGCGAAAAGACCGAAACACCCATGACACAAAGTAAACCCCGCCAGGTCACCTGCCCATCCTGCAAAAAGCAGAGCGAATATTCGGCCGAAAATCCGTTCCGTCCCTTCTGCAGCGAGCGCTGCCGCCTGATTGACCTGGGTGGCTGGGCGTCCGAAAGTTATCGCGTGCCAGTCGAAAACGACCCGTTCGACGAATCCGTCCCGCCGCACCTGTCATAATTTGGCCATCGTGGCGTCACGGTTTCTTCAATAAACCGTCATTGCATGGTCACGCGTTCCGCTTAATTTCTCTCCATACCCACAGGAGGGAAATGATGCTCCAGACCCACAATACCGCACCGGCTACCAAGAAGCGTCGTCTGACCGTCAGCCTGGCTCAACATGAAGACGCCATCCGTGCTGCCCAGGCCCTGCGTTACCGCGTATTTGCTGAAGAAATGGGCGCCCGCATCCACGCCCGCGAAGCTGGCCTGGATCAGGATCTGTTTGACGCTTATTGCGATCACCTGCTCGTCCAGGACGAAGATACGGGCGAAGTCGTTGGCACTTATCGTATCCTGCCGCCGCATCAAGCCCAGAAACTGGGCAGCTATTATTCTGATACCGAATTCGATCTGACCCGCCTGGCGCATATCCGCTCACAAATCGTCGAGATCGGCCGCTCCTGCGTACACCCGGACTACCGTACTGGCGCCACCATCACCCTGCTGTGGAGTGGTCTGGCCAGCTATATGCGCGAACGCAATTACCGCTATCTGGTGGGCTGTGCCAGTGTATCGCTGGCTGATGGGGGCCACACGGCCGCCAGCATCTACAACAAGCTGGCGGAAACGGCGATGGGGCCGGTTGAGTGGCGTGTGTTCCCGCGTTGTCCGCTGCCGCTGGCTGCGCTGAATCAGAAACTGGATGTCGAAATTCCACCGCTGATCAAAGGCTATTTGCGCGCGGGTGCGCAACTGTGCGGCACGCCAGCCTGGGATCCGGACTTCAACACGGCAGACCTCTTTTTGTTGTTGTCCATGCATCAGGTAGACAACCGTTACGCCCGCCATTTCATGCGTTGAGCGCAGTTTAGTCGTCTGGGCGAGACAGTCTGTAATATGACCATTTCGACACCCGACACAAGCAGCTAAACTGATTTGTCTTTGATCAAAATTGAAACAGTTGGGGTGCGTTTTTTCCTCAGAATACTGAGGTAGAACAGAAACGTGTCCCGCTGTATCGACTGCCATGCCGCTTACCCGTACCGCGC
The DNA here is from genome assembly GCF_014202765.1 of Silvimonas terrae. Classification (GTDB taxonomy): domain Bacteria; phylum Pseudomonadota; class Gammaproteobacteria; order Burkholderiales; family Chitinibacteraceae; genus Silvimonas; species Silvimonas terrae. The sequence goes on from NZ_JACHHN010000003.1 coordinate 418,656, forward strand.
TGCGTATCTGTCGTCTATCCCGCTTTGCCTTGCACCTGACGCGTGCACTGTACGTGGGCGCCCTACGCTTTCCGCATATGAGCCAGGCCGAGCGGATTGACTACACCCACTGGTGGTCATCCAGACTGGCAAAAATCCTGGGGATTACCGTGCGCGTGCAAGGCATTGCGCCCGGACTCTACCCACCCAATCATCTGTTGTTATCCAACCACATTTCCTGGCTGGATATTTTCATGCTCAACGCGGTGACCGTGTCGCGCTTTGTCGCCAAATCGGAAATCCGTGAGTGGCCGCTGATTGGGCGGTTGTGCTGCCACACCGGCACGCTGTTTATCGAGCGCGAGAAAAAGCGTGACGCACATCGCGTGAACAACGTGATGATCGAAGCACTGCAGTCTGAACATTGTGTCGCGGTGTTCCCGGAAGGCACGACCTCGGATGGCTCGCGCATTCTGCCGTTTCGTTCTTCGCTGATGCAGGCCGCGCTCGATAGCCGTGCCACGATCCAGCCGGTGTATCTGCGCTACACCGATGCAGACGGCAACTACAACCCGGTGCCGGCGTATGTCGACGATATGTCCATTGTCAGCTCGCTCTGGCAGGTGCTGGGTGCTCGTGGCTTGCATGCCGAGGTCAACTTCCTTGCGCCGTTCCCGGCGGACCACGCAGACCGCCGTCACCTCACCCAGTTTGTAGAAGCCCGCATCGTTGCCGCCCATCGCGCCCTGAATGATGGGGACGGCCCGTGCGAGGCCCTGTTTGCCCCGGCCAGCCAGCCGGATGTCCAGAGCGTGCCGACCGATCTGGATGAACCCCTGGCGCCGCGACAAATCGCCATCTGATCCCCGTATCTCATCGACACGCGACAAAAAGGCCGGCCCTTCTCAGGGCCGGCCTTTTTGCTGCATCCAGCCTCATCAGGTTTATTCCACCGTGACGGCCTGATAGCTTTGCAAGGCAGGCTGCTGGATCACCTGCGCAGTATCCAGATTCACCGCAGTTAACTGACCACCCCAGATACACCCCGTGTCCGTGGCCCAGACTTCATCCTGCATCCGCAATCCCAGCGCAGACCAGTGCCCGCACAGCACGCGTGGCGTGCGTTTACGGCCCGGCGCGGCAAACCAGGGCTGCAACCCCGGTGGTGCTTGCTCCAGTTCACCCTTGAACTTGAGTTGCAGGTTCAAGTGTTCGTCTACAAAACGCATGCGGGTGCAGGCATTGATCGTAAAACGCAAGCGTTCGGTTTTGTTTCTGGCTTCGCTCCAGTGCGCGGGCTGGCTGCCGTACATGTCTTGCAAAAACACACGCCACTGTTCGCCACGCAACGTGGCTTCCACCGCCGCCGCCGCTTCCAGCGCTTTGTCCTTGTTCCAGCCAGGCCAGATGCCGGCATGCACCAGCAAGAAATCATCCAGATCAATGATCAGGGGCTGAAAACGCAGCCACTCGCAAAAGGCAGCGCATTGCGGATGGTCCAGAATGGCATCGAGCGTATCGCCTGCCTTGCGCTTGGCAATGCCCGCCGCCACGGCCAGCAGATGCAGATCATGATTACCCAGCACGGTTTGCACCGCGCCCCCCTGCCCCATCACCCAGCGCAGCACCTCCAGTGACTGAGGACCACGATTCACCAGATCACCCACCAGCCACAAGCGATCCCGCGTTGCATCAAAATCCAGCCTGCCCAGCAACAAGGTCAATTCTTCAAAACAGCCTTGTACATCCCCGATCACGTAACGCGCCATTCGTATTCCTTGCCAGAACCGGCGTGCGCCAGCGCACGCAAACATTGGCTGAATTATACGCAGACGCACCCGGGCACGCTGCAAGGCAACATGCGTGTTGCCCTGCCAGATGGTCAGACCTGTCACGAATTTGCAATTATGTGGTGATTGCCTTATGCGAAAATAAGATCAATCTCATGGAGCGTAATTCGCCCAGTCGATAACTTTAGCGACTACATGCGGCGTGATACTGAGCGCGCCGGTTGACCAGAACTGGAGCGAACAAGTGAGAATCGGGTACCTGTTATACGACAGCAATATGGATGTGGACCAACAACGCCGGCACATGATGCAGCGCTTGCATTGCCAGGCGGTCTTTGTAGATCAGGGCACACACACGCGGCGGCAGCTTTCCATGGCCCTGACCAGCATGGTGGGGCACGACGTGCTGGTGATTGATTCCCTCAAACAGGCCGGTTTCAGCGCTTTCCAGTTTCTGTCTTTGCTGGAGCAGATTGACCGGCGCGGCGCCACCCTGGAAATCGGCTCGCCGCAGTTGCAATCCAATACGCCGGAAGGTCAGCAACGTTTGCTGGAACTGCTGATTCATCAATTGCGGGTAGAGCGCCCGGGCAACACGCGCCAGCTCAGCAAGCGCCGTGGTCGCCGGCCCAAGCTGGATGCAGATGCCATGCGCCAGATTGCCGAGCGTCTGCGCAATGGCCTGAATACCCGTGATATTGCCAAGTATATGGATGTCTCCATCGCCACACTGTATCGCTACAAGCGGCTGATTGAAGACGGGAACGAGGTCTGAGTCACAGCATCGGCAAGTACGCGTCAAAGCGCGTACTTTCGCCATCAAAGCAGAAGTCCGGTTTTACGCCTGCCAGCCACGGCGCGGTGCGTGGGCGTTTGACCACCACGCGCTGGCGGGCGATACGCCGGGCTGGTGCCAGTAACACATCAGCGTCGGCATCCCCGCCAATCAAGGTCTGGAACGCGTGCATGTCTTTTTTGGCGCGCGCGCGTTTGTCCGGCTCCGGGAACATCGGGTCAAGATAAACCACGTCGTAACTGGCCGGCTGGCCGTGCTCGGGCAGCCAGTTGCGGGCATCTTGTTGCTGCAGGCGCATGCGGGCGACGATCTGCGCGATAGCCGCATCCTCCGTCCCGCGCCGCATACCGTCGGCCAGCAAGGCACAGGCCACCGGATTGCGCTCCAGCATATCGACTGTGCAGCCCAGTGTTGCCAGCACAAAGGCATCCCGGCCCAGACCCGCCGTGGCGTCCAGCACGGTGGGCGTGTTACCGGCTTTCAGGCCCACGGCTTTAGCGACCGGTTGCCCCCGACCACCACCAAACTTGCGCCGGTGAGCCTGGGCCCCTTCCAGCAGGTCTACCTCAACCCGCGCTTTTTCGCCGGCTTCGGCCAGCGCCAGGCGTTCCCGGTCCCAGACCAGATAATGGCCTGTCGCCGGTGCGCTCTCCAGCAAGGGTAAATCAAACTGCGCGGCCAGCGCCGCACCCATACTCCCCACCGGCGCGATCACGCCAATACTCATGCCCAGCCTCCTGGTACCGCTGTTGGTAACACCACCGGGCCGAATTCTACCGGTTCGAAGGCCGGGCGGTAGCGTACCAGCGGCAAACGCTGAAGTGGGTCTTGTCGGTAGAACAGTTTGAGTTGTTCGTAGACACGCGGGTAGTGGGTGACCAGGGCGTGCGGTGTTTCAAAGAAATACTCGCTGAAGACCGCAAAACACTCCGCCGGGGATTCGGCCGCGTACAGATCGATGGGGCTGTACAGTTCGTGGTTGGCAAGCCGGGTCAAATGATCATAAGCCTCTGAAAATACGCTTTTCCACACAGCCGCATCCATCCCGGCATGCAGCGGTGGGCGACCATTGGCATCGCCGTTACGCATATCGAGTTTGTGTGCCAGTTCGTGGATCACCACATTCCAGCCATCCAGCCAGGGCGATTGCGAGACATCCAGCCAGGAGAACAACACCGGGCCTTCCGGCCGCGCCTGCCCCGCCAGATGCTGTTCGACCTCATGCACCACGCCGATGTGGTCGGTATAGCGGTCGCGCGTCAAGAACTGGCCCGGATACAGCACCACCTCTGACCAGTCGTCATAGGCGTCAAAATCCAGATTCATGATGGGCAAGACGGCCTGGGCCGCAAGGATCACCCGCGCCTGGGCGTCCAGCTCCAGTCCGTGCAAGGGCGTCAGGGTTTTGGTGTGCAAAAACCAGGCTGCATGCTCACGCAGGCGCTGCCGTTCTTCCGCAGAAAGACCAATGAACAAGGGCAGATTGATCGCCGTTTGCCACTGCGTATCGTCGATGGGGTTGGCCGCCAGAAAACTGGCGCGGCGGCGCTGACGCAGAAATCCGAACATGCAGACTCAACCGGTTGATGAGTAACCCGATTGAGGTGAGGGGGCCGCCCGGACATTTCAAGCTGATGTCCAGGCGGCGGTCTTGCGGCAAGGTTACTGGCCGGCGCCTTCTACCACCAGCGCGACTTCTTGCTGGGCGTGGGCAGTAAACGGATGCAGGTGGGTCAGGAACTGGCGGCTGGCCGCAGCCCAGGAGAACTTCTCTGCATGTTTGCGCACGGCGTCACGATCCACCCGCAGCGCGTCCAGACATGCCTTGCCCAGATCGTCGTTCAATGCGCCCGGACCATCAGTGCCAATCACGTCGATCGGGCCGGTTACCGGGTAAGCAGCGACCGGGCAACCACAAGCCATGGCTTCCAGCAGTACCAGACCAAAGGTATCGGTACGGGACGGGAACACAAAGGCGTCTGCGGCGTTGTAGACCTCGGCCAGTTCAGTCTGGTTGAGTACACCCAGCCAGTGCACGCCCTGGGCTTCGCCATATTTGGCCTTGAGCGTGGCGGCCGCCGGGCCATCCCCACATACCCAGCGTGAACCGGGCAAATCCAGTTGCAGGAAGGCTTCCACATTCTTTTCTACCGCCACGCGCCCCACGTACACAAAGATGGGATGGCGGGTTTGCAGGCGTTCACGCGCACCCGGCTTGAAGATGTCCAGGTCGACACCGCGTGACCACATCACCACATTCTTGAAACCACGGGCTTCCAGATCCTCGACCACCACGCGGGTCGGCACCATGATGGCTTCTGCGGCGTTGTGAAAACGGGCAAGAAAACCATAAGTCCAGGACAGCGGAATGCCAAAGCGCAGTTGCACGTATTCCGGGAAACGCGAGTGATAGGCCGTGGTGAACGGCAGCTTGTGCTTGATGCAGTAACGGCGCGTCGCCATCCCCAGCGGGCCTTCGGTGGCGATATGGATCGCATCCGGCTTGAAGGTATCGATGAACTGGGCGATTTTCTTGCCCGGCCGCCAGGACAGGCGGATTTCCGGATACGTCGGGCACGGAAAGGTGCGGAACTGCTGCGGCGTGATCAGCTCGACCGTATGGCCCATCTTGATCAGTTCAGCGCGGGTTTGCTTGAGTGTACGAACAACACCGTTGACTTGGGGTTCCCAGGCATCGGTCACGATCAGGATTTTCATGCGGCAGCCCCTTGCAGACCCATGGTATCGGACGCCGGCATGGCCAGCGCCGCGATCTGGGCAGATTGTTCTTCAAAGTATTTTTGCCAGGTCACGATGCGCAGCTCGCCCGTGGGCAGCTCCACCAGCGCGGTCAGGCTTTCCACCCAATCACCATCGTTACAGTACAAAATGCCTTCAATCTCACGCATCTCGGCTTTGTGGATATGGCCGCAGACCACGCCATCCAGCCCGCGTTCGCGTGCTTCTTGTGCGACTGCGTTTTCAAAGCTGCTAACAAAATTCACCGCCGTTTTGACCTTGTGCTTGAGGTATTGCGACAAGGACCAGTAACCCAGGCCCATGCGGGCGCGCAGCCGGTTAAACCAGTAATTAAGACGCAGCGTGATGCCGTAGAGGCGGTCACCGACAATCGCCAGCCACTTGGCGCACTGGACCACGCCATCAAATCGGTCACCATGCAGCACCAGCAATTTGCGGCCATCTGCGGTTTGGTGAATGACTTCATCCTCAATACGGATGTCGCCAAACATCAGCCCCAGAAACTGGCGCGCCGCCTCGTCGTGGTTGCCGGGGATGTAGATCACATGGGTGCCCTTGCGCGCTTTGCGCAGCACTTTCTGGATCACATCGTTGTGGCTTTGTTGCCAGTACCAGGAACGCTTCATTGCCCAGCCATCGACGATATCGCCCACCAGGTAGAGGTATTCGGATTCGGTATTCTTGAGAAAATCGAGGAGATAATCGGCTTGGCAGCCAGCGGTGCCAAGGTGGATGTCGGAGATCCAGATACTGCGGAATTTCAGCGCGTGATCCGCCATGTCGAAGTCCCAGCCGTTGGTTTGGCGCATATTGCATAGATCAAATGACAACTACGCGTCGGTTTGATGACGGCTTCATGAATCACGCCAGGCGGCTGCGCCTTGACACATTGCCCTTGCTGCGTCGATAGTCAGTCCCGGATTTTTTGCCTGCCTGCCCCATCATGAACAAACCTGCCCGCCCCGCTACCCCCTGCATTGCCGTGTGTTCCACCGGTATGGGCGATGACGTCTGCCGTGGCTGCGGCCGCACGTTTATCGAGGTCTCGCAATGGGTCATGATGAGTGAGGCGGAACGTGAAGTGGTATGGGAGCGGCTGGAGGCGCATTGGGCCAAAGCCGGTTTGCCGCCGCCCTGGCTGGCGCGCGGCGTCTAGGCCCGCTGGCAAGACCGACACAAGACCCGCCCTGGCGGGTCTTTTTGTTGGCCGTTAGATGCGATTGCACCCCGCCGCGACATTTCGGTCTGCATCGAAGCATGCTACCAGTCAGGGCCATAGACTGAACTCTCCTGGCCTACCTGGACAAACCAGCATGAGTGATCTTTCCATCCCGCCCGTCACGCGCCAGACCCGCGTGCCGGCGCACTATCTCACCATCGTGGCGCTATGCCTTGCAGTGCTGGTGGCGCAGGTCGATACCGCCATCGTCAATCTGGGCGCGCGTGCCATTGGCAACGCATTATCGGTGGGCACCAGCCAGTTGCAATGGGTGGTTGATAGCTACAACCTGGTGTACGCCGCGCTGTTGCTCACCGGCGGCTTGCTGGCGGATCTGACCGGCCGGCGTCGCATCTTCATCATTGGCGCTGCGCTTTTCTCTGTGGCCTCTGTGCTGTGTACGGTTGCGCCCAATGTCAACGTACTGATCGCCGGGCGCGCACTGGCCGGCCTGGGCGCGGCGCTGTTGATTCCGGCCTCGCTGGCATTGATCCGGGTGATCTGGCCAGACCCGACCGCACGGGGCCGCGTGCTGGGGATCTGGGCAGCATGCAACGGGCTGTCAATGGCGATTGGCCCGACGCTGGGCGGGGTGCTGATCCACTACTGGGGCTGGCGCAGTATTTTTGTCTCGGTGGTGCCGTTTAGCCTGGCGGCCGTGGTACTGGCTGCGCTGGCCGTGCCGGAATCTGCCGATCCGCAACAGCGCCATTTTGATGCTGGCGCACAAGTCGCTGGTGCCGTGACGCTGGCGGCGCTGGCCTTTGCCGCCATTGAAGTGCGTGAACACTGGCCACTGGCGGTCATTGCGCTGGTCATCAGCCTGCTGGCCTGCGCCGTCTTCCTGCGCATTGAGCGGCGGCACGGCGCGGCGGCCCTGGTGCCGCTGGATCTCTTTGGCGTGGCGGCATTTCGCAGCGCAGTGATCGGTACGCTGGGCATGACTTTCGGTATGTATGGCACCTTGTTTCTGTTGCCGCTAACGCTGCAAAGCGCCTGGCATCTCTCCAGCACCCAGGCCGGGCTGGCACTCATGCCCATGGCGCTGACGTTTGTGCTCGTCTCGCCGTTCTCTGGCACCGGGGTTCACCGGTGGGGCGCGCGCGTCATGACCTGTGGCGGCGTACTGATCATTGCCAGCGGCCTTGCCTTGATTGCCCTGTTTGCCCACGCCGCCAGCCTGATCCCGATCGAAACCGGTCTGGCCCTCACCGGCTTGGGAATGGGTCTGGCCACCGGCCCCTTGATGGGCGCTGCGGTCGGGGCCGTTGCCAGCACGCGTGCCGGCACGGCGTCGTCCCTCATCAATGTTGTGCGCATGACCGGCGCGACGCTGGGTGTCGCCATACTGGGCGCGCTTTACAGTGTGGCTGGCGCAGGGCCCGCCGGACTCAGAGCCAGTATGGCGTGTGGTGCGGCGCTGCAATTTATCTGCGTGCTGCTGGCCTGGCCACACGCAGCGCCCCGCCGCGCCTGAACTTGCCAGCCAGCACGACGGTGCAGTTCATCTGCGCCGGGCGCATTTCATCCCGGATTGTCGCGCTTTATCGCACAACCATCGGCCGGGTCGACGTGCTCTTTACACTGGGCTCCAGTTTCCACCCCTTTCAAGGAGCCTTTCATGTCACACGTTCCCGGATATGTTTTTGTCATCCTCGCGGTGCTGATTTACATTGGCGTCAAACGTTGCATGCCGCGTACGGTCAAGCCAGAGCGCCTTTTGTTGTTTCCGCTGCTGATTGTGGGCAGTGGCTTGAACAGCATGCTGGGGCTATTTCCCCACGCCGGGGTCATTGACTGGGGTGCTGCCGTGCTGGCCGGCTTGATCGGGCTGGCCGCAGGCTGGCATCACGCCAGGCGCTGGACACTATCCTTCGACGGCAGTCTGGTCCGCATGCCGGGTGATCCCGGTTTGCTGATCATCATTTTGTTCACTTTCGGATTTGAATTCGTGCTGCATTTCGCCATCGCTGCGCATGTTTCCTGGATTACCTCCACGCTGTTCGTCCCGACTGCGCTGGCGCTCTGGGGTTTTCTGGCCGGTATGCCGGCAGGCCGCGCGCTCAATGTGCTGGTTCGCCGTCAGCGAGCACAAACCCCCTCGGCACAGTGGTCCGGAGCGGGTCAATGAATCAGCACGTGGCACCACGCCTTGTCAGCGCACCAGCGCGCTGGGCCAAGCTGGCCGATAGCAGTTCAGGCTGGTTTGCGCTCACGTTGCTCGTGCTCAACAGCCTGATTGGCCTGGGCTTCTGGCTGGGCGGACGCGGGGACGTGCTGTGGTTTGATCTGTTGATCGCCAACAGCATCGGGTATGTCGCCTGGGGGTTTGGCCGGCTGTTCCTGGCCGGAGGCCGCCACCCTGGCATGCTGGTGCGTATTTTGTTTATTGCCCCGGTAAGTGTGATCGTCGGCGTGGCGCTGACCACCTTGACCACCGGCCAGTTGCCCGGCTTTTTCGGGCCAGGTGCCGCTGCAATCTGGCTGCATTTGCTGCCGACCTTTATTGTCGCCAGCATGGTGTGCGCGCTGGTCACCATTTTGTTTCAATCCATGCGCATGCGCACCGCACTGGAAACCGAAAAACGGCGTGCCGCCGAATTACGGCAGGCTGAAACCGCAGCGCGGCTCGCCATGCTGCAGGCCCAGATCGAACCGCACTTTCTGTTCAACACGCTGGCCAACGTACAAAGCCTGATCAGCCGCGACCCGGAACGCGCCACGCAGATGCTCGATCACCTGAATCGCTATCTGCGCGCCAGCCTTTCCCGCACGCGCAAACCGCAATCGGCACTGGCCGAAGAACTCTCTTTGATCGAAGCACTGTTATCCATTGCCGCCATCCGCCTGGGTGAGCGCCTGCAATATCGCCTGGATGTGCCCATGGCGCTCCGCGACGTCATCCTGCCACCGTTGCTGCTGCAACCCCTGGTGGAAAACGCGCTGTTGCACGGGATTGAACCGGCCGTAGACGGCGGCAGCATCACGGTGACCGCCACGCGGGAAGGCGACAAGCTGGTGCTCAGTGTCGTGGATACCGGTGTCGGGCTGGGCGTCAGCAGCCACGTTCATGGCGGAGTCGGCTTATCCAGCGTGCGCACGCGCCTCTTCACGCTGTATGGTGACAAGGCCAGCTTGTCGATCAGCACCCATACCGGGCCTGGCGTCACCGCCCGTTTGATCCTTCCGCTTTGAGAAACCTGCATGCCCACCGCCCTGATTGCCGACGACGAACCCAATCTGGCCGCTGAACTGGCGGAGCGCCTTGGCCGCTTCTGGCCAGAACTGACCATTGTGGCCATGCCGCGTAACGGCATTGAAGCGCTGGCGCAAATCAACGCCACCCAGCCGGATTTCTCTTTTCTGGATATCCGCATGCCAGGGCTGGATGGCCTGAAGGTGGCAGAACTGGCCAGCGATACGCGGGTCATTTTTGTCACCGCCTATGACGAATACGCCGTCGAAGCCTTTGACGCCTCGGCAGTCGATTACCTGCTCAAGCCGCTCAGTGATGAACGCCTGCTGCGCTGTATTGCCCGGCTGCAACGCGGCGCGCCAGCGCAAAGCCCCACCGCAGCGCCACCGCTGGCCAAAGACGAGGGCCCGATCCGCTGGCTGACTGTGGGTCTGGGCGACACCACGCACCTGGTATCGGTGGAGGATGTGGCCTTTTTCCAGGCGACCGACAAATACACAGAGGTCGTGGTGGGAGATAAACGCCACCTGATCCGCACGCCCTTGAAAGACCTGGCGCAACGGTTGGACCCGGAACGCTTTGTGCAGGTGCATCGCGGCGTCATTGTGGCGCTGGCCGCCATTGATCATGTGCAGCGGGACTTACTGGGCCGCCTGCGCATTCACTTGCGCGACCGCAGCGAAACCCTGCCCGTCAGCCGCGCTTGCGCCGGTCTGTTCAAGCAGATGTAGCCGCACTGTGCAGCCAGAGGTGTAAAAGTGTCCGGAGTTCCGCCAGCACCATATGGCGCAGTGCTGGCGATTCCTCACTGACAATCGTCATCCCTTTAAGCACGTGCAGCATCAGCACCGCCATTGCGTCTGACCGGGCGACGGATAGCCCGGGAATAGCCTGTTGCAACACACGGCTCATGGCCGCGCGGGACAGGTCACGGAACTCCTGGCGGATATCCTGGCTACCACCGCGTGCCTCCACCAGCGCCAGCACCACGCCGCGCTGATCCAGCAAGCCCTGGCGCAAATCCAGCAGGGCTTCAGCCAGTCCATCGAGCGTCAGCTGCGACGCCTGTTGTTCCAGCGCGGTCAGCCCCTGCAGCGTGCTTTGCGCGTAACGCAGCAACAATGCATCCGCCACCGCGCCCTTGGTCGGAAAAAACCGGTACAGCGAACCGATGGCCGTCTCTGCCCGTGCGGCAATTTCGGTCATGGTGGTTTTATCAAACCCCTTTTCCACAAACAGCGCTGCCGCCGCCTGCAAGATGGCCGCTACACGCTGGCGGCCACGTTCCTGCCGGGGTTCTATGCTGGGCGCGGCAAGCTGGGGGCTGGTCAGATGATCATTCATGGATGCGAGGTATATTTGAATAATCCTCGCATTATAAGTCGATGGCGTGACGACGCAAACCTCCTTTCAAATAACGATTTGAAAACATATAGGGTCTGCTTTCGTCTCCCCATCATTGCAATATGCGAGGATATCCTCTACTATTTTTGAAAGTATCCATTCGCCTGTTTTCCAATCAGCGCGCACCATGAACCCAAACCAGACCGAAGCCCTCCGTGCCGGCGTATTTGCCAGGATGTCCCCGCGTGCCCAATGGCTTGCGCTGCTGCTGTTGTCCGCCCTGTCTGGCGCAGTGCTGGGCCGCACCGGCTTGCCGGCGGCGCTGTTATTGGGGCCGATGCTCGCCGGCATTCTGGTGACGGCCAACGGCGGCAACTGTCAGATCGCCTCATGGCCGTTCCTGGTGGCGCAAGCGCTGATCGGCTGCATGATCGCCCGCGCCTTGCCCTCCTGGGTGGGCGGTGGCGTGGGGCAACACTGGTGGTTGTTTATTGCCGGTGTGTTCTCCGTCCTGGCCATCAGCACCGGGCTGGGTCTGTTGCTGACCCGCCTGCGGGTGCTGCCCGGCTCCACCGCCATGTGGGGCTTAAGCCCTGGTGCGGCCACCACCATGACGTTGATGGCAGAAGCCTTTGGGGCAGACACCCGGCTGGTGGCCTTGATGCAATACCTGCGGGTCATGCTGGTGGCGGCCGTTGCCAGCGTCATCACCCGCATCATGGGCGCACATGCGCCGCATGGCCCGGCCACGGTAGACTGGCTGCACTTGCCAGACTGGCCGCAACTGGGCGCCACCCTGGCGCTGTGCGCGGTCAGCATCCTGATCACCCAGCGTTTCAAAATCCGCGCCGGGGCGATTCTGCTCCCCATGTTTGGCGGCATGGCCCTGGTGCATTTTGGCCTGATGAAGGTGGAGTTGCCGCCTGCCCTGCTGGTGGTGGCTTATGCCATCGTCGGCTGGCGCATCGGCCTGCAATTTACCCGCCCGCTGTTGCGCTACGCGGCGCGTGCCTTGCCGCGCGTGCTGCTGTGCACCCTCACCCTGATTGCCGCCTGCGGCGGTCTGGCTGCCGTACTGGTGCATGTGGCCGGCATCGACCCGCTCACCGCGTATCTGGCAACCAGCCCTGGTGGCGCGGATACGGTGGCCATCATTGCCGCATCCAGCCATGTCGATGTGCCATTTGTCATGGCCATGCAAGTCTGCCGCTTCATGACCGTACTGATCCTGAGCCCGTTTCTGGCGCGTTTCATGGCCGCGCAATCGGCCCGCGCCCCTTCTACCCACTCTAACCAGGTGTGAATTTCATGAGCCTTGTTCTGTTGTTTCTTGCCGGCGCACTGTTGTGCAACGCCCTGCCTCATCTGGCGATGGGTTTGTCTGGCCTGCCGTTTCCGACGCCTTTTGCCAAGCCCCGTGGTCGGGGTGATTCCTCGCCGCTGGTTAACTTTTACTGGGGGTTGTTCAATCTTTTGCTGGGGACGGCCATTGTCACCACCCACCCGGTCGCACCTGCGCTGAACCTGCCATTTGGCGTACTGGTAGCGGGTGCATTAGCCATCGGCACCCATCTGGCACTGCATTTTGGCGCGGTCCAGCGCGCCCGCCGCGCTTGAGCAAAACACGCAGGTCGGTCCACCTTTCGCTACGCTGTGCATGCGTTTATTCTCGGGTGCTGAGCCCGTAGCATGATCGCGGGATGGCAACCCACAGGCAGACCATGAGCACGCTTGAAGAAAACCGGCTGGGCAATTACCTGAAAAACCGCCGCGCCCGGCTGAACCCGGCGGCGTTTGGCTATACCGCGGCCAATCGGCGCACGCCCGGACTACGGCGGGAAGAAGTCGCCTTGCGGGCCAGTATCAGCGCCACCTGGTACACCTGGCTGGAACAAGGCCGTGGCGGCGTGCCTTCTACTGCGGTGCTGGAGCGCATTGCCACTGCGCTTGATCTGACGGCGGCGGAGCGTGAGCATCTGTTTTTACTGGCGCAGGACCGCCCGCCGGAAATTCGCGGCCAGGCCCCCGGCATGGTCACGCCACGCCTGCAACGCGTGCTGGATGCCATGCCACTGAGCCCGGCGTTTGTCCGCCGGGCCAATTGGGATATCGTGGCGTGGAACCACGCCGCCACCAAAGTGCTGGCCGACTACAGACAGTTACCGGTACACGAACGCAACTCCTTGCGCATGCTGTTTGGTAACCCCATGGTGCGAGCGCGCATGGTGGATTGGGAAAAAGATGCCGAGGCCATCGTCGCCAGCTTTCGGGCGGAGTCTGCCCGCGTCGGCGCGCCAGAGAGTGTGCGGATGCTGGTGGAAGAACTGACGGCCAGCAGCCCGGAGTTTGCCGCCCTGTGGCACCGTAACGAGGTGCGCACCCATGGCGAGGGCACCAAACAGATCCTGCATCCTGTAGTTGGGCCGCTCTCTCTGGATTATTCCGTGTTTGCGGTCGATGGGCAGCCCGAACTCAGCATGGTGGTGTACAGTCCGGCGACGGCGCAAGATGTCGAACGCGTGCGCTTGCTGGTCGAAGGCTGAGTCTGCACCCGTTGCAATACCAACGTCATAACCAGTAAACCATCCGGCCCGCTGCCCCGTTATTGCCCCAGCCCGTACGATCGCTACAGGCCGGGTTCACAACAATTGATCAACCACCACGACAACCGACGCTATGCTGCCTCTTCTTCTTGCTACCACACTCTTTTCGCTCGACGGCACCAACCAGATCGATATGGATTCGGTCAAACGCATGGGCAATGTGGTCACGGTCAGAATGGCCACCAGCGGCCTGAAGCTGGACAAAGATCCGCGGATTGCCAACGCCCTGAGCGATCTCGAGCTGGACTGTACGGCGCACAAGGCGCGCATTGTTGATTCGTTTTATTTTGACCAGGGCTACAAGCTGGTCAACAAGACCCCGCCGCACGACAGCAAACTGACGCCGTACACCGACGACAGCGTGTTTGCGCTGGTTGAAGCCAAGCTGTGCGATGTCCCGGCGTTGCTCCCCGCGCCTGCCCCGGCCAGCACGAAGTAAACCCGGTTTTGCCGCATCACCCAAAGGGCCGTCAGCGGTCCTTTGGGTCAGGGCAGAACCAGTTGTACCGCCCCTTCTGCCATCGCCTCAAGCTGGGCGGTCGACTCCCCCGCGCGGGCACGTAACGCCAGTGAATTCATCACGCCACACAACACCCGCGCCAGGGTAGCGGGTTCAATGGCGGTCACCAGTTCCCCGCTCTCCACGGCGTCACGCAGACGTGCTGCCAGCAGGTCATCCAGTTCATGCAGGCCGGCGGCAAAAGCCTCCCGCACGGCCAGATCATTGACGGCCTCGGTCGCCGCAGTGCCAATCAGATAACAACCGCGCGCACCGCGCTGGCCGGTGGTGTAGATGGCAATGGCCCGGGCATAGATTGCGCGTAGCGCTTGCGCCAGACCCGGGTGGCTGGCCAGTTCTTCGCGCATGGCGTTGCGCCCCAGTTCCCGATAGCGCGCCAGGGTCTGCAGATACAAGGTGTGCTTGTCGCCAAACGCACCGTACAGGCTGGGCTTGTTCATGCCGGTCGCCGCAGTCAGATCATCCAGCGAAGTGCCGTTAAAGCCGCTATCCCAGAAGGCGTCCCGCGCTTGCTCCAGGGCGTGCCCGGCATCGTAGGCTTTGGGGCGACCACGAGGGCGGAGACCGCCGCTGATCGGTTCTGGCGTGGGGCTTTGCGGCAAGGCAGCCGGTTCTGCTGATTTTCGTACCATTTGGTAAATTAATTTCTTGACGAGTGAGAATCACCGGAATAATTTATTACTACACGGTACAAAAATCAACCACCAGGAGCAGCATCATGCAGGTTTACTTTGCGCCACTGGCCTGTTCGGCGGCCACACGCATTGCACTTTATGAAGCACAAGCCGGGGCGGAAGCAGAATTTATCTATGTGGATATCCACACCAGGCCAGGCGAGCGCTTGCTGGCAGATGGTTCAGACTTTCACGCTATCAATCCAATGGGGCAGGTACCGGCGATCCGGACTCGCAATGGCGAGATCATCACAGAAAACCCGGTGGTGCTGCAGTATGTGGCGGATCAATACCCGCAAGCCCACCTGGCGCCTGCGGGTGGCATGGAGCGCTACCGCTTGCAGCAGTGGCTCAATTTCATTGCCACAGAATTGCACAAGGCCACTTACATCCCGCTGCTGGATCGGCACAGCCCGGACGGCGCCAAAGCGTTTGCCCGGCAAAAGCTGGCCTTGCGCTTTGGCTATCTGAGCCAGCAACTGACAGGGCAAGATTATCTGCTGGGCTACTTTACGGTGGCGGATGCCTATCTGATGACCGTGCTCAACTGGTCGCCCTATGCCGGTATTGAGTTGAGAGAATGGCCGCAGTTGCAAGCCTATGCACAGGCACTCAAGCAACGCCCCAGCGTAGCGCGGGCGCTGGCGGAAGAAATGGCGGCTTATTCCGCAGAGATGAGCCGCTAATCAAAGCGCGGGCGATCGAGGGCGGGCGGGGGTAAAACGCATTCAGCCCTTGGTCGCCCCAAAGGTCAGCCCGGCCACAAAGTGCCGCTGCATGGCAAAAAACATCATGACCGAGGGCAGCGCTGCCAGGATGGAACCCGCGCTCACCAGGTTCCAGGCGGTCACCCACTGCCCGCGCAGGGCCGCTACACCTACCGTCAGCGGCGCGGCTTCGTCGCCCTGGGTCAGACACAGCGCCCAGAAGTAGTCGTTCCAGACAAAGGTGAACACCAGGATCGACAGCGCGGCCAGTGCCGGGCGAATCAACGGCAGGATGATGCGCCAGAAAATAGCCCACTCCCCTGCTCCCTCAATGCGGCCGGCTTCAATCAACTCATACGGCAACTGCTTGATGAAGTTGCGTAAAAACAGCGTACAAAACCCGGTCTGGAAAGCGATATGGAACAACATCAGCGCCCACAGCGTGTTGTAGAGCCCCATCTGCAAAAAGAGGTCACGCACCGGGATCATCAGAATCTGGATTGGCACAAAGTTACCGCCAACAAAGGTGGCAAACAGTGCCAGGTTGCCCCGGAACTGATACACCGCCAGCGAAAACCCGGCCATGGCGGCCAGCGCAATGGCGCCAATCACGGCCGGCACGGTGATCATCACGCTGTTGAAGAAGTAATGCAGCATGGGCGAAGTGGTCAGCGCCTCATGGTAGTTGGATATCAGCGCAAAGTGCCTGGGCCAGCCCCAGTAATTGCCTTCGGTGAGTTCTTCCGTGGAACGGATGGAGGTCACCATCACCGCAATCAACGGCAGCAGCCAGACCAGCAAGGCCAGTGGCAGGGTCAGCTTGTACAGCCGCCGGTTCAGCGGCTTCCAGTGTTCTATGGGCATGGGGAACATGGCGGTCTCTCTGGTCGGTCTTAATGCTCGTTACGCAGCAAGCGCCGCAAATGCCAGGCGATATACACCAGCATGATGGCGAACAGCACCACGGCAATGGCGGCGGAATAACCATAGCGGTAGTACTTGATCGCCTGGTCGTACATGTAATACGCCAGCACGGTTGAACTCTCGAACGGGCCGCCACTGCTCATCACCGAGATCAGATCAAAGCTTCTGAGCGCGCCGATGATGGTGACGACCATCGCCATAAAGGTGGTCGGGCGCAATTGCGGCAGCACCACGTGCCACAGCAGGGTCCAGCCCCGAGCGCCTTCCATGCGCGCGGCTTCAATCTGCTCCGCGTTCAGCCCGGTCAAGCCGGTCAGATACAGAATCATGCAATAGGCGGTTTGTGGCCACAGCGCGGCAAACACAATGCCAAAGGTCACGTAATGCGCATCCCCCAGCACCGGAATACCGTGCCCCAGAATCAGCGCCAGCAAGCCAAAAGTGGGGTCGTAAAACCAGCTGAAAATCAGCCCTACCACCACACCCGACAACACAAATGGCGCAAAGAAGAGGGATTTGATCAGCCGGATGCCGGCCACAGCCTGGTTCAGATACAGCGCAATGGCCAGCCCCATGGGTGGCGCCAGCAAGAACAGCAGCAGCCACAAGAGATTGTTCTTGAGCGCGGTGTAAAAGGTGGGCGCGTGAAACAACTCGACATAGTTGGCCAGCCCGACAAAGGTTTTGTCGGTCATGCCATCCCAGTTATAAAAGCTGAGCGAGATACTTTTGAGAATCGGGTACAGCACAAACAGGGCGACCATGATGCACGCCGGCGCGAGGAACAACCATGCGGCCCGCCGCTGCCGCCGGGCGCTGGGCGACAAGCGCTTGCTGACCGCTTTGGCAGCCGGTGCGGCCAACGCAATATCCGTTACCGAATCGATCACGCGTTCATCTCCAGGCCAGGCCGGTATGAAAGATTGGCCGCCCGCCAGCCAGGCCAGCGGACGGCACGGTCTTACTTCTTGTAGATGCGCTTACGGGTTTGTTCCAGCTGAGCCAGAATACTGTCGATCTGGCTGGGGTCAGACAAGAACTGTTGCATGCCCTTCATACCTTCGTCCGCCATTTCTTTGGTCATGTCACGATCATAGAACTGGGCGATGCCCCCGCGGGTTTGCGACAGAATCTGAAAGCCGATTCTGGAGATGGGATCTTCCGGCTCTTCTGCCTTGCTGTTGGCCGGCAAAGAACCCAGCCCCTTGGCCAGCCGTCCGCTGATTTCCGGCGTGCCAACAAACGCCAGGAAGGTATGCGCATCTGCCTTGTTTTTGGCCTTGGCCGGAATATGCAAAGACTCTACCGGGCCGTCTTCTGCCGTCGGCACTTTGGCGTCAATGATCGGGAACTGGAAGTAACCCATATTCGGTTTGACGGTCGCGGGGAAACCGGCCGAGATAAACGTGCCCATCAGCATCATGGCGGCCTTGCCCTGGAACAGGAACGGCTGGGCGGCATCCAGATCGTAAGAGAGGGCGTTGTCGATAAAGTACTTATCGTCAATCAAACCCTTCCAGGTGGTGTACACCTTCTTCACGCGGGCATCGGTATACGGCACTTCACCGGCCATCAGCTTCTGGTGGAAGGCATTACCGTTGATGCGCAGGTCCAGATAATCAAACCAGCCGGCCAGCGTCCAGGCGTCCCGCCCACCCACGGCAATCGGGGCAATCCCGGCAGCCTTGAGCTTTTTACATGCATCAATGAACTGGTCCCAGGTTTTGGGTTCGCCACTGATGCCGACCTTCTGAAAGAGGTCCTTGCGGTAGAACATGCCCCAGGAGTAATACACCGTCGGCGCGGCGTATTGCTTGCCATTCCAGGACGAGGCCTCTTTGGTCGAGGCGTAGGTCTCGTTCCAGCCATTTTTGGCCCAGTCGCCCGAGAGGTCCTCCAGCAGGCCGCGGCGGGCGTAGTAGGCCATGCGTTCGCCGTCATGCCAGTTCACCACGTCTGGCGCCACTGAGGCCAGCCAGCCAGGCAGTTGCACTTTGTAGGCTTCTTCATCGACAAACGCCACCTTCATGTCGATATCCGGATGGGCCTTTTTGAAATCATCAAACACGGATTGCCAGACTGCGCGCTGGCTGGCGCCCTTGAAGGCCACATTGATGGCCAGCGTGCCCGCCTGTGCGAGCGCGCCGTAACACAAGCCGGCGGCGGCCAGTGTCAAACCCAGAATGCGAGTGCGTACTTTCATGCTCATTGTTATCTCCTGCAACATGTTGTGTGCCTGATATCAGAACTGAACCGGAACTTCACTGCACTTGACCGGGCTGACGATAAATTGCCACCCCTTGCGGCTCGACACGCGCTGAACCCACCACAAACGCGGTCGCCTCGACACCGGCGATGTCATATGCGACCTCACCGTAATTGAAGACATACACCAGATCACCACGCCGGCTGATGCGGATGGTTTCATCCAGCACCTGCGGCTGTAGCCCGGCGCGTTGGGCCACCCCGGCCAGAATGGCGCGGGTGCCGGCATCACTGAAAATGCTGGCCAGGTAATGCACCTTGCCGTGACGCAGGATGGCCGGCGCGCCATCGGCAAACGTGGCCAACACCTCGACGGCCGGCGTGGCCTCGATCAGATCACGCCAGTGCTGCGCCACCAGCCGTGGCAAACCCGGTGCCACGGCATCTACGGCTTCCGTGACGTTGGGGCGCAACGACTCTACGCGCCAGACGCGCACGGGCATGATGCTGGCCAGCGGACCAGGTGGTAATTGCGCCGGAATCTGCACACTGGCGGTCTTGGAACCGGTACGCGGCCCCAGGATCACTTGGGCGCCACTGTCCGCCAGGCGTTGCGCCAGATCATCCGGCACCACCGGCAGCGGCGGCACCACAATCAATTGATAGCCATCCAGCTTGGCGCTGGCCGGGATGATGTCCACATCAAACCCCAGGCTGCGCAGCGCGCTGTAGTAACCAAAGGCAAAACGCGGGTAGTGAAAATCTGCACCCTGCGGATGGATTTCGAACAGCCATTTGGCTTCGTAATCATGAATGAGCGCGACCCGCGTGTTCACTGCGCCATCCGCACCGCTGGCCAGCACGCGGCGGATTTCATCGGCAGCACGGGCGGCTTCCGCCGCGCCAATATCCGGTTGGTTGTCCGGCGTATTGAGACCGGCGTGCATCTGCTCTTGCGCAAATGGCGCTTGCCGCCAGCGGAAATACGATACGCAACCCGCGCCATGCGCCAATGCTTCCCAGGTCCACAAGCGCACCATGCCCGGCAGCGGTGCGGGGTTCCACGGCGCCCAGTTCACCGGGCCAGGTTGTTGCTCCATGACCCAGAACGGCAGGCGTGACATCCCCCGGTACAGGTCATGGTTATAGCTGGCGAAATCCGGATGACCGGTGCGCAGCCAGCGCGCTTTGACCTCGGGGGCAAACCACATTTCTTCCAGCGCGCCTAGCGGGTAGCTGTCCCAACTGGCGGCATCCAGATCGGCCGCTACCTTGTAGTGGTCAAACTCGTTGAACATCTGCATGAAGTTGTGCACCACCGGCCGACCCGGCGAATGCGCCCGCAAGATATCCACCTGCATGCGGTTGTAGCGCGCCACTTCGTCCGAGGCAAAACGGCGATAGTCCATGCGATGCGCCGGATGGCCCTCGGTGACGGCATCGACCGGCGGGTCGATCTCTTCAAAGCCACGGTATTCCATGCTCCAGAACACGGTGCCCCAGGCTTCATTGAGCGTGTTGATATCGCCATAGCGTGCCCGCAGCCACTGGCGGAACCGCTTGGTGGCGGCCGCCGAATAACTCACCACCGTGTGATGGCAACCGTATTCGTTATCCACCTGCCAGAATTTCACCGCCGGGTGCTGGCCGTAACGCTGGGCGATCTCGGTACAGATGCGTTGCGACGCTTCAAACCAGGCGGGGGAAGAAAAATCATAGTGCCGGCGTGAGCCAAAGCGGCGCGGGCGGCCTTCGGCATTGATCGCCAGAATGTCCGGATATTGATCAATCAACCATTTGGGCGGCGTGGCGGTGGGCGTACACATCACCACCTTCAGCCCCGCTGCGCCCAGCACCTCAATGGCCCGATCCAGCCAGCCCCAGTCAAAGCGACCCGGTTCAGGCTCAATGCGGCTCCAGGCAAATTCACCAATCCGCACTTGATCAATGCCCAGTTCACGCATGCGGCGGGCGTCATCTGCCCACATGGTTTCAGGCCAGTGTTCCGGGTAATAGCACACGCCAAGGCGCATGGCTGCGTCGTTTTGGTTCACGGCAAGGTCTCCAGATGGGGCACGGCAAAACCGTCTTCGGTAAAGAGGTGGCACAACGCGGCGGGGGCGCGAAAGGTCAGCGTATCGCCCACCCGGGCCTGCGCATCACCCGGTGCTTTGGCAATCAGCGGCGCTTCGCCCACGGCATTCAGATGCAGGTAACTGAGTTCGCCCAGCGCTTCAATCAGCGTGACCGTGCGACGCAGGGTCTGGGGTTGGTTTGCGGCATCCGCCACGGTTTCCAGATGTTCTGGCCGGATGCCCAGCGTCACGCCCTGCCCGACGGCCAGCTTTGCGCCAGACACAGCCACGGTCAGCGTTTCACCAGCGCCATCCAGCACGACCTCCACCCCGCCAGCGGGCAGCGCACTGACTGTTGCTTCCAGAAAATTCATGCGCGGCGAGCCAATAAACCCCGCGACAAAACGACTGACCGGCCGGTGATAGAGCGTCAGCGGCGCGCCCACCTGGGCAATGCTGCCGTGGCGCTCCATGTCTTTGCCGGTATGCAGCAGCACGATCTTGTCGGCCAGGGTCATGGCTTCGATCTGATCGTGCGTGACGTACACCACGCTGGCGGCAGCAAACTGCTTGTGCAGGCGGGCGATCTCGATCCGGGTTTGCCCGCGCAAGGTGGCATCCAGATTGGAGAGCGGTTCGTCAAACAAAAACACGCCCGGCTCGCGCACAATGGCGCGGCCAATCGCCACACGTTGGCGTTGGCCGCCAGACAACGCCTTGGGATAGCGCGTCAGCAGGTTTTCCAGTTGCAGAATGCGGGCGGCGGCGTTGACCTTCTGGTTGATGGTCTCCACCGGCGTTTTGGCCAGCTTCAGGCCAAAGGCCATGTTTTCGAACACCGTCATATGCGGGAACAGTGCGTAGCTCTGGAACACCATCGCCACGCCGCGTTCGGCCGAAGAGACCTCGTTCATCAGGCGGCCGCCAATGCGCAGTTCACCATCGGTGAGGTCTTCCAGACCGGCAATCATCCGCAACAATGTGGATTTACCGCAGCCCGATGGCCCCAGAAACACGCAGAACTCGTTGTCGCCAATCTCCAGATCCACATTGCGGATCACCTGCTGGTGATCGCCATAGCTTTTCTGCGCCCCTCTCAACGAAATGCTTGCCATCAACCTGGCTCCGTGGTGTGATTGCGCCATATGATTAAGCGCTTAATCATGCATTTCAAAAAAAAGCCGCCAGCCACATCAAACTGAACTGGCAGCGTCTGCCCGGATGTAGTTTGCGATCAGTTGCTACGGACTATATCAGCAGATTTTTGTCATTTGCAATACAGTGGCATGCTATTGCCGCACACTTTTCATGCTGCCCTGCAGCGTAAAATGCATTGAAATCAACAGCACTGCGGGATAGACGTCAACCACACCCTTGATGGCGGCCAGCGCCAGAACAGGTAACAAAAACATCATGACTACACTTTCAGAGGTTGCCAGTCACGCTGGCGTCACCCCCGCCACCGTCTCCAACGTGTTGCGCAACCGGGGGCGGGTGAGTCAGGAAACCCGCGAGCGCGTCATGGCCGCGATCAGTGCGCTGGGTTATCGCCCCAATCTGAACGCGCGTGCTCTGGCCGAAGGTCGTGGCCCGACCCTGGCGCTGATGGTGTCCAGCATTGCCAACCCGTTCTATCCGGAATTTGCGCTGGCGGTGGAGCAAGCCGCGCGCGATCACGGCAGCTTTATGCTGCTGTGTAATACCAACGATGACCCCGCCACCGCTTATGCCTATCTGAATCAGTTGTCGGGTTCGCTCTCGGAAGGCGTGCTGGTGATGAACTGCAATCTGGATTTCGGCACCCTGCGCCAAAGCCGCGCGCCGGTGGTGTTGTGTATGTGGGAAAAACCGGAAGAACCGCCTGGCCTGCCTTGTGTGGCGGTGAATTTCCGCCTGGCCGGGCAACTGGCGGCGGAACATCTGCTGCGGCTGGGGCACCGGCAGATTGGCGTGATTATCGGCAACGGCAAGGGCGGCGTGCACACCACGCGGATGCAGGGTTTTATTGATACCGTGCGTGCAGCCGGGGTTGATTTGCCGGAAAGCCACTGCCGCAATGGCCTCGATACCGTACAGGGCGGCTACGAGGCGGCGCGGGCCTTGTTGCTGGATCAACCGGGCCTCAGCGCTATTTTTGCCACCAATGACCTGCCCGCTATTGGCGTCATGCATGCCGCCACCGACCTGAAACTGAGCGTGCCCGACGACCTCTCCGTGATCGGCATTACCGATATCCAGATGGCGCAGGAAACCCGGCCGGCACTCTCCACCGTCGCCGTGCCCACGCAAGAGGCGGCCGAAATGGCGGTCGATCTCTTGCGCAAACTGATCAAGCAACCGGCCCCGGCAGACGTAGCGGACGAGATGCGCGTGACGTCCGAGCCCGTGCTCAAGCCGCGCGCCAGTACGGCGCCACCCCGGCCCCCCAAGGGGTACGCGGACTGATGCCAGCCAATCAGGCGGCTGGCTGGGTCTTTAGCTGGCACCCGGTTTCAGAATGACCTACAGCAGCGTCTGCAAGTGACTGATAGTGTTGACTTTGTGCTCAGCGCAAGCTGTTTCCTGTGATCGATAGAAATCGGTCGAGATGAATCAAACAGGAGACACATCATGAAACTTGCTATCGCTGCTCTCGCCCTTGCGGGCTTTGCTTTCTCTGGTTTTACCCTGGCTGAGGGTGCATCAGGCGCCCAGCCTGCCAGCGCCGCTGCGCACTCCTCCACGCACAAGTCCAGCAAACATCACAAGAGCACCACGGTGCCGGCCACCAGCAAAATGACCGCGTCCGAGCCGCAAGACACCAAGCCGGAACCGCAAAAATAAGGAGCGCTCCGTGACGGCCAGCCGCCGGGGCGAATCACAGATTGGTCATTTTCAGATTCGCCTCCGGCAACCGCGCGCCCTGAATATCTACTTTGGCGACTTCGGTATTGATGGTGGCAAGGTCGTCCGCCGTCAGCGCCAGCGTCAGTGCACCCAGATTTTCTTCCAGCCGGTGCAACTTGGTGGTGCCGGGGATGGGCGCAATCCATGGTGTTTGCGCCAATAGCCATGCCAGCGCGACTTGCGCAGGCGTGGCGTTTTTGCTGGCGGCAAGCCGCTTTACCACCTCCACCAGTGCCATATTGGCTTTACGGGCCTCGGGTGAAAAACGGGGTACGTGATTGCGAAAATCACTCGGGTCAAACTGGGTGTGTTCGTCGATCTTGCCGGTCAAAAAACCTGCACCCAAAGGGCTGAAGGGTACGAAACCAATGCCCAGTTCGGCCAGGGTGGGCAGCAGTTCGGCCTCTGGCCCGCGCCAGAACAATGAGTATTCGCTCTGCACAGCGGTCACCGGCTGCACCGCATGCGCGCGGCGGATGCTCTGCACGCTGGCTTCTGACAGGCCAAAACGGCGTACCTTGCCGGCATCGATCAAATCCCTGACTGCGCCTGCGACCTCTTCCATGGGAACATCCGGATCAACCCGGTGCTGATAAAACAGATCGATGTGATCTGTGCGCAAACGCTTGAGCGCGGCGTCTGCCACCGCTCTGATGTGTTCCGGACGGCTGTTGGTGCCGCCTGATTTGCGCACGCCCGTCTCCAGATCAATATCAAACCCGAATTTGGTGGCAATCACCACGTGATTGCGGATGGGCCGCAGGGCCTCCCCCACCAGGACTTCATTGGCAAACGGGCCATAGGCTTCTGCCGTATCAAAATGCGTAACGCCCAGATCATGTGCGCTGCGGATCAAGCGGATCATGTCGGCCTGATTGGCCGGTGGCCCGTATGCGGCGCTCATGCTCATGCAGCCCAAACCCAGCGCAGAGACTTCCAGTTGGCTGTGACCTAATGTGCGTGTTTGCATGGTGTACTCCTGGTGTGTTTATTCGCCGGCCGGAAAATCGGTCGATGCCGCCAGCGCGGTCTGTGTTTCAAAATGGGCCAGACGCTGACGCAAGGTGTCGATGGTGCTTTGCAATGCTTGCGAGCCCAGTACCATGCGCAGCGGCGCCGGGTGGATGTCCGCACTTTCTATGATCCGGGCGGCCATGCGGGCCGGGTCCCCCGCCGCCAGGCCGTTTTGCGGGTCCAGCATGCGCAAGAAGGCATGGGCAGGCGTGTCGTCATAGATTGACAGCAAGCTGGCCACTTGCGCGCTACCGTAGCGGAACTCGGTCCGGGCGCCGCCCGGCTCCACGATCGTCATGCCAATGCCAAATCCGGCAACCTCTTGCGCCACGGCCTCCACAAAGCCTTCAATTCCCCACTTGGTCGCGTGGTACAAAGAATTGCCGGCAAACGCCACCTGGCCGCCATAAGACGACAGCTGGATGATGCGCCCGCCGCCCTGCGCCCGCAGATGCGGAATCACCGCACGGATCAACTGGATAGAGCCAACCAGATTGGTGGCAATCATCTGGTCAATCTGTGCATTGGATAGCTCTTCCGCCGCGCCAAACAGCCCATAACCGGCGTTGCTGATGACCACATCAATACGCTTGAACTGGTCAAATGCATGCTCCACCAGATTGCCGATGGCGTCGGTACTGGTGACATCCAGCAACTGCGCGCTAAAGGTCTGCGGGTATTGCGCGCCCAGATCGGCTGTTTTGGCCAGATCACGCACGGTACCAATCACCCGGTCACCGCGCGCCAGCAATTGCTCCGTCAGGTGACGGCCAAAGCCGCTGCTGATGCCGGTAATGAGCCAGGTTCGCTGCTGTGTCATGGTGATTGCCTTTGCAGATGTCGATGGGGAAAGTGTATGGCCCAGTGATAAACTGAACAATCCAGCCAAAATGGCATCTCTTGATGAAGGATTTTCATCAATGTTGAAAACCGGTGTCTCTGAACTGGCCGCCTTTATGGCCGTAGCCGAGCAACGCAGCTTCCGGGCGGCAGCGCGCACGCTGGAGGTCTCGCCCTCTGCCCTCAGTCATGCCATGCGTGCACTGGAGGAGCGGCTGGGTGCGCGTTTGCTCAATCGCACGACCCGCTCCGTGGCGCTGACCGAGGCCGGCGAAAAACTGCTGAACCGCATCCGCCCGGCGCTGACCGATATCGATGATGCCCTGCAGGAAGTCACCAACGCGCGGGAGCGGCCTTCCGGCGCATTGCGGATCAACAGTTCAGAATCGGCGGCCATGCCGCTGCTCCAGCACGTGCTGCCGGATTTTCTGGCGCGCTATCCGGATATCCACATTGAGTTTGTGGTGGATTCCAGGCTGGTGGATATCGTCGCCGCCGGTTACGACGCCGGCATACGCATTGCCGAGGCAGTACCCAAAGACATGATTGCGGTGAAGTTTGGCCCAGACATCCGCTTTGCCGCTGTGGCCTCGCCCGACTATCTGGCGCGGCATGCCCCACCCCAGGTGCCGCTGGACCTGCTCAAGCACCGGTGCATCCGTTTCCGCTTTGAGAGCGGCGCACTCTACCGTTGGGATATGCAATGGCGCGGACGCCCCATCAACCTGGATGTCACTGGCCCCATCACCGTGGGCAGCATGCGCCTGGCCATTGAAGCCGCCGTGCAGGGGATTGGCATTGCCTGGATCAACGAAGCGCAAATTGAAGAACACCTGGCCAGCGGGCGGCTGGTGCGCTTGCTGGGCGAGTGGAGCCCATCGTTCCCCGGCTTGTGTCTGTACTACCCGGCCAACCGCCATCCGCCCACCGCCCTGCGCCTGTTTGTGCAGGCGGTGCGCGACTGGATGGCGCAGTTGCCTTAGTGCGAGATTTTTTCCAGCGCCAGGCCGTTGGTCTTTGGCCCCATCAAACCAATCACCAGCATCACCACCAGCATGGCAGCGGCAATGAACACAAACACGCCTGGCGTGCCAAAGCCCTTGAGCACGGCGGCGATGATGAATGAGGAAAAGATGGCGGAAAAACGGCTCCAGGAATACACAAAGCCCACCGCCCGTGCGCGGATGGCGGTGGGGAACAGTTCTGCCTGATAGGCGTGATAGCTGTACGACATGATGTTGCTGGCCAGGGTAATCAAAATACCCAGCGTCACCAGCATGGCGGCATCGGTGCTGTGGGCAAAGCCCAGACCACAGATCATGATCACTGCGGCCATGACGACAATGGCCGTTTTGCGTTCAATCTTGTCGGCAATATACAAGCCGATCAGCGGCCCCACCGGCGCGGCAATGGCGATCAGGCTGGAGTACATCAAGCTGGTGGTAATGGTAATGCCCTGCTTGATCAACAGCGTTGGCACCCAATTGGCAAAACCGAAAAAACCCACGGTCTGGAAAATATTGAAGATCACCAGCATGACGGTGCGTTTGCGATACGGGGCAACCCACATATCCGCAAAACGACCCTTTGCCTCAGTCTGTTCTGCCAGGTCAGGCGCGCCCGGCTCCGGTAACGGGTGGCCCAGTTCGGCCTGAACACGTGCTTCCAGCGCGCCCACAATCTGTTCGGCTTCGGCCACGCGCCCTTGCCGGGCCAGCCAGCGCGGGCTTTCCGGCAACGAGCGGCGTATCCACCACACCCCAATGGCTGCTTGCGCGCCAATCAACACCACCCAGCGCCAGCCATCCAGGCCCAAAAATGGATGCGGCACCAGCAAATACGCCAGAAAGGCCGCAAATGGCACCGCCATGAAACCCACTGCTTGTTCACAGGCAAAAGCGCGGCCACGGATTTCACGCGGGACCAGTTCAGAGATGTACGCGCCAATGGTCACCATCTCTACACCAATGCCAATACCCGCCAGAAAACGCCAGAGATTGAGCCCCAGTGCGGTGTCCTGAAACGCCATGACGACGTTGGCTACGGAATACCACAGCAAAGACCAGGTAAAGACGGCGCGGCGGCCATAGCGGTCAGCCAGAAAACCACAGGCGCTGGTGCCGATAAACAAACCGGCAAACAACGCCGCAATAAAACTGGCCACCCCGGTGGTGCCAAACAGACCCTGCGTGGTGGCCGTGAGCAGCCCGCCCTTCACCAGACCGGGTGCGATATAACCGGTGTACAAGAGATCGTAGAGCTCAAAAAAGAAGCCCAGACTGAGCAGAACCACCAGTTTCCAGACCGTACGCGTGGCGGGCAGGCGATCAAGGCGGGCAGAAATCAGGGCCGCTGCAAGTGCAGTGTCGCAATCAGGTGAAGGCGCGTGAAGAGATGCCATGGTTGTTTCTTCCAGTCATGGAGCCGGTCTGGTGCCGGCGACAAAGCCGGCAGCGTACCGCGAAAACCGGCACACCTGGCAAACAGATCACCACCGGGGGCTACGCTTCTTGCGCCGCAGCCCCGGTGGCGTGCAGTTCGGCCGGGCCAAACTGCAAGCCCAGCACCAGCGGTACGGCAATCACATACAACGCCATCACCGACAACCAGATTGCCCCAGGCCACTGCGTACGCACCACGAAATACAGCGTGGAGAACACCAGCGGCGCAATGATGGAGGCCAGGCTGACCACCGACGCCAGCACGCCCTGGAACTGCCCTTGCCGGCTTTCATCCGCCTGGCGGGTGGCCATGGCTTGCAAGGCCGGCGATCCAATCCCGCCCAGCGCAAACACCGGCATGATGGCAAACACCCACCAGCCTTGCCGGGCCAGCGCCATCACCGTCAATGCCACACACACGCTGGCAATACCGGCCAGCACCGCGCCACGCTCCCCCAGCAGCTTGACTGCCGGCCCCGGCAAAAACGCCTGGGCCAGGGTCTGACACACGCCAAACGCCCCCAGTGAAAGCCCAATCCACAGGCCGTTCCACTGGAATGCATCATTGCCCCACAAGGCCCAGCACGTGCCGTAGACCTCGCCGGTGGCGCTGAGGATAAAAAAGATCAGCATCACCGGTAGCAAGGGCTTCATGGAGAGCGCCCAGCGCAAGGGCCGCAACGGGTTGAGCGCGGCAAAGTCGATTTTCGCCCGCGTGGGGGTGCGTGATTCTGGCAAGACCCACAGTGCCAGCAAGAAATTGGCCGCGTTCAGCACTGCCGCCGCCATAAACGGCCAGCGCAGGCCGTAGTCGCCCAACACGCCACCCAGCACCGGGCCAATGATAAAGCCCGCGCCAAACACGGCGTTGAAGAGCCCAAAGCGCCGGGCGCGCTGATCCGGCGCTGAAACATCGGTGATATAGGCCATGGCCACCGCAATATTGGCGCTGGTCAAACCAGCAATAGCCCGGCCCAGGAACAGCATCCATAACTGGGGCGCAAAGGCCATCAGCAGGTAATTGATGGCCGCGCCGCCCAGCGAAATCAGCAACACCGGGCGCCGCCCCAGCCGATCACTCAACGCCCCCAGTACCGGCGCAAAAATAAACTGCATGACGGCGTACAACGCGGTCATCAGGCCGATCCAGTACGCCACGTTGGCCGCGTGGGTTACCTCTGCCAACAGGCGCGGCAAGATGGGAAAGATCAAGCCGATGCCGACGGCATCAAGACCAATCGCCGTAAAGATCACAACAAGGGATTTGTTCATGGATTAAATATAAACATGTACTGAGTACAAAATAGCATGTGCTATCATCGCCGGCATGTCAATGCCATCTGACCTGCGTACCCGCAAACGCCTTGCCACCCGGCAAAGTATTTCCAATGCCGCCACACGCCTCTTTCTTGAGCGCGGCTTTGATAACGTGACGGTGGATGAAATCGCCGCCGCCGCAGACGTCGGGCGGATGACGGTGTTTAACTATTTCCCGCGCAAAGAAGACATGTTCTTTGACCGGGATGAAGAAGCGCACGATGCCCTGCGCGCGGCCTTGCGCCAGCGCGAAGCGGGTGTCTCTCCCATCGAAACCCTGCGCCTGCTGGCACACCGGCTGATTGCTGCCCGCAGCCCGTTTGTGACGTTCTCGGCCGAGAGCAAAGGGTTTATCGAAACGGTAGAAAACAGCGACACCCTGAAAGCGCGGGCGCGCGCCATGCGGGATGAACTGGCACAGACGGCGGCTACGGCACTGGCTGAAAGTGCCGGGCAGGAAGCTGCAGAGCCCGACGCGCAATTGGCGGCAAATCTGCTGGTGGCCACCTGGACGGTCGCGTTTCTGCACGCGCACCGCGTTTTTCAGACCCGCCGGGATACCGCCGCGGCCAACGTGGCGTTTCTGGCGCTGATCGATCAGGGCACGCAGGGCGTGAAAGCCGCGCTGGCCGGTACGCCTTACGTCTGAGGCCCGGAAAACATCTCGACCAGACTTTGCGGCGCATGTTCGCCGTAGCAAATCTGCTGCAATTCTCTGGCCTGCGCCGCTGCGGCCGCGCTGCGGGCAAACAGTGCGGGTTCGTACTGGCGCAACGCCGCTTCCATATCGCCCCGGTGCGCGGCAATGGCTTTGCCCAGTTCTGCACCATCCAGTAACGCCAGATTAGCCCCCTCGCCCGATGGCGCCATCAGGTGCGCGGCGTCCCCCAGCAGGGTCACACCAGGCATACGCGGCCAGCAGTGGTTATCCGGCAGTTCATGCACGGGCCGCAGTACCGGATCGGTATCGCTGGCGGTGATCAGTGCGGTCAGCGCCGGTGCCCAGTCGGCAAATTCTGCGGCGATGCGGGTCTGGTCCATTGTGGCAAACCAGTCCAGCGGCTTTTGCAGCACGGTATAGGCATGCAATACGCCCTCTGGCTCGCGATGAGTCAGGATGCCCTTGCCGGGGGCCAGCGCAAACATGGAACCGCCACCCGCCATCCGGGCGGTGGCCTGGTGCCGCTGATCCACATCAAACAGCCAGGTTTCAATCAAGCACAACCCGGCATACACCGGCTGCGCGTCAGAGAGCAGCGGACGCACTCTGGACCACGCCCCGTCTGCACCCACCAGCAGGTCTGTCGTGCTCGTGCTGCCATTGGTAAAACCCAGGCTGTAGCGGCCCTGCCCCAGCGCAGATGCACTGGCCAGTTTGTGACCCCATTGCACAGTTTGCGCGGGCAAGGCATCCAGCAAAATCTGGCGCAGTTCGCCCCGGCGCACTTCCGGGCGGCCGCCGCTGCCATCGTCTTCATCGGCATACAGCAGATTACCGCCTTGATCGAAAACCCGGCTGGCCTGGCCGCCAGGGTGGATAAGCTTGAGAAACTCTGCGTACAGGCCCGCCTCTTTGAGCGCCAGCTGACCGTTGAAATCATGGATATCCAGCAAGCCACCCTGGGTACGTGCGGCGGGTGACGCCTCGGCCTCATAGACCGTCGCGGCAATGCCGTGAACATGAAGGACACGGGCCAGCATCAGGCCGCCCAGGCCGGCCCCGATAATGGCGATGGATGGATTCGTAGTTTTCATTAGATTGCACTTTGCTGATGGCGTTGGTGTGATCCCACAAACCGCCGTATGCGTAGCTTGTGGAACGTTGTTCCATGCTAGTATTGGAACATTGTTCCATTCATGTCAAGACGAGCGATGCCCAGAAAAAACCCCAGCCCGGACAAAAGGGAAGACGCGTTATCACGCGAACGGATCATTGAAGCCGCCATCACCCTGCTCGATACCAGCGGCGAAAGTGGTCTGACTTTTCGGGCACTGGCCGATGCACTCGCCACCGGGGCAGGCGCCATCTATTGGCATATCGCCCACAAAAATGATTTGCTGACCGCGGTTTGCGACGCAGTCATTGCCCGTACCCTGCAAGCGGCCGGGGGTGCGGGTGCGGCGACGCCCCATGCCACCGTGCGGGCCATCGCGCTGGCGGTGTTCGAGGCCATCGACGCTCACCCCTGGGTGGGCTCTGCGCTGACGCAGGCACCGGGGCAGTTGCCCCATGTGCGATTGCTGGAACACATCGGCCAGCAGGTACGCCAGTTGGGCGTGCCGGAGGCAACGCAATGGGTGGTGGCCTGTACCCTGGTCAATTACATGGTGGGCGTCGGCGGCCAGAACGCCGCCAATGCCCAATTTGCCCGGCAAGAAGGCATTGAGCGGGACGGGTTTCTGGCCAGTATGGCCAATACCTGGCTGGCGCTCGACGCGGATGAGTTTGGCTTTACCCGCAGCATGGCCACCTGCTTGCGCACGCACGATGATCGGGCGGATTTTTTGACCGGGATTGATTTGATCCTGCGCGGGATTGCGACGGAAGACTGATACGCCGCCCGGCTAAACGCGTTCTGCTGACGGAAAACCATGCCGGCGGGAGCGCAAGGTCACAATCAGTGCGGGCAACAGCAAGGCTATCAAGGCAAACGGAAAGATCGTGGCGCCTTCGCGCTGCAACAACAAACCGCCGCCAACACCGGCCGCCGCCATGGCGATATTCCACACCGTCACGATCATGGACTGCGCCACCTCGGCCGCACTGCCTGCCGTTTTGGCCGATGCGGTCTGGAACAAGGTCGCCGCCCCGCCCCAGGCCAGCCCCCACACCGCAATGGCGCCAAACACCGTCACCGCACTGTGATTCCAGAACCCGAGCGCGCCTGCCGCCGCCAGAAACAGCACGGTGCTGGCCAGTACCAGTTGCCGCAGCCAGCGGTCGACCAGCAGCCCGACCACCCACACGCTGGCCAGTGCCACAATGCCAAAGGCCAGCAAGATCAGATCAACCCGGTCGGCCAGCCCGGACGGCACCAGAAACGGGGCGATGTAGGTGTACAAGAGGTTATGCGCCAGCACAAAGGTCAGCGTCACAAACAGGACGGCACGAATGCCGGGCAACATGAACACCTCTGCAATCGACCGCTGTTGCCCCGCTGTTTGCCCAGGGTAGTCCGGAATCCGCAGCCACATCCAGCCGGCCAGCCCAAGCGCAATCAGGCTCATGCCGCCAAAGGCAAACCGCCAGCCCGCATGAATACCCAGAAAGGTGGCCGCCGGAATACCCACCGACAGCGCCAGCGGAATACCCGCCATGACGATCGCCATTGCCCTGCCCTTGAGCTGATCGGGCACCAGCCGGGAGGCATACCCAGCCACCAGAGACCACAACAGCCCGGCAAATACGCCCGCAAAAAAGCGCGCCACCAGCGTCAGTTCATAGTGGCCGGACAACGCGGTCACGGCATTGGTGACGGCAAAGCCCAGAATGGCCACGGCCAGCAGCGGCCGCCGCCGCCAGCTTTGGGTAGCGGCCGTTAGCGGAATAGCGGTCAGCAAGGTGCCAAGGGCATACAGGCTGACCAACTGGCCGGCCAGGGCTTCCGACACCCCCAGCCCTGCGCTCATCTGGCGCAATAATCCGGCCGGTAAGGCCTCGGTCAACACGGTAATGAATGCCACCAGGGCCAGCGCCAGCAAGGCGGGCAAGGGCAAGCGGTCAGTGGATGGGGTTGTCGCAGACATGGTGTATCTCCTCCGAGGTTGCCAGGAAACAAGGTACGGATAGCCGGCATCAGGCCGCTTTACCGCTTGCCCTAACGATATGGGCCAGCGCCGTTGCGGACAATCAGGCTATAGTTCCTGACATATCGGACAAAAATGCTCAAATCATGGATAGCCTTGGTTCACTGAGTGCCTTTGTGCAGGCCGCAGACACCCGCAGTTTTACGGCCGCCGGGCGCAAGCTGGGCGTGTCTTCTTCGGCCATCGGCAAGGCGATAACGCGGCTGGAAGACAAACTGGGCGTGCGCTTGTTTCATCGCTCTACCCGCGCCATCACGCTCACCCCGGAAGGCGCATGTTTTCTGGAGCGCTGCCGCCGCATCTTCAGCGAGATCGAAGCCGCCGAGCAGGAACTGATGCACAGCCAGGAGGCACCGCGCGGCACCCTGCGCATCAGCCTACCGCTGGCCGGCATGCTGATGATGCCCACGCTGAGCGCCTTCATGCAACACTACCCGGAAATCGCCCTGGAGATCGACTTCAGCGACCGGCTGGTGGAGGTCATTGAAGAGGGTTTTGATGCGGTGATCCGCGCCGGTGAACTGAGTGACTCACGCCTGATGTCCCGCGTGCTGGGCACCTTTGAGTTATTGCTGGTGGCCTCGCCCGCCTATCTGGCACGCCAGGGTCTGCCCGCCACGCCGGCAGACCTGCAAGCTCATGTCTGCCTGCATCATCGCTTTGCCACCAGCGGCAAGCTGGAACCGTGGCCGCTGGCACAACCGGAATTACCGGTGTCCGCTGTGGTCAACACGATTGAACCGCTGATTTATATGGCAGAACAGGGCCTCGGCATTGCGTGCCTGCCCGACTTTTCCATCAGGCCGCAACTGGCGCAGGGCCGGCTGGTTCAGGTGCTGGCGGCGCATACCCGGCACTCGGGCACGTTCCGTTTGCTTTGGCCCTCCAGCCGGCATCTATCGCCCAAGCTGCGGGTATTTGTCGACTATATGTCGGCGCATTTGTTTGCGCGGCACCCCCAAGACGCGGCGTGATCCGCACGCCGCCGCGCGTAAACCACACAATGTGTCGCGCCGGCTGTCCCGTTTCACACAACGCTTGCTGATCACAGCGGCAAAACCGTCGTCCTGACCGGTTTTGTCGCTGGCACGCCTTCTGCTCAACAAGGGGTGATGCCGTGGATCACGGCGCCACCTGATTCTTGACGGAGACCACAGCATGGACCTGCAACTGGAAGGCAAACGCGCCATTGTGACTGGCGGTAGTAAAGGCATCGGCAAAGCCATTGCGCGGCAACTGGCGCGTGAAGGTGCAGACGTGGTGATTGCCGCACGCGGGCAATCAGACCTGGAGCGCGCGGCCAGAGAACTGGCCGGCGAAACCGGCCGCAAGGTAGTTGCGGTGGTGGCCGATACCGGCAATGCCGATTCGGTCAACGCCCTGGTCGCACATGCGGTGGAAGCGCTTGGGGGCGTAGACATTCTGATCAATGCCGCTGCGGTGCCCGGTGGCATCTCGCCCGCACGGAGCCTGGCAGAGGTTGTGGATGAAGAAGCCTTGCTGGACGTTGATCTGAAAGTGATCGGCTATCTGCGCACCGCCCGCGCGGTGGCGCCGCATCTGCAAGCCAATGGCTGGGGCCGCATCATCAATATTGGCGGCCTGGCGTTGTATCGCACCGGCCGGCCCATTGCCAGTTTGCGCAATGCCGGCGTGGCCGCGATCAGCAAAAACCTGGCGGATGAACTGGGGCCGCACGGCATCAGCGTGGTGACGGTCCACCCTGGTCACACCCGCACGGAGCGCACGGATGCCGAGGCCGAACGTACCGCATCCCGGCACAACACCATCGGCCGCATTGTAGATGCCAGCGAGATCGCAGACATCGTGGCTTTTCTGGCCTCGCCCCGCAGCACGGCACTGAATGGCGCGGTGCTGCCCGCCGGTGGCGGCATTCCGGGGGTGATCCAGTACTAGGCCGCGTGCGCTGGGGCCACAACGCGGTTTGATATTGCCAATTTTCCACCCCGCCAAAGCCCCAGCAATTAACAAACAAATTGATCTGTAAAAATCATTTGTAATTATTTTGTGGAATATAGAGTGCGGTGTAGGCTGGGCTCCTCTGTTTACTGATATGCCCCATGACAACACCGGACACCTCATCGCCCTTGCTCGCCCTGCGCCAGATTCGCAAGCGCTATGGCGCGACCGTGGCGCTGGATGGCGTGGATCTGACCCTGCATGCCGGTGAAGTATTGGCGCTGATGGGGGCGAACGGCGCGGGTAAATCTACCCTGGTCAAGATCATTGCCGGGGTAGAACGCGCCGATGCCGGCCAGGTGCTGTGGCAAAGTCAGCCGGTGACGTTTGGCTCGCCACGCGCCGCACTGTCTGCCGGCGTGGTCACGGTCCACCAGCAAACCAGCCAGTTGGGCGTGCCCGGTCTGACTGTGGCCGAGAACCTGTTGCTGGGCAAATTGTGCGATCCGGCCAGCCCGGTGCTGCAAAGCCCGCGCCAACTGCTGGCAGAAGCCGCGCGCGTGGCGGGAGACCTAGCGGGCGGCCTGCCCCTGACCGCGGATTTTGCCGACCTGACCACTGCGCAGCGCCAGCTACTGGCGCTGGCACGTGCCCTCTATGAAAACGCCCGCCTTGTCATTCTGGATGAACCCACTGCCAGC
Organism: Silvimonas terrae; assembly: GCF_014202765.1. GTDB lineage: Bacteria > Pseudomonadota > Gammaproteobacteria > Burkholderiales > Chitinibacteraceae > Silvimonas > Silvimonas terrae. The sequence continues at coordinate 454,374 of NZ_JACHHN010000003.1, forward strand.
CTCTCCGCCCACGAATCCCGGCGCCTGTTTGCGGCGGTAGATCAACTGCGCGCCGCCGGGATTGCGGTGTTGTATATCTCTCACCGCCCGGCTGATCTGCGCCGCCTGGCAGACCGGGCCGTGGTCTTGCGCAACGGCCAGGTGGCGGGTGGTTTTGCCGCGCCGCTGGATCTGGATGCCGCCTTGCGCGTGCTGACGGGAGGTACGCTGCCGCTCCGCAGCAAGGCGCTCACGCCAACCGCACCCGGCCCGGTGCGCCTGCAACTGGACGCGGTCCGGCTGTTACCAGAGAGCCCGGCCATCAACCTGACACTGCGTGCCGGCGAAGTGGTGGCGCTGACCGGCAATCTGGGTGCTGGCAAAAGCCATTTGCTGCGCGTGCTGTTTGGTGCGGGCAGGTTGGCGAGTGGCCGGGTGCTGCTCAACGGCCAGCCGTGGCGGGCCCGCAATCCGGCGCAAGCCATTGCGGCTGGCGTCTTTATGGCGGCAGAAGACCGCTGGCGTAGCAGCTTTTTGCCGACGACCACGCTGGGCGCCACCCTGGCCGATCTGATCGCCCTGCCCCATCTGCCGCAGCTGTTCAAAAGCGGCTGGCTGGATCACACCGCGCTGGATGAACGCGCTATCAGCTGGATCGCCCGCCTGGGCATCCGCGCACCCGGCCCGCAGGCCACGCCGGATCAGTTGTCTGGCGGCAACCAGCAGAAGGTGGTGCTGGCGCGCTGGCAATCCATGCCCGCCCAGGTCTTGCTGCTGGATGAACCCTTTCAAGGCGTCGACATTGGCGCGCGGCACGATCTGGTCAACGCCATCCGCGCCAGTACCGACCGCGCCGTGCTCATTGCCACCAGCGATCTGGAAGAGGCCGTAGAAGTCGCTGACCGTGTGCTGATCATGGATCAGCACGGCATTTACGATCCTGGCCCGCTGCGTGACGGCGCATCGTTGCTGGATCACATCGAACAACTGGAACGTTTTGCTGGCCAGGCCAGCAACCCCGCTGAGGAAGCCCTTGCATGAACACCCAGACGCACCAGCTGCCGCAGCCGGTTTTCTCGCTCGCCCTGTTACGCCGCCATGCGCTGTTTTTGATCTTGTTGTTGCTGATCGCAGGCTTTGCCAGCAAAGAGCCGGCGTTTGTACAACCCGCCAATCTCTTGAGCATTTTGCAATCCACCTCGGTTGAAGCGCTGCTGGGGCTGGCCGTCACGGTGGCGCTGATTGCCGGCGGGTTTGATTTGTCGATTGGCGCAACCGCCTCTACCGCCCTGATTGCCAGCAGTTACGCCATGGTGGTCTGGCACTGGGGCGCCGTGCCTACCGTGTTGTTCGGGCTGTTGAGTGGCGCGGCGATTGGCCTGTTCAACGCCTTGCTGGTGGTGCGTCTGCGCATTCCGGATTTGCTGGCCACGCTGGGCACCATGTTCCTGCTGGGCGGGCTGCAACTGATCCCCACAGGGGGTCAATCCATCAGTACCGGATTGATGTTGCCGGACGGTAGCAGCGCCAGCGGCACTTTTGCCCCGGGCTTCCTGGCGCTGGGCCGGGCGCGGCTACTGGGTGTACCCGTACCGGTGATCATCGTTGCCGTGATTGCGCTGGCGTTGTGGTTGCTGATGCAGCGTACCCGCTGGGGCCGCGTGTTTTATGCCACCGGCGGCAACGAGCAAGCCGCCGCGCTGGCGGGCGCACCCACGGCGCGTTACCGCACGCTGGCCTATGTGCTTTCCGGCACGCTGGCGGCCCTGGGTGGCGTGATCATTGCCGCGCGGGTGGGTCGGGGAGATGTCTCGGGCGGCGGCTCGCTGTTGCTCGATAGTGTGGGCGCCACCTTGATCGGCTTTGCCGTACTGAACGCGCGCCGTCCGCACATTGTCGGCACCGTCGTCGGGGCCTTGTTTGTCGGGGTACTACTCAACGGCCTGACCATGCTCAACGTGCCGTTCTATACCCAGGATTTTGTCAAAGGGCTGGTGCTGGTTGGCGCACTGGCTCTCACTTTTGGCCCCGGTCGCGGCCGGGCCTGAAAACATCATCACCACACCATAACCACATCTTTGCAGGAGAGCAGCATGCGCACATCGTTCACATTGAAATCCCTGGCAGGTATTGCCGCACTGGTTGCCGGCCTGAGCGCCCACGCCGAGGGTTTGAAGGGCGCCCCCGCCCCGTTTGACAAAGGCGGCGTCAAGGTGGCCCTGGTGGGGTATATCTCTGGCGGGGATTTCTTCCGCGCTTTTGACAACGGCGCCCAGCGCCAGGCCAGTGCCCTGGGGATTGATCTGCGCGTATTTCCCGGCAAGGAAGACGCCGCCCTGCAACGTGACCAGATTCAGCAAGCCATCAACCTGGGGGTGAAGGCCATCATCATCAATCACGGCCAGCCGGAAGCGCTCAAGGATGTCGTCCAGCAAGCCGTCGACGCCGGTATCAAGGTCATTGCGTTTGATGTGAACCTGGATAACCCCAAGGTCACGCAGATTGAGCAAAGCGACAAGGACCTGGCCGAAGCCGTGCTGGGCCAGGCGCTGAAAGATAACGGCAAGGCCTTCAAGGCCGGCTATGTCTATGTCCCGGGCTTCGCCCCGCTTGATCGCCGCGATGCGGTGTGGAGCAGCGTCAAGAAGACCAATCCGGGCATTGTGGAAAAAGCCCGCTGGGGCACCGTTTCAGCCCCGGTGGCCACCTCGGTCGCCGCGCAAGCCAACGCCGCTTTGCGCGCCAATCCGGATATCACCGTGGTGTTTGCGCCGTGGGATGAATTTGCCCGTGGCACCAAGCTGGCCGCCACCGATCTGGGCAGCGGCAAGAAGCTGAAGATTTACAGCGCGGATGTCTCTACCGCCGATATTGCAGAAATCCGTGAAGCCGGCAGCCCGTGGGTGGCCACCGCCGCCACCAATCCGTCCGTGGTCGGCGCCACCAGCGTGCGCGCCGCCGCCCTGGCCGTGGCCGGTGCCAACCCGCCGCAACACATTGCCATCAAACCGGTCTTGATTACCCGCGCCGAACTGGATCAGTACGACATCAAAACAGTGGATGAACTGGCCAGCAAACTGCCTGCTTTTGGCCGTAGCGACGCCGCCCTGGCGGCATGGATTCCGGCCGTTCACTAATCCTTGTTCATTCATCCTGTTCACCCATCCAGCCCACCGGAGAACCTATCGTGAGCTTGCCCGTACCTGAGGGATACCAGACGCTGGATGACGCCCGCCTGCGCGCCTGGCTGGCGGGGTTGCCGCACCTTGCCGCAAAACTGGGTGGCGACAGCGCAGCCTGGCAGATTGAAGAAGTCGGTGACGGTAACCTGAACCTGGTGTTCCTGGTGCGTGGCCCGGCGGGTGGCGTGTGCGTCAAACAATCGTTGCCTTACGTGCGGGCGGCTGGCGAAAGCTGGCCCATGCCGCTGGAACGGGCGTTTTTTGAGCATCAGCACTACGCCATTGCCGGGCCGCACCTGGCCGGGCTGATCCCGCAAAGCTGGCATTACGACCCACGCTTGTTTGCCAGCGTGATTGAGCTACTCAGCCCGCACCGCATTTTGCGCCAGGAACTGGTGGCCGGCCACGCTTACCCGCAAGCGGCCCTTGCAGTGGCGGAGTTCGTCGCCCGCAGCGCGGTATTGACCTCTCCGCTCGCCCAGCCGTTTGAGACGGTGTTTGCACACAGCGCCGTGTTCTCCCGCAATGTCGCGCTGACCCGGGTCACGGCAGAACTGATCTTTGCCGATCCGTTTGAAGATCTGGTACGCAACCGCTGGACCACGCCCGAGCTGGACCATGCCGCCGCCGCCATCCGCAACCACGCCGCAGTGCGGGCCGCCGTGGCGCGGCTGGGCCATGCCTTCCTGACCCGCAAAGAAGCGCTGCTGCACGGTGATTTGCACACCGGTTCAGTCATGGTCAGCGCCGATGACACCCGCGTGATCGACCCCGAGTTTGCCGTATACGGGCCGGTCGGGTTCGATGCCGGTCTGTTCATGGCCAATCTCTTGATGGCCTGGTTTGCCCAGCCCGGCCACGCCACCGCCCAGGACAATCGCCAGGCCTTTGCCGACGGCATTCTGCAGCAGGTACGCCTGTTCTGGCAGCACTTTGCCCAGCGGTATGACGCGCTGTGGCAGGCGCACGCCAGCGGCGATGCCTGGCCGGCGCGGTTGTTTGACTCCCCCGCCACCGCAGCGGCATTTGCCACCGAACGCGCCGAGCGTATCCGCGCCGTGTTTGCCGATGCACTGGGCTTTGCCGGGGCCGAAATCATCCGTCGCATTCTGGGTTTTGCGCATAACCTGGATTTTGAAAGCATTGCCGACCGCCCCACGCGGGCAGCGGCAGAAGCGGCCGCATTACAACTGGCCGAGCATCTGTTGCTGCACAGCGCAGACATTGCGGACATCGACACGCTCCTGGCCCAACTCCGCCAGGACACGCCCAACCACACCCGTCTGGAGGCCGTGGCATGAGCAGCAGCACACAAGCAGTCCATGAGGCCCGACAGCAGGTGATCGCCGCCGGCCGTTTTGCCGCCGCACGCGGCTGGGTGCCGGCCACCAGTGGCAATTTTTCTGCACGGGTCGACGCCCATCATGCCGTCGTCACCTTGTCAGGCCGGGACAAAGGCCAGTTGACCGAGGCCGACCTGGCACTGGTCGCGCTGGCGGAACCCCTGCCCGCTGGCTTGTCCGCCGAAGCCCCGCTGCACATCGCCCGCTATCGGGCCGACCCCGCCATCGGAGCGATTTTTCATGTGCATGCGGTAAACGCCGCCGTGATCTCGCGCCGCCATGAGCAGCAAGGCGAGATCAAAGTGGCCGGCTGGGAACTGCTCAAGGCCTTTGCCGGCATTCACACTCACACCCAAAGCGTGCGGGTGCCGGTCTTTGCCAACAGCCAGGACATCCCCACCCTGGCCGGTCAGGTGGAACAACGTCTGCAGGATTTTCCGGCCGACGCACTGGCCCCCGGCTACTTGCTGGCCGGTCACGGTTTGTACGCATGGGGACGCAACGGTGCAGAAGCGCAGCGCCATCTGGAGGCGTTTGATGCCTTGCTGCAGTTACAGCTTGAATGGGAAAGGATCACCGCATGAGCCAACTTGATATCTATGCCGACGACGCCCCGCAAACGCGGCTGGCCAGCCTGACCGACGCCCGCGACATTGCCGGCGAACTGGCTCGTGTTGGCGTGGCGTTTGAACAATGGCAGGCCACCCACGCACTCACCGACGACGCCGACCAGGCCAGCATTCTGGCTGCCTATAGCGACGATATTGCCCGGCTGCGCCAATTGGGCGGCTATATCACCGCCGACGTGGTTAGCCTGCGTCCCAGCCATCCCGACCGCGCCACATTGCGGCAGAAGTTTCTGGATGAACACACCCACAGCGAGGACGAGGTACGGTTTTTCGTGGCCGGCAGCGGGGCGTTTTATCTGCACCTGCACCAGCGTGTATTCCAGCTGACCTGCGAAAAGGGGGATCTTCTGAGCGTGCCAGCCGGTACGCCCCACTGGTTTGATATGGGTCCCGAACCCCACTTCACCGCCATCCGGCTGTTTATTGATCCGGCCGGCTGGGTGGGGCACTTTACCGGCTCGCCCATTGCCCGCCAGTTTCCACGACATGGGGAATAACGTCTTGCAGGAACGCATCAGCAGCATCATTACCGATATAGAAGGCACCACCACGCCCCTGACCTTTGTGCGTGACGTGCTGTTCCCCTATGCCCGCCCGCGCCTGAGGCCATGGTTGCGAGAACACGCCCAGAGTCAAACCGCCAGCAGTGTGCTGGTCCAGGTGCAACAAGAAGTCGGCCAGCCCTTGAGCCTGGAACAAGCGATCTCCCGCCTGGAACAATGGAGTGACGAGGACCGCAAGATTGGCGTGCTCAAAACCCTGCAAGGTTTGATCTGGGAGGCGGGCTACGCCGATGGCAGCCTGGTTGCGCCGGTTTACCCGGACGTCTTGCCCGCGCTCACCGCCTGGCATGCTGCCGGCATCACGTTGGGTGTGTATTCATCGGGCTCGGTGGCGGCGCAGCACTTGCTGTTTGGCCACACCAATGAAGGCGATCTGCGCCCCTTGTTCAGTCACTGGTTCGATACCGAAACCGGCGCCAAGCAGGCGGTCGGGTCTTACCAGCGTATTGCCAGCCAGTTGGGCCACCCCCCCTCCACCCTGTTGTTCCTGTCTGATCACAGTGCAGAAGTCGCCGCCGCGCTTGCGGCCGGCTGGCATGCGCTGCTGATCACCCGCAACGACGCAGCGCTCCCCGCGCCCCCGTTGCCAGGGCAAACCCCGGTGGACTCCTTTGCCGGTATCCGCATCGACACTCCGGTCACACTCCACCTGGCCGGATAAGCCGCGCGGATCAGGCCAGCGCCGGTTCCCGCAAGCTCGCTAGGCCCGCATGGCTGGCCGGCACTACGCCGCGCTCCGTCACAATGGCGGTCACCAGCACGGCCGGGGTGACATCAAATGCCGGGTTCAGCGCCGCAGTGCCGTCAGGGGCCAACTGCACTGTGACCACTTCGCCCGCCTCGTTGCGACCGGAGATATGCGTTACCTCACGCGGGCTGCGCTGTTCGATTTCAATCTCGTGCACACCATCGACAATGCCCCAGTCCAGGGTACTCAGCGGTGCAGCAACGTAAAACGGAATGGCATGCGCTTGCGCCGCCAGCGCTTTGAGGTAGGTGCCAATCTTGTTGCAGACGTCACCCCGCGCGCTGATGCGATCCGCGCCGACAATGCAGACATCCACCTGCCCCTGCTGCATCAACAGGCCGCCCGCGTTATCGACAATCAAGGTTGCCGGCACGCCCCGCCCTGCCAGTTCCCACGTGGTCAAGCTGGCGCCCTGGTTGCGCGGCCGGGTTTCATCCATCCAGACATGCACCGGCACGCCAGCCGCATGGGCCTTGTAGATGGCGGCCAGTGCCGTACCCCAATCCACGCAGCCCAGGCGGCCAGCGTTGCAATGGGTCAGCACATTGAGCCTGGCCGGATAACCCAGCGCTTGCCAGCGCTGTTGCAAGAGGGCGGCACCATGCTCGCCAATGGCTTCATTGGTGTGCACGTCCGCTTGCGCCAGTTCATCCGCCAGCAACAAAGCGTGTTCTGCGCGTGCCGCCGGTGCCACCGTCGCCAGTTGCGCCGCCACGTGTTCCACTGCCCAGCGCAGGTTCACCGCCGTGGGGCGCGTGGCAATCAACGTTTGCACGGCCGTCGCCAGGCTGGCGTCATCGGCCGCCGCTTGCAGCGCCAGCGCCACCCCATAAGCCGCAGTCACCCCGATCAACGGCGCGCCGCGCACCACCATGTCCTGAATGGCCTGAGCCACCTCCGCCAGCGTGGTCAGTTGTTTCACCTGGGTGTGATGCGGCAGCCGGGTCTGGTCAATGACATGAACCACCTTGCCTTCTCGCCAGATGCTGCGGGATGAACCAATCATTTTTAGTCCAATAGAGAATATCAAACGCATCCAATATATCAGAAATTATCATTAACATGCCGCTGCAGCCAAAGCGCATTCAATAGATACGCCAGTCAAAAAAAACGGACTGCCTGCTGGCAGCCCGTTGTGCTGTGTCTGGTCAAGCGGATCAAACCTGCGCCATGCCGCCGTCCACAAACAGTTCCACACCATTTACGTAAGACGATTCATCAGACGCCAGGAAAACTGCGGCGCTGCCGATTTCAGCCGGTTGCCCCACGCGGCCCAGCGGTACTTGCGACGCCAGGTAATCCAGCAAGCCCTGCTGCTGCGCGGCATCGTTACCAACCAGTTCCACCAGCCCCGGAGTCTGGATCGGGCCGGGCGAGAGGGTGTTGATGCGGATAGCACGGCCCTTCAGGTCAAGAATCCAGCTCCGCGCCAGGTTGCGTACCGCCGCTTTGGACGCACTGTAGATGCTGAACGCCGCCGTACCCAGGACCGAGGTGGTTGAACCCGCCAGAATGACCGAAGCCCCGGTCGCCGCTTTATCCAGCAACGGCAATGCTTTTTGCACGGTGAAAATCACGGCTTTGACGTTGCGGGCAAAGATGTCATCCACGTGTTTTTCTGTCAGCTCCCCCAGCGGCAACATATCGCCGCCCCCGGCGTTGGCATACAGCACATCCAGCCGGCCGTGGCGCTCTTTGATCTGGGCGTACAGCTTGTCCAGATCGTCCGGCCTGGTGGAGTCTGCCAGGACGCCGTGGGCATTGGGGCCGATGGCGGCGACAGCGGCATCCAGTTCCGCTTTGCGGCGACCGGTGATGTAAACAACCGCGCCCTCGGCAGCAAATGCCTTGGCTGCGCCCAGACCAATCCCTGTGGTACCGCCGGTGATCACTGCAACTTTGTTAGCAAGACGATTAGCCATGATGTGCTCCTTGTTTCATGTGTGGTGAAGAGGTGAAGCCACTTTATTCAATTCGCTCCCATGGATAAACTAGCCAAAACTCATTTCATAATTTCCACTCATGAATAATCCCTACCATGGATAACCTCCTCGCCCTGCGCGTGTTTGTGCGGATTGTGGATGCCGGCGGCTTTGCCAAAGCCGCGGACGCCATGAACCTGCCGCGCGCCACCGCTACCAAGCTCATCCAGGACCTGGAAAAGCATCTGCGTGTGAAGCTTTTGCACCGGACGACACGTCAGGTCAGCGTCACGCCGGAAGGCGCAGCCTATTACGAACGGGCAGCCCGATTGATTGCCGAACTGGAAGAAATGGATGAGGCCGTTTCCAATGCCCGCGCACAATTGCGCGGGCGCATCCGCGTCGATGTGGGTTCGGTGCTGGCAAACCAGATCCTGATCCCCGCGCTGCCGGATTTGCGGGCCCGTTATCCGGAATTGCACGTCGACCTGGGCGTGAGCGACCGGCCGGTCAATCTGATCGGGGAAGGTGTAGATTGCGTGATCCGCGGTGGAGACTTGCCCGATACCTCGATGGTGGCACGCCATCTGGCAGATCTGGACTGGGTCACCGTCGCCAGCCCGGTCTACCTCAAAGCACGTGGTGAACCCACGCACCCGGATGACTTGCAGACGCAGCCGGCCCGCCCCGACGACACCGCACGCCTGCCAGGCCATGCCATCGCCGGCTATTTTTCATCACTTACCGGCCGGGCTTTTGCGCTGGAGTTTCACAAGGATGGCGAACGGCGTCTGGTCCAGGCCGATCCCGCCGTTGCCGTGAACGAAAGCACCGCACACCTGAGCACCCTTCTGGCGGGTGTCGGCATAGGCCAGACCTTCCGCTTTGCCGCGCAGCCCTGGCTGGACAACGGCCAGTTGCGGCAAGTCTTGCCAGACTGGACCCGCCCACATCACCCACTCCATTTGCTGTACCCGCTCAATCGGCACCGCAGCGCCAAGCTGCTGGCGTTTGCCGATTGGGCCCAGGGGGTGTTTGCGCCGTTTGACCGCAGAAAGGGTTGATCGGCAAAGGGACCGGCCATTTGCCGCTGCATCAGCATGAGTGGAACAACAAATAGACAAGATCAACGCGCAATCAATGCCGACCTAGCGCATCCTGCGAGCAAGCGAAAAGGACTTTGAGCGCCAGGAACGGCTGGCCGGTAGTCCCTGTCCCGCCGTGGCACCAACGTGATGCGCGTGATCGTTTTGCCGATCCCCAAACAACATCGTCACGTTGATCCGGTGGTTCTCGTATTCCGGTCTGAACGTGACTTTGTCCGTTGCATGAAAAAGATCGGAATTGAAGATGATGGCCCGGTTCTGGCGATACGGGATTCTTAAGGGCTCAGTTCTGGTCGCCCGCAAAAATGCGCGAATAACGTCGCTGCGGGAGTTATACGTGTCAAAGCCCCACCCAAGCGGCGCTTCGACACCGTGGACAACAAGCCCACCCCGGTCAGGTTCAAGATTGGCGTCGTCGGGTGTGATCCAGAAGTTCACATTCACGGCGGCGAAATCCGCGTGCGTGGTGACATCGGCGGGTAGACATTCCGTGTTCTTGAATGCCCATAACTGCCGAAGTGGATAACGATTTCCCAACAGGTTGGGAAACGCGCCTCTCACTTCCTCCGCAATCTGTATCAGGAGTGGACAGTTGAAGCCGTCATGAAAAAACGCCCCCAGCCGGCCGTGCGCATAGCGATTGCCGGTCCAGACCGTGGACTCCAGACAGTAAGCTCGCACCTCGCGAAGGGCGTCTGCGGTCAGGAAATTGTCGATCACGACCACGCCCAATGGCGCCGCATCGTAAGCGGCTTCGATTGCCGCACCATCCCACGTCAAGGACAAAGCCCGTTGCAAGCGGGGCGTTTCCCGTGTGTTGGCCATCAGATTGAAAACCGCACCGACTCGCTCGTAAAGTGGGCCATCAAGCGGCACTCGCCACGCGTGACCCGCCTTGAGTTCACGACTGATGGCTTCGTATTCTCCAATGACGGGGTCGAACTCCGCGCCAAGTACCCCAAGCGACTGCAGATAGCGGAACTGGGCTGCGTCGTGGACGAGTTTCGAGGCGGTCAGAAACCGGGGTTCAGGATGGAGTGGCAGCGGCCGCCCAACGAACTCTGCAGTTTGTGGCCGAATGGCGGTTCCCCAGCGGATTTCCGCCACGAGCTGAAGGCAGCGGCTTGCCAGCGCCAGTTCACCGCGCCGCATTGCCGCCGACGCCACACGCTGCAACCACTCCAGTTCACTCACCGCATCGACTGCGGCCTCGTAAAGCAGTGGCCTTAGCCGCGAAAGCTCACCATTTCGTATCCATTGCTCGGCCAGTGCCCGGTCGAACCGACGGTTTTGCACCGGCGAGGCAATTTCGGCGTAGGCACCCTGACTACGCATCGCCAGCCAACTCAATACCATTGAGCTCGCCAAGCTGTGCCAACTCCAGCGCAAACTGGTGTAGTGCATCAAGCGTGGGGCGGGCGTAAGTCGAGCCAATCAACCGGAAGCGCTCATCATCCGGGTCCTCCGGTTGTACCTGGAGCGTAGAAGCGGTCTCTGTTCGTGTAAAGGGTGATCGCGTGAACCCCGTCCCGGTCAGGGTAATGGGCGGCGAGGGAGGCGGTGGTGGCTGAGTTGTCGGGGGCAGGAATGTCTTCCATACCACCGCAGTCAAGGTCGAGCCACCTTGGGGGCCCGTGCCGTCATCGGTGCCATCGTTAGTGCCATCGTTAGTGCCGTCATTGGTTCCGTCATTGGTTCCGTCATTGGTGCCGTCATTAGTGCCGTCGTTGGTCCCATCGTTAGTGCCGTCGTTGGTCCCGTCGTTAGTGCCGTCGTTGGTCCCGTCGTTAGTGCCGTCGTTGGTCCCGTCGTTAGTCCCGTCATTGGTCCCGTCGTTGGTCCCATCCTCGGTCTCATCGGCGATTCGGCCACCCCGACTCCCCGGGAGGCCAAGAAAACCAGGGCTGAACAGAATATCGAGTAGTGGTTCTGCCGAGAGCATCAAGGATTGGCCCGTTGTTCGCTCGCTCATCAAGGCATAAAGGACATGGTGTCCCTTCGTCTCAATCAAGGCGGCACCAAAGTCCTGGAAAAACCGTGGCCGGCTCACCGTCTGGCCAAGGTTCTCGCGGCCATATCCGTGTAGCCACACAAGCAACGACCGGTTCGCAAAAACCGCGAATATCAGCCGGTTGCTTTCCTCCGCCTCCCTTGCCGGGATGGACCGCCCTTTCACGTATTCAGCAATGATCTGGGCCGGATCCGTCACAAACTGTTGCTGGAGCAGATAGTCATGCTCCATCGCTCTGAACAACGCATCAACGCGCCGCCCTTTTGCGATGCGCGCCAGTGCAGACTCCTTCGCACTCGTTGCAGTGGTATCAGTACTGATGGATCTTGTCACCGGGCACCTCCAATGAAAGCAGGTTAGAGGGAAAGGCGGCCTGGACCGCATGGCTAAGCCTAGGTGCTGACCCCAAGGATTCAAGAAAAATATCAATCAGATCAGATATCTGGGCGCCCTCTGACGCCAACCCCTTGCCGCTCTCGACGCAAAACCCGGGCGGGGCACCGTTCGTAACCGCGACACCTGCTCCTCTCGCAGATGTGCTACCCAAAACATCGCCAGCCCCAGGGTCGTGTCATTCAGCGTGTGCGCATCATCCCGGTCTCTTGTCAGCGCCAGCCAACAGCCATCCTGCTGAAATTACGGGCAAAGTTGCCGGTTTGCAGGGCATCGGTTACGATCCAGGCCCCTTTTCCGTGCTGCCGTCGCCGTTATGTCCTCCTTGCCCCCTGCGCCCGCTGGCGCCCCTCGCTACGCTGAACTGGAAAGCCTGCGCGGGCTGGCGGCATTGCTGGTGGTGCTGTTTCATGTTCCCGGCTGGAATAGCGCATTGCATGATGTCGCAATCATCCGCAACGGCGCGCTGATGGTGCAGTTGTTTTTCGTCTTGTCCGGCTTTGTGATGTACACCGCGTATGGTCAGAAATTGCAGTCCGGCGGCGCGGTGCTGCGCTTTCAGTTGTTGCGGCTGGGGCGCTTATACCCGGTGCATCTGGTCATGCTGGCCGCGTTTGTGCTGATGGAGTTTCTCAAGGCACCGTTGCTGCAAATGGGTTATGACCTGGGCACCCCGTTTGTCTCTAACACCTGGCATGCCTTCTTCCAGCAACTGTTGCTGATCCAGGCCATTGGCCCGCATAACGCCGGTTTCACTTTTAACGGGCCCGCGTGGTCAATCAGTGTGGAGTTTTATACCTACCTGCTGTTTGCGGGGGTGGTGTGTCTGCTACCGCGCATCAAACTGTGGGTCTGCGCCGTGTTGGCAACGGCGGCCATGTACATGATGTGGGCCAAAATCGGCGCGGATTACATCAACCTGGTGTGGTGCGTGGCCGGGTTCTTCCTGGGCTGTCTGATTGCCGCGCTGGTTCAGGCACGCGCCCCCGCCCTGCCAGCCTTTACCCCGTGGTTGGCCCTGGCTTTGTTACTGGCGTTTTTGCAGTTTAACCACAGCGTGCGCAACGATGTGGCGATCTTCCCGCTGGCCGGCTTGCTGATTCTGGGCATTGTCTGCGGCCGGCCGGGCGTGTTTCAGCGCGTGCTGCGCGCGCGGGCGCTGCAATGGCTGGGCCAGCATTCTTATGCCATCTATATGGTGCATTCCTTTGTGCTGTATCTGCTGTTTCTGACTTTGTTTTATGGCCTCCCAGACCGTCTCCCGGATGATGGCAGCAACTTGCCGCATCTCTATCTGGGTGAAGCGCTGCTTGTCTATCTTGTCTTTCTGGCCATCACCCTGGGCGCGGCAGTCTTGTTGCATCGCTACGTTGAAACGCCCTGGCGCACCCGCAGCCGCAAATGGGTGCAGCGCGAGGCCGCCCCGTGGTGGGCGCTGGGGACGTTAGCGCTGTTGTACGGTATGCAATACCTGAGCCGGTAATTGCACGGCTGCTTCATGCTTTGTTGACCCTCCTGCTTTAGAGAACTCTTGCTGCACCGCACATGACAATTGACTTTGTCATGAATTGATAAATACAATTGTTGTATAAATCAACGCAGGAGCCAGCATGCTTCCCTACCTTGGCCACAATCTGGCGCACATCGTTAACCTCAAGCGCCGCCGGCTGGACAGTTACCTGCAAAGTGCCGGGATCACCCGACCGCAGTGCCAGGTGCTGCTCATGCTGCATGTGCATGGCGACGGCACGCAGAAAAGCCTGCTGGGCCGGCTGGATATGGACCCGGCACAACTGGCCAGAACGCTGGATGCACTGGAAAAAGACGGCTACGTATCGCGCCGCCCCTGGCAGGAAAACCGCCGCTGCATGTTCGTCGAAATGACCGAGCGCTGCCGCAACGAGCGGATGCCCGCCTTGCTTGCAGCCATGAACAGCGTAGAGGCGCAGTTGTTTAGCGGCTTCAGCAAAGACGAACTTGCGTTGATGCACACCATGCTGACCAGGATGCAAGCCAACCTGCAGCCCGACGAGGATCAATAAATGACCAATAACACACTCTCTCTGGCGCCCGGGCAGCAGAAGCGCTTGCTGGCTGTACTGTTACTGCTGATGCCGCTGTTCGGGATGGCCGTCGACCTGATCGCACCATCATTACCGGCCATGGCCGTGGCGCTGGGCCAATCCGACGGCGCCGTCAAAAACCTGATCAGCCTGTATCTGCTGGGTTACGCGCTGGGTAACTTCTTTTCCGGCTTTTTGACCGATGCCTGGGGGCGCCGCAAATTGCTGCTGGGCGGCATGGCCGGGTTCGTACTGATCAGCCTGCTGCCCTTGTGCTGGCCCACGCTGCCGGTGCTGCTGGCTACCCGGCTGATTCAGGGTTTGATGGTGGGCACCATTTCGGTCGTGGCGCGCTCCATCTTTCCGGACGTACTGGAATCGCATGAACTGGTGAAGATTGGCGTGCTCTCCGGCAGCATGTTCGGCCTTGGCCCGATCATCGGACCGGTCCTGGGTGGTTATCTGCAGGTGTACGCGGGCTGGCAGGCTTGCTTTGTGTTCTTTGCCGTCTCCATGACGCTAATGTGGCTGCTGGTCGTCTTTCTGGTACCGGAAACGCATTTTCGCCGCCACCCACTGGCCTTGCCCACCATCCGCCGTAATCTGGCAGAGGTCATCCGGCATCGGCAATTTATGGGCATGGTGATACTGATGGGGGCCATTTATTCGATGAGCATTGCCTTCAACACCGTCGGCCCCTTCATTATCCAGAGCGCCTGGCATTACTCCCCCATCATGTTTGGCCACATTGCCTTTGGGCTAGGCTGCGTATTCATGCTCGCCACCTTTGTTTGCCGCTACATGGTCAAGCGGTTTCCGGTTGCGCGTGTGCAGCACGTCATGACCAGCCTTTTGCTGGCCGTGGTACTGGTGGGGCTTGGGTTCTCGCAATTCTGGCCAGAAAGCCTGCCCCTGTTGTGCGGCATCAGCGCCTTGATGTTCTTCGGCCAGGGAATGTTGTTCCCCATGTCCATGGGTCGCGGCTTGTCTTTGTTCCGGCATATTGCCGGCACCGCCACCGCGCTGATGTTCTTGATCAACATCCTGATCACCAGCGTGACCTCCTTCCTGCTAAGCCTGTTGTCGGTACACAGCGCGCCAGCACTATTGGTGGTCTACCTGATCCTGGCGCTAATCTGTTTCTTTGCCAACCGCTTGCTTATCCAGCCGGGGGAACAAGCGCTTGTGCAGAAGGCTGCGTGATATGCGATATAGCCTCACAATTCAGGCTGCCTTGACCAGGTTTTTCTGAATAACCCGGAAAACAAAAAACCCCAGAAGCGTTGATTCTTCTGGGGTTTTGAGCCTTCCTAAGGCAACTTTGGAAGGGAATCTGGTGCCGAGGTCGGAAACTAAAATCTATAAATACAGCCAAACTTTGTCATCTTGGGACAATTTTGGGACACTATTTCCACCCGGATGGATGTCCGACACAGCTCGGTGCGATTCCGTATAAAGGAACCAAACTCCCCCCCAAGACTATCGAAAGCGTGGTAGCGACTAGAGATCCGGTTCTGATCGAAGGCAAGCACTAAGCTGCTATTCCTCACGTCGGCACAACACAGCTCTCTTCCGAACGCGAGAAAGAAGACGCACACTACACCATCTACCAACGACACAGTGATTGGAGATACAATCCGGCGGCGCCACTTGGCTATCTGTCGGCTCGGAGAGTCCCACACTGAGTTTTGAACTATTATAACCAAGGTAATGATTGACTTACTTTAACGGCTCATGAAAAACACTTTATTGAATGAAGCGCATATCAAATGCGCAGTTATTGAGCGTTTGATTGAGTCCGGCGCACTTAATGATGCGGTCTTAATCAATGAAATGGTCGTTGCCAATTGGTCGCGGAGGGTTGATTTAGCCGTAGCCAATGGTAAGTTGCATGCATTCGAAATTAAAAGTGACGTCGACACCCTGAGACGTTTGGATGGGCAACTTGCGACGTATCTCCAGACTTTTGATAAAGTTACCGTAGTAACAACAGAAAAGCACGCAACTCAAATCGCAAGCATGATTCCAAACAATGTGGAGTTATGGGTCGCAAGCGCTTCCAATCAAAAAATTTCACTAAAGGTCGTTAAAAGAGGCAGAACCGATAAAGTATCAGGGCATGATGCATTGTGTAGCCATTTAACCAAGGCTGAAATTTTCACCCTTCTAAAGAAGAATGGAATTTCTTCAAAGCTGTATCAAAAGAAAGAAAGCCTGATACAAGCTTCAGAAATCATATCCGTCAACTTGGTTCGTAAACATTTACTAGACTGCCTTAAAAATAGATACAAAAAAACTCACGACCAATTTATAAATGGCCTTGCCCATCGAATAACCATTAACGACCTTACAAGATTAAGAAAGATCAGCGATTTACCTAAAATCAGCTTGGCGCATATTTCGCCAGAAAATATTGAGCGCCGCATTCTTGATTACGATGTCTTTTCAAGAAAATATGGGGAACTCCCAGCAGGAGCCCCCGTATTTATTAGGACACGAAAAAAATTAGATTAAATCTTCAAAATCATCAGCAAACGTAGCTGGATATACGTTCACCTGTCGTTCAATGTGCATATTGACGCGTGCTGCAATCCAGCTCGATGGAGTTTTCATACCATCGATGCTGCCGGCAGCCGCTTTTCGAATCATTTCCGCCCCCCACGTATCCTCTTTCGCGATAGATGGGATCTTGTCTAACAAAGCTTGTGCGGCATCGATATAGCCTTCCGAAGTTGTATCCGGCCTGCGTTCAAAACACCAGTCCTCGGGCGAAGGATAATCGATACGTGGGGTATATCGCCCCCCTCCGGTTACGTAAACCTTAGCGTGAATCGACCCGTAGTCGCCATAGATGGCCGCATCTGCCCCAATCTGTTCATGCAAGTCGCGCTCCAAGATCCCGATCACTCCTGTGGATGGCCCCCCCGTCAGGAAAGATGTTACTGAGGACGGGAAACTCGAGGAAATTACGGCAATAGTTGCCTCCTCAACTCCATCTCTTATTTCATTGATAGTATTCACAGATGCGATAAGTGACGAAGCCATAGAGTCACGGATATATCCCGCATCCACTATAACCAACGCATTGTCTGCAGAGTCGAGAGAGGCAAGAGCAGCAGACGCAAATGAAATGATTTGTGGATTAAACGGTAAGCGAAAGGCCAGCTTTCCGAGCCCTCTGCTTTCAAACGCTCTCGCTTGCCGAATCACCTGTGCCATTTTAGAAGATGAGGTTATTTGGACAACGGGAATCACGTTCTCTATATTTGCAGTAAACTCCTTCCAGAGGGAAAAACCATCGTTAGGGTCCAATAGCTTTTGAAGATCATCCGTCTGATGCAAAGGCTCTTTGGAGAGGTCCAAAATAAAAGGCCGACCACCAACAGCAGCTAACGTATTATTGAGTCCCTCTTTTAAATCCTGGTGCCTCGGCCAAGCTCCCAAAGTAAATGTCGGGATTATTTTGTCCTTTACAGAATCTTTTAAATTTTTATACCCCAATATCTCGGCAGGCCTAGAACGAAGGGCCGGATAATAATTCTTTGAATTGAAATCGATAGAAATGCTCACTTTTCTTTTCCTTCATCAACTGAATTTTCAACACCGGGGACTTCGTTAGATTTTCTTCTTCTTTCTGCCGTTCGTCTTGTAGCATTTCCAATAACATACGCATCAATTTCAATAAGCCGTTGATTTGCTGCCTTTATCTGCTCTCGTTCTTCTGCAATTTTCTGCAACTGCAAAAATTGCTCATTTATAACATTTACTAATTTGCAGATTATAAAAAATAAAACGGCAGATATAATAATAGCGGCACCCCATCCTGAAAGAACGAGATACCGGTAATTTTCATCCTTATTAAACAAAGGATAAATACCAATTATTAAAGAAAAAACACCAAATATGATACCTATTATTCCGACAATATAACCTTTGTACGTTGCTCCATCGACATCTAATCTCTTCAAAGCATTAAGGTCTTCCATATTCCCCCTGAATATAGGCGTTCCAAACCTCACCCACGTAGGCTTCGTCTTACAAAGATATTCGATTGCGTAGGGATGGTCAAAGCCGGCTCCTGATTTACCTCAAAAAATAGTCTTCGAGAAAACAACGCAGGGCTGCAAGAAAACGCACGAAATTGCAAGATTCCTCTACCCCTAAAAATCCGCCGAAACCCCGCAGCAACAAAAGGTGACCGGACTGGTGCAAGGCTGCAAGAAAAGCGACCTATTTAGCGGGCAGGCGTGGCGGGGAAATACTGAGACAGATCCACACCGCGCCGTGTGTACTTGGCCAGCGCCGCCCGTAATGCCAGCGGCTTGCCCATGACCGAGTCGATCCTCTCAAAGTCGGCATTGCCGAACACCAGGTAGTCAGTCACGAAGCTCGAGAACTCGGTGCGCGACAGCAGCGGGTGCGGGATATATCCGCCCGTCATGCCTCAGAACGTTATGCATGTCGGCCGGACTTCCCCAAGGCCATCCACCTACCCACTGAGGGCGAAAAGCGCGCTATTCGACGCTGGCGGGCTACAGAGGTTATTCGCTGGGCTGAAGCTCGCCAAGAAAAGCGCAAATAAAAAAAGGCCGGGTTCGGCCTTTTTTACTTTCCATATGACACCGTCGCGTTAAATCCTATTCTATCTAGCTCCGAGACGCATTCCTGCGCTGCAGCTACAGATGTCATTGGGATTTTCACTCTATGTCTATCCAGACAACTATCGATGGCTTGTTTAGAAGCCCCCAATGGCCAGCCACTTTTAGCTCTCACGATTTGAGTTGCTTGTATTTTTTCTGCATCAGCTCGCCAACCCAACAAGTCGATTTCAGCATTTGCTAGCGCGTTAGGGTCACCGCAATATTCATATGCGCTCATTGCCTCATCCAGTGACCGGTGGTAATTCAGAAACCAGCCCGCGCCTGCAGCTCGCGGGATAAAAACTGGCGCGTTACCGACAAGTGCATAGTGAACGTCGTTAGTCTCCAGAAACTTCGAGGCCTGATAGAAGTAAACCCAACCTGCCGGGAATTCTTGTGTCTGGGCATCAATGATCGAGACCTCACTAGCCATGTCTGCTAGGTCGCCTTGGAGAAAACATTCGGCAGCTTTTTTCGCGGTTTCTGCAGTTCGGCTCATTTTTAATCCAGTCTACTGGCCACCAAACTCATATCTGGAGCGTAGTAGGTGTTCTGAAGGATGCGAAGATCTCGATGTCCGCTGATCTTGGCCAAGGTCATCACATCAACCTTAGAAGCAAGGCGAGTAGCGCCCCGCTTGGAAGGGATAACATCTTCGATGTATCGCTCGAGGAGCTCAGCAAAGGTTTTATTGGGGATCAGGCCCAGCCGGCCGGCCTCCATATCGCTTTCGACTTGTGCGGCCCAAGCAACAGCCTGAGCCTTGGTACGGAAAGTTTCGGAGACATTCACGTCGCCACGGCGGATGCGGGCGCGGTAATGGCCATTTGAGCGCTTCTCTATGGTCGCCATTTTGGGACACTCACGGGGACACTGACGGGACACAGTGTAGTGTAAAACTGCGATTTATTGCGGAGACGGGACAAAAACAGCGGGAATAAAAAAACCCGCAAAGCCTTGTACTACGGGGCTTTGCGGGTTATTCGGTCACTTGCGTGACCTAGTGTCTGGTGCCCGAGGTCGGAATCGAACCGACACTCCTTTCGGAACCGGATTTTGAGTCCGGCGCGTCTACCAGTTCCACCACTCGGGCAGGAGGCGGGATTATTAACCAGATGCAGGGCGGCTGGCAAGTGCTTGTTACGATTGCATTGCTTTTTTTAGTTCCAACGCGCGTTCGTACAGGGCGTTGCGGGGGGCACCGGTGATGGTTTGGGCGATGGCGACGGCTTGTTTGAGCGGGAGTTCCGCCAGCAAGGGGTGCAGGACGTGGTCGTGGGCGTTGGTTTCGTCTGGCGCGGCCGGCGGGGCGGCGTCGATGACAATGACGAACTCACCGCGTTGCTGGTTGCTGTCGGCTTCAGCCCAAGGCAAGAGTTCGCCCAGCGGAGCGCGGCGCAGGGTTTCGAAGGTTTTGGTCAGTTCGCGGGCGATGAGGGCGGTGCGGTCGTGACCAAAGCCGTCGGCCAGGTCCTTGAGGGTATCAAGGATGCGGTGGGGGGCTTCATAAAATACAGTGGCATAAGGCAGTGTGACTAACGGAGCGATGGCGTCCTGGCGCTGCCGGGATTTGGGCGGCAAGAAACCGTAGAACAATGTATGCGGGCACGTAAAGCCGGCGCCAGAGAGCGCGGTGGTCAGGGCGGATGCACCCGGCACCGGGATCACGCGCAGGCCAGCGGCGTGCACGGCGGCGACCAGTTGCGCGCCGGGGTCAGAAATGGCGGGCGTACCGGCGTCTGATACCTGGGCGACAGCGTCACCAGCCTGCAGACGCTGTACCAGTTTCTCGGCCATTGCACGCTCGTTGTGTTCACGCAAGCTGATCATGGGCGTGTTAATGCCAAAATACTTGAGTAGCTGGCCGGTGACGCGGGTATCTTCAGCGGCAATGACGTTCACGCCACGCAACACGTCGATGGCCCTGGGGGTCAGGTCCTGCAGGTTACCGATGGGCGTGGCCACCACATATAATGAAGACTTACTGACAATCAAAGGCTCTGTATGCACGCTCGGGTTCTCCCTGCGGTAATGCGCGGTGTCGCGGCCGTACTATACGGCCTGACCATGCTGGCGGCCAGCCCGTTGCATGCAGAACCCGTCCTGCAAATGCGGATTGCCTCGGCGCCGGTGGCCAGCGAGGCGGCGAGCGTACCGATGTCTTTGCCCGCGTCAGCCAGCGCCTCAGCGCCACAAGCGGCCCCGTCCAAGGGTGGTAATTTCATTGCGGTATTACTGCCCGCCAAAGCCAAAGCATGGCGACCGGCGGTAGAGGCGATCAAGGCCGGTCTCTTCGCGGCGGAATCCGCGCTTTCTGACGGTAACCAGCCCCCCTTGCGTATCTTTGATACGACCGATGCCGATGAAGACGTCCTGACGCAGTTTGAGCGGGCCAGTCAGATGGGTGCCGCAGCGGTGATCGGGCCGTTGACCAAAAGCGCGGTCAACAAGCTGGCAGACAGTGGCGAATTCTCCTTTCCGGTATTGGCCCTTAACAGTTTTGATGGCGAAACGCCGCGCCAGCCCCACTTGTTCAGCTTTAGCCTGTCGCTGGAAGCCGAAGCCGCCCAGGTGGCCAAACAGATGCGATCCGATGGTGTCTCTCGCCCCGTGGTGATCTCGGTCGATGGGGCCCTGCCCTTGCGCATGACCCAGGGCTTTACCGATGGCTGGCGCGCTCAGGGCGTTGAGGGTGCATCCGTGCTCAAAGTCGGGCCCAAAGAGTTCGCCTTGCTTAAGGGGCAACTGGAGCTGATGGATGCAGATGCCGTGTTCCTTGCCATGGATGAGCGCACCGCGCGCCGGGTGCGTCCGTTTATTGGCACGGGGCGACCTATTTATGCCAGCAGCCAGATCAACACGGGTAAATTGCCGACGACAGCCATGCTGGATCTGGCCGGTATTCATTATCTGGACATGCCCTGGTTGATCAACCCGGATACCCCTGAATACAAGATTTACGAACACGCCCGCTCGCCCTCCAACGATCTGGAGCGTTTGTTTGCCATGGGGGTAGATGCCTGGAAGATTGCCGCCGCGCTATTACTTACCCCGCCGGACCAGCTGGCCATCAAAGATGGCCTGACTGGCCGTTTGCGAATGGACCCGCACAACATCGTTCAGCGCGAGTTGGTGCCTGGCACCTTGTCGGTCAGCATTCCCAACGCAGAAGCGCCCGGCTACACCGAAGCGCCCGATCCAGCCCCAGCTTCCGCGCCATGAAGCAACAGGGAGATGCGGCGGAGGCGCGCGCAGCAGATTACCTGGCTGCCCGCGGCCTGACCCTGCTCGCCCGCAACTGGCATTGCCGCTTTGGTGAGATCGACTTGATTGCGCAAGAAGGCGAAACACTGGTATTTGTGGAGGTACGCCAGCGCCGTAACACCCGTTTTGGCGGTGCAGCCTTTAGCATTACCCCGGCTAAACAAGCCAGGTTACTTGCCACCTCAACCCTTTATCTGGCCCAATTGCAGCCCCAGCCGCCGTGCCGCTTCGACGCCATCATCATTGAAGGCAATCAGTTGCACTGGCTGAAAAACTGTATCGACGCTTCTGACGGATATTAATTGAATGGATTTGATGCAACGCGTGCGCCAGCACTTTGACGATGGCATCACCGCCGCCGAACTGACGCGCGAAATTCTGTCGCCGCAAATTGCCCAGGCGGCCGAGCGCCTGATGCAAACACTGATTGCTGACGGCAAGATTCTGACCTGTGGGAATGGTGGTTCCGCCGCCGATGCACAGTACTTTGCCACCGAAATGGTCGGCCGCTTTGAGCGCGAGCGCCCCGGTTTGTCGGCCATTGCGCTCTCGACCGACACCTCGGCCATGACGGCCATTGCCAACGATTACGACTTTGACATGGTGTTCTCGCGCCAGGTCCACGCCATTGGCCGCGCAGGCGATGTGCTGCTGGCCATTTCAACATCCGGGAACTCTGCCAATGTCATTTCTGCCATACATGCGGCACATGACCGGCAAATGAGCGTGGTTGCGCTCACCGGGCGGGATGGCGGCCAGGTGGCTGACATTCTTTCCAATGAAGACACACTGTTGTGCGTGCCTGTAGAACGCAGTGCGCGCATCAAGGAAATGCACGTCACCATCATCCATGCGATGTGTGATGCCATCGACTATTTGCTGTTAGGGGGCGAGTAAGCCATGAAAGGATTGTTGAGCAAGAAAGGGCTGGCAGCCGCTGGCGTGGCGGTGATGATTGGCCTGCAAGGCTGCGTACCGCTAGTCTTTGCCGGCGGTGCGGCACTGGGCGTGTTGATTGGTACTGACCCGCGCCCGGCCGAAACCATCAAGGCTGACGTGGATCTGGGCAACCGTATTGGCGCCAACATTAACGACACCTGGAAAGACCAGGCGCACGTGAACGTGAATATCTTTAATGGCAACGTACTGCTGACCGGCGAAGTGCCGGACGAAGCCGCCCGCAGCCGCGTGCAGCAGATAGCCCAAAGCCAGCCCGGCGTGCGCCGCGTGTATAACTCCACGGTCGCCGGCCCGGTGTCATCGACTACCGACCGCCTGAACGACGCGCAACTGACCACGCGGGTGAAGACCTCCATCGTCAGTCAGAGCGGCATGGATTCCAGCGGTTTGCATCTGGTGGTCGTCACCGAGCGCAAGGTGGTGTACCTGCTGGGGATTGCCAAGCCGGATGTGGCGGACCGTGCGGCACAGGCAGCTAGCGTGGTTTCCGGGGTGGAACAGGTGGTCAAGCTGGTGGAAAACCAGCCACAAGGTCCGGCTGATCGTAACTGATGATCTGCCTCAACAAAAAAGGTGCGAATCTTCGCACCTTTTTTGTTGTCTTATGCCCGCGCAGGGCAAATCGAAATCAAAGCAGCGGTGCCAGGTCTTTGCGGATTTGCGTTGCCAGCAAGGGCTGGCCTGCGGCGGTAGGATGCAACTGGTCGGCCTGGAACATATCCGGGTGCATGATGACGGGGGCCAGCAAGAACGGCGTCAAACCGGTGCGATACTGTCTGGCCAGTGCGGGGTACATATTGGCAAAACTGCGGGTGTAGTCCGGCCCCATATTGGGCGGCATCTGCATGCCGATCAAATGGACTTTGGCACCGGCCGCTTGTGCCAGTTCGATCATCCGGGCAAGGTTGCGCTGGGCGACATCCAGTGGCAAGCCGCGCAGGCCATCGTTGGCCCCCAGTTCCAGCACCACCAGTCTGGGATGATGTTCTTTCAGTGCTGCGGGCAGCCGCGTCAGGCCGCCCGCGGTCGTTTCACCCGATACACTGGCATTGACGACGCGATATGGCGTCTTGCTGCCAGCCAGATCACGTTGCAACAAGCTGGGCCAGGCCTGATTGGCCGCCAGCCCGTAACCGGCGGACAAGCTATCGCCAAACACCAGCATTACCGGCGCAACGGCGGCCGCACATGCCACTTTGCTGATCAACAGGATCAAAGCAGCCACAATGAACGATCTACGCAATTCTCTTTCTCCTGACATGCTGGCGGCGGACGCACTGGGCAAGCGCGTCATTGCCGGCGATGAAACCATCGACATCCTGCAGGATATCTCGTTCACACTCACCCGCGGGCAGAGTCTGGCGATTGTGGGCGCATCGGGCTCGGGTAAATCTACGCTGCTGTCTTTGCTGGCCGGGCTGGATACCCCCAGCCATGGCGAGGTACGGCTGGCCGGGCAAACCCTCTCGACGCTGGATGAAGATGGCCGTGCCCGCTTGCGCGGCGCGCATGCCGGGTTTGTGTTTCAGTCTTTTCAGCTGTTACCTGAGCTGTCAGCGCTGGAAAACGTGATGTTGCCGCTGGAACTCCTGGGCAACAAAGTGCCCGCCGCGCAATTGCGCGAAACCGCGCGCCACTGGCTGGACCGGGTGGGTCTGGGTAAACGGCTGGAGCACACCCCGCGCACACTGTCGGGGGGTGAACAGCAGCGCGTGGCACTGGCCCGTGCGTTTGCCACCCAGCCCGACATTCTGTTTGCGGATGAGCCCACCGGTAGCCTGGATAGCCATACCGGCGAACATGTCGCCAACCTGCTGTTTGAACTCAACCGCGAAACCGGGGCCACGCTGGTGCTGGTCACGCACGATGAAACCCTGGCCGCCCGTTGTGGTGCGCGCCTGCGGCTGGAAGCCGGTCGTATGCTTGAATGGGTCAACGCATGATCTGGCGACTGACGCTTCGCCGCTTCCGGCGCGGTCTGGTGGCCGGAGACTATCGCACCTTGCTGGCGGCGCTGATCGTCACCGTCGCCGCGCTGACCGCCGTGGGCATCCTCACGGGCCGCATGGGCAGTTTGCTCAATGCCCAGGCCAATACCCTGCTGGCGGCCGATGCCGTGCTGTCTGCGGACCATCCGGTGCCTGACCAGTACCAGCAAAGCGCCAGCGCGTCTCATTTGACGAGCACGCATACCGCGGGCTTTCCCAGCATGGTCAGCGCCAATGGCAAAGCCCGCCTTTCCGCCATCAAGGCGGTGAATGCGGGCTATCCTTTGCGCGGTACGGTGACCCTGCAAGACGGCCCGGGTGTGCGCCCGGCCAAGGGGATTCCTGCCCCCGGCGAGGTCTGGATCGATCCGCGCCTGGGGGTCTTGCTGGGTCTCAAGGTGGGCTCCACGCTGGATCTGGGCTTAAGCCACTTTAAAGTGGCCGCCGTGCTGGACAAGGAACCCGATGCCGCGCTGGATTTCTCCAGCCTGCAGCCTCGCCTGACCATGAACGCCGCCGACCTGCCCGCAACGGGCTTGCTCGGGTTTGGCAGCCGGGTACGCTACCGTCTGCTCGTGGCCGGCGCCGTACCCGACGTCACCGCCTGGAAAACCGCCACCAAAGGCCACTTGCAACGCGGTGAACGACTGGAAGATGTGCGTAGCGCCCGGCCGGAAGTCAAAGTGACACTAGAACGCGCAGAAGACTTCTTGCGTCTGGTCACGCTGCTGGCCGCCGCACTGGCGTCGGCCGCCGTATTGTTGGCGGCACGCCGGCACGCGCTGCGCCAGACCGACGCCGTGGCCTTGTTTGTCGCGATCGGGGCATCCCGCCGCCGTATTGCCGGCATGCTCTGGGCCGAACTCTTCATCCTGTGGTTACTGGCAGCGCTGATCGGCGGCGCCATCGGCTGGAGCGCCCAGGCCGGGCTGGGCTGGCTGGTGCAGGACCGCCTGCCCGCACCGCTGCCACCGGGCGACCTGGGGCACTGGCTGATTGCGGCAGGTCTAGGCGGCATTCTGTTATTGGGAACAGCCGGCCCTGCCCTGCTGCAACTGGCACGCACGCCACCGGTGCGCGTTTTGCGCCACGACAGCACCGCGCCAGCATCCGTCTGGGCCACCTGGTTGCTGGCCGGACTGTGCGCCATTGCGCTGATGTTCTGGCTGGGCGGGCGCCTCAAACTCACGCTCATCGTACTGGGGGCCATGGCGGGGGCGCTGGTGGTGTCCGCACTGCTTGGTTGGGCCTGCCTGAGCCTGTTAAGCCGCTTCAGCCGGGGTTTTGCGGCGCGGATTGCGTTACGCCAGCTGATCCGCCGGCGGTGGCTATCGATGGCACAAATGGCGGCATTGGCCATGGGGTTATTGGGAGTCTGGCTGCTGACCGTGGTGGAGCATGATCTGCTGGCGACCTGGCAAAGCAAGATTCCGGAGCATGCCCCCAATCAGTTTGCGATCAACATCCAGCCTGCTCAGGCCATGGCATTCAGCCGCACGCTGGCCGCCGCGGGTGTCACCGATGCCCCGCTGCAACCCATGATCCGGGGCCGCTGGACCGAACGCAACGGGCAGCCCGTGAAGGTGGATGGCCTGAAAGATGATCGCGCCCGGCAACTGGCGGAGCGCGAGTTCAACCTGTCCTGGGGCGATACCTTGCGGGAGGACAACCGCCTGCAGGCCGGTGTGCCACTGCGCGAATCCGCACCCGGTTTTTCGGTTGAGAGCGGCCTGGCCGAGACACTACATATCAAAGTCGGTGACGAGCTGACCTTTGACGTCGCCGGCACCCCCATCACCGCCCGCGTCATCAATCTGCGCAAGGTGGATTGGGATTCGTTCAAGGTCAATTTCTTTGTCACCGGCACGGGAGCGCTGTTCCGCAATTTGCCGGCCAGCCTGATTACCAGCTTCTATCTGCCGCCGGGCAATACCACGCTGGTGCCGCAGATCGTCAACGCCTACCCCAACGTCACGGTGATTGATGTGGGCGAAGTGCTGGCCGAAGTCCGCCGCGTGCTGGGACTGGCGACCAGCGCATTAAGCCTGGTGTTTACCTTTTGCTTGGTCGCGGCGCTGGTGGTGCTGGTCGCCGCGCTGGAAACCACCGCGCCAGAACGTCAGCGTGAGGTCGCCATCCTGCGCGCATTGGGTGCGCAGCGGCAGCACATTGCCGCGATCCAGCGCTGGGAAGGTCTGGCGATTGGCGCCGTGGCGGGTCTGGTGGCCGGATTGGGCGCCAGCGTGGCAGGCTGGGCGCTGGGTAAGCAGGTGCTCGATTTGCCGGTCAGCTTCAATGCATGGCTACCGCTGGTGAGTGTGGTCAGTGGCGTGGCCCTGGCCAGCGCGGTGACGGCTTGGGAGCGGCGCAGATTGAGCCGGGTGACGGCATTGACGCTGTTGCGTGATCCGGCATAAGACGAACTCGCAGCCCGGATGAAGGCCTACGGCCGGGCATTCGGGGCTACTTGGTGGTACTTGCCGGCAAAGGCCCCCTGGATTCCGGCGCAAGGGGGCCGCCGAGGAGCGGAATGACGAGCCCGCGGGATGCGTATTCGTCACCCCCGCTCGGCAATCACGGCGAGGAAGTCCTCGGCGTATTTCTCCAGCTTGCGATCACCCACGCCAGAAATACGCGCCATCTCGTACCGGTCTGCCGGGCGCAGGCGGACCATTTCCTTGAGTGTGGCGTCGGCAAAGATGACGTAGGCCGGCACGTTTTGCGCATCGGCCAGCTCCTTGCGTTTACGGCGCAGTGCAGCCCAGAGTTGTTTGTCTTCTGGCTCCAGGAACTCGCTGGTATCCCGTTCACGCACCTTGAACTTCTCGGTGCGGGCACGCAGGTACAGCGGCGCTTCGCCGCGCAGGATCGGCCGGGCGGCATCGCCCAGGGTCAGGCCACCAAAGCCATCGCCGCTGACTTGCAAGGCCCCCCGCGCCAGCAACTGGCGGTAAATGGCGCGCCAGGTGGCTTCATCGACATCCTGACCAATGCCAAAAGTGCTGGTCTTGTCGTGATTCCAGCTTTTGACCTTGTCATTGAGTTTGCCGCGTAACACGTCCACCAGATGCCCCACGCCAAAGCGGTTACCGGTGCGAAACACGCAGGACAGCGCTTTGCGCGCCGATTCGCTGACATCGGTCAGTTGAGGCGGGTTCAAACAATTGTCGCAGTTGCCACAAGGCGCGGTTTGCTCACCAAAATAACTCAGGAGCGCCTGGCGACGGCAGCCGGTGGCCTCACATAGACCCAACATGGCATCCAGCTTGCGGCGCTCTACTTGTTTCTGGGTGTCGCCGCTATTGCCTTGCTCGATCATCTCGGCCAGCAACACCACATCGTTGAGGCCATAGGCCATCCAGGCGGTGGCCGGCTGGCCATCCCGGCCGGCCCGGCCGGTTTCCTGGTAGTAGTTTTCAATGCTCTTGGGTAAATCCAGGTGCGCCACAAAACGCACATCCGGCTTGTCGATACCCATGCCAAAGGCAATGGTCGCCACCATGACCACGCCCTCTTCGCGCAGGAACAGTTGCTGGTGTTTGGCACGGGTACTGGCGTCCAGTCCGGCGTGATACGGCAGCGCTTTGATCTCGCGCTCCCGCAGCCAGGCGGCTGTTTCTTCTACTTTCTTGCGGGACAAACAGTAGACAATGCCCGCCTCACCTTCGTGCTCCCGTCGCAGCAAGGTCAGGAGCTGATCGCGCGCGTTCTTTTTCTCGACGATGGTGTAGGTGATATTGGGGCGATCAAAACTGGTAATGAACTGGCGCGCGTCCTGCAGGGCCAGCCGGGTGACGATTTCTTCCCGGGTGGCATGGTCAGCCGTGGCGGTCAGGGCAATGCGCGGCACGCCCGGAAACTGTTCGGCCAGCACCGACAATCCAAGGTATTCCGGCCGGAAATCATGCCCCCATTGCGAGACGCAGTGCGCCTCATCAATGGCAAACAGGGCAATCTGCGCTTGTTGCAACAGCGCCATGAAGGACGGCGTCACCAGGCGTTCTGGCGCAGCGTACAGCAGCTGCAAGTCCCCGTTGACGAAGGCTTGTGCGACCTCGCGTGATTCTTCTGCACTCAAGGTGGAATTCAGAAACGCCGCCGAAACACCCAGCTGGCGCAGGGCATCCACCTGGTCCTGCATCAGCGCAATCAGCGGGGATACCACCACGGCGCAGCCGGGCCGGGCCAGTGCGGGAATCTGGTAGCACAGGGATTTGCCGCCGCCCGTAGGCATGAGCACCAGCGCGTCACCGCCTTCAGTCACATGCTGGACGATATCGGTCTGCATACCGCGAAAATCGCGGTAACCAAAAACGTGCTGGAGGATTTCCAGAGGTGCGGGACGGGCGGACATAAGTGCCAACAGCAAGAAAGGCGTGATTGTACCGCAGCGCGGGCAGCGGCAAGCCGTCTTCGGTCAGATCGGGTCCGGATTACGCGGTGTGCTGGTGCAGGCGCAAAAGTTGCAACACGCGCTCGTTCAAAAGGTCACCATTTTCGTCAAGCTGATGGAGCTGGGTTTCCAGCCGTTCCAGCGGCGTGTGACCATTGGCAAACCGGTCACGCACTTTCTTGAGCAGGTGCAAGCGGGCCACGATATGCGCCCGGCGACGTTCGATCTCTTTCTGTTCGCGTCGAAACGCACCCAGCGAAAGGTTCATCCAGACAATCAAGGCCAACGCCAGCCACCACCACTCCATAAAGAGCGCAGAGATGGCAATGATCACCAACACCAGATACCACATCTGGTCAGCCTGGTCGAAATCCTTGAGCCATACCGAGGGGGCCGGCCAGCGCCAGCCCAGGGACTCGCGAATACGTTCGTCATCCACGGCATCACGCTTGCGCCGGGCGATGGCCATATCCACCACGACCGTCGCATACCACTGTGAAATCAGCCGGGAGTGTAACCACGGCGTTTCCAGGTAAGTTTGCAGATGCTGGTTGAAGTCAGCCTCAAACGAGCTGGAAGCCAGCGGCGGCAGCAGATCGTTGAACTGGTGCGATTGCGAATGCTGGACCAGCAGCGGGTAGCCGGCTATTTCGATCAGCGTCTGCTTGCGGGCCGCCAGCATTTGCGGGTTGATGGGCAGCGCCGGGTCGTCGAGCTTGAGGTAATGCCCTAGCAAGACCTCCAGCCGGGCAAAGTCGGGCAGTTTGCCCGGATTGGCCGCCATGGCCTGACGCAATCGGGCCACTTCGGTACGGACATTGCGGGCCAGCGGTTCAGCCTCTGGCACCCAGGCGTGGCGCAACAAAGACTCGGCCTTGAACAGGCTGTCATCGTAATGGCGGTAGAAAGCCTCGGTGTAGCGCTTGTATTCGTCG
The DNA here is from genome assembly GCF_014202765.1 of Silvimonas terrae. Lineage (GTDB taxonomy): Bacteria > Pseudomonadota > Gammaproteobacteria > Burkholderiales > Chitinibacteraceae > Silvimonas > Silvimonas terrae. The sequence goes on from NZ_JACHHN010000003.1 coordinate 484,493, forward strand.
TCGTCCTGGGGCTTGTTGCCACTTTGCAGCGGCGGGGTCGGCGGAGCGCGGCGGACATCCACCAGCACGCGCGACACCATGGATTCCAGCTCCGGCGCAACGCCGGCAGCGGCAAACATCGGGTCGAGTTCGTGCTTGCGGCTGCGCCAGTCTTCCAGCGCTTTCCAGACACTCCAGTCACTCATGTTGCGTGCGATCCCCAAAGTGGATGCGTCCATCCACGTCCGGCACCAGGTTAGCACACCCGATGCGGCTTTATCATTGTTCTGTGCATAGAGGGCGCCCGCGTTGCGCAGGCGCCCTGCCCGGCCGCGCGGTGGCGGCCGGAGACAAGCTTAATCGATACGGCAGGCTTCGTCGAAATCCAGGCGCGGATTACGCGGATGCAGTTGCGTATCGTCCCCATAACCCAGGTTGATGAGGAAATTGGATTTCCACGGCGTGCCGGCAAAGAATGCGGCGTCGACCGCGCCGTTATCAAAACCGGACATCGGACCGCAATCGAGCCCCAGCGCGCGGGCCGCTTCGATCAGATAAGCGCCTTGCAGGCTGCCGTTGCGAAATGCCGTGCTCTGAATGGCAGCATCATTGCCGGCAAACCAGCTGCGGGCATCGGCATGCGGGAACAGCTTGGGCAGCTTTTCGTAGAACTCCAGATCGTAGGCGACGATGACGTTCACCGGCGCGGCCATGGTTTTGTCTACGTTACCGGCGGACAGGGCTGGCTTGAGCTTTTCTTTGGCGGCTTGCGATTTGACGAACACAAAACGGGCCGGGTTGGCGTTGGCAGCGGTCGGGGCGTAGCGCAAGAGTTCGTACAGGCGCTTGAGCGTCGCGTCCGTCACTTCCTGCGGTTTGAAATGGCTATAGGTGCGCGCGTTGTTGAACAATTGATCAAGCACGGCGGCGTCAAGAATCGGTTTCATGCACTAATCTCCGGCAAGCAATAAAAGATGCGCGGACCGCAACGCGGCCGGCATCCGGTTCAGGTCATCATTTTTTCTTGTGCGACGTCCGGGTCACAGCGCCGGCCTGCCGGGCCAGCCCTGCTTCAATGGCGTCGCACAAGGTCTGCAACACGTTGATCCGCGCATGATACTTGTTATTGGCGCCAATCAGGTGCCACGGTGCATGCGGCGTACTGGTGCGCTCGATCATGTCGCTGGCGGCCTCTACGTACTGGCTCCATTTTTCGCGGTTGCGCCAGTCGTCGTCGGTGATCTTGAAACGCTTGTAGCCGATCTCTTCGCGGGACTGGAAGCGTTTGAGTTGCTCGTCCTGATCAATCGACAACCAGAACTTCACGACAACGACGCCAGCAGCATCCAGCTGCATTTCAAAATCATTGATCTCGTTGTAGGCGCGCATCCATTCTGGCACGCTGGCAAAACCTTCAATGCGCTCGACCAGCACGCGGCCGTACCAGGTACGGTCAAATACGGTAAAACGGCCACGCGCCGGCACATGCCGCCAGAAGCGCCATAACCAGGGCTGGGCTTTTTCTTCATCGGTGGGGGCCGCAATCGGCACCACCCGATATTGGCGGACATCCAGCGCGCCGGTAATACGGCGAATGGCGCCACCTTTACCTGCGGCATCCATCCCTTCAAATGCCACCACTACCGCCATTTTGGCAAAACCAGGGTCGCGGCTCAGTCCGTTCAGGCGCCCCTGCAACGCTTCCAGTTGTTGCTGGTAATCGTGTTTGTCGAGCTCATGGTTGAGCTTGAGGGTATCCAGCAACCGCAGACCATCCACCGGCGGTAATAGTGGCGGCGCCTCAACCCGGTTTTCAGCCTCAGCGCTGCGCGCGACATGGTGAGAAAGCGCGTCCTTGAGCTGGCGGCCCACGGTGAGCGCACGGAAATTCTCATCCACGCTTTCCACCACACGCCACGGGGCCAAGGCCAGGTTGGTCGCCATCAAAAGTTTGCGGGCGCTATCCAGGTTGCGCGGGTAATGCTTGAGATACGCATGATCCTCATCCGCTACCCGCCAGGCGGTGAGCGGGTTGTCAGAGAGTTTCTGCATGCGTTTTTTAAGTTCCGGCGCAGACAGATGCAACCAGAATTTGAGTAGCAGCACGCCTTCCGACGCCAGCATGCGCTCAAAGCGGGCTATCTTTTCCGCCTCACGCTGCAAGGTGGCGGCGTCTTGCTGGTGCTCCCCGGCCCAGATGGGCCCGGCGTACCAGCCACCAAACAGGATGGATATTTGTCCTTTGGGTGGCAGACTGCGCCAGAAGCGGTACATCTCCGGCCGGCCAGCATCATCAAGCGGATGCGTGCTGAAAGCGTGGGTGGCGATATGGCGCGGGTCCATCCACTCCATCAGCTTGTTGGCCATTTCACCCTTGCCGGCCGTGGGCACGCCGGCCAGCAAAATCACCACGGAGCGCTCGGCCCGCTCATGCATCTGGTATTGCAGGTCGAGTAGCGCCTCGCGCAGCGGTGGTTCCTCTGCCTTCCAGGTGGCCTTGTCGATATGATGACCCAGCTCTGCCGCTTCAAACATGTATTGACCCTTGCGTGCGGAAAATCATCATTATGGATGTCGCAGGCATGAAAAAAGGAAGTCCGCAGACTTCCTTTTTTGATTTGACCCCAAGACGCAGGATCAGGCCGAGAACGACGAACCGCAACCGCAGGTCGACGTGGCGTTCGGGTTCTTGATGGTGAACTGCGAACCTTCCAGGCTTTCTACGTAGTCGATTTCAGCGCCCACCAGGTATTGGTAGCTCATTGGATCGATCAACAGGGTCACGCCGCTCTTTTCAACAGCGGTGTCATCTTCATTGACGATTTCGTCAAAAGTGAAGCCGTACTGAAAGCCAGAGCAGCCACCGCCGGTGACGAACACGCGCAGCTTCAGATCAGGATTGCCTTCTTCCTCGATCAGATCGCGTACCTTGCCGGCCGCAGAATCAGTAAAAATAAACGGGCTCGGCATTTCGGCTACCGCATTCATGGGATGCTCCTGCAATAGTTGACTAATATAGTTGGATTATCCGCCTCGCATGGCGGGCGGTCAATCCATCACATTATGCAAAGCGGACATCGCCAGTGCGGTGCGCCGCTTCAAACGTGGGCGGTTTCTTTCTCTTGCGCCACCTGATGCGGCTTGTCCGTGCTCGCCGGTGTCACCACCGATGCACCAGCCAGCGGAATCAGTCGGCCCTCAATCACCGCACCCGGATGCATTTCCAGGGTTTTGTAGGTGAGGTCACCCTTCACCCGCGCCTTGGGCTGCAACTCCACGAACTGCGAGACCTCAATCGGGCCCAGCACTTCGCCGTTCAGTACAAGATGGCTACAACGCACCTTGCCTTCAACCCGTGCTTTTTCCGAGACGACGAGCGTACCGTTTTTTTCATCGGCCGCTGTCACGCTACCGCGGATCGTGCCATCAACCCGCAGGCCGCCAGCAAATACGACATCGCCACTGACCGTGCTGCCCTGACCGATCAGGCTATCGATACGCTGGTTACCTTTTTTATTCTTGAACATCAAATTCCTCCGGCTTTCTTCTGACATTGCGCCAGCGTCGTCCTGGCATCCTTGACACCCAGCGTGGCCTCAAAGAGTTCCGGCCGTGCGCCCTCGGGCATGGTCACATCACCCTCAATACGCTGGTAGTGCTTGACCCGCACCGTTTGCTGCGCAAATTCAATCCGCGCAGGTTTGGCCTTGCTGGTCGCCGCAATATTGAGCACACCATCAAACTCCGGTGCGCGGTCTACCCCTTGTACCACGGTGAGACGGTAATGCCATTTGTTCAATTCGCCCGGCTCAAATTCACAGGAGGCGAAACTTACCTGATGAGCGCGGTCGTTGGCAGTCAGTAATGTCTCAAAAAAAGCCAGCCGTTCGCGACTACCGGCCAGTTCCTGCTGCGCACTCGCCAGATCACTGGCCAGTGCCGTGCGGGCGGCCTCTGCCATTTGCAATTGCTGGGTTTTCTCTGCTAGTTGCAAGCTGGCTTGCGCTAGCGCACTGGCGTTGGCAATCGACGCTCTGGCGGCCTGCCCCAGGCGTTCCTGCTCTTGGCGGGCGCCATCCTTGTAACCCCACCATACGCCAGCCACCACGGCTGCCGATAGCACGCCGACCAGCGTAGCCAGTTGCAACAACCGGCCGGTCAGGCCCGGCGCTGGCTTGACAGACAAAGGCGCGGCTGTCAGCCGCGCCCGCTGTAAACGATAAAGACGTCGCATGCGTCAGCCGCGCTCAGGGCAGCAACGGAACAATTTCAAGCCCTTGCTGCTCCGGCAGATCAAACATCAGATTCATCACTTGCACGGCTTGACCCGACGCGCCCTTCACCAGATTGTCTTCCACCACAAGGATGATCAACAAGTCACCATTACCCGGGCGGTGTACCGCAATACGCGCATAGTTGGAACCGCGGACAGAGCGGGTTTCCGGTGTGGCACCGGCCGGCATCACATCCACAAACGGCTCATTGGCAAAGCATTCTTCAAACAGTTTCTGAAAATCGGTATCGCGCGCTTGCGGCAGAATGCGGGCGTACAGCGTGGAATGAATACCCCGAATCAGCGGGGTCAGGTGCGGCACAAAGGTCAGATGGACCGGTGCACCATGAATGGCGGTCAGGCCCTGGACCATTTCCGGCGAATGGCGGTGGCCTTTCACGCCATACGCTTTGAAGTTGTCACCAGCTTCGGCAAACAAGGTGCCCACTTCTGCCTTGCGACCCGCGCCGGACACGCCGGACTTGCAGTCGGCAATCAACGTGTCGGTTTCGATCAGCTTCTTGCCGCCTTCCAGCAAGGGCTTGAAGCCCAGTTGTACCGAAGTCGGATAACACCCCGCCATGCCGATCAGACGGGCTTTGCGGATGGCATCGCGGTTTACTTCCGGCAGACCATACACGGCCTCGGCCAGCAAATCCGTGCAGGTATGCTCCATGGCATACCATTTCTGGAATTCAGCCGGATCTTTCAGGCGGAAATCGGCGGCAAGGTCGATCACCTTGACCCCGGCCTCCAGCAGTTCACGCGCCTGGGCCATGGCCACACCATGCGGCGTGGCAAAGAAGACAACATCACACTTTTTAAGGTCAGAGTCATCCGGCGAGGAGAATGCGACATCCACACAGCCGCGCAAGCTGGGGAACATGTCTGCCACCGGCATGCCGGCTTCCTTGCGGGAGGTCACGGCCTTGATCTTGACGCCACCATGGCGCGACAGGAGACGCAGCAGTTCTACACCGGTGTAACCTGTGCCGCCAACAATGCCTACGTTGATCATGTTTGCTCGTCTCCCATGGCTAAAAATCAGACTGATGATTCTAACAGACTAAAGCGCCAACCTTACTGGCATCTCTGTAACGCATGCCATCGCAAGTCTGCCGACGCACACCGCTCGTCCGCCATCAAAAGCCGGTGATGAAACCATGAAGCCCAGACGGATCGCCAGTTCGCAAAGTCTGAAAATAAAAAAACCGCCCACAAGGGGCGGTTTTCTGTGCAGCAAGTGCTCGCAGCGAATTAACGCTTGGAGAACTGCTTGCGACGGCGGGCCTTGCGCAGACCAACCTTCTTACGTTCAACTTCACGGGCATCACGAGTCACCAGACCAGCAGCCTTCAGAGTCGGCTTCAGTTCAGCAGAGAAGTCGATCAGAGCGCGGGTGATGCCGTGACGCAGCGCGCCAGCTTGACCGGTTTCACCACCGCCAACCACATTGACCAGAATGTCAAAGGATTGCAGGTTCTGGGTGAGTTCCAGCGGCTGACGAACAACCATGCGACCAGTTTCGCGAGCGAAGTATTGGTCCAGCGGCTTGCCGTTAACAACAATGTTGCCAGTACCCTTGGTCAGGAACACGCGAGCAACTGCGCTCTTGCGACGACCGGTACCGTAATAGTATTTGCCTACCATGTGGGCTTTCCTTAGATATCCAGAACTTGCGGCAGCTGGGCAGAGTGCGGGTGCTCAGTGCCAGCATAAACCTTCAGCTTCTTGAGCATGGCGTAGCCCAGAGGGCCCTTGGGCAGCATGCCCTTCACTGCGGTCTCGAGCACGCGGCCCGGGAACTTGTTTTGCAGTTCGGTGAAGGTACGTTCGTAAATACCACCCGGGAAGCCGGAGTGACGGTAGTAAATCTTGGACGTTGCCTTGTCACCGGTTACGCGCAGTTTGTCTGCGTTAACCACTACGATGTAGTCGCCCGTATCAACGTGAGGGGTGTACTCGGCCTTGTGCTTGCCACGCAGACGCTTGGCGATTTCAGCCGCGAGACGACCCAGCACTTTGTCAGTGGCGTCAACGACGTACCACTCGCGCTTTACCTCGTGCGGCTTGGCAGAAAAAGTTTTCATAACTGCTCGTATCCACAATTCGATTTGGAGAAAGTCGCGGATTTTATCCCTGTATTCAAGGCTCTGTCAAACCTGAATGTGTCGGGATGCGCTAACACTGACATACGGTGGTAAAAAAAACGCAATCCTGGTCTGGATTGCGCTGAATTCCACCAAAGAAGGAGGATGGAGGAGACAACATCAAGGCGAACCTTGACGTTGCGATTTGAGTATATGACAAACAGCTAAATCGTTTCAAGCAGAAATTGTTGCAATGCCGCAATCCAGGCAAAGTCCGCCGCGGCTGGCCGCACGCCAGGTTGAAAGGCTACAATCTTGCACCACATATAATCTTTATATTCAGACCGACACGCGGGATTGATAATGAAAGCACGATTGAAATGGGTTGAAGCAGTCAGCTTCCTGGCCGAATCCGGTTCCGGCCACGCGGTATTGATGGATGGCGCGCCAGAAGGCGGTGGCCGTAACCTGGGTCCGCGCCCGATGGAACTGGTGCTGATGGGCACCGTAGGCTGCACCACGTACGACGTGATCCATATCCTGAAGAAAAGCCGTGCCGACGTGCGCGACTGTGTCGTGGAGGTCGACTCCGACCGTGCCACGGAAGACCCGAAAGTATTCACCCGCATCCACTTTCATTTCATTGTGACTGGCAAGGCACTCAAGCCCGAGCTGGTGGAACGCGCCATCAAACTGTCGGCAGAGAAATACTGTTCAGCTTCCATCATGCTGGGCAAGACCGCCGACATTACCCATGATTTTGAGATTCGCGAGGCCGAATAAGCCCCTTGGGCTGGCGCCCTATATAGAAAAGAAAAACAAAAAGGCCGCTGACAAGCGGCCTTTTCTGTTTGCAGGTGCAGAGGGTTCAGGGAACGAGGTCTGGCACGCAGCCTTGCGTCACTTCTGGCTCAGCTGTGCTGACTGGCTGGCTTTTACGGGCTGGTAGATAAATCAGCGCATACGGCAGGCCAATCATCAGTGCGCCGCCCACCAGGTTGCCCAGCGTGGCAGGAATCAGGTTGCCGATGATGAACTGGCTCATGCTGATATCTGCACCGGCCATCATGGCCGCCGGGATGATGAACAGGTTGGCGATACTGTGCTCCATACCCAGCGTAACAAAGGCCATCACCGGGAACCAGATGCCCAGCATGCGTCCAAAGGTATCTTTGGCGGAATAACCCTGCATGGAGGCCACGCAGACCAGCATGTTGGCGAGCAACCCCTTGGTGAAGGTCATCCAGAACGGGTGTGACACTTTGCCCTGGGCGATATTGACGAGGAACTGGGTGGCCGCGTCCGACGTCAGCAAATGCGTTTCCAGCCCGAACAACCATGCGGTCGCCACAGCACCAATGGCATTACCAACAAAAGAGATGACCCAGAAGCGCACCAGCAGTTTGTGGCCGATACCACCCTGCCACCAGCCGGTGAAGCCGCCGGCGCAATTAGAAGTAAACAGATCGACCCCGGTCAGGGTGACGGCAATAAAGCCCAGCGGAAACACCGCGCCGAACAAAAGCTTCACCAGCCCCGGGTTCGTCGCCGCAAGGCCGGTAGCGCCACCGGCAACTTCCATGGCCAGCAGGGTGCCAAGGCCAATGAACATCCCGCCCAGTACCGCCATCAGGCCCAAGCGCCACACAGGCATCCGCGCTTTCTCGGTGCCGTGATGGGCCATGTAATCGACAATTTCAGAAGGAGAACGTAGAAGCGACATGCCGCACCCGCAAGGTCAAATGATATGACATGCAGTTATACGCGTCGGACGCGGGCCAACTCTGTGAACAAGTTCCGACCCGGCACTTTGTCCTGGAGATTTATTGATTCAAATCAAGCATTTCGGGAGGTCGCCCACGTGACCTCCTCCTTCTGGCGGATTTACAGACCGTTAGAAGCGGTACGCCAGGGATGTCATGATCTTTGAAGTGCCCGCCATCAGACGCACTACCGGGGCGGGCAGCGGCACCCCGCCCATGTCTTCGGCCAGATGGGCGTGCTGCATTTCATCGGTATGCATCTGTTCAACGACAGCACGGCTTTTGGCGTCTTGCGGCGGTAATTCCAGCAGGTGTGATTGCAGGTGCGCCCCAACCTGGCGCTCGGTTTCGACCAGGAAACCCAGATTCCACTTATCCCCGATCACACCAGCTGCCACGCCCAGCGCAAGACTACCTGCGTACCATAGTGGGTTGAGTACGCTGGGGTGACTCCCCAGATCATGCAGACGGTGTTCGGTCCAGGCCAGGTGCTCTACTTCTTCATGCGCAGCATGGCGCAAGGCATTTCGCGCAGCCGGGTCACGTGCAGTCAGGCTCTGACCTTGATACAAGGCCTGGGCGCAGACTTCGCCGGTGTGATTGACGCGCATCAGGCCGGCGGCATGCGCCTTGTCAGCCTCGGTCATGTCGGCCTCATCGATATGCGCATCCGGATGTGCCCGTTCGCTCATGGCCGGCGCGGCCAGGGTGCGCAACATGACATCAAACTCGCCAATGAGGCGATCAACGGACGGCAGGACGGGCAGACGAGGCAAAGGCAGCATGGCGAGGGTATCCAGTAATCAACCGGTTTGCAGGCGCAAACTGGTCCATATTCTAGCGCAAGGACACGCTTGCATGCCGTGATATCATTGCCGCTCTTGTCCCTCATCGAGTCATTACGCATGAAAAAGTTCTTGCTGGCACTGGGCCTGACACTGATCGCAGGCATGGCTGCAGCGGCCAATCCGCAAGTGGTTCTGGAAACCTCCAAAGGCCAGGTCACGGTCGAGTTGTACCCGGATGCCGCTCCGGCGTCCGTCGCCAACTTTCTGCAATATGTAAAAGACAAACACTACGATGGCACTATCTTTCATCGGGTGATCAAGGACTTTGTGGTGCAAGGCGGCGGTATGGACGTCAACATGAGTGAACGTCCGACGCGCGCACCCGTCAAAAACGAAGCGGCCCGCGCATACAAGGCCGGGTTGAAGAATGATCGCGGCACGCTGGCCATGGCCCGCACCGCTGATCCGGATTCGGCCACCAGCCAGTTCTATATCAATCTCAAGAACAATGATTTCCTGAATTACCCTGGCCGTGATGGTTACGGCTATACCGTGTTCGGCAAGGTGATCAAGGGCATGGACGTTGTTGACGCCATTGCCAACACACCGACCCAGCCGGGTGATGTTCCCACTACGCCGGTGCTGCTCAAAAGCGCCCGCGCCGGCAGCGCCAAATAACGTTTGAAATTTGTAGAACCCATCAAAGGACACTAGACCATGACGACCAAAGTGAAGCTTGCCACCTCCATGGGCGATATCGTGCTGGAGCTGGACGAAGCCAAAGCACCGAAAACCGTCGCCAATTTTGTGCAATATGTACAAGACGGCCACTACAACGGTACGGTGTTCCACCGGGTCATTGATGGCTTTATGGTTCAGGGCGGCGGTTTTGAGCCTGGCCTGAAGCAAAAGCCGACTCGCGAGAACATTGAAAACGAAGCGGCGAATGGCCTGAAGAACGACGCGTACACCGTGGCCATGGCCCGCACGCCGGAACCGCATTCCGCCTCGGCCCAGTTCTTTATCAATGTGTCTGACAATGACTTCCTGAACTACAAGTCTCCGACACCGCAAGGCTGGGGCTATGCCGTGTTCGGCAAAGTGGTAGAGGGCAAGGACGTTGTTGACCAGATCAAGGGCGTGAAGACCGGCAACAAGGGCTTCCACCAGGACGTGCCGCGCGACGATGTCACCATCGACAGCGCAGAAGTCCTCGAATAAGCGATTGACCTTTGTGGCACAAAAAAGCGCGGTCATCTGGCCGCGCTTTTTGTATCCTGCTGATTCATGATGACCCGACCCATCCTGTTTATTTCTGATCTGCACCTGTCTGAGGCTGACCCGGCCACGACGGCGGCATTTTGCCGTTTTCTGGCTGGACACGCTCGCACCGCCAGCCGGCTATACATCCTGGGCGATTTGTTTAACGCGTGGATCGGGGATGACCAGCTCTCAGAGCCGTACTACGCCGGCATGGCCGAGGCGATCAAGGCGCTCGCCACCAGCGGTGTGGCCATCTATTTCATGCCGGGCAACCGGGATTTTCTCTGCGGTAAACGGCTGGCGCGCGAAGCCGGCTTGCGTATCCTGCCTGATCCATCCGTCATCACACTGGATGACGGCAAGCCGGTGTTACTGGCGCATGGTGATGCGTATTGCACCGACGACGTCAGCTATATGAAGTTTCGCCGGATTGTCCGCAGCCGCTGGGCCCAGGCCATCTGGTCGGCCCTGCCCTATCGCTGGCGCAACCGCAAAGCCGGGCAATTGCGGGCACAGTCTTCTGCCGCCAACCAGACCAAGATGCACGCCATCATGGATGTCAATGCGGCCGCGATTGAAGGCGCGCTACGCCAGGCCGGGACGGACGTGCTGGTTCATGGCCACACCCATCGCCCGGCGCGACATAAGGCCTCGTTTGGCACGCGCTGGGTTTTGCCAGACTGGTATGCCGGCGCGGGGGGATATCTGCAATGGCAAGATGGCGAATGGGCCATGCGCACGCTGGAAGATGCCGCGTTACTGGATGAAACCGGCCAGCCCCAAGCCGGGTTGCGCGGCCCGGCGCACGTTCACTGATACACCCACACCGGTTAGCGGTGACGTTCAATCACGTCATGCACGCAAGCAATGTGATCCGGCCCGATCCCGCAGCAGCCACCCACAATACTCACGCCCTCGTCCAGCCAGCGTTGCGCCCACCGGGCATAACCTGGCGGGTCCAGATCCGGGCGTAATTCATCGAGCGCGCCATTGGCTTCGGCATCCACACTTTGCGGTGGAAAAGCATTGGCGTAGACGCCCAGTGGCACGCTGGCTTGCAGATTCGCCAGCATGGTCTGCGCCGCCTTGACCGCCGCACTCATCACCTCTGGCTGGCTGCAATTGAACAGCACTGCGGCCGCACCCAGTTCTACCGCAACCCTGACAGCCTCTGCCACAGCCTCGCCCGAGCGGATACGCGGGTGTGCGGGATCCGGCTGTTCGTCTTGCAGCGTGTAGGACACCCACAGCGGTTGCGTCTGCCTTTGCGCATTCAGGGCGGCACGCACGGCGACGATCTCTGCGGTGGTGCTCTGGGTTTCTGCCAGCCAGACATCGACAAACGGTGCAAGGCCACCGATCAGGCAGGCGAGAATGCGATCAGCCTGCTTGCGATCAAACAAATCGGCCCGGTAAGAGCCGCAAGTGGGCGGCAACGAACCAGCCACACGTACCGGATGCGACGCCGCCGTGGCCGCATCCCGCGCCAGTTGGCCTGCCAGTGCGGCCAGTTGCCGGCCTTCGACCGCAAACACGGCTTCGCCCACATGAAAGGGCACGACGGCGTAACTGTTGGTGGTAATGACCTGTGCGCCAGCTGCAATAAAGTGGTCATGCACTGAACGCACGGACTGCGGGGCCTCCATCAGCGCCAGCGCCGACCATTCCGGCTGGCGGAACGGCGCACCAATGCGCGCCAGTTCGTGGCCCATGCCGCCGTCCAGCAAGATCACTTCACGCGCTGTGCTCACTGGGCAATGACGCCGTGTTCACGAGGCAGCAGCAAGCAAACGGCCTGGGCCTCTACAGATTCGGACGCCCCCACCGGGCCCAGTTTTTCATAGGTCTTGGCTTTGACATTCACCTGCCCTGGTGTCACACCCAGGTCCGCCGCAATATTGACCACCATGGCCGGGATATGCGGGGCCATTTTAGGTTGCTGGATCAGGATGCTGGCATCGACATTGCCCACCTGCCAGCCGGCCTCGCCAACACGGCGCACCGCCTCGCGCAGCAACACGCGACTGTCCGCGCCTTTGAAATTCGGGTCAGTATCCGGAAAATGCCGGCCGATATCGCCCAGGCCGGCCGCGCCCAGCACGGCATCGGTAATGGCGTGCAGCAAGGCGTCGGCATCCGAGTGGCCCAGCAGACCCAAATGAAACGGAATCTCCACGCCCCCCAGGATCAGCTTGCGCCCTTCAACCAGCCGATGAACGTCCCAGCCCTGACCGATTCTCATGCCGGCACCTTGTATGACACGCCCGTCATCACGGCCATCAGGCGTTCCAGCCAATAGCCATCTTCATCGTCAAACGTCGCCAGTTCTGTGCTATCGACATCCAGCACGCCAGTCACTTTGCCATCGGCGTCGTGCAGCGGCACCACCACTTCAGAGCGAGAGAGCGAAGAACACGCGATATGGCCGGGGAACGCATCCACATCCGGCACCACCAGCGTTTTGTTCTGTGCCCAGGACCCGCCACACACCCCCTTGCCCCAGGCAATCCGCGTGCAGGCAATCGGTCCCTGGAAGGGTCCGAGCACCAGTTGCTCACCCACCACCCGGTAAAAGCCGATCCACAGCCAGCCAAAGGTCATTTGCAGTGCCGCAGCGGTATTGGCCATGCGGGCGATAGGGTCGGGCTCACCATCCAGCAAGGCGATCAGTTGCTTTTCCAGCGACTGGTAGCGTTCTGCCTTGCTACCGCCCTCGATCACCAGTGTTTCTGCCATGTTTTTCTTAATCCTTGTCGATGGTTGCGCTGGCCAGGATCAGGCTGGCCAGGTGTAAATCCTGCGGGTAGGTCACCTTCAGGTTCCACGGGCTACCGTGTATCAGTTTTGGCGATTGACCGGTTTTTTCAATGGCGCTGGCCTCATCGGTGATATCCGGCCCCATACCGTCCACGAGCGCATCGTGCAACGGTTGCAGGCGGAACATCTGTGGCGTCTGCGCTTGCCACAGACCATCCCGCGGGCGTGTAGCAGCAATACGCCGGTCTGCATCTGCCGCCTTGAGCGTATCGGCCACCGGCACGGCCAGAATGCCCCCGACCGGATCATCGGCAAGCTCACTGATCATGCCGGAGACCAGTTCCGGAGCAATGCACGGGCGGGCGGCATCATGCACCAGCACCCAGCTTTGCGCGTCATGGCCGGCGGCGCGCAAGGCATCAAGCCCGTTGCAAACCGACGCAGCACGGGTATCGCCGCCGCAACGCAGCACCAACAGTCGCTCAAAACCGTGCCAGGCCAGCTCATCCCAGCGCGTGTCATCGGCCGAGATGACCACGGCCACCAGATCAATCTCCGGCACGGCATGCAGCGCGGCGACCGTGTGTTCCACCACGGTTTTGCCGCACAAGGGCAGATATTGCTTGGGGATAGCCGCCCCCATGCGGCTACCGTTCCCGGCAGCTGGCAACAGCGCAATAATGCTCATTGCACCGTTCCGGATTCAGCCGGGGCCGGGTCTTCAATGGCACGCCACAGACACTGGCCTTTGACGATCTTGTCCAGGTCATCCAGATAGGTTGCGTGGGCGGCCAGTTCATCGGCAGTCGGTTGCAAAATGGTCAGCGGCTTGCGGGCCGCGCGGTTGGCATTGGCGCTGGCCAGCCCGGTCGGGCTGTCATCGGGCTGGAAATCAATCAGCAGGCTATCCTGGCCGCGCGTGAGCGCCAGATAGACTTCCGCCAGCAACTCACAGTCGATCAGCGCGCCGTGCAACACCCGGGCGGAGCGGTCCACTTCAAAGCGATCGCACAGGGCATCCAGACTGTTCCGCTTGCCGGGAAACTGATCCTTGGCCATCGCCAGCGTATCGATCACGTTGGCGACGTAATCCGTAATCTTGCCGCGCCCCAACAGGCCCAGTTCGGCATTCAGGAAGCCCACGTCAAACGGGGCGTTGTGAATGATCAGTTCCGAGTCTTTCACGAACGCCAGAAACTCATCCGCAATCGCGGTAAATTTGGGTTTGTCGGACAAAAACTCCGTGGTCAATCCGTGGACATTCAACGCGCCTTCTTCACTGTCGCGCCCGGGGTTGATGTACAGATGCAAGGTGTGTTCGGCCACAATTTTGCGGTCGACCATTTCCAGCGCAGCAATTTCCAGAATGCGGTTGCCGTCATCGACCCGCAGACCGGTTGTTTCAGTATCAAGAATGATTTGACGCATGATGGTTTTCTATCGGTTACTTAAAGGCGCCCGAGCACCTGGTCAACGCCGCGGTTAGCCAACTGGTCCGCGCGTTCATTGAATTCGTGACCGGCGTGGCCTTTCACCCAGCGCCAGGTCACCTGATGGCGTTGCACCTGGGTGTCCAGTTCTTGCCAGAGATCGGCGTTTTTCACCGGTTTTTTGTCGGCCGTTTTCCAGCCATTGCGTTTCCAGCCATGAATCCAGGTTTCAATCCCGTTCTTGACGTACTGTGAATCGGTAAACACCGTGACTTCACAGGCGCGCAACAGCAGCGACAAACCCTTGATCACGCCCATCAACTCCATGCGGTTGTTGGTGGTGTGTGGCTCGCCGCCAAAGAGTTCTTTTTCCTTATCGCCATAACGCAACAAAGCGCCCCAGCCACCCGGGCCAGGGTTGCCCTTGCAGGCACCGTCGGTATACATCTCTACAATGGGCATTCAATTCCTTAGGGCCTGAGCCGCAAACACTGCCCTGCTGGCTGCGTTACGCTCACTTGCCATACTGATCGTACTGTCTTCGTTTCGCGTGCCTTGTCCCCTTGGGGACATCACCGCACTGGCCCGTGTTAGCGTCCGGTTTTTGTTTATGTGTTTATGGAGAAGCACACAATGCGTTTTGTCTTTCTGCTTGCTTTCCTGGCCGCCGGCCTGACGTCTGCCGCGGCCGAGGCTGCGCCATTTTGCTTGTGGCATGCCCCCTGGGGCAAGGACATGCAGGGTAAACCGGATCGCTGGCTGAATCTGACCGTGGTGCAATACGTTGATGTCACCGATAACGACGTCCACATTGTCTTTGGCGGTGGCAACCTGGGCAGCGGCCATGATCTGCATATTCAGGTCAAAAACCGCGACGAGGCGCAAAAAGTCCTGAAAGACCTGAACGATACGGCCAAAGCCTGCGATCGGGATGAGCGCAACTAACCAAGACGCCACTCACCCGGCGGGCTCACGGTTTGCAGCGGTCTTTTTCGGCCTGGAGGCGCATTTTGTCGATGGCGGTGGCGGGCGTGCCCGCGGGGGCCGGTACGCGCTTCCATTTGGGGCCAATAACCCGGACACCACGCACCCGCTTGACCACATCAAGGCAATACACGCCACCGGCGGCCGGCCACCAGCGATCTCCGGCGTTTTCCAGAAAGCGGGAACGCTGCAGCCATTTTTCCTGCTGCACCGGCAAGCTGTAACACAGATACTCGCCGCGCATGGATTCCAGATTCAGCAGTGACAACCAGTCTTTCAGCCTTGGCAAGGCAATGAACTGCCCCTGCCAGGGCACGCTGTGCTGGCGATGCCGCAAGCGCTTCATGCCCCACAAACTCCACGGATTAAAACCCGTGATCAGCAAACGCCCTTCGGGCACCAGCACACGTTCGGCTTCCCGCAGCACCTGATGCGGGTCTTTGCAGAAATCCAGCACGTGCGGCAATGCCAGCAAATCCAGCGACTGGTTCTCAAACGGCAACAGCTCTGGCATGCAGCGCACGCGCACACCCGCCGACTGCCCGGCGATGGCACGCCAGGGCATGCGGTTATTGCGCAGGCAGTCTACTTGCGGCAATTCCAGCTGCACCGCCTTGTAGCCGAAAATATCGGCCGTTGTGCGGTCAAACCAGCTTGCCTCTTCCGCTAGTACATAACTGCCTAGCGGGCTTTGCAGCCAGGCGGCAAAATAGTCGAACGTGTTTTCCACGCTGACGGGCATGTCCATGTTCAAGATCACCCCGATTCCGATTTTTGATGACAATTATATCTGGCTTTTGCAACAGGGCACCGACGCTGTAGCGGTTGATCCTGGCAGCGCCGAACCCTTGCTGGATTATCTCAAGGCCCACGGCCTCAATCTGGTCGCCATTCTGGCCACCCATCACCATGCTGATCATGTGGGTGGCCTGCCTGTTCTGGCCAGCGCCGCGCCCTGCCCGGTGTATGGGCCCGGCAGCATTGCCGGTGTGACCAATCCGGTCACAGATGGGGATACCATCCGTCTGCTCGATCAGGACTTCCGGATTATTGGCCTGCCCGGACACACGCTGGACCATATCGGTTATGTCGGCGCCGGTGGGGTATTTTGTGGCGACACCTTGTTTGCTGCCGGCTGCGGTCGCCTTTTTGAGGGCACGCCAGCGCAAATGTTCCACTCGCTCTCCACCCTGGCGGCACTACCCCAGGACACCCAGGTGTATTGCACCCATGAATACACGCTCTCCAACTTGCGATTTGCCCGCGCAGTCGAGCCAGACAGCGCGCCACTGGCTGCCCGCATCCTGAACGAAACCGCAAAACGCGAAACCGGCCAGCCCACACTACCTTCCAGTATTGGCCTGGAACTGGCAACCAACCCGTTCTTGCGCACGACTGAACCCGCCGTCATTGCCGCAGCACAAAACCGGGACCCGGCAACCCGGCAACCGGTTGGTGTTTTTGCAGCTTTGCGCCGGTGGAAGGATGAATTTCGCGGGTGAGCCGTTCATCCTCCTGATTTCTCAGAGTTGCCTTGTTGACAGTGGGGGCATGCCCCGGCAACATCCGTTCAATTTGAAATTAATCAGGGCCTTGGCATCATGAAATACCGACTGCTCGCTGGCGTTATTGCCAGCCTGCTCAGTACAGCGACGTTTGCTGAAGGAGAACCAGTCGGAACTGCCCGGCTTGATTACCAACTCCACGACCCCGCTTTCCAGATCAACGACGACACCCGCCAGACCGTGTCTGCCCTGTTCGGAGAGGGTTCCTCTGCCGTCGCGCCAGCCGTGACTACGGCATCGTATGACTCCCTGTGGGATCGTTTGCGTGGCGGTTTTGCCATGGACGACACCGATAGCGCGCTCGTCACCAAGTGGGAAAACTACTACGCCGCCCGCCCGGAATACCTGAACCGGATTCTGGAACGCGGCCAGCGCTATATGTACTTTGTCTCCGGCGAAGTAGAAAAGCGTGGCATGCCGATGGAACTGGCGCTCTTGCCCATGATTGAGAGTGCGTACAACCCCAAGGCGGAATCTTCTGCCAAGGCGGCTGGCATGTGGCAGTTCATTCCGGATACCGGCAAGCGCTACGGGCTGGAACGCACCTGGTGGTACGACGGCCGGCGTGACGTAGTGGCTGCTACCCAGGCCGCGCTGGATTACCTGCAAGAGCTGCACGGCATGTTTGGTGACTGGCAACTGGCGCTGGCATCGTACAACTGGGGTGAAAACGCGGTGGCCCGTGCCATCGCCAAAAACCAGGCAGCGGGCTTGCCGACCGATTTCAACAGCCTGCGCATGCCGAATGAAACCCGCGACTACGTGCCCAAGTTGCTGGCGATCCGCAACATTGTGCAAAATCCGGCCGCCTATGGCATTCAGCTGAATGACATTCCCAATCGCGCCTATTTTGCGACGGTCAGCCCTGATCGCCATATGGACGTGAAAGTAGCGGCAGAACTGGCCGAGACACCGGTACAAGAATTGCTGCGTCTGAACCCGGGATTTATCCGCCCGGTGATCGCGCACAAGGATGAGCGCTTGCTGGTGTTACCGGCCGATAAGGTCGACGTATTCCAGAAGAACCTGGCCAGCTACGACAAGCCGCTGCTGAACTGGCAACCGTATGTCACCCGTCAGGGTGAAAACCTCGACAAGCTGGCCGCTTCGTTTGGCATGCCGGGGGACAAGCTGAAAGATGTCAACGACATCAACCCGCGTGAGCGCGTCGCCCGAGGCCAGACCATTCTGGTGCCGAAAAATGCGGACGTGAACTCTGCGGAACAACAAACACTGCTTGCACTGGCGGCCAACCGAGCCGCAGATCCGCTGGATACCGGCGCCAATGACAAGCCGCAAGCGCGTCGCCTCGCCCCGGTTGCGGTGCGCGATGACAGTAGCGCCAGTGGCGTGATTTCTTATCGTGTTGCCCGTGGCGATACCGTGTTCAGTATCGCCAAACACTATGGCGTGACGGTGGCATCGATCAAGACCATGAACGGCCTGCACAGCAACCACATCCAGCTGGGGCAAACCCTCAAGCTGGCCAGCAACGGCAACACTGCCGGCATCAAGCGGATCAGCTATACCTCGCCAGTGGCCCAGAAGTACGTCATCAAGCGCGGCGACACGCTGAACTCCATTGCCCGCAGCCACAATGTGGAAAGCGCCGACATCAAGCGCTGGAACCCGCAACAATCGTTTACGCCGGGCGTGCATCTGGTGATCTACCAGCCTAACGGCTAAGCAGTCGGTTCTGGCTGGTTTTTACCAGCCCGGCCAGGCCAATAAAAAAAGCCTCCGCATGCGGAGGCTTTTTTTGTCGGGTCAGCCCGACAGTTTACTGGTGGCTATCGAGCACGCGTTTGAGGTACTTGGCGGTATGTGACGCCGAACTCTTCGCCACATCTTCCGGTGTCCCAACAGCAATAATCTGCCCACCCCCTGCGCCCCCTTCCGGCCCAAGGTCCACAATCCAGTCTGCGGTTTTAACCACGTCCAGGTTGTGTTCGATGACGACCACGGTATTGCCGTGCTCGCGCAAGCGCCGCACCACGCCCAGCAAGAGGTCGATATCGTGGAAATGCAAACCCGTAGTTGGCTCATCCAGGATGTACAGCGTGCGCCCTGTATCGCGCTTGGACAGCTCCAGCGCCAGCTTCACCCGTTGGGCCTCACCACCAGACAGTGTTGTGGCTGACTGGCCAAGGCGGATATACCCCAGGCCGACATCCATCAACGTTTGCAGTTTGCGCGCAACCGAGGGCACCGCGCTGAAGAATTCCAGCGCATGCTCGACCGTCATTTCCAGCACTTCGGTAATGTTGCGGCCCTTGTACTGCACTTCCAGTGTTTCGCGGTTGTAGCGCTTGCCGTGGCAAACGTCGCAAGGCACGTACACGTCCGGCAGAAAGTGCATCTCCACCTTGAGTACGCCGTCGCCCTGGCAGGCTTCACAGCGACCGCCCTTGACGTTGAAACTGAAGCGACCTGGCCCGTAACCCCGCTCACGCGACGCCGGCACACCGGCAAACAACTCCCGGATCGGCGTAAACAAACCGGTATAGGTGGCCGGATTGGAGCGCGGCGTACGACCAATCGGAGACTGGTCGACATTGATGACCTTGTCGAAATGATCCATGCCGTGAACTTCGTGGTACGGCGCAGGCTCGGTCGACGCACCATTCAGATCCCGTGCGGCAATGGCGTAGAGCGTGTCATTGATCAGCGTGGACTTGCCGGAGCCAGATACCCCGGTGACGCACACCAGCAGGCCCACCGGCAGTGCCAGATCAACATACTTGAGGTTATTGCCGTGTGCGCCCTTGAGCGTGAACCATTTGTCCGGGTCTGGCTGGCGACGCGCCGGCGGCAGTTCGATCCGGCGTGCGCCAGAGAGGAACTGGCCAGTGATCGAATTCGGGTTCTTCATCACCGCTTCCGGAATGCCCTCGGCAATCACCTGGCCGCCATGCTCGCCCGCACCGGGGCCCATATCCACCAGGTAATCGGCCGCGCGGATCGCATCTTCATCGTGTTCGACCACGATCACGGTGTTGTCGAGGTCCCGCAAACGCATCAGCGTGGCAATCAGGCGATCGTTATCGCGCTGGTGCAAGCCAATCGACGGTTCATCAAGGACGTACATCACGCCAGTCAGGCCAGAGCCAATCTGTGACGCCAGGCGAATCCGCTGCGCCTCCCCGCCCGAAAGCGTATCTGCACTGCGCTCCAGGCTCAGGTAATCCAGCCCCACATTGACCAGGAAGCCCAGCCGCTCGCGGATTTCCTTGACGATCTTCTCGGCAATCTGCGCCTTGTTGCCGTCAAAGCTCAGCGCAGTGAAAAACTGGCTGGAATCACGCAGCGCCATTTGCGAAATCTGGTGCAGTGTTTCATCGCCCACACGCACATAACGCGCTTCCCGGCGCAGGCGAGAGCCCCCGCAACTCGGGCAGGACTGGTTGTTCTGGTATTTGGCCAGTTCTTCGCGCACCGCCACAGAGTCTGTTTCGCGGTAGCGACGCTCCAGGTTAGGGATGATCCCTTCAAACGTGTGCGCACGCTCAAACCGGCTGCCGCGCTCGTTCAGGTACACGAAGGTGATTTCTTCCTTGCCGGAGCCAAACAGCACCACTTGCTGGATGCGCTCGGGCAGGTCTTCCCACGCGGTATTGGTATCAAAATCGTAATGCGCCGCCAGATTGGTGAGCATCTGGAAGTAAAACTGGTTGCGCTTGTCCCAACCCTTGATACAACCGGCCGCCAGGCTCAGTTCCGGATGCGCGACCACCCGTTTGGGGTCAAAGAACGTGATCTGCCCCAGACCATCACACTTGGGGCACGCGCCCATCGGGTTATTGAACGAGAACAGCCGTGGTTCCAGTTCCGGCAGGCTGAAGCTGCACACCGGACAGGCAAACTTGGCGGAGAACCAGTGTTCCTTGCCGGATTCAATCTCAACGGCAATAGCACGGCCATCGGCGTGGCGCAGCGCAGTTTCAAACGATTCGGCCACGCGCTGTTTGACATCGTCACGCACCTTAAGGCGGTCAATCACCACCTCAATCGTGTGCTTCTTGTTCTTGTCCAGCTTGGGGACGGCGTCCAGCTCACACACCTCACCGTCAACGCGCACCCGCACAAAACCTTGTGCGCGCAATTCGTCAAACAACTCCAGATTCTCGCCTTTGCGGCCAATCACCAGCGGCGCCAGGATCATCAGGCGCGTGTCTTCCGGCAGCGCCAGCACGTGGTCGACCATCTGGCTGACGGTTTGCGATTCCAGCGGCTGCTCATGGTCCGGGCAGTATGGCGTCCCCACGCGGGCAAACAGCAAGCGCAGGTAATCATGGATTTCGGTCACCGTACCCACGGTGGAGCGCGGGTTGTGGCTGGTGGCTTTTTGCTCGATGGAGATCGCCGGGCTCAGGCCCTCAATCAGGTCTACATCGGGTTTTTCCATCAGTTGCAGAAACTGGCGGGCATATGCAGAGAGCGACTCTACATACCGGCGCTGGCCTTCCGCATACAGGGTATCGAACGCGAGCGAAGACTTGCCCGAGCCCGATAACCCGGTGATCACCACCAGCTTGCCGCGGGGCAGATCCAGGTTCACGTTCTTGAGATTGTGCGTACGTGCGCCGCGAATGCGGATAAGCGGAATATCTTGTTCGATAGCGGGACGATAGTTCATGCGCCGTGTGCCAGTCGGAAAGGCCAATCCGTCAATATAACAGAATCGACCGGTTAAACATGTTGGAACAGATATGGGGTTTTTACGGGATTTCCAGTGGGGAGGGAGTTGGCAGGCTTGCTGCCCGCCGCTCGCGGGGTGGGTGCGCTGGGGTGCTGGTGCTTACTTGGCGTTGGGCTGAGCGCCGCCTTTCGCTGCGGCTGACATCCTGTCGCGCCGGATCTTTGCGAGTATGAGGTGCATGAGTTCTGATGACTCGTAATTCCCGCGGAGGCGGGAATCCAGTACGGCCCCCGCAGGGGGCCTTTGCTGGCTTAAGCAAGAAAACCTTGAACACCTGTTAGCGCCTGATGGCGCGGTTGTTTTACATACCGGCGGTGGCCGGAGCACGTTACTTTTCTTTGCTTCGCCAAAGAAAAGTAACCAAAAGAAAAGCGACCCCCGGACTTTTTCGCTCCGCAATTCCACCTCGGCGGCCCCCTTGCGCCGGATTCCAGCTGAGACACAGAGACACAGGTATGCTCAATCGGGTAAATCAGAGAAGTGGCGGCCATACCTTACCGGCCACGCCTTGGGTTGCAGGCGCTCAGCACACACCCCCGTACCAACCCCTCCCACGCCGCTCCTGGCAATTTGATAAACTACACACTTCCTCCCGATACAGTTACTTGCAATAGCATGCAAAACAGCCTGAGCACACCGGCCAGCACGGCCGCTCCCAGCGAACAGGGCACGGCCTTCAAAGTGTTGGGCGCGATCAGTTTTTCGCATTTGCTCAACGACATGATCCAGTCGCTGATCCTCGCCATCTATCCCATTCTCAAGGGCGGTTTCAACCTCTCGTTTGCGCAGATTGGCCTGATCACCCTCACCTACCAGATCACCGCCTCACTGCTGCAACCGCTGGTAGGTTTGTACACTGACAAAAAACCCCAGCCGTATTCCCTGCCCATTGGCATGGGTTTTACCTTGAGCGGGCTGTTACTGCTGTCGGTTGCTCCCAATTTCGCCATTTTGCTGGTGGCTGCTGCACTGGTCGGTACCGGTTCGTCGATCTTTCATCCGGAATCCAGCCGCGTGGCGCGCATGGCGTCGGGTGGGCGGCATGGCCTGGCGCAGTCGTTGTTCCAGGTGGGTGGCAACCTGGGTTCATCGCTCGGCCCCTTGCTGGCGGCAGCGATCATTGTGCCGTTCGGCCAGCCCAGCATTGCCTGGTTCTCGGTCGCGGCCTTGCTGGCGATTGCGGTGCTGGTCAAGGTCAGTGGCTGGTACAAGGCGCACCACCTGGGCGCGCGTGGCAAGGGTGGGCGCAAGATGGTGCATAACCTGAGCCGTCGCCAGGTGGGCTGGTCCATCAGCATCTTGCTGCTGCTGATTTTCTCCAAGTATTTCTACATGGCCAGCATTGGTAGTTACTTCACCTTCTACCTGATGCATAAATTCAACCTGACGGTGCAGGCCGCGCAGGTCCATCTGTTTATTTTCCTGTTTGCCGTGGCAGCCGGGACGGTGATTGGCGGCCCGGTGGGTGACCGTATCGGCCGCAAATATGTGATCTGGGCATCGATCCTGGGTGTAGCGCCGTTTACGTTGATGCTGCCCTACGCCAACCTGTTCTGGACCGGTGTGCTGACCGCCATCATCGGCGTGATTCTGGCGTCCGCGTTCTCCGCCATTCTGGTGTACGCGCAAGAACTGATCCCCGGCAAGGTGGGCATGGTCTCCGGGCTGTTCTTTGGCTTTGCCTTTGGCATGGGCGGGATCGGCGCGGCCGTGCTGGGCACGCTGGCCGACCATACCAGCATTGAATATGTGTACCAGGTGTGCGCTTTTCTGCCCTTGATTGGCTTGTTGACTGCGTTCCTGCCTAATCTGGAACAACCCGCAAAACAATAACTGGCGGCCGCAAGGCTGCCGGACTGAATATGACACCTCTGGAACTAAGAGCTTCACTCGGCCTGGCCGGGCTATACGCCCTGCGCATGCTGGGCATGTTTTTGATCTTGCCCGTATTTGCGGTCTACGCCGCCCATTTATCAGGCGGCGACAACCACACGCTGGTGGGTCTGGCCTTTGGTGCATACGGCCTGACCCAGGCCGTATTGCAGTTGCCCTTTGGCATGTGGTCTGACCGTATTGGCCGCAAGAAGGTGATTTACTTCGGGCTGGTGATGTTTGCCATTGGTAGCCTGGTGTGTGCCAGCGTGACCAGTATCGAAGGCATGATCCTGGGCCGGGCGCTGCAAGGCGCGGGGGCGATTTCTGCTGCCATTACGGCACTGCTGGCCGATTTGACCCGTGAAGAAAACCGCACCAAGGCCATGGCCATGATTGGCGGCAGCATTGCCATGACCTTTGCCGTATCCCTGGTGGCCGCGCCCAAACTGGCAAACTGGATTGGCCTGCCGGGCATCTTCTTGTTGACTGCGGTGCTCACGGTGGCCGCAATCATTGGCGTCTGGCAGATCATCCCCAGCCCGGCGGTATCGCGCTTTCACTCGGACGCCGAAGCCAGCGCCGCACGCCTGCCCGCCGTGCTCAAACACCCGCAATTGCGCCGGCTGAACTACGGCGTATTTGCGCTGCATGCGGCGCAGATGGCCATGTTTACCGTGATGCCGTTGCTGCTGGCCAGCCTTGGGCATATTCCGGTGGATAGTCACTGGAAAATCTATCTACCCGTGGTTATCGTCGGCTTTATTTTCATGGTGCCGGCCGTGATCGTGGCGGAAAAGCGCAACCAGCTCAAAAATGTGTTTCTGCTGGCCATTGCGCTGATGCTGGTGGCGCAGACCGGTATGGCGCTTTACATGCCCAATCTGACCATGATCTGCATCTGGCTGGGGGTGTACTTCATTGCGTTCAACATTCTGGAAGCTACCCAGCCCAGCCTGATCAGCAAGATTGCCCCCACGGCCGCCAAAGGCACTGCCATGGGCGTGTACAACACGTGTCAGTCGCTGGCCATGTTTGTGGGTTCCGCCGCCGCCGGGCTGTTGTACCAGCATGCCGGCGCAACGCCGGTGTTCTGGTTGTGTGCCGGGCTGATGGCGTTGTGGCTGGTGGTCACGCTGGGTCTGCAACCACCCTTGCCGGTCAAGACCCAGATGTTCCACATTGGCGAAAACTGGCGTGGCGACGCGGCCGGCCTGACCGCTGATCTATCCGCACTGCAGGGCGTGAAAGAGGCTGTGGTGCTCACGGATGAACGCGTGGCGCTGTTGAAAGTGCTGCAAAGCGGTTGGGATGAAGCCGGCGTAAAAACCCTGATCGATGCCACCCGCAGCGGGGCTTGATCAGGTCTGGCGGAACAGTTTGTCCAGCACGCGTTCCAGGTGGTACTGCATGGCTGCGCGTGCGCCAACCGGGTCGTGCGCCGCAATCGCGGCGTGTACGGCCCGGTGTTCCGCCACCACCTGCGGTGCCCACTGTGCCACACCATAGTGGTTTTCCAGTTGCTGAAATAATGGCGAGTAACGCTTGTTCCACAGCGTCTGCGCCATCTCCTGCAGTACTTCGTTACCCGTCATCTCGGCAATCAGCCAGTGAAAACGCCGGTCACTATCGTGGAACGCCGCGTTTTCTTCACCCTCGTTCGCCATTTCCTCCAGCAAAAGACCCAGGGCAGCAATTTGCGCCGTCGTAGCGCGTTCTGCAGCCACGGCCGCCAGATCACCCTCAAACAGAATGCGGGCCTCCAGCAATGCCGTGGCGCTGGTGACATCTGCACCTTGCGCGGCCACCACTGGCTCTTGTGCCGCCAGCACAAATACGCCGGTCCCGGTGCGAATTTCCACCCACCCGGCGATCTCCAGCGCAATCAGCGCCTCCCGCACGGAAGAGCGCCCCACCCCCAGTTGCTTTGCCAGATCCCGCTCTGCCGGCAAGGCTTCACCCACCTTGAAGCGGCCATCCTTGATGTACTGGATGATCAGGCTGGAAATTTGCCGATAAAGGCGTTCGACCTTGAGCGTGGGTAAATCCATACTAGTTTTCCTGAGATTTTCCTGAAATAAACACGGCTACCTGACGAAATGTGCCGTGCCCCTTGGGGTTATGTCAAAGACCGGCGGTACTGGCTGAACATTCTTTGCCATACGTCAATCTGCCCACCTTGCGGATCGCCGGTTAGGTGGCAATACTGCAATCACTTTCAGGTGGCCTGACCACCATACCACATGACCACAAGCGTGACTGGAGCAATCCCCATGAAAATGACCTTCCGCTGGTACGGCGATGCCGACCCCGTCAAGCTCGAATACATCCGGCAGATTCCTGGCATGTACGGCATTGTCAGTGCCGTCTACGACGTGCCGGTAGGTGACGTCTGGCCAGTCGCCAACATCATGGCACTCAAACAGAAAATCGAAGCGCAGGGCCTGAAGTTTGAAGTGATTGAAAGCGTGCCGGTGCATGAAGACATCAAACTGGGCAAGCCGGGTCGCGAGCAACTGGTCGCCAATTACGCCCAGACCCTGAAAAACCTGGCTCAATGTGGCCTGAAGGTGGTCTGTTACAACTTCATGCCGGTGTTTGACTGGACCCGCACCACGCTGGAAAAAAAGCTGGAAGACGGCTCCAGCACGCTCGCCTTCGAAGTAGAGACGGTTAACCAGATTGATCCTGCCCAAGGCATCCAGCTACCAGGTTGGGATGCCAGTTACAAACCCGAGGCCCTGAAAGCCTTGCTGGCCGAATACAACGCCATTGGCGAAGAACAACTGTGGAAGAACCTGGCGTGGTTTCTGGAGCGTGTGATTCCGGTGGCCGAACAAGCCGGCATCAAAATGGCCATCCACCCGGATGATCCGCCCCGCCCCATCTTTGGCTTGCCGCGTATCGTCAAGAACCGGCAAGACCTGGAACGGCTGCTGGCTATTGTCGATAGCCCGGCCAACGGGCTGACGCTGTGCTCTGGCTCTCTGGGGGCAGATTGCCACAACGACATCGCCGCCATGGTGCGCGAGTTTGCCGGCCGTGGCCGCATCCACTTTGCCCATATGCGTAACGTCCGCAATAACGAAGCGGGTGACTTTTACGAAACCAGCCACCGTTCTGCGGACGGCTCGCTGGATATGGCGGAAATCATGCGCGCGTATTTTGATGCCGGGTTTGAAGGGTATGTACGGCCAGACCATGGCCGCATGATCTGGGGCGAAACCGGCAAACCCGGGTATGGTTTGTACGATCGTGCGCTGGGTGCGGTTTATCTCAACGGTTTGTGGGAAGGCATTGCCAAAGAAGCCGCTGCCACTCAAGGGAGCGCGCAATGAACACAACTCATGAGACCGTCCTGCCCTTCATGCCGACCGATCTCGCCGGCCAGGTTGCCGTGGTGACTGGCGCCGGCGGCGTACTGTGCAGCGAACTGGCCAGCGTGCTGGCCTATGCCGGCATGAAAGTGGCGCTACTTGATCTGAACCCGCAGGCAGCCGAAGCCATCGCGGCCCGTCTGCGCGACGCCGGTTGTGAAGCCATTGGCATCGGTGCGGATGTATTGCAGCGGGATTCGCTGGAACACGCCGCCGCCCGCATTGAGGCCGAACTGGGGCCCTGCACCTTGCTGCTCAATGGGGCGGGGGGCAATCACCCCAAGGGCACTACCAGCAAAGAGTGGCTGGAACCAGGCGATCTGGCGGATCCCTCTCTGACCAGTTTTTTTGATCTGGACCCCGCCGGCATCGGCTTTGTGTTCAACCTCAATTTCCTGGGTACGCTACTGCCCACCCAGGTGTTTGCCCGGCAGATGTTACAAGCAGATGGTCTGGCGCGGCCCGGCAGTACCGTCATCAACGTGTCTTCCATGAACGCCTTCTGCCCGCTGACCAAAATACCGGCCTATAGCGCGGCCAAAGCGGCGGTCAGCAATTTCACCCAGTGGCTGGCGGTGCATTTTTGCAAAACCGGCATTCGGGTGAACGCCATTGCACCGGGGTTCTTCCTGACCGCGCAGAACCACAAGCTCTTGTTCGATGAGACCAGTGGCGAGCCCACCGCGCGCGCCGGCAAGATTCTGGCGCACACGCCGATGGGGCGGTTTGGCCAATCAGCCGAACTCTCCGGCACGACATTGTGGCTGGCCAGCCCGGCCGCATCCGGGTTTGTAAATGGCGTGGTCATCCCGGTAGATGGCGGCTTTGCCGCTTACTCCGGCGTCTAGCCCGCCCCGCACACACAAATAGATCAGAACATGCCAGCCCCGCCCGCCAACCGGCCGGGGTCAAGGGCAGCTTTACCCCACAGAAACGCACGACCGCGGCTTGCTGACCAACAAAACCCATAAGAGGGGGAGTCTCATGCAAGCAAACCATAAAAAACTCGTTCTGGCGGCAACCCTGCTGACTGTGACCGCCGCAGCCCACGCCTTTGATGTGGATGTTCGTGGCGAATACCGTACCGGTAGCGAAGCCTGGCGTTCACGCATCAAGGTGGGCAACCAATGGCAGAACAATTTTGGCGCCTCCCTTGAAGCCGGCATGTTCAACGGCAAGGGCTCGCTCAATGAGTTCAAGTCTGACTACAACGAGATCGAAGCCTGGTATCTGTACAAGACCGGCCCTGACTTGACGGTGATTCCTGGCGGTTTTCTTACCTGGAGTAGCGCCGGTTCCGCCATCAAACCCTATGTGCGCGTGAACTGGAGTTTCGCCCCCACCTGGCGAGCCGATGTGCGCGCCCGTTATGACCACAACAATTATGACGTGGGCACCAACTGGCATATGCCGGCTGACCAGACGTATTACGGCCGCAATGATCAATGGCAGTTTGATTTCTGGCTGACCAAATGGATTGGTGACAAAACCGCCATTGAGTACAACTACGCCTGGAACCGCAAAGACGATAACCAGTTCGTCTACAACAATGGCCGCAACTGGCAGTACCTCAACAACCTGAAGGTCAGCTACGCCGTCCAGCCCAACCTGATCCCCTACGCCGAAGTGGGTTATCTGGGCAAAGTGGCCAGCCTCGCTAACGACGATAACGAGTGGCGTTTGCGCATCGGCTCGGTATTGCGTTTCTGAGTGTGTTTTGCGCTACGCGGCCGGTCTCCCCGGCCGCCTTCCCCCATTGCTCTGACAGCCCCGGTGCGCGTGCTCCGGCGGTGAGGTATTGCCATGAATATGCAAGAGACAAGTTTATCGCGACCGGTCAAAACCGGATTTCGCAACATGCGCTGGATGATCATTGTTCTGTTTATTTCCGGGGTGACACTCAATTACATCACCCGCAATTCGCTCGGGATCATGGCGCCGGAACTGAAATCCACGTTCAACATGAGCAACGAGCAGTACGGCTATATCACCACCGCATTCCAGCTGGCCTACACCCTGGCCCAACCCGTGTGCGGCTGGCTGATTGACTTTATCGGGCTGAAAATCGGCTTTGCCGTGTGCGCCGTGTTGTGGTCCGTCACCTGTATTTTTCACTCTGGCGCCAGTAGCTGGCTGCATCTGGCCATTCTGCGGTTTTTCATGGGCACCACCGAAGCCGCTGCGGCACCGGCCAATACCAAGGTGATGACCGAGTGGTTTCCCAAAAAAGAACGCACGGTGGCCAATGGCTGGGGCGGCGTGGGGTTCTCTCTCGGCGGCATGCTGGCGCCGCCGCTCATCTATGGCCTGCACTCGGTCTTTGGCTGGCAAGCCGCATTTGTGGTGCCCGGCATGCTGGGCATCCTCTGGGCGGCAGTCTGGTTCAAGGTCTATGCCCCCCCGCGGGACAGCACGCTGATCAACCCGGCGGAACGCGACTACATCGTGGCCGACCAGGACCCGCCACCCCCAAAATCGAACATCTCGCTGTGGACCTCGCTGGGCGGGTTGTTGCGGCAAAAGCGCTTCTACGGCATTGGCCTGCCCGCCTTTTTGTCCGAACCGGCGTGGCAAGCGCTGGGTTTCTGGGTGCCGTTGTATATGGCCCAGGTCCACGGTTTCAAACTCAAAGAGATTGCCATGTTTGCCTGGCTGCCGTTTCTGCTGGCGGACCTGGGCAGCCTGGCAGGTGGGTATCTCACACCGTGGATCAGCCGCCGCTTCAACCTGTCCCGGATCAACGCCGCCATTGTGACCTCTGCCAGCGGCGCGGTGGTCATGGTGAGTCTGGTGGCTGCCGCGTTTGTTGACAGCCCTTACGTGGCAGTACTGCTGATTTCCATGGGCGGCCTTGGCCACCAGCTGGTGTCGAGCATGCTGGGCGTGCTGGTGATGGAAACCACGCCGCTAGCGCAAGTTGCCACCGCCAACGGCCTGCGCGGCTCGTTTGCCTGGATTGCTGCGGCCATTTCCACCCTGGTTATTGGTCATGTCACCACTGTCTGGGGCGCGGCCGGCTTCACCGGCGTGTTTGTCTGCCTTGGGCTATTTGACCTGATCGGCGCAGTCATCATGATCAGCCTCTTGTGGGAGCGCGGGCGTGGCAGCCCGGACTTGATCCCGCACACCGCCTGATTGAGGGCCAGGCCGCTTGCAAAGCGACCTGGCCAACCCGTTTTAACCGCTTAAACTTTTTGTATGTTCAGGTGATCACTCATGGCCATTACCATTTCTTCCCAGCTTTACGATACCAGCGGGCGCGTCGCCCCCGTATTCAGTCTGGATCAACCCCGGCAGGCCATCCTGCGCTTTAGCGCGCCAGCGGGGCATGCAGTCCAGATTGAGGTGCTGGAACAAGACCTGATCCGCGTGGAAGTCTTGCCCGCCGGCACCGCGCCACGTGCACGCAGCTGGACCATCGCCCCTGGCATGACCGATGTACCGCTGCACGGCCACGATGCCCGCGCACTGCCTGGTTTTTCCCGGCCGGATTACCAACTGGCCGTTGATGCCCAGCGCGCCACCCTCACCACCCAGGCTATCAAACTGGAGATCGACCTCAACGGGTTCTACTGCACCTGGTACCAGCAACGTGCTGGGGCCTGGGTCAAGGTCGCCAGCGATCGCCCTACCCAGGGTTACAACTTTGGCTACTGGGACGAGCGTGTTTATCACTACCTGTCCCGCGCGGAAGAAGAACAATACTTTGGCCTGGGCGAAAAAACCGGCGACGCCAATCGCCATGGCAACAGTTACCGCATGTGCAATCTGGATGCGGCGTTTTATAACGCCAAAAGCACGGACCCGCTGTACAAGCACATCCCCTTCTATATCACCCGCCACGCCACCCAACTCACCACCTTTGGCCTCTATTACGACACCCCGGCCGACTGCCGCTTTGACTTTGGCCGCGAACATGACAACTACCATGGCTTTTACCGCTCGTTTGTCGCTGACACCGGCCCGCTGGATTACTACTTTATTGCCGGCGACACCGTGCGCGATGTGGTCGGCCGCTTTACCTGGCTGACCGGCCGCCCGGCTTTTACGCCACGCTGGAGCCTGGGTTATTCCGGCTCGACCATGAGTTACACCGACGCCCCCAATGCACAAGTGCGCATGAATGATTTCCTGGCGCATTGCGGCGAGCACGACATCCTGTGTGACTCCTTCCATCTGTCATCGGGCTACACCACCATTGCCGGCAAGCGTTACGTATTCAATTGGGATGAATCCAAATTCCCGGATGCCAAAGGCTTTGCCGCGCATTACCGCCAACACGGCGTCCACCTGGTCGCCAATATCAAGCCCGCGCTTCTGAAAACCCACCCCCGCTTTGCCGAGGCCGCCGCCGCTGGCGCACTGATCAACCAACCGGACGGCAGCCCGCTACCCGTCGCGTTCTGGGGTGGTGATGCGGCGTATGTGGATTTCACCGCACAAGCGGGTTACGACTGGTGGAAAAACGGCGTCAAAACGGCCTTGCTTGATTACGGCATCAGCGCCGCCTGGAACGACAACAACGAGTTTGAAATCTGGGATACGCGCGCCCTGGCCGCCAACTTTGGCGATCCGGTGCCCGCTATTTCCATCAAGCCGCTGCAAACACTGCTGATGTGCAAGGCGTCGTATGAAGCGCAGGCAGAACACGCGCCCGCCTTGCGACCCTTCACGGTATCGCGTGCGGGGTGCGCCGGCATGCAGCGCTATGTGCAAACCTGGTCTGGCGACAACTACACCTCCTGGCAAACGCTGAAATACAACGTCCGCATGGGCACCGGGCTGGCCATGTCCGGCGTGTCCAACACCGGGCACGATGTAGGCGGCTTTCTGGGCCCGCAGCCAGATGCAGAACTCTTTCTGCGCTGGGTACAATTTGGCATCTTCCTGCCCCGGTTCTCTATCCATTCGGAAAACAGTGGCGAGGTGGTCACCGAGCCCTGGATGTACCCGGACATCACGCCGCAGATTCGCGACCTGATCAAACTGCGTTATCGCCTGCTGCCGTATTACTACGACCTGATCTGGCGTTCGCACAGCCATTACCAGCCGGTCATGCGGCCCACGTATTACACCTTCCCGCATGACGCCCGTTGCTACACCGAAAACGACGACATGATGATCGGTGAAAGCCTGCTCATTGCCGCCGTCGTAGAACAAGGCGCCCTCACCCGCGCCGTTTACCTGCCCGCCGGTACGCGCTGGTGGCGTTACGACGGCACGCAAAGCTTTGAGGGTGGCCAGACCGTGACGCTGGATGCGCCGCTGGACGCCGCCATGCTGCTGGTCCGCGAAAACAGCGGCGTGCCACTCAATGTCGCCGCCCAGCACTTTGCCCACACAGCCGATGAGCGCGGATTTTTGCTCTACCCCGGTCAGGCAGGCGCGTTTGAAGTGCGCTGTTTTGAGGACGACGGGGTCAGCTACGGCTACCGGCACGGCCTGTGCGGCGAATGGCAACTGGGCATAGAGGCCGCCGCCGACACCTTGCATATTCGTATCGCGTTTAATGGCAACACGCATTTTGCCCGCGACCAACTGCAAATCTGCCTGCCCGCCAGCGAGATGCGCCTCGTCACCCTCACCGGCGCACGCCTGGTGACGGATGAAGTCTCGGCAGCCTGGCGCGTGCTCACACTAACCCGGTCTG
Source organism: Silvimonas terrae (assembly GCF_014202765.1). Taxonomy (GTDB): domain Bacteria; phylum Pseudomonadota; class Gammaproteobacteria; order Burkholderiales; family Chitinibacteraceae; genus Silvimonas; species Silvimonas terrae. Next base: position 516,983 of record NZ_JACHHN010000003.1, read on the forward strand.
ACCAGTAAACACGCCTGGCAAGACCAGATGGCAACCCCAAAAAAGCCGGTGCTGCGTCATCGGCTTTTTTGTTGCATCCATGGTGTACTGCGCCAGGCCAATGCGGATGCGGCTTGCGGGCCAACGGCCCGGTTTGCCGGGGCATCCGCCTCTCGCGCCAGAGCGCCCGCGCCGTTATACTCACCCGTTATCTAGGTGCGTTGCACGCACCGCCTGTCATTCATTTTCAAGGAAACACCACCTTATGGCATCGCTCAACAAAGTGCTGTTGATCGGCAACCTGGGCCGCGACCCGGAAACCCGTTACCTGCCCTCCGGCGGCGCCGTATGCAATTTCAGCATTGCCACGACGGAACGCTTCAAGGACAAGCAAGGCCAGCAGCAAGAAAAAACCGAGTGGCACAACATCACCATGTACAACCGCCTGGCCGAAATTGCCGGCCAGTACCTGAAAAAAGGCAGCTCGGTGTACATCGAGGGCCGCATCCAGACCCGCAAGTGGCAAGACAAGCAAACCGGTGCTGACCGTTACACCACCGAAATCATCGCCGACCAGATGCAAATGCTGTCTGGCCGTGGTGGCGCCGGCATGGGTGGTGGTGAGCAAGGCGGCGGTTACGAAGATTTCAACCAGGAATACGCAGCAGCCCCGGCCCCCGCACCGGCCGCCCGCCCGCAAATGGCCGCCCCGGCCCCTGCGGCCGCAGCACCGAAAAAACCGGCCCCGGCCCGCAGCTTTGATGATTTTGAGGATGACATCCCGTTCTGAAGTCCACCTTTTTATAGTGCGTTAATAAACAAGGCGGGGTCATTGATTTGACTCCGCTTTTTTCTTGTTTACAGTTTTTCCCTGTAGACCTGCTATGACGTATTAGTGTTCACCTCTTAAGGGTGTAAACAAATGTACGTCAACCCTTACTCCGTCCGGACCCTTGTTCTCCGTTCTGGTGAACGACTGCCTATCCTGATTGAACGCACTTCGGGCGAACCCCTGTTCAAACCCACGGTGTATTCGTTGAGCGAGCTCCGTGCCACCAACAAAGCCAGTAATACGATTGATCAGACGCTCAGATCAATCATGCTTCTTCACCTATTTCTCCAAGCCCGAAACATCGAACTCGACGAAAGATTCCGTCAGAACACCATTCTTTCACTGAACGAACTTGATGATCTTGTCCGATATTGCAAGCAGAGAATCGTTGAACAATTATCCACAGATCGTTTCCCCTCCCAAGCTCGCTCCCCACGGCGGGCCAAATCCGAGTCGATCCGCCTTGTTCAGTCGCAAACGATAGCTCCGGGGGTTAAGGGGCACACCGCAGCCAACCGCATCCGTGTAATCCGCGATTATCTGGACTGGCTTGTTCGCTATCACATCGGACATACCTCTCCGAGCAGGGATGAAGAATCCGTTCTTTGGGCTGCCTGGGTACGGTGCAAGGATGGGCTGAGCGCCCGAATACCGCGACATAAAAACCGGAACCAGGTCGGTCAACGGGAGGGACTCCCCAACGAGGTGCGCGAACGGCTACTGGCCGTGACCGCGCCCGAGTCGACCGAGAACCCATGGCTTAGCGAAGGGGTTCGACTACGAAACCACCTGATTATTCGTTGGCTCCATGACCTTGGACTGAGGCGGGGCGAGCTTCTTAATATCAAGATTTCTGATATTAACTTCCAAGCCGAGGAGGTCATCATTGCGAGGCGAGCCGATGATCCTGAGGACCCCAGAAAAACAGAACCCCGAGCCAAAACTAGGGATCGGAAACTGCCTCTATCTCCTGCTTTATGCAAACTCAAACATGCGCAATATGCAGTTCATCTGCATATGAGGTTATTCGACTGCTTATCGGCCGAAGCGGACGAATCGACGGGGTAACGCCGATGACCGCTGTCAGCCAAAAAACAGACAGACAAGTTCAAACAGCAATCGAAGCCTGCGGCACTGCCGGCTGCGTGAATTGGTGCCGACCACTAATAATCTGCTAAACCCAAATGCCCTGAGTCTTTCAGCGAATCGCCTGGGAAGGAGAAAAGCCGGAAACCTTGCGGAACATGGCAATAAAAGCACTGCTGGAGTGATAGCCCAACTGCCGTGCGATGCTGTGCACCGGTTCTTTGCGGGCCAGCCGGATCAGTGCATCGGACACGCGCATCTGATCTCGCCATTGGCCAAATGACAACCCGGTTTCATCCCTAAACAGCCGGACAATCGTGCGGGCACTGGCGCCAACCCGATCCCCCCACAACTCAAGCCCATCGCTATTGGCCGGGTCCAGCATCAGTGCTTCACACAAGCGGCGCAGGCGGCGTTCTTGCGGCATAGGTAGCGCAAGATCAGGCGCATGGGGTGCTGCGCAAACTTCATGCAGTAGCAAATCTGCCATCATTTGCCGCCGCACTGACGCAGGTTCATTTTGCTCGATCAGCAGATTGTTCAGCAGTACATCGACCATGGCGCTGACATTGAACACGCCGTGCCGGGCAAGATGCGAAGGTACTTGCTCTGGCTCGAGATAAACACTGGCCATGTTGACCGTACCAATCGCACGCACTTCGTGCCCCTTGGTGGGCGGCAGCCACAGCGCGCGCAGCGGGGGCAGCGTCCAGATGGCGTTGTCGATATAGACGCGGACCATGCCGCTTTGAGCATACAGCCATTGTCCTTGCCGGTGGCTGTGCCAGCTTTCGATATGGCCATCCGCATAATGATCCATCCGTACGCGCAAGGCATTGTCGGGCTGCAGCATCGCACCTGGTATTGAGCTTGCTCTGTCCATGTTCCGGCTTTTTTTCAAAAAATATTGCAAACACGCCATAACCTGGCGCGTTTGCGTATCTGGCTGTCCACACCGACGGGCGTGCGCCGCGTACGCTATGCCTCTGACAGGTACGCCCCACTTTTACCTTCTATCAACCATCGCCCTGTGGTCAACAAATATCGTAATGATTCTCATTATCTCACAAAAAAATCACCTGCAATGCAGATAAGCAGCTGACTTGTAACGGTAATGGCGAGAAATGGACGCCTTGAAACGCGAGTTCCAGCATCCGCTACCTGGCTCAAGGCAAGCGCGCCATGTGGTATCGCCGAGGCTGTCACTCACCACTGGAAATGTTGCCAGGCAAGCGCCTGTTCGGCGCAGACCCACACTTTGATTGATCCATTATCCAGGACGAATGCATGTCCCTGCTGTTCACACTGATTCGCGGCTCACGCTGGACGTTTGCCCTGGCACTGATTGCCAGTGTCATCAGTGGTTTTGCCAACGCGACGCTCGTCGCGCTGATCAACCGGGCGCTCCACCTCAACACAGATGAATTGGCCAAGCTGGGTTGGCCATTTCTGGGGCTGGTGGTGCTGGTGCTGGTGATGCGTACGTTGGGACAGACGTGTTTTGTGCGTCTGGGGCAGCAGGCCAAGGCCACGCTGCGCATGCAGACCATCCGCAATATCGCCGCCGCGCCGTTTCAGGCGATCGAGCAATACGGTGCCGCGCGGGCGCTGAACATCCTTACCCAGGATCTGGACAGCATTGTGGTGTTCTTTGTCAGCCTGCCCAATCTTGTGATGTACGGAGCGGTCATCGCCGGTTGCCTTGTGTATCTGGGCAGTTTGTCCTGGCCGGTGTTGCTCGTGGCACTCGTGGCTGTTTTGACGGGCGCAATTGGTTATGTGCTCGTCAATCGCCAGGCGCTGGTTCATTTGCGCGGATCGCGTCAGCGCGAGGATCAACTGGTTCGGCATTTTCGCGCGCTGTTTGATGGTGCCAAAGAACTCAAACTGCACCAGCCGCGCAACGAGATGTTTGTGGAGCGCAGCCTGGCGCCGGAAGTCGAAGCAGTGCGCGCGCAACGAAGTCGGGGCTATGTGCTTTATGCCGCGGCAGCCAGCTGGGGTAGCCTCATTTTTTTCAGTTTCATCGGCTGTGTATTGTTTGTACTGACACGCTATTACGCCATACCCAGCCAGGTGCTCTCCGGCTACGCCGTGGTGTTTCTGTACATGATCATGCCGATTGAAGGGCTGCTTTCGGCGCTGCCCAGCGTAGGTAATGCGCGGGTCGCGTTTGAACGTATCCGCAAAGCCAACCACGACTTGCCGTCCGAACTCACCACGACCAGTCCCGTCACCCCAAAATTGCAGACGTTGCAACTGGCCGGGATAACCCACCGGTATTTCCGGGAGCAAGAAAACAGCGTTTTGACACGATCACTGTTCGCGGTTTTGAAGCGGATGAATACCTTGATGGCTTGCGCCTTCCGACGGTTACCTACTGGTCACGGCCCGCGTGGGATCCGTATCTGCTGGAACGGGTAGAAGTCATCAAGGGTCCGGACTCTGTGCTCTATGGTCAGGCAGGGCCGGGGGGGATTGTGAATCTGGTGTCCAAACGCCCGGCTGCAGACCAGCAGCAGGAAGTCTACGTCACAGTCGGGAGCTACAGTCAGTATCAAGCCGGGTTTGATGTCGGCGGCAAAATCGACCAGCAAGGCCAGTGGTTGTATCGCATTACAGGTAGCGGCAACACCCAGGACACCCAGGTTGTCTTCGAGCACGCAATTGACCATGACTTGCGCGAACTCCACTGCAACATCAATGCGTCCCTGCTTCACATAGAAATAGATGAGCGTCTCGCCCGGCGCGAAGCGCGGTCGTACCGGATCACCAAACATGGCATAGGCAGTCTCGGTTACGAAGGCGTCACAGTGCTCTGGGTAGTACTGGACCACCAGATCGAGCCGGGCGAGCGTCGTCTCCAACGGCTCCATGTACCCGATCCAAGCACCACTGTTGATCTGAGCACTGACTAAATACTTTCTGGCTCCCTTCTTGCCGCCCCGCCTTCGTTGAGTGTGGAATGCATGGCTAGACAAGTGAAGCAAATCGCGACCTTGACCTCGGTCGGACAGCAGCGGGTCATCTAGTGCTTCAAGTAGCCGCTTTCCCTGATCCATTCCCTCCCAGTATTGATACCAAGCCAGAAGCACACCCCGGTCGTCGTAACCGCCGCCGGATAGGCGATCAAACAAGGCGTTTAGTTGTTCTGGTTCGAAGGATGAAATGTCACTATCAAAGGGCTTCCGCTCTGTACTGGAGTCCGCCTGCTCTTCACGATTCAGCATGCCAACGTCCCATCCCCCGTGAGTATTGAGTACATTCAGCCGCTCGGCGGCACCTGCGACACCCTTACGGGCTAGCCGTTGTAGCTTATCGGCGACTTCGGGGTGCAAGCCCGTTCGCATTAGCGCGTCGAGCGGCCAGCCAGCTTTCACGCCCTGCTCGACATACGCCTTGAGGCTGTTCTCCGCGTGGGACCACTGCCCAGCGTCGATATGCTCTTCGTATTTGGCGACCAATGCTGCGGGAGCCAACTTGGCAAGCAGCGCGTCTGCCATGGCCAGCACGTGCCGGGTACCTTTCCCATCCGTGTAGTCCAGCACCGAGTGGACTTGAGAGGCGAGCCGGTAATTGGCAAGGCCGCCGTCATCTTGCCAGGCATCGGTTTGCTCGGTAGTACGCCATGAGCGAGCGGTGTCACGAGTCAAATACACACCGCCTGCGTCTGGTTTGTGTTCGATCCATGGCGTCGTCTCAAGGTCGATTTCGGCAACCCGCCACTTGTTGAACAAGTCCGGCATTTCAGAAAGCCACTGGAGGCGTTCTTTATAGAAAAACGGATCGACACCTAACCAAACTTCACAGGTAATCCAGTCGCCAACCTGGTGGCCCTCCGGAGGGGTTAATTCCTGGAATACCGGGATGCCAAAATCAATGGCCCACACTTTTGCCGAGTAGAAGATGATCTGCGCGCAGACTTCGTAGGTAGCGACACCGATCTGCTTGATGCTTTGGGTTTCGCTTGTCGTCTTGAACACCGAGGTGGCCCCAAACTCAAATGCGAGCGCGAGTTCAGACGCACCGACAGAAGAAGAATTAAGCACTTGTCGCGATACACTGGTCCTTCTGGTGGCTGACCTCGAAAAATCAGATATGGAACGCCAAGTCAAGGCAGCTTTGATGACTGCGCTGAGAAGAATTATTTCCGCAATAGATCAATACTGGCTCACAGGTTACGACCAAATCCTTGAGTCGCTTGAAAAACTTACAGGTAGTTTCGTACGCTACCCGGAGGCCAAGCCTGAAATTGTTAAGTCCGGGCTTGAAACGAGACTACGCAACGCGGTACAAGATGCTGCAAATCTAATAACAATCTCAGTCCCCACTGCTTTAATGCTCACGCAATCCGTAAGCACCTATTTCAGCAACTGACATATCGCTAAGTCGGGAGCGCTGCAAACAGAGGGTGCAATGGCCGGTGTGGTGCGCCAGATCTGTAGGCGCTAGGCTGTGCTAACTAGCCAGGCACTACTTCCCACCAAGCGCTTTCTATTCACGGGCAGAACAGCGGCTTGATTGTGGCAGCTGGTGCTACTTCACTGCACGAGCTGCCCGGACCATCGAACTAGCATAACGGCAGCCTGCAAAGAAAGTAAATGATGACTTACAGAAAAAATTAGTTATATGATGATTAGCTAGTCCAGTTTCTCTGGAATTAATTTCGCCGTGGTTTATTTTAACATCACCTAAAAAACCACATGTTAGCAACAAAAAATGTAATTCATAAATCATATCAAAATGACAAAAATTTTATTTCTTGCTTTATTATCAGGCAGCTTGATTTGGGGCCTAATTACCATAGGAGTCAACCCAATCACTGCCGGGCCACTACAGACTTTGGCTCTCCTGTATATTTTGTTAATTTCCGTGCCTTTTTGGCCAATTTTTTACCTTGAATTCATCGAATTTTACAAAGCAATGAGAGATCAACGCTCTGAATACATGAAAACATTTTATGAATCCCAGAGCGAGACAATTGTAGGCTTATCTGCATCCGCAATAGTATTGATCTTTATTTACTATGAAAGCTCCCCATCATACAGCTGGAGCGCAATTGACATCGCGGGCCTTGGATTCCCCCTTTATGCAATAGCATTTCTTAATTTTTTCAAATTATCAAGACTAAAAACAGAAAAGATAAAAAGCAATGCACTATCGAAATTAATTCTTATGCCACTGTCCTGCACTGGACTTATCTTTGCTGCATGGATATCGATAAAAAACACCAACGGAAAGTTTCTCCCTTATCAATCAATTTGGATTCAGCTAAGTATATTTTTCAATTCCTTCTGGTTCCTCATAACATCAGCAAAAATTCTCTATTTCGCGAAGAATGGAAAAATAGAGATACCCGAAAAAATGATTGCAGCAATCCCTGACATCGGTCAAAAAAGACTAGACATTCAGAAGCTCAAAAAAGAAGCGGAGTCATGGAACAAAGACTAGTCTCGCAACAAAAGTACGTGTCTTCTTAAGTTGGTAGGAATGACATCAACCAAACCTCAGGTCACATGTACGGGAAGCAACGCCTCTGACCCCCTAAAATCTCATCGAGAGCTGAGGCCCCACGCACCTCTCTATTATTGTTCATACCGAGTGCCATACAGTGCCTGTCACATCGAACTACCTGCCTGCTTCAAACATTAGTGCGCGCGGGCAAAATGGCAGTTTGCGGAGCAGTTAGTCTAGGTCCCTGATCTATAAAGTCGATTGCAGACAGCAATGGTAAAATTGCAACACTCGAAATCAATAACAGTTTGCGCTTGGGATGGCCTTCTTAGGCTAGGGTAGAATGTCCCATCAAGCAGCATACATTTTTAAAAAAATAATCTTAGCATTTAAAAATTCCATTTAGAACAACCAATATATATAAGACCTGCAAACCACATATTATTTTATGGAATAAAAAATTTTCTATAAATATATGATGTTGTTTAAAAAAACGAGGAAATGAAGTTGCCCGTCAAGAAAAAAGCAGTCAAGTCCTCTACTCCGGATTGGAAAGAAAGAATTAAGAGATTTCTTTCGGCCCCACAATTGAGGCTATGGATCAACCGGCATCTGCCAACAGTAAAAAAATTTCTAAATCCCCTTGGCGCCCTTGCTGTTGGCGCCCCCCCATACCTAGTTAGTCAGTACTACCAGACTGACAAGTTTTCTCATGACTTTAAGGCTTCTTGGCCAGTCATAAGTGCGATACTTGATCATCACGTGATCGTGGGAACCTTGATCGCTGGTTTATGGGTCTACTTGATACTGCTTTCCTATCGTGGACTTATGTCTCTTATGAAAGAGACACCTTCCGGCTGGAAGGAGGTATCAGACACCATCCTCGTGATCATGGACAACATTGTTGGGTCTAAAGAGCAGCGATTCAGTAAAGAATTCAAGCGAATTAAAGGCGCACAAAATGTTGAAGCATCTGATGTTTTTCGCAACATTACCCAGCCTGAGAAACAAATTAATGAATTGGTTTTTGGAATTTATTCGGCATTTGATGTGTTGGTTAGAGGTACCGAAAAATATATATTGAAAGTCAATATTGCAACTATTCTTGACGAAAAAGTCTGTGATATAAATTTTCACTATCCAAATAACCATCCTGTACGTTCTGATCCGGAGGATTTGAACCAAAAGGACTCAGCCATCACGAATGCGATAAAGTCAAAGCAGCCTGTAATCATCGACAGTATCCTTGAGGAGTCAAGGAAACCTAAGAAGCGGTTCGCTGTCACAGACCCTAGTCGGGCTGATGAGGATGGCTCGTTGATCTGCTACCCGGTGGTTTACGACCCAACAAAACAGGTTATATTTGTTGTGTCCATTCATGTTGATCAACCATACGTTTTCAAGACCCGCTTTAAGAGTTCGTATGAAACCGTCATGAAAGCGTTCGTACTGCGGATCAAGCTGGAATACTCGTTGATGGCACTAAAGGAGGCAACTGATGGCAAAGTCACTTGAACATCAATTGATGGAGCGTATCGCGCAACGACTTCGTACTGTAAGTGCGTCAACCCAGACAGCTTCTTCACGAGAGCTTAACAGCACTAGTCAGCAACTACGAGATCAAGTCCGTATGCGAACTGCTACGCTCACAGGCGACGTGTCAAAAGCAGCACCATCTCCTCCCAAAAGTGTTGCCAAAGCTCACAAGAAATAATCGATAGATTTAGCCTACAGACAAGGTACCCACTCAGAGCCCCTCGATGGGGCTCTGTTTCATCCAAAGACCCGTTTACCCGGGTAATGCGACCGGTGAGAAACACAATATGTAAACCACAGTCCGAAATCGCCGTCTGTTGTTTACAATAAAAAAAATTCCTTCATCTAACTGGCTATTTTTATACGCATACAGCGCTGTTTACAGTATTTACTCCCCATAACCGTTCTGACCGGACGCGCGTCACCCTGATAAAAAGCCCGCATGCCGCGGGCTTTTTTTATTGTTCTAGAAACTGGTTTGGTGGTTTGCCGATCCCGTCTCTGGGCCACGGTCAGCAGATGCGGTAGCCGCAGCGGCGGCTAACAACACCGAAGCGACTCAAATTTTTTCCATATAAAACAATTGCATATAAAGACAAAATCTGTGAAATGCAGTAGTTCTTATCTCAAAATGCCACGCCATCCGACCGTTTTCGCAAGAAAGCAAAACGAAAGTTGACCACTCATCAGCTTACGCCATGGTTTTATTGATCTGTGGCCATTCTCAACCAATTAGTGCATTTCAATTCATGTCAGCCGGGCCATAATCAGGGCCGTTTGCAGGTTTTGCGTAACCAGTGAGTGCATGATCATGAATGCCTTCGCCACCCCCGAACAAAAAGCGGTTCCTTCACAGCCAGATGCCGGTCAGATCAAGCTGCGCCCTTCTTTTGCCCAACGCAATCCGGCTGGTTTTGCCTGGCTGCTCGGCACCGGCAAGCCGGATCAAAAAACTTCCCCAGAGCGCAAATGACCCAAGTGGTCTATTGCGCCAGATAGAGAACCAGCCCCGCTTTGCGGGGCTTTTTTCTGGGCGGCCCACCCGGTATGGCCCGCTGCTGTCATACATCCTGTTTTGCCCTTTACCCCGCAAACCTTGGCCGGATGCGCCTTCTACGCGCCCGACACACGCCGGCAACAATTCAGCCACGAAGGTTTCACGAAATCTTCTCCAGTCCGTAACAGACATTCGCACGTCTATACGTATAGTCCGGCCCGCCCTGAATACAGGCCGGTATAGACGACCATTTACGGATCGTCTGCCGAACCGACATTACCCGTTCAAATCTGGAGAAGATCGTGCAGAAAATCATCGCGGGCGCGCTTGCCGCCCTGTGTGTAGCCCCGGCCGCCATGGCTGATGTGACCATCACCGGCAGTATCCGTACCGGGCTGGAATATGTGCAGCAATCCGGCCCGGGCGTTTCGGCCAACCTGACCCGGGTTGAGGATCAGGGCAGCCGCATTGCATTCGTGGGCGAGGACAAGTGGGACAATGGTTTGTCCACCATCTGGCAAGTGCAGAACAAGCTGCATATTGGCGGCACGGCGGGCGATACCTGGGGTAACCGCAACACCTTTATCGGCGTGAAGGGTGGCTTTGGTAATGTGACGTTTGGCCGCAATGAAGATGCGTTGTATACCGCCAGCGGCTATTACGTGCCGGAACTGGATGGCACCTACAACTATTCGGAAGACGCCTGGGGCAATGGCGAACTTTTATTCCGCCTGGAAGAGCGCAATGCCAATATCGCCAGCTTTGAATCAAGCAAGTTTGGCAATTTCGGGGTAAATGCCTCGGTTGGCAATCTGGGCCTGAACAATGGCGCGACCAATCCGCTGCAATACGCCGGCACAGCCTATTACGATGACGGCATGTTCACTGCAGGTGCGACGTACAAGCGTGACAAAGATACGTCGTCGCTGCTTTCCAGCACCCTCTCGACCACCACCTACAAGGCCGGTGATTATCTGGAAGATTATGCCGTAGGGGGTGGCGCCACCTGGAATGGCTTCACCGTCAACGCATTGTGGGAGCGTGTGGCCTCCAGTTTCGGCGGTAGCAATACGCATCAGGACGATGCTGCCATTTTGCTGGGCTACAAGACCGGGCCGTGGTCGTTCCATGCCTCTTATCTGTACATGGCCGACGTAAAGGGTGATACCCCGATTTCCGCCAGTGGTGCAAAGCAGTTCAACCTGGCTGGCTACTACAAGCTGAGCAAGGCCACACGCGTGTTTGCGTCCTACACCCGCCTGGATAACGATGCCAATGCATCGTTCGAGCAATCCACGGGCGTGCCCAACGGTACGGCGGGCGACAAGGCCAATATTTTCTCGCTGGGCCTGCGCACCAATTTCTGATCAGGGCTGGCTGGGTTAGCCGATTTGATACAAACGTTTGAACAAAAAACCGCAGCCATGGTGCTGCGGTTTTTTTGCGGATTGTTTATATGGATTGTTGCCCGGACGATCAGTCGGGCAACTGCGCGGCCACAGCCATGACTTCTTCCGGCGTGAACCCGGCGGCAGCGACGCGCGCCAGAATCTGGTCACGCGCTTCGCGCTTGCGGCGCAAGAGTTCAGAGCGCGAATTAATATCGTCTTCCCGCGCTTTTTTGCGGGCCAGCACAGAATCGGGCTCTGACTGGGCACGGGCGGTGGCTTGCGCCGCCGGTTCTGCAGAGTGCGGTGCGCTATCACCAAACAATTGCGCCAGGGCAATACGCGACTGCGCAGCAGCGGCTGAATCGGTGGAACGGGTGGTTTTTTCTTTCATCTGCTCTTTGTATCTGCACGGTGGCCCAGCGTGGCACGGCAGCCTTGGCATGCCGGAAACACTGACCATTTTTATCAAAACCAGATCGCCGAAACGGTGTGGGTCCGCCCGCATTGCGAATGGCCGGTGTTTGCAGTGGATTTGCAAAACGAACCGGCACGCCTGTTGCCAATATATCGGTACGGGAAAAACGATATCAAGTCAGCCGAACACGCATTTATACGTGGGACAAGGCTGATCAATGAACGACAGTGCGGCCCGCATATTGTTCTAAAAGTGCTGGAACAGGGCATAAACAATGTGCGGGAAAGATGGGTAGACTGATTTTTTATCAACTTATCCTAGCACGTGTTTTGTTTCCTTACACGCTACCCGTGTATATCGATGATACAAACGGCTGGCTTCGCGCGACAGATGCCAGCCGTTCACCTATGTTATTTCAGGATTCCAGCCGCGCATCCATGGTGATGTTGGCGTTCAGGAGTTTTGATACCGGGCAGCCGTCTTTGGCGGCATTGGCCGCTTTGGCAAAGCTCTCCTGGGTTGCCCCCGGAATCCGCGCGACCACGTCCAGATGTACCGCTGTGATGGTGAAACCGCTATCGTCTTTTTCCAGCGTGACGGTGGCTTTGGTATTGATGCGCTCGGCAATGGTGCCCGCTTCGGTCAATTGCAGGGAGAGCGCCATGGAAAAACATCCGGCGTGTGCTGCGCCAATCAATTCTTCCGGATTGGTGCCAGGTCCTCCTTCAAACCGGGCTTTGAACCCATACGGCGCGTCTTTGAGTACGCCGCTTTGAGTGGAGATGGACCCGATCCCATCCTTGATTGCGCCTTGCCATTGTGCGGAACCGCTCTTTTGCATGATGCTTCTCCTTTGGGGTTGACGATGCGCGTAGCGGAATAGACCCCATGACACGGCGAGGGTTCTGTCCGTTCGCGCAGGACAAGCTACAACCTGGAGCATCATGAAAAAAGCCGCCATGCAGGCGGCTTTTTCTTGCGACGGATGGCCGGAGATTACTTGGCCACCGAACCCTTCAGGGCAACGCCCGCAATAATGCCACCGGCGTGGCATTCGTATTGGGTGGCGCTGGCAAATTCGTTCTTCTTGTAATAGCTGGTGATACCGACCACCGATGTGCCACCTTCCTTGAGCGCGCGATCACGCAGTTCAATCAGCGCCGACAGCATGGCCCATTTGCACGCGGCTTCATCGCTCTTGCCAAACGAGTTGGTCTTTTTGTTGGTGACAAATTCACCCAGGTTGTTCTTGGGCACGGCCTTCTGGTCGGCAAAGTAGAACTTCACATCGCTGCCTACTTTTTCCTGATATTCAGGCATGCTGATCACGTCCTGGATCGGCAGTTTGTATTCAGTGTCACGCGCGTGTACCACCTGAACCAGGCTACCCATCATCACTGCAGCCAATGCGACTTTCTTGAACATGCTTTGTTTTCTCCTTGGTGAGTTTTAAAACGTCAACGTACAGGCTTGCTGAAAACCAGAGATGTATTGATGCCGCCAAAGGCGAAGTTGTTACTCATGACGTGATCGCATTGCAGGGTTCGGCAGGCTTGTTTGATGTAGTCCAGACTGCCGCAACGCGGGTCAATGTCTTCCAGGTTAAGCGTGGGCGCAAACCAGCCCTCGTTCATCATCTGAATACTGATCCAGGCCTCCAGCGCCCCGCAGGCGCCCAGGGTATGCCCCATATAGCTCTTGAGGCTGGAGATTGGCGTAGCGCGGCCAAACACCTGCGCAGTGGCCTGGGTTTCGGCAATATCGCCGTGCTCTGTGGCGGTGCCGTGACCGTTGATATAGCCAATCTGTTCGGGCGCCAGACCCGCGTCAGCCAGCGCCAGTTGCATGGCCACGGCCATGGTCGAGGCGCTGGGCTGGGTAATATGGCTACCGTCGCAGTTGCTGCCGTAGCCGGTAATTTCCGCATAAATGCGCGCGCCACGGGCCAGGGCGTGTTCGTACTCTTCCAGAATCAGCGTACCCGCCCCTTCCCCGATCACGAGGCCATCACGCTGGGCGTCATACGGCCGTGGCGACAGATGCGGTGTGTCATTGCGGGTGCTGGTGGCAAACAGGGTGTCGAAGACGGCGGCTTCGGTCACGTTCAGCTCTTCTGCCCCGCCTGCCACCATCACGCTGGCCTGACCGTAGCGGATGGCTTCAAAGGCATAACCAATGCCCTGGCTGCCAGAAGTACACGCGCTGGAGGTGGTGTACACCCGCCCGGTCAGCCCGAAGAACACGGCAATGTTGACCGCCGTGGTGTGACCCATCATTTTCAGATAACTGTTGGCGTTGACGCCTTCGGTAGAGCGGCTGTGCAACATCTTGCCGAAATCGGCCACGGCATCCGGCGAGCCGGTGCTGGAGCCATAAGACACGCCGGTACGGCCGCTGGTGAGTACCGGATGATCCGTCAACCCGGCATCTGCCAGCGCCAGTTCTGTGGCGCGCACCGCCATCAGCGCCACCCGCCCCATGCTGCGGGTACGCTTGCGGTTGTAGGTTTCACGTGGCAACTCAAACGGCACGGCCGGCGCGGCAAGGCGCGTGTTCAGGCCTTCGTACTCGGCCCACTCGGCCAGATTGACCACGCCGTTTTGCATGGCCTGCAAACGTGCCTTGATGGTGGCCCAGTCATTCCCAATGGGGCTGATCCCGGCGGCACCGGTGACGACGACACGGCGACGGGTCATGCCAGACCTCCGTTGACCGAAATCACTTGTCGGGTGATATAGCCGGCATCCGCCGACAGCAAGAAGCTGACGGTGGCCGCCACTTCTTCGGGCGTGCCCATGCGTTTGGCCGGGATCATTTTCATGGCCTCTTCCAGCACAATCGGGTCCACCATGTCGGTATCAATCAAGCCTGGCGCAACGCAGTTCACGGTGATCTTGCGTTTGGCCAGCTCAACGGCCAGTGCTTTGGTGGCGCCAATGATGCCGGCTTTGGCGGCGCTGTAGTTCACCTGGCCACGGTTGCCAATCACACCGGATACCGATGAAAGCGTGACGATCCGGCCAGGCTGGCGGGTCTGGATCATGGGCATGACCAGCGGATGCAGGATGTTGTAAAAGCCATCCAGGTTGGTGCGCATCACGCCATCCCACTCGCCTTCGGTCATGGCGGGGAAAGCGGCATCTGCGGCAATGCCCGCGTTACAGACCACACCATAAGGGGCGCCGTGGGTGTCGATATCGGACTCCAGCGCGGCGCGCGCGGCGGCACGATCAGCCACATCAAATTGCAGCACGCGGGCAGTGCGGCCCAGCGCGCTGATTTCTGCGGCAACGGCATCGGCCTCGTCGCGGCGGCTGCGGCAATGCAAAACAAGATCGTAGCCTTCACGCGCCAGGCGCAGGGCAATCGCGCGGCCAATACCGCGGCTGGAACCGGTTACCAGAACTGTACTCATGCTTGTTCTTTCAAAAATGCGTCGAGATTATCGGGTTGATAAGCCGAAAGCAGCGCCTCGGCCAGAAGGGTGTGATCGGGCGTTTCAATCCGGCATTGCATGACGCCAATGCCGTTATCTGCTTCAAATTCGCGTTGCGCAGTCACCAGCAGCGGCTCACCTACCCTGAAAAACGGGACATGACAGTGATAGCGCCGGGTACCCAGCATCAGGCCCACCCGCGGCGCTTCGCCCCGCTGACGGCCTTCCCATCCGGCCAGCGCGGCCATGGTCTGGGCCATATATTCCAGGCCGACCCACGCGCCGACCTGGCCATTTTCATCAAACATGCCGTCACCACGCGGAATCACCCGCGTGGTCAGCATATCGCCCTCCGCCGCCACGACCTCATCGAGCAGCAGCATCGGGCCATCGTGCGGCACCAGATCAGACACAGACCATTCAAACGTACTCATGCTGCCAATACCAATGCAATGTTGTTACCGCCAAAGGCGAAAGAATTGCTGAGCGCCACTTTGACCTGGCCGGTGTCGCCGGTTTTCACCAGCGGCAATACCGGCAATGCCGGATCTTGCACGCCATCCCAGATGTGCGGGGGCAAACGCTGGGCCGTGTCAGTCAGCGTCAGCCAGCAAAACAGTGCCTCCAGCGAGCCTGCCGTGCCCAGACAATGCCCGGTCAGCGCCTTGGTGGAGCTGGCCGGCACGCCGGGCAACAGATCAGCAACCGCGTGGTTTTCCATGGCGTCATTCTGCGGCGTGGCCGTGCCATGCAGGTTGACGTAGCCCACTGCCGCTGCCGACATGCCAGCACGCTCCAGCGCCTGGCCGATGGCCGCCCGCGCGCCACGGCCATCCGGCGCGGGTGCAGAAATATGATGCGCGTCCGAGCTTTCACCCCAGCCGGCAATGCGCACGGCGGCGGGTTCACGCCCCAGGATAAACAGCGCGGCGGCCTCGCCCAGGTTGATGCCATGCCGGTTGGCCGATGAGGGCTGGCAAAGCAGCGGCGAGATCGAATCAATCGCGCTGAATCCGGCCACCGTAAAGCGGGACAAGGTATCGGCGCCGCCGGCAATCACCAGATCCGCCAGGCCATGTTCAATCAGGCGCGCACCGGCAGCCAGTGCTTTGGCGCCCGACGTACACGCGGTGGAGATACAGTAGGCCGGCCCGGTGACGCCCAGTTCATGCGCCAGCATGGTGGCGGGTGAGCCCAGTTCTTGCTGGCGCACATGGAACGAGGGTGCCAGGGCACCGTGATGTTCCAGCGCCGCCAGGGCAGCCTCACCGTCAGAAATCCCCGACGTGCTGGTACCCAGAATCACCGCAATCCGGTGCGGCTCAATGCCGGCGGCCAGTGCATCAAAACGGGCCCGGATTTGTGCCAGCGCCGCCAGCAATACCGCGTTATTGCGCGAGCGCATGGGCTGCGGCAAGTGGCTGACGTCAGGCAGCATGGTCGTACACACCTGGCCCAGCACCAGCGGCCCGGGGCTATAGGCACTGGTTGCACCCATGCCAGGGCTGATACCGGCAAACAGGTTCTGCCGGATTTCGTCGGGGTCATTGCCCAGCGCGCACAGCGCGCCAACGGCCTCTATATAACAAGTCATTCTACGGTCGATGAATCAATGGTCAGGGTATAGCCCAATTGGTGATGTTTAAGCACGGCGCGGCGTTGCCAGTGGTCCGGGTCGCTCCAGCTGATGTCTACAATCACGTCTTTGCCACGCACAATACTGCGGGTATTGCCGTCATCATGCACGACCCACCCATCAGGCAAAGCCTGTTGCAAAACCGGCTGTGGTGCAAACACCATCAACAGGTCATTGATAATGCGCTGGGGCGGCAGTTTCATGCCCGGCAGCACCTCGGCGTGCAGGTTCTGGCCGTCGTAATCCAGCGTCGCCATACGCAAACCCACGGCGCTGTTGATGACTTCCAGTTGCTGCGCATCCAGTTGCAGCACGGATTCCATCACCACGCTGCCACCCGGATAGCTGACCTGCAGTTGCTGTTGCACCGTGCGCGCTCCACCCAGGCTGGCCGGCGCAATCTGCAACAAGGGCAGATCACGCGTCAGCAAGCTGGCGCAGGCGCTCAGGCACAACAGGGCGGCCAGGATAAAGAGTTTGCGCATTACATGGACACCACTTCGTCCAGCGCGGCCAGCCAGCGTTCCGGCGCACGCACGCAGGGGTTGGATTCATCCCAGGCGTAACCGGCCAGGATAGAGGAAATCATGCGACGCACGTCTTCGTTCTTGTTCTTGTAATAGATGAGTTTCTGGAAACGCCCGTCATACCAGGCGGTCACAAACGCCCGGAAGGCATCGACGCCACGCTTGAGCGGCACGGCATAGTCGGCAGACCAGTCCACCGTTTCGCCATCCAGCATGCGACCCAGCGCCCTGGCGGCCAGGCTGGAGGAGGTCATGGCAATGGTCACGCCGGATGAGAATACCGGGTCGAGGAACTCGCCCGCATTACCCAGCAGCGCAAAGTGTTTGCCGTACAACGATTTCACGTTGGCGGAGTAACCGGTAATACGGCGGGTTGGCACGTTCCATTGCGCGTTCGCCAGCAGTTTGTTCAGGTTGGGCGCTTCAGCCACCAGCGCTTGCAGGCGTTCCACATCCGTACCGGGGTATTGCTCCAGGAAAGCCGGTTCTGCCACCACGCCCAGCGAGCAATGGCCGTTAGAGAACGGGATCGTCCAGTACCAGACGTCCTGGTGCTGCGGGTGGGTAGTAATCAGGATTTTATTGCGATCAAAACCGCCGCCCACCGGAATCCGGTCTTCCACATGGGTAAACACCGCACCGCGCACCGGGAAGGTGGACGGGGTTTCCAGTTCCAGCAAGCGCGGCAGCACGCGGCCAAAGCCGCTGGCATCCAGCACAAAGCGGCAGGTGACGGTGTATTCCTCGCCGCTGGCATTGTCTTTCACGCGCAAGCTTGGGGTGTCGCCATCCAGATCGGCGGCCAGCACGGTTTGCTGGTAGCGAAATTCTGCGCCCATGCGTGCTGCGCCATCGGCCAGTACCTTGTCGAAGTGGCCACGCTGTACCTGGTAGGTGGTACCCCAGCCTTTGGACCATTTATCCCGGAAATCAAAGAAGGTGTTGTCTTCTTCCCCGCGAGCAAACACCGCACCGTTCTTGTACTGGAAACCGGCCTCAACCACATCTTGCAGCAGGCCGGCTTCTTCGATGTAGGCCATGCTTTGCGGCAACAAGCTCTCGCCGATGGAAAAACGCGGGAAGGTTTCGCGTTCCAGCACCAGTACCTGGCGACCTTGCTTGCGCAAGAGCGCGGCGGCAATGGCGCCTGAAGGGCCAGCACCGATGATGACAACTTGAGCGTGTTGCGTGGTTTGCATAGTTATTTTCCAGATTCAGGCACGGGTTGGAATGCAGTTTTACGAAACAACGGTGCGAACAGCCAGACAAGACCGATGCCGCACAGGGTAGAGAATCCAAACGCATGCAGCGCTGGCGTATGGCTCAGTGCCAGCAGGCCAAAAGACAGCAAGGTACAGACGGCCGCCAGGGTGACGGCCAGGTACACCCGACCATCATCCGGGTGTTCCAGCAAGAAAATGCCGTAGTCCATGCCCATGCCCAGCACCAGCAAGAAGGTAACCATGCTGAGCAACTGCAAAGGCATCCCCACCGCGCCCATGATGGCCAGCGTGGTCAGGGTGGCCAGCGCCGGCGGCAACATGATGCGCCAGGTCTGCCGGCGATAGCGCAGGCTGAGCACCGCAAACGCCAGCACATAAGCCCCGATCAGCACACGGGTGAGCAATTGCCGGTATTGCGCCATCAAGGCGGAGATTTCTGACACCTTGTCGACCCACACTACGCCTGGCGAGACAATCTGCCCCAGTTGGGCTGTGGTGACCCGATCATTGAGCCCTTGCAACAGCACCATACTGGCATAGCCATGATCCTGCTTGCCCAGCCACAGATAACCCGCGGCAACGGCCGCAGGAGACTTGAACCAGGTCTCAAACGGCAGCAAGGGCACCGGCTTGCGTTGGTCCTGCAGCCAGTCCGGCGCCAGGCCAACCTGATCCGCAATGTTCTCCAGCACGCCTGGTTTTTGCGCAATCTGGCGTTCAAACAGCGCTGCATTGCGCTGCTGCGCCGCTTGCGAGGGAATCCAGCGGGAGATTGCCTCAGCCCCCGCCAGATGGCCGCTGACCATGAACGGCGCCAGTTTGTCGCGCAGGGCCTCTTCGCGCTGCAAGACTTCTTCTGGCGTAGCGCCACTGATAATGAACAACTGCGCCGGGCTGGGCAGCCCCATGACCCGGCCAATATCAATCTGTTCTGCCAGCAATTGCGGATCAATGCCCGAGAGCGCGCGGATATCGTCATTCTGTTGCAGCCGGCTCAGCCCGAACACCACCGGCACGGCCAGCAGCGCCAGCCAGAACCAGCGCTTGCCCACGATACGCGGCCAGCGCGGCAGCCAGCCGGCAATGGCCCGGCTGATGGCGGTGGAATGCAAGCCTTTGCGTTCCAGCAGCGGGAACCAGAGCATCACCGTCAGCCACGCGCCGATAATGCCGATCACGGCAAACGCCGCCATCTGCGCCAGCCCCGGAAACGGCGTCAGTGCCAGACCCAGATAGCCCAAAGACATGGTGGTGACGGCCAGCAACATGCTGGGCAGCAGCTTGCGATAACGCGCCGCCACGGGTTCGTGACTATCGATACCGGAGGCCAGCGCCAGCAAGCTGTAATCCACTGCCACGCCAACCAGGCTGGTGCCAAACACCAGGGTCAACATGTGGATATGGCCAAACCATTGCAGCACCAGCACCGCGCTGACAAGGCTCCCCACCAGCACCGACAGCGCCGCCAGCGCTACTGGCCGCACGCCACGGAACACCAGCAGCGCCAGCAAAATCACGCCCAGGGTCGAACCCGCGCCAATAGTGGACATCTCTGATTTGGCACTGCGTGCCGCTGTGGCCGCATGCAAAATCACGCCGGCGCGGCGTAACTGGATATCCGGATAGCGCGTCTTGAGTTTGGCGGCCGCCGCCTCCAGCCCACCCAGTACTTGTTCCTGCAAGCCCAACGAGAACGCGCTGCCATTGAGGGTGTACGGCAACACGATGTAAGTGATGCCATTGGCCGAGGCCCGCAACTGGCCCTCTTGCGGACGCACCTTGTTGGCACCGGCCAGACTTTGCAGCCAGTCCGCATAGAAACCAAACGGATCATCTTTCCATGCCAGCGTGGCACCGGCCATGGGCGAGTACGCTGCGGCCAGCGCACGTTGCGGCCAATCCGTGCCGGATTGTTGCAGGGCGCTGGCATCGGCGGCGGATAGCAAGTTGCGGCGATACGGCGCATAAAACTGGCTGATGGCGGCGAGGGTTTCACCCAGCGGCTGGGCGGTCAACGGCAAGGGGGCAATCTCTGCCGCAAATTGATGCGCCGCCGCTGCGGCACGGTCTGGATCAGCACTGCCGATCATGAACACCAGATGGCGCTCGCCCTGTTTGGAGAGCGACTGCAGCGCGGTTTCCGCCATCGGGTTGCGCTGGTCACGCGGCAACAGCGCAAACAGATCGGTATCGACGCGTTGACCCAGCGTGCCGCTTTGCAGCAGCAACACCGCACCCAGTGCGATCACGATCAGCAGCCAGAGGCCGGCCAGAACACGGCTTAGTCGCATGCCACCCTCTGCCGGAAATCAACGCGGGCGTTATTCAAAGTTTGCATTCTCGGCCGGGGTCAGGCTTTGCGCGGTGGTGACGTCATGCATATCGATCTGCGTCACGTCGCCGCTGGCGGCGTTGAGCTGGATATGTTCCACCGTGCCCGCGCCGGTCAGCTGGATGCCGGAAATCAGTTTGGAAAGCGCCGCGTCTTTCGGGGTCAGCGCCAGTTTCCAGTTCTTGCCGCTGACATTGCCCTGAGCATTAAAGAGCTTGCCCAGCGCGGCTACATCCCCGGAGAACAGCGAGAACAACAAACTACTGACCGTCTTGACCGTGGGTTCTTTGTCGCCAGACAGCTTCATCATGACCTGGTCGCCATTCTTTTGCAGAATCTCGCCGCGGGTGACACGCAAGGTGCTGGGGAAGGGTTTTTCCGCTTTCCAGATCACACCGCGTTGCTTGTCCACCAGAAACGACCCGGTGGCATTCAGCGGCTTTTTGACCCCGACCAACTGGCGGGACTGCGTAAACTGACCGTGAATGACTGGCGCATCAATCAGCTTGCCCTGAATATCCTTGAACAGGGCGTCATCGGCATGGGCCACACCCGCCACAAGGCAGGCGACAAAAATCAGGATGTGCTTCACGGGTGCGGTACTCCGAGTTTCTGGAACAGGATGGCGGGCGACACAAAACACATTTCCTGTGTACTGACGTCCACCGCCACCTGGATGGTATGGCCACGGGTCAAGCGCTCGCCAGTGGCACTATCGCGGATTTCATAACGCACCTTGATGCGGTTTTCCCACTCGACTATGGCGGCGCTGATGGTGATGTTTTGCTGGTAGCGCAAAGGCTGGACATAGCGCACGTTCAGTTCGATCACCGGCCAGACAAAACCGGACTCCCGCATGGCGGGAATATCGAAATCAAACGACTGGAACAACGCCGTACGGGCGTGTTCAAAATAACGCGCGTAGTTGCCATGCCAGACCACCTGCATGGGGTCCAGATCATGAAACGGGATGGTCAGCGTGACGCTGGCTTCATGAATGGGCTTGGTCATACATGCTCCATGCTTGCCCATCAATTTTGCGCATGAGTTGGCGCAACAACGGTTCCAGCGCCACATCTTCATCGATAAAGGCGATGTCTTGTTCCAGCTCGCGCACAAAGGCGGCGGCACCAGCGCCCAGTTGTACCGTGGCACCGCCTTCGCGTGCACGCAATTGCACGCCCTGGCGCACGGTGATCAGCATGGCGGCCAGCACTTGTTCGGTCAGTTGCAACACGCGCAGGCAATCACGCGCGGCAATCGTGCCCATGCTGACTTTGTCCTGGTTATGGCATTCGGTCGATCTTGAGAACACCGAAGCCGGCATGGTCAGTTTGAGTGCCTCCGCCGTCCAGGCCGAAACCGAAATCTGCAGCGCCTTCAAACCATGATTGATGGCTGCGCGCGGGCCGGTGGCGCCAGAAAGATTTGCCGGCAGGCCGTGGTTGTAGCGGGCATCGACCAGCAGCGCCATCTGGCGATCCAGCAAATCGGCCACATTGGCGACCAGGTTTTTCAGGCTGTCCATGGCAAACGCAATATGGCCGCCATAGAAATGACCGCCATGCAGCAAACGCATTTCCTGCGGATCGATCAGCGGGTTGTCGTTGGCGCTGTTGAGTTCATTCTCAATGGTGCTGCGCAAGAACGGCAGCGCGTCCTCCAGCACACCAATCACGTGCGGCGCACAGCGCAGCGAATACCGGTCTTGCAAGCGTTGTTCGCTGCCAATGTCCGAGATATCTGCACGCAAACGTGCCGCGACGCGTTGCTGACCCGGGTGCGGCTTGGCAGCAAACAGCGCTTCGTCAAAGTGGTAAGCATTGCCCGCCGCCGTAGCCACAGCCAGCGCGGTGATGCGGGTGGCCATGTCTGAAACATAACGCGCTTTGTCCCACGCCAGACAGGCCAGCGCGGTCATCACCGCCGTGCCATTCATCATGGCCAGGCCTTCTTTGGGGCGCAGCCTGAGCGGTTCCAGGCCAGCGGCTTGCAAGGCCGTGGCGGCGCTCATCAGTTCATCCTGCACCACCACGTCGCGCTCGCCACACATGGCGGCGACCACATAAGAGAGCGGAGTCAGATCGCCACTGGCGCCCACCGAGCCCTCAGCCGGCACGCGCGGCAAAATGTCGTGCGTGATCAGCGCGGTAAGTTGTTGCAGCAAACCCATGCTGACGCCGGAATACCCACGGGTCAGCGAGGCCAGTCGCGCCGCCAAGATGGCGCGGGTTTGCGGCGGATTGAAATACTCCCCCAGGCCGCAACCGTGGTAGGTATACAGATGGTGCGGCAGTTCGCTCACCAGATCCATCGGAATACCCACGGTGCAAGAGTCCCCGTAGCCGGTGGTGACGCCGTAGATTTGCCCTTCCTCTTCCAGCAGGCGATCCAGATACTGCGCGCCCGCGCTGATGCGCTGGGTAAAGGCAGCATCGGTATCCAGCCGGGCGGCGGCAGTGCGGCGGGACAACGCCACGATGTCTTCAATACAAAGCCGGGCCGGACCAAATACCACGGTGCGAGTAGAAAGCGTCATCAGGCGTGGGCCTCTTGAGTGCGGGCCTGTGCCCAGAATGGATAGAAATTGAACCATTGCAGCGGCGCCAGTTGACACTCTTGAGCCAGCAGGTCCGCGTATTGTTGCGCCAGTTGGCTCACCATGACCATGCGGTTTTGCCGCGGCAGGCTGACGGCGTCGGCCATTTTGGCAATGGTGATATGGGTTTCGGTGGCACGCTTGCTGGCAATCACCGCAAACACCGGACATTTGAGGATGGCGGCAATCATATATGGCCCCACCGGCAATTGCGCAGGTGCGCCGAGAAACGAAACCGGCACGGAGCGGCCCTGGTCTGACACCGGAATCCGGTCCCCGGCGATCACAATGAATTCGCCACGCGCCACACGTTCCGCCAGCAATACGGCGGTGGCCGATGACAAATCTGTTACCTGGATCAGATCAACCTGGCTGCCCGGTGCCAGCTCCCGCATCAGGCGGTTGAACTGCTGGGCATGCCGGGTGTGCGTAAAAATGGTGAGTTTAAGGGTCGCCCGCCGTTGTTTGGCCAATGCGCGGCACAGCTCGAAATTGCCAATGTGCGAGGCCACCATCACCCCGCCCTGCCCGGCTTCCAGCATCTCGATCAGGGGCTCGCCGCCTTGTACCACGACATTGCCAATGCGCTCCGGCGCACTCCACACCAGCAGCTTGTCCAGCAGCGTCTCGGCAAACGCGCCAAAGTGCCGCAGCACGTTCAGCAGGGTGGGTTGCGGGCTTTGGCCGCCGGTGTACTGATGCAACTGGGCCAGATATTCCCGCGAGGAGGTGCGCGCGATGGCCCGGGTAGCAACATACCAGGCCAGCACCGGATACAGCGCAATCCGGAACGGCCAGCGGCCCAGCCAGCGATAGACGGTAAACAGGAATTTCATGCCGGAGACAAACCCGGCTTCCCCCATGCGCGCCCAATGCATCATGCTCTCCGCATGGCCGCACGGCCGGTGACAAGGCGCCACAGCAAGGCCGGCAGGCGCGGCAACATGCCAAAGAACAAGCGGGTATGCATAACACTGATCAGCACGTTGTCGCGCCACAGATCAAAGTGCGAAACGCCATCGATCGGGTAGCTGACGTGCACCGGCACGTTGATGATGGGCACGTTGCGCCAGTCCAGCCGGACCAGGATTTCTGCATCAAAATCCATGCGCAGGCCGATATGCACGCGGTTGATCAGCGCCAGCGTCGGGGCCAGCGGATACACGCGCAGGCCGCACATGGAATCCTTGATGCGCAACGAGAGCGTGTTGATCCACACCCAGATATGCGTGGCGTAACGCCCATACAAACGCGAACGCGGCACGGACTCGTCATACACCGGGTAACCGGCAATGATGGCTTCCGGGTGTTGCTGCGCCAGCGCAATCACCGGCGGCAGGTCAGCAATGTCATGCTGCCCATCTGAATCAATCTGCAGCGCATGGGTATAACCCAGTTCAGCCGCCAGCCGCATGCCGGTCATGACCGCCGCGCCCTTGCCTTGATTGATCTCGTGCCGGGACAAGGTCACGCCGGCTTGCAAAGCCAGTTCGTCCAGCACCGCTGCGCATGCCGGCGTGCTGCCGTCATCAACCAGCACCACCGGCAGCGCCAGTTGGCGGATGGCGCTGACCACATGGCCAATGGCGTGTTCGTGGTTGTAAACGGGGATGACCACACACAGTTTCATGCGGCGGCCCCAAATACGATACGGCCACTGGAATGCATGCGCTCGCCGGTGGAATAACTGAAATTAAGCTGCTGTTTATCGGCGCGGTATCGCAGCGTCAGCGTGACCTGGGCATCCGGCAGGATTACATGCTGGAACTTGATGGCATCCATGCCTTTGAAGGCGGGCGGCATCTCGAACAGGGTGCGGGCAAAATGTACGGCCCAGTGTAATTGCGCGACGCCGGGCAATACGGCCGCCTGACGAAAATGCCCTTCAAAATGCGCCAGGTCCGGGTCAATCAGCAGCGTCAGGACGGTGGCGTCGTCCAGTTGCTGCGTCGCTGCCACCTGCGGCAGACGCGGTTTTTCAAACAACATGCGGACATCCTGTTCTGTCGTCTTGCCCATGCGGGTTTGCGGCAAGGCGTCGATAAACCGCCAGCGCCGGGGCAAGCCGACCCGTTCAATACTTTGGGCCAACACGCTGCGCAAGTGCTGCACCAGCGTGTTGCGGCCACTGTCTTGCAGCTGCACGCGCCCGGCGTCTGACAGGACCAGTGCGGCCCCCAGCTCCACGCGTGCGCCTTCCAGCACCACCACCCGGGCTTCGGCAACCAGCCCGGTCGCCAGCAGGGCGGCTTCCAGTGCGGTCAGGGAAATGCGTTTTTCTTCAATCTTGGCAATCCGGTCAGCCCGCCCCAGCAAGTAGAAACGGCCGTCAGCCTCAAAGCGCACGCGGTCTGCGGTCGCAAACCAGGCGTGATCAGGCAAATAAGGGGAGCGCAATTGCAGCAGACCGTCTTCAGTCGGCGCAACTTCGACCCCCGGCAAGGGCAGCCAGGGGTGCTCCGGGTGATCCCGCCAGGCAATGCCGCCGGTTTCCGAGCTACCAAAAATCTCGCGCGTGGCCAGCCCCGTGCGTTCACGCAAGGCCAGCGAGGCCGTAGCGGGCAACGGCCCACCGGAGGAGAACACCGCCTGGCCACGTGCGGCAAAGGCGGTCAGATCAAGATGCTCTGGCAGGCGCTTGAGCAAGGCCGGGCTGCTGACCAGCACCAGCGGTGCGGTGCCGGGCGCGCGCGACAATTCTTCCGGAAAAGTCATCATCTGCGCGGCAAAGGGGCGGCCACTGACCAGCGGCCAGATAATCCGGAACAGCAAGCCATACAGATGTTGCTGCGATACGGTGGCAATGACGAGGGCGTCTGGCGCAATGTGCTGACCGAATACGCTCTCTTGCGCGCGCATTTCATCATCCAGTTGAGCCAGCTTTTTCGGGATGCGCCCCGGTTCCCCGGTCGAGCCCGACGTAAAGACATCCACGGCACGCATGGCCGGGTCCAGCGAGGCCAGCGGCACGGGCGCAGCCTCTTGCCAGCCAGGCAGATCAGCGTCGGCAAAATCGCCCGCCAGCGCCACGCTGAGCGCCTTGACGCGCGCGGTGGTCACCGGGGTGTTATCCCCTGGCAAAATCACGCAGCGACCGGCATGCCAGGCGCCCAGTAACCAGACACAACATTGATAACAATCTGCGCTGTAGACCGCGATATCGCCAGCCGGCAAGGCGGCAATCGCCCCGGCCGCGCGGGCGACATCCTGCCGCCATTGACCCCGACAAATGATCTCTGCGCCACGCCACGCCAGTGGCAGGTCATCCGCGCCGGCCAGTGCGCCATTCACCAGGCTGAAGCTGCTCAAGTGCTCACGCATGACGACGCACCCGCTGGCGAATCAACCACTCGCCCCCCAGCATCAGCCCCATCAAGACATAAGCAATCATGCCGTTGTAGATGGACCACACGCGCACATTGCCGTATAGCACGGTCGCCAGCGCCAGCGTGCCGTTCACAACAAAAAAACAGCACCAGGCCACGGTCACGCGGCGGGTATAACGCACGCCGGACTCGGGCAGGTCAGGTTCAGTCAATCGGGCAATCCGTTCAATCATGGTTTGGGGCGCTTTCAGGCTCAGCGCAAAGACAATCAGCATGGCAAGGTTGACCAGCACCGGATACAGACGCACCGGCAGGTCTGAGCGCAGCAGTACGGCCAGCACGCCGAACACGGCGGCGGCGGGCGCCAGCCAGGACAGGCCCGGCAGCAAGGCGCGCCGGCGCCAGGCAAACGGGATCAGCGTGAGGCCAATCAGCCACAGCGGCCAGCCCAGTGCATGAAACAACCAGAACAGCGCGGGAATGATCAGGCCGGCAAGCGCGGCAAGCCAGGCAGGCATTGGAGCGTACAGCCGGCTTAAGTGTGGATCAGGCCGTAGACGGCTTCGACCACGTCGTTGATCGTGCGTACGGACTTGAACGCCTCTGGCTGCATGCGTTTGCCCGTCACTTGCTTGAGTTTCACGATCAGGTCGACGGCGTCGATGCTGTCGATATCCAGGTCTTCGTACAGGCGGGCCTCGGGCGTGATGCGTTCCGGGCTGATTTCAAACGATTCGACCAGATCTTTGGCGATCCAGTTATAGATTTCATCTTTGGTCATGTCTGCATCCTTCATGCGGTATCGCGCGGCAAGCGCGGCTGTACGGGCTGGGCTCAGCGGGTGCGGTGACTGCCCACAAACGTCGCCAGCGCATTGACCGAGGCAAAATGCAGGCGTGTCTGCTCGGAGTCAGCGACAAAGCTCAGGCCATACTTTTTTTGCAGCGCCACGCCCAGTTCCAGCGCGTCGATGGAATCCAGACCCAGGCCGTCGACAAACAGCGGTGCGGCGGCGTCGATATCATCCGGTGTGACTTCTTCAAGATTCAGGCTCTCGATGATCAGTGCCTTGATCTCATTGACCAGTGGGTCCATGTCTCGCTATCTCTCTCTCAAAAAACTGTTCCAGCCACGTGGTTAACCAGCGTGCCTGCATTGCGGGCTCGCCGTGCCCCGCAATCAACGGTTCGACCGCCACGTCGTCAAGCACGTGAATGCGAAAATGCGGCTTTCTGGCCGGGGGTCGATACCACTTGCTGCTCTTGGTCAGCGTTTGCTCTGAAACGGTAATCACCACCGGGGTGACTGGCCGTTTGCCGCGGACTGCGATATTGGCAGCACCACGTTGAAATTGCATTTCGCCGGCCGGGCCGGTGCGGGTTCCTTCCGGAAACACGATCAGGTTATTGCCCCGCGTCAGTGAGTCGATGGCATCACTGACCAGTTCCGGGCCCGTGGCATTGCTGATATACCCGGCGACACGCACCGGACCCGCCGTGAACGGGTTGCGCCAGAGCGCCGCCTTGACGATGCAATCGGGGCGCGTAATTAACGACATCAGAATCACCACGTCAATCAGCGAGGGATGATTTGCCAGAATCAACAATCCTTCCCGGTCCAGTTTTTCTGCGCCTTCAATCGACACGCTGACCGCACCTGTGACCCGCATCAACCAGACAAACAGTGCCATGGCGCGGCCGATCAGGTTCTTGGCCATTTGTTCACGGCGCTGCCCACGCGGCACCAGCATCATGCCGGGAAAAACCACGCCACGGATCAACAAGCCGCCCAGCCCGAACATGGCAAAACAAAAGCCAAATTTGCAGGCGCGCAGGGAACGGGTCAGTTCGCTCATGCGGCAATCCTTTGCAACGCCCAGCCGGCCCGATCCAGCGGCAAAGCGGCACTCGCCCCCGCCAGCACAAACCGCAGCACATCCAGCGGGCTGGCGTTGTGCGATGCCGTGTGCCCGGGTTGCCAAGCCAGCGTGTAATCCGCGCCGGGCACCAGCGTGAGCATCAGGGCATACGCCGGCTCAACCACCTCGCCAAAGCATTGATAGGCCTCTGGCAGTGGCTCGTCACAAAACAACAGGCGTACACGGGGTGCGCCATCGGCCAATTGCATTGCGGCTTCAAACAGGCCGGCTTGCGCAGTACGGGTACCCGCAGCCAGTGCCATCACGCTGGCAGGCTCTTTACGGGCGATAGTGTAGAGGCCGGCCACCGCGTTATGCACCGACATGCTGAACGCCTGGGGCGAGACGGTGTGGCTATGGGCCAACTCGCGCAGCAAGGCCGTGGCCTGGCCGATTTCGCCAAAGCGTGAGGCAAAGACAATCGGTGCGGCCGCGTCCGGTTGCTGGCTGTACAAGACCTCCAGCGCCATCCGGCCCAAGCGTTGGGCGCGCCGGCGCAACATGGGCGGCATGGCCGCAACGGCAGGATCAGCCCCGGCAGCGGCGCGGCTTGATGCCGGTTGCGCAGCCCAGTTTTGCCAGGCGTCAGGCGTGACCAGGTCCGGCGCCCACGCTGCCCAGCTTTCAAGGCTAAATCGCAAAGAATCCACCACCACTCCATCCACCAACCGTGTTGTCGGCCGATTCCGACCAAAATCCGGAAAATTCATTTAAAAACATAGCGCTGCCATCAAAATGGCGGCGCCCATGCTGCCATACTCATTTGCTCAACTCAATACTGCAGGCCATCTTGCAGCTTCCGGCGGGAAAGCAGGTGCAGGAAATTGACAAGTGGTCCGGTCATCAGGGTGGTTACAAACGCCATCAATACCAGCGCGGCGAAAACCGGCGGTGTCAGCAAACCCAGGTCCATACCAATATTGAGAATCACCAGTTCCATCAGCCCGCGTGCGTTCATCAGCACGGCGATCAGCGCGGCGGTGTCATGCTGGGTGCCGGTCAGCCGGGCCCCCAGATAAGCCCCGCCGGCCTTGCCGATACATGCCGAAACAATGACCGATCCGATCAGCATGACGTCAGCTACGCCGCCCAGCTGCAAATGCGTGCGCAGACCGGTGTAGGCAAAAAACAACGGTAAGGCCCAGATCATGGGCCGTGCGCTCAGACGCAGGGTACGCCGGGCCAATTCCGCGTGACGCGGCATCACCAGCCCTGCCAGGAATGCCCCCAGCAACATATGCAAACCCAGGTGGTCCGCCAGCCAGCTACAACCCAGCAACAAGGCCACGGCCAGCACCAGATACACGGGCAGAGTCGGGCGCCACTGCACCACCCGCGCCAGGGCCGGGCGTACCAGCCAGAGCATGAACACCACCCACGACAGGCCGAGCAAAATAGTGGGTAATTGACCAGCACCTGGTTTGCAGAAAATCAGCACGGCGGCCAGCAGCACCCACATGCAGACATCGCTCAGCACCGCCGCGGCCATGGCAATGGCGCCGGCCTGGGTGCCCAGCAGGTCTTTCTCACGCAGGATGCGCGCCAGGACCGGCAAGGCCGTCATACTCAGCGCGGTGCCAGTGAAAAGCACAAAAGACAGTTGCGGCACCTGGCCTTGCGCGTATTGCGGGTACAGCCATTGGCCCACCAGACAGCCCAGCGCAAAGGGCAAGGCAATGCCGCCCAGGCTCACCGCCAGCACCGTCCATTTCTGCCGGCGCAGCACGGCGGACTCTTGCTCCAGCCCCAGAGAAAACATGAATACCGCAATGGCGATCTGGCTGATCCAGCCCAGCGCGGCCAGGCCATGCGGCGGGAACAACCAGCCAGACACGGCGGGCAGCAAAGCGCCAAACACCGATGGCCCCAATAACAAACCGGCAGCCATTTCCCCCACCACGCGCGGTTGCCCGCACCGGCGCGCCAACCAGCCTGCGGCAAGACAAGCCGCAATCACAACGATGATTTGCAAAGGCAAAATGAGGAACATGGCCGGGCCACCAGAGTCAATGGGCACGCCGATGGCGCCCGAAAGCGCCGCAGTATATCAGAAGGATATCCATGTCTGACTCGGCGCTTGCCAACCCCTGTTTGGCGCCCTGACAGAGGTCTGTTGCGACGCCATCAAACGACTATTCTTACACCGCCTCACTCCGGTTGCGCCAGAATCGCCTCGATCTGTGCGAGTTCTTCCCCACTGAATGTAGCCCGCGCCAGGGCGGCCAGATTGTGTTCAATCTGGGTCACCCGACTGGCCCCGATAATGGCCGAGGTGGTCTTGCGCAGCACCCAGGCCAGTGCCATTTGTGCCAAAGATTGCCCGCGCAGCAGTGCCAGTTCGTTGAGTTGCCGGGCCTTGGCCACCCGCTGCAGGACTTTCTCCGGGGTGAGGAACGGGCTATCCGGATCCAGCGCGCGCGAGCCCTCGGGCAAACCGTTCAGGTAGCGATCTGTCAACACACCTTGCGCCAGCGGGCTAAACGCAATGGCGCCGATGCCTTGCTGATCCAGGTAATCCAGCAAGCCGTCTTCTACCCAACGCTCGAACATGGAATAACGCGCCTGGTGAATCAGGCAGGGCGTGCCCAGTTGTTTGAGTGCGGTCACGGCCGCCATGGTCTGCGGCAAGGTGTAATTGGAAAGCCCGACATAGCGCGCCTTGCCCTGGCGCACGGCGGTATCAAGCGCGCTCATGGTTTCTTCAATTGGCGTTTCCGGATCGGGCCGATGCGAATAGAACAGGTCAACGTGGTCCAGCCGCATGCGCTTGAGGCTTTGATCCAGGCTAGCCAGCACGCTCTTGCGGCTGCCCCAGTTACCATACGGGCCGGGCCACATCACATAGCCCGCCTTGCTGCTGATAAACAGTTCGTGCCGATGACCCCGCAGGCTGGTCGCCAGTACATCGCCAAAGCGGGTTTCCGCGCTGCCCGGCGGCGGGCCATAGTTATTGGCGAGGTCAAAATGCACCACGCCCAGATCAAGCGCGCGGTGCAGCATGGCCCGGATATCGACCATGGCGCGGTTATCGCCAAAGTTGTGCCACAACCCTAGCGAGATGGCAGGCAGCTTGACGCCACTGGCGCCACAGCGCCGGTACAACAGTTCCGGGCTTGCGCTCATGACCGGCTCACAGTTCGCCTGCGCCAGCGCTGGCGTGGCAGACATACGGCTCGGCCTGTTCACCATGGGCATTGCGATAGTGCTCCGCCACGGCGGCTTTGACGTCTTCAACCATGGCATCGGGCACCAGCGAGACCACGCAGCCACCAAAGCCGCCACCGGTCATGCGTACACCGCCAGCCGGGCCCACGACCAGTTTGACGATATCGACCAGTTCATCGATCAGCGGCACGGTGATTTCAAAGTCATCCCGCATGGAGACATGCGATTGCGCCATCAGTACCGCCATACGCGCCATGTCACCGCTGGCCAGGGCCTCGGCGGCATCCAGCGTGCGCTGGTTTTCCGTGACGATGTGGTGGGCGCGGCGGAATACCACCGGGTCCAGCTTGCCGACGGCCGCCTGCAATTGCGGCAAGGTGACATCCCGCAGCGCTTTTACGCCAAAGAACGCGGCGGCTTCTTCGCACTGGCGGCGGCGGGTGTTGTATTCACTGCCCACCAGACCACGCTGGATGCGGGAATTCAGAATCAGCACGGTGTAGCCGGCGGGCATGGACACCGAGCGGGTTTCCAGCGAGCGGCAATCAATCAGCAGCGCGTGATCCGGCTGGCCGCTGGCGGAGATCAGTTGATCCATGATGCCGCAATGGCAACCCACAAACTCGTTCTCGGCCTTTTGCGCGTTGAGCGCATTGTCGGCCGGAGACAACGACAGTGCATACGCCGTCTTGAACGCCTGACCCACTGCGACCATCAAAGAAGCCGATGACGACAAACCGGCGCCTTGCGGGATATCGCCACCGATCACCATATCCATGCCACCAAACTGATGGCCCAGCTTTTTCAGGTACACCACCGCGCCACGCACGTAGGTGGCCCAGAGCATGTCTTTGTTGGGCTCGACCTCGCCATCCAGCGAGAAAATATCCACCTGGTTGTCGTAATCAGCCGCCACCACGCGCACGGTGTTGTCATCCCGCGGGGTGCAGGCAATCGCCGTAAAGTGATTGATGGCGCACGGCAGCACAAAACCGTCGTTGTAATCGGTGTGTTCGCCAATCAGGTTGACGCGCCCAGGCGCTTGCACAATGTGTCGCGGCAGCACCCCAAAGGTATCAATAAAGCGTGCATTCACTCGTGTATCCGGACCCGACATCACAGCCCCTTCTCATTTTGCAGATAGTGCACTTCAGATAATTGCTGCAAGCGTGCAGCCGCTTGTTCAGGGGTAATGTCCCGCTGGGTTTCCGCCATCATTTCGTAGCCGACCATGAATTTGCGCACGGAGGCCGAGCGCAGCAAGGGCGGGTAGAAATGGGCGTGCAGTTGCCAGTGCGGGTCATCCGCACCGTGCCAGCCCATGGAATACGGGAAAGAGGTCTGAAACAGGTTGTCGTAACGCGTGGTCAGCTTTTTGATGATCAGCGCAAGATCGGTTTTTTGTGCGGCGGAGAGCTTGTCCAGGTGCGTGACATGCGCCTTGGGCGTCAAGAGTGTCTCAAACGGCCAGGCCGCCCAGTACGGCACCACGGCAATCCAGTGTTCTGTCTCGACCACGGTGCGCGCGCCATCGGCCTGTTCGCGCGCAATATAGTCGGTCAGCATGGGCCGGCCGTGCTCGGCAAAATACGCGGCCTGGTGTTCGTCTTCCGCCGCGACTTCGGTCGGCAGGAAATTGCTGGCCCACAACTGGCCATGCGGATGCGGGTTGGAGCACCCCATCACCGCGCCCTTGTTCTCAAAGACCTGCACCCACGCCCAGTCTTTGGAGAGTTCTGCCACCTGGTCGCACCAGGTGTCCACCACATACGCCAGGTCTTGCAGCGAGAGCTGCGGCAGCGTCTTGCTGTGATCTGGCGAAAAACAGATCACCCGCGCCAGCCCGCGTGCGGTACTGGCGCGAAACAGCGGGTCGTGGTTTTCTGGCGGGGCCGGGGTATCGCTCAGCAACGCGGCAAAATCGTTACCAAACACCCAGGTGTGCGGGTAGTCCGGGTTATGTTCACCAGACACGCGCTGATTGCCGGCGCACAGATAACATGTGGGATCATGCGCGGGTTGCGCCTGGGTCACCGGGGCGTCCATCTGGCCCTGCCAGGGCCGTTTGGCGCGATGAGGGGAAACCAGCACCCACCGCCCGGTCAGCGGATTAAAACGACGGTGCGGGTGATCGACGGGATCAAACATCAACACTCCTGAGCTTTGGGCTGCCGGCACCGCCAGGCGGATCACGGCAGAATCATTCATCATGCCATGCTCGGGGCATGACCGGACTGGCATTGTAGCGCCTTCCAGACCGTCATTGATATTATTACTAATAAATTAGTGCGCGTATGGATACGGTCATGCGCATATATGGATAAAATGGCTACAACCAAATGTACCAAACCGGTTTACATGCTCATAAACCATACCCCCACCGGGACAAGATCGTCATGTTGGTACTGAAAACGCTGGGCCTGTTCGTGCTCACGGCACTGGCGGAGATTGCCGGTTGCTATCTCCCCTGGCTGGTGCTGCGCAAAGGCGCCAGCGCATGGCTGTACTTGCCCGCGCTGTTGAGTCTGGCCCTGTTTGCGTGGTTACTCACCCTGCACCCGACCGGCGCAGGACGCACCTACGCCGCTTACGGCGGCGTGTATGTGAGCGTGGCGCTTGGCTGGATGTGGGCGGTAGAAGGCGTGCGCCCGGATCGCTGGGACGTCATCGGCGCACTGGTGACACTGGCCGGCATGGCCATCATCTTTTTTGCTCCGCGCACCGCGTAGCGCGGTCGGGCTGCAAATCCTGGCTTAGTGGTCGTGCTGATGGCGGTGGGATGAGGCCATGTTTTCATGCACGCAAGTGGCGCCAGTGGCCTGGCACTCATTGCAATACGCTTTGACTTCAAGGTGCTGCGGGACTGCGCCAAAGCCGTTTTCCCCCAGGATATCCTTAAAGAAATAGGCGTACTTGTCGCCCTTGGCTTCGGCCACCTTGCCGCAACACGGACAAATGATAAACAGCGTTTCGTGCGCGTGATCGTGCTGCTGGCAAGCCACGTAACCATTGACCACTTCCAGCCGGTGGACAAAGCCCTCGGCTTCCAGGAACTCCAGCGCGCGGTAAATGGTGGGCGGCGTAAGCGACGCGGTCTCCGGGCGCAATGCCTCAAGCACGTCATAGGCCTTGCTGTAGCCAGGCTGCTCGGCAATATGCTCCAGCACCTGACGGCGAATGGTGGTCAGCCGGGTGCCATGCACGCGGCACTGCGCCTCAGCAAAATCCAGAAATTCTTGTGTATTCATAAGCCTGCCAGACCAGAACAGGCGCACCGGTACGCCTGTTGAAGCTTGATTCTAACCCAGGTTGCAGCCAAACCGGGCCGCCACCGCATGCGGCCCGGCTTGCGCATTACTTTGACAAGGCGCGACGCTTATTGCGCCAGCGGCTTGATCTGTACGTCCGCCGCGCCGCCGCCCTTGTCATACACCGGCTCGGATGCCGCGGCTGATTCTGCCGGTGTCGCCGCAGCAGAAGGCGCGCCGCCGGGGCAATTGACCCCCTCGATATTGCAGTTGATCAAGGTAAAGGAATTGCGGTTTTTATCCACGCCTTTGACCTTGCCGCTCATGCGCAAGAGTGCGCCCGTGGCCGGGACATAAGTCAGCGCCGATTCTTCCTCATACTCGTTCGCGCTTTGCGCACCGGTCACCTGGTGTTTGATCTTGATATCGACATCCATATCCTGCCCACCCGATGTCCTGCCTTGTGGCATGGCGTGATAGCGGAACTGGGCGGGGCCAACACCATAGCCATCCTTGCCACTGAAGTTGACGACCAGTTTGTCTTTCCAGTCGTCGCCCGGCAGCACTTTGGGGAACAACGTTGGCGCGGTGGTGCTGGAGCGCGGGCTGTCAAACAGGAACGTGGCGCAATCTCCATCGGCACGCCAGAACCAGTAATTGCCCAGGTCCACGGTTTGTACCGTCAGATAACTGGTCCGGGGCGATTTATCCGGGTTGAGTACATCGCAACGCAGGCGCTGTACCCCCACATCTGCGGCCTGCGCGGCCAGAGGCAACAACAAAAAAGGCAAGACACACAGCGGGCGGATCTTCATGGTCAGTCTCGTCAGAGCGGTTATTGTCATGTCATTGTATCGCGCAGATATCGCTAAACCCATTTGCAAAAATGGTGACATTTTCCCGAGACACCACGGCCGACCTTGAAAGCCCTTTGAAAGCCGGGCCGATGCCGCTAGACTGCCCCTTCCCTGCCGGTATCCGCCCGCAGGTCAACAGACCGGGTGACGCCGGCGCAGATCGTTACAGGACATCATGATTAATCCCAACAACAAACCCGTCGGCGTGGTCGATGACGCCGAAGCCTTGCGCATTGTGTCGGACGCCGTGCTCAAGCTGTGGGACACGGTGGACGACCTCTCCCGTCTGCGCCCGGCCCATACGGATCAATACCACGTCACCATTTTTGGCTCGGCCCGTATTCAGGAAGACACCCCCTCGTATGAGGCCGTCAAACAACTGGCCTCGCAACTGGCCGCCATGGGCTGCCGTATTGTGACAGGTGGTGGCCCGGGCCTGATGCAGGCCGCCAACGAAGGCGCGCGTCAGGCCAAACCGGATGATCCGGACGCCTCGGTGGGCATCCGTGTGGATCTGGATTTTGAACAGCACGTGAATGACTTTGTCGGCCGTGTGTATGAACACAAGACGTTTTTCTCACGCCTGCATCACTTTGTTGCGCGCTCCAACGCCTTTATTGTGACCGAAGGCGGCATCGGTACCCTGCTGGAACTCTCCATGGTCTGGCAGCTCTTGCAGGTACGCAAGCTGTACGACACCCCGCTGATCCTGATCGGCGACATGTGGCACGGCCTGGTGGATTGGGCCAATCTGAACATGGTGAACAACGGCGCGGGCCTGGCGGGTGAGCGGGACATGCAGATTCCGGTGGTGGTCGACAGCATTGAAGATGCCGTACAACTGATTCGCGAACACCACGCCAACTGGCAGGAAGTGGGCAAGGCGCTGGAACCGATCTCGGCACATACGCCTTGAGCCTTCCGCTACGCCCCAAAAACGGCCGGATCACCCGGCCGTTTTTTTATGCGCCCTGCTCATCCCTGAGCATATCCAGAAAGCCCTGCACCACCGGCGTCACCGTGTGGGCGTCATACACCGCGTACAAATTGGCCGGGAGCGGTTCTGCCAGCGCGCAAAAGGACACGCCCGGCCAGGCGATGCGGGCACAACTTTCTGGTAACAGCGTCACGCCATAACCATCGGCCACCAGCGCCAGCGCGGTCTGCGGTTCATTCACCTGATGGCTGATCCGCGGTACAAACCCCTGCTGGCGGCAGGCATTGTGCAGGTAAGCGCCCAGGCTGGAGGCCTGGGCGGGTAACAGCACCATGTCTTCTTGTGCCAGGGTAGCCAGCGGCACATGGGGCGTTTGTGCCAGCGGGTGTTCGCTGGACACCGCCAGCACAATATTTTCTTTACCCAGCAACTGGCAGGACAGATCGGGCGGCAAGCCGCTCTGGGCCTCTCGCCAGATGCCCAGGTCAATGCGGTGCTGTTGCAAAGCTTCAATCTGGCGGGTGGGTGAGAGTTCATTCAATGACCACGTTGCGCCGGGTACTTGCGCGACAAAATGCCGGAGCGAGGGCAACAAGGCGCCCCACACCGCCGTACCCACCGCACCGATGACCATATGCCCCGCCGCGCCGCGCCCAAGCTGGCGCACGTGCCAGAGCGAACTACTGGCCTGATCCAGCAGCTTTTCCACATCACGCAGCAGCGCCCGCCCGGCAGGGGTCAGCGCCACTGAACGCGTGGTCCGCACAAACAACTGGGTGTCCAGCGTGGCTTCCAGCTCCTTGACGTGCAAGCTGAGCGGCGGCTGCGACATATTCAGCCGCTGGGCCGCCTTGCTAAAGCTCAACTCCTGCGCCACCACCCGAAAATAGTGCAACAGCCGGAAATTAATACGGGCGAAATCGGGATGAATCAGATCAGGTGTCTTCATGAATGGGGCTCGTCGTCGGCACGCCATTTATACATTAATGGCTATCAATTAAGCCAGTTATTGTATTGGACTGACTATTTATGTAGTCGCTACGATGAGCACTACTTTTAATGACCCACCAGGAACCGCTCCATGCTTGATCAAGCCCCGTATGCCGCCGCCGAGCTGATTCGCCAGCGTATGCCCGGTTTTCAGCCCCACGCCGCCCTGATTCTTGGCTCTGGCCTGGGCGCACTGGCCGACACCATGACCCATGCGGTATCCATTGACTACACCGAGCTGCCTGGATTTCCGGTCAGCAGCGTGGTCGGCCATGCCGGGCAGCTGGTCGCCGGTTGGCTGGAGGGGGTACCGGTGCTGTGCATGAAGGGGCGCGGCCATTTTTACGAGGGGCGCGGCATGCCGGTGATGATGACCGCCGTGCGCGCCTTCAAGCTCCTGGGTTGTGAGTTTCTGCTCGCGACCAACGCCGCCGGTTCCATGCGCAAAGAAGTCGGCCCTGGCCGGCTGGTGGCGTTGACAGATCACATTAACTTCATGCCGGAATCCCCGTTGGTCGGGCCCAATGATGACCGCTTCGGGCCGCGCTTTTTCAGCCTGGCCAACGCCTATGACCGTGAATTGCGGGCAGAGCTGGCGGCGGTCGCCACGAGCCTGGATATTGATCTGGCCGAGGGCGTGTTTGCCGGCTACACCGGCCCCAATTTCGAAACCCCCGCTGAAATCCGCATGATGCAGACGCTGGGCTGTGATGTGGTGGGCATGTCCATTGTGCCGGAGGTTCTGGCTGCGCGGCATTGCGGCCTGAAAGTGCTGGCGGTATCGGCCATGACCAACTACGCCGAGGGGCTGTCTGACACTCCGCTCTCGCACGAGCAAACCCTGCGGTGCGCCGCCATGGCGGCAGAAGATTTCATGCGCTTGCTGCGCGCCTTCTTTGCACAACGCGTAGCGCGTTAAACCGCACCACCGCGCGCCTCCTTCCGTTTTTCGCCTGGCGCCCCTCTGGGGCGAGGGGCTTACTTTTGCCGGAGTTTCACGATGACCGCTACCCCCATGCTTGCCCCTGGCGTTGCCCGCATTATTTCGCTGATGGATTTGACCTCGCTCCAGGATAACGACAGCCACGCCAGCATTGCCGCCCTGTGTGAGCAAGCCAGCCTGTCGCCGCCAGCCGCACTCTGCATCTACCCGCAATTTATTGAAAGTGCCCGCGCCCGGTTACTGAACCTGAACCTGCCCCAGGTCAAGATTGCCACTGTCACCAACTTCCCGCTGGGCGAAGCCGACATCGCGCAAGCCCAGGCCCAGACCGCCAGCGCCATTGCCCTGGGTGCCGACGAAGTCGATGTCGTGTTCCCGTGGCGTGCCTTGCAAGCCGGTGATCCACTCGTGGGGGCACAGTTGGTCGCCGCCTGCAAACAAGCGTGTGGCAACAAGGTACTGAAAGTGATCATCGAAAGTGGTGAATTGCACAGTGCGGCTTTGATCCGCCACGCCAGCGAAATTGCCATTGATGCCGGGGCGGACTTCATCAAGACCTCTACCGGCAAGGTGCCCGTCAACGCCACCCCGGAGGCCGCCGCCATCATGTTGCAAGTGATCGCAGAGCGAAATCGCGACTGCGGCTTCAAGGCGGCTGGCGGCGTGCGCAACCAGGCCGAAGCCGAAATCTATCTGGCCCTGGCGGAAGACATCCTGGGGGCCGATTGGGTGACGCCTGCCCATTTCCGCTTTGGCACCTCCAGCCTGCTGAACAATTTGCTGGCCGGCGCCCCCGTAACCGGTTACTGAGCACAGCACCATGACACGTGTATTTATTGTGGTGATTGACTCGCTGGGTATTGGCGCGTTACCGGATGCAGATCGCTTTGGCGATAGCGGGGCCAATACCTTGTTGCATATCGCCCAGCACGGACCGCTACGGATTCCGGTCTTGCGACAACTGGGTCTGGGCCGGGCCCTGGCCTTAGCGTGTGGGCAATCGCTGCCGGGTATTGAAGAAGCGCCCGCAATCGGCGCCTGGGCTGCCGCCAGGGAAGTGAGCGCAGGCAAAGACACGCCGTCGGGCCATCGGGAAATGGCGGGCGTACCGGTCACGACGCCTTGGGGCATGTTCCCGCAACAGGCGGATGGTCATTGTTTTCCAGCGGACCTGTTGCAGCGTATTACCGAACGGGCCGGGGTGAGTGGCTGGCTGGGGGATTGCCATGCATCCGGCACCGATATCATTACCCGTCTGGGTGAACGCCATATCGAGACCGGCTGGCCCATCTTTTATACCTCGGCCGATTCTGTTTTCCAGGTGGCCTGTCATGAAACAGCCTTTGGGCTGGAACGGCTGTATGACCTGTGCCGCATTATCCGGGAAGAAATCGATCCGCTGCGTATAGGCCGGGTGATTGCGCGACCGTTTGCGGGCGCGGATGCCGCCAGCTTCAAACGCACCGCCAACCGGCATGACTACACCATGCCGCCCCCCTTTCCCACACTGCTGGAGCGGCAGGTCAAAGCCGGCGGCACAGTGGTTTCCATCGGCAAGATTGCTGACATTTTCGCCCACCAGGGCATCAGTCAGGCCGTGGCCGCACATGGCACGGTCGATCTGATGGCCGCCACGTACGAACAAGTGCGCAGTGCGCCAGACAACAGCATTGTCATGACCAATCTGGTCGATTTTGACCAAAGCTTTGGCCACCGCCGTGATGCCACCGGCTATGCGCAGGAACTGGAATTACTGGACGGTCTGCTGCCCAACCTGCTAGCCGGCCTGCGCTCCGACGATCTATTGATGCTGACTGCGGATCACGGTTGCGACCCCACCTGGCACGGCAGCGATCACACGCGTGAATACGTGCCGATCCTGCTCTACGGCGCGACAGTTAGTCCGCGCAGTCTGGGCGTGCGCCCCACCTTTGCCGACCTGGGCCAGACTGCGGCGGCATGGCTGGGCCTGGCCGCACTGGATCACGGTCACAACATGCTGGCTTGAACACCTCCTGGAGATACGCCCGAACAAAACAGAACAACGGGCTGCATGCATGAAATTCACAACAAGGAGGAGTTCGATATGCGTTCAACAATCAAAAAGAGTCTGGCCGGGGCCTGCGTTCTGGCCACCCTGCTGGCCGCGAGCACGGCCCATGCCGAGCAAACCGGTGGTTTTGGCGACGTCAGCGTGAACTACCTGGACTGGAACCATACGCCCGGCATGAGCAACGGCCGCAGCAACGATGCTTACCTGGAGCTGGAAGGCGGCGGTCAGTACACCTGGGGCGAGTTATACGGTTTTACCGACTGGAATCACTTCAACAAGGCCAGTGATGAATACGGCATGTTCGCCAAGGGCCAGTTGCGCTATTACCTGGGCGACGAACGCCACGGCGCCGGCTGGAATGCTTTTTTCCAGAGCAAGATCGTGGCCGATCACAACTTTCACGAGTTCAACCAGGTGGTTGGCGTCGGCTACAACGTGGCGCTGAACAATGCTTCTTTCACGCCCTTTATCGGCGCGCATTACACCAACAGCACTTATTTTGCGGGCTGGAACGGTTATGAGTTGGGCTGGGCGGCGTGGGTGCCCTTCAACCTGGGAAGCCAGTCTTTTGCGCTGACCAACTGGAGCGAATTCGACTTCAACCGCAAAGAAGCCTACATCCCCCAGGGCAGCTCAAGGCAGAGCTTCTATGGCGTGCTGGCGTTGTGGTGGAACGTTACCCCGCACTGGTCGGTGGGCGGCCAGTACAACTATGCGGTCAATACGCTTGGGGCTGATGGCCTGACCGATGCGTATATCGCCACCGCCAAATACAACTTCTAACAGCGCACAGAGAACTCATCATGGATAACGCCAGAAACCGGCTGCGGATCAACATGATCTCGTGGCTGAGCTATTTCTTTACCGGCTCGCTCGTCTCCACCCTGGGTATTGTTTTGTTCCCGGTCTCCCAGGCCTTTGGCAAAACCCCGGCTTTTATCGGGCAGATGTTTACGCTGATGAACATTGGCCTGTTCTTACCCATCATGGTCAGCGGCATGCTGATGCGCCACGTCCACCTGGGCACGCAGTTGATCGTGGGCTCCGCGATCTCGGCGCTGACCTGTGCCGCCCTGTTTATCTTTCCGGCCAACATCACCGCCTTTGGTGTGGGTGTTTTTCTGATTGGTGCGGCGTCCGGCATCATGATGGCGATCGGCAGCTATCTGGTGGTCCGGATTAACGATGACGCCAAAGCCCGTTCTGCCAACCTGATTTTTACCGACTTCTTCTTTGCCCTGGCCGGGGTGGTGCTGTCGCTGGTGTTGGGTTATCTGTTCAAGCACGGCGCCAGCTGGCTGGCCATGTATGGCGCAATGGGTATCCTCAGCGTGCTGATGATCATCCTGTGTCTGGGCGTCAAGTTTCCCATCGTCAAACAGACCGCCAGCGATATGCCGGTGAGCGGCACTCAAGAACCCTGGGGCATTGCGGCCTGGATACTTTGTTTTGCCCTGTTCTGTTTCTTGCTGGCCGAGCCGGTGTTCACCATGTGGTTGCCCACCTGGCTGAAAGAACAGTTTGGCATGGCGCCGGATCAGGCTGCGTATTACATCACCACCTACTGGACGGTGAAATCCATTGGCCTGTTCGTCAACCAGTTCACGGTCCGCTTTATCAAACTGCGTACCTATCTGCTGGCCTCCACCGTGGTCGGCCTCTTCAGCCTTGTTCTGGCCGCCAACAGCGCCGCGCCCGGTTTGATTCTGGTTTGCGCCGGGCTGTTCGGCTTCTGTAACTCTGGTTTGTTCTCCGGCCTGATGAGCTACGGCAGCCTGCAAGTGCGCAACTCGCCGCCAACGCTGACGTCCGCGCTACTGACCATCGGCACGATCG
Source organism: Silvimonas terrae (assembly GCF_014202765.1). GTDB lineage: Bacteria > Pseudomonadota > Gammaproteobacteria > Burkholderiales > Chitinibacteraceae > Silvimonas > Silvimonas terrae. The sequence goes on from NZ_JACHHN010000003.1 coordinate 559,699, forward strand.
GCACGCTGGTGTTCTCCTCCCTGTCTGCCTTTGTCTACAGCCAGTGGGGTCTGCACTGGGCGCTCAATACCGCCACGGTGGCCTATGTGTTGCTGCTGGTCAGTCTGGTTGCGGCCTGTATCACCAGCAAGGCAGAAAAGCTGGGGGTTCCGGTGAGAATCCACGGCGCTTGAGAAATCACAAGCAGTTCTCGCCCGGCCTTTCTGGTCGGGCGCTTTTCATCTCACTGCCAGAGTGTACTCAACATGAATTCTTCGTCTCTCCCGGCCCGACCGGTTTATACCCAGGTCACACACGCCGTAGCGCGGGCCGCCGATATGGCGACTCAGGCATATGGTCAGGGCACCTTTAGCGTCGGTGGCACGCTGCTGGACCCCTTGGGCAATGAACTGAAAGCCATCCATAACAACGTGGTGGTGAATGGGCTAACCCATGACCCGACCGCCCATGGCGAGCGCCAGTTGATTGACTGGTACTACGCCCAACTGGCCCAGGGCATCACCCTGCCCCCACCGGCCGAGATGACCATCGTGACGTCGCTGGATCCGTGCTGTATGTGTACGGGCGCCATCCTGGCGGCGGGCTTCAAAGTGGTGTCCGGCGCCTTTGATGACTTTGCCGGCATCAACTACAACCGGCAGGCCAGCTTTCCATCCCTCTCGCCCGGCTTGCGCCGCCAGGCGCAGACCCGTTACGCCTATCCGGCCGTCACCGGCAGCGCCCGGGGATTTGCCAGACCCGCCACAGGCACGGCACTGAGCGCACCCTTTGCCGCCGGGCAGACCGTGGATCAGGCCGATGTCGCCTTGTGCCAGGCGCTCTTTCAGGCCACCGTGAACCAGGTCAAAAACACCATCAATACTGATTTAGCTGCGGACCAATTACACGATCCGGCCACGCTGCCAGCGGATGACCCGTTGATCCTCGCTCTCAAAGCCATAGACCCCGCCGCACTCACCTACCGCGCCCCTGCACGGGGCCTGCCCGATGCCGGTCTGGCTCCACATTTGCAAGCTGCTGCACGAGTGGACTTGACCCAGGGCGGTAGCGGCAATGCGGTGGCATTGCTGGACCCGTTCGGCAATCTGTTGCTTTGCATGCCGGGCCATGAACACGTATCCCCGCTACAAACAGCCTTTATGCGCCTCACCCGCAGTTATGCTGCGTTACGCGAACAATTGATCAACAACCCGGCGATCGGCGCGGAAAAAACCCGCCGCTACCTGGGCCACCCCAAACATGGCACATGGGTATTTGCCAAAGGGCCGGACGACTCTGCCCGCAGCCTGATGGAGCTGGGTGCTTTTGGCTCGACCATGGAAGGTGCCGTGCCCTCAGAAAACCCCGTGCCCTTGCAGTATGTGGTACCCGGCATGTCACCCACGGCCTTGACCGCCTGGTGCCAGCAATTACCGCCGTTCTACAGTCGTTGCGTGGTGGTGAATCCGTTGCAGGTGCAAAGCCAGGCGTTGATCGCAGCAATGACGCCCACGCTTTGAGATGATGTTCAGCCGCAAAAAAGCCCCAGGCACGCCCGGGGCTTTTTTAACGCAACGGACAACCGTTTACATTTCTTCCAGCACCTCAATACCCAGCAGCGACAAACCGGTCTGCAGCGTGCGCGCGGTGGCGGCACACAAACGCAGGCGGCTGCTGCGGGTAGCGCCTTCGGACTTGAGCACCGGGCAGGCGTCGTAAAAGCGGCTGAAACGGGTAGCCAGCGTATACAGATACGCGCACAGGAAATGCGGCGCGGTTTCCTGGGCTACCTGTTGCAAGAGTTCCGGGAACTGGGCCAGCGCCAGCGCCAGCGCGTGCTCCGCCGGGTCCGCCAAATGCAGCGCGGCGTTGCTGTCCACCTCACCCGCCTGCCGGAAGATGCTGGCGATCCGCGTGTAGGCGTATTGCAGATACGGGGCGGTATTGCCCTCAAAGCTCAGCATGCTATCCCAGTCAAACACGTAATCACTGGTACGGTGTTTGGCCAGATCGGCATAACGTACTGCGCCAATACCAACAGCATGGGCGATCTTGCGACGCTGGGCTTCGGGCAGGTCGGCGTTTTTACTGCTAACCAGATCAAAAGCGCGGGTTTCGGCTTCCTCCAGCAGTTCGACCAGTTTGACGGTGCCGCCAGAGCGCGTCTTGAAGGGCTTGTTGTCCTTGCCCATCATGGTGCCGAACGCCACGTGTTCCATCTGCATTTCCGGCCGGGCAAAACCAGCCTTGCGGGAGACGGTAAACACTTGCTGGAAATGCAGACCCTGACGGGCATCGACCACGTACAGCACGCGGTCGGCGTGCAGCACGTTATTGCGGTAACGCACGGCGGCAAGGTCGGTGGTGGAATACAGATACCCGCCGTCCTGTTTCTGGACAATATACGCGGCGGGCTCGCCTTCCTTGTTGCGGAATTCTTCCAGGAACACCACTTGCGCGCCTTCGCTGGTGGTCAGCAGGTTTTGCGCTTTCAAGTCGGCAATGACTTTGGGTAGGTCATCGTTATAGGCGGACTCACCCATCACGTCGTCAGCCGTCAGCTTGACGCCCAGTTGTTCATACACGGCGGCGCAATGCGCCAGGGAGATTTCACGGAAGCGCTCCCACAGCGCCAGCACGCGCGTGTCGCCCGCTTGCAAACGCACCACGTAATCGCGCGCGGTATCGGCAAAGGCCGGGTCTTCATCAAAGCGGGTTTTGGCTTCGCGGTAGAAGGTTTCCAGATCGTGCAGCGCCATCTCGGCCGGTTTGCTGGACTCTTGCTCGAACAGGTAGGCGGTCAGCATGCCAAACTGCGTGCCCCAGTCGCCCACGTGGTTCTGGCGCACCACCTTGTTACCCATGAACTCCAGCACACGTGCCAGCGCATCGCCAATGATGGTCGAACGCAGATGGCCAACGTGCATTTCCTTGGCCAGATTGGGCGAGGACAAATCCACCACCACGGTTTGCGGGTGGGCGACGCCCGTGCCCAGACGAACATCTTGCTGACCGGCAATCACACGGGTAGCCAGAAATTCATCAGAGAGGGTGACGTTGATAAAACCAGGGCCGGCGATCTCCAGCTTGCTGGCAATGCCGGCCAGGTCCAGATGCGCCAGTACACTGGCGGCCAGTTCTCGCGGATTGGCTTTCCGGGCCTTGGCAACGGCCATCACACCGTTGATCTGGTAGTCGCCAAATTCCGGCCGGGAAGCCGGTTGCACGGCCGGTTGCGCGTCTGGCGCGCCAATGGCGGCAAACGCAGCAGCGGCACGCTGCGCGAGAAGCTGAAGCAAGGTCATGGAGCTGATTCCGGGGAAGATGAAATGCGAAACGTCGTATTGTAGCAAACTGCGGTGATCTGCCGGGAATGGGCTGGTGGGTGGGGCCAACCATACTTGCCGCCAGCGTCACCCCGGATTCCCGCTTCGCTTCATCCGGGCTACAACGCCATCACCGCCTTACCCCGCGCCCCCGCCAAACAAATCCCCCCCAGGCAACACCGGCTGCCGCCGCGGCAAGGTAAAGCGGAACACCGCCCCGCTACCCTCACGGTTGGCCGCGCTGATCTGTCCGCCATGGGCTTCAACAATCTCCCGACAGATCGCCAGCCCCAGACCAGAACTGCCTGGCGGATTCAGGCCGCTACCTTGCACAAATTTTTCAAAAATCCGCTCCAGGTCTTCCGAGGCAATCGGCGGGCCATCGTTTTCTACGGTCACCACCAGCATGGGTTCTTCATGCCAGACCGTGATCGTGATCACGCCCGCATCCGGGCTGAAGCGAATGGCGTTGGAGATCAGATTACGCAGCACCTGCGCCACGCGCGTGGCGTCGCAATCCAGTTCATCATCGCTGACAATCTGGCGCGCCAGCGTCACCTGTTTGCGGGTAGCCAGCGCCTCCAGTTCAGAGGCCACGCCATCCACAATCCGGCCCAGGCGGTGTTGGGCCAGGTGGTAATCCATCTTGCCGGATTCCAGCTTGGCGATATCCAGCAAGTCATTGACCATGCCCAGCAAACGCTCGCCCGACATGATGATGTTCTCGAAATAACGCTTGAGCTTGTCCGGCCGCGCGCTCTCCACCTTGTCCAGCCCGATGCGGGCAAAGGAGAGGATGGCGTGCATGGGCGTACGCAGCTCGTGCGAGATATTGGAAACAAATTGCGTTTTGGCGCGGTTGGCATCGTTGGCGCGATCGCGCGCACCACGCAGGTCAGCGGTCTGCGCGGCGACAATGTCCTGTAAATGATCGCGTGCGTCTCTGAGTTCACCCTCAGTCAGCTTGAGCGCCGTGATATCCCGCACCAGCCACAGTACCTGCGGGCCTTCTGTGTCTTGCGGTGGCAAAGGCAAGATCAGCGCTTCAAACCAGCGCACGCCTTCCGTGAGTTCTGCGTCGTATACCATGCGCTGCGCCAGACCGGATTGCACGGCGATATCCAGCGCCATGCGGCCGCCGTCAACCACCGAAGGCGGCATGGTATGAAAAATGGAGTGTCCGGTCGGGTTACCTTCAAACAGGCGCGAGGTATTGCCAAAGGCATCGCACACCCGGCTATCTGCCGCCACGACAAACACCGGGTCGGGCAGGATTTGCGACAAGGCCGCCAACCGGGCGGCATTGATCCGGGCGGTTTCCGCCTCGCGCGCGAGTTCTCCGGCGGCTTGCACCAGTTGCCGATCCCGCTCGCCCACGCGCCGCGCCATCAATTCAAAACCATGCGCCAGCCGGCCCAGTTCATCCGGGCGGTGGGCGCTTGCCAGCAGAACATCGTAATTGCCATCGCCCACACGGGCCTCGGCCTCGACCAGTTCATGCAGTGGTTCGGACACCAGCTTTTTAAGTACGCTCCACAAGATCAGCAGTTCCAGCAGCAGCGAGATTGCCCCCAGAATCAGCACGTAGCGGGCACTGGCGCGGGCTACGGCGGCAATGTGCGAACTGGGATAGACCACAATCAGGCGCCAGTCTGGCCCGTGAATGCGCCCGACCCCCAGGTGAAAGGCTTCGTCAGGTGTTTCGACCACGTCCGCCATATCGCCCACTTTGAGCGCGGTATGCACAATGGTTTCCAGTTGCGCATCATGCAGATGGGAGACATCCAGATTGCCGCCCGCCAGCTGGATTTCGCGGCTCAGGCGCGGGTGGGCAATCAGTTGGCCGTCGGCCCGCACAATCAGGTTGTAGGTACCGGTCAGGTGATCGTTGGCAGTGCGTCGCACCAGGTCGTCAATCACGATATCCTGGCCGGCGGTGGCCACCCAGCGCCCGTTCAGATCGGCCGGCGTCACGTGCGACACCATCCATTTGCGGGCGCCGTCGTCAAAGTACACGGTGGTCCAGAAGGGAGCGCGCAGCGGATTGCTTTGCGGCGTGGAACGCCACACGGTTTCGTATTCGTAGATATTGGTTTTGGGGGTGGCGGACAGGCTCCAGTCTACAAATGGCGCGTAATTCAGCGACATTTGTTCGGGCATGTTCATAAAACTGTCCAGAAACCGGTTGGTCGTCAGCGGCCCCCAGGCCGTCAACAAATCCCAGCCGACCACAATACGGCGTTTGAAATCAGGCGTCAGCGGCACATCGTTGCGGATGAACACGGTGGCCTTGTGCCGGTAATCGCTGACTTCTGGCCGCATGCGGATCACGCCATCTTTGCCTGGCGCAAACAGGGCATCAAAGCGGGCGCTGTAGTCCTCATCGCCGGCTTGTTTGAGCCGGCGCACCATTTCGTCAGCCAGCATGCGGGTCTGGGTTTCCGCCAGCAGAAAATGTTCGCTTTCGCCATCTGCGCGCGCCTGCACGTAGTTGCGCAGGCCCTCGTCGATGGTTTCTTCCAGGCTGTGATAGAAATGCCAGTAGGCCGCCAGCGTGATCAGCACGATGACGGCGGCAATGCGCAGCCCCATTCTGGTGAGGGCGCGGCGGGCAAGCGATGTGCGAACCGGCTGCTGCGGCATGTTGTCCTGCGTGAAACCGGCCTGCGAGGGCGGATTGTTTTTGATTTGGCGTAACGGGTGCTTGTGCTGGCAGATTATGCCCGCGTCATTAGCCGACGCAAGGACATCCCCCCGGTTTAGCCAGGCGTGTTATTTCAATCTACGTCATTTTCCACATTTAGCCGGCCTGACTGGTCTGACAACTGCCAATCCCGTCAGTGTCCGGCCACGCGGGCGATGTTGAACAAGGCCAGGGCGGCTTCACGCTGTACCGCGTGATCCACCAACGGTGCAGGGTAGTTACCGGCTGACACGCCCGCGCGCGCTTGCCACGGGGCGTGAATATCCTTGTCACTGAGCGCCGCCAGTTCCGGGCAATAGCGGCGGATAAAGCGCCCTTGCGGATCAAATTTTTGCGACTGGGTTACCGGGTTGAAGATGCGGAAATACGGCTGGGCATCGCAACCCGTGCTGGCGGCCCATTGCCAGCCGCCGTTATTGGCGGCCAGATCAAAATCGATAAGTTTTTCCGCAAAATAGCGCTCACCCCAGCGCCAGTCGATCAACAGGTCTTTCACCAGAAAACTGGCGGCGATCATGCGCAGGCGGTTATGCATATAACCAGTCTGGTTAAGCTGGCGCATGGCGGCATCAACAATCGGGTAGCCGGTACGGCCTTCACACCAGGCGGCAAACCAGTCCGGCTTGTTCGGAAACGGCAAGGCATCGTATTCCGCTTTAAACGCATGCGACACCACCTCTGGCCGGTGCCAGAGGATCTGCTGATAGAACTCTCTCCAGATCAGCTCGGACAACCAGGTTTGGGCGCCGATACCCCCTTGGGCGTGAGCAAACGCGGCCAGTTCACGAATCGACACCGTGCCAAAGCGCAGATGCACGGATAGATAAGATGGCCCTTTCACGCCGGGAAAATCCCGGGTTTCGTGGTAGCGGTTGATGCGCTGGCGAAAATCCTCCACCAGGAATTCACCGCCGGTCATGCCCGGTGTAATCGGCAACCCTGCCAGCGTATCTTCAGCAAAGCCCAGTTGGGTTAGCGTGGGCACGGTTTGGGGTGGCAGCCGTGCCAGACTGCCGATATAGCGCTGCACCGGGTAGGCGCGTAAATAAAAAGCATCCAGCTTTGCCAGCCAGGCACGCTTGTAAGGCGTGAACACGCTGAACATGCCGCGCGCCTGGGTCAGGATTTCATCACGCTCAAAAATCACCTGATCCTTGAACGTGGCAAAACTGACGCCAGCTTGTTCCAGTGCGCCTCTGACCATTTCATCACGCGCCACGGCGGCGGGTTCGTAGTCGTGATTGGTATAGACCGCGTCGACGCCGAACTCCCGCGCCAGTTGCACGATGGCCGTCGGCGCGCTGGCGTGCCGCACCACCAGCTCACCGCCGGCCTGGCGCAAGGCCAGTTGCAGTTCCAGAATGCTGCCGTGAATGAAGGCCACGCGCCGGTCTTGCGCGGGTAAATCATCAAGAATGTCCCGGTCGAAAATGAACACGGGCACCACTTCACGTGAATCTTTCAGGGCGTGGTACAGCGCGGCCTGGTCAAACAGGCGCAGGTCGCGGCGAAACCAGATGAGCGTCCGTTGAACCATCAGGATTTTCCGGGGACGAATGCAGGCTATTGTACGAGAGGCACAGCGCTTTAATACACCGTCATGAACATCGTCTTGAAATAAGCACGGGGCGCAAGCGAAGTGATTCGCCCGCTTTGTGCGATAATTGGAAGCATGAACATGAATCTCACGCGCCATTTCCTGATTGCCATGCCCAATCTGGTTGATCCGGTTTTTGAACGCACGCTGGCCTACATCTGCGACCACAACGAACGTGGCGCCATGGGCGTGATCGTGAACCGACCGCTGGGCATGCCGTTGTCTGCCTTGTTTGAACAGATTGACGTCGAACTGCATCGTCCGGATGTGATCGAACTGCCGGTTTATTTTGGCGGCCCGGTCCAGACCGACCGTGGTTTTGTGCTGCACCAGCCCCTGGGCGAGTGGCAGTCCACCCTCACGGTATCTGACGAAATCGGTCTGACCACGTCCAAAGACATTTTGCTGGCTGTCGGTGAAGGCGCCGGGCCGGAACAATTATTTGTCACTCTGGGCTATGCCGGGTGGGAAGCCGGCCAACTGGAAAACGAAATCAGTCAGAACGCCTGGATTTCTGTCCAGGCCGACCCCAAGATCATTTTTGATCTGCCGCCAGAAGAGCGCTATGAAGCCGCGCTGGCGCTGATGGGCATCGACATGGCCATGCTGAGCAAAGAAGCCGGCCATGCCTGATCAGCGCACCATGGTGCAGCCGTGACGAGTGCGTTGGCGTTTGACTTTGGCGAGGCCCGCATCGGCGTCGCCACAGGCTCGTCCGAGTTGGGCATTCCCCACCCGGTCTGCACCATTGCGGCGGTGGATAACGACACCCGCTTTGCCCGCATTGCCGCCGTCATCAAAGAATGGCAGCCAGACGTGCTGGTCGTCGGCATGCCGCTCTCGCTGGATGGCGAGCCGCACAAGGTCAGTTTTCTGGCCCGCAAATTCGGCCAGCGCCTCTATGGCCGGTTCAATCTGCCGGTGGTGTATGTTGATGAACGCTTCAGTTCCGCCGCTGCCAGTCAAGCTTTGAACGAAACCGGCGTAAAAGGCCGCAAGCAAAAAACCGCGCTCGATCAGGTGGCCGCCATGCAAATCCTGCAAGGCTGGTTTGATGGCGCCATCATTGAGCCGCCGGCCGATCCGCCCGGCCAGCCAGACTGACCCCGAATACCTCTGCCAGGACCCACCGCGCATGCACAATCCGCAACTGAACAAAAACAAAGCGCTGATCCACCTGTTGACCACTGAAGGTCTGCCCCGCCCCATCCTGACGCAGATTCTGGATCGCGCAGCCATCTACGTGGCGGAAATGGAAGCCGGCCACAAAAAGTTTCCGGTACTGACCGGCAAGTCGGTGTTCAACCTGTTTTTCGAGAATTCCACCCGCACCCGCACCACCTTCGAGATTGCGGCCAAGCGGCTGTCAGCGGATGTGATCAACCTGAATATCAACGCGTCCTCCACCGCCAAGGGTGAAACGCTGCTCGATACCATCCATAACCTGGAAGCCATGGGTGCGGACATGTTCGTGGTGCGCCATGCGCAATCGGGCGCGGCACATCTGATTGCGGAGCACGTCAAGCCAGGTATCGCCGTCGTCAACGCGGGCGACGGGCGCCACGCGCACCCAACGCAGGCGCTGCTGGACATGTACACCATCCGCCACTTCAAGGGCGATTTCACGGGGTTGACCGTCGCCATTGTCGGCGACGTGCTGCATTCTCGCGTGGCGCGCTCGCAGATTCACGCGCTCTCTACTCTGGGCTGCCCGGAAATCCGCGTGATCGCCCCCAAGACGCTGTTGCCGGTCGGCGTGGAACAACTGGGTGTACATGTCTATCACGACATGGCCGAAGGGCTGAAAGGTGTGGATGTGGTCGCCATGCTGCGCCTGCAAAATGAGCGCATGGCCGGGGCCTATCTGCCGTCCACCCAGGAATTCTTCAAGTACTACGGTCTGACCCCGGAGAAGCTGGCACTGGCCAAGCCCGACGCCATTGTCATGCACCCGGGCCCGATGAATCGGGGCGTCGAGATTGACTCTGCGGTGGCAGACGGCAATCAAGCCGTGATCTTGCCGCAAGTGACATTTGGCATTGCCGTGCGCATGGCGGTGATGGCGCTGGTGGCAGAAAACCAGGCATTGAACGGCTAAGGATCACCACAATGAAAAGAATCGCTATTCGCAATGGCCGCCTGATCGACCCGGCACATGGCACCGATAAAGTCGGGGACCTTTTTCTGGACCACGGCAAGATTGTCGCCGTCGATACTGAGCCGGAAGGCTTCAAGATTGATCAGACCATCGATGCGACCGGCCTGATCGTCATCCCGGGGCTGGTTGATCTGTCCGCCCGCCTGCGTGAGCCGGGTTTTGAATACAAAGCCACGCTGGCCTCGGAAATGAACGCGGCTGTTGCCGGCGGTGTGACCAGCATTGTCTGCCCGCCCGATACTGATCCGGCGCTGGATGAACCCGGCCTTGTAACCATGCTGCGCCAGCGCGCACGCCAGCTTGATCTGGCCCGCCTTTACCCCGTGGGCGCGCTGACCCGCGGCCTGAACGGTAAAGACCTGACCGAACTGGCTGAGTTGCGTGATGCCGGTTGCGTGGCGTTTTCCCAGGCCGAACATCCGATTACCGATCTGCAAGTCTTGTTCCGCGCCATGCAATACGCCGCCACGTTTGATATTCCGCTGCGTTTGCGCGCACAGGATGCCACGCTGGCCGGTCACGGCGTGGCGCATGACGGTGAATATGCCGCGCGCCTTGGCCTGACCGGGATTCCGGTCATTGCCGAAACCGTCGCCATTGCCACCATTGTGGAGCTGATGCGCGCCACCGGCGCCCGCGTGCATTTGTGCCGGGTGTCCAGCGCGGCCGGCCTGGCCATGATCCGCACCGCCCGCCGTGAAGGTTTGTCGCTAACCTGCGATGTGTCGATCAACCATGTGCATCTGGCGGATATCGACATTGGCTTCTTTAACAGCCTGTTCCGCGTCACCCCGCCGCTGCGCAGTATCCGTGACCGGGAAGCCATCCAGACTGCATTGGTCGATGGCACCGTGGATGCCATCTGCTCCGATCACAGCCCGGTGGATGACGACGCCAAGCTATTACCCTTTGCCGAAGCCGAACCCGGCGCGACCGGCATGGAATTGTTATTGCCACTGACACTGGCGTGGGCTGAGAAAGCGCATATCCCGCTGGCCATGGCGCTGACCAAGATCACCAGCGCCCCGGCCAGCATGCTGGGCTTTACCGCAGGCTTGTCTGTGGGGAGTCGGGCTGACCTGGCGATCTTTGATCCCAAGGCCACCTGGCAGGTCACGCCGGAAGCACTCAAGAGCCAGGGCAAGAACACGCCATTTACCGGCTATGAGATGCGCGGCAAGGTGGTGTTTACGCTGGTGAAGGGTAAGCTGGTGTATACGGCAGTGCCGATGCTGGCGCATTGAACTGGTGAAATGGGGGGACACCTCCCGCACACTGATTCGTCATTCCCGCGAAAGCGGGAATCCAGTTGCAATGTTTGCATAAACTTTGAACTCACCCTTTCATTGGTACCCGACTCCCGGAAGGGCCTGGCTGCAACGCGAAATCCAGTGACGCAGCTGGATTTCCGCTTTCGCGGGAATGAATCCACGCATCGCAATGGTGGATTGTCGCTGCCGCGCCGAATCCACCCTAGGTCCCGCAACAAAATCAGCCAGTACGCCGCCCGCGATCTGGGGCAAACACCCCGCCGTCGCTCGTAGCCCGGATGAAGCAAAGCGAGAATCCGGGGTTGCGCCGCAAGCAATATCGCTGTCTTGCCGTCTCAAACCCTGGCCTACAATAACAATCCGGCACATATCGCCCCCGGATTCCCGGCCTTCGGCCTCCACGGGCTACAAGCGACGACTAGCCACAAAGATCGCTTGTGGCACTGGTAATCCACTTCCATAAAATAAAAAACGCCGGTTCAACACCGGCGTTTTTTTACCCGCAAAGCAAAACCAGCTTATGCCAGTTTCTGCTTCAGCAACTCCGTCAACACCCCCGGGTTACCCTTGCCCTTGCTGGCCTTCATACACTGACCTACCAGCGCATTCAGCGCCTTTTCCTTGCCGGCCTTGTACTCTTCAACCGACTTGGCGTTGTTGGCAATCACCTCATCCACAATGGCTTCCAGCGCGCCGGTGTCGGTCTCTTGCTTGAGACCTTCACGCTCGATGATGGCGTCGGCGGCATCGCCAGACTCCCACATCTTTTTGAGCACGTCTTTGGCGGTTTTATTGTTGATGGTGTTGTCTGATACGCGACGGATCAAACCGGCCAGCGCCGCTGCCGATACCGGGCTTTGGGCGATGTCTTTTTCTTCGCGGTTCAGCGTCGCGCTGATATCACCCATGATCCAGTTGGAAGCCAGCTTGGCATCTGCGCCAGCGGCAACGGTCGCTTCGTAGAACGCAGCCATATCCTTGCTGGCGGTCAGCGTGCCAGCGTCATACGCCGGAATGCCGTACTGCGACTCAAACCGCGCACGCATGGCGGCCGGCAGTTCCGGCAATTCGGCCTGCACGCGGCTGATCCAGTCCTCAGAGATCACCAGCGGCGGCAGATCCGGATCGGGGAAGTAACGGTAATCATGCGCGTCTTCCTTGGTGCGCATCATGCGGGTCTCGCCGGTATCCGGGTCGAACAGCACGGTGGCTTGCTGGATTTTGCCGCCGTCTTCAATGGTTTCAATCTGCCATTGCACTTCGGCTTTCACGGCTTGTTCAATGAACTTGAAGCTGTTCAGGTTCTTGATTTCACGGCGCGTGCCAAACTCTTGCTGACCTTCCGGACGCACGGACACGTTGACGTCGCAACGGAAGCTGCCTTCCTGCATATTGCCGTCGCAAATGCCGATCCAGGTCACCAGGCTGTACAGCGCCTTGGCGTAGGCCACAGCCTCGGCGGCGGAGCGCATTTCCGGCTCAGAAACAATTTCCAGCAGCGGCGTGCCGGCACGGTTCAAATCGATACCGCTCTGGCCATGGAAGTCTTCATGCACAGACTTGCCGGCATCTTCTTCCAGGTGGGCACGGGTCAGATTGATGGTCTTCTCAACCCCATCGACATTGATGGTGATCGCCCCACCCTCCACCACCGGCAGCTCAAACTGGCTGATCTGGTAGCCCTTGGGCAAATCAGGATAAAAGTAGTTTTTACGCGCGAACACTGAGCGGCGGTTGACCTTGGCGCCAATGGCCAGACCAAACTGGATGGCTTTTTCTACCGCGGCCTTGTTCATGACCGGCAGCGCGCCCGGCAGGGCGATATCCACCTCGGCGGTGTGCGTGTTCGGCGCAGCGCCAAACGCCGTGCTGGCCGGGGAGAAAATTTTGGATTGCGTCGTGAGCTGGGTATGTACTTCCAGCCCGATTACCACTTCCCATTTCATGGTCAGTCTCTCTTGTTCATCCGGTTAGAACCATCACGCCCGGTGACGGTACCAGTAACGATATTGCTCAACAAAACCAAAACCTGCATACAGTGCCACCGCCGCTTCATTGCTGGCGACCACCTGCAACAAACCTTGTGTCGCCCCCCGCTGCTTGCCCCAGGCCAGCAGGCTTTGCACCAGGCGCCGGGCATAACCCTGGCGGCGGTGAGCCGGATCAGTGCAGATGTCGAACAGCAGCACATGGTCGTGCTGGCGCACAGCAAAACCGCAGGCCAGCACCTCACCCGCTTGTTCCAGCACCCCGAACGCGGTCGGCGCGGCGTATTGCGCCAGCATGCGTTCTGCGGCGTGCCGTTGCGCCGCATTCAGGTGGCTCAGGCGGGCAAAGGCGTCCATCCAGGCGGTGTCGGCATTGGCTTGCAACGTCACAGCAGCATCCTGGGCCAAAGACAGTGCACCCAAGTCACACGTCTGCACGCTGGAAACATCTATCTGCGCATAGCCGCGCTCCGCCAGCGCAGCATCCAGCACCGCGTGTTCCTGCGTCAGCTTGAAGATGCGCGGCAAACCGGCATCGGCAAAACGGCGCTCGCAGTAGTCCAGTTTGTCGGCATCTGCCAGCGTGCCGGCGTACAGCGGCGTCACCGAATTGGCCCGTTTGGTATAGCCATTGGCAAAGCGCAGCAGCCAGCCGTCGAACACTTCGGTCGACAGGGCCGGCCAGGCGCTTTGCGTCATGCCTTCAAACAGGGCAATCCGGCTAGTCATGTGCTTACAGTTCCGGCGCGCGGGTATGCCAGTCGGTCACTTGCTGGAACTGATGCGCCGCATTGAGCAGTTTTGCTTCAGCAAAGTAGTTGCCAATCAGTTGCATGCCAATCGGGCGACCGTTCTTTGCAAAACCCACCGGGTGCGACAGGCCCGGCAAGCCAGCCAGGTTCACGCCCAGGGTGTAGATGTCTTCCAGATACATCGCCACCGGGTCATCACTCTTCTCGCCAATATTCCAGGCCGCAGTCGGGGCCACCGGCGCGGCGATCACGTCGCATTGCGCCAGACCACGCTGGAAGTCTTCTGCCAGCAGGCGACGTACCTTCTGCGCTTGCAGGTAGTACGCGTCGTAATAGCCGTGACTGAGCACGTAGGTGCCAGTCAGGATACGGCGCTTCACTTCCCAGCCAAACCCTTCGGCACGGGTCTTTTCGTACATTTCGGTCAGGCCGTCGTACTCGGCAGCACGGTGGCCGTAACGGACACCATCAAAGCGGCTGAGGTTGCTGGAAGCTTCGGCCGGCGCGATCACGTAATAAGACGGAATGGCCATGCGCGTATTGGGCAGACTGATCTCGACGACTTCCGCGCCCAGCTTTTTGTACTCGGCAATGGCCGCGTCAATGGCGCTGGCCACTTCGGCATCCAGGCCTTCAGCAAAGTATTCCTTGGGCAGGCCCACTTTCAGACCCTTGAGCGGCTGGTTCAGATCACGTGTGTAATCTTCCTTGTCGCGCTGCACGCTGGTGGCATCCCGCTCGTCAAAACCGGCCATGACATTGAGCAACATGGCGCAGTCTTCAGCGCTCTTGCCAATCGGCCCACCCTGATCCAGCGAGCTGGCGTAGGCAATCATGCCAAAGCGGCTGACCACGCCGTAGGTCGGCTTGATGCCCGTTACGCCGCAAAACGCAGCGGGCTGACGAATGGAGCCGCCGGTATCGGTGGCCGTGGCAATCGGCGCCAGTCGGGCTGCTACGGCTGCGGCAGAACCACCGGACGAGCCCCCCGGCACGGCCAGCTTGTCCCAGGGGTTCTTCACCACGCCATAAAAGCTGTTTTCGTTGGATGAGCCCATGGCGAACTCGTCCATATTGGTGCGGCCCAGCGTCACCAGACCGGCTTTGCGGCATTGCTCGACCACATGCGCAGAATACGGCGCAATGAAGTTCTCCAGCATTCTGGAGCCACACGTTGTGTGCCAGCCTTCCTGACAGAAGATGTCTTTGTGCGCCAGCGGAATGCCCGTCAGCGCGCCGGCATTGCCTGCTGCGCGCAGAGCGTCAGCGGCTTTGGCCTCGGCCAGTGTTTTGTCTTCATCAAAGGTGATGAAGGCGTTGAGTTCACCGTTATGCGCCTTGGCACGCCGGAGGTATTCCGTAGCCAGTTCGACTGCGGAAAATTCACCAGCGGCCAGCGCGGCCGCCAGTTGTTTGATACTTTTTTCAACCATTTGTCGTTGTTCCTGTGAACGGACTCTGGAATCAATCGGCAACCGGGGCCATCGGCCATGCCAATAGCATCGGAAAAGACTGAAAGTCTAATCGCCAGAAGGTCAACATTGCAGCATCTGAACCGCCGAAAATCAGCCGTTTCTGATGCGACAGATTCAGTCGGCGTAACCCATGCCAACCTCAACGAGGTCGATCAGGGTATGAATGACCTTGATATGGATTTCCTGGATGCGATCAGCAAAACCAAAATGCGGCACGATAATTTCGACATCTGCCACGCCTTTGAGCTTGCCGCCATCCTTGCCCATCAAGAGGATGATCTTCATGCCACGTGCTTTGGCTTCTTCTACCGCGCGGATGACATTGGCGGAATTACCGCTGGTGGTAATGCCCACCAGCACGTCGCCAGCCTTGCCAAAAGCCGCGACATAGCGCGAGAAAATCTCGTTGAAACCGTAGTCATTGGCCACGCAGGTAATGTGCGACGGATCAGCCACCGCCATGGCTGGCAGCGCCGGACGATCGCCCCGGTAACGGCCCGATAATTCCTCTGCAAAGTGCATGGAATCACAGTGCGAGCCCCCATTGCCACAAGCAATGACCTTGCCGCCAGCCTTGAAAGTTTCGACCAGCAGATTGCCCGCCGCGTCGATCGAACCCAGCAATTGCTGGTCGCTACAGACGCGGGCCAGCACTTGTGCGGCCTCATTGAAATGCTGTGAAACGCGATCAACACTCATTCGATCACCTTCGGTACCAGGTAAAGCCCGTTTTCTTTTTCCGGCGCAACGCTCTGGAATTGTTCACGGCGATCTGTGACGGTCACCACATCTTCACGCAGACGCAAATGCACGTCCTGGGCATGGGCCATCGGCTCGATCCCGGTCGTATCAATTGCACGCATATCTTCAATCAAACCAAGGATGCGGTTAAGCTGCGTCTGCGTTGCCTGCGCCTCGTCATCGGTCACGGCCACGCGTGCCAGTCGGGCGATGCGCCTTACGTCATCTAGCGAAAGGGACATGGTATTAGCCTTCATTAACATCAACGGGATAGGGTATCATACCGCCCTTGATTCACCGAAGCGCGCGGACCTTGCGAAAACGCCACTTGACAGTGGCATTGAAAACGCCCGCAAGCCTCACTTTGAACGCTGTTTTGCGCATACATTGCCGGAACTTTTGCCGGTGATATCTGCCCGAACCGCATAAAAAATTCGCGGTTGTCTGTCTATACCCAGACAGGCACCCTTTTTGACCGACCCGATTATTGATTGAGAGCACACGATGTTTGGCCTCCTCTCCGGCTATTTTGCCAACGATATCGCCATCGACCTTGGCACCGCGAACACCCTGATCTACATGCAGGGCAAAGGCATTGTGCTGGATGAACCTTCAGTCGTCGCCATCCAGCAGGAAGGCGGCCCATCCGGCAAGAAAACCATTCTGGCCGTTGGCGCTGAAGCCAAGAAAATGCTGGGCCGTACCCCGGGCAGCATTACCGCCATCCGCCCGATGAAAGACGGCGTGATTGCCGACTTCACCATCACCGAACAAATGCTCAAGCAGTTCATCAAAAAGGTGAATCCGAGCCGCCTGTTCTCCAGCCCGCCCCGTATCGTGATCTGCGTACCGTGTGGTTCCACCCAGGTGGAACGCCGCGCGATCCGTGAATCGGCCCTGGGTGCCGGCGCACGCAAGGTAGAACTGATTGAAGAACCGATGGCAGCGGCCATTGGCGCTGACCTGCCCGTTGAAGAAGCCACTGGTTCCATGGTGGTGGATATCGGCGGCGGCACCACGGAAGTGGGCGTGATCTCGCTGGGCGGTATTGTTTACGCCAGCAGCGTGCGTGTAGGCGGCGACAAGTTTGATGAATCCATCATCAACTACATCCGTCGTAACTACGGCATGCTGATCGGTGAAACCACCGCAGAAGAAATCAAGAAGCGCATCGGCTCTGCATTCCCGGGTGCCGAAGTTCGGGAAATGGAAGTGAAGGGCCGTAACCTTGCAGAAGGTATTCCGCGCTCGTTCACCATTTCTTCCAACGAAATTCTGGAAGCGCTGACCGAACCTTTGAACCAGATCGTGTCTGCCGTGAAGCAGGCGCTGGAACAAACCCCGCCAGAACTGGGTGCCGACATTGCCGAAAAGGGCATGGTGCTGACTGGCGGTGGCGCGTTGTTGCGTGATCTGGATCGTTTGCTGATGGAAGAAACCGGTCTGCCCGTGATCGTGGCTGAAGACCCGCTGACCTGCGTGGTACGCGGTTCCGGCAAAGCGCTGGAAAAGCTCGACAAGGGCGGCGTGGTGATTTTCACCAACGACTGACCGACGCAGGATACTGTTTCTCACTCCGGGAAAAGCAGCGGGCCCAACGCATAAGCATTCGGCCCGCTTGTTGGTTCTCGTCGCAACGGCGACACGATGCAAGCAACTCAACCCGCCTTTTTCAAGCAAGGCCCAAAGCCGCTGACGCGGCTTTTGATCTTTTCGGCGCTCTCGCTCGCGCTGGTGGTGGCTGATGCCCGCTTCCAGATGCTGGGCCGCGTGCGTGAAGAGGTCTCCGTGGTGCTTTACCCCTTGCAATGGCTGGCAACCACACCGTTCCAGGAAGCCCGCAACGCCAGCAATTTTCTCAGCCGTCAGGCTGACTTGCTGGCAGAAAACCGCAAGCTGAACGATGCGCAACTGGTTGCGCAGGCGCAAGCCATGAAAATGCACGCGCTGGAGGCCGAGAACGCGCGACTGCGACAGTTAAGCGAGCGCCAGTCTTCATTCGGCAACCCATCGCAACTGGTTGAAGTGCTGTACAACGGGCGTGACCCGTTTACCGCCAAGCTGATCGTGGACCGGGGCCAGGCGGCGGGCATCGTGGCGGGGCAACCGGTGATTGACACCGTGGGTGTAGTGGGTCAGGTGATCCGGGTACAGCCGTTGACGTCTGAGGTACGCCTCATCAGCGATCGGGACCAGATGGTGCCGGTTATGGTGCAGCGCAATCAGTTGCGTTCCGTGGTCTACGGCATGGGTCGCAACCAGCCGCTGGAAGTACGCAATATGGCCCCGAATGTCGATATCCAGAATGGTGATGTGATGGTGACCTCCGGTATCGACGGCATTTACCCCGCCGGCCTGCCGGTGGCGAAAGTGGTCCGCGTGGACCGTTCGTCAAGCAGCGCCTTTGCGCATATTGTTTGTGAGCCGCTGGCGCAAATAGACCAGCACCGCTTCTTGCTGGTGCTTGATCCGCCGCGGCCCTTACCTCCCTACCCGGCCGAACCGCAAACCGCGCCGGAAAACACCAAAAAGAAACGGGGACGCTGATGCCGGTATCCAGCCAGTTGTTGCGGCCGGTTCGCGGCACGCTGATTTTCTTTACCTTTCTGGTGGCCCTGGTGGTCAACCTCTTGCCCTGGCAAGTGGGGCTGGCCAACTTCACGCCGGATTTTGTTGCCCTGTTCATTGTGTACTGGACACTGAACCAGCCGCGCCGGGTGGGCGTGGGCTGGGCGTTTGTGCTGGGCATCCTGATGGATGTGGGGGATGGCAACGTGCTGGGGCAGCATGCCTTTGCCTACAGCGTGATTGCATTCCTGACACTGGCCCGCCAGCGCCAGCTCAACGTGTTCCCCTTCTGGCAACAAGCCTTTGTTGCGCTGGGCTTCTTGCTGCTCTCCCAGTTGTTGATGGTGCTGATCCGGCTTGCCCTGGGCAGCCCATTTGTCGGCTGGGGTTATTTTGCCGGCTGTTTTCTGTCTGCCGTGATCTGGACGCCGCTGTCCAATCTGATGCTGATGTACCACCAGCGCAAACCCAAGTCTGAATCGAAATATGAGTCGTCGTAGCGAAATCAAGAACCAGATGGCGGAGCGCTATGCGTTCCAGCTCCGCCTTGCCGCTGCGGCCTTGTTCGTCCTGGTGCTGTTTGGCATTCTGATTGCGCGCTTTTCCTGGTTGCAGGTGGCGCAGCACGGCCGCTATCAGACGCTGGCCGAACAAAACCGGATTTCCCTGGTGCCGATCGTACCGCCGCGCGGGGTCATTTATGACCGTAACGGCGTGGTGCTGGCGCACAATTTCTCTGCCTATACGCTGGAAATCACCCCCTCCAAGGTCGGCTCGCTGGAAGACTGTATTAACCGGCTGGCCAAAATCATCGACATCACCCCCAAGGATCGCCGTCGCTTCAAAAAGCTGATGGAAGACACCAAGGATTTTGAGTCGCTGCCGATCAAGACCCGGCTGAATGATGAAGAAGTGGCGCGCTTTGCCGCCAACAGCTATCAGTTTCCGGGCGTGGAAGTGAAAGCCCGCCTGTTCCGCCAGTACCCCTTGGGCAAAGTGGCCTCGCATCTGATCGGGTATATCGGGCGGATCAACGACAAAGACCTGCAAGACCTGGATGACTCTGGCGATTTGCCCAACTACCGTGGCACCGATCATATCGGCAAGGTGGGTGTTGAACAGAGTTACGAGAGCGATCTGCACGGCGTGACCGGCTTTGAAGAAGTCGAGATCGATGCCGGTGGCCGCGCCATCCGCACGCTCAAGCGCACGCCGCCGATGCCAGGCAAGAACCTGGTGTTGTCCGTGGATATCAAGCTGCAACAGATCGCAGAAGATGCCTTTGGCGATCGCAAGGGCGCCCTGGTCGCCATTGACCCGCAAAACGGGGGCGTGCTGGCGTTTGTCTCCAAACCCGGGTTTGATCCGAACCTGTTTGTAGACGGCATTGATCCACAAAGCTGGAACGATCTGAACACCGACCCGGACAAACCGCTGAACAACCGTGCGCTGCGCGGTACCTATCCGCCGGGTTCCACCTTCAAGCCGTTCATGGCACTGGGCGCACTGGAGGGCAACTTTCGCTCTGCGGGCACGGTAATCAACGATACCGGCGTGTTCAACTTTGGCGGTCATACATTCCGAGACGACAAGGTGGGCGGCCACGGTGCGGTCGATATGTACAAGTCGATCGTGGTGTCTTGCGACGTGTATTACTACTCGCTGGCCAACACCATGGGGATTGATGCGATCTCCCGCTTTATGGGCACGCTGGATTTCGGCAGCCCGACCGGCATTGATATCGATGGCGAGCAAAGCGGCGTATTGCCGTCGCAAGAATGGAAGCGCAAGCGCTTCCGTACGCCGGCGACGCAGAAATGGTATGCCGGTGAAACCGTGTCCATCGGCATTGGTCAGGGTTACAACGCCTACACACCGCTGCAGATGGCGCATGCCACGGCGGCCATCGCTAATTCCGGTGTCATGTTCCACCCGCACCTGGTACAGTACATTGTCGATGGCACCAACGGAAACAAGACGGTGGTCGAGCCCAAGCCCGAACGCGTATTGCCGTGGAAACCCGCCAATATTGCCGTGGTACAACACGCCATGGAAGGCGTGATCAAGGAAGGTACCGGCGCCAAAGCCTTTGCCGGCGCGGGCTATACCGCTGCGGGCAAAACCGGTACGGCACAGGTGTTCAGCCTGAAGGGCGGCAAGTATTCGGAAAGCGGCACCAAGGCGCACTTGCGTGACCACGCCTGGTTTATTGCTTATGCGCCCACCGATCACCCGAAGATTGCGCTGGCCGTACTGGTGGAAAACGGGGGCTGGGGCGCTGCTGCCGCAGCGCCGATCGCCCGCCAGGTGCTCGACTACTACCTGACCGGCAAGCAACCGGCGCAAGCAG
The DNA here is from genome assembly GCF_014202765.1 of Silvimonas terrae. Lineage (GTDB taxonomy): Bacteria > Pseudomonadota > Gammaproteobacteria > Burkholderiales > Chitinibacteraceae > Silvimonas > Silvimonas terrae. Next base: position 580,608 of record NZ_JACHHN010000003.1, read on the forward strand.
CGTCGGACGTGGAGAGCAGTGACAGTGATTAAGGAATTTCTGCGGCGCTTTATCCGCCCGATTGACCCCTGGCTCTTGCTGTTCACGTTTCTGGTCTTTCTCTTGTCCTGCATCGTGCTGTATTCGGCATCCAATCAGGACATGGACAAGATCAGCGACAAGTTCACCTTTCTGGGTGTGGCGCTGTGCGTGATGTGGGTGCTGGCCAGCATGCCGCTGCAAGTGTTGATGCGGCTGGCCCTGCCCATGTATGTGATTGGGGTGTTGCTACTGGTGGCCGTGGCGCTGTTTGGCTCTACCAGTCACGGCGCCAAACGCTGGCTCAATATTGGCGTCACCAAGATCCAGCCCTCTGAATTGATGAAGCTGGCCTTGCCCTTGATGCTGGCCTGGTATTTCCATCATTTCGAAGCCTCGCTCAACTGGAAGCACTTCATCGTCGCCGCCGTGTTAATGGTGATCCCGGTGGGCCTGATCATGAAGCAGCCCGACCTGGGCACCAGCCTGTTGATCGCCGCAGCCGGTTTTTACGTCTTGTTCTTTGCCGGCCTGTCCTGGCGTCTGATTGGCCTGATGGTGCTGGCGGGGGGCGGGCTGGCCTACGTGGTGACGCACTGGAACCTGTGTATACATATCTTGCGGGAGTACCAGTGCCAGCGCGTGGCGACCATGCTGGACCCCATGCAAGACCCGCTGGGCGCCGGTTACCACATCATCCAGGGCACCATTGCCATTGGTTCCGGTGGTTTGCTGGGCAAGGGCTGGCTGAACGGCACCCAGACCCACCTGGATTTCATTCCTGAACGCACCACCGACTTTATTTTTGCCGTGTTTGGTGAAGAATTCGGCCTGATCGGCAACATCATTCTGGTGCTGCTGTACCTGCTGCTGATCATTCGTGGCCTGAGCATTGCCAACAATGCCGCCACGCTGTTTGGCCGCTTGCTGGCCGGCGCATTGACGCTCACCTTCTTTACCTACGCCTTCGTCAACATGGGCATGGTCTCCGGCATTTTGCCGGTCGTGGGCGTGCCTTTGCCGCTGGTGTCTTACGGTGGCACATCGATGGTCTCGCTGATGGCGGCCTTCGGCATCCTGATGAGCGTGGGCAAAGATCGCAAGTTGATGAAGGCCTGATCGCAACCCTTCGCGCAATAAACCGAATACCTGGAGTCTGGCGTGCGCTTTACCCCTTCTACCCTGGCCTGGCTAAAACGCGCCACCCTCATGACCGCCGTGGCCTTGCTGGCCGCATGTAGCACGACCCCGCGCGCGCCCAGCGGCACACCAGCCCAGCCCTTGCCGCCAGCCACCGAAGCGCCGCCGGCGCAATTGTCTGGCTCAGCCTCGCCCTATCACTGCGCGTATACAGCGGGTGCCCCGGGTTCGGGCGGTTTCTACCTGGATGACGGCCCGCATGAAACACTGCCGGCCTGGATCGACTATGTGCCTGAACCCGTGCCGCGAGCCGAAGCGCTGAACCGCTTTGCCAACAATCCGTATACGGTGCTGGGCCAAAGCTTTACCCCGCTCAAGGCCCCTGGTGGCCTCAAGCAGCAGGGTATTGCGTCCTGGTATGGCCGCAAATTCCACGGCCAGAAGACCTCCAGCGGTGAGGTCTACGACATGTACACCATGACCGCCGCGTCGCCCATCCTGCCGATTCCCAGTTATGCCCGCGTAACCAATCTGAAGAATGGCCGTAGTGTGGTGGTGCGGGTCAACGATCGCGGCCCGTTCAAGAAAGGCCGGGTGATGGATTTGTCTTTCCTGGCCGCCTGCCGCCTGGGTTATGCCATGAACGGCAGTACGGATGTGGTGGTGGAAAGCCTGACACCAGGTCAGGCCATCCCCGGCGATACACCGCAAGTGGCCGCGGCCGTTACCACCCCGCTGGCTGACGCCAATTCTGCGGTTACGATGCAGCCATTGCCGGCAACCGTGGCCGTCGCTGAGAAGCCGCAACCGGTGCCGGTCACGGTATCCGCCGCCGGGGTGTATCTGCAATTGGGGGCGTTTGGTTCGCGCTCCAATGCCGAGAATTTCCGCGACCACTGGGCGCGGGATCTGCAAGGTGATGACACCAAACTGAATATCCAGTCCAGTGGCAGCATCCACCGCGTCCGCCTGGGGCCGTATCCAGACCGCGCCACTGCGCTGGCTGCCGCCGAGAAGCTGACAGGCGAACACAATCTGCAGGCGGTCATCGCCCGTTAATCGGCTTCTGTCAGGAAAACACCTCGGCGGTCGTCAGAAGTGTCTCTTCTGCCCGACTTCGCGTTGCCAACTGACAGCAATTGACTCAAAAATGAGCATCCTTGTTTTTGAGAATTTTGCTTGTGCAGCGGCCCAAAACTTCGCAAGAGCAGGATGCGGGCCAATCATTTGGTCAGATCAGGCGCATCCTGATTTCTTTGTTTTTGCTGGTTCTTTTGCTGACGTTGTGTGTCATCGGCTGGTCGACCTACCGCAGTTATCTGGATCGGCTGGGCGCTGCCCAACAGCAGATGCAAACGCTCGCGCGTGCCCTGGAAGAACACGTCGGCCGCACCACTGATGCAGCAATTGAATCGCTGCAACTGATTCGCGAAAACCCGCAAATCAAGGCCTGCCTTGGCAACCAGGATCAAGCCTGCCTGCACCAGGAACTCCAGCGTATTGCCACCCGTTTCAGCCAGGTCGGCAGTTTTACCCTGATCGCCCCGGATGGTGACTTGCTGGCCTCTTCGGCCGTCGATCACGTCCCACCGCGCAATCTCTCGCAAACGCATTACTTTCGCATCGTGAATGCCCAGCCCGGTTTGTCCTGGTATGTTGCTGAACAACAGCCGGACCCGCTGGGCGGTGCCAATGTCATCCCCATTGTCGCCAACCTGGAAAGCAGCCACGGTGTCACCGGGGCGCTTCTGGTAGCCACGCTGCGGCCGGACTACTTCTACCGCTTCTACAAAACGGAACAGACCGAGCGCCTGACCATCCGCCTGTTTCGTAACGACGGCATTCTGCTGCTGCGCTATCCGCCAGATGAAACCGAAATCGGGCGGGATATCTCGTTTATGCGCTTCTTTGACGAGGTGTTCAGCCAGGGCACTGCCGGCGTCAGCACAGAAACCAGCCCGGTCGACCACCAGACGCTGATCTTTGGCTGGCGGCGGGTAGACAACCGGCCGCTGGGCATTGCCGTGGGTGTGAACCGCAATGACGTGCTGCTGGCCTGGCAGCGCGCACAAGTAGTCAACGGCGTGATTGTGTTGCTGATGATCGCCGCCGGGGCGCTCTTGCTGATCTACGTTCTGCGCCAGCTAACCCGGCTGGAAAAAGCCGAGTTCGATCTTTATCTGACCCGTGCGGCGGTAGAGCGGGGTGCCGATATGGCGGTGTGGCTGGATCGCAATGGCCGTATCTGCTACGTCAATACCATTGGCTGCCAGCGGCTGGGCTACACCGAACAGGCACTGCGCAATATGCGCTTGTCCGACATCAACCCGGCCATTCGTGGCGATGCCTGGCCACGGTTCTGGGAGCGTTTATCGCGCCACAAGCATCTGGTGGAAGAAAGCTCGCTGCGCACCCGCACGGGCCAGGTGTTCCCGATCGAGGTGTATTCCAACTACATCGTCTTCAAGGGCGAGGAATACAACTGCGCGGTGGTGCGGGATATCTCCGAGCGGCGCATGGCCGAGCAGGCCATTGTGCGCAGCGAACAACAACTGCGCCTGGCGCTGGAGGCCTCGGCCACCGGGCTGTTTGATATGCCGCTGGATGGCCGCACCGCCGCCGTTACCAGTCCGGAATATGACCGTCTGCTGGGCTACGAACCCGGCGAGATGGTAGAAACATTCGAGAAGTGGAAAAACCAGCTGCACCCGGATGACCGGGAAGATGTGCTTGATGCCCTGCGCAGTTATTACAACGGTGCCGCCGCGCAATTTGCCATTGAATATCGGCGGCGCACCCGGCACGGCCAATACCACTGGTTCCAGTGTCGCGGCCGGCTGGTCGAACTTGATGAAAGCGGTAGCCCTACCCGGCTGATTGGCACCGTGACGGACATTACGGAACGCAAGCAGGCACAGGATCGCATTACCGAACTGGCCAACTTTGACCCCGTCACCCGCCTGGCCAACCGCAACCTGCTGCGCGATGAATTGCGTTTATCCATTGCGGCGGCGGAACGGCGCGGGCATTTGCTGGCGGTGCTGTTCCTGGACCTGGACCGCTTCAAAACAGTCAATGACTCGCTCGGCCACGCGGCGGGCGACGAGGTTCTCAAGCAGGTGGCGCAGCGGCTGCGCGGCACCGTGCGGCGTTCGGACATTCTGGCGCGGCTGGGCGGTGACGAGTTTGTGGTGGTGCTGACCGACGTCAAAAGCACTGAACAGGTGACGGATGTCGCCTCGCACATCCTGGCGGTGTTCTCTGACCCGTTCGAACTGGAAGCCGGCAGCTTTGCGACCTCCACCTCGATCGGCATCAGCGTTTATCCCACCGACGCAGAAAGCCCGGATGTCCTGGTGCGCAATGCCGACGTCGCCATGTATCAAGCCAAAGCCAACGGCCGCAACAACTTCCAGTTCTTCACGGCGGACCTGAATGCGCGTGCCTCCGAGCGTTTGCAACTGGAAGCGAGCATGCGCATGGCGCTGCATAACGACCAGTTCAAGCTGCATTACCAACCACAAGTGAGCCTGCCTGATCAGCAAATTGTGGGGGCCGAGGCGTTGATCCGCTGGCAACACCCGGAGCACGGGTTGATTTCACCCTCGCGCTTCATCCCCATTGCGGAAGACTCCCGCATGATCGTCACGCTGGGCACCTGGGTCTTGCAAAGTGCGGTGCGCCAGGCCGGCCGCTGGCAAGCTGCCGGTTTGCCGCCGATCACCATTGCGGTCAACCTGTCGCCCTTGCAACTGCATCAGCCCAATCTGCCGGAAATTGTGGCCGAAGCGCTGGCCGATGCCGGGCTGGATGCGCAATACCTTGAACTGGAAGTGACCGAATCGGTCATCATGCAAGAAGGCGAGCAAGTCACGATGGCCTTGCACCGCCTCAAGAAACTGGGCGTGCGGCTATCGATTGATGACTTTGGCACGGGGTATTCCAGCCTGTCTTACCTCAAGCGCTTTGCCTTTGACAAACTCAAGGTGGATCAAAGCTTTGTGCGTGATCTCTCCACCGACCCCAACGACGAAGCCATTGTGCTGGCCATTATCGGACTGGGTAAAACACTGGGCATGACCGTGCTGGCCGAGGGCGTGGAAACCCACGAACAACTGGCATTCCTGGAACGCGCCGGCATCGACTCGGTCCAGGGTTATTTACTCAGCCGCCCCATCACCGCCGAGGCCTTTGAAGCGTTGATTACCCCCGGCGCCTACGTCGAACCCGGCCTGCGGCCCGACGCTACGGTATAAACCCGATCACCGCAAATGCTCGTTCACTGGGATAATGCTCAATAATTGCTGGCGTACGTTGACGTTGGCCATCTCCCACCGGTTTTTCTGGAACAAAGGCAATGAATCCGAAATTTGTCGTATTTGGCGAAGCACTGACCGACTTTATTGCAGAAGGCGATGGCCTGTGGCGTGCCGTGCCGGGCGGCTCTTGCTGGAACGTGGCGCGTGTATCGGCCCGGCTGGGCTTGACCACCGCATATGCCGGCTCGGTCAGCGCAGATAATTTTGGAGATGATCTGGTGCGCCTGGCCCGTGAGGCCGGGCTGGACATGCGCTTTATGCAGCAAGTAGAGCGCCCGCCATTTCTGGCCATGGTGCCCTCCAAGCACCCACCGCGATATTTCTTTATTGGCAATGACAGTGCCGACCAGCACCTGGACTTCAGCCGCTTTCCGCAAAGCTGGATGAATGATCTGGAGATTGCCCACTTTGGCTGCATCAGTCTGGTCCGCCAGCCACTGGCCGGTAAACTGGTGGAAACCGCCGAACAGATCAAGGCGCTGGGCAAGCGTATCTGTTTTGACCCCAACTACCGCAACCTGATGGAAGACCCCGGTTACCGTGCCACCTTGCAGCGCATGAGCGAACTGGCCGATTACATCAAGGTGTCCGACGAAGACTTGCTGCACCTGTTCCCAGGTAAAACGGTAAACGGCGCACTGGATATCCTGCGCGGCTGGGCCCCCAATGCCTGGGTGCTGCTCACCAAAGGTGGCGAAGGCATGACCCTGCTCACCCCGCAGGGCGAAGCCAGCCGCCCCGTATACCAGGTGGATGTGGCCGATACCGTGGGCGCCGGGGACGCCAGTATGGGTGGCTGGATTGCCAGCGTGCTCAATAATCCGGATGCACCGTTGCAAACGCATATTGATACCGCAGCGGCGGCCGCGGCGACGGTGTGCCGGCAGCATGGGGCGTATGCGCCAACGATGGATGAGGTGCAGGCGTTGATGGCACGGGGGTGATGGAGCCAGGGCGCTGGCGGCTTTTTTTAGGCTGTTTGCGCTGTGCGCAAGGATGATGTGCTTATCCTTGCCACTGACTCGTCATTCCGCTCGGCCCCCTTGCGCCGGAATCCAGTGAGGCCGCCGCAAGTGCCTTTGTTGGCGAGGATGCCAACCTCGTAGGGTGGATTCGGAGCGTAGCGACAATCCACCTTTGCTGACTTAAAACCTTGAACCGCTATTAGCGCCTTCGGCTCGGGTAAAGGCATTACATACCGGGGGTCGCCTTTTCTTTGGGTACTTTCTTTTGGATCGCCAAAAGAAAGTACCCAAAGAAAAGGCGACCCCCGGACTTTTTCGCTCCGCGATTCCCTCAATCGGAAAAGTCCTTGAAAGGGGGGAGGAGTCAAAAACAACCCCAACCCCAACTGCAGACTACTCCCCCGCCCCTCTCCGGTCCCGCCGGTTGGCATACCACGAATGCAGCGCGGCCAGAATAATCAGCACCGCAGCAATCCCACCCGTGGCCGCATCCGGTACTTCAGCCAGTGGCGCAATCAGCATCACCCCAGCCAGTGCGCCAATGGCCCAGAAGGCGCCGTGTTCCAGATAGCGCAGTTCTGACAATGTGCCCTTCTCCACCAGCATCAGCGTAAAACTGCGCACAAACATGGCGCCAATGCCAAGGCCAATGGCAATCAGGAAAATGTTGCGTGTCAGCGCAAACGCACCCAGCACGCCGTCAAAACTGAATGAGGCATCCAGCAGTTCCAGATAAATAAACCCGCCCCAGCCCGCGCGCACGACACTGCTGTCTGACCCCATCAGCGCGCTGATCCCGTTGACCACGGTATACGCAATCAGCCCCCAGATACCGGCCACCAGCAAGCGCCAGGCTTCGGGTTGCGGCAGGGCCGACGCCAGCGCCAGCAAGCCCACCAATGTGAGCACCACACCGGCCATTTCCAGCCGGCCCAATTGCTGCATGGCGCGCTCCAGCGGGCGCAGCCAGTGGCTTTCTTTGTTCTGGTTCAGGAAAAAGTGCCAGAACACCTGCAACAAAAACGTCCCGCCAAAGGCCATGACTTCGATATGGGCCGATTGCAGGGTGTCCGCGTAGCGATGCGGCGCGACGATCGCCATGGTCAGGACGTCGTTGGCAGGCCAGTGCCCGCTGCTGATCCACTCATACACTGAAAAAGGCCCCGGCAAGGGCGGCGCGTGGGCGATGACGGCGACGATCACCAACGGGAACAACACCCGCATGCCGCACACGGCCACGATCATGCCCCACAGCAAAAAGCGCTGCTGCCAGCGTTTATCCCAATGTCGCAAAATACTGGCATTCACCACCGCATTATCAAAACTGAGGCTGGTTTCCAGTAGAGCCAGGTTAAACGCCGCCCACAGGCCGGCGGAACCACCCAGCACAGCGGCAATGGCCAGCCCGGCAAGGCTGACCCAGATGGCATGACGGAAATAACGCAAAGTATGCATGTGCAGTTTGTTTGTTCTTGTCGAGAGCGCAATCGGCATTATGCCCGTTTGCCAGTGGCATACAGGACTTTGAGCACACGCAGTACAACGCCTATACTCGACCTGTTGCGCCGCAGGCCATGCGCAGTCCGGCGCGGCACGAAACCACGTAAAAAGGATGGAAAAAAATATGAGTCAGGTCTACCTCGAACTCGTCCAGGCGCACGACGCGCTGCTACAGAAAAAAGATGCGCCGCTGTATAGCTCGCTGGAAGGTTTGACGCCAGCCCCGAGTACCGACAAAGCGGGTGCTCCGGTAGTGATGATCTTTGCGCCGCATCCGGATGATGAATGTATTATCGGCGCCCTGCCGCTGCGTCTTGGCCGTGAAGCCGGTTACCACGTGGTCAACGTGGCCGTCACGCAAGGCTCTAACGCCGCCCGCAAGCAACCGCGCTGGGAAGAACTGTCCAACGCCTGCAAGTACCTGGGTTTCTCCCTGCGCGAGACCATTCCTGGCGGGCTGGGGAATGTATCGACCAAGACCCGGGATGGTGCACCGGCCGAATGGGCCGAAAAAGTGGCCGTGATCGCCGCGCTGATCAAGGAATACAAACCGGCGGTGTGCGTGTTCCCCAACAACAACGACTATCACTCTGCCCACATCGGCACGCATTACCTGGTGAGGGACGCGCTGGCCAGCATCGGCCATGCCTGCTATGTGGCGGACAGCGAGTTCTGGCGCCAGATGGACAAACCCAATGCGCTGATTGAAACCAGCATCCAGGACACCGCCGATCTGATCGCTGCGCTGGCCTGCCATGTGGGTGAAGTGGAGCGCAATCCGTACCATCTGCGCTTGCCAGGCTGGATGGCCGACAATGTGCGCCGTGGCGCGGAAGTGGTGGGCGGCCAGGGCGAAGCGGCACCCAGCTTTTCGTTTGGCACGCTGTACCGGGTTGAATATTTTGATGGCAAGACCGTGGTGCCAACGGACAAGAAGTTCACCGTCACGGCCGGGGATGACATCAAGAAGTTGTTTGCTTGATCAAGCCTTTTCAGGCGAAGAAAAGCGGCCCCTGGGCCGCTTTTTTGTTGCCGCTACACACGTAATTTGAGTGGGAACGCCGCACGACCGCGTCATTCCGGCGGAGGCCGGAATCCAGTCTGGCCACCGCAGGTGGCCTTTGCTGGCAGATGCCACTCGTAGCCCGGATGAAGCGAAGCGGGAATCCGGGGTGGCTGACCTGGTTCGTACTGATGTTGGATTTTCGCTCTGCTGGCGAGTGGACCGTAGGGTGGATTCGGAGCGATAGCGACAATCCACCGTGGCTGACACAAAACCTTGAACCCCTGTTAGCGCCTTACGGTGCGGTGTTGAAAGGCATTTGACACTGGCGGTGGCCGGAGCACCCTACTTTCTTTGGGGCCGCCGAGGTGCTTCGCCACCTCGGCGGCCCCAAAGAAAGGAACCAAAGAAAGGCGACCCCAGCCAACATCACCGCCAATACCCATGATGTACCGGTACGTAGATCGGCGCGGGTACGACCACGCAACCGCCAAGCAGCCCAGCCAGCATAAGTGCGAGTATCCATTTCATGATCTTTGCCTCCTTAATAGCGATGCCAGCAACACGGGCCGACGACGATGGGTGCAGGTTCCACAATCACCGGGGCACGCACATAGGCCCGCGGTGGCGGGCCGACCGGCACGACCACACAGCCCGTCAGGCCCGCCGCCAGCAAGACCATGGTTAACAGGGTTTTCATCAGCCTCTCCTTGTGAGGTTCACCCCTGAATAACGGGTCGCCAGACCCCCGCGCCTACGGCCTTTGTAACAGCATGCACCGACAGGTGAGCCGTATCACCGTCGACAAAATGTTACGGAACCGCGCCGCTGGCCCGGTATTTGCATTTGGCATATAAAAAACCGGCTAGTATTCAATGGATTTCTTATGATGAGCCAGTCAGCAAGCAGACGGCCAAGTCAGCACCCCACGCCGGCCCATCACCCCGGAACCTGAGTGCTTTGCGGAGGAAAGACATCGTCATGGCTGTCCAGCGCTGGACCTACATCAAGCGTATCTTGCCGATCGCCTGGCCTTACATGCTTATCGTGTCGCTGCTGGTGATACTGCAATGGGCTTGTCTGGACATCCTGTCGGCAGGGCGTGCTTTTGTCGGCGGCGAAAGCTTGTGGTCCAAAGGGCAGAAAGATGCCATTTACTATCTGGACCGCTACGCCTCGACACTGGACGATCATGAGTACCAGTCCTATCTGAACGCCCTTGCCATTCCCCTTGGCGATCAGCGCGCACGCCTTGCGCTGGATATGGCGGAGCCTGACCTCTACACCGCGCGTGAAGGCTTGCTGGCCGGCGGCAATCTGCCGGAAGACATTCCGGGCATGATCCGGCTGTTCCGCAATTTCCGGCATGTGCCCTTTGTCAGCCGCTCTATCGAGCTGTGGGGGCAAGCGGATCAATATGTGGCGCAGTTGCAGCAACTGGCCGATGAACTGCACGAACACGCCAACCAGGGCGATCTGCAAACGGCACGCGTCGGGCAGATTCGCGCGCAAATCCAGGATATCAACGGCAAACTGACCCCGATTGAGCGTGAGTTCTCGGAAAGCATTGCCGGTGGTTTACGCATGACCGGCACCTGGATCGGTATTGCCTATCTGGTGGCGGCGGTGTTGCTGGTGGTGCTGGCTTTGCGCCGCACAGCGCGCTTTCTGGATCAGCGCAATCAGTCCGAAGAAGCGCTACGCGCCAGCGAATCCCGGTTTCAGCGTGCAGTGGGCGGCAGCAACGATGGCATCTGGGATTGGGACTTGCTGACCGGGCATGCCTGGTTCTCACCACGGTTCCGGCATTTGCTGGGCGTTACGGATGAGGAACTGCCCAACCGTGCCGATGCCTGGCTGGCGCGGGTTCATCCAGAAGACAAGAACGTCATCCTGAACGCACACCGCCGCCACTTCAATGATGGCGAACCGCACGACATTGAATATCGCGTGCGTACCGGGCAAGCGTTTGAGAGCGTGTACCGCTGGTTCCGCGTGCGCGGCCGGGCGTTTTTTGATGAGAGCGGCAACCCGGTGCGCATGGCCGGTTCCTTTACGGACATTACCCGCGCCAAAACCGCTGAAGCCGCGCTGCACCGGGAAAAAGAAAAAGCCCAGGTCACACTGGCCTCGATTGTTGATGCGGTGATCACCACCGATACCGTCGGCCGCGTGGAATACATGAACCCGGCCGCCGAACGCATGATTGCGGTATCACTGGACCGCGCGGTACAGCAGCCGCTGGACTCCCTGTTCAAGGCGATGGACCCCGGCCACGAAAATGCCGCGGTCTCCCTGTTGGGAGAAATCCGCAATTATGAAACTGCGCCGCTGGAGCGTGACCTCAATATCATCCGCAACGACGGGACTGAGATCTCGGTCAACCGTGCCATCGCGCCGGTCCACGACCGCGAAGGCCGCGTCGCCGGCGTGGTGCTGGTATTGCACGACGTCACGCGAGAGCGCCAATACGCCGCCAGCCTGTCCTGGCAGGCCAGCCATGACGCCCTCACCGGTCTGGTGAATCGCCGGGAGTTTGAGCGGCGCTTGTCCGGCCTGCATGCCCGGCTGGTGCAGCGCCCGGGAGAACATGCGTTGATGTTTCTTGATCTGGACCAGTTCAAGATCGTCAACGACACCTGTGGTCACGCAGCGGGAGACGAGTTGTTACGCCAACTCTCCAGCGCGCTGCAACAGCATCTGCGCCAATCCGACACCTTGGCGCGCATCGGCGGCGATGAGTTTGGCGTGCTGCTGGAAAACTGCAACCTGGATGCCGCCTTGCGCATTGGCGAAACCTTGCGCCAGGCCGTGCTGGACTTCCCCTACTCGTTTGGCAATCAGTCTTTCACTGTGGGGGTCAGCATTGGCCTCGTCGAACTGGCCGATGCCAGCATCGTGCCGGAAGAAGCGCTACGTGCTGCCGATGCCGCCTGTTATATGGCCAAGGAAAAAGGCCGCAACCGCGTGCAACGCTACTCGCCGCAAGACAGTGAGGTCAGCCTGCGCCATGGTGAAATGGAATGGATCAACCGCTTGCGGCGCGCGCTGGAGAAAAACCAGTTCCGGCTGTATGCGCAAGAGATCGTCCGGCTGCAGCCTGGCCCGGCGGCGCGGCACGTCGAAGTGTTGATCCGGCTGGCCGCAGACAATGGCGAGATCATTCCGCCCATGGCGTTTATCCCTGCGGCCGAGCGGTATGGGTTGATGCCGGAGATTGACCGCTGGGTCTTGCGCAATACGCTGGAGACGCTCAGCGCACGTGATCGCGCCGGGCTGGAACCGCTGGCGACGTGCGCCATCAACCTATCGGGGACATCGATTGGTGATGAGCATTTTCTGGGTTATGCGCTCGACCAGATCCGCCGCAGCGGGGTTGACGCCTCACGGCTTTGTTTTGAGTTGACCGAAACCGCGGCGATTGCCAGCCTGACCCGCGCCACACACTTCATGCAGCAACTGTCGGCGCTGGGCTGCAAATTTGCGCTGGATGACTTTGGCGCAGGCATGTCTTCATTCGGTTATCTCAAACACCTGCCGGTGGATTACCTGAAGATTGATGGTGGCTTTGTCAAAGACATGCTGACTGACCCGATTGATCGGGCCATGGTCGGGGCCATCAACGAAATCGGCCATTTGATGGGCAAGAAAACCGTGGCCGAGTTTGTCGAAAATCAGGCCATTGCCGAAGAACTGCGCCGACTGGGCGTGGACTTTGGCCAGGGCTACGGGCTGGCCATGCCTGAACCGTTCCGGTTACTGCGCAACGACATCACTACCGATAGCCGCGCAGCCTGAAACCATGGTCAGTAAAGTGGCACGACCGGATACTGACCCCGTTTGAGTTCGGTCTTGATCAGCTTGAAGGTATCAATATCAAACGCCGGGCGGGGTTGGTCCAGGAGCTCCGCCAGATCACTTGCATCTGTCAGCGTACCCAGCCAGCACCATTGATCGACCACTTGCAGTGGTGCGCCGTCGTATTTGCCTTCACGCAAACCCACCGGGCCGGGAAACGGCCAGTCCGTCAGCCTTTGTTTGGCCAGTGCGCTTAACAAGCGCGCGTTGTGCACCGACAGCGGCTCCTTGCCCACACAGGCGCCACGGCATTGATGCAGTTGCGCGCCAAAACATGGCCCGCTGCCCGAGCGCGGCTTGGGTTCCAGCCCCAGCACTTGCCGACACAAGCCCTGGCCTTCGACCACCTTGGTCAGCACATTCTGTGCTTCCCGCTTGCTGCGATACGGGCCAAACACAAACTGGCGGGCGGTCTGGGCAATAGGGTCCAGCTCTTCCATGGCGACCAGTTTGGGCACCAGCGCGCCATCTGCGGCTTCGTCCAGCCGCCAGACGCACAACTCGCGCGTACGCCGCAGTTGCTGGTTCAACAGCGGCGCGCGCGTCTTGATCAGTTGCATCTCCAGCAACAGCGCACCGAGTTCACCGGCGGTTTCTTGCCAGTCAATGCGCCGCAATTGCTGCACCAGTTGCATTTCTTTGCCGGCACGGTGGTCAGCAGCAAAATGACTGAATACGCGCTTGCGGATATTGCTGCTCTTGCCGACGTACAGCAGCGCGTCGTTCTCGCCATAGAACAGATATACGCCGGCGGTTTCTGGCAGATCGTCCACCATGGCGGGGTCGATGCCCGGTGGCAAGGTGGGTTGCCGCAGCATCTCTTGCATGGCGGCGCGGACGGTGTCTACGCCCAGCTCGGCGCCAGCGGCACTCAGAAACTGTTGCAACAGTGCGGCATCGGTCAACGCGCGGTGACGATCGCCTTCCAGGCGCAACTGGTGACGCGTCACCAGCGCGTCCAGGCTGTGTTTGTACTGGGCCGGATACAGCTTGCGGGAGAGTTTGACCGTACAGAGCACCCTGGCGCGAAACGGCAGGCCGGCGCGTTTGAATTCGTTCTTGAGAAAACCGTAATCAAACCGCGCGTTATGGGCAATGAACACACGGCCAGAGAGTTTGAGCAAGAGTTCTGGTGCAAGCTCGGCAAACGTCGGCGCGTCAGCCACCATCTCATTACTGATGCCGGTCAGGTTCTGGATAAACGGCGGAATACTCTTTTGCGGATTCACAAGGCACGACCACGTGCGCACGCCCGTTTCGTCAATCTGCACCAGGCCGATTTCGGTAATGCGGTCGTGCGTTGCGTTAGCACCCGTGGTTTCCAGATCCACCAGCACCAGGGGTTCGTCGTAATACGCGTTGTTCATCCGGAGCTCAAAAAATAATGGCCGGTAACGCCTGAGCGCCACCGGCCGGCCTACCTCAGGGTAGGCCCTTGGCTTTAGCCCAATTGCTTGCGGGCAAAACTCACGGCGTCAGCCAATGCCACCTTCTGCATCTCGCCACCCGCGCGCGCCACGTATTCCACCATGCCATCCGCCAGACCCTTGTCGCCAATGGTAATGCGGTGCGGAATGCCAATGAGTTCCATATCGGCAAACATGGAGCCCGGACGCTCGTTGCGGTCATCCAGCAGCACGTCCACGCCAACGGCTTTCAAGTCTGCATACAGTTGGTCAGCCGCAGCCTTGACGGCTTCGGAGCGGTGATAACCCACGGCGACCACGGCGATGGCAAACGGGGCCATGGCTTGCGTGAAGATAATGCCGCGCTCGTCGTAATTCTGCTCAATAGCAGCCGCGACAATGCGCGATACGCCAATGCCGTAGCAGCCCATTTCAAAAAATTTCGGCTGGCCGTCTTCGCCCACAAACGTGGCGTTCATGGCTTCAGAGTATTTGGTGCGCAACTGGAAGATATGGCCGACTTCAATCCCACGGCACAGTTCCAGCTTGCCTTTGCCATCCGGCGAAGGGTCACCCGATACCACGTTGCGGATATCTGCCACCGCGTTGGGCTCTGGCAGGTCACGACCAAAGTTCACGCCGGCAATGTGGAACTTGGGTTTGTTGGCGCCACAAACAAAGTCGCTCATCACGGCCACAGAGCGATCTGCCACCACCAGAATATCGGCATCAATCCCGACCGGACCCAGGAAGCCTGGCGGACAGTTAAAGCGTGCGCGGATTTCATCTTCGGTGGCAAAGCGGAACTCGCCCACACCGCTGACCTTGCCCAGCTTCACTTCGTTGAGCGAGTGATCGCCGCGCAGCAAGGCCACGATGAACTTGCCATCGTTGTTGACCAGCGCAATCAGCTTGACCGTGCGCTCAATGCCGATGCCCATGAGTTCCGCCACCGCTTCGCAGGTGGTTTGTTTGGGGGTATCGATATCACGCAGGGCTTCGGCGGCGGCAGCACGCGGCGTCACCGGTGCCAGCGCTTCGGCCAGTTCGACGTTGGCGGCGTAATCAGAATCCGGCGCATACGCCAGAATGTCTTCACCGGCATCGGCCAGCACCTGGAACTCATGGCTGCCATCACCACCGATCGCCCCGGTATCTGCAGCAACCGCACGGAACTTCAAACCCAGACGGGTGAAGATGTTGGAATACGCGGTGTACATCTTGTCGTAGGACACTTGCAGACCGGCGAAGTCGGCATCGAACGAGTAGGCGTCTTTCATGACGAATTCACGTGCGCGCATTACGCCAAAACGCGGGCGGATTTCGTCGCGGAATTTCACCTGCACCTGGTACATATTCACCGGCAATTGCTTGTAGGAACGCAGCTCGGAGCGGGCGATGTCGGTAATGACTTCTTCATGCGTCGGACCAAAACAGAAATCGCGCTCATGGCGATCCTTGATCTTGAGCATTTGCGGACCAAACAGTGCCCAGCGACCGGTTTCCTGCCACAGTTCAGCCGGCTGAATGGTTGGCATCAGCATTTCTTGCGCGCCGGCGGCGTTCATTTCATCGCGCACAATCTCTTCGACCTTACGCAGCACGCGCATGCCCAGCGGCATCCAGGTATACAGGCCCGAGCCAAGCTTCTTGATCAGCCCGGCGCGCACCATCAACTTGTGCGAAGTCAGTTCGGCCTCGGAAGGCGCTTCTTTCAGGGTGTTGAGATAAAGCTGGGAGGTACGCATTGTGGGTTGGTCTGTAGAGGAATCTGCAAACCGCCAATTGTAGCGTGAAGGGGGCGAGGTGTGTTGCTGCCTGCTTTTTTGGGAGCGGGTGTTAGCGCCTGACGGCGCGGTGTTTTCATACCCGGGGGTGCCCGGGAGCACCCTTCTTTTCTTTGTCTCGCCAAAGAAAAGAAGGCAAAAGAAACGCGACCCCAGCCGGGCGGCCCTCCGGGCTGCCCTCAGTCGGTCGGGAGCCTGGGGTCTCCCTCTCTTCTTCGGCGCTGGGCTTTAATGGGGGAGAAAGGCAAAGGCAACTACAACTGCAACTGCAACTGCAACTGCAACTGCAACTGCCAAATCGTCCGGAGGCGGGTTTTGTAGGGTGGATTCGGAACGCAGTGACAATCCACCGTATGCAGCCCGCTGGGCTGCGGACTGGATTCCGGCGCAAGGGGGCCGCCGAGGACCGGAATGACAAAGTGGTGGGTAAGGTGAACCATTCTTGCAAGCAGATGGTTTGCGGGGTTGGGGTTGCTTTGGCTTTGGCCTTTGACGTACCTCCCCTCCGGCAGCGCCGAGCATCGCAGCGAAGTCCGGGGTTTCGGCGGAGGGGTGTTTGAGGCCGAAGGCCGAGTTCCCGCAGCCAGCCGGACTTTGCGAGAAGCGCAGGGAACCCACGTAGTGGGCGCTGTCGTCGGGGTCGCCTTTCTTTTGGTTACTTTTCTTTGGCGAAGCAAAGAAAAGTAACGTGCCCCGGCCACCGCCGGTATCAAAACACCGCGCCACAGGCGCTAGTCAAACTACTTACTCAACCACTTACTTCTTCAAACACTCACCCAATGCCGCAATCACCGCATCCGCAATCTTGTTCCGGGTGGTGATCTGATCCAGCTTCTTCGCCTCATCCCGATTCACAATCACCCCAGACTCCAGCAGCATTGCCGGCATGGTGGTCGCGCGCAGCACCACAAAATCTGCGGCGTACACGCCGTTAGCCTCATCCACCCATTCGCGGCCTTCGCCTTCAATCTTCTCGGCGTGGCTGGGGTTGACCTCAAAACCCTGGGTTTTCATCTGGCTGCCCAGGGCTTTGGCACACGTCACACTGCGGGCGTATTGCGGGTTGATCTTGCTCACGAAAACCGAAAAACCATGAGTGCGATCTGAATACTTGTGCTTTTCGCCCTCCACTTCCCATTCCTGCAGAAACTGGGCCTGGGTGGAGTCATGGTGCAAAGACAAGAAGACATCTGCGCCTTCTGCGGCCTTGGCGCGCTTTTGCAGGTCCTTGCTCTGGCCGTCGTCACCAATCAGGCGCACGGTGTAGCCCGCACCCAGCAAGCGCTCGGTCAAGACGTCCGCCAGCTTGCTGTTATAGGTGAACTCGGTCACGCCATAGGCGCTGGTCGCGCCCGGGGCGTCCAGGTAGTGGCCGACGTCCAGTGCCACGGTCACCGGGCGCGGTTTGGCGGCCAGGGTCAGCGGGGCAGCGGCGGCGCAAAGCAGCGCCAGCGCGGCAAGGAACTTGTTCATTATTCGTTTCCGGGTGCGGCTGGCGCAGCGGCCGCCAGTTGGGCACGGCGCGCAGCGATCTTGCCACGCAACAGATTCATCATGACGGTGTCACGCAACCAGATCAGCACAAACAGCCATACCAGCAGTACGGCCATATACGGGAAAGAGCTGTTGGTCACTTGCGGTGCGACCGCGTGCAGGATCGGGTTAATGGCGAACTCGACCGTACCCAGCACGGCCAGCAGCAAGACCACGGTGGAAATCAGCCGTTCCTTGACGAAGGTACCGCGCAGCAATACGCGTTGTTCCCAGCGGTTCAGGCCCTGCAGTTCAGGCACGTCATCGGGGCGAAAATAAAAAGCCATGTGTTGCATCCATCAAGATCACTTTATAAGCGCGCCAGTGTCGCCCGGCAGGCATTAAAAATCAAGGAAGCCGGGAGACGTTTGCCATGCCGCCGAGTCAGGTTATGATGGCCGGCGCAGTCTGCAGGAATAACCGATAAAACAAACGGATAGACCACAATGACTTGATGGTCGCCGGTTCATGATGGATGGATCGAGACATGAAGTACTGTATTCCTACCACCCTGTCTGGCTTGTTGCTGTTGGCGGCGCTGACGCCGGCCCAGGCCGAACTCACTGGCGCACAACGCAGCAGCCTGACCACCAGCCTGTTCCAGGACGTCGCCATGCCGGCCCAGCGCGCGCTGGCTGACAATACCAACGCGCTGGCGCAAAGCATGAATGCGCTGTGCGCCGCCCCGGACGACAGCACCCTGGCCGCCGCGCAAACGGCCTGGAAAAGCACCAGCAATACCTGGAGCCGGATCTCGCCGTTGCGCATTGGCCCCAATCGCCAACGTGATGTAACGGCCATCTTTGAAGCCGCGCCGGTCGATGAGTCCTTGCTCAAAAAGACGATTTCCACCACGCCGGATGACCCGGTGTCTCCCAAAGCGGTGTTTGAATCGGCACAATTACCAGCAGGTGCCAGCGGCTTGCCTGTGCTGGAAAAACTGCTGTTTGCCGATGGCCGCTCCTCTCCCCTGCCCGCGCTGGCCCAAGGCAAGACTTGCCAGTTTGGCCGCTGGGTAGCCAGTGGCCTGGCGCGGCGCGGTCAGACGCTGATTTACGAGTGGAACTCGCTGGGGGAAGGCATCAAGTACAACCCGGTCTATCACACCCCCTTTCTGACCGAGGCGCTAACCAACGCCGCACGGGGTGCGCGCGCGATTGCCAATCACCAGCTTGCCGCCGGAGAAATAACTCCGCCGCCCGCGTTTTTTCCTGGCTGGCGCGCCGGAACCAGCAAGGCCGATGTGACTGCCAGCCTCGATAGCATTGAGTACATCTTGCTGGGCTCGCCCTCGGGCCTGGGCTTCGACGACATGCTGATTGCCGCGCAACGTCAGGAGGTGGTGGATGGGTTGCAGGAAAAGCTCATCAACACCCGGCTGGCATTGACCGCCCTCCCCGCCAATTTCACCGCACAACCTGGTGCTAACCGCGGGGAACTCGTCATCCTGCAAAAACGGCTCAATGAACTGGCCGACTATATTGCCGGGCCGATGGCGGAGGCGCTGGGGACACCGTTCAAGAAATAGTGCGGTGTGCGGTGTGAGGTGTGAGGTGTGAGGTGTGAGGTGTGAGGTGTGAGGTGTGAGGTGTGAGGTGTGAGGTGTGAGGTGTGAGGTGTGCCAGATTGTGTGT
>NZ_JACHHN010000004.1:0-271001 GCF_014202765.1 Silvimonas terrae
TAAACTCTTTCGTTTTCGCCGTTTCGCTGTTGTGTCTGCAGCGGAGAAACCGAACTATACGGACCATCCCCGGACCCGTCAACACCTTCCTGCAATATTTCCTGCTGTATCGCAACAAACCCCTGTTTCCAAAGCAATCTTTTGTGACAAAAAGGTTTCGCAGCCGGTTTGAGCCGCATTTCTTCCCACTTTTATCTGGTTTTCTGCACCAACGCGGCTCCTTTGCACTGCTTTGGCCCGGTCTTGCACATTCCTGGCGCTATATATCTATATGAACCTGGGAAACCAGCCGGCTCCGGGTCCAATGATCGGCTGGAACGGCGTTTGCTTTTATGGAGTCATCCAACGGGCAAGGAGTCAGTCATGGCCGGGCAATCTTCGTGGGAATCCATTGATGTGCATTTGCTGCGCGTGCTGCATGCGCTGTTGACCGAGTGCAGTGTGTCTAACGCAGCACGCCGGCTTAATCAGTCTCAGCCGGCGGTGAGTACTGCGTTGCGGCGCTTGCGGGACATGCTGGGCGATCAGTTGCTGGTCCGCAGCCGCAATGGCATGACGCCGACCGAGCGCGGTATGGCTTTGCTGGAGCCGGTGAAGATCGCTCTGCAGCAGATCGAGACGATTGCCATGCAACAGGTGAACTTCGAGCCTGGCTTGTCCCGTCGCATCTTTAATATTGCAACGCCGGATTATCTGAACGCTGCATTGATTGGGCAGATCGTGGCCCGCTTGCGCAAGCTGGCGCCGCAGTCGCAGGTGGCGTTTCATTCACTGGGGCAGGATTACGATTATGTACGGGCTCTGGAGAACGGTGATCTGGATGCGGTGATTGGTAACTGGCCACAACCGCCCGAGCATCTGCGCATGCTGCCTTTGTTTGAAGACGAGGTCGTTTGTCTAATGCGGGAGGGCCACCCACTGGCCGGCCGCAAACTCAGCATTGCTGAATATGTAGAAGCCGAGCATCTGGTGCCGAACCCCTATGCGGTGGGCCAGCGGGGGGTGATTGATTTACATCTGGCGCGTGAGCGGCTCAAGCGCAATGTAGTGGCCTACGTGCCCTACTTTAATCTGGTGCCTTATCTATTACTGCAGACCGAGATGATTTTCTCTGGCCCGCGCATGTTTGCCGAGTATTTCTGTGAGCACATGCCGTTGGCGATGTCGCAAGCGCCGATCGAATTTCCGCGCATGCAGTTCTATATGTTGTGGCATGACCGCAGCCACCACGGCGATGAGTGTCGCTGGTTCCGTGAGCAGGTGGTCACGGTGGCGCGCAGCTATGGCGTAACCATGCATGAAGCGCGGGCGCGGCAACTGGCGGCAGCGGCTTAGTCTGGCGGCATCAACTTACGGGTCAGCCGCAGCGCGGCAATGCGATCGATCTGCTCCAGCGCTTCGGCCTTTTCCGCCGGCAAGTCCTGCGTCATGCGTTGTTCCATACGGGCAATGATGGCGGCGCGGTCCAGCCCGTGTACCGCAATGACAAACGGAAAACCGAATTTGTGCTGCCAGGCGCTGTTGAGGCGCTGGATTTGCGCGAATTCTTGCGGCGAACATTGATCCAGCCCGGCACCATGCTGTTCCGAAGTGGAGTGCGCCGTGAGCTCACCGCGCACAGCCGCGCGACCGGCCAGTTCCGGGTGGGCACGGATCAGCGCCAGTTGTTGTGCAGGCGTGGCGCTGCGCATGGTGTGACTGAGCGCGGCCAGCAAGTCATCGATACTGGCAAAGGGACGGGCAGCCCATGCGCCTTGCGCCACCCACGGCGAGTGCTCATACAAGTCTCCCAGCGCAGCGACAAAGTCTGGCTGTGACAGGCCGGACAAGCCGGCAAGCGTGTAGACGATGGGCATCGGAGCTCCGGTTCAATAACAAGGTCTTGTCTAAACTGTAAAAGATGCCTGGCCGCATCAACAAGGCGAGCGCTTTTATAGAGTACTTGCGGCCCTGCATATGACCTTGTGGCTATCTGGCGGGTGGCATAGTCGTTATGCGCCGCCCTCTGTCTCGCACCTGGCAGCGCCGCTTCTATAATCGAGATATCCCCCTCGCACCCTGGCAGGCCTATGGGCAAGCTTTCTGTTCATGTTCTGGATACCGCGCATGGCCGGCCTGCGGGTGGTATGCGTTTGCGTTTGTTGCGCATGACGCCCGGCGGTGCGCAAAGTGCCTTTGAAGGCCACACCAATGCGGATGGCCGGCTGGATCAGCCCTTGCTCAGTGGCGATCTTTTCACGGCTGGCGTGTATGAGCTGCAGTTTGACGTCGCCGCCTACTTCAGACAGCAGCATATTGTGCTGCCAGACCCGCCTTTTCTGGATGTGGTCATCCTGCGCTTTGGCATTGCCAATCCAGACGAGGGCTATCACGTGCCGTTGCTGGTCTCGCCGTGGAGTTACTCCACTTACCGCGGGAGCTAGGCACAGATGGATTCCGGCTACCTGATTGAGTGCGCCTCACTGCTGCTGCGCTGGATGCACGTCATCTTTGCCATTGCCTGGGTTGGGTCTTCTTTTTATTTTATCTGGCTGGATAACAGTCTGAAGCCCCCGGTTGACGCGGCCTTGATCGAAAAAGGCGTGGGCGGCGAGTTGTGGGCCGTGCATGGTGGCGGTTTCTACAATCCGCAAAAGTATCTGTTGGCCCCGCCCACACTGCCCCATGAGCTGCACTGGTTCAAATGGGAGTCTTATTCGACGTGGCTTTCCGGCTTTTTCTTGATGGGCGCGCTGTACTACTCCCAGGCTGGCGTTTATATGATCGATGCCGGCAGTGCGATCCAGCAACCGGGCGTGGCCGTCATGACTGGGATCGCCACGCTGGTCATTGGCTGGCTGGTGTATGACGGCTTATGCCGCTTGTTGTTCAACCACAGCCAGTTGCTGTTTGGGGCGATCTATTACGGATTTGTGGTGATGGTGGGGTTTGTGCTGTGCCATTTGCTCTCTGGCCGCGCGGCGTTTTTGCACGTCGGGGCCATGATTGCCACGACCATGAGCGCCAATGTGTTTTTCTGGATTATTCCCGGACAGAAGAAAATGGTGGCCGCCCTGCGCACCGGGCAAACGCCGGAGCCGATTCATGGCAAGCGTGGCAAACAGCGCAGCGCGCACAACAATTATCTGGTGCTGCCGGTTATCTTTTGCATGCTGAGCAACCACTACCCGTTTATCTATAGCGGCCCACAAGCAGCGCTGACCCTGGCGACACTGTTGCTGGCTGCTGCACTCACCCGCCATTTTTTCAACCTGCGCCACAAAGGTATATATAAGTGGCAATACCCGGCTGCCGGGCTGGCCTTGCTGGTGACCGTCCTGGTTACCCATGCCCCGCAAGCCCAGCCGGTGGTGAGCGCGCCGCGTTTGACTACCCTGGCCGATATCCGCCCGATCATTGATACACGCTGCCTTGCGTGTCATTCAGAAAAACCAACCAAAATGCCGACCGCTCCCAACGGCATCAAGTTTGATCAGGACGACGCCGTGCGCCTCAACGCACCAAAAATTTATCAGCAGGTCGTACAACTCAAGGCCATGCCCTTGGGCAATCTGACCGGCATGACCGAGGCCGAGCGCGGTCAGATCAGCCAGTGGTTCAAGGATGGCGCCAAATAAACGCAGCGCTCGGCGGAGCTCAGAACAGGGCGATCAGCACCATTAAAAGCCCGATCATCGACACCACCCACACCAGCGAGCGCACCCAGCGCACACCAAACGCATACAGTGGCAGATAGGCCACACGGGCCCAGAAATACAAAGCACACCCCAGCGCGGTCTGGGTGGACTCCCGCGCCAGCACATGGGCCAGCAAGACTGCCGCCGCAAAGAAAGGCCAGGTTTCCATATAATTGCGCTGCGCCCGCGCCAGCCGGCCAGCCAGCCCCTGTTGGGGCTGTCCTTCATCGCGCGGGCCGGCCGTCCAGGCGGGCCCTTTGGTTTGCGAAATCACCAGCGCGTAGGCCATGACATACACCAGCCCCAGCACAATGCTCCAGACCAGCCAGTGCAACTCCAGATTCATTTGCATTCCTTTTGTTGGATCTTTTGTAGATAAACAGCCGTCAGATCAATCTGCCAGACCGATGGGCACTGCGCCTGACCATGGCGCGGCAACCCAGGCGCCATACTGTAGCCAGGTGGCCCTGGCCACCTCCGGTAAAGGATAGAAAAGGACATCGTCATGTTGCTAGAAGGTTCCTGCCAATGCGGCGCAGTGAGTTTCAGCGTCGAGTGCCCTCACCCGCTGCCCTATCAGCGCTGTTATTGCAGTATTTGCCGCAAAACCCAGGGCGGTGGCGGCTATGCCATTAACCTGGGAGCGCTGGCCGATACGCTCAAGGTCAGCGGGCGCGAACATATCCGCATGTACCACGCGAAAGTCCGCAATCCCGAAGACGCCCGCGCGCACATCAGTAGCGCAGAACGGCATTTTTGCGGCGAGTGCGGCACGGCGCTCTGGGTTTACGATGCCGAATGGCCTGATTTGATCCACCCGTTTGCTTCCGCCATGGATACACCGTTGCCGCAAACACCGGAAACCGTGCATATGATGCTGGAATTCAAGCCGGACTGGGTGGTGGTGGATTTTCAGCCGCAAGATCAGCGCTATATGCGCTATTCCCGCGAATCCATTGCCGAATTTCATGAGCGCGTGGGTGGCGTGTCACCCCCTGCAGACTAGCGCTCACATCCTGCGGGGCCGTTTACAGGACCCGCTGCCCCATGATGTAGGTCGCGGCAACACAGCGTTCATCTCCCAGGGTGGTCAGTGCAAACAGACGCTCGGCCAGCGTCCGTGTGCGTGCCATGCGAAACCCCAGTTCTGGCGTGGCGTCCAGCTTGAGGACGATGAAGTCCCCTTCCCGCCCTGGCGCAAAATTGCCGATGAACTCATCCAGATAAAGCGCCCGCGCGCCGCCCAGCGTGGCCAGATACCAGCCGCGCAAAGGGGACAACGGCTGATGCCGTGCTTGCGAGACTTTGTAGGCCTCCGCCAGGGTGCGGATCATGTTCAGCGACGTGCCACCGCCGACATCGGTCGCCAGGCCAACCCGCACTCCTGCCGCCGTCGTGCCGTGGTAATCGAACAAACCGCTGCCCAGAAACAGATTGGAAGTGGGGCAAAAAGCGGCAGCGGTCCCGCTGGCAGCCATGGCAGCTTGCTCCCGCGCGGTCAGGTGGATGCAATGGCCATAAATGGTCCGCGGGCCGGTCAAGCCAAAGTGTTCGTATACGCCCAGATAATCTTGCTGTTGCGGGAACAGTTCCGCCACCCAGGCGACTTCTTTGTCGTTCTCTGCCAGGTGTGATTGCACATGCAGGTCTGGTCTTGAACGATACAACTCACCCGCAATGGTCAATTGTTCTGGCGTGGATGTCGGCGCGAAGCGCGGCGTGATCGTGTAACGCAAGCGCCCTTTGCCGTGCCAGCGGCTGATCAGGTCTGCGCTTTGCTGGCCGGACTGTTCGGCAGTGTCCCGAACTTCTGGCGGGCAGTATCTGTCCATCATGGCTTTGCCGCAGAGCATGCGCAGGCCACGGCGATCGGCTTCTGCCATGAAGGCATCGACCGATTGGGGGTGCACGCTGCCGAACACCGACGCGGTGGTGGTGCCATGCGCCAGCAGGCGATCGATCACAAACTTTGCGGTGACCCGTGCCACGTCCGGATCGGCAAAAGCAGCTTCTGCGGGAAAGGTATAGTCGTTGAGCCAGTCCAGCAGGCGGCAACCAAACGAGCCAATCATGCCGGCCTGGACGTAATGCATATGCGTGTCGATAAGGCCCGGCAGGATCAGGTAACCGCTGTGGTCGGCCCACTGGGCGACGTCCCGCACACTGGCCGGAATATCACCCAGTTGTTGCCAACTGCCGGTGGCTTGCACCCTGCCATCGGCCAGCCACAGATATCCATCTTCCAGGTACTGGAAGGATTCGGCATCCGCATATTGGGCAGGGTCTTGCAGAAAATGCAGGATGCTGCCGCGGATGATGAAGTGGGATGGGGCGTCAGAGGATTTCATGTGGGTATTTTAGATGGGAATGATGGCAGGTGGTTTGCACCTTTGCGCAGGGCCGGTTTAATCCGGCAAAAACCCTTTCCCCAATGATGCCGGCAAATTCAGTTGCAACAAGCGCTTGTCCCGCGAAATCACTACCAGCACCACCACGGTCGCCAGGTAAGGCAAGGCCGCCAACAACTGCACCGGCACTGTCCATCCCAGCGTCTGGGCGTGAAATTGCAAAATGGTGACGCCGCCAAACAGAAATGCACCAATCAACAAGCGACCTGGTTTCCAGCTGGCAAACACCACCAGCGCAATGGCAATCCAGCCGCGGCCCGCGGTCATGTTCTGCGCCCACAAAGGGGTGTAAACCGTCGAGAGATACGCACCACCCAGCCCGGCCATGGCCCCGCCGAACATCACCGCGCCATAACGGATCAACAGCACCGGATAACCAATGGCATGGGCACTCTCGGGTGATTCCCCCACGGCGCGCAAAATCAGGCCGGTGCGGGTACGGGCCAGCACCCACCACACTGCGCCAAACAGCAGCAAGGCGGCATAGACCACCGGGGCTTGCCGGAACAAGACAGGGCCAGCACCGGGCAGGGCAGAAAGCCATGGCACCGCCCAAGGCTGCATGCCCGGCAGGCTGTCACTGACATAGCCCTGCCCCACAAATGCGGAAAAACCCACACCAAAAATCGTCAGCGCCAGACCACAGGCAGGCTGGTTGGCCGCCAGCGACAATGCCGGCACCGCAAACAACAAAGACGCCAGGGCGCCTGCCACCGCGCCCGCGCCCAGGCCGGCCCACGCCCCCAGGCCGCTATCAACCGCGCAGGCAAAGCCGGCAATGGCCCCGATCAGCATCATGCCTTCCACGCCCAGGTTCAGTACGCCGGTGCGCTCAGCCACCAGCTCACCCAGACCGGCCAGCATGAGCGGGGTGGCCGCGCCGATGGCTGCCGCAAAGACCGGGATCAACTGCGCAACAGTCATGCGAACCTCGTGGCCGGTTTCCGGCGGCGAAAACGGTTATTGATAAAGGCATCGGCGGCCAGCAGAAAAAACAGCAACATGCCCTGAAACAGGCCGGTCATGGCGGCGGGTAATTGCAAAGATACCTGCGCCGCCTCGCCGCCCAGATAGATCAGCGCCATCAACAAGCCTGACAACACCATACCCAGCGGGTGCAAGCGCCCCAGCCAGGCCACGATGATGGCGGAGAACCCGTAGCCCGGAGAGATATTCAGATTCAGTTGCCCGACCGGCCCGGCTACCTCGCCCACGCCTGCCAGCCCGGCGGTCAGCCCGGACAGACACAGGCCCAGCCAGATCGCCTTTTTTTGCGAGAACCCGGCGTAGCGTGCGGCGGCCGGCGCCTGGCCAGCCACCTCTATCTGGTAGGCGAGGAAGCTTTTGCTGATCAGCAACTGAAACAGCGCCACCACGGCCAGCGTGATAAAGAGGGAGGCGTTGACCCGGCTCCCGGCCAGCAGCACCGGAAAACTTGCCGCATCCCCAAACATGATCGATTGCGGGAAATTCTGGCCGGCCGGATCACGCCATGGGCCGTTGACCAGCCACGCCAGCAGGAGCGACGCAATATAGGTCAGCATCAGCGTGGTCAGCGTTTCTTCGGCATTGAATTGCGTCTTGAGCCAAGCCGCCAGCGCGCCCCATAACGCGCCGCCAATGGCGCCCGCCAGCACCATGACCGGCAAGATCCAGGCGGCTGAACTGCCATCGGTCATGATCGCCACGCCACCGCCAAAGATGGCCCCAACGATCAACTGGCCTTCTGCGCCAATGTTGTACACCCGCGCCCGGAAACCCACCGCCAGCCCCTGCGCAATCAGGATCTGCGGCGACGCTTTGACCAGCAATTCACTCCAGCCGTAACCCGTGGTCAGCGGCTGGATAAAGAACATATAGAGCGCATGAAACGGATTTTTATGGAGCGCCGTAAACAGCAAGGCCCCGCTGATCAAGGTCAGGCCGATGGCATACACAGGCGCCAGCCAGCGCATCTTGCGCGAAGGCTGGGGGCGCGGCTCAAGCAAATGCATGGGCGCTATCCTCTGCTGCGGGTTGGGGCGATGCGCCAAGCCCGGACATCTGCAGGCCAATGGTTTGCGCGCTGGTCTGCGTCTTGATCAAGGCCGGCGATAGCCGCCCCTGTGCCAGCACGGCAATGCGGTCACAGATTTCAAACAGTTCATCGAGTTCTTCCGACACCACCAGGACCGCCACGCCCTGGCGGGACAGATCAATCAAGGTTTGGCGCAAGAACGCCGCTGCGCCCACATCCACGCCCCAGGTGGGTTGCGCCACCATCATCACGCGCGGGTTTTGCATGATCTCCCGTCCAACGATGAATTTCTGCAGATTGCCACCCGAGAGCGAGCGCGCTGCCGCTTGCGGACCAGGGCAGCGCACGTCAAAACGTTCAATGCAACGCAGGGCAAAGTCGCGCGCTTTGGCAAAGTTGAGCAAACCATGGCGTTTGAAGGATTGCCGGTGCGCGGTCAGCACGGCGTTTTGCGTCAGCGACATGGCCGGCACGGCACCCCGGCCCAGCCGTTCTTCCGGCACAAAACACACACCGGCATCCCGCCGCTGGCCTGCCTGCCAGTGGCCAATGGGCTGGTTTTCCAGCTTGATCATAGGGGCTGCCACCGGGTTTTCTCCGGAGAGCGCGGCCAACAGTTCTGCCTGACCATTCCCGGAAATACCGGCAATGCCAACGATTTCTCCGGCATGCACCTGCAGGTCGATCTGCGCCAGCGCCGTACCAAACGGGTCATCCGTGCTGGCACTCAACTGTTCCAGCGCCAGCACCACACGTTGCTCCCCGGTATAAGGCGGCATCACGCATACGGGCAACTCGCGGCCGATCATCATGCGCGCCAGGCTGGACGGTGTTTCCTCACGCGGTGTGGCGATGCCCGTCACCTTGCCGCCGCGCATCACCGTCGCGGCATCGCACAGGGTCTGGATTTCATGCAGCTTGTGGCTGATGTAGAGGATCGATACCCCCTCTGCCGCCAGCCGTTTCAGGGTCTCAAACAGTTTCAGTACGGCCTGCGGGGTGAGCACGGAGGTAGGCTCATCCAGAATCAGCAATTGCGGGTTCTGTAACAGGCAGCGCACGATCTCTACCCGCTGGCGCTCCCCCACCGACAAACCATGCACTCGCCGCTGCGGATCAATCGGCAGGCCATAGCGTTCCGAGACTTCCCGCACGCGGGCCGAGAGTGTAGCCAGATCAAATTTCTCTTCCAGCACCAGCGCAATGTTCTCTGCCACCGTCAGTGTTTCAAACAGCGAGAAATGCTGGAACACCATGCCGATACCCAGCCGGCGCGCGGCATGCGGGCTGTCGATATGCACCTGCTTGCCGTTCCATAACATCTGGCCTTCATCGGGCTGTACGGCGCCGTAGATGATCTTCATCAAAGTGCTTTTACCTGCACCGTTTTCGCCGAGCACGGCGTGGATTTCTCCGGGTGCCACCGTCAGGTCCACGCCATCATTGGCAATGACGCCGGGGTAACGCTTGGTGATGCCGGACAACTGCAAACGTTCGGCCATCAAACTTGCTCCGAAGAACGGTTGGGGGGCAGGTCTGCCAGGGTGTGATCGTTAGAGGAATGCGCCAGCCGCCGGCCCAGCACCTGCTGGCGTTCCCGCACTTGCAACAGTTGCGCGGCCACGGCAATGGCAATGGCGGCAGGTTCTTTGGCGGTAATGCCCGGCACGCCAATCGGGCAGATCAACTCTTTAAAGCGGGTAACCGGCACGCCCCGATCCCGCAAGCGGTGTTCAAAGGTGGCACGTTTGCTGTGCGAGCCAATCATGCCGAAATAATCAAAATCATCCCGCTTGAACACGGCCTGGCAGAGTTCGAAATCCAGCGCGTGATTGTGCGTCATCAGCAAAAAACAACTGCCTGGCGCGGCGGCGGCAATTTCAGACTCCGGCGCGTCGGTGGCGATGCATTGCACGTTATCCGGCCAGGCGTCCATATCGCCGAACAGGTCTTCGCGCTCATCCACCCAGACCAGTTTGACCCCCAGCGGCGCCAGCACGTGGACCAGCGCGGCACCGACATGGCCGGCACCGAACAACACCACGGTGAACGGGTGCGGGAGCCAGGTTTGGGTCAGCGTCCATGTTTTCAGATCACCATCCAGTTGTGTACTGGCCGCCTGGTCGGTGGCTGGCGTGGTGTGCCAGGTTGAGCCATGACCCGCACTGGTCAACTGCCGGCGTACCAGATGGCCTTCCCGCAGCGCCAGCGCCCGCTGTTGCCAGGCAGCGGCATCACTGACGCGTTCAAGCACCAGCCAGACTACGCCGCCACAACACTGGCCCAGTTTGGCGCCCAGATTGAAACGCAGCAGAGCCTGCGGCGGGCCACCGGCCAGCAGCACGCGTGCCATGGTGATGGCTTCCCATTCCAGATGCCCGCCACCAATGGTATCGAGGGTATCTGTGGCGCTGACCAGCATGACCGTACCGGCATCGCGCGGGGTGGAGCCGTCAGCCCGCGCCACGGTCACCAGCACCTGATCGGCCCCGAGTGCCAGGCGTTGCGCCAGTTGCTGCATCCAGTGGCTCATGCGCGCTCCTGCCCGGCGGCGATAGCGCGCAAGATGGCTTCCGGCGTGGCCGGTGCGGTCAGCGGTGGCCGGCTGTTGGGCCCACAGGCCGCAGCCACGGCATCACGCACGGCAAAGAATACCGACAGCGCCAGCATCAGCGGTGGCTCGCCCACGGCTTTGGAGCGGTAGATGGACTCTTCGAGATTCTCGCCCTCAAACAGCGCCACGTTGAAGATGTCCGGCACATCAAAACCCGTCGGGATCTTGTAGGTGGAGGGCGCGTGCGTGTTCAGGCGGCCACGATGCGCACCGTGTTGCTGCCAGCACAGTTCTTCTGAGGTCAGCCAGCCCATGCCCTGGATAAACCCGCCTTCAATCTGGCCGGTATCCAGCGCCGGGTTAATGGAGCGGCCGACGTCATGCAATATGTCTGCACGCAGCAGTTTCATTTCGCCGGTCAGCGTATCAATGGCGACTTCGCTCACCGCCGCACCGTAGGCAAAGTAAAAGAACGGGCGGCCAGTGCGGGTGGCCGGGTCCCAATGGATTTTGGGCGTGCGGTAGTAACCATCGCTCCATAACTGCACGCGTGCGGCATAGGCCCGGCGGGTGAGATCGGCAAAGTCTTCAGAAAAATCCGGCGCGTAAACACGGCCATCGGCAAAGATCACGTCGTCGGGCTGGCAGTGGGCAATCTGTGCCGCCAGTTCTGCCAGCCGGCCGCGCACGGTCATGGCAGCGGCATGCACCGCCTGGCCGTTAATATCAGCACCACTGGAGGCCGCCGTGGCCGAGGTATTGGGCACGCGGGAGGTATCGGTAGAGGTAAAGCGGATGTCGGTCACCGGCAGGCCAAACACCTCCGCCACAATCTGGCGGATTTTGGTGTACAAGCCCTGGCCCATTTCCGTGCCGCCGTGGGTCACCAGCACCGTGCCATCGGCGTAGACCATGACCACCGCGCCCGCCTGATTGAACAAGGTGGCATTGAACGAGATACCAAACTTCACCGGCGTGAGTGCCAGCCCCCGCTTGATCACGGCATTGTTGGCGTTGAAGGTGGCGATCGCCTTACGGCGTGCGTGATAAGCGGAGGACTCGACCAGTTGTTCCAACAGTTGCGGCAGGATGTTGTCTTCCACCTGCATGCCGTAATGCGTCACGCCACGCGCGCCGGCGCCGTACAAGTTACGCAGGCGCACGCTGAGCGGGTCCAGCCCCAGATGGCGCGCGACCTCATCCATGATGCTTTCAATCATGAACATGCCTTGCGGCCCGCCAAAACCCCTGAACGCGGTGGCCGAAACCGTGTTGGTCTTGCAACGCAAACTGCGGATTGCCACCGCATCCAGGTAGTAAGCGTTATCCAGATGGCACAAGGCACGGTCATTAACCGGGCCGGACAAGTCGGCAGAGAAGCCGCAATTGGACGCCAGTTCAAGCTTCAAGCCATGCAGCAAGCCGGTGTCATCAAATCCCGCCTCCCAATGGCATTGAAACGGGTGGCGTTTGCCGGTGGCGGTCATGTCGTCATCCCGATCCAGCCGCAACTTGACCGGGTGCCCCGTCTGCCAGGCCAGCAATGCGGCCAGACAGGCCCACTGACCGGATTGGGATTCTTTGCCGCCAAAACCGCCGCCCAGACGGCGGCATTCCACACTGACCTGATGGGAACGCCAGCCCAGCGCCTGCGCCACCAGATGCTGCATTTCAGTGGGGTGTTGCGTGGAGCAGTACACGTGCATGCTGTCATCCGGCCGGGGGACGGCAAATGCCACCTGCCCTTCCAGGTAAAAGTGTTCCTGGCCCCCCACTTTGGCAAAACCACTGAGCCGCCGGGGCGCGCTGGCCAATGCTGCCACCGCATCACCCCGCTTCATGTCCGCCGGCGGCAATACCCAGGATTGCGCGGCAATGGCTTCATCCATTTCCAGAATGGCCGGCAGGGATTCGTATTCAATCTTTGCCAGGCGTGCCGCGCGGCGGGCGGCGTCATGGCTGCGTGCGGCCACGGCGAACAGGGGCTGACCGTAAAACTGGATATCGTGATCCGCCAGGATGGGCTCGTCATGGATCACCACGCCGCAGTTGTTGGCGCCCGGGATATCACTGGCCATGATCACGGCGATCACACCGGGATAGGCGCGCACGGCATCCAGCTCCATCCGCACCACGCGGCCGTGGGCAATGCTCGCCAGGCCCAGCGCGCCGTGCAAAGTGCCGGTGAGCTCCGGCAAGTCGTCCGTATACGCCGCCGTGCCGGTCACGTGCAAGGTGGCGCTTTCATGTGGCAAGGCTTTACCCACGCTGTGCTGCGTGCCCAGTTGCGGGCCAGGATCGCGCTGGATATTCATGCGCTAACCTCATGAATCTGCCCGATACGGGTCAAGCCGGTGCCCGTACCGGTTTCCAGCCAGAATCGCTGCAGGAGATTGGCGGCCACCGTCATGCGGTAGTCCGCACTGGCACGCAAGTCAGAGAGCGGCTGGTAGTCTTCGGTCAACGCGTCTGCCGCAGCGCGGGCGGTTTGCGCGGTCCAGCGCTGGCCAATCAGGGCCATTTCGGCATTGGGCGCGCGTTTGGGTGTGGCCGCCATCCCGCCAAAGGCAATGCGCGCGTCGCGGATGACGCCGTCCCGATCCACGTGCAGCATGAATGCACCGCACACCGCCGAGATGTCCTGCTCGTAGCGGCGAGAAACTTTCCACGTGCGGAACAAGCGTCCCTGCGCCGGCGGCTCCGGCACACAGATTTTTTCCAGAATCTCGCCAGGTTCCAGCGCATTCTGCTGATAGCCCAGATAGAACGCTTCCAGCGGCAACTCACGCCGATAGTCCCCACCCCACAAAACCAGCCGCGCACCCAGCACCATCAACGCCGGCATGCTGTCGCCAATGGGAGAACCATTGACGATATTGCCGCCCAGCGTACTGGCATTGCGTACCGGCACGGACGCAAACCGGCGGGCCAGTTCCAGCCATTGCGGGTCTTGCTGGATCAGCGCCGCAAACGCATCCGCCAGCGCCACCCCGGCCCCGATCTCCAGGCCGTTTTCCGCCGTCTCAATCCGTTTGAGTTCAGCGATCTGTCCCAGATAGATCACATCGCCCAACTCACGCAATTGCTTGGTGACCCACAAACCCACATCGGTGGACCCCGCCAGCAGGCGCGCATCCGGGTGCTCTGCCCGGATCAGCAATAGTTCGCTTAAACGGCGCGGGGCAAAAAAGTGATGCCCGTGCGCCTGATAATGTAACGGCGGCAACAGTGCCAGTCTGGTGAGCGCCGCCAGTACCGGTGCACCATCGAGCACCTTGCGCGGGAGTTCATACGCCATTTTGGCGGCATCCAGAATGGGCCGATAGCCGGTGCAACGGCATAAATTGCCGGAGATCGCATCCGTCACCGCCTCCCGCCCGGGACAAGTCGACGCGGTCTGGTACATGGCCCACAAGCTCATCACAAACCCCGGCGTACAGAACCCGCACTGCGATCCGTGGCACTCCACCATGGCTTGCTGTACCGGATGCATATGGGCCGGCGTGCCCACGTCTTCTACCGTGAACAGCGCCTTGCCATCCAGCGTGGGCAGGAACTGGATACAACTGTTCACCGCCCGCAAGCGCAACTCGCCATCCACCTGTTCGCCCAGCACCACGGTGCACGCGCCGCAATCTCCTTCCGCGCACCCTTCCTTGCTGCCAGTGCAGTGCCTGTCCTCCCGCAGATGCTGCAGCACCGTGCGCGTGGGCGGCACGTGATCCACCTTGTGAATCTGGCCGCGATACCAGAACTGGATGGGACGTGTACTCATGGCAAACAAGCCTGCCTGTCATTGGGACTGGATGATTTCAATCTAACACTTCACAACGCAATGACCGCCCTGGCACGGCGTATAACCGTTATTCGGTTATGGGGATGTATGGCGGCGTTATGGCCAGGACAGCAGCAGCGCGACCGAAAGGCCTCCGCCGGTGGCCAGGCTGGATTCCGGCTCAAGGCCGGAATGACGAGTTAGCGGGATGTGTTGGGGTTGGTGTTGGTGTTGTAGTTGTTTTTGACCTTCTCCCCCATTAAAGCCCAGCGCCGAGGGCGTGGAGGGAGACCTCAGGCTCCCGACCAACCGAGGGAAGCCCGGAGGGCCGCCCGGCTGGGGTCGCCTTTCTTTGCCTACTTTCTTTGGGGCCGCCGAGGTGGCGAAGCAAAGAAAGTAGGGTGCTCCGGCCACCGCCGGTATGTAAAACACCGCGCCGCAAGGCGCTAACATGCAGCCATCACAAAGGTGGATTGTCGCTACCGCTCCGAATCCACCCTACATGTTCACTCGCCATCTGAACAAAAACCCAACAACAAAATGAACCAGGTCCGCCACCCCGGATTCCCGGCCTGACAGCCTCCATCCGGGCTACATAGTGGGTTTCTTGCCAATAAAGGTCCCCTGCAGCGACCCCACTGGATTCCCGCCTTCGCGGGGCCCCGCCGAGGGGAATGACGAGTCAGAGGAGCCTGGCCGACACGCATCCCAGTCAACTCACATACCCCTCATAACGCCCGCCCCATAGGTGCCACCGCAGCAGATTGCTACATTGCATGCGATACCCATCCCTACAATCAAGGCGAGGAGATTCAACCATGTGGTCACGATCAAGCATGCTGGCAGGCTGTGCCGCGTTGGCACTGGTGCTGGCTGCCAGCGCAGAAGCAGCCGATCCGGTCAAGGTCGGGTTTGTGTATATCGGCCCTACCGGGGACCACGGCTGGACCTACTCACACGACCAGGGCCGCAAGGCGCTGGAAGCCAAATACGGCGCGGACGTCAAAACCACCTTTGTGGAAAACGTGCCGGAAACAGCAGATTCAGAGCGCGTGTTCCGTGATCTGGCGCAGCAAGGCTACAAGGTCATCTACGGCACCTCGTTCGGGTATATGAACCAGATGGCCAAGGTGGCCAAATCCTTCCCCGATACCATTTTCATGCATGCCACCGGTTACAAGACCAGCAAGAACATGGGCGTGTACGACATCCGCACGTATGAAGGCGCGTACATGCTGGGTGTCGTGGCCGGCAAGATGAGCAAGAGCGGCAAACTGGGCGTGGTGGGGTCGATCCCCATTCCGGAAGTCATCCGCAATATCAACGCCTTTACCATTGGCGCGCGCAGTGTGAACCCCACCGCCAGCACCCGCGTGATCTGGGTGAATAGCTGGTTTGATCCGGGCAAGGAACGGGAAGCCGCGCTGGCATTGGTTGACCAGGGTGCGGATGTACTGATGCAGAATACCGACTCCCCTGCCGTGGTACAGGCGGCCCAGGAAAAAGGCGTCTACGCTTTTGGTTGGGACTCTGACATGACCAAATTTGGCGGCAAAGCGCATCTGGCCGCGTCAGAACTCAACTGGGGGGTGATCTATGACAAAACCCAGGACGAGGTCAAAGCCGGCAGCTGGAAAAGTGGCAATATCTGGTGGGGCGTGAAAGAAGGCGCCATCAACATTGCCGATTTTGGTCCGTCTGTACCGGCTGACGTGAAGAAACTGGCGGAAGATCGGCGCGATGCCATCAAGGCCGGCAAGCTGCATCCATTTGCCGGGCCGCTCAAGGATCAATCCGGCAAGGTGTTTGTGGCGGCTGGTAAAACATATGCCGATGCTGATCTTAAACAGATGAGTTTTTATGTAGATGGCGTAACCGGCAGCGTGCCCAAATAAAGTCCCGCCTGCGTGGTGTACCAATAAAAAACGGGCCGGCTGGCCCGTTTTTTATTGGTACACCGAGTGACAAACCAATTTTTGCACACGCGTCAATCCGCCTTTGCCACAATGACGTAAGCATAATCATTCCATAAAATACATATCGATCAATCAGGCCGGCAGCCGCCCCCGGAACAAAGCATGACGAGCCCCGCCTTTCTTCTCCTTGTTACGGCACTGCTCAACTTCATGATGTTGCTGGTGCTGGCATCACTGCGTCGCAGCGGCCTGCCTGGCGTGCGCGAATGGCTGTGGGCCAATGTGCTGGAACTGCTGGCGCTGGCTTGCTACCTCACCACGCCGCTCAATGTGCCGGTGATTCCCATCCTGGTGGGCAATGGCCTGCTGGGTGCCGCAATTTGCATGTTCTATGCCGGTTGCCGGCGTTTTTCCCAATTAAGCGTACCCGTTCGCCCACTGGTGATCAGCCTTGTCTTGTTTCTGGCGGTACTGGCTGGCCTGCGCTTTTATGTAGACCAGTTTGCCATGCGGGTGGTGGTGACCTCGATCTATCACGGCGGTTTTCACGGCTTGATTGGCTACACCATTTTGCGCAATCACCCGCAAACCCGCTCCACCTATGGCCACGATTTCACCACCGGTTTTGCTTTTTTGCTCACGGCCGGGTATCTGGTCCGCGGGGTGCTGTACGTGCTGCATCCGGAAATAAAATTCTGGTACACCGATTACTCCACACTCAACCTGGTCTTTCTGACCCTGGGGGCAGTGGTGATTCCCGGCCTGACCATGGGCGCTGTGGTGATGGCTCACGACGCCATTCTGACGGCGTCGGAAGAAGTCGCCAGCCGGGACTTCCTGACCAATGCGCTCTCCCGCAAAGCGTTTATCGAATACGCCACGCGGCAGATGAATACCGCCGTGCGCACGGGCAGGCCGCTCTCCTTGCTGCTGCTGGATATTGATCATTTCAAATCAATCAATGACCGTTACGGTCACGCAGTCGGCGATGAAGTTCTGCGCGACTTCACCCTCATCATGCACAACGCCCTGCGAGCGGCAGATTGTCTGGGCCGGCTGGGTGGCGAGGAGTTTGGCCTGTTGTTGTACGGCGCCAGTCAGGCCGAAGCGCGGGCAATTTCCGAACGCCTGCGTGCGCTGGTTGAAGCCAACACCATCCGCATTGGCGACGGGCTGACCTCTTACACCATGAGCGGCGGCCTGGCGCACTGGTCCCCCGAAGAGAGTCTGCAAGAACTCACCCTGCGCGCCGACAACGCCCTGTATGAGGCCAAGGGTGCAGGCCGCAATCGTATCGTCGTCTCGCAGTTCACCACGCCGACCTCGCCACCGCAGTAATACGCCCTCGCGTGCTATATTGCGGCGTCCCCGCGCTTTGAGCCCGCCATGCCCGTCCTCCGCCCCGCGCCCGCCTACGCCCGCATCAAGGATTATGTGCGCCGGCAGATTGAATCTGGTGCGTGGCCGGCGGGCAGTGTGATCCCGTCCGAGCATGATCTCGTCAAACAGTTTGGCGTCTCGCGCATGACCGTTCACCGCGCCTTGCGTGAGTTAACCGCGGACCAGTTGCTGCATCGGGTGCAGGGCGCCGGCACCTTTGTAAACGCCCGCAAATACCAGTCCACGCTGATCGAAATCCGCAGCATTGCCCACGAAATCGAAAGCCGCGGGCATGTCCACACCAGCCAGGTGCTGGTCCTGGAGCGCACCACAGACGCCGCAGCGCTGGCCACGCTGGGCCTGAAAGCCACCGATTACGCCTATCACTCCTGCATTGTGCATGCGGAAAACGGCGAACCTATCCAGGTAGAGGACCGCTACGTGAATCCGCACCTGTATCCGCGTTACCTGGAACAGGATTTCGAACGCCTCACCCCGAGCGATTACATGACGCAGGAAGCACCGTTGCAGCGTGCAGAGTACGTCATCACCGCCCGCCTGCCAGAGGCCGATATCCGCCAGCATTTGCGGATGTCGCCGGGCGATCCGTGCCTGGTTTTGCAGCGCCGGACCTGGGCACATGAACAAGTGGCCACAGAGGTTACCTTGTGGCACCCCGGGGTGCGCTTCCAGTTCTCTGGCGCGTTTTGAAGCCGCGCACCATTTGCCAGATCGCCGCGACGCTCTGGGGTAACCCCGGTAAAATGGCGCGCTTGTCCCCCCTGCCTCTGATTGCCTGGACCCATGAATCTTGATCACCTGAACCCCCCGCAACGCGCGGCTGTAAAGTACCTGGACGGCCCCTGCCTTGTGCTGGCGGGCGCGGGATCGGGCAAGACGCGGGTGATCACACAGAAAATTGCCTATCTCATCACCGCAGCGCAGATGGACGCGCGCAATATCGCCGCCATCACCTTTACCAACAAAGCCGCGCGGGAAATGAACGAGCGGGTGGGTACGTTATTACCGCCAGACAAACTGCGCGGGCTGACGGTCAGCACGTTTCACTCGCTGGGCATGCGCATCCTGCGTGAAGAAGCGCGCCATCTGGGCTACAAGCCGCAGTTCTCCATCCTGGATAGTGGCGATCAGTGGAAGATCATCTCTGACATTCTCACCACCACTGACAAGCAGCTGATCCGCAGCACGATCTCGCGCATTTCCATGCTCAAGTCAGACCGGGTCTCACCAGATAAAGCCATGCTGAGCGCAGATTCTGAGGGCGAATTGCATCTGGCCAAACTCTACCGCCAGTACCAGGACACGCTGCAAGCCTACCAGGCGGTGGACTTTGACGATTTGATCCGCCTGCCGGTGGACTTGTTTGCCCAATTTGAAGAGGTGCGCGCCAAGTGGCAACAGCGCCTGCGTTATCTGCTGATTGATGAATATCAGGACACCAATAACACGCAGTACGAGTTGCTCAAGCAACTGACCGGGAGCTCTGGCAAGTTCACGGCGGTGGGTGACGATGACCAGTCTATTTACGCCTGGCGCGGGGCCAACGTGGAAAACCTGGCGCTGCTGAAAACCGACTTTCCCAGCCTGGAAATCATCAAGCTGGAACAGAACTACCGCTCTGTGGCGCGCATTCTGAAATGCGCCAACGCCGTGATCAGCAACAACCCCAAACTGTTTGAAAAGACCTTGTGGTCTGATCTGGGCATTGGTGATCCGATCCAGGTAATTGAAGCCAAGAGCGAAGAAGCCGAGGCCGAAATGGTGGCCATGAACATGCTCAACCACAAGTTTCTGAACAACACCAAATTCAGCGATTACGCCGTGCTGTACCGGGGCAACCACCAGGCACGGATTATCGAAACCCAATTGCGTGAGCACCGTATTCCCTATGTCATGGCGGGTGGGCAGTCGTTTTTTGACCGTGCCGAAATCAAGGACGTGCTGTCTTATCTGCGGCTGATTGCCAATGAAGACGATGATCCGGCCTTCATCCGTGCCATTACCACGCCCAAGCGCGGCGTTGGCAATGTGACGCTTGAACGCCTGGGCGCTTACGCCAACCAGCGCCAGATTTCGCTATTTACCGCCGCGTTTGAAGAAGGTTTTATCCACCAGGTACAGCCTCAACAATACGAAGCGCTGCACACCTTCTGTGAATTCATCAACCGCATGCAACCGCGCGCGCAGCGCGAAGATGCCGGTTCGGTGCTGGTTGATCTGTTGCAGGCCATTGATTACGAAACCTGGCTGTACGACAGCGACGATCCCAAGCCCGCCGAAGCCAAGTGGAAGAACGTGCAGGACTTTGTTGGCTGGGTCAAAAAGCACGGCGAAGAAAAGGGCAAGAACCTGATTGAGGTTACCCAGACCATCGCCCTGATTACCATGCTCGAAGGCCGGGACGAAGAAGAAGTGGATGCCGTACGCATGTCCACCCTGCATGCGTCCAAAGGCCTGGAATATCCGCACGTGTTCTTGATTGGCTGCGAGGAAGACATCCTGCCGCACGCCAACTCCATCGAAAGCGGCATGGTGGAAGAAGAACGCCGGCTGATGTACGTGGGCATCACCCGCGCGCAGCGCTCGCTGACCATCAGCTATTGCGGCAAACGCCGCCGTGCGGGCGAGTGGCAAATTGTGGAACCGTCCCGCTTCTTGCGGGAACTACCGCCGGATGAAATCCGCGTGATTGGTCGCCTTGCGCCGGACAAAGGACAAAACCAGGTCACCAAAACCGAAGGCCGTGCCACGCTGGCCGGTTTGATGAACAAGCTGGGCAGCATGTAAAACGCCTGGCAAATGTGCAAGAATATCGCAACAGCATAAGTATTAATGTCGATACAAAGCTGTCAATACGCTACTGAGCTGTTACATTAAAAGCATCAGTGCTGCCTATTTCCAAAGAAAGCCGCCAGCGGACTCGCCCATGAACTCTATTGTTTCCAGCGCCCTTGTCGCCTATGCGCCCAGTCTTGTGACCAGCGTCGGCTCGCTGCCCGTGCGCGCGGTGGCAGAGACGGTGGGTGCCGCCGCGTCGGTGGTCGGGACGGCGGTTTCTGCGATTGGTAGTGGTGTCTCTGCTGTGGGCAGCGGCATCAGCACCATCGGACGGGCGATAGATACGTATGTATGAGCGTTCAGGCGCCCTAATAAAAAAACCGGCCTGAGCCGGTTTTTTTATTAGCGGTGCGCGATCAATCCTTCTCAAACAACGCCATCGATTCTACATGCCCGGTGTGCGGGAACATGTTCACCACGCCCGCGGACCTGAGCTTGTAGCCCTTCACATTCACCAGCACGTTGGCATCGCGCGCCAGGGTGGAGGGGCTACAGGATACGTACACAATGCGCTTGGGGCCGTGTTCGGCGCTGATGGATTTGACCAGTTCCATCGCGCCGTCACGTGGCGGGTCGATCAGCATCTTGTCGAAGTGGCCTAGTTTATCCAGCCACTCTTCGGTCATTTCAAACAGGTTGGCCACCTTGAAATCGGTCAGGTGTTCCAGCTGGTTGAAACGCGCGCCTTCAAAGGCACGGTCAACCAGTTGCTGCAGGCCTTCCATGCCCAGCACTTTGGCGCCACGGCGGGCGATGGGCAGCGTGAAATTGCCCAGCCCACAGAACATATCGGCAATGACTTCACCCGGTTGCGGGTCCAGCAGACGCATGGCGCGGTCAACCATCACACGGTTTACGGCGTGATTCACCTGGGTGAATTCGGTGGGCTTGAACGGCATGGTGATGCCGTATTCAGGCAATTCATACGTCAGCGCCGGCGCGTCTTTGGGGTAGAGCGGGTAGGCGGTATCCGGGCCTTTGGGTTGCAGCCAGATCTGGACATTCCACTGATCGGCATAGGCTTTGAAGTGCGCTTCATCGGCCTCGGTGATGGCGTCCATATTGCGGAACACCAGCACGGTGACGTGCTCGCCAGCGGCGATTTCGATCTGCGGCATGCGGTTGTAAATAGAAAGCTTGCCGACCAGTTCACGCATCGGCACCAGTTGGTCCGAGAGGAACTTGGGCAGCACATGACATTCAGTCATGTCCGCAATGAAGGACGACCGCTTTTCATGAAAACCGACCAGCACACCGCCCTTTTTGGCGACGTCACGCACGGAGAGCCGCGCGCGGTGGCGGTAGCCCCATTGCGGGCCGTAAATGGCCGGCAGCAGGGTTTCCGGCTTCACCGTGCCGATGCGTTCCAGATTATCTTCCAGCACGCGTTGTTTGGCGGCCACCTGGGCGGTGAACTCCATATGCTGCAAGGAGCAGCCACCGCAAACCCCAAAATGCGGGCATTTGGGCTTGGTCCGCATAAAGCTTTCGGTGTGAATTTGCATGGCCTGCGCATTCTCGAAATTGGGCTTTTTGCGGTAGGTATTGTAGGTAACGGTTTCGAACGGCAGTGCGC
The DNA here is from genome assembly GCF_014202765.1 of Silvimonas terrae. Classification (GTDB taxonomy): domain Bacteria; phylum Pseudomonadota; class Gammaproteobacteria; order Burkholderiales; family Chitinibacteraceae; genus Silvimonas; species Silvimonas terrae. The sequence continues at coordinate 22,163 of NZ_JACHHN010000004.1, forward strand.
CGTCGACAAAAATGGTTTTGCCCTCAACGCGGGCAACGCCGTGACCTTCGTGGTCCAGTGATTCAATCCGGGCTTGCGGCATGGGGTATCCAGGAACTGCCTGACAAAACAGTCGATTATACCGCAGCGCACGCCTTGTCTTTACACAAGACCGCATTTACGCCCAATAAAAAAACCGGAGCACAGGTCTCCGGTTTTTTTATTGGGTGCGGGTTGCGGGCCGGGCCTGAGCTCAGAAACGCAGGTTTTTGGGCAACCAGTCATCCCGCGGGGGCATGTCGCCAGATTTACTGAAGGCAATGCCATCTGGTTTAACCGGCAGATAAATCCGCCCGGTCAGTTTGTAGGTGGGGGCTTCATCGCTCTTGAGCGCGCGCAATTGCTTGACCAGTTGGGCAATATTGCTGACCACCTCGATATGCAGCGTAACTTCACCCAGTGCCGGAATCGTCATTTGCTCGTTAGAGACGCCCTGCGCCATCTCGATGCCGTTAACCGACAAACGCGCATCCAGACCCGACACAGCGACAGAGATATTGTTGGGGTTTTGCACAGTCAGCGCCAATACAAAGCGCTGTTGAAAGAACGTCGCGTCCTTGAGCGTGAAGCCGGCCAGCGAAATACGCGGCTTTTCCCAGCTCATGGGCAAACCACTGCAGCCGGCCAGCATCAACATGGCCAGTGCCAGCACGATCCCGATTACGCGGCGCATGGCGTTATTCCCCTGCCAGCAACTGGAAGCGTTCGGCAATGTCGCCCTGCATGGGCAACGCACCTTGCACGTCGGCGTGGATCACCGCGACGGTGACATCGGCTTCGGCTACCACCTTGCCGTTGTCGGCCCGCACAATACGCTGCTCCACAATGACATGGCGCTCGCCCATGGCGCCGGAGCGGGTTTCCACCACCAACAGGTCACCCATGGTGGCAGGCCGCTTGTAGCGGATATCAATGCGGCTGACGACCAGTGCATACTGACGTTGCATAAACCATTCCAGATCGCCGTGAGACTCCATCATGCCCCAGCGGGCTTCTTCCAGAAACTCAAGGTAGCGCGCGTTGTTCACGTGGCCATACAGGTCAAGGTGATACCCGCGAACCTTGATTTCGGTACGAAACGGCATTGCAACTCCAGACAAAATTGTTATTTGAGCGAGTTATGTGAACGTCAGCACAGCGGAACCCATCCATAGAGCACGTGCTCTTTGCTTAATCCCGCCCCCTTAGGGATAATCCCAAGACCATCGGCAACTCATACTTACACAAAAACCAGCATCGCTCCAGATGGACCTGCGCCACTCCCTCCCTTTCCGGCTAGTCTTATTGTTGATTGTGGCTCTGATCGCCACGGTCGGCATTGTGCCGTGGTTTCTCCAGGCAGACTTCGCCCAGGCCGCGCTGGCCACGCAGATGTCGCATGACAATCAGCGTGCGCTCAGCGTGCAGGGACGCACGCGTCTTGTGATCTTGCCCCGCCCGGCGCTGTTGCTGGACAAGGTCACGCTCAGCGAGCCCAATCATCCCGAACGCATTTTTGCCCAGGCTGACCATGTGCGGGTGGAATTCTCGGTATGGCCACTGCTACGCTCCCGTTCAGTGGTGGTCCACCGGCTGGACCTGGATCACCCGCAAGTGCATATCGAGCGCCAGCCCGACGGTACCTACAACTTTGACGACCTGCTGCAAAAGCGGGAAGCCGGTGCGCGCATCAACTTTGATATTGACCGGGTCGCGTTCAACGATGGTGACCTGGTTTATCGCGACAATGGTCTGAATGAGTACTTCCGCCTGGCGCGCCTGCAATGGAATATGGACAAGCTGGGTGACCCCAAAAACGGCGAACTGGCGCTAGAGGGCGAATTACAGGTGGGCCCGCCCGCTGCTGTGCAATGGCGCGGACGCGTCAAGGGGGGGGCCGCCATGCGCTACCACGCGCAAGAACGGCGCTTGCTGGTGGCCGATCTCAAGCTCAATCTGGCACAGCAGGGTGACAGCTCCCCCGCACTGAAAGTATCTGATGCCGAAGTCAGCGTGACCGGTAACCTGGTGTACGGCTGGCAACCGTTGCGACTGAATGGCGGTGATCTGCACGTGTCTGCGTCTGGCAAACGGGCGGACCAACACTGGACGGGCGAACTGGATCTGCCGGAAATCGGCGTGGCCCGCAATGTGCTGTCGCTGGATAAACTCAAACTCCAGGTGGACATGAAAAGCCCCGGCAACAGGCTGTCTGCCAGCATGAAAGTGCCGCGACTGGCAGGCGTTCAGGGCGGTTTGCTGCGCGCAGATAACGCCAGCATTGATGTGTCGCTCGATAGCCCGGGCCAGAAATTCTCGGCGCAGTTTGTCAGCCCACTGGAAATGCAGGGCGGTACGCGTTTTTCCCTGCCTGCCTACAAACTCACTGGCACGTATAGCAATACTGCGCTGCCGCGCGGTGAAATCGGGCTGGAGCTCACCGGCAACAGCACGCTGGATTTGCGTTCTGAGTTCCTGCACCTGGCCAGCAACGGTCAACTGGATCACGAACCGGTGTCGATGAGCCTGGGTGTGAACGATTTTGTGCAGCCGGAATACCAGTTTGACTTCAATATCAGCCGGCTTGACCTGACGCCGTATCTGCCGGTGGTGAGCGAAGGCGCACGCCAGGTCGACCAGAGCAAGGACATTGACTTCACCTGGTTGCGCCACGCCCGCGCACAAGGGCAAGTACGCATTGGTGAACTGGTGGTGAAAAACCTGCATGTCGATGACATTGCCATGAACTTCACCGCGCGCGATCGCAAACTGACCATGGACCCGCTGGAGGCCACACTCTACGAAGGTCAGCTCAAGGGCAGCATGCAGATCGACACCACCGGTGATATGCCGGTTTTCCGGGCCCGTCAGCGGCTGACGGATACCAATATCAATACCTTGCTGGTCGACGTGCTGGATACCAGCCGCTTTGAAGGGCGCGGTCAGGTCGATCTGGATATCTCTGCCACTGGCACCTCGCTGGAAGACTTGCGCCGCACCACCAACGGCAGCGCGCATCTGCAATTGAAAGAAGGGGCGATTCGCGGCATCGACGTGGAAGCCCTGTTGCGCAATACCAGCAAACAACTGGCCCTGCTGGGCAGCGAAGTCACCCAGCCATCCGACCAGGATGCACGCACCCGCTTCACCCAGTTGCAAGCCAGCCTGCAGATCAAGGACGGTGTGGCGCGTAACAATGATCTTGCGGTCGGCACCGGCGTGGTCAAGCTCACCGGCGGCGGCGCCATTAACCTGGGCCAGGGTTATATCGATTATCAGATGCTGGCATCAACCAGTTCCCGCCTGCCGGAGCTGGCCAGTCTGGCTGGTCTGACCCTGCCGATCACGCTATCGGGCCCACTGGCATCGCCGGACTATCACGTGGACTATGCCAGCGTGAAAGAACAGTTCATTGCCCGGCAAAAAGCCGCCGCAGAAAAAGCGGCAGCAGCCAAGGCCGCAGCCGCCAAAGCCGCGCAAAAACAGAACAAGAGCAAAGCCGCCTCTGCGCCCACGCCAGCCAAACCCACGCCCCCCAAAAAGAAGTAAACACCACCGTGACCGCTCCGTTTGCCGAACGCCTGCTTGCCTGGCACGCCAGCCATGGTCGTCATGATCTGCCTTGGCAAGTCAGCGACCCCTATCGGGTCTGGCTGTCAGAGATCATGTTGCAGCAAACGCAGGTCACTACGGTCATCCCCTATTACGCACGGTTCCTGGCCCGTTGCCCCACAGTGGCCGATCTGGCTGCTGCGCCGCACGACGACGTGATGGCTTTGTGGGCCGGTCTGGGTTACTACACCCGCGCCCGCAATCTGCATGCGGCCGCCAAAAAAGTGATGAGCGAGTTTGGCGGCGTATTTCCACAAACGCCGGACGAAATTGCCACCCTGCCCGGCGTGGGGCGCTCTACCGCGGCGGCTATCGCCGCATTCAGTTTCAACACGCGCGCAGCCATTCTGGATGGCAACGTCAAACGCGTGCTGGCCCGCTGGGCCGGCATCGACGGCAATATCGCCAGCAAGGCCATCGAGAACCGCATGTGGGATCTGGCGCAATCCTTGTTGCCTGCCAGTGCAGACATACCCGCCTACACCCAGGCCATCATGGACCTGGGCGCAACGGTCTGCATGCCCAAAAAGCCCGCCTGTCTGACCTGCCCGATGATGGACGACTGCGTGGCGCGGCGGGAAGGCCGGCAACTGGAACTGCCCGCGCCCAAGCCAAAGAAAAAAATCCCGGAACGCCAGACCGTCATGCTGATGGTGCAGGACGGTGAGCGCATCTTGCTGGAGCAACGCCCGCCCACCGGCATCTGGGGTGGCTTGTGGGCACTGCCAGAGACGTCTTCCACGCTGGAAGCCGAAGCCGATTTTGCCGCCCGCTTTGGCCTTGCCATTGCACTGGAACCCGCGCTGCCAGAGCTGGTCCACGTTTTCACGCATTTCCGGCTGACCATTACCCCGCAACCGGCACGGGTGATCGGCGCGGGTAGCCTGAGATCGGATCAAACCCGCTGGTTTACCCGCCAGGAAGCACTCGCAGCCGGCATCCCGACCCCCTTGCGCAAGCTCTTGTTGCTACCGTCTGTATAAGCAATTTCCAATTTGCTTAATAAAGCCGATAAACTTACAAGTTAAGCTGACGAAGCGCAGTGCCACGGTATGCAATAGCCGTTATGCTGCGCTCCAGACTGAACGGTCGTGTGAAATACCACGCCCCTCAACCCCAAAGAAATCTCAATTGCAACAATGATGTAGAAGTCCCTCAAGGATGGGATATGCGTGAACAAGCCTGGGATATCGTGATCGTTGGCAGTGGCCTTGCCGGGCTTTCCCGCGCGTGGGTTGCCCACCAGCGAGGCCTGAGCGTGGCGCTGCTGGAAAGCGGCGCTGATGATCGCGCGCCGGCAGAAGCCGGGCTCATCCTGCAACACGGACTGCCACCACAATTGTTGCCGCTGGATCGCCCCGCCCGCGAACGCTGGCAACGGGTACCCGGTGCCCTGCATGAAGCGGCCAGCGTCTCCTTGCTGCAGCGTGACGAACTGGAAGCGCGCGTACTGCGTGATTGCCTGTCTGGCGTTGCGCGTCTGGCCAGCAGCCCGTTGCCTGGTTTTCCGCCCGCCAGCGATGCAGAACAAATTGATCTGGGCGCGGCACTGCGTACCCTCAAATGCTGGTTGTCCCAGCGCATTGATTACTTCCCTGATCGCACCATTCTGGCGGTCGAAAAAAGCTGCGTTTATACCCTTAATGGCATCATGCGGGCCGACCGCGTGGTGGTCACCGCCGATGCGTGCTCCCACTGGTTACCGCATTCCTGGGCCGCCAGCACAGAGTCCACCAGCAACACCCCGGTAGAAATCATCGACCTTGAGCGCACCATGGCCTCCATCATGCATGCCGCTACACCTGGCCTTGCTGCCCAGCACTGAGCGCCGACGCCCCCCGTTTTGAGAATGCCCGGTTCCGCCGGGCATTTTTGCGTGTGCAGAGTGATGCCGATTGTCACGTGAATCCGGTATGCTTGCGGGTTCTTGTTGATCATCATTTTTCTCAAAGGATAAGCGCCATGCCGGTCAATCTGCCTGCACTCGATCCGTCCAGCCTGCACCCCGTTGCCGGGGTTGAACTGGGTATTGCTTCTGCTGGTGTCAAAACACCGGGCCGCAAGGACGTATTGGTGATGCGATTGGCCCAGGGTAGCCGCGCCGCCGGCGTATTCACGCTGAACAAGTTTTGCGCCGCGCCCGTGCGCCTGTGCCGCGAACATCTGGCTGCGGGTGGCGATATCCGTGCGCTGGTGGTCAACACCGGCAACGCCAATGCCGGCACCGGCGTGAGCGGTCTGGAGCGCGCCAGGGCGGTTTGCGTAGCCCTGGCCGGGCAGATGGATATTGCACCGGAGCAAGTGCTGCCGTTCTCCACCGGCGTGATTCTGGAGCCGCTGCCACACGAGAAGATCATTGGCGCCCTGCCCGCTGCGCAGGCTGATCTGGCCCCGGCCAACTGGGCACAAGCGGCACAAGCCATCATGACCACTGACGTCGCGCCCAAGGCGGCGAGCCGCCAGGTGCAGATTGGCGGTAAAACCGTCACGGTGACCGGCATCAGCAAGGGCGCCGGCATGATCCACCCCAATATGGCGACCATGCTGGGCTATGTGGCGACGGACGCTGCCGTGTCGCAAGCACTGCTGCAAAAGCTGGTGTCTTTTACCGCAGACCGCTCGTTCAACAGCATTACTGTCGATGGCGACACCTCGACCAACGACAGTTACATCCTGATCGCCACCGGCAAGGCCGGCACGGCAGAAATCACCGATGAAGCCAGCGCCGAATTCGCCACCCTGCGTGACGCCGTGCTGGATGTCGCGCAAACGCTGGCCAAAGCCATCATCCGCGACGGTGAAGGCGCGACCAAATTCATGACCATTAACGTGGAAGGCGGCACCTCACGCGAGGAATGTAAAGCCGTCGGCTACGCCATTGGCCGCTCGCCCTTGATCAAAACCGCCTTCTTTGCCAGCGACCCCAACCTGGGCCGTATTCTGTGCGCGATTGGCTACTCGGCCGTGCCGGATCTGGATGTAGACAAGCTGGAAGTCTGGCTGGGCGATGTGCTGGTTGCCAAAGAGGGTGGCCGCGCCGCCAGCTATACCGAAGAACAAGGCCAGCGCGTGATGAAAGAAGCCGAGATCACCATCACCGTGAAGCTGGGCCGTGGCGAGGAAAATGCCACCATCTGGACCTGCGACTTCAGTTACGACTATGTGAAGATCAACGCGGATTACCGCAGCTAAGATGGATTGGCACGTTCTGATCCTGAAACGGCCCGGCATTGTCCGGGCCGTTTTGTTATATGCATGGACTTGTGCTGCCGTGCCGATTGTTTTTATATCAACAAATATTATATTGAAATTAGTTTAAATTTCTATTTGTTATATTTATCCTGCTGGCAGGCGCGCGATTTGTGATACGCGGCCCCATCTCTTGCCACGGATAAATCATGACTGCGCAACCCAACTTTCTGGTCATTCTTGCCGACGACCTGGGCTTTTCCGATATCGGTGCGTTTGGCAGTGAAATCTCGACGCCACACCTGGATGAACTGGCCTACGCCGGCTTGCGGTTTACCGACTTTCATACTGCCTCTGCCTGCTCGCCGACCCGCGCCATGTTGCTGTCCGGGACGGATCACCATCTGGCGGGCCTGGGCACCTTTGCCGAAATCCTCACCCCCGCCCACGCAGGCAAACCCGGCTATGAGGGCTATCTGAATGACCAGGTGGCGGCGCTGCCGGAAATCCTGCAAGACGCCGGCTACTACACCATCATGTCCGGCAAATGGCATCTGGGCCTGACGCCAGAACGCAGCCCGCATGCGCGTGGCTTTGACCGCTCGTTTGCCTTGCTGCCCGGGGCCGCCAATCACTATGGCTTTGAGGCGGATATCGCCCCGGATCAGGTACCGCGCTTGCTGAAAGGGACGCGTGGCCTGTACGCCGAAGATGGCGAATATGTGAAGGAACTGCCGGATGACTATTACTCCAGCGACTACTTCACCGATCGTCTGCTGGGTTATCTGGCGGAGGCACCGGCGGGCAAACCCTTCTTTGCCTATCTGCCCTTTTCTGCGCCGCACTGGCCGTTACAAGCACCGGATGAATTAATCGCCAGATACGCGCATCGGTATCACGCCGGGCCGGATGCCCTGCGGCTGGAACGACTGGCGCGCCTGAAAGACTTGGGCTTGATTGACGCGGATGTAGAGGCCCATCCAGTCATCGCCACCAATACCGAGTGGTCTGCACTCAGTGACGAACAGAAAGCCTTTTCTGCCCGCACCATGGCCGTCTATGCCGCCATGGTCGAACGGATGGACTGGAATATCGGCCGGGTGATCGAGCAACTGAAAACCAGCGGCCAGTTTGATAACACCGTGATCCTGTTCCTGTCCGACAATGGCGCAGAAGGCGCCCTGCTGGAGGCGCTACCGGCATTTGGCCCCAACCTGCAGCAAGTCATCGACACCCATTACGACAACAGTCTGGCCAACCTGGGGCGTGGCAATTCGTATGTCTGGTACGGGCCGCGCTGGGCGCAAGCCGGCACGGCCCCCGCCCGGCTGTACAAGGCCTTCACCACCGAAGGCGGCATACGCGTGCCCGCGCTGCTGCATTACGGCAAGCTCGCCCGCCAGCGGGCCATCAGCCGTGACTTTGCCACGGTGATGGATATCGCCCCTACCCTGCTGGAGCTGGCTGGAATCACCCACCCCGCGCCACGTTTTCGCGCACGGGAGGTCTTGCCGGTACGGGGCCGCTCGCTGTTGCCCTGGTTGCACGCCACCACCGACCGCACGCATCCGCAAGATCATGTCACCGGCTGGGAGTTGTTCGGGCGCAAGGCCATCCGCCAGGGCGACTGGAAAGCCGTGTTCATTCCGGAACCGGCCGGCCCGTCCCGCTGGCAGTTGTATGACCTCTCACAAGACCCCGGTGAAATCCACGATCAGGCCGAGGCCCGGCCGGACATTCTCACCGGATTGCTCGGTGCCTGGCAGCAATACGTGCGCGAAACCGGCGTGCTGGAAGATATCCCGGCACCCGCGTTGCTCTAGCTCACAAGCCCAGAATGGCCGGCAGGCTTGTCTCAAGCTGCCGGTACAACTGCGCAGACACGGGAGTCATGGGCAAGCGCAACTCATTGCGCAGCACGCCCATGATTTCCAGCGCGGCCTTGAGCGGGCCAGGGTTGGGTTCGCTGAACAAGAGCTTGATCAGTGGCGAGAGTGCGCTGGCCAGTTGCCGTGCTGCCGGCAAATCCCCCGCCGCCACATACGCCAGCATGCGGCGGTACAGGTCTGGCCGGATATGCGCCGCTGCGGCAATGCCGCCGTGACCGCCAAGGCATGCCGTAATGAACAGCAGATGGTCCTCGCCACTCAACACCCGGAGCGGTGTTTCTTCAATCAACGCCGTCAGTTGCGCCAGATTGCCGCCGCCGCTTTCCTTGATCGCCACAAATTGCGGATTGGCCGCCAGCGCCTTGACGGTCTCGACCTCCATATTGACGCCGGTCCGGTACGGAATGTTGTAGAGCACAATCGGCAGGCTGGTCGTTGCCGCCAGCGCCTCATAGTGCTGGCGGATACCCGCCTGGGATGGCCGCACGTACAGCGGCGGGCTGATCAAGAGCCCGCTGGCCCCGTTGGCCTCGATGCGCTCGATCCAGCGGCACATACTGTAGGTATCCGCACCACTGGCCCCCATGATCACCGGCACATGGCCGGCCAGCGCCCGCACAATACGCAGTTGGGTGAGTTGTTCGGATTCGCTTTGGGTCGCGGCCTCACCGGTGGTGCCACACACCACAAAGCCATCCACACCCTGACGCAACAGCATCTGGACCAGCTTTTCCAGCGCCGGGACATCCAGCGCGCCATCACGGAACGGTGTCACCAACGGCACCCAGATACCGGTGAACACCCGACGCGGGTCGACACGGCGGGGTTGCGCTTCGGTTTGCGGGGAAGGTGGAGCGATTACGGTAGATACAGTCATCATTGCCTCTCTGGGTTCAAACACGGTGTGCAAAGCGGGTCCCTGGAGGCGGTCCCGGCGGTCTGCAAATCAGTGTTTCAGGCAAGTTGATGCTGGCAGTCCCGTCGGTAGCGCCCGACGGGACAGACGGCCCGTCAGCGGCGCATCTGTTTTTTGGATTTATTGGAGACCACGGCAAACGCGGCAGCCACGCGTGCATCTGCCTCAGCATAGCGCTGACTGGCAAATGAAAGGTGGACCAACCCGATTGCGTTCACGGCAGTCTCCGAAAAAATTTATGACGATCAAATGTAGCGGACGATGCGGACCGGTGTAAAGTACTTGTTCCGCAAGCCCCCGGATCGCCCCACACGGGCATCATTCATCCCAGGCGTGTATCCACCGCCTGACTTGCGCCGGTTGCAGCCCACCTGTTGCAGCTTGCGCGCACGATTTCTGCTGCAAGAACAGCCCCTTGCGCAAATGATTCCATTTGAAATAATGGTTGGGGTCGAACCGCCCGGTACGAGCGTGTACGCTATTGCCCAGCCGGATTTTCCATTGTCCTTTGTCAAGAGCACCCCACATGGCCCACCCACTGGACCCGCATTTCGAAAAACTCACGCACCAGCTTGAAACACTGATCAACCGGCTTGAAGCCGCCTTGCCGCCCGCCCCGCCGACCACAGACTGGTCTGCCGTGGCGTACCGCTGGCGCGTACAAAATGGTCATCGCTACCTGCAAGCCATCAAGCATGTGCATAAGGTCAGCCTGGATGATCTGCAGAACATTGACCTGCAAAAGCAGCGCCTGGTTGAAAATACGCGCCAGTTTGTGGCCGGCAAGCTGGCCAACAATGTTTTGCTGACCGGTTCACGCGGCTGCGGCAAGTCTTCCCTCGTCAAAGCGGCGTGGAATGAGTTTCGGGATACCGGTTTACGGCTGATTGAGGTCGACAAGGCCCATCTGACCGATCTGCCCGATATCGTTGCGCTGATTGCAGACCGCGCTGAAAACTACCTGGTGTTCTGCGACGATCTGTCGTTTGAAGAAGGCGACTATGGTTATCAAGCACTCAAGACCGCGCTGGATGGTTCCATCGCCGCGCCCAGTGCCAACGTCCTGATCTACGCAACCTCCAACCGCCGCCACCTGGTGCCGGAATACTTCAGCGAAAATGAACAGACCCGCCACGTGGGGGATGAAATCCACTTTGCCGAAGCCATTGAAGAAAAAATCGCCCTGTCAGAGCGTTTTGGTCTGTGGCTGTCGTTCTACGGTTTCAGCCAGGAGGAATACCTGAACGCCGCCCGACACTGGCTGGCGCAGTTTGGTCAAACCGAATGGACCGACGCCGTGGAGCATGATGCCCTGAACTGGGCACTGGGTCGGGGCGCACGCAGTGGCCGGATCGCCTGGCAATTTGCGCGGGACTGGGCCGGTAGCCACTAAGCGGCCCCAGCGGCCAACGCTACAGGGCAGGCAGCAGCAGCGGTTCTACAAAACGGACTGTCTCACCCATGCAGGGTGTGAACAACTTGTAGAACTGCTGCAGTGTCGTCTCCGACATCAGCCTGGGCGGCACATGGATGAGGTGCCGCGCGGCATCCTCCATAGAATCTTCTGCCAGTGGTCGCACCTTGCCGGTCACAAAAAAGGCCGGCCGGCCACTTTGGCGCAAGCCTTCCACCAGCTCTTGCAAGGCCACCGGTGCCGCATTGCGCAACAGATACCAGCCATCTTCCTGCACAATCAGCACCTGCACGGACAAACCCCAGGCATGTTCACCCACCACGCGCTCTGGCGCGGCAGCGACAATGCTGCACACGGTGCCCGGAGAGCGGGCCAGTGTACTGATCAAACGCCAGCTTTGAGCCACGGTAACGGGCTGGATTTCAGTGATTTGCTGTGACACGATGAGCGCCGGTTCTGTACGGTTGGGCCAATACTTACTAATGGCAAAAGCAAAGATGATCTTAGATGTTTTATTCGGGCTTGCCTACATGCACGTCGTCAGCGGGGTCTCATCATGAGCAATCCCGTACGTATTGTAGATGTGGCAGTGGGCATTCTGGTGAAACCGGACGGCCAGTTCTTGTTGGGCAGCCGTCCGGCGGGTAAACCGTTTGCCGGGTTCTGGGAGTTTCCTGGCGGCAAGCTGGAAGCCGGCGAAACCGCTCTTGCCGCACTGGCGCGCGAGCTATTTGAAGAAATGGGCATTACGGTCACGGCAGCGCATCCCTGGCTGACCCAGACCTTCACTTATCCGCATGCCACAGTGCGGCTGCATTTCTTTTGCGTCACCGCGTGGCAAGGCGACATCCAGTCCCGTGAAGGCCAGCAATTTGCCTGGCAGGCCAATCGAGCACTGACCGTTTCGCCCATCCTGCCCGCCAACGGCCCCATCATGCGCGGCCTGCAATTACCGGCTACGCTGGCGCTTTCCGCGGTCGCGCTGCTGGGCCCTGAGACCTGGCTGGCGCGGCTTGAGCAGGCACTGGCAAACGGCTTGCGCTGGCTGATCCTGCGCGAGCCACAACTGGACGGCACCGCCTATGCAGCACTAGCGCGTGAGGTACTCCAGCGGGTGCGCGCCCACCATGCGCAGGTGTTCCTGCATGATCAGATCGACCTGGCCCGCGAACTGGGCGCAGATGGCGTTCATTTGTCTGCCCGCACCGCCGCCACGCTGAACGCGCGTCCGCGCGGGCTTGACTGGGTCGGGGCTTCGGTTCACAACGCCACTGAGCTGGCTCAGGCCCAGCGTATCGGCGTGGATTACGCCATCGCCGGGCACGTCAAGGAAACCACCAGCCATCCAGGGGCAGCACCGCTGGGTTGGACCAGCTTTGCCGCGTTAACCGGCCAGGGCTGGCCATTTCCGCTCTACGCGATCGGCGGGCTCAGCCCGGCTGACGTGGCGCAAGCGCAGACCCATGGTGCGCATGGCGTGGCCTTGCTCTCCGGAGCGTGGCAATGAACTGGCGCGGTCTCTTGAGCGGCAGCTTTGCCGTGCTGGCGACCGCGTTTTACGTGGCCTGGAATCAAGGCTGGTTGCCAACCCGGCCGGCTACTGCGCCAGTCCCGCTGGCCTGTGCAGATCTTGCCCTTGGCTGCAATTTCACGCTGGACGACCACGCTTATCGTATCCAGAGCGATCAGCCCATTACGCCGGCCCGCCCCTTTAGCTTGATGCTCTTTGGCACGCCACTGACCTCTGCCACGGCCAGTTGGCAAATGGCCGGTATGGATATGGGACCTAACCGTTTTCATTTTGCGCCGGGACCGGCCGGTCAATGGCAAACCCGCACTGCGTTGCCCTTTTGCACCCAGGCACGCAGCGACTGGTTACTGACACTAAACGTCAACAAAAACAAGGTGATATTCGCCATTCAGCGCCGCTGAATGCGTAGTTTTACCCCTGACCGATGCCGTCTGCATAAGGCATAATTGCGGCTATGAAAAACAGTATTTCCGCACTGGCTTTGGTCTGTTTCGCAGCAAGTTGTCTGGCCGCGCAAGCGGCAGCGGTTTACCAATGGCGTGATGACGCTGGCAATCTGCATTACAGTGACCGTCCCATCTTTCCGCAGAACACCCAGCGCGCCATCAAGGCCAATGTGACCGATGGTCGCAGCGCCAGCGCGGCGGCCGCGGCCAAATCGGGCATTCGGCTGTTTGTGGTGGATAACTGCCCGCCTTGCGTTTCCGCGCGGGAGTTACTGGACAGCAACAAAGTACCGTACGAGCTGCACTCCATTACCAATTCGCAGCAAGAAGTGCTGACCTTTTATAAAACCACCAACGATACCAACAGCCCGCTGCCGGTGCTGGCCGTGGGCACAGACGTCTATAAAGGGTGGGACCTGACACTCTGGCAAGCCGTTCTGGACAAGGCCGGTTATCATGTCGTACCGCCAGCGCACTGATTTGCCCGCTGACGCGCGCACCCTTCTGATTTCAACTAATGCGCCGTGATTACGGCGCTTTGTTTTTGTGGACCCCTGGCCATGCAATTTGTCACCTGGAATGTGAACAGCCTGAAAATCCGCCTGCCGCAGGTACTCGAATGGCTCGCCGCCAATCCTGGCATTACCGCGCTGGCCATCCAGGAAACCAAGCTGGAAGACAGCGCCTTCCCCCTGGCCGAAATTGAAGCCGCCGGTTTTCACGTGGTGTTTGCCGGCCAGAAAACCTATAACGGCGTCGCCATTATTGCGCGGGCACCGCTCACGGACGTCAGCGTCAATATTCCGGGCTTTGCCGATGAACAAAAGCGCGTGATTGCCGCCACGGTCAACGGCGTGCGCTTTATCTGTGCCTATATCCCCAACGGGCAGAGCCTGGACTCGGACAAGTACGTCTACAAGCTGTCCTGGCTCAAGGCGTTTACCGACTGGCTGCGTACTGAACTGGCCACGTATCCCAAACTCATCCTGGCGGGTGACTACAATATCGCGCCGGAAGACCGCGACGTGCACGACCCGGCCAAGTGGGAAGGCCAGGTGCTGGTGTCCGGCCCGGAGCGTTCCGCGTTCCGGCAGTTGCTGGCCCTGGGCCTGACCGACTCGTTCCGTCTGTTTGAGCAGCCGGAAAAATCCTTCAGCTGGTGGGATTACCGCATGTACGGCTTCAAGCGCAACGCCGGTTTGCGCATTGATCATCTGCTGGTCTCTCAACCCCTCAAAGATCTGGTGAGCGCCTGCGTCATTGACAAAGACCCGCGCCGGGTAGAGCGCCCGTCTGATCACACGCCGGTGATCGTCACCGTGGCCGATTAAGTCACACCCTGGCCGTCAATAATGACAATGGCACGACACCCAAGATGAGCGACAGCAGCGCGGTGTTGGTGCACAATGAGCGCGTTCCAACAAAACCCGCCTGAATTCATATGGATAAAGCAAAACTCCTGTCCGGCAGCAGCCTGTTTTGCGAGCTGACGCCCGAAGAGCTGGAAGGCCTGGCGCAGCATGCGGAATTGCGCACCATCCGCGCCAAGCAAACCGTGATTTCGCAAGGTACGACCGGCGATGAAATGTATGCCGTGCTGCACGGCCGTCTCAAGGTTGTGCGCAGCACAGACGACGGCCGTGAGGCGACACTGAGCCTGCTGGAAGCCGGTGAAGTGTTTGGTGAACTGGCCATGCTGGATGGCGGTTTGCGCTCGGCCGGTGTTGAGTCACTGGAACCGTGCGAACTGCTGGTGTTGCGCCGCGAATCGGTGATGGAATACCTGGAGTCCCATCCCAAGGTCATGCGCCAGCTGATTGCCGCGTTGTGCCAGCGCCTGCGCTCTGCCGATGATTTGTTGCAAGACACCCTGTTCCTGAACCTGCCGCAACGTTTGGGCAAAATGCTGCGCCAGTTGGGCGAGCAGCATGGCGACCAGACCGATCGTGGGGTGCTGATTGATCTGAAACTCACCCAGCAGGAAATCGCCAATCTGGTCGGTTCCAGCCGGGAGTCGGTCAACAAGCAACTGAACGTATGGGTAGACGATGGCCTGGTTGATCTTTCTGGCGGCTATCTGCGTTTGCTCAAGCCCGATGAGTTGCCGCACTAAGTGCACGGTCATGCAGTAACCAACAAAAAACCCGGTCATCGCCGGGTTTTTTGTTGGCTGGAAAACCAGACACGCTATTTGCTGGCGATATTGCCGCCAATGTCTTTCCAGGCAAACAGGTTCTTCCAGGAGCCATACACCATATTGGGATATTCCGGCCGGCCCAGGCTGCCGTTGTATCGGCCCAGTGCGCGGAACAGATCGCCGTTCTCTACATCCAGGTAATACCGCAAGATGGTGCAGCCGTAGCGCAGGTTGGTGTTCATATCAAACAGATTCTGGTCTGCCGAACCAATCTGGCGCACCCAGAACGGCATCACCTGCATCAGGCCGCGTGCACCCACGCTGGAGAGGGCATAGCGGTTAAAACCGCTTTCCACATTGATCAGACCCAACACCATTTGCGGGTCCAGCCCGGCGCGGGTGGCTTCATACTGCACGGCGGTCAACAGCTTGCGGCGCATGAATTCGTCCGGCACCTTCTTGACCAGCCGGGCCGACATTTCATTGAGCCAGGCATCACCCTCGGCCTTGCTATCGAACACCAGACGCGGCTGGATACCATCACCGACCGAGCGCGCCATGGCCGATTGTACGGACGTAGACAACGCTTCTTCCTTCTGGGCTCCCGCAAGGGCCAGACCGGAAACAGCTAAGAGGCAGATAAATAACGCTTTTTTCACGGCAACACATCAACACGGCACAATGGCGCGACTGTAAGCCGAGCCGGCATCAGGGTCAATGCCATATGGCTCACCAGTCACACCGCTGACCCTGTTCAAACGCCTTTTTGGGTTATTTCTGAAAACGGAAGCACTGGTGAATGCGCTTGTTGCGGAAGTCTTCCGGCACCGATTGCTCGCTGATATCCTGGCACAACGGCTTGAGCGCATCGTCCATCTTGAAGGTGCGCAAGTTGTTGGAAAAATACAGCACACCACCGGGGTGCAGCATATCCAGACAGCTTTCCACCATCCAGCGATGATCGCGCTGCACATCCAGCACGCCCTGCATTTTCTTGGAATTGGAAAATGACGGTGGGTCCAGAATGATCAGATCGTATTTCCAGCCACCATCCAGGGTTTCTTCCAGGTACTGCAACACGTCCCCGCGTACGCGGCGGTGCTGCGGGCCTTCAAAACCGTTGAGTGCCATATTGCGACCGGTCCAGTCCAGATAGGTATTGGACAGATCCACCGATGTGGTGGCCTTGGCGCCGCCGGCAGCGGCGTACACGCTGAACGAGCCGGTATAACAGAAGA
Organism: Silvimonas terrae; assembly: GCF_014202765.1. Lineage (GTDB taxonomy): Bacteria > Pseudomonadota > Gammaproteobacteria > Burkholderiales > Chitinibacteraceae > Silvimonas > Silvimonas terrae. The sequence continues at coordinate 38,553 of NZ_JACHHN010000004.1, forward strand.
GATTAAGTACACGCTTGCCGGCAGCTTCTTCGCGCACGCGCTGGCGGGTGTTGCGGTGATCCAGAAAAAGGCCCGTATCCAGGTAAGCATCCAGGTTCACCAGAAACTTGAGGCCGCGCTCGGACACTACAAACTGCTCGCCTTCGGCTTCATTTTTCTCGTATTGGGTCACGCCCCGCTGACGCGCACGTGTCTTGATGGCGACCAGATCTTCATCAATCCCCAAGGCGTCCGCCGTGGCGTACCAGATATCCGACAACCACTCTTCATGCGCGCCTTCGGTCTGCACCCAGCCGGTATCGTATTCCTGCAACTGCACATGGCCGTCATACCAGTCCACGATGACCGGAAACTCCGGTACGTCGCGGTCATAAAGACGAAAGCAAGTAAGGTCTTCGCGCCGCGCCCATTTAGAGAGGCGCTTGAAATTCTTGGCGAGCCGATTGCTGTAACTGGCGATATCAGGCATCTAACACACTATCCATTAGTCATGCCGCCGATCGGGCTGCATGTTCTTTGACACAAAAAATTAACCGGCAGCCGGGAGTGTTTTCCCTGTAACCGCCGGTCGGTTGTTGCTGTCTGACAACAGCCTGGCTAGCGCTGCCGACCTGACAAGGCCAGCAAGCGTTTGAACACCGGTTCGGGCACATATTGCCCCACCACGTCTTCCCAGCCAGCCGGCCCGACAAGACCTTTGACCATGGTCGAGCTGACCTCCGCAATCTCACGCGGGGGCATCAGGAAAATGGTGTCGATATGCGGCGCCAGATCGGCGTTGACGTAGCGCATTTTGCGCTCAAACTCATAATCGGCGGCCTCACGGATGCCACGGATGATGTAGTCCGCATTCAGGTCACGCGCGTAATCGACCAGGAAGCGGTTCTCGAAACACTCCACCCGCAGATTGGGTAAATGCTGGGTAGCCTCACGCAACATGGCCAGTCTTTCGTCCACGCTGAAGGTGTACCGTTTGTCAGGATTCTCACCGATAGCGACTACCATCTCGTCAAACAGACGGACGCCATGTTCAATCATCCAGAGGTGACCGTTAGTCACCGGATCGAAGCTACCGGCATAAACACCACGCCGCATGTCATTTCCTTTCCAGACGCGAGTCGCCACTATAACATCACCCAATGTTAAACCAGGATGACTTGAAGAAATCGGGTCCACGGTTTTACACGAAGTCCACAAAAAACAAGACGAGTTGGGGGAGATCCATGATTCTGCGCAATGTCCTGCTCACGCTGGCATTGATGACTACGGCTACCTCACAGGCCGACATCAATATCGGTGAGTCTGTTCCCACATCCGGGCTGGCCGGTGACACCGGCAAGGCCCTGGCTCTGGGTGCATCTATCTACTTTGGTCGCGTTAATGCCCAGGGCGGCATCAACGGCGAACCGATCAACCTGATCACCCGCGACGACGGCTACGACGCTACCCGCACCCTGGCCAACACGCACGACCTGATTGAAAAAGAAAACGCAGTTGCCCTGATTGGTTACTACGGCACCACGCCAATGCAAGAACTGATCAAGGCCAAACTCCTCGATAACGCCGGTATTGCGCTGGTTGGCGCATATTCTGGCGCCGACAGCATCCGCACGCCTGGCAGCCCGTTCTTCTTCCAGACTCGCGCCAGTTATACGGACGAGATCGAACGCATTGTGTCTTTGCTCAATGACCACCTTGGCGTGACCCGCATTGCGGTTGTGGCGCAAAAGGATGGCTTTGGCGAGGCCGGCTACACCGCGCTCAAGAACGAACTGGCCAAACGCAAGCTGACGCTGGCCGGCGAAGCCTGGTACGACAAGACCTCGGGCGACACCAACAGCGCCGCGCAGGCGCTGGCCAAAATCAATCCGGAAGCGATCGTGATGGTGGCGATCTCCAAGCCGGCGGCCACGTTTACCAAGCAATACAAGGCGCTGGGCGGCACGTCGCAGCTGTATGGGCTGTCACCCATCCAGTATGATGAAGTCACCAAAGCCGTTGGGGTGGGTACCGCGCATGGCATTGGCTTGTCGCAGGTGTTTCCGGCGCCAACCAATGCGCAGCTCAAGCTGATCCGGGATTTCCAGAAAGATGCCGAACCCTTCCTGAAAACCGGTGATTACCCGAGCTACGCCTTGCTGGAAGGATATATCTCGGCGCGCCTGTTGACCGAGGCCATCAAGCGTGCCGGTAAAAACCCGACCCGCGCCAGCGTGTACACCGCGCTGTCGAACATGCGCAAGTTTGATCTGGGTGGATTCACCGTCGACTTCACCGACAAGCGTCGACTGGGTTCCAACTTTGTCGAGCTGACCATGATCTCGCCAACGGGGACGCTGACACGCTGATCTGCCAGCAGGAGCAAGCTGTACCAAAAACCGGCCCAAGGGCCGGTTTTTTTCATATTTTGCCGGCATCTTCCTACAACAGCTTGCGGCAAAGACGATGCAACCTCAGCCGGGTTCTTTGCGTCCAATGAACAGGGTCATTGGCCCTTCATAGCGAAAAAACGCGACAAGGAGAACACACCATGACACGCATCCAGTCCCTTCTGGCGCTGTGCGCCCTGCCCTTGGCCATTTACACCGGCCAGGCGCTTGCCGAAGACATGGCGCAAGCGCTGCAACCGCAACAAACCGAAAACGGCGGCAGCTTTATCACGGGCGGCGTGGGCGATGAAGAAATGGCCCAGCTCAAATCGACCCGCGCCGACTACAACCTGCATGTCCTGTTTACCGGCAAGAGCGGCGAGTTCCAGTCTGGCGTGAAGGTGCAGATCGCCAACACCAAGGGCGATGTGGTGCTCGATACCACGACCACCGGCCCGTATCTGTACGCCAAACTGCCGGCGGGCAAATACAAGATCAACGCCACGCTGGATGACCGCACGCAAAGCCGCAGTGTACAACTGGCCGGCCGTAGCGGCGGTGATACGCATATTGTGTTTTGAACTGCTGAATTGCTTCCGTTGCGTACATCCATAAAAAAAGCCTCCACACGTGGAGGCTTTTTCATACGGCATAGCCTGGCTGCTTAACGCGGCAGCAACGTAGAACTCATCAGGAATGCATCGACTTCACGCGCAGCCTGGCGACCTTCGCGGATCGCCCAGACCACCAGCGATTGACCACGACGCACGTCACCCGCGGCGAAGACTTTCTCGACGTTGGTGGCGTAGCAGCCAGCGCCGTCCGTGGTGGCTTTGGCGTTGCCGCGACCATCACGCTCGACCCCGAAGCCTTCCAGAATGCTGGCGATCGGGTTGGTAAAGCCCATGGCCAGGAATACGAGATCAGCTTTGATCGTAAATTCGCTGCCCGGCACTTCTACCGGCTTGCCGGCTTGCCATTCCAGACGCACGCACTTGATAGCGGTCAGCTTACCGTTTTCGCCAATGAACTCTTTGGTCATCACGGAGAAGTCACGTTCCACGCCTTCGTCATGGCTAGACGACGTGCGCAGTTTCACCGGCCAGTACGGCCAGGTGATGGACTTGTTCTCTTGCTCCGGCGGCATCGGCATCACTTCCAGCTGCGTCACGGCGACAGCGCCATGACGGTTGGAGGTGCCCACACAGTCAGAACCGGTATCGCCACCACCAATCACCACCACATGCTTGCCAGTGGCGCTGATCGGGTTCGGGGCGTCGCCCGCAACGGTCTTGTTCTGCGGAATCAAGAACTCCAGCGCGTAATGCACGCCCGCCAGTTCACGACCCGGTACCGGCAGATCACGCGGTACTTCAGAGCCACCAGTCAGGATCACGGCATCGAACTCGGCCTTGAGCTGGTCCGGGCTGATCACGGTGGTGGCATCGTTGACGATACCGGCCGGCAGTTTGCCGTCCACCGCCACCAGCGTGCGGGTGCGGAACACCACGCCTTCGGCTTCCATTTGCGTCATGCGACGATCAATGACGCTCTTTTCCAGCTTGAAGTCTGGAATGCCATAACGCAGCAAGCCACCGACGCGGTCGTTCTTTTCGAACACGGTCACGCTGTGACCGGCGCGTGCCAGTTGCTGGGCGGCGGCCATACCGGCCGGGCCGGAACCGACGATGGCAACGGTCTTGCCGGTTTTCACCGGGGCGATCTGTGGCGCGATCCAGTTGTTTTCCCAGCCCTTGTCGACGATGTAACGCTCAATGGACTTAATGCCCACCGGGTCAGCATTGATGCCAAGGGTACAGGCGGCTTCACACGGTGCCGGACAGATGCGGCCGGTGAACTCCGGGAAGTTGTTGGTCGAGTGCAGTACGCTCAGCGCTTCTTGCCAGTTGCCGCGGTAAACCAGATCGTTCCAGTCCGGAATGATGTTGTTCACCGGGCAGCCGTTGTTGCAGAACGGAATGCCACAATCCATGCAACGCGCGCCTTGCGTTTTGGCGGCGTCATCCGCCAGACGCAGCACAAATTCTTTGTAGTGCGTGACACGTTCGGCAACCGGCGCGTAGCTCTCGGATACGCGCTCAAACTCGAGAAAACCTGTCGGCTTACCCATTATGCGATCTCCTTTTGCGGGGCGCTGGCGGTAGCGGCCATGTCTTTCAGGGCACGGCGGTATTCGTTCGGGAACACTTTGACAAAGCGGGCACGGGCGGCCGGCCAGTCGGCCAGAATCGCCTTGGCGCGCGGACTGCCGGTCGCGGCCAGGTGTTGTTCCACCAGGGCCTTGAGCAGGGCTTCGTCCGCTTGACCACGGTGCTTGGGCTCATCGCCTTGCTCCGCTGCTGGCAGGACAGCTTCCAGCGCCACTTGCGCCATATTGCAGTGATCCGCGAAATCGCCATCCACGTCGTAGACGTAGGCAATACCACCAGACATCCCCGCCGCAAAGTTGCGGCCAGTCTTGCCCAGCACCACAACCGTACCGCCGGTCATGTATTCACAACCGTGATCGCCGGTGCCTTCCACTACGGCGGTCGCGCCGGAGTTACGCACGGCAAAACGCTCGCCACCGACACCGGCCAGGAAGGCTTCGCCTTCGGTCGCGCCGTACAGCACGGTGTTGCCGCAGATGATGTTGTCTGCGGTGTAACCGGCAAAGTTGGCGTTCGGACGAATGATGATGCGGCCGCCAGACAAACCCTTGCCCACGTAGTCGTTACCTTCGCCCACCAGGTCAAACGTCACACCCTTGGCGAGGAACGCGGCAAAGCTCTGACCAGCGGTGCCGTTCAGGGTGACGTGGATGGTGTCGTCCGGCAGACCCTTGTGGCCATAACGGGCCGCCACCGCGCCAGAGAGCATCGAACCGGCAGTGCGGTTGATGTTCTTGATGCTGGTGGTGATGCTAACCTTCTCGCCTTTTTCCAGCGCCGGAGCGGCTTGCGCCAGCAACTGGTTGTCCAGCGCCTTTTCCAGAGCGTGGTCCTGGTTTTCCACGTGCAGACGGGCCACGGAAGCGGGCACATCCGGCTGATGGAATACGCGGCTGAAGTCCAGACCTTGAGCCTTCCAGTGTTCGATACCGGCGCGCTTGTCCAGGAGGTCAGCACGGCCGACCAGCTCGTCAAACTTGCGTACACCCAGCTTGGCCATGATTTCACGCACTTCTTCCGCAACGAAGAAGAAGTAGTTCACCACGTGTTCCGGCTGGCCGGAGAAGCGCTTGCGCAGTTCCGGATCTTGCGTCGCCACGCCCACCGGGCAGGTGTTCAGGTGGCACTTGCGCATCATGATGCAGCCTTCGACGACCAGCGGCGCGGTGGCAAAGCCGAATTCATCCGCCCCCAGGAGCGCGCCGATCACGACGTCACGACCGGTCTTCATCTGACCATCCACCTGCACGCGGACACGGCCGCGCAACTGGTTCAGCACCAGCGTCTGCTGGGTTTCAGCCAGACCCAGTTCCCACGAGGTGCCGGCATGCTTGATGGAAGACAACGGCGATGCGCCGGTACCACCGTCATGACCTGCCACCACAATGTGGTCAGCCTTGGCCTTGGCCACACCGGCCGCCACAGTGCCGATACCCACCTCGGATACCAGCTTGACGGAGATGGAAGCCTTGCGGTTCACGTTCTTCAGATCGTGGATCAGCTGCGCCAGATCTTCAATCGAATAGATGTCGTGGTGCGGCGGCGGCGAGATCAGACCCACGCCCGGTACCGAGTGACGCAGGAAGCCGATGTATTCGGAGACCTTGTGACCCGGCAACTGGCCGCCTTCACCTGGCTTGGCGCCTTGTGCCATCTTGATCTGGATCTGGTCCGCGTTGACCAGATATTCAGTCGTCACACCAAAACGGCCGGACGCAACCTGCTTGATGGCCGAACGCAGGCTGTCACCTTCCTTGAAGGTGTAGTCACGCTCGATACGGCCCTTGCCGATCACTTCAGACAACTTTTCACCCGCCTTGAGCGGAATGAAACGACGTGCATCTTCACCGCCTTCACCCGTGTTCGACTTGCCGCCGATCCGGTTCATGGCGATAGCCAGCGTGGTGTGCGCTTCGGTCGAGATCGAACCGAGCGACATCGCGCCAGTGGCAAAGCGCTTGACGATGTCCTTGGCTGGCTCGACTTCATCCAGCGGCACGGCATCGCCAATTGCGCTGAATTCAAACAAGCCACGCAGGGCCAGGTGACGCTTGGTCTGATCGTTGATCAGCGCTGCGTATTCCTTGTATGTATCGGTCTTGCCGGTACGGGTGGCGTGTTGCAGCTTGGCGATCGAATCCGGCGTCCATAGGTGTTCTTCACCGCGAATACGGAAAGCGTAATCACCGCCGGCATCCAGCGCGTTAGCCAGCACCGGGTCAGCCGAGAACGCAGCCTGATGCAGCTTGAAGGCTTCTTCAGCGACTTCAAACAGACCCAGACCTTCGATGTTGGACGGGGTGCCGGTGAAGTACTTGTTCACCAGCGACTTCTTCAGGCCAACCGCTTCAAAGATTTGTGCGCCGGTATAGGACATGTAGGTGGAAATGCCCATCTTGGACATCACCTTCATCAGGCCCTTGCCGATCGCCTTGATGTAATGCTTCTGGTACTTGGCAGCGGTTTCTGCGTCGCCACCGGCCATATCGGCCAGGGTAGCCATCGCCAGGTACGGGTGAACGGCTTCTGCGCCGAACCCGCCCAGCAAGGCAAAGTGGTGGGTTTCGCGCGCAGAACCGGTTTCAACCACCAGACCAGTGCTGGTACGCAGACCTTCATTCACCAGATGCAGGTGAATGCTGGAGGTCGCCAGCAGCGCCGGGATCGCGACATTGTTGCGATCCATCTTGCGGTCAGACACGATCAGGATGTTGGCACCGCTCTTGACGGCATCTTCAGCTTCAGCAGCCAGCGACGCGAGGCGAGCCTCGATACCTGCCGGGCCCCATGCCGCCGGATAACAGATATCCAGTTCGTGCGAGCGGAACTTGCCACCGGTGTACTTGCCGATGTGGCGGATCTTCTCGATATCGCCAGCCGACAGCACCGGCTGGGAGACTTCCAGACGGATCGGCGGGTTGATGTCGGACGGGTCCAGCAGATTGGGCTTGGGACCAATGAACGACACCAGCGACATCACCAGATCTTCACGGATCGGGTCAATCGGCGGGTTGGTGACCTGCGCAAACAGTTGCTTGAAATAGGCGTAGAGCGGCTTGGCCTTGTTCGACAACACGGTCAGCGCGGCATCGTTACCCATCGAGCCGGTGCCTTCTTCGCCCAGCTTGGCCATCGGCTCCAGAATGAACTTGATGTCTTCCTGGGTGTAACCAAAAGCTTGCTGGCAATCGAGCACGGTGGAACAGGGCGCGCCCGGCAGTTCGGTGGCGTCTTGCACTTCATCGAGCTTGATGCGGATCTTGCCAATCCATTCCTTGTACGGACGGGCATTGGCCAGCGACGACTTGATCTCGGTGTCATCAATAATGCGGCCTTGTTCCAGATCGATCAGGAACATCTTGCCCGGTTGCAGGCGCCACTTCTTGTTGATGCGGCTGTCTTCGATCGGCAGTACGCCGGATTCAGACGCCATGACGACCAGATCGTCATTGGTGACCAGATAACGGGCCGGACGCAGACCGTTACGGTCCAGCGTGGCGCCAATCTGGCGGCCGTCGGTAAACGCCACGGCAGCGGGGCCGTCCCACGGCTCCATCATCGCGGCATGGTATTCGTAGAAGGCGCGACGGTTGTCGTCCATCAGCGTGTGTTTTTCCCACGCTTCCGGGATCATCATCATCATGGCCTGGGCCAGCGTGTAGCCGCCCATGACCAAGAGCTCCAGCGCGTTATCAAACGAGGCGGAGTCAGACTGGCCCGGATAAATCAGCGGCCAGACCTTTTCCAGGCTCTTGCCCAGCACCGGCGAGCTGATGGCTTTTTCACGCGCGGTAATCCAGTTCACGTTGCCGCGCACGGTGTTGATTTCACCGTTGTGGGCAATCATGCGGAACGGGTGTGCCAGATCCCAGGTCGGGAAGGTGTTGGTGGAGAAGCGCTGGTGTACGAGGGCCAGTGCAGAGACGCAACGGGCATCGGCCAGATCGTGGTAGTACTCACCCACTTGATCAGCCAGCAACAGGCCCTTGTAGTTCACGGTACGGGCCGAGAACGACGGGACATAGAATTCATGACCGTGAGTCAGCTTCAGCCGGCGGATCGCGTGGCTGGCCGACTTGCGGATAATGTAGAGCTTGCGTTCCAGCGCATCGGTCACCAGCACGTCCGGGCCGCGGCCAACGAAAATCTGGCGGATCACCGGCTCTTTGGCGCGTACGGTCGGGGACATCGGCATGACGCGGTCGACTGGCACATCACGCCAGCCCAGCACCACCTGGCCTTCCACACGGACGGCACGCTCGATTTCTTCCTGACAGGCTTCGCGTGATGCGGCTTCCTGCGGCAGGAACACCATACCCACGCCGTACTCACCGTATGGCGGCAGGGTCACGCCCTGGCGGGACATTTCTTCGCGATAAAGTGCATCCGGAATCTGGATCAGAATACCGGCGCCGTCGCCCTGGAGCGGGTCAGCGCCAACGGCGCCACGGTGATCCAGATTTTTCAGGATCAACAACCCTTGCTCGACGATCGAATGAGACTTCTGGCCCTTCATGTGGGCGACGAAACCAACGCCACAGGCGTCGTGTTCGTGTGCGGGATCGTACAACCCCTGCTGCTGGGGCATCACGTGATCCATCACGGTCTTTCCTTCTGGCTAAGCGCACCCGATCCCGGTTCATCTCTCTCGGCGGGCGACGCACAGGTCAAAAAAGGCCGACATTGCGTCAGCCTGGTTCCGATAGTTCGATAATCATCTACAGGGGTCGAGCGGCTAGTCCGGATCTCACGGAGCTGGCGTCGACGAGGCTGGCGGGGTAGCCAGCTCACGGTGCGCGAGCGCGTTGGTATAACGCAGCGCACAAAATGGCAATTATATTGCCAGAAATTCTGCCCTGATCAGAGGCATTTTTTCGAAAAAATGACAGAAAACGGTGCAAACCCGGCACGTTTGTCGGGAAACCGTTGTATGTTTGTCAACATGTTCCGACTACATAATTCGATGTAGGCGCGGTGTCAGTCACAAATCAGCAAACTACATCTGTTATGCGCTTGTGATTTTTACCCCTGCAACGAAGTGCTTGATGGGTATCAATACACAGAAATCATGCAGTCATCATGCTCCAATAATGAGAATGATTCTTGAGAGCGAGATGCCCCATGTGTCCCCTGTTCGAGCTGTCGCTGCAAACGCCCGCCCGCGTATTAAAACTACATACTCCTGCCGACCTCACCCAGCGCCTGTGTGCACTCGGTTTACGCCCGGGGCGGGAGGTCACGGTGTTGCGGCGGGGTTGGCTGGGCGGTCCGCTGCAACTACGCATAGGCAGCACTGAACTGATGTTGCGGCGTGAACATGCTCGCGCCATTGTTGTAGAAACCCTGCCCGTTCAGGAGGGTTGATCATGCACCGCATCGCGCTGGTGGGGATGCCCAATACAGGTAAATCCACGCTGTTTAACCGCATAACCGGCGGCAACGCCCGTGTTGCCAACTGGCCCGGGCTGACGGTCGAACTGGCCTCTCACCGCATTTTGCTGGGCGCCAGAATGGTGCAGATGGTCGATCTGCCCGGCATTTACGATCTATCTGGTGGCGCTGAAGACGAACAGATTGCCCAATCCTTCCTGGCCAGCACCCCGCTGACGGGCGTGATTGTCTTGCTCAATGCGACGCAACTTGATCGGCAGCTGGGCCTGGCACTGCAACTCAAAGCACTGGGCGCACCGATGATTGTGGCGCTGAATATGGCTGATGAAGCACGCAGCGCGGGCATCACCATCGATACGGCGGCGCTGGGTCAACAACTGGGCTGCCCGGTCTTGCTGATCTCGGCCAAGCGCGGCGATGGCATGGCAGAACTGAAACAGGCGCTTGGCCAATTGCCCGGCCAGGAAGTACAACTGGACTTCTCGCACCTTGCGCCGGCAGCCACATTTCATGACGAAGAAGCGCGACTGCATCACACGCATGTGAGCCGCCCGCCCACCATGCCCGCCAGCATCACCACCAGAATCGACCGCTGGATTTTGCATCCGGCGCTGGGCCTGCCGCTGTTTGTGCTGACCATGTTCTTGCTGTTCCAGCTCACCTTTGCCATCGGCACACCGTTGCAGGATGCCCTGGGTAGCGGACTGGACTGGATCAAATCCACCTGGCTGGAACCCTCGCTGGCTGGTGCGCCAGAGATTGTGCGTGGCGCCTTGCTGGATGGTCTGTATGACGGCGTCGGGACGGTGCTGACCTTTGCCCCGTTGATCTTCCTGTTCTTCTCTTTGATGGCAGTCATAGAAGACTCGGGCTACTTTGCCCGCGCCGCCTTCATGATGGATGGTTTGATGGCACGCCTTGGCCTGGATGGCCGTGGCTTTGTCATGTTGATGATGGGCTTTGGCTGCAACGTACCAGCACTGATGGGTACGCGGGTCATTCGTGATCCCAAAGCCCGCCGGCTGACCATGCTGACCATCCCGTTTGCGCTGTGCTCGGCCCGCCTGCAGATTTTCCTGTTCCTGTGCTCCGCCCTCTTCACGCCGGCTCAGGCGCCGTGGGTACTGCTGGGCTTGTATCTGGCCAGCATAGTCATCGCCCTTGGCACGGCCTGGCTGCTACGCCGCCGCTTTACTTCGTCCGAACCCTTTGCGCTGGAACTGCCCCCGTTCCGTTTACCCCTGTTCCGACAAATCCGTCTGCGTGGTTGGGGCGAAACCCGCTCGTTTCTGCGCATGGCGTCGACCATGATTGTCACCGGTGTGCTACTGGTCTGGTTCCTCACGCACTACCCGAACGAGCATCACAGCTATGCGGCCATGGTGGCGCAAGTGCTGGAGCCCGTGCTGACGCCAATCGGCATTCACTCCGAGATGTCGATTGCGTTGATCTTTGGTTTCGTCGCCAAAGAAGTGGTGCTGGGCGCCCTCTCCGTCATCACGGGCATGCAAGGCAACGCACTGTCTGCCCACCTGGCCAGCAGCATGGACCCGGTTTCGGCCATTTCTTTCATGCTATTCACCCTGATCTACGTGCCATGCGTGGCGACGATGGCGACCATGCATAAAGAATCGAAAAGCGTGTGGTTTACGGCGGGGTCTGTCGTGTGGTCGCTGGGCCTGGCGTGGGTGCTGTGTTTTGTGTTTTACCAAGGCACACGGCTGGTTAGCGGCTGGTTCTGACCAGCCCTGCCCGTAGCCCGGATGAAGGCCCACCGGGCCAGGAATCCGGGGTGGCGATGCGGGCGCAGGGTGGATTCGGAGCGTAGCGACAATCCACCACAAAGCGGGCGGATTGCTCCGCGACTCCTCCTTGCCCAGCCTAATCCGCGTCCCAGTCCCCAGGGCCGGGCAGTTTGTCCCACATCTGCAAGCGTTTGGTGTCAGCCAGCCGCATGGTGGGCTGGCTGAGTAGCCATTGCTCCAGCGCCATACGCCGGTAGGTCAGCTCTTCAATACTTATCGCAGCCAGGGCCCGCAGCAAGGCGGCATGCTCCAGCAGTATTTCACCCTCAAAAATGGATGCGGTGGCCAGATAAAGCTTGTCTTCAATCGCCACCACCCAGTACACGCTGTCGGTGTCCTCGACCAGTGCCAGCGTGCCACGCGGCATGGCGGCCAGTTCTGTCGCCACCAGTTGCCCCACCAGCTGCAGCCATTGCCAGGCGCTTTCGGTAGGGGTGTCGACGCCATACGGCGGAATGTCGGTATCAACTGGAAGCGTGCTGAATGGGGAGGAGGAAGGCATGGCAATCAAACAGTGGTTTCAGGGCGGATAAAAACAGGCGTGGCAAGCCGGTTCAACTGCTACCGCGCAGTTGCAATTCAAAACCCAGATCAAGCTGACGCTGTGCCGGTGCCGCGTGACCTTCCATCAAACTCAAGAGCAGTGTCGCCGCTTCAAAGCCGACGCGAAAGCGCGGGGTGCGCACGCTGGTTAGCGTCGGCATGGCCCAGGCCGCGCCTTCCAGGTCGTTAAACCCGGCCACGGCCAGTTGCTCTGGCACGTTGATACCGGTGCGATGACACCCCGTGAGCACGCCCAGCGCCAGATCGTCGTTACAACAAAACACGGCGTCGCAATCCGGATGCTCACGCCGCAACACCTCCAGCATTTCCACCCCCATGCCAATGCGGGACGGGCGCGGGTTGAGGTATTCCAGATCCGGCGAATAACAACCGGCCGCGTGTAGCGCTTTGCGGTAGCCATCCAGACGTTGCATTACCCGGGGGTCCAGCCGCGCGCCAAAGAAAGCAATGCGCCGATAACCTTGCGCCAGCAAATGATGGGTGATTTGCCGTCCGGCCTCTTCTTGCGAAAACCCGACGCACAAACACTCATTGCTGGGATCGAGTTCCATCATGTGCACTGCCGGAATACCCAGTTTTGCCAGGCGCTGGCGCATTTCCGGGCGCTGGCGTGTGCCGGTCAACAACACGCCATCCGGCGCATGTGACAGATATGCCCGCAACAGACGTTCTTCTTTCTCATCGTCATACGCGGTATTGCCGATAAGAATCTGATAACCCTTGGCATCAAGCACTTCATTGATACCGGCCAGCGTATCGATAAATACCGTATTGGAGAGCGACGGAATCAGCACCGCCACGGTGTGCGAGCGCGAGGACACCAGCGTGCGGGCGGAGCGATTGGGTACGTAGCCCAGTTCATCCACCGCGGCCAGGATTTGGGTGCGCAGTTTTTCCGACACCAGGTCGGGCGAATTGAGTGCGCGCGAAACCGTGATCGCACTGACCCCGACCTTGCCCGCTACATCGTGCAGGGTGGCAGCGCGAGACGCATTCTGGTTGGCTTTACGCGGCATGAGGGTTTGGTTTGCTCACGGTAACAAAATCGAAACGGAAGTCAGGATACCGGATTTTCCTGACACACCGGGCGCCCCGACAGATCACCAGGGTATTCATTTATTGTTAGTTGCTCTACTGTTAACGTTAACATTGCCATCAATGTAGTCGACAAAATCCGACAACATTTCAGCGCCAATGACACGCACACGACCAGCGGACTGCGCACTCTCGCCTTGCAGGCAAATGAATATGGAGATCGATCATGCTACGACTGACCCTGTGCGCCACGGCGCTGCTCGGGCTGACTGCCACCGCACACGCGGCTGAAGTAGAAGTGCTGCATTACTGGACCAGCGGCGGCGAAGCCAAGGCGGCCGGCGAACTCAAAACCATGCTGGAAGCCAAGGGCGACAAGTGGAAAGACTTCGCCGTGGCGGGTGGTGCCGGTGAAAACGCCATGACCGCACTCAAGACCCGCGTGGTCTCTGGCAACCCACCCGCCGCCGCCCAACTGAAAGGCCCGGCCATTCAGGAATGGGGCAATCAGGGTGTGTTGGTCTCGATTGATGACGTCGCCAAAGCAGAGGGCTGGGACAAACTGCTGCCCCCCGTGGTCGCCAACGTCATGAAGTACAAAGGTCAGTACGTCGCCGCGCCGGTGAACGTGCATCGCGTGAACTGGCTGTGGATCAACGCCGATCTCCTGAAAAAAGCCAACGCCAAAGCCCCGACCACCTGGGATGAGTTCTTCAAGACCGCCGATGCCATGCAAAAGGCCGGCATCCTGCCCGTTGCCATTGGCGGCCAGTCCTGGCAAGAAGCAGAACTGCTGGAAAGCGTGGCACTGGGCGTAGGCGGTGCCAACTTCTACAAGAAAGCATTCGTCCAGCTTGATCAGACTGCGCTCAAAAGCCCGACCATGATCAAGGTGCTGGAAACCTACAAACGCATCAAACCGTATACCGACAAGGCTGCCAACGGCCGTGACTGGAACCTGGCTACGGCCATGGTGATCAACGGCAAGGCCGGCATGCAGTTTATGGGCGATTGGGCCAAGGGTGAGTTTGCGGTTGCCGGCAAGCAGGCTGGCAAAGACTTTCTGTGTGTCGCCGCACCAGGTAGCGCGGACGCATATACCTTCAACGTTGACTCTTTTGCCTTCTTCAAGCTGAAAGACAAAGACGCCGAGAAAGGCCAGCGGGACCTGGCACAATTGCTGATGAGTACCCAGTTCCAGGAAGTGTTCAACCTGTACAAGGGTTCGATTCCAGCGCGCCAGGGTATGGATCTCTCCAAGTTTGACGACTGCGCCAAAAAGTCTTCCGCCGATTTCAAAAATGCCGCCGCCAAAGGCACGCTGGTACCGTCCTGGGCGCATGACATGGCTATTCCGCCCGCAGCCGAAGGCGCCATTTATGACGTCGCCGCGCAGTTCTGGAACGACGACGGCATGACCGCCCAGACCGCAGCGCAGAAAATTGCGGCTGCGGCGCGCGCACAGTAAACAACGTTCTTCTCTCCGAAGGCGACGCAGCCTCCATCGCTCTTTATGGCGGGTGGGGGCTGTGTTTTTTGGGGGTGTTTGCGGTTTACGCCTATGTGGCTCTTGCCAGCAAAGGCCACCTGCGGTGGCCTGACTGGATTCCGGCTCAAGGCCGGAATGACGAAGTGGTGGGCAGGGTGGACTATACTTGCGGCCAGACGGTTTGCTGGGTCTGGCTCGCTTTGGCTTTTGATGTTGATGTTGATGTTGATGTTGATGTTGATTTTCCTCCCCTCCGGCAGCGCCGAGCATCGCAGCGGGGTCCGGGGTTTCGGCGAGGGGTGTCTGAGCCCAAAGGGCGAGTTCCTGCCCCTTGGGGGTACCCCCACAAAGTCGATCATCCCATCGGATGACAGTGGCAGCGGGGCTGGAGCCAGCCGGACTTTGCGAGAAGCGCAGGGAACCCGCAGGGCGCTGTCGTAGGGGTCGCCTTTCTTTGGTTACTTTCTTTGGGGCCGCCGGTATCAAAAATGCATTTAAAAGCCCGCGCCGCAAGGCGCTAACAATCCCGCAACAATATTAACCAGACCAGCCACCCCGGATTCACGGCCTACAGGCCTCCATCCGGGCTACAAAATCATCCGGCCCAGCAAAGGGCTTCCCAAACCACAACACCCCGCGCACCAGATGCCCCCCAACAACACCAACCCCTTGATCCCGCAGCCATTCGGCATTCCTCTCAGGCAAGCTGACAACAATCACGGTATAATCGACTGTTTTGAATTTCCCCCGCAGCGATGAACCTGCTCGTACTCGGCGTCAATCACGAAACCGCTCCGTTATCGGTGCGGGAGCGGCTTGCGTTTTCGCCGACCGAACTGCAGACATTGTTGCCTGGTCTGGTGGCGCAACCTGGCGTTACCGAAGCGGCCATCATCTCCACCTGTAATCGCACAGAACTCTATTGCAACGCCCGTGATCCGCATGCGTTGCTGGAGTGGTATGCCGCCAGCCGTGGTCGCAAGGCAGAAGACCTTAACCATTATTTGTACGTCCATGCCGGGCCGGATGCCGCCAAGCACACCTTCCGCGTCGCCGCCGGGCTTGATTCCATGGTGCTGGGCGAGACCCAGATTCTGGGCCAGCTGAAAGATGCCGAGCGCCAGGCGCGTGAATCGGGCAGCCTGGGCGTGTTGCTCAATGGTTTGTTCCAGCGCGCCTTCCAGGTAGCCAAAGACGTGCGCACGCAAACGCGCATTGGTTCGGCGTCGGTCTCTATGGCGGCGGCCGGTGTCAAACTGGCCGAGCGCATTTTCCCGTCCGTGTCCGAATGCAATGTGCTGTTTGTGGGCGCGGGCGAAATGATTGAACTGTGCGCCACGTACTTCTGTGCGGAAAAACCCAAAAAGATGGCGGTGGCCAACCGCACGCTGGCGCGCGGCGAATTGCTGGCGCAACAGCATGGCGGCGAAGCCATCTTGCTGACCGACATTGCCGACCGTTTGCATGAGTTCGATATTGTAGTCAGCTCCACCGCCTCGCCCTTGCCGGTGATTGGCAAAGGCATGATCGAGCGTGCGCTCAAGCAGCGCAAACGCCGCCCCATTTTCATTGTCGATCTGGCCGTCCCGCGTGATGTCGAACCAGAAGCCGCAGAATTGGCTGACGTCTATCTCTACACCGTGGATGATCTGTCAGAAGTTGTGCGCCAGGGTGTGAGTGCCCGCCAGGGAGAAGTGGTGGCCGCAGAAGCGCTGATCTCTGATCATGTCAGCGAATTCAATCACTGGCTGGCCAGCCGGGAACTCGTCCCGACCATCCGCGACCTGCGTGATCATGCCGACCGTGCGGCACGCGCTGAACTCGCCAAAGCCAAAAAGCGTCTGGCGGCCGGAGACGATCCGGCAGAAGTACTGGAAAAGCTCACTCTTCAGCTTTCCGCCAAGTTTCTGCATGCCCCGCTGGCGTCGCTCAATGCCGCAGACGGTGACGATCAGACCGCACTCGTGACCGCCGCACGCCGCCTCTTCCGCCTCCACGACGAGGAATAGCTGATGTCCCTGTTCCAGACCGCCCGCTGGTCACGCCAGCTTGATATGGGCGCGTTTGAGGTCGACACCGACCCTGCGCGCCTGCCCATCGATACCGCCTATGACTTTATCGGCCGCCGCTCTTATTGGGGCAAAGGCATGCCGGAGGCGGTGTTTCGTCGCTCGGTGGCCGGTGCCTTGTGTTTTGGCGTCTATCACGGCGCAGCGCTGGTGGGCTTTGCCCGGGTGATTACGGATGGCGCCACCATTGCCTATCTGGGCGATGTCTTTATCGACGAAGCCTATCGCGGGCGGGGTTTGTCCAAATGGTTGCTGGAATGCATCCACAGCCATCCGGACCTGACCGGCCTGCGTCGCTGGATGCTTTTCACCGCCGACGCGCATGGGCTGTACAAACAATTCGGCTGGACCGAAGCCGCGCGTCCCGAACGCTATATGGAACGCCTTAACCAGGACGTCTACGTACAACAACAATGAAACCATCGATTCTGGCCCGTCTGGCCCAACTTGCCGATCGCCTTGAAGAAGTGAGCGCCCTGCTCGCCTCTGAAGGCGCTACCAACGATATGAACCAGTATCGCAAGCTCACCCGTGAGCACGCCGAACTGGAACCCGTGGTGGCGCTGTACAAGGATTATCGGCAGGCCGAGGCCGACATCGCCACCGCGCAAGAAATGCTATCCGACCCGGACATGAAAGAACTGGCCGAGGAAGAACTGGCCGACGGCAAGGCGCGCATTGAGGCGCTGGAACTGGACTTGCAAAAAGCGTTGCTGCCCAAAGACCCCAACGACGAGCGCAATATCTTCCTCGAAATCCGTGCCGGCACCGGTGGTGATGAATCCGCGCTATTTGCCGCCGACCTCTTTCGTATGTACAGCCGCTATGCCGAGCGTAACCGCTGGCAAGTGGAAATCATGTCGGCCAACGAATCCGATCTGGGCGGCTTCAAGGAAGTGATTGCCCGCATCGTCGGCTTTGGCGCGTATTCCCGGCT
Organism: Silvimonas terrae; assembly: GCF_014202765.1. Classification (GTDB taxonomy): domain Bacteria; phylum Pseudomonadota; class Gammaproteobacteria; order Burkholderiales; family Chitinibacteraceae; genus Silvimonas; species Silvimonas terrae. The sequence goes on from NZ_JACHHN010000004.1 coordinate 56,383, forward strand.
GAAATTTGAAAGCGGTGGTCACCGGGTACAGCGCGTGCCCGCCACTGAAACGCAGGGCCGGATCCACACCTCCGCCTGCACCGTCGCCGTCATGCCAGAAGCGGATGAAGCCGAAGAGATCAACATTAATCCGGCCGATCTGCGCATCGATACCTTCCGCGCCTCTGGCGCTGGCGGGCAGCACATCAACAAGACCGACTCTGCCGTGCGCGTCACGCACATTCCAAGCGGGATTGTGGTGGAGTGTCAGGACGATCGTAGCCAGCACAAGAACAAGGCCCGTGCCCTGGCCGTACTGGCGGCGCGCATCAAGGACGTACAAGACCGGGAGCGCCATGCCAAAGAAGCGGCGACCCGCAAGAGCCTGATTGGCAGTGGCGACCGCAGTGAGCGCATCCGCACTTACAACTATCCGCAAGGACGCATGACCGATCACCGCATCAACCTGACGCTGTACAAGCTGGACGCGATCATGGACGGTGATCTGGAAGAACTGACCCAGTCGCTGGTAAATGAACAGCAGGCCGAACTGCTGGCGCAACTGGGCGACTGACCTGACACAAAACAACAAAAAGCGGCCTTTCTGGCCGCTTTTTGTTGTCGGTCGCTCTCGCCATAAGGCTATTCAAACCAGTCCGGATAGCGCTCCGAAACCGCAATCAAGGTCAGGGTCAGTTCTTGCAAATGACTGTGAATGGCATTGACCGCAGCATCTTCATCATGCCGGGTCAATGCAGCATAAATCTGTTGATGCTGTGCCAGCAGGTCACCAAGCGGTGAGATCTGCCCCAGCGTGAGATATCGCACCCGATCCATATGCGCCTTCAGATTCTCAATGCTATCCCACGCGCTGGTGCAGTCGATGCTGCTGGCCAGTTGGGCATGAAAGGCATCGTCCAGAACCAGAAATCCGGCCATATCGGCCTGAGCGCAAGCCAGGGACTGCTGTTCAAGATTCTGCGCCAGTTGCATCAACGTAGCCTGATCCACAATTTGTGCGGCACGTCGTACCACCGCGGTTTCTATCGCTTCGCGGATAAAGCGCGCGTCCTGCACTTGCTTGATGGAGATTTTCTGCACGTTAGTGCCACGCTGCGGCAGCACTTTATCTTTGATCTGATCGGCGCGGCGTGTTTGTGGCTGATTGTGCGCGAACAGGTGCTGCCGGTGCCAGCCCTGCCCACCGCCGTATAGTACGAACGCGCCAGGGGCATTGCGACCAGCATTGCCCTTTCCAGTCTGCGCAAGCACTCCGACAGACAGGGCTAAACACATGATCAGACAGACAAACCCAGGCAAGCCGCATGCTGTTTTGGTATATAATCGCGTGCTTTCCAGAAAGGGTTGTTATGCACGTTTTTTATGAAGAGGACGGCGGCTTCAAAGTCGCGACGGTCAAAGAATCGCAACCCGCCAGCCTGATGGTTGAAGACGTGCGTGGCAAGCGCAGCAAGGTCAAGAACAGCAATGTGCTGCTCAAGTTTGAGCGGCCGGGCCTTGATGAAATCCTGTCGCAGGCTGAAGCGCTGGCCACCGAGATTGATCTGGACCTCTTGTGGGAAACGTGCGGCGAGCACGAATTTGGCTTTGAAGAACTGGCCGCTGAATACTTTGGCGCCAACCCCAATGCCGCCTCGCAGATTGCGGTGGTGCTGCGCCTGTCTGCCGCGCCCATGTATTTCTACAAAAAGGGCAAAGGCCGCTACAAGGCCGCCCCGGAAGAGAACCTGAAAGCCGCACTGGCCGGGCTGGAGCGCAAACAGCGCGAAGCCGAGCAAATGGCCGTCTGGCAGGCTGAACTGACTGCCGGCAAGCTGCCCGAAGCATTCGCCCCCATCCTCAACCGGCTGTTGCACCGCCCCGACAAGAACAGCATTGAATACAAGGCGTTGGCACAAGCTGCCGACGCTGCACATACCAATCCCACGCGCCTCTTGCAAAGCGTGGGCGCCATTCCGGATGTCGCGGATTATTTCCTCCAAGGCTTCTTGCTGGAAACCTTCCCCAAGGGCCGCGACGCCGTGGTCGAACAGACCATCACCCTGCCGGACAACCTGCCCGTCGCCAAGGTGCAAGCGTTCTCGATCGATGACGTGACCACCACTGAAATCGATGATGCCTTGAGCCTGGTGAAATTGCCCAACGGCAACTGGCAGGTGGGCATCCACATTGCTGCGCCGGCATTGGGGATTGAGCCAGGTACGGAACTGGACAAACTGGTATTTGACCGCCTTTCCACCGTGTATTTTCCGGGCGACAAGATCACCATGCTGCCGGATTCGGCGGTACAGGCCTTCACGCTGCTGGAAGGCGCCGCGCGCCCGGCTGTGTCGATGTATCTGGAAGTCTCGCCCGGCTTTGACATCCTTAACCACCGTAACGTCGTTGAGCTGGTGCCCATTGCCGCCAACCTGCGCCATGACCAGATCGAAGCCCTCTTCAACGAGTTGACCGCCGGCAAGGAAGACGGCCCGGATTTCCCGTGGAAATCCGAGCTGACCACCTTGTGGCGCTTTGCCGGCAACCTGGAAGGCCGCCGTGGCCGCGCGGACGACCCCAACGCGCCAGTGCGTATTGATTACAGCTTCTATGTCGACACGCTGGAAAACGGCGAGAAGCGCGTGCGCATTCTGCCGCGCAAACGCGGCTCTCCCATGGACAAGCTGGTCGCAGAAATGATGATTCTGGTGAACAGTCAGTGGGGCAAGGATTTGAAAGATGCCGAGGTCGCCGGCATCTATAGAGTGCAGAACAACGGACGCGTGCGCATGACCACGCAGCCGGGCCCGCATATTGGCCTGGGTGTGGAGTTCTACGCCTGGTCGTCTTCGCCGCTGCGCCGCGCGGTGGACTTTGTAAACCAGCAGCAGATCATTGCCATGGTGAGCGGGGTGAAACCACGCTTTCAGAAAAACGATGCCGAACTCTTTGGCGCGATTGGCGCGTTCGACACCGCTTACGCAGCGTACGCAGACTTCCAGGACAAGATGGAACGCTACTGGTGTCTGCGTTACATGGAACAGGAAAACATGCGCGAGTTCTCAGGTTCAGTGATCAAAGAGAACCTGGTGCGTGTGGATGGCATGCCGCTGGTAATGCGTGTGCCAGGATTGCCGGAATTACCGGCCGGTTCAACTGTCGTACTGCAACGGCTGAAAACGGACTGGCTGGAATTGAATCTCGATTGCCGACTGGCAACGATGTAAGGAGCACCCTGCAAAATCCCGCCAGCAGCGTTGCGCTCGCTTGCCGTACCAATCGTACTGTCAGCGCTCACGCGCCTTGCTGGCAGCATTTTGCCGGGCACTCGCCCTGTTGAATCAGGAACACATTTATATGCAGCAGAAACGCCCACTCAACTACTACCTGCCGATGCGCTTTGCCAATGGCGAGCAAATCCGTCAGTTCTCCAAGCCATGCGTGCGGTGTGGCCACATGCTGGGCGCCAAAGACATGCTGGGCATTGCACGCCTGCTCGATGACAGCCTTGCCATCGCGGCCAAAGCCCAATGCCCCAAGTGTGGCGAACAGTTTGGTGTGGCTTGCCGCGTGGACAATCACAAACGGGTGACCCGCGTGATCATGCCAGCACTGCTGTTTGGCTGGTTCCTGCGCAACCTGCCCGTGCAACCGCGCGAGCGCGAAGCGGAAATCGCCCGTGCGGCAGCCTTGCTGGCCCAGGCCAACGACCCGGTAGCCGCTGCCGCACCTGCACCAGCCACACCGCGTGAAGTGATCCGTGCGGACGAAAGTGTAGGCAGTTTCCAGGGCAAGGTCATCCCCGCCTGGGTCAAGGTAGACGGTCAGCAAATGGCGTTCGACCGGGTGCTCTTGAATGCCCGCCCTGGCCTTGGCGAATTCTTGCTGGATGAATGCCTGGTGTACCGCGCCTGATCAATGACAATGGCTTTAAACAGCCAGATCGTTGAAAGTGCCACTACAAATGAGATTTATGCGATTTATAATCGCCCCCTTACAAGTGATGTCGGAGCTTTACCATGAACCGCAGCATGCTCAAATCCAAGATCCATCGTGTCACGGCCACCCATGCCGAACTGCACTACGAAGGTTCTTGTGCCATCGATGAAGATCTCCTCGAGGCAGCGAACATCCGCGAATTTGAAGAAGTCACCATCTGGAACATCAACAACGGTGCACGCTTCTCCACCTACGCCATCAAGGGCGCACGTGGCTCTGGCATTATCTCGTTGAACGGCTCTGCCGCCCGCCAGGCGCAAGTGGGTGATCTGTTGATCATTGCCACCTTTGCCCAGTACAACGAGACCGAACTGGCCAGCCACCACCCGGCGCTGGTGTTCGTGGACGCGCAAAACAAGATCAAAGAGATCAAGCACGGCATTCCGACGCAGAACTAAGCCGGCTCACCGTGCCCGCAACCAGGCCCCGCTCATGCGGGGCTTTTGTTTTGCGCCAGAACCAGAATGAATGTCGTACCATTTGCCTCTTTGATCCGGAGTAACCCCATGTCCGCCTCCCAGGTGCGCGATTATTTATTGTCGCTGCAGCAAAACATTGTCGCTACGCTGGAAAACCTGGATGGGCACACCTTTCAGCACGACCAGTGGGAACGGGCAGAGGGTGGCGGCGGCATATCCCGGCTGGTCGAAGACGGCGGTTTGATTGAGCGCGGCGGAGTCAATTTCTCGCATGTCAAAGGCAAGACCTTGCCACCGTCCGCCACGGCGCACCGCCCAGAACTGGCCGGCCGCGCATGGGAAGCGATGGGCGTGTCACTGGTCATTCACCCCCGCAATCCCTACGTGCCGACCGTGCACATGAACGTGCGCATGTTCCGCGCCTACGCAGAAGGCCATGAAGACGTCGTGTGGTTTGGCGGCGGCATGGATCTGACGCCCTACTACGGCTTTGAAGAAGACGCCCACCACTTTCACACCACCTGCCGCGACGCCATCGCCCCGTTTGGCGAGCAGTACTACCCCAAGTACAAGGCGTGGTGCGATACGTATTTCTTCCTCAAGCACCGCAACGAACCCCGTGGTATTGGCGGCATTTTCTTTGATGACTTGTCCGAACTGGGCTTTGAAGGCGGATTTGCCTTTATCCGCGCAGTAGGGGACGCGTTCCTGCAAGCGTATGTCCCCATTGTCGAGCGCCGCCGCGAGTACCCGTTTGGCGAGCGTGAACGGGACTGGCAAGCCTACCGGCGCGGCCGCTATGTCGAGTTCAATCTGGTCTGGGATCGCGGCACGCTGTTTGGCTTGCAGTCCGGCGGGCGAACCGAATCCATTCTGATGTCGATGCCACCGATTGTGAAATGGCGGTATGACTGGCACCCGCCGCAGGGGTCGGCGGAAGCGCGGTTGTTGAGTGATTTTCTGGTGGGGAAAGACTGGATCGGGTGAGGGGGCCTTTGCCGGTTTACCGGCAAGAAACCAACTGCTTGTTAGCGCCTTCGGCGCGGGGTTGAAAGGCATTTGATACACGGGGTGCCGGGCCCACCCTACTTTCTTAGCTTCGCCACCTCGGCGGCCCCAAAGAAAGCATCCGTAGCCCGGATGGAGCCGGAGGCGGGAATCCGGGGTGGCGGACCTGATTAATATTGTTGTCGGGTGTTAGCGCCTTCGGCGCAGGTGTGAAAAGCATTTTGATACCGGCGGTGGCCGAAGCACGTCACTTTCTTTGGGGCTTGGCTTTGACGGGGGAAGAAAGTCAAAAGCAACTTCAACACCAACGGCAACGGCAACGGCAACGGCAACAGCCAATTCAACCCGCATTCCACTGACTCGTCATTCCGGTCCTCGGCGGCCCCCTTGCGCCGGAATCCAGCTGCGAAGCCTGCATACCCCTTGGGTGAATCCGGAATGGTGGTAATCGTCCACCGCAGGCAGCCCGTTGGGCTGCGGACTGGATTCCCGCTTCCGCGGGAATGACGAGGTGGTGGGCGAGGTAAAGCATTCTTGTGGGCAGATGGTTTGCGGGGTTGGGGTTGGGGTTGCTTTGGCTTTGCCTTTGGCTTTGCCTTTGGCTTTGCCTTTGGCTTTGCCTTTGGCTTTGGCTTTGGCTTTGGCTTTGCCTTTGGCTTTGGTTTTGGCTGTTGCCGTTGCCGTTGCCGTTGCCGTTGCCGTTGCTTTTGACCTGCCTCCCCTCCGGCAGCGCCGAGCATCGCAGTGAGGGCCGGGGTTTCGGCGTAAGGGTGTTTGAGGGCTTTAGCCCGAGTTCCCTGGAGCCAGCCGGCACTCACGAGAAGCACAGGGAACCCGCAGGGCGCTGTCGCAGGGGTCGCCTTTTCTTTGGTGCCTTTCTTTTGGCGACCCAAAAGAAAGGCACTTGCTGTCGGGCAACCCCCGACATCCAAAACACAGCGCCGTCAGGCGCTAACAGCGGTTTGGGTTTCACAATCACGCCTCCCCCAACCCCGCCCCCAAAAAAACAAAAAAGCCATCTCAACGACGGCTTTTTTGTTCACACCCCACCAACAATCACTTCCGGCTGATCGCGCGCCAGCCAATATCCGTCCGATGCTGCTCGCCATCAAAATGCACGCCAGACAGCAATTCATACGCCCGCTTCTGCGCCGCCTTGTAGGTCTCGCCAAAGGCGGTGACACACAACACGCGGCCGCCACTGGTGACCGGCTGACCAGCTTCATTGAGCCTGGTGCCGGCATGGAACACATGGCCGTCTTCCACATCCGGCGTGGCGCCAGAGATCACATCACCCACGCGCGGGGTTTCCGGGTAATTGGCCGCAGCCATCACCACCCCCAGCGCCACGCGGCGATCCCACTCGGCCTCAACCTTGTCGAGCGAGCCCTCTACGGCATGCTCAACCAGGCTCACAAGGTCGCTCTTCAAACGCAGCATGATGGGCTGGGTTTCCGGATCGCCCATGCGGCAGTTGAATTCCAGCGTCTTGATCTGGCCTTCCGGGCTGATCATCAGGCCGGCGTACAGAAAGCCGGTGTAAATGATGCCGTCACGCGCCATACCTTGTACGGTCGGCAGAATGACTTCACGCATGGCCCTGGCATGGATTTCCGGCGTGACCACCGGGGCCGGGCTGTAGGCGCCCATGCCGCCAGTATTGGGGCCTTCGTCATGGTCTTTCAGGCGCTTGTGATCCTGGCTGGATGCCAGCGCCAGCACGTTCTTGCCATCAACCATAACGATGAAGCTGGCTTCTTCGCCGGTCAGGAACTCTTCGATCACGACCCGGGCGCCTGCGTCGCCCAGCTTGTTGTCAGACAACATGCTGTCGACAGCGTCATGCGCTTCTTGCAAGGACATGGCCACCACCACGCCCTTGCCGGCCGCCAGGCCGTCGGCCTTGATGACAATGGGCGCGCCCTTGGCATCGATATAGGCGTGGGCCTTGGCGGCATCAGAGAAGGTCTCGTAATCGGCAGTCGGAATGCCGTGGCGCTTCATGAAGGCCTTGGCAAAATCCTTGGAGCTTTCCAGTTGCGCGGCCGCTTTGGTCGGACCAAAGATTTTCAGACCGGCCTTGCGAAATGCATCCACCACGCCCTTGGACAGCGGTGCTTCCGGGCCAACGACGGTCAGCTGGATCTGCTCACGCTGGGCAAACGCCACCAGCACGTCGATATCGGTGATCGGCACGTTGGTCAGATTGGGTTCCAGCGCGGTTCCCGCGTTGCCCGGCGCCACAAATACTTTGCCCACGCGGGGCGATTGCGACAATTTCCAGGCCAGCGCGTGTTCACGTCCGCCGTTGCCGATGACAAGCACATTCATGTGTATATCCTGATTATTCGAATTGGTAGCGGCTGAAGAAGAATGCCACGTCACCGTTATTCACGCCGCCAAGGCTGGGAATCCACGTCCCCATGATCGAAAACTGGCCATAGCGGATGGCCGCCACCGGCAAGACGATCGGGAACGGAATGCCGCCAAAAATATCCCGGCGTGAGGTCAGACCTGCGGTGTAACCCGCGCCCACCGACAAACCACCCAGCACCGGGTTGGTAAACCACAACCCGGCGTAACCCACCATCAACTCCGGATTTTTGTGGGAGTCGGAAAACGCCATACCCAGCACCAGGTCTTCGTTGCCATTTTCATCAATGACGTGCCGACCGTAACCACCACCCCAGCCCCATTTGTTCAATGCTTCGAGTTTTTCGTCGGTGTATTTGTGCGGGTCATGCCAGGTGTAGCCAGAAACATAAATATCTGACTTGCCGTTCTGATACACGTCGGAAACGTGCGCACAGGCCTGGTCTAGCCAGCTTCCCATGCCAGTGCAGTCAATGGCCGACGCCAACGGCGCAGCAAGGCTCAAGATCAAGGCAGCAAGTGTTTTTTTCATGAGAGACAGTATTTCTTTTGATGGTTTGAAGCAGTACGGATCAGGCTGACAGCAAGCCAGCCGGCACAATCCGTATATCCTGGTTGCGGCGCAGCATGAACGGCAATGCCCGCATTTTACAGAGTGTGGCGTACAAGCCAAGCTGCACGGTCAACTTCCAGCAGCCAGAAAATGCTGAAAAAACCGCAAGCTAGCCAGTTGGTCTGACGCCGCCACGATCAATAACGCAAAAGTACGAACCAGGTTGAACCGGTGGTCACGCCGCAGCAGTGTCGCCTGGCAGCATGACAACCAGATATGAAGCAGAATCGGGGGAGTGCACACCCCTCCCCCACAATCAGGGGTGGGGTGTTGATGCTTAATGGCGGAAGTGACGCACGCCAGTCAGAACCATGGCAATGCCATGTTCATCAGCGGCAGCAATGACTTCTTCATCACGGACGGAACCACCCGGCTGGATGATGGCGGACACGCCATTTTCAGCGATCACATCGACACCATCACGGAACGGGAAGAAGGCATCCGAAGCCGCCACGGAACCACGCAGTTCCAGACCGGCGCTGCGTGCCTTGATGGCAGCAATCTTGGTGGAATCCACACGGCTCATCTGGCCGGCGCCAATCCCCAGTGTCTGGCCATGACCGCAGAAGACAATGGCATTGGACTTCACAAACCTGGCGACACGCCAGGCAAACAGCATGTCTTTCAGTTGCGCTTCGGTCGGGGCCTTTTTGGTCACCACTTTCAGATCAGACAACATGAGCGCGTGAACATCCGGGGTTTGCACCAGCAAGCCGCCGCCAACACGCTTGACGTCAAACTTGTTTTCGCCACTTTCCAGCGGCACGGTCAGCACGCGCACGTTCGGCTTTTTGGCCAGCAGCGCCAGCGCTTCTGCACTGTAGCCCGGGGCGATCAGCACTTCCAGGAACTGGGCGGCTACGGCTTGTACGGTGTCGCCATCCACTTCACGGTTGAACGCAATGATGCCGCCAAAAGCGGAGGTCGTATCGGTGGCAAAGGCCAGCCGATAGGCGCTGAACGTATCCGCGCCGACAGCCACACCACACGGGTTGGCGTGCTTGACGATCACGCAGGCCGGCTCTTCAAACTGCTTGACGGCTTCCCACGCGGCATCGGAGTCCGCAATATTGTTGTAGGAAAGCTCCTTGCCCTGCAGTTGCGAGTAACGCGACAAGCTGCCGGCAGCCGGGTCCAGATCGCGGTAGAAGGCGGCGGACTGGTGCGGGTTTTCGCCGTAACGCATGTCCTGCACTTTCACAAATTGCAGGTTCAGGCGTTCCGGGTAGGCTTTCTTTTCACCGTCGGCGGTCAGCGCCGTCAGGTAGTTGGAGATCGCGCCATCGTAGGCGGCGGTGTGGCTGAAGGCTTTTTTGGCCAGGCCAACGCGGGTTGCCAGGGTCAGCGCGCCGTTGTTGCCCTTCATTTCTGCCACCAGCGGGGCGTAATCGGCCGCGTCGGTCACAATGGCCACGTGGGCGTGGTTCTTGGCGGCGGAACGCACCATGGCCGGACCACCAATATCGATATTCTCGATGGCATCTTCAAACGTGCAATCGGGCTTGGCGATGGTCGCTTCAAACGGGTACAGGTTCACACACACCAGATCGATATTGCCAATGCCGTGCTCGGCCATTTTGGCAACGTGGCTGTCCAGATCACGCCGGCCCAGAATGCCGCCGTGAATCTTGGGGTGCAGGGTCTTGACCCGACCATCCAGCATTTCAGGAAAACCCGTGTAATCGGCCACTTCAATGACCGGCACGTTGTGCTCTGCCAGGAGTTTGGCGGTGCCGCCGGTAGAGAGGATTTCTACGCCAAAGCCAGCCAGGGCTTGGGCAAATTCGAGTACACCGGTTTTGTCGGAAACGCTGATCAGCGCACGCTTGATGATGGTCATTGCTGTTTTTTCCTGATGCCCGTGGAGGTAAAGATCACAAAAAACTAACGAAACAAATCACAGTGGAGCCGCTGCCCCGTACTTCAGTGCGTAAGCCATTTACAAAACCCGGTGCAACGGTGCCCCCGATGGGGAAGAGGCACGCGAAACGCGCCCTTGTGGTACCGACCGCATTCTCTCAAACACGGCCAGTGCGCGTAACGCTGTCAGCAGGGTTTTGTGATTGGCTCACAGCATGTCGTACGTTTGCAGCTTTTTACGCAAGGTATTGCGGTTGATGCCCAGCACTTCTGCGGCGCGGGTCTGGTTACCGGCAACATGATCCAGGACCAGCTCCAGCAACGGTTTCTCAACCCGTGCCAGAACCATGTCATAGAGCGCGCACGGTGCTTCACCATCCAGATCCTCGAAATACCGAGCCAAAGAGGCGCGGATGGATTCGGCGATAGGATCTGCTTCCTGCGTAATGACGCAAGTGGCTGGCTGGTTCATGGTTACTTCCCTGAAACTGCCCCCAGGTCTTGCCTGCGGGCTTGTAGTGATAAATGCGGCGGCCTTGTGGCCTGCCGTCATGCTGCCTCGAGCGCGTTGTCCGCGCGCGGGGCAGTCTCCTCCATGTCGTAAATCAGCCGCTCGCCCAGCGTGGCCAGACTGTCGAAATACCCGCGCACAGCGGCATGCTGTCCAGCGGTGGAGTCCAGCTTGTACATGGCCTGGCGAAACGCGTTTCCATCCTTCAGGCCCCTGGTATACCAGGCGATATGCTTGCGGGCAATCCGGCAGCCGGAATACTCGCCATAAAACGTGTAAAGCTCGTCCAGGTGTTGCAACAACACCGCACGAATCTCGGTGACTTCGGGCGCGGGGAGCATCTCACCCGTCGCCAGGAAGTGGGCAATCTCCCGGAACAACCAGGGCCGACCCTGTGCCGCACGACCAATCATGATGGCGTCGGCCCCCGTCTCGGCCAGTACGGCTTTGGCTTTTTGCGGCGTATCAATGTCGCCATTGGCGATCACCGGAATCCGCAACATGGATTTGACTTCGCGGATCAGCCCGTAGCGCGCTGCCCCGTTGTACATGTCTTCCCGCGTGCGGCCATGCAGCGCCAGCGCGGCAATGCCGGCGGCCTGGGCGCGTTCGGCCACGCGCAGTACGTTCTCTTCCCCGTTACAGAACCCAAGGCGGGTCTTCAGTGTGACCGGGACATCGACCGCCGCAACCACGGCGTCGAGAATTTCGCCCACCAGGGCTTCATCTTTCAGCAACGCCGAGCCGGCCAGCTTGTTGCAGACCTTCTTGGCCGGGCAGCCCATGTTGATGTCGATGATCTGTGCGCCCAACTCCACATTAAGCCGGGCAGCCTGGGCCAGCATGGCCGGGTCTGATCCGGCAATCTGCACGGCAATCGGGCCGGGTTCACCGGCGTGATCCATGCGGCGGCGAGTCTTTTCGTTGTCCCACAACGCGTTGTTGGCCGTAATCATCTCGGACACGGCATAGCCTGCCCCGAAATGACGGCACAACTGGCGGAACGGTCTATCCGTTACACCCGCCATGGGCGCTACGAACAGATTGTTTTGTAAGGGAAAAGGGCCGATCTGCATGGCAACCGCTGTCGCAGAAAAGGCCGGAATTCTACCGCCTGCTTATTTTTTGGGCAACCGCAACGGCGTCAGCGGTGCATAAAAAGCTGCATGCCAGGCGGTCAACCCCAGTGCAGGCGCCGCTTTCCAGCGGGTTTGATCGAGCGCAAATTATGCCGTTTGGCAGAACCGGCTTTTTTCCGCTGCATCGCACACCCGCCAAAGACTTACAGCGATCAGCAGCCAGGCTTGTAACGTTTATTTACGCAAAGCGCGTCCGGGCAGTTCACAATCAGATCAATACGGTGCAACGAAACCCCATAACGAGTCGATAAAACATGAACACACGCCGCCCCGCCGCCCGCCATTCCCTGTATGCCTACGCCTGGGATCTGGCCGGCCGCGATACCCGTAGTACGGTTGATGAAATCCTGGACCTGGGCGTTGATGGCCTCAGCCTTGCCGCCAGCTACCACGCCGGCAAATTCCTGCGCCCGCGCGCCAGCGGCGCCGGCAAGGTGTATTTTCCGGAAGACGGTACGGTCTATTTCAACCCGGAACCCAGCCGTTACCGCGCCATCCAGCCCAAACCGCACTCTGACCCCGCCGTGCGCCAGGTGGCCTATGACCTGGCTCAGGACGGCCGGCTCAAGCTCTCTGCCTGGACCATCCTCTTCCACAACAGCCGCCTGGGCGAGGCCCGCCCGGAACTGGCCGTCAAGAACGCCTGGGGCGACGGCTACGTATACGCGCCCTGCCCCATGCAGCCGCAACTGATTGACTATGCCACCGACCTGGCCAGCGATCTGGCTGCCGCCTTGCCCTGGCAAAGCCTGACGCTGGAATCCCCGGGCTGGACCCCCTACGCGCACGGTTATCACCACGAATTTGCCCAGGTACGCAGCAATGTGTGGCTCGATACCATGCTGGGCCTGTGCTTTTGCGACGCCTGTAAAACCCGCGCCCGTGAAGATGGCATTGACGGCGCGGGCCTTGCGGCCCGCATCCGCGAACGGGTAGATGGCTACTTGAACGGGCCGGCCGATGCCAGCGACACCCAAGCCGCCGCGTGGCTGGCCGCCGATATTCTGGAAGACATTGAGCTGGCCGCATACCTGCGCATGCGCCAGCGTCATGTCACAAGCATTGTCAGCCGCATCCGCGCCGCCATCCCGACGGAAGTCGCCCTGTATGTGATCCCGACCGTACAACGCCCGACCGCGCAAACCTGGCTGGAAGGGACAGACCTTAAAGCCCTGGCCTTTGCCGCTGATGGCATTGAAGTCCCGTTCTACGAACCGGATGCCAACCGTGTGCTGGCCGATGCCCTGGATACCGTCCGCCGGGTCGGCGACGCCCGGCGCGTGCGCGGCATTCTACGGCCGGGCGTGCCTGACCTGGGCGATGGCGCACAAACTGGCACGGCACTGGCGGGTTTGCAGCGCATGGGGGTTGAACAGGTTGGGTTTTATAACTACGGGATGTTGCGGCAGGTGCATCTGGATGGGTTGCGGGGGGTGTTGAAGAAGTAAGGGGCTGCGGCCCTGTCCTCTGGTTGAGGCACGTCATCTCGGCGAAGGCCGGGGTCCGAGTGTTAGCACCTTTGGCGCAGGGTTTGAAAGGCATTAGATACCGGCCACCGCCGGTATCCAAAACACCCGCGCCAAAGGCGCTAACAGCGGTTCGTGTTTGAAACCAGCCAAGGTGGACTATCGCTACCGCTCCAAATCCACCCTCCCGCCAACCTCGCAACGGCACGAGCCGTCCCCACCCTACCGCAGGCCCTCCCCGCGCTTCATGATACGATGTGATCCCAATCAACCCGATCTCGTGAACAATGCCATGAGCCGTTTCTGGAGCCCCATCGTCCAAACGCTGACCCCGTATGTCCCGGGGGAACAGCCCAAGATTGCCAATCTGATCAAGCTCAATACCAATGAGAACCCGTTCGGCCCATCCCGGCATGTGCTCGACGCAATCGCCGCCGCCAGTGGCGATGCGCTGCGTCTGTACCCGGACCCGAACGCTGATCGTCTGAAAGAGACCATCGCCCGGTATCACGGTATTGCGCCCAATGAAGTGTTTGTTGGCAACGGTTCGGACGAAGTGCTGGCCCATACCTTCATGGCGCTGCTCAAGCATGACAAGCCGCTCTTGCATCCGGACATCAGCTATTCGTTCTATCCGGTGTACTGCGGGCTGTATGGCGTCACCAGCAAACAAGTGCCGCTGGATGAAAACATGCGCATCAATCTGGCCGATTACAACCAGGATTGCGGCGCCATCATCATCGCCAACCCCAACGCACCTACCGGCATTGCGCTGACCGCAGCAGAGATCGAAACGCTGTTGCAAGCGCATCCGGACCAGGTGGTGGTCATCGATGAAGCGTATATCGATTTTGGTGGGGAAACGGTGATTCCGCTGATCAAGCGCTACCCCAACCTGCTGGTGATCCAGACGTTGTCCAAGTCACGCTCGCTGGCCGGTTTGCGTATCGGTTTTGCCGTGGGGCATCCGGATCTGATTGAAGCGCTGGATCGGGTGAAGAACAGCTTTAACAGCTATCCGCTGGATCGGCTGGCCATTGCTGCCGGTGTCGCTGCGTATGAAGACGAAACGCATTTCCAGCGCACTACGCAAGCGGTGATGGAGACCCGCACCAACCTCGTGGCAGGCCTGACGCTGTTGGGGTTTGACGTGCTGCCCTCCGCGACCAACTTTGTCTTTGCCCGCCACCCGCGCCACGATGCGGCGAAACTGGCAGCGGACTTGCGTGCCAAGGCCATCCTGGTACGGCATTTCAAGCAGCCGCGCATTGATCAGTATCTGCGCATCAGCATTGGCACTGACGCCGAGTGCGAAGCGCTGGTCAACGCCCTGCAAGACCTGATCGCCGCTTGAGCCTGACCTGCCGCGCCCGGCCAGCTTGATGCTGCCGGGCGTTTTTCTGGCCATCGCCAATGCCATATGCATAAGCGCTGCGCCAGGCGACCAGACAGTCGTTCCAAATTGGCGACACCCATAGCGCCGCGCTTGCGACAGCCGCAGCCCGGCGTTAATGTGCCCCACAAAGAACGTACGGAAAAACCCTGATGCCGCTGCTGATTTTCTTCGCCCTGATCGCCGTTGTGCTGGTGTATTTCATCATGATCTACAACAACCTGGTCAGCCTGAAACACAATATCGGCCGGGCCTGGTCCAATATCGACGTGCTGCTTAAACAACGGCATGACGAACTGCCCAAGCTGGTGGAGACCTGCAAGCACTACATGCAGTTTGAAGCGGAAACGCTGGAAAAAATCATGCTGGCACGGGGCGGCGTGGCGCAAGCACGTGAATCACGTGACATCGTGGCGCTGGGGGCCGCAGAGCAGCAACTGCGTAGCCGTCTGGGCGCGTTGTATGCCACTGTGGAGGCCTACCCGGAATTGCGCGCCAATATGCAGTTCCAGCATCTGGTAGGCCGGATTACCCAACTGGAAAACGATATTGCTGACCGCCGCGAGTTCTACAACGACACGGTCAACATCAATAACGTGCGCATTGAGCAGTTTCCGGATGTGATTGTCGCCAACGCGTTCCACTTCAAGCCGGCCCAGTTGCTGGAATTCGACAGCCACGACAAGCAGGATGTGTCCGTCGGCACTTTGTTCCAGCGCTGATAAGCGCCTACTGATTCACGCACCGATTTCATGTTTGACCTTCCTCTGGACAGCCTCTGGCTGAAACGTCTGCGCCGCTGGCCGCTGGGTGGTTGCATGCTGGCCGCCCAGGCCGCGCTATTGCTCTACGGCGCAACCCATCTGCAACGCCCGCGCGACCTTCTGTTATTGCTGGTGCTTGCAGCGGCCATGTCCGGCTGGGCCTGGGTTCATCACCGCCGCCGTTACCTGTTGCTGCAAGGCACGCCGCTGGCGCGCATCGGCTCCGCACCGCAGGGCTATGTGCAGATTGCCGGCTGTGCCCAGTCTCTGGATGACGGCCCGCTGGTTTGTCCCGGCGTGGATATGCGTTGCGTCTGGTATGAGCTGGTCGTCGAAGAAATACCGGCCGGTGGGCGCCAGTACCAACACGTGCAGACACTACAAAGCGCTCACGGCTTTTTGTTGGCCGATGCCACTGGCCGCTGTCTGATCGACCCGGATAGCGCCGAAATCCGCACGACAGACACCGTGGTGGAGCGCAAGGATGACTACCGCTATACCGCGCGCCTGATCTGCGATGGCGATCCGATTTACGCTATTGGCGAATTTGTCTCGGTCCGTGAACAACCGGTCGACATGAAACTGGCGGTATCGCAAAAGCTGGCGGAATGGAAACAGGACCGGGCCGATCTGCTGCGTCGATTTGATACCGACCGCAATGGTGAGATCGACGAAAAGGAATGGAACGCCGCGCGCCAGGCTGCCGAGCGTGAAGTGGGTGACGAAACCGCCGAAGCGCAAATGCAAGCGCCGGCCAACGTCATGCGCGCCAGCCAGGATGGCCGCCCGTTTCTGGTCGCCACGGAAGACCCCGCTGCCGGCATAACGCGCAATCGACGCTGGGCCTGGCTACACCTGGCGTTGATGATCGGTACCTTGTCAGGCACGTTGAATCTGGCGCACCACCCGGAGCGTATCCCCCAACGCCACGCCAATAGCACCACAAGCAGTAACGCCACCCCCTGATACCCGCTTCGCCAGCGCGCCCGGCCAGCGTACAATCACGCTTTACGCCCACCGGACCTGACCCCCGCATGCGCATCGCTCTTGCCCAAATCAATGCTGTCGTTGGCGACCTGCCCGGCAATCTGGACCTGATCCTGGCCGCTGTGGCCGAGGCGCGCAAACAAGGCGCAGATCTCTTGCTGACGCCAGAACTGGCGCTCACCGGCTACCCGCCGGAAGACCTGTTGCTGCGCCCGTCTTTTCTGGATGAATGCCGCAAGGCTATTGGCCGGCTGATCGATGAGGTCGATGGCATTACCCTGGTGGTCGGTCACCCGCATGCCAGTGGTGAAGAGCGCTTTAACTGCGCCACCGTGATCCGCGACGGTCACCTGCTGGGCCGTTACGAAAAAATGCTGCTGCCCAATGACGAAGTGTTCGATGAGGTCCGTTACTTCACCCCCGGTGCGCAACCGTTGGTGTTTGAACAGAACGGCACGCAAATCGGCATTGTGATCTGCGAAGACGCCTGGGACGTCGACCCGGCCAGTGCCGCGCGCGAAGACGGCGCAGAACTGTTGCTGGTCCTGAACGCCTCCCCCTTTCACCTGAACAAACAGGCCACGCGCCTTGAAGTGCTGGGCCAGCGGGTGGAAGAAACGCAAATCCCCGTGGTCTACGTCAATATGGTCGGCGGCCAGGACGAACTGGTCTTCGACGGCCACTCTTTTGCGCTCAACCGCGAAGGCAAACTGGTGGCCCAGTTGCCGGCGTTTGAACCCGCCCTTCAGGTGATCGAGTTCAAACATGGCGATCTGCAACCCACTGCCGTAGTGCCCGCGCCGGCAGAAGAAGCCAGCGTCTGGGGCGCGCTGGTGACCGGTGTGCGCGATTACATTGGCAAGAATGGTTTCCCGGGCATTTTGCTGGGCCTGTCCGGCGGGATTGATTCTGCCGTGGTACTGGCGATTGCCTGCGATGCCCTTGGTGCGGACAAAGTGCATGCCGTGATGATGCCATCACGCTATACCGCAGATATCTCGGTCAATGACTCGCGCGAGATGATCCAGCGCCTGGGTTGCAAGTACTCCGAAATTGAAATCTGGCCGATGTACGAAGCCTTTATGGGCGGCCTTGCGCCCGAGTTTGCCGGACTCAAGGAAGACACCACTGAAGAAAACCTGCAAAGCCGCATCCGTGGCACGCTGTTGATGGCGCTCTCCAACAAGAGCGGGAAACTGGTGCTGACCACGGGCAACAAATCAGAAATGACGACGGGTTACGCCACCCTCTACGGCGATATGGCCGGTGGCTTTGCCGTGCTCAAAGACGTGGCCAAAACGCTGGTGTACCGCCTTGCCCGCTGGCGCAATACCGTGAGCGAAGTGATTCCGGAGCGCATCATCACCCGCCCGCCTTCGGCCGAACTGCGCCCGGATCAGAAAGATCAGGACAGCTTGCCGCCGTACGAGATTCTGGATGCCATTTTGCAGATGTACGTGGAAGACAACCTCTCCAAAGCCGACATCGTGGCACGCGGGTTTGAAACTGCGGATGTGGAGCGCGTGGTCAAACTCTTGAAGATCAACGAGTACAAGCGTCGCCAGGCCCCGGTCGGCCCACGCGTGACCAACCGTGCTTTTGGCAAGGATTGGCGCATGCCGATCACGCACCGGTTCACCCTGTAACAGCAAGATGCAAGACAAGGGGGCTCACGCCCCCTTTTTCATTGAATGACTGGACTGGAGATTCCACCGCAATGACCGCCCCCGTTCTGATTCTGCCCGGCTTGTACAACTCTGGCCCGCAGCATTGGCAAAGCCACTGGCAAGCCGCACATCCCGATTTCATCCGGGTTGAGCAACAAGACTGGGAAACCCCGCACTGCGCCGACTGGGTCGCCACGCTGGATCAAGCCATTGCCCAGTGCAACGAACCCCCGGTACTGGTCGGCCACAGCCTGGCCTGTACGCTCATTGGTAAATGGGCGGAACAACATCAACGCCCCATCAAAGGTGCACTTCTGGTCGGCCCCAGCGATATTGAAGCCCCCAGCTATCCCGCAGGCACCCACGGTTTCGGCACCATGGTGACCATGCGGCTACCCTTCCCCAGCATTGTGGTAGCCAGCAGCAATGATGAATACGTCACCCTGGCCCGCGCCCATGAATTTGCCGCCAACTGGGGTAGCGACATCGTGGAAGTCGGCCCACTCGGGCATATCAATAGCAGTAGCAACCTGGGCCTGTGGCCCGAAGGGTTTGCGCTGCTGGCAAAACTGCGCGGCTGATTTGCCAAAAGCCCAAGGCCGACCTCATTGGGGTACGTAGCCACACGTCTGGCCCAGGATTGTGTGCCATCAACAGTCAGAAATTCCAGGAGAATTCTTATTCTCCTGACCTCGCCCTAACCCAAGAATCGCGCAGTGCTGATTACGGCACTCAACGCACATTTTCCACGGGGAGCGAGATCAAAGATGAAATCTGCAATACGCCACACCTGGCTGGCATCGGCACTTGCCACAGCATTGATTTTTACTGCCTGTGGTGGTGGTGGTGACGCGCATGATGAAAAGAATCCGCGTCTCACGCCGACACTCATCCCCAAACCAGTCGACCCGGCACCGGAAAACCAGGCCAATATCGAACTGCGCGTTGCCTCTTCCACCAACTTCGATAACGCGTATGTCCCCATCGAGATCAATCCTGCCCTCATCACACCACTCTGGGAGTTGGATGCCGGTCCATGTTTCGCCATCGCCCTGTTTACTGCGGATAGGCTTACATGGGCTGAGAATAACTGTGGATGGGAATTGGACACACATATCCGCTCAGCAAACCTGGATACAGGCCAGACCACCTGGAGGTATAGTTTCGGCCCTGCCGAGGAAAACCGGGTCCGCAGTCTCGGCCTTAGTGGTGGCGACCTCAATGTGTGGAGTCCGGACCGAAATCTGGTGACGACGCTAGACCTGCAAACCGGCAAGCTGAAAGGAACCAGCACTGTAACCGCTCCGCCGGTGGCATCTGATGGCCGGTACGATTACTTCCTGGCCAGTGCGAACGGCAATGCAACGGCCATCAAGCTTTATGACAAAACAACATCGGAGCTTGTTTACACGCTTAATAACCCGGATGTACAGGCCTTCAATTCGTGCCGGGCTATAACGATTGTGCCGGGAGGGAACAATGATCTGCTGGCTTACTACAATTGCGACCGGGGCAGCATTGTCCAGCACTATGAACTAGCCAGCGGTGTGATGACCTGGCATCAAATTAGTGCCAGAACGGATTGGCGTACAGGCCGCAACTTTGGTCTCCCCGTCGTGGCTAATGGCGTAGTTTATCTACTTGTTACCGAGAGCAATGAACTGCTGGCGCTGGATCAGAAAGACGGCAGCCTGCTATGGCAATGGAAACCTGACGAGCCCAATGCCATGGTAAATTCGGACATGGTTGTGACGAAGAACCTTGCAATTGTTGGAGGACCAGATGAGCACACTTCTGCCATTGATCTATCCACGCACCAGTCAGTCATGTCATTGCCTGGACAGGGTGCCCTGCATATTTCTGCTACTGGCAAACTGTATATCCTGGATCGGTTTGCATATAACGACGGAATTCTCCTGCGCGCCTTCAATCTGAACTAGCCCAGTACAAGAGCTACAACTGAGGCTAGCTTCGGCTTCATATCGGAGCTCATTGCACCAAAGCGCAAAGATCACTGGCAAAATCCGGGCATGGCGGTAAACTCCTGACTCTTTCGCAGGAAAGAAACCATGTCCGGCATTCACAGCCTCACGCTGTTCGTTCTCTCTGGCCTTCTGCTCAATATCGCCCCTGGCCCCGACTCCTTCTACATCGTCACCCGCAGCGTTACCCAAGGCTTCAAAGCCGGCTCTGCCGCTGCTTTAGGCATTGGCGCGGGCACGATGGTCCACATTCTTGCCGCCGCGTTTGGGCTGTCTGCAATCCTGGCGACTTCCGCCACCGCATTCACCGTGGTCAAACTGATGGGTGCGGCGTATCTGTTGTACATGGGCTTTGGCATGCTGCGATCCCGCGCCAGCAAGGAAACCGCCGAAAAAACCGGTACGCCCGCCATAGCGCCTGCGCCGCTTTGGGCTATTTTCCGGCAGGGGTTCTGGACCAATGTGCTTAACCCGAAAGTAGCACTATTCTTTCTGGCCTTTGTGCCGCAGTTCATCAATACCGATGCGCCACACACTGCGCTGTCCTTCATCCTGTTGGGTTTGATCTTCAACTTCAACGGCATGCTGTGGTGCCATTTTCTGGCGTTGACTGCGCACCAGGCGGCACGACGGTTACGCGGAGCCGGGCGGTTAACGGTCTGGTTGAACCGGGTGATGGGGAGTGTGTTTGTGTATCTGGGGGTGAAGTTGGCGTTGGTGCAGCAGCGGTGAGCAGCGGCCTTTGCCGGCAAGTGCCATGGTGTAGCCCGGATGGAGCGAAAGCAAAAATCCGGGGTGACGGAGCTGGTTAATATTGGGGTGGGGTGTTAGCGCCTTCGGCACGGTTTGAAAAGCATTTTGATACTCAACGCCCCGCCCCTACTGCAATTTCCGCTGCGCAAAAATAATCCCCGCCGAAACCACCGCCAGCAGCGCCAGCACGCGGTAAAGATCATTGCAGGCGATCAGCAAAACCTGGTGGTCCACCACGCCCGCCACTTGCGCCAGGGCCGCGCGAGTGGCTTCGTCCGCCGGCATGCCTTCATGCATGAACACCGCCTTGAGCGTGGCGATCATGTGGTTGAATGCCGGGTTGAATTCGTTGGCAAAGCCGGAGTAATAGTCATACACCGCCGCTTGCCGGTTCTGCATCATGATGGCCGCCACCGCCTGCGCCAAAGAACCAGACCATTGCCGCAGCAAATTCTTGTTGCGATACCCATGGGCAAATTGCTCGGCTTTCAGCTCCCGGTACGTGAGGCCAGCCACCGGAATCACCAGCAATACGCCAAACAAACCTTTGGCGATCAGTGGCAGGAAGAAAGCCGATAACGGCATACCCGGCGGCATGAAAGAGAACGCCAGGCTGCATGCGGCCAGCGCAAAAACACCTGTCAGCATCAAGGGTTTTTTCTGTTTGAAGCGGGATGCCCAGCGCAGATAGGCCAGGATCACCAGAAAACTCACC
Source organism: Silvimonas terrae (assembly GCF_014202765.1). Taxonomy (GTDB): domain Bacteria; phylum Pseudomonadota; class Gammaproteobacteria; order Burkholderiales; family Chitinibacteraceae; genus Silvimonas; species Silvimonas terrae. The sequence goes on from NZ_JACHHN010000004.1 coordinate 78,011, forward strand.
ACCGAGGCAAAGGTATTGAGCCAGCCAGCCGTTTCCACCGGAACGCCTTGCGCGCGCTCGGCGTAGATCGGGAACAGGTAATTGCTGAAATTGGCCAGAAAATAATGAATGAAGTACAGCCCAAGTCCCGTGAGATAAACCTGGTTATTGAGACCACGCAGCACAAACACGGGAGAGGGATGGCGGTATTGGTGCCAGGTAAACCAGGATAATGTGGCAACGCCAAGCAAGACAAACAAGGCAAAGTGCAGCGGGTAGGCAAAGAAGTCAAAGCGCGCTTCGGATAGCGCCAGTTGCAGGCTGATCACGCCGACACCAAACGCAATCAGCGGCAACGGCGTAAATTCACCGCCGTGCTGCTGCTTGGGCACCACCACTGGCAGCCAGAGCCAGCACCCCAGAGAGGCCACTGCCGCCAGCGGCACCACGCCCCAGAACACCCAGCGCCAACTGTAGTTTTCAATCCAGGTACCCGCCAATGCGGGCGCCAGGGCAGACACAGAAAAGATGGCGATCATGAAATAGCGGACCGCCGTGCCGCGCTCTTTGGGACTGAACATCAAGTTGATCAGGATACGGCTACTGGTAAACAGCGCCCCGCCCCCAAGGCCCTGAATACCACGGCACAGGATCAACTGATCCGGCGTATTGCAAAACCCGCTGGCCAATGCACCCAGCGCAAACAAGGCCAGCGCGGCGCCCAGAAAATTGCGGTAGCCCAACCGGTGCGCCAGCCAGGCCTGTTTCATGATCACCAGCATGCTGGCGCAGGCATAGGCGGCGACGGCCAGCACAAACTCTTGCGGGCCCGCGTCGACGCCTCCCTGGATATGACTGCTGCTGAAAACAAACAGGCTGTTTTCAAAGAACTCGACTGCGGTGGTCAACCCCAACAGCGCCATGACCCAGCGCTTGTCCCGGGGCGCGCAGTACGGCGCCAGGCGTTTCACGCGCTTTGTTTCTCCAGCCCCTCATGAAAGTGCGTCAGCTCCGCGGCAACCTGATCCTGGCATTCAGTATCAAAGACCGACCAGGCGCGGTGGTACACGGCATGCACCAGCGGCACGGCCCGTTTGAGTTGCGCCTTGCCATCGATGGTGAGTGTCAGCATCATGCGGCGACGGTCGTCTTTATCCAGCGTGCGGGTGACCCAGCCAGCGGTTTCCAGGCTATCCATCAGCCGGGTAACCTGGGTACGGGTCATGTCCAGCAACTTGCTGACTTCCGAAGGGTTTGTGGGTGGAGTGTTTTCGTCGGCCAGTAACATGGCCATGGCAAGGTATTGCGGCATATTCATGCCACAGGGCTCCAGTGCCTCGTTAATGCGTTGTTCCAGCAAGGCTGCGGCGCGAAACAACGTGCGCGACAGGAGTATTTCTTTTTGCGGTGCTGCGTCAAAAGACTGGCAAAACCTGGCGATACGCGCTTGGTAGCTCATGAGAAATCCCCCTGAATCATTATTTCTTATGTAATAATTACAAATGTAATACAAACAGTATTGTTTGTAAACATCAAGTTTAGAGAAGTCGCCTAAACACGACGCAACCAGATGCAAGGGTGTTGCTAAAGTGTCAGCATTCACCCGTGTACAAGCCGCTACACACTTGTCATGGATTCGTAATCGGGCTGTGTCAGCCTTGCCGGGATGAATACCCGAGCAGCCTTTATGACCCCCCTTTTGAATCTGGACAATCTTCGACGCGATCTGGAAGAAATCATCCGGGAAAAGCGCCTGTCGGCATTGTTCCAACCGATTGCCTCACTCCATGACGGAGAAGCATTCGGGTACGAGGGGCTGATCCGCGGGCCGTCCACCAGCTTTCTGCATTCCCCGATCAACCTGTTCCGGTGTGCGGAGCAGGTTGGCATTCTGCCCTTGCTGGATTTCGCCTGCCGCCGCGCGATTATTGAATCGTTTGTGGCGCAGAACTTGCCAGGGCGGCTTTTTCTGAATGTGAGTCCGGCCTGTCTGTCCCACCCGGATTTTCACCCCGGAGCCACGCTGGATATCCTGCGTGAAACTGGCCTGGCGCCGCAGCGTGTGGTCATCGAGCTGACCGAAACCCAGCCCACGCACGACTACGAACTCCTCAAGGAAGCCTTGCTGCATTACCGCGAGATGGGCTTCCGGATTGCGCTGGATGATCTGGGCGAGGGGTTTTCTTCCCTGCGCTTGTGGTCTGAGCTCAAGCCAGACTTTGTGAAGATCGACAAATACTTTGTGCAGGGTCTGGCGGCCGACGCGCAAAAGCGTCAGTTTGTGCGTTCGATCCAGCACATTGCGCTGAACATTGGCACCCGCGTCGTCGCTGAAGGCATCGAAACCCCGCAAGAATTGCAAGTAGTACAGCGGATCGGGATCGCCTTTGCCCAGGGTTATCACATTGGCAAACCGCTGGCCCACCCGCCGCGCCACATTGCGCTGGATCTGGCCGAGACCCCCAGCCCGGCGCTGCCCGGCCAGGGGCATCGCAATGCGGGTGGCTTGCTGGTGTCCGTCGATACCGTACCGCCGTCAGAAACCAGTGAAACCGTGTTTGCCCGGTTTACCGAAGCGCCACAGTTGTACGCCATCCCCGTGGTGGAAAACCAGCGCCCACTGGGCCTGTTGAAGCGTCATGAAGTGCTGGAATTTTTCTCCCGCCCGTTCTCGCACGAACTGCATGGCGGCCGGGAGTGCAAACACCTGATGGACCGCGCGCCGCTGATCGTCGAGCAATCGATGAGCCTGCAAGAGCTCTCGCAAATGGTCACCACGGCCGAGCGCCGTTACCTGGCCGATGGCTTCATCATTACCCAGAACGGCCACTATCAAGGCATGGGCACCGGGCACGATCTGGTCCGCGCCATTACCGAACTGCAAATCCGCGCCGCACGTTATGCCAACCCGCTGACCCTGCTGCCCGGCAACGTCCCCATTCAGGAAAAGCTGGAAACCCTGCTGGATGAATCGCGTCCGTTCACCATGGCGTATTTCGACCTGGATTACTTCAAGCCCTACAACGATGTGTACGGCTACGTGCGCGGCGACGACATGATCCGCCTGACTGGCGAATTACTGATGCGCGCTGCCGATCCGCAGACCGACTTTGTCGGCCATATTGGTGGCGATGACTTTGTGGTGATTTTCCGTTCCGGCGACTGGCACGAGCGCTGCGAAGCCTTGCTGGAAGAGTTTGCCCAACGCGTCAGCAGTTTCTTCTACGCCGAACACCTGGCCGCAGGTTTTTACGAGGCGCCGGATCGTCGAGGCGTGGCGCAACAACAACCGCTGGTGACCTTGTCGGCCGGGGTGGTGGAAGTGGAACCGGGCCAGTTTGAGAACCATCACCAGATTGCCGCTGCGGCCACCCATGCCAAGAGCATGGCCAAGCAATCGGTGGGATGCTCGTTGTTTATTGAGCGACGGCGGCAACCGCCGGAGCCGTTGCCGGCACCCATTGCAGCGTGATGGGTTTTGGGGGTGATGCAAAAAGCGCCAGCATCCGTAGCCCGGATGGGGCGAAGCGGGAATCCGGGGTGGCGATAGGGAGCAGCACAGTCACCCCGGATTCCCGGCCTGTGGCCTTCATCCGGGCTACCGGGTGGCTGGGGTACACGTAGGGGGGATTCGGCGCGAAGCGGCAATCCACCATGGCTGCGGTGGATTGCTACGCGAATCCACCCTACAGCCACCGGATTAACCTGCCCCCGTAGCCCGGATGAAGCCGAAGGCGGGAATCCGGGAGGATATTGTCGGAAAAGAACCCTGATCTGGCCTGCGTCACCACCCCGGATTCCCGCTTGCGCTTCATCCGGGCTACGGTGGTTCTCGGCAGAGAACGGGGCCAGACGGCGGCAGCCGCCGGAGCCGTTGCCGGCGCCTATTGCAGCGTGAACCCGGCGGGATTAAAACGGAGCCACCACGGCCAGCGTAATTTGCCCATCCGTTTCAGGTGAAACCAGTTGCGGCTCGCCTGAAACGCCCACGTGTTCTGTCGCCAATGCCACTGTGAGCCATTCACCAGCGGTGCTCATGTTTCCCAGGGCCCAATCCAGATCGTGTAGCCCAAGTAATCCGGGCGTGGTTTTAACCCCGATCGGAAACGGCGCGCACGCGCTCAAGAGCGCACGCTGCGCAGCGGACTGTGCCCCACCGGTTAACCACTGATGCAGGATGGTCTCACCGGTTAGCCCGCTCCAGCACAAAGCGTGACGCAAACCATGCTCCAGCCGGTCTGGCATGCGGCGTTCTGGCCGGTGTAACGCGGCAACAGGCCGCAAACCAGATTGCCGCACGATACCCGTGCCCGCCAGCAGCAGCACGGTTGCCGCTTCTGCAGTACCGCTGGCAGGGAGTTGTTCCTGCAAGGCGGCCAGTTTCACCACCACCAGTAATATCAGCGGTGCCTGATCAGGGTGCTCACCGGATTCCAGCCAGCCCTCTGCCGCCGCCAACGCAGGCAAATCGGCCTGAATGGTGGGCGCCGGTGCCCTGGTGCTACCCACCTCCTGCTGCCAGGCACTCTGCCAGCAGGTGCGTATCTCTGCCTCAGCGACCTGGGTCTCTATATGCAAGCGCACTTGCAGCGGCGCGCCGGCCGGCAATGCCAGCAAAGCGGGTTTGACCTTTTTAAGCAGCCGGCCCAACACCCACTCCAGCACGGCCAATTGCCGCACGGCATCCGCCCCGTCTGGCCGCTGCCACGCATGGCCCGGCGCCTCAAGCCAGCGGGCTTGCACCGTTTGGGCATCCCCGCTGCGCCGTTTGCGGGGAAGCAGTTGCGTGACACGCTCTGCAATGCTGGTACTACTGATCTGCTGCTGCAATGTATCTACCACCCAGGCAGACCCCAGGATGGCCAGCGGCACCCCGGCTTCATGGATTGTGGTGTTTATTTCTATCTTGCGTTGCAGGTTGGCATCTTCCACGTCAACCTGCTGCGCTTGCAAGTGGCCTTCCCGGCCTGTGGCCTTCATCCGGGCTACCGGGTGGCTGGGGTAAACATAGGGGGATTCGGTGCGAAGCGGCAATCCACCGTGGCTGCGGTGGATTGCTACGCGAATCCACCCTACAGCCACCGGATTAACCTGCCCCCGTAGCCCGGATGAAGCCGAAGGCGGGAATCCGGGGTGGGTACTGTCGGAAAAGAACCCTGATCTGGCTTGCGTCGCCACCCCGGATTCCCGCTTGCGCTTCATCCGGGCTACGGTGGTTCTCGGCAGAGAACGGGGCTGCCCCGGCCCCCGCTGGATTCCGGCTCAAGGCCGGAATGACGCGTTGGTCAATTAGAATGGGCCTTGCTGTCCCTGCCCTGCTGGCGGCCCCTTGCTCTAATGCCTGTATAAAACAAACACGCCAGCGATCATCGCTGGCGTGTTTGTTTTTACCGCTGTCCCTGGTTCAAGCAGCCTTGTCCAGCGCCTGCTGCAAATCAGCAATGATGTCGTCGATATGCTCAATCCCGATCGACAAGCGCACCGTATCTTCCGTCACGCCCGCTTTGGCCAGTTCTTCCGGTGAGAGTTGGCGGTGGGTGGTGCTGGCCGGATGGCAAGCAAGGCTCTTGGCGTCGCCAATGTTCACCAGCCGCGTGATCAGTTGCAGCGCGTCCTGGAAGCGGGCACCCGCAGCCCGGCCGCCCTTCACGCCAAAGGTCAGCAGACCGGATGCCTTGCCGCCAAAGTATTTTTGTACCAGTGCATGAGACGGATGTTCCGGCAAGCCGGCGTAATTCACCCATTCCACCGCGCGGTGGGTTTTCAGGAACTGCGCCGCTTTGAGCGCGTTTTCTGAGTGGCGATCCAGCCGCAAACCCAGCGTTTCCAGGCCCTGCAAGATGAGGAAGGCGTTGAAGGGGGAGATCGCCGCGCCCATATTGCGCAGCGGCACGGTACGGGCCCGGCCAATGTAGGCGGCCTCGCCCAGCGCCTCGGTGTAGACCACACCGTGGTAGCTGACTTCCGGCTCGTTCAGGCGCTTGAAGCGCGTCTTGTGTTTGGCCCAGGGGAACTTGCCCGAGTCCACAATAGCCCCGCCAATGCTGGTGCCATGACCACCAATATATTTGGTCAGCGAATGCACCACGATATCCGCGCCGTGTTCAAACGGCCGCGTCAGGTACGGCGTCGGCACCGTGTTGTCCACAATCAAGGGCACGCCGCCCTGGTGCGCCACGTCTGCAAAAGCGGCGAAATCCACCACGTTGCCCAGCGGGTTGCCAATGGATTCGACAAATACCGCCTTGGTGCGACTATCAATCAGTTTGGCGGCCGATTGCGGGTCTTTGGCATCGGCAAAGCGCACTTCAATGCCATATTGCGGCAGCGTGTGCGCAAACAGGTTGTAAGTGCCACCGTACAGCGTGCTGGTGGCGATGATGTTGTCACCCGCCTCGGCAATGGTCAGGATGGAATACGTGATGGCGGCCTGGCCGGATGCCAGCGCCAGCGCCCCGATCCCGCCCTCCAGCGCGGCCAGACGTTTTTCCAGCACATCAGTGGTCGGGTTCATGATGCGGGTGTAGATGTTGCCGGCCACCTTCAGGTCAAACAGGTCCGCACCGTGCTGGGTGTCGTCAAACGAGTAGCTGGTGGTCTGGTAGATGGGCACCGCTACTGCGCGGGTGGTGGGGTCGCCATCAAAACCGGCGTGGATGGCCAGGGTATCGAACTTCATCGCTACGACTCCTCGTGATGACTGGGTTTGGGGAAAACAGCAGATTGCGCCAGTGGCGATCTGTTTTCAATATTCCAGTGAAGAATTAGTTTTCACATCAATATAACCAATATCTAATTACGCCAAACCCAGGCCACCGGGTTGCCGCTGGTATAATCCGGTCTTTGCCCCGCCCTGGCCCGCCATGCCCCGCATCCAGCTTTTGTCCGACCAACTGGTTAACCAGATCGCCGCTGGTGAAGTGGTCGAGCGCCCTGCCTCTGCCTTGAAAGAATTGCTGGAAAACAGTCTGGATGCCGGTGCCGAGAATATTGGTGTAGAACTGGCCGCTGGCGGCACCAAGCTGATCAAAGTGATTGATGACGGCATCGGGATCGAGCGTGAAGATCTGGCGCTGGCGCTGCATCGCCACGCCACCAGCAAGATCCGGGACTTTGATGACTTGCAGAAAGTGGCCACGCTGGGTTTTCGTGGCGAAGGTCTGGCATCGATTGCCTCGGTGTCGCGCATGACGCTGACCAGCCGTTTCAATGGCGCGGCGCACGCCTGGCGCATAGAGTCCGACCACGGCCGGCTGCACGATGCCGAGCCTGCTGCCCTGGCCGTGGGCACCACCATTGAAGTGCATGACCTGTATTACCAGACACCGGCCCGCCGCAAGTTTTTGAAGTCAGACGGCACCGAGTTTGCCCATTGCGAAGACATGGTCAAGCGCCTGGCGCTGGCCAATCCGGACAAACAATTCACGCTGATTCACAACAACCGCGCCAGCCTGCGAGTGATGCGCGGCGATGTACTCAAGCGTTGTGCGGCCTTGCTGGGCGATGAGTTTGCGCAATCGGCCGTACAGGTGGAAGAACGCGCCGGGCCGCTGCGTCTGTGGGGGCTGGCGGGCAGCCCGACCCTCTCCAAAGGCTCGCGCGATGCACAGTATTTCTTTGTGAATGGCCGTTTTGTGCGCGACAAGGTCATTGCCCACGCCTTGCGTGAAGCCTATCGCGATGTGTTGCACCATGATCGTCACGCCGCTTATTGCCTGTTCCTGGAGCTGGACCCGGAAGGCGTGGATGTGAACGTGCATCCGACCAAGATCGAAGTACGTTTTCGCGAGTCACAAGCCATTTACGGTTTCATGCTGCGCAGCCTGACCAAGGCGCTGGCCGGAACCAAAGCAGGCACAGCGCCCGCCGGTGTTGATCCCGAAACCGGTGAAATCCTCACCCCGCAACCCGCAGCGCCAGCCGCTGCACCCGCCTACAACCAGCCCGTGTGGCGGCAACAGCCGATGAATATCCCGGTGGTACAAGAGCCCATGGCCGTGTACGACCGCATGTTTGGCGATCTGAAACGCGACCCGACCGCGCCACAGCCGGCATGGCAACCCGCTGCGGCAGATGCGGCTGACACCACCACCCTGGCCAGTCCACCCGCCTGGACACCGCGTCCGGCCCTCTCCACGCCCCGCCAGACCATGCCGGCGGAGAATGAAGACGGCATCCCGCCGCTGGGTTTTGCCGTGGCACAGATTCACGGCGTGTACATCCTGGCGCAGGCGGCAGAGGGTTTGATTGTGGTCGACATGCACGCCGCACATGAACGCGTGGTGTATGAAAAGCTCAAGAACGCGCTGGATCTGGACCAGATGCCCAGCCAGCCGCTGTTGATCCCGCATCTGTTTGGCGCAGACCGGTTTGAAGTCGCCGCAGTGGAAGACCACCGCGATGCGCTGGCGCAACTGGGGTTTGATATCTCGGTCGCCTCGCCCACCCAACTGGCTATCCGGGGCATCCCGATGTTGTTGAAGGATGCCGATGCCGTGGAACTGGCACGCTCGGTACTCAAGGATGTACGTGAAGTCGGCGCCAGCCAGATGCTGACCGGCCGCCGTAACGAATTGCTGGCCACCATGGCTTGCCACGGTGCGGTGCGGGCCAATCGCAGCCTGACCATCCCGGAAATGAATGCGCTGCTGCGCGAAATGGAAGCCACCGAACGCTCCGGCCAGTGTAACCACGGCCGGCCAACCTGGTTCCGCCTGACCATGCATGATCTGGACAAAATGTTCATGCGCGGTCAGTGAGCGGAACCCCCATGAATTCAGTATTGATTGCCAAACTCTTCGCCGGCCCCGCCGTCATTGCACTGGCCAGTCTGGCCGGCAAACGCTGGGGCCCGACCATTGCCGGCGTGATTGGCGGTTTGCCGCTGATTGCGGCCTGCGTCATGACGACCTTATGGCTGGCCTACGGGCAGGACTACACCATGGCAACAGCGTACAGCGCGCCATCCGGCTTGTGGGCCAATGCGCTCTACATGATTGCGCTGGGCTGGAGCAGTCGCCGCTTTGGCTGGGCCGGCATGCTGGCTTGTGGCTGGGTCGTGTATCTGGCCGCAGCGTGGGCACTGGCTGCCAGCGGTCTCGCCCAGCAGGACTGGGTGCGCTGGGGGGCCATCCCGGCGCTGTGGATTGCCATCTACCTCCTGCCACGGATGACCGAGGCGCCAGTCTCCCGTCCCTTGCCGCACAGCGAACTCCTTGCGCGCATGGCCGTGGCGCTGGCCCTGGTCGCCACGTTGACGACGCTCTCCCGGCAACTGGGCACGTCGCTCACCGGCGTGCTATCCGGTGGCCCGGTCGCCGCAACCGTCATCCCCGCCTTCACCCGCGCGCACGGTGACAGCAATGGCGTGGTCTACCAGGTCCGTGGTTTTCTGATCGGGCTGATTGGCTTTGCCTTGAGCTTTTTATTGCTGGTGCCGCTGACCGCAACGATGGGCGCGTGGGCCGCATTGCCCTCTGCCGTCGTTGCCATGGTCACCAGCCTGGCGCTGAACTGGTATTCCCGCCGCCGGAGCCGTACATGAACACGCCTTTGCCTCCCGCTATTTTCCTGATGGGCCCGACCGCCAGCGGCAAAACCGCCAGCGCCATCGGGCTGATTGAATCGGGCTTGCCGGTAGAGTTGATCTCGGTCGATTCCGCGCTGGTGTTCAAGGATATGGACATCGGCACCGCCAAGCCCACGGCGGACGAACTGGCCCGCGCACCGCATCAGCTGATCGACGTCATTACGCCAGAGCAAGCCTACTCTGCCGCGCAATTTCGCACCGATGCCCTGGCCTTGATGCAGGACATCACCGCGCGCGGCAAAGTGCCCGTGCTGGTGGGCGGCACCATGTTGTACTTCAACACGCTGCAGCACGGTATCCACGATCTGCCACAAGCCAACCCGGCACTGCGGGCAGAATTGCACGCGGAAGCCGCCCAACTGGGCTGGCCGGCCATGCACGAAAAACTGGCAAGGCTAGACCCGCCCACCGCCGCAAGGCTGGAACCGGGAGACTCGCAACGCATTGAGCGCGCCCTGGAAATCTGCATCTTGTCTGGCCGCCCCATGTCAGACCTGCTGGCGGAGCCCGCTGCCGGCCCGGTGCCGTATAACTTGCTTAAACTGGCACTGCTGCCAGATGACCGCGCGGTGTTGCACGAACGCATTGCCATCCGCTTTGACCAGATGCTGCAAGGTGGGCTGATAGAAGAAGTACGCCAGTTGCGCCAGCAATACGCACTGACGCCAGAGCTGCCTTCCATGCGTTGTGTGGGATATCGCCAGACCTGGGATTATCTGGATGGGCTGATTGACCTGCCCACGCTGCGGGAAAAAGGCCTGGCCGCAACCCGTCAGTTGGCGAAACGGCAGTTGACCTGGCTGCGCGGCATGGACGATGTCACCCCGCTCAATTGTCTGAACCCGGACTTGCCCGGCGCAGTACGCACTACGGTCAGCGACTTTCTGCAAACCCCCGGTAAAGCCCACGTATGAGCGGGCTGCCTGTACGCATTCGCCCGGCCGTACCCACCGACGCCGCAGCCATCAGCGCCTTGTTGCCACAATTGGGGTATGAACTCGCACCCGAGCGGCTTGCCGACAAGCTAAGCCGCTTTGCCGCATCCACCAACGATGGCGTGCTGATTGCAGAACGCAATGGTGAACTCCTTGGTTTGATCAGCATGCACGCCCTGGAGTTTTTCCACGCCGATGGCAATCTGGGCCGCATTACCGCACTGGTGGTGGCCGAGTCTGGTCGGGGCCAGGGCATCGGCACGGCGCTGATCCACGCTGCCGAAAGCTGGTTTCTGGCCCGCGGCGTAACCCATGCCGAGGTCACCAGCAGCGAACACCGCACGGCGGCACGCCAGTTTTATGAGTCCTGTGGCTATGCGGTGATCAAGCAGCGCTTTGTCAAAAATCTCAAGCCAGAGTAAGCCGCCGTGCCACGTCGACTCCCCTTTTCGGCCCATGTTTTCCTGTACCGCCAAAGACCGGAACAAGCACGCGAATATGTGTTGTTCCTGCGCCATCCGCGCCCGGAATTAACGCTGCCCGCCTTCTGGCAAGGTGTATCCGGTGCGCTGGAATCGGGAGAGAGTTTCGCAGCCGCCGCGCGACGCGAAGTGCAAGAAGAAACCGGATTGATTCTGGAACACGTCTCTGATGTCGGCTTTGCCCAGTATTACCCGATTCGGGAGGCCTGGCGTGACGCCTACGGGCCCACGCCAACGCAGGTGCAGGAGCAGGTGTTCTGCGCCCGGATTGCGCCAGATGCCCAACCGGTGCTTTCTGGCGAACACCAGCATTACCAATGGCTCACGCTGGATGAAGCGTTACCCTTGCTGGATTTTTGCGATAACCGCGCTTGTTTAATGGCTGCCGCCACGTGGCTTGACCAGCAAGTGACTTGAGCATGCCCCAACGCAAACGGCGCACCAGGCGCCGTTTCTTGTTGCATCCTTTCACACAATCCATATTCCTCTCAGGCTTTCAAGGCATCCACCGCCCGGGCCAGATTGTCGAACACGGCGGCCCAGCCCTTTTCGTGGTCGGCGCACATGCTCTCGCTTGGCATGCCGTTATGGCGGAAGGTCAGCAGCGTTTGTTTTTCGCCATGCGGGGTAAATTGCACGGTCACCTGCATGTCAATCGGCATATCCATGCCTTTCTCCCACTCAAAACTGAATACCAGTTTTTCGTTGGGAACGATCTCCCGGTAGACGCAGCGGATGATCATGTCGTCCCCGCTGCGCGGCGACTTGAAGGCCACCCGGAACAGCCCGCCCACGCGGAAATCAAAATCCAGGATGGTGGAATCCCCCGGGCCGCCGTTCTCACCGGTTGGCGTCCACCAGCGCGCCACATGGGCGCGGTCTTGCCACAGGCTGAACACACGGGCCGGCGGGGCATTCAGGATGCGGTTCATCACCAGTTCATGTGCGCTGGCTGACAACGGTGCTTCAAGTTCCACTTTCGCGTTCATGGTCTTGCTCCTTGCGTTGCAGTTCATCGAGGTACGCCGCCATCTGGTCAAGGTTGTCTTCCCAGAACTTGCGGTATTGCTCCAGCCAGCCCGTTGCTTCACGCAACGGTTCCGGCGCCAGCCGGCGCGGCCGGTATTGCGCCGTGCGGCCTTGTACAACAAGGCCTGCCCGTTCCAGCACCTTCAGATGCTTGGAGACGCTGGGCAACGCCATGTCAAACGGTTCGGCCAGTTCATTCACACTCGCCTCACCCTGCGCCAGCCGGGCCAGAATAGCGCGGCGGGTGGGGTCTGCCAGTGCGCCAAATACGGCACTGAGTGCATCTTGTTCCATCTTTTATTTAGCCAATTGGTTATTTATCCAAAAGGCTAATTAAATGGCGATGGCAAGTCAAGACACAGACCGATAACCGGTTGGTTTGCAATTGGGGGCAAGATGAATGGCCAAAAAAAAAGCGCCCGGACCGGGCGCTTTTTCTGGAGGGGCGATGTCAGAGGATTTCAAACAGCGGTAGTTTTCGCTCCATCACCGGGAAATGCCAGACCGGGTAATCCGGCAGCCCATGATCAAACGGGGGTGGCGTTTCCCCCAGGATCAGCGGCGCAAAGTAAGCGCGGCCGGTAATCGACAGATGCATGCAATCGTCCCGCAGGTAGCTCTCGGGGAGCGGCTTTTCCTTGTTGGCCACGTCTTTGAGTGATACCGGTGCAATATGCCAACGGTACGGCTGGTCGGCCTCCCGCACGATGGCCGGCATAACGCTGCGCTGACCGTGGATCGCAAAGTCCACGGCCGCTTCGCCCACGGCAATGGCCTGTTCCAGATCATTGGCAGAGGCCAGATGGCGTGCGGCGCGTTGCATGTAGTCGGCCACCGCCCAATGACACTTATGGCTCAGTTCTGCGCGGATGATATTGGCCAGCAGCGGCGCCACGCCGCCCAGTTGCGTATGACCAAACGCATCAGTACCGGCGGATTCAGAGAGACGATGACCGCCGGCATCCCGGATGCCCTCTGCCGCGACCACCACGCAATAGCCGACATTGGCGACCGTTTGTTTGACCGCGCGCAAAAAGCGCTGCGCATCAAACGGGACTTCAGGCAGCAGAATCAGATGCGGCGGCTCGGCGGGCGTGCGGCTGGCCAGGCCCGATGCCGCAGCCAGCCAGCCAGTATGGCGACCCATGACTTCCAGAATGAACACCTTGGTGGAAGAAGAAGACATGGACGCCAGGTCCAGCCCGCATTCCCGCGTGGTGGTGGCAATGTACTTGGCCACCGAACCAAACCCTGGCGAGGTATCGGTATGCGGCAGGTCGTTATCAATGGTTTTGGGGATGTGGATGGCGGTCAGGTCCACGCCCTGGTATTGCGCGTATTCCGCCACTTTCAGGCAGGTATCGGCCGAGTCACCGCCACCGTTGTAGAAGAAATAACCAATGTCGTAGGCCGCAAACAACTCAAACAGCCGCTTGAGTTCGCTGCCGTGCTTGAGTTTGTGCCGGCAAGAACCAAATGCCCCGCCCGGCGTGTGGCGCAAGGCGGCCAGTTGGCTTTCTGCCACGGTACTGATGTCGATCAGCGACTCGGTCAGCGCGCCCAGAATGCCGTTTTGCGCGACGTACAGCGTGCCGATTTTATCCGGGTGCCGCCGTGCAGCGGAAATGACGCCCCACGCAGAAGCATTGATAACAGGGGTTACACCGCCCGATTGGGCATATAACGCATTTCTGGGCACGGTCGCGCTCCTTGTGGGGTTGCTGGCGTTTGAATAACAAAGGGAATGGTTCAGAAAAAGTGACCTGCGCAGGCGGCCTTTTCTCAACCATCTCGATGCCATTCTTGCGCGACGCAGCATTGAACCGCATCGGGACTTTCGCCACGTGGGAGAACCCTGATACCAGCGTTTGGCCAATGCTGACAGCGTCAATGGGCGATGCGGTCTAACCTGAAGGCGCGGTGCAGTTGCGTGCCCACTGCGGTGCAGCCTGATGGCACCCGCCCCACAGCGGTGCAGTGGCGCGCACAAAACCCGTGTTTTGCGGTGCAAACAGCGGCTTGCCGGCTGGCACAAGGTTTGCAAGAACGACAGCAGCAGCAAGCGCTGCCTCTGCCAGGCGCGGCCACGTCGGCGCGCATCGTCTCGTACCCATCATGGAAGTGCGAACCATGCACCAGATCGATTTGCCAGCCCAAACCGGATTTGACGAAATGCTGGATCGGGATCATTCAATCCGGTCGCACTACAAACCTTTTTTTGACTGGCTCAACGCGCAAACCCCCGCCATGCTGGCCAAGCGCCGCCAGGAAGCCGAGTTATTGTTTCATCGTGTCGGCATCACATTTTCAGTTCATGGTGATGAAAGCGGCAACGAACGGCTGATTCCGTTTGATACCATTCCGCGCATTATTCCTGCCGCAGAATGGCAACACCTGGAGGCAGGCCTCAAGCAACGCGTCGCGGCGCTCAACGCCTTTTTGCACGACATCTACCACCACCAGCACATTCTGAAAGCCGGCAAGATCCCGGCAGAGCAAGTGCTGGTGAATGCGCAATATCGCTCCGCCATGTGCGGCATGGACTTGCCGCACAACTTGTACGCCCATATCGCCGGCATCGACATCATCCGGCACGGCGACGGCAACTACTACGTGCTGGAAGACAATCTGCGCGTGCCCTCCGGCGTGTCTTACATGCTGGAAAACCGCAAAATGATGATGCGGCTCTTTCCGGAATTGTTTGAGAAACACGCGGTGGCACCGGTTGAGCATTACCCCTCGTTGCTGTTATCCACCCTGCGCCAGAGCAGTTACGCCGATAACCCGACCGTCGTGGTGATGACGCCTGGCCACTTCAATAGCGCGTATTTCGAGCATGCGTTCCTCGCCCAGCAAATGGGGGTGGAACTGGTTGAAGGGCGTGATCTGTTTGTCAAAGACCTCAAGGTGTACATGCGCACCACGGCGGGCCCCAAGCAGGTGGATGTGATCTACCGCCGGCTGGACGATCTGTTTATCGATCCGCTGGTGTTTCATCCGGACTCCTCGCTGGGTGTACCCGGGCTGATTGCGGCGTATCGGGCCGGCAACGTGGTGCTGGCCAATGCCATCGGCACGGGCGTGGCGGATGACAAATCCATCTACCCGTATGTGCCGGACATGATCCGGTTTTATCTGGATGAAGAACCGCTGCTGCTGAACGTGCCCACCTGGCAGTGCCGCAACCCGTCTGAGCTGAGCCACGTGCTGGCCAACCTGGATGAGCTGGTGGTCAAGGAAGTCCACGGCGCGGGTGGCTACGGCATGTTGATTGGCCCCAAGGCCACACGGGCAGAGATCGACCATTTCCGCGATCTGCTAAAAGCCAATCCGGCCAATTACATTGCGCAGCCCACGCTCTCGCTCAGCACCTGCCCGACATTTGTGGAAGAAGGCATTGCGCCGCGCCACATTGATCTGCGGCCCTTTGTGTTGTCCGGCAATACGGTGCGGATTGTGCCGGGCGGGCTGGCGCGGGTGGCGTTGCAAAAGGGCTCGCTGGTGGTGAATTCGTCGCAAGGCGGGGGGACGAAAGATGCCTGGATTCTGGAAGCGTAAAAGGGGGACACCAACATGATGCTCAGCCGCACTGCCGATCACCTTTACTGGATGTCCCGCTACCTGGAGCGCGCCGAGAACCTGGCGCGGCTGCTGGATGTGAGTTTCAGCCTCTCTCTGTTGCCGCAATCGCAAGGGGCCCGCGCGGAAATGCGCGCCCCGCTGGTGATTACCGAAACACTGGAGCGCTTTTCTGCGCGTTACCCCAAGCTGACCGCTGAGGCGCTGCTGCAATTCATGGCGCTGGATCGGGACAACCCGGCCAGTATTCTGAGTTGCATTCGCCACGCGCGGGAAAACGCCCACGCCGTGCGCGGCAAGATCACAGTGGAGATGTGGGAGAACATCAACGCCACGTGGCTGGAAGCCAAGACCTTCGAGGCCAATGGCATCGCCAATGTCGGGGACTTTTTTGACTGGGTGAAGGCCCGCTCGCATGTGTTTCGCGGCATTGCCTACGGCACCATTTTGCGCGGGGATGCGTATAGCTTTATCCGGCTCGGTACGTTTATTGAGCGCGCCGATAACACCGCCCGCCTGCTGGATGTCAAAGCCAGCCTGATTGGCGAGGCCAACAACCCGCAAGACGCCCAGGATTACTACGCCTGGAGCTCGCTCTTGCGCGCGCTGTCGGCCTATGAGGCGTATGTAGAGATGTATCGCGAAGGCGTCGAGATGCGCTCTGTGACCGAATTGCTGGTGCTGTCACCGCGTCTACCGCGTTCTTTGTGCGCGTGCCTTGATGCGATCTGCAAGATTGTGGCGCAGATTGAGGGCGACAACGGTCGGCTGGTACAGCGTGAAGCCCATCTTTTGTTGAACGATCTGCGCTTTACCCAGGTCGATGAAATACTGGAGCACGGTTTGCACAACTACCTGAGCGAGTGTCTGGCGGAGATCAACGCGCTGGGCAATACCATTGATGAAGCCTACCTGCGGGTGGCCTGACGCATGCATCTGGAAATCCATCACGAAACCACTTACCGCTACGACACGCCGCTTTCACACAGCGTGCAGTTGCTGCGGCTAACGCCACGACGGGACCCGGACCAGACCACGTTGCACTGGCACCTGGAGATTCCCGGCCGGACGGACCTGACCATCGATGCCTACGGCAACGAGCAGCATGTGCTCACGCTGGATCAACCGGTGGATGAAATCCGCATTGTGGCGCAAGGCGTGGTGGAAACACGTGCGCCGACCCCTCAGCGCGAGGCTATTCCGGCGCTGGTATTCCGCCAGCCCACCGTGCTGACCACGGCAGATGAAGCCATCAAAACCTTTGCCCGCAACTATCAGCGGCTGGTGGAAAAACACGGCCGCCAGGGGTTGATGGACCTGATGGCCGATTTACTGGACCGCATGCCCTATACGCCGGGCCAGACCAATGCCGGAACCACCGCGCCGGAATCCTTTGCCCAGGGCTTGGGGGTCTGCCAGGATCATGCGCATGTGTTCATTGCCATTTGCCGCCACCTGGGCCTGCCCGCGCGCTATATCAGTGGCTATCTGTACACCGAAAATGACCATCACGTTGCCAGTCACGCTTGGGTAGAAACGCAAACCGAAGGGGCCTGGCATGCGTTTGACGTGAGCAACGCCTGCATTCCGGATGAGCGCTATGTGCGGCTGGCCATCGGGCTGGATTATCTGGATGCCTGCCCGGTGCGCGGGCTGCGGCGCGGCGGCGGCGCAGAAACCATGGTCAGCCACGCGCGGGTGCGCTCCATTTTGCATTTCCAGCCTCACCAGCCATTGCAGCCGCAGCAACAGCAACAGCAACAGCAACAGCAACAGCAACAGTAATAAGATGGCATCGCTGCAACACGCGGTCTGCTTTCGCAGCGGCGCACCCGCAGCGCAGTAGAATAAAACGATCCGAATGAACCGAGTTGCTCGATGACTTACTGTGTTGCCATGCGCCTGAAAGACGGGCTGCTATTTGCCTCAGACTCCCGCACCAACGCCGGGGTCGATCACATTGCCACGTTCCGCAAAATGCATGTGTTCGAGGTACCGGGCGAGCGTTCCATCGTGATTCTCACCGCCGGCAACCTGGCAACCACGCAAAGCGTCATCAGCTTGCTGCAAGCCCGCACCCAGCAGGAACTGCATCATTTACTGAATGTGAACTCTCTGTATGAGGCGGCGATTCTGGTCGGAGAAACCGCACGCGAAGTAGTCCGCCGCGACAGCCCCGGCTCTGGTGATGTGAGCATGTCGCAAGGTGTGGATTTCGGCGGATCGTTTATTGTCGGCGGCCAGATTCGCGGTGAAGTGCCCAGGCTCTTCAATGTTTACCCGCAATGCAATTTCATTGAGGCCTCAGAGGACACGCCCTATTTCCAGATTGGCGAATCCAAATACGGCAAGCCGATCCTGGATCGGGTCATCCAGTTTGATACGCCGCTGGAACAGGCGCTCAAATGCATGCTGATCTCGTTTGATTCCACCATCCGCAGCAATCTGTCTGTCGGCCTGCCGATTGACGTGCTGCGTTACAAAACCGACGCGTTCGCCAAAGCCAGGCCCTACCGCATTGAGGAAAACAACGCGTGGTTCAACCGCACCCGCAAAGCCTGGAGCAGCGGTTTGCGCAAGGTGTTCGGACAGATTCCGGAAGCGGACTGGTTTGACCAATTGTGAGGTGTGCGGTGTGCGGTGTGCGGTGTGCGGTGTGCGGTGTGCGGTGTGCGGTGTGCGGTGTGCGGTGTGCAGAGTGTAAATGCCGGTCTGCCGGTTGCAACCGCCGTGTTCGGTACACCACAACATCGTCATTCCGGCCTTGAGCCGGAATCCAGGTGTAAACGTGTGTGCCGAAGGCACTAAATGTGGTTTACCACTGAAAGCCCACCTGCGGCGGGCATAGTGGATTCCGGCGCAAGGGGGCCGCCGAGGGCCGGAATGACGAGTGTGGGCGGTTCGGGGGATCAAAGCCCGTGCTTCACACTGTGCCTGTGACGTTCCGATGCACATCTCTCGCCCCCAGCACCCATTCCGCCACCGTCTGCGCCATTTCACGCCGGTGCGCACCAGAACACAGGCCGTGATCCGCCTCGGGCATCAGCACAAAGCGCCCGTGCGCAGCCAGGGCCGCCTGTTGCCCCACCTCTGGCTTGACCACCACATCCTTGCCGCCATGAATGACCAGCACCGGCGTTTGTGCGTGCGTCAGCGTGGCATTAAGCTTGAATGCCAGCGCTTCAGCGACCAGCGCCTGGCTGATTTCCAGACCAACAAAGTCTGCACTGCCGTTCTCCAGCCGGGGCGAATTGGCCATGACTTGCTGCAGATACTCGCCCAGCGTGCCCGCAGGCGCTAACAACACCGCACTGGCCAGATCACTACGCCGCGCGATCACACTGGCGGTAGCCAGCGCGCCCATGCTGTAGCCAAGGATATGCCAGCGCAAACCGGGGTATCGCTGCATGAGTTCGTCGAGCAAGGTATTGGTCTGCATGATCTGATCGGCAATGGACAGATCCGCAAAGTGGCCGGTACTTTCGCCACAGCCGGCAAAATCAAACCGGAATACGGTCAGCCCCTGCGCCGCCAGCGCTCGTCCCAACGTCACAAACAGATAGGCAAATTCGATCCGCGACCCGGTGAAACCATGCAGCAACAAGATGGCGTCACCGCTGGCTGCGTCATCCGGCAGGTGGGCAGAGCCCGTCAACGTCTGCCGGCGGTAATTCACGTTCAAGGCAATCTCGGCCATCGCCGCTCCTGATGATGTAAGGGCCCATGCCACAGGACATTACGCCAGGATGCGCTCCGGGTGGTTTGCCGGCATTGTGCAATCGGCCCCCTTGACGAGCCTGCTACACTAGAGGCATTCCGCTTATCGAGTTCCCCCTATGTACGAGATTGCCCGCTCCCAGCTTGTTACCGTGCGTGATTGCCTGCGCTTTGCCGTGTCGCGCTTCAAGGATGCCAACCTGTTCTACGGCCACGGCACCGACAATGCCTACGACGAAGCCGCGTGGCTGATTCTGTCCATGCTGGGGCTGCCGCTGGACCGCCTGGAACCCTTTCTGGATGCCCGCCTCCTGCCGGAAGAACTGGAAAAAGTGGTTGAGGCAATCCGTCAGCGCGCCGAGGAACATATCCCCACGGCCTATCTGACGCATGAAGCGTGGCTGGGCGAGTACAAGTTTTATGTGGATCAGCGCACGATCGTGCCGCGTTCGTTTATTGCCGAAATTCTGCGGGATGGCGGGCTGGAGCCGTGGATCGAACACGCCGAACTGGTCCACCGTGCGCTGGATCTGTGTACCGGCTCAGGTTGCCTGGCCATTTTGCTGGCCGATCATTTTCCGGATGCCGAGGTCGACGCGATTGACCTCTCGCCCGATGCGCTGGATGTGGCAGAAATCAATGTCGCCAACTACAACATGGGCGAGCGCATTCATCTGATCGACTCTGACCTCTTTACCGAGGTGGAAGGCGAAACCTACGATTTGATCGTGTCCAATCCACCGTATGTGGACGCGCCATCGATGGAAGAGTTGCCGGCGGAATATCGCCACGAGCCAGAAATGGCACTGGGCAGCGGTGATGACGGGCTGGATATCACACGCAAGATCATCGAATCGGCCACGACGTACCTGAACGAGATGGGCGTACTGATGGTGGAAATCGGCCACAACCGCGAGGTGCTGGAAGCGGCCTATCCCAATTTGCCCTTTGTCTGGATGGACACCAGCAGCGGCGATGGCTTTGTGTTCTTGCTGACGCGTGAGACGCTGGTGGAAGCCGGTTACTGAGCGGCGCCGGCGATAGCCACTTCTTCAGTCACGGGCAGCCGATGCGGTTGCCCGTCAATAAACATCAAGAGTTCACCCGCCCCCATCCGCACCCAGCATTCGTTATCCGTGAGGGGCTGGGTGGCAATGACGGCGACCATGTCTTTCGCCCCGGTATAGCGGGCAAAGTCGACCGAGACATCGGTATCTGACAGATGCGCCGTGGCAAATGGCGCGCAGCGCACAATGTAGTGCAGGTCTGTGGCGCACCGGGCAAACAGTGCCGTGCCATCAGACATCAGAAAATTGAATGTGCCCTGGCTGGCCAGCCGGTCTGCCAGTTCGGCCAGTGCGGCATGCAACACCGGCAACGGTGGCTTGTCGACAAAGCGCAGCGCCAGTTCATTCATGATCCAGCAAAAAGCATATTCGCTATCGGTTGTCCCTACCGGGCGAAAACGCGAACTACCCAGCGCCGGCAGATCAGTCAGATTGCCATTGTGGGCAAACAGCCAGTAACGCCCCCAGAGCTCGCGCTTGAACGGGTGAGTATTAGCCAGCGACACCACGCCTTGTGTGGCCTTGCGGATATGCGCCACCACGTTGGTGCTTTTGATGGGGTAGCGGTAGACCAGCTCAGCCAGCGGCGACAGCGCCGAGGGCTGGTGGTCGAGGAACATGCGGCAGCCGTCGTCTTCGAAGAACGCAATCCCCCAGCCATCCGAGTGGTGATCGGTCACCCCTCCGCGCTGGCGGAATCCTTCAAACGAAAACACGATATCGGTAGGCACATTGCAGTTCATGCCCAATAGCTGGCACATAGCGTCACTTCTCTGAACAACTCAAGCAGTATTCATTATGCGTTTGTCACCGACACAGTGGAACCCTGTTTCGCGACCGAATGTACACACGTGCGGCAAAGGTGACTTGAGCGGCAGGCAACAATCCAGTTGCTGCCCAACAAAAAGCCCGGTCAGACCGGGCTTTTTGCGCGTGGCACGGGGAACGGTTAATCGCCCAGTGCGCCTGCGCCGATGCTAAAGCCACAATCGACGTACAGGATTTCGCCCGTCATGCCGGACGACAGATCCGACATCAGGAACGCTGCAACGTTACCGACTTCCAGCTGCGTCACATTACGCTTGAGCGGCGTGGCATCGGCCGCGCGCTTGAGCAAGGTACCGAAATCCTTGATGCCTGCGGCAGCCAGCGTCTTGATCGGGCCGGCAGAGATACCGTTCACGCGGATACCACGTTCACCCATGGCCGCAGCCATATAACGCACGTTGGCTTCCAGCGATGCTTTGGCCAGACCCATTACGTTGTAATTGGGGATCGCACGCTCAGCGCCCAGGTAAGACAGCGTGATCAACGCGGCATTGTCTGCCAGCAACGGACGCGCTGCTTTGGCCATGGCGGCAAAGCTGTAGGAGCTGATGTCATGCGCAATCTTGAAGTTGTCACGCGTGACGGCATCCAGATAGTTACCCTTGAGCGCTTCGCGCGGGGCAAAACCAATGGAGTGAACCAAGCCATCAAGCTTGTCCCAATGCTTGCCCAACTCTACAAACAGCGCTTCGATTTGCTCGTCGCTCGCCACATCACAGGGCAGCACCAGCGTGGAATCAAAATCTGCAGCCAGATCGACCACACGCTGCTTCAATTCTTCACTGACGTAGGTAAATGCCAGTTCTGCGCCTTCACGCTTGGCAGCTTCTGCGATGCCATATGCAATCGAGCGATCAGACAGCAACCCGCTGATCAGGATTTTTTTGCCGGCCAGAAAACCCATTCTTTAAACCCTTGTCATTTCATTCAGTCGCGCGATTATAGACGAAACCGCGCCGCCCGTGCTTTTCAGGCGACAAGGGCACAACGCCAGGCCACAGGCGGGTTATTCCACGGCGTAGGGCAAATCCAGCACTTGCGCTTGCGGACCAGCCGCATCACCCAAATGCAGGCCGTGTTCAAGTGAACTCATCTGCACCACCACCAGCGCTTCACTAGTGCCCTTGCCGGCTGGCGCGGCCAGCATGATTTTGCCTGATGCCTGTCCGTTCATTTCCGGGCTGAACACGTCCTGGCCCGCGGTAGCCTCGCCTTCAACACGCACCCGGTACATGCGGCGCTTGAGCTTACCCAGGTATTGCGTGCGGGCCACGATTTCCTGCCCGGGGTAGCAGCCTTTGTTGAAGCTCACAGCGCCAATCAGCTCCATATTCGCCATTTGCGGCACGAACTCGTCCTGGGTTGTGCCGGTAATCCACGGCGTGCCGGCACGGACTTCCGAGAGCCGCCAGACAGGCTCGCCTACCGGCGTTGCGCCAGCCTGACGCAGCGCCTGCCACACAGCCGGTGCGGCATCAACCGCAACAGCCAGTTCATAACGGCCATCGGGCAACGCCAGCGCGACCCCTTGCGGCCAGGCGTAATGGGCAAAATCACCAGCAGGCACGTCACCCGCGACGGCCTTGACGACCGCAGCCGCGTTCACGCCGGCGACGCCAATCAATGCAACTTCATCGGATGCATCATCCGCCTTGGTCTTGCTGCGCATGACGAACATGACCAGGCGCTTCTGGATCACCGCTTGCAGATCGCGGGAGATCTGCAACAGATAGTCATCACCCATACGGAAGATCAGGAAACT
Source organism: Silvimonas terrae (assembly GCF_014202765.1). Classification (GTDB taxonomy): domain Bacteria; phylum Pseudomonadota; class Gammaproteobacteria; order Burkholderiales; family Chitinibacteraceae; genus Silvimonas; species Silvimonas terrae. Next base: position 100,978 of record NZ_JACHHN010000004.1, read on the forward strand.
GGCCAGCATGCGGCCTTTGGGCGTGGAGTAGCTGGAATATTGCGCCAGCCCGCTCTCCAGTTGGCGCACATCGCTGGACAACTGCCCTTGCAGGAAGGCACCGGTCTCCTCGCCGCGAAAACGGATCAAGCCAAACTGGCTGAGCGGGGATATCACCGCACCAGCCACCAGTGCTTCGGTCTCGTCAGACTGACCGGAAAAAGAACGAACTACGCCGTTTTCAACTTCGGCATCCGGCAGCGCGTCAACCCAGCTCATGCTTGTCACTCTCTCAAAATTTAAATTCAGCCAGAACTCAGCCCGAACCAACAAAATGGGGGTAGTCCGCCAGAATTACAACCGCATTCCGACGGGCCACCCCCAATTTGCATCCATCAAAACGGCTATTGTGCGGGCTGAGCCTGCGGTTCGGCAGCGTGCTGATCATTCTGCTGCACCTGTGCTGCTGCATCCAGCGGATCATCGTGCCCCGCACGGTGGGCACCGGACGAACTGAACGCCGGGGTATCCAGCAAACCACCCACGCGCACTGTGCTGACCGCCAGAATACCGCCGCTGGCCAGCCGGGACTGCGCCTGCCCCTGCAGCTTGCCGCCCTTGGCAACATGCAGCTGACCCGTTGCAGTGAACTTGCCACTATCGAGCTTCACGTCGGTGATATCAACGTGATCCGCCTGCACAGCCACTTTCGCAGTCAGATTATCGAACGCGGTGCGGCCGCCCCGGGCGTATACCACCGGGGCACTCGATTTGAGCGGTGCCACCAGATCAAAGTTATGCAAGTAACCATCCCGCGCATGGATATCCGCAAGCACTGCCGGCTTCTCAAACAGATGCGTCCAGCTATCGGACTCGTAAGTAAAGGTCGCATCACCCTCCAGGCGACCTGCCAGGTGTGTCACCGGGCTGAACACCATCGAGAGAGGCTCTGCCTGCAAACTACTGCCGTGCAACGCACCAGAGAGCTTCCAGCCATTGGTCCAGTCCAGCTGGGCCGTGCCGGTGACCACCCCACTGTACAACTCACCCTGGATCTGACTGATCTGCAGACCGCTCTGACTAATCACACCTTTCAGTTGCAGCGCGTCGAATACCACGGGGTACCCCAGCGGCACTGTCCAGTGACGGGCGTTGAAGTTGGCGGCAAAGTCCGTGCCTTGAGGCTGGATATCCAGGGTAGATTGACCCGACGCATCGCTGACCGACAAGCTGGCGACATTGCCGCCGCTGTCAAAGCGCAATATGCCGTCAACCGGGCCCAGCTCGTTGGTATCCAGCATGATGCTGGCGCGCTGCAGCTGCAGATCATCAATGCGGGACAAGGTATCCCCGGCCCGCGGGCGCATCCGGTCAGCCAGTTTGGCGGCATATGCGGGGCTGAACCTTGCGCCTTCGGCACTCACATCACGAACTGCACTACCCCAATGCGTCAGGTTGTAAAACGAAAGCGGCAAGCGGATGAACTCGATATGGCCAATCGTTGGATCGTTATCCAGCGTCACGTCCTGAAGCACCAGCGCCGGACGCGGTGAATACTCAAAGCGCAGTAACCGTACCTGCACCGGGCCGTGCATAACCCGCTGCAACTTGGCGGTGACATCGTTCAAAAACATGTTCAGCGGCAGAATCACCGGCAAAGCGACGACAATCGCAATTAAAATAACCAGCGAAATCAATAATGTTTTTATTTTTTGCATGCGTTCCTCACAATTTTCTTTATATACGTATTGACAGTCTGGGGAATCGTATCTAAGATACGCAACTCACCGATTCCCCGATAGCTCAGTCGGTAGAGCAACGGACTGTTAATCCGTGTGTCCCTGGTTCGAGCCCAGGTCGGGGAGCCAGATCCCAAACGCCATGATCCGCAAGGATCGTGGCGTTTTTCGTTGTATTCTGCATTTGTGTCTTGGCCAGCGCGTACTCGGGTACATCTACAGAGACTTCCTCGTTATGGTTCGGCCGCAGGATACCGCGTCACCCCGCCAGCAGCCATCACGCAAAGGCAGGCGGCGCCAGCCCTCCGCCAATTGGCATCCCGGAGCAACAGCGTTGGCAACACCCTGGTCAATTGCCGCCAACACGACCACAGCGACGTCGAATTCAGATTATATTTCAACATCGAATTTTTCAGACCATTTCAATAAGAAAAGCACTTAAATAGGCAATTCAAAAACCATTTCAAGTTACAGTTGTAAGACGGCAAATCTTTAGCTAGAATACGCCCCTCTTACCAATTCCCCGATAGCTCAGTTGGTAGAGCAACGGACTGTTAATCCGTGTGTCCCTGGTTCGAGCCCAGGTCGGGGAGCCAAATTCCAGACGCCATGATCCACAAGGGTCGTGGCGTTTTTCATTTCTGCGCCCCCGGCACCAACCGTACACTCTAAATACCTGCGGCCACGCAGGCAGACCAGGCGGCATCAAGCACCACGTCCCGCCGAAATCCCCTCAAATTCCACCACAGAAACGCAAGGCAAAATAAAAGGCCAGCCCGAAGGCTGGCCTTTCAAGAAACCGGCAATCTTTCGATTATTCGGCTTCGACTACTTCTGCATCTTCAGGACGGTCCACCAGTTCAACCAGTGCCATCGGGGCATTGTCGCCCTGACGGAAACCATACTTCAGAATACGCAGGTAACCACCGTTACGGGCAGCGTAGCGCGGGCCGAGAACGTCGAACAGCTTCACCACGATCTCGCGGTCGCGAGTGCGGTTGAAAGCCAGACGGCGGTTAGCCAGGCTCGGTGCCTTACCCAGGGTGATCAGCGGCTCGGCAACGCGACGCAGCTCTTTCGCCTTGGGCAGGGTGGTCTTGATAACTTCATGACGCAGCAGCGCATTCGCCAGGTTGCGCAAAAGCGCCTGACGGTGAGCCGACGTGCGGTTCAGTTTACGATTGGCAAGACGGTGACGCATTTGTCAATTCCTTTCCGTTGGCCGCTCAGGGCTTTTCCAAGCCGACTGGAGGCCAGTTTTCGAGGCGCATACCCAGGCTCAAGCCCTTGGACGCCAGCACTTCCTTGATTTCGTTCAAGGACTTGCGACCAAGATTCGGCGCCTTCAACAATTCTGTCTCAGTACGCTGGATCAGGTCCCCGATGTAATAAATATTCTCAGCTTTCAGGCAGTTCGCCGAACGCACGGTCAGTTCCAGATCGTCCACCGGACGCAGCAGAATCGGATCGATCTGCGGCGCAGCCGGCTTCTCTTCTTCAACCGGGGTGCCTTCCAGATCCGCAAATACGGAGAGCTGGTCAACCAGAATACGCGCGGCCTGACGGACTGCGTCTTCCGGTGTCAGAACACCATTGGTTTCGATGTCGAGAATCAGGCGATCCAGGTCAGTACGCTGTTCAACCCGCGCACTTTCCACCGCGTAACTCACCCGACGAATCGGGCTGAACGAAGCATCAAGCTGGATAGTACCGATAGTACGGTTGTCATCACGACCCAGACGCGCCGGGGCGGGCTGATAACCACGGCCCTTTTCCACCTTGATTTCCATGTTCAGCTTGCCGCCAGCCGAGAGATGCGCAATCACGTGACCGGGATTAACCACTTCCACGTCATGCGGCACCTGAATATCGGCAGCAGTAACCAGACCTTCGCCGTCTTTGGACAGCGTGAGCGTCACGGCTTCACGACCGTGCAACTTCAACACCACGCCCTTCAGATTCAGAAGGATATCGACCACGTCTTCCTGCACGCCATCCAGCGCGGAGTATTCATGGACGATACCTTCAATCTTGACTTCGGTCGGGGCGTAGCCCGGCATCGAAGACAGCAGGATGCGGCGCAGGGCGTTACCGAGCGTATGGCCATAACCGCGCTCGAACGGCTCCATGACCACGCGCGCCTGCGCGCTGGATTGGGCCTGCACGTCGATGATGCGCGGCTTGAGCAACTCATTAGCGAGGTTTTGCATATATCAGTATCCCTTAGCCTTTTCCGGTGCTGGTTATCACTTGGAGTAGTATTCGACGACCAGCGATTCATTGATATCGCTGGACAGGTCGGAACGCTCCGGCATGCTCTTGAAGACACCTTCCATCTTCTTCGAGTCAACCTGCACCCAACCCGGGAAACCGATGCCTTCCGCCAGCGCCAGTGCTTCTTGCACACGCGCTTGCTTCTTGGCCTTTTCGCGAACGCTGACAGCGTCGCCGGCTTTCACCTGGTAAGACGGGATATTGACAACTTCGCCGTTCACCACGATTGCTTTGTGAGAGACGAGCTGACGGGCTTCCGCGCGGGTCGAGGCGTAACCCATGCGATAAACCACGTTGTCCAGACGCGTTTCAAGGATCTGCAGCAGGTTTTCGCCTGTGGAGCCCTTCTTGCGGCTGGCTTGTTCAAAATAACGACGGAACTGACGTTCCAGCACGCCATAGATACGACGAATCTTTTGCTTCTCGCGCAGGTGAACACCGTAGTCCGACAGACGAGGTGTCTTCGCGCCGTGCTGGCCTGGGGCTTGTTCCAGCTTGCACTTGCTATCGAGCGAGCGACGAGCGCTCTTCAGAAAAAGATCCGTACCTTCACGGCGTGCGAGTTTGCACTTGGGTCCGATATAACGAGCCATGATTTACTCCGGGAATTAGATACGACGCTTCTTGGGCGGACGGCAGCCGTTGTGCGGCACTGGTGTCACATCCGAGATGCTGGTGATCTTGAAACCCAGGGCATTGAGTGCGCGGACAGCGGACTCGCGACCCGGACCCGGACCCTTGATACGAACTTCAAGGTTCTTTACACCATATTCCTGGGCAACTTTACCAGCGTGCTCCGCAGCAACCTGTGCTGCAAAGGGTGTACTTTTCCGAGAGCCTTTAAAACCAGCACCGCCCGAGGTAGCCCAGGAGAGAGCATTCCCTTGGCGATCAGTGATGGTCACGATCGTGTTGTTGAAGGACGCATGAACATGCGCAATACCTTCAGACACGCTCTTTTTGACTTTCTTCCGTACACGCACTGTGTTTGCTTTAGCCATTACAAAATCCTTTAGTTACCAGCTTACTTCTTGCCGGCAATAGCCTTGCGCGGACCCTTGCGAGTACGTGCGTTGGTACGCGTGCGTTGGCCACGAACCGGAAGGCCCTTGCGGTGACGCAGACCACGATAGCAGCCAAGGTCCATCAGACGCTTGATGCTCATGGTTACTTCACGGCGCAGATCGCCCTCGACGGTGTACTTGCCTACTTCGTCGCGCAGTTTATCAAGTTCAGCTTCACTGAGATCTTTCACCTTCTTCGTCGGATCGATCGCAACTGCCGTGCATACAGAATATGCGCGGGTGCGGCCAATGCCGTAAATCGCTTGAAGGCCGATCACAGTATGCTGATGGTTAGGGATGTTAACCCCAGCAATACGGGCCATACTTCTTACCCCAGGTTAAAAAGTTGCAGATTATAACGCGAAAAGCCGATTGCCTCAAATCAGCCTTGGCGTTGCTTGTGCCGCGGGTCAGTGCAAATCACGCGCACAACACGGTTGCGGCGGATGATTTTGCAATTGCGGCAGATTTTCTTGACCGATGCTTGAACTCTCATGGTCTGTCCTTTTCTTCAAAATGAAATTCCGGACCGCTTTTGATCCGGAATACGATGCAGTCCCTGTCAAGGAGGACGGATTATAGCCGTCATTCGGGTCAGTCAGGAAGCAAACTGTTTGTTAAAAACAAACCATCGTTCCCTCAAACTTTATTGACAAAAGACCTGCATGTCCTTGTCGGGATAACTCATCAAGCCGCCTCGCGGCATTCAAGCAACCCATCCAGCAGCACCGGAGCGTACCTTGCAGCACGCCCCGGAACCGGTCTTTCTTCAAACTCAGCCCTTGAAGTTAGCCTTCTTGAGCAAGCTTTCGTACTGGTGCGACATCACGTAGGACTGCATTTGAGCCATGAAGTCCATGGTCACCACCACCAGAATCAGCAACGAAGTACCACCAAAATAGAACGGTACGTTCCACTTCAGGATCAGGAACTCCGGAATCAGACAGATAAAGGTGATGTACAACGCACCGATCAGAGTCAGTTTCAGAATCAGCTTTTCGATATAGCGTGCGGTATGCTCGCCCGGACGATAGCCAGGAATCATTGCCCCACTCTTCTTCAGGTTATCCGCGGTTTCCTTGGGATTGAAAACCAGCGCCGTGTAGAAGTAGCAGAAGAAAATGATCGCGGCAGCGTACAGGATCACGTACAGCGGCTGACCTGGATGGAGCATGTCGCCAAACGACTTGAGCCACGAAAACCGTTCACCATTACCACTCCACGACAGAACCGTGGCGGGAAACAGAATGATCGACGAAGCAAAAATCGGCGGGATGACCCCAGCCATGTTGATCTTGAGCGGCAGATGCGTGCTTTGGGCCTGCATGATGCGATTGCCAACCTGACGCTTTGCGTAGTTGACCGGCACCTTGCGTTGACCACGCTCGACAAACACCACTGCTGCAGTCAGCAGCACAACACCAACAAACAGGCCCAGCACCAAAAGAATGGGCAGGGAACCCTGATTAGCCAGCGCCAGCGTCTTGCCGATCGCAGCCGGTACGCCAGAAGCAATACCTGCACAGATCAGAATCGAAATACCGTTGCCAATACCACGCTCAGTAATCTGTTCGCCCAGCCACATCAGGAACATCGTCCCGGTCACCAAGGTAATGATGGTGAGCGGAATAAACTGAACCGAGGGCAGAACAACCAGATTCGGTTGCTTCAACAGCAAAGAAGCAATACCGAAGCTCTGGAAAGTGGCAAGCAGTACCGTCGCATAACGCGTGTATTGCGTAATCTTGCGACGGCCTGCCTCACCTTCTTTCTTGAGCTGCTTGAGCTGAGGCAACACCTCTGCGGCCAACTGCAAAATGATGGACGCAGAGATGTAAGGCATGATCCCGATGGCGAAAACGGTAAAGCGCGACAACGCGCCACCCGAGAACATGTTGAACATGTTCAGCAGGCCCGTTTGCGACGACTCAAACAACCGGGCCAGCTCGACCGGATTGATCCCGGGCACGGGGATATGCGCACCAACACGGTACACAAGCAACGCGCCCAGCATGAACCAGATCCGTTTCTTCAGATCTGCAAACTTGTTTGCAGAACCAGCCAGAGCGGGATTCGCCACGTTTTAGCCTCTCAGCAATTACTCAGCGATGCTGCCGCCAGCTGCTTCAATCGCAGCGCGGGCACCCTTGGTAGCAGCGATGCCTTTCAGCGTCACAGCCTTCTCGATCTTGCCAGACAGCACGACCTTGGCACGCAGGGTCAGGTTGTTCACCAGACCAGCTTGCTTGAGGACGAGCATATCAACTTCAGCAACCGGCAGAGCCTGCAGGTCGGAGAGATTGATTTCTGCATTGCGACCCTTGGCCAGCGAGACGAAGCCACGCTTGGGCAGGCGGCGTTGCAGCGGCATTTGACCGCCTTCAAAGCCAACCTTGTGGAAGCCACCAGCACGGGACTTCTGACCCTTGTGACCACGACCAGCAGTCTTACCCAGACCGGAGCCGATACCACGACCAACGCGACGCTTTGCGTGCTTGGCGCCGACACCCGGAGTAAGGGTGTTCAGTTCCATAGTGTTAGCCATTTAGCCCTCCACTTTCAGCAGGTAGCTGATCTTGTTGATCATGCCCCGGTTTTCCGGGGTGTCGATCACTTCAGAGCTGCTGTTGAGTCTGCGCAGACCCAGACCACGGGCGCATGCCTTGTGGCTTTCCAGGCGGCCGATCAGGCTCTTCACCAGCGTTACTTTTACTTTCTTGACGTCACTCATTCCGCCACCCCAAGAATCTCTTCAACGGTCTTGCCGCGCTTGGCAGCAATATCCGAAGCGGTGTGCAGCTTGGACAGGCCATCCAGCGTTGCGCGAACCAGGTTGTACGGGTTCGTGGAACCGTGGCACTTCGCAGTGATGTTATGAACACCCATCACTTCGAACACAGCGCGCATCGGGCCACCAGCAATAATGCCGGTACCTTCGGATGCAGGCTGCATGTACACGGTAGTCGCACCATGCTTGCCAATCACTGCGTGCGGAACGGTACCGTTCTTCAGCGGCGCCTTGAACATCTTGCGGCGTGCTTCGTCCAGACCCTTTTGCACAGCGACCGGCACTTCTTTGGACTTACCCTTGCCCATGCCGACGCCACCATCGCCATCACCAACCACGGTCAGTGCGGCGAAACCGAGAATACGACCACCCTTCACAACCTTGGTTACGCGGTTAACCGCAACCATTTTCTCGCGAAGGCCGTCCGAGCGATCTTCCGATTCGTTTCTAGCCATTTGATAACTCCGAACTCAATTAGAAGACCAGACCGGCTTCGCGGGCAGCATCTGCCAGCGCTTTCACGCGGCCGTGGTATTTGAAACCGGAACGGTCAAATGCCACGTTTTCGATACCTGCAGCCTTGGCTTTTTCTGCGATGCGCTTGCCGATAACTACAGCTGCGTCAACGCTGGCGCCGTTTTTGATGTCGCCGCGACCTTCCTTTTCCAGGGAGGAAGCGGAAACCAGCACCTTGCCACCGGTTTCATCAATGATCTGGGCGTAGATGTGGCTGTTGGTACGGTGTACCGACAGGCGCACAGCCTTGAGCTCAGCAATCTTTGCACGGGTTTTACGTGCGCGGCGAACTCGAGTTTCTTTCTTGTCCATGATTCAGCCTCAATTACTTCTTCTTGGTTTCTTTCAGCGTTACAACTTCATCCGAGTAACGCACGCCCTTGCCCTTATAGGGTTCCGGAGCGCGGTAAGCGCGGATTTCAGCAGCAACCTGACCAAGAGCTTGCTTGTCGGCGCCCTTAAGGACGATTTCGGTCTGTGTCGGGGTTTCCACCTTCACACCAGCCGGCATCTTGTGCGCGACCGGGTGAGAGAAGCCCAGCGTCAGATTCAGCAAATCGCCTTGAGCCTGAGCACGGTAGCCCACGCCCACCAGGGTGAGCTTGCGCTCAAAACCCTTGGAAACGCCAACAACCATGTTGTTTACCAGCGCGCGGATGGTACCGGACATTGCACGAGCTTCTTTGCTTTCGCCATTGGCGGCAAAGACCACGTTGTTGTCTTCGACCTTGACCGACACATTGCCAGTCAGCGGCTGAACCAGGGTGCCGTTAGGACCCTTGATTGCGATCTCGTTGGCAGTGAGCTTGACTTCAACGCCCGACGGGATAGCGACCGGATTTTTTGCTACGCGAGACATGAATTCACCTCATCAAGCAACGAAGCACAGAAGCTCGCCACCAACACCGTTGGCACGCGCTTTGCGATCGGTCATCACACCCTTGGACGTGGAAACAATCGCCACGCCAAGACCATTCATTACTTGCGGAATACTGTCGGAACCTTTGTATACGCGCAGACCAGGCTTCGAAACGCGTTCGATGCGTTCGATAACCGGGCGACCGGCGTAGTACTTCAGTTCAATCGTCAGTTCACGCTTGACGTCGCCAGCGACGTTGAACGATTCAACGTAACCTTCGTCTTTCAGAACCTGAGCGATAGCCACCTTCAGCTTCGAAGAGGGCATAGTCACCGAGACCTTGTCCGCACGCTGAGCGTTACGGATGCGGGTCAGCATATCGGCGATAGGATCATGCATTGCCATATTTCTTCTCCTGTCCCGATTACCAGCTTGCCTTGGTCATGCCGGGGATTTCACCCTTCATGGCCAATTCACGCAGTTTGTTACGAGCCAGACCGAACTTGCGGAAAGTACCGCGAGGACGACCGGTCAGGGCGCAACGGTTACGCACGCGGGACGGGCTGGCGTTGCGGGGCAGTTGCTGGAACTTCAGACGCGCAGCAAAGCGGTCTTCTTCGGACGCGTTGACGTCGTTGATGATCGTCAGCAGCTGGGCACGCTTGGCTGCGAACTTAGCGACGGTAGCGCGGCGCTTTTCCTCACGATTGATCAATGAGAGTTTTGCCATTATGTTCGCCTCAATTCTTGAACGGGAACTTGAAGGCGGCCAGCAGCGCGCGCGCTTCATCGTCGGTCTTCGCAGTCGTGGTGATGGTAATGTTCATACCACGCAGAGCGTCGATCTTGTCGTACTCGATTTCCGGGAAAATGATCTGTTCCTTGACGCCCATGTTGTAGTTACCACGGCCATCAAAGGACTTGCCATTCACGCCACGGAAGTCGCGAACGCGCGGAAGCGCAACCGACACCAGACGATCCAGGAATTCGTACATACGTTCACGGCGCAGGGTTACCTTGCAACCGATCGGGTAGCCATCACGGATCTTGAAGCCAGCGATGGACTTCTTGGCTTTGGTCACGACGGCCTTTTGACCGGTAATCGCTTCCATATCGCCAACAGCGTGTTCCATCACTTTCTTGTCAGCAACCGCTTCGCCAACACCCATGTTGACGGTGATCTTTTCGATCCGCGGCACTTCCATGACAGACTTGTAACCGAACTGTTCTACCAGTTGCGGCACAACCTTTTCATTATAAAAATCTTGCAGACGGGGCATTGTCTATCTCCTTAAGCGCCAACAACTTCGCCGTTGGACTTGAAGAAGCGAACCTTCTTGCCGTCTTCGAGCACCTTGAAGCCAACGCGATCTGCCTTACCGGTAGTTGCGTTGAAAATGGCGACGTTGGACACATGAATAGAAGCGTTCATTTCGACAATCCCGCCTTGCTGACCGCGCATCGGGTTCGGCTTCTGGTGTTTCTTCACCACGGCCACACCTTCAACAACAATACGGTCTTCATTCGGGATCACACGCAGCACGGTACCGCGCTTGCCCTTGTCCTTACCGGTAATGACGATGACTTCGTCACCTTTGCGAATCTTGTTCATGCAGCTTCTCCTTACAGCACTTCGGGCGCGAGCGACACGATCTTCATGAAGCGCTCGGTACGCAGTTCACGCGTAACCGGCCCGAAGATACGGGTGCCGATCGGTTCCAGCTTGGCGTTAAGGAGGACAGCGGCATTGCCGTCGAACTTGATGAGCGAGCCATCAGCACGACGAACACCCTTGGCAGTACGAACTACCACGGCGTTGTAAACATCGCCCTTCTTGACGCGACCACGCGGTGCAGCATCTTTAATGCTGACCTTGATGATGTCGCCAACGGATGCATAGCGGCGCTTGGAGCCGCCCAACACCTTGATGCACATTACGGAGCGCGCACCAGTGTTGTCTGCAACCTCCAGCATGGATTGCATTTGAATCATTGGAAAAAAACCTCCAACTTAACCCGCGACACCTCGACAAGTCGAAGCAAGCGCTCGACATGTGCCGAGCAAATCGCGGCCAGTTTTGGACCCCGTCCGGGGAAAACGATGCAGAAAAATCGGGCGAAACCCTTTTCTTTTGCAACATGGAAAAACGGGCATTGTACACAAGGTACAATGCCCGCGCAACCATTTGAGGTGATTAAGTTTTCCGCCTGAACGGAAAACCTGTCACATCAAACGATACGTGCTTTTTCAAGCAGCGTGGTAACCACCCAAGCCTTGGTCTTGGAAAGAGGACGACCCTCTTCGATCATGACCAGATCACCTTCGTGGTACTGATTGGTTTCGTCGTGTGCGTGGTACTTCTTGGAGCGACGTACAACCTTGCCATAGAGCGGGTGCTTCACCAGATGCTCAACCAGCACGGTCACAGTCTTGTCCATCTTGTCGCTCACAACACGACCAGTCAGCGTGCGCTTCAATTTCGCTTCGGACATGTTATGCCGCCTTTTGTGCCAGGATGGTACGAACGCGCGCAATATCCTTGCGCACACGATTGATCTCGCTGGTCTTGGCGAGTTGGCCCGTGGCGTGCTGCATGCGCAGACTGAATTGCGCCTTCAGCAACGCAGTCAGTTCACTCTTCAGCTCGCCTTCGGATTTTTGACGAAGTTCAGCAGATTTCATCATTGCCCCACTTGACGAGAGACGAAGGACACTGCGAACGGCAGCTTGGCCGAAGCCAGGCGGAATGCTTCGCGAGCGATTTCCTCAGCGACGCCATCCAGTTCGTAGAGCACCTTGCCAGGTTGAATTTCAGCGACCCAATATTCCGGGCTACCCTTACCGTTACCCATACGCACTTCAGCAGGCTTGGTCGAAATGGGTTTGTCCGGGAACACACGGATCCACACACGACCGCCACGCTTGATGTAGCGGGTAATGGCACGACGGGCGGACTCGATCTGACGTGCAGTCAGACGGCCACGACCCATCGCCTTCAGGCCGAAGGTACCAAATGCAACGCTGTTACCGCGGGTAGCGATACCAGTATTGCGGCCCTTTTGAACCTTGCGGTATTTAAGTCTAGTTGGCTGCAGCATTGCGAGGCCCCTTACGTTCACGCTTGCGGGTTTCTACCGGTTCTTGTGCTGCCTTTTCGCCAGGCTTCACTTCACCCTTGTAGACCCAAACCTTGATACCGATGATGCCGTAAGTGGTCTGCGCTTCCGAAGTCGCGTAGTCAATGTCGGCACGCAGGGTATGCAAAGGCACGCGGCCTTCGCGATACCACTCGGTACGCGCAATTTCGATACCGTTCAGACGGCCGGACGACATGATCTTGATGCCTTGAGCACCCAGACGCATGGCGTTTTGCATCGCGCGCTTCATGGCACGACGGAACATCACACGCTTTTCGAGTTGCGAAGCGATGCTGTCGGCGATGATTTGTGCGTCGATTTCCGGCTTGCGGACTTCTTCGATGTTCACGTGAACCGGCACTTTCAGGATGCCCTGAAGCTGGCTCTTCAAAACTTCGATGTCCTCGCCTTTCTTGCCGATCACCACACCCGGACGAGCGGTATGGATAGTGATCTTGGCATTCTTGGCCGGGCGTTCGATAACCACGCGGCTAACGGAAGCGTTTGCCAGCTTCTTCTTCAGGAATGCGCGGACTTCAACATCTTCCGTCAGCATCTTGCTGAAGTTGCGGCTGTTGGCGTACCAACGCGAAGCCCAGTTTTTGGTTACAGCCAGACGGAAACCCGTCGGATGGATTTTCTGACCCATTTTCGCTCCTTAGTCGCCAACAGTCAGCGTGATGTGGCAGGTTTGCTTCTCGATGCGGTTGCCGCGGCCTTTGGCACGAGCAGCGAAACGCTTCAGAGACGGACCCTTGTCCACATAGATCGTGGCGACCTTGAGAGAGTCGATATCGGCGCCTTCGTTGTGCTCGGCGTTAGCGATAGCGGACTCGAGTACCTTCTTGATCAGCACGGCACCCTTTTTCGGGCTGAAAGCCAGGATGTTCAGTGCTTGCTCAACCGGCTTGCCACGCACGAGGTCAGCGACAAGACGAGCCTTCTGGGCGGAGAGACGAGCATTGCTCAGTACAGCGGATACTTGCATGTCATCACCTTAGCGCTTGGCTTTTTTGTCGGCGGCATGACCTTTGAAAGTCCGGGTGAGTGCAAACTCGCCCAGCTTGTGGCCAACCATGTTTTCGTTCACGTATACCGGAACGTGCTGCTTGCCGTTATGCACGGCGATCGTCAGACCGACGAAATCAGGCAGCACGGTCGAGCGACGCGACCAGGTCTTGATCGGGCGCTTGTCGTTCGAGTTGCGCGCAGCCTCAACCTTTTTGATGAGGTGCAGGTCAACGAACGGGCCCTTCTTGATAGAACGTGCCATGTTCAATTACCCCTTATTCGCAGGACGGCGACGTACGCGCATGTTGTCCGTACGCTTGTTGTTACGGGTACGGTAGCCCTTGGTCGGCTGGCCCCATGGGCTAACCGGCACACGACCTTCACCAGTACGACCTTCACCACCACCGTGCGGGTGATCGATCGGGTTCATGGCAGTACCGCGAACGGTCGGGCGAATACCCAACCAGCGCTTGGCACCAGCCTTACCGTAAGAACGCAGGCTATGCTCTTCGTTACCGACTTCACCCAGGGTAGCGCGGCAGTCAACGTGGACCTTGCGAATTTCACCCGAGCGCAGACGCAGCTGAGCATAGATGCCTTCGCGAGCCAGCAGTTGCACGCCAGCACCAGCCGAACGCGCCAATTGGGCGCCCTTGCCAGGCTGCAGTTCAACGCAGTGAATCGTCGAACCCACCGGAATGTTGCGGATCGGCAGCGCGTTACCGGCCTTGATCGGGGCTTCTGCGCCCGACACCAGCACGGCACCCGCCTTCACGCCCTTGGGGGCAATGATGTAACGGCGTTCGCCGTCGGCGTAGCACAGCAGCGCGATGTTCGCGGTACGGTTCGGATCGTATTCCAGACGTTCAACAGTCGCCGGCACGCCGTCTTTGTTGCGCTTGAAATCGATAATACGATAGTGCTGCTTGTGGCCACCACCCTTATGACGGGTCGTGATCACACCGCGGTTGTTACGACCGGCGGTCTTGGATTGCGATTCCAGCAGCGGTGCGTACGGGGCACCTTTATGCAGGTCAGGATTAACAACCTTGACTACTGCGCGGCGACCGGCGGACGTCGGTTTTACTTTTACCAATGCCATTTCTCAGTCTCCTTATTGCGCAGCCGCGAGGTCAATTTCCTGGCCCGGAGCAAGGCTGATGTACGCCTTTTTCCAGCTAGCGCGACGGCCGGTAAAACGACCATGGCGCTTGACCTTGCCGTGCACGTTCAGAACTTGAACGCTCTCAACCTTGACCTTGAACAGCAGCTCAACGGCAGCCTTGATCTCAGCCTTGGTCGCATCCGTGGAAACACGGAACACGATCTGCTCAGCCTTTTCTGCCACGAAGGTCGACTTTTCAGACACGACCGGCGCACGCAGAACCTGCAGCAAACGATTTTCAGTAAATTGCGTCATGCGAACATCTCCTCGAAGGCGGCCAGCGCATCGCGGGTCAGCACAACCTTCTTGAAACGCACGAGGCTGACCGGATCGGCCTGCGACGGTTCCAGAACCAGCACGTTCGGCAGGTTACGGGAAGCGAGGTACAGGTTTTCGTCCAGTTCCTTCGTGATGATCAGCGCGGAATCCAGCTTCAGAGCATCCAGCTTTTGCACGAAAGACTTGGTCTTCGGTGCGTCCAGCTTGATGTCGTCAACGATAACCAGACGATCTTCGCGAACCAGTTGCGACAGAATGGTCGCGATACCGGCGCGGTACATCTTGCGGTTAACTTTGTGGCTGAAGTTTTCGTCCGGGCTGTTCGGGAAAATACGACCACCACCACGCCACAGCGGCGAGGAAGTCATACCAGCACGAGCACGACCGGTGCCCTTTTGCTTGAACGGCTTCTTGGTGGAGTGATTTACCTGTTCGCGGTCTTTCTGCGCGCGATTGCCGCTACGGGCATTCGCGAAATACGCGGTCACAACCTGGTGAACCAGCGCTTCATTGAATTCACGACCAAACAGGGCATCGGAGCCGGCGACGGCGACTTGCGCCTCACCACTTGCATTAATGACTTTGAGTTCCATTACGCACCTGCCTTCACACTCGGGCGAACGACAACGTCATTACCCTTGGAGCCAGGGACAGCGCCCTTTACCAACAGCAGTTGACGTTCAACGTCGATACGGACGACTTCCAGGTTCTGCACAGTACGCTTGACGTTACCCAGTTGACCGGCCATACGCTTACCCGGGAAAACACGACCCGGATCTTGCGCCATACCGATAGAACCCGGCGAATTGTGCGAACGAGAGTTACCATGCGAAGCACGGTTCGAGGAGAAGTTGTGACGCTTGATGGCACCGGCAAAGCCTTTACCCTGGCTGGTGCCAGAGATATCCACCAACTGACCAACTGCGAACACTTCGACCGACAGCGCGTCGCCAGCCTTCAGCTCGGACAATTTGGCAGCATCGATACGGAACTCAACGAGATCCAGACCTGCTTCCACGCCGGCTTTGGCAAAGTGACCGGCTTCCGCCTTGTTCACACGATTGGCCTTCTTTGCACCGAAAGTAACCTGGACAGCTGCATAGCCATCAGTTTCCGGCGTCTTGACTTGCGTGACGCGATTGGCCGACATATCCAGCACAGTTACCGGGATGGACACGCCATCATCAGCAAAAATGCGGGTCATGCCGACTTTACGTCCGACGAGACCTAAGCTCATAGTTATTTCCTTTTCAGGGCCGATTTCGATTGACCGGCAAATAACCGTTGATTAAAAAAAACGAGCTTACCGTCACAAAAACGGTAAGCCCGAGATATTAGCACTAAATTTCCTGCCGTTGCAAGCACTTAGCTCGCCCCGACCTTCAATTCATGCTCTGGCAGATCAGCGGCGAGACCCAGGGCCCCGCCAGCCGAATCACTGCAGTTTGATTTCGACGTCCACGCCAGCCGGCAGATCCAGCTTCATCAGCGCATCAACGGTCTTGTCGGTAGGATCGACAATGTCCATCAGACGCAGATGAGTACGGATTTCGAACTGGTCGCGGGAAGTCTTGTTCACGTGCGGCGAACGCAGAACGTCGAAACGCTCAATCTTCGTCGGCAGCGGAACCGGACCCTTCACAACAGCACCGGTACGCTTGGCAGTTTCGACGATTTCCTGTGCGGAACGGTCGATCAGCGCGTAGTCGAATGCCTTCAGGCGGATACGAATTTTCTGGTTTTGCATGATTTATGCCTTACTCAACGATCTTGGCAACAACGCCAGCGCCAACGGTACGGCCACCTTCGCGGATCGCGAAGCGCAGACCTTGTTCCATGGCGATCGGGGCGATCAGGGCAACAGTGATAGTCACGTTGTCACCTGGCATCACCATTTCAGTACCTTCCGGCAGGCTGATCGCGCCAGTCACGTCGGTAGTACGGAAGTAGAACTGCGGACGGTAGTTGCTGAAGAACGGGGTGTGACGACCACCTTCATCCTTGGACAGCACGTAGATCTCGGCAGTGAACTTGGTATGCGGGGTGATGGAGCCCGGCTTGGCCAGAACCTGACCACGCTGGACGTCTTCACGCTTGGTACCACGCAGCAGCGCGCCGATGTTGTCGCCAGCCTGACCTTGATCCAGCAGCTTGCGGAACATTTCCACGCCGGTGCAAGTGGTCTTGACGGTCGGAACGATACCCACGATTTCCAGTTCTTCGCCAACCTTGATGATGCCGCGCTCAACACGACCGGTCACAACAGTACCGCGACCAGAGATCGAGAACACATCTTCAACCGGCATCAGGAAGGTACCGTCGATGGCACGCTCCGGTTCCGGAATGTAGCTGTCCAGTGCGTCGGCCAGACGGAAGATGGCGGGTTCGCCGATTTCCGATTGGTCGCCGTTCAGGGCCAGCATGGCGGAGCCGTGGATGATCGGGGTGTCATCACCCGGGAAGTCGTACTTGGACAGCAGGTCACGCACTTCCATTTCAACCAGTTCCAGCAGCTCGGCGTCATCCACCATGTCGCACTTGTTCAGGAACACGAGGATGTACGGAACGCCAACCTGGCGGGCCAGCAGGATGTGCTCGCGGGTTTGCGGCATGGGGCCGTCAGCAGCCGAACACACCAGGATCGCGCCGTCCATCTGCGCAGCACCGGTAATCATGTTCTTCACATAGTCAGCGTGACCCGGGCAGTCGACGTGCGCGTAGTGGCGGGTTGCGGTTTCGTATTCAACGTGTGCGGTGTTGATCGTGATACCGCGAGCCTTTTCTTCCGGCGCGCTGTCAATCTGGGAGTAGTCTTTGGCTTCGCCACCGAACTTCTTGGACAGAATGGTGGTGATCGCTGCGGTCAGCGTGGTCTTGCCGTGGTCAACGTGACCGATGGTACCAACGTTGACGTGCGGCTTCGTACGCGCAAACTTTTCCTTTGCCATTTCTTTGCTTCCTTAAATTCTGGATTCTTCAGTAACAGCCCGGCGCCAGGCACCAGGCCATCATCAATTACTTCTTGTTCGCCATGATGGCGTCGGCCACGTGCTTCGGCGCTTGCGAGTAGTGCTTGAACTCCATGGAGTACGTTGCACGACCTTGCGACATCGAACGCAGTGTAGTCGAGTAGCCAAACATTTCGGACAGCGGGACTTCAACCTTCACCATCTTGCCGCCGGCAGGATTGTCATCCATACCCTGGATGATGCCGCGACGGGAAGACAGATCGCCCATGATGTCGCCCATGTATTCTTCCGGCGTCTCGATTTCCACGGCCATCATCGGCTCGAGGATAACCGGGTTGGCACGGCGCATGGCTTCCTTGAACGCAATCGAACCAGCCAGTTCGAACGCGATCTGCGAGGAGTCAACATCGTGGTACGAACCGAACGTCAGGCGCACAGTCACGTCAACCACCGGGAAGCCTGCCAGAATGCCGGACTTCAGCGTGTTCTGGATACCCTTGTCCACCGACGGGATGAATTCGCGGGGGATCACACCACCCTTGATTTCGTCGAAGAACTGGTAGCCCTGGCCTTCGCCGGACGGCTCCAGCGTGATCGTACAATCACCAAACTGGCCCTTACCACCGGATTGCTTGGCATGCTTACCTTGAACGTCCTTGACGGTTTGCGTCACGGTTTCACGGTAGGCAACCTGCGGCGCACCCACGTTGGCTTCCACGCCGAATTCGCGCTTCATACGGTCAACCAGAATTTCCAGGTGCAGTTCACCCATACCGGAAATAATGGTCTGGCCCGATTCTTCATCGGTACGAACGCGGAACGACGGATCTTCCTTGGCCAGGCGGTTCAGGGCTACACCCATCTTTTCCTGGTCAGCCTTGGTTTTCGGTTCGACGGCAACGTGAATCACCGGCTCCGGGAAAACCATACGCTCAAGAATGATCGGGGCATCGATAGCACACAGGGTTTCACCTGTGGTCACGTCCTTCAGGCCAATCGCAGCTGCGATATCGCCGGCGTGAACTTCTTCGATTTCCTTACGGTCGTTGGCGTGCATCTGCACGATACGACCGATACGCTCTTTACGGTCTTTCACCGAGTTCAGAACGGAATCACCTTGTTTAACCACGCCGGAGTAGACACGGAAGAAGGTCAATTGACCAACGTACGGGTCATTCATCAGCTTGAAGGCCAGCGCCGAGAACGGTGCTGTATCCGACGGCTCGCGCGAAGTCGGCTGTTCACGGTCATCAGTACCCGCAACCGCCGGAATATCAACCGGGGACGGCAGGAATTCGATCACGGCGTCCAGCATGCGTTGCACGCCCTTGTTCTTGAACGCGGTACCGCAAAGCATCGGCTGGATTTCACAAGCCAGAGTACGAGCACGAATGGCTTGAACGATTTCTTCTTCGCTCAAAGTCCCTTCTTCCAGGTACTTGTTCATCAGATCTTCGTTCGCTTCAGCAGCGGACTCAACCAGCTTTTCGCGCCATTCTTCAGCAACGGCTTGCAAGTCTGCCGGGATATCGCGGTATTCAAACTTCATACCTTGCGAAGCTTCATCCCAGTAAATGGCTTGCATCTTGACCAGATCTACCACGCCTTCAAACTTGTCTTCTGCGCCGATAGGAATAACAACCGGAACAGGACTTGCCTTCAGACGGGTCTTCATCTGCTCAACAACGCGGAAGAAGTTGGCACCTTGACGGTCCATCTTGTTCACGAACGCCAGACGCGGAACCTTGTACTTGTTAGCTTGACGCCAAACGGTCTCGGACTGCGGCTGAACGCCACCGACCGCGCAGTACACCATGCAAGCACCATCCAGCACGCGCATGGAACGTTCAACTTCAATCGTGAAGTCAACGTGCCCCGGGGTGTCGATGATGTTGAAGCGGTGTTCCTGGAACTGCATACCCATACCTTTCCAGAAGGTGGTGGTAGCAGCCGAGGTAATGGTAATACCGCGTTCTTGCTCTTGTTCCATCCAGTCCATGGTGGCTGCGCCATCATGCACTTCACCGATCTTGTGGTTAACACCGGTGTAGAACAGGATACGTTCGGTCGTGGTGGTCTTGCCTGCATCGATGTGAGCGGAAATACCGATGTTACGGTAGCGCTCAATGGGGGTATTACGAGCCACGATGTTTTCCTTAAGCTTTTTGCATTAGAAGCGGTAGTGGGCGAAGGCCTTGTTGGCTTCAGCCATGCGGTGCACTTCGTCACGCTTCTTCATCGCGCCGCCACGGCCTTCGGCAGCATCGAGCAATTCGCCTGCCAAACGCAGATCCATGGACTTCTCACCACGCTTGCGTGCCGCGTCACGGACCCAACGCATCGCCAATGCCAAACGACGGCTGGGGCGGACTTCGACAGGCACCTGGTAGTTAGCGCCACCGACGCGACGGCTCTTCACCTCAACGATCGGTTTTGCATTGTTGATGGCGGTAGTGAACACCTCAATGGCGTTCTTGCCGGTCTTTTTCTCGATTTGTTCGAGCGCACCGTAGATGATGCCTTCGGCAACCGACTTCTTACCGTCGATCATGACAACGTTCATGAACTTGGTCAGTTCCTGCGAACCGAACTTGGGATCCGGCAACACTTCGCGTTTCGGAACTTCTCTACGTCTAGGCATAATATTACTTCCTTAATGTGACATTCAGTCGGGGAACCCAATCCCCACAGCCGCCCAACGGAGCGGCCACTTACTCGACGGCTTTTGTACTGTGTGCCGCCGACCACAGAGACCTTACGCCTTCGGGCGCTTGGCACCGTACTTGGAGCGCGACTGCTTACGATCTTTCACGCCAGCAGTATCCAGGGAACCGCGCACGGTGTGGTAACGCACACCCGGCAAATCCTTGACACGACCGCCACGGATCAGAACAACACTGTGCTCTTGCAGGTTGTGGCCTTCACCGCCGATGTACGAAATGACTTCGAAACCGTTGGTGAGACGAACCTTGCATACTTTACGCAGCGCGGAGTTCGGCTTTTTCGGGGTAGTGGTATACACACGAGTGCACACACCACGCTTTTGAGGGCAGGATTCAAGAGCGGGAACCTTGCTCTTGATCACTTCCTTCTCGCGGCCCTTGCGGACCAGCTGATTGATTGTTGGCATTGTTTAAAACGTCCTCGAGTTTACATCCCCTTGCGGGGCCTTTTTCTGGCTGCCCGACCCAAAATCGGACCACCAAATGAAGCTAGCGACGCTCCAGATAGCTAGAGCGTCGCCAGGAAAGACCAAGATTTTAAGAAAATCAAGTCTTTGTCGTCAAGTGTTTACTTGACGATGAACGGTTACAGCGTTTCGTTCGACCCCGCGGTAGCAAATGCGGCTTCCGCTGCGGCCAGTTCTGCCGAGGGTTCCGAGGAAGCCTGGGCAGCAGTCGGACGCTTGCGTGAACGGTGGTAAGCCAGACCCGTACCTGCCGGAATCAGACGACCCACGATCACGTTTTCCTTCAGACCGCGCAGATCATCGATCTTGCCCATGATGGCGGCTTCGGTCAGGACACGCGTGGTTTCCTGGAACGATGCGGCCGAGATGAACGAGTCAGTCGACAGCGAAGCCTTGGTAATACCCAGCAGGATATTGTCGTAGCTTGCCGGCTGCTTGCCGTCTTTGACCATCTGGTCGTTGATCGTCAGCACTTCGGCGCGTTCGATCTGTTCGCCCAGGATCAGGCCGGTATCGCCTGCGGCCGAAACCACCACGCGACGCAGCATCTGACGCACGATCACTTCGATGTGCTTGTCGTTAATCTTCACACCTTGCAGTCGGTAAACTTCCTGCACTTCCTGCACGATGTAACGAGCCAGCGCTTCGATACCTTGCAGACGCAGGATATCGTGCGGATCGATCGAGCCGTCAACGATGGTTTCGCCGCGGTTCACCACCTGACCGTCGTGGACCATCACATGCTTGTCCTTCGGGATCAGGTACTCGTGTGCCAGACCTTCCAGATCGGTGATGATCAGACGCTGCTTGCCCTTGGTGTCCTTACCGAACGAGACGGTACCGGTCACTTCGGCCAGCATACCGGCATCCTTCGGCGAACGGGCTTCGAACAATTCGGCCACGCGTGGCAGACCACCGGTAATGTCGCGGGTCTTCACGGTTTCTTGCGGAATACGCGCAATCACCTCACCCACGCCCACAACCTGGCCGTCCTTCACGGTAATGATCGAGCCGACCTGGAAGGTGATGGTCACCGGTGTATCGGTGCCCGCCAGCTTCACATCGTGGCCTTGCTCATCCATCAGGCGAACCATCGGGCGCACGCCCTTGGTGGAACCAGCCTTGCGCTTCGGATCGATCACAACCAGCGTCGACAGGCCGGTCACATCGTCCACTTGCTTGACGACGGTGGTGCCTTCTTCGACGTTGTCGAAACGAACCTGACCTGCGTACTCGGTAATGACCGGACGAGTGTGCGGATCCCACGTACCCAGCACGGTACCGGCCTTGACGGCTTCGCCATCTTTAACCAGCAGCGTCGCGCCGTACGGCACCTTGTGACGTTCGCGCTCGCGACCGGAGTCATCCAGCACCAGCACTTCGGCGGAACGGGCCATGACCAGTTGCTCGCCCTTGGTGTTGGTCACGTAACGCATATTTGCGCTGTACGCGATCTTGCCGTTGGACTTGGTTTCAACCTGGCTAGCTGCTGCAGCACGCGAAGCCGCACCACCGATGTGGAACGTACGCATGGTCAGCTGGGTACCCGGCTCACCGATCGACTGTGCGGCAATAACGCCAACAGCTTCACCGGTGTTCACACGGTAACCACGACCCAGATCGCGGCCGTAACATGCAGCGCACAGACCGTAACGGGTTTCGCAGGTCAGCGGGGTGCGGACTTTCACTTCATCCACGCCCAGGCTGTCGATCAGGTCAACCTGGTCTTCGCCCAGCAATGCGCCGGCTTCGATCGCGGTTTCCTGAGTCGCCGGATCAACCACGTCCATGGCTGCAACACGGCCCAGAATACGATCGCGCAAGGCTTCGATCACGTCACCGCCCTGCACCACCGCCTTCATGGTCACGCCGTTCTTGGTGCCGCAATCATCTTCGGTCACCACCAGATCTTGCGTCACGTCAACCAGACGACGCGTCAGGTAACCGGAGTTAGCGGTCTTCAACGCGGTATCGGCCAGACCCTTACGGGCACCGTGTGTCGAGTTGAAGTACTGCAGAACGGTCAGACCTTCGCGGAAGTTGGTGGTAATCGGCGTCTCGATAATCGAGCCATCCGGCTTGGCCATCAGGCCCCGCATACCCGCCAGCTGGCGAATCTGTGCCGCAGAACCCCGGGCGCCGGAGTCAGCCATCATGTACAGGGAGTTGAACGATTCCTGATCAACTTCCTTGCCTTCGGCGTTAACGACCTTTTCCTTGCCCAGTTGGTCCATCATCGCCTTGGCGATCTGGTCACCAGCACGACCCCAGATATCCACAACCTTGTTGTAGCGCTCGCCTTGCGTCACGAGACCGGAGCTGTATTGCTGCTCGATTTCCTTGACTTCGGCGTTGGCGGAGGCCAGCAGCTCAATCTTCTTGGCCGGGATCAGCATGTCATCCACGCAGATCGATACGCCACCGCGGGTGGAGTAAGCGAAACCGGTGTACATCAGTTGGTCAGCAAACACCACCGTGTCTTTCAGACCACAACGACGGAACGATGCATTGATCAAACGACCAATTTCTTTCTTCTTCAGCGACTTGTTGATGTAGCTGAAGTCCAGACCCTTAGGCAGGATTTCCGACAGGATGGCACGGCCGACGGTGGTATCACGACGCACCATCTTGTGTTGCCATTCGCCGCTTTCGTCCTTGAACCATTCTTTCAGGCGCACGGAAACGCGCGTCTGCAGGGTCACGAATTTGTTTTCATATGCGCGCTGGGCTTCTTTCACGTCGATGAACGACATGCCTTCGCCCTTGCCGTTAATGGCTTCGCGCGTCATGTAGTACAGACCCAGCACGATATCCTGGGACGGCACGATGATCGGCTCGCCGTTGGCAGGCGACAGCACGTTGTTGGAGGCCAGCATCAGCGTGCGGGCTTCCATCTGCGCTTCCAGCGACAGCGGGACGTGAACAGCCATCTGGTCACCGTCGAAGTCGGCGTTGAACGCCGCGCAAACCAGCGGGTGCAGCTGGATCGCCTTGCCTTCGATCAGCACCGGCTCAAACGCCTGAATACCCAGACGGTGCAGCGTCGGCGCACGGTTCAGCAGAATCGGATGCTCGCGGATGACGTCTTCCAGAATGTCCCACACCACCGCTTCTTGCGATTCAACCATCTTCTTGGCGGCCTTGATGGTGGTCGCCAGACCCATCACTTCAAGGCGATGGAAGATGAAAGGCTTGAACAGTTCCAGTGCCATCAGTTTCGGCAAGCCGCACTGATGCAGACGCAGGTATGGGCCCACGGTAATGACGGAACGACCCGAGTAGTCAACGCGCTTGCCCAGCAAGTTCTGACGGAAACGACCGCCCTTACCCTTGATCATGTCAGCCAGCGACTTGAGCGGACGCTTGTTGGCGCCAGTCATGGCCTTGCCACGACGACCGTTATCCAGCAGCGAATCAACGGACTCTTGCAGCATGCGCTTTTCGTTACGCACGATGATGTCCGGCGCGCGCAGTTCCAGCAGACGCTTCAGACGGTTGTTCCGATTGATCACGCGACGATACAGATCGTTCAGGTCAGACGTCGCGAAGCGACCGCCATCCAGCGGCACCAGCGGACGCAGTTCCGGCGGCAGCACCGGCAGCACTTCCAGCACCATCCAGTCTGGCTTGATACCGGACTTGTGGAAGGCTTCCAGCACCTTCAGGCGCTTGGCAATCTTCTTGATCTTGGTTTCGGAAGAGGTCGAATCGAGTTCCGCACGCAGCGAAGCGATTTCGTTCTCGGCATCCAAGTTACGCAGCAGTTCACGGATACCTTCGGCACCCATCAACGCGACGAACTCGTCACCGTACTCTTCAACCTTGTCGAAGTAGTCTTCTTCGGTCAGCAGTTGACCGCTCTGCAGCGGGGTCATACCCGGCTCAGTCACGATGAATGCTTCGAAGTACAGCACGCGCTCGATATCACGCAGGGCGATATCCAGCACCATACCCAGACGCGACGGCAGGCTCTTCAGGAACCAGATGTGCGCAACCGGGCTAGCCAGTTCAATGTGGCCCATGCGTTCGCGGCGAACCTTGGACAGCGTGACTTCAACGCCGCACTTTTCGCAGATCACACCACGATGCTTCAGACGCTTGTACTTGCCGCACAAGCATTCGTAATCCTTGATCGGCCCGAAAATACGGGCGCAGAACAAACCATCGCGTTCCGGCTTGAACGTACGGTAGTTGATGGTTTCCGGCTTCTTCACTTCGCCATACGACCAGGACCGGATTTTCTCCGGCGACGCCAGACCAATCTTGATCGCGTCAAATTCTTCGTCCTGGGTGACTTGCTTGAAGAGTTCGAGTAAGCCTTTCATCTCTGTCTTTCTCCTGTGAGGGTGAGGAAGTCAGGTGTGAGGTACCTGCTCGCATCAAGCGGCGGGCACCCCTCACACCTCACATGGTTCAGTTCGTTTCCAGATCGATATCGATACCGAGCGAGCGGATTTCCTTCACCAACACGTTGAAGGATTCCGGCATGCCGGCGTCGATGCGATGGTCGCCCTTGACGATGTTTTCATAGACCTTGGTACGGCCATTCACATCATCGGACTTCACGGTCAGCATTTCCTGCAAGGTGTATGCCGCACCGTAGGCTTCCAGCGCCCACACTTCCATTTCACCGAAGCGCTGACCACCGAACTGGGCCTTACCACCCAACGGCTGTTGCGTCACCAGCGAGTACGGACCGGTCGAACGAGCGTGCATCTTGTCGTCAACCAGGTGATGCAGTTTCAGATAGTGCATCACACCGACCGACACCTTGCGCTCGAACGGCTCGCCAGTACGGCCATCAAACAGCTGCATTTGCGTCTTGGTGGCGTTGAAATTCAACAGACCCGTACGCGCATCGGCGTCCGGATAAGCCAGATCCAGCATGGTATGAATTTCAGCTTCCTTGGCGCCATCAAACACCGGGCTGGCAAACACCATACCCTTGCGCAGACCGCCCGCCAGGCGCAGTACTTCGTTATCAGACAGGTTGGCGATGTCTTCTTGCTTGCCCGTCGAGTTATAGATCTGGTCGATGTATTCGCGCACTTCTGCCACCTGGCGCTGTTCACGCAGCATGGCATCAATACGTTGACCGATACCCTTGGCAGCCCAGCCCAAGTGAACTTCCAGAATCTGACCGATGTTCATCCGCGACGGCACGCCCAACGGGTTCAGCACGATGTCGACGGTAGTACCATCCGCCATATACGGCAGATCTTCCACTGGCAGAATCTTGGAAACCACACCCTTGTTACCTTGACGACCGGCCATCTTGTCGCCTGGTTGCAGGCGACGCTTCACCGCAACGTACACCTTGACCATCTTGATCACGCCCGGCGGCAGTTCATCGCCCTGGGTGAGCTTGCGCTTCTTGTCTTCAAAACGCAGGTCAAAGTCGGCCTTCATCTGGGCCACGAGATCCTTCATGGATTCAAGTTGGCGCGCAGCTTCTTCATCAGCCAGACGGATGTCGAACCAGTCTTGGCGCGGAGTCAGATCGGCCAGGTATTCCTTGGTGATCTCGGCGCCCTTGGCCAGCTTTTTCGGACCGCCATTGACGACCTTACCGACAATCATGCGCTCGATACGTTCGAACAAGTCGTTCTCAACGATACGCAGTTGGTCGTTCAAGTCGGTGCGATAACGACGCAGTTGTTCATCAATGATGGCCTGGGCGCGCTTGTCACGCTCTACGCCTTCACGAGTAAACACTTGAACGTCGATCACGGTACCGGTCATGCCAGACGGCACGCGCAGCGAGGTGTCCTTCACATCGGAGGCTTTCTCACCGAAGATCGCACGCAGCAGCTTCTCTTCCGGCGTCAGCTGGGTTTCACCCTTAGGCGTCACCTTACCGACCAGCACGTCACCAGCCTCAACTTCAGCACCGATGTACACCACACCGGACTCATCCAGACGGCCCAGCATGCGCTCGGACAGGTTGGAGATATCGCGGGTGATTTCTTCCGGGCCCAGCTTGGTATCACGCGCCATCACCGACAGTTCTTCGATGTGGATCGACGTGTAGCGGTCATCTGCCACGACGTTTTCGGAGATCAAGATCGAATCTTCGAAGTTGTAACCGTTCCACGGCATGAACGCGATGGTCATGTTCTGACCCAGCGCCATTTCACCCAGGTCAGTAGACGCACCGTCAGCAATCACGTCGCCCTTGGCGATGCGATCACCGCGCTCGACCACCGGACGCTGGTTGATGTTGGTGTTCTGGTTGGAACGGGTGAACTTGGTCAGGTTGTAGATATCCACACCGGTTTCGCCGGCTGGCGTTTCGTCGTCGTTCACACGAATAACGATACGGTTGGCATCCACGTAATCAACCACACCACCGCGCAGCGCGGCCACAGCCGTACCCGAGTCGACCGCACAAGTGCGTTCGATACCGGTACCGACCATCGGCTTTTCAGCGCGCAGGCAAGGCACAGCCTGACGTTGCATGTTCGAACCCATCAACGCACGGTTCGCATCATCGTGTTCCAGGAACGGAATCAGCGAAGCAGCAACGGACACGATCTGGCTCGGGGCCACGTCCATGTACTGCACGCGATCCGGCGTGACGATGATGGTTTCACCGTGTTCACGGCAGGTCACCATGTCGTCGATCAGCGTGCCGGCAGCGTCCAGCTCGGCGTTAGCCTGAGCGATGACGTACTTGCCTTCTTCAATGGCCGACAGGTATTCGATCTGGTCGGTGACCTTGCTGTCGATCACTTTGCGATACGGGGTTTCGAGGAAGCCGTATTCGTTGGTGCGCGCATAGCAAGACAGCGAGTTGATCAGACCAATGTTTGGACCTTCCGGCGTTTCAATCGGGCACACACGACCATAGTGAGTCGGATGCACGTCACGCACTTCAAAGCCGGCGCGTTCACGCGTCAAACCACCCGGGCCAAGGGCCGAAACACGGCGCTTGTGGGTAATTTCAGACAGCGGGTTGGTCTGGTCCATAAACTGCGACAGCTGTGACGAACCGAAGAATTCCTTGATCGCGGCCGAAACAGGCTTGGCGTTGATCAGGTCATGCGGCATCAGGTTGTCGGATTCAGCTTGCGACAGACGTTCCTTCACCGCGCGCTCAACGCGAACGAGACCGGCGCGGAACTGGTTTTCGGCCAGTTCGCCCACGGAACGTACGCGACGATTGCCCAAGTGATCGATGTCATCGACTTCGCCACGGCCATTGCGCAGTTCGATCAGGATTCCGATCACAGCAATGATGTCGTCAACGGACAGCGTGCCGGTGCCTTCCAGACCCTGCGGACCCACGCGCTCGTAGAAACGACGCTGCCAGCCCGGTGCCTTCTCTTCCAGACGATCCGGATAGGCGCGACGGTTGAACTTCATGCGACCCACGGCCGACAGATCGTAACGATCTTCAGTGAAGAACAGACCCTTGAACAACGCTTCTACTGCGTCTTCAGTCGGCGGTTCGCCTGGGCGCATCATGCGATAGATGGCAACCTTGGCGGCGTACTGGTCAGCCACGTCGTCATTGCGCAGGCTGGCGGAAATGTACGCACCTTGATCCAGGTCGTTGATGTACAGCACGCGCACTTCTGCCACGCCAGCCTGGTCGAACTTGATCACGGTTTCTTCGGTGATCTCTTCGTTACCACGCAGGATGATTTCACCGGTTTCCGGGTGAACCACGTTGTGAGCAGCCACACGGCCAATCAGGAAATCGACCGGCACAGCCAGACGCTTCAGACCAGCAGTCTGAATGTCGCGAATGCTCTTGGCGGTAATGCGCTTGTCTTTCTGGACCAGCACCTTGCCATCTTCAGCCACGATGTCGAACTTGGCGACTTCGCCCTTCAGGCGTTCCGGCACCAGCTCCATGAACAGACCATCCTTGCCCATCTGGAAGGTGTCGGTGTCATAGAACTCTTCCAGCATGCGTTCCGGGCTGTAACCCAGCGCCTTGAGCAGGATGGAAACCGGCATCTTGCGACGACGGTCGATCCGGAAGAACAGCAAGTCCTTCGGGTCGAACTCGAAGTCCAGCCAGGAGCCGCGGTACGGAATAATCCGTGCCGAGAACAGCAGTTTGCCCGAGCTGTGGGTCTTGCCCTTGTCATGCTCGAAGAACACACCAGGAGAGCGATGCAGCTGAGACACAATCACGCGCTCAGTGCCGTTGATGACGAATGAACCGTTACGGGTCATCAGCGGGATTTCACCGAAGTAAACATCCTGCTCTTTGACTTCCTTCACGGTGGGCTTGGCTGCTTCGCGATCCATGATCACGAGGCGTACACGCGCACGCAAAGGCGCAGCAAACGTGATGCCACGCTGCTGACATTCAATCACATCAAACGGCGGCTCGCCCAGCACATAGTGGACGAACTCAAGGCGCGCATTCTCGTTGTGAGACACAATCGGGAAGATGGAGGTAAACGCAGCCTGAAGGCCGACAACGGTACGGTCGGCAATCGCAGAACCCAACTGCAAAAACTCGTTATACGAGTTGATCTGGGTGGCCAGCAAAAACGGAACATCAAGAACGTTCGCGCGCTTTGCAAAGCTCTTACGAATGCGTTTCTTCTCAGTGAACGAGTAATTCATACTCACAAGCTCTCCATGGAGTAAGGCGCAGAAGACAAACCGCAAATCGCAGCCCTGGACTGCGGGAAAACGGTCTGTGGTTTATCCACTGCGTCACACTACCTTCTCAGGTAGTTATCAACAGCCAACAGCGTCATTGCAACAAGCGCAAAAGGGCAGACGGATTACTCCGTCTGCCTTTCTAACGTCACAAGGACGATTACTTCACTTCGGCAGTTGCGCCAGCCTCAACCAGTTTCTTCTGGATGGCTTCAGCGTCAGCCTTGGCAACAGCTTCCTTAACAGCCTTCGGAGCGCCGTCAACCAGGTCTTTAGCTTCCTTCAGACCCAGGCCGGTCACTTCACGAACAACCTTAATCACCGAAACCTTGTTGGCGCCAGCGCCGGTCAGGATAACGTCGAATTCGGTCTTTTCTTCAGCAGCAGCAGCGCCAGCGCCAGCAGCAGGGCCAGCAACAGCAACAGCAGCAGCGGAAACGCCAAACTTCTCTTCGAACGCCTTAACCAGGTCGTTCAGTTCCATCACGGTCAAGCCAGCAACGGCTTCGAGGATATCTTCTTTGGACAATGCCATTTGGTAATACTCCTGAAATTCTTTGTATGAATCGAAATCGGGTTAAACAGCTTCGGCCGGAGCTTCTTCTGCAGCAGGGGCGGCTTCGCCACCACCTTGCTTCTCTGCCAGGGCGGCAAGGGCGCGGGCAAAGCCAGCAACCGGTGCTTTCATGACATACAGCAGCTTCGACAGCAGTTCTTCACGGCTCGGGATCGATGCGAGGGCGGCAACGCCAGCAGCATCCAGAACCTTGCCATCATAAGAACCAGCCTTGATGACGATCTTGTCGTCTTTCTTGGCAAAAGCGTTCAACACCTTGGCTGCAGCAACAGGGTCTTCGGAAATACCGTAAACCAGCGGGCCGACCATATGGTCAGCCAGACCGGCAAACGGTGTACCTTCAACCGCGCGGCGTGCCAGCGTGTTCTTCAGAACGCGCAGGAAAACGCCGGACTCACGAGCCTGCTTGCGCAGGAGAGTCATGCTGGCAACCTCGATCCCGCGATACTCGGCGACGACGAGTGTCTGAGCCTTGGCAACTTCTGCCGAGATCTCAGCAACGACGGCCTTCTTGTCTTCGAGATTGAGACTCAAGGTCTACCTCCATTTGCTATGAACAGGTGCGCTTTGGGCACACCTCCAATCAAACGGCGACCAGTCCATCAGGAGCCCACCCCAAGGGGCGGAAAAACCATGACTTATTGGGACCACCGTCTGCGCAGGATAAAGACCTGTTACAGCCAGCCTTTCATTAAGCAACTTGCGTCGCACCTGCGGTCTTTGACATTCCCGGCCGGAACAAACCAGCCGGGCCCAAAGTTAATTACGCAACCAGCGAAGCGGTATCAACGCGAACGCCGACGCCCATCGTGCTGGATACGGCCAGCTTCTTCAGGTAAACACCCTTGGCAGCAGCCGGTTTTGCTTTTTGCAGTGCATCGACCAGCGCATCCAGGTTGGCGCGCAGATCAGCAGCTTCAAACGAAGCACGACCGATGGTAGCGTGAACGATACCAGCCTTGTCGGTACGGTATTGAACCTGACCGGCCTTGGCGTTCTTCACAGCCTCGGCAACGTTCGGAGTCACAGTACCAACCTTCGGGTTCGGCATCAGGCCACGCGGACCAAGGATCTGACCCAGTTGACCCACGATACGCATCGCGTCCGGGGAAGCGATCACCACGTCGAAGTCCATATTGCCAGCCTTGATGGACTCAGCCAGGTCTTCGAAACCTACGATCTCTGCACCAGCAGCCTTGGCCGCTTCAGCGTTGGCACCTTGCGTAAACACAGCAACGCGCACGTGCTTGCCAGTACCCTTCGGCAGCACAACGGAACCACGAACAACCTGATCCGATTTACGTGCATCAATACCCAGGTTCACGGCGATATCGATCGATTCGTTGAACTTGGCGGTAGCAGCACCCTTGACCAGCGCAATGGCTTCATCAACGGCGTAGAACTTGTTGCGATCAACACTAGCCTTCAGGGCGGCGAGGCGCTTGGAAATCTTTGCCATGTTACACACCCTCCACTTCAAGACCCATGGAACGGGCGGAACCAGCCAGAATGCGCACAGCAGCATCCATATTGGCAGCAGTCAGGTCAGCCTGCTTGGTCTTCACGATTTCTTCGAGCTGAGCGCGGGTTACCTTGCCAACCTTGTCGGTATGCGGCTTCGGCGAACCCTTGGTGATACCAGCAGCCTTCTTCAGCAGAATGGTTGCGGGCGGGCTCTTCATCACGAAAGTGAAGGACTTGTCTGCAAACGCAGTAATCACCACCGGAATCGGCAGACCCGGCTCAATGCCTTGGGTCTGGGCGTTGAACGCCTTGCAGAATTCCATAATATTCAGACCGCGCTGACCAAGAGCCGGGCCGATAGGAGGCGACGGATTGGCTTTACCAGCGGGCACTTGCAGCTTGATATAGCCGACAATTTTCTTTGCCACAGTATTTCTCCAAAATGGGTATAGCGCGGATTACTCCGCTCCCCGAAAGCACCTTGCGGTGCACCTACTGCAGATTGATCCGGCCCTAGACCTTTTCAACCTGCCCAAAATCGACATCAACCGGCGTTGCGCGACCAAAAATCAACACGGAGACCTTGAGACGACTCTTGTCGTAGTCAATATCTTCAACGGTTGCATTGAAGTCCGCGAACGGACCATCGGTCACGCGCAACACTTCGCCCACTTCAAACAGAATTTTGGGCTTGGGCTTCTCAACACCCTCCTGCATCTGATGCAGGATAGCCTCAACTTCGCGCTGCGAAATCGGAGCCGGGCGATTACCGGAACCACCCACAAAACCAGTCACCTTTGGGGTGGACTTCACCAAGTGCCAGGTTTCGTCAGTCATATCCATTTCCACGAGCACGTAACCCGGGAAAAACTTGCGTTCGGTCAAGGCTTTACGACCATCCTTGATTTCCATGACTTCTTCGACCGGCACCAGAATCTGACCGAACATGTGCTGCACACCAGCACGTTCAATGCGCTCTTTCAGCGCCTTCTGGACACTCTTCTCAAAGCCGGAATAGGCGTGAACCACATACCAACGCATTGCCATACAAATACCTCGCGGTTGTTATTTACGCCCAAGGATCACGTCGTAGAACACCCACGCCAGACCTGAATCCACAGCCCACATGAACAGCGCGAGCACACCAACGAACGCAAACACAATACCAGTGACCTGCCAGGTCTCTTTACGAGATGGCCAGACCACTTTCTGCGCTTCTTTGACAGAATCGCGCGCGTAATCAACGAAATCGCGACCGGGCTGCGAAAACCAGACCGTGGCAGCGGCCAGCAGCAAGCCGGCAATCACTGCAAGAACACGCAATGCACCCTGATTGGCAGGCACGATGTAAAAACCAGCCACACCGATAGCCACCAATGCGACAGCAGCCGTTACTTTTAGTTTGTCGACGCTTTCCATGAGCCTGCTTAATCTGGATCACAAAATAAAATAGAGCCGTTCCCCACTGGAAACGGCCCCAAAACTAAACCGTGGCAGGCGAGGAGGGTTTCGAACCCCCAACCCCCGGTTTTGGAGACCGGTGCTCTACCAATTGAGCTACTCGCCTACGGGGAAAGGGCGGAATTATATACCACCCTCACCTTTATTGTGAAGCTCTTTACTCAACGATCTTGGCAACAACGCCAGCGCCAACGGTACGGCCACCTTCGCGGATCGCGAAGCGCAGACCTTGTTCCATGGCGATCGGGGCGATCAGGGCAACAGTGATAGTCACGTTGTCACCTGGCATCACCATTTCAGTACCTTCCGGCAGGCTGATCGCGCCAGTCACGTCGGTAGTACGGAAGTAGAACTGCGGACGGTAGTTGCTGAAGAACGGGGTGTGACGACCACCTTCATCCTTGGACAGCACGTAGATCTCGGCAGTGAACTTGGTATGCGGGGTGATGGAGCCCGGCTTGGCCAGAACCTGACCACGCTGGACGTCTTCACGCTTGGTACCACGCAGCAGCGCGCCGATGTTGTCGCCAGCCTGACCTTGATCCAGCAGCTTGCGGAACATTTCCACGCCGGTGCAAGTGGTCTTGACGGTCGGAACGATACCCACGACTTCCAGTTCTTCGCCAACCTTGATGATGCCGCGCTCAACACGACCGGTCACAACAGTACCGCGACCAGAGATCGAGAACACATCTTCAACCGGCATCAGGAAGGTACCGTCGATGGCACGCTCCGGTTCCGGAATGTAGCTGTCCAGTGCGTCGGCCAGACGGAAGATGGCGGGTTCGCCGATTTCCGATTGGTCGCCGTTCAGGGCCAGCATGGCGGAGCCGTGGATGATCGGGGTGTCATCACCCGGGAAGTCGTACTTGGACAGCAGGTCACGCACTTCCATTTCAACCAGTTCCAGCAGCTCGGCGTCATCCACCATGTCGCACTTGTTCAGGAACACGAGGATGTACGGAACGCCAACCTGGCGGGCCAGCAGGATGTGCTCGCGGGTTTGCGGCATGGGGCCGTCAGCAGCCGAACACACCAGGATCGCGCCGTCCATCTGCGCAGCACCGGTAATCATGTTCTTCACATAGTCAGCGTGACCCGGGCAGTCGACGTGCGCGTAGTGGCGGGTTGCGGTTTCGTATTCAACGTGTGCGGTGTTGATCGTGATACCGCGAGCCTTTTCTTCCGGCGCGCTGTCAATCTGGGAGTAGTCTTTGGCTTCGCCACCGAACTTCTTGGACAGAATGGTGGTGATCGCTGCGGTCAGCGTGGTCTTGCCGTGGTCAACGTGACCGATGGTACCAACGTTGACGTGCGGCTTCGTACGCGCAAACTTTTCCTTAGCCATGATATTTCCTTCTCGAGAACCTGAAATATACCAGCGAATAATGGTGGAGCTGATGGTGGGAATTGAACCCACGACCTCTCCCTTACCAAGGGAGTGCTCTACCCCTGAGCTACATCAGCGCATTCTTTGGAGCGGGTGAAGGGAATCGAACCCTCGTCATAAGCTTGGAAGGCTTCTGCTCTACCATTGAGCTACACCCGCTTTATCCGGAACAAAAACTATCTAAATACGAACAACATATATTTAATTAGTCTCATCACGGGGAGCGGATATACTTCACGCCGCGTAATCTGGTGGAGGGAGAAGGATTCGAACCTTCGAAGGCAGAGCCGTCAGATTTACAGTCTGATCCCTTTGACCGCTCGGGAATCCCTCCTGAATGAGGAGCGCATTATGGCTAGAGCCCCCGCCCCTGTCAAACACTTTCGCCCACAAGATCACAACAAAAGCGTCATGTCTTTGAAAAAAGGCGAAATTTTTTACGCTCTTCCACCTACAGAAGGCCGTCCTCGCCCTCTCAGACCGCCCTTGGCGCCCAGGCCCAACTTGCCAAAATAGTGCAAATAAACCTGCCTACTGCTCATTTTTCTACCTTCTCCGAACCAATCCTGCCCTCTGTGCAGTTCGTTTTAGCGGAACACCACCAGGACTTGCCCTTTCACCACAAGTATGGTGCGTATGTATCTCGTGCGCGCGTGCGCGCGGTGACCTGCCCCGACACCCCCCCCACCTCGGGACAAACCGACAAGCACCCACGCCGCTGCCATGAGAGTGCATCAGTCAAATTCCTTTACCTTTTGCGGACTTATGAATATTTTCTTGCAGAAGTGTTGACACCAAAATGCCCATAGTGTTTAATTCGGTCCTCTCGAAGGCCAGTTAGCTCAGTTGGTAGAGCAGCGGATTGAAAATCCGCGTGTCCGTGGTTCGATTCCGCGACTGGCCACCAGATTATGGAAAAGCCGACTCTTTGAGTCGGCTTTTTTGCATTTCGCTTTATGCAAATCGCATTCGATGCCCAATTGCCAATCTGCAATGGATTTGCGCAATGCATTTGTAATATCTATCTGCCGGGCAAAACAAATCGCGAAACCTGGTGGTGCGCCCATCACCGTTCATCTGGCGACCCTCACCGCTCTTCCTGTCGCGCTTACCCAGCCTTTTCACAGGCGATTATGGTTCTGTCCCGAGCGTGTACATGACGCCACACTTGGCGCTTTAGTAATTGCCAACGTGATTATCAGTATCGTCTAATCCCTTACCAGTAACGCCAGCAAACAATTCGCCAATTGCCGAATTCCGCTGACCAGCAAAATCTGTTGAACATTCAATTGAAATACCCCGAGGAAGCGAAAATGAAAGTATTCAAGCGGCCGGTGAGCAATTTCTTTCCGGTACTGAAATTCCTGGCGCTGCCGGCTGTTGCTGCCGCTATTGCCCTGTCGGGTTGTAATGGCGCAGCAAATGGCAACTCGCTCCTTAATGGTTCGAGCACATCCAGCACCTCTACTACCGGCTCTACGACAACAACGCCAGCGGCCAAGCTGACTTTGCTGCTGAGTAGCACCAATGTCTCTGCGACTAGCGCCGTGAATGTGACTGCTCGTGTTCTGGATGCCAACAATATCTTGCTGGCCAACAAGGCAATCACCGTGGCAACGTCCAGCGGCGCCATTGCAAACATCTCCAATGGCGGTGTTACGGATGCTAGCGGCCTTGTCACCTTCAGCGTCACAGCCCCCGCAGGTGCGACATCTGGCTCGATCACTGTTACTGTTACTGCCGATTCGATCCAGCAAACAGCCACGCTGAACATCATGGGTAATACCGCAGCGTCCATCAAGCTGGGCGCTGGCAATGGCGTAGCCGAACTGGACACCACCCGCTGGGAAGTGCCGTACAACGCACTGGTAACCGACGCCAGCGGCAACCCGATGCCCAACGCAACCGTTCAACTTACCATTACACCGTTGAACTGGTATCAGGGCTACTTTTACGTCCCCACCGGTGCAACAACCTGGGCACAGCACGTTTCCAGCAGAATTGATTGTACTTCTGGGGGCAATTGCAATCCCGCGACGATTTCTCCGTCCACCACTCTCGTTACGGATTCCACCGGTTTTGTCACTTTTAACGTGATCTATGCGAAGAGCTTTGCCTATTGGGCAGATGTCAGCGTGACGGCGACGACTAGCCTGATCGGTGGCGCAACGACAGACACGATGCAATTCACCTTAACCGGGCAAGCTGCTGTTTATAAAGATGTAACCGTCGCCCCGCCGGGACAATGCAGCCCGTTCAACTCAACTCCGAACCAGTTTGGCACCCAGACTATTGGCAGCACGACCATTTCAACTGGTTGTTAATCAAGAAAAGCTAGCTTAAAAACAAGCCCCCTTGGCAGTGACTGCCAAGGGGGCTTGTTTATTTAGACAGGCAGGTTCAATCGCCTGCTTCACCGAACCAACCATATTGCTCCAGATCGATCCTCCCTCCACTCCCAAACTCCACCCCTTCCGCCTCCAGCAAAAACCGCTGCAAGTCATCATTCCCATCCAGTCCGCGCGGACTGATGCGGCCCTGGCTGTTCACTACCCGATACCACGGAATGCCATCGTCCATACAGCGCCCCACCATGCGTGCATTGCGTGGAAAGCCGGCAAGGCGGGCTACCGCACCATAGGTACATACCTTCCCTTTCGGGATTTGCAGCACCACCGTCTGCACGGCAAGGCGGATGGCATGGCTTTTTGCGGTCATGCGTTGCTCCAAATAAAAACGGGACGGCAGAACCGTCCCGTTGCATGGTGTTGTTTATGCTTACTTGCGTTCCACTTGCGACACATCACGCACCGCGCCGGTATCGGCACTGGTGGTCATGGCCGCATAAGCGCGCAGCGCGGCGCTGACAAAGCGTTCACGATCCACCGGTTTCCAGGCGTCTTTGCCTTTCGCTTCCATCTTTGCACGGCGGTGGGCGAGTTCTTCGTCGGTTACCCGCAAGTTGATAGTGCGATTGGGGATATCGATATCGATGGCATCGCCCTCTTGCACAAGGCCAATCGCGCCACCTTCGGCGGCTTCCGGCGATGCATGACCAATCGAGAGGCCCGATGTCCCGCCAGAGAAACGGCCATCTGTCAGCAGGGCGCAGGCTTTGCCCAAGCCCTTGGACTTAAGGTATGAGGTCGGGTACAGCATTTCTTGCATACCTGGGCCACCCTTGGGGCCTTCGTACACGATCACGACCACGTCACCCGCAACCACCTGGTCTGCAAGAATAGCTTCAACTGCATCATCCTGGCTCTGGAACACGCGCGCCCGGCCAGAGAACTTCAGGATGGAATCATCCACGCCCGCTGTTTTTACAATACAACCCCGCTCGGCAATATTGCCGTAGAGCACGGCCAGACCGCCGTCCTGACTGTAGGCGTGTTCTTTGCTGCGGATACAACCCTCGGCACGATCGTTATCCAGTGTGGGGTAACGCATGGATTGCGAGAAAGCGATGGTCGTCGGGATGCCCCCCGGCGCAGCGCGGTAGAAGTGATGGGCGACGCTGTCGTTTTCGGCCTGCATGATGTCCCACTTGGCCAGTGCGTCGGCCATGGTCGGGGCATGTACAGTACTGACATCACGCTTGATCAGGCCCGCGCGATCCAGTTCGGCCAGAATGGCCATCACACCACCGGCACGGTGCACGTCTTCCATATGGTATTTCTGTGTGGCCGGGGCCACCTTGGCCAGGCACGGTACTTTGCGGCTGATCGCGTCGATCTGCGCCATCTTGAAGTCCACACCGGCTTCAGAAGCAGCCGCCAGCAAGTGCAGCACGGTGTTGGTGGAGCCGCCCATCGCCACATCGAGACTCATGGCGTTTTCAAAGGCTTCCACCGTAGCGATATTGCGTGGCAGGACAGACTGGTCTTCCTGCTCATAATAGCGACGTGCCAGCTCGACAATGGTGCGGCCAGCCTGCAAGAACAACTGTTTGCGGTCTGCGTGGGTCGCCAGCAGCGAGCCATTGCCTGGCAATGACAGCCCCAGTGCCTCGGTCAGGCAGTTCATGGAGTTGGCGGTGAACATCCCGGAGCAAGAGCCACAGGTTGGGCAGGCAGAACGCTCCATGGAGGCCACTTCAGCATCCGACACATTCGGGTTTGCGGCTTCAATCATGGCGTCGATCAAGTCAACGTGACGCTCTTCACCGCGCCAGTTCACCTTGCCGGCCTCCATTGGCCCGCCGGAAACAAAGATCACCGGAATATTGAGGCGCATGGCGGCCATCAACATCCCCGGGGTGATCTTGTCGCAATTGGAAATACACACCAGTGCATCGGCACAGTGGGCGTTCACCATGTACTCCACCGAATCTGCGATCAGATCGCGGCTGGGCAGGCTGTACAGCATGCCGCCGTGGCCCATGGCGATACCGTCATCGACGGCAATGGTGTTGAATTCTTTGGCAATGCCGCCGGCTTTTTCAATTTCGCGCGCCACCAGCTGGCCCAGGTTATGCAGATGCACGTGGCCGGGCACGAACTGGGTGAAGGAGTTGGCAATGGCGATGATCGGCTTGCCGAAATCGTCATCTTTCATGCCGGTAGCACGCCACAAGGCGCGGGCACCGG
This sequence comes from Silvimonas terrae, assembly GCF_014202765.1. GTDB lineage: Bacteria > Pseudomonadota > Gammaproteobacteria > Burkholderiales > Chitinibacteraceae > Silvimonas > Silvimonas terrae. The sequence continues at coordinate 140,054 of NZ_JACHHN010000004.1, forward strand.
CCATATTGCGGCCGTGGGTAGAAGTGCGGGAACGATAGGCTGGCATATTACGTGTCCTGAAAAACCGGAAAGGCCCTGCTGTCACATGCAGCAGAAACCACCGTTTGATGAATGACTCAAGCATACCGCGAACCGCGTCCGTACCCGGGGTGTGGGTGGCGCAATCCGTTGAGTGAAACAGGCTTTTGGCGCGTTTGGGTTAAAAGGCGTTGCTGTATAATGCCCGATTTTATCCAAAAGCCCGCCTCACATGCTAATTCACCCGCATTTCAACCCGGTCGCCGTGAAAATCGGTCCGATCGCGATCCACTGGTACGGGCTGATGTACCTGGTCGGCTTCCTGCTGTTTTTGGTGCTGGGCCGCCGTCGCATCAAGCTTGGCCGCCCCGCGGGCTGGCAATTGAACGAACTGGATGACCTGTTGTTCTATGGCGTGCTTGGGGTGATTCTGGGCGGGCGTCTTGGTTATGTATTGTTCTATAAGCCGGATTTTTATTTCAGCCATCCGTTCGATATTTTCAAAGTGTGGGAAGGCGGTATGTCTTTCCATGGTGGCTTTATCGGCGTGCTGGTTGCCATGTGGGTATTTGCCTACAGAACCCGGCGCCGCTTTTTTGCCGTAACCGACTTTATCGCCCCACTGGTGCCGTTGGGGCTGTTGTTTGGCCGGCTGGGCAATTTCATCAATGGCGAGCTATGGGGCCGCGTCACCAGCCCTACCCTGCCGTGGTCCATGGGTTTTCCGTCTGCCGCCAACGCCGATGCAGCTGCCGCGCTGCGCAGCCCGCAATGGCAACAATGGTTGGTGGAATACGGCATGTTGCCGCGTCACCCGTCCCAACTGTACGAGATGTTGACCGAAGGCTTGTTGTTGTTTGTGGTGCTGTACGGCTACTCCACCCAACCACGAAAAACCGGCCAGATCTCCGGCTTGTTCATGTTCGGCTACGGCCTGTGCCGCTTCTGTGTGGAATTCACCCGCGAGCCGGATGATTTCCTCGGACTGCTGCAATTTGGCCTTTCCATGGGCCAGTGGTTGTCGCTGCCGATGATTCTGCTGGGGCTGCATTTGTTCTGGTGGTCGTCCCGCGGGCGCGACCGCGTCTGAGTCTGGGCCTGAGCCAAAGAAAAAGCACCGTCACCGCGGTGTTTTTTTTTATTGCCGATCCGCAGCACATATTGCGTGGCCCACATCGCGAAACTGGCGCCTGTGCTAGTGTCCAGTGGATTGTCTTTCACAGGTATCTTCACATGTCCGAAACCCTGCTGGCCGATGGCAATATCTGGTGGTGGCTGGTCGCCATCGGGCTGATGCTGACGGGCCTTGTCGGCACCGTTCTGCCCATGTTGCCCGGCACACCATTTCTGTTCTTCGGCATGCTGGTGGCAGCCTGGATCGACGGTTTTACCCGCGTGGGCTATATCACCCTGGGTATCTTGCTGGTCCTGATGCTGTTTTCTGCCGTGCTGGACTGGATGGCCAGTGCACTCGGGGCCAAACATGCCGGTGCCAGCAAACAGGCGGTCAGCGGCGCCGTGCTGGGCTCTTTTGTCGGCATGTTCTTCGGCATTCCGGGGCTGATCCTCGGACCGTTCATTGGCGCAGTGCTGGGCGAGCTTTATGCCCGCCGCAGCGTGGTACAAGCCGGCAAAGCCGGCGTAGCCACCTGGCTTGGCCTGGTGCTCGGGGCGATCGCCAAAGTCGCCATCGCCCTCATGATGCTGGGCATCTTCCTGTCGGTGTGGTTATTCAACCACCCGTAACGCAATACAGCATTTATTTCAGGCATTCCCTAAAACCAACCTCAAGCCTACGCCACGACTAGACCAGCGTTGGATTGCTTACCCGATAGAATCTACGCACCGTTTTTTGTTTGACACGCGTCAAGCGGCTCATAGCCTCCCACGTAGCATCCTGCTGAAATATTTCTGAGCCCAATGTTCGTAACTGGTTCGACCAGGTTTGCGTATGTTCCGTGTTCAGTTCTGATCTGGATGAGGGAGAGTGAACCAAGTGAGCGCGGACTACATACAGCCACATCCTTGCGGCCACTTCATACATAGCGCGCCGAATCTTTATATTCTTGTCCGCTATCAATCGACAAAAGTAGCGCCTGACTATTGCCTCGCAAGCTGTGAATTTCTTGATGATACCGACCCCACAAAAGGCAAAGGTCTGGCCACATACCTTTCTCTTTTCGACGCATATCTTGCAGCAGCATTTTCATGCAAACCCGGAGAACAATGGCGCGTCCTCCCTGCCTCATCTTTTGATCCACGTGATCTGATTGATGCAAATTATGGCCAGCTTCATTACTTTGTTCATTTTGGCTGGGCTGCAGCCGATCGTAAGATCTTTCGGCGCACTCAAGGGGGCCTTGCTAGTGTCTACGCCCTGGACACGATTCAATCGGATCAATCGATCCCCCTTTATATTGAAATACACATTCCTGATGAAGATCTCGCGCATTACGTTTTCCTGCGCGAGCAGGCAGGCTTGTTTGCTCACAAAGAGCATGATCTGTCATTTGCACTGATGGATGAGCAGCAGCGTCTACAGCAGGTTTCGTTAGCCATCGCAGCTCTGCCCGCCCAACACGCAGTCGGTACCGTCAGCCAGCTCGCGTTCTATGACTTCAATTTCGCTCAATGGCTTTTCGTTCCAATTGAAAAATTTAATGATTTTTACAAAGAAGGGGGTATTTCATGACCGAAATTCGCTACGCCCTACGATATGGAGATAAAACCACTCGGGGAGGAATGCTTATCGCCTCGGGCAACGGTGTCATTCATCACAACGCGCCTGTGGGCATTGAAGGGGACATTGCAACCTGCCCACAATGCCATTCAACTGGGGCTGTTTACAATGATTGCCAACCAGATTTCAATATTGAAGGCAAGCAGGTCCTGGTCAGCGGGGCCAAAGTTTATTGCAAATGCCCAAACCATCCGATTATGCTACCTTCAAGGCATGACTTTATAATTCATGTCAATCGCGAGAAGGCCAGAATTACTCCAGCCAAAATGGCTCGTCAAAACTCTGCGGGCGACCTTCCGTTTAATCTACAATTTCTGATAAAAAGCAAAAAAACACAATTACCACAGATAAATACTTCATACAAAATAACACTTGAAAGTGGCGAAGAATTTATCGGAACAACAGACTTGAACGGTTTAACCCAGATCGTCTCGGCATCCTATGCAGCAAACGCAAAAATTGAGGTCCCCTACCATGACAACAATACAACAGCACCGCATGACACCGACCACGGAACCGACCCCTGTTGTTGTGACCATAGCTGAAAAAGAATTGAGTGGTGCCCAATGGGTCACCAAGTATCCCGGCAGTAGCGATACAGCCGACCTTGAAGAGGATTTCAAAATTGCTACAGAGAGTTTTCTTGCTGCGCTGAGACTTGCAAAAGCGACAGTTTACATCGCCGCCACTTTCAGGCCTCCCGAAAGAGCATATCTCATGCATTGGTCCTGGAAGATTGCCCACAAGAAAGTGAAGCCAGAAAAAGTCCCCGCCAGAAGTGGCATTTTAATTGAGTGGGATCATGGCGATGAAGAAAAATCCATTCAGGCAGCCAAGTCCATGGTAAGCAGTTATGGGATGGACGGATTAAAGGTCGCGCCTGCATTGAGTAGCAGGCACACAGAAGGAAAAGCAATTGACATGTCCATTGCTTGGTCATCCAAAGTTCTCACTATATCCGACGCCTCCGGCAAAGAGATCGAAATAAAGGAAGGGGTAAAAAATGGAATGAATAGCGAATTACACAAAATTGGAGAAAGCTATGGAGTAATAAAATTCAAATTGGGGGCAAAAGACAAACCACACTGGTCATCGGACGGAAAATAATCGTGAAAAAGTCAATCATGTTTCTAACATTATGTGTGCCAGTGATTGTTTTAGGGCAGACAAACAAAATCCCGCCAGATATCAAATCTTTTATTTCAAACTCAGAGAATTGCCAACATTTTGCAGGTGAGTGGGATGTGAGTCTATCCTCTCAGCAGAAATCTGACATCAACAGCAACATTGATAAATATTGTTCAAAAGCGCATAGCCAGCATGCAAATCTGAATAAAAAATATAAGAAAAACAAGGAAATGATGGCGATCATCAAAAAAACCATCAAGGAGAATGATGCAGTGTCTAGTTATGAGTAACAGGAAGGCGGCGGATCTTTGCTTGTCATTGATATAAAGCATACACCGCCTCATCCTGCTAACTTGTACTCAATCCACTCAAAACCAGCGCTTGTACTTGAAATAACCGGCCAGGCTAACTGCAATGGCCACCATCACGCCCAGCAACACGTAATAGCCATTGTGCGTATGCAACTCCGGAATATTCTCAAAGTTCATGCCATAAATACCCGCCAACAGGCTCAGCGGCAGAAAGATGGTGGTAATCACGGTCAGCACGCGCATTTGCAGGTTCATGCGGTGAGATTGCAAAGACAGGTAGGTATCCTGCAGGCTGCCCACCAGATCTCGCAGCGCCTCCACGCTTTCGATCAGCTGCACGGTATGGTCATACACGTCCCGCAGATAAAGCTGGGTTTCCGTGCGAAAGAAATCAGGCTCATCGCGCTGCAAGGTGTTGATCATTTCGCGCAGCGGCCATAGCCCGCGTTTGACCGCCAGCAAAGAGCGCCGCAGATTCTGGATTTCTCCCAGATGATCAGGGCCGATGCCCGCCTCAAAACTGTCTTCCACGGCTTCAATACGCTCACCAATGGCTTCCAGCACGGTGAAGTAGCGGTCCACCAGTTTGTCGAGCATGGAGTACACCAGGTAATCCGCCCCCCAGCGGCGTAGCTGCGATTGTTCGTTTTGCAGCGCCTCGCGTATCCCCTTGAACGAGCCTGTCGGGCGCTCCTGAAAGGTCAGCACCCAGTTCTGGCCCAGCACGATGGCGATCTGTTCGCTTTCGATATCCGCGTTGTCATCCGCATGCACAAGGCGCGCGGTAATGAACAGATAACCCTGGTAGACCTCCACCTTGGCGCGCTGGCCGGTATTGAGGATGTCCTCCATCACCAGCGGATGCAGGCCAAAGTGCCGACCGATGGTCTTGATGAAGTCCGTGTTGGACAAACCGTGCACGTTCACCCAGACGGTGTGATCGGGGCGGGGCGCGGGTAGATTGCAATCGGTCGGGCTCAGCGGATGCGACGACAGATCATCCGTCTGCGGCCCGAATTCAATCAGGGTTGCCAATGACTCCTGCGTGGGCGCATCTCCCACATAAACCAGGGTTCCGGGTTGCAAACCGGCTTTGTCTGCGCGCGGGTGGTGCCTTACGCGTTGTGTTCTGTGATTGCCAGTTCGTGACCGACGGTTTGCCATGCGTGGGTTTCCTCCATCAATGCATGCCGGGTAAGTGGGCGGGCATCCAGCCAGCCCTTGGGCAGTTTGAGCGTATAACGCTTGCCGGTGGCATTGAGCGTACAGTCAGGATCAGGATCGTCGTGCCGGGCACGGTGAATAATGCACGCCAGCCGCAGCGCCAGCACCGCTTGCCACAGTGCTTCGCCGGAAGGTTTGCCGGCTTTTTCCAGCTTGCCGCGTTGAGCCAGGACCAAAGAGGCCAGTTGCGCTTGCTCGCGCCGGGAAAATCCTGGCATATCGGCGTGTTGCAGAATGTAGGCGGAATGCTTGTGATAGCTGGTGTGCGAGATCGACCGCCCCACCTCATGAAGCATGCCGGCGTAGTACACATCCAGCGCCAGTGCCGCATTCACCTGCGGCATGGTTTGTGCCAGATGCAGCGCCAGCGCGCCGACCCGCTGCGCCTGCGCGGCATCGGCGTGATAGCGGCGCAAAAAGCCGTTGACGGTCTGGGTACGAATATCGTGTTGGCCGTGGCGACCAAGCAGGTCATACAGCACACCATCCCGCAGCGCGCCCTGGGTGATCTGCATGCGCTCGATCCCCAACAGGTCAAACACTGCGGCCATGATGGCAAAGCCGCCGGCCAGCACCGGGCGACGGTCATCCCGCAGTCCGTTGAGCTTGACCTTGTCCACATGGCCGGCCTCCAGCAGGATCTGCCGGATACGCGTCAGGCCGGCGCGGGTGATGCCACCACTGGCGATATCATTCAGTTCCATTACGTCGGCCAATGAACGCGCCGTGCCAGACGTGCCGATGGCCATTTGCCAGTGACGCGCGTGGAACTCTTGTTCCAGTGGCTGGATGACTTCCCCAGCCGCAATTTCCGCCGCCGCCATCCGGTCAGGCGTGATAATGCCATTGGGAAAAAAGCGCAGGCTCCAGGACACGCAACCCATCAAGGTACTTTCAGTAACCAGGGGAGTGTGCTGGCGGCCGACGATGAATTCGGTGGAGCCACCACCGATGTCCACGACCAGACGCTTCTCCCGCGAGGATGGCAGGCTGTGCGAGGCGCCCAGGTAAATCAGCCGTGCTTCTTCCCGACCCCCGATGATTTCAATGGGAAACCCCAGCGCGGCTTCGGCCTGGGGTAAAAAGGTCTGCCCGTTTTTGGCGACCCGGAAGGTATTGGTGGCCACAGCGCGGACCTGATCGGCGCGCAAGCCACGCAGACGCTCACCAAAGCGAGCCAGTGCCTCCAGCGCTTGCTGTTGGGCGTCTGCTGTCAGGTAATTGCGTTCATCAAGACCGGCACCGAGGCGCACGGTTTCTTTAAAGGTATCCAGCGGCACCACCGTGCTTTCCAGCACGCGCGCCACTTGCAGTCGAAAGCTGTTGGAGCCGAGGTCAACGGCGGCGATCAAATGGTCGTCGGCCATGCGCATTCCAGGTAGGTTGAACAAGGTGAAAGGCGGCAGATGACGGCCGCAGTCAGCCCAACATAGCGAACGATGGCGTGGCTGGCAATTGGCGACATGACCTGGTCAACCCAATTGGCATGAAGCAGACAAGAAAAAAGCGGCTCAAGGCCGCTTTTTTCGTTCATCCACATCCACCCACCACGGTGCACTGTTGGCACCACGCAGCTCATTCGCCTTCGCGCGGGGTCAGGATCAGGCGCTCAACTTCTTCCTGGCTCTTGTGGCGGATATCCAGACCCTTGACCAGGAACACCACTTGCTCGGCCACGTTCACGGCCAGATCACCAATGCGTTCGATCGCCTTGGCGATCCACAGAATATCCAGCGTCAGCGAAATGGTGCGTGGATCTTCCATCATCAAGGTGATCAACTGGCGTTGCAGGCTGCGGTATTCATCATCCAGACGGCTATCGTCACGGATCACCTGGGTAGCTTGCAGCACATCCAGGCGCGCAAATGCGTCCAGCGCCTTGGAGAGCATATCCAGCGCGTCTTCAGCGATGTGATTGAGCTCGTTAAAGCGCGGTACTTGCAGACGGCCGCTGTCATAAATGTTCTTGGCACGGCGGCAGATACGGGCAGCCTTGTCGCCAATGCGCTCCAGGTCTTCCACCGATTTGATCACGGTCATGACCATACGCAGATCACCGGCGGCCGGTTGGCGGCGGGCAATCATGTGAATGCACATGTCATCCAGTTGCACGTGCATCTGGTTCACACGTTCTTCCTGTTCCAGCACCTTGTTCACAATGACAAGGTCACCGGACGCCAGGGCTTCCATGGCCAGACGAACCTGTTCTTCGACCAGCCCCGCCATACCCAGCACGTTGGAACGAATTGCCTCAAGTTCTGTATCGAATTGCTTGGAAATGTGTTCGGCCATTGAGGCAGTCTCCGACTGAGTGCGGTTTGTTATCTAAGCGCGGTAACATAACACGGGTTTGTTACCAATATGTTGCAAGTCCATGGCAGGCCAGCCTGACCCGCCATGCACCCCGCCATTTTTACTTATAGGTCTTGACGCCTTCTGCCGTGCCCAGCAACAAGACATCGGCACGACGACACGCAAACAAACCGTTGGTGACCACACCGACGATCTGGTTCAACTGGGTTTCCAGCTTGGTGGCCTCAGAAACCTGCCAGCCATGGACATCCAGAATCACATTGCCGTTATCTGTAATCACGCCTTCACGATAGGCCGGGTGGCCACCCAGTTTGACGATCTCGCGGGCGACGTAAGAACGCGCCATCGGGATCACTTCTACCGGGACGGGAAATTTGCCCAGCACGCTGACGTATTTGCTTTCGTCCGCGATACAGATGAATTTCTCGGCCACGGCGGAGACAATTTTCTCGCGCGTCAGCGCCGCGCCGCCGCCCTTGATCATTTGTAACTGGTGATTGATTTCATCCGCGCCATCCACGTACACCGGCAGTTTGTCGATGGTGTTGAGATCAAATACTTCAATCCCAAGGCCCATCAGGCGCTTGACGCTGGCTTCGGACGAGGACACGGCACCCTTGATCCGGCCCTTGATGGTGCCCAGCGCATCAATAAAGTAATTGGCCGTCGAGCCTGTGCCCACGCCAACAATGCAGTCATCCGGCACGTATTGCAGGGCCGCGCGGCCTACAGCTTCTTTCAGTTCGTTTTGCGTCATCGGGTCAAGCTCCGTTAGTGGAAAACAGCGTGCCGGCCGGTGCCGGTGAATGGTCGCAATTGTAGCAGGCGCACGCTAGCCTGGAGCCGCTAACACGACCCAGTGCTGGTGAGGCACGCCAAACGAAGACAGTACGTGTGGTACGGAACGTAACGACGCCAGCAGGGTTGTGTTCGCGGCGCTCAATGCAGAGTGGAAAGCCAGGTGCGAATACCGGCCAGCAACATTTCCACGGCAATAGCCGTCAAGATCAGGCCCATCAGGCGTTCAAAGGCCTGGGTCAGGCGCTCGCCCAGCCAGTAGCTGATCCGTTCGGAAAACAACAGGGTCAGGCCACAGATCAGCATGGTGATCGCCAATGCACCCACCCATTCCCACAGTCGGTCCGGATCGTGCGAGACCAGCAACAGCACGGTGGCAAGGGCCGAAGGGCCCGCCAACAGCGGCACCGCCAGCGGCACAATGAAGGGTTCGCCAGACGGCGCGCCATCCCCAAATACGCCATCGGCCTTGGGGAAGATCATTCTGAGGGCGATCAAAAACAGGATGATGCCACCGGCAATGCCCAGCGAAGTCTCGGACAAATGCATGACCTGCAAAAAGCCCTGACCAAACACCATAAACGCCAGCAAGATGCAAAACGCCACCAGCGTTTCCCGCAAGATGACCTTGACCCGGCGCGCTCGCGGCACTTTCTTTAGCAGGGAAACAAACAGCGGCAAACCGCCCAGCGGATCGGTCACCAACAGTAGCAAGACCAGTGCGGAGAAGAATGTATGTGTCATATGCGCCATTCTCGCATATCGGTCTGGTAATAATTTGACCTGCCTTTAATTTCCCAGGCTTGATCTAAGTTTGGCAATCCAGAATAATAAATGAGAATAGATCGCATTTAATGTATCAAGTCATGCCCGGCCCCGCTCAGGCGGTTGCGCGATTGACCGACTCGGCATGACACGCGCCCGCCTGGCGCCATAAGGAACTCATGGCCAATATCCTGTTTGTTGTCTGGCGCGAGAGCGTGGAAGCGCTGCTTGTGATCGGTATCCTGTTTGCCTGGCTGCGCAACGCCGGGCTGAACCAGGGGATGAAGTATCTGTGGGGCGGTGTGGTGGCCGGCCTTGCCCTGGCAGGTGCCCTGGCTGGCGCCATGATGGCGCTGGAAAGCGTATTGCCGGATGGCTCAATCGAATATTTCCAGCTGGCCATGGTGCTGATCGCCAGTGGCTTGATCGTGCAGATGGTGTTCTGGATGCGCATTCACGGCCGCACGCTCAAGAAAGAACTGGAAGGCGAGATGTCGCAAGCTGCGGCCAAAGCCAACTGGTGGGGGCTGATGGTGGTGGTCATGCTGGCGGTCGCGCGCGAAGGCTCGGAAGCCGTGGTATTCCTCTACGGCCTCGGGCTGGGTTCAGGTAGCGTGGGCCAAACCATTCTGGCGATTGTGCTGGGCCTGGCGCTGGCATTCCTGACCTTCTGGTTGCTGCAACAAGGCGGCAAGATTTTCTCCTGGCGGCTGTTTTTCAAGATCACCGAAATCATGTTGCTGTTCCTGGCGGCATCCATGCTGATCAACGGCGTGGAACGTATGATCGGGCTGGACTGGATTCCAGGCCTGGTTGATCCGCTGTGGAATACCTCGATGGTACTGGATGACACCAGCCGCTTTGGTGGTGTGGTCGGCGCGTTGACCGGTTACCGGGCACAGCCGGCACTGACCATGGTGCTGGTGTACGCGGCGTACTGGATTGCCGTCGTGGTGGCACTCAAGCGTGTGAGCGCAAAGCAGAACAAGCCCAAGCCGGCCCCGGTGGCAGCGCAAGCCGCCAGTCAGTCCGGTCGCTAAGCCTGACGTGGTAGACCCAACAAAGCCGCCCTGACCGGGCGGTTTTGTTTTGTGCCGCTGTTACGCAGGCAAATGTGCAGGGCTGTGTCCTCCAGCGGCGGGCGGGATCGTTACAATAAGCTAACCCACCTTCGATCCGGCCAATCATGAGCGATATCGCAGCCCCCACCGCCCCCATGGCGATTACCCCCTGGACGCTCTTTTACACTTTCGCCAGCATGGGCCTGCAGGGCTTTGGCGGCGTCATGGCCTGGGCCAGGCGCATTCTGGTCGAAGACCGTGGCTGGGTGGATAACCGCGAGTTCACAGAGTTACTGGCGCTCTCGCAAATTCTGCCCGGCCCCAACATCTGCAATCTGGCCAGCATTCTGGGTTATCGCTGGTGTGGTGTCCGTGGCGCGGTGGCCGCCGTGGTGGGTCTGTTAGGGCCATCCGGACTGATCGTGCTGGGGATTGGCGCCCTCTATGAGCATTACCAGAACGCGCCAGGGGTTGAGGGCGCAGTCCATGGCATGACGGCCGTGGCGGTGGGGCTGGTGTTTGCGGCAGGCGTGAAGCTGGCACAAAGCCAGCCGCGCAACCTGCGTGGCCCGGTGCTGGGCATCGCCGCGCTGATTGCCGTTGCCGCCTTGCACTGGCCGCTGGTGTGGGTGTTGGGCGTATTGATCCCGCTGGCTCTGGTCCTGGAATGGCGCAGCAGCCGGAGTACCAACCCATGAGCATCCTGATCCAGCTCTTTCTGCAGTTTGTATTGATCAGCCTGCTGGCCTTTGGCGGGGCCAGCGCCACCCTGCCAGAAATGCACCGCTTTCTGGTGGTGCAGCATCATTGGGTGGATGACCACACTTTCAGTTCGCTCTACGCCATCTCTCAGGCTGCTCCCGGCCCCAATGTGTTGTTCGTCGCCCTGTTTGGCTGGCATGTGGCGGGGCTGGCCGGCGCGGCGGTCACCCTGTTTGCCATGTGTATCCCTGCTGCGCTGCTGGCTTTGCTGGTGGAGCATTATATGAGTCGCTACCCGCACCACACCTGGCACCTGGTGCTGCGCCGGGCGCTGGCGCCGATCACCATCGGGCTGGTTTTTGCTACGGCCCTGATTGTGTTTCAAGGCGCGCCGGTGCACATCGGCGCAATTTTGCTGGTGATTGCCACCACCTGGATCACCCTGCGGACCCGTTTCAACGCCTTGTGGCTGATTGCCCTTGGCGCCTTGCTGGGCGTGCTGGGCTGGGTCTGACAACCTGTCAAACCCGACCTTGCGGCCCGCAGCAGGGCCATCCATGCTAAAGCGCTTACCCAAACCCGTTCTTTATCAGTGGATAACCCCCAATGTCTTTGATGAATCATGTCTCGGTCGGCACCAACCAGTTTGATACTGCCACCCGGTTTTACGATGCCGTCATGGCCGCGCTCGGCGCCAAACGGGTGATGGAATTTCCGGGTGCGGTTGCTTATGGCCACCAGGTACCGGAATTCTGGGTGCAACGCCCGTATGACGGCAAAGATGCCGGCTCGGCCAATGGCGTTCACTTTGGTTTTAACGCCGCCAGCAAAGCGCAAGTGGACGCATTTCATGCCGCCGCACTCGCTGCCGGTGGCACGGATGATGGCAAGCCTGGTCCGCGCGTGGATTACGGCGCGCAATATTACGGTGCGTTTGTACGTGATCCGGATGGCAACAAGATCGAAGCCATGTTCTGGGATGAAAGCGCCGCGTGAATACGCCTGCGCCATTAAACAAAAAAAGGGCCTCACTGAGGCCCTTTTTGCTGGTTCGCTTCTGCCGCCGTATCAAGCCACCACCGGGATCAGCGGATCAGCCGCGGCAAATGCCTCAGCGCGGTCGGCTGCGGGCGGGTAAATCCATACGGTGCAGATTTGTGTCTTGAGGGATTTGGCCTCTTCCCTCACCAGCTTGACCTGGCGATCCCACCCTTCGGTGTACACCGCACCCCACGCGCCCAGATCCAGGCAGGTCACATATTTGGGCTGGCTATACGGGATTGGCGTGACGCCCAGCAAATCAGCGGCGACGTTGTTGCCCGCCGAGCGCCCCAAAGCAATCGCGTGCTGGCAGGTCATCAGGGCGTAGTTACCCAGATCATCGGTTGCGGCATAAGCCGTGTCACCAGTGGCGAAAATATCGTTCTGACCGATCACCTTCAGATGTTCATCGACATGCAGGCGGCCGTGGGCATCGCGTTCACCCGGCACCTGTTCGGTGAGTGCATTGGCGCGCACACCGACAGTCCAGACTACGGTTTTGGCCTCGATACGCCGGCCGTCTGTCAACGTCACACCATCGGCATCCACTGCGGCGACGCCCGCGTTCAGGCACCATTCCACACCCAGCTCCGCGCAAGCCTCGGCAATCACCGGGCGGATTTCCTCGCCCAGGCTGCCACCTGCTTGTTCGCCCCGATCCACGACAATCACCTTCACCCTGGCGTCGTTCCCCAGCGCGGCGCGCAAGCGTGCCGGCATTTCGGTCGCGGTTTCGATCCCGGTAAAACCACCCCCGGCCACCACCACGGTATTGCGGGCGGCAGATTCAGGCAGCGTATTCAAGGCCTTGATGTGCGCCTCCAGCCGCATGGCGTGCTCAATCTGGTCCACATCGAATGCAAACTCGCTCACGCCAGCCAAGGTGGGCCGGACCACCCGGCTACCTGTCGCCAACACCAGTTTGTCGTAACTGAAACTGACTTCCTCGCCGTGCTCGTCGGTGTACTGCACGCGCTTGCCGGCGACATCAATGGTTTTGGCCATCCCCTTGATGAACTTCACCCCAACAGCGGCAAACAGTTCGGCCAGCGGGGCTTTCATCTGGTGCACTTCTGATTCGTAAAAACGCGGGCGCACACGCAGTTCTGCGGCGGGAGCCAGCACGGTCACTTCGACATCGACGCGGCCTTCTTGATCCAGCAAACGGGCCGCGCTCAGCGCGCTCCACATGCCACCAAAACCAGAACCGAGCACCAGAATGTGTTGTTTCATTTTTCAATATCCGACAAGTAAAAAGGCTGTTACTGATCGCCGTCTGTTGACCCCACGTCGACGACCCATAACTACGACTATAATGATCGTAGTTATGCTTTGCAACTGCCTGGCGCACCAACAAATCACACAACAGGCCGCGCCAAAACGCACAACCTTGTGATTGCAAAGACAAAAATGCTAATATGTACGACAAATTCGGTCGGAGATTAAAATGGCGCTCTACAGTGCCGGTGTGGAATACGGCATTCACTGCCTGTTGTTTCTGGTGGATGAGCATGGCCAGAGTCGGGAAGCCAGCGTGCGAGATCTGGCAGAACTACAAGGCGTGCCGCTGGAATACCTGGCCAAGGTGTTTACCAAACTGGCCCGGGCCGGCCTTGTGGCCGCCACCGAGGGCGTGCGGGGCGGGTTCCGGCTGGCCAGAGCGCCGGAACAGATCAGTGTGCTGGATATCGTGGCGGCCATTGATGGCCCCAAAGCCATTTTTGACTGCCGGGAAGTGCGCGAGCGCTGCGCCATCTTTGACGAGACCGCGCCGGCCTGGGCGGTAAAGGGGCCGTGTGCCATTCACAAGGTCATGCTGGATGCGCAGCAACACATGGAAGCTGCGCTGGCCCGGCAGAACATCCTTGATCTGGCCCGCCAGGTAGGGCAAAAAGCGCCGGCACAATTTGCGACGCAAGTGAATCGCTGGCTGGGTGAACGCCGGGATAACAAAGGGGCCGGTAACCCGCCTGAGGTCATCCCGCTGGTGAAAGTGCCAGACTGAACTACGCGCGCCAATGACCGCCAATAAAAAACGGGACGCCAGGTCCCGTTTTTTTATGTTCTCTTGATTGATTGGCGCTTCACATCAGCAACTCACCACACGCCGACAAACTCCAGAATCCCTTCTGCAGCCTGGCGACCTTCATACACCGCACGCACCACCAGGTCCGCCCCCCGCACTTGATCGCCGCCCGCAAAAATCTTCGGGTTGGCCGTCTGATACTTGAGGGCCTGGGTAGCCGGTGCAATCGTGCGGCCCCAGTCATCGGTCTTGATGCCCTGAGCGTCAAACCAGCTAGCCGCTTCGGCCTGGAAACCAAAGGCGATGATGACGTGATCACAGTCGATCACCTCTTCCGAACCGGCGACGTTCTCGGCGCGGCGACGGCCTTTTTCATCCGGCTCACCCAGACGCGTGGTAACCAGCGTCAACGCCAGCGTACCGTCGGCTTTTTGCGTAATGGCCACCGGCTGGCGATTCCACAAGAACTGCACGCCCTCTTCCTTGGCATTGGCTACTTCGCGCTTGGAGCCTGGCATATTGGCTTCGTCACGCCGATACGCGCAAATCACGCTCTTGGCGCCCTGGCGGATAGAGGTGCGGTTGCAGTCCATGGCCGTATCGCCACCGCCCAGCACCACCACGCGCTTGCCCTTCATCGATTGGGGCGCTTCGCCCGCCGGCAGCGTGTTCAGCTTCTGGCGAATGTTGTTGATCAGGAACGGCAACGCTTCCAGTACGCCCGGCAGTTCCTCGCCCTCAAACCCGCCCTTCATATACTTGTACGCGCCCATGCCCATGAACACGGCATCGTAGTCACGCAGCAGGTCTTCAATGCTGATGTCCTTGCCAATCTCGGTGTTCAGGCGGAATTCGACCCCCATGCCTTCCATGATTTCACGGCGCCGGGCGACGATGTCTTTTTCCAGCTTGAACTCGGGGATGCCAAAGGTCAGCAAGCCGCCGATCTCTTCATAGCGGTCAAACACCACCGGTTTGACGCCATTGCGCACCAGAATGTCCGCGCAACCCAGACCCGCCGGGCCCGCGCCGATGATGGCGACTTTCTTGTCGCTCCACACCACTTTGGACATATCCGGCCGCCAGCCTTGCTCATACGCTGTGTCGGTAATGTATTTTTCCACCGAGCCAATCGAGACCGCGCCAAAGCCGCCCTGATTGAGCGTACAGGCGCCTTCGCACAAACGGTCTTGCGGGCACACGCGGCCGCAGATTTCCGGCAGGCTGTTGGTCTTGTGGGAGAGTTCGGCGGCTTCAAACAGCTTGCCTTCCTGCACCAGTTGCAACCAGTTGGGAATGTAGTTGTGAACCGGGCATTCCCATTCGCAGTACGGATTGCCACAAGACAGGCAACGTCCGGCCTGATCTGCCGCCTCGCCTGAGCCCAGCGGCTGGTAGATTTCCTTGAAAACGTAGATGCGCTCGTTCGCCGGGGTTTTCTCACCCGGGTTGCGCGCGACATTCATGAACTGAAATACATCCATTGGGTTATCCCCTGTGAGGTGCGGGCGGCGGGCATCCGCCCAGCCCCCACCGAAATCATTTGCGTTACGCGTAGGGTGGATTCGCGAAGCAATCCACCACTGCAACGGTGGATTGTCGCTATCGCTCCGAATCCACCCTACCGTCATCAGTCTTTCAAAAGGTCGTCCAGCTTGGCGGCTTTGGGTTTGACCAGCCAGAAGTAATCCACGGCTTCGTCAAAGTCTTGCAGGATTTCCTCGGCGCGCTGCGAGCCGGTTTCCTTCAGGTAATCGCGCAGCTTTTCCTTCAGGAAAGCGCGCACGGCACCGTAAGACTCGCTGTTGATCAGGTTGATATCGACGAGTTCGTTGTTGTAGCGGTAGGCAAATTTTTCGCGCTTGTCATAGATCAGCGCAAAGCCGCCAGTCATACCCGCGCCAAAGTTATAACCGGTTTCGCCCAGTACAATCACCGTGCCGCCCGTCATGTATTCGCAGCCGTGATCGCCCACGCCTTCCACGATCGCCAGCGCGCCGGAATTACGTACCGCAAAGCGCTCGCCCGCGCGGCCCGCGGCGAACAGTTCGCCACCGGTTGCGCCGTATAAACACGTGTTACCCACGATCACCGCTTCATCGGCACGGAACTCGCTGGTTTTGGGCGGATAGATCACCACGCGACCACCGGCCATGCCCTTGCCAACGTAATCGTTGGCGTCGCCTTCCAGTTCCAGCGTCAGGCCAGGCGCATTCCATACCCCAAAAGATTGACCCGCCGAACCGGTCAGCTTCACGTGCAGACAATCTTTCGGCAGCCCTTCTGCGCCGTGCGCCATGGCAATTTCGCCCGACAGGCGCGCGCCAATGGAACGGTTCACGTTGCGCACCTTGTATTCATGGCGCTGCGGCGTTTTGGCCTTGATGCCCGCCAGTGCGTCTTTCACCATTTGCTCGGCCAGTTCGCCCTTGTCAAAAGACGGATTGCTGTCTTCGATACAAAAGCGCGGTTCGCTGTCCGGAATCTGGCCCTGACTGAGCAATACATCCAGCCGCAGTTGCTTCTGGCGTTCGGTCGCCCCTTCACTCAAGCCCAGCAGTTCGGTGCGGCCAATCAGTTCGGCCATGCTGCGCACGCCCAGCTTCGCCATCCATTCGCGGGTTTCTTTGGCGATGAAGGTGAAGTAATTGACCACCATCTCCGGCAGGCCGGTGAAGTACTTACTGCGTAGCTTGATTTCTTGCGTCGCCACGCCGGTCGCGCAGTTGTTCAGGTGACAGATACGCAGGTATTTGCAACCCAGCGCCACCATCGGGCCGGTGCCAAAACCAAAGCTTTCCGCGCCCATGATGGCGGCTTTGACCACATCCAGACCCGTTTTCAGGCCGCCATCGGTTTGCACGCGCACGCGGCCGCGCAGGCCGTTGGCGCGCAAGACTTGTTGCGCTTCGGTCAGGCCGAGCTCAAACGGCGTACCGGCGTACTTCACGCTGGTCAGTGGCGAGGCACCGGTGCCACCGTCGTAACCGGAGATGGTAATCAGGTCGGCGTAGGCCTTGGCCACACCGGCGGCAATGGTGCCGACGCCAGGTTCCGCCACCAGTTTGACCGAGACCAGCGCCTTGGGGTTGACCTGTTTCAGATCAAAAATCAGTTGGGCCAGGTCTTCAATCGAGTAGATGTCATGGTGCGGCGGCGGGCTGATCAGGCTGATGCCGGGCTTGGAGCAACGCAGCCGCGCAATCAGCGGGCTGACCTTGTCGCCGGGCAACTGGCCGCCTTCACCCGGCTTGGCGCCCTGTGCCACCTTGATCTGCAAGACTTCGGCATTCACGAGGTAATGCGGCGTCACACCAAAGCGGCCGGAGGCGACCTGCTTGATCTTGGACATCTTCATGGTGCCGTAACGCGCCGGGTCTTCGCCGCCTTCACCGGAGTTGGAACGGCCGCCCAGGCGGTTCATGCCTTCGGCCAGCGCTTCGTGTGCTTCCGGGCTCAGCGCGCCCAGCGACATCCCGGCCGAATCAAAGCGCGCCAGAATGGCTTCAACCGATTCGACTTCTTCCAGCGGGATCGGCGTGCGGCCTTCCAGTTGCAGCGCCATCAAATCGCGCAGCATGGCCACCGGGCGGTGGTTTACCAGATCGGCGTACTTGAGGTACTCCTTGTACTCGCCGCCCTGCACCGCCTTTTGCAGTTGCATGACCACGTCCGGATTGTAGGCGTGGTATTCCTCGCCAAACACGTACTTCAACAGGCCCCCTTGCTGGATCGGGCGCATGCTGTTGAAGGCCAGTTTGTTCAGGCGCTGCATGTCGGCGTCAAAGTCGGCAAAGCTGGCGCCACCAATGCGTGACACCGTGCCTTCCATGGCCAGCTCGATGATCTCTTCACCCACGCCCACAGCTTCAAACAGTTGTGAACCACGGTAAGAGGCCACGGTCGAGATGCCCATCTTGGACATGATCTTCAGCAAGCCCTTGTTGATGGCCTTGCGGAAGTTATTGGCGGCTTTTTCCAGCGGCAGGCTGATCTGGCCGTTGTCCACCAGTTCCTTGATGGTCTGGTAGGCCAGATACGGGAACACGGCCGTCGCGCCGTAGCCAATCAGGCAGGCAAAGTGATGCGGGTCGCGCGCGGTGGCGGTCTCCACCACCAGGTTGATCCGGCAGCGCAGGCCGGCATCCACCAGCGCGTGATGCACGGCGCCCGTAGCGAACAAGGCGTGGATGGGCAGGCGCCCTTGGGCAATCTTCTTGTCCGACAGCACGATGATGACAGACTTGTCATTACGCACGCTGGTCAGCACGGTCTGCTGCAGTTGCTCCAGCGCCTCTTTCAGCGTGGCTTTGGCCGGATCGTAGGTGATATCAAAAATGGCGGATTTGTAGTCCTCGCCCGGCAGCGAGATCAACGCGTCAAACTTGTCGCTGGACAACACCGGCGAGCGCACTTCCAGGCGGCGGGCGTTGTCTTCCGTCACCGAAAACACATTGCGTTCAGGGCCGAAACACGTGTTCAGCGACATCACAATCGCTTCACGGATCGGGTCGATTGGCGGGTTGGTCACCTGGGCAAATTGCTGGCGCAGGTAATCCAACGGCGAACGCACCTTCTCGGACAACACCGCCATCGGCGTGTCGTCACCCATCGAACCCACGGCTTCCTGACCGTCGCTGGCCAGCACGCGCAGAATCTGGTCGCGCTCTTCAAAGGTAAGCTGGAACTGCTTCTGGAAGATCAACAGTTCGGTACGCGACATTTCCGGCAAGGGGCTGTTGTCTTCGGCGATTTCCAGCTGGATGGCGTTGCTCTTGATCCACTTGCGGTACGGGTGCGTGGATTTGAGCCGGTTGTCGATGGTCTCCGTATCCAGGAACTCACCGGTTTCCAGATCCACCGCCACAATCTGCCCCGGCTTGACGCGGCCCTTTTTCACCACGTCTTCGGGCTTGTAGTTCCACACGCCAATCTCGGACGCAATGGTCAGATGGCGGTCTTTGGTGACCACATAACGCGCCGGGCGCAGGCCGTTGCGGTCCAGCGCGCAGCCGGCGTAGCGGCCGTCGGTCCAGACGATACCGGCCGGGCCATCCCAGGCCTCCATATGCATGGAGTTGTATTCATAGAAGGCACGCAGATCGCGGTCATTGTTATCCACGTTCTGCCAGGCCGGCGGCACCAGCATACGGAACGCGCGGAACACGTCCATGCCGCCCAGCATCAGGCCTTCGAGCATATTATCCAGGCTCATGGAGTCCGAACCATCGGTCTGCACGATGGGGCGCACGGTATCCATATCCAGCACATCGGAATCCATGATCGCTTCACGCGCCTTGGCCCACAGCCGGTTGCCGGACAGTGTGTTGATTTCGCCGTTATGCGCCAGATAGCGGAACGGCTGCGCCAGTTTCCACTGCGGCCAGGTGTTGGTGGAGAAGCGCTGGTGATACACGGCCAGCGACGAGGCAAAGCGCTCGTCTTTCAAGTCCAGATAGAACACCGGCAAGTTAGCCGGCGTCACCAGCCCCTTGTAGGCCAGCGTTTGCGAGTTGAGTGTCGGGATATAAAACGACGGGTCCGTGGCCTTGTTGGCTTTTTCGGCCACGCGCCGCGCCTGGTACAACTTGCGCTCGAACACCAGCCGTTCCATGCCGGCTGGTGCGTTGACGAACACCTGCTTGATCACGGGCAGCGTACGCATGGCGTATTCGCCGCAAGCATCGGTGTTGACTGGCACGGTACGGAAACCGGCCAGCGTCAGACCTTCCGCCTCCACCGCTTTTTGCAGATTGTCGCGCGACGTGGCGCCCAGGGTATCGTCCGTGGCATGGAACACCAGGCCTGCGGCGTACAACTCGCTCAGCGCCAAACCTTCTTCTGCGGCCACGGCACGCAAGAACGCATCCGGCTTGCGGAACAACAGGCCGCAACCATCACCCGATTTACCGTCGGCCGCCACCGCGCCACGGTGCGTCAGACAGGCCAGCGAAGAAATCGCTGTGCTCACCAGCCAGTGACTGGGGTTGTCGTCCATCTGGGCGATCAGACCAAAACCGCAACTGTCCTGCTCAAACTGAGGATGGTAGAGGGTGTTCCCCAACCAGCTTTGTCTATCCATGGCACGTCCCTTTGAAAGCGGCCCGCAAAACCCGGTCGGCCGCGTGGTGCTGGCTATCCCGGCCCTTGTGGGGCGAGGCTTGGTCAGCAGCGCAAATACGTTGGCAAGCGCAAGCGAAAAGGCGTTAATTTTACCAATGCATCAGGGTTTTCCACAATGCTGTTCACCCTGAGTGTAGGCAAAGCCGCCAGCGACTTGCCATGCCTGTTTTATATGGGCGCCGGACTGCCAGAAAAAAGCGCGGCAAAAGCGACGCCAATCAGTTCAGATTTATCCGGCGTACAGCTAGAATTGCGGCTTTTGGGGAGCCGCCATGTCACAACCGCAAGCATCCTGCCCGATTGGGGTTTTTGACTCCGGCGTCGGCGGTCTGACCGTCGTGCGTGCGCTGATGGACCGTCTCCCCTTTGAGAACATTGTCTACTTTGGCGATACCGCCCGCGTGCCCTACGGCGTGAAGTCGGTCTCCACCATTGAGCACTTCACCCTGCAGATTGTGGATTTCCTGCAAAAGCAGCAGGTGAAGATGCTGATCATTGCCTGTAACACCATGGCCGCTGTCGCCGCCGAAAAAGTGCGGGAAGTCTCGCCGCTGCCGGTGCTGGATGTCATTGAAGCCGGCGCGCGCTGCGCGGTGCAAAGCACCCAAAGCGGCGGGATTGGCGTAATTGGCACGCCCACCACCATCAACTCCAACGCCTACGCCCGCGCCATTCACAGTCTGGGTCAGCAGTACCACGTGTATTCGCAAGCCTGCCCGCTGTTTGTGCCGCTGGTAGAAGAAGGCTGGCTGGAGCACCCGGTCACCCGCCTGACCGCCGAGGAATACCTCAAGCCGGTATTTGTCGAACAGATCGACACGCTGGTGCTGGGCTGTACACACTACCCGCTGCTCAAACCCCTGTTGTCTGATGTGGCCGGCCCGCGCCTGAAACTGGTGGATTCCGCCATTGCCATTGCCGACGAAACCGCACAGTTGCTGCAAGAACAAGGCCTTGCCAACCCACAGCGCACCATGCCGGACTACCGTTATTTCGTCACCGACGTGCCGTTGAAGTTCCGCAGCGTGGGCGAGCGTTTCCTTGGACGTAACCTGGGCGCAATCGAGCAAGTGAGTATTGATAGACTGTGAGGCGTGAGGGGTGAAGCGAAAAAGCCGGCCCCCAGCGTTTTTCACCTCACTCTTCCCACCTCACACCTCACGCCAATATGAACAAAGAAAAACGCCACCAGTTCTACCAGCGCCTGCAAGAGCTGGACCCCCACCCCACTACCGAGCTGGAATACACCACGCCGTTTGAATTGCTGGCGGCGGTATTGCTATCGGCCCAGGCCACGGACGTGGGGGTCAACAAAGCCACGCGCAAATTGTTCCCCGTTGCCAATACTCCGGCCACCATTCTGGCGCTGGGGCAGGAAGGGCTGGAGGCTTATATCGCCACCATCGGCCTGTATCGCAGCAAGGCCAAACACTTGCTGGAGACCTGTCGTATCTTGCTGGAAAAACACGACGGCGCAGTCCCGCAGGATAGAGAAGCGCTGGAAGCGTTGCCCGGTGTGGGCCGCAAGACGGCCAACGTGGTGATGAATACGGCCTTTGGCCACGCGACCATCGCGGTCGATACCCATATCTTTCGCGTCGCTAACCGTACCGGTCTGGCGCCAGGTAAAGACGTGCGCGTGGTAGAAGACAAGCTGATGAAGGTGACGCCGCTGGAATTTCGCCAGGATGCGCACCACTGGCTGATTTTGCATGGCCGCTATGTTTGCAAGGCCCGGCGGCCGGAGTGCTGGCGTTGTGTGGTCAATGACCTGTGTGATTTCAAGCCCAAAGAGCTGACGCCCCCGAAGGGGCGCTGAGAGGTGTGCGGTGTGAGGTGTGAGGTGTGAGGTGTGAGGTGTGAGGTGTGAGGTGTGAGGTGTGAGGTGTGAGGTGTGCCAGATTGTGTGTCCACTTCATCATGCCTCGCAAACCAATACTTCGTCATTCCGGCCTTGAGCCGGAATCCAGGTGTAAACAGGTGTGCCACAGGCACTGACAATGGTTTATCAAATGGTTTGCCAGTGTCTGCCCACCTTTGGTGGGCGGACTGGATTCCGGCTCAAGGCCGGAATGACGAGTCTGGGGTATGCATCCTTCCCCTTCCTCACTCCTCACTCCTCACTCCTCACTCCTCACTCCTCACTCCTCACTCCTCACGACTTGAAACTGCCGTCATTCAGCGACTGGCTGCCCGAGGTGCATGTGGTCACTTCACGGTTGCCGCTGCTCGTGGACTGGTTGCTCTCCCACGTTGCCGTGCTGCCGTTCCATTTCACATACTTGTACTGGATGGCTGTGCCTGCCGGCAGGGAGACCGTACCGGTCCACGGCACATTGGCGCCGCTGCCCTGAATGGTCAGGGCAACGCCACTGGCTGGCGTCCAGTTACCCAGCGCAGACTGGTTGCCCACCACATACAGGTTCTGGCCAAAAACAGTGTTGGCATTGGCAATGGTAAAGGTCACCGCGCAAGTACCGGAGCCCGTGCCGCCGCCCGATGAGCCCGCGCCAGACTTCTGGCCGGTGTAGATTGCCACCGCAGGTACCGTCGCCCCACCGTTGGCCGGCAGCGTGATGGTGGCGTAACCGTTGCCATCCACCGTCACACTATCGCTGGCGCAACCCGTGCTGGTCGCCAGGCCATGTGCCACGTTGCAGTAAGTCCCTGCGGCGAGGCCGGTCTGGAAACTTTGGGTCCAGGCACTGGTGTCGTTATTGAGCGCCACAAAACCCACTGCACCACGGCTGAACGCAATCTGGTTGCCATTACCGGTCACCCAGTTGCTGACGCCCTGCCCATTGGTGGCAGTGCGGAACTTCACCATATTGGCAATATCACCCCAGCGGTGGACAAAGTCCCAGTTCACATTGATCTGTGCGTTGCCACTGGCGTCATACGGGCTGGCCGTTGGCGCATCCTGGTCAATGGTGCTGAAGCGGTAGCCCGACATCACCTGCACCTGGCTGGCATAGGGCCAGGCCAGCATGAAGATATTGGCCAGATCAAAGCGCTTGGTGCCAGAAGCATCGTTGGTGGCACCGGTGTAGTTACTGGCGTTGAGCGAATCCGTACCGCTGCGTTCGGTATCCCAATTATCCACAAACACCACGGCGTTGGCCGGTTGCACAAAGCCCCACGTGCCGCCCCAATTACCCGGTGTGCCCATCACGGTCGGGATGGAAGCCAGATTCAGCCCGTTGTTGTTGCGGAAGGTGTCACGGATGGCGTAGGTAAACTGGAATTCGTTGAGCGTGCCGTTCTGGAAATAATCCGAGCGCACCACATTGCCATCCGGAATCACCTCTTGCGTCACCCACAGGTTTTCACCGGCCAGCGTGGTCGGGTAACTGGATTTCACGTTGTTCAGGATGGTATTGAGGGCATCCGGCTGCTGATGCT
Organism: Silvimonas terrae; assembly: GCF_014202765.1. Lineage (GTDB taxonomy): Bacteria > Pseudomonadota > Gammaproteobacteria > Burkholderiales > Chitinibacteraceae > Silvimonas > Silvimonas terrae. Next base: position 163,706 of record NZ_JACHHN010000004.1, read on the forward strand.
TGGCGGCGTCGATACGGAACCCGTCCACGCCCAGCGACAGCAGTTTCTTCATGTAGGTTTCGATGACGCTTTGCACGTAGGTGCTTTCGGTCGCCAGGTCGGGCAGGTTGTTCAGGCGGCAAAACATCACGTTATTGCGATTGCCCGGTGTGCCGTAGTCACTGGACTGGATCTGGCACAGGCTGTGGAAATCGTTGGCGGAAAACTGCGGGTAAGTCAGCGTGCTGGCATTCCAGCTAGAGCCATCGGTGGCGCTGTAGCCGCTGCTGGAGTCCTGCGACAACTGGTTGACCACGATGTCGGCATAGACGCGCACACCGGCGGCGTGACACGTGCTGACCATGTTTTGCAGACCACTCTCCGTCCCCATGCGGCTGGTGAGCGAGCCATAGTTCACTGGCTGGAACATATCCCACCAGGCGCCGGCAATCTTGGAGGCCTGCGGCGGCGAGATCTGCACCGCGCCGTAACCATTCGGCCCCAGGAAGGCGGTACATTCCTGGGCGATATCGGTCCATTTCCAGTGGAACATCTGGACCGAGGTATACGCCGGATTAAAACTGCTGGGTGTTGTACTACTGCTGGTGGTGGCTGCAACGGCGGCACTACCGCCGCCGCACGCGGCCAGTACCGCGCACAGCAGACTGCTTGTGACTGTGAATGCAACTTTCATTTTGCTCGGCCTTATCTTGGTTGTATGACCTTGAGTTGTGGCAAACGCTCCTCCATCTGCCGCCCGAAATCGACCGTATCAAACCGGTTTGGATTTCGTTGGTCAGCCTAATCAGCGGCGTTGGTGTACTCAACTACAAAACCGGAATGAAACCCGCTACAGCGCCAGTGCACCTGTTGCGCCCAATCCAGTATCCACGCCGTTTTCATGACGCTTAACACGTGTGAAAGCTGTTTTTTGCGCATCGCAGCATGACCGCATACATCCGATAAACGGCAGCAAAAACCCGGAAAACACCAGCAAATTACACATTAAAACCGGTGTGGATCAAAAACAGCGTATGTTCCGTCCTCCTGCACGGTTTCAGATAACGCTGGCACAACAATGGCGTTCAGGACTACAAAGAAGTCAGAACAGGCGTTCTGCGAAAAGCAGAAAACGCCGACCGGCCGGGCAACCACGCCGTGTCATGCTGCCTGCGTCAGCCTGGCCGGGTTGTCATGGCACAACCGCACCAGACCATGTCGCGCTCAGGCCAGCTACGTGGGGGAGATCACCATGGAAAGCCTGATTATCAAGATTGTGCTGGTTCTGTTGCTGGCCACGGCGATTTTGCGTGTGCATTTTCGCGGCCGGGTACGCCACTCCTTGCGTCACCAGGTGTTCGATCATTCCACGCTCACCGCGCCGGTGAACTTGCTGATGTATGCCTGCTCCAGCGTGCCGCAAACGCCCTTTCTGCCCGCGGATTCCTTTGCCGATCTCAAGGTGCTGCAAACCCACTGGCAAACGATTCGTGATGAAGGTGCCCGTCTGTTGCAGGCGCAGGAAATCCGCGCCGCGCAACATAACGACGACGCGGGTTTCAACTCTTTCTTCAAATACGGCTGGAAGCGCTTTTATCTGAAGTGGTACGGCGACAGTCACCCTTCTGCCGAAGAACTCTGCCCGCAAACCACGGCCCTGCTGCGTACCCTGCCCAGCGTCAAGGCGGCCATGTTTGCGTGGCTGCCGGATGGCGGCAAACTCAACCCGCACCGTGATCCGTACGCAGGCTCCTTGCGTTATCACCTGGGGCTGATTACGCCCAACGATGACCGCTGTTATATCGAGGTTGATGGTGCGCGTTACAGTTGGCGGGATGGTGAGGGCGTGGTGTTTGACGAGACCTATATCCACCGTGCGGAAAACCACAGCGGCCAGGGCCGTTTGATCCTGTTTTGCGACATTGAGCGTCCCATGCGTTACCAGTGGGCGGGCGCGTTCAATCGCTGGTTTGGACAATATATTGTTGCCGCCGCCGCATCGCCCAACCGGGATGGCGACCGGCTGGGGTTGATCAGTCGCTTGTTCCGTTATGCCGACTGGGTGGGGGTGCAGCGCAAGCGTTTCAAACGCTGGAACCCGGTGGTGTACCGGACCACCCGCGTGGCGTTGATCCTTGCGGTGGCGGGCGCGTTTTTCCTGCTTTAACCGGGTCGGCGGCTGTCAAACCCGTTGTGACAGCAACCACCCGGCTGCCCGGCTGACACAATCGGTCCTCGACATTGGGCGGCGGTGTTTGTAGTCTGGCGTCCGTTTGTCCGTCCAGATCACCACAATAATGCTCCGTTTCCCGCTCGCGGCTGTTTTGCTGGCCGCAACCACGCTGGCGCACGCAGCCAGTAGCCAGTGCCCTGCCCGTTTCTTTGGCGGCCATGCGCCTGACCTCTATAACGCCAGACTGGAGCACAACACCAAAGCGCTGTGCTTTGATGCCTATGCCGTGTTGTACTCCGGCGTCTCTCTCACGCCACTATGGTCGGCGGAACACATCACCCGCCAGAGCGTGGAAGCCGCGCGCGATCTGGTGCGCACTGATACCTTTCATGAAGAAACCGCGTTAAGCGGCATGCCGCACCCGACGCTGGAAGACTATGTTCATAGCGGCTTTGATCGCGGCCACATGAGCCCCAACGGCGATATGCCCGATAGAACCGCGCAATTCCAGAGCTTTAGCCTCGCCAACATGATCCCGCAATCGCCCGAGAACAACCGTGGCTTGTGGGCCGGGCTGGAGTCCTCCGTGCGGGATATGGCGGTGCGGGATGGCGAAGTCTACGTGGTCACCGGCCCGATCTTTGAGGGCGCCAGCATCAAGCGTCTGAACGGGCGCGTACTGGTCCCCACGCACTTGTACAAAGCGGTCTACAACCCGCGTAAACAGCAGGCCGCAGCGTATATCACGGCCAATGCGCCGGGCGAGGATTATCAGGTGGTGTCGATTGCCCAATTGCAACAACGCATCGGCATTAACCCCTTCCCTGCACTGCCAGAAGCCGCCCGCAACCGCGCCATGAGTTTGCCGCCTCCCAAACCCGCCAGCAGCAACGGACATAGTAAAAGCCGTGGCGGGAATATGCTGGATGGCTTGTCCGATGAACTGATCCGCTGGATGGAGCGCGAATTCATGCGCATGGTCAGACACCTTATCCACACGCTTTAACTACCCGGGAGCTTTGCATGGCCACATCTTTTACCCCCTATGCCAATGAAGCGGATGTACTGGAAATTGGCGGACTGACCCTGGAAAACCGGCTGGATCACGTCAGCGTGTACGGCAGCCTGGACCTGACGCGCGATCAGGCCGGCCTGAATGCCGCGCTGACCTTGCAAGCGGCGCTCAACCAGATCGTCACCACATTGCAAAGTGCGACGCTCCCGCAGCACATTGCGCCGCCCCGCATCAGCGAAACCGACAACCCGTTTTAGCCAGCCGCTGACAGCATGGTCTGACAGCGGCAGCTAGCATGAAACATTGTCGCTACCCGCTGGAGCACCATGAAAAAACTCCCCCGCCCTGACGAGCGCCGCCCGCTGCTGCTGGCGCGGCGCAACCTGAAAATGGCGCGCTCGCCGCACGCCTATGTGCGTGGCAATACCGTCCAGTTTTATCAATGGCTGCACAGCCAGCGCGGCCATGCCCTGCCCCACGGCCCGGCCGTCTGGATTTGCGGGGATTGCCATATCGGCAACCTCGGTCCCCTGGCCGGCGCCGATGGGGAGGTCACCATCCAGATTCGCGATCTGGATCAAACTGTGATTGGCAACCCGGCCCATGATCTGGTGCGGCTGGGTTTGTCGCTGGCCACCGCCGGGCGCGGCAGTCGCCTGTCTGGCGTGGTTATCGCCCGCATGCTGGAAGAAATGGTGCGCGGCTACGAACAGTCTTTCAGCGGCAAACTGCACGATCCGCACCACAAACCCGACGCAGTGCGATTGGTGATGCGCGAAGCCACGGCCCGCTCCTGGAAAGAACTGGCCAAAGAGCGCATTGTCGATACCGACCCCATCATTCCGCGCAGCAAGCATTTCTGGCCGTTGTCCAGAGAAGAACGCAAAGCGCTCAGGGATTTGTTTGCCCAACCCGAAGTAAAACAACTGGCAACCCGGCTGAAATCCCGCGAGGATGACGCACCGGTGACCCTGATCGACGCCGCTTACTGGGTAAAGGGATGTAGCTCCCTGGGTCTGCTGCGTTATGCGGTATTGCTTGCAGTGGGTACCGGCAAGCAGCGGGAATTCTGTCTCATGGATGTCAAACAGGCCATCCAGGCCGCTGCCCCCCGCCACGCCCACGCCCGCATGCCGCGCGACAACAGCCAGCGCGTGCGAGAAGGCGCCTTGCAACTTTCCCCTGCGCTGGGTGAACGGCTGGTCGCGGCCCGTTTTATGGATAACGGCGTGTTTGTGCGCGAGCTGTTACCCCAGGATCTCAAGCTGGAAATCGACACCATGGAAACCGCAGAGGCCATGCGGGTGGCCCATTATCTGGCCCGTATCGTCGGCAACGCCCACGCCCGCCAGATGGATGAAGACACGCGCCGCGCCTGGCTGACCGAACTGGGCCAGCGCCACGGCAAAACGCTGGATGCCCCGTCCTGGTTATGGCAAAGCGTGGTAGAACTGGTGGGCAGTCATGAACAAGGTTATCTGGAGCATTGCCGGCGTTATGCGCTGACCACCCGTTAGTTAATTGCAGTCATGGATTCAGCCAATAAAAAGACCGCCAGAATGGCGGTCTTTTTATTGATGGAGCCAATGCTCCTGTAATGAATGACCAATTCAATGATCCATTCAGCAATCCATCAAGATGCTGCGGTCAATTCAAAACCCGGATTATCCGTGTCATTGGTTTTCACCACCAGGACCTTCACGCTATTGGGTGTGACAGCGGAAATACCTTGTTGCGGCACCACTGTAATCAGCCAGTCGGCATTGTCATCCAGTGAGGTCGCGGTCGAGGTAAAGATCGGGGTTTTGGAGCCTGCATTGGTCACCACGACCGTCACCGAGCCCCCGTCCAGATCAATCGAATCATTGCCGGATGCCGGGTAAGCCGTTTTGAACCCGACATTGCCCGCCACCGGTACCGCGCTAGCCAGGTTATCAGTGGCCTTCAGCACATACACATCCACACTACCGGCGTTGAACGCAGCATTCAGAATCCGCACGCGGGCCTGGGTAGACAGCAGACCCTTCTCATACGGATCATCAATCAACACCGCGTCGTTGGTTGCGCTGGTGCCGGCGACAAAGGCATAGGTGTATTTGTGGCCCGTCGCCGCGTTGAATGTGGCCGTAGAAATGGGTGCGGTCGTGCCGGTCAGGCTGGCGGTCACGGTGGTGGAACCGGTACTGACATCGTAATACGCCTTCACGCCCAGATAAGCCAGGCCGCTGGCGGAGTTGGTGCCGTTGGTGGCGACATCAACGGTCGGGCCGTCCGGGAAGGCATTGATCACGCGCAGCGCAGGCTTGCTCAGCCCCAGGCGATCATCCGGGCCATCGTCACCGCCGCAAGCGGTCAGCATCAACAAGGAACCCAGACCGGCAATCAGGGCCACGGCTTTGATCCAGCCAGACAGACCTTTTTTATGACTTGAATATGCACCCGACATGATGAATTCTCCTTCGTTCAATTAGACTTGATCTGCCCATGCAGACCCGGCGGCTGTGAACGAAAGATAAGGCGGCCATTACCCCCTTCATACCGGTATGTATCCTTGTTTAAACCAGGAATAAGCTGACATATTCTGACAATGCAGGTTTTAAATACCCACGCCTTAGTCCACCTTCAGGCAATGAATGGTGAGATAACGCCGACGCTGATTCATTGTATTTATCCGGATAAATCAATCTCTTATCCGGATTGATTGGTAATTCAATCCTGGCTGGCTGACAGCCTCACACCGACACGCCCTGTCATCAGCCACTGAACCGGCTACGGCGGTGTATGTCAGACCGTCGGCACGCGCACGGCCCGGTACGCGCGGTATAATCGCTGCCTTCGCGCTGCGGGCCGCCAGGCCGCGCCGGTCATGCTTCATGCCAAACTGAAATATTCTTAGGTTTACAAAGATTTTGCAGATATAAGCCGACGCATTAACATGGCGCCCTGGGCTAACTCGCCCGATAATTCCCATAATTTCTGTAACCCACAAGGTTGCTACGTGATTGAATTCATTGATGTCCACAAATCGTTTGATGTGGATGGCCGGGCTGTTCCGGCACTCAACGGTATTGATCTGAAGATCGAAGCCGGTGAAATTTTTGGCATCATCGGCCACTCTGGCGCGGGCAAGTCCACGCTGGTGCGGCTCATTAACTTGCTGGAAAAACCCACCTCTGGCCGCGTCCTGGTCGATAACCAGGAAATCAGCGCCAGCAATGCGGACGACTTGCGCGAGCAACGGCGTGGCATTGGCATGATTTTCCAGCACTTCAACCTGCTTTCCAGCAAAACCGTGTTTGATAACGTCGCGTTTCCGCTGCGGCTGGCGGGGTCTTACTCGCCGGCGCAGATCAAGGAGCGTGTCGGGCAATTGCTGGCCCGCGTGGGTTTGACCGAGCACGCCAGCAAATATCCAGCGCAATTATCGGGCGGCCAGAAACAACGCGTGGGGATTGCCCGCGCACTGGCGACCAACCCCAAGGTGCTGCTGTGCGATGAAGCCACCAGCGCACTGGACCCGCAAACCACCCAATCCGTGTTGCAGTTGCTGGCCGAGATCAACCGCGAGTTCAATCTGACCATCGTGGTGATCACACACGAAATGGACGTGATCCGCCGCATTGGCGACCGCGTAGCGGTGCTGGATGCCGGCAAGATTGTAGAAGTAGGCGCGGTGGCGGACGTATTCCTGCATCCGCAACACCTCACCACCCAGCGTTTTGTGCAGGAAGCCGAAAACGTCGATGAGGCCGATGAGCACGACGCCTTTGCCCACGTGCCTGGCCGCATCGTGCGGCTGACCTTCCGCGGCGAGCAAACCTATGAACCCGTGCTGGGTCAGGTGGCGCGGGAAACCGGTATCGATTTTTCCATCCTGTCCGGCCGGATTGATCGCATCAAGGACACCCCGTACGGGCAGTTGATCCTGTCCGTCACCGGCGGCAACCCGGATACCGCCTTGCAACACTTTGCCGATGCCGGCCTGACCGTGGAGGTACTGCGCGGATGAACGAACTCTTTACCAATGTGGACTGGTCCGACATCTGGCAGGCCACGCAAGATACCTTGCTGATGGTCAGTGGCTCGTTTGTGTTCACCATGCTGCTGGGCTTGCCACTCGGGATCATGCTGTTTCTGACGGACCGCCGCCAGTTGCTGGAACAGCGCGGCATTTACACCCTGCTGGCCGCCATCACCAACATTCTGCGTTCCATCCCGTTTGTGATTCTGCTGATTACGGTGATCCCGCTCACGCTGTTACTGGTGGGCACGTCTTTGGGCGTTCAGGGCGCCATTGTGCCGCTGGTGATCGGCGCGACCCCGTTCTTTGCCCGTCTGGTTGAAACCGCACTGCGCGAGGTCGATCGCGGCGTGCTGGAAGCAAGCCAGGCGATGGGCGCCACGACCAGACAAATCGTGTTTGGCGTGCTCTTGCCGGAATCCCGCCCGGGTTTGATCGCCGGTGCGACGACGACACTTATCACGCTTATCTCTTATAGCGCCATGTCTGGCGTGGTCGGCGGTGGCGGCCTGGGTGATCTGGCAATTCGCTATGGTTACCAGCGTTTTCAGACCGATGTGATGGTGGTGACCGTGGTCATCCTCATCGTACTGGTGCAAATCCTGCAAATGATCGGCGACAAACTGGTCGTGCATTTCTCACGCAAATAAGCGGGGTCTGTGCATGCTGCGCCTTTATGACTGTTGATGCGGTGGCATCCGTTCACCGAAAACATCCAAAACCCAACCCGTTTGTTCCTGTGTGAACACCCGGACAAAACTGCGAAAGGAAACCGCAATAATGAAAAAACTGCTGACTCTGCTGGCCGCCGCGCTGGCCTTCAACGCCCACGCGGCAGAGAAACTGACCGTGGCCGCCACCGCCGTGCCGCACGCCGAAATTCTGGAATTTGTAAAACCCATCCTCGCCAAACAAGGCGTGGATCTGGATATCAAAGTGTTCACCGACTACGTGCAACCGAACATTCAAGTGTCGGAAAAACGTCTGGACGCCAACTTCTTCCAGCACAAGCCGTATCTGACCGAATTCAACAAAGGCAAGGGCACCAATCTGGTGACCGTGGTGGGCGTGCATGTTGAGCCGTTTGGTGCGTACTCCAGCAAGGTTAAAAAGCTGGCCGACCTGCCCGATGGCGCCACCGTAGCGATCCCCAACGATGCCACCAACGGCGGCCGTGCCCTGCTGCTGCTGGATAAAGAAGGCGTGATCAAGCTGAAAGACGAGAACAACATCTTGTCTACGCCCAAAGACGTTGCGCAAAACCCCAAGCACCTGAAGTTCCGTGAGCTGGAAGCCGCCACCCTGCCGCGCGTGCTCAACCAGGTAGACCTGGCGCTGATCAACACCAACTACGCCCTGCAAGCCAAGCTGAACCCGACGCGTGATGCGCTGGCCATCGAAGGCGCGCAATCGCCGTACGTGAACTACCTGGTCGCCCGTCCGGACAACAAGGATAGCGACGCCATCAAGAAACTGGCCGCCGCCCTGACCAGCCCGGAAACAAAGAAATTCATTCAGGACAAGTACAAGGGTGCCGTTGTTCCAGCATTCTGACCCGCACCGGGCCTGATCTTGCAGTAGCTGAAAAACCCGGCTTTATGCCGGGTTTTTCCATATCCACCATACCTTGGGTGTGAGCCACTTCACGCCATGGCTACCGTCTGACCAGATCACCTTGCGATAGCTTGCTGCACCGCAAAAAGAAGGCTATATCCAGAATCGGCGAAGGCTATTACACGCCAAAACAATATAAAGTCAGTCACGAGAAAGTAAGATAGTGCCGTAGCGGGGGTATTTCCGACCACTTCAGGAGAACAGCATGAAAATGCAAACCTGGTGCGGCGGGCTACTCGCCTTGCTGCTTAGTACCATGGCTCACGCCACGTTGTTCGATGTGAGTTATTCAGTCACCCGGGGTGATCAGACCCTGCTGGCGTTTTCCGGTTATCTGACTGGTGAACTCTCCGGCAATCTGGTCACCGATATCAGCGACGTTCATCTGACCAGTTCAATCTGGCCAGAACTGGACACCTTTAGCGTCTTTGGTTGCTGCTCTTTGAAAAAACCGGCGGTGTTTTCGCTCGATGGCAGCCAGAACAGTTTTGTGCTGGAAAGCAATGCCGGCCATTCAGATCTTGTCTGGTGGCCGCAAACCTTGCTTTCCGGTCAGGCCACTGCCCTGGTTTTCGGCTACAACACCCTCACCAACCGGGTGGTGGGGAGCAGTTTCTTCCCGCCCTTCAACGGCAATACCAATACCGTCTGGAGCATGAATGCGGTCAGCGCTGTACCGGAGCCGGAAAGCTGGCTCTTGCTGGCCGGTGGGCTCGGGGTGATCGCACTGGTCGCCAGAAGACGAACCCGTTCACGCCCGATTGAACTCGTCGCCGCCTGAGTGCGACTTTGTTCAAGACCCAAAAGGGCAGGGTTCCCCCTGCCCTTTTTCATGCTACCTGCCGGCTGGCGGCCAGCCGGCCCGGGGCTGATCAATGGCGGCATTTTGCATTGCAGCACGCAGGGCGCCCAACTATAGACATTCTTGATAAGACCATTCCATACCCGCTCATAACCCGTTGGTGTTGATCCACAACACCAACACTTTGTCATGGAGAGCGAGATGAGAATGCACCTTTGGACGCTTGGGCTAGCCACGCTTCTGGCGGCGGGCACCAGTGCGGCCCAGCAGTTCGACTTCAGTTTTGAAATCAACCAGTCCGGCCTGCCCAATGACGGCGTACTGTTCCAGGGCCACGCTGACGGTGATTTGGCCGGCAATCTGATCACCAATCTATCCAGCATCTTTATTACGGTGACGGGCGAGTTGAACGGCTCGCCCCTGACCAACGCGCCAGGCAGCTATTTCGCCAATTACACCTGTTGTGATGCGACAGCGGCAGGAGCTGGCCTCGGCACTCTTTCGGTGGATGGCTCGCAAAACAACTTCCTGTTTGTCAGTAACTGGATGGGGCAGCCACTATCCATCCTCTGGGATCCACAATCGAGCAGTGATCCGCAATACGCCAGCTTTACCGCTTATGTCTCCAGCTATTACGGCACGCCCTCCAACGCCACCCAATGGATGGGCGGTCTGTTCCCGGGCTGGAACAAATTCGACTACAGCGCCTGGACCCTGACTACCGTGCCCAGCGTGCCGGAACCCGAAACCTGGGCCTTGCTGGGTACCGGGTTGATCCTTCCTGCCGCGGCACGCTTTCGCAAACGACAACCAGTGACGCACCTGCCGGCCTAGCCCGAAAGGTGCCCCAAAACAAAAAAGGGCAGGATCAACCTGCCCTTTCTTATGGCGGCAAGCCGTGTACTTATTGCGTGGGCAACTCGCCAAAGCGGTAGATATCCATACCCAGCACGCCTTCGGTAATGGCCGTGTATTCGCGCACCGCCACTTCTTCATGCGCCGCCCCCATCGCCACAAACAGCGGCAGGATGTGATCTTGTGACGGATGCGCCCGCACGCCGCCAGGGGCCTGAGTACGGTAATTGAGCACGCCGTCCACATCCCGCGCGGTCACGTGTTCATGCATCCAGTCCATGAACTCTGGCACATACGCCGGAATCTGCGGGCCGCTGGAAACCCCGGGTACGATATCCCGCAGGTTATGCGTGATGCTGCCCGAGCCAATGATCAGCACGCCGTCATCCCGCAAGGTGTTCAAGGCGTGGCCCACGGCGTAGTGCCAGTCGGTATCGCGCCGCAAATCCAGCGCCAGTTGAATGACCGGGATATCCCCTTCCGGGTACATGGATTTGAGCGGTACCCAGGCACCATGATCCAGCCCGCGTTGCGGGTCCTGGATGATGCTCAGGCCCAACTCGCCAAACTCATCCGCAATTTCCCGCGCCAGGATGGGGTCGCCGGTGACCGGATACTGTTGTTCGTAGAGCGGTGCCGGGAAACCATAAAAGTCATGGATGGTTTCCAGATCATCCGCAGCGGTCACACCACTGTTTTCATGATGCCAGTGCGCCGACACCATCAGCACCGCACGCGGACGCGGCAGACTGGCAGCAACACGGGCCCAGGCCTCGCCCGTTGCACCGGCGTCCAGCGCCAGCATGGGTGAGCCATGAGAGACAAACAGGGTCGGCAAGCGGGACATGATGCTCTTCCTTCAAAGATACGTTTGATTGCTAGTCAGTGTGCATCACGCGTATCAATGTATAAACCAGTCAAAGCACAATGATTTGTTGCACTAATCGGGACAATACGTCTAGGCAAGTGCGTATTTGGGGTCACACTCATCTGTCACGCTGGTCTGCTGCTTAACGGCAGGGGGCGTTTTCTTGTAATGTGTGCAGAAATTGATACTGCAAGCGAAACCCATGCCGGACCATTCTGTACCCAGCCCCAATTTTTTCAGTGCTGGTTTTAACGAAATTCCCGTTCAGGACATGCGCAAAGAAAGCCGATACCTGGTGAACTGGCGCGTGGCGATCGTGTATTCCGAGACCGAAGAACGGCTATCGTTCCGGGGCCGGGCGTTTGATATTTCCAATAGCGGTTTCAGTTTGCACTCTGATTTCAGCTTGCCCGGCTCTGACCGGGTGACGGTGCTGATCAGTATTCCGGCCACCGCCGCCGGTATGCGCCCCAAGATCGTCGAAGTGAAAAGCCGCGTGGTCTACACCGTGTTGTCTGGCGATTTGTTCCGTACCGGTATCCAGTTTGTTGAATTCAAGGGCGACGGCAAAAACCTGCTCAAGCAAACCCTGGCCGGACGTGTTCCCGCGCCGGTAGCCATCAAGCCTGAATAAGTCCAGGCGGGGTTTCGCCCCGCCATGGCGTTCTGTGCGACAATCAGACCGATCTTTTCCGGCCCATTTTGACCATGCAAAACCAGCTTGTCCCCCGTGGCCGCTTCATCTCGGTAGAAGGTGTAGATGGTGCGGGCAAAAGCACCCAGCTTTCCTGGATAGACCGCTGGCTGACCAACGCCCGCATTGCGCACGTGGTTACCCGCGAACCCGGCGGCACGCCGCTGGGTGAAAAGCTGCGTACCTTGCTGCTGAACGAACCCATGCATCTGGAAACAGAGGCGCTGCTGATGTTTGCCTCGCGCCGCGAGCATCTGGCCGGGGTAATCGAACCCGCACTGGAACGCGGCGAATGGGTGCTGTGCGACCGTTTCAGCGATGCCACCTACGCCTATCAAGGCGGTGGCCGCGGCTTGGCGCGTGAGAAATTCGAAGCGCTGGAGCGCTGGGTACAGCTGAGCGGTGCCCGCATGATCCAGCCCGATCTGACTTTGCTGTTTGATGTCCCGCCGGAAATCAGCCAGTCCCGGATTGCCCAAAGCCGAGAGCTGGACCGGTTCGAGCGCGAAGCCGCCAGTTTTCATGAGCGCGTGCGCAACGCCTATCTGGAACGCGCCCATGCCGCGCCGGAGCGTTTCCGCATCATTAATGCGGCCCGCCCCATCGACGTCATCCAGCAAGAATTGCATGTGCTGCTCAGTGGCTGGATGCGTGAGTCACTGGCATGACGCAATACACGCTTTACCCCTGGCAAGAAGGCGCGTGGCAGCAGTTGATGCACGATCCGGCACGCCTGCCCCATGCGCTCTTGCTGACCGGTGAACCCGGCATTGGCAAGCGCCGTTTTGCCGAGCGCCTGGCCGCCTGGTACCTGTGCGAACACCCGGATAAACGCCTTGCCCCCTGTGGCGAGTGCGATGGCTGCCGCTGGCAGGCTGCCGGCAATCACCCGGATTTCCGCATTCTTGCGCCCAGTGACCCGGTGGATGAGGAACTGGAAGACACCACCAAGCCTAAGCGCAAGCAGCCCATTATTGGCGTAGAAGATATCCGCGACCTGACCGATTTTGTGAACCTCTCCTCCCATCGCAACGGGGCGAAGGTGACGCTGGTCTATCCGGCCGAAGCCATGAATACCGCCGCCGCCAATGCTTTTCTGAAAACGCTGGAAGAACCACCTGCGGGCGCCCAATTCATTCTGGTCACCCATCAGGCAAGGCGCTTGCTGCCGACCATTCGCAGCCGCTGCCGCGTGCTGGCCCTGACCACGCCGGACACCGCCGCCGCAACCACCTGGCTGGAAGAACAAGGCGTGCGTGATGCGGCCGTCCACCTGGCCCATGCCGGCGGCTCGCCACTGGCCGCGCAAGAAGACGCCCAGGCCGAATGGTTGCCACTGCGGGCCAGCGTGCTGGACCAGATCAGCGCACCGCAGCATCTGAATGTGCTGGGGCTGGCTGCCGAAATCGAAAAAGCGAAGATCGAGCCGGCCAGAGTGATCGAATGGCTGCAGAAATGGACCCACGATCTGATTACTTTGGGCATGTCCGGGCGGATTCGCTATTATCCAGATCGAACCGACGCACTGACCAAACTTGCGCCAAGAGCAAGCCGTATGCTGGTTTACGTCGACCGCTTGCAACAGGCACAACGCCTGGCGCACCATCCGCTCAATGCGCGGCTGGTTTTTGAATCGTTACTGTTCGACTACCTGGCCGCGTTGCGCGGCAAGCTGACAGGAAACCTGCCATGAACGAACCCGTACGCACCGGGACCACCCGCCCTGGTGTGCTATCGCTGAACATCAAGGAAAAGGCGGCGCTGTATGCGTCGTATATGCCTTTTGTGAAAGGCGGCGGCATTTTCATTCCGACCAACAAGCCGTACCGGCTGGGTGACGAGGTGTTCATGCTGTTGTCGCTGCTGGACGATCCGGCCAAGATTGCGGTCTCCGGGCACGTCATCTGGCTGACCCCGCCCGGCGCGCACAACAACCACCAGCAGGGCATTGGCGTGCGTTTTTCCGGCAACGAAGCCGGCGCACAAGCCCGCAAGAAGATCGAGGCTTTGCTGGGCGGTTACCTGCAATCTGCCCGCACCACCCATACCATGTAGGACGCTTACCCGTTCCAGGGTAGCAACTCATTGATTTACAATAAACAGGCCGCAAGTTTTGCGGCCTGTTTGTTTCTTGCCGCCAACCGCCTCGCTCGTACCGGATTGCCCATGTTTGTTGACTCGCACTGCCACCTGAACTTCCCTGACCTCGTCACCAACCTGGACGCGCATCTGGCCGCCATGGTCGATAACAAGGTCAGCCACGCGCTGGTGGTCGCAGTCAACCTGCCCGACCTGCCCGGTGTGCTTGCTCTGGCCCAATCCCAACCCAACCTGTTTGCCTCGGTCGGGGTCCACCCGGATTACGAAGATACGATCGAGCCCACGGTAGAAGGGCTGGTCGAACTGGCCCGGCAACCCAAAGTGATCGCCATTGGTGAAACAGGACTGGACTATTACCGGCTGGAAGGCGATCTGGAATGGCAGCGTGAGCGTTTTCGCACCCATATTCGGGCCTCTAAGAAAACCGGGCTGCCGTTGATCATTCATACCCGCTCTGCCTCAGCCGACACCATCCGCATCATGCAAGAAGAAGGCGCGGACGAGTTTGGCGGGGTGATGCATTGTTTTACCGAGAGCTGGGACGTCGCCAAGGCGGCGATTGATCTCAATTTCTACATTTCCTTCTCTGGCATTGTCACCTTCAAGAAGGCGGAAGAACTCAAGGAAGTGGCCAAGCGCGTGCCGATGGAGCGCATGCTGATCGAAACCGATTCGCCCTATCTGGCCCCGGTGCCGTTTCGCGGCAAGATGAACCAGCCGGCATGGGTCCGGCATGTGGCCGAACATATTGCCGAATTGCGCGGCGAGCCCTTGAGCCGTATCGCAGAAGCCACTACTGACAACTTCTTCCGCCTGTTTGCCCAGGCCCGGAGCGCGCAATGAGCGCCCCGGCTGAAGTGACGCTGCTGGGGGTCGGGTCTTCCGGCGGGTCCCCTGCGCTGGGCTGCAAGTGCGCGACGTGCACCTCAACCGACCCCAAAAACCGCCGCACCCGCGCCAGCGCCGTGATCAAGGCCGGCGGCCTGACCTTGCTGATCGATACTGGGCCAGACCTGCGCCAGCAAGTGCTGCGGGAAGGCCTGCTGCATATTGATGCCGTGCTGTACACCCATCCGCACGCTGATCATCTGCATGGGATTGATGATCTGCGCGCGTTCTGCTGGCTTAACCGGGCGGCCATTCCGGTCTTTGGCAACACCTTGATGGCAGAGCACATCAAGAGTCGTTTCAGCTATACCCTGTTCCCGCCCAGCGATTACTGGGACAAACCGGTGCTCACGCTGACCGAGATTGATGATCGGCCGTTCGAGTTCAAGGGTGTGACCATCACCCCCATTCCGCTCATGCACGGCAAGTGGCCGATTCTGGGTTACCGGGTGGGCAATGTGGCCTACCTGACCGATGTATCGCACATTCCGGAAGAGAGCTTTGCCCGGCTGGAAAATCTGGACGTCTTGTTTCTGGATTGTTTGCGCCCCATTCCGCACCCGACTCATTTTGGGGTCGATCAGGCCCTGGAGGCCGCCCAGCGCATCAAGGCGCGCCGTACCGTGCTGATCCACATGACGCACGAACTGGAATTCAACGCGCTGTCGGCCCGCCTGCCTGATGGCATCGAAGTGGGCTACGATGGCTTGCAGGTCACTGCGGAGCGCTAAGTCATGAGCCAGACCCCGGATCTGAACGTACTTGGGCATGCCCCTTGTGGCTTGCAGCATGGACCCGCTGACCGGTTTCACGCGGGATGGCTGCTGCCAGGATCACCCGCTGGATACCGGCAAGCACACCGTGTGTGTGGAAGTCACGGCCGAGTTTCTGGCGTTTTCCAGATCACGCGGCAATGATCTGTCAACGCCGCGGCCAGAATGGGGCTTTGGCGGGCTTAAGCCGGGCGACCGCTGGTGTCTGTGCGCCGCGCGCTGGATTGAGGCGCTAACGGCGGGTAACGCGCCCAAAGTCATCATGGCGGCCACCCATGAGTCCATCCTGGAACATGTGTCGCTGGAAACCCTGGTGAGCTTCTCGCTGGATTACTCCCGCCACTAACGCCCACGCTGCGCAAGCAGAGCCAAGCAGGCGTACCCCGCTGTGCCATGCAACCTGCATAATGGCTGCAAACACATCGCAGCAAGACCCAGGGGAACCCATGCGCTCAGGCAATATCCTCACGCTGGCCGGTTGGCGGCACGGCAGGCTCCACACCCAGCACGGCCGGATCAGCCAGATCGATGCCCGCCCCGATTCGCCAGACAGCAATACCGACGCCCTCATCCTGCCCGGTTTTGTGGATCTGCATGTGCATGGCGGCGATGGCGCCAACATCATGAACGGCGCGGCTGCGGCAGAGAGCATCTCCCGCATGCATGCGCGCCACGGCACGACGTCGCTGCTGGCCACCACCGTCAACGCCCCGCATGAACGGCTTTTGCCCCTCTTGCAACAACTGGCCGCCCCCATTGCCCAGCGCCCGCAAGATGGCGCGCGCTTTCTGGGCGTGCATCTGGAAGGCCCCTATGTGAACCCGGGCCGGCTGGGGGGCTTGCCCAATCATGCCCGCCCGGCGGTGATTGCCGAACTTGAACAATATATGGCGGCGGTTCCCGTGCGGATTGTGACGCTCTCCCCTGAGATCGCCGGCCACGATGCCATCATTGAGTGGCTGGCCGCGCGGGGCGTGCGCGTGCAAGTGGGCCATTCCATTGGCACGTATGAAGAAGGCGTCGCCGCGCTGGAACGCGGCGCGGCCGGTTTCACCCATCTGTACAACGCCATGTCGCCGCTGGGCCACCGTGCGCCAGGCATGGTCGGTGCCGCGCTGGCGCACGCCGAATACAGCGAGTTGATCCCGGACCTGATCCACGTCCACCCTGGTGCCATAAAAGTGGCACTGCGGGCGATTCCCAAGCTGTATTGCGTCACCGACGCCTCGCTCGCGACCGGCTTGCCAGACGGCGACTACGACAAAGACGAAGGGCGTGTGATTACCAAATGCATGGGCGGCGTCCGACTGGCAGACGGCACCCTGGCGGGTAGCGCCCTGACCATGGACCAGGCTTTGCGCAATCTGGTCAGCATTGGTCTGTCACTGGAAGACGCCTCGCACCGCTTGTCCCGCAACCCGGCTGACTACCTGGGCCTGGCCGACCGCGGGCGGATTGGTGTGGGTGCCTGGGCGGACTGGGTGGTCCTGGACAGGCAATTGAATGTGCAGCAGGTGGTGGTTGAGGGGGATGTGGTTTATACGGCGTGATGCGCGGCCGAGGCGGGAGGTGATTGCCGTTTGATTTTGGGGGCTGCGGTTGAAGTTGCTTTTGACGTACCTCCCCTTCGGCAGCGCCGAGCATCGTAGCGGGGCCCGGGGTTTCGGCGAGGGGTGTCTGAGCGTAGCGAGTTCCCGAGCCTGCCGGGCCACGCGAGAAGCACAGGGGATTCGCGAAGCGAACGCTGTCGTCGGGGTCGCCTTTCTTTTGGTTACTTTTCTTTGGCGAAGCAAAGAAAAGTAACGTGCTCCGGGCACCCCCGGTATATAAAACACCCGCGCCGGCAGGCGCTAACAACCCGGCAACAATATGAACCAGGCCAGCCACCCCGGATTCCCGCTACCGCTCGGGCTACGCAATGGTGCTAGCCCGCAAAGGCCACCTGCGGCGGCCAACTGGATTCCGGCCTCCGCCGAAATGACGACATGATCTGCAACTGCGGACTCAAACACGTCGCCCACCACTAAAAAGAAAAAAGCCCGCTTGTGCGGGCCTTTCACTTTCCGGCATCCAGCAGGTCCATCACTAACCACTCAGTCGAAGTGGTACCCGTAACGCACCAGCAGAAAATCCACACCAGGGTTCGGTTTATCCAGACCGGCGTTGGAGAAATGATGGAAGTTGATCCCCAGTTCCTGCTTGCCGCCATCAAAGCGGCAGCCCCCGCCAATACGGTCAGAAAACTGCGGATGCGAAGTCAGATCGTGATCATCAGCAATTTTGTGTTCTGTCAGATAGGCCACGCCGACACCAGCCTCTACAAACGGCGAACACCAGCTTTCGCTCTTGAACTGGTAACGGAACATGGGGACGATATCCACGTCATAGGCCGTGGTGTCCTGCACCCGCCAGGCACCGCCAGCGAATTCCCAGTAACCGGTTACATAGCCCACGCTGGTTTCCAGCCAGCGCACATTCCAGTCCCAACCCACCGACAGGCGCAGGGTGTTGGGCGTATTTTCGCCGTGGGGCCGCGTGGTCTCACCGACGGCGGCATTGAACGTGTCAAACGGTGCGGCCCCTGCATACGCAGCTGAGGCCAATAGAATAGTCAGCAGTGTCTTTTTCATGGCGCGGGTATATTACTCTGTAATGAATTTAATCAAACACAAAAACAGATTTCGATAAAACGGACAATCAGCGGGGCACAACATAGCACCCCGGCATCATACCCGCCGCAAGGTAATCTACTGACTAACATGTCAGATGCATGACCATTTTGTGGCGATCTCGCCCATTTAAAGATGCGTCGTAATGATGAATTCATCACCGGCCATTTGTCTTACAATCACGCCTATCCGGCATGAGCCGATGCCAACCCGCCGCGCCAGACGCGTGGCCTGAATGGAGCGCGTATGCAGTCCAGTGATTTGGTGCAGTGGTTTCGTCAAGCCGCCCCGTATATCCACGCCTTTCGCGGGCGTACTTTTGTGATTGCGCTGGGTGGTGAAGTTGTTCGTGACGGCCGCTTTTTTACGCTCACCCACGATATCAACCTGCTGACGAGCCTGGGCGTGCGTCTGGTGGTGGTGCACGGTGCGCGGCCCCAGATCGAAACCCGCATGGCTGAGCGCGGGCTGGACATGCACTACCACAAAGGGGTGCGCGTGACCGATGCCGAAACGCTGGAATGCGTCATCCAGGCGGTCGGCCAGGTACGGGTGGATATTGAATCCCTGTTGTCGATGGGTCTGGCCAATTCACCCATGGCCAACGCGCATATTCGCGTGTCCGCCGGCAATTTTGTCACCGCCCAACCCATGGGCGTGCGCGATGGGCTGGATCTCTTGTATACCGGCGAAGTACGCAAGGTCGATACCACGGCCGTCAATTACCGGCTGGAGGACGGCGAGATCGTCTTGCTGTCTACGCTGGGTTACTCACCGACCGGCGAAGTGTTCAACCTGACGCTGGAAGACGTCGCCACCAGCGCCGCCATTGCGCTGCGGGCGCACAAGCTGCTGTTCCTGTTCGGCCATGAAGGCGTGGTCGATGCCAGCGGCGAGCTGCAGACCGAAATGACCGCGCTGGAGGGTGAGCAATTCCTGGCCGCCAACCCGAACGTCAATGAAGATGTGCGGCTGTATCTGCCCTGCGCCATCAAGGCGGTGCGGCGTGGCGTGGCCCGGGCCCACCTGGTCAGCCACAACGAAGACGGCGCCATGCTGATGGAGCTATTCAGCCACGAAGGCGTCGGCACCATGATCTCGCGCGAAACGCTGGAAACCCTGCGCCAGGCGGTGATTGATGATGTCGGGGGTATGTTGCAGCTGATTGAGCCGCTGGAAGAACAAGGCGTGCTGGTCAAGCGCGGGCGGGAATTGCTGGAGCGGGAAATCAACCGCTATTCCGTGCTGGAGCACGATGGCAAGATCATCGGTTGCGTCGCGGTACACCCCTTCCCCGATAGCCAGATGGCAGAAATGGCATGTCTGGTGGTCCACCCGGATTACCGGGATGAAGACCGGGGCGCCGTGTTGTTGCGCCATGTGGAGCAACAAGCCCGCAGTCAGGGCCTGCGCTCACTGTTTGCGCTCACCACCCGCACCTCGCACTGGTTTGTGGAGCGTGGCTTTACCCATGGCACGGTCGACGAATTGCCCATGGAAAAAAAGAGCCTCTACAACTATCAGCGTCGGTCCAAGGTATTCATCAAGTCTCTGCTCTGACTCGCCCCGCCAACACCCCGCAGGCCCACTGTCATGCTCGCAGCGGGCCTGTGTTGTACCTCGCCAGTGACCGCATGACAGCGTTATAGTCGGACGGTCGTCTTTGCTGTTTATCCAGGAAATACCATGCGCTTTGACCTCTGGCTGGCCTTTGTCCTCACCACCCTGCTGATCTCTGCCACACCCGGCCCCAATATGTTGCTGATGCTTTCGCACGGCACACGTTACGGCTGGAAAGCCACCACTGCCACCATGGCCGGTGCGTGCGCGGGTCTGGCCATTCTGTTTACCGCGTCGGCTTTTGGACTGGCCGCGATCCTGGCCACATCCGCCACTTTGTTCCTGCTGCTGAAACTGGTGGGTGCAGCCTATCTGGTTTACCTGGGTATTCAGTGCTGGCGTGCCGGCGAAACGCTTGCCCTGCCCCGCGCCAACAGCAACAGCACGGCCAGCCGCTTCCGGCTGGGACTGACGGTCGCCTTATCCAACCCCAAGGCCATTTTGTTTGCGGGTGCGTTTCTGCCGCAGTTCATTGATCCGCACCTGCCACAGCAAGCGCAATGGGGCGTGCTGTTGCTCTCGTTCTTCGTGATTGAATCGAGCTGGCAGATTGCCTACGCCGCGGGTGGTGCGCGGCTGGCAGCGTGGCTGCAGCAACCCAAACGGGTACGCTGGTTCAACCGGGGTTGCGGAGGCGCGTTCTTTGCCGTGGGCGGTTTGCTGGCGCTGGCACGCCAGTAAGCGTATGCCAGGCCCAAACAAAAACCCCGCTGATGCGGGGTTTTTGTTTGCTTGCCACCAGGCTCAGAGATCGATTTCCAGCAACGTAGCCCGGCTCACAAATCAATTTCCAGATTATCAATCAAGCGCGTCTTGCCAAGGCGCGCTGCAATCAGCCAGACAATATGGTGATCGGTATGGGTCGCCGGCTTGAGCGTGTGGGCATTGCGCGCTTCCACGTAGTCAATCTGGCTCCAGCCGCGCGCGGTCAGATCGGCAATGGTTTCATTGGCGAGTTTCTCGTAATCCCGTTCGCCCGCCACGATGGCGTCCCGCATGCGGGTCAGGTGAAAGTATATCCGCGCGGCTTCCACGCGCTCCTCCGGGCTCAGATAACCATTACGTGAGGACAACGCCAGGCCACTCTCCGCCCGGCCGGTATCGACCGGGATGATACGCAGCGGCATGTTCAGCTCTTCGACCATGCTCTGGATCACGAACAACTGCTGGTAGTCCTTTTTGCCAAAACAGGCCACTGTCGGCTGAACAATGTTGAACAGCTTGGTCACCACCGTGGCGACGCCCTGGAAATGCCCAGGCCGGAACGCACCGCACAGTTCATCCTGAATGGCGGGCGGGTCCACCTTGTAGTGCTGCACCACGTGCGGATACAGCTCTTTTTCATCCGGCGCAAACACGATGGCATTGGGGGCAATTTCTTCGATCAGCGCAGCGTCAGAGGCCAGCGTGCGCGGGTAGCGGTCAAAGTCTTCGCCCTGACCAAACTGCAGGCGGTTCACAAACAGGCTCACCACCACGTGCGGTGTTTCTGCCAGCGCCGCACGGACTAGCGCCATATGGCCCTGATGCAGGTTACCCATGGTCGGCACAAACGCCACTTGATCCACGGTGGCGCGCCAGGCGCGCAATTCAGCGATGGTATGGATGATTTTCATGACAAACCTGAAAAAGGGTTAAACAGGGGGACGCTTATTCGTCCTGGGCGGCACCCAGATCACCACGTGCCACCGCCGCGATCAGTTGTTGTTCAATCTGCGGCCACAGCGTCGGGAACATGCCGGAGATTTTCGGGTGGTTCATGCGCGTGACCTGGTCGATGCGAATGCCATTCTCACGCCAGCTTTGGCCGGCGCTATTGAGGTTCTGCAAGACCGGCATCATGCGGTCAATGGCGCGGGCATAACGTGCCTCGGCGCTGGTGCCCGTGGTGAACTCGCGCCACAACGCATACATCTGTGCGCCGGTCTCTGCCGGCAAGAGGCCGAATATCCGCTGTGCCGCCGCTTCTTCCTTGGCCTCGGCGGCGGCGCGGCCGGCGGCATCGTACACATTGACGTCCCCGGCATCGATCTCGGGAATATCATGCACCAGCAGCAATTGGACGACGGCGCCGATCTCAACCGGTTCTGAGGCGTGCGGCAATACCGACATGGCCAGCAGACAAATCTGCCAGCTATGTTCGGCGGTGTTTTCATAGCGGGTTTGTCCCAGCGGACGGTTCTTGCGCAGCACGCCTTTGAGCTTTTCCAGTTCCAGCACAAACGCGGTGATGGCAGCAAAATCGGCGGTCGGTGTGCTCATCAGAAGGAATGCTCTTCCGCCGGGAACGTACTGCCCTTGACGGCCTTGACGTAGTTTTCCACCGCGCCCTGAATGCTGCTGGCGCCGGTCATGAAGTTCTTCACAAAGCGCGCTTTCTTGCCCGGATAAATGCCCAGCATGTCGTGCAGCACCAGGACCTGACCATCACAGTTCACGCCCGCACCAATCCCGATGGTGGGAATGGAGAGCAATCCGGTCACGGCGGTGGCGACGGCAGCCGGCACCATTTCCATCAAGACAAGGCTGGCCCCGGCGGCTTGCAGCGCCAGCGCGTCACGCTTGAGGGTTTCGGCCTCGGTATCGGTCTTGCCCTGTACTTTGTAGCCACCGTACAGGTTGACGGATTGCGGCTGCAGGCCAATGTGTACGCAAACCGGAATACCCCGGTTCACCAGAAAATCCACGGTCTCGACCATGACCATGCCGCCTTCCAGCTTGACCATTTCTGCGCCGGCCTGCATCAGGCGCACGGCGCTATCAAATGCCTGCTGTGGGCTGGCCTGATACGCGCCAAACGGCAGATCCGCCAGCACCATGGCGTCTTTGGTGCCTTTGGCGACGCAAGCGGTGTGGTAAATCATGTGATCCAGCGTCACCGGCAGCGTGGAGCTCTGGCCCTGAACGGTGTTGCCCAGCGAATCCCCAATCAGCAGGACATCGACACCGGCTTCATCCAGCAATGTGGCAAAGCTGGCTTCGTAACAGGTCAGCATGGCGATCTTCTGACCATCCTGCTTCATCTTGTTCAGGGTATTGACGGTGACTTTCATGGTTTTGACTTCCTGTCGAAAACGGCTAACCGGTGCAGAAAACATGGGCGCAGCGCCAGATTGGTGCAGCGCGCCAATCGCAGTTTAGCCCAACGGGTGCAGGGTCTGGCTCGCGACTTTCCCCAGGAAGGCCGTTGCAAGGCCAAGTCCGGGGATCACGACATCCGGGGCAATTTCGGCAAGTGGCACCAATACAAAGGCGCGCTCGTGCATGCGGGGGTGCGGAATGATCAGATGCGCGTCTTGCCGGGTGATGTTGTCATACAACAGTACATCCAGGTCCAGTGTGCGCGGCGCGTTGCGAAAGGTGCGCTGACGCCCCTGGAGCGATTCAATCTGCAACAAACCTTGCAAGAGTTCATCCGGGGTGAGGCTGGTGGCCAGTTCTGCCACGGCATTCACAAAATCAGGCTGGTCTGCGTACCCCACCGGGGCCGACGCATAAAAGCGCGAACAGGCCACCAGCGTTGTTTGGGGTAACTCACCCAGGGCACTCACGGCAGCCGCCAATTGCGCCGCCGGGTCATCCAGATTAGCGCCCAGCGCAATAAAGGCGCGGTGCAACGTGTTCATTACTCGGCGCCACCACTACTCTCGCCGCCCGGCTTGGCCGCACCACCCGCTTTACCCGTGGGCTTGCGGCGGCGGCGTTTGCGATCCGGCCCTTTTTGCGGACCGGTTACGCGGGCGATCATGGCAGAACGGGTATCGTCGTCACAGAACTGGAACTGCGTCCACCATTCCACCAGCTCTTTATCCACCAGCCCGCATTCACCGCGCAGGGCCAGAAAATCATAGGCGGCGCGGAAACGCTGTTGTTCAAACAGGCGGAACGGCCGGCTGCCCACGCGCTGTTCAAAGCGCGGTTGCAGCAACCAGATTTCTTTCATGGCTGCGCCATAACGGTTGGGGATAGCCAGCCGTTTTTCGACGTTGGTTTCCACTTCGTTCATGGCCGCCATCAGCGCCGGCACGGTGTGCTCACCCGCCGCCAGCTTCTTCTGCCAGGAGGCTTCCACCTCATGCCACAACAAAGCAGCAAACAGGAAGCCGGCAGAAACGGGCTTGTCTTCGGCCAGACGCTTGTCGGTATTGGCCAGCGCCTTTTGCAAGAACGCGGTGGTCTGCGGCGTCTTCAGCAGTTGATCAAGCACCGGGAACAGATACTTGTGCAGACCGTCGGCCTTGAGCGCCATCAGGCAATCCCAGGCACGACCAGACAGCAAGAGCTTCATCATCTCGTCAAACAAACGGGCGGACGGGATGTTCTGCAGCAGGCCGGCACACTCGGCAATCGGCTTGCGCGTGGGCGGGGCGATGTCCAGACCCAGCTTGGCAGAGAGGCGGATTGCCCGCAGCATGCGCACCGGGTCTTCCCGGTAGCGGATGCCCGGATCGCCAATCATCACCAGACGGCGGGCTTCCAGATCATCTACACCGTGATGGAAATCCAGGATTTCTTCGCGGGATGGGTCGTAGTAAAGCGCATTGACGGTGAAGTCGCGGCGCAATGCATCGTCTTCCAAAGAGCCGTAGACATTGTCGCGCAGGATGCGGCCAGACTCATCCGTGGGGGCTTCTCCTGCGCCACGGAAGGTGGTGACTTCAATGATTTCTTCGCCGCCGCGCTCGTAAAACGGCACATGCACAATGCGAAAGCGCCGGCCAATAATGCGGGAGCGATTAAATACGTGACGGACCTGCTCTGGCGTGGCGCTGGTCGCCACATCAAAGTCTTTGGGCGCTTTGCCCAGCATCAGGTCGCGCACTGCGCCGCCCACCACGTAGGCTTCATAGCCTGCTTCTTGCAGGCGGTCACACACTTTCAGCGCGCCAGAATGAATATCCTCGCGGCGCACGCCGTAGTGTTTGGCATGCAACACACGTTTGCCCGGGCGCCGTAGCACCTTGCCGATCAATTTGCGAATCATCGTTTGACCAAAGAAAACCGGCAGACTGCGTTCAGTTCATGGCTGATGCTGTCTTGCCGCAAGCGGCCCGTTTCGGGCCAGTCAAGCCGCTAACCAAACCACCCGAGCAAACACGGCACGCTCACATGCGGCCAGGGCGGTTTCGTTAGCGGCCCTGAAAAGGCGCTCATTATACAGTCAGCATGATGCAACTGCGGCAACCGTCATGCACAAAAAAGCATGGTGCATGCTGACGATCAATTCAACTGTCATGATGCATTGCACCGCAGACTGCCGCTGCCCGGCTTGCCCCGGTGCGGTGCATAGTGAGGTCAGCCCCTTTTTGCCTTTGTTTGCCGGAGATCCGTATGGCCAGTTATCGTTACCGCATCGTCAATGTCTTTGCTGAAACCCCGTGGGCCGGCAACCCGCTGGCGGTGTTTGAGGATGCCCGCGGGCTGGACGCCGCCGCAATGCAGACGCTGGCGCAACAGCTTAATTTGTCCGAGACCACCTTTGTTTTTCCCTCCGCCAGGGCCGATGCACAGGTGCGCATCTTTACCCCGACTTATGAGTTGCCGTTTGCCGGCCATCCGACCCTCGGCACGGCGTGGGTGCTGGCGCAAACGCTGGGGAAATCTCACCTGACGCTGGAATTCAAAGCCGGTGTCATCCCGGTGGTAGCCCATGAACACCACCGTATGCAACTGAGTGCCAACGCCCCCACCTACCGCTTTGCGCCGCCCGCCGCAGACATGGCGCACGCACTGGGCATTGCGCCGGAGCAAGTGGCCGGCACGCCGCGCTTTGTGAATACCGGGACAGAACAACTGGTGGTGCCGCTGGCCAGTGCCGAGGCGGTGCAGGCATGCACACCTGATCTGGCCCTGATGAATATCCACGCAAAGAACGAGCGTGGCATTATCCAGACGCTGGTCTGGGCCTGGGCGGAGGACGACATTGTGGCGCGCTTTTTCTGGGTACAGAATGGGCAACTGGCCGAGGACCACGGCACGGGTTCGGCCTGCGCCAACCTGGGCGGCTGGCTGCTGGCCGAACAAACTACTACGCTCCCCCTGACTGCCAGCATGGTGCAGGGGCACGGCATTGGCCGGCTGGCTCATCTGAGCTTGCTGATTGATGCAGACAAACAAATTCATGTGGGCGGACGGGTAGCCGAAGTGGGCCGGGGCGAATTTGACTGGCCAGATCACGGCGGCAACGCGCTCGCCTGACGCGCGCCATTTGCAAAAAACCAGCGCCTTGCTGACGGGGCGCTTTTTCTTTTTGTCGGACAAGCGAACCAGTTAACCCCCCAAGCGGTCGAAACGCAGACATAATACCGGGCCGGTCATATGCCGCCGGTGTTACCCTCCGCCACCTGTTGTCTTTGTTATCAGAAACGCCCGCCATGATTTCCAGAAACCTGTCCCGTACGTTGATTGCTTGTTCCCTCCTGCTCGCCGCTTCGGCTCAGGCCTTTACTCCGCCCGTTCCAGAAATCAACGCCAAGGCGTACTACCTGACGGATTTTCAAAGTGGCTCCGAACTGGCATCACGTGATGCCAATATGCGGGTCGAGCCCGCCAGCCTGACCAAACTGATGACCGCTTATGTGGTATTCAAAGCCGTCAAGGAAGGCCGTATTCGCCTGGACCAGCAACTGACCGTCTCCACCAAAGGCTGGAAGACCGAAGGTTCGCGCATGTTCCTGGACCCGAAAGCCCCGGCCCGGGTTGATGACCTGATCAAGGGCATGATTGTGCAGTCCGGCAACGATGCCTGCGTGACGCTGGCCGAAGCCATTGCCGGCAGCGAAGAAGTGTTTGCGCAGATGATGAACCAGCAAGCGCAGCGTCTTGGCATGACGGGTTCGCACTTTATGAACTCCACCGGCCTGCCGGACCCCAACCACTATATGACAGTGGCAGACCTGGGCAAGATTGCTGCGGCCATCATCCGCGACTACCCGGAGTTCTATCCGATCTACTCCATGAAGGAGTTCACGTACAACAAGATTCGCCAGCCCAACCGCAATCTGTTGCTGTACCGTGATCCGAATGTGGATGGCATGAAAACCGGTCACACCAACTCGGCCGGTTTCAACCTGGTGGCCAGTACGCACAAGGATGGCCGCCGTTTGATCTCGGTGGTGGTCGGCACCACGGGCGATGAAGTTCGCGCCAATGAATCGGCCAAGCTCTTGAACTGGGGCACGCAATTCTTTGACACGCCCAAAGTGTTCACCGCCAAACAGCCGCTGGCCACCCAGCAGGTCTACAAAGGCGCCGAGAGCAGCGTGAAAGTGGGCTTTGTGAATGATCAGTTTGTCACCGTGCCCAAGGGCGATGGCAGCAAGGTCACCACACAGGTCAAACTGGATGAGCCGCTGATTGCGCCGATCAAGGCCGGCCAGCAACTGGGCACCATTGATGTGCTCGATCAAGGCAAGGTGATTGCGCAGTACCCGGCGCAAGCCCTGGAAAACGTCGAGGAAGCCGGCTTCTTTGGCCGCCTGATCGACAGCATCAAACTGATGTTCCACAAGTGGTTCGGCGGCAAATAAGCGACCGCATCCGTCATTTGTGCCCACAATGCCCGCACGCTGTCCGCTGCGGGCATTGTTTTTGCGTTAAAGCAGATGACACCACTTTGCGGAAAGCCCCGTGCCTGCAGGAATCGCCATCGCCATTGTTGAACATACCCGGCCCAGTGTGGCCGGGCAGATCGTTCATATCCTGCAACAAGCCATGCCAGACGCCCCCTGGCTACCGGAAGCCACCATTTTGATGCTGGATCAGGCGCGCTATCTGGGTGCGCTGCGTGGTGAGTCCTTGTGCGGCGTGCTCGCCCTCTCTGCACTGGACGAAGGGCGGCAGGTGGTTTCGTCATTTGCAGTGTTACCAGTCTGGCAGCGCCAGGGCATCGGCCAGATGTTGCTGGAAGCCGCCATCGGACTGGCCGGCCAGGAGGCACTGTTGCTGGCCGTGCAGGCCAGCAACGGCGGCGCGCTCACTCTCTATCGGCGCGTGGGCTTTACCGAACATGGGCGGTTTGTGGATGAAACCCATGGCGAGGCCATGATCCGCCTGTGGCGACCCGCCGCTCAATCAATCTGACGGATTGCCGGCATACCCCAGATCAACAGCAACATGGCGGCGCTCATGGTCAGACAGAACACTGGCATGATGACGCCAATGCCGATATGCAACGACAACAAACCGGTCACCATGGCGTAACTGAGGGGCGACAAGCCCATTGAGGCCATGGTGTTCAGACTCATCACCCGGCCGATTTTGCTGCGATCAGCATACTGCTGGATCAGCGACATCATGGGCACGTTATTGCTGACCACGCCCAGACCGGTCAGGAACTGCACGCATACCGCCAGTGCCAGCCACGTCACGTGCGACAGGCTGCCCAGCAATACCCCTTCCGCCACGATCACCAGTGCAATCATCAACAAGCGCTTTTTGCGGGGCGGGAAAATGGTCAGCAGGAAGCCACCGGTGACCATCCCCGCCGCAAACGCACTTTGCAGGTAGGACAGCACCGCCGCATTGCCGTGCAGATTGTCTGCCGCCACGATCGGCACACCCAACGCCAGCGGCCCCATAAACAGCAAATTGGCAATGGCGTAAATGATCATCAAGGAACGCAACACCGGGGACGACAGCGCGTATTGCACGCCTTCCTTGAGTTCCGCCAGCACATGTTTGCGGGCGGCATGCCAATCCATCGGCGGCTCTTTGACCTGCGCCACGCACAGCGTCCCCGCCGCCAGCATGATGGCGGTGAACACAAACACCCACTCATAACTCAGCAGCGCCAATAACGCGCCGCCCAGCACCGGCCCGAACACAAGGCCAATCTGGTTGGTGGTCAGCATGACGGAGTTGGCGCGGGGTAAATCCAGATCCGGCACCACACTGGGCAAGAGGGCATCCCGCGCGGGCCAGAAAAACGCATCCAGCGCGCCATACAAAAAGGCAAACCCCGTCAGCGTGACAATATTGAGCGCATTGAAGTACAGCAAGCCGACCAGCGCCAGCATCAGAAATACGCGGGTGGTCAATGAAAACCGGATGATGCGCGTGCGCTTCATCCGGTCAGCCAGCACACCGCCAAACGCCATCAACACAATACGCGGGACAGACCCCGCAATCATCACAAAGCCAAGCTGTTCCTTGACCCCAAGGGTTTTGACCACATACCAGGTTTCAGAGAGTGTGGCGACGGCCAGCGCCAGGTTGCCAAAAATACTGGAGAACCAAAGCAGTAAAAAATTGCGATTACGAAAGAGCGACGAGACCTGGGTCATTTGGGGCCAAAAACGATGTGTTAGACTGCAAGGCTTGCACACAAGCGGCAACGGGCAGGAAAACCCGCCGCACGACCCGCCCGGGCAACAGGTTGCCAGGCGCGGCGACAAGAAATGCATTATCCAAAAACCTGATTCTACCCGGCAGCACACCCCCGCCGACGTGCCTCGGCAAGCCGGGCAAAGACTGGTTTCACAATCACCTGAACTCATCATAGGGAACTGCATCATGGCGTACCGAAAAATGACCGAGCTGGACTTGTCCGGCAAGAAAGTGCTGATCCGTGCCGACCTCAACGTACCCGTCAAAGATGGCGTGATTGGTGACGACACCCGTATCCGCGCGTCGTTGCCGACCATTGAGGCCGCACTCAAGGCGGGCGCCGGGGTTATCGTGATGAGTCATCTGGGCCGTCCGACTGAAGGCCAGATCAATCCGGAAGACAGCCTTGCCGGCGTCGCCGCCCGCATGGGTGAACTGCTGGGCCGCAAGATCGACGTGCTGGACAACTGGGAAGGCTACCAGGTCAAGCCGGGCGACGTGGTGCTGCTGCAAAACGTGCGCTGCAACGTGGGCGAGAAGAAAAACAGTGATGATCTGGGCAAGAAATACGCCGCCCTGTGCGATGTATTCGTCAACGATGCCTTTGGCACCGCGCACCGCGCTGAAGCCTCGACCCACGCGGTAGCCAAGTTCGCCCCGGCCGCTTGCGCCGGCATTTTGATGGCTGGCGAACTGGACGCGCTGGGCAAGGCACTGGCCCATCCGGCCCGCCCGCTGGTGGCGATTGTGGCCGGCTCCAAGGTCTCGACCAAGCTGACCATTCTTGAGTCGCTGGCCGACAAGGTTGACCAGTTGGTGGTGGGCGGCGGCATTGCCAATACCTTCTTGCTGGCCGAAGGCAAGCAAGTGGGCAAGTCGCTGGCTGAAGCCGATCTGGTGGGTAACGCCCGTACCGTGATCAGCAAGCTGCGCGCCCGCGGTGGCGATGTGCCGCTGCCGACCGACGTGGTGATCGGCAAGAAGTTCGATGCCAACGAACCCGCCGTGGTCAAGCCGCTGGCCGCCGTTGAAGCAGACGACATGATTTTTGACATTGGCCCGGATTCGGCCAGGGCACTGGCAGATGTGCTGAAAAAAGCCGGCACCATTGTCTGGAACGGCCCGGTGGGCGTGTTCGAGTTTGACCAGTTTGGTAACGGCACCAAAGTTGTGGCCGAAGCCATTGCCGAATCGAGCGCTTTCTCGATCGCGGGCGGTGGTGACACCCTGGCTGCGGTGGCCAAATACGGCATCACCGACAAGGTGAGCTATATCTCCACCGGTGGTGGTGCTTTCCTGGAATTCCTGGAAGGCAAAGTGCTGCCGGCCGTAGAAATTCTGGAAACCCGTTACAACGGTTAATCCGGATCAGGACAGATTTGCTGGATACAGATGATACAAAAATCTGTCCCCGCTTAAATCAAGTCGTCACAAAAGCCGGGCCGACGCCCGGCTTTTGTCATTTCACAATACTTACAGCACAACAAACAGCTATAAAACATAGGTCGCCCACGCGACCTTTTTTCTTGTGATGGAGTAGCTCAATGCAGTTTGTCCGTGTTCTCGCCTGCGCCATGGTTTGTGCTGGAGCGATCTCCGCCTGGGCTGCCGACAGTGCCAAACCGTTGAACCTGACCTTGCCGCAATCAGTCGTCGGCTCAGCACCTGCGGCCTCGTCCCCATCTGCCACCGGCCCGAACAGCAAACGCTGTACCGATCTGCGTGCGCAACGTGACCAATTACAAAAAGATCCGATCGACCGCCAGACCGGCACCATCAGCTCCGCCCGCAAGAGCCAGATCAAGGGCTTGAACAACGAGCTGCACAAATCCGGCTGCTGGGGCCCGGCTGACGGTCAATAAACGCCAGTCAGTCCACCAGGATGAGCAGCGGCCAGTGCCGCTGCCATTGTTTCTGCGCGATGCGTTCCCGGTAAACCCTCACATTGGCAAACGCCGGATTGCGCCTTAGCCGCAGCGCAAACAGGTCGTCCAGCGCCACAATCTGTACTTCTCCCGCTTCATCCAGCCACACCCCGACCGCTGTGGCGGCCAGTTCGCCAGCGCTTCTGCCAATGAACTCACCGCAGATAGCCCGTTAAACCGGTGCGCATGTGCCTGATTGACGACCTCCCACGCAACTCCCGGCATGGCAGCCATCAGCGCGTGCTCAATATGCTGCGCATGCTCGACGGGCAAAGCGGCATCGAAATAACACACATCCACATCCGTCACGACCGGCAAGCTGGTCTGCTCATGCCCCTTTTGCCAGACCCGGTTGCGCACTGCGCCTGCGGCAATGCACCACCGCGCCAGCCCGCAAGCGCGCACGCAGGCCAGTTGCGCCATCAAGGTGGCATCCGCCCGCACCATGCGGCGCAAGCAGGCTTCAAGGCTTTCATCAGGTTGTAATGGGCTGACCATTGGTTTCAGGGCTTTCCCGAATGGCGAATATCCCGATTGGGTCTGATGCGTTTGAACGTCTAGATTGTGATGCAACGCACCAATCGGATGGAGAACCGCTATGCCGCTCGTATCGCTACGCACCGTGCTGGATCACGCCGCAGAACACCAATATGGCGTGCCCGCATTCAATGTGAACAATCTGGAGCAGATTCACGCCATTTTACAGGCGGCCGATGCCACGCAAAGCCCGGTGATTCTGCAAGCCAGTTCCGGTGCCCGCAAGTACGCTGGCGAGTTATTTATCAAGCATCTGATTGAAGCCGCTGTCAGCAGCTATCCCAAGTTGCCGGTCGTCATGCATCAGGACCACGGCACCAGCCTGGCGGTCTGCATGAGTGCGGTGAACCTGGGGTTCTCCAGCGTGATGATGGATGGCTCCCTGCGTGAAGACGGCAAGACCCCGAGCGATTACCACTACAACGTGACCGTGACGCGGGAAGTAGTGCTGCTGGCGCACCAGAAAGGCGTCTCGGTAGAAGGTGAACTGGGTTGCCTGGGCAGCCTGGAAACCGGCATGGGCGAGGAAGAAGACGGCGTAGGCGCCAACCGCAAACTCTCACACGATGAAATGCTGACCGACCCGGAACAGGCCCGACAGTTTGTCGAGGCCACCGGGGTGGACGCCCTGGCCATTGCCATTGGCACCAGCCACGGTGCCTACAAGTTCACCCGCCCGCCCACCGGCGAAGTACTGGCGATCGAGCGCATCAAGGCCATTCACGCCGCCATTCCGCAGACGCACCTGGTGATGCATGGCTCATCCAGCGTGCCCCAGGAGTTACTCTCAGAAGTGCGGGAGTTCGGCGGTGACATCAAACCCACCTGGGGCGTGCCGGTGGAGGAAATCCAGCGCGCCATCAAATACGGCGTGCGCAAGATCAATATTGATACGGATTTGCGCCTGGCCATGACCGGGGCGATCCGCAAACATTTCATGACCCATCCTGCAGATTTTGATCCGCGCGCGTATCTGAAGCCGGCCATCGCGGCCATGCGCGCAGTGTGCGAGGCGCGCTATCAAGAGTTTGGCGCGGCCGGTATGGCGGCACGGTTCAACCGTTAGGTGGCAGGTATTTCCCGGCGTAACCCGGTTCAGAGTCCCATGCAACGATTCGGCCCGCCAGCAGGCGGGCTTTTTTTTGGGCAACCGGAGATCAGGCCTGGATCAGTACATGGCTGCGCATGCTGGCGACCAGTGGTGTATCCAGCCGTACCACGGCCCCCTCGCCCGCACCCAGGCGCAAAGCCCCACTGCTGACCTCGCCCCGCAATACCTTGACCGTTGCTTCCTCTTGCCCGCAAAAGCTGGCACTGGCTGCGGGCGTCCAGCTACTGGCGGTATCCAGATAACTATCGAGTAAAGCCGGTACGCCCCTGGCCATCAAGCGGCGGGCACGCCAGCCCGGGCCGATATCAACCGGGATTTCACACTTGCAGCGGAGTACCCGCGCCGTCGCTTCCGCCGCAAAGCGGAGCAGCCCATGTTGCGGCAGACCCGTTTCGCTGACCAGGTGAACCGGGGCGCCAGGCGTCACCGGCGTAGCCAGGAATTCACCAGGTTGCAACTGGACATCTCCGCCTGCAAGACCACGCATGGTCAACACTGCCGCTGCATTTTCAAACACATACGCCAGTAGCGTATGCATGCCCGCCGGGACCGTCACCACAGCGGGTACATGCTCACTCAGATAGACATTGGAGCCAGTACAGGATGGCGATTTCATCAAACGCTCCAGAAATAAAAAACGCCTGGCGCAAGCCAGGCGTCGGACACCACCACCCGTGGATCAGGCGGTCAGTGCGGCGATTTCCTTTTCTGCGCTGGCAAAGGCTTCGGCCTTCTTTGCGTCACCCATCGAGGTCCCTTCTGCACGCACAAAGCGCACATCAGTGATGCCCACAAAACCAAACACGGTGCGCAGATAGGCTTCCTGATGATCCAGGGCACGCAGCGCTTCATTGCTGGAATACACGCCACCGCGAGACGAGGCCACCACTACCGTTTTACCTGTTGCCAGGCCAACCGGGCCATTTTCAGTGTATTTGAAGGTACGACCGGCAACGGCAATGCGGTCAATCCAGGCCTTGAGCTGGCTAGGGATAGAGAAGTTGTACATCGGGGCACCCACCACGATCACATCCGCACCCAGGAATTGGGTCAGCAGGGTTTCGCCATAAGCCGCTTCACGCTTTTGCACTTCGGTATGCGATTCAGCCGGTACAAAGCGGTGGCCCAGGGCTTCACCCGACAGGTGAGCCGGTTCGGCTGCAGCCAGGTCCAGGTAGGTCACCTGGGCGTTCGGGTTGGCGGCTTGATAGGCCTTGGTGATATTGGCGGTCAGCTTGCGCGATACAGAGTTGTCACCCAGAACGCTCGAGTCGATATGCAGCAGTTTCATCATGTTCTCCTTGGTGCGGCCGGCTGATGCCGACAGCTTGTGATTGGCGGCTGGCCGGTGAATCCGGCTGGCCTTGCAACATGGATGCCACTCTATCGGTGAGGTGAACAGGTGATAAGTCGGCAAAAGTGCGATAGATTGTCCTGAAAACAGGACAATCAGTTAAGGGCGGTTGATCATGCATGACCTGAACGACATGTATTTTTTTGCCGAAGTGGTCGAAGCCGGCGGCTTTTCCAGCGCCAGCCGGGTGCTGGGCATCCCCAAGTCACGCCTGTCGCGGCGCGTGGCGGAGCTGGAAACCGGCCTTGGTGTGCGCTTGTTGCAGCGGACCACGCGCAAGCTGGCACTGACAGAAGTCGGCGAGTTGTACTACCGCCATTGCCTGGCAATCCGCGACGAAGCCCGTGCCGCCAGCGAGGCGGTAGAACATGTGCAATCCACACCGCGTGGCACCATCCGCGTCAGTTGTCCGGTGACGCTGGCGCAGACCGTGGTAGGCAAGATCATCCCGCGCTTCATGCAAGAGTACCCCCAGGTCAAGATCAATATGATTGTGACCAATCGGCCCATCGACTTGCTGGAAGAAGGCATTGATGTGGCATTGCGCGTGCGGCCCACCCTGCAAGACTCGGCCTCGCTGGTGGTCAAGCAACTGGGCGTGGCGCACTCCGTGCTGGTAGCCAGCCCTTTGCAACTGGCACGCCAGGGGCAACCCACACACCCGGATGAACTCGGCTGGCTGGACACGCTGGCCATGTCCGCAGCGGATGGTCGAGCGACCTGGTCCCTGGTGGGCCCGGCCGACGAAGAACGTCAGATCACGCACTTTCCACGTTATGTGGCGGATGACCTGCCGACCTTGATGTTTGCCGCCCAGGCCGGGGTTGGTGCCTGTATCCTGCCCGAATACCTGTGCCGGGATGAGCTGGCGCGTGGCGATCTGGTCCAGGTGCTGCCTGACTGGCGCTCGCCACTGGGCTACGCGCACGCGGTATTCCCGTCACGCCGCGGGCTGGTCCCGGCGGTACGGCATTTTCTGGATTATCTGGGAGAGTCTTTGCTGGCCCCGCAATGCCGGGAACAGTTGGCGGGAGCGATAGTCCCGACGGCTGTACCAGCACCCGCACAGCACCCCTGAGCCGGTGTGCTGTGCGGGCAGGAAAGCGCCTGGTGCTGATTACTTGTCGAACGCCCGCGGCTGCAACTGGCTCAACCACTTGAGCGCCAATTGCCGTTGCGCGCCGGAACCCGAATAAAGCGTTTCTTCCAGTGCGCGCATGGCTTCGCCCTCCTGGCCATGCTCCAGCAAGGTGGCAATTTTTTGCATCTGCGGATCATCCGAGCGAAACGCGGATGGCTCGGGCTTGGCCGGTACCACTGGCCCAGCGGCCGCAACCGGGGCCGCTGCCGCCAGGGCTACCGGTTCGGTCATGGCCGGTGCTTCCAGCGGTGGCAAAGCGTCGAGATCAAACTCCATTTCGTTACCGAAGAAGGCGGCGGCGGGCTCTTCTTCAACAGGTGTTTCCAGGACGGGTTGCCTGGTATCAAACGGCACATGCTCTGCCAGCGGCTTGCGTGGCAACGCTTCGTGGTCTTCTGCCAGCGTCCATTCGGAGTCGGTCAGCGCCAGCCCGGCTTGAGTGCGCATCAGCGATTCAAATTCCGCCTCAGCTTCTGGCGAGGGCGTGGACGGATGATCCGGCAAGGTGCCGCCGATACTCTGTTTAAGTGTGGATTCCTTGCGATAGTCCGGCAGGCTGGCTGCGTCCTCTTCAGACAACTGATAGAGCGCGTTATCCGGATCAACGCTGGCCCCCATCACCTGCACCTGGCGCCACAGGTCTTCATCCGTGAACTGTTCGCGGAACTGTCTGGCGTAATCCAGGAAGTCGGCCTTCATCTGGTGCTGGCTGTAGATCGACAACAATTTGAGCCACAACGTGGCCAGGGCCGGGTGTTGCTCTATTTCCTGAATCAGCAGATTGATAGCTTGTTGCAGCAGGCCGTGATCCAGCAGCAACTGGGCTTCTTCAAGCACGTTGCCCGGTTGCACCACATCCATGGTGGAGTTTTGCCATTCGTTGGCAATCTGCGTGATATGGTTGGCCAGCTCGCGCTGAGGCTCTGCGCGGGCGGCCAGCGGGGAAGCCACGGCGCCACGTGCGCCAGCACCTGCAGCGGGTGGGAGTACGGTATGGACGTCTTCATCCGGCATGCCGTTGGCGAACTGCATGGCATATTCGTCTTCTGCCACGCTGGCTTCACGCTGGCGCGATTTCCAGCGCAAGTAAGACCAGGCCATCACCCCCACCAGCAACAGCAAAATCAGCGGGAACAACAACCAGTCCAGCAGACCGCCGGATTTCTCTGGCACGGGTGCCGCAACATGCACCGGCGCGTGCGGATGGGCCGTCGCAGCGGGCACGGTTGTATTGGCTGTATTGGCTGCGGGCGCTACCGCATTGGCCGTTGCCGGTTGGGTGAGTTGCTGCTGGGCCTGCAACTTGAGTTGCGCCAATTCTTGCTGCAATTGGGCAATCTGCGTTTTAAGCAAAGCCAACTGCTGGTCTTCTGATGCCGCCTGATTGGCGATCGCGGCCACCGCCGGGGCGGACGCGGTCGAAGGCGACGGCGTGTCCGGGGGCGAATCATCCAGCCGCAGCACAGAGCGACCCGTCGTCGCGCTGGCAGCCGGTTTACGAGCAGCCTTGGGCGCGCGGGGAGCCGCCTCGCTGGCGGGCGCGGCCACCTTGCCCGGCAAGGTAATCTGGGTGTCTACCGACAAGGGTACGCGGTAGCCCTGCGGCAAATCCGGGTTCTGCGCGTACATCGACTCAATAAACTGCCGCCGCGCTGCGCCGTCATGCGGGTAATAATTGCTGGCGATGGATTCGACCGTATCCCCTGCCCGTACTGTCCAGGACTCGCCCGGGGCCGGCAGCTTGCGCCGGGTGGCGCGGGCGGGTGCAGCAGCGACAGGCGCGGTAGCCTGATCATTGCTGCCGTTGCTGATCACGGCCCCACGGTAATCGCGCGGGTCCAGCAACAAGGTGTAGTCACGCCGGAAATCACGGGTGTCGTCACTACCACATTTGACTTGCACCGGTAGCTGCATGACCGGCTCGGTCACGGGATCACTGGTGCGCAAACGCAGGCGGCCGCTACCACTACCTTGCGGCTCCCAGGTCATTTGCACGCCCCGCAGCACGCTACCGCCGTCGTCATCCTGCGGCGTACCGACCCTGAAGCAACTACTGCTGAGTTCTTCCCCGGAGGCGGTGGTGACCTGAATCACCGCATCCAGCCGCTCACCCAGAGCAGAGCGCACCTGGATCGGACCCAGTGCGGCAGAAAAGACCGGCGCTGCACCCAGGGTCATCCCCGCAGCAAGCAGCGAAACAACATGCAAAGAGTGGGCTGGGTGTTTCTTCATCCGGGGATCAGTGGTCGCTTTCAGTCAACAAGTGGCATATGTTATACGATATCCAGGTGATCGATTCCCGAAAGCACATCTTTATGTTTGGCCTCCGCCCCCTGCAACTTGATATGCAGGCGCAAATCGTTCACTGAATCGGCATTACGCAATGCATCTTCATAGCTGATCAATCCAGCTTCATAAAGATCAAACAAGGACTGGTCAAAAGTCTGCATACCCAATTCACGCGACTTTTTCATGATTTCCTTGATCTCGTGGACCTCGCCTTTGAAAACGAGTTCCGAAATCAACGGCGAATTGAGCATGACCTCTACCGCAGCAACCCGCCCCTGTCCGGAACGATGAGGAACAAGTCGTTGCGAAACAAAGGCTTTCAGGTTCAGCGACAAATCCATCAGCAATTGGGAGCGGCGTTCTTCCGGGAAGAAGTTGATAATCCGGTCCAGCGCCTGATTGGCTGAGTTGGCATGCAATGTCGCCATGCAAAGGTGACCGGTTTCGGCAAAGGCGATGGCGTAATCCATGGTATCGCGGTCGCGGATCTCACCAATCAGAATCACATCTGGCGCCTGACGCAGCGTGTTCTTCAGCGCCGCACCCCAGGAATCTGTATCAACGCCTACTTCACGTTGCGTAACGATACTATTCTTGTGCTCGTGCACGTATTCAATCGGGTCTTCAATGGTAATGATATGGTCGTAGGCTTTTTCATTGCGCTCGCCAATCATTGCCGCCAGCGAAGTGGATTTACCCGACCCAGTACCACCCACAAAGATCACCAGACCGCGTTTGGTCATGGCGATATCGTGCAATACCGGCGGCAGCCCCAGTTCCTGCAGTTTGGGAATCTGCGAATTGATGGTCCGCAGCACCATACCCACCCGGCTTTGCTGCATGAAGGCATTAACCCGATAACGCCCCAATGTGCCCGGGCTGATCGCAAAATTACATTCATGCGTTGCTTCAAATTCTTCCGCCTGCCGATCATTCATGATGGCGCGGGCCAGTTCTTTGGTGTGTTGCGGCGTCAATGCCTGGCTTGAGACCGGCGTAACGCGGCCATCCACCTTCATTGCCGGCGGAAAGTCTGCGGTAATGAACAAGTCCGATGCCCCTTTGGCGCGCATATGGCGCAAAAGGTCTTGCATGAACTTGGCTGCCTGTTCTTTTTCCATGATTCCTTGAATCTTTCACCAGGAAGGATGCCGGCGTACACACGTGCCGCACGCGCTGATCCAACAATAAATATCTATAGCCTGATTATTAAATAGCTGCTCCAGACCGGGTCTGGCTATCACTATTTGCAACTCAGGCCGCTTTGACGTCAGAACCTGGCAATCTTGCCAGGGTCAGCCCTTGAAGTTGTCCGGGATCGCCGCTTTGCCGCGCGCTTCCGCCGCCGACACGATATTGCGCTGAACCAGATTTTGCAGATTCTGATCCAGGGTTTGCATGCCAAATTGCGAACCGGTCTGGATGGACGAATACATCTGCGCCACCTTGTTTTCCCGGATCAGGTTACGAATGGCCGGAATACCGATCATGATCTCGTGCGCCGCCACCCGGCCTGTGCCGTCCTTGGTCTTCAACAGGGTTTGCGAGATCACCGCGCGCAAGGATTCAGACAACATGGCGCGCACCATTTCTTTTTCCGCAGCCGGGAACACGTCCACTACCCGGTCAATGGTCTTGGCCGCAGAACTGGTGTGCAGCGTACCGAATACCAGGTGACCCGTTTCGGCCGCAGTCAGCGCCAGCCGGATGGTTTCCAGGTCACGCAACTCACCCACCAGCACCACGTCC
Organism: Silvimonas terrae; assembly: GCF_014202765.1. Classification (GTDB taxonomy): domain Bacteria; phylum Pseudomonadota; class Gammaproteobacteria; order Burkholderiales; family Chitinibacteraceae; genus Silvimonas; species Silvimonas terrae. The sequence goes on from NZ_JACHHN010000004.1 coordinate 203,210, forward strand.
GGATCTTCCCGCAGGGCGGAGCGCAAAGCGTTGGAGAACGACAGCGTATGCGGACCAACTTCCCGCTGGTTGATCAGACACTTTTTGGAGGAATGCACGAATTCGATCGGGTCTTCCACGGTCAGGATGTGGCCGTATTCGTTTTCGTTGATGTAGTTCACCATCGCTGCCAGCGTGGTCGATTTGCCCGAACCGGTCGGCCCGGTCACCAGCACAAGGCCACGCGGGTTTTCAGCAATTTCACGGAACACGCGCGGCGCGTTCAGTTCTTCCAGCGTGAGCACCTTGGACGGAATGGTCCGGAATACCGCACCCGCGCCACGGTTTTGCACAAAGGCGTTGACCCGGAAACGCGCCAGATTGGGAATCTCGAACGAGAAGTCGCACTCCAGCGTGTCTTCGTACACCTTGCGCTGCCCGTCGTTCATGATGTCATACACCATGTCGTGCACGTCTTTGTGTTCCAGCGGCGGCAGGTTGATCCGGCGCACGTCACCATGCACGCGGATCATGGGCGGCAAGCCGCTGGAGAGGTGCAAGTCGGACGCCTTGTTTTTGACGGCAAACGCAAGCAGTTCAGAAATTTCCATGAGGGCGCAAGACTCCGGTGTTGTCCCCCGCGGGCCTGACGCACCACGAGCGGATCATGACAAGGGCAAATGACGGCAGTATGCATGACAACTATTGCATATCGCCGTCGATTCTAACTGCGGTGAAATACAACGTAACCAGCGCATGCTGACGACGTATCCAAAAGACAACTATCTACTTGCACTACCCGACAGTTCAAAGTGTTGTCCGACAAGGCGTGAAGGCGCGCTTACAAACGGAACGAAGCGCCGCCAGACGGCGTGCTGGCTCCCGGTCCACAAGACCCGAACACCCCGCTTGTGCAGTCAGCCAGTACCCCTGCACTGATCGCCGCACCGGCGGGCAACCCCTGGAGTACTTACTGATGAATGACCTCACTGCCGGCGCAATTGATGCGCTGATTGCCGCCGCAGCGTTTCTGGGCCTGCACACCTGGGTGCAAGGGCAAACGAGAATCTCACTGGTAATCGCAGCCAGCTTCTGCCTGCTGGTGGTGGCGGCCATTGCCCGGGCTGACCGCGAAGAAGAAAAGCGGGCAGGATGCCCCTCTGCCTCCGCCCGTCCCCGCTAGATAGCGGGCGGGACCGGTCCATTGCCGGTAAATGAACTTATAATGCGCTGCGGGCCGCGCTGTTGCGGCCCCGATCAGAGGCAGATGGCAGACCCCTGATTTGTTGGCTTCACCACGGCGAGCCCATGACCGATCACGCCCCACAGGCCCTTGCGGCTATTCATCAGCGTATTGAGAACGCCGCCCGGCAAAGCGGCCGCGCCAGCACCAGCGTGAAACTGCTGGCTGTCAGCAAAACATTTCCGGCCGATGATATCCGTCCGTTCTACGCTGCCGGTCAACGTGCCTTTGGCGAGAACTATGTGCAGGAGTTTGCCGGCAAAGTGGAGGCACTGGCCGATCTGACCGGGATCGAATGGCACTTCATTGGCCCCTTGCAGCGCAATAAAACCCGCATCGTGGCGGAACATGCCCACTGGGTTCATGCCATTGACCGCCTGCTGATTGCCGAACGCCTCTCTCAACAGCGTCCTGCAGATTTGCCGCAACTGAATGTGTGTATCCAGGTCAATGTATCGGGCGAGGACAGTAAATCGGGGGTCAGCCCGGCAGAGGCGCCAGCATTGGCACAGGCCGTCGCCGCGCTGCCAGGTCTAACCCTGCGCGGCTTGATGTGCATTCCAGAGCCAACACCGGATCTGGCTGTATTGGCCGGGCAGTTTGAACAGATGCAGGCCTTGCTGCTGCACCTCAACAGCCAGGGTCTGATGCTCGATACACTCTCCATGGGCATGTCAGCCGACCTGGAACAGGCCGTGGCGCATGGGGCAACCCTGGTACGCATCGGCACCGCATTATTTGGCGCCAGACCGGCCAAAACCACGGCATAATCGCAGGCGACTGCACCGCCTGGCGTGCCAGCCAGACAGCGACGAAAACCAGATAAAAACAGTCAACGGGATATCCATCGACATGAAGATTACTTTTATCGGCGGCGGCAACATGGCTGGTGCCATGATTGGCGGCCTGATCAGCCAGGGCTTTGCGGCCAGCGACCTGTTTGTGGTCGAACCCGACCAGGGTCGGCGCAACCAGTTGGCCCAGGAGTACGGCCTTGCCACCGGTGCCCCGGATCAACCACTGCCCGCCAGTGACGTGGTGATCTTTGCGGTCAAACCACAGCAATTGCGCCAGGTGGCACAAACAGCAGCGCCACAACTGGCAGGCGCACTGGCTTTGTCCATTGCCGCCGGGGTACGCGTGGACACCCTGTCACGCTGGCTGGGCGGGTACGCCCGCGTGGTACGCGTCATGCCCAATACCCCCGCGCTGGTCCAGGCGGGCATCTCTGGCGTGTTCGCCGCTGAAGGTGTCTCCGCCGAAGACCGCGCTGCGGTCGATCGCATTCTGGCCTCCATCGGTAAGGTGGTCTGGCTGAAAGACGAAAGCGAAATGGACGGTATTACCGCCATTTCCGGCAGCGGCCCGGCTTATGTGTTTTATTTTATTGAGTCTTTGCAGGCTGCGGCCCGCGCCCAGGGGTTTGCCCCGGATATTGCGCGGGAACTGGCTTACGAAACCGTCGCCGGGGCCATGAAACTGGCAGCACAAAGCGATGACGATGCCGCCACGTTGCGCATCAAGGTCACGTCCAAAGGCGGCACGACCGAGCGCGCCATCAACGCCATGGACAATAGCCAGGTCCGCGCGACCATCATTGCCGCCACCCAGGCCGCCGCCGCCCGCTCCCGCGAGCTGGGTGACGAGCTGGGTCGTGACACCGAAGCCTGAGCGGAGGCGTAACCATGCTGGCAAACGCACTCGACTTTCTGATCCGCAATCTTGCTGAATTCTTCATCCTGGTGTTGTTGATCCGCTTTTATCTGCAAGCCGGGCGGGTATCGTTCAAACACCCCGTAGGCCAATTTGTACTGGCCTTGACCAACTGGATCGTTCTGCCGGTGCGCCGCGTGGTGCCGCCATGGCGCAATCTGGATACCGCCAGTCTGTTGCTGGCCTGGGTGTGTGCGTTCCTGATGCATCTGATTTTGCTGGCCATTACCCCGTGGCCATTCATTTTCGGCTCGCCGCTCTCCATCGTGGCCCTGGTCCTGGCCGCCGCGCTGGAACTCTTCAAGATGTCGCTGTACCTCTTGTTTGCAGCCACCATTGGCCAGGCCCTGATGTCGTGGATTGCACCGTACAACCCGATGATGCCCGTACTGGAAGGGATCACCGGGCCGTTCCTGCGCCCCTTGCGCCGCATGATCCCCACAGTGGGGGGGATTGATATCACCCCATTGATCCTGATCCTGATCATCCAGTTGCTACTGGGCGTGGTGGTGGCTTCTCTGGAACCCTATATCCTGCAAAATGTGCGCATCGCCACCTGAAGCGGGATGACTTCCGCCCAATAAAAAAGGCCGCATCGTGCGGCCTTTTTCTGTTTTTCGGGAGCGTGGGCTTACTGGTTATCAATCTGGCGATTGGGGTCGGGGCGCGGATCAATCCGGCGAAAATCGCCTTCGATCACGCCATCGTCAACCGGACCGGCCCCCGAGGGCGTTTTATTGCCCCAGGGCAGCAACATGATCAATGCGACGACGTCACCGATCAAACCGGGTAGCACCAGCAAAACCGCAGAAATATAATAACGGGCCACCCAGAACAAGGATGCGGTGGTCACGCGCCCCTGGCGCAAATCATCAAACAGTGAAAACGCCACCGCCAGCTTGTGGTGACGCAGCATCAGGCCGCCGACCACGGCGGCAATCAGCAACCAGGCAATGAGCACGCCAACGCCGAACGCTTTGGCGAACATGATCATGGCAATGATTTCGAGCACTGGCCAGGCCAGCGCTGCGAGCAGGATAAAAGGCATTGGTTAATCCAGAAGCAAACCGTTGTGGAAATAACGCGGTCGTCGTGCTGTGCAATTGCCCGGATACAACCGTGGCAAACACACTCGCGCACGGGTTGATCGAAGCGCGGCTGGCGGCCTGTGTGAACCTGTTGCCGCCAATCCAGTCAGTCTACCGCTGGGAAGGAAGAATCGAAACAGCGGCAGAAGTTCCGCTTTTGATAAAAACAACCGGTGAACGTTATCCGGCGGTAGAAGCCTGGCTGGCTGAACACCACCCTTACGACGTGCCGGAGATCATCGCCCTGCCGGCGCAATCCGTTTTCCAGCCTTATCTGGCCTGGCTGCAAAGCGAAACCCTGGAGAAGTAACGTGCGGTCCCTGTTTACCCGATCCATCATGACTGGTGTCCTGGCGCTGTGGTGCCTTGTGACAGCCCAAAGCGCCATGGCGCTGGATGAAAAAGACCTGTTGCCGCCCAATGAGGCTTTCAAAGCCTCGGTAGAGCGCATTGATGCCAATACGCTCAATGTCCACTTCACCATCGCGCCAGGCTATCACCTGTACAAAGACCGCATCAGCTTTACCCCGCAACCGGCGCAACCCGTCACGCCGGCCCTGCCCAAGGGGCAAGTGGTGAATGATCCGAATTTCGGCAAGGTCGAGATTTATCCGCAAAGCGTGGACGTGCGCCTGACCAGTAGTCAGCCGTGGCCACAGACACCGCACCTGACGGTTCGCATGCAGGGCTGTGCCGATGCAGGCGTATGCTATCCGCCGCAAACGGTACAACTGACCCCGCCGACCGACAACGCATCGCACATGGATAAGCCCGGTCAGAGCGGTGTGAAACAACTGTTTGGCGGCCCCACAGAGAACACCACCCTCGCCGGCAATGACAGCGACGCGGGAGGGACCAGCGGTTTTTTTCGCAGTAGCCTGGCTGCCACAGTCGGGCTGTTCTTTCTCGCCGGTATTGGCCTGTCACTGACGGCCTGCATGTACCCCCTGCTGCCCATTGTGTCGGGCATTGTGATTGGCCAGAACAAAAGTCGCTGGCAAGCGTTTGGCCTGACGTTCGTCTACGTGCAGGGCATTGCGCTGACGTATACGGTGGTGGGCATTGCAGCAGCCAGTACCGGTACGTTGCTGACTGTGCAGTTGCAGTCTTCCATAACTGTCGTCGTCATCACCCTGTTTTTTGTGGCGATGGCGGCCTCCATGTTCGGTTTGTTTGAACTGCAGATGCCTGGTGGTTTTCAAAGCCGGGTGAATGAACTGGCCAACCGCTTGCCGGGCGGCAAACTCGCCCCGGTGTTCGTCATGGGTATTTTGTCGGCGTTGCTGGTGGGCGCGTGTATGGCACCGCCGCTGTTTGGCGCGCTGGCCTATATGGCCAGGACCGGCGATCTGGCGCTCGGTGGCGGCGCACTATATGCATTGGGACTGGGTACCGGCCTGCCGCTTTTGCTGATTGGCGCGTTTGGTGCGACGGTATTGCCACGCTTGTCGGGCAAGGCCATGACCAACGTCAAGCGCGTTTTTGGGGTGATTTTGCTGGGTACGGCGGTCTGGGTCAGCCACCCGCTCTGGTACAAACCCGCCAGCAATGGCTTTCAGAAGGTGGCCACCAACGCCGAGCTGGACGCCGCCGTGGCTGCCGCGCACGGCAAACCGGTATTGCTGGATTTTTATGCCGATTGGTGTGTCTCATGCCTGGAGTTCAACCGCAACGTCTTGCCTGACCCGGCGGTCAAGGCGCAATTGGCTAACTTTGTCCTGCTGCAAGCGGATGTCACTCGCAATACGCCGGATGATGCAGCACTGCTCAAGCGTTTTGGTTTGTACGGTCCGCCCGCCATGCTGTTTTACAATCGCGATGGCGAACTGCAAAAACGCCGCGTCATCGGTGATCCAACGGCGGCCGGGTTTGCTGCCACCCTGCAACAACTTGTTCAAGGAAACACCCTGCAATGATCCGTACAGGCCGTTTTCTGCGTCACACCCTCCTTGCACTCTGCGTCCTGGCGGCCAGCCAGTGGGCACTGGCTGATGCTTCACTCGACACGCCGCTCAAAGACTTGCAAGGCAAGCCACAAAAGCTCTCGCAATACAGCGGCAAGCAACCGCTGGTGATCAACTTCTGGGCGTCGTGGTGCGGCCCGTGCCGGCAGGAAACCCCGGATCTGGTGAAGCTGGAACAGAGCTATCACGGCAAGGTGCAGTTTGTCGGCGTCGCCATTGATGAACCCGCTCCGGTGGCGCAATTTGCCAAACAATACAAGGTGACCTACCCCATCTTGCTGGGCAGTGGCGACGCACTGGAACTGATGACCAAACTGGGCAATAACGCCGGCGCATTACCCTTTACCGTGGTGATTGATACCAAGGGCAATGTCGTGGTTAAAGACCTGGGACAGGTCAAACCGGCAGAAATGAAGAAAACGCTGGATGGTCTGCTGGGCAAAAAGGGCTAATACCCACACTTGCCCACGAATAAAAACACGGCCGGGTCAGCACATAAAGTGTGCTCCCGGCCGCGTTGTTTGATCTGGCCCGGCAATCAGCCGGAAAAACCACAGAAGACATCCCGCAGCATGGCAATGACTTCCAGCGTGCGAATATCGCCCACACGGTAGTACACGCGATTGGCATCCTTGCGGGTGCGCAGCACGCCCTTTTCCCGCATCAGTGCCAGATGCTGGGAGATATTCGATTGCGTCGTGCCCACCTGATCCACAATTTCCTGAACGCTGACTTCTCCGTCGCCCAGCACGCAGAGAATCTTCAGACGCAATGGATGCGACATCGCCTTCATGGCGCGCGACGCCTGATCAATATGCTCATCGGTCATCAGGTAATCAGGGTTATCCATTTTATCCATTGTTCTCGATTCTTCTGGCAGCACCATGTCCGGTGCAAGTCATTACAGGTTACGGCCCTTGAAAAGGCCGGAATACTTACTCAGCAAACTGATTACCAATCAGGATAGAATATCTAACCACCTTTGGAACCCTACCGCAACGCTGTTCACCAGCGCCAGCGGATTAACTACAAGGCTTTTGCAACACAATGAGCGCCGCCACACGCAATGAGGTCAAACCGGTTCTGCTGCTGATCCTGGACGGATTCGGATACCGCGAAGAAAAACAGGACAATGCGATTGCTGCCGCCGCAAAACCCAACCTTGACCGGTTAATGGCGCAATACCCCTGGACCACCATCAACGCGTCCGAACAGTATGTGGGATTACCTGCGGGCCAATTCGGCAATTCTGAAGTCGGTCACCTGAATATTGGCGCAGGCCGGGTATTGCAACAAGATATCAGCCGCATCGATTGCGATGTCGCAGATGGCAAACTGGGTTTGAACCCGGTGTTTGCCGGTGCCATTGAAAAAGCAAAACTGCACAATAAAACCCTGCATGTGCTGGGTCTGATTTCTGATGGCGGCGTGCATAGTCACGACGCCCACATTCAGGCACTGATCAAGGATGCCGCCGCTGCAGGCGTCAAGCGCATTCACGTGCATGCCTTCCTGGATGGCCGCGACACCCCGCCGCGCAGCGCCGAGAAGTATCTGCAAGCCCTGCAAGACACCTGTGATGCCGCGGGCAGTGCCCGCATTGTGTCGATCACCGGCCGTTACTGGGCCATGGATCGGGACAAGCGCTGGGAGCGCATCGTGGAGGCCTACGACGTCATCGTCGATGGCAAGGGTCTGTATCACGCCGATACCGCACTGGCTGGCCTTGCCGCCGCCTACGCCCGCGACGAGAACGATGAATTCGTCAAAGCCACCAGCATCGGTGCCGCCACCCGCGCAGAAGACGGCGACATTGTCGTGTTCATGAATTTCCGCGCCGACCGCGCGCGGGAAATTACCACCGCGCTGACCGACGCCGCATTTGACGGCTTTGCCCGCAACCGTGTGGTGACCTGGGGCGAGTTCTGCACGGCCACGCGCTACGCTGATAGTTATCCCTTCCCGGTGGCGTATGAAAAAGCCAAGGTTGCCAACAGTTTTGGCGAGTACATCGGCCAGTTGGGCCTGAAGCAGTTGCGCATTGCCGAAACCGAAAAATACCCGCACGTGACGTATTTCTTCTCGGGCGGCGAAGAAAAAGAATTTCCCGGCGAGGATCGCGTGCTCGTGCCCTCCCCCAAGGTTGCCACCTATGACCTGCAGCCGGAAATGTCCGCACCGCAGGTCACCGACAAGATCATTGAGGCCATTGGCACGGGCCAGTACGCCGCCATTATCTGCAACCTTGCCAACGGCGACATGGTGGGCCATACCGGTGTATTTGACGCAGCGGTTACAGCGGTAGAAACGCTGGACGCCTGTGTCGGACGCTGTGTAGAAGCCATGCTGGCCGCCGGTGGGGAAGTCATCATTACGGCAGACCATGGCAACTGCGAAGTGATGTACGACCATACCGTGCACCAGCCACATACCCAGCATACGACTGACGTGGTACCTTTCATCTACGTTGGACGCCCGGCCACCATGGCACCGCAAGGCACCTATGCACTGCGGGACATTGCGCCGTCGCTGCTGGCGATGATGGGTGTACCTCAACCTGAAGACATGACCGGCAAACCGGTCATGACCTTCCTCTAACCAGAACCGCCCGGAACGGCTTTCACACATTGACTGAATCTGCCACGTGCCAAGCCGCAGCCTGATTATTGCCGCGCTCTTTGTCGCCGCCGCAGCCACCCTGGCTACGGCGGCGCCGGCCATTTCTGCCAACCCGGCAGACAAACAGGAAAAGCAGGACGAGCTCAAAGACCTGCGCGGGCAGATTGATCAACTCAAGCATGATCTGGCCAACAACGAATCGCACCGCAAAGATGCGGCCGATGCATTGCAGCAGTCAGAAAAAGCCATTTCCGATGCCAACCGGGTGTTGAACGATCTATCCGGCCAGCGTGCGCTCACCACGGCGCAACTGGCCCGGCTGGAAGTGGACATCGCCCGCACCCGCAGCACTATCCGCGATAGCCAGAAACGGCTGGCGGACCTCTTGAACAGTCGCTATCGCACCCGCCAACTGGAAGCCTGGCGACTGGTCCTGAACGAACAAGACCCCAACCAGACCAGTCGTGAACTGACCTGGTACCGCTATCTGACCGCCGCGCAGCAACAACTGGCGCAGCAATTGCAGCAGCAACTGGATCAACTCAACGATGTGTCTGACCGCATCCGCGAGAAAAACGACGAACTGCAGGAACTTGCGCGGCAGAAAGCCGCCCAAAAAGCGCAGCTGGAAAGTGATCAGCAAGAAAAGCAGCAAGTGCTCAGCACCCTGTCGCAACAGATCAGCAGTCAGCGCAACCAGATTGGCAAATTGCAGGCCGACGAAAAACGCATCACGACCTTGATTGCGCGTCTGGATGCCATCATCAAGCAACAAGAACTCAAGCGCGCCCGTGAAGCCGCGGCGCGCAAAAAGGCAGAGGCCCAACGGCTGGCGCGTGAAGAAGCCGCCCGCAAAAAAGCCGCCGCCGCAGGCAAGAACAAAAACACGGCGCAGAGCGCCAATAACGTCAACCCGGATTCAACTGCAGCCGCACAAAGCAACCCGACGCCCGCGCCGGACACTGCGCCAGCGCAGGACAAGGTGACGCGCCAGAATACCGAGGAGCCGGACTCCAGCCAGTCCGGGCAGCAGTTTGCCGCGCTCAAGGGGCGTATGCGCTTGCCACTCAAGGGCGAGGTCATTGGCAAGTTCGGGGCGCAACGCGCGGAAGGGGCAACCTGGAAAGGCGTGTTTATCCGCGCCGCCAGTGGCTTGCCGGTCAAGGCCGTCGCCTCCGGGCGCGTGGTCTTTGCCGACTGGCTGCGTGGTTTTGGCAATCTGATGATTATCGATCACGGTGGCGGTTACATGAGCCTTTACGCCGCCAATGAAAGTCTTTTGAAAAAAGTGGGTGATCCGGTGCAAGCGGGCGATACCATCGCCACCAGTGGCAACAGCGGTGGCATGGGGGATTCGGGCGTATACTTTGAACTCCGCCAGCACGGCAAGCCGCTGGACCCGCTCTCCTGGGCCGGATAGCCACCAGAAACTTGTGCACAAGTTTCTGGGTACAACGTTAAATACGACACAAACACCCGTTTTTGGAGCTACTGAATGCCCAGCCTGAAGAAACCGGCGCACAAGCCGGCCAGCAAAATGCAGAAAATTGCACTCGTTCTTGTTGGCGCGGGCCTTGGTGTCGCGCTGAGTCTTTCGTTTAACGCGGTGGCGGATAAAGAAGCCAGCACCAACCCGCTGCCGGTGGATGAATTGCGCGCGTTCTCGACCGTGTTTGGTCTGATCAAGCAAAGCTATGTTGAGCCGGTCAGCGACAAGAAACTGATCGACAACGCCATCAAGGGCATGGTTTCCGGCCTTGATCCGCACTCTGATTACCTGGATGCCGACGCCTTCAAAGACCTGCAGGTCAGCACGCAGGGCGAGTTTGGCGGCCTGGGTCTGGAAGTGAACATGGAAGACGGCCTTGTGCGCGTTGTCTCCCCGATTGAAGACACACCGGCTTTCAAGGCCGGCGTGAAGCCTGGCGATTACATCGTCAAGATCGATGACACCCAGGTGCAGGGTTTGTCGCTCAATGATGCCGTCACCAAAATGCGCGGCAAGGCCGGCAGTACCGTCACGCTGACCCTGCTGCGCAAGGGTGAATCCAAGCCCATGGTGCTGCAACTGAAACGCGCCATCATCAAGGTGCAGAGCGTGAAGTCGCAACTGGCTGAGGCTGGTTATGGCTATATCCGCATCACCCAGTTCCAGGAACGCACCACCGAAAACCTGGCCAGTGCCCTGACCGATCTGTACAAACAGAACAAGGGCCCGCTCAAGGGTCTGGTACTGGATCTGCGGAATAACCCGGGTGGTTTGCTGACCTCTGCGGTGGGTGTGTCTGCTGCGTTCCTGCCCAAGGGCGATCTGGTGGTATACACCGAAGGTCGTACCGCAGACTCCAAAGTGCGGCTGACTGCGGATCGTGCGAATTACATGCGTGAAGACGCCAAGTCGGATTACTTCCAGAATCTGCCCAAGGACGTCAAAAACGTGCCGATGGTGATCCTGATTAACGGCGGCACGGCATCGGCCTCTGAAATTGTTTCTGGCGCACTGCAAGATCACAAGCGCGCGCTGGTGCTGGGTACACAATCGTTCGGCAAGGGTTCGGTACAGACCGTGCTGCCGATTGACGCAACCTCCGCACTCAAGATCACCACAGCGCGTTACTTCACGCCAAATGGCCGTTCCATCCAGGCCAAGGGCATCACGCCGGATATCGAAGTGGCAGAAGCCACTGTGGCCGGTCGTGGCGACTTCAGCGCGCTGGAAGTGCACGAGTCTGATCTGGAACACCATCTGGACAATCCGACCGACAAGGATGCCGGTAAGGTCAAGCCGAAAGATCCGGCCACCACGCCTGCCATCAAGCTCAATGACGCCCCGCAGATCAAGCCGCAAAAGCTCACTGCCAGCGAAGTGGATGCCGATGGTCCACGTCAGTTGGTCAGCAAGAATGACTACCAGCTGCAACAGGCACTCAATGTGCTCAAGGTGCAGCAACTCTTGCAGAACAAGGCTGCCGCACCCGCCGCTTCGGCCCCCGTTGCAGCAAAGTGACAGTAGTCAGATCGTCCTGCTCTGTAAAACCCCGCTTCTGGCGGGGTTTTTCTTTTGGGCCGATCTAAACATATGCCGTTTGGGCATTCATGCATGCAAACTGACGCCAGGACGCCTATGCTTGATGCAACAGGTTCAACTGGAAGCTTTGCAATGCCGTCGGCCCAAACCCCTCCTGAACGACACAAGACGCATGAAATCGTCTTTCACGCTTTGCCGGTCGATCAAGCTGTGCAGGCGGCCCGCATGCTGGGGCGCTTGCCTGGCGTGGTCGTACAGCCGCACGCCGCTGAACGCCGCGTCACCGTGCATTACGACGTGATGGAACACACGCTGGTTGAGCTGGAGTCCTGGCTGCAAAGCAGCGGTTTCCACCTCGATGGCAGCATCCTGCAGAAGATCAAGCGCGCATTGATCCATTACACCGAAGACGTTCAGCGCGATAATATGGAAATCCCGGAACACCCGATCAAACCGCGCGAAGTCTTTGTCAAAGCCTGGGACCATCATTTGCATGGCGACCACGACGACACGCCGGAAGAATTGCGACGCTATCTCTAGCGCGCCAACCAGATTGCAAAAACGGGGCCCTGGCCCCGTTTTTTATGACCTCATGACTGATACCTCTGCTGACCTTTCTGATGACCAGTTGCTGCGTTACAGCCGCCACATCCTGCTTGATGACATCGGCGTGGAGGGCCAGGCACGGATTGCCGCCGCCCGGGTGCTGATTGTGGGTGCAGGCGGTCTGGGTGCGCCAGCGGCGTTATACCTGGCGGCGGCCGGTGTCGGGACGCTGACCATTGCCGATGCCGATACGGTTGACCTGACCAATCTGCAGCGGCAGATCGTGCATGATCAGAGTCGTATCGGCATGAACAAGGCCCGGTCGGCCCGACAAACGCTAGCCGCCATCAATCCGGAAATCCGCATCGAGCCACTGGAGGAACGTCTGGCGGGCGAGCGCCTGCAAGCGCTGGTAGGAGCCGCGGACGTGGTACTGGATTGTTCCGATAACTTTGCGACCCGCCACGCGATCAATCGGGCCTGTGTCGCCGCCCGCGTGCCGTTGGTCTCTGGTGCCGCCGTCAGTTTTGATGGCCAACTCACCACGTTTGATGCGCGAGATAACGCCGCACCGTGCTATCACTGCCTGTTTGGCGAAGACGGCGATGCCAGCGACAGTCCTTGCGCTACGTTCGGCGTATTTGCCCCGCTGACCGGCATGATCGGTACGGCACAAGCGGCCGAAGCCCTCAAGCTGCTGGTGGGGATCGGCAAGCCATTGGTGGGCCGTTTACTGCTGCTGGATGCCCGCAATCTGGCCTGGCGCGAAATGCGTTATCGCAAGGACCCCGCCTGCCCGGTCTGCGGTCACCACCACTGAACGTAAAAAATACTGCTTGGCAAATGATTTTGATCCAGGGCATAGTGTTTGCATGAATACGCAATCCAGACACCTTTCTGCTGCACGATTTTATTGGTGGTATCGCACTTAACCGGCGGCCACCCGTATTCACACGACTATACGAAGCCGCCGATTCAGGCGGCTTTGGTCATTCTGAGGGCTCCCCTCACCTCCCCCCGAATCGGCGCTTCACCTTAACGCGGCAACACATGCCGCCCAGGAGCGCATCAAAATGACGGTCATTCCACCCAACCAGATTCTGCTGACAGGCGACAAGGCAACCGGCCCGCTGGGTCTGGGTCATTACGTACGCAACCTGCGGCAACGGCTGGCCTACCAGGAAAAGCACCGCCAATTCATGATGTTGGCGGATGTCCACGCTGGGGATGATCAGGTGCTCGAAATCGCCCTGGATTACCTGGCGATCGGGATTGATCCACAACGCAGCACGCTGTTTGTGCAATCACAGGTACCAGAACTGCAAGAACTGGCCGCCTGCTACGCCCGCTTTGGCGCCCGCACGCTGGGGCTGTCACAGAGCAACCTGGCCCATGGCGTGGCCGACATTACCGCGCTGAAAACGCGCCTTGTGCCCACTACCGACCCACAACAAGCGGCATTGGTGGAACACGGCAACGCGCTGGTGCGTGAGGTCAACGCCCGCGCCGGCACGGCCGTACTGGTCGAAGCGCTGCCGGTGCTGGCGGCCCATGCCAGCAATCGCGTCGCGCTCACCTCTGCCGCCCATGCGTTGCCGCTGGCAGCCAGCCCGGACGCTATCCATGCCGCCATCCATGCCTTGTCCACTGACCCGGAACGCGCCAGTGCCAAGGCCCCCGGGGACGTGGAGCAGAACGAAGTCTTTTTCTTTCTGGACGCGTTTGAGAGTGACATCCATTTTCTGGATGACCTCAAATCCAAATACCGCCGTGGCGGCTTGTCTGACGCGGTGATCCGCCACCACCTGGAAGCTTGCGTGCAACAAGCGCTGGAACCGATCCGCGAACGCCGCAACGCACTGGCACAGCAACCGGATGAGGTGATGCACTTGCTGCGCCAGGGCACGGAACGCGCGCGCAGCGTGGTGGCGGGGACGCTGGACGAAGTAAAACGGACGCTGGGGGTTTGAGGGTTAACAGCGGTGGTTTGGTCGCCTTTGGCGACCTACTGGATTCCCGCCTGCGCGGGAATGACGAGGTGGTAACGTAACCAGATCATTCTTGCGTACAGTTGGTTTGCAGGGTTGGGGTTGGGGTTGGGGTTGGGGTTGGGGTTGGGGTTGGGGTTGGGGTTGACTTGCCTCCGGCAGCGCCGAGCATCGCAGCGAAGGCCGGGGTTTCGGCGAAGGGGTGTCTGAGCCCGCAGGGCGAGTTCCCGTAGCCAGCCGGACTTCGCGAGAAGCGCCGGGAACCCGAAGGGCGCTATCGCAGGGTCGCCTTTCTTTTGGTTACTTTTCTTGGGGCCGCCGAGGCTGGCGAAGCAAAGTAACGTGCTCCGGCCACCGCCGGTATCCAAAACAACCGCGCCGAAGGCGCTAACAGCGGTTCAAGATTTTAACAGCACGACCAAGGCGGATTGTCGCTTCGCTCCGAATCCACCCTACGTCTGCAACAATATGAACCAGGCCTGCCACCCCGGATTCCCGGCCACCCCGCTGTATCTGTCATCCGGTACATCCAATGACTTTGTGGGGGTACCCACCGAGGGGCACGGCCTCCATCCGGGCTACGACGTGGTTCTTTGCCGGCAAAGGCCACCTACGGCGGCCGTACTGGATTCCGGCATTCGCCGGAATGACGAGGGAGACACTTGCCTGCGGATGCGCTCCAAAACGCCCCGACCAAACACTGGCAACTGCACTTGCCCACGGTCCCCGGGGCGTCAAGCCGTCTTACGCCCCCGGCAACCGCAACCCCAGAATAATCAAATCCCGCTCAACCTCATCCAGCACCGCAATCCGTGGCAGGTTGGCCCATTCGGTAAACCCGTATTTGGCAAACAGCGCCAGGCTGGGTTTGTTGTGCCCAAAAATAAAACCCAACAGCGTCTTGATACCCATTTCCGGCGAGATGCGCATGGCTTCTTCCAGCAACCAGGAACCCAGGCCCTTGCCGCGTGCCGCCTCGGCCAGATAAATGCTCACTTCCACTGTGCCGTCATAGGCCGGGCGGCCATAGAACGACGAAAAGCTCATCCAGCCCAGGATCACGCCATCCGTGCCTTCCACAACCCACAAAGGGCGTGTCGGTTTCTGGTGAGCGGCAAACCAGTCGTGGCGACTTTCCACGCTGACGGGTTCCGTATCTGCGGTCACTTCACGCGAAGCGATGGTGCTGTTGTAGATATCAACAATGGTGGGCAAATCGGCAAAGCGTGCCGGGCGCATGGACCAAGACATAACCATTCCTAAATCATTCAAGTATTAGCGGCGCAGCGGATTAGCCGGCCAGACGCGGCAGCGCCGCCAGGGTGTTGGCGACGGTCGCGCGGGCGATATTGTCCGCTGTATCGGCGCGCAGGTCAGCCAGAACCTGCGCACAGGACAACATCTGCACAGGCTCATTACGACCGCCGTCAAGCCAGGCAGGCGGGATATCCGGGGCATCGGTTTCCAGCACAATGGCCTCCAGCGGCAGTTCTGCCGCCAGTTTGCGAATACGCAAAGAGCCGGAATAGGTCATGGCGCCACCAAAACCGAGTTTGAATCCCAGTTTGAGAAACTCCTCAGCCTGTTGGCGACTACCATTAAAGGCATGGGCGATACCACCACGGACTTTCCATTTGCGCAGGTATTTGAGCACCTGATCCTGAGAGCGGCGGATATGCACGATCACCGGCAGGTCAAAATCCCGGGCCAGTTTCAGTTGTGCCTCAAACACGGCCACCTGTCGGGCGGCGTCCAGGCCTTCTACAAAGAAATCGAGACCGATCTCGCCAACGGCCACAGGCTGTTCACGCGCCAGCCAGCCAGCCAGTTCTGCAATGTGTTCGTCGCGGTGCTGGTCAATGTAGATGGGGTGCAAACCGTAAGCGACGCTGACACCTTCATAGCGCGACATGGCGCGGGTTTTGGCAAAGGTATCCACCGTAATGGCGGGTACTACCCAGCGCGCGATGCCTGCAGCGCGTGAGCGGGCCACGACCGCATCGCGGTCGGCATCAAACTCTGGTGCATCCAGATGAATATGGCTATCAATCAGCATGGAACTATTGTGTCTGGCAAGTATCTGTCGATTGCGGCAAAGAGGCCGCGATCCAGACCCAAAACAATACAGCAATTCAAACAGCGCAACCGCCGCGGGAGTTCTTTGTGAGTGATTTAGTCAGTTGGGCCGTATTCGGCGTTGTGGTGATCGCGCTGCTGGTGTTTGATCTGGGCGTGCTGCACAAGCATGACCGGGAAATCACCATCCGCGACAGCCTCAAACTCTCTGTGTTCTACATCAGCGCCGGGCTGTTGTTTGGCTGCTGGGTCTGGTACTCACGCGGGCCCAAAGACGGCATGGATTTCTTCACCGGTTTTCTGGTGGAAAAATCATTGTCGATGGATAACGTGTTCGTGATTTCCATGATCTTTACCAGTCTGGCGATCCCGCGTTTGTATCAGCATCGCGTGTTGTTCTGGGGCATTCTGGGTGCGCTGGTCATGCGGGCGATCATGATCGGGCTGGGCGCAGCGCTGGTGCATGAATTTGCCTGGCTATTGCTGTTCTTTGGCCTGTTCCTGGTGTTTACCGGGTTCAAAATGCTGTTTGCCAAAGAAAAAGAAGAAACGCTGGAAGACAGCAAACTGTTTCGCTATCTCAAAAGCCATCTGCGGCTAACCCCTCGACTCTACGACAATCACTTTGTCATTGACGGCAGCCAGCATGGGCTCACGGCCGGGCGCTGGGCCACGCCTTTGCTGCTGGCCTTGCTGATGGTGGAAGGAGCCGATCTAATCTTTGCGGTGGATAGCATTCCGGCCATTTTCGCCATTACCCAAGACCCGTTCGTGGTTTACACGTCCAACATCTTCGCCATCCTGGGTTTGCGTGCCTTGTATTTTGCGCTGGCAGGTATGGTGCACCGCTTTGTGTATCTGAAATATGCCCTGGCGCTGGTGCTGATCTTTATTGGGGTGAAGATCGGGCTGGTTTACGCCGGCGTGAAAGTGCCGTCCGTACTATCGCTGGGGGTGACTTTCGGTCTGCTGGTGGCCGGCGTGCTGTTTTCCATGCTTAAAACCGGCCGCCGGGTTGCTTAGACGGCCGGCAGAGCATGGTTAGCGCCGGATGATCACGCAGGTTGCCGTGGCGTGGGCCAGCAAGACACCGTCGGCGTTGCGGATGCTGCCTTCGGACACGGCAATGGTGCGCGAGACATGCAAGACCCGGCCTTCTGCCACCAGGGTCTCGTTACGCGGCACCGGTTTGACCATCTTCACGTTCAGATCAACCGTGCTATAGCCCACGCCTGCTTCCAGCGTGGTGTGTACGGCGCAGGCAGTGACGGAGTCAAGCACGGTGGCCGCGAAACCACCATGCACACCCCCCAGCGGGTTAAGGTGGCGCTCATCGGCCGTGGCGGTGAACTTCACATAGCCTTCTGCCGCTTCTGCCATCGACATCGGCATGGTCTGGGTAATGGATGGGGCTGGCAATTTGCCGGCGGCCATGGCTTGCAGGATTTCAAGGCCGGTCAGTTCGGCAATGGATTGATTCATGGCATGCACTCAAAGGGTAGATAGACAAAAGGCCGGTAGAAACCGGCCTTTTTCAGGACAACGCAGCGCTTAGCTGTCGTTCTTTTTGAGTTCTTCCACCAGCGCCACGTACTGTGTCATGGCTTCATCGCCAGTCAGTCCCTTGAGCTTGGCCCAGGCGTCGTACTTGGCTTGTGCCACAAAGTTGATGGCAGATGGACGATCGCCACTGACGTCACCATCAGCGGCTTGCTTGTACAGTGCATACAGTTTCAGTTTGGTCTGGACATCCGGCGCGTCGTTAAGCTGAACGACTTCTTCCTGCGCGGTTTTGAACTGCTCGGCCAAAGTAGACATGCTGACTCCGATCCTGGTGGAAACAGGTTTTAAACGATTGTTTGAATACCGAGTATATCCCCGCCCCGCCAGGCGGGCTATCCATCAAACAGCGGCACCGGGGAAAACCACTACGGTTGCCCGGTACGCTGATCGTTCAATATGCGCCGTGACCACCGGTCACGCTGCGGATGGTCTTGCAGATGATGGCGATGTCGTACCAGAGGTTCCAGTTCTTCACATACCAGGCATCCAGCGCCACTCGCTCATCATAGGTGGTGTCGTTACGTCCCGACACCTGCCACAGCCCCGTGAGACCGGGACGGGCCTCCAGGTAAAAGTCTACCTTGTCGCCATAGCGGGCCAGTTCTTCATCAATGATCGGACGCGGGCCAACCAGGCTCATCTCGCCCTTGATCACATTCCACAATTGTGGAATTTCGTCCAGGCTGGTGCGACGCAGGAAATGGCCGATCTTCGTAATACGCGGATCGTTCCTGAGCTTGAAGTCTTTGTCCCACTCTGCCCGCGCTTGCGGGTCGGTGGCCAGCAGATGTTCCAGCACTTGCTGGCTGTTATGCACCATGGTGCGGAACTTCCAGCACTTGAACGGCTTGCCGTTCATGCCCACACGCATATGCCCGAAGAACACACTGCCCGGACCCCCCTGGCGTTTGACCTGCCACATCAGATACAAGAGGATCGGGGAGAGCACCACCAAGCCAAACAGCGCCCCGGTCAAATCGAAAATCCGCTTCATCCACATCAGCGTGCGTACGGTCAGGTTGTTACGCACCCGCAGGAGCAGCACTTCGTGGCTGAAAAAGTGGTACGGCACTACGCCAAACAGGGGTAAACCGGCCACCGGCGGAATGATGTGAATGTCTTTGTAGCGCAGCGTCAGTTGTTCAATCTGGTTGGACAGCGCCTTGAGTTCTTCTTCGTCCACCGCCACCACCACATGCGGGCGATCATTGGCATCCAGCCAGCTCATCAACCCTTCCCGCTCAATGGTGATCACCGGCAGCGATTCACCATTGAGTTCAATCCGCTCCATGCCCTGCGGGCTGACCGCCAGGAATGCCTCAATGCGAAACCCCAGTTGCCGTTCGCTTTTCATGGCGCAATAAGCGGCCGTGGCGTTTTCTCCGGTGCCGACAATCACCGTCGGCATTTGCCAGATATTGAGTTTCAGCAGCCAGCCTTTGGCCGCACTGCGAAACCAGGGCAGCAACAGCATCGCCACACCCCAGGACACTGGCCACAAGAAACGGGACACAGTGAACTTGCCCAGCAAGACCAGCATGCCGTTCAGCAGCCCAGCCAGCAGCAAGGCGCGCAGGATATCGAGTAACTGATCCCAGAAGGGCAGGCGCAAGCTGTAATGACCACGCCACCAGAAGTTGGCTACGGTCAGCAGCGCCAGCAGCAGGAATGCCATGCCCTGTTGCTGGCCTTCCCACATCCACCACAGATCAAAGCTGGCGCTGATGCGCTGATAGCGAAAGATCCACAACAGCAGCATGGCCATGCCAAAGGCAATGGCCAGCGCCATAAAGTCGGCCAGCGCCAGCCAGATTTTGGCTCGCTCGGGTCGTTCGTGTTTAAGCGCCATGTTTCTCCGTTCCGGGCACGGGTGTGAAGCCGTAGGCGGTATAAAGCGCCGCCATCATCACATCCAGTGAGTAGTGTTGTTGTACAAACTGCCGCGCGCGCCCCCCCAGAGCCTCTCGCGCGTGGCGATCCTGTGCCAGCAAGGCCAGCCTTGCCGTAAAGTCGGTGGCTGAATCGGCCAGGTAGCCGTTGTCGCCATCCTTGACCAGATCGCGATTGCCGATCACGTTGGTGGCAATCACCGGCAGACCGGCGCCCATGGCTTCCAGCACGGCCACCGGCATCCCTTCCCAGCGGGAGGTCTGGATATAGATATCCAGCTCTGCCATCCGCGCCAGCGCGGTTTTGCGATCCACCCAGCCGCTGATGCTGACACCAGCAGCGCGCAACGCGCTCTCGCCAGATTCATCACCGCCACCAATCCAGACAAATTCAATCTCACCCGGTTTACCCAGGGCGGCGGCAATCTGCGCAAACAGTTCCGGGTTGCGTGCCAGTGTGACCCGCCCGACTGTGCCCACGCGCACCACCCCCGTATTACCGGGTGCGGGCGTAATGGCGGCCAGATCAACCGCGTTATGCACTTCCAGCACATTGTCTGACAAATGCGTGCGGATCTCTTTGGCCTCACCCGGTGAACAGGCGATAAAGGTCACCGGCGAACCGGCCAGCAGTTTTTCAATCAGCAAAAAGACGGTGTTCTTCAGCCGACCCTCTGCCCGCTGCAAGAACGACAAACCATGCGGCGAGAAAAACCATTTCGGGCCACGGTAAATCCAGCTCAGAATGCGGCCCAGCGCGCCAGCCTTGCTGGAGTGCAGGTGCACCACATCCGGCTTGATGGCCTTGAGCGTATCGTGCAGCAAGCGCCCGGCGCGCCAGTCGGCCAGCGGTGAAATCGACCGCGTCATGGGCAGTTGCACCAGTTCAATCCCGTTGGCGAAGAGTTCGCGCCAGTTGGCGGGGGTTTCTTCGCGCACGCTATGGATCACGGTGACACGATGTCCATCGGCAATTTGCCGGTTGGCCATCGCCGTCACCATGGACAGCGTACCGGCACCAAACGATTCGACGACGTGGGTAATGTGGCTCATGCATTCTTCCCGCGTCTGAGTTTTGCTTTGAGTTTGAAGATCAATTGATAAGGCAACACCAGCAGCAGGGCCGAGCGGGCGATGCCCAGCCATGCGGCTACGCTGGCGTCTTTGTGATGCCATTGCAGCGCTAGCCGGCTTTTGATCTGCCGCTGCCGTTTAGAGAGAGAAATCCCGCCGGGATCAAGCTCGTAATGGATGACCACATCGGCCAGGTTGGCCACTTCAAAGTGCCGGACAAAGGTCCAGAACAAGGCATAGTCTTCCGCTGCCGGGGCATCCAGCGGGTAATGCCCGGTGGTGATCAGCGCGGCACTGCGGAACAGCACCGCCGGGTGGACAAACGCAGAGTTGCTACGCATGGCGCGTGCGATATCGGCATGGCCCGACGGGTGCCGCAGCACAAATTGCTCATAACCCGCCTGATCGACCATGCTGGCTGCGCCGCCCAGCAACATCACCTGGGGATGTGCATCCAGAAACGCCACCTGACGGGCAAAGCGGTCCGGTACATTGGTGTCACCGCAATCCAGACGCCCAATGAGTTCATAGCCACGAGACTCAATCCAGGACAGCCCGCTATTGAGTGCATGTTCAATGCCCCGGTTTTGCGGCAGATGCAAAAACCGGACCGTGCCCTGGGCCGTAAAGGCCTCGCGGGCGGCGCGTTCATCGATAGGCGCGCGCGCGCTGCCGTCGTCGACGACCAGCACGTCCACCTGTTCGTTCTGGCCGAACGAGGCCAGCGAACGCACCAACCCTTGCGGGTTGTTGTAGTGCGGAATCAGGCAAACGACGCGGTTCTGGTTTTGTTCCATCTTCAAGTACAAGTCTGTGTAAAGGGCGACCAGGGTGGCCCGCCCGATTCGGGTTTCTTTACGATGCCGTGGAATGCAATTTGTTCAATGAGAGGCCCATTCACGACCAGCTTTTCACGCCCAGCCACTGTTTGACCTGCCGCGCCACCCCAAAGGGCACTACCAGCCATATCAGTGGCTTGAGCAACATCAGCCAGGAGCGCGGTGATGCATCAACGTAACGCAGCAAGACTTTGAATCGTGACCATTGCTGGCGCCGCCGCCGGCTCAGTGAAATTCCGGCGGTGGTGTATTCGGTCCGGACCAGCACATCCGGCAAGTTGGCAGTGCGATAGCGGGCGACAAACTTCCAGAAATAGGCGAAGTCTTCTGCCGCTTTGCAATCAACCGGGTAGTCCCCCAGCGCCGCAACACCCGTCATGCGGAACATCACTGCGGGATGGGTGAAGGCGTTATCCACATGCATTTGCCGCACGATTTCGGCATGCGTTTGTGGCTGGCGCAGCGTAAACCGGTCGCCCGTCTCATCAAAGAACACCACCGCGCTGCCCAGCAGATACACGTCTGGATGCGCATCCAGCCAGGCCGCCTGCCGCGCGCAGCGGTCCGGCACATTCAGGTCGGCACAATCCAGCCGCGCCACATAGTCGTAATGCCCGGCGGTGCGGATACCAGCCAGGCCCGCATTCAAGGCGTATTCAATGCCCTGATTTTGCGGCAGATAAACAAAATGGAGTTCGCCCTGGGCGTGCCAGGCGGCACGGCACGCGGCCTCATCCAGTTTCTGGCGCACGCTGCCGTCATCGACAATCCAGGCATCCACCTGCTCGTGCTCACCCACAGAGGCCAGCGACGCGCACATGCCTTGCGGGTTATTGAAATGCGGGATCAGCAACGCAATGCGATTGCGCGGGGGGTGACTCACCGGTTCTGCTCCTGATCAAGCACATGACGCGCCGGTAGCGTGACCGGGCTACCGAGCAAAGCGGCCCAGCGATCCAGCAGCAGGTTTTTGTCGTAGTCGTAAGCACGTAGCCGCAACTGCCCAGCCAGTGCCGGATGGCGTGGCACCTGGGCCAGCACAAGGTCTGCCAGGGCTTCACCCGTCGCCGCAGGGCTGACAAAGTCATTGGCGTACTCGCCAAACAGTTCGACCACACCGCCGGCCGCCGTGGTCACGACCGGTAGCCCGGCCTTCATGGCTTCCAGCACCACCAAAGGGCAGCCTTCAAACCAGGAGGTCAGCAGCAAAAAATCGGCGCGGTGCATAAAGTCCGCCACGTCGTGCCGGGTGCCCATGAATTCAATCAACGCAGCCAGACCGCGTTGTTCGGCTTGGGCTTGTAACTGCGAGCGCAGCGGACCGTCACCCAGTACGGTCAGCTTGGCCAGTTGCCCGCGGGACACCAGCGCAGAGAGTGTGTCGAGCCACAAGGTGGGTTGCTTTTCCACGTCGATACGGCCCACAAACAACAAGCGCAGCGGATTGCCCGGGTAACGCGGCGGGCGGTGCTCAATGTTTTCAACAAAATTGGGGATGACATCCCAGCCCGGTGCTTCCGGCTGTTTCAGCCACTTGCCCATAGAAGCACGGGCGTGTCTGGAGACAAACACCAGTTGCTTGAGACGCCGGTAGATGGTCTGGCACGCAAAGCGGTGTAGCGGATTCATATGTGCGCTGGCATCGACATCTGCCAGCGGGCCATGCACCCAGCCGATCAAGCGCTTGCCCAGCCCGCGTGTGGCGGCCCAGCTCATGTACAGTGGCATCAGGAAGGTCGCGGCGACCACAATATCGGCCTCGCGCGCCAGTTGTCGCGCAGCCCGCCAGCCGGCCAGCCATGTCCACGGTTTGCGCGGTTGCCAGGCTTGCGACAGGTCGACCACTTTGACCCGGCGTGTGCGTTCCTGCCACAGGTTGGTGGCATCACCCAGCGTGACCAGCGTGACGTCAAAGCCGCGCTCCGCCAGGCCCTCCCCGACCAGTGCGGCGCAACGCTCCACCCCGCCCAGCCCCAACCCTCTGAGGAAAAAAGTGATTTTCATGTTCTACCCGTCAGCCGTCGCAGCGCATTGAGCATGCCGCGCCCGAGCCGGTGTTTGAACCATTGTTTTCGATAAAGCGCCGCATAGCCTTCTGGTACTGGCAACGCGCGCTTGAGTTGTCGCGCCACCGCCAGCGTGCGCGGTGATGCCGTGGTGCGCTGCCAGCCTTCCAGCCAGGCCAGCCCCAGCACACTCACGCCCCCCGGATGCGCGGCATGGATGGCCAGCAACATCTGCGCATAGCTGGCGAACTCCGCCACACCCAGCGTCCGGCCCGGTTCGGCATATTCGGCAAACAATGCGGCCTTGTCCTGCAAGGCGGCGGGCAGCAGGGATGGCGCATAAGCCGCGCGTATCCCTTGCGCGGTATGGCGCAACGCATCCCGTTTGGTCTGGGTAATCTGCCCGGCGTGACAGCGATAACGCAACAGTGCTTGCGGCACATTCACAAACCGCGCGCCGCGCGCCGCCAGCGCACACCACAGTGCGTAGTCTTCGGCATGCGTAGCGGCGGCATCGTAGGGCACCTGACGCAATAGCCCGGTTCGCGCCATCACGCTGGGGTGAGCGAACGCCACATTAAACAGCAATTGCAGCTTGATGGCGGTGTCGTCCAGCGGCGTTTGCCATACGCCGGACCGCTCACCAAAGAACGTCACCCAGGTGCCACAGACGTCGGCGCCGGTGGCGGTCAGGGTATCAAGCTGAATTTGCAGGCGCTGCGGTTCTGCCAGATCATCGGCGTCCATCCGCGCCAGCCATGCGCCCCGCGCGGCGGCGATCCCTTCATTCAGCGTGGCGATCAGGCCGCGATTCTCCCGGCTGATGATCTGAAACCGCGGGTCACGTGTGGCGTGAGCACGCAGGATAGCCAGTGTGGTATCGGCAGAGCCATCATCAATGGCAATGCACTCAAAATCCGCCAGCGTCTGTGCGGAGAGTGAGTCGAGCGTCTCCTGCAAAAATGCCGCGCTGTTGTAGCACGGCAAGACAATGCTGATCAGCGGCGTACTCATGCTGCTGCCTCTTTCAGTACGCGGCGGGCACGCCACCAGAACGCCAGCACAATCCAGGTTTCAACCAGCAAGACCACTTGCGCGGCCCGCACTGCGCCGTGGCCCGGCAAGAACAGCAAGAGGCCAGCCACATTAATGACGCCAGCAACGATGAGTACGCGGCTGAAATAGCGCTCTTGCCCAAACGGCAGCAAGGACTGCATGCCAAACACATAACTGAATGCGCTCAGTAATACGATGGGCGCCAGCCACATCATGACCGGGCTGGCTGCCGCCAGATCACGCCCGACCAGCAAGGGCATCAGCCACGGTGCACCAATCAGCAGAATCAGGGTCAGCACCACACCGGCACCCCCTTGTACCAGCAATGCCTTGCGGATCATGCGCACCGCCGCCGGTTTGTCGTTATGCGCCAGTTGCGCAATGCGCGGATAGGTAGCCTGTACCAGCAGCGAAATCAGGCCCTGGACATTGACCAGCAGTTTGTTGGCCGCCGCAAAGTAGCCCACCTGCAGTACGCCAGCGTACAGGCCCACCAGGGTGGTGGTCGCTGTGGTGTACAGACTGGTCGAGAGCGCCGACAAAAAGAACGGCCAGCTATTGCGCAAGGAGAGTGTGATCTCTGCACGCGACGGTTTCACCCAGTGTGGTCGCGGCAACCCCCATTGGGTAAACCACCAGAACAGGCCCGCCAGGATCATGGGGGCGGCTTGCAGTACCACGGCCAGATTCACGTCGGCCGGGCTTTTGACCAGCAGCAACAAGAAACCCAGCAACAAAGCCCGGGCCAGCACACTGATGACAGAGGCAACACGCAGCTCTTCCATCCCCTGGAAATACCAGGTGGGAAACATCACCGACGCCACCACATTGGTCAGCGAAAACAGAAACACCGGTGCCAGCGCGCGCCAGTCCGGTACAAAGGCAGTTGCGGCACCCAGCACCGCCATGGAGATCAGCATCAAGCCGGACTTGGCCAGCATGGTGCGCCAGAAAATGGCGGCAATCTTTGCTTTGTCATCCCGCGCGATGGCGATTTCCCGCGTGGCCGACAGGTCAAAGCCAAAATCGGTAAACAGGATGCCGTACTGGATCACCGACGCCGCATAGTTCATGGCGCCAAATGCCTGCGCCTGCAACACGTGGGTGAGGAAGGGGAAGGTGACAAAAGAGATCAGGTACTGCAGTCCCTTCACCACATACAGCGCCAGAATATTGGACGCCAGCTTGCGATCCATCAGCGCCCCATTCCCGGCGGTACCGGGTGGGCAAACGCACCATCGCCATAGCTTTTGAGGACTTCGGCCACAATCACGTGATAACCCTGATACCAGGTCTGATAGTGGCGTTTGGCGGTGAGATGATCCGGATGCTGCATCAAGCGCTGCAGGCCATCGAGCTTATGCCAGTAATAGACCACGCAGGTCTGGCCTTTGGCGGTGTTCTCCCAGGTATCCTGCCCGGCAAAATCCGGGTCGGACGCAGCCGCGCTCATGATCGCCGCATCCAGGCGGTCGAACTCGGCGTCGTACTGTTTTTTGGCGAAGATAAAAGTCGCTGAATACATGCTTTGGCTAGTGGCGAAGACCCATAAGCAACAACCCGCGCTATGTAACGCGGGTTGTCCGTAAAACAGGCCCATTGTATTTGATCCGGGCAACAAGGGCTGTAACCGTTTTACGGTCTCACCCTGTCAGACCAACACGGGGGCCGCGCACGCTGCGCTCAGGCAAAACCGTTAGGGTTGCTGCTCTGCCAGCGCCAGGAATCCGCGCACATGTCTTCCAGGGTTTTCTCGGCAGTCCAGCCCAGTTGCGCTTTGGCCGCAGCCGGATCGGCGTAGCACGCAGCAATGTCACCAGGGCGGCGGTCTACCAGTTGATAAGCGATGGTCTTGCCGCTGGCCTTCTCAAACGCCTTGATCATGTCCACCACGGAATAACCCACACCGGTACCCAGGTTGACGGTGACGGTGCCCGGCCCTTGCGCCAGCTTTTGCAGAGCCTTGACATGACCCTTGGCCAGATCAACCACATGGATATAGTCACGCACGCCCGTACCGTCCGGCGTCGGGTAATCGTGGCCGAACACGGACAGTTTCTCGCGCTTGCCCACGGCCACTTGCGCCACAAACGGCATCAGGTTATTGGGAACGCCTTGCGGGTCTTCGCCAATCAGGCCGGACTCATGCGCGCCCACCGGGTTGAAATAGCGCAACAGGGCGAGATGCCAGGACGCATCTGCGCGGAACAGATCGCGCAGCATGTCTTCGATCATCAGCTTGGAACGGCCATACGGGTTGGTGGCCGACAGCGGGAAGTCTTCCTTGATCGGCACGGCATGCGGATCGCCATACACGGTGGCAGAGGAGGAAAACACCAGTTGCTTCACGCCGGCGGCTTGCATGCTTTCCAGCAAGCGCACGGTGCCCACCACGTTGTTGTCGTAGTATTCCAGCGGCTTTTGCACGGACTCGCCAACGGCCTTGAGACCGGCAAAATGCACCACGGCACCAATCGGCCAGCGCGCAAACGCCTCGTCCAGCGCCTGGCGGTCGCGGATATCGCCGTTCACCCACGCCACCGGCTGACCGGTAATGGTTTCCAGGCGCTTGATGACTTCCGGGCTGGCATTGCAGAAATTGTCAAAGATGACCGGGGTAAAACCGGCCGCCAACAGTTCGATATACGTGTGCGAGCCGATATAACCAGCGCCACCAGTGAGTAATACGTGCATGTGCATTCCGTTCAGACAGTATTGAAAACCGTTTTTCAAACAGCCGGCATGGTGCAGCAAAAATCAGCAATGCTTTATCCGCGTTTGTCTGATTCCAGCCTAGCGCCGCTCCTGCCGCCACAGCATGACAAGAGCAATAAAGAGGAAGAACAGGGTCGGTATCGATACCACCAGCGCCGGTGGCCAGGCACGCAATTCACCCAGATACACCACCACCTGGTTCAGAAAGTGAAACGCCATACCGACGATAATGCCGGCAAACAGACGCATACCGACGTTGCCGCTACGGCGCTGGGTCTGCGCAAACGGCAGGGCAATCACAATCATCGACAAACAGGCCAGCGGATAGAACAACTTGCCCCACAACGCCAGTTCATAGCGTGAGGTTTTCTGGTTGTTGCGGCGCAGGTGATCAATGTAGCTGTAGAGCGAGCGCCCGGACATTTGCGAGGGCTCGACCAGCAGCACGGCCAGCATTTCCGGGGTAATGGAGGTTGACCAGATCCCTACGGCGGCGCGCGTCATGGTCACGCCCCCTTCGTTGGGCGCAAAACGGGTCTCGGCAGAGCCTTCCAGCTCCCACTCGCCATGCCCTTTATATTTACCCTGGGTGCCATCCATGATGCGGTTGAGCACCATCTTGTCGCCAAATTCGTAAATGCGGATACCCAGAATGGTCAGGTCAGGCAGCATTTCTGCGATGTTCACGATCTGATGACCATCTTTCACCCACACGCCAGAGCGGAACTCGCCCACCAGCATGGCCTTGGTGGCGGCAAGGCGATGCTGGTTGGCAGCCTGCTTGGCCACCGGAGCGACGTACTCGCCCAGCAGCAAAGTGACTGCCCCATACAGCACACCAATACTGAGCAGCCAGAACAAGAGGCGCTTGACCGATACGCCCGCGGCCCGCATGACGGTCAGCTCGGCATTCCCAGCCAGGGTAGAGAGCGCAAAAATACCGCCGATCAACACCGCAATCGGCATCAGGTTGTAGGCGTTGGACGGTGTTTGCAGGAACACATAAATCAGCGCATCGCTGAGTGTATAACCGCCCTTGCCCAGATCACCCAGTTCGCCAATCAGGTCAAAAAAGTTGTACAGGCCCAACAGCCCGATCAGCGTGAACAGGATGAATACCGTCAATTGACGGAACAGGTAACGCGCCAGAATTTTCATCATGACACGCTCCGGCTGTTGCTACGCCAGATATAAAGCCCGAACACACAGATCGCCGCCAACACGTGCAGTGGCCACATATTGATCCACATCGGCACTTTGCCGTCGGCCACCCAGGCTTGCATGATGTTGACCATGCTGTAGTAAACAAAGTACAGGAACACAGCGACAACCAGGTTGAGCGCACGGCCACCACGCGGGTTGAAGAACGCCAGCGGAATCGCCGCCAGCGTCAGAATCAGGGCGGATAAAGGCAAAGACAGACGCCAGGCCACTTCCGCGTTTTTCTCCGCGCTATCTGTCCCCAGCAATTGCAGGGTTGGCGTGGCCTGGGTGCTTGGGCTGGAGACGGGCCGATCGGCCGTTTCAATCCGCAACTGGGCGCGATCAAACGTCACCGAGTCATACGTCACCTGGCCGGGCTCGCCCTGGTAAGAGCGGCCTTTGCCCAGCCACAACCAGCGTTCGCCATTGGCGTCGAGGAACATGCCGCCCTTCTCCGCCATGATGATCGAGATGTTCTTGTCTTTTTTCATCTGGACAAACACGTTATTGCCCGCGTTGGTCTGATTGGTGAAGTTCTCGACAAAATAAACCCGGTCCGCCGATGGAGACTCACGGAACACCCCCGGCGCGACCTGGGTGACTTCCTGGCGCGACATGGATTTCTCGCGGAACTCGTTACCCTTTTTCAGCGCCCACGGCGATACCACCAGCGACAGCACCGCAATGAGCACCACCACCGGCAGAGAGAACTCCAGCACCGGGGCGATGAAATTGCGGATAGACCGGCCGCTGGCAAACCAGATCACCATTTCGTTGTCGCGCCAGAGCCGCGTCATGGCGGCCAGCACCGACACAAACAGCATCAGTGACATCAGGATGGGCAGGTAGCGCACCGCCGCAAAGCCCATCATGGCCCATACGGCAGATGAAGCCAGCGCACCGATGGCAGCCTGGCCCAGCAAGCGCACGACCTGGGTGGTCATGACCAGCAGTAGCAGCACGGAGAAAACCGCCATGGCTACCCAGGTCATTTCCTGAATCAGGGTCTTGCGAAAAAGCATGCGTTTTTGACTTATAAGGGGGGACAGGAAATAATCACGCGAGCCTTAAGCGAACAAACCGCGCTCTGGACATGCATTCTGCATGCAAATGCGGTTGCTCACCAACAAACTCAAGCCCCATAAGGGCTCGCACCAACAATAGACAAGTTGCACACATCAGCGCAACGGAGGCCAGCAACATGGAATATAACATTAATCTCACCCCCCCCGAAAAAGACACCGCCCTGACACTGGTTTTGCCAGTCACCGGCAAGAAGCTGGCAAGCGGTCTGTCCAGGCTCGACAGCGCCGCCGGCGGCGTGCTTTCGGCCCTGGTTGCCGCGGGTGAAGTGGGCGAGAAACCGGGCAGCATTGCCAGCACGCATGCCACCATTGACGGCCAGTTGCGCCGCGTGATTCTGGTGCAGACCGGCGACAATCCGGATCAGGCCACCTTCCGTAGCGCCGCCAGCGCCGCTGCCAAAGCCGCTGCGGCTGGCAAGGGTGCCAGTGCGGGTAACCACCTGCTGCTGGCTGTGGGCAAGGCGCTGGATATCCAGACTGCTGCGGCTGTCATCGCCCAGGCAGCGGTGTTTGAAGGCTACCGTTTTGACCAGTTCAAATCGAAGCCGGAATCTGTCAGCGCGCTCACAGGTGTGAGTATTGCCGTCAGCAAAAAAGGCGATCTGGAAGACGCTCAGGCCGGCCTGAACCAGGGTCTGGCGATTGGTCACGGTGTGAATTTCACACGTGATCTGGGCAATGCCCCAGGCAACGTCTGCACCCCTACCTATCTGGCCGAGCAAGCCGTTGCATTGGGCAAGAGTGCCAAAATCAAGGTCGATGTGCTGGAAGCCGCCGACATGGAAAAGCTCGGCATGGGTTCTTTCCTGGCGGTTGCCAAGGGTTCGGTCGAGCCGCCCAAGCTGATTACCCTGGAATACAAGGGTGGCAAGGGCAAGCCGGTTGTTCTGGTGGGCAAGGGCATCACCTTTGACTCTGGCGGTATCTCGCTCAAGCCGGGCGATTCCATGGACGAAATGAAGTACGACATGTGCGGTGCAGCCACCGTGCTGGGCGTCTTCAAGGCCCTGACCGCGCTCAAGCTGCCGATCAATGTGGTGGGTGTGATTGCCACCTGCGAAAACATGCCGGCGGGCAATGCCTACAAACCGGGCGATATTCTGACCACCATGTCCGGTCAAACCGTTGAAGTGCTGAACACCGATGCCGAAGGCCGTTTGATTCTGTGTGATGCGCTGACCTACGCGGCCCGCTTCGAGCCGGAAACCATCATCGACATCGCCACGCTGACCGGCGCTTGCGTGATCGCGCTGGGTCATATCGCCACGGGCCTGTATGCCAATGATGAAAAACTGGCCGAGCAATTGCTGGATGCCGCTGGCACCACCGGTGACAAAGCCTGGCGCATGCCGCTGTGGGATGACTATCAGGAACAGTTGAAGTCCAACTTTGCCGATATGGCCAATATTGGTGGCCGTCCAGGTGGTTCTATCACCGCCGCTGTATTCCTGTCGCGCTTTGTGAAAGACACCAACTGGGCACACATGGACATTGCCGGTACCGCATGGAAGTCTGGCGCAGCCAAGGGTGCGACCGGTCGTCCGGTGCCGCTGCTGGTGGAATTTTTGAGCCAGCGCGCCGCCAAAGCCGCCAAAAAGAAATAAGCCGCAGTTGCGGTACACTAGCCGGTTGATCCAGAACCCGATTGAGACATGGCCGAAGTCACTTTTTATTTCAATGTGAAAAACCGCGAGCAGGCATTAGTCCAGCTTGTGGGCAAGGCCGTGGCCCAACAACGCGCAGTCTCGGTCCTCGCTGCCAGCGAGGCCGAGGTTGCGCGGCTGGACCGCCTGTTGTGGGATACGCCACACACCGGCTTCGTGCCGCACTGTCGCGCTGCGGACGAAATCGCAGCGCAAACCCCGGTGATACTCGATTGCCGTGCCGATCTGTTACCACCACGCCAGGTACTGTTCAACTGGACGGGTGAAGTGATTGCCGAGATGGCCGAGCACGACCGGATTATCGAAATCGTCCCGCAGGACGAAGAACAACGACTGGCCGCCCGGGAACGCTGGCGCGGCTGGCAGGCGCGGGGTTTCAAACCCGTTGCCATTGACATGCTTGAGCTGGCCCGCCAGCGCACGAGCGGAGACGCGGCGTGAGCCAGGAAGACGAAAAAAGCCTCAGCCCGCTGTTCACCAAAATGGACGCTCTTCTGGCACGACATCGTGGCCCCGGGCACAAGGACAATGAAGTCCTGCCCGTACTGACCGATGTTGCGGAGGAAGAAGGCCCTATCCCGGTGTTGACCGAGATGGCCAGCACTGCGCCCGCCGGATCACTGATGTTTGATCCGCACGAGTTTCTTGCGCCACCACCCCCCGCGCCCCCCTCTCCCATGCCGGTGGCAGAGCCGCAGAGCCACAAGCAAACCGCAGAATTTCTGGACCTGCCGCTGCTGGACCTGGAGTCCCTGCTGCGCGAGCGCGCGCCGTTTGGCCCATCGCACGAGCTGACCATAGAACCGTTGGGGGAAGAAGCCGCGCCGGCAACAGACGCTGCGCCGCACCCGGTCACCACCGTCCCTGGCATGGACAGCGAAAGCGCAGCGCTGGAACTGGCGCATGCCGCCGATGAAATCCCGGAACTGGAAAGCGGCGAGCCCGCGCCACAGGCAGACCAGGACGTTCCCACACTGCATTGGGAAGAAACCGAAGATCCTTACCATTTGTATGTGGCCGCTGCCGCAGACGCCGTTGAGAGCGGCCCGGTTGAAGACATCGCCGTCACTGCGCTGGAGGTCACTGATGACGCGCCGGACTGGTCAACCGTGTCGCCGTGGTGGTCTGATCAGCCAGACGCCGCCGTAGATGCGGAAACGCTGGCCGCATCGGCCAGCATGGGTTTTGTTGAATCGCAGGCAGAAGCTGTCGCAGAAACAGCCGTTGCCATTGATACGCCCGCAGCCCAGTCAGAACCCGGCCCGGTGTTTGCCGCCGCGCCCGCTGCCATTCCGGAAGAAACACTCGAACACGCCATCACGCTGGACTTGCACAGCACAGATGAACCGCCGCTGGAACTTGATCTGGACGAATTCCGTGAGGAAGACGTCATTGAAGAAGCGCCAGCCCCAGGGCTGCATGAGCACATCGGTAACTCGGTCACAGAAATATCCTTGCTCGCCGGCCCTGGCGGGCTAGCGGTTGAAGCCCCCGAGCCCGTGCTGTCTGAAGTTGCGCCCGAGCCTGCCAAGCCGGCACCTGTGGCGTTGCTGAGTGAAGACGCCATCATTGAAATGACCGCGAGCGTTGCAGCGCATCTGGCGGTGGATATTTCGACTGAAGTTGAACAGCTCACCCGTCGTCACTTT
This sequence comes from Silvimonas terrae, assembly GCF_014202765.1. Classification (GTDB taxonomy): domain Bacteria; phylum Pseudomonadota; class Gammaproteobacteria; order Burkholderiales; family Chitinibacteraceae; genus Silvimonas; species Silvimonas terrae. The sequence goes on from NZ_JACHHN010000004.1 coordinate 236,197, forward strand.
GCCCACATGATGCAAACCATCTATGGCGAAGCGCTGACCCAGCTCATTGATCAGGTCGGCGCGGCGCTGGAGGCACGTCTGGCACCGCGAATCGACAAACTGGTGCGGGAAGAACTGCAAGCGCGTGGTTTGACCACGCCAGACCACTCGCACGAGTCTTGAAGATCAGACGAAGATCAGATCGCCTTCCAAAAAAAACCACCCTGGGTCTGACCAGGGCGGTTTTTTTATCAGAAATACGGACCTAGCGGTGCAGCCATTTGCGCAACACCTTGGCAATCCGCCAACCTGTTAACGCCATGGGCAACACTTTGGCAATCCAGTTCAGCCGACCACGGGCCAGCAGCACCGTGGCAATATCCGCAAAACCGGCGGGTCCGGTAAAGGCGCGCAAGATACCCCGCGCGGCACTCCCTTTATTGAAGGGCGAACGCAAACGCCCCCAGTCTTCCGCCAGTTGCAGGCGAAACGCATCAGCCTGCAGTTGCAGGGTCACTTTTCTGAGCTCCCGCAATTCGCGGCGCGTGAGTTGACTCATGGCAGCAATTGCTCCCGATCTTTACGCAACTGTTCCAGCGTAGCGGCAAAGGGTTGCGGCGCACGCAGTATGGTTCGCCACGCGCCCCACAGGCACAGGGCGCCGCCAAGCAGATAAATCAGCGCCACAATCAATAGCGCAATCCAGCGATAAGGCTCGCTCACCCACCACACTACGGCCACGGACAGCACGCCCAGGCCCAGCCAGAGCACGCCAGCGCCGACCAGCGCCAGGATAACGACGGCCAGCAAGCGCTCGCGCTCTTCTTCCAGCTCCAGCCCAAGCAGTGACAAATGATTGTGGGCCAGCCCGACGAGGTTGGATGCCAGTCGCTGGGCCAGCCCATGATGCGGAGGGCTTGCGGATTCGTGTTCTTCGCTCATGCCACCCCAGCCGGATTAACGACGCGAAACCAGCATGCCCAGCAAAAAGCCGATGCCTGCGGCCACGCCAATGGATTGCCATGGGTGATCGTGGACATACTCATCGGTGGCCTTGGCCGCTTCTTTGGCTTTACCCGCGATCAAACGCTCGGTTTCACCCAGCTTGGCTTTGGCGGCCTGCAGGTTCTCCAGAATACGGGTACGCAATTCACGTGCCTTGTCGCCGCTTTCGCCTACCGCGTCGCGCAAAAGACTCTCGGTATCGGTCAGCACGGTTTGCAAATCGTCGATCAATTGTTCTTCGTTAGCCTGTACGGACATGATTATTTCTCCTGGATGCGTTGCAACAGGTTCTATTGTGGGACATTTCCTGCCAGAACCAAGGACGATGTTTCCCAAAATTGCGTCGGACTTCTTCCGACCGGGTCAATTTACCGTGGAAGTTGGTGTTGAAGTTGCCGTGGAGGTTGAAGTTGCATTTGACTTTCTCCCCCCGTCAAAGCCCAGCGCCGAAGAAGGGAGGGAGACCTCAGGCTCCCGACTGACCGAGGGAAGCCCGGAGGGCCGCAGGGATGGGGTCGCCTTTCTTTGGTTCCTTTCTTTGGCGACACAAAGAAAGGGACGTGCTCCGGCCACCGCCGGTATCAAATGCATTTCAAACCCGCGCCGCCAGGCGCTAACCCACCTTGCAATGGTGGATTGTCGCTATCGCTCCGAATCCACCCTACTTGCTGAAAACCTTGAACACCATGTTGGCGCCTGACGGCACGGGGTTTGCATACCCGGAGTGCCGGTATCAAATGCCTTTCAAGCCCGCGCTGCCAGGCGCTAACCCACCTTGCAATGGTGGATTGTCGCTATCGCTCCGAATCCACCCTACGGCCAGCATGGCAAAGGCCACCTGCGGCGGCCATCCTGGATTCCTGCTTTCGCAGGAATGACGAGTTGGCGACCGCGCCAGCCAGGAAGCAATCCGCCAACGTGGCAACTGGTTTCCCACCAAAACAAGTATAATTCCCGGTTTTGCATCGCAACCCTGGTTCCTTCCCCCATGAGCACTGCACTCGAACAACTGGCCAAGAGCTTTGAGCCGGCCGCCATTGAGGCCAGCTGGTACCCGCGCTGGGAATCCGCCAACTATTTTTCACCCAGCATGGATGTGAACGCCCCCTCGTTCTGTATCCAGTTGCCGCCGCCCAATGTGACAGGCACGCTGCATATGGGCCACGCTTTCAATCAGACCATCATGGATGGCCTGACGCGTTATCACCGCATGAAGGGTGACAACACGCTGTGGCTGCCGGGCACGGACCATGCGGGTATCGCGACACAGATCGTGGTCGAGCGCCAACTGGATGCCCAGGGCGTATCGCGCCACGATATGGGCCGCCCGGCCTTTATCGAGAAAGTGTGGGAATGGAAGAAGCAATCCGGCGACATCATTACCGGCCAGATGCGCCGTATGGGTGCCTCGGTGGACTGGGGTCGTGAGTACTTCACCATGGACGACAAGATGTCCTCCGTGGTCACCGAAGTGTTCGTGCGCTTGTTTGAAGAAGGCCTCATCTACCGCGGCAAGCGCCTGGTGAACTGGGACCCGGTGCTGGGCACCGCTGTATCGAACCTGGAAGTGGTGTCGGAAGAAGAAGACGGCCATCTGTGGCACATCCGCTATCCGCTGGTGGAGGCCGATACCAAAACGGGTCTGACTCATCTGACCGTGGCCACCACCCGTCCGGAAACCATGCTGGGCGACGTCGCCGTCATGGTTCACCCGGAGGACGAGCGTTACCAGCACCTGATTGGCAAGACGGTGAAGTTGCCACTGTGCGATCGCGAACTGCCGATCATTGCTGATGATTATGTGGACAAGGAATTCGGCACCGGCGTGGTCAAGGTCACCCCGGCGCACGACTTCAACGACTATGCCGTGGGCCAGCGCCACAACCTGCCGCAGATTTCCATCCTGACGCTGGATGCCAAAATCAACGATGCCGCGCCAGCGACCTATCAGGGCATGGAGCGCTTTGCCGCCCGCAAGCAGGTGGTTGCGGATCTGGATGCGCAAGGTTTCCTGGTTGAGGTAAAGAAACACAAGCTGATGGTGCCGCGCGGTGATCGTACCGGCACGGTCATTGAACCCATGCTCACCGATCAGTGGTTTGTGGCGATGAGCAAGCCGGACGCCACCACCGGCAAGAGCATCACCCAAAAAGCACTGGATGTGGTCGACAACGGCGAAGTGCAATTTGTGCCCGGTGACTGGGTGAACACCTATCAAGCGTGGCTGAAGAACATTGAAGACTGGTGTATCAGCCGCCAGCTGTGGTGGGGGCATCAAATCCCCGCCTGGTACGATGCCGACGGCAAGGTGTACGTGGCCCGTACCGAAGCCGAAGCGCTGCAAAAGTCTGGCGGCAAGCCGCTGACGCGCGATAACGACGTGCTGGATACCTGGTTCAGCTCTGGCCTTGTGCCGTTCTCCTCCTTGGGCTGGCCCAACGAAACCGCCGAACTGAAGGCGTTCATGCCTTCGTCCGTGCTGGTGACGGGCTATGACATCATCTTCTTCTGGGTCGCCCGGATGATCATGTTCAGCACTCACCTGACCGGCAAAGTGCCGTTCAAGCAGGTGTACGTGCATGGTCTGGTGCGCGACGGCGAAGGCAAGAAGATGTCCAAGTCCGAAGGCAACGTGCTCGATCCGGTCGACTTGATTGACGGCATTGCGCTGGCACCGCTGCTGGAAAAACGCACGACCGGCCTGCGCCGTCCGGAAAAAGCCCCACAAGTGGCCGCCAAGACCGAGAAAGAATTCCCCAACGGCATTCCGGCCTATGGTGTAGACGCATTGCGCTTTACCTTTGCCAGCCTGGCCAGCCTGGGCCGCTCCATCAACTTTGACCAGAAGCGCTGCGAGGGTTACCGCAACTTCTGCAACAAGCTGTGGAACGCCACCCGCTTTGTGCTGATGAATGTCGAAGGCAAGGATTGCGGGCTGGAAGACAACGCAGAACTGGACTTCGGCTTTGCCGACCGCTGGATCATCAGCAAGCTGCAAGAGGCAGAAAAGAACGTCACCCTGGCGCTCGACACCCTGCGTTTTGACCTGGGCGCACAAGCCATTTATGAGTTCGTCTGGAACGAGTATTGCGACTGGTACATTGAACTGGCCAAGGTATCCGTGCAGAACGGTACCGAAGCCCAGCAACGTGCCACGCGCCGCACGCTGATCCGCGTACTGGAAGTGATCCTGCGTCTGGCGCACCCAATCATGCCGTTCATCACAGAAGAACTGTGGCAAACCGTAGCGCCGCTGGCTGGCCGCAAGAATACGGACTCCATCATGGTTGCTGCATGGCCGATTGCGGATGAAACAAAACTGGATGCCGCCGCCACCGCAGAAGTCGAAGAACTCAAGGCGCTGGCTTTTGCTGCCCGGAACCTGCGCGGCGAGATGGGTTTGTCTCCGGCCCAGAAGGCACCCTTGTTCCTGGAAGGCGATGCCAGCCTGGCCAAGTTTGGCCCGTATCTGGTCCCGCTGTGCAAGCTGACCGAAGTCAACGTCGTCGCCCGTCTGCCGGAAGATGACGCACCGGTTGCTGTCGCCGGCACTACGCGTCTGATGCTCAAGGTCGAGATCGACAAGGCCGCCGAAACTGCGCGCCTGCAAAAAGAAATCGCCAAGACCGCAGAAGGTGTGGAGCGCGTGAAATCCAAACTGGAAAAGCCAGGCTATGTCGACAAGGCCCCGGCCCATCTGGTGGAAAAAGACCGCGCCCAGATCGCTGAACTGGAAGGCAAACTGGCGCAATTGACTGCACAACTGGCCAAACTGGCCTGATTGCAGTGCAAGCGCCCATGAAAAAGCCCGCCCGGATGACTCCGGCGGGCTTTTTGTTTGCCTGGCTAAACCTGGCTTAATTCAGCGGAATACTGGCCGAGATATCCAGCCAGGCGCCCGGTTGGGCGATCGGCACAGCCACGTTGGCGGCAACCACCGGCACGCGGGCCTGATAAGCACGGCCCTGGTACCAGACCCACTGGCCTGGCTGGTAGACATAACCCGGACGCCAGTCCACAAAGTGGTGATGACGGCTTTCAGACCAGCGATCCCAGCGACCACGATCATGCCAGCGCGGGTCATCGTGATAACGCGGGGGCGGACCACGATGGTCGTCCTTGTACCAGCCTTCGTGGCGGCCATGATCGTGGTGATCATCATGCCAATGATCATCATCGTGATCATGGGCCAGGGCGGCGCCAACGCTGCCTGCCATCAGCAACGCCAGCAATGTATTCGTCAATGTACGGGTGCGGGGCTTCATGGATGTATCTCCGTTGTCTGTTTTGTCCATGAACGCATCCTGCCCGGCTTTGTCTGGCACTTCTGTTAGCAAGTTAACAATTTGTACCGATCGTTACGAGACACGACAGCAGCGTCACTGATTTGTATCTGTCATTTCGATTCTTGTCATGATTGGCGCCCCATCTCACCCCTCTCTGCCTGCCGCCATAAAAAAACGGCAGCCTCACGCTGCCGTTTTTTTGGGAGGAGTGTCCCGTTGTTGCTGTCAGTTCAGCGGGAAACTGGCCGTAATATCTACCCACAAACCCGGTGTCGGGGCCATGCGCACTTCGGTTTCAGTCAATGGCCGTGCCGGCTCCCAGGCGCGGCCGTCATACCAGACATACTGACCTGGCTGATAACGGTAACCGGTTCGCCAGTCATCAAAGTAACGCCCCTTCAGATGGCCTGCATGGGCACGGCGCCAATCATCGCGTGAGGCCCAGTGGCGCTGGGATGGCGGCGGCGGTGGACGATGCGCATGGTCATCATGATGGCCGTGATCATCGACGTGTTGCGGTGGATGGTCCTGACCATGATCGTGGTGATCATCATCCGCCATGGCGGCAGAACCCATCAGCAAGCTGGCTGCAGCAGCCAGCCCAATCAGCACTTTCCTGTTCATATTGTTTCTCCTTTATTGTCCTGGGTGCTTGCGCACCATCTCGTTTTTACGCCACTTCAATTACGCAAGGATGTGAGGTGCTCAACAGTCCGGCCGGTGTTATTGCCACCCAGGCCCGGCCAGCCCCTCAGTTGAGCGGAATACGGGCGGTGATATCCAGCCATAGCCCTGGTGATTGCAACGGGGTCAGGCCAATTTCCGTGGACAACAAGGGTCGGCGCGGCTCCCACACCCGCCCTTGATACCAGACCCACTGGCCCGGATGGTAGTAATAGCTGCGATGCCAGTCATCAAAGTAGCGGCCATGCAGGTGACGGCTATGCGCACGACGCCATTGATCCCGGCTGTGCCAGTAAGGCGGCGGGCGATGCGCCTGGGGCGGAGGCGGACGATGAATATGCCCCGGTGGACGGGTATGCGGTGGCCGCGGGGCCGGCTTGGTACTGGCCTGCGGCGGTTTGCCGTGATGATGGCGCTCATCTGCATGCGCTACGGCAACGAGGCCGCTCAGGGTGAGCGCCAGTACACCATACCGAAGTGGGGCAATGGACATTGAGGCGGGCTCCTGTGGTTTGGTGAGTCTTCAGGATAGGTCCGGCTCAAAATCAAAAGTTCTGGTATCAGTGAGGATAATGTCAAATTACCAGGCCGACCCTTTCCAGCATGGAAAGAGCCAGCCTGACGGGCAAATCAACATGCACAGGCAACCTTGTCCGGTGCAGTGCCGCTTACCCCTTCCGTGGTGTAGCCGTCCCGCTTGAACCAGTCCAGCCCACCCAGCAATTCTTTCACCTGAAAACCTGACCGTGCCAGGTTCAGCGCCCCCTTGGTCGAAGCATTGCAGCCAATGCCATCGCAATAGGTCACGTACAGCACATCTCGTGGCAGTTGCGCGGTAGTGGTTTCGCTCATGGCACGGTGTGGCAGGTTGATGGCCCCCGGGATATGTTCCTGCAAGAACGCCTCCGGCTTGCGGGCATCCACCACCACGAGGCGGTGACCCGCCCCCAGCAGATGCATCAGGTCGGCAGCGTCGATTTCAAATTGCAGTTTGCGTTCATAGTGCGCGATTTGTTCGTTCATATCCTCGTCCTCAGCTCACAATCAGAATGGGGGTGTCGGTTGCAGCCACTACGCCGTCAAACACCAGATCGGTGGCGCCGATGGCCTCAATCACCGCAAGGCCGTCCACCCGATAGCAGTCTCCGGCACCTAAAATCAGGTCTTTGCCCCTGGCATCTGTCAGCCACGCTTTGCCGCCGGCAATGCGCACACTACGATCACGAATACAAAGTAATTGCGCGTTGTATAAGCGAAGTGGCAATGCGTGAGCTGGCTTCATGATGACAATCCTTCTTCAGGTCTGGTGCAAAGCGCGTTAGCATCTGCCACAAGAAGGATTTTTCCGCGTTCACCGGTTCCGGACAATCGATTGTTTTTGCGTGGATACTTGAATTGGATTCACCATTAAAACCACCAGGCCGACTGCCCTCACTGTCTGCCCTGCGCGCGTTTGAAGCGGCCGCCCGGCTGGGCAATCTGGCGCGTGCGGCAGACGAGCTGTTTGTCACGCACGGCGCGATCAGCCACCAGATCAAAACGCTGGAATCCCAACTCGGTTTCCGGCTGTTTTCACGCAATGGCCGGGGTGTCACGCTGACCACACCGGGTCAGCGGCTGGCGAATATTCTCAACGGTGCATTCAACGATATTGCGGGTGAAATCGCCGCCATTGCCCAAGAACAGCAACGGCCCCGGTTGGTGATTACCTGTTTGCCCTCTTTTGCTGCCAAATGGCTCACCCCGCGCCTGGGTGAGTTCATCAGCAAATACCCGGATGTGGAGCTGTGGATACGCTCGACCAAAACGCCGGAAAACCTCGTGGCCGAAGAGATCGACCTTGGCATTCGCGTGGGTGAGGGCAAATGGCCTAGCGTGCATCTGGAGCACCTGATGGACGATGAGTTTGTCGTGGTCGCCAGCCCCAACCTGCCCGGCGGGCTGCCAATGACGCCCGCAGATTTGCTGGGGCGAGTGCTGTTGCGCTCTGATACCGAACCGTGGGAACGCTGGTTTGCCGCAGCGGGGATCACCGGCGCGCCGACACTGGGCAGCATGGTCTTCAACGACTCTGCGCTGCTGGTGCAAGCTGCGGCCCAAGGACAGGGCGTGGGCCTGGCACGGGCTTCATTGATCCAGCCGGAGCTGGCGGCCGGCACCCTGGTGCAACTGTTTGATCTGCGCGTCCGGATGCCCGGCGCATACTGGATCGTGACACCGGACGCACCACCGTGGCGTCCGGCCGTTCACACTTTTGTCGACTGGCTCAAAACCAAAGTCGCAGAGGGCGGAACGCCCTCCCTATGATTTGCCTTCTTGCGGCAAGGGCACGGCGGGGGAAGCCTGTTCGATCGCGGCGTCTGCCGCTTTATCGGACTGCGGCTCTTTGGGTTGTGCCGGCGGCGTGCCGGTGACGTCCGCGAGGTCAAACCTGGCCCAGTTGTGCAACAGCGTGTAGCTCACCGCCAGCAGGGTTGGGCCAAGAAACACGCCCAACACGCCCCAGGCCATGGCCCCGCCGACCACGCCAATCAGGATCAGCACAAACGGCAGATTGCTTTCCTTACCAATCAAGAGCGGCTTGACCACGTTATCCGCCATGCTGACGACACCCACCATCCACACAGCCAGGAAGATGGCCCAGCCCGTGCTGCCATCGTGATACAGCCACAAAGCGACCGGCAGGCCCAGCAGGCTGGGGCCGCCCGGAATCAATGACAAAAAGCAGGAGATGAGGCCAAACGCGGCGGCATTGGGCACACCCGCGATCAAATAACCAAACCAGGCCAGCGCCCCTTGTACCAGCGCGGTGCCAATAAAGCCGTACACCACCCCGCGCACCGTCCCCCCGGCGATCAGCATCAGCTCCTGCCCGCGCTGGCCGCCAATGCGCCGCAGAATGACCATCAGCCAGTGGATCAGCTCATGCCCGCTGATATAAAAGAAGAAGGAAAACGCCATGCTCAGAAACAGCAGCAGCACACCGCTGCCCACGGCTGCGCCCATCTTCAGCAAAAACCCGCCCAGCGGCCGGCTCCACTCGCGCACGCGTGCCATGACTTCAGGATCACCCGAGGCGATGCCGTGCCAGAAGGTATCCAGATGTGGCCCGACCCAAGGGATATGCACGATCCAGGCCGGCAATGTAGGCAGCCCAGCCTGGACATGGTCATGCAACCAGTCGGAAATCTGGTCAACATTGGCAGAGAGTTCCACCCCGGCCACCAGCATTGGCGCGACAATCACAAACGTGAACACCACCAGCATGACCGTTGCGGGTAACAGGCGGTTGCCACGGCATAAGCGCACCATCAGCATGTAGGGCTGCCAGGTGGCGTAGACCAGAATCCCCGCCCAGATCAACGCCGCCAGAAATGGCGCCAGTATCTGGTAGGACATCAACATCAAACCTATGACTGCGCAGGTGGCCACCGCGGGCTCCACCCAGGTTTGACGGAATTCTTTCTTTTGTTCCATATCGGTCATAGAGGCCGTGTCGCTCAAATGAAAACCAGTTGGCTGCATTGTAGGCATAGACGCTCTTGCTGGCGCGCCAATCGCATCAACTGGCCCCGCCAAAAAACGACAGCGGCCCATCGGACTCGCGCTTTTTAAACTAGTCTGGTGATTCAGGCCACATCGGCACCGTTCGTCGAACAGCCTGGCGGCACTTTGGTACGCCCTTCCGGTCTTATGCAGATAGCGCCCATGAAACAAAGGGATAGCTGTCACACGACCAGGTAATAGTCCCGCCCGGACTGTGCAGAACCTCACTATGTAAGGTGAGGCAGGAGCGTTAGAATCCGCTCACCTAAAACGAAGGCATAAAAGCCCAGGGCATCTCAAGGAGAAATGCAATGTCCGACCAGAAACTTCATCCCGTAATCATGGCCGCCGCCGGTGCCGTCATCCTGGCTTGCGGCGTCGCCGTCGCTCACATGGCCGGCTGGATCGGTGGCAGCAAGACCGACGCCGCCGAGATCGCCGCCAGCGTACCGGCTGCGGTTGCAGTCGCGTCCGTACCCGCTTCTGTGCCCGCACAAGTTGCCGTGGCAACACCAGCGCCAACCGTAGCGCCCGCACCGGTCGCTGCCGCCAAGCCCAAGCACAGCGGCAGCCAGCGTGCTACCTCTCACAACAAGGGCGAGGAATACGCTTCCAACCAGCCGCAAGAGCCAGCCAAGCAGGTTTGTGCGGTATGCGGTCAGGTGACCAGCGTCCAGGCCATCAAGCAAGAAGGTCAGTCGTCCGGCGGTGGTGCCGTGGCTGGCGGTCTGGTGGGTGGTTTGCTGGGCAACCAGGTGGGTAATGGCCGCGGTCGTACCCTTGCCACAGTGGTCGGTGCCGTGGGTGGTGCTGTTGCCGGTAACTCGGTTGAAAAGCACGTCCGTAGCGAAACCGACTATCAAGTTCATGTGCAAATGGATGACGGCAGCACCCGCACCTTCACCTACAAGCAGCAGCAACCGGCGTTCTCGACCGGCCAGCGCGTGCGTGTGTCCGGTGACAGCCTCGTGGCAGATTGATCAGGGCTTGTCCCTCCAGAAAAAACGGCGCCTGCGGGCGCCGTTTTTTGTTTTGACCAAGCCAGTTGTCGCAGACAGGCGAACTGAGGGCTGCCAGGTATTCATCTCGTAAACCAGCTACTGTAAGCTTCGTTAACGTTTTACCAGAATCGAACAACGGAGTAGCGGATCAATGCTCAGAAGACTAAAAGCTGCGGGCGTGCATCTACTGATCAGCCTTATTATTTTCAGCCTGATCATCGGGCTGTTTCTTCACTTCTTTTATCCTTGGCCATATTACGAGATCAATGGCCTGTTTCAGGGCCTGCGGATCACCGCTGGCGTGGATATTATTCTTGGTCCCTTACTGACTGCCCTGGTTTTTGCCGCTGGTAAAAGCCGGCGCGCCCTGCGTTTTGATTTTTCCATGATTGCGCTGGTACAGATCGGTGCGCTGGCTTACGGTATCGTCACGCTCTACGCCCAACGCCCCTATATCAGTGCGTTTCTGGATCGCGGATTCCAGACGGTTCGCGTCAGCGATCTGAAGCTGGACCCTGCACTGCGCGCCCATATCGAGCAACTGCACGGCCAAGCAGCAGTGCAACCGCCGTTACTGGCAGTCAGACCGCCCAAGGATGGCGAGGAAGGTGCGATGATGTTTATCACCGAGATGACCAGCAGCGGTTTCCCGGCTGAATTCACCTCGCGCCTTGAGCCGGTGACGGCACATTGGGCGCAAATCGTCCCTGCGGCACTGGCGCTACCGGCCAAGTTGCCGGCAGATCGGCAAAGTATCGTGGATGAATTTGTCAAAGCGCATCAGATCGCGCTACCCGACCTGGCCTTGTTCCCGCTCAAGGGGCCCTTTGAAGAGCGCATGGTCGCCTTCACTCGCAAAGACGGCCAATTTGTCGGCTATCTGAACCTGGAGCCAGGAAACTACGGCTCGGCCGCTCCCAGGAAACATGGCTGACATCCCGGCAGTATCAAGCCAGCAGGCCATCGTCAGTGATGATGGCCTGATCTGGCTGCCGTATGACCTGCCTTTGCTAAAGACTGATGCGGCGCGCTTCACCCCGCTCTCTGATCATGCCGCGATCCTGAATGCCGCCTTCACGCCGTTTGTGCTTGATTACAGCCGCATTGAGCAACTCCATGTCATCAACGGTTGTGGGGTGGCGCTGGGCGATGCCATTGTCGGTCTGGCGGCGCTGGAACAGCTCTCCCGCCAGCATCCACAACTCAAGATTACCGTGTATGTGTCACCGCACCTGCCCGCCCACGTGCGGGAGATTTACACACTGGCCGGCCACTTTATATCCGTCGAATCCTTGCCGTTGCCACTCGCGCGCCTTGCCATGACGCCAGCGGAAGTCTGGATTGATCTGGCTGACTTCATGTATCGGCCGGCCTTCAACCAGCTCCCCATGCATGATTTCTTCGCCAGCAGTCTGGGGCTCAATCCAGGGCAACTGGACAACGTGGCGAAGGAAAACCATTGGCTCAAGGCGGTGCCCCTCCCACCCTTGCCCGCAACACTCCAGCCCGGCTATACCTTGTTGTGCCATCAGGCCAGCACTGGTCTGCGCAGCATGCCCGAGCCCATCCGTGAGGCGTGGAGTACGCAATGGCTGGGCACCCACACGGGACAACTGGCCGGGTTTGCCCCACAAAACACGCCACGCTGGCATGACCTGTCGCGGTGGTCGGCCAGTCTGCCGCACTTTATGGCTGCCATTGCCGGCGCACGCCGCATCGTCAGCGTGGACAGCGCAGCCATCCATCTGGCCGCCGGCCTGGGCGTGTCGTGCACCGCATTGTTCATGGGGATTGATCCAGGATTGCGCGTAGCGGGGTATCCGCATTGCAGCGCGCAACAACTGGATGAGACAGGTCGTCTGCACGGCCTGCATCACGCGCGTTCCGGAGTCGATGAGGCAGAAGCCGATCGGTGCTGGCAGCGCTGGCTGGCTGCCGACACACCCTGTGATTAGTGATGCCGGGCCAGTTCCCGGGCGCGCTGGATCAACACGTCCATCAACAATGCAATGCTTTGTCGGGTTTCCAGGTCATCCACGCGGGCGTAGATATCATCCAGTGATTCATGGACCTCACAAGCCAGATGAAACAGCAGTACTTTTTCGCGTTCATTGGCGCGCAACAGATACATATTGATCTCATCCACAATATGATCAGCCAACTCGCCGGGGTAGATGGCAGCTGAAGTCAGAATCCGGTCATATAGCCGGATACCGATCAGCCCCAACGATAACAACTGGGTCGCCATGCCTGCCTCCTGTGTCCCGGTTTGTATCACTTTAGACCCTGGAGCGCCCGGCATTGCACCGCCCGTCTGAATCAGAACGGGAATATTCGCGTCAGGCCCAAGACAACAAATCAGCACCCAAAATGGCCGCTGCAGCAAACAAAAAGGGCATCCGGATGGATGCCCTTTTTGATGGACTACGCAATGCGCCCAATGGCTGATCAGCGGGGCGCAGAAATGGCGTATTGCACGCGCTCAAAGTCCACCCCGCGTTCCACCACGGATTCCAGCCGGATTTTGCGGGTAGCCTGACCGTCCCACCACTCCACGAGGCGGCCCGGACGGAACCAGCCCACCGGCAACAACAATGCCGGGTGTGCTTTGAGGCTGGGCGCTGCCGGTAACCACAGACATTCCGTCCAGCTCCGGCGGCCCGCATTCACCATATCGACCGGGCGGACTGCGGCGGCCTGGGGTGCGCCCGGCATCAGCCGGACACCCACCACGACGTGTGTGTCTTCTTGCTGCAGCCAGCGGATCACGCCCACGAAATAGCGGCCACCCAGGTTCACGGCCAGAAGTTGTTGCAGCGAAATCCGTGCGCCTTCCTGCAGCGGTCGGGACAACTGCATCCCGTTGGCCGATTCGTTACGCACTTGCCAGCGCTCTGTCTGCACCTCACGCGGTGCTGCGGTGCTTCCCACCGCTGCAGACTGCCCGAAGAGCTGCATGCGCACCAGGTCTTGCTGATCCAGCGAAAGCTGTTCTTCCGGCAGGGTAAAGTTGCCGGTGCCCCCTGCTGCGTGATGTTGCTTTTGCAGGCCGAACACCACTTCAATCTCACGCGTGGAGGCGTGGCGTGGCAAAGAGCGGTCCGACAGTTGCTCACACCAGGTCCGGTACAGCTCAACCAGCAGGGTTTCCACCACACTACCGGCAAACTGCTCACCCAGACCCAGCTTGTCCGGGCTTTCGCCATTGCGCAGCAACTTGATGCGACGGGACAAAGCCTGAGCCAGTTGATAGGTGTCAATCTCCAGCACGTTAGGGCCTTCTGCACGCGGCTCTGTGCGCCGCGGTGGACCGGGCTCATCAAAGTCGATCTGCAGGCTGCCACGGCCCGGCAGGGCGCGCGCTTCGCGTTCCAGCGGCGCACGCGGCGCCAGTGCGGGCAAACGCTCGTCCAGCCATTGAATCTGGCGGGCGGTGAAGTGATACGGGCTGGCACCTGCCAGCAACAGCGCATGAATGAACACGCTTTGTGGCGTTGCCACCCCTGCGGCTTTCAACAGGCTGTCTTTGGCTGGCTTCTCAGAAATACCGCGCGACTCCGCCAGGCGGTAGTAGGCGAAAATGGTCTTCCACAGGTCACCGGGCACCACCTGATAGGCCAGCAGGTGCTCACGCACCATCAGGCACTGATAGCGCAAGCTGCGCTCGGCCAGCAACGCCAGGTGTTCCTGCACGTCAGCAAAACCTTCCAGCGCGGCATGCCAGCAGCGGGCATAAGCCTGCGCCATATGCGACCACAGCTGAATGGCAGCGTGCCACGCCGCCATTTCGTCTTTGCCAAACGGGATGGCGCGGCCCAGATAACGATCGGCCAGGGTATGGTGAACAAGGTGTACGGCTTCGCGGAACAGTTCCAGAATCTTCAACGATTCATAGGCAGGAATATTGCTGCCGTTGAGTGCGTTGATGGCTTCGACCAGTTCAGCTTGCGCAACGGGGGCGTTGATCAGCGGTAACAGCTGCAGCCAGGCCTTGGCCGACCGGGCATCAGTAAACGGCGGGACAGCCGTACCTTGATAAGCGGGTAGCAAATCAGACTGGTTCATGGCGCAAGCTGTTGAAGGCGTTGTTTCAAACGTTCGATCATGTCGGCAGTAACGGGCAAAAGTGGGTTCTCGTTTTGCGGCGCAGACCAGACAGAGCCTGGAAAATGCCGATCAGTGTGCCAGCGCGGAATCACGTGCCAATGCACGTGCGGCACCATATTGCCAAGACTGGCAAGGTTGATCTTGTCAGGGTGGAGCGTATCACGCACTTCCCTTTCCACTGCAAAGACCACTTCCATGAGCCAGTCTCGCTCCTGCGCTGGTAAATCGGTCATTTCTGCGACATGACGATTCAGGATGACGCGGCAAAAGCCAGGATAGTCCGGATCATTGACCCAAATCACCCGACATAACTCATCTCGCCACACTACCTGTTGATCATGATCATTGCACAGAACACAACCGCCATCCATCACGATTTCCTTATGTTTGCGCCGGATTATAAACAACCCCCCGCCATAAACAATCGGGGCATGAATACTGTCATGCCCCGAAAGCGATTGTAGCTGACCGGTGGTCGAAAAGGTAGCAGGAACGGCACTGCAAAACCGCATCAACTGCCATTTCGAACGCAATCAAAAAAAGCTGCAAACTTACAACAGCACGCGCTCAATCCCTCCGGTGCGGGCTTTCTCTACGTACTCGGGCATCCAGTTTTCGCCCAGCACGTATTTGGCCATTTCCACCACAATGTAATCGGCGTCCGTATTGGCGTCGTCATCATAGCGATGCAGACCCTGCAAGCAGGACGGGCAAGAAGTCAAAATCTTGACCGGTGCCTCTACGCCGGATTCAGCGCGCAGTTTGGCCGCGCCCTTCTCCATTTCTTCCTGTTTGCGAAAGCGCACCTGGGTCGCGATATGAGGCAGCGACGTCCCGAAGGTTCCCGATTCGCCGCAGCAACGGTCATTCAGATCAACTTTGCTGCCCATAAGCTGGTTGGCAACGTCGATACCCTTGTATTGCTTCATCGGGGTGTGGCATGGCTCGTGGTACATGTAGCGGGTACCGGTCACGCCTTCCAGCTTCACGCCTTTTTCCAGCAGGTATTCATGGATATCCAGCAGCCGGCAGCCGGGGAAAATCTGCTCAAACTGATACTTGAGCAACTGATCCATACACGTGCCGCAGGACACGATCACCGTTTTGATGTCCAGGTAATTCAACGTGTTGGCCACACGGTGGAACAACACCCGGTTCTCTGTGGTGATCTTGTTGCCTTTGTCCTCAAACCCGGCCGAGGTTTGCGGGTAACCGCAGCAGAGATAGCCTGGCGGCAGCACCGTGGTGGTCCCCACGTGCCAGAGCATGGCTTGTGTCGCCAGACCCACCTGGCTGAACAGACGCTCTGAACCACAGCCAGGGAAATAGAACACGGCTTCCCGGTCCTGTTCCGGCACTTGCAATTGCGGGTTACGGATCACCGGTACGACGTTGGCGTCTTCCACATCCAGCAGCGCCCGTGCCGTTTTCTTGGGCAGGTTGCCCGGCATGGGTTTGTTGATGAAGTGGATGACCTGCGTTTTCACCGGTGGCTTGCCGCCGGTGGTGGACGGCGGTTGCTTGAGCGTGTTCTGGATCAGCCCCAGCGATTTGCCCAGCTTGTAACCCAGACGCTGCGCCTTGCCGCCCCAC
The DNA here is from genome assembly GCF_014202765.1 of Silvimonas terrae. Taxonomy (GTDB): domain Bacteria; phylum Pseudomonadota; class Gammaproteobacteria; order Burkholderiales; family Chitinibacteraceae; genus Silvimonas; species Silvimonas terrae. The sequence goes on from NZ_JACHHN010000004.1 coordinate 252,398, forward strand.
TCAATGGTGGTCTTGCGCACCAGCTTGATGGTGGCGGGATCTTTGATGGTCAGAAAGCCCATGGCCAGCGAGGTCATCGGGTTGAATTTCTTCTGGCCTTCGTTGCGCAAGAAGTTACGCATGGCGATGGATACATCGCCAAAGTCGATCTTCACCGGGCAGGGATTCACGCAGCGGTGGCATACCGTGCAGTGGTCGGCCACATCGCCCAGTTCTTCAAAGTGTTTCAGCGATACGCCACGGCGCGTTTGTTCTTCGTACAGGAACGCTTCCGTCAACAGACCGGTGGCGAGGATTTTGTTGCGCGGGCTGTACAGCAAATTGGCGCGCGGTACGTGCGTGGAACATACCGGCTTGCACTTGCCGCAACGCAGGCAGTCCTTGACCATGTTGGAGATACCGCCAATGCCCGATTGCTCCAGGATCAGCGATTCCGCACCCAGCAAGCTGAACGACGGCGTATAGGCATTGGTCAGGTCCGCGCCCGGCAACAGCTTGCCCTTGTTGAAGTGCCCGTTCGGGTCAACGCGTTGCTTGTACGCTTCAAACGGTGCCAGTTCTTCACGCGACAGGAATTCGTACTTGGTGATGCCGATACCGTGTTCACCGGATATCACCCCGTTGAGATCACGCGCCACCTGCATGATGCGGGCCACGGCGTGGTGCGCACGTTGCAGCATCTCGTAGTTGTCCGAGTTCACCGGCAGGTTGGTGTGCACGTTGCCGTCGCCGGCGTGCATGTGCAGCGCCACCCAGGTGCGGCCCTTGAGCACCTGACCATGCAGGGCGTTGACCGCCTCCAGAATCGGCTTGTCGGTGCGACCGCTGAAGAGTGCTTCCAGCGCGCCCTGCAGCTCACGGCGCCAGGACACGCGCAGGGCGTAGTCACGCAGGCCGTGATAGACGCTTTGCGGCATGTCGGCGGCGGTGACGGCGCGTTCCAGCGGCGCATCCGGCCAGGCATCGGTGTAGGACTCGAACGGCGCGTTCAGGTTATCCAGCAGCCACTGCCAGCGCTGGCGCAAGGTGGCGATCTGGTTCAGCGCCGACTCACGACGATCACCAATCAGTTCTTCGTGACTGACGGCGGCATCGCTCACATCCATCGGCAGGCGACCGCGGGTGAAGAACACCGTCAGCGCGTCCAGCAGTTCCAGCTTGTTGTGGATGGAGAGTTCAATGTTGATGCGCTCGATCGCGTCTGAGTACTCACCCAGGCGCGGCAGCGGAATCACCACGTCTTCGTTGATCTTGAAGGCGTTGGTATGTTTGGCAATGGCCGCAGTACGCGCGCGGTCCAGCCAGAATTTCTTGCGCTGCTCACCTGTGACCGCAATAAAGCCCTCGCCCGAGCGCCGGTTGGCCAGCGTCACCACGTGCGATGCGGCCTGACCCAGTTTGTTTTCGTCGTCCGAAACAATATCCGCAATCAGCACCATCTTGGGGCGACCACGGCTCTTGGCCTTGGTGGCATAGCCCACCGCACGCACATAGCGCCAGTCCAGATGCTCCAGACCGGCCAGTTGCACGCCCTCCAGGGCGTCGATGTAATCCTTGATTTCCACGATCGCCGGGACGGCGCCGCTGACTTCGCCAAAGAATTCCAGACACACCGTGCGGGTATGCGCCGGCAAGCGGTGCAGCACAAAGCGTGCGGAAGTAATGATCCCGTCCGTGCCTTCTTTCTGGATACCCGGCAGGCCGGCCAGGAATTTGTCGGTCACATCCTTACCAAGGCCTACCTTGCGGAAATCCTTGCCCGGAATGGTCAGGACTTCTTCACGGATCAAGGTTTTGCCATCGGGCTTGTAGCGGGCGACCTTGAAGCTGGCCGACGGGGCATCGTGAATCTTGGAGAGGTTGTGGTCCAGCCGCTCGATAAACATCCAGTTGCCGTCCGGATCAACCATTTTCCAGCTAATAAGGTTGTCCAGCGCGGTGCCCCACAACACGGCTTTCTTGCCACCGGCGTTCATGGCGACGTTACCGCCAATACAGGAGGCATCGGCCGAGGTCGGGTCAACCGCAAACACCAGGCCCTTTTCTTCGGCCGCTTCCATCACCCGGCGGGTCACGACACCGGCGCCGCACTGAATGGTGGCCACTTCATGATCCACGCCAGCAATACGGCGCATTTCCACGCCGTTGTGGCGATCCAGCTTTTCGGTATTGATGACGGCCGACATGGGCGTCAGCGGCACCGCGCCACCGGTATAACCAGTGCCACCGCCACGCGGGATGATGGTCAGACCCACTTCGATACAGGCGGCCACCAGCGGTGCCATTTCTTCTTCGGTATCCGGATTGAGCACCACAAACGGATATTCAACGCGCCAGTCGGTCGCGTCGGTCACGTGAGACACGCGGGCCAGACCATCAAAACAGATATTGTCGCGGCGGGTAATGCCGGACATACGCTTGAGCACCCGTTTGCGCAGCGCCGCGGTATCCCGGAACCCGTTGGAAAACGCATCGACCGCCTGGCGTGCACGCGCAACCAGAATGCCCACTTTGTCGTTGCCGTCGCGGCGTTTTTCAATTTCGGACAACCGATGCTTCATGGCGTCAACCAGCATCGCCAGACGCTTGGGGTTATCCAGCAGGTCGTCTTCCAGATACGGGTTGCGTTTAACAGCCCAGATATCGCCCAGCACTTCAAACAGCATACGGGCAGAGCGGCCCGTGACGCGCTCACGGCGCAGTTCTTCCAGTGTGTGCCAACCGTCTTCGCCCAGAAGGCGGATCACGATCTCACGATCGGAAAAAGACGTGTAGTTGTAGGGAATCTCTCGCAGACGGTCGTGCTGTTGAGGGAGGTTGGCGGCGGTCAAATCGGCCATGGATGGGGGCGCTCGCGGGTTCTAATCAACGTTTGAGGGTTGATTTTATCGAAAAAACGCGAGGCTAAAGTCCCATTTTTACTAGGGTTTTTCTAAACCGTGCAAAACATGGCGGTTTGATGTGCGCATGCAACAAATCCGGGGCATGGCAATGGCGTTACGAAGGCTCCGGCGCCAGCCGCAATTCCATGGTGGCAAGGCGCGGCGAGCGTGCGTGTTCCAGCAGTTGCCGGCGCAGATTGCGGTACTGGTTTTCGTGTTCCTGCGCTGCGTCACCCTGGCCGTGACAACGGCACAACTCGGCCAGCGCAAAGTGGGTATTGGCCATCAGATGCTGCGATCCCATGCTTTGCGCCAGCTCCAGCGCCCGGTCCAGTTCATCACTGGCGGAATCCAGCGCACCCTCCGCCAGGCTGCATTGCCCCAGCCACAACATGTTGGAAGCTTCGCCCCACGTGTTGATGTGCAGCCGGTTGATCTTGAGCGAGACCATCAAGCTCATGCGGGCCCGCGCCAGGTCACCGCGTGCCAGGTCAATCTGGCCCAGCACGCTGTAAATCTCGGCCTCGTATTCGTAGTTCTTGTCCGCCCGTACCAGCGGCAAAGCCTGTTTGAGCGTGGCAATGGATTCGCCTTGCAGCTCCAGCCGCATCAGATCAACCGCAATGTTGATAAGGCAGCAACTGGTCAACTGAGCGTCATCCCGTTCCTCGGCCAACACGGCTGCGCGGCGGTGATGCGCCAGGGCGGAGTCATATTGTTCGTGCGCGAATAACAATTGCCCAAGGCCAATGTGCGCGCGGATGCGGATTTCCGGGGCGATATCGATATCCGGCAGTTCAATGCAGGCGCACCAGCAATCACTGGACCGCTCATACTCGCCCCGGGTGTAGTACACCCGGGCCAGCATCTGCAGGGCCTCACCGCGCTCCTGCCCCATGCCAAAGCGCTCGCCGTATTCCATGGCGGTCAAGAGCGCGTCGTGGGCTTCTGTGTGGCGGCCAAACATATGCAGCGCGTTGGCTTCGACCACCAACGCGGCAATTTCGCCCTGGTGGTAGTTTGCGCTTTTGGCCAGTTCGCGCGCGCGACCGGCCAAAGAGAGTGATTCAGCACTTTGTGAGGAAACGAGTTTCCTGGCCCGCTCAAGGAGCGAGTCAACTTCAAGTTCCACCATGGTGAGTTCCATCCCGTGGGCTCGTCTGCGGAGCATCATCTCCGCTGGTCTCATTGCCAGCTATGGAACGAATTTAGCACGTCAGCATGACAACACCAGTTGCACCGCAGCATGAAAATGACCCGCTGCAACCAGTGGTCACGTGTAAAAACGTTACCCCGCAGCGGCGACAATGGCAGCGCAATCTGCCGGAGTCAGGCGTCCGTGCTCGCCCAAAGCGGTACGGCCATGGCGGATCAGTTGTTCCTCTACTTTTTTGGCGGCTTCTTGCGGATCAATGCCATGAGCTGACAAACGGACGGGGACACCCATGCGTTCAAAGAACGCCACCGTAGACGCGATGGCGGCCAGCGCAAGCTCGCGCCCCTCTCCGTTCAAACCCCATACGCGGCGGGCGTATTGCACCAGTTTGTCTTCTTTTTCTGCCAGACAATGGCGCAGCAAAGAGGGCAAGGTCACAGCCAGGGTTTGCGCGTGATCCAGGCCGTAAATGGCGGTTAGTTCGTGGCCAATTGCATGCGTGGCCCAGTCTTGCGGTTGACCCACGCCCACCAGACCAAACAGCGCCTGGTTAGCACCCCACATGACGTTGGCGCGCGCTTCTTCGTGCACCCCATCCAGTAACTCCGGCCCCAGTTCTGCCAGCGTGGTCAGAATGCCTTCGGCCAATCGGTCCTGAATGCGCGCTTCGGCCGGATAGGTCAGATATTGCTCTGTGGTATGCACAAAGGCGTCTACTACACCGTTGCCCAGCTGGCGTGGCGGCAGGCTGGCCATGACCGTGGGGTCAAGCACGGCAAAGCGCGGGAACACCAGCGGGTTTTTGAAGGACAGCTTGTCTTGCGTCGCAGAACGCGTCACCACCGAGGCCAGATTGCTCTCGGAGCCGGTGGCCGGCAGCGTCAACACGACGCCCAGCGGCACGGCGCTTTCCAGCTTGATGCGGTTGCCGACAATCAGCCAGGGGTCCAGCGCTGGATCAAGCGCAATGGCGGCGGCAATAAACTTGGCCCCGTCAGACACCGAACCACCGCCGGCGGCAATGATCCAGTCTGGCTTGAATTCACGGCCCACCGTGACCGCCTTCATCAGCGTATCGAACTCCGGATTGGGCTCAATGCCGGAAAACTCGGTGATTTCGGCCTGTTCCAGCGCGGTGCGGATCTGGTCATACACGCCGTTTTTCTTGATGCTGCCCCCGCCATACACCAGCAGCACACGGCTACCCGCAGGGATTTCATCAGTAAGGCGCGCGATCTGGCCAGCACCAAAATGCAGGCGGGTGGGGTTGTGAAAGGTAAAGGGGGTCATGGGCTGGGCTCCGGAATAGCGCGGGATGCATGCGCGTCTACGGCGCATGCCCCGAAAAAGGGTCATCCGCGTATAGATGGGCGCGCCCTGCGCTGCCATCAAGCCCCGGTTGGCGTTTCAGTCGTTGCCGATCCGCGCTTCCAGTTGTTGCAGACGGCTGTAGGTGCCTGGCCGCACGATGCGATTGAAGATTTCCAGGTAGCGCTTGTGATGGTGCTCCGCCTCTGGCAACTGTCCCAGGTGGGTATAGCTTTGCGCCAGTAGATGATGCGCTTGATACGCCTTGTGCGAGATGCCCATCTCGCCGGCCAGATCAAGCGCCTTGAACAGGACTTGATGTGCCGCATCGTACTCGCCATTGGCCACATGCAGCCGGCCGCGCGCCAGTAACCGCAGGTTCTGACCCCACAGACAAACGTGTTCGATCGTCTCGGCCCGGTTGAGCCATTGTTCGGCGGTGATCAGGTCACCGCGATCCATCGCAACCGTTGCGCGGTAGACACAGATTTCTTCCTGATACTCTTTTTGCCCGGCGCTGATGGCCAGTACCAGACCTTCATCCAGCGCGGCTTCTGCGTCTTCCAGTTGTTCCAGACGCAGACAGTCTGTTGCCACGTTGATCAATACCCGGCAGCGCAACACGGCTGGCAAGGTGGTGCCTGCCATGCGCTGCGCACGCTGGTGATGCGATAGCGCCATCTCGTAATTTTCATGGGCAAAGTAAATCTGGCCCAGGCCAATATGCGAGTGAACACGGGTTTCTGTGGTGAATTCGGTATTGGCCGGATCAAGACAATCAGACCAGTAATCTATGGCGTCGTCGTATTCGCCAATGGTGTAGTACACGGCAGCCATGTCTTGCATGATCTCGCCGCGAATGGCGTCGAAGTCTTCCTTTTCCGCAATGGTCAGTGCCTTGAGCAAAGAGGCCTGGCCTTCATGCATCTGACCAAAGATCAGTTGCATGGTGGCGCACCGTTGCAGTGCGCGCACCGCCAGCAAGGCATCCGTGCCTGGTACGATCTGGCGGGTGGCTTCCAGGGCAAGGCGTAGCGATTCATCCGCGTTGGAGTACGTCAGACTCTCGCTCTCACCGATCAGTGCCGCAATATCGGCGAGCTTGCTCGATTGCATTTTCAGGAAAACCAGTCAGGAAAGGTAAACACCACAAAGCCTATTCCGAAACCTGCCGCCGTTCAAGACTTCCATGACTGGAGGCTGACGCCGCCTTTCCTGCTTGTTCAAGACAGCCGTTTTTGCTATGTGTTCAAGCTATCTACGCTTTAGCACTGGCAAGGCTTGCCACCGCAAACGGGCCGCCACGCTCTACCGCTTTCTGGTAAGCCGGGCGCGCATGGATGGCCTGCAGAAACTGCTGGATATGCGGCCTGCCTTGCACGGCCCCGCGCCCCTGGGCCGCCTCCAGCACAAAACTCATCTGGATATCTGCGGCGGAAAATTCGCGGCCAGCAAACCACCCCGTGGCGGCCAGTTGCGACTCCACAAAATCCATATGGCTTGTCAGCTGCGGCCCCAGAAACACGCGCCGCACCTTGTCCGCAAGGCCACGCACAATGGGCCGGATAAAAAAGGGCATGGGCTGATCCGGCAAGCGGCCAAACACCAGGCTCATCAGCAATAGCGGCATGGCCGAACCTTCCGCGTAGTGCAGCCAATAGGTGAACTGGCGGCGCTCTGCCGTACCCGGGGCCGGCCGCAAATAGCCTTCGCCATATTGGTCCAGCAAATATTCAACAATCGCCCCGGATTCCGCCACGGTAATCTCGCCATCCGTGATCACCGGCGATTTACCCAGCGGATGCACCGCCCGCAACTCTGGCGGCGCCAGCATGGTGGCCGGATCACGTTGATAGAACTTGATCTCGTACTCCAGGCCCAACTCTTCCAGCAACCACAACACCCGCTGCGAACGCGAGTTATTCAAGTGATGCACCGTAATCATGCGACCGCCCTTATCCGTGTTTATGCACGGCCCAATGTAGCCGAAAACCGCGCCCGCTGCGGAACTGGCTTAAGGCGCATGCCTTATGGCAAATCAAACCGGTTTGAAAATATGCTTTGGTGGGCTTGGCTGTAGCAAAATCAGTTCGCGCAATGCAGTTGGGTTTGAAGTTGTCGTTGCAGTTGGGGTTGCTTTTGACTTTTCTCCCCCGTTAAAGCCCAGCGCCGAAGAAGTGGAGGGAGACCTTGGGCTCCCGACCGACTGAGGGGGCCGCCGAGGTGGCGAAGCACCTCGGCGGCCCCAAAGAAAGTAGGGTGGGCCCGGCACCCCGGGGATCAAATGCTTTTCGAACCCGCGCCGTCAGGCGCTAACACGCCACGGTGCAAAGGTGGATTGTCGCTGACGCTCCGAATCCACCCTACGGTAACAACGATATGAACCAGGTCAGCCACCCCGGATTCCCGCCTTCGGCTCCATCCGGGCTACGAATCAACCAGACAACAGCAGCAAATCCTTTCTCATCGCAGTGACGTAAACCCGTGAACAAGAACAGGACAACCATGACCTCCCGTACTCTTTTCAGCCTTGCCGGCCTGACGGCCCTGTTGCTGGGCCAGCCCCTCCCCGCTGCCGAACCGCCCGTCGGGGTCGATCTGAGCCCCGTCCCTCCACACGTCCACGACAGCGGCCTGCCGGCACAATGGGCCCAGCGCGGTGTGTTCATGGAAATCCTGGTGCGCGCCTACCAGGACAGCAACGGAGACGGGATTGGTGATCTGAACGGCCTGACGCAAAGGCTGGATTACCTCAAGGCGCTGGGTATTACCGGTATCTGGTTGCTGCCCATTTACCGCAGCGCCGATCATGATCATGGCTACGCGGTGGCTGACTATCGCAACATTGAGCCCGATTACGGCACGCTGGCCGACTTTGACCGGCTGATCGCCGAAGCGCACAAACGCGGTATTGGGGTGATTCTGGATTACGTCATCAACCACAGCGCCGACACCCATCCGCTGTTTGTGGCGGCCAACAACGATGCATCGTCGCCGTGGCGCAACTGGTATGTCTGGAAAAACAGCAAGCCGACTGGCTGGCAAACCTACGGCGGTGATCCATGGTACGCAGGCAAGGCCGGTGGTTATTACTACGGTGCTTTTGCCCAGTCCATGCCGGACTTCAACTTCCGTAATCCGGATGTGCTGGCGTTCCACCTGGATAACCTGCGTTTCTGGCTCAACCGGGGCGTCGATGGTTTCCGCTTTGACGCGGTCGGCGCGCTGGTCGAAAACGGCCCCAATGCCTGGGAAGGCCAACCGGAAAATCACCGCATCATGCGGCAGGTGCATGACGTGCTCAACGCCTACGGGAATCGCTATATGGTAGCGGAAGCCCCCGCGTTCTCCACCGAGTTTTCTGCCAGTGACTCCGCCGGCAGTGCCTTTGCCTTTGGCTTGCAAAACGCCATTCTCAAAAGCATCCAGATGGGCCGGGTAATGGAGACGCTGCCCGCGTACCTGCGGCAAAAACCGGTCGGTAACATGGGTACCTTTCTCTCCAATCACGACAGCTTTGCCGGTGCCCGGGTGGCACAGCAGTTGGGAGAGGATATCCCGTCACAAAAACTGGCCGCAGCCACTTTGTTGACGCTGCCAGGTATCCCGTTCCTGTACTACGGCGAAGAGATCGGCCAGACCTTCAGCGAACCCGTCCAGTGGGATGACCAGCGACTGCGCGGGCCGATGAGCTGGGATGGCAGCGCCCATGCCGGGTTCTCCAGCGCCAAACCCTTTCGCGCACTGGCGCAAAACCATGCCAGCGCCAACGTCGCCGCCGAAAACGGCCAGCCCGACTCTTTGCTGGAGAGCTACCGCGCACTGATTGCCCTGCGCAAAGCGCACCCGGCCTTGCAGACCGGCACCTTGCGCATTCTTTCGGATGACGATGATCCGGTGCTGGTGCTGCTGCGTGAGCAGGGTGGAGAACAGTTGCTGGTCACGCTCAACTACAGCCGCCGCGCAGCCAGCGCGGCCGTGCCTGCTGGCCAGTGGCAGCTTCTTTACAGCAGTGCAAAGCCAGCAGATGTTCAGCTTAAATCTGACGGCGTAGCCTTGCCAGCACAGCAACTGGCCGTATTTCGCAAAATGACGCCATAACTACACTGCCGACATTTGTTCAATGCATTGAACAAATACCGTTTTACCGGATAAAACGCCGCTTTTACCCGTCATGCACCGCAACAAAATTTCTACGCCCCTGCAACCCGCGCCAACACTGGCGCGGGCATGCAACGCCGCCGCACAGCCCCAAGTAAACACAGAAAAAACTGGCAACAATCGTAAGTTAAACACAATATTAGTGCAGACGACTGACAACCAATGAGACGCCGTGCTGCGCATCATCATCCTGCTGATCGGGGCCGATCCATTCCGCCGCGAATGGCACAAGCTCCCCATGATCGGTGTCGTTCTGATGCTGATCGGCATCGCCAGCGTGCTGGGCCTGGCGTGGTGGCTGCTGATCGTGGTCAGCACCCTTTTTGGCGTGATTTGCGTGATCGAGGGCCTCGTCAGCCTGTCTGATCTGTCTGTGGTACGGCGCAAGCACCGGCTGGTGCTGCTGCTCAGCGCCGGTGCCCTGATTGCGCTGGGCGGCCTGGCCATGCGTGCGCCGGTCGATAACAGTTGGGCCAGCACCGTGTTTTTTGGCGTCGGTTTTTTGATCGACGGCATGTTGCGCATGGCCTCGGCGCACGTCATCCGTTTTCACGGCTACAAGCGCAGCATGCTGATCGGCGCGGCCGAAGTGCTGGTCTCGATCCAGGTATTTACGCACTGGCCCATTGCGCATTTACACACCTTCCCGGTCTGCTTTGGCATTCTGCTCATGGCCTACGGGGCCATGATGTGCCGGCTGGGGCTGGAGTTCCGGGAGTTACCGGAAGGCATCTCGGTCTTGTCCATGCCTTATTTTCGCCGGCATAACTGGTATTGGTACGAGAAACTGCCCATCCATGCCGCGCCCGCCAAACGGCCCTTCTACCCCTTGATGGTGCATGTCTGGACTCCATTGGGTTCCACCCCCAACCCGCAGCGGCGCGCCATTGTGGACCGCTACATTGCCGCCGTGGACCGCAACGGCAAAGTATCCACCGGTCATTCCTCACTGGAATTGCCGCCGGATCTGTACATCAGTCTGTATCCGGGGGTGGAGAGTTTTTCTGAAAACCAGTTTCGCGGCATGTTGCTGGCGCACAAGGAAAACGACATCCCCGGCCGGTTTCTGGAGTCTTATGAGTCTGAGGTGGCGGACTGGTGCGAGCCCAACCGGCAAATCTGGTTCCGCAACTACAACGAAGAAGCGCTGCGCACCTTCTGGGACATCTACCGGCGCGATGTGGTGTACAACCTCTCCAGCCGTAACTGTTCCACCACCGTGGCTCTCGCCCTGGATGTCGCGCTGGAAGGCATCGTTGGCCGCACGCGCCCCTGGTACCGCTTTTTTATCCTGGCGACCGATCCCAACGTCTGGCTACTGTCCCTGCTGCGGACACGCGGCAACACCATGACCTGGACGCCAGGCTTGATCCTGGACTACGCCCGCGTACTACGGCGCGTCAGCGAATTTCAGCGAGAACGCTGGCTGGTGCGGATGTTGCACAGGGTGTTTGGGTGAGGGGTTGCGGCTTAAGGTAGAGCACAGGAGGCGAGCCGTTGGGGTTGGGGTTGGGGTTGGGGTTGCAGTTGCAGTTGCAGTTGCAGTTGCAGTTGTTTTTGATTGTCCTTCCCCATTAAAGCCCAGCGCCGATGGAGTGGAGGGAGACCCCAGGCTCCCGACCGACTGAGGGAAGCCCGGAGGGCCGCCAGGCTGGGGGCGCCTTTCTTTGCCTACTTTCTTTGGCGACGCAAAGAAAGTAGGGTGCTCCCGCCACCGCGGGTATCAAATGCCTTTCAATCTCGCGCCAAAGGCGCTAACAACCTCAGCAATATGAACCAGGACCGCCCCCCCCGGATTCCCGGCCTTGCGGCCTCCATCCGGGCTACAGACTTTTAACACCGCGCCGTAGGCGCTAACAGCGGTTTATGGTTTTAAGCCAGCCCTGGTGGATTGTCGCTACCGCTCCGAATCCACCCTACGCCCGCTAACAACCTCAGCAATATGAACCAGGTCCGCCACCCCGGATTCCCGCCTGACGGCTCCATCCGGGCTACACGGCAGAACCAGCCAGCAACGCCAACCCTCATCCCCTGACAAAAAGAACCTCCCCGTAGTACGCTACCCCATCCCCAGCGCCCCCACACCGCAATGACCCCTGCCCCACTCGATCTGACCGCCCTGCTGGCCGACTACGATGCCGTGCGCCAATGGGCTATCCAGAGCATGTTCGACACCATGGAAGACTTCTGCGAAGGCACGGTGATCGTCGATCATGAAGCGCGCATTGTCTGGATCAACGCCCGCTATGCCGCCCGCTTTGGTTTTGCCGACCCGGCCAGTGCGATTGGCCGGCCAGTGGAAGAAGTGATCCCGCATAGCCAGATGCGTGACGTGGTCAGGCATGGCAAACCGCAATTGCTCGACATCATGCAAGCCGCCGGGCAGGAATCACTGGTGGTGACCCGCCTGCCGCTCAAGGACAAAACCGGTCAGGTGGTGGGGGCGATTGGCTTTGCGCTGTTTGACCAGTTGCAATCGCTCTCCCCCATTGTGGCCAAGTTCTCCCGGTTGAAAGAGGAACTGGCCAGCGCGCAAGAGTCTTTGGCCCAGGCGCGCAAGCCCAAGTATTCCTTCGATAGCTTTATCGGCAGCGGCGAAGCGGCGACCGAGGTCAAACGCCGTGCCCGCCGCGCGGCACAGATGGATTCCCCGGTGTTGTTGCTGGGCGAAACCGGCACCGGTAAAGAAGTCCTGGCGCATGCCATTCACGCCGCCTCTGCCCGCGCCGGTAAACCGCTGGTGAGCCTGAATATGGCGGCGATTCCGGAAACCTTGCTGGAAGCCGAGCTGTTTGGCGCGGTGGCCGGCGCGTATTCGGGGCTGGAGCGCAAAGGGCGCATCGGCAAATTTGAACTGGCCGACGGCGGCACGCTGTTTCTGGATGAAATGGGCGAGTTGCCGCTGGCCCTGCAAAGCAAGTTGCTGCGGGTGCTGCAAGACAAGGAGTTTGAACCGCTGGGTGCCAACAAGGTAATCCGCGCCGATGTCCGCATCATTGCCGCCACCTCCGCCCCGCTGGCGCAACAAGTAGAAAGCGGTGCGTTCCGGGCCGATCTGTTTTATCGGCTCAACGTGCTGACCATTGAAACGCCCCCCTTGCGTCACCGGGTAGAAGACCTGCCGGCGCTGTGTGCGGCAGTCCTGGAAGGTCTGGCGCTCACCTGCGGCGTGCGGCATATCTCTGCGGCTGCGGTGGAATACCTGCGTCACTACCACTGGCCCGGTAATGTACGCGAACTCAGAAACGTCCTCGAACGCGCCATCATGCTGTCAGACCACAGTGAATTGCAGGTGGAAGACCTGGCTCCGCTGATTGACGCCGGCACCCTGCGCACCCCGCTGGCGGTGGCCGATCAGGACTATCAAAGCGCCATGAAGGCGTTTGAGCGCCGGCTGCTTGAAGACGCGCTCAAGTCCGCGGGTGGTCGTGCCGCACTGGCCGCGCAACGGCTGGGTATCGGCCGCGCCACGCTGTACAAGAAGATGACCGCCCTGGGCATCAATCGCTAACACGCAACGCATCCAGATCCAGCCGGGTCAGATCGCTGATCTCTGCCAGAAAGTGCTCGTCATGCGAGATCAACACCATGGCGCCGGGGTAGTCTTGCAGGATATCGATAACATGCTGGCGCACGGTCAGGTCCAGGTTATTGGTCACCTCATCAAGAATCAGCAATTGCGGTGGTCGGGCCGCAATACACGCCAGCGCCAACCGCGCCCGTTCCCCGCCAGACAATTGCGCCACCGGCGTGGCGATGACGCTGGCTTCAAAAAACAGGAAATCTGCCAGATGCTGGCGCAACGCGGCATCTGACCAGTCTGGCACCACGGCCTGTAACGCCTGCCAGACCGACGCACCGTCGGGCAGCGTAGCGTAGTGCTGATCCAGATAACCCACCTGGCCGGCTGCCGGTAACAGCCAGCCGCCGCTGCGGCACACCGCCGGATCACCGAGCAAGGCACGCGCCAGCGTCGATTTACCGCAACCGTTGCGCCCGGTCAGTGCCAGCCGGTCACCGTGATCAAGCTGCAGAAACAGCCCGGCCAGCAGCGGCGCCGCGTAGCCGACACAACCGGCGTTGATCTGCACCACCGCCCCACGCGCCGACCCTGCGGGTAGATGAAAATGCGGGATGATCCGCGTTGGCAAACGCAGTTCGTCCAGCCGGTTGGCCAGGTCTTGTCGTTGCTCCCGGATTTGCGCCTGCTTGCGCCCGGCCGTGGTATTGCTGCGGCCCAGTTTGGTCAGCGATTTCACCGTCGCCCACTTGCCATTCTCAATACTTTTGGCACCACGCTGACGCGCATGGGCAGCGCGCTCCTGTTCCCGCATCAGGTCAGTATGCGCAGACTGCGCCGCCCGGCGCGTTTGCATCCGCACCTGTTCCAGCGCGCTGCGCTGTAAGGCGCGCTCCGCCATGTAATCGGTGTAATGTCCGGCAAATACGGTGATCTGACCCTGTTCCAGATGCCAGAGCGTATCGCAGACTTCATCGAGCAAGGCCAGATCATGCGTCACCAGCACCACCGCGCCGGCAAAGTGACGCAGCATGCGGTAAAGCGCACGCCGGTTGGCGCCATCCAGGTGATTGGTGGGCTCATCCAGCAGCAACAGGTCTGGCTGTACAGCCAGCGCGGCGCCGAGGGCGCGGCTGACCCGCTCGCCACCACTGAGCAAGCCTTCGTGCTGGATTTGCGCGACGTGACCGCGCTGCACGCCAGCCACGCAGCGGACTTCCCCTTCGGTGGGCGTGGCAAGCCCGGCCAGCACATTCAGTAGCGACGACTTGCTGCTGCCGTTATCGCCCAGGATGGCGATACGCTGGCCCCATTCAATACTGGCAGAGAACCCGGAAAAACAGACTTTGCGACCGTGGGAAACACCCAGGTCCGTGATTTGAATCATCGACATGAACACACTCGTGCGTAATTGGGCAAAAAAGATATCGCCCGTTCAGGGCGCTTAAGCGTGTGTGTTCATTTGGGAAGAGACCTCAAGAAAGAGAGGCTATTGTGCCTTGCCCGCCTCGCGGCTGCCAGCGTTGGCCCGACCAGCGGCCCGGCACTTTGCACCCGCAAACCAGCCCCACCCCGCGTCGGGTTCCGACCTGGTGCTTGCTCCTGCGCCACGGCCTTCTAGAATGAAATCCTGATCATGCACGCCGGGAGGACACCGCATGGAAAGCAATATGGTTCGGCTGGCCGAATCCGCGTCTGCTGCGCGGTCTCTGGAAGAACTCGCCAAACCGCTGCTGGAGTTACTGCAGAATCTGACCGATTTTGAATCCACCTATATCACGCGGATTGATAGCGGCATGACCACGCAGTTGATCGAATTCGCCCGCAATGTCGGCAAACTGGAGATCCCGGAGCAACTGGCCGTGCCCTGGTCAGACACGCTCTGCAAACGTTCCATGGAATCGGGCTGCACTTATACCGATGATGTGCCGGGCCTCTGGCCGGATTCGGAAGCCGCCAAAGCGCTGGGCATCCAGAGTTATGTCAGTGCGCCCATCCGCAGTCAGACCGGCACGCTGATCGGCACACTCTGCGCTGCCAGCACCCGGCAACTGCCCCTGCCAGAACGGGCACGCAGTTCACTGCATTTGTTCTCACGGTTGATTGCCCAGCATATCGAACGTGAAAAGCTGCTGGAGCAACTACAGGAATCCAATACCCGGCTGACCCGGGCGGCCATGACCGATCCTTTAACCGGGCTGCCCAACCGCCGCGCCGTGATTGAAGAACTGGCCCGCATGCTGGCGGTAGCGGGCCGCGAGCGCGGCACGGTGCTGGTGGGGTTGGTGGACCTGGATCATTTTCGGGAGGTCAACGAAACCCAGGGCCACGTGCGCGGGGATCATCTGTTGCGTGATCTGGCCACGCACCTGAACCGCGCCGCGCGCGATTACGACCTGATCGGCCGCTTTGATGGGGATGAATTTGCCGTCATCGGCCCAGGCCCGGCCAGCCGGCCAGAAGCGCAACTGCTCACCGCCGAACTCGCCAGCCGCTACACCAGCGCGGCGGCCAATGTCATGGCGGCCAGCGTGGTGTTTATTGTGGCGGATGGGACCATGAGCGCGGATGAAGCCTTGCAACAGGCGGATGGGGAGATGTCTATCCTCAAGCGCGGCAAGGGTGGCAAGCTGAATTGACGCTCTTAATGCGGCAGGCCGGAAACCAGCGCCGGCCAGTCCGCCAGCAGGCTATCGCGCGTGCGCAGGCCGGGGCTGACTTTATTCTCGGCCTCGTCCCGGGTTAGCCGCGCGAATACCAGCGTGCGGTGACCCTGGGTGGCCCAGCCCACAAACCAGCCCCAGCCGTGGGCGTAGTCAAAATCCGTTTTGCTGAGACGCGGAAAAGCCGCCCCGGTTTTGCCGTGCATATCCCAACCCGTTGGGCTTTGCTCAAGACGGGTAATGTTGCGGGTCATGTCCAGCGCATGGGCCGACACCGGCAATTTGCCGTTCACCAGGCGAGTCAGAAATGCCACCTGTTCCAGCGGTGAAATCTTCAGCGACGAAGCAATCCACGCCCGATCCAGCCCGTTGTTCTGGCCCGGATCGCCCGACATATCCGCGTTGCCAAAACCAAAGTCTTTGGCGTATTGGGTGACCTTGTCTGTGCCCAGATGATGCGTCACCCGCTGCGAGTACCAGACCACGGAGTATTTGATCCAGGCTGCCGGGTCGGTCGGTTTGAGCCAGTTGGCGCCACCCCAGTCCGGATCGCCCTGGCGGTAGTCGAGCACCGGCGCGTGTTCGTCTTGCAAGAAACCGCTGTCAAAGCCCATCAGGCTCATGGCCACCTTGAAGGTGGACGCCGGCGTGACGCGCCCGGCACAGGCCTCGCCCTGTTGCAGCAAGACCTTGCCGGTCGCGGCATCAGCAATCACGGTACACAGCAAGCCGGCTTGGGCCTGGGTGGCAATCAGGGCCAGCGCGGCCCCGGTCAGGACAGATTTCAAAACAGGGGAACGGGGCATCAGACCTGGGCGTTGGGCGCAGTTTCAAAGAAGAACAATTGTGCCAGACGCCCGTCTTGCATGGTGCTGCCAAACACATTGCTGATGGCGTGATAGTAGTTGCCGCGATAAATCACGATGCGATTGCTGCGCATGGGGATTTCGGCCTGCACTTGCCAGATATCGCGCGCATTGGCCAGTTCGTCAAACAGGCGTTTGCCGTCAGCACTGGCAACGCTCCAGCTATCCTGAAACGCGGCAAAATCCTTGTACCCGGCGGCGCGGACCACGTCTTCCGGCGGGCGGCGATCCCAACCGGTGGCCCGGTGCTGCCAGAAGGTCGTCCCGCCCTGACATTGCTCTGGCGGGTTCAGGTAGAGCACGGCCGCATAGGTGGTGGCCTGGCCCTGGTCTTCGTTATCGATATGGATATCCGTGCGCGCCTCAGCCGTTGCCACGCTCACGCGGAAGGCACCGTTATCGGGCGAGGACCACTTGACCGCACAGCCCAGCGCGGTGGCAATGCGCACCATAATCTCTTGCGCCGGCTGACCATCGGTCTGCACGCCGGGGAAATTCTGGCCTTCGTACAGATTGGCTTCAAACGTCTGCTGGAGCGCGTGTTCGCGGTAAGCCACCGGATCGGCCATGAAATCGTCGATCACATGCAGGTCACGCTCGGCAATAAAGTGGTCGAGCGCCTCACCCGTCAATGCACATTGATGCCACTGATCGGCACTCATGACCGTTTCTTGCTCTGGCTGATCCTTGCGCGGCAGCGCGTAGCCAATACGGAAGCGGGTTTCGAATTGCGGATGCTGGCGGGCCACTTCTGCGGCAGTAGCGCGGGCCAGTTCCAGCCGTTCCAGTTGCCATGCCAGACCGACAATGCGTTCACCTAGCGCGCCGCTTTCCGGGTGATGCGGGCGCACCGCGACGAGCGCATCCAGGGCTTGTTCAGGTTTGCCCAGCGCGATCAGCGCCTGGGCGTAATCCAGCGTGTATTGCAGATCAGCCGGCTGCAGTGCCACCGCGCGTTGCAGGTGTGCAAATGCGGCAGCCGGGTCAGCCCGGCGCAAGTGCTGGCTGACATTGAAGTGGAAACTGGCGTTATCAGGTTCCAGCGCCAGCGAGCGCTGCAACAGGCTCACGCCGACCGCGCCCTGACCAATACCGATCAGCGCCAGGCCCTGATAATGCAGAGCATCCGCCTGCTGTGGGTTGCGTTCCAGCGCGCGCTGGTAAGCGGCTAAAGCTTCTGGCAGGCGGCCTTCGTGATGCAGGCGCTTGCCGGTTTCCACCCAATGGCTGGCGTCGTTGCCGGCCGGTTTTGCTTCAGCCACTGCGGCGCCACCGGCCGCCAGTCTGCGTTTCTTCTCACCCATGCGCTTTTCTGCCTTTTGTAACCATCGCACCCGCAATGACGGGAGCGCACATGATAGTCCTGAATGGGGTGGAGACTGGCTCAGGTGTTTGCCGGATGCGGGGGATTGATTGGCCAGACCGGCAAACACGGGGCGGCCTTTGCTGGCAAAAGCTACTGTGTAGCCCGGATGAAGCGTAGCGAGAATCCGGGGTAACCCCGTGCGCCCGTGCAGTGTTCTTGCCTTGCATCGCCACCCCGGATTCCCGGCCTTTGGCCTTCATCCGGGCTACGTGCTGCACGCAAGAACGGTGTGATGATCAAGTCCCACCACATCGTCATTCCGGTCCTCGGCGGCCCCCTTTGAGCAAGAGTTTCGCCGGCCGACGCAGGCGGCCTTTGCTGGCAAACGCCACTTTGTAGCCCGGATGAAGCGTAGCGAGAATCCGGGGTGACCCCGTGCGCCCGAGCGGTGTTCTTGCCTTGCATCGCCACCCCGGATTCCCGGCCTTTGGCCTTCATCCGGGCTACGTGCTGCACGCAAGAATGGTGCTGTCCACAGACAAAAAAAGCACCCGAGGGTGCTTTTCTCATGGCGTGCCAATAAATCAGCGCCGTAGCCCGGATGAAGCGTAGCGAGAATCCGGGGCAACCCCGTGCGCCCGTGCAGTGTTCTTGCCTTGCATCGCCACCCCGGATTCCCGGCCTTTGGCCTTCATCCGGGCTACGTGCTGCACGCAAGAATGGTGCTGTCCACAGACAAAAA
>NZ_JACHHN010000004.1:271096-598691 GCF_014202765.1 Silvimonas terrae
AAAAAAAGCACCCGAGGGTGCTTTTCTTGTGGCGTGCCAATAAATCAGGCCTTGGCCAGTTCGGCAGCGATGGCGCCGGTCAGGCGGGCGTCATCGGCGGTGACATCCGGCGAGAACCGGCCCACCACGTCACCCTTGCGGTTAACCAGGAATTTTTCAAAGTTCCACAGCACGTTCGGTTGCGGGGCGATGTCGATGCCCTTGCTGGACAAGCGCTCGCGGAACGGGCCTTCGCCCGTGGCGTCGGGCTGGGCATGGGTCAGGGCGTTGTACAACGGGTGCTGATCTGTGCCGACCACCGAAATCTTGGAGAACAGCGGGAAAGTCACGTCGTACGTGGTCGAGCAAAAGCTCTGGATTTCTTCATCCGTGCCCGGTTCCTGGCCCTTGAAGTTGTTGGCCGGGAAACCCAGCACTTCCAGACCTTGCGCTTTTTGTTCGCGGTACAGTTTTTCCAGCGCTTCATATTGCGGGGTCAAGCCGCATTTAGAGGCCACATTCACCACCAGCAGTACTTTGCCGGCATAGTCGCCCAGCGTGGCCGGGGTACCGTCGATTTTATGCAGCGCGATATCTTGGATGGCTTGTGTCATGTTGAATCCTGTTGGCGTCGTGTGAGTGGAAACCGGCGCGACCGGATGGTCGCATCAGGCGCCATTTCACCGTATCTGCCGGCGCCGCGCCAGTGCTTTCTTATGCCTCTGGCATCACCTGCCACGATGCGAACAGGTCAGTCAGGGTCTGCGGGTTGCGGCGCAGGGCCACCAGTTCCGCTTCCGTCGCCAGGCATTCATCCAGCATGTGGGTCAGGCGGGGTTGATCCATCTCGATACCGATCAACACCAGTTCCTGGGTGCGATCGCCAAAGACCGGGTGCCAGTTTTCCATGATGGCGGCCAGCTCCTCCGCCTCTTGCGGCCAGTGTTTGCGTGGTACTGCGGCGTACCACATGCCTGCAGCGCCATGACGGGATGCCCCACCCGCCTGCGACCAGCTGCCGACAAAGTCCGGGCGGGTGGCCAGCCAGAACCAGCCTTTGGAGCGCAGCACGCCCGGCCATTCTTGCTGGATGCATTGCCAGAAGCGTTGCGGATGAAACGGGCGTGGATTGCGGTACACAAAACTGTTGATGCCGTATGCATCGGTTTCTGGCGTGTGTTCCCCACGTAGTTCCTGCAACCAGCCTGGCGCGTTGGCGGCCTGGGCAAAATCAAACAAGCCGGTGTTGAGAATGCTGGCGGGCTGCACCCGGCCAAATTCACTTTCCAGGATGCGGGCACGCGGGTTCAGCGCTGACAACACGGCCCGCAGCCGTGCCAGCGCGTCGGGGGTGATCAGGTCTGTTTTGTTCAGGATCAGTACATCGCAAAACTCGATCTGTTCAATCAGCAGATCCACCACCGCCCGGTCGTCCTCTGCGCCCAGGGTTTCCCCGCGCAGGGCAAGGAGGTCTTCCGAGGCGTAGTCGGCCAGGAAATTAAACGCGTCCACCACCGTGACCATGGTGTCCAGCCGGGCAATATCAGAGAGGCTCAGGCCGGCTTCATCCCGAAAGGTAAAAGTTTCAGCCACCGGCAAGGGCTCGGCAATGCCGGTGGATTCAATCAGCAGATAGTCAAAGCGTCCCGCTTGCGCCAGCCGGGTGATCTCGACCAGCAAGTCTTCGCGCAGGGTGCAGCAGATGCAGCCATTGCTCATTTCCACCAGCTTTTCTTGCTGACGGGACAACGCCGCGCCGCCATCACGCACCAGCCGGGCGTCGATATTGACTTCGGACATGTCGTTGACAATCACCGCCACTCTGAGCCCCTCCCGATTGTTGAGGATATGGTTCAGCAGCGTGGTTTTGCCGGCCCCCAGAAAACCGGACAGAACGGTAACGGGCAAGCGGGAATCTGTGGAACAGGAAAGCGTGGTTGACATGGTTGGGTCCGGTTACAAAAGCAGTTTGCAACAATGTTGCATCTGACATATGCTGCCATCCGTTTTTGCAAATTGCAACAATGTTGCATTTACCATTCAATCAGAGGATTTCACCCATGCGCCCCCTCCTGCCGCTGACCGCACTGACCCTGGCCCTGCTTGCCCCGCCGGTATGGGCCAAAGACATCAAAGCCGTCGCCAGCTTTACCGTGCTGGCCGATATTGTGCGTAATGTGGGGGGCACGCATGTCACGGTGACCAGCCTTGTCGGCCCCAATGGCGATCCCCATGTGTACGAGCCCAGCCCGCAAGACGCCATGGCCCTCAAACAGGCGGATGCGGTCTTTATCAGTGGCTTGGGGCTGGAAGGCTGGATGACCCGCTTGATCAGCAATTCGGGCTACACCGGCAAGGTGACGGTTGCCAGCACGGGCATTCATACGCGCAAGATGACCGATGACGGCAAAGTGGTGACCGATCCGCACGCCTGGAATGACATCAGCAACGGGGTGATCTACACGCGCAATGTCGTGGCTGCGCTCTCTGCGGCAGACCCGGCAGATGCTGCGGACTTCAAACGCAATGGGGATGCCTACATCGGCAAACTGCAAGCGCTGGACGCTTATGCCAAGGCGCGTTTTGCCAGCTTGCCCCGGGCCGAGCGCAAGGTGCTGACCAGTCACGATGCTTTTGGCTACTTCGGTGCCGCCTACGGGGTGACGTTTCTCTCGCCCGTCGGGATTTCAACGGATGCAGAACCCTCCGCCAAAGACGTGGCGCACTTGATCAACCAGATCAAGAAAGAACATGTGGCGGCGTATTTCTTTGAGAACTCCAACGATCCGCGCATGGTAAAACAGATTGCAGATGCCACTGGCGCAGCGCCGGGTGGCGAGTTGTATGTGGAAGCGCTGTCGCCACCCAACGGGCCAGCCGCGACCTATGAGGCCATGTTTCGCTACAACGTCGATACCCTCTATACAGGCATGACGCGCGCGGCGCGGTAACGGATACGCCTCTACCGGGTAGCCGGGCCGGGTGGTGGATCGCACACGCCCGGCCGGCCACGCCGGTCAGGCTGCGCCGGATGAGGCAGCCTTGATCAACCCTTCGCATGTGGCTTTTTGCGGGTCTGCGGCTTGCAGCTTGCCGCACACGCCTTCAAAGCGCGCCACCACTTGCTTGAACGCCGCATCGTGTGCGCCGCCCTGGTTCCATTTGGACAAATGCAGCGCCCAGCGTTGCAACGCCGCCCGGTTGCTACCGTAAAACGCGCTGGAGGTCTGCGCCAGTTCACCCAGCACCTTGCCGGACACCGCCTGGATACGCGCTTCGTCCTGCGGGGCCAGATCGATAATCCCGTTGAGATAACTCACGCCCCAGCGCAAGCGGGTGGCCGGGCCTTCGGCGGTGTTATACGCCTGCTCGTACCAACCGAGCGCTGCCGCCTTGTCCCCGCGCAAGCGCGCATTGTGTGCCAGGCCAGACATGAAGTAATACGGCGCTGGCGAGCGCTTGAGTTCGGCTTTCAACAGTGCGTCTGATTCGGTGACAAGGCCGGCGTCGGTCAGCGCATCTCCTGCCGCACTGATCACGGATTGGCGCTCGTACCCATTGGTGGTGGCTTTGTCCGCGGCCGCGACCTGGCTGCGTACGGCGGCCAGCAAGGCGGGCGGCAGCGGCTTGTTCTCTGGCTGATCCAGCCGGGCCAGCGCCACACGACCATCCACCGCAGTCAGGCGATCCGTCGTGGAAATACTCTGATCCGCACCCAGCGTGACCAGGGCTTTATCCCAGGCTTTGGTCAACTGCGCGCGTGCGGGCGTGCCTGGCTGCGTCAGATAGCGGGAGATGTCCGTGGGGTAAGCGACCACCAGATCAAAATTGCTGCGGGCCAGTTTGCCGTCAGTCAGCACCCGGCTCACCGCTGGCAGGGCACGGGCCTTGTCGACTTGCCCTTGCGGCTTGCCGCTGGCCGCAGCGGCGACAGCTTTGAACTCCAGCCGCGTGGCCGGGCCGGGGGCATGGTTGGCAGCGGCATGCTGCGCCAGGGTTTGCAGCGCCGCGGGCAGATTGTCGCCGGGCACTTGCAAGGCGCCATCGGTATCCCAGGAGTAATCAGCCAGCATGCTCCACTGCGCCTGATCCAGCCGGGCACCAGGTTTCAGGCCGGCGGCGAGCGTGTCTTTGACCGGATGCGCGGCATTCAGCCCCAGCGAGAGCACCTGCATATAGCGCGTGGCATCCACTTCACCGGGCAGGCGGGTGATTTCCGTGCCATCCGGCTTGAACAGGATCATGGTGGGATAGCCACGCACCTTGAATTGTTCGCCCCACTTTTGCGCGTTTTCGGTATCGCCATCCAGATAGACCGGTACAAACAGCGCGGTACGTTTGATAAAGGCATCCTGATTGAAGATGGTGGCTTTCACCTGATTGCACGGCGGACACCAGACGGCGCCCCAGTACAGGAACAGCGGTTTGTTTTCAGCTTTGGCGCGGGCAAAAGCGGCGGCAACATCGCCTTGTTGCCAGGCAATGCCCGGCGGTAAATGGGTGGCGGCTGCGGGGGCAGAAGCATCCGCGCCAGCCCAGGCGGCGGTGCCAGTCAGAATCACGCCGGCCACTGCCAGCGCGTAGATGCGTTGTTTCATGCAACACCTTTTGTTCTTGCATCGATCACTACGGCAACGGGTTGTTGCCGCGCTGTGGATGGGCCAGCGCTACGGATCTGCGGCGCGGGCCCACCCGGTCAAACCGGGTCAGTCAAAATGGTAATTGAACGCCAGCCAGCCCTCACGTCCGATCGGCGAGTAAGAGCCCACCGCGTAATAGGGCCAGCCGGCGGAGTCGTCTTCCTTGATGGTGTTAAAGACGTTATTCACAATCAACGAGAGCGAGGCATTCTTGCTGACCTGATAGCCCAAGCTCCAGTTAGCCAGTGCGGTCGGCGTCAGATAGCCGGTACCGGCCTGGTTAGGGATCTTGCCGTAGCGTTCTACCTGCACGGTACTGGTCCAGTCGCCCCGGTTCCAGGTCAGGCTGGTCATGAACTTGTCCGGCCAGTCGTAGTTATCCATGGCTTTGGTCAAGTCCTCAACCTCATCGCCCTTGAACTGTTGCGACTTGTGCACCAGCACCTTGGTATACGTGGCCGTCAGCAGGAAATTGCCCACCGCCCCGGCACGCCAGCGGTACTTGCCGGTCAGATCGTAGCCGGCGGTTTCTTCCATGGCGGCGTTGATCGGGTTCACCAGAATGGTGTTGATGGCGCCGGGGTCCAGCACCGCGTTATCCGGATTGCGGATCACCCGGCTGATAGCGTCCTGGCACTGCGAAGAATTGATGTCTTTCAGACCCAAACGGCAGTCTGACTCTGTACGCAGCAAGGCATCGGCATCAATGTTGGTCACTTCGTCATCAATGCGGATATGCCAGTAATCGGCCGACACATCAAAGCTGCTGGTCGGTGACCAGACAAAACCCAGCCCCCACGAGCGGCCATTCTCCGGCTTCAGGTCCTTGTTGCCCGTCTGCACATAGTTGGCTCCGGGCGAGACATTGGCATAGTCGCAGTTGCCCAGGGTCTGGCCAGCGGCGTTGCAGCGGTAATAATCCGTAGTGCTGGCGTAATAGCCCTTGGTCGGGCTCTGGAAAATGTAATTCATGTCTGGTGCGCGAAAACTGGTGGCGTAGTTACCGCGCACCAGCAACTCTTTGAGTGGACGATATTCCAGTGCGGCATTCCAGGTCAGCTTGCTGTCGCTTTGCCCGGCAAAGGAATAATCGTCATAGCGCCCGGCCAGCGTGGCATCCAGAGATTTGACAATGGGGATGTTCAACTCCAGCGCGGCAGCATAACGCGTGCGATTGCCGCTGGCCGGGTCTGCGCCAGACAAGTTGTAAAACACCCCTTCGTTGATGCGCGCATCCGGCTTGTTGGTAAAGCCCTGGCTGCCCCACTCCAGCAAGCCGGCCGACTTCACCGGCCCGGCCGGCAAATCAAACAGCTTGCCGTTGGCGGAGAAACTGGCGGTCTGCGTCCACGAGGTATTGGTGGATTCGGTCTGACCGTACAGGCTGGCAAACTGGCTGGCGGTCAGCGGTTGGGCAAAGCGGCTGGCATCCGGCGCGTAAATGGGAATGCCGTCTGAGTCCGTCCCCAATTGCGGCCCCAGGAAATAACTGTCGATCCCGGCGTACAGACGCGGAACATCCGCCACGCTCTTGTAGCCTGAGGCGTTATACGCCGCTTCATAGTTCCAGCCGGTGTCAAACAGACTGCCGCGCACACCCACCGTGATATTGCCGGCAGTGTCGTGCCAGTCTTTATCAAATGCCGAAGTACCGCCGATCTCTTCTGGCGCAAAGCGGCGCGTCCAGCTTTCATAGTCACCGGTATTCTGGTTCAGGAAATATCCGCTGGTAGCCCCCAAGGATGTCCAGCTTGGCCCGCGTGTGTTGTTGGTGGTGTGGTTCCACCCCAGCATCACATTGCCAAACAACGTGGTGCTGTCGGTCAGGCGATAATCGAACCCACCATAGAGGTTCTCGCTCTGGTTGGCGGTTTGCACGGTCCAGTAATCCGGTTGCGCCTTGCCACTGCCGCAATACACACCCGACTTGCTGTTGACCGGCACATTGGTGCCGCCAAACAGGCCGGACAAATTGCCGCATGCCGTGCTGCCATCCAGATACTGGCCGGTAGTGGCATCAAGGCGGGACCAGGTCTTGGTCGGCGTTTCGCCTTCCAGCGTGCTGGAAGACATGAAATCCCGATCCTGCGCAGCAATAGATCGCGTCTTGCTGATTTCCAGCCCGAATACGGTGGAAAGATCGCCAAAGTCTTTGCCGCCGGAAATCTGCACGCGGCCATTGTCGCCACCGCCCCGGCTGGTAGAACCTGCCTTGACGTTCACATCCACGCCATCGGCATGGTGCTTGAGAATAATGTTGACCACGCCGGCAATGGCATCAGAGCCATAAATGGCCGATGCACCCGCGTTGAGGATTTCAATCCGGTCCACGAGGGCCGACGGAATATTGGCCAGGTTAACAAAGTTGACGGTGCCGTCATACGCCACCGGGTAATCAGCCACGCGCCGGCCGTTGATCAAGACCAGGGTGTGATTGGGCCCAAGGCCGCGCAAGTTGATGGCGTTGGCCGCAGGGGTGAAGGTGTTGCCGTAGTCCGCGCCCTGGGTAAAGCCGGTGTTCTGGGTCTGCTGGTTCAGGGCATCAAACACATTGCGGTAGCCCTCTTGCTCCAGTTGTTCACCGGTAATCACCGTGACGCTGGTCGGGCCTTCTTTCTGGGCGCGGGGAATGCGGCTGCCGGTCACGGTGACCTGGCCCAGGTCGGTGGCAGGGTCGTCGGCAAAGCTGGTCTGGCTTGCGGCAAGCAGCGCCACGGTAATGGCACTGAGCCGGAACGCACAGCCGGCCGTTCTGCTTTTTTGCATGAGCGTCTCTCTTCCTGGCTGGTTGCATAAACCAGCATGTGATGTCTGCCCCGAAACCTTGCGGGTGTAATAGTTTCGGGCCGTGCCCTGTTCTGGGCGCCGCCAGGATATCAAGTCACCATATATTTCTCAAAAGTATATATAAGTTTATTTATATTTCTTTAGAGAATATCAAGAGCTGCGCTAAGATGCGCCGACACTCTGCGCAGACCCACTACCAGACCCGGAAATAACCCGATAAAACACGCTTTTCGGGCGGTAGTTCAGGACCTTTTCCTGCCAGAGCAATACCCCATCAGTAGTTGATTATCAAAGGGTTAGCGATCGGACCACGCTGTTACCGCAGCAAGGCCCCAACCTGGACCCGAACCCCGCTCACGCCACAAGCGTGAACAGGCCCAACTGGAGATTTGTCGTGCGGCGCTTGTTGCCTCTGTTGTTGTCGATATGTGTTGTATTGTTGAGTCACCCTGTACTGGCGCTGGATGAGCATGACCTGCTGCCACCCGAGCAGGCCTTCAAAGCCAGTATCACCGCCCCCACCGCTGAAGCGGCCGCACTCAACCTGACTGTGGCGCCGGGCTATTACCTGTACAAGGAACGGATCAAGATCAGCGCCACGCCGGCGCAAACGGTCACGCTGACGTTGCCTGCGGGCAAGATCAAGAACGATCCCAATTTCGGTAGGGTTGAAATTTATCCGCACGACGTCACCGTGCCACTGCATGCCAGCCAACCGTGGCAACCCGGTACGGTACTTAATGTGAGTTATCAGGGCTGTGCCGCTGCAGGTGTGTGTTATCCGCCGCGTACCGTACAACTTGCGCTGAACACCCCCACAGCAACGGCCACCGGGCCGGACGAAGGCAGTGCGCTCATCCGCAGCAATCTGGCTGTGACGCTGGGGCTGTTTTTCCTGGCGGGCGTGGGGTTGTCGCTGACGGCGTGCATGTACCCGTTGTTGCCGCTGGTATCGGGCATTGTGATCGGACAGGCGCGCAGCCGGCGTAAAGCATTCGGACTGACGCTGGTGTACGTGCAGGGACTGGCGCTGACCTACACCGTCATCGGCATTGCGGCCGCCAGCACCGGCACATTGCTGACGGTACAAGTGCAAACCCCCATCACGACCACGTTGTTTGCGGCTTTTTTTGTGGTGATGGCCTTATCCATGTTCGGCCTGTTTAACCTGCAGTTGCCCAGCGCCTTGCAAAGCCGGGTGACCGAAACCGCCAACCGGCTGCCAGGCGGGCAATTGTTGCCAGTGTTCATCATGGGCGCGTTGTCGGCACTACTGGTCGGTGCCTGCATGGCACCACCACTGTTTGGTGCGCTGGCCTATATGGCCAAAACCGGAGACCGTGTGCTGGGGGGCAGTGCGCTGTATGCATTGGGGCTGGGCACGGGTGCGCCCCTTCTGCTGATTGGTGCGTTTGGTGCCACGGTGCTGCCGCGCCTGCCGGGCAAGGTCATGCTCAACGTCAAGCGTGCTTTTGGCGTGGTCTTGCTGGGGACAGCGGTATGGATCAGCCACCCGCTGTGGCTCAAGTCATCCAGCCATGATTTCACGCCGGTGAGCACCACCGCAGCACTGGATGAGGCGATTGCGCACGCGGCCGGCAAACCGGTGCTGCTGGATTTTTATGCGGACTGGTGCGTGTCTTGCGTGGAGTTTGAACGCAACGTGTTGCCGGATGCCGGCGTGAAGGCGGCGCTGGCCGGCTTTGTACTACTGCGGGCGGATGTCACCGCCAATACGGCGGACGATGCCGCCTTGCTCAAGCGTTTTGGCCTGTACGGGCCGCCGGCCATCCTGTTTTATGACCGGCAGGGCCGGTTGCAAAGCACGCGGCTGATTGGCCCTGCCACCCCCGCACAGTTTGTGCGCTTGCTGGGTAACGCCGCGCGTTGAACGCCCGGACCGGGCATCCTGGCTTAGTGCATGACCGGTGGCGCGGGCTGCGGGACCGGCCCTGGCACCACGGTTGGCGGGGCGGGCGGTGATCCGGCATCCACCCGGATCACCTGACCGTTTTCCGCATGCCAGACCACAAGGCGCTTGGCCTTGTGCCATTGTTCGACATCCGGCTGGGGAACATTGTAAAACGCAGCCAGATCCTGATCGGTCACGGTCGGGCGCGGTTTGCGCCGATCGTAGCCCCTGAACCGCAGATAGTTGTACATGGCCCAGCCGACAAAAATCCCGCCCAGCACGGTCAGCGTGCCCACATAGGATGCGGCCAGGTGTTCAAAGGCAATGAAGCCCCGCAACTGGATCATGTGGTGCCAGGCAAAAAAGCCCTCGCCCAGCCAGCCGGCAGCGGTCAACAGCGGCAACCACAAATAGCCCCAGAATGCCCAGAACAGCGCAGAGAACGAGCCATAGGTCAGCCGCTGGCGGCGGGTTTGCCAGTCTGGACGCTCAATGATCAGGTGTGTTGCCGAAACCGGCGGCAAATCCATCATGATTTGGTACCCACATAGTGTTCATGCGCGGGCGGGTGTGGTGTCTGCGCAGTTTGCTGAATGCCCCGGTCAGGGCTGACCCATACCGCCCGCGAGTTACGCTTGCGCATGAGTGTTTTGGGCACGGCCCAGATGGTGGTCAGCATGTTCAGCAACCAGTACGCCAGCGGATACCACACCATCCAGTAGTAGGACTTGCCCATGCCTTCGTCGTATTGCGAGTCCAGCCGCAGCGCGACGCCAATCTGCATCAAACAGGTCACGCCGATCACCACCCCGTTCCACCCCGGCAGGATGGTCTGGATATACAAGGGTTGCGGCAGTGGCATAAAGAGGCCGAGGAACCACAGCAGCGTGACGCCACCCATGATGTAGGCCCAGGCCACGCTCAACAGGAACTCGGCGTAGATCGCCCACATGCGGCGCTTGCGCCAGAACAGCAGCGACGGCAGATATTTGATCAGCACCTGCACCCCGCCCATGGCCCAGCGCAGGCGCTGCTTCCACAGCCCCTTGAGGGTTTCCGGCATCAAAATCCAGCAGCAGGCTTTGGGTTCGTAACGGATATCCCAGTGTGCAATCTGCAGTTTCCAGGAAATGTCGATGTCTTCGGTCAGCATCTCCGGGCTCCAGTAGCCCACGTCGTGCAGCGCGGCGCGGCGGAACGCGCCCACCACGCCAGAGATGGTGAAAATGCGGCCATAGGTGCGCTGGGCGCGCTTGATCATGCCGATGATGGAAGAGAACTCGCCCACCTGCAGTTTGCCCAGCAGGGTCGAGCGATTGCGGATGCGCGGGTTGCCGGTAATGGCGCCCAGGCGCGGGCCGTGGACAAAGTGCTGCATGAACCAGGCGGCGGCGTACTCATCCAGCAGCGCATCGCCATCAATGCAGATCAGGAACTCGTATTTGGCCATCAGCGCGGCGGTGTTCAGACCCATGGCCTTGCCCTGGTTGGTGGCCAGGTGGATCACCCGCAGACGCGGATATTGCTCGGCCAGGTCATCCAGAATGGCGCCGGTGTCATCTTTACTGCCATCGTTGACAGCAATCACTTCAAACAGCGGATAGCGCTGGCACATCAACTGGGCGATGGTCTCGCGCGCGTTTTCACCTTCGTTGTGCATGGGCACAATCAAAGACACGCCCGGGTAGTGATCCAGAATCGGCGGAATCTGCACGCCCACCGTCTGCCGTTCAAAACGCCAGTAGTAATGCACCGCGCCGATCATCCACATCCAGGCCATGGTCAGCGGATAAAAGAACGCAAACTGCAGCAGCAGCGTGGAGAGGGAGGCCAGTGTATTCACTTGCCGCTCCGGTACGGAAAGCTGCGCAGCGAGAAGCGCTCGATCAATTCGTCGAGTTTGGGCTGGTCGCGCACAAAGTCATCGGGGTAGTAGCCGTAGTTACGGGCGCCGGCGTCAATCAGCACATCCATTTGTGTGGCCAATTCGTGGCCGCTGATCGGGGTGCTGGTTTTCCAGTCGGTGGCTTGCAGTTCAAACACGCTTTTATCCAGCGCGCCGGGAATCTGGCCCACGGTTTGCGCCAGGTTCTTCAGCCACGGCAGCGGCTCTTTGGCGCCTTCCATATACGGCATCGCCATGATGGCGGTGTAATCGTAGTGATTGAGGAAATCCGGCAAGGATTGCGCAAACCAGGCTTGTGATTCCGGCTGCAAGATCACGCGGGCGTAGATGTTACGGGCGGTTTTCAGATTGGGTTGCCACTGGCGTACCCGGTCGGCCAGTTGCATGGAAAAGTCGGTCAGATACGCGGTCTTGAGCGTGCTCCAGCGGCTGGCCAGGGCCGGGTCTTTGCGGATGTCCGCCACGGACCCCGGCAGACCCCAGCTTTGGTACACGGCACGGGCGGCCGGGCTGTCATCTTCAAAGTCAGTCAGGGTGGCGTCGTCATGGAACAGCACGCCCTGGAAGATGGCGTGGGTGGCCAGGTCTTCATACAGATCGCCAATCAACGCCCGCGCGGCCGGGTCAAACGGGCTCAGGCGATGATACGCATTGGCCCCCTTGGGATCGCTGGCGGTCACCACATGGCTGGCCAGCGGGTCTTTCTCTGGCAGCACATACGCCATCAGCGGCATCCAGGCGTAGACCTTCACACCCGCACGCGTTTCCAGTTGCCAAGCGGCGCGGCTGAACAAATCGGCGCGCATGGGCAAGTGGCGATTGGGGAAATACAGCGCCGTGGCCGCGCCCGCGCCAGAGGGGTCGGCATATGCTTGCAGAAACACCGTGGTGGCGCCGCTGGCTTTGACGCGGTCCAGCAATTTGCCCAGGTTGAGTTCCTGCTGCTTGGGGTCCGCGTCGTAGACGTAATCCAGGTCCACATGCATGACGCGGATCGGGCGGACTGAGGACGCGCGCATGGCGGCGTCCAGTGCTTTGGTGCTCTCGCCATCGTTATGCGTGATCAGCACGCGGCGCAGCCGATCCAGCCCCACATCCGGGCTGTTGGTGCCGTCATCCAGCGTCAGCGTGATGGGCATGCCGGCGGCTTTGGCGGCGTTGATGGTGGCCTGGTTGTAACGCCCATACGGCCACACCATCACACGCGGGGCCTTGCCGATATGTTTGGCGATCACATCCGAGTTTTGTTGCAGGTCAGACCGGATGCGCGACTGATACTCATCGTCGCTTTCGTACAAACCGGTGCTGGGGTCATACACATGGGTGATCAGGGCCGGCAACTGATTGCCTTGCGGGTTGGCCTGGCTGCCGTGGTGCTCGTTGAAGCTGTGCGAGGCAATCTCGACGAGGCCAGAGTCCGACAACTCCTTGATCTGCGCCCAGGTCATGATGTCATCCCGGCTGTAATTGCGGGATTCGGCGGTGATCTCGGCACCTTCGGTGGCGTCGATCCAGTGACCGACGATGCCTTGTACGGCGTGATAACCAAACGCTTTGAGCAGCGGGAATACGTTGGTGTAAAAGCTGCGATAACCGTCGTCAAAGCTCAGCAGAATGGCTTTGGGTGGCAGCGGCTTCTTGCCGGCACGGGCGTCCAGGATGTCGTCCACGCTGATCACGTGGTAACCGTTTTCCCGCAGCCACTCAAAGTGCTGCGCCAGTCGGCGCGTGCTGACCGCA
This sequence comes from Silvimonas terrae, assembly GCF_014202765.1. Lineage (GTDB taxonomy): Bacteria > Pseudomonadota > Gammaproteobacteria > Burkholderiales > Chitinibacteraceae > Silvimonas > Silvimonas terrae. The sequence goes on from NZ_JACHHN010000004.1 coordinate 284,061, forward strand.
TAGGGATCGGGCAACACCCAGACGTCGTCGCGCACTTCGTGGTAGCACAGCACTTCAAAGCTGTCGGCCGGCCAGGTGGCGGTATCGGCGCGGGCCGGCAAGGCCAGCACCAGGGCCGCCAGGGCCAGTGCGGCAAAGTGCCGGAGCAAGGTATGCACATTGGGCATGATCAGAATTTCCAGTCCAGTGTGGTGCGAACGGCGTAATCGGTTTCCGGATTGCCGTCATACACAGCGCGACCCACGCTGGCGCCTACGCGCCAGTCGTGCAGCGCATCGATCTGGTAGTCGAGTTCGTAATCGGCAGCGGCAATCACCGCGCTGCCATAGCTTTGTTGCCAGTTGTCACCCACGCTCAGCGTGAGCGTGTGGCTAACCTGGCGCTCGTACTGGCGCCACTCTACCCAGCGGTTGATCATGGAGGCCGATGCGGCCACCTGGCTGGACGGGTTGAAATAGCTGGCGTTGTCCGCAGAGAGCGAGTTGTGCGTGCCGCCCACATCCAGACGCGCATCCATCTGGTAGTACGGCTGGCTGATGATGCGGCGCTGGCCGTAGACACCCCAGTTCACCCGGTTGTTGTCATCCGAGAAACGGCCATTGGCGGCAGAAATGCCCGCCTCGGCCGATTCGTTCCAGCGGTAGCGAAAACCCACGCTGTAAAAGTCGGTATGCACGCCATCGTTGAAGGCACGCAACGGGGTGTCGTCGCCGTTGTGGGCGTAGCCGAAATCCAGATTCCAGAAGTCGGTGGGGTGATAGCTGAGCGCCACGTGCCCGCCGACATCGCCGGCAGAGCCGTTGGCACCATCCACTTGTGCCTCGCCCGACCAGGTCGGCGCGCGGTATTCCATGCCGGCACCGGCTTCGCGCTGCAACAGGTTTTCCACGCTGTCGCGGCTTTGCTGCCAGCCCACATGGGCGTAGGCACGCCAGTTCCAGTCGATGGGCTGACTGTAAAAGCGCGTATCAAAGGTGATATCGGTAACGTCGCTGTTGTCGCTGCCGTTATTCGACAAGCCTTCTTTGCCGCCGCCGCTCCGACCCATGCGCAGCGTGGAGATCATTTCCGGCCGCATATGATCTTGCCAGGCCTGCGCCATACGGGTGGTGGCGTCGTCATCCGGCAGGGCCTGGCGGGCGCGGGCCAGATCGGCGGCGGCAGACTGATAGTCCTGGGCATCCATATGCGCGTCAAAAGTCGGCGGCAGCGCCCAGACATAATCCGGCGAGGCGGTTTGCAAGCGGGTCAGCAGCGTAATGGCACGGCGCGGCCAGCCGCGCAGGCGGTCTATCGATGCCTGTGCGGCGCTGATGTCTTCGTTGCCGGGTGCGCGGTGGTGCAAATCGTCGACCCGGCGCTGGGCATCAGCCAGTTGTTCAGAGTAAGCACGCACCTGGGCGGCCAGCAGTTGTGCCGCCGGATAATCCTGGTTTTCCAGGCGCAGCGCCGGATACGCGTTGTTGCGCCATTCCGGGGTATCGGCCACCAGTTGGTCGGCGGCGGCGATGGCCGCTTGCGGGTGCTCGGCCTCCAGCTGCGCATAAACATAGGTCACGTGCGCGTCAAAATCCCCGGCTTTGGCGGCAAAGGCTTCATCCAGCAAGCGGATCGCCACCAGCGGCTGGCGCACGGCCAGAAATGCGCTGGCGGCGGGCACTTTCACCCACGGCGGGATCGGCGCATGTTGCGTCTCAAGGCTTTGATAGAGCTTGACCGCATCTTGCATGCGGCGGCGGTTGACCAGCGCTTCCACCAGGTCATATTGCTGAGCAAAGAGCGCGTCGTCGCCAGCGGCTTCCGGGCCACGCAAGGCGGTGACGTGTGCCTGGCCATTGGCAATGGCTTTGTCGGTCAGCGTCCAGCGCGTGGGCGAATCGGCGCGGCTGTTGTCGGCCTCTGCCTTGCCCCAGCGGATTTCCCGCTGCACGGCCGCCGTTTTGGCTGCGGCCAGATCAGCCGGCTTGAGGGTCAAGGTGGTAGAGAGCGCCAGATGCGGGGCGCTCATGCGCAAGGTGGCGACAAAGCGTGATTCCGCCGCCGTGCGGTTGGCTGGGTCCAGCGTTTGCAGGTGATCGCACCAGTAGAGCACTTGCGCGTAATTGGTCAGCACGCTGTAGACGTGGATGAACATCTCGGAAAGCGCAATCTTGTCTTTGGGCTCAAGAATGTCTTCGTCCACCACTTTGAGGCGTGCCAGTGCTTTTTCTGGCTTGTTGCGCTGCAGGTCAAGCTGGGTCAGGGAAATCTGCACATCAAAGCGGGCGGGATCACGCCGACCCAGCACTTCATACAGTGTCTGGGCGGCATCAAGATGGGCAAGATGTTTTTCGGCATCAGCCCAGGCGGCCAGCACGTAAAGCGGCGCGGTGTCCGGGTCCAGCCCGTCTGCGGCAGCCACGGCATCGGCATCGCGCCCGGCCCAGACCGAGACCGCAATCAGGTCGTTGCGAAAACGCAGCTCTGCCGGGTGGGCGGCGTGCAGCGCCTGCAAGGTGCTGGCGGCGCTATCCAGATGACTGTTGCGGGCATCTTCTACAGCCTGCTTGTAGCGGGCTTCTTCCTCGGCAGAAACCGGGGACTGCGCCGCGTATGCACCCGTTGAGAGCGTAAGTAATGCAAGGGAAAACTCCAGCATTGAGCGCCGTGCAGTACGCCAGCTTGTATCTGGCCAGAAAAATACAGCAGTCCGGACGCTCATGCGGGAACCTTGATTCCTTTCAACATTTGTTAGAATGTAAGACTAAAAATCGACAGATTCCCACACCTCGAGGTCGGAGTTTAATGAAAAAATCCAACCCACTCAACATATTGAGCAACGTTTATCGGAAATATAGTTATTTCTAGTCACGCGTTCATTTTGTAAGACAACTTCTTTAATGTTGCATACAAAAATGAAGTTTTTGCATTTTATGACAATATTCTGCCGCCAGGCGACAAGTGGTCAGAAAATTCTGTTGTGAACATACGTAAGAAAGCACCGAGCGGATGCAGGAAGCAGCCCTCAAATGGCGCAGGAAAATTCAGGCAGGAAGAAAACGGGGCAAGACAGGGAAACCCGCCAGGCGGGCGCGCTTAGTCGCGGGCGCGCACAACCTGGTCACGGCCATTGCGCTTGGCAATGTAGAGCGCTTCATCCGCGCGGGCGTAGGCACTTTCGAACGGCGTGCCGGTGTCATTCCAGCTCACCCCAAAGCTGGCGGTGACATTGCGTTCGATCGGCGCGCCAAAGATATGGGCAGCCACGGCGGCCCGCATGCGCTCAGCGATCTCGAGCGCCTCATCCAGCGAGGTGTGCGGCAGCATGACGGTGAATTCTTCACCGCCCACCCGGCCAATCTCGCCGGTTTCTGGCACTACCGCCTGCAAATGCGCCACCACCGTTTGCAACACGGTGTCGCCAGCGGGGTGTCCGTAGGTGTCGTTAATGCGCTTGAAGTGATCCAGATCGAGCACGATCAGCGCCATGTCGCAACGTGAAAGCAGCTCATTGGATAACTCAATGACCGCCCCCCGGTTGAGCACGCCGGTCAGGGTATCGTGGCGGGCACGGTATTCCAGACTGAGTGCCAGCGCTTGCAGGCGCTGGTTGAGCACGGTCATTTCGCGCTCTTGCCGGTCGCTGCGGCGGATCAGCCGGCCGGTTTCCCGCAACAGGCGCTCGTAATGCCCGATCAATTCACCCAGCGCCAGCCGGTAAATGCCGGCGGGGGCGTGGGCGTCGTCAAACACCAGACCGGCCTCCGCCAGGGCGGCATGTTCCAGGTCAAACAGATCGGGATCAGTCACGGTGGTCAAGTTCAGACGCCAGACAATGCGTGGTCGTGGAAATCCAGCGCGCCGAAGTCGTCACGCAGTTCCTGACCAAACTCAAGAATGGTGTCGTCTTCTTCATCGTGATACCAGTTCAGGGTGACCACGTTGCCCATCATGGCGGCCTGGTTAAAGGCGTCAAACAGGTTGAACAACACTTTGGTGCTGGAGCTGTTGAAATACGCCAGCGCCACGTTGACCACAATGTGCTGGCCCTGGCAGCTGGCCAGCCAGCTACGCACCTGGCTGATCACGTCACTGTAAAAAGCAGCGGCGTTTTCCGGGTAAGACTCACCCTTGAGGCTCAGCACATGCTGGCTGAAGCGAAAATCAACCTCTGGCGAGGTTGGGGTGGCGGCAATGTAGAGATCATCCATATGTATTTCCTGTAGTGCGGTTGACCGGAAGTCCGTCTCAACGGTCGCGGTCAGATAATGGCCTTGATGTAGAACATGACGCGATCGGGCTCACCGGGCATCGGCACAAATTCAAATTCCAGCGGTTCGCTGGCATCGCGGGCCATGGTCAGAAAGCCCACGCCCGCGCCTTTGCTATCGACGGGCGACTCTGAGCGCAGCGCTTCTTTGTAGGCTTGTTTGATTTCTTCCAGCGTCATGGTACGCAAGGGTTCAATCTTCTGCCGCAAAGAGTCAGCCAGATCTTGTTTGATGGGGTTGGCGCACAACAGATAGTAGTGATCGTTGTCGATGCCAATGCACACAGAACCGTGGCGCACTTCGTGGTTATCCAGGTCTGGCGGGGTCAGCGCATCGTCCGAGTAATGGATGATGTTCTGCGCCATTTCCACAAACGAGGAAAACAACTTGCGCCGGGTTGGGCCGGCCATACCGGACACTTCAAGCCGCAATTTAAGCGCGTCGGCCATGGCGCCGACGATATGCTGCGAAAAATAACCCACGTAGTAAAAGATCACGTGGCGTTGCCGCGCTGCATCGCAGAAATCGCGGTATTGCTGGTAAATCATGGTGTGCTCCGACAACATTGTCCGTTTAAGGCTTGTTTACGTTCTGATGCGCGCAGGGTCAGCCAAGGCGAAACGATGCGCAGTAGAACGCAGGGTTCATGGTTTGGTGCCCGCAATACGGACACATAAACAAGTCAGGTCATCACGCCGCGTCTCGGCGGCCTGCCAGTTGGCAAATTCGGCCAGGATGGCATCGGTGATATAGCTGGCGCGCTCATGCCGGTGCGCCAGCAGCAAATCGCGGACGCGGCGTTTGCCAAAGGCAATGCTTTTCTTGCCCCCAATCTGGTCAATCAAGCCGTCCGTGGTCACAAACAACAGCGTGCCTTGCGGCAATTGCATCGTGCGGTTATGCCAGACGTAATCGGTGGCGCTATCCAGATAGCCGACGCCCACGCGATCGCCATCAATCATCTCAATCTGCGGGGCATCCGGGTACAGCACATACAGTGCGGTGCGGGCACCGGCAAAGGTCAGTGTCTGGGTGGCGTTGTCAAACCACAGGAACGCCGCATCCAGCCCGTCGTTGGAGCCGGTCTCCGAAGCGCGCTCGGTGGTCTGCCCCAGCATCTGTTTGATCCCACGGCTGACTTCCGCCAGTACCGCAGCCGGGTCGCGCGGGTTATGGCGCTCAATGGCTTGCGACAGCATCGAGGTCGAAATCAGCGTCATGAACGCGCCAGGCACGCCATGACCGGTACAGTCCGCCACCGCAGCAAACCAGCCATCGGCAAAGCGGGCAAAGTGGTAGAAGTCCCCACCGACCACATCACGCGGTTCCCAGATCAGGCTGGCGTCCGCCAGGGTATCGGCCAGCACGCTGCGCGACACCTGCAAAGTGGCGCGCTGGATCACGCTGGCGTAATCAATGCTGTGCATGATCTGGCGATTGCGCTCGGCCTGCATGTCGGCCACCACGCGCATCAGCTGCAAACCGTGGCCCACCCCGGCAAACTGGCCGTCACGGGTCAGGATAAAACCATCAGCCAGGGCTTTCTCGCCGTACTCCACGGCACGAAAAGTCAGGCTTTCAATGCCCAGCGTGTCTTCAACAATCAAGGGTTCCTTGTCCATGAAGGCAATACAGCTTTTCTTGCCGTACAGCTCACGGTGGAACGGCTTGGACATCTGGGACATAAAGATATTGCGGTTGATCAGCCCAATGGGCCGACCGTGTTCCAGTACCGGCAAGCTGACCAGTTCACGCTCGGCATTGAACACATCCAGCACGGACTGGTTGGTTTCTTCCGAGGTAATGGCAGTCATGGTCGCGCACAGATCCGCCGCCGACGGTTGGCGGAAACGTGGCAAAGAACCACGCGAAGCATTGAATTGTGCTTGCATCAGGTAACCCCTGGCGGGACGGGAATCAGCCATTTTTATCAGGAGATTATTAAATACTGATTACGAACTGATTTCTGTAACCGCTTTCCTTACAAATACAACACCGCAGCGCAACACAAAAAGGCGTTGATTGCAAAAGCAACTTTTGCCAGATGCAGCCAAAATAATGCCTTTGTCATTGGGTGTTTTTTTGACGATTTCGTTGCGCAGCCAGAAAGCTCACACGCTCAGGGAAGCCGTGTGCCACTGCACCACGGTTTGCGCCAGCCAGCAGGGATCATCCAGCGGCAGGTCATGCCCGGCATGGCCGTTGATCTGCAAGGGCCAGCCCGCTGCATACGCCAGTTGCGCAGAACAGAAGGGATCAACCAGTTGATCTTGCGCGCTGGTCACCACCAGTGTGGGGCATTGCGGCCACAAGGCCGGCGGAGCAAACCGTGCAGCAGCGTAAAGCTGACGTAACAGATTGATGGCGGAGACCGGGGCTTCTTGCTGCCACGCTTGCCAGTACGGCAGCGCTGCGGCACGCCGTTCCGGCAAATTGCTGGTCAGCGCCAGAATCAGCCGCTCCCGCTGCGACACGGAAGACCAGGCCAGGCTGAGCAGCGCCGGATAACGCTGCCAGCGCAAACGCCGCCAGAACGGGGCGATCCCGGCCAGACTGGTATTGACCAGCACCAGCCGCGCCACTTCATCCGGCAAATGTCCGGCCCAGTCCAGCGCCACCATGCCACCCAGCGACAACGCCAGCAGGTTGACCGGCCCCTGGTTCAGCACCGGCGCCAGTTGCGCTCTTAAATGATCGCGCTGGGTGCGGATGGAAGTACCGCTGGCTTGCTGCCACCAGCGCCCGTTGCCTGGCAAATCTGGCGTATGCACCGGTACGCCACCCAGCGCGACGGAAAGAATCTGCCCGAAATCCCCCCAGTGGCGCGCCTCCCGCCCCAAGCCGCGCAGCAAGACCCACGGGCGCTCAAGTGCCATTGCGATACCACAAATCCATGGCGTCACGCCGGTGCTTGAGGCTGCGGTGTTCACCCTCCAGCCAGCGATCTCCGCTACAGGCCAGCCGGGTCAGAAATTCCATAAACGCCAGATGCGTGCGCATGACGCGCTGCTGGCGGTGCGGTGCCAGCGGGTTAAACGCCCCCAGGCGCGACAGTAGTTGCCGTGGATTTTTGCGCACCCAGGTCCAGGAGCCCATTTCCAGCGTCAGCGGCAAAAACAGCTGCCCGGGTTGCTGGTTGCGCGTGCGCAAATACAGGTGATCCCACAGATCCCCATGGGTCAGGTACTGATGGCTTTGCGGCTCGAACACATAGCGGTGATGCGGGTAGGCCTGATCGAACAGCGTTTTGAGCGTGTAGATTTCTCCTACGCTATCTATCGGCAAGCGACTACCCGCCAGCGGAAACCAAATGCGGTCCCGCATGCCAAACCCGGAGTGGCAGTCGAGCATGATCGCTTGCCGCCGACCGGCGATCTCTTCTTCGACCACCTGGCACAGTGCCTGCGCCTCAGGCTGCATGGCTTCACTGACCGCGCCGCGATACCACGGCAGCCAGTTACCAATCCGGTGCCCGCCCAGCAAGTACGGGACATCTTCGGTGGCATCCAGCGGGGCGTTGCGCATCAGGTCCACACCGGCCGGATTGGCGCGCCGTCGTTGTAGCATGCCGCCAGGATTAACCAGTGGCATGAACACCAGCCGCACATGCTGGAGCTGCTGTTCCAGCATGCGATCCCACTGCAACCGGTTCAGGATGTTGTGCAGAAAGGTCAGTACCACCTGCGTGCCCACCCGCTCCAGCCCGTGCACGCCGCCAAAGAACCCCACCAGCGGCGCACAGGGGTCATCCGACCCCAGCCCGAGTACAAAAAGCGGCAGGCAGTACGGTGCGACGTGGACTTGCGCCACGGTACGCACATCTAACCGGCCCTGGCCCGCCTTGATGAGGCGTTCCAGCTGGGCCAGTTCTGGCAGGAGGTCGTAGAGTTTATTCACGGTGGCATGAGAAGGACTGGGCACAGCATAGTTCGCCCCTCTGGCAACCGGCGTGACGGTTTTATGACAACGTTGTTGCGCAGCCCTCCCGCCATCTGTTTTCCATGCAATCTGATACAAGGGGAACACACCATGGTTTCCGCCATTAACGCCGTCACCACAACCTTGCCGGCCGCCAGCATCACCACGGTGGACGAGACATCCACCGTCGCCTTGCAAGCGCAACTGGCGGCATTGCAGCAACAACTGGCTACCGCACAGCAAAGCGCAGATACGCTACAGGGCGCGCAACAGGTTCAGCTATTGCAAGCCCAGGTTGACGCTGTGCAGTCGCAGATCAACACCATTGACGCCAACAATGCGGCGGCCCAGGCCGCACAAGCTGCCCAGGCCAACGCGGCTAACCCGGCCACCGCGCAAGCCAGCGAAACCACCACTCAGACGCTGACCAACACCGTGGCGACCGAGCAGGCTGGCGTCACCCAGGCCACGACCCAGACCACGCAAACCACGCTCAACCAGCCGGTCAACACCACCAATCCGCCTGCCAACCCGGTAGAGCTGCCGCTGGCGCCGAGGGGCCCGCTGGGGACTGAGATCAACACCATTGTTTGACCTCGGAGACCACGCCTCCTTGCGGCTGGCCGCGAGTGTAAACACGTGCGTCAGACCGCATTGCGGGCCGGTTTTCGCGACCTTTTGTATCAAAACACCGTTCAACGGCACATTTTTGTATCTGGGGTGTATCTCTTGCTGACAGCCGCAATCGTCAGGTCCAGGCTGACGGCAGAAAGGTTCCTGGCACCATTGCGTCTACTCGCCGGGCACCTCTTTTCAAACCCGCATTCGAGAGGAACTGAACATGGTGACAGCAGTCAGCGCCGTATCGAGCACGTTGCCGTCCAGCAGCATCAGCGCAACCAGTGCCACATCCGCCAGTGCCTTGCAGGCTGAATTGGCATCTCTGGAACTGCAACTGGCTACCGCTGAACAAAGCGGCAGCACCTCGACGCAAAGCACACAGCAAGTTCAGGCTTTGCAACAAGAAATCCAGGCCGTCCAGCAAGAAATTGACTCGCTGAACAGCAGCAGCCAGAGCAGCAGCACCACCCAGACCGCAGCCAGCACGCCAAGCAGCACCCAGTTGCCGCTGGCCAGTAGTGGCAGCGTGGGTACGCAGGTCAACGCGCTGATCTGACGCACCCGGTCGGGTTTTGCTTTGCCCGGTTGGCCCGGGTTGATTGCGCACATGGCATGTGCAATGGGGTTGGCTATACTCCACAGGCCCGTCAGGGCTTATGTTTGTTGACCAACCGCGCCGTATCCGGCGCTTTGTGGAACCCCTCCCCCATGTCTCTTGAAGTATCCCGCCGCCAGTTGCTCACTGGCGCCGCTGCGCTATTTGCCTTGGCCCGCCTGCCGGCACTGGCTGCTGGCACCCCGGGCAGTAGCGACGAATTCACGCCCCGCTTTGCGGCCATCGAAACTCGCCTGGGCGGCCGCCTTGGTGTTTTTGCACTCGATACCGGCAGCGGTAAATACCTTGCCCACCGGGCCGATGAACGCTTCCCGATGTGCAGCACCTTCAAGTTGGTCCTCGCCGCCTGCGTACTGAGCCGCGTGGATGCCGGCGCAGAGTCACTCAACCGTCTCGTGCGCTATGGCAGTGCCGACCTGCTGAGCTACGCGCCGATCACCAAAGCCCACCTTGAATCCGGCATGACCGTGGCCGAACTATGCGCCGCCGCCCTGCAATACAGCGACAACACCGCCGCCAACCTGCTGCTGACCAGCATTGGCGGGCCGGCCAAACTTACCGCCTGGCTACGCACCCAGGGTGACAGCATGACCCGGCTGGATCGCAACGAACCCACGCTAAATACCGCTTTACCGGGTGATGAGCGCGATACCACCACACCGCAAGCCATGGTGGGCACGATGCGGCGTATTTTGCTGGAAGACAAAACCCTGAGTGCCTCCAGCCGCAATCAACTGGATACCTGGCTGGCCGGCAACACCACCGGCAACGCCAAACTGCGCGCCGGTTTGCCGGCTGGCTGGAAAGTGGGCGACAAGACAGGCTCTGGCGACAATGGCGCATCCAACGACATTGCCATTATTCGTCCGCCGCAACGGGCGGCGATTCTGGTGAGTTCTTATTGTGTGGGCTCTGGTGCGTCTGGCGATGCGATTAACGCCGCGCATGCGGAGGTGGGGCGGATTGTGGGGACGGTGTTTGGTTGAGGCTGTTGGTTGATGGGTGTGCCCGGGAGGGTTGGGTTGTCTGCCTGGCTGTTCTGGTGTCTTCTGATAAAAGGCCACTTCGTAGCCCGGATGGAGGCCATGCCCCTCGGTGAGCCCCCCCACAAAGCCATTGGATGTGCCGGATGACAGATGCAGCGGGGTGGCTGGGAACCCGGGGTGGCGGACGTGGTTCATGTTGTTGTGGGTGTTAGCGCCTTCGGCGCGGGTTTGAAATGCATTTGATACCGGCGGTGGCCGGAGCACCCTACTTTCTTTGCTTCGCCAAAGAAAGTAGGCAAAGAAAGGCGACCCCAGCCGGGCGGCCCTCCGGGCTTCCCTCGGTTGGTCGGGAGCCTAAGGTCTCCCTCCACGCCCTCGGCGCTGGGCTTTAACGGGGGAGGAAAGTCAAAAGCAGCGACAACACCAACAGCAACACCAACTGCCACTGCCACTGCCACTGCCACTGCCACTGCCACTGCCACTGCCACTGCCAATTCAACACGCACCCCACTGACTCGTCATTCCGGTCCTCGGCGGCCCCCTTGAGCCGGAATCCAGCGACGACGCGTGCATGCCCTCAGCTTAAATTCGGAGTCGTGGTCATCACCCACCGCAAGCAGCCCGTTGGGCTGCGGACTGGATTCCTGCCTCCGCAGGAATGACGACGTGATGAGCGAGGTGAACCACTCCTGCGGGCAGATGGTTTGCGGGGTTGGGGTTGGGGTGGCTTTGGCTTTTGATGTTGCCGTTGCTTTTGACTTACCTCCCCTCCGGCAGCGCCGAGCATCGCAGCGAAGTCCGGGGTTTCGGCGTAAGGGTGTTTGAGGGCGTAGCCCGAGTTCCCTGGAGCCAGCCGGACTTTGCGAGAAGCGCGGGGAACCCGAAGGGCGCTGCCGCAGGGGTCGCCTTTCTTTGGTTACTTTCTTTGGGGCCGCCGAGGTGGCGAAGCAAAGAAAGTGACGTGCTCCGGCCACCGCCGGTATCCAAAACCCCGCGCCAAAGGCGCTATCCCCCCCAAAGACCAGCCCCCCATTCACCAGCCAAATCTGGCTGATATCAGTCACTTAGCGTATGATTCGCCGCTGATATCGCGGTCCGCCTGGTCGGGCCGTTGTTTTTTAGCTGGCCGATTGCAGCAATACCCTGCGATGCGCCACAACCGACGCAGGAATCCACATGCCCATCAATCACTTCGACTTGCAGCGTCTTGCTGCCGTCCGCATCAAAGAAAGCATCAAGAAAAAGGGTTCGCCCGATCGTTTTGGCAAGGATTCGTCTGGCCAGAAAGACAAGGACGCCCGGCCTTCACTGTTGAACGGCTTGCTGAAAAAGCACGCAGACGAACAGAAATAAGCAGTACCTCTCAAGCGGCCGTTCAGGCCGCTTTGTTTATGGCGGCATCCATCACCGTGCGCGCCACTTGCGGCAAGATGGGCAACAGCGGGTTTCCTGGTGCGTAGGTCTGGCTGCCAGCGTAGGTTCCCTCTATCAACAGGGCCAGTGCAGCACCCAATGCAGCCGCATTTTGTGCCCCCGCGGCTGCCGCCAATTCTGTCAGCCGCGCCAATAAACCCGCCTTGTTCTGCGCCACCCGTTGCCGGGCAAAGTGTTCCCGATCCGGGTATTCCACGGCAATGTTTACAAACGGGCAGCCCCGATAGTTCTCTACCTGCGTGCGGCGGGACAAGTCGTCAAACAATTGCTCCAGCTGTTTGCGCGGCTGGCCCGGGTGCTGGTCCAGACTGCCGTTGATATAACGCCAGAACGTCTCGTCCCGTCTATCCAGATACTGCCGCAGCAGGTCGTCTTTGGATTCAAACTGCCGGTACAGGCTCATTTTGTTGACGCCCGCTTTCTTGACGATGGCGTCCACACCGCTGGTGCGCGACCCTTCGAAATAAAACAGTTCTTCCGCAGCATCCAGAATCTGGTTGCGGGCGGCGACACCGTCAGTCACTTTGCGGGTAGTGGTCATGGTCTGGTGTTCCGGTATTTGTTGTTGACAATGTTACCGCTCGGTAACTAATATCACAACCAACATGTTACCGATCGGTAACAACGACGAAAATACATACAGATCAACACCGGAGATGCGCCATGCAAACGGCCTCATGGGTAAAGAACCGTTTTCACTATGGCTGGATTACCCTGGCCGTGGTTTTTCTGATCATGCTGATCACCGCCGGCACGCGTGCCACGCCCAGCGTGATGATGGTGCCGCTGGAACATGATTTTGGCTGGAGCCGCGCCACGGTATCGGCCGCACTCTCCATCAACCTGGCGCTGTTTGGTCTGATGGGCCCGTTTGCCGCAGCGGCCATGCAGCGCTTTGGCGTGCGGCGCACGGTGATGAGTGCGCTGAGTGTTCTGGCAGTAGGCGTGGGTCTGTCCAGCCTGATGAGCCAGACCTGGCACATGATCCTGATCTGGGGCTTGCTGGTGGGTGCGGCCACCGGAGCCACCTCCATGACCTTGGGCGCAACGGTGGTCAACCGCTGGTTCAAGGAACGGCGCGGTTTTGCCATGGGTGTGCTGACCGCCAGTTCGGCCACCGGCCAGTTGTTGTTCCTGCCGCTGATGGCGGCCATTGTGGAGCGTTATGGCTGGCGGCCGATTGTGCTGCTGGTGGCCGGCGCGGCGGTCATTGCCATTCCGCTGGTGGCGTTCTTGCTGCCAGAGCGCCCCGCCAGCGTTGGTCTGCGCCCGTTTGGAGAATCGCCGGATGTGCCGCTGGATCACAGTGTGTCCCAGGCCAATCCGATCACCATCGCCTTTGCCGCCCTCAAAAAAGCCAGCGGTTCGCGCGATTTCTGGCTGTTGTTCCTGAGTTTCTTTATTTGCGGTGCCAGCACCAATGGCTATATCGGCACGCACTTCATTGCCATGTGCGGCGACTACGGCCTGTCTGAGGTCAAGGGGGCCAGCATTCTGGCCAGCATGGGCGTACTTGATCTGATCGGCACCACGTTTTCTGGCTGGCTGTCAGACCGTTTCAACAACCGCGTGCTCTTGTTCTGGTATTACGGCCTGCGCGGCCTGGCGCTGATCTTTTTGCCGTGGGCGTTTGGCATCCAGTATTTCGGCCTGCCTATCTTCGCCTTCTTTTATGGTCTGGACTGGGTCGCCACCGTGCCCCCCACCGTGCGCCTGACCACAGATGTGTTTGGTTCACGGGATGCGCCGGTGGTGTTTGGCTGGATTGTGGCCGGTCACCAGTTGGGTGCGGCATTTGCCGCGCTGGGGGCGGGCTTGCTGCGCAACAGTCTGGGGAGCTACACCGTGGCGACGATGATTTCCGGTGGGTTGTGTGTGGCGGGGGCGATTCTGGTATTGCGGATTCATCGCAAGCCGAAGTTGCAGGCGGCAATGGCGTAAAGGTTAGCAACCGCCAGGCAGGTGGGATGCTGGTTTGTTTGGGCCCGAGCAGCCGAGCCTGGCATCTCCACCTCGTCATTCCCGCGAAGGCGGGAATCCAGTCTGGAGCCGGAACGGCTCCGTTCTCTGGCGAGAACCACTACAGTTGGTAGCGCCTTACGGCGCGGTTGTGAAAAGCGTTTGATACCCGGGGTGCCGGGCCCACGTTCCTTTCTTTGCTTCGCCAAAGAATAGTAACCATGCCCCTTCCCCAAACTCGTCATTCCCGCGAAGGTGGGAATCCAGTCTGGAGCCGGAACAGCTCCGTTCTCTGGCGAGAACCACTACAGTTGTTAGTGCCTTGCGGCGCGGTTGTGAAAAGCGTTTGATACCCGGGGTGCCGGGCCCACGTTACTTTCTTTGCTTCGCCACCTCGGCGGCCCCAAAGAAAGTAACAAAAGAAAGGCGACCCCAGCCTGCCCCTTGGTGGGTACCCCCACAAAGGCGTTGGTGTACCAGATGACAGTTGCAGCGGGGTGGCGGCCCTCCGGGCTTCCCTCAGTCGGTCGGGAGCCTGGGGTCTCCCTCCCTCCTTCGGAGCTGGGCTTTAATGGGGAGGTAAGTCAAAAGCAACGGCAACCCCAACGGCAACGGCAACGGCAACGGCAACGGCAACGGCAACGGCAACGGCTCAATATCAAGCCTCAACGCTACTTCTAGCCCACAAAAAAGCCCGCATCATGCGGGCTTTTTTTTGGGGCCAGACTGGCTATCAATCCTTCACCAAACCACCATCCACCACCAGATTCTGCCCCGTCACCGCGCGGGACCACGGCGAGAGGAAGAACAGCACGGCGTCGGCAAATTCATCCGGCGTAGTCACGGAGCGCAGCGGCGTCAGGCCGGCGATGATGTCGAACACGGCTTCTGGCGTGGCGGCGCTGGCGTCAGTCGTGCGCAGCAAGCCGCCAGAGAGCATGTTGACGGTAATGCCGTCCGGGCCCAGGTCGTTGGCGGCGGTGCGGGTCAGCGACAGCAGCGCGGCCTTGGCGGCGGTGTAGTCGTGATACGGCACCACCGGGTTCTGAAACAGGTTAGTCCCGACGTTCACGACGCGGCCAAAGTGTTGTTCACGCATGCCAGGCAGGGCAGCCTGGATGGTGTTGAGCGCGCCCTTGATGGCGCCTTGCAGTTGCTGATCAAACCGCGCCCAGGAAATCTCACCGATTTTGGGGCGGGCATCGCCATCAAACTTGAAGTCCACCAGGGCATTGTTCACCACGCCGGTGATCGGCTTGCCGGTTTTTTCACGGGCGGTTTTGAACAGTTGCGCTACCTGGCCGGCATCGGTGATGTCTGCCTGAATGGCAATCGCCCGCTCACCCAGTTCAGCGGCAAGGGCATTGGCGGCGTCAGCACTTTGGTAGTAGTTGATGATCACGCCCGCGCCTTCGCGCGCCAGTGCGCGGGTGATCGACGCGCCCAGACCGCGTGCGCCGCCGGTCACCAATACCCATTGTTCAGACAGTTTCATGGCTCATCCTTGTGTGATTTGACCGCTACTTTACGGCAGATCGTCATATTGGTGGCAGTTCAACCATCGGCCTGCGCCGGTTTGCGGGCGACAAATCGCCGTGGCAAAGTAAACCTTCACCTCTTCTTGCCTGGTTCACCATGTCCCCCAGCCCGACCATTGATCCCACCCGATGCCCTGCCTGTGGCGCGCCCAATCTGTGCGCGGTGGCGCGGGGCGAAGACCCGGACACCTGCTGGTGCATGGTGGTCAAACCAGATGACGCCGCACCGGTTAAACCGGCCGGTGCAGCCAATCAATCCTGTTTGTGTCCGCGCTGCCTGACCGGGGCGTGAGTGCTCGCGGGCTCTGGTCTTGACGGGGTATCGCCCCTATCTAGAAGGGATATCCCCGCCAAGGACCCCGCCATGATCGACCTGTATTACTGGACTACGCCCAACGGCCACAAGATCACCCTCTTTCTGGAAGAAACCGGCCTACCCTACACGCTGCACCCGATCCATATCGGTAAGGGCGAGCAGTTTGCGCCGGATTTTCTGAAGATATCGCCCAACAATCGCATTCCGGCCATTGTGGACCAGCAGCCGGCAGACGGCGGCGCGCCGCTCTCTTTGTTTGAATCCGGGGCCATTCTGGAATACCTGGCGGATAAAACCGGCCAGTTCCTGCCGCAGCATGATTTGCGCGCCCGCTTTACCACACTGCAATGGCTGTACTGGCAAATGGGCGGCGTGGGCCCCATGGCGGGGCAGAACCACCATTTCAACCGCTACGCGCCAGAGCCGATCCCGTACGCCATCAACCGTTATGTCAAAGAGACCGCCCGGCTATACGGCGTGCTGGATAAACAACTGGCCACCAACGACTGGGTGGCCGGCGCGGATTATTCGATTGCCGATATGGCCATCTACCCGTGGGCCAAACTGTGGGAAGGTCAGCAACAGCGTATTGAAGACTTCCCGCACATGGCACGCTGGCTGGAGCGCATTGCCGCGCGCCCGGCGGTGCAACGCGCTTACGCCCTGGTAGACCAGATCAACACCGACCCCAAGGCGCTGATGACGGCAGAGGCACGCAAGCTGTTGTTTGGCATTGAGGCCAACAACCCGCCTGCGGACTAGCTGGACCAGGCAGCGCTTACGGTGCCAGGTTATCCGCCAGCCATGCCAGGCCGGCGTCATCCGGGTGATGATGCCGGTAGCGCTGAAATTGCGCGGCAATGATCAACAACCGGTCCGCAAACGTCGGCATGGCTGTTGGGTTAAGCCAGGGCTGGCTGAAGGCTTCGGTATCCGAGCGCTGGAACTCGGCACCAATCGAAATACGCGGCGGCACGTTACGCGGGGCACTGTGAGAGCCCCAGTGCAGCACCGCCTGGTTCCAGCCCAGCATGCTGCCGGCTGGCGCAGGCAAGGCGCGGATATCGTTGAGCTGGTACTGCATGCTCATCTCGTCCGGCGTGTTGTAGGTGGGGTCCCGATCGGCCGGCACCAGATACATGCAGCCATTGAGTGGCGTGGCGTCCGACAGGGGTAGCCAGATATTCAGAATGCGCGGGCGGCCGTCTTCAAACAGGGATATCCGGCCCCGGTCCCGATGGGGCTTCCAGCCGTGTTCATTCTGGGCCGGGTCGATATGCCAGGCCCACATATTGGGCAGCGTCACATAGTCATCGCCCAGAATGCGCGCCAGCAAGGGCCGCATCTTGACGTAGACCAGCCAGAATTCGTCATAGACAAAACCCAGCACCGGCGGAATCTGCATTTGTCGCAGGGTATGGATCAACGCCCCCATCCGGGCAATGGGCAATTGCCAGTCCACCGGGTCCGTCTGGAAATACCCTTCGCGAATGGTGCGCTCGTTCAGCGTGGCGAGTTGGGTTTCATCCAGTTCCAGCGCCGTTTGTGCTTGCCAGAAGTCCGCATCACCCACATGCAGCTCCGGCGCCAGTTGTTGCCAGAAAGCGGGGTCGCGCAGGCGCTCGACGGCAAAGCCGCCATAAAAGGATTGCTGATTCATCTTGGTTATTCTCGCCGGCCATGCGGCGCGGCATGGTTACGATCAGGGCTGGCGCGTGGCCACGACCACCCAGCCGGGGACGGGGCGACCGAACTCTTGCCGGACCACCTGCTGTTTGATCTGCTTAAGCACAAAGCCACTTTGCGCCAGCGTTTCGGTCAGATACTGATGCCCGTGGCCATAGCGGCCGCTGGGCAGCAGTTGAAAGTCGTGTTCCTGCATGGGGCCGTGCGTATTCTCGGCAGAGAACAGCAGCAGGCTGCCCGGTGACATGGCGCGATGCATGGCGGCAAACAGGGGCAACAGGTCGCCAAAATAGATCATCAAGTCCGCCGCACACACCAGGTCGAACCGTTCCGGAGTCTGGTCAAGCCAGGCGGTCAGTTCCGCCTGAATCAACTGGTCGTAGACCGCGCGGTGACGTGCTTGCTCCAGCATCTTGCCGGAGAGATCCACCCCGGTCAGCGCGCTGGCATAGCCACGCAAGAACGGCCCACACCAGCCGGTGCCACAGCCGGCGTCCAGCACGTGCCATTGGCGGCGCGGCGCGGCCAGTTGCGCCAGGGTATCGTCCAGCGCTTGCGGGATGGCATAGCCCAGTTGTTCCAGGCGGGCGTCGAACGTGGCGGCGTAATCATCAAAGGTAGACTGGACATAATCGTCGGCACAGCGACTGGGCACGTTCTCGCCCGAGCAGGCCGCCAGCAAGTGTGCGGCCGTCGGGTTGCCCGGTTCACGCGCCAGCCAGTCCCGGTAGACCTGGGCGGCGTCATGAATACGGCCCAGCCGGTAAAACGCAATGCCGCGCATGGCAGGGGGCTGGCCTTCTGCAGGCTTGAGCACGTAGGCGCGGCAAACATAACCGGCGCCTTCTTGTTCATGACCATGCCGCATCAACCAGTTGCCGTAGTTATCCAGCGCATCGATCTGATGCGGCGCCAGCGCCACGGCGCGTTCAAACGCCGGGCCGGCGTCGTTGTCGCGGCCAATGGCTTGCAACATGGCGCCGTAGTTATTCCAGTAGGTGGCATTGCTGCCATCGCGCTCGATCGCGGCCAGAAACTGTCCGGCGGCATCAAGCTGTGCACCTTGTCCGGCCAGCACATTGCCCAGATCGTTACGCCAGCCGGCGATATCCGGCATCTGCGTACAGGCATCGACCAGATAGCGCAGTGCTTCAGCACCGTTGCCTTGCTGGTGGCGCAAAATGCCCATGCCATGCAGCGCCAGCGCGTTGGCGCTGTGGGCCAGAATGGCTTGATAGGCCGCCTCCGCCTCAGCCAGGCGGCCATGAAGATGCAGGGTGATGGCTTGCTGCACAATCTGCGATTCGCTGGCAAATACGGCGTCGCGTTCGGTCATGGCCCCTGCCTTGAGAAATTCAAAAAGCCCGCCAACCGACGTAAAGCGTGGATGGGCGTGTTGGGTCTATCTTCCCATCAAATATGCCATTTGCGTGTATCCCGCATGTATCAAACGGAAAAAAGGCCACCGTTCGGGTGGCCTTGGGTCGTGCAGGCAATGCGATCAGTCCCAGGCGGGCGCCAGACCATTTGGGTTCACCAGCCGCTCGTTGCGGTCCAGTTCAGCGATGCGCGCCATATCGTCCAGGCTGAGCTTGAGCGTGGCCGCCTTCAGATTGCTGGCCAGGTTCTCCGGTTTGGTCGAAGACGGAATCACCGCGTAGCCCTGCCGGATGGCCCAGGCCAGCGCCACCTGCGCCGGAGTGGCGTTGTGGCTGGCGGCAATCTCGTTGATCACCGGGTCTTTGAGTACCGCGCCATAAGCCAGCGTCATGTACGAGGTGATATGAATGCCCTGGCTTTGCGCAAAATCGACCACCTTGCGGTTTTGCAACCACGGGCTCAGTTCAATCTGGTTGGTGGCAATCTCGCCTGCGCCTACGGCGGTAATGGCCTCCTGCATCAGCTTGATGGTGAAATTGGACACGCCAATCTGCCGCGTCAGCCCCTGGGCTTTGGCCTCGGCCAGCGCGCCCATGAACTCGGCCACCGGCACGGCGTTGTTGGGTGACGGCCAATGGATCAACAGCAGATCCACCTGATCGGTGCGCAGTTTGGTCAGGCTGTCTTTCAGGCTGGGAATCAGCTTCTGGCGGGAGAGATTGTCGGTCCAGATTTTGGTGGTGATGAAGAGTTCATCACGCGGCACGCCGCTAGCAGCAATGGCCTGGCCGACTTCGGCTTCATTGCCATAAATCTGCGCGGTATCAATGGCACGGTAACCGGCCGCCAGCCCGTCACTCACGGAATCGATGACGACCTGATCTTTCAGGCGGAAGGTGCCCAGACCGATTGCGGGGATGCTCATGGTGTTTCTCCAGATGTCTTGGTGGATGTGTGATCAGACATGCCTGACGACATGCAGTTGCCGTGCAGTATGGAGAAAAGCGGTTATTGCTTGAATGGGGTTTTTGTTGAAGGAATGTTGATTTTTGGTCAAGTAATGGAGTGAGCGTGGTGGGTTGCGACCTGGGTGGTTCTGGCTGGAAAAGGCCGCCGGCGGCGGCCCGCTGGATTCCCGCCTCCGCGGGAATGACGAAGTGGTGGGGTGATCGGACCAACCTTGCGTACAGAGGGTTTACGGGGTTGGGGTTGGGGTTGGGGTTGACGTACCTCCCCTTCGGCAGTGCCGAGCATCGCAGCGAGGGCCGGGGTTTCGGCGTAAGGGTATTTGAGCCCGCAGGGCGAGTTCCTGCCCCTTGGGGGTACCCCCACAAAGGTGATCATCTCAACGGATGACAGTGGCAGCGGGGCTGGAGCCAGCCGGACTTCGCGAGAAGCGCAGGGAACCCCGAAGGGGCGCTGTCGCAGGGGTCGCCTTTTCTTTGGGCACTTTCTTTGGGGCCGCCGAGGCTGGCGATCCAAAAGAAAGTGCCTTGCTGTCGGGCAACCCCCGACATGTCAAACACCGCGCCGTCAGGCGCTAACACGCAAACGTTGCAATGGTGGATTGTCGCTCACGCTCCGAATCCACCCTACCGCCAACATCGCAAAGGCCCCCTGCGGCGGCCGGCCTGGATTCCGGCCTTCGCCGGAATGACGAGGTTGTGAACACGCTGCCAGCAGCGTAACCCTGGTCTGAAAAATCAAACCCTGAACTGCCCCACCGAATCCTTCAGCCCCCGCATGATCTGGTCCAGCCGCTGGCTGGCCTCTGCCACCCGGCGGGCATTGCTGCTGTTTTGCTCGGCCATGTTGGCAATGTCTTCCACATGGCTGGCAATGGCATGGCTGGCGGAGCTTTGTTCGCGCAGCGCTTCGGAAATCTGGCTGGCCGAAGTCACTACCCGGCCGGCGTCGTCGCGGATGCTGGCAATGGCCGTGCTGGCTTCACCGGCCATTTGCACGCCAGTGGCCACCTCGGTCACCACCGAGCCCATACGCACGGTCGCTTCTTGCGAGGCCGCGCGGATCGCATCGATCTTGCCGCTGATTTCAGCCGTCGCCGTGCTGGTGCGTTCCGCCAGTTTGCGCACTTCATCCGCCACCACCGCAAAACCCCGGCCCGCTTCACCGGCACGCGCAGCCTCAATGGCGGCGTTCAGCGCCAGCAAATTGGTCTGGTCCGCCACTTCCCGGATCATCTGCATGATGCTGGCGATGCTGTCGGTCTGCTCAC
Organism: Silvimonas terrae; assembly: GCF_014202765.1. GTDB lineage: Bacteria > Pseudomonadota > Gammaproteobacteria > Burkholderiales > Chitinibacteraceae > Silvimonas > Silvimonas terrae. The sequence goes on from NZ_JACHHN010000004.1 coordinate 305,001, forward strand.
CCAGCGCGCCAATACTGGCGGCGGAGTTCGCCACAATGCCGGAAATATGATTGATCTTGTTGCTGGTGCTATCAATGATGCGGCTGCCTTCGCGCGCTTGATTGCCAGCCTCGCCGGACAGGCGACTGGCCTCGCCGGCGCTGTCAGCGACGACCGAGATACTGGTCGTCATCTCTTCAATAGCCGCCGCCATGGAGCGCGTGGCGTCAGACTGGCTGTCTGAACCACTGGCCACCTTGTTGGCGGCGTTGGCGACTTCCACCGTCAGATGGCCGGCTTCACCTGCGTTCTCATGAATCTGCCGGATCAGGCTGCGCAAGGAGTTGGCCATGCGCTGAATGCCGGCCAGCAAACTGCCTTCGTCCCGGGATTCCGTGCGTACTTCTGCTGAAAGATCGCCGGCCGCAATCCGCCGTACCACCTCACTGGCGTATGCCGGTTCTCCGCCCAGTTGCTTGAGCACGGAGCGCACCAGCACGCCGGCCACGACACCCAGGATCACCAGCACGATGACAATGTAAATCAGCTGTTTGAGGGTTTCTTCCCAGAACGCCGTGGTGATGTCATCAACATAAACGCCCGTCCCTACCACCAATTGCCAGTCGTCAAACGCGGCGGCGTAGCTGATCTTGGGCTTGGGTTCGGTGCTGCCCGGGCGCGGAAACGCGTAGCTGACAAAGCCGCCGCCATTGCGCGCAGCCTTGACCATTTCGGGCACAAACAGCACGCCGTCGGCATCAGCGACGTTGCTCATGTCCTTGTTCAAGAGTTTGGGGTTGGAGATAAACCGCTCAACGCTGTTGTAATCGAAGACAAAGAAGTAATCCTTGCCGTCGTTGTAGGTGGCGTTCTGGATCGCAATGCCCGCCGCGTGGATGGCCTGATCCCGGGTGAGTTTGCCGGCCAGTTCTTCACCGTGGTAGTACTTCATGATGCTGATGGCCGACTGCACCATGTGCTGCACTTGATTCTGCCGCGCCCCGATCATGCTGGAGCGCAAAGACAGCAGCCCCAGGCCAGAGATCAGAATCAGCCCAATCAGCATGCAACCCAGCAAAACCCGCATGCGCGCACGTATACCCATGCTATTGAACATGGTGAATCCCCCCAACTATTTGTGGTTGTGTCCGGCGCGCGCCGTTGTTGCGTCGCGCAATCCGGTCTATCGATAGCCCCGATCGATATATCGGCATTATGACGATGTTCTAGCGGTTCACCCGGCGCTATCCGGCAAACGGAGCAAAAAAGTGTTGCGGCAAACGTTGCGTATCAGGGGACGACAGCAGCAGGTGCCGAGGCCTGCGTTTTCAGCCAGGACAAGGCGGCTTGCAGGGTTGGGTCGGCGCCTTCTTCCAGCGCCGTGCGGGTCACGTTGATGGGGACATCCGGGATCACACCACGCCCTTCAATGCGTTCACCATTGGGCATGCGCATGTCTACCTCGCTAAAGGCCAGCGCGCCACCACCTGGCAGGGGGTCGTAATCAAAGAAACCCAGCAGGCAGCCGCAGCTGGTTTCGCCAAATACTTTGGCCCGACCGATCGATTGTGCGACCCCGGCCACCAGCTCTGCCGCGCTGGCAGAGTGCCGATCCAGCAAGATGGCCAGTGGCGCGGTCAGCGGGTGCGCATCGCCCTGCAAGACCGGGTTGGTATCCAGCAAAGAGAAGCCAAACAGGCGCACCGGCTGGTGGTCCCGCGTGATGACCTGGCCGCCTTTGACTTCGCCTTTGACAAAGCGCGCCAGCAAATCCAGCGCCATCAGGCCATCCCCGCCGCCATTGCTGCGCAGGTCGATCACAATGCCTGCGGCCTTGCTGCTGCCGGCTTGATCCAGCACGTGCATCAATTGCGGTTTGAGTTGCCGGTCAAATCCGGAAAAACGCACGTAGACGAGGTTGCCATTGAGGGTGTGCGAGATCAGCCACGGCGGCGCGGCAGCTTCTTCATCGGTCAGGGCCACGCTAAAGCGCGTGCCATCCGGCCGGGTAATGTCCAGCGTGCGCACCTTGCCGGCCGGCAGGCTATTGAGCGCGCGCAAGACATAGGCATCTCTGGACCATGTGGTTGAACCGCCGCGAACCTGACTGCGCTGCTGTTGCCACCAGGCCAGCGCGTCTTCGCCATCAATACCGGTCAACTCTTGTCCGGTGCGCACGCCCAGCAACGCGGCCTGCGACATTCCGCTCACGCCGTGAAAAACCAGATGCCCGCCCAGTTCATCCACCCCCAGACCCAAACCCGCTGATTTGTCGTTCTTGATCTGGGCATAGCGCGCCGGGTTTTCCACGCGGGTGTGGGCATCGTTCAACTCGCCCGTCATGTGATCCAGTTCTGCCCAGAAGCTGGCATCGTCCGGCGCGTTCAACACCTGCGCCCGGTAACGCTGACCCACCGCAGCCCAATCCACACCGTTGAAATCCGGGTCGACGTAACTGTCGTTGATGGTGTGCCAAACCTGGTCAAACGCGGCCTGGCGGTTCTGGGCGTCCAGCGTGTTGCTCACCGTCAGCCGGTCTATCTGGCGCGCCAGAATGCGGTGCGGGTCTACCACGGCACAACTGCTGAGCACCAGGGGCAACAGCAACAAGGACACAAGGCGGGACAACGGCACGGGCAGGCGTTCCAGGAGACCAAACCGGCCCATCTTAGGCGGCCTGACCGGCAAAGCCCAGCGTGGCGTTGTAAACGCCGTGGCCCGATCAGCCGTTGTTGGCCTTAGCCGCCGGGTGTCCGGTCCTGTATACCCGTTTGGCATAGCTGGGTATCATGCGCCGCGTTCCGGCCCTTTATGGCCGCCTTTGTGCAAGATCATGTTGACTCGACCAACCACCCGAACCCTTGTCCTGGCTGCACTGATCAGCCTGCTGGCCGCCTGTGCCAGCACCCCGCCGCCCCAGACCACGCCAGACATGGCCAGTCAGTTGCAACAGCGCGCGCCAATCCGCTTTTTACTGACCTTTGACGATGGGCCGGCACGCGGCAGCACCGATAACTCGTCGCTGCAGATTCTGCGCACGCTGGACCAGAACCCGGTGCAGCCTGGCATCAAGGCCGTGTTCTTTGCCCAGACCCGCTCCTGGCATGCGGGCGAGACCGAGGCCGGCCGCGCCATCTTGCGCCAGGAAGTGGCCGATGGGCAGGTACTGGGTTTTCATACCGCAACCCCGTTTCATGCCGATCATGCGCTGATGAAACCGCAGGATCTGGAAGCCTCGCTCAACAACGGCATTGCCGATCTGACCAGCCTGCGCGGCAGCGCGCCAGACCTGGTGCGACCGCCGTTCTGGGCCTATAACGCCCAGACCTTTGCGGCCTACCAGCAGCACGGTTTGCATATGTTGCTGACCGATCTCTCTGCCAACGACGGCAAGATTTACGGCTATCACATCAGCCTGCACCGCCGCGGCAACCTGCTGAACATGCTGGCCCACGTGCGGGACGAAATCCTGATCGGCAAGCTGCCGGTGGTGGACGGGGCCATTCCGGTCGTGGTGACCTTCCACGATATCAACGGTTATACGGCGGACCACATGGCCGAATACCTGCAGATCTTGATCGATACCGCACATGAATTGCAGATGCCCACCACCACCAGGCCGTTCTATGACGAGGCCGCGGCGGTAGATCGGGCCGCCGTGGCGCGCGCGGTAAAAGACGGTAGCGCGCCCAAAGAACTGCCTGGCGTATGGCAGTGGATCTGGGGCGAATAAGCCGCGCTATTGTCCGGCGCCTTCCCGTGCGGTTTGCGCTTCAGAACGCCAGCGCTTTCTGGAGCGCAGCATCCGCTTCACCGCAATCCGCGCCATTTTGAACCAGCCAAACGGCCGCGGATCGACCAGCATGCTCAGGGCACGGGCGTAATCCAGCGTCAGGCCCGGGGTCCAGGCCATGGTTTTGGCGCGTTTGCGAATTTGCGCCGCCACCCACAATTCTGGCGTCACCAGCAAACGCACAAACACCCGCCAGCCCCGGTCCTGCCCCCGGAAATGCCCCACTGAACCTTCTACCGCCGCTTCCAGTGCCTTGGCCACACTGCTGGAGCAATTGCGGCTGGTCAGGTTGTAGGTGGTGTTCTGGCGATATTCCGCCCAGAACCGCGCCAGCCGTGCCGGGCTGTAATTGCGGATGCGCACGCGCACGGTAGACGGGCACCAGGCTTGGGATTCCGTGACGTAATCGGGTTGGAACAAACCGGGCACGTCGTTCTCGCGCGTGGCGCGCAGAAGCCGGCCAAAGTCTTCTGGCGAGCGGTCAATCTCAACCCCAGGGTAGAGGCTGATGTAGATGCCTTCTGGCGACTCCAGCGCGGCGTGGCCGGTGGAGATCACGCCATTGGCATCGACCGCCGCGATATAGCGATCCACCAGCAAACGCCGCTGCGCCTGGGTACGGGCAGACCCCACCGGTGTCCAGACATGCACGGTCAATGCGCGTTCGGCTTCAGCCGGCGGACCATCCCACACCAGCGCGGCATCTGGCGGGATGTCCGGGTTGTAGTCTTGCCAGCGGGTGATGTCCGGCTGATCGAGCACAGCGCGCATAAACGCGCTATCCGGCATGCGGCGCACCCGGTAAGACAGTAAGAGCAAACCCCAGCCGCTGAAAAACAGCCCCAGCCCGATACAGTACGGCACGGTGCCGACGTAATGGGTGGGATAAGGCTGGTAGAAGAAAATGGCCAGCAAGACTTCAATCACCCCGGCGGTCAGCGCGGCTTTCCAGCGTGGATAGCGCACCACCCGGGCGGCAATGGATTGCAACAGGCCATCGGCCAGGAACAGCGTGCCAAAGATTATGGAGAGGATGAAATTGCCATGATGATGCCCCGCCAGGATCAACACGGCGGAGCCAATAAACGCCGCCGCTTTGACGTAGCGCAGCGCCTTTTGCCCGCCCATGCCGGTCCAGGCGACCGCCAGCGTGCCTACGCCATCCAGCAGTAAGAGCCAGGCAAAAAAGGCGATGGGGAAATAAATGGCGTTATCCAGGGCATCGATAAAAATCACCACCCCGGCAAGCAGCCAGAACCAGCCCAGCACCCGCAATACGCGCCAGCGCTTGCGCAGATAATCCACACCCAGTAGCAGCAAAATCAACCGCACCATCATCAAGGCTCACTCTTTGCAGGTCACCAACAGGCGGCCATCCCACGCCATACTACTTAACGCCAGACACGGGGTGGCGGATGGCATAAGAAAATGTCTCATCAATCACGGCATTGGGCGCACGCCGGATCAGGCTTTGCTGTTTGAGTTGGGCAAACGGGCGCGTTTGATCCAGTAAGCCCAGCTCCCAGGTGTAGGCGTCGGCATAGCCGCTGGCCAGGATTTTCCAGCTGTATTTGAAATGCGGTGCCAGCGCGCGGGCGTGGCGCAGGATATTGGTGGTGCAGTTGTTCAACAGCGTGTTGTAGAACTCGGCCTGCTGGTTCAGGTGATCCACCCGCCGCAGGTATTGCTCCAGCACCTGACGGCAGACGGCAGGGGATAGATCCAGCCGGTACAGATGCACCCGTTCCCGCCGGATATCCGTGCGCACGCCAATCAGGTCACGTTCATCGGCCACCACGTAAATCAGCGCGTAGGTGCGTAAAAAGCCGCGCCAGGTGGAATAAAACTGCCCTTGCTGGCGGCGGGTTTCAATCGACACCGCCAGATAGCGACCATCGGCAAAGCCAAAGCTGAGGAACACATGGGCAATGGACTCCCCTGCCCAGTGCGACACCACCAGATCAAGCGACTGCACGGTATCGAGCGCATACGTGGCGTCATACCAGGCCGGGATGGGGTCATCGCGGGTGCGATATCTGAAATTGCGCACGTCACGCAGGGTGACGCTGTCGCTCTGCCATTGCACCTGGGTGGTACGGGCGTATTCTGGCACCCAGTTGGCGTGTGTCGGTGGCGTTTTATGCAGGAACACCCGTTGCGACCCCATCCGTTACCAGTTCGCCGCCAGGCCAGCGTGCAAGGCGACGCCTTCCCGCTCACCCTGGGTGGCACGTTGATACTGACCATCCAGATACAGCATGGCCCGCGTATTGATACGGGTACTCAGGCCGGCCCCGGCCGTAATCCAGGTACGGGCAAAGTCCGCCGCAATATCGGTATTGCTGACCGTCACCGTGGGCGCGCCGCTAAAGTCATGCAGCAGGTTCAGCGCCAGCCACGGCTGACTGGCCCCGCCATCCGCATTGTTGAACGCCGGCAACAACCGCAGGCCCACGCGGCCACGCAGGCTGGTGTCCCGCGTGCTGTCGATGGTGGAAATACGGTCGGCAAATGCGTCCAGATGCAGATACTGGCCGGCCAGTTGCGCTTGCGGCTCCCAGCGCCAGCCCCCTGCCAGCGCAAAAGGCTGGCCGATTTCCACCGAAACGGCGGCCCCTTGGCCGTGTTGCGTGGCACTGATGTCCGTGGCATCGGTATAGGCGTTGTGCAAGAAACTGGCTTGCGCAACGACATCCAGATAACCCCCTGTGGCGCTGATACGGGTGTAATAACCGCCCAGGCTGGCGACCTCAAGATCATTGTGGCCGGTGTGCGTATCCAGCCCGGCGACATTGCCGCGCGCGGCATCGGATGCATCCATGTTGGCCCCGCCAAAACTGGCGAGGATGCCAACACGTTGCTCCACGCCAGAGGCCGACAAGGCTCGCCAGACCGATTTGCCAAACTGCGCCAGCCACAGTTGGTTGTCATAATCAAAGCGGTTGTCGCTGCTGGCGCGCAAATCCTGGCTGACCCAGCGGCCCCAGAGATCGTCCGCGCCGCTGGCCTGATCCGGGGCCGTGCTGTCCCCCACCCGTTCGTGCCAGTTGGCCAGATTGGCGTAACCAAATTCCCGATCCAGCCACGGACCACCACTGTATTGCACCACCGCCGGCCGCCAGGCGGCGACCGTTTGTTGCGCAACCGGAGCGGACACCGGAGTGGGAGGTGGGGGCGATGCCGGCAGGGTGGAGCGCAAGAACCAGCTATTGGCATCGGTCGGCCCGCCCTGGTACAGCAGATATTGGTATGCCCCGGCCTGCAAAGGCGTAACCAGGCTAAACGCGTTGGCTGCGCTGGCGTGCCCCAGTTGCACCAGCAAAATGCCATTGCCGGTGGTCAGCGCGCCGGAGCCGCCCTGGTTGGTCACCGCCAGCCGGGTTGAACCCGCCACGCTGCCACTGACTTGCAGCAGGTCTGCCGGGCTGTTGCTGCCAGCCAGTACGGTATTCATGTTGATCAGGCCACCGCCGCTCAGATTGCTCAATGCCAGCGTGGTAAAGGAACTGGCTGCCGTTTTGCGGCGCGCAACAGACTGGCTGGGCGTGACGGTGGCCAGAAACGTGAGCGTGCCGCCATTCAATTGCAGCGTGTCCAGCTGACTGTTGCCGGTGATGGTCCAGTTGCTGCTGGCATCCAGTGTCACTGCACTCAGGCCACGGGCAGCACCTTGCCAGTCACTGCCGTGCTGGAGCGTCAGGCTAGCCTGGTTGCCGCTGGTGGCACTCGCATCCCCACTCAGGCGGGTGGCGTCGGCCGTTACGCTGAGCTGGCTGGCGGTGCCCTCCACCTGCAGCAGCGATGCGCCAGCCAACGCGACCCCGTTTTGCAACAACACCTGGCCGCTGCCGCCGTTGCTGTAAATTAGTGCGCCACCGCTACCCAGGCTGCCCCCGCTGACGGTGATATTGCTGGGGGCGCCGGCGCCAGTCGGGCTGAGGTCCAGCGCGTGCAAGCCGGCGCTCAAGGTCACATTGTTCAGGGTGATGCTGCCACCATCGCTGGCGCTCGCGCCCACCCCGTTGGCGTTGGCTGCACTGATGTGGTCATGGTTCATCTGCATGACCGTGCCGTTGCCCTGGCTGACCAGCACCGATGCCGCACCGCTCACGCTGATGCTGCTATCGGTGCTGTTCACTTGCCCGCCGTTCTGCGCCATCACCCCTGGCGCATTCTGACCAGCCGTCCCGACTGTCGTGCCGCTGAGGGTGAGCGTACTGCCGCTGCCATCCACCAGCACCCCGGCAGCACTCGTGCCCAGCGTGGTAATGGCGCCCTGGCTCAGGCTGGCCTGGCCGCCCTGTTGCACCAGCAGGCCGGTGGCGTTGTTGCCTTTGGTGTTCAAGCTGCTGTTGCCCTGCATCTGCAAGACGCCCAGTTGATCCACCTCGGCCCCGGTAGCGCCGTCTCCCCAGGTGGTCACGCTGATATCTTGCGCTTGCAAGGTGCCGCTGAGGGTTGGGCCAAAGTATTGTTCGCTCGCCAGCAAGCCCTGGGCCCCTGCTCCGTGGGTAATCAGCGTGTCGCCATTCAGGGTAAGCAGCCCGCCATTGACCGCAGCAGCCGTCGCCAGTTGGCCCCAGGTGGTGACGGTATTGCGCGCGCTGTTGAGGGTGCCGCCGTTCTGGGCATACAGGGCGTATTCAAAATAGCCTTGGGCGGGATTGCTACTGCTGCCTTCGGTCACCGAACTGTCGCTCAGGTTGATGACGTTGCCGGTCTCAAAGGCTTTCACCACAGACGCGTTGAGCCCGGTCACGCTGACGTGACTGGCAGTGATGCTGCCATTGCCAGAGAGGGTTTCCGCCAGCATGGCGCTGGCATTGCCCCCGGTGCTGACGGTGCCCCCCGTCATGGTGATCTGCCCACCGCGCGCCGCGATACCAAAGCTGTCGTCATCGGCAGTGCTGACATTGGTGTTGTTGAGCGTCACCACCGCCCCGGAGAGTGCCGCCACGGCGTATTCATACTGGCCTGCGCCGGTCACGGTGGCGGTGTTCACTTGCAGCGTGACACCGCTGCCGCTTGCGGTGATGCCAACCGCCCGACCATTGATGCTGGCACCGCTGGCATCAATGACAATGGCCAGGTTGCTGATGCTGTTCTGGCCGCTGGTCGCGCTGACGGCCGCATTGGGGCCATGAACCCGCAACATGAAGGGGGAGGCTGCGCCCACGCCAGAGACACTGGCCGTCGCGGTGCTACTGCCCAGCAAAGAGACCACCGTGCCGGACGGCGGATCAAGATAACCGCCCAGATCACGGTTGATGATGAGCGACCCCCCCGCCTGCACCAGGTAGTTGTCGGTCGGCGTCACCGTGTTATCGACCGTCAACGTTTGACCATTGCTGACCGTCTGGTCAACCGCAAGCGCCGCCGAGGGCAAACCCGCCAGCGCAAGATGCAATGCACATCCCCGCCAGGGTATGGAGTCCGTGCGCAATCAGCCCTCCCGGATCGGCCTGGCCGCAGCACCATGCTGACCGGCCGCCTGTCATTGCAGTGTAGACAGCGCGCCGGCATCTACCGCCTTTTTGGATTGGGCGAGGGCTTGCTGCCGTTGGCGCGTGCATCCGGCTTGACGCTGCCCGGCGCACACGGCACTGTGCGGCGTCCGCCTACCTCTTGATCAAGCCGATAGATTGTCATGCCTGCACACCAACTTGCCTGGGCGCTGGCCGCCTGCACCACCGCTGCGGTGATCCTGCGCCCTTTACGCTGGACGGAGGCCGTCTGGGCCTGCATTGGCGCGGCGCTGGCCGTGCTGCTGGGTTTGCTGCCGCTGGCAGATGCCTGGCACGCCATCGGCAAGGGGCTGGATGTGTATTTGTTTCTGGGCGGCATGATGCTGCTGTCTGAAGTCGCCCGCCGGGAAGGTCTGTTTGAATGGCTGGCGGGGATCGCCGTCAATCACGCCAACGGCTCGCCTGCGCGCTTGTTCGGCCTGGTGTACCTGGTGGGCACGGGCGTCACTGTGTTGTTATCCAATGACGCCACCGCCGTGGTCCTTACGCCCGCCGTGTTTGCCGTGGCACGCCGTGCAGAGGCGCCCGCCCTGCCGCTGCTGCTGATCTGCGCCTTGATCGCCAATGCCGCCAGTTTTGTGCTGCCGGTTTCCAACCCGGCCAATCTGGTGGTGTTTGGCAGTCACATGCCGCCGCTGGCCGAGTGGGCGCGGCGCTTCTGGTTACCGTCTGCGGCCGCCATTGCCGTTACCTGGCTCATGCTGCGTTTTACCCAACGCAAGGCACTCATCGGCCAATGTGCGCCAGCCGTACCGGTGGCACCGCTGAGTGGCCACGGCAAAGTGGCGCTGGCCGGCATTGGCGTCACCGCCACCGCACTCTTGCTGGTCTCCGCCCTGGGTCTGGCGCTGGGTTTGCCCACGCTGATTCTGGGCGTGCTGACTGCGGCCATTGTCACCATCAGCCAGCGTGTGTCACCGCTGCCCTTGCTGCGCGGCGTGGCGTGGAGCGTCTTGCCGCTGGTGGCCGGCCTGTTTGTCATGGTGGACATGCTGGCCCGCGCGGGCCTGATGGCTGATGTCGGGCGCGGGTTGCACGGGCTGATGCAACACAGCGAGCCCGTGGCCGCCGCCACGGCGGGCGTCGCTATTGCCGCGCTCAGCAATGTCATCAACAACCTGCCCGCAGGTTTGATCGGGGCCTCGGTCATGGCCGCGCAGCACCTGCCAGACCGGGTTGCCGATAGCTTGTTGATTGGCGTTGATCTGGGGCCCAATCTGTCGGTCACCGGCTCGCTCGCCACCATTTTGTGGCTGGGCGTGTTGCGGCGGGAAGGGCTGGAGGTCGGCTTCTGGGCGTTCCTGAAAACCGGGGCGCTGGTCATGCCGCCCGCGCTGGCCGCCGCCATTGTGGTGCGTATCCTGTTGGGGGCCTGACACGACGCCTCACGCCACTCAGTCCGCATCCTCCGGCATGGAGCTGACGAGGGTGCAACCACATTCGCAATGATGGCCATCCAGTGCCACTTCTGCGCCGCCAAAGCGGGTGCGGGGGGAGCCTTCGGCAATGCGGGTGGGGCCGTGTTGATGGCAATTGGCGGTATCGCCCTTGCAGGCCGGCGCCTTGCCTTTGATCTTGATGCCTTTGGCGGCACTGGTAACCTCGCCGCCGAATTCACGCAGGGTATCGCCCAGGCGGATGATCTTTTGCATGGTGGGGGTGCTCCTCTCTGGCGCCGCAAAAGTCGAGGAGCGTGAACAGGCTCACGGCAACGCTCTATCAGGGATGCCCGAAATCCGGCGGCGGTGCGGGGGTACCCTCGTCACAGGTTTTGAATCTTGCCCCACAAATGCAGCCATTCATGGCGGTTACGCACCCATTCATGAATGCTCTCTGCCGGCATGGGGCGGGCCACAAAAAAACCCTGCACCAGTTCTACGCCCAACTCCTGCACCAGTTTCCAGTCCTCCGCATCTTCCACGCCTTCGGCCACCACGCTCAGTTTGAGGCGGTGCGCCATATCCACCGTGCTTTCCAGCAAGGTGCGCAGTTGTGGCCGGCGCGAGGCGCCATTCACAAACGAGCGATCAATCTTGAGTTCAGAACACGGTGTGCGCATCAGTTGCTGCAAAGTAGCGTTGCCGGTGCCGTAATCGTCGATGGAGATCCCCACCCCGGCCATGCGCAGGCGCGCCAGCGCCCCCAAAGAGCGCGCCAGGTCGGCCATGACGCCCGATTCGGTAATTTCCAGCGTCATTTGCGCGGGCGGAAACGACTCTTGCGCCAGCAATTGCTTGATCCGTTCGGCAAAGCCAGCCTCTGGCAGGTTCTCTGCCGAGATATTCACCGCCAGCCCAAAACGCAGGCCACGGGCGTACAACTGCCGGGCTTCGCGGATGGCTTGCGTCATGATCTGTTCAGTCATGCGCCCAATCAGCCCGGCTTGCTCCAGCAAGCCAATGAAATACACCGGGGCGATCATGCCGTGTTCCGGGTGCTGCCAGCGCGCCAGCACTTCCGCCGATTGAAACAACCCGCTGCGCGTGGTGACTTTGGGCTGAAACCACGGCACGAACTCGCCCCGCTCCAGCGCGCGCCGCAGATCTCCCTCGTCAATCGGCGGCGGCGCGGACATGGGCGGCCGGTTGAGCATATGAAAGCGCTCTAGCGCACGCTCCAGGCCCTCCAGTTTCATGGGCTTTTGCAAGGTGCCCAGCACCGGAAACCCGTAGGCGGCCGCCGCCGCTTCCACCGTATGCAGCACTTGTTCATCGGTGCTGCTCATGAAAATGATGGGCATGAACTGGTTGCTTTCGGCCATATGGCGCAATAACTCCACGCCATCCATGCCAGGCATTTCCAGATCGGTGAGCAAGATGTCGGGTTTTTCGGGCAGTGTTTGCAGCAGGGATAACACTTCTTCGCCATTCATGGCCTGCCAGATCACCTGGCAGCCGCATTGCACGCACAACTCCACCGCATGATTCAGTTGCAGCGAGCTATCGTCGGCAATCAGCATGGAGGGCGCGTGCGGGCTCATCGTTGCGCCTCTCTACTTGCCCACACGCTGGATCAGCCCGGCAATGCGGTCCAGCCCCACCACTTCATTCACGCCGCCCAGTTCAATGGCCTCTTTGGGCATGCCAAACACTACACAACTGGCTTCATCCTGGGCGTAGGTCACCGCGCCGGTATCGTGCATTTCCTTGAGGCCCTGCGCGCCGTCGTCGCCCATGCCGGTCATGATGAAACCCACGGCGTTGCGCCCGGCAGCCTTGGCCACCGAACGGAACAACACGTCCACACTGGGCCGGTGCCGGCTGACCAGCGGGCCATCGACCACATCCACGTGATATTGCGCACCGCTACGCTTGACCACCATATGCTTGCCACCCGGCGCAATCAGCACCCGCCCGGGCACAATGCGATCGTTGTGACTGGCTTCCATGACATCCACCTCGCACATATTGTTGAGGCGGTCAGCGAAGCTTTTGGTGAATTTCTCCGGCATGTGCTGCACCACCACCACGCCGGGGATATTGCGGGGCAAGGCGGTCAGGATCACTTCCAGCGCCTGGGTGCCGCCCGTGCTGGTGCCCAGCGCCACAATTTTCTCGGTGGTCGGCAAAAAGGCGTTGGAGGTGGGCGCGTTGAGGATGACGTCGGCCGACTGTTTGCCGCCCTCCATGCGCTCGCGCACGCTGGCCGCCGTGGAAGAACCCGCCGAAGGGGTCGAACTGGAGACCGGCGGACGCGGCGACGAGAGCGTCCGCAGATTGGACACCCGCGCGCGGGAGGCGGCGCGGATGGCGCTGACCAGATCGTTGGAGCTGTCTTGCAAAAAGTCGCGCAGGCCCAACGTCGGCTTGGTGATGACGCTGACCGCGCCCGCCGCCAGCGCTTCCATGGTGATATCCGCGCCCTTTTGCGTGAGCGTGGAACAGATCACCACCGGGGTCGGGTGCTCGGCCATGATCTGTTTCAGAAAGGTAATGCCATCCATGCGTGGCATTTCGATATCCAGCAGCAGCACATCCGGCCACTTTAGCTTCATGCGCGTCATGGCAAACAAGGGGTCTGGCGCCGCGCCGATGACCTCGATATCCGCATGCTTGGACAACACCTCCTGCACCACCTGGCGCATGATGGATGAGTCGTCCACAATCATTACCTTGATCGTCATCGAAAGCCTCCTGCGGGTTTGACCGGCTCACGCCCCGGGGTCGCGGCCGGCAGGCCTCGTCCACGGCGCACCCAGACATCCCCTGTCGCCAGATCAAAACGCAGATAACGGTAGCCCTCGCCCGCCACGTCCTGGCCGGCAATGGGTAAATCAATTTCACGCAAGGCAGACAAGGCAAAGCGGGCGTTGGCCTCGCCGATGGTGGCGCCTGAACGTTCATTGACAAAAATACGGCCGCCGCCAAATACCTTGACCTGGTAATCCCGCAACGGGGTACGCCGCGCGGCCACTTCTTCAATCATGTATTGCAGCGCTTCGTCGCCATACCGACCGTCGCCGGTGTAAACCGGCACCTTGCCGTGGATACGGTTGGGCAGCAGAAAATGACACATGCCACCCAAGCGTTTGACCGGGTGCCAGAAAGTGATCGCCACACAAGAACCCAACAGGGTTTCGATACGTTCATCGCCCTGCCCGAAGTAGATTTCGCCGGGGTTTACAAAAATGCGTTCTGACACCGTAAAAGACTCTAAAGCTTGCGATAAACGGAGGGCGAGATCATCTGCAAAGGCAACTGGATGCCATGCAAAGACTCGGAATGGCCTACCAGCAGATAGCCGCCCGGTTTTACAAAATGCGTCACGTTGGCCAGTACGCGGGCCTTGGTGGGTGCATCAAAATAGATAATCACGTTGCGCAAAAACACCACATCAAACGGTTTGAGCCGGGCCGGCAAAGCGGTCAGGTTCATTTGCGTGAACTCCACACGTTGTCGCAGATGCTTGCCGACCAGAAACTGACCCTCATATTGACCCGTGCCACGTAAACAATGTTTCTTCAAATCGGCAGGCGGGATGTTTTCGCCCCGCACCATGGGGTAAACACCCTGCCGCGCGCTATCGAGCACACGCTGGCTGATATCAGAGCCGACAATCTCCCACGGTGCATCGTGGCGTTCGTTATCCAGCAACATGGCAATGGAATACGCTTCCTCACCGGTCGAACTGGCGGCGCTCCAGATGCGCAAGGTGTCGGTGCGGCTAAATGATGGCAACACCTTCTGGCTTAGAAAGGCAAAGTGGCCAATCTCCCGAAAGAAAAAGGTCTCGTTGGTCGTAATCAGGTCAATGGCGCGCTGTCGTTCTTCCCGCTCGCCCGGTGCGGCAATCAGATCATGGTAGGCCCGGAAATTGGGCAACCCCAACGCCACCAGCCGCCGGGACAGACGGCTGGACAATAACGCCCGTTTGGATTCGGGCAAATGCATGCCGATCTGCTGGTAGAACAGTTGCTGAAACAGCCGCATTTCCTCGTTACTGACGGGGGGCGGCGCGGGGGCGGTTCCGGCCATGATCAAGGGGGCCTCTTTTCTGTTTGCTTGAGCCGCAGGGGGCTTTTAGTCACCGAAGTTGTCATTCCGGCACAGACGGGAATCCAGTGGCAATGATTGCCTGGGCCACAGAAATTCGCCTTATCCACCGACTCGTCATTCCGGCCTTGAGCCGGAATCCAGCCTGGCTACCGCAGGGGGCCTTTGCTGGCCGAAGCTGCGAACCTTTAAACCTGTTAGCGCCTGTGGCGCGGTGTTTGCATCAATTGGCCTTCTCCACTGAGTCGTCATTCCGGCCTTGAGCCGGAATCCAGCCTGGCCGCCGCAGGGGGCCTTTGCTGGCTGAAGCTGAAAACCTTTAAACCTGTTAGCGCCTGTGGCGCGGTGTTTGCAACCCGGCGGTGGCCGGAGCACGTTACTTTTCTTTGCTTCGCCAAAGAAAAGTAACCAAAAGAAAGGCGACCCCCGGACTTTTGCCCTCCGGGCTTCCCTCAATCAGTCGGGAGCCTAAGGTCTCCCTCCCTCAATCGGAAAAGTCCTTGCCAGGGGGAGGTAAGTCAACGGCAACGGCAAAACCGAAAACCCAACATCAACATCAACACCAACTACGCACCCAACCCGCTTCTCTGTGCTTAAAAACCCTGATCCGTCACCGCCAGCGTGGCGGCAAGCTCAGGTTCAAGTTCTTCGGTCACGGCCAGTTGGGTCATTTCTTCTACCGACAATACTTTCTGGATATCCAGCGCAATCACAAAGCGCTCAGACAAGCGCAGCATGCCCAGGATGAACTCCGCCCGTAGTCGCGCGCCAAATTCCGGCGTCGGTTCAATCTGGTCGGCTTCCACGGTAATGACCTCGTTCACGGCATCGACCAGCACGCCCAGCGGCAATACGCGTTCATCCTGCGTCACTTCCAGGATCACCACGCAGGTGCGCCGGCCCACTTCCGTGGCGGCCCGGCCAAAGCGTGCGGCCAGATCCACCACCGGCACCACCGCGCCGCGCAGGTTGATCACGCCGCGCAAAAACACCGGCATAAGCGGGATTTGCGTCAGTCCGCCAAACTCGATGATTTCGCGGATATGTTCGATCGGGATCGCAAACAGCTCGCTTGCCAGCGAAAACGTCAGAAACTGCTGGCTGATCGCCGGGCTGGCGCCGGGCGCAATACTGCTGGTCATGACGCACTCCTGTGAAGTGGGCCTCAGGCCGCGTGTTCTTCCACCGCGAGGCCAATCAGCCCGCCCATTTCTTCAACCGACAACACTTGCCCGACATCCAGCACAATCACAAAACGCTCGCCCTGGCTCAGCATGCCGCTCATGAAATCCGCACGGATACGCGCACCAAAGGGCGGGCGTGGTTCGATCTGGCTGCGGTCAGTGGTCAGCACCTCGTTGACGGTATCGACCAGTATTCCGACCGGCAGCATGCGTTCAGCCGCTTCGACTTCCAGAATCACAATGCAGGTACGCCGGCCAATGGTGGTGCCGCTGCGCCCAAAGCGCGCGCCCAGGTCCACCACCGGGACCACTGCGCCGCGCAGGTTGATCACGCCGCGCAAAAACTGCGGCGTCAGCGGTACGGCCGTCAGCCCGCCGAACTCGATGATTTCGCGGATATGTTCGATTGGCACTGCAAACAGCTCGCCGTCCAGAGAAAACGTCAGGTACTGCACGGCATCCGCGGCTGCCGCTGTGCTGCCGGTGCGGCTGGTCATGCGCGTACTCCATCAAAACCGGGTAAAGGCGGATTCATCCACCGCGTCGTTGCCGCGTGCTGCCGCGCGCGGACCAGCCGCGGCGCGGCGTGCCGCCGGGCGTGCACCACCACCTTCATCCACCCGGAAAAAGCGGATCAACTCTTGCAGCTGGATGGCTTGCGCACTCATCTCCTCAGAGGTGGACGACAACTCTTCCGAGGCCGAGGCATTCATCTGCGTGGTCTGCGCCAGTTGCGAGACCGCCGTGTTGATCTGGTCCAGCCCGCTGGCTTGCTCGCGGGAGGCGGCAGAAATCTCTTGCACCAGATCGGCCGTCTTGCGGATGGCGGGCACCATTTGATCCAGCAAGCTACCGGCGCGTTCGGCCATCATCACGCTGTTGGCCGCCACCGAACTGATCTCTTGCGCCGCCACTTGCGAGCGTTCGGCCAGCTTGCGTACTTCGGCTGCCACCACCGCAAAGCCCTTGCCGTGTTCTCCGGCGCGGGCCGCTTCAATGGCTGCGTTCAGCGCCAGCAGGTTGGTCTGGTAAGCAATGTCGTCAATGATGCCGATCTTGCCAGCAATCTGTTGCATGGCCTGGACGGTCTGTTTGACCGCATCGCCGCCCTCACCCGCATCACTGGCGGATTTGGTCGCCATGCCGTCGGTCACCCTGGCGTTTTCCGAGTTTTGCGAGACAGTGGAGGTGATTTCTTCCACCGCCGCGCTGGTTTCTTCCACGTTGGCGGCTTGTTCCGAGGCGTTTTGACTGAGCGCCTGGGCGGAGGCGGAGATTTCTTCCGAGGCCGAGGCCAGCGCGCTGGCCGAACTGGAGACATCCGTCATCACCCCGGTCAGCTTTTGCACCATCTGGTCAATGCTGAACAGCATGGAGTTGCGATCTCCTGGCCGTAGCTGGATACGCACGGTCAGGTCCCCATCGGCCACGCGCTGCAAGATATCCACGGCTTCTGCGGGTTCGCCGCCGACCTGTTTGGTGACCATGCGCGCCAGCATGATGCCCATGACAATGGAGAGCAAAAACGCCACGATCACGATCACGATGGTCACGTTGCGCACGTTGGCGACCATGGCCTCGTTCGAGGCATTGGCCTGGTCGGCCTGCTTGATATTGTCTTCGGCAATATCCGCCATGATGCTGTCGATCTTGTTGTACTGCGTGCGCAGATCGCTGTTGATCAGCGGGCGCGCTTCATCAATGTGATCGTCCGAGAGCAGCTTCTGCGCCTTGTCCGTGGTGGCCAGGAACTCGGTGATCAGCGGTTTGATCTGCTCGCGCAGGTGTGACTCGTTTTCACTGGGCGCGGTCTGCATATAAAGCGGCCAGTACTTGTTGTACATGTCCTCATAACCTTGCAGACGACCGAGCGTGGCCTTCATGTCATCGAGTTTCTCGGACTGCGTCATCGCCCGCACCAGCGTGCGGGATACCGCACCCAGCGCAATGGAGGCGCGGGCCTGGTTAGCAATCGCCAGCAGGTTTTCCGTATAAATGGCCGTGCCCGCCGCTCCCACCCGGCTGATGTTGATCAGCGCAAACACGCCAATCAGCAAGGTAAACAAGGCCACAATAATAAATCCGGCCAGGAGCTTGGTGCCCAGCCGCATCTGGTTGAACGCGTTCATTGGTATGCTCCTGCTTCATCCATTGCTTTTTTGTGGTGAGGCAAGGCTGCCTGCCGCCTTGCTGTTTTGCGGTGCGGCCTGTTGTTGCACGGCCTGATGCACCAGATTGGCGACATCCAGAATCAGCGCCACCTTGCCGTCGCCCAGAATGGTGGAACCACTAATGCTTTTGATACGGCTAAAGAGTTCGCCCAAGGGTTTGATCACCGCCTGGAACTCGCCCAGCAACCGGTCAACCACCAGCCCGGCACGCTGCTGGCCAAACTGCACCACCACGAGGCTCTCCCGGCCGTGCTCCAGCCTGGGCAATTCAAACAGTTCCCGCAGACGAATAAACGGCAGCGGCTCGCCGCGCAGTTTCACAATGTCGTGATGACCATCCAGACCCGCCAGATCAATACACTCGATCACCAGATCCAGCGGGATCACAAAGATGGATTCGTTCACCATGACCTGGAAGCCATCAATAATCGCCAGCGTCAGCGGCAGCCGGATGCGCACGGTGGTGCCCGCGCCTTCGGTGCTGAGCATTTCCACTTCGCCGCGCAAAGACTCAATGTTCTTCTTCACCACATCCATGCCGACGCCCCGGCCAGACAGATTGGTGACTTGTTCGGCCGTGGAAAAACCCGCCTCGAAGATCAGCCGGAACACTTCATGTTCCGCCAGCGATTGCTCCGCAGTGACCAGCCCGCGCTCGATGGCCTTGGCCAGAATGCGCGCCTTGTTCAGCCCCCGGCCATCGTCAGAGACCTCAATCACAATGCTGCCGGATTCATGAAAGGCGTTGAGCCGCAAGGTGCCGGCCGCAGGCTTGCCGGCGGCCAGCCGGGCCTCGGTCGCTTCAATGCCATGGTCCATGGCATTGCGCACAATGTGCATCAGCGGATCAGACAAACGCTCGACCATGCTTTTGTCGAGTTCCGTATCCGCGCCGGTGACCACCAGATCAATCTCTTTACCCAGCTCATGCGAGATATCCCGCACCACCCGCGGAAAGCGCTGAAAGACCTCACCAATCGGCACCATGCGCAGGTTCAGCGCGGCATCACGGATGTGCTCCACCAGTTCGGCAATGGATTGCACGGCCTCTTCAAACTGCGAATCCTTGCGCCGGTTGGCAATCAGGCTGGCGCCTGCGCCGGCAATGACCAGCTCGCCCACCAGATCAATCAGCAGATCCAGTTTGGAGACCTCAACCTTGATGAATTTCTGTTCATAGCCCCCCTTTTTGTCCTCCCCCTGGCGGGCGGCAGGGGCTTTGGCCGCAGTTTCTGTCATCACCACCGGCGCGTTAACGGGCACGGATTCGACGGTTTCTTCCGGCGGCAGCAAGGCGCGTGCGGCTTCGTCCGCCGTGAGCGTGCCCTGGGCCAGTACTTCGGCCAGCATTTGCGGGTCGGGGCGCAGCGCCAGCAGCGTGCGGTACTCATGCATGGGCGCATGCGGCGACAGGATCACAATGCTGGCGTCATCCCGGATAAAGTCGAACACGCCATCAATGGCAGCCCGATCTTCTTCCGACTGTAAATCCAGCTCAAACCCCAGATAAGCTTGTTCCGGGTCTAGTTGTGCCAGCGGGGGCAGGCCTTCCGGCAGGGTGCGCAAATTGAGCAGCGTGCCGACGTTGCCGAGGTATTGCAGGAAAGAGAGCGGGTCCAGCCCCATGCGCAAGACATCTGGCAAGAAGCGCAATGACAGATGCCAGTACGGGCTGTTGACCGGGTCTTCGACCACGCTGGTCTGCGCTGCCGGAATCGCGCTGGCTACCGGAGCAGGTGCCGGTGCGGCATGGGTTTGCGCCGGTTCGCCCAGTAACTGGTTCAGTTGTTCTTCCAGCTCGGCGCGGCGGGCCGGATCGGGCTCAACTTCTTCGACCCGGGCGGCAATGGCATCCACCAGTTGCGCAATGTAGTCGCCACAGTTGAGCAGCAAGGACAGCATGGGCGCGTCGATCGGCAATTTGCCGGTACGCACGCGGTCCAGCACGCTTTCCACAATATGGGTGAAGCTGACAATACGGTTGAAGGCAAACAGCCCGGCCGAGCCCTTGATGGTGTGCGCAGCGCGGAAAATGGCGTTGATGGCCTCAGAATCGGCCCCGGATGCCTCGATCTGCAATAACGCCGCTTCCATGGCGTCCAGCAGTTCACGCGCTTCTTGCACCAGCGCGTCACGGGCCATGTCCATATCCATGTCAGGCTCCGTCGCCGGCCAGCAGCCGGTCAGTCAGGTTGAGCATGGCCAGCACGGCCACCAGTTGCGGGCTGGGGTTAAGGCAACGCAGCGGTTTTTGCTGTACGGCGGCTTCAAGCTGGGTAGAGAGCAACAACTGCACCCCGGCGGTGTCAATCTCTTGCACATCGGCCAGATCCAGATCCAGATACTGGTCGGCCACGGCCAGCGCCTGCATCAGGTCATCTTTGAGTTCGGTGGCCCGAAAAATCGTGATATCACCGCCCAGTTTGTGCGGCCGGGCAGACTCTGGCGGGGTATCGGCATCTGGCTCGTCCATGGATCGGGGCCCTTATGCCATGATCAGTTTGGAGACGGCATCCAGCAGCACCGGCGGCTGGAACGGTTTGATCACCCAGGCGCGCACGCCGGCGGCACGGCCTTCTGCCTTTTTGGCTTCGTCACCTTCCGTGGTCAGCATGATGATGGGGGTGAATTTGTAGGCCGGTAACAGCTTGGCCGCTTTGACAAAGCTGATGCCATCCATATTGGGCATGTTCACGTCAGAGATGATCAGGTTGAACTTGCGGCCATCAAGCTTGCTGAGGGCATCTTTGCCGTCCACCGCCTCGACCACATCGTAACCGGCGCTTTTGAGGGCAATCCCGAGGGTCTGGCGCAAGCTGAACGAGTCGTCCACGATCAGGATGGTCTTCGCCATGCACAACTCCTTGACGGGCGCAGCGCCCGAACGGGTTCTCAGAAAAATTCAATGCCACCGGACGGGGCCGCCGCCACCGGGGCGCCGCCTTGCCCTTGATGTGCGTAACGCTGTTCCAGCGTGGTATAGCTGCGTTCCAGATCGGCAAACCAGGTGCGTTCATCCGGCAAGGCCTGGCGCGACTCCAGCAAGCCCGCCAGTTTTTCCATATCCAGTTTCACGTGTTCCAGAATCTGGCTGATGCGATCCTGGAATTGCAGATTGACCAGCACCTGCTGGACTTCATGCTCGACCGCGCGACTTTCCTGTTCCAGTTGCCCCACCGTATCGGCCAACTGGCCTGCGGCCTGCTGGAAGTTCTCCACCACGCCACTGATCACGCCCTGGCTGTGCTCGATCATGCGGGCTTCTTCTCTGGAGATATCGCTGGCGGCATTGAGCGCAGACTCAATGGTGTGATTGATCGATTCGATCTTGGTGGCAATACGTTTGCCGGTCTCGCCCGACATATTGGAGAGCTTGCGTACCTCATCGGCCACCACGGCAAAGCCGCGCCCGGCTTCACCGGCGCGGGCGGCTTCAATCGCGGCATTGAGCGCCAGCAAATTGGTCTGCCCGGCAATGTGCGCAACGTCTGCGGCCATACGCTGCAATTCCGCGTTGAACTGGCCCAGACCTTCGATTTCTTTCAGGAGGGTTTCGCGCGCCTGCAAGACCTCCTGCAAGGCGGCAATGATGCCGTCCAGCTGACTGCGGGCATCATCGATCATGTGCAGCATATTGCCGCCACTGCCCGACGCCGCCAGCCCGACTGCCTGACCTAATTGCTGGTTGATGCCACCAAAGCGCACCACCAGATTGTCGACCGCATCCCGCGTCTGGCTGCGCGCCAGCTCGATATTGCGGCCCCACAAGGGCACCACGCCGGTCACCAGTTCTGGCAAGCGCACGTACTTGGCGGCCACAGGTTCAACCGCCGCACTGACGTCCGCGACGTGGACATCAAGAGACGCGGTGCGCTGGCCCGATTGCATGACCAGCCAGCCGCCAATCGCCGCGACCACCAGGCCCAGCAACAGACCTTGCCACCAGACGCCTGCCAGCACACTGGCCAGCAGCAGATTGAAAAAACCCAGTACCGCCCAGGCGATTTGCTGTTGTTTCACCGCACTCCCCTTGCCATCAAGACCGGACACAAGCCCGAGCGATGACACGCCTTCTCCCTCGATGGTCTGGAGAACCAGACCCGGTCACTAATATTTCATATTCAGTAAGTGAAGGAGACATTCATGATCAGCGCATCATGGTTTTGTAATTTTGTTCGGCACTCAGATATGAGAGTAAACAGGCAAGCCGATAAAGCAAGGCGCAGCCACATTTTTTAATGCCAGGCGTGCGCAAAGCCGGACAGGTGTTTGAAAACAAGCGGGAAAACCAGCATCAAGAACAGACCCTGCCAAGCGCTTTTTCAATACGCATCCGACAGTCGTAAGCTTTCAGCGGCGTTTTTTGCGCGCTGGATTGGCGACTCAAACTGACACCAGCCGCAGCAAAGGCCGTTGGCTGCTACTGCGGACGCGCGCCCTTGTCAGCCTGGCAGCGCGTTTCACCTCCTGACGGGCAGACCGGCAATCGCCCTGAATCGCCGCCGCGCACCGCGCCTCTACCATAAAAAAATGACAATAAGATGATGGAGGTGATTGTGGCGCAGCCTTTTCTGCCTGATCTCCGACGCGTGGCAGCACTGTGGCTTATCTGTAGCGCGTTGAGCGCCTGTGGGGGCGGTGGCGGCGATACGCAGCCCAGTGCCAGCAGCAACAGCAGCGAAAGCGCGGCCACCCCCGTCATCAGCACCGCTTTTGGCCCCATTAACACCAGCAACCGTGCCGAAGTGATGGCGCACTATTACAACGACTTTCTGACGCTGCAGGCCACGCCATTTTCCTGGACTGGCAACGTCAGCCAATGCAATGCCGGTGACACGCCGCTGAACTACAAGAACGCCGTGGTCAAGCTGGTGAACTACTACCGCGCCATGGCCGGGCTACCGGGTGACGTGACGCTCTCGCTGGATTTGTCGGCAGAGGCCCAACAAGCCGCGCTGATGATGGACGCCAACAGCGCACTCAGCCACGAACCGCCCACCACCTGGTTGTGTTACTCCGCAGCGGGCGCAACGGCGGCGGGCAGTTCGGACCTGTCGCTGGGCACCCCCAGCCTCAACCAGGGCATAGGCGGTATCCGCCTCTATATCACTGATCAGGGCATCACCACGCTGGGGCACCGGCGCTGGGTGCTGTATTCACGCCTGGCGGTCGTTGGCAGCGGCGACACCCCGCGCGCCGACGCGCTTTGGGTGGTGGGCAACGATGGCCCGGCGTACACGCCCGCCAATGGCATTGCGTGGCCGCCCGCCGGTTACCTACCGCTGGATGATCACCTCTTTGTGCCCGCCACCATGCAATGGTCGTTTTCTTACCCAGGCGCGGATTTTTCAACGGCCAGCGTGAGCATGACCGATGACAGCGGCCAACCCATCAGCCTTTCTGGCGCAGGGCAACTGGACGCCGGTTACGCCGACAACACCATCGGCTGGAACATCAGCGGCACCGGCTGGAACCGCGCACCGGCCGATACCACGCTCCACGTCACCGTCAGCAACGTGCTCATCAACGGCGTTGCCCAATCGTTCAGCTATACCGTCACGTTTGTGTCACCGTGAGGTGAGGGGCGCAAAGGGGAGAGGAAAACAACCGCAACGGCCAGACCCCATGCTGGCTGTTGCGGTTTGACCTCTAGGGAATGAGTCTGGAGGTAGCCCGGATGAAGCCGAAGGCGGGAATCCGGGGCGACCCTGCGTGCATGAACGTTATTCTTTTTATGCATTGCAACCCCGGATTCCCGGCCCTTGGCCTTCATCCGGGCTACGTGCCGGAACCTGCCGGCAAAGGCCACCTGCGGTGGCCGCGCTGGATTCCCGCCTTCGCGGGGGCCCGCCGAGGGGAATGACGAGGTGGAGATGCATGCCACCTGTGCCGTTGACGTTGCCTTTGACGTTGAGGTTGCTTTTGACTTGCCCTCCCCGTAAAAGCCCAGCGCCGAAGGAGTGGAGGGAGACCCAAGGCTCCCGATCAACTGAGGGAAGCCCGGAGGGCCGCCCGGCTGGGGTCGCCTTTCTTTGGTTCCTTTCTTTGGCGAAGCAAAGAAAGGGACGTGCTCCGGCCACCGCCGGTATCAAATGCTTTTCAAACCCGCGCCGCAAGGCGCTAACAACCTCGCAACAATATGAACCAGGCCCGCCACCCCGGATTCCCGGCCTACAGCCTCCATCCGGGCTACGAAGCTACGCTCCGAATCCACCCTGCATCCCCGTCAGATCCGCGCTTTACTCCCCACCGCAAACAACAAATTGCGATACAGCAACAACGTCCCGTCTGCCTGCCGATATTGCGCCAGCGCAGCGTGAATATCGGTCAGCAACTGGCTGCGCACTGCCGGCAAAAACTCGTTCAGAAAGTTGCCAAACGAGCTGGCGGCAGAAAAATCCAGCACGGCCTGGGTATTGGGAAAACGGTCGGCAAAGCGGCGAATACGGATTTCATCCACCAGAAAACCCGCGTGTTCCAATTGCGTTGCCAGTTCGGCCAGGCTCACTTTGTACGGCGTGCTGCCAATGGCGTGGCCGCGTCCCAGGCCGGTTTGCCCAAGAATCTGGCTGATGATGCGCTGAATGTCGTGCGGCCGTTCCCGCGCCGCGCTGCTGATGGCAATGCGCCCGCCAGGCTTGAGCACGCGGAACGCCTCGGCCAGCACGCGCGCCTTGTCGGGTAGCCAGTGATACACGCTGTTGAGCACCACCGCATCAAACTGACCATCTTGATAACGGCCCAGGTCTTCGCCCTGCCCCACTTCGGCAGTGTGGTTGGCAGAGGCGCGCTGCCGGGCAATGTCTACCCGCAGTGCCAGCGGCTCCAGGCCGGTCACGTGGCCTTGGGGGCCGACATAATGCCGGGCGGCCAGTTCGCTCAGGCGGCCGGTGCCGGCGCCAATATCCAGCAAGGTGTCACCGGGTTTGAGCGCCAGCGCTTGCAGCAGAAACTGGCCGTGTTCGTATTGCGGATCGCTGATCTCATCGTACTGTTGCGCCAGTTCCGGCGTATCCAGGGTCAGGCTGGTCATGCGGTTCTCCTTGTGTTCAGACGAGGCCAAAACCCAGGGTTTTGGCGGCCTCAGCGAGGCGGTCGCGGCCATTGAGGGCGGCAGCATCTTTTACGCGGGCCAGCACGTGTTGCGACCACGGCACGGGCGGCAGGCCCTGACTGGCATAGAACGCTTTGAGGATTTCGTCATAGCTGGCAATCCCGGCGGCCTCCGCTGCGCTTTCGTACTGTTCGTGATGCAGCACCACGCTTTGCGGCAGGCGTGGCTTGACCGCGGCCGGTCGGGCCGGGTCAGGCGTCCCCACCACCAGGCCAAACACCGGGAACACCTGGGCGGGCAGATTCAGTTCGGCCGACACGGCTTCAGGCTGGTTGCGGATAGCGCCAATGTAGACGGTGCCCAGTCCCAGCGACTCGGCGGCGGCCACCACGTTTTGCGCTGCCAGCGCGGCGTCGATCGCCGCCAGCAAAAAGGACTCCAGATACTGCAAGCCGCCCACGGCTTGTTGCTGGCGTTCTGCCGTGCGTTCGAGGCGGGATAAATCCGCCAGGAAGACCAGCAATAACGGTGCTTCCTTGATATGCGCCTGATTGGCGGCCAGCGCGGCCAGCCGTTGCTTGCGCGCCGGGTCACGCACGGCCACCACACTCCAGGCTTGCAGGTTTGAAGAGGTTGCGGCCGACTGGGCCGCCCCCACCAGCACGCTCAAGGTTTCCTCGGTCACCGCAGCGGGCAAAAAAGCCCGCACAGAGCGGTGGGACAACAGTGTTTGCAACGTGGCATTCAGGGGTTCGGTGGCGGTCTGTGCGCTGCCATAGCGCGCTTGAATCAGGCTCATGAATACTCCAGCGGGTAAGGGTCGGTCCTTCTCAGCAATGACCATTCCAGCCCGCCAGGGCGCCCATTGCGCCTTTCGCCCAGCGGATTTGCCGCCGTGCTGTGGGGAAGGCTGCACCGATCGCCACAAACTGTTTGATTCGCCACATCCCCGATGGCTGGGTCAGCACCGACTGTGCGTCTTATTCCATATTTTTCTAACAAATCCACTCTGGCACGAACTCTGCTTATAAGGCTTCCACCCGCCCGAGCGGTGCCTATCCGGAGAAGGCCATGCAGTTATTGATCGCCCACTGTAGTCCGCTGTTTGCCTGGTGTGATCGCCAGCCAGGCCAGCCGCACACAACACCAACATTACGCGGCCAGCACCGCCGCACTGACTTGATCAAGGGATACGCTGAGCATGCAATTATCAAAAAAACACCGGAAAAAACTGGTGGTGGGCGCCAGCTTGCTGGCCCTGGCCGGCACCAGCCACGCCGCCGCACCCAGCACTGAAGAGCTGGAAAAAAAGATCGAGGCGCTACAAGCCGCAGTAGACAGTCTCAAGCAGCAGTTGCAAGCGCAAAAAACCGCCACGGCACCGACGCCCGCGCCCGCTGTCGTCGCCACAGCACCGGCGGCCAGTGCCGAGGGGGATGTCGATCCGGCCAGCCAGACCGCCACCCGCCAGGATATTGATGGCCTGCGTGCTGACCTGGAAAACTACAAGTATCAGCAGCAACACGATCACGACACCGCGCAAGCGCTCACGCTGCGTAACACCAATATCAACGGCACCATCCAGACCCGCTATGCCGTGGACACCCCGGCCGTGAGCGGTGGTGCGGCATCCCCATCCAGCCCGCGCAATTCCGGTTTCAGTATTCCACTGGCGCTGGTGTCGTTCTCCGGCAGTCTGTACAAGGATTACAAAGAAGGCCGCAATCTGGATTACCGCTTGCAACTGGGTTATGCCCAAAGCAGCCCGCCTTCGGCCAATGCGTATTTCAATGTGCAGGATGCTTATCTGCGCTACAGCCCCGTTCCCAGCGGTGGCGATCTGGAAAACCCCATTTTCAACCTGACCCTGGGTCAGCAATTGCTGCCATTCGGGCTGGAAATCCAGACGGATGAATCCTTGCGTCCGGTCATTAACAACGCCCAGTTCCTCAACGGCACGGGTCTGGGTTTCCGCCAGATCGGGCTCGTCGCCCGTGGCGATTTCTCGCCCAACGTCGATTACTCGTCCAATTACCGCGCGCCGTTGTTTGAGTACGCCATCGGCGTGGTGAACGGCAGCGGCCCCAACGTGCAGGACAACAATAACAACAAGGGTTTCGTGGCCCGCGCCACCTACACCCTGCCGGTGGATTACACCAGCTGGCTGCGCGAGTTGAAGATTGGCGCCTCTTATTACCAGGGTGGTCTGAGCCTGTTGAACGGCACGACCGCCGTTAACCCATTGGGATACGACCACTTCTACGGCGTGGACGTGTACTACAACCACTTCCCGTTTGGCGCGACGTATGAATATGTGCAGGCCCGCAACAAAGACGCCATCAGCGGCGTGGGCACGCCGGGCGTGAAGGGCACCAGCCAGACGCTGACTGCGTTCTATACGTGGGGCGAGCAGTTCCTCAACAGCTCCAAGAGTCAGGCCAAGTATGACGATTACTGGCCCAAGTCTTACCAGGCCTTTGCCCGCTGGGATCAGTGGAACCCGAACGTCGATCTGTCTGCTGCCAAGAGCGCCAAATCAACCATCGCCACGGTGGGGCTGAATGTGTTCTTTGCCCAGACCACCAAGTTCCAGCTCAACTTGAACCGCTACCTGTACGAGAACGCGGCCGTCGCCAACCCGGCGACCAAGTCCGATATCTCCGAGCTGTTGGCGCAGTTCCAGTTCGGCTTCTAAGCGCCCGCCGGATAACAAAAAACCGCAAACCACAGGACACATCATGAAACAGCATTTCTTGCGTACCCTGGCCACTTTTGCCCTGGCCGCACTGACCCTGGCCACACCGGCGCATGCCGAAGACAAACCCACCGTGATCCGCATTGCCTACCCGGGCGCCGGCACTGGCGGGCGCCCGTTGGGAGATACCAACTTTATTGCTTCGGCCAACTATCTGTCGGCGCTGGAAAAAGAGTTCAAGGCCGATGGCATCAAGGTGCAGTGGACGTTCTTCCCCGGCGCCGGCCCGGCCGTGAATGAACAGGCCGCCAATGGTCTGGTGGACTTCGCCTTTCATGGCGACTTGCCGCTGATTGTGGGCCGTTCTACCGGTATTTCTCATCACATCATCCTGGGCGTGAGCCGCTTTGGCCCGACCTACGTGGTGGCCCCGGTGGATAGCCAGGCCAAAAACATCCAGGACCTGAAGGGCAAGACGCTCTCCACCTTCAAGGGTACGGCCAACCAGCTGGTGCTGGATCGTGTACTGGAAGCCAATGGCCTGACTGAAAAAGACTTCACCATCCTGACCCAGAACGCCGACAACCAGAAGGCGTCGCTGGCGACCAAAACCATTGATGGCACGATTATTTCGCCATGGGATCTGGAAGCACGCGGTATTGCCAAGCGTGTACTGACCATTCCGCGTGATCCCAAAATCTCTTCAGTCAGCACCTTCTGGGTGAGTACGGACTTTGAGAAAAAGTATCCGCAGATCGTGCAGCGCGTCGTGAACGCCCTGGTGAAAACCGCGCAGTGGAGTGCGGATGAAGCTAACCGCGACAAGTTGTTCCACCAATGGGCGCAGTCTGGCAATACCGGCTATGGCGACTTTGTGAAGAACTATCAGAACTATCAGCTCAAGGAAATCAACAACCCGCTGCTGGATGACTACTACCGCGCCACGCTGCAAAAATCGGTGAACGAAGCCAAGCGTTACAAGCTGATCCGCCACGACGTCAGCCTGGATGGCTGGATTGAGCCCAAATACCTGGAAACAGCGCTCAAAGAACAGCATCTTGAGCACTACTGGGACGAATACGACGCCAACGGCAATATCAAGAAATAGAAACAACCAGTACCTGGCCCGCCACCGGGTTCTGGTGGCGGGCGTTGACCGGAGTTGCGTTCATGTCTGCTGATAGTTCTACCGCCGTTATCCTGCCGGCGCCTGCCGCCGCAACGCCGCGTACTGCGCCGCTGGCCGGCGTGCTGGTCAAAACCGGTCACGTGCTGGTCGGCGCCATTGTGCCGTTGCTGCTGCTGGCCTTATGGCAGCACGCCGCCAGCGCGCACTGGCTGCCGGTGCAATTGTTGCCCTCGCCTGCGCTGGTGTATGCCTCGTTCATTGACCTGTGGCAAAGCGGCGATCTGACCAGCAACCTTGCCATCAGCCTCAAGCGCGTGGGCTGGAGTTTGTTGCTGGGCGGGGGCGCCGGACTGGTGCTGGGCGTACTGTTCGGTTTTTCCCGCCGCGCCCGTGCTTATCTGTACCCGACGTTCGAGGTGGTGGCGCAGTTTCCGGTGATTGGCTGGATTCCGCTGTTGATCATCTTTGTCGGCATTGGCGAGCCCCTCAAGGTGCTGGCGATCTCGCTAGCCGTGATCGTGCCGGTGACGGTGCAAACCACCAAAGGCATCGCCCAGGTGCCGCGCCCCTTGCTGGATGTCGCCCGCGTTTACCGTTTCAGCCTCGCACAAACCATCACCCGCGTGGTACTGCCCAGCGCCCTGCCTACCCTCTTCAATGGCTTGCGCCAGGCCGTCATGCAAGCGTGGCTGGCCCTGGTGTTTGTGGAGTTGCTGGCCGCCGGGGAAGGCGTGGGTTATCTGATGGTTTGGGGGCGGCAGTTGCTGCAACTGGATCTGGTGGTGGTCGCCATGATCCTGATCGGCCTGGTTGGGGTGGTGTTGGACCGGCTACTGGCCGTGCTTGAGCACCGGCTGCAACGCTGGCGTCGTAACGCATTTTAAGGAGAACGCCATGTCTGCTTCCCATTCCCGTCGGCAACACGACTGGCGCGGTGTTGTCGCCCCGCTGTTGTTTGTAGCGCTGTGGCAAGTGGCCGCCAGCGCTGGCTGGGTGAATACCAAATTGATCGTCAGTCCGCTGGCCGTGTTGCAAGCCGGTTGGCAAGAAATCACCGCCAACGGCTTTGCTCATGCCCTGGCTGCCAGCCTGGCCCGTGATTTGGCCGGCTTTGTGCTGGGCAGCCTGGCCGGCATTGCGTTTGGCGTTTTGCTGGGTTTGTCCCGCTGGGCCGATCGTTTGTTGGGCCCCACCTTTCATACGCTGCGGCAGATCAGCCTGTTTGCGTGGATTCCGCTGATCTCCATCTGGCTGGGTTACACCGACCAGGCGCGCGTGCTGTTCATCGCCGTGGCCGCGTTTTACCCGGTGGTGCTGTCCACGCATGAGGGCATTCGCAGCGTCAACAAGGCGCAGTTTGAAGTCGCCCAGGTCTATGGCTTTAGCCGCTGGCAACGGCTGGTGCGGCTGGTGTTGCCGGCGGCTTCACCGCAAATCCTCACGGGTCTGAATCTGGCGCTGATTTACGCCTGGCTGGCGACCATTGGCGCGGAATTCCTGCTGCCCAGCTTTGATGCCACTGGCGTTGGCGCCACCGTCATTCGCGGTCGGGCGGCGTTCCGCGTCGATGTGATCATCGTCGGCATGCTGGTGATTGGCCTGACGGGCTACGCGCTCAACCGCCTGGCGCAGCGGCTGGAAGACCGGTTGCTGATCTGGCGCGGCCCCGCCCATTAACTGACTCATCCCCTTACCTATTCTGAGGACTTGCCCATGTTCAGCCTGAAAACCCTGCGCGGCCCGCTGGCACGCCTCGCTCTGGCGCTGACTGCGTTCAGCGTGACCGTCGGCGCGTATGCCGAAACCCCTCCCACCGTGATCCGCGTGGGCGTCGCTACGCCCAAAACCGGCAACCCGCCGGCGTTTACCGTCGGCCCGGTCGGTGTGGCCTACACCCGGGGCTTGATTGAAGAAGAATTCAAAAAAGACAACGTGAAGATCGACTGGGTGTTTTTTCGCGGTGCGGGCCCGGCGGTGAACGAGGCACTTACCAACAAGCAGCTTGATTTTGCCTTCCAGGGAGATTTGCCTTCACTGGTAGGCAAGGCTGGCGGGCTCAATACCCGCCTGATTGCGCTGGCTGGCACCCGCCAGCACGTGTATCTGGCCGTACCACCGGATTCGCCGATCAAAAGCGTGAAAGACCTCAAAGGCAAACGCGTCGGGTTCTCGATCGGCACCAATATCCAGACGCCCATCAACCGCATTCTGGCCGCCAATGGCCTGACCGAGCGCGATATCCGCGTGGTGAATCTGTCCGTAGAAGGCATTGCCCCCGCGCTGACCAGCAAGTCGATTGATGCGGTGTTTTCCTGGGTGCAGATCTTGCCGCTCAAAGACAAGGGCCTGGCGCGCATTGTGTTCAGCGACCATGAAAACGCCGCTTATGCATGCAACTCCGGCGTGCTGGTGACGGACGAGTTTGCCAGAAAATATCCGCAAACCACCACGCGCCTCCTGAAAGCCCTGCTGCCGGCCAACCGCTGGCTGGCTGATCCGGCCAATACCAACGCCTATATCAGCCTTGTCGCGCAAATGGGCTTCCCGGAAAAAACCCTGCATGAAGATCAGGATGGCGAAGACGCACTGTTGCAATCGAGCCCCTTGCTGACGGACTACGCCCTCAGCCTGTATCAGGGCGTGGCCGATGATGCGTTCCGCCTGAAACTGGCCCGCACGCGGGTGGACGTCAAACAGTGGGCAGATCGCTCGTTCCTGACCGCCGCGCTGCAACAGGCGCAGTTGACGGGCTTCTGGCCGACGCTGGACAACAACGGTCGCAAGCTGGCGGCCAAATGAGACTGCAGGGAGAGCCCATGCTGACCCAACAACCCTTGCTGCCGCTGCCGACCGCGCCAGAACCCGTCGCAGCACGGCCCGCCCGGCGCTGGCAGTGGCGCTGGCCGGTTGGCGAACGCGTGCTGATTGCGCTGGTTTTTCCGCTGGGTTTGCTGCTGCTGTGGGCGTTGGCCGCCCGTAATGAGTGGGTGGCGCCGCAAATTCTGCCCAGCCCGGCCACCGTACTGGCCGCGCTGTCAGAACTGGCGCAAAGCGGCGATCTGACCCGCAATGCGCTGGTGAGCTTCTGGCGGGTGATTGATGGCTTTGCGCTGGGCGCAGTGCTGGGTTTGCTGCTGGGCATCGGCTTCGGGCTCTCCAGTTTGTTCCGGGATTACGTCTACCCGCTGTTCAAGGCCATTGCCCAGGTGCCAGTGCTGGGCTGGCTGCCGTTTCTGATCTTGCTGCTGGGCATGGAAGAAGCGCTGAAAGTGGTGCTGGTGGCCAAAGCGGTCATGGTGCCGGTCGCCATCAACACCGATCAGGGCATTCGCAGCGTGCCGGCGCAGTACCTGGAAGTGGCGCGCATTTATGGCTTTAGCCGCTGGCAATTGCTGACCCGCGTGATCCTGCCCGGCGCGCTGCCCGGCATCTGGAACGGCGTCCGCTACGGCCTCACCAATGCCTGGCTGGCTCTGGTGGCGGTGGAACTCTTGGCCTCCAGCGAAGGCCTGGGCTTTTTGATTGTCTATGGGCGCCAGTTGTACCAACTGGACGTGGTGCTGGCGGCCGTGGTCATCATTGGCGGCGTGGGCTTTGTGCTGGACAAACTGTTATCGCTCATCGAACAGCGCCTGCTGCGCTGGCGTCGTGACGCATTTTAAGGAGGATCACCATGACGACGCCGCCCCGTTATCTGCACCCCGCCGCCATCCCGCCGGCCCTGCGTGGCTGGGTCTTGCCCGTACTGATTGTGTTTTTGTGGTGGGCCGGCTACGCCAGCGGCCGTATCACCAGCCCTTTGTTTGTCTCCCCCGGCAAGGTGGTCGATTCCGCCCTGGAATTGATCCGCACCGGCACGCTGTGGCAGCAACTGGGCGCCAGCCTGGCGCGGGATCTGGCCGGTTTTGCCGCCGGCGCGCTGGCCGGGCTAACGCTGGGCGTCTTGCTGGGGTTATCCCGGCTGGCCGAGAACATCTTCAACCCGACGCTGAACGCCTTCAAACAGGTGTCGATCTTTGCGTGGGTGCCGCTGATCTCGCTGTGGTTTGGTCTGGGTGATCTGGCCAAGGTGGCCTTTATTGGCCTGGCTGCCTTCTGGCCGGCCTTCATCAACACCCTCTCTGGCGTGCGCGGCGTACCCAAAGAACTGGTGGAAGTCGCCCGCGTGCTGGGTTTTGGCCGCCTGCAACTGGTGCGCCGCGTGATCCTGCCTGCCGCCTTGCCCGCCATTTTCAGCGGTATTTACCTGGCACTGATCTACGCCTGGCTGGCCACCCTGGGTTCGGAATACCTGCTGACCGCTGGCGTGGGCATTGGCAATCTGCTCACCGACGGCCAGGAACAGTTCCGCATGGACAACGTGTTGCTGGGCGTGATCCTCGTCGGCCTGATTGGTTTTGGCTTTACCGCACTGGCTGGCGGCCTTGAGCGCTACCTCACGCGCTGGCAACGCCGCTGACCGGCTCTACCCAACATTCAAAAAGGAAACAACCATGGCACATGCAGCCACTCTGGATATCCGTAATCTGGGCAAGCTTTACCCGGTTTCTGGCGAACCCAAACCGGTACTGGAAAACATCTCGCTCTCCATCAAACCGGGTGAATTTGTCAGCATTGTCGGCGCCAGCGGTTGCGGTAAATCCACGCTGCTGCGGCTGATCATCGGTCTGGAGCAAGACTATCAGGGCGAAATTGTGCTGGATGGTCAGCGCATTATCGGCACCAGCCTGAACCGCGGCATTGTGTTCCAGGAGCACCGTTTGTTCCCGTGGCTGACCGTGGAACAGAACGTGGGCCTGGGTTTGCTCAACAGCGATCAAAGCCCCGCCCAACGCAAGAAAGCCATCCAGGAACACATTGATCTGGTGGGCCTGAAAGGGTTTGAAACCGCTTACCCGTACCAGCTTTCTGGTGGCATGGGCCAGCGCGTCGCCATCGCCCGCGCGCTGGTCAACCGGCC
This sequence comes from Silvimonas terrae, assembly GCF_014202765.1. Taxonomy (GTDB): domain Bacteria; phylum Pseudomonadota; class Gammaproteobacteria; order Burkholderiales; family Chitinibacteraceae; genus Silvimonas; species Silvimonas terrae. The sequence continues at coordinate 338,983 of NZ_JACHHN010000004.1, forward strand.
GGAAGTCTTGCTGCTGGACGAGCCCTTTGGCGCGCTGGACGCCCTGACCCGCAATTACCTGCAGCAAGAACTGCAACGTATCTGGGAACAAGAAGGCATCACCATGATTCTGGTGACGCATGACGTTGAAGAGGCGGTGTATCTGGGCGACCGCATTGTGGTGATGCAACCACGCCCTGGCCGCATCAAGCGCATTGTCGATGTCCCGCTGGCCCGCCCACGTGATCGGGGCAGTTACGAATTTGCGGCAATCAAGGAGGATGTGTTGCAGGAGTTTGGCGACGGGAAGCTGGCAGCGGATTTGAGCGTGCGGCGGCCAGACCCGGTGAGCGCGGGGGAGTGGCATTTTGCCTGGTGACAGGACGTTTTGAGGGTTGTGCGAGCCCCGCTGTTGACGGGGTTTTGGTCTGTGGGTTGCCTCGGGTGGTCTTTGCTGGCAGAGGCCACTTCGTAGCCCGGATGGAGCCGGAGGCGGGAATCCGGGGTGGCGGGCCTGGTTCAGGTTGGTGCTTTGCGGGGCGTAGGGTGGATTTGGAGCGGTAGCGACAATCCACCGTGGTTGCCCTTGAATGCGTTGTTAGCGCCTGACGGCGCGGGTCTTTTAAAAGCATTTGATACCCGGGGTGCCGGGCCCACGTCCCTTTCTTTGCTTCGCCACCTCGGCGGCCCCAAAGAAAGGAACCAAAGAAAGGCGACCCCAGCCGGGCGGCCCTCCGGGCTTCCCTCAGTCGGTCGGGAGCCTTAGGTCTCCCTCCCTCCTTCGGCGCTTGGCTTTGACGAGGGAGGAAAGTCAAAAGCAACTTCAACACCAACGGCAAAAGCAACGACAACGGCAACGGCAACGACAACGGCAACGGCAACGGCAACGGCAAAAACAACGGCAAAGGCAATGGCCACAGCCACAGCCACAGCCACAGCCACAGCCAAAATTCAACGCGCACCCCACTGACTCGTCATTCCGGCCTTGAGCCGGAATCCAGTTCTAAATACTTGCGCCGCAGGCGCTGATACCGGTTTGTAGTCGTGAGGTGAATCCGGAGCGTGCTCGTACCCCACAGTGACACTTGCTTACCAGATGGAAGTTGCAGCGGGGTAGCGACCATAAGCAGCCCGTTGGGCTGCGGACTGGATTCCCGCCTTCGCGGGAATGACGAAGTGGTGGGCTTGGTGAACCGTTCTTGCGAGCAGACGGTTTGCGGGGTTGGGGGCTTTGGCTTTGGCTTTGGCTTTGGCTTTGGCTTTGGCTCTTGATGTTGCCGTTGCTTTTGACTTGCCTCCCCTCCGGCAGCGCCAAGCATCGCAGTGAGGGCCGGGGTTTCGGCGTAAGGGTGTTTGAGCCCGCAGGGCGAGTTCCTGCCCCTTGGTGGGTACCCCCACAAAGACACAGGCGCACCAGATGGTCGTTGCAGCGGGGCTGGAGCCAGCCGGACTTTGCGAGAAGCGCAGGGAACCCCGAAGGGGCGCTGTCGCAGGGGTCGCCTTTCTTTGGTTACTTTCTTTGGGGCCGCCGAGGTGGCGAAGCAAAGAAAGTAACGTGCTCCGGCCACCGCCGGTATCAAAACCACCGCGCCGTCAGGTGCTAACAACATCACAATGGTGGATTGTCGCTCCGCTCCGAATCCACCCTACGACCTTTCTTCGGGGCCGCCGGTATCAACACACCGCGCCGCCAGGCGCTAACAACCCGGTTCTCGCCAGAGAACGGCCCCCTTGCACAATCAACCATTTTAGGTATAACAACAAATCTACAAATTATTTTTAGTTATTACAAATCCACTATAGAGTCAATCCAGTTCCATGACCCCACCTGGAAAAACCTCACCTGCCAGGAGCTGCCATGCTGTCGAATACCCCGATCTACACCCTGCCCTCAGACCCCGCCAAAGCCGAGCGTGCCAAAGCGGTGGTGTTTTCTGACCCGGCCAGCCGTGCCTTGTTTTCCCGGCTGGAGAAAGTGGCCCCCAGCGAAGCCCCGATCCTGATCATGGGCGAGACCGGCACGGGTAAGGAAATCCTGGCCCGCCGGCTGCATGAAAGCAGCGGACGCAGCGGTCCCTTTGTGGCGGTCAATTGCGGTGCCATCAACGAGACCCTGGCAGAGAGCGAGTTCTTTGGCCACGAAGCCGGCGCGTTTACCGGCGCACTGCGCCAGCGCGAGGGTTACTTTGAAGCGGCACGCGGTGGCACGTTGTTTCTGGATGAAATTGGCGAGTTACCGCTGATTTTGCAAACCCGCTTGCTGCGCGTGCTGCAGGAAAAAGAAGTGGTGCGGGTGGGTGCGCGCAAACCGGTGCCGATTGATGTGCGCGTGGTGGCCGCGACCAACGTGGATTTACAGGCCGCCGTGCAAGCGGGGCAGTTCAGGCGTGATCTGTACTACCGCATCAACCTGATCACTTTGCCGGTGGCCCCGCTACGGGAACGCACCGGGGATATCCTGCCGCTGGCCGAGCACTTTCTGGAACGCTATGCCCTGCGCCAGGGACAGCCCACACCAGAGCTGGGCCCGGATATTCGCCAGGCGCTGCTGCGCCACCCGTGGCCGGGCAATATCCGGGAGCTGGAAAACGTCATGCATGCCGCGCTGTTGCTGGCACATCAAGGCGATATCCGTCCGGAGCACCTGCTGCTGGACCCAGATCTGACTCCGATTTCTCACAGCGTCCCCACGCCAGCGGTGGAAGCCGGCATGGTGGAACCGGACGAACTGATCAACCATGCGCTGACCCGGCTGTTGGCCGAGGCCACGCCAGATCTCTTCTCCCGACTGGAGCGGCAAATTGTACGCACCGCGCTGACCACCCACCGCTTTAACCAGGTGCGCACTGCCCAGGCACTGGGGATTTCCCGCCACGCCTTGCGCACCCTGATGAAACGGCATGGCTGGCTGGATGGCGCTCAGTCTACCCACACCGGCTTGCCACTGGCACATCTGGCCCGCGCAGTCTGACCACGCTCGACCACATCAGAAAAAGGCACTGACCCAGACCGGATCAGTGCCTTTTATTTTGCTTTAAGCCGGCACCGCTTTGGCCGTATGCCGGTTAGCCGGGCGCGCCAGACCCAGGCTTTCCCGCAGGGTGTGGCCCTCGTACTCGGTCCGGAATAGCCCGCGTTTGCGCAGTTCTGGCAGGACCAGTTCGATAAAGTCATCCAGCCCGCCGGGCAACGTCGGCGGCATGACGTTAAAGCCATCGGCCGCACCGTTTTCAAACCACTCCTGCAACTGATCTGCCACTTCCAGCGCCGACCCCACCAGTGTCAGATGGCCGCGTGCACCGGCAATGCGCAAATAGAGTTCGCGGATAGAAAGGTTGTCGCGCCGCGCCAGTTCTACCAGCAAATGCTGGCGACTCTTGCCACCGTTGCTTTCCGGCAGGTCTGGCAACGGGCCATCCAGCGGGTAGGCGGACAAATCGGCCCCGCCCAGCATGCCAGAGAGCAGCGCCAGCCCCACGGTCGGGTGGATCAGGTCTTGCAGCGCCTGGTATTTCTCCAGCGCTTCTTCACGGGTGCGGCCGACCACCGGGAACACGCCCGGCAGGATCTTCAGTTGATCCGGAGTACGGCCATAACGTGCCAGCCGGCCTTTAACGTCACGGTAAAACGCCTGCGCGTCGGCCAGGGTTTGCTGGGCGGTAAAGATCACCTCGGCGGTGCGTGCAGCCAGCTCCTTGCCTGGCTCGGATGAACCGGCCTGGACGATCACCGGGTAGCCCTGCACCGGGCGCGCCACATTCAGTGGCCCGCGCACGGCAAAATGTTTGCCCTGATGATCCAGCCGGTGCACGGCGTCCGGCTTGAAGAAGCGGCCGGATTGTTTGTCGCGCACAAACGCGTCGTCGTCCCAGCTATCCCACAAGCCGGTCACCACATCGATGAATTCTTCGGCGCGGTTGTAGCGATCCGCGTGGGCCAGGTGCGCATCCCGGCTGAAGTTGAACGCCTCGGCGGCGTTGGCGGAGGTCACCAGATTCCAGCCCGCGCGCCCGCCGGACAAATGATCCAGCGAGGCAAACTTGCGGGCCAGGTGATACGGCTCGTTGTAGGTGGTGGTGACGGTGGCGATCAGACCAATGTGCTCCGTCACCGCAGACAGCGCCGAGAGCAGCGTGATCGGCTCAAAATGATCGGCCTGGGCGCTGCGGCTTTGCGCCTCTTGTTCAGCGCCCGCGCCCCAAACGGCGGCACTGTCGGCGAAGAATACCGCGTCAAATTTGGCGCGTTCGGCGGTCTGGGCAATCTGCTTGAAGTGTTCAAACTGAATGCCGCCATCCGCGCGTGCCTGCGGGTGCCGCCAGGCCGCCACGTGGTGGCCGGCCGTCATCAGGAATGCATTGAGTTTCAGTTGGCGTTGGCTCATGGGATTCTCCTTGATGCCTTAGAAAGGGCGGCTGCCAGCCAGGCTCACACGCTTGAGCACGCGGCGTTCTTCCGCCGGGAAGGCGGTGCGCGAATGCAGCGTGGCCTGGTTATCCCAGTACACAATGTCGCCCACTTGCCAGTCGTGTTCGTAGCGGTAGTCCGGGTTTTGCAGGTGGTCGCGCAGGCGGGCAATCAGCGCTTGCGCGTACTCCGGATCAACCCCCGGTACTTCGACCTCAGTATGCGTAGACAGGAACAACACCTTCTTGCCGCTGGAAGGATGCGTGCGCACCAGCGGATGCGGGAACGCCGCGCTGGTGGGGGTCTGATCCGGCAGGCGATACAGCCGGCGCGGCTGGCCATGCGGATGCGTGAACGGGTTGTAGGTGATCAGCTGCAACGGGTCGATCCCGGCGCGGGTCGCTTCGTCCAGGTCTTCATATGCCTGGGCAATGTTGTACCAACTGGTCAACCCGCCCGATGCCGGCACTTCCAGCGCGTAGAGCAAAGAGCCGGCGGAGGGCAACGGTGTCCATTGGTGGTCGATATGCGGGGTGAGTTCGCCACTGCCGGTATAGCCGCCCGCCTGGTTGGACACGGGCACCACGTCTGGCGGCGTGCCATCGGCCTCTGAGGCCAGCACAGGGACATCTTCCGGCGGGCGGAAGACAGAACCAAAGTAGGTGGTGAACGCCAGGAAGCGGTCATCGCTCAGTTGCTGGTTCCGGAAAATCAGAATGTGGTGGTCATCCAACGCCTTTTTCAGGCGCAGTACCAGATCTGACGACAGCGGGCGGTTGGCATCCAGCCCGGTGATGATGGCCCCCAGCGCACCGCCGGTGGGGGTAATGGTGACGTCATCCGGCGTCTGGATGGCCGGGCGGTCCAGCGCCAGCGCGTTGAGCGCGCGCGAGACGGGCGTGGTCAGGGCAAAAGCTGCGGTCATGGCAAATCCTTATCGTTTCTGGTTTTTGTCGAGCATCGATGGATGGTCTGGGGGTGTAACTGCAGAAACCGTGCCAGGCGTGCGGCCTTGATTTGAGGAGGTTTTGCGGGGAAATGGTGGTGTGTGTTGTGTTGCTGGCGGCAGGGGATGCGACAAAATGTGCGGTTTGGGACAGCGGTGAAGCCGCTCCGCTCTCGAGCGAGAACCGGCTTTGTGGCCCGGATGAAGGCCAAAGGCCGGGAATCCGGGGTGGCGATTCAGGATAAATTCAGGATAAGAACCCCGCCCTGACACACATAGCCACCCCGGATTCCCGCCTGCGGCTCCATCCGGGCTACGCGTGCTGACTCGTCATTCCGGCCTTGAGCCGGAATCCAGCCAGGATGCATGCACGCTCTTGAGGGTAAATCCGGAGTGGTGAAGATCATCCACGGCAGGCGGCCCACCGGGCTGCGGACTGGATTCCTGCCTCCGCAGGAATGACGAAGTGGTATGCAAATCCATCATTCTTGCGCACAGACGGTTGCGAGGTTGAAGTTGCTTTTAACGTCCCCACCCTTCGGCGGCGCCGAGCATCGCAGCAAAGTACGGGGGGGCCGCCACGGTGGATTGTCGCTAACGCTTCGAATCCGCCCTACTCGCCAAAAAAAAGCGGCCATCCCTAGCCCCCTCGCCAGGCTCGTAGCCCGGATGAAGGCCAAAGGCCGGGAATCCGGGGTGGCGATTCAGGATAAGGACCCCGCCCGGACACTCAGAGCCCCCCTAAAAACCAAAAACGGCCATCACCAGCCCCCGCCAGCAATGACCGCTCCCTCATCTGCCGCGCCAGACTCTCATCCCGTCTGGCAACGACAAATAGAATTACTTAGCCAGCTTCGCCGCAAACTCCACCACGCGTTTGCCCAGCAAACGTGCGGTTTCCAGATCGCCACTGCGCGGGGCTTCTTCTGGTGAGGCATCTGACGGCGAAATGGCCAGCGCACCGGCAAACCCGGCGGTCCAGTTCACGTCGTTCGGGCCGTGGGCCTTGGTGTTGGCGGGCATCAGGCCGGTACCTACCCACACCTGGCCGTGCTGTTGCGATAGCGTCCAGAAATACGCAATGGTGGAAAACTTGTCGCCATTGGTCGAGGCCGAATTGGTAAAGCCGGCAGCCACCTTGTTCTTCCACGCTTGCATGAACCACGGCTTGGATGAGGCATCGGCAAACTTCTTGAACTGCCAGGCCGGGCCGCCCATATAAGTCGGGCTGCCGTAGATGACCGCGTCCGCGGCACTGATCGCATCGAACGCGCCATCCGGCAGGTTGCCTTCCCCGTCAATGCGGTACAGCGTGGCCTCGGCCCCGGCGGCGACTGCGCCCTGGTGTACCGCCTCGGCCTGTTTGGCAGTGTGGCCGTAGCCGCTGAAATAGACAATCGCAATTTTGCTCATGAGTAACCATCCTTCTGATCAAGGTTGAAGCATCGGCAAGAAAAAACGGCGCGTTTCGGCAGGAACTATAGTCTGCCGTCAGAACAAGGTGAAGCCGCCGATCAGCGTACAAGGATCGCATCCCTGAATGTCCGCTCTATGATGCGGTCATGCCCTTGAGCAGGAGCCGCACCATGCCGCTAGTCCGCATCGACATCCGTAAACACAAAGACCCCACTTTTGCCAAACGCGCCGGTTTGCAAGTGTTTGCCGCCTTGCAGGCGACCATGAATGTGCCGGATCACGATCTTTTCCAGGTCCTGGCCGAGCACGATGCGGAGCATATGATCTATGACCCGCAGTACTTTGGCATCCCTCGTTCGGACGGGATCATCTTCGTTCAGATTACCTTGAACGAAGGCCGCACGGTGGAGCAGAAAAAAGCGCTTTACCAGACGCTGGCGGCCGGGCTGGAGCGGGAACTGCATGTGCGCCAGGAAGACGTGTTTATCAACCTGGTGGAAGTCAAAAAAGAGAACTGGTCGTTTGGCAACGGCCTTGCCCAGTACGCCACGTCATAGCCCGGCCAGCGGGATTTCACTGTTGCGGATGAGGTCGATCAGCGCGCGCAGACCGGCGGAGATATGTTTGCGGCTGGGGTAGTACAAACACAAGCCGGGGAAGGAGGGTGTCCAGTCTTGCAGCACGCGGATCAGCGTGCCGTCGGCCAGGTCTTGCGCCACCGAACCATCGCTCAGGTAGGTCAGCCCCTGGCCTGCGCGGGCGGCAGCCAGCATCAGGGAGGATTCATCCAGCGTGATCTTGCCCTGCACATCGATCACCATGGCTTCACCGTGGCGGAAAAACTCCCAGCGATAGATGCCGCCGCTGGGCAAACGAGAGCGTATGCATTCGTGCCGCAGCAAGTCTCCCGGCGTTTGCGGCGGCGGGTTGCGGGCAAAGTAGTCCGGGCTGCCGACCACCGCAAACGACAACGGCCCGCCCATAGGCACGGCAATCATGTCTTGCGGTACGGTTTCTGCCAGCCGGATACCGGCATCAAACCCCGCTACCACAATATCAATCAGCTTGCCTTCGGTGACGATATCCAGCCGCATGTCCGGGTAACGCCGCAGGAATTCCAGAAACAACGGCATCGCCCCGCGCGCCGCGCCGGTAGAGGTATTGATCCGTAAAGTGCCAGAGGGCGTATCCCGGTAATTACCGGCAGTATCAATGGCGCTGCGGATCAGGGTCAGCGCCGGCGCAATCTGGTCGGCAAACTGGCTGCCTGCCTCGGTCAGGGCCACGCTGCGGGTAGTGCGGTTGAACAGGCGCACCCCAAGACGGGCTTCTAACACAGCCACGGTGTGACTCAGGGCAGAGGTCGATACGCCAAGCTCTGTCGCCGCCGCGCGGAAGCTTTTCAGGCGGGCAACGGCAAGGACGGCTTCCAGTTCATTCAGGCCAGAGGTTTGCATTGTCCTGATTTCCTCAACAAGACATCAAAGATTGTACGGCTAGTTTATGCAATCGGGCGAGCCTATCTTCTCTGCATGGACGCCATACACGGCGCGCATTACTCAGGAGAAACAACATGCAACGCATCAATCAGATTTTCATCGACGGCGCTTTGGTTACCCCGCACGGCACCGAGCTGTTTGACCTGTACAACCCGGCCAAAGCCGAAGTGATTGGCCAGGTGCAACTGGCTGACGCCACCGATGCCGAACGCGCCATTGCTGCCGCCAAACGCGCCTTCCCGGCCTTTAGCCGCAGCAGCAAGGAAAGCCGCATTGCCCTGTTGCGCCGCATGGCTGCCCAGGTCCGCGCCCGCGTCGAAGACCTGACCGAGGCCCTCGTCACCGAATACGGCGCGCCGGTTTCCCGCGCCGGCTGGATGGCCCATCACGCTGTCAACGTCCTCGAAGATGCCGCCAACGTGCTGGAAAACTACAGCTTTACCTACCGTGCCGGCACGGCCGACGTGATCATGACACCGCTGGGCGTAGCCGGCCTGATCACGCCATGGAACAGCAACGCCGGTTTTATCTGCGGCAAGCTGGCCGCCGCCCTGGCCGCCGGGTGCACCGCCGTCGTCAAACCCAGCGAAATGAGCGCCATGCAGACGCAGATTGTCATGGAAGCGCTCAACGCCGCGGATATCCCGCCCGGAGTGGTGAACATTGTGACCGGCCGGGGCGAAGTAGTGGGCGCGGTCCTCAGCAGTCATCCGGACATCGCCAAAGTGTCGTTCACCGGGTCGAGCGCGGTGGGCAAAGGCATCCTGAAAGCCGGGGCGGAGACCTTCAAGCGCATCACGCTGGAGCTGGGCGGCAAATCTCCCGCGGTGGTGCTGGACGATGCCGATCTGAACGTCGCCGTTGATCAAGCGCTGCAAGCCGGTTTCACCAACAGCGGCCAGGCCTGCATTGCCGGCACGCGCATTCTGGTGCCGGAACATATGGCCGCCAACTTCGCCGCCCGCGTGAAAACCGCCGTGGCGGGCATCCAGTCTGGTGACCCACACGACCCGCAAACGCAGATCGGCCCGATGGTGAGCCAGAAGCAATGGGAACGCGTACAGCGCTATATCCGTCTGGGTCAGGAGGAAGGCGCAACCCTGCTGGCGGGTGGTGAAGGCCGTCCTGACGGCACCGGCAATGGCTGGTTTGTCCGGCCCACGGTGTTTGCCGACGTGCATAACGACATGACCATTGCCCGCGAAGAAATCTTTGGGCCGGTGCTCTCGATCATCACCTACCAGACCGAGGAAGACGCGATCCGCATTGCCAATGACACCCTGTATGGCTTGCAGGCATATGTGTTGTCGTCTGACCTGGCACGTGCGCAGCGCGTAGCCAGCCAACTGGAAGCCGGCCGGGTGGCAATCAACGGCGCACCGCATGAACCGGCGGCACCGTTTGGCGGGTTCAAGCAGTCCGGCATTGGCCGGGAATACGGCAAGAACGGGATGGAAGCGTTTCTGGAACCGAAGGCGGTGCTGGTACCGCGTTGAGCGAAGATCCGGGACCTGGTCCCGGGTCTTTGCTTTGTTTTACCAGGGCGGTTTGACAGCTGGCATCGCAAAGCTGTTTGCAAGGGCCGCCCTTGGCGGCCTGCTGGATTCCTGCTTCCGCAGGAATGACGAGATAGTGGGACGCAAACGCCCCGTGCATGCGTACAGACGATTTGCGGGGCCGGGGTTGGGGTTGCTTTGGCTTTTGATGTTGCCGTTGCTTTTGACGTGCCTCCCCTTCGGCAGCGCCGAGCATCGCAGCAAGGCGCGGGGTTTCGGCGGAGGGGTGTTTGAGGCCGAAGGCCGAGTTCCCGCAGCCAGCCGCGCCTTGTGAGAAGCACAGGGAACCCGCAGGGCGCTGTCGTAGGGGTCGTTTTTCTTTGGGGGCTTTCTTTGGGGCCGCCGAGGCTGGCGATCCAAAAGAAAGCCCCTTGCTGTCGGGCAACCCCCGACGTGTAAAACAGCCGCACCGCAGGCGCAACAGAGGTTCAAGGTTTTAAGCCTGCCAAGGTGGATTGTCGCTGCGCTCCGAATCCACCCTACGTGCCTGGTTCTCGCCAGAGAACGGGGCCGTTCCGGCCCCACTGGATTCCGGCTCAAGGCCGGAATGACGAGTCAGTGGGCACGCCAGCCCCACCCTACTCCTCCAGCAACGCCGGCATCGGATCCTGCCACTGCGCCGGCTGGCTGGCCGGCAACAACCGGCTCTCACACGACGCACACACCCGCAAGCAGATATCCATAATCGTCTGCCGCAACCACTGATGCCCCGGATCACGCTCGCAGCGGTTATGCCAGACCATATGCGCATGCGACAGTGGCATATCAAACGGCAAGGTCGTGGCATGAATCTCGGCCCGGCGCGGGTGGGTGAGCACCACGCTTTCCGGCACCACGGCGATCAGATTGCAGGCGGTTAACAAATCGATCACGCCGTAAAAGTTGTTCACGGTCATCGCTACCCGACGGCGCATGCCTTTTTGCAGCAGCAATTCATCCACAAAGCCGACTGGATCGCCAGACAGCGACACCAGCAGGTGATCCGCGCTCAGAAAGTTTTCCAGCGATAACGGCCGGTTAGCCAGCGGATGGTTGCGGCGCATGGCGCAGACAAAGCCGGCATCGAACATCCATTGCTGGCGCAACTCTCCGCCAGGCAAGGCTTTGACACCCACGGCCAGATCAATCTCGTTCTCGTCGAACTGGTCTTTGAGGCCATTGACCCGCACAGGCACCGCCAGGATGTCGATCCCCGGCGCACGTGCCTCCAGCAAGTTGCGCAACGGCGGCCACAGCGGATAGGTCATGTGGTCCGTCGCGGCAATCCGGAACCGCCGTGCCGTGGTGGCAGGGTCAAATGGTGCGGGGTTGATGGTTTCGCGGATGGTGGCCAGCGGCAGGCCGATATCGCGCCAGATGGCCGACGCCCGCGGCGTGGGGCGGATACCGCGCCCTTCCTTGATGAACAACGGGTCTTTCCACACCACGCGCATGCGGGCGACGGCGTTGCTGACGGCCGATTGCGTCATGGCCAGTTGCTGGGCAGCCTTGGTGACGGAGCCCTCGGTCATGATGGCGTCGAAGATGGAGAGGAGGTTCAGGTCTACATCACGCATGAGGGGGCCCTTGTTGATGGGGTTAGCGCCTTTCGGCGCGGAAATCTTTTACGCCCGGCAGCGCCGGGAGATAAATTCGCTCTGTGGTAGCGATTGACCGCAAAAATGATGCGATTGTCTTGCTACTGACTCGTCATTCCGGCCTTGAGCCGGAATCCAGCTGCACTACTCGCCAGAACCAGGGTGGTTCCAGCCCCACTGACTCGTCATTCCCGCGGAGGCGGGAATCCAGTCGGTCACCGCAGGTGGCCTTTACTGAACGAAGCCGAAAAACCTTGAACACCTGTTAGCGCCTGCGGCGCGAGTAAAAAACATTTTTGATACCGGGGGTGCCCGGAGCACGGTACTTTCTTTTGGGTCACCAGCCTCGGCGGCCCCAAGAAAAGTACCCAAAAGAAAGGCGACCCCCGGACTTTTTCGCTCCGCGATCCCCTCAATCAGTCGGGAGCCTAAGGTCTCCCTCCCTCAATCGGAAAAGTCCTCGACAGGGGGGCACGTCAAAACCAACAGCAACGGCAACAGCAACTTCAACCGCCACCCCAACTTCAAAAACACTGCCAAAACCACCCAAACCCGCATCATCCCAATTGATCACTACAGATGATGATTACCCCATGCCATATCAATAGGTTCATGCAAATTTCATACTGACAGCCACTGACACTACAAACCATCTGCTGTTTTTCTAATACAGGCTTGAATCCAGCCCAAACGCTTTGAAACCGCGCCAGTGCTTGATGCCGTTATTTATTCATCATTTGTCGTGATGACATTGTTATCAAACGTCAATTAGACGACTGGTCTAGTTTATCAATATTCTTGCCGCAATCAATCATTATCTGGATGGCTGACATGCGCGCCTTTGTCCTCGACCCCTCGCAATGCGGCAGTGCATCACTGCGTTTGCAGAAAGGCCGTGCCACGCCCGCGCTGGGGCCACGAGATGTGCTGGTGCGGGTACGGGCGGTGTCGCTGAACCATCGGGACCTGGCCATTGCAGACGGTTGCCAGGGGTATCGGGCGGAACATGCGGTTGTGCCGCTGTCGGATTCATCAGGCGAAGTGATCGAACTGGGCAAGGAAGTGCGCGGCCTCAGACTGGGGCAGCGCGTGGTCAACACCTTCTTTCCGGACTGGACCAGCCAATGCGCCACGCAAGAGAACACGCGCCGCACGTTTGGTGCAGACAGTGATGGTGTCGCCAGCGAGTTTGCCGTGTTCAACGAATCCGCCCTGCTGCCACTGCCAGACGGGCTGAGTTTTGAAGAAGCCGCCGCCCTGCCCTGTGCCGGTGTGACCGCCTGGCATGCGCTGATGGAACACGGCGCGGTGCGGCCGGGTGAATTCGTGGCCGTACTGGGCACAGGTGGTGTGGCGTCCATGGCGCTGCAACTGGCCGTCGCTGCCGGGGCACGCGTGGCGGTGATCAGTGGTGACGATGACAAGCTGTGCCGCGCCGTGCATATGGGCGCCAGTTACACCATCAACCATCACCGCATGCCCCAGTGGCAAGACGGGCTGATGGCGTGGACAGATGGCCGGGGCGTAGACCAGATGGTCGATGTATGTGGCGATACCCTGCCACGCTCTGTCGCTGCCACCCGGGTTGGCGGCAAAGTCAGCGTAGTGGGTGATCTGGCCAGCCAGGGCACGCTGCTGGACCCACGCCAGGTGCTGGAACGCCAGGTGCGGCTGCAAGGCGTCAATGTGGGTAGCCGCAGCATGTTCCAGGCGCTGCTGGCCGCGTTGTCGGTCAATCGCATCAAGCCGGTGATCAGTGATCTTTTTGGTTTTGACGAAACCCCCGCCGCCTACGACGCCCTGCGCCGTGGCCGGCATGTCGGCAAGCTGGTGGTCGCCCTCTAGCGCGCCACCTTCCCCCTTTCAGTTCGTAGTACCGGAATCAAACGGCGATACAGCCGTGGATAACAGCCAACTTTTTTTCGGAGAAACGTCATGCAACGCAAACGCATTTCATCAGTTGCCGCCTTGCTGGTGCTTGCCCCCATTGCCGCGGCGGTGTTGTCTGCCTGCCAGGACAGCCGCGCCAGTGAACAGGCCGCCGCGCCACCGCCCCCCACGGTGAGCGTGGCGGCGGTGGTGCACAAATCGCTCAATGACTGGGATGAATTCACCGGCCGGCTGGAAGCGCCGCAAACGGTGGAAATCCGCCCACGGGTGAGCGGCTATGTGCAAACCGTCAACTTCCGCGAAGGCGCCGTGGTCAAGAAGGGCGATCTGTTGTTCCAGATTGATCCACGCCCGTTCCAGGCCGAGGTGGATCGGCTGGCCGCAGAAAACCAGTCGGCCAAAGCGCACCTGGCCCAGGCGCATAGCGATGCAGAACGCGCCCAGCGCCTCAAATCGCAAGATGCCATCAGCCAGGAAGACTTTGACGCCCGCAATACAGCACTGCTGGCGGCGACCGCCCAGGTGGATGCCACTACGGCAGAACTGGCCTCGGCCAAGCTCAACCTGGAGTACACCCACGTCACCGCCCCCATCAACGGCCGTGTGAGCAATGCGCTGATCACCGCAGGCAACCTGGTGAGCAGCAGCGCGGCAGGGGCCAGTTTGCTGACCACCGTGGTCTCCACCGACAAGGTCTACGCCTACTTTGATGCCGACGAGCAAACGTTCCTGAAGTACCAGCAACAAGCGCGTCAGCACAAAGTGAACGCAGCGGACGACAAGTACCCGATCTTCCTTGGCCTTGCCGATGAAGCCGGTTACCCGCACCAGGGCGCGGTGGATTTCCTGGATAACCAGGTGAACCCACGCACCGGCACCATCCGCGCCCGTGCCGTGTTTGATAACCAGAACGGCGAGTTCACGCCCGGTTTGTTTGTGCGGCTCAAGCTCATTGGCGAAGGTCAGCGCGACGGCATCCTGATCAACGATCGGGCGGTCAGTTCAGACCTTGGCAAGAAGTTTGTGCTGGTGGTCGGCGCGGACAACAAGCTGGTTTACCGCACGGTGGAACTGGGTAGCGATGTCGACAACCTGCGCCTGGTGAAGAGCGGGTTGAAGGCGGGCGATGTGATTGTGGTGAACGGTCTGCAGAAGGTACGTCCAGGAATGGCGGTGACACCGGCGAAGGTGCCGATGGATACACCGTCTGACCTGGACCGGCAGTTTCCGGCCAAAGGGTAAGGGGGTTTTTGCGGGGATGTGGGTTGGGTTGTTGTTTGGGTGAAGTGAGGTTGTGGCTGGCTGCTGCTGTTTGAAAAACAACTGCAATGGCTTGAGCGCCTTTGGCGCGGATGTTTTTGATACCGGGGGTGCCCGGACCACCTTACTTTCTTTGCTTCGCCAAAGAAAGTAAGCAAAGAAAGGCGACCCCCGCACTTTGCGCCTCCGGCGTGCCCTCAGTCGGTCGGGAGCCTGAGGTCTCCCTCTCTCCATCGGCAAAGTGCTCGACAGGGGGAGGAAAGTCAAAAGCAACCCCAACAGCAACGGCAACAGCAACGGCAAACCCAACCACGGCCTGCGTAGGGTGGATTCGGAGCAAAGCGACAATCCACCATAGCGACGGTGGATTGCTGCGCGAATCCACCCTACGCCCCCCACTTCGTCATCCCCGCGAAGGCGGGAATCCAGTCGGCCACCGCAGGTGGCCTGCAGGAACCAAGACACGCCAGGGCCTTCAACCCTGGCAGGAACAAAACACTGGGACAGAGACATGAACTTCTCTCAATATTTCATACAACGGCCGATCTTCGCCGCGGTGCTGTCGATGATCATTTTCATCGCCGGCCTGTTGGCGTTGAAGGTGTTGCCGATCAGCGAGTACCCGGAGGTCGTACCGCCTACCGTGGTGGTACGCGCCAATTACCCGGGCGCCAATCCGCAGACCATTGCGGAAACCGTCGCCAGCCCGCTGGAACAGAAAATCAACGGGGTCGAGGGGATGTTGTATCAGTCCTCGCAAGCCACGTCGGACGGCGCCATGACGCTGACCGTCACCTTTGCCCTGGGCACAGATGTCGATAAAGCCCAGGTGCAGGTACAGAACCGCGTTGCGCAAGCCACGCCGCAGTTGCCGCAAGATGTACAACGTCTGGGCGTGACCACGGAAAAAAGCTCGCCTGACCTGACGATGGTGGTTCACCTCACCTCGCCCAACAACCGCTACGACATGCTCTATCTGTCCAACTTTGCCAATCTGCAGGTGAAAGATGCGCTGGCGCGGATTGATGGCGTGGGGGATGTCCAACTGTTTGGCGCGGGTAATTACTCCATGCGCTTGTGGCTGGACCCGGAAAAAATCGCCAGCCGCAATCTGACTGCGGGTGACGTGGTCAAGGCGGTGCGTGAGCAAAACATCCAGGTGGCCGCCGGTACGCTGGGCACGCCGCCGTCGTCTTCCACCGCCAATTACCAGCTCAACGTCAATACCCAGGGCCGGCTGATTACCGAGGAAGAGTTCGGCAACATCATCATCCGCAGCGGTGCAGATGGCGAGATCGTGCGCCTGAAAGACGTGGCCCGTGTGGAACTGGGTGCCGACAAGTACGCGCTGCGCTCCTTGCTGGATAACAAACCTGCCGTGGCGATCCCGATCTTCCAGCGCCCGGGTTCCAACGCGCTGGAGATCTCCCGTCAGGTACGCGCCACCATGGCGACGCTGAAGAAGGATTTCCCGGAAGGCGTGGATTACTCCATCGTCTATGACCCGACCGTGTTCGTGAAGGGCTCGATCGAGGCCGTGGTGCACACGCTGTTTGAAGCCATCTTGCTAGTGGTGCTGGTGGTGATCCTGTTCCTGCAAACCTGGCGGGCCTCGATCATTCCGCTGGTGGCAGTGCCGGTGTCATTGGTGGGGACGTTTGCGCTGATGCATCTGTTTGGCTTCAGCCTGAACGCGCTCTCGCTGTTTGGCCTCGTGCTGGCGATCGGGATCGTGGTGGATGACGCCATTGTGGTGGTGGAAAACGTAGAGCGGAACATTGAACTGGGGCTCTCCCCGATCGATGCCACGCGCCGCGCCATGGGCGAAGTGACCGGCCCGATCGTCGCCACCGCGCTGGTGCTGTGCGCCGTGTTCATCCCGACTGCGTTTATCTCCGGTTTGACCGGCCAGTTCTACCGCCAGTTTGCGCTGACCATTGCCATCAGTACCGTGATTTCGGCCTTTAACTCGCTCACCTTGTCGCCGGCGCTGGCCGCCGTGTTGCTCAAGGGGCATGACGAGCCCAAAGACCGTTTCACCCGCTGGATGGATTCGGCGCTGGGCTGGTTCTTCCGTCCGTTCAACCGCTTCTTTGTGCGCTCGTCCAACCGCTATGTGGGCAGCGTGCAGAGCATGTTGCGCCGCTCGACCATTGCCATGGTGGTCTATGCCGGCTTGCTGGGTTTCACCGTGCTGGGTTTTCACAGTGTGCCCACCGGCTTTGTGCCGCAGCAGGATAAACAGTACCTGGTGTCGTTTGCGCAGTTGCCTGGCGCCGCCACGCTGGACCGCACTGAAAGCGTGATTCGCGCCATGAGCGCCATCGCCCTGAAAGAACCTGGCGTGGAAAGCGCCGTGGCGTTCCCGGGCTTGTCGATCAACGGGTTTACCAATAGCCCGTCGGCCGGGATTCTGTTTGTGACGCTCAAGCCGTTTGAAGAGCGCCGCTCGCCAGAGCTGTCTGCCGGTGCCATTGCCGGCAAGCTCAACGCCAAGTACGCCGGTCTGCAAGATGCCTTTGTCGCCATTTTCCCGCCGCCGCCGGTACAAGGGCTGGGGACGATTGGTGGTTTCCGCATGCAGATTGAAGATCGCAGCGGCCAGGGGTTTGACGAGATGTACAAGCAGGTGCAGAACCTGATCGCCAAGGGCAGCAAAACGCCAGAACTGGCCGGCTTGTTCTCTGGCTACCAGGTGAACGTGCCGCAGATCGACGCGCATATTGACCGCGACAAGGCCAAGACCCACGGCGTGGCGCTGACTGATGCCTTTGACACCATGCAGATTTATCTGGGTTCTTTGTATGTGAACGACTTCAACCGCTTTGGCCGCACCTACCAGGTGAACGCCCAGGCCGACCAGTCATTCCGCCTGCGCCCGGATGATATTGCCCGCCTGAAAACCCGCAATGCCGATGGCGACATGGTGCCGCTGGGCGCGTTCATGACCGTGAAGGAAACCAGCGGCCCGGATCGCGTACAGCACTACAACGGCTACGTCACCGCTGAAATCAACGGCGGCGCGGCACCAGGCTTTAGCTCTGGTCAGGCACAAGCAGCCATGGAAAAACTGGCCAAAGAAGAACTGCCCAATGGCATGACGTACGAGTGGACCGAACTGACCTATCAGCAAATCCTGGCCGGCAATACCGCCATCCTGGTGTTCCCGCTGTGCGTGTTGCTGGTGTTCCTGGTGCTGGCTGCGCTGTATGAAAGCTGGACCATGCCGCTGGCAGTGATTTTGATCGTGCCGATGGGTCTGTTGAGCGCCATTACCGGGCTGTGGCTCACCCATGGCGACAACAATATCTTTACGCAGATTGGCTTGATTGTGCTGGTGGGGCTGGCGTGCAAGAACGCAATTCTGATTGTCGAATTTGCACGCGAGAAAGAAGAACTGGAAGGCATGGACCCGATCCACGCCGTGCTGGAGGCTTGCCGCCTGCGCCTGCGCCCGATTCTGATGACGTCGATGGCCTTCATCATGGGCGTGGTGCCGCTGGTGACCTCGACCGGTGCCGGCGCCGAAATGCGCCGCGCCATGGGCACCGCCGTGTTCTCCGGCATGCTGGGTGTGACCTTCTTTGGTCTGTTGCTGACCCCGGTGTTCTACGTGCTGCTGCGCAAACTGGTGCTGTCTGGCAAGAAGCACAAAGCCACCACCCAACAACCGCCGTTGCTGCCACCGGCCCAACTGGAGGCTGAATAAATCATGACCATCATGACGCATGCACCACTCAAAGCGCTGACCGCTGCGCTGCTGGCCCTGGGGCTGGCGGCCTGCGCGGTGGGCCCGGACTACCACGCGCCCAAGCCGGCGGAGTTTGCGCTGGCCAACGCCAAACTGGACGACTTCAGCACCACGAAGATCGAACAGAACTGGTGGGCACAACTGGATGACCCGGCGCTCAGCCAACTGATCGACCAGGGCCTCTCTAACAACAACGACCTGCGCGTGGCGCTGGCCCGCGTCAACGCCGCCCGCGCGCAGTTTGATGTCGCCAAAATTGACCAATGGCCGACCGTGACCCTGGGCGCCCAGGCCACTCGCCAGAATCAGCAAGTACCGGGGTTTACCACCGACCGCGTGCTGACCAACAGTTTTCAGGCCGGGTTTGATGCCGGCTGGGAGCTGGACTTGTGGGGCCGCGTCGCCAATCTGGCCAAAGGCGCCGGCGCCCGCGCCGACGCCGCCGGTTACGATCTGGAAAGCGCACGCATCAGTGTTGTGGCAGAAATTGGCCGCAACTACTACCTGATGCGGGGCGCCCAACAGCGCTACGCCGTGGCCCTGCGCAACCTGAAAAACCTGGAATCCACGCTGGACATCACCCAGGCCCGCGTCACCAACGGCCAGGGCACAGAGCTGGATGTCGCCCGCGCCAAAGCCAACCTGGCTAACGTAGAGGCCACGCTGCCGCCACTGGAAACCGTTATCAAGCTCACGCAGTACCGGCTGGATGTCTTGACTGGCGTCATGCCCGGCACGCAGGAAGCGCAACTGCAACCGGCGAACCTGGCCCCGATCTCCAGACCCATCCCGATTGGGGATGCGACAGAACTGGTGAAACGCCGGCCGGATATCGCCTCGGCCGAGCGTGACCTGGCGGCGGCCAACGCCGACGTCGGCGCGGCCATGGCAGAACGCTTCCCGCGCATCAGCGTGGGTGGTTTCCTCGGCTTTATCGCCAGCCGTGGCGGTGAACTGGGTCAGGCCAGCTCGCAAGCCTGGAGCATTACGCCGTCGGTAGACTGGCCCGCGTTCCGCATGGGCGCGGTGAACGCACGGATTCGTGCCAACGAAGCCAATGTGGACGCCAGCCTGGCACGTTACAACCAGACCGTACTGCAAGCGGTGGAAGAAACCGAAGGCGCGCTGGTCACCTACAACCGCACGCAGCAACGGTTGTCGCATCTGGTGGAATCGGCCCAACAAAGCAAACGCGCGGCCGACATTGCCCGCGTGCGCTACAAGGAAGGCGCAGCCGACTTTCTGACCCTGCTGGATGCCGAACGCACCCAACTCTCGGCCGAAGATGCCATGGCGCAGGCCGAGTCCGATTCCTATGTGGAACTGGTGGCGGTGTACAAGGCATTGGGCGGTGGTTGGCAAACACCGGTGGTGGCGACGGCCAGCAAGTGACGTATTGGTTTGTTTTGTAAAACAAAACGGCTTGCCTTTGGGCAAGCCGTTTTTTATTGACAAGGTGGCGGGCTTTTATAAGGGGAAAACGGCCAATTCAACCCGCACTCCACCAACTCGTCACTCCGGTCGGCCCCCTTGCGCCGGAATCCAGCTGCAATTCAGACAGTCGCGGTCATCCACGGTAAGCAGCCCGCTGGGCTGCGGACTGGATTCACCTCGGCGGCCCCCTGCTTTCGCAGGAATGACGAGGTGGTGGGCAAGATGAAGCACTCTTGCGAACAAATGGTTTGCGGGGTTGCTTTGGCTTTGGCTTTGGCTTTGGCTTTTGATGTTGCCGTTGCTTTTGATGTGTCTCCCCTCCGGCAGCGCCGAGCATCGCAGCAAGGCGCGGGGTTTCGGCGGAGGGGTGTCTGAGCCCGCAGGGCGAGTTCCCGCAGCCAGCCGCGCCTTGCGAGAAGCACAGGGAACCCGAAGGGCGCTGCCGCAGGGTCGCCTTTCTTTTGGCTACTTTTCTTTGGCGAAGCAAAGAAAAGTAGCGTGCTCCGGCCACCGCCGGTATCAAAACACCCGCGCCGCAAGGCGCTAACACCCAAACACGCCAATGGTAGATTGTCGCTACCGCTCCAAACCCACCCTACGCCCCGCAAAGCACCAACCTGAACCAGGCCCGCCCCCCCCCCCCCCCGGACTCCCGCCTCCGGCTTCATCCGGGCTACACCGCTATCCCAACCAGCAAAGCCCCCTAAGCCACCCCAAACACCCCAAAATCCGCCACAACCCCCAGTTGCTGGATAAAGGCCGGTGGCGCAAATCCCTCGGCGGCATAAATCTGCTGCACAAAGTCCCTGGCAACCACCATCGCAGTCTGGCTTTGCCATTGCACCAGCGTCAGCACCCGCGTGGTGTCGGCATCGTGCGCACGGGTCAGCACCAGGTTTTGCTCGCAGCCTGGCATTTCGTGCAGCAAAGCATCAATCCGGCGAACCTGTTTCATGAACGCGGGCAAAACCGCGTTGGGAACCACAAACTGGTCCACGCGAAATACGGCGCCTTGGGTGGCGGCGGGAATATCGGGCTTTGCGACAGTGCTTGAAGTCATGATGGTCTCCAGTAGTCAGACGGGTTATCCACCCGCACAAACCCAGCCTAAAATCTCAAGTTAACTTGAGGTCAAGAGATTTTTCATGACACTGGAAGACATGGGTATAGCCAGCACACTCACAGTGGGCGAGGTGGCCCGCCGCGCCGGGGTGGCGGTATCAACGCTGCATTTTTATGAGACCAAAGGCTTGATCAGCAGCCACCGCAGCAGCGGTGGTCAGCGCCGCTACGGGCGGGATGTGTTGCGACGCGTGGCATTTATCCGGGTATCCCAGCGGGTGGGGATCAGCCTGGCCGATATCGCCACCGCCCTTGCTGCCCTGCCCGCCCACGCGGCACCGGGCCGGGAAGACTGGGCGCGGTTATCGCAACAATGGCGGGCAGACCTGGATGCCCGCATCACCCAGTTGCAGAAACTGCGAGATGAACTGGATGACTGCATTGGTTGCGGGTGCCTTTCCATAGACCGTTGCCGCTTGCGCAATCCGCTGGATGAACTCGGTCGTCAGGGGCCGGGACCGCAGCGGTTGTGGCTCCAGCGCTAACGCAGTCGACCGCTCTCTCCATGTGGGCAGAAGCGCCGTCACGGGGCCTTTGCCTGCGCAGCAAAAATCCAAACCTGCCCTATGTTTAATGCATTACCCGTTTGCTGAATAACAAGGGACTTCACCATGACCCTGCGTTCCCGCCTCATCACCATGGCCGCGCTGATGCTCGGCGTGTGCCTGATTTTTATTGGCAACAATATTTATGGCTTGCATCGCTTATCGCATTTGCAAGACGAAGGGGTGCAGAGTTTTCAGGAGGCGGCGCAGGTGCAGCGGGCGGTGGGGATGAGCGCGGCGTTGTATCAGGTGATTGCGGATGCGGTGATCAACCACAATCTTGCCGCATCGGACAAAGAGTGGGCTGATACCAAGGCAGAGGCGCAGAAACAACTAGCCGAGGTACAAACCCTGGCGCAAAGCGCGCAAGCCAAAGCCGCCGCGAGCACTGCCCAGACGGCGCTGAACCAGTATCTGGATTTGTACGAAAAGAGTTACCGGCCATTGTTATCCAGCGAGCCGATGGATTTTGAAGCGATCCGCAAGGTGGATGGGCAGATTGACGGCATTCGGGACACGCTGGAACACAATCTCAATATTGTTTCGACCGAACTGAACCAGACAGCGGTGGAGTCTGATCACGAATTCGACAGCACGCAAAAGCAGATGATGGCGACATCGATCATCATTAGCCTGGTGGCGGTGCTGGTGGTCAGCATTCTGCTGTTCTATACGGGCCGCGCCATTTTCAGTTTGCTGGGCGGCGAACCTGCGGTGGCGGCCAGCGTAGCCAAAGAAATTGCGGCGGGTAATCTGGCAGTCCAGGTGCCCCTGGGGGGAAGTGATCGTGCCAGCCTGCTCGCCAACATGGCGGAGATGCGCCAGCAGTTGCATGCCTGGGTAACCCACCTGGCACAGGCCAGCCGCACACTGGTGACGGCCGGGCAATCGCTGACCAATGTGGCCAGTGCGGTGTCCAGCGCGGCAGAAGAACAAAGTAACGCCAGCTCGGCCATGGCGGCCACCGTGCAGCAACTGACCGTCTCAATCAATCATGTCTCCACCAGCGCGGAGCAAACCGCACAATCGGCACGGGCAGCGGGCGAGCAGGCGCGTATTGGCGCAGAACAGGTAGAAAGCGTGGTGACCGAGATTGACGCCGTCAGCCAGAGCGCGCAAACCGCCGCGCAATATGTGCGGGAACTGGGGGATAACTCCGAGCGCATTGCGGGCATTGTGCACGTGATCAAGGAAATTGCCGGGCAGACCAATCTGTTGGCGCTCAACGCCGCGATTGAAGCGGCCCGCGCCGGGGATGCCGGACGTGGCTTTGCGGTAGTGGCCGATGAAGTGCGCAAACTGGCCGAAAAAACCGCCAGCGCGACGGTTGAGATTACCGAAATGATCAATATGAACCAGCAATCGACGGACTCTGCGGTGCGCGAAATTGCCAACAACACCGACCGGGTCACGTCTGCCACCGGTCGCGCCAATGAGGCCGGTGCCGGTATGGGTGTGGTCCGCAACAGCAGCCGGGAGTTGATGGAGCATATCGGCGTGATTTCTGGCGCGCTGCGGGAGCAGGCTGAGGCCAGCAATCAGTTGGCGGTGAATATTGAGCGGATTGCCAATGGCGCCAGCGACGGCAGCCGGCGCGCGGCCGAAGTGCCGGCGGCGGTGGCCGAGATTAACCGGATATCGGGTGAGCTGGACAAGATGATTGCGGATTTCAGGTTGTGAGGGCGGCGGGGATGCGGGCAGGCGCTACGGTGTAGCCCGGCTGAAGCCGGAACGGCGCCGTTCTCTGGCGAGAACCAGTGTTGTAGCCCGGATGGAGCGGTAGCGGGAATCCGGGGTGGTGATATTGGCAAACATGATTTCCTGCCGCGTTCACTGACTCGTCATTCCGGCGAACGCCGGAATCCAGTTGGCCACCAGCGGTGGCCTTTGCCGGCAAGAACCACACGTAGGGTGGATTCGGAGCGAAGCGACAATCCACCATTGCAATGGTTGTTAGCGCCTTGCGGCGCGGGTGTGAAAAGCGTTTTGAGACCCGGGGTGCCGGGCCCACGTCACTTTCTTTGCTTCGCCAAAGAAAGTAACCAAAGAAAGGCGACCCCAGCCTGGCGGCCCTCCGGGCTGCCCTCGGTTGGTCGGGAGCCTAAGGTCTCCCTCCACGCCCTCGGCGCTGGGCTTTGATGGGGGGAGAAAATCAAAATCAACATCAACACCAACACCACCCTGCGGAATTCCGGCCGCCCGTTGTTTCTTCCCACCCCAAAAAAAAGCGGGCGCATTCTTCAATGCGCCCGTTAGTCAGTCCACTCCGAATTGCCCATTCTGGTCAGCCGGTCTGCACCGGCCCACCTCAAACTTTGATATCGACGTTCTGCCCGTTACCCGTATTCACCAGAGATGCCTGGCTAGTGGCGGTGGTCGTGCTGTTTTTAGCGGTCTGTGCTTCGCGGGCCTGTAGCCGTTGCGCCTGGTGGTCGCCTTTGCGGGCTTCCTGCGCGGTTTGGGTCGGGGTTTCCCGTGCTTCTTGTGCGGCGGCGCTCAGCGTGCTGGTGGCGCCAGACTGCGTGCTGCTGTAACCGGTCGTCGCCGGGCTCAGATTAACGTTCATGTTGCCTCCGTTTGACCCGTTCAGAGGGTGGGCCATGCTGAGAGCATGCGGGGGCAGACTTAGCCCAGCATTAGCCGTGCTTTTACGCAACAAAGGCGCACCGCTGACCGCCGCTGCGCCTTTGTCTGCCCGTCGATCCGCGTATTAGTAACCCAGGCCCGGCAGCACAACCGTGCCTTCCGCCTGCACCGCGTTGAGCAGCGTCGGAGCCAGGCCGAGCGCCTTGAGCATGGTGGGGGCGACTTGCGTGGTGCCGACGGCGCTGGTGTTGGTGGCGGCAGTCAGGGTCGGGAACGACACCAGCAAGGCGACGTGGCTGTCATCCGGCGCGTTGCCACCGTGTTCAGCGTCTTTCTTGGTGCTGCTGGTGTAGATCACGCCTGGATTCGGCTGGACGATGATATCCGGTGTGCGGCCTTGTGCCGGATCGCCAAATTTCGCGGCCAACTGGCTACCAGACAGGATGTACGCCTGGGCATTGTTGGCGCAGATGCCAGTGCCGGTACAACCGTTGTTGGCGTTGAGTGTGGCCAGTACGGCAGACAGTTGGGATTGATCACGCAACCAGATCAGACCGACGTCGTCATCCTGCACCATGCCGGTTCCAGCGAGGCCAGTGCCGTCGTTCAGGCTGCCGCTGGTGGTGGCGTTCTGACCAAAGTTGCCGGCAGAGTCCAGATAGTTGTTGGCTTCCAGCAGCGCCATCAGCGTGTCGCCATTTTTCACCAGCAAGCTGTGATCAGAGGGTGACTGGCCATGTTTGGCGGTAATGACAATCAGCGTGCTGCTGTAAAGGTTCTGCGCCTTGAGTTCGGCCACCATCTTGCCGACGGCGGTATCGACATAGCTGATCGCTGCAGCCACTTGCGCGCCCGGCGTGAATCGGGCGTCGGTATATCCACCGCCGCTGGCATTGGTGGCTTTCTGCGCCACGCTCAAGGTCTGGAAGTTGGTGCCAAACAGCGTTGGTACACTGGCCGTCACGCCGGTCGAATCTTTGCCATCAATCTGGTTAAGGATGGCTTGCACGTGCAGGTTGTCGAACTGTTCGGTGTGGGTATAGACGTCGGTGTAATCCTTGCCGGTGGCCGCATCAATCGAGTTAATTTCTGTGCGGGCCAGGTCATCCACCCCCTTGCCAGACGGGCCGTTGACCCAGTCATAACCCCAGGCGTGCTTGTCCGCCCAGGCGGTGCGTGCGCCCGGCAGGTTGGCTTTGACCACTTCAAATACGGTGTTGGTCTTGATGTAGTTATGCGGGTAGACCGGCGTGCAGACGCCATTGATTTTCTGGTGCGGGATGGCATCCGGGTTGAACGCGCCGCCACCATCAATGTGGATCAGCGCGCCGCCGTTCCAGCCATCGATACCGGTGGTTTCGTCAAACACCACGTTCCAGCCCTGGGGGCCGGTACAGGTGGTATCGGTCGGGGCGTACAAGGTGCGGTCGTACGACACGTCATAAAACAGGCCGGCGGTTTTGGGCGAGCCCCCTGTCAACAAGGCGGCAAGGCCCGGGAAAGAATCAGACAGACCTGGTGTGGTGGCGCCGGTGTAGTTCACCCCGGTTTTAGCCAGTGCGGCCAGGTTGGGGCAGGTATTGTTGGCCAGGCAATTGCTCATGTCTTGCTGGTGCAGGCCATCCACGCTGATCAACAGCACGTGTTTGGCACTGACCGCAGCTGCACTGGGCGCCGGTGTGGGGGTCGGCGTCGGCGCAGAAACTGCAGTGTTGTCGCTGGAGCCGCCACAACCGGCAAGCGCGGCCGCCAACACGGTGGCGGAAAAAAGGAAAAGCGGTTTCATGCCATGTCTCGCGTGGGGTGGAAAACGGCCCAGCTTAGAACGCTGACATGAAACTGTATTTTCGTTTGTGTTAGATGTAACTTAGGGTTACAAACGCAAGTGCTAACACAGGGTTTATCTAAGCCTGGAACACCACACAAATCCGCAAACCGCTGTGCGCGACCGGGTCGGTTTCTTCCAGCCGGATGCTGGCCCCGGCGCGGGTCACAATGGCGTGGACAATGGATAAACCCAGCCCGGAGCCGGTTTCATCTGACCCCAGCACACGGTAGAACGGATCAAACACGCGGTCCCGTTCATGTTCCGGGATGCCCGGCCCGGTGTCTTCAATCTGCACGCTCACCTGGCTGCCCTGCTGCTGCACGGACAAATCAACGCGCCCGCCGGTGGGCGTGTAGCGGATGGCGTTATCCACCAGATTCTTGATCAGGATATGCAGTTCAGCCGGATGCAGGCGCACCAGGGCTTCGGTTTGTCCGACCACGCCGATATCCATGTTTTTGGCCTCCGCCAGCGGCAGCAGGTCTTCCAGTACGCGGCGGAATACTTCTTGCACTGAGGCCGATTCTGCTTCGGCATGGGCAGCGTCTTGTACCCGCGCCAGCGTCAGCAGTTGATCCAGCAATTGCCGGGTGCGCTGGATGCCGCCGCGCAAGGCGGTCAGGCGCTCTTGCGCCATATCCGACATGGGCGCGGAGCCCAGGCGCTCAGCCTGCAAGGACAACGCGGTCAGGGGCGAGCGCAATTCATGCGCGGCATCTGCCACAAAGCGCCGTTGCGCATCCATGGATTGCGCCACCCGCCCCAGCAAGCGGTTGATGGCGACCAGAAACGGGCGGATTTCCGTCGGTAGCGGTTCGGGGGTGATCGGGTGGAGTTCGTGGTCCTCGCGCTGATCAATCTCCCGCGAGAGTTCCGCAATCAGTTTGAACATGTGCCGCACCAGCACCGACACCACCACCAGCAATACCGGCACCAGCACCAGAAACGGCAGCAAGGTGCGCAAGGCACTGGCCCGGGCGATTTCATTGCGGATGTCGGTTTCCTGAGAGACGGCAATCCGCGCGCCATTGCTCAGGGTTTTGACCAGCACGCGGTAGTCTTCATTCTCAGCGGTGACGGTTTGCAGGCCGTCGGCCAGCGTATCGGGCAGCCCAGGAATGGCCATGTCGGCATCTGCCGGGGTGGCGTCGTGCCGTTTGAGTTGTTGCACCACCACGCGCGCGTCTTCTTCCTCTTCACTGAGTACGCGGCGCGTGCCGGGGGGCGGCAAAGGCAGATGGTGCTCATCAAACAAAGAGCCTACCTGACGCAGGGTTTGATCCTGCAATTCATTGGCTTCGCCCTGCGCATTGAAAAAAGCAAAGGTGCCGGCCACGATGGCGATCAGCACAATCACCACGGACAACCACAAAGAAAGCCGGATTTGCAGTGAATTCTGGATCGGGTCTTTTACTCGCCCTTGGAAACCATCCATCCCACGCCCCGTACGTTTTTGATGATGGTGTTGCCCAGTTTTTTACGCAGCGAATGAATCAGAAACTCAATCACATTGCTTTCCACCTCTTCACCCCAGCCGTAGATCCGGTCTTCCAGCTCAGTGCGGGAGAGAATGGCGCCTGGCCGCGTCAGCAGGGCCTGCAACAGTGAGAACTCGCGGTTGGACAGCCGTACCGGCTCGGTCTCACGCACTTGCGCTTCGCGCGTGGCGGGGTCCAGCGTGATGATGCCATTGCTCATCAACGGCGAAATCACGCCATTTTTGCGGCGGATCACCGCGCGGATGCGCGCCAGCAATTCCGCCATCTCAAAGGGCTTGAGCAAGTAATCGTCCGCGCCGGCATCCAGCCCATCCACCCGATCTGACAGCGCATCCCGCGCAGTAATGATCAACACCGGCACGGCATTGCCCTGACGACGCAGGCTTTGCAACACGCCCAGCCCATCTTTGCCGGGTAAGCCCAGGTCCAGCAAGACGGCATCGTAGTATTGGCAGGCCACCGTATTGATGGCGATCTGGCCGTTGCGCACCCAGTCCACGGCATAGGTTTGATCCTTGAGCGCAGACTGGATGGCATCACCGATCATGGGGTCGTCTTCGACAAGCAACACCCGCATGGGCCTTCTACTCCTGACAGATTCATGCATGTATGAAAGATGAAACCGCGCGTAGACGCAAATGCGGGCCCACTATCTGCGCAGCCAGTGCCGGGCAATCGGCACCGAAAACACAAGGCGATACACCCGCACAGCAAGATTGAACAAAAGGCCCACGACTTGCGCTCTTTGCTGCCGGCAAACCGCGGCACTCAGAAGGGCAACCAGCGCTGCGCCCACCATATCCAGCAGGAAATGCACCCCCAGATAAATGCGCGCCCAGGCCACCGGCAAGCCGGCCAGGCACAATGCAATGCCCAGGCGGCGCGCGGACGGGTTCAGCACAAAACTGGCCGCCACGCTCCACAATAGCGTCAGATGATCACTGGGCATGGAGTTATCTGGCGCGTGTTCAATCCACGTCTGCCCCAGACCCATGACAAACGGACGCGCATGCGGCAGCGCCAGGCTCACACATTGCGCAATGGCCAGCCCCAAAAGGCCCGCCAGCGCGGCTTCCAGCGCCTGGCGGCGGATGGTCTCGTGGCCGCTCAACCAGCCCACCAGCAATAACGCCGGGATCAGCCAGATCAAGCCATTGGCGGCAAAGACCGCCAGCGGCATCACCACCGGGCCAGGCTGGCTGGCCGCGTTGATCAGTAAAAAGAGGGCACGATTGGCGTCCTCCAGATGGTCCAGCCACATCATGGGCGACCTCGGCAAACGGTCATGGGGTTCTCCTGCAAAACGTCTGACAAAAACGTGCCGACATTACGCATGAAAACTTAGCGCGCCCTGAGCGACTGCCGGTAATTGTGCCAGGCAAGGACGCCGCCGCACCCGCAAAAAAAACCCGCCGGCAATGCGGCGGGTCTGGGCTACAGCGGTCACGCTTACTGGTTGTTGATGTTGTTCGGTGCCTTGGGCAGCGATTTGCTGGTGGTCAGCAGCACGTTACCAATCTGGCGATAGTTCATCAGGTTGGTCCCCGGCGTTTGTACGGCGTAACCGGCAAAGGTCATGGACAAATGGGTGGCATCCACCTGGATGGCCGACGGTGCATACAGACGCTGGGCAAACCAGGCCTGAGTCGGGATGACCGGGTTGTTGGCCGGCACGGTGACGGTGCTCTTGCTGCCACCCTGATTGGTGGTGGTGATGGCGTTGATCGACGCGATCGGGCTGTTGATGTCGTTAAACACCGTCCAGTTCTTCAGGTCGGTGGATTCGGCATAGCCAATGTAGTGGAACGCATCCGAGTCACCGTCCAGGCAATTACCGCCCGAGAACAACAGACCCCAGCGGCTGCCATCACCGTTGATATCAATCAGCGTACCGCGCGGGCTGATCCAGCGGGTCTTGTTGTAATCCACGGTGGTTGGATCATTCAGGCCGTTGACCACACCTTGATCGGTGAAGTTGATGCCGTCGGTGGTCGTAGCCAGACGCACGTTGGAAATATCGTGGTTGGTCTTGCCGCTGAACGGCGCTGCCGTACATTGGTTGGCCGTGGGCATGGCCGTGCTGCCGGTTTTGTCACCGTTCAGGATTTTCTGCACGTAGATCACCGTGGTCGGCTTGGTCGGGTCCGTATTGGGGACCACCGCCAGAATGCCATCCGGGTTCAACAGGCCGACCGTTTGTTTGACCACAACCGGGTTGGTGCTGCCCGAGGTATTGGTCAACGCCGTGGCAATGGTGTTGATGTCCTGACCCCCTGCGTTGGTGGTGTTGGTATTCCACAGCGGGAACTTGGCACTGGCCAGCGGCAAGGCAATCACGTTCAGCGGTGCTACATCGACCTGGGCTGGATCACGGTTCAGCGTGTACAGCATCTGACCCGTCGCCGCTGCCGTACCCGGCAATTGCAGGATAGAGGCATGACCCCAGCCATCATCCGCATCGGTCGAGGCAAAGGTACTGTGAACATCGGTCGGGCAAGTACCGGGGTTCAGTTCCAGCACGCTTTGCATGAAGTACCAGGTCTTGCCGTTGTCATCCGACTCGGCCGCGACCACGGATTCGTTCATGTCTTTGGGACGCCAGTCAAACAGACCAATGATCGGCGTGGTGCTGGCGGTATTGATGTGACCGGCGGTGGTCAGGTTGCTGGTATAGACCAGCGGGAAATAAAACGGCGCCATGTTGACCATCGGGTCTGTCGGCGGTGTCACAAACGAGCTCACCGTGGCGTAGGAAATACGCGTAGCCGGGCTGGCGGCAAAGTTGCAATAACCATATGCCGGGTCCGGCACGGTGCCGGTAGAGAGGAACGGGTTGGTCACGTTCTGGGTGTTGTTGGCATCACCCGCGAGCTTGTCCAGGGTAAACGGCGTACCGCCGGCGCCCTTGCCAATGGACGTACCCGAGTTGATTTTTGCCGCCACCGGCACATTGCCAGAATCCAGCGACCATTTCACCGATGCCGTAGCAGCAGACGGCGTCGGCGTCGGTGTGGAAGACGGCGCGGGTGTCGGTGTCGCGGTGGTGGTCGGTGCAGACACCGACGTCGTGGCAGAGGTGCTATCCCCTGAACTACCGCCACAAGCGGTCAGCGCGGTACTGCCAAGCACCAGCGTGCCCAGCATCATCATTTGACGCAATTGCATGAGTACTCCCCGAATTTTTTAAGTAGGCGAGTCCGGCCGACAATTTATGTTTTTGTATCCGCAACCGGGCGCTTTTTTGGAAAAGCGGCCAGAAAGGTGGGCGCATCATGCAAGTGGAATATGACAGTAAAAAGACGGAAAAAACCGCTTTCAGCCGTAAATCCAGGCTGCAAAATCGGGTTAATCCAGCACTGGTGCGGGTTGGCTCGTCCTCCAACGGCGCACAAAAAATTTTTACGATTGTGTAGCGATATGCAGCAAATGACGTAAAAAAGCCCGCTATCTGCGGGCTTTATAAACTAAAGTTTATCTTTAGCTCAGTTGAACGCGGTGCGCTCGTTGATTTGTGCGGCAAAGTTTTGCTCTGCATTGGCAGCCACTTGCCACTTGGCCACGGAAGCCGGGGCAGCCGGTTCTACAGCACGGCCACTGAACGGTGCGCGACCCGGTTGTTGCTTGGGTTGGGCAGCAAAGTTCTGATCAGCAGCGGCAGCACGTTGCCAGGAAGCCAGCACTTGCGGGCGGGTTTCGGTCACACGGCCGCTGAACGGGGCACGACCCGGTTGCTTGTTGATCTGAGCGGTGTAGTTCTGGGTAGCGCCAGCGGCGGCTTGCCAGTCAGCGGCTTGAGCCGAGAAAGCAGCAGTAGCGGCAACAGCAGCAAAAACGATGGAAGCAGTAAACTTGGTCATGATGTTTCTCCGTAGATTGATGTTGAGCTGTCGTTGTTTTGTTTCCGACATTGGTGCCAATAATACGTAACTCAATTACGTAGAAAAACTACCAAACCGTTGTTTCACTGATTCCTTGTTGTTGATAATCCATCACAGCCAAACGCTTGTTTTTGTTGAGGCATTTCTTGCCTGCATGCGCGTTTGAGGCCGGTTTCCGGGCCCTTTTGCATATTTCAGACAGGTTGCAGTCCGCGTCTCTTCGCCGCCCTGGCAAATTGCTGGCAATCGCCTAGAACCAATGCATAGCCAGCAATAAAAACCAAAGAACACCAAAAAGTACTGCTGCGACGCGCCACCTGCGCGCAGCCCTTGTCTGTCATGCGTACACCCACCGCCGGATCAACGTTTTCAGGATCAAGCCATGAAGATCAGTACGCGTATTGCCGCCCTGCTCACGCTTGCTGTACTGGGCCTTGTCATCATCTCTGCCTGCTCGTTTATCGCGTTTAGCCGACTCAAGAACAATGTGTATGACATTGCCGAAAACACCGTGCCCAGCGAGACCCTCATTTTCAAAATCCAGGCAGCCGTCGGGCGCGCCAGGCTGATGGCGGTGCAACGCTTGTATTTTGATGGCGACCAAAGCCAGCGCGATCAGTTGCTGACCCAGCAACTGGCCAACATTGATGCGCTGTTCAAGAAATACAAAGACGACGGCATGATTTCCGATGCCAAAGATCAGGCCGGCATGGATGAAAATCTGGCCATGTACCGGCAATGGTCTGATCTGGCCCGCAAATACGCCATTGGCGTGGACGCCGCGCATATTGAAGAATCCCGCAAGGTGTTCCAGACCCAGGCCGCGCCGCTGGCAGAGAAGATGTCGGGCGCGCTGGATAACTGGACCGCCTACAACGACAGCCTGGGCGTGGCGGCCAAAGATGCGGCCTACAGCACCATCAACAGTTCACGGCTGATTCTGAGCAGCATCAGCCTGATTGCCATTGTCGCCATGCTGGGCATTGGTATCTGGCTGTATCGCGG
The DNA here is from genome assembly GCF_014202765.1 of Silvimonas terrae. Classification (GTDB taxonomy): domain Bacteria; phylum Pseudomonadota; class Gammaproteobacteria; order Burkholderiales; family Chitinibacteraceae; genus Silvimonas; species Silvimonas terrae. The sequence goes on from NZ_JACHHN010000004.1 coordinate 371,161, forward strand.
CATTACCTCGCAAATTACCGGCTTGCAGGATCTGGTCACCGGCATTGCGCAATCGCTGGATTTCACCCGGCGTTCTCACTCCAGTTCGCAAGATGAAATTGGCCGCACCGCGTCGGCCATCAATCATTTGCTGGGCACTGTGGAAGACAGCATGCAGAAAATCCTCTCCGCCACGGGTGAGGTGTCTTCCATGGCCAGCACCATGTCTGGCGCGGCCAATGCCGTCGCCACCAGTTCCGTCCTGCAAAGCGATGCCGCCAGCAATATGGCGGCGGCGGTGCAAGAGGTCACGGTCAGTATCAATCACGTGTCTGAGCAAGCGCGCCAGGCGGCGGATGCATCCTCCCGCTCGGGCGAGTTGGCCAGCGAGGGCGAACGCGTCATCGGCCAGACCACCAGCGACATGCGCAATATCCAGCGCACCATTGAAGCGGCGGCCGGCAAGGTGGGCGAGGTGCAAAACAGCAGTCAGCAGGTGGATTCTGTCTTGCAGGTGATCAAGGAAGTGGCCGATCAGACCAACCTGCTGGCCCTGAACGCCGCCATTGAAGCCGCACGCGCCGGAGATGCCGGCCGGGGCTTTGCCGTGGTGGCCGATGAAGTGCGCAAGCTGGCCGAACGTACCGCGTCCTCTGCCATTGAAATCCGCACTATCGTGCAACAGATGCAGGCCACCAGCCACGATGCCAATTCGCAAATGGTCAACGCGGTGGAAATTGCCCGGGGTGCCGTGGATCGCGCGGCGCAGGCAGAGAATTCAATCTCGACCATTCGCCAGTCTTCCAGCGCGGCGGTAGAACTGGTCGGCCAGATTACCAATGCCATTGCGGAACAAAGCGCAGCCAGCAATGTGATCGCCAACCAGGTGGAAAGCGTGGCGCAAATGACCGAACACAATAGTGAATCAGCCCAGAGTACGGCCCGTTCTGCCGATGCGTTGCAGCAGATTGTGACGCGGCTGACCTCGGAGATCGGCCGCTACCGGCTGGCGGCTTAAGCCGTTTTGTCACACAAGGCTGCTATCACTGACTTGAGACCCGTTTCCCGGCGTGACAGAAAGACCTGGCGTGCGAAGGTCCGCAGGCAGCATTGTGCCTGCGGACCTTTGGGTCGGGCGAGGCGCTGCGCCATCCCGGCCACCCGGACTGCACAGCGCGTACCCCAAAGCGCTGTGCTATAACTTGGTCAGGCTCAGGCCTTGAGCCCCTCTTCAAAAGCGCCCGCCATGACCGCAACCAGGAGCCCATTGGTCAGCAGACTTGTCGCAGGTCTGGTGCTGCTCAATGCGTTTGTCTATGTCCTGGTGGTGGCCGCACTGTGGCAAAGCCACCAGCAATACGAACGGCAAGCTATCCTTGCCACCCAGAATCTCTCCCAATCCCTTGCCATCAATGTCTCTGGCACGCTCAAGAAAATTGATGTCGGCCTGTTTGCCATTGCCACAGAAACCGAACGCCAACTGGCCCACGGCCAGATTGACGCCCCCACGCTCAACCGGTTTATTGATGCCCAGCACCAGTTAATCCCGGAGGTTGAAGGGCTGCGCGTCACCGACGCGCGCGGCCAGGTGCTCTATGGCGACAAAGTGCCGCCCGGCCCGGCGCGCAACGTGTCTGACCGGGAACTGTTTCAGCGCCTGGCCGCGCACAACACGCGGGAAGCGCAGATTTCCGATTCGGTCGTCAGCCGCGTGACCGGGGCATGGTCAATGGCGATTGCCCGGCGCATTACCGGGCCCGACGGCGCTTTTGCCGGCATCGTCTACGCGCTGCTGCCGCTGGACTGGTTCAACGGGCTCTATCACCCGTTTGATCTGGGGCCACACGGCATGATTGCCATGCGGGACAAAGACCTGCGCGCGTGGTTCCGGCTGCCGGCCACCCCTTATATGAACACGCTGGACGGCCGTGCCATTGTGTCGCAGACCACCGCCGATTTCGTCCACCGTTACCCGCAGGGGGCCACCTACGAAACCGTGGTCAAGCTTGATGACACCCGCCGACGCATGTCTTTCCGGCCGGTAGATGGTCAGCCGCTGTTTATTTTTGTCGGTCAGGCCACCCAGGATTATCTGGCTAGCTGGCGCCAGGAAGTGGCCGCCGGCGCCATTCTGTCGCTGATCTTCACCATCATCAGCATTGCCATTGCACGCCACCTGTATCAGGTACGCATTGCCGAGCTGGAATCCATCACCGCCCTGCGCAACAGCCGGGAAGAAGTCCTGCGGTCAGAGACGCGTTTTCGCACCCTGTATGACGCCACCATTGATGCGGTCTGGCTGCGCGACGACCAATTCCACATGATTGATTGCAACCCGGCAGCGGTGCGGCTGATGGGTGCGCGCTCGCGCAATGAACTGATGCAGACCGCGCCGGACGACCTGTGGCCACCCGTGCAGCCCGACGGCACGCCCTCCTGGGTCAAGCGGGACCGGTGCCTGGCCGACCTGCGGCGCGACGGCAATATCCGCGTGGAATGGGTGTACCGGCGTCTGGATACCGGCGAGCCATTCCCGGTGGAAGTCTTGATGACCAGTCTGGTGCTGGACGGCCACCCGCTCTTGCAAATGGTGGTCCACGACATTACCGAGCGCAAAGCCGCAGAAGAGCAAATCCGGCATCTGGCGTATTTTGATTCGCTCACCGGCCTGCCCAATCGCCGCCTGCTGATGGACAAACTGGACCAGGCGCTGCTGGCCAGCACCCAATCCGGCCAGTACGGCGCGTTGATGATTCTGGACCTGGACAACTTCAAACTGCTTAACGACACCCGCGGGCACGAAATTGGCGACCGCTTCCTGGTGGCCGTGGCAGCCCGACTCAGCCAGACCATCGACCCCGTCGGCATGGTGTGCCGGTTGGGCGGCGATGAATATGTGGTGATCCTGGAAAACCTGGGGCACGACGCGGCCATTGCCCGCCATCATGCAGAAACCCGCACCGAGATCATCCGCGCCGCGCTGGATCAAACCTGGCCTCTGCAGGAAGACGATCTGCCCTATCACAGCACCTCCAGCATTGGTGTCGCCCTGTTTGCCGGGCAAGACACGCAAGTACGCACCTTGCTCAAACAGGCCGATGTCGCGCTGTACCAGGCCAAAGCGGCCGGCCGCAACGCATTCTGTCTGTTCAGCCCGGCCTTGCAGGAAGTGATCGATACCCGTTCTTCACTGGAAGCCGCCTTGCGCCATGGCCTGAACCGGGCAGAGTTCCAACTGTATTACCAACCGCAATTCAGTCTGGATCACGGTTTGATTGGCGCGGAAGCGCTGCTGCGCTGGTCACCGGGGCAACATCCAAGCGTCTCGCCGGCGGTGTTTATCCCGGTGGCCGAAGAATCCGGCTTGATCCTGCGGCTGGGTCAGTGGGTCATGCACAGCGCCTGTGAGCAATTGGTGCGCTGGGCCCAACAACCACTCACCCGCGATCTGAAAATTGCCATCAATGTCAGCGCCCGCCAGTTCCACCGGCCGGACTTCGCCGCCCGCGTACGCAGCGCGCTGGAAGCGACCGGCGCCAATCCATCCCGGCTGCAACTGGAACTGACTGAAAGCGTGGTGCTGGAAAAAGTCGGTGAAGTGGTCGAGCGCATGCAGCAAATCCGCCAGCTGGGCGTGACGTTCTCACTGGACGACTTTGGCACCGGCTTCTCATCGCTGTCTTACCTCAAGCAACTGCCGCTGGACCAGATCAAGATTGACCAATCGTTTGTGCATGACCTGATGAGCAGTGGCAACGACGCAGCCATTGTGCGCGCCATTGTCGCCATTGGCCGCTCACTGGGCCTGCAAGTGATTGCGGAAGGTGTAGAAACCCAGGACCAACTGGTCTATCTGACCAGCATGGATTGCCGGGTGTTCCAGGGCTATCTGCTGGGCCGGCCCGTACCCATGCGGGACTGGCAAAGCGCCTGGCACAACTGGCAACAACCAGAAACCCCGCAGGGGAAAGTGGGTTGAACCCGGTGGCGGCACGAAAAACAAAAAACGGCCCTTTGCGGCCGTTTTTTGTTTGTTGATGTTCATCAAGACTACCGACATCTGACACGACCAGACCCACCCTTGATCATGGAATCCAGTGTCAGGTGGTGCTAACCTCTTTGGGCAACGCTGGATACATAATCCCGCGCAAATCAAGCAGTTAGCAATGACACCCAGATAAAAAACCAGTTGGCACCGGCGCTTTAACAGGAGGACGCACCATGACTTGATAAACACATGAAACCCGGCGCGAGCCAAAGGTGCGCTAACACCGATGACCCGCTAACCAAAATCACTAGATTGGATAGTAATTATGGCTAAGACGGATTGTATGCCAGAACCCCGCTCGTCCCCAGAACCGCCCAATGTGTTATTTGACGCAATTGAGTGTGTTGTCGATTTTGATTCCCTTTACCCCTACTCACCGGCCCTGCTTCTGGGACCGGATGTCCTGCTACGCGCTGCTTTTCTGCCTTGTGAAAGGGTGAAGGCATATGTGGGCAAAGGCGTGATCTTGATCGGGCATCACCAGCAGCTGGCGCAATGGCTTGAAGGCAAAGCCGGCCCGCTGAACTGAGGGGAGGAGAGACCCCGGCCACCGGGGCACAGCGCGGGCGGCCCGCCGCCCGCGATCTGGGGAAAACCACATCGTAGCCCGGATGAAGGACCGAAGGTCCGGGAATCCGGGGTTGCAATGCGGGCCATATCGCTGCCCTCACTCGCCTGCCCCCTCACCGCACAACACCATTCTTGCCAACATCGCCACCCCGGATTCCCGCTTCGCTCCATCCGGGCTACGGTGCTGCGCTCCGAATTCACCGTAAAGAGTGCGCATGTGTCGTCGCTGGATTCCGGCTCAAGGCCGGAATGACGAGTCAGTGGGGTGCGTGTTGAATTGGCAGTGGCAGTGGCAGTGGCAGTGGCAGTTGGTGTTGGTGTTGGTGTGGGTATTGCCGTTGCCGTTGCTGTTGCTGTTGGGGTTGTTTTTGACTTTCTCCCCCGTCAAAGCCAAGCGCCGAAGGAGGACGGGAGACCCCAGGCTCCCGACCGACTGAGGGAAGCCCGGAGGGCCGCCCGGCTGGGGTCGCCTTTCTTTGGTTCCTTTCTTTGGCGAAGCAAAGAAAGGGACGTGCTCCGGCCACCGCCGGTATCAAACGCCTTTCAAACCCGCGCCGCAAGGCGCTAACAGTAGTTTCGGGTTTTACGGCAATGAAGGTGGATTGTCGCTTCGCTCCGAATCCACCCTACGACCTTTCTTTGGGCCCGGCGCCCCGGGTATCAAACGCCTTTCAAATCCGCGCCGCAAGGCGCTAACACACCACAACAATATGAACCACGCCCGCCACCCCGGATTCCCGCCTGCGGCTCCATCCGGGCTACCCGTGGCGCCGCCCAGCCCCTCACGCCCCACAAAAAAAAGCCCGCACATGGCGGGCCTGAATAACTGCTGCGTTGGGAGTCAGAACAAATGCACTTCAACAACAAACAACACATACAACAAGCATTACAGCAAAAACCAGTGCCCTAGCGCGTCAGCGTGCCAGTGGCGGAAATCATGGTCAGCTCCACAAAGCCCGAGCCCAGCCGTTTACGATCAGAAAAGTCCACCACATACCCGCCCAGATCAAAGCGTTTCATGTCATTGAGCGCCTGATACACCGTCGCCCGGGTCGGGCTCTTGCCGGCGCGGCGCAGGGCCTCGGTCAGGATACGGGCAGAGATATACCCTTCCAGCAAGGCATAGCTGGGGTACTCGCCGGATTTGAGAAATGCATCTGCGTCTTGCTGAAAATCCCGCACGATCTTCAACTGGGCATTGGTGGGCGCCGGGAACACCTGCGACAAACCCAGCCCATGCGCCACATTCAGCCCGGCCTGACGGGTGACTTCATCAAACTGGATGGCGGACAACCCATACAATTGGGACGTGCCCCCCGCAGCCTTGAATTGTTTGGTAAAGGTGGCGGCCGGTTTGGAGATCGCCACCATCAGGATGGCTTCCGGGTTCATTTTTGCCAGCGCGGCGGCAGCAGGCGCGGTGTCGCCCGTGTTGCGGTCATACCAGGCTTCACCGGCCAGTTGCATATTGTGGCGGGCCAGTTCGGTTTTGATGGCGTTGTAGCCGGCCTCGCCAAAACTGTCTTTTTGCGCCAGGACGGCAATGCGCTTGATCCCCAGCGACTGGTGCAGCAGCACCACAATTTTTTCTACTTCCTGGCTGTAGCCGGCACGCGTCTGGAAGAAATACGGGCTACCCGGATTGCGCACGCTTTCCGCCCCGGTATAAGCGCCCACCAGCGGCACGCCAGCGGTTTCCAGTGCTTTGGATTGCAGCAGTTGTTGCAGTGGCGCCGTGCCGTAATACCCCACCAGCGCCACCACGTTTTCCTTGTCGATCAACTCGCGGGTATTGCTCATGGTGCGCACGGGATCATAAGCGTCGTCCCGCGTGATCAGATTGATGGGTTCGCCATTGATGCCGCCCTGCGCGTTCACGCGGCCAAAGTAAATGGAGGCGCCCACCGCCAATGCTTTGCCGGTCACGCTGGCAAGGCCAGTGGTCGGAACAGATTCACCAATATTGATATCAGCGCGCGCCTGAATGGCGAGCGTAGCCAGCACGACACAGATCAATCGCTTCATGGGTTTCTCCGGCGTAACGGCGAGCAAAGACAATCCGACCCGCATGCGCGGACGGTTTGATCACCGGCAATCAGCTTGCAATCAGATGGAGACGCTCCAGCCACTGCTGGCTGCGGGCATCACACGGGGCCGTGCGGTTTTACGCATGGGCACGGCGCCCAACCAGAAATCACGCAGTGTCATACCAAGGAGAGGGATCAACAGAATCAGTGGCCAGGAGGCCGACACGCCAAACGAAGCCTCGGCGCCAAAGCCGTGCCGCTGGAGCAGCAGGCTGAAAACCGGAAACAGCGCACCACAGATAATACTCAGCGCTGCCAACAGAAAAGGAAAAGTATCAACCGCAGCCAACCAGCCCATGACCAGAATCATGATGCCGATTGTGCAAGTCCCCAGGGCGGCCAGCACCAGTGGCATGTCGACGCGACACACCACCATCAGCCAGAACGCAAAAGACAAAAAAAACACGCCGCCCAGCATGGCCAGCACGCCCTGGTACAACCCGTCTTGCAATTTGGTTTCCATCGCCGCCCTCTGTCTGGATCAGCATTTCCCTGTAGCGGGATTTTTGATCACCTGGTCCGTGAGTTGATTTATGGTTATCGGCCAAGTGGTCTTATGTTTTCTTCTACTAACTTAGCGCAACGGCTTGCTGGCGCCTCCCCCGTCCTGCCAGCAAGCCGCCGTCGTCTCGCCTTTTTGTTTGTGCAATTACGCGACATTCGCCCCCTTGCTGTCAATTCGGGTTGGTTTGGTTTTGTGTCGTTCTGTCTTTGGCCGCACCGCGACAAACGCGTCAGAGCAAGACATCCACCGACCGTTTCATGCCTCGTTGCTGTGCACAAAAAATCGGCTCAACATCGCAGAAAACCTAGTATTTTCGGTGGCTTGCACCAATGCACGGCTAATACCATGCACTGGCAATGTGCACGAAATCCAGCCACGCCGGCTGGCCGGAATGCTGACGAACGGTATGACAGAAGTGTTGCAGGAAAAGCGCAAAAAGATGACGGCGAGGTCACGCCAAGAGAAATAAGAATATTTACAACATTGGAAAGAATTATTGGGCCAACGCGGATTGACCGCCCCCATCCACGCCAGCCCCCAGATGGGTATCCATACTGCAAAGTGGTATTACCGATTCAGGCCAGGTGATTGGAAAGTGGTCTCTTTCCTGATCTGGTGCACAGCCGGTCTCAGTACAACTGCGCGACCCTGGACAAGCTTGCTGCGCCCCACCAGGCACAGACGTATTTGCTCTGCGTGCTGTGGCCAATCACGTGGTAGTGCGCAAAGTGATGCAGCGCGGGTTCTGCCAGCGAGTCCAGCCCGTGCAACTCGCACCAGCGCGGGTAGGTTTGGCCGTAACGCCGCCAGGCATCGTAAAACCAGCGGGGCAAACCACCTGAATCGCGGGGGTGCAGCCGGAACAGCAACGCCTCGGCCGCGTAGCGGGCACTCATGGTTTCTGCCATGGCCAGTACGCGCACGCATTGCGCTTCAATCACGGCGGTCAGGTCGGGCCCGCAGCCGGCACCGGTGAGCACGCTGGCAAAACTGACCAGTTGCGCGCGCTGTGCACTGGCTGCACGGGGGAGCGTCAGCGGTGTCACCTGCGGCATGCCGCCAAAGGTATCGTCCGAGCAAGCAAAGCTGCCGGCGTATTTGGGATTGCGCCAGTCAAATGCGGCAGCCGGCATCAGTGCGCAGCGGGCGATGTCTGCGGGGTCTAATTGCAGGGCGTCGATCAGTCCGTGTTGCCGCAAGGCTTGCAGCAATGGCGCGGCCTCCGCCAGCAAGGGGGGCATGGCCGCCAGCCGGGCGGGCTCGGCGCTGGTCAGACCTTCTTCCAGATAGTGAATCTGCTGTACCCGCCCGCTTCGCCCCAGAATGCGTGCAGCCAGAAAGACCGAATGCGGCAGATACAGCACCAGCCCCCGGCCGGGCTCGCAAATCGCCAGCATCTGCTGCAAAAAGGCGCAGCTATCGGCAATGGATACCCCGCCATCATCGGCCACGGTCAGATGCAGGCCGGGCCCGGTCATACCGCGTGCGCCGATCAAACGGATATCGGTATCGGTCAGGCCAAGGTGGGCGATGACAGCTTGCGCCATCGACCATGTGATGGGGCTGTGGATATAAAAGACGTGCGTATTCTTGCCGGGTAACACCACCAGGAGCTCCTTGGTTTAGCGCATGCGCATCGCTGCGTCAGGGCCGTGCAAACCTGGGTGCGGTGGTTTTTGTCTTGCGGCATGCCGGCAAATCTGGCGATATGATCGGTAAATCTGCGCACCTTGTGCATGCCGGCGACGGCAGAATTTTGTACCCTCAGGTATCGAATACAGAGTGCGTTACATTCATTGCCGCAACGGGAATCTCTCATGCAGATCGGTTTTGCCGGATTGGGCGCGGTGGTTCACACCGCATATTTGCCAGCGCTGCAACGCCTGGGCCGGGCGGATACCTTGTGCTACGGATTCGATCCCGATCCCGCCCGCGCGCCCACGGGAATACAACGCTGTACAAGCCTGGAAGGATTACTGGCCCAATCGCTGGATATCCTGTTCATCACAACCTCCAGCACCAGCCATCTGCCGGTATTGCAACAGGCGCTGGCCAGCCCGGTGCCCCGCATCTGCGTCGAAAAACCAGTCGTGGCCAGCCTGGCGCAAATGAGCCAGCTCAATCAGTTACTGGGCGATCCCGCGCACGCGCGGCGTGTTCTGGCGCTGGACCACTGGATGGTTCGCAACAGCTGGCTGGCACCCAACGCCGTCAATCCGGCCTGGCAAGCGCAAGACGGGCAAGACGCGCGCTTGCCGCTCGCCTTGGCGGACATCAGCCGTATTGAAGGCTTTTTGCAGGAACCCAGCGGCTTGAATGCGGCCGGCGAACCCATTGCGCTCAACTTTGCCACCGGTGAACCGGACACCCGCCAGTTACAACACCCGGATGGGGTGATTCTGGATACCGGCACGCACGTGCTGGCCCTGCTGCGCGAGATCATCCACCATCTGGGCGGCGAAGATACCCTGCAACTGCATCTGACCCATTGCAAAGACCGGTTGGGCCGGCCCATTGTGCGTACCGATCTGGTCACCGCCGAGGGCGAAGCACATCTGCAAGGGCGGCTAGGCGGGATTACCACGGATATCTGGCTGAACAAATACGCGGGCGCGGCAGGCGGGCAAAAAGGATTTGCGCTGCACCTGCGGGATGGCCGGGTGATTCGCCTGAACCGGCAAGGCAATGCGGATGTTTTGAGCGTCAGCCACGGCGCACAAACGCAGCAATGGTCCCTGCCCGGCCCCATCTACGATCATTGCCTTGGCGCGGTACTCAATCCTGCCGGCCCGTTCACGCAGGCCGCGGCGCTTACCCGCCGCCGCATGGCGGAGGTCACCCTGTTGTTACAGATTCAGCAACTATTGCGCGGGCCGCATTAAGCCTGGTCCATTGCCGTTTTTGCCAAGTGCAAAGGCCCGCGCGCGATTCTATGGTGAACACCAGGCCACTCCTCAGGACGCAAAACCATGGCGACTCCGGTCATCCAGCGCCACCATGTACAGATTGTGGGCACAGGCCCGGTTACCCTGGTGCTGGCGCATGGCTTTGCCTGCGACCAGACCATCTGGCGGCGGGTCGTCCCGGAGCTTGCCAGCCATTACCGCCTGGTCTTGTTTGATCATGCGGGACACGGCGTGGCAGAAACCTTTGACCCGCAGCGTCACGCCAGCCTGGACGGCTATGCCGAAGACGTCGCGGACATCCTCAGCGCGCTGGATTTATGGGATGTGGTGTACGTAGGGCATTCGGCCAGCGCCATGATTGGTGTACTGGCCAGCGCGCTGGTGCCGCGCCGCATTGGGCGCATGGTGATGCTGGCGCCCTCGCCTTGCTATATCAATCACCCGCAAGACAACTACGTTGGCGGGTTTGACCTGGCCAGCATCCACGACATGCTCGCAACGATGGATCGCAATTATCAAGGCTGGGCGGCGCAACTGGCGCAGATTGCCTCCAGCGAAGGCGTCACCGGCCCCATCCATATCGAGATGCGCCGCCGCCTGTTTGCCATGGACCCGGCGATGGCCAGCCTGTTTGCCCATGCCATTTTTCTGTCAGACCTGCGCGACACCATCAAAGGCTTTGCCTTGCCCAGCCTGATCATTCAGTGCAGCGATGATCCGATCGCCCCGGTCAGCGCCGGTGAATATATGGCCCGGGTGATGCGCGCGGCGCGTATGCATACCGTGGAGCTACATGGCCATATGCCGCAACTGGCCAACGCGCCACTGGTCTGCAGTCTGATCCGCAATTTTGTGCAGTAAAGTACCGCCCAGGCCCCGCGCAGACTAAGCCGTCACGCCCACGACCACTTGTGAGGCCTTGAAGAACGCCACGGTAGATTGACCGGCCGCCAGCCCCAGCGCGTTGACGCTTTCCAGGGTCACAATGGCCACAAGGGTGTTGCCGCCTTTGAGCGAGATTTCCACCTCGGCATTGACTGCGCCGGGCTTGACCGCCTTGACGACACCTTCCAGCCGGTTACGGGTAGACAGCCGAATGCCCGAATCCGGGCGGGCGAGGATGACCCAGGACGCCTTGACCAGCGCCAGCGCAGTGCCGCCGGTTTTCAGGCCCAGTGCGCGCGTACTTTGACGGGTAATGACGGCGACGACGATTTCGCCGCCAGGCAGGGTGATTTCAATCTCGTCATTCACCGCGCCTTCGGTGATGGTGGTGACGGTGCCAACAAACTGGTTACGCGCGCTGGTATGCATGAAGGGGTGTCCTGTGGACAGTCAAATGAACACCCCATCATAGCCAGATTCGGCCTGTTCAGGCGGCTTTGCGCCCTTTACGCAACGTACGCCAGCGCGTGGCGGTCACCGCAGTCAGGCCCAGACCCAACAGCGCCCAGGTTTCCGGCTCTGGCACAGGCGTCACAGGGAAGCTGCTATACCAGGCGCTGCCATCGCAATACTTGGTGTTCTGCACATGCAGCGCAAAGGAATTGGCAAAGACGGTCGGCACGATCAGTGCATTGTGCGGGCCTTCAAAGGTCACCGCCCAACTTACCGTATCGCCCTTCATGAACTTGTCCGAGCCGCCGCCAAAATTAAAGCGGAAGTCATAAGCACCGGTGGGGCCGCCACCGCTGGCGCGGGTGACTTGCGGAATCCAGCCGCCGGTACCTGTGACGTTGCTGACCAGTTCATGGCTCAGCGGGCCGCCCAGATCCACCGCCATGGAGCCGACAAAAGCGCCATTGCCAAAAAAGGTCGAGATATCCTGATCCAGCGTCAGCGAGAACAACCATGTCGACGTATTGCTTTGCGTAATTTTAAGGCTGGCGAAATCGGCAAAAGAGGGCCCGGAACCGGCCAGCAAATTGCCAAAATCATAATGTCTGGCTTGCGCGGCCGTGCTCGCGACCAGCGCGACCGCAACGCCTAATGCTTTGACCCCCAAGTTCATGACGTCCCCCTGACTTGATCTGACTTCTGTTATGAAACCCGACAGCCATAAGCTAACTCTGGCTGTAGATAAAAACAATACTTACTGTCTTTTATGGTAAGAAAAAGAATCACAAATACGACGAACGGCAATGGCACACCGTAAGAAGGTGCCTACAGTTCAGCGCCCTCTCCGGGGCATCCCGGTTTTGCAGCGCGACATAAAGCCTGGGCCACAACGGCCTGGACGCAGCCCGGATAAAGGCCAGACAAATATCATCAAACACTTGTATTCAATGGACTCAGGAGGAAAACAGCCAACGCGGACAGGGTGCGGACACTGGCATGAATGAATACGTGCATCCGTAAGTATTTCACGCCAACCCCATGTTTGGGGGTCTTGCCGGGTGCCTCATCCCCTGTCAGCTCAACAGCGGCGCGGCTTGCGTATGTAATGTTAAAGAAAGTTATCAACTTTCCATTTCTGACACGTGGGCATACCCGCTGCATCTGAAGCTGACGTCGTCAACGGGCTGTTCTAAGATGGATTTCAAACCCGCGCGGTACCAAGGTAGCCCGGCCCATGTTTACGCTCTCCCGCATAGAAAGCGATCTTCTCTCCCAGTTGCTGCGCTACCACGTCTCTTTTGTGATTGTGGGCAGCAAGGCCATGCAGCTTTTGGGTCTGCCGCGCGAGGCGCTGGACCTTAACCTGTTGATTGATCGGCGGGACGACAATCTGAAACGGCTGGTCGATGCATTCTCTGTGCCGCCGGAGAAAACGGCCGCCTTCCTCCTGCAGATGTCGCGCTTTGGCGGCGTGCTCAATGTGCCGCAACAACGCCCTTTTCTGTACCGGCTGTTCACCATCCGCGAAGGGCAGGATTACGACGAGATCCACCGCCGCGCCATTCCCTTGCAGATCGGTGACGAACACTTCTGTTTTGCCAGCGTGGTGGATCAGTCGGCCATGAAGATCATCCTGATCCGTGAGGGCCAGTACGAGCTGGATCGGGGCAATCATGCCGAAGAGGTCACACGCCTCTTGCAGAACCAGTTGCGCCGGGATGTGGATGATCTGGAAATCCTGCGCGGCCTGTAAAATGCGGGATTAGTCCTACACAGGGCATCGATTTCGCCGCTGCCGCTCAGCGCAGCGCCCACATGACACCACCCGGGGTACTGACGATAAAACGGGTGCCAAAGCGGCAGCACGCCCCCTGGCGCTTGCGGATACTGACCCTGACGACGCCACAACGGCGTTGCCATTGACCATGGAGTATCCGCCATGAACATCTATCAGATTCCCGATCCGGCCAGCCACCGACCGCTGTTCTTGTTGTGTAGCGCCTTTGCCATTCGTGGCCATATGCGCCACCTGGGGCTGGGTTGGGCCGACAAGGTGCAAAGCCCGCTGCAAGGCGCGGTGCTGTATTGCGGCCACTACACCACAGCCGCTAACAAACAGGGCGATGTCTGTTTTTTCTGCCTCCCTGAACAGCTGGAGCCACTCTCCCGCGCCTGGGGTCTGATCGGCACGGCCCGCGTGGCTGTGCAGGACGATGTGGCGCCGCAAGGTCTGTCTACCGGCCTGAAGATGCTGGGCGCCCTGCACTGATCCTGCGCCTGGACAAAAAACGGCCAGCCGTTGCGGGCTGGCCGTGGTTGGGGCGCCGGAATCCACCCCGCGTCATGCCTTAATCGTGATGATGACCATGTCCGTCGCGCTGACGGTCTTTGGCCAGCACGATCGTCTCGAACAAGGTGTACTCGGCATTGGCGGTCTGATCGGCGCCGGCAGCGTGGTAATAGCTCATGGTGATGGTGGTCTTGCCGCCCGGCTGGCCCGGATCATGGTCGAACACGGCAATGCCGTAACCCGTACCGGTATCACGCTGGGCCGACCAGATGGCGTCTTCCAGGGCATCTGCCGGGGGGCGCACAAAAGTGCCGGCGGTGGTGCCGGGCACCGGCCGGTTGGGCCTGGTGATGACCTTGGCCTGCGGGTTACCGGTGCCGCTATTCACGCCCCAGGTATCCGCCGGGGAACTGGTGCCGCCGCCGCCCAGAATCAGGTGGATGGTGCCGTGGGTAGTGTCCCAGGTGGCGTTACCCGTTTGCGCACTGAGCACCGGCTTGGGTTGCAGCGTATCCACCGGTTGGCCAGAGGCCGCATCAACCCCGGTATTGTGATTGCAACCGCGTACCGGGTGACTGCGCTCGTAATCGTGATCATGCCCGCACAGCACCAGATCGACCCCGTAGCGGTCGAACAGCGGCAGCCATTCGGCGCGCAAGCCTTTGTCCGAGCCATTGCCGCCTTTGGATGAACTCAGCGCATCCTGGTGCATCTGCACCACCACCCAGTCGATATCCGGATCGTGCTCTGCCTTGCGCAGGGTGTGCTCCAGCCAGCGGGTCTGTTCGCCATTGCTGTAGCCATTGATGTAGAACGACGTGCCCGGCTCGATCGGCGCATTACCGGTGCTGGCTGCCGGCACCAGCGGCGCGGGGCCGGCCACAAAGGCGGCCCCATCCTGCAACACCACATCATCAGCATCCAGCGAGACAAACAACACCGAGCTGACCCGAAAGCTATACCAGCGCCCCGGGAACGCCGTGCCGTTGTCCGGCAAGGTGTAGCGGGTCAGGTAAGACGTGTAGCCTTGCTGGCCGTTGTAGAACTCCACTTCGTGGTTGCCCGGGCACGGCATCCACGGCCGCAGGGCGGCAGAGGTCTGGTTGTTGTTGCCAAAGTCGCGCCACACATCCGGTTGGTGTGTCGGGTTGAGGTTGGCGTAGCACAGGTCGCCATTGAGCAAATGGAACAACGGGGCGAAGCGTTCCACGGCCTGCACGGCAAACTTGCTCTGCGGCGTCGACAGCACCCAGTTGGTGTTGGCCGTAGCCAGATCGCCATAACTGGTAAAGCGGAACGGTGCACGACCACGCGGTGCCGTGGCAAAACTGGCGGCAAACGGCTGCGCGGCGTTGCTGTCGTTATCTGCGGTGACCTGATACTGGTAGGTGGTGCCCGGGTGCAGATCATGCAGGCGCACGTGATACGTGAAGACCACCTCGCCATTCAGGCCATCCGTGTAGGTGCGCTGCACCGCGTGATGCGTGGCGCGCGGGGCGTTGCTGCCGGCCACATGGACGCGCGCATTGATGGCCGGCGCCAGCGAGGCCCAGGAAATCACCACTTCAGAACAGGGATCGCCCCCCCAGGTCAGGTGGACCTGTTCCGGCGTGCCATCTGGCGCGACAGCAGCGGCCTTCCCCGCCAGGACGAGGCCGCCGGTGGCGGTGGCCACCCCCGAAACACCAGCCAGCTTGAGAAAACCGCGCCGCGTTACTGCCGGCGCGGATGCTTCATCCACCAAAGGTTTGTCAGACATGTCGTTGTTTCCGGGCGTATGCACATAAAGCCGGCACAGACCGCGCTGCCGGGCCAGAAAACCGCCGCGTGACGGTTTTGCGGACTTAGGGTAGGCCCGAAAACATGACTCAAATATGACGCAAGGCTTTCTGAAACAGAGAATTCACGCGCTGGTCACACACCCTCACCCCGCGCTGAAATATCGCCCCAGATCGGCCAGATCGACATTGCCGCCGCTGACAATCACCCCTACTCGCTGGCCCTGCAACTGTCGCCCCATGCCACGCGCGGCCGCCAACCCCAAGCAGCCTGTGGGTTCGATAATCTGTTTCATGCGGCTGGCCGCAAAGCGCATGCTTGCCACCAGATCCGCATCCGTCGCCGTGAGAATATCGTCCACCTTGTCACGAATGATCGGGAACGTCAGCGCGCCAAGGTGAGCCGTCTGCGCACCGTCGGCAATGGTTCTGGGCGTGGCGATGCGCACAATCTGACCGCTTCTGAACGATTGCTGACCATCGTTACCGGCTTCCGGCTCCACGCCGTACAGTTTGCAATCCGGCGCTTCAACCCGCGTGGTCAGCGCGGTGCCAGACAACAAACCGCCCCCGCCCAGTGGCACAAACAGGGCGTCCAGCGGGCCCGTCTCTTCAAACAGTTCCAGCGCGGCCGTACCCTGCCCGGCAATAATGTCCGGATGATCAAAGGGCGGGATCAACGTCAGGCCATCACGCTCGGCCAGCGCACGGCCCAAGACCTCCCGGTCATCCTGGTAGCGGTCAAAAAACACCACTTTGCCACCGTAACCCTCAGTGGCCGCCACTTTGGCAGCCGGCGCATCCTGCGGCATCAGGATGGTGGCCGGCATATCCAGCATCCGCGCCGCGAGCGCAATGGCCTGGGCGTGATTACCGGAAGAGAACGCAATCACGCCGCGCCGGCGCTGGTCTGCATCGAAGCGGGACAGCGCATTGAACGCACCGCGAAACTTGAACGCGCCCATACGCTGAAAGTTCTCACACTTGAGGAACACCTCGGCGCCCAGCTCGGCATTGAGTGTGCGTGACGTCAGCACCGGCGTGCGATGCGCATGCCCGGCAATGCGGTCTGCGGCGGCCAGCACGTCCTGAAAAGTGGGAAGTACGGTAGTCATGTCTTGCTCCCTGGGGATGGATCGCTACCGATCTTATAAACAAACCGCGGCGCATGGTGGCAACAGAGTGGGCGGTTTGTGGGCGATACAGCGTGTTCATACTGAAGGTGTGGGAGGACTCTGCGCTGTCTTCCTGGCGCAACAAAGTGGTATTAGCGGCCAGAAAAAACCTCACTTCACCCGCTCGGGCGGGCTGCCTTTTGCGGGGTGCATCTGGCGCGCAGCACCTGTCATTGCTTGGTTTTCCAGCGTCTACCTTTGGGCAGACCACTGGTTTCATCCTCTCTGTCTGACCCTGAAAAAACTGTAGCAAAAACCACGCACATTAGCTTTCACCTACCGTACGTCTGACGATATTCAAGTGTCATTTATGCGCGGACAAACGTAAATCCTATAGTCGCAGAGATTGTCGTTACAAACGCAATCGAGGGTCTGTGGTTTCACTGCCTGGCCGGTACGGCCAAGGCGGTATACCGGGAAAAAAACAAAGAAAGGAGTACGCAATGAAGAAAGCTCGTTTGGGCCTGACCATTCTGGCCACCCTGATCAGTGCACAGGCGCTATGTGCTGATGATTTCTCCGGTTTCTTTGTCGGCATCAATGGTGGGGTTAACACCTCCAAAATGAAGGGCGACTTCAGCACCGGCAGCAGCAGCACCTACACCGGCGGCGGCGAATTCGGTTACAACGCCCAGTGGGATAGCACCTGGTTGCTGGGCTTGTCCGGCTTTTTTGACGGCATCGCCAAGAGCAACCATGACGGCCCCATCGATGGCGAGCAATCCAAGTATGGCGCCAATCTGGGCGGTGCCGACGTCAAACTGGGTTACCAGATGAACAGCTGGCTGCCCTACATCAAGCTGGGTTTCGGCCGTCTGAGCGGTTCCGGGCAGAGTAACGATTTTGCCGGCAACGGCCTGCACGGCGGCGCCGGGCTGGAATACAAACTGGCACCGCACTGGGGTCTGGCCGGCGAATGGACTGCCATGGCGCCGTCCAGCAATGGCGTGAAGTTCCAGAGCAACAGCTTCACGCTCAACCTGAACTATTACTTTGGCAGCCCGACACCGCCACCAGCACCGGTGGTAGAAGCCCCGGCGCCCGCACCGGCGCCCGCACCGGCCCCGGCCCCTGCGCCAGAACCGCAAGTGGTGACCAAGCACTTCACGCTCAAGACCGACGTGCTGTTCCCGTTTGATAAAGCCACGCTCAAACCAGAAGGCAAGGATGCGCTTGACCAGCTGTATCAACAGGTCAAGGCCATGGATCCGAAGGAAGGCAAGGCCATCATTGTCGGTTATACCGACCGCCTGGGTAGCGACAAATACAACCAGGAACTCGGCCAGCGCCGGGCACAGGCTGTAGCAGACTATCTGGTGGCACAAGGCGCGCCGGCCGACAAGGTTGAAGCCCAGAGCAAGGGCAAGGCTGATCCGGTTACCGGTGACACCTGCGCCAAGGTCAAGAACCGCAAGAAGCTGATCGAGTGTCTGGCACCGGATCGCCGCGTGGAAGTAGATGTCAGCGGCATCCACGAAGAAACCCAACCGGCAGCCCAGTAACCCGTCTTCTGCC
Organism: Silvimonas terrae; assembly: GCF_014202765.1. Lineage (GTDB taxonomy): Bacteria > Pseudomonadota > Gammaproteobacteria > Burkholderiales > Chitinibacteraceae > Silvimonas > Silvimonas terrae. The sequence goes on from NZ_JACHHN010000004.1 coordinate 389,352, forward strand.
TGCCACGAGTACCAACAACAAGGCCCGCATCTGCGGGCCTTGTGCTTTTCTGGCGTGCGTGGGCAGACTCAGGCCGCAGCAGCCTCCAGCCGGCCACCGTTACGCTTGCGTGCGCGGGCACGGGCAGCCACCAGCGACACCATGCCCAGACCCAGCAGCGCCCAGGTTTCCGGTTCCGGCACCGGGGTCAGCAGACCGCTGATGCCGTAGTAGCCGCTGCGAGCGCCAGCCGCCAGCGTGCCATCTACCGTGAGCAGGTAGTTGTGGCCGGAAAAGAAAATTTCCGCGGCGGTGAATACCGGCTCATTCAGGCTCACGCTACCGAAAAAGGTATTGGTAGTGGTATCCCACAGCGAGAGCGTAGCGGAGCCAATATTTTGCAGCGAGCCCAGTTGCAGTTGGTTGAAATAGACCTGTTCAGCGTAAGACGTCGGATTGACGCTGAAAGTGATCGTGTCGCTGAACGACAAGCTGGTCACCGGATTATTGATAAAAAAAGCGGAAGGCGATTGCACCACGCCTAGCGTGTACGCGTGGCTACTGCTCGCCGGCAGCGGCGGCAGCGGCGCAGGCGTATTTTTGGCCAAGGCACCGGTGGCAGCCAGTGCCAGCGTTACGCCAGCGACAAGTTGATGAACTTTCATGTAAAACCCCTGAATTGTGGTTGACCGATTCTGGCCTGCCCGGCATGGGCTGGCCGTTTTTCTACCCGATCCTTTTGCGCAATTTACTGGCCGGAACATCGCATCCGGCGTCCCCTCGGTGGAGTCTGGCTTGGCAGCCTTTGATGCCTTGACGCATTTTTCTTGTCTTCATTTTGTAAGAAAAATGCTTCTATCAGCATTTCTTTAAGCCAAATTTAATTCGAAAGCTTCTGTAAGTAAAATAACGCTTTGCTTATTTACCAGCCAGCCAACGCCCCTGCAAACCGACAGCAAATAAAACAGATTTGTATTAAATCTTGTAAGTAATCGTTATGAATTGAGCAAATATGCGGGTTTAGTCGATCATTCAGGAAATGCTTATTTTTATTTCTTATGGTTTTCTTACGCATCAAAGTAAGCCCTGCGTGATAAACGACTTCCAGACAGCCGGTAGGATGGCTTTGCAACAAGCCACTCATCGGCAGCACTCAGAAAATCTGTAAGCACCAATACAGAATAAGAACGCACTTTTTGCACAACAACGGTGCGTATAGACCGGCATGGCGTGATCAACGCCCGTTAAAAAGCCCGGTCAACGCAATGCGCTGCCGGGCGGATGAAGATGGTCGATGAGGGGCGCGGGGCGACAGGCCCTGCCTGCGCGCTAGCGGTCGTTTTCCAGGTTTTGCCTGACCACGGCCAGGGCATCCAGCAATGCCACACACTGCGGCACTGACAAGCCGGCAACGCCCAGATCGGCCACCTCTCGCGCATGCTCGCGGGCAACCGCAAACAACTGCTCGCCGGTACAGGAAAGCCGTAGATGCACATTGCGCCGGTCCGCCGCGTCTGGCTCTGCTTCCAGCAAGCCACGATCTTTCAGGCCTTTGATCAGCCGCGCCAGCTGGGCTTTGTCCCGCCCGGAGTGTGCAACCAGATCACTTTGCGTTGCCCCTGGGTAGCGCGCAAAAAAGCCCATGGCTTTGTGTTCCATGTGGGTGAGCTCTTGCGCATCGTCCCGCATGGCCCGGTACTGGCGTGAGCGGTACAGGTGCATGACGGTGTGGATCGCTTCAAAAACCGCCTCGGCTGTGTCGTGACGGTTGACATTATCAACTGTATTTTGCATGATGGGAGACATTATCAACTAAAAGGTCATGCTATGGAATCCACCAAGCCGCCACGCCGTATTGAACGCGTCCGCCATGAAATCCGGATGAGAACTGCCACCGTCCGCCAGATCACGCCGGTGGGCAAGCATTTTGTGGCCGTCACCTTTGCGGGTGAGGCGCTGGCCGACTTTGTTTCTGCCTCTTTTGACGATCACATCAAGTTCATTTTCAACGATGACAACGGCGAGCAACTGCGCCGGGATTACACACCACGTCACTTTAACCAGCAGACCGGTGAGCTGACCATTGAGTTTGATCTGTCGCATGCCGGTAAAGCCGCCAACTGGGCGCGCACCGCCCAAGCCGGGACCGAGTCCATCATTGCCGGACCGCGCGGCTCAATGATCATTCCGGCGGATTTTGACTGGCATCTCTTGATTGCAGACGGCAGCGGCATGCCGGCCATCCGCCGCCGTCTGGAAGAATTACCGGCCTCAGCCAGGGCGCTGGTCATCAGCCTGGTGAGCGACGAAGCCGATGGCGTGCTGAGCGCTAGCGCAGCCCAGGTCTCGCAACAGTGCGTCAACAACGCCGACGCCCTGCTGGCAGCCGTGCGCGCGCTACCATTGCCTGCGGGTGAAGGCTTTGTCTGGGCCGCCGGCGAACTGGCTGTCATGCAGACCCTGCGTCAAGTGCTGATCACAGAGAAACAGCTGCCCAAGGAACTGATGCGCGTCGCCGCGTACTGGAAACCCGAGGCCGCCGGTTTTCACGAGAACCTGGAAGACTAAGTTTCACGGCCGCCCAGCGGAAATCCGGGCTACGGTGCGGGGGCAACCTGATCAGTACGCCATGGATAGATGCCCGGTCGTAGCCCGGATGAAGCGCAGCGGGAATCCGGGGTGGCAACGCTGGCAAGAATGGTTCATTTCCACCTTCCCGTTGCTGAGAGGACGAAATCGACACGCCAAACAACGCATGCTTGCCCCGATTGCCACCCCGGATTCCCGCCTGCGGCTCCATCCGGGCTACGGTGCGGGGGCACCCTGGTCAGTACGCCATGGATAGATGCCCGGTCGTAGCCCGGATGAAGCGCAGCGGGAATCCGCGGTGGCAACACTGGCAAGAATGGTTCATTTCCATCTTACCGTTGCAGAGCGGACGAAATCGAAACGCCAAACAACGCATGCTTACCCCGATTGCCCCCCGGATTCCCGCCTGCGGCTCCATCCGGGCTACGGTGCAGGGGCAACCTGGTAGCACGCCATGGATAGATGGCCGGGCGTAGCCCGGATGAAGCGCAGCGGGAATCCAGGGTGGCAGTGCTGGCAAGAATGGTTCATTTCCACCTTGCCGTTGCAGCGCGGGCGAAATCGAAACGCCAAACAACGCATGCTTGCCCCGATTGCCACCCCGGATTTCCGCCTGCGGCTCCATCCGGGCTACGGTGCGGGAAGACCAAGGGCTAGCCTGCCGCCTGCCCGGCAGGGCTCATGTCGGCCCGCAGGTTTTCTAGAATGGGACTTCCGCCAATACAGTACGGGAGTCCCGCTATGGTTAGTCTTGCCATTTACGCAGAGCTGAAAGCCAAACCCGGCAAAGCCGCAGAGGTTGAAGCGTTCCTGAAAAGTGCATTGCCGCTGGCCAATGCCGAAGCGGGAACCACCGTCTGGTTTGCGCTGAAACTGGCGCCGGATATCTATGGCATTTTCGATGCCTTTGCCGATGAAGACAGCCGGACCGCGCATTTACAAGGGCCGATTGCCGCCGCGCTGATGGCCAACGCCAGCGAGTTGCTGGATGGCCCACCCGCCATTCACAAGGTCGATGTGCTGGCCGCCAAGTTAAGTCACCAGGGTTGATCTGCCTGCCGGCGTGACCCATGCCCACCCGTCAAACGGGGCATGGGGCCGTCACCCCGGCCAATGCCGTTTGTGCAGGCACTCGGCCTGACCAGCGCGGCTGCCCGCGCGGGCGTGCCGCGACATATATTATCTACTACATCTTGTTAATGAGAATGGTTATCGTTTACTATTGAGAAATGGAACGACGACCACGCCCTTTGATGACCACTCCCCCTACCGCCAGCCAGACGCAGGTGGTGGATAGCCGCAGCCTGCTGCAGCCCGGGCAATCGGTGATCATCAAACACAACGGCGTGTTGTACACCCTGCGTGAGACGCGCCAGGGCAAGTTGATCCTGACCAAGTAACCGGTCCACACACACAACAATCACAACAACCGCGCATGCCAGCCGGACCCGGCCCGCGTCTGCCTCCCAGACGCCGCCGGGCAGCCAGCCGCGCCGGGCTTTGCACCTGCTCAGAACAACCGCAAAGCCCCGGAACCGCTCTGGCTGCACGCATGGCAATCCTCGCCGCCAGGCTGGCTTCCAATTCCAAGGAACTGGCATGAACCGCACCCAGCACACGCTTGCGCTGAGCCTGATGGCTTGCGCACTCCATTCTGCGTTCGCCGCAGATGCACCCGCCACCGCCAAACCGGCAGCCGCCACGGCCAGCGCCAGCAGCGCGCTTTCTACCGTGGTGGTCACCGCCACGCGCACGGAAAAAACCCTGGATGAACTGCCGCCGTCGGTCACTACCACCGACCGCAGCACGCTGGATGACAACTTCATCCGCGACTTCACCGATCTGGGGGATCGCGCCGAGCCCGGCATCACCATCACCCGCCAGCCGCGCTATGGTGGCACCAATATCAATATCCGCGGGCTGGAAGGCAACCGCATCCTGATGCTGGTCGATGGTATTCGCCTGCCCAGTACCTTCAGTTTCTCTGGCCGCGACACCTTTATTGGCCAGGACATGGTGGATTTCGGTTCGCTGGCGGCGATCGATATCGTGCGCGGGCCGGGTTCGACCCTGTATGGCTCGTCGGCGCTGGGCGGGATTGTCGGCCTGCGTACGCTGGACCCGTCCGATCTGTTGAAGGGTGGCAAAAAGCTGGGTGGCCGGGCCGATGCCGATTACGACAGCGCCGACACCAGCTACGGTGGCCGCGCCTCGGTGGCCGGGGAAATGGCCGAAGGTACGTTCTGGCTGGCGCAAGTCGGCGGCCGCAAAGGCAACGAACTGGATAACAAAGGTGAGAACGGGGGCACCGGCGCCAATCGCACCGAGCCCGATCCGCAAAATACCGAAAGCCGTAACGCCCTGGGCAAGTTGCAGCATTACTTTGAAGGCGGCCACAAGCTGGGCGTAACCGGCGAATATCGCAACACCACCACCGATACCAATCTGCTGGAAGACCTCTCCAGCTCCGTCAAATCCAGCCGCGCCACGGATGAACAAACCCGCAAGCGCCTCTCGCTGGATTACGACTACACCGCGCCGGATGCCAATCAGTGGGTCGACTCCGCCACCGCCCGTGTGTATTGGCAAACGCTCGACAGCGATCAGCATCGCTATCAGGTACGCACCACCGCTGCCGACTACCAGCGCGACGGCCAGTACACCGAGAGCATGAAAGGCACCAACGGCCAGTTGGTAAAGCGGTTTGACGGCCAAATCAGCCAGGAATGGGTGGTCGGCGGCGAATGGTGGCAATCGCGCACCACCGAGTTTGCCGCAGGCAAGCCAGACTCCAGCACCATCAACACGCGGACGGTGCCGATCACCAACATCACGCAGTACGGCTTGTTTGCGCAGGACGAGATCGGCTTTGGTGGCGGGCGTTTTAGCCTGACGCCGGGTATCCGCTATGACAACTATCGGCAGAATCCGGAAATCGACCCGATTCTGGCCGCGCAGATTGCCGCCGGGACCGCTGTGACGCCCAAAGATCAAAGCGACAGCAAGTTTTCCCCAAAGCTGATGGCCAGCTGGAAAGCCACCGAAACACTGACCCTCTACGGCCAGTACGCGCAGGGGTTCCGCGCCCCCAGCGTGGTCGAGGTCAATGGCGAATTCACCAACGCGGCCTTTGGCTACACGCTGGTGCCCAATCCGGACCTCAAGCCGGAAACCAGTTCCGGTTACGAGTTTGGCGCCCGCTTTGGCACCGACCAATTGGGCGGCACGGCCACGGTGTACGACAACCGGTATCGCAACTTTATTGAGCAAGTCACGCTGCAACAGGGTGACGCGGGCTGGGTGGCGGGTTACCCGGCAGGGGTGTTCCAGAACATCAACATTGATCGCGCGCGGATTTACGGCGCAGAAGCCAGCGGCCACTGGCAGTTCTTGCCCAACTGGCACAGCAATGCCTCGCTGGCCTACGCCGTGGGTGTAAACGAAACCGAACATACCTGGCTGGACTCTGTCGCTCCGCTCAAGGCTGTGTTCAACGTCGGCTATGCGGTCAGCCAGTGGGGTGTGGATGGCTCGCTGACCGCCGCCAGCGCCAAGCGTCATGTTTCCAGCAATACCTTGTTTGAGGCTCCCGGTTACGGCGTGGTCGATTTCTCTGGCTGGTACAAGCCGGTGAAAGACCTGCGCCTGTCTGCCGGCGTATTCAACCTGTTTGATCACAAGTACTGGAACAGCCAGGACCGCCAATCCAGCAACGGCGGCCCAGGCACCTTGCTGCAGGCAGACAACGTCGCCATCGACCGCTACACGCAGCCTGGCCGTAGTTTCCGCGTCGCTGCCAGCTATCTGTTCTAAGGCCAGCAGACCCGTTTTAACCACGCAGCAGTTGCGAGTATCGCACTGCTTTTTCTCCGGCCTGACCACGCTTGTTCTGGGTGGTCAGGCGGTTTTTTTGCCATTTACCGACCAGAGGTCCGACATGAGCCAGGCTCTGTTTTCATCTTTCGCCGCCGATTTGCAACAACGCCACGCAGAACTCGTTGCCGCCGAACCCAAATTACGCATCCGCGACCGCGCCGCCCGCCTTGGCACCACCGAAGCCGCACTGGTTGCCGCAGACTGTGGGCTGACCTCGCAAGCGCTGTCTGGCACGCCGCAAGAACTGTTTCGCCAGTTGGGTACGCTGGGCGACGTGATGGCCCTGAGCCGCAACGACTGGTGCGTACATGAGCGCCACGGCCGTTACGAAGACATCCACGCCGATGGCCCGGTGGGCATGGTGCTGGGGCCGGATATTGATCTGCGCATGTTCTTTGCCAGCTGGCGTTTTGCCTTTGCCGTGACTGAAAGCGGCCGCGACAGCATCCAGTTTTTTGATGCTGAAGGCATCGCCATCCACAAGGTTTACCGCACCGAGGCCACGGACCACACAGCCTGGCAAACCTTTGTCGCCGCCTTTGCCCTGGCGGACAAAACCGTCCCGCAATTTGCAGCCATCAAGCCCGCCGAAGAAACTGCCCGTGCCGCTGACCCCGCCGCCCTGCGCGCGGCCTGGCTGGCCCTGGACGACACCCACGCCTTTTTCCCCATGCTGCGCAAATTCAAGGTGTCACGCCTGGGCGCGCTGCACGCGGCCGGGCCGGACCTGGCGCAGCAGGTGGCGGTGGATGCCGTCCAGACCTTGTTGCAACGGGCAGCGGAAACCGGTCTCTCGATCATGTGCTTTGTCGGCAATCGCGGCATGGTGCAAATCCACACCGGCGCCGTGCACAAGCTGGTCAGCACCGGCCCCTGGTTCAACGTACTGGACCCGCGTTTCAACCTGCATTTGTTGACCACCGCCATCGACAGCACCTGGGTGGTCAACAAGCCCACGCGGGATGGCTGGGTGACATCGCTGGAGGTCTACAACGCGGCTGGCGATCTGATCGTGCAGTTCTTTGGCGAGCGCAAACCGGGCAAGCCGGAACTGCCGGCCTGGCGTGAATTGCTGGTCACGCTGTGCCAGGAACCGCTGGCGGCCTGACGGGAACAGACCATGAAACAACTCTTTTGCGCCTTGTGGCTGGGTCTTGTTGCCACGCTGGCCCACGCGGCCGACACACCCAAACGGGTGGTCAGCCTGGGTGGGCCGCTGACTGAAATCATCTACGCGCTGGGTGCCGGCGACCGGCTGGTCGGCGCGGATAATTCCAGCCTCTACCCGCCGGCCGCCACCAAACTGCCGCAGGTGGGGTATTACCGGGCCTTCTCGGTAGAAGGGGTGGCCGCGCTGAACCCGGACCTGATCCTGGCCACGGACCAGGCCGGCCCACCCGCCGCGCTCAAGCAACTGCAAAGCCTGGGCAAGCGCATCATTGTGCTGCCCGGTGATGCCACGCTGGAGGCGCTGGAACAACGGGTACACGGAGTGGCTACCGCGCTGGGTCTGAAAGACGATGGCGGCAAGATGGTGGCGCAAATCCGCGCTGACATCGCCCCGCTGCAAGGTAAAGCGGCGGGCCTGAAAACGCTGCTGGTGATGAACCGCACCGGCAAGCTGGAAGGCGCGGGGACGGACACCACAGCGGACGCCATGCTGAACCTGGCAGGGGCCAAAAACGTGCTGGCCACGCAGAAAGGCTACAAGCCGCTGTCTGCGGAAGCCGCGCTGGCGCTGGCACCGCAAGCCATTGTCACCACCAGCATGTCGATCACCGCCTCTGGCGGCCTGGATGCCTTCCTCGCCCTGCCGGGTGTGGCGGGCACGCCGGCCGCCAAAGCGCGCCGCATCGTGGTGATGGATGATTTGCTGCTGCTGGGCTTTGGCCCACGCTTGCCACAAGCGTTGCGCACGCTGCAGGCCGGCCTGCTGGCCCCGGCATCATGAACCGCGCTGCCGTGCTGACCAACGCCCCGGCCCGCCAGATCACCCTCCACCGGGCGGTCTGGGTGTTGCTGGGCCTGCTCGCCGCGCTGGTGTTGCTGATGCTCATCTCCAGCAGCCAGGGCGCGGTGCGCGTCCCGCTGCGGCAAATCCCGGACCTCTTGCTGGGGGATTTGTTATCTGACCAGGAAACCCTGTGGCGTAACGTACTGATTGAAGTGCGCTTGCCGCGCGTCGTGCTGGCCGTGGTGGCCGGCGCGGGGCTGACCATCACCGGTACGGTGATGCAGGCGCTATTTCGCAACCCGCTGGCAGAGCCGGGCCTGATCGGCATTTCTTCCGGCGGCGCGCTGGGCGCGGTGGGGGCGATTGTGCTGGGCGCGCCCACGCTGTTCTGGTTGGCACCCGCCGCGTTTGTCGGCAGCCTGGCCGCCACCGCCGTGTGCTACGCATTGGGTCGCCGCCACCCGGGGATGGGGAGTCTATTGCTGGCCGGGGTCGCCATCAATGTGATCTGCGGCAGCCTGATCGGCCTGTTTACTTATATGGCGACGGATAGTCAGTTACGCAGCCTGACGTTCTGGAATATGGGCAGCCTGGCCGGTGCCACCTGGCAGCAACTGGCCTGGTTGGCACCGTGGACGCTGATCTTGTGTTTGTGGCTGTTGCGCGAATGGCGTGGCCTGAACGCGCTGCTGCTGGGCGAGCGCGAAGCGCGGCATCTGGGCTTTGCCATTGAACCCCTGCGCCGCCGGCTGATTGTACTGGTGGCGCTGATTGTGGGCCCGCTGGTGGCCGCCACCGGCGTGATCGGCTTTGTCGGGCTGGTGGTGCCGCACCTGGTGCGTTTGTCTTTGGGTGCGGATCACCGCTGGCTGCTGCCCAATACCCTGGTGGCCGGCGCCATTGCACTCTCCCTGGCCGACTGGCTGGCACGGATGGTGGTTATCCCCGCGGAACTGCCCATTGGCATGGTCACCAGTTTGATCGGCGGCCCGTTCTTTTTGTGGATGCTGACCCGGAGGCTGCGCTGATGCTGATTGCCGATCAACTGGCTTGTGGCCGCCACGGCAAGGCCGTGCTGGACGGGGTCTCGCTGCAACTCAGGCCAGGTGAAGTGCTGGGTGTGCTGGGTGCCAATGGCGCGGGTAAATCCACGCTGCTGGCCACCCTGGCCGGAGAACTGCCGCCTGTGGCCGGCACACTGACCCTCAACGGCCAGGCCCTGGCGCAACAGTCCGCACAGACGCAAGCCCGCTGCCGCGCGGTGCTGCCGCAATCGCCTTCGCTGGCGTTTGAACTGGGTGTGCGGGCGGTGGCGGCGACGGGCGCCTATCCGTTCCCGGAACTCTCCCCGCGTGAACTGGATGCCTTGCTGGATCACACGCTGCAACTGGCCGATGCCCAGGCGCTCACCCAACGCCGCTACACCGCGCTCTCTGGCGGTGAACAACAGCGCGTGCAGTTTGCCCGCGTGCTGACACAGGCGCTGGCGGGCCGCGCCCCCGGCGAATACCGCGCACTGCTGCTGGACGAACCCACCGCCAGCCTGGACCCGCGCCACCAGTTGCTGTTGTTGCAAACGGTGGCGCAACTGGCCCACGAACACCAACTGGCCGTGCTGGTCATCCTGCATGACGTCAACCTGGCGGCCTGGTGGTGTGACCGTTTGCTCTTGCTGGCAGAAGGCAAAGTTACTGCGCTGGGGGCCCCGCCCGAGGTGCTCACCGCAGAACATCTGCACGCCGTATACCAGATCGACGCCACCGTACTACCCCACCCGCGCGCACCGACACGGCAATTGGTGTGTTTTGGCTAACGGCAGCCGGATATGACAATGCGCTGAGCTACTCCCGTGTGCTATAGCGGTTATGCATCATCAACCACAGATCCAACCACAGATCAGCACTCGGGCGGGGGCGCGCATGTTCAATACGGCTTTGAAAGAAGAATTGGCAGCACTGCGAGAGGAGTTACTCAGCGTCGAGCAAGTGCGGCAAAGCTTGAGTGATGAAATGATTGCGGTATTTCTGGACCCGCAAGGGCGGGTGGAAACCGTCAATGCCATGTTCCAGACCGAGATGGGCTATCGGGAATCCGAGCTCAAGGGCCGGGCGTTGCTGGAACTGGTGCCAGATGAGTTGCGCGGCACCGAGTTCTATACCCGGCTGGCCGACGCCCTGACCCGCAAGGAACACTTTAGCGGTGCAGTGCGTTTGCGCCGGGCCAATGGCAATGAAGCCTGGCTGCGCGTGATCCTGCAGCCCATTTGTAACAGCAAGGGCCAGTTACTGCGCTATTCCATCTATGCCAATGATCTGACGCGCACCATTGAAGCCTCTTGCGAACACGAAAACCTGATCAAGGCGCTGCAACGCTCTACGGCCGTGATCGAGTTCTCGCTCGATGGCACGGTGCTCACCGCCAACGATCACTTTCTGCGCCCCATGGGCTACACACTGGCGCAAATCCAGGGCAAGCATCACCGCATTTTTTGCGAGCCGGAAGAATACAACTCGGTGGCCTACAAGAATTTCTGGGAACAACTGCGCCGTGGTGACTATGTGACCGGCCGCTTCAAGCGGGTGGACTCGCACGGCCAGATCGTGTGGCTGGAAGCCTCTTATAACCCGATCAGCGATGCCCAGGGCAAGCTCTACAAAGTGGTGAAGTTTGCCACCGTGATCACCGAACAAGTAAACCGGGAACACGCCGTGGCCGAGGCGGCCACCATTGCCTTTGAAACCTCACGCCAAACCGATGAGGTCTCCAAACGCGGCGCGGGCGTGGTCAAGGAAACGGTAGATGTCATGCGCGATCTGGCCGAACAAATGCGCGACGCCGCCGATCGTATTGATGCACTGAACAAGCAATCGCAAGTGATCGGCTCTATCGTCAACAGCATTACCGATATCGCCGCGCAGACCAACCTGCTGGCCTTGAACGCCGCCATTGAAGCTGCACGCGCTGGCGAACAGGGGCGTGGCTTTGCGGTGGTGGCCGATGAAGTACGCAAGCTGGCCTCACGCACGACCGAAGCCACGCAAGAGATCGTCGGGGTGGTGCAAAAAAACCAGGCGCTGGCCGAACATGCGGTCCAGGTGATTGATACCGGCAAACAACAGGCGCAACGCGGACTGCAACTGGCGGGCGAAGCCGGCGACGTGATCATTGATATCCAGGACGGAGCACAACGCGTGGTCAGCGCCGTCGGGCAGTTCTCCAGCCAGTTGCATACCGCCAGCTAAACCCTCGCCTTACGGCCAACGGCGCTTTCGCGCCGTTTTGTTTTTGCCACAAAGTCACCCCTTGCTGCCAGGGTGACCGTGATGTATCGGCAACGGATTTTGTTTGTGCGGGATATGGTTATGGCGGGCAACGGCAACGGCGTTTTGCCGTAACCGCTGCTGCGCCAATGCCAGCGGATCGGAGAGTGGATGATCATGCGGGTTCATGGTGTTTACTCCAACAACACAGGTAAAGCTCACCTTGAGTGTAGACCCGCATGCGCACGCGGGCTGTCAGCCAGGCCGCCCAATACACCACAGACCCCGCCCACAGCCCGCCCCTCAGACCGCTACACCCAATCGGCCAGGCAACGGTTGCCGCCAGAGTTGTGCCAGCAACACCCCGGCCAGCGCCACACCGCCGCCAATAAGGTGATAGCCATGCAATTGTTCACCAAACCAGCCCACGGCTATGGCCGCCGTCGCCACCGGTAACAGGTTCATGAACATGGCGCAGCGGTTGGGGCCCAACAGTTTGACGCCCTGCATCCAGAAAAACGGCAACACCACACTGGCCAGCGTACCGGCATAGGCAATCAACGGCAGGCTGGCGCGATTGGGCCATGCGGCCGCTGCCGGTAAGCGCAAGACCAGCACCAGCATGAACACCATGGCACAAATGGCCTGGATATAAGTGGATTGCCAGGACGGCAAGCCCGTCTGCCAGCGCCGCAACAGCACGCCATACAGCGCATAAGACGCTGCCGCCAGCAGCATCAACACATCCCCCGTATGAACGCCGCCGGAAATCAGCAAGAACGGGTTACCGGCCGAGATCAGATAAACCAGTCCGCCAAACGACATCACCCCGCCGACCAGCATCCCCAGCGTGGGCGCTTCGCCCAGCAGCAAGACGGACAACAGCATGGTCAGCAGCGGCGCCAGCGAGGTCATGATGGCCATATTGGTGGCGGTGGTGGTGTGCGCGGCCTGGTAAGACAGGCACTGGAACAGCGCCATCGCCAGAAAACCCAGAAAGGCCAGCCGTGGTGCGTGGGCCTTGATCAGGCGCCGGTTCCGCCATGCGCCCGGCAACACAAACAGGCTCATCAGCCCCACGGCCAGCACCAGCCGCCAGAACGTAATGGCAAACGGGTCAATGGTGTGGGCAGACAAATGGGACACCACCACATTGCCGGCCCACAGCAAGATGGCCAACAGCGGAAACAGCATCGGAAAACCAGACATGTCGATCACGCCTCAAGTGACTTGGAGCGTTGATCTTGCCGCCAGCATGTACGGCCGTCTCACGCTAAACTGGCAATACTTATCGCAAAAATGCCAAACATGATTGCTACGCCCTCTGCTGATGTCCACCTCCGTTTTGAAGACACGCCCATGCCGGTGGCCGTGCTGGCGGCGGATTACCCCAACGGCGCCTTCATTGCCGCGCACCGGCACCGACGTGCCCAACTGTTATATGCCACGGAAGGGGTCATGCTGATTGAGGCCGCCAGCGGGCGCTGGGTGGTGCCACCCACACGCGGCGTCTGGCTGGATGCCGGGCTGGAACACACCGTGCGGATGAGTGGTCACGTGCGCATGCGGACCGTGTTTGTCGAACCCGGCACCGTGGCACATCTGCCGCAGGGTAGCTGCGTGGTGGAAATCCAGCCCTTGCTGCGGGCGCTGATTCTGGCGGCAGTGGCGATCCCGTTTGATTACGCGCCCGGCAGCCGGGACGACATGGTCATGCAGCTCTTGCTGGCCGAACTGGCCGCGATCGAGCGTCTGCCCCTGTACCTGCCCTGGCCTGCCAGCGCGCGCCTGCGCCAATTGTGCGACGCCATCATGGCCGCACCGCAAGAAGAACACATCGTCACCACCTGGGCAGAAACGCTGGGTATGGCCACCCGCACCCTGCACCGGGCGTTCCAGCGCGAAACCGGAATGACCCCCGGCCGCTGGCGCCAACATGCGCGTCTGTTACTGGCGCTGGAACGACTGGCCCATGGAGAGAAAATTGTGACCGTGGCGCTGGATCATGGCTATACCAGCCAGAGTGCGTTTGCCGCGATGTTCAGGCGGCACTTTGGGGTGGCGCCATCGGCGTTTTATGGGTGATCGGTGCGGCGTTGATGGCTGAAACCGCTGCACGGTGGATTCGGAGCGATAGCGACAATCCACGTCTGCGATGTTTGCAAGCGAGCGTCGTCGTAGCCCGGATGAAGCGGCAGCGGGAATCCGGGGTGGCAACATGTGCGAGGACAAGGTTCTTTGCGACATAGTCACCCCGGATTCCCGGCCGTTGGCCTTCATCCGGGCTACGGGGCTAGCTGTAGGGTGGATTCGGAGCGATAGCGGCAAACCACGTTTGTGATGTTTGCAAGTGAACGTCGTAGCCCGGATGAAGCGGCAGCGGGAATCCGGGGTGGCTGGCCTGGTTCATATTGCTGTGGAACGTAGGGTGGATTCGGAGCGTGAGCGACAATCCACCGTTGATATGTGTGTTAGCGCCTTGTGGCGCAGGTTTTGAAAGGCATTTGATACCGGCGGTGGCGGGAGCACCCTACTTTCTTTGCGTCGCCACCTCGGCGGCCCCAAAGAAAGTAGGCAAAGAAAGGCGACCCCAGCCGGGCGGCCCTCCGGGCTGCCCTCTGTCGGTCGGGAGCCTAAGGTCTCCCTCCCTTCTTCGGTGCTTGGCTTTGACGGGGGAGGAAAGTCAAAAGCAACTGCAACTGCAAATTCAAAGACAACGGCAACGGCAACGGCAACGGCAAGATCAAAGACAACCGCAACTCCAACTGCGACATCTGCCCAACATAAAAAAACGGCGCCACACCAGGCGCCGTTTTTCTCATGCCATCAACCCCAATCAGCTATGCACGTGACCGTCTTTGTCGATCACGATCAGGTCCACAAAGCTGGAGCCTTCATGGTTGCCAGAAGAGAACTTCACGCGAAAGCCGCCCAGGTCGTAGTCGCGCAGTTCTTCCATCGACGAGATCAGCTTTTCGCGGGTGAGGGCCTTGCCAGAGCGCTTGAGGCCTTCTACCAGCACGCGAGCGCCAATGTAGCCTTCCAGGCTGGGGTAATCCACGGTATCCACACCTGCGGCTTTCAGCGCTTTGACGTAGTCAATCGTCACCGGCTTGATCGGGTTGTAGGGCGAGGGCATGACCTGGGAGACGATCACGCCAGAGCCGTCATGCTTGAGAGCATTGATCAGGGCTTCGGTACCGACAAAGCTCACGTTGTAGAACGGGCCAATAAAATTCTGGGCGCGGGCGGCGGTGATGAATGCCGCGCTGGAGGTATACGCCGTCACCATGAAGACCGCGCTGGCCGGCTTTTTCACCACCAGTTCATCCACAGCCTTTTTCACGTCCGAGCTATTACGCTGTACGGTGGCGGTGGCGTTGATCTTGATGCCGTTTTTGGCGGCGGCTTCTTGCATGGCTTTCAAACCGGCCTGGCCGTAGGCGTCGTTCTGGTAGAACACGTTGATGCTCTGCATGCCCATCTTTTTCATGGAGTCCGCAATTTCTTCGGCTTCATCATGGTAGCTGGCGCGGATATTGAACACGTTGCGGTTCACCGGGGTACGCAGGCCTTCTGCGCCGGTAAACGGGGCCACAAACGGAATGCCGGTCTGGTTGATCAGCGGCAATGCGGCGTTGGACGTCGGCGTACCCACATAACCAAACAGCGCAAACACGCCCTGATCCTTGATCAGCTTTTGCGTGTTGGCGGCAGTGCGATCCGGCTCGTAGCCGTCATCCAGCGCCACCAGTTTGATCTTGCGGCCGTTCACGCCACCGTGCTGGTTCACCCAGTCAAAATACGCCTTGGCGCCACGGTTCACGCCCTTGCCCAATTCACCAGCCGGGCCAGAAAGTGCCGCAGACTGGCCGATCAGGATTTCGCTGTCGGTCACGCCGGTTTCAGCGTGGGCCAGTACAGCAGCAAAAGAAAGAGCGGCCAGGAGGCCAGTACGCAACGACTTCATTGTGTCTCCAGAGGTAGTCGTGAAAGCAAAAACCAAAGCACCAGACCCCGTGGGTAAACAGGGCGGCCCTTGGCAATACAGCGGGTAACCCGCGCAACAGCGGCGCGGGCGGGGTAACCGGGTATCAAACGGATTGCGCCATGGGCGCATGGACCTGGGTGTTTCGCGGCGGTCAGAACAAGCTGCCAGCGGGTTGACCGGTATGCCACAGGGCATATCGCAACGCGTGATGCTTGTATGCTGTTGTAATATATCAGAATTTGCTAAATCGTGCGCAGTCCATTGGGCACCGCCAGGCGGAATGAACCTTTGCCAAACACAAGCAACTGGCGCCGTGAAGTGGCTGCCGTCCGGCACTTGCCGCTTTACGCAAAGGCGCGCCAAGGCTTTGATTCTGTTATAGTTCGCACCCTCGTTTGTCTTGCCCGGATACACCCATGAGTCTCTTGCCGCACCAACTGGAACTTCTCTCTCCTGCCAGGACCGTTGAAATCGGCCGGGAAGCGATTTTGCACGGCGCGGACGCGGTGTATATCGGCGGGCCGTCGTTTGGCGCGCGCCATAACGCCAGTAATACCGTGAGCGAGATTGCCGGTCTGGTGGAGTTCGCCCACCGCTATCACGCGCGCATTTTTGTCACGCTCAACACCATCTTGCATGATGCAGAACTGGAACCGGCCCGCCAGTTGATCCACCAGTTTTACGATGCCGGCGTGGATGCGCTGATCGTGCAGGATATGGGGCTGCTTGATCTGGACCTGCCGCCCATTCAGCTGCATGCCTCGACCCAGTGTGATATCCGCTCGCCAGAAAAAGCACGTTTCCTGGCCGATAGCGGGTTCTCCCAAGTGGTGCTGGCGCGGGAATTGACGCTGGATAAAATCCGCGCAGTGAAAGACGCGCTGCCAACCGATACCACCGTGGAATTCTTCATTCACGGCGCACTATGCGTGGCGTATTCCGGCCAGTGTTTTATCAGCCACGCCGATACCGGCCGCAGTGCCAACCGGGGCGATTGCTCGCAGGCCTGTCGCTTGCCCTACACGCTGACCGACCAGGCCGGCGGCGTGGTGGCGTTCGACAAGCACCTCTTGTCCATGAAAGACAATGATCAGAGCGCCAACCTGGAAGCGCTGATCGATGCCGGTGTGCGCTCCTTCAAGATTGAAGGGCGCTACAAGGATATGGGCTACGTGAAGAACATCACCGCCCATTACCGCATGCTGCTGGATGAAATTCTGGAACGCCGGCCAGAACTGGCGCGTGCTGCCAGCGGCCGCACCGATATCTTCTTTACGCCGGACGTAGACAAGAACTTCCACCGTGGTCACACCGATTACTTTGTAAATGGTCGCCTGACCGACATTGGCGCTTTTGACTCGCCCAAATATATTGGTGTGGAAATCGGCACCGTGACCCAAGTGGGCAAAAGCTGGTTCGAGATCGACACCGCCGCCCCGCTGGCGAACGGTGACGGTCTGAACTTCATGAAAAAACGTGAGGTGATTGGCCTGCAAGCCAACGTGGTCGAGCGTGTGGGCACCGGTGTGCGCGGCGATCTTTGGCGCGTGAAACCCAATGAATACATGAGCGACCTGGAAGGCCTCAAGCCGGGCGTCGCGATCAACCGCAACCGCGATCACGACTGGGAACAAGCGCTGACGCGCAAATCGGCCGAGCGCAAGATTGATGCCTGGATCAGCCTGAAAGACGATGCCGCAGGCCTGGCGCTGACGCTGACCGATGAAGATGGCTGTACCGCCACCGTTCACGCCCCGCTGGAACTGCAAGTGGCGCAGAACGTGGAGAAAGCCCAGGCCACGCTACGAGAGAACCTCGCCAAACTGGGCAATACCATTTTCAACCCGGTTGATGTGTCTATCCAGACGCGTGAAACCTGGTTTGTCCCCGCAGGCGCCATCAACGCCCTGCGCCGGGATGCCGTCGCGGCACTGGAAAGCGCTCGCATTGCCGCCTGGCAGCGCCCGCAACGCAAGGCCGAGGTGCAACCACCGGTGGCTTATCCGGACACGTCGCTGTCTTACCTTGCCAACGTGTACAACGACGCCGCCCGCGCCTTCTACACGCGCCATGGCGTACAGTTGATCGCCGCGGCCTACGAGTCTCACGAAGAGCCAGGCGAAGTGTCGTTGATGATCACCAAGCACTGCCTGCGGTTCTCTTACAACCTGTGCCCCAAACAGGCCAAGGGCGTGAAGGGCGTGCAAGGCCAGGTGCGTGCCGAACCAATGACGCTGAAAACCGGCAACGATACCTACACCCTGCGCTTTGACTGCAAACCCTGTGAAATGCACGTGGTCGGCAAGATGAAACCGCACATCTTCAAGGAAGCACCGCCTTCTTCGGTGCCATTGCAGACCATTCAGCTCCACAAGAGCGCACCGGCCGGGGTGGGCGGGCGCAAGGCATAGCGGGCCTGTTGCACCCCCGGTAGATCCTGGCCTCAGCGGCGTAACGCCGTAGCCCGGATGAAGCGCAGCGCGAATCCGGGGTGGCAATACGAGCAAGAATGACCCAACGCTACGGCGTATTCAGACGACGCAACCCCGACCTTGCCAGCGACACAACCCCGGATTCTCGCCTTTGGCTTCATCCGGGCTACGGTGCTGCCACTGCCAATTCAACGCGCACTCCACTAACTCGTCATTCCGGCCTTGAGCCGGAATCCAGCTGGGATGGCTGCACGCGCTTCAAGGTAAATCCGGAGTGGCGAGGGTTCTCCACGACAAGTAGCCCGTTGAGCTGCGATCGGTATTCCCCCTCAGCAGGAGCCCGCGGAGGGGAATAACGAGGTGGTGTGCAAACGTCGTAGCCCGCTCAGTGCGCCGCTGCAGCAATCAACGCAGCCAGCCGCTGGACCACCCGGCCATCCAGCCCATGCCCCAGCTCCGGAAAAACATCACACGTGACCGCGCCGCCCAGCGCTTGTAACTGACGCACCGCGTCCGTGGCGTAGTGTGCAGCAATGACCTGATCGTTCTGACCGTGCAGAAAGTGAATGGTCGTGCTGGCTGGCGCCGTGCGCGGTGGCTGGGCAAAGCGACCGGCCAGCGAGATCACCCGCTGCGCCAGTTTTTCGGCCTGTTGGGTGGATTCCAGCGCCATGATGGCCCCTTGCGAGAACCCGGCCAGCGTCGTCGTCGCCGGGGTGGCGCCGGTTTTCTGTTGCCAGAATTTCACCACCTCCACAAACGCCGGCATGGCCGCTGCAACACGCGCGGGGCGGCTTTCTTCCGTCACGCCCTGCACCGAAAACCATTGCCAGCCCTGGCCGAAATCCGATGGGTCTGGCGAGCGCACGCTGATCATCCAGGCGTGGGGTAACAGCGGTGCCAGCGCCTGTCCCAGCGGTACCAGGTCTTCGGCGCGTGAGCCTATGCCGTGAAAAAACAGCCAGAGTTCACGGGCATCAGCGGCGGGATCGGCTGGTTGCTGAATGATCAAGGCGTCTTGCATGGCGGTGTCCTGGATGATGAGCGGAGATATCGCCATTGTCATCCGCCCGCACGGCCAGCACCACCGGCAACTCGTCAGTAAAACTTGGTAGTTTACCTTCGTACATGCTAATTTGTGAGCATGACCTCATATACACCCGATGACACAGCGGCGCAGCCTGCCGCGCTGGCCAGCCACACACGCTCATTGATGGGCAAGTTACGGCGGCAACTGCGTGAGCACTCCAATCACGCGACGCTGACACAATCGCAGATTTCCGTTGTGCTGCAGCTGGAGAAATCCGGCCCGGCCACGGTGTCTGAACTGGCCCGCGCAGAACACATGCGTTCGCAATCCATGAGCCCGATTGTGGCGAGCCTGGTCAAAGAGGGGCTGGTCGCCGGCACGCCAGATGAGGTCGATGGCCGTAAAACTAGGCTGATCCTGACCGAAGCGGGCCGCAAGTGGCTGGAAACCGGCCGCAGCGCCCGGCAAGACTGGCTGAGCCACCGCATTGAAGAACGCCTGAGCGAAACCGAGCGCACCACTTTTGCCAGCGCGCTCGATTTGCTGACCCGCCTGGTAGAAGACTGACCCCGGCCGGCCTTGCGCCAGCCAGTAGCTGATCCGGATTACCCATGTTTTTGATCTTGTCTGTTCCCGCCTGGAGGGCCCGCGCATGAAACAGCGCGCCGGCCTGTTCCGGGCCATGCACAACTATAATTTCCGGCTGTGGACGATCGGCTCGCTGGTCTCCAATATCGGCACCTGGATGCAGCGCACCGCGCAAGACTGGCTGGTGCTGACCCAGTTGACCCATCACGACGCCTCCGCCGTCGGTACGGTGATGGCCTTGCAGTTTGGCCCGCAACTGTTGCTGATGCCGTGGACTGGCGCAGCAGCGGATTACTTCAACCAGCGCAAGCTGTTGCTGGTGACCCAGGCGCTGATGGGCGCGCTGGCCCTGGCGCTGGGGGCGATGACCGTGCTGGGTGTGGTGCAGTTGTGGCAGGTCTATGTGTTTGCCTTTCTGTTTGGCTGCGCCTCCGCCTTTGATGCGCCAGTGCGGCAGATTTTTGTCACGGAACTGGTGGGCGACAAAGACCTGCCCAATGCGGTGGGGCTTAATTCCACGTCGTTCAATGCCGCCAGAATGATCGGGCCGGGCGTTGCGGGTTTGCTGATCGCGGCCGTGGGCACCGGTTGGGCCTTTGTGCTCAATGGCTTGTCATTTGTAGCGGTGCTGCTGTCTTTGCTGATGTTGCGCGTGTCCGAACTGCACCCCAACGCGCGGGCCACCCACACGCGGGGCGGGATCATGGTGGGCTTGCGCTACACCTGGGCACGGCCCGATCTGCGCGCCACCCTGATCATGCTGTTTTTGATCGGTACGTTCGGGCTCAATTTCCCTATTTTTATTTCGACCATGGCCGTCGGGGCATTTCATGCAGATGCCAAGGCGTTCGGGCTATTGTCATCGATCATGGCGGTCGGGACGGTGGCCGGTGCGCTGGCCGCTGCCGGGCGGGAGAAACCGGAGTTCGGTACCTTGCTGACCGGGGCTGCCGTGTTCGGGCTGGGCTGCACGCTGGCCGCCCTCGCCCCGGGTTATTGGCTGTTTGCTGCCGCACTGGTGGTCATTGGCATTGCCGCGCTCACCTTTACCAATACCACCAACAGCCTGATGCAACTGGCCACCGAACCCGCCATGCGCGGCCGGGTGATGGCACTGCGGCTGGGCGTGGCTGTGGGCAGCACACCCATTGGCGCGCCGATAGTGGGCTGGGTGGCCAACGTATACGGCCCGCGCTGGGCGATGGCGGTGGGGGCGGCATCTGGCTTTGCGGCAGCGCTGGTGGCGCTGGGCGCACGCAAAAACATCAACGCGGTGCCACTGTCCGACATTGTGGCGAAATAAAAAACGGCGCCCACGGCGCCGTTTTTTTATACCCGGTGTGACCGGCTTATTGCGGTTTCAGGTTAATAAACGGGGTGTTGCCGCCAGCTACCTGCGGCAACTTGCCATCCCACTTTTCAATGGCCTTGAGTTGTACGTACTCTTGGCCACCCTGCGCGCGGATGGCATCGGCCTGGATTTTGATCGCTTCGGCTTCAGCCTGCGCCATGGCTACTTTTTGCTGGGCTTCAATCTGGATGCGCTTGAGGTCGTTGGACGCCTTCAGAGCCTCTTGTTCTGCGGTCTGCTTGCCTTCAATGGCAGCATCGAACGCGCCGGAAAACTTGAAGTTGGTGATCTGCACGTCTTCCAGCACCAGGTTGTATTTTTGCAGCGCACCCGACAAACCGGCCACGATTTCGCTACGCACATCATCACGGCGCTTGAGCAAATCTTCTGCCGAGAACCGCGCCACCACCGCTTTCACTACCTCCTGGATACGCGGATCGACAATCTTGTCTTCTACCTCCAGGCCAACGCGCTGATAGGTGTCCGCCAGGCTAGTGGCATTGAAGTGATAGTTCACGGCCACCTGGGTGCTGACGTGCTGTAAATCACGCGTGCCGGCCTCGGCAGGTGAGGTGGCTTTCAGCGTACGCACATCCACTTTGATGACATGATCGACCAGCGGGATCTTCAAATGCAGACCATCCGCCTCCACGCTCCGGATCTGGCCATAGCGCAGCACAATGGCTCGCTGCCCGGCATCCACCGTATAAAAAGTACCCAAAAACAGCATCAATGCAAACAATACAAGCAGACCCGATACCATGTTGCGGGCAGAGATGTTCATACAACGTCCTTCTGGATAAATACCGGAAACCCCCGGCCGGGTTGGCGCGCACAACACGTGCCGTACGACGAACCAGATGGTTGGTCTTGGTACGGACAGTGATATCAAGCGCGAAAATCAGGCGAGCAAAGGCCCTGGCGGTCGGGGCCGGATACGATGGCGAGGGCAGAGAATAACAATGGTCAGGCAGTGACGCATTGCGCCTGCACAGAGCGGCAGGGCTTGAAAACGACGAGGGGATAAGTCGCTTGGCATAGTGGTTTTATTATTAGTGCACCGCAGCAAAAATGCCAATGTGGTGGATGCGACGGTGTTGCTTTTGTGGCGTGAGCGCGAGCAAGCGCGCCCACGCCCACAATCAGTTGCGTAGCGCCTGGGCGTGCCAGGCCATGTGCTCACCAATAAAACTGGCAATGAAGTAATAGCTGTGGTCGTAACCCGCGTGCAGATTCAGTTGCAGCGGGTGCCCGGCGGCATCGCAGGCGGCCTGCAACAGTTCCGGGCGCAGTTGTTTTTCCAGAAACTCGTCCGCCAGGCCCTGATCGACCAGGAGCGGCACCGGGGTGTGCGTTTGGGGCCGGGACAGCAGCGCCACCGTATCCCACGCCGACCAGCTTTGCCGATCGATCCCCAGATAGGCGCCAAAGGCTTTCTCTCCCCACGGCACCTGGCTGGGCGCGACAATGGGCGAAAACGCCGAGGCGCTGCGGTACCGATCCGGCTCACGCAGCGCAATCATCAAGGCGCCGTGGCCACCCATGGAATGCCCGCTGATGGCGCGGGCGGCTGTCACCGGAAAATGCTGCTCCACCAGCGCAGGTAACTCGCTGACCACATAGTCATACATGCGGTAGTGGCTGGCCCAGGGGGTCTGGGTCGCGTTGAGATAAAACCCCGCGCCTTTGCCCAGGTCATAACCGGGATCATCGGCCACCTCATCACCGCGCGGGCTGGTATCCGGGCAGACAATGGCGACACCGTGCTCGGCGGCATAACGCTGCGCACCCGCTTTGGTGATGAAGTTCTGCTCGCTGCATGTCAGGCCGGAGAGCCAGTACAGCACCGGCACCGGGCCATTTTCAGCCTGCGGCGGCAGGTAAATGGCAAAGTTCATGGCGCAGCCCAGCGTGGCGGACTGATGCCGATAGACACTCTGCCAGCCGCCCGCTGCCGCGCGGTGTTCAATGCGTTCCATACGCGCTCCGCTTAGTAGTGAATGACCGAGCGGATGGACTTGCCTTCATGCATCAGATCGAACGCCTCGTTGATCTTGTCCAGCGGCATGGTGTGGGTCACAAACGGGGCGAGTTCGATCTTGCCCTGCATGGCGTCTTCTACCATGCCTGGCAACTGGGTGCGGCCTTTCACGCCACCAAACGCGGTGCCTTTCCAGCTACGGCCGGTCACCAACTGGAACGGGCGGGTGGAGATTTCCTGACCGGCACCGGCCACGCCAATGATCACCGACTGCCCCCAGCCACGGTGCGCGCATTCCAGCGCCGCCCGCATCACGTTCACATTGCCGATGCACTCAAAAGAGTGATCCACGCCCCAGGTGGTCATTTCCACAATCACTTGCTGGATGGGTTTATCGTAGTCCTTGGGGTTGACGCAATCGGTCGCGCCAAACTGGCGGGCCAGGGTGAACTTGGAGGGGTTGGTATCAATGGCAAAAATCCGCCCGGCTTTAGCCTGACGGGCGCCCTGGATCACCGCCAGACCAATGCCGCCCAGACCAAACACGGCCACGCTGTCGCCTTCCTGCACCTTGGCGGTGTTATGCACCGCGCCAATACCGGTGGTCACGCCGCAACCCAGCAGACACACTTGTTCCGGGTTGGCGTCCGGGTTGATTTTAGCCAGCGAGACTTCGGCCACCACGGTGTATTCACTGAACGTCGAACACCCCATGTAGTGGTACACCGGCTTGCCTTCATAAGAGAAGCGGGACGTGCCATCGGGCATCACGCCTTTGCCTTGCGTAGCACGCACCGACACACACAGATTGGTCTTGCCCGATTTGCAGAACAGGCACTCGCCACACTCGGCCGTGTACAGGGGGATCACATGATCGCCGGGCTTCACGCTGCTCACGCCCTCGCCCACTTCCACCACGACACCCGCGCCTTCATGCCCCAGCACTACCGGGAACAGGCCTTCCGGATCATCGCCAGACAGCGTGAACGCATCGGTATGGCACACGCCGGTATGGGTAATCTTGATCAGCACCTCGCCTTTTTGGGGCGGCGCGACATCAATCTCGACAATTTCCAGCGGCTTGCCTGGGCCAAATGCGACGGCGGCGCGTGATTTCATGATGATCCTCTTGCGGTGGGGGCGAGCAACGGTGAAAGAGACAGCGATGCCTCAAGCGGGCATGCCAGATGACTGGTCCAATAGAGCGCGCAGTATAGCCATGACCAGCGCCTGGTGAAACCCGCTGGTGCGCGGTCTGACCCCTGCTGCCACCACTGCGTGCCGATTTACCCGTTGTAGCTGGTCTGCGGCAAATCGGCTGCGCAGAGGGCAAAGCCGGCTTATCTGGCCGGGCCGTGCGCGCCCGCTTTGGTATTGGCCGCGGTCAACTGGCGGATCAGACCATCAACGCCGTCTTTCTGGATCACCCCGCCAAACTGGTTGCGGTGGCTATTGATAAAACTGATGCCCTCCACCGAGATGTCATACACCTTCCAGCCTGCGGCGGTGTTTTCAAAATCCAGATCCAGCGCAATGGCCTGCTGCCCTGGCTGATTGACCACGCTATGTACAGTTTGTTCATCCGCAGACTGGCCCGGACGGGTGCCTTTGACATCCACTTGCGCGCCTTTGTGGTTGCTGAGCACCGCCACCCAGGTCCGCACCAGCATGGCTCTGAACTCGGTGGTCAAAGCTTGTTGCTGGTCTGGTGTGGCAGTACGCCAGTACTTGCCGACGGCCAGCGCGGTCATGCGGCCAAAATCAGCCAGCGGCACCAGGCGGGCATCCGCAAGGCTTTGCTGTTTGACCGGGTCCTGGGTATTGGCGTTGATGATGTCCAGCACGTCTTTGCTGACCCCGCGCACGATGGCTTCTGGTGAAGCGGGATCCACCTGCGCCGCCAGCACAAAGCCCGGCATGACCAGCAACGCCGCCATAAACCAATGTTTGAAACGAATCATCAATCAATCCCCGCTGTTGAACAGCACGCCAACCCGGCACCATGCCCGATCAGTCGAGCAACCACAGTGCATGAGCCGCATTACCATCCGATGACTTGTCTGGCGCGGGCCAATTTGCGGCAATACCGACGCGCGGCCCCCGCAACAAACCCATCACGGCCTCTGGTTATCCGCGCCTGGGTTTTCTGCCTGATTCCTCACGTTTACTTACCCGATCAACCACACTACATGACACACGTTTTACGCATTGCTTTGCATGAACAAATAAAACCGTGACACGATGACCCGCCTGGCGGCCTGAGGCCTGGGCCCCGGCAAGTCCAAAACAGCTCAAAACCAGAAAAGAAGAATGAATATGAGGATGAAACACCCAATGCGTCTGCGCTGGCAGACCGGCATGGCCTGCGCTTGTTTATTGCTGACGCTGGCGGCACACGCCGCCAGCCTGACCGGGCTCCAGCGTGTGGCCGATCGAGATACGGCGTATGGCGACTGGGTGGCAGCGCCCCGCACGACCTTATGGGCCACCACCGACTCACCACTGCACTGGTCGAAACTGGAAATCCTGGCCTACACGCACGCTCACCCCGCGCCGTATGCGCTGGTGCTGCACGGCGCAATGAGTGGCGTTCTGTTCAGACCTGGTCATATGTCTACCGGTGGCACCGACAATTTGTGCGCCATTCTGTATGCCATGGGCTTTAACGTGTACGCGCTGCATCGCCGCGGTTACGACAACTCAGAGGGGCCCTCTGCCGAGGAAATCCAGACCGCACGTGGACTGGATACGGCCGGCTTTATCAAAGAGACGGACTACGACCTCTCTGCCGCCATCAAGCTGATCGAAAAACAGCCGGGGGTCATTCCGGTAGGAGTGGTGGCCGGGCATTCTTTTGGCGGGCTGGAATCGGTCCACCTGGCAGACACGCCGTGGGGCCAGCACCTGGTGGGGAGTATCAATCTGGCGGGTGGATACAGCTTTATCCACAAGGACGGGGCAACCAGTCTGCCGCTGGATTTTTTCCGGCAATACGGCATGACCCACAAAGCCGCTCTGTTCATTTACTCCGACACCGACTGGATTAACCCGGTCAGCTTTGTCCGCAGCTGGTTCTCCTTGCTGCCAGACAATCCCGACAACCGCCTGGTTTTCGTAAAGACACTTAGCCAGATCGACGGCCATGATGGCATTACCATGGGTGACGGCGCAGATCACTGGATGGGGCCGCTGCAGGATTTTGTGCTGAGCCTTGTCGGTACTGATCCGCTGCAAATGCCAGTGCAGGCCAGCGCCCGCTAACTCCCTACTCCCGCCCGACTTTGAGAACGCAATGAGATCAACCGCTTCACGCTGGCAGTCCACCCTGGCGCTGTCCTGGCTGTTTGCAGCTTCAATCGTGCTGGCAGACGATGCCCCCAACCGCGCCATGAATGTCCTTGCCGCCGCACGCCAGGCGGCGCATCTGGATGCCCTGGCCAAGCTGGACGCTTATGAATTTACCGCCAGCGGCAAAGGCAAAATGGCCGGCCAACCCTTCAACATTGAGCGCTTCACCCTGCGCGTGGACACGCATAAAGGCCGATTCCTGGGGGAGATGGATGCGGGCAAGCACGCCAGCTTTGCGTTTGACGGGCATACCCATTGGCTGCGCCTGGGCAACGCGCCCGCCAAGGCAGACGCCAACGCCAGCACTAACGACATCATTGTGGCGCGGGTATTGCGGGCGTCCGACTTGCAAGACGACCCGGCCACCCTGAATGTGGACTGGAGCCGGACAGAACCCTGCGATGGCGTCACTTGCGACGTGCTGCACTTCGCCCCCACCGGGCTGCCAGAATACGAATTATGGTATCGGCAAACCGATCACTTGCTCGCCCGGCTGGCGGTGCTGGGGGCAGATCGCAAAGCGGTCTACCAGGAATCGTTCCTCAAGTGGGATGCGCTGGAAGGTGCGCCACTCCCGTCCCACATGGTCATTGATGACGGGCAGATGCACTATGACCTGCAAGGCAGCATGGCGGCCATAGGCCTGCCGGCGTCTTTCGTCTTGCAAGGCCCGGCCAGTCACTGGCAGTTTGCCAACGGCGCCACCCAAACCCGATTACCGCTGCAAATCATCCATGACCGGATTTACATCACCGCCATGGTCAATGACCAGGGCCCGTATTATTTGATGCTCGATACCGGTGGCACCCTGATTCTGGATAAAACCCGCCTGGCCCAACTTGGCCTGCAATCCACCGGTAAACAGGCGCTTTCTGGCGTGGGCTGGTCCGGCCTGGATAGCAGTCTGGTCAGCATCAGCAAACTGACACTGGGTGATCTGCAATTGCAGGATTGGCCAACCAACGCGGTAGACAGCAACGTGATGTGCGGGCGCATCCAGCTGGATTACCCCTGCATTGGGGCCATTGGTGGCGATTTGTTGCCCTGGCTGGTGCTGGATCTGGACTTTGACCACAAGGTGCTTACCCTGGTCGCACCAGACCAGTTCATCGCGCCGGCCGACAAAACCCGCGTCAGCGCCTCGCTGTACGGAGATCACTCCACACTGATCAAAGGGCGCATTGGTGACGCCACCGCCCGCTTGCTGCTGGATACCGGCTTTACCGGCAACCTGGCTATTACCGACCCGTTTGTTGATCAACAGCGGCTGATCTACAAACTGCATACCACGCGGGTGGTACCCATTCTCTGGGGTTATGGTGGCGGCACTTATGGCCGTCTGACCAATCTGCCGCAGTTTGAGCTGGCGGGCCAGGTCGTCACGGACAAAGGCACCCACCTGGCCAATGCCGATACTGGCGTGTTATCCAGCACCATGTTTGACGGGCTGGTAGGGCTGGGCACGCTCAAGCGTTTTAACATCACCATCGACCTGCCCGGTGGCGTGGTTTATATGGCCAGGAACAGCCATTTTGCCGACAAAGACACCTGGCAGGTGCCCGATAGCTGGCTCAGATAACGCCGGTCGTGGTGCGATCCGCATCCTGCCGGTCTGGAGACCTTATGCCGCAAACCACCCGCCGAACCCAGGCCCTGGCCTTGCTGGCCGCCACCGGCATGCAGCGCGGAACGTATGAACCATTGCTGTTCCGCCTGTTGTGGCGGCTGGGTATCGACATCCCACCGCCACATTTTATGTCCTTCGGCGCGGCAGCCGGCCTGTTGGGCACCAGTTTTACCGTGGTCTGGAGCAGCATGATGTGGCTGCTGGTCT
Organism: Silvimonas terrae; assembly: GCF_014202765.1. Taxonomy (GTDB): domain Bacteria; phylum Pseudomonadota; class Gammaproteobacteria; order Burkholderiales; family Chitinibacteraceae; genus Silvimonas; species Silvimonas terrae. Next base: position 417,565 of record NZ_JACHHN010000004.1, read on the forward strand.
GGCGGCACCAGCCGCTGAACTGCCAACAACTCGCGACCGGCGTCTTGCTGGCGGGCGGGCTGTTTGGCCTGAGCATGGCCAGTTATTACGCGTGGAGCCGTCGCCGGCACGCGCTGCCGGAATGGGCCGCACTGGCTGGGGCAAGTCAGCCGGCGTCGACCGGCAATTCGTAGCGTACATCCGGGCAGTGTTCTTCGTTCTCACTGCCATCGGTCAACGATACCGGCACAAAACCGTGGCGTTCGTAGAAACGGCGGGCGCCTGTGTTGTCCTGAAAGGTGCACGCGCACCGGCCGCTTGAGCACGGCCAGCGCGTGCGCCAGCAGTAGCCGGCCAATCCCCTGCCCTGTGCGACCGGGCGCCACGTACAACTGGTCAATCCAGCCGGCCTCTTCGGTATGCGAGATCGCCAGCACGCCGACGATGCATCCTGCCTCACACGCCAGCGTGACCCCGCCGCCCGGAATCAGCCCCTGCGCCACCCAGGCCAGTACCGTGGCGGCCGGGTGGGCCATGGGGGCGTAGGGGATAAAGGCGCGACGCGACGCCATCAGCAGGCCAGCCACGTCCGGCGCATCGGCCACGGCAGCGGGGCGAAGCCGGATGCTGCTACTCACAGCACAGCGGGCAATACCTGGTTGCCCATGGCAAAGGTGGCGGTCTGGATCAGGCCGTTTTGCACTTCGTAAATACACAGCATTTCGACGGTGCCGATGCCTTCTGCAAAATTGCGCGTGATCAGTTCGTGATCGACCACGATATCGCCAATACACGCGCGCGAGAGCAGACGTGCATGCAGGTCTGGCTCGGCAAAGCGGGAGACATAACGGTCACGCAACTCGGCGTGGCCGATGGCCAGCAGCGTGCCATCGAGCGAGCGCTGCGCGGCATCGGGCGCGTAGGTGGCCAGCAAGGCGTCGATATCTTTGGCGTTGTATGCGTCTAGCTGGATCTGGACAAGGGTAGCGGAATTCATGGATAGGCTCTTGGCGTGGCAGGTTTATGAACGGTGCATGATGACATGAAAACCTTCATCCGCTGAGGGTGCGACAAAGTGGCGGGTAATAAGGTCAAATTGCGCATCTGTCGCCGCAAAGTCATGCTCGCCGCTGGCATTTCTGGCCCGCAAACGGGCGCGGCAAACTTCGTCCGGTACATCCAGAAAGTGCAACTGGTGGGCTACGCCAGCCTCTTCAAACAACGTGCGCATCCACGCCCGGCTGGCAATGGTGTTGGCAGGAAAATCCAGCACCACAGACAAACCAGCGCGAAGCAGGCTGACCAGATGCGGCTGCAAGGTGGCCCGCAAGCGGCCCGAATAGCGCACATAGTCCGCCACGCAAGTCATGTCTTCCCCATAAAGCCGGGACAGCCAATGATCCTCGCTGATGACCAGCGTGTCGGGTTGTTGCGCTAACTGGCGGGTCAACGTGGATTTGCCGGCGGCTATTTTTCCACACAACAGATGCAGTACGGCGGGCGCGGGTTGGGGCATGGTGTATTCCTCTGAAGCGATGAACAACCAGCAGGCGGAAACAAAAAACCCGCCTGTTGGGGCGGGTTGCTTTGTTTGTACTGACGCGCGCTAACCCACCATGGTGCGAATGGTGGAAATAATCAGTGCGATGCGAAAGTCACGGCGTTTCATGCAGCCAAGCATGGAGAACCTGGCCGGCTATGTCAAACGCATTGCGCCTTACTTGCGCTGCGGCCCGCCTGCGACGGCCGAATACCCGTCATCCAGCGTCTTCAAAAACGCCACGATGTCGCGGATTTGCGCATCGTTGAGCACCGCCTTTTTGGGGTTGTGGGTAAACGGCGGGTCGGTGTGGTCGACGTTGCTGCGGTAGGCCTTGGGCAGATCGTTGTAGAGATCGACCTTGCCAGTGGCAAGATGCCCGAACCACTTTTTGGCATTGCTATCGCGCTCACTGTAAAAGCGCACGGCATCGTCCAGCGTATGAAATACGCCGTTGTGAAAGAACACGGTACGGCTGGCGGCGTTGCGCAAGGTGGGCGTTTTGAACATGCCGCAGTAATCCGTTTCTTTGGCCATATCGGTACGCATGGGGCCACACAGACCCATATCGAAATACGCCGGATCGTGGTTGGCCGGGATCTCCATATTGCGCGGCAAACCCAGCGCGGCAAACGAGTAATCGGTAAAGGCGGCCGGCCGGCCACCCGGCCCGGGCGAGGCCACATGACACTGGGCGCAGTTGCCTTTGTCCGGATCACTGTACGCCGCCAGGCCGCGCAATTCGGCGGAACTGAAGCTGGCATGGCCCGACATCACGGCGTCGAACTTGCTGGTAAAGGGATGAAAGCTGGGGTCTTCGGTCTCAAAGGCTTCCAGTGCTTCGCCGGCGTGGACAAAGGCTTTGGCCGGATCAGCCCAGACATTGGCCCCGTACACCCGCGTAAATGCCCCGGCATAAGGCGCATGACGCAGTTTGGCGACCACCGCTTCGCGGCTGGCGTTAGCCATTTCGTTGGGGTTCAGCATGGGCATGGCCATCTGTTCCCGCAGGGATGGCATGGAGCCATCCCGCATAAAACCGCCGGTGGGGCCTTCGTCGTCGCTGTCTTCTGACTGCGGCACGTAGTAATGCCGGGTAAACAACGGCGTGAAGGTCAGATAACGCAAGGAGGGCACGGCGCGGGCGCCGGCGTGTTTCATGTCTGCCCCGCCCAATTGCACGGCCAGGCCATTGGTGGGGCCGTAAGCGTGATCCGGGCTGTGGCAGGTGGCGCACGACATCTGGCCCGAGCCAGACAAGCTGGCATCAAAGAAAATCTGTTTGCCCAGTTCTGCGGCCGGGCTCAGTTTGTCCGGCACGGTCGGGTAACGCACCCAGATGGCAGGTTTGGGGGTGGGCGCGGCGCTGTGCGCAGCCGCAGCAAACAACAGAAAACCCGCCGCAAGTGCGGCGGGTGCAAAGGTCTTCAAGGTCATGGGGACGGATCAGAAGTTGAACATGGACATCAGATCACCGACGGCCGTTTTGTTGGTCGGCAGATAGGCTTTTTGCGCTTGCACCGGGTTGGGCAGACGGTCACGGCTACGGGCAGAGAGCGGCGCCAGTTTCCAGTTACGTTCAATGAATTTCAGCACGGAGGCATGATCGTAGTACGTGTGATCGACCATGCCGGTACGGGCATACGGCGACACCACAATCATCGGAATCCGCGGGCCATCACCAAAGAAGTCCAGGTTCTGGATCGGGCCGGTATCAAAGTGGCCGCCGCCTTCATCCGTGGTGATCAGAATGGCCGTGGTGCCCCACAAGGCCTGATTGGCTTTGACCTCGTCAACCACGTGCTTCAGATACACCTCAAGGTCAGCCGGGGCCGAGTAACCCGGGTGGGCACTGGCCAGGTTCTTGGGCACCACATAAGACACCGCCGGCAGCGTGTTGTTGGCCACGTCATGGTCAAAGGTAGTCAGGTCGACCAGGTTGGCCTTGAGCGCAGCGCTGCTCATGATGTTGCTGGAGGCCACCAGCGGGTCGCCAATCACGTTGTACTGGGCGGCGATGGCGGTCGGTGCGGCTTGGGCAATCAGCGACGGGTTGGACGCCAGGTAGGTCTGCGCCTGGGTTTGCGTCATGCCCTGGCCCATCAACTGGGCAATCACCAGCAAGGTGCTTTCGGTGGTTACATCCGCCGCATCACGCCCGCCGGTGTACCACTTCCAGCTGACGTTGGCCTTGGCCAGTGCTTCGGCAATGGTCGGTACGGTTTGCGGCGGATAGTTGTAGTTATTGGGGCCGATCGGGTTGACGGTGCCGTCCGTGGCATAACCCGGATTGTAGTTGTTCACCAGGTAGTACTTGCCCGCATCGCAGTTGCTGGCCACGCCCTTGGCCGACAAGAAGCTCAGGATAGCCTGTACGCCCGGCTGGCTGGCATCGCCACAACCCACATAAGAACCACCGGAATAACCGTCTTGCGAGTAGAAGTTGAGCGTGCCGGAGAGCGGGTTGGGGTTTTCAATCTGGTTGGCGGGCGGCGTCGCCACCGTGCCAGCGGTATTGAAGTACGGCATGTCCCCGGTCGCCACCTGGAAGAAGTTCATGCCGGTACCGCCCATGACAGACTGGTGATAGTTGTCGCTGATGGCGTAGGTTCTGGCCAGCGTATTGAAGTACGGCGCGTCCCCTGCCGCCATATTCATAAAGCCCATCAACTCGCCACCCTGACCCGGGTTGGACGGTGTAATACCGGTGGTATCGCCGCCCTGACCGGTCTGCGCGGCCACCCACATGAACATATCGAGCTTGCTGTTATCACCGCCGGTTTGCTGCCACATCTGGAAGAAGCGGTGCACCGGATCGCCTGTGGCGGCGCTCAGGCCCAGCGCCTGCCCCAGCGCGCTGGCATCAGGCTGCGCGTACGGTACATATTTGCTGATCTGGAACGGGCCGTTGGGCAGATTGGCCGGGAAGCGGGTATCTGCCACGCCGCCAGCGGTGGCCAGTGAGGACAAATCGACAATGCCGATTTTCTCTGGCTGCAACAGCGTGGTGTAGGCGCTGCCACGGGCCGGGTTGAGCGTATAGGCGCTTTGTTGCGCACCCTGGTTTTGTGCGGCCAGGGCAAAGTTCGGGCCCGGTGTGCCGTCGGCATTGACAATGCCTTGCGACAGCAGATTTTTGACGGTCTGGTCAGAGGTGGTCTGGTAGGTGCCAAACAAGCCGTCAAAGGTCTGGTTTTCCGCCACGATCACAATCACGTGCTGGATCGGTGTGGTGGTCGCGCCATTGCTCAGGGTCTGCGCCGCCACAATCGGGCCATTGGCCAGCGGGGCCGGCATCTTGCCGGTCAGTGGCAACTGCAGCGTCTGATACGTGCTGGAGCCATCAGTCGCCACCGGCTGGCCGTTGGCGTCCAGGCGCTGGCCCACGCTGATGGTGTTGCTGTGCACGGTGATGTGCGCAATATCAAACAGTTTATCCAGCGGCGAACCAATCTGGTAACCCGCGCCGATGGGGTCCGACACGCCACTGCTGGGCACGCCCAGCGCGGTAAACAGCGGCTGCAAAACGCTATCGACATCGGTCACCGCCTGCGCAATGGTGGCGCTGGTGGGGTTGGCGGTAGAGAACTGGGCCGCGGTCGGCGCAGTGGTCAGGGTCTGGCCCAGCACGCGCTGTGTGATCAGCGTGGTCAGCGGGTTCAGGTTGGCTACCGTGGCGCTGCTGGAAGTCGCCAGAATGGCCGACAACACAGCGGGGGAGCCATCCGTATCGTTCACTGGCACGGTCAGCACAAACGGGGCCTTGCCGCCCTTGAACGAGAGAGAGAAGTTGCCTTTGGCATCGGTGGTGGCGGTCTGCAGCGCGGCGCCGGTGCTGTCGGTCAGCGTCACCGGCACGCCGACCACAGCCACGCCTTGCGCGGCCACGCCGGAGATCGTCTGCTGGGTGGCACCCGGTGTCGATGTGGATGTGGTACTGGAAGAATCACTGCCGCAACCCGCAAGGGTCAGCATGGCGGCAGCACAGGCAATCGTCAGAAGAGTGGGTTTCATGTTGTCGGCGCTGTAAGGGGAATCATTGTTATTTGAAGTGATTCGCCAATCAGACCGGAGTGCCGCCTGTACTGGCCGGCAGATGGTTACAACTTTGTGTGTCACCACCGTGAATGGTTTATGTCATCAGCATGAAGTCTTTGCGGTAAGGCGCGCCCGGCCCTACAAACCGCCGCCCCAGCGGACCTGCCAGGCCAGGCTTAACACGTTGAAATCCGTACCGGTCCGCACCGCGACGCCATTGCTGTAATTGAGTTTGACCGAATTGAAACGATTGATCGGCGCCGCAAGGGTGAAGCCCAGTCTGGAGTTCTGCTGCAGATCATTGTTCAGTACGTGGTTGACCGTGGTACGGCCGCCTTGCAACCAGGCGCCCGTGACCGCCGCCCAGACCCCTGCCGGGAAAAACCGCACCAGATTCATCTGCACGCTATAGACCGGCGCTTGCTCACGCTCTTTGCCACCAAAGAAATCATGATTGGTGCTGAAAAAGGTGACGCCGGTCGAGCCCTCGACCGACCAGTTGCCCAGCTTTTGAGAAAACCCCACCTCCGGTTTGATGAACCAGCGATGGGTGCCGACATTGATCAGTTTGCTGCCGTCATACTGGCCGGTCGGAGCGGAGACTTGCACGCTGGCGCCAGCGACAAAGTCCTCGGTATACGTGGGGTAATCGGCCACGCTGAGTGCCGGCGCGCCAACCAGATTGGCAGACAACTGAAATGACGCGTCACCGGTGCCGGAGATACTGCGGCCCACTTCCTGCCCGGCATAGACCGCGCTACCGCGAATAGTGGAGTACGGCAGGCTGACGTTAAAGCGGGCTGATTGGCCGCCCAGGTCAAACACATGAACAAACGCGGCCACGGCGGTTTGGGCGCGCAGCCTGGCATCATCCAGCGGAATAGTCTGGCCCAGCGACATACCGCCATCCGCCGCAGAGACGCCCACCACCAGAAAATTGATATCGACCGGCGCGTTGGTGTACGAACGCGGCTCAATTTCGCCGGCGTGGGCCAGCGCAACCGGCCATGTCAGCGCCGTGAGCAACCCGGCGTTGCATATCCCGCCGTGGAAAAGCAAGACTGGGCGATAAGCCCGGCAATGCCTTTGCCGCATCCTGGATATCCCCTCTCACGTTGGTTGGCCCAGATCAACATAGTCCATACCTTGAGGGAAATCAGGAGGAGCGCATGCCCGGCCCGAACGGTCAGAAGTCGTCCCGATCGTCATGCAGCATCAGGCTGGGCAAGATACTGCCCGGCTTGGGCTTGCCCAACAGGTAACCTTGCAGGGAGTCGCAGCCCAGGTTGGTCAGGAAATCCTGCTGTTCCCGCGTCTCTACCCCTTCCGCCACGATGCGCAAATTGAGCGTCTGACCCAGCGCGATGATGGCAGAGACAATGGCGGCGTCTTCTGTGTCTTGCGCCAGGTCACGCACAAAGGCGCGGTCAATTTTCAGTTCATTGGCCGGCAAACGCTTGAGGTACAGCAGGCTGGAGTACCCCGTCCCAAAGTCATCAATCGACACATGCAGACCCATATCCCGCAGTTGCTGCAGGATCTCGACGCTGGCCGCTGCGTCCCGCATGGCGGTGGATTCGGTGATTTCCAGCGTCAGCAAGCGGGGTTCCAGCCGGCTTTGTTCCAGCGCTTGCCTGACCGTATCAACCAGCCCGGGATGGCTGAACTGCACGGCAGACAGGTTGACCGCCACCGCACAGGTGGCCGCGCCCATGGCCTGCCATTGCGCCATTTGCCGGCAGGCTTCGTTCAAGACCCATGCCCCCAACGGCACAATCAGGCTGGTTTTTTCTGCCAGATCAATAAACTCGCCCGGCATCAGCAACCCCAGTTGCGGGTGTTGCCAGCGCAAGAGGGCTTCTACGCCAATGATCGGGCCGGCCGGTGCCTTGAACTTGGGTTGGTAATGCAGCACCAGTTCATTGCGGGCGATGGCCTGGCGCAGGTCCTGCACCAGTTGCAACTGCCGGTGCACGTTGACGTTCATGGACGTTTCAAAGAAACAGTACGCATCACGGCCGGCGCGCTTGGCGTGGTACATGGCCGTATCGGCGTGGGTCATGAGGTCGTGCTGGTCGACGCTATCGGTCGGGTAAAGCGCAATGCCCACGCTGCCCGAGATCACCAGTTGTAGCCCTTCGACAATGAAGGGTTTGCGGATTTCATGCAGCAAGGCTTCAGCCAGCGCGCCAGCGTCGGCCGGGTCAGTGATGCCGGCCAGCACGACAAATTCATCGCCGCCAATCCGGGCGACGGTGTCGCTCTGGCGGACCCGTTCGGTAATACGGCGGGCCACTTCAATCAACAACAAGTCGCCCACGTGATGCCCATACGCATCATTCACAGGTTTGAAGCCGTCCAGATCCAGAAACATCAGCGCAAAACTGGTGTTATCCCGCTGGGAGACGCCCAGTTCATGGGTCAGGCGCTCTTCCAGCAAGACGCGGTTGGGCAGCTTGGTCAGGTTGTCGTGCAAGGCCAGATAGGCCAGCTTTTCATTGGCCAGCGCCAGCGAACTGGTCAGCGCCCCGGTGCGCGCCGCCATGCGCATATCCAGCACAGAGATCAGCAACGCCATCCCCAGCACCAGCAGCGTGACAATGATGATCATCAACGCCAGCCAGTTGGCCTGGACACCACCCCGCGCCACGGTACAGATACTGCCTAAAGGAAACTGCGCGGCCCCCATGCCGGTGTAATGCATGCCGGAAATGGCCGCCCCCATCACCACCGCCGCCGCCGCGCGCAGCGCCCGCGCGCCATGCAGCAGCGAACGCAAATAGTGCGCTACCCAAAGCGCCGCGCCAGAGGCCACCACCGCAATCACAATCGACAGCACAAACAAGCCTGGCTGGTACTGGATACCCGGCGCCATGCGCATCGCCGCCATGCCGGTGTAATGCATGGCCGCCACCCCCGCCCCCATCAGCGCCGCACCAACGGCCAGTTTGCGGGCGGGCAGTTGCTGTGGGCTCACCCACCACAGCGCAAAGGCGGACAACAACACCGCAATCAACAGCGACAGCGCCGTGAGCAGCGGATCGTACCCCAGCGGGATCGGCAAGCTGAACGCCAGCATGCCCACAAAGTGCATGGACCAGATGCCCATACCCATGGCGGCAGCCCCACCGGCCAGCCACCAGCGCCGGGCGGTGCCGGCGCTCATGGCAACACGGCCCGCCATATCCAGCGCCGTATAAGAGGCCAGGATGGCGACCAGAATCGAGAGCAACACCAGCAGCGGGTTGTAATAGCCAGACAACATTCAATCTTTTCCTGAGTACGTCTGGAGAATGGGTTTCGCCGCATGAAACAACGGCCGCCCCAGGCGCAAGGGCTGGGGGTTGGCAGAATCAGCAAGACGGCAACGGCGGATTCTGACACAGATGCGACTGTCATCCAGCCTGTTCTGTGCTGGTTCGTAAAGTGGTGGCGGTCACCGCAGGCGTTCCGCAAACGGTTTGGGGGGCGCTCTACGCAGGGTTTGGCCCGATCTGCGTCGGGGCAAGCGGACTTGTCCCGGATTGCCCACTTGCGGGCGGGGCCGCTGATTTCTCCTCCTGAACGCGGGGCATTTCCCGGCATGCCAGGGCGGCCGGGCCTTGGCTGATTCTGATTATTCCTTCTATAACTATTTCGATAGATACAAATCAGATACAAATCTAGATACATCAAGTCTGTCGCTTGACGCCCTCTTTGCCCAATCTGCTTCCGGATCTTCTACACATGCCTTTTGACTGCACCCGTCCCACCACTCCCCGCCCCGTTCTTACCCGTATTGCGCGTGCCTTGACCGCTTTTTCCTTTGCCAGCCTTGCCAGCGTGCCCGCCTGGGCCGATGGCGGAAATGGTGGGTGCACCAACGACAATGGCAGTTGCTCCACCACCAATGCCGGTACACCTGCCAGCCCGAATGGTGGCGGCGGCACTGCGCCCAATATCAGCACCGGCAGCGGTGGCACAGGGGGTGGCGGTGGTGCCATTGACCTGACAACCGGGAATGGCGGCAGCGGCGGCACGGGGGGCAATGGCGGCACAGGAGGCGGCGGTGGCACCGGCCAGAACGGCCAGAACGGGTCGGGTACTGGCAGCGTCGCTGGCGGACTGGCCGGTACCGGCGCAGTCGGGGGCGCCACCGGCTCTGGCAACGCCGATGGGGCCGGTGGTGGTGGGGGCGGTGGCGGCGGGGTGGGTGCCGTCTTTACCGGCAGCGCCACCAATAGCGCCGTTGTCACTGGCGGGGATGGTGGCGGTGGGGGCGGTGGCGGCGCTGCTGGCGCCACTGGCGGCGGGGGCAGCGGCGGGGGCGGTGGGGCCGCTGGCGGCGGCGCCTTGCTGACCAACAATGCCACGCTCACCAATAGTGGTCAGTTCACCGGCGGCAACGGCGGCAATGGTGGCGGAAGCGGCAGCCTGACCGGCGCGGGCAATGGCAGCAACGTGGTGGCGGGCGCAGGCGGTGGTGCGGGCGCGGGCGGCGATGGCGTACTGGCCACCAATGGCGGCACCGTGCAGAACCAGGCCGGCGCAGCCATTACTGGCGGTAACGGGGGCACCGGCGGCGGCGCAGCCAACGCCACCAGTACCACCAGCGGCGCGGTGGCCGTGGGCGGAACGGGTGGCAATGCCGGCCAGGGCGGCGACGGCACGTTTATTTCTGGCGGGAGTACCGTCAACAATGCCGGTGCCATAACCGGGGGGATCGGCGGCAATGGTGAAAACGGCGGGGCCGCCAGCGACGGCGGCACCAACTCGGCGGTGATTGCCGGCAATGGTGGCCTGGGCGGCAATGGCGGCAATGGTGTGCAGGTGGTGGGCAATGGCACCGTCGTCAACAGCGCCAGCGGCGTGATTCAGGGGGGAAGCGGCGGTACTGGCGGCGGCGGCAACAGTGGCAGCACTGGCTCACTGGCTCACTGGTGACAGGGGGCGTTGGCGGAAATGGCGGCGATGGCGGCAGCGGGGTTTTGCTCAGTGCCGGCGGCACGGTCGCCAATAACGGCCAGATTACGGGTGGCAACGGGAACCGGGGTGGCGGTGCGGGGGTGGTCTCTGGCAGCGGCAGCGGTGGTGCGGCCGGCACAGGGGGCAGCGGGATTGCCATTGATAGCGACGGTGCCGTCACCAACAACGCCAGTGGCCGTATCACCGGCGGCAATGGGGGCGACAATGGCGCTGGTGGCGGTGGCCCGGGCGGCAACGGAGGCGGCGGTCTGGTCCTGACCGGTCATGGTCAGGTCGACAACAGTGGTCAGATCACCGGAGGCAACGGCGGCTCCGGCGCCAACGGCGCTGGCGGTGCAGGCGGCAGCGGGGGCACAGGCGGTGCCGGCACGGTGGTGGTCGGCTCGGGCAATGTCACCAACCGCGCCACCATTCGGGGCGGCACCGGCGGCTCTGGTGGCGGCGGCGCAGGTAGCGGTGCCGGCGGGACTGGCGGCACCGGGGGGAGCGGCGTGCTGCTGTCCCACGGCGGGGTATTGAACAATAACGGCACCATCATTGGTGGCAGCGGCACCCGGGGCGGTAATAGCAGCAGCACGGGCGGCGATGGCGGTACCGGCGGCAGTGGCGTGCAGGTCACCATTGATGGCGGCACCATTACCAATACCGGGTCGATTACCGGTGGTCAGGGCGCCGTGGCCGGCGCAGGGAGTTCGGCGGGGGCCGCAGGCGCCGGCGGTGTGGGCATCAGCGGGCAAAACATTGCCATTATCAACAGCGGCAGCATTGCTGGCGGCCTGAGCAGCGCCGGCACGGCGGCTACCGCCATCCAGTTTACCGGTGGCACCAATTCGCTGGAGCTGCACAAAAACAGCAGCATTACCGGCACGGTCGATGCCACCGTCGGCAATAACACGCTGATTCTGGGTGGCAGTGATGATGACAGCTTTAACGCCGCCAACATCGGCAGCACCGCTCAGTATCGGGGGTTTGCGGCCTACGAGAAAGACGGCAGCAGCACCTGGACATTGAGCGGCACTACCGCCGCCTTGACCCCCTGGACCATTAATCAGGGCACGCTGGTAGTCAGCCAGGACGGCAGTCTGGGCGATCCTTCGGGCAGTTTGACGCTGAATGGCGGCACCCTGCGCTGGGGCGCAAGCTATGACCTGGCCAGCAGCCGGGCGGTGACACTGGGGACAAACGGCGGCACGCTGGATACCAATGGTTTTAATAGCACGCTGGAACAAGGGATTACCGGCAGCGGGGCGCTAACCAAAGCAGGTGCGGGTACGTTGCTCTTGCAGGGCGACAATCCCTTTGCCGGCGGCACAACCATTGCTGCGGGCACTTTGATTGTGGGTGATCCCAACCATGCCGGCGCGGCGCTCTCTGGCGGCGGCAACGTGCTGGTTGCCAGCGGCGCCACCCTGGGCGGTTATGGCAGCGTCACCGGCAACGTCACCAATAACGGTACGCTGGCTGTGGGCGACGCCCTGCCCCAATTTGCGAGCAACGGCACCGCCAGCACCAGGCTGGCCACCCCCGTCATGCGGGCGGTGAATGACGGCGGCACGGGCAATTTCATCGTTAACGGCAATCTGCTCAATGCCGGACTGGTGCAACTGGGCGGCAACCGCGTCGGCAACACCCTGACCGTCAACGGCAACTACACCGGCCAGCAAGGCGTAATTGCGCTGCATGCCGAGCTGGGTGTGGATAACTCGCCCACCGATCGGCTGGTGATCAACAGCGGCAGTGCCACGGGCAATACCGTACTCAATATCAGCAATCTGGGCGGCCGCGGCGGGCTGACGCTGGGCAACGGCATTGAGGTGGTGGCGGCCAACAACGGCGCAACCACGGCCGCCAGCGCATTTAGCGGGCGGGATGTCAGTGCGGGCGCGTATACCTACCGCCTGTTCCAGGGGGGCAAGGACGCCGGTACGCAAGAGAACTGGTATCTGCGCTCCACCTTGACCAACCCGATCGAACCACCGCCAGGATCAATCGATGGCGAAACCCCGCTATATCGTTCAGAAGACCCGGTGTATATGGAAATCCCCGCGTTGGGCCGGCAGATGTTGTCACAGCAGATCGGCACCTTTCATGACCGTATGGGCGGGCAGGATTTACTGACGGAAGAAGGAAAAATGCAGGCTGGCTGGGGCCGCATCTGGGGGGATCATCTGTCTGAAAACCACACGGGCACGGTCAACCCATCGTTTGACGGCAACATGTTCGGTTTGCAGGTTGGGCAGGATGTCTATGACATGGTGAGTGATGAAGGCCACCGGGATCACATTGGTTTCATCCTGGGTTACGGTCATGCCAGCGGCGATATTTCCGGTTTTGCGCTGGGCGAACAGAATCTGGCGGCGGGCAGTTTGAGCATGCAGACCTGGAGTGTCGGCGGCTACTGGACCCACATCGCGCCGCAGGGCTGGTACAGCGATATGGTGGTTCTGGGCAGTTACCTGCATGCTGATCCTGGCTCGGTGGAAGGCAACACGGCCAATGCGCACGGCCAAAGCCTGACCACCTCGGCCGAAACCGGGATCAGCCTGCCGCTCAGTGAACGCTGGCAGATTGAGCCGCAAGCCCAGCTGATCTACCAGTACATCCACATCAATGATCTGACCGACCCGGCTTCCACGGTGAGCTTTGACAACACCAGCGGCTTGACTGCCCGCGTGGGTGCGCGACTGGCAGGCAGCCTGCAAGGGCAAGGCCAGACCTGGCACCCCTATGTGCGGCTGGATGTGCTGCATTACTTTGGCCAGGATGACCGCATTACCTTTGCCGATACCACCACCCTGAACGCTGATGCGCGCGCCACGCAAGGGCATGTGGGCGCCGGGGTATATACCCGCTGGAGCAAAACCGTCAGCGGCTACGCCACCGCCGGCTACTGGTTCAATCTGGGCGGGGAGCACAGCAGCATGGCCGAGGGCAATGTTGGTTTGCGGCTGGATTGGTAAATGCACCGGGGCAACTGATCAGATCAGACCAGATCATCTCCAGCATGGGGACGACGCATCCGAAACCCGGTGCAAGCCGGGTTTTTAGTTGCCCATGCCGGTTTGCCCCGGCGCGGCTTGCCGTTCAACCTGCTCACGCGGCCCATTTCCAGCCGTGCCGCGCTATAAAGAAAAAAACCGCGCAATGGCAGCGGTCGACCAGGGTTGATATGAGGTACACACATGGGAAGCCGGGAAGCCCAGGACCGGATTTTGCAGATCATCAGCCAGACCTTGAGTCCGGTTCTGCCCAAGGATCAAAAACTGACCGGGCAAGCCGTCGAGTCTGGCGGTGGCCATCTTTATATTGTGCTGGCGGCACAAAGGCACGCCAGCGCACCGGACGCCATGCGTTACGGTCTGGATCTGGCGTTCAAGATGCCCGCGCGGGAATGGGGGCGATTCCAGTCCACGCCGGAACCTCAACAAGCGTATCTGCTCCAGACTTTTGAGCAGACCATCCGCGGCAAGCTGGCAGAAGCCTTTGAACACTGGAAAGACGTGGTGGACTTCAGAACCGCCTCGCAAAGCGAACCCAAGCGCATCACCTTCATTGAGTTTGATAACTTCGGCCAATAGTCCCTCAGCACCCGCGCCCCGGCACAAGGCTGGCGCGGGTCCGCAGAACCCGGGATAGTCCACACATCACCGGCCATGATTGCCCCGGCCATGACCCAACGATGTTGTCCGTGGAGCCACAATGTTGTGCCGATTTGCCCCTTTGTTGCTTGCCGCAGCCGCTTGTCTGTCTGCCGCCGCCAACGCCGCAGACCTGATGGCGTTCTGGCAGACCGCGCAATACGGCGGCAACAGTTTTAACCGGCTGCCGCCCGGCAAACCGTATTTCGAGGCGCTGCATGCTTATGGCGCCACCTGGGTGCGCCTGGCCTATGACAAATGGTCTGGCCAGCAGCAGGACTTTCTCATTGGCAATGCCGACGAGTATCGCGGCCTGCAACCCGCCGACCTGGCGACCCTGAAAGCCACCCTGGATCGTGCCCAGGCCGCCCGATTAAAAGTGGTGATTGCGCCGCTGTCTTTACCTGGCGCCCGCTGGACGCAAAACAATCACGGCCGGTTTGATGACCGGCTGTGGCAAGACCCCAAATACGCGCAACAAGCCGCAGCATTCTGGCGCGATCTGGCGCGGGAACTCAAAGACCACCCGGCCGTCGCCGCTTACAACCTGATCAATGAACCCGCCCCGGAACAAAACGGCGGACTGGCAGGCCATGCGGATCTCGCCACCCAGCAAGCGTGGTACCAGCAGCAACGGGGTGGCCCGCGTGATTTGCCGGCGTTCTACACCACCGTGATCAAGGCCATCCGCGAAGTAGACCCCCTGACCCCCATCATGGTGGATTCAGGCTGGTACGGCGCCGCCGACATGTTCGCTTATTGGCCCAGCGCCTTGGCCGATGCCCGCGTGTTGTACAGCTTTCACATGTATGAACCCTACGAGGCCACCAGCCCGCGCAACCTCAGCCGCAGGCCACCTTATAGCTACCCCGGCGACGTCCCGGTCGGCGGCAAAACGCAACATTGGGATGCGCAACAAATCGCGCGCTGGATGCAGTCCCCACTGGACTGGGCCAAAGCGCACCAGGTCCCGCCCCAGCACATGGTGGCCGGCGAATTTGGCTGCATGCGCATGTGGGCTGGCTGTGCTGCTTACTTGCAAGATGTGCTGGATGCGCTGGACCACGCGCAAATTCACTGGGCGTTTTATAGCTTCAGGGAAGATGCCTGGGACGGTATGGACTACGAACTAGGCCAGTTCAGAGTGCCAGACGTGTACTGGGCCGCCATCAAACAAAACACACCCGATCCGCTGGTCCGGCAACCCAACGCCCTGTTTGAGTTGATCCATCAGCACATGCAGCCAGCCGTCCAGCCTCCGGTTGGAAAAAACTGATTTGCGCCAGGCACGCGGAACGGGTGACGACGTCTGGTGAGTTTCGCCCTTTCCGGCAAGACGCCTTGGCGGGATTTTAGCGCGGGTCAGATGCGCCTTAGCGGCCCGGTTGCGTGCGGCCAGGACGGCAGCAAACTCGCCAGAATTTCAGCACAGGCGCCATCGGTGCTACCATTTTGTGCGGGTTGCGGATTCTGTTGTACGTGATCACCGCGCAACGCATGCAAAGATGATTCGACCACCGTCCGGCGCAAAGGCCGTCTTGCAGAACCGCCCCCAGTGAACGCCCCTCAATTGAACCTTCATGGCTAGAACGCATATCCGCTCGATTTCTCCCTATGACGGAGGTGCGTGCCTCTCCTTCGGCCCGTTCAAGCTATTCCCGGCCGAGCGGCTATTAACGCGCAATGGTGCCCCTGTGCAACTGGGCGGCCGCGCGCTGGATGTGCTGGTCGTTCTTGTCGCAAGGGCCGGTTCAGTGGTCGAAAAAGATGAACTCATCGCGAGCGCATGGCCCGGCGTCGTCGTGACCGAAGGGAGCCTGCGATTTCAGATCACCCTGCTGCGCAAAATACTGGGCGATGGGGTCGATGGTGCGCGGTATATCTCCAATGTGATGGGACGCGGCTACAGCTTCGTCGCCGAGCTGTCGCCCCACGACGACCCGCTGGCGCCAGATGAGCGGATTGCGGCACACCGGCTGGATGTGAGCTTGCCGGTGCAAGTGACCGAACTGTACGGGCGCAGCCAGGACGTCGCCGCCATTTCGCAGCGCCTTGCTGCCAGCCGCTTTCTTACCATCGTGGGGGCCGGCGGCGTCGGCAAGACCAGTGTGGCTATCAAAGTAGGCCATGACAGCCGGGAGCGGTTGGGGGACGCGATTGTCTTCGTCGACCTCGCCGCACTGAGTGATCCTGCGCTGGTCCCCACCGCCGTCGCCGCGGCGCTGCATCTTTCTGTCCGTTCTGCCGACCCGCTGCCCAGCCTGCTGGCCTGGCTGCGGGACAAGCGCCTGCTGCTCATTCTGGACAACTGCGAGCACGTGATCGATGCTGCGGCAGGGCTGGCCAGCGGTATTGCGCAAGCCACGGCGCAAGTGCAAATCCTGGCCACCAGTCGTGAACCCCTGCGCGTGCCCGGCGAGCAGATTTTCCGGCTTGAGCCGCTGGCGACGCCTCCGGACCAGCCTGGCATCACCGCCGACACCATCCTGGCTTACCCGGCCACGCGTCTCTTTGTGGAACGGGCTGGCGCCAGCGGTGCGACGCTGGATGTAAGCGATCAGGATGCACCGGTGGTTGCGGACATCTGCCGCAAGCTGGATGGTCTGGCCCTGGCGATTGAGCTGGCGGCACGCCGCGTTGCGAGCTACGGCCTCCACCAGACAGCGGCACTGCTGAACGAGCGTTTGACACTGGCATGGCGCGGCCAGCGTCATGCATTGCCTCGTCACCAGACACTGCGCGCCACACTCGACTGGAGCTATGACCTGCTGGACGATCGGGAAAAACGGGTGCTCTGCCAACTGCCGGTCTTCGTCGGGGATTTCACCCTGGCCGCCGCGCGGCAGGTCGTGCCCGCTGGCTCGCTATCGCAAGAAGATGTCGTTGATACGCTGGCCTGCCTGGCGGAAAAGTCACTGCTTGCGGTGCATCTTGCGGGCTCGCTCATTCAGTACCGGCTGCTCGAAAGTACGCGAGACTACCTCTTGTCCAGATCTGATCAACAGATTGAGGGTCTGGCGCGACGGCATGCTGCCTACGTCCACCGACACCTTGAAGAAAACACCGTCTCGTCAGCCGGTCTCGGTGCTGGTGCTTCTGCCGATATCGCCAACGTTCGCGCCGCATTGCAATGGGGTTTCGGGCCTGAGGGCGATGTCAATCTCGCCGTCGCGCTGGCGGCCGCCGCCGCGCCCGGGTTTCTGGCGATGTCGCTTCTCATTGAGTGCCGTTTCTGGGCTGAGCGGGCGCTCTCCGTCCTGAGCCCCGCCGCGCGTGGCATGCGCGCCGAGATGCAGTTGTACGCCGCATTGGGCCTTTCGCTGATGTTCACCCGCGGCAACTCGGACGATGTACGCGCTGCGCTGGAACAGAGCCTGGCCCTTGCGCAGGCCCTGGATGATGCGCCCAGCCAGGTCCAGTTGCTGGGGGCGCTGCAGATCTTTCACGAGCGCGTCGGTGACTTCAAAGTGTCGCTGGGCGAAGCACAACGCAGCCTGATGGTCGCCACCGGCAGTACCGATCCAATGACGCTGGCGACCGCCAACGCCATGATGGGCCTGTGCCTTCATCTGGACGGCGACCAGGTCAAGGCGCGCGCGCTGCTGGAGGCTGCCCTTGCCACACCCGTACAGCCCAAACTATCGGGCACAATCTATATCGGCTTTGATCACCGCAACCGCGCCGGTATCGCGCTGGCCCGCACGCTTTGGCTACTGGGTCATGCCAGTCTGGCCGTGCAGACGGCAGAGCGCACCGTCAAGGAGGCAGGCGAACTGGATCATCCGGTCACGCTATGTATCGCGCTGATCTGGGCGGTATCCGTCTTTGTGTGGGCTGGTGATCTCGCACGCGCCGAGGCCGACATCGATCGCTTTATTGCCTGCGCGCAAGCCCACTCTCTGGGCCCTTATCTGGCTGTTGGCCGGGGCGTGAAAGGCGAGCTGGCCATCCGCCGGGGTGAGCACCCTGAGCAAGGCATAGCGGCCATTCGCGGTTGTCTGGTTGAGCTGCATGAAGCGCGCTACGAGTTGTTGACGACCGGATTCTGTCTGGCACTGACCGAGGGGCTTGGGGCTGCCGGCAGGATCGGAGAGGCGCTCGAACTGGTCGAGCACACCATTGCAGCGGTCCAGGCCAACGGGGACCTCTACTACCTGCCAGAACTGTTGCGGATCAAGGCCTGGGTACTGCTTCGTGCTGCGGATGATAACGTTGCGCAAGCACAGGCTTGCCTTGTTGAATCTCTGGCACTGAGCCAGCACCAGGGCGCACTCTCTTGGGCGCTGCGCGCAGCGACGGACCTCGCCCGGATGTGGGCGCCAACCCGGCGCGAGGAAGCACGGGACCTGCTGGCCGCCACCCTGGGGCGGTTCGAAGAGGGGTTTGAGACGGCGGATCTCGTCACCGCGAGCGCCTTACTGCAGCAAATGGACGAGGCCGAGCTAACACTTCATCACAACACATAACGTGCGAGCCATACGATACCGCCCCAGACTGGCATCACGTGACGGGGCCGAGCCCTGGCCAGTCCGCCACGATGACCACCGCATCGAGGAATCGGCCCCATGGAACAGCACAAGATGATTTACACGGCAAAAGTCCAGACGATCGGTGGCCGTGACGGCACTGCCCGCAGCGTCGATGGTCGTTTTCAGGTGCTGCTCGCACCGCCTGGCGCCGAGGAGCCCGACACCAGCCCGGAACAGCTCTTTGCTGCTGGCTGGTCGGCCTGCTTTGAGGGCGCGATGCAACTGGCCGCCCGCAAGATGAAAGTGTCGCTACCGCCGGCCTTCGCCATCAATACCGAGATCGATTTGCAGGATGCTGCGGACGGCTACTTTATGGGGGCCCGCCTGAAGGTCAGTCTGCCCGAGCTGGAATACAAGGTAGCCCAGGCGATCATTGATGCCGCGCACCAGACTTGCCTGTATTCCAAGGCAACCCCCGCGAATATCCATGTAGCGCTCAGCCTCGCCTAAGGCCTTTCATCTAGCCATCAGCCTGGAGGGGGCGCTCTAAAAGCATCCGCCCTATGTCCAATGGCCGAACGCCCGTTCGCTCGGCAGCCAATAGCCAGGTTTTCCGCTGGCAATGTGCATGCCTCTTGCCCACGCTTCAGTGCGGTTGCACAGCGTGGGCGTCTTTGAGCGCGGATAACTCATCGTGCATGATGGTGGTGAAAACTTCGATGTCTTCCCAAGGCGCCTCACAGTGCAACAGGTCCTGCAATTCTTCGCACTGATCAAGCAGCATGGACGCCCCCAGGACGGAGAGTCCCCCAACCATTTTATGCGCCCATCGTGCCAGACCTTGCATATCACGGCTTCTGGAAAGCGTATCCAGCACCAACAGGTCTTCGTCGATCTGCTGCAAAAAAGGGCTGAGGTAGGCATCAGGAATATGAGGGAATCGGGATGGCAAAGCGCCCACAGAATCCGCGTCAGCGGATGCCTGCGGAGTGGGCCTTCGGGCCACTAGCACCGATCGCAATACAGAGAGCGATAACGGCTTGGTCAAATAGTCGGTAAAGCCAAGCTGGTGCCCTTGTTCAATGTCTTGCGAACTGGCACTGGCACTGACCGCATATACGGGTAGCTCTGGGGCATGTTTGCGAATTTGCGCAAGCAGTTCGATGCCATTCATGCGCGGCATGTCCAGATCGGTCAGGACAAGATCAACATGAAGCCGCTGCAGCAACGCCAGGGCTTCTTCACCGTCTGCGGCGTCCAGAACGTGGGCTCCCAAGGTCTGCAGTTGATCGCGCAGCAATGCCCGATTCAGTTTGTTATCCTCTGCGATGAGCACGGTGACCATCGAGAAATCAGGCACCTCCGTTTGATCCGGCTCCGCATCGATTGCCGCCGTTTCAGTTGTTCCATCAGGCGATCCGAGCTTTTGCACGGCTTGTTGAACACCCGCAATACTAAAGATACTCACCTGCAACGAGCCGTCCTCTTTGGGCGCAGGGACCAGCGGCCCGCCCTGGGTGGCATGCAGTACACGACTGGAATCAGGCCATATCCGTGCAATGTCTTCCGGGACAAACTCGTCGGTCACCACCAGGTAATCGCACGCGGCAAGGTCTGCTTGTGTGGTGTGTGGCGTCACCCAGACGGGTGTGGCGTTTGCCGGGTCATACAGGGTATCGAACCATTCGCGGTACTCAGCCGCCCGGCAATAAATTGCCGGACTTCCCTTTAGTTGTTCAGGCAAGGGATAAGACTCGTCAGCGGTAAGCGGCAAAGTCACCTCAACCCGCGAACCTATCCCTTCTATGCTTTCCAGTTTGACTTCTCCGTGCATCAACGCGCAAAGACGTGCACAAATGGCCAAGCCTAGTCCCGTGCCGCTCGCCTGTGCCAGGCGCATCCCCTCACCCTGAGTGAAAGGCTGGAATAGCCGTGCCCGCAACGCATCAGGGATCCCCACCCCTGAATCTGCCACCGTCAGTTGCAGCCTGTTATCCACCCACGCTGCACGTACCGTCACTTTTCCTGAAGGCGTAAATTTAAAGGCATTACCCAACAGGTTGTTCAATATCTGCGAAACACGAATGGCATCGAACAGCAATCGATCCGGGCAGTGGCGATCAATGGTGACGTACAAACGCAAACCCTGACGATTCGCAAGCGGCACATGGGCAGCAGCAATAAGGACAATGACTTCCCGCAGCGACTGCCATTCCGGAGACAACCGCATTTCCCCGATATCCATTTTGGAGAAATCCAGCACATCATTCACGACCTGCAATAGCCCTTGCGCCGAAGCCTGCATCGCCAGAACGCGCGCCTCCTGCTCTGCCACCAACGCGCCGTGCGCCACCAGTTCCAGATTGCCCATCAGGGATGCAAGGGGCGTGCGGATTTCGTGGCTCATTGCGGCAAAAAAACCCAGCCTTGCCCGGGCGGACTGCTCAGTGGTTTCTTTGGCTTCCCTGAGCAAATTCTCGGCCTCGTGTTGCTCAGTCATATCTGCAATGGCGCAGAACAAGACATCCGTTTTATTGACGGAGGCCGGGGCATAGGAAATTTTCAAATGCAAAGGGGAAAGCTCGCGCGAACGTGTCAGGGAGAATTGAAACTGTTTGATAGCACGCGCTTGTGTATCACTGCCGGGTGTAATTCCAGGCTGTTCAAATGCCTCACAAAGCCCAAGGGGTAATCTTGCGGCATTGTCATCCAGCCCCAGAACATCCCGCGCATTCTGGTTTGCGGCAAGTATCCGGAAATCATTGCGCAGCACAATGCAAAGACCCACCGGTGTGGCATGCACCAGTAAGTGGTTAAGAATTTCGCCTTCCAGCCCCCGCCGGGCCTCCTCATAGGTTCGGGTCAGATAACGGCGATTCCAGTATCGGTACATGGCCAGCAATGCGGCTAACAACGCTGCCACCACGATAAATACGGCAAGCAATTCTGTTTGCAAAGAGGGCAGAGTCCGGGAACCGGGTAGCGCAAAAGTAACCGTGCCCAAGTCCATCGGCAGCGACACGCGACTGCCCCACCCATGCCACAGTTTCCAGTGAAAATGCGCTTCCTGATCCAGCGGCATGTTCTTTTGCACGTACAGAATCGGCGGGGTCATGACGCCAGCAATCAGATTATTCCGGGCGTCAAATACAGCAATATCAGCAATGACTTTTGTGGTTGTAGAGTCAGAAAAAATGCGCTGGATCGGAAAATTGGTAAACACCAGCGCATAGGGCTGGCCATCACGCGTGACCACAGAAAACACAATCGTGGTGTAAGAGGAAAATCCAAGCTCGGCAGGGGCGGGAAATCTGAAAGACCGGTCAGTCTGGGCGGCACTCAAGGGATCAATCCCTTGTAAAACAAGATGATTTCTGGCGGCATTCACCAGGACACTTAACCTTTGAGACACATTGCCAGCGAGGCCGGACTCCCAGAAACCCGCCCCATAAGATACCGAGCCATCCCACAGCGCAAACTCAATGGCGGGGGGCAGGTTGTTCTTTGAGATCAATCGCACTGACTGGTCACAAGCATCATGCAGGTAAACCTGATCCGGACCTTGCCCGTGCCGGGTACACAGAAGAGACGCAGGTGCTTTAACCTCGGATGCCCCGGATTCGGCATGCGTCTGCCCGCTCTGCAAATGCGCTACGGTTAACATGCTCTGACGCAATGCAAGCGTCGTACTGACGTTATGCATGAGCACCTGGATGCTTTCCTGCTCACGCCGGCTTGCACCTTCCATGAACGCAAACACAACGACCCATGCAATGCAGATGATGCTGAAAGCCAATAGCCCGACGACGAAGGAAAAGGCCCGTCTTTCGCGTTTCAGGTTGTCTTCCAGTACCGATAGGGTCTGCAACGGCGAGGCTGCGGAGCTGGAAAAAAACGTGTCCATCAGATCAAACCCGCTTCCGCCGCGTATTTGATCAGTCCAACATGATTTTCCACGTGCAACTTGCGCATTGCCGAGCGCTTCTGCGTGGCAATGGTCGGCACGGACCGGTTCAGTGTCCGGGAAATTTCCGTCACGGACATGCCTTGCGCAAACAATCGCACCACTTCCAGTTCCTTGGGCGACAAGGGCTGATTGCGCCCCAGATCGCGGGCGGTTGACCCTTCTTTGGCCAGGCGCATCTGTATCCGCGGGGAGAGCAGAATTTCCCCCGTACTCATCACGTTACCTGTGAGGACGCGCTCGCAAGTAGATGCCAGTTCCTGCGTCAGCTCCTCTTTACTGACAATGGCCGCGACACCCAATTTGGTCAGCTCGTGAAACATGCTGCCCGACATCATTTGGGTAAACACCACCACAGGCACATCGGGCCAGGTTCGCCGCAGCTTGTTAACGAGGCGCAGACCATCAAAATCGGTATGTTCTTCAGCCTCCATAACCAGGTCGGTCACAATCAGATCCACTCGCTCTTTTTCAAGCAAACCGATCAATTCCAGGCCATCACGTGCTTTACCGATCACGGAAAAGCCAGGCCTGTCTTCAAAGCTGCTTGAAATAGCCTGCAGGATGATGGGGTGGTCATCCGCAATGACTATACGTGCACCTGAGAAAGAATCACTCATATCTCTCCTGCGTCATCCTGTTGTAAGACACAGCTCAAAACTGCAGTTAGCCAGATCACGTGCGTTTTTTGCTATCCACGACATCAAGTAGATACTGTTCTATCCATTGTTATAGTACGGTGCCAGCCACCGCAAATAGCCTTGGCAAGACTTTCCGATCAGCTACCGGAATATTTGGGGAAATATGCGCTTGAACCGCCCCAAGCGCCCCGCCAGCGACGGGTTGCTTGCACACCGTGAGCTGACTTCCTGTTTGAAGCTTTCTGTCGTCGACGCAGCAAAATTGACTACCCTGGTCCGCCTTTTCAAAATAGTCGCTGTAAATCAGTGAGAACAAGCATGAGCTGATCCGGAAAACATGGATACCCAAACATCCGGGCCTGACGCCTTCCGGATACCGGACCAGATTAAGGTGTTGTCTCCGGCGTATTGCGGGGAAACACGTTTGACAAGGAAGATACTGAGTTGGTGTGATGTACGACATAGACGGACATCGAAAGACTGATCTAGCCGTGTTTGCGATTTGGGCACATGCGTTGATGCTGCGCCAGAGGGAGCCGAAGACTAGATGGTGTAGCGTCACCGTTCTTCGGTTAATTGATGAGGTCCCAGTCGCCCTCGGCCGCCGCATCCAAAGGGCTGGCATGGCGAAGTAACGAAGCGCGCAACTGGTCAAAGGGGTGCTGGTCGCCGGAGCGATAAAGGCGCACTTCAAGGCTGGGCCTACCGGGGCTGATCACCACAACCGGCTCACCTGTCACCTCGATCTGACGAAAAAATGCGAGCGCTTTCGCTTTGAAGACAGATCTGGACACCGATTTTGACATGACATGCTCCAGTCGATGAGACCCGTTTGATGACTCCCCTACCCCGTCCACAAATTTCAGAGTTGCCTGTGCAGCTCAGCGACGATGGCGCAACTCTCCTTTAATTCCAGCGCCAGTTTGCGGATAGTCTCTTTTTGGGGGCTGAATTCTTTTGGCCATGATTGCCTTGATGGCTGACTGCAAATCGGCCTGACGGGCTTTCTACAACACAAGCAGGGACGTCCGTTATCGACACGACGCGGTCATTACAGGCCCGAAGAAGAAGACACTCAGCATGTTTGAGCTCAAGGGTGCTCCGGCCCAGATGCGGCCTGGTTGCTTTGCTGATTTTTGCATCCACAACGGCTGGATTGCCAACTCAGTCCAGCCCCCCAAAGTGATGCATTCGCTCCCATTTATCTCAATAAATCAAAAACCTGAGGCAGATCATCTGCCAGCACGGGTCCTCTGCATGTCTGTATTACACCCACGCAATAACGCTGCGCTTATCGCCTTGTGACTTACCCGGTAGAGTGGTGCGGGTGCCCCAAAATGGCCCATGAACGCTCTGCTGAAACCGGGACTGCCCTTCCTGTTTCTTCCCGACACACGCCACTCCTTAACGTCTTCTTGCCGGGATTTCCATGACCGCCATTTTCTGGCTGCTTTCCTTGCTCCCACTGTCCTGGGCGCAAGCACTTGGCGCTTTGCTGGGCGCCAGCGCAGCCCGTTTACCGGGGCGCTACGGCACTCGGTTGCAGCAAAATTATCTGCAAGCCTATCCGGATTCGTCTTCCATCCAATTGCGTGAAGCCAGCCGCGCCGCCGGGCGCATGGTGCTGGAAATGCCCTATTTCTGGATGCGCGAAAACCCGATGTCACGACTGGATATTTCGCCAGCCAATTTCCACGAAACCACGGATGCGCTGCTGGCCCAGGGGAAGGGCCTCATTCTTCTGTCGCCGCATCTGGGCGGGTTTGAATTGCTGGGGCCGTTGTTTGCACAGTATTCGCCCTCTACCGTGTTGTTCAAACCGCCGCACCAGCCCTGGCTGCGTGACTGGATTGAACGCATGCGCAGTCGCCCCAACCTGGCCATGGCCCCGGCCACCCCGCGTGGCGTACGCATGCTGGTCAAAGCGCTCAAGCGCGGTGAAACCATTGGCATTCTGCCGGACCAATGTCCCGGCGGCGGCGAAGGCGACTGGGCGCCCTTCTTTGGTAAACCGGCGTACACCATGAACCTGGTGCAGCGTCTGCAGGCCATCAGCGGCGCACCCATCGTGATGGTGTTTGCAGAACGCCTTGCGGCATCGTGCGCATATCATATCCATCTGAAAGTGCTGGCAGAGCCATTGTCTACAGACCGCCAAGCCGCCGCAGCGCATCTTAACAATCAGATCGAACAACTGATTGCCTGCGCGCCTACCCAATATCTGTGGGGTTACAACCGCTACAAACGGCCACGTGGGGCGTGATTTGCAGGCGGATGTATACAGATGCGCCACCCGCCCCCTGCGATCCTCTTGCTACCGAACACCATCACTATCGCGGATCACGATTCCCCCAACTGTGCCGTTCTGAGGTTTGGCTGCTGCCTGTTTTATGAACATCAAGTTATGGGCGTTGGCTATTGCTGGGCGACTCTTGCGCTTTGGCGCGGGTGCAGATGCAGTTCTCCGGATAGCCAAGTCTGCTTCGGCCGATTTACCGCCACCGATGAACAACATTGGTGGTTCATCGGCCTGAGCGGAAGTTGGGGTGATTGCATTGGAACTGACATTGCGTTACCACTGGCATTTGTTTTGGGTGCCGGTTATTTGTTGTGGCTGGCATACAGTCTTTATCAATTGCGACTTGAGCGAACCCGTTTTCGTCTGGAAATGTTGTTGTTAGGGACCGTCTTCGCCATCGCCCTTGGCGTATCGTTACTGGGTCTGGTGCAAACCGCCCTGCCTGACAAATTGTTTTACAGCCTGTACGGGATCGCCATAGGCTTGGCGTTCTTTCTGGTCCAGATCACGCTTGATTTACGTCCCAACCTGTCCGCAGAGGTGTCTGAAACCGTCCAGGCTGCCTACGCCAGCTCGACGTTAAGTAATGTGGATTGCGCAGCGATGTTGTCCAGGCTGGAGCACTTGATGCGGGTTGATCAGATATATACGGATGCAGATCTGAGTCTGCCAGCGCTGGCACAGCATCTGGCACTCAGCAGCCACCAGCTTTCTGAACTGATGAACACCAGGCTGGGTAAAAGCTTTTCGCGCTATTTGCGCGAGCAACGTATTGCCGCCGCCAGAACCATGCTGTCCAACGAGCCATCTGCTTCTGTCCTGTCCGTGGGCCTTAGCGTTGGTTTTACCGCGCAATCGAACTTCTACGAGGCATTCCGGGAAATCGAAGGAATGACGCCGGGGCAATATCGCAAGTTGGCCCTTACTGCCCGCTAACCTGTGATCCGCAGGGTATGGGAAAACTTCGGAATGATCTTTCCGGAGCAAAAAAGTATTCCGTTTCGATCAGACAGGAAGTGTTTCGGTTAAGGCATGCGCAAACTGGGGGCTCCAGTTACTGGTTCTGATGCGGAGCCCTAAATGACCCCCGTTCTTCTGTTACTTGCCAGGTTTCTTGTCAGCATGGTGGCCTGCCTGGCTATCTTGTGGGCGCTCTGTGTCCCGCTGGACAAAGTACTCAACCGGACCTGCCCGGATGAACACGCTGCCACGTTCTGGCTGACCGACACCAAAGTGATGCTGATGATCACGCCCTTGCTGCTGGTGCTGATCGTCGATTTGACCACGCACTTTAATGACCCGCTTGATAGCTTGCGCCTTGCCCTGATAGCCACCCTCGGCGGGTTGCTGCTGGGACTGTATGCCATCGGCAAACGGCTGGCCCAGTTTGTGGTTCTCCCCAAACAGCCCGGGAGTGCCCCATGAAAGTGCTACTTACCGGAGCCAGCGGCTTTATTGGCCGCAATATTTCGGCGGCGCTGACTACACAGGGGCATGAGGTGGTGCCGGTATCACGCCGCCACGGGGTAGATTTCGCGCAAATGCAGGCACCAGCGTGTTGGCTGCCATACCTTGATGGCGTCGGTGCAGTGGTCAACTGTGTGGGGATCATTGGCCCGCGCGGTTCACAGTGCTTCAACACCCTGCATACCATCGCCCCATCTGCCTTGTTCACCGCATGTGCCCAAGTGGGGGTTCGCCGGGTAGTGCAGATTTCCGCGTTGGGTGCTGATAACGCCGCTTTTTCTGCATATCACCGCAGTAAGCGCGATGCAGACGACCATTTGCGTAGCCTTGATCTGGACTGGTTTGTACTGCGACCGTCACTGATCTATGGCCGGGGTGGAACCAGCGCAGATCTGCTGCTACGCCTGGCGCGCCTGCCGCTGATTCCTGTGATTGCCGGGGGCCAGCAACCGTTGCAGCCAGTGCATATCAGCGACGTGGTCGCAGCAGTTTTGCAAAGTATCAGTGCCCCTCAAACCCGGCTCACCCTGGATGTTGCGGGCAGCCAAATCTTCAGTTTTATCCACTGGCTGGACTTGATGCGCAAAGCCCAAGGCCTGGCTCCGGGCCGCTTCGTGAGCATCCCGTTCGCCCTGGCCATGGCGGGCACCCGCCTGGGGCGCCCCATCAGCCCAATGTTGCAACCAGACAATCTGCGCATGCTGCAAGCTGGCTATCAATGCGATATCGAGGCTTTCGCCCGGTTCCTCGGCCGCATGCCCTTGGTGGTAGAACCAGACCTGTTTTTCTCCGACGCCACATTAAAAAGGGGCCAATCATGAGCTTCACCTTGATCAAGACTTTGCACATTCTCAGCATGGTATTGCTATTTGGTACCGGCCTTGGCAGCGCATTTTACAAATGGATGGCGGATCGCAGTGGCGTCGTGGCACATATCGCGGTGACCAATCGGCATGTGGTGCTGGCGGACTGGATATTCACCACCCCCACTGTGATCTTCCAGCCCTTGAGCGGCTTGTGGATGGTTCATCTGTTCGGCTTGCCACTGACCACACCCTGGGTGGCAGCAAGCTTGAGCCTCTATGCCCTGGCTGGTGCATGCTGGTTGCCCGTAGTGTGGTTACAAATCCGGATGAAACAGATGGCTGACGTCGCCCTGGCCAGGCAGACCGGGCTACCCCAGCACTATTGGCAACTGGCACGGTGGTGGTTTTGGCTGGGCGTACCTGCGTTTATATCAATGGTATTGGTTGTAGCACTGATGGTGTTTAAACATATCCCGGGAGCACAACTATGAAAAGTTTGATGCAACAAGCACTTGGTGACGACTGGGCTAAACTGCCGCCCGCCTTGCAAGCCCATTATCGTTCCGGCAAAACCACAGATATCGGCCATATGAATATCGAATACCCACGGTTTATGCAGTGGTACCTGAGCGTTCTGCATGTCTTTGGCGCGCTGATTAACCGGCGTGGTGAAAATTTGTCTACCACTGTGGAGAAGGACTTTGCCGGTGAGCGTCAGTACTGGCGGCGGACGATCAAGTACCCAGATGGCCGACTGGTCCGCTTCAACAGTTTCTGGATCGCAAAAGGCCCGAATCAACTTGTCGAGTTTGTGAACCCCCTACTTGGGCTGCAAATGAAGGTTCGTGTCCATGACAGCCAGTTGCATTATCAGGGCGTCAAATTTGTGGTGAAACTGGGGCCGCTGCTGCTACCGATTCCTGAATGGCTGGCCTTGGGTCACACCGATATTGTTGAAGTGGCCGTAAACGAAAAACAGTTCGTGATGGACTTCCGGCTGACTCATCCGCTGTTGGGACAGATATTTCGGTATTCAGGCAAATTCGAAGCCGCCGTAAGTCAAACTTGTGAATCGTCCCAAGCCCCGTAGCCCAATGCCAGCCTCAGGTTCGAGGCTGTTTCAAGACCCGGGACTAACGCCGTCCGAGTACCTGAGCAGTGGCGCATGCAAGCGCTAACAGAAGGCACGCAGAGCTGGCGGTAAGACCGCTTGGGCCGATGACCTGCCTGTGGTATTTGGGGACTGGCAGCAAATCGGCCGAAACAGAAGCTCGACCACTCATTTGATGCGTGGCCGCTATCCGCCAGTTCGCGCCCCTTCTGGTATCCAGAAACTCCAGGGCGATTCAGGGCGCGGCGATTTCATAGAGCCCGGTGGCGTTCGGATCTGCCACGTACACATTGCCTGCGCTATCCACAGCAATACCGTCAGGGGTCCGCAGTGACACTGTGCCGGTAGAAACCGGCGTTGCCGCTGCTCCGCCCGCCGCAAGCTTGTAAATGGTAGAGGTGTTGGGACTGGTCACGAAGAGATTGCCATTGGCATCTACGGCAACCTGCCAGGTGGACGGAATCGAGCTGGATCCTGGGACCAGGCTCACCGTTGTACTTCCTGCAGGGATGATATAAACGCCGGCAGCAAGGTTGGTCACATACAGATTACCCGCCGGGTCCACGGCGAGGAATGCCGGACCGAGGATCGCATTGGTGATCAGGGTTGCCGTAGAGCTACCCGGAGCGACTTTGTAAATGCTGGCGGTATTTTCATCCGTCACATACACATTGCCTGAGGCATCGACAGCCACGCCGGTGAGCGCACTGAATGTCTGATTAATTGTCAGTGTGGTTGCCGTATTGGCGCCTGGCGCAATTTTCCAGATCACATTGTTGTGAGTATCCGCCACATAAAGATTGCCGCCTGAATCCAGTGCCAGGCTCGCGCAATAGCCAAATGTCGTGCCTGGCACAACCGGGGTCGCGGTGGCAGCGCCCGGCGCAATTTTATAAACATGCCCGCCGAAAAATTCGCAGGTGTACACGTTACCGCTGCCATCCACCACCACGCTGGCAAGCCCGGAAAAAGTGGTTGAAGGGGCAAGCCGGACCACCTGAGAACAACTGACCGCGACCGTGGTGACATCCGCCACCACATTGGCACCGCTCCCGCCGCTGACCGAGCAGATCAGACCTGCTGGTTGGGTGCCGACAGTGACGTTATAACTTGCACCCTGGGTGATCCCGTTAGTAAACGTGAATGCGCCGTTGGCGGTTACGGTGAAGGTATCCGTACCGTTGTTTTTCAGAACCAGCGTGCCACTGGTCAAACCAGACACCGTGCCGCCAACGGTATAGGTGGTGACGACTGGCGTGGGCGTGGGTGTCGTCACGGGGGTCGGCGTACTCACTGGCGTCGGCTCTGCGGTGGCCTTGGTCGCAACCGGTGATGAATCACTGGAGTCAAGCACGCAGCCAGTCAGTGCAATCACCATTACGCCAGCGAGAAGATACGGGGACCAGTTCATGACATTCGCAAAAAAGGGGGGAAAGTGAGCGAATGTTAAGGTGCTCCCTGCAGTTGCGCACCTTAAGGACGTCAGCGTGTCGCATTATTCGTGAAAGCACGCAAGGCCTGGTCGACGTCACCCCGAATTTGAGTATGCTGCGATTCGGCCTCCATGGATCGCGCTGGTTTTCAATGTGCAGGATGGCCAATTGCCTGGCCAAAGTAGACTTTCGCTGCCGTACGCGCCAACTTCCGCTCTGGCCGATGAGCCGCTAGCGATCCCCCGGCGGCAAATCGGCCTGAGCGGACTTTCAGGCCAATGTGCTAAATTGGCCGCTGTGGGCCAGAAGCAGCCAATCGGCATGAGGCCGAAAAACAGTCGGCCCCGCGTAATAACGATAACGGCCGCCGTGGTTAGTCACTGAGTTTCGTTCCGTAGAACAGGCAGCCAAGGGGCGCCGTCGATTCTTGGCAGGATAGGCGGCGGAGTCTGCAGATAAGCTTTACGTTATGCACTACTGAATGCATGGACACTAATCCGATAAAAGCAGCCATTCCTCTCTGGTACGCTCAAATGGCGTGGGCAAAAGAACTCATCATGCGGAGCTTTTGCTTGCAGAGGGCAGACGATATTCTCATGAGAGAATTGCGCGGTTTTCGTGCCATACCCGGAACCGCATGGTTTATTCGCACGCATGGCATCGGCGTTGATATTTTCAAAACCCCGGACGTCGGTGGAATCGACTTTGATTTCGATAAACCTCACCCCGACCCTTGGCGTATGCGGATAGGTGATGATGTCGTTGTCTTTCAGGCCCAGTTCATCGAATGCTGCGCGCCGGAAACTGTAAATGGCAATCGCAGGCATGTTCCACAGAACGGCTTCAAAGGCGCGGTGGTATTTGACCTCGTAATCGAAATCCTTGATTGAGGTTTTGGCACCCGCAGGCGGCTGGCCACCCAGTGGTTCGCCTTTGCCGCCCGCCACGCCGGTCAGTTTGACGGGTTCGGTATCGGCCAATGCCTCGCTGGTAGAAAGGGTCACCGTGCTTGCTACTGCCGTTGCTGCACTCGCCAGCAAAAAATTGCGTCGATCCACTGCGGTCTCCCTGGTCGGTCCATTGCAAAAAAGACAAGCGCCTCGACGGATGCGAGGTCGCCAAAGGCAATGAATTATCTTAGGCAGACATGCCGCTTTATGCCCAGGGGCTACGGGGCGGACGCTGAGGATCACCCAAGCCCACAGGCAGGCCAGCAACTCAAGCCAGGGCCTGGAGGCAAGGGGTGAGGATGGGTGTAACCGCAATGAGTCGTTATGCCAGCTTTGGCCGCCTTGTCGCCAGCCTGTGTAGAAGCATCGGCAGATCATCTCCCGCCAGACCACTCAGTCAGACGGGCAGGAGATGATCAAACCCCCGTGCTTCAGGGGGCCGCAATCTCGTAGAGTTGATTCGGACTTTCTGCGGCAAAGTACACATTGCCCGCCGCATCTACCGCAATGCCCTCAGCAAGTCCCACCGTAATCGACCCTGTTGGAATAACGCTGGCAGACGATCCGCCTGCGGCAAACTTGTAGAGCGCGTTGTCAGAAAAGCCGGCCGCAAACAGGTTGCCATGTGCATCCACGGCCGTTTGCCAGGCTTGAAGGCCGCTTGAGCCGGGCACCAGCGTGGCGGTTGAACTGCCGGCAGGAATTTTAAAAATGCCCAACGCAGTTCCGGTTGATACATACAAATTCCCGCTAGCATCCACGCTCAGGAATGTCGGGGCCAGGAGTGAATTGATCAACAGCGTGCCGGTCGAAGACCCCGCCACAAACTTGTAAATACTGTGCGTGCTTGTATCCGCCACGTACATCGTCCCCGCCGCATCCACGGCGACACCTGTTGGTGCCGTGAATGTGGGCGACGTGAGCGCGAGCGCAGTTGCTGTATTTGCTCCGGCAGCAATTTTCCAGATCACGCGGTTGTGGTCATCTGCGATATACAGATTGTCGCTGGCGTCCAGGTTCATACTTGCGCACGAGGTAATACCGGAACCCGCGGCAATGATGGTGGCCGTTGCTGCACCGGGCGGGATTCTGTAGATGGTCGAATCGAATGCCTTGCAGGTGTAAACGGTGCCATCGCTCGCCACGGCGACGCTCCCGAGGGACGGGAAGGCGGTACTTGGGGCAATCTGCACTGTCTGACCACACACGACTGAGACGCTCGTGATATCCGTGACGACATTGGTGCCACTCCCCCCGCTGACCGTACAAATCAGGCCGCCCGGTTGTGTACCCACCGTGACCTGATAACTCCCATTAAGCGTGACACCATTGGCGAACTTGAAAGCGCCGCTCGCCGTCACGGTCAAGTCATCCGTCCCGTTATTTTTCAGCACCAGCGTGCCACTGCTCAAACCAGACACCGAACCACCAATCGTGTAAGTCGTCACTACCGGTGTTGGCGTCGGCGTCGGCGTCGGTGTAGGGGTGCTGGCCGGCTCCGCCGCCGAGCTGGCCGCAGCGGGTGCGGGATCACTGGAATCAAGCACGCAGCCAGTCAATGCCAGCACCATTACGCCAGCGAGAAAATACGAGGGAAGTTTCATGACAATCGCATCACTTGGGGAGGTGGGGCGGATGTTAAAGCGCTAGTCGGTGTTGTGCATCTTATAACCGTCAGCGTGTTGCATTCTTCGTAAAAGACCCAATGCCCGGCCAATATTTCGGCGCCGCTGTGGTGACCGTTCAGCTACGCATGAATGGCCCCATCGCCGACGACGTCGGGGTAGTAGCCCGATTCAGCATCCCATCCGTTTGGCTTCGCACGGAGGCCCCTGGGGGCAGGCACTGGCCAATTTGGCACGTTGGCCCCAATGACCGCTTCGGCTGAATTGCTGCCGGCCATGGGGAAACTCCGGCGCCACAGCCAGAACCGACAGCGTTAACCTGGATCAACCAAGCGGCAGATCGGAATCTGCATCTGCGTGTGGTTTCCGCAAGGCAAAAAAACAAGGGCTCCACTTGGAACCCTTGTTTTTTCTTAAAATGAGATATCAACTTTAATTGTTGATGTTGACAATTAAAGTTGATATCTCAACTGTGACCGCCCTCGTAGTCTCTTCCCGGGTGCCGACTTCTTTGAGCAACTACCCCTAAACCAGTACAAAAAACCAAGGTGCCCGCTCTCGGGGCCCAGGCAGTTCATTCCTGCAGTGTGCTGTCCAGATCCAAATGCCTTCATTCATGGCGGTGATTGCCTCCATGGCTGGCTGCAAATCGGCCAAAGCGGTCTTACCGACTATCAGCGCTGAATGTCCGCTTTGGAACGTGTATCCGTCATTGTCCCGGGGTCCTGGACTGCATCACTCCGGAGGCCCTTGTACCATCCGTCGAGGCCGGCAGTTGTCTGACGAAGTCGGGGCCGTCCACCGTTTATCAAATGACACCTGCAATCAATGCACTAGTGCGGCCGTGGCCTCAAAATATAGATGGACATGCGCTGTGTTAGGGGATACGGTGGTCTGGCTGATATGCACCAGACCGTCCGCTCTTAGGTCTTTCCCCTCGTTCACATGTTTTTCTGGTTTTCGAGTCGAACTCCCCCTTGAAGATATTCTTGGCGTTTATTCGCAGGGTGCAATTTTGCGCCTGATAACTTCGAAAGGAATTCGACATGACAACTCAAACAGGTACCGTGAAGTGGTTTAACGATAGCAAGGGATTCGGCTTCATCACTCCCGATGATGGTGGCAAGGATCTTTTCGCGCACTTTAAAGAAATACAGAGCAGCGGCTTCAAGACGCTGAGCGAGAGTCAGCGCGTGCAGTTTGAAGTAACCCAAGGGCAGAAAGGCCTGCAGGCGTCAAATATCCGCGGCCGTGGTTAATGCTTGCGGCTCTACCGGGTTAGACCGATCCTGACTCTCGTCCCTGAAGGCGCGGCTTGCCCGCGCTTTTTTCTTTGCTGCACAACAGTGCACCCTTTAAGAAGGCTGTGAGAAGCTACGGAATGCATCTTCGAGTTGAAGGGCAGTCTGTTCGCCAAAACAAATTGCTGGTAAGGAAGGCGCTAAAACTCCGCTCGGAGGATTTCGCCTTGTCAGTCACTCGATCTGCTGGTTTGAAAACGCACTGACCACTCATAGAGCGGGTGGGGATGCCCATGAAATGGAAGGCGAACGAAGCGGCCGCAGCTGGCGAACCCGGCTTTCAGTAGTCTTGGACTTCGTGTGCTACCGAACAGACCTGAAGGTTGCCGAAGCAAAAAATACTTTCAGGCAATCCGGGTGGACCTGCCTAAGTAGGGGCGGAGGTAAATATCATGAACAACCTGACATTGTTGGCAATGGCTATGGCGGCTGCCCCGCAGGAAATACGCCGTGAGGTCCGTATGAAGAAGCTCAGGAGGTCAGCTTGTGGCAATGCGTACAAGCAACATTTG
Source organism: Silvimonas terrae (assembly GCF_014202765.1). Taxonomy (GTDB): domain Bacteria; phylum Pseudomonadota; class Gammaproteobacteria; order Burkholderiales; family Chitinibacteraceae; genus Silvimonas; species Silvimonas terrae. Next base: position 452,303 of record NZ_JACHHN010000004.1, read on the forward strand.
CAAATCGTCGGTTACTCCAGCCAGCCACATGCACGAACCCGGGTTTCACCATCCAATAAAATCCTGTTTTTTCCCACGTAACCTGAAATAGGACCAGGACCATGATGACCATTTTCCCTGTAGCGATGGGTTTCTCAACTTTTTCACCGACCTTGCTCAATAAGCGCATTTCGCCTGCCCAGCGCATGTTTTTCCGGGCTCGGCTGTTTGCTCAGGGAGCGGAGTCAGCCAATGCTGTTGATTTCATTCCGCCCATCGCGGACCAAACGACTCACATGAAGCCAGTTTGACCAGGCTGGAGCAAAAAACCACCCCCATTGCATTGAGGGAGGAAACATTGGGGGTAATTATGGCAACGACAATCACTGTCTACAGAATCCGTTTCTGGGACATCAACACCTGCCAACATGTCCTTTCAGAAGGCTTCCTGACCAAAGAGGCGGCTGAGGCCGAGCATCTTGAAATTGAACCCAGAAGCGGGATCGATGTAGAACGCAGCGCTGTTTTACACGGACGTTATCCACCATCGAGAGCAGTCCAACAAACATTCTGAAAACCTTCGTCACGTTGTATGTGCGCTGCACATGTTCGCCCTGTTCCCGGTACCGGACACGCAAGGCATCTGCGGCAACCCGGAAGCATGGGTTTGCGGTCTGGTTCATTTCGGATTGGGGCAAGCCTCACTAATCGCATCAACTGACGGGTCGATTGGCAAGTCGCCACGGGGAGTCAGGAATGTCCAGCATCAAGGAACTGCGCACCAAGATCAAAAGCGTAAAAAACACGCAGAAGATCACCCGCGCTATGGAAATGGTCGCGACATCCAAGATGCGCAAGGCGCAAGAACGCATGCGTTCGGCCCGTCCTTATGGCGACAAGATCCGCGCAGTTGCGGCCAATCTTTCGCAAGCATTTGTGGATTACCCGCATCCGTACCTCCAGAAGCGCGAAAGCGTTAAACGGGTTGGCCTGATCGTGGTTACGTCGGACAAGGGCCTGTGCGGTGGTTTGAATACCAACGTGCTGCGCTTGGCCGTCAACAAGATGAAAGAGTTTCACCAGAATGGCGCCGAAGCCTCTGTTACTGCGATCGGTAACAAGGGCATGGCTTTCATGAGCCGCAACGGCGCCAAGGTGATTTCTTCTGCAGTTGCCCTGGGCGATACGCCTCACCTGGAAGCCTTGATCGGTCCGATCAAGGTGATGGTGGATGCGTTTGTCGCGGGTGAAGTGGATGAAGTCCATCTGGTGTACACCAAGTTCGTCAACACCATGAAGCAAGAGCCGACGGTAGAACAGTTGTTGCCGTTGTCGGGCGAGGCCTTTGGCCAGCCTGAACACAAGTACAACTGGGAATACCTGTACGAGCCGGATGCAAAGACCGTCATTGACGAGTTGATGAACCGCTACGTTGAAGCGCTGATTTTTCAGGCTGTAGCTGAGAACATCGCATCCGAGATGGCTGCGCGCATGGTGGCCATGAAGGCTGCAACCGACAACGCCGACAAGGTGATCGGCAACCTGCAACTGCTGTACAACAAGACGCGCCAGAGTGCGATCACGACTGAGTTGATGGAAATTGTTTCCGGCGCATCTGCGGTTTAGTTGAAAACGACGACTAGCGAGTCGGAGCTGTAATTGCCATCTCTGTGGCAGGTTCCTCTCAAGTGATTGGCACTATGGTCATGTTTCTTGTGCGTCACTGATTGCTCTACGGCTTATCAACGATCTTGAGTTACAGGTGGTGGATACCCCTGGTATTGCTCCACGTCTTGGGCAGTTCGAAGCGTAAAAGGACATTACCGATGAAAGCTTTCGTCTATAAAGGCCAGCTGTCAAAGGGCTTGGAGGACCGGCCCAAGCCGGAAGTAATTGCCTCCACAGACGCCATTGTCAAAATCACTAAAACCACCATTTGCGGCACCGATCTGCATATCCTTAAAGGGGATGTCCCAACATGTAAGCCAGGGCGCATTCTCGGGCATGAAGGCGTTGGTGTTGTTGAATCCGTGGGGCACGGGGTCAGCTCGTTCAAACCAGGTGACCGGGTATTGATCTCCTGCATCAGTGCATGTGGCAAATGTGATTATTGCCGCAAGCAGATGTTCTCTCATTGCACCAGCGGTGGCTGGATTCTGGGCAATACCATCGATGGCACACAGGCCGAGTTTGTGAGGGTTCCCCATGCGGACAACAGTTTGTACCCGATTCCGGAGGGTGCTGACGAAGAGGCGCTAGTGATGCTGAGCGACATTTTGCCCACTGGATTTGAGTGCGGGGTACTCAATGGCAAGGTACAGCCGGGTAGCTCCGTGGCTATTGTGGGGGCTGGACCGATCGGGCTTGCCACATTGCTCACTGCGCAGTTCTACTCGCCAGCAGAAATCATCATGATCGACCTGGACGATAAGCGGCTGGAGGTCGCAAACCGGTTTGGTGCAACGTCGGTGATAAACAGTGCAGATGGCAACGCAGTCGAAAAGATCATGCGACAAACGGGTGGCCGTGGGGTGGATGCGGCCATCGAAGCGGTGGGTATTCCTGCCACTTTTGCATTGTGCGAACAAATCATCGCGCCAGGAGGCACCATCGCCAATATTGGTGTTCATGGCGTAAAGGTCGATTTGCATCTTGAATTGCTGTGGAGTCGCAATATCTCCATCACCACGCGCCTGGTGGATACCTCCAGCACCCCGATGTTGCTCCGGACGGTTCAGTCGCGCAAAATCAACGCCAAACAACTAGTTACACATCACTTCAAACTCGATCAGATCATTGAGGCGTATGAGACTTTTGGGCAGGCCGCAACGACCGGCGCACTGAAGGTCATTATCGAGGCAGGCTGAATGATGTCTGACCCGATTATCTTTTCCCTTGGCCATACACCGATTCGAATAGGGCATTGCGTTGTCCTCATTCGCCTGCGCAACTGGCTGAACATGTACATCTTCAGATCAAACTGGCTGCGTGACCTGTTTCCCAACATGGCCATCCTGCTTTTGATCGGTCTTTGTTCCGTGCTAGGTCTGGCAGCGTACATGGCCATCGTGCTGTGTGTGGCCCTTAAAGCTTGAGGATGCGTTGTAACGTGGCAGACGAACGCCCGTGAAGGCATCAAATTTGCCAGAAATCCCTGATTTTCGCTGCTACGGTTTTGCGGGAGGAGATCAAAGTCGCAGAAGCCATGGGTGTGCCAACGCACAGATTGAGGGACGAGAAAGGCGCACATTGGCTACTTCTGTCTCAGATAGAAATATCTTAATGGCGTCTGATTTTGATCTGAATGGCATCTGATTTTGAGTTTCGAGCCAGGTTGAGCCAGACCGAAACTCTGATGAGGCGGTCAATAAAGGAGCACTGTAGAACCAGCAGGTGTTGGACAAATTCAGGTTCACCACGGGTTGGCGGCAGGGTAAGCAGAAGTGCCTCGTGCCTGACGGTACTGCTGCCGGTTAAGCCACCAGACCAAACGTCGTAGACGAGAACATGGTGTCGGTCGACCAGAATACATGGCGCTGCGCACCAGAAGCTCGTGTGCAAGGAGCAACGATCATGAATCTAATCACTATATTTCTGGTGGCTCTGCTTGTCCTTATGGGCCTAGCCGTCGGAGATTGGGTCAACCTTTACCTGGCTTTGCCAATTTTTGCTGTCGCACTCGTCGTTGGGGCCTCTCTTAAGGTGGCCAATGTATGGCAAAAATTTGTCATTCTGAGGCTGGGCAAGTTGCAGAGCGTCAAAGGGCCAGGGCTGTTTGCAATTATCCCGATACTGGACAAAGTAGTAGCCATCGTCGATGTTCGTATACAAACCACGGCTTTCAACGCCGAGCAAGCATTGACGAAAGATACCGTTCCAGTAAACGTCGACGCGATCATCTTCTGGCACGTTCACGATGCAGAAAAAGCGGCATTGGCCATTACCAATTACCGAGAGGCCATTGATCGGGTAGCGCAGACCTCGCTGCGGGAAATGATCGGTTCTTCGATACTGGCCTCACTGCTATCCGATCGCAAGGAGGCGGATTTGCAATTAAAGAACGAAATTGGAACAAAAACAGCGCCCTGGGGAATCTCGGTCAGTTCGGTGGAAATTCGTGACGTTGCCATTCCGGTAGCACTGCAGGATGCAATGTCACGACAAGCGCAGGCTGAACGCGAAAAGCAGGCGAGAGTGATTCTTGGGTCTGCCGAAGCTGCAATCGCTGGAAAATTTGTCGAGGCCGCAGACATATACGCCGGGCATCCGGCAGCTCTCCAATTGCGGGCGATGAACATTATTTACGAAACAACGAAAGAACGCGGCACAACCATTCTGATACCGAGCTCAATGGTTGATAGTCTGAATCCTTCAACGACGTTAGCCCTCGCTTTCGGAAGTAAAGCCGTGGCGGAGCCTTCAGTCGGGCGGACAACCAGAACAGAGTCGGGCTCTGTTTGACCCCAAAGTTGAAGTGCTGATTTGCATCCCAAATTGACCCATCGGGAGGGCGATAATCAGCACGCAGGAGTGCCGCAAGTCCAACTGAAGCAGAGCGGGTTGAGATTTAAACCGAGAAATCAGCTGCATGATCGGCATCTCATGAACGCCGTCTGTTTGTGCAAGTGGTTTTTCTGGCACGGCAATCCGGGTCAAGAAGCTAGCTAACAACTCTGCAGCTCTGTTGGCTATCGAACAATTGGGCCTCAGCCCGAAGGTCTAATTGGGGGTGTGCAAACGCAGAGCAGGTCCGGGCCATCATGATCAGCGAACACCATTATTTGCCTTACGAAGAGCCCGCAGTTATTTTTCTGGCAAAGACGTCAGGGTGCTCTATCGACTTCATAGTGCAACTTTACGAAGCCGAAATGGCAAAACTCAAGATTGGTGCCCACATAACCAGCTATATCCCATTGCTGGCCATGCGGAATGTCCGGAACAAGCTGGAAAAGGATCCCGCGCACTGGCCGCGTGCAAGGATCACCAATGGCACACGAAATGTGTATCAGCGTGATCACAACAGGTAAAGCATCATCGCGAATAGAGGCGCTGATCACGCCGCCAATCCCGACCAGCGCGAGCACCATCAATGAAGTTGCGACGACGCAATGAGTGGAAGTGGATTTATTTCAAATAGAACTTGGTGAGGAAGACGAAACCAATCCGGGCCACTTTGGCCGGGCATTTGCGCACTGGCTAGCTGAACCCTTCAAATTGCAGGGCGACCGAGTACAAGCAGTTTTGCCAGAAGACTGGGGCTGGTGCGTTATGCTTGCCGCGCAAGCCGTTTCCCTTTTAGGTGAGTTGCAGCCACAGGGATGGCTGCCTAAATGGATGAGGTGCGTTTGTGACCAATTAACCGGGAGTCTTGCAGTGGCTTTGTAGCGGACAAGCCAGGCTTGATCGTTGAAATACGCATCTGAAGTTTTGCCCATATCGCCATTTGTGGCATCAATCGTAAAGCGCTCATAATCATTCACATTGCGCAACATGGCCCTTCCCCTTGGCAATCTCTCATGCCCAGTGCTCGACAGAGCCCGACGGAGGCATCACGCGTGCGATCAAAAGTGCGAATACGATGCGCGTTGCTAGACACCGTAAGGTACTAAGACATCCATTTCGGTGCGCTATCGCACATACCCCCATTTTCTTTCGCTGGTATGCCAAATAGGTCAGGCATTGCTGCAAACCGCTGCGTCCAGGCAGCGCGTGAGTTAGTGCGGATTCTGGTCACCGGGAGGGTTGGTTCCAATTAATGCGGTCGGTGGCTCTCGCTCACTTTGGCGGCTGTAGCTTTTTTCGGGACCGGCAGTTGATTCCGGCGGTGGTAGCCGAACGGCCTGGCAGCTCCTCGTAAACCCGGCTACGGCATGCGGAGGGCGTTGGTGCAGCCCTGGCACATCGGGGTAGCGCAATTATTCCGTACTCATGATAATCAATTGACGCTTGGGTTATGAGCAAAGCTACTCAGCGTGCCAGTTTTGCATGTTTGGCGCGATACATTGCCTGGTCGGCTTTGCACACCAGTAGTTCAGGTGTATCTCCGTCCTCTGGAAAAACACTGCAACCGATGCTCGCCATCGCCACGACGTTGCGGCCTGCCAGTTCATGCGATCCCGCCATCAACCGGCTTAGCTTGTTTGCCATCCGGGTCACGTTTTCAGGTTTGATTTCGGATGCCACCACGACAAATTCATCTCCTCCGAGCCGGCATACCGTATCTACTTCTCTTACCGCGTCGCGCAAACGGACGGCAACGCCTTGTAATAACAAGTCGCCGATCGCGTGTCCCAACTGATCATTGATGGTCTTGAATCCATCGAGGTCGAGAAAATAAACAGCCAGATGACTCCTGTGCCTTTTGGCAATCGCGATATCCCGGGTTAAATGCCGCCATAACACTGACCTGTTAGGCAACCCTGTCAGTGGGTCGCTTTCCGAGGCCTTAATGGCTGCCGCCAGGACAAGCTGTACCGCATCTGCATCACGTGCAGCCTCACCGATCTGCGCCAGCAATCTTTGGTTTTCCTGGAGCACACCACGAACGCTGGTCAGGTCGCGCCACGCCTCAGATTCATTGATCTCGGCCTGAAGCAGGTCCAGCGTTGTCTCGGCCAGTTCAATCTGGTGCCGTAGCTCTCGCAGCCTGAGCCTGGCTCTTCCCGTATACGACGGGGCCCGGTTCATGACGCGCGATCTTTCAGAGCCCGGCAGGCGGGAAATATCTCCCATTGCGCACATCCGCTGCGTTGACTTCGACACCGGTACTGATATCAACCCGGGCGTGCGCGTTATGCGCAGCGATCAGGGTCACAAACCCTTCGGACAGCACCGAGTGACTGGTATTGATATCCCAGAAACGCACCCGGTAAACAGTCACTGAACGTCGGGGGTCTTCACTTTTATGTCGCCGTTTGAGCCATTGCCGGCGAGCGTATTTATGCTCAAACTGGCTGATTTCACCTTCTGCCTCATTGGGCGACATCCCATAGTTTTGCTGAAGATTCCGGGAAAGCTCATTGTGGCGCCCGGCTGTTTTGCGGCGCGCCTTATCCTTGGGTCGATACCAGCCCATTTCAACGCAGCCTCCCAGCCAGGACCAGCGCTTTGCGATCAGTTGCCAATTCATGCTACCTCCTGAAACTGCCCGGGCAGGCTCACCGTTGAACGTCAATGGCACGTTACGGAACAGAGGCCAAAGTTGTATCGTCCCGGCCTTATCGGCATAGCGTCAGGCAATGCCGGGGTTTTGTAGTGAGAGTGTCAATCAGACCATCCACACCGCGCATGTGGCGAACGGCTGAGATGATTCTTGCTCGCTGATGGTTCCATTCCAGCTGTCCCGTCAAAGTGACCCAGCCACATTCAACGCTGACTTGAATCTGGCTCGGAGCAAGCTCTGTCATTTGCTCCAGGAAACGCATAATTTCCGCCATCAGTTCATTATCTTGCTCCCGGCTCGCTTCCAGAAACTGGGAGGGACTGCCCCACGGGGTGTATTTGAAACCGCCAAGAGCAAGCGTCGTATGCTCGTTTTCTACCCACAGTTGCCCACGGGGTGCTTTTCTTGTTTCAGTCGGATCATTGTCCGCTTGATGATAGCGGGCAGACGTCGCCCACTTTCGGCGCGAACGAACTTTGGTTTCAAACTCGAAATCGGATTCCATGGTGGTTCTTCCACTTGCCAAGGAAGGTCCAGTGTGTGCCCTGCCTGCGCTTTCATCGGTGCGCCAGCGCACGCATGAGGTACGGCCAGGATGGACCGCTCCGCTGCCACCTGGGTACAACGATCAATCACGATCAGACCTTGCCATGCCGGGTACCTCTAGGGGCAACACAGCCTGCGGCCCTCTTCGGACCCACTTTCTACCATGCCTGAAAGGGTCATACCCTGCTGTCTGCCAACGCGTGCGCTTGCGTTTGAGGCCAGGGGGATCTGGCATCCGCAACACCAGGCGCTGTAAAAAGTGGTCCGGAGCAGGCGACCTGCTGAGGCGGATCTTCTGATGTATCAACATGCATCTTTCTCTCTCCTGACTAGGAAAAACCAAATTTGCGCAAGTCGATGCAATGTGATCTGTGCGGTACCGCACAAATGAGGGCTTTGTTGTTTTTAAACCACCAGTCACGCGGCGGGCTTCTGGCCCCGATCCATCAGATCACCCGATGTGGCGAGGCGTGAACGTGACCAGGGCGATGTCCATTGGATATAAAAACTGGGTCCCCGGGGCTTGGGCACGGAGGCCCCCGGCGAGATCCGGCAGACCTTGCCTGTACCACAACCTGCAACGTCAATACGGAGATGGATACAGACCCGCCTGCTGCGCTGCAATCATCGGCCGCGTAAATGGAAGTGTTGCAAGGGTGGATATGAACGCATTGGATGTCGTGCGAGATAGGGAGGAAATGCCTTACGATCTGCAACTTTTCTTTCGAGTGTTGAATTATGGCTTTCAACTCAAGAAACAAATGTCTTGCTGCTTATGCGCAGCGGCCGCCTTCTTGTGTACTGGCTGCGCCACAACCCGAACTTGAATAGCACCTGGGTAGGTGCAGCTGCCTTGGCATTAAAACTGGAGCAACGCTAACCATGAGCAGTGCAAAATCGTCACCATCAGTTCGCACAAGGATCCGACGGCTGCCGGAACTGGCTAATCACGACCGGAGTATGCTGCATCAGATCATCGATGAGGCCTATGTCTGTCATATCGCTTTCACAGCCGGGGGCGAGACCCATTGCATTCCAACGTCGCACTGGAGAAAGGATGATTATCTGTACATCCACGGCTCCAATGGCAGCCGCCTGATCAAGGCTCTGTCAGGTGGCAATGAGGCATCGGTAGCAATTACGCTCCTGGATGGTCTGGTGCTGGCCAAATCTGCATTCAGTCACACCATGAATTACCGCTCGGCTGTCATTTACGGTCAATTCGAAGTCGTGCAGGGCAAGACACAGAAGCTGGAAGCGCTGGATGTCTTCATGGACAAGATCGCGGAGGGACGCAAGTCCGAAGTACGACCAGGCAACGCCAGGGAGGTCAACGCGACCACCCTCTTGCGCATCCCGCTCACTGAGGCCGCAGTCAAGGTCAGCCAGTCAGGCCCCTCGGACAAGGAAGAGGACGTTGGTCTTGCGGTCTGGGCAGGGGTGCTGCCTTTGAAAATGACCGCCATGCCGCCTGTTGCAGCAGACTACACTGCGGATGTTGCCATTCCTGCTTATGTGAAGACCTGGACAGAATAATTTGCTGTTGGAACCGAACGCGGCGTGACCAATAGGGTGCGCGATAGTGTCGGTAACTGACATGCTGCGATCAGGGGACGGCGGATGCAGCGTCCCGGTTTGGCCCCAAAGTGGACTCCTGACAGAATACCTGGTGCTTTTCCAGTGAAGACAAGAACCCCCATGCAACGCTATCTAACATCAAGTAAGTACATTGATTTCGAAGATGCTGAAATTACAGCACTTGCTGCGGAGCTTGCGCAAGGCGCTACGTCTGAACATGAGCTAGTGCGCCGTTGCTTCGGGTTCGTGCGGGATGAGATTCGCCACAGCGCTGATTTCAAGCTCAATCCAGTGACCTGTAAAGCCTCCGACGTGCTTCGACACAGAACAGGCTTTTGCTACGCGAAGAGTCATCTGCTGGCTGCACTCTTGCGAGCCAATGGTATACCGACTGGCCTGTGTTACCAGCGCCTGTCTGTGCACGATAGCGGCCCGGCGTATTGCTTTCACGGATTAAACGCCGTCTATCTTCAAAATATCGGTTGGTATCGAATTGATGCGCGGGGGAATAAACAGGGGGTCAGTGCCGAGTTTGACCCGCCAAGGGAGGCTCTTGCATTTCTGGTTCGCGAACCGCAAGAGCGCGACTTGCCGGAAATCTGGGCTGAGCCGCTACCGATCGTGGTCGAAGTACTTGAGCGTTACACGAGCCATGACGAAGTCTTTGCCAATTTGCCTGACGTCGAACTCACCATTTCCCTGGATGTGAGCGCTGTTTCTGCATGCGCTCTTGGCCCATCCCGGGCTGGTTCCGCGGCGGAATCCATTTGTAGTCTGACATCGGGTCTGTCCCTGTAGCCGAACGATGCATTATCGCTGAGCGACTGCCCAAGTTGCAGTCGATCTGAGGTAATGAAACAAAAAATCACCAGCCTGAGCTGGTGATTTTTTGTTTCAGAAACGGAATTTAGCTGCCTTTGTGGCTTTGCTGGCCCGCCTTGACGTGTTGTTCGTGGGAGCCTTTGTCCTGACTTCCTTTGTTGGTGCTGGACTTGTCAGTGGTCGACTTGTCGTGTCCGGACGAGGAGCCCGTTTGCTCTTTTGGGGCAGTTTTCGAGCCGGTGTTATTGGAAGAATTGCGGGTGTCATTGCTGGCCATGATGTAACTCCTGTAGAAGCACTGAGTGCTCCCGATTTATGCGCTGCGCATCGCAACGTGAGATCACCATATGCCCTTCAACACACGGTCCACATCAGTCATATCATGAGTTCAGCGTGGGCCGCTCCGAGCCGGGTTGTAGGTACGCTGTCAGAGGCCATCCTTTTTTCTCACGCTCGGCCCACAACTATTGATTTGCATCCAAACCTGATGCAGTAATTTGCACCGAAAACTGACCCACGTAGAACACCGTTACGGCTCGGTCAGCACAAGCAGGATGTCGGCATACCAGGTGACATTGAGGCCCAGTTTTTCGTCCTCGAGCAGATCGTGTGAGCCGACGTCAATCCGCGATGAATGCACACCCAGCAGCAACCAGGGAAAATCATCATCGGGCAGGTTATTACCGGTGACACGCAAGACCACCGGTGCGCCGCTGGTGCCTCGGTGAGTGCGGCCATCCGTCAAAAAATAGCCTTTGCCCTGAAAACGCAAGCCAAACGCCGAAGCGATGATGGCATGCCTCACCACCGGCATATGGTGCAAAGTGTCATGAAAACCCAGCGGAAAGCCAACCACCAGCACGGAGCTGCCGACTATGGTCTGGTTTTGCAGGTTAAACAGATGATCGGGCGTGAAAGCCCGGTAGATCATGCCGGCAGGAAGCGCCGTGCGTTCCAGTTCAATCACTGCGACATCCACTTCGCCTGCTGAATCCGTCCCCTGACGCCAGACAGCTATGCCATTGCGGTACAGCGGAATCGAAAACCCGATGGATTGGGTCAGGTTGACCGGGTCGGTGTGCAACTCGATTTCAATCCGGTCCGGGAAGTGGTTACTGGGTTCATCAATCATGACGTGCCGGCTGGTCACCAGAAACAGACGTGCATCCCGCGCGAAGAAAAAACCACTGGCATTGGTCAGCGGCAATCGCTGTTGAAAGGTGTTCAACCGTGCCGCCGCAAGCAATAACGAATTTGTCATGAGGATATCTCCGCAGAGCGCCAACCCACTGATTCAAACTTCCCACGCTATCGCCAACCAGATCCGCGCTCCGTACGCTAGCGCACAGATTGCGGGGCTGACGCATGGTCCTATGATGCCTTTGGCGTGGAGACTGGTGCGATGAATCAACACACAGACGACCCGCCTCCAAAACCCACCTTCACCGGCCCACTCTTTACCGCTCAGGATGTGGCCAACGCAGCGCAGAGCCACTTTACCGGTCTTAAACGCGTTGTATTCCATGTGATGGCAGAGACAGGGGTCGTTACCATTTCTGGCACGGTAGAGAGCTGGGCCGACCACAATCTGGCCGGGCTGATCGCTTTACAAACGCCCGGGGTGCGTCAGGTGATCAATAATCTGACCGTGATTTACCGATAACCCCTCACTTGCCCGCATTGCCCCGCTGGTCATTACCCCGGACCCGAGTCTAAAACCACGGTTGAAACCGTCTACCCTCATCCAAGTGCGCGCGGGAAGGGAAGGCGTACACTGCATCGCAGGCGCAAATATTGTGGGCACACGTCAGAACTCACCCGGAGCGGCGTCATGGCAATTGGGTTGGACGCAATAAAAAATCATCTGTTGGCGGCGTTACCACCCGAAGAACTACAGCGCTGGTTACTTCATCTTGAACTGGTCGATCTGCCCTTGGGCCAGGCCCTGTATGAGTCCGGCTCAAAAATGAGCCATGTCTATTTCCCGACTACCGCGATCATCTCCCTGTTGTATGTCATGGAAGATGGCTCGTCCGCCGAGATTGCCATTGTGGGGAATGAGGGCATCGTCGGTATCTCGCTGTTCATGGGGGGCGAGTCGACACCCAGCCGTGCGGTGGTCCAGAGTGCGGGCCAGGGCTACCGGCTCAAAGCGCAAGTCATGAAAGATGAATTCAATCACGCACCAGTGCTGCATTTGATGCTTCGCTATACCCAAGCGCTGATCACCCAGATGGCGCAAACGGCCGTCTGCAATCGCCATCACTCCCTAGACCAGCAATTGTGCCGCTGGCTGTTGCTAAGCCTGGATCGGCTACCCGGGAATGAGCTGCTCATGACGCAAGAACTGATTGCCAATATGCTGGGCGTACGGCGCGAAGGGGTCACACAAAGTGCGCTCAAATTGCAGGAGGCAGGGCTGATCAACTACTCCCGGGGCCACATCAAGGTGCTTGATCGCGCCGGGCTGGAGAAACGAACCTGCGAATGCTACGCCGTGGTCAAAAGAGAATATGACCGGCTGCTTCCCCCAACATCAGGTGGTTAAGCGCAAGAAGATGCGTTTCGTGTGCTGCCGCACAGAAAGTATCCGGCAGCACCAGGTATATTGGACGTTCGATCTCGACCGGAAATGCCCCGATGACATCCGGCGTGGCGCTTCAAAATCCATATCTGCTCACGCCTCAGCCAGGCAACCTCTAACCGTCTTTGGCACGCCCCAAATGACCTTGCCGTGCATGCCAATAATATGAAACGGGCTACGCCGACAAGGTGTAGCTGATGCTGGTGCGCGTTCAACGGATTTCCCCGGGTTTCAATGCTGACACTAAAAGCGGGAGCCTCATCATGTCTTTACTCTCCATCCGTTACCGCACCGCCAGAGGGCCACGTTCGTTTGATCTTGAATACGATCAGGATATTTCGGCGGTACACATTGATTCACTTGTACTGCAAGCGGCCATCCAGAATGAGTTCAAGGAAGACATGTCCCTGAGACGCATTACTGATTTCGCTCTAGGCGAAAAAGCACACCTCGAAACCATCGAAGCGGTAGCGCGCCGTATTGGCCTTTTCGATATTCAATATCTCACCGGCGAAGGCATGAAACACATACAGGCAAAGCACCGCTTTCTATACCGGTAGCGGGTACATGACTTCTGGCTTGGCCTTGCGCACCATGCGCTCATGGTGTGGGTGGGTCTGTTTCACGTGCATACACACGTTGTCCGCTCAGCGCCTTGATAAACGGTGCAAGATCCGCCGCCGGGTCGTCTCCACCGACCAGAAACAGCGCTGGGTCGGGGGAACCGTCGGGTAAGGCGGCCGGTATGCCTGCTGCTGGCAAGAGATCCTGCGCGCGGCCGGTCATCAGCAGTGGCTTGCCATGTCGGTACTGCAACTTCAGGAACTCCAGCGCGAGGCCATTGTGGTCGAGCTCCTGCTCGATGGTCACACCATCCGCGACGATCACCGCGTCAAACAACACAGACGGGCTGGCTGAGAGCGGTATATCTACCGCCAGACTTTCACCGTCAGCGGAGATCACTTGCAGCCTGGCGGCGATCACCTTGACGTTTGCCCCTTGCTCTCGCAGCGTGTCACGCATGAGATTGACTTTGTCCGGAGGTGAATCCGCGTCCGCCAGGATGGCGATTTTGCGGGTTCGAATACCTTTTTCGCCAAGGCGAGACAACAAAGAAAGCCCCGGAGAGGGATCATATTGCACGTCAGGCGCTGGCCCGACCGCAGGCATGGCGAGGGGAACTTCAAACCCCAAGCCGACTGCAACTTGGGCAGCAAGCCTTGCATCTACATTGACCAGCATCGACACCACACGCTGGCGAATGGCCGGCGTTTGTACATGCGCCAGTTCAAAGCGAAACGCGTCAATAATGTGTTGTTGCTCCGGTGGCGTCTGGCTTTGCCAAAACAACCGGGCCTGAGAATAGTGGTCAGCAAATTTTTCAGGCTTGCCACGCACTTTGTCGGCAGCGATATGTTCGGCAAAGCTGGTAAAGCCGGCCATGCCGGCTTGAAACGGACAGCCGCCGCCCAGCGAATTGGGTTCATACGCGACGCGGCCACGCGGTATAGCCTGCCGGTGGATACCGTCTCGCTGGTTATTGTGAAGCGGCGCCAAGGGCGCATTGATAGGCAATTCGTGAAAGTTGGCACCGCCCAGCCGGCTGATTTGCGTATCCAGATAAGAGTGGATGCGCCCCTGCAGTAGTGGGTCGTTGCTGAAGTCGATGCCTGGCACCACGTGCGCGGTGCAAAAAGCCACTTGTTCGGTTTCGGCGAAGAAATTATCCGGATTGCGGTTCAAGACCATTCGGCCGACGGGTGTCAGCGGGACAAGTTCTTCAGGCACCAGTTTGGTCGGGTCCAGCACGTCAAACGGGAAGCTATCGGCCAGTTCTTCGTCAAAGATCTGCAGGCCAAGCTCCCACTCGGGAAATTCGCCCGCTTCGATGGCTTCCCATAAATCGCGTCGGTGAAAGTCAGGGTCGGCACCGGCCAGCCTGGTGGCTTCATCCCATACCAGCGAATGCGTTCCGTCGACGGGCGTCCAGTGAAACTTGCAAAATACGGACACCCCCTCGGCATTGACCAGCCGGAAGGTATGCACACCAAACCCTTGCATCATCCGGTAGCTGCGCGGAATCGCCCGGTCTGAGGTATGCCAGAGCAGCATGTGCGTGGCCTCTGGCGAGAGGGAGGCAAAATCCCAGAACGTATCGTGGGCACTGGCCGCCTGCGGGATGCCGTTGTTGGGCTCGGGTTTGACCGCGTGGATCAAGTCCGGAAACTTCATGGCGTCCTGAATGAAGAACACCGGGATGTTGTTACCGACGAGATCCCAATTGCCTTCATCCGTGTAGAACTTCACCGCAAAACCACGCACATCACGAACCGTATCGGCCGAGCCGCGCTCGCCCGCCACGGTAGAAAATCGTACGAATACTGGCGTGATCTTGCCCGGTTGCGCAAACGGTGTGGCGCGCGTGTGCTCAGACAAATCGACTAAGCTTTCAAAATAGCCATGCGCGCCAGAGCCGCGCGCATGCACAACGCGTTCCGGTATGCGCTCATGATCAAAATGGGTGATTTTTTCACGAAGGATAAAGTCCTCCATCGCAGTCGGGCCGCGCAAGCCCGCTTTCAGCGAATTCTGGTTATCTGCTATCGGAACGCCCTGATTGGTGGTCAAACGCTGCCCCGTGGCATCAGTGCGGGCGCGATCCAATGATTCGCTGGCCGGACTGGCACCAGCCAAAGGTTGCCCCGCGCCTGCTTTGGCAGAAGGGGTGATTTCACTGATCGTGCTTGCCGTGCCGGGCCATGATGGCGGGGGCAAATGAGCCCCTTCGGCTGGACGAAGAGCCAGTTCACCGTACTCACATTCTTTGGTGGAATTGAATGGCATTCCTTCGGCCAGCGTTTGCGCGGCCTGCACTTGCTCGGCTTGCGTATTCAGGCGCTGCTGCCGCTCAGCTGTCGTGACATCGGTTTTATTGGGGGCACCGTTCCCCGCGATTGGACGCTGGCCTTTATTTGGCCCCAACGGCTTTTTGAACTTGGTGTGCATAGTCCGCCTCACTCCTGACTGAATCACATACTGCCTCGTGCTATTTGGCCATCGGTGAACGGAAGTGGCCCTGTGGATGCGATCGGGTTCAGTGGGCGTCTACCACTTCGCTGTCGGGAGACAATGATTGCTTGAGCTGCTGCATTTGCTCTCCCAAGTCTTCCAGATTGAGCGCTTTCAGTCTGCGCACTTTGGGGAAAAGCTCGTTTTCTTCTTCCTTGACATGGTGTTCGATGAATTCCGACAACACCGTAAAACGGGAATCAAACATCTCCTCGCCCGGCTTCATGACGGAGAGTTGTGCGATCAGGTCTTTGCAACTGGCATGTTCAACTAAGGCTTCATCAATCATGTCGCCATCCTTGCCCAGCGCTGCTTTTACGGCCGGATAAAAGATTTCTTCTTCAATACGGGTGTGAATGCGCAGCTCGGAACAGGCTTGTTCCACGATGCGGGCTTTGTCTTCCAAAGCGTCTTTACCCTTGCTTTTTCCAAACTGCTTGAACAGTTTCTTGACCTTGGTGTGGTCCGCCATGAGCAAGGAAGTTGCCGGATCATGGCCTTTGCTGCTGTTGGCTTTGGTATGCGAAGCAGTTTTCGCGGACTTGCGGGCTGAACCAGATTGGGTATGCGTGTGTGATGTTGTCATCATGGATCTCCTGAGGTTGGAAGTAACCCCAGTTGATGGTATGCGCCCCTGCAAGGAGATGCTGTCCGCCTTCCCCGTATTTGAATGAGGGTGGCTGGCCTGCCTGCGCCTACAAGACGAAACCGGAAATGAATCTGTACACGAGCGGGAGCGTGAAATCCAATCGGCTACGCGCACTGCAAAAATCACCGTCCTGCCTGTGGAACGCCATGCCTTTTCAAGTCGCGTTTGATGAGAAGGCCGTTTTTTCTGGTACCCAGAGGGGAGTACCCGATGTTCGCAGATCAGTCACTGGCTTCTGGTTGCGGGGAGGCCTGCCTGGCGCATGGGAAGGCGCATGATCCGTGCAGTGTGGCGGAATGTCAGTGACGTGGCCTTCCAAAAACAGAATGTTGCTGTGCCCCGACTTGCCGCATCAGCCAGACCACACAAGGTTTGCTGCTACAACTTTGCCTGCAACTGCACCATTTCCGTGATATCCGTGAACGTAATGACCACGCCATCAATCACATCCTCCTGAGTACGGTAGGGCATGATTCGCACCCGGTACCATTGTCCTTTGCTGGTCCCAGCCTGTTTTTCCTGAAATACCAACGTCCGGAGCACCTCACGTGTATCTTGCTCCAGATCAAGCGAGTTAAAGTCAGTCACAATGTCTGACAAAGGGCGACCAATGTCACCCGGGATCAATTTAAACAATGGTGTAACGTGAGAGGTAAAACGCCGCACCCGCAAATCATTATCCAGGAAGATAGTCGCAATTTCCGTACTGTTCAGCAAATTCATTAAATCATTTTTGATTTCGGATAGATCCTCCATTTTGGATTGCAGTTCGGCATTCACGGTTTGCAATTCTTCGTTCATTGACTGCATTTCTTCTTTGGAAGTGGTCAACTCCTCATTGGTTGATTGCAGTTCTTCGTTGGTCGACTGCAGCTCTTCGTTCGCCGAGCGCAATTCCTCCATTGAGGATTGCATTTCTTCCTGCATTGCTTGCAGCGCCTCACGGGTTCGTTGCAATTCTTGCTGCAACATCTCGCTGGAAGACGATGTCGTCGACTTGTTGCCCTTCCTGGCTGGCTTTGGGGTTGCAACGTCATAAAAGACAATCAGGACCTGACCCCGCAGGACATCCGGTTTTTCAATTGCCCGCACCGTCACATCGACCACTTGCGCACCTCCGCCCCCGGGGATGACGACGCCCTTGAGGTAAAGAGGTCCCTCATGTTGCAGTGCTTTTCGAATAATGCCAGCCAATGCTTCACGCAGGCCCTCACGGGCCATGGCATGTATATTGATGTTGACCTTGCCAGCGGCCGGCTCAAGGTAAGTACCTGTGCGCCCGCTAATGTAAATGATGTCGCCTTCCGCGTTGACCAGCACCGCAGGCGGTGCGTAGTTTTGCTGGATTAACTGGTCGATCAGCACACCTGGGCTATCGGTAACAAGCGAACCATGCGAAGGGGTGGGACTCAAAGCGGTATGCTCCAGCGTTTTATTGGGAAATGCCAATTCTGACAAGGACATAAGTTGCTCAATACGCCAGTACACGCGGTTTTTGCTTGAGCCTGGCGAGAACAGGTGGCTGGACGTCCCTAGCGACTCCGCGCGGCCCAGGATCAAAAGTCCATCACGGTTCAACGCATAATGAAACAGGGGCAGCAGTTTTTTTTGCAGTTCAGCGCCAAAATAGATGAGCAGATTGCGGCAGCTTAGAATATCCAGCCTGGTGAAGGGTGGATCCGAAATGATATTTTGCGTCGCAAAAACAATCATATCGCGGACTTCTTTTTTTATTCGATAGCCATTTTCTTCTTCTGCAAAGTAGCGCTCCAGGCAGACCGCTGAAACCTCTGCGACAATTTGCCCGGGGAACAGCCCTTTTCTTGCGCGGTTGATCGCGTCTGGATCCAGGTCAGTTGCATAGATCTGCAAGGTAAAATGGCCAGCCGGTTTGAACCGGGCAAGCGCATCCATGAAAGTAATGGCGAGCGAGTAAGCTTCTTCGCCGCTCGAGCAAGCTGCCACCCACACACGCAATGGCTTGCCCCCTGGATTTCTGGCGAACAACGCCGGAAATGCTTGATCACGCAAATAGTCCCATACCTCTGGGTCACGGAAAAAATGGGTAACGCCAATCAACAATTCTTTGTGCAGGAGTTCAATTTCCTGAGGCGTGTCTCGCAGATACTGGACATATTGTGCCATGTCGTGAATGCGGTGAATGGCGGAGCGCCTTTCAATCCGCCGCTCCATGGTGTTGCTTTTGTAGAGCGAAAAGTCGTTATGGCAATGTTCTTGCAACAGGGCGATGATCTCTTGCAGCAAGTCTTGTTGATCTGGCGCCTGTTGCGACGTGACAGGGCGAGCCAGGTGCTTTGCAAGTAAAACTGGCAGTTGTTCGGGGGACGCAATGATATCCACAACGCCCGTTGCGATGGCAGATGCCGGCATACTATCTGCCGCAGCCGTCACGGGCTCCTGAGCAAGACACAGACCTTTGTTCTGCTTGATGGTGCGTAATCCGTCCGCACCGTCCGAGCCCATGCCCGACAACACGATGCCAACGGCTTTTTCACGTCGCTCCAGGGCGAGCGTCCCAAAGAAAAAATCAATCGGCAAGCGCAGTGCATGTGGTGCAGCCGGTTCAAATAGACGCAGCTTGTCGCCGGAAAGCGAGAGATTCCGGTTGGGGGGAATTACGAACACATGATTCGCCGCCAAGGGCGTATTGTCCGCGACCTCAATAACAGACATCGACGTTGACCGCTGCAGTATTTGCGGCAAAGCGCTGACATGTGCTGGCGCAAGGTGCTGAACGATGACAAAAGCAAAACCGCTATTAGCCGGGACGTGTGACAGGAATTTTTCCAGGGCATCGAGTCCCCCGGCCGAGCAGCCGATCCCCACAACGGGAAAATCGACGGGATGCTCTGCACTTTGGTCCGTCGATTCACATCCTTCAAAGGGAGGCAAATGCCGATGAGCGAAACGGGCTTTCTTTGCTGAACGCAGCATGCATACCTTTAGCCTAGGCCATCTGAACGTGGCACGCTAGACCAGCGCACCCTGTCAGGAAGAGGCAATCGCGTACTCTCTTTCGGTTTCCGCCTGCTTGATCTCATCCAGTCCGGTTAACGCGATCAACAACAGAGGGGTCTGGTCATTCCCAAGGTCCGGTTTGCATCGGATATGGACCAGAAAAGGGGCACCGCCCTTGCGCTCAAGAGCAACAACAAGACTGGTGCGCTGATTTTGTGCGGGTTTGAGCGCCCCGTCAAAGAAAGCGCACCATCTTTCTTGCTCATCCCGAGCCATGAAGGATTTGAAACTCTGACCAGAAAGCGTGTCCCGCGTGACGCCCAGTATGAGGACCGCGGCCAGATTGGCTTCCTGAATCGCGCCCTGCGGGTCGACGGACATGTACCCGGCCGGCGCAAATTCGTAAAGTTGCGAATAACGGTGACGAGCCTCGTCCAACAAGCTATTGGCCTCTTGTAATTCAAGCAGTTGCATCTCTAGTTCGATCTTGTGCACCAGCAACTCATGGGCCAGCGCCTCGGTCGCACGCGCTTCTTGCCGTAGTGGCGACAGGCTGCAAACCATGGCTTCGGCCACTTTTCTTTGTGAGGCCCTCTTTTCCATCCAATCTGTTGGCTGTTTCATGGAACGTGATCCTTTTCTGCAGTCCGGGGGAGGCTGTCCAGATGCTTTGGATGCAACGAATTGCTCTGCTCCCGAATCACGCAAAGGCGGCATGGATGGAAGTACTCAGCACGCGACAAAGCATCCGCGTCGCAGCACCGGAAACGGCCAAATCATCATATTCCTCTTTTATCACGGCGTTGCATCCGGGTATCTCTTTCTTCATTACTTGCCGCTTGGCTACTGAAATATACGCACGTCTCGGACTAATCAAACACCTGATATACCCAGTTGCCTGCGGTGCCAGAGCCAGTAAAAAATGAGGCCAGTGACAGCGTAGCGACAGCAATTCATTCAGCCAGACCAATAACGATTCAACAAATCACCAAAGCCCCAAATGACTGTCCCGACAAAGCTCACCGCAGGGCCCCACACACCAACTGCCGCCCGCGTTCGCTTATCCACAAGGACCCATTCCGGCGCCGGTACGCCCATTTGCTCATAATGCGCCGGATCGACATGACTGAGACCAGTCTCGACTTGCTGCACATGCGCGATGATGTCCTCACGGATAATGCTGGCCCTTGATAACAAGGTAATGCCAACCGAAACCACCAACGCACCAAAACGGGCAAACCATATGAAATTTCTCAGCAAAAATCCGAGTAGCAGCCCCGATAACGCCAATACGATGGCAAGGAATAACATCGCGCAGGTGTTGCCAAACAAGGTACGCATATCTCCTTTCCTTCTGCATCAAACCTCACAACTTTCAGCCCTTGGGGTTTGAACAGGGACGACTGAACATTGCGCGAAATTAGCGGGGGCCCTCAGGAAAAATGCACCTTACAGACCACGGGAAGGTCGGGTAATGGCAAAGATCGGTTTCAACATCATGCAGGCCGGAACAGTCCCGTCTTGGTCAGGTTCTAGCCTGCATTAGATGCTGCCTTACTTGATTTGCATCTCATCTTTGACGGACTTCACCCCACTAATGCCTTGGGCCACTTGAACGGCCTTGGCTGCTGTTGCCCTGGAATTCACAAGACCACTTAGCTTGACAGCGCCCTTATCCGTAATGACTTTGATATCGAACACCTTGAGCGTGGGCTCATCAAAAATGGCCTCCTTCACTTTGGTCGTGATGACGCTGTCGTCAAAATATTCACCAGTGGCCTCATGCTTTGACGTAGATGCACAACCCATGATCGATAACAGCGCAATCGCGGCAAAACACGTGAAAAGACATTTGCAGAATTGTTTCATGACTTGTTTCTCCAGTTTTTACAACCGGCCAACGCTAGTGAAATGGTTGGCTAGGGTCGGGAGCACTCTATGAAAAATGTACCCCGCGCTAACCGGGCCCCTGGAAGAAGCCGTGGATACGGTCAGCAACGCAGGGTGCTGTTGGCGGTGGCTCTACCCCGTCGAAGAGATTGGCCCCGATAATGCCGAACCTGTCCCGCTCAACTGCACCACACCTGGTCACTGAACGGCGCGCGTAATCCCTGAAAAGCGTGAGCATGTTGTGGGAAATAAACTTAAACTGGCTTGTGATCAAGCCACCACAACCGCGAAAAAGCAATGACACCAACACCAGCCAGAAATCCGATGCTCAAATAAAGACTGCCGCGCAGTGCGAGTATCGAACTGATGCCAGCCGCCATAGCCATTGCCAACAATGTCAGTTTGTTCATGATATTTACCTCCGCCCCTACTTAGGCAGGTCCACCCGGATCGCCTGAAAGTATTTTTTGCTTCGGCAACCTTCAGGTCTGTTCGGTAGCACACGAAGTCCAAGACTACTGAAAGCCGGGTTCGCCACCTGCCGTGGCTTTACAATCATCATCGCCGTCATTCGACCTTGGGGTATCTGACCCCGGTTGAGTTTAAGCAGCGCCATTCAGCACTCAGTGCTTAACCTGGTGTCCACGGGGACCGGGACAGACCAGTCCGCTTTGGATCGGTAGCTGAAATCGGCAAGGGTTACTATCAACTTCCGCTTTGGCCGATAAGCAGTCAAATCATCTTCGAGCAGTGGAACCGCAAACTACGCAAGTTCGCTAGGTGCCCCCTTTACGTCTACCTCGGCCCGAGCCATCCAAGCGGTTCTGGCAGGTAGGCTTCATGCGTGAATTCGATTACTAGTGCGTAGATTTTGTTAGAAATGGCACTTCGTGCTTATTTTTTATTACGAATTCGTGCTTCGTCATCAGTGGCGGTGGAATGGAACCTCTGGTCTGGCGGGTCTGCAACCCGGTTCGCAAACATTACACGCTCTCCTTGCCCAACCAGACCTTCCCATCTTGAGTTCGGAATGGCCGATTCGGTCGATAAGCAGTCGAACCCACAAAACTGCAAAGTGGTGGCAGCGGCAACACCATGTCCGGAATCTACGCGCGGTTTAGGCAAAGGCACAAAAGATAAGGGCTCCACCTGGAACCCTTGTCTTTGCTTAAAGTGAGATATCAACCTTAGCTTTGAGATATCAACTTTAATGTAGAGATATCAACTTTAATTGTCGAAATCAATTGTCGAAATCAACAGCCGCCCTCATTCCACGGTCACTGATTTTGCCAGGTTGCGTGGCTTGTCAACGTCGGTGCCTTTGCGGCAGGCGGTGTGGTAAGAGAGCATTTGCAGCGGCAGGGTGAGCACCACCGGGGCGAGCGGGCCGGCGGCGGCGGGCAGGGTCAGCACGCGGTGGCAGCCCTCGTGGGCGGCTTCGCAGCCGGGTTCGGCCAGCAAGAAGACCTTGCCGCTACGGGCTTGTACTTCACGCAGGTTAGAGACCACTTTTTCCAGCAACTCGTCGTTCACCGCGCAGGCGATCACGGGCATGTCTTCATCCACCAGCGCCAGCGGGCCGTGTTTGAGTTCGCCGGCGGCGTAGCCTTCGGCGTGGATGTAGGCAATTTCCTTGAGTTTGAGCGCACCTTCCAGGGCGATCGGGAACAGGGTGTGGCGGCCCAGGAACAGGGCATTGTGATAGTGAGCCAGTTCTTGCGCCCAGGCTTCCAGTTTGCTGTCCATGGCCAGTACTTCTTCTACCAGCACGGGCAGGTGGTTGAGGGCTTCGGTGATGTCTTTGAGTTGAGCCGGGTTCAGTGTCTTGCGGCTGTGCGCCAACGATGCGGCAAAGACGTACAGCGCCACCAGTTGGGTGGTGAACGCCTTGGTCGAGGCCACGCCGATTTCCAGCCCGGCCTGGGTCAGGAATAGCAGGTCTGATTCGCGGGTCAGGGTGGAGTGCGGCACGTTGCAGATGGCCAGCACTTTCACGTCGCCGCGTTCACGGGCGGAACGCATGGCGGCCAGCAAGTCGGCCGTTTCGCCGGATTGGGAGATCGCAATGATCAGCGTGCCGTCTTGTTCACGCCCCTTTCGGTAGCGGTATTCACTGGCGATATCAACACTGCACGGCAGGCCTGTCCATTCTTCAATCCAGTAACGGGCGACAAGGCCGGCGTGATAGCTGGAGCCGCAGGCCACGATGCGGATGGCCGGCGTGTGGGCAAAGAGTTCATCGGCTTGCGGACCAAACAGTGCGCTCTGACAACCCAGTTCCAGCACCCGTTGCAAGGTGTTGGCAATGGCAGTGGGTTGTTCAAAAATTTCTTTTTGCATGAAGTGGCGATAGTGGCCCAGGTCTGCCGAATCGGCCGCGACATCGACAGTCCGCGCCTGGCGGGTGACGGCTTCGCCAGCGGCGTTGAAGATGCGCACTTCGCTGCGGCTCAGTTCAGCCAGATCGCCTTCTTCCAGATAAATCATGCGCTGGGTGACGGGCAACAGCGCGGCAATGTCAGAGGCAAAGAATTGCTCGCCAAAGCCAAGGCCCAATACCAGCGGGCTGCCGCGACGGGCGCAGATCACACGGTCTGGATAGTCACGGCTAAGTACGCCAATGGCAAAGGCACCCGTCAGGCGGCCAACCGTGGCTTGGACGGCGGCCAGCAGATCGTTGGCGCGATGCAGGTAGTGATGGACCAGGTGGGCGATGACTTCGCTGTCGGTCTCGGAGGTAAAGCGGTAGCCCTGTGCCTGCAGTTCAGTGCGCAAGGCGTTGTGGTTTTCGATGATGCCATTGTGGACGATCAGCACGCTGTCGCCGCCCAGATGCGGGTGGGCATTCAGTTCGGTCGGGGCGCCATGGGTGGCCCAGCGGGTATGGGCCAGGCCCGCCAGGGCGGTATGGCCGTCTGCTTTGGCAGCCAGGTCAGCCACACGGCCTGCGGCGCGCACACGTTCAAAATGGTCGGCAGAGGCCAGCGCGAGGCCACTGGAATCGTACCCCCGGTATTCAAGCCGTTGCAGCCCGGCCAGCAGCATGGGCACAACATTGCGTTCCGAGATGGCACCAACGATTCCACACATGGGAGAATTCCTGTTTCACGATTTTGTTGCCGTGCACAAGACACGGTTGAGCACCGCAATGTACGCAACGGCACTGGTATCGTCGTTACACAAAAACCCTGAAACCACTTGGGGCGTTTGTAGCGGGCACTGTAACACTACTTCATGTGTAGACAATTGCCGTACAACCCGCAAAAATACTGTGTTTATTGTGAAAAAAGCCTGACTCGTCCGTACTGCACGGCGCACCATCCGATGATACCTTTTTTCAAAGTGGTATTATCGATCTGCGGTATCTCACCGGCATATTGCTGGTTTCCGACGGCGGTGAGGTGCGTGATTTCCCCGTCAAAGGGGCTCAGAAGTGAATCACGTCACCCGATTCCAGCCGCCGGATCAGTGCACTACCCCCGGTCTGGTCGTGCAATTCACGCATGATCAGGTCATGATCAAACGGTTTGAGATGCGTAATGCGAATATCCAGCCCTGCGGGTAACACCTTGAGGGCAGCAACCAGCCGTTGCGGGGTCAGGTGGCGTGAGGCGCGGGCCAGTGTGGCCTCGTGATCCGCAAACGCGGTCTCTATGATCAGTGTTTGCAGGTTGTCGATGGTGTTCACGGCCTGCCAGAACGGTGCGTGATCGTCCGTATCGCCCGAGAACACCACAGAGGCGTTGCCACTATCCATCTGGTAGGCCACGGCGGGCACGGTATGCAACACCGGCAGCGCGGTCAGCGTCAGACCGTCCAGTGTGAACACGTCTCCCCGCTCCATGACTTCATAGCGCAACAGGCCGCAATCCGGCTGCGGAATCTGGGTGAAATCCGGCCAGACTTGCCAGTTGAAAACGTGTCGCCGCAGCGTATCCAGCACAGACTGGCTAGCATGTACCGTGACTGGTGCGGTGCGTACCGGCGCCACGGTATCGAGCAGCAGCGGCAGGCAGGCGATGTGATCCAGATGGGCATGCGTCAGAAATACATGGTCGATCTGCGCCAGTTCTGCCAGCGGCAGGTCGCCAAGGCCGGTGCCGGCATCGACCAGAATATGTTTACCCAGACGCAGTGCCGTGGTGCGGTTACCCGCCCCGATCCCGCCGCTGCATCCCAAAACCTGCAGTTCCATCCTCTCTCCGCTTGCCAGGCCTGAGCCCGGTGGCTGGTCTGCGCCAAGTTTAACCCTGCTGAAGGGCGATCTGGCGCTGTTTATGTATCAAGCTCGTGGCACCTTGGCCCGGCCGGTTTTTATTTGCTTTCAAATACATGCACGCCATCCCAGGCTGCGGGTGGCGGCGTTTGCTGCAGGTATTCCAGCCGCGCTTGCCAGACGGCATACAACGCGCAATCGGCTTCGGCCCGCAGCGCTTGCAACAGCGCCAGCGCCGGTGCCCACTGGCGTGCCCGGTATGCGACCAGGACCTGGGCAAAGTCATCGACCTGCGCTTGCAAGACCGGGTCTGCAGCACTTGAGAGCGGTTCATACAAGGTCACGGCGTCTTCCCGCCCTTTGACCCGCACCCGATCGACTTCCCGGTAGATAAACCCGGGGGCTGCATCCCGCGTGGCCCCGGAGACCAGTACGGGCACACCGTAAAACTTGGTCAGGCTTTCGATCCGGCTGGTGAGGTTAACCGCATCGCCCATGGCCGTATAAGTAAGCCGGTAACTTGACCCCATGTCACCGACTGTGGCTACGCCGGTATGCACGCCCACGCCGACCACCACTTGCGGCCAGTTGCGCTCTGCAAAGCGTTCGTTCAGCGGGCCCATGGCCGCACTGATATTGAGCGCTGCCAGCACGGCGTTGTGTGCTTGCAACGGATCAGGAATCGGCGCACCCCAGAATGCCATCACGCAATCACCAATGTATTTATCGATGGTGCCCGGTTGGCCGCTACGGATGATGGTCGAGATCTCCGTCAGGAAAGCGTTCATGAACTGGGTCAGTTCCGCCGGGGGCATGCTCTCGCTGATGGAGGTAAAGCGGCGGACATCGGTAAACAGGATGGACAACTCGCGGCTCTGCCCCACCATGGTGTAGCGGCCAGGATCGGCACTCATGCGGTCGACCAGTTCCGGCACCACATACTGGCCGAACAACTCCCGCAGTTGCGATTGCCGCCGGGTCACGAACATATAGCCCCAGGCCATGTTCAGTACGTACAACAACAAGACCAATGTGAGGGTGGAGGCAAACGGGAAATCCACATGCTGCACCCGCCATAGCCAGATATCTCCGGCCACCAGAACGGCCAGCAACCCCAGCACCACCACCGATGCCTGCAGTGGCGGACGTCGCGCCAGTAACCAGACCAGCATGGGGGTGAGCAGCGCCAGCAAGACCACTTCGGCCCCCAGGAGGTAACCAGGTCGCTCTGGCAAAGCGCCATCCAGCATGGCGGAAACCAGGTTGGCATGGACTTCCACCCCAGGATAAGCCTCACCGACCGGGGTCACACGCAAGTCATTCAGGCCTGGCGTGGTGGCTCCCAGCAGAACAATCCGGTCTTTGAGTGCGGTGGGCGGAATATTGCCGTTGAGGACATCCACGGCCGAGAAATAATCAAACGAGTGCGCCGGGCCACGATACGGCACGGTGGCGCGACCAAAGCGATCTACGGCCAGCCGCAGCGGCCCCACCGTGAGCGCTTCCAGTTGTGGCACACCTGCCCCGGCTTCAATGACCGGTGCAATGGGTGCATTGCCCAGTGCTTCACGCACCAGTGCCAGCGAGAGTGCGGGGTAGAGCTGGCCGCCAATCTGCACCAGCAGCGGCACCCGGCGGATCACCCCATCCGCATCGACCGCCGGTACAAAATGTCCACCGGCCGCGGCCGCCCCCTGCAGTTGCGCCAGATTGGCACCGTAGTGTTGGGCACGCGGGATATCTGCGGCAACCGGGGCCAGGGCGTCTGCATCCAGCGCTGGTGGTGGTAAGGCACCCGTGGAGACGGCTTTGGGGTCCTGGCTGTAGTAGAAACCGAGCACAGTCTTGCGCTGCCGCAGTGCGGTGGCAAAGCGGGAATCGGTCTCCAGACGCGGGGCGATGCGTTTGAGGGTGGTGGCAAACTCGGGCACATCTGAGAGTTCACCGCTGGCCAGGCGACGCAAGGTGGCAAGGCCGGTACTGTCGTCGGTTTCCGCAAACACCACGTCAAAGCCGAGGGTGGCGGCGTGATCCCGGGTAAACACCTGATCCACCAATCGCGCCATGACATCACGTCGCCACGGCCAGCGGCCCAGCGCGGCCAGGCTTTTTTCATCAATATCAATAATGGCGACACGCGGGTCCGGGCCACTGGCTGCGGCCAGGCGTACCCGCGTGTCATAGAGATAGGCATCCAGCCGATCCAGTGCCGGCAAGCGCAGCATGCCCATGGCGTGAGCCGCCAGCAGCACGAAACAAAGCAGACCCATGATGATCTGCGGCCAGTGTTTTCTCAGCAAGCGTCACCCTTGGTGTGGCGGAGCATTCAGATAACAGCGGAATTTACGGGAAGTCTGTGGATGGGGCCAGTTGCACAACGCGTTCAGGCAGACCCAAGCCTTTCTGAATGTTGACCGGCAGGCGTTGGCAGTGGCCATCCGCCCCGTGACGGGTACTCCTCCCACCAGGCCACCAGACGCTGCAGGTGATCGTTGCAGCGGGGTGGAGGTAATCCGGAGTGACTGTCCTGGCCCCGATTGCCACCCCGGATTCTCGCCTGCGGCTTCATCCGGGCTACGGGCTGGCCAGGCGCAGACAGTACGAACTTGTACGGCAAGCGAGCATCACGCCGCCAGCGTGGCTTTATTCGCCGTAATCAGCGGTAGAAGAAGGCCATTTTTACTCCCGCCAGCTCAATCAAGTCTTCTTCCTTGAGCGGATGCGGTGTAGCACCGATTTCGCGGTTGTTCACCAGCGGGCGCTTGGGGCCTTCGATGTGCGAGATCGCGTAGCCGTCGCTGCGCCGGCCAATCGACGCCACCTGAATGCCGGCTTTGCCCAGCGTGGTACTGGCTTTGGAAAGTTCGACTTCGCGGCCGGCAGCGCTACCGGTCAGTACGCGAACGACCCCCATGCGCTTGCCTTGCGGGCGGGCGGCGCTGGTCGGCGGCACCAGCAATTGTGTGGCTTCAAAACCGTCTGCGGTCGCCGGGCGTGGTGCGGCGTTGCTGGTATGAAAGGTGAAGACGTGCTTGCCGATGCGCACCTGATCACCGTCATTGAGCTTGCACTGGACAATGCGCTGGCCATTCACCGAGGTGCCATTGGTGCTGCGCTGGTCTTCGATCACGTATTCGCCGCGCATGCAGCGGATCAGCGCGTGCTCGCCCGAAATCGACAGGTGATCCACCTGGATTTCATTATGGGGGCGGCGGCCAATGCGCGTGACATCCGGCTTGAGCTGGAATTCGTTGATGTAGTTGCCAGAGAGGCTCAGTATCAATTTAGCCATCGTCTTTCCCGTAATCCCTTCAACCTTTCTTGTGTTTATACGTCTGGCCGGCGTGTGGACTACGCGGCTCATGCCGACGGTTCATGGCCGTCTTTGGGCAAAAACTCATGCCACCATCCGGATAGCTTGTCGCGCCATCCATCCCCAGGTAGCGGTCGTTTGATCTCTGTCAGTACGACCGAGCTATTGTCCTTGCCTCCGGCATTATTTGCCTCCTGGATCAGATATGCGGCGGCCATCGGCAGATTGATGCGCATGGCGGTCAGCACATCTACAACGGTGGCCACGGGAACATCGTCTGAAACGCCGTCGGAACACAGCAGATAGACGTCTCCGACCTCGACGGCATGCTGGTGGATTTCCACCTCCACGGTCGGGCCGATACCCACGGCACGGGTGATCAGATTGCGGTGGCTCGACTGTTCTGCCTCAGCTTGCGTAATCAGCCCAAGGTCTACCTGCTCCTGCAAAAACGAGTGATCCCGGGTTAACTGATTCAGCGTTTCCCCGCGCAAACGATAAAGCCGGGAGTCTCCGACATGCGCCACATACAAACCGCTATCACGCCATAACGCCACCACCAGGGTCGTGCCCATGCCACGGTAATCAGCCTGACTGCTTGCCGCAGCAAACACCGCCATATTGGCCTGTTCGACGGCCTCAACCAGCCAGGAAATCCACTGCACGGGTTCCGGGGGTTTACCGGTGGCCGGTAGCGGCACCGTGCGCAAGAAGCTCACCACGCGCTCTACCGCCATTTCACTGGCGACTTCGCCCGCGTTGTAGCCGCCCATACCGTCGGCCAGTACGGCAAAGCCGTGCACCGGGTCCAGATGGATGGCGTCTTCATTGTGGCCACGCACCAGCCCGGTATCGGTCTGGCCGACCATGGTCAACGCGTGAGAGTAATCAGGCATGGGCCGCTCCTGTACTGCGCGCCAGAGGCAACCCGGCATTGGCGTTCCGGGCATCTGGCATGCGTCTGGTCCGCAATGGATTGCGGGCACGGTGTTGTTTTAGGTGTTATCGCTTTGCGCGCGGTTTTACGGTTTGGCAGCCCCGCATTCTAGGGGTTCACCGGAACGGGGCCAATCAAATCCAGCCGAGCTGCCTGGCGCCGTTGTTTTACTGTCACAGAAAGCAGCCACGCAGTCAGGCGGAAGTTTCCACGGAAACGTCATATTTGCGCGGGGTGGCCAATAAAAACGGGCAGCCGCTGTAAAGTGGCTGCCCGTTTGAAACGGCATATGAGAAACCCGGTGAGACACTCCCGGTTTCAAGGGATATCGGCGTAAGGCATGCGCCGGGCAATGATGCTGGTCTTGCGCAACAAACGCCGGTCGTTGCGGTGCGCATCATAAAACCGCGGGTCCGGCACCATGGCCGCCAGTTTGGCCGCCTGGCTCACGCCCAGATTCGCCGCGCCGGTACGGTAGTAATAGCGGGAGGCCGCCTCCGCGCCGTAAATACCGTTGCCCCACTCGATCACGTTGAGATAGATCTCAAAGATGCGGCGTTTATCCAGCATCTTTTCCAGCATGACCGTGATGATGGCTTCTTCCAGCTTGCGCCAGGGCGTGCGGCGGCTGGACAGAAACAGGTTCTTGGCCAGTTGCTGACTGATGGTGGAACCGCCCGCCACAATACGGCCCTTTTTCAGGTTTTTTTCCCACGCGGCCTGAATACCTTCCCAGTCAAAGCCATCATGATCCAGGAATTTGGCGTCTTCGGAGGCCACCAGCGCACGCTTGAGGTTGGGCGAAATCTGGCTGTACGGCACCCATTTGTGCCGCAACTCGGCCTCCGGGTCGTCTTTTTGCAGCCGCGCCAGACCTTCTTCCATAAACGCCGTGTCATCCGGGTTATGGTCTTTCCACCACCAGACGTGGCCGAAAATCCACAGGTTCCACACCAGGAACAACAACAGGATGGCCAGCACAATACGGCCCAGCCACCAGCCAAAAGAATGATTTTTCACAATGGGTTGCGACGAGCGCCCGCAAGATGAACAAAGACCGCCCAAGAGGACGGTCATCCGGTTTGCCGCGATTCTAGGCGCCTTGCTTACAAGCGGGCAATGGCGATTTTGTCAGGAACAGTACACCAGGCACCTTCGCCAGCGCTGCGGGCTCAGGCCGCCAGCCCGGCGCGCATCATCTCCAGCACGGGGGTGACGTCTGGCGTATGGCCGGTCCACAAGCGGAACGCCTCTGCGGCCTGCCCGACCAACATGCCCAGGCCGTCCACCCGCTGCGTGACGCCTGCCTCACGCGCTTGCGCCAGGAAAGCGGTTTCGCCTTTGCCGTACATCATGTCGTAGGCCAGTGCGCCGGACGCAAACACCCTGGCCGGCAGTGGCACACGCTCGCCGCCCAGGCTGGCGGAGGTGGCGTTGATCACCACGTCAAACGCCCCTTCAATCCCCGCAAAACCGCAGCCACGGAGCGGCACGTTTTTGGTGTGTGCTTGCAATTGCGCCGCCAGATCAACCGCCTTGGCTGCAGTCCGGTTGGCAAGCAAGATGGCTGCGGGTTGCTGACCGGCCAGCGGCAACAACACGCCGCGCGCCGCGCCGCCGGCCCCCAGCACCAACACGCGTTTGCCAGCCAGCGACGTGTGTCGCAACAGGTCTGCGACCAGGCCCGCGCCGTCGGTGTTATCCCCCAGCAAGGTGCCATCCTCTTGCACCTTGAGCGTGTTGACCGCGCCCGCTGCGGCAGCACGCTCGGTCAGATGCGTGGCCAGTTCATAGGCTGCCTCTTTGAACGGCACGGTGACATTGCAACCACGCCCACCCTCTGCCATAAAACGGCGCACGGTGCCGTCGAAGTCTTCCAGCGGCGCCAGCAGGCGTTCATAGCCGAAACCGGCCAGGGCGAACTGGGCGGCGAATGCAGCGTGGATTTGCGGAGACTTGCTGTGGGCAATCGGATTGCCAATGACGACGTAACGCATGATAGGGGGTCTGAACGTGGAAGCGGCCAGTGTGGTGCGCAGGGGCCAGCCGGTCAAGCCGCCAGCGCGGGTGTGGGCATGATGCCGGGCAAGCGCGCCATCTCACGGGCCAGGTAATCCACCAGCAGGCGCACCCGCACAATGGCGGCGCGTTCCGGCACGATCAACAGGTTCAAGGGCATGGGTGGCAGGGTGTAATCCGGCAAGACCCGCACGACCACCCCGCTCGCCAGCAGATCGTCAACCAGCCATAAATGGGTGGGAGAGAGCCCGCGCCCGGCCGCCATGGCCGCGCGGGAGGCCAGGCCGTGATCCACACGCAAGCGGCCGGTACTGGGTACGCTATGCGTTGCGCCATCCGGCCCACGCAAACTCAAGGTGTCGCTGCTGGCAATGTTGATCATGCGTATGCCTTCCAGCCCGATCAAATCTGCAGGCGTTTGCAGTTCGCCCTGGGTTGCCAGCCACGCCGGTGCGGCCACCAGCACGCGCTGGCTGAATCCCAATGCACGCCGCTTCATATTGCTGTCCGTCAGCGCGCCCAGCCGGATCGCTACATCCACGCCTGCTTCCACCAGGTCAATGCGCTCATCGGTCAGGCTCAGGTCAATCTGGATATCCGGATATTGGTCCTGGAAGGCAAAGATCAGCCGGCTGACATGCAGTACCCCCAGTGCCGCGGTGCAGGACACCCGTACCAGACCCGCGGGTGCGCCCCGGGCATCCCGCATGTCGTCACTGGCCTGATCCACCAGCCGCAGAATCTGCGTGCAATGCTGGTAGTAGCGGCGTCCTTCTTCCGTGAGGGTCACGCTGCGGGTGGTGCGGCTGAGTAGCGGCAGGCCGATAGCGGATTCCAGCTCATGCAAATGCCGGGTGACGGTGGATTGCCCGACGCGCAATTCGCGCGCCACAGCGGAAAGATTGCCGCGCTCGGCCACGCGCACAAAGGTGCGCATGCGTTCCAGCGTGATGTCAGCGCCAGCCAGCGAAGATTTATCCATATTTCGGCAAGATCATATGCGCTCAATGCGTATTCCGGATAAGTCTGGCACGCCCTACCATGGTGGTCAATTCACGTTGACGGAGCCAACACCATGAAAGTATTGATTGTTTTTGCCCACCCGGAACCCGCATCGCTCAGCGCTGCGTTGCGGGACGAAGCCGTTGCGGCGCTCAAGGCAGATGGGCACGCGGTCCAGATCTCCGATCTGTATGCCATGAACTGGAAAACCACCGTGGACAAGGCCGACTTCCCCGCCATGGCCCCGGATACCCGGCTGAAAGTGGCGGCCCAGTCCAGCGCTGCGTTCGCGGCGAACGCCCTCACCGATGACGTCAAAGCCGAGCAGGAAAAACTGCGCTGGGCCGATATGCTGATCCTGCAGTTTCCGCTGTGGTGGTACACCATGCCGGCCATTCTGAAAGGCTGGATCGACCGCGTTTATGCCTACGGTTTTGCCTATGGCGTGGGTGAGCATAACGATCGCTACTGGGGAGAGCGCTTTGGGGAAGGCACCATGGCCGGCAAGCGCGCCATGCTGATCGTCACCGCTGGCGGCTGGGCCGAGCACTACAGTCAACGCGGCGTCAACGGCCCCATTGATGATCTGTTATTCCCGATCAACCACGGCGTCCTGTACTACCCCGGTTACACCGTGCTGCCGCCCTTTGTGAGCTACCGGGTCGACCGGCTGGATGAAACCGGCTTTACCCGTACCGCCGCCGCACTGCGGGAACGCATGCAAACCCTGGCTACCACCGAACCCATTGCCTACCGGCGTCAAAACGGGGGGGACTATGTCATCCCGACGCTGGAACTGAAACCAGACCTGGAAGCGGCGGGCACCAGCGGCTTTGCCTTACATCTCAACCCGACTGTCTGATCGCCCGGTCAACAAAAAAGGCGTGCCGGTTTGACCGCACGCCTTTTCCAGTACCGCCTGTCTCAGCACATCAGCCTTGCGCCCACGGCAACTTGTGGCCTTTCCAGCCGTTTTTCTGGCCGCGATGCTGGTGCTCGTCCTTCTCGCCCTCAAAGCCTTCCAGGATGTTGTACGCCTCAGAGTAACCATGCTTGGCGGCCAATGCCGCAGCATCGTGCGAGCGTGCACCGGTTCGGCACAGAAACAGCACCACGTTTTGCGGATCAACCTGCGCCTTCAGTTGGGTGAGGAATTCCGGATTGAGTGCCATGTCCGGATAGCGCTTCCACTCAATCAGCAAGGCATTGGGCACCGTGCCGACAAACTGCCACTCGGCATGCGTACGTACATCCACAATTCTGGTTCCTGGCACCGCTTGCACCAGCGCCCAGGCCTCATCGGGGGTGACCGCCCCGGAATACGCCAGCGCAGACTCACTGGCGCGTTGACGGGCTTTTTCGAGGATGTTGCTCACGGTACTCATGACGGCATTCCTTTCTCTTTTTCGATCTACAAAATTCAGCGCCCCGGGCCGCAGCAGGCCCCACATACCAATTCTAGCCCTGTTCTTTGCGTCATGAACAATTCATAAAGCGGTGCATGCACGCACAACTTTGCCCCAAAATGATGCACAAAACTGGTGCATTTACGTGGTGCATGCACCATATCGGGTTGTATAGGTAAAACCCGCAATACGACGGATTGTTGTGGCACAATGACTCCCGGCAGGGAAAGTAGCCTGGCACAGTTTCTGCTTCATATCGTTCCGACCCGAGCCGGCAGTAGTGCTGCACCTGATACTGCGGCGACGAGACAACACTCATTCAAACTATCTCTTGCACCAAGGAGAGCTCAGATGGCGGTAGCCGACGTACTCAAGTTGATCAAGGAAAACGACATCAAGTTCGTTGACCTGCGTTTCACCGACACTATTGGTAAAGAACAGCACGTGACCGTGCCGTCCCACGTCGTTGATGAAGAATGGTTCGAACACGGCCACGCTTTCGACGGTTCCTCCATCACTGGCTGGAAGGGTATCCAGGCTTCCGACATGCTGCTGATGCCGGATGCTTCTACCGCCAATATCGACCCGTTCTTCGACGAACCGACCGTGTTCATGACATGTGACGTGATCGAGCCGGCAACCGGCAAGGGCTATGACCGCGACCCGCGTTCGCTGGCCAAGCGCGCTGAAGCCTATCTGAAGGCGTCCGGGATTGGTGACACGGCTTACTTCGGTCCGGAACCTGAATTCTTCATTTTCGACAACGTCCGCTGGAATGCCGACCTGTCCGGTTCCTTCGTCAAGATCGGCTCCGAAGAAGGTGCGTGGGCCACTGGTCAAGAGTTCGAAGGCGGCAACCTGGGGCACCGTCCGCGTCTGAAGGGCGGCTATTTCCCGGTCCCGCCGGTTGACAGCCATCAAGACATCCGCGCTTCCATGGTGCTGGTGCTGGAAGAACTGGGCGTGCCGGTTGAAGTGTTCCACCACGAAGTGGCGAACGCTGGCCAGAACGAAATCGGTACCAAGTTCAGCACCCTGACCCAACGCGCAGACTGGACCCAGATCCTGAAGTACGTGGTTCACAACGTGGCGAACCAGTACGGCAAGACCGCGACTTTCATGCCCAAGCCGATCGTTGGCGACAACGGTTCCGGCATGCACGTTCACCAGTCCATCTGGAAAGACGGCAAGAACCTGTTTGCAGGCAATGGCTACGCTGGCCTGTCTGAAACCGCCCTGTTCTACATCGGCGGTATCATCAAGCACGCTCGCGCACTGAATGCCATTACCAACCCGGGTACCAACTCGTACAAGCGTCTGGTTCCGCACTTTGAAGCACCGGTGAAGCTGGCTTACTCCGCCAAGAACCGTTCTGCTTCGATCCGCATTCCGCACGTTGCGTCCGACAAGGCTCGCCGTATCGAAACCCGCTTCCCGGATCCGCTGGCCAACCCGTACCTGTGCTTTGCGGCACTGATGATGGCCGGTCTGGATGGTATCCAGAACAAGATCCACCCGGGCGATCCTGCAGACAAGAACCTGTACGATCTGCCGCCGGAAGAAGACAAGCTGATCCCGACCGTGTGTGCATCCCTGGACGAAGCCCTGGACGCACTGGACAAGGATCGCGAGTTCCTGACCCGTGGCGGCGTGTTCACTGATGAGTGGATCGACAGCTACATCGAACTCAAGCAGAACGATGTGAACAAGATCCGCATGTGGACTCACCCGGTCGAATTCGACATGTACTA
Organism: Silvimonas terrae; assembly: GCF_014202765.1. Taxonomy (GTDB): domain Bacteria; phylum Pseudomonadota; class Gammaproteobacteria; order Burkholderiales; family Chitinibacteraceae; genus Silvimonas; species Silvimonas terrae. Next base: position 488,205 of record NZ_JACHHN010000004.1, read on the forward strand.
CAGCCTGTAATTCTGATGCCTGTCTCAGACAGGCGCAGAACGACCCAAAAACCCGCACCAAGCCTGGCTTGTGCGGGTTTTTTTCATGTTTGGTCCCGGTCTTCAATGCCCGCACTCTCCGGTTTGAGGGCAGACTCGATGAGCGTATAGATGCCAGCAAAAAACCAGCCTGTATCAACCGGCCGGTTTCTTCCTGGGGGTCAGTTATAAGACATGGTAAATGTAGCCAGCGCCTTGATTGTGCCGGGCGAAACAGCACCAGTGCGGATATAACGCGCAGTCAGGGGTACTTGCAGTTTGCCGTTGGGAGACGCACCAATCAGCCATTGATTGGCCGTACCAGGCGCAGCAGAATCAGGGCCAAACAAGATGGGGGTGCCTGCCTTCAGTATCTGAATACCTACCCCACTGGCAGTTGAGTCTGAGGTGACGGCCAGCGTGTCCCCCCGATTTGCCTGATTCACGCTGTCCGTCAGGACCATTGAAATATTCGCACCCGTTGTACAGGTGAATTCCAGCATGAATGGCTGGCCACTGGCCACTGCACCCACGCCACTGGCCAGCGAGTTAACGCTTATTTTGGGTAGCGTGACGGTGACGTTGGCACTGTTGGCAGCGCACGTCGCTTGCGTCAGCGAGCCGGTTGCTACACCCGAATAAAGATTCCCCTGCCCCCAACTGGAGGGTGAATCTGATGCGACAAAAGCAATCGAGACGGCCGGTGATGTCGTGAGTGTAGAAATCCCCCCCTGGATCGGTCCGGTGACGACCAATTCTGCTTTTACGCTGATCGGGGTGCCCATATACCCTCCCCCGAGCGGGCCTGAATACGCGCAGGTGAAGGTCGCTTTACCGCTAGTCATGACAACATCGCCACTGCTGCAGGAGTCAGCATTAAAGGTATATCGCACCCCCAGACCTGCGATGTTGGTCTTGTAGACGGTTGTCCCGTAGGCGAGTTCAGCCGTGGTCGCAAAGGTCACCGTATTTGTCCCACTGGTAATCATGTTACCGCTCTGGAGAAACCGGCATTGCATCGTATAGGTTTGGGTAGCCAGGGTACCTATTGAGGTTCCGGCCGTGATATTCGCTGGAATAGCAATAGACCCGCCGGGCAGTGTCCAGTTGTAACTCCCACTATTATTGCAAGTCATATTCGCGTGGGCAGGTACGGACGCCAGCCCTAGCCACAAGGTCAACATTGCAAGGACAAGGAGCCTGATGAGCGATACCGCACGGCCATCGCCGTGTTGACCGCCAGAGAGCAAAACACAGCCTGGCGCTGTACCTGAAATACGCTGTTTATGTTTACGCATCGTGAACTCCAATCGTCTTGCAAGTGCGGCGGCGCGGGCTCACCGGTCGGTCAAAAAAGAGCCGGCAGTGGCGACCACAGTGGCCTCTGTTTGCGGCACACACCTGGCTTCCAGTGTGGCAAAACCACTCTTGGCCGTTTGGGGGGCTTTACCCAGTTGTTTCGGATCAAGCTGGTAGCTGATCCGGCATGCTTTGCCTTCGCTCAGTTGCAGCGTCAGCACACCTTTGTCGGCAATACCACGGGTAAAGACCGTGCCCCCCTGGCCCACAACCCCGACGTTAGCGCCGCTGTCATCCAGCACGCTGGCGCCAAACGGTGCGGGGCGGCCATCCGCCAGCACGGTATGGATAATGACGGTGCGACCACTCACGGTTTCAAACTCGATGCGCGACACCGCACCGGCACGTGGAACGACCTCACCACGGGTGCTCTTGAATTCCACATCACCAGTCAGGTTTTTGGGATCCAGCGTCACGGCGTTTGAACGATACGGCACCAGATCGGGCACCAGTGCATAACCAAACTGGTCCACTTGTACCCCAGCCAGGCCATTGATCTGCGCACCTTCTGCGCCCGGTGCGTGAACCAGCGCGACCGCGTCAAGATTGCGTGGCGACAGGGTGACGCCACCGCGATGCACCACAAGGCCACCGGTCGCCCCGGCGGAAACCTGGGTATAGCCGCTGCTGTGGCTCACGCTGCCATTCAAGGTGGTAACCGCACTGGCGTACTGCGCGTTGACACCCACGCTGGTCGTGGTGGTGCTGTTGTAGTTGGCATTCACGCCGTAAGACAGTGCCGCGTTTTCCAGCGCGGTGCCGGAAAGGCTGGTTTGTGCGGTCGTGCCACTGTCTTTGCCATAACCCACGGAGCTATACAGCGTTTGTGAATGCGTGCCGAAATTCAGCGGGAGCGACATCGACAGGTAGACCCGGTTGTCTTTCTTGCCAAAGCCATCATCGGTACGCTGCGCCGAGACACTGTAGGCAACGCCATGGTACGTATTGCTGTAACCCGCCTGGTAGTTGGCGTTACTACCGCTTTGTTGCCAATAATTTTGCACCGAGCCATTCACATAAATCTGCCCCTTGCCAATGCTCTGGTTCAGATTCAGTTCAAACCGGTTACGCGGCCGCTGATAGCTATCCAGCGTGCCACTGCCGCGCTTTATGGTGTCATACGCGGTTATGGCATCATTCAAGCCGAAATAACCCTGCGTTGAATACCGGTACGCGGCCAGACCCATGGTCGTGCCGGTATCGGCCACGGTTTTGCTGTAGCTGGTACGCATACTCAGCCCGCGCTGGGTTGCGGTGCCAGGCAATTGAGTGCTGGCCCCTGTCACGTCAAAGCCCACCGCGCCCCATGAGGTATTGAGCGCAGCGCCGCCCATTACGGTGACATAGCCCTGATTGGTGGCACCCGCAGCGCCATAACCGGTAAGCAGATTGGTCAAACCGCGTTGCATGCCAAACTGCGCCAGATACGGGCTCTGGAGCAGGTTATCGTTGCGCACCTGGCCTGCGCTGACGGCATAGCGTGTCACACCGGGGCGCAACGATTGCGGTACGGCAGAGTTGGCCACCGAATAGCTTTGCTGGCTGCCGTCGGCTTCGGTCACGGTAACCACCAGGTCACCGCCGTAGCCCGTGGGGTTCAGATCGGTGATCTCAAACGCGCCGGGCGCAACGGTGGTCTCGTAAATCACCTGGTTGTTCTGGCGTACCGTCACGCGGGCGTTGCTGTTGGCGGTGCCGCGAATGACCGGAGCATACCCGCGCAGTGAATCGGGCAGCATGCGGTCATCAGAAGACAATTGCACACCGCGCACACCCACCGAATCAAAGTACTCGCCGCTGGTATGGCTATCGCCCAGTGTTAATTGCGAGCGCCAGCCGGTGATATCACGCTGGGCATACGTATCCAGATTGGTCCAGGTACGGGTGCTTGTATCGCCGCTGTGGTTCCACTGCATGGAGCCGCGATTGCGCAAACGCCAATCACCCGCGTTCAGACCCGTCTCCAACCCAAGATAGGTTTGGCTGGATGAGCCATTCTCACCGGTGCTGTGATAGGTGTTGGCGTTGTAATTCAGAGTGAGCGCGGTTTCGCCACTATCCCAGCGCGACGGGTCAACCTGGCCACGGGCCGACTGGCGTAACGCCACCTGGGGAATGCTCAGATCCAGACGATAAGTGGCACTGTCGTAGCTCGCGGTGGCGTTTTTAATGGCCTCCGCGACATCAATACAGGCATCCGCCTGGTCCGCCGGGCTCAGTGTGCTGACGTTTACGCCGTAATGGTCCAGCATGGCGCGGGTAAAACACGGTCTGGCCACATCGCCGCCGGCCACGTCCGTGAACGCGACATCGCCGCGCTCAACAAAAAGGTTGTTCACATACAGGTCAACCCGGTAAGTCCCTGCCGCCAGCGGGCTGGTTCTGGCAAACTTGCTCACGTCAATGGCCGTACCGGTGCCCCGGAGAAACGCCGGGTTAAACATCAACGGTGCCGAACTCGCAGTCACATTGTCAGAAGTTGCTGCAAACGCATGCGGCGCGCTTAGCAAGGCGGTAGCGATCATGATGCTCAGGGTGCTGCGTTTCCATTGCGGAGCCAGGGGATGTACCCGGCAATGTGTCTGGTAAGAGCTGCTCATATCGAAACCAATTTTCATCAAGTGTGAGGCCCCGTCACCACGCGAAAGAAGCCAGGTACCGGTTTACGTTTAACGGGTCAACGTTGCGGTGTGGTCGTCCATGGCGCCGTAGTCATTCACGCTCTGGAACACCACGCTGGCGTCCGCTGCAGGGTGCGTATTCGCCGGCAAGGCAAAGTCATACGAACCCTTGGGCGGAATCATCTGGGGTTGCAGGTCAATGGCTTTGCTGCCAGAGAGACTCAGCTTGTTCAGCGAGATGTAATAACCGGTGGGGTTGGTTGCGCGTAGCACAGCGGCGCCGTTCTGATCAGTCACCAAAGACCAGCGCACCTGATCGACGACCCTGGAGGTATCCCCCGCCAGTTGAGCCGGGCGAAAAAACATCTTGATGCGGGTCCGGAAGGCAAATTGCAGTTGGTTGCCATCAGCGCCGTCTTCCGACGGTGGAATATCCAGGACGTTGAGGTAGAACACCGATTCACGATCCTGCGGCAGGGCTTCACCGGTATACACAATGCGCAATGCCTGGCCTTTACCCCCATTGACGCGGGAAACAGGGGGGGTGAGCGTAAAGGGCACGCGGATGTTTTCCGGCAATGCGTTTGCGTCGCCATCATCAATCCACGTTTGCACCAGCGAAGGCTTTTTCCCCTCATTGGTCATTTGCACGGTGACTTCACGGTTTTGCGCCGGATAAATCACCCGGGTGCCCGCCAACGAAATATTGGCATTGGCGGAAAAAGAGATAAAAGCAGTGGCCAATACGGCCCCGATCGCTGCAATGCGACGAATATCCAGTTTCATGGGGAACTCCAGTAAAACGAAAGACGCATGCAGTAACAGCAACCGGATACGCCAGAAAAAATAAAACGCCCGCGGGTCGATTCGCGGGCGTTTCAGCGCGGCGCGAGTAAAGCGAGGCTTAGTTGTAAATCATGGTGTAGGTCACGGAACCCGATACCGGACCGGCCTTCAGGGCGTCGGTATTGCGGTGATAACGTGCACCGTAAGTGATCTCGCCAGTCTTGGAAGCCGAGTCAATAGCGCCGCCCTGGATGGTGCTGGCAGTGCCTACCTTGATGGCAGACTGGTCTGCGTTCACCAGTTCAAAGTCAACGCCAGCGCCGGTGCCGGCAGCAATGACGCGACCTGCTGCATTGGTCGTGGCACTGGATTCAAAACCAGCCTTGGCGCTTGCGCTGGTACAACCGTCGCCGCTCAGGGACAACTTGAACCAGGTCAGGCCGGCCACATCATCGGCGTTCGGCAAAGCGGCAGTAGAAACCTTGGGCAAGGTCACTGTGCCGTTTTGACCACCGTCGCCACCGACGACCACGGCACATGTCGCTGCGGTCAATTCACCATTGATGGTGATGGTGCCGTCAGACGCCATGGCAGCCGGCGCAGCAACTGCGCCCACAACAGCGGCCATAACAATGGAAAGAAGATGATGCTTTTTCATGGTGAACATACCTTTCAGTTTGAAAATACAAAAATGTGACTCCCCTTTCACCATGCATGATTCGCCTGAGATTCAGTGGGATGGCTGAATGATGTCACCCGGTAAATTCGGGAAATATCGAACTAATTCGAAAGAGCGGCGCAGGGGTTCACTTTTTTCTGGTCAACGATTTGCGCCATAGGTCATTTTGAGAAACTGAAGGGCGGCACAAAGCCACGCGGGAGTGCTCGCGGCAAATCTGGACGCGCGCGGGGCCTGCCGCACTTTTCCTTGATTCATTTGTCATTCACTCAGCGTCGGTCCACCCAGGGAGTCGTTGCCATGAACACCGCTTTGCAAAATCTGAAGGCCGAGCTGGAACAATTTGGCGAAGCCAATGACAGCCAGGAAACCGGGCACGGCCGGCGCATGCTCAATATCACGCGGGATACCGGGGAGTTTCTGGCGGTGATGGTGCTCGCCACCGCCGCGCGGCGCATTCTGGAAATTGGCACCTCCAACGGGTATTCCACGCTGTGGCTGGCGCAAGCCGCGCAAACCACCGGCGGGCTTGTAACAACGCTGGAATACGCTGAAGACAAAGTCGCCATGGCCAGCGCCAATTTTGCCCGCGCCGGATTGGCGGCCCATATCAATCAGGTGCATGACGACGCCGGGCGTTATCTGGCAGAAGCGCATCCGGCCTCGTGCGATCTGGTGTTTCTGGATTCGGACCGGCAGCAATATGCGGCCTGGTGGCCTGTGCTGGCGCGGGTTTTGCGACCCGGTGGCGTGCTGATTGTGGACAACTTCATATCGCACAAAGCAGAAATGGCGGACTTTTATGCCCTCATAAAAATAGACACTGCTTTCGAGACAAGTATTGTCCCCGTAGGCAAAGGTGAGCTCATTGCCGTCAAACACCCCGATTAAAACCGAATATCCATGCGCTCTTTCCTTACCAACAAAGAAAGCGTAACCTCGTGGGGCTATGCACCAACCCACCCATACACCGGTTCTGCATGTTTACATTCAATCTGCCACTGCGTTCTCGCCTGCGTTATTTCCTGCCACTCCTGATCATTCAGGTCTTAAGCGGCTGGCTCAGCGTGGGTGCGGGTGCGCTACCGGGCGACAATGTATCGGCCATCTGGTTGCCCAGTGGTGTGGGCGTGGTTGCCATGCTGGTGTTGGGGCGGCCGGGGCTAGTGTGCGTATGGCTGGCCAGTTTGCTGGTATGTATTCCGGTTACGGCACAGATTACCGGTCTGAGCATGGCCTGGCGCATGGGCCTGGCCGCCGCCGCGCTGGACGCGTTGCAAGCCTGGCTGGCGATGCGTGCCTGGCGCATTCATGAAACACGCCATCACGCCAATTTTCTGCGCCAGCCACAAGACCTGATCTGGTTCTGGTTCTGGGTGTGCACAGTGCCCGCCGTCACCACGGCGCCGTTCATGACGCTGCTGCAGTGGTCTTGCCATGCTCTGCCAGATGCGTCGATCTCCGGCGTGGCCCGTCATTTTGTGATGCTGGTGTTGTCCAACCTCGCCGGCATCTTGCTGGCCACCCCGGCTTACGTGGTCTGGCGGGATCGGGGGCGCTGGGAATTGCGCTTTAATGCACTGCGCCACCTGTGGCCTGCGGTGTTGATCCTGTTGATTCTGGGCTCTGCCCTATTCATCTACCCGCCAGTGCTGATCCTGTTGCTGCCGGTGCTGCTGGCAACCACGGTGCGGTTTCGTTTGCCGGGTATGGTTGTAGCCATGCTGGGTACCGCAGTGTTTATTTCTGCGGCCACGGTGTTCCACCTTGGTCCGTTTGTGCGCGGCAACCCGGCGATGTCGTTTGTGAACCTGCAATTGTTCATGTTCTCGACCACCATCATGCTGCAATACCTGGCCCTGGCGCAGGAGTTGATCAAACGTCACCGCGTGCAGCTGGAGTCCGAAGTCGCCGCCCGTACGGAAGCCCTGGCGCAGGCCAACGAGCGCCTGAAAGAACTGGCGACAACCGATGAACTAACGGGTGCGCCCAATCGCCGCGAATGGCAGCGCCGTTGCGCCCAGGCCGTTTTGATGGCGCGCCGGCAAGACACGCCGCTCTCGATCCTGCTGCTGGATCTGGACCACTTCAAAATGGTGAATGACACGCACGGCCACCTTGTGGGTGATCTGATGTTGCGCGCCGTGGCGCATACCTTCCGCGAAACCTTGCGCGCCAGTGACAGTTTTGGCCGCTGGGGGGGCGAGGAGTTTGTGGTGGTGCTGCCCGATACCTCGCTCGATGATGCAGAACAAGTGGCCGAAAAACTACGCATGGCCATTGCCGCAACGCATGTGCCGCTGGATGGCGGTTTGTATGTGCGCATCACCGCCAGCATGGGCGTCGCCCGCCTGCGCCCGAGCGATGCCGATCTGGACGATCTGCTGACCCGTGCCGACCATGCGCTTTACCACGCCAAGGAATATGGCCGGAACCGGGTGGTGCTGGAGACAGAACTGCCAGCGAATGATTTGCCGGTGAAGCATGGGTGAGGTGTGAGGTGTGAGGTGTTCAGATTGTGAGCACCAGAATTCCACGCACACCACCACTTCGTCATTCCGGTCCTCGGCGGCCCCCTTGTGCCGGAATCCAGTCTGCCTACCAAAGGTGGGCTTGCTCTGACAAACCACGGACAAACCATTTGCAGTGCCTGCGGCACACCTGTTTACACCTGGATTCCGGCTCAGGGCCGGAATGACGAGTCCGGGGTATGCATCCTTCCCCCTCCTCACTCCTCACTCCTCACTCCTCACTCCTCACTCCTCACTCCTCACTCCTCACTCCTCACTCCTCACTCCTCACTCCTCACTCCTCATCCCGGCTACAATAACCGTCCCATCCCCGCATAACCCGGCGTTAACTCCATGACCGTGCGTGCAGTTGTTTTTGATTTTGGCGGCGTCCTGTTTGACTGGAACCCGGAATACCTCTACCGCGAACTGATCCCGGATGCCACAGAGCGCCAATGGTTCTTGCAGCATGTCTGCAACGGCGAGTGGAATCTGCAGCAAGACGCCGGCCGCACGCTGGCGGATGCCACCGCGATGTTGATTGCGCAATATCCGGATCATGCCGAGCTGATCCGTGCCTTCTACGGCCGCTGGCCAGAAACGCTGGCCGGTACGCTGCCTGAAGGCATCAAGCTGATGGAAGATCTGGAAAACGCGGCCATCCCACTTTATGGATTGACCAACTGGTCGGCGGAAACCTTCCCCTACGCGTGGGAGAACTACCCGTTTCTGCACCGCTTCAAAGACATCGTGGTGTCCGGCCGGCTCAAGCTCATCAAGCCAGATGCCGCCATCTATCACGAGATGTTCCGCCGCATCGCCCAAGACCTGCCAGACCTGGCGCCTGCAGAACTGGTGTTCATTGATGACAACGCGGCCAACGCAGCGGCGGCTGGTGCGTTAGGCTGGCATGGCATCCATCATGTGAGTGCGGCGCAGACTGAGTCAGCACTGCGTGAACTGGGTCTGTCTTTCTGATGTGTTTGTCCTGATCTGGAGTTCGTCATGCCCGGTGCGACACCCCGCGTGAGTATTCTTTACTGCACTCAGTGCAATTGGTTGTTGCGTTCGGCATGGCTGGCGCAAGAGTTGTTATCCACCTTTGCCGAAGAACTGGGCGAGGTCGCCCTGCAACCCGGGACGGGCGGTGTATTTGTGGTGCACTGCCAGGACGAGGTGATCTGGGACCGCAAGGTCGAGGGTCGTTTTCCGGAAGCCAAAGAACTTAAACAGCGCGTACGGGATTTGATCGCGCCAGAGCGGCCGCTCGGTCATAGTGACCGACCGGCTTGAGACAGGCTGTGTTAATGTTCCGCCCCATGTCCCGTTTGTCCTTTTTCCGTTTTGCCGCCATCACCGCACTGGTCGTGGCCGCCTGGCCTGCGCACGCCGATATCTACAAGTCTGTCGATAGCGATGGTCGTGTCACGTTTTCCAATATCCCCATGAAAGGTGCGATCCGGGTGTATACCGATCCGATCCCCATGGGCAGCAAAAGCCGTGGCAAGAGCAGCACCGGCGGCAGCAATGTGGCCGCCCCCAGCCCGGCCAACTTCCCGCGGGTGGATGCGGCCACGCAAAAATCGCGCGATACCAACCGCAAGCAAATCCTCAACGATGAACTGGCGACTGAACAGCAAGCGCTCACGGATGCGCGCAAGGCCCTGGCCGACGCGCAATCGAGTGCAGAGGCGCAAACCAACCCGCAAAAGTATCAGGAGCGGGTGGCACGGTTGCGTGACAACGCCACGCTGCACGAGAAAAACGTCGCCGCCCTGCAACAGGAAATGGCACGCGACCGTTAGGTGCTTGTCTGTTTTTGCCCCATACGCCCGCACCTTGCGGGCGTTTTGTTTTGTATCGCCCGCTTTTGACTCCTGGTGCGCCCCATCCTGCACCACAGCCGGCACGTCCCGCTGCGATGTTGATCCCCATACAGGGGCAATGCACCAGATCAAACCCTATAATGCACTCATGTGGTGCATTTTATAGTTTGCGCTAGCGCAAATCTTCGTTTGTGCGCTGTTACAGGCTGGCCCGCTAATTGCTTAATGATCCCGCATGAAGAAGCGGCGGGCCGCCACAAGCAGTTACGCCAGGCTTCGTGCCTGTTTGATCCACGATTTCATAGACCGCACCCTATGACCAAAAGCCCTATACCTGCCATCTTTGCCGGACTGGAATTTCTGGACGCCGCGGTCCTTGCCACGCGTGACGACGGCGCGCTGGTCTATTACAACCCGGCGGCCTCTGATCTGCTGGGCTTGCGCGATGACTGCCTGGGTATGGCCCTTACTGAATGTCTGGGGCCGGACAACCCGGTTGCGCAAGCGCTATCCAATGCCAGCCTGAACAATGTCAGCCTGACCGAGCATGAGATTGCACTCAGCACGACGCATGGCGAAGTGTATGTGTCGCTGACCGCCAGCCCGATCGAGTGCCCGGAAGCGGCCGCGATGGCGGAAATCCGCCAGATCGACCAGCAACGCAAGATTGCCAATGAAGAACGGTTGCAAGCGCAGCAACAAGCCAACCGAGAGCTGATCCGCAATCTGGCCCATGAAATCAAGAACCCGCTCGGTGGCATCCGTGGGGCGGCCCAATTGCTGTCGCGGGAGCTGCACGACCCGCAACTCAAGGAATACACGCAGGTCATCATTGAGGAATCACAGCGGCTGCAAAGCTTGCTGGACCGGTTGTTGACCCCGCACCGCTTGCCGCAACTGGCCGAACTCTCGATCCACGAAGTGCTGGAGCGCGTGCGCAGCCTGATGCTGGCCGAGACACCCAACGGTCTGGCGATCAAGCGTGACTATGACACCAGCTTGCCTTCACTGATTGGCGATCGCGAACAGCTGATCCAGGCCGTGCTCAACATCATGCGTAATGCCATCCAGGCCATGGATGGCGTGGGCGAGATCATGTTGCGTACCCGCGTGGCGCGGCAGGTGACATTGAACCGCCAGCGCTTCCCGATCGCCATTCAGTTGCAGATCATCGACAACGGGCCGGGGATTCCCGAGCACTTGAAAGAGACGCTGTTTTACCCACTGGTCTCTGGCCGGCCGGGCGGGACGGGCATTGGCCTGCATCTGGCCCACACCTTTATCAACCAGCACCACGGCATGATCGATTTCGACAGCCGCCCCGGTTACACCTGTTTCAATATGCTGCTGCCGCTCAATGGCTGGCAGGGATTTGAAAAAACAAATACAACCAAAGCCACGGAGCATCCATGAGTACTGTCTGGGTCATCGACGACGACCGTTCCATCCGCTGGGTCTTCGAAAAAGCGCTCGCTCGTGAAAACATCGCACACGCCTCTTTCGCATCCGCAACCGAAGCCCTGGCCCGCCTGGGCCGGGAAGTGCCTGAAGCCATTGTGTGCGACATCCGCATGCCCGGTGAATCAGGTCTGACCTTTCTGGAACTGGTCAAAAAGGATTATCCCGGCCTGCCGGTGATCATCATGACGGCGCATTCAGACCTGGAAAGCGCGGTATCGGCTTTTCAGGGCGGCGCCTTTGAATATCTGCCCAAGCCGTTTGATGTCGATCAGGCCATTGCCCTGATCCAGCGCGCACTGCAAGAAGGCGCACGGCAAGGTGGTGGCGAAGAAGCGCCGGTCTCCAACCCGGACATTCTGGGCCAGGCACCAGCCATGCAGGATGTATTCCGGGCGATTGGCCGCTTGTCGCAATCGGCCGCCACGGTACTGATCACCGGGGAATCCGGCGCAGGTAAAGAACTGGTGGCGCGCGCATTGCATCGCCACAGCCCGCGCTCGGCCCGGCCTTTCATTGCGATCAATACCGCCGCCATCCCCAAAGACTTGCTGGAATCCGAACTGTTTGGTCATGAACGCGGTTCCTTCACCGGCGCAGAAGCACGCCGCCAGGGTCGCTTTGAACAAGCCGAAGGCGGCACACTGTTTCTGGATGAAATTGGCGATATGCCGGCCGATCTGCAAACGCGGTTGCTGCGCGTGTTGTCAGACGGTTACTTCTACCGCGTCGGCGGGCAGGCCCCGATCAAGGCCAATGTGCGCGTCATCGCCGCCACGCACCAGAACCTGGAAGACCGCGTCAAGCACGGTGGCTTTCGCGAGGACTTGTTCCACCGCCTCAACGTGATCCGGCTGCGCCTGCCGCCCCTGCGTGAACGCCGCCAGGATATCCCGCTGCTGGCGAAACATTTCCTCTCCCGCTCCGCGGCCGAACTGGGCGTGGAGTCCAAGCGGCTATCCGAAGAAGCCATGACTGCACTCAGCAATTTCAGCTTCCCCGGCAACGTGCGGCAACTGGAAAACCTGTGCCACTGGATGACCGTGATGGCGCCTGGCGCCATTGTGGAAGGCAGCGATCTGCCACCGGAAATCAATGAAAGCCCAGACAGCGCAGATGGAGTGGTGCTGGCGGGCAATGGCGACTGGCGCGCCGCACTGGCCGCTGACATTGGCGGGCGCCTCGCCAAGGGTGAAAGCCGCGTGCTGGACGAGATCATGCCCGCCTTTGAGCGGACCGTGATTGAAAGAGCGCTGGCACATACTGGCGGCAAACGGATTGAAGCGGCAGAATTGCTGGGATGGGGGCGTAACACGCTCACCCGCAAGATTCAGGAACTGGGTATGGACGACGAAGTGTAAACGGTACGTTTTGCGCACCTGCCAGTACGTGGGGCGCGCCGTTTACGCGCGACGGGGCGACGCAAGCATGGGCGCCGCCCCGCAAAGGCCGGGAAACCGGCTTTTTTTGTGTCCGGGCGCGTTCAAAAGGGGTTCCTCCCTTACCGTAGCCCGGATGAAGCGAAGCGAGAATACGGAGTGGCAACGCGCCAGGGCTGCATTCTTTTCTGACACGAGCACCCCGGATTCCCGGCCGTTGGCCTTCATCCGGGCTACGTTGCTGCAAATAGCCAGCCGGGGTGCGGACTGGATTCCTGCACGCTCTTCGGGGTTAATTCAGCTTGTTAATGGCCATCTACTGCAAGCAAACACCGTAGCCCGGATGAAGCGAAACGGGAATCCGGGATGGCAACGCGCGCCAGGGGCACATTCTTTTCTGGCATGAGCGCCCCGAATTCCCAGCCATTGGCCTTCATCCGGTCTACGGCTCCGCAACGGTGTCAAACAACTGACGAAACGGAACTCATTCCCCGCCACCGCTCCGCCAACCCATCCAGCCGCTTCAACAACACATCCACACTCGCATGCCCGCGCCGATGCGGCCGCAACCACACCGTTTTCATCCCCAACCGCCGCGCCATGCGCAGATTGTCCAGTGAGTCCTCTACCAGGATGCACTGCGCCGGTTGTAGCCGGTATTTACGCAAGATATGCCGGAACGCAGCGGGCTGCGGTTTCGGGCTGAACCGGCCGTGCTCAATGGCATGAATGCCGATAAATTCGCGTTCGATGCCCAGACCTCTGACCATCGCCTCGGCATAAAGCCGTGCGCCATTGGTAAACAGGATTTTGCGGCCGGGCAATCGTGCCAGTGTGCGGCGCAAACCGGGCATGGGGTGCAACTGGGCAGTCAGATCGGCCAATGGGTGCGCAGCAGCCAGAAAATCATGCGGCTTGATCGCATGCGGGTAGTGCCGCAACAAGCCCAGCAAGGTTGCGCCATAGCGCCGCCAATAGTCGGTACGCAAGGCCGTGGCCGTGTCGGCATCCACACCCAGCGTGTCTTCCATGTAACGATTCATGGCCGCGTCAATGACCGGAAACGCGTGGCGGCTGGCGTTGTGCAGCGTGTTATCCAGATCAAACAGCCAGACCGGGGCGCGGGATGCGTGCATGCGGCTCCATCAAGATTCAATTACGCCCATGAAAAAAGCCGGCACAGGCCGGCTTTTTAAAAGTACACAGGCTCGGGTCAGGCCGCCATGGGGGAAGAGCGGCCGTGGATATAGCTTTCCAGCTGTTCGATCTGGAACTCCTGCTCGGCGATGGTTTCACGCACCAGGTCACCAATGGACAACAAGCCAATCAGCTCATCCTGATCGTTTACCACGGGCAAGTGGCGAATGCGCTTGTCGGTCATGATGGCCATGCATTCATCCACCGAGGCCTCTGGCGTCACACAGATCAGCTTGGAGGTCATGATCTCGGAAACCGGTGTCCCGGCCGAGGTCTTGCCCATCAGAACCACTTTGCGCGCGTAATCACGCTCAGAAAAAATGCCGGCCAGAACGTCACCGTCCATGACCAGAACTGCCCCGATATTTTTGTCAGCCAGAACCTGCAGAGCTTGATAAACCGTGGCTTGCGGCGATACGGTCACCGTGCCGTGTATCGACTTTTCAGCCAGCAGTTGACGTGCGGTCTTCATGATGTAGTTCTCCAGGAACAACAACGAGGGTTCTATTAATCTAGACCCCGCACGCCAGCTTGCAACCGTACTTGTCAGAAACCGCCGGTCAGTTGGCGCGAATCATGGTCCCGACGCCCTGGCTGGTCAGCACTTCCAGCAAGAGCGCGTGTTTAACGCGACCGTCAATGATATGCACCGTTTTGGCCCCGTTCTTGGCCGCATCCAGCGCGGACGAAATCTTCGGCAACATACCGCCGGAGATCGTGCCATCGGCAAACAGTTCGTCAATCTTGGCGGCGGTCAGGCCGGTCAACAGATTGCCTTGCTTATCCAGTACGCCCGGCGTATTGGTCATCAGGATCAGCTTTTCAGCGTGCAGTACTTCGGCCAGCTTGCCAGCCACGAGATCGGCGTTGATGTTGTAGCTTTCGCCTTCGCGGTCCACCCCGATCGGCGCAATGACCGGGATGAAGTCGTGTGCATCCAGATGCGCGACGATCGACGGATCAATACTTTCAATTTCGCCCACCTGGCCGATATCGATCATTTCGTCTTCGTTGGCACCTTTGAGATACATCTTGCGGGCGCGGATAAAGTGACCGTCCTGCCCGGTCAGACCCACCGCTTTGCCACCATGTTTGTTAATCAGAGACACAATCTCTTTATTGACGTGGCCGCCCAGCACCATTTCCACGACGTCCATCGTCTCGGCATCGGTCACGCGCATGCCCTGGATGAACTCGCCTTTTTTACCAATGCGATCAAGCAGTTCATTGATCTGCGGCCCGCCGCCATGCACGATCACCGGATTCATGCCCACCAGCTTGAGCAGAACCACGTCGCTGGCAAAGCCTTCTTTAAGCTCTTCGTCGATCATGGCATTGCCACCGTATTTGATGACAATGGTCTTATCGAAAAAACGCTGGATATAGGGCAGCGCTTCGGAGAGCACTTCGGCTTTCTGTTGGGCGGAAATTTCAGTCATGACTGTGTCCAGGCAAAGGCGAGTTCGGATAGGCGCAATTGTACCAGCGCAGTATCGCCAATCGGCAAAACAATAGTGTGACAAGGCGTAGCCGCACGCGGGAAGATCGTTTTCGCCCCTGCGGGGAATTATTTACGAGCGCTCCGGTCAACCGGTTTCGGCCCTCCTGATTACGCAGCCGTGCTGGCAATAAGTCACTACTTCTGGATATTGATTGTCTTGCTGATCTGGCGCAGTAAATTAAAGAGATCAGGCATGTGGATAAACATTTACTGATTAAGTCAGTGCATATATATCTGCCAATTGGCTATCTTCACGGGTCAGGCAATTACAAACCGCACTTGAATAGACAAAACACAGCATGCATAATCGGATCAGGGATTTAATTTTTTCTTGCGTGCGCACATTGTTCTGTCTTGCCTCTTGGCAAGTATTACCAAGGCTCCGGCCACGTTGCGCAATGCATCATCAAAACACCATTGCTGTGCTGAACATAGGAGCAACCAAATGGATTTGTCCGGCCTGAACCTGCCGCAACTGTACAAGCTGCAAAAAGACCTTGATGCTGAAATCATCCGCCGCAAGGAAACCGACAAGGTCACCCTGATTAATGAACTGCAGCAACTTGCAGCCGCCAAGGGTTTTTCGCTGAACGAAGTGCTGGGCCTGGAAGGCAAAAAAGCGGGCAAGAAAGCCGCTTCTGCAAGCAAGGCGCAATACCGCAATCCGGAAGATGCGACCCAGACCTGGTCTGGCCGTGGCCGCAAGCCGCAATGGGCTCTCAAGTGGCTGAGCGAAGGCAAATCGCTGGAAGACCTGCGCGTTTGATTGCGCGGCGCCAATCTGGATTGGTGCACGTACTAAATAAAAAAAGGCAGCCGCAATGGCTGCCTTTTTTGTTACCGGCAATACCCCTGAGCGACTAAGACTGCCGGTACAATGGTGAGGTTGATATCCTGCATAAAAAGCCCGGCATGTCCCACCCCCTTACCGCATCGCTCAACCCGCAACAGCGCGCCGCTGTTGAATTACCTGCAGAACACGCGCTGATTCTGGCCGGGGCCGGCAGCGGCAAGACCCGGGTGCTGACCACCCGTATTGCCTGGTTGTTGTCCACGGGGCAGATCAGCCCGGCAGGCTTGCTGGCCGTGACCTTTACCAACAAGGCGGCCAAAGAAATGCTGGCGCGCATTACCGCCATGATGCCCCTCAATCCACGTGGTTTGTGGGTGGGCACTTTTCACGGTTTGTGTAACCGCATGCTGCGCCTGCACCATCGTGATGCAGGTTTGCCTGCGGGTTTTGCCATTCTGGATTCACAAGACCAGTTAGCGGCAATCAAGCGCGCAATGAAAACGCTCAATGCCGATGATGAGCGCTATCCGCCGCGCAGCATTGCGCAATATATCAACGGCAACAAAGAAGCCGGCATTCGCGCCGCTCAGGCGCAGGCATGGGATGAATACTCCCGCACCCAGCGCATGATTTACGCCGAATATGAATCCCAATGTCGGCGTGAAGGCGTGGTTGATTTTGCTGAATTGCTGCTAGCCTGCTATGAATTACTTGAACGTAATGAACCGTTGCGCACCCATTACCGCAGCCGGTTCAAGCATATTCTGGTGGACGAATTCCAGGATACCAACCAGTTGCAATATGCATGGCTGAAATTGCTTACCGGCCCGGACAGCGCATTATTTGCCGTGGGTGATGACGACCAGTCCATTTATGCCTTTCGGGGCGCGAGGGTGGGCAACATGCTGGACTTCCAGAAAGATTACGAGGTCAAACATGTAATCCGGCTGGAACAGAATTATCGTTCCCACGGCAATATCCTGAACGCGGCCAACGCGGTGATCGAACATAACCGTGATCGCCTCGGTAAACAATTGTGGACCGATGATGATGCGGGCGAGCCAATCCGCCTGTATGAGGCCGCCACCGATAGCGAAGAAGCCGGCTTTCTGGTCGATGAAATATCAGCCCAGCAGCGTGATGGCATTGCCCTGGATGAGATCGCCATTCTTTATCGCTCCAATGCGCAATCCCGGATTATTGAGCATGCTCTCGTCGCGGCTGGCCTGCCCTACCGGGTTTATGGCGGTTTGCGCTTTTATGAGCGTCAGGAAATCAAACACGCGCTGGCCTATTTGCGTTTGATCGCCAATCAGGACGATGACAATGCGCTATTGCGGGTGATCAATTTCCCCACGCGTGGCATTGGTAATCGCACGATAGAAACCCTGACCGATACCGCGCGGATTTCCGGCAGCAGCCTGTGGCAGGCCGCATGCAGTGCAGGTAGCGGGCGCAGTGCGGCGGCAGTGGGCCGCTTTGTGTTGATGATCGAAAACATGCACGTGCAGGCGCAAGGCATGGCGCTGCCGGACCTCATCAACATGGTGTTATCGGTTTCTGGCCTGTACGAGTTCTATCAGAACGAAAAAGAAGGCGAAGAGCGCCTCGCCAACCTGAACGAACTGGTGAGCGCCGCCACCAGGTTTGTGACAGAAGACGAAAACAACCTGGTCGCCTTTCTGGCCAATGCCTCGCTGGAAGGCGGCGAGCACGCAGCCGAAGCCGGTGAGGCCGCCGTACAGTTAATGACCATCCATGCCGCCAAGGGGCTGGAATTTCACAGCGTGTTCCTGACCGGGCTGGAAGAAGGGCTGTTTCCGCACGACAACAGCCTGTCTGATCCCAAGGGGCTGGAAGAAGAACGCCGGCTGATGTACGTGGCCATGACGCGCGCGCGCCGACGGTTGTTTATCTCGCTCTCACAAAGCCGCATGTTGCATGGGCAGATGCGCTACGCCCCGGCCAGCCGCTTTCTCAATGAAGTGCCCGACACACTACTTAAATACCTCAACCGTGGTTACGCGCCCAACAGCTTCGGCAGCAGTAGCACCAGCAGCACCAGCGACTGGTATGCACCGCCCACCACACCACGCCATCTGGAAACGCCGGATCATGGTCTTGCGATTGGCATGAAAGTGCGGCATCCCAAATTCGGTCTTGGTGTCGTGCTCAATCATGAAGGCGGCAGCAACGGCAATATCCAGGTCGATTTTGGTCAATTGGGCACCAAATGGCTGGCCGTGGCCTATGCCAAACTGGAGGCTGTAAAAGGATGACCGCCAGCGACGCCACCATCAACGCCCGAGCCCTGGTCATCGACCGCGCCAGCGAAACCCGCGCGGCGCTGGGCCAGGCGCTGGCCGAAGCAGGCGTCGCGACCATTGATTACGCCAATCGGCAGACTGCCGCGCTGGGACTGATCCAGAATCACGATTATGACGTGGTGCTGTGCGAATACGATCTGGGCGGCGGCATGGACGGCGTGCATCTGTTTGAAGCCTGCCAACAGCACTACCTGCTCAAACCATCCTGCATCTTCATGATGGTGACGGGTGAGCGCCGCCAGGCCCAGGTCATGGGCGCGGCGGAACTGGTGCCGGATGGGTATCTGCTCAAGCCCTTCTCGACCGGTGACTTCATTGACCGCCTGAATCGCGCACAGCGACGCAAGGCGCGCTTTCGCGCGATCGATAACGCGGTACGGGCCGGCGATTACCTGGGCGCCGTGAGTGCCTGCGACCGGGAAATGGCCCTGCGCCCGCCCAACGAGGCAGAAGACTTCCTGCGCATGAAGACGTTTCTACTGCTGCGGCTGGGTGAACATCAGTCTGCCGTGGAATCGAGCACCGCCGCGCTGGATTTGCGGGATAGCGCCTGGGCGCGGCTGGGTCTGGGCAAGGCCCACTTTGGCCTGAAAGACTACGAACGGGCGCGTGAATGCTTTGAGACCGTCAAACGCGACCACGAACTGGCCATGGAGTCCTACGACTGGCTGGCGCGCACCCTGAGCGTGCAAGGCGACATGACCGCCGCCCAGGCCACGCTAGCCCAGGCCCTGCAACGCTCCCCCCTGACCGCACAACGCCAGACCGCGCTGGGGAGGCTGGCGGAACGTAATGGCGAACTGGATACCGCAGAAAACGCCCTGTCCCAGGCGCTCAACCTGTCACGCGGCTCTTTCTGGCCGGACATCTCGCTTTATTGTGAACTGGGCCGCGTGCAACTGGCGCGGGATGATATTGGCGGCGCGCGGCGCACCATCCAGCGTTTACGCCGAGAGGTCTCCAGCGCCAACGAGGCCGTCGAGCCAATCTGTGAGCTGATCGAAGCCGCAGCGCTGGAAAAACTGGATGATCGCAAAGCCGCAGCCGAACTGTTTGAACATGCCTGCGAAACCCTGCGTGAGCAGGATGACCCGCTGCCCGGCGTGTTGATTGAAGCCGCGCGCCAGGCCTATACCCGCCGCCGCCAGGAAGCCGGTGCGGCACTGGTGCGCAGCGCGCTGGGCGCGGCATCGGATGACCCGGCCGTGATCGCCAGCGTGGAAAGCCTGTACCACGGCCTGGGCGAACCGGAAATTGGCCGGCAAATGGTGGCGGAGGTCACACGCGATCTGAGCCAGCTCAATAATGACGCTGTCAATGCGGTGCGAGATGGTAATCTCTCCGCGGCTGCCGACATGTTTATCAATGCCTTGCATGGCCGCAGCGGCAATGTGCAGTTGCTGCTCAATGCCGTGAACACGCTGCTTTCTTGCGTGAATCAGCAGGGCTGGAACGATCATTACATGGACATGGCGCAACGCTATCTGGCGCGGGTGCGCAAACAAGACCCCACCAATGGCAAAGCGCGCCAACTGGCCGACGCCATGCGCCGTACACGCACGCGCTTCGGGATTGATGCCAGCGGCCAGCAACAACCGCCTGCTGCGGCCTGAGCCGCGCGACGGTCATCAAGACAACCGACAAGGAACAAGCCGTGCAGGCGATTCTGGAACTGGCGCAACCGGTGGCGCATATCCGGCTGGCAGGCCATTTTACGTGGGAAGGTCAGCGCAGTTTCCGGCAGGTCACGCAGGATATGCTGGGCCACGCGGATATCGAGGCCATTCACTTTGACCTTGCGCGGGTAGAGAGCATGGACTCCACGGCGCTGGGGATGCTGCTCTTGCTGCATGAACGCGCGCCGGGACGAGCGATTGTGCTGCACGGCCTGCGGGCGGATATCCGGGAGATGGTGGATATTGCCAATACTGGCGGGATTTTTGAATTACGGTAAGTGTGGTTGCCAGCAGTAGATGGCCAACAAAAAAGGACACCTTGAAGGTGTCTTTTTTGTTGGCTGGTGTTGAGGCTTTCGTCGCCTGGACGGAGTGGTCGCGGGAATCCAGTCCAACCGCTGCAAGTGGCCTTTGCCATGCTGGTTGTAGGGTGGATTCGGAGCGATAGCGACAATCCACCGATTGCGGTGCTTACGAGTCAGCGCCTGACGGCGCGGGTTTGAAAGGCATTTGATACCGGCGGTGGCCGGCGCACCCTACTTTCTTTGCTTCGCCAAAGAAAGTAGGCAAAGAAAGGCGACCCCAGCCCGGCGGCCCTCCGGGCTGCCCTCAGTCGGTCGGGAGCCTAAGGTCTCCCTCCACTCCTTCGGCGCTGGGCTTTAACGGGGGAGGAAAGTCAAAAGCAACCCCAACGACAACATCAAAAACAACAGCAACAGCAACAGCAACAGCAACAGCAACAGCAACAGCAACAGCAACAGCAACAGCAACAGCAACAGCAACAGCAACAGCAACAGCAACAGCTATTAGCCTCGAGTTACATGGTCGAAGGTCAACAAAAAAGGACACCCGAGGTGCCCTTTTTTTGATTCTATCGGCCTGATTACAACTCCACCTGCATCCCCATTTCCACCACACGATTCGGCGGAATCTTGAAGTAGCTGGTCGCGCGTGTGGCATTGCGGGTCATCAAAGAGAACACCTTGCGCCGCCACCAGGCCATAGCCGGGTATTTACCCTCAACGATGGTCTCGCGGGAGAGGAAGAACGACGTCTGCATCGGGTCAAAATCCAGCTCCGGCTGCAGTTCTGCCACCTGCTTCAAAATGGACGGTACCGATGGTTCTTCCTTGAAGCCGTAGGTGGCGATCACCTGGTAGAAGCTCTCGCCCAGCTTGGGCACCACTACCTTTTCACGCTTGGCCACAAACGGGATATCTGCCGTGCGGATGGTCAAGAACACCACCTTCTCGTGCAGCACCTTGTTGTGCTTGAGGTTATGCAACAGTGCATGCGGCACCGAGTCTGCACTGGTGGTCATGAAGATGGCCGTGCCTTCCACGCGTTGCGGTGGGGCGGCTTCCAGGCTTTCGACAAAACCCTGGAGCGGCAATTCGCCTTCACGCAGACGATCACCCAGCAAAGTGCGGCCGCGCTTCCAGGTGGTCATCAGGGTAAAGATAAACAAGCCCATCACCAGCGGTACCCAACCGCCGTCCGGCAGTTTGAGCATATTGGAGCTCAGGAAGATCAGATCGACCACCAGGAAACCGATCAGCACCACGCGGAACAGCATCTTGCGACCGGGGTCCAGCGTTTTGCCCAGCACATTGAAGGCCAGCAGGGTAGTCATTACCATGGTGCCGCAAACCGACAAACCATAGGCAGAGGCCAGGTTGTCAGAAGTGCGGAAAGCCAGCACCAGCAGAATCACCGCCACCATCAGGAACCAGTTGATTTGCGGCACGTAGATCTGGCCGATTTCCTGGTCAGAGGTATGGTCGATATCCACCCGTGGGCAATAACCCAGTTGCACCGCCTGGTTGGTCATGGAGAACGCGCCGGAGATCACGGCCTGCGAGGCAATCACGGTGGCGGCCGCCGCCAGAATCACCAGCGGCGCCAGTGCCCACTGCGGCGCCAGCAAGAAGAACGGGTTCTTGATGGCGGCCGGGTTATGCAAGAGCAACGCACCCTGGCCGAAGTAACACAAGACCAGCGACGGCAATACCAGACCAAACCACGCGATCTTGATCGACTTCTGACCAAAGTGGCCCATGTCGGCGTAAAGCGCTTCGCCCCCGGTGACTGACAGCACGACCGCGCCCATGATGATGAAGCCGCGCAGCGGGAAATCCGCAATAAAGCGCGCGCCATAGAGCGGGTTGATCGCGGCAAAGACTTCTGGTGCATGAACAATGCTGCGCAGACCCATCACCGCCAGAGTGATAAACCAGAACACCATGATCGGGCCGAAGAATTTGCCTACTTTGCTGGTGCCATGGCGCTGAATCGCAAACAGGGCCACCAGCACAATGATGGTCAGCGGCACGATGTACGGGTCAAGCGTATGCGAAATGACGCTGATCCCTTCAAAGGCAGAGAGGACGGAAATGGCGGGCGTAATGATGCCATCACCATAAAAGAGCGAAGCACCAAAGATGCCCAGCCCCATCAGCAACAGGCCCTTGCGCGAACGCGGGTCCAGGTCACGCAGCGCCAGCGCCATCAGCGCCAGAATACCGCCTTCGCCACGGTTGTCGGCACGCATGATCACAACCACATATTTGGCCGAGACCACGATCATGATCGCCCAGAAAATCAGCGACAGAATGCCCAGGATGTTTTCCGCGTTGATCGGCAGGTTGCCGTGTGCGGTCAGACAGGTTTTAAGGGTGTACAACGGGCTGGTACCGATATCCCCGTACACCACGCCAATAGCGCCAACGGTCAACCCGGCAAGCCGGGAAGCGGAAGGAGCCTGGCCATGATTTGCGCCCATGCTGCAGGAGTCTCTTGATATTGAATCGGGTAAATTATGTATAAAGCTTCAAGCGCCGCGATTATAGCCCCGCCTTACAGCTGTAGGCCCGCAGTATCCGGGTACAGGTGCGGCAACGCAACATAGACCCTTTGCCAGTCAAAACAGGGGCCGGGGTCCGTTTTGCGCAGTGGAGCGATATCGTTATGTCCCACTATGGCACGCAGCGGCCAGGTTTGCGCCAGTCCTGTCGCCAGGGTTATTAACGCGGCATATTGCGCATCGGTAAACGGCGTGTGGTCGGTGCCTTCCAGTTCGATGCCGACCGAAAAATCATTGCAGCGCTCTCTTCCCTGCCAGTCTGACACGCCGGCATGCGCCGCCCGGTGCGACACGGGGACAAATTGCACCACTGCACCGTCACGCCGGATAAAAAAATGGGATGACACCCGCAACGCGCCCAGATCGGCAAACAGCGGGTGATCAACGGGGATACTGTTGGTAAAGAGGCGTTCAACCAGATCGCCACCAAACTCACCCGGTGGCAGGCTGATGTTGTGGATCACCAGCAGGTCAATGGTGATGCCATCCGGGCGGGCGTCACAGTTGGGGCTGGGCACCGTTCTGGCCGGTGTATACCAGCCCGCCGCGTCAAACACCCCAGTCATCTGTGCCACCACAAGCTGGCAACCAGTGCCGCCAGCAGCACGGCGATCACACCCAGCAGCCAGTTGCGTTTTTTCTGTTCCCACATCAGGCCTTGATAGCCGGTGACCAGCAGTTCCGTGGTGTTCTGATTGGCCAGATCGTTGAGCTTGCGCGGCAAGGTGGGCAGCATGGCCGCCCACAGCGGGGCTTCATGCTTGATGTTGCGCCACAGGCCGCGCCAGCCAATCTGTTCATTCATCCAGCGTTCAAGGAACGGTTTGGCGGTTTTCCACAGGTCCAGGTCCGGGTCCAGCTGACGGCCCAGACCCTCAATGTTGAGGAGCGTCTTTTGCAGCAAGACCAGTTGCGGCTGGATTTCGACATTGAAGCGGCGCGAAGTCTCAAACAATCGCAACAGGACCTGACCAAACGAGATTTGCGAAATCGGCTTGTCAAAGATGGGCTCGCAGACGGTGCGTACCGCCGCTTCCAGTTCCTCAACCCGTGTCTCTTTGGGCACCCAGCCAGACTCGATATGCGCGGCGGCAACGCGGTGGTAGTCGCGGTTGAAGAACGCCAGAAAATTGATCGCCAGGTATTGTTTGTCGACTTCCGACAACGTGCCGACGATGCCGAAATCCAGCGCAATATAGCGGTTATCCGCCGCGACAAAGATGTTGCCCGGGTGCATGTCGGCATGGAAAAAACCATCGCGGAATACCTGGGTGAAGAAGATCTCTACGCCATAAACCGAGAGTTTTTTCAGATCAATCCCATTAGCGCGCAGTTCTTCCACGCGCCCCACTGGAATGCCGTCCATCCACTCCAGGGTCAGCACCTGACGCGCACACCAGTCGTAGAACACTTCCGGCACGATGAGCATGTCCGAACCGGTGAAATTACGCCGCAGTTGCGAGGCGTTGCCGGCCTCGATCATCAGGTCGAGTTCGTCGTGCAGATATTTGTCGAATTCGGCCACGACCTCTTTGGGGCGCAGGCGTTTGCCATCGGCAAACAAGCGCTCGACCAGGCCGGCCATGACGCGCAGCAACGCCAGATCGCTCTCGATCACCGGCAAAATGCCGGGGCGCAGCACTTTGACCGCCACGTTGCGCCCATCCGGCAAGGTAGCGCGGTGTACCTGGGCGATCGAGGCCGAGGCCACCGGCGTGCGGTCGAACTGACCATAGAGTTCGGATACCGGCCGTTTGAGGCTGCTTTCAATCACCGCGACCGCAATATCGCCGGAGAACGGCGGCACGCGGTCCTGCAAAAAAGCGAGCTCATCGGCAATATCAGCCGGCAGCAAATCTCGCCGGGTAGAGAGGACCTGGCCAAACTTGACGAAGATCGGGCCCAACGCTTCCAGCGCCAGCCGCAACCGTTCCGCACGTGGCTGATCGAGCTTGCGCCAGAAAAACAGGATGTTGACCAGGCGGGAGAGGCCGTGCACGCGCTCGTGGCCGAGCAGGAATTCATCCAGCCCATAGTGGATGACCACACGGGCGATTTTAAGAAGGCGGAATATCCGCATGCGTATCCATTTATCCCGTCCCCGCGGGAACGTGTATTTGATCAGTTAAATCCAGACGTGGCGCAAGGCGCTCAGAACGACTTCACCGTCAGCCGCTCCAGCCGGGCTTCCAGCCGGGCCAGATCGTCACGCAACGCATCCACACTGGTACAGAAGGTATCAACGTGGCGCTTGGTGACCACCAGCGGTGCTTCATCACGCCAGTATTCGGTCAGTTCAATCAGCAAGCGTGAACCGATAGCGCCCGGAATGCCGCCAATTTTGCCGGCGATCCAGGTGATCCGGTTGGCTGCGACGTCACCCACCAGTTGCGAGAGTTCTTCAGCCATATCCCAGCGCAGTTTGGCCAGCACCTGCCCCACGGCCGCCGCCAGTTCCGCATCGCCGTTCAATCCCACTTTTTTGCTGGCCGCATCACGATCAAACAGCCAGGTCGTAAAGAACGTGGGCGAGAGCAGAATGCTGGCTTCGGCAAGGCCGGTGGCCGACGCCACCGTGCCATCGGCCCCGATGATCAGGGTGCCCGACAATACCGGCAACACCAGGCGGATCACACGGCCCTGGTAAGGCGCGAGTGCCGTGCGGGCGGCTTCGTCATGGGCCAGCATGCGGTTCAGGATCGTGGCAAGCATCAATACAGACCTCATTTAAATCGGGACATGACCATGCCCGCCGCAGCGGGCAAACCGGCACTTCAGATTTTGATGCCCTTGTGCAGGGCAACGACGCCCGCCGACAGATTGTGGTAATCCACTTTGGCAAAGCCGGCATCAAGCATCATGCCCTTGAGCGTTTCCTGATCCGGGTGCATGCGGATGGATTCGGCCAGGTACTGGTAAGAATCGGCATCGTTGGCCACCAGTTTGCCCATGAACGGCAAAAGCTTGAAGGAGTACAGATCGTAAGCCGGCTTGAGCGGTGTCCAGACCTTGGAGAACTCCAGCACCAGCAAGCGTCCGCCCGGCTTGAGTACGCGATGCATTTCTTTGAGTGCTGCGTCTTTGTGGGTCATGTTTCTGAGACCAAACGCCACCGACACAATGTTGAAATAGTTATCCGGGAACGGCAGCTTTTCTGCATCACACAGCGCCACCGGCGTCGCCACGCCGGCATCCAGCAAGCGATCACGGCCCACGCCCAGCATGGAACTATTGATGTCGGTCAGCCAGACTTGCCCGGTCTTGCCCACTTTCTTGCAGAACGCTTTGGACAGATCGCCCGTACCGCCAGCAATATCCAGCACCTTGTCACCGGGCTTGGCGCCACTGGTTTCAATGGTGAAGAACTTCCAGGCGCGGTGCAGACCGGCGGACATCAGGTCATTCATTACGTCATATTTTTGCGCGACGGAATGAAAAACTTCGGCCACTTTCTGGGCTTTTTCTGATTCGTCGACCGTCTTGTAACCAAAGTGCGTGGTGTTATCGCTCATAGCGTGCTCACAGTCTTGTCAATTCATTGCGGGTCGCGACTGGCGCCGGCGGCGGCCAGATCGTTCAGATAGGTCTGCCAGCGCACGGCGTGTTCTGTGCCCAGTTCGTACAGGTATGCCCAGGAGAACAGGCCAGAGTCATGGCCGTCGTCAAACACCAGTTTGACAGCATAGTTGCCCACCGGCTCGATGGCGGTAATGGCGACGTTGCGCTTGCCCGTCTGCAACACGCCCTGCCCCGCACCGTGGCCCTGCACTTCTGCCGATGGGCTAAAGACGCGCAGGTATTCACACGACAGGACAAAGCGCTGGCCGTCATCAAACGCCACTTCCAGCTCGCGCGAGGCGCGGTGCAAACGGATTTCCACTGGCGTGGCGCTGGAGGAGGTGAGTCCGGCCATACTTGGTTCCTTTTTTCTGCTCTGGGGCAGAGCGACCGTTTCAAAGGCGCAATGATACCGCGTTGCCGCATGGGGCGCGATGGAGGGTGCGATTGAGGTGTGGAGGCATTGCAGGCAGGCGCCACTACGTAGCCCGGATGGAGGCCGTCAGGCCGGGAATCCGGGGTGGCTGTTCTGGTTAAGATTGTTGTGGGTGTTAGCGCCTTGCGGCGCGGTGTGAAAGGCATTTTGATACCCGGGGTGCCGGGCCCACGTCACTTTCTTTGGGGCCCTCCGGGCTTCCCTCAGTTGGTCGGGAGCCTGGCGTCTCCCTCCACGCCCTCGGCGCTGGGCTTTTATGGGGGAGAAAGTCAAAAACAGCCCCAACCGCAACGGCAACTGCCACAGCCACAGCCACAGCCACAGCCAATTCAACACGCATCCCATTGACTCGTCATTCCGGCCTTGAGCCGGAATCCAGCTGCGGTGCATGTACGCTGTTCAGAGTAAATTCGAAGTGAAGCGGTAGGCCACCGCAAGCAGCCCGTTGGGCTGCGGACTGGATTCCCGCCTCCGCGGGAATGACGAAGTGGTGGGCGTGGTGAACCGTTCTTGCAAGCAGGCGGTACTGGGTTGGGATTGCAGTGGCTTGGGCTTGGGCTTGGGCTTGGGCTTGGGCTTGGGCTTGGGCTTGGGCTTTTGATGTTGCCGTTGTTTTTGATGTTGAAGTTGCTTTTGATGTGTCTCCCCTCCGGCAGCGCCGAGCACAGCAGCGAAGTACGGGGGGCCGCCGAGGCGTTTCGGCGCAAGGGTGTTTGAGGCCGAAGGCCGAGTTCCTGCCCCTTGGGGGTACCCCCACAAAGTCGATCATCCCATCGGATGGCAGTGGCAGCGGGGCTGAAGCCAGCCGGACTTTGCGAGAAGCACAGGGAACCCCGAAGGGGCACTGCCGCAGGGTCGCCTTTCTTTTGGTTACTTTTCTTGGGGCCGCCGAGGCTGGCGAAGCAAAGTAACGTGGGCCCGGCACCCCGGGTATCAAATGCTTTTCAACCCCGCGCCGCAGGCGCTAACACACACATCGCCATGGTGGATTGTCGCCAACGCTCCGAATCCACGCGACACCCGCAGCAACATGCCCCCGCCTAATAAACAACCTCATCAGCAGAAACCATCGCCTTCCCCTTCCCCCGCGGCAACAAAATCGTCGCCACCAGCCCCCCGCGCGGGTGGTTAGCCAGCAGCAAATCGCCACCATGCGCATGCACGATATTGCGGGTGATCCCCAACCCCAGCCCCATACCATTGCTGTTGGATGCCCGCCCATGCTCCAGCCGCACATAAGGCTGGAACAGGGACGGTAGTGCTTCTTCCGGCACACCCGGACCATAATCGCGGATGGTGAGTTCGACTTGTTCTTCGGTCTGCGTCACCAGCACCTCGGCCCGGTTGCCGTAAAACAGCGCGTTATCCAGCAGATTGCCCACGGCGCGTTTCAGCGCCAGCGGGCGGGCAAAAACGGACACTGGGCCGCCAGCAAAGGTGGCGTCTTTTCCGGCCATTTGTGCGCCGTTCACGAGGCGCTCGATCAATTTGTCGAGGCGAATCTGTACCGGATTTTCGTGGATATCCGTGTCTTTCACGCTTTGCAGCGCGCCTTTGACCATCACGTCCAGGTCATCCAGGTCTTCATGAAACTCGGCGCGGGTCTGGTCGTCGTCCAGCATTTCCGTGCGCAATTTCAGCCGGGTAATGGGGGTACGCAGGTCGTGGGAAATCGCCGTAAACAAACGCTCGCGGTCTTCCAGATAGCGCTGCGTGCGCTCGCGCATGGCGTTAAAGGCTCGGGCCGTCTTGATGTATTCGCGGCTGCCGGATTCGGGTAACGGCACGGAAGGCATGCCCTGGCCGAAAGCGTCGGCGGCTTTGGAGAGTGCGGCAAAGGGCTTGGTCATCCAGCGCACCACCAGGAGCGACAACAGCAGCACGACGCCCACGGTAATCAGCAGCAACATGATGCGGTCATGCGCCAGCGGTTCATCGCTTTCCATGAAATAGGGGTCTGGCATCAGCGTCGCCAGATACAACCAGTTGCCCGGTTCGATCTCGGCCTGGATCACCAGAATCGGTGCGGGCCGGGGTTTGACCACCAGGGTGTTCTGCACCCAGCCGTCCGGCAGATCATCCAGCGTCACGCCATCGTCGGCCACCGGCAGGTTGTCGGGCCAGGCAAAGCCGACCTGGAAATCCAGCAGCTTGGCGTATTCCCGATGCAAGACGGCGACAATGCGGGCGCACACAGCATCGGCCAGCGGTGAGCCTTTGATGCGCTGGATTGGCACTTCACTGTGATTGACGCTGACAAAAAAGCGCGTGCCGCCCATTTCCCGTAACTGATCAATCAGGATGGGGCGATAGTTGGGGGGCAGGCTGCGAAAAAAGCGCAACGCGGCGGCGGCGCTACCGCCGATGTGTTCGCCGGCGTCCAGCGCCTCGGTCGAGACCTTCTGCCGGACTTCACTGGCCCAGATCAGATTGCCGACCACTTGCGTCAGCAGCACGCCCAGCACCATCACCACCGTCAGCCGCCCCAGTAACGAGGACGGGATCACGCGCAGATACCACGGTCGGCGGCGGCCGCCCTCAGCCATGGCTGACCGCCACTTCGGCCGAGAACACATAACCTGCACCGCGCACCGTCTTGATCAGCGCGGGCTGCTTGCCATCGTCCAGCAGACGCTGGCGCAAGCGGCTGATTTGTACGTCCAGCGAGCGGTCCAGCGGGCCCAGATCGCGGCCACGGGTTTCTTCGGCCAGCACACTGCGGTCAAGAATCTCGCCGGGGTGCTCAACCAGATACTTCAACAGTTGAAAGTCCAGCCCGGTGAGTTTGACAGTCTCGCCCGTCGGGTCAGACAGGGTGCGTTCGACCGTATCGAGCGTAAAGCCGTTGAAGCGGAAATAGCGGGCCGGCGCGCCGTTCTCCACACCCGCGCGGCGGTGGATGGCTTTGATGCGGGCCAGCAATTCACGCGGGTTGTAGGGCTTGCCCAGATAATCGTCGGCCCCCAGTTCCAGTCCGACGATACGGTCGGTGTCGTCCGCGCTGGCGGTCAGCATGATGACCGGCACGCTGGAGCGTTTGCGGATATGTGCACACAGCGCAAAACCGTCGGTGTCCGGCAGCATCACGTCCAGGATCACCAGACTCAGCTCATCCCGGTAGCGTTCGAACTCGGCCATGAAGCTGGCACCGTCATGCGCCAGCCGCACTTCATACTGGTTCTTTTCCAGGTACGCTTTGAGCAACGCCCGGGTTTTCTGGTCATCATCAACGACCAGTATCTTGCGAGTCATAACTGTTTCCTTCCAGCGACAAAGCCCGGATTACTGCGGCAATGCGCCGTTGCAGTTCCGATGTCGGAATGCGGTCATCCAGAAAATAACGGCGGATCAGGCTGACGATGGCGTCTTTGAGTGCCTCATCGGTCGCCATGCGGTGAACCAGACTGGGCGCCTGCACGGCCTGACCACGCCCGAAGGTGGTCCAGGATTGCCGCGCACAGGGGTCCAGTGTGGAGGGGTCGACATCGCGCCGCACCGGGACCGAGCCCTTGATCCGGTTGTACCCGGCCTGGATCGCCGGAGAAGCCACCAGTTGCGCCAGTTTTTCCTGCGCGCTCTGGTTGGCGTAGTCCCCGGTGAACATGACCAGCGTATCAATACTATATAAGTGCGCGTCCGCCGTCCCGGGCACGGCGGTGCAGCCAAACTGGTCACCCGGGGTCAGGCCCATGGCTTGCAACTCCCCTTTGCCCCAGTCCCCCATGATCCACATGGCGGCTTTGCCACGCGCCAGATCAGCGGCTTCATCTTGCCAGGGGCGCTCCGACAGGTTTTGCGGCATCCAGTGTTTTAGCCGGCGCAAGCGTTCCAGTGCCCGCGTCACCCGCACGTCGTACCAGCCGTTGGCGTTGCGGCGAACCAACAGGTCACGGTACATGGCCGGGCCGGTTTCCGACAGCAACAGGGTTTCGAACAGCGTGGCAATCTGCCAGGACTCGGTACTTTGCGCCAGCGGCGTGTAGCCGGCGCGGGACAGCGCATCGGCCACATGTTCAAACTCCGGCCAGGTGCGCGGGGCGGCCAGGCCCAGTTTGGTAAAGAGCGCCTGGTTATAGAACAGCGTGTTGATGCGATGAATGCCCAAAGGCGCAGCCACCACATGCCCACGCATGCGGATGACACTGGCCACCGTCGGGAACAGTTTGTCGTTCCAGTTGCTGCGACGGGCCACGTTATCCAGTTCCAGCAGCAAACCCAGATCAGCCCATTCTGAAATCGCCGGGCCAATCAATTGCGCAGCATCTGGCGCCTTGCCAGACAGTACGCGGCTTTTGAGCACCTTCATGGCGCCCACGCCCGCGCCGCCAGGAATAGCCGCGTCCTGCCAGGTCACGCCTTCGTCCTGCAGGCGATCAGCCAGGTAATCTGCAGCATGCCGCTCACTGGCAGACGTCCACCAGTGCAATACATCCACCGTTTCTTGCGCCCAGGCAGGGGCCCCCAGACACAATGCACCCAGCAGCAGCGCATAAACGCTGTACCGCATGTGCATGCGTCTCCCCCCTTGTGCCAGGTTCTTGCTTGCATCCATCAAGCTCGCCCCGTGTTTTTTTCGCCGCAGAATAACGTAACGTAGCAACCTGTTTTGTAAAGAAAGATTGCGATTACTTGCGATCTCTATTTGCGCCCGGCGGGTGTATCCCGCGAGGAATCCTTGATTGTTACAGTCATTGCCGCCCACAAGGGGCGCCGGAATGTAATAAAAGGTAACATCCCGACCTGACTGATTTGTTATTTTTCACATAATAATCAACATGTTATTTGTTTATTACCAATAAACACAAGCGGTTTTTGTGTCACGCAAAGGTGGATGCTAATTTCCTGGCCATGCCCCCAGCAAAACTTTTACACAGGGGTAAACCTGAGGAGATCGACCAATGCAAAGCAAGAACATCATGCGTGGCGCCATTGTCGCTGCGCTGTTGGCTGCAGGCGCCGCACATGCAGGCACCTTGACCATCGAAAGCTGGCGTACCGACGACAAAAGCCTGTGGGAAGAAGTGCTGATTCCGGCATTCCAGAAACACTACCCGAACATCCAGGTCAAGTTTGCCCCGACCGCACCGACAGAATATGACTCCAGCCTTAACGCACGCCTGGCTGGCGGCACTGCGGGTGACCTGATCACCTGCCGTCCGTTCGACAAATCCCTGGACCTGTACAAGAAAGGCAACCTGGAAAAACTGAACGGCAAGAAGGGTCTGGAAAACTTCCCGGCGTCCGCCAAGGTGGCCTGGGAAACTGACGATGGCAAGGATACCTTCTGCGAACCCATCGCTTCGGTGATCCATGGCTTCTTGTACAACAAGAAGATCTTCAAGGAACTGGGCCTGACCGAACCGAAGACCACGGATGACTTCTTCAAGGTCATGGACAAGGTCAAGGCTTCCGGCAAGTACACCCCGCTGGCACTGGGTACCAACGATCAGTGGGAAGCATCCCAGATCGTTTACACCAGCATTGGCGCTCCGTACTGGAAGGGCGAAGAAGGCCGCAAGGCTTTGATCGCTGGCAAGGCCAAGTTCACTGACCCGGCGTTTGAACAACCGCTGGAAATCGAAGCCAAATACGCACCGTACCTGGCCAAGGGCTACAGCGCTCAAACCTACCCGGATACGCAGAACCTGTTTGCATCCGGCAAGGCTGCCGTGGTGGCCGCGGGCTCGTGGGACATTGGTTACTACAACCAGAACGCCGCTGGTTTCGAACTGGGCGCTTTCCCGCCTCCGGTGCCGAAGGCTGGCGACAAGTGTTACATCTCGGACCATACCGATCTGGGCATGGGCGTGAACAGCAAGTCCAAGAACAAGGACGACGCCTACAAGTTCGTGGAATGGCTGGGTTCGCAAGAGTTTGCTGACCTGTACACCAACAAGGTCACCGGCTTCTTCAGCCTGTCCAACCACCTGATCGCCGTGAAAGATCCGGTTGCCAAGGAATTCCTCGACTGGCGCAAGAGCTGCGGTTCCACCATCCGTGTGAACGCGCAGATCCTGAACCGTGGCACGCCGAACCTGGAAAACGAACTGTGGAACGTGAACTCGCAAGTCATCAACGGCAAGCTGTCGCCGAAAGATGGCGCGGCCCGTCTGCAGTCCGGTCTGGCCAAGTGGTACAAGCCGGCTCAATAAGCTGAGTTAGCGGTATTGCAGGTGGCCGTATGGCGGAACAGCCCATGGGTTCCGCTCGGCCCGGTGCGACGGAGACGTGCCGGTCTGGTCGGCCACCTGTTGTTGTTGTTCTTCCTCTCCATACCCTCGACTGTGAGTTAGGCCGGCGGTTCGCCGCCGGCGTTTTTTTTGGTTGTTTCGCCAGAAAGTGTTTACGCACTCTGGCGCGCAATAGATAAACACAAATAAAGAATCACCGACAAAACGCGGGTGCCGGCAGGTCCGGGCAGTCAAGGGCAACCGCGTTTTGTCGGTGATTCATAGGGAGTTAGGCCATGAAACGTTCGTTTCCCTGGCATATCGTGGTCTTTCTGGCCCCGGCATTTCTGATTTACCTGGTGTTCAGCGCCTGGCCACTGATCGATACCTTGCGTTTGGGGTTCTTCAGCACCAACGACAATGGCTCGCAAACCTGGGCGGGCCTCGCCAATTACCATTCCCTGTTGTTCGACCCGCTATGGTCTGAAGGCTTCTGGAATGCCATGAAGAACAATTGCAAGTTCTTCCTGGTTCACATGTGCATCCAGAACCCGCTGGGTCTGTTACTGGCGGCCCTGCTGTCGATGCGCGGGGTGAAGTTTGCCAAGGGTTATCAGACGGCGATCTTTTTGCCGACGCTGTTGTCCGTTGTGATCATTGGTTTTATCTGGCAGCTGATTCTGTCCCCGCTGTGGGGCGTATCCGAAAAACTGCTGGGCCTGGTGCATCTGGATAGCCTGTTCCAGCCTTTCCTGGGGCAGGAAGAAACCGCGCTCTATACGCTGTCCGCCATGTCGGTCTGGCAGTTTGTCGGTATCCCGATGATGCTGATCTACGCCGCCCTGATTGCCATTCCGGACGAAATCATCGAAGCCGCTTATGTCGAAGGCGCATCTGCCTGGCGCATTTTCTGGACGATCCGCGTACCGCTGATTCTGCCGACGCTGGGTCTGACCACCATTCTGACTTTTGTGGGCAACTTCAACGCGTTTGACCTGATTTACTCGGTCAAGGGTGCGCTGGCCGGCCCCAACTTCAGTACCGATATTCTGGGTACGTACTTCTACCGCGCCTTCTTTGGTTATCAGAGCCAGATTGGCAGCCCGACCATGGGTGCCGCCGTGGCCACACTGATGTTCCTGGTGATCCTGTTTGGCGTGGGCGTGTATTTCTACTTTATCCAGCGCAAGCTGCAACGCTTCAGTTTTTAAGGGGAGGCCACTACACATGTCGCAAAACAAAGCTTCCCGCTTCCTCGGCGCAGGCCTGACGCAGGTCATCCTGGCGGGTTACACAATCCTGGCGCTGTTCCCGATCGCGCTGATCATCATCAACTCGTTCAAGAGCCGCGGCGCCATTTTTGATAACCCGCTGGCCCTGCCGACCAGCGAGACGTTCTCGTTGATCGGTTTCCAGAAAGTGCTGCGCGAGTCCCACTTCACGCTGTATTTCGGTAACAGCCTGACGGTGACGATTACCTCGCTGGTGCTGATTTTGCTGTTTGGCGCGATGGCTGCCTGGGCGCTGTCTGAATACAAGTTCAAGGGCAGCCGGATTCTGGCGCTGTTCTTTGCCTTCGGCATCATGGTGCCCATTCGCCTGGGCACCGTGTCCATCCTGAAACTGATGGTGAGCCTGAGCCTGGTGAACACGCTGACCGCACTGGTTCTGGTGTACGTGGCGCAGGGCCTGCCGCTGGCGATCATGATCCTCTCCGAGTTCATGCAGCAGATTCCCAAAGAGCTGAAAGAAGCCGCCCGTTGCGATGGCGTGGGCGAATTCAAGATCTTCTTCCAGGTGATCCTGCCGCTGATCCGTCCGGCCGTAGCTACGGTGGCAGTGTTTACCATGGTGCCCATCTGGAACGACTTGTGGTTCCCGCTGATTCTGGCACCGGGTGAGGCCACCCAGACCGTCACGCTTGGGGTACAGCAGTTTATTGGTCAATACGTCACCAACTGGAACGCGGTGCTGGCATCGCTGACGCTGGCCGTACTGCCGGTACTGGTGATGTATGTGTTCTTCTCTCGCCAGTTGATTCGCGGCATTACCGCTGGTGCCGTCAAGTGACGGCGCGGTGAGGAGAGAGGTGAGAGGGGTGAGGTGTAAAAACCCGCCCCGGCGCACCAAGTGCCGTAGTGTGGGTTCGGAGCAAAGCGACAACCCACCACTGCAACGGTGGGTTGCTTCGCGAATCCACCCTACAGCCAACAAAACAGAATTCATATCGTAAACGGTCGAGCATCAAAGGTTTTGGGGTTACACCTCACCCCTCACCCCTCACCGTTTGCGACCAATGGGAGCAAACAAGATGTCTCATGTAGCACTGAAAAACCTGACCAAATCCTACGACGGTAAAACCAATGTGCTGTCCGGGATTAACCTGGAAATCAACGACGGCGAATTTGTCGTGCTGGTCGGCCCGTCGGGTTGCGGCAAGTCCACGCTATTGCGCATGATTTGCGGCCTGGAAGAAATCACCGGTGGCGATCTGGAAATTGATCACAACCGCGTCAACGACCTGCCACCCGCCTTGCGCGGTATTGCCATGGTGTTCCAGAGCTATGCGCTCTACCCGCACATGAGCGTGTACAAGAACATGGCATTTGGTCTGAAGGTGGCCGGCAAATCCAAGGATGAAGCCGACACCCGTATCCGCAACGCGGCCAAGATCCTGAAGATTGACCACTTGCTGGAACGTCTGCCGCGCGAATTGTCGGGCGGCCAGCGCCAGCGCGTTGCCATTGGCCGCGCCATTGTGCGTGAACCCAAATTGTTCCTGTTTGACGAACCCCTCTCCAACCTGGACGCCGCCCTGCGCGTGCAAACCCGGCTGGAAATTGCCAAGCTGCACCGCGAACTGGCCGCCACCATTGTCTATGTGACGCACGATCAAGTTGAAGCCATGACCCTGGGCGACAAGATTGTGGTGATGCATGACGGGCTGATCCAGCAAGCCGGTTCGCCGCTGGAACTGTATCAACAACCCGCCAACCTGTTTGTCGCCACCTTTATTGGTTCGCCCAAGATGAACCTGCTGGAGGGCGTGGTGGAAACCGCCACTGCCGACCACCTGATCGTCACCCTGGCCGGCGGCCAGAGCGTGCGTGCCGAGGTCGATGCCAGCACCGCCACCGTGGGCGACCGCGTGACCGTGGGTATCCGCTCTGAACACCTGTGGGAAGACACCAACGGCAGCGAGCGTTTCTCTGGCACCGTGAACCTGGTCGAACACCTGGGTGAATCCAACTTCCTGTACCTGACGCTTTCCACCGGCCAGGACCTGACGGTGCGCGGCCATGGCGATCGGGAAGTGAAGATTGGCGATGTGATCAATATCTCTGCCCCTTCCGCCGCCTTCCATGTGTTTGATCGGGATGGCAATGCATTCAAGCGCCTGAAGCCGGGCAATATGGTGGCTGCCAAGCGCGTGGGGTAAGGGTTAAATGTGTTGTTGCCTTACCAGAGGCTGGACGCCCTGTGTGCTGATGCATGCAGGGCGTTTTTCTTTTGGGGAATGGGTTGCTCAAAGGCGGGTTTCAGCGCCTGCGGCGCAGTCGGTCACAACTGGATTCCCGCCTTCGCGGGAATGACGAAGTGGTAGGCAAGGTAAAACATCCTTGCATGCAACTAGTTTGCGGGGTTGGGGTTGTTTGTTGCCGTTGCTTTTGACTTTCTCCCCCATCAAAGCCCAGCGCCGAGGGAGTGGAGGGAGACCACAGGCTCCCGACCGACTGAGGGGGCCGCCTCCCCGCTGCAACTGCCATTTGGTACGCCAGTATCTTTGTGGGGGTACCCACCGAGGGGCAGGCTGGGGTCGCCTTTCTTTGGGCACTTTCTTTGGCGAGGCAAAGAAAGTGCCGTGCTCCGGACACCCCCGGTATTAAAACACCGCGCCGAGGGCGCTAATAGATGTTCGGGTTTTCCAACGGCCACTAAGGTGGATTGTCGCTGACGCTCCGAATCCACCCTACATCCCAAGGCCACCTGCGGCGGCCGGCTGGATTCCGGCTTCCGCCGGAATGATGAAGTAGTGGGGGGAGCACACGTCCCGCTTCGCATCCCACAAACAAAAAACGCCACCTTCAACAGGTGGCGTTTTTTTGCAGTACCGCAGACTTCAAAAAGCAGATCCAAAGGCTGCTTAAGCCTTCTCCCCACCCCGCATCCGTAAAATCCGGAACACACTCGGCAATTGCCGCAAAGAGCGCATCACCCGTGCCAGATGTATCCGGTTCGAGACCTGCAGCACAAAGGCGATCTGCATGAACCGGTCTCCTTCGTGTTCCGCATTCTGCGTGGCTACCGACACAATATTGGCCTCAGCCTCGGCAATGGCCGCGGAAATCTGCGCCAGGGCGCCCCGCGTGTTCTCGGTCAGCACACGGATCGGTACGTCAAATAGCCGGTTGGAGTCCGGGTCCCACTCCACGTCGATGAATTTGTCGGCATCAATGCGGCCACGCCCGGAAATCTGCGGGCAATCATGGGTATGGACCAACAGACCCTGGTCTTTTTTCACCAGGCCAATAATCGGGTCGCCCGGGATCGGGTTACAGCAACGGGCAAACTGGATCGCCATTCCTTCCGTGCCGCGAATGGTGACAGATGACGTTTTGCGCCCACCCGCCGCAGCCGCAGCGGTGTCGTCCAGCCACTGGCCGGACAACTGCAACAGCCGCTTGGCGACGACCACGGCCAGACGCTGGCCCAGGCCAATGTCTGCCAGCACATCTTCACGCGTGCGGGCGCTGCTTTCTTTCAGATAGCGATCCCAGGTGTCTTCGGTGATCGGCAAGAACTGTTGGTGCAGCGTGGCAAAACCTTGCGCCAGCAAACGCTCACCCAGATGTACCGACTCTTCAAAGCGCATGGTCTTCAAAAAGTGACGAATATGCGAGCGCGCCTTGCCGGTCGACACAAAGGTCAGCCAGGACGGATTGGGCTTGGCGTGCGCGGCAGTGACCACTTCCACCTGGTCGCCACTCTTGAGGCGCGAGCGCAGCGGCACCAGTTCGTGGTTCACTTTGGCGGCAATACAGCGGTTGCCGATGTCCGTATGCACGGCATAGGCAAAGTCCACGCAGGTAGCACCCTGCGGCAGGCTCATGATCTTGCCCTTGGGCGTAAAAACGTACACCTGGTCGGGGAACAGGTCGACCTTGATGTGCTCCAGGAACTCAACCGCGTCGCCGGATTCCGCCTGGATTTCCAGCAAGGATTGCAGCCATTGG
This sequence comes from Silvimonas terrae, assembly GCF_014202765.1. GTDB lineage: Bacteria > Pseudomonadota > Gammaproteobacteria > Burkholderiales > Chitinibacteraceae > Silvimonas > Silvimonas terrae. Next base: position 526,596 of record NZ_JACHHN010000004.1, read on the forward strand.
TGGGTCTTTTGCTGCACGTCAGAGAAGCTTTCGTCGCCACTCTTGTACATCCAGTGACTGGCCACGCCGGCGTCCGCAATGCGGTGCATGTCCTGGGTGCGGATCTGGATTTCAATCGGCAGACCGTACGGACCAAACAGCGTGGTGTGCAGGCTCTGGTAGCCGTTGGCCTTGGGGATGGCGATGTAATCCTTGAACTTGCCGGGAATGGGCTTGTACAAGGCATGCAGCGCGCCAATGGCCAGGTAACACGTGGGCACGTCTTTGACGATGACCCGGAAACCATAGATATCCAGCACTTCAGAAAACGAGAGGCTTTTTTCCTGCATCTTGCGGTAAATGCTGTGCAGGTTCTTTTCGCGGCCAGAGACTGTGGCCTCGATGCTGGACTCGGCCAGCTTGTTCTTCAGACCATCCAGAATCTTGCCCACCACTTCGCGGCGGTTGCCGCGCGCGGCCTTGAGCGCTCTGGATAAAACTTCATAGCGATTGGGGTAGGTGTACTTGAACGAGAGGTCGTCCAGCTCCAGGTACACCGCATTAAGCCCCAGGCGGTTGGCGATCGGCGCGTAGATTTCCATGGTTTCGCGCGCGATGCGTTTTTGCTTGTCTGGCCGCATCACGCCCATGGTGCGCATATTGTGCAGCCGGTCTGCCAGCTTGATCAGTATGACGCGCAGGTCGCGCGCCATGGCCAGCAGCATTTTGCGGAAGTTCTCCGCTTGCGCCTCTTCCTTGCTCTGGAACTCCAGCTTGTCGATCTTGGACATGCCATCGACCAGTTCAGCCACGTGGCGGCCAAACTTCTCGGTCAGTTCCAGCTTGGTGATACCGCTGTCTTCCATCACGTCGTGCAACAACGCAGCCGCCAGCGCCTGGGCATCCAGATGCCAGGAGGTGAGGATACTGGCTACGGCCAGCGGATGGGAGATATAAGGTTCGCCGCTTTGGCGGCTTTGTCCGCGATGCGCCGCTTCAGAGAATTTGAAGGCGACGGCAAGGAACACCCGGTCTTCGGGTTTGAGGTAAGCGGTGTCTTCGGTCAGGAACCGGTTTGCCGCAGCAATCACCGCTGGCGCTTTGGCAGCCAGGTCGGGTACATCAGCAGCAGCAAGCAACGCTTCCATAAGGGGACACTCCACCCCGGCCGTCGTGGGTGACGGCCGTTTCCATATTCAATATATAGATGTCAGGTGGGGTGAAACGCGCTGCGGATCAAGTGCGACGGTTCAGCATTTCGCGGCCAACCAGGCCGGCAGCCATTTCGCGCAGAGCCAGCACGGTGGGCTTGTCACGGCCCGGAGCATCGACTTGCGGGGTCGAACCGTTGGCGATCTGGCGGGCGCGGTAGGCGGCGGCCAGGGTCAGGTCAAAACGGTTTTCGATGCGGTTCAGGCAGTCTTCAACAGTAACGCGTGCCATATCAGTGATTCTCCAATCTAACCGGGGTCAGGCGTTGCAGCGCTGCCCCAAAAAACCAAAACGGCCATGACGAGAACCCGTTATGGCCTTGAATGGTGCTTATTGTACCAGATCAAGCTTTGAGCGAGTTCACGAGGTCCGCATGACGCACGGCCTGACGATCGCCGCGCAGACGTTCGGCACGCACCACACTGATGATGTCACGCACGGCGTCATCAATATGCTCGTTGATGATCACGTACTGGGCTTCGCTGACATGACCCATTTCTTCACGCGCCTTGGACATGCGACGCTGAATGGCATCTTCCGGATCTTTGCCACGCGCACGCAGGCGCTGTTCCAGGGTGTTGATGGAAGGCGGCAGCACAAAGACACCCACGGAATCCGGGAAGAGCTTGTGGACTTGCTGCGCGCCCTGCCAGTCGATTTCCAGCAGGATGTCACGACCATCGTCAATGACCGATTCCAGCCATTTTTTCGAGGTGCCGTAATAGTTGCCGTACACCTCGGCCCATTCGATGAAATCGCCCGCCTGGATCATGCCTTCAAACGCGGCACGATCAACAAAGTGGTAGTCCTTACCATCCACTTCACCGGCACGCGCCACGCGCGAGGTGTAGGAAACGGAAAGCTGGATTTGCTGGTCAGCGGCAAGCAAAGCCGCAACCAGGGTGGTCTTGCCAGCGCCCGAAGGGGCCGTCACGACAAAAATGGTGCCTTTAGCCATCGATATGAAACCTGTGGGAAAACTTGTCTTGCAGGTTAGCACAAAGACCAGTTGCTGTTTACAAGCATCGGCGCAGAAAGCGGCCTGAGGCCGGGTTGGCGCAGCGCGAGCGGGCAATTCTGACGGGGTCGGTCATCACCGTGCATTTTTCGCATAACTAATTATTAGATACCTTGTTCAAATGCCTGTCGGATCGATTTCAGGTGAAATCGTTTGCACGAAATGTTGCTACTGTCCATTTTTTGCAACATTTTTTAACAGGCACCCAAAACGCCAAAAAAAGTAGCAAAGCAGCCTCCGACTACAGAGAACACCTTAAAAATCGGTATGTTTTTCACTGTGTCCAGTGTTTTTTTGAGCAAATTTGGCCAAATCGCATAAGGACATTTACCTAAGAAAAACACCCGACAGGTGTTCTACTGATTCCTGCAAAACACGCCCCTGCTTATCGTCAACGCACAGTTTCGGGACAACCTTACGGTCGGTTGCACGCTTTTGAGCTAACCGCCCGGCAAGCATTAATACATTATTCAAACCTAATAAACATGCGGGTTTGCGTAGGTAAGACGCGAGGAACCCGAAATAAAAGAAGCCCCAAGGCAGTGCCTTGAGGCTTGAAGGGAGGACCTGTTTCACCATTCAACTTTCCACGGCCGACTGGTGAAGCGGGCAAGTGATTACTACGGCGGCAATTATGTAGTCTGCCGCTTTGTGTTCCCGAATGTAGCAAGCGTCGTGGCAGCGACCCTGGCTATTTTGAGTCCCCGTGCAGACGGGTTTACACACTCGAGCAAAGAGAGAGTACCAAAAATGGACTTCAAGTTCCGTATTACCCACTTCGCGGCAGCTGCCATGCTGGCTACCGGCGCGATGGCAATTGCTGATGATGCAACTCCGACTCCGCTGCAAGCCGCTGTCGGCAGCGTAACGTCCAACGGTTACTTCCGCGCAGGTTGGGGCGAAGCCGGCAAGGGCGGCAACATGCAATGTTTCGGCGTTGGCTATGCCAAGTTCCGTCTGGGTAACGAGTGCGATGCCTACGGCGAAATCGGTCTGGACATTCCTGTGTTCAACCAATCCAACGGTGCTGTGTGGACTGCACACACCATGGTTAACACCGACATTCCGTATTCCGCTGACTACTGGGATACCAAGCTGGCATTTGCCCAGAACTACATCAGCGTTGCTCACTGGGGCGACGGTGCTCTGAAAGATGCTGTGCTGTGGGCCGGTCTGCGTTACTACGATCGTCCTGACTTGCACATGCTCGATTACAAGTACTTGGTCGGTGACGGCTCCGGTGCTGGTATCGAAAACATCAACCTGGGTAACGACGTGATGTTCAGCTACGCTTTGATGCGTCCGGCTGACTCCAACGACCTGGGCCGCACCTGGCTGGAAAACCTGTTCAAGGTTTCCAACATCAAGGCAGGTCCTGGCGCGTTCACGTTTAACGCTGGCCTGACTGGCGCATGGCACTCCGACAACACCACCGTGACTGATGCCACCACCGGTATCACCACCACGACTCCGACTGCTCAAACCAGCAGCGGTTGGTACCTGTCGGCTCTGTATGACCATCCGCTGGGTGATGTTGGTTCCAACCGTATTGGTCTGCAATACGGCCGTGGCGCCAACGCTACTGGTAACTTCAGCAGCATCAACCAGTCCGCCAACACCGACGACAACACCTTCCAGATTCTGGATAACTTCACTCTGGAACCGAAGGACAGCAAGTTCACCATGCTGGGCCACGCCGTGTACCGTCAAGACAAGTACTCGTACGCCGGTGCCAGCAATGACACATGGTGGGCCGTTGGTATCCGTCCGCAGTACCACTTCACTGACATCTTCGGTTTCGCAACCGAACTTGGCTATGAATCGTACAAGCCGGATAGCACCAACCAGTCCGAAAACATCACCAAGCTGACGCTGGCTCTGACTGCAGCCGCTGGCAAGGGCGCTTATGCCCGTCCGGAACTGCGCTTGTTCTACACGTACGCCAAGTGGAACGATGCAGCTCGTGACGACATGAGCAACCCGATGAATGCTGTTTCCAGCAAGGGCGTTCATAGCGTCTACGAAGGCAGCACCAACGGTAGCTCCTTCGGCGTGCAAGCTGAAGCATGGTGGTAAGAATCTGATGGTGATTGCCGTGTGAACGGTCCGGTCCACGCGGCAATCAATCAATCGGATGGAGGAGATCTGGCAGCAATGCCAAAGGATGAGACACGGACAGCCTGGCTACGGCGAGGTTGTCCGTGCATCACCTTGATATTGTTCTAATGTTGAAGTGGTGTTGAAGTGATGTATCAGGGGTCCGGTCGCGCCCCGCCTGCAAGTCAAAATGAAACCAGAACAGTCGACCATTCTGTTCGACCCCGGAAACGAAAACCAATAAAGCAATAACGATAGTCGTGATTTAAAAGCCGGTGCAGCAATGCACGGTGCTGTCACGCCCTGCCAGTCGCGTCTGCGCGGCGGTAACCTGGGTTGCAGCCGGTTTTCAAATCACGTGCTGGGGCGTCCTCAGGCGCAACAGTGTGTTGATCACTGCCTTTCTTGCCAGCGCAAAATATCGCGCCGGGGCAGTCTGCCGCAAGGCAGCCAGCAAGAGCACGCTAACTTATCAGCCCCCGATCGTCTCCTGGCGTTCGGGGGATTTTTTTACCCTGCGTGTTCCGTTGTTGCGTCTGCGCCATTCATTCTGGCCGCTCGCCAGAAAGGTCAACACCTTTAACCTTTCTCTGCATAAAATTTCAGGTAGATATGACAACAGGCATACCCATTGCTTGAGTGTCATCGGGCAAAGCCAGTCTTTACCCACACCACCCGCGCCGGCCACAAGCCATCTACGCGGATTGATCCATTTTTTTCCTACAGGAAAAAAGCATGTCTACCACCCCGCATTCGCGGCCAGTTGTACTGGCCACGCTCGCCGCGCTGTTCTGGGCCGGCAACTTTGTCGCCGGGCGTTTCCTGCACGGCCAACTCTCCCCATTGACGATCTCCTTCGGCCGCTGGCTGGTGGCATTGTTATGTCTGGCGCCGGTGGTGCTGCCACGCTGGCGCACCACACTGCCGCAATTACGCCCGCACTGGCGTGCCATTGTGGTGCTCGGTCTTGCCGGCATTGCGCTGTGTAATACGCTGATCTATCGCGGCGTCACCCAAACCAGCGCCACCAACGCCGTCATGCTCAGCGCGTTTATCCCCATGGGTGTTTTACTGGGCGGGCATTTGTTTTGCGGCCTGCGCATGACGGTGGCCCAGACGATGGGCACTGCCCTGTCATTCTGCGGCGTCGCGTTCATTCTCACGCGCGGGCAACCGGCAGCGCTCTTGCAACTCACGCTCAACCCGGGTGACTTGTGGATTCTGGCCGCCGTGGTGTGCTGGGCGGCGTATACGCTCAAACTGCGGCATATTCCCGCCAGCGTGGACAAACCCGCCCTGCTGTTTGCCGTGATTGCTGCCGGGGCATTGTGCCTGGCGCCCGCAGTGGCGCTGGAATGGTCCCTGCGTGGCCTGCCGCACATCACGCCGCAAAGTGGCGGCGTACTGCTGTTCCTGGGGGTGTTCCCATCGGTGTTGTCTTACCAGTTCTATAACGTGGCCGTGGGGGGACTGGGCGGCGCACGGGCCAGCAGCTTCATGCATCTTATCCCGCCGTTTGGCACGATCATGTCGCTGGCACTGCTGGGTGAGCAATTGCATTGGTGGCATGTGGCAGGGCTGGCGGTCATTCTGGCCGGGGTTGCCGTCGCCAACGGCGTCTTCAAAGGGCACGGTTTTGCCCCGACACGGCCCCTGCACTCGCGTTAGCCCGCTGTTTATTCGACATCCTCTCTGGCCGATATTGCAGCGGCCAGATGGGGATCAATCATCTGGTAGCCGCCCTGGGCTTCCTGTATCAGCACCCGATTGCGTACCAGCTTCTTCAGGCTACTTTGCACCTGGGAAGTAGAGACGTCCGCCACCCCGATTTTTTCTGCCAGCCAGGCCCGTACCCGCACGCCATAAAACCGGTTTACCCCTTTGGCGACCTGCATCAACAAGAGCCGGTCCAGTCGGCTCATTTCTTCCCATACCAGCGTCGCCACACTGTGGCGCTGCAAATGGGCCAGTTGCAACTGCAGGGCCTGCTCTGGCGGGCAATCCGGATTAAGCACCAGGTATTGCACGAGGGCGCGCAGGTAATACGGGATGCGCTGCAAACGGTTAAACGCGTCCAGCACCATCCCGTCATCGACCTGCCCCCAGGTAATGCCGTGATACGGACTGGCAAGCTCCAGCAGGACACGGCCATCCCCATACTGATTTGCGGTCAGTTGCTGATACTGGCCCACCAGGTGCCGGGCAAATGCGTCGCCAATATCTGGCAAATTGAAAACCGTGCTTTGTTGCTGCAACAGCAGAGGCAAACCCTGGTTGCGCCCCGGCAAGGTACAGGAGAGCACCAGTTTGGCGTGGCGCGCCGCACCGGCAAATGCCCGCAACAGCTCCCGCAGCCTGGTTTCACCCTCCACCAACTGCAATAGCCGGTCTGCGTCATCCAGCAAAAATAGCGCGGTCTTTTGCTCTGCCCAGCGCTGCGACCAACTGTGAACCATGCGCTGGGCCAACCCGCGCTGTGGTTTGCTGGCTGCACCTGTCCAGCCTGCGAACGGGTGCTCCAGCCACTTTTGCTGGCTGGCAACTTCACTCAGCGCCTCTTCCAGTCGGCGCATCAACACCCGCGTCGCCACGCCGCCACAGCAAAAAGAATGAACCTGCCAGCCCATTTTTTCGGCGTGGGCACGTAAATCCTGCTCCAGGAATTCGGTCTTTCCCATCCGGCTTGCCGCCGCCACGGTCACCACTTCCGCCAGCCCGGTCTGTAGCGCACGCAGGACCACTTCGGCAAGCTTTTCACGGCTGAAATGCCAGTCCGTCTTTTCAATCATCGGCAGATTCCTTTATGCACTCAAACATAATTATGCACGGCTGATATATTTCGAATAATTATGCATAAGCCGGAAATGCATTTAGCGAAAAACCCCATCAAACCCCTGTTTATATTGAGTCAATTTATTTTAATAAATCCGAACCCATTACATGTACCAGGAAAATATGCACCTCCGCAAACCTTCAATATTTTTTAATTATGGGCATTCTTCCAATTTCGGTATTTAACGGCCCGTCGGAATATGGTTTCCCAACCTGCCATTTCCGGTAAAGACCATGACGCTTGAAGAAATGATCCCCGCTGGTAACATCCGCTTTGCCGAAGGCTTTGACGACTGGCATGACGCCATTCAGGCGGCCTGTACTCCGCTGCTGGAGCGTGGGGCGCTGGTGCAGCAACACGTCAATGCCATGATTCGAAAGGTACAGCGGCACGGCCCTGTCGCCATATCTCCCGGAATAGTCATTTTACGAACAGATCCGCAATTGAATGCATATGCCGTCGCAATGTCTTTGTTGAAAATCAGCAGACCAGTGCAATTCGGCATTCATATGCAACATCGTGTCAAGCTGATCTTTTCCGTTGCCATCACAGACAGCAAAAGTCATCAGCCCGCATTATGCCAACTCGCCCGTCTCATTATGCATACGGAAAAACTGCGGCAATTGCACGATTGCAATACCGCCAGCGCCCTGGCAGCGCTGATTTCATCCATCCCGGATGAATTTTCCAGCAAAACCTGACGACACCATTTGGATATAGCGCGCTAAATGTCCATTCACAGGTAATGCGAAGCACAAAACATGAGGTTAACGATACATACGCAAGGCAGCCAGCGCAGGGTCCGCCCCTGGCATGGCCGCTCTTCGAGACCGGAGTGTCATCGCATCATGACCGCATTTCTGTTCGATAGCTTGTCAGAGCCTGCGCTGGTGATCGGGCTTTTCGCCCTGATCGGCCTGTTAGTGCAAAAGGCCAAGGTGACAGACGTGGTCGCCGGCACCTTCAGAACTGTGCTGGGTTTTTTGATCCTGAATGCCGGGGTGCAAACCCTGGCAAACCCGCTGGATATTTTTCGTCTGGTGTTCAATCACGCCTTCGGTCTGAAGGGGACCATTTCCAGCAACGAAGTGGTCGTCGCCCTCGCCCTGAAGCAATTGGGGGCCCAGACTGCCTGGGTGATGATCCTTGGCATGCTGTTCAATCTGCTGCTGGCACGCACCACCCCGTTCAAATACATCTTCCTGACTGGCCACCACACTCTTTTTATGGCGTGTTTGCTGGTGGCAGTCATGAGCGCCGGCGGCATCACCGGCTTGACGCTGATTGTGACCAGTGGGCTGTTGTTAGGCGTGCTGATGGTGTTGATGCCAGCACTCTCACAACCTTTTACCCGCAGGGTGACCGGTCATGACCACTTTGCGCTGGGGCACTTCGGCAGCATCGGCTATATCTTTGCCGCGCTGATTGGCCAGATTTTCGGCAAACGCGGCCTCAGCACGGAAGACATCAAGGTGCCCGAATCGCTGCTTTTCCTGCGGGATACCTCGATCAGCATGGCACTGGCCATGTCTCTGCTGTTTATGGTGGTTTCGTTGATTGCCGGCCCGGCCTTTGTTGAGCGCGCTCTGTCAGGCGGCACGAATTTCCTGGTGTTCTCCGTCAAGCAGGCGCTGGTATTCTCGGCCGGGGTGTACATCATTCTGGCTGGCGTGCGGCTGTTGATCTCGGAAATCATCCCGGCCTTCAAGGGGATTTCTGACAAGCTCATTCCCAACGCCAAGCCCGCACTGGATTGCCCATCGGTATTCCCGTTTGCCCCCAATGCGGTGGTCATTGGTTTTATGTCCAGCTTTATTGGCGGCCTGTTGACCATGTTTGTCACCCCTGCCTTTGGCCTTGCCGTGATCGTACCAGGACTGATTCCACACTTTTTCACCGGTGCCACGGCGGGCGTGTATGGCAATGCCACGGGCGGGCTTCGGGGCGCGGTGCTGGGTGCTTTCGGCAACGGCATATTGATCAGCTTTTTGCCGGCCATGTTGCTCTCCGGGCTGGGGGCGATTGGTTTTGCCGGCACCACCTTCGGTGATGCGGATTTTGGCGTGGTGGGCATCCTGCTGTCTTTTGCCACTCGGGCGTTCTGAATCTGAGGCGATCCACCCGCGTTCATACGCATGAAAAAAGCCGGCAAATGCCGGCTTTTTTGCCACGCTGCGCGAACGGGTTACTCCAGATTCTGAATTTGCTCACGCATTTGTTCGATCAACACCTTGAGCGCCATCGAAGCACGGCTGGTTTCCACCGAGACCGACTTGGAGCCCAGCGTATTGGCTTCGCGGTTCAGTTCCTGCATCAAAAAGTCCAGGCGCTTGCCCACTGCGCCACCCTTGTCGAGGATGCGGCGCACTTCATCCAGATGTGCGGCCAGGCGCGACAGCTCTTCGTCCACGTCGATCTTCTGCGCGAACATCACGATTTCCTGGCGGACACGGTCGTCATCCAGCGTGCCCATGGCTTCCAGAAAACGGCTTTTCAGGCGGGCTTCGTATTCGGTAACCAGTTGCGGAATCTTGGGTTTGACCTCCGCCACAATGGCTTCCATGCCAGCCACCCGCTCCAGCAAGTGCGCCTTGAGCTTTTCGCCCTCGCGGCCACGGCTGGCCGTGAAGTCTTTGATCACCTCGCCCAGCAGAGACAAACATGCCTCGCCCAGATCTTCACCTTGCGGCGCAGCCTGAGTCAGCACGCCTGGCCAGCGCAAGAGTTCGCCCAATTTGAGTACGCCTGCATCCGGCGCCAGTTCTTGCGCGGTTTGCGCTGCGGCAATCAAGCCTTGCAGCAACTGGCGGTCCAGTTTCAGTTCTCCGGTGCCGCCTGCCGTGGCGTTAAAACCAATCCGGCATTCCACTTTACCGCGCGCCACACTGCCGGCCACTTTCTCGCGGATGGCACCTTCAAAGGCGCGGAACTCTTCTGGCAAACGCACAGAGAGGTCCAGGAAGCGGTGATTCACCGCGCGCAGCTCTACCGTCAGTGTGCCGGAGGCCAGTTCACGCTGGGCCACCGAAAAGCCCGTCATGCTGTAAATCATTGCTCGTCCTTGCTGTTGTTCTGTTGCGGCGGCGGGCCGTTTGCCCGCTGCTCATGCATGCTGTTGCTGGTGCATCCCCAAGAGGGGTTCGGGGCTGTCACTCTGGAATATGTTGCTACCTTACTACACAACGGCGACCGGACAGGGGCCAGAAACACCGGCCAGCCACCTTCTGCCACCGCCCACTAATTCTTGTAAGCAAGCGCCTTTACTTTCGAGAGGCCGCCACTCACAATGCGCCGAAGTGAGTGAGTATACCAACCCCCATAATGACGACGCCGAGTAATCAACCGCTGGCACGCGGCTATCAGCTGCAGAACTACACGATTGCCAAGCTGTTGTCCGCTGGTGGCTTCAGTATTGTCTATCTGGCGCACGACGAGAACGATTATCCCGTCGCCATCAAAGAATATCTGCCCAACTCGCTGGTGCTGCGCCGCGAGGGGGATGCCGTGCAGGCCACCAGCGACGAAAATCTGGCGCTGTTCCGCCATGGTCTGAAATGCTTCTTTGAAGAAGGCAAGACCCTGGCGCACATCTCCCACCCCAATATCGTGCGGGTGCGCAATTTCTTCCGGGCCAACGACACCGTTTATATGGTCATGGAATACGAACGTGGCCGCACGCTGCAAAAAGAAATCCAGCTCAAGCATGACCGCGAAGGCGTTGATGAAAAACTCATCCGCCACGTGTTCTACACGCTACTGAACGGCTTGCGTGAAGTACACCTGAACAAGCTGTTGCACCTGGATATCAAGCCGGCCAATATCTATATCCGCAAGGATGGCTCCCCGGTTTTGCTGGACTTTGGCTCTGCCCGCCAGACGCTGACCAGTGAGCACAACCGGCTGACGCCGATGTACACCCCCGGTTTTGCCGCGCCCGAGCAATACGGCAAGAAAGACGCGCTGGGGCCGTGGACCGATATTTACGGCGTGGGCGCCACCATGTACGCCTGCCTGGCGGGCACCGCGCCACCCCCGGCGGATGTACGGCTGAAAGAAGACAAGTTGCCCGATCTGGCCGCGCGCTATGGCGATCGTTATTCGCCGGAGTTACTCTCCCTGATTGATCGCTGCCTGCGCATGAATGCCGATGAACGTCCGCAAAGCGTGCATCAGGTGCAAAAACAACTGGCGGAAGCCGGATCACGCCCGGCACGTCGCCGTAGCATCATTCATCAATTGCGTCGGACCTGGCAGAACCTGACCACCAAACCTGCACGAGTGACCGAATGAAGTTTTCCATTTACCAGGACAGCCGCACTGGCGGTCGCAAATACAACCAGGATCGCGTGGGCTATTCCTACAGCCGCGACGCCTTGTTGCTGGTAGTGGCCGACGGCATGGGCGGGCATTTGCATGGCGAAGTGGCCGCGCAGATTGCCGTGCAGTTGTTGACCGATCAGTTCCAGAAAAAAGCCCAGCCCTCGCTCGATAGCCCCAGCCAGTTTCTGGCCGAGGCGTTCCAGCGCGCGCATGAGGCCATTTTTCATTACGCTGCCAACCATCAGTTGGTTGAAGTACCGCGCACCACCTGTGTGGCGTGCGTTATCCAGGACGGCATTGCCTACTGGGCGCATGTGGGTGATTCGCGCCTGTATCTGGTACGCAAAGGGCGTATTGTCGGCCGCACGCGCGATCACTCCAAAGTGCAGCGCATGGTCGATGAAGGCAAGATCACCGCAGAAGAAGCGCTGATCCACCCTGAAAAGAACAAGATTTACAGCTGCCTGGGCGGCTCTTACCCGCCCGAGATTGAAGTGGGCGGCAAAGTGGCGCTCTCTGACGGCGACAGCATTTTGCTGTGTACCGACGGCTTCTGGGCGTCGGTCGATCATGATGAGCTGACGCAGTTTCTCTCGGCCTTCCCGGTGTTGTTCTCGATTCCGCAACTGATGGATCGGGCTGACCTGCGCGGTGGCAAGTTTGGCGATAACCTCACTGCGCTGGGCATCAACTGGCACGAAGAGGAAGACGACAACGTGTCATCCAGCGCATTTGTGTCCACCCAGAAGCTGGATCAGGTCACCATTGCCACCCACGTGGACCCGATCGATATCAAGAAAACCGGCGAAATCACCGAAGACGATATCGAAAAAGCCATCTCGGAAATCCAGAGCGCGATTGCCCGCTATTCGAAGTGAGATGTGGGTTGCGTAAGGGCCAGCGCGTCGGCCGCAACAGCCCTTTTGCGCACGCTACCACTGCGTCATTCCGGTCCTGAGCCGGAATCCAGCAGGCCGCCAGACGTGGCCTTGCCCACGCAAACCACAAGCGCCCCATTTTCAGTGCCTGCGGCACACCCGTTTACACCTGGATTCCGGCGTCCGCCGGAATGACGAGTCTGGGGTATGCATCCTTCCCACTCCTCACTCCTCACTCCTCACTCCTCACTCCTCACCAGCAGTTATACTTCGCTCAATTCCCATAAAGCCAAGGACCACCGCATGCGCCCCTCCAACCGCCAAGCCAATGAACTGCGCCAGGTGCGCCTGACCCGCAACTACACCCGCCATGCCGAGGGCAGCGTGCTGGTGGAATTTGGCGACACCAAAGTCATCTGCACCGCCACGGTGGAAGAAAACGTCCCGCCGTTTCTCAAAGGCAAAGGCCAGGGCTGGGTGACGGCCGAATACGGCATGCTGCCGCGTTCCACCAACAGCCGCATGCGTCGCGAGGCCTCGCAAGGCAAGCAATCGGGCCGCACCCAGGAAATCCAGCGCCTGATCGGCCGCAGCCTGCGCGCGGTGGTTGATCTGGAAAAACTGGGCGAACGCCAGATTCTGGTGGACTGCGACGTGATCCAGGCCGACGGCGGCACTCGCACCGCCAGCATTACCGGCGCTTTTGTGGCCATCAGCGACGCCATCAATGGCCTGATCGCCGCCGGCAAACTGACGGAAAGCCCGCTCAAGGATCACGTGGCCGCCATCTCCGTCGGCATCTTTGAAAACAGTCCGGTGCTGGATCTGGACTACCCGGAAGACTCCGCCTGCGAAACCGACATGAACGTGGTCATGACCGGCAGTGGTGATTTTGTGGAAATCCAGGGCACGGCGGAAGGCGTGCCGTTCAGCCGCGCGGAAATGAACCAGCTGCTGGACCTGGCAGAGAAAGGGATCAAGGAGTTGATTGTGTTGCAGAAAGCGGCACTCTCTCAATAAAGCCGGGCACAGGCCAGAGCATGCAACTTATTTCATCCAGTCCCTTTTTCATGAAAAAAGTGTTTCCGTTCATCTGGTTCGGATTCCTGGTGATCTTTTTTCTGGGCATGTTCGCCAGCGGGCAAGCGAGTCAGGACCCCATGATCCTGCTGGGTCCGGTGTTCATGGCTATTTTTGGCGTTGTGCTCATGCGCAAGCTGGTGTGGGGCCTGGCCGATGAAGTGTATGACTGTGGCGACCAGCTCTTGGTCCGCAAAGGACAACAGGAGGAATATGTTGCTCTGGCCAACATCATCAATGTCAGCACCACTTTTACCTCGAATCCGCCCAGAATCACGTTGCGACTGGCCCAACCGGGCTTGTTTGGAGATGAAATCGCATTCTCGCCACCAACACCCATTTTCAGACTGAACCCATTCAGTATTTTCCAACGTAACCCGCTGGCAGAAGACCTGATGGTTCGCGTGGACAAAGCGCGTCGACTTCGTTGAACTGGCTGTAGTAGCGATCAACGCGGATCACCTTTCCTCTGTCTACATCAGGGCGGGCTCTCGTGAACTGGAAGACCGCATCAGTCTGTGTCGCAACAGGCGTAGGGCTCGAAATCTGGTCAATGGCATCTGCACACCAGATCATCTTTTATTTCGCCACCCTGTTGTTCTATATCGGCTGGGAATCCTTATGGTAGCGCCCCTATATATTCCCAGCCGCATCCAGCCACCCCGCAGCCCGGTTTGACCCACCCCGCCCAACCCCGGATAATGGTTTGTTTTTGTTGATGATTCCGGATCGCTCCGGCTGATCCGGAACCACCCATATGTCCGTAGAAAACAACGCCTTGAACCCGATTACGCCTTCCCGCCGTTACAGCATCGCGCCGATGCTGGATGGGGCAAACAGCCATAAAATTTCAATAAAAATCAAAACATTGAAAAACATGAATTGGGCTATGTAGCACGTCCTGACGCACTTACTGTCTGAGAGCAGATGAAAAGCGTAAAAGCACTTGTCGCCCAGTACGCAAAAAGGCCCCGCAATGCGGGGCCTTTTTGCAACAAATTCAGCCAAGGTTGCTCTACGAATCACAACCCCGCTTCTTCCAGCAGCCTGGATGGCGCATATCCAAGCGCCCGCGCGATTCTCAAAACATTGAGAATCGTCACATTCCGCTCCCCTCTCTCGATCTTCCCCATGTGACTTCGGTCGACGCCTGCCGCATCGGCCAAGGCCTCCTGCGACAGTCCGCATTGTTTTCTCATCTTCCGAATTGCTGCACCAAGCAAGACGAGTTCAGGCAGTCGTTCTTCACCCAGCCCAGAGACTCTTTTCATCCCCTCATAATCAAATTATGATGCACCTACGACCACGGCATTTACGACCCATTTTGCAAACAGTGAGGCGTCATATGAATAGGCAGTTACTGAAAGTGCTCTGTATTTCGACCTTTGCTGCGATTTGCCTGAGTGCATGCGGTGGGGGCGATAGCACCACTTTGACGGAGATGACCCAGCCAGAGACACGCGACAAGGTGGTGATGTCCCTCTCCCCCTCAGATCGCGCTTTGTATCTCGACTTTCTGGCCGGTCACTCGGTGGCCGAGCTGGATGGACATATGACGGTCCGGGAGGCGATCAACTCTGCGCAAAAGGACTGTGATGTAAAGAAGGCAATCCAGAAAGCAGGTAGCCAGATCAAATAAGGCATGCAATGCCGGGCAGAACGACTGTCATGACAAATCAGGGAACAAAACCATGAAGCCAGGTAACCTGCAACTGCGGTACAACAAGACGCGCCAGACCACGCTTACCACCGAGTTGATGGAATTTGTTTCGGGTGCGTCTGCCGTTTAAATACAGAAGGTGATCAAAGAGCCTGGCTGCAATGGCCATTTCCGTGGCAGGTACTTCCCAAATGTTTGACGCTACGATCGGTTGCCGGCTATGTGCTTCGGCGAACAGACCAAAACAGCAAGGGCGCAAAAGATAGCGCAGGTATATACGCGCTTGGCGTTGCGCCAGGTCTTTGCGGTTGGAAACTGAAGAAGGACATGACCAATGAAAGCATTCGTCTATAAAGGCCCCTTATCCAAGGGTTTGGAGGACAGGCCCAAGCCAGAAGTGGTCGCTCACACCGATGCAATCGTCAAGATCAGCAAAACCACCATTTGCGGGACCGATCTACACATCCTTAAAGGCGATGTCCCGACTTGCGAGCCGGGTCGCATTCTGGGGCATGAAGGTGTTGGCGTTGTTGAATCCGTGGGAGTTGGGGTGAGCGCATTCAAACCCGGTGATCGGGTATTGATCTCATGTATCAGTGCTTGCGGCAAGTGCGACTATTGTCGCAAACAGATGTTCTCCCATTGCACCACCGGGGGCTGGATTCTGGGCAATACCATCGATGGCACCCAAGCCGAGTTTGTGCGGATTCCGCATGCCGACAACAGTTTGTATCCGATTCCAGCCGGCGTGGATGAAGAGGCGTTGGTGATGTCGAGGAGATCACACTGGGCGTATGAACACGGTGTCAAACTCGACTTCTCACGTCCGGGCAAACCCACGGATAATGCGTTTATCGAGTCCTTCAACGGCAGCCTGCGGGATGAATGCCTGAACGTGCACTGGTTCCTGTCGCTGGACGATGCGCGGGAAAAGATTGAGCGCTGGCGGGTCGATTACAACGAGTTCAGGCAGCATAGCTCACTGGGAAACCGGGCCCCGAGCGAGTTCCGGCTCGCACGCCTTGAAGCCGGGAATCTCCAGTTCTAGACGCTCGGTTAGGCGGGAGGAGATCAAGCGGACAAAAACAAAAACTGATATTCATTCTACGGCATCGGTTTTGACCCGTTTTTCAGCGGTCTGAAAGATACGGGTGTGCACTTCTATTGATAAGAAAAGGTATAGGTTGCAAGGCCCATCAGCGTTCCCGGCGTTATATTTCCGGTGCGTATGTAGCGGATGCCCAGCGGAATGTTGAATGTACCGCCAGTTGAGGTGCCGACAATCCTCTGGTTTTCCGTATTGTAATTGGGTGAGTCAGGGCCCATCAGCACAGGATTTCCTGATTCATCCACAAACTGGAAACTCAGGCCGGTGGCCGTTGACCCGCTTGCGTTGGTCAGCACAGAGGTTCGGTTACTGTTCTGCGTGCTGTCAGTCAGTGTGATCCCGACTTTAAGTGTTTCGTCGGGGCAGTCCAGCGAGATATTGAAAATTTTGGGAGCGCTTGTAGCTCCGACGATAGATAGATCCCCTGAATTGACTGGGTCCAGATTTACGGTCAAATTCTTGCTGGGAATGGAGCAGGTTGAGCCCACAATCGCGCCTGAATATGGGCCGGAAAGGGGGTTGACCTGAGCCCATGGGCCGCCGGAGTCAGATTCGGTATAACTCATTTTTAGTTGCGGACCGCCACTTCCGAGAGTTCCTGCCGGTAGTCGGTAGGATCTATTACTTAATTTGGTGGTTACTGTCATCAATTCTTGCTGATACGTATTGCCGACATTCGTTCTCGGGCACACCATCGTTAGCGGAATGTTTTGGTGTATGACCTGGTTGAAAACGTTGCATTGTGGGTAAGTGATATAAATACGTAGCCCGATTGCAGAGCTACCTGTATTAAAGCTAGTATCTTCCCCACTGGTACTGCTGGTTGATATCAGTGTAATGGTGTTGGTGAAACTTATCGTGCCTCCAGCAGTATCTTTACACTGAATGATCACGTCATTGGAAACTGACGCGATATCGGATCCTGGAGCCAAATGGGCGGGACCAGTTACTGTGCCGAAATTCGGGGCGATATTTCCCCCCAAAGAGTTACACGTTGATGCGGCCTGTGCCCCGGACCAGTCGATCATCAGAAGGGCAAATAAAAAAAATGAGTGCTTTTTCATAAAAAAGCGTCCTTGCTTTTTTCTGACTCAAAAAAGAGACTGCAACAATGCTGTTTTTGGGAGCTCGCTTGATCAGCGGGGGCACCATCAACCAGCCGCTGATATGACCACAGGCGTTTTTCACGGGCCGCTTTATGCTAGAGCGAAAAATCAGCCGCATAATCGGCGTCTGTCCGCGCCCGTAGTTTGCCGGTTTGGCACGCCTGGGCAAACACTTGGTAGTCTTTCTCAACCTGATCGGCATAGTCGAGGGAATACTGCGCCAGCGCTTTGGCAAAGCTGTCGCTATCGCCAATGTAGCCACTGATTTCTGGCGCCACCCCGCCGGCGTGGGCGCGAGCCAGTACCCAACCGCAAATCCGGCCATACCCTTTCAGCCACGTAGCATCCATCAGTTCTACTTCAGCGGATATTTTCAGGTCACGCAGTTGCCGCAAATAGAAGTGACAACCAGACGGGCCGGTAGACCAGCCCAGGAATAAATCGCTGGAAGCCTGAGTCAGGCGTTGCCCTTCGACCACACGACGCCCCTGATGATTGTAGGGGCTGCGGGGTTTGACAAAGTCAGCCAGCACCGAATGACGGGCCTCCTTGATTTGTAAAAACAGTGGAGCGTTCTGACCATCCATCATCAGCACAATCAAGCAACGCGTTCCTACGCTACCCACGCCCACCACTTTGAACGCCACATCATGGACGGTAAAACGTTCCAGCAATTGACGGGGACTACTTGATATTGTGGTGAAGTATTCCTTGCGCAGTTTTTCCAGCAGGGCTTCGCCGCTTCCCAGCTGAATCCAGTCATCGTTTTTATCGAACAGCGACGTATTGCCGTGAATATGAAATACCCCTGGCGGGGCATCACGAATTTTCCAGGTGCCATTTTCCTAGACGCCCAGCTTGGGTAGTAGCTCTGCGGCCGTGCGTCGCCCTGCCTTTTCAATGGCCGCCTTGACCAATTTTCTGCCGGTATCTGTCGTGGTGATCTCTATCAGTCGATCAAAAGTGATGCGCTCGTACCAGATATCCAATGGCTCCATCAGCGCGTATTTGGCCATGTTTTCCTGATAACTGACTGCCGCCTCGTAAGCGGCCTCGCGCGCCTTGTTTTTGCCGTGCCCCAAATGGCGTGCTGCCACTGTCAGACTTGCTGTGAGCCGCTTTAAATCCCATTCCCAGGGGCCGGGATGGGTTTCGTCAAAGTCATTGAGATCAAACAGCAAGTTGCGCTCTGGCGTGGCAAATCCGCCAAAGTTGGATAGGTGCGCATCGCCACAAATTTGCAGCTGCAAACCGCTATCCGGGGTACCTGCCAGATCGTGGGCCTGAATAATGGCACTCCCGCGATAGAACGTAAATGGCGAAGCCATCATGCGTGCGTACCGTAATGACACGAGGCGGGCAACGCGGCCTTCACTGTTGGCCGCCAGCAGTTCAATCACGTCCGCTTGGTATTGCCGGTGCGGGTGTGGCCAGAGCGCTTGCTGGACTGGCGCAGTGCCCGGGCATTTTCAATGCGCTTTGCAACGGTTAAATCTACTTGGGTCATGGTGTTGCCCCGTTCGTTTATCATGTCGAGTATCAGGTATAGGTAATACGGGAACGTCTCGCCAATCCAGGGTTACCAACGGTTGCAACCCTCGGGCTTAAGGGTTTGCCTCGCTCGGCAGGCTCAGGACTGCATGGCGTCAATACAAGGCCGTACCCTGGCGGGTACGGCCTTGTATTGACGCCGGAATCTGCTTTGAAACTTTCCGGTATGAAAAACGTTTGGCAATGTTCGGTTTCTTCGACAAGAGGTCCGGGCTTCCACTGACCTTCGCTTTCGATCAAGACGCCTTTAGCCCCGGTGACGTTTACATCCAGCTTTTCTTCTGCCATCGACTTTAAAAAGCTGAGCGATGGGATCATGCGCATTGCTACACCTTCCACAGAGTCGCCCATCATCCGGACCACCGTGGCGCGCTGTAACAGCAAACCAAGCAAAAAACAGAACAGTAACAACAGCCCAACCGCAAATACGTGAATTCCCCCAGCAAATGTTCCACGCCCATTTTGTCGGCCAGCGGCGCCTCAAGCTTTTTGAGAATGCCCAGCACCCTGAAAAACACATAAACCAGCGCACCCCGGGGTAAAGCGAATAACACACCACTCACCATGATCGAGATGAATCGTTTGAGCATGCCCACTTTCCTTAGGGAACTACACTGCCTTGTGTTTCAGGGAGACCGAACACGCTTGCCAAGTCTGCCCGGCAAGGATGGGCCCCCCTAAAAGCTCATCGCCAGCCCCAGCGATACGCCCGAGACGTTGTTGCCGAATACATAGCGGGCCACCAGCCGAGTGCGGGTGACGAAGACATCGTATTTGCTGGAGTCCAGCTCCATGCCGACGCCCAGCGAGGTGAGGTAGTCAAAACCCAGCGCGCCGCGCAACTGGCCCAGGTATTGCGTATGCGCAAATTCCAGCACGTAGCGTACCGGCCGATCCAGCGCGGTCATCCCTGTGGGGGCCCGATACCGCGCCCACACGCCAAGACTTTGCGCGACGGCACGGCCCTGCACCGATTCATCAGTGCCGCCATAACTCTGCAAGACGATGTTGGAGTAGCGCACTTCCACTTCCTGTTCGCGCTCGGGCTTGAAATCTTCATACACCAGCATGAGCGAACCACCCAGCCCATAGGCGTTGAGTGTTCCCCCATTCAAAAAACTGATGTCACGGTCAGTCCTGTGGTTGATCAGCCACTCTCCGGCCGAGAGATCACTGACCACCTTGGCCAGGGCAATGTTGAAAATGGGCCGGATCTTGACGTACTCAGAGATGGGGAAGTCCCAGCCAATCCCGCCGCTGACATCGCCGGTGTTCCAGCGCAGCGGCAATTTGCGGTCTTCTTCGCCATTTGTGGCCAAAAAAGTGGGGTCATAGCGGGTGTAGGCCGCCAACCCCTCCAGATAGAGGGGCGTGGTGTCGCTGATGGTGGCCCCGCCGCCCAGCTGGGTTGACCATAAGCCTGGATTACCGGAATTCCCGTTACTGATGGCCAACGAACTGGTCGTGACATCCGGCACTACGGCGTAACCGATCAGTGCAACCACACCATTGGCCTGGCGTTGGACATCTGCACCCACCACTTTGTAAGGCAGAACAGGATCGGCATGCGCCGCAATGCAGCAGCACATGCTGATTGCCAGCAAGGCCATTGTGCGCAGAAAGTGAGGCCACGTGATTGCCTTGATTCCGTGCCGATGTGGAGCCCCAAGGCAAGTGACATCCATGCTCAAAGGGAGATTTCGTCGGGGCGAACGCGGGTGGCTGAAAACGCTAAAGGCCATCGTGATGGCATCCCGAGGTCTCGTTCCGCAATGTCTGCGCTGACGCATGCTTGATTGATCGAGCGCACCTCACGTCAGTAGGCTGCATCACGGTATCCAGACAAGTATCCAGGAATCGAAATTTCTCACCATCGGGAAGTAACCCCAGGCTGAATTTACCTTCTATAGCACTTGGTAATACGACTTGCGCCCATGGGAGGAGTTTTGTGGTGAGCGTCGGCACGCACCAGTCCCGTCCAGCGCGGAATCAACGCGTGAAATGTTGGAAGTACGGGTTGTCTGGGTCCGTGCGTAATGCCCTTTCCAGGGACATTTGCCAGTTCTCTTTATCGCCCGCATAGGCGTATAACCCGGCATCGTAAAAATCCAGCAATCCTTGTTGTTGCACTTCTATCTGGGAGTGCAGGTCTATGTCGCCCCCTACTAACGGGATGGTAGTGCGCACATTAAGTAACTGCGGCAAAACGCGCTCAAACTCGCCTGGGCGCAACCAGTCGGCGTATTCAATAAGGGGGTGGTCATCGGTCACGGGTATTCAAAACGGGCATCGTTGAAGTTGCCCTGCACGGTGTCAGCCGTCGGGGCTGCCATGGCTTTGGCATGATGCGAATTTTTCCAGGATGCAAACTCTGCGGCGTGACAGGACACACAGGTTTTTTCATCCACAAAACTGGCGTGGGCAATGATGGCGTCATGCGGGCCATTGCGGGCCAGCACAAGGTTTTGACCCAGTACGGCGTACTGCCAGCTTAGGAACAGGATGAGCGCCAACCCAACAAAAACACCACCGATCCACAGCCATTTTCTGTGTCTGGTGGGGTGAGTTTCAGCGGTATCGGGCGACTGCGGGGTAACCGCTGCCGTAATGCTAGCCTGGCGTTGTTTGCGGCGAGCGGCCTTACCCATGGCGCAGTGCGCCTGGCAAGCGAGCGTGATCAGACGACAACTTCGGCTCCCCGGACCACGCAAAGGGCGTGGCGAAAGTGATGCGGATCGTTTTATGGTTTATTGTCGAGCGCTGTGTTGCGCGGGCGACCATGAAGCAATAGCACACCAACCCTGGGTATGTATCCAGGGTTGGTGTTTTCAACTCGCAGTAGATCAATCCGAAGGCATCGGGATCTGGAAGCCTTCCTTGGACAACTGATCCCGTATGTACTGGAAGCGCTGGTATTGCGTCAGCGTAATCGGGCCTGAATAGCCTTCGCCCTGCATCTTGCGCGGTGGATACTTCACGTAGGTGGCCATCAAGTCCTTGATCGCCTTGTTGAACGTCACCAGCGTCCAGGTCCGTTCTGTGTAGTTGTTCATGAAGATGTCGTAACGCTCTTGCGGGTCTTGCCACAGGTCAAAGATTTGCGGCACGGTCGCCACATAAGACTCTGGGCCTTTCCAGCCGAGGTTGGAATCCACCGCCAGGCCGCCCGTTGCCTGGCCATTGTCGCCACGCAGGTTGAACTCTGCCTTGTAGTGGCCGACGCGCACAGCGCCCGGGGTGAGTTCGTTTTCGGTGAAGTAGAACCACACGTTACGGGCAGACTTACCGGTGCCCATCAGTTCCGGCAGCATGTCGTAGCTATCAAAAATGATGGGTTTACCTTCGCGGTCATTGGTGGGCAATTTGACGCCCGCTGCATCGGCAAAGGTAGCCATCAAATCCAGGCCGCCGTTGATTTCATGATTCTTGGCATCTGCCGGAATCTTGCCTGGCCACCACGCAATGGCCGGCACGCGGCTGCCGCCTTCACGATCCGTACCCTTGGTGCCACGGAACGGGGTGTAACCGGCGTCCGGGTAAACGTCCTGCCAGGCGCCGTTATCGGTGGTAAAGAACACCAGCGTGTTTTTATCCAGACCCAGCGCGCGCACTTTGTCCAGGATGCGGCCAACGCGGGAGTCCATTTCCACCATGGAATCTGCGTATTTGGATTTGGACAGGGATTTACCGATGTAATCCGGGTCTGGCATGTTGGGCTGGTGGTTCTTCATGAAGTTGATGCTCATGAAGAAAGGCTTGCTGTCTTTACCGTGCTGATCCAGGTATTCCAGCGAGGCTTTTTCTACATATCGATCAAAAAACGGAATACCCACTACGCCTTTTTCCGGCGTATCTACATACTGGCCGTTGATCTTGAAGTCTTCTTTCGGTTTTTCACCGGCTTTGGCAGACAGCGCCCCCTTGGTCACTTTCGCAAACATGGCCCGCATTTCGGGTTCCATATCCGGGAACCAGGTCGGGTCGGCATAGGTGTAGGCATTCAGGTGATACAAGCCCACGTAGCGCATTTCGTCGTAACCCTGCGCATTGGGCAAGGCGTAGTCGGATTCACCCAGGTGCCATTTACCGGTAAAGAAGGTGTTGTAGCCGCCGGTTTTCAGCACAGAGGCCAGTGTCCATTCTGCGGCCGGCAAGCCGCCGCCATCACCCTGGAATGCCACGGTGGTCATGCCGCTGCGGTTAGGGTTGCGGCCAGTCTGCAGAGCGGCCCGGCCCGGTGTGCAACTGGGCTGGCCATAAAACGAATAGAAGGTCATCCCTTCCTTAGCCATACGGTCAAGACTCGGTGTGGGCATACCACGACCCTCGCCACCACCGTAGGCGCCGAGGTCACCATAGCCGGTGTCGTCGGCAACAATCAGAATGATATTGGGTTTATCCGCTGCACTGGCGAGTGGGGCTAAGGCCATCAAAAACACATTCAGAACACACAGTAATCCTATCCACAGCAGTTTCCCTGGGGAACGCATGACAGTTTTCTCCACATGATTGGTCAAAACCCGGCATGTAAAACATGTTCGGGCGCCTGCCAGCGCTAGTTGTTGTTGAGCGGGGAATCTGTCGTATGAAGCTGTTTTGAGTGCGGTATTCACTATGCGCTGGCTGTGGCTCGCTCTCTTGCTTACCAACAATGAGTTATTGGCTTTCTTTACTCACAAGTCCAGCGGTTTCTTATACCGCAGCAAGTATCAAATACGGCGCAGGTGTCAGAAGCTGACACATTTGCTGAGCGTCTTGAATCCGCAGCAAGGGCAACTGGACTACCCCGGGTTCAGTAGACAAACCCCAGCCTCACGCCGCGGCCACTTCAAAGGCCTCGGGACTGATGCCGCCCAGGCGGCTGTGGCGGCGGGTACGGTTGTAAAAGGCTTCGATATAGTCGAACACGTCTGACCGCGCTAGGTCACGGGTTTTGTAGACCCATTTGCGGATGCGTTCCTTTTTCAGGCTGCTGAAGAACGATTCAGCCACAGCATTATCCCAGCAATTGCCGCGTCGACTCATGCTCGGTTCAAGGTTGTTGGCTACGCAGAACCGGCGCCAGTCATCGCTTCCGTATTGCGAGCCCTGATCGGAATGGACCAGCACCCGTCCCGGTGGTTTGCGGCGCCAGACGGCCATTAGCAGGGCATCAAGCGCCAGTTCACGCGTCATGGTCGGTTTCATGGACCAGCCCACGACCTTGCGGGAATACAGATCGATCACCACGGCCAGATAAAGCCAGCCCTGCCAGGTACGGATGTAGGTAATGTCCGTGACCCAGGCCTTGTCAGGCTGATCGACCGTAAAGCAGCGATTCAGATGATTGGGTGCCAGCAACGACGGCCGGCAATCGGGCGTGGTGCCTTGTAGCCGCGCTGGGCCTTGATCTTGTGCATGCGCATGATCCGGGCGACCCGGTGCTTGCCGCACACTTCGCCGATTTCGCGTAAATCGCCCAGCACCCGGCGTGAGCCGTAGACGCCACCGCTGGCCACCCAGGACTCGCGAATCAACTCAAGCAGGCGAGCATCCTCACGCGCATGTGACGAATCAGGTTGATGCAGCCAAGCGTAGAAACCGGCCCGGGCGATCTGCAGGATCCGGCACAGCGTGGTGATGGCATGGTGATGTCGCATGTCATTCATGAAGCGGTACTTCACTCGGGTTCCCTGGCAAAGTACCGCGCGGTGGGTTCAACCGGTCAGCGCAACAGTTCTGATTTAATGGCATTTTTAAGGAAGCGGCGATGCCAAGAACTGGTAGACCGGGGTTATCTGCCCAACAGAAGAAAGATCTTTGGAATCGATGGAAGGATGGCCAATAGCTTAGCGAAATTTGACGGGCACTTGGCAAGCATGCCGGTTCCATTCATGGCGTACTATCAGCACATGGTGGGATTGCCCCACGCATAAGGAAGGTCCGTTCGGGATCGTTAACTTTGGTAGAACGAGAAGAAATATCTCGTGGCCTGGCGGCAGACCGTTCACTACGTAGCATGGCAAAGCAACTCGGGCGGGCACCGTCGACGATCTGTCGTGAAATTGCACGTAATGGCGGGGCAAACAATTATCGTGCGGCAAGCGCCAATACTCGCGCTGCCAATAACGCATTGCGCCCCAAGGTTTGCGCATTGCAGGCCAACAAGCCATTGGTAACAGTGGTTGCCGATTGCCTCAAAAATGATTGGTCGCCACAACAGATTTCTGGATGGCTGGCCCGCGTCTATGGCGGCGACAAAACAATGCAAATCTCCCATGAAACGATATACCGTAGCCTGTTTATCCAGGCACGTGGTGTCCTAAAAAAAGAATTGATATCCCACCTGCGCAGCAGACGCATGA
The DNA here is from genome assembly GCF_014202765.1 of Silvimonas terrae. GTDB lineage: Bacteria > Pseudomonadota > Gammaproteobacteria > Burkholderiales > Chitinibacteraceae > Silvimonas > Silvimonas terrae. The sequence continues at coordinate 551,782 of NZ_JACHHN010000004.1, forward strand.
TGCGAAGAGGTAAAACAGCATCAACCGCCGGACAGCCCCGTGGTCAGATCATTGATGCTGTTTCCATTCGCGATCGGCCTGCAAGCGTTGAAGACCGGGCTGTTCCGGGGCATTGGGAAGGAGACCTGATATCCGGCTCAAAAAACAGCCACATCGCGACCTTGGTTGAACGTCATTCCCGGTTTGTTATGTTGGTGCAGGTCGCGGGCAAGCGATACGACCAGCGTGGTCAGCGCCCTGGTGCGTCAGGTCAGGACACTACCCGATGGGATCATGCAATCCCTGACCTGGGATCGAGGCAGCGAACTTGCTCAACATAAAAAATTTACGCTCGCTACGGATGTCGCGATGTATTTCTGTGACCCCAGAAGTCCATGGCAGCGCGGAACAAATGAAAATACCAATGGACTGCTTCGTCAGTACTTCCCGGACGGAACGGACCTCTCGCTCTTCACACAAAAAGATCTTGATGTCATCGCAAACAGGCTCAATTCAAGACCACGAAAGACGCTTGCATTTATGACGCCGGGCGACAAGCTCGCTGAAGCGTTGCGCTGACCGGTTGAACCCACCGCGGCTTTTTTAGGATGTCACGCTCTTCTTCAGTACGCCGCAATTGAGCCTTCAGGCGAAGGATCTCGCTCCTGGCCTCGATCAGTTCGGTCGCCTGCTTCTCGGTGTCGTCCGGCATGACCGCTTTGACCCACTTGTACAGACTGTGGCTGGAAACGCCGAGTCGTGCTGATACTTCGGCGACGGAATAGCCACGCTTCGTGACCTGCTTGACGGCCTCTTCTTTGAATTCAGGGGTAAAACGCAGGGTACTCATGGACATCCTCCTATGCTCAAAATCATAGGCCGGATTGCCTGCTTTACCCGGGGCAGTCCAGAACGCAGCGCTGCTTTTAACGGACGTTATCCTTACTAGCTACTAGTAGCTGAATCTCAAACCTTTCGGCTGGTGATTCAAAGTAGTCGCACAAACGTCAAATCCCTGCCGCGACAAATGGCTTTTACAGGCCAGGCAATCTGCAACTCGCCACTAGACCGGGGAGCCAGGCCAGGCAAGAACGACAAGCAAATCGTCACGTTGCCGAACTACTAACGGCCTGGGTGTGCTCGCGAAATAACGCCTCTGCCAACACATTCAGCTCATCGAGCTCACCTTGCCAAGTTTGCGGGTCGGTGCTGGTGGTTGTGGCGTGCTCCAGGTGGATGCACGCCTCTACAAAAGGTGTCCATTCCAGCATTCTGAACGGCCCTTTCATGCGATGCGCGCGGGCTTTGAGTGCCACCATATCGCCAGCGGTGAGTTCCGTCTGTGCGCTGGCCAGGTCTTCACGCAGGCTGCTGACCAGTGTTTCCAGCAATAACGGATGTATTTTGCCGTCGGCTGTACGCATGGCGCTGCCTTGCGACTGGGGGCGGGCGCCCTCCTCTGTCAACACCACCTCCTCTGCAAAATGCGCCGCCAGCAAGGCCCCAAGTTGTTGTTGCCCAAGGGGTTTTACGTGGCATTCGTTCATCCCGGCGGCCAATGCGGCTGCGGCCACTTCGGGTTGCACGTAGGCGGTTAACCCGACAATCACCATCGGCAATGCGTTCTGGGTGTTTTCCTGCTTGCGGATGGCGCGCGCCAACTGGTGGCCATCCATGATCGGCATGGAGATATCCGTAATCACTACCTTGAACGGATATCCGGCCAGCTGTTTGAGTGCTTCGGCGCCGTCCTGGGCTTCTGTCACCACGCAGCCCAGTTGTTCCAGTTGCTCACGCAAGATCAAGCGATTGGAGGGGTGATCATCTGCAATCAGTACGGGCAGCCGGTCAAACACAATCCGCTGCGGCAAGGCCAGATCGCTGGATTTTCTTGGCAACGGTGGCGCGGCGCGCGGCAGGGTCAGGCTTACCGTAATGCGCGTGCCCAGGCCCGGGGTGCTTTCCAGTGCCACCTGACCATTCATCATGGCGGCCAGACGCTTGCAGATGGATAACCCCAGACCGGTGCCGCCGTGCCCGCCGGAAGGCATGCTGGTGGCTTGCACAAAGGGCTGGAATAGCGCCGCTTGATCATCGGGCGAGATGCCGATGCCGGTGTCTTCCACTTCAAAAATCACGGCCGCCAAGTCTGGCTGGGCGCCCTCGCTCACCCGGCAGCGCAGCACAATGCCGCCTTGCGTGGTGAACTTGAGCGCGTTGGAGAGCAGGTTGCTCAAGATTTGCCGCAGCCGGGTGGCGTCTGCCATCACGTGGCACGCGGCTTCGTCCGCATGCAGATGGAAGTGCAGTTGCTTTTGCTGCGCTAACGGTCCGTACATGCGGGCCATTTGGGTGGTGAGATCGGCCAGACACAAGGGCTCTGGTACCAGCGTCATTTTGTCTGCGTCTATTTTTGAGAAATCGAGCACATTGTCGATCAGCCCCAGCAAATGATGCGCAGCGTCGCGCGCGGCCTGCATAGAGGCAGAAGTGCGGGATCGCCCGTCATCCGCGCTGGCGCCAAGCTGCAGATCAAATGCGCCAATGATCACATTCAGCGGCGTGCGGATTTCATGACTCATGCCAGACAGAAACACAGATTTGGCATTGCTGGCGGCATCGGCCGCCACTTTGGCGGCGCGCAATTCCTGCTCCAGGCGGATATGGTCGGTAATTTCAACGCCACCCGACACAATCCCCGCCAGTTGGTCTTCTGCGTCATAAAACGGTGTTACCTCAAAAAACAGCGTGCGCAGGCCTTCGCCAAAGTCTGCAGTTACTTCAAATTTCTGGCGTTGTTGCTGAATGGCGACCTCGGCATAAATGCGATTCAGGTCTTGCGCCAGTGATGCTGGCAGCCGCATTTCATCCAGTGTGCAGCCCATCAGATCGGCAGGGCTGCAACGCAGCAGGTCGGCAAAGGCTTGGTTGCACGACACCAGTCGCCCCGCTACATCGCGCACATAAACGGCAGTGGGGATGCCTTTAAGTAACGCCGCCTGAAACCGCAGTTGGTTCTTCAGGTGCTTTTCTGCCTGGTCGCGCTTGCTGATCTGACGATACAGCAATAAACCCCACACCAAGGCAATGGCGATGAAAATGGCAAGCACCACCACTGCAATCACCAGTTCGCGCCGGATTTGTTCCGAGGCCATTGCGGGCAGTAACTGTTCTGTCCAGCCTTGCCGCAAGGTGGCCACCTGCCCTGCCGACAGGCTGCTGGTCACTTTGTTGAGAATGGATACCAGTTCTGGCGCGCGGGCACTGACGGCGATCGATACCGGCATGGGGTGTGGCTCCAACGCGCCGTTGACGGCCAATTTGCCGGCATACAGGCGCGGGATCAGAAAATTGGCGACGCTGACATCGCACACCACCGCAGAGACATTGCCTTTATCCAGCAAGTTGAAGGCCTCCACCACCGAGGCCACCTTGACGATTTTTGCCTTGGCCAGCGCCGTGGCCGCGCCTTCCGCGCCCATGGGGGATGTCACCACCGCAACGGATTTGCCATCCAGGGCCTGCCGGTTGGCGATCTTCACCCCCGCCCGGCTGACAATAACCGGAAACCAGTTGCCGTAGGGTTGGGTATGCAGAATCTGCGATCCCGTACTGCCGCCGGTGGGGTCGATATCTGCCAGACCACGCGCCAACAGTTGATTGGCGGCGGCTGGGGAATCCGAATCCTGCGCCACAAATTGCAGGCCGGTTTGCCGCGTTACTTCGGCAAACAGATCCACCGCCATGCCATGCGCGGCGCCTTGCTTGCTGCGGAACAGAAACGGCGGGGAATTGTGCTGCACCAGAAAGCGCACTTGCGGGTGCTGTTTGATCCACTCTTGTTCAATGGGGGTCAGCACAACCGGTTTGGGCCCTCCCCCATGCCCCCAATCGCTATCCCACGGCGTGACCAGCTCTGCAATCCGGCCCGGTGGCAATGCCAGAATGGCGGCATCGACCAGATTGCGCAGGGTGCCGTCTGATGCGCGCGTGGCAAAGCCCTCGCCATGCAAGGGGTTGGGCAGCACGGCAGAAACCTGCAGGTTGCCCAGTTGCAGTTGTTGCACCAGCCAGCCCGCAGTCAAGCGACTGCCGATATAGCCCTTGGCCTGGCCAAACGCCACGGCCTGTAGTGCTTCCATTGCCGAGGCATACGCTTTCAGCGGTTCGTGCGGATAGAGCGCCTGCAGAGTGGGCAAGTCTATGCTGCCCGGCACGTAAGCGAGTGCCTGACTGGGGGTCGTCAGATTTTCATTGGGCGCAGGGGTGATGGCTTTTCGGGTAACCAGCACCGGATGTTCGGTATACCAGGCGCGACTGAAAAGTGTGTCGGGGATCAGCGCATCCGTACTCATCGCGGCCAGGTCAATCTCGCCACGTGCCAGCGCGCCGCGTTGGGCCGCAACGTCCGGGTAAGAGCGAAACACCGCGTGCAGGCTCAGTGCGGCGGCCACCTCTCGGGTGACGTCAATCGATAGCCCAGAGAACGCATTGCTGGTATCAGCCAGCGCGAACGGTGGCTGCGCATTGGCTACCACGCCCACCCGCAACTCACCATTCAGGCGGGCCAGTTGCTGTCGTTCTACGGGCGTGAAGGCCTGCCATTTGATCGGGGCGTCAGTCACGGATGGCTCTGCGGCAAAGGCGCAGCTGCTGGCCACCAGCAAGCAAGTGGCCAGGCCCAGCACGGCCCACAACAGCCATGTGCCCGTGCGCAAATGACGGCATAGTTGGGCATTGACCGCAGGGCTGAACTTGACGCGTTCGGCGTTGCCGGGCAATGAATTCTGCGAATGATCGGTTTTACGTAAAAACATCAGATAGCCAACCCTCGTGGCGCTGATCTGATCGGCAAGGCAAAGACGCTCGATACATTGGGTGCCACGCAACCATGGCGCGGCGACAATCAGGGATCAGCTGGGTAAAACAAATTGGACGTAACTCGCCCGCCCCGCAAACCCGCATGGAAAGGCGTCTTCGTGGGTTGTCAGAACGGGTATGGCCTCAATGGCAAGGGCAAATCGCCCGATCCTGCGTGCGGACTACTCTTTTTCTTTGCGATGTGCGCAATTGAAGTAGCCGTTCACGCATAACGTGGAGCACGGGTCTTGCGCTTTCACGGCTTGCTCATAACTACGTAGCCGCAGGCGCAGGCGGATCAAGTCGCCCACCCAATACGCAATCAACGCACAACCCATGGCCACGCCAATGCCGCAAACCACCAGGGTCACCGTTGCGCCGGGCATGCTCATGGTGAGCATGGCTGCGCAGATCAGCGTGCTGGTGGTGACAAAGCTCATCAGCCAATAACGTGCCGCGCCACGCAGATCGCCCATATACAAGCTGTGCGCACCAAGCAGGCCGCCGCATAACCAGTACAACAAAGCGGTTTTCCAGCGATGCTGAGCAGCTAGCGGCTGCGGCCCGGTGCCCGCCTCCGGCTTACCGCCAGACTGCAGTTCGCATAGTGGCATCAGTTTGATAACGGTTTTGGGGTGCCGGGGTCGGGAATTGCCGACTGAAGGAGTGTTGATATTGGAAATAATCAGCCCCTTTACATTCAATAAAGGTAAAGGGGTAATTTATGAGAATTACGCGATGGTGGATTTAGTCCGCTTCGCAGTGGGATGTAGGCAATTTCCCATTCGCCAATACATGCAAAACAAAGCCCGGTCGCATCAGAGTGCATGGCCGGGCCAAGAGTTTGAAAGCGTGATTGGTTGGCGCCTATTGATAAGTTGTGTAAACGGTTATCAACGTCGTATATGTGTTGGCGCCTGGCGCAGTGCCATTGCGCGCTGTAGGAAATGCCCTCAGCGCCAGCCCCGCGGTTGTGTTTCCATCCTTATCAACGCTGATTACGCCCGCTTTGGTTCTGGGCAGGATATTTACACCGTTGGCATCCTGAATGATGACCGAAATATCAGATCTGTTTGTCGCCCAGCCAGACTTGGTGTCGCTAACGCCGTCCAACGTGACGTCTGCCGCGAAACCACTCCCGATAAGGCTGGTATCGCACTTCACCTTGATCAAAAAATTTCTGGGCGTGTAGCCGTTGGGTGGGTTGCCGTAACCGACACCGCTAAAGTTTGGCGACAAAGCGGTTCCCAGGTCTACGCTCATTGTTCCGCCGTCCGATAAAACGCATGTGGTCGCGCCCACTGGGACGGATGCAGGTGCCTCGTATTGTTGCAGGGTATAAACCCCCCCAGCGCTACTGCTGTTGTAGCGGGCAGTCACAAAATTGACTGAGGGAGAGAAATCGAGGCTCAACAGGCCGTTGGGGGTAGTGATGACGCCTTTTTTTATGTACTGCCCCATGTTGTAACTGATGTGCCCTCCGTCACACTCATTGCCTCCGCTCGTTCTTGATCCAATGACCGCAAACTGGATTCGATTCACAGTGCCACCAACCTGAGCGAGCAATGTAGGCTGAAAGGCGACGCCTGCTGTCGTCGTTCGCAACAGGCCGGCGCTCAGTAAAGCGGTTTCTGTATTCAGGCCCAGGATAAGGTATCGATCGGTTGCGGTGGCCACCAGGCACGTATAGTCGAAGTCGGTGGTGTTGGTACCAATCACAGTGCCATCCGCCAGGGCATTGGATAACGCTTGCGTCGGGGTAAATTGAGACGTTTGATTAGTGATGCGGCATTGACTTGTGTTCAACCCAGTACAATCTGCCGCCCAGGTAAAGTTGAGCCAGAGCGCTGAAAATAGCGCCAGACCCAGTTTTAATAACGAATTACGCATGGTGTTTTTCCTGCATTAGTTTCAGGTGCTGTGGTTGCGTGTAGCTGCGCGGACTTACTTGCCGGCCATCACCTCGGCACAGCGTGCAGCGGTTTGCTGATAGGCAGCGGTGACTGCGTCGCCCTTCTCACTCAGTTCTACGTGATAACGAAGCGAACAGCTTTCGTCTGCGCCTTCACCCCATTTCACCTGCAAGGTGCCCTCTTCCGGTTGACCGCGCAGGAAGATCTGTCCGGCCTGACCCACCACGCCCACACTTGTACCTTTGGCATCGAACACATCGGCACCAAACGGCGCGGGTTTGCCATCGGCCAGCGCGGCATGAATCAGCAGCGGTTTGCCAACAACGGTGTCGTACTTCAGTTTGACAATGGCACCGTAGCGCGGCGTAGCAATGGCCGACGAACCGCTCAGTTCCACCTCGTTGGATGTGCCTTTCGGGTCCAACGAAATGTCGTTATTGCGGTACGGGTTCAGCCCGGTTACCACCCCATGGCCCCACCAATCCAGCGTGTCGCCGGAACCACCGTTGATATGAGCGCCCGCCGCACCATCGGCCTCAACAATGGCCATGGTTTCGCCCTGTGCTGCCGTGGCCACCACACCACCACCATAGCCCACCACCGTGCCGCGGGCAGATGCAGAATATTGACTGCTGTTGCCGCTACGCGAGGCGGTTGCGCCGACGTTGGCCAGCGAGCCCTGATAGGCCACGTTGCCACCGTAACTGGCGCTGTTACTACCCGCGTTGCGGTTGGCGGAGGCATAGACGCCATAACCCAGTTCGTTATGTTCGCCCGCCGAACCGCTCAGGTTGGTCTGGGCCGAGTATTGATCCGGGCTCTGGTAGTTCAGGCTGGTCGACAACTGGATGGGATTGCCGCCCTTGCCCAGCGGAACGCTGAACATGGCCATCATCTGGTTGCTATAGCTGCCGTTGGTGTAGGTGCGCCCTGCGGAGAGGTTGACACTGCCCCAGTCGAACGATGTGCTGTAGCCAGACTGGAACGTCATGGAACGCCCGCCGTGGTTCCAGTAGGTGTTGGTCATGCCGCTGACGTACATGCTGCCGCGTTCACCCAATGGCTGGCTCACATTCAGTTGCATGCGCGTGCGATCCCGATACAGGTTTGCAGTCGGCAATCCGCGCAATTGCGCGTCATCCTGCAGGCTTAGATAGCCCGCGCTGGAAAAACGGTATGCCGCCAGCGCCACGTTGGTGCTTGTCCACGGCAGTGTCTGGCTGTAAGTCAACCGGTAACTCTGACCTGACATGGTGCCATCTTTGCCTGCGACTGCCGTTGGCAAATCTGTGGCGTGCGATGCGGTAACGTCCGCCGCAAAAGCGCCGTAATCCGTATTCAGCGCCAGCCCTCCGAGCGCAGACATGTATTTGTCGGCCACAATGCCACCGCCATACGCGGTGACCATGTTGCTGATCCCGCGCCGATAGGTGCCCTGTGCAAAAACAGGGGTATGGCTTAAGGTGCTGTCACGGTATTTGCCCGCGGTTGCGCTGAATCGCGACGCGCCGGGGCGCAAGAGCTGCGCTACCGAAGAGTAAGGCACCACAAAGCTTTTTTGACGGCCGTCGGCTTCTGTGATGGTGACGTTCAGATCACCGGAATAACCGGTACTCGACAGATCATCGATCAGAAACGGCCCTGGCGCCACGGTGGTTTCGTATACCACGTTGTTGCCCTGGCGCACGGTGATCTTGGCGTTGGTTTCTGCCGTACCACGGATCTCCGGCGCAAAATCGCGCTGGGAATCCGGCATCATCCGGTCGTCGCTGGACAGTTGCACGCCGGTGAACGGCACGCTGTCGAACAAATCGCCTGGCGTGTAGTACTGCCCTGCCGTGGCCTGGGCCTGCAATGCGGTGACGTCGTGCTGAACGTAAGTCGAGAGCGCGTTGTAATGACTTGTGGAAGGCGTGCGTGCCGCGCTGCTCTCGGTGGCGTTCAACGAGCCATTGTGCCGCAGCCGCCATCCGTCAATATTGGCGCCTGCATTGATCCCGACATACAGGTTGCGGGAAGTCTGGCCCGAGTTGGCGTTCTGATAAATGCTGGCGTTGTAGCCCACAAAGCCAGCGGTGATGCCGTTATCCCAGTTTTCTGGCGACACATAACCGCGTGAACGACGGCTCAGATACAGTTGCGGAATACTGATATGGGCGGATTGAGCGCCCTGATCGACCGCAATGGAAACGCCCGGCACCAGCCTGGTGATTTCGACGCAATCGCTATCCAATGCCAATAATGCCGCTTTGGGATCGTCAAGCTTGCTCAGGTTGATGGCCCATTGCTTGATTTCTTTGCCGCTGAAACAGACGCGGCTGCTGCCGTCTTCGCTGGTTTCAATGCGCACGTCACGGCGGCCAATCTGGTCATCGTTGATGTAGATATCCAGTCGGTATTCGCCAGGCACCAATACGCCGGCTTTTTCATAACGACTCAGATCAACCTTTTTGCTGCCCATCAGAAAACCGCTGTTAAATGACACATCCTGGGATGCATCTGTGGCAACGTCCTGCGCATGGGCAATGCCCAGCGGAAACAAAACCACAACTGAGGTCACCAGAAATGACCAGAATGGATTAAGTGCCTTACGTGGCGTGGCAATAGGTAATTTTGTACAGGAGGGGCTTAAATAAGTCACTTTCACACTGATTCCCTGTTTCTTGATAGCCCCTGTTTACATACAAAATTAGACAAAAATCATTTCAATTGACCAAAGCCAGCACCGGAAGGGGACAAACCCGATGCAATCTGAAACCGCTTAATCTGAAGGCGTTTTATTTGCCACGCCTTCGCCAATTTTTGCCTGACCATCTACGGATGCGCCGTAATCATTAATCCAATTGTATGACACATTCATATCGGCATTCAGCGACGAAGTTAACCCTTTCAATGTGAAATCTTTACTGGATTTAGGCAGAATAAGGCCGCCCTCTTCATTGCTGATTTTTTTCCCTGACACCGTTAATTCAACTTTAGTGACAGAGACGCTGAAGGCTGCATTATTGGTGGCCCGAACAACCTGACCATTTGCCGTTTTTTCCACGGTCCAGATCAAGCCTTTTGCCGCATTTTCTGGGTCGCCCGGCAAACCCTCTGGCCTATAAAAAAGTTTGATTCTGGTTCGCAATGCAATCTGCACGGTATTTGCACCAGACGCCTCAGTTTTGGGTGGTATATCCAGAACATTGAACCAGAAAATGGATTCACGATCTTTGGCTAGTGCTCCGTTGGGCAAATAAGTCAGTCGCATGGACTGTCCTTTGCCCGGGTCAATTCTGGCAATAGGCGGAACCAGAACAAAAGGCGCCGTGCTGATGCTGGGGTCTTGATGCTCGTCTCCGCTATCAATCCAGGCCTGCGCCAATGCGGGGCGATCACCTTTATTGCTCAATTGAACGGTAATTTCCCGTTCTTTGGCGGGGTAAATCAATCGCGTAGAAGAAATGACAATACTGGCCTGTGCAACGCCGGAAACAAGCGCGACGGCAGTTAAAACGCCCGCAATGAAGGTATTCAATATTCTGGCTTTCATGATTTCATGCTCCTGTTCACGCAGGAATACCCTGCCACAAGGGTCAGCTTAGCTCATGCAAAGCAACCCGCAATTTGCGGTATACAGGGTGAAGCAACCGGTGCGTAAACAAAAAATGGGGCGCGAAAGGGCGAAAAGCACGGGGCTTAATCCGGTTAAGCCATTGCCCCGTATTGATCGGTCGCGCCGATACTGGCCGTCCGACCAGCCTTATGGGTAAGTTAACGAGTACATTATTTTTGCCTGCACTGACCCTGAGCCCACTCCATTGGCGCTGTCGGGGCTGACATAACGGGCGGTATAATTCAGTTGCCCGGCGTTTGCCACCAACACGGTGTCGTCGGTGTTGTTGGCGTTGGTAAATGCATTGATCACTTGGCCGGCAGAATTCAGTAGCTGCACCTGCACGTTGCCGGCAGTGCCCAGATTTTTGAAGTTACCCGTGGCCTGATCTACAAAATCACTCTCGAAATGCACGCCTACCAATGTGGATGGTCCACAGTTGGAGAACGCGATGGTAATCGGGGTAGAGCCGGCATGCCCACCATTGGCGAGCGCATAGTTCTGAATGGTCGGCAATGTAATGGTCGGGTTGGCACCCTTGCCATTGACGGAGATTGTGCAAGACGGGATCAATACAGACCCACTGATGGTAATCGTGCCATCTGCCGCGCGCGCCAAACTGGAACATAACATCACTGCGGCGACACTGAGTGCGGTAACAATTTTAATCATCTGGAAACCTCTATAGCAAACTGTATATTCGCTTACCGATTCAAATTTTCCAGAATCATGAAATGCCATGAAGATTCAGAAAATTTTTCAATACAATTTCAAGTAACGCGAATGAAGGTGAAAATAAGTATTGCAAAATCATTGCGACTGAAAAGGACGGGCCAAACAGACGTGTTTGGCCCTTTGCGCTCACTCAAACCAATTGTTACTGCCTGGTTGATTAGTTGTAATTGAGCGAGTAAGTGATGTCAGTCGAAACAGCACCTGGATCAATGGCCGCGCCGTCAATTTTTACGTAGCGCAAAATATAGTTAATGGAGCCGCTGGTTGTGCCATCACCAATGGTTGCGCCGATTGTGTTGTTGGTGTTTTCAACAGCGTTGATTGCATTGCCATTTGCATTGGCGACCTGAACCTGCACATTGGGGCTGGCGCCGGTGGTCAGGGTGTTTTTAAACCAACCGGTGGTGGTGTCCAGGTTCTGGTTTTCAAAACGTGCGGTTACAGTCTGGGCTGTTGAACCTGCGCAAGCTGACACATCGAAACTGACTGTTGTATCACCGGCCGTCGAATTTGCACCGGTAAAAGAATTGGCGCCCAGGCTGGGAAGCGTTACGGTGGCATTGGCATCAGTGCCCGCGGCGCCAGCAGAACCCACAACCACGTTACATGTTACGTCGGTGATTTCACCGTCGACGTGAATGGTGCCGTCTGAAGCAAAAGCTGCGTTGGAGAACAGACCCAGACCGGCCAGAGAAGCGATTGCAATGAATTTTTTCATGATGATGAATTTCCAAAAAAACAAAAATAAACATGGGCAAGGTCAAGGCCGAATAAATCGGAATTTCTGATGCCCGTCTCGTTAAATCAACGAAACGAATTCTCTCAATATTCTCAATATGAATATGTCATCCGGTGCCTGTGGGCTTGTAGGAAATTTCGCAAGACGCAATCTGTTTTTCCGCTCTGTAGACAACGCCAATCCTGCAGCGAAGGTAACACCTGACAGGCTTTCAGATAACACGCGGGAGTTGGCTTGGGAAATGGACTACAACCCAGTGCGACCTGATGTACATACGCGTTCAATAATGGCCGATACGCTTGGCCCACTCTCAATTCTGAGAATTAATTCATAAGTGCCCAGATTATCGAGCCACTGAGGAGCTCCAATTGAACACTATCTCTGTATTGGTCCTGGAGGACCACCCGTTTCAACGCGCCATCGCGGTGAACTCTCTCGCGCAAATTGGCGTGGCCCGGGTGTTTTCTGCGGCCGACGGCGAAGCCGCGCTGGCCAGGCTGGTTGAATGCGGCGGCGTAGATATTGTGCTATGTGACCTGCGCATGTCTGGCATGGATGGTTTGGGCTTCTTGCGTAACGCAGCAGAAACTGGGCTGATCAACGCCGTGGTGCTGACCAGCGATGTGGATATCACCCTGCGCAACTCGGTGGTCAATATGATCGAGTGCCTGGGGCTGCCGTTTCTGGGTGATCTGGGCAAGCCATTTCTGATTGAAAAGCTGGAAGGCATGCTGCGCAGTTACGAGCGTGAACAAGCCTTGCGCAACGCCACACCGCATGTGGTTGAACTGGCAAGTCTGGAAGATATCGAGTCCGGCCTGCAGAACCATGAATTTGTGCCTTACTTTCAGCCCAAATACAGCCTGCAAAACGGCCAGGTGAAAGGCGCAGAGTTGCTGGCCCGCTGGCAACACCCGGAACGCGGCTTGCTGAGCCCGGCGGCGTTTATTCCGGTGATGGAAGAACACGGTTTGCTGGATCAACTGTTCTGGCAAATGCTTGATCAAGGCTTGCGGCTGCAACGCCAACTGGCGGTCATGAATCAGCCTATGCCGGTGGCGATCAACTTGGATGCCTCGCAGTTGTCCTCTCCGCAGCTGGCGTACCGGATCAAAGACGCGCTGCAAGAACACAAGTTGCCACCGGGCGGCCTGGTGCTGGAAGTGACCGAAACCGGTTTGATCGAAGCCCCGGCCGAAAGCATGGAAAACCTGCTGCGCTTGCGCCTGATGGGCTGCGGGCTGGCCATGGATGATTTTGGCGTCGGCTATTCGTCTTTTGTGCGTATCTGCGAGTTGCCGTTTGATCAGATCAAGCTGGACGCTTCGTTTGTGCGCAATCTGAAAACCCATGTGCGCAGCGAAGCCATTATCCGCAGCGTGGTGGCGTTGGCCGCCTCTTTGCAGATTGAGCTGGTGGCAGAAGGCATTGAGACCACAGAACAAGAGCAGCGCTTGCTGGAGCTGGGTTGCGCTGTGGGTCAGGGCTATCTGTTTGCCCGGCCGATGTCTGCAGAACAGTTGCTGCAGCGCCCATGGCTGGCCTCGCGGCAGATTCAACAATAACCATCCGGCCGGGCCACGGGAAACGCAGATTGCATGCGCAATTTCGGGCTGATTTGCTAGTTTGGTAAGGCGCCTCTGAAATGCGCTTGCCCAAAAGAGCACCAACAGCCTGCACGCCACAGCACGCTTTTCTCGGTGTGGCAGCTCCGGTTTCCCCGCTTTGCCTTCCAGTCGAACACGGAGTTTGTACAGTGAATAGAGTTTTGATTGTTGACGACCATCCCGTCATTCGCATGGCGGTGCGCATGCTGCTGGAACAAGCGGGTTTTGAAATCGTGGCAGAAGCCGACAATGGTATTGACGGCCTGCATCAAACGCGCGAATTGCAGCCGGATATTGTCATTCTGGATATCGGCATCCCCAAGCTGGATGGCCTGGATCTGATCGGGCGCATCAAGGAAAGCGGCAGCACATCCCAGGTGTTGGTGTTGACCTCGCAAGACCCGGAATACCTGAGTGTGCGCTGCATGCAGGCCGGTGCGGCGGGTTTTGTCAGCAAGAACCAGGATCTGAAAGATATTCTCAATGCCATCAATGCGATCAAATCCGGGTATATGTATTTCCCCAATCAGTTGTTGCGTACGGTACGGGCCAATGCCGATATGGACGACGAGCCTGGCCGCATCAGCAGGCTCACCAATCGAGAGTTGATGGTACTCAAGCAATTGGCAAGCGGTATGTCCAACAAGCAGATTGGCGACAATATGGCTTTGAGCAACAAAACCATCAGCACGTACAAGGCCCGCCTGCACCTGAAGCTGAAAACCTCCTCGCTGGTGGAGCTGATCGAACTCGCCAAACGCAACGCCCTGGTGTAGCGCCCGGCGATGCGCCAAGCCCTCGCCCTGCTGGTCCTGCTGTGCCTTACCTCACTTCATGCCGTGCGGGCTTTGGCCGACACGCCGGAGCCGGGCGGGGTTCATCTGCTCGGGCGTTCCCAATTGCATGGCGAAGTGGTCAATCTGGATGCTGCGGACTGGCAATGGCTGCGCCACAAACAGGCGCTGGTGATCGGCACCAATCAGCCGGACTATCCGCCGTTTGATATTGCCGCCAGCGGCCAGGACTACGAAGGGATCACCGCAGACTATGCGGGGCTGCTGGGGCAATTGCTGCACACGCCGATCAAGGTCAAACGCTTTGCCACCCGCCAGGCCCTCATCGCCGCCCTGGTCAGCGGTCAGATTGACTTGCTGGGCACGGCCAATCACCTGGAGATGGTGCAAGGCGATGTCCTGGTCAGCTCGCCTTATGTCGAGAACGTGCCCGCGCTGGTGGAAACCGGCACCAGTGGGCAGGTTGCGCGGGAAAGCGGCAAAGGCAAACGTCTGGCATTTAGCCCGGATTACGTATTGCCCAAAGACATCCAGGTGGCTTTCCCGGGGGCGATTCTGGTGCCCTATTACTCCTCGACCACCGCGTTGGGTGCCATGGCTACCGGTCAAGTGGATGCCATGTTCAGCGATGCCGTCACCGCGCAGTATCTGATCAATCGCTTTTACAACAACGACGTCCACATCTCTCGCGTAGACGACAAGCCCGCCGGTGGATTCGGGTTTGCGGTGAGTCATGACAATACTCGGCTACTGCGGATCATCAACAGCGCCCTGGCGGCGTTGGGCCCGGATCAGCAGCGCGCCATTCTGGATCGCTGGAGCGGCGGCGGCATCATGGTAGGCGGTGTGGTTGCCCTGACGGCGCAAGAGCGCGCGTGGCTGGCCGCGCGGCCGGTGGTCCGGGTGGGGCTCAATGACCATCTGGCGCCGTTTTCTTATATGGCGGAAGACGGGCATTTTAGAGGCGTAACGCCAGATCTGCTGGCGGCGTTGGGTTTGCGGACGGGCATCCAGTTTGAGCTGCACGGTTACGAAGCCACCAGCGAGGCCGTGGCGGCACTGAGCCGGCGCGAGGTGGATGTGCTGGCCGACTTCACCTATTCGCCGGATCGCCGCTCCAGTTATGGCTTTACGCGGCCTTATCTGGTGATGCCTTTGGTGATGGTGACGCGCGACCTGCCCGACTCGCCCACTTCTCTGGCTGATCTGAAAGGCAAAACCCTGATCGTGCCCAAAGGCTATGTGCTGGCGCCGATTGTGCGGCGGGACTACCCGGATATTCACCTGAATGAAAACAGCAGCGTACTGGAGGCCTTCGAGCGCTTGCAGCGCGGCGAAGCCGATGCCTTGATCCAGCCCATCAGCACGGCGCGGTATTACATTCTGCGCCGCCCCGACAATGGCCTGAAAATCAGCGCGGTGCTGGGCGATCAACCCGCTCTGGTGGGGTTTGCCGTGCGCCAGGAGGATACCGAACTAAGGGCGATTCTGGACCGGGCACTGTTGTCGGTATCGCCCGATGAAATGAGCATTCTGAGCAACCGCTGGCGCACCAATGAAATGATGAATGCGCCGTCCTGGAAAGACTATCGCGGCATTATTGCGCTTAGCGTCGCGGTGGCCGCGCTGTTGTTGCTGGCGTTTCTGCTCTGGAATGCCTCATTGCGCAAACAGGTAAACCGCCGTCTGAAGGCCGAGCGCGAACTGAACGATCAACTGCAGTTCATGGAGGTGTTGATCAACGGCACGCCGCACCCCATTTACGTGCGGGACCATGAAACCCGGCTGGTGGCCTGCAACGACTATTACCTGAAAGCGCTGGGCACCACGCGCGAGGCCGCCATTGGTTTTGTTGTGCTGGATTGCGCGGCGCTGGCGCCCGCAGACGCCGCCCTGCTGCAGGCGGAATATCAATCTGTGATTGCCGGTGGCGAGGCGGTGCTGGGCGATCGCAAACTCACCATCAACGGCGCCCTGCTGACGGTGTATCAATGGTCCCTGCCCTTCACCAATTTTGAGGGCGAAACCGGCATGATCGGCGGCTGGATTGATATCAGCGAACGCGAGCAGCTTGTAGAAGAACTACAGGCGGCCAAAGTGGAGGCCGACGAGGCCAACAAGGCCAAAACGACTTTTCTGGCCACCATGAGCCATGAAATCCGCACGCCAATGAACGCCATTCTGGGGATGCTGGAACTGGCGCTCAAACGGGCCGACAAGGGTGTGCTGGATCGGCCTTCTGTGGAGGTGGCGCACACCTCCGCCCAAGGGCTGCTGGAACTGATTGGCGACATTCTGGATATCGCCCGCATCGAATCCGGCAAGCTGACGCTTAACCCGGAACGGGCCAACCTGCGAGACCTGGCCGCCTCTGCCGCGCGCGTGTTTGACGGTCTCGCCCGGCAAAAGGGTTTGCAACTGGTGCTGGATGTGGACCGGCACCTGGATGGCGATGTGCTGATCGACCCGCTTCGCTTCAAACAGATTTTGTCCAACCTGGTCAGCAATGCCATCAAATTCACCGCCGAGGGCAGCGTCACCATCCGCCTGCAGGGCCAACCCCTGGAGGGTGACCGGTTGCATATTCATATGCAGGTGGAAGACACCGGCATGGGTATTTCAGAGCAGGATCAACAACGTTTGTTTCAGCCTTTTGCCCAGGTCAGAAGCACCGCAAACGGCACGGGGCTTGGCTTGGTGATTTGCCGCACGCTGGCAAAAAAAATGGGCGGCAGCCTTACCCTGCAGAGCGCGCCGGGCAAAGGCTCTACGGTGACGGTTGATCTTGATCTGGCCTGTTTGGCGGCTGAACGCGTTGAGCGGGCCCCGCTTGCAGATGCCAACAATCAGCCGATGCCGGTACTCAAGGTACTGGTAGCGGATGACCAACCGGCCAACCGCATGCTGATCACGCAGCAGCTGGAATTCCTGGGGCATGAAGTGGTGGCGGCGGTTAATGGCGCAGAGGCGTTCGAACAATGGCGCAAAGGCCATTTTGATCTGGTCATTACCGATGCCAACATGCCGGTCATGAATGGCTATGAATTGGCCAGACGTATCCGCACAGACGAAGCCGAACGCAACGCGCCCCGCTGCCCGGTCTGGAGTCTGACCGCCAATGCACTGCCCGACGAATACCGGCGCAGTGAAGCGGCGGGTATGGATATCTGCCTGTTCAAGCCGGTGACGCTGGCTGTGCTGGAGCACCACTTGCGCGCGACCGGGCCGCAACAAATCACCACCCCGGCTGTACCCCCGGCAGAATCTGCGTTTGATACTGCGGCGTTGGGTGTGCTCACGGGCGGCAACCCCGGCATGATGACCAAGCTGCTGACCGAACTGATCAACAGTTCTGAAGATGACTTGCGGCAACTGCAAACGCTGCTGGCTGCGCCAGACCCGGCGGCGTTGTCTGAGCATGCCCACCGCGTCAAAGGCGTCGCCCGTATCGTGCAGGCCCGACAGGTGTTGAGCGCGTGCGAGCAACTTGAGGCCGTCTGCAAAAACCCACAGAACGGCACGCTCGCCCACGCCGGTCAGCAGCTGGTTGCCGCCATGCAGGGCTTTCTGGCGGCCCTGCGCCAGGTGGCGGCAGACGCTGGCCCCGCTTGAGGTGCCACTAAAGCACTCATTCTCTTGCCCTGCAGATTCAGATATTCAGACCCAGCCCCGCCGGTCGAGAACAACGGGCGTGCCAAATCTGCAACGCACGATTGTTTTGTCACAAACTGAAATAGGAAAATTCTGATCCGCACTGCAAAATAGCGGCATTTTTACCGAAGTAAGAGAAATATAATGACAAATGCATACCAAAAGGTGGCATTGGGTTTGGCGCTGATCGTGGCAAACAGCGTCGGGTATGCCGCTCAGGGCGGCGTGATCAAAGTGATGGGTGCCATCGTGGAGAACACCTGTCGCGTGAACACAGACGGCCAGCTGCAAACCAGGCTGGATACCTGCGGCAAATACGCAGCCCATGCTGCCCGCACGCATACAGAAACGCTGGTTGAGCCCGCCAGCCCGAACGCTACGACTGCGACGAGCACAGAGATCAAGCCCAAGCGCGTGATCATCGTTACCGAGTATCTGTAAGCTCAGTCGCGTTTGTTCGCATTGCTATTTGACCGCATTTCTCCGCTTACGGCGTGTAGGCTATTTCCGATTCAACCAGGGGCATCTCCTTAACGCATTCCCAAGACACGAACGCCGATATCCACGCTTAAATACTCTTGATTTCTTACCCTATAGAAAACTCATTTAGCAGATTGATTAGTAAAGGGGATTCGGAAATATCGGAGTGTTTAAGCGTACGCTTAAACGCTCATAAGCCAATACCGGCGCGGCCTGCAGAGGATGTCACGAAAGTCCCCAAGTAGTTATACAAGTATTTAAAAACAATTTATTGGAGGCAAAAAATCTGTAGATAACTGATCATCGTCGAGCGATTAAAGGGTCATTCGCCATCCCCACTTTCGATCTGAAGGCATTGGTGATGTGAACAGCAAGCTGCCTTGTGAAAACCGACCATCTCAGAAAAGTCAGTCGCTGAGCGAATACCACTCCAGCGAATCGAAATAAAACCGTTCGTCAGTTAGAAAATCGCAATGACAAAAAACTGTTCAATTGGTCAGAAAACCATTTCTCTTTATCTACCATCACTCCAGAAGACAGATTTATCGGTCTCATGAGACAGTTAGAAATTCATTCACAGATACTGCAGCTGTGCTTTTTTCATTTTCCAGAAAATCCTAAAACCATAAACCATCCCATTGTTTTAAAAGGAATTACCCACAAATAAAAGCAAAAATAAAAGCCGTGCAGTAATTTCCTTTTCTGCCAAACACCGTAGTTGACCTTGCGTCCAAAAACACGAAAATAGGGGCAGCGAACACTGCGGAACGGTTGGGTGCCTGCGGGTTTCCGGTACTAGCCACCCGAATTGGCAAGACTGGCCAGTCTGGTTCAGTGGCCGCGCCAATCAACGATGGGGAAAGAGGAAAATGGGGGCTTCGATGAACACTGCTTTTGCGCTAATGGCCGTCCACGGGCAAGCGCTTCTTCCGCTTGAGGATGTCGGTGCTCAATACCTTGGGATCAGTGACAAGGAGGCTCGCCGCCGCGCAGGGTTGAACACCCTGCCCTTCCCTACCATGCGGTTGATGGACAGCCAGAAAGCGCCGCTGTTTGTGCGCCTTGAGGATTTGGCGAGGTACATTGACGACCTTGCCGAAACGGCGCGATCTACCTGGGAGCGCAGCGCCGTATAGCCCAAAGGGATCAGCCAAGATCAACCCTCTGCAGCTCAGCGACGATCAGTTCTCCCCTCAATTGGAGGAGTTTGGGAGGAAGCGGGCTGATCGCGATGCAAATCGTGAGCACGCAAGTTCGTATAGCGTTTCAGGTTCTTCCAGTCTCGATGGCCGCTCACAATGGCGACCTCCTGAATCTGGTAACCCTGTTCAAACAACCTGCTGATACCTTCGTGGCGAAGGTCATGAAACCGCAAGTCCTGGATTTCCGCCTCAAGTACGGTCAAGCGAAACGCGTTCCCTATGCTGTCCTCGTGGTACGGGAAGATGCGCAGCTCGTTGGCTGGCCCTTCGGCAAGGCGTCTCTCCACGATTTCCCATGCTTCACCCAGCAGGGGCACGCGCTGGTTATTCCCGATCTTGTTTTTTGGATCTTTGCGATCCCGGATCAATACCGTTCTCCTAACGCGATCAACGTCAGCCCGCAGAATGCTTGTGATCTCTCCGGCCCGCATCGTGGTCGCAATGGCAAACCGGATCAGCTCGCGAATAGGTACAAAAGCGTTTGGCATTGCCTCGCGCTTTGCGCCAAACACCATGAGTTTTTCAAACTCGCCCGGTACTAACCTGCGTTCTCTTTCGTTCGACTTCGACACCAGGTTGTTGAGCTTCAATAATGGCAGCGCATCATCGACCGCTTTGCGCGTGACAGGCAGGCCCAACAAGGCAGAACCTGAGCCTAACGCGACACCAAGGTAGATCACATCCTGCATCACCGTCTGGGGCTTTGCACCAAGCCTTGCGCGCTCTTTGCAGTGCTGGATGATATTGGCGGGGGTTAGGTCCATCACCGGAACGTCGCTGATTGGCGAATCACACAGCACTCGATAGACGCTGCGTTTTGTGGCCCCCATGGGCTTGAGCTCTTCTGAACGCTGCACATACAGCGTCAAATAGTTGGCTAAAGTACGGCTTCCAATCTTCCTTTTTTCAACGCCGCCCTCCTGTTTAAGCTGCTTTTCGAGACGCTCCGCCCAGTCCTCGGCCAGCTTTGACAGAGGGAAGGTTCGCGCCTCCGCGTGTACCAGTCGGCCGCCCCGTTTGACCCGGACTTGCGCGCGATAGGACAATGTTCCGTCCTTATTCTTAATCTTGGTGATGGTGGCCATGATTTGCCGGTGCTACATGAGTCAAGAGAAGATCTTTTGTAGCACTTTTGTAGCATCATGGCAAAAACAAACCCCGCCAAACCCAGCTAAATAGCACCGAATGCCGCAAGAAAATCAAACGCAAGACCAAACCAAACAGCCCGAAAAAACTGAGATTAAGCCATCTCGCCGTTACAGCATCGCCCCGATGCTGGACTGGACTGACCGTTACTACCGCCACTTCGCCCGCATGTTGTCCACGCATGCCTGGCTGTATACCGAGATGATCAACACCGGTGCCATCTTGCATGGCGACAAGATGCGGCATCTGCGGTTTGATGAGGTGGAAAACCCGTTGGCCCTGCAACTGGGCGGGTCTGATCCGGCTGATCTGGCGCGGTGCGCGAAGATTGCCGAGGATTGGGGCTATGACGAGGTCAATCTGAACGTAGGTTGCCCGTCTGAGCGCGTGCAGTCTGGCAGCTTTGGCGCGTGCCTGATGGCCGAGCCACAACTGGTGGCCGATTGCGTCAAGGGCATGCGGGATGCGGTGCAGGGCATTGATATCACCGTCAAACACCGCATCGGTATTGATGATGTCGAGCACTATGATTACGTGCGCGATTTTGTCGGGCACGTGGCTGAGGCCGGTTGCAATACATTTGTGGTGCATGCGCGCAATGCCATTCTCAAAGGGCTCTCGCCCAAGGAAAACCGCGAGATTCCGCCGCTCAAATACGATTACGTGTATCAGTTGAAGCGTGATTTCCCCCACCTTGAGATCATCATCAACGGCGGCATTACCGATCATGCGGACACCGCAGAACACCTCAAGCATGTTGATGGCGTGATGATCGGGCGCGAGGCCTATCAGAACCCGTTTACCCTGGCCGAAGTCGATGCGCTGTTTTATGGTGCCGCGCCGGTTGCGCGCACGCGCGAAGACATCATGCAAGCCATGCGCCCGTTTATCGAGGCAGAACTCAAGGCCGGTACACCGTTGCGCTTTATCGCCCGGCATATTCTGGGGCTGTACCAGGGGCAGTATGGCGCGCGCCAGTGGCGGCGCATGCTGTCCGATGCCAAACTGCTCAAAGACGCCAACTGGTCGCTGATCGAAGCGGCCATGGCCCAGACCATCCGCCCTGCTTTCGAGACCGAATGAGACACCGCATCGCCGGCTTGTTGTGTTCCGTAGCCCTGTTGCTGCCGCTGGCGGCGCAGGCCATGACGCTCACTTATCTGGCCGCCATGGGTAGCAAGGCAATGATCAATATCGACGGCCAGAGAGTGCTGCTGGCCGTGGGGCAAACCGTGCAGAACGTGCGACTGGTGAACCTGACGCCGGATATCGCCACGGTGGTGATCAATGGGCAACAGCGCCAGTTGCGCCTGGGCGAAGGTTATCGCCCGGCCGATGCGGGCAACGACAAGCTGATTCTGAGTCCGGACGCGCGCGGCATGTACTTTACTTCGCTCTCCGTGGGTGATGCCTCGGTCCGCGCCATGATTGATACGGGCGCAAGCTATCTGACGTTGACCCGCAGCATGGCCGATCATTTACACATCAATTACCAGCGCGGCCTGCCCAGTGCGACGCAAACCGCCAATGGCGTGGTACGAACCTGGATGGTCACCGTGCCGACGATTCGCCTGGACACCGTGACACTCAACAATGTGTCAGCCGCCGTACTTGATACCGATAACTCGCCCATGGCATTGATTGGCATGTCGGTGATGGCGCAGTTTGACGTGCGTCGGGAGAACAATCTGATGCTGCTCACGCGCATGCACTGACAAGGGATAACACCTGATGAAACGCATTGTTCTGGCCAGCAATAACACTGGCAAGGTTAAGGAGTTCCGGCACCTGTTCGCCCAGCTTGATCTGGAGATCGTGCCGCAAGGTGAACTGAATGTGCCGGAGGCCGAAGAGCCCTTTTTTACCTTTATCGAGAACGCCCTGACCAAGGCCCGCCATGCCTCACGCCTGACCGGGCTGCCCGCGCTGGCGGATGATTCCGGCATTTGCGTGGCTACGCTGGGCGGCGCGCCAGGCGTGTTTTCGGCCCGTTACGCCGGTGAACCCAAATCAGATGCCCGCAATAACGAAAAACTGCTGGCCGCGCTGGCTGGCAACGAAGATCGCCGCGCCTGGTATTACGCCGCGCTGGTGTTGGTGCGCCATGCCGATGACCCGCAACCGCTGATTGCCGATGGCTCTTGCCATGGTTACGTGCTGCAAGCCCCGCAGGGTGAGGGTGGTTTTGGCTACGATCCGCTGTTTCTGGTGCCGCAATACAATCGTTCCGTCGCCCAGTTGACGCAGGAAGAAAAAGGCCTCATCTCTCACAGAGGTAAAGCCCTGGCCGCGCTGATGGCCAAATTGCGGGAGGAAGGTTTTTAAATGACGGATGAAAAACGTTGGGCAGTGTTTTTGCGCGACGATGGCAGCGTGGTTTCGTGCACGGAAAAAGTCAAAGTCATGAACGAGAACCTGGACGAGATTGTCCAGATGATGCAGGACGCCTTTGAAGACGGCCTGTTGATGGAAGTCGCGCCCACCCAGATGCGTGAAGTACTGCACCGGATGGTCGATGCCCTGGAGAACCCCTGGGCAGGCAAAGATTAGACCGGAATCCAGGCTGGAGACGCCATGCGCTTTGCATTGGTTTCAGATATTCACGGCAACCTGCCGGCGCTGGACGCCGTGCTGGTTGACGCCCGCAGCCGCGGTATCAGTACCATTGTGAATCTGGGCGACAGCCTTTCCGGCCCGCTATGGCCACAAGAAACCGCCCAGTTCCTGATGCGTCAGCGCTGGGTGCAACTGGCTGGCAATCATGAACGCCAGTTGCTGGCCGTTGACCCGGCCCATCCAGAAAAAAGCAGCCCGTCAGATAGCTACGCACGCAGTCAGGTCAATCCTGAAACCCTGGCCTGGCTAGCCACACTGCCCGGCACGGCCTGGCTTGGGCCGGCTGTATTTTTATGTCACGGCACGCCGACGAGTGATCTGGCGTATCTTCTGGAAACCGTGGTGCCGGGCAGCGTGCGACTGGCCCATGCCGATGAAATCGCCCAGCGCCTGGGCCCCATTGACGCGCAAGTCATTGCCTGTGGCCACACACACTATCCGCGCATCGTCGCCACCCAGGATGGCAAGCTGATTGTGAACCCTGGCAGCGTGGGCCTGCCCGCTTACGATGATGAACACCCTTACCCGCATCTGATCGAAAACGGCGCGCCCCACGCCCGTTACGCCATTTGCGAACAATGTGAAGGCCAATGGTTTGCAGAACTACTGGCCGTGCCTTACGACTACCCAAGCGCTGTTGCGCAAGCAAACGCCAATGGCCGCCCGGACTGGGCCCATGCACTGGCCACCGGCTATGCCCAACCGGGCATTGCGGTGACCACGATCGAAGAATGAAGGAAACCGCAGTTCATGCAGGAATTTGTATTTGATTTTGAAGTGGCCGGGGTGTTTTATTCCCGCGCCAAACCGGATGCCGACTGGATGCGCTGGAAAGAAACGGCGGCCCACATTGTCACCAACCAGTGGCTGGCCCAACCAGATTTTCTGGCGCAGTCGGCGGCGTACAAGCTGCACTGGACCACACAACGCAAATGGCCAGAGCGCGAACAAGACGGCTTTGAAGTGCTGTACGAAGTAGACCGGCGCAACCGCGTGCGCCGGCGCCTGGCACTGTACGACGGCAGCTTTTTGCTGGCCAAAGTTGTACCTGCAGCCACCGACGAATGACATTTACCGGCAGGCCCAACCGCCTGCCCTGATACCGGGTTTTTGATGCAAGCCATTCTGCAACCTACGTCCAGCGCCAATTGGGGCCTTACCGCCCTGCCGCCGCTGTCGTTGTATATCCACTTTCCGTGGTGCGTAAAAAAGTGTCCATATTGCGACTTCAACAGCCATGCCGTGCGCGAAGGCGTGCCGGAACAGCAATATATTGAAGCGCTGCTGCGTGATCTGGAGTCCTGTCTGCCGCTGATCTGGGGCCGCCAGGTGAACACCATTTTCATGGGCGGCGGCACCCCCAGCCTGTTCTCGGCCGATGCCATGGAAACCCTGCTGGCCGGCATCCGCGCCCGCTTGCGCCTGCAGCCGGATGCAGAAATCACGCTGGAGGCGAATCCGGGCACATTTGAGGCCGAAAAATTTGCCGGCTACCGTGTCGCGGGGATCAATCGCTTGTCGATTGGCATCCAGAGTTTCAACGGCGATCACCTCAAAGCGCTGGGCCGCATTCACAACGATGAAGAGGCCCACAAGGCCATCGACATTGCCCGCCAGCATTTCGACAACTTCAACCTCGACATCATGTACGCCTTGCCCCGGCAGACGCTGGAACAGGCCATCAGCGATATCGACACCGCCATCGCCGCTGGCTCTACGCACCTCTCGGCCTATCATCTGACGCTGGAACCGAACACGCTGTTTCACCGTTACCCGCCCGCCCTGCCGGATGACGATACGGCGGCGGACATGCAGGACGCCATTGAGGCTCATCTGGCGGCAGCGGGGTTCGAGCATTACGAGACCAGCGCCTTTGCCCGCCCAGGCCGCCGCGCAAAGCACAATCTCAATTACTGGACGTTTGGTGACTATTTGGGCATCGGCGCGGGCGCACACGCCAAGATCAGCTTTCCGGACAAGATCATCCGCCAGATGCGCTACAAGCAGCCCACCGAATACCTGACGCACATGGCACAAGGCAACGCCGTGCAGACGGAAGAACGCGTGACGCTTACGCAATTGCCGTTTGAATTCATGCTCAATGCCCTGCGGCTGCTTGATGGTTTTGATATCGACCTCTTCACCCAGCGTACCGGCTTGCCACTGACCAAAGTGATTCATGAAGTGGAACGCGCCGTGGCTGACGGCTTGCTCAGCCGTGACCTGCACCATATTGCCCCCACCGAACGTGGACGGCGGTTTCTGAATACGTTGCTGGAGCGGTTTTTGAAGGAGGAGTGAGAGGCCGCGACAGCCGATGGGGTTGGGGTTGACATGCCTCCCCTCCGGCAGCGCCGAGCATCGCAGCGAAGTCCGGGGTTTTGGCGTAAGGGTGTTTGAGGCCAAAGGCCGAGTTCCCT
This sequence comes from Silvimonas terrae, assembly GCF_014202765.1. Classification (GTDB taxonomy): domain Bacteria; phylum Pseudomonadota; class Gammaproteobacteria; order Burkholderiales; family Chitinibacteraceae; genus Silvimonas; species Silvimonas terrae. The sequence continues at coordinate 577,522 of NZ_JACHHN010000004.1, forward strand.
GGAGCCAGCCGGACTTTGCGAGAAGCGCAGGGAACCCGAAGGGCGCTGTCGCAGGGGTCGCCTTTCTTTGGTTACTTTCTTTGGCGACGCAAAGAAAGTAACGTGCTCCCGCCACCGCGGGTATCAAATGCTTTTAAGCGCCCGCGCCGCCAGGCGCTGACACGCAAACATCGCAGGCGGTGGATTGTCGCTCCGCTCCGATTCCACCCTACGGAAGCACGGCAAAGGCCACTTGCTGTGGCAGAACTGGATTCCGGCGCAAGGGGGCCGCCGAGGACCGGAATGACGAGTCCGTGGCAAGGGATAAAGCCCTGCGCTCCCCGACAGCATTGCCGCCGGATTCTCGCCGCCGCAGGAATGGAGGGTTAACAGCAAAGCCACCCCCTATCCTTGCCAGCGCCCCTCCCCCAGGTTATGTTCCCCGCTCTACCTCATTGCCTTATGCCGGAGCCCATCATGAGCAAGTCCATCATCCACAGCGACAAAGCCCCCAAAGCCGTCGGCCCGTACTCGCAAGCGGTCAAAGTGGGCGACACCGTGTATCTGTCCGGCCAGATTGGTCTGGACCCGGCCTCCGGCAACCTGGTCGATGGCTTTGATGCCCAGGCCCATCAGGTGTTCACCAATCTGCGCGCCGTAGCGCAAGCCGCCGGTGGCGATTTGTCCGATATCGTCAAACTGGGCGTGTTCGTCACCGATCTGGGCAACTTTGCCCGTCTGAACGAAATCATGACCGAATACTTTGTCGAGCCCTACCCGGCCCGTGCGGCCATTCAGGCTGCAGCATTGCCCAAGGGTGCCGTGGTTGAAGCGGATGCGGTGCTGGTACTGTCCAGATAAGCGCGTTACGCCGCGTTGATTCCGCCAGCCCGGCTGCCGTGCGCGCCGGGCTGGTTTTCATCCGGCGCGGCCTTATCTACATCTGATCGTACATCTGATCGCTTACCCCATCGTCCGCCCGGAGCCGTCCATGTTCCAGAATCCCTCTGATGCTGAAATCCGCGCCTTGCTCGAACGGGTCAAGCGTATTGCCGTCGTCGGGCTTTCGCCCAAGCCGGATCGCCCCAGCTATGGCGTCTCGCAGGTCATGCAGCGCGCCGGCTACCAGATCGTGCCCGTGCGGCCCATGGTCACTGAGGTACTGGGCGAGAAAGCGTATGCCACGCTCAAGGATGTCCCCGGCGCGGTGGACCTGGTGAACGTGTTTCGGCGGGCAGAAGAAGTCGATGCCGTCGTCGATGAAGCCATTGCCATCGGTGCGCCCGCCATCTGGATTCAGCTTGGCATCGTGAACGACGCCGCAGCCGAGCGTGCCCGTGCGGCGGGGCTTACGGTGGTGATGGATAAGTGCATCAAGATCGAATACATGCGTTTATGTCTGTAATGCACCGAGCAACCCCGTTGTCATCTTGCCAGCGGACAGACACCCGTTTAGCCTGAGCATAACGATCCACAAAGTACTGATATGAATCTGACCTTTACCAAGATGCAGGGCCTGGGCAACGACTTTATCGTGCTCGATGGCGTGCGCCAGTCCTTGCAGCTTTCCGCCGAGACCATCCGCAAGCTGGGCGATCGCCATTTTGGCATCGGCTTTGACCAGTTGTTGCTGGTCGAACCCGCCGAACGCGAGGGCGTGGATTTTCGCTACCGCATTTTCAATTCGGACGGTGGCGAAGTAGAACACTGCGGCAACGGCGCCCGCTGTTTTGTGCGCTTTGTGATTGATCAGGGCCTGACCGACAAAACCGAGATCGTGGTCGATACCGCCAAGGGTGTCATCCGCCCGAAGCTGGAGGCCAATGGCCTTGTGACCGTCGACATGGGCGAACCGCGTTTCTTGCCCGATGAAATCCCCTTTGTTGCCGATGCCGACAGCATCACCTACCCGCTGGACGTGAAGGGTGAACAGGTCGACATCAGCGTGGTGTCCATGGGTAACCCGCACGCCGTGCAGGTGGTCGAGAACGTCGACAGCGGCGTAGTGGAACGCCAGGGGCCGGTCATCGAGCACCACCCGCGCTTCCCGCAACGAGTGAACGCCGGTTTCATGCAAGTCCTCAACCGGGGCGCGGTTAAACTGCGTGTCTATGAACGCGGCGCAGGCGAGACTCTGGCCTGCGGCACCGGCGCTTGTGCAGCGGTGGTGGCCGGCATTCGCCGTGGTTTGCTGGACCCGACGGTACGCGTGACCACGCACGGCGGCGACCTGACCATTAGCTGGCATGGCCCCGGCACACCGGTCATGATGACCGGCCCGGCAGTGAGCGTCTTTACGGGTCAGATTGAAGTCTGACCCGACCGGCCATCGACAACAAAACACCAATCAAATCAATTCATTGGCAGAAAGAGAGCGGACAATGCAAGCCCAGGAAGTCATGCAATGGTTGCAGGAAAACCCCGGTTTTTTTGAAGACTATGCCGACGAGATTGCCGATATTTTCGTCCCCCATAGCCACAACGGCCAGGCCGTATCGCTGGCCGAGCGCCAATTGCTGACCTTGCGCGAGAAAAACCGCGCGATGGAAATGCGCATGGCCGAACTGCTGCAGTTCGGTGAAGAAAACGATGTGATCTCCGACCTCTTGCAAAAGCTGGCGGTCGGGCTGATGCAGGCCAACGACCTGCCCGGCATAGTCGGCACGCTGGAATACCATCTGAAAGAACGTTTTCTGGTGCCCCACGTGGCATTGCGTTTGTGGCTGCCGGCAGATGCGCAATTGCGGGAATTCACCCCGGTGGGCGAAGCCGTCTACAAGCTGGCCAACAACCTGGTTTCGCCCTACTGCGGCCCGTATGTGACGGACGAGGTGGTGGAATGGTTTGAAGGCGTGGGAGCGGAACTCAAATCGTTTGCGCTGTTTGCCCTCAGAACCAGCGACCAGCCGTTTGGCATTATGGTGCTGGCCAGCAATGACCCGGACCGCTTCTTCCCCGATATGGGTACGTTGTATCTGCAGCGCTTGTCCGAGCTGCTGGCCGCCGCCATCCGCCGGGTTGTGCCTTCCGGCCCCCCCGTACTCTCTGCTGAAGTGACCGATGCCGGTCTGCCGGTCATCGACGATTTGCCATGAACGATGAGCTGCTGGCCCGCTTTGCGCAGTACCTGGAAGGCGAACGACACGCCAGCCCGCAAACGCACAAAGCCTATCTGCGTGATCTGCAAGAGCTGATGACGCTGGCTGGCAGCAAACCGCTCAAGGAACTGACCGCGCTGGATGTGCGCGGTTTTGTGCGACAGCTCGCGGCACGCGGGCTGTCGGCGTATACGATAGGCCGCATGCTGTCGGCCTGGCGTACCTTTTACAAGCTGATGGCGCGCGATCTGGCCTGGCCGCTGGACCCCGCCAGCAGCGTCAAACCACCGCGCAAACGCCAGCGCCTGCCCAAGGCCATGTCTGAGGACGCCGCCGTGGGCTTGCTGGAAAACATGCCAGATGACGACACCCTCAGTGCGCGTGACAAAGCCATGTTTGAACTGGCGTATTCGTCAGGCCTGCGGGTCTCTGAACTGGTGAGCGTGCAACTGGCCGATGTTGATCTGGCCGGTGGGCTGGCACGCATTACCGGTAAGGGTAACAAGACGCGGATGGTGCCCGTTGGCAGCAAAGCGCGGGAGGCCGTTGAGGCGTGGCTGACGGAGCGCGCCCTGATCGCCCTGCCCGATTGCACCCAGGTGTTTGTCGGCCAGCATGGCAAACCACTGAGCACGCGCGCCGTGCAGGCCCGCTTCAAGACCTGGGAAGCACGCCTGGGCATTGCCGAGCCGCTGCATCCGCATAAACTGCGCCATAGTTGCGCCACCCATTTACTGCAAAACTCGGGCGATCTGCGCGCGGTGCAAGAGCTGCTGGGGCACGCCAACCTGTCCACCACGCAGGTGTATACCCATCTGGACTGGAAGGTGCTGGCCAAAAGCTACGATGCCCATCACCCGCGCGCGCGGCGCAAAGACGACAACGGCGCCCCTGAGGCGCCGCTATCTGACGAATTCTGATCTGGACGACGACGGACCTAGCGCCCGCTATACGGCTGGCGTAACGGCTGGGCTTCTTTGGTGGTCGGGCCCTGCTCGACGGCTTCATCCACCGGCACATCGTACTCAAACAGATCAAACCCGGCTTGCTGCTCCACCAGCCGCACTGCCGTCAGCATGATGGTGTCGCTCCCGGTTTCCACGCGGAACTGGCCGCCCTTGATAAACGTGCCGCGCGGCGCCAGTACCCGCGCCGGTTGCCGCAAGATGGACATGATCGGCAACATCAACACCGGCGTCGGCGTCGCCTCTGGCAGGGCTTCTGCCGTGCGCATCAGGCCCAGTTCTGCTTTGGGCGAGAAAATCTGCACCCCAATTTCCAGCGCGCCGTCTTCGCTTTGCTGAATCCAGCGCACGGCGGCGTACATCCAGTTGCCGCCGGCTTCTTGCGGCCGCACGGACACCAATTCACCCACGCGCAGCCGTTCTGGCGGGGCTTCGCGCTTGGCCAGCGCATAGCCACCCGGGCTTTCGTCAACCACGGCCCAATCCTGCAAATGCAGTTCTGCCGTCACGCCGGCTTGCTCCAGTTGATCTGGCGGCAGCGGCACATCCGGGTCCATGGCGCAGGCGGCCACGTATTTGAGGCCGACGCACAAATGCACGCTGGCATCTTTGGGAATGCGCTGGAACATGCGGCGCGGAGCAATGCTCCATTGCTTGAGCAAGCGGCGCAGGATATCCATCCAGAACTGGATTTTCACCCGGTCAGGCACGGCCGGGGCCTTGGTTTCCAGCCCTTGCAGCATTTTGTGGACTTTCTTGCCCAGCTCAATGGTGTCAATCAGCATGGCCGGCCCGGCATAGTCGCCCGGCAGGTTGTTGCCGTAGTAGGCCGGCGCTTCGTCCGTATCCAGCCGCGCCAGAAAGAAGCCGCCGCTGCCGGCATGCTGCGCCACCGGCTGAAAATGTGCAGCCGGGGCGTAGTTATCGATAATCTCGATGACTTTTTCCAGCTCAATGGTGGAGAAGCGCAACGGGTCTGCCAAAGACAGCAACACAATGCGCTTGTACAGCACGCCCACTGGCGGGCCAACTTCTTCCAGATGCGGTTCGTCCAGCTGACGCGATTGCGCCATCAACTGGAACAACTGATGCAGCTCACGCCACATGCCGGAAAACGGCTGCATGGCCATGCGGCAATCAAGCTGATAAGCCCGATAAAACAACAGCATGATCAGTTGCACCAGTTGCGGGACTTGCTGCTTGCTGTTGCCGCTAAAGAAAGAACGCTTTTCCACCCGCTCCACCAGCGCGATCTTGTAGCCACCCGCCAGTTCCAGCCACAGATTGCGCATCAGCAACATGGCCTGGCGCGGCTTATCCCGCATGGGCATGCCTTGCGAGACGGCTTGCGCGGCAAAATCACCGGACATGACATCCAGCACGCGGCGGTATTCGTCCAGCAGCTTGACGCGCACGTCCGCTTCCATGACGGTGCGGTTGCACGAAGCCAGCGCATCGAAAATCTGCCGGCCGGTTTCCAGCACGTGGCCGCTGGGCAGGCCGATCAGCCACATGCGCAAGGCACGCGGATCGGTCTCCACAATGGCGGCCAACCGGGCATCCGGTTGGGGCAGATCAAGCGATAGCTGCATCGTCCAGCTCCTCTTGCCCACCCAGCGCGGCTTCAAGCGCCTGGGTAGTGCCCGCGACAAGCCAGTCGGCTTCGTCATCCTTCATGACGTACGGGGGCATGAAATAAACGGTGTTACCAATCGGGCGCAGCAACAAACCTTGTTCCAGCGCGGCACGATACAAGCGCTGGGCAAAGCCGGGGCGCGGGTCTTCGACATCAAAAGCCCAGATCATGCCCGTATTACGATAGTGGCTTACCCGCGCATGCTGCGCGAAACCGGCAAAGCGCTTCGACCAGCGGGCCGCGCGCTCGCGATTGGCGGCAATCACGTCGTCGTGCTCAAAGATATCGAGCACGGCCAGCGCCGCCGCGCAGGCCAGCGGGTTACCGGTGTAAGAGTGCGAATGCAGGAAACCCCGGGTGACATCATCATCATAAAAAGCCCGGTAGACCTCATCCGTGGTCAGTACGGCCGCCAGCGGCAAGAAACCGCCAGTAATGCCCTTGGAGACACAGATGAAGTCCGGCTTGATGCCGGCTTGCTCGCAACCAAACAAGGTGCCGGTCCGGCCAAAACCAACGGCGATCTCGTCCGCAATCAAATGGACCTGGTACTGGTCGCACAGGGCGCGTACCCGGGTGAGGTAGTGCGGGTCGTACATCGCCATGCCGGCCGCGCCTTGCACCAGCGGCTCCAGAATGACGGCAGATATCTCTTCATGGTGTGCGGCCAGAATTGCAGCCAGCCCGTTGGCGGCGGCATCTGCCACATCGCGTGCAGTTTCACCGGGGCCAGCCAGACGGGCATCTGGCGAAGGGGCGATGAAATTGTCCCGCACGAGGCTGGAGTACGCGCTGCGAAACACCGGCACATCTGTCACCGACAGTGCGCCTATGGTCTCGCCGTGATAACTGCCAGCCAGATAAACAAAGCGGTGCTTGTCCGCCTTGCCGTTGTTCTTGTGATAATGCGCCGACATCTTGAGCGCAATTTCGGTGGCAGAAGCACCATCAGACCCGTAAAACGCATGACCCAGCCCGGTCAAGGCCGCCAGACGTTCAGAAAGCTCGACGACTGGCCGATGTGTGAAACCGGCGAGCATGACATGCTCAAGCTGGTCCAGTTGGGTTTTGATGGCCTGTTTGATACGCGGCTCACCGTGGCCAAACAGGTTGACCCACCAACTGGAAACGCCATCCAGATAGCGTTTGCCATCACAGTCGACCAGCCAGACGCCTTCGCCGCGTTCAATGGGAACGAGCGGAAACGTCTCCAGGCGCTTCATTTGGGTGCACGGATGCCAGACGGCATGGCGGCTACGTGCCAGAAGGCTGTCGTTATGGTTGGTCGGGCTTTCCAGTTTTCTCTCCTGCATACAGACTTCGGATATTTCCATGTTGCGATGGTTCAAAACAGTACCAATCGTCACCCGTAAAAAACCGATTGAGCGGCAGGTTATACGATTCCTGGGGCACCTGTTAAGCGCCATATGCTAATTACTTAATAAATTACTTATTGCTTTCAAAACATATTCATTCTTGTTAATTATGTTGTGACAATTTTCGGCACAAGTGACGTAAATCGCTTCCCAAAAATGGCAAGTTGTGCGCTGCGAAAGAAGCCAGCCGCGCCCTGTAATCTGACGAAAAACAATCCGCCGGGCATACAACCATGTTTGATTTTCATCTCTCCAAACGCGAAAACGTCGCCCTTCTGGGTGATCGCGAAATTATTACACACGGCTTGCAAACCCAGGTGTGGAGTGATCTATACCATCGCTGCATGATGATGCGCTGGCCAGTTTTCTTTCTAATGGTGGGCGTCGCTTTCCTGCTTTTGAACCTGCTTTTCGGGACGCTTTACACCTTGGGCGCCCACCCCATCGCCAACCTCTATCCAACGGGCTTCTGGGGCGCATTTTTCTTCAGTGTCGAGACGATCGCTACTGTCGGATATGGCGACATGCATCCGCAGTCGGTTTATGGCCATGTCATTGCAACCATAGAGATTTTTACCGGCATGATGAGCATCGCCCTGATTACCGGCGTGATGTTTGCGCGTTTCTCCCGCCCGCATGCGCGCATCATGTTTTCGCATAACCCGGTCATCCGCCCGGTTGATGGCCAGATGATGCTGATGATGCGCGCCGCCAACGCCCGCCAGAACGTGATCGTCGACGCCTCTGCCCGGCTGCGCATCATCCGGCAAGAGCGTTCGGTAGAAGGTCTGCAAATCAGACGCATCCACGATCTGACGCTGGTGCGCCACCAGCACCCCATGTTTGTGCTGAGCTGGACGCTGATGCACGTGATTGATGAATCCAGCCCGCTGTTTGGCATGACGCCGGAAGACCTGGCCCGCACTGATTGCATGCTGGTCCTGAGCCTGGATGGTACGGATGAAACCACCACACAGACCATGCGCTCCCGGCAGAGCTACAACCATGAGTTGATCCGCTGGCAATATGCCTATGCCGATCTTTTATACACGGACGCCACGGGCCAGACGCATGTGGACTACAGCCGGATGAATGAGATCAGACCCCTGGCCGTGGCAGAACAGCCGACGGGATAAACCTGGAGGGGGAATCCGCACCGGCAGCGCCCCCTCCCCGCGCCGGCCATCCCTGACACAGCACCCCGCTTTTAAGGTACCGTGTACGCCGGCAGTCACCCCCGGTTGTAAAGAAAAGAAATGTCCAACACCCCCAAGCTTTCCGAGGCCCAAGAGGCCATCCTTCACGCCGTGGCGGATCTGGCGCGTACGGATTACCAGCAACATCTGCTGGTTGAAGCGGGCGCCGGCACGGGCAAGACCACCACACTGGTGGCAGCGCGCGAGCAACTGGTCCATGCGGGGGTCGGTGTGCTGGCGCTGACGTTTTCCAACGCGGGTCGCCAACGTTTTGCGGATGTCCATCTGGCCCAGACCGGGCGCGGCTTGCCACCCAAAAGCGTGCTGACTTTTGATGGTCTGGCGTTTGAAGTGCTGTGCGGTGCGGTGGAAGGCCGCAATTACTCGGGCGACGGTTTTTTCACCCGGGAAGAAATCCGCCAGAACGCCATCAACGAAAGCGACCAGTTGCTGCAATTGCTCTCAGAGCTGGTAGCAGAACTGAACGACACCTGGGAAGGCGAGATTCCGGACCGGGAATCCGATCTGATCGACTTGCTGGATCTGATCGGTAACGCACGGATTGCCAACGTGTTCCGCGACCCGCGCATGTATGCCGAGGAAGACGGCCTGGAAGAATTCCAGGAAATGGAGCGCACCGAGTTCCTGGCCAGTCTGGACCTGCCACCGTGGTTTTATCACCTCTTCAGCCGGTTTGAGCGGCTGCGCCGAGAGAGCCGGCATCTGGTCGGCGTTGAAGGCGCCGCGTACGACCTCGCGGGGGATCCACGGGCGCTGGTGCGTTATGTCTGGGCCAACCGGATCAACGTGATCATGGTTGATGAATTTCATGACACCAAAGCGCTGCATTTTGAACTGCTGAACGTGCTGATCAAAGCGGGTTGCCGGCTGGTACTGATTGGTGACCGGCATCAGGACATGTTTGCCTGGCGCGGTCTGCAGCCGTTCTCGGCCTTTGATAGCGCGGGTCAACTGGCTGGCCTGAACACCCTGGCGTTGCCGCGCTCCTGGCGTTATGGCCACCGGATTGCCCAAATGGCCGATCGCATTGTGCAGCGCTTGCAACCTGGCGCGGCGCGGATTACCGGGCCACGTGCGCAGGCGGGCAAGTTGCTGGCGGTGCCTGATCTGGTGGCCTGGCTGGCGCAGAGTGCGCAGCAAGGCGTGGCGCTGGCCGACCACTGCGCCATTCTGCCGACCCAGGCCGATTGCATGCTGCTGCAATTGCGCCTGTTTGATGCCGGCGTGCCGTACCGTCTGGTCGAACGGGTACGGCATTTCTTCCAGGGTTACGAATTTCGCGTGTTACGTGCCCTGGCGGTGTTGTACAGCCGCCGTTTCGCTGCCGATGCACCGTTTCACATCAACAGTCTGTACGCGCTGGATGTGCTGATGAACGTGCCCACCCTGGGCCTCGACAAAGAAACCCGCAGCGACCTGCGGGCCGAACTGGGCCTGGACGGCGCACGGCGGGCAGATGGGCAGCGGCTGCTGAATGCCGACCCCTATACGCTGGGTCTGGTGCTCGACAAACTGGCCGAATTCTTGCCGCCCGTACTGACCACGGCCCAGTCCTGGCCGGCCTGGCTGGCGCTGGCGGTACAGCATCTGCAATTGCACGCGTTCTTGTACCAGCGCGCCCAACACCCGGCGGCAGGGCGACAGTCCGCCCTTTTGCTGGACGAACTGGTGCGCCGCTTCAGCATCGATCTGGCCCCGGCCATGCAGGTCCAACGCTGGGACGACGCGGTGGAGCGTTTTGTGCGCCAGCGCGGCAATGCCAGCGGTTTGTCATTGACCTCGGTGCTGCATGCCAAGGGCCACGAATATGCCCGAGTCTTGTTGCCGATGGGCGAGGCCGGTTGGCGGCGACATCTGCTGCAACCCACGGCGGCGGGCTGGCGCGAGTTGTACGTGGCGGTCACCCGCGCGCGGGACGGGATCATGCTGGAAACCACAGATGACAACCAAACGCTGGCGCAAGAAGTGCACGGGGTGTTTGGCGGGTAAGCCCCCCTTGTGTGCATGTGGGCAGCCTTGGGAGATCCGTTCCCGCTGCAGCTCAAATTGATCCCCGTAGCCCGGATGAAGGCCAACGGCCGGGATTCCGGGGTGACGCGGTGTGCCATTGCCGAGGACGCAAACCCGATCTTGCGGGCGTCGCTACCCTGGATTCCCGCTTCCCCGCTGCGACAGCCGCTTTTGGCGTTCAGTGTCTTTACGGGGGCACCCACCAAGGGGCGCGCTTCAATCCGGGCCAGGCCTGAGTGAGCCGCCCCCCAGTCCAGGCCTTTCACACCCATCCGGGCGTCACACGCGCCCCGCTCCAGGATTGATCAACGCCGTCAACACGTGATCTTCCCACTGCCCTGCAATACACAGATAGCTACGCGCCAGCCCTTCCCGCTCAAAACCCAGCCGCGCCAGCAAACGCGCGCTGCGGGTATTGGCGGGCATGTAAGCCGCCATAATCCGGTGCAGGCCCAGTTCGTTGAACACATAGTTGTTGGCCGCTTTCAGCGCTTCTGCCATCAACCCCTTGCCCTGCCATGCCGCCGCCAGGCTATAGCCCAGATTGCAGGCCAGAAATGGCCCGCGCACGATATTGCTGTAATTGCAGCGCCCCACAATGTCGCCGCTGAGCCGGTCATGCAGTACCAGCGGCAGCGCCGTGCCAGCCGCAAATTGCGTCAGCGCCTGCTGCTGTCGCTGCGTGTAGCTTTCCGGGGCATACCACTCCAGATCGCGCACTGGCTCCCAAGGGGCAAGATGGCGGCGATTCTGGTCGTCCCAGGCGGCCAGCAAATGGGCGTTTTCCGGGGACACAATGTCCAGTAGCAAGCGGGGCGTGGTGATCTGGATCGGGCTCATGCGGATTGGGCTGGGCAACGGTGGACATTCATGGCTACAGCTTAGGTGGCGACAGAACAAAAGCCGGCTTGCGCCGGCTTTTGTTCTGGTCGAACGGATCAACAGACTGGCAATTACCAGATGTGGATACGCTGTTCCGGGGCCTTGTACATCTTGTCGGTCGGCTTGACGTCAAACGCGCTATAGAACGCATCGTTGTTCTCGGTCGCACCAATGGCGCGGTAACGGCCGGGCGAATGCGGGTCAGACTTGATCAATTGCAGCTGGTATGCGTCGCGCACCTTGCCGCGCCACACCTGGGCAAACGCAAGGAAGAAGCGCTGATCCCCCGTCAGACCATCAATCACCGGTGCGGTCTTGCCGCCCAGCGCCAGGTGATACGCCTTGTAGGCCACTTGCAGGCCGGAGTTATCGGCAATGTTCTCGCCCAGGGTCAGCTGACCGTTCACGTGCTGGCCCGGCAGGGGTTCATATGCGTTGTACTGCGCCACCAGTTTGTCAGTCAGCGCGGTAAAGCGCTGGCGATCTTCCGGCGTCCACCAGTCATTCAGATTGCCCACCGCATCGAAATGGCTCCCCTGGTCATCAAACCCGTGGCTGATTTCATGACCAATTACCGCGCCAATGGCGCCGTAATTGGCGGCGTCATCGGCCGCCATGTTGAAGAACGGCGGCTGCAAAATGGCGGCGGGGAACACGATCTCGTTCTGCGCCGGGTTGTAATACGCATTCACGGTTTGCGGCGTCATACCCCATTCCGTGCGGTCAACCGGCTCATTCAGACGAGCCAGTTCGCGTTTGTATTCAAACTGCGCCGCACGCTGATAGTTGCCAAACAGGTCGTCTGGCTTGATCTCCAGCGCGCTGTAATCACGCCATTTATCCGGATAACCGATCTTGAGCGCGTAATGGGCCAGTTTGTTTTCTGCGGCCTTTTTGGTTTCCGGCGTCATCCAGGTCAGTTGCTCGATGCTCTGGGCGTACGCCTTCATCAGGTTGCCGACCAGTTCTTGCATGCGGGCTTTGTACTCTGCCGGGAAATACTGGGCGACGTACTCTTTACCCACGGCCTCGCCCAGACCCCAGTCTGCGGCGGTAACCGCCCGTTGCCAGCGCGGCGGCTCTTTGGGCGTGCCAGACAGCGCAACACTATGGAACTGGAAGCTGGCGTCAGAGAAGTCCTTGGGCAAAAGACGCGCCACGGCGTCCAGCTGGTGCGCCTTGAAATAAGCGCGCCACACGGCAACCGGCTGGCTCTGGATCAGCTTGCCCAATTCGGTAGCGTAGGAGGGCTGGGCCAGATCGACTTCGGCCACCTTGCCAAAACCGGAGGCCTCCAGGAAAACAGCCCAGTCAAAACCCGGCGACAGTTTTTGCAGCGCCGCCACATTCAGTTTGTTGTAGGTCTTGAGCGGATCGCGGTTCTCTACCTTGCTCCATTGCGCCTTGGCCAGTGCGGTTTCCAGGGCAATCACGGCGCGGGCCTGAGCCTCGGCATCCTTTTCGCCCGTCAGGGTAAACAGGCGGGTCAGATAGGTTTGATAAGCGGTACGCGCGGCCACAAAACGCGCGTCGTCGATCAGGTAGTAATCACGGTCAGGCAGCGCCAGACCGCCCTGGCCTGCGCCCGGGAAATAATGCGTGGAGTCCTTGGGGTTGATCTCCACCGAAATATTCATGGGCTGCGGGCCCGGGTTGGGCTGAACTTCGCCCATATAGCGGACCACGTCGGCCGGCGTGTTGATCTGGTCAATGCGCGCCAGCAGCGGTTTGACTGGGGTGGTGCCCCGTTTTTCGATCGTCACTTCATCCATATAACTGGTGTAGAAGTCACCGATCTTGCGCTCATCACCCGTGGCGGATTTATTGGCGGCAGCCGCTTCCAGAATCTTGCGCGAACGCTTGAGCGACTCTTCACGCAGTTCAAAGAACGCTCCCCAGTACGGCTTGTCGTCCGGAATCGCCGTGTTCTTGACCCACGTGCCGTTGGTATGCAGATAAATGTCATCCTGCACGCGTACGCTCTTGTCAAAGTTCGTAAAGTCGATACCGGAAACAGGCGCTGCATGGGCTTGCAGGGCCAACAATAACGCGCCGGTCAGCGCAGCCAGTTTGAAGTGCTTCATCGGGGTCCTTGATCGGGATGGGGTTACCAGAGCCGCGTTGTGGGCGGGGTGGGCATTGTCACCGGCCGCCATCATTTCAACAATGCGGCAACGCGTATACAAGACTTGTCAAAATCCAACTGGTTCTCGTTACAGACGCAACAATCCAGAGACGGACTGCATCATTACAAAGGGCTTTCCGTTATCATCGCACCTCACCCCCGCACGTCCAGCCACCCAGACACCCCACAAGGAGAACCGGCATGCTGAACCAGTTGTTGACCCGGTCGGCGCAATACGCGCCCAACTTTGGTTCTGGTCTGACCAATCATTTGCCCATGGCATTGATTGCGCTGGCACGTCTGGGGGCGGATGACGCCCGCCTGGAAGCGTATTTTGACGCCTACACCCAACAACTCTCACCGCTGGAAAGCGCCCCTGGCGTGATCGACCCCGCATTCTGGCAACGCGAGTTGGGCCAGCGGCAGTTTTACGACGCCTACCGCAACTACTTTGTTACCCAATTGGCGGCCGAAGGCGTGGACGCCGTGGTACGGCGGCATCTTCCTGACCTGCTGCCGGGCATTGGTGGTGCGGCGTTTCATGGCTTGATCCGCGCTCAGTACGCACTGGCCAGCGGACATACCGACGAGATGGCCTGCGGACTGGCGTACTGGGCCTGTAGTGCCCGCAAACTGGCAGACTGGCCGGTGCCGGCCCCCATCAGTGCTGATCCATTGACGCTGGTCTCGCGCTTGTTTGTGCCTGAACTGGCGATTGATCCGGCCGGTTTCATGATCTCCGCCAAGATGCGTAATGCGGCCCAATTGCCCGCATTTGCCCCGGTGGCTGGCTGGCTGGAGATTGGCCCGGATACCTTGCAAAAGCTGGCGGTTTACGCGGCAGAATGCTACTTGGCAAGCGGCAATTTCACCGTGCTGCATCTGGTGACCAGTGCGCATGCCTTGCGTGGCCTGGCCCACTGGATTGAGGACATGGACACCGCCGTGCGCTGGTATTGGCAGGCGTATGCTGCAGGGGTCATTGCCAGCGGGATCAGTGGCCCGGCGCCGCACGTGTCTTTGTCCGTGCAACCGGACTGGGCACCGATCATCGCCGCGGGAATCGCGGCCGAGGACGAACATGTGATCAAACTGATCGATGCTTGTCATGAGGAATACGCAGCGTATGGCGACAACGCGCACGGGCTGGCCGCCCGGCGGATTGCCGAACGTTAGCGGCAGCGCCCGCCGCATACATACCTCAACTCGCAAGACCAGAACTTGATGCTGACGCTCACGCCCGCTTCGCCGCAACCTGTGGCGGGGTGCAGCGTCTTTGTAAAAAAAGAATCCGAAAAGGTTAATCCATGAGTCTTTACCGCTTGCTGGCCGGTTTTATCCGGCAGCACTGGCGTCCCTATTTGCTCTCCGCAATCATGTTGTTTGCGGTGGCACTGTTGTCGGTGCTGATCCCCCGCCAGGTCGGGCACATTATTGATGAACTGGTGGCGCACCGCCTGGCCGGCGCCGCGTTGATCTCCCAACTGGCCGTGGTGCTGGTGATGGGTGTGGCCATCTATTTCTTGCGGGTGGGCTGGCGTTTGCAGTTGTTTGCGGCGGCCTACCGGCTGGGCGTGAGTTTGCGCACCCGCTTGTATGACAAGCTCGCCACGCAAGGGCCGGGGTTCTATCACGGTCAGCGCACCGGCGACTTGATGGCGCGCGCCACCAACGATATCGACGCCATCGAGATGGCTGCCGGCGAAGCCATGCTGGCCGGTTTTGATGGCTCCATGACGCTGATTCTGGTGGTCGCCATGATGACCATTGGCATTGACTGGCGGCTGGCGCTGGCGGCGTTGTTGCCGTTTCCGCTGATGGCGCTGGCGTTCTGGCGTATCTCTGATCATATCCATCATGCCTGGCATGATTCGCTCGGCCGTTTCAGCAAACTGAATGACCATGTGCAAGAAACACTGACCGGCGTACGCACCATGCGTGCGCTGGGTTTGCAGGCGCGCAACAGCAACGAGTTGTCCCGCCTGGCGGGCGACGCCGCTGCCAGCAGCTTGACCGCCCAGCGCTGGGAAGCCGCGTTCGAGCCCTCGGTGGGGCTGACGCTGAGTACCTCTGCCGTCACGGTGCTGGCGGTGGGCGGTTACCTGGTCTGGCAGGGCGAGTTGACCATTGGCGCGCTGACCAGTTTTTCCATGTACCTGGGCCAGTTGATCTGGCCAATGTTCGCTGCCGGCTGGGTGCTGTCTTTGCTGGAGCGCGGCAAAGCGGCCTGGGGCCGGCTGGGCCCCATTCTGGAAACACCACGCAGCGTGCCGGATGACGGCGTTGCCGATGCCTTGCAACCGGGTGCGCTGATTTTCAGCAATATCGGCTTCACTTATCCAGAACAGGGTACGCCGGCGATTTCCGGGGTGAATCTGACGCTGGCGGCCGGCAAAACACTGGGGCTGGTCGGGCCGACGGGTTCGGGCAAATCCACACTGCTGCGTTTGCTGCTGCGCCAATACCCGCTGCAACTGGGTGAGATCACCTGGGATGGCGTCGCCGTGCCGGAGTACAAACTCGACACCCTGCGCAATGCCATCAGTTGGGTACCGCAAGAGCCGTTTTTGTTCTCGGCTTCGGTGGCGGACAACATTGCCCTGGTCAAACCTGACGCCACCCGCGAAGAGATCGAGCGCGTAGCCAATCTGGCCGCCGTGCATCAGGACATCCTGCGTTTGCCGCAAGGGTACGACACGCCCGTCGGTGAGAAAGGGGTGTCGCTCTCGGGCGGGCAACGCCAGCGCGTCGCCATTGCCCGCGCCTTGCTGGCCGATGCCCCCTTGCTGCTGCTGGATGACGCGCTCTCTGCGGTCGATACGCAAACCGAGGCGCAGATCCTCTCGCATTTACAAGAAGCGCGGCGTGGTCGCACGGTGATCATCGTCAGCCACCGGCTCTCTGCCGTGGCCGACGCGGATCACATTGCCGTCTTGCGCCATGGCCGGATCACTGAATCGGGCACACACGACAATCTGGTCGACGCGGATGGCTGGTATGCCAGCCAGTGGCGTTACCAACAACTGGAGGCCAGTCTCGATGAGCTCTGAGATTGCACTCGATGAAGTCACGCTGGATCAGGCCGCGCTCAAAACGCAAAGCCTGAAAAGCGAACGCCGCGACGCGATTGCCTTGCTGCGCAGCGCTGCCGTACCGGAAAACCGCCACCTGCTGTGGGGCACCTTCTGGCTGGTTTGCGCCGCGCTGCTGGAAGCGCTGGGCCCGTTTTTATCCAAGTTGTTTATCGACAAATACCTGCAACCGCACCATCTGGTTATACCGGAAATGGCCGCCATTCTGGCTGGCGCGCTGGTGGCCGGTTACAGCGCCGGTATCTTGCGTTATCTGCAATTGACCCGGCTGGCCGGCGTGGCCATGCGCTCGGTGCAACGCCTGCGGGAACAGGTCTACAGCCACGTGATCCGCCTGCCCATGGCGTTCTTTGACAAGGCCATTACCGGGCAACTGGTCAGCCGCGTGACCAACGACACAGAGTCGGTCAAAGCCCTGTATGTGCAAGTGCTGTTTGTCATGCTCGACAGTTGCATTGTGGTCACTGGCGCCATGCTGGCCATGACCTTGCTGGACTGGCGCTTGATGGTGATCGTGCTGGCCTTGTTCCCGGCTGTGGTGATCATTGTGTGGTGGTATCAGCGCTGGAGCGCACCATCCGTCGCACTGGCGCGGGAACTGCGCAGCGAGATCAATGCCCAGGTGGCCGAGTCCATTGCCGGCATGAGCGTATTGCAGGCATCCAACGCGGCAGGCCGCTTCTCTGGCAAGTTCTCCCGCACCAACGAAGCCCACTACAAGGCCCGGCTGAGCGAACTTTCTGCCAACGCGTGGCTGTTGCGCCCGGCGCTGGATTTACTGAATGCACTGATCCTGGTGGTGGTGATCTACGCGTTTGGGCAGCGCCAGTTCAGCGCGCTGGAGATCGGGGTGTTGTACGCGTTTGTGAGCTATATCGCCCGCGTGGTCGACCCACTGATCCAGATCACCTTGCAGTTCAGCCAGTTGCAGCAGGCCGTGGTGGCGGCTGCACGCGTCAACACCCTGCTGAAAGAGTCGCAAGGCCCGCAGCCGGATGGCAACGCAGAAGTGCGTAACGGGGCGGTACGCTTTGCCAACCTGCGCTTTGGCTATCACCCGGATCAGGTGATCTTGCATGACCTGAATCTGGATATCCCGGCCGGTAGCTTTTACGGCATTGTCGGGCATACCGGCAGTGGTAAATCCACGCTGCTGTCTTTGCTGCTGCGCTTTTATACGCCACAGGCGGGCGAGATCGACATTGACGGTATCCCGCTGACCCGCATTGGTGATGATGCCTTCCGTGCTGGCGTCGGCCTGGTCCCGCAAGACCCGTTCTTGCTGGCGGCCAGCGCGCGGGAAAACATCGACATGAGCCGTGGTTTATCGCAAGCGCAGATTGAAGAAGCCGCCCAGGCCGCCGGCGTGCATGAGTTGATCCTCTCGCTGGAGAACGGTTACGACACGGATATGGGCGAGAGCGGTACGCGCTTGTCCAGTGGTCAAAAACAGTTGATCGCCATCGCCCGCGCCCTGGCCGGGAAGCCGCGCATCTTGTTGCTGGATGAGGCGACCTCCCACATCGACAGCGAAACCGAGCAACTGGTCCAGCGCGCGCTGGAGGCTTTGCACGGCAAGGTCACAATGATTTCCATTGCGCACCGCTTGTCGACGATTCGGGATGCCGACCGGATTATCGTGCTGAACCATGGGCATATTGCCGAAGCCGGCACGCACGACGAGTTGATGGCGGTGGAACACGGGATTTATCAACGTCTGTATTTGCTGCAGCAACTCCAGGATTGATTTCTTGCCGCGAAAAAACCGGAGCTCCAAAGGCTCCGGTTTTTTTGGTATGCAGAGCGCCAGCGGGCAGTCCGGGTTCCCGCTTGCCGCGCTGCAACGGCCATCTGGTCCATCCAATGACTGTCGGGGACATCCGACCACCCATCCCATACACGTTTCAAACACGTCACGCTATGTGTCGTAGCTGATGACGCCAACCCCATAGCGGCTTATGATTGCCGGTTTGGCGAGACAGAACGTCCGTTCACCTTTCGTCAGCAACACAGACCATAGAAATACCCGACATGAATCAAGCCCAACCTACGCCGCGCCCGCCGTCCGGCCGCACTGGCGACGGCTTTCTGCCCGTAGCCCGTGTTGCCCTGTTGGCATTTGCCTGCTGCCTGGCGTTTATCTTCCAGATTTTTCATTGGCCACAATGGTGGCGAGCCCTGTTTGGTATCGGCGGCTGGTGGCTGGCCTTGGGTGCCGGCATGGCCACATGGCAAGCACTGCGCCAGCAACCTCTGCGTATTACGCGGCCCGGCTGGCAAAGCCCGCTGGGTTACGCGTTGCTGGTGCTCAGTGGGGCGCTGGCCGGGCATCTTATTCTGGCCAATGACCATCCGGCCGTCGGCTTGCTGGTTCTGGCCGCAGGCACCGGCGCGGGTATCCCCTTGTGGGCCGGGCTGGGCTGGAATGCGCTGACCGAGCACGTGGGCTCCGCCGTGGAAAACGCCTTGCATCGACTGACCGCCAGACTGTCGTGGCCGGCCCCGGTCACCACCGAGTCCGTGGCCGAGGTTGAGGCCAGCCCCCCTGTGGCATCGGTTGAGCCTGCAACCACCAGGACCGCAGCGGCAGCCGGCTCGCGCCTGCGCGAGTGGTTTAGCAGCACCTGGTCTGCCGCACCGGCAGCGGATGACCTTGCCGAAGCCCAGGCGGACTTCGATACCGAACCAGCGCCAGAACCGGCCCCGGCTCCCGCCCCGGTCCCCGCTGAAGAGGCGCACCAGATCGCACTGGCGCGCGCTGCCGGCAAACTGGATACCCGCTCCGGACCGCAGATCAACACCGTGCCAGTGGGCTCCCCGCTGCCGATCGTCACACTGGACCACGCTTTCCGGCGTGCTCCGCCTGCGCCTGCGCCCAAACCCCTGCCGGTTTTGGGCCGGGACCAGGTACTGCAGCCGCCGCGTCACCTTACTCGTCCGCCGGAACGGCGTAGCAGCGCGCCCGCGCCTCAGCCCGATCTGCCACGCATTGATACCAATGAAATCCGTGCCCGCTTGCAAGCATTGCACGGTCACCGCGACACCCAACGTATCGCACCGCAGGGTACGCGCCTGCCGGAGCATTCCACGCCGGCCACCGATGCCGCCAGGCCTGCGACCCCGATCGTCGTGCGCGGGAGTCGCAGCGTCAGCAGCGCAGACGACGCGGTCTTCATCAGCGCCCGGCGAACCAGCCCGCGCCCGGCAGAACCCGAGCCCATCCCGCAGCCGGTTTTCGAACCGACAGCGGTTACGCCGCCGGTCAGCACCGCCACCGAGCCGCAAGAACCCGGTGCCGACCTTGTGCCGCGCTATCAATCCGGCCGCACCATACGCACCACCCCCAGTTACGCAGCGCCTGCGGCAGAGGCGGTGCCTCCCGGCGTGCCGGCCCCGGCGGTGGAACCCGCCCCGCTGGCACCGCGTCCGTTCTGGCAGCAAGCGCTGCCCGCACCCAGCACACCCCCCATTGCTCCAGATCTGGTCCTGCCAGAAATGCCTGTCTGGGCTGCGCCCGTTGAAGTCGCCCGCGCTGAGCCAGAAGTCGCCGCTCCCCTTGTGGTCGAGCCGCAAGTGGAAAGCTGGCCGGCCATTCAGGACACACCGCTCCCGGTGATTGCGCCGGAACCTGTTGCGGTCGCGCCGCAACCGGCACCACCGCCCGTTGCGGCGACAACCCCAGCCCACTGGCAACCCATGCCCTGGGACGCCCCTGCCGAAGAAGAGGAGGATGAAACCGCTCTCCTCCCGGTCGAGCCTCAGGCGATCAGCTTGCCGGCCTCCGTTGTCGAACCCGAACCCGCGCTACTCCCGGCTCTCTCTCCATGGCAAAACACCGCCAGTGTGGCGCAACAACTGGTGGCCAGTGGCCAATACCAGCCCTCTGAGTGGGCCGCCGAACTGATCAACCGTCCGGCACCGGTGCCGCCACCGCGTCCGCTGTACGACGAAAGCTGTTTGCCCTCGCTGGATTTGTTGCAACCCCCGGCGGATCCCATTGACCCGATCAGCCAGGACGAACTGCTTGATCGCGGCATTGTGATTGAGGAAAAGCTGGCGGAGTTCAAAGTTAAAGTCAGCGTCCTTGATGCCTTTGCCGGCCCGGTGATCACCCGCTATGAGGTCGAGCCAGCCATCGGCGTGCGCGGCGCGCAGGTGGTCAACCTGGTCAAGGATCTTTCTCGCGCGTTGGGTCTGGTCTCTATCCGCGTGGTCGAAACCATTCCTGGCAAGACCTGTATGGGCCTGGAGTTGCCCAACCCAACCCGGCAGATGATCCGGCTTTCCGAAATTCTGAGTGCGGAAGAGTTTTACGGCACCAGTTCCAAACTCACCATGGCCCTGGGCAAGGACATCACCGGCAAACCGGTGGTCACCGACCTCGCCAAAGCCCCGCACATGCTGGTCGCCGGCACTACCGGCTCGGGCAAGTCGGTCGGCGTGAACGCCATGATCCTGTCCTTGCTGTACAAGGCCACGCCGGACGAAGTGCGCTTCATCATGGTCGACCCCAAGATGCTGGAACTCTCCGTCTACGACGGCATCCCGCACCTGCTGGCCCCGGTCGTCACCGACATGAAACTGGCCGCCAACGCGCTCAACTGGTGTGTGGCAGAAATGGAAAAACGCTACCGCCTGATGAGCGCCATGGGCGTGCGTAACCTCGCCGGCTTCAACCAGAAGGTCAAGGAAGCGGAAAAAGCCGGCAGACCGCTCACCAACCCGTTCAGCCTGACCCCGGACAACCCGGAACCGCTGACCCACCTGCCATTTGTGGTGGTGGTGGTCGA
>NZ_JACHHN010000005.1:0-176592 GCF_014202765.1 Silvimonas terrae
CGTAAGGGTGTTTGAGCGTAGCGAGTTCCCTGGAGCCAGCCGGCCCTCACGAGAAGCGCAGGGAACCCGTGTAGCGGGCGCTGTCGCAGGGGTCGCCTTTCTTTGGTTACTTTCTTTGGCGAAGCAAAGAAAGTAACGTGCCCCCGCCACCGCGGGTATCCAATGCTTTTCAAACCCGCGCCGCAAGGCGCTAACAATCCTGCAACAATATTAACCAGACCAGCCACCCCGGATTCCCGCTAACGCTTCATCCGGGCTACGTTCCTGGTGGATCAGCGCCGGGGCTCCAAATCCCCCTAAAACCCTGGCATTCCCCTCAATACCCCAAAAAACAAAAAGCCACCATCCCCAAAAAGGAACAGTGGCTTTCCATCATCAAAAAAGAGGTTGCGAAGCCAGCCGGTAAGCCGGGTTTTGTACAGATGCTCGCGCATCCTGACAGCCATTCCTCTAGGCCCATCATTACTAATGGGCTCATGCAACCTACCCGCAGGCTTGGCGGGCCGCCTCAACGCCTGCTGCTTGGTCTTGCTCCGGATGGGGTTTACCGAGCCGCCCGGTTGCCCGGGACGCTGGTGCGCTCTTACCGCACCGTTTCACCCTTACCTGTGCCAGTTTGACCTGGCCATCGGCGGTCTACTCTCTGTTGCACTTTCCGTCGCCTCACGGCGCCCGGCCGTTAGCCGGCATCCTGCCCTGCGGAGCCCGGACTTTCCTCCCCCCGTTTTGCAACGGGCAGCGACTGTCTGGCTTGCTTCGCGGCGATGATTATACACACATTCATCGCCCACCTTTCCCCACGGGTCGGTTTCCCTGGCCGCGATGAGACCGCTCAAACGTCGGCAGAGTCCGGTGTTTCGGGGGTTTCGGCCACAAAGGGCAGACCGGCCCGGGCGGCCAGATGCCGGGCCTCCTGCACGGCCTTGTTTACGCCACGGCGCGTGGCACGGTAGTGAGAGAACACAAATCGGGCGTCGCCATTGTCAGCCAGGCAGACCCAGACGCTGTCTGGACCAATCACGTTGGGTTCCTGATCCAGCACCACGCGGGTAAAGGCGCTCAGTGGAATATGGCGCGTGCGCACCGGAATGAGGCCCAGGAGGCAGATACGCCGTTCCAGCACACCACCGTGCACCCGCTGCTCCGCCGGGAACGCCCAGAACAGCGCGCCCAGCAGCAACATGGAATACCAGAACAGTCCAAAGAAGTGGTTTTCAAAGCGCGGCGAGTCAATCAACGGCCAGCCCCAGGCTGCCGCCGCGATCAGGACCACTCCAAACACCATCCAGGCCGGCTTGCTGGCATTGCGGTGGGTCAGCATCAATCCACCAGCGTCCACTGAACCTCTTCGCCCGCGCGCAGCGGCACCACGGTATGACCGCCAAACGGGTACTCGGCCGGTACAGTCCACGGCGTGCGGGTCAGCGTGACCTTGACGGTGTTGCGCGGCAGACGGTAAAAATCCGGGCCGTTGAAACTGGCAAAGGCTTCCAGTTTGTCCAGCGCGCCAGCACGGTCAAACACTTCTGCATACAGCGGCAGCGCAGCGTGGGCGGTATACATGCCGGCGCAGCCACAAGCGGCCTCTTTGGTGTGGCGGGCATGGGGCGCGCTGTCCGTCCCCAGGAAGA
This sequence comes from Silvimonas terrae, assembly GCF_014202765.1. Lineage (GTDB taxonomy): Bacteria > Pseudomonadota > Gammaproteobacteria > Burkholderiales > Chitinibacteraceae > Silvimonas > Silvimonas terrae. Next base: position 1,632 of record NZ_JACHHN010000005.1, read on the forward strand.
ACTTGCTTGAGCCGCTGGTCACGGCCTGAACCAGTGCCTGGCGATGTTGTTCGCGCTTGAGCACAGGCAAACAGTAGTGATGCGGGCGAATGCCACCGGTAAACATGGCATTGCGGTTCATTAACAGGTGATGCGCCGTCACGGTGGCGGCCACGTTATCGGGTGCGGCGGCCACAAAGGTGGCGGCCTGGCGAGTGGTGATGTGTTCCAGCACCACGCGCAATTGCGGCAGGCGCACCAGCAATGGCGCCAGGATGGTATCGATAAAGACTGCTTCCCGATCAAACACGTCGATATCCGGATCGGTCACTTCGCCGTGGACCAGCAACGGCAGGCCCAGCTCAGCCATTTTTTCCAGCGCCGGCATGACTTTGTCCAGCCCGGTCACGCCGCTATCCGAATTGGTGGTCGCGCCCGCCGGATATAGCTTGATCCCGTGTACAAAGCCGGATGCCCTGGCGCGGGCTACTTCCGCCGGATCGGTGCGATCCGTCAGGTACAGTGTCATCAGCGGTTCAAACGCCATGCCGGTCGGCAAGGCCGCCAGGATGCGGTCACGGTAGGCGGCCGCCAGTGCGGTGGTCGTTACCGGTGGCTTGAGATTGGGCATGACAATCGCACGGGCAAACTCACGCGCGGTGTGCGGCAGCACGGCCGCCATCAACGCGTCATCGCGCAGGTGCAAATGCCAGTCGTCGGGGCGGGTCAGGGTAATGGTCTGGGTCATGGTGTCGTCAGTGTGGGTCAGCGTTTCTGGATCACGAATACAAACTTGTCCGCGGCAGCGGTGCTATCGAGCAGCGGGTTGCCGGTTTGCTTGCAGAACGCTTCAAAATCTTTGGGCGTGGCCGGGTCGGTGCAGGTCACGTGCACGGTCTGGCCGCTCTGTAAATTGGCGAGTGCTTTTTTGGTGCGCAAGATGGGTAGCGGGCAATTGAGTCCAGACAGATCAATGACAAGATCGGCATCCATAGGCGGCAGGTTCTCTAGAGAATCTTGAAACAAGACAAACCGCAGATTTTACGCCTCAAATGCCCACTTTGCCGATCACCATGTGGGCAGACAGGCACAGAGAATTTACACATGCGCGCCGCTGGCTGGTCTGGATCAGCGTATGATTGGCGGGTTGTAAGCGGCGCGGCCAGAGGCTTGCGCCACCCCGTCCAGAGGAGCGAGAACTTGAAATGCCTGATCCCCGCCGCGTGCCTGTTGCTGTGCGTGGCCAGTCACGTGTATGCCGAGGCCAACGGCCAGAACCCGGATGCACGTTCCAACAACACGCTGGATGATGGCGATGCAAAGCACGAATATAGCATCACCAACTTCTTCAAAGACAAGCTGCCCACCCCGGCCGAGCAAAGTTTCACGCCACCCGATCTGGCCACGCTGAACGCCTGGGCGCCCATCCGTAATAACTATGCCTGGGGCAATGTCCACTTTGTTGTCTCTGAAGACAGTTTGTCGGTCGGTGACAAGGACAAGCTGGTGCGTTATGCCGTGGGTATTCCGTTGCGCAACGGCAAGTACAACTACGTGTACGAAGGCATGGATTGCGATACCGCCCAGACTCGTTCTTATTACTACGCCAATAGCGACAACCCGGTCTGGGCACCGCTGAATCGCGCTTGGGAACGCATCCAGGAAAAGGGTTACAACACCTACCAGGCGCCGTTGTATGAAGCGCTGTGCAGTTTCCGTGACCCGATGTCGATCAAAGACATGAAATCTTCGCTGGGTGCGACCACCTCGTCGCAAAACACCGCAGGATGTCCGGCATGTCATGCGGGCAGCGGGCAGGGCAGCAAGTAAACCGCCAGAGCATAAAAAAGGGGCTGACGAATCAGCCCCTTTTTTTGGTCGCCCCACACGGATTACAGCAGCACCAGGTTATCCCGGTGGATCAGTTCCGGCTCCTCCAGATAACCCAGCAGTGCTTCAATCTGGCTGGTGGGCTGACGCATGATGCGGCGGGCGTCACTGGCCGGGTAGTTCACCAGACCCCGCGCCAGCTCCACGCCCTCCGCATTGATACAACTGACCATATCACCGCGTGAGAACTCGCCCTCGACGGCGATCACACCAATCGGCAGCAGACTGGAACCCTTTTCCGCCAGCGCACGGCGGGCACCCTCATCGACCACCAGGCGGCCTTTGACCTGCAGGTGCGCGGCGATCCACTGCTTGCGCGCGGCCAGCGGTGTTTTCTCGGCAATCAACTGGGTACCAATGGCTTCACCGGCAGCCAACCGGGTCAGTACATCCGGCTCGCGCCCGCTGGCAATGATGGTGGCCGCGCCACTGCGCGCAGCGCGCTTGGCGGCAATCACCTTGGTATACATGCCGCCCGTGCCCACGCTGGAACCCGCACCGCCAGCCATGGCTTCCAGCGCCACATCACCCGCCCGTGCTTCCTGGATCAACGTGGCAGAGGCGTCTTTACGCGGATCGGCCGTGTACAAACCTTGTTGATCAGTCAGAATCACCAGCGCTTCGCCTTCCACCAGATTGGTGACCAGCGCGCCCAGGGTATCGTTATCGCCAAACTTGATTTCGGCGGTCACCACGGTGTCGTTCTCGTTGATGATGGGAATCACACCCAGCGCCAACAGCGTCAACAGCGTGGTGCGGGCATTGAGGTAACGGGTGCGGTCGGCCATGTCTTCATGGGTAAGCAAGACCTGGGCGGTTTTCAGACCATGTGCACGAAAGGCGCTTTCATAGGCCTGGCACAACCCCATCTGGCCGACGGCGGCGGCGGCTTGTTTTTCATGAATGGCGGTGGGTTTTTCTTTCCAGCCCAGGCGGGCCACGCCTTCAGCCACTGCGCCGGATGAAACCAGCACGACCTGTTTGCCCATGGCCGCAAGCTTGGCGATCTCTGCCGCCCAGCGGGCCAGCGCGGTGTGATCCAGACCGCGACCTTCGTTGGTGACAAGGCTCGAACCCACCTTCACCACGATGCGGTGCGCAGGCAAGAGGGCACTGACAGGCATGTTGTTCATCCAGAAGACGTGAAAACGCGTAATTATACCGGTCTGGCCCTGTCATAGACGAAGCGCTTGCGCGACCAAACCTTATCTGTCGACTTTTTACGGAATTAGCCATGTCCGCTGTAGCCATCAAGCGCCTGAAAACAGTCGTGTTCATCCTCTGCCTGATCCCGCTGGCCCGTACCGCCTGGCTGGCGGTCAGCGCGGTGAACCCCATTGAATTCATCACCCATCAGACCGGTACCTGGACGCTGATTTTTTTGCTGCTCACCCTCAGCATTACGCCATTGCGCCAGATCACCGGCCGCAATGAGCTGATCCGGTTTCGGCGCATGCTGGGCTTGTATGCGTTCTTTTATGTCTGCCTGCATTTTCTGACCTGGCTGGTGCTGGATCACTTTTTTGATTTCCAGGCCATCATCAAGGACATCATCAAGCGCCCCTTCATCACAGTGGGCTTCCTGGCGTTTGTATTGCTGATTCCGCTCGCGGTGACGTCCACCGACAAAATGATGCGGCGACTCAAGCGCAACTGGGGCCGCTTGCACAAACTCATTTACCTGATCGCCATCCTGGGTGTGCTGCATTACTGGTGGCTGGTCAAACGGGATATCACACAGCCCTTGATATTTGCCGTGTTATTGGCGGTATTGCTGGGCTGGCGGCTTGTGCGGCGACAACAAAGAGCCCCGGTCACGGCCTCTAGAATGGAGGCATGACCACTGACTCTGTATCCCCCCAACCCGTCCACCTGGCCGCGCTGACTGACACGGCACTCCACGCCGGGCTCATTGCCCATAGTTGCGGCGGCGATACCGCGCGCACCAGTGAGATCATGCAGCGCGTAGCGGTGGCGCTGGGTGGGCAGCGTGCCGATACGGTTGTCTCGTCGCTCAACCTGGGCCTGACGGTTGAAGCGGATGGCGAACGCGAAACCGCCCTGCGCAAAGCCCCGCATATGGGTATCAATTTTGATGCGCTCACCCATCTTGAAGACATCGTCCACGCGCTGGAAACCGGGCAGCTGGATCACCCCCGGTTTCGCTGTTTGCTTCATGAAACCGCGGCCCGGCCACGGGCATGGCCGGCGTGGCAGGTCGCCATCATGGTCGGGCTGGCCTGTGGCGGGTTTGCCGCGCTGTTTGGCGGGGATGTCGCCGCCATTGGCCTGACCAGCATCGCCAGTACCTGCGGCATAGCCTTGCGACAATGGCTGGCGCAGCGGCATTTTCAGCCGCTGATCTTTGCGACGGCCGCCGCCTTTGTCGCCACCCTCATCACCGGCCTGGCGCGACCGCTCACGCTCACTCCAGATGCCGCACTGGCGGCCTGCGTGCTGTTCCTCATCCCCGGCGTACCCCTGATCAATGGCACGGCGGATTTGCTGACCGGCAACTATCTCAATGGCAATGTGCGGCTCACCACCAGTGTGGTATTCATCCTTGGCATTGCCATTGGCATGAGCCTGGCACTCAGGATCACCGGATCATGACGCTGATCGCCCTGCTCAACGAATTGTGGGCGGCCGTCGCCGCGCTTGGGTTCGCCATGTTGTTCAATGTGCCGGTGCGCGCGTTACCCGCCTGCTGCACGCTCGCCGTGATCGGCCATGCCAGCCGCTTTGCACTGATCCACTGGGGTATCGATCTGGTCAGCGCCACGCTGCTGGCTGCGCTGCTGGTCGGTTTTCTGGCACAAGGGTGGGCGCGGCAAAGTGGCCGCATCAGCGTCATTTATGCCATCAGCGCCGCCATTCCCATGGTGCCGGGCGTGTCGATGTACCACGCCGTACAGGCATTGCTGCACCTGGCGACCGCGCAGAGCGTCAATACCACCGCCAGCGAGGCCTGGCTGGTCGATGCCGGCATCAATGCCACCCGCGCTGCCATGGTCGTGCTCTCGCTCACCCTGGGCATTGCTGCGCCGCGCTTGTTATGGCCGCGCGTTCACAAGAAAGACTGATCCATCCAGCTATCGGGCAGGTCGCTCCATATGAACGGCTTTGCCCGGCTAAATGGTTCCAGCATAATTTGCGGCTTGCTGGCGATGCGCCAGGTTTTCGTTCTAGCTGGGGCTTTCATGTCGATTCAATCTGCACCGTGGGACCACGGCGCTACGCTTTTCACCCTGGAAAACCAGCACGGTATGCGCGTGCTGATCACGGATATCGGCGCGTCGCTGGTGTCCTGGTTTACGCCGGACCGTGCCGGCAACATGGCAGATATCGTGCTGGGGCATCCTGACGCGGCGGGTTATCTTTCAGGCGCCGGTTTTTTTGGCTCTATTGCAGGTCGCTGGGCCAACCGCATCAAGGGCGCCAGTTGCACCATTGATGGCCAGCGCTACGCACTGGCTGCCAATGAAGGCGCCAATCTTTTGCACGGCGGCACGGCGGGTTTTCATACCCAACGCTGGCAAGGGCAGATTCTGGGCGACACGCTGCAATTGCAATTGCATTCGCCCGCTGGTGCGGCCGGCTTTCCGGGCAATCTGCAAGTGTGGCTGGATTACCATCTGGCCGACAATGGCACGCTGACCCTGACCTATGCCGCGCGTACCGATGCGCCTACACCAGTCAATCTGACCAACCACGCGTATTTCAACCTGGCCGGCGGCGGCAGTACGGGTATCCGTGAACATCAGTTGCAAGTGCATGCCAGCAACATACTGGCGATTGATGCGGAGTCCATACCTGTCGGCGTCATGCCGGTAGAGGGCACACCGTTTGACTTGCGCCAGGCTGCGGCATTGGGCGAGCGTTTCACCACGGCGCATCCGCAACTGGCGATCGCCCGTGGTTTTGATCATTGCTATGTGCCAGACGGCGAGCCCGGCCAGTTGCGTGACGTGGCTACGCTGTTTGACCCATCCAGCGGGCGCGAACTGATCACCGCGACCACCGAGCGCGGTATCCAGGTCTATACCGGCAACTTTCTGGAAGGCACGCAGGGCCGCCGGGCTTACCATGCGCATGATGGTGTGTGCCTGGAAACCCAGGCTTTCCCGGATCAGATCAACATGCCATCCGCCGAGGAAGTCATCCTGCGGCCAGGCCAGGTCTATCGGCAAATCACCACCTACCGTGCGCTGGTGCGGGGTTAAGACCAGACCAGTATTGCGTTTCGCGACAGCGGTTCAAAACAAAACAGCCACCCCATGGGGTGGCTGTTTTTTGCCCGGCGCGCCCGTCAGGCGGCGCTGGTTTTGTCGGCCTTGTTGATGGAGTGGGTGATGTACCACTGCTGTGTAATCGACAGCACGTTGTTCACAACCCAGTAAATCACCAGACCGGCCGGGAAGAAGAAGAAGAACACACTGAAAATCAGCGGCATGATCTTCATCATCTTGGCTTGCATGGGGTCCGGCGGCGGCGGGGAAAGCAGCGTCTGCACGTACATGGAGACGGTCATCAGCACCGGCAGCACATAGTACGGGTCTTTCACCGACAGATCGTGAATCCACAGAATCCACGGTGCCTGACGCAATTCAACCGCAGCCAGCAGCGCCCAGTACAGCGAGATGAAGATCGGAATCTGCACCAGCATCGGCAGGCAGCCACCCAGCGGGTTGACCTTCTCGGTCTTGTACAGCTCCATCGTGGCCTGCTGGAACTTCATGCGGTCGTCGCCATGACGTTCTTTCAGCTGTTCCAGACGCGGCGCCAGCTTGCGCATCTTGGCCATGGAGCGATAGCTCTTGGAGGCCAGCGGGTAGAACAGCGCCTTGATCAGCATGGTCAGGATGATGATGGACCAGCCCCAGTTGCCGACAACCTTGTGGATATGATCCAGCAGCCAGAAGATTGGCTTGGAGAACACGGTGAAAATGCCGTAGTCCTTGATCAGATCAAAACCCGGAGCAATGTGATCGATGATGGCGGTTTCTTGCGGACCGGCATACAGCTCAACGGTCACGTCTTTCTTGCCACCCGCCGGAATCGCCGGCAGATCGATGATTGCGCCTGCGGAGTACAGACCATCCGGCAGCTTTTTCAGCTCGTAGCGGCACGCAGCGGCGCCACATGCAGACGGCTGATCCAGCGGCGACATGATCCACGCGCTGGCAAAGTAATGCTGGATCATGGCAACCCAGCCGTCCTTGGCGCTTTGTGTGTAGCTGGCTTCACCCTTGTCGATCTTGGAGAAGTCCACCTTCTGGAACTTGCCTTCTTCCGTATACACGGCCGGGCCAGTGAAGGTATGCGCGCCACCAAACATGCTCGGGCCGGTGCTCTGGTCCGCCGGCTTGCCATCACGCAGCAGGCGGAAATAGGCCGAAGTCGCCAGCGGCTTGGTGCTGCCGTTGGTGATGTCGTAACCCACATTGATGACGTAGCTGCCGCGGGTGAAGGTGTAAATCTTGGTGACCTTCACGCCATCCGGGCCGGTGGCATCCAGGCGCACTTCCACCTTGTTCTGACCGTCCGCCAGGGCATAGGCGGCCTGGGAGGAGGTAAACGTGCTCTTGTGCGTCGGCAGACCGTTACCGATCAGGCCGGTTTGCGCCACGTAGGTATGTGCGCCGCTATCTTGCAGCAGCGTGAACGGCTGGGTGGTATCGCCCTGGGCACCGTGCTTGAGCAATTGCAGTTGACGCAGGTCGCCACCGTTGGTGTCGATCTCGGCGGCAAAGAGGTCAGTGGTGACCTTGATGCGTTGGCCCTTGGCAAGTGCAGCGGCATCTTGCGGTGCAGCGCCAGCGGCGCCAGGCGCAGCAGCAGTGCCAGAAGCGGTCGCGGTTTGCGCGGTGGTCTGGGCTTGCGGATAGCGTTTGTCCATCCACTTCTGCCAGAAGAAGAGAATGCCAAACGAAATCGCGATGAACAGAATCAGTCTGCGGATATCCATCGTGTACTCGAATCACGGTCCGGTGCGGTGTTTATTGGCACTGCGCCGGCACCAGGTGCCTGTTACGGTGTAGCCAGGCCAGCGCACGGCGTGTGTCTGGAATGACTGCGTTTTTGCTGCAAACCCGTTCAAGGAACAGGGTCGTGACCATGCCCACCCCACGGATGGCAACGGGCAAGACGGCGCATTGTAAGCCACCCGCCTTTCACCGCGCCATATCTGCCGATGGCTTCAATCGCATATTGTGAGCAACTGGGGGTGTAACGACAGCGTGCGCCCAGCAACGGACTCAGCGTGTAGCGGTAGATTTGCAGTAAAAGGATGATCAGACGGGACATCTGCGGCGGATCCGTGCGAACAGATCTTGCAGTTCTTCCCGCACAGCGACACGTTCTTTGCGGCCAAAAGCCTGGCGCGAACGCACCACCAGATCAAGCCCTGCCAGAGACTGGGCGTGAAGGCGGAAAGTTTCCCGGATTGTGCGCTTGATGTAATTGCGCACCACGGCCCGGTTGTCGGTCCGTTTGCCTACCACAAGGCCGAGCCGGGCCTGGGGTAGCGCGTTAGGACGGGCCAGCACCTGAAAATGCACATTGCTCACTGCATTGCGCAAACTAAAAACGGATGAGAATTCATCCGTTTTCAGTAAGCGCTGAGCCCGCGTAAAGCGGTATCTTGCGGCGCCCGACATACTGGACGCACCCGCTCAAAATCAGGCGGACAGCTTGGCGCGGCCTTGAGCGCGACGAGCGCGCAGCACTGCGCGGCCACCACGGGTTGCCATGCGGGCGCGAAAGCCGTGATTGCGTTTGCGCTTGATAACGGAAGGCTGGAAAGTACGCTTCATGATGTAGTCTCTGCAAAAAAACTGGAGTAAACCATCAATTACACAGTTAAGCCATTCAATTGTCAACACAAAAAGACAAGCGCGCCCCAGTATGCCTGTGGATAAGTCGCCCTGTTGAGCGTAGAATCCGGTCGATCCACAAAAATCAGTCCGAACCAGGCTTTACCCAGGCAGGCTTACCCGTCCGCCACATTGCGCGGCGCGTTTTTGCTGCGGTGGGTAGACCAGATCGCAGGGCTTACAACTTAGAGTCGTCATGTCCGCACTGGAAAACTGCTGGTCTCACTGCCTGACCGAACTGGAGTCCCGCCTTGGGGCCGACCAGTTCCGTATCTGGATCAAGCCCCTGGTGGCAGAGGTCAGCGGCGATAGTTTGAACCTGATCGTCCCCAACCAGATTTTCCTGCAGTTCATCCGTGACCGTTATCTGGGCGTGATTGAAGAATCCGCCAGTTCGTTTTTTGAAGGCGGCGTACCGGCCATTGCGCTCAAGGTGGGTAACGCCGCCCGCAAGGCACCGCCGCCATCGGCCGCCCCTGCGCGCCCGGTGCCCACGCCCTCCGCCAGCAATCAGCCCGCCAGCGTGGCCACCTTTCCGGCACCGGCCCCCAGCGTGCGCCCGGTGCCCCCGATTCAGGGCGGCTCTACCCATCACGAAACCACACGGCTGAATCCCGCGTTTACCTTTGAAACGCTGGTCACCGGTAAAGCCAACCAGCTCGCTCGTGCCGCCGCACAGCAAGTGGCCGAGAACCCGGGCGTGAGTTACAACCCGTTGTTTGTTTATGGCGGTGTCGGTCTGGGCAAGACGCACTTGATCCAGGCGATTGGCAATGCGGTGCATCAACGTAATCCGTCCGCCAAAATCCGGTATATCCACGCCGAGAAATACGTGGCCGATGTGGTGCGGGCGTATCAGCACAAGTCGTTTGACGAGTTCAAACGCTATTACCATTCGCTCGATCTCTTGCTGATCGACGATATCCAGTTCTTTGTCGGCAAAGACAAAACGCAGGAAGAATTCTTCTACGCCTTCAACGCCCTGGTGGAAGGCCACAAGCAAATCATTATCACCTCTGACCGCTACCCGAAAGAGATCGACGGCCTGCAAGACCGGCTGGTATCGCGCTTCTCCTGGGGCCTGACGGTGGCGATTGAGCCGCCAGAACTGGAAATGCGCGTGGCGATTTTGATGATGAAAGCCGAGCGCGAGAACTTCAAACTGGACTCGACGGTGGCGTTCTTTATCGCCAAGCACATCCGCTCCAACGTGCGAGAGCTGGAAGGCGCGCTCAAACGGGTGCTGGCCTATGCGCGCTTTACCAATCAGGCGCTGACGCTGGAAGCGGCCAAAGAAGCACTGCGTGACATTCTGGCCTCCGGCAATCGCCAGATCACGGTGGAGAACATCCAGAAAACCGTGGCTGACTTTTACAAGATCAAGGTCGCGGACATGCACTCCAAAAAGCGCACCCGCGACATTGCCCGACCGCGCCAGATTGCCATGGCCCTGACCAAGGAACTGACGCCGATGTCCTTGCCGGCCATTGGCGATGCTTTTGGCGGGCGTGATCACACCACCGTACTGCATGCCTGCCGCACCATTGAGGCCCAACGCAGCGCGGATAGCGAGCTTTCGCATCAATACAACGTGCTGATGCAGATGTTGCGCAGTTAACTTCGCTGGTTTCTGCCAGCGGTATACGAAAAAGCCCGACGGTATGTCGGGCTTTTTGTTGGAGTCACGCACCCAGTGAGTAGGGTGGATTCGGAACGAAGTGACAATCCACCGCAGCAAGGTGGATTGCTACGCGAATCCACCCTGCGCCACCGCGACGTCACTTGCCGCTCATCAAGCCCACCAGTTTTTCCCGGCTGGGCGCAAAGTACGCCGTGCCGGTCACCGCGCGGGTGTAATTGAGCATGTGATCGACCCGGCCATCAAACGTGGGGGCCACCATGCGGGTCAGCATTTTTTCAAAAACATCCGGCGTGCGCCCGTAAGAGGCAAACAGCAGACCCCGGTCACCGGCAGGCGTGCCATACGGTAAGGAATGCCGCAGCATTTCCAGTTCTTCACCGTTTTCTTCAATCACCACCCGGGCGATGTGGGATGTGCGTGGCTTGTGCTCGTCATCCATCTCCTCGTTGTGCGCCTTGGTACGGCCCATGATGGCTTCTTGCTGCTTGACCGGCAGCTTGGTCCATTGCTCCAGCCGGTGCACATAACGCTGCACGTGCAGGTAGCTGCCGCCTGCCCACTCGGCATCTTCTTCACCGACCACCGCCGCCGCAATGCGGTTGTCATCGCCTTCCGGGTTCTCCGTGCCATCAACAAAGCCGGTCAGATCGCGCTTGTCGCGGTAACGAAAACCACTGATCGATTCAACGACCTCAAACCAGTCGCCCAGTTGTACGGCCAGATGATCGGCAAATTCAAAGATCAGATCGTAACGCTCGCCGCGAATATGCAGCAGCAGATCACCATCCGTGGCGGGTGCGGGGTGGATGGCGCCGGCAATACGTGGAAACGGCCGCAAGGCAGCCGGGCGGCCGGTTTCAAAGATTTCTTGCCAGCAATCGCTACCAATCGCCAGCACCGCGCTGATGGCCGCATCCTTGTTACCGGCAGCCAGGGTTTCAATCCGTTCCGGCACATGCCCCAACAAGGTGCGCAGGGCCGGATCACCCCGCCGACCCAGACGGCGGCGCAGGGTGAGGAAAATTGCGTGAGAGGACGCAACAGGCAAAATGCCGCGCTGTGGCGTAGGCATAACTAGCTTTCTCCTTGAGCGAAGTTCCAGATTTGCGGCAGGTAATCGCCATACCGCTGGAACGAATGATCACCGCCTTCAATGACGGTTTGTGCGCTGCCCGCATATTTCTGGACAGCCTCACGGTAATCCAGTGTTTCGTCGCCGGTCTGCACCATGAGCCAGTAGCGCTCGGGGTCGCTGATCGTACGCTCGAATGTTTTCAGATGCTCGCCAAACACGGCGTCGATTTGATGAATCTCGCCCGTCTGGTAATTGCGTTGGGCCCCGACATACTGGTTGATCAGCACATACGGATGTACGGCCGGATTGACCAGCACCGCCTTGCCGCCAAACTCTTCTACCGCCCAGGTGGCAAAGTAGCCGCCGAGCGAGCTGCCGATAAAGCACACCGGTTCGCCATGCAATTTGTCGATGGCCAGGCGAATTTCCGTGACGGCCTCATAGGGTTCCATGGGAATTTGGGGACAATGAAAATAATCCGAGTACCCATGTTCAGCCATCCAGACGGCGGTTTCATTGGCTTTGTGGGAAAACGGACTCGATAAAAACCCGTGCAGATACATAAGATGGACCATGGCGGCGCTCACAGGACGGGTCAAGGCAACAGGATGATGGAACCGGTGGTATTGCGGCCTTCCAGATCACGGTGCGCTTTGGCGGCATCGGCCAGCGCATAGCGCTGGTGGACTTCCGCTTTGACCGTACCATTGGCAACCACAGAGAAATAATCTGCGGCTGTGGCCAGTAATTCCTCACGGGTTGCGGTGTAATGACCCAGAGTGGGCCGAGTAAGGAATAGCGAACCTTTTTGCGACAACAGCGCGGGCGAGAACGGCGGCACCGGGCCGGAGGCATTGCCAAAGCTGACCAGCATGCCGCGCAGCGCCAGGCTATCGATAGAACCATTGAAGGTGGCGGCGCCTACGCCGTCGTATACCACCGGCACGCCTTTGCCATCGGTCAGCGTACGCACTTGTTCGGCAAAATTGCCCTGCGTGTAATCAATCACGTGATCGCAAAACGGGGCGACCAGTTTGGCCTTGGCGGCAGAACCCACCGTGCCGATCACCTTTGCGCCCAGCGCCCGCGCCCACTGCGTGGCAATCTGGCCCACGCCGCCGGCAGCGGCATGAATCAGCACCGTCATCCCGGATTCTACCTTGAAGGTGCGTTTGAGCAGATATTGCGCCGTCATACCACGCAACAACGTGCCGGCCGCAATTTCGTCAGGTACGGCATCCGGCACGGGCACAAGACGCGCGGCGGCAATGTTGCGGTGGGAAGAGTACGAGCCAATCGGCCCGCCGGCGTAGGCGGCACGGTCGCCCACTTTGAATTCGGTCACGCCCTCGCCCAGTGCTTCGATCACGCCGGCGGCTTCCTGGCCAATGCCAGAGGGCAGCGGCACGGCGTACAAACCACTGCGATGATAGGTATCAATGAAGTTCACACCCACAGCGGAGTGGCGCAAACGCACTTCACCAGGGCCGGGTTCGGGGATATCGATATCGGTATAACGCAGTACGGATGCGTCGCCGGTCTGATCAAACCGGATGGCTTGGGCTTTCATGTTCGTTTCTCCTTGGTACTGCTTGTATTTTGTCGTTCTGTGGGGACTGTGACGCAGGCAAGCTTTATGCCAGGACGTGCATGCCGCCATCGACGTACAGCGTTGTTCCGGTTAAACGGCGCGCTTGTGGTTCGCACAAAAAGGCGGCCGCCGCACCCACGTCATCAATGTCGATCAGTTCGCCCAGCGGCGCACGGCGGGCAGCTTCATCAATCAGCAAGTCAAACTCACGGATGCCGCCAGCCGCGCGCGTACGCACCGGGCCGGGGGACACCGCATGCACGCGGATTTTTTTCTGCCCCAGTTCATTGGCCATATAACGCACGGTGGATTCCAGCGCGGCCTTCACCGGCCCCATCACGCCATAGTTGGGCACCACTTTTTCTGCACCGTAATAACTCATGGTGATGAGGGTGCCGCCCGTTTTCATCAAGGGCTCAGCCAGCGCCGACAAACGTACAAAGGAATGACAGGAGATATCCATGGCCTGCAAGAACCCCTCGCGTGAGGTATCGACAATGCGGCCATGCAAGTCGTCCATCGGGGCAAAGGCAATGGAGTGGATGCCGATGTCCAGCTTGCCAAAGCGACCATCAATCTCGGCAAACACGGCCTCTAATTGCCCGGCCTTTTGCACATCACATTCCAGGAACAGCGCGGGTTGCAGTTCTTCAAGCAGCGGCGCGACAAAATCCCGGGTGCGTGCGTTCAGGTAAGTGAGGACCAGCTCTGCGCCGCGCGCCTTGAGCGCCCTGGCGACACCGTAGGCAATGGAGTTCTGGTTGGCGATGCCGGTCACCAGGGCAACCTGCCCGGCGAGCGTCTGTTCTGGCATGTGACGTCCTTGATGACATTTGCAATTGCAGCGGTAATTTTCTGTTATGCGCCGTGCGGGCCCGCCCCGCAAGCCAAAATCTTTACCCTCATGCCATCTTCAAGCTACACATGGACAACAGGCTTTGGGTTTTACCCCCCGCCCTCATGTTAAAATTGAAGATTCGTTTTGCCATAACTTGTTGAGAATCAAGCCAATGACTCGTCGCGCCGACCTGCAACACCAGCTCAACCAACGCATCCTGATCCTGGATGGCGGTATGGGCACCATGATTCAGCGCTACGAACTGCAAGAAGCAGACTACCGCGGCGAGCGCTTTGCCGACTGGCCGAGCGACCTCAAGGGCAATAACGATTTGCTGGTGCTCAGCCGCCCGCAGGTGATCCGCGAAATCCACCAGGCCTATCTGGATGCCGGTGCCGACATCATCGAGACCAACAGCTTTAACGGCACACGCATTGCCATGGCTGACTACGGCATGGAAGAATTGGTGTGGGAGATGAACCACGCCGCCGCCAAACTGGTGAAAGAGTTGTGCGTGGCGCAGACCGCCAAAACACCCAACAAGCCCCGTTATTGTGCTGGCGTGCTTGGCCCGACCAACCGCACCGCCACCATCAGCCCGGATGTAAACGACCCCGGCTACCGTAACGTGACATTTGATGAACTGGTAGAAAGCTACACCGAAGCCATCGACGGTCTGGTGAAGGGTGGCGCGGACCTGTTGCTGGTCGAAACCGTGTTCGACACGTTGAATGCCAAGGCCGCCGTCTTCGCCATCCACACCTATTTTGACCATCACCCGGACACCGAGCGCCTGCCGGTGATGATCTCCGGCACGATTACCGATCAGTCCGGCCGTACCCTCACCGGCCAGACCACCGAGGCCTTCTACAACAGCCTGCGCCACGCCGAACCGCTGACCTTTGGTCTGAACTGCGCGCTGGGCCCGGATTTGCTGCGCCAGTACGTGGAAGAAATGGCGCGGATTTCCGAGACCTTTGTCTCGGTTCACCCCAACGCCGGCCTGCCCAACGCCTTTGGCGGCTACGATCTGGACCCGGCTACCATGGCCGGCCAGGTCCAGGAATGGGCCGAGCATGGTCTGGTGAACATCATTGGTGGTTGCTGTGGCACCACGCCGGATCACATCGCCGCCATTTATCAGGCCGTGAAGGACCTGCCGCCGCGCGCACTGCCGGATATTGAAAAGAAGTGCCGTCTCTCTGGTCTTGAGCCCTTCAACATTGGCGACAAAGACCTGTTTGTGAACGTGGGCGAGCGCACCAACGTCACCGGCTCCAAAGCCTTTGCCCGCCTGATCCTGAACGGCGATTACCCCGCCGCGCTGGAAGTGGCCCGCCAGCAGGTAGAAGCCGGCGCGCAGGTCATCGACATCAACATGGACGAGGGCATGCTGGACGCCCACAAAGCCATGGTGACGTTCCTGAACCTGGTCGCCGCCGAGCCCGATATCAGCCGCGTGCCCATCATGGTTGATAGCTCCAAGTGGGACGTGATTGAAGCTGGCCTGAAATGCATTCAGGGCAAGCCCATCGTCAACTCCATCAGCATGAAGGAAGGCCGCGAGAAGTTTGTCGAACAGGCCCGGTTATTGCGCCGTTACGGCGCGGCGGTGATCGTCATGGCGTTTGACGAAGTCGGCCAGGCCGACACCTTTGCCCGCAAGATTGAAATCTGCGAGAAGAGCTACCGCATTCTGGTGGACGAAGTGGGCTACCCGCCCGAAGACATCATCTTCGACCCCAATATCTTTGCCATTGCCACCGGCATTGAAGAACACGCCCGCTACGGTCTGGACTTCATCGAGGCCACTGGCTGGATCAAACAACACCTGCCCTACGCCAAGATTTCTGGCGGTGTCTCCAACGTGTCTTTCAGCTTCCGCGGCAACAACAAGGTGCGCGAGGCGATCCACGCCGTGTTCCTGTACCACGCCATCAGCCAGGGCATGACGATGGGGATCGTCAACGCCGGCGCGCTGGAAGTGTACGAAGAAGTACCGAAAGACCTGCGCGACCGCATTGAAGACGTGGTGTTGATGCGCGACACCGGCAACCCGGACCCGCTGGCCGCCACCGAAGCCTTGATCGCACTGGCCGAAGCCTTCAAGGGCGACGCCAACGCCGCCAAGGGTGAAGACCTGAGCTGGCGTAACCTGCCGCTGCAAGAGCGCATTACCCACGCACTGGTGAAAGGCATTACCACCTTCATCGTGGAAGACACCGAAGAAGCCCGTCAGGCCGCTGAACGCCCGATCCACGTGATCGAAAACCAGCTTATGAACGGCATGAACCACGTCGGCGATCTGTTTGGCGCGGGCAAGATGTTCTTGCCGCAGGTGGTGAAATCCGCCCGCGTGATGAAAGCCGCCGTGGCCCACCTGGAACCGTTTATCGAAGAAGAAAAAATTGCCATGGGTCTGGCCGACGCACCGGCCAAGGGCAAGATTGTCATGGCGACGGTCAAGGGCGACGTACACGACATCGGCAAGAACATCGTCGGCGTGGTGCTGCGCTGTAACAACTATCAGGTGACCGACCTGGGCGTGATGGTGCCGGCCCAGAAGATCCTGGATACCGCCAAAGAGATTGGCGCGGACATCATTGGCCTGTCTGGCCTGATCACGCCGAGCCTGGAAGAAATGGCGCACGTCGCCAAAGAAATGGAGCGCCAGGAATTCAACGTACCGCTGCTGATCGGCGGCGCGACCACTTCCAAGGTACACACAGCGGTCAAGATCGAACCCAATTACCCCAGCGGCAACGTGATTTACGTACCCGACGCCAGCCGTGCCGTGGGCGTGTGTTCCAGCCTGTTGAGTGACGAACTCAAGCCCGATTACGTCGGCAAAGTGCGCGATGAATACCTGAATATCCGCACCATTCACGCCAACAAGGGCGCCAGCAAGCTGCTGCCGCTGGCCACCGCCCGCGCCAATGCCTTCAAGCCCATCATTGACTGGCAGCACTACAACCCGCCTAAACCCAAACAATTGGGCGTGATGAAGTTTGAAAACGTGCCGCTCTCTGAAATCGCCCCGATCATCGACTGGAGCCCGTTCTTCAACGCCTGGGAACTGTTCGGCAAATACCCGCGCATTCTGGAAGACGAAGTGGTAGGCGAATCCGCCCGCGCGCTGTTTGCCGATGCGCAAGCCATGTTGAGCAAAATGATTGCCGAGAACTGGATCACCGCATCTGGCGTGATCGGCCTGTGGCCCGCCAACAGCGTCGGCGACGATATTGAAGTCTACGACCCACAAACCGGCGAAAAACTGATGGCCTGGCACACCCTGCGCCAGCAAAACGCCAAAGCCGCAGGCAAACCCAACTGGGCGCTGGCCGACTTCACTGCCCCCAAAGAGAGCGGCAAGACCGACTACATTGGCGCCTTTGCCGTGACCGGCGGCCTGAACATTGAACCGCACGTGAAGCGCTTTGAAGACGCCAACGACGACTACAGCGCCATCATGGTGAAAGCCCTGGCCGACCGCTTTGCCGAAGGCTTTGCCGAATACATGCACCGCAAGGTCCGCAAGGAAATCTGGGGCTACGTACCGGACGAAACCCTGAGCGTGGATGAACTGACGGACGAGAAATACACCGGCATCCGCCCCGCCCCCGGCTACCCCGCCTGCCCGGACCACACCACCAAAACCGACCTGTTCCGCGTACTGGACGCCAACAGCATCGGCATGACCCTGACCGAAGGCTACGCCATGCTACCCACGGCTGCGGTGAGCGGTTTCTACTTCAGCCACCCGCAGGCGCAGTACTTTGCGGTGGGGAAGATTGCCAAGGATCAGGTCGAGGACTATGCGGCGCGGCGTGGGGTTTCTGTTGAGCAAGCGGAACGGGATTTGGCGCCGAATTTGGGGTACAACTGATAATTCTTGCTTGAAACCAATCTGTTCTTTAGTTAATAAGGGCTTCTAGCACTAGAAGCCCTTATTTCTTATACATCATGCTTCTTTATAGAGAATAGGGATTTTATATTTTCTCTTCTTTATATCTCTATTGCTTTCTATTGTTTCAAAAAAACCAATCACCTGAAGAAATGCCAAAAATCCGGCTTCCATATCCTTCTCTGGAAAATTCACATTTTGAGATACCCACTTATAATAAAATGAATTCTTGTTTTTAATTTTTGTTAAAAAATCATTAAATGAAGAAGTCCATTTTTCGTCAAGCTTTGCAACATGCTTGATATAATCTTCTTTGGCTTGTATATAAGAAGAATATACCAAGTCCGAACTAAAAATCTCCCACCCCCAACCAACACTAACTCGGCGCGTGTGCACGTTCAAATCGGGATTTTCTGTGTAATAATGAGCAGTCTCAGCGATCAATTTCTTCAGAAATATTAGAACTTGCCTAGGGGTGCATGAATTATTTCCATCCAGAAAATGTGTACTAAAAAATTCATGGCAATCGATGCCAACTTCTTCACCCTTGGAGTTCTTATGCTTTAATTTTTTTTCAAACAACAACGAAATTATGCTTTTATCAAATGTTTCAAATAGAGAAATTGAACGCTTCTTTCCAAATAATTTTCTCCAGAGGATAGCAAAATTATAAAAAACACCTTCTTTCTTTCGCGTCGCAAGGACACGCTCATACCATCTCAATTCTGTTTCCGTTAAATCAATAGACTCGGCTATTTGCTGCGTCTCCCAAGCATCTGTCTCACAGAGAGCGCAGAATAACCTTTTTGCGATGAATGATTGAATCTCCGATGAACTCCATTTCAAGACCAGGGTATTATCTGCAACTTTATCCGGTCCTAAAGAAGAAAGGTTCAGTCTGTCATGCAAATCACTACGCAAAAATATTTTGAATCTAATAAAACCAACAGATTGAAGGTCATCTTCAACTTCTAGGAGAGATTCGATAAATTCGCGTTGAGTTTTATAATCCTCATGCGTTACGAATTTATCCAGTTTATCAATAATAACCAATGCGCTTTTAACTTCTCTGCCTTTTAAAGATCGTTCCAAACTGGATATAATTTTGTCCAAATTAATTTCAACAGTTTGTTTCTTCTGATGGACTTCTTTTCCCGCTTCTATTTCGATAGGCGTCGAACTTATCTTTGCTTTTATTTTAAAAGAAATGGTAGATAACAAATTTCTCATTACCTGAGTTAGAGAGACGTCTACATCTCCACCAATTTGGTAGAGAAAATCTCTAACCTGAACCTCGTCTTTGCTGCAGGGGAAATCCTCCAAACTTGAGACATGAGAGCTAATTGCTCGTACAATCTGAAACTTCCATATTAATTGATATAAAACCCGACTACTAACACCTGAAAAATATTGCCCAGCTATTTTTCTCAATTCTTCGAATTGGATCTGCTCTTCTATTGGGACGATAATTTCATTCTCAAAATCACCTATAAGATCGCTTTTATTTTTAAGTAATTTGAATAAGGTGCTTTTCCCAGATCCAAATGAACCAACGACAATTGAATGTTTGTCTAAACAAAATTGATCTATAGACCTGGTTTTGATAAAAACATTTTCAATGTTGTTATCGCGATGTCCATCTGCGTGACCTAAATTAATTCTGTTAAGCGTTTCTATAGGAAACGGATCTTTGAGTTTATTTTTTGCTTTCATTTTGTAAAAATCACCATAAAACCTACTATCGTTACTAAAAAATAGAGAACGAACTTGAAGTCAGCGTGGCGCCTCTCTTTGCCATACGAAAAGATAGAATATCGCTGTACTCTGACTTCACCCACTCGGGTTGTATTGGCACTCACCTCATCTCCGCACCAAAACAAGGCGCCAACTCTCCAAACATACTACGGTGTATGTTTCTACGTAAGCAGACACTAATCAATGTCGCGCTATCGCCGCAGTTTCGTTGATGGGGGCAGCTATTTCTTCACGGTCGCTTTGACAAATCGCAAAGAAAACTTACTGATTTGGCATATCGACAAGCTGCGCTCAGCCGTTCAAACCGTGAAACGCACACATCCATTCCTGATCGATGCCTGGGTGGTTTTGCCTGAACACATGCATTGCATCTGGACCTTGCCTGAAGGCGATGCGGATTACCCTTTGCGCTGGCGGTTAATCAAATTGCTGTTTTCTCGTGCGCTACCCCATACAGAATTTGTCACCTCAACCGCACAGGCACGTGGGGAGCGAGGTATCTGGCAGCGCCGGTATTGGGAGCATACGGTCCGGGATGAAGAAGACTTTGCCCGGCACGTGGCCTATATCCATTTCAACCCGGTCAAGCATGGGTATGTCCAGCGCGTGGTGGATTGGCCGTATTCGACGTTTCATCGGTATGTTGCGGCGGGGCTGCTGCCGGAGAATTGGGCAGGCGAAGGCGGGGAGATCGATGGTATGTTTGGTGAATGACCGTAGGGTGGGTTCGCGAAGCAACCCACCTTTGCAATGATGGATACTGCTGCGATGGTGGATTGTCGCTACGCTCCGAATCCACCCTACATAAATCACTGAGGCGAAACCCATGCACAAAACCAGCGGTGACCCGAACCGGCCGGCTCCCATCCTGATCGACGAACGCATTGCGGAACTGAACGACTGGCGTGGTGAGACTTTGGCCAGGCTGCGTGCGCTGATGCATGAAGCCATTCCGGACGTGGTCGAAACCTGGAAGTGGGGCGTGCCGGTGTGGGAGCACAACGGCATCATCTGCACCGGGGAATCCTACAAAGCGGCGGTGAAGCTGACTTTCCCCAAGGGCGCGACGGTGGCAGACCCCAAGCAGTTGTTCAATGCCAGCCTGGAAGGTAATGCGCGGCGGGCGATTGATTTCAAGCAAGATGCAACGCTGGATGAGGCAGGTTTAAAAGCGTTGTTTCAGGCCGCAGCGGCGTTGAACAAGCCCAAGGGCAAATGAGCGCGTTTACCGTAGCCCGGACGAAGGCCCAAGGGGCCGGGAATCCGGGGTGGCGGTGCGGGCAAGAATCTGCTGGCGGCGCAACCCCGGATTCTCGCCGCCCCACGGCCACTAGCTCCTGCAATTTCCGGCAACTTGGTGGGGGCACCCACCAAGGGGCGCGCTTCATCCGGGCTGCTCCTGACCCCCGCATGCTGGATCAACGCGCGCAATCCGCCGTACTGACGGCCTGGATAACCTCTGCCGTTTGCGGGTTTTGCAGCCACGCCACCACACGCACTTGTTTACCAGTAGATGCCGGCACGGCCAGCGTGGTTTGTACTGCGCCGTCTGCATGAACGGGTAGCGCCGGGGTCATGGCGCGGACGACGTGGGCGTGGGTGAGGGTGGCGCCGCTGTTTTCTCCGGCAATCACGTGCGAGACCAGGCCGCTTTCCGCCACAGCCACCCGCAGTTGCAGGTTGGCGTCTGGCTTCAGGCCACTGGCTTTGGCCGAGATCGCCAGCCGGTTACCGGGTTGCGGAGTAGCGCTGACGTACAGGCCAGCGGGGGCACTCTGGCTGGTGTTCTGGTTCATCAACGCGTCCAGCCGGCTGCGCCAGTCCAGCAGGGGCGTGCCGTTGATGAAGAAATGGGGCGTATAGACCACGCGGCCGCCGGTGGCGTGGACCATCCATTCTTGCAGCTCGCCATAGGCAGGATCAGCAAACAGGTCTCGCCAGCCCTGGTCGTCCCAATAGTTCACGTGGAACGCCAACGGCACGATGGGGCCGCTTTGGGCGCTGGTAGCGCTGTTCAGCGCATTCAGGCGCGTGTCGGCGGGCGGGCAATCTGAACAGCCTTCAGAGGTGAACAGTTGCACCAGCGCGGCGCGGTGGGTGCCGCTTTGCGCCTGGCAGGCAGCCGCCAGAGCCTGGCTGGCGGGCAACAGCGCCAGCGCAAGACTGGCGAGCAGGTGGATCAATGGAAAAGGTAACGGGCGCATGGCAAACCTCTGTGGGTGTTCGATACCGTTAGAGTCGTGCAGCGCGCCCGTTTATGACACCGCCTGGCGGCAGAGGATGATCTAGCCGCGCATGGAGAACATGCGGTCTTTCTCCACCACGGTCTGGCCGATAGGGGCCAGTGCAATCAGCGCCAGTTTCAGGTGTTGAATACCAAACGGAATGCCGATGATGGTGATGAAGTTGGCCGCCGCACACACCACGTGACCAATGGCCAGCCACCAGCCGCCAAAGACAAACCAGATCACGTTGCCCAGAAAACCCAGCGCGCCGGTGCCGATATCGTGCCGGCCGTTCACATCCCGCCGGCTGACGGCTTCCCGGCCAAAGGGCCACAGCGCAAAGCCGCCAATCACAAAGCAGGCTTTGGCCCACGGAATACCAACAATGGTGATCAACATGATCAGGCCGGCCAGCCACCAGCCCAGCGCCATCCAGACGCCACCCAGTACAAACCACAGAATATTGCCGATCAGACGCAGCATGGTTTCCCCTTTTTCAATGTTCTAAAGGCCGCTTGATACAAAAGATCATAATGGGCCATAGAGTTGCGTCAAAGTTCTATGCGGGCCACGTGTGACGAGCGTGACAAATACCAGGCCAGTCGCGCGTGTCGCCCCAAACCCGGCGTGGGCGCGGCATCCGGTACAATCGCGGGTTTGCGGCTGCGCTGGCCGCCACTTTTGTCTGGATAGAACCGTATGCTGCGACTGAATGAAATCAAACTGCCCCTGGATCACACGCCAGAAGAACTCCCCGCCGCCATCGTGGCCCGGTTGGGGATCAAGGCCGATGATCTGATCAGCCATTCCATTTACCTGCGCAGCTACGACGCCCGCAAAAAAGCCAACATCCTGCTGATCTACACGGTGGATGTAGAAGTCCGCAACGAGGCCGCGCTACTCAAGCGCTTCAAGAACGACACCAAAGTCAGCGTCACGCCGGATACCAGTTACAAACCCGTTGGCTTTGCGCCAGACAATCTCAAACATCGCCCGGTGGTGGTGGGTCTGGGGCCCTGTGGCCTGTTTGCCGCGCTGATCCTGGCGCAGACCGGCTTCAAACCCATTGTGCTGGAGCGCGGCAAGGCCGTGCGTGAACGCACCAAAGATACGTGGGGGCTGTGGCGCAAGCGTGAGCTGAATCCGGAATCCAACGTGCAGTTTGGCGAAGGCGGCGCGGGCACGTTCTCTGACGGCAAGCTCTATAGCCGGATCAAGGATCATCGCCACCACGGTGACAAAGTGCTGCACGAGTTTGTACTGGCCGGCGCACCGGAAGAAATCCTCTACGTATCCAAGCCGCACATTGGCACGTTCCGCCTCGTGGGCATGGTGGAAACCATGCGGGAGAAGATCATTGAGCTGGGCGGGGAAATCCGCTTCCAGACCCGCATGGATGATCTGATCGTGGAAAAAACCACCGACGGCAACCAGCAGGTGCGCGGCGTAAAGACCCAGACGGGCGAGATCATCGAGACCGATCACGTGGTGCTGGCTCTGGGCCACTCCGCGCGCGACACGTTCCAGGTGCTGTTTGATCGCAATGTGTATATGGAAGCCAAACCGTTCAGCGTGGGTTTCCGGATCGAGCACCCGCAATCCCTGATCGACAACGCCCGCTTTGGCCCCAACGCCGGCCACCCGATCCTGGGCGCGGCGGATTACAAGCTGGTGCATCACGCCAGCAACGGCCGTGCGGTGTACAGCTTCTGTATGTGCCCGGGCGGCACCGTGGTGGCGGCAGCATCTGAGCCTGGCCGCGTGGTCACCAATGGTATGAGCCAGTATTCACGTAACGAGCGCAATGCCAACGCCGGCATTGTGGTCGATATCAGTCCGGAACGGGACTACCCCGGCCACGTGCTGGCGGGTGTGGAATTCCAGCGCAAGCTCGAATCCGCCGCCTATGTGCTGGGCGGCAGCAATTACAGCGCGCCGGGCCAACTGGTGGGCGACTTTATTGCCAACAAGCCCTCCAAAGACTTTGGCAGTGTGCAACCTTCGTACACGCCGGGCGTGCATCTGACCAATCTGGATACCGTGCTGCCGGACTTTGCCATTAGCGCCATCCGCGAAGCCCTGCCGGCCTTTGGCCGCCAGATCAAGGGTTTTGATATGCATGACGCCGTGCTCACGGGCGTGGAAACCCGGACCTCTTCCCCGGTGCGTATCCGCCGTGACAATGAATCGCTGCAAAGCCTGAACACGCGCGGCTTGTACCCGGCGGGCGAAGGTGCAGGTTACGCCGGCGGCATTATGTCGGCGGGTGTGGATGGCATCAAAGTGGCAGAAGCCGTGGCCATGTCGATCCTGGCCCAGCCGGTCTGAAACGTGATTTATCCCCCGGACAGTCGGCCCGGCAGCGCGCCTGCGGTCGGCCTGGGCTGTTAACATTCTTTTTTTGCGGGCCACCCCATGCACATGCTCGAAGTCGAGATCGATAGCGAATACATCGCGCTGAATGATTTACTGAAAATCGCCGGAGTGGTCGATAGCGGCGGCGCTGGCAAGGCGCTGGTCGCCAGCGGCGTAGTCAAGGTCGATGGTGTGCAGGAACTGCGCAAGACCAACAAGATTCGACCGGGTATGACTGTGGATGTGGATGGGCAAGTCTTGATCAAGGTCATGGCAGTCTCACAATAACCGCTAGAAACACGGTAGATAATCGATATCCCGACTTGAGGCAGCACTGGCTGCGTGCCAAAGTCAAAGCCGGCCAGGTGTTTGCCTGGCCGTGTTTTTTTGTTGCGATTTGTCGCCTTTGATGTGTTTGTTTGATTGATTATTTGATTGAGCCGGTGCTACACCGGATTTGCAGGAAACCTGTTTTGGATACATCCACTCAACAAGATGGCCTCAAGCGTGGCCTGAAAAATCGTCATATCCAGTTGATTGCGCTGGGCGGGGCTATTGGCACCGGGCTGTTTCTGGGTTCGGCCGGTGTACTTAAGGCCGCTGGCCCCTCCATGATTCTGGGTTATGCCATTGGCGGATTTATTGCGTTTCTGATCATGCGCCAACTGGGCGAAATGGTGGCGCAAGAGCCCGTGGCCGGCACGTTCAGCCACTTTGCCTATAAGTACTGGGGCGACTTTGCCGGCTTTTTGTCTGGCTGGAACTACTGGGTACTGTATGTGCTGGTCAGCATGGCGGAACTCACGGCGGTCGGGAAATACATTGAATTCTGGCGGCCGGATATTCCCACCTGGGTGTCGGCACTGGTGTTCTTTCTGGCGATCAACGCGGTCAACCTGGCCAACGTCAAACTGTTTGGCGAGATGGAGTTCTGGTTTGCCATCATCAAAGTGGTCGCCGTGATTGCCATGATTGTGTTCGGCGGCTACCTGTTGCTGAGTGGTCACGGTGGCCCGCAGGCCAGTTTCAGCAATCTGTGGAACGATGGCGGCTTCTTCCCGCATGGCTTTGGCGGCCTCTTCATGATGCTGGCGGTGATCATGTTCTCTTTCGGCGGGCTGGAGCTGATCGGCATTACCGCCGCAGAAGCAGCAGACCCGCGCAAGAGCATCCCCAAGGCCGTCAACCAGGTGATCTACCGGATTCTGATCTTTTACATTGGCGCGCTGACTGTGCTGCTGTCGCTCTACCCGTGGAGCAAGGTGGCGGCTGGCGGTAGCCCGTTTGTGATGATCTTCTCGCAGATTGGTGAAGGGCTGACCGCCAATATTCTCAATATTGTGGTGCTCACCGCCGCGCTCTCGGTCTACAACAGCAGCGTTTACGCCAACAGCCGCATGCTGTACGGCCTGGCAGAACAAGGCAATGCGCCGCGTTCACTGCTTAAGGTGAACCGGCGCGGCGTACCGGTGGCGGCGATCTTGCTGTCTGCGCTGGCCACCTTTACCTGTGTGATCGTCAATTACGTGATCCCCGCGCGCGCGCTGGATGTGCTGATGGCCCTGGTCGTTGCGGCGCTGGTCATTAACTGGGCGCTGATCAGCCTGACGCATATCAAGTTCCGCCGGGCGATGGATGCTCAAGGCGAGACCATTGTGTTCCGCTCGTTCTGGTTTCCGCTCAGTAACTGGATCTGTCTGGCCTTCATGCTGATGATTCTGGGTATTTTGCTGTTCACACCCGGGCTGGATGTCTCGGCTTATCTGGTGCCGGCGTGGTTGTTCATCATGTGGCTGGGTTACCGCTACAAAGTAAAAACCACGCGCAACTAAGCTGTTGGTGGCTGTTGATATGGAGAAAAAGGCTGTCCTGATCAGGGCAGCCTTTTTTGTTAACTTTTTCCAGGCTGTCAAAAGGATGACTGCCGTCCCTCACCTATGGGGCATTAAATAAGTTTGACGTGTCAGTAACATGTCCTATGCATAAGTCTGGGCTCGATAAAAGTTTGCCCGCCAAACCACATGAATCGGGCCCTGGCCACCACAATGATCTTCCAATGAGAGGGAATAAGAATGAAACAGCTTCTTGTGCGCACCACACTGGCACTGGCATTGGGTCTGGGCTTTGGCGTCACCGCTACTTCCGCATGGGCTGATGGCGCCAATGGCGAAAATGGCGAGGCTGCTACCGCAGCGAGTACCGCCAAGCCGTCTGTGACCACCCAGGTCAAAAAGGCGCTGAAAGACCCGGCCCTGGGCGCATCCAAAGTCAAGGTCAAGAACAAGAAAGGTGTGATCACCCTGACCGGTTCCGCCGCCACCAAGGATCAGGCTGCAGCAATTGCTGATGCCGCTGGCAAGGTCGATGGCGTGAAGAGCGTGGTGAACCACATCATCACCGCTGACTCGCTGACCGGCCAGGTCAAAGCCGCCCTGAACAAGGATGCCACCCTGCATGCCTTTAATCTGGGCGTGAAGGAAAACAACGGCGAAGTGACTCTGTTCGGCTCTGTGCAAGAACAGGAAGACTCTGAAAAAGCCGAAACCATCGCCAAGGGTGTCAGCGGTGTGACCTCGGTGAAGAACCTGATCAACGTGGCTCACCCGCACTGATCGGACGTATCCGCAGACGGCGGTTTACCGCCATGCAAAAAACAGCGGCTCAGGCCGCTGTTTTTTTGTCCGTGCGCCGCTGACACCACAAAGGGGTTTGCCTGCCCGGCGGGATGCTCTATGCATACTTTGGGAGTGATCAATGTATTGACTGCCGTTCTGGAGGGATCGCGCCCATAAAACCAACTTTCGTTCGGGTCTCACAGTCTCATAAGGAAACCAAAAATGTTGAAACAACTACTGCTGCGTTCCACGCTTTTCATTACCCTGGCACTGGGCTTGAGCGCCGTATCCGGTATCGCGTGCGCGGATGGCGACACACCGCAAGGCGCACCCACCGCCACCGCCGCGCCCTCTGTCACCAAACAGGTGAAGCAGGCGCTGAAAGCTGACCCTTCACTGGGTGCCTCCAAGGTCAAGGTCAGCAACAAGAAGGGCGTCATCACGCTCAACGGGTGGGTGGCCAACAAAGATCAGTCTGACAAGATTGCCGATACCGTCAGCAAGGTGCCGGGCGTGAAAAGCGTGGTGAATCATCTGCAGACGGCGGACTCGCTGGCGGGACAAGTGAAGGCTGCACTGAGCAAGGATGCCACGTTGCGCACGTTTAACCTGGGCGTACGGGAAAGCAGTGGCAACGTCACGCTCTTTGGCTCCGTTCAGGAACAAGGTCAGGCTGACAAAGCCGCAGAGATCGCAAAAAGCGTGAGTGGTGTGACTGGCGTAACCAACCACATCAACGTGATGCAGACCAACTGAACTACCGCAAAATAACACTTTGTAGCGTTTGTTCTGAAACAGCGGCCCTGGCCGCTGTTTTTTTTATGCTGGCGTGCCGCTAACCCTTGCCAGTGAAGGCTTTGCGGCAGATCAAGCCCTGTTCATTCTTGAGGACGTCCATCGTTTTATTTCCGGTTTGCGGAGAGTTGTCATGAAATCGCAATGATTGATTCATACATTTCCGCCTGAGTCGGAATTCCCTGCGCGCGTTAAGCGCACGCCGATCCGTTTTCAACTGCTCTTATTCATCCGGTCTTGTGACAAGGAAAAAGAAATGAACAAACTGCTCGCACGTACACTGATCGCTGCCGCCCTGGTTGTTGGCACCTCTTTCACCGCAACTGCCGCCATGGCTGCTGATGCTGCCGCCGCTGCTGCACCGACCGACGAGCAACTGGCTGCTGCGGTCAAGGCTGCTCTGGACGCTGACGCTAACCTGAAGCCGTTCAACCTGGTTGTGACCGCCAAGAAAGCCGAAGTCTCTATCGACGGTACCGTGGATCACGGCGAACAAATGGCCGAAGCCGGCCAGATCGCTGAAAAGGTGCCGGGCGTGAAGTACGTCATCAACAACATCAACCCGAAGGACTAAGCGTTCACCACGCTGATCCAGGATGTTGAAAAAAGCCCGGTGCGAACCGGGCTTTTTTGTTGGTCAGCGGCGGTTGATCCGGCTTAACCCGCCGCCCGCAGCGTCAGCCAGACGCGCAGGTCAAATTCCAGTTGGTGATAATCCGGCTGCATGTGGCAGCACATCTGGTAAAAGGCCTTGTTGTGGTCTTTCTCTTTCAGGTGCGCCAGTTCATGCACCACGATCATGTTCAGAAACTCGGGCGGCGTTTCGCGAAAGAGGGTGGCGATGCGGATCTCGTTCTTGCGCTTGAGTTTGCCGCCCTGCACGCGTGAGGCAAAGGTATTGGTCCCCAGCGTGCCGCCAATCAGATCAAGCTGGTTGTCATACTGCACCCGCGCTGGCTGCGGCGCGTTTTTCAGATACCGCTGTTTCAAGTCAGTCACATAGTCGTACAGCGCTTTATCGGTCTGGATTTCGTTCCTGTCCGGGTAACGCTGGCTCAACCACGGGCCCAGCTCACCGCTATCGAGCAAACGCTCCACCCGTGCTACCAGCTCCGCCGGATATCCCGTCAGATACCGCAGTTTGCTCATTTGGCCACCACTGCCTCGCCTGCGGCCGGGGTGGATGGCACCACCATACGCGCGCGACGCCAGCCACCAAAACGGTAGTACAACAAGGCCAGGGTGAGCGAGACCACCGAGCCCACCGGGAAACTCCACCAGATGGCTTCCTGGCCCATGTGGGTGCTCATCAGGGAGGCAAACGGCAGCCGCGTCAGCCACATGGCAATGATCAGAATCACCAGCGGCGCCACCACCGCGCCAGTGGCGCGCACAGTGGCAAACAGCACAATGGTCACACCGAACAGAATGAACGACCAGGAGACAATCCAGTCGATATGGCGGGCCACACCCATGGCCGTGGCGTCATCAGGCAAGAACAGGCCCAGTACCAGGTGGTCCAGCAGCAATAACAGCGTGACCAGCGCACCCGTCATCAGAAAATTGAACAGCACACCGACCCGCGTAATCCGCGATACCCGGTCCCACAGCCCCGCACCGACGTTCTGCGCCACCATGGAGGACACGCCCGCGCCCAGCGCCAGCGCAGGCATCTGGATGTAGTTCCACAGTTGCGAGGCCACACCATACGCGGCGGTCACCGTCGAGCCGTGCGCATTCACCAGACTGATCATGACAATGGCGGAAGACGCAATCACCAGCATCTGCAACCCCATCGGCAGGCCCTTGAAGATCAGCGCGCGCAAGATGGCCGGGTCCGGCTTGAGGTAATGCAGTTCATGCCGCCCCAGCAACAGAAAATATTTGCGGCGCTTGAGAAACCACATCATGGCGATCAGGCTGCCGCTTTGTGCAATCAGCGTGGCCGTGGCCGAGCCGGCAATACCCATTTTGGGAAACGGACCCCAGCCAAAGATCAGGATCGGGTTAAGAATGATGTCCGTCACCGCCGAGAGCAGCATGAACCAGAACGGCGTACGCGAGTCACCGGTTCCACGCAGTGTCATCATCATGACGTTGTACAGATACATGAACGGCACGGCGATGAAGATCACCCGCAAATACGCCACCGCGTAGGGGCGCGCGTCCGCTGGCGTGCCCATGGCATCCAGAATATGCGGCGTCAGGATGACCCCGGCCAGCGCCAGCAACACGGACACCACCACAAAGAAGGTCGCACTGGTGCCGACGACGCGGCGGGCCTGATCCATATTGCGCGCCCCGACCGCCTGGCCGACCAGGATGGTATTGGCCATGGACAGCCCGAATACCACGCCCAGCAAAAAGAACAACACGATATTGGCGTTGGAGGTCGCCGTCAGCGCGGCTTCGCCCAGGTAATGCCCGACCCACATGGAGTTAATGGAGGCATTGAGCGATTGCAGCACGTTGCTGCCCAGCACCGGGAGCGAGAACAAAAACAGTGTCCGCCCCACCGGACCGGTGGTGAGATTCATACGGGACTTGGACATGCAGCGGCCCCAGCTTTATGTGATGATCAGAGCCCCGAATATTGGCGCGTTTACGCGCGCACGCAAACCCTTTTATGCAGCCCGTTGCCGAAGGCGTCACCACGCCCTGGTTTGTTTATCTGATTGAATGCCGCAATGGCAGCTTGTACACCGGCATCAGCAATGACGTGGCAGCGCGATACGTCGCCCATGCCAGCGGCAAAGGCGCGCGTTATACCCGCGCCAATCCACCGGTACGCCTGATGGCCGTGCTGTGTTGTGCGGATCGGGCCGAGGCCTCGCGGCAGGAATACGCCACCAAACGGCTGAGCCCGAAAGCCAAACGGGCGCTCTGTGCCAGCAACCCGCCCGACGCCGCCTTGCTGGCGCAACTGGCCGACCGCTTGATCAGCCCGGCAGGGTGACTTCCGCCACGCGGCACAGCGCCTCAAAACAGCGCGGATCGATAGCGGTGCCGACACTCTTTTTCATGATCGCCAGCGTTTCATCCACCGACATGGCCGGGTGGTAGGGGCGTTCTGCACTGATGGCGTCAAAAATATCGGCCGTGGTCACAATGCGGGTTTCCAGCGTAATGGCTTCACCCTTGAGCCCGCGCGGGTAACCTGAACCATCCAGCCGTTCGTGATGCGCTGCGGCCATGCGCGCCAGTTCGCGGAACGAAGAAATGCGCGAAAGGATGGCCTCGGTATAGCTGGCGTGCATCTTCACGGCTTCCCATTCTTCATCGTCCAGCTTGCCGGGTTTATCCAGAATGGAGTTGCTGACACCCAGCTTACCCACATCATGCAGCAACGCGGCGCGCCGCAGCCAGCGCCGGCGTGGCTCCGGGATATCCAGCGCGGCCGCAATGGCATCGGTATACAGGCCAACCCGCTGGCTGTGGCCAGCGGTAAACGGGCTCTTGGAATCCACCACCTCGCCAAACGCTTCGGCAATATCATCCAGGTAATCGTCATCCAGCGGCACGGCGTACTGCGCCGGCTCCAGCGCCAGCACCGCTTTGGTAATCTGGTCAGACTCCAGCATTTGCCAGAACAGGGCATCCGCCGCGATGGACTCAAACGCGCGGCACAGTTCCGGGTCAAACCATTTGCCGGCGCGATTGCGCACCTCGTTGATGGCCGCCCCGCGCCCGCCGGAAAAATGAAACACATCAATCACCTGGGCCAGCAAGGCAATTCGCGCGGCCAGCGGGATATCCTCGCCCTTGAGGTGCGCTGGTCGACCGGAACCATCCCAATGCTCGTCCAGCGAGCGGATACCGGCCGCCACGGATTCGTTGAAACGCAGGCGCCGCGCGATTTCCGCGCCCCGGTCACAGCGGGTCTGGATCAACTCCTGCGACATCTCGCCGCCGTTCTTGAGCACATTCATGATGGCTTGCAGGCGTTCGCGCCAGCGCGCGTTGCGACCCGTGTGGCTGAACACAAACCCGAGGATTTCCGGCAGGCCAGAGCCCACCAGTTTGAAGCTTTGCTTGAAGCCCAGATCGTCTGTGAGGTAAAGCTGGCAGATGCGCGCCGCGTTGCTGCTACAGCCCAGATCCTTGAGCAGCAGGGTGTAGTAGAGATCCCACTGCTCCCGCTCGCTCACCCCCAGTTCCCGGGCGATATTGAGGCCAATCCAGCAGCAGCGGACACAATGGCCTTCTGGCTGGCCTTCGGTGATGTCCAGCGCATAGCTGAGCGAAGCCATCAGGTCCGCCAGCTTGAGACGCGACACCGGGCTGGCGGCGGCAGCGGCCGACATGAACAGGGTGGATTGTGCATTCATTCAGTGTGACTCCAGAACCGGACAGCCTGACACTGCTCTCCAGTCTGTAAGTTTATACACGCACAAAATCATGATTGAAATCAAATATCATGTTTTTGCTTACGAATCGACCAACGGTTATCCGGCCCCCGGCCTACCCTGCGGAACAAGGCATAAATCCTTTATAATTCAGGCTAATCCAGCTGCCCCAGTACCCGTTACCCCGGACAAACCAGCCCGACGCCGGTTTTTCTGTCCGTAAAGAGATCGCCCGTGAACAACACCCCTGAAATCCGCCCCGGCCAGTCGGTCGAATTGCTTAAACAACTGCATATCCTGACCCGTGACGGCAAACTCAATCAGGACAGCCGCCGCAAGCTCAAGCAGATTTACCACCTGTACAACTTTATTGAGCCGCTGCTGACCGAAGTGCTGAACCGTCATCCGGACGTGTCACTGGTGGATCACGGCGCGGGCAAGTCTTACCTGGGCTTTATCCTGTACGACCTGTTTTTCAAAGCGCGCGACGCCGGTCAGATCTACGGCATTGAAACCCGCCAGGAACTGGTAGATGGCTCCCGCGAACTGGCTGACCGACTGGGCTTTGGCCGGATGTCTTTTCTGCATGAAACGGTCGAGCAATCCATCACCTCCAGCGCCCTGCCCGAACAGATCGACGTGGTCACCGCGCTGCACGCTTGTGACACCGCCACGGACGACGCCATCCGCTTTGCCCTGGAAAAAGACGCGCACCATATCGTGCTGGTGCCGTGCTGCCAGGCCGAAGTGGCCTCGCACCTGCGCAAGCTAAAGAACCAATCCTTTGGCAAAACGCCGCTGTCTGAAATCTGGCGCCACCCCATCCACACCCGCGAGTTTGGCAGCCAGATCACCAACGTCCTGCGCTGCCTGTTGCTGGAAGCGCATGGCTACCAGGTGACGGTGACGGAACTGGTGGGCTGGGAGCACTCGATGAAGAACGAGTTGATCATCGCCAGTAAATCCGGCCAGCGCCCACGTAATGCCAAAGAGCGGGCAGAAGCGATTCTGGATGAACTGAATCTGGGTGAGATGCGCTACCGGTTTGTGTATTGAGGGTGCGGGTGTTTTTGCATGCATGGCGGTCCCGGATTCTCGCTGCGCTTCATCCGGGCTACAGGGCTACTGGCCTGCATTGCAAAGGCCACCTACGGCGGCCCACTGGATTCCCGCCTGCGCGGGAATGACGAAGTGGTGGGCAGGGCAACCCACTCTTGCGAGCAGACGGTTTGCGGGGTTGGGGTTGGGGTTGGGGTAGCCTTTGGTGTTGGAGTTGCCTTTGACTTTCCTCCCCCATCAAAGCCCAGCGCCGAGGGCGTGGAGGGAGACCTTAGGCTCCCGACCAACCGAGGGCAGCCCGGAGGGCCGCCAGGCTGGGGTCGCCTTTCTTTTGGGTACTTTTCTTTGGCGACCCAAAGAAAAGTGCCGTGCTCCCGGGCACCCCCGGGTTTGTAAACGCCTTTCAGCCCCGCGCCAAAGGCGCTAACACGCACAACAATATAAACCAGGTCCGCCACCCCGGCCTGACGACCTTAATCCGGGCTACGAAGTGGCACTCCCTATCTATTTTGAAAGACGCTAAGATGGATTGTGCCACAGCCCCCAATCCCCCTGCGCCCTCATCCCTCCCCTAAAACGCCCTCATCCCGCATCACCCCCAACTCATCCGTAAACACCCCACTCACCCCCCAGCCCTTGAGTTCCCGCGCCCGCGCCACATCGTTCACCGTGTACGCCAGTACGTGATACCCCGCCTCGCGCACCGCATCGACCCGCGCAGCGGTCAGTAGTTTGTGGTTGCAATGCAAAGACACCGCTTCCAGCGTCTGCAAGCGTGCTTGCCAGTCCTCGTGCCAGTGATCAATCAGCCAGCCAACCGGCAACCACGGGGCGGCGGTCACGGCGGCCTGGAGTGCTTCGTAAGAGAAAGAGGACAATAGCGGCGGCACGGCTTCACCTTGCCAGAACAGTGCAGCGTCCCGCGCCACCAGCTTGCCGGTGTCGACCTCCCGCCCAGGGCAGGGTTTGATTTCCACATTGGCCAGCAACTGGTTACGTACACAGTACAAACCCACGTCACTGAATGCCGGGATGGGTTCGCCGGCAAACTCTTCACCTTTCCAGCGACCGGCGTCGATATCCTGCAATTGGGCAAAACGCTTGCTGGCCATGGGGCCGTGGCCATCGGTGGTGCGCTCCAGCGTGTCGTCATGCAACAGCACGCAGACATTGTCCGCGGTGAGTTTGACGTCGAACTCCACCGCGCCATAACCGTATTCGGCAGCTTTCATCATGCCGGCCAGCGTGTTTTCCGGGGCCAGGCGGCCGCCGCCACGGTGGGCAAACAAAAAGGGGTAGGGCCAGTCGTTCATGAGCACATACCTGCATCAAAGTGGGGTGAACAGGTTCTCAGACGATTATGCAGCATGGATTGTTCCATCGACATGTCAGACCGCCCGCGCGCCCAAAGCGTCAAACCTGTCAGGCATGCGGTGTATACTGGCAGGCTTACCCGAAAATTCAGTAACGTGGCGTACCGGCTATTGTTTTTGCCTGATAGCACGGGTTTGTCACGCTGCGGCAATATCGGTGTCATTCAATACAGTCATTGAGCGAGAGCAAGTATGAGCAGAACCGTTAACTGCGTGAAACTCGGCCGCGAGGCTGAAGGCCTGGATTTTCCGCCAGTACCGGGTGATCTGGGAAAACGCCTGTGGGAAAGCGTCTCCAAAGAAGCCTGGCAAGCATGGGTGCGTCATCAGACCATGCTGATCAACGAAAACCGGCTGAATCTGGCAGACCCAAGCGCACGCAAGTATCTGCAACAGCAGATGGAAAACTATTTCTTTGGTGGTGGCGCAGATGCGGTACAGGGTTTTGTGCCGCCCTCGCCCTAAGCACTAACGCGGCCGTCCACTGACGGCCGCTGATCGACAGGCACCACCCGCTTGCACGCCCGGCATGTTTCTTGCCGGGATAACGGATCAATCAACCGCCACGCAGACACCATGAACATGATCTACAAGCCCGCAGAAAACCAGTTGTTGCTTAACCGCGAACTGGGACTCCTGGAATTCAACCGCCGCGTTCTGGCGCAAGCGGAAGACCAGGGCAATCCGCTGCTGGAGCGGCTCAAGTTCCTGTGTATTGTTTCATCCAACCTGGATGAATTTTTCGAAGTGCGCATGGCATGGCTCAAGGAGAACATGAAGCTCTCCGCCACGCGCCTGTTGCCTGAGGGCGTCACGCCCATGCAGGCCTTCGAGTGGATCACGCGTGAGAGCCATGAGCTGGTTGAACGCCAGTACCGCGTGTTTGGCGAGGTGATGCTGCCGGCGCTGGCCGCAGAGGGCATCCACTTTTTCCGCCGGACGCTGTGGACAGATACCCAGCGTGAATGGGTGCGGGATTACTTCTTCCGCGAACTGATGCCGGTGCTCACCCCAATCGGACTGGACCCATCCCACCCGTTTCCGCGCGTGCTGAACAAGTCGCTCAACTTCATTGTTGAGCTGGAAGGCCGGGATGCTTTTGGTCGTAATTCCGGCATCGCTATTGTGCAAGCGCCGCGTATTCTGCCCCGTTTTGTGAAATTGCCATCGGAAGTCAGCGGCGTGGAACACGGCTTTGTGTTCCTCTCGTCCATCCTGCACGCTCATGTCGATGAACTCTTTGCCGGCATGCGCGCCAAGGGTTGCTACCAGTTCCGCGTCACGCGGGACTCTGACGTGTCGGTGGATAACGATGAAGATGTGAAAGACCTGCGCGCCGCGCTGGAAGGCGAATTGTCGCAACGTCCGTTCGGCAGCGCCGTGCGCCTGGAAGTGGCGGACAACTGCCCGCTGCATCTGCAGGATTTCCTCAAAGAACAATTCCGCCTGGAAGACGTGGACGTCTACCGCGTCAATGGCCCGGTGAACCTGGTGCGCCTGATGCAGGTGCCCGATCAGGTCGATCGCCCGGATCTGAAGTTTGAACCGTTCATGCCCGGCACACCGGTAGAACTGCGCAAGCAGACCGACCTGTTTGCCGCCATCCGCCACGGTGACGTGCTGCTGCATCACCCCTACCAAAGCTTCACGCCGGTGATTGATCTGCTGCAGCAAGCCGCGCTGGACCCGGCGGTGATTGCCATCAAGATGACGGTCTACCGCACGGGTTCTGATTCCGCCCTGATGGAAGCCCTGGTGGAAGCCGCCCGCCGTGGCAAGGAAGTAACTGCCGTGGTGGAACTGATGGCGCGCTTTGATGAAGAAGCCAACATCAACTGGGCCGCCAAACTGGAACGCGCTGGCGCACACGTGGTGTACGGCGTTTACGGCTACAAGACGCATGCCAAGATGCTGCTGATCGTGCGTCGGGAAGAAGGCAAGCTGCGCCGCTACGCCCACGTGGGCACCGGTAACTACCACCCGCGCACGGCCAAGCTGTACACCGACTTTGGTCTGATGACCGCGCATGAAGAAATCACCAGCGACGTGAACGACGTGTTCATGCAGCTGACCGGTCTGGGTCTGGCCGGGGACCATTACCAGTTGTGGCAATCGCCGTTCACGCTGCAGCCCAATATGGTCAAAGCCATCGACCGCGAAATTGCCCACGCGCGCCTGGGCCGCAAGGCAGTGATCATCGCCAAGATGAACGCCTTGCTGGAACCGACCATTATCGAAAAGCTGTACGAAGCCTCGCAGGCCGGTGTCACCATCCACCTGATCGTGCGCGGCGTGTGCGCACTGCGCCCGGGCATTCAGGGTATCTCTGAAAACATCCGGGTGCGTTCCATTGTCGGGCGCTTCCTGGAACACCACCGCGTGTTCTACTTCTATAACGACGGCGTGGAAGACCTCTACCTGTCGTCCGCCGACTGGATGGGCCGCAACCTGTTCCGCCGGATCGAAATTGCTTTCCCGATCCTGGACCCGCGTGTCAAACGCCGCGTCATCCGCGAAGGTCTGCGCCCGTATCTGGTCGACAATGCCCAAGCCTGGGAAATGCAGTCGGATGGCCGCTATCGCCGCAAGACCGCACGCACCGGCAAGAAACGCAGCGCCCAGGCGGGCTTGCTGGCCGATCTGGCCGCCAAGCAGCGCAACTAAGGCGAACCCATGGATTTGATCTTGTGGCGTCATGCAGAAGCGGAAGACGGTTCGCCTGATCTGAAACGCGCGCTGACGCGCCACGGCCACGTGCAGGCCAGATTGATGGCGCAATGGCTGGCCCCCCGGCTGGCACAGCAGTCTGTGCGGATTGTTGCCAGTGAAGCCTTGCGCGCCCAGCAAACCGCCACGGCCTTATCGACGGATTTTCTGGTCGATCCGCGCCTGAACCCGGATGTACGCGGCCCGGCGGACTACCTGGATGTGACTGGCTGGCCGGAAGGCAAAGAGGGCGACATCACCATTCTGGTCGCCCACCAGCCCACCATTGGCCGTCTGGCCGGTTTGTTGCTGACCGGGCTGGACCAGGACCTCTCGACCAAAAAAGGTGCAATCTGGTGGATTCAGCGCCGCTTGCGTGGTGGCGCGGTGCAGTACTGTTTGCGGGCCTCCATTTCGCCGGATTTGCTGCAGAACGGTTAAACCTGCCCGCCCAATAAAAGACCGCCCTTCGGGGCGGTTTTTTTGTTGGGCAACCCTTCCAGGTCGCCCGGATGAAGCCGCAGGCGAAAATCCGGGGTCGAGTCACTGGCCGGGGAGCTTTCCTGCATGGCAACCCCGGATTCTCGCTGCGCTTCATCCGGGCTACTCAATAACCTGTATCCCAAGCCGGCCAATAAAAAACCGCCCAAAAGAGCGGTTT
Source organism: Silvimonas terrae (assembly GCF_014202765.1). Classification (GTDB taxonomy): domain Bacteria; phylum Pseudomonadota; class Gammaproteobacteria; order Burkholderiales; family Chitinibacteraceae; genus Silvimonas; species Silvimonas terrae. Next base: position 39,316 of record NZ_JACHHN010000005.1, read on the forward strand.
TTTGTTGAACGCAAATATGGGCTTAACGTGGCAGCGCAAGTTCCAGCGCTGCACGGTAGTGCCGGGCGGCATCGTCGTGACGATCCAGACGTTCCAGCAACTCCGCCAGCTCTGCGTGTGCCACGGCGGTTTTCTCTACCGCCAGGCACGCTTCCAGATAGTTCAGCGCCTTACCCCACAGGCTGCGGGCACTGCACAGACGACCCAGTGTCAGCAGCAACTGGCTGTCTTCCGGATGCGCGACCAGCCAGGCTTCCGCCTGCTGCAATTGTCCCACGCGTTCTTCTGCGGGCAAATCCAGCCGGCCGTAACGCTCGACCAGATCACTGGACCACTGCCGGGCCAGCGTCTCTTCAATGATGACCCGTGCTTCCTCCGCCGAGCCTTGCTCACTGAACTGATCGACTGCCGCCGCGGTAATCTGCGGCAGGGCTTTGTCTTCAGCCGACAGCTTGAGCCACCAGTTCTTCAACTCACGTCCTGCCAGCACGTGACTGGCCAGCAGCGACAGCAGCGCCTGCGCACGAATGCGCGCCACCTGGGCAACATCCAGCGCGTCCGACTTGGCCAGTTGCTCACACAAGCGCAAGACGGCTTGCGGGTTGTCTTCACGCTGGCGCAAGCGCAGTTCCAGCCGCATGGCAGCGGTCAGCTTGGGCGAGACTGCCCGCGCTTCGGCAATGGCGCTATCGGCATCGGCATAACGGCGCTCATCAAGGAACAACTCCGCCATGGTCATGGCCAGCGCCAGATGCTGGGGCGTGAGCTTTTGCTTGAGTTCGGCAAAGTAGCGGTCCCGCTTGCCGTAATCACGCATGGCATGGGCAGAACGTGCAGCCAGCAGCCCATTGACGGCAATGGCTTCGGCAGTGCGGCTGGCGGCATACGCTTCACCCGCCAGACGTTCTGCGCGTTGATAGCGGCCTTCATGAAAGGCAATGCGCGATTCACGCTCCAGCTTGATGGAGGCGTCTTGCGCCTGGCGGTCGCGGTAACGCTTGACGCGCGTGGGCAAGCCGCCCAGTTCGCGCACCAGACGGGTCACGGCATACAGCACCGCCACCGTAATCAACACCAGCAAGATAAAGACGTTGAGCGAGATTTCCACCCGCCACGGCGGCACAAACAACAGCGCGTAGCCGGTGTTCACCTGGGCGAACAATGTCACGCCGACGGCCAGGGCAAACAGGGCGATCAACCAGACCAGAATTCTCACGGCTTGGCCCTTTCCGCCGTCGTCCGGGCGGAGCGCACTGCCGCAAGACTGCTATCGAGCGAGGGCAGGTTCTGGGCAAAGGAAATGCGGGACAAATCATTGAGCGCGGCCTGTGCGTTCTGTACCGGCTTGGCGCTGCCATCAAAATACTGGGCCAGATAACGATTCACCGCCGCCAAATCCGCCTTGAAGCCCTTTTCATCGTGCGAGAACAGTTCTGTACGCGCATCCAGCAGGCGCAATTTCATGTTTTCGCGCAGGAACAGCGACTGGTCGGGTGTCAGCAACGCGGCGTCCGGTTTATCCATGCGCCGGATCTGGATCAGCGCCTTGATGTCGGCCCACAGTTCCGCGCCAAAGCTGCCCGCCCAGGAACGATCTGCGGTGTTGCTGGCGGGTGCGGCCGGAGCCCGGTTCACATCGACCGACAACGGCAACTGATCCAGCTCATCAATCAAGCTATTGAGGCGCGCAGTAATCCCGACGGTATCGAGCACCGGCAGTGCCTTGAGCTTGTCCATGTCATGCGTGACCGCCTGGCGCAGGGAGATCAGCTCCGGCTTGTTGAGTTCTTGCAGCTTGCGGTCAGCGGCGTCCAGCACCGTCAGCGCGGCCGTCACATTGCCGGTGAGCTGCAATTGCTGGCTGGCGTAGGTCAGGTTCTGTTCGATATCCGCCAGCGAGCGCTGGGTGTCACTGCGGGTCAGCGTGTCGTACATGCTGGCCAGCGAAGATTGCTGGCTCTGCGCCTCTGCCTCTTTGGCCGAAACGAGGGCAATCTGCTGCTGCACGGTGCGCAGTTGCAACTGGGCGGCGGCGTAGCTGGCCTGGGCATCCTGTTCACGCTTGGCGGCCTGGGCGGATTGCTCCGCCAGCTTGGCGCGCAAACCGTCCACTTCATGCTGTTGATGTACCCAAACGGCGCCAGCAGCGACGATCGCCACCACCGCCAGCCATACACCGGGCTGGTTCAAGGTAAAGCGGCGCGGTGGTTTGGGATGAGTTGTCAGCGCGGCCGACAGAGAGTTCTGGTCCTGGGTCATGGCGTCCTGTTGAAATAACGGCACAGCGAAGTCACGATGCCAGCATCACCCGCTTCAGTGGCGACAATCCGGGTTGCGCCGTGTTCTGCCAGTGCAGCAGCAATCCGCGGGTGCGGCGTGAAATATAAAACCGATTGTAGCCGCTTGCGGTAGCTGGCTTCAAATTGCGTAAAAAGGTAATGCGCCGCTTCCGAGCTGGAAACCACGGCGGCATCGCAGCCAGCATCCAGTTCTGCGCCCAGCCGGGCATTGTCAAACGCGGGCGGCAGCCGCCGGTAAGCGCTGACCAGCGTCAGCTGCGCACCGCGTTCGCGCAGGCCGGCGGGCAAAATGTCCCGCCCACCGTCCCCCCGGAACAACAACACTTTGCGCCCGGCCAGAGTGTGCAGACGGGGTTCAGCCAGCAGGCCCTCGCTATCAAACTGCCGAGCCGGCGCAATCACGTCCGCCATGCCATATTCTAGCGCGCGGCGCTCGCTGCCAGGCCCCACCACAGCCACCGGCACCTTCGCCGGCCAGGGCTGGTGCCAGCGTGCCATCACCGCATCCATCGCAGAGGGGCTGACAAAGATGACCAGATCCGTCTGCGGCAGTTCCGCCAGTGCGGCATCCAGCGGGGCCAGGTCAACCGGCGGTGCGATCTCCAGCAGGGGCAGGCTGACCGGCAGCGCGCCGGCGCTGCGCAAACCTTCAATCAACGTTTGCGCCTGGTTTGCCGGACGGGTCACCCACACGCGCTGGCCGGTCAGCATGGCGGTTCAGTCTGCCGCTGCGGTGGCAAGGCGCTTGAGGACCTCCGCCGCGCCTTCGGTCAGCAACAAATCGGCCACCTGCAACCCCAAGCCATTGGCGGCCGCGCGCGAGCCATTGGCTTCGGCATAGACCATATCGGTGCCGTCCGGATTGGCAACAAATCCGCGCAGGCGCAAGAAGCCATCGTCATCTTCGGCAAACGCGCCCAGCGGAATCTGGCAAGAGCCGCCCAAACGGCGTGAAAGGGCACGCTCTGCCTGCACGCATGCGGCCGTAGCGGCGTGGTTGAGCGGTGCCAGCAGGGCTTTGAGGTCGTCACGGGCATCCAGAATCTCGATGCCCAGCGCGCCCTGACCCGGTGCAGGCAGGCTGTCTTCGGCGCTGAGCGTTTCGCGAATGCGTTCGGCATAACCCAAGCGCTTGAGGCCAGCGGCAGCAAGGATGATGGCATCGAACTCGCCGGCATCCAGTTTGCCCAGCCGCGTACCCAGATTGCCGCGTAAGGGTTTGATGGTCAGATGGGCAAAGCGCGCACGCAACTGGCTTTCCCGGCGCAGGCTGGACGTACCCACCACCGCCCCTGCCGGCAGATCCGCAAGGCTGGCATAGCGGTTAGAGACAAAGGCGTCGTAGGGGGTTTCACGTTCACTGATGGCCGCAATGGCAAAGCCTTCCGGCAACACCATGGGAACATCTTTCATGGAATGCACCGCCAGATCAGCCCGGCCTTCTGCCAGTGCGGCCTCCAGTTCCTTCACGAACAAACCTTTGCCGCCGATCTTGTTCAGGGTGCGGTCCAGAATCTGGTCACCCTTGGTGGTCATCCCCAAGAGTTCTACCGTCATGTCCGGATACAGCGCCAGCAGACGGTCGCGAACGTGATTGGCTTGCCACAAGGCAAGCGGGCTTTCGCGCGTGGCAATGACAAGACGTTGGGATGCGGCGGTGGTCATGGACGGTATCGCAGGTCGGGAGCAAACCGCCATTCTAGCGCGGGATGGCGCAATCACCACTGCCGCTATCCGCAAGCCGGTGCTGTTTTAGCGGCGATCGTCAAAAACAAAGGGGTTCAGGTCGAAGTCCACGTCACCAGACCACTCTGGCCGGACTTCCGCCGGTTTCTGCAACGCCTCCCGCGCCAGCCGTTCCCGTTTCAATTTGCGGTTCTGGCTTTGACGCAGTAAAAACACCGGCACACACACGGCCAGTGCCGCCAGCAAAACTGCAATCAGCGCTTCAGAGTACGACGCCAGGGACTGCAGAATGCTGTTTTCGTCGGCCGGCCGGGCCCCCCCGGAGCCGTCAGACTGGCTTTGCCCGTCACTCGTCGCCTGCGGGCTGGCACGGGGCCGCGCCGGCGTGGGGCTTTGTTGCTCCAGCAGGCGCATGCGCAGTTCAATCGCCGTTTGCTCCATGCGCAATTGTTCCAGTGAAGCATCCAGCACCGGGGAGGAAACCGGCCGTGGTAGCGCTTGTGCGTCTGACAAACGCCCATCCAGCATCAATGGCACCGGGGGATCGCCAATTTGCAGTCTGGCGCAGCCCGCGGCGGAGGCACCGGGGCAATCAGCGGCCAGCGTGGATTGCGTCCACAACACCAGCATCAGTACGCCGGCAAAACACCATGACCACTCGCGGCGGTCCGAAAGACTGGATGACATATGCTCTTGCTCCCGCAGCGGCCAGGTTCATACCACCCGCAAAAGACAAGAGCATATTTTTGATGCTGCACCCCGGCCATAAGGTCAGCCTTATTTTTGGAACAATCGGATATCACCCCGCTTAGTGGGCTTCTTCCCAACTCAGGCCCACACCGGTATCGGCCACCAGCGGCACCTTGAGCTTTGCCACCTCCGCCATGACGCGCGGCAGCGTGGTGCGAACCAGTTCCAGTTCTGCATCCGGTACTTCCAGTACCAGTTCATCGTGCACTTGCAGTACCAGTTTGCTGGCCAGTTTGTCGCGCTCAATCCAGTCCTGCACGGCCAGCATGGCCAGTTTGATCAGGTCTGCCGCAGTGCCTTGCATCGGCGCGTTAATGGCGGCGCGTTCGGCCCCGGCGCGGCGCATGGGGTTAGCGGCTTTGATCTCGGGTAGCCACAGGCGACGGCCAAACACGGTTTCGACAAACCCCACGCGGCGTGCCTCGGCGCGGGTGCGTTCCATGTAGGCGGCTACACCCGGGAAGCGGCCAAAGTAGCGGTCAATGTAGTTTTGCGCGGCGCTGCGTTCAATTTCCAGCGATTGCGCCAGACCAAACGCGCTCATGCCGTAAATCAAACCAAAGTTGATGGTTTTGGCGTAGCGGCGTTGCTCGCTGGAGACTTCCAGCGGCGTCACGCCAAATACTTCTGCGGCCGTGGCGCGGTGAATGTCTTCACCTTCGGCAAAGGCCTTGAGCAAGGCGGCGTCGCCCGACAAATGCGCCATGATGCGCAATTCGATCTGCGAGTAATCGGCCGACACAATCTTGTGGCCGGCGGGCGCCACAAAGGCTTCGCGAATCTTGCGGCCTTCCGCCGTACGCACCGGAATATTCTGCAGATTGGGATCGGTAGAACTTAACCGTCCGGTCACGGCCACGGTCTGGTTAAAGCTGGTGTGCACGCGACCGGTCGCCGGGTTCACCATCAGCGGCAGTTTGTCGGTGTAGGTGGACTTGAGCTTGGACAGGCTGCGGTGTTCCAGCAGCACCTTGGGCAGCGGGAAATCCTTGGCCAGTTCTTGCAGCACGTCTTCGTCAGTGGAAGGCGCGCCTTTTGGCGTTTTCTTGACCACCGGCAATTTGAGCTGTTCAAAGAAAATCTCGCCAATCTGTTTGGGGCTGCCCAGATTGAACGGCTGGCCGGCCAGTTTATAGGCCTCCTGTTCCAGTTCCAGCAGTCTCAGGCCGATCTCATGGCTTTGTTTGTTGAGCTTGGGGCCGTCCAGCAAGATGCCGTTACGCTCCATCTTGAACAAGACTTCCCGCACCGGCAGTTCGATAGTTTTATAGAGTTTGTCCAGAGAGGGCACTTGCGCCAGCCGCTCATGCAGCGCGTGGGCCAGGCGCAGCGTGATATCCGCGTCTTCAGCGGCGTAGGCCGTGGCGGCTTCTACACCCACTTCGTCAAAGCCGATCTGTTTGGCGCCCTTGCCGCACACATCTTCATATTTGATGGTGGTTTCGCCCAGTTCGCGCTCGGCCTGATCGTCCATATTGTGGCGTTCGTGGCTGGCCAGTACATAGGACATCAGCAGCGTGTCGTCGCTGATCCCGCGCAGTGTGATGCCGTGATTGGTAAAGACGTGCTGGTCATACTTGAGGTTCTGCCCCAGCTTTTTGTGGGTATCCGATTCCAGCCAGGGTTTGAGCAGCGCCAGCGTTGCATCAAACGGCAGTTGCACCGGCGTGTCCGGGCCGCGATGCGCCAGTGGCAGATAGGCCGCTTCACCTGGCGTCACCGAGAACGACATACCCACAATGCGTGCCTGCATGGGATCAAGGCTGGTGGTTTCGGTATCGACCGCGACCACGTCTGCCGCATTGAGTTTCTCGATCCAGGCGGTCAGTTGTTCCGGGGTCTGGATGGCCTCGTAATGGCGCTCCAGCTTGCTGGCGGGTTGGTCACTCACAACGGCCGGGTCCACTTCACCGACCACGCCGGAGGCCAGTTTTTCTTCAGCCTCACGCAGCCAGGTGCGGAAATTGTAGCGGCGGAACAGCGCTTCCAGCTCAACCCAGTTGGCGGCCCGCGGGGCGAGGTCCGGCAGCGCGCCGGGGAGCTCCTTGCTCAGGTCTACGTCGCATTTGATGGTGACCAGCGCCTTGGCGGTGGGCAACCAGCCCAGGGCGTTGCGCAGGTTCTCACCCACCACACCGCCAATCTTGTCGGCATTGGCGACGATGTTATCCAGGCTGTCGTATTCCGCCAGCCATTTGGCGGCGGTTTTGGGCCCAACCTTGGGCACGCCAGGCACGTTGTCAACCGTATCGCCAATCAGGCTGAGGTAATCGACGATCTGGTCCGGCCGCACGTTGAATTTGGCAAAGACGCCTTCGATATCCAGCACTTCTTCGGTCATGGAGTTTTCGATGCGCACGCAATCGTTGACCAGTTGCGCCATGTCCTTGTCGCCGGTGGACATGATGGTCTCAATGCCATGTTCGCAGGCCATCATGGCCAGTGTGCCGATCACGTCGTCGGCCTCAACGCCTTCAATGCACAAAATGGGTACGCCGAAGGCGCGCACCGCTGCATGGATGGGCTCGATCTGCACGCGCAACTCGTCCGGCATGGGCGGGCGGTTGGCTTTGTAGTCAGCGTAAATGTCGTCGCGGAAGGTCTTGCCCTTGGCATCGAACACACAGGCGATGTAGTCCGCCGGGGTGGTCTGCCGCAGCTTGCGCAACATGTTCACAAAGCCATACAGCGCATTGGTGGGCGTGCCATCCGGCGCGGACAATTCACGGATGGCGTGAAACGCGCGGTAAAGGTAAGACGAACCATCAATGAGCAAAAGCTTAGGCATCAGGGGAAACCCTCTATACTGGAAAAAGGCGGCGGCGCGCGGCACAGGCGCTCATCAAAACCTGAACAGGAAATCACCATGAGTCTGAAAGACAAGGTGCCCACACTGGTCGATACCGCCGCACAGGCGGATATTCATGCCTGGCGCGCGCGCGAATCATGGCGCGTGTTCGAAATCATGGCAGAGTTTGTCGAAGCCGCAGAACGACTGCAACCGATTCAGCCTGCCGTATCCATCTTTGGCTCTGCACGCACGCCGCAAGAGCATCCGTATTATAAGCTCACTGAACAGGTCGCCCGGCTTTTGTCTGATGCCGGTTTTTCGGTGATCTCTGGTGGCGGTCCTGGCATTATGGAGGCCGCCAACAAAGGCGCGTTCTTTGGCAAGAGCCCGTCGGTGGGGCTCAATATCCAGTTACCTCACGAGCAAAGCGGCAACCCTTATCAGGATGTGAGCCAGAGCTTCCGCCACTTTTTTGCGCGCAAGGTCATGTTTGTCAAACATGCCACGGCCTATGTGGTGATGCCCGGTGGTTTTGGCACGCTGGATGAACTCACCGAAGCGCTCACCCTCATTCAGACTGGCAAATCGCGCAAGATTCCCATCATTCTGGTCGGTAGCGCTTTCTGGGGTGGTATGGTGGACTGGTTCCGCAACATATTGGTCACCGAAAAAATGATCGGCCCGGATGACATGAATCTGGTGCAGTTGATTGATGAGCCCCAGGCCATTGTCGATGCCATCTTCAAATATTACGAAACGCGCGGCTTTGAAATGTCGCCGGCTGAACGCGAAATGCAGTTCAGTTTGTAACCAGGATGAACCCGCCGTGCCAGGCGGACGTCCAAACCTATAACACAAGCAAAACTTATATCTATAAAGGAGACCCGCTCATGCGTATGACGTCTTTGCTGGCTTGTCTGGCCCTTGTGGCCAGCATGGCCCACGCGGCTACAGACAATGGCAAGAAAGAACCGGACGGCCCGCCGCCGCCGCCCATCCCTTCTACCGACAGCCCGGCCGCCCCTGAGCCGGAAGTCACCGTGGTGCAAAAACAGGACGCCACCGTCACCGAATACCGCATGAAGGGCAAGCTGTACATGATGCGTGTTGTGCCCAAAGTGGGTAAGCCGTATTACCTGGTCGACAAGGAAGGCAATGGCCGTTTTAACGAGATGCCAGACCTTGGTGGCGACAATCTGGCCCCACCGCGCTGGGTACTACTTGAATTCTAAGATTGAATTCTGCCCGCGCCTTTGAAACAATGCCCGGCGTTGGCCGGCTCCGGCGTACTCGTTGATGAACCATGTCTGTTTTCACTACTGTTACGCCGGATGATCTGGCGCCCTTTCTGAAACGCTATTGCATCGGCCAGCTGGTCGAGCTTAAAGGCATTGCTGCGGGCGTCACCAATACCAATTTCTTTGTGACCACCACGCATGGTCGCTACGTACTGACATTGTTCGAGACCTTGCAGGCCGAAGAACTGCCGTACTACGTGAACCTGCTGGCGCATCTGGCCCACCACGGCATTGCTTCTGCCGCACCCATTGCCAATCTGGATGATCAGTACGTCGATACGCTGAACGGCAAGCCGACGCTACTGGTCACCTGCCTGCCCGGCAAAGTAGCCGAACACCCCAACACCACACAATGCGCCGAAGTCGGTGAGATGCTGGCGCAAATGCACCTGGCATCACGCAGCTATGGTGGCTACATGAAAAACCCGCGCGGGGTGCAATGGTGGGCGGATACCGCCGCACAGGTTGCCCCCTTCATGAGCGCCGCCGATGCCGATCTGCTGCGGGCCGAAGTCGCCCTGCAACAAACCACGGATTACCGGGCATTGCCGGCGGGCATGGTGCATGCCGACCTGTTTCGCGACAATGTGTTGATGGATGGCGACCGCGTTGGCGGCTTTATCGATTTTTACTACGCCTGCAACGACGCCTGGCTTTACGACGTCGCCATTGCGCTGAACGACTGGTGTTCTACCGCAGACGGCGATATCGACGATGCCCGTGCCCGTGCCTTCCTCAAGGGTTACACCGGCGTACGCGAACTGGATGCGGCAGAAAAAAGCGCGTGGCCGACCATGCTGCGCGGCGCGGCACTGCGGTTCTGGACATCCCGGCTGCTGGATTTTCACAAGCCCGCCAGCGGCGAGATGACCTTCGCCAAAGACCCGACCCACTTCCAGCGCGTGATTGAACACCACATCCGCCGCCAGGATTTCTGGCTGAGCTGATCACCATGTCCTTAGCCGAATCGCTCCACGCACTACGCCCGGATCTCTTGCGGTACGCGCGCTATCAGTTGGGCGATGACACCAGCGCAGAAGATGCCGTGCAGGAAACCTTGCTGGCGGCGCTGGAAAAACCCGAATCGTTCAGCGGGCAATCCAGCTTGCGGACCTGGGTGACGGCCATCCTTAAATTCAAGGTGATTGACGTGCAGCGGCGGCGCTACAAAGACCCGCTGCATATCCACCCGCAGCTGGACGAAGAAAACGACCTCTCGGACTTCGACACATTGTTCGACAAGACCGGTCACTGGGGCAGTGAAGGCCCGCGCCACTGGTCTCACCCGGATGCCAGTCTGCAGGACAAACAGTTCTGGAGTACCTTTGAAGCCTGTCGCAAGGCCATGCCGGCACGCACCGCGCTGGTTTTTTGCCTGCGCGAGATTACCGGACTGGAAATCGAGGCGATCTGTCAGCAATTGGAGATCACCACGACTAATTGCTCAGTACTGTTGTACCGCGCCCGCATGGCGTTGCGTTTGTGTCTGCAAAAAAACTGGTTTGATGACGAGGTAGCCGGGTGATGCCCGCTATCCAGAAGGAATATCCATAATGTTTGGCGCCTGCCGGCAAGCGAGCCGCTTGCTGTCCAAGTCTCAGGACATGCCACTGACCCTGGGTGAGCACATGAAGCTGCGCTACCACCTGGCCCTGTGCGACAAATGCCGCGAGTTTTCCCGGCAACTGGGATTGTTGCGCCGGTTTGCTCGCCAGGGTGACGAACAAGCCCAGTCTGACGCTTGATGTACCGCTGCCTTGACGGGCATCTGACCGCTTTATCCAGAGGTTCCCATGTCTGAATCCCACCCCTTGCTGGCAGAGCTTGCCACCTTGCTTGACCCCGCTGGCATTCTCATTGGTGATGCGACTGAAGGCTACATGATCGACGGCCGCCGTCGTTACCACGGCCGCAACCTGGCGGTGATCCGCCCGCGCAGCACCGAAGAAACCGCCGCCGTGGTCAAAGCCTGCGCCCGCCACAAAGTGCCCATGGTGCCGCAGGGTGGCAATACCAGCCTGTGTGGTGCGGCTACGCCGGACGAGAGTGGCCACAGCGTGGTCATCAGCATGGAACGCATGAACCGGGTACTGGCGGTAGATGAGGGTAACAACACGATCACGGCCCAGGCTGGCGCCATTATTGCCGATCTGCAAAACGCAGCGCTTGATGCCAAACGTTTGTTCCCGGCCGACTGGGGGGCCAAGGGATCGGCCCGCGTGGGTGGCGCGCTGGGTACCAATGCCGGCGGCTTGAACGTACTGCGTTACGGCAATATGCGGGAACTGACGCTGGGTCTGGAAGTGGTGCTGGCAGATGGGCGCATCTGGAACGGTCTTAGAGGGCTGCGCAAGGACAATACCGGTTACGACCTCAAGCAACTGTTCATTGCCTCTGAAGGCACGCTGGGTATCATTACCGGCGCGACCTTCAAACTGTTCCCGCTGCCCACCGCGCAATCCACCGCGTTGATCCCGGTGGCCGACCCGCAAGGCGCGGTAGACCTGTTGCGCGGTCTGCAGCATGAACTGGGCGATCGGGTCACCTCATTCGAGCTGATCTCCCGCCGCTGCTGGGAATTACTGGCCCAATACTGCCCGGAACTGCCCAAGCCCTTTGCAGAACTGCCGCAATGGAGCGTGCTGGCCGAAGTCTCTGACGGCGGCGCGGATGATCACTTGCTGGATCGTTTTGCCGACGCTCTGGATCACCTTGGCTGCGCTGACAACGCGCTGGTGGCGCAAAGCCGCTCTGACGCCAACGACTTCTGGACGCTGCGTGAAGCCATTCCGGAAGCGCAAAAGCGCAAAGGCGTGAGTATCAAGCAGGATATTGGCGTCCCCACTTCGGCGTTCCCACAGTTTCTGCAAGAGGCTCAGGCCGCACTCAAAACCGGGTTTGGCGAGGCCGATATCATCGCCTTTGGTCACTTGGGCGACGGCAATCTGCACTACAACGTATTTCTGTCCGATGTCTCCAGCGGCGTGTACCAACATGAAGCACGGATCAACGACATTGTGTACGAGATCGTGCAGCGTCATGGCGGTACAATCTCGGCCGAACATGGTATCGGCCAGCTCAAGCGCAATCTGTTGCCGCACTACCGCAGCGATGTGGAAATGGCATTGATGCGCCAGATCAAGACCGCGCTGGACCCCGATAACCTGATGAACCCTGGCAAGCTGCTGGCCGATTGATCCCTACCCGGATCAACCCCGCCGGCCATGCCCCCCAATTGACCCTTTGGTGCCCGCAATGCTGACTCTCTCTACCGCTTTTGACTCTGGCGCAATCGACGTCATTGATCTGGCTGATCATGCCAACATCCGCCTGAACCTGCGGCCCGACAACGCCTCTGAATTCAAACAATGGTTCCACTTTCGCCTTGCCGGAACCGCGTTTCGGGAATGCGTGATCCACATTGAAAACGCCGGTCAGTCTGCCTATCCCGGAGGCTGGGATGGCTACAGCGCGCGCGCGTCTTACGACGGCATTGAGTGGTTCTGCGTACCGACCGAATACGAAAACGGTGTGCTGACCATCCGCCACCAGCCGCAACGCGACATGGTGTACTACGCCTATTTCGAACCGTATTCGTGGGAACGGCACCTGCAAATGCTGGGCCACGCCCAGTACTCACCGGATTGCGTAGTGCGCGAACTGGGCCAGACCATCGACGGCCGCCCGCTGGATTTGCTGCGCATCGGCACGCCAGAAGCCGGCAAACACAAGGTCTGGGTCATTGCACGCCAGCATCCCGGCGAAACCATGGCCGAATGGTGCGCAGAAGGTGTGATCGGCAGCCTGCTGGACCCGCAACACGCCGTGGGTCGGGCCCTGTTGAACAAAGCGGTGTTCTACGTTGTGCCCAACATGAATCCGGACGGCGCCGTGCGTGGCAACCTGCGCACCAATGCCGCAGGCACCAACCTGAACCGCGCCTGGCAGGCGCCAAGTATGGAAACCAGCCCGGAGGTATTCCTGGTGCGCCAGGCTATGCAAGAGATCGGCGTGGATGCCTTTTTCGATCTGCATGGCGACGAAAGCATTCCGCACAACTTTGTCGCCGGCTGCGATGACAACCCGTCATTCTCAGCACATCAGCGCAGCCTGGAAGAAGCCTTCAAGCAACTGTGGGTGGCCGTTTCGCCGGATTTCCAGACCGAGTACGGCTACGGCCCCAGCCAGTTTGGCCCGGAAACCCTGACCCTGGCGACCAACTGGGTGGGCGACCATTTCGGTTGCCTGGCATTCACGCTGGAAATGCCCTTCAAGGACACCGCCCATCATCCAGAACCCGATGTAGGCTGGAACGGCGAGCGCTCACTGCAACTGGGCGCGTCCATGCTGACCGCGCTCAACGGCGTGATCAGTCGCCTGCGCTGAGGGTTCGAAGACACTCGCCAACACAACCCGGTCTCGCGCCGGGTTGTTTTTTGCCTGGCCTGTCTATTCAACGTGCCAACCAGCCGGCTGCATCGTTTCGCAATGCCCGGGCCGCCTACACTGGCGCAGTTGATCCGGGGCCTTGCCATGCCACTACCTGAACATTTGCTTCCCCTTGCCACCCGTTTTCTGGGTGGCATACCGCTGGATGCCGCAAAGATAGACGGCTTTTACGCCGAGGTCTGGTTATTGCGCGGCCCACAACAACGTCAGGTGGTACTCAAATGCTTTCGTCAGCCAGGAAATGCTTCACGTGAAACATTGGCGCTGCACACGCTGCGCGCAGCGGGCGGCGCGGTATTGCCGCAGGTGTTGGGCAAAGGTCTGGATGAAACCGGGCGTGAAGTATTGGTGCTGGAACGGCTGGATGGCGTGGACGCCTGTGCCGCCATCCAGTCACCAGAGGCAATGACGCGCTTTGCGGATCGCGTCACCGACATTTTGCTGCATTGGCACGGTGTGACATCGCCGTTGGGTTTTCAGGACATCGACGGCAGCTTCCGGCCCGGCTTTGTGCCAAGCTGGCAGCGCTTCGCGCAAGACCGGCTGGCGTGGCTATTCAGTGCTGCGGGCGAGGCCCGGACGACCTTACCCATGCGCCAGCACTTTGAGCGCATCTGGCGCATTGCAGATGCACTGGTCAGGCCCCTGGCGGACGATATTTCATCTTTGATTCACGACGACTGCCACGCCAGCAATTTTCTGGCCGATCCGCTGACGCAAACACTCACCGCGGTGATCGACCCCAACCATGCCCGCTTTGCGCATCGAGAGTTTGATCTGTTTCATCTGAACGATGCCCGCCCCGAGTTCCGGTTGCTGGAAACCTATCTGGAAAAGCACCCTGCCGCACCAGGCTTTGGCGCCCGCCGCTACTTGTTCAGCCTGTTTGATGATCTCAAGCATGTGCAATACACCGGCTGGTTTGACCATGACTGGTTTATGCGCAAGTTTGCGCAGTTTGATGAAGCACGCGCGCGCGTGGCCTGAACGGCGGGCAACAAAAAAGGCACGCATAGCGTGCCTTTTTTCATCTGGTGCCGGATGGCATCAAGCCATGGCCGGTTCCAGCGCGTCTTTCATCTTTTGCAGGGCCTTGGCCTCGATCTGGCGAATACGCTCAGCCGACACGCTAAATTCAGCAGCCAGTTCATGCAGCGTGGTGCTGCCTTCATCGCCCAACCAGCGCGCTTCAATGATGCGGCGGCTGCGCGGGTCCAGCGTACCCAGCGCCTGCTGCAGACCTTCAGACTGCAAGCGGTCGTAAGACTGACGCTCCATCTGGCGCACCGGCTCATTGTCGCTATCAGCCAGCCAGTCGATCGGCGCGTAGCCGTCGTCATCGCCGTCTTCAGCCATCAGCGCAATGTCCTGCCCGGTCATCCGGGTTTCCATCTCGAAGACTTCTTCCGGCTTGACGCCCAGGTCATGCGCAATGACTTCGGCCTGAGCGCGGGTCAATGCAGCAAAACCGGTCTTCTTGGAACGCAGGTTGAAGAACAGCTTGCGCTGGGCCTTGGTGGTGGCAATGCGCACCAGACGCCAGTTACGCAGGATGTACTCGTGAATCTCGGCTTTGATCCAGTGCACGGCAAACGAGAACAGGCGCACACCGCGGGTCGGCTCGAACCGCTTCACGGCCTTCATGAGGCCAATGTTGCCTTCCTGAATCAGGTCTGCTTGCTGCAAACCGTAACCGGCATAACCACGCGCAATGGAAACCACAACGCGCAGATGGGACATCACCAGCTGGCCAGCGGCTTCCAGGTCGTTGTCATGGCGGTAGCGATTTGCCAGATCGATCTCTTGCTCGTGCGTGAGCATGGGCATGGCATTGACTCGCTGGATATAGCTCTCAATGCTGTCGCCACCCGTGATCACCGGCAATGCAACGCTGTCTACCATGAATTTTCTCCTGTGTTACTCCGCGCCGTTCTCAAACGACGACGCTGGATATTAGCACTCCATACCTCAGAGTGCTAACCGAACAAAAAGTTCTTATGAATTCAAGCACACACGCGATGTTGTTGCACGGCAATATTTTCAATGCTTCCGATAGATTAGACCAATCGGTCTATTTCCGACAAGCGGTAGCAATCAGCGGCAATTCGCTTAGCGAAATTGCCGCAAATGGCGGCCCACTGCCAGCGAAGCACCCAACAGACACAACAGCGTGGTGACTGCCAGTGTCACCAGCACCACGCGCCAGTCTGCCAGGGCCAGACTGAATTGTTGCCCATAACTTTTAGCCAGCGCCTCTACCGCAGGATTGAGCCACGTCCGTGCCGCCCAGACGATAGCGCAGGCCAGCAAGCCGCCCAGCACACCCTGCAACGCGGCAAAGTACACAAAGGGGCGGCGGATAAAAGCATCGGTGGCGCCGATCAGTTTGGCGACCTCAATCTCATCTTTGCGGGTCAGAATCTGCAGGCGGATGGCGTTACCGGTAATCAGCACCAGCGCCACCGCTAGCAGTACCAGCACGATCTCCAGCAAGGCTTTACCGACCACGATCAGTTGTTGCAGACGTCTGGCCCAGGCCGAATCCAGTTGTACCTGTTCTACGCCGCTGGAGGTAGTCAGCTCCTTCTGCAATGCTTCGAGGGAATCCGCCGACGCATCCGTGCTGGCCGTCAGGATGAACGTATCCGGCAGCGGGTTATCCGTGAGGCCCGCCAGCAAATCGCCGCCACCAACGCTGGCCTGCATCTGTTTGAGCGCTTCATCCTTGCCAATGAACTGCACTTTGGTCAGGCGCTTGTCGGTAGCAAGCCGCTGCTTGAGCTGGTTGATTTCATCTGCCGCCACGCTGGTGCGCAGGTAGACCGACAACTGCGGCTCAACCGGTAACTGGCCAATCACGCCTTGTGCGCTGGCAATCAACAGGTAAAAGCCCAGCGGGAACGCCGCCGCAATGCCAATCACCAACAGGTTAAGCAGGCTGGAGAGCGGCGCGCGCAGCATGCCGCTTACGGTGCGGGTCAAGGCAATCCAGTTCAGACGGATCCAGTGTTTCATGGCGCGATCCTCAGGCTGAGAACTGGCCGTTTTTCAGGCGCAGGATACGACGGCCGTAGTCGGCCATCAGGGTTTCATCGTGAGCGGAAATCACCAGCGTGACACCCACCTGGTGGAAGGATTTGAACAGCTCCAGGATGTCGTGGGCGTAATCACGATCCAGATTGGCAGTGGGTTCATCCGCCAGCAGGATGGACGGCCGGTGGACCACGGCGCGGGCAATGCACAGCCGTTGCTGCTCGCCACCCGACAAGCTCACCGGGTTGAGCGCCTCTTTGCCGGCCAGGCCCACTTTATCCAGCGCAGCTTGAACGCGGCGACGTGCTTCACGGTGATCAAAGCCAATGATATCCAGCGGCAGGCGCACGTTGTCGTACACGCTGCGGTCGTAAAGGATTTTGTGGTCCTGGAAAATCAGCCCGATATGCCGGCGGGTATAAGGCAGGGACGCACGACGCATACGCGCCAGGTTCTGCCCGTTGACCAGCACCGCACCCGCCGTAGGACGTTCAATACCGGCAATGAGCTTGAGCAGCGTGGATTTGCCCGCGCCGGAGTGCCCGGCCAGGAAAACCAGTTCGCCATCTTCGATATCAAAACTGAGTTGTTTGACGGCATCAAAGCCGCCCGGATAACGCTTGGTGACTTGCTGGAACTGGATCATTCGTCGTCCGTAGTCAGGTGCCGGGAAAAATGTCAGTCAAATAAAGCGTCAATATAGTCTTTTGCCACAAACGGGCGCAGATCGTCGATGGTTTCACCCACACCGATAAAGCGCAACGGCACCGGGCGCTGCTTGGCAATGGCGGCAATGACGCCACCCTTGGCGGTACCATCAAGCTTGGTAAGCACAAGGCCGGTCAGGCCCAGCGCATCATCAAACGCCTTGACCTGGCTAACGGCGTTCTGGCCGGTGTTGGCGTCGATCACCAGCATGATTTCATGTGGGCCGGTCGGATCGGCCTTTTGCACCACGCGTTTGACCTTCTTGATTTCTTCCATCAAGTGCAACTGCGTCGGCAAACGGCCTGCGGTGTCGACGATGATCACATCGCAACCGCGCGCTTTGGCGGCGTTCACGGCGTCAAACGCGACGGCTGCGGCGTCGCCTGATTCTTGCGCGATCACCTGCACGCCGTTGCGCTGCCCCCATACCACCAGTTGTTCACGCGCGGCTGCACGGAAAGTATCGCCCGCCGCCAGCAGCACGTTGTGGCCCTGACCCTGGAAATACTTGGCCAGCTTGCCAATGCTGGTGGTCTTGCCTGCACCGTTCACACCCGCCACCATCAAGATGAACGGCTTTTGCGGCGTGATCACCAGCGGTTGCTCCAACGGCTGGATCAGATCCTGCAGCGCTTCCTTGAGGGCCAGGCGCAACTCGGAGGCATCTTTCAGGCCACGCAATGACACACGGTCACGTACGTTCTTGAGCAGCGTGGTTGTGGCTTCCACACCCATATCGGCGGTCAGCAGCACGGTTTCCAGCTCGTCATACAGGTCTTCGTCAATCTGGCCGCCACCAAACAGGCCGGCCAGATTCTTGCCCAGCGTATCGCGGGTCTTGGCCAAACCGGCTTTCAGGCGGTCCGTCCAGGAGACTTTGGGTTTCTCCTGAGGCTGGGCGACTTCCTGCAACGGCGCGGGCGCCGGTGCAGGCTCTGCGGCGACAGGTTCTGGCCCGGGCGCGGGTTCTGGCGCAACCGGCGCATCGGTGACCGGCGCAGATTCAGGCGCGGCGGTGTCGGTTTTGGGTTTCTTGCGGAAAAAATCGAACATAGGGTATGCGTCACGTCGCCAATGGCGGAAAATATCTGATTTGGCGCGATTTTAGCGCGGGTGGGGCATGGCAGCACAGCATAAAAACCAGGTTCGCATTATTGGCGGCGAGTACAAGCGCCGGTTGGTGCATTTTCCGGATGGCGACGGCCTGCGGCCGACCCCGGATCGGGTGCGGGAAACCCTGTTTAACTGGCTGGGGCAAGACCTCACCGGGCAGCGTTGCCTGGACCTGTTTGCCGGTAGCGGCGCGCTGGGTTTTGAGGCGGCGTCCCGCAACGCAAAACAGGTGGTCATGGTGGAGAAGTCCAAACCTGTTTACGCTGCCCTTGCCGACAATCGCAAAACGCTGGGCATGAGCAATGTCGAGATCGTCTGGGCTGACGCGCTAACCTGGCTGGCCGGCAAGACGCTGGATTTTGACGTGGTGTTCCTTGACCCGCCGTATGCGTCTGACCTGTTGCCCAAAGTGTTGGCAACGCTAGCCGCCACTTTGCCAGCCGACGCGGTGATTTATGCCGAGTGCGCCCAATGGCCGGATCTGGCCGGTTGGGAAATCCGGCGCGAGCTCAAAGCCGGCGCGGTGCATTGTGCGCTGTTGCAACGGGCGGCCTAAGTCAGCGCGCTGCCACAAACCGGCAACAATTTGGCAACACAATCACGTTGTCGGACGGGCGCAATTACAACGCTCAGGCCTTTGATCGGTGTCAATAATGACAAAACCGTGGCCGCTCGCCGCCGTCCAACCGCTATGCGGTTGTCGCACTGTAAGTAACGTGGGACAATCGCCGCCGTTTCAAACGTAGCTGTTTTTGAAGGAATATTGCCATGGCGCTGATGATCACTGATGAGTGCATCAATTGTGATGTCTGCGAACCCGAATGCCCCAATAGCGCCATTTCGCAAGGCGCTGAAATCTACGAAATCGACCCCAATCTGTGTACCGAGTGCGTCGGCCATTACGACGAACCACAATGCCAGCAGGTCTGTCCGGTCGATTGCATTCCGTTCAACCCGGACGTCAAAGAGTCCAAAGAAGAACTGATGCAAAAATACATGATTATTTCTGGCAAGGCCTGATTGCCAGATCGGGCCATGCGCCCAAAACAAAAAACCGGACTGTGATGTCCGGTTTTTTTATGTCCTGGCGGGGCAGCGCCTTAACGCGGCTGGTAACGGGTCGGGTCTGTCACACCGGCATCGGTAAATCCGGCGGCCCGCAGACGGCAAGCATCACATACGCCGCAGGCACGGCCCTCATCATCCGCTTTGTAGCAGGTGACGGTCTGACTGTAGTCCACCCCCAGGGCAAGGCCGGTTTCCACGATCTGTGCCTTGGACAGCGAAATCAGCGGCGTGTGAATGGTCAGCGGCGAACCCTCAACCCCCGTGCGGGTGGCAAGGCGGGCCATGTGCTGGTAGGCGGCAATGTAGTCGGGACGGCAATCCGGGTAGCCCGAGTAGTCCACCGCGTTCACACCAATGAAAATGTCGTCGCCCTTCAAGACTTCCGCCCAGGCCAGCGCATAAGACAACAAGATCGTATTGCGGGCTGGCACATAGGTGACCGGGATTTCGTTGGCACTGGTGTGACCGTCTGTGGGGACGTCGATGCTGGCATCAGTCAGCGCGGAGCCGCCAAATACCGCCAGATCGATTTTGATGATGCGGTGCTCCACCGCGCCCAGGCTTTTGGCAACGCGCGCAGCGGCTTTCAGTTCTGCGTTGTGGCGCTGGCCATAATCAAACGACAGGCAGTACGGCGCAAAGCCCTGGCTTTTGGCAATGGCCAGACACGTTGCGGAATCAAGACCGCCAGACAACAAGATAACCGCAGGGCGGGACGGGGTAGTGCTCATGGGTGTTTGCTCCCGGAATTGACCGCCATACCTTTAAGGATATTGGCAGCCAGATCGTGATAAAGATTGGTTCGATATAGACGGGCCACGCTGGACGCCACCATGGCCGCAGCCAGCGTGGAAATCACCATGGCGTGGCCGTCTGTCATTTCAATCATGATGATGGCGGAGGTGATCGGCGCGCGCGTGACCGCAGCCAGCATCGCCACCATGCCAATGGCCATGAGTTTGATCTCGATGGCGTGCGAGAACAGCGGGGTGAACCAGCTACCCACACCCGCACCGAGCGCCAGCGAGGGCGCGAAAATGCCCCCCGGCAGCCCGGTCAGAAACGTGGCCAGCAAACTCACAAACTTGAGGGGCAGGTAGTACCACACCAGCGGCCCCTGGCCCCCAATGGCGCGGCTGGTTTCATCCGCGCCGCTGCCGTAAATGGGCAAGACCAGACCGCACAGGGCAATCGCCAGACCACAAATCGCGATGAACCAGTACGGATGCATGTGGCGCCAGCGCAATACACCGGGCGGCAGCCAGCGGGTCTGGTGCACGCACAACCAGGAAAAGAAGCCCCCGATCAGGCCCGCCGTGATGGCCACCAGAAACAGCGGCGGCAAGATGGCGTAGTCAAAATCCGGCACCCGGATCCGGCCAAAATAGGTGTAGTCGCCAATGAGTGCGAGCGACACGATACCGGCCAGGATGACCGATCCGATCAACTTGCCACTGGTTTCAGTCTCAACTGAGCGGGCCAGTTCTTCAAAGGCAAAAACAATCCCGGCCAGCGGCGTGTTGAATGCGGCAGAAATCCCCGCGGCACCGCCTGCCAGGATCAATTGCCGTTGAAAGACCGGATCAGCCAGCGGCAAAAAGCGGCGGCAGGCGTACATGATGCTGGCGCCGATTTGCACTGTGGGCCCTTCGCGCCCCAGCACAAAGCCACTGCCCGCACCCAGCACAATGCCCAGAAACTTGATGCCGGCAATGCGCAAAGAAAGCAGTCTTTCCGCTTCCGGCGGTTCTTCTGCCAGGTCTATGGCAGCCATTGCCTGTGGAATACCACTGCCTTCCGCGCCCTGGCCCAGTTTGCTCATAAGCCAGCGGATTGCCATCCCTCCCAGCGGCAGCACGACCAGCGGCCACCAGTGCCATCGCACAAAGAGGTGCTGAAAACCCAGAAATGCCCATTCCGCCGCTTTGGCTAGCAGCACCGCCACCAGA
Source organism: Silvimonas terrae (assembly GCF_014202765.1). Taxonomy (GTDB): domain Bacteria; phylum Pseudomonadota; class Gammaproteobacteria; order Burkholderiales; family Chitinibacteraceae; genus Silvimonas; species Silvimonas terrae. The sequence goes on from NZ_JACHHN010000005.1 coordinate 60,461, forward strand.
CCAACCAGCGCGGCACCAAACCAGAACACCAGCGTAGCCCGGCTGCGGTAAGGGAGTTCTTTCAGGTGAACCAGGATACGTGATGCGAGGACGCGCGGCTTCATCGGTCAACCAGAGTGGGTTCAACAACGGAAGTATGGCGTGCGAGAGGGCCCGAAGCCAGTCCGGACCCAGGTTTTAAGCACACACCATCCAGGGGCCCCAAGCCGGGTATCGCTGGCAAGGCAAGTGAGCGCAGCACAGCCAGCGATGCCCGGGATTACACGCCCGGACGGTCGCCCCACAGGATCTTGTGCAACTGCACCTGCATGCGTACCGGCAATTTGTCTTCCAGTACCCAGGCGGCCAGATCAGCGGGCTTGAGGGTTTCCCAGACGGGCGAGAACAACACGGGTGCGCGTTCGGCCAGCTTCTGGTCACGCAGGAGATCGCGCGCCCATTCGTAATCTGCGCGGTCGCACAGTACGAACTTGATCTCGTCACTGTTGTTCACGGCAGCCAGGTTTTCCCAGCGCATTTTGGCCAGTTCACCCGAACCCGGGGTCTTGATATCCACAATGCGGGAGACGCGCGGGTCGACGTGTTCAATGGGCAAGGCACCGCTGGTTTCCAGGCTCACATCAAAGCCTTCATCACACAGATGCTTGAGGAAGGCCAGACTGTGCTTTTGCGCCAGCGGCTCACCGCCGGTGACACAGACGGTTTTGGCGCCAAAGGAACGGACTTTTTCAACGATGGTGTCGAAACTTTGCGTCTCGCCACCATGAAAAGCATACGCGCTGTCGCAATAGCCACAGCGCAAGGGACAGCCGGTGAGTCGCACAAAGACGGTCGGTACGCCCATGCGGCTGGTCTCGCCCTGCAGCGAGAAAAAGACTTCGGTAATGCGCAAAGAGGGTGCTAATTCAGCCATGAAACAGATACTCCGTGCCGGAAACACAGTCCGGCGGGTCAACAACAGCACGCAATGCGTGCCCGGTTCTTCCTACCGGATAAAAGTCCGGCGGAAAACAAAAACGGCGTCGGCCAGGACCGACGCCGCCGTATGAACATTGAAAAACTCAGTTGGTAGTCAGCAGCGCCTTCTTGGCGATGGCGGCTTTATCCGAACTGGGGTATTTCTCCAGCAATTGTAACAGGTATGCGCGGGCAGACTTCTTGTCACCCGACGCATTGGCTGCCACCGCACGGCCATAGAGTGCATCTGGCGCAATGGCGCTGTCCGGTGCGGCTTCCAGCGCGGCAGCATAAGCCGATTGGGCGGCCTTGTAATTCTTCAGCCCGGTCTGGCTCACGCCCAACCAATACTGCGCGACCGGCGTCTGATCGCTATCCGGATTGGCCTGGATAAACTGGGTCAGCGCGGCGGCGGCCTCTTTGTTCTTGCCATTCTTGGCCAGCCCGACGGCGGCATCCAGCGTTTGCTGCACGCTGGCTTGCTGTTGCTGGGCAGCCTGAGCTTTGGCTTGCTCGATGTTGCGCACACGGGTGTCCAGATCGACATACAAGTCTTTCTGGCGCTTGGTGGCTTCATCCAGGTTGTATTGCAGGGTTTCGTTCTGACCACGCAAGGTCGCCAGATCCTGCTGCAGTTGCTGAATCTGGTTCACCAGATTGAGCATATTCTTGTTACCCGCCTCCAGGATCTGGATACGCTGGGCCTGCGCATTCACCTGGGTTTGCAGATCCTGGATCTGCTTGCGGGCGTCATCGTCGCTGAACAGACCGGCATTGGCATGCGTAGCGGCAAACGCCAGTACCAAAAGAGCAGCAATTCGTTTCATCGGATCACCATGTGAAAACAGCGTCAGACCAGCCTCATGCTGGCCCAACGCTGCACGATAGCAGATTCATATCTGCCGACAAGCCTTACTGGCCGGATTCGCCTTGATAGACGATCTGGGTACGACGGTTACGCGACCATGCTTCTTCGGTATCGCCTTGCTCGATCGGCTTTTCCTTACCGAAGGACACGCTTTCGATCTGGCTGTCAGCCACACCCAGTGCTTGCAGTTGCTTCTTCACTGCATCAGCACGCTTCTGGCCCAGGGCCATGTTGTACTCGGCGGTACCGCGGTTATCGGTATTGCCTTGCAGGAACACCTTGGCATCCTTGTGTTCCAGCAGGTACTTGGCGTGAGCCTGGATCAGATCGTTGTACTTGGCATCGACGGCATAAGAGTCAAAGGCAAAGTACACATTACGCTGCGACAGAATGTTGTTCGGGTCGGTCAGCGGGTTGTTGGCTGGCAGGTTCTGGCCCTGGGTCAGGTCAACGGTGGCCGGCTTGTTGTCGGTCACAGGTGCCGGCGTCGGCGTGGCTACAACAGGGGCCGGCTTGGGCGAGGAAGCGCATGCGGCAAGCAGGGCAGTGAGCAGAGCGCTCATCAGGATTTTTTTCATTTCAAGGAATCTCCAAAAGTGTGCATGTGCAGCCCATCGGCAGCGATGGGTCACCGCAGCCCGCTCAATGCGGCACGGCTGCGTATGCGTCCCGACTGGTTACTGGTTTTATTTCAGCATGGGCCCCCATGCCGGCTGCCTTACATCACCCGCTTGCGCTCTCAGACGCGCCTTGACCCGGCCATCGCTGGAAACCGCCGCCAGCACACCTTTGCCGCCAAGCTGTGTCTCGTACAACACCATGCGACCATTGGGCGCAAACGTGGGTGAATCGTCGCGGCTGGTATCCGTCAACACCTGCACCTGGCGGGTGGACATATCCATGACAGCCGTTTTGTAACCGCCACCTTGCTGGGTGACGAATACCAGTGTTTTGCCATCGGCACTGACTTTGCCCGATGCGTTGTAGCTGCCCTGGAAGGTCAGCCGTTCTGCATTGCCGCCGCTAGCGGACATGCGATAAATCTGGGGTGCGCCACCCCGGTCAGACGTAAACACAATCTGGCCGTCCGGGGTAAACGAAGGTTCAGTGTTGATATCGCCGGTGTTGGTCAGGCGGCGCGGATTGCTATTGGTGCCACTGGCATCGACCAGATAAATCTGCGAGCCCCCTTGTTTGGTCAAGACCACGGCCAGCTTGCTGCCATCCGGCGACCAGGCCGGGGCCGAGTTGCTGCCCCAGAAGTTGGCTGCTTTCCAGCGTTTGCCGGTCATCAAATCCTGCACGTACACAATGGGCTTCTGGTCTTCAAACGATACATATGCAAGGCGGGTGCCATCCGGCGACCACTTGGGCGACATGATCGGCTGGTTGGAGGCCAGAATGGCTTGCGAGGCAAACCCATCGGCGTCGGCCACTTGCAGCTCAAAGCGCTTGCCCTGTTTAACCACGTAGGCAATCTTCGAATTGAACATTGGGCCAAAGCCGGTGATCTTGTCGTACACCATGTCCGCAATCTTGTGGGCGGCGTAGCGCATCTTGTTGGGCGGCACGATCAGCTCGTAGCCCACCAGTTGCTGCTTGCTGGCGACATCCACCAGATGAAACTTGATCGAGATCTGGCTACCCTGCGGTGTCACGCTGCCAATCAACACGGTCTGCGCGCCCTTGGCCACCAGCGGTGGAAAGTTGAGCTGCGCTTGCTCATACGGCACTGGCGAGAGATCACCCGCGCCAATCACCTTGAACAGGCCACTGCGCGCCAGGTCGTCACTCACCACCGGGGTGATGGGCTGTTGCTGCTGGACTTCGTTCTGGAATGGCGCAATGGCGATTGGATACTGGTTGGCGCCGACCCCGACCACATCAAACGAGATGTCGGCATGGGCAGCAGCGCTGGCCAGCAAGCTCATGGCTACAACAAAACGGGCAAAGCGTAACAGCACGGGTGAATTCTCCTTGTTCAGTTCGCGCCAGCAGAGCATCTAACGGTATTTAATTTCTGTTGCAGGTCAGTCCTTGAGCCGGAAATTACCGGTCAGCGAACGCCAGTCTCCGGTAAAGGGCACACTACCTGGCCGCGGCGGCAAACGCCCAAGACTCATGATGGCGCGCTTGACCGCCTCATCATAGGCATTGTTTCCGCTCGGTTTGATGACCTGTACGTCCTGGACTGTACCGTCTGGCAGAACGTTGATACGCATGGTCACCGACGGGTTTTCATCGCCATTGGCCGAGTAAATGATCCGTGGCCGCAACTGATTGGCCAGACCTGCCAGATACCCGCCACTACCACCTGCACCGGTGCCTTTGCCGCCGGCAGGGCCAGTGTTGCTGGTGGCATCCGGGTTATTGCCTTTACCACCCGCCTTGCCGTTCGGTTTGGCCTCTGCCGTGTTGGTCAGCGTATTCGCAGACAACAGAGCATCCATTGAATTGGGATCAGGCTTTTTCTTCGGTGCCGGCGTCGGTTTCGGCGCTTTGGTCGGCTCCGGCGTGGGCGCTGGCGTCGGTTTGGGCGTCGGTGTTGGCTTGGGCGTCGGGGTTGGAGTCGGCTTTGGCGTAGGCCGCGGCGTCGGTACAACCTTGACCTTTGCTTCCTGGATATCCGGCTTCGGTTCAGGCGTAACCACGGGCTCCGGGGTCACAATCTGTTGCTTGACCGGTTTTTCCGGAACAGGTTCCACAATTTTTTCCGGCGCTGGCGGCGGGCCACCCCACAGCTCCACTTCCACAGGCTGCGCCTTGTGGGTTTGCCAGTTCACCGAGAACACCAGAAACAGCACGAGCAGGCCGTGCACCACGATCGCCAGGATCAGCGACAGTGTGTTTTTTTCTTCCGGATGCCGTTCAGGACGTTGTTCCATCACTGCGTTCATCAGCGGGTATTCACCTTCAGGCCAACCCGCGCAATGCCGGCTTGCTTGAGTGCATCCATTGCATTCATCACGGCTTCGTAACGCACCGATTTATCGGCGGCGATCACGACCGGCCGATCGGCGTTGTCACCCAGGTGCGGTTTGACCATGTCTGCCAGGCCTTTCACATCCGGCGTGGTCTGGATATTGCCTTTGTCGTTGACCTTGATGCTGCCGTCGGCGTTGATTTCAACGAAAACCGGCGCGACATCCATCTGTTTGTCGGCTTTGCCCACCGAAGGCAGATTGACCACGCCGCTTTGCATCATTGGTGTGGTCACCATAAAGATCACCAACAGCACCAGCATCACGTCGATATACGGCACAACGTTGATCTGGTTCATCGAGCGGCGCGGCCGTCGGGTACGTGCCATATTGCGGCTCCCTTTAGCGTGCAGCCTGACGTTGCAGAATGTTGGAGAACTCTTCGATAAAGCTGTCGAAACGGCTGGCCAACTGGTCTACATCATGCGCAAAGCTGTTGTAGGCCACCACGGCCGGGATAGCGGCAAACAGGCCGATGGCCGTGGCCACCAACGCTTCGGCAATACCGGGTGCGACATTGGCCAGCGTGGCCTGACCCACATTAGCCAGACCGCGGAACGCGTGCATGATCCCCCAGACTGTGCCAAACAAACCCACGTACGGGCTGACCGAACCGGCAGAGGCCAGGAAAGAGGTGTGCTTGTCCAGGTAATCGAGTTCGCGCTGGTAAGCCGCGCGCATGGCGCGGCGGGTGCCTTCCATGGTGTCAGAGAGTTCCATGCCGCCTTTCTGGCGCAGTTTCAGGAACTCGGAAAAACCGGCAATGAAGATGCGCTCGATGCCATTGGGTGTGCCACGGCGGACTTGTTCGTACAGCGCATTCAGATCAGAACCGCTCCAGAACCGGTCTTCAAACTCTTCCGTGCGCTTTTTGGCCTTGGAGATCGTGAAGTGCTTGCTGAAAATGCGCCACCAGCTCAGTAATGACACCAGTACCAAAATCGCCATGACCACCTGAACGACCGGACTGGCCTCAGTGATCAGCGACAGAATGGACATATCCTGGGTACCGACTTCCACAGTTTTTTCTCTCCCTTGGTGGCCATTTTGCGGCCTGAATGCAACATTTTAGGCGCCGAAGCACCTTTCTTCGTATGAAATTATGCCGCGTGAATATTCACGTTTCTCTAGTCAATTCCCCGCATCTGTACTGGGCGGGTTCAGACCAAAGTGCTGGTAAGCCAATAAAGTCGCCACTCGGCCACGTGGTGTGCGCTGCAACAGACCCTGCTGGATCAAATAAGGTTCCAGCACATCTTCAATGGTGTCTGAGGCTTCTCCTATAGCCGCCGCCACATTATCCAGTCCTACCGGACCGCCGCCGAACTTGTTGATGACCGCATCCAGCAACTTGCGGTCCATCACATCCAGCCCGGCGTGATCGACATCAAGCATCAGCAAAGCGGCATCTGCCACCTCGCGGGTGACCACACCGTCGGCTTTGACTTCGGCGTAATCACGTACGCGGCGCAAGAGCCGGTTGGCAATCCGTGGCGTACCGCGTGAGCGGCGCGCTACTTCAAACGCGCCACCGTCTTCCATGTTGACATTCATCAGGCTGGCAGAGCGCTCGACAATCCGCGTGAGTTCTTCTGCGTTGTAAAACTCCAGCCGCGCAACGATGCCAAAACGATCGCGCAAGGGGTTGGTCAGCATGCCGGCGCGGGTCGTGGCGCCCACCAGCGTAAACGGGGGCAAATCCAGCTTGACCGAGCGTGCAGCCGGGCCTTCACCAATCATGATGTCCAGCTGAAAGTCTTCCAGCGCCGGGTAGAGGATTTCTTCCACCACCGGGCTGAGGCGGTGGATTTCGTCAATGAACAAGACGTCGTGCGGTTCCAGGTTAGTCAGCAGCGCCGCCAGATCCCCCGCACGCTCCAGCACCGGGCCGCTGGTCTGGCGCAGGTTCACGCCAAGCTCGCGGGAAATAATGTGCGCCAGTGTGGTTTTGCCCAGCCCTGGCGGGCCAAACAGCAGCACATGATCGAGCGCCTCGCCGCGTTTTTTGGCGGCCTCGATAAAGATTTCCAGCTGACCACGGGCTTTTTTCTGCCCGACATACTCATCCAGCATTTTCGGGCGCAGGGCGCGTTCCAGCTGCTCTTCCTGCTGCGACATGGTTTTGGCGGTAATCAGGCGCTCTTGCGGCGCAGCTGATAACGAATCGGTTTCAATCATTCGGGCGGTTTCCACAGACAGGGCCGCAGCATGGGGAAAGCACCAGGGAAAGGCGCGGATCAGCATGCTAGACTGGCAATCCGGCTATTGTAGCCGGATATAGGTACGTCTTCAGGGCGGGGTGAAATTCCCCACCGGCGGTAGGGCGATGGCAGGGCCGCATATCAGCAGCCCGCCAGCGCCAAGCCCGCGAGCGCTTCTTCAACAGCCAGATCAATGGTGATGGGGAAGGTCAGCAGATCCGGTCAGATGCCGGAGCCGACGGTCCGGGCCTGTCCACCGTCCATTTACAATCGCGTTTGGGGTGAAACCAGCGGAATACAAGGCACAAGACACGCAGTGGTGCGGGCACCATAAGTGGCTTGTAACGCAGTAGTCCGCTGGTTGCGCCCCAAACCCGCAGGGCTGTCCCGACATAACGCCAGTCACCGCGTTATGTGGCTTGCCAATAACTGGTTATTGGCTGTGCCACATGCCTTGTGCCTGGCGTTATGTCGGGCAGCGCGGTTGCAAATGGACGGTGGACAGGCCCCACAGTCCGGATGAAAGAAGTACGTGCGCTTAACCCCGGTACGCTAGTGGTTGCGTTTTTACGCATGCCAGGCGGCCCGGGGTGCGTATTCGTCAAATCTTCAGGTTGTTTGCCCTGAAACGTTTTTCGCGGTTGTACAAGCTTTTGCGAGGACGTTTCCCATGCAGTTTTCCCCGGTTTCTCTTACTCCTGCCGATATCGCCGCCGTAGAGGCCGCGATCAACGCCATAGCTGCCGGCAAAGCCGTGCTGCTCCTGGATGATGATGATCGTGAAAACGAGGCTGATATCGTCATGGCCGCCGAGGCGGTCACCATTCCCGATATGGCGTTGATGATCCGCGAGTGCAGCGGCATCGTGTGCCTGTGCCTGTCAGAAGAGCTTGCCGACGCGCTGGATTTGCCACCCATGCTGCCCGCCAACCAAAGCCGTTACCAGACCGCATTTACGGTGACGATTGAAGCGGCCAGCGGCACCACCACGGGCGTGTCTGCGGCGGATCGGGTCACCACTATCCGCGCCGCAGTGGCCGATGGCGCGCAACCGGCGCACCTGACCCGGCCAGGTCATGTGTTCCCGCTGCGAGCACGTACCGGCGGCGTACTGACCCGACGCGGCCATACCGAGGGGTCAGTTGATCTGGCGCGGCTGGCCGGCTTCAAGCCCGCAGCCGTGCTGTGCGAACTGATGAACCCGGACGGCACCATGGCAGTCGGTCAACAGATCACCGCTTTTGCCCGTAAACACGGCATGCCGGTGCTGACCATTGCAGCGCTGGCGCGCTACCTGGCGGTGCAAACGCCGCTTAACCGCGCACCAGTTGTCGCAGAGCCAGCTTGATGCCCTGGGCGACTTCGACATCGGCCGGCAGTTCTTTCATCGCCAGCGTGGCTTCGCGGTCGTTGTAGCCCAGCGCCAGCAAGGCGTGCAGCACATCGGCGTGGTTGCCTTGTACCTGTGCCGGGGCAGTTTTGCCCGGCATGACGGTAGAGGCCGCCACGCTGCCCAGCTTGCCCTTGAGTTCCAGCACCAGCCGCTCTGCCGTTTTCTTGCCAATACCCGGCACTTTGGAGAGGCGCACGGTGTTCTCTGTAGCAATGGCCAGCGCCAGTTCATCGGCCGACAAGCCAGAGAGAATGGCCAGCGCAATCTTGGCGCCAATCCCGGTAATTTTGATCAGGGCGCGGAACAGATCCCGCTCGTCCCGCGTGGCAAAGGCGTACAACAGTTGCGCGTCTTCCCGTACCACCATATGGGTGAACAGCGAGACCTTCTCGCCCAGATGCGGCAGCACGTAAATCGTGCTCATCGGCACGTCGACTTCATAGCCAACGCCACCCACATCGATGATCAGTTGCGGCGGTTGTTTTTCAATGAGCGTACCGCTCAGCCTTCCTATCATGCTGGTTTCCTGAAAACGGGCAGTTGAAACAAAGCGCCAAGTATATCGGGCGAGAGACATGAAACCGGGAAAAAACCGCAAACGGGCTCAGGTCAGCCGCCCACGCCGCATTTTCAGGCCACTGCCCAGTTGCTTGAGTGCACTCCCGGCGTTTTGCGCATGGGTGAGCGCCACGGCCAGTGCATCGGCGGCATCCGCCTGCGGCAGACCGTTCAACCGCAATAATCGCTGCACCATGTGCTGCACCTGGGTTTTATCCGCATGGCCGTTACCGACCACGGCCTGCTTGACCTGCAATGCCGTGTATTCAGAGATGGGCAAACCCGCGTGGACCAGCCCGGCCAGCACTGCGCCACGGGCCTGGCCCAGCATCAGGGTCGATTGCGGGTTGACGTTGACGAACACCAGTTCCACGGCGGCGACGTCTGGCTGATAGTGTTTGCAGACCTCGGCAATCCCGTCGAGCAAACTGGCAACCCGGACCGGCAGGGTCGCACCCGGTGGGGTTTTGATACAGCCGGAGGCCACATACAGCTGTTGCTGCCCGGCAATATCCAGCACACCAAACCCGGTGACCCGAGAACCGGGGTCTATCCCCAGCACCCGCATTACTGCGTGCCCAGGGTTTGCAGGTGTTCCTGCGTGAACGACCAGCGCCGCGTCACCACCAGTACGGTGGCGTGATTGCCGTTATCGTCCACCAGCCCCTTGGGCAGATGGCTGAACGGCGCCGCACGTTGCAAGATGCCCAATGCGGCCTTATCCAGACGGGCATCGCCCGAGCTGTGATCCACCACGGCCGAACGCAGGGAACCGTCCTGATTGATCTCTGCGGTCAGGGTCAGTTGCCCGTAAAGCTGCTTGCCGGTGGCATCCCGGGGGTAAATATTGGCCCCCATGTGCTCGATCTTGTCTTTCCAGTCAGATTCCCACAACGCAGTCAGACTCTTGTTGGCTGCCAGACCAATCCGCACTTTGCGCGGCCGCTGCTGATATTCGTTGTAGTTCTGGTCGATCTTGCCCATGGCACCAGACAAATCCTTGATTTGCTGCTCGCGCTTCTGGTCATCCGCCCCGTTGGACTGGCTTTGCTGGTTTTTGCCCTGATTGTCCTGCAACTGTTTGATGGTGGCGGTTGTTTGCGCCTTCAGTTGCGTCATCAATTTGGCAGAGTCTTGTTCCAGTTGTTGTTCCTGGCGCAACACTTGTTGCAACTCGGTATTAAATTTGTCAGTCTGCGCCGGCAACGGGCTGGAGACCTGTTTGTCTGCATCCGTATTCCCCCCCGCGTCCTGATTCACCTGGGCCCGTACTTTGGCCTTGGAGGGCGCGGTTTCTGTGGCTTTGTTCACCAACTCGACCTGCATGAATTCCTGTGCCGCTGCGGGCAGGATTTCCGGGTGAGCCATGCCGATGCCGAGGATAATCGCCGCATGCGCGAGCGCTGAAAGAACGAACCCGGTCGTCATGGAACGGCCGTTGCGCATCATTGCAAAATCGCCTGTGATTGAAGTCATCGCGCGAGTGTAGCATAGCAGTCAAGGTCTAAAATCCGAGCCGCCTGGCGCTTCGTTTGCAAGCCTGACCGGCATTGTTAATATGCCTCTCCGCCCATATATGGATGTGATCAAAAAAATGCGCGCTTTTTCGTTGCTGGTTTCCTGTGCCTTGCTGGTTGCCACTACGGCTCACGCCGAAGATGGTGCCAAAGTGGCTGCCAAATACAATTGTCTGGCTTGCCACGCGGTGGATCACAAGATTGTGGGTCCGTCTTACCATGACGTTGCCAACAAGTACCGTGGTCAGCCGGGCATTGAAGCCAAGCTGATGAAGAAGGTGAAAGAGGGCGGCGGCGGCACATGGGGCACCATTGCCATGCCGGCCCAGCAAATTGGCGATGACGACCTCAAAGTGATCGTCAAATGGGTTCTTTCACAAAAATAGGACAACGGGTTCTGGCGCACTTCGCCATGAAACCGTAATTTATTGAACGGACTCAGCCAGTTGCATGCCGTCTGTCGCAAGTGGCCGCAAAGCGGCGGCAGATGTCATCTGGCTGATATTGCATTGGGCGCACGAGTTGATTAAGCTCCATGCCCATTTGGCGGACCGGCTTTTGTGGGAACCTGTCCATCCTCTTTTCCCGGCCGCGCCGGCCCACTAAAGGGCCAGGCACAAGGCATGTGGTGAAGCCAATAACGAGTTATTGGCAAGCCGCATAACACAGTGGATGGCCCTTTAGCGGGCCGGCCCTGCGGGTTTGGGGGAAAACCGGAGGATTACGGCGTTAAAAGCCGCTAACAGTACCCGTACTGCAGCGCGTCTTTTGCCTTGTACTCCACCGGTTTTGCCCCAAACGCGGTCGCGAAAAGAGAATGGACAGGTTCCTGGCTGCCATTATTAAAACTGCCGGCCCCGCCCGGTTCTGAAAAGCGAGTATCAACAATGGCCAAACTCACCGAACAAGACATCCTCAGCTGGAACGGTCCGGAAGACGAGTACATGAACGCAGATCATCTGCAGTTCTTCCGTGAGCTGTTGCTGAAAATGAAGCAAGAACTGCTCGCCAACGCGAACCAGACCAGCCAGCACCTGCAAGAGCAGGAAGCCACGCCTGATCCGGCCGACCGCGCCACGCTGGAAGAAGAATATGCGCTGGAACTGCGTACCCGCGATCGCGAACGCAAGCTTTTGCTGAAAATCGACTCCACGCTGCGCAAGCTCGACGATGGTTCTTACGGCTACTGCGAAGATACGGGCGAACCCATTGGTCTTGCCCGCCTGGTGGCGCGTCCGACCGCATCGCTGTCGCTGGAAGCTCAGGAGCGTCGCGAACGTCTGAAAAAGCAGTTCGCCGACTGATCTTGCAACACCGCCAGACCCGATGCACTCGTTGCACTGGGTCTGTGCAACAACGCGTTTTGCGCGTTGATCACGCCGCACCTGTTGCCGCCAAGGCCAGGTGCGGTGTTGTTTTATGCCCCTCGGGACTTTCCCGCACCCTTCTGTTTGGCATAACAGGCGCGTACCCCGACATTGAACGGTTTGCGGTACCTGTTTAGTGCCCGTTCACGGCAGATCGCCCCAGAAGGCGTCTTTGCTCTTGTTCGTAAATGACGGGCAGGCTACTCTAGGGGTTCCCCCTACAAATCTTGCGGTGCAACACCTACGGGCACCGGCCGACTTCCAGGACCGTTTATGCAATACCAGACCGACGACGTTCGTATCAAAGAAATCAAGGAGTTACTGCCTCCGGTTGCCGTTCTGGAAAAGTATCCGGTTACCGAGACAGCCTCGGCCACCACCTTTCAGTCCCGCCAGGCCATCCAGGACATCCTGCACGATCGCGATGACCGCCTGCTGGTGATCGTTGGCCCCTGTTCGATCCACGACCCGCAAGCTGCGCTGGATTACGGCCACAAAATCAAAGTGCTGCGCGAAGAATTCAAAGACCATCTGGAAGTGGTCATGCGCGTGTACTTTGAAAAACCGCGTACCACCGTAGGCTGGAAAGGCCTGATCAACGATCCGTTCCTCAATGGCAGCTTCAACATCAATGAAGGCCTGCGCATTGCCCGCAAATTGCTGCTGGACCTGAACGACATCGGCATGCCGACCGCGGGCGAGTTCCTTGACATGATCACGCCGCAATATGTGGCCGATCTGATGAGCTGGGGCGCAATTGGCGCCCGCACGACAGAATCGCAGGTTCACCGTGAACTGGCTTCCGGTATTTCTTGCCCGGTGGGCTTCAAGAACGGGACAGACGGCAATCTGAAAATTGCGCTGGACGCCATCCGTTCGGCCTCTGCGCCACACCATTTCCTGTCGGTCACCAAGATGGGCCATTCCGCCATCGTCGCGACGGCTGGCAACCCGGACTGTCACGTGATCTTGCGTGGCGGCAAAGAGCCCAATTACGACGCCAACCATGTGCGTGCCGCCATGGCGGATCTGGCCGCCGCCGGCCTGCCGGATAAACTCATGGTGGACTTCAGCCATGCCAATAGCCGCAAAGATTATCGCCGCCAGATGGAAGTCTGCTCGGACATCGCCGCCCAGATCGGTGAAGGTAACAAGGCACTGTTTGGCGTAATGATTGAAAGCCATCTGGTGGAAGGTCGCCAGGATCAGGTTGAAGGTAAAGAGCTGTGCTATGGCCAGTCCATTACCGATGCCTGCATTGGCTGGCCTGATACGGAAAAAGCGTTGAGCACGCTGGCCAACGCCGTCGCCCAACGCCGCGCGCTGGCCCGGCTGGGTCGCTAAGGCTGTGCTGGTTCACCATACAAAACGCCCCGGTTCCGGGGCGTTTTGCTTTGTCGCTTTCAGGGTGATCCGGTCTGGACAAGCTGCGCTGAACTGTCATCATTAAACGCATGCGTGAACCTTTACTACCTTTACACCTGCTGGCCCTGAATGCCGACGCCTCACTGCCCTGGCGGCTGGCCGTTTCCTCTGGCATCGCCGTCGGCCTGCCCGCGCTGATTGGTCTGCTTGCCGGTAACACGGTGGGCGCATTGATGGGCGCCATTGGCGGGCTATATGCCACCTTGCTCGATTACGGCGGCACCGCGCGGCACCGCCTGATGACTCAGGCGTTTGGACTTTTCGTCATTGTGGGCAGCGGTGCCGTTGGCCTGTGGCTGGGGCCGCACCACATCATGATGTTTGTGACGCTGGCCGTGCTGACCTTTTTGATTGGCTGGCACGATGGTCTTGGCGTGGCGCTGGACAATATCTTCCGCTTTGCGGCACTGGCACTGGTGCTGTACGCCTATCTGACCGCACCGCCTGCGGGTGCGTTTATTTATCTGGCATTTGGCATCGGGGTTGGGGTGATTTCAGTCCTGGTTGATGACCGGCTGTGGCCGCGCGCACTACCGCGGCAACATCCCGGCCTGCGCAACAGTTTCCGGCGCTTGCGGGCGGGGCATAACGCGGGCATCTGGCACGCGCTGGGGCTCAGTCTGACGACCTGCGCGGCGTTCTGGCTGGCCCAGCACACTCATTACCCGCGTCCGGCCTGGGTAGCGACCGTGGTGCTGTTTGTCACCCGGCCCGATGGCATTGATAGCCTCACACGCTTGTTTCGCAGCGTCTTTGGTGCGGTGGTCGGCGTCGCCATCGCCTGGCTGATTGCTCATCTGACGCCCCAACTGTGGGCGTTGTATGCCTGGGCGGTCTTGTTTGCATTCTTGCGGCCACTGGCACTGGCACGCAATTTCTGGGCGCACTACGCGCTGATGACCGCCATGATCCTGTTGCTGTTTGATCTGTTGTACTACCCCAGCGGCAACCATGTCGCGGGGATTGAAATCCTGGGCATCCGCTTGCATGGCGTGCTGCTGGGTTCAGTCATTGCACTGGTCGGGATGGTGATTTTCAACGGGCAAGCGCGCCGCTATTTTGTGCAACAGATGCGCGATTACCGGCCCGCGTGGCTGGGCGGGCAACGAGACCGACAAGGCTGATCGCTTAGCGCCGCAAAAGACCGCGAACGTGGCGTTCCACGTCGGCTTCCTCAATCTCGCCCTGCGCGCCACCCGGCACGACTTCGGCCAGATCAACGCCCAGCCGGGCTGCCAGTTGCGCTGCCTTCAGGCTGACTACCAGATAGTCACGGCGCGGCACCAGGCCGCCAGTGGATAGCAATGGCGGCTCGTCGTCACCCGGTTGCACGGGTGGCGGCAGAATTTCCAGCCAGTCGCCATCTTCGTCCTCGACTTCCATCATCAACAACAGGCCGGTCGCCTCAACCTGATCCCCCACGGACACCATAAAGCGGTCGACATAGCCCGGCGCAGGCGCGTGGACAGCGATATCCGCATCCGCCACACGCAATGTCACCAGCACGTCGTCAGGGCCCACCTCATCCCCCTGGGCGTGGTGCAGGCTCAGTACAGTGGCGTGTCCGGCAAATTCCGGCGCACAGATGAGATGGGTCGTATATTCTTTTGTCATTGTCTTTGGGCAGACTCAGCGATCGCTTCTGGCGCATAAACAGGTAAATATCTACGCAATCTGCATTGATATGTACCAATATTTGCTTTTGATAGCGTCATAAAATATGCGTTGGGAATTTTATCGTAATGTCCGCGCATGGCGGGTATTTCGCCAACACGACAGTATATCTGTTTGCCTGCCCAAGACCGAAAGTCGGCGCCGTAATCCGGCTCGCTATCGGTCTTGGTTGTTTTCAGGCTACCGGTTTGCCCGTTTACCTGCGGGGCCGCACACTCTGTTCCGCGCCTTGCGGCAAGACCGCCTGGCCTAAGGAGAAAGACCAAATGAACGACCTGATCCTGATCATTAACGCTGGCTCATCGAGCATCAAATTCTCTTTGTTCATCCAGACCGCCGCAGATCCGGCCTTGCTGTACAAAGGTCAGGTTGAAGGCATCTATGTCGACCCGCAGTTCAGCGCCAAAAATGCCGCTGGCGACAAGCTGGCCGATGAAAAACTGCCCGCCGATGCCCCACGCAATCATGACTACGCACTGCGCTATCTGCTCAACTGGGTGCAGTCGCACACGGAAGGCCGCAAGCTGGCCGTCATTGGTCACCGTGTCGTGCATGGTGGCACCGCGTTTACCAAGCCGGTGAAGGTCGATGCCGGTGTACTGGCAGAACTCGATACCACCATTCCGCTGGCACCACTGCACGCGCCGGCCAATATCGGCCCGATGAAAGCGCTGGCCAGCCTCTTGCCGGATGTGCCGCAAGTCGCGTGTTTTGATACTGCGTTCCATCGCACCCAGCCCGAAATCAACCAGCTTTACGCGCTGCCGGTAGAGCTGGCAGAACGCGAAGGCATTCGTCGCTGGGGCTTTCATGGGCTGTCGTATGAATATATCTCCAGCGTATTGCCGGATATCGACGTGCGCGCCGCCACCGGCCGCACCGTGGTGTGCCACCTTGGTAATGGCGCCTCCATGGCCGCGTTGCACAAAGGCCAGTGTGTGCTGACCACCATGGGCTTCACTGCGCTGGAAGGGCTGCCCATGGGCACCCGCACCGGCACCATTGACCCGGCCATCGTGCTGCATCTGATGACGCATCTGAAGATGAATGCGGCCGAAATCGAATCGCTCCTGTACAAGGAATCCGGCTTGCTGGGCTTGTCCGGTGTGTCCAGTGATATGCGTGAATTGCACAGCAGTGCCGAGCCACGTGCGCGCATGGCGATTGAATACTTTGCCAACCGCATCGTGCAGCAAGTCGGCTCATTGGCCGCCGCATTGCAAGGCATTGACGCCCTGGTATTCACTGCCGGTATTGGCGAGAACGATGACGAACTGCGTCGCCTCGTATGTACACCGCTACAATGGCTGGGCGTACAGATCGATGAAGCCGCCAACAAGGTGCGCAGTGGTGAACCGCGCCGTATCTCCACCGCCCAGAGTACCGTTCCGGTATATGTGATCCCGACCAACGAAGAATTGATGATCGCCCGTCACGCCTTGCATTGCATTGGTCTTTAACGCCAGCTGATCCCAAAAAAGGCGCAGTATGCACTGCGCCTTTTTGTTTGTCTGGTGCCGGAACAAACGCCCAGCCTGCGCGGTCAACCGGCTCGCTGGACTGCCGTCACACAGGCTTCACAGCACTTGCCGATACTGCTGAACTTGTCAGAATCCCGTCACAGTCAATACGATGCGCGTGATACACGACAATCAAGGACCAAACAGAGATGGAAAACAGCGGGATCATCATCGACAACAGCGTGGAACCACGGCGGGTGCCGGCGGGCCACGGCTGGACCTGGATTGCCGACGCCTTCCGGATTTTCTTCAAACACTGGTGGCAATGGCTGTTGCTGTGCGCTGTCATGCTGGTCATTTTGTTTGGTTTGCTGCTGGTGCCCGTGCTGGGCATGATCACCCCGCTGGTGGCGCCCTTGCTGATCGCCGGGATTGCCTGGGCCGCTCATGAAAGCGCCAGGGAAGAACGGGCGCCCGCACTGCCAGACCTCTTTATTGCGCTCCGCCAGAAAACCCGCACGCTGATTGGCGTCGGGCTGTTGTACATGCTCGGTTCACTGGTGGTGATGGGCGTACTGGCCGCGCTGGGACACTTTCTGGTCACGCCGGAAGAAATCCAGGCCATCCACGCCGCTCAGTCCGGCACTGGCCCGGTGCCAGAACTGGGTGGCGGCGGCGTGTTGTTTGTGGCGCTGTTCATCCTCGGCATGCTGTTCATGAACAGTATCTATTTCTTTGCGCCACAACTGGTGGTGCTGCGTAACCTCAAAGCGCTGGAGGCTATGCGCATCAGCTACCTTGCGTTCTGGCGCAACTGGCTGCCCATGCTGCTTGCCGGGGTCATCCTGCTGTTGATGGCCATCGTTGCCAGCCTGCCAATGATGCTGGGGCTCATCTTGCTGTTGCCGATCACCATCCTGTTCAACTACACCTGCTATGCCGATGTATTCGGCGATCATCCGGAACACTAAAAGGAAGCGACGTGTCTCTTGAAGAAAGCCCGTTCAAAGGCAAAACCGGTGCCCAGCGCGTGTTGAATGCGCTTGGCTATTCGCTCGATGGCCTGGGTGCCGGCTGGAAGAACGAAGCTGCGTTCCGCCAGGTGTCGATACTGGCGGTGGTGGGCATCATCATTGCCTTTATTGCCCCGCTTCACGCCTGGGCGCGGGCCGTGGTCATCGCCAGCCACTTGCTGACGGTGATTGTGGAGTTGCTCAACTCCGCCGTAGAGGCCGCCGTGGATCACACCTCGCTGGAGCGCCACGTACTGGCCAAGCGCGCCAAGGATCTGGGCAGCGCGGCGCAACTGATCTGCCTGATCAACCTGGCCGCCATGTGGTTACTGGGTATTTTCGGCGCCTGATTGGCGGGTGTGTGGCCAACAAAAAACCCCGCGTGATTTGCGGGGTTTTTTGTTGGGGCAAACCAGCGCCGCTGGTTTAACCGTTGCGCTTGAATTCCTTGATCACGTGCTGCTGCCGACGGCTCACCGCCAGGCGTTCCGGCACGTCTTTGAGCACGGCCACCCAATGGGTTTCGCCGCCGTTGGAAGGCATCTTTTCAAAGCCAACAAGCGAATCACGGGCCACCAGACAGTTGCGGTGAATGCGCACAAAGCGGCTGCCGAACTCTTCTTCCAGCCGGGTTAGCGAGTCTTCCAGCAGGTATTCACGTTCACGCGTGCGCAGTGTGATGTATTTCTGCTCTGCTTTCAGGTAGCGCGCTTCAGCCACCGGAATCAGATGCAGCCGGCCACGCTCGGTCACGCTGAAGTGGCTGCGGGCGTGCGACGCCGGTTCAGCCTGGCTCCGTGCCTGACGCAGCTCCAGCACGCGATTGAGCGCATCCAACAGGCGTTCGCGGCGGATCGGCTTTAACAGGTAGTCGATCGCGCGCACTTCAAATGCGGCCACGCCGTATTCTTCGAACGCGGTGGCAAAAATGATGGCAGGCGGTTGCGACAGGCCTTGCAGTTCGCGCGCCAGTTCAATCCCGCTCATTTGCGGCATCTGGATATCGATAATGGCGGCATCTGCATCCGCCTCCGCCAACTGGGTCAACGCCGAAACGCCGTTGGTGGCAGAACCGACAATCTCTACCGGGCACTCGGTTGATACGTCGTTCAGTACATCTTCCAGCCTGCGCAGTGCAGGCATCTCATCATCCACCAAAAAAAGGCGAAGCGGCGTCGTCATGGGCGATCTCTCTGTATGGCACCACAATATGAACTTGATAATAGTCGCTCGCTGCCTGGGTTGTCAGCGTAGCTTCAGCATCAAAATGCAGCAAAAGACGCTCTCGGATATTTTCGAGCGCCATGCCGTTTCCCACATGCTCGCGCACGGCATCGGGCGGCGGCAGCGGGTTTTTCACGTCCAGGTGTAACTGGTCGCGAAAACGGAAAACGTGTACTTCGATTGGTGCAGGATTTAGCGCAGGCTCAACACCATGATAGACCGCGTTTTCGACAAGTGGCTGCAACATCAGGGGCGGCACCGCCGCATCCCCGGGCATGTTTTCTGTATTCCATTGTACTTTGAGGCGCGAGCCCAACCGTACCATTTCAATATTCAGATAGCGCTTGGCCAGTTCTACTTCACGATCCAGCCGGGACAACTGGCGATTGTCTTTCATGACCACGCGAAACAAATCTGCCAGATCTTCCAGTACCTGCTCGGCTTTAGCCGGCTCGTAACGGATCAGCGACAATACTGCATTCAGACTGTTAAACAAAAAGTGCGGACGAATCCGCGCCTGCAGCGCAGCGAGCCGGGCCTCGGACAAGCGAGGCGAGAGCGCACGCTGGCGCAGGTGAAAATACTTCAGCAGGGTCAATGCGCTGGCCACAATCACCACCGCACTGGCCGCAAGGGCATTCACATTGACAGGACCTGGCATCAGCACCCAGTGACCCAACGTACCTGCCAGAGCCACCAGCACACACGTCGCCGCTACCCCGCGTGAGTAATCCAGCCGGGCCAGCAACGGGTTAGCCAGCCCCAGCACCAGCACCGCCGGCAGCAGGGAAAACTCCAGCCAGAGGACGGAAGCCGCCAGATTATCCGGCCACGCTTGCCATTGCCCTAGTCCGATCAATGTATAGACGAACAGCGCCAGGTGTACAAACACCAGAATGCGCAGCAGCACGCCCATATTGCGAAAATCGGGCAGCAAATCGGAGTCGATAGAAGCGTTTGGATTCACGACGGATCAAGGTTGGGGCACAGAACAGACCGTACTATAACGGACCCCCAATGCAGATTCGATCAATAGTCATGTCACTGGCACTGATTTTCACCCGGGCACTGGATGGGCTAGCCGCCAGAGCAGTCACGGTAGAGGTCCATCTTGCGAACGGACTACCCGCTTTTAATCTGGTTGGTTTACCCGAAGCGGAGGTCAAAGAAAGCCGCGAGCGGGTGCGCGCGGCACTCACTGTCGCCGGTTTCGAGTTCCCGGCGCGGCGTATAACCGTTAATTTAGCACCTGCAGACCTCCCTAAATCCTCTAGTCACTTCGATTTACCGATTGCCGTCGGGATTTTGGCGGCAAGCGGTCAGCTCCCGCGCGACGCGCTGGCGGGTTACGAATTTGCCGGAGAGCTGGGGCTTTCTGCGGAATTACGACCGGTGCGCGGCGCGATCGCGCTGGCGAGAGCTGCCACCCAGGCGCAACGCCAGCTGATTCTGCCCAGCGCAAGCGCACCAGAAGGTGCTTTGTATCCAGGCGCTAGCGTCTTATCCGCGCCACACTTATTAGCCATCTGTCATCATTTTAGCCAGAACCAGCCACTGGAGCAGGCGGTAGCACCACCCACCCGATCCGGGATCAGCTATCCCGACCTGCGAGAAGTACGCGGGCAGCAACAGGTGAAGCGCGCGCTGGAAATCGCCGCCGCAGGCCAGCACAGCTTGTTGATGAGCGGGCCACCCGGCACGGGCAAATCGATGCTGGCGCAGCGGCTGCCAGGTTTGTTGCCGCCTTTATCTGTGGATGACGCGCTAGAAGCCGCGGCGGTGCGCTCCCTGACTCGCGCGGGGATGGACCCGGCCAAATTCGGCATCCGCCCGTATCGATCACCGCATCACACCGCTTCGGCCGCTGCGCTGGCCGGTGGTGGTGTAACAAATACAATTATTTGCTAATGGTGGTTAGTAAATGATAAAAATCTAGCGCTATTTGATAAATGAATAGGTCTGCTGGATGTCTTCAGGTGGTTACAAGCCTTTGGTCAAGCACGAGGGCACGTGGCGTGTTGATGGTTTCAGCCACTTCGTTCATTCAAAGAAACCAGGTACCCGGATCAAGGTCCACTTCTCCCAAGTTGGACCCGAAGTGTCTGGCCAGCCTTTTAATAAAGACGCTTTATTAAAAGACGAATCCGGCGAAGCCAAATCGCTGGAATTGAAAGTCCATGTTGCCCGCTTGCGGCACTTTCGAACTGGTACTGTCTGGCGTAATGGGAAATGCGTTGGCATTCCTAATGAACAAAGAGAATTCCAGATTGATCCCGGTCGGATCAAGTTTATTAACTTCGACAATCAGTTTCAGCACGAAGGCATCTCCGCAGATTCAATTTTGCCGGCCAGTTACTTCCAGATGGCCAGATCAAGCAGAAAGGAGCTCTACAACGCCCTGTATGCCCTGGTCCCAGTCCTGTTCGACAATCGCACCAAATGGCTTGTTCTTCCCGCCGCAGAACTCCTTACCTTTTACTTCGGCGCCAGCGACCGGATGCTCTCCTGGATATTGTCTGGCACGTACCGCGACAAGGTGCGCGGCCAGTTTCTCAAAGCCGAAGACACCGTCGAGTTGCACACTGATGAGTCTCTATCGCTGCGCGAGCGCGCCACATTCGGCCGGAGTTATGCCAGTGAAGCGGGAGCCGAAGCGCTCCACACACCTCACAAATATCTCACCTGGGTCAGTACAGCGAACCATTTCGAGAAAAAGCTCAGCACACTGGTCATCAAGGCGCTATTTCCGTTTGAGGGCATGACCCGCCTCACCGTTGTCGGCAAGGCATATAAGCTGGGGCAGGGTGACAACGCAGCATGGACCTTTTTTGGCATGCGAATGCTTAGATGCACCCACGGCCCCGGGTTTGAAATGCTTCGAATCGTCACCGGCGTGCCTGCAAAAGACGGTGCGGGAGGACCGGGAGGTAGCAAAGGTCAAGTTCCACCAGTTTTCGATCCAAAGTTCGATGAAGACCAGTTCACGCGGGACGAGCTTATGTACGACCTTCCCGCAGATCCTCGTTTGCGACGCCTGCGCCGAGAGGCATTCGAAAATCCATTCCCGAACTTTAAAGGCATTGGAACTGAGTTCGTGAGGCCGAAAGCACCCGGGCACTCCGCACAGGGCTACCACGAAGATGTAGAGATCGATGGATTGACCCATGGAGAAGGCGAAGGCAGTGGGGAAGGTAGCGGTCTGCTGGGTACGGATTTCGTACAGTCTGATCTACAGGAAGCACGACAGCTAGAAACCTTCTTGAATGTCATTGATGCATTACGTCCTTCAAGGAAGTACAGGACACTGATATCACGTGGGTCCCGGGCAAACAGGAATTTGCGGGCGAGGCGGCGCTGTCCCGGTTCAGTTTCGCCAATCCAGCGTCGCAAAACCGGCGAGTAGTACTGGATGTTGTCCATCACCACGCCATCACGCTGGATGGTGCGCATTTCGAACGGCAAGAAATCAATCCTGAACGTTTCTTCATCGGCAACCGCTTCCGGCACCCCAACCCCGGGTTTCTCCGCGGTACCGTTCACACATTGCGCGTAGAACTTGAGAGGAGGAACCCGGTTCAGGCCCTCGTGCGGATGGTTGTGGTACTCATACACCAGAAAAATGGTAAACCAGCGTTCCAGCTCGGTCAGCGTCAAGCACGCCCGACCTTCGGAGTCATATTCAGCACGCTGCTGAACATTAGAGAACGTAGTACCGCGCAGTTCGTGGACCTGATCCATGAAGGTGCGAAAAGCCCTTTCAATGTGGGGGCCATAGTTGGGATGAGCACGACGGCGATGCTCTACGAGAATGTCATGCTCATTGCAGGCCCGCTGCATGGTCTTCCCGCGAAACTCCTTGGCATTGTCCATCAGTATCTTGGCCATCTTGCCGTAGATGGGCCATGGCGCATGAATATCCAGCTTCGCCAGCCACAAGTCCTTGCGCATGACCGCACGGCCAATGCAAAGACCGGCAGAAAGCGTCCCCACCGGATCCAGGCTCATATAAAAGCCACTCACCATGCGCGTGTGCGTGTCGATCGCCAGGGTCAGATTGGGACGACCAATCGGACGACGCTGATCATCATCGACGACGATCACGTCGACCGGCGTATGGTCGATCTGGACCACCGCGTTCGGAAAATCTGCGCCTGGAAAGTTGCCGCGTAAAGGCTCAAGTTTTTCTCGGGTGGTCTTGTACCCGTAGCGTTTGGTCGTCTCGGTCCGCCGCTCAAGGCGCCGGACACGATCCTGCACCGTTGCCTTGTTGGGTGGATCCAGATCAACCGCATCACACTGTTCCTTGACCCGTTTGTAGAGCTTCGCAACGGAACGCCGTTCGAGTTTGAGGTAATACTCCTCAATCTGGATACGAATGATCTCCTCGATCTCTGGATCAATGCGGGTGGAATCCTTGTCTGCACGTGGTGAACGCAATAGCGATGACACGAGGCCTGTTTCGTTGAACCGGCTGAGCCAGCGGTAGATGGTAGGCACTGATTTGCCAGCTCGTGCAGCAATCTCGCTGAGGTCTGCATCGCTACGTCCATCCAGCAGTGGCCGAATGAGCTCATACCGCTGCACGGCGCTATCCCAGTCTTTCTCCGCGGCCAGTATGTGTGCTCCCTGTGGCACATTTTCATTTGGCGGCGTAGAGCTGAGTGAAGACGCAGGGACAATTTCCGTCTTGTTATTGGCCACGGTACGGATAATCGCGTCGGTGAGCCCTTTGATCTCCAACACGATGGCGGATTGCTCACGCCAGAACACCAGCTGACCAGGCCGGATGGTTTTCGTATTCATACCTGTACCTCCGCCCAAATCGGCGTGCGCATGTTCAACGGCAGGTTGAGGTCACAGCCGATCGCGCCGGTGGCCACAAGGTGCCAGAGAACCGGAATCATCTCGGCGCGATTATCCGGATCGTTGCATAAAGCACACAGTAACAAGTCAGGGTCTGCTTCTTCCAGATCCCACAAAACGCGCAAAACATGCTGACGGATCGGGCCTGCTGGGGAGCGATGCTTGAAGCGCCAGAGGAACCTGGCATTTTCGAGGTAGGGCGTGCGAATCTCGTTTTCGGTGTAGACCGCAAAACGCCAGCCTTCGCGCCGGGCAAAATCACGGGCCCCGCGAAATTTCGGAATGAGTGTTTTCCAGTTCTCCCGGAAATCATCTCGGTACTTCACCTCATACAACACTGGAACAAACGAAGGCCCCAGTTCAGTCTTGAAGTGAATCAAACCATCAGGCGTGTACTCACCCTCTTTGCCCTGGCGATCGACATACGGAACGACAACGGGCTGCGGATCCACGTGCTCAACTTCAGGATCGAACCGCAGTATCTCCATCAAGTCTCGCTCCAGGGTGGACTCATAGCGGCCAAATCCTGGGAATACGCCACTCACCCCCCGGTTGCCGATGCCTATCTCACGAACAGGTCCGTACTTCGGTTTTGCGCTCATTCTCATTTACCGTTAGCCAGTTGAGCCATTTTCGCATTTATTGTCATTTTCTACAGGTGGCAATCCGCCGCAACCCGGCGAGGTATCGCTGGCGCACCACGGCATCCTGTTCATGGATGAGCTGCCCGAGTTTGACCGCAAGGTGCTGGAGGTATTGCGAGAGCCGCTGGAAACCGGTGAAGTGCACATCAGCCGGGCCAATCACGCGGTCACTTATCCGGCGCGCTTTCAGTTGATTGCCGCGATGAATCCGTGTCCGTGCGGTTATCTGGGCCACCCCACGCGTGCCTGCCGTTGTACACCCGATCAGATCACACGTTACCGGACCAAACTATCCGGGCCGTTTCTGGATCGGCTCGACATTGCCATTGAAGTCCCCGCACTCAACGAACACACACTGCTGGCCGCGCCAGATGGTGAAGACACTGCCACGGTGCGGCAGCGCATTCTGAACGCCTGGGCGGTTGCGCATGCACGCCAGCACAAGCCCAATGGCGTGCTGACGACGGCGGAGATTGATCAGTGGTGTACCCCGGACGAGGCTGCACGCGCGCTGCTGCATACCGCACTGCAAAAGCTCAACTTGTCGGCCCGCAGCTATCACCGGGTGTTAAAGCTGGCGCGCACCATTGCCGATCTGGCCGGGTGCGATGTGATCAGCGCGCCCCATGTGGCCGAGGCCATCCAGTACCGGCGTGGATTGGGTTAGAACGCGCTCAGTTGAGTTGGCGGCAGCGATTCACGGTCAGGTTGGAACTGGGCTCTGCAGCGGCCAGCACGGGGCCGCGCAATTGCGGGAATGATTGTTCCAGAATATCCACCCGGCGCAACCAGGCTTGCGCCAGTTCCTTCTGCAAACACCGATTGATGGCCGCCCGGAATAGCTGGAACACCAGTCCGTGACTATCGGCAAAGATGGCCGGCATTTGCCCACCCGCTATGCCACGGGCCAGAGAGAGCCGCCAGGTTTCGCCATCCAGCACGGCATGCCAGAAATGCACCAGGCGGGTTTTCAGACGGCCTTCATCCGCAATCTGGTTGTAGCTTGCGCTAAACCGCGGGTGTTGCCGCAACAGGGAAAGAAAATCGTCCACCACTGCCTTGATGGCGGGGATGCCGATCATGGATGCAAGCGCGTTCATGGTGTATCCAGTCTGCTTCTATTTAATTGCTGTCATTCACAGACTGATTACATTGGCAAACGTTCAGTTTAAACAAAACCGTAATGTACAGATCACATAGTCCCTGGTGTACGGTGGTTTGCCGGCCGGGCCGGGTTTGTTAGACTTCGGCGCATCCAGAGACTGCCGCGTTGAACAACATGTCCACACCCCGTTACGATGAATCCGCCGTTAAGGTCCTCAAAGGACTTGATCCGGTCCGCCACCGCCCAGGCATGTATACGCGCACGGATAACCCGCTGCACATCTGCCAGGAAGTGATCGACAACGCGGCAGATGAGGCACTGGGCGGCTTTGCGACGCGCATTGATGTCACGCTCTACCGCAACCAGACCATGCGCGTGAGCGATAACGGGCGCGGTATTCCGGTGGGCATTCACCCGGAAGAAGGCGTACCGGCAGTCCAGGTGGTGTTCACCCAGTTGCACGCAGGCGGCAAGTTCGACAAGAAAGACGGTGGCGCTTACGCGTTTTCCGGTGGGCTGCACGGCGTGGGCGTGTCTGTTACCAATGCCCTGGCTACGCGGCTTGAGGTTGAGGTCAAGCGTGACGGGCAGATCAACAAGCTGGCTTTTGCCAATGGTGATGTGGTTGAACCGCTGTCGATTGCGGGCACGTGCGCCAAAAAAGACACCGGCACGACGGTGTTTGTTGCGCCCGATCCCAAGTATTTTGACTCCGCCACCATTCCGCAGGGCGATCTGGAACATCTGCTGAAATCCAAAGCGGTGCTGCTGCCAGGCCTGGTGGTTACGCTCAAGCTGGAACAAGCCAGTGGCGAGTTTGCAGAGAAATCCTGGAACTATCCGGATGGCCTGCCGGGTTATCTGGCCGAACAACTGGCGGGCTATGAACTGGTTATCCCCATTTTCCGGGGCGAGCGCTTCATTGAGGGTGTGGATGAAACCTTCGCGCCAGGGGAAGGCTGCGGCTGGGCGCTGACCTGGACAGAAGACGGCCCGACCTCGCGCGAATCTTATGTGAATTTGATTCCCACACTCGTGGGCGGTACGCATGAATCCGGCCTGCGTGATGGCGTATTCCAGGCCGTGAAAACCTTTATGGAGTTTCACTCGCTCACGCCCAAAGGCGTAAAACTGTTACCGGAAGACTTGTTCAGCCGCGCCTCGTTTGTCCTCTCCGCCAAGATTCTGGACCCGCAGTTCCAGGGCCAGACCAAAGACAAACTCACCAGCCGGGATGGCCTGAAGCTTGTCTCCACCATGGTCAAATCGCCGTTTGATCTGTGGTTGAACGAGCATGTGGACCTGGGCAAAAAGCTGGCCGAACTGTGCATCCGCGCGGCCCAGGCCCGTCAGAAAAACGCACAGAAGGTGGAGAAGAAAAAATCCAGCGGCGTCGCGGTGCTCCCTGGCAAGCTCACCGATTGCGCCAGTGATGAGACGGACCGCTGCGAGCTATTCCTGGTGGAAGGCGACTCGGCCGGTGGCTCGGCCAAACTGGGCCGGGACAAGGACTTCCAGGCCATCCTGCCCCTGCGCGGCAAGGTGCTCAATACCTGGGAAGTCGACCGTGACCAGATTTTCGCCAACAACGAAGTACACGACATTGCCGTTGCCATTGGCGTAGACCCGCACGCGCTGGGCGATACGCCAGACCTCTCCGGGCTGCGCTACGGCAAGATCATCATCATGTCGGATGCGGACGTGGACGGCTCGCACATCCAGGTGTTGTTGCTGACGCTGTTCTATCGGCATTTCCCGGCCTTGATCGCTCGTGGCCATGTCTGTGTGGCCCAGCCGCCGCTGTATCGGGTGGACGTCGCCGGCGCCGGCAAGAACAAGCCACCGCGCAAGTTCTATGCGCTCGACGAGGGCGAGTTGACCGCCATTCTGGATAAGTTGCGGGCCGAGAAGGTGCGTGAAGGCGCCTGGGATATCTCCCGCTTCAAGGGTCTGGGCGAAATGAACGCCACCCAGTTGTATGAGACCACCATGAACCCCGACACCCGTCGCGTGCTGCGTGTGGGCATCCCGGAAGACGTCAGCCAGAACACGCGTGACATGATGCATATGTTGATGGGCAAGAGTGAGGCCTCCAGCCGGCGCGCGTGGCTGGAAGCCCGCGGTAATGAGGTCGAGGCGGATATCTAGGCAAACAGTAAACCCACATTTGTAACAGTTTCAGTTGCTGACGTTTGCAGACGACACGAGGGGCGCGATAGCGCCCCTTCTGTTTGTTAAACGGTCATAATGGTTAGCTTTCAATATTTGCCAGCTTCTGGCCCGATCCCCTGTTTGCAGCAGCGCAATGGCTTCCCAAATCTCTGTTTATCTTGCCGGTCCGGGCGTGTTCCGACCCGACGCTGAAGTCTGGGGCGCCAGGCTGAAATCAGCCTGCGAAATGCACGGCCTGCAGGGATTGTTTCCGCTGGATGCCAGCCTGCCGCCCTTGCATGACCAGCAATCCCGCCGCCAATGGATCTTCCAGCAAAACTGTACGTTGATCAGCCGCAGCCAGTTGGTGCTGGCCGATCTGCGGGCGTTTCGCAGCCCCAGTGAGCCGGATTCCGGCACGGCATTCGAGGTCGGCTTTGCCTTCGCCCTGGGTAAACCCGTGTGGGTGTGGGTGCCAGATGCCGAGGCCGACACGCCCATGTATACCCGCATCCCCGGTGCAGCTCGCCCGCGCGATCGCTGGGTAGATAAATCCGGCGATAGCATTGAAGACTTTGGGGTGCCGTTGAACCTGATGTTGTGGCAAGCCGCTGCGGGCATTATCTGTGAATCCTCACCCGAGCAAGCCGTCGCCCAATTGGTGCGACGCGCCCGTCTGCCACTGTTGCGCTAACGCACTTCCTGTTCCGTTTTCAGTATCAGAACCTGCTAATGCGCTGAATGTTCCACGTGGAACAGAGACATTCTGTGCACACCCCGCCCACGGAACACAGCGCGCGGCTACAATGCCGTCTGACCTGTTTTCATGGATAGTGGTGCCATGTCTGAAATCGACGAACAAAACGAGCTTTTGCCCGAACCCGCCGCCGAAACCCCTGAAGAGGCGATTGCAGAAGCCGGCCAGGGTGGTGGCAACCGGCGTTTTGTTTCCGCGCAGGTCTCCGCCTCCGCGCCAGATGACGGCGAGACGGTGCAATTGGGCCTGTACGCCGAGCGCAGTTATCTTGAATACGCCATGAGCGTGGTGAAAAGCCGCGCCCTGCCCCAAGTGGAAGACGGCCAGAAACCGGTGCAGCGCCGCGTGCTCTATGCCATGCACGAGATGGGCCTGACCGCGACCGCCAAGCCGGTTAAATCCGCACGTATCGTGGGTGAAGTGCTGGGTAAGTATCACCCGCACGGTGACCAGTCTGCCTATGACGCCCTGGTGCGCATTGCCCAGAGCTTCTCGCTGCGTTACCCCTTGATCGACGGTCAGGGTAACTTTGGCTCACGCGATGGCGACGATGCCGCTGCCATGCGGTATACCGAAGCGCGGCTGACCCCGATTGCTGATCTGTTGTTGGGGGAGCTCAACCAGGGCACCACCGACTTTATCCCTAACTATGATGGCGCGTTCGACGAGCCGGTACTGCTGCCCGCACGCCTGCCCATGCTGTTGCTCAATGGCGCATCGGGTATTGCGGTGGGGATGGCGACGGAAATTCCGTCGCACAACCTGGGTGAAGTGGCCGACGCCGCCGTGGCTTTGATCCGCAATCGGGCGCTGGGTGTTGCCGACCTGATGGAGTACATCAAGGGTCCGGACCTGCCTGGTGGTGGCCAGATTATTTCTGGCCAGCGCGATATCCAGGCGGCCTACGAAACCGGCCGCGGCTCGCTCAAGATCCGCGCCCGTTGGGACAAAGAAGACATGGCGCGCGGCCAGTGGCAGATGGTGGTGACCGAGCTGCCACAAGGCACCTCGTCCCAGCGCGTGCTGGAAGAAATTGAAGAGCTGACCAATCCCAAGGTCAAAAAAGGCAAGAAAGCACTCAGCCAGGAACAGATCCAGACCAAGCAATTGATCCTGTCGTTACTGGACCGGGTGCGGGATGAATCCGGTAAAGACCAGCCGGTACGGCTGGTGCTTGAACCCAAATCTTCTCGCCAGAACCCGGACGAATTGATGAATGTGTTGCTGGCGCATACTTCGCTGGAAACATCGCTCTCGTTCAACGTGGTCTGTATCGGACGCGACGGACGTCCGGGCCAGAAGTCGCTCAAGGCGTTGCTGGAAGAATGGATCGACTATCGCTTTATTACCGTCACCCGACGCCTGAATCACCGGCTGGGCCAGGTGAATGACCGTATCCATATCCTGGAAGGCCGCCTCATCGTCTTCCTGAATATCGATGAAGTGATCCGCATCATCCGGCATAGCGATGAGCCCAAACCGGCGCTGATCGACGCATTTAATCTGTCTGATCGCCAGGCCGAAGACATTCTTGAAATCCGCTTGCGCCAATTGGCGCGGCTAGAAGGCATCAAGATTGAGCAAGAACTGGCGGCACTGCGCACAGAAAAAGAAGAACTGGAACACCTGCTGGCCAACAGCGGCGCGCTGCAAAAACTGGTCATCAAGGAAATCGAAGCGGATCGCAAGAAGTTTGGCGACCCGCGCCGCACGCTGATTCAGGAAGCCGAACGGGCCTCGCTGGAAGCGACGGTGGTGGATGAACCGACCACGCTGATCCTCTCTGAAAAAGGCTGGCTACGCTCCCGCCAGGGGCATGGTGTCGATATCCAGAACCTGGCCTTCAAAGATGGCGATACCTTGCTGGCGGCCATTGAATGCCGCACGGTAGATCAAGTCGCCCTGCTGGGTACGGATGGCCGTATTTACACGATTGCGGCATCCGCGATTCCGGGTGGTCGTGGTGACGGTGTACCGGTCACCACGCTGGTGGAGCTGACCCCACAGACCAAGGTGACACAGATGGTCGTCGGCAAAGCGCAAGACTGGCTGGTGATTGCCAACTCCGCTGGCTATGGCTTTACCTGCCAGTTTGAAAATCTGCTATCGCGCCAAAAGGCCGGCAAGGCGTTTCTCACGCTGGAAAAGGGCGAGACTGTTCTGCGTGTCTCTGCTTTTGTTCCACGTGAAACATCGCTGGTGGCGTGTCTTTCCAAGGCCGGCAAACTGCATCTGTTCCCGTTATCCGAGTTCAAACAGCTCTCTGGTGGCGGTCGCGGTGTGATTACCATGGCGCTGGATGACAAGGACACCCTTGCTGCGATCACCGTCTCTGACGGTGTAACGCTCAAACTCACTGGCACCGGCCGTGGTGGCAAAGCGGTAGAACTGGTACTGGATGAAAACGAGATGGCACCTTATATCGGCAAGCGGGTACGCAAGGGCAAGCCGATTAATGCGGGTCTCAAATTTCCAGGCTTCTGAACTCCGGGCATGACGACGCAGCCGACACCAGCCCTCCTTGCCTTGTGGTCCAGCCTGGGGATTCAACCCGGTTGGATCACCGCGCGCGGTTTACCGTTGTTTGCTGATGCGGATGAGTT
Source organism: Silvimonas terrae (assembly GCF_014202765.1). GTDB lineage: Bacteria > Pseudomonadota > Gammaproteobacteria > Burkholderiales > Chitinibacteraceae > Silvimonas > Silvimonas terrae. The sequence goes on from NZ_JACHHN010000005.1 coordinate 91,222, forward strand.
GGTTGCGGTTCAGGGTTTTTATCCAGAACGCACTTTCCGGCTCACCCCCGCCGCTGCACAGGCATGGACTGGCCTGCATGCAGCCGCTACTGCGGACGGGATTGATCTGGTATTGATCTCCGCCTGGCGGGGTATTGAACGCCAGGTAGAATTGATCCGTAGCCGGCTGGCTCAAGGAGAAGACATCCAGCGCATCTTGCAACGGCTGGCACCGCCGGGTTGCAGCGAGCATCACACCGGACGCGCGGTCGATGTAGCAACCCCCCAAACCACCACGCTGGATGCCAGCTTTGCCGATACGGCGGCCTATGCCTGGTTACAACAGTCCGCAGCCCGCTTTGGCTTTACGCAGTCTTTTCCCCAGGACAATGTATACGGCTACACGTGGGAGCCGTGGCATTGGTGTTACCAGCCAGAGCTAATCGCAAGTCTTCAGGACTGATCTGCGCACCAAAGAAAAAGCCCGCAACAGCGGGCTTTTTCTGTGTTCCATGGACTAGGGACGGCAATCTGAACCGGACTGTTTCATAGCCCCAGACTCAACCGTTCCAGTGTATCCGCCGCACCCCGCCAAAAGCTGCCAGCCGGGGTTTGCAACAGGGCGGCCAGCTCGGCCGCACAGGCTTGTGCATTCTGGATACCGGTATCCACCACCAGATCGTATTGCATCTGCCCGTGCACCCGTTCAAATTCCCAAGCCGCCAGCCCGGCTGGCCGATCACCGCGCTCCGCCTCACGCCGAACAACCTCGGCCAGCGCGCACTGAACACCGACCAGCACAACACGGTATCCGGCCAACTCCGTCAGCAGTTCGCGGGTTTCGTCAGCATGACACCAGGCGTTGTCCACGATCAGCCGTAAACCCGCCTGCAGCAGGCCTGGCAAACAGTAGTGATAGCCCCGCACCAGGTTCTGCCAGTCGTAGCCGTTCCGGGAAATGACATCGCCCCGTTGCAGCCGCGCCAGATCCTCGGGCGGTAATGTATCAAGTACGGAATCGATGGAGAAATTAAGGTACTGCGTAGGCAACAGTGTTTGCAACGCGCGGGCAATGCTGGTTTTGCCAGACGAACTGGTGCCATTGAGCACGATGATCTGGGGCAAGCCCTCAACGAATGGCACGGCCGATTATTCCGGCATCAATGGTAAACAGAGTTCGTAGTGGCCAACCAGATATTGGTCCTCAGCATAGCGTTCCACTCTGGGTCTTGACGGGTCCAGCACCACTTTCGCACTGGCCACCCAGGTCAGCATCAGATCGCGCCAGCGCGGGCCAATATCATCGGTCGGCCCATGATGCCGAAATACCGCCCAACGCCCTGCCTGCAATTTGTATTCGCCCAAGCCACGCGGAATACGCACTGAAGGCGCAATCAGTTGCGCTGCGTCATACCGCCGCCGGCCGGATGGTGTGGTTGCCGGGTCACTCCAGATCAGCCCGTAGCGGCGCGTCGGCGCAATACCGTACATGGTGCAGGTCTTGCGAAAGCGCTTCCACAACAAATCCAGGTTACAGCCGTACTCCCCTACTTCGCGGATAAACACCACGCGCTCGGTATCCCAATCCTCAAAGCTGATCAGCGCATCGACCTCAGCAAAACTCCAGTGGTAGTCCGCTGGCGTGCCGACAATCGCCGCACCAGGTTTGTAGGAATGATCGCCAAGGTTACGGTCACGCCATGCATCTGCAGCCGGCGCGCCTTTGCGCCACTCACTGGGGGTAAAACCAAACTCACGGTGAAACGCCCGACTGAACGTCGCAGCGGAAGAGAATCCGACCATCAAGGCCACTTTGCCAATGGCCATAGCGGGCTGCCATTGCAAAATCGACGCCGCAGTTTCAAGGCGCAGCCGCCACAAAAATGCCTGCGGCGTTGTCGCATAGCGGGACTGGAAACGACGAACCAGGTACCAGGGAGAATAATGAGCGGCGTCCGCGAGATCAGCGAGCGTCAACGGCACAGCAAGATCACGCACCATCTTGTTGATCGCGCGCTCCAATCTCAGGCAAGGCGTAGACATCTTGTATTTATCCCTGGCTAGGCAAAAACCCCAAGCTGCCCATTTTATCAGCGCCTATGTCAAGGGGGTATGCCGATCAGCCATTAAACACCAGGCGCTATCAACGTGTTCCACGTGGAACATCAGGCAATGGGCATTTCACCCTTGGTGCCCTCTTCATCTGCGCCGGGCCGGGCCCAGAACAAACGATCGGGAATGAACTGCCCCATACCCGGGCGAAAAGCACGGCTCAATGTCTGCCATGTATATTCCTGGGCATCGCGCACGGCAGTACCCAATTCCGCACCGCTAGCCAGCGCGCCAGCAATCGCAGAAGCCAGTGTGCACCCTGCGCCATGGTAACTACCCGGCAAACGTTCCCACGCATCGCTACGGGTCCGCCCTGCGCGAGAAAACAACGTATTGGTCACCTTGGGCGTATGTTCGTGTGTACCAGTAATCAGCACATACTCACAGCCGCAATCGAGCAATCTGCTGGCAGCGGCATCCAGTGCCAGTTCTTCCAGCTCATCCGGATCATCCGACGCCAGGCGACGCGCTTCAATACTGTTGGGTGTAATCAACAATGCATGGGGCATGAGCAATTCACGCATCGCATTCAGCAACTCTTCAGCCGACAACTCATCGTTATGCTGCGGCCCGAGTACCGGATCAAACACCAACGGAATATCCGGATAATCGGCCGCAATCTCGGCAATCACGGCCAGATTTTCCACACTGCCGACCATGCCAACCTTGATGGCATCGATCTGCATATCTTCGAGGATATAACGCGCCTGGTCGTGCAACCAGTCAGGTTCAACGGGCTGAAACTCTTGCACACCAGCCGTGTCCTGCACCGTGAGGGCAGTCACGACTGGCAGCGGATGGCAACCCAGCGAGGCCAGTGTCAGAATATCGGCTGTCAGCCCGGCACCGCCAGAAGGGTCGTTTGCACCAAAGACGAGGACCAGCGGAGGAGTAGCAATCATGGGCGGGCACAGTGAATTATCGGGTAGAATCCTGATTCTAAACCAAGCCATCAAGTGGACCGCATGAAAAAATATATGTGCCTGATTTGTGGATTCATTTACGACGAAGCCGAGGGCTGCCCCAACGATGGCATTGCCCCGGGAACGACGTGGGAAGACGTGCCCATCAACTGGACCTGTCCTGATTGTGGCGCACGCAAAGACGATTTCGAGATGGTCGAAATCTGAACCAGGCGTACGCAGACGGCGCGGCTCTGTCCGCGCCGTTTTCATTTGTGCCTTCAAGGAAGACAACCGCATGCTTTGGGTCAAAGCCTTTCATATCATTTTTGTGGTGAGCTGGTTTGCCGGCTTGTTTTATCTGCCGCGTATCTACGTCAACCTGGCCATGGAGCAAGACAATGTCGCACGGGAGCGCTTGTTGCTAATGGCAGGCAAACTGCTGCGCTTCATGACCCCGATCGCTGTGCTGGCTGTCGGCTTCGGGCTGTGGATGTGGTCGTACTACAATTTCTTTGCCGGCCCCGGTTGGCGCTGGATGCACGCCAAATTGTTGCTGGTGCTCCTGCTGATTCTTTATCACGGTATCTGTATTCACCTGCACGCGCGCTTTGTTGCCCAACGCAACACGCATAGCCATATCTGGTATCGCTGGTTCAATGAGATTCCGGTGCTGCTGCTGGCAGGTGTGGTGATCCTGGTGACCGTCAAACCTTTCTGAAAACGAGCTCTGTCATGGCACTGGAAATCGAACGCAAATACCTGCTGGCTACGGCGCAGTGGCGCGAAGAAATCAACAGCTCAACCCGCATCGCGCAGGGCTATCTGAATGATGCACCAGCGCGCACGGTACGGGTACGGATCAAGGGTGATAAAGGTTTTCTGACCATCAAGGGCAAAAACGAAGGCATTGCCCGCGCAGAATTTGAATACGAAATCCCGCTAGCCGACGCGAGCGAACTGCTCAAACTATGCCCCAATGTGCTCGATAAAACCCGGCACGAAATCCATCGCGATGGGTTCGTTTGGGAGATCGACGAATTTGCGGGCGACAATGCCGGTTTGATCGTCGCTGAGATTGAACTGCCCGCCCTGGATACCGAATTTGCCAAACCCGCCTGGCTGGGTGAGGAAGTTTCTGGCGATGCGCGTTATTACAACAGCGCCCTCTCCAATACGCCCTATACCCGCTGGCCACGTTGAACCGGAGTAAGTAAATAATGTCCCGAAATCAAACCTTGTTTGAAGCTGCCTGCAAACATATCCCGGGTGGCGTGAATTCACCTGTACGCGCATTTGGCTCAGTGGGTGGGACCCCACCCTTCATCCAGCGCGGCGAAGGCGCCTGGGTCTGGGATGCAGACGGCAAACGCTATATCGATTACGTCGGCTCCTGGGGCCCGCTGATTCTGGGTCACGCCCACCCGCAAGTGATCGAAGCGGTACAACGCGCAGCAGCCAATGGCCTGAGCTTTGGCGCGCCCACGGCCGCTGAAGTAGACCTGGCCGACTTGCTGTGCGAGATGCTGCCGGCGCTGGACCAGGTGCGCCTTGTTTCCAGCGGCACTGAAGCCACCATGACGGCCATCCGCCTTGCCCGCGGCTTCACGGGTCGGGACAAGCTGATCAAGTTTGAAGGTTGCTACCACGGCCACGCCGATAGCCTGCTGGTCAAAGCCGGCTCCGGTTTATTGACCTTTGGTAACCCCTCCTCTGCTGGCGTACCCGCCGCCGTTGCTGCTGACACCATCGTGCTGCCTTATAACGATGTTGCCGCGCTGGAAGCAGCGTTTGCCGAACATGCAGGCAAAATTTCTGCAATTATTGTCGAGCCCGTCGCCGGCAACATGAACCTGATCAAGCCATCACCGGCTTTCATCAAAGCAATGCGCACACTCACTGAAAACGATGGTTCGCTGCTGATTTATGATGAAGTCATGACCGGCTTCAGAGTGGGCTTGCACTGCGCACAGGGTTTGCATGGCATTACGCCCGATCTGGTCACCCTGGGTAAGGTCGTAGGCGGCGGCATGCCGCTGGCGGCCTTTGGCGGCCGCGCTGACGTCATGGCCAAGCTGGCCCCCCTCGGGCCTGTCTATCAAGCTGGCACGCTCTCTGGCAACCCTGTAGCCGTCGCTGCGGGCATTGCCACGCTGCAACTCATCCGCCAGCCGGGTTTCTTTGAAAACCTGACCGCCAAAACCAGCCAATTGGTCGATGGCCTGCAAGCCGCAGCCAACGCAGCTGGCGAAACCTTCTGCGCGCAAAGCGTGGGCGGCATGTTCGGCGTGTATTTCAGCAAGAACACGCCGCAGTCATTCAGTGAAGTCATGGCCGCTGACAAAGCCCGCTTCAATGCGTTTTTCCATGCACTGCTGGACGAAGGGGTATACCTGGCGCCGTCTGCGTTTGAGGCGGGGTTTGTGTCGGCTGCGCATAGCAACGATGATCTGCAATACACCTTTGCGGCCGCAAAATCGGCGTTTTCCCGCTTGACCTGATGTTTTCGCGGTAGCAAGCCTCCAGAGCCAACTCTGGAGGCTTTTTTTTGGATCGCGTTTACAGGAGAACAACATTTACAACAGTGGTACACAAAAACCTGACACCTAATCCACAACTGATAACATCAATTAAACTTCTAATTTTGACTCAAACTGTAATTTAAATGGAGGAAATGGTGACATTGTCTTTCGTGCCTGCGGACCCCAGCCGGTCATCAGAACGACGCCAAAGTCGCGAAATCCTGGTGGATACAGGCCGTCATTTACGGTGGATTACCCACAGTGGCAATGATCTTCTCGCACGGCCCAACTTACGAATACAAACACATCGATTAGCTGTTTGTCTCGGAGAAAAAACAAAATCAACCGGCTGTAAGCTGTAGCTCGACTTGGGTCCGAAAATAGTAGTATTTGCTTATGACATGTGTTTTCTTAAACATAGAAAATAGTCGACGTATATCGGTTAATGGATGAATTCGCACATTTTTCGGTTGTAACTATTCCCGAAAAAATGAGCACCCTGGCTACAGACACCCAGACCGACCCGAATACACCCGTTGATCCAGCGTCCATGGATCAGACTTGACAGAACATCGCTTGTTCGCGTTATGCGAGGAATGACCAAATGCTGAAGGCAGCTAACACACCAGATCGCCTGAAAGGTTTTACCCTGATCGAGCTCATGATCACCGTAGCAATCGTCGGTATCCTGGCAGCGATTGCGATTCCAATTTATGGCAACTACGTCAAGCGCAGCCATCTGCCGGAGGCCTTTGATATGTTGAGTGCCTTTGGAACCAGAATGGAATCCAGTTACAACGACAATGGTAATTACGGCACCTCTACCACATGTGCTGTGGCAACCCCTTCTAGCACCACCAATTTCACTTTCAGTTGTACCCCGAGTTCCGCAGCCGACAGCTATACAACCACGGCGACCGGTCAGGCAGCCATGAGTGGTTTTACCTTCACGCTGGACAGTGCTGGAAACCACAAAACAACCGCATTTCCAGGGGCGTCCAACTTGCCCCTCTCATGCTGGATTTCCAAGGCAGCAACATCGTGCTGATTATTGGTACAGGTCGGCGATATGCTCGCCAACAGGGGATTAGCCTGATCGAAGTCTTGATCGTATTGACGATCACCGCGATTCTGGTCGCGCTAACTGCACCGGCCCTGCAGCAATATTTTCTGAATAACCGCATTCGTAGCGTTACCGAACAAGTGCGTGATGGTCTGCAAAAAGCGCGAATGGAAGCGATCAGGCGTAATACTACGGTGAACTTCAGTCTTTCGGGCTCCGGTGGCACCACAGGTACCGGCTGGAATATTGTTTTGCCTAGTGCAAGCACCACACTTTATTCAAGAACAGCAGAAAGCGGCGAGGCCACACTCACTGCAACAGGCTCAACCACGCCTGGCAGCCTTCAGCCGGCTTTCAACGGCAGCGGTCGTTTTGCCAACGGTATAACGGGCTACACCGTTACCGTTACATCCGGGACTTGTTCTACTCAGAGCAGCCCGAACTCGGGTAATCGCTGCCTGAATGTAGTGGTTTCATCTTTGGGCAATATCAAAATCTGCGACCCGGCTTTATCCAGTTCCAATCCAGCGGGGTGTCCATGATGTATATCCGTCATCAAGGTGGTTTTGCATTGTTGGAAGGCCTGATCACCGTCCTCATTTTCTCGATCGGCATTATCGGTCTGGTAAGCGTTCAGGCGGCACTGATGAAACAGAACCAGCTAAGTGGTGTCCGTGCCCAAGCCAGCTATTTTGCGGAAGAAATCATCGGGCTTGCCGCTGTGGATCCAAATAATGCGGGCTGCTATGTCGTGAACAGTAGTAGCACTCCGACCTGCGCAAGTTCTGCAGCTCAAAGCGACGCGTCCGGATGGAACACACGGGCCACAGCTCAACTGCCTAATGCAAGCACCACAGGTCACGTTCCGACAGTGAACTACAACTCGACCACTGGTGTTTTCTCAGTCACTTTGAACTGGAAACGAACAGATGAGACCGACTGGCACCAGTTTGTCTCTACCACAGTGATCAAACCGTGAACTATCGGGCAGACATGAAACCATCTCTGCAAGCAGGCAGGTGACAGAATGAACATTGTTGAAATGATGGTGGCCATCGTCATATGGTTGCTTGCCTCTCTGGCCATCATGAGTAGCGCAACCTTTTTTGACAGCAACCGTCGCGGCTTGACTGGCGAGAACTCCGTTCAGGAAAACGCCATGTTTGCGCTGACGGATATTCAGCGAAATGTCAAAAATGCGGGTGCAGGGATTGCTGCAAGCAACAACGTAACCTGCACGTCAATGAATGTGACGTTCAACGGCACCGTGCTTGCCAACGGTACCGGGGTAGCTCCGGTCATCATTGCTGATGGCGGTGCCAATAATGTGTCCGACAGCATTACTGTCCTGTCGGCCACGTCGACACTGGCAGCTTCGCCCGTCCTGACACGCGATACCATGACTTCGGCAACTGCCGCAATCAATCTGAAAACGGCCAAAGACCTCTCAGTTGGTGATGTCTACCTTATTTCACCTGGAACTCCCGCGACGGCTTCCACTGGAACTCTTTGCAGTGTCGGAAGTATTACAGCGCTCACCACCAATTCGCTGGGTGCCACCATCAATCATGATTCCACAGGTACCGGAAGTACGTGGAACGGTGGTACCTATACGACCGCCCAAGCTTATGCGGCGAACAGCACACTGGCAAAAATTGGCGGCCTGAACTGGATCACGTATCAAGTCGGTAGCCAGACTCTTAATCTGGTCGACAAAATTGCCCAGACCACCAATTCCCTTGCCGAAAATGTCGTGTTGATGAAGGCACAGTACGGGGTGAGTGCCACCAGCAGCAGCACGGTGACTTCCTGGGTTGCCGGCAGCGGTAGTTGGGCCACCCCGCTCAACGCGGGCCAAATCAGTCAGATTCGTGCGATTCGCATTGCGATGGTGGTACGCATCCCTGCCCAAATCAAACCTTCAGTGGCAGGTGGGACATGTGATGCAACTACCGCATCGCCAACCGTCTGGGGCGGAACCCAGACCATGGACATCAGTGGTTTGACCAACTGGAAATGCTATAAGTACCGCACTTTGAACATGACTATTCCACTCAAAAACTTCATTTTCAGTGGGACTTCAACATGACCCGGTTCTCTCGGCAATCCGGCGCCTCACTCTTGCTCGGGCTCATTGTCCTTGGTGTGCTGTTGATCGCCACAGTGGCACTGATGCGCTCATCTGATACCGCAAATTTGATCGCCGGTAACGTGGCATTCAAACAAGCGGCAACCCAGATGGCTGAACTGGGTGTAACTGACGCAAAAACCGTGCTTGGCAGCCTGACCGCCACAGATACGAATATTGCGCCGTCATCCTCAACCGACTACGCGTATTACGCCTTGCAACAAACGACGGATACCTCCGGCGTGCCAAGCGTGACCTGGTCAAATATGTCCACGGTGACCAATGGCTTGTATCAATACCAGTACGTAATCGAGCGCATGTGTACCGGAACCCTGCCGGTAACAGACTCGAATACTTATTGTTCTGTCAAACAAGCACCCGGCGGTAGCGGTAGTTCTGGAGGCGCAATTGGCGCTCCCATTTTTAACGCCACAAATTCCATCTATTACCGGGTCACGGTGCATGTCACCGGTCCCCATCAAAGTGAAAGTTTCATTCAGACCATGTTTCTGAAGTGAAGCGAGGACGCCATGACAAACAGAACTTCCACTCTGAACAAGATCATTTTCCTGCTAGTCGCTGCTACGCAGGCGTTCCCGCTTGGCTATGCCGCTACGATAAACCCGTCACCGACACCGCTGACCTCCCAGACCGGATCAGAACCCAACCTCATCATGGGCATTGATGATTCAGGCTCCATGGACTTCGAGGTCATGCTGACCACGAACGATGGTGCGCTCTGGTGGGATTTAACCAATAAAAGTTTTACCAACAACACCAGCTCGCCAATCACTGTTAGTGGTTTGAACAACGTGACAGTTGGCGTGGGTCAACCCTGGTTCAACGCCGTAGGTAACGCTGCAAATGGCGGCACCGTCGACGCTGGCGGCACGAGTACCTCCTGGTATAAGTATGCATACCTGTTCCCGGATGGCAGCGGTACAGATGCGCGTATCAATACAGATGCTACGTACGATCACTTCGGTATCCCGCCTACTATCGCCTATGCCTTTTTGCGCAGTGCGGCCTGGAACCCTTTGTATTACAACAGCAATACCACGTACACGCCCTGGTATCCAGCCTATATCAGCGGGGCGACTGTCAACTACAGCAACGCGACACCCACTGCCGCACGCAGCCATCCGCAATTTAGCAGCACCCCGCCTGTAACTATTGATTTGACCAACAACGTCACGGCAGGGACCACCTCAACAACCTCCCGCACCGGTGTAGTCACCATTAGTGGCACCAAGTCCAACTGGACGTTCCGCATGATGCCAGGCATGATCATCCCGGCTGGCGCCTATGCCAAAAAAAGCGGCGGTTCCTGGACTCAACTAACTGCCAACACGACGGTGGCAACGGCCGACAGCTATTACGACGCGGATATTTCATATTTTCCGGCAACGTTTTTTGTCCCCGATAGCAGCTGTACATCCGCTAACGTGAGCACCACATCTGTTGCGTGGGCTGACTCTGTCTGCGCCTTGGCGCCAGATGGTACTTATCTGCGCAAATACGAAATCAAAGGCAGCAACACCTACCCATCTGGACGTACCACTGCTGCTGAATTGCAGAACTTTGCCAATTGGTTCACGTACTACCGGAAAAGAAAGTTGATGCTGGGCGCGGCCATGGGCTCCGTGCTTAGTTCGGTCAATTCCCTGCGCGGCGGCACTGTTAAATTCAATAGCCAGTCCGCAGTGACAATGTATGACTTCTCGTCTACCAGTGATTCGAGCAACGTGAAACCGTTGCTTGGGGCTATCTATCAGAACGCCGCGAGCGGCGGTACCCCGACCCGGGAAACGCTAAAATATATCGGCGGCCAGTTCGCCCGGACCGACTCTGCTGCGCCGATCCAGAATGGCTGCCAGCGCAATTCAGCCTTCATCTTGACCGACGGTTTTGCCAATGCAACCGCGGTTACCCCACCCAGCTATGCGAATACCTGGGTAACAGGCCAACCGTATACCGTTATCACGGGTAATACCCTGGCCGATATTGCTGCCTCTTATTACACCAATAATCCGCGTTCGGATCTGCCGACTGGTCTCTTGGCGGCTGACAATACGTCGGCATCAAATCCAGACCGAAATACCAATCTGCATATGACCACGTTCGGGATGACGCTGGGCGCAAAAGGCACGATCTTCGGAACGGGTTCTGCATCTGCAACCGATCCGTTTGCTAATCCACCTACATGGCCTAACCCCAGCCAAAACCGCAATCCAACTGCCGTGGATGATTTGTGGCATGCCACCATCGTGGGTCGTGGTCAGATGTTTGTGGCCAATAACGTCAGCGAAGCCACGACTTACTTCCAGCGGGTTATCCAGAGTTTGCTGGCGGCGGTAGGTTCTGACGCGGCCGTCACGCCGATGTCTCCGAATCTGACCAGTAGCAACAACACCCTGTTCAGCTCAAGTTACAACGCGCAAAACTGGACAGGCGAACTGGCGGCATACACGATCAATCTGAGCACCGGGGCAGCCAGTACAACGGCGACATGGACGGCGCAGAGCCAGCTCACTGCCATGAGCCCTACTGCGCGCCATATCGCAACGTTTGATCCGTCAACCAGTACCGCTGTGCCGTTTACAGCAACTGCATCCGGCGTATCCAGTGCAACGCAAACGGCCATGGCCAACACCGGTGTGACGCCATCCGATGGTGCCACTGTGATCAACTACATCCGTGGTGATCGCACTCAGGAAAGCGCGACGACTAATACCTACCGGACGCGCGCTGGGTTACTCGGTGACATCGTTACGGCGGATCCTGTTTACGTATTTGGTCCATACGCCCAATATACCGACGCCGGGTATTCCAGCATGTCTTCCCTGACCCGTGCCGCAATGGTTTATCAAGCAGCCAACGACGGGATGTTGCATGCGTTTAATGCAACCACCGGCGCCGAAGTCTGGGCTTACGTACCCAGCGGTGTGCTCACCAACCTCAAAGCGTTAACCAATCCGCTCTATACCCACCAGTTTTACGTCGATGCCACGCCAACCACCGGCGATTTTTACAATGGTACTGACTGGAAAACAATGCTTGCAGGCGGCCTGCGTGCCGGGGGCAAGGGCTATTACGCACTTGATATCACTGCGCCCGCAGCCAGCAGCGATGCGGATGTTGCCAGCAAGTTACTTTGGGAATTCCCCGGTGCCGGCACCACGACAGCCCAGAAAAATAATGTGGGCTTAAGCTACGGTCAGCCGATTCTGGCAAAAACCCGAGCCGACGGCTGGGTTGTGTTGGTGTCGTCCGGCTATAACAACTCGGCAGGCGATGGTCAGGGCCATTTGTTCGTCCTGAATGCAACAACAGGCGCAGTACTGAAAGACATTCCCACAGGCGCAGGCTCCGCCAGTTCGCCCTCCGGTCTGGCCCAGATCAGCGCTTATGCCGCCAATCCACAGTATGACGCCACCATTGACTATGTCTACGGCGGAGACTTGTCCGGTAACGTCTGGCGCTTTGATTTAACAGGGGCAACTGATACGGCGTGGACAGTCGCAAAACTGGCCACACTGGTAGATGGCTCCGGCAACGCACAGCCAGTTACAACCGTCCCTGCGCTGGCCGTGCTCTCTAATGGCAAGCACGTTGTATACGTGGGCACCGGCAAAATGCTGGAAACTTCTGATATGACCACCACGGCTACGCAAAGCATGTACGCACTTGTGGATGATCTTTCTGCAACACCAACGATCACCCCCCTCCGAACCAGCCTCCAGCAAAAGACGGTAACCGTAAACAGCACAACCAGCGCGCGCAGCATTAACGCTGATGCGGTGAATTACACGACCAAAAAAGGTTGGTATTTTGATTTGCCGGGAACGGGTGAGCGCGTTACCACTACGCCTGAGCTGGCGTATGGGGCACTGATTTTCACCACCAACCAGCCATCGAACACGGCTTGCTCTTCCAGAAGCTATCTGTATGCGGTCAGTGCGACCGATGGTGGCCAATTGCCCGCTAGCGCATTCCCCAGCGGTACTACGCCGTGGAGCGGTATCTTGCTAGGCGCCACCCTTGCTTCTGCGCCGAAGGTGACCAACTTGCCTAACGGTACCCAGATCATCAACGTTAAGGGCTCTAATGGTCAGCTCTATGGCATCCCGGTACAGCTTTCAGGTTCGGGTACGCTTACGCAGGTGATGTGGCAGGAACTGACGCGCTAACACACAATCAGCATCCCTAAAAAAAAGGCTTTCCTTACGAGGAAAGCCTTTTTTATTTGGCAGAAACCCTTTCTTCCCTCCCCTTGTTTTCGGGCACAGGCAGTGTATGCGACTCAACAATCAGCGCTGCCCACGATTGCGCGTCGCCCGGCTTGGCGAGTTCCGGGGAAATCCATTGCATCGGCAATTTCATTCGTTAGGGAGAATGCCCGTAATTGCCCGGTTCCAGATATTCAGAAGAAAGGGAATCGCTCAAATATGCACGGTAGCGCTGCCGTTTGGCCAGGAACACTTGCGGTAACCTGGGCTCTGACTCAGCAACCCTATCAGCTGTCATCACTAACCATGCTGCAGGTAGGCAAGGACGAGGCTACAGCAGCCAAAGGATGAACTCCCCATCCAGCTTCACTGAGCACACAGGGATTAGTCAACCAGCGGATCGTGGTTTTGCTTTACGTTTTCGAGCGGAATTTCCGCAAGCACGCCAGCCGAGTAGCTCAAACGCATGCGGTAGGCCACCATGCTGCCTTCTTTCTGTGCAGCCTTGAAGTGGATCTGTTTCAACTGGCTCAAAAGATAATCGCCCGCATTACGGTCAAACGTATTTGTAATCTGGTCGATCCTGATAACCAGACCTTGATCATCAATATAAAGATCTACCACCAATATCTGATTCTCAGTTGTATTGGTCATCCAGGTATTTTTCGGATCAATATCAGGTAACTGGCTAATAACCGGCGGGAGTGTTACTTCATCATAAGTATAGAAAACAGGCGTATCCAGCACCGATGGATTTATTGCTGGGTCACTGGCAATACGGGTAATTTGCAGTTTCGATTTCTGCGAAAAATTCGGGATATCTGTCTTTAGAGAAGGTGCGTTCTTCTTTATCTTTTCTGGAATAACAAGCGATGAAGCCTTATTCAATCGATTCAATTGTGATAAATAGAGGTCCTGTTTTTGTTTTTCGGGCATGAGCGTGGCAGTAAAAACAGTCATATTTACGCGGGTTTCACGCCCGCTTCCATGTCTGGAAACTTGAAAAATACATAATAAAATCAAATGGATAGAAAATGAAACGATAAATGGAAACAGCAGCCCTGACCAGGTTAGTGTTTTTCTGGATTCCGGTTTTGGGTTTTCCATACTTCTGTACATTTGCCATTTCTAATTGAACAAACAATAAAAGGGCCTGTTCAGACCCTTTCGATATCTGATTTTTTATCAAATTAACTTTTTTATTTCAGTTTCCAACTCTGTTTCATTGATTGCACCGACATATTTTTTAACAATATTACCGTTCTTGTCCAAAAGAAAGCTGGTGGGCGTTAAATTGACATTATCAAATGATTTTGCAACTTCGCCAGAAGTATCGTGGACAACAATAAACGGCATATTCTGTTGCTTTACGAAATTATTTACGTAAAGGGCTGGATCGTAATCCATTGCTACAGAAAGGGTCTTATAGCCTTGTTTGCCGAACCGGGTTTGAAGTTTTGCAAGGTTGCTCATCTCTTCGACACAACCTGGACAGGTTGTTGCCCAGAAGTTGACCAGAACCACGTTGCCTTTGAGGGCAGTAGAGGTGTTTTTTTCGCCTTGCAGTGTAGTGTAAGAGAACACCGGTACAGGTTTTGGGTGGTTGCTGGTAACCAGAAACACCGAAATTAGTACCACTGCAGCTAAAGGAAGTATCCAGTAAAGACGTTTCATGGGCGATTTTGTAGCTCAGGGTTGTTCAGTCAGACCGCTTCTGGCGGGTTTTCACTTAAGTAACAATATTGGATAAGAAAATATAAAAATAGATAATAAGGGTGACGGTTTGCTGTGGATAACCCGTTTTGTCCTTTTCGATCAGGATGTTATTACGGGTTCAGGGGTGTATTCAAGTTGCGTATGAGCTGTGGATAATTTGGGGGTGAGTTTGGCGGTACACATCGAACTCGTAGTTATCCTCTGCTTCGCTCAAGTTTTCCACAGGCCATGTTACTGATTTCATTGGCCCTTTGTGAACAAAGGTATAATCCGGCACTTTTTGCGTTAGACAGACAAGGACAGACGATGGCGATCCAGTGGTATCCAGGGCATATGAACGCTGCCCGCAAAGCGGTTGAAGAGACCATCGCCAAGGTCGATATGGTGATCGAGATCGTCGACGCCCGCTTGCCCCTTTCCAGCAGCAACCCGATGCTGGAACAACTGCGCAAGAGCCGCCAGCGTCCAGCGCTCAAGATTCTGAACAAGGCCGACCTGGCAGATCCCGCCCTGAACAAGGTCTGGCTGGAGTGGTTCAGCCAGCAGCCACAAACGGCATCGCTCTTGCTGGGCGAAGATACGCGCCATACTGGCGTGAAAAAAATCAGCCAGCTGTGCCGCAAACTCGTCCCCAACCGTACCGGTATGGAAAAACCCTTGCGTGCACTGATTGTGGGGATTCCTAACGTCGGCAAATCGACGATGATTAACACGCTGATGAACCGCAAGGTCGCCAAAGTGGCCGATACCCCGGGCGTCACCAAGCATCAGCAGCGGGTAGAAACGCCAGATGGCGTCATTTTGTATGACACCCCAGGGCTGCTTTGGCCACGGATCGAGCGTGAAGAGTCCGGTTTACGCCTGGCGCTGGCCGGTTCTGTGGGCCGCAACGCGTTTCATGAGACCGAGGTGGCCTGGTTTGGCGTGCAGACGTTCATCGAACGCTATCCGGAATTGATCAAAGCCCGCTTCAAGCTCAACGATCTGGACGGTGGCTTTGAAGCGGTGTTTGAAAAAATTGGCCGCAAACGCGGTGCGATCTTGCCTGGCGGCGCGCTGGATGAACAAAAAACGGCTGAGCTGATCCTGACCGAATACCGCAGCGGCAATATCGGGCGGATTACCCTGGAAACGCCCGCTGACTTCGCTGAAGCGCCCAAAGCAGCGCGCCAGACCGATTACACTGGCGGCAAAAAAGACCTGGACGAGGAAGAAGAAGCGTGATGCGTTTTGCTGTGTTGCTAGCGCTATTGCCCGCGATGGCGCTGGCCGCAGTTCAGGCTAAAGATGACAACGGCACGCTGGTGGAACTACCTCAACCTGCGCAAAGGGTGATTACCCTTGCGCCTCATGCCACGGAACTGGTGGCAGCGCTCAAGCCCGAGGCCATCGTCGCTGTAGATACGGCTAGCGATTACCCCGAAAGTGTGAAAAAACTGCCGAAAGTAGCCACTTTTCAGAGCCTGAATATCGAGGCCATCCTGGCGGCGCGGCCTGATCTGGTTGTGGTGTGGGAAAGCCAGGCGGTGAGCCAGTCGATCAGCCAATTGCAACGCCAGCATATTCCGGTATTTGTCAGTCGCCCGCAGACGCCGCAAGATGTCGCCTCCAGTTTGCGCAGACTGGGCGCTTTGCTGGGGCAAGATGCCAGGGCAGATGAACTGGCCAGTGCCCAGGAAGCACGCTACCGACAGTTGCTGGCGCAGTATCAACATGCCCGACCGGTACGGGTCTATTTGCAAGTCAGCGAAAATCCGCCGCTCAGTTTGTCGCGGCGCAGTTTTCTGGGGCAGATGCTGGCTGATTGCGGGGCGACCAGCCCTTATGCCAATGCCCGCGCGGAAGCACCGCAAGTCAGTACGGAGGCCGTGCTGGCGTTTGCGCCTGAACTGATGCTGACCACGGGTGAGCGCAAGACGCTGGATATGTGGAAGGCCTGGCCGCAAATACCCGCAATCAAGGCCAATCGGCTGGTTTCCTTGCGTTCGGACCAATATGTCAGGCCCGGCCCGCGTATGATTGAGGGAATGCAGAAAGTGTGCGAACAGATTGATGCGGTCCGCCACTGAGAGACGGGCGTGTTACGATTTATGCCAAAGCAATCGTTACGTAGATGTGCACAGTTGCACACCCGCGTTCGCCAGGCACGCAATCCGGGCAGCAACCAGGCCCGACTTATCATAAAATCCGGTAGAACTAAAAACCGCGTTGGGTCGACATGGACGCCGAACTCGCCACTCTTGAAGAAAAAATTCACTCGCTGGTGCGCATCGTGACTGCGTTGCGCAGCGAAAATCACGCGCTGCGCCAGGAAATCCTGGCTTCTGGCCGTGAAAACCAGCAACTTGTCAGCAAGCTTGATGAGACCAAAACCCGCGTCGCCGCGTTGATCGAGCGTTTGCCTGAGGAAGAGGAATGAGCCAGATCAAGCAGCTCGATGTATCGATCATGGGCCGGGATTTTCGTATTGCCTGCCCCGATGACGAGGAAGAAACCCTCTTGCAGGCTGTTGACGTCCTCAATGGCAAAATGAACGAGATCCGCGAGGGTGGCAAAGTCATTGGCCTGGAGAAGATCGCCATCATGGCGGCGCTCAACATTGCGCACGAATATCTGCATGTCAAAGCAGGCGGTTTTGACATTGGCGCATATCGGCGTAGAATTACGGACATGAACGCAACGGTGGATGCGGTGCTCAAGGGACAGTCAGAGCTGTTCTAGCTAACCGGGCACATGCCGCGCCACCTGCGACGATTGCTTTCCTGCGGTGTTCGACTACGGTTCTAATTTCCTTGAACCTAGCTTAACCTTCGGTCGCCAGCCACGAAGCGCCTGTTGTGAGCATTCCTTCGTTGAATGCACCTGATGGCGCACGGCCGGTGGCCCCTTGAACCTCCGGGTTCAGGATATGAACCGACCGGCACTCGCGGGAAGCCCCTTTCTTTGCCCAGCGCACCTTTCCAGATCATGGATCAAGAAAAAACCGCGCTGCGGCAAACCTTGCGCCAGCGCCGTTCCGCGCTGGCGTTGTCATTTCGGCGCGAAGCCAGCCTGTCCATCATGCAGCGGGCCACGACCGCCAGATTGTTGCGCCGTGGTCAACGCGTCGCCGTCTATGTCTCCATGGCGAGTGAAATCTCAACCTGGCCGCTGATTCTCAAAGCGCTGCAAGCCGGTTGCCAGGTGTTTTTGCCAGTCGTACCACGCCATGGCCGGCAAATGCACTTTGTCCGCTATGACCACACCAGTCGCTGGCAACGCGATCATTATGGTATTCCCTACCCCGTGCATGAACAGACTTGCCGACCGCAAGATCTGGATGTAGCCTTCGTCCCCCTTTTAGGGTTCGACGCACAACTGGCGCGTCTGGGACAGGGCGGCGGTTATTACGACACCACCTTCAGGTTTCGTCGTCTGCGGCAAAAATGGCGGAAACCGCGGCTTGTCGGGCTTGCCTACGACTGCCAGCAGGTGGACCGTTTGCCAGTCGCCACATGGGATTTGCGGCTTGATGAGATCATCACCGAAGCACGTCTTGTACGCCCCCAGATAGCCGGCTGATCAACTGTTTGCGTTGTCATGCGGGCCAAATCATGACGTTGTCGTGAATTCTTCACATCATGACAATGGGAAAAATTTCACTGATACGGCGCGCGCGAAGCTCTACACTACGATCAGTGTCGAACTCCGGAACAGGAAAACCTGCCGGCCTGGCTTATGCCATGCCGGCTTTGCTGTACCCGGAATATCGAAAAAAGTCAGAAAAAACCAGAGGTTGCCAAGATGTCGAATAAAACCGTGGAATTGATCGCCCCCCTGTCTGGGCTGTTTGTGCCGATTGAAGCTGTTCCCGATCCGGTGTTCTCGCAGAAAATGGTGGGAGACGGCGTCTCGATTGACCCGACTTCCAACGTGTTGCAGGCACCCGCCGCGGGCAAGATCACCCAGCTTGCTTCGACATTTCACGCGCTCACATTGACCACGATCGACGGTTTGCAGATCTTGCTGCATATCGGCCTTGATACGGTCATGCTCAAAGGCGAAGGTTTCCGCCCGCTGGTCAAGGAAGGCGATACCGTCACCGTTGGCCAGCCGCTGATTGAATTCAACGAGTCGGTCATTGCGGCACATGGCAAGAGCTCCATGACCGAGATCGTGATCGCCAATGGCGATATGGTGGCCAGTTTGCAACCGGCTCGTGGCTTTGCGCATGCTGGCAAGACTGTCGCCCTGACCGTGACACTGGTGGGCGATTTCGCTGCCGCTGAAACAACTGCAGCGCCCGCCGGCAATATTTCTGACGCCATTCGTGTTCCAAACCCGACCGGCCTGCATGCGCGCCCGGCCGCAGTGGTTGCCAACACCGCCAAAACCTTCAAGTCCGACATCAAACTGGTCCGCGGTGGCGAAGAAGCCAATGCCAAATCCGTGGTCAGCATCATGGGTCTGGAAGTCCAGAACAACGACGAAATCCAGATCAAGGCCACCGGTGTTGATGCCGCGGAAGCCATCAAGGCGCTGGTGGAGTTGATCCGCTCCGGTTCTGGCGAAGATTGCGGCGCTGCCGCCTCGCCGACCGCCGCACCCAAGCCGGTTGCCGTTCCGCGCCCTGCCCCCAAGGCTCATTCGGAAGACCCGAATGTATTGCTGGGTGTCTCTGCCTCGCCAGGTCTGGCGGTCGGGCAGATTTTCCAGGTGCGCCAGGAAGTGATCGAGGTTCGTGAAGCCGGTGATAATCCGCAACTGGAGCGTCGCCGCCTTGAAGACGCGCTTAAAGAAGCTCGTCAGCAACTGGAAGGTCTCAAGGCCGAGATCAGCGACGCATCCAAGGCAGAAATTTTCTCTGCTCACCAGGAATTGCTGGCCGATCCGGAATTGCTGGATCTGGCGTTGTCCGCCGTCTCTGCCGGCAAAAGCGCGCCGTTTGCCTGGAAACAGGCCTTTACGACATACGCTGACAAACTGGCCAGGCTCAAGAATGAACTGCTGGCTGGGCGTGCCAACGACATCCGGGATATTGGCCGCCGCGTGTTGCGCCTGTTGACCGGCGTGAAAGAAGCCGCGCTGGAAGTACCCGATAACGCCATTCTGATTGCGGAAGAGCTGACCCCGTCTGATACCGCCAGTCTTGATCGCAACAAGGTACTGGGTTTTGCCACCACCGGTGGTGGCGCTACCAGCCACGTGGCTATTCTGGCCCGTTCGCTCAATATTCCGGCCATCTGTGGCATCGAAGAAGCGGTGCTGGAGCTGGCGAATGGTACCAATGTGATTCTGGACGGCACCAAGGGTAGCCTGCGCAAGAATCCGTCCGAGGCGGAAATTCAGGATATTCGCGCTCGTCAGGCCACTCTGGCTAAAAAACGCGATGAAGAACTCGCCGCAGCGGGCCAGGCCGCAATCACGACGGATGGCGTCCATATCGAGGTGGTGGCCAATATCGGTGGGCTGGAAGACGCCCAGCAATCGGTCACTCTGGGCGGGGAAGGCGTCGGTCTGCTGCGTTCCGAGTTCCTTTATCTGGAGCGCACCGATGCGCCAACCGAAGAAGAACAGACCAAAATCTATGGTGATATCGCCAAGGCACTCGGCACCGAGCGCACTTTGGTGATTCGTACGCTGGATGTCGGTGGTGACAAACCGCTGCCGTATCTGCCCATGCCGGCTGAAGAAAACCCGTTCCTTGGTGTGCGCGGTATTCGTCTGTGCCTGGCCGCACCTGAAATCCTGCGTACCCAGGTGCGCGGCATTCTGCGCGCTGCGCCGTACAGCAAGCTGCACATCATGTTCCCGATGATCGCCTCGCTGGAAGAAGTCCGTGAAGCGAAGAAGATCGTGGCCGAAGAAAGAGCCGCGTTGGGCGTCACCGCTGATGTGAAGGTCGGCATCATGGTGGAAGTACCCTCCACGGCCGTCATGTCTGAAATCTTCGCTCGCGAGGTGGATTTCTTCTCGATCGGTACCAACGATCTGACTCAGTACACCCTGGCGATGGATCGCGGCCACCCGAAGCTGGCTAAACAGGCTGATGCATTACACCCTGGCGTGTTGCGCCTGATTGCCATGACGGTCAAGGGTGCCCATGCGCATGGCAAATGGGTGGGTGTGTGCGGCGGGATTGCCTCTGATCCGCTGGCTGTCCCGGTGCTGCTGGGTATTGGCGTGGATGAGCTTTCGGTCAGTGTACCGGCCATCCCGGCCATCAAAGCCATGGTGCGCAAACTGAACAAAGCCGAATGCCAGAAGCTGGCGACTGAAGTATTGCAGATGGGCACCGTGGCCGAAGTGCGCGCGCGCCTGTCTGGCCTTGTCGATTGATGTACGGGTGGGCCTGCCTTTGGGTGGGCCCGTTATTGGTGGAGTAGTTGATAAAAAGACATGCCGGAAAACAGGGAAACGACCAGTCCAGCGGTTGTTTTTCGGCGTGAATAAGTCACAAAGCAGTCCCCTTACCCTGTTGATAGGGGGGACGCCGTATTTGGTACAGCCTGCCATAAAGAGCAGAATCGCCCCGCTGGAAAATAAAGCATTTTCATAAACAGTGACGAGTGCCGTCTGCACCCTGCCGGGTGTGGCGCGGGTGTCGTCCTAGGGCAAGGAAAGTCATCATGTTCAAACAGGCGTTCGCCGTTCTGCAAAAGATCGGCAAGGCATTGATGTTACCGGTGGCCGTGTTGCCGGTGGCAGGTTTGCTGCTGGGCATTGGCAGCTCCAATTTTTCGTTTATTCCAGATGTAGTCAACCATGTGATGGCCCAGGGCGGCGGCGCGATTTTTGGCAACCTGCCCATCATCTTCGCAGTCGGTGTAGCGCTGGGTCTGGCAGAGAATGACGGTGTTGCCGCCATTGCAGCCGTGGTGGGGTTTGTGGTGATGGTGGCCACAATGGGCGTGATGGCACAGTTCTTCGGCATTGAGCCGGCAACCGTGCTGGGCATGAAGTCGATGGAAACCGGCGTGTTCGGCGGGATTATCATCGGTGCCGTCGCCGCGACCCTGTTCAACAAGTACTACCGCATCCAGTTGCCGCAATACCTGGGCTTCTTTGCCGGTAAGCGCTTTGTGCCGATCGTGACCGGTGTTGCCGCCATTTTTGTGGGCGTGATCCTGTCCATCATCTGGCCGCCGATCCAGCACGGTATTGACGTGTTCTCGCACTGGGCTGCTGCCAGTGATCCGCGCACCGCGGCCACGGTGTACGGTTTTGTTGAGCGTCTGCTGATTCCGTTTGGTTTGCATCACATCTGGAACGTGCCGTTCTTCTTCGAAATCGGTAACTTCACTAACTCTGCAGGTCAGGTTGTCCACGGTGATATCAACCGCTTCTTCGCGGGTGACACCACTGCCGGTATCCTGTCGGGCGCCTTCCTGTTCAAGATGTTCGGTCTGCCGGCCGCCGCTTTTGCCATCTGGCACACTGCCAAGCCGGAAAAGCGCGCCATGGTGGGCGGTATCATGATCTCCGCCGCGTTGACCTCGTTCCTGACCGGTATTACCGAGCCGATCGAGTTCTCGTTCCTGTTCGTGGCGCCGGTGCTGTACGGTATTCACGCGGTACTGGCTGCATCCACCCAGTTTGTGGCGAACACCCTGGGTATGCACATGGGCTTCACCTTCTCGCAAGGTGGTATCGACTTCTTGCTGTTCAACGTGTTTGCCAATAACCCGGCTGCGCAACATTGGGCCTACGTGCTGATCCTCGGCCCGATCTATGCTGCGATCTACTACGTCGTGTTCCGTTTCGCCATTGTTAAACTGAACCTGAAAACCCCAGGTCGTGAAGATGATGAACCGGTTGCCGCTGTCGCGACTCCGGTTGCTGGTGGCGCTGCAGTGGGCGTTGCCGCAACGGCAGATTCGGTCAGTGCCAGGCTGATTGCGGCTGAACCGCGTTTTGCCTTTGCTTCCAAGCTGGTGACCGCGTTTGGTGGCCCGGAAAACATCAAGGGTCTGGATGCGTGTATCACGCGTCTGCGTATTGCCGTGGATGATCCGGCCAAGGTGGATCAGGCCAGCCTGAAGGGTCTGGGTGCTGCAGGCGTGATGATGGTTGGTAATGGTGTTCAAGCGGTATTCGGCACCAAATCCGACAACTTCAAGACAGACATGGATGAATACCTGAAGAAGGGCGGCCGCTGATTCTTGCCGGCAGCAACAAATCGGGTAAAGTGCTTTAGTCGCACTTGATCCAGACAAACCGGAACGGGCGTGTACATCACGCCCGTTTTTATTTTTGTGGAGACCTGATGGAAGAGAAACGCATGCGGCGCAGCCGCCATAACAAATGGGTTGCCGGTGTCATTGGCGGGATGGGGGATTACCTGAGCATCAGCGCAGACAAGCTGCGGATTGTGTTCATTCTGCTGTCGATCTGCGTGGCCGGTTTTCCGGGACTGATCCTGTATCTGATCTTGTGGTTCCTGATGCCGACCGAAGAGTAAGCCGTTTTTGCAGTTTGCCCTTGCACAAGAGCCATGGCGTCGCCAACTCCCAGACAGTTACCCAAGGAGCCGGCGATGTCTCAACCTCATTTGCATCTTGTCAGTTTTGACCTGTGCCCGTTTGTGCAACGGGCCATCATCACGCTGCTGGAAAAAGGCGTGCCGTTCGAGCGCACGTACATTGATCTGGCCAACAAACCAGACTGGTTCCTGAAACTCTCTCCCACCGGCAAAGTGCCGATCCTGCAAGTCGATGACCACGTATTGTTCGAATCAGCGGTCATTGCAGAATACCTGGATGAAGTCTACGCGCCGCAGCTACACCCGGCCGATCCACTGACCCGTGCGCAACATCGGGCCTGGATTGAATACGCGTCAGGCATGCTGGGGGCGCTGTGGCAGTTTTATACTGCGGTCGACATCGAGGCGCTGGACAAGGCGCGTGCCGATATCGAGAACCGGCTGGCCTGGCTGGAGCCCGCGGTCAGCGCGTCCGGACCGTATTTTGCCGGTGAGCAGTTTTCGCTAGTCGATGCCGCTTTTGGACCGGTATTCCGGTATTTCCCGGTGCTGGAAGCCATGGCGGAACAGGGCTGGTTTGCCGCAACGCCGCGGATTGCCGCCTGGAGCAACGCCTTGCTGACTCATCCCTCCGTGATTAACGCCGTCAAGCCAGGCTATGCGGAAAACCTGCGTGGCTTTATCCGCAGCAAAGGTGGGGTGCTGGCCGCACGCGCCTGATTCATGCTGATGCGCGCACCGGCGGGTTGCGGTAAGGTAGCGCACCCGCCACCACCCACCTGCGCACCCATGAGTACCCCGGACTGGAAACAACTGCTGTTCACTCGCCGCATGGCCATCTGCCTGGTTTCCGGCTTCAGCTCGGGGTTACCACTTTACATCCTGATCAACCTGGTACCGGCGTGGCTCAAGAGCGAGCATGTTGATCTCAAAACCATCGGTTTTTTTGCGCTGATCCAGTTTCCGTACACCTGGAAATTTGTCTGGTCGCCGCTGATGGATCGCTTCTCCCTGCCGCATCTGGGCCGGCGCCGTGGCTGGATGTTGCTGACCCAATGTGTGCTGCTGGCCATCATTGCCGGCACCGGCCTGTTCAGCCCGACGCTGGATATCTGGACCATCGTCACCTTTGCCGGATTGCTGGCCTTCTTTAGTGCCAGTCAGGACATCGTGCTGGATGCCTATCGCCGGGAAATCCTGAGCGAAGTGGAGTTGGGCCTGGGGAACTCGGTCTTTGTGAATGCCTACCGCATTGCCGGTCTGGTGCCGGGGGCGTTGTCGTTGATTCTGGCGGATCACCTGGCGTGGTCGCAGGTGTTCTTGTGTACGGCACTGTTCATGCTGCCCGGGGTGATCCTCACCTTGCTGGTCAAAGAGCCGCACTTGAGTCGCCCGCCCGCGACCTTGCGTGAGGCCGTAGTCGAACCCTTTCACGAGTTCATGACCCGCCACGGCTGGCAAACCGCGTTGCTGATTCTGGGATTCATTTTTTTGTACAAGCTGGGCGACAGCATGGCCACCGCGCTGGCCACGCCGTTTTATCTGGACCTTGGATTCAGCAAAAGCCAGATTGGCTTGATCGCCAAAAATGCCGGTTTGTGGCCGAGTGTCATTGGTGCGCTGCTGGGGGGGATCTGGATGATCAAGCTGGGCATCAATCGGGCACTGTGGTTGTTCGGGCTGGTCCAACTAGGCTCGATTCTGGGTTTTGCGTGGCTGGCCGGCAGGGGGGCTGATCCGCTGGCGCTAGCTGCAGTCATCAGTTTTGAAGCGCTCGGCGTCGGCCTGGGCACTGCGGCCTTCACCGCCTTTATCGCCCGCACCACCCATCCGCGCTATACCGCCACCCAGTACGCCTTGTTTACCAGTCTGGCGGCGGTGCCGCGTACGGTTTTCAATTCCATGACTGGTGTATTGGTCAGCCATTTGGGCTGGCAGATGTTTTTCTGGGTCTGCGCGCTGCTAGCCATTCCGGGCATGCTGCTGTTGTTTAAAGTGGCACCGTGGAATGCCCAAGTGCCCCAGTCCACGCAGCCGGCAAAGCCGGCATGAAAAAAAGCCACCCGACCGGGTGGCTTTTTGTTTGACAGGCAGACCTGTCAGCTTTGCCGGCGCCACTGTGCCAGGCCATAAGCAATGCACAACAAGCCGATCAAGCCCTCGCCCATGGCCCATAACTGCCAGGCATATCCGTCACCCATCCAGGCATTGGCCACGCGCAAAAAATAAGCGCACGCTCCGTTGCTGGTGTCGGTACAACTATGGCGATTGAGCCAGTCCCACAGCGCCACGCCGACAAAACCCGCCCCCACCGCAAAGGCGGGGATTGCTTTGGCGCGTGGTGTCAGTTCATCACTCATGGCGCGGTGTAGTCGTAATCGACCACCAATGGCGCGTGATCAGAGAACTTGATGTCTTTGAAGATACTGGCAGACTTGAGCTTGCCGGCCAGCGAGGCGGAGACGATGTGGTAATCAATGCGCCAACCCACATCCTTGGCATAGGCCTGACCCCGGTTGGACCACCACGTATAACCTGGCGCTTCCGGATAAAGCGTACGCCAGGCATCAACCCAGCCCTGCTCTTCAAACAGTTTGCCAATCCACGCGCGCTCTTCCGGCAGAAAACCGGAATTCTTCAGATTGCCTTTCCAGTTTTTCAGATCCAGTTCGCGGTGGGCAATGTTCCAGTCACCCACCAGCACAATGTCGCGGCCGTTTTTGGCCAGTGTGGCCAGGTGGTGCCAGAAGCGCTCCATGAAGGCGAACTTGACGGTCTGGCGCTCTTCACCGCTGGAGCCGGAGGGCAGATAGACCGACACGACGGACAGATTGCCAAAGTCCGCCTGGATGTAGCGGCCTTCGACATCGATATCGTCAATCCCCAAGCCAATGACCACATTATCTGGCTTGGTGCGGCAATACAGGCCCACACCGCTGTAGCCTTTTTTCTCGGCACAATGAAAATAGCCGTGCATGCCCGCGGGGGTGCGCATGGCATCGGTCAGGTCACCGTCTTGCGCCTTGAGTTCCTGCAGGCCGATAACATCCGCGTTCTGGTGGGGCAGCCACTCGAAGAAGCCTTTGTTGGCCGCAGAGCGAATACCATTGAGGTTGGCAGAGATGATGCGCAAGATCGAGTCCTCGTCGGGTTCAGGGTGATACAGAGTCGCCTCACCCGGCTCGGGGCGGGCATAATATGCTGTTTTTTGTCACCGGGGTTACGAAATGCGGCAGTACAGTGGCATAAA
This sequence comes from Silvimonas terrae, assembly GCF_014202765.1. GTDB lineage: Bacteria > Pseudomonadota > Gammaproteobacteria > Burkholderiales > Chitinibacteraceae > Silvimonas > Silvimonas terrae. The sequence continues at coordinate 117,584 of NZ_JACHHN010000005.1, forward strand.
AAAGCCCGTACCCCGCCGTACCGCCAGAAATAATCGAAAGTTCTCTTTTACCAGGCCCAGAGCGCTTTCTATCGTTATAAGGAGGCAGTTTTAATATGTCCGATTTCCGCCGGGAATTCATCGAATTTGCTGTGGCACAGAATGTGCTGGGTTTTGGCGAGTTTATCACCAAAGCCGGGCGTGCCTCGCCGTACTTTTTTAATGCCGGATTGTTCAACAACGGCGCTTCGCTGGGCAAGCTGGCCGGTTTTTATGCCAAGGCCGCCGTGGCCGCCGGGATCGAATTCGACGTCCTGTTCGGGCCGGCTTACAAGGGCATCGTGCTGGCTGCTGCAACCTCCGTGGCACTGGCGCAAGCCGGCCGGGATACCCCGTTTGCTTACAACCGCAAAGAAGCCAAGGATCACGGCGAGGGCGGTGTATTGGTGGGCGCGCCACTGAAAGGGCGTGTGCTGATTATTGATGACGTGATTTCCGCCGGGACCTCCGTGCGTGAATCCGTCGCCATGATTCGTGCTCATGGCGCCGAGCCTGCGGGCGTGCTGATTGCGCTGGATCGTATGGAGCGCGGCACCGGGGCGCTCTCCGCAGTACAGGAAGTCGAGCAGCAATATGGCATTCCGGTTGCGCCGATTGCCACGCTTGATGATTTGATGGGTTATCTGGAAAACACACCAGGTATGACCGAGAACCTGAAAAAGGCCGCGGCGTACCGGGCACAGTACGGGATTCGCCAGGCCTGACACCGCGCAGACTGGCAAACCCGGATATTTGAGGAAAACAATGAAGTATTCCGGTTTGCCGGTCGCACTGGCGTTCTTGCTGGTGGCCGTATCGGCGCAGGCCCAGCTTTATCGCTGGGTAGATGACAATGGTCAGGTGCAATACAGCGACAAGCCGCCCGTCACCGGCCCCAAAAAAGGGGTATCGGAACTGGATTCGCAAGGCATCGTCCGCAAAGCCCCGGCCCAGCCGCTCAGCCCTGAAGAAAAGGCGAAGCAGGAGGCGGATCGCACTCAGGCCGTGGATCGTGAGCGGCGCGACCGGGCGCTGTTGCAGTCTTTCTCCAACACCCACGAAATTGATGTGCTGCGTGATCGCCAGATCGAATCGGTGCAGGGCGTGATCCAGACCAACGCGTTGCGTCGTCAGTCCTCCGAGGCGAAGCTGGAGCGGTTGAACAAACAGGTTGAGCTTTTCAAAAAGCGTGGCAAGGAACCACCGGCGGACCTCGCAGGTGAGGTTGCTGCTGCGCAAAAAGAAATCGCTGATATCAATGCCGATACCCAGGCCAAACAGGTGGCCATCCAGTCCATTCGCCAGCGTGCCGAAGACGATAAAAAGCGTCTGACGGAACTCCTCGCCAGGTAAAGTGCGCCCGGCAAAGCGTTGTATTTACTGTGCCAGGGTGTTTACCCAGCTTGACTTTGACCACCCAGACGTTAAATTCCGGGGTGCTTGCGTGCCCGACCTTTGTGGTCGGCGCCGACACCTGATGGCGTTGGCGGATTCGATTGCACGCTTTGACATTTATTTCTGATTTGGCAACACGACGGAGTCAACATGGCCAATGCAGCAAACGGGCCCAAAATTGTTTTGGGGATTGATATCGGCGGTACCGGCATCAAGGGTGCTCCGGTCAATGTTGAAACCGGTGAGTTGACCGCAGAACGCGCGCGTTACGATACGCCGCAGCCCTCCACCCCGGAAAACGTGGCTGCGGTTGTGCGCCAGATGGTGGATCACTTCAACTGGAAGGGTCCGATTGGCTGTACCTTCCCGGCGATTGTGCGCAATGGTGTGACCTTGTCTGCTGCCAACGTGGACAAGTCCTGGCTGAATGCCCCAGCAGAGCAAATCCTGACTGATGGTGTGGGCCAGCCGCTCAAGCTGTTGAACGACGCGGACGCGGCCGGTCTGGCCGAGCAAACCTTTGGCGCTGCCAAGGGCCAGATGGGCAAAGTGCTGGTGGTGACACTGGGTACCGGTATCGGCACCGCTTTGATCGTTGATGGCAAGTTGATTTCCAACACGGAATTCGGCCATCTGATCTACCCGAAAGACACCATTGCCGAGAAGTATTGCTCTGGCAAGGTCAAGGATGACCTTGATCTGAAGTGGAAGGACTTCAACCCGCGCCTGAACGGCTATCTGCAACATCTGGATCTGCTGCTTTCGCCGGACCTCGTCATCATTGGCGGCGGTATCAGCAAGAAGCATGAGAAGTTCATTCCGGAAATGACCGGCATCCGTTTTGAAGTCGTGGCCGCGACCCTGCAAAATGACGCCGGTATTGTCGGCGCCGCGCTGGAAGCCGCCTACACCTACGGTGTACTGTAAGTCGGTAGTTAGGGGAGGTTGCCCTGCTGGCTAAAAAACAAAACCTGCGCAGGCAGGTTTTGTTTTTTCCGGAGCGCCCTCTGACTCAGTTGTACAAGACGTCCCGCAACAGCGCGGCAATCCCGCCTTCATCATTGCTGCCGGTTACGCGCCAGGCGCTGGCTTTGACCTGATCCGCCGCATTGCCCATCGCCACGCCCATGGCGGCCCAACGCAACATCGAAATATCGTTGTGCTGATCGCCAAATGCCATCACCCGCGAGGCGGGAATACCCTGGCTGGCGCAATAGGCAGCCAGTCGCGCCCCTTTGCTGTTGCCTGCGGCAACCATATCCACCCGGTTGTGCCAGGACCATTCGCAAGAGAGGTGCTTGTGCAAATCCGCCGGCATTTGCGCCATGGCCAATTGCAAGATCGCCGGGTCCGGGTGAGAGGCCACGATTTTCCAGATACACGCAGCCTGCTCAATCGCGGTACCGATCTTGCCAACCCGGATATCCGGGGCAATGGCCGGTGGTAATTGGCCTGCCCAGGTTTGCAGACCTGCCACGTGCGCATTGGCGGCAGAAGCGATCATGGCGTCATCAACGTACAGCAGCATGTGCAGTTGATGTGCTGCGCACCAATCGGCCAGCGCTTGTGCCAGCCCGGGCGCCAGGCCAGATGCGGCCAGCGCGCGGTTTCCGGCAAAGTCATACAGGCAGGCGCCGTTGCAGCAAATAGCGGGCAGCCCTGGCAGCTGCTGGTGAAATGGCCGCGCCATGATGTGATGGCGGCCAGTCACCAGCATGATCCGCACCCCGGCCGCACGGGCCCGGGTCAGCGCCGCAAGGCTATCGGCGCGGATCTGGCCCTGACTGTTAAGCAACGTGCCATCCAGATCCAGAGCGATCAATGCCGGCAGCATCTCAGCCATGCGTAACCCCGAAGAGCTCGCGGACCTGGCGGACGGCGTCGGCCGCGTCTTCCCCCTCGGCCAGGATGGTGACTTCATCACCCTGCACAATCCCCAGACCCATCAGCTTGATCAGGTTGGTGGCTGGTGCGCTTTTGCCGGCGCGCTGCAGCAGGATTTCTGCCTTGAGCGTGCGTGCAAGTTGTACCAGGCTGGCCGCCGGGCGGGTGTGCAGACCGGCTTCATCGGTAAATACAAATGTTTCGCTGTGCATGAGTGTGTCCTTGGCCGTAATAAGCGTCAGGGCCGTGTTTGCGGCTGAAGTGTTTGTCAGACAGCGCGGAGGCAATGCGCTGCTGGCCGGGGTTGATGCCGATGGCCAGTTGCGCCATATGGGCGACTTCTTCCAGTACCACTGCGTTGTGCGCGGCCTCGGCGGCATCCTTGCCCCAGGTGAATGGACCGTGCTGTTGGACGACAATGCCCGGGCAATGCAAAGGGTTCGCCTCGCCCAGCGTTTCCAGGATGACCTTGCCGGTATGGGCTTCGTATTCGTCGCGGATTTCGGTTGGGGTCAGACCCCGCGTACAGGGAATGTCGCCATGAAAATAATCCGCGTGCGTGGTGCCCAGGGCTGGAATGGCACAACTGGCCTGGGCCCAGGCGGTGGCATAGGTCGAGTGCGTGTGGACCACCCCGCCAATCCCCGGCCACGCACGGTACAGTGCCAGGTGCGTGGGGGTGTCTGAGGAGGGTTTGTAATGGCCGTCGATCACCTTGCCGAACAGATCGACCACTACCATGTCTTGCACCGTCATGGTCTCGTACGGCACGCCGCTGGGTTTGATCACCACCAGACCGCGTGTGCGATCAATGCCGCTGACATTGCCCCAGGTGAAGGTCACAAGGCCGTGGGCCGGTAACGCCATATTGGCTTCAAAAACCTGCTGTTTGAGCTGCTGCATGATTACGCTCTCCCTTCGTCGACCGGCAAGCCGGCTGCACGCATGCGTGCCAGTACCCAGTCCCGTGCTTCGCGGCAGGCCAGAGCGGGATCGGCACTGTGTTCGCCGCTCCACATTTCAATCAGCCAGGCACCGCGATAACCGCTTTGCCACAGCCAGCGAAAACAGGCCTCGAAATCCACAATGCCCTCGCCAAAGGGCACATTCTTGAACTTGCCGGGCCGGGTGTCCTTGACGTGGATCGCAGCGATGCGACCGCGCCCGGCCATGATTTCCAGTTCCACGTCGTTATCCCAGGCGCTGAGGTTGCCGATATCGGGGTAGAGCTGAAACCAGGGGCTATTGAGTGCTTCGGCGTAACCCAATGCCTTGCTGATGGAATTCATCAATGGGGTGTCCATGATTTCCATTGCCAGCGTGACCTGGGCACGCGCGGCCCAGGCCACGGCTTGCTGCAGCCCCTGCCTGAAACGCGCGCGGGTGCGGGCATTACCAGGTTGGTAGTACTCGTCGTAGCCGGCCAGCTGGATCGTGCGGATACCGGTATCGGCGGCGAAGTTAATGGCTTTGCGCATCAGTTCGAGGCCGTGTTCGCGCACCGCATCATCTTCACTGCCCAACGGAAAACGCCGGTGGCCAGAAAAGCACATGGAGGGCACGCGCAAGCCGGATTCCAGCACCGCATTGGGAAAAGCGCGGCGCTCGGTGATGGACCAATCCAGCCGGGCCAGGCGTGCGTCGGTTTCGTCGACGGACATTTCCACGAAGTCAAAACCCAACTCCCGCGCCACAGCCAGCCGTTCTGGCCAGTTGTGGTGCAGCGGCAGGGCTTTTTCGTAAATCCCCAGGGGGACTGCAGGCAACATGATGCTTACCCCCAAAGTGCAGCAATGCGCTCGCGGAAAGCCAGGGCGGCGGCGGCGGGATCTGCCGCATCGCGGATCGAGCGGCCGGCAATAAACACGTGGATGGGGATGGCCTTGAACAGCGGCAGGTCTTCCAGCGCCAGGCCACCTGTCACGGTTACCTTGAAACCCATATCGGCCAGGCGCCGAATGGCGCTGATATCCGCCTCGCCCCAGTTCTGGCCGGCGGCCTGCGCGTCGCGTGCGCGGTGATACACCACCTGACGGATGCCGGCCTCGTACCAGGCTGCGGCTTGTTCCCAAGTCCAGTAGCCGGTGAGTTCGACCTGAACGTCACCGCCGTATTCGCGGGCGGTTTTGAGAGCGCCTTTCACCGTGTTGATGTCTGCACAGCAAATGACGGTGATCCAGTCGGCTTTGGCTTCAAAACACATTTTGGACAGAATCAGCCCGGCATCGGCAATTTTGGCATCGGCCAGCACGATCTTGTCCGGGTACAGCGCTTTCAGTTCTGACACGGCGCGCACGCCTTCGGCCACGCACAAGATGGTGCCGACTTCGATCACATCGACCGCATGAGCCACCAGCCGGGTGCTTTTGAAAGCATCGGCCATAGACTGGTTATCAAGGGCAATTTGCAACATGGGCAGGGAACGGGGCATGACAAGTCTCCTTGCACGCGGCTCAATGGCCGCGCGGCAATATCACTGGATTGAGAAGCGGGAAAAGGATTAGTGGGTCTGGTCGAGCACGCGTAGTACGTCATCGACCGTGCGGCATGCACGTAGCTGCTCAAAGCTGTCGGCTTGATCAAACAACGTAATCACCTGCATCAGGCCAACCTCGTTGTGGGCCCTGGCATCGACCGCAGCCAGCGTGATCAGCAAATCCACCGGGTCGTTATCCGCATGGCCAAATCGCACGGGCTCTTTGAGCGTGACCAGGGCAAAGCCATTTTGCAGCACACCGTATTCGGGTCGGGCATGCGGCATGGCCAGGCCAGGTGCCAGCAAGAAATACGGCCCCAGCTCGGCCACATTGGCCAGAATGGCGTCGTAATACGCTGGGGTGACTACGCCGGCGGTTTCCAGCCGTTGCGTGCCAAGGGCCACGGCTTCTTGCCAGGTATTGGCGTGCCCTTGCAGCACAATGCTGTTGTGTTGAACCAGAGAGTCCCTGAGTTTCATGGTCGCCTCACGCTTTGAGTGCGCCAGGGAAGTGGGCGTTGATCACCTCCATGAGCTTGGGACCAAAATCGGCGGCCGAGAGCATGTTGCGCACCCCGATCACGTACTTGCCTTGCGGGGCTGCGATATTGGCAGCCAGTTGTTCTGCGGCAACCACAATGTCGTAACTGGCAAACTCTGCCTTGGCCTCACTCACCGCGCAGCTGTGCATCTTGTGATCCACCTTCTGCGAAGTCAGAAACTGACCGATTTTCAGCTTCATGATCATGGAACTGCCCTGACCACAGCCACAAACCGACAACACACGTACTGTACTCATGCTGGACTCCTGACGTTTTAGGATGGGCACGCGGTGCGCGCCCATGTAGATAAACAGGTGGGAAATAATCAGGCGATGGCGTCTTCTTCGCGGCGCAGGGTGCGGCCGGCCAACACCATATAGAGCACTGACAGCGCAATCACGGCGCCAAAGAACCACCAGCCCCAGTGCATGCCTTGCATGAAGAGCGGGTAAATGGTGGCCCAATCGGCCATGCCCAACTGGCCCATGCTCATGCCGGACAGGCGTACACCCCAGGCGGTGCCCAGAATTTCCAGTACGCCGGCGGCGAAGCAGATCACTGCAGCGGCTTTCCAGCCGCCAAAGTGGTTGGCGTAGATGCCAATGGTGGCGTTAGAGAAAAAGAGCGGAATAAAGCCGGGAATCACCATCACCGGGGAGCCAAAGACCAACAGGCCCAGCACCGCCAGGAGCTGGCCAAACGCACCCCAGACAAAGCCCCAGACCACCGCATTGGGCGAGAACGAGAACAGCGCGGCGCAATCAATCGCCAGGACGGCGCCAGGCATCAGCTTCATGGAAATGCCGGCAAACGACTCGGTCAGTTCGGCCACAAACATGCGTACGCCCTGCACGATGATCACGATGGCGACGGCAAACATCATGCCGGTCTGCACGATGTAAAGCGTCCAGTGGGTTTTTCCGGCCATGGTTTGCAGGTTATCCAGACCCAGCGAGATCAGGATGCCGCCAAAGAACAGCGTCATGATGATGGCGGTCGCGACAATGTTGTCCTGGAAGATGGACAACCAGCCCGGCAGTTTGAGGTGTTCTACACTGTCTTCGCGACGGCCCAACAGCGGGGCGGCTTTGGCTGCGGCCCAAGAGGCAAACTGCTGCTGATGGCCAATCGAGAAACCACCCCCTTCAGAAATTTCATCCGTCATCTTGTAGATGATGTTGGACCCGATCGCCCAGTACAGCGCCGTGATGACAGAGGCACAGATGATGGTGGTCCACATGCCGGTATGCATCTGCAGCATGAAGAACGCCACAATCACGCCTGCGCCCTGAAACATGATGTGGCCGGTAAGAAATACCGTGCGGATACCCGTGACGCGCCGTGCCAGCACAAAGATCACATTCAGCAACAGGGCAAACAGCACGGTATAACCCACCCAGGCGTAGGCATCGCCCAGTGCGTCAATGGTGGCGACCATGCCGGCGTAGGGGTCGGCAACGGTGCCGGTCAGTTGGTAGACCTGTGCCAGCCGGGTGACGATCGGCTTGAAGGTGCTCACCAGCACGCCGGCCCCGGCCTGCAACAGCATGAAGCCGACGATGGTCTTGATGGTGCCCTTGATCACCACGTCCGCCGGTTTGCGCAGCAACAGATAGCCGAGCATGGTCACCAGCCCGAGCAAGAACTCGGGGCGGGATAACACCTGGCTGTAGAACACGTAAAAGATCTTGTATACGGCGTCCATGAATGCCGTTCTCCTGATTTGTCGTCGGTGGTTTTGCGCAATGGGTCGGCGCATGAGCTACACGCTACCTCGACAAAATGATCAAATACAATCAATAGTGATCATAAAATGCGAGATGCTTGATCCTGGGTAAAAGATTTCAGATCGCGTAAATGCGAATTGGGCAATGTGCACGCTGGCAGGCGGAATTGGCGGTAACCAGCGGTAGCCGGGCTGGTTTTGATCTGGCGCAGATCAGTGTGGAGATGATCGGTGTGATGGCGGTGGCTTATGGTTAACTTGATTTTAAGTGATCAAATGTGATCAAAACGAATCATGAAATCCACCAACCGATCAACAAGGAACACCTATGAGTAAAGTCGAACAGATCACGCGGGAATCCTGGATTCTCAATACTTTCCCGGAATGGGGTACCTGGCTGAACGAAGAGATTGAAGCCGAGCAAGTCGCGCCTGGCAGCTTTGCCATGTGGTGGCTGGGCTGCACCGGCATCTGGCTCAAGAGCGAAGGCGGCGCCAATCTGTGCGTGGACTTCTGGTGTGGCACCGGCAAGCACACCCATGCCAAACCCCTGATGAACAAACAGCACCAGATGCAGCGCATGGCGGGCGTGCTGAAACTGCAACCCAATCTGCGCACCACCCCGTTTGTGCTGGACCCGTTTGCCATCAAACAGATCGACGCAGTGCTCTCCACGCATGATCACAATGACCATATCGATGTGAATGTGGCCGCCGCCGTACTGAAAAACTGCCCGGACACAGTGCCCTTCATTGGTCCCAAGGCCTGCGTGGATTTGTGGATCAGTTGGGGCGTACCGGCCAGCCGCTGTATCACGGTCAAACCCGGAGATGTGATCCGGGTGAAGGATGTGGAAATCCTGGCGCTGGATTCCTTTGACCGCACCGCGTTGATCACGCTGCCGGCGGGCGAAACCGCCGCGGGCAAAAACCCGGATGGCATGGACCTGCGTGCGGTGAACTACCTGTTCAAGACACCAGGCGGCACGCTCTACCACAGCGGTGACTCGCATTACTCCAACTACTACGCCAAACACGGCAACGACTACCAGATTGACGTTGCCCTGGGTTCATACGGTGAGAACCCGCGCGGCATTACCGACAAGATGACCAGTGCGGACATCTTGCGTATGGGTGAATCGCTGAACGCCAAGGTGGTGATTCCGTTTCACCACGATATCTGGTCCAACTTCCAGGCCGATCCGCAGGAAATCCGGGTGCTGTGGGAGATGAAACGGCATCGGCTGAACTACGCGTTCAAGCCCTTTATCTGGCAGGTGGGTGGCAAATTTACCTGGCCGCAAGACAAGGACAAGCTGGAGTACCACTATCCACGCGGCTTTGATGATTGTTTTGCCATTGAACCCGATCTACCGTTCCGGTCCTTCCTGTAATGGGGAGAGTGGCGCTGGTATGATGCAAAACAATCAAAAATGCGCAATACCGCGCCACTCATCACATGACTGAACGTCAACGCCACCACGCCATCCTTGCCCTTCTGGCCGAGCAATCGCCGGTCAGCGTGCATGATCTGATTGCGCGCATTGGCATGTCGCCCGCCACCGCGCGGCGTGATCTGCACAAACTGGCGCAGGCAGGCCAGCTATTGAAGGTGCGCAATGGCGCGGAGCGGATTGACGCTGGTTCTCCGGCGGCACCGTGGCTGCCGCTGGACCTCAGGAACACCCCGCATCTGGATGCCAAATACCGCATCGCCCGTGAGGCTGCCACGCTGCTCAGCCCCGGCGACAGTGTCGTGATCAATTGCGGGTCAACTGCCTTTTTGCTGGGTCAGCAGTTGTGCGGCCGGCCGGTCCAGTTGATCACCAATTATTTCCCGCTAGCCAGTTATCTGGTCAGTCATGATCACGCGGACCTTATCCTCATGGGCGGCCAGTATGATCACAGCCAGGGCATTACCATTGGTGACGATCAGTCGTTACGTTATGCCGCGCGCTGGATGTTCACCTCTGGCTCTGGTCTGACTGCCGACGGCCTTTACAAAGCCAACATCATTACCGCGCTCTCTGAACAAAAAGTCATGCGCGGTGCCAGCAAACTGGTAGTGCTGGCCGATGGCAGCAAGGTCGGGCAAGGCAGCGGCATGCTGTTTGCGGCTGCGAGCGACATTGCCATGTTGATTACCAGCACCGACGCTGACGCGGCCACAGTCGCCGCATTGCGGGCGCGCGGCGTTGAAGTACGGCAGGTGTAGGCGGCGTCGTTTCTGCGTGAATACGCGCGCAGGTTCTGCCGCGTAACAAGTCCGGTCGCGAAGCTGGCCGGGAAACTGGCGCACCTCTTCTCGCACAAGTCCCTGTTTTGCCGTAGAATATTGCCCCTTGGTGGGTACCCCACAATGCGGTTGATGTTCGGAATGCCAGTTGCAGCGGGTACCCCTTGTGCAAATAGATAGACCAGCAGCAGAGAACCCCCATGCTTTACCCAACTCGTTATGACGTAATCGTTGTCGGCGGCGGCCATGCCGGAACGGAGGCCGCCCTGGCGGCTGCGCGTATGGGGCGCAAGACATTGCTGCTGAGCCACAATATTGAAACGCTGGGCCAGATGAGCTGCAACCCGTCGATTGGCGGCATTGGCAAGGGCCATCTGGTTCGCGAAGTCGATGCGCTGGGCGGCGCGATGGCGCTGGCGACAGATATGGGCGGCATCCAGTTTCGCACGCTCAACTCATCCAAAGGCCCGGCGGTGCGCGCTACGCGTGCGCAGGCAGATCGCATCCGCTACAAGGCGGCGATCCGCGACATGCTGGAAAACCAGCCCAACCTGGATCTCTTCCAGCAAGCCGTCGATGACCTCACGCTGGATGGCGACCGTGTCACCGGTGTGATCACGCAGATCGGTATCCGTTTTGAAGCCAGCGCGGTGGTGCTGACTGCCGGCACGTTCCTGAATGGCAAGATCCACGTCGGGCTGGAAAACCATACCGGCGGGCGTGCAGGCGACCCGGCGTCAGTGACGCTCTCGCACAAGCTGCGTGAACTCAACTTGCCGGTCGGCCGCCTGAAAACCGGCACACCGCCGCGTATTGATGGCCGCACCATTGATTTTTCCGTACTGGAAGAACAACCGGGCGATACGCCGGAGCCGGTGTTCTCCGTGCGCGGCAATGTGGGCATGCACCCCAAGCAACTGCCGTGCTGGATTGCCCACACCAACTTGAAGACGCACGAGATCATCCGTTCCGGGTTTGATCGCAGCCCCATGTTTACCGGCAAGATTGAAGGGGTCGGCCCGCGTTATTGCCCGTCGATTGAAGACAAGATCAACCGTTTTGCGGACAAAGACAGCCACCAGATTTTTCTGGAGCCGGAAGGTCTGGATACCAATGAGTACTACCCAAACGGAATCTCTACCAGCTTGCCGTTTGATATCCAGATTGCTGCCGTGCAATCGATCAAGGGGCTCGAAAACGCGCGCATCCTGCGTCCGGGCTACGCGATTGAGTACGACTATTTTGATCCGCGTGGCCTGAAGTCCAGTTTTGAAAGCAAAGCAATCACCGGCCTCTTTTTTGCGGGCCAGATCAATGGCACCACCGGTTACGAAGAAGCGGCGGCGCAAGGCCTGTTTGCCGGTCTGAATGCCGCCCTGTTTGTGCGTGATGAAGCCCCGTGGTTGCCTGGCCGGGATACCGCTTACCTGGGGGTGCTGGTCGACGATCTGGTCACCCGTGGCGTGACCGAGCCCTACCGTATGTTTACCAGCCGCGCCGAGTACCGCTTGCAACTGCGCGAAGACAACGCCGACCTGCGCCTGACCGAAGCCGGTCGCAAGATGGGGCTGGTGGGTGATGAACAATGGGCGCTGTTCAGCCGCAAGCGTGATGCCATTGATGCCGAGATGAACCGGTTGAACAGCACCTGGGTGAACCCGCGGGTGCTGGATGCGCATGATGCCGAACGCGTTTTGGGTAAGGCCATCGAACGTGAATACACGCTGGCCGAGTTGCTACGTCGCCCGCAAGTGACCTACGCCGACCTGTTGAGCATGGCCGCTGCACAGCCCAAAGAAGGTGAAGCCGCTGTGACTGATCCGCTGGTGGCTGAACAGGTTGAAATCCAGGTTAAATATCAGGGTTATATCGAACGGCAACAATCGGAAGTGGCCAAGCGCGATACACTGGAAGACTTCCGCTTGCCTGACAGCCTGGATTACCGTGAGGTGATCGGCTTGTCGATCGAGGTGCAGCAAAAGCTCAACAAGCACCGGCCCGAGACCGTGGGCCAGGCAGGACGCATCTCCGGCGTTACCCCGGCGGCGATTGCCCTCTTGCTGGTGCACCTCAAGAAAAAACAGTGGCTCGGGGACGATGCTGGCAAAGCCGCTTGATCGTCCAGGGCTCAACAGAACAAATAATCAAACATATATATATAAAGAATTCCGCTCATGAACGATGCGCTCAATGCTGGTCTTGCCACGCTGGGTATCCCGCTGGACGAGGCACAGAAACAAAAGCTGCTGGATTACGTAGGCCTCCTGGGTAAATGGAACAAGACCTACAGCCTGACCGCCATCCGCGAACCGGAGCGGATGGTGCCCCACCATTTGCTCGATTCGCTGGCACCGTTGTCGGCGTTTCCGGCTGAGTCCCATGCCCGTATTCTGGATGTCGGCTCCGGTTTTGGTACGCCAGGTATTCCGCTGGCGATTGCCCGGCCAGACTGGCAACTGACCTTGCTGGATTCCAACCACAAGAAAACCACCTTCCTGCGTCAGGCGTTGCTGGAACTGCAATTGCCCAACGTCACGGTCGTGAGTGATCGCGTTGAGGCCTACCACCCGGAGGCGCCGTTCAACGTCATCACCTCGCGGGCATTTGCCGAACTCTCCGAGTTTATCAAGCTGACCCGCCACTTGCTGGCGAAAGGCGGCAACTGGGCTGCACTCAAAGGCGTGTATCCTTATGAGGAAATTGCGCTGCTGCCCAAAGATGTGGTGGCGACTGAAGTGAAACAACTGCAAGTGCCCGGCCTTGAAGCCGAGCGTTGCCTGGTATTGATCAAAGAGGTGTGAGTTTCATGACGCGTGTGCTAGCGATTGCAAACCAGAAAGGCGGTGTGGGCAAGACCACGACAGCGGTCAATCTGGCTGCCAGCCTGGTGCATCTGGGCAAACGCGTCCTGCTGGTTGACCTTGATCCCCAGGCCAACGCCACCATGGGTTCCGGCGTGGACAAAGGCAAGGTTGACGCCACCGTGTACAGCTTGCTGATTGGTCAGGCGCCGATTGGTGAAGTGCTGGTCAGATCGGAAAACGGCGGCTTTGATCTGTTGCCGGCCAATCGTGATCTGGCCGGTGCAGAAGTAGAACTGGTCGAAGCTGACGCGCGTGAATCCCGCCTGAAAAAGGCGCTGGGTGAAATCGCCGGCAACTATGACTTTGTGATTCTGGATTGCCCGCCTGCGCTCAACCTGTTGACCCTTAATGGCCTGGTGGCGGCCGATGCGGTGATGATCCCCATGCAGTGCGAGTACTACGCGCTCGAAGGCCTGTCTGACCTGGTGAACACGCTGCGGCGGGTTAAACAGAACCTGAATCGGCGCATCGAGATCGAAGGCCTGTTGCGTACCATGTTCGACCCGCGCTCGACACTGGCGCAGCAAGTGTCCGACCAACTGGTCAAGCATTTCACTTCCAAGCTCTATCACACCGTGATTCCGCGCAACGTGCGCCTTGCCGAAGCGCCCAGCTATGGCCGCCCCATCCTGTCGTATGACAAGACCTCCAAGGGCGCACAAGCGTATTTGCAGCTCGCCGAAGAACTATTGGCGCGGCATAATCCGGTCGATGCTGCGCAGCCGGTTTGACCGCTACGCCTTCCTTTGCTCGCCAGAATGAATCGAACATGAACAAAAAATTCAAAGGTCTGGGTCGTGGTCTGGATGCCCTGATGGGCGATGCGGTGGCGAGCGAATCGTTGCAGCAACTGCCCATTACCAGCTTGCAACCAGGCAAGTACCAGCCGCGCACCCAGATGGACGAAGACGCCCTGCAAGAACTGGCGGAGTCCATTCGCGCCCAGGGGCTAATGCAGCCGGTGCTGGTCCGCCCGATTGCGGGTAGCCTCGAAGACCGTTTCGAGATCATTGCCGGTGAACGCCGCTGGCGTGCCTGCCAACTGGCCGGACTGACCGAGATTGCCGCGCTGGTGCGCGAAGTGCCGGACGAAGCCGTCGCGGCCATGGCACTGATCGAGAATATCCAGCGCGAAGACCTCAACGCGCTGGAAGAAGCACAAGGTCTGTCGCGGCTGATTGAAGAATTTGGCATGACGCATGAGGCCGTTGCGCACGCTGTCGGCAAATCACGCGCCACCGTCACCAATCTGTTGCGCTTGCTGAACCTGGCTGAGCCGGTACGCGAACTCTTGGCCGCAGGCCAGTTTGATATGGGTCACGCCCGCGCGCTGCTGGCATTGCCGGCGCTCAAGCAGATCGACACCGCACGGACCGTGGCACTCAAGGGTTTGTCAGTACGGGAAACCGAAGCCCTGGTACAGCGCCTGATGCAGGACGCACCGGCCAAGGCCGAGAAAAAGGCAGACCCCGATATCAAACGGCTGGAAGACGAAGTGTCATCCCGCCTGGGGTCTACGGTTGGCATCCGCCACGGCAAGCGCGGCAACGGCAAACTGACTATCCAGTACACCAGCCTGGACGATCTGGATCGTTTGCTGGCGCTGCTGAAATAATCACAAAGCCAACCATCTGCCTCTGAAGATGCGCGCGTGTCGGCGAATGGCACCAAAAAGGTGCAAATAGTGTCACCTATATGCCGCAGAAACGAAAAACCCCGTAACATCAATGTGTAAAATTGACGCGCAACCGGCCCCGTCCGTATAATCGCCGGATATTTGCCTGGCGTAACAAAATGGTTAACAAAGCACAGATCCAGGGCATCATCCGACTGAAAGTCTGGATTACCCTGGGGGTACTCGTGCCAGTTTCCATTTTATGGGGATGGCAAGCGGGATTTGCAAGTGTCATAGGCGGCACTGTCGCGATTCTGGGTTCCCTGATCTACGCCAGAGCTGCTTTCCAGTTGCCATACGGCCCGCCAGAAGTGCTGATGAAGCTGCACTACCTGGGCGAAGCCTTAAAAATGGCGTTTACACTGGTCGCGTTCGCGGCGATATTCGTCTTTCACCACAAGGTGGTCTGGCCGGCACTGTTTTTTGGTTACGCGGCAGCGGCATCCGCCTTCTGGTTCGGGCTTTTGATCAAATTTAAAGACAAGAAATAATCATGGCTGAAAACACCTCAACCGAATATATCCTTCACCATCTGACGCACAACCGTCTGAATACCGAAGGTACGATGGCCAATTTCCACCTCGATACCTTCTGGATCGCGCTGGTTCTTGGCTTTATTTTCGTTGGTATCTTCGGCCTTGTTGCCCGCAAGGCCACGGACGGCGTACCTGGCAAGCTGCAGAACTTTGTCGAACTCATCGTCGAGATGGTCGACACCCACATCAAGGACACCTTCCACGGCAAGAGCAAAGTGATCGGCCCACTGGCGCTGACCATTTTCTGCTGGGTGTTCCTGATGAACGCCATGGACTTCTTCCCGGTTGACCTGTTCCCCTGGATCGGCAGTCTCTTTGGTATTCACCATCTGCGCGTGGTACCGACGGCTGACGTGAACCAGACTTTCGCCATGTCGATCTCGGTGCTGCTGTACATCATCGGTTTCTCCATCAAGGCCAAGGGCCTCGGTGGCTGGATCAAGGAACTCTTCACTGCCCCGTTCCATGCTGAAGGCACGGTTGGCAAGGTTTGTCTGTTGATCCCCAACTTCCTGTTCCAGTTGATCGAACTGATCGCCAAGCCCATTTCGCTGGCACTGCGGTTGTTCGGCAACATGTACGCCGGTGAACTCCTGTTCATCCTGATCGCGCTCTTGCCGTGGTGGATCAACTGGGTGCTGGGCACGCCGTGGGCCATCTTCCACGTGCTGGTTGTGACCCTGCAAGCATACGTATTCATGGTTCTCACCATCGTTTATCTGTCGATGGCGGTGGAAGACCACTAAGCTGCTGGCGGTTTTTGCCGCCGCAGTAGTACCTGATCGCGCGGGGTCGCATCATGCGGTCCTGCTCGAGTTACCCCCTTATCTTTTTTGCAACTTCCTTTTCAGGAGATATTACAAAATGGCTGCACCTGAAGTTATCGCTAGCGTACAAAGCGCAACCGCAATCGCCGCCGCACTGATGATCGGTCTGGCTGCTCTGGGCACCGCTATCGGTTTTGCTATCCTGGGTGGCAAATTCCTGGAGTCCTCCGCTCGTCAACCGGAAATGATCCCGGTTCTGCAAACCAAGCTGTTCATTATTGCTGGTCTGCTGGACGCCATTTCCATGATCGGCGTTGGTGTTGCCCTGCTGTACACCTTCTCGAACCCGTTCCTCTCCGCGCTCGCAGGCTAATTAGCACGTCAACCGCGAACAACTGGAGGGCTACAACGTGGAATTCAATACTTCCCTCATTGGCCAGGTAATTACATTTGCCTTGCTGGTGTGGTTCACGATGAAAATCGTGTGGCCTCCGCTGACCGGGATGATGGAAAAGCGCGCACAGCGTATCGCTGAAGGTTTGTCGGCTGCAGATCGTGCCAAGCAAGATCTTGCCAATGCCGAAAAAGCCTCTGCCGAAAAGCTGCGTGAAGCCAAGCAACATGCTTCCGAGCTGATTGCCCAGGCCGAAAAGCGCGCCAATCAGATCATCGACGAGGCGAAAGACAAGGCCAAGGTCGAAAGCGAACGCCTGCTGGCGGGCGCCCAGGCCGAAATTACGCAGCAAGTCGAGCAGGCCAAGGGCGTATTGCGTCAACAAGTGGCAAATCTTGCCCTTGAAGGCGCAACCAAAATCCTGAAGCAAGAAGTCGACGCCGGCAAACACGCCGTGCTGTTGGAATCGATCAAAGCGGAACTGTAATCAGTCATGGCAGAACTCATCACCGTCGCAAGGCCGTACGCCGAGGCTGTGTTCCGTCTTGGCAAGGAAAGCGGCAAGCTGGACCAATGGTCCGAAGTGCTGGCAAAGCTGGGTCTCATCGCTGACGATGCGACGGCCCGGCAGGTCGCGTCCAATCCAAGATATTCCGCTGCTCAAGTTCAGCAACTCTTGGTCGAGCTTTTGGGTGCAGGCGTGACCGATGAAGTGAAAAACTTTGTCGCGCTGATTCTCGAGAACGACCGCTTTACTGCACTGCCTGTCATCCGTGACCTGTACGAGTCGTACAAGGCCGCAGAAGCAGGTGAAGTCGAAGCGCAAATCGAATCGGCATTCCCGCTTGACGCAGCTCAGGTCGACGCACTCAAGACGTCACTTGCCCAGCACTTTAACCGCAAGGTGGCCGCTACAACGTCTACCAATGCCGATCTGATCGGTGGCGTGAAGGTGACGGTAGGTGATGTTGTGATCGACGCATCCATAGCCGGCAAGCTCTCTGAACTGGCGACGAGCCTGAAGAGTTAGGAGATTTTTTAATGCAACTCAATCCGTCTGAAATCAGTGAACTGATCAAGGCCCGGATCCAGAACCTGTCGACTGGTGCGCAAACCGCCACTGTTGGTACGGTTGTGTCGGTTACCGACGGTATCGTCCGCGTTCACGGCTTGTCCGATGTGATGCAAGGCGAAATGCTGGAATTCCCGGGTAATACCTTTGGTCTGGCGCTGAACCTGGAACGTGATTCCGTCGGTGCCGTGGTGATGGGTGAATACACCCACATCTCCGAAGGCGACGAAGTCAAATGTACCGGTCGTATTCTGGAAGTACCGGTTGGTCCGGAACTGGTTGGCCGCGTGGTCAACTCGCTGGGTCAGCCTATCGATGGCAAGGGCCCGATCAACGCCAAGCTGTCCAGCCCGATCGAAAAGATCGCGCCGGGCGTGATTGCGCGTCAATCGGTTGACCAGCCGCTGCAAACCGGCCTGAAAGCCATCGACACCATGGTGCCGATCGGTCGTGGCCAGCGTGAGCTGATCATTGGTGACCGTCAGACCGGCAAGACTGCCGTTGCGCTGGACGCGATCATCAACCAGAAGGGTACTGGCGTTACTTGTATCTATGTTGCGATCGGCCAGAAAGCCTCGTCGATTGCCAACGTGGTACGCAAGCTGGAAGAACACGGCGCGCTGGCTCACACCATCGTGGTGGCCGCTGCTGCGTCTGAATCCGCTGCCCTGCAATACATTGCTGCTTACTCCGGTTGCGCAATGGGTGAGTACTTCCGCGATCGCGGCGAAGACGCCCTGATCGTATACGATGACTTGTCCAAGCAAGCCGTTGCTTACCGTCAAATCTCCCTGTTGCTGCGCCGCCCGCCGGGCCGCGAAGCTTACCCGGGCGATGTGTTCTATCTGCACTCCCGTCTGCTGGAACGTGCCGCACGTATCAACGCCGAAGAAGTTGAAAAACTGACCGGTGGCGAAGTGAAGGGCAAGACTGGCTCGCTGACCGCTCTGCCGATCATCGAAACCCAGGCCGGTGACGTGTCTGCCTTCGTTCCGACCAACGTGATCTCGATCACCGACGGCCAGATCTTCCTGGAAACCGACTTGTTCAACGCCGGTATCCGTCCTGCGATGAACGCCGGTATCTCGGTGTCCCGCGTTGGCGGTGCAGCGCAGACCAAGGTCATCAAGAAGCTCGGCGGCGGTGTGCGTCTGGCACTGGCCCAGTACCGTGAACTGGCTGCGTTCGCGCAGTTTGCTTCCGATCTGGACGAAGCCACCCGCAAGCAGCTCGAACGCGGCAAGATGGTGACGGAACTGATGAAGCAGGCTCAATACAGCCCGCTGAAGGTTGCTGAACTGGCCGTGACCCTGGCGTTGATCGCCAAGGGTAGCTACGACGATGTTCCGGTTGATCGCGCTCTGGCGTTCGAATCTGCCTTCCTGGCAGACCTGAAAGCCAACCACGCTGATCTCCTGGGCCGCGTTGAAGCCAAGGGCGTGTTGTCCGACGAAGACGAAGCTACCCTGCTCAAGGCAGTGGCTTCGTTCAAAGCCAGCAGCGCGTACTGATTCAGTACTGAAAAAGGAACTGGATCATGGCAGGCGGTAAAGAAATCCGTACGAAGATCAAAAGCGTAAAAAACACGCAGAAGATCACCCGCGCTATGGAAATGGTCGCGACATCCAAAATGCGCAAGGCGCAAGAACGCATGCGTTCGGCCCGTCCTTATGGCGACAAGATCCGCAGCGTTGCGGCCAATCTTTCGCAAGCATTTGTGGATTACCCGCATCCGTACCTCCAGAAGCGCGAAAGCGTTAAACGGGTTGGCCTGATCGTGGTTACGTCGGACAAGGGCCTGTGCGGTGGTTTGAATACCAACGTGCTGCGCTTGTCCGTCAACAAGATGAAAGAGTTTCACCAGAACGGCGCCGAAGCCTCTGTTACCGCAATTGGTAACAAGGGCATGGCTTTCATGAGCCGCAACGGCGCCAAGGTGATTTCTTCTGCAGTGGCTCTGGGCGATACGCCCCACCTGGAAGCCTTGATCGGTCCGATCAAGGTGATGGTGGATGCGTTTGTCGCGGGCGAAGTGGATGAAGTCCATCTGGTGTACACCAAGTTCGTCAACACCATGAAGCAAGAGCCGACGGTAGAACAGTTGTTGCCGTTGTCGGGCGAGGCCTTTGGCCAGCCTGAACACAAGTACAACTGGGAATACCTGTACGAGCCGGATGCAAAGACCGTCATTGACGAGTTGATGAACCGCTACGTTGAAGCGCTGATTTATCAGGCTGTAGCCGAGAACATCGCATCCGAGATGGCTGCGCGCATGGTGGCCATGAAGGCTGCAACAGATAACGCCGACAAGGTGATCGGCAACCTGCAACTGCTGTACAACAAGACCCGTCAGGCCGCGATTACGAAGGAACTCTCCGAAATCGTCTCCGGCGCGGCAGCAGTTTGATGCAGGCGGCTAACCCGATTGATGCAAGATATTAGGAACCTACGATGAGCCAAGGCAAAATTGTGCAAATCATTGGTCCGGTTGTCGACGTGGAATTTCCGCGTGATAACCTGCCCAAGGTGTATGACGCGCTCAAACTGGCCGACCCCGAACTGACGCTGGAAGTTCAGCAACAGCTGGGTGACGGCGTTGTGCGCGCGATCGCCATGGGTACGACCGATGGTTTGAAGCGCGGTCTTCTGGTGTCCAACACTCACGCTCCGATCTCGGTGCCGGTGGGCAAGGCGACACTGGGCCGCATTATGGACGTGCTGGGTAACCCGATTGACGAAGCTGGCCCGGTTGAGACCGACGCCCGCCGCGCCATTCACCAGGCCGCTCCGAAGTTTGACGAACTGAACCAGTCTATCGACCTGCTGGAAACCGGTATCAAGGTGATTGACCTTGTTTGCCCGTTCGCCAAGGGCGGTAAGGTGGGTCTGTTCGGTGGCGCCGGTGTGGGCAAGACCGTCAACATGATGGAACTGATCAACAACATCGCCAAGGCACACAGCGGTTTGTCCGTGTTTGCCGGTGTGGGTGAGCGTACCCGTGAAGGGAACGACTTCTACCACGAAATGAAGGACTCCAACGTCCTTGATAAAGTGGCGATGGTTTACGGTCAGATGAACGAGCCCCCGGGCAACCGTCTGCGCGTTGCGCTGACCGGTCTGACGATCGCTGAACAGTTCCGTGACGAAGGCCGTGACATTCTGTTCTTTGTGGACAACATCTATCGCTACACCCTGGCCGGTACCGAAGTATCCGCGCTGCTGGGTCGTATGCCTTCTGCTGTGGGTTATCAACCGACCCTGGCCGAAGAAATGGGTGCCCTGCAAGAACGGATTACCTCGACCAAGGCTGGCTCGATCACCTCCATCCAGGCCGTTTACGTCCCTGCCGATGACTTGACCGATCCGTCGCCTGCGACCACCTTCGCTCACTTGGACGCTACCGTTGTTCTGTCGCGTGACATCGCCTCGCTGGGTATCTACCCGGCGGTTGATCCGCTCGACTCCACATCGCGTCAGCTGGACCCGCAAGTGGTGGGTGACGAGCACTACAGCGTGGCGCGTGGCGTTCAACAGACTCTGCAAAAGTACAAAGAACTGCAAGACATCATTGCAATTCTGGGTATGGATGAATTGTCTCCGGACGACAAGCTGGCCGTGGCTCGTGCCCGTAAAATCCAGCGTTTCCTGTCGCAGCCGTTCCACGTTGCTGAAGTGTTTACCGGCTCGCCGGGCAAGTACGTGCCGCTGAAGGAAACCCTGAAGGGCTTCAAGGGCATTCTGAACGGTGATTACGACCACCTCCCCGAGCAAGCCTTCTACATGGTTGGCGGCATCGAGGAAGCGATCGAAAAAGCCAAGACCTTGCAATAAGGATGTAGGCAGATGGCGATGACCATTCATGTTGACGTGGTAAGTGCTGAATCGCTGATTTTCTCTGGTGTTGCTGAATTCTTCACAGCACCGGCAGAAGGCGGTGAAGTTGGTATTTACCCGCGCCATGCGCCTCTCCTGACTCGTATTCGTCCGGGCGCGGTGCGCATCAAGCTGGCTAACACTCACGAACCGGATGTCATCCTGTACGTGTCCGGTGGCCTGCTTGAGGTGCAACCGCATTCGATTACCGTGTTGGCAGATACTGCCATTCGCGGCACGGATATCGACGAAGCCAAGGCGCGTGAAGCCAAGGCGAAGGCCGAAGAAGCACTGAAGAACCGCAAGACCCAGATGGACTTCGCCATGGCGCAGGCTGAACTGGTGGAAGCGGTGGCCAAGCTGGCCGTAATCGAAAAGCTCAAGAAACGCGGTCACTAAGCCGTTTTTCTTGCGTGCCCCAAAAAAAGCAGCCCTTGTGGCTGCTTTTTTATTGTCCGATTGTCTGTAATCCTGAAAGCGCCAGGCCGGGCAGGGTTTTGCGATGCGTCATGGGCTGGCAACAGCTAAAATGACGGGCAATTCACGAACCGGATGCCTCCATGTCTTCTCTTGATGTCGTCATTCTTGCTGCCGGTATGGGCAAGCGTATGTATTCCTCTTTGCCCAAGGTATTGCACGCCATCGCTGGCAAGCCACTGGTCGGTCATGTGGTCGATACTGCCCGCACGCTGGCGCCAGCCCAGATTGTGGTGGTGTACGGCCACGGTGGGGATCAGGTCCAGGCCGCATTTGCGGGTGATACCGCGTTGCACTGGGCGCTGCAGGCGCAGCAACTGGGCACTGGCCACGCGCTGGCGCAGGCGCTGCCTTACCTCAAAAGTGACGTCACCTTGATGCTGTATGGCGATGTGCCGCTGACCCGCGCCGAGACGCTCAAAGCGTTGCTTGCGGCCGCAGAGGGCGGCAAGCTGGGTATTCTGACCGTCACACTCGCCAACCCGACGGGTTACGGCCGTATCGTGCGTAACGATGCTGGCGCAGTTCAGTCCATTGTCGAACAAAAAGATGCCTCTCCGGCACAGGCCGCCATCTGTGAGATCAACACCGGGATTCTGGCCCTGCCCACCGCGCGCCTGGCGCAATGGCTGGCGGAACTGAAAAATGACAACGCACAGGGCGAGTACTACGCCACGGACCTGATTGCGCTGGCCGTGCGCGATGGCGTTGCCGTTGTCACCACCCAGCCGGCTGATGCGTGGGAAGCCGAAGGCATCAACAACAAGGTGCAACTGGCGCAACTGGAACGCATCCACCAACTCAACCAGGCGCAGGCACTGCTGACCGCCGGCGTGACACTGGCCGACCCGGCGCGACTGGATATCCGTGGCCGCGTGGTGCATGGCAAGGATGTGTTCATTGACGTGAACTGCGTGCTGGAAGGCGAAGTCTCGCTGGGTGATGGCGTACAGATTGGTGCCAACTGCGTGCTCAAAAATGTCTGGATTGCCGATGGCGCGGTCATTCACCCTTTCAGCCACCTGGAAAACGCGGAAGTGGGTGCGGGCTCGTTGATTGGCCCGTATGCTCGCCTGCGCCCCGGAGCGGTGCTGGAAGAAGGCGTGCACGTCGGCAATTTTGTTGAGGTTAAAAAGTCGACCCTTGGTGCAGGTACCAAGGTGAATCACCTCTCCTACATTGGCGATGCGCAGATTGGCAGCGGCACCAACATTGGCGCGGGCACCATCACCTGTAATTACGATGGCGTGAACAAATCGCTGACCACCATTGGCGACAATGTGTTCATTGGCTCCAATAATTGCCTGGTGGCTCCGGTCACCATTGGGGATGGCGCAACAACGGGCGCGGGGTCGGTGATCAGCAAGAATGCGCCGGCGGGCGAGTTGACGCTGGGCCGTGCGCGTCAAGTCACCATTGCCGGCTGGAAGCGCCCGGTCAAGCACAGCAAGTAAGCCTGCCAGCGCACTCAGGCGGATGCATCCTCGTGCGTGGTCACGAGGATGCGCACCGCGTGCGCGGTAGGGCGGATGGGCGCGCCGCGCGCATCGGCAACGGCCTCGGTCAATTCGGCTCCCAGCAACAGGATCAGCGCCGAGTAGTACACCCACACCAGCAGCACCACTACGCTGCCCGCGGGTCCGTATGCCCCGCCGACATTCGAGTTCTGGATATACAAACTGATGCCTATCTTGCCCAGAATAAACAGGATGTCGGTCAGGACCGCGCCGGCCAGCGCATCTTTCCAGGCAATGATCGCATCCGGCAAGACCTTGAAGATGGCAGCAAAGACAAAGACGAAGATGGCGGTGGAGACACCCGCTTCGACCCAGCGCCACGCCAGCGTGTGCCCTGGCACAAACAGCCCGATGACCGTGCTGGCGGAAAACGAAATCACCAGCAAGAAAGCCACTGCCAGCAACAACCCCAACGCATTCATGCGCGAACGTAACCAGCCCAGCACCGCCTGACCGGGGCGCGAACGCAAGCCCCAGACGCGGTTAATGGCCCCCTGTAACTGGGCAAATACCGCAGATGCGCCCACCAGGGTGATCCCCAGCCCGATCATGCCCGCCAGATTGCCCACGCTGGGTTTGCTGGAGGCATTGCGGATCACCAGTTCAACGGCATCTGCCGCTTTGGGCCCCACCATGCGGTTCAGGCCATCAATCAACTGGGTCTGATAATCGGGTGAGAGTGAAGCCACCACCCACAGCAGCAGCACAATCAGCGGGGCAAAAGAGAGAGCGGAGTAAAACGCCAGTGCTGCCGCACGGGTCATCAGTTCATCGTCAAAAAAGCCGGCAATGGTTTTGGTGATCACGTGTCGCACCAGTTGCCAAAGCACGTTCAGTTTGTGTTGCACCGGTTTTCCTCCCTGGGTCTATCAGCCTGGCATTGATCGGCCGGAAAATCATGGCGCGTTGTCCGGTTTTATTGCAGGACAGGCCGGGACAACGGCGCACCCGCAACCGGGAACACCTTGAGTTCCAAGAGAATTTGCTACGGTCAGTGGTACAATCGCGGCTGATTGTGGCCACCGCAGCGCGCTGGCCCCGGCACAATGACTGCCGACCCTGAATAAGACGCGACAAGACCCGCCAGGTTTTGCCGTGTGCCAGTTTGAACACAAGGAAAGATCCAATGAGTCTTAAATGCGGCATCGTCGGCTTGCCCAACGTCGGCAAGTCCACGCTTTTCAACGCCCTGACCAAAGCGGGCATTGAAGCGGCCAATTACCCGTTTTGCACCATCGAGCCCAATGTCGGCATCGTGGAAGTACCGGATGCGCGCCTGCAACAACTGGCCGACATCATCAAGCCGCAGAAGATCGTGGCGGCGATTGTCGAGTTTGTTGATATCGCCGGCCTGGTGGCTGGTGCCAGCAAGGGCGAAGGTCTGGGCAACCAGTTCCTGGCCAACATCCGCGAAACCGACGCCATCGTGAATGTGGTGCGTTGTTTCAACGATGACAACATCGTGCATGTGGCCGGCAAGGTTGATCCGATTGATGATATCGCCGTGATCGGCACCGAACTGGCGCTGGCTGACCTGACCACGGTCGAAAAATCGTTGCAGCGTGATGGCAAGAAAGCCAAGAGTGGCGACAAGGAAGCGCAAAAGGTCGTGGCCGTGCTGGAAAAACTGCTGCCGGTGTTGAACGAAGGCCGCCCGGCGCGCGCTGCGGGTTTGTCTGATGAAGAAAAGCTGGCAATCAAGCCGCTGTGTCTGTTGACCATCAAGCCGGCCATGTACGTGGCCAACGTGGCAGAAGACGGTTTCACCAACAACCCGCTGCTGGACAAGGTCACGGAATACGCCAAGGCCGAAGGCGCGCCCGTGGTGGCCGTATGCGCCGCCATTGAGTCGGAAATTGCCGAACTGCCGGACGAAGACAAGGTGGAATTCCTGGCCGAACTGGGTCTGCAAGAGCCTGGCCTGAACCGGCTGATCCGTGCCGGTTTTGAACTGTTGGGTCTGCAAACCTACTTCACCGCCGGGGTGAAAGAAGTCCGCGCCTGGACCATCCACAAGGGTGATACTGCTCCACAAGCAGCCGGCGTGATCCACACCGACTTTGAACGCGGCTTCATTCGTGCGCAGACCATCGGTTTTGATGACTTCATCACCTATAAGGGTGAACAAGGCGCCAAGGAAGCCGGCAAGATGCGCGCCGAAGGCAAGGAATACGTGGTCAAAGACGGCGACGTCCTCAACTTCCTGTTTAACGTCTGATTCTGGCGGTGACGGCTGGCCTTGCCAGTCTGTCGCAAAAAAAGCCCCTCGGCATGCATGTGCCCTGGGGCTTTTTGCTGGCCGCCGCATTGGTGAGATGACAAATTTGTGCCGGACGCAAAAGCCGCCAGCACTCAGCGGCAATTTCGACTATTGAGATGTATGGAGATGCATGTAACCGGCAAATAAATCCGGCAATACCGGTGTTCTTGCATCGGTTCCCTTCCTTTTCAGGCGGCCAGGTATGGTTAATCCGCTCAGGCGGCTGGGCAGTGTTGCGGCAATGCTGGCGGTCATCTGGCCTGGCTATGCCGGCGCCGCAGGCACGCTTGATCTGCCCGGTGCGGACGTGCAAAAACGGGCCAATGCGGTGCTCGGGTTAATGGGCTATTCGCTGGTGCCGGATGTGACGACCAGCGCCCTCTCCATCAACAGCGCGTCTTCCGGTGATCCTGGCCTGACCATGTCCAATCTGGGCGGTGGCGCCACCATGAGCAAAGATATTCCGGTGTATCTGGAGGGGACCCTGGCCTACAGCCGTTACGACCCGGCGTTTGTGGCTACGGATGGCACCGTGCAGCGCCCGATTCCCTTCAAATGGAACAGCCTTGCCGGCACAGCGGGGATTGGGTGGGATTTTCCGCTGGCAGAGCATCTGGTGTTCCGGCCCATTTTCAATTTTGCGCTCGGCACGGTGGCCAGTGACCTGGTCGGGGCCAAATGGTTTGCCGAATACAAAACCGGACGGCAGTTTGATTTTCTGGATAACGGCAGCCTGAACGCCTACGGCCTGGGGGGCTCGCTGATGCTGGATTACGAGGACTACCAGCCCGCGCGCGATATTGATGTAGAGCTGCGTTACACCGACATCACCCTGCACAGCTTTGGCGGCACCTCTGATGCGGTGCAAGGCTCGTCGCGACCGCAAACGCTGGGCCTGTGGGCCCGCTGGCGTGCGCCGACCGGCATGGAAGCCCTGGGCCGCCCGATACGCTACGTGCTGGAGTACGCACAAACCCAATACATTGGCCAGCTACGCGGGGCGCTCGGGTTCAACTATCTCAATTCCGTCGGGACCGGGCTGGAACTGGATACCAGCAAATACGACATTTTCATTACCCGCGTACGCCTTGTCGGGCGCTATATGTGGGGAGGTAACGCGCATGGTGCATCGCTGGGGTTTGCCGTGAGTTTCTAGCGGTGCACAGGCTCCCGCCTGTCGGGAAAAAACTTGCCAGGCACAGGTGCCTGCGCTTTGCTGATAGTCGGTACGCCCGGATATCAGGGGCTTCTGATGATCACATCCACATCAATACGCCGATCCCGCATCGGCCAGGGGGCTTTGCAATGACCGCCGTGTTTGCTGTGTTGCGCCGGTACATGCTTGTGCTGGCGCTACCGTTGTTGCTGATCACCCCGGCGGCGATGGCGGCGGATGACGATACGCCGCTGACCCAGGCGCAACTGGATCAACTGGTTGCGCCCATCGCACTCTATCCGGACTCCCTGTTGTCCCAACTGCTGATGGCGACAACCTATCCGGACGAGTTCGACAAAGCCTACCAGTGGTCCAAGGCGCACCCGGATGCCAAGGGTGATGACGCCGTCAAACAGGTGGAGGCGCAGAACTGGGACCCATCGGTGGCCTCCATGGTGGCCTTCCCGGAAGTGCTGATCACCTTGGGGGGCCAGCCCAAGTGGGTCAAGGATATGGGCGATGCCTTCCTGACCCAGACGGCCGACGTGATGGACGCCGTGCAACGTTTGCGGGGGCAGGCGCAAAAAGCGGGCAATCTGAAATCCAACGAACAAATCAATGTCACGACGCAGCCGGCCTCTGGCAGCAATACGCAAGTCATTGTCGTTGAGCCGGCCAAGCCTGACGTGGTGTACGTGCCCACCTATAACCCGACCGTGGTGTATGGCGCCTGGGCCTACCCGACCTATCCGCCTTATTACTATCCGCCCCCGGCGGGCTACTGGTTCTCTACCGCCGTGATGACCGGGGTGGCCTGGGGTGTCGGGATTGCAGTGGGGAACGCACTCTGGGGTGGCTGCAATTGGGGCTCGCATGACGTTAACATCAACGTGAACAAGTACAACAACATCAACACCAATCGCAAGATTGAAGGGAGCGGTAACCGTTCCTCCTGGAAACATGATCCGGGGCATCGTACCTCTGATTACCGGGGCGGCTCGACAGAGCGCAATCGTCGCCAGCAGGATTTCAACACCAACCAGCGCGAACAATTCCGCGGCCGTGACTCGGCTGCCGCCGGTACGCGGGATGTGAATAACCGGGATACACGCAATCGCGATAGTCGCGAAAACAGCCGCCGGCAGGCCGAGCAGACCATGGAAAACCGGGGGATCAGCAGCCCGGGGCATCGTACCGGCAATGGGCAAGCCGAACGCAACCGTAGCAGCACCAGTAATCAAATGGCGCGGGATAACAGCAACCGCGCACGGGGTGATGGGGCCACGCGTGATAACGCGCTCAGTGGCGTGAATAATCGGCAAGCCCAACACGAATCCGTACGCGGTCGTGAAAGTAATCAGTCGCAACGCATGCAGGGCAGCAGCCGGCCCAGTGGCGGCAGTTTCAATCGGGGCGGCTCATCCGGCCGCAGTTCTGTAAACCGCCCAGCGCGCAGCGGCGGCCGCGGCCGTTGACCAAAGAGGATTATTGATCATGCACGCAAGCGGATTGATCAAGGCAGTGCTGGTTCAGGTTGCCCTGTGCGTTTCGATGAGCGCCATGGCGGCGACGGCGCCACGCGTATTTCCGACGCCTGAGGCGGCGGCAGATGCGCTGGTCGATAGTATCGCCACCCATGACGATGACGCGCTCAAAACCATTCTGGGCAGTGACTATCGCAGTTTTATTCCTACGGGTGGCGTGGCACCGGAAGACATCACCCGGTTTCTGGCGGCCTGGGCCCAGGCGCATGAGATTGTGAACGTGGATGAGCAGACGGCCATGCTCTCGGCCGGCACGGCCGGCTGGACCTTGCCCGTGCCCATTGTCCGCCATCAGGATGGTTGGATGTTTGATACTCGCGCCGGCGCGCAGGAAATGCGTCTGCGCTATATCGGGCGCAATGAACTCAATACCATCCAGGTGGTACTGGCCTATACGGATGCGCAACGGGATTACTGGAGCTGGGCCCAAAGCCAGGGGGCGGCGGCCTATGCCCAACGCTTGCTGTCTTTGCCAGGCAAAAAAGATGGCCTGTATTGGCCCACCCAGCCCGGCGAAGCGCCCAGCCCGTTGGGCGCGCGGTTTGCAGAGGCCCAGCCCGGGCAGCCTTATCACGGCTACCTGTACCGCATTCTGACCGCCCAGGGCGAGGCGGCGCCGGGTGGCGCCAAAAACTACGTCAAGGACGGCCGGATGGTAGACGGCTTTGCGTTGATTGCCTGGCCGGCCAGCTATGGCAAAAGCGGCATCATGAGTTTTATGGTCAATCAGGACGGCGTGGTGTACCAGGCTAACCTGGGGCCCGCGACCGATAAAATTGCCCGCAGCACACGGGCATTCAATCCGGCCGCTGGATGGACACCGACCGAAGGGGCGCACTGAATTGGCCAGGTTTTGCGGGTTTATGCACTGGTTTGATGTGGCGACGACCACTGACCCCATAAAAAGCCCCATTTGTTGGGGCTTTTTACATTACCAGCCCAACGGCCAGGGCGAAATGGCCAGACCTGTTAGAATCGGCCTCCGGTATTTGCCTTCACCAGATATTTCAGACAAAGACTTTCTTACCATGCGCGCTCTCTTGTCCTGTGCCGGCATCTTGCAATGTCATGGCCGTCACAATGCCTGTGCTGCGCCAGACCGCGCGGTTAACCTTTTGCCGAACGCGGCGTTAAGTGACCACCGTTTGCCAGCCGGGCAACGGGCATCGTAATGATGCCGCCTTTGTCGTTGAGTCTTGATCCATGCGTCTTTCGGTCATCCTGATCACCAAAAATGAGGCCGCCAATCTGCGGGCCTGCATTGAATCTGTCGCTTTTGCCGACCAGATTGTTGTTGTCGATTCCGGTAGTACTGATGGCACCGTTGCGCTGGCGCGGGAGTTGGGCGCCACCGTGCTGGAAACCGATTGGCCCGGTTTTGGCCCGCAGAAAAACCGCGCCCTTGATCTGGCTGATGGTGACTGGGTGTTATCGATCGATGCCGATGAGCGCGTCACCCCCAGCCTTGCCGCAGAAATCCGCCAGGTGCTGGCGGCCCCACAATTTGATGCCTATGAGATTCCCCGGCTTTCCAGCTACTGCGGTCGTTTTATCCGCCATAGTGGCTGGTGGCCGGACCCCGTGCTGCGTCTGTTCAAGCGCGGTGCAGGCCGGTTTACCGATGTGCCGGTGCATGAACGGGTCGATTTTGCCGGGCCCAAAGGCATGCTCAACGCCTGGTTTGAGCACTACACGTATCCGGATCTGGAAAGCGCACTCGTCAAGATGAACCGCTATTCCACCGATGCCGCCCAGGCCATGCATGCCCGGGGCAAAAAAAGCTCGTTGATGGGGGCGCTCTTGCGCGGGTTCTGGACCTTTGTGCGGATTTATCTGCTACGCCGGGGTTTTCTGGATGGCCGGGAAGGCTTTTTGCTTGCAGTCACTGCAGGTACAGGCAACTTTTATCGCTACGCCAAACTGGCACAACTGAACCGGCAAACCCGCGCATGAAGATTCTGGAACTGGATTTCGAAGCAGGTTGGCGTGGTGGTGAACGGCAAACATTTTTGTCGATGCAGCAATTTCGCGCAGCGGGGCACGAGGTCGAAATCCTCTGTCGGGCGGGCGGCAAAATGGCGGAGCGGGCCCATGCCGCCGGTTTTGTGGTGCACCCATGCAACAACGTACTGGGTGTGCTGGCGTTTCTGGCCATACATGGCGAGAGTTACGACATTCTTCATCCGCAGACCGGCCATATGCTGAGCTGGGCGGTATTGAGCCGCCCGTTTCATCGGCGCCCAGTGGTGTATTCGCGCCGGGTCGCATTTGCGTTAAAGGGGTGGTTTACCCGCTACAAATACCAGCGCGTCGATCAGGTGGTGGCCATCAGTCAGGCCTGTGCCGACAGCGTGCGCGCGTTGGGTGTGGACGATATCGAGATCATCCCCTCCGCCGTGCTGCCGGTATTGCCGGACGCATCGCGCTGCAAAGCGCTGGCCGATACCCTGGGGATTGGCGGGCGGCGTGTGGTGGCGACAACCTCCGCGCTGTCGGAGGACAAAGACCCGTTGCTGCTGGTCGAGGCTATCGCCAGCTTGCGGCAACGGCGTAATGATTTTGTATTTGTGCATTTTGGCACTGGCGATATGACCGACGTCGTGAAGACACGGATCAAGGAACTGGGGCTGGAGCAGGTGTTCTTGCTGGGGGGTTACCAGCAACAGGTAGAAGCCTTGTTCGGGCTGTTTGATGTGTTTGTGATGAGCTCGCGAGAGGAAGGCCTGGGCAGCAGTGTGCTGGATGCTTTCAGTGCACGTGTGCCGGTGGCATCCACAGATGCGGGGGGCCTCAAGGAACTGCTGGCTGATGAGCGCGGCTTGCTCAGTGCCGTGGGCGATGCGCGTGGCCTGGCGGCCCACATCGACACCCTGCTGGAAGGGTCACCACAAGTACTCGCCATGGCCGAGCGGGCCTATGAATACGTCGTACGGGTCCACAGTGTGGAAACGATGGCGAACAGTTATTTGCGTCTTTTTGAGAGATTGCTGCGGCGCGCGCCGGCTTGAACGGCACGCGTGGGCACAACAATATAAATATGGTCAAACGACGCATCCTTTTTCACCAGACCCACTTTTTGCGGGGTGGTATTGAAACATCCTTGATCTCTTTGCTGCGGGCGCTGGATCGCAGCAAGTTCGAGATCGGGCTGACCATTACCTATCCCACGGAAGCGCTCGATACCCTTTATCGTGCGCAAATTCCAAAAGACGTTGCGATACATGTCCTTGCCCCGGAAGGCTGGTTGTCGTATTTCCGCCAGAAAAAGACCCAGGGCAAACTCGGACTGCTGGGCAAAATCTACGAAGAAGGCCTGCTGCCGCTGGTACGCCGTGCCATTGTCAGCCGGCGTTTTCGCAAGCTTGCGGCCGGTTACGATGCGGTAGTCGATTACGACATGTCCTTGTCCCGTATTACCGGTCGCCTGCCCATCCCCATGCTGGGCTACTCGCATTTCAGCGTGGCCCATTTGCCCAGCCAGAACCCGCGCAAACTGCGCAAATTGCGGGCACAAGCGCGGGATCACTACGACCGTGTCGTGCTGCTCAACGACACCATGCTGCAAGATATCCGCGCACTGATTCCGCAAGAATCAAACAAGTTTGTGCGGCTGTACAACTCCATTGACCTTGAGCGCATCCGTGAACTGGGCCACACCGGCTCCGCACCGCTGGCGGAACCCTACATGGTATCCGTGGGTCGATTGCAAGAGTCGCAAAAAGACTTCTCTACCCTGCTGCGGGCCTTTGCCTTGTTGGTCAAAGACGGACTGACCGAAAAACTGGCCATTGTTGGTGAGGGCAAATCGCGGGCAGAACTGGAAACACTGGCGGCTGAACTGGGCATTGCCGAGCGGGTCGTCTTCGCCGGTTTTCAGGCCAACCCTTATGTCTGGATGCAACACGCCCGCCTTATGGTGTTCAGCTCAAAAATGGAAGGCTTGCCCAACGTGCTGCTGGAAGCCATGGCCCTGGGGCAACTGGTGGTCAGTACCGATTGCCCGGTGGGTCCGCGGGAAATCCTGGCCGAGGGCAAGGCGGGTCTGCTGGTACCGGTGGGCGATGCGCCCGCGCTGGCACAAGCCATGCGCCAGGGACTGCACGATGAGGCAACCCGCACAGCGCTGCTGAGCTATGCGGCAACACATATCGAACAAATGGGCTTTGGCCCCACTACGGCGGCATTTGCCGACTGCATTGCTACCGTTATCAAAGAACGCTCATGAAAGATTATGCACAGACTGCGGTCCTGGCCGATGCTTATAGTGTCGGCGCCCCAGGCGAGCCGGCTTCACCTCGTGAACAACCCCTGAAAGGAGGCCGTTTCATGCCGCCCCCCGGAACGCTGGGAACGCGTCTGGCCAGCCTGTTGTTGTTCAGCTTTCCGCTCCTGTTACTGGCGGTACCGCGGGGGAGTGGCGTTTTTCTGATCGGCATCTTTGCACTGGTGCTCGCCAATCTGCCGCAGATGGGCACGCTGCACCGGCAATACCGCGCCGTCTTGCTGCCGGTATGGATGAGCGTGCTTGCGGTGCTTGGTGTACATCTGGCCTCCAAATACATGTTTG
This sequence comes from Silvimonas terrae, assembly GCF_014202765.1. Taxonomy (GTDB): domain Bacteria; phylum Pseudomonadota; class Gammaproteobacteria; order Burkholderiales; family Chitinibacteraceae; genus Silvimonas; species Silvimonas terrae. Next base: position 150,562 of record NZ_JACHHN010000005.1, read on the forward strand.
GGCTGCCGTGGGATGTGCTCGATAACCCCTCGCGCGTGCTGGCCATCCCGCTGGTCTGTCTGGTGGTGCTGCGCTATCGCCCAGACCCGATGCTGTTGTGGAAGGGGATTCCGCCGGGCCTGCTGCTGGCGTTGCTGATCGTGGCCTGGCAGTTTTTTGTGGATAAGGAAGTCCGGCCCGGCGCCTGGACCTTCATCATTGCGTTTGCCAATATGGTTGCCACCCTGGGCGTGATTGGTTTTTTCCGGCCCGGGCAGACACATCGCGATCATGTCATGGCGTGGCTATGCCCGGCGCTGGCCATGGTGGTGTTGATCATGAACGGTTCACGCGGTGCCTGGCTGGCGCTGGTGCTGACGGTGGTCGTTTCTATTTATTTCCGTTATCAGCGCTTTAGTCCCAAGGTGGCGCTGGTGTCGCTCTGTTCGCTGGCCTTCATCGGGTTTGTGGCCTGGTCCGTACCGGACAGCCCGGTAAAACAACGCATTGAACAGGCGCGTCACGACGTGGCGCAGTTCCAGCAAGGCAATGTGGACACCTCGCTGGGCGAGCGCCTGCGGATATTCCAGTTGGCGGTCAATGAAGTGCGCCAGCACCCGCTCACAGGCGTGGGCTCGGGCGAATTTGGCCGTCTCACCGACGCCCTGCCGGGCTGTCCGGGCGACCAGAAAGAAATCTGTACGCTCAAACATGCCCACAATGACCTGCTGGATGCCGCCGCAACCACGGGCCTGCCTGGGCTGGCCGCATTCCTCAGTCTGTTGCTGGTGCCCGGATTTATCTTCTTTGGCGTATTGCGCACCACCTGTGGTCGGGATGCAATGGCGCCCTATCTGGGCAAAGCCGGCATGGGTGCCGTCGTGGCCACGCTGATCTGTGGTTTTAGCCAGGTCACCATGGCGCATCAGGCCAATATCGCGTTTTACGCCAGTTTGATGGGCTTGCTGCTGGGACTGGCCGCCGTGCGCATGCACACCCTGGCCCAGGGTACACCAGAGCAATAAGCCGGTCGGGCCGGCGGCTTCGGGCTATAGTGACGGGACTGTCCAAAACTCCCCGTCCGTTGCGATGGCACTGGCCGGCCCAATTGACGCATGTTTACAGGCGACCCTATCCTTCAAGCTGATCCCGCCAAAGTCCTGCGCTTGCGCCGTGCGCGCACGTTCGCCACCTCTTTGCTGGTGATCGTCACCTTGTTGTACGTGCTGGCCTTGCGGCTGGATCATCTGCATCCGGCCATGGGCTACGTGGCCGCTTTTTCCGAGGCCGCCATGATTGGCGCGCTGGCCGACTGGTTCGCCGTGGTGGCGTTATTCCGGTATCCCATGGGCGTGCCGATTCCGCACACGGCAATCATTCCGCGTAACAAGAACCGCATTGCCGATAACCTGGGCGCGTTTATCGAAACGCATTTCTTGCAGCCAGAGCAATTGCTGGCACGCATTGATGCATTTGATCCGGCCCGGCGTTTGTCGATCTGGCTGGCCAGACCGGGCGCCAAACGTGAACTGACCGAGCAAGCCGCCTACTTTTTGAAGTTTGTGCTGGGTACGCTGGATGATCCGCGCCTGGCCGCCATTGCCCGTGAGCTGGTGCTCAAGGCGCTGGGCACGGCCGACTTTGCCGGCAGTGCCGCCACGCTGATCAAAGTGCTGCGTGAGGACGGTCGGCACCAACAAGTGCTCGACGGCGTCTTGCGTGTTTTGCTGGGCAAGCTGGAAGACCCCAAAACCCAGGTCTGGCTCTCCGGCTTGCTGGCCAAAGAGTTCGACGTGTTGCGCTGGGTCGCGCTGGATGAAGCCGGTGGCCGTTACCTGGCCCGCAAACTGGTCACCGCCGCCATGCTGGAACTGGATCACGCCCTGGTGCAGCCAGACCATATGCTGCGTCATGCGTTTGATGATCAACTGCGGCAACTGGCCAGTGATCTGGCCGAGGACCCGGCGCTGCGGGAGAAAGTCCAGACCTGGCGCGATATGCTGATTACCGCGCCCGCCTTGCACGACAAGCTCGACGGCCTCTGGCGCAGCCTGCTTGATGGCCTGCAAAATGACCTGACGCACGAAAACTCGCAAATCCGCAGCCGGGTCGGCGCTGCCATCAAGCAACTGGGTTTGCGCCTGCATGAAGACCAGGCCTTTGCCGAATGGCTAAATCAGCAAATCCGTGACTTCGCCGCCCGTTCCATCATCCGCTACCGCAGCGAAATCGGCCGTTTTATTGCTGACCAGCTCAAAGCCTGGGACAACCGTGTGCTGGTGGCACGGCTGGAACTCAATGTCGGCGTTGATCTGCAATTCATCCGCGTCAACGGGACACTGGTGGGCGGCGCGGTGGGTTTGCTGATCTACAGCGTGCGCCACGTGTTTGGTTTCTAGGCGGCATGTTTCAAACGCCACCATGCAGGGCTTTGCGCATTGACCGTTGCTGGTGCTGGCAGGCAGTCTTGCCAGCTTTCTCCCCACGGTTTTGCTCTGCCATGAAGATCATGTTCTGGCGCTGGCTGATCAACGTCTGGCCGCCCTTGCTATTTGCCGGCATCCGCGTCAAATACGTCGCACCCGATTTCAAGCGCATCGTCATCCAGCTGCGCTCATACAAAATCAACCTCAACATCATGCGGTCGCACTTTGGCGGCAGCCTCTACGCCATGACCGACCCCTGGTATATGGCCATGCTGATGCAGATTCTGGGGTCGGATTATTACGTCTGGGATCGGCGTGCCGAGATCGATTTTCTTAGCCCGGGCTATGGCACGGTTACTGCCGTCTTTACGCTGGATGACACGCAGATCGCGGCGATCCGCGCGGCGACCGAGGGGGGTGAAAAACACCTGGCCCACTTCAAGGTAGAAATCCGCGACCGGGCGGACAAGCTGGTCGCCACCGTCGATAAAACCGTTTACGTGCGCAAAAAGCCGCACAAACGCTAGCGCACGGCGGGCAGCGGGTGGTGCAGGGGACGTTTACCCCGCATAATGCAACGAAAATTCCCGGTAACCTCCGGCAACCACCGCATCCGAGTCTATGAACGCTCCGGCCGACCTTGTTCGCAACCTGTTACACGCCACCCTTAACAGCTATTCCCGTACTGAACTGGCCCGCTATCTGGACGTGAACCCGGCCACCATCGCCCGCTGGATCAATGGCCAGTCCGAACCACGTGCCTATGTGGCGCAGGCATTGCAGCAACTACTGCAACCCCAGGCGCCGGCCCGGAGCACACCGGCTGAATTTACGTTTATTGACCTCTTTGCCGGCATTGGCGGCATCCGCAAAGCGTTTGAGCAAGAAGGCGGCCAGTGCGTGTTTACCAGTGAGTGGGACAGCTACGCGCAAAAGACCTACCACGCCAATAATCCGGACGGGCAACGCATTGCGGGGGATATCACCCAGGTGGCCGAAGCGGATATTCCGCCGCATGACGTGTTGCTGGCGGGTTTTCCGTGTCAGCCCTTTTCCATCGCCGGGGTCTCCAAAAAGAACGCGCTGGGGCGTGCTCACGGCTTTGCCGATGCCACTCAGGGCACGCTGTTCTTTGACGTCGCCCGCATCATCGCCGCGCATCGCCCGCGAGCGTTTGTGTTGGAGAACGTCAAAAACCTGCACTCGCATGATCAGGGCCGCACCTTCGCCGTCATCTTGCAGACGCTGCGGGAAGAACTGGGTTACGAGGTGCATTACCGTGTGATCGACGGTCAGCACTGGGTGCCGCAACACCGGGAACGTGTGGTGATTGTGGGTTTCCGCGAACCCACCGATTTCAGTTGGGATTTGCTGCAACTGCCGGAAAACAAGCTGCCTACCCGCATGGCGCAGGTGTTCCACCGTACCGACGGCAAAGAACCGGTGCTGGCGCATGACGGCGACAAGTTTTTTGATCACGCCAAAGGCGAGGTCAACCCCAAGTACATCCTGACCGACAAGCTCTGGGCCTATCTGCAGAACTACGCCGAGAAACACCGTGCCAAGGGGAATGGTTTCGGTTTCGGTCTGGTCGACGCCAACAGCATTTCCCGCACGCTATCAGCGCGGTATTACAAAGACGGCTCGGAAATCCTGGTCAGCCGTGGTGCGGGGCTGAACCCGCGCCGGCTGACGCCGCGTGAATGCGCGCGCCTGATGGGCTATCCGGATGATTTCCGCATTCCGGTTTCCGACACCCGCGCCTACAAGCAGTTTGGCAACTCGGTGGTGGTGCCGGTATTCCGTGAAGTGGCGCGCATGATCAAGCCGTGGATCGTGTCACCCAAGGCTGACCAGGGCTAAGCTGGCCATGACCGACGTCGTGGATGCCGCCACCCGCAGCCGCATGATGTCGGGCATTCGTGGCAAGAACACGTCGCCAGAGATCACCCTGCGCAAGGCACTGTTTGCGCGGGGTTTCCGTTACCGCATTCACGCCCCGGGTTTGCCAGGCAAACCCGATCTGGTATTACCGCGTTACCACGCCGTGATCCTTGTTCACGGTTGCTTCTGGCACGGCCACGACTGCCGCTACTTCAAGGTGCCACAAACGCGTACCGGGTTCTGGATGGGCAAGATCAACAGCAACCGGGCGCGGGATCAGCGGGAATACGCCGCGCTCAAGGCGCTGGGTTGGCGGGTACTGGTGGTGTGGGAATGCGCAGTGCGCACGGCGAAGAAGGATGATGCCTTCCGGCTGGTGGATTATGTGGCGGAGTGGCTGGCGACGGATGCCGCAGATGCCGAGATCAGTGAGATGGGCGTGAAGGATCTGGTTGTGGGGAGTAGGGTGGATGTGTCCACCGTCCCGTCATTCCGGCCTTGAGCCGGAATCCAGTAGGGGCCGTTCTGGCCCCGTTCTTTGGCGAGAACCAGCATGTTAGCGCCTGCGGCGCGGGTGTTTGCATGTCGGGGGTTGCCCGACAACAAGTACCTTTCTTTTGGGTCGCCAAAAGAAAGGTACCAAAGAAAAGGCGACCCCTGCGACAGCGCCCTTCGGGGTTCCCTGCGCTTCTCGCAAGGCGCGGCTGGCTGCGGGAACTCGGCCTGCGGCCTCAAACACCCCTCCGCCGAAACCCCGCACCTTGCTGCGATGCTCGGCGCTGCCGGAGGGGAGGCAAGTCAAAAGCAACCCCAAACCCGCAAACCGTCTGTGCACATGAAGGGTGATCCTTGCCCCATCCCGCCTTACTTCTTCGCCACTTCAAACGCCTCACCCGTCGCAAAGAACGTCCCGCCCGCTATGTAGTGAATCGAGCGGTTTAGCGGCTCATCATCAAACTGCCAGTGCCCGTCCTGGAATACGCGGGGGTCGGCGTGGGCGGCGACGACTTCGCCAATGAACATATCGTAGGTTTGCTGGTTGTGCGGTTCCGGGATGACCTTGCATTCCAGCCAGGCCAGGCAGCCTTCGACCAGCGGTGCGCCGACTTTGGTGGCCGGAAAATGCGTCAAGCCGGTGGCGTTGAACTTGTCGCCATCGCGGCCGGAGCTGGAGCCGGCGGCCAGTGTGGCCTCTGCCAGCGCCCGGCTGGGCACGTTCAGCACGAACTCGCCAGAGGCTTCAATCAGTTCACGGGTCAGCGTGGATTTATCAATGATCACCAGCATCTTGGGCGGGGCAAAATCAAGCGGCATGGCCCAGGCGGCGGCCATGACGTTCTGGCGGCCACCGTGCGCGCTGCTGACCAGCACGGTCGGCCCGTGATTGAGCAAGCGGTAGGATTTGGCGAGATCGACTTCAATCGGGGAACGATCAGACATGGATGAATACCGGTGGCAGAAAAACGATGTCTTTCAAGTGCGGCCGGCGTCCAGCCAATGCAAGACCCCAGCGCCCGCAGCGCGGCCGCTGGCAAAGCAGGCGGTCAAGAGATAACCGCCAGTGGGGGCTTCCCAGTCCAGCATCTCACCCGCGCAGAACACGCCGGGCAGGGTGCGCAGCATCAGGTTGGCGTCCAGCGCGTCAAAGCGCACGCCACCGGCGGTGCTGATGGCTTCATCCAGCGGGCGCGGGGCCAGCAGTTTGAGCGGGAGTGCCTTGATCGTGCGCGCCAACCGGGTGGAGTCGGCCATCTCTTCTTTGGAAAGCACTTCGCGCAGCAAGCCGGCTTTGACACCCGTCAGGCCCAGTTTGCTTTGCAGATGGCTAGCCAGAGAGCGTGATCCACGTGGAATGGCGACTTCCGTGAGCACCCGCTCCAGGCTGCGGCCAGGCAACAGATCGACGTAGATGGTGGCACTCCCTTGCGCCGTAATACGGTCGCGAATGGCGGCAGAGAACGCATAGATCAAACTGCCTTCTACGCCCGTTGCGGTGACGACAAATTCGCCCGGCTTCACGATCGTGGCACCGCGCGCATCCGTATACGACACCGCCACGGACTTGAGCGGAGCACCGGCGTATTTTTCTGCAAAAAACGCGGTCCAGGGCAAATCAAAGCCGCAATTGCTGGGCGCCAGCGGGGCGATATTCACGCCCTTGTCGGCCAGCAATGGCGCCCACGTGCCATCCGATCCCAAACGGGACCAACTACCGCCACCCAGGGCAAGTACCACGGCATCGGCCGTGAAGGTGGTTTCGCCTGCTGGCGTGGCCAAACGCAGTGTATCGGGTTCACTACCCCAGCCCAGCCAGCGATGACGAACTTGTACGTTTACCCCGGCATCCTTAAGCCGGTGCAACCAGGCACGCAATAGCGGCGCGGCTTTCATCTCTTTGGGAAACACCCGGCCGGATGTGCCCACAAAAGTTTCAATGCCCAGATCGTGAATCCAGGCGCGCAGTTGGTCTGGCGTAAATGCATTGATCAGCGGGGTGAGGGTTTCGGCGCGCTGACCGTAGCGTCCCAGAAACGGGCCGATCGGTTCGGAATGGGTGATGTTCATGCCGCCCACACCAGCGAGCAAAAACTTGCGCCCGACCGACGGCATGGCATCGAACACGGTCACTTTGGCACCGCCTGCGGCCAGCACTTCAGCAGCCATCAAGCCAGTGGGGCCCCCGCCAATCACGGCAACAACAGGGGCAGAGGAGGAGGGCATACGGAGGGCGGGCATGGCGGTTCCAGGCAAAGCGGTGGCACAAACCGTCATTGTACAGGTCAGGGCCGGTGGAGCGCGGGCGGGTGATTGGGTACACTGCCGCGTCTTTCACTCATTCAGGCACTGTGCCGTGGCGCTTAAATCCACCATTTTCAAAGCCGAACTCTCCATTGCTGACATGGATCGCGGCTATTACGCCACGCACGCACTGACCATTGCCCAGCATCCGTCCGAAACTGCCGAGCGCATGATGCTGCGTCTGGTGGCCTTTGCCCGCCACGCCAGCGAGACGCTGGAATTTGGCCGTGGCATCAGCGACGAAGAAGACCCGTCGCTGTGGCAGCGTTCGCTCACCGAAGACATTGAGCTGTGGGTAGACCTGGGTTTGCCAGACGAGAAACGCATCAAACGCGCGGCGCAACGGGCCAACGAAGCGTGGATTTACGCCTATGGCGGCAGCGCGGCGGAGATCTGGTACGGCAAGAACCAGTCGGAAATCCGGCGCTTTAGCAACCTGCATGTGGTGTCGGTCAGCCCGGAGATCATGTCGGGTCTGGCGGGCTTGATTGAGCGGACCATGCAGTTGCAGTGCACGATTCAGGATGGGGAGATGTGGCTCTCTAGTGACAAGGGGAGTTTGCAGGTGGTGGTGAAGGAAATGGGGTAAGGGTTTTTTCCAGCTTCTTTACGGTCTGCTACCTCGTCATTCCCGCGAAGGCGGGAATCCAGTCGGCCACCTCGGGTGGCCTTTGCTGGCAAGAATGCCAGTCTCGTAGGGTGGATTCGGAGCGATAGCGACAATCCTTCATTGCGATGTTTGAGTGTTAGCGCCTTGTGGCGCGGGGTTGAAAAGCATTTGATACCCGGGGTGCCCTCAGTCGGTCGGGAGCCTAAGGTCTCCCTCCACTCTATCGGCGCTTGGCTTTAATGGGGGTGAACGTCAACCCCAACCCCAACCCCGCAAACCATCTATACGCAAGAATGATTCACCGTGCTCGCCAATTCGTCATTGCCGACCTCGGCGGCCCCCTTGGCGGGAATCCAGCCGTAATCCCTGCCAACATTCTGCCGGTGACCGCCCCCGAACTTTTTCCCAAACCCTTGGGAATCCACGTGCATCACCATCTGTACCGACGCTGACACACCAAAATTCCCTAACCCCCAAACCAACCGTTCTTTGGCATCGGGCCATTTCAGCGGTTAAGCTGACAACGTTGCCAACCGGGGGCGTAGCGCGTCGCCGGTTATAAAACCAGAATATCCCGCAGGAGAAAAACATGAATCTGAGGATGCTTGCCGCCATGATGGCCGTCGTACCGGCACTGGCCATGGCTAAACCGCTATCGGTGTGTACCGATGCCAACCCGGATGGGTTTGATGTCGTGCAGTACTACGCCCTGGTCACCACCAACGCCTCGGCAGATGTCTTGTTCAGCCGCCTCGTCGATTACGATGCCCAGGCCGGCAAAGTGGTGCCAGCCGTGGCGCAGTCATGGTCGGCTAGCGATGATGGTCTGACCTGGACGTTCAAACTGCGCAGCGATGTCCAGTTTGGCGCAACAGACTGGTTCAAGCCCACACGCCCGCTCAATGCCGATGACGTGGTGTTCACGTTCGAGCGTGTCTTCAATACCCAGAATCCGTGGTACAAGACCTCGCCCAACGGTTACCCCAGCGTGCAATCGCTGCAGTTGAACAAGCTGGTCAAGGCCGTGAAGAAGGTCGATGACCACACCGTGCAATTTGAGTTGAACTACCCGGACGCCACATTCCTGCCTACGTTGACCATGGGCTGGGCATCGATTTACTCGGCAGAGTACGCGGGTAAACTGGGCGTGGCCAAAGCCGGTGATTTCAATACCAAACCGGTCGGCAGCGGGCCGTTTGTGCTCAAGAGTTTCCAGAAAGACGCGGTGATTCGCTACGACGCCAATACCAACTGGTTTGGCGGCAAGCCCAAGGCAGAGAAGCTGATCTACGCCATCACGCCGGACGCCACCGTGCGCTTGCAGCGTCTGAAAACCGGCGAATGCCAGATTGCGCTGGCGCCCAAGCCGCTGGATATCCAGTCCGCCAAAGCCGACAAGAATCTGAAAGTGGTGGATAACGCCGCGTTCATGACCGCGTTTATCGCCATCAACAGCCAGCACAAGCCGCTCGATAACACGCTGGTGCGCCAGGCCATCAACTACGCGTTTGATGCCAAAACGTATTTGAAGACCGTGTTTGATGGTACGGCGCAAGACGCTAGCCGGCCGTTTCCGCCTAATACCTGGAGCTTTGACAAAGACCTTGGGGACTATAACTACGACCCGGCCAAGGCCAAAGAACTGCTGAAAAAGGCCGGTTTCCCCAACGGCTTTGAAACCACCATCTGGACGCGCCCCACCGGCAGCGTGCTCAACCCCAACCCCAAGGCCGGCGCGGAGTTGTTGCAGTCTGATCTGGCCAAAGTGGGGATCAAAGCCTCCATCAAGACCATTGAATGGGGCGAGTTGATCAAGCGTGGCAAGGCGGGCGAGCACGACCTGCTGTTTATGGGCTGGGCCGGTGACAATGGCGACCCGGACAACTTTTTCACGCCGCAATTTAGCTGCGCGGCCGTGCAGTCGGGCACCAACTTTGCCCGTTATTGCGATCCGCAACTGGACAAGCTGATTACAGACGGCAAGAAGGTCAGTGATATCAACCAGCGCACCAAACTCTATCGCAACGCGCAGAAGGTGATTTTCGACCAGGCGCTGTGGGTGCCGCTGGCCTATCCGACGGCGTATGCGCTGACGCGAGCCAATGTCTCTGGCTACAAGGTCAACCCGTTTGGGCGGCAGGACTTTGCCAATGTGACGGTGAACTGAGCGTTGCCAGACCGCATGCCAACAAAAAGGCCAACCTTGAAGGTTGGCCTTTTTGTTGGTGGGCACACCGTAGCGCGTAGCCCGGATGGAGCAAAGCGGGAATCCGGGGTGGCAATATTGAAAGAGAACCGGTCTGACGGCGTCTTTCTTGCTGGTATCGCCACCCCGGATTCCCGGCCTGGTGGCCTTCATCCGGGCTACTTAGTGGTTCTTTCTCTGGGAAAACCCTGCTCAAAACGCCCGCAGGGTGGCACTCATCACCCGCAAGGCACTGCGCGAGCGTTCATCATGCACGCTGCGGTAAAGCACCACGTTGGTGGGTTGTAGTGCGGGCAGACCCAGTTTGTCCCGCACGCACACCACGCTGGCGGGCGCGGCACGGCGGCCCATGGCGCCGATGGCCAGCCCGGCGGTCACAGCGGCGGACAGGGCGCTCACCCCATCCCCCACAAACACTTCCAGCCAACTGATGCCGGCCTGGTCCAGCGCCTCGATCACATTGGTACGCAAACCGCAGGGCGGGGCCAGCATGGCAAGGCGCAGCGGCTCGTTCGGCGTCCAGCTGGTCTCTGCCAGGCCAAACCAGTCCATATCATCTTCAAACAGCACCTCACCATCCTGGCGATCGAACTGACGATCCGTGTGGTGCAGCACGTAGGCGGCATCCAGCAGACCGGCGTCATAACTGGCGAGCACCTCGGCAGAGGTTGCCACGCGCACCTCAATCACCAGCGCCGGGTCGTGCGCCGCCACGCGGGCCAGCAAGGCGGGCAATGACGCACCGGCAATGTGCCCGCTGAACCCCACCCGCAAGCGGCGCGGCGGTGCATGGAGCACCGACCATGCGCGGTCGTGCGCAGCCAGCAACTCACGGGCGGCGGTCAAAAACGCCTGACCTTCCATCGATAACCTGACCTGGCGCGGCGTGCGTTCCAGCAGGCGCCGGTCCAGATGTGTCTCCAGCCGTTTCAGTTTCAGGCTCACGGCGGACTGCGTGGTGTCCAGCGCTTCGGCCGCACGGGTAAAGCTTTGCATGTCCGCCACCAGCACAAAGGCCTGGACGGCATCCAGATCCAGCGTATTCATCAGCGTAACCATTTCAAATAATCATCACTGAAATATTGAACCATATCTGTTTGTTATGGCAAGCCGATGCGACGATGGGCGCGTTTTCTCATTTAACGGGAGCGTGCCATGACGCATCTTGATCCGCACAACCTGCCGGCCAACCACCGCTGGAAAATCCTCGGCCTGGGCGTTGCTGCCAACGCCGCGTTCAGTGCCACCTTTGCCGGTATCCCGGCGACCGCCGTACTTTTGCGTGCGGATTACCACCTGGACACCCATCAGTTAGGGCTGGTGCTGGGCATGATGGGGCTGGGGGTAGCGGTCAGCGAGTTGCCCTGGGGCATGCTGACCGACCGCTGGGGGGACCGCCGTGTGTTATTGCTGGGCCTGTTCAGTATTGCCGCCTGGCTTTTGTTCATGATGCTGCGTGTGTCGCCCACCGCCGGATATGTACCCGGCATGGCGGCGCTCATGCCTGGTTTGTTACTGGTGGGTCTGCTGGGGGGCAGCGTCAATGGTTCCAGCGGCCGCGCCATCATGGCGTGGTTTAGCGATAAGGAACGAGGGCTGGCGATGAGTATCCGCCAGACCGCAGTACCCGTCGGTGGCGCGCTGGGGGCGATGGTGCTGCCGCCGCTGGCCCGCTGGGGTGGTTTCGGCACGGTATACGGCGCGCTGGCGCTGTTCTGCGTCGTCAACGGCGTGCTGGCCTGGCGCTGGCTGCATGAACCGCCGCATCATGGGCAAACCGTGAACAAAGCCGCTGGTTCGGGCGTACCACCTGTACAAGACCCGGTGTTACAACGCATGACGCTGGCGATTGCGTTGCTGTGCGTACCCCAAGTGGCGGTACTGACCTTCACGCCGGTCTTTCTGCATGACTTTGCCCACTTTGGCGCTATGGTGGCTGCGGTCAGCCTGGTCAGCATTCAACTGGGGGGCGGCGCGCTGCGGGTATGGAGCGGCTACTGGACCGATCGCCACCGCAATCGGCAGCGTTACATTACCGCTTGCGCGTCGCTGAGCGTGCTGGCGTTTGCTGTGCTGGCGGCGGTGGTGCTGGCGCAGATGTTGATCACACCACTGGCCCCGGTGTTGCGGCTGGCGATCATCCCGGCGCTGATCCTGGCGGGCTTGTGCGTCTCGGCCTGGCACGGCGTGGCGTATACCGAACTGGCCACCCAGGCCGGCGCCAACCGGGCGGGTACGGCGCTGGGCATGGGCAATGCGGCGGTGTTTGTCGCTTTCTTTATCACGCCGATGGTGATCCCGGTGCTCAACGCCGTCTCGGGGTGGCCGGCAGTGTGGTTGATGGGCAGCCTGGCCGCTTTGCTGGCGCTGTTTGCCTTCCGCCAGCGCAAGGCCGATGTGCCGGTGACCGCAGGCTTGCAGGTAGAGCGGCGCGGCGTGCGCTGAATGGGCCAAACGACCGGCACGGGCGACTGTGCCGGCCGGCATTGTACCGGCAAAAAAGTACTCGCAAACGACAGTCTGCCCTAGCCACTTCGGCGCAGATGGCGCAAGATGTCGGGCTGTTCGACACAGACACCCGATTAGCGAGGATGCAATGCAAGAAGTAAACAGCGCCCTGCCGGCAGGCAACCTGGCAAGCCTGAGCACCGACGACCTGCAACGCTTTTATGCCGCCGCGAATGAACGCTACACCGCGTTCAAGGCACGTGGCCTCAAGCTCGATTCCACCCGCGGCAAACCGTCCGCAGATCAACTGGATCTCTCCAACGGCCTCCTGGCTGCGGTAGATGAAGCCGAAGCTAAAGGCGGCGGCGATCTGCGTAATTACGGTGGCGGCGTCAATGGCCTGCCGCAAGCGCGTGAACTGTTCGCCCCCATGCTGGGCGCACCGGCCGCACAAGTGGTGGTGGCAGAGAACTCCTCGCTGGCGCTGATGCACGACACGATCGTGTATGCACTGCTCAAGGGCGTACCGGGCAGCAAGGCAGGCTGGTCGACCGAACCGGTGACTTTCCTGTGCCCGGCACCAGGCTATGACCGTCACTTTGCCATCTGTGCCCAATACGGCATCAAGATGATTGCCGTGCCGCTGACCGGCACCGGTCCGGATATGGACGTGGTAGAAAAACTGGTCGCTGAAGATGCCTCGATCAAGGGCATGTGGTGCGTGCCCAAGTACGCCAACCCGACCGGTGATATCTACTCGGACGAAGTGGTTGAGCGCTTGGCCAAAATGAAAACCGCCGCTGGCGATTTCCGCATTTTCTGGGATAACGCCTACGCCGTTCACCATCTGACCGACAAAAAGCACGAAATCGCCAACATCCTGGAAGCCTGCGCGGCTGCCGGTAACGCCGATCGCGCTTTCGTGTTTGCGTCCACCTCCAAGATCACCCTGGCGGGTGCGGGCCTGGCGCTGTTCGCCGCATCCCCGGCCAACGTGGCCTGGATGACCAGGAACATGGGTTTCCGTTCGATCGGTCCGGACAAGATCAATCAGCTGCGCCACGTGAAGTTCCTGAAAGACTTCGCCGGCCTGCAAGCCTTGATGGAAAAACACCGCGCACTGATCGTGCCCAAGATGAACGCCGTGCTGGATGTGCTGGCGCACGAACTGAATGGCCGTGGCGTGGCTACCTGGACCAATCCGGACGGTGGTTACTTCATCAGCTTTGACGTGCGTGAAGGCTGCGCCAAGCGTGTGGTGCAACTGGCAGAAGAAGCCGGTGTCGCCATGGTGCCGGCCGGTAACACCTTCCCCAACGGCAACGACCCGAAAGACACCAACATCCGCATCGCCCCGACGTTCCCGGCGCTGGATGGCGTGAAACTGGCGGCCGAGGGCATTGCGCTGGCAACGCTGGTCGGCGTTGCCGAAAACGAGTTGAAAAAGCGCGGCCTGGCTGCGTAATCCAGACAACGGGCGCTGACTACAGCGCCCGTTTTTCTTTGTGAGGTGCGTGATGCAATATCGTGGAAGCTGTCACTGCGGCAACGTCGCGTTTGAGGCGGAAGGGACAATTGAAGGCGCTATTTCGTGCAATTGCTCAATCTGCCAGCGCAAAGGCATGTTGATGTGGTTCATTCCCAAAGCCAGTTTCAAACTGACCACGCCAGAAGAAAACGCTGCGACCTATACCTTTAACGCGCATCGCATCAAACACCGCTTCTGCCCGAAATGCGGGATTCATGTCTACGGCGAGGCCAACGACAAGCAGGGCAATCCGATGGCGGCGGTGAATATCCGCTGTATTGAGGGGATTGATCTGGCGGCGGTGCCGGTGAAAGAGTTTGATGGCCGTAGCCTGTAAGGCGGGTTGAAGTACAAAAGCATAAAGGCCGGTGAGACCGGCCTTTATGCTGTTCGGGGCAAACGCTTAACGCTGTGCCTGCACCAGACCTGCGGGTTCGTGACCCACCTGCCGCCAAACCACCCACGTCAGCAATCCACCCAGGCTCAACAACGCCCCCACGGCCGACACCCCATTCCAGCCCCAGTGCGCATACGCCGTCGCAGAGAGCAGCGAGCCGGTAGAGCCGCCAATAAAGTAACTCGTCATATATCCGGCGGTCACGCGGTTACGGGCATGCGGGAACAGTTTGTAGATCACGTTCTGATTGGTCACGTGGACGCCTTGCACGGCCAGATCCAGCACCAGAATGCCAATCAACAACGCAATAATGGACTCCCGCGCCAGCGCAATCGGCACCCAGGACAGCAGCAGCAAGATCAGCCCCAGCCAGGTAGTGGTATCGGTCTTGCCCTTGTCGGCCAGGCGCCCGGCCAGGTTGGCAGCCAGCGCACCCGCAGCACCCACCAGGCCAAACAAGCCAATTGTGCCGTCAGAGAAATGATAGGGATCGCTGGCCAGCAAGAATGCCATGGACGTCCACAACACGCTGAAAATGGCGAACGAAAACGCACCCAGCACGGCCCGGAGTCGCAACACCGACTCATTGGCGAACAGGGTGAACACGGATGCCAGCAGCTTGTGATACGGCAAGCCGGCGTGTTCATGGTGATGCGGCAGCACCCGGGCCAGCGCAATGGCGGTGACAATCATGACCGCTGCTGCCACCCAATACACCGTGCGCCAGTCGCCCAGGCTGGATAAACCGCCCGCGACGGTACGCGCCAGCAAAATGCCCAGCAGCAAACCACTCATCAAGGTACCGACCACTTTGCCGCGTTGTTCCGGTGCGGCCAGCGTAGCACCCAGCGGCACCAGGACTTGCGACACCACCGCAAACAACGCCGCAATGGCCGTACCCAGCAACACCAGCGCCAGATTGGGGGCGGAGGCGGTGATCAGCAGACCCACCGCGCAGAGGATGGTCATGCCGACGATCATGCTCCGGCGTTCCAGCATGTCACCCAGTGGCACCAGCAGTAACAGACCCACCGCATAGCTTAGCTGTGCCACGGTAATGATGATGCCCGCGCCCGCCGCAGTCAGGCCAAACTCGCCCGCCAGCGTATGCAGCAATGGCTGGGCGTAATAGTTGCTGGCCACCACGAGGCCGGTAGAAAACGACATCAGCGCAACTTGTGCGCCACTCAGACGATGTGCAGAGCCGTCCATGAGTATCTCCATGTGTTTTATTTGATGTGGTGCAGTATCTGACGACGTCATGCATCACACAAATGTATACTTTTCATCGTATTGATCTTGTTTCGAGATAAATGAAATGAATCTGCGCCAGATCGAATTTGCCGTGGCCGTGGCAGAGGAACAGAGCTTTACCCGTGCCGCCGAGCGCTGCCACACCGTGCAATCTGCCCTGAGCCATCAAATTGCCAAGCTGGAAGACGAACTGGGCGCCAAATTGTTTGAGCGCAGCAGTCGCAATGTGAAGCTGACTGTGGCCGGACAAGCGTTCTTGCCGGTGGCACGGCAGATGCTGGGCGCGGAATCCCGCATCCGCGACGAAGTGGCGGCGGCGGCCGGTACCGTCCGTGGCACGCTCACCGTGGGGACAATCTCCACCTTCAATCACGCCGACCTGGTCGACGTGCTGGCGCGATTTCATGAGCGCTACCCGCATGTGGATATCCGCTTTTACCAGGGCATGAGCGAAAACCTGCTGGTAGATGTCCGCGCCGAACGCACCGATGTGGCGCTGGTGGGGCTATGGCCGGGCGAGCCGGTAGAGGGCGTCAGCAAGCAGACCATTGCCGACGAAGAACTGATTGCCATCGTCCCGCAGGCGCACCCGCTCGCGCAGCGCGATCAGATATCGCTGCTGGATCTGGTGGGCTCACGGCTGGTGGATTTTTACGCCAACAGCGGCGCGCGGCGGCAGACAGAACAAGCCTTTGCCCGCGCAGGGATTGCACACAAGGTGAGTTTTGAGGTCAGCCACATTGATTTGCTGGAACGCATTGTCCGGCGCGGGCTGGCGATCGGGCTGGTGCCCCGGTTTGAAGGCTACACCTGTGA
Source organism: Silvimonas terrae (assembly GCF_014202765.1). GTDB lineage: Bacteria > Pseudomonadota > Gammaproteobacteria > Burkholderiales > Chitinibacteraceae > Silvimonas > Silvimonas terrae. The sequence goes on from NZ_JACHHN010000005.1 coordinate 166,909, forward strand.
TCGGCTGAAAATGGTGCCGGTGTCAGATGGCCCGCAGCGCCGGGTCTGGGCAGTATGGAATCTGGACCCGACACCAGCGGCAGTGGCGTTTTTGCGCATGGTGCACGAGGCGTTGATTGAGAATGGGCATGAGGTGCCGGAGCCGAGGGTGCTGCCGTGAAAGTGTGCCACTTCGTAGCCCGGATGGAGGCCATCTGGCCGGGAATCCGGGGGGCCATGCCGGAGAAGAACGCTATCCCGGCAAACGCAGCTATCCCGGATTCCCGCTCCGCTTCATCCGGGCTACGGCGCTGCGTGCAAGAATGGTTTGTTTGCATGCCTCTACATCGTCATTCCGGCCTTGAGCCGGCATCCAGTCTGCAGCCCAACGGACTGCCTGCGGTGGATTGTCGCTACGCGCCGAATCCACCCTACAAAACCCGCGCTCAGCACCGTAGCCCGGATGGAGGCCATCTGGCCGGGAATCCGGGGGGCCATGCCGGAGGAGAACGCTGTCCCGGCAAACGCGGCTACCACGGATTCCCGCTCCGCTTCATCCGGGCTACGGTGCTGCGTGCAAGAATGGTTTGTTTGCATCCCTCTACATCGTCATTCCGGCCTTAAGCCGGAATCCAGTCCGCAGCCCAACGGGCTGCCTGCGGTGGATTGTCGCTACGCGCCGAATCCACCCTACAAAACCCGCACTCAGATGATCTGGCTGTTGCTGTTGGGGTTGAAGTTGTTTTTGACTTTCCTCCCCAAAAAACCTTTTATGCACCTTGCATTATTGCGGTGCAAAACCGCAATGCTCTGTAAACATCTGGTGCGGCCCACCCCTCCGCTCAACCACAATCCCTTCGCCGCAAAACCCATAAACATCATGAAAACAGCCAGTTAAGATGCCTGGCACACCCCTTGCTGTACCTGTTGCAGTGCGATGTATACAAGACGGGATACAAACATGGGTGCAAAGATCGTTCCGCAGGCAGGCTGGACCTTACCGGAGTGGCGTAGTGCTTACATCAATGGCATGCAGCCGCTGGATGCCATTGAACATGTGCTGGCGCAATTGCCGGCGGATGACAATGCCTGGATTTCCCGTGCCACGCGCACCCAGATTGCGCAACAGGTCGCTGCGCTGACAGCCCGGCTGCATGCCGCAGGAGGAGACCTTTCCCGTTTACCCTTGTTTGGCGTCCCCTTTGCCGCCAAAGACAATATTGATGCCGCCGGCTGGGAAACCACCGCCGCCTGCCCGGCGTTTGGCTACGAACCCGGCGCCAATGCCACCGTCGTGCAACGCATGCTCGATGCAGGCGCCATCCTGATCGGCAAGACCAATCTGGATCAATTTGCCACCGGTCTGAATGGCACGCGTTCGCCCTATGGCGCGGTGCCCAATACGTTTGATGAGCGCTATGTCAGCGGCGGTTCCAGTTCGGGCTCTGCTTCGGCCGTGGCGCGCGGGCTGGTGCCGTTTGCCTTCGGGACCGATACCGCAGGCTCGGGGCGCATTCCCGCCGGGTTCAACAATATTGTGGGCCTCAAACCCACCAAGGGCTGGTTGAGCAATGCGGGGGTAGTGCCGGCTTGCCGTACGCTCGATTGTGTTTCGGTGTTTGCGCTGACGGTCGACGACGCCCAGCACATTGCTCATCTGGCGGGTGGGTTTGACGCGGCTGATCCGTATTCACGCGTGCCGCAAGCCACCTCGCCGCTCATGCATGCCAAGCCCCGTTTTTGCATGCCGGATCAATTGCAGTGGTTTGGTGATCATGAGTCCGCCCGTTTGTTCAACACGGCGCTGGCGCAGCTGAAAGAAGCGGGCGTTGAGGTTGAGCCGGTGGATTTTGCGCCTTTCCTGGAACTGGCCGAACTCCTGTATCAGGGCGCGTTTGTCGCGGAGCGGGTCTTTGCCGCGCAACACCTGCTGACCAGCAAACCCTATGAGATCAACCCGGTGGTCCGCGGCATCATGCAGGGCGCGGCGCAGTACAGTGCGGTGGATACCTTCCGGGCGGAATATCGTCGCGCCGAACTGTCCCGCATCATCAATCAGACCATGGCCGGCTACGACGCGCTCGTCGTGCCCACCTCGCCCAGCATCTACACCATTGAAGACATGCTGGATGATCCGGTCACACTGAATTCGCGGTTCGGGACCTACACCAACTTTGCCAATTTCTCTGATCTGTGCGCGCTGTCTTTGCCCGCCGGGTTCCGTAACGATGGTTTGCCGTTTGGCATCACCCTGCTGGCCCCGTCCTGGCAAGACGACAAACTGGCCGCATTTGGTCGTGGCTGGCAGCAAAGCCACCCGCTACCGCTAGGGGCCACCGGCCGCAGCCTGCCTGCCTTGCCCGCCGTTGCTCCGGCCGCGCCAGCGGCACATCACGTGCGCGTGGCCGTGGTAGGGGCCCACCTCACCGGCATGCCGCTCAATGTGCAACTGCAAGAGCGCAACGCCATCCTGGTCGAACGCACGCACACCGCGCCCAAATACCGCCTCTACGCCCTGGCGAATACCACGCCGCCCAAACCGGGTCTGGTCAAGGGGGAAGCGGGCTCCGCCATTGAAATCGAACTGTGGGATGTGCCGCTGGCGGCCTTTGGCAGCTTTGTGGCACTGATCCCGGCCCCGCTGGGCATCGGCACGCTGGAAACCGCCGACGGCCGCAGCGTAAAGGGCTTTATCTGCGAGCCGTGGGCGATTACCGACGCCACGGACATCACCCATTTCGGCGGCTGGCGCGCATATATCGCCAGCCTGCAAACCGCTTGAGGACTCGCCATGTTCAAGACCGTTTTGATTGCCAATCGTGGTGACCAGCCGCGTAGCGGCGCAGCGACGAAGTCACATTGCGTGATGCGCGTGGCACATCAAAGCAAATTCACTGCGGAGACTAGCCATGTTTAAGGCCGTACTGATCGTAAATCGTGGTGACCAGCCGCGTAGCGGCGCAGCGACGAAGTCACATTGCGTGATGCGCGTGGCGCATCAAAGCAATTTCACCGCGGAGACCCGCCATGTTTAAGACCGTACTGATCGCAAATCGCGGTGAAATCGCCTGCCGCGCTATCCGCACTCTCAAGCGTTTGGGTGTGAAAAGCGTCGCCGTGTATTCCGATGCGGATCGCAACAGCGCCCATGTGACCGAGGCTGATGTGGCCATTGCGCTGGGTGGTGACAAGCCGGCCGATAGCTATCTGTGCATTGAAAAAATCATCGACGCCTGCAAAGAAACCGGCGCCGAGGCCGTGTTCCCGGGCTACGGCTTTTTGTCGGAGAGCGCAGAGTTTGGCGCGGCGTGTGCGGCTAACGGCATTGTGTTTGTCGGCCCGACCGCCTTGCAGATGGAAGAATTTGGCCTCAAGCACCGTGCGCGTGAACTGGCCGCCGCCGCAGGTGTGCCGACCACGCCGGGCAGCGGGCTGCTTGATTCGGCTGACCATGCGCTGCTTGAAGCGGCAAAGATTGGCTACCCGGTCATGCTTAAAAGCACCGCCGGGGGCGGCGGCATTGGCCTGACACGCTGTGATGATGCGCAACAACTGGCCTCGGCCTTTGAGCGCGTACAACGGCTGGGCGAGCAGTTTTTTCGGGACGGCGGTTCATTCATCGAGCGCTTTGTCGATCAGGCGCGCCATATCGAAGTACAGATTTTTGGTGATGGCAACGGCAAGGTATTTGCCCTGGGTGAGCGCGACTGTTCTATCCAGCGCCGTAACCAGAAAGTGATTGAAGAAACCCCCGCACCCAACCTGCCCGCCGCCACCCGCGCGGCCTTGCTGGCCTCGGCCCAACGGCTGGGTGAATCGGTCAATTATCGTTCTGCCGGCACGGTGGAATATGTGTACGACAGCAAGCGGGACGAGTTCTATTTCCTGGAAGTGAACACCCGCCTGCAGGTGGAACACCCGGTGACCGAATCCGTTACCGGTCTGGATCTGGTGGAGTGCATGCTGCGCGTGGCTGCCGGAGACCCCCTGGACGAAGCCGCCATGGCGCGTGCCCCACAGGGTGCGGCGATCGAAGTACGCCTGTACGCGGAAGACCCGGTCAAACAGTTCCAGCCTTCCCCTGGCTTGCTGACGGCGGTGAATTACCCCGCCAGCGATATCGTGCCCCTGCGCGTGGATGGCTGGGTCAGTACCGGCACCGACGTGCCGTCGTTCTATGACCCCTTGCTGGCCAAGCTGATTGTGCGCGGCGAAACCCGCGCCGAGGCGCTGGCCAACCTGCAAACCGCGCTGGACCACACGGCGCTGCATGGCATTGCCACCAACCTGGATTATTTGCGCCAGATTATCGCCAGTGCCGCGTTTGAAGCGGGCCAGGTCTCTACGCGTTTTCTGGACACATTTGTCTCCCGCCCCTCTGCGGTAGAAGTGCTGGAACCGGGCACCTACACCAGCGTGCAGGATTACCCCGGCCGCGTGGGCTATTGGGATATCGGTGTGCCGCCATCCGGCCCGATGGATGATTACGCCTTTCGTCTTGCCAACCGGATTGTGGGTAACGATGCCGCCGCCGCCGCGCTGGAATGCACGCTGCAAGGCCCGACGCTCAAGTTCCATACCGATGCCACGATTGCCCTGACAGGTGCCACCTGCCCGGTCACCGTAGACGGCCAGACTGTGGCCATGAACCAGCCGCTGACCGTGAAGGCGGGACAAGTCCTGGCTGTGGGCCGCGCCGCCAGTGGTTGCCGCACCTATGTGGCAATCCGCAACGGCATTGATGTGCCGGTCTACCTGGGTAGCCGCTCTGCGTTTGCGCTGGGTCAGTTTGGTGGCCACGCCGGCCGCACTTTGCGTGCCGCTGATATGTTGCCGATCAGCCAGCCCGACCTACCCGCTTGCACCACGCCGGCCCCCATTGCAGAACCCGCTGCCGCGCCAGCCGATCAGGTCCCGACCTACGGGACGCACTGGGACATTGGGGTGTTGTACGGTCCGCACGGCGCGCCGGATTTCTTCCAGCCCGAGGCCATCGACACGTTCTTTGCCAGTGACTGGGAAGTCCATTACAACTCCAACCGCCTGGGCGTGCGCTTGATTGGCCCCAAGCCCACCTGGGCGCGTAGCGATGGTGGCGAGGCGGGTCTGCATCCGTCCAATATCCACGATTGCGAATACGCCATTGGCAGCATCAACTTCACCGGGGATTCGCCGGTCATCCTGACCCGTGACGGCCCCAGCCTGGGCGGCTTTGTTTGCCCGGTGACCATTGCCAAAGCCGAGTTGTGGAAGGTGGGTCAGGTCAAACCGGGCGACAAAATCCGCTTCAAGTGCATCAGCTACAAAGAGGCCGTGGCGCTGGAACGCGCGCAAGACGCGCAACTGGCGGCACTGTCGTTTGTGCCGGTTGCCGATGTGGCCGATGTGGAGTTGCCGGCGACTTCATCCCCCGCCATCCTGGCCGAGCTGCCTGAAAACGGCGTGCGCCCGGCGGTGACTTACCGCCAGGCCGGCGATACCTACATCCTGATGGAGTACGGCCCCAATGTGCTCGATCTGAAACTGCGGCTGCGCATCTATCTGATGATGCAAAAGCTCAAGCAGTTGAATGTGCCCGGCATTCTGGAACTCTCGCCCGGCGTGCGTTCGCTGCAAATCCGCTTCAATGGCTATGAGATCAGCCAGCAACGCCTGCTGGCCACCTTGCTGGCGGCCGATGCTGAACTGCCGGATGTCTCTACCCTCAAGCTGCCGACCCGCGTGGTGTATATGCCGCTGGCGTTCGAGGATTCCGCCACCCTGGGTGCGGTACAGCGCTATCAGGAAACCGTGCGCCACCAGGCCCCGTGGCTACCCAATAACGTCGATTTCATCCAGCGCATCAACGGGCTGGCGAGTCGCGAGCAAGTCAGCGACATCATTTTTGACGCCAGCTACATGGTGATGGGCCTGGGCGATGTGTACTTGGGTGCACCGTGCGCCGTGCCGGTGGACCCGCGCCATCGGCTGTTGACCAGCAAATACAATCCGGCCCGCACCTTCACGGCCGAAGGCACGGTGGGTATTGGCGGCGTGTACATGTGCATTTACGGCATGGACTCCCCTGGTGGCTATCAACTGGTCGGCCGCACGTTGCCGATCTGGAACAAGTTCCTCAAGAACGCCGTATTTGCGCCGGGCGAACCGTGGCTGCTGCGCTTCTTTGATCAGGTGCGCTTCTACCCGGTCTCCGAGGCCGAACTGGATGTACTGCGCGAAGACTTCCGCCACGGCCGCGCCGGTGTGCGGATCGAAGAAGAAGTGTTCGACTTCGCCGCCTACGAGCAATTCCTGGCGGACAACAGCGCCAGCATTGCCGATTTCCAGGCCCGCCAGAAAGTCGCGTTCGAGGCCGAAGTGGCGCTTTGGGCTGCCGACGACAGCGCGCATCACCACGCCGTTGTGGTCGAGGAAGAAACCGAAGATGCCGTGGACGATGGTCACCACATCATCAGCGCCGACCTGTGCGGCAGCATCTGGAAGGTGCTGGTGGAAGTGGGCCAGAGAGTGGATGCCGGCTCGCCGCTGATTGTGGTCGAGGCCATGAAGATGGAACTGGCGGTGAACGCGCCGGTATCCGGCACGGTGCGCTCGATCCGCGCCATGCCGGGCAAAGCCGTCACGCCGGGCGAACGCTTGCTGGTGCTGGAGCCGCACGCATGAAACCCGAACCGGTCGCGTCACTGGCTAACGAAGATGCCGTGCCCGGCAAACGCCGTGGCTCCAAAGACAACCTGGCCAATGGCATCTACGCGGCGATCAAGGCGGACATCATGGAATTTCGCCTGTTGCCGGGCGACCGCTTTACCGAAAGCGAAGTGGCCGAGCGCTTGAACGTAAGCCGCACCCCGGTGCGCGAGGCGCTGTACCGCTTGCAGAACGAGCATTTTGTGGAAGTGCAGTTTCGCAATGGCTGGCAAGTGCGGCCGTTTGATTTTGCCTACTTCGAAGACCTGTACGACGTGCGGGTGATTCTGGAGCTGGCTGCGGCCCGCCGCTTGTGTGAGCACGTGGAGCTGGAAACCAGCCAGGAGTTGATCGCGCTGAAAAGCCTGTGGCTGGTGCCGGTAGGGGAGCGCTTGACGGACGGGAAGATTGTTTCCGGTTTTGATGAGTTGTTCCACTCCACCCTGGTGGCGGCGACAGGCAACCGGGAGATGGCGCGGATTCATCGCGACGTGACGGAAAAAATCCGCCCGATCCGGCGGCTGGATTTCACCAAGCCGTATCGGGTGGATACGACGTACCACGAACACGGCGCCATCCTGCGCGCGATCTTGCAACGCCGCGCGGATGAAGCGCAGCGGATGCTCAAGGCGCATATCGATGAGAGCAAGTCTGAGGTGCGCAAGATTACGTTGCATATGTTGCATGCAGCGAGGAAGGGGGCCAGCGATGGCTTGTGATCGGACTACGTCGTCATTGAGGGCGTTTGTAGTTGTAGCCACTGGCTCGTCATTCCTGCGAAAGCGGGAATCCAGCTGTGACATTGGCAGATGCCACTGTGTAGCCCGGATGGAGCGGTAGCGGGAATCCGGGGTGGCTGGACTGGTTAATGTTGTTGTTGGTTTAAGCGCCTTCGGCGCGGGTTTTAAAAGCATTTGATACCGGGGGTGCCCGGACCACGTCACTTTCTTTGCTTCGCCACCTCGGCGGCCCCAAAGAAAGTAACCAAAGAAAGGCGACCCTGGCTGGGCGGCCCTCCGGGCTTCCCTCAGTCACTCGGGAGCCTAAGGTCTCCCTCCCTCCTTCGGCGCTGAGCCTTAAAGGGGGGTAAGTCAAAAGCAACGGCAACGGCAACGGCAACGGCAACAGCAACAGCAACAGCAACAGCAACAGCAACAGCAACAGCAACAGCGGGGAAGGTTGATGTCCTCGCAAACAGACGTTTTTCGGGGTTGGGGTTGCAGTTGGGCCCCTTAAGGAGTGCCGAGCATCGCAGGGAAGTCCGGGGTTTCGGCGTAAGGGTGTTTGAGCCCAAAGGGCGAGTTCCCTGGAGCCAGCCGGACTTCACGAGAAGCGCAGGGGACCCGCGAAGCGGGCGCTCCGCCGGGGTCGCCTTTTCTTTGGGTACTTTCTTTTGGCGATCCAAAAGAAAGTACCGTGCTCCGGGCACCCCCGGTATGAAAACAGCCGCGCCGCAAGGCGCTAACAAACAAAACAGCATCACCAAAAAAAGAACACCAGTACGACAACTCGATAACACCGCATTACCAGAAAGCAAAAAAGCAAAAGCAGGAAGGAAACAACCCGTTTCAACACTTTCGTCACTCGTTATCAGTTATCAGGAGATGCAGTCATGAACCGTCGTACCGCACTGAAACTTGTCACTGTTTGTACCCTCGCTGCCGCCAGCGGTTTTTCCGGTGGCGCTTTTGCCGCCGACACCATCAAGGTCGGCATCCTGCATTCGCTGTCGGGCACGATGGCGATCTCTGAATCCGCGCTGGAACAAACCGCGCTGATGACCATTGCCGAAATCAACGCCCAGGGCGGCGTGATGGGCAAGCAACTGGAACCGGTGGTGGTTGATCCGGCCTCCAACTGGCCGCTGTTTGCTGAAAAGTCCCGCCAGTTGCTGGCCAAAGACAAAGTAGCGGTGGTGTTTGGCTGCTGGACTTCCGTCTCGCGCAAGTCGGTCTTGCCGGTGTTCCGTGAACTGAACGGCCTGTTGTTCTACCCGGTGCAGTACGAAGGTGAAGAACTGGAAAAGAACGTGTTCTACACCGGCGCAGCGCCTAACCAGCAAGCCATTCCGGCCGTGGACTATCTGCTGTCCAAGGATGGCGGTGAAGCCAAGCGCTTTGTGCTGCTGGGTACCGACTATGTGTACCCGCGCACCACCAACAAGATCCTGCGTGCCTACCTGCATTCCAAGGGTATTCAGGACGCCGACATCATGGAGGAGTACACCCCGTTTGGTTACTCCGACTACCAGACCATCATCGCCAAGATCAAAGACTTCTCTGCTCAGGGCAAGAAGACGGCGGTGGTCTCTACCATCAATGGCGACTCCAACGTGCCGTTCTACAAGGAACTGGGCAACGCCGGCCTGAAGGCGACCGATGTGCCGGTGGTGGCGTTCAGCGTGGGTGAAGAAGAACTGCGCGGCGTGGATACCAAGCCGCTGGTGGGTGAACTGGCCGCATGGAACTACTTCATGTCGGTGAAAAACCCGGAAAACACCAAGTTCACCAAGATGTACCGCGATTGGGCCAAGAAGCAAAAGCTGCCTAATGCCGATACCGCCGTGACCAACGACCCGATGGAAGCGACCTACGTGGGCATCCACATGTGGAAGCAGGCGGTCGAGAAGGCGCACTCCACCGATGTGGACAAGGTGATTGTGGCCATGGGTGGCCAGACCTTCAAGGCCCCGAGCGGCTTCACGCTGGAAATGGACCCGAAAAACCATCACCTGCACAAGCCGGTGATGATCGGCGAAGTGAAGGCCAATGGTCAGTTCAACGTGGTGTGGAAGACCAAGGAACCGGTCAAGGCCCAACCGTGGAGCCCGTTCATTGCCGGCAACGACAAGAAGAAAGACGAGCCGGAAGCGAATTGATCTGGCTGTGAGGTGAGTGTGTAGGGTGGATTCGCGCAGCAAAACACCAAACCGGGGGTGGTTTGGGTCGCGAAACCACCCAAAAGCAAACCGAATCAACAGCAGTGACCCCACAACCCAACAAGGGGAAAACCCAAAGA
>NZ_JACHHN010000005.1:176602-331594 GCF_014202765.1 Silvimonas terrae
AAATAAATCCCGCGCGTTCTGTTTTTTTTTGTGGTTGGGGGTTTTTTTTTTGGTGTTTTTCCGCCCACAAACCCACCTGGGGGGGGGGGTTTGGCGCCGCCAATCCACCCTACAGCTACCTGAATCAACTGCAGTCACCGCAACACCGAACACGGGGATACCCCAATGAATACATGGATGCGTCATGTGCTGGCGCTGCTCTTGGGTTGTTTGATCATGCTACCCGCCCAGGCCGCGCTCGATGCCAAAGTCATCCGTCAGTTGGTGGATGACGACTCCGACCAGAAACTGGCCGCCATTGCCACGCTGGTGCAGGTCGGCACGCCAGAAGCCGCGCGCGTCTTGCAGGCGCTGGGCAGTGACGCCCTGTACGCCACGGATGCCCGCGTCTGGCTCAAGGCCGACGACAAAGTCTATGACGCCACCACCGGGGCCGAGATCACGCCTGCGCCGGAAGATGTGGACACCGTATCGATCAATAACCGTGTGCGCGGCGCGCTGGATTCCGCCCTCAGCGGCTTCAAGCTAACCGACCCCGATCCGGCGGCCCGCCTGGCCGCGGCGCAATCGCTGCAAGGGGATGTCAGTGCGGTCATGATCCCGGCGCTGACTGCCGCGCTCAAGAAAGAGACCGACAGCAAGGTCAAGCCGGTGCTGGAACAACTGCTGGCACAAGCCAACCTGAAAAACCCGGACGTGAAAGCCCGGCTGGCGGCGGTGGAAGACCTGAGCCACAGCAACTCGCCCAACGCGCGCGGCTTGCTGCTGACCCGGCTTGATCCAGCCAATGAACCGGACGCCAAAGTACGCGCCGCCGCGCAGTCTTCCATTGCCGCCATTGATTCACGCCTCGCGTGGATCAGCGCGCTGGCGAACGTGTTCTCTGGCCTCTCGCTGGGCAGCATCTTGCTGCTGGCCGCGCTGGGCCTGGCCATCACGTATGGCGTGATGGGCGTGATCAATATGGCGCATGGCGAACTCTTGATGGTCGGCGCGTACTCGGCCTATGTGGTGCAAGGCATCTTCCGCGCACATTTTCCCGGCGCGCAAGACTGGTATCTGGTGGCCGCCGTGCCGGTGGCATTCTGCGCCGCCGCAGCGGTCGGCATGCTCATGGAACGCACCGTGATCCGCTGGCTGTACGGCCGCCCGCTGGAAACCCTGCTGGCCACCTGGGGGATCTCACTCGTCCTGATCCAGGCCGCCCGCGCCTTGTTTGGTGCGCAGAACGTGGAAGTCTCCAACCCGTCGTGGATGTCAGGCGGCATTGAATTGTTGCCCAGCCTGATCTTGCCGTGGAACCGCGTGGTGATCCTTGGCTTTGCGTTATCCGTGCTGGCGCTGATGTGGGCCATCATGCAAAAAACCCGGTTGGGATTGTTTGTGCGCGCCGTCACGCAAAACCGCGCCATGGCCGGTTGCGTGGGCGTCCCGACGCGGCGGGTCGATACCCTGGCGTTTGGTCTGGGTGCCGGCATTGCCGGGCTGGGCGGGCTGGCGTTGTCGCAGATCGCCAACGTCGGGCCGGATATGGGGCAGGGCTATATCGTCGACTCTTTCCTGGTGGTGGTGCTGGGTGGCGTCGGGCAACTGGCCGGGGCGGTCTGGGCTGCACTGGGGCTGGGGATTGTGACCAAGTTGCTGGAAGGCTGGGCGGGGGCGGTCATCGCCAAGATTATTGTGCTGGCGATCATCATTGTGTTTATCCAGCGGCGGCCGCAGGGGTTGTTTGCTTTGAAGGGGCGAGTGGTGGATTGATTTTCTTGCAGGCGTTGAGTCGCCGTAGGGTGGATTCGGAGCGATAGCGACAATCCACCTTTGTTGGCCTAAAACCTTGAACCGCTGTTAGCGCCTTCGGCGCGCTTGTTTACACACCGGCGGTGGCCGGAGCACGTCACTTTCTTTGCTTCGCCAAAGAAAGTAACCAAAGAAAGGCGACCCTGGCTTGGCGGCCCTCCGGGCTTCCCTCAGTCGGTCGGGAGCCTAAGGTCTCCCTCCACTCCTTCGGCGCTGAGCCTTGACGGGGGAAGGTCCAAAACCAGGACAACAGCAAGATCAAAGACAGCGGCAACAGCAACAGCGGGGAAGGTTGGGAAACTCGCAGACAGACGGCTTGCGGGGTTGGGGTTGCAGTTGGGCCCCTTAAGGAGCGCTGAGCATCGCAGGGAAGTCCGGGGTTTCGGCGTAAGGGTGTTTGAGGGCGCAGCCCGAGTTCCCTGGAGCCAGCCGGACTTCACGAGAAGCGCAGGGGACCCGCGAAGCGGGCGCTCCGCCGGGGTCGCCTTTCTTTTGGTTACTTTTCTTTGGCGAAGCAAAGAAAAGTGACGTGGGCCCGGCACCCCGGGTTTGTAAACACCGCGCCGCCAGGCGCTAACAAATAACGCCACCACCAGGCAAAACCGAAAACGCATTTTGAAACAGGAACCAACCTCTATGCGTACTTCCTACACCGAACGCACCGCCCGCCTCCTTGGCCCCAAAGGCTGGACCGCGCTGGCCGTGTTCCTGGTCATCATGCTGATCGCCATGCCGGTGCTGCACCTCTTGGTGCCACCGGGTAACCCGCTGCATGTCTCCAACTACGCCATCACGCTCACCGGCAAGATTCTCTGTTACGCGCTGGTGGCCGTCGCCATGGATCTGATCTGGGGTTACGCCGGTATCCTCTCGCTGGGCCACGGCCTGTTTTTTGCCCTGGGCGGTTACGCGTTTGGTATGTATCTGATGCGGCAGATCGGGCTGGATGGCAACTACCACAGCCCATTGCCGGATTTCATGGTTTTCCTGGACTGGAAAACCCTGCCCTGGTACTGGCAAGGCACGGATCATTTTGTCTGGGCGGCGTTCCTCACGCTGGCCGTGCCCACCGTGATTGCCTTCATTTTTGGCTTCTTCGCCTTCCAGTCGCGCATCAAGGGGGTGTATTTCTCCATCATCACCCAGGCGCTGACCTACGCGGCCATGCTGCTGTTTTTCCGGAACGAAACCGGGTTTGGCGGCAATAACGGGTTTACTGATTTCAAACGCATCATGGGCTACTCGGTGACTGCGCCGGAAACCCGCGTGGTACTGCTGGGCCTGACTGCGCTGGCACTGGCCGGCACGCTGGTACTGGGCCGCTGGCTGGTGACCTCCCGTTTTGGCCGTGTGCTGGCCGCTACGCGCGATGCAGAGTCCCGCGTCATGTTCATCGGCTACAACCCGCTCTGGTACAAGCTGTTCATCTGGACACTCTCGGCCGCGCTGTGCGGCGTGGCGGGGGCCTTGTACGTGCCGCAGGTGGGCATCATCAACCCGTCGGAGATGTCACCCGCCGCGTCGATTGAAATTGCCATCTGGGTGGCGGTGGGCGGGCGCGGCACGTTGATTGGTGCGGTGATCGGGGCGGTAGCAGTCAGCCTGGCCAAGAGCTGGTTTACGGTGTCGTTCCCGCAATACTGGCTGTTCTTCCTGGGTTTTCTGTTCATCCTCGTCACGCTGTTCCTGCCCGAAGGCCTGGTGGGCTTGTATCACAAGCTGCGCGGCAAACAACACGCGGCAGATGCAGAACCCGCGTTTACGCCTGATCCCGAAACCGTCAGCAGCCCGGCGCCCAAAGCCGCGTTGCCTGCGTCCCAACCCCACCTGACCGGAGAAAGCGCATGATCACCGTCGCGAGTGGCGAAGAATTGCAAACCCGCCCGCAATGGGCCGACCCTTCTGCGGGTCAGGCGCGTGCGGTACAGCCGGGCCAGGTGGATACCGCGCATGGCGTGATCCTGTATCTGGAAGACATCGCGGTCAGTTTTGACGGCTTCAAGGCGCTCAATAATCTGAGCCTGAATATCGACGTGGGCGAGTTGCGCTGCATTATCGGCCCCAACGGCGCGGGCAAGACCACCATGATGGATGTCATCACCGGCAAAACCCGGCCCGATAGCGGCAAGGCGTTTTTTGGCCAGACGCTGGACCTCACGTGGCTGAAAGAGCCGGAAATTGCCCACGCCGGTATTGGCCGCAAGTTCCAGAAACCCACGGTGTTCGAGAACCACACGGTGTTTGAAAACCTGGAACTGGCCATGAAGACCGACAAGCGCGTCTTCAAGAGTCTGTTCTTCAAACTCGACAGCGAGGCCCACGGCCGCATTGACGCCGTGATGAAGCAAATCCGTCTCGATACCCATGCCAACCGCCTTGCCGGGCTGCTATCGCACGGGCAGAAACAGTGGCTGGAAATCGGCATGTTGCTGATGCAAGAACCCAAGCTCTTGCTGCTGGATGAGCCCGTTGCCGGTATGACTGATGACGAAACCATGCGTACGGCAGAGTTGTTCCTCTCACTGGCCGGGCAGCATTCGCTGGTGGTGGTCGAGCACGATATGGCGTTTGTGGAAAAACTGGGCGGCAAGGTTACCGTGCTGCATGAAGGCAGCGTGCTGGCGGAAGGTGATCTGGCTTCAGTCCAGGCCGACCCGCGCGTGATCGAAGTCTATCTGGGCAGGTAGGTCTGAGGTAGACCGGGCGTTCTCTTCCAGCATAGCGCCCCGGATTGCCACCCCGCGATGCGGGGCTACAAAAGAGGCATCAACCATGTTGCAAGTTGAAAACCTGAACCAGTACTACGGCGGCAGCCACATCCTGCGCGGACTGTCTTTTACCGCACAACCGGGGCAAGTGACTACGCTGCTGGGGCGCAACGGCGTGGGCAAGACTACCTTGCTGAAAACCTTGATGGGTCTTGTGCCGGCTAAAACCGGGTCGATCCAGTTTGGCGGGGCCGACATTACCCGCATGGCATCGTATGACCGGGTTAAAGCCGGCATTGGCTACGTGCCGCAAGGGCGGGAAATTTTCAGCCGTCTTTCAGTGGAAGAGAATCTGCGCATGGGTCTCGCCACCCGCCCGGCCAGCGCCGCCATCCCGCCGCGTATTTTTGAAATGTTTCCGGTACTGCAACAGATGATGCGGCGACGTGGTGGGGATTTATCTGGCGGTCAGCAACAACAACTGGCGATTGGCCGGGCGTTGGCCATGGGGCCGAAGTTGCTGATTCTGGATGAACCGACGGAGGGGATTCAGCCGTCCATCATCAAGGATATTGAACGGGCGATCCGGGCGCTGGCGGAAACCGGGGAGATGGCGATTCTGGTCGTGGAACAATACTACGACTTTGCCCGCTCGCTGGCGGATCAATACCTGGTAATGGAGCGGGGGGAGATTATCCGGGCGGGGAAAGGGAGTGAGATGGATGCGGATGGGGTGAGGGAGTTGTTATCTGTTTGACCGTTCTGGTCTGGTGGGCATCTCCAGCTTTGTAGCCCGGATGGAGCCGCGCCCGCCCCCACAAAGCGAGTTGATGCACCGAATTACGGTTGCAGCGGGGAAGGCGGGAATCCGGGGTGGCGGGCTTGGTTAATATTGTTGTGGGTTGTTAGCGCCTTGCGGCGCAGGTCTTGTAAAAGCATTTGATACCGGCGGTGGCCGGAGCACGTCACTTTCTTTGGGGCCGCCGAGGTGCTTCGCCAGCCTCGGCGGCCCCAAGAAAAGTAACCAAAAGAAAGGCGACCCTGCGACAGCGCCCCTTCGGGGTTCCCTGCGCTTCTCGCAAGGCGCGGCAGGCTACGGGAACTCGCCCTGCGGGCTCAGACCCCCCTCCGCCGAAACCCCGGGCCTTGCTGCGATGCTCGGCACTGCCGGAGGGGAGTTACGTCAAAAGCAACCCCAACCCCAACCCCAACCCCAACCCCAACCCCAACCCCGCAAACCGCCTGTACGCAAGATTGGCTAATTTGCGTCTCCACTACCTCGTCATTCCGGTCCTCGGCGGCCCCCTTGCGCCGGAATCCAGCCGCAGCCCAACGGGCTGCCTACGGTGGATTGTCGCTTTGCTCCGAATCCACCCTACAAAACCAACGAACAGACGATTTGGTCGTTGCCGTTGGTTTTGCTTTGGACTTTCTTCCCCCCGTTAAAGCCAAGCGCCGATGGAGTGGAGGGAGACCCAAGGCTCCCGACCGACTGAGGGTAGCCCGGAGGGCCGCCAGGCTGGGGGCGCCTTTCTTTGGTTACTTTCTTTGGCGAAGCAAAGAAAGTAACGTGCTCCGGCCACCGCCGGTATCAAATGCTTTTCACAACCGCGCCGTAAGGCGCTAACAACCTGGTTCTCGCCAGAGAACGGGGCCGTTCCGGCCCCAACTGGATTCCGGCTCAAGGCCGGAATGACGAGTCATTGAAAGAGCGAGCAGCCTCGGCTGCAAATCCCGCCACCCCGCATGTCCAATGCGCCCCCTCCCTCACCCATCACCAAACAACGCCTGCAACACAGCCAGCACCGCCGGTCCGGCAGTCTCTGTTCGCAAAATGCGTGGTCCCAGCACGACAGCCTCAAACCCCACCGCCCGCGCTGCATTTTCTTCGCCGTCCGACAAACCACCCTCCGGCCCGACCAGTAACACCACCTGCGTCTGCGGTGCCGGCAACGCCGCCAGCCGTGTCGCCGCGCCCGGTGCCAGCAACAACCGAGTGGCGTCTTTCGGTGCTGCGGCCAAAGCGTCCGCCAGCGTGGTCACCGGCAAGATCTGCGGAATCCGCGTCCGCCCGCTTTGCTCGCAAGCGGATTGCGCGACGCCTTGCCAGTGCGCCAGACGCTTTTGCGCGCGCTCGCCAGACAGGCGCTGCTGGCTGTAGGCCCCGTGCACCGGCCAGATTTTGGTCACGCCCAGTTCGGTGGCTTTCTGGATGGTGTAATCCATGCGCTCGGCCGCAGATACCGCCTGGATCAGAATGGTGCGCAACGGGGATTCGCGATCTTCTGGCGTATAGCCAATGACGATCACGGCCACATCGCGCTTGCCCATCAGGGTGATGCGCGCTTCGTATTCACCGCCTTCGCCGTTAAACAGCGTGATGGTCTCGCCGGGTTGCATGCGCAAAACCTGCACGTGGCGGGCCGGGCCTTCGGGCAGGTTGAAGGCGTTGTCTACAGATAAGGCGTGGTCGACAAAAAAGCGCGGCATTGCGGCAAATCCAGCGGGCAGTAAAACATCTATTCTGGCAGATCGTGCGGCTTCATCGCCAGATAGCGACTGTATTGCTGACTTTGTAGTCAGATTGCTTCATGACTCAAACATAAGCTTGTGGCTACAATGCAAGACCCGGTCTTTTGCCGGGCCTCATCACTCACTGCCGGATAACACCATGTCTGAAGCCACGAACGACTATCTGGAACGAATCCTCACCGCCCGCGTTTACGACGCTGCCATTGAAACACCGCTGGAAGCCGCGCCGAATATTTCGCGCCGTATTGGCAACCATGTGTTCATCAAGCGCGAAGATATGCAACCGGTGTTCTCGTTCAAGATTCGTGGCGCATACAACCGCATGGCGCAACTGACCCCGGCGCAACTGGAACGCGGTGTGGTCACGGCTTCGGCCGGCAATCACGCGCAGGGCGTGGCGTATTCGGCGCAATTGTTGAAATGCCGCGCGACCATTTTCATGCCGACCACTACACCCAACATCAAGGTGGATTCGGTTACGCGCCGTGGCGCGGAAGCCGTGCTGGTGGGCGAATCGTTCAGCGACTGTTACCAAAGCGCAGTGAACCTGGCCGAGGAAACCGGCGCGGCGTTTATCCATCCGTATGATCATCCGGATGTGATTGCCGGGCAGGGCACGATTGCCATGGAAATCCTGCGTCAGCATTCAGGCAAGCTCGATGCCATTTTCATTCCGGTCGGCGGCGGCGGTTTGATCGCTGGCGTGGCGGCGTATATCAAGCGCCTGCGGCCAGAGGTCAAGATCATTGGCGTAGAGCCGACCGACGCCAATGCCATGTACCTCTCGCTCAAGCTGGGCGAGCGCGTGGTGTTGCCGCAAGTGGGTATCTTTGCCGATGGCGTGGCCGTCAAACAGGTGGGCGAAGAAACCTTCCGCCTGTGCCAGGAACTGGTCGATGAAGTGATCCTGGTCGATACCGATGCCATGTGCGCGGCCATCAAGGACATGTTTGAAGAAACGCGTTCCATCCTGGAGCCGTCCGGTGCGCTGGCCATTGCCGGCCTGAAAGCCTGGGTAGCGCGGGAGAAAGTGCAAGACCAGACGCTGGTGGCGATCACCTCTGGCGCCAACATGAATTTTGACCGCCTGCGTTACGTGGCCGAACAAGCCGAACTGGGTGAAGAGCGTGAAGCCATCATCGCCGTCACGCTGCCAGAGCGTCCGGGTGCTTTCCGGGCGCTGTGCAGCGCCATTGGCGCGCGCAATATCACCGAGTTCAACTACCGTTATGGCGACAAGGATCAGGCCCACGTGTTTGTGGGCCTGCAGATTCAGAACCGCGCCGAGGTGACCGATCTGATCGAAAAACTGGCCGCCGAAAAACTGGCGGGGGTGGACCTGACCGATAACGAACTGGCCAAGCTGCATATTCGCCATCTGGTTGGTGGTCATGCACCGCAAGTGGATAACGAACGCGTACTGCGCTTTGAGTTTCCGGAACGCCCGGGCGCGCTGCTGAACTTTTTGAACAGCATGGTTGGCACCTGGAATATCTCTTTGTTCCACTACCGCAATCACGGTGCCGATTATGGGCGCACGCTGGTCGGTATTCAGGTGCCGCCACAGGATGACGCCGCATTTGCCGATTTCCTGGAAAAACTGGGCTACCCGCACTGGCTGGAAACCGACAACAAGGCGTATCAGCTGTTTCTGGGGTGAGACGGGTAGGGTGGATTCGGAACGTGCCGGTACCCCGCAAAGAGGCTGAGCGTTACGGATAGCGGCCGGCAGTGACAATCCACCGGTGGATTGCTACGCGAATCCACCCTGCGGGCCAGACCACAAAAGCGGGGACTGCAATCCCCGCTTTTTCATTTGGGCCCGGTTACAATCAAACCAATCACCGTATTCAACGCAAACAGGTTTTGACATGAAGATTTACCGCGTAGGCGGCGCAGTGCGCGATGAAATGCTGGGCCTGCCCGTCAAGGACGTGGATTGGGTTGTCGTCGGCGCGACGCCAGACGATATGATCGCCCAAGGCTACAAACCCGTCGGCAAGGATTTCCCGGTGTTCCTGCACCCCAAAACGCATGAGGAATACGCGCTGGCACGCACCGAGCGCAAATCCGGCCACGGCTACAAAGGTTTCCAGGTTTACGCCGCGCCGGATGTCTCGCTGGAAGAAGACCTGCTACGCCGTGATTTGACCATCAACGCCATGGCGCAAGATGAAGACGGCAACATTGTTGATCCGTTCAACGGCGCGGCCGACGTCAAGGCACGCGTATTACGCCATGTCTCGGATGCGTTTGTGGAAGACCCGGTGCGGGTGCTGCGCCTGGCACGCTTTGCGGCGCGCTTCAATTTTGAAGTTGCACCAGAAACCATGGCGCTGATGCGGCAGATGGTCAGCACCGGCGAGGTCGATCACCTGGTACCAGAGCGCGTCTGGCAGGAAGTCGCCAAAGGGTTGATGGAAGACACGCCTTCGCGCATGTTCAATATCCTGCGGGAATGCGGCGCGCTGGCCCGGGTCATGCCGGAAATCGACGCGCTGTTTGGGGTGCCGCAACCCGAAAAACACCACCCGGAAATCGATACCGGCGTGCATGTGATGATGGTGGTGGATTACGCGGCCAGCCAGCAACTGCCATTGCCCACGCGCTTTGCCGCGCTCTGTCATGATCTGGGCAAGGCGCGCACGCCACAAGAACTGCTGCCGGCGCACCATGGGCATGAAGGCAAGGGCGTACCGCTGGTCGAGAAATTCTGCGAACGCATCCGCGCCCCGGCGGAATGCCGTGATCTGGCGATCATGGTTTGCCGTGATCACACCAACGTGCACCGCGCGCTGGAACTGCGCGCCGCCACCGTGCTGGAACTGTTTGGCCGTTGCGATGGCCTGCGCAAACCGGACCGCTTTGCCGCTATGCTGGATGCATGTACGGCGGATGCGCGTGGTCGTCTGGGACTGGAAGGCACGCCCTACCCGCAAGCTGAATATCTGCGCGCCTTGCTGGGTGCCGCACGTGCAGTGGATGCAGGTGCCATTGCCGGTGCCACAGAAGACAAAGCGCAGATTCCGCAACGGGTGGCGACAGCGCGCACCGAGGCGATCACTGAGGCCATGCGCGTTTTGCGTGAGCAGGAACAGTTTCGTCGCGAGAACCATTGAAATACACGGCTGGTATCATTACGCACAGCCTGTGCCGATTGTCCCAAACCCACCGAGCCCGCCCGTGACTTTGCTTTATCACCCAGACACCATTGCCGCCATTGCCACCGCCCCCGGACGCGGCGGCGTGGGCGTGATTCGCGTATCGGGCCAGGACCTCTCTGCCATTGTGGCCGGGCTGATCGGCCGTGAACTCACACCGCGCCATGCGCACTTTGCCAAGTTCAAAGACACCGACGGCACGGTGATCGATGAAGGGCTGGCGCTGTATTTCCCCGGCCCCAATTCGTTTACCGGCGAACACGTACTGGAACTGCAAGGCCACGGCGGTCCGGTGGTGATGCGCATGCTGCTGGCGCGTTGTGTGGCGCTGGGCGCGCGCCATGCCGAGCCAGGCGAGTTTACCAAGCGCGCGTTTCTCAATAGCAAACTGGATCTGGCGCAGGCCGAAGCTGTGGCCGATCTGATCGACGCCCAATCTGAAGCCGCCGCGCGTTCCGCGCTCAAATCGCTGGATGGCGCTTTCAGCCGCGAGATCAACACGCTGGTCGAAGAACTGATCAACTTGCGCATGCTGGTGGAAGCCACCATCGATTTCCCGGAGGAAGACATCGACTTCCTGGAAGCCGCCAATGCCCGTGGCCGGTTGAATGACCTGCAAGCCCAACTGGCGCGGGTGCTGGCCACGGCCAGCCAGGGCCGCTTGCTGCGCGAAGGCATGCACGTGGTATTGATTGGCCAGCCCAATGTCGGGAAATCCAGTTTGATGAATGCGCTGGCGGGCGAAGAGATTGCCATCGTCACCGATATTGCCGGCACCACACGCGACACCGTGCGTGAACTGATTCAGCTGGATGGCGTACCGCTGCACATCATCGACACCGCCGGCCTGCGTGACACCCTGGATACGGTGGAGCAGATTGGCATTGAGCGCACCTGGCGTGCGGTCGACAAGGCCGATCTGGCATTGTTGCTGATCGATTCCCGCGAGGGCATCACGCCGCACGATGAAGCCATTCTGGAACGCCTGCCACCGGCCTTGCCCGTGCTGCGCGTGTTCAACAAGATCGACCTGACCGGAGAAACCGCCGGCGCGGTGGGCGAGACCGAGGTGCATGTATCCGCCCAGGCCGGCCTTGGGCTGGACGAACTGCGCGGAAGGTTGTTGCATATGGCGGGTTGGCATGGCGCCAACGAAGGCGTGTTTATTGCGCGTGAACGCCATCTGGATGCGATCCGTCGTGGAGCAGAACATCTGGTCAACGCCGGCCACGCCTTTCATGCGCTGGAACTGTTTGCCGAGGAGTTGCGACTGGCGCAGTTGACGCTCAACGAGATTACCGGCGAGTTCTCATCTGATGATCTGCTGGGCGTGATCTTCAGCCGCTTTTGCATCGGAAAATAACCGGGCCGGCTGCACCCCTGCGCTGGGTGTTCCGCCACCGTGCTGCGGTGCCTGTTTGCAGATTGCAACAAAGCAGCCGACGGACTGCCACGAAATTGCCAAATGATTCAGGCAAAATAGCGCGTTTTCTGGCGCATGCCCGTGATGGCGTGCGCAGGTTTAACCCTGGTTGCCGGACCACCCATGCCATGAGTATTCGCAAAACGCCGCAAGGCTGGCATGATGAGGCGTCCCAGGCTCACCGCCGTTGAGGTGGTCGTGGTGTAGACACCCAGCCGCAACCTTGTATCAAGTCAGGACACGCTTTGAATCATCCCGCTGTTTCGCAGTTAGTTCATCCCGCCGCCACTGAGGCCGCCCGCGCTTGCGGTATCGACTTTGGTACTTCCAACTCCACCGTTGGCTGGGCTCGCCCAGGCGCACCGCTTTTGCTGGCGCTGGAAGACGGCAAAACCACCCTGCCTTCCATGTTGTTTTTCAATGTGGAAGAAGAAACGGTCAGCTATGGCCGTGCCGCGCTGGGCGAGTATCTGGAAGGCTACGAAGGCCGTCTGATGCGCTCGCTCAAAAGCATTCTGGGCACCGGCTTGATGGATTTGCAAACCGAAGTCCAGGGCCGTTCGCTCTCGTTCCGGCATATCCTCGGACACTTCATTGGTGAACTCAAACGCCGTGCCGAGGCCTCTGCCGGGCGCGGGTTTGATAGTGCCGTGCTGGGCCGGCCAGTACATTTTGTCGATGACAACGCCGCCGCCGACCAACTGGCGCAAGACATCCTGGCGGACATTGCCCGCGCCAGTGGTCTGAAGCATGTTGAATTCCAGTACGAACCCATTGCCGCCGCGTTTGACTTTGAAAGCACGCTGGCGCGCGAAGAACTGACGCTGATTGTCGATATTGGCGGTGGTACCTCTGACTTCTCTTTGCTGCGCCTGTCACCAGAGCGTGCGCGCAAAATGGAGCGGCTGGACGACATCCTTGCCAATGGCGGCGTGCATATTGGCGGTACCGACTTTGACAAGGCACTGAGCCTCTCCAGCATCATGCCGCTGCTGGGTTATCGCAGCCGCCTCAAGAACAACTCGGAAGTGCCGTCCAGTTATTACTTCAACCTGGCCACCTGGCACACCATCAACTTTGTCTATACGCGCAAGATCTGGACCGAACTGCAAGACGTGTTCCGTGATTCCGGTGCAGAGACACGCACCGTGCTCGATCGCCTGTTGAACCTGATCCAGCGTCGCACCGGCCACTGGTTGGCCATGCGTGCAGAAGAAACCAAGATTGCCCTGTCTGACAGCACCAGCCATCGCCTGGCGCTGGAGCGCATTGAAGACGGGCTGTACCACGATATCTCCCGCCAGGATTTTGAAGGCGCCATCGACACCCAGATCACCCGCATTGAAGAAACCGTGCAGGAAATCCTGACCAATGCCGGCTTGCGTCCCGATCAGGTGGATACCGTGTTCTTTACCGGCGGCTCCAGCGGCGTGCCTTTGCTGCGCCAGCGCGTGGCGGCGCTGTTGCCCGCTGCACGGCATGTGGAAGGCGATCTTTTTGGCAGCATTGGCGCGGGTCTGGCGATCGACGCCCGCAGAAAGTTCGGCTGACCCTGCCGTACACGACCGGGCTTGCGCAAGGCGGGCCCGGTCTGGTTGGATAGCACTTTTATGCCATTCAGGAGTGCTGCATGTACACGGTTCACGGCGTCGCCCAGTCCGGTAATTGCTACAAGGTCAAACTGGCCCTGAGCCAACTGGAAAAGCCCTTTACCTGGCATGAAGTGGACATGATGAACGGCGCCACGCACGCGCCGGAATTCCTCGCCATGAACCCCGCCGGCCAGGTACCGGTACTGCAGATTTCCGCCAGTTCTTTTCTGCCGGAATCCAACGCCATCCTGTATTACCTCGCACAAGGCTCCAGCCTGTTTCCCGAAGACCGGCTGGAACAGGCGCAGGTCATGCAGTGGTTGTTCTTCGAGCAATATAAACATGAGCCGAACCTGGCGGTGGCGCGGTTCATCGTCCTGTTTGCCGGCCGCCCGGCCGAGCGCGAAGCGCAGTTGCAACAGAAGATCAAAGCCAGTGCAGATGTGCTGGCCGTGATGGAACAGCATCTGTCGACGCGACGGTTCTTTGTGGGCGAGCGTTATTCCATTGCGGATATCGCCCTGTACGCCTATACGCACAGGGCACATGAAGGGCTGATTGATCTGGCGCCGTTTGGGGCGGTGCGGGCGTGGCTGGAACGCGTGGCGGGGCAGCCGGGGTATGTGGCAATGGGGTGAAGGAGTTTCCTCCTCTAACCCGTCATTCCGCCGCACGCTGGAATCCAGAGTCAGGATGCTTGCTGGAATGAGCGGCTTGCTCCTCCTCATCGTCATTCCCGCGAAGGCGGGAATCCAGTCCGGCCACTGCAAGTGGCCTTTGCCAATGCTGGCAGTAGGGTGGATTCGGAGCGAAGCGACAATCCACCATTGCAATGCGTTAGCGCCTTCGGCGCGGCGTGAAAAGCATTTGATACCGGCGGTGGCCGGAGCACCCTACTTTCTTTGCTTCGCCACCTCGGCGGCCCCAAAGAAAGTAACCAAAGAAAGGCGACCCCAGCCTTGCGGCCCTCCGGGCTTTCCTCGGTTGGTCGGGAGCCTAAGGTCTCCCTCCACGCCCTCGGCGCTGGGCTTTTATGGGGGAGGAAGTTAAAAGCAACAACAACCCCATGAAGCGTCCATTCGCGGGATTAAGGCATACGAGAAATTGTCACTAACGAATCAAAATCACACAACAGATTCGCGACCAGTTGGTTTGGATGTTGCTGTTGTTTTTGACGTTCTCCCCGTTCAAGGACTTTTCCGATTGAGGGAGGGAGACCCAGGCTCCCGACTGATTGAGGGTATCGCGGAGCGAAAAAGTCCGGGGTCGCCTTTCTTTGCTTACTTTCTTTGGCGAAGCAAAGAAAGTAAGGTGCTCCCGCCACCGCGGGTATCAAATGTCTTTCACTCCCGCGCCGTCAGGCGCTAATACGCAGTTTCATTCCTTCAAGTCCACGTTCGGGTTGCGCACAATATTCACGCAACACAGCTAATGGCAAGCTGTCAGCCTGATCCTCACCCCAGTACCCGTCATGATTGACCCCAGCACCATCGCCCTGTTGATTCCGTTGTCTTTTGTCGCCGGCATGATTGATGCCGCTGTCGGCGGGGGCGGTTTGATTCAGGTGCCGGGCCTGTTTGCCATTCTGCCCAATGTCGCCCCGGCCACGCTGATGGGCACAAACAAGTTTGCCAGCATCATGGGCACGGCATCGGCGACGTGGCGGTACGCGCGCCAGGTCAAGCTGGACTGGCACATTCTGCTGCCTTGCGCCGTGGCGGCGTTTCTGGGGTCTTACGGTGGCGCCAGCATGATCCAGTTGCTGGATAAACACTGGGTGCGGCCGCTGGTCATCATTTTGCTGGCCGTCATGCTGGTCTATACGTGGATCAAACCCACCTTCGGTACGGAAGATGCCGGTCGGCCGCTGACCCGGCGTGATTTGTATGTGGGCCTGGTCATCGGCGCGTGCATCGGGTTCTATGACGGGTTTTTCGGGCCGGGCACGGGCTCATTTCTGATCTTTTTGTTTGTGCGCTTCTTTCATTTTGATTTTCTGCGGGCATCCGCCTCGGCCAAGGTGGTGAATCTGGCGACCAACCTCGCCGCGCTGGTGTCCTTTATTCCGGTGGGCGCGGTGATCTATGGTTATGCCATACCCATGGCAGCCGCCAACGTGGCTGGCGCGCAACTGGGTAGCCGTATGGCGCTCAAGGGCGGCAACACCTGGATTCGTCGCCTGTTCCTGACGCTGGCCATTGTGCTGTTGGCAAAATTGATTTGGGATACCTTGCACGCATGAGTACTCGCCCCGTTCACTACTGGCTGATGAAGTCAGAACCCGATGAAGCCGGCATTGATCACCTGGCGCGTGACGGCAAGCTGGGCTGGTTTGGCGTGCGCAATTACCAGGCGCGCAATTTCATGCGGGATCAAATGCAGGTGGGGGATGTGGTGCTGTTCTATCACTCCAGCTGCCCGGAGCCTGGTATCGCCGGGATTGCCGAAGTATGTACCGGCGCGTATCCAGACCCCACCCAGTTTGAGCCGGACTCCAAATACTTTGATCCGAAATCCAGCAGTGAAAATCCGCGCTGGATGCAGGTGGATGTGAAGTTTGTGAAGAAGACCCGGTTGATGGGCTTGCCGGAAATGCGCGCCATGCCAGAGCTGGCAGAGATGCAAGTGCTGCAGCGGGGTAACCGGCTGTCGATCACGCCGGTGAGCCGCGCCGAGTGGGACGCGATCAGCAAGAAGTTGTGAGACCCAGGCATGTTTGCCATGGCAAACATGCGTCGCACAAAAGAAAAAAGGCACCTGCATCAAGCAGGTGCCCTAAAGCTCGTGCCAGTTAAGGCGACAGAGCGTTGTCAACCGCACACGAGCAGCTCTCGCCGCCCGCACGGTAATAACGGGGTGTTTTTCCGCCTGGTTGACACATTTCGCAAAATTTTTTCAAAAATGTACCCAAATCGGGAAAAGCCCCAAAAAGGTGCATTTGTTTGCCGTGCTCAAGCACTGTGTCATCAACTTTTATGATGACAGCGCGTATGATGAATCCATGCCGCTCTCCAGCTTTGTTCCCGCTTTTGCCTCCCGTTGCGCCGATGACGAAGCGCGTTGCTATGCCTTCGTGGGCGACGAGTTGTTGCTTGATGACAACCGTGGTTTGCCACGGGCGTCTGTGCTGATTGAACAGCTTGGGCCGCCAGAACTGGACTATCTGGTGGGGCATCGGGCCGGCCAGCCTTGTCGGTTGCTGTTCTGGCCGCAAACCACCCAGGCGCCCGCCGGCTGGGTAAACCACAACCTGCGTGCCATTTATGGCCATATGGATGAAGCGGATTTCTGGATCGCCACGCGCGCCAAGCAAATGGCGACGTGGGATCGGGAACATCGCTTCTGCGGCGTTTGCGGCACCAGAACCGAAGTGGCCGAGCGTGAACCTGCGCGTGCTTGTCCGGCCTGCGGACACCGCCATTATCCGCGTGTCTCGCCAGCCATCATGGTGTTGATCCGGGACGGTGACCGGTTGCTGCTGGCGCGCTCGCCACATTTCAAACCAGGTATGTACAGCGCCCTGGCCGGGTTTGTTGAGGCCGGAGAGTCCTGCGAGGACACCATCCACCGCGAGGTGATGGAAGAAGTGGGTTTGCGCGTCAAAAACCTGCAATGGTTCGATAGCCAGAGCTGGCCATTTCCGCATTCGTTGATGCTGGCCTTCAATGCCGATTACGATGGCGGCCAGATCGTCTGCCAGCCCGAAGAGATTGAAGACGCACAGTGGTTCACCCTCGATAAGCTACCCGACTTGCCCATGGGGGCCAGTATTGCGCGGCACCTGATTGAAGCCACCATCAAGCGCATGCGCGCAGACGCCGCCATCGATCAGTGACAAGCCGGCGAACCGCATGCTAAGGTCTTTGGCATGAACCGTGTGTTTGCCTCCCCTTTTTCTCTGTGGCACGCCTCCTGGCCTTTGATCGCCCAGGGGTGAGTGCTTTTTGCCATCCTGGCGAGGTTTACCGGGACGGGATGGCAGCGCAGTAATCCACACTCAACTCACGGTCCTCGCCCCACGGCCAAGGAACCGTGAATGACTGAAACCACACTTTCCGCCCCCGTTGAACATGCAGACGCCCGCTTTCGCTTTGGCGTTGTTCTGGCATTGTTTGCGGCTACCGGTTTTGCCTCCAAAGCCATCTTTGTGAAGCTGGCCTATCGTTATCACGTTGATGCGGTGACCTTGCTGACGCTGCGGCTGGCGCTGGCCTTGCCCATGTTCTGGCTGGTGAAACTCGCCCGGCGGGAAGATGGCCCACCCATGACACGGGCAGATCGCTGGCAACTGATTGGCCTGGGTCTGGCCGGGTATTACCTCTCTAGCCTGTTCGATTTTCTGGGGCTGGTAACGGTCAGCGCCAGTCTGGAACGGCTGATCCTGTTTCTGTACCCCACCTTCACCGTGCTGTTATCGGCCGTGTTTGCCCATCACCCCATTACCCGTCGCGTGGCCGGTGCGCTGGTGATTTCCTATACCGGCATGCTGCTGGTGCTGTGGCCAGAACTCTCCGCCGCGCAAGGCACCTGGCTGGGCATCGGGCAGGTGTTTCTCAGCACCTTGTGTTACGCCGTATTCCTGACCTTTAGCCCGCGCGTGATCGCCCGCGTGGGCGCCATGCGCTTTACCGAAAATGCCCTGACCGTCTCTGCCGCCGCCATGTTGACTCACTTTGCCCTGACCCGCTCGTGGTCGGCGCTGGTATTGCCATGGCCAGTGTGGGCATATGCTGCGGTGATTGCGTTGGTGGCGACCGTATTTCCCATCTACGCGCTGGCTGCGGCCATGGCCCGCATTGGTGCACCCCGCACGGCCATTATTGGCAGCATGGGCCCGATTCTGACCATCTTTCTGGGGGTGCTGATCCTGCATGAGCACCTCACCTCATTACAATGGCTGGGCACGGTGGTCGTCATGGCCGGGGTCTGGCGGATCAGTCACAAGAAATAACAAGGATTGCGGATGTTTGATTTTGATACGGTCATCAACCGTCGCGACAGCGACAGTACCAAGTGGCGCAAGTACGGCGAAGACGTTCTGCCGCTGTGGGTGGCGGATATGGACTTTGCCTCGCCACCCGCCATTACCGAGGCCTTGCAGGCGCGCGTGGCCCATGGCGTGTTCGGCTATCCGGACCCGCAAGCCTCGCTGGTGCAGACGCTGGTCATGGCCATGCAGCGCGACTACCACTGGCAGATTCAGCCAGACTGGCTGGTGCCGCTGCCAGGCTTGGTGGTGGGCCTGAATGTGGCCTGCCGGGCCACCGGCAGCCACGACGATCCGGTGCTGACCGCCACGCCGGTTTACCCGCCATTCATGAGTGCACCCGTGCTCTCGCAACGCCGCCTTGTGCGCGTTCCGATGCTGGAAGCCGATACGGCCGATGGCGCGCATTGGGCATGGGATATCGATCAACTGGTCAGCAGCCTGGGGCCGGGCAACAACACGCTGATGCTGTGCCACCCGCACAACCCGGTCGGCCGCGTCTGGCGCACTGAAGAGCTGCTGCAACTGGCCGCTGTGGCGCAGCGCCACGACATGATCGTGGTCAGCGATGAAATCCACTGCGATCTGATCCTGGACGCGGAACACAAACACGTGCCGTTTGCTGCGCTCTCTGAAGACGCTGCCCAGCGCAGCATTACGCTGATGGCACCCTCCAAGACCTACAACGTGCCGGGCCTGGGTTGTTCCTTTGCCATCATTCCCAACCCGGCGCTACGCAAGCGCTTTGCCGATGTCATGCGCGGCATCGTGCCGCATGTGAACATTTTCGGCTATGTAGCGTGCGAAGCCGCCTACCGTGATGGCGTGGCCTGGCGTGCCCAATTGCTGGACATTCTGCGGCGCAACCGTGATCTGGTGATGCAACAACTGGATGGCTATCAAGGGCTGCGCGTGACCCGGCCAGAAGCCACGTACCTGGCCTGGGTAGATTGCCGGGCGACCGGCATCGAGGACCCAGCCGCGTTTTTTGAAGCAGCGGGTGTGGGTTTGTCCAGCGGGGCGGATTTTGGCCTCAAAGGCTTTGTCCGGCTGAACTTTGGTTGCGCGCTGGGCACCCTGCAAGAAGCCCTGCACCGCATGCGCGAAGCCCTGGCCAATCGCGCCAGTTAGCCGGGATTGCCGCGTTTGCAGCCATGGGCCTGTGCACGCGGTAAGCTGCGGCGATCTGTGAAGAGGGGCGGGATCATGGCCAAAACATCGGTGCAATATCAGTTTGCAGACATCGGGCAGAACCGGGAAAACTGGCAAGCCGCGCGCGAACGCCTGCAACGTTTCAACGATCCTGCCACCTCTGATGCTGACCGTGCCGCGTTATTGCCGTTGCTGTTTGGCCAGGCCGAAGGCGCCAGCGTCACCCCACCGTTATTTGTTGCCGCCGGCCACAACGTACACCTGGGCAAGAAAGTGTTCGTCAACCTGGGCCTGACCATTTCTGGCAGCGCCCCGGTGATCATTGGCGACTACACCCTGATCGCGCCCTGGGTGCAAATCCACAGCACCACGCACCCCGTAGACCCGTGGGAACGCCAACAAGTGGCGTTCACAGCCAAACCGGTGACCATTGGCGAAAATGTCTGGATCGGCGCGGGCGCCATTATTTGTCCTGGTGTGACGATAGGCGATCACGCCGTGATTGGCGCGGGGTCTGTGGTCACGCAAGACGTGCCCCGCTGCACGCTGGTGGCGGGTAACCCGGCCAGTGTGGTGAGGGCGCTGGATGAGCCGGATATGGCGACGATTTATCTGAAGCGGCAGGAAGGGTAAGGGGCGCAGCAAAACAGGAAAGCGTTGTTAGCGCCTGCGGCGCGGGTTTTTTACATGTCGGGGGTAGCCCGATAGCCAGGCACTTTCTTTTGGGTCGCCAAAAGAAAGTGCCCAAAGAAAAGGCGACCCCTGCGACTGCGCCCGCTGCGCGGGTTCCCTGTGCTTCTCGCGAAGTCCGGCTGGCTCCAGCCCCGCTTCTACTGTCATCCGATGGGATGATCAACTTTGTGGGGGTACCCCCAAGGGGCAGGAACTCGCTTCGCTCAAACACCCTTACGCCGAAACCCCGGACTTCGCTGCGATGCTCGGCGCAGTCAAGGGGACAACGGCCAAACCCGCTGGGCGCTAGCAGCCATGGTTTTCGTTGTTGCAGTTGGGGTTGTTTTTGACTTTCCTCCCCCATTAAAGCCCAGCGCCGAAGAAGGGAGGGAGACCTTAGGCTCCCGACTGACTGAGGGCAGCCCGGAGGGCCGCCAGGCTGGGGTCGCCTTTCTTTGGTTACTTTCTTTGGGGCCGCCGAGGTGGCGAAGCAAAGAAAGTGACGTGGGCCCGGCACCCCGGGTATCAAACGCTTTTCACACCTGTGCCGTCAGGCGCTAACACTCAAACGCCACCATGGTGGATTGTCGCTCTCGCTCCGAATCCACCCTACGAACTGCAACAACATTATCCAGGCCAGTCTCCCCGGATTCTCGCTGCCGCTTCATCCGGGCTACATCGTGGCATCTGCCAATGCCGCTACTGGATTCCGGCTCAAGGCCGCAGTGACGACCTGGTTTGCAAATCGCCACGGTAAGTCGCGCCTAACGCGAATACCGCGCCAACGGCGCGTTTTACCCCCCGCTAATCCCCACCCCGTTTATAATCAGCGTTTTGCGCCAGACAAGCCACCTGCATGAGCAATCGCACCACCAGCCGTACCCTCTATTTCCGCATCCTGCAGCAGATCAAGCCCTACTGGGGCATGGTCGTGATGTCCATGGTGGGCCTTGCCGTTTCTGCTGGCGTCGACGCCGCCCTGACGCGCCTGTTGCAGCCGCTGGTGGACCATAACCTGCGCGCCGACTCGCTGGCTCGCCGGGATGCCTGGATTCTGCCGGCCATCATTCTGGGCATGGCCGTGCTGCGGCTGGTATCCAATTTCTCCAGCGACTACGCCAGCGCGTGGTTGTCCTCCCGGGTGATGCATGACCTGCGCGAAAGCATGTTCGCCCGCTTTATGCAGTTGCCGGTCAAGTTCTTCGACAAGTCTTCCGTCGGCGTACTGGTCTCCCGCGTGACGTATGACGTCAACCAGATCATGGAGGCCGGTGTACAGGTGCTGACCGTGCTGGTGCGAGACTCCATGCTGGCTGTGTTTCTGCTGGGCGTCATGCTGTATACCGACTGGAAGCTCACCCTGTTGTGCGTGATATTGCTGCCGGGCGTTGCGTTGTCGATCCGTATTGTGGGCAAGCGCCAGCGCAAGTTGTCGCGTGCAACCCAGTCTTCCATGGGGGAGATGACCAGCATTCTGGATGAGTCGATCTCCGGCCAGCGCATCGTCAAGGTGTTTGGCGGTGGCAAATACGAGATCGGCCGCTTTTTCACGGTGAACAACCGGGTGCGCTCGCTGGCGGTAAAGCGTGCGGCCACATCCAGTACCAACTCGGGCCTGATCATGTTTTTGATCGGGATCACGCTGGCGGCCATCATTTACTACGCCAGCCTGCGCGCGCAGGCCGGGGTGCTGACGGCGGGCTCGTTCGTGTCCTTCATGGTCGCCATGATGGCGTTGCAAACCCCGATCAAGAACATCACCAAGATCAACGAAAGCCTGCACCGTGGCCTTGCTGCCGCCGAGTCTGTGTTTGCCGTGCTGGATGAAGAACCCGAAACCGATGCCGGCGCGCAAGCGCTGGATCGGGCGCGGGGCGAACTTGATATTGAAGATCTGGTGTTCCAGTACAACGATGAAAATCGCCCGGCGCTCGATCACGTCTCGCTGACGGTGGCGCCGGGGGAATCCGTGGCGCTGGTGGGTAGTTCCGGCAGTGGCAAGACCACGCTGGCGAACCTGTTGCCGCGTTTTTACGACCCTACCAGTGGCAGTATCAAGCTCGATGGCGTAAAGCTGTCTGACTACAAGCTGCTGGATTTGCGCCGGCAATTTGCCATGGTCAGCCAGGACGTCGTGCTGTTTAACGACACCGTGGCCGCCAACATTGCCTACGGTGATGCCAATCCCTCGCGCGAGCGGGTGCTGGCTGCCGCCGAAGCCGCGTTTGCGCGGGATTTCGTGGAAGCCATGCCGGAAGGCTTTGACAGCATTCTGGGCGAAAACGGCGTGCGCCTGTCCGGCGGTCAGCGCCAGCGGCTGGCCATTGCCCGCGCCATTTACAAAGATGCCCCCATCCTGATCCTGGATGAAGCGACCAGCGCGCTGGATACCGAGTCCGAGCGCAAAGTGCAGGCCGCGCTGGAAAACCTGATGAAGAACCGCACCACCATCGTCATCGCACACCGGCTTTCCACCATCGAAAACGTCGACCGCATTGTGGTCATGCAGCACGGCAAGATCATTGAATCTGGCCACCATAGTGAGCTGATCACCAAGGGCGGCCAATACACGCACATGCACGCGGCGCAGTTTGCCGGCGATGAGTCTTCGCACTCGCCAGCGCAACCCTGAACGCCTTGCACAACACCAGCAACAGGACCGACCATGACCAACCCGTCAAGCGTAGGGATCGTCACCGCCCAGAAGGCCGTGTTCGATCAGCCCATCGCCTTGTCGAGCGGTGTGACCTTGCCGCGCTACGAGCTGATGTATGAAACCTACGGCACGCTCAACGAGAACCGCTCCAACGCCATCCTGATCTGCCACGCGCTGTCGGGCCACCACCATGTGGCCGGGCGTTACGAGGAAACGGACAAGAACCCAGGCTGGTGGGACAACATGATCGGGCCGGGCAAGCCCATCGATACCAACCGCTTCTTTGTCATTGGCCTGAACAACCTGGGTGGTTGTCATGGTTCGACCGGGCCGTCATCTATCGATCCGGAAACCGGCACGCCGTATGGTTCGCGGTTTCCGCTGGTGCTGGTGCGCGACTGGGTAGAAACCCAGGCACGCCTGGCCGACATGCTGGGCATTCACCAGTTTGCGGCGGTCATTGGCGGTAGCCTGGGCGGCATGCAGGCGCTGCGTTGGACCATCACCTACCCGCAGCGGGTGCGTCACGCGCTGGTGATTGCCTCTGCGCCCAAGCTCACGGCGCAGAATATTGCGTTTAATGACGTGGCCCGTCAGGCCATTCTGACCGATCCGGATTTTCATGGCGGCGACTTCTACGCCCACAACACCGTACCGCGCCGTGGCCTGCGCCTGGCGCGCATGCTGGGTCATATCACCTACCTGTCCGACGACGGCATGGGCGAGAAATTCGGCCGTCTGCTGCGCAGCGGCGAGTACCGCTACAGCTACGAGGTCGAGTTTGAGA
This sequence comes from Silvimonas terrae, assembly GCF_014202765.1. Classification (GTDB taxonomy): domain Bacteria; phylum Pseudomonadota; class Gammaproteobacteria; order Burkholderiales; family Chitinibacteraceae; genus Silvimonas; species Silvimonas terrae. The sequence continues at coordinate 200,070 of NZ_JACHHN010000005.1, forward strand.
TCGAATCCTACCTGCGCTACCAGGGCGACAAGTTCTCGGACATGTTCGACGCCAACACCTATCTGTTGATGACCAAGGCGCTGGATTATTTTGATCCGGCCCGCCATTACGGTGGCAATCTGGCCGTGGCGCTGAAAGACGCGCTGGCCAAATTCCTGGTGATCTCCTTTACCAGCGACTGGCGCTTTGCGCCGGAACGCTCGCGCGAAATCGTCAAAGCCCTGCTGGATGCCAGAAAGCACGTCAGCTACGCCGAAATTGAATCGGCCCACGGCCACGATGCCTTCCTGATGGAAGACGCGCCGTATCACAACATCATGCGGGCCTATATGAACCGTGTGGCTGCGGAGGTGAGCGCATGAACAACCTGACTTTGCGCCCCGACCTGCGCAATGTGGCGGACTGGATTGACCCGAATGCCAGCGTACTCGATCTGGGTTGCGGCGATGGCTCTTTGCTCTCCTGGCTGTCCAGCCACAAGCGCGTGCAGGGCTATGGCGTGGAAATCGACGTTGATAGCGTCACCGCCTGCGTCGAGAAAAACGTCGACGTGATCCAGACCGATCTGGAAAGCGGCCTGGGCACGTTCGAGGACAACACGTTTGACTACGTGGTGCTGTCGCTGACCATTCAGGCCATGCACAACATCGAGAACATCCTTGTTGAGATGTTGCGTGTGGGCCGCACTGGCATCGTCACCTTCCCCAACTTTGGCTACTGGGAAAACCGCTGGCAACTGGCGCTGGGCCGCATGCCGGTGTCGGAAACCATCCCCTACCAGTGGTACAACACGCCCAATATTCACCTGTGCACCATCTATGACTTTGGCGTGCTGCTGAACAAGCTGGGCATGAAGGCCACCGGCCAGGTGGTGATGCATCAAGACCAGAAAGTCTTGTTCCTGCCCAATCTGCGCGGCAGCCTGGCGCTGATGCGCTTTGACAAAGCCTGATTGCCGGAATGGCGATGCGGACGGGCAAAAGGGTCGCTGAGGCGGCCCTTTTTCAGGTCTGGCCGCAACGTTATCCCGGCCAGATGTGATGTTTGTCGTCTGTCCAGTGTTTACCCGGTTCGCCCGTCACATCTCACGGGGTATCATGGCCCAATAAAATCCAGTCAACGGAATGTGCCATGTCCTCCCAAACCATACGCTTTGGCGTGATCGGAACCGGCGGGATTGCCCGTCGTTTTGCCGACGGCCTGCAATACGTACCTGATGCCAAACTGGTGCAGGTCTGGAATCACACCGCCGACAAGGCGGCTGCCTTTGCCAAAGACTTTGGCGCTACGGCGGCATCTTCACTCGAATCCCTGCTGGCCAGCGATATCGACGCCGTCTACATTGCCACCCCGCACAATAGCCATGCCCAGTATTGTCTGGCCGCACTCGCCGCTGGCAAGGCCGTGCTCTGTGAAAAACCTGCGGCGATCAGCCTGGGCGAACTGGAAGCGGTGCTGGCGCAAGCCGCCGTGAGCGACAAGCTCTTCATGGAGGCCATGAAGCCGCCGTTCTACCCGCTGTACCGCAAACTGCGGGAGACACTGCAGCAAGACCCGATCGGCCAGATCCGCTTTACCCGCGCCGGCTTTGCCATTCCCGATGCCCAATCCGGTGGCCGCCTGTATGACCCGGCGCTGGCCGGCGGCGGTTTGCTGGATATCGGCGTGTACGGCGTGTTTCTGGCCGTGGACTGGCTGGGCGCAGCGCAGAACGTACAAGTGCAGGGCACGGTGGAAGGCGGCGTGGATACCTTTGCCAGCATCAACAGCCGTCACCGCAACGGGTTCTCGCACGTGTATTGCGGTTTGGGCGTGGGTGGCGCGGGCGATGCCATGATCAGCGGCACCGGCGGCCACGTCGTCATTCACGAAAAATGGTGGCACCCGGAACGGGCCACCATTGTGTATGCCGATGGCCGCAAAGTGGAACTGCATGAACCCGCGGAAGGTGGCGGTCTGAACTATGAGGCTGCGCACTTTTGCGAACTACTGCGCGACGGCAAGCGCCAGAGCCCGATCATGTCGCACGAAACTTCACGCGGCATGATTCGCCTGCTGGATCATGCACGCGCTGACCTTGGCGTGGTTTACCCGTGCGAACGGGGCATTATCGGTTCGATCTGACCCAGTCGCGCCACGGGCCGAACAGGGCTGCGGTGCGTGCGGCAATGGCCGAGCGTGCCATCACCCGGTCGGCCCAGTAATCATCCAGATTGAGTGTGGCCAACTGGCAGCCGGCTTCTTCGGCAATCAGTGCGCCGGCGGCGTAATCCCACAGCTTTTGCGAGCCGTGCAACATGATGTCGACCCGGCCCGCCGCCAGGAAACACCAGTCTATGGTGGACGCGCCAAAGTTGCGCAGGCTGGCAAACGGCGCCACGGACACCACCCGGTTGGGCAGGCGACCGGTGAGGTGTTTGGTCTCGACAATGGCCACGCCATCGCCCGTCTGGATATCCGGCGCAATCAACGGCAAGGGCTCGCCATTGCACCAGGCGCCCTGGCCGGCCGCTGCGTAATAGCATTCATCCAGCACGGGCAGGTAAACCACCCCCAGTGCAGAACGGCCGTGGCGCATCAGCGCAATGGAAATGGCAAAGTACGGCAAGCCGTGAATAAAGTTTGTCGTGCCATCAATGGGGTCGACAATCCATAGGCCTTCCGGGTTGTCTTCCAGCAGCTTGAGCTGCTCTGCCGTGGTCATTTCTTCACCCAGCACCGGGCAATCCACGATCTGCGGCAGGGCCTGGACCAGCGCCGCCTGACTGGCCAGATCGGCCTCGGTAAACGTGCTGCCGTCCTGTTTGCGCCCGCTGGCTACTTTCAGAAAACGCGGCATGACCTCGCGCGCGGCAACGTCGCGGGCAAGGTCACAGATTCGGGTCAGCAGTTCCAGGTCAGACACAGGGCACTCCGGCTTGGGTGTGGCTCAGGGTTCGATTGTATGCGAGCTCTTGAGAATGTACTGTCGGAATTTGCCGCACCGCAATACTGGTTTTCCACGCAGGCTGCGTTTTGTCATGCTCATCACTGACAACGCCCAATAAAAAACGACCCGCCGGAGCGGGTCGTTTATGTGGCGAATCAAGCCTTGCGGCTTAGTATGGCCACTTCCAGTCGCGTACTTCCGGCATGTCATCGCCATGCTCATTGATGTAGTGCTTGTGTTCAATGAGCTTGTCTTCAAACTTCTGCCGCACATGCGCACCCTTCACTGCCAGCGCCGGTACGCGGTCGATCACATCAATCGCCAGCGAGTAACGGTCAACCTGATTCATGACCACCATGTCGAACGGGGTGGAGGTCGTGCCGTTTTCCACATAGCCGCGCACGTGCAGATTGTCGTGACCGTTGCGGCGATAGGTAATGCGGTGGATCAGCCACGGGTAACCGTGGAAGGCGAACACGATCGGCTTGTCGGTGGTGAAGACCGAATCGAACTCGTGATCATCCAGACCGTGCGGGTGCTCGATCTTGGGTTGCAGCGTCATCAAGTCGACCACGTTCACAAAGCGGATTTTCAGATCCGGGAAGTGTTGACGCAGCAAGTCGGTGGCAGCCAGCGCTTCCATGGTTGGCACATCACCCGAGCACGCCACCACGACATCCGGCTCAGCGCCTTGATCGTTGGATGCCCAGTCCCAGATGCCCACGCCCTTGGTGCAATGCTTGATCGCCTGATCCATGGTCAGGTATTGCAGTGCCGGTTGCTTGCCTGCTACCACCACGTTCACATAATGACGTGAACGCAGGCAGTGATCGGTCACCGACAGCAAGGTGTTGGCATCTGGCGGCAGGTACACGCGGATCACTTCAGACTTCTTGTTGACCACGTGATCCAGGAAGCCCGGATCCTGGTGCGAGAAACCATTGTGATCCTGGCGCCACACGTGGCTGGTCAACAGGTAGTTCAGCGACGGCACCTGTTTGCGCCAGTGGATGTCACGCGTGGTCTTCAACCACTTGGCGTGCTGGTTGAACATGGAGTCAATGACGTGGATGAACGCTTCGTAGCAGCTGAAGAAGCCGTGACGGCCCGTCAGCAGATACCCTTCCAGCCAGCCCTGACAAGTATGCTCAGAGAGGATTTCCATCACACGACCGTTCTGGGCCAGGAAGTCGTTGTTGGCGTCTTCCGGCTTGTAATCGGCCTGCCATTGCTTGCCAGTGACATCAAATACGTCTTGCCAGCGGTTGGATGCGGTTTCGTCCGGGCCAAAAATGCGGAAGTTCTGGGAATCCAGGTTTTCCTTCATCACATCGCGCAGGAACTTGCCCATCACGCGGGTGGCTTCTGCATTGGTCGTCGCCGGCTTTTTGACCTCGACCGCATATTTGCGGAAGTCCGGCATTTTCAGATCACGGGTGACCTGGCCGTGCACGTGCGGGTTGGCACCCATGCGCAGTTCACCCTTGGGGGCGAGTTCCTGCAGTTCCGGCTTGAGCGCGCCATCGTCAGTGAAGAGTTCCTTGGGCTTGTAGCTCTTGAGCCAGTCTTCCAGGTTCTTCACGTGTTCCGGCGTCATGTCGGAGAACGGGACCTGGTGGCTGCGCCAGTAATCCTCGACTTTCTTGCCATCAATGGTTTCCGGACCAGTCCAGCCCTTGGGGCTGCGCAGAATGATCATCGGCCATTTCGGGCGGGTCAGTGGTTTGCCGGCTTTTTGTTCCTTGAGCGCGTTTTTGCGGATCGCGGCCAGCTCATCGAGCACGGTATCGAGCGTGGCGGCAAAGCGCTGATGCATGTCGGCGTAGTCATGGACATCTTTGCCCACTTCGACAAAGTGCGGTGTGTAACCGTAGCCTTCAAACAGCTTTTGCAGTTCCTCGTGCGAAATGCGCGAGAGCAGCGTCGGGTTGGCGATCTTGTAGCCATTCAGATGCAAAATGGGTAATACAAAACCGTCATTGATCGGGTGCAGATACTTGTTGGAGTGCCAGCTGGTGGCCAGCGGGCCGGTTTCTGCTTCGCCGTCACCCACCACGCAAGCGATCATGAGGTCCGGATTATCAAACGCGGCGCCAAACGCATGCGACACCGAATAACCCAGTTCGCCGCCTTCGTGCATGGAGCCCGGGGTTTCCGGGGCGACGTGAGATGGAATACCACCCGGGAAAGAGAACTGTTTGAACAGGCGCTGGATGCCGTCAGTGGTCTGGCCGATGCTCGGATAGATTTCGCCGTAGGTGCCTTCCAGCCAGGTATTGGCCACCAGGCCTGGGCCACCGTGCCCCGGGCCGGCAATATACGCGACCGACAGATTGCGTTCCTTGATCACCCGGTTCAAATGCACATATACAAAATTCAGACCCGGTGTTGTACCCCAGTGCCCCAGCAGGCGCGGTTTGACGTGTTCGCGCTTGAGTGGTTTTTTCAACAGGGGGTTATCGAGCAAGTAGATCTGGCCAACTGACAGGTAGTTAGCGGCACGCCAGTATGCGTGCATCTTGTCGATGAGGTCCTTGGGAAGAGCTTTTTGAGCCACGGTTCACCTCGTTCTGGTTGTGATTGCAAAACTGGTCTGGCTAGCTGTCTTTGCGCTGCAAAGCTTTTGCCGGGTTGTATTCAGTTTATGCCGTTTACATGAACGGCCTCTGACATGGATCAATGCGCCAGACAAGCCGACGCCTGCTGTGACAAAGTTACTGGGTAACCTTAGGACAAACTTTGAGAAATAGAGAGAAAGTTGCCGGATAGGTTCCACCGACATTTCTCACAATGAAAAGAAAGTGCCGTGAAAATTATCATGGCATATTTTGAGAAATATGCTGGGCTGGTGCGCAAGGGATAAATGCGCGCTGCAGACCAGCCAGCCCGCAGCGCGCTGGCGCTCAGAAGTGGAAGAAAATCAGGGTGACCAGCAAGTACAACGGCAACAAAATGGCGCCGGACCACAGCATGTAACCAAAGAAACCCGGCATGGCCACACGGTTTTGTTCGGCAATGGCCTTGACCATGAAATTGGGCGCATTGCCAATATAAGTATTGGCGCCCATGAACACCGCGCCCATCGAGATCGCCAGCAGGGTCGATGCCATGGGGCCCATCATGTGCGCCGCATCGCCATGCGCCAGATTGAAGAACACCAGATAGGTCGGTGCGTTATCCAGAAAGCTCGACAGCAAGCCCGTCATCCAGAAATACATGCCATCGACAGGTTGGCCCAGTTCGTTGCTGACCAGGTTGACGAGGCTGGCCAGGTGGCCGTCTGGGCCGGCGCGCAAAATGGCAATGGCAGGGGCAATGGTGATGAAGATGGCGGCAAACAGCTTGGCGACTTCCAGAATCGGAAACCAGTTGAACTCATTGCCCGCGCGTATTTGTCTGGGCGTGAGCCACAGTGACACCAGACCCAGGCCCAGCAACAAGCCATCCCGCACCAGGCTTTGCAGCGCAACCGGCGTGCCGTAGATATCCAGCGTGACGCCGCTATCCCACAGGCCGGACATCAGCACCGCGCCGACCACACCCGCAATCAACACCATGTTCCAGGTGCCATACAATCTGACGGGTTTGGGTTTTTCTGTGATGACGGGCACCGGGTCGCGCCGCCAGAAATGCCGATCCAGAAAATAGAACACGGTCAGCAGCACTGCGCTGCAAAACGCGACAGAGGGCAGCATATGCGTCACCGTCCACATGAACGAGACGCCCTGCAAGAAACCGAGGAACAACGGCGGATCACCCAGCGGCGTTAGCCCGCCGCCAATATTGGCGACCAGAAAAATAAAGAACACCACCACATGCACGTTGTGCTGCCGGTGCGCATTGGCCTTGAGCAAGGGGCGGATCAACAACATGGCCGCACCCGTGGTCCCCATGACAGAAGCCAGCAGGGTACCCAGGGCCAGAATGCCGGTATTGAGTGCAGGCGAACCACGCAACGTACCCCAAACCAGAATCCCGCCCGAGATGGTGTACAGCGCAAACAGCAACAAGATAAACGGAATGTACTCGCCCACCAGCGCGTGCACCACGTTATGCAGCGCGGCGTCCGGGCCAAAGGCCAGGGCAAACGGGATCAGGAACAACGCCACCCAGAACGCCGCAATCTTGCCAAAATGGTCATGCCACAAGTGCGGCGCCAGCAGCGGAAACAGCGCGATCGACAGCAACATGCCGGCAAACGGGATGGTCCAGCCCAGCGACAAGCTGGCGCCATCAGGCTCTGCGCCCAGCGCAACGGCAGGTAACAACAGTAGCAATGGCAGTAGGCGTTTGCAAAGAAGGGGCATGGGCGCAGCGCTGGCTCAACAAGGGTTCGACAGTCAAAACAAACAAGGCCGGACAAATGCCCGGCCGGCAAGCGGGATCGGTCAGCTCTTTTGCTGGATAAACTCGATCTTGTAGCCATCCGGATCGGCGACAAACGCAATCACGGTGGTACCGTGCTTCATCGGGCCTGGTTCACGCGTGACCGTACCGCCCTTTTGACGAACTGCCTCACAGGTCGCAAAAATATCGTCGGTTTCGATCGCGATATGACCGTAACCGTTGCCCAGATCGTAGTGCTCGGTATCCCAGTTATGGGTCAGTTCAATCACGGCGGTATCGTGTTCATCACCGTAGCCCACAAACGCCAGGGTGAATTTGCCGTCCGGATAGTCGTGCTTGCGCAAAAGGCGCATGCCCAGCACTTCGGTATAAAAGGCAATGGATCGATCAAGGTTGCCGACGCGCAGCATGGTATGCAGCAAACGCATGGATAATGACTCCGTGTGTATCAGTGTAAAAACGCCCCCAGACAGGGCTTGCCCGGACGATATCAGGCCAGCGCTGACCGGGCCACGTAAATTGATAACCATTCACAATCTGGTCTGTGCCACTTCAATAAACAAGGAAGATGTCCATGAGTTCCCCGCAACGTGTCGCGCTAATTGGCGAATGCATGATTGAACTGCAAGAAGACGGCGCCGGATTGCTGCGCCGTACCTTTGGCGGCGATACCCTGAACACGGCGGTTTACCTCTCACGCCTGTTGCACGACAAGGCCGTGGACATCAACTACGTCACCGCCCTGGGCGATGACCCGCACAGTGAGGCCATGCTGGCCGCCTGGCAGGCGGAAGGGATCAAGACTGGCCTGGTACAGCAACTGCAGGGCCGCGTGCCCGGTTTGTATATGATCCAGGTCGATCCCTCCGGGGAGCGGCATTTCAGCTACTGGCGCGACACCAGTGCGGCCAAAGCGTATTTCGACGCCCAGGTCACCCCACTTGAAGCCGCCCTGAGTGATATTGATGTGCTTTATTTCAGTGGCATCAGTCTGGCGATCCTGCCCGAGGCCGGCAGAGAACGCCTGCTGCAAGCGGCCAGCACCTTGCGCGCAGCCGGTGGCAAGGTCATCTTCGACAATAACTACCGCCCCCGCCTGTGGCGCGACGCCGCAGAGGCCCGCCAGTGGTATGCCCGAGCATACGCCAGTTGCGACATCGCCCTGATCACGCTGGATGACGACATCGCCATGGCCGCCGGCGTCGTCACCACAGAACAAGCCCTTGCCACTGCGCTGGCGCTGCCTGTGCCAGAAGTCGTGGTTAAACAAGGCGGCAATGACACTGTCGTGCGCCTTGCCGGCCAACCACCGCAATCCATCCAACCCACCCGCGTAGAAAAAGTAGTCGATACCACTGCCGCTGGCGACTCATTCGGCGCGGGATACGTTGCCGCCCGCCTCACCGGCCATACCCCGGCCGAAGCCGCCGCAACCGGTAATACCCTGGCCGGCACCGTAATTCAGCACCGGGGTGCGATTATTGCTACACAGGCCATGCCCAACATCAAACTGTAAAAAACTGCGTCAAGGCGCTTGACAGGGTAGGGGTCCCTATATAATATTGCGGCCTCGTTGGGCTGTTAGCTCAGTTGGTAGAGCAGCGGACTCTTAATCCGTAGGTCGAGTGTTCGAGCCACTCACAGCCCACCAGCGAATTCAAGGACTTATGCGATTTTTCGTGTAAGTCCTTTTTCATTTTGTGCCGTAAACGTGCCGTTGTTTGTGCCGAGCAGATCGTCGAGTTTGCTTGCGTGGCTGTGCATGTGATCCGGCGCCAGGTGCGCATAGCGCCGTACCATCTCAGCCGATTCCCACCCTCCCATCTCTTGCAGTTCAGCCAATCCGGTGCCGTTCTGGATATGCCAGGACGCCCACGTATGGCGCAGATCGTGAAAACGAAAGTCCTTGATGCCCGCACGTAGCAGGGCAGACCGCCAAGCCGAATTGCTATCGATACGCATCGGCTTTCCCTCGAAAGTGAACACGAACTCGTCGTGCGCGCCCATGCATGCCTGAATCGCGTTAACTGCAGTCTGGTTGAGCGGTACACCGATTCCGCGCCCGGCCTTCGCTTCATCCGGGTGTACCCATGCTACGCGGCGGGCCATGTCGATCTGGCTCCAGCGCAGTTGCAGGATATTGTTTTTCCGCAGGCCGGTTGCCAGCGCAAACTGCACGATCACTTTCCAATGCGCGGGCAGTTCCTTGATCAACTGCTTGGCTTCCGCCGGGGTAAGCCAACGGATCCGGCGCGTTGTTTCCCGGTAAAGGCGGAACGCCGGCGCCGCATCCAGCCATTCCCATTCGCGGTGCGCCTTGCGAATGATCGAACGAACCAGCGCGATATAGCGATTGCGGGTGGCACCAGACATCGGCTTCCCGCGAGGCTGCATTTTCTCGAGGATATCCCGCACGACCGTATTATTAATTTGGTCGAGGGTGTAGCCCTTGAGGTGAGGGCGGATCCACTTGATGCGGCTGCGGTCATCGTCGAGGCTGCGCTTGTGCTCCATCTCCTGGATCCAGCGTAGAGCGGCTTCGTCAAAGCTACGCTTGGGTTTTTGCCCCAGGCGGGCTTCGCGCCACATTTCAGATCTCAACCGGTCGTGGAGTTCCTGCGCCTCGAGCTTGTCCGAGGTTTTAAGGCTCCTTCTAAGTCGCGTTCCATCTGGCCGCGCGATATCGCACCACCAAATCTCACCACGTTGTTTGATTGACATGAGGGTTTCTCCTTGGCCCCTCCTGCTGTCGCAGGGGCATTTTGCATTTTCTGAATCATCGCGACCAGATCACCGTCGAGGTAGATCACTCTTTTGCCAATCTTGGCGCGGGGTACGTCTTGTTCTTTTGCTATCCGCCTGAACGTGCTCACAGGCAGGCGGACGAAGGCGGCGGCTTCTTCTACGCTGAGTGGCTGCATATACCTCACCCAAACAAGTCAATTTGTTCCGGCTGGCGCGGTGGGTTGGCCAGCCCTTCGTATTTCATTGCCCATTGGCGCAATTGGTTGCGCCAGAGCACATGTGGGCTTGCATCGGCCGCCGTGTGGTAAACGGCGGCCATGTGCAGGTGCTCGTCACGTTCAGTGGCGAATGGTTTCATGCGTTGCCCTGGATCCGGGCGGCGGTCTGGTGGCGGCGGTTGTGCTCTTGCCAGTCCTGGGCGCATTCGGTTCCGCAGAACGTGGCGCCGGCGGGTGCCTGTTCTTCGCACCAGGGGCAGATACCGGAGGGCATCGGGGTTTCGCGTTTGGCGCCGGCGCGAATATTGGCCAGCGCGTGGTCGCGGAGGCGGGTTTCTAGTTCACTGGCTTGATCAATTTCACGGCTCATGGGTTTTTTCCTCTTTTGTGCGGTTTTCAGGCGTGCGTCGGCCGTGCCGGGGCCACGTCGGGCGCGTCGGCGTACATAAAGTCGATATCTGCCTGGGGTTTTGGCGGCCGCGGGTGCCAGCGGCCTGACTTGTCCCACTCGCCGGCATGCAAGGCGGTGGGTAAATGGGTGTTCCAGTCGGCTGTTTCTTCACCGATCTTGCGTTCCAGCTCTACAATTTCTGGCGACTGGTTACAGTTATTCACACGAGTCCAAGTGCTCGCGGCTGCGCCGCTGCGCTCAAATTCAAAACCTGGAACTTCAAAAACAACGGTGCTGGCCAGCTCTTGCAGACGCTTGGCTTCGCCATCACGGCGCCATTCCACTGACCACTCGTGCATGCGGGTCTGGATGCGCTCGATCACCTCGTTGGCTGGGCTGAACAGCGCCACGGCGTTGCGGACGAAAGTGGTTTCGCCGTATTTGTTGATTGGCTCGATCAGCTCACCGGTGCTCTTGTCTGCTTCACGCAGTGGCTCGAAGCCCACGCGATAACCACCCAGCAGGCCGTCGTAGAAGCGGGTGTATGCCGCCCAATCAGCGCGGTCAGCAGCGGCGTGCAGGTTGTGCAGCACCAGCTCGTCGCGGTTGTCTTCGGCCAGCAAGTCAGCCTTGCGCAGCTCACGCCAGACAGTGACCGGCGGAACACCGAACATCTGGAACTGGCGGATACGGTGGCAGCTCGCCCACTTCACGGCGCGCTGCGCGGCTGTGGCGCCAGACAGGCCGGTGTCGTGATCCACGTCGACAAAAGCGCCGTCGATGTTCTTGGCCAGATACTTGGCCACATAGCCCACGGCACTGCCCTTGCGCGGGTCGATCTTTTCGACGGTAAAGCGGTGCTTTGCAGCGCCTTTCTCTTCGCCATCCACCTCGAACGCCTTGCCCTGCAGGATGGCCAGCATGCGGTCGGCCTGGTGTGGGGCGACCCAGATCAGCATGTGCCAGTGCGGCGTGCCGTCGTGATGCGGCTCGGCCACGCGCACACCGGTGATCTGGATGCTGTTGGCTTTCTTCTTGAACAGGGCGCGCGCCTGCTTCCAGAGCGTGCACAGGTAGGTCTGGGTATCGCGTGGGCTGTACTGCTTGCGCACGAAACGCGGCTCGGCATTTGGCCCGAGGTCGACAGCGTCGTCGTCTCCCAGTGCATCTGCGGCGCAGGTATACGGCTTGCCGTACTTTGGTGAACTGGCGTGGTATTTACTAGGGGCGGTGATGGTGACGAAATAGCCAACCATGCCCAGCTCCTGCATGACTTCTTCCGTGCCACGGATCCGGACCATCAGCTCGGTACGCCGGATCTCCGGGTTGGCCACGGTACGGCGGCTCAGCTCGGCCAGCGTGTAGGTCTGGCCTTTCTCGTTCGTGGCCTCGGCCAGTTCGAGCGCGATGGCGGTTTTCTGGTCGCGGTGGGCGAGGCGTTTCAACGTGCCGTTGCTGACGTAGGGCGCACCACGGTCATTGACGCAGCCGAGGCGCACCAGATGTTGTTCTACGGCGCGGGTAATCAGCCGCTTGAGACGGCCGCGCCACCACTTCACATCGGCAAGGCGCTTTTGTGTCGTCTCAAACCATGCCGGCAGGTTCTTGGCCCTGATGCCTGCCAGCTCGGGGAGTACGCCGTGGCTCGCCGCTTTAGCCAGTGCTTCCAGGGCAAAGCGGGGGCGTTTGATCCATTGGGTGCCAACCAGTACCGGCACAGCCGCGCCGGATCCGGCCAGCGACAGGATCTGCGCGCACTCGTCCGCTGCCTTGCGTGCAAAGACGCCGATGTCATCGTCGTTCAGTTCAAGCGGCAGGGCCCCGGTCAGCTCCGGGACACGCGCCATGAAACCGCGCACAAACAGGTTTGCATCGCGCAAGGCAGTCGTTGCCGCCGACTTCCGGATCCGGCTCCATTTCTGGTGCAGCGGATTCCGCAGGTATGCCGGCAAGCCGCGCGTCATTGCATTCAGGTCAGCGTATTCACCGGCAGTTATAGCTTGTGCCAACGGACGGCACAACATGCGGCGCAACAAAGAGTTTGTTTTCTTGGGCAACCTCTCTGGATGCCCAACTCACCAGAAACCAATCGTCGCCTCGAGAGCCTGTTCCGCACCGGTCTGATCGCCGACGTGGATCTCAAAGCCAAGCCGCCAGTTTGCCGCGTACAAACCGGCGGCCTCGTCACCGACTGGTTGCAGTGGTTCACGCTCCGCGCCGGCAAAACACGTAAATGGTCACCCCCGACGGTTGGCGAGCAATGCGCAGTACTGTCTGCCAGTGGCGAAACCGGAGCCGGGCTGGTGCTGCTGGGCTTGTTTTCCGATGACATCCCCGCGCCGTCTAACGATGCCAACGTTGAACTGACCGTGTACCCCGACGGTGCCGTGATCAGTTACGACTATGCCGCCAGCGCTTTGTCCGCGACCGGCATCAAAACTGGACTGGTTCAGGCCAGCGACAAGGTAATCATGCCGAACTTCTGGCGGTTCACTATCAGGACTTTGGCGATGATGAGCCGCCAGAGGAAGAGCCTATCGAGCAGCCAGAAAATCCAGAATGACCCCTTCAATCCACTGCTGTTCCTCTCGGGAAAAACCTAAAACATGCCGGCTCGGTAATCTGTATTTCGGCATGCCTTCTTGGTGCTGGCTGGCGATCATGGCATCACGCCCGGTAAAGCCGACGCGTGCCTCGTTGGCGTCACTGTCCGCTTTCAGGTGGCGGGCGTTGCGCAGCTTCTGAAACATGCTTCTGCGAATCCTCCCCTTTTTCTTGCGGAGGGTGGCATTGCGTGGGGTGTAGGGTGAGCCGTCCGGGTTCTGTTGCTCCGCAATGCGTTGCACCTGGCTTTTGCGCAGTTGCATGGCGATCTGCCGCGTGAGCTGGCGACGCGCTACGGGCTGCATCTTCGCCAGTAGGTCTGCAGCCCACGGCACGAGCTGGTCGAGTTCGTCAGCCACTGCGCGGCTTCCCGAGCACAAGTTCCCAGCCGGTTTCTACGGGCGGTGGTTCTGGGAGATCTGCTGTCGTCCAATTTCCGTCAACCTGGCGGGCCAGAACGCTTTCAGTCACCGGCAACTTGATCGACACGTCGACCGTGTCGTTGCTGATGATGTCGGCCTCGAACTGGATCGCATCCTTGCGCTGATCGGGATTGGCCAGCAGCTCGGGTTGGTTGGTGGCCACCCAATCCACCACGGCCAGCATTGCGGCGTTCGGGTCGTCGGTGAAGTCGGTCAGGATCAGGTTGAGCGTGTAGCGCAGCTCAAACGAGCGGGCGGGTGTGCCGGTGGCGACCACGCGGCCGGCATCGGCAAACACCAGCAGTTTGTCGGGGTTGCGGTCGTAATCGGGAAACGCCTCAATCAGGCGTTTGCGCAGGCTATTGGGCTTCTGCATGGACGGCCTGCTGTTTGCGGATCCAGTCTTGCAGGCCGGTCAGTTGCTGCTCGGTTTCCCGGCACTGGCTGGCCTCGACGCTGTGCTGTGTTGCAATGTCTGAGAGGACAATTGCACTGGCGGCCGCATCAGCAGGTCCGGCGGATCCGGAAAGCTCACCACGGTTTGCACGGTTCCACACCCGGACAAAGCCAACATTAACGATGCAGGCAGCATCAGCGTTTTGATCCACATAGACAGGCACTTCCTTGATGATGGTCTGCCCGGCGTCGCGGATCGTGCGTACCCAATTGCAGCAAACGCAGGCGGAGATATGGGTTGCGCAATGGGCAGACGCGGGGGTGATTGGGGTATGTCACATTGCGGGCGTACGCAATCTGTCTACCGCTGGTTATGCAGAAATCATGGAGCTGGCCGTGCGGGCAGACTGGCAGGGCCGTGGCGCGGGCACGGCGTTGATCCATGCCGCCAAAGACTGGGCGCAGTGCAACGGTTTTCCCCGCTTGCGCCTGCGCTCTGGTGTGCACCGGCCAGAAGCGCATGGCTATTACGAGCGGCTGGGTTTCACCCGATCCCGTGCCAGCTACGCCTTTGAACAACATCTGCCTGGCGACCAATAACTAACAACCAACAACCAATACGCCACAAAAAATCCCGGGCCACCCTGGAGGTTTGACCCCGGTCGCGGCTTCATCCGGGCTACGGCGCTGGGTTTGCACCAAAGTACTGGTTGAGTGCGTTGGTCTGTTTGCGCAGCAGGCATAAAAAAATGGTCATGTTCTGGCATGACCATCCGGGAAATCCCCGCAGGCTGGAATGGCTTGATGAACTTGATTAACTTGGCAGGCCCAATCCGGCTTCAAACTCATCCATGTGCTGGAAAAAGGGCGCTAGCAGGCGCTTGATGGCCTCACAAGACAAGTGTTGGTCTGGCGCGCTGTCCAGGTGCTCAAGCAGCAGATCCACCGCCTGCGCGACATGCAGCAAATGCCGGTAGTACTGCAACACCATGAAATCTGTGGCGACGAAAAAACTGTGCAGTTCCAGCAAGTGGCTGACCATACCGGTCTGACCCTGTGCGCTGGCCTGTGCCAACAGCAAATTGAGCAGCACTTTGGCGCGGGTAAACCCTTCAAGCTCGTCAGATTGGGTCAGCATCCGTGGCCTCCACTCAAAGAGAAGGCAAGGCGGGGTGCACTGAAACGATTAGCGTAGACCTGCCGGAGATAGAAAAACGAGGGGCTGCAAAAGAACCTGCGCCTGGGTGGCGCGGGTGTGCCTTGAGGAGCATGCATGGGGACAGTTCCTGTAGTAGCGGTACTAACTTCCGCTCCCCCGTTTCCAAGCGAGGTGGCGGAACCGAACGGGGTTGGAAAACCGGCTACAGGACCCGGCAGACCTTGCGGTCTCCCCGCCCGGCCCGCCATAGATACAGGCATGCCAAGCGAACCAATGGACGCAAAAAAACCACAACATGTGTGATTGCGGCGATTGGCCTGTATACCGGGTTTCCATGCCCGGTCGCGCTATTGAACGCGACGCCGCCATACTGCCCGGCGAACCCGCCATGCCCCATCGGATCATTCCGATTTGAAGTTTGACCTGGCGCAAACACAGCCCGCATTTGACCATGCCATCCGCGCCTTACCCAAAGTAAATATGCCATCCGCCTTGAGCGCAGCCACCCGTAGCCCGGATGAAGCGAAGCGAGAATCCGGGGTCGCCGGCCTGACCAGGATCACCCTCTCTTTGCCAGGATCGCCACCCCGGATTCTCGCCTGCGGCTTCATCCGGGCTACGGGGTGTGGGGGTCGGAAGCACATGGTCGGAGCCGCTGCGTGGCCCGAATGAAGGCCCATCGGGGTCGGGAATCCGGTGTTGCTACCCAAAGTAAATATGCCATCCGCCTTGAGCGCAGCCACCCGTAGCCCGGATGAAGCGAAGCGAGAATCCGGGGTTGCCAGCCTGACCAGGATCACCCTCTCTTTGCCAGGATCGCTACCCCGGATTCCCGCCTGCGGCTTCATCCGGGCTACGGTGTGGTGTGGGGGGCGGAAGCACATGGTCGAAGCCGCTGCGTGGCCCGAATGAAGGCCCATCGGGGTCGGGAATCCGGGGTTGCCGGTCTGACCAGGATCACCCTCTCTTTGCCAGGATCGTCACCCCGGATTCTCGCCTGCGGCTTCATCCGGGCTACGAGGTCGGGTCGGCTTACTCCGCCATCCAATGCCCGGACTTGCCGCCTTTTTTCTCCAGCAATTTCACGTCCCCAATCACCATTCCTCTATCGACCGCTTTGCACATGTCGTAAATGGTGAGCAGGGCAATCTGCACAGCGGTGAGGGCTTCGATTTCCACGCCGGTGCGGCCGACAGTTTCGGCACTGGCTTCGCAGTGCACGCGGCTGGTGGCGTGGTCGATGCTGAAATCCACCGTCACGCGGGTGAGGGCGATGGCGTGGCACAGCGGTATCAGATCGGGCGTTTTCTTGGCGGCCATGATGCCGGCAATACGGGCAATGCCCAGCACGTCCCCTTTTTTGTGGGTGCCACCGGCAATCAGCGCCAGGGTCGCTGGTTGCATGCTGATGTGGCCACTGGCACGGGCAATGCGGTGAGTTTCATCTTTGGCACCGACACCAACCATGTGCGCCTGGCCGCTGGCATCAAAATGCGTCAGGCCGCCGTTGGCGCTGGGCTGAGGCGGGTTGCCATCACCCAGGCGGGCCGCAGCGGCGGCCAGTTCTTCCGGCGAGTTAAGGTTGGCAAACGGCGCATCAAAACTGACCCACACCGGCGAGAGCGTGTTGAGCCAGTCGCCCAGTTTGAATTGCTTGTGTTCAATGTGATCGACCAGCGAGGTCAGCACACTGCGGCGCAGCAGGCAGATTGCCGGGTGCGTCTGGCCGTCGGTGGTTTTGACGGCAGCGACCTGGGCATGGGGATGGTCATCCAGCGCGGTGGCCAGATCACGCAGCAGGTTGGGCGGCAATTCCGGTACGTCGCAGGGGACCACCAACAACGTGTTGGCGGGCGAGGCGAGCATGGCGGCATGGATGCCGGCCAGCGGCCCGGAAAACCCGGTGTAGACGTCATGCAGTACCGGGAAACCAAAGCGTGCGTAGTCGGCCAGGTTGCGGTTGGCAGAGACCATGATCTGCCCGATGGGGCGGGTTTGGCGGCTTAATGCTTCGGCCACCCAGGAGACCAGCGCGTTGCCGTTCAGCACCACCAGGCCTTTGTCTTGTCCGCCCATTCGCCGGCCTTCTCCACCGGCAAGGATCACCGCATCAATCGTCACCTGTTTGCTCCCAACGTTGGCGGGCCGCGTCGTCGCTGGCGCGCGCGTCAACCCAGTGGGCCCCTTGTTCACTGACTTCCTGTTTCCAGAAAGGGGCCTCGGTTTTCAGATAGTCCATGATAAATGCATTTGCATCGTACGCTGCAAGCCGGTGTGCGCTGGCGGTGATCACCAGCACAATTTGCTCGCCCGGTTGCAGTGTGCCCACACGGTGGATGATGCGTACCGCGTTCAATGACCAGCGCTGGCAGGCCTGGTCCGCAATGCGCGCCAGGGCTTTTTCGGTCATGCCGGGGTAGTGTTCCAGCCGCATGGCTTTGCCGCCGTGCCAGTCCCGCACCAGACCGGCAAAGGCAACAAGGGCGCCAGAACCCGGTACCGCCTGCGCGGCCAGGTATTCGGTGGCAAGGTCAAAGTCGGCTTCGCCCACGCGGATATGGATTTGTGGCTGGCTCATGGGGTGCCTCTTGGTCTTAGCCACCAGTGACAGGGGGGAACAACGCCACTTCGGCGTCATCCGGAATGGGCTCATCCAGCGGCACCAGGTCCTGGTTGATGGCCGCACGGAACGGGCGGGCGCCGCTGAACTGGGCATCCCACTCGCCGCCGCGCTGGCGTAACCAGGCGATCAGATCTCGCACGGTGTGGACTTCCGCCGGCACGTTGACGTGTTCACCTTCCAGCCCCAGCGCGTCCCGCAGGCGGGCAAAATATCTCAGTTCAAGTTGTTTCATGCAGTTTATCCCCGTAGTTCGTAGGGCAAGAACACCAGCTTGTCGCCCACATCGACGGCCTGGTTTTCCGGCACGATGGCCAGGCCGTCGGAGGCGGCAACGGAGGTCAGCACGCCAGAGCCCTGGTTGCCAAAGGGCTGCAACTGCCCATCCACAATGCGCACGCGCAGGAACTCGCGGCGCGTGCCGGCGCTGCGTTTGAATCCGGCCGGAATCAGAATTTGCGGTGGTAATTGGGCGTCGGTTTTGCCCTGACGGCGCGCCAGGAATGGCCGCACCAGTACAAAGAAGGTGACAAAGCTGGAGACCGGGTTGCCCGGCAGGCCAATGAAGTCGGCCTCTGTGCCATCCGCCCGCAGGAGGCGGCCCTGGGCAAAAGGTTTGCCGGGTTTGATGGCCATTTTCCACAGGTTTAGCGTGCCGAGTGCTGCCACGGCGGCTTTGACATGATCTTCTTCGCCAACCGATACACCGCCCGTGGTGATCACAATGTCGTTGTGGTTGGCGGCGGTTTGCAGGGCGGCCTGGGTGGCATCCAGGTGGTCTGCCACAATGCCGGCATCGGTCACCTCGCAACCGGCTTCGCGCAGCATGGCGGCCAGCAGGTAGCGGTTGCTGTTATAGATTTGCCCGGCGCCCAGTGGCTGGCCGGGCTCGACCAGCTCGCTGCCAGTACTCAGCAGCGCCACCCGCAACGGGCGCGTTACCGTGGCCGTAGCAATCCCGATCGAGGCCAGCAAGCCCAGTTGCGCGGCACCCAGCCGGGTACCCTGCGCCACCGCCACGCTGTGCTGGCGGATATCGTCACCACTGCGGCGGATGTTCTGGCCGTCAGCGAGCTTGCCGCTCACGCTGACCTTGTCCTCGTTCACGATGCAATCTTCCTGCATGGCTACGGCGTTGGTGCCCGGCGGGATGGGGGCGCCCGTGAAGATGCGTGCAGCTTCCCCCACATTCAGCGCCGCACCGGTTTCACCGGCCGCAATGCGCTGGGTCAGCGTAAAGGCGGCGGGCGGAGCGGCAAAGTCGGCCACGTTCAGTGCGTAGCCATCCATGGCGCTGTTATCGAACCCCGGCACGGCAATGGGCGAGACCACATCTGCAGCCAGGTAGTGCCCATGTGCGGCGGCAAGGGGCAAGGTGTGGGTGTCGGTCAGCGGGCGGGCCAGCGATAACAGCTGAGTCAGTGCCTGGTCTACAGAGAGCATGCGCGGGTCGGGTCATGTCGTTTGAATAGACCCATGATACGCGCGCGGCCACAGCGGAAAAAGGCAACCGTTGTGGGTATTGCAGGCCGCCCCGCACTGTGGCTGGCGGGCAGGCTGTGAAAAAAGAAAAACGCCGCAACCCGAAGGCGCGGCGTTTTTGGGCGCGAGATCAGCGGGTGATCAGGCAGCAGGCTTGAGTTCGTAGCCCTGAATGTCAGCGGCTTGCACCAGCGATTGCAGGTACTCGTGCATGGCACGGCGAGACTTGGTCTCGGTCAGGAACTCGCCCAGACGGTCTTTCACTTCGTCATAAGACACAGTGTCGCCGCTGGTTTTCTTGCCGGTACGGATGATGTGCAGACCAAACTGGGTTTCCACCAGTTGCGGCAGCAATTCGTTTTCGCCCATGCTGAATACGGCCTGGTCGAATTCCGGCACCATCTGGCCACGGCCAAACTGACCCAGCGCGCCGCCTTGCTTGCCGGACGGGCAGGCCGAGTGTTCACGGGCCAGTGCTTCAAACTTGAACGGCTGCGCTTTGAGTTCGTTCAGGATACCTTCGGCCTTGGCGCGCACCAGGGCGGCTTCGGTCGGGTTTTCAGCGGTGAACAGAATGTGGCTGGCTTCGGCTTGTTCGCCGCGCACAAACGCTTGCGGGTTTTCAGCGTAGAAGGCTTTGCATTCTTCTTCGGTGGCGTCGTCCGATTTGACTTCGTTTTGCAGCAGCGTGCCGATGGCTTCTTCCGGGTTGGAAGCATCCAGGCCCTTGGCCTTGGCCGCTTGCAGCAAGAGTTCGCGCAGAATCAGTTCCTGCACAGCGCCATCAACCGCGTGCGGTGCGTCGTCGTGGTGCGGCAGTTCTGCCTGGATCATGGCGTCGGTAATTTCTACGCCGTTGACGGTGATGGCCATTTCAAAATACTCCTGGGTCCAGAAAAGTTTGAGCCACCTCAAGGGGTGGCTGCCCGATCATTGTAGCCGCTGTGTGCGGCTTTCGCTTTGCAATTGGTGTCAATGGCACATGGCTGCAAGAGTGGCGCACAGGTATTTTTTGGCAAAGCTTGCCAAACATGACGTTTTCCCACGCCATCGGGCCGGCGCAGGCACGCAGAACCGCCGCGGCTCCACTACAATCCGGGCATCCATCTCAGGCGCAGTACGCATACGTCATGCAAGAGTTCCTTTCCCTGTTTCTTAGCAAGATCATCGTGGTGATTGCGGGTTTGATCCCCATTCTGAACCCCTTGGGCGCGACCCCGATCTTCTTGTCCCTGACCAACAATTACAGTTCGGAAGAACGGGCCATCCTGGCGCGGCGGGTGGCGTTCTTCAGTTTTGCACTGTTGTTGTTCAGTATGTTTATCGGCACCTATGTGCTCGACTTTTTTGGGGTGTCGATCCCCATTGTGCGGGTCTGTGGCGGTTTGCTGGTGGCCTCTGCCGGCTGGAAACTCTTGAACAGCCCGGAAAATACCGGCGGCGCCAGTGAACCCATCGGCAGCGCGGCAGATCACGCGCGGCGCGCTGCAGAACTGCAGCAACGGGCGTTTTACCCGCTGGCGTTCCCGTTTACCGTGGGACCAGGCTCGATCACGGTGGCCATCACGCTGGGCGTGGGTATTCATGGGCAGGATGCGCATCGGGTGGCGGTGCCGCTGGGCAGCACGCTGGGGGTGGCCGCGCTGTCTGCCATCATTTATGTGTGTTACCGCTATGGCGATCGCATGCTCAAACTGATCGGCTCCACCGGTACAGTGGTGTTCCTGCGCTTGTCTGCGTTCATTTTGCTGTGTCTGGGCGCGCAGATTTTCTGGGATGGGGCATCCGGTCTTGCCGCTGAATTCCTGACGTTGCATCCCTGGCAATTTGCGCCGACCGGGCAGGGCTGATGTTCATCAGGGCGTGCCGGCGCTGACCCCGCGCCGGGCGGCCATCTGCCGGCCCATGTCTTCCAGTTCTGCCGCACTGAGTAACGTTGCGGCGTGCGGATACACCGCATTTTCTTCCCGCGCGGCATGGTGCAGGTAGAGCGCCACAAAACCCTCCACCTCTGCCGCGTTCAGCTCGGCTACGCCACCTGCAGCAATGGTCTGCAATGGCAGGCGCATGGCTGCCCACTGCGCGTGCAATAGCGGGTGTTCGCCAGCCAGGGCGTCAATCCCGGTTTTCAGACTCAGGTCCCCGCGTTGGTGCAGCAGCGGGAACAGGTTGTCGTCTTCATCCTGGTGATGCAGTGGTGCGGCAATATCAAAATACCGCAGGACTGCGCGTGCGGCATCTTGCGCGGCGGCATCGCTGCCGTGGCTGGCATGATGGGAGGCTAGTTTTTGCAACAAGGCCAGGTAGTGACGGACGCGTTCATGGCACGCCAGTAGCATGGACACCGGGTCGTCAAAGCTGGCGTGCCGGTCAGAAAAGCGGTTGAGCATGCGCATTCACCATAAGTTGTATATTGAATACGACTATTGTACGCCGCTCAGGCGGTGGGTGGCACGCTACCCGTCGGCGCGGCATGCGCCAGCTTGGTGGCCAGTGCACTCAGTACGCGCTGGGTGGCGCCCCGGTGAAGGCTGGCAAAGTGCAGACCGGCCTCTGCAGCGGCTTGCCGGTCGTTTGTGTCCAGCAACAGGCGGGTTGCCAGCGCCAGAACGGTGGGCATGTCCTGGCCTTGCAGCGCCGCGCCGGCTTCGACCGCCATGCGCGCGGTTTCGGCAAAATTGAAAGTGGACGGCCCGATGACGACGGGTGTTCCCACCGCGCAGGCTTCAATCATGTTCTGGCTGCCAAAAGGCAACAAAGAGCCGCCGATGATGGCGACGTCGGCCAGCGCGTACCAGGCGGTCAATTCACCCATGCTGTCGCCCAGCAAGACGTCGGCCTCACCGATATCCTGGCCGTTCCATTCACTGCGGCGCAGACAACGTAAACCCCGGCTGCCGATCAGCGCCGCGACCTCATCAAAGCGTTGAGGGTGGCGCGGCACGATCACCAGCAGGGTATGGGCGGGTAGAGGGGTCTGCGCCAGCGCATCCAGCAGCAGGGTTTCTTCGCCTTCCCGGCTGGATGCAAACAGCAGCACCGGGCGCGGGCCCAGTGCGTTACGCCAGTCCTGGCCTTGCACCACTTTGGCCGGGGCCGGATCAAAGTCGAATTTGACGTTGCCTGTGACTTGTACGTGCTGACCGCCCAACGCCACGATGCGTTCGGCATCCGCCGCGCTCTGGGCAAAGGTACCGGTCAGCCCGGCAAAGGCGGGGCTGGCCAGCCAGCGCCAGCGCTGATAACCCGCGGCGGATTTGGCAGAGAGGCGGGCGTTGACCAGAAACAGCGGCACGCCGCGGGCGCGGCAAACGGCCACCAGATTTGGCCAGATTTCGGTTTCCATCAGCAGGCCAAATACGGGCTTGAATTGACGGATAAAGCGGCGGGTTGCGCCGGCATAGTCATAGGGTAGATAGGCAATGGTGACCGAGTCCCCCAGCAACTCTTCTGCCGTTGCGCGCCCGGTAGGGGTCATGCAGGTCAGGACAATACGGTGCGCCGGCCAGGCATCCTTGAGTGCCTTGATCAGCGGGGCCGCCGCACGCACTTCACCAACTGAGACCGCATGCAACCAGATCGTGCGGCTGCGGGCACGCTGGCCATAAAACCCCCAGCGTTCATTCCAGTGTTTGCGGTAATCCGGCTGCTTGAGCGAACGGCGCCACAAATAGAGCATGACCAGTGGCGTGAGCAGCCACAGCAAGACCGAGTAAAGCGCGCGGATCATGCCCGACGGCCCGCCATGGCCGCCTGCCAGACTTCATCCACCTCGGGTGAAGCGCCATTGTGGCCAACATTCACCGCATAAGTGGAAGCCAGCACACCGTTCTCTAGCGGGTCGGAGGCCAGGAAGATGGCGACCACCGGCGTCGCCATGGCGGCCGCCAGATGGGCGAGGCCGGTATCGACACCAATCACCACCCGGGCATCTGCCAGCAGGGTGGCGGCGGCATCCAGCGGCATTTTCGGGGCAACCAGGGCGTCCGGTATCGCCTTGGCAATCCGCTCCGCCCGGGCTTGTTCCTGCGCGTTGCCCCAAGGCAGTACACACGCGAGGCCCAGATCGGCAAAACGCTGACCCAGACGCACCCAGCGTTCCTCCGGCCATTCTTTTTCCGGACGACTGGTGGCCGTCAGCAGGACCACATAGGGCCGTACTGGCAGCCATGACAGGGTGATGTCCGGCCGCGCCAGACCATAATCAATATTGACCGGCAATGGGTAGTCAAAGGCTTGTGCTGCCAGTTTGCGCACGCGGTTGATGGCGTGCTGGTGCCAGACGATGGGGTAACTTTTCTGGTAGGCCAATGCCGCCAGCCCTTCACGCGCGCTGTGGCGGTCTGGCCCGGCAATGGGGCCGTGGGCCATACGGGCAAAGAACACGCTCTTGACGAGGCCCTGGACGTCCAGGATCAAGTCATACGGGGTTTCACCCAGCGCCTGGCGTGCTGCACTGAACTCTCGCCAGCTCCGGCCAGAGAGGGGGGACTTGCGCCAGCGGCGCAGTGCCACCGGAATAATGCGGTCTACCGCAGGATGCAAACGCGGCAGGGTCTGGAAGCTTTCTTCCACTACCCAGTCCAGTTTCAGGCCAGGCATGGCCTGTGCCATGTCGGTCACTGCCGGCATGGCGTTGATGATGTCGCCCATGGAAGACAGGCGTACAAGCAGAATTTTCGACATGGGCGGCATTCTAGCAGGCTGGCGGCACTGGCGTATGGCCGCGCGAAGGCTACACTGGGTAGAGTTATTCATATTGGATATTGGGAAAGCAACCCATGCCAAACGTACCGGTTTCATTCGTCTGGTTTCTCGCCGCATCGGGCTGGGTGGTCGCAGTGCTGGCGCTGATTGCCTGGTATTTCGAGCGCACACGCCACAAGACCTTCATCGTCAAGCAGGCGCGCCGTGCGGGGCTGGATGTTCAAACCGGCCTGAGTTCGCGTGATCGGTTTCTGGCAGACGCCGGAGCCTCGATCAACCGCGCCCAGCGCACGCACTCCTCGATCTGCGTGTTGTTGGTCTGTGTAGAGAAACTGGAGCAGCTCGAACAGGGGTACGGCCCGCTGGCGCGTGACATGGTGTTGCGGCAACTGGCGACGCTGTGCCGCACCAATGTGCGCGACTTTGATATCGTCGGGCGCTTTTCGCCCAGCGAAGTGGCGCTGGTGCTGATGGATATCGACCTGCCTGGCGCGCATGTGGTGGCCAACCGGCTGGTGAATCGCAAACCGGCACAGATGGTGACCTTGCCAGATGCCCGCGTGATCAATTTTTCGCTGGAATGGGGGCTGGCCCAATTGCGCAGCGAAGCCGATACAATTGAAGACCTGATGCTGGCCGCCGATGCGGATCTGGTGGCCTGCCGTAATCGCAAGAACCGGCCGGAACTACAAGTCATTGCAGGCGGCAAGGCGGTTGGTGTGGTGGGCGGGATTTGATGAACTGGCGAGCCGGAATCCGTCATCCGGTTCAGACTTGATGTGAACGTCTTATGAAGATCATTCGTTTGCTGGAAGTCTGGGAAAAGGGCATGGATGGCAGCTTTGTCGGCCACGTGCCGGTGGCGACTACGGTCACCACGCCCTTTCTGCTGGGCTTGTTCGCCCATGAACAAGATCGGCCTGACCCGGAAATGAAATTATCCTACATGCTGGACGCGGCCCGCGTCGCCCGCTTGCAACCCTATGTAGCCGAACAGCTCTTGCCAGAGCGCTATGACTACATCCTCACCGCGCATGGTATCCCGGACGAGGGCTAACGGCTTAGCTGGCCAGAGCGGCCTCGTAGACCGCCAGGTCATGGTCGGAGAAGCAACAAAAGAGGATGTCCTGGGGGGCCTGCGGGAAGGCCTCGGCCTCTTGGCGCACGGTGTCTACCGCAATGCGCGTGGCCTCGACCAGCGGATAGCCATACACCCCCGTGCTGATGGCCGGGAAAGCCATGGTACGCACATGGTGTTTTGCCGCTAACCGCATGGACTCCCGGTAGCAGGCGGTCAGCAACGCAGCTTCATTCTCTTTGCCACCGTGCCAGACGGGTCCTGGTGTGTGGATGACAAAGCGCGCCGGTAACCGGTAGCCCTGAGTGATGCGGGCCTCGCCCGTGTGGCAGCCGCCCAGCGTGCGGCACTCGGCCAGCAAGTCCGGTCCGGCCGCCCGGTGAATGGCACCGTCTACCCCGCCGCCGCCCAGCAAAGAGGTGTTAGCCGCGTTGACGATGCAATCTACATTCAGGGTGGTGATATCCGCGCGCAGCGCACGAAGGACAGCCATGCAGGGAGTTTCTCCGGATCCTGGAAAAAAGAAACCCCGGCCCAAGGGGAGAATGACCGGGGTGTAATACGCCTTGGCATTTGGCCAAGGCACCCGCTCAGGGAGGAAAAGCGGGAGGTGCAGGGGCGCACCCAGATTTCAGGGTAGAAAGGTTCGCGCAAAGTTCAAGGAATACTATTCGCCGTTCGTCAATTCGGCGCTGTCAGCCGCAGGCTCGGCAAACCAGGCACCCACCACTTTCTCGGTTTCTTCAACCCCTTGTTTCTTAAGGCTGGAGAACAGCTGAACGGTGACTTGCGGGTTATTGGCAAACTCTTTTTGCACACTGCGCAATGCGTTAGTGCGTTCCTGGTTGGAGAGCTTGTCGGACTTGGTCAACAAGCAATGCACGGGTTTGCCGGTCGGCAAGAACCAGTCCAGCATGCGCCGGTCCAGTTCGGTGAGCGGCCGGCGCGAATCCATGATCAGCACAAGACCGATAAGATGGTCGCGCTCTTTCAGGTAACGGCCCAGCAGCCCTTCCCAGTGCGCACGCACGGCGGCAGGCACTTCGGCGTAACCATAGCCAGGCAAGTCGACCAAGCGTTTAAGCTCGTCACTGCCGAACGTGAAATAGTTGATATGTTGGGTACGACCAGGCGTCTTGGAGACGTATGCCAGTCGTGTGTGGTTGGCCAGCGTGTTAATTGCGCTGGATTTACCGGCATTGGAACGACCAGCAAATGCAACTTCTCGCCCGTCAAGGGGTAAAGTTCGCAAATCATTGACCGTGGTTAAAAATTTGAGTCCGCGAAACAGCGACATGGTGTCCGTGCTATGTATGGTCTAGATTAGTCTTGATATAGAATATCAGGATTTAGTCCGTCGGCTGCTCCTGATGCCTGATGGGTACATCTAAAAATTGAAAGATCAATTAGGGAAGGGAGCCAAGTTATGCGCAGAGCGCCTGTCGCAGCCTTGCTTGCTGCACTGACGTTGATGAGCACCGGTATTTTTGCAGCCACCACCAAAGGCGATCCCGCCAAGGGCAAAGAAATCGTTGATAAAGTCTGCGCTGCCTGTCATGGCGCCGACGGCAATAGCGTGATTCCCGCCAACCCCAGCCTGGCGGGCCAGCATTCCGAATACCTCTACAAGCAATTGACCGAGTTCAAAACGCAAAAGCGCAAGAACCCGGTCATGCTCGGTATGGCCGCCACGTTGTCGGATGACGACATGCATAACGTTGCCGCTTATTTCTCGACGCAGAAAGCCAAAGAAGGTGGCGCTTCAGACAAAACGCTGATTGCCGCTGGCGAGAAAATCTACCGCGGTGGTATTGCCGCCAAGAATGTGCCAGCCTGTATGGCCTGTCACGGCCCCAGCGGCGCCGGTATTCCGGTGCAATACCCGCGTGTGGCCGGACAGCATTCGGCTTACGTGATTGGTGAACTCAATCTGTTCCGCACTGGCGAGCGTGCCAACGGCCCGATGATGAACGATATCTCGGCCCGCCTCTCGGACCAGGAAATCAAATCGGTGGCCGAGTACATCCAGTCCCTGCATTGATGAATGGTCGCGGACTGGTTGATCGCACTGGCCGGTGCCATGCAATTTTAACCTTGGTAGCTTATTCTGGAGGGGCGGTAGAAAACCGCCCCTCTTTTGCGTTATGAACCAGAACATACCCCTACGCCCGCCTCGCACCGTCCCGTTCAGTCGGGCCTTGTACGATCTCTTTTCCTCCATGCGGTTTGCCGTCAGCCTGCTGACGGTGCTGGCGATTGCATCGGTCATTGGCACGGTGCTCAAGCAAGGTGAGCAATACGTCGATTACCGCATCGAGTTTGGCGAATTCTGGTTTGCCATCTTCAAGCCCGTTGGCTTGTTTGATGTCTATCACACCAGCTGGTTTTTGCTGATCCTCGGGTTTCTGGTGCTCTCGACCACGCTGTGCATCTGGCGTCATGCGCCGGGCATGTTGCTGGATATTCGCAGCTACCGCGAAAACGCCAGCCGCAACTCTTTGCGCCTGATGCCGCATCACGCAGAAATCGACGGCGAGCCCGAACGCGGCGCCGTACAAGACTATCTGCGTCAGGCCGGTTACCGTTGGCGTGTGCAGGACAAAGAGGGCGTACGCATGCTGGCCGCCAAAAAGGGCGTGGGCCAGCGTCTGGGGTATTTCTTTGCCCATGCCGCCATTGTGGTGATCTGTATTGGCGGCTTGATGGATGGCAACCTGCCGCTCAAGCTGCGTGAACTGGTTGGCAACAAGGTTGAAGAAACCCGCGACGTGCCGCAGAGCAAAGTACCGCCGCAAAGCCGGTTATCGCCAGATAACCTCTCTTTTCGGGGCAATGTGACCCTGCCGGAAGGTGCGGTAGCAGACGTGGTGTTTCTGAACTCGGGCGACGGTTTTTTTGTACAAGACTTGCCGTTTGCGCTGCGACTCAAGCAATTTCAGGTGGATTTTTACAGTACCGGCATGCCCAAACGCTTTGCCTCCAGCATTGACGTGCTGGACCCCAAGTCGGGCAAAGTGGTGAAAAGTGGTGTGGTCGAGGTGAACAAGCCGCTGATCTATGATGGCATCGCTATTTATCAGGCCAGCTTTGGCGACGGTGGGTCGCCGCTGCAACTGACCGGCTGGCATCTGGATCGGCCTGCCACGCAAAAGTTTGAAGCGCGTTCGCGCAGCACCCAGACGATTGAACTGGATAACAAGCCCTATACGCTGGAGTTCGGTGACCTGCGCGTGAACAATGTCGAGAATATGGGTAAGAACGCGCCGGCGGACACCTCTGCCGTGGCGGTGAACAAGCTGGAACAGGCGCTGGCGTCCTCGCAGTCCGTCAAATCCAGCAACGCCATGCGTAACCTCGGGCCGATGATCCAGTTCAAGTTGCGGGATTCATCCGGGCAGGCGGTAGAGTTCCAGAACTACATGGCCCCCTTTCTGGACGATGGCGCGCTTTACCTGATGACGGGCGTGCGCAAGGAAGTGAATGCGCCATTCCAGTACGTGCGCATTCCGCTGGATGATGATGCCAAAGTCGATCGCTACATGCGTTTGCGCAATGTCTTGCTGGACCCGACGGCATGGCCAGAAATTGCCCGCCGTACGACCGACAAGGCATTCCAGGGCGGCGGTTTTACCGAGACCAAGCGCACCGAGTTTGAGTCGGTCACGCAGACCATCCTGAATCAGTTTGCACATGGTGGCTTCACCCGCATTGACCAGTTCATCCGGGAGAAAGTCCCGGAAGACAAACGCCAGGCGGTGGCGCAGACCTATCTGAAGATTCTGCAGGGGGCGACGGTAGACGCCATGGACCTTGCGCAGGAGCGCGCTGGCCTCTCGCCCGTGGCCATGAGCGAAACACAATATCGTTTTCTGATGGATAGCCTGGTCGCCACCAGCGGTTTCTTTGAATATGGCGCGCCGATCTATCTGCAGTTGAGCGGGTTTACCGAGGTGAAGTCCTCTGGCTTTCAGCTCACCCGTTCGCCGGGCAAGAAGGTGGTGTACCTGGGTTCCATCCTGCTGGTCATCGGCATATTCTGCATGTTCTATCTGCGTGAAGAACGGGTCTGGTTACGGACTGAACAAGGTAAAACGGTGCTGGCTGTGACGGGCAATCGCCGTTCCGCCGATCTGGCGGGCACATTTGAACGGCATCGCGCGGCGTTGTTGCCGGCATCCTCCAAAGACGAGATCGCGACATGATGATGACGCTTCCCCTGACCCGGCGTACGCCGTTTGATTTTGCCTTTGCCGTGTTGATGCTGGCGGCGGGTGGCTTTGCCTTTGCCCGCTACGGCCAGTATATGGACTACTACGAGCACGGCATTTTGCTGGGTGCCACACTGGCCCTCGTCTGGTTTGGCTGGTTCTGGCCAGCCATGCGCTATTTTCTGCCGGGCGTGGCGGTATTGGCCCTGATTGGCACCAGTAGCTATCACGGTGATCTGGCCACCGCGCAGCATTCGTTCCTGCTCAAGTATTTTCTGGCCAGCCAGTCCGCCGTGATGTGGATGTGCGTGCTGTATTTCATTGCGACAGCCGTGTATTGGGCAGGGCTGATCACGCGCTCGGAAACGGCATTGTCGATTGCCTCCGGCCTGACCTGGACCGCCGCCATGGCCGCGCTGACGGCACTGCTGGTGCGCTGGTACGAGAGCTATCTGATCGGGGCGGATGTCGGCCACATTCCGGTTTCCAACCTGTATGAAGTGTTCATTCTGTTCTGTCTGATCACCACCTTGATGTACCTGTATTACGAGGCCCGGTTCAAGGCACGTGCCATGGGCGCGTTTGTGTTGCTGGTGATCAGTGCAGCGGTCGGGTTCATTCTGTGGTACTCGCTGGATCGGCAGGCGCATGAAATCCAGCCGCTCATCCCCGCGCTGCAATCGTGGTGGATGAAAATCCACGTGCCGGCCAACTTTATTGGTTATGGCGCGTTTTCGCTGTCGGCCATGCTGGGCGTGGCGTGGATTCTGGCCTCGAAGATCGAACGGCGGCCAGCAACCCGTCAGGCGCTGCATGCGCTGGCGCTGGGCGCGGTGGTGCTGGCGGTGGCGACCGGTATTTACGGCGCGGGCTGGTTTGAGATCTCTGCCGCCGCGGCCCAACTGACCATGGGTGGTTTGCTGTGTGTGGCCATTATTCTGGTCATTGCCGCCTGGCCGGGCGTGATGGCGCAGCGACTGCCCTCCCCGCAGGTGCTGGAAGAAGTCTCTTACCGCGCGGTCTCGGTGGGCTTTTTGTTCTTCACCATTGCCACCATTCTGGGCGCGGCGTGGGCAGCAGATGCCTGGGGCGGCTACTGGAGTTGGGACCCGAAAGAAACCTGGGCGCTGATCGTCTGGCTCAATTACGCCGCCTGGCTGCATGTGCGCCTTGTGAAGGGCTGGCGAGGCGAGGTACTGGCCTGGTGGTCGGTGATCGGCCTTGCCGTGACTACCTTTGCGTTCCTTGGCGTCAACATGTTCCTGTCCGGGTTGCATTCCTACGGCGGCCTGTAACAGGGCAAGCACGGCAAAGCATGCCAGAAGGGCGGGTCAGGTGACCCGCCCTTTTTTGCGTCGCCAGCTTGCGTACAGCTAACGCTGTCTGCCTGCAACAGAAAGATCACCGCGCAGCGGCTTCTTGTCTCATTCAAATCAAAATTGTGGGTAGCAGCTTTCCGTGACTGCTTGATTGCAGTAAAAACCGTGTTTGCCATTGTTGTTACATCAGCTTTTCATGAATTACGGCCTCGCCCAAGAAGTGCCGGATTCCCTTTGCGTGGACATATAAAAGCGGCGTGAATACAACCCCGTACACCGCTGACAAGGCGAAGTAGAACGGGGTTGTGTTGACCGCAGGTAATCAGGGGGAGGTGCACCACATGCTGGATGTGATTTACCGCAAAACCCAGGCCGGTCTGACCGAGATTCAGACGCGTGCCAGCGGGCTTTCGCTCAAACAACGTCAATTGCTAATCATGATTGACGGCAAGACCCCGGCGCATGCCCTGCCCATGGCCATGCCGGAGAAAGACCTTGTTCACAAATTGTTAGAGCTGGAGTGGGACGGCCTGATTGAGCGCGCGGGTTCGCTGCCGCCCAAAACTGCCGCCACCGTTGCCGCACCTGCCGCAGCGCCGGCGCCGGCGGCTGCTCCCGCTGTAGCAGCGGGTAGCTTCTCCCTGGGGCTCAACGCCGTACGCATCAGCGCAGGCCAGGTGGCCCGTATTCGTTCCATCCTGCACATGACCAACCAGAACCACCTTTCTGGTGAGCTGGACGAAATGATTGGCGAGATGGAAAACCTGGTGTCAGTCGCTGAGATCGAACGCTGCATTGCCCGCTACCTGGCGGTCATGAAGGGGCGGGGTATGGAAAGCGCGGCGCAGACGTATCTGGCGCAAATCCGGACGGTAGTACGTTAAAGCCGACTGGCAACACCGGGGCGAACAGGTGGGCACCTGCGGCCCCGGTTTGGGTTTTGTTTATGCTTGCGGTTGGCTTGCCGGCACAATGCGGGCGGCTAGCAGGCGTGTTTCCAGCGCGGTCCAGTCTGGCGCATTCGCCCCTTCCACAATAATTTCAAAGCGGCTATCTCTGCGGTAGGCCGAGATATTGGCGCTGGGGTAGGCATCTACCCAGTCAAAGCGGTACCAGTCGCGCTCGGTATGAAACACACCTTTGGCGCGGGAAATCCCCGCCACGCCCAGGCTGTCCGGGGTCTGGAAGGCCTGGAACAGATCGGCGATTGCACCGCTGTCAAACAGGGTTTGCGGGCTGAATATCCAGCCACAGGCGTGTGAACCCAAGCTAGACTGCGCCTTGCGTAGCGGCTCGTTGCCTTGCGGGGTGGCGACAGGTGCAGCGGCTTCTGCCTTGCGCCGCGGCGCCAACGGGTTGTGCGTGCCGACAGCGTGTGGCGCATCCTGCCAGCGCTCGGGGTTGAGTGGCGCGTCCAGCAACGCGGCGTCAAACAAACCGTTCTGCACCTGCACAACAGCCAGCTTGGGCGGGAATGCTGCACGTGCCATGGCTACGGCGGCATCCAGTTGGCCGGCGTCAGCCAGATCGGTCTTGTTGATAACCAGCACGTCGGCCAGTTCAATCTGGTCGCGCCAGGTTTCATTGCGGGTATAACGGGCGTCTTCCAGGTGACGGGCATCCATCAAGGTGACTACGCCACGGACTTCAAACGTGTTGCCCATGAACGGATCACGCAGCAGATCGATAATGCCGGCGGGATGACCCAGGCCGGATGGCTCGATCAAGATGCGATCCGGCCGCTTGCCCTGTACCAGCTTGTTCAGGTTGACGCGCAGCATGGGGCTGGTGGTGCAGCAAATGCAGCCACCGGGCACTTCCGCCACTTGCAGGCCGTCTCCGGCCGCGGAGAGTGTCGCACCATCAATACCCACTTCGCCGAACTCGTTGACCACCACGGCCCAGAATTCGTCAGCCGGTTTGCTGGCCAGCAAATGAGCGATAGAGGTGGTTTTGCCGACCCCCAGAAAGCCGGTGATCAGATTGACGGGGATGAGGGGTTGCGAAGCCACTTGAGGATTGCCTGCCATTGTTCCAGGTCACGTTCGAACCGCCGGCCCGGCAGATCAAACAAGGTGAGCCCTTTGGGTTGAAGTTGCACATAAAGCTGGGTATTGCGCAGCCAGGACAGTACCGGAAAGCCATAGCCCGCCAGAAAATGTTCCAGTTGCTGCGCAGCGTGGGTGCGCGGGTCGACCCGCATGCCGACAATACCGATTTCCACCTGTTTTTTGCGCACCGTTTTTTCTTCGGCCAGTTGCGCAAAAAAGCCTTCCAGCGCCCACATATCAAACGAAGACGGTGCCACCGGCACCAGCACACGGCAGACCGCCTTGAGTGCGGTTTCCAGCTTTTTGCCATGCAGACCCGCCGGACTATCGAGCAACGCCACGGTGGTGCCTTTGGGCGCGTGGGGCGTGGTGTCGCTGTCGATATCCCATTCGGCAATATGCGGATACTGTTCCGGACGCCGGGTCAGCCAGTAACGCGCGCTTTGTTGTCGATCCAGATCGCCCAGCGCTACTTTCTCTCCTTGCCAGGCAAAATGGCCGGCAAGATTGGTAGCGAGAGTGGATTTACCACTGCCCCCTTTGGGGTTGGCGATGAGGATGGACAGCGGTGTGGTCATGGGGCGGGTTTGTGTGGTCTTTGTTTTGATTCGTCGGTATGCAGTTGTTGCATGGCGATATTCATTTCGCCCTTGAGCATGCGCGGTAACAGGTTCTGTGCCCGCAGCATGGCAGCATCAATCAGCTCTTGTTCTTCCCGGCGCGGTGGCTTGAGCACATAGCTCACCACTTCGCCGCGATCACCCGGGTGGCCTACGCCCAGGCGCAAGCGCCAGAAAGCGGGCGTAGACAAATGAGACTGGATGTCCTTGAGGCCATTGTGCCCCCCATTGCCGCCACCTTGCTTGAGTTTGACCTGGCCGGCCGGGATATCCATTTCGTCGTGCACCACCAGGATCTGGTCCGGCAGGATTTTGTAGAACTGAGCCAGGGCCACCACAGACAGACCGCTACGATTCATGAAAGTTTGCGGTTGCAGCAACCAGATGTCTTCCCCGTGCAAGCGGGCTTTGCCGGCAAGGCCGTGAAACTTGCTGTCGTGGCGCAGCGTGGCACCGCCTTCACGCGCCAGTTCATCGACAAACCAGAAACCGGCGTTGTGACGGGTGGCGGCATATTCGGCGCCCGGGTTACCGAGGCCGACGATCAATTTGATAGCAGACATAAATACATGGCCGGATGCATCGGTGACACATCCGGCTAAGAAAGACAAAAACCGATGATAAAGGCTGGCGCGAACGCCCGCCACTAGCGAGGTGGCATGAATGGAATATGACGGATGACCCGGGGCTCACCGCCAAGGGTTAGATAGAGGGCGCTGTCACTGTAGATCTGCGGGGAGTTCACCGTAACGCGCCAGCCACCACACCAGGCCCAGCCACTGTCCTGCTGCGAAAAGCGCCAGTCGCCTGCATAGGGATTGCGGTCAAAACGTTGCTCCCACAGCTTGTTACCTTGCGCATCCTTGAGGGAGACATCGTAATACGCGACACCACCATCATGCTGTTCGACGCGCCAGCCCGGCCAGCTGCCGATCAAATTGAGCGTCGCGCTGGATAACAGCTTTTCATGCGGAAGGGCGTTGGTGACCGTGCCACCGACATCCGTGAAATAAGGGCGATAGTCCAGTTGATCCTGGCGGGTATGAAACGGCGACACCCCCCAGCGCGGCCCTAGCCAGTACGCCAGCAGCAAGACCGCACAAAGTGCGAAGAAGCCCCGAAACCACGGGCGAAAGCGCCGGGGGGTGACGGGCATGCTGGCCAGCAAGTCGAGCGGGCTGGCGCGGTAGCGGCGGTAGTAGTCAACGGTGGAATCGGATTCCTGCTCGCTGTGGTACATCGAACCCCTCCATATACATTGTTTGCCTTATAAGTAAGTCCAACAATAGCAGCAGAAAAGCTCGCAGACAGCTAAAAGAACCCGAACTGACGTGATAGATACAAAAAAGCCGGCTGGAGAACCAGCCGGCTTTTTGGCAACGCAGATGAAGCGGGGCGAATCAGTCGCCGCCCTTCTTTGCGTTGAAGGTTGCAACGGCCAGATCTTCGCCGCGAACCAGGGAACGGAGCTCAACACCAGCCGGCAGCTTGAGGTCGGAGAGGTGAACCGATGCATTGCCTGCACCGACTTCGCTCAGATCAACTTCAATGAATTCCGGCAGTTTGGTGGCGGCGCAACGCACAACCACTTCGTTCAGGATGTAGCCGATGGTACCGCCATCCAGCTTCACGCCCGGAGCCACATCAGCGTTCTTGAAGTGCAGCGGCACTTTCAGTTCAACGCTGGTGTTGTCGTCAACGCGCTGGAAATCGATGTGCAAGATCAGTTGCTTGAACGGGTGGTATTGCACCGAACGCAGCAGAACCTGTTCAGCGGAACCATCCACGATCACTTTTACGAGTGCGGTGTGGAAAGCTTCGTCTTTCAGGGTGTACCACATGCTGTTGTGATCGAACTCGACCGCAACCGGGGTTTTGCTGCCACCGTAAATGATGCCGGGCACCTTGCCGCTGTTACGCAGGCGGCGGCTCGCACCAGTACCTTGCGCAGCACGTGCTTGTGCTTGAATTTCGAAAGTCATGGTTGTTACTCCATCTCAGTTAAACACTTCGCCACCCGCGACCAGGACTGGCAAAGGACCCGGGGGACTATTCCCCCAAATAACGCAAACGGTGAAACAGGTTTGCCCGTTTCACCGTTTTGTAAATCTTGTGCTGCCAGTTATGCAATCAGTCCACAAACAAGGAAGAGACAGACTC
This sequence comes from Silvimonas terrae, assembly GCF_014202765.1. Classification (GTDB taxonomy): domain Bacteria; phylum Pseudomonadota; class Gammaproteobacteria; order Burkholderiales; family Chitinibacteraceae; genus Silvimonas; species Silvimonas terrae. The sequence goes on from NZ_JACHHN010000005.1 coordinate 235,526, forward strand.
TTCGTTGTTGATGCGGCGCATGGTCTCAGCCAGCAAACCGGCAATCGAAACAATGCGGATACGATCGCACTGGCGGGCGGCTTCCGACAATGGAATCGTGTCGGTTACCACCACTTCATCCAGTTCAGACTGGACAATGCGTTCTACGGCGGCGCCGGAGAACACGGCGTGGGTTGCATAAGCAATCACACGGGCTGCGCCGTGGGCTTTCAGGGCCTGGGCGGCTTTGACCAGCGTGTTGGCAGTATCGATCATGTCATCGATGATCACGCAGGTACGGCCGGATACATCACCGATGATGTGCATGACTTCTGCCACGTTCGCCTTGGGGCGACGCTTGTCGATAATGGCCATGTCCACGGTCAACTGCTTGGCCATGGCACGGGCGCGCAGTACACCGCCAACGTCCGGGCTGACCACCATCAACTGGTCGTGGTTCTTGGCGCGGATATCAGCCAGCAGAACCGGCGTGGAGTAGATGTTGTCGACCGGGATATCAAAGAAACCCTGAATCTGGTCAGCGTGAACATCTACCGTCAGGACGCGGTCAACACCCGCAACCTGCAACATGTTGGCGATCACCTTGGCCGAAATCGGCACACGGGCAGAACGCGGACGACGATCCTGGCGGGCGTAACCGAAATACGGAATCGCCGCAGTAATGCGCCCGGCCGAAGCGCGCTTGAGCGCGTCGACCATCAGCATGACTTCCATGATATTGTCGTTGGTCGGCACACACGTCGATTGCAGGACAAACACGTCGCGACCGCGCACGTTTTCCAGCAATTCAACCGTGACCTCACCATCCGAGAAGCGGCCAACTGTGGCGCGACCCAGAGAAATGTCGAGGTGATTGACGACACTTTCGGCAAGCTTGGGATTAGCGTTGCCGGTAAATACCATGAGGCTGTCGTAAGCCATTTTATGCGCCCTGAAAAAACGAAAAGCGTGTAACCGTAGGAGTACACGCTTTTCTATCTTCTAACTGGCAGGGGAAGAAGGATTCGAACCTTCGCATGTCGGAATCAAAATCCGATGCCTTAACCAACTTGGCGACTCCCCTATAAGAACCTGCCAATCAACTACTCACTGGCAAATTCACGAAGCTTATGCTGAGCGATGGACCTGATTGCAAACCCGGTCATCTCTTCAGGAGTCGAGGATATTACATTATCCGCGTCGCTTTGTGAAGCACATATTGTGAACACGCAGCTTCCTGATCCAGTCATCCGCGCGGGCCCGAACTGGCTTAGCCATTTCAGACATTCAGCAATACGCGGCTGCTGACTCATTGCTACTGCCTGCAAATCATTTCGCGTTGCAGCAACGTTGAGGCCGCGCATTGTGATTGAGGGCGTATTTCTTGTCAAGCGTTCATCTTTAAAAATTGCCGGGGTCGAAACATGGACTTGCGGGTGCAGCACCGCAAACCAGGCATCTGGCGTGTCATAGGCAGACATGATTTCGCCTACGCCTTCAACAAACGCATTACGGCCAAAGATGAAGAAAGGCACATCTGCACCCAGTTTCAGACCCAGTGTCATCAAGGCCTGGCGCGACAGTTTCACACCCCACAACTGGTTCAGCGCCAGCAACACGGTGGCGGCATCTGAGCTACCGCCGCCCATGCCGCCGCCCATGGGAATGCGCTTTTCCACCCGGATATCGACACCCGCACTGATATTGGCGTGTTGTTGCAAGAGGCGCGCCGCGCGCACGGTCAGATCATCTTGCGGGTCGACGCCCGGCAGCGGGTTGTGATGGACCACATCCTGGTCGGTACGTACACGCAGTTCGATGGTGTCGTTCAGATCAACCAATTGAAAGACCGACTGCAGCAGATGATAACCATCCGCCCGCCGGCCAATGATGTGCAAAAACAGATTGAGCTTGGCCGGTGCCGGAAAACTGCGCCAACCCTCGGGCGAGGGCGGAAAGTGGGCCAGCAGGGCAGATTCGGGAAGAGATGCGGGATGAATTACGGTAGCCATTGCCAGTCAGAAACCACGATTTTCAAATCCAGCCCGTTCTGGCTGGCGTGAATGCGCCACGGCAGTTTGCCTTCCCGACCTGCGTCGCGCAGATCGGTGGCGTCGATTTCCCAACCGTTTTGCGAAATATGTACACCGTCGCTGGTCGGCGTGACCTGCGCGGGCGTGGCCGGATCTGCCTTGCCGCGCAGCCACCAGCGCATGCCTTGCACCGGCAATTGCCAACCGGTGCGCGCTTGCAGCAGTTCTTCCGGGCTACCCGCGCTGGTTTCCTTACCACTGGAGTCCATCAGATGCGCGCTATTGGCGTCAAAAGTCAGCCTGGCGACGGTTTGGCCCAGCGGTGTACCCAAGTCCAGTGCCGCTTGCTGGCCATCATCACGCCAGGTGAAATTGGCGATCTGCGAGTCATTGGGTACGCGCAGGGCGACACGGCCGGTGGCGACCAGTTCACCGGCCCGCGTCGGGGCAGCCGGCGGCGTAGCACAAGCGGCCAGCCAGAGTACGGCCAGCAAACACCATAAACCCTTGAACCCACGCATCACGGCTTGCCGATTTCCTGACCAATGGCGATCACCGATTCGTTATCCGGGTCCAGTTTTTGGGCTTCGGCCATGACTTTGTGCGCGTCGCTTTTCTCGCCCATCTTGTACAGCGTGGCCGCCAGGTGAGCGCCCACTTCCGGATCGGGCATGGCCTTGTAGGCACGGGTCAGCAGGTCACGCGCCTCGGCAAGGCGGTTTTGTTTGTAGCGCAGCCAGCCCAGGCTATCCATGATCACGGGGTTGTTCGGGTCCAGCGTATTGGCTTTTTCCAGATAACCATTGGCTTCGTCAAAGCGGTCCGTGCGGTTGGCCAGCGTATAACCCAGCGCGTTCAGGCCCTGGGCGTTATCCGGTTGCAGTTCCAGATACTTGTGCAGATCCGCTTCTGCGGCCGGTACGTTGTGCTGCAGATCCGCAATCAAGGAGCGCTCGTAGAGCAGGTCGGCGTTTTTCGGGTCTTTGTTGATGGCATCCGTCAGCACTTGCCAGGCTTTGTCGTAGTTCTTCACCTCCCGCCATACCTGCGATTCCAGCAGGGTCTGGCGGGTTTGTTGTTCCGTGGTCAGGGCCACGTTTTCGTGGATCAGGTCGATGGCTTTTTCCGGCTGGCCGGAGTGGGCATACAGGCGGATCAGGCGCTCGGTGGCGGCGTCATGCATATCGCCTTCCACACTTTGATACCACGCAATGGCATCCTGGTTCTGCCCGCGGATTTCAGCAATCTGGCCCAGGTAGATACGCAGGTTGTTAGTGGTGCGCGGGCTCTTTTGTACTGCGGCATTCAGGTGCAACTGGGCGGTTTCAAAGTCGCGCAGCTCCAGCGATACAAGGCCGGAGCCGACCAGCGCTTCCAGATTATCTGGCTGGATTTTCAGAATGCCGTTGTATTCGTCCAGCGCATCCTTGACCTGTTTGTTGATCACCAGCTCACGTGCCAATGCGTTGCGGATGGCCAATGAATCCGGGTTCTTGCGCAGGGCCGAGCGCAAAAAGTCCACCCGCTCTTGTGATGGGCGATCAGACATTAATTGCACGCGGTACAGCACTGCCGGCTCCCAGCCTGGGCGCAGTGCGTCGGCGGCATCGACTTCCTTGACCGCGTCAGGGACACGGTTGGTATTGGCGTAGGCCACGGCACGGGCAAAGTGGGCTTCGGGCAAGTTCAGATACGGCGCAGTGACGTCTTCCGTGAGCTTGGCGGCGGCGTTGCGGTCGGTGTTTTTGTCCCACAGCGTATGCATGCGCAGGAAGAACGAAGGTGCATCCTGCGGTTTGGATTTAAGCAGCGCTTCCAGATGCGGCTTGGCTTCATCCAGACGGTTGGCGCGCAACAGCAAGCTGAGCATGACCTGCTGCGGGGCGATGGCATTGGGTGAGGCATTGATCCATTGGTTGGCCGAGTCCATGGCCAGGTTGAGCTGGCCTGCACCAATAGCGACTTCCGTGGCGCGCTTGGCTACCCGTGGGTCATGTGTGCGGCGGGCCAGATCGTTCCAGGTTTGCGCACTGAGTGTCGGCTGCCCGCGTTGCAGGGCGATATCCCCCACCAGGAAGCGCAGCACCAGTTCGTCGGTGAGTTCTTCATTGGGTAGCGGACCGTCTGCATTGGCAGCATCTTGTGCGGCGCTGGCGTCATCCGCGGCCGGCGCGCTGGCGGTCGGCGCTTTGCCACCCGCAGCCGGCTGGCCTACCGTCGCACAACCGGCAAGCACCGAGAGGCTCAGGCATACAAGAGTCAGGAGGGGTTTCCGGGAAAACGGAAAAGGCATGGCAAAGTCCGGCGGGTGGTGGAGTATGTGTCGCAGGCAATGACAGCGGCTGCGGCATGGTGCGGGCCGTATCATGATCCGGCCCGTGCTGCTTCATATTAAGGTAAATTCCGTCGCGAAGTCCAAGGCGTGAGGTGATAGTCCTTGCGCAACTTTTTAACCCCGTTGTGTTATGACGTGCGAAGGACAATCTATGTTCCATCTGTCTTTCACCGCCAGGTTGGATCATGCCTGAATTACCCGAAGTGGAAACGACGCGTCGCGGCATCAGCGACGCCTTGACCGGCAATACCGTTGCAGCCGTGACCATCCGTGATCCGCGCTTGCGCTGGCCGGTGCCCGATACGCTGCACAGCCTGCTGCAAGGGCAGCGGATTGTGTCGGTGGACCGGCGTGCCAAATATCTGCTGATCGGCTTTGCGCACGGTACGTTGATTGTCCATCTGGGCATGAGCGGCACCTTGCGGCTGGTCACGGCCGCGCGCCCGGTTGAAAAACATGACCATATTGACCTTATGCTGGAAGACGGCCGCATTTTGCGTTATCGCGATCCGCGCCGTTTTGGCTGCATGCTCTGGCACGAAGCCGCTGCGGCCACGCACCCCTTGCTGGCCAGACTGGGACCAGAGCCGTTATCTGATACTTTTGACGCCAGCTATCTGCAAGACGAGATCGCCCGTCGGCAGGCCGCGATCAAGCTGGTCATCATGGATCAACATGTCGTCGTTGGCGTCGGCAATATTTATGCGTCCGAGGCCTTGTTCCGTGCGCGCATTCACCCGGAGCGGCCAGCGGCCACACTGAAGAAACGTGAAATTGGCGCCCTGGTTGACGCCATCAAGGGCACTTTGTCAGATGCCATCCGCGCTGGCGGCACCACGCTGCGCGACTACGTGGATAGCAGTGGCAATACCGGGTATTTCCAGTTGCAGACATACGCCTACGACCGGGCGGGCGAGCCATGCCGGGTGTGCGCCAGGCCGATTGTGGAAATCCGCCAGGGTCAGCGCGCAACATTCTTCTGCTCAAACTGCCAGAAATAGTTCAGAAATAGTTGATTCCATTATCATTAGTCAGCGGATTGTGCGAATGTGCGTTAATCACGCGATCTGACTGATACGCAGGCGCCCGCAGTGCGGCCTGCCCCAAAGAGAGCCCGCCAAGGGCACGAGGACCGAGATGAGCACCGACTACCTCCATCGTGACGAGATAGCCGCCAACGATGTAGACAGCAACGATCGCCTTGCTGGTGATTTCCAGGCGTATAGCAGCTGGCGTGGCCAGTTGTCGCAACGGGTGGCGCACCTGTCGCGCTGGTTGTCCGAGCAAGACCTGGAAGACGCCCAAACGCAGTTGCGCATCCAGACGCTGCTGGAAAAACTCAAGGACGACAAACTCAATATCGCGTTTGTTGCCGAGTTCTCTCGTGGCAAGTCAGAACTGATCAACGCCATTTTCTTTGCGCACTATGGCAAGCGTGTGCTGCCGTCTTCGGCTGGCCGCACCACCATGTGCCCGACGGAAATCCTGTACGACCCAAGCCGTCCGCCCTCGATCCAGTTGTTGCCGATTGAGACCCGCGCCCAAAACGTGACCACCAGCGAATATCGCCGGTATACCGAAGAATGGGCCACCACCGAGCTTGAGATTGATGACGCCGACGCCATGCTGGCGGCGCTGGGTCAGGTGGGGCACACCAAGCGTGTCTCGATTGAAGTTGCCAAGAGCTTTGGCCTGTTTGATGAGGATGATCCCGATCAGGTGATCATGGTCAGTGCGGATGGCATGGTGGAAATCCCGGCCTGGCGTCACGCCGTGATCAATTTCCCGCATCCGTTGCTGGAGCAGGGCCTGGTGATTCTGGATACCCCGGGCCTGAATGCGATCGGTACCGAACCAGAACTGACGCTCAACCTGCTGCCCAACGCGCACGCCATTCTGTTTATCTTGTCTGCCGACACCGGCGTGACCAAGAGCGACATTGATGTCTGGCGCAACCACATTGGCAAGGCACAGGCGGGTTCGCGCGGCCGGTTGGTGGTGCTGAACAAGATTGACGGTCTGTGGGATGAACTCAAGACCCCGGCCCAGATTGATGCCGAAATTGACCGTCAGGTGGCGACCACCGCCAACCTGCTGGGTGTGGGCACCAATCAGGTGTTCCCGGTCTCCGCGCAGAAAGCGCTGGTAGCCAAGGTGCAACACGATGACGCGCTGCTGCAACGCGCGCACCTGATGGATCTGGAAGCCGCGCTGTCGGGTGAGTTGCTGCCAGCCAAGCAGGACATCGTGCGGGACAGCACGATCACCGAAGTGGAAGACATTGTGATGGCGACCCGCAATTTGCTGGGTACGCGCCGCACCAGCCTGCTGGAGCAACTGGACGAACTGGCCCGCCTGCGCGGCAAGAACCAGGACGTGGTCATGCAGATGATGGACAAGGTGCAGACCGACAAGCGTCACTTTGAACAAGGTCTGGTGCGCTTTCAGGCGCTGCGCAGCATCTTCAGCCAGCAAACCAACCAATTGCTGACGCTGTTGGGCATGGATTCGCTCAAGGCGGAGATCGCCCGCATTCGCGACGAAATGGAACGCAGCTGGTTCTCCTTTGGCGAAGGCGGCCTGCGCGCCACTATGGAACGCTTCTTCAAGGACACCAACGCCAACATCGCCAGCTCTGCCGAACAGGTGGCAGAAATCCAGGCCATGATGGCGGCCATGTACAAGAAGTTCAGCGAGGAACACGGTCTGGGCCAGGTCACACCGCCGCCGTTCTCCACGCTCAAGTACCACAAGGAAATCGCCCGCCTGGAGAAATCCTTCCGCGAGCATTTCAACACCGTGGGCCGGCTGCTGACCACCAGCCAGAGCCGCATCACCCGCAAGTTCTTCGAAACCGTCGCCAGCCGTGTGGTGTATGTGTTCGAAGTGGCCAACCGTGATGTGGAGAACTGGCTCAAGGCCGTGATGGCGCCGATGGAAACCCAGGTCCGTGAGCACCAGTTGCAGTTGCGTCGCCGCCTGGAAAGCATCAAGCGCATCCACAAGGCGACTGATACGCTGGAAGGCCGTATCGAAGAGCTGGAAGACATGGATCGCCAGCTGACCAGCCAGATGGAAGACCTGGATCAGTGCCATCGTCAGGTGCTGGCCGCGCTCAATAGCGAGATCGGTCGCCTGGCTGCCTGATCCGGTTCTCATCCGGTTCTTGCTTGTCTCTCGTAACGCCCGCAAAAGTTCTTGCGGGCGTTTTGTATTTTGCGCTTTGTATCGGTCAGCTGATTCGTTTACGCTTGCCCGACATTATATCGGAGCACCCGCTATGGCCCATCAAGACATCCTGCTGGAAATCTGTGCGGGCTCGGTGACTTCTTGTCTGGCCGCGCAGGAAGGTGGCGCCAGCCGTGTCGAGTTCTGCGACAACCTGCTGGAAGGCGGCACGACCCCTTCTCACGGGGCCATTGCCGCAGCGCGTGACCGCCTGTGGATCACCCTCAATGTCATCATTCGCCCGCGTGGCGGTGATTTTCTGTATTCAGATGTCGAGTTCGAAGTGATGCAACGCGATATCCTGGCCTGCAAAAAACTGGGTGTGGATGGCGTGGTCATTGGCCTGCTGACCGCCGAGGGCGATATCGACGTGGCGCGGACCAAGCAACTGGTCGAGCTGGCCATGCCCATGCAAGTGACTTTCCACCGCGCTTTTGATGTCGCGCGTGATCCGGTACAAGCCCTCAAGGATGTCATCAGCACCGGCTGCAACCGTCTGTTGACTTCTGGCCAGGCCCCCATGGCGCCAGAAGGGGCCCAACTGATCCGTCAATTGCGTGAACAGGCTGGCAACAAGCTGGTGGTGATGCCCGGCGCTGGGGTGCGCGTAAACAATATTGCGGATCTGGTGCGGGCGACCGGCTGCCAGGAGTTCCATACTTCCGGCCGGGCGCCATTCCCCAGCGGGATGCTGTACCGCAATGAGCGGGTCAAGATGGGGGCGCCGGGGCAGGATGAATACGCCATCGTTGAGACCTCCGCACCGCTGGTACAAGAGATTCTGGCGAATGCCCGCAGCGCGCTGGATTGATGATCTGTCCGGACCCCAAACAAAAACCCGCCTTCACGGCGGGTTTTTGTTTGCCTGGCAGGGCAATGTCGGCTGTCAGATAACAGCGGACACGATGAGGCACAACGGGAAAATTCTTAAATGGTTGACATGATTACCATTTGTTTCTCCTGCAGAACACGTCCTCACATACAAGCGGCGTGCGCTCTGTAATTCTGTGAGCGTGGACGGGCCACTCAACAAACCCGGCCCGAGCCCAGACAAAAGATTGACCCTTAGGAGAAATACCATGAAAGCCCTGATCGCCCTCGCTACTGCTGCTGGCCTGCTGTTCGGTACCCCGGTTTTTGCCGCTGACGCCAGCGCACCGGCGACCGCATCTGCACCGGCTGTTCATCACCACAAGACGACCAAGCATCACGCCAAGAAGGCGTCCGCTGCTTCGGCAACTGAACAAAAAGCGCAAGCCAAAAAACACAAAAAGGCTTCCGCCGCTTCCACCGTAGCCCAAAAGGCCCAAGCCAAGAAGCACAAGAAGGCATCCGCTGCTTCCGTAGCTCAAAAAGCACAGGCCAAGAAACATCATCACAAGAAGGCTGTAGCTGCACAAAAGGCCCAAGCCAAGAAGCACAAGAAGGCATCTGCCGCTTCCGTAGCCCAAAAAGCGCAAGCCAAGAAACATCATCACAAGAAGGCTGTAGCCGCACAAAAGGCGCAAGCCAAGAAGCACAAGAAAGCATCTGCCGCTTCCGTAGCCCAAAAGGCCCAAGCCAAGAAGCACAAGAAGGCATCCGCTGCTTCCGTAGCCCAAAAGGCCCAAGCCAAGAAGCATAAGAAGGCATCCGCCGCTTCTGCTGCACAAAAGGCGCAAGCTAAAAAGCATCACGCCAAGAAGCACGCTGCCAAGAAGGCCTAAGTTTTCAGCAGGCCAAGGCACCCGCCAAAACCCCCTCACGCGAGGGGGTTTTTTTATTGTCCGTTTACAACGGCGTGTTCATGAAAACGGACTGAATGGTCAGGCCGTGTTTTTCATAAAAGTGGATGGCATTCTGGTTAAAGCTGAACACTTGCAAATAAAGCGTAACGGCGCCTTGTTCTTGCGCCCAGGTGCGCGCGGCGCTCAATAGTCGTTCACCTATCCCCTGACGGCGATGGCTGGCGGCGACCACAATCGTCCCGATCCGGGCCTCACGGCGGGCACGGATAAACGGCGGGATTGGGGGCTCGTTCGCCTTGATCGTGATGAACCCGCACACCACCTCATCGCGCTGCGCCACCAGGACTGTACCCTCAGCGGCATCAATCGCAGAACGCCACCAGTTTTGCGTGGCTTCATCATCTGGACTGGTCAGAACAAACACGTCTGGCGCACCTGCGTGATGTTCACGATTGATTTCGTCAGCAAGCCGGCAAACAGCGGGCAGATCGGTAGCGATGGCAGGGCGGATCAAGAGAGGCATGGCACAGTGGATTGCAAACAAAGGCGCAAACCTTATCACGCAGCACGCAGAGATGAAAAAACCGGCCCTCAGCGGGCCGGTTTTGTGTGGCAGGCACTGATCTGCTTGCTTAGTAGCGATAGTGCGCCGGCTTGTACGGGCCGTTCTTGGGCACGCCAATGTAGGCGGCTTGTTCGTCCGACAATTCGGTCAGGTTGGCACCGATCTTGGCCAGATGCAGGCGGGCGACCTTTTCATCCAGATGCTTGGGCAGTACGTATACGCCGACCGGATACTGTTCTTGCTTGGTGAAGAGTTCGATCTGCGCCAGCACCTGGTTGGCAAACGAGTTGGACATCACGAACGACGGGTGGCCGGTGGCGCAGCCCAGGTTCACCAGACGACCTTCCGCCAGCAAGATGATGCGCTTGCCGTCCGGGAAAATGATGTGGTCGACCTGCGGCTTGATGTTTTCCCACTCGTACTGACGCAGCGAAGCCACTTCAATTTCGCTGTCAAAGTGACCAATGTTGCAAACAATGGCGTTGTTGCGCATGGCTTTAAGGTGATCATGCGCGATCACGCCGACGTTGCCGGTCGTGGTCACAAAGATGTCTGCCTGGCCGGCGACATCATCCATGCGCACGACACGGTAGCCTTCCATGGCGGCTTGCAGGGCGCAGATCGGGTCGATTTCGGTAACCCATACGGTCGCACCCAGGCCACGCAGGGATTGCGCGCAACCCTTGCCCACATCGCCATAACCCAGCACCACGGCCACTTTACCGGCGATCATCACGTCGGTAGCACGCTTGATACCGTCCACCAGCGATTCGCGGCAGCCGTACAGGTTGTCGAACTTGGACTTGGTGACCGAATCATTCACGTTGATCGCCGGGAAAGCCAGGCGACCCTGTTCGTGCATCTGATACAGACGATGTACGCCGGTGGTGGTTTCTTCTGTCACGCCCTGGATATGGGCCAGGCGGGTGGAGTACCAGCTACCATCTTTGGCGATCTGCGCCTTGATGGCAGCGTAGAGCACGGTCTCTTCTTCGTTGGTCGGGTTGCCCACCAGGCTGATGTCTTTCTCGGCGCGGGCACCCAGATGCAGCAGCAAGGTGGCGTCGCCACCGTCATCCAGAATCATGTTGGCGAATTCGCCATTCGGCCATTCAAAGATCTGGTGGGTGAACTGCCAGTATTCTTCCAGCGACTCGCCCTTGAACGCGAACACTGGCGTGCCCTTGCCCTTGAAGCCGTTGGCGGCAATACCGGCAGCAGCGTGATCTTGCGTCGAGAAGATGTTGCACGATGCCCAGCGTACATCGGCACCCAGTTCTTGCAGGGTTTCGATCAGCACGGCGGTCTGGATGGTCATGTGCAGCGAACCGGCAATGCGTGCGCCCTTGAGCGGCTGGCTGGCACGGCCTTCCTCACGCACGGCCATCAGACCCGGCATTTCGGTCTCGGCAATACGGATTTCCTTGCGGCCCCAACTGGCCAGCGAGAGATCAGCTACTTTGAAATCGGTGAAATTATCAGCCACAGCGATACGTCCTTTGCGATGTGGCCGGAAGAAGGGCGGGGTGAGCAGTCACCTGAAAACCTGCGCGTGTGATGACAGAATCATCTGGCAGGTTGAGCCCGTGTCCGGCACGGTTGATCAGGTGAGCGCCGTTGAGACTCCGGGCCTGGGGCAGATGGGATTTAGCCTCGCAGCGCTCCCCGGAAGTGGGCGGATTATAGCAAATAATATTTTGCTGCGCGGGGTGGGGGGCTGGAGCGGTAGCGACGCTCCAGCGTCGCAGGGTGTGTTAGCGCCTGACGGCGCGGTTGGTTTTGATACCGGCGGTGGCCGGAGCACGTTACTTTCTTTGCTTCGTCAAAGAAAGTAACCAAAGAAAGACGACCCCTGCGACAGCGCCCGCTACACGGGTTCCCTGCGCTTCTCGTGAGGGCCGGCTGGCTCCAGGGAACTCGCTACGCTCAAACACCCTTACGCCGAAACCCCGGCCCTCACTGCGATGCTCGGCGCTGCCGGAGGGGAGGTAAGTCAAAAGCAACTTCAAAAGCCAAAGCCAAAGCCAAAGCCACCCCAACCCCAACCCCAACCCCAACCCCAACCCCGCAAGCCATCTGTATGCAAGAACGGTTTACCTCACCCACCACGTCGTCATTCCGGCCTTGAGCCGGAATCCAGTCCGCAGCCCAACGGGCTGCCTGCGGTGGATTGTCACTGTGCTCCGAATCCACCCTATAAAACCCGCATCCAGACGATTTGGCCGTTGCCGTTGCCGTTGTTTTTGATTTTCTCCCCCATTAAAGCCCAGCGCCGAAGGAGTGGAGGGAGACCTTAGGCTCCCGACCGACTGAGGGCAGCCCGGAGGGCCGCCAGGCTGGGTCGCCTTTCTTTTGGTTACTTTTCTTTGGCGAAGCAAAGAAAAGTGACGTGCTCCGGCCACCGCCGGTATCAAATGCTTTTCAAACCCGCGCCGTAAGGCGCTAACAACTGTAGTGGTTCTCGCCAGAGAACGGAGCCGTTCCGGCCCCTGCTGGATTCCGGCTCAAGGCCGGAATGACGAGGCGTTGGGAGCGACTACCCAGTCATCCGTGGCAAACAACCCTTTCCCCGTTGTAAACACAATCACCCGTACGAACGGCAGTTGCCAACTCCCCACCCCATCCGCATAATCGCGCCGTCATGCAGGAGAGCGTCTTACCCGCAACGGGAAGGCCGCCGAAGGCGCAAGCGCACCCGCAATCGCTCAGGCAAAAGGACTGCGTGACCTTTGAGTGCAGATCACGGTTCCAACCCGCTGGTCGAGTACGAAAAACTCTGGAGAGCTGTGCCGCACAAGGCACACACCGAAGGGGCTAAGGGCTGTGTCGCACAACGACTCAGCCTGAAAATCTCAGGTGCCGGGACAGAGGGGTGTGGTACCCACAAGTACGCCGTACTTGTCATCCACGCACCTGGAATGTCCGATGACGCACGCTCTGAAGCAAACGCCGCTGTACCAGTCCCACGTTGATGCTGGCGCGAAGATGGTTGATTTCGCTGGCTGGTCCATGCCGATCCACTACGGCTCCCAACTCAAAGAACACGAAGCTGTACGCGCCGATGCCGGTGTGTTTGATGTCTCGCACATGGTGGTGCTCGATATCACGGGCGGCGATGCCAAAGCCTGGCTGCAGCACATTCTGGCCAATGACGTTGCCAAACTGGGGTTTGTCGGCAAGGCGTTGTACTCCGGCATGCTGACCGAGCAGGGCACGGTGATCGATGATCTGATCGTGTATCTGTCTGAAACCGGCTACCGCATGGTGGTCAACGCCGGCACGCGCGAGAAAGATCTGGCCTGGCTGGCCAAAACCAGCGCGGGTCGCGATGTACAACTAAACGTGCGCGACGATCTGGCGATGCTGGCCATTCAGGGCCCCAATGCCATTGATAAAGTCTGCGCCATCATGCCGCAATGGGCCGAGGCGATTCGTGGCCTCAAGGTATTCCAGGGCCTGCCGTTTGGTGAATGGTTCGTGGCCCGCACCGGTTACACCGGCGAAGACGGCCTGGAAATCATGTTGCCCGCCACCGACGCCCCGGTGTTCTTTGCTGAATTGATCAAGGGTGGTGTCGCCCCGATTGGCCTGGGCGCACGCGATACCTTGCGTCTGGAAGCCGGCATGAATCTCTATGGTCACGACATGGACGAAACCATCAGCCCGCTGCAGGCCGGCATGGGCTGGACCGTGGCTTGGGCGCCGGCAGAGCGTGATTTCATTGGCCGCAGTGTGATCGAAGCCGAAAAGAATGCCGGCGTTGCCATGAAACAAGTTGGCCTGGTGCTGACCGAGCGTGGCGTGCTGCGCGAGGGCATGCGCGTCGCCACGCCACATGGTGATGGCGTGATCACCAGCGGCACGTTTTCCCCGACCTTGAAACATTCCATTGCCATTGCCCGCGTGCCGGCAAGCACTGACAGCTCCGCAGAGGTCGATCTGCGTGGCACACTCACGCCTGTGCGCGTGGTCAAGCTGCCTTTTGTGCGCAACGGCAAGCAAGTCTTTGAATAAACCAGTGTACCGCGCGGCCAGTCCCGGCAAGGGCTGGCCGCTCAGAGCGGTGCAGTGAACCAAACCATCTGATCAAGAGAGAACCGACATGCTGGATATCCCTGCAGAACTGAAATACGCCGCCAGCCACGAGTGGATGCGTCTGGAAGCCGACGGCACCGTCACCGTGGGTATTACCCATCACGCCCAGGAATTGCTGGGCGATCTGGTGTTTGTTGAACTGCCCAAGGTCGGCACGACGCTGGCCAAGGACGAACAAGCCGGTGTGGTCGAGTCGGTCAAGGCCGCCTCTGACGTGTACGCCCCGATTGCTGGCGAAATCGTTGCCATCAACGGTGAACTGGAAAGCGCGCCGGAAATCGCCAACACCGAGCCGTACACCGGCGGTTGGTTCTTCCGCCTGAAGCCGGCCAACGTGGCTGACCTCGACAGCATGTTGAGCGCAGAAGACTACGCGCGAGAACTGGGCGCATAAGCCTGATAGATCACTCGTAGCCCGGATGAAGCCCGAATGGGCGGGAATCCGGGGTGGCAGTGTCGGCAAGAACATTTTTTGCTGGCGTGGCGACCCCGGATTCCCGGCCCGCAGGGCCTTCATCCGGGCTAAGGGTAATAACGCATTACCCGCAGTACCACTTGCCCGAACCACAGCTTGACTCAAATGGCCGCTCACCCCAACGCACTGTTGCCGCAGTGCTTTGCGGTGAGCGGCGATGGAACGCACGATGACGCTCTCTGAACTGTTTCACCACGGCGATTTTATCGATCGCCATATTGGCATCGACACCACCGATGCTGCCGCCATGCTGGCAACGCTGGGCCTGAAAACCAGGGCCGAGCTGGTCGACCAGACCGTGCCTGCCGGTATCCGCTTCAACCAGAAGCTGGCGCTGCCGGATGCTATCTCGGAAACCGAGGCGTTGATTCGCCTGAAAGAGATTGCCGGCAAGAACCGCGTCAACAAATCGTACATTGGCCTGGGTTATTACCCGACACGCTTGCCAAACGTCATTTTGCGCAACGTGCTGGAAAACCCCGGCTGGTACACAGCGTACACGCCCTACCAGGCCGAAATCGCCCAAGGCCGCCTTGAGGCGCTCTTGAACTACCAGCAAGTCATCATCGACCTGACCGGTCTGGAACTGGCTAACGCCAGTTTGCTGGATGAAGCCACCGCCGCCGCCGAAGCCATGGCCATGGCCCGCCGCGTGTCCAAAGCCGCATCCAACCGTTTCTTTGTGGATGAACGCGTCCTGCCGCAAACGCTGGATGTACTGAAAACCCGCGCCACTTACTTTGGTTTCGAACTGGTCAGCGGCCATCCGGAAAGCGCCGGTGCAGACGAATACTTTGGCGCACTGTTCCAGTACCCGGGCGAAAACGGTCAACTGCTCGATCTGACCCCGCACATTACCGCTGCCAAGGCTAAAGGTGCGGTGGCGATTGTTGCCGCCGACCTGATGGCGATGGTCATGCTCAAATCCCCGGCCGAAATGGGCGCGGATGTTGCCGTCGGCAACACGCAGCGCTTTGGTGTGCCGATGGGCTTTGGTGGTCCGCACGCTGCGTACTTTGCGTTCAAGGATGAGATGAAGCGCTCCGCCCCAGGCCGCATCATTGGCGTGTCAATTGATGCCGCTGGCAAGCCGGCGCTGCGCATGGCGCTGCAAACGCGCGAACAACATATCCGCCGCGAGAAGGCGAACTCCAACATCTGTACGTCCCAAGTACTGCTGGCCAATATCGCCGGCATGTACGCCGTCTACCACGGCCCGGTGGGCGTGAAGCGCATTGCCGCACGTATCCATCGCCTTGCCACCCTGTTTGCGGCCGGCGTGAAACAGTCGGGCGGCAAGCTGGTGTTTGATACCTTCTACGACACCGTGCAGGTGGATCTGGGCAGCAAGGCCGATGCCGTGTACGAAGCCGCGCTGGGTGCCGGCATCAACCTGCGCCGCGCCAGCAAGGGCGTGCTGGGCGTCGCGTTTCACGAAAAGGCTACGGAGCGTGATCTGGAAACGTTGCTGGGCCTGTTTACCGGCAAGGTGTTTGATCTGGCTGATCTGGACGCCGCAGTGACCGAGGACTTTGTGCCGGCTGGCCTCAAGCGCCAATCTGCCATCCTGACCCACCCGGTATTCAACACCCACCATAGCGAGCACGAGATGCTGCGCTATCTGAAGAAGCTGGAAAACAAAGACCTGGCGCTCAATCACTCGATGATTTCGCTGGGCTCTTGCACCATGAAGCTCAACGCCACCAGCGAGATGATCCCCATCACCTGGCCGGAATTTGCCGAGCTGCACCCGTTTGCCCCGGTCGATCAAACCCGTGGTTATCTGGAGATGATTGACGGCCTCGCTGAACAGCTCAAAGCCATTACCGGTTTCGACGCCATCAGCATGCAGCCGAACTCTGGCGCGCAGGGTGAATACGCCGGCCTGCTGGCCATCCGCCGCTATCACGAAAGCCGTGGCGACGCGAAGCGCACAGTGTGCCTGATCCCGCGCTCTGCCCACGGCACCAACCCCGCTACCGCGCAGATGATGGGCATGGAGGTGGTGGTGGTCGATTGCGACGAGCAAGGCAATATCGACGTGGCGGACCTCAAACGTAAAACCGAGGAGCACGCCGCCGATCTGGCTGCGCTGATGCTGACTTACCCGTCCACTCACGGCGTGTTTGAAGAAGCGGTGAAGGAAGTGTGCGATCTGGTTCACGCGCATGGCGGCCAGGTGTACATGGATGGCGCCAACCTGAACGCGCAAGTGGGCCTGTGCCGCCCGGCCGATATTGGCGCGGATGTCTCGCACATGAACCTGCACAAGACCTTCTGCATTCCGCACGGCGGCGGCGGCCCGGGCATGGGCCCGATTGGCCTGAAGGCGCATCTGGCCCCGTTCATGGCCAGCCACGTCGTCACTCCGGTGCCGGGCGCACAGAGCGGCCAGGGCGCGGTCAGCGCCGCACCGTTTGGCAGTGCCAGTATCCTGCCGATTTCGTGGATGTACGTGACCATGATGGGCGCGGATGGCCTGCGTCAGGCCACGGAAGCCGCGCTCTTGAACGCCAACTACGTCGCCACCCGACTGGCGGACCACTACCCGGTGCTGTACACCGGCAGCCACGGCCGCGTTGCGCACGAGTGCATCATTGACCTGCGCCCGCTCAAGGCGGCCAGCGGCGTGACCGAGGTGGATATCGCCAAGCGCCTGATGGACTACGGCTTCCACGCCCCGACCATGAGCTTCCCGGTCGCCGGCACGCTGATGATCGAGCCGACCGAGTCCGAATCCAAAGCCGAGCTGGATCGCTTCATCGACGCCATGATCTCCATCCGCGCCGAGGCCGATAAGGTGCAGAACGGTGTCTGGCCGAAGGAAGACAACCCGCTGCGCAACGCCCCGCACACGCAGGCCGATGTGACCGGAGAATGGGCTCACCCATACACCCGCCAGGAAGCCGTGTTCCCGCTGCCGTATGTGGCGGACAACAAGTTCTGGCCGACCGTGAAGCGCATCGATGACGTATTTGGCGACCGTAACCTGGTATGCAGCTGCCCGAGTACGGATAACTACGGTTGAGTTGATGGTGGTTGCTAGCAAAGAAAAAGCCCGCGTGATGCGGGCTTTTTTCATGGTGTGATGCTCAGTAGTGATCCCGGCATTGCGCAATCAGCAGGGTGTCGCCATCCACGGCATAGACCAGGCGGTGCCGGTCATCAATTCGCCGCGACCAGAACCCGGATAGCTGGTGTTTGAGCTGCTCTGGTTTGCCTATGCCGGCAAACGGTTCCCGGATCGTTGCGGCGATCAGTTGGTTGATCCGTTTCAAGATCGCCCGGTCAGTGGCTTGCCAGTGCAGATAGTCTTCCCACGCAGATTCATCACACTTGATCTGCATCGTCGATCAACTCGCGTACTTGACCTTGACCGGCCCGCAAACGTTCCACCGAATTCATCAGACGTTTGGCGTTCGTCGGGCTGCGTAGCAGGTAAGCGGTTTCTTCCAGTGCTTGATAATCATCCAGCGACATGATCACCACGGGCTTGCCCCGTTGGGTGGTAACCACAACCGGGCTACGGTCATCGTTCACTTTGCGCATGACTTCGGCCAGGTTCTGGCGGGTGTAGGTGTAGGTCAAGGCATCCATCGCGCATTCTCCGTACAGAACATCGTACATTCTATAGCCCTCCTGAAAGCATGGATAGTGCTTTGCAAATCTGTGAGCCTTGGATATCAGCAGAGTGCGCGAGCTGCGGTTATGACGGAGAACAAGCCTCTGGCTAGAGATCATTGGCTTTAACGCGTATTGAGATCATTCAAAAGCAACAAGCAGATATTTCCTGGCGGCCAACCGGGTAAAAATCTTCTCACCCACCCAGAGGAGCCCATCATGGCTTTTTGCGTTACCGGTGTAGACCCCACCCCGTTTGCCCACTTGTATGGCATGTCTGATGAGGGCTTGAAAGAACACCAAGCCCTGCGCCGCGTTGCCAATGGCCCATCCGGTTTCCCGGAACGCACGCAAATGCGCGATGCCACTGTGGGCGAGTCTTTGCTGCTGGTGAACTTCACCCATCAGCCAGCCCATAGTCCGTATCAGTCCAGCCATGCCATCTTTATTGCGGAAGGGGCGGAAACGACCGTCACCGTGCACAACCGCGTGCCGGAGTACCTGAGCAAACGGTTGATTTCGCTACGGGCGTTTGATGGGGATGATCTGATTGCGGCGGCGGATATTGCCTCTGGTCATGATCTGACGGTGCTGATCCAGCGCTATCTGGCCATGCCCAATGTGCGGTACTTGCATGCGCATTTCGCCAAATACGGCTGCTTTGCTGCACGGATAGACCGGGCATGAAAAAGGCCACCGCAAGGTGGCCTTTTTAGTTGAAACCGTAGGGTGGATTCGGAGCAGGGCGACAATCCACCTGCGCAAAGGTGGATTGCTTCGCGAATCCACCCTACAGGAGTAATCACCTAGATACCGCCGCCCGCGCTCCATTCTGCGGTTGGCGTGGCGGCGCGGTGCTCCGGCACGTACACCCGCGCTTCACGCGGTTGCAGGTAGACCGACTCGCCCACTTGCCAGCCGCCGGTCTGTTGCTGCTCCCGCGTGAGTTCGACCTCAACGGCATCCTGATCGGCCACATCCAGTTCCAGCCGCACGGTCGCGCCCAGCAGGCGGATATGCTGGATGGTGCCTTGCAATGCGCCGGGACCGGCTTCACGGACCAGATCAATCTCGTGCGGGCGCACGTAGACCATGGCTTTGTCACCCACGCTTTCCGGTGCGGCAAAGCGGGTATCGCCCACTTGCGCCCAGCCTTCATGCACGCGGGAATGAAACAGATTCACATCACCCAGGAACTGGTACACAAACGGCGTGGCCGGTTTGTCGTAGACCTCGGTCGGTGAGCCCAGTTGTTCGATCTTGCCCTTGTTCATGACCACCACGCGGTCGGCCACTTCCAGTGCTTCTTCCTGATCGTGCGTCACAAACACGCTGGTAATGTGCATTTCGTCATGCAGGCGGCGCAACCAGCGGCGCAGTTCCTTGCGCACTTTGGTGTCGAGCGCACCGAACGGTTCATCCAGCAGCAGCACTTTGGGTTCCACCGCCAGCGCGCGCGCCAGGGCAATCCGCTGGCGCTGCCCACCGGACAACTGCGCCGGGTAGCGGTCGGCCAGCCAGTCCAGTTGCACCAGGTTCAGAAGATCATGCACCTTCTTTTTGATCACTTCGTCGGACGGACGCTGGTTGCGCGGACGCACGCGCAGGCCAAAGGCCACGTTCTCGAACACGGTCATATGGCGGAACAGGGCGTAGTGCTGGAACACGAAACCCACATTGCGTTCACGCACGTGTTTTTCGGTGGTGTCTTCGCCGTGGAACAGAATCTGGCCGTCATCCGGTGTTTCCAGGCCGGCAATGATCCGCAGCAGCGTGGTCTTGCCGCAGCCGGATGGGCCCAGCAAGGCCAGCAGTTCGCCGGTTTTGACTTCCAGGTTGATGTTGTCCAGCGCGGTGAAGTTGCCAAAGCGCTTGGCGATATTACGAATCTCGATACTCATTGGCGTTGCCTGTGAGGAGTGAGGGGAGAGGCGTGAGGTGTAAAACCTCGCCGCACCCGTTAACTGTTAACTGCGTTGGCGCGATCACGTTCGGCCAACTGCTCTGTTCGCCATTCCACCCAGCTCTTCACCGCCAGGGTGACGAGGGCCAACAAAGCCAGGATGGAAGCGCAGGCAAAGGCGCCGACAAAGTTGTACTCGTTGTACAGAATCTCGACATGCAGCGGGATGGTGTTGGTCTCGCCACGGATATGGCCAGAAACCACGGACACCGCACCAAACTCGCCCATCGCCCGGGCATTGGCCAGGATCACGCCGTACAGCAAACCCCACTTGATATTGGGCAGCGTCACGCGCCAGAAAGTTTGCCAGCCCGACGCACCCAGACTGAGCGCGGCTTGTTCTTCTTCCGAGCCTTGCGCTTCCATCAGCGGGATCAGTTCGCGTGCCACAAACGGGAAAGTGACAAACACGGTCGCCAGCACAATGCCGGGCACGGCAAACACAATCTTGATGTTGTGATCAGACAACCACGGGCCCAGCCAGCCTTGCGCGCCAAACATCAGCATGTAGATCAAACCGGCGACCACGGGCGAGACCGAGAACGGCAGGTCGATCAGCGTGACCAGCACGCTCTTGCCCTTGAAATCAAACTTGGCAATGGCCCACGCGGCAGCGACGCCAAAGGTCAGGTTCAGCGGCACGGAAATGGCGGCGGCAATCAGGGTCAGCTTGATGGCAGACCAGGCATCCGGCTCTTTGAGCGCGTCAAAGTACAGATCAAAACCTTTGCGTAGCGCTTCGGTAAACACCGACACCAGCGGCAAGGCCAGGAAAAAAGCAATGAATAACAAAGCCAGCGTGGTCAGCAACCAGCGCACGGGCCGCGATTCGGTGGTCACAATGGAACGGGGTGTTTGCGCCATGGCTTACTTCCTCCGCCCAAGGCGTTTGGCGGCCCACCATTGCAGGCCATTGATGACCAGCAACAAGGCAAACGACACCGCCAGCATCACCACGGCAATCGCCGTGGCACCGACATAGTCGTATTGCTCCAGCTTGGAGATGATCATCAGCGGGGTAATCTCGGACACAAACGGCATGTTGCCGGCAATAAAGATGACCGAACCGTACTCACCAATGGCGCGGGCAAAGGCCAGCGCAAAGCCGGTTAACAGCGCCGGTAACAAGGTTGGCAGGATGACCTTGCCAAACACCTGCCAGCGCGTGGCACCCAGACTGGCGGCGGCTTCTTCCAGTTCTTTTTCCAGGTCTTCCAGCACCGGCTGCACCGTGCGTACTACAAAGGGCAGCGTGACAAAGGTCAGTGCAATCACCACACCGATCCGGGTAAAGGCGATCTTGATATCAAACGGCGCAAATAACTGACCCACCCAGCCATTGGGCGCGTAGATGGTCGCCAAAGAAATACCGGCCACGGCGGTGGGCAGTGCAAACGGCAGATCGACCATGGCATCAATGAAGCGCTTGCCAAAGAACTGGTAACGCACCAGCACCCAGGCAATCAGCAACCCACCAAACAGGTTCAGCAGCGCGGCAATCAGCGACGCGCCAAAGGTCAGTTGGTATGAGGCCACCACACGTGGATCAGAAATGGTGTGCCAGAACTGCGCCACCGGCATTTGCGTGCTTTTTAAAATCAGCGCCGCCAGCGGGATCAAGACGATCACCGACAGATAAAGCAGCGTGTAGCCCAGCGCCAGGTTAAAGCCCGGCAGCACGCTGTGTTGTTTGAAAGCCAAGGTGGATTCCTTGAGGAGAGCGGGTGTTATGTAGGGTGGATTCGCGAAGCAATCCACCATTGCAACGGTGGATTGTCGCTACCGCTCCGAATCCACCCTACAACTGACGTCTTACTTCCTGGCCACGGAGGCCGCGATCTTGTCGTACACGCCGCCATCGGCAAAGTACTTGGCCTGAGCGGCTTGCCAGCCGCCAAAGTCGTTAATGCCAAACAATTTCACGTTGGGGAACTGGCTGGCGTGCTTGGCAAAGACGGCCTTGTCACGCGGGCGCAGATAGTTGTCGGCGGCGATTTCCTGCGCTTCCGGGCTCCACAGCCAGGACAGGTATTCTTGCGCGGCTTTGCGGGTGCCTTTCTTGTCGACTACCTTGTCCACCAGTGCCACCGGCGGCTCGGCTTCAATCGATACGGATGGGTACACCACATCAAAGTTACCGCGACCAAATTCGCGCGCGATCATTTCGGCTTCGTTCTCAAACGTCACCAGCACATCGCCAATACCGCGCTGCATAAAGGTGGTGGTGGCGCCACGGCCACCGGCTTCCAGCACCGGCACATTCTTCAGAATGGCCGCTTCAAAGTCGGTGGCCTTTTGTTCATTGCCACCCGGCTGGCGCAGCGCATAGCCCCACGCGGCCAGGAAGGTATAACGGCCATTTCCGGAGGTTTTCGGGTTCGGGAAGATCACCTGCACACCCGGGCGGGTCAGATCGTTCCAGTCCTTGATGCCCTTGGGGTTGCCCTTCTTGACGATCAACACCTGTAACGAGGTAAACGGTGCCGAGTTATCCGGCAGGCGTTTTGCCCAATCCGGCGGCAACAGCTTGGCCTTGTCGGCGATCGCATCAATATCGTTATGCTGGTTCATGGTCACCACGTCGGCCTCCAGCCCGTCAATCACCGAACGCGCTTGCTTGCTGGACGCGCCGTGCGACATCTGGATGGTGGCTTTTTCCTTGAACTTGTCCTGATAGTGCTTCTGGAACGCCGGGTTGTAATCCTTGTAGAAGTCACGCATCACGTCATACGACACGTTTAGCAAAGTGACATCGGCAAAGGCCGGTACGGCAACAGCCACAGCGACGGCGGCAACGATCAGGCGGGTGACAAGGCGGGACATGGGAACCTCTAGGTATGATATTTGAGCAGAATTCTCGCTGATTCTTATATTCCCACAAAGGCTGATTTGCTACTTGTATATATCTGGTTGCGGAAAAGCCAACAATGGCGCGGGTTACGGGGTTTTTCAGGCGACCAGCTTGCAAAACAAACAGCTTCGTAGCCCGGATGGAGCGTAGCGGGAATCCGGGGTGGCGATGCTTGCAAGCCTTACTGGCCAGCAGTGCGACCCCGGATTCCCGGCCTGTCGGCCTTCATCCGGGCTACGGTGTCGGCCTGGTCACAAACAAACAGGGCGCAATATGCGCCCTGTTTGTTTGCTCCAGCCGGAAAAGCCATTACAGCGTGGCAATCGACACCTCGGTCGATTTCACGAAAGCAATCACTTCGCTGCCTGGCTTCAGGCCCAGTTCTTTCACTGAACGGGTGGTGATGACGGAGGTGACGATGCCGGACGGGGTGGTGACATCCACTTCCGACAGCACCGGGCCTTCGATGATTTCTTTGATGGTGCCGCGGAACTGGTTACGAACGTTGATTTGTTGAATTGCCATGATGGTGTGCTCCAGTAGTTGTGGTTGTGTCTGATGTTGGGGTGGTGACAAACTCAGCGTAACAGTAGCGTTTTATACATCAAAGTAATTTGATATTTGTTTGTTATTCCAATTTGTGATTAAAGAGCCCAACGCAATGCGGCTGGAACAATTGGTTCTGTAGCGGCAGGCAAGGCATCGAGTGCGCCGATGTCGGGCAAGGCCAGCACGCGGTTCAGAATGCGTTCTTCCAGGGCGGCAAAGGTGGCCGTGCCACGCGCACGCGGGCGGGGAAGTTCCACCGCCTGATCCAGGCCAATATGGCCTTCTTCGATCAGGATTACGCGATCCGCCAGCGCTACCGCTTCCTGAACATCGTGCGTGACCAGCAACACGGTAAAGCCGTGGTGTTGCCACAAGCGTTCAATGAGTTGATGCATCTCGATGCGGGTCAGCGCGTCGAGCGCACCCAGCGGTTCATCCAGCAGCAGCAAGCGCGGGCGATGGATCAACGCGCGGGCCAACGCCACACGCTGGCGCTGTCCGCCAGAAAGTTGCGCCGGCCACTTGTGCGCGTGTTCAGACAAACCCACCTCAGCCAGCGCGGCGACCGCCCGGTCGTGCCAGTCGCCACTCAAGCCAAGACCGACGTTCTGCAACACGCTTTTCCACGGCAACAGGCGTGCGTCCTGGAACATCAGGCGGGTGTCATTTTTGGCAGCGTTGTGCGGTTTACCATCGGCCTCAATCAAACCCGCGCTGGCTTGATCCAGACCGGCGACCAGGCGCAACAGTGTCGATTTGCCGCAACCAGAACGCCCGACCAGCGCGACGAACTCGCCCGCATGCAAGGTCAGGTCCAGTTCATGCAGAACCGTTTTCTGCTCAAAGCGCTTGCCGACGCCGGTCAACTGCAGCGCCACGCCGTTCACGGTAAAAGGTGCGTTCATGGAGTTGCTCCGGTCCATTTATTGATACGCCGGGTGCCAGCGCAGCCAGCGGCGTTCCAGCAAGCGCGCTACTGCATCGCTGGCTTTGCCCAAAAGGGCGTATAGCAAGATCGACAGCACCACGACATCCGTCTGCAGAAACTCTCGCGCATTGGTGGCGAGGTAGCCAATGCCGGTACTGGCCGAGATGGTCTCCGCCACAATCAACAGAATCCACGCAAAGCCCAGCGCAAAACGCACGCCCACCAGAATGGAGGGCAGCGCACCGGGCAGGATGACGTCCCGGAACAGCGGCCAGCCCTTCAGGCCGTAGCTGCGCGCCATTTCTACAAGGCCGGCATCCACTGAACGGATGCCGTGGTAGGTGTTGATGTACACCGGAAACAGCGTGCCAAAGGCCACCAGAAACAGCTTGGCGCTCTCATCAATGCCAAACCACAGGATGACCAGCGGGATCAGCGCCAGTGGCGGGATGGTGCGAATCATCTGCACGGTGCTGTCGAGCAGCAACTCACTACGTTTTGAAAGCCCGGTGATCAGCCCCAGTGCCAGACCAATACCGCCGCCAATGGCAAAGCCGATCATGGCGCGGATGAAGCTGATCTTCAGATGCAGCCAGAGTTGGCCGGACGCCGCCAGATCCTTGCCGGCCTTGAGTACGGCCAGCGGGGAGGGCATGACGCGGCTGTCGATTTCGCCCGCGCTGGCGGCGAACTGCCAGGCGAGGATGATGAGCGCCGGGACTAGCCAGGGGAGGAGGGTTTGGCCTAGCCGGCTGGTTTTTTGTTTGCCTGACATTTGGGTGTTGCTCCGGCGTTGTCTGGGTTTGTTAGCGCCTTGCGGCGCGGTGGTTTGGATCAAGGGAGGCACGTAGGGTGGATTCGGAGCGTTAGCGACAATCCACCTTGGCGACTGCAAAACCTTGAACATCTGTTTTTTTGCGCCTTGCGGCGCGATTGTTTGAATACCGGCGGTGGCCGGAGCACGTTACTTTCTTTGGGGCCGCCGAGGTGCTTCGCCACCTCGGCGGCCCCCCCGTACTTCGCTGCGATGCTCGGCGCTGCCGGAGGGGAGGCACATCAAAAGCAACGGCAACATCAAAAAACCAAAACAACTCCAACCCCCACAAACCATTTGCAGGCAAGAATGACTTGCTTTGCCCACCACTTCGTCATTCCGGCCCTGAGCCGGAATCCAGTCCGCAGCCCAACGGGCTGCTTATGGTCGCTACCTCGCTGCAACTTCCATCTGGTAAGAGCAAGTGTCACTGTGGGGGTACGGGCACGCTCTGGATTCACCTCACGGCTACAAACCGGTGTCAGCGCCTGTGGCGCAAGTATTTAGAACTGGATTCCGGCTCAAGGCCGGAATGACGAGTCAGTGGGATGCGCGTTGAATTGGCCGTTGCCGTTGCCGTTGCCGTTGCCGTTGCCGTTGCCTTTGGGGTTGCCTTTGGGGTTGCTGTTGTTGTTGGGGTTGCTTTTGATTTTCTTCCCCGTCAAAGCCAAGCGCCGAAGGAGTGGAGGGAGACCTTAGGCTCCCGACCGACTGAGGGAAGCCCGGAGGGCCGCCAGGCTGGGGTCGCCTTTCTTTGGTTACTTTCTTTGGCGAAGCAAAGAAAGTAACGTGGGCCCGGCACCCCGGGTATCAAATGCTTTTAAAAGGCCCGCGCCGTCAGGCGCTAACACGCAAACATCGCAACGGTGGATTGTCGCTACGCTCCGAATCCACCCTACCAGGACGGACCACAAAGATCGCGGCAATCTGGCCGCAAAAAGTCAACTCGCCGCCACCTTCACCGCCGGCGGCAAATCATTCCCCACAATCTCCCCAAACGGCCCCGTCAAATTCGCCTTCGCCGGCGCCCGGGTCTGTTCAGACAAAGGCAACAGCGGGAACACCAGTTCGGCAAACCGGTAGGCCTCTTCCAGGTGCGGGTAGCCGCTGAAAATAAAGCTCTCAATGCCCAGATCCGCGTATTCCTTGATCCGCGCGGCCACTTCTTCCGGGCTGCCGACCAGCGCGGTGCCGGCCCCGCCGCGCACCAGACCCACGCCGGCCCACAGATTGGGGGCGACTTCCAGCTTGTCGCGGCGGCCGCCGTGCAAAGCGGCCATGCGTTGCTGGCCCACCGAGTCAAAGCGGGAGAAGGCTTTCTGCGCGGCGGCGATGGTGTCATCGGTCACGTGGCTGATCAGCTCATCTGCCGCAGCCCAGGCGGCTTCAGAGGTCTCGCGCACAATCACATGCAGACGGATGCCAAACTTCACCTTGCGGCCCAGTTTTGCGGCTTTCTCGCGCACCACGGCAATCTTTTCGGCCACGGCGGCGGGCGGTTCGCCCCAGGTCAGGTAGACATCCACTTGTTCGGCAGCTAGGTCAACGGCGGCCTCGGACGACCCACCAAAGTACAGCGGCGGGTAAGGCGTTTGCACTGGCGGGTAGAGCGTTTTGGCGCCTTGCACCTTCAGGTGCTTGCCTTCAAAGTCCACTGACTCGCCTTCCAGCACGCCGCGCCAGATTTTCAGGAATTCGTCGGTGACTTCGTAACGCTCGTTGTGATCCAGCCAGATACCGTCGCCGGCTTGTTCATCCGGATCGCCCCCGGTCACCACGTTGATCAGCACGCGGCCGTTGGAAATGCGGTCCAGGGTCGCGGCCATGCGCGCAGATACGGTGGGCGAGATAATGCCGGGGCGAATGGCGACCAGATAGCGCAGGCGCTCGGTCAGCGGTGCCAGGCTGCTGGCGACTACCCAGGCGTCTTCGCAAGAACGGCCGGTCGGGATCAGCACGCCGTAATAACCCAGTTCATCGGCGGCCTGGGCAATCTGTTTCAGGTAATGATGGTTGACGCTGCGTGCGCCGTGGCCGGTGCCCAGATAGCGGCCATCGCCGTGGGTGGGCAGAAACCAGAAGATATTCAGACTCATGATGATGTTCCTTGTCAGTATCCGGATGGGTCAGTGGCGGATCACAATGTCGGCCACGTTCACGGGGCGCGGAATCAGCCCTTCGGTGGCAAAGCGGTCGGCCAGTTTTTGTTGTTCAGCAATGGTTTTGTCGTCCAGCCAGCGCACGCGGTAATCCGGGTGGCGGGCCAGAACCTGTTCAAAGGTCGCTTGATCCAGGCCCACGTAGGCCGACAGCAAATGCGCGGCCTCCGCGTTGTGCTGTTCGATGTAATCGTTGTTGCGGGTGAGGGCATCGAACACGATGTCCAGCAGTGGTTTGTTCTTTTGCGCAAAGTCGCGGCTGGCCAGGTAGAACGTCTGGTTGCTGGTCAAGCCTTCACCGCTGGCCAGCACCCGCACCGCCCCGGATTTCTCGGCGGCGGCAAAGTACGGGTCCCAGATGGCCCAGGCATCGACCGCGCCACGCTCAAACGCTGCGCGAGCATCGGCCGGCGCCAGGTAGGCAGGCTGGATGTCATCCCACTTCAGGCCGGCTTTATCCAGCGCCCGCAGTAACAGTGCGTGCGAGCTGGAGCCTTTTTGCAGGGCGATGCGCCGGCCTTTCAGATCAGCCAGCGTCTTGATGCCCGAGGTTTTGGGCACCAGGATCGCCGCTGCTTGCGGCTTGGCCGGCTCGTAGCCGACGTACACCAGCTTGCTGCCGGCGGCTTGCGAAAACAGCGGCGGCGTGTCGCCGGTCATGCCAAAGTCCACCGACCCGGCGTTGAGTGCTTCCAGCAATTGCGGGCCGGCCGGGAACTCCACCCACTTCACCGTCAGGCCCGGCTGTTGTTCCAGCACGCCCCGGCTTTTCAGCACAATCAGGTTGAAAGAGCTTTTCTGGTAGCCGATGCGCAGCTCTTGCGCCCGCGCCGGCAAGGCGGCGACAAGGGCAAGGGTTGCGATGGCCAGCCAGCGGCCCGCTTGGGTCAACAGGGTCATGAACTGGCTCTTGTCTGTTATTTGATCAGCGCGTCCTGGACCTTCACCGCCACCGGGATCAGGCCCAGATCATGGAAGGTGTCGGCAATTTTCTGCTGCTGGCCTGCCACTTGCGGGGTGATGGGCTGCAGGCCCATGGTGTTGCGCGGCAAGGTGGCGTTGACGACGTCCAGCGGCAGGCCAATTTGCCCGGCCAGTTCTTTGGCGGCTTCGGCGTTGTTGGCGTTGGCCCATTGATCGGTCGCTTGCAGTTCTGCCAGCAAGGTCTTGGCAATGGCCGGTTGGGCGGTAATGAATTTGCGGGCAGCCAGGATGAACTGGTAGTTATTCACCAGACCCTTGCCATCGCGCAGTGTGCGCACTGGCAACTGGGCTTCGGCCGCAGCCAGGTACGGGTCCCAGATCACCCAGGCATCGACCGCGCCTTTGGCAAAGGCGGCGCGGGCATCGGCGGGCGGCAGGTAGACGGTCTGGATGTCAGCGGGTTTCAGGCCGGCTTCTTCCAGCGCGCGTACCAGCAGGTAATGCACGTTGGAGCCCTTGTTCAATGCCACTTTCTTGCCCTTCAGGTCTTTGACTGACTTGATGGCGGAATCTTTGGGCACCAGGATGGCCTCCGCGCTGGGCGCGGGTGGTTCAAACGCCACGTACACCAGTTGCGCGCCGGCGGCCTGGGCAAACACGGGCGGGGCTTCACCGGTCAGGCCGAAATCGACGGCGCCGACGTTCAGTGCTTCCAGCAATTGCGGGCCGCCGGGGAACTCGGTCCAGGTCACTTTCCAGCCCTGGCTTTCCAGTTTTTTCTCCAGCGTGCCGCGCGCTTTCAAGAGCGTGAACACGCCGTATTTCTGATAACCAATGCGCAAGGTCTGGTCTGCGGCCTGTGCCGGGGTGGTGAGCGCCAGGCCTAGCACCAGCGGGGCGAGGGCGGCAAAGAGTTTGCGTAACATGTGTTTCTCCAGGGCGGTGATGTTGTGATGTGGCCTACAGGCTGACCCGACCCAGGCGCAGTTGCGCATGCAAGGTGTCCGGGTCTAGCTGGATGCGCCCAGGGTTGGGCAGGTGGGCAATGAAGCGGGCCAGTGCGACATGCAGCCGATCGTCGATCTCGGGCGAGAGCTGCAGAATGTCCCCTTCCCAGGTCAGTTCTTTTTCGGTGGCGTAGATGCCGCCAAGGACATGGCGGGCTTTCAGTGCGGTCAGCACGGGTTGCAGTGCGTAATCCACGGCCAGCATGTGGGCCGGGCTGCCGCCTGTGGCCAGCGGCAAGACCACGTGGTGGGCCAGTGCCCGTTCCGGCAGCAAATCCAGCACCACTTTGAGCGCGCCGCTGTAGGCGGCCTTGTAGACCGGGGTGCTGACCAGCAGGCCATCGGCGCTGGCAATGGCGTCTTGCAAGCGGGTAATAGCGGGGTGATCAAACTGGGCGTAAAGCAGCGCTTCCGCCGGGAAATCGCTCAGCGTAAACGGCTGAACGGTGATGCCTTGTTGTACCAGCACCTGGGCGGCACGGTTAAGCAGCCCCTGTGAACGGGAACGCGCGCTGGGGCTGCCGGAGAGGGTGACGACCACGGGCATTTAAATTCCTTTTCGAGCTATCAAGTTTGTTTGATCTGTCGAGTTGGGAATTTAAAACGCGCATCTTATTTCCACAAAGACTTTTGGATGTCTTTTTTATTCTATAAAGAGATAAGATGCCATGTGGTTATATCAACATGCGCCACCACCCCCCAGGCGGGTGGCGCTTTGCCATGATCAGGATTGCGCCTGGCGCAGGGCGTCCAGCTCGTTCTGGGCGCGCGTCAGATCTGCCCGTGCTTCGGTCACATCATCCTGGGCATCCATGACCTTGCCTTGCAGCTTGCGCACCTGGCGTTCATCGCCTGTGGCGCGGGCGCGATCCAGATCGCGTTGATAACGGGTCAGTTCCTGCTGTTCTTCGGTCAGCTCACGCTGGTGATCGGCCACTTTGCGCTGGAGCTTGTCCACTTTGGCGGCATGCTCGGCCGCCATGCGCTCTGGTGTGCAATAGCGGTTGACCTGATCGAGGGCGGTACGCAGGCCGGCGGCCTGGTGGGTATTGTGGTGCGCCTCGGCATAATTCAATTGCCGGGTGATGTTTTGCTGGCGCTCCACACAGCTATCATCGGCCAGCGCCAGCGGGCTGACGGCGGTGGTGGCAAGAAGGGCAATGGCAAAGTGTTTTTTCATGATGTCCTCACGGTCCTCAACATGGGGGCGCCATTCTCGGTATTTGTGGCGCAACATTTTGAGAGGCCGTCAGGATCAGCACGGGTTCCCGCTGTTATTTACCTTCGGCAATAGTGTGATGTCGCCGCCATTTGCCTTCACCCGGCCGTTGCGCCTTGTAAATGCCGGTATTGCCAGAGAATAGCCAGGCCATCACACACGCGCCGGCGGCATAAACACCGATCTCGCCACCAAACAGTTCAACCGCCATCACGGCAGAAGCAATGGGCGTATTGGCCGCGCCAGCAAACACCGCCACCAGGCCCAGAGCAGCAAACAGGCCGATCGGCATATGCAGCAACGGCGCAATCACATTACCCAGCGTGGCGCCCACATAGAATAGCGGTGTGACCTCACCGCCCTTGAAGCCGCTGGCCAGCGACCACACCGTGGCCGCGCCCTTGGCCAGAAAATCCCACGGCAGCACCGGGTGCTGGAAGGCTTCCACAATCACCGGCACGCCCAGACCCAGATAGCGCTCGGCATGCGTTACCCACATGACCAGTGCAAACACGGCCCCCCCACCCAGCGCGCGCAGGGGCGAGTATGGAAATATCTGCTTGAGCAGGGCAGTCAACGCATGCGTGCTGCGCGCAAACGCCATACCGGCCAGGCCAAACAAGGCCCCGGCAATCAAGGTGGCTGCCATGGTCCAGACCGTGAGGGCCGGGATTACGCCTGCGACATAATGCGTATGATGCGCACCCCATGCCAGGCAGACCTGGTCGGCGGCGACGGCGGCGATCAGGCACGGGAACAGTGCCTCATAACGCAAGCGGCCAATCGCCAGCACTTCCAGCCCGAACAGGGCGCCCGCCAGGGGCACACCAAAAATGGAGGCAAAACCGGCAGACAACCCACTCATCAACAGAATGCGGCGGTTTTCTGGCGTCAGTTTGAAAAGGCGGGTGAGTTGGTCGGCAAGCGCACCGCCCATTTGCACCGCTGTACCTTCCCGACCCACCGATGCCCCGACCAGATGCGACACCAGCGTGCCACCCAGCACAAACGGGGCCATGCGCAGGGGGATCATCTTTTGCGGATCATGGATTTCATCGATCAGCAGGTTATTGCCGGCCTCCACGCTGGAACCGTACTTGAGGTAAATCCAGGCAACCGCAGCACCCGCCAGGGGGAGCAAAGCCAGTAACCAGGGGTGGGCCAGGCGGGTGTTGGTGCATTGATCCAGCGCCCACAAAAAGAACGCAGAGGCGCTGCCACTGAGCGCGCCGACGATCATGGCCATGAAAGTCCAGCTGGCGCTGTAAAACACCAGGCCGCGCAGCTCAAGAACAAAATGGGTAAGGGAATGAGGTTTCATCTGCAATCCGGACAAATATTGTTATGCGTATGTCCCGGATGGCCAGGCGTGCCTGCCGATCAGCTCCATTCCGGAACATTCAACAGACATCATCAGCCCCGCAGTGATTGCCGGGCGGTTCAGGGAGGCATGCCATCTCCCGAGCGGCCCAGTATACCGAGCACATTGGCATGCGCTCAAGACGTGCTGGCACCGGCTTGCGGCGGATACAACGTTGCCGCCATCTGCCGGATCAACCGCCATATCACCTGTGCGGCCGGGGAGAGCGAGCGATTACGCCGCCGTGCCAGCATGATGTGGCGTGTGACGGTGGGGGTGAGCGGCCGCACGGTCAGGCCGGAATCTGCCGGCAGCGGCAGGGCCAGCCGGGGCATGACCGCAATGCCGATGCCGGTTTGCAGCATGTGAAACACCGTCGTGGGGTGGCCCAGTTCTTGTACCACTTCACAGGTGACCTCCTGCCGCGCCAGCGCCTGGTCGATCAACGGCCGGCTGCCGGAGGCGTAATCCAGCAGCACCAGTTTCTGTCGATCCAGGTCTTGCCAGTGCACATTGGTTTTGGCGGCCAGCAAGTGCGTTTGTGGCAGGATCAGGCAGAACGGGTCTTCCATGATCGACTCAGTATGCAGTTCTTCCACCTGTTGGGGTTCGACGATCACGCCAAAATCCACATCGCCGTTGAGCACGCTGATGATATTGGCGCGCTGTACCTGATCATGCAGTACCAGCGAGATGTGCGGATAACGCTGGAGTGAGTCCGCCACGCAGGCGGGCATCAGGTTGGCCGAGATGGTCGGGCTGCTGGCCACCCGCACACGGCCACAGCGTTGTTCGCCGACATTGCGCGCCGCCTGCAGCGTGGTTTCCAGCTCGTCAATCAGCCGGCCCACCTCACCCACCAGGCTTGCCCCTTCCGCCGTCAGTTGCACCTCGCGCGTGGTGCGATCCAGCAGGCGGATGCCGATTTCGCTTTCCAGTTCGCGAATACACCGGCTCACCGCCGGTTGAGTCAGACCGATGATGTCGCCCGCCCGGCTAAAGTTGCGGTATTCGGCGACGGCGAGGAAGACGCGCAACTGGCGCAGGGAAACATTCATACGTTCAAATCATGAATTAATCAGATAAATGAATTTGTAGTTTATCTGCCTTTTTGATTCAATGGCTTGTCAAATCTTCAATGCCACGCGCATAACCGGATCCGCATCATGAAACGCCCGCGCTTTCTGCCCGACAACTTCACCCTGGCGCTGATCGCCACCGTGACCCTTGCCAGCTTCTTGCCGGTGCAAGGGCACACGGCTGTTGCGTTTGGCTGGGTGACCAACTTTGCCATCGGGCTGCTGTTCTTTCTGCACGGTGCCAAACTCTCGCGCGAGGCGGTGGTGGCGGGCGCGACGCACTGGCGGCTGCACGGCGTGGTCATGCTCTCTACCTTTGTGATGTTCCCGCTCATTGGTGTGGCGCTCAAACCGCTGCTTTCGCCGCTGGTGACCCCGGACCTGTACCTGGGCATTCTGTTTTTGTGTGCACTGCCCTCTACCGTGCAGTCGTCCATTGCGTTTACTTCCATGGCGCGCGGCAATGTGCCGGCGGCCATTTGCAGTGCTTCGGCCTCCAACCTGTTTGGCATTTTCCTCACGCCGGTCATTGTCGGCTTGATGATTAGCGGGACGGGCAAAGCCGGTTTTTCTTTCGACTCAGTGTTGAGCATTATTGAGCAACTGCTGGTGCCGTTTGTGGCCGGCCAGATCGCCCGCAAGTGGATTGGCACCTGGGTCGACAAGCACAAGGCCGTGCTCAAGTACGTCGATCAGGGCTCGATCCTGCTGGTGGTCTACGCCGCATTCAGTGAAGCCGTGGTGCAAGGTTTGTGGCACAACACACCGCTGTCTGCACTGGCCGCCATTGTCGTGATCAACATCGCCTTGCTGGCGGTGGTGCTGTTCCTCACCACCTGGGGTAGCCGCACGCTGGGGTTCAACAAGGAAGACGAGATCACCATAGTGTTCTGCGGCTCCAAAAAGAGCCTCGCCAGCGGTGTGCCGATTGCCAACGTATTGTTTGCTGGCCATGCGGTGGGGGCCATCGTGCTGCCGCTGATGTTGTTTCACCAGATTCAGTTGATGACCTGCGCGGTGCTGGCGCAACGCTATGCGCGGCGTAAAGAAGATCGGGCTGCCCGGCACGGTACAACGCCGGTCCCGGCGCCAGCGGCCAAATAAATGGCGTTAGATTCCGGTCCACTGGCCATTGGCTTTGCTGCTGGCCAGTACCGCTGCAATAAACCGCATACCGGCAACGCCATCATCCACGGTCGTTAACAAGCGCGCGGTTTCAGGAATGGGCCGACCCTCGTTGATGGCATTGATTTGCAGCGCCGCATCCAGGTAAAGCTGGGCAAAGGCTTCCAGATAGCCTTCCGGATGGCCCGGCGGGATGCGGGTGGCATGCCGGGCTTCTTCACTGTCTACCCGGCCCCGCGTTAACTGTTGGGTGGCGCCGCCCAAAGGGGTGTGTTGCAGCACATTGGGGTTTTGCTGATCAAATGCGATGCCGCCCCTGGTGCCGTAGATGCGCAGGCGCAGCGCGTTTTCTTCGCCCGCTGCCACCTGGCTGGCCCACAACATGCCGCGTGCGCCATTGGCATAACGCAGCATGGCCTGCACGTGATCATCCAGCCGGCGGCCCGGCACAAAGGTGTGGGCCTCCGCACTCAGGCTTTCCGGTGTCATGCCGCTGACGTAGGCGGCCAGGTGATAAGCATGGGTGCCGATGTCGCCCAGGCAACCGGCTGGCCCGGCGCGGGAAGGGTCTGCCCGCCACAGTGCCTGTTTGTTGTCGGTCAGCTCCAGCGGCTCGGACAACCAGTCTTGCGCGTATTCGACCTGAATCACCCGGATATCCCCCAGCGCACCGCTGGCCACCAGTTGCCGGGCATGGCGCACCATAGGGTAGCCGGAGTAGGTATGCGTCAGCGCAAACAGGCGTTGCTGCTGGCGTGACAGCGTTTGCAGTGCCAGGCTTCATCCAGCGAGACCGACAACGGTTTGTCGCAGATCACATGAATGCCGGCCTGCAGAAACGCTGTGGCCACGGGCGCATGCAAATGATTGGGGGTGACAATGGCGACCACATCAATGCCATCTTCACGCGCTGCTTCGGCCGTGGCCATCTGCTGAAAGTCTGTATAACTACGGGCCGGGTCCAGCCCCAGGCTGAGGGCGCTTTGCCGGGCGCGGTCAGCGTCAGCGGACAACGCGCCGGCGACCAGCGTGTAGCAATCATCCAGTCGTGCGGCCATGCGGTGCACTGCGCCGATGAATGCGCCAGTGCCGCCACCGACCATGCCCAGTTTCAAACGTGCTTGCGTCATATGCTGTGTCCTTGGGATGTGGGTCAGAGGCCCAGCAGGGTGTTCAGTTGGGCTTGATCGACACCGCTGCCGGCAAAGTCGTCAAAAGCGCGATTGGCCACGCGGATGATATGTTCGCGGATAAACGCAGCGCCTTCGCGCGCGCCCACTTCCGGGTGTTTCAGGCAGCATTCCCATTCCAGCACGGCCCAACCGGGGAAATCGTATTGCGCCATTTTTGAAAAAAGCGCGGAAAAGTCGATCTGCCCGTCGCCCAAAGAGCGAAAACGTCCGGCGCGTTCTACCCAGCCGCTGTAACCGCCGTAGACGCCCTGGCGACCATCCGGGCGGAACTCGGCGTCTTTCACATGAAATGCCTTGATGCGCGCGTGATAGATATCCACAAACGCCAGGTAATCGAGTTGCTGCAGCACCATATGGCTGGGGTCATACAGGATGTTGGCGCGCGGATGCTGGTCCACGGCGGCCAGAAACCGCTCGAAGGTCACGCCATCGTGCAGGTCTTCGCCGGGATGAAGCTCATAGCAGACGTCCACGCCGGCATCGGCAAAGGTATCCAGAATGGGCCGCCAGCGCCGGGCGAGTTCGGCAAATGCGGTTTCCACCAATCCGGCTGGCCGCTGCGGCCACGGATAAAAGTAAGGCCAGGCCAGCGCGCCGGAGAACGTCACATGCGCGTTCAAACCCAAGCGTTGTGAGGCCTTGGCCGCCAGTTTGAGTTGTTCAATAGCCCACTCGGTTCTGGCCGCCGGATTACCGCGCACGTGTTCGGCGGCAAAGCCATCAAACAGGCTGTCGTAGGCGGGGTGAACGGCCACCAGTTGCCCCTGCAGATGCGTAGAGAGTTCTGAGATCTGCACCCCGTAACCGGCCAGCATGCCGACCATGTCATCGCAATAGGTTTGACTGCTGGCGGCGGTGGCAAGGTCGATCAGACGCGGGTCTGCCGGCACCTGGATGGCCTCGTAACCCAGACTGGCGGCCCAGTGTGCCAGGCGCGGCAGGGTATCAAATGGCGCCGCATCGCCCATGAACTGCGCCAGAAAAATCGCCGGTCCCTTGATGGTTTTCATGATGGGCTGTCCTGGATATTCAAGATAACGCGGGGCCGCCAGGCGCCCCGCGCACCACACATTGCCCCGTTCAGAACGGGGAATTGGGGAAATAAAACTGTTTGGCGTTTTCTTTGGTAATCAGTACAGATGGAATGATGGTGGTGGCCGGCAGCGCTTCACCCTTGAGCCGGGCTTCTGCGGTCAGCTTGACGGCGTCGTAGATGAACTTGGGCGAGTACGAGACATCAGCCTGGATCAGTTTGTTGCTGTCATCCAGAATCGTCTTGACCATGCCTTTGGAACCCGCGCCACCAAACACGATCTTGATATCCGTGCGTTTGGCCTGATCGATGGCTTTCAGTACGCCGACCGCCATATCGTCATCCGCCGCCCAGATGGCATCAATATTCTTGAAGCGCGTCAGGTAATCCTGCGTGACCTTGAAGGCATCGTCGCGATTCCAGTTGGCGTATTTGGCATCCAGAATCTTGATGTCCGGGTGGGCCTTGAGCACGCCGCTAAAGGCATCGAAACGCTCGTTATCCAGCGTGGTCGGAATACCGCGCAACGCCACGATATTGCCTTTGCCATTGAGCTTTTTGGCAATGTACTCGGCCGGCAGTTTGCCGAATGCGGTGTTGTCCCCGGCCACATAGGCATCTTGCGCGCTGGTGTCAGTCAGACCGCGATCCACCACCGTGACATACACGCCCTTTTTCTTCACCTGCGCCACCGGCTGCGTGAGCGAGGCCGATTCATACGGAAAAATCACCAGGGCGTTGATCTTGTTGACCGTCACCAGATCCTGCAACTGGTTGGCTTGTTCTGGTGCGTTGGCGGCCGTTTTGACGATGATCTTCAAGCCAGGATGGGCTTTTTCCAGATCCTTTTTGGCCTCATTGGCCCACCACACAATGCCGCCGGTAAAGCCGTGGTCGGCCGTTGGAATGGAAACACCCAATGTGACCGGATCGGCCGCGCGGGCCGGTGACGTCATGAGGGCGGCCAGCGCCAGGACACCGGCGCTCAATCCCAGGGTAAAGCGTTTCATGGTGCAGTTACTCCTCTTGGCTGGCGCGATGCGCCTTGTGGTGTTGCACAGAGTCGCCGGTGGTGCTGGCTTGCGAGCCGTGGCCCGCCGGTTAGTCGTTGCGGCGCCCCCTTTGCAGGAACGCCACAACGATAATCACCGCGCCCTGAACCGCTGCGTTCAGGTACACGCTGATGATGCTGGTGAGGTTGAGAATGTTGTTGATGACGGAAAGCAGAATCGCCCCGATAACCGTACCAATGACGCGGCCTTCGCCCCCCTTGAGTGCGGTACCGCCGACGACCACGGCGGCAATGGCTTCCAGTTCCCACAACAGGCCGGTGGTCGGCGTGGCAGAGCCCAGGCGCGGCACGTACAAGACGGTGGCGACGCCCACACACAAACCCAGAAAGATGTAGGTGACGATCTTCACCACATCCACGCGGATGGCTGCATACCGGGCGACTTGTTCGTTGGAGCCAATGGCCTGTACATGCCGGCCAAATGCCGTGCGGTTGAGGATCAACGCCCCACCCGCCGCCATGATCAGAAAAACCCAGATGGGCACCGGTACTCCCAGCAAGCTGGCGTAATACACCGGGCCGTACAGATTGTTGAGCGAGTCATCCAGCGTCAGCGCGCCGCCATCGGCCAGCCAGGTGAGCACCGCCCGGAAGATCCCCAGCGTGCCCAGCGTGACGATAAAGGGCTCGATTCGACCCTTGGTAATCAGCAAACCATGCATCAGCCCGAACAACGCACCCAGGATCAGCGCCAGCACCATTCCCAGCAGCACAATCAGCATGGGCGCCATGCCGCTGCCTGCCAGTTTGTTCATCAGCACAATCATGCTGCCGGCAATCAGTGCCGCCATCGACCCGACTGAGAGGTCGATCCCGCCAGAGATGATCACAAAGGTCATGCCCACCGCGATGATGCCAATGAAGGCCGTGCGGGTGAGCACGTTCATCATGTTGTCCACGGTGGCAAAATCCCGGTTCAGCGCCGTACCTGCCAGGCACAGGATGATGAGCCCGATCAGCGGCCCCACCGCCTGGATGCGAGCCAGCCAGCGGGCGGAACGACGCGGCGTGTCAGTGAGTGCCGGTTGCATGGGCGATCAATTCCTCTTCAGTCAGCTGGTCCATACCCAGCGTGGTTTGCAACTGGCCTGCCCGCATCACCGCCACGCGGTGGCACAAGCCAATCAGCTCGATCAGTTCGCTGGAGATCACAATCACCGCGCGTCCTTGCTGCGCCAGGGCGTGGATCTGGAAGTAGATGTCCCGTTTGGCGCCCACGTCCACCCCGCGCGTGGGTTCATCCAGAATGATGACGCGCGGGTCCGGATGCAGGAATTTGGCCAGCGCCAGCTTTTGCTGATTGCCGCCAGACAATGAGCGCGCCCGCGCGGCCAGATTGCCGGTGCGGATGCCGAACTCGTCTTTGGCATGTGCCATGGCGGCGCGCTCGGCTTGCAAGTCCAGTAGTGGGTGGGCGTAGTGCTCCAGCATCAGCATGGTCAGGTTCTGGGCCAGCCCCATGCTGACATGCAGACCTTTGCCCTTGCGATCTTCACTGAGGTAGGTGACGCCCAGTTTCACGGCCTGTTGCGGCGTGTTGAGGGTGACCGGTTGACCACTCATGCTGACGGTACCCGCACTGCGTTTGCGCAGACCCAGCAATCCTTCAAAGGTCTCGGTGCGCCCTGCACCCACCAGTCCGGCAAAGCCCAGGATTTCACCCGCCCGTACCGTAAAAGAGATGTCTGCAGACCAGCCAGGTACGCTGAGCCCGCTCACGGCCAGCGCCACGGGTGCAGCGGACGCGGGCGGCGTTTTTTCGGGGAACATGTCTGACAATTCGCGCCCGACCATCAAATTGGCCATTTGCTGGCGGGTCAGGCTGTCGGTCGGGGCGCGGGTGATAAAGCGGCCGTCGCGCATGACAACGATCTCGTCCGTAATGGCTTCAATCTCGTCCAGCTTGTGCGAGATATAAACCAGCGTGACCCCGTCAGCCTTCAACTGCCGCATCAGTTCAAACAAGCGCCGGGTTTCGGTCGGCGTGAGTGTCGCGGTGGGCTCATCCATGATCAGCACGCGGGCGTGGCGCGAGAGCGCACGGGCGATTTCCACCAGTTGTTTCTCGGCCACGATCAGATTGCGCACCGGGGTGTCCGGGTTGATCACCAGCCCCACTTGCTTGAGATATCGGGCGGCTTGCTGGCGCATGGCGCGGTCATCCAGCAGCCAGCCTTTGCGCTGTTCATGCCCCAGGAAAATGTTCTGCGCCACGCTCAGATGCTCGGCCAGATTGAACTCCTGGTGGATCAGCACCACGCCTTCGCCCTCGGCCTGGCGCGATGATTTAAAGCTGACCAGGCGGTCATCCAGGCGGATTTCGCCAGCGCTGGCATGCTCATAGCCAGAGAGGATTTTCATCAGCGTGGATTTACCCGCGCCGTTCTCACCCAGTACGCCATAAATGCGGCCCGGCGGTAGCTCAAAGCTCACGCCGTGCAGCACCCGTACCGGGCCGAAATCCTTGTAAATGTCATCAAACCGCACCGAAACACTCATGATTGAGCCCGTTCTGGTTGATCTGCGTGCTTACATCGCCTGACTGCTTTGTCGTACCACCAACTGATGATCCAGCAATAAACCCGGCACAGTGGCCTCGGGCTGGGCCAGTCGCTGCAACAACAACCGTGCCCCCGTCATCCCCAGTTCCCGCATGGGCTGGGCGATGGTGGTTAGCGCCGGTTCTACCTGTGCGGCCAGCGCAATATTGTCAAAACCCACCACGGCCACATCCTGCGGCACCCGTTTTCCGGCTGCCCGCAAACCGGCCAGCACGCCGATCGCCAGCGTGTCTGACACCGCAAAAATCGCGGTCGGCGGCGTCGTGCGTTGCATCAGCGCCTGGGCCGCCCGGTTACCGCTGTCGTAATCGAGCCCTGCCACGTTCACGCACCAGTCGGCGGCTGGACTCACCCCGGCGGCGGTTAATGCATCCAGCCAGCCTTGCTTGCGTTGCCGCGCATACAGCCAGGTTTCATCAGAGTTGATCAGCGCCACGTGCCGATGGCCTTGTGCCAGCAAATGGGTGACTGCGTCATACGCGGCGCGGCGGTTATCAATCCCCACATAGGGCACGGCCACATCCGGGTCGAATTCGCAGCACGCCACCCAGGGCAATCCCGGTGAGGCCTCAATCAACGCGTGCTGCACGGTATCCGGGTCCAGGCAGATCGCACCGTCGGCCCGCCGCCGCGCCAGCAATTCAAAATAACTTTGCTCCCGGCCACTATCGGCGCCGGTATCACACAACAGCACAAAGTAGTTGTGCTCACGCGCCACCGCGTCGATGCCGCGCACGATCTCGGCATAAAACGGGTTGCCGACATCGGGCACCAGCGTCAGCAGCAAGCGGCTTTCTGCCGTGCGCAAATTGCGGGCCAGTGCGTTAACGCGATAACCCAAGGCGTTGACCGACGCCATGACCTTGTCACGCGTGGCCGGTTTGACCACGGTCTGATCGTTGAGCACCCGTGAAACCGTCGCCACCGACACTCCCGCGTGCTCCGCAACGGCGGAGATGGAGACGGTTTGAGGGACATCCGGTGCGCGTGGCGGCATGGATTTTTCTGTTGAATGTAATCGATTACATTTCTAGAAGGCATGGTTGCCGGATACAAGAAATTTCGATGGTGCAGTGCAAGGATTAGTTTGTTGGAGGGAGGGGCTGCTGCGTGCAGGCGGCGGCGGCATGCCTGGTGTGTATTGATATTTCTGAGAAAGCGGGAAGCCACCAGGGCAATGGGTGTTAGCGCCTTGCGGCGCGGAGGTTTACATGTCGGGGGTTGCCCGACAGCAAGGTACTTTCTTTTGGGTCGCCAGCCTCGGCGGCCCCAAAGAAAGTAACCAAAGAAAAGGCGACCCCTGCGACAGCGCCCCTCGGGGGTTCCCTGCGCTTCTCGCAAGGCGCGGCTGGCTCCAGCCCCGCTGCAACGACCATCTGGTGCGCCTGTGTCTTTGTGGGGGTACCCACCAAGGGGCAGGAACTCGGCCTTTGGCCTCAAACACCCCTCCGCCGAAACCCCGCGCTTTGCTGCGATGCTCGGCACTGCCGGAGGGGAGGTACGTCAAAAGCAACGGCAACGGCAACGGCAACGGCAACGGCAACGGCAACGGCAACGGCAACCGCAACGGCAACCCCAACCCCAACCCCAACCCCAACCCCAACCCCAACCCCGCAAACCGTCTACCCGCAAGAATGGCTCACCCTGCCCACCACTTCATCATTCCGACCTTGAGCCGGAATCCAGTCCGCAGCCCAACGGGCTGCCTGCGGTGGATTGTCGCTACACTCCGAATCCACCCTACAAAACTGTCTACCCGCAAGAATGGCTCATCTTGCCTACCACTTCGTCATTCCGGCCTTGAGCCGGAATCCAGTCCGCAGCCCAACGGGCTGCTTGCGGTGGATGACCGCGAATATCCTGCATTGTCCTGAATGGCATGCATGTATCGCAGCTGGA
This sequence comes from Silvimonas terrae, assembly GCF_014202765.1. Lineage (GTDB taxonomy): Bacteria > Pseudomonadota > Gammaproteobacteria > Burkholderiales > Chitinibacteraceae > Silvimonas > Silvimonas terrae. The sequence goes on from NZ_JACHHN010000005.1 coordinate 277,320, forward strand.
TTCCGGCTCAAGGCCGGAATGACGAGTCAGTGGGGTGCGTATTGAATTGGCCGTTGCCGTTGCCGTTGCCGTTGCTTTTGACTTTCCTCCCCCATTAAAGCCCAGCGCCGAAGAAGGGAGGGAGACCTCAGGCTCCCGACCGACTGAGGGCAGCCCGGAGGGCCGCCAGGCTGGGGTCGCCTTTCTTTTGGTTACTTTTCTTGGGGCCGCCGAGGCTGGCGACGCAAAGAAAAGTAACGTGCTCCCGCCACCGCGGGTATGTAAACGCCTTTCAAACCCGCGCCGCAAGGCGCTTACACCCCGCTGTTCAACACCGCTTACCCATAAAAATGCACCCCCACATACACCGCAAACGCCAGGTACAACCCCCCCACCATCACCAGCCGGCTACAGTCCACCTGTCCGCGGCGGAAGATGTTCCACAGAAAGACGATAGCCAACCCGGTGATCAGGCCGGAGACCAGCAACAGTGCATCAAATAGCCAAGGGGTAAAGAAGATACCCAAAGCGCTGGGAATGGTGGCCTGGATCATCATGGCGCCAGAGATATTGGCCAGTGCCAGACGTTCCTTGCCCTGGCGGACCCAGATCAGCGTGTTCATGATTTCCGGTAGTTCGGTTGCGACCGGGCTGAGTAGCAGCGCGACGATGTGCGGGGCGATGCCGAAGGCGACGCCGATCGTTTCCAGCTGGGCGACAAAGGTGTGCGACGCCACGGCAATGACACCCAGCGCCAGCAGCGATTGCAGCGCGGCCCAACCCATGGTGGCGTTGTGTGGGCGAATCTTCAGGTCTTCCAGTTCTTCTTCTTCCGGGGCCGTGTCGGCGTTGGTGATTTCCCGCCACACATACAGGGCATACGCCGCCAGGAACAACACGCCCAGCCAGGGCTTGATGGCAAACGCCACCAGACCCAATGCCACCTTGAAGACAAAAATGGACAGGAACGCCAACTGGTCGCCCGCCAGACGTTTGCTGTCAACCTGCACGGTACGGTCTGGCCGGCCCAGCCGGCGGCGATTGAGCCACAGCGCGCCGCCCACCACGGCATAGGCCACGGTCGCCAGTACCAGCGGGCCGCCCATGGCGGCACCCACGCCAATGTCGCGGGCTTTGTCGGTCTGGCCGAACACCACGGCGGTAAAGGTGACGGCGCTTTCGGGCAGGGCGGTGCCGAACGCGGCCAGCACGGTGCCGACGGCAGTGGCGCCCAGCTTCATGTGGCGACCGCACCATTCGATACCGTTCACGAAGAATTCACAGGCCAGGTAAATAGCCAGCGCAGAGGCAAAAAACAGGATGATGGTCAGGAGCATGAGAGCAACGCAGGCCGGGCAAGCAAGATAAACCAATGGCGCAACGATACGGCTTGCCCGGCGTGGCAAAGCGCATCGTGGCCAAAGGTCTCGCCGGGCAACCGGATGAAGGATCCGGTCACTAATCACGCCATGAAGCGGGGGCTTCAAGTTTGTTGACGTGATCTCTTCTCTGGCAGGCCAGAGCCTGCAGGAAGATAGCTACTCCCCAATGACAACGGAGCGGATTGTACATCGTTTGTCGTATCAGGCAAGCGTGTAAGCGACATCCAACCATTTTGCGATATATGCTACGCCAGCCCCGCAGCCCGCCAAGGACACCGATGCACCGCCACCTGATTGCATTTGCTGATGCGCCTGAACCCGATCTGATCACCCCCGCACTGGATCAGCGTTTCAAGATTCGCAATGTCACCTTGCTGGCGGATGCCACGCATATCGAGCGCGCCAATTACATGGCCAGCGTGTGCCGGGAGGCCAATTTGCATACCTCGGTGATGCCGATCCCGCATGGCTGGCATCCGGAGCCGATTCGCGTGCGGCTCAAGGAAATCATTGCCGGCGGCGAGTTGCCATATGTGTTCAACCTGTCTGGCGCCAATCCCATTCACAGTGCGATTGCCCATGAAGTGGCGCTGGGGCATCAGGTGCCCGCGTTTGTGGTGAACCCGTCCAGCGACCAGATTCATTGGCTGGCGCACCCGCCGCATGACCTGCCCAGTGATGATGGCAATGTGGAAGACCGGCTGACGCTGGAAAGCTACTTTGCCGTGTACGGGATCGGGATTGTGTCCTGTAGCCGCCGGCTGCATCGGCCCAAGGCGCAGATGGATGCCGCGGCGGACGTGCTGGCGCATCTGTCGGTCGATCACCCGGAGCTCATCAACAAGCTCAACGGTGTGTGTTCACTACTGACCGCCGAGCACGAAACCCGCTTGCCCATTCCCAACGAGCCGGCGCTGATCTCGGCCCTGCGCGCCACCGGCTTGTGCCAGATTCTGCCGGATTTGCGGTTACGGCTGGATCAGTTTGATGCGCGTCAGTTTTTGGGGGGCGGCTGGTTTGAATGGTGGCTGCTGCGCCAGGTTGAAGTCCTGGCAGGGGAGTTGCCGATTCAGGATGCCGCCGCCAGCGTGCGGGTGCGTTTACCCAATGATGTCTCCAACGAGTTCGACGTCGTGATCCTGTGCAACAACCACTTGTATGTGATTGAAGCCAAAACCATCAACGCTGGCATGGCTGACAAGGGCGTTGGCCTGACCACGCTGTTCAAGCTCGACAGTCTTTCAAGCCTGGGCGGCATGCGGGCGGAGGCCATGCTGGCCAGCCTGTCTTTGCCCACCCTGCGCGAGGCCAGCCGTGCGCAAGCCCAGGAAATTGCCATTGTGGCAGGGGACGAGTTGACTGCCGTGCAGGCGCGCTTGCGGGACTGGCTGGCGCAGACCGAATTCTGACCGCCGTAGCCCGGATGAAGCGCAGCGGGAATCCGGGGTGGCAACGTGGGCAAGAACGACGTGTGCCGATGGCCGTCATTTTTGAGATAGCAGGGCGTGCTCAGCAAGCCCTGTCAGCCCGGATTCCCGCCTCCGGCGCCATCCGGGCTACGGGGTCAGTGCGGCAGGTTCACAAACGGCAGATAGCGTAAAGAGAAGAACACGCTGTCACCCTGGCATGGCGTGCGTTGCTGCAACAGCTTGCGCACTTCATCCGTAGAGCGCCGTTCGGCCTGAAAGGCGTCGTCCGCGCCCACCTGGCGGAAAATCTCGTAAATCACGCCTTGTGCGGCGGGTTTGCTGCAATCGGCCAGCGCATGCAGATACACGCCACGCTCGGCCGCGTTGAGCTTGCCCGTGCCGGCGCCATCCTGCACCCATAGTTTGACGTCACTTTGCTGCGCAGTTTGGCGCATCAGGTCGGCAAACTGATCCGGGGCCATATGCCCGGCAAAGAAACTGCTGGCGTAGACCGGTTTGTCGGCCGCGTGCCGGATCAGCCGGCTGGACTGACCCAGCCATTGACCCAGGCTGGTACGGGCTTCGGTATCGCGCCAGCGCACATCGTCAATTTCCAGCGGTACATACCAACCACTGATCGCTTCTGCGCCCAGCCGTTTCACCCAGTATTGCGCCAGTGTCGCATCGGCGTACGCGTGGCTGCGCAACCAGGTATCCAGAATCCGCGCCGGTTGTTGCTGGCGGATAAAAAAGTCCGGATCACCATTGAGCCCTACCACCAGTTTGAGCCCGGCGGCGCGGGCGTTCGCCATGCGGGCGGCCAGCCAGTCTTTTTCTTGTGGCGTACTAAAGGCGTCGCCGTTTTGTGTCCACTGCACCACCAGGGTGTCGATGCCTGCGTCGTGCACGCTTTTGAAAATGGCAGGCCAGTTGTCATCCGGCACGTCGTGATCGCGGGTTTGCGGCTGATAAAAGATGGCGGTCATGGCCTGGGCCACGGCGGGCAGGCTCAAGAAGGCCAGCAGGGCGAGTCGGGCGGCACGCATCACCACAGTCCTCCAAAAGTCAGAAACACGGTGTTGTCTTCGTTCAGATAGGTGTTGAACGCGTGCTGGAATTCCAGTCCCACGCTGATCTTGCTGGGGTAGGCGTCGTAGCGTTTTTCGCCATACCAGTAGTTCCAGCGGGCGCCCACGCCAGCCCGCACATCCCGGCTGTAGGCGTGCTGGTCAATCAGGTTGTACTGCACATGGGTATATGGTTCGATGGTCTGGCCGCGTTCAATCTTCTGGTGATAGCTCACCCGGTAATCGGCGGTGGCGGCGGTGCGTTCTTGATGCAGGTAATACGCGGCGTCCAGATACAGGTTCTGTGCGACCCAGCCGGTGCCGGATTCATGCCAGTCGTCGCTGTATTTGCCGTCATTCAGGAGTGATGCGCTGGCGCGGAGCATGAAGTCAGACACGGTATCGCGGCTGCGATCCAGCGGGGTCTGGTATTCGGCGGCCAGAAAAAACGTCCAGTCGCGCAAGGGCTTCCAGCGCAGGCCGGTGCCCAGCATGGGTGAGTAGATGGGCAATGCCTGATAGCTGTCGTTGTCGTTGCCGCTGCCGGCAAATACGCGGGCGTAGGCTTCCAGCGTTTTGCCATCGCGGATTGCCGGGTCGCCCAGGCGGTAGTCGGCCTCGACTTGCGAATAACTGCGGTAGGCGTTGCCTGGTTCCGGTGCGTTGGCAATAGACCCCGCGTTGGTGCCGGCAAAGGCGCCGGCAGAGAAACTCCAGCGGCGGCCCAGGTCTTCATGCAGGCGCTTGAAGCCGAATTCTTCATCCAGCTCAGCGTCGCTGCGCTCCGGGTACGGGATGGTTTCATACCAATCGATCACGTCACGGGCATAGGCACGGGCGGCGGTGTTATCGACCATGCGCTGACTGCTGTAGACCAGTTGCTGGGTGATGGCGATGTCGTCCGGGTAAGACGCGCGGGCGTTTTCCAGTGCCACGCGGGAGCGCCGGGCGTCGCCGGCAAACCAGTAAGCGTAGCCCAGAGTGGCTTGCAGGTCCGTATCGTCCGGTGCCAGCACCTCGGCTTTTTTCAACGAGGCCACGGCCTCGTGATATTGCTTGTCGCCGCTTTGCAGCACCGCGAGGCGCACGTAATACTTTGCGTCTTCGCGTTGGGCCAGGGCGCGTTCCAGCGCATCGCGTTCATCTTCCCGATTGGTCGCGTCCTGAGCGCGTAGCCACCAGTATTCGTCATCCCGGACCGCGCCGCGCTCCTCATAGGCATCCAGCCAGGCTTTGGCGGCAGGTTTGTCGCCGGCCGCCAGCGCGGTATTGGCCGCAGAGACCAGCTCTGCCGGCATCAGATCATCCACCTTGATGGCTTGCCAGGCGCTCAACGCGGCGGGGTAGTCCTGCGTGGCAAACGCGGCGTAGGCCAGTGAGCGTTGGCTGTAGGCATCGTTTTCCCGCTGCAGGGCTTGCTGGTAACTGTATTGGGCCAGGCCGGGTTGATCCGGCATATAACAGTTACCCAGGCGCATCCAGTCGTCGTGGTTGTAGCCGGTAGAGAGGTCACCCAACAGCGTGTGGACCTTGTTGCAATCTTGCAGGCCGGCAAACAGTGCCGCCTGGTGGCCGCGCTGGCCCGGCGTGGAGAGCGGGTTGGCCAGCATGGCCTTGTCGTCGGCATTGAGCAGTGCCGGGTCATCGTTGACGAGACCAGACAGACGCTGCAGCAAGATACTGCGACGGGCAGGCTGGGCGTTGTCGAACGGATAGGCACTGAGCAATAAACGGGCTGCCTGTTGCTGGCCGCCAGCGGCAATCAACTGGTAGCTCAGCGTATCGAGCAATACCGGATCATCGCCGGCGCGGTCCAGCATGGTCAGCGCCTGGTTGCCGGCGGTATCCAGCTGGTTGGCTTTCAGGCTCAGCGTGAAGCGTTCTGGCAGCATGTCGCCGGCGGGTAGTTGCTCCAGCAAGCGTTGGGCCCCATTGTCATCGCCCTGGCCCAGCAAGAGCGGCACCATGATGCGTGCTTGTTCTTGTTTGTTGATGGCAAATACCGGCACGTAGCTGGCAAAAAGCGTGCTGTTCTCGACAGATGCCTGTTGCAGCAGATTCATCCATTGCCGTTCGTTATCCGGGCTTTGAAAACGGGGCTTCTTGCCGCCCAGAAACCGGGCCAGGCTGGCGACATTGCCGCGTTGGGCCAGCGCCTGCGCGTAGGCCAGTTGATCGCGCGGGCGGGTGGTGCCGGCCTGGCTCAGCAGTTTTTCGGCATCGCTGAAGCGCCCCTGGGCCAGCAACAGATTGATCCACTGGCTGCGTTCGTTCACCGTCAACTGGCCGCTGGTATCCAGAATCGCCAGTTGATTGAGTGCGCGCTCGGTATCGCGCAGATAAATGGCGCGTTGAACCAGCGCATGGCGCAGGGCAATGCCTTCTGGCGCGGCGGCAAAGTCTGCGTTATCCAGCTCTTTTTGTGCGTCAGCCAGCTTGCCCAGCCGCAACGCCGCGTTACCGGCAATGGCCTTGCACACCGGGGTGGCGTCATTCTGGCAATCGCCACCGGCTGGCGCGGGCACCATATTGGGCGTGGTGGCTTCTGCCGTGGTCACGGCCGCTGGCGGGGTTTCTGCTTGCGGCACGGCAGGTGTGGCAGTTTCGGGCGGGGTTGCGGCGGCGGTTTGCTCGCCTTGCAATACGGCCAGTGCAGTGACAATGCGCGCATCACGCGGGGATACTTTCTGTGCGCGCGTCAGCACCGTCATGGCTTGATCGGGTTGGCCATTGCGCTGGTAGGCTTCGGCCAGATAAAGCGCCAGGGTGGCGTTATCCGGGGCCAGTTTCAGCGCAGCATCAAATTCGGTGATCGCGCCGTTAAAATCGCCGCGTTGCTGCAAACTGAATGCTTTTTGCAAGTGCGGGTAAATGATGAAACGACGGTAACCGCTCACCTCACTGCCCAGATCAATATGCTGGGCAGCTTCTGGCGCGGCCAGTGTCGGGCCGGCCAGGGCCAGGGCAAGCAGTGCGGGCAGGAGTCTGAGTCTGGTTTTCATGCGGCGGTAGAGCGTAGCTGTTCAAGACTGGAAGCATTGATGCCGGCTTCAATCAACAAGGCGGGCATGGTGGATTGCAATTCATGTTGCAGATGCAGCGCCTGTTGCAGCACTTCGGCCCGGATCACCCCCTGGCCGACGAGGAACTCGCCCAGGCTCTCCGTTGTGCGCTCATGCCGCAGCAGCAGCGCCTTGAGCGCGGCAGCATCAATATGGCCCAGCGACATCAGAATTTCGGCAAACAGCACTTGCTGGTGGACATAGCGTTGCCACAACCGGCTGGCGGGCTCGGCGGTGATCAGCCCGGCGCGCAGGGCGGCATCCAGCAAACCGCGCGGGTCTTCCTGGTGGTAGGGCACGTACCAGTGGCGCAGGCCCACGGTGACTTCGCCGCGCAGGGCAATGACGTAGCGCACCGGGCGCGCCAACTTGCGAGAGAGTGCGGCCAGCGATACCGGGTCGATGTCTGATTCACTGGCAACCACCAGCGTCTTGCCTTCTTCACGCAGCGGCAAAATGGCGTAATGCAGCGCCACGCTGGCGGGAATGGTCTTGATCAAGGCGGGTTTGAGTTGCCAGGCGTCGACCGCTTCTACGGTGACATGACTTTGCATCGCCACAGCCTGGGCCAGTTGTTCGGCACTGATCAAGCCCTTGTGGACCAGCCAGCTTCCCAGCTTGAGGCCGTCGGCCCGGTGACGCGGCAGGGCGTCCGCCAGTTGCGCCTCGGTGATGGCCTGCTGTTCGATCAGGATGCTGCCTAGCGGACGGCGAGCCCGGTTCTCTCCGCCGACGCTGGGGAAATCATGCGTGGTTTTGTCCCATGCCACCCGGCGCGGATCGCCCTGCGCAATGATCTGGGACAGCGCCCGCCAGTTGGCCAGGAAGTTGATGATGTTGCCCCAGAACAGGCGCGGAATCGCCATCAAGCCCTGGCCGATGCCGTAATAGGCGCTGACAAAGATGATCCGCTGCAACATGCGGTTGGCCATCAGAAAGAAGTTGATCCACAGCAGCAAGACCAGCCAGCGATCACCCTCAAAGATGGACAAAAAGCGGTAGGCATCCGGCCAGTAATGCTGGTACAGCCACAGCGCGGAGAGCTGGATCAGGATCAGCGACGCAATAAAGCTCACAAAGTTACTGATGGCGCCTTTACGGTCACGCCACAGAAAGTAGTTGAGCGTCATATTGCGGGTCCAGCCATGGGTCTTGAACCCCTGGTAGACAATGCCGATGATCCAGCGCGACTTTTGCCGTACGGCTGTGTGCAGCGTGTCCGGAAAATACTCGCGTACACAGATCACGCTGGAATCCCGCGCGGTCTGCCCCAGTAAACGGCGGGCCAGCCCAGGCTGTTTGTCGTCCCGCAAGACCGGGAAGCGCACAAACACTTCTTCCATGCCCTTGGCTTTGAGCCTGAAGCCAATGTCATAGTCTTCGGTCAGGCTTTGCACATCAAAAGCAATGCCATCGCCTTCTGCCAACAGGGCAATCACGGCGCGGCGGCTGAAACACGTGCCGACACCGGCGCTGGGGACTTGCCCGGCCACGGCTTCGCGCACCGGAACATCTTTGCCGTGCAGTTCGGCAAACTCGTCCAGATAAGACAGGCTGGTAAAGTTGGTCCAGTGCCGCTCAAACGGATAAACCGGAATCTGGATCAGGTCTTTGCGGCCGACCAGGTAGTTGAAGAGCCGCAATTCCATATCTGAAATCACGTCTTCAGCATCGTGCAGAATAAACCCGGCAAATTCAAAACTGGCGCGGCGTTCAAACTGCAAGATGGCGTCCAGCACATTGTTCAGGCAATCGGCCTTGCTGGTCGGGCCGGGCCGGGCGCATACCACTTTGTGGACATTGGGAAAGCGCGCGCAGACCTCATCTACATCCCGCTGGGTATCCGGGTCGTTGGGGTAGGTGCCGACAAAGATGTGGTAGTTCTCGTAATCCAGCGTGGTGGCCGCCAGCTCCGCCATCTTGCCGATCACGCCCGTCTCTTGCCAGGCCGGCACCATGATGGCCAGCGGTTTTTCGTCCGGCTCATACAACGCCAGATAATCCAGCCGCTGGTGCTCGCGGTAGATCGTTACCCAGCGCCAGAAGCGGCGACACCAGTACACGACGTCAATAAACAGATCATCGACGCCGCTGACCAGCATCATGACCGCCACCGTAATGGCGATCAGCTTGAGCCCGTACAGATAGGTGGAAAAGAGATCCAGCAGTGACATGGTTTACCCCGTGCTCAGGCCAGATCACGTTCCAGCGTGGCGATGATGCGTTCGCACGCTTTGCCATCACCAAACGGGTTGCCGGCGCGCGCCATAGCCTGCCAGGCGTCCTGGTTTTGCCAGAGGGCTTCGACTGTATCGACGACTTTGGCCCGTTGGGTGCCGACCAGTTGTGCGCAACCGGCTTCCAGGGCCTCGGGCCGCTCGGTTTCTTCGCGCAGGACCAGCAGTGGCACGCCGAAAGTCGGCGCTTCTTCCTGCAGACCGCCAGAGTCGGTCAGCACCAGCCAGGCATCGGCCAGGGCTTGTTGCATCTCCAGGTAATCCAGCGGATTGATCAGTTTGACGTTGGGCACGTGGCCCAGAATGGCATGCACCGGTTGTTGCACGACGGGGTTCAGATGTACCGGGAACAGGATCTGCAGTTCCGGATGGCGCTCAGCGATGGTGGCCAGGGCGTAGCAGACTTCATTGATGTCATGCCCCCAGTTTTCCCGCCGGTGAGTGGTCACCAGCAAATGCCCGCGGCCTTCAATCTTGCGGCCAATGCCACGGTGGGTGATCACCCAGTTTTGCGCATCGACCACGGTGTTGCCGGTCAGCGTAATCAGCTTGTCGGCAATGTTCTCTTTGAGCAGCGCAGCGCGGGCGCGTTCTGTGGGCGGGAAATGAAACCGGGCAATCCGGCCAATCATTTGCCGCAGGATTTCTTCGGGGAAGGGGCGTGCCGGATTGTAGGTGCGCAAACCGGCTTCGACGTGCGCAACCGGCACATGGTGATAGAACGCGGTCAGCGCGCCCAGAAAGGCGCTTTCTGTATCGCCTTGTACCACGGCCAGCGACCAGGGCTCTTGCATGACCTGTTCCAGTTGGGCGCGGCAGCCAATGGAAAACTCGGCGAGGGTGCTGCCGCGACGTGCCAGTTTTATATCCGGTTTGATATCAAAGCAGGCCAGGATTTGCTCCGCCATATCACCATGCTGGCCGGTGTGCAGCCATTGGACCCGGGTATCCGGGCGCGTTTTAAGCGCGTGATACAGCGGTGCCAGCTTGATGATTTCGGGACGAGTGCCGGAGACCAGCAACAGGTTGCGAGCAGGGGTTCCCATAGGAATATTCCTAAAAATGACCTGCCCATATGTAACCGCTTTTCCGTCGTAGAACCCAGTTAAATAGGTGTTATTTGACCTGGCAACTATTGTCTATACATTTATGCGTATTAGTAGACGGTTTTATTCATCCAGCGATTAAGGCCAGGCAGGCAAAGCAAGAGCGGAGCGCGCGAGTTTGACGTCTATAAACAGCCATGAGGTCAGGCCGGATACGGCATACAGCGCCTTTTACAAACTAGATGCCAGATTGCAAAGCAGCAAGCCTGAGATCATTACCGTTGAAATCGCCGGAAAAAGACCAAAAAAAACCGGGCTCAAAGGCCCGGTTTTTAAAATCAGCTAGCTTAGTTACAGCGCTGGCTGGTTTCGTTTTTGGTGAAGCGGATTTCCACGCGGCGGTTCTGGGCGCGGCCGGCTTCGCTGGCATTGTCTGCCACCGGTTGTTCCGGGCCGTAGCCGTTGCTGATGATGCGGTTGGCATCAATACCGTGAGCAACCAGGTACTGCTTGACTGCCAGTGCGCGGTTGGTGGAAAGCTTGGAGTTCAGCTTGGCGCTACCACGGCTGTCGGTAAAGCCGGCTACTTCAAAGCGGACATCCGGGTTGGCTTTGGCGCCAGCCACAATGGTGTCGAGCTTGCTGTAGGCGTCTGCCTTGAGCTTGGAGGATGCGTTGGCAAAGCTGGCGCCATCAATACGCACCGGGGTGCTGGTGGTCACGTCATTGCATTTCGGGGCCACGACCACCGGTTTGGCTTCCGGCTTGGGTTCAGGCTTCGGGATCACCGGGGCCACGACGGCCGGCATAACCAGCGGAGCTTCATTGCGGGCGCCAAAATAGTAGTTCAGGCCAACCGTGAAGTTGTTGTTGGTCAGCTTGGCGCCGTCATCATCGCGAGCGCGCGATGCAGTCCATTCACCAGTCAGGCCCAGATTCGGGGTCAGCTTGTATTCGACGCCCAGGCCGGCGTGCATGCCGTCAGCCTTGCCGTTTTCTTCGCCGGTACCCTTGGCCCAGGCGTAGCCGACCTTGGCATATGGCATCCAGCGGTCAAATTGCATACCCAGTTTCAGGTCGGCGCCGTAGACCTGGCTACCGAATTTGTCCGAATAACCAGGATACTGCTTGAGGTCATGGTCAGTCTTGTTGTTGTAGTCATAGAACGCATCCACGCCCATGATGATGTCTTTGGCGACTTCCGCGTTGTAACCAGCCTCAACGCCGACGGTCGCTGTAGCTTCCTGGGTGGTATCAAAGTCACCACCTGACCCGCGGGACAGGTTCACACCCGTCTTGCCGCCAACATAAAAACCGGTGAAATCGTCGGCACTCATGGCATGCGCGCTAGCCAGGGCACCCACAATGGCCAAAGCCATGACGTTCTGTTTCATTTACTGCTCCTGTTTACTGTGATTTGCGGTCATTTAAAGACGCGCGGCAGCTAACAGGGTTACTGCAAAGTCATGCCTCTACGCGTCAGGCTGGCAATACTGCGCAGGTCAATGAAAGTTAACTATCGGATTTGGCTCAAAAAAACAGACTTGATGCCGTGGCCAGATTTCCATCAAAAATAGCGGTGCCTCCATCTGGTTCACCTTAATCACGTGTGTTTTAAAACCACGATTTTTCAGGAGAATGTACCTGGATTGCGGGTTGCAAACGGCATAGGCGTGTTTTGGGCCTGGGCCGCGGGAGCCCGGATCGTCGCCGGTTGATTTGGCCTGGCAGGTTCTGGCAAAGGCCTCACGCCTGTTTTTTAAGAATTTTCTGTAAGAAAAAAAGGGGGTCGATGGTGCCGGGATGCATACCCTCTGGGCACTGAGCGCCCTGATTTCCGGGCAAACAAATCAAAACAGAATCAGAACAACTCCAGCTCGCCCGCGCTGGTGTCTTCTTCCACCAGACGTGGCAACACAAAATCCACCTGGGCAGAACGATCCGGGCAGAAACACAGCGTGAGGCCGAACTGCATCTGGCTGTTGACCGAAACCGCCAGAGAGACGATTTCATCCGGGTTGATACCTGAGAGGTAGTCGCGGCAACTGGGTTCCAGCACAAACGGGGTCGACATGCCCACATGCCGGAAACCCGTGCACAAGCTGCGGTTCACCGCACCGCAAATCATGTTGACGAGTTCCGAGCAGGCATCGTGCAGCGCCTGGCCTTCCAGTTGTGGCGTCGGGCTGCGGGTCAGGCGGCCCAGATGTGCGCTGCTGGCTTCATCTGCCCCGAACTCGAACACCGCCACAATCCGGAACAGGTATGAAGAAATATTCAGCACGACCAGATGCCCGGCAGCGGTAGTGCTGATCTGGGCGCGTTCTACGCGGATATCGTCCTCCGGCGTGCTGCGACTGTGCTCGGCGAGGGCGTTTTCAAAAAGCTGGCTGATGGCAGTAATGGCACCGGGGGTAAACATGATGATCAGCCCGCCGTTGCCATGGCGGCATCAATTTTGGCGGCCGCCGCCCGCAAACCAAACACCGCGTTGCGGATCATGTTGCTGCTGGCCTGCATGTCCTGGAAGGTGGTGGTGGTGATCAAGTCATTCTTGTGCAGATTCTGCTGGTACTGCCGGGCCACGTCGGCGCTGGTCAGCGCCAGATTGCGTACCCCATCGGCCACCACCGCAAAACCACGGCCATGTTCACCGGCACGCGCGGCTTCAATGGCGGCGTTCAGGGCCAGCATCACCACATTCTTGACGATGCGGGCAAACTCTTCGTTCTGGCTTTTGAGTTCACGGTTATTCACCAGGATCACCTGCAACTCGTCGTGCCAGCGCTCCACCACCTGGACGATGCCCAGCAAGGATTCAATATCCTGGCGCAACAGCGCATGTTCTTCGGCCAGCGTGGCATTCAGTTCTGCTGCCCGCGCGGCGTACTGCTGTCCCAGTTCATCCATCACGCTCTGGCGTGCTGCGGCTTCGCGCCCCGCCCAGGCGTGTTCATCAGCTGCGCGTGCGCTGGCGGCATCGGCCAGCGCGCGGTGCAAGGTGTCCAGCTCTTGCTGCCACTGACGCTGTTGTTGCGCCACATCTTGCGGATTGGGGCGGTTTTCCAGTTCGGCGATGCGCCGGTCTTGTGCGCGGCGCAGCAGGTCAAAATCCTGCTGGCGCTGGCGGGCGCGCCAGCCCGTAAACACAGCGCCAATCAACAGCCCGGCCAGCAAAAAGGCCGCGTAGAACCCGATTTCCATGAATGATCCAGGTTCAGCTTGCCAGTTTCTTGAAGGTAGCCACCACAGAGGCCCCGTTGAATGGCTTGACGATCCAGCCCTTGATGCCGGCCGCCTTGCCGCGTTCCTTCATGACCGGGCTGTTTTCCGTGGTCAACATGATGATGTTCACCGCGCTGTTGTTGAGTTCGCCACGGATTTTCTCGGCCATGGTCAGGCCATCCATATTGGGCATGTTGACGTCGCTGACCACCAGCTTGATGCCGCTGTCGGCGCGCAGCTTGTCCAGCCCGTCTTTGCCGTCCACCGCCACGGTCACGCTCATGCCGCTGGCTTTAAGAAACTCGCTGACTTCGGTGCGGACGGTGCTTGAATCGTCCACGATCAGGACTTGTGCCATTTGAAAACTCCAGAGATCAATCGATCAATTGTCAGTAAAAGAGGATGAGGAACCCGCTCAGACCGGTACGGATTCACGTTCAGGCGGTCGCGCCAGCGGGGCGTCAATCTGCACCACAAAGCTCTCGGGCAGGGTCACCACGGTGGCAAACTGGCGGAACGGCGCGCCTTCGGCTTGATCTGTAAAGCGAATGGCAATGTCGCCATGCTCACGCTTGATGAAGTCGCGCACGGCATCCATGCCCACGCCCCGGCCAGAGATTTCGGTCACGCTTTGCGCTGTAGAGAAACCCGGCAAGAACACCAGATTGGCCGTTTCGTCGTCGTTCAGGCGGGTATCTGGTGCAATCAGGCCCTTGTGTGCGGCAATTTCCTTGATCTTGCCCAGGGCCAGACCGCGGCCATCGTCTTCCAGCGTGATATGCAACTTGCCGCCCTGCACCGTGACGCCCACCGCCAGCGTGCCGGTCGCGGGCTTGCCCACGGCCAGGCGCGTGTCTGGCGCTTCCAGCCCATGGTCGAGCGCGTTGCGCATCAGGTGCATGAACACATTTTTCAAGAGATAACCCGCGTGCGCCGGCATGACATAACCTTCATCGGCAAACACCACCAGCGGTGCGGCTTTGTCCAGCTCATGGGCCAGGCCCGGCAGCGAGTCGGTCACGCTGGATAACATATGCGGCAGCGTTTCCGTGCCCAGCAGGCGCAGTGTCTTGCGTACGGCGTCACGTGCTGCGATCAGTTCGTGCAGGTTGTTGGTGTTGACGTGTTCCAGGCGGTGCAGCGTGTCCAGAATCTGGGCTTTGTCGACCATGACATAGCGATCTGGCGCCGGCGTGTTCTGGCCTGCACCCTTGCGGCCCAGGCTCACTTCATTGATGCGCGCGTAATGGGTGACGGCGGCGCGTACAGCGGCCAGCTCGGCCAGCAATTGCTGCTGATCCCACACAATCACCGGTTGCGGCTGGCGCAGATTGTCGTAACTTTGCTCGGCCTCGTGCACTACGCTGGTCAGGTGGTTGAGCCCGTAAGTGCGGGCGTTGCCCTTGATGGTGTGCATGTTGCGGAACAACTGGTCGACCACGGCGATTTGCCGCTCTGCGGTCTCGCGGATCAGGATTTCGTTGTCGTCCACAAAGCGCAGCGTACCGATGATGAAGTCGTGGAATTTGTCCTGACGCACCGCCAGCACTTCACCAATCATCTCCAGTTCACGGCGCTGGTCGCTGGCCTCCAGCGCCAGCTTTCTGAGTTCGGTCACGTCACGCACGCACAGCATCATGCGGGCGGTGTTGCCCAGCTCGTCGGTAATGGGCGACCAGTTCAGGTCCAGCACTTTTACCCGGCCATCGGCCATGGTTTTTTCCACTTCGCCTACCATCAGATGCTGGTTGAACTCAAAGTTCATGGCATCTTCGTCAATACACGCGCCCCACACCGCATCCACCTGCGCCAGCGCATCGGCAGACAGGTTGGTGTTGCTGAACACCACATCCATCACATGGCGGCCAGCAATATCCGTGGTTTCAAAAATGGTGCTCAGATAAGCCGAATATTCCGGGTGAATGATGCTGCCGGTCTGCACGGTCAAAATCCCCTGCGGCATGTGCTGCAGCATGGACTGGATATCCGCCGTTTTCTGGCGCAGCAGCGCAGAACTGGTCTGGATTTGTTCGATCATGGCGTTGAACGCCACCATGGAGCGGCCAATTTCATCTTTGCGATCTGCGGGCAGGCGCTGGCTGAAATCCTGGCTGGCGGCAATGCCGGTCATCATGGTCTGCATCTGGCCAATCGGGCGGGCAATCTGCCGGTACAGCAACAGGCCAACCGCACTGAGCAAGATGGCGGCGATCAGCGTCACGCCACTCACCGTCCGTACCGTACGGTCCAGGTTGTGATTCAGCGCGGCAATGGCGGCGTCCTTGCTGCGGTTCTTCTCTACCCGCAGGGTCTGCACAATCTGTTCCAGCTCGCCCTGGTACTGCGCCACACTGGCAAACAAGGTGGCGGCGGCAATTTCCTGCTGGCCAGACTGTTTGAAGTTACGAGTGTCTTCAATGGCCCCGAAGTAATTGGCCATGCTTTGCCGCGCTTGTTGTACCAGCTTGATCTGGGTGTCGTTGCTGGCCTGGCGTTGTTGCTGTTGCAGGCTCTGGCTCAATGCCGCCTGTTGTGCCTTGAGCGTATCGGCCGCCTGGGTGGCCGTGTTGTCGTCCGGGGCAAAGACCAGCGCCATGACGGTTTGTTGCACGTCCTTGAGACGAGCCATCAGATCGGCCGAGGCCAGGGTGCTGGGCACCACGCCCTCTGTCACCAGCCGTACCTCTGCCGCGTTGGCGCGTGACTGCACCACCGCATAACCGCCAATGGCCGCAATGGCGGCAAAGGTCAGTACCACAAGCAAAACAATGCGTTGCCGGATGGTCATCTTACTTGCCCTTTCGATATTTGCTTACAAATCAGCACGTGCGTGTTTGGCGATGCCATCCATCCTTGATCCGCATGCATAGCCCGTTCAGATACATCCAGAAAAACGGAAATACTTGTTTGTACAAGACAATGCGGAGAGGTGCGGCTGCAGAGGTGCCCGCCGTTGATGCAGGATGAACGGCAAGCAGGTCTGCATATTAGTAGATGGTTATGTACTATTTATTGTGATGTGCTGTCTGCTTATTGATGAAAGCCTGACAACTTGTGTGGAATCGATGAGGGTGAGTGGTATTGATCGCACTGGATTTCCCCCAAAAGGGCCCAACCAGGGCAGGCGGAAAATGGGGAAAGTGCGCGTGCAGGCCGCGTATCGCCTTATCCTTGCGGCGCTGACCCGGTAAGTAAGAAAATGGTGCGCATACAGTTACTTCTCTGTTTCTGGCGCTACCATGAATGCTGTGACCAGCTCTGTAGCCAGCACGCTCGTGCGCGCTGCCGCGCAAGCGGGGACGGCTACGCAGCAATCTGGCAACAGCACGAACAGCAACCAGAACACCAGCCAAAGCACCAGTCAAAACGGCCAGAGCGCCAACAGCACCAGTAGCGGCAACGCCGCTACGCCGCGCAGTGCCAATGGCCAGCCGCTGAACTTGCAGCAACAGCAGCAAGTAGACCAACTGCAGAAAATCGACAAAGACACCCGCGCGCATGAACAGGCCCACCTGGCGGCGGCGGGCGGGCTGGCGGTCAGTGGCCCCAACTACAACATGACCACCGGCCCGGATGGCAAGCAGTACGCTAACGGGGGCGATGTGCAGGTGGATGTCAGCGAGGGCCGAACGCCGGAAGAAACCGTGCGCAAAGCGCGGATTATTCAGGCGGCGGCACTGGCGCCGGTGGACCCGTCCTCACAGGATTTATCAGTGGCAGCCCAGGCCAGCGCCATGGAGGCCAAAGCGCAGGCGCAGATTGACCAGCGCACGCGCCAGGGCTCGCAAGTGGCGGGGGCTTATCAGCCGGATCTGCCATCCTTGTCCTCGTTCTCTGCGGTGGCGTAAGCCAAAAAACACGGTGCCCGCACCGCTTGTTCAGCGCCGCAGCACTCAAACCTTGCCAGGCAAAATCCGGTGCGCGTCCGGCGTCGGGTAGCCCCGCGCATCGGTCGGGATCAACTGGGTCTGGAAGGCGACAAACAACGCTTGAAACTGGCCGTCGACCTCCACCATCACCGCGCCATCCTGGTTAACGCCGTTTTCCCTGGAGTGATCCGGCATGTGCTGATTGTGTGGCACCACCGGGTTACCCTGGTTCATATGCGTTTCATGCAGCCCGTTTTGCTCTGGCTCAAACAGAAAACCAAAGCCGTACACCGTGACATCCTTGACGGGTTGCCAGCCCTTGCGCGGGTCTGTGCCGCTGCTGCCGTGATAAAGGTAATCCAGCCCCGGCCCGTCACGGTTCAGTTGCAGCATGGTGTCCAGCAAGCCGTTGATATCGTTGGTCTGGGTATCGGTATCGAGCAAGATCGGCCGCATGCCGGATAAATCCAGCAATTGATGATCGTGAACATAATCGAGCGTGGGAAAACCGCTCCGGTAAAGCCCCGGCGCCAGAGTGGTCAGGGCCGTGGTCATGGGATGGCGGAAATCTGTTTCCAGCGTATACAGCACGTGATAACCGGCCGCCCCTGCGCCCGGAAAAGTAGAGTCAGACTTCACATTGGTCAGCACCACAAATTCGTCTGCGCCGTTTTCGACCACGATGGCGTAATGCGGATTGCCCTTGTACCCAGTCAAAAAGGGTACGCCCAACTTGAGCTTGCCCTTGAACATGCAATATTCAGCCATGATGCATTTCCTTGGTGGCGATCAGGCGGCAAACCAGACTTGATCGTCTTTCTGGGTGGGGCTGGCCGGATCAAAGTATTTGTCCTGCCAGGCATCGTCACGGGCCAGACCAGAGAACGCATTGCTGCCCTGTTGATTGACGATGGAACGGAAGCGGTAATGGTCGTACACATCCATGATGTTGACGGCGTAGGCCGCCGCCAGCTCGCGGTGTCCTTGCACAATCAACAGGTTCTCATCGTTGTTGTAAGACGCCCGATAGCCCTGATTGTGGCTGCCCGTCACCACCACGCAGTGATCCGACGCCGGGTCAATCACCACAATCTTGCTGTGGATGATGGCGTGCCCGCCGGCGGACTTGAGCAACTCTTTTTGCCAGAAGGCAAACTGGTCGCCAATGGCGCTGGCGGCAATCACTTGCGTGGCATCGCCGCCGCGATGGATCAGCGTGGTGGAAAAATCCCCCACCGCACCGGGGTCGGTGACCGCGCCGCGCACAAACAGGCCCGGGTTCTTGTTCAGGCAGGCCGCCGCGTGATCCACCACGCTGGGGTGACCGGGTTCGAACTCCAGAAACAAAATGGCTTGCTGTGCCTGATCCATCAGCTCGAACACGGCCGCCAGATCTGGCGGCACCGCCTCGCCATTGGCCGGGTGGCTAACCCGGGCATGCGGCGTGTTAGGGGAAAACCAGACCGTGGCATGGGCCTGATCAATACTTACGCTGGCCCCCGGTTGCATATCGCTTTCCCGCAACTGTGGCCCCTGGCGTGCACCGGCGGTTTTGGTGTCGGCTTCCAGCCGCTGCCAGTACGTCAGATACGCGTTGGCCAGTTGCGGGTTCTCTACAATCAAGGCGTTGTTGGATTGGGCGCACACGCCGGTATCGGTCCAGTTGGTGCTGCCCAGCAGCACGGCCTGGGCTTTGCCTGCCTGATCGGTGTACACGCAAAACTTGTTGTGGCCGATATGGCCCGAGGGGACAAAGCGGTCAATCACCGTGACACCGGCCTGGTCGTGCAAATCTTGCCGCGCCCCCCGGTTGGTGTCGTCATCCGTGCCGGCGTTGGACAAAATCAGTTGCAGGCCTTCGCTGCCCAACAGCTTTTGCAACAGCTCCGGATCATTCAGTTCATACAACGCGGCATAACAAGTGCCGCCCTGCGTGCGGGCGCGATCCAGCAATTGCGTCAGCCCTTCAATGATCTGGCCGGCCAGCGCCTGGCGCAGCGGGCTGCCGGGCTGATCGATACGGTCTTTGAGCGCTGCCGCGCTGGGGCCGCCGCCGGTGCCTTGCGGCAGCGCATGCGCCACATATTGGGTAGACAGAATGCCCCGGTTGAAAAAGGTCTGGAACGCGCCGCGCTGTGGCGTCAGCGTCACCGGGGTCTGCGTGACCAGCGCCTGCGCAGTGAGCGGGGTAAGCGGGCCATCCGGCGTGCCGGTCATGGGCACGATGCGGTAGTAATACGTCTGACCGCGTTCTGCCGTCAGATCGCGCCATTCAAACTTCTGGATCGGCCAGACGGAGGTCGGCTGGCTGGTCCAGCCCGGATTGGTTTGCCCGGTAAATCCTACCCAGGAGGGCAGATCGGCCCAGTCGCCCTGGGCGCTATGACTGCGCTGGACGGCAAAGCCCAGGCAATGGGGGATTTTTTCCGTGTAACGCCAGACAATCTGCGCCACATCGTTATTGGCCACTGCAATGACCACAGATTTGGGAACAGCCATGACTCACCTCCGGCGCTCAGATGCGCGGCTGGGTTCTGGATTGCTCCCTGTATCGTGAAAGTTGAGTGCGTTTTCTTGTCGAGCCAGACGCGGGTTCCACATCCACACCGTCTGTGCAGAGCCCACTGTAGATGGCGCGGCGCCCAAGGCAAAGCGCAAACCATATTAAATATTTGTTGTGGTGCCGCCGCTTTAACCCGGCAGCGCCGCCAGCCAGTCTCGCCAGAACCGTTCTGCCGCCTGAGTCAGCGCCGGGGCGTGCAACTGGCTGGTCTGGCGCAGGCCAGACACATTGATACCGGCATGCGCCAGTTCACTGGCGTGCCCCACATACCAGCGCTCCAGCCCCTGTGCGGTCACTTCCGGATGGAACTGCACGCCCAGCGCCCAGTTGCCAATGCCAAACGCCTGGTGCGCATATTGTTCCGTCATGGCCAGATGCCGGGCACCGGCAGGCAAATCAAACGTATCGCCATGCCAATGCAGCACCGGCACGGCCGGTGACAACAAGTGGTTCATGGCCGGGCAATCTGCGCTGTGTGCGGTGCTCTGCAACGGCTTCCAGCCAATCTCCTGCCCCTCGTTACCCGGATACACTCGCGCGCCCAGTGCGGCCGCCATGAGTTGCGAACCCAGGCAAATGCCCAACGTCGGCCGTTGCGCCGCCAGACGTTTACGCAACAGCGCCAGTTCTTCGGTCAGGAACGGAAAATCATGCTGTTCATACACCCCGATCGGCCCGCCCAGCAGCACCACCAGATCCCACGCCAGCGCGTCAATCCAGCCCAGATTGGCGGTAGCGGCATCGCACCGTTCAATGTTGTAACCCGCGCGCAGCAGTTCAGGCTCAAGTGAACCGGCATCTTCAAACGCCACGTGATGGATGAGTAGAGCTGTTTTCATGAGGGTTCCGCAGTAATGGGTGTTTATTGCAACGCAACACGCCTATTCAAACATAGCCGCGTGCCAAAACAAAAGGGCCACGTTGTTGCGTGGCCCTGATTGACCAGACTCAACACTCAGAACAAGGCCGCAATCCCGCGGCAGGCCTCATCCAGATCATCAAACCACGGCATCAGCATGCCGCTTACTCCCCGGCTGGGCAGGGCCAGTTGCCCGGTTTCCTCCAGCAGGGTCAGGAACAAGGCCAGCCCATCGCGGGTGGCATAGAGCTGGGTGAGATGCTCGTTGATCACGTCTTCCACGGTTTTATCCAGCTCTTGCAGCAAGTGGAGATTTTGTGAAAGGCGCAACTGGCTGGCTTCATCCAGGGCCAATTCCTCGCTTAGCGCCACGGTTTGCTGCAACAAGGAACTGCGGCGTAACAGGGTGAGGTCTGAAGAGAGGGCGGCAATCATGGTTCACCTCCAAACAACAGGATGAATGTGATCAGCGTCATCACGGTGGGAACGAGTGAATCGAAAGTGATTTGGGGATTGCGCAACGGAGGCGCGGGTGTGCCTTGAGGGTGGTGCATTGAATGACCTCTGTTCGGACTAGACAGATAGCCACCACCCGCGCTGCGAAACGGGGTGGCGGAACCGAGCAGGGTTCGCAGACCGGGAACAGAGAAAACCGGCAGACCTTACGGTCTCCCCACTCGGCCCGCCATAGATACAGGCGTACCAAGTGCCGATGGATTGGAGATCACATCAAGTGTGATTGCAACCATCGGTCTGTTGCCGCAGGGCTGCGAAACCCTGGTCACGCTATTGAACGCGACGAAGCCATCTTGCCAGGCGGTTCGGCCCTCCCACATCGGACTAATCCGATTTGCATCCGAACCTTACGCAATCACCCGCACATTTGACCACAGACAAAAACCGCCGCCTAAGTAAATATGCCGTTGGGGTGACTCGTAGGGTGGATTCGCGCAGCAATCCACCATCGCCCAGGTGGATTGTCGCTAGCGCTCCGAATCCACCCTACGCACAGCCCCTCGTAGCCCGGATGAAGGCCGCAGGCCGGGAATCCGGGGTGGCAATGCCCGTAAATGCGCTATCGCCCGCATGGCAACCCCGGATTCCCGCTGCGCTTCATCCGGGCTACGGTGCTAAGTAAATATGCCGTTGGGGTGACACGTAGGGTGGATTCGCGCAGCAACCCACCGTCGCCCAGGTGGATTGTCGCTAGCGCTCCGAATCCACCCTACGCACAGCCCCTCGTAGCCCGGATGAAGGCCAACGGCCGGGAATCCGGGGTGGCAATGCCCCTAAATGCGCTATCGCCCGCATGGCAACCCCGGATTCCCGCTACGCTTCATCCGGGCTACGGTGCTAAGTAAATATACCGTTGGGGTGACGCGTAGGGTGGATTCGCGCAGTAATCCACCGTCGCCCAGGTGGATTGTCGCTAGCGCTCCGAATCCACCCTACGCATGCCATGTGTGCCCAAAAGAATGGCCAGGCGGCGCTTGAGCCTCATATAGAACGATCGTACAATAAGCGCATCTTTCCCAACCCGCCTTGCCGCCATGCAGCGCAAGATCATCCACATAGACTGCGACTGTTTTTACGCCTCGGTAGAAATGCGGGATAACCCGGCGCTGCGGGATGTGCCGTTGGCCATTGGCGGGGCGGCGGATCAGCGCGGGGTGGTGGCCACCTGCAACTATCCGGCGCGCAAGTTCGGGATTCATTCCGCCATGGCAACCGCCACGGCGCTCAAGCGTTGTCCGCAACTGGTGCTGGTGCCACCACGGTTTGAACGTTACCGGGAGGCGTCCCGCGCGGTGCAGCGCATCTTTGCCGATTTTACTGACCGTATCGAACCCCTGTCGCTGGATGAAGCGTATCTGGACGTCACGGGGTCTGCGCATTTTCAGGGTAGCGCCACGCTGATTGCCCAGGAAATCCGCCGCCGCATTGAGGCAGAGGTGGGCATTACCGCCAGCGCCGGCATTGCCGCCAACAAACTGCTGGCCAAGATCGCTAGCGACTGGAACAAGCCCAACGGTCAGTTTGTGGTGCGGCCAGAACAGGTGCACGAGTTCATCCGCGATTTGCCGGTGGCCAGGTTATGGGGCGTGGGCAAGGTTACCGCCGCCAAAATCAACCGCATGGGGGCGATGACCTGTGCGGACCTGCAAACCTGGCCGCTGGAAAAACTGGTTGCCACCTTTGGCAAGTTCGGGGCGTCGCTGCACAAGCAATGCCGGGGGCTGGATGAGCGGCCGGTGGAACGGGACGGTCGCCGCAAGTCGCTGTCGGTGGAGTACACCTATAACCAGGATCTGCCCGATCTGGCCGCGTGCATGGAAAAACTGCCGGCGTTGCTGGAAGATTTTGGCCGGCGCTTTGCGCGTTCTGGCGCAGAGGAACCGCCGCACAAGAGCTTTGTGAAGATCAAATATCATGACTTCACCCAGACCACGATGGAGTGTGTGTGCCATCAGCCCACCGCAGAAATCTTTGCGCAGTTGCTGGCACAAGCCTGGCCGCGCGGTGGCAAACCGGTGCGCTTGTTGGGGATTGGGGTGCGGTACGCCGACCACCCGCAAACCGGACCGATGAGTTTGTCCTTGTTGTGAACCACGCTTCATCCGGGCGACGAGGTGGTTCTTTTTCGCAAAGGCCACCTGCGGCGGCCCGTGGATTCCGGCGTTCGCCGGAATGACGCGGAGGTGGACCTGGTCAATATCGTAGGGTGGGTTCGCGCAGCAACCCACCAGTTCCGTAGCCCGGATGAAGCGAAGCGGGAATCCGGGGTGGCGATGCTGGCAAGAACGATGTTCAACGCTTGTCGTGGCTCGCAAGATGGCAGGCCGTTTCCAGCCCCACTGCAACTGACATCTGATGCATCAAGTGGCTTTGTGGGGATACCCACCAAGGGGCCGCGCCGCATCCGCCCTGCAGGGGTTAACTAGCTGGTGTCATCCAGCGGCGGGCCTGGTGGCGTACTACGTCGTTGATGGATTGTTCCTTCGCCATCGTGTCGCGCAGCCAGCGCGTGTCAGAGGCGTTCTCTTCGATTTCCCGCTGCAATACTTTCAGCCCGGCCTGGCCTTGCAGTTGTTCGGCATAGGGCATTACCCGTTGCAATGAGGCGAGGATATCGCTGGCAATATCGGTGTGCTGGCCGGTGTAGGGGTCGATCAGATTGCCTTGCGCGCCAAAGCGGCACGCCTGGAATCGGTTATAGGTGTACAGCTCGTAGACGTCGGACGACGGCTGGAATGGTCGCTCGGTCAGGTAGTACTGGCCCAGCGCCTGGGCATAGGCGGCCAGGGCGGCAGCTTTGCCGACGGTCAGCGGGGTATCGCAAATCCGTAGTTCCACCGTGCCGTAACCCGGTTTGGGGCGGATATCCCAGTAAAAGTCCTTCATGCTGCTGACCACGCCAAACTGTTTCATGCGCTCAAAAAAAGTGCGGAATTCGGCCCAGCTCTGGACAAAAGGCATGTGGCCGGAGAGCGGGAAGGCGTTGATGGCATTCAGGCGGGCGGTGTGAAACGCCGTGTCTTCACCCTGAGAGAACGGCGACGAGCCCGACAGCACAATAAAGTGCGGGATATGCCGGGACAGCATGTGCACCAGATAGACGGCATCGTCGCCATTGGGGCAGCCCAGATGCACGTGCTGCCCGAACACCACAAACTGCTTGGCCAGATAACCGTACAACTCAGAGAGCTGATGAAAGCGGGGCATGTCAAAGATGCGCTGCTCGCTCCACTGGTGGAAGGCATGCGTGCCGCCACCGGCCACGGCCAGGTTCAGCTTGCCGCACTGGCGGGTGACTTCATCGCGCAGGTCTTGCAGCTCTTGCAAAAGCTCATCGTAGCGGTGGTGGATGGAGGAATTGAGCTCGATCATGCTTTGCGCAATTTCTGGCTTGATCAGGTCTTTATACGGCGTTTTGCCGAGCAATCGCAGCAGATCAGGCGCACCGCGGGTCAGGTTGTAATCGCGGGTATTGAGCACCTGCAATTCCAGTTCTACCCCCATGGACATCCGGGGCGAGGCTTGGAAATCCATCTCGTCCATGTTGCTTCTCCTGCCGGCACACTCGTTGTGGCGGTGCGGGCTGGTTGGATTGGCCGCAGGCCGGTTTCGTTCCTTTGGCCCGGCTAGCCGTTCAGTTCTGGCGGGTTTCCCGCGCCATGCGCAACGCCAGTTGGGTGACAATGGGCCCAATCAACTCCAGCAGGGCCACCGAGCCCAGCACAATGGCCCGCAGCGTCTCGCCAAATTGCGGGTACAGGCGGGCTACGTCTTCTGCCAGGACCAGCGCCGTGCCAGAGACCGGCAGGAGCACCAGACCCAGCCAGGCGGATTTCTGGATGCCAAGGCCAGAGAAGGGCGAGATCAGCAGCACGCCCAGAAACTTGCCGACAAAGCGCGCCAGGGTAAACACCAGCGCGGCCAGACCGCCCAGCATCAAGGTGTGCCAGGACAAACTGGCGCCGGTGATGACAAACAGCACGGCCAGGAACAAAGAGGCATAACGCCCGGTATCGACCGCTGCGACACGGTGTTCGTGGTCCATGTTCTTGATGAACACGCCAAACACCAGCAGCGTGATCAGTACCGAAAAATGCAGTACGGAGGCAAAGCCAATGGCGGTCATGACCATGCCCAGCACCACGGCTTGCCGGCTGTCGCTGGTCCTGGAGGTCAGGCCGACCAGCCAGAGCGTGCTGCGCGCACCGACAAAACCCAGCAGAATTGAGCCTGCCACCACCCACAAAGGGTGCAGCAAGGCCAGTCGCCACGGCGCGCCCTGATCCAGGTGCAAAAACGCCAGCAACATGGAGACCGTGATGAAGGCGATCACGCCATTGGCCGCCACCAGATTCATGGCCCGGTCGGTCAACTGGCCTTCGGCATGGGTATCGCGCGCAATCATCCATAACACGGCCGGCGAGGTGGAAATACCAATCGCCGCCGCCATGCCAGAGAGCAGCGGGGGCTGACCCAGATACAGGAGCGCGCCGAACGCAAGCGCAAAACCCAGAATGCTTTCAGTGATGCAACTGACTGCAAGCCAGCGATCTTGCCTCCACCATTTAAAATCCAGCCGCTGGCCGAACTCGAATAACACCACGCCCAACGCAATATCCAGCAAAGGTCGCAACTTGAGCACGGTGGCGCTGTCGATGATCTCCAGGCCACTGTTACCCAACAGCATGCCCACCAGGGTAAAGCCGGTGATGCGCGGCAAAAAGCCGGATTTATGCACGGCACCGCCGCCGACAAAAGCGGCAACCAGCAAAATGCCGAAAAGAGCGACTACATTGAATTCAAAGGGAAAGGATGGCAAAAAATCCAGGTCTTGCATGCCAGGCTCCACGGTTGGATTCGGGCCGGGTTGGCCACCAGGACACCGGGGCACACGGGCCCCGGCAAGTGCAAAAGCGCGGATGGTCGGCGGTGCAGCCCCGCAAACCAGGACAAGGTAGACGGGCCGCAGACGGGCCCGAAGTTTTACGATTAAAGAACAAAAAGCGGACCGGTGTCGCGCGTTTTTTGCGTCAGGCAGCGGCCGCAATGACGGTCAAATTGGCGCAAAGCCAGACGGGGCGGGGCTTGACGGCGGGACCATTCGCCGGTGCAACACCAGATGCCAGGGTAGTCCTGGCGGAGCCTTGTTCATGCTGAAACTGTTTCCGCAATCATTGGGGTTCTGGTCCGTAACCCTGTTTTTGACCACGGTGGCGCTGTTGGGGGCCACCTCGGTCAACGCCTTGTGGATGATGGAAAGTCTGGGGCGCCAGAGCCGCAGTGCCGCGCAAAGTGCCGCCACGCTCACCGAGCAAGCGCAGCGCCTGCAAGAGCGCACGCTGACCATGGAGCGTAGCGCCCGCCAGTTCCTGATCCTGAACGACACCACCTTCCGTGACCGTTATATGGATGCCTGGAAAGAGGCACAAAGCGCCCTGCGCGCGGTCAAGGCCAACTCTGGCCTGCATCAGCCGGTGTTCAACGAATGGCTGGATACCTCGGAGACTGCAGGCGCGGTGCTGGCGCGTTCGTTTGACGAAGCCCAGAAGCAGCAGCGCTTTTTGTTTGCCCAACTGGCGCATCTGCGTGAACTCAATGACGAGATTGCGCTGGATGTGCGCAGCGGCATCGCCAGTCGCAATGACTCGTTTTTGCACGAACTTGATCGCCAGCGCACGCTGCTGATGTGGCAACTGATCGCCGTGGGTGGCATTGCCATTGTGTTGATCGTGGCGTGGCACTTTGGTTTTGCGCGGCCGTTGCGGCGCGTGGCAGATGCCATTCATCAGTTGGGTGAGAACCGGTTGGCCGATCCGGTCGTCATTGCAGGGCCGGGGGATTTGCGGCAGTTGGGGGTGCAACTGGATTGGTTGCGCCGCCGGCTGTTGTCGTCTGACGAAGAAAAAACCCGAGTGCTGCATCATGTTTCGCACGAACTTAAAACCCCGCTGGCTGCCCTGCGGGAAGGGGTCGCGCTGCTGGACGAAGGCATCATCGGCCCGCTGGAGCCGCGCCAGCGCGAGATTACCGGCATACTCCAGCAAAACGTGCTGACGCTGCAGGCGCGTATTGAAGACCTGTTGCGCTATCAGACCATTGCCTGGCAAGCCCGGCGCTTGACCCGCGCGGCGGTCGATGTGCGAGAAGTGCTTGAAAACACGGTGGAAGGCCAGAAACTGCAATGGCAGGCGCGCAACCTGACGGTGAGCGTGACCGGCCCCAACGCCGTGATCACCGCAGATGGCGAAAAGCTGTCGATGGTGGTGGGTAATCTGTTATCCAACGCCATCCGTTTCAGTCCGGATGGGGGCACAGTGGCACTGACCTGCATGCAGGCAGATGGCGACACCATTATTGAATGTGCGGATGAGGGGCCGGGTATTCCGGCTGCGGAAGCCGCACGCATCTTTGAGCCGTTTTACCGGGGTGGGGGCCAGCCGGCCGTAGCCTCGCCCGGTCACGGCATTGGATTATCCATTGTGCGCGAACTCGTCGAGGCGCATGGTGGCCTCGTTGAACTTGTCGCGGCGGGCCCAGGCGCCCGTTTCAGGATTACATTACCCGATGAATCGCATTAAACCCCGTTTCTCTTTCTGGCCGGCGCTGCTGTTGACCCTCGCCGCGCTGGGCGGGTGCGCGCAAGGCTGGGGTCTGCGCCATGCGCCTCTACCCGTCGTCGTGACCCCCACTCCCGCACCCACGCCGGAACCCACACCACCGCCGCCTGACCCCGTGCGTTTGCTGATCGACTACTACGGTCAGATTCGTAACCTGCCGGTGGCGGACCTGACTCGGCGCGCGGCTGAACTGGCGGCCGGCCCGCAAACCCCGGAAACCATGCTCAAGCAAGGGATCTTGCTGGCGCAAACCCGCAACGCGCCTGATCTGGCCCGCGCCATTACGCTGGCCGATACGGCGGCGCGTGCAGACAGCGGCTTGCGCACTGCCGCGCAGCTCTTGAGTCAGCAATGGAATGATCGCCGCAAGCTGGAAGACCAACTGGACAAGCAATCTGCTGCCAACAAAGAGGCCCAGCGCCGCGCCGATCAGCTCAAGGCGCAGCTGGATGCACTCAAGAATATCGAGAAAGACATGGCCGGAGACAAGGCTTCCGCACCTGCACCGGCCCGCAAGGAATAAAACATGGAAAAGCCGCACCTTTTGTTTGTGGACGACGACGCTGACATGCTGCGCCTGATGGCGCTGCGGCTGGAGGCTGGCGGCTATCGGGCCACCACCGTGGCTTCGGCTGAACAAGCCCTGGCGCAGATCGCCGTGGAATGCCCACAGCTGGTGATCAGCGACGTCCGTCTGCCCGGTCAGGATGGCATGGCGCTGTTTGAAGAAGTCCGCCAGCGCCACCCTGGTTTGCCAGTGATTCTGCTGACCGCCCACGGCACCATTCCGGATGCGGTCGAGGCCATGCAGCGTGGTGTGTTCTGTTATCTGACCAAGCCGTTTGACGCCCATGTATTGCTGGAGAAAATTGCCCAGGCGCTCAATCTGACGTCCTCCACCGGGCATACCCCGCAACAGGTCGATCAAGACTGGCGCTCTGGCATGATCAGCCGTAGCCAGATCATGGAAGAACTGCTGGGCGAGGCGCGGCTGGTGGCCGCCAGCGATGCCAGCGTGCTGATCCAGGGCGAGAGCGGCAGCGGCAAAGAAGTGCTGGCCCGCGCGCTGCACCGGGCCAGTCCACGCGGGCGGGGCCCGTTTGTGGCGGTGAACTGTGGGGCCATTCCGGAGCAACTGCTGGAGTCCGAACTGTTCGGCCACATCAAGGGTGCGTTTACCGGCGCGCTGGCCAATCACCGGGGTTTGTTCCAGGCGGCCAATGGCGGCACCCTGCTGCTGGATGAAATTGGCGACATGCCCTTGCCCTTGCAAGTCAAACTCTTGCGCGTGCTGCAGGAAAAAGCCGTGCGCCCGGTCGGGGCCAGTGAACCCGTGGCGGTCGATGTGCGCATTATCTCTGCCACGCACCGCGATCTGGACGCAGCCATTGCCGCTGGCCAGTTCCGCGAAGATTTGTACTACCGGCTCAACGTCGTGTCGCTGACGCTGCCGCCTTTGTCGGCCCGGCGCGAGGACATTGCCCTTTTGGCCAGCCACTTCCTGACCCAGATTGCCGCACGCTACAACAAGGCGGTGACGGGCTATGCGCCAGACGCGGTAGAAGCGCTGGTCTCGGCGGCGTGGCCGGGCAATGTGCGCCAGCTTTACAACGTGGTGGAACAAGTCTGCGCACTGGCGACGGCGCCAATCATTCCGTTGTCGCTGGTGCAGCGGGCCTTGCGCCTGCCGGCGCAGGGCATCTTGAACTACAACGACGCCAAATCCCGCTTCGAGCGTGATTACCTCACCCAACTGTTGAAAGTGGCCGACGGCAATGTCACCGATGCCGCAAGGATAGCCGGTCGCAACCGCACGGAGTTCTACCGCCTGTTGCAAAAACACGGCCTTAATCCGGGCCTGTTCCGCCAAGGCGGGGAGGGTGTCGCTTGATGGCGACGCCCATATTGCGCTGCAACGCACGTCAAACCGTGGCTTTGCCGGGTTTGACAGGCGGGCAGCGTCGGGATTTCACGACGATTTACCCCGCTTTTGCCCCCTCATCTCTGACGATTTCAGAGGGGGTCCTCGCAAACCCTTGATATTGTTGGCTTTAACAAAGCTGGCACGACCCTTGCATTAACTCCCTTACCTCCCAAGTTTTGAGGTTTTCGTTTTAACCACTGGAAAGGAGTACACGATGCAAATCCGTAAAACTCTCGTGAATGTCGCGCTGATCGCCGGTACCGTTTTGCTGGGCGCAACTGCCTATGCAGCCGGTACCTCTGGTACCTCTACCGGTGCGGATAATCCGCCGGCCAGCTCGCCACAGAGTCTCACTCGCTAAGGCTCTATCTCCCGTGACCGACTGACTCTGCGCTGGTTGACCGCAATGGTTGCCAGCGTGGGTCTGACGATGGGTGCTACCCCCCCAGTACCCACGTAAGCCCGCCCCATATGGGGTGGGCCTCTTTTTTTGTGCATAGGCCGTGACCGCCAGGCAGCGTGTAAACTGCCAACCATGCCTGTTGTGACCATCGCCCTTTTCCAGGATATCCACACCCTGCCGGATGACGCCTTGCTGGCGCTGCCCTGGTCTGACGCCACCCGTGCGCGACTGGCGCAAATCAGTCATGTCCCGCGTCAGCGACAACTCATGTTAGGCCGGCTGCTGTTGCTGCACATCGCCCGCACGGTGGCCAGCCCTGCGCTGCAACTGGCTGATCTGATCGAGCGTGAGGAAGCCAGCCCCTGTTTTGCCGGCTGGCCCACGCTGGCCATGTCGATCTCCCACACGGCATCCTGGTTAGGCGTCGCCGTGGCGCATGCCGCTGGTTTGCAATTGGGTCTGGATCTGGAACAGGCCCGCCCGCGCAAAGTGCTGGCCCTGGCGCGCCACGCCTGTGATGAGGCTGATCTGGCCTGGGTGGCATCCGCCGATGCAGCCAGCCAGAGCGAGCGCTTTTACCGGCTCTGGACCCTGCGCGAGGCGGCCTACAAAGGCGGTCTGCGCCAGCATGTCTATGGCGCACCTGCCATGCACGAATACGTCACCAACCCGCAGCCCTCTCATCACGGCGGTCTCTTGCCAGATCAGTTGTACTGGGCGGTGAGCTGCAACACGGCGGTGGATGTCCGCTTTGTGCGGCCGGAGCTGGCGCTGTGAGTACAGCCATTGCCTACCCGGATGCCAGCGCCCTGACCCCACTGGATTTATCCACCCTGGGTTTCCGGCAGGCCTCAGCGGGCGATGCCGCCGTGCTGGCTCCCTTGATTCACGACGCGGCGAGCACCGAATTTGCCTGGCTGTTTGATACGCCGCCGGCAGACGTCATTGCGTTTTTGCAGCATGCCCTGGGCGAACCGATGGGGCATTTTTCCTGGCAGCATTTGCGGGTAGCCACCCTGGCCGATCAGCCGGTCGCGGTCATGGGTGTGCAGGATGGCCGTGGTGGCTTGTTGAACGGCCCGTATCTGGCGGCGCAATTGATGCAACAATTTGGCTGGCGCCAAACCGGCAGCATCTTGCGGCGCGGCCTTGTTTTGCAACGGGAAGTGCCGGTGCCGCAGCAAGACCAGACCCTGATCGCCCACTGCGCCACTACGCCGCAATGGCGTCGGCAAGGCGTATTTGCCGCGCTGTTTGCGCATGCACTGCACCATGGCGCGCTGCCGGTGCGCAAAGGTCAGGACATCATTCTGGATGTGCTGGTGAGCAACACCAGTGCCACGGCGCTGTACCGCAAACTGGGGTTTGTGCCGATCGGCACCCGTTCCTTTGCCGCACCGGGCGTGCCCGATCACCTGTTTGCCCGGCGCATGCGCTATCGGGGCGTGCTGCCTGGCCGCGATTGACCGCCCGCCGCAGTAGCCCGGATGAAGGCCTGCAAGGCCGGGAATCCGGGGTTGCCGTGTCTGCAAGAAGTTGCAGGCGGTGCCACCCCGGATTCCCGCCTGCGGCTTCATCCGGGCTACGGGGTCAGAACAACAAACGCAGGCGGATGGTGCCTTCCACGCCAGAAAGCTTCTTCAGTGCGGTATCGCTGTAGTCTGAATCCACATCAATCACCACGTAACCGATCTCTGCATTGGTTTGCAGATACTGCGCGGCAATGTTGATTTGATCTGCCGACAACACGCTGTTGATGGCCGACAGCACCCCCGGAATATTGCGGTGAACATGCAGCACGCGCCGTTTGCTGGCCTGCTGCGGCAAGGCCACTTCCGGGAAATTGACGGACGACGTGGTGGTGCCGTTGTCAGAGTACTTGACCAGCTTTTCGGCCACTTCAATCCCGATATTGGCCTGGGCCTCTACCGTAGAACCGCCAATATGCGGGGTCAGGATGACGTTATCAAACTGGCGCAAGGGCGAGGCAAACTCTTCCTTGTTGTCCTTGGGCTCCACCGGGAACACATCAATGGCCGCCCCGGCCAGGTGTTTGCGCTCCAGCACTGCCGCCAGTGCATCAATATCCACCACCGTACCGCGTGCCGCATTGATCAGCACGGCGCCGGGTTTCATGGCGGCCAGTTCCGCCGGGCCGATCATGTTTTTGGTCGATGCTGTTTCCGGCACATGCAGCGTCACAATGTCGGACTGCCCCAGCAAGCTGTGCAGGTCAGCAATTTGCTGAGCGTTGCCCAGTGGCAGTTTGGATGCGGTATCAAAGAACGAGACACGCATGCCAAGGGCCTCGGCCAGAACCGACAACTGCGAGCCAATCGCCCCATAGCCAATAATGCCCAGTTGTTTGCCACGGACTTCATACGACGCACTGGCCGATTTGATCCAGCCGCCGCGGTGGCAACTGGCGTTTTTCTCCGGAATCCCGCGTAGCAGCAAGATGGCCTCGGCCAATACCAGTTCCGCTACCGAACGGGTGTTGGAATACGGCGCGTTGAACACTGCCACGCCCAGCTTTTGCGCGGCGGCCAGGTCTACCTGGTTAGTGCCGATACAAAAACACCCCACCGCGACCAGTTTTTGCGCGGCTTGCAGTACCTCTGCCGTGAGTTGCGTGCGGGAACGGATGCCGACGAAATGCGCATCGGCAATCTTTTGTTTGAGTTCATCGCCGGTCAGCGCGCCGGGTAAGGCTTCGATATTGGAATAACCCGCAGACTGGAATGCTTCGATAGCGCTGGGGTGGATGCCCTCCAGCAAGAGAATGCGGATTTTGTCTTTTTCCAGAGAGGTTTTGCTCATGAAGTCTCACCTTGTTACGGAGGATGGCAGAGCGCGCGGCTGCGCGGGATTGGGTTATGGGTGTGTCTTGTTCGATAACTGGCGGTGTCTGTGTTGCGATGTCTATGTAGGGTGGATTCGGAGCGTTAGCGACAATCCACCTTCATTGCCGTAAAACCCGAAGCTCTGTTAGCGCCTTTGGCGCGGGTCTTTTAAAAGCATTTGATACCGGCGGTGGCCGGAGCACGTCCCTTTCTTTGCGTCGCCAAAGAAAGGAACCAAAGAAAGGCGACCCCAGCCTGGCGGCCCTCCGGGCTTCCCTCAGTCGGTCGGGAGCCTTGGGTCTCCCTCCCTCCTTCGGCGCTGGGCTTTAATGGGGAGGCAAGTCAAAAGCAACCCCAACCCCAACCCCAACCTCGCAAACCGTCTGCTTGCAAGGGTGATGGGCTTAGCCCCCCAACCACCTCGTCATTCCCGCGGAGGCGGGAATCCAGCCGCCCACCAGCGGTGGGCTTTTCCTGGCAAGCCGCTTACGCTTCAAAAACCCAAAGCACCGACGTTCTTCGGCCGGGGCGCAACCTTGTGCCTCTAACTTGAAAAGTATGGGGCCGCCCGCAATCCAGACAAGCCCCACCCGACAAACAAAACATCCACCCGGCCAGCCTGACGCCAGCCGTAGGCGTCCACTGACATGCATGCCCCGCCACGCTGACAGACGGGGCAATTGAACATCTGCACACTGATGGACAGTAATGGCGCTCACAGATCAGGCGCCCGGATACCGGCTGGCGGGCTGGCATGCAGTCCTGCCGTGCCCTGGCAGGCGCTTTGCGCCAGACTGAACGTCTGACGACCGGCGTGCTGTACCGGTTTTGCCATTCGGGCAAGCATTCGATCTTTCTTCAGCACGCGCCCGCACCGTCAAGTTTGCGAGCGCACCAGCAGGGAGGCATGCACGTTGGCCACCATCGACCAGTCTTATGCCCGCCAGGCCGGGCGTCTGTGGAATAAATCCACGCTTCAAGAAGATGAAAACAACCTGCGCGGGTTTGCGGCGACAGAAGCGCCGCTGCGGGCAGAGCTCTTCAGCGCGGATCAGATGGAGCGGCATGGCCGCACGCTGGCGGCATCGCATCGCATTGGCGCGGCCTACCGCCAGGATCAGTTGATTGCCCGGCTGGCCGAGAACGAAGCCATTCTGGTGAATGCCTGCCGCGTGCTGACCAATACCAGCGGTGGCACCCGTTTGACGCCAGCGGGTGAATGGCTGCTGGATAACTTCTACCTGATTGAAGAACAGATCCGTACTGCCAAGCGGCATTTCCCCAAAGGGTACGGGCGCGGTTTGCCCAGGCTGGCCGAAGGGGAATCCGCCGGGCTGCCCCGAGTGTACGAGATTGCACTGGAAGCCATTGCCCATGGCGATGGCCGCTGGGATCTGGAAAGCCTGAGCCGCTATGTCTCGGCCTATCAGCAGGTGTCTGAGCTGACGCTGGGTGAGTTGTGGGCCATTCCGATCATGCTGCGTCTGGCGCTGATCGAAAACCTGCGCCGCGTCAGTGCCAGCATTGCCACCGACAGTGCAGACCGCAATCTGGCGGCCGACTGGGCCAGCCGCATGATCAAGGCATCAGAAGAAGACCCCAAAAGCCTGTTGTTGCTGGTGGCCGACATGGCGCGCACCGGGCCGGCGCTGGGTCATACCTTTGTGGCCGAGCTGGCACGGCGCTTGCAAGGGCAGGGCGCGGCGCTGGCGCTACCGTTGACCTGGATAGAGCAAGTGCTGGCCGAGCAAGGCCACACCATTGAACAAATGGTACTGGCCGAAAACCGCCAGCAGGCCGCCAACCAGTTATCCATCAGCAATTCCATTTCCAGCTTGCGCCTGTTGGGCGCGACCAACTGGCGGGAGTTTGTCGAAACGCTCAGCGTGGTCGAACAGATTCTGGTGTCCGACCCGGCCGGCATGTATACGCACATGGATTTCTCCACGCGTGACCAGTATCGGCACACGGTAGAGCGTACCGCCCGGCGCTCGCACATGGCGGAAAGCGCGGTGGCGCGCCAGGCCCTGGAGCTGGCGGCAGCGGCAGCCAGCAGCGGGCCGATGATCGATTCACCCATCCACACCGATCGCCAGGCGCATGTGGGGTTTTATCTGGTGGGAGATGGTCTGGTACGGCTGGAACAGGCCTGCAAGGCGCAGTTGCCATTGTGGCTCAAGTGCAAACGCGGGTTTGCCCGGGCGCCGGTGACTTGCTATCTGGGCGCGATTACCCTGGTGACACTGGGGGTGGCGCTGCCCATGTTGTACAAGGTGTGGCAGGCCGGCCTGAGCAATCCGGTGCTGTGGGTGGTGCTGACGGTCGCGCTGTTGCTGGCGGCCAGCCAGTTGGGCGTGGCGTTGATCAACCTCTTTGCCACGCACCTGGCTGTACCGCGCTTTTTGCCGCGGCTGGATTACAGCCGGGGCATTCCACCGGAATTGCGCACGCTGGTCGTGGTGCCGGGCATGCTGGGTAGCGTGTCGGGCGTTGAGCGGTTGGTGGATGACCTGGAAGTCCGTTTCCTGGGCAACCGCGATCCACACCTGCATTTTGCCCTGTTGACCGACTTTGCCGATGCGCCGGAAGAACACATGGGGGAGGACGATGCCCTTGTGACGCTGCTGACCTCCCGCATCAACGCCTTGAACAGCCAGTACCCGGCGCCGCGCGGCAACACTTTCTTTTTGTTCCACCGCCCGCGCCAGTACAACCCGGCCGAAGGCGTGTGGATGGGCTATGAGCGCAAACGCGGCAAGCTGGCGGCGCTCAATATGCTGCTGCGGGACGGCATTACCGCACCATTCTCTGTGGTGGTGGGGCAGACAGCGGTGCTCTCCAACATCAAATATGTCATTACCCTGGATACCGACACGCAACTCCCGCGTGATGCGGCGCGCCAGTTTGTCGGCACCATGGCGCACCCGCTCAATCATCCGCGTTATGACGAGCAACTGGGCCGGGTCGTGGAAGGCTATGGCATCTTGCAACCGCGCGTGGCAGAAAGCCTGCCGCCCGGTGGCCCCAGTATGTATGCCCGTTTGATCGGCAGCGAGCCGGGCATTGATCCGTATACCCGCACGGTGTCGGACGTTTACCAGGATCTGTTTGGCGAGGGCTCTTTCATTGGCAAGGGGATTTACGACGTCGCCACCTTTGAACAAGCGCTGGCCGGGCGGTTTCCGGAAAACACCGTGCTTAGTCATGACTTGCTGGAAGGCTGCTACGCCCGCTCCGGCCTGTTGAGTGATGTGGCGCTGTACGAAACCTCGCCCGATAACTACCTGACCGACATTCAACGCCGTACACGCTGGGTGCGGGGTGACTGGCAATTGTCTGGCTGGCTGTTCTTCAAGGTGAAGAACGAGCAGGGCGAGCGCGTGCCCAATCCGCTGAGCATCCTGTCGCGCTGGAAGCTCAAGGACAACCTGCGCCGTAGCCTGGTCCCGCTTTCTTTGGTCGTGCTGACCGTACTGGGGGCGACAGTGCTGCCCTTGCCGCGCCTGTGGCTGGGCACATTGCTGGCGGTGCTGTGGTTGCCGACCATTTTGTCGGCCTTGCTGGATCTGGCGCGCAAGCCGCGCGGCATTACCTGGCGGCAGCATCTATTTACCAATAGTCACATGATCTGGGTCCAGGCTACGCAACTGGGCCTGCGTCTGGCCACTTTGCCGCACGAAACCCTGATGACCACCGGTGCCATCTTGCGTACCCTGGGGCGGCAATGGATCACCCACCGGCATTTGCTGGAGTGGTCTACCTCTGAGGCCGCCCGCAGTTCCGCGCGTTATGACATCAAGACGTTTTTGCGTGCCATGTGGATTGGCCCGGCCGCCGCATTGGCCATTCTGGTGTGCGCGCCGCTGATTGATGTGACCTGGCTGGTGTTTGCCGCCATTCTGGCCGGCTTGTGGTTGTTGTCCCCGGTGCTGGCCTGGTGGATCAGCCAGCCGCCAACGGCCTTTGCCACGGAGCTGGATGTCGATCAGACCCGCCTGTTGCGCCGTACCGCGCGTAAAACCTGGCTGTTTTTTGAGACATTCGTCACCGCCCAGGAACACTGGCTGCCGCCCGACAACTTTCAGGAAGTGCCGGATGAAGGCGTGATTGCCCATCGCACCTCGCCCACCAATATTGGCCTGTCGCTGCTGGCCAACATGACAGCATATGACTTTGGCTATCTGTGCGGCGGCGCCATGCTGGAACGCACCACCAACACGCTCAATGGCATGCTCAGCCTGGAGCGCTACCGTGGCCATCTGTACAACTGGTACGACACCCGCAGCCTGCAACCGCTGGCGCCGCGTTATGTCTCGACGGTTGATAGCGGCAACCTGGCCGGGCACTTGCTGACGTTGCGCCAGGGCTTGCTGGCGCTGACCGAAGACCCGCTGATCCACCCGCAATTGTGGCGCGGGCTGGAAGATGGCGTGGCGCTGGTTGCCAGTCTGTGGCCGGTTGATCCGCCGCACGCACTGACGCAGATGCAGGCGCTCAGTAGCAGCGCGCGCAACGTGCCACCCGTGAGCCCGGCCGAAACGTATGCGGCACTCAAGACACTGGCACGAGAAGTGGATGTGTTGTGTGCGGTGCTGCCGGAGGGCGAAAACGCCTTGCGCCGTGCCGCAAGCTCATTGCAGCGGCAATGCCACACCACGCTGGGTGAGATTGAACATCTGTTGCCGTGGGCCACCTGGCCGGCCGAACAGCGTGCGCAAGTGGTGGCGCTCAACCACATGCCACTACTGCGTGACTTGCCCGGCTTTGCCGCAGTCGCCAGTGATGAATGGCACCTGCCGGCCGAGCAGGCAGAACAGATCAACGCCGCCAGCCGCCACGCCCAGGACCGGCTAGCCCTCATGAACGCCCTGGCGGTGCAAGCGCTGGAACTGGCGCAGATGGATTACGGCTTTTTGTATGATCCGTCCGTGCATTTGCTGGCGGTGGGTTACAACTGCGATGACAACCGGCGTGACAGCGGCCGCTACGACTTGCTGACCTCGGAAAACCGGTTGTGCAACTTTGTGGCGATTGCCCAGGGCCAGTTACCGCAAGAAAGCTGGTTTGCGCTGGGCCGGTTGCTGACGCTGGTCGATAACGAGCCGGTCATGGTGTCCTGGAGTGGCTCGATGTTCGAGTACCTCATGCCCATGCTGGTCATGCCGACTTACCCGGAAACCTTGCTGGATACCACCTGCCGCGCCGCCGTGCGTGCGCAGATCACCTACGGCAAGCAGGCCGATGTCCCGTGGGGGATTTCTGAATCCGGCTACAACACCACGGACGCCCACCTCAATTATCAGTACCGCGCCTTTGGTGTGCCCGGGCTGGGGCTCAAGCGCGGGCTGGTCGATGATCTGGTGATTGCGCCATATGCCACGGTGATGGCTTTGATGGTGGCCCCAACGGCCGCCTGCCAGAACCTGCAAAAGCTCTCCGGCATGGGCGCGGAAGGGGAATACGGCTATTACGAGGCCATTGATTACACGGCGGCCCGCCTGCCGCGCGGGCAGAAGCTGGCCATGGTGCGCTCCTTCATGGCCCACCACCAGGGCATGGCGTTCTTGTCGCTCTCTTACGCTTTGCTGGGTCAGCCCATGCTCAAGCGTTTTGCCGCCGATCCGCAGTGCCAGGCCACCATGCTGTTGCTGCAAGAACGCGTGCCCAAGACCGTCGCCGTGTATGCGCGCGCCGGGCAGTTTGCCAATAGCAGCGCCCAGGCCGAGGCCATTGAGGCATCCATCCGCGAGTTTGACCGGCCTGACACCCCTGCGCCAGAAGTCCAGTTGCTGTCCAACAGCCGCTATCACGTCATGGTGAATAACGCCGGCAGTGGTTACAGCCGCTGGAAAAACATGGCCGTCACGCGCTGGCAGGAAGATCCCACGCTGGATCAACTGGGCGTCTACTGCTATTTGCGTGATCTGGAAACGGGCTTGTTCTGGTCGTCTGCGGCGCGTCCATGCGGCATGCCGGGCGAGCATTTCCGCGCCATTTTCTCGGAAGCGCATGCAGAGTTTCACCGCCAGGATCAGCGTTATGACGTGAAGGGCGAGATTGTGGTCTCGCCGGAAGACGATATTGAATTGCGGCGCATGCGCATCACCAACCGCTCCCGCCGTCGCCGTGTGCTGGAAGTCACCAGCTATGCCGAAGTGGTGATCGCCCCGGTCAGTGCAGACAACGCCCATCCGGCGTTCAGCAAGTTGTTTGTCGAGAGCGAAATCCTGCCGGAACAGCAGGCGATTCTGTGCCACCGCCGTCGGCGTGAACAAAAAGAGCCACAACCGTATTTGCTGCATTTGATGGCCGTGCATGGTGCGGATGTCGATCACTTCTCGTGCGAGACCGACCGCGCGCGGTTTATTGGTCGCGGCAATACGCTGGCCTCGCCCACGGCGCTGACCGCCACCGGCAATCTCTCCAACACGCAAGGCGCCGTGCTGGACCCGATTGTCTCGGTACGGCATAACATCATTCTGGAACCAGAAGCCACCGTGACGCTCGATCTGGTGCTGGGCATGTCCGATACGCGGGATGGTGCGCTGGCACTCATTGAGAAATACCGTGACCAGCGCCTTGCGGATCGGGTGTTTGATCTGGCCTGGACGCATAACCTGGTGCTGCTGCGACAAATCAACGCCAGCGAAGCCGACGGCCAGTTGTACGGCCGTATGGCGGGCGCCATTCTCTACCCCAACGCCGCGCAACGGGCCGAAGTGGCCGTGCTGATGAGCAACCGGCGTGGTCAGTCTGGCCTGTGGGGTTACGCCATTTCTGGCGACCTGCCGATTGTGTTGTTACGCATTGCCGACCCCGGCCGCATTGACCTGGTGCGGCAAGTGGTACAGGCGCATGCCTACTGGCGGCTCAAGGGCCTGGCGGTGGACCTGGTGATCCTCAACGAAGACCACATGGGATACCGGCAATCCTTGCAGGACCAGATCATGGGGCTGATCTCGGCCGGCATCGAAGCCAGCATCAATGACAAGCCGGGCGGGATTTTTGTCCGCAATGGCGAGCAGATGTCGGTAGAAGACCGCACTTTGTTGCATACCGTGGCGCGCATCATCATTACCGACACGCGCGGCAGCCTGCAAGATCAGGTCACCCGTCGCGGCGCGCTCAGTGTGGCACCGCCGCCGCTGCCGGTGAACACCATCAGCAATAATGTGCCGCTGCCGGAAGCGCCACGCCGGGAAACCGTCAGCCTGCAGTTTCACAATGGCACGGGCGGTTTTTCGGCAGATGGCCGCGAATACGTCATCAGTACCCGTGATCACCAGCGCACGCCGGTACCGTGGTCCAACATGCTGGCGAACAGCGATTTTGGCACGATGATTTCTGAAAGCGGCATGGCGTATACCTGGCGCGGCAACGCGCATGAGTTCCGCCTGACGCCGTGGTACAACGACCCGGTGCAGGATACCGGCGGTGAAATCATCTACCTGCGGGATGAAGAAACCGGCAAGTACTGGTCGCCCACGCCGCTGCCCGCGCGTGGCACGGGTGAGTACATCACCCGCCACGGCTTTGGTTACAGCGTGTTTGAGCACGAAGAAAACGGGATTCGCACCGAATTGTGGGTCTATGTGGCACTGGACGCCCCGGTGAAGTTCTCTCGCCTCAAGATCAAGAATGTCTCTGGCCGCACCCGCAAACTGACCGCCACCGGATATGTGGAATGGACCCTGGGCGAGTTGCGCGCCAAGACCGCGCCGTTTGTGGTGACAGAAGTCTCTGCCACCAATGGCGCGCTCTACGCCCGCAACAGCTACACCGCCAGCGCGGGCACGCAGGTGGCGTTTTTTGATGTGGATGATCCCCTGCGGGAGATCACCGCAGATCGGCGCGAGTTTATCGGCCGGGGCGGCACGCATGCCCGGCCGGCGGCCATGGAGCGCACGCGTCTGTCTGGCCGCGTGGGGGCCGCGCTGGACCCCTGCGGCGCGATCCAGGTGCCTTTTGCGCTGGTCGATGGTCAGGAGCGGGAGATCACCTTCCGCCTGGGTGCGGGCCAGGACATGACGGAGGCCGACTCTCTGGTGCCCCGTCTGCGCGGAGCGGGCACCGCCACCGAGGCGCTGGAACATGTTCGCCAATACTGGCAACGCATGCTGGACACCGTACAAGTGCAGACCCCGGACCCGGCCATCAATGTGCTCGCCAATGGCTGGTTGGTATACCAGGTCCTGGCCTGCCGCCTGTGGGGCCGCAGCGGGTATTACCAGTCTGGCGGCGCCTATGGTTACCGCGATCAGATTCAGGACACCATGGCGCTGGTCCACGCCGAACCCGTGCGCATGCGGGAGCACCTGCTGCTGTGCGCCAGCCGCCAGTTTATGGATGGCGACGTGCAGCACTGGTGGCACCCGCCCACCGGCGCGGGTGTGCGCACCCGTTGCTCGGACGATTATCTGTGGCTGCCGATGGCGATCTGCCGCTATGTCGAAACCACCGGCGATACGGCCATTCTGGACGAAACCGTACCGTATCTCACCGGCCGGCCACTCAATCCGGATGAGGAAAACTGGTACGACCTGCCCGGCGTGACCGATGTCCGCGAGCCGCTATACCAGCACGGCATGCGTGCGCTGTTGCACGGCCTGCGCTACGGCCCGCACGATCTTCCGCTGATGGGTTCAGGCGACTGGAACGACGGCATGAACCTGGTGGGCGAACACGGCGTGGGCGAGAGCGTCTGGCTGGGCTTCTTCCTGTACGAGGTGCTCCAGCAATACGGCAAGCTGGCCCGGCAGCATGGTGACGTGGCCTTTGCCGAGCGCTGCGCCCAGGAGGCCGCGCAACTGCAACGTTCGCTGGAAACCCATGCCTGGGATGGTGAGTGGTACAAGCGGGCCTGGTTTGACGATGGCACGCCGCTGGGTACCTCCACCAATACCGAATGCCGCATCGACTCTATTGCGCAAAGCTGGTCGGTACTGTCTGGCGCGGGCGATCCGGAACGCGCCCACCGCGCCATGCAATCGCTCAACCAACATCTGGTACGGCGTGAAGACAAGCTGATCCAGTTGCTGGAGCCGCCGTTCGACAAGGGCCATCTGGAACCGGGCTATATCAAGGGTTACGTGCCGGGCGTGCGGGAGAACGGGGGGCAGTACACCCACGCCGCCGTCTGGGCGACCATGGCATTTGCCCACATGGGCGACAGCAAAAACGCCTGGGAACTGATGAACCTGATCAACCCGGTCAACCACGCGCGGGATGCGGCCGAAGTCGCGCAGTACAAAGTGGAACCGTATGTCGCCGCCGCCGATGTGTACGGCGTTGCCCCGCATACCGGCCGTGGCGGCTGGACCTGGTATACCGGGTCGGCGGGCTGGATGTACCGGCTGATCGTGGAATCACTGCTGGGCGTTCACCGCGAAGCCGACACCCTGCGCCTGACCCCGTTGCTACCGCCAGACTGGCCGGGATTTGAACTGACCTACCGCTTTGGTCAGAGCACCTGGCGCATTCACATCCGCCGCAGTGACCTGGCGCAAGCCCGGCTGACGGTGGATGGAGAGGAGCAGCAAGGGACGGTGTTGCAATTGAAGGATGACCACGCGGAGCATTGGGTGGAGTTGCAGTTGAGTGAGGCGTGAGGCGTGGGAGACTGGCATACCCTTTGCCAGCATCACGCCAACAAACCTACCCAAGGATGTCCGGCCACAAATCACGCCAGTCCGGGTTGGTGGACTCAATCAATTCCAGCTTCCAGGCGCGCCGCCACCATTTGAGTGTTTTCTCTCGGGCGATGGCGCTTTCCATGGTGGCGTGCATTTCATACCAGACCAGTGTTTTGACTTGATACCGGTGAGAGAAGCCGGCTGATGGTGATGCTTTATGTTGCCAGACGCGCTGGATCAGGTTGGATGTGACCCCTATATAGAGCGTGCCATTGCGGGCGCTGGCAAGGATATAGACGGCGGGCTGTCTGGCGGGCATTGCGGCTGGATTCCGGCGTTCGCCGGAATGACGAGTCAGGGGAGGGCTTGATCGTCGCAGCAATGACCAGCAGAAGTGAAGATAAACGCCGGTAGATTTGATGCAGGTTCAATTGTTGCAGGCAAAGGCTGACTAATTCGTGGTAAAGGCGGCGAGGCGGCGCTTCAAAGCCCGGCATCCCGCTACATCGTCATTCCGGCGAACGCCGGAATCCAGTGTGGCCACCGCAGGTGGCCTTACCGGACTACCGCCAGCAGTGCTTCGCCCCCTCACTGCCCCGCCAGTTCATCCATAAACCGCGCCATCTCAATATCCAGCGCCGACACCCCCTTGGCATCATGCGTGGTCAGGATGACTTCCACCCGGTTGTAGACGTTGAACCATTCCGGGTGGTGGTTCATTTGCTCTGCCTTGAGCGCCACGCGGCTCATGAAACCAAACGCGGCGTTGAAGTCCTTGAACTTGAAGTTGCGGCAGATAGCGTCCCGGTCTGGCACGCTTTGCCAGCCCGGCAGGCTTTGCAGCAGCGCGGTGCGTTCGGTTTCGGGGATTTTATGGGCGGTCATCGGGGGCTCCTCAGGCATCTTCGGTGTCTGGCCAGCCTTCCTGTGTGCCCTGATGCAGCACCTTGTCGCCGGGCAGGATATCCCCGGCGGGGATGTCTGGTCGGTCGGCAATGGCCGCGTAGAGCGGCGCAAAATCAGGTTCGGTGGCCTTGAACAGTTGCTCGAAACTGTCGATCACAAAATACGTTTTCTGGAACGAGTCATAGCGATAGCGGGTCTTCATGATCCGCATCAGATCAAACCCCAGCCGGTTGGGGCTGTCGCTTTCCAGACTGTAGTGGGACTCTGAACTGGAAGATAAAATCCCGGCGCCATAAATCCGCAGCCCTTTGGGGGTGTTGATCAGGCCGAATTCCACGGTAAACCAGTATAGCCGCGCCAGCATGTCCAGCCCGCCCAGGCTGTCAGCTTTGACACCGCCTTTGCCGTAGGCCTGTACATAATCGGCAAACACCGGGTTCATCAACAGCGGCACGTGACCGAACAGATCGTGAAAGATATCCGGCTCTGGCAGGTAATCCAGGCTGTCCGGTTCACGTATCCACCAGGTCACCGGAAAACGCCGGTGCGCCAGGTGTTCAAAGAACACATCCCCCGGAATCAGCCCGGGTACGGCGACCAGTTGCCAGCCGGTGGCGGCCATCAGGTGGCGATTGAGTTCGGCAAAGTCCGGAATGCGTTGCGGGCTGACTTCCAGTGCGGCAATGCCGTCCAGGTATTCATCACAGGCGCGGCCAGGCAACAGCGCCACCTGGCGCGCGTACAGCGTCGCCCACGTGGCGTGATCTGCTGCGGTGTAGCGGTCCAGCGGTTGGGGCATGGTGTAGTCGGTGTCGTGACTGAGCCCCGCGTTCTTGCGGACGGTGATGTCAGGCACGACAAATTCTTCAGCCTGGTTCATGGTGTTGTTCCTGTTTGCGCCATGTACACAGTCTACGGTGGAGTACACGCGCAATTTGCGCAAAATAGCCCCGTTTTTTCTCCACCTATGCGTGAAACATGCAATGATTGATCTATCCATGCATGGAATACGCACAAAATGCTCGACAAGTT
The DNA here is from genome assembly GCF_014202765.1 of Silvimonas terrae. GTDB lineage: Bacteria > Pseudomonadota > Gammaproteobacteria > Burkholderiales > Chitinibacteraceae > Silvimonas > Silvimonas terrae. The sequence goes on from NZ_JACHHN010000005.1 coordinate 321,891, forward strand.
TGACTATCAGATTCTGGAGCAGCTCCAGAAAGACGCCCGCGCCTCGCACCAGCAACTGAGCCAGCATGTGCCCTTGTCACCCTCGCAGATTGGCCGGCGTATCCAGCGCATGGAAGAATCTGGCGTGGTACGCGGCTACCGCGTGACGCTGGACCCGGAACTCTTGGGGCTATCAGTCCAGGCGTTTGTCAGCGTGATTCTGGAACGCCACGGTGAAGTGGCGATCCGCGAATTTGCTGCCGCCGTGCAGGCGATGCCGGAAGTGCTGGAAGGCTTTGGGATTACCGGCGACGCGGATTACTTGCTGCGGGTGATCGTGCCGGACCTGCCGGCGTTGTCGCGCTTTGTGATGCACAAACTCACCAGTTTGCCAGGGGTGCGCAGCGTGAAATCCAGCGTGGCGCTGGCGCCGGTGAAGCACACGGCGTCACTGCCATTGCCGATGCCGGTGGGGAAGGGGTGAGCACAGAGTGTGGGAAGGCATGCATCCCACTGGTTCGTCATTCCTGCGAAGGCAGCAAGTAGCAAGTAGCCCGGATGAAGCGCAGCGAGAATCCGGGGCAACAAAGTGAAGAGGTTCTTGTAAACGGCAGCCATCCCGGATTCCCGGCCCGATGGGCCTTCATCCGGGCTACGTCTGGATTTGCACTGCCTGCAACAGCGCCTGCACCGGGCGCCGCAAGTTAACCGCATCCACCAGCAAGTAGCCCGGATGAAGCGCAGCGAGAATCCGGGGCAACACAGTGAAGAGGTTCTCGTAAACGGCAGCCATCCCGGATTCCCGGTCCGATGGGCCTTCATCCGGGCTACGTCTGGATTTGCACTGCCTGTAACAGCGCCTGTATCGGGCGCCGCAAGTTAACCGCATCCACCAGCAAGTAGCCCGGATGAAGCGCAGCGAGAATCCGGGGCAACACAGTGAAGAGGTTCTTGTAAAGGGCCGCCATCCCGGATTCCCGGCCCGATGGGCCTTCATCCGGGCTACGTCTGGATTTGCACTGCCTGCAACAGCGCCTGCACCGGGTGCCGCAAGTTAACCCCATCCACCAGCCGCGTCTGGCAGCGGCAGGAATACCCCGTTGCCAGCAAATCATGCCCATCGCCATGGGTGGCAATCACAGGCGCCCAGCTCAGGCTGTAAATGTGTTCGGACATGGCCCGATTGGATGCCTCGTGCCCGTAGGTGCCGGCCATGCCGCAGCAGCCAGTGGCTTGTGTTGTGAGGGTGATGCCAAAGTGGCGGAACAGCTTTTGCCAGTCGCCCGGTGCGGCTGGCGCGCTGGTTTTTTCTGTACAGTGAGACAGCAGCGTTAGCGCGTTCCCGCTGGCGCTGCGTGCTGGCCAGCGGTCCAGTTGTCTGGCTAGCCATTCCTGCATCAACAATACGGACGGCGCGGCATCTTTGCCCAGTGTTTTGACGTACTCCGCGCGGTAAGCCAGCGTCATGGAGGGCTCCAGCCCGATCAAGGCAATGCCGGATGCGGCCAGCGCGCGCAGGTGCTCGGCATTTTTGTGGGCGACGCGGTCAAAGCGGCCCAGAAAACCATGCACGTGCAACGGTTTGCCATTGGGGACAAACGGCGCCAGCAACGGTGTGAAGCCCAGGGCGCGCAGCAGTTCAAAGGTATCCAGCAACAAGCCCGTTTCCAGGTAACTGGTGAACGCATCCTGCACCACAATCACGGTCTTGCTGCGGGTGGATTCGTCCAGGGTTTGCAGCAGCGCTGGCGTGGCCAGTTTGAAGCCACGCGCGGTCAGCGCCGCGACGGGGTGCGTGCCAGACAGCAAGGGGCTGTGCACCAGATTCAACTTCGCCAGCACGGCCTGGACCGGCGTGCTGCCGAGCACGGCGTTGTACAACGCGGGCCAGCGGGCGAACAGGGGCAGGGTGCTTTCCATGCTCCCGACCAGATAATCCTTGAACGGGCGCACATAACGGCCGTAATACAGTTCCATGAATCTGGCGCGGAACTCCGGGACATCGACCTTCACCGGGCATTGCGCCACACAGGATTTGCACGCCAGACAACCTTGCATGGCTTCCATGACTTCGTGGCTGAAATCGGCCTCGCCGCGCCGGCGGCCCAGTGTGTTACCCAGGCGTGCCGGCAGCATCAGCCAGCCATTGCGCTGGCGCAGGTGGGTGCTTTCAGCCACCGGGTCTACACCGGCCAGTGTCATTTGCCGTAACCATTCGCGCATCAGGGAGGCGCGGCCCTTGGGCGAATGGCGCCGCTCCCGCGTGCCTTTCCAGGAGGGGCACATGGCGTCGTCGGGGTCAAAGTTGTAGCACGCGCCGTTGCCGTTGCAATGCATGGCCTCGGCATAACGTTCGCGCACCACAATGGGAATCGTCCGGTCATGCTGGCCGCGTGTGGGCACGGCATCAATCTTGAGCAAGCCATCTGCCAGGGGCGATGCAATCTTGCCAGGGTTCAGCTGGTTGTGGGGGTCAAACGTCGCTTTGATCTTTTGCAGTGTGGGGTAGAGCGGGCCGAAGAAATGCGGCGCGTATTCAGAACGTACGCCCTTGCCGTGCTCGCCCCACAACAGGCCGTGGTACTTCTGCGTCAGCGCCACCACGGCATCGCTGATGGTGCGGATACGCTGTTCGTCAGCCGGGTCTTTCATATCCAGCGCCGGGCGCACGTGCAGCACGCCGGCATCCACATGCCCGAACATGCCATACGCCACACCGTGACTGTCGAGCAGCGCGCGGAACTCGGCAATGTAATCGGCCAGGTGTTCCGGCGGCACGGCGGTGTCTTCGACAAACGGGATCGGCCGCCGCTCGCCCTGCATATTGGCCAGCAAACCCACCGACTTCTTGCGCATATTCCACAATCGGCCTACGGCCGCTTCACCACGCGCCACAGTGTAGCCGCTGCGGCCGTGTGCCTGGCCCTGGTCATCCAGAATGCCGACGACTTCGGCCAGTTTGTTTTCCAGTGCGGCCTCGTCATCCGCAATGAATTCGACCAGATTGATGCCCAACGCCGCCGGGCCATCGTCATCCGGGAAGAACTCGGCCACACCGTGCCAGATGATGTCCTGCCGCGCCAGTCCCAGCACTTTGCTATCCACGGTTTCAATCGATGCGGCCTGCAAGGCCATCAGTGCTGGCGCATCGCGCAGGGCGGCATCAAACGTGGTGTAGCGCACGTTCACCAGCGCGCTGAATCTGGGGATGGGCAAAACGTTAAGTTTGACCTCCGTGACAAGGCCCAGGGTGCCTTCGGCACCGCACAGAATGGCGTTCAGATCGAACAAGCCATCTGCATTGCGGATATGCGCCAGGTCATACCCGGTAAGGCAACGGTTCAGTTTAGGGAAACGTGCCGCAATCAGATCGGCCTGATCCCGTGCTATGCCATCCAGCAAACGGTGGATTTCTCCGACCAGATCATTGCGCTGCTGGATGCCGATAAGGTCATCGGCCGGAAGGGGTTCTGAATGCCAGTGCGTGCCATCCAGCAACACGGTATCGAGTGCCAGCACGTGATCACGCGTTTTGCCATACAGACAAGAGCCCTGGCCGCTGGCATCGGTATTGACCATGCCGCCAATGGTGGCGCGGTTGGACGTAGACAACTCCGGCGCAAAAAACAGGCCATACGGCTTGAGCGTCGCGTTGAGCTGATCCTTGACCACCCCGGCCTCAACCCGCGCCCAGCGTTCTTCCGGATTGATTTCCAGAATGCGGTTCATATGGCGCGACAAATCCACCACGACACCCTGGGTCAGCGATTGTCCATTGGTGCCCGTACCGCCACCGCGCGGGCTGATCACCAGATGCCGGAAGCGTTCCTCCCGCAATACTTTGACGAGGCGGATGATGTCGTCGGCGTGCTTTGGCGTGACCACGACTTGTGGCCAGATCTGGTAGATGGAGTTGTCGGTGGCTGCAACGGTGCGGTCGGCATAGCTGGCCGAGAGCTCGCCCTCGAACCCGCGGGTGCGTAGCTCGGTGATGAAATCGAGGTAGAGCGGGTTGGCGACGGGGCGTTCTGCAAGGCGCGGGATCATGGTTTTTGCTGCGCTGAAGGGGTGTGGTTGATTGAATACTAAAACAGGGTGGCTGTGTGTTGGAAAGTTCTGCTTCGTGGTTTGGATGGGGCCGCCAGGTATGAACCCCGGGTTGCCTGCCTGGCCCCATTTGGTTGTGGATTGTTAGCGCCTTGCGGCGCGGTGGTTTTGATACCGGCGGTGGCCGGAGCATGTTACTTTCTTTGCTTCGCCACCTCGGCGGCCCCCTTGGGCCGGAATCCAGCCCGCAGCCCAACGGGCTGCTTGCGGTGGATTGTCGCTTTGCTCCGAATCCACCCTACGGATTTGGTATCCCGACGATTTGCGGCACGGTAGCCGGGATTGCCGCTTTTTTGGGCGGGCTGTCGGAGGGAGGCTTCATTGCACTTGCCAGCAAGGGCCACCTGCGGTGGCCGTGCTGGATTCCGGCTCAAGGCCGGAATGACGAGGTAGTGGAGTGCGTGTTGAATTGGCTGTTGCTGTTGCTGTTGCTGTTGCTGTTGGTGTTGCCTTTGACTTTCCTCCCCCATCAAAGCCCAGCGCCGAAGGAGTGGAGGGAGACCCAAGGCTCCCGACCGACTGAGGGAAGCCCGGAGGGCCGCCACCCCGCTGCAACTGCCATCCGGTACGCCAGTGGCTTTGTGGGGGTACCCACCAAGGGGCAGGCTGGGGTCGCCTTTCTTTGCCTACTTTCTTTGGCGAAGCAAAGAAAGTAGGGTGCTCCGGCCACCGCCGGTATCAAATGCTTTTCAAGCCTGCGCCATAGGCGCTAACAGAGGTTCGGGTTTTACGGCAATGAAGGTGGATTGTCGCTACGCTCCGAATCCACCCTACGCAGGTATCCCCCCATAAAAAGCAATCACCCTGGCGCCTGCGCCGCAGTCATCTTGAAAATCCCCTGCGCATTGCCGCTATCAAACCGCAAATCCAGATGCCTCGTACCACCTTCCCCCGTCAGCCAGTCCCGTGAGATGAACTCATAAAACGACCCTGGCACCACTTTCTTCACCACGCTCCCATCGGCCGCCTTGAACGCACGCTCCACCATCGCCGCCTTGAATGCGGTCTGGCGCACGGAGCCGGCGCTGGAAATTTCCACCTTGTCCTTGATCGGCGCGCCTTGTGCGCGCAGTTGTTCCGCCAGCGCAATCACGTCTGGAACCCGGTCGGTGGCGTGGTTAAAGCTGTTGCCTTCGGTGGCAATCCACGCCATTTCGGCGGATTCGGCCAGCAGGGTTTCGTAGGCGGCCAGCGGCGGGGTGTCGTGCTGGACGGCAAAACAGGCCACCAGGGCGGGCAGCAGTTTGAAGGCTTCATTCAGCGGTAGCGCACGTTGGGCGGCCAGTCTGGCCAACAGTGCCTGATGTTCGTCATCAAGCGGATCACGGCTGCTGCTGACCACGGCGTCTACCGCCTTGGCAAATGCCGGGGAGAACTGGTCGACATGCAGTTCAGAGACAAAAAACTGGGCGACGGTTTCCGGCGCGTCTTGATGACAGTAAGCGCGACCGGTCATTTTCAGGCGGGCCAGCGGGTAGACGGCGGCGACGGCAAAACCCAATGGTTCAAGGATGCGTTTGAAGGCGGCTTCACCCTGGGGCAAAGCGCCGGTGTCGGCGGCGGTGACGGTGCGCAGCGCGCCATGATCAAACACGACCTTCTCGCCCGCGGCCAGTTTGGCGTTCACATAGCGTTTGCCTTCCGGCACCGCGTCCAGGTTTTTGGCGAACAGTTGCATGTTCATGGCCTGGGCGATCAGCACACGCGGCACGCTGGCGACCGGGGCGGTCAACAAGGCGTCGTCGACATGGATCATGTCGAACAGCGTTTGCGTGGCGGGGGTGCCAATGGTGGCGTCCAGTAATTGCCATAGCTGGCTGTGGCGGGGATCGAGTGCGGTCACGGAGTGGTCATCCTTGTCAGTTAGCGCGGCGCCGGGTTCAGCGTCATGGCCCGTACGGTGCTACCGGCTGTGACATGCAGCGCGGCGGCTTGTTCGGGCGTCAGGGGCAGCACGCCGTTGTGCGGCACGCTGCGGGTGAGCATCACGCGAAAATCCGCTAGCTCACTGTTGGCGACAATCCAGCGGGTGTCGGATGTCGCTGGGGAATCAGCAATCTCGATGGTATACAGCGCGCTGTCATGCATGACGCGCAGGCTGTCGATGCGCGCTTCCAGCACCGGGCCGCCTTCAAAGATGTCGATATGTTGTTCGGCGCGCAGGCCTTCACTTTCCAGCAGGCGGCGAGCCGGTTCGGTGTCGATATGCGTTTTGCCGATACAGGCGCGGGCGTCTTCCGGCAGAAAATCCACGTATACGGGGTAACGTGGCATCAACTCGGCAAGGAAGGACTTTTTACCCTGCGCCACCAATTGATCGGCTTCGTTGAAACCGATGCGGTAAAAATGGGCACCCAAAGCACGCCAGAACGGGGATTCGCCGTGCTCGTCAAAATGCCCGCGCATTTCGGCGCAGAGGTGTTCAGAGAAGCGCTCCGGAAACTGTGCGATGAACATGAAGCGGGATTTGGACAACAGCGCGCCGTTGCCATTGACGCGCCAGTCCGGGCTAAGAAACAGCGTGCACAGTTCGGAATAACCGGTCAGCCCGTGCGACATATGGAGTTTATCCATGCGCGTATACAGGCCCATTTCACGGCTGGCATGCACAAAGGTGTCCATGCGATAGGTGTAAAAGGGTTGCTCCAGGCCGACGGCGACTTCCAGCCCGCACACGCCGACGGCTGCGCCGGTGGTGGTGTCTTCCATCATGAACAGGTAGCCCTGTTCGGCCAGCGACGCCAGGCCATCCACCGTGTGCTGTACGCGCTCTAGCCGGGCGCCCTGGACTTCCCGGTCAGGCTTGAGCGTGGTCATGCCGGGGCCGGCTTTGTGGGCCAGGTCTATCAGCGCATCCAGATCGGCCGGGGTGCAAATACGCATCACGATCATGCTGGCAACCCTCCTACCGGGGCGCAGCGCACCAGGTCGCCCTCCTGGATATCCAGCAGGTCGAACACCTCAGGCGGCAGGGTGAGCGTGGCGGGTGGCGTCTCCGGCAACATCACCACCACGCAGCGGAAATCCGTGGTGTAGAGGTTGCTGACCAGCCACGGCATGTTGCCGCCTTCCAGCTTGCCGCGCGTGGCATGACGCACGCTGCCCAGGCGTACGGACTGACAGACATCCAGGACGCCGGTCAGTACCGGGCCAGCATCGAAGATGTCGACAAACTTGTCGGGCTCCAGCCCTTCGGCCAGGTGGCATTCGTAATTGGGCAGGGCGTCGGTATGCGGCTCGCCCATCACGCGCTGGGCGTCTTCTGAGAGGAGTGGCACGTAGAGCGGATCGACCGGCATCATCTCGGCAATAAAGGTCCGGCTGCGCCCGCCGGATTCGATTTCCATCTGTTTGAAATCACGCTTGAAGAACTTGTAGCCCACGCCTTCCCAGAACGGCGAATGGCCTTGGGCGTCGGTGATGCCGGGCAGCACGGCGAAGATTTCATGGGTGAAGCGTTCACGGTGCTGGGCCGCAAACAGAATGCGTGCGCGTGACAACAAGTGCGCTGCCAGTGCGCTGTGTCGTTGCGTGGCGTGATCGACGTAAAAACCGGTCAGGCGGGTGCGGCCGGTCATCTCGTGCGAGAGCACCAGCGCATGCACCCGGTGATTGACCTTGAGCGCGCGCGAGGCATGCACGACCACTTCGTTGCGGAACACATAAAAGGGTTCAGAGAACCCCGCCATGGCGACAATGCTGGCCGTACCGTGCAAGCGCCCGGTCACCGAGTCTTCCAGCACAAACAGATAGGTTTCTTCGCCAGGGTATTCGATCTCGCTTTCCAGCGAGTCGGTAGAGTGCTGCACATGCTGCGCCAGCCGTTGATGATCAGGCGGCAAGGAATGCAGCACCGGGCCGGTTTCGCGCGCCATGCGCTCCAGCTCTTCCAGGTCTGACGGTTTGCCGGGGCGGACGAACAGCATCTCGAGCGGCTCCAGTGAGGGCGGCGAAGAAAAGCCCTCTGGCTGCGTTGCGCTCACTGGCCGTACCTGTATGTACTGTCTGCGTTCGCGCGCCTTGCCAGAGAACTTTTCTTCACCGCCCAAAGTTGTGGGTTTTTTTATGTAATTTGAATTGTAGTCGGCGATAGCACGCCGGGCGCAAGGCAAACCGCGCGACGGTGGTCGCGTCGCGCGGTGTTGAAACCCGGCGCGGATAGCACCGGGTTTGCCATCTCAATGCGTGCGCATCAGGCGGTTTGCGTCACTTGCGCGGCAACCTCTGCCACGGCCAGCTCGAACCGCCTGAGGCCTTCGTTCAGGTCTTCGACCGGAATCACCAGCGACGGTGCAAAGCGCACCACGTTGGTCCCGGCCACCAAGGTCACCAGGCCGTGTCTGGCCGCTGCGTTCAGCACATCCTTGGCTTTGCCGTGCAGCGCGGGGATCAGTTCTGCGCCAATCAACAGGCCTTGACCACGAATCTCGGTGAACACCTTGTGCTTGTGGTTGATGGCCTTGAGCCCATCCACCAGCCAGTGGTGGCGTTGTTTGACGCCAGCCAGCGTGTCCGGGTGGCTGACAATCTCGATCACCTTGTCGGCCACGGCGCAGACCAGCGGGTTGCCGCCATAGGTAGAACCATGGGTGCCGACGACGAAGGTCGCGGCGATCTCTTTGGTGGTCAGCATGGCGCCAATCGGCAGGCCATTACCCAGCGCTTTGGCGCTGGTCAGAATATCTGGCGTGACGCCGTATTCCATATAGCTGAACAGCGAGCCGGAGCGGCCGACGCCAATCTGCACTTCATCAAAAATCAGCAGCGCGCCGTGCTTGTCGCACAGGTCACGCAGTTTTTGCAGATACGCTTTGGTCGCCGGCGTAATACCGCCTTCGCCTTGCACCGGCTCCACGATCACCGCTGCCGTGCCCCAGTGAATGGTGGCTTCTGCGGCGGCAATATCGTTGAACTGGATGTGCGCCAGGTTGCCTGGCAGCGGGCCAAAGCCTTCGGTGTACTTGGGCTGCCCGCCGACTGACACGGTAAACAGCGTGCGTCCGTGGAATGACTGCTTGCAGGACACAATCTGCGTTTTTTCCGGGTTGCGATCCACCGCGTATTTGCGCGCCAGCTTGAGCGCTGCTTCATTGGCTTCTGCGCCGGAATTACAAAAGAACACGCGTTCGGCAAAGGTGTTTTCGGTCAAGCGACGCGCCAGACGCAGCGCGGGCTCGTTGGTATGCGTATTCGACAGATGCCACAAGCGATCGGCTTGCTCATGCAGCACAGCGGTTAGTTCCGGATGACGGTGACCCAGGCTGGTGACGGCAATGCCACAGGCAAAATCAATGTATTGCTTGCCCTCCTGATCCGTCAGCCGCGACCCCAGACCGGATACCGGAATGAACGCAGCCGGTGCGTAATTGGGCACCATCACTTCATCAAAGGTTTTACGGGTAACGGCAGACATGAAACGGCTCCGGCTTCAGAACGGGATAAAGGAGCGCTCATTGTAGGGCGGGCTCAAAAACGGCAATTGCGTGAGAACGACAGGCATCTGCGTGTTTGAGACAGATCAAAGAGTGAGGAGTGAGGAGTGAGGAGTGAGGAGTGAGGAGTGAGGAGTGAGGAGTGAGGAGTGAGGAGTGAGGAGTGAGGAGTGAGGAGTGAGGAGT
>NZ_JACHHN010000006.1 GCF_014202765.1 Silvimonas terrae
CCCTGCGCTTCTCGTGAGGGCCGGCTGGCTCCAGGGAACTCGCTACGCTCAAACACCCTTACGCCGAAACCCCGGCCCTCCCTGCGATGCTCGGCACTGTCGGAGGGGAGGTATGTCAAAAGCAACGGCAACATCAAAAACCAAAACAAAAACAAAAACAAAAACAAAAACAAAAACAAAAACAAAAACAAAAACAAAAACAACCCCAACCCAACCCCGCAAACCGTCTGCTCGCAAGAACGGTTCACCAAGCCCACCACTTCGTCATTCCGGCCCTGAGCCGGAATCCAGTCCGCAGCCCAACGGGCTGCCTATGGTTGCGACCCCGCTGCAACTGCCATCTGGTAAGAGCAAGTGTCACTGTGGGGGTACCGGCACGCTCCCGATTCATCCATGGCTACAAACCGGTATCAGCGCCTGCGGCGCAAGTATTTTGAACTGGATTCCGGCTCAAGGCCGGAATGACGAGTCAGTGGGATGCGCGTTGAATTGGCTGTTGCTGTTGCTGTTGCTGTTGCTGTTGCTGTTGCTGTTGCTGTTGCTGTTGCTGTTGCTGTTGCTGTTGCTGTTGCCGTTGCCGTTGGTTTGGATTTTGGGGTTGTAGTTGCTGTTGTCTTTGATGTTCTCCCCCCATCAAAGCCCAGCGCCGAAGGAGTGGAGGGAGACCCCAGGCTCCCGACCGACTGAGGGAAGCCCGGAGGGCCGCCAGGCTGGGGTCGCCTTTCTTTGCCTACTTTCTTTGGCGAAGCAAAGAAAGTAGGGTGCTCCCGCCACCGCGGGTATCAAATGCTTTTAAAAGACCCGCGCCGCAAGGCGCTAACACGCTTTCCCAACCCTCAGAGGCACAGACCACCAAGCCACCTTCTGGTGCACCCCCCTCTACCACCTCCCCCCACCGTCCATGCCCCAACAAAAAGCCCCCAAGGTCTCCCAAGGGGGCTTTCTGACAACCGGCAAGGTCAAACCCTGTCAGCATGCCGTGCTGGCAGGCACCGCAATCAGATGCTGTCCTGCGGATTGGCACCGTGCAGGCGTTGCTCCAGGTCCAGCACGCGGGCTTCCAGCTCGGCCAGTTTTTCGCGGCTGCGTGCCAGCACTTCTTGCTGGATTTCGAATTCTTCACGGGTCACCAGGTCAAGCTTGGTAAAGGCCGTGCTCATCATGGCGCGCACGTTCTTTTCCACATCCTTGGCCGGGCTGTTGGCAATGGCGTCCGAAATCTTGTTGGCGATTTCGTCGAACAGCTTTTCCTTGATCATGATGCTTCTCCTGGTTTTGTGTTGTACCTGACCAGTTTAGCAGAGCAAGCCCAAAAGCCTACTCCTCAGCACAATAACTTACGTGAATATTTCCTGAAAATCCATGCACTTGCACGGTGCATGCACTATTTTCAACTTGGTTCACGCGCGCATAAATGGTGCGCGGCAAGGTGCAAAGCGGCGCATTTGCCGTTTATCCGCCACGTGCTGACGGCATTTGCGGGGCTGGCACGGTTTCTGCTGAGAGGGAAACGTCGTTACCGGGACATGAGGAGCAAACCCATGAAATTTGTTACCGCCATCATCAAGCCGTTCAAGCTCGATGAGGTTCGTGAAGCCTTGTCGGCCATTGGCGTGGCTGGTCTGACCGTCACCGAAGTCAAAGGCTTTGGCCGTCAGAAGGGTCATACCGAGCTTTATCGCGGCGCCGAATACGTTGTTGATTTTCTGCCCAAGGTGAAACTGGAAGTCGCCATTGCGGACGACCTCCTGGATCAGACCCTGGAAGCCATCGAAAAGGCAGCCAATACCGGCAAGATCGGCGACGGCAAGATTTTTGTCTTCTCGCTTGAGCACGTCGTTCGCATTCGCACCGGTGAAACCGGCGAGTCGGCCATTTAAGCCAATCAAGAAAAATACGGGAAGGAGATGACCCGATGAAGAAATTACTTGCGATGTTCGCAATGCTGGGCGCGATGTGTATGGCCGCCCCCAGCTTTGCCGACGATGCTTCTGCTGCGGCCCCGGCGTCTGACGCTGCCGCTGTGGTGGCTTCTGACGCCTCTGCTGCCGCGCCGGCCCCGGCCGCTGCAGTGAGTTCCGACGCTTCGGCCGCTGCCGCTTCTGCACCCGCAGCAGCCCCGGCGCCGACTGCGCCTTTCAGTGTTGATTCTTCCAAGATCAGCGGTGGCGATACCGCATGGATGCTGACTTCCACGGCGCTGGTGTTGTTCATGACCATCCCGGGCCTGGCGCTGTTCTACGCCGGCATGGTGCGCAAGAAGAACGTGCTGGCCACCGTGATGCAAAGCTTTGCCATCACTTGCCTGATCACGATCATCTGGGTGGTGATTGGTTACTCGCTGGCCTTCACGCCGGGTAACAGCTTCATTGGCGGGTTCTCTCGCGTGCTGTTGTCGGGTATGAACTACATCAAGGGTGCTAACGCAACCACGCTGACCGTCAGCCATCTGGCCACGACGATCCCGGAATCGGTGTACATGGTCTATCAAATGACCTTCGCCATCATCACGCCGGCCCTGATCACCGGTGCGTTTGCTGACCGTATGAAGTTCTCTGCCATGCTGGTATTCATGGCCCTGTGGTCCATCATTGTCTACGCTCCGATCGCTCACATGGTGTGGGAACCGACGGGCTGGTTGGCAACCGCAGGCATCCTGGACTTTGCTGGCGGTACTGTGGTGCACATCAACGCCGGTGTCGCCGGTCTGGTATGTGCCCTGGTGCTGGGCAAGCGCGTGGGCTTTGGCAAAGAAGCCATGGCACCGCACAACCTGGTGCTGTCGCTGATCGGTGCTTCCATGCTGTGGGTGGGCTGGTTCGGCTTCAACGCCGGCTCTGCAGTGGCTGCTGATGGCCGCGCCGGTTTCGCCATGATGACTACGCAAGTTGCCACCGCCATGGCTGCACTGGGCTGGCTGTTTGCCGAGTGGGTTGCCAAGGGCAAGCCATCCGTCCTGGGCATCATCTCTGGCGCTGTGGCAGGTCTGGTTGCCATCACTCCGGCCTCTGGCTTCGTGGGTGTCGGTGGTGCGCTGATCATTGGTCTGCTGGCTGGTGTGGTGTGCTTCTGGTCCGCCACATGGCTCAAGCACAAGCTCGGTTACGACGACTCCCTGGATGCCTTTGGCGTGCACGGTGTGGGCGGTATCCTGGGTGCGGTGTTGACTGGTGTGTTCGCAGTGAAAGATATCGGTGGCGCTGACGGCAACGTGATTCTGCAGATCAAGGGTGTATTGACCACCGTGATCTACAGTGGCGTGCTGACCTTTGTCCTGCTGAAGATTATTGATGTTGTGATCGGCCTGCGCGTGACTGAAGAAGAAGAACGCGAAGGTCTGGATGTGGCCCTGCACGGTGAACGTGTGGAGTAAAACCAGAACAAGACAAAACACATCCGCTTGGTCGTAAAGAGCAGAGTCGTACCTTCAACCCGCCGCAAGGCGGGTTCTTTTTTTGCAGCGTGGCCCGCACTGGTAAAAAAACGCCCCGCGGTCTGGCGGGGCGTCGGGCTGGTCCAATGCAGGCTCAATGCAGCGCCATTTGCGCCACTTTCCACACGGTCATCAAGAGGGCAATCAACAGATACGCCCGCAGCACCCCCATCCACAACGTATTGCGCCGGGACAGCACCATGGGTTTGAGTGCCGACAACGGCGGCATGCGCCATGCATAGCGTGCCTTGTCGGTAAGCACGGCTGGCTTGTGATCGCTGAGGGCGTCTTCCCGCGCATGGATCACATTGACCGCCAGTGCGACCACCAGACCAATGACCCCGCCAAAGATCAATGTGTTGACGATGGTCTGTTCCGGCATATCCGGAAACAACACGGCCGCCACCAGAATCACCGATAACAACACCAGCGCCGCAACGACCACCGCCGTTAACAGATTGGTCAGCCGGCTATTAACCCACGGCCCCAACACCTCCCGGTCGTTGCACAGAATCAGCAAGAACACCGACGCGCTGGGCAGCAGCACCCCGGCCAGCGTCTGGACTGCGTTGGTCAGCAGACCCAGTGGCACACCCGGGATCAGCACCAATGCCGCCGCCAGTGCAATCAGACCGCAGTAAAACAGGTAGAAGCCTTTGGCGTCGCCCGGCTTGCGGTGTAGTGAATGCTTGAGGTTGAGCACGTCCCCCATGGCATAGGCGGTAGAGAGCGAAACCGCCATGGCGCCAATCAGGCTGGCATCAATCAGGGCAATGGCAAACAGTACGCCGGGAAGTCGGCCGTAGTGCTCGCCCAAAGCTTTGGCGACCGCGCCTGCATCGGTGAACTGGCCAAATTCCGGGCGGCCAGCGAACAGATGGGCACTGAAGGCAATCATGGCGACGGCGCCAATAATGACCAGCGCAATGCCCAGCCACAGATCTGCCCGTTCGTACTTGATAAAACGCGGCGTAATACGCTTGTCGATCACATAGCTTTGCTGGAAAAACAACTGCCAGGGCGCCACCGTGGTCCCGACGATAGCAATAATCAGCAGCATGATTTCGCTGAGCTTGCCAGCGGGCAGTTGCGGCACCACAAAGTCATGCGCGACCTGGCCCAGCGGCGGATGCACAATCACAAAGATCGGCACCAGCAGCAGACTGGCAAACACCAGCACCATGGACATCCGTTCAAAGCGACGAAAATCCCCAGTGCCAGCCGCCGCCATAATAGCCAGCGCAGACAGAATCACCCCTGGCACTTTGGGCATACCCAGGTAATCCAGACCCAGACTGATCCCGATGAACTCGGTCACAATGGTCAGCGCGTTGAGCAAAAACAGATCCACCACGCTGAACGCACCCCAGAACTTGCCGAAGCGCTCAAAGATCAGCCGGGCGTGACCGACGCCGGTCACTGCGCCCAACCGCAGCACCATTTCCTGGTTCACATACAGCACGGGAATCAGCAAGGCCAGCGTCCATAGCAGACTGGTGCCATAGTTCTGGCCCGCTTGGGCGTAGGTGGAAAAAGCGCCGGCATCGTTGTCACCGACCATGACGATCAGACCAGGCCCCAGAATGGCCAGCAAGGTACGCAGACGCTGCGCCCAGGTTTTGCGAGAGGCCACGTCGCCGTGGCGGATGGTGCCGAAAGCACCTTTGATATCACCGACATGGGCGCTATCGAGCACCGCTTGTTGTTCAGTCATGTCGTGTACTCCTGCGTTTTTGTGTTTTTCTGGTGGGCCGCACTGGCGCGGCCCGGCGGGTCAAGCGCGGCGCAGCCAGCGGCGGATCCGTTGCCCCAGGGGCAGGCGGGTCTGAATGGCAGCAGCGGGATGGATGTGTTCGGGCCGTTTGAAATCGGCCAGTGGCAGAGCGAAGAACATGGCACTACTCCTGAATCAGGTACGACCAAGGGGTCGCGTTCAGGCGCAGCAGGCAGGTGAGCAGGAAAGCCGGACGAAGCGCGCTAGCGTGGGCTCCTTCCAGATGGTATGCACACCCGCCCTGCTGCCGTCACGCGGGGCAGGTTGGGTAAACAAGATCGACTGTCGTCGGACATGGGACATGCTCCGGTTCGTGAATCACACACGCAGGTTGTGGCCGTGCCTTGCCGCAGTGGCAAAGCCAAGCAGGACACGTGCGCAGCGGCCGCGCTTTGCAATGGGCGCGGACATGCTGCGCAACACCAGCGCAGACCAGGGGTCAACAATAATCAGTGGGATGTACAAGCCGGCGGCTGAAGGCCGCTGGCATGGCATACCGTTGCGCGGATCGGCAACAGCACGCCAGAAAGGAGGGGGGTGCGTAGCCGGATTAGCGCGTCATTAACGCGGGACGACTGGGGGTTTCCAAGGCGGTTGGGCCTCAAAGTATGAAAACGGCGCCATTGTTATCCCGGTGCCATAAAAGCGTCAACGCGTTTTTTGTGCGTGTGGCGTGAGAGATATCCGGCGCCAGATAGGCAGGCGAGTTGTTTATATATCGGCGTTATGTTCGGTAAACTTGCAGCCAAAAGCAGGCTATGTGCTGCCATCATCAAATGATGTGCAAAGGTGGGCGCCGCAAAAAAGCCGCAAGGTACGCGGTCAGGCGTAGGTTTGCGGCTTTGTGCTGAGACGGATTTGTCAGGCCAGGGGTCAGATCAGATGACGAGCGGCCTCAATCGCAATGGCCACCGAATCACTTTCCGTCTTCTTCATGGTCTCGGCGTTGGGAATTTCCTGCTGGGTACGGTTGACGATCACGCCGGCAATCATGCCCGCACGCAGGCCCAGTGCAGCACACATGGTCAGCAGCGTGGCCGATTCCATCTCGTAATTCATGACGTGCAGCGCCTGCCATTGCTGCATGCTGCCTTCCCATTCCTTGTTCACGCGGCCAGAAAAGGTGTCGTAGCGTTCCTGGCCAGGATAGAAGGTGTCAGAGGACGCCGTAATGCCGACGTGTGCTGTCGTGCCTTTGGCTTTGGCACCAGCAACCAGCGCCGTGGTGCAGTCAAAGTCAGCGACGGCAGGGTAAGCGGCCGGTGCAAAGTGGTAGCTGGCACCATCAAGCCGTACCGACCCCGTGGTGATCAGCACATCCCCCACATTGATATGGGGCTGGATCGCACCGGTGGTGCCGACGCGCAAAAAGGTGCGAACCCCCAGCTGCGCCAGTTCTTCCACGGCAATGGAGGTCGACGGGCCACCAATGCCGGTAGAACACACCACCACCGGTTTACCGTCCAGCTCGCCCAGCCAGGAATTGAATTCGCGGTGGCTGGCCAGGGGTTGCGGGTTCTGCATCAGTTCTGCAATGCGCTGGCTGCGGGCCGGGTCGCCCGGCACGATGGCCAGCGTTGCACCCTTGAGCATGGCTTTGGTCAATCCGAGGTGGAACACTTCGGACTGGGTATGGGTTTGCGACATGAGTTGATCCTTGTCAGTCTGCTGCACGAGTCGGCGTAATGGGGCGGGTCAGGCGTTCGGGTCGAGGTAAAACGCACCGGGCAGAAGGGCACTGGCGCTGGTCACTTCCACATCGCCCTTGAGGTTGGTGAGCACCACTTCCAGCGTGGGTGAACCCAGTTCAATGATCACCTGCCGGCACGCACCACACGGTGCAATCGGGCCATCGGTATCGCCCACGACGGCCAGGGTGGCAAAGTCGCCCGGCTTGTAACCAGCGGCGATGGCGGCAAACAGCGCCGTGCGTTCAGCACAATTGCACAGGCCATAAGAGGCGTTTTCCACGTTGCAGCCATGAAAGACCTTGCCATCCCGCGTGAGTAGCGCTGCGCCGACCTGGAAACGGGAATACGGGGCATAGGCTTTCTGGCGCGCGGTTTTTGCTTCCTGCATGAGTTCTTGCTGGTTCATGGTGACTCCTTGTCAAATCGGAACCGGGCTCGGTGGTCAGTAGCCGGTTATCAGTGATGGGTAGGCTAATGAATAAGCTGCTGGATCACTGGTGGCAATTGGGGGGGCGTATCCGTAATGGTGTAGGCGGCGATGACGTCTGCCATGGCATTGCGGGCGCTGTTTTCATTGTGGGCATGCACCAGCGCAAGCGGCTGGCCGGGTTCCACCCGAGCGCCCAGTTCTGCCAGTTCAGTCAGACCCACCGCAAAGTCGATCCGGTCTGCCGGCAAACGGCGACCACCGCCCAGGTTGACCACCGTCAAACCCAGCGCGCGGCAGTCGATATTGCTGATGTAACCGGTTCGCGTGGCGATCACCGGCACCTGGGTGCGTGACTGGGCCAGACACTGATCGGGCGTTTCCAGCAGGTTGGCCGGCCCACCCAGCGCGGACACCATGCGGGCAAAGCGTTCGGCAGCCGCGCCGGTATCAAGGCTGTGCAGCAGTTTGTCGCGTGCCTCTGCCGCATTGGCAGCCAACCCGCCCAGCATCAGCATATGCGTGGCGAGTGTCAGCGTTACTTCGTGCAGCCGCGCAGGCCGGCTCTTGCCGGACAGGTAATCAATGGCGCAGCGGATTTCCACCGCGTTACCCGCTGCCGGGGCCAAGGGCTGGCTCATATCGGTGATCAGCGCCGCCGTTTTAAGCCCGGCCCCGTTACCGACATCGACAATGCTGTGCGCCAGCGTCTGGGCTTTTTCCAGTGTTGCCATGAATGCGCCACTGCCGGTTTTGACATCCATGACCAGCGCTTGCAAACCCGCACACAACTTTTTGGACAGGATGGACGCGGTGATCATGGCCACCGATTCCACCGTCGCGGTGACGTCCCGTACGGCGTAGATGCGTTTGTCCGCTGGCGCCAGGTCTGAGGTCTGGCCGACGATGGCGAGGCCCGTCTCGCTGACAATGCGCTGCAAGCGTGGCAGATCGGGCGAAGTGTCATAGCCCGGGATCGCTTCCAGCTTGTCCAGCGTGCCACCGGTATGGCCCAGCCCGCGGCCGGAAATCATCGGTACAAAGCCGCCGCAGGCCGCCACCATCGGCCCCAGCAGCAGGGACGTCACATCACCCACCCCACCGGTGGAGTGTTTGTCTACCACCGGGCCGGGCAGGTGCCATTGCGCCCAATCCATGGTTCGGCCGGAGTCGCGCATGGCCAGGGTGAGTGCTACCCGTTCATCCGTACTCATGCCATTGAAATAGACGGCCATGGCCAGCGCAGCAACCTGACCATCTGACACCGAACGATCCACCACGCCACGGACAAAAAAGCTGATTTCTTCCGCGCTAAGGGCAATGTGGTCGCGCTTTTTGCGGATAATTTCCTGGGGTAAAAACATGATCGACCTCAATCAATTAGAGCGCGCAGGCCGGACCGCCGCGTTCAGTAAGCTGAATTGCGGGTGGCGCCTGCGTCATGCCCCAGCGTGGTCAGCAAATTGCCGAGGAGACTGGATGCACCAAAGCGGAAGGTGGCCGGTCTGGCCCAGTCTGGCCCCATGATGCGATCGGCCAGCGCCAGATACGCTGCAGCCTCGGTGGCGGTGCGTACGCCGCCGGCCACCTTGAAACCTACCGGTTTGCCGGATTTGCGGATGGCTTCCAGCATGATCTCTGCCGTCTGCAAGGTGGCATTGACCGGCACCTTGCCGGTTGAAGTCTTGATGAAGTGTGCACCAGCCGCGATGGCGATCTCGCTGGCGCGCTTGATCAGTTGCGGCGCGGTCAGTTCTCCCGACTCAATGATCACCTTGAGCACTTTGTCGCCCACGGCAGTGCGACACATCGAGACCAGTTTGTGGCCCACCTCTTCATCGCCTGCCATCAGCGCGCGATAGGGGAAAACCACGTCCACTTCGTCCGCGCCCAGCAGCACGGCTTCGGCGGTTTCGCCGGCGGCGGCTTGCGGGTTGGCCTCGCCCGCCGGGAAATTGGTCACGGTCGCCACCGGAATACTCAAACCCCGGGCAGCCAGGGCTTCTTTGGCGGTGCGCACAAAGGGTGCATAGACACACAAAGCCGCGGGTGTGCCCAGCGGCGTGTCCGCTGCAGTGGCCAGGGCGCGGATGGAATCGTGCGTATCGGTGTCGTTCAGCGCGGTGAGGTCCATCAAATGCAGCGCGCGCAGCGCTGCTTCGGTCAGATGGTTGCGGTCGGTCATGATTGCCTCCGGCGGGTACATGATTACAAAGACAGGAAAATGCCGGCAATGGTTGCACTCATCAGGTTGGAGAGTGTGCCGGCGACCACCACGCGCAGGCCATAGCGGGCTACCTCAGAGCGCCGCTCTGGTGCGACGGCGGAAAACCCGCCCGTCAGGATGGCGATGGATGAGAAATTGGCAAAGCCGCACAGCGCAAACGACACGATCGCCAGGGTTTTGGGGTCCAGCACCGTCAGGCCGGCGGCGGCTACGCTGGTCGCGTCCTTCAGATAGGGTGCCAGCCCGACATAGGCCACAAACTCGTTCAGGATCATTTTCTGCCCCAGGAAATTGCCAGCCACCTGGGCGTGTTCCCACGGTACGCCAATCAGCCAGGCCAGGGGCGAAAACGCATAGCCCAGCAGGGCCTCCAGCGTCCATTGCGGGTGACCAAACCAGCCAAAGAATCCGCCCACAACGCCGTCCAGCAAGGCAATCAGGCCAATGAAGGCAATCAACATGGCCCCCACATTGAATGCAATCTGCAGGCCCACCTGCACGCCAGAGGCAGCGGCCTCAATGACATTGGCCGGACGATGTTCATCAAAACCGACATTGTCGAACTCGACCGTACTGGGCCCGGTGGTGGGACAGATAATCTTGGCAAACAGCAAGCCGCCAGGAATAGCCATGAACGAGGCCGCCAGCAGGTATTCCATTTTCACGCCCAACCCGGCGTAACCCGCCAGCACCGAGCCCGCCACGGCGGCCATGCCGCTGGACATGACCGCAAACATTTCCGGCCCGTTCATTTGTTTGACGAAGGGTTTGACCACGGCCGGCATTTCGCTCTGGCCCAGAAAAATAGTGGTTGCCGCAGAAAACGATTCGATTTTGGAGACGCCGATGATCTTCTGGAAAACGGTCCCCAGAATCAGCACGATCCAGCGCATAACACCGACGTAATACAAGACAGAGATCAGCGCAGTAACAAAAATGATCGCCGGCAACACGCGAAAGGCGAACACAAAACCACCATCGCCAAACACTTCAAACATCTTTTTGCTGACCAGGCCGCCAAACATGAACTCAATGCCGTGGCTACCGTAATCAAGCACGGCATTCACGGCATTGGCGGCACCGGCCAGAATGTCTTTGCCCACCGGCACAAACAGAATGAATGCCCCGATGGCAATCTGGGTCAAGAGCGCGGCAATGACCACACGCGGTTTGATCAAACGACGATTGTTGGAAACAGCAAATGCGATCAACAACAGAACCAGCATGCCTACAAGGCTGCGGATGATATCCATCTTGAAAGGTACCCCCGAAACGGCGTATCGAGATTGTTCTTTGCACCTGACCTGTCCGCTTGTGGCGGGGCCCGGTTATCCAGGAAACAGCTGACCGCCCAATTTGATCGCGCGGGCGCGCGTCAGTATTGATGCGTATCCTGTTTTTGGCAGAAAAATCCCTGATATGCCAATCAGGTTTGTCCTGATGCGGGAGTGAGGAGTGAGGAGTGAGGAGTGAGGAGTGAGGAGTGAGGAGTGAGGAGTGAGGAATGACGACGTAGAGGTGTGCAAGGGGCGGTGAACTGGCCACAGAATCTGGCACACCGCACACCGCACACCGCACACCGCACACCGCACACCGCACACCGCACACCTCACCCCTCACCCCTCACACCTCACCCCGTCAGTAATACTTCTTGAGGTCCATCCCCTTATACATGCCAGCCACATAGTCCCCATAGCCATTGAACATCAATGTCTTGCGCCGGAAGAATTCGCCAATACGCCGTTCGGTGGCCTGGCTCCAGCGCGGGTGATCGACTTCCGGATTCACGTTGGAGTAAAACCCGTATTCGCTGGCCACCGACTTGTTCCACGCCGTCCCCGGCTGGGTACTCACCAGGCGGATTTTCACAATGGATTTGGCGCTCTTGAAACCATATTTCCATGGCACCACGATGCGGACCGGCGCGCCGTTCTGGTTAGGCAGCGGCTTGCCATACAGGCCAAAGGTCAACAGCGTGAGCGGATTCATGGCCTCATCCATGCGCAGGCCTTCGGTATAGGGCCAATCCAGTACCCGTTCGGCCAGGCCTGGCATCTGGCGCGGGTCTGCCAAGGACGTAAATTCCACATATTTGGCGTTGCCGGTGGGTTGAACCTGCTTGATCAGGTCCGCCAGTGGGAAACCCTCCCATGGGATCACCATGGACCACGCCTCAACGCAGCGCAGGCGGTAGACGCGTTCTTCCATGGGCGCCAGCTTGATCAGGCTGTCGATATCAAAGGTCTGTGGTTTAAGGCACTCACCTTCCACCCGCACGGACCAGGGCCGGGTTTTCAGCGTCCCGGCGTTCTGGCCCGGATCGGTCTTGTCCGTACCAAACTCGTAGTAGTTGTTGTAATGGGTGATCTGATCAAAGGTGTTCTGGGCTTCCGTCGTGTTGTATCTGGAGGGTTTGCCTGCAAACACATTGGCCGGTGCGGCTGCGGCCATGGCCAGCTCAGGTATCAGGCTGGCACCCATCAGCGTGCCGGCCGCTGCCATGAAGCGGCGACGTTCGCGATAAATATCTTCCGGTGTGATCTCGCTAGGCGTAATGCCCGCGTCAAACATGAAACGAGACATGAAGGTTCTCCCACAGTGGTGTGAGCTATGAGTCGGGTTATTGCCGGTTTTCTTACGCGGATGAATTGTTTTTGGATGCACGGCACCGGTATCGCCAGGCTTTTGCGCGTGTGACCGTCAGTGCAGTAAAAAGTGCGCGGTGAACACACCGGCGGCGGCCACCACCAGCACACAGGCCGCGATCTTCATGGTGCGATCGACTTCTTTGCGGGCTTTGGGGTAAAGCCGGCTCCAGAGCCACCATGCGGCCAGCAGCAGGACCAGAACGCGGATCATCTGTAGAAATGCTGGGAGCATGTTTGTTTTTCTGGATCAGTAAGGGACGCTTATCGCCGCCGAAAGCGTAGGTCATCTCCGACGACACTTAATGTTCTACTTTAAGTACCGTGGTTTATATGCTGATACTTAATGATTTTATTCGACGGGAATTTTTGTGTGAAGTCCATTATAAGTGATTGTATAGAAACGGAAAAATAGGTGAGCGCCCCTTGTGGCGCGTTTTTTTTTGCTCTATAGTGGGGCGAAGTGGGAGAAAGTGGGTGAAAGTGTCCTTTTTACCCAGAATTCACCAGGAAAAACCAGGCAATGTTCGGCGGCGTAGCAACTCTCAATCTCGACAGCAAAGGGCGTTTGGCCATTCCAGCCAGACACCGCGAACTGCTGTCTGCGCATTGCGCCGGCAAACTGGTGATTACCGTGGAACCGGCAGGCTGCCTGCTGGTTTATCCCGAGCCGGACTGGGTTCCGGTCCGGGACAAGCTCAATCAGTTGTCTGGCGCGCAAGTGGCCATCCGCCGCGTGATCGTCGGGCACGCCGAAGAAATCGAAATGGATAGCGCCGGTCGCGTGCTGATCCCGCCACGCCTGCGCCAGATCGCCGGCCTGGACAAAGAAGTTGCACTGGTGGGCATGGGTAACAAGTTCGAACTGTGGGATGACGTCAAGTGGGCCGCACAAACTGCGTCCGTACTGGCGATTGACCCGGCGGAACTGGCCCAGCAAATGCAGGGTATCGTGCTGTGAGCTTTATCCATCGCACGGTCCTGCTCGACGAAGCGGTCCAGGGCCTAAATCTTCAAGCTGACGGTATTTACGTCGACGGCACCTTTGGTCGTGGCGGACACAGCCGCCGCATTCTGTCACAACTGGGCCCGAACGGTCGCTTGATCGGGTTCGACAAAGACCCGCAGGCCATTACCGAGGCCGGCACCATCACCGACCCCCGCTTCACCATTGTTCACGATGGCTTTGCACATCTGGCGCAAGCGCTGGACAAGCTGGGCGTGGACAAGGTCGATGGCGTGCTGCTGGATCTCGGTGTTTCTTCCCCCCAACTGGATGATGGCAGTCGCGGTTTCAGTTTCCGCTTCGACGCGCCATTGGATATGCGCATGGATACCACGCGCGGCATGACTGCTGCCGAGTGGTTGAACACTGCTGATGTAAAAGACATTGCCGAGGTGATACGTGACTATGGCGAAGAACGGTTTGCTAAACAGGTTGCAGCAGCGATTGTTGCGGGTCGGGGCGAACAACCCCTCACGAGTACACGCCAACTTGCCGCGCTCGTGGCAAAAGCCGTCCGTACCCGTGAGCCGGGCCAGGACCCGGCGACGCGTACCTTCCAGGCTGTACGGATTTTCATTAATCGGGAGCTTGAAGAGCTCTCGCTGATCCTGCCGCAGGCGCTCTCGCGCCTGAAAACAGGTGGGCGTTTGTCGGTCATTGCCTTTCATTCGCTGGAAGACCGGATCGTCAAACAATTCGTGCAGCATGCGTCAAAATCACACATGCCGGACAGATTGCCGCTCAGAGCCTCCGAAATGCCGGTGCCGCCACTGAGAATCATCGGCAAACCGGTCAGAGCCTCCGAAGAGGAGGTGGCGGAAAACCCCAGGGCCAGAAGTGCGATCCTGCGGGTGGCAGAAAGAACGGAGGCGGCGCTGTGATCCGCCTCAATCTGTTTTTATTGGCCCTTGCCATTGTGTGTGCCTTATCTGTTGTGACCAGCCAGCACCGCGCGCGTAAAGCGTACGGAGAACTGCAGAAAGAACAAGAGGTTGCGCGTCAGCTTGACGTGGAGTGGGGCCAGTTGCAGCTGGAAGAAAGCACCTGGGCCATGCATTCACGGATCGAGTCTGAGGCCACCCAGCGTCTTGGCATGCAGATGCCTGGCGCTACGCGCACGCAAGTGGTCGGCCCGGATGGCACGGCGGTCGGTCGCATTGCCACCAAAGCGGATCTGAAAGAATGAACGCGCGTATTTCCTCAGTGCGTCCGCATCAACGCCACGTCCATGTGCTCAAGCTGGAGCGCTGGCGGGTCTGGGCGATTGTAACGCTCTTGATGGCGCTGTTTGGCGTGCTGCTGGCGCGTGGCCTGTATCTGCAGGCGTTCAACGAGTCGTTCCTGCAAAGCCAGGGCGACGCGCGTTACACCCGTACCCTGAAGCTGGAAGCCAACCGCGGCATGATCACCGACCGCAATGGTGACCCGCTGGCTATTTCTACCCCGGTGCAATCCATCTGGTGCAGCCCGCGTGGCATGACGTTGCTGCCGCCGGGCCAGAAGCGCGATGACGACTGGGAACCGGCCAATGAGAAAGACCCGGTGCCGGTGTCGCGTGCCGAAGTGGCTTCACTGGGTAAGGCGTTGGGGATGACCCCGACCGATATCATCGGTCGTATCACGGCTTCGACCAAAAAAGGCCCGAACGGCGAAGATATCCGCCCGGATTTCGTCTGGCTCAAGCGCGGTATGGCGCCAGCCGACGCCAAGAGCGTGCTGGCGTTGAATGTTCCCGGCGTTTACGCCCAGACCGAATACCGCCGTTACTACCCCGCCGGGGAAGTGATGGCGCACATCATTGGCTTTACCAATATCGATGGTAAAGGTCAGGAAGGCTTTGAGCTGACCCGTGACGGCATGCTGGCGGGCAAGCCAGGCAGCCGCACGGTAATCCGCGATCGTCGCGGTTATATTGTGGAAGACATTTCCACCATCGTCCCGCCGCGTGATGGCGAAACGCTGACGCTCTCTATCGACAAGCGCATTCAATATCTGGCTTACCGTGAACTCAAGGCGGCAGTAGAAGCTAACAAGGCCGTGGGCGGCGGCATTGTGGTGCTGGATGCCCATACCGGCGAAGTGCTGGCACTGGCCAATGCCCCTTCGTACAACCCCAACAGCCGCGCCCGTATCGATCCGGCTGCCCGTCGGAACCGGGCGCTCACCGATATCTACGAACCCGGTTCGGTGATGAAACCGATCACGATCTCGGCGGTCATGGATTCCGGCAAGATCACGCCTTCCAGTCGGGTGGATACCTTCAACGGCACCATGTCGATTGGCCCGGCGACCATTCACGACACCCACCATGGCGGCGTGTTGTCCATTGCCCAGGTCATCCAGCAATCTTCCAATGTGGGCGCAGCGCGTATCTCTTTGATGATGCCGCGTGAATATATGTGGAACGCCTACCACAACGCCGGCTTTGGCGAAGTGCCGCACAGTGGTTTCCCCGGTGAAGCGGGCGGCATTTTGCGTAACTGGAAAAACTGGCGGCCCATCGAACAAGCCACCATGGCCTTTGGTAACGGTATTTCGGTCAGCCTGATGCAAATGGCGCGTGCCTACCAGATGTTTGCCGATGGCGGCCAGATTCACCCGATCACCTTTACCAAACTGGTTGCTCCCATGCCGGGCAAGCAGGTGATTACCCCGCAATCGGCGCAAGCCATGCGCGACATGATGGAAAGCGTGGTGCAGCCTGGTGGTACCGGGGTTGCGGCGCGCGTGGTGGGCTACCGCGTAGCGGGCAAGACCGGGACGTCCCACAAGCTGGAAAATGGTCAGTATGTGAACAAGTACGTTGCGTCATTTATTGGTATGGCCCCAGCATCTGACCCCCGTTTGATTATTGCCGTGATGATTGATGATCCTCAGGGCGGCAAGCACTTTGGCGGCTCCGTGGCGGGCCCGGTGTTCAGTAATGTCATGGCTGGCAGTCTGCGTTTGCTGGGCGTACCGCCCGATGCGCCGACCGACAATATCCTTCTGCCCGCACCCGATGAATCGGATGCAAGGGAATAACATGAAGCCACAAACCTGGAAACTTCCCGAGCTGGACCTGGCCGCCATCGATGCGATTGCCGCTGGCCGTGCCGTGCGCGCCGATAGCCGTCTGGTTGGCCCGGGCGATGTGTTCCTGGCCTTCCAGGGCGAATACGCCGACGGCCGCACTTATATAGATAAGGCTATTGCCGCAGGCGCTGGTGCGGTGTTGTGGGAAGCCGAAGGTTTTACCTGGCAACCAGACTGGACCATTCCCAACCTGGCGATCCCGCAATTGCGCGCGCAGGCTGGCATTGTGGCGTCCCACTTGATGGGTGATCCCTCGCAAGCGCTGTTAGTTGTGGGCGTGACCGGCACCAATGGCAAGACCTCGATTGCCCACTGGCTGGGCCAGGCTTTCAGTCTGCTGGGCAACAAGACCGGCGTGCTGGGCACCATGGGCAACGGCCTGTGGGGTGATCTGGAATCGTCCACCCACACCACGCTGGACCCCGTCGCCGTACAACAATGGATGACCCGCTTCCGTGACCAGGGTGCCAGCCACGTCGCCATGGAAGTCTCTTCCCACGGTCTGGCGCAGGCACGGGTGCATGGGGTTGCGTTCGATACGGTGGTGTTCACCAACCTGACGCGGGATCATCTGGATTACCACGGTTCCATGGACGCCTACGGTGCCGAGAAGGCCCGGTTGTTCGCCTGGGAAGGGCTCAAGAACGCAGTCATTAACGTGGATGACGAATTCGGCCGCAAGCTGGCCGAAGAAACCACGGCGCAGAACGTCTTTACCTACGGGATTGACCAGGGAGATATCCGCGCCATCGCCGTGCATACCTCGCTGGCAGGGCTTGCGCTGGAAATCGACACCCCGCAAGGTCGTTGCAGTGTGGTGAGTGAGCTGATTGGCCGCTTTAATGTCTACAACCTGCTGGCCACGCTGGGTGTGCTGCTCAGTGCCGGGGTTTCATTGACCGACGCCGCTCGTGTGCTGGGCGAAATCAAACCCGCTGGTGGCCGCATGCAGCGTCTGGGCGGCGGCAAGCTACCGCTGGTGGTCGTGGACTACGCCCACACGCCAGACGCACTGGAAAAAGCGCTCTCTACCTTGCGTGACGCCATGCCGGAAGGCAAACGGCTGTACTGCGTGTTTGGCTGCGGCGGCGACCGTGATCCGGGCAAGCGCTCCATCATGGGCAAGATTGCCTGTGATCTGGCGGACAACGTCATCATCACCAGTGATAACCCGCGCTCGGAAAGCCCGCAAAAAATCATTGAAGACATCGTCAAGGGCGTCGAGGGCGTTTACGGCCTCGGCGACCACAACTACGCCATCAGCGTGGACCGCCGCCATGCCATTGAAGACACCATTGATCTGGCCGGACCGGACGATGTGGTGCTGATTGCCGGTAAGGGCCACGAGACGTATCAGGAAATCAATGGCGTGCGCCAGCACTTCGACGATGTCGAAGAGGCGCGCGCTGCACTGGAAAGGAAGTCGCAATAATGCTCACCCTGCGCGAAACGGCGCTGGCCCTTAACGGCGCGCTCACTGGCGATGCGGATCTGGTCTTTACCCGGGTCAGCACGGATAGCCGTGATATTCAGCCGGGCGACTTGTTTGTGGCCCTCAAAGGCGAGCGCTTCGACGGCCATGACCACGCCGCCGCCGCGCTGGCGCAAGGGGCTGTTGCGGTGCTGGTTGAGCGTGAAGTGCCGGGCACGCATATCGTCGTGCCCGATACCCTGGCCGCATTGGGCCAACTGGGTGCGTTCTGGCGTAACCGCATGAGCGGTCTGAAAGTGATCGCGGTGACCGGCAGCAACGGCAAGACCACCGTGAAAGAGATGATCGCCACCGTGCTGGCGCATTACGCCGGTGCCGATGCCGTGCTGGCCACGCGTGGCAACCTGAATAACCACATTGGCGTGCCGCTGACGCTGTTGAGCCTCAAACCGGAACACCGCTACGCCGTGGTCGAAATGGGCATGAACCACTTTGGCGAGATCGACTACCTGACCCATCTGGCCAGCCCGGATGTGGCGCTGGTGAACAACGCGTTGCGCGCCCACCTCGAAGCCCTGGGTTCGGTGGAAGGCGTAGCGCGCGCCAAGGGCGAAATTTTTGGCGGCCTCAAAGATGGCGGTACGGCAGTGATCAATGCGGATGATCCGCACGCAGAACTGTGGAGCCAACTGGCCATGGGCAAGCGGCAGATCACGTTTGGTCTGAAATCGGCCGAAGTGCATGCGCGTGAAGTGCGGACCACTGATGAAGGGAGCCAGTTCATTCTGGGGGCCGGCATTGATGAAACCCACGTGCTGTTACCGGTGCCTGGCCTTCACAACGTAGGCAATGCGCTGGCTGCGGCCGCCGCGTCGTCGGCGGTGGGTCTGACCGTGGATGAGATTGCCGCCGGTCTGGCCAGCTACAAGGGTGTGAAGGGGCGACTGGAACGCAAAACGGCCGCCAACGGCGCCGTGCTGATTGATGACACCTACAACGCCAACCCGGATTCCATGCGCGCCGCCATTGATGTGCTGACCGGCCTGAGCGCCGCCAGCGGCAAGCCCTCGATCCTGGTGCTGGGCGATATGGGTGAAGTGGGTACTGAGAAAGTTGAGCGCCACATCGAGATTGGCCAGTACGCCAAAGACAAAGGCGTGCAGCAACTGTTCACGCTGGGCACAGACATGACCCACGCTGCTGCCGCATTTGGCAGCCCGCATTACGCCAGCCTGGAAGACCTGCTGGCGGCACTGAACAAAGCGGTAACGCCAGACAGCATCGTCCTGGTGAAGGGCTCGCGCTTCATGCAGATGGAGCGCGTGGTCAAAGCGCTGCAAGCCGATAACAACAATAAAAAGGATGCCTGAACCATGTTGCTGCTGCTGACTCAATGGCTGGGCGAGTCGATCCGCGCTTTCAACGTGTTCAACTACATCACGTTGCGCGCCGTGCTGGCCATGATTACCTCACTGGGCATTTCCTGGATGCTGGGCCCGTGGGTGATCCGCAAACTGACCGAAATGAAGGTCGGCCAGTCCGTGCGCACGGATGGTCCGCAAACCCATCTGGTGAAAGCCGGCACACCCACCATGGGCGGTACGCTGATTTTGCTGTCGATTGGCATCACCACACTGTTGTGGGGCGAACTCAACAACAAGTATGTGTGGCTGACGCTGATTGTGACGCTGGCGACCGGCGTCATCGGTTTTATTGATGACTACAAGAAAGTGGCACTGAAGAACCCCAAGGGTTTGTCGGCCCGCGCCAAGATGATCGGCCAGTCTGCCATTGCCATTGGGGCCGGCGTGTTCCTCGTGAATGCCGGCCAGTTACCGTCGCATACCGGCTTCATCATCCCGTTCTACAAGGAAATCCTCTACCCGTTCGGGGCGATTGGTTTCTGCGTACTGACCTATTTCGTGATCGTGGGGACATCCAACGCGGTGAACCTGACCGATGGTCTGGATGGCCTGGCGATCATGCCCACCGTGTTTGTCTCCGGCGCCTTCTGCATTTTTGCCTATGTCGCCGGCAACGCGGTGTTCTCCAAATACCTCGGCATTCCGCATGTACCGGGCGCGGGCGAGCTGGTGATTTTCTGTGCCGCCATGGCGGGCGCGGGTCTTGGTTTCTTGTGGTTCAACGCCTACCCGGCAGAAGTGTTTATGGGTGACGTCGGCGCGCTGGCGCTGGGCGCGGGCCTTGGCACCGTGGCCGTGATCGTGCGCCAGGAAATCGTGTTGCTGATCATGGGCGGCGTGTTTGTGGTCGAAGCGCTTTCCGTGATGATCCAGGTAGCCAGCTTCAAGCTCACCGGCAAACGCGTGTTCCGTATGGCCCCGCTGCATCACCACTATGAACTGAAAGGCTGGAAAGAAACGCAGGTGGTTGTGCGCTTCTGGATTATCACCATGCTGCTGGTGCTGGCGGGTCTCGCCACACTCAAGCTGCGGTAAGAGGACAGGACAAGAATCATGGCCTGGCAAGGAAAACACTGCATCGTCGTTGGGCTCGGAGATTCCGGGCTGGCCGCTGCATGCTGGTTGAATGACCAGGGTGCGCGCGTCAGCGTGGCCGACACCAGTGCCGCGCCGCGCAATCTGGCCGCGCTCAAAGCTGCGCTGCCGGATGCTGACGTGCGTCTGGGCAACTTTACCGATGCCACCTTTGCCGATGCCGATGCCCTGATCATGAGCCCGGGCGTCGCCCTGGCGACCCCGGCGGTGGCCGCTGCTGTGGCGCGCGGCGTGCCGGCGCTGGGCGATGTCGAACTCTTTGCACAAGCCGTGGCGGGCAGCAAGAGCAAAGTCATTGCCATTACCGGTTCCAACGGTAAATCCACCGTCACCACCATGGTTGGCAAGATGTGCGAAGCCGCTGGCCTGTCAACGGTTGTGGCCGGCAACATTGGGCTGCCGGTGCTCGAAGCGCTGGCGCAGTGGCAGGCCCAAGGCACGCTGCCAGACGTATTTGTGCTGGAACTCTCCAGCTTCCAGCTGGAAACCACGTACTCGCTGCAGGCCGATGCCGCCACCGTCCTTAACGTGACCGAAGACCACCTCGATCGCTACACCGGCATGAGCGATTACGTCGCCACCAAAGCGCGTGTGTTCAACGGCATGGGCGTGATGGTGCTCAACCGTGAAGACGGCTGGTGCCGTGGCATGACCCAGGCCGGGCGTGATCTGGTCTGGTTTGGTGCCGATGCGCCGCGTAATGGCGCGGAATATGGCCTGGTGGAGCAGGGTGACGATACCAGCCTGCGTGTGGGCGACTTCGAATTGATGAAAGCCAGCGAGCTACCGCTGGCCGGGCTGCATAACGCAGTCAACGCCTTGGCAGCCATCGCCCTGTGCAAAGCCATTGGCATTGCAACCGGCCCATTGGTCACTGCGCTCAAAGCCTTCAAGGGCTTGCCACACCGGGTCGAGTTCGTGGCCGAAGTGGATGGCGTGCGTTACTACGACGACTCCAAAGGCACCAACGTCGGCGCGACCGAAGCCGCACTCAAGGGCATGACCCAGCCGGTGGTGCTGATTGCCGGCGGTGATGGCAAGGGTCAGGACTTCCGCCCGCTGGTGCCCGCATGCGAACGCATTTGCCGCGCCGTGATCCTGATTGGCCGGGACGGCCCGCAGATCGCCGCCGTGTTGAACGACGCAACCTCCAGCTTCATTGCCGCTGGCGATGAGGATGACGACGACGAATCCTTCCTGCCGGTGCTGCAAGTACCGACGCTGGAAATGGCTGTGAGCATTGCCGCCAACATGGCGCAACCGGGCGATGCGGTGTTGTTGTCGCCGGCGTGCGCCAGCCTGGATATGTTCCGCAATTATCACCACCGCGCAGAAGTGTTTATCGCGGCGGTGAACGCGCTGGCCGGAGGTGCGGCGTGAAACAGTTGTTCTATCAGGCCCTCAAACGCGTCCGGCCGACCATGGCCGCATACGATCAGATCCTCCTCTGGACGGTCCTGATCCTGCTCGCGTTCGGCCTGGTGATGGTGTACTCGGCTTCGATTGCCCAGGCAGAAGTCGACAAGGATGTGGGTTTCCGCGCCAATTACTATCTGATCCGCCACTCCATTTTCCTGGTGGTGGGTCTGGTGGCCGGTTTTGTGGCGTTCAATATCTCCACCAAAACCTGGCAGCAGTACGCGCCCGCCTTGTTCATTCTGGGCACCTTGCTGCTGATTGTGGTGCTGGTGCCGGGCATTGGTCGTGAAGTGAACGGTAGCCGTCGCTGGCTCTCGCTGGTGGTCATCAATCTGCAGCCGTCCGAAATCATGAAGTTTGTGGTGCCGCTGTACGCCGCGGACTACACCGTGCGCAAAGCGGCCTTCATGGGCGGCAACCTGATGGAAAGTATCACCAAGGGCCTCTTGCCCATGCTGGTGGTGATGTTGATGGTGGGCGGGCTGTTGCTGCTGGAGCCTGACTTTGGCGCCTTCGCCGTCATTACCGCCATCGCCATGGGTTTGTTGTTCCTGGGCGGTTTCAACTGGCGGTTGTTTGCCGGTTTGATTGTGATGCTGGCAGTGGGCTTTGTCGGCCTCGTGGTCAGCTCACCGTACCGGATGCAACGCGTGCTGGGTTTCCTGGATCCGTGGAAAGACCCGTTCGGCAAGGGTTACCAGTTGAGTCACTCGCTGATTGCCTTTGGCCGGGGCGAGTGGACCGGCGTGGGTTTGGGCGCGAGTGTGGAAAAACTCTCCTACTTGCCAGAAGCACATACCGACTTCTTGATGGCCATCATCGCGGAAGAACTGGGGTTTGTGGGCGTCGCCTTTGTGGTGGCGCTGTTTGCATTCCTGGTCCTGCGTGCCTTCCTGATCGGCGTTCAGGCCGCCAAGCTGGATCGTGCTTATCAGGCGCTCGTCGCCCAAGGCATCGGCATCTGGTTCGGCGTGCAGTCGGTGATCAACATTGGCGTGAACATGGGCCTGATGCCCACCAAGGGTTTGACCTTGCCGCTGCTGTCGTTTGGCGGTTCTGGCATTGTGGCCAACCTGCTGGCGCTGGGCGTGCTGATGCGCATCGACTTTGAAAACCGCCAGATGATCCGCGGGGTGCGCCATGAGTAAGCGCACCTTGATGGTCATGGCGGGCGGTACCGGTGGGCATATTTTCCCGGCGCTGGCGGTGGCAGACGCAGTTCGGCAAAAGGGCTGGGATGTGGTGTGGCTGGGCGCGGCCGGGGCCATGGAAACGCGCATCGTGCCGCAGTACGACATTCAGCTGGAAACGCTCCCCATTACCGGTGTGCGCGGCAAGGGTCTGATCAAGAAGCTGGTGCAGCCGTGGGTGCAACTGCGTGCGCTGGCCAAATCCGTGAGCGTGATTTTCCGCTACCGCCCGGACGTGGCGATCGGCTTTGGCGGCTTTACCGGTTTTCCAGGCGGCGTGGCGACGCGTTTGTTGTGGCTGCCGCTGGTCATCCACGAACAGAACTCCGTGGCCGGCCTGACCAACAAGGCCTTGTCGCGCATTGCCAACCGTGTGTTGTTTGCGTTTCCGGGGGCGTTCAAAGCAGGCCACAACCGCGCTTGCATCGGCAACCCGGTGCGTGGTGCGATCCTGAATGCAGCGGAACCAGCGGTACGTTTTACCGGTCGGACCGGGCCGCTCAAGGTTTTGGTGGTGGGCGGCAGCCTGGGCGCAAAAGTGTTTAACGAAGAAGTCCCCAAGGCATTGGCGCAACTGCCGGTGGCACAACGGCCACAGGTGATTCACCAGGCCGGTGAAAAGAATATTGAAGCCCTGCGCGCCAATTACGCCGCCGCCGGGGTTGAGGCCGATTGCGTGGCCTTTATCAGCGATATGGCCAAGGCCTACGCCGATGCTGATCTGGTACTGTGTCGCGCCGGTGCGCTCACGGTGTCGGAACTGGCCTGTGTGGGCGCTGCCAGCGTGCTGGTGCCGTATCCGCATGCCGTGGACGACCACCAGACCGGCAACGCCCGCTATCTGGCAGATAGCGGCGCCGGCGTGCTGGTGCAACAAACCGAATTCACTGCAGCGTGGTTGCTCACGCTGCTGCAACAAACACAACGCGAGCAGTGTCTGGCCATGGCGATCAAGGCCAGAGCGCTCGCCCACCCTGAGGCCACGGCAGAAGTGGTCAAGGTGCTGGAGGAACTGGCAGCATGAAACACAAAGTCAAACGCATTCATTTTGTAGGGATCGGCGGCGTCGGCATGAGCGGTATTGCCGAGGTACTGGTCAACCTGGGCTTTGAGGTCAGCGGGTCTGACTTGGGGCAAAACGCCACCACGCAACGCCTGATCAAGGCCGGTGCCACCGTACATCAGGGGCACTCAGCGGACTATGCCAAGGGCGTGGACGTGGTCGTCACCAGTACGGCCGTAGGTAGTGAGAACCCGGAAGTGCAAGCCGCGCGCGAAGCCAAAACGCCGGTGATTCCGCGTGCCATGATGCTGGCCGAGCTGATGCGCCTCAAACAGGGCATCGCCATTGCCGGCACGCACGGCAAGACCACCACCACCAGCCTGACCGCCTGCGTGCTCGAAGCCGCCGGTCTGGACCCGACGTTTGTGATTGGCGGCAAGCTGCACGCGGCCGGCACCAATGCGCGGCTGGGTCATGGTGATTTTCTGGTGGCCGAGGCTGACGAGTCTGATGCCTCTTTCCTCTACCTGAACCCGGTGATCTCGGTCGTGACCAACATCGACCAGGACCACATGGACACCTACGACCACGACTTCAACAAGGTCAAAGGTGCGTTTGTCGATTTCTTGCGCCATCTGCCGTTCTACGGCCGTGCCGTGCTGTGTATTGATGATCCGCATGTGCGGTCCATCCTGCCGCAGGTGGCCAGCCCGGTGACGACCTACGGTTTTAGCGAAGACGCTTTGTTGCGCGCCGAAAACGTGCAGGCCATTGGCGGTCAGATGAAATTCGACGCCGTGTGGGAAAACGGCGAAACCCGCCGTATCCCGATCACCGTGAACATGCCCGGTAACCACAACGTGCTCAACGCGCTGGCGGCGATTGCGATTGGCCTGGAAGTGGGTGCCAGCGAAGCCGCCATCCAGAAAGCCCTGGCCGAGTTCACCGGTGTTGGCCGGCGCTTCCAGCGTTATGGCGAAGTGGCCTTGCCGGCCGCAGCCGATGGCAGCGCGCGCGGTCAGTTCACGCTGGTTGACGACTACGGCCACCACCCGGTGGAAATGGCGGCTACGCTGGCCGCCGCTCGCGGTGCATTCCCCGGCCGCCGCTTGTTGCTGGCCTTCCAGCCGCATCGTTACAGCCGCACGCGTGACTGTTTTGAAGATTTTGTCAAAGTGCTGTCCACGGTGGACGGCCTGTTGCTGGCCGATGTCTACGCCGCTGGCGAAGCCCCGATTGTCGCGGCCGACGGCCGCAGCCTGGCCCGCGCGATTCGCGTGGCCGGCAAAGTAGAACCCGTTTTTGTAGAACAGATTGCCGATATGCCCGAAGCCATTCTGGCCGCAGCCCAGGATGGCGACGTGGTGATCACCATGGGTGCCGGCTCCATCGGCGGCATCCCGGTCAAGCTGAGCCAGATTTGAGAACGACGAACATGAAGCAATACGGAAAAGTGGCGGTTTTGATGGGTGGCACCTCCAGCGAGCGCGAAGTCTCGCTGATGAGTGGTGCCGGCGTGCTGGCGGCCCTGCAAAGCCGTGGCATTGATGCGCACAAATTTGATCCGGCCGAAAAGCCGCTGTCTGCCCTCAAGGATGAAGGCTTTGACCGCGTGTTCATCATCCTGCATGGCCCGTTTGGTGAAGACGGCACGGTGCAGGGCGCACTGGAAGTGCTGGGTATGCCGTACACCGGCTGTGGCGTGATGGCCTCGGCCATCGGTATGGACAAGCTGCGCACCAAGCTGGTGTGGCAAGCGCTGGGCCTGCCGATTCCGGCGTTTGAACTGGTGAACGCCAACAGTGATTTCGCGGCGATCGAGAAAAAACTGGGCTTGCCGCTGTTCGTCAAACCGGCCACAGAAGGCTCCAGCGTGGGCGTGGTCAAGGTCAAGGAAGCGGGCGGCCTGAAGGCTGCGTTTGAAGAAGCGGTGAAGTACGACCCGTTGGTACTGGCTGAAACCTTTATGGGCGGCGGTGAATACACCACCGCCATTCTGGATGGCGAAACCCTGCCGGCCGTGAAGATTGAACCGGCCACCGAGTTTTACGATTACGACGCCAAGTATTTCCGCGACGACACCAAATACCTGTGTCCATGCGGTTTGTCGGCCGAGAAAGAAGCACAGATCGCCGCTGATGTGAAAAAAGCGTTCTGGGGCATTGGCGGCAAAAGCTGGGCGCGCGTGGACTTTTTGATGGATGACGCCGGCAACCACTTCCTGCTGGAAGTGAACACGGCACCGGGCATGACCAGTCATAGCCTCTTTCCGATGGCCGCACGTGCCAAAGGCATGAGTTACGAGGATCTGGTGGTGCGCATTCTGGACACAACTCTGGCAGCTGAGGAATAACGCGGCGATGTGGGACAAGCCTCAACTTTTGATGTGGTTTGCCAATCTGCTCACGGCTTTGGCCGTGCTGCTGCTGTTTTATTCGTTGCTGTTTCTGGCCGTGCACTCGCCGCTGTTTCCGGTGCGCAAGATTTCGGTGGATGGCGATCTGGCCCACGTGACGCGGGAACAGTTGCAGTACGTGATCCGCAACGACCTGAAAGGGACGTTCTTCACCCTGGATCTGGACCGTACCCGCTCGGCCTTTGAAAAACTGCCGTGGGTGCGCCAGGTGAGCGTGCGGCGCCGCTGGCCAGACCGGCTGGAAGTGACGATTGAAGAACACCATGCCATCGCCCGCTGGGGATCGATTGCATTGCTCAATAACTATGGCGAACGCTTTGATGCCGCCTCGAATGACCCGCTGCCGATCCTGGAAGGTCCGGACGGCACGGAGAAACTACTGGTAGACGGGCTAAGCGATCTCAAAGGGGCTTTGGCTCCGATGGGCAAGCAGCCTACGCATATCTGGTTGTCGGATCGTCGGGCCTGGCGTTTTGAGCTGGACCGGCAAGTGATTGTGGAAGCGGGACGCACCGATGTCCTGGAACGCGTGCGGCGATTGGCTGCGGCGTGGGGCGGTTCCCTGGCGAAGCTTTCGGGCGATAACCAGGCGTTTTCGTACGTGGATTTGCGTTATCCGAACGGTTTTGCCGTGCGCCTGCCAGGGTTCAAACCCGCGGTGCCGGCCAAGGGTGCCAAAGCGGCCCCGGCCTGACGGCTGACGCGTGACATACAGGCCCGGCGCAAGCGCCGGAAACGTTTAAAAGTAATCAGGAAATTGGAAGAGGTTATCTGTGACACGGGATACCAAAAACCTCATCGTGGGTCTGGATATCGGCACCAGCAAGGTGGTGACGGTGGTGGCCGAGGTACAAGAAGACGGCTCACTGAACGTCGTCGGGCTGGGCTCGGCCGCATCACGCGGTCTGAAGCGTGGCGTGGTGGTGGATATCGAGAAAACCGTCAGCGCCATTCAGTCTGCGCTGGGCGAAGCCGAGTTGATGGCCGATTGCAAAATCCGCGAAGTCTTTACCGGCATCGCGGGCAGCCACATTCGCAGTCTGAATTCGCACGGCATGGTGGCGATCAAGGACAAGGAAGTCACGCAAGCCGATATGGATCGGGTGATCGAGACCGCCAGCGCGGTCAATATCCCCACGGACCATCAGGTGCTGCACATCCTGGCCCAGGAATACATCATCGACGGCCAGGAAGACGTGAAAGAGCCGCTGGGCATGAGTGGCGTGCGCATGGAAGTGCGCGTGCACATTGTGTCCGGCGCGGTGTCTGCCGTGCAGAACATCACCAAGTGTGTGCGTCGCTGTGGCCTGGAAATTGCCGAGGTCATCTTGCAGCCGCTGGCTTCGGCCCACGCCGTGCTGACGGAGGACGAGAAAGAACTGGGTGTGTGTCTGGTGGACATCGGCGGTGGCACCACGGATCTCTCGGTGTTCGTGAACGGCGCCATTCGCCATACGGCCGTGATCCCGATTGCTGGCGACCAGGTGACCAACGACATCGCCATGGCGCTGCGCACCCCGACGGGTGAGGCAGAGACCATCAAGCTGCAATACGGCGTGGCGCTGCGTCATATGACCGATCCGCAGCAAATGATCGAAGTGCCCGGCGTGGGCGAGCGCGGTTTGCGCCAGATGAGCCGCCACACGCTGGCCGAAGTGATTGAACCGCGCGTGGAAGAACTCTACAGCCTGGTGCAGGCCGAACTGCGCCGCGCCGGCTTTGAAGACCGTCTTTCCAGCGGCATCGTCATTACCGGCGGTGCGTCGCTGATGCCAGGCATGGTGGAGCTGGGTGAAGAAATCTTCCACATGCCGGTGCGTCTGGGCACGCCCAAATATGTCGGCGGTCTGGCGGAAGTGGTCAAGAACCCGCGTTTCTCTACCGCCGTGGGTTTGTTGTTGATTGCCCGCGAACAGTACATGCGTAACCCGGTGAGCCGTGCGAAAGACGGTTCGTTTGGCGACATCCTGGGCCGGATGAAGTCCTGGTTCCAGAACAACTTTTAATGAATGCAACACGAAATCGGGCGCCGACCGGTGATCCTGGCCGGCGCCAGGCAAGACCAGCAGAACAGTCAGAACAGTAAAAACAAGTCAGCAGCAGTCGGTTTTTTTGGTGAAACAACGGGCGTTTCGTTTATCAATTTTTCGGGTCAAGCAGTTAGTTAGGGTCAGAGGAGATACACATGGCACTTACTTTTGAGTTTCAGGAAGTAGCGCACCTTGTGAATATCAAGGTGATCGGTGTTGGCGGTGCAGGTTGCAACGCCATCAACAACATGATTGAAAACGCCATGCAAGGCGTTGAGTTCATTGCCGCCAATACGGATGCGCAAGTGCTCAAGCTGGCACGCGCCAGCAACGTGGTCCAGCTGGGCGCGGACCTCACCCGTGGTTTCGGTGCCGGTTGCAATCCGGACATCGGCCGCCAGGCAGCAGAAGAAGACCGTGATCACATTGCGGATCTGATTTCGGGTGCCGACCTGTTGTTCATCACTGCGGGCATGGGTGGTGGCACGGGTACCGGCGCAGCCCCGGTGATCGCCCAGGTGGCGCGTGAACAAGGCATTCTGACCGTAGGCGTGGTCACCAAGCCGGGCGCGGATGAAGGCAGCCGCCAGAAAGTGGCGCAAGTCGGTATCGACGAGTTGGCCAAGTATGTGGATTCGCTGATTGTGGTTTCCAACCAGAAGCTGGAAGAAGTTCTGGGTGAAGACGTCACCATCGACGAAGCCTTCCGTGCCGCCGACGATATTCTGCGCAGCGCCGTGGGTTCGATTGTTGAAATCATCAACTACCCGGGCCTGATCAACGTCGACTTTGCCGACGTGAAGACCGTAATGCGCGAAATGGGCATGGCCATGATGGGTTCGGCCGTGGCTGTGGGTGCAGACCGCGCGGTGGTCGCGACCGAAGAAGCCATTCGTTGCCCGTTGCTGGACAACATCAGCTTCAAGGGTGCGCGCGGCGTGCTGGTGAATTTCTCTGCCAGCCGTGCCACGCTCAAGAAGAGCGAAATCCGTCAGTCGCTGGAAATCATCAACGCGCACGTGTCGGAAGACGCACAGGTCAAGCATGGCGTGGTGTATGACGAATCGCTGGGCGACCAGATCCGCATTACGCTGATCGCCACCGGTCTGGGCGCGAAAGAAACGTCCAAGCCGCAGCTGTCCGTTGTACAAGGTCAGGCGCAACAAGCCCGCACCGGCACCGATAATATCGGCTTTAACGCTGAAGATTACGAAAAGCCGGCGATCTGGCGTACCCGCCGTGGCGGTGCCCAGGGTGGGGGTGAGGCAACGCAATCGGCGGCGCGTCCGGCGTTGAACAATATCGATATGGATATTCCGGCCTTCCTGCGTCGCCAGGCAGATTGAGGCCGGAGCGCCGAACAAAATTCTTCTGGCTGCGTTGTGCTCGCTTGCCGTACTCACGTACTGTCTGCGCTCGCACGCCTTGCCAGAACCGCTTCGCTGAATTTTGTTCAGCGCTCCTTGTGGCTCGCACAAGCAGTTTTGTGTGGTCACAGGGGTGATGCCAGTTGTGCCATTGCTGCGCTTCTCTGACCCGATCGCGTAGCGTGCGGCATGCCTTGTGGCGTGCCGCACCGCCTGCCTGACGGCGGTTGATCGGTCGTCTGCGTTGATGCCATGACGCAGGGGATGATTGTCGGCGCGGTACTGGACCTGGTTTTAGATTGATTCCGGCTATCACTTTTATTGTGACGATCAATCCAGCCCATGACCCGGGGCTGGTAAAATGGCGTCTCTTTGAGATAGGCCGGGATAACCGGAACAGGCGGAGTAACCATTTCATGTTTCAGCAACGCACCTTGAAATCCACGGTTCGTGCCGTTGGCGTCGGTTTGCATTCGGGCGAGCGTGTCACGCTTGTCATGAAACCAGCGCCAGTGGATCACGGCATCGTGTTCAAGCGTTCCGATCTGCCCGACTCGGACACTTTCAAGGTGGGACCGGACCTCGTCAACGATACGCGACTCTCCTCCACGCTCGTCAAAGACGGCGTGCGCGTGGGCACCATCGAACATCTGATGTCGGCGTTTGCCGGCTTTGGTATCGATAACGTGCTGGTTGAAGTGGATGCCCCGGAAATGCCGATCATGGACGGTTCCTCCGCCCCGTTCATTTACCTGCTGCAGTCGGCAGGGGTGGTCATGCAAAGCGCACCCAAGCGTTTTGTGCGCGTCAAGCAGCCGGTAGAAGTGGTGGAAGGCGACAAGTGGGTGAAGCTGGAGCCCTACGACGGCTACAAGACAACGTTGACCATCGACTTCAAACATCCCGCATTCAAGAAGTCCCAGCAGTCCATCTCCATTGATTTTGCCAATACCAACTACATCAGCGAGATTGCCCGGGCGCGAACCTTCGGCTTTATTCATGAGGTGGAATACATGCGCATGAATGGCCTGGCGCGTGGCGGCAGCATGGATAACGCCGTGGTGATCGACGAATACCGCGTGCTCAATGATGGCGGCCTGCGGTTTGATGACGAGTTTGTCCGCCACAAACTGCTCGATGCCATTGGTGATCTGTATATCCTCGGCCACCCGCTGATTGCTGCATTCTCGGGTTACAAGTCGGGCCACGCCATGAACAACAAGCTCTTGCGCGCGCTGCTGGCTGATCCGGATAACTACGAGCTGGTCACTTTTGAAAATGACGCTGAAGTCCCGTCGTCATTCCACGCACTGCCGCCGCTGTCCATCTGACCTGGCATGTTCAGCGTGCTGCGTATCCTGTTCGTGCTGGCCGTGTTGCTGATCGGGTTTGGCGCGTTCAAATACCAGCGTACGCGTGACCGTTTCTGGCTGCGCATGATCAGCTGGGTGCTGTTCGGCGTACTCGGTTTGTTGCTGATGTTCTTCGCCGGGCTGGCGTTTGAACGCCTGTCTGTCGGCTAGTTTTCCCCTCCATTCTTCCGTTGTGCGTTGCCTCGACCTATCTTGCCCATGTCATTGTCACGGTCAGGAAGAACACCATGCTGCGCTGGTTGGTTTTGCTTTGCGGGTTCTGCGCAACGTGTGCGGCAGCCGCGCCCTGCGCCAATGAAGATTTTCAGCATCAGGTGACGGGTGCGGACCAGTGTCTGGTCCTGGCCAGTTATGGCGTGACCGACGCGCCGCAGGTGCTGCTGGTGTGGTTGCATGGCGATACGCCCGCGCGGGACGAAGCGGTTTACCTCTTTCCGATGGCGCGGGCGGTGGCGGAGCAGTTTGCTGCGCAAAAGGTGCTGAGTGTGGCGCTGGTCCGGCCAGGCTATGCCGACGACAAAGGTCATCGTTCGGACGGCGACAATCACTGGCACCAGGACCTATACACCCGGCAAAATATGCAGATTGTCGGCGGCGCCATCGACCGCCTCAAACAGCACTACCACCCGCAGCGGGTGATCCTGATTGGTCACTCGGGCGGTGCGGCCACTGCGGCGCTGCTGGCCGGCATGATGCCAGGGCTGGCCGACGCCGATATCCTGGTGTCCTGCCCCTGTGATCTCGCGGCGTGGCCGCTGGGCCATGACTGGCGTGCCAGCGAAAACCCCATGCGCTGGGCCGATCAGGTCCAGCCCCCGCTCAAGGTGTTTGCCCTGACCGGCACGGCGGATGACAATACGGGCGCTGCACTGGCGCAGGCTTACGTGGCGCGCTTGCAGCAACATGGCGTGGATGCGCGGTTTATTCCGATACCCAACGCCAGCCACAACAGCGCAATACGCTCGCTCCAGGTGATGCAAACGCTCACCGCCCTGCTGACTGCACCCTGATGCTGGCCGGGCAAGAGTCGGACCATTATCATGGCGCATCCCCTCTGACTGAGACCCATCATGTCCAACGCCGATATCCAGCGCCTGCGCCCGACTGCGCAATGGTCTGACGCCACTGCTTTTAACGGCATCATCCACTTTGTAGAAGTCCCGGAAAGTGGCAAAACCTTTGCCGAACAGACCGTGGCCCTGCTGGCCCAGGCCCAACGCACGCTGGCGGCCATGAATTCGGATAAAAGCCGCGTGTTGATGGCGATGATCTACTTGCCTGATCTGGCCAACCGCGCTGAGTTCAACAAGATCTGGCAAGCGTGGTTGCCGGAGGGGTCCGCGCCGTCACGGGCGTGTGTGAAGGCTGAATTGGCCTCGCCGGATGATTTGCTGGAGATTGTGTTTACGGCGGCGGCGCGGCAGGGGTGATGTGGGGTGAGTAAAATGGCGAACTTGCGCCGCCATTCACCAAACAGGCTGGCCGGGGCGTCGGTAGTGGGCGTATAGGCGCGGCGTCTTGCACCCAAATGGCTCGTCATTCCGGCGAAAGCCGGAATCCAGGCGTAAACATGTGTGCCTCAGGCACTGAAAATGGTTTGCCAGGGTAAGCGGTGCAGGGGGATGCGGAGCCTTGGCGACAATCCACCCGCCGCAGCGGTGTAGGGTGGATTCGGAGCGATAGCGACAATCCACCTTCATTGTCGTAAAACCCGAACCCTTGTTAGCGCCTTTGGCGCGAGTTTGAAAGGCATTTTGATACCGGCGGTGGCCGGAGCACGTTACTTTCTTTGCTTCGCCAAAGAAAGTAACCAAAGAAAGGCGACCCCTGCGACAGCGCCCACTACGTGGGTTCCCTGCGCTTCTCACAAGGCGCGGCTGGCTGCGGGAACTCGGCCTGCGGCCTCAAACACCCCTCCGCCGAAACCCCGCACCTTGCTGCGATGCTCGGCGCTGCCGGAGGGGAGGTACGTCAAAAGCAACATCAAAAGCAACCCCAACCCCACAAATCATCCGCGTGCTTGTTTTCCTGGCTACTTCACCCGCGCATGCAACTCCCCGATCGCATAGCGGTGTGCCATCTTGTCCAGGCTCACAGGCTTGAGCTTCGCCGCTTGCCCGGCAGCGCCAAACGCTTCAAAACGGGCGATACATACACTGCGCATGGCATCGACCGATTGTTTCAGGTACTTGCGCGGGTCGAACTCGGCCGGGTTCTGGCCAAAGGCGCGGCGGATAGCACCCGTGGCGGCCAGGCGCAGGTCGGTATCAATGTTGACCTTGCGTACCCCATAGCGGATACCTTCCACAATTTCGGCCACTGGCACGCCCCAGGTTTCCGGGATTTCACCGCCATACTCGTTAATGAGTTTGAGCCACTCTTGCGGCACGGATGAACTGCCGTGCATGACCAGGTGCGTGTTGGGCAAACGGGCGTGGATTTGCCGGATGCGCTCAATGGCCAGTGTCTCTCCGGTCGGTGGTTGGGAAAACTTGTAGGCACCGTGGCTGGTGCCAATGGCAATGGCCAGGGCGTCAACCTCAGTGGCCTCTACAAAGTGTGCGGCTTCTTCCGGGTCGGTCAGCATCTGGCTGTGATCCAGTTTACCCACCGCCCCCACGCCATCTTCCTCGCCGGCCATACCGGTTTCCAGGCTCCCCAGCACGCCCAGTTCGCCCTCAACCGAAACCCCGCAGGCGTGCGCGAAGGCGACCACCTGGCGCGTGGTACTGACGTTGTAGTCGTAACTGGTGGGGGTTTTGCCGTCCTCGCTGAGCGAGCCGTCCATCATCACCGACGAAAATCCAAGCTGGATGGCGCGCTGGCAGATGGCCGGGCTGGTGCCGTGATCCTGATGCATCACCAAGGGCAAATGAGGAAATTCTTCCAGCGCGGCCAGCATCAGATGCCGCAAAAATGGCGCCCCGGCATAGGCGCGGGCCCCGGCGGAGGCCTGCACAATCACCGGGCTACCGGTGCGATCGGCCGCCTCCATGATCGCCCGCATCTGTTCCAGGTTATTGACGTTGAACGCAGGTACGCCGTAGCCGTGTTCGGCGGCGTGATCCAGTAACTGGCGTAGTGAGACCAGAGCCATCGTGTTCTCCGCCCTCAGGGGGCTGGGGCTTCAAGGTGGTATTGCACCAGGCGTTCAACCTCGTTGCGCGATCCCATGATCACCGCTACCCGTTGATGCAATGCTTGCGGCTGAACCTGCATGATGGGCTCGCGGCCGGTGCTGGCGGCGCCGCCGGCTTGCTCCACGATGAAAGACATCGGGTTGGCCTCGTACATCAGCCGCAATTTGCCGGGTCGGGTCGGGTCCCGGTTGTCCTTGGGGTAGAGAAACACCCCACCGCGGATCAGGATGCGATGGATTTCCGCCACCATCGAGGCCACCCAGCGCATGTTGAACGCTTCGCCCCGCGGGCCGTTTACGCCTGCCAGGCACTCGTCGATATAGCGGATCACCGGGGCTTCCCACATGCGGGCGTTGGAGGCGTTGATGGCAAACTCCCGCGTATCCGGGTGAATGGTCAGGTGGGGATGGGTCAGGATGAATTCACCGGTTTCTTCATCCAGCGTAAAACCGTTGACGCCGTGACCGGTGGTGACGACCAGCATGGTCGCCGGGCCGTAGAGTGCATAACCGGCCGCCACTTGCATGACGCCGGGCTGCAGAAAGTCGGCGTCTTCCACTTCGCCTTCGCTATGCGGGCGCTCCAGCACAGAGAAAATACTGCCGACAGAGACGTTCACATCCAGGTTGGATGAGCCATCCAGGGGGTCGAACACCAGCAGATAGCGCCCTTGCCGGTATTGCGTGGGAATCCGGTAGATATCGGCCATTTCTTCCGAGGCCATGGCCGCCACCTGACCGCCCCATTCGGTCCAGCGTATCATTAACTCGTTGGCGATCAGGTCCAGCTTTTGCTGGTTCTCGCCCTGGATATTGTCGGTGCCGGTGTTGCCCATGGCATCTGACAACGGCCCGCGTGCCACGGCGGCGCTGATCACTTTACAGGCCGTCGCCACCTGGCCCAGCAATACCCCCAGATCGGTTTGTGGGGATACGGCAAACTCGCCGGTGTTGAACTCGGAAAAGCTGGTGCCCATATGCGGTTTGCCCGGCGCGCTGCCGGCGGCAGGCCCGGTCGGGGCTGG
This sequence comes from Silvimonas terrae, assembly GCF_014202765.1. GTDB lineage: Bacteria > Pseudomonadota > Gammaproteobacteria > Burkholderiales > Chitinibacteraceae > Silvimonas > Silvimonas terrae. The sequence goes on from NZ_JACHHN010000006.1 coordinate 35,192, forward strand.
GGCTTGATCGGCCAGTACGGTACGGTGTGCCATGCGTTTACTCCGTTGCCTGATCGCCGTGCGCACGCTGCGTTGCGCCCGCGGATGCCAGCCCGTCAAGCCAGGGCGGCGGTATAAATCTGCATCAGTGCATCACTTTGCAGCGAAGCACTGCCAACCAGCGCGCCATCGACATCGGGCAGCGCAAACAGGTTGGCCGCATTGCTGGCGTTTACGCTGCCACCATACAACACGGTCATGTTGTTACCCGCCACCGGGTCGCGCGCGGCAAAGCGGCTGCGAATAAAGCGGTGGGCGGCCTCTATCGTCTCGGGCCGTGCGGCCACGCCGGTGCCGATGGCCCAGACTGGCTCGTAAGCAATGATCAACCCGCGCCAGCCAGACAATGCCAGGAGTGTGCCCAACTGGTGTTGCAAAATGGCTTCGGTCTGCCCGGTCTGGTGCTCTATCCAGCTTTCTCCCACGCAGACAATCGGTACGACATGGGCTTCAAGGCAGGCTTGTGCCTTGGCGGCGACCAGATGGTCACTTTCATGATAGTGCCGCCGCCGCTCAGAGTGCCCGACAATGGCGTAACGGCAGCCCAGATCGGCCAGCATGCCGGCAGACCATTCCCCGGTGAGCGCGCCACCGTGGGCATCGGCCACGTTCTGCGCGCAGCACTGCACTTGCGAACCTGTGGCCAGCCGGGTGACTTCGCCCAGATACGGCGCGGGCGGGCACAGCACCAGCGCCGCAGCGGGGTGGGCAATGCTGGCCATGGCGGGCACCATTTCCCGGCACAAGGCCAGACTGCCGTGCATTTTCCAGTTGCCCACCACCATGCGCACACGCACTGGCAAGTCCTCGGCGGGCCTCGTCAGGGGTGCGGGCTGGGTGCGGGCAAACAGGCTCATGGTGCAGAGACCGCATGGGCCGGGGCCGCAACGGGTCGGCGGTATGTCGCCAGCCAGCGTGTCAGCGTGGCCTCGGCACCAGGGCCGGCATGCAGTTTGAGTTTGCTGCGCCGCCAGAGGATATCTTCCGCCGTTTGCGCCCATTCCACTTCCACCAGATAGCGCGCCTCCAGTTCATACAATCCGGGCACGATGCATTCGCCCAGGTCTGCCAAAGAGCGTGCCTGCCCCAACAGCGTGTGAATGCGTGTGCCGTAGGCGTGGGCATAGCGCTTGAGCAGGCTGGCCGGTAGCCACGGATATTGCCGGGCCAGACGGCTGTGAAAGGCCGGGAAATCCGCTTTCGGGATATCTCCCCCTGGCAGCGGCGCATTGCCGGTCCAGGTGGGTCGATACCGGCCCAGGCGTGGGCTGATCATGTCGACGACTTGCTCGGCCAGTTTGCGGTAGGTGGTGATCTTGCCGCCAAACACGGACACCAGCGGCGGGCCTTTTTCATCCAGCTCCAGCGTGTAGTCGCGTGGCACCGCCTGGGCACTGCTGGTCTGGTCTTTGACCAGCGGTCGCACGCCAGACATGGTCGCCAGCACGTCTGCCGGGCCGATCTGCCGGGCAAAATAGCGGTTCACCATCCGGCACAGATAGTCTGTTTCCCCGTCGTCAATCTGCACCTGACCCGGATTGCCCCGGAAATCGACATCAGTGGTGCCAATCAGGGTGTAGTCATCTTCATATGGAATGGCAAAGATGATGCGGTTGTCCGGGTTCTGGAACAGGTACGCATAAGGGTGATCGAACAGCTTGCGCACAATGATATGGCTGCCTTTGACCAGTCGCACGGAATGGCGCGGCGTGACGTCCAGCACGTCACCCAGCAGCCGGTTGACCCACGGCCCCGCTGCGTTGACCACGCCGCGCGCAAACACAATCTGGTTCTGGCCATCTGGCGTGCGCAAGGTCATCCGCCAGGATGAATGTTCTCTGGCTGCCGCCACCAGCGGCGTGCGGGTCAGGATGGTAGCGCCGTGTTCAGCGGCATCCAGCGCGTTGAGCACCACCAGGCGTGCGTCTTGTACGCGGCCATCCGAAAACACAAAGCCGCGCTGGAACCCGGGTCGCAACGCGGTGCCACAGGCGTGGGTGGTCAGGTCGATGGCTTCTGCGCTTTGCAGCACCTTGCGCCGGGCCAGATGGTCATACAGAAACAGACCCAGCCGGATCATCCACACCGGGCGTTGATCCGGTGCGTGGGGCATGACAAAACGCAGGGGCGAGATAATGTGCGGGGCTGAGCGTAACAAGACTTCCCGTTCTTGCAGTGCCTTGCGCACCAGCCCGAACTGATGATGCTCCAGGTAACGCAGCCCGCCATGAATCAGTTTGGTACTGGCCGAGGAGGTATGCGCAGCCAGGTCGTCCTGTTCGCACAGCAGTACCGACATGCCACGGCCAGCGGCATCACGGGCAATACCGGCACCGTTGATGCCGCCCCCGATGACCAGCAAGTCATAAATCAGCTTATCCAAGGGCGCACCTTGTCGCGGGTTCATGAGACCTGGGCGGCTGCGCGTCAGATACCTTGCCGATGATGCTGTGCGCGATCTGGCCAGCCGCTCACGTTCTTTGTTTTGTGAACTCAACCTATGAATTCAGGCTAGGCGTAAAAGCGGTCGTGAACAATATTTGGTAGTGCGAGTGGCGGGGAGGGTGTGGGGTGGGTGCAACGGGGTGAAATGACAGGGCTTTGCCCTGGTGGGCCGGGCTGTTTGCAACTGGCGTTGGCGGGGGAGGAGGGGATTGGCGTCCCACTGACTCGTCATTCCTGCGAAAGCAGGAATCCAGCTGGCCGCCGCAGGTGGCCTTTGCTGGCGGTGGCTGAAAAACCTTGAGTACCTGTTAGCGCCTTCGGCGCGGTGTTTACATACCCGCGGTGGCGGGAGCACGTTACTTTTCTTTGCTTCGCCAAAGAACAGTAACCAAAAGAAAGGCGACCCTGCGACAGCGCCCTTCGGGTTCCCTGCGCTTCTCGCAAAGTCCGGCTGGCTCCAGGGAACTCGCCCTACGGGCTCAGACACCCTTACGCCGAAACCCCGGACTTTGCTGCGATGCTCGGCGCTGCCGGAGGGGAGGCAAGTCAAAAGCAACCCCAACGGCATGCACCCCAACTACCCTGTCATTCCGGAGAACGCCGGAATCCAGCTCGTAGGGTGGATTCGGAGCGATAGCGACAATCCACCATCGCTCCAGTGAACAGCAGCCCGAATCCTGGCCGAGCCAGAACTAATCATCCGCCCACGCAATACTCGCCCGCACCGCCCGTTGCCACCCCGCCACGCGCCGGGCGACGTCGTCTGCTGGCATGGCCGGCGCAAACCGGTGTTCCAGCTGCCACTGGCCCGCCACGTCGCTCAGATCATGCCAGTACCCCACCGCCAGCCCGGCCAGATACGCGGCCCCCAGCGCGGTGGTTTCGGTAATGCGCGGGCGCACGACATCAATGCCCAGGATGTCTGCCTGAAATTGCAGCAACAGGTTATTCACCGTCGCGCCGCCGTCCACCCGTAGTTCCGGCATGGGCACGCCGGCGTCGGCTTCCATGGCGCGGACTACGTCGCGGGTTTGCCAGGCAATGCTTTCCAGCGCGGCGCGGGCGATGTGGCCGGCGCTGGTGCCCAGGGTGGCGCCAAACAGCGCGCCGCGGGCATCCTGGTTCCAGTGCGGTGCGCCCAGACCGGCAAAGGCGGGCACCAGATACAGACCGTCGGTATCCGGCACGCTGCGCGCCAGACTGTCGATTTCTGATGAGGTACGGATCAGCCGCAGCCCATCGCGCAACCATTTCACCACCGCGCCACCGCTGAAAATGCTGCCTTCCAGCGCGTATTGCACCTTGCCGCCGACCTGCCAGGCCACCGTGCTCAACAGATTATTGCGGGAGGTAATGGGCGCATCGCCCGTGTTCATCATCAGAAAACAGCCAGTGCCATAGGTGTTTTTGACCATGCCCGGCGTGGTGCATTGCTGGCCAAACAGGGCCGATTGCTGGTCTCCGGCAATCCCGGCGACCGGGATCGCACCGCCAAACAGGTTGTCTGCCGTGTGGCCATAGATTTCGCTGGATGAACCCGCGCGCGGCAGCATGCTGGCCGGAATCTCAAACAAGCGCAGCAAGTCTTCATCCCACGCCAGCGTGTTGATGTTGAACAGCATGGTGCGCGAAGCATTAGAGACATCCGTGACATGTACGCTGCCTTGCGTAAAGTGCCAGACCAGCCAGCTATCCACGGTGCCAAAGGCCAGCTTGCCGGCTTGCGCCCGCGCAAGCGCGCCGGGGACATTGTGTAAAATCCAGCGGATTTTGCTGGCAGAGAAATACGCGTCAATCGGCAGGCCGGTTTTCTCGCGGATCATCGCCTCGTGGCCGCTGTGCTTGAGTTCATCACAAAACGCAGCAGTGCGGCGGTCTTGCCAGACAATGGCGTTGTACACGGGCTGGCCAGTCTCGCGATCCCACACGATGGTGGTTTCGCGCTGGTTGGTGATGCCAATGGCGGCGATATCCTTGCCGCTCAAGCCGGCGGACGCCACGGCCTCTGCCGCCACGCCCGCCTGGGTGCCCCAGATTTCTCGCGGGTCATGTTCCACCCAGCCCGGCTGCGGGTAGATCTGGCGGAATTCTTTCTGGGCCAGCGAGACGATATTGCCGGCGCGATCAAACACGATGGCGCGGGAACTGGTGGTGCCTTGATCCAGCGCCAGGATGTAGCGGGATGACATGTTGTTCTCCTGTGGCACGCACCACCGTCACGGGTGGGGCGTGGGACTGGAGCAATACTAGAGGCTGATGCCCGATTCGGCCAGATGTGCCGGTCACCGCCAGCACATCCCGCAACCGGAGTTACCGGCGGAAGCCTTTCTTGCCTGCCGCTTGCCGTCTGCCCTCCGGCTTGTGCGGTTTGCGGCCGTGCCGGTGCCTGGTGTTCTGCCCTTGCAGCATCTGGTCGATTTTTTCAGAGGTCGATTGCATCAGCGACTGCGCCATTTCCTCATGCGGGAAGGTATCGGCCATGCGATAGCCCAACCAGGCATAGGCCGCGTAGAGCTTGCAGGTGTCTTCCAGGTATTGCAGTTCGTTGCGGCCCATCATGCCTTCCATACGCAGGAGGGGCGCGGCTTTTTTCTGGCTGCGCAGGCCGGCCCAGTCTTTCAGCGCCCGTTCCAGCATGGGAATCCGGGTAGAGATCGGGCACAGGCTGAAGGTGTAGCGGTCTTCCAGTGACAGCGGCAATACGTCCAGCCACTTGGCCTTTTCCATCTGGTCGGTCAGGTTGGCGGGCAGGAAGAACTCATCGTGCACGTTGATGTGGCGGGTAAAGAGTTCCAGCAGATTGAACAGTTTGAGCTCGCCGCTGGCAGCAGAGATTTGCTGCAGGTAATCCAGATTGGGGGCGACGAAAAAGCCGGTGGCCGGGAGCGGTTCAATCTTCTGCCGCAGCAAAGTGGCGATGATTTTGTGGGTGCCGGCATCCAGCCCGGCGACAAAGCCGGCTTCATGCGCACCAAAACGACCTGCACGGCCCGCAATTTGCTTGGCCAGCGCCGCAGTGATGGTCCCCTCAGACGTGCCGTCAAACTTGCTGGAGGTGGTGAAGATCACGCGCCGTGCCGGGGTGTTCAGGCCCATGCCGATGGCATCAGTGCCGACCACGATCTTGGTTTCGCCTTCCACAAAGCGTTCGGCCTGCGCTGCGCGCACTTCCGGCGAGAGGTTGCCGTAAATGGCAGAAACCGGGAAACCCTGTTCAATCACCTGATCACGCCAGTTCAGCACTTCGCGGCGGGAGAACGCAATCAGCACGTCACCGGCTTGCAGATTGCGCAGCGAGCCCAGCGGCTGCCGTTCCATCTCCAGTGGCGATTTGCGCTCCAGCTTGCGCACTTCCAGCGTACCGCCAACGCGTTTGACCAGCGCCTCAATGGCTTCTTCGGCTTCCAGCGCGCCCAACAGGTACACCGTCATGGCGGGCACGCCGCACACTGCCGCCGTCCAGGCTGCGCCCCGATCCGGGTCTTCCAGCAACTGGATTTCATCAATCACCGCGACATCCACTGCGCGGTTGGGGTTGAGCATTTCTACGGTGCTGGCCACATGGGTGGCGTCCGGGTGCAGCTTGCGTTGCTCCCCGGTGACCAGGCTGACCGCCACGCCGGCATCCAGCAAACGGTTGTAGTTTTCCAGGGCCAGCAAACGCAACGGGGCCAGATAGACACCGCTGCGCGCTTGCGTCAGGTGTTCCATGGCCGCGTGGGTTTTGCCGGAGTTGGTCGGGCCCAGAATGGCAATGAAATGGCGCGGCATTTTCTGCGCCAGCGTGAATGACTCCGGGTAGAGCGAGAGATTGACCGCATCGTGGGTCTTGCTGGCCTGATGGGCCTGGGCCCGGTTGTCGCGCAGCGCTTCAATGCGTTCGACGGCCACCTTGCAGCGCAGGCGTGCCAGTTCGTAACGGGCCTGAAAGGCGTTGAAGGCGCTGCCGGGGTCCAGTTCATGCTCGGAGGCAATGCGGGCAATCTTGAGCGCGCATTGCCGCAACTCGCTTTCCAGTTCGGCGCGGCTGGCGGCGTTCCAGCGCTCTTGTAACAGCGCAAGGCGGCCGGCGGCGTCCAGCTTGCGCCATTTGGCGGCCTTGCCCAGAAAACCGGCATCCGGCACCAGGTGGTACGGCACCACGCGTTTGTTGACGACGATCTCGCCATGCACCGATACCGCGTAGCTGCCCTCCACCGTGATCAGGCTGGCCTGGCTGGCGCTGAGGTAGTCCTCCAGCGCGGAGGTGTCATCGGTATCGAGCAGGGTATCGGTCATTGGGCGGTCTGTTGAGGGTTGATAGACAGATTGTAAAGCCTTGCTGCTGCGCTGCGGCAGGTATGACCAGAACAGGGGCAACGACCTGCCCCCAATTTACTTGCCTGGGCAACAATCAAAAAATGACAATGACAAATTTACCTGTGCTATCAGAATTATCCGATATCTATGTATCTGATGGATAAGGAAAATGTCGCCATCAATGATTCAATTCTGAGAACTATCGTGAGCAATAATTGCTTTCAATGCCTTAACAAACAAGAGAACAGCGTGATGGATTGTGCCGCCGTCAAAACGCTGACGCCTGCCGGTAACGGGCGCTGGACCATCACCGGCAGCTGCAATAACGGCGTTACCGTGTCGCAAGAAGAAGTCGTGGGCAATCAGTATGAAGTGAGCGGTTACGCCGCCTCGTAATCGGCGCGCCAGCCAGTTTGTACCGCGCAGACCAACACGGTGGGCGCGTACTCCGGCAATACCCACTCTCCATCACGCGCTTTCCCCCCGCCGCAATGCCGCTGGCGCCCTAGTGATGCACCAGCCAGTCAATCCGGTCGGCCGATAACAGGTAATGCACCGCCACTGCCAACGCCAGCAAGAGGGCGATGGCCAGTGCGCCACTCATTGCCAGCGCCGCCACGGCCGCGGCAAACACCGCCAGTTCCAGCACCAGCCTGATTTTGCCCGGTACAGCCACCGGTGCTTTGCCATTGCGGCTGCGATCTCCCGGTACGGCAAACAGCCCCCAGATGGTAGCGACCAGTGCCGGCGTCAGCACGGCCAGCGCCATGTGCGCAGCGCCGGTATGCGTTTTCCAGCCCCACCAGGCCAGGCCGGCCAGTGCGGCCAGTTCCAGCACAAACCGCAGTAACAGATTGATCGGATGAAAGCCCATATACCCCCGCTGCCGCGCGAATTACCCGGATCAAGATGAATGCCTGTGTCATTCTGGAGACCCTGACACCGATCGGCAAACCGCGATTGCATGGCCGGTGTCCGGTTGAAATTGGCACCCGGAACTCCCGGCTTCTCTGGCCGTAGACAGAGCGGTGACACCCTCGGCCGGTTAAAAAGCACGCAGGGTGATTGCATCCGGTGGTCATCCTGTTTATACATTTTGCATAAAAACAGCCAGGATCAAGAAACAACGTGAAACCCGCACACCTGCCCGGATTACTCAGCGCCCTTGGCGGCTATGTCGACACCGCCGGTTTTCTGGCATTACAAGGGCTGTTTACGGCCCATGTGACCGGCAACTTTGTGACCCTGGGCGCGGCGCTGGCTTTTGGTTCATCAGGGGTGATCACCAAATTGCTGGCCTTGCCGGTGTTTTGCATCGTGGTGGCGCTGGTGCGCCTGGCCGCCGCAGGCCTGCAGCGGCGAGCAGATGGTGGCGTCACCATCCTGTTGTTCACGCAGACGCTGTTACTGGCGCTGGGTGGCGTATTTGCGGTGACCTTGGGGCCGTTTACCAATGGGGACCACTGGACTGCCATGCTGACCGGCCTGACGCTGGTGGCGGCGATGGCGATTCAGAACGGCGTACATCGCATTCATCTGCCCAGTGCGCCGCCCACGACCTTGATGACGGGCAGCACGACCCAGATCGTCATCGATGGCGTGGATTTATGGCGTGGCTTGCCGCCCGATCTGGCCATCCAGGCCCGTACCCGGCTGCGCAAGATGGGTACGGCAGTGCTGGCTTTCGCCTTGGGCTGCGCCTCGGCCGCGCTGCTGTTTCACTGGTGGGGACGCGATTGTTTGCTGCTGCCGCCCTTGCTCTCTTTGGTGGCGGTATACGCCGCCCGCCCGGTTGTCACCAACGGGTGAATTGTTTGTGACAGCCCTCACTGCGCCGTCAACGTAGACGGCGTGGCTGGCGTTTTGGCAGGTAAGGGACACTTGTCGGCGATGCCGGCCTACCTATCACCGGAGCGCAATCATGCGGTCGGTTATTGCGGGTCTTTCAGTTTGGGGTTTGTCCGTGCTGTTGTACGCCGCCAGTGATGGAACGGGTCTGGTACAAGCGTGCAGCGCGGATTATCAGAACTTCTGTCAGGGCGTGAAGCCGGGCGGCGGTCGGGTGGTGGCTTGTTTGCGCAAAAACCTGGCGGAACTCACCACCAATTGCCGCAGCATGCTGCACGAAATGGGGCCGGCAGAAGGGGATACACCGGCCATTCCCGTTATTGCGCCGGTATTACCGGGCAGCGTGTTAAGAGACGTCAGCTACGGTGATGATCCCGCGCAACAAATGGATGTCTATGTACCTGAACACCCGGACCACGCCGCCATCATTTTCATGGCCCATGGCGGCGGCTGGGAGTTCGGTGATAAATCCGCCCACAACGTCGTCGATCAAAAAACCGCCTACTGGGGCGCACACCAGGCTATTTTTGTCTCCGCCAACTATCGCATGCTGCCCCAAGCCGGCCCGCTGGATGAAGCCGCCGACCTTGCCCGCGCCGTGGCCTATGTCCAGGCGCATGCGCTGACCTGGGGTGGTGATCCGGCCCGCGTCGTGCTGATGGGGCACTCAGCCGGCGCGCACCTGGTGTCCCTGATTACCGCGGATGGGGCGATTGCCCATGCTGCCGGCATGCAGCCGTGGCTGGGGACGGTGGCGCTGGATAGCGCTGCCATGAATGTCCCGGCGGTCATGCAAACCCGGCATCTACCGCTGTATGACCGGGCGTTTGGTGCAGACCCGGCCGGTTGGGCGGCGGCGTCGCCCTATCAGCAGCTCAAGGCTCGCCCCGTGCCCATGCTGTTGATCTGCTCCACCGAACGCGCGGTGTCATGCGACAGTGCCGAGCAGATGGCAGCAAAGATTGCTCAGTTGGGTGGCAAAGTCACCGTCAAGCCGCTGGCCCGCACGCATATGCAGATCAACGCTGATGTGGGTGAGAACAACGAAGAAACCGCGACCATCGCCACATTTTTACAGACACTGGGCGTGAGCTGAACACGCCCGTGTCGTGCATCAGGCCGGGTAATCCAGCACCAGGATATCGGCCAGGGTCGGTTGCAATTTGGCCACAAAAGCCAGATGCACCGGATGCGGCAGATAAGCATCACGCGCTGCGGCATCGGCAAAGGTGAAGTTGAAAATATGGGTCAACCCTTTGGACAGCGGCTCCGGGCTTTCATCCAGACCCCATTCAAACGCGGTGATCCCGTCGATCTTGCTGGCCAGGCCGGCAAACTCTTGCTCCAGTGCGGAGCGGGCTTCTTTGGTGATCTCATCCTTGAAACGCAGTAAAACGAGGTGACGCAAAGCCATGGCGGGTTTCCTCAGGTCAGGTAATGACATCGGCAAATGCCGGACGTGGCTGTAACATAGGCCCACATCGGTACAAATCAACTCGCAAACCATGAGCAACTTGCTGTTTATCTGCAGCCGCAACCAGTGGCGCAGCCCCACTGCAGAGCAGATCTGGCGCAGAACGCCGGGCGTCAATGTGCGCTCTGCCGGCACCAGCCCGTCTGCACGGCGCCGGGTCAGCGCAGCTGATTTGCGTTGGGCCGACCTTGTTTTTGTGATGGAGCACCAGCACAAAACCCGCTTGAAGGCCGACTTTGCTGCCGAACTGGTCGGCAAGACCATCCATGTGCTCGATATCCCGGACGAATACCAATACATGGATCCGGAATTGATCGAACTGCTGGAAAGCGCAGTGTCTCCCTGGCTGTGAGTCCACAAAGCGGGGCCCGCCTTCCATATAAAAAAAGCCACCCGGACGGTGGCTTTTTGATTGCTGGTACACCCGCTTAGCTACACGCCCCCAAGTCTTGCCATGGCCCGTACTGGCCGCTCTGGCTAGGGTTGTCGCCCTGAGTCCACCATTTGTTCTGATAGTTGTGGCCCTGATAGCTCACAGTCTGCCCGGCAGTGGCATAGATTGCGCTGCTGTTCCACGCGGTGGCGCAGGTGCTGGCTGCGGGTGTGGGGGCCGGCGTTGGCGTAGGTGCAGGCGTGGGTGCGGGTGTCGGGGTTGGCGTCGGTGTCGGTGTCGGTGTCGGCGCCGGGGTTGGTGTGGCTGTGGCCACAATGGCGGAGAACGGCTGCTCTGTGGTGCCGACCGCGCCTTCGATATGCCCGGCAAATTCCCGCGCAAACAGCGTATCGCCGCTCAACGTCACCAGATAGTCATACCAGTCTGCGTTGGTGGGAAAGCTTTGACCCACGGTTTTGCCTGCAGGCACGCTGACACTCCACACCTGACCGCCCGCACCGCCAGTGGGGGCATTGCGCCGGGTTACGCTGAAGGTAGCGGCAATGGTTGCGGTATTGCTGAAGGTCAGCGTGATGGGCGTGCCGGCGGTTCCGGTCGTGATGGTGACTTCCGGCTCAGGCTGGTTCTGCCAGGCGGTGGCCGAGATATTGCCGGCAAAACGGCGGTAGAAACGGTTGGGGCCATACACGCTGATATCGTACTTGCCGCCGCCGTAGGTGTTCACGCTGAAATAGTCGGACGATTGCACGCCGGTGCCCGCCACCTGATAACGCCACGGACCATCCGTGCGATACGCGTTGACGTAGGCCGACATCATCACGTCCTGCGGGCCCTGGTTGGTCATGTAGATCCAGTAGCGGCCAGCGCTGCGGTCGGCGCCGCCCCAGGCGTTCAGTTGGTAAGGCTGCACGCGCGCCGGGCGGGGGCCGCTTTCCTGTGTGGGCGGTGTGGTGGTGGCAATCGGGGTTGCGGCCGGCAGGTTCTTGCACTCGGTAGCGGCATTTGCTGCCAGCGCGGCGGTATCGGGCAGGGTGGGGAAAGCGTAATCGCTGGCGGTAAAGTTGAAGGCGCTGGTCAGATCGCCACAAATCTTGCGGCGCCAGGCGCTGATATTGGGTTCTTGCACGCCGGTCCAGGCCTCCAGGAAGCGCAGCGTGGAGGTGTGATCAAACACTTCGCTGGCGACATACCCGCCTTTGGACCACGGCGAAATCACCAGGGCCGGAATCCGCCCGCCCAGGCCAATCGGTACGCCGGAGACATACTCGTCTGTGGTGCCGGTCGGGGCGACCGGGGCGATGGCGTGGTCGAAGAAACCGCCGTTCTCGTCATACACCAGGAAAAACACCGTCTTTTGCCACACCGCCGGGTTGCTCACCAGCGCCTCAAGATACTGGTTCACATAATTGGCGCCAGGGTTGGGGCCGTAATCGGGGTGTTCAGAGAGCGCCGCCGGAGCGATGACCCAGGAGACCGCAGGCAACTGATCGTTGGCGACATCCGCCGCAAACTGGGCCGGTGTGCGGCGCTGCATGCCGTTGGTGTAGAGCGGAGAACTGGTGCCGGCGTTTTTGAAGTTGTTGAACCAGGCCAGGGCGTTATCGTCGAAATTGTCCTGTTCCTGGTACACGCGCCAACTGATGCCGGCGGCTTGCAGGCGCTCGGCGTAGGTGGTCCAGGTGTAGCCTTTTTCGCTGTTGTCGGTGACCGGGCCGCCATTCTTGCCGGCCGGGTCAATCGTGCCCGTCATCAGGTACAGCCGGTTGGGGTTGGTGGGGCCCATGACCGAGTGGAAATAGTGGTCGCACACGGTGAAGTTATCGGCCAGCGCGTAATGCCACGGAATGTCGTTGCGGTTGAAGTAACCCATCGACAGACCGCCCTTGGCGGCATACCACTGATCCAGCTTGCCGTTGTCCCAGCCGGTGTGGCCGCTGCTCCAGTCATGCGCCACATCAGCCGCGCACTCGGCCGCCGTGGTTTTCAGATTGTGGTGAAACGGGCATTGAATGACGCTGCCATTCTTCTGGTAGAACACATTGGCCAGGCCGCTGGCGGCGTTTTGCAGCAGCGGGTGGTTATCACCAAAGCCCGATACGCCATTGAGCGAGCCAAAGTAGTGATCAAACGAACGGTTTTCTTGCGAGAAAATCACCACGTGGGCAATCGACCCCAGGGTGCCGCTGGCGGCGGGCGCGGCCAGTACGCGTTGCAGCCCGGCGGGTAAAACGGTGCCGGCCAGTGCGGCGGCGGCGCCCTTCATGAAACGTCGGCGATTAAAACCGTTAGATTGATGATCCACTGTCTCGTCTCCATGCTGTTTTTGGTTGGCCGCACGCGGCGTGCCGCCACGGTAGGGAGACTCATTTGCAGTTTTGTGACCATGAAACCCCGTTAAAACCGACACATAGCGTGGGTTTTCCGGGTGGATCACTTGATCATGGCAAGCGTCTGTATGCTGCTTTTTCGCTAGACGTATAGATGAATAACCGGCCGCCCGATCTGACCGATCGTCGTGGACAGATGGCAGGGTCAGGCGCTGAAAGGCAGGTGAGCGGCACAAAAAAACGGCGGGAACACCCGCCGTCTGAACGCTCGCGCCTGGGGCGCCACTCAGTACACCCAGGGCAGGCTCACATACTGGGTGCCCATATGGGTCAGTTGTCCGGGGCCGGCCATCAGGTTGATGAAGAACGGATTGCCGTAGGCCCGGTCGGTGTACCACGCATAGCGGAACACATCGCTGCGTGTTTCCAGGGTTTGCACCATGGCCGCCTGTTGGGCCATCGCCTTGGCCTCGGTATCGATCTGCAAGCCATCGTTACCGCTGTGGACGTTATCAAACTCGGTGACCCAGATCTGCTTGCCGTATTTATCCATGCGATCCAGCGCGGCATCCAGCCCGTAGTCGTACCAGTGAAAGGCCAGGAAATCCATTTGCGGATTGCGGTGATACAGCGCGTAGTAATCGGCAATAAAGCTATCCAGCCAGTACACCGGATCGTTGTAATGCAGGGTGTTGCCCATGGTCATGGCCGGACCCACCAGCTTGACGCCAGTCTGCCGGGCAATGGCCTCAAACCTCGGCCAGACCACCACCGCCTGCCAGGGGTTCATATTGGCCTGGGTGGTGCGGTTGGGCTCGTTAATGACCAGCAGGTATTTCACGGAGGGGTTGGCCATTAACCAGTTGATCACGTCCTGATCCACAAAATCCCCGGTCTTGATCATGGGGATGTATTCCATGTTGTACGCGGCCATATAGTCAGCGGGGACATTGGCATTGGGCCCCACGCGATAGTTGTACCACCAGCTTACGCCGCCGGAGACCATTGCCAGATCGACCGGATACGCGCCCAGATCATCTGCAATACCGCGTTTGGTGCTTTTGCTGGTGCCGGTGGGAACCGGCGTGACGGCGGCGGCTTTGGAAGAAGGGGAGACGGGGCTGGCGATACGTTCGGTGGCGAGCGGGGTAGAACCGTTGTCATCGCCACCGCAGGCATACAAGCCGGTGGTGGCGACAAGCAGCATAAGCCAGCGTAATCGGTGAGGGTCTTCGTGCTGAAGATAGCCGTGCATCACGTGTTCTCCTGTTTTGCACTAACCCTGCGGCGGGGAAACCGCGCAGACTGGCAGACCAGTGCAGTTGACTGTGCCTCGTTGAGGGGCTCCTCAAAAATAGACCAGCCGCTGCGAACACGCGTTCTGCGCCAGGCTGCCGCAGGTCTACTTGGGCAGACAGACGTCAGCCAGCGGCCGGGCTGGCGCAAGCGCGGTTTTTCGCGCCTGTCAGAGCTACCAGGGCTGCGTCAGGTATTTGCTGCCCAGATCGGTCAGCACGCCAGTGCCGGCCAGCAGGCTGTCAAAGTGCGGGTCCGGGCTCAGGCGGCCGGTGAACCAGGCATAGCGGAACACATCTGTACGCGTTTCGCAGGTGTTGACCATATCGGCCATCTGCGCTTCTTGTTTGGCCAGCGTATCAATCTGCGCACCGTCGGTTTGTGAATGCCAGTTGGCAAACTCGGTCACCCAGAATGGCTTGCCGTATTTGGTCAGCCGATTCAATTGATCGGCCAGGCCGTAGTCATACCAGTGGAAGGCCAGATAATCGATCTGCGGATCACGGTTATTGCTGGCGCGGAATGCCGCGTAAAACGCATCCAGCCAGACCACGGGATCGCTGTAGCCGGAAAGCGTGCCCCAATTCATGGCTGGCCCGACTAGCTTGACGCCGGTGGCGGCGGAAATGGCCTCATAACGGGGCCACAAGGCCGCCGCGGCTGCTGGTGTCATATTGGCCTGATCGACCAGATTGGGTTCGTTGAGCACCAACAGATATTTGATGGCGGGGTTGGCCCGCAGATAGCTGATGACGTCTGCATCGACAAAATTGCCGTTCCACAGCATCGGCACAAAATCCATGCTGGCGCTGCTTTGCGCATTGGCGGGCAAACTGGCGTTGGGTTTCAGACCCCAGTTGTACCACCAGGTGACGCCGGGGGAGACCGCAGCAAGGTCCTGGCTATTGGCAAAGTCATACCCCACGCCGCGCTTGAAACTTTTGGTGACGGCGGAAGGCGCTGGTGTCGGTGTCGGTGTCGGCGTGACGGAGGGAGAACTCACCTGGCTGCTGGCGGCCGCGTCGCTACTACCGCCGCCACCGCATGCGGTCAGACAGACAGAAAGCGCGGCAATCGTGAACAACGATCGGGCTGGACTGTGTGGCAAAAGCATCGTGACAACTCCCCGCGCATCAAGCGCATCAACCGCAGACGGTCAAGTTTGAAAACGTTTTCAAAGTGCGGGGATGCTAAGGCCGGATGCTTGCCAACGGCAACGGTTGGCCTCCGTGCTGCGGGGGCTGCATGACAAGCGGTCGAGCGGACTGCAAAACGCACCGACGGGCAAACCCGCCACCAGAAATGGTCAGCATGCGGTATCAGTGAGGCAGTTGACCGCGCAGATACTCCAGCAAGGCATGGGGCAATTCCGGGGTGATCACCACGGTGCGCTGAGGCAGCACGATCACCACTGCGCAGCGGCTATCCGTGGCATACAGCCGGTACCGGCCCAACGTTTTACTGGAATACAAGCCGGAAAACGAAAACAGCCCGCTATTACCGCGCAGACGCAGTGAGCCCTTGCAGGCCGCCGGGTCCAGCCGCGCCGACACCAGCCCGGTTAGCGGGATACGGGTGGAAAAACACGGGCGTTCAATGATCAGTGTCGTGCCCTCAATCCGGTAGCCACGGATGATGTACAGCGCGCTGGTTAACAAAATCAGCAACGGCAGCAGCGTCAGCCAGGCCAGCGCCGGATTGATGCGCGGCGTAATGGACAGCACGTGATACAGCACCAGCGCGGCCAGCCCCAGCGTGATGGTGCAAGCGGCAGAGGTCAGTTTGAGGGAGGCAGGCCAGGGGGCAACGGCAAAACGCATGGTCGGTTCCGGATCAGACACCGCTGCAGCATACGCCGCCGTGCATCCACAAGGCGCGCCAGGCGGGCCGAATGTCTCGTTTAACAAACGTCTGGCGGGCAGGGGCTACCCACGTCGGGATGCAGCAAGTACGCTGCATAACCACATCGCCCAAGCGCTTGAAGCAACGGGTAAAAACCGGCATCGACCGGACGAGGAGGATGGATGGAAACCCAAAATCAAACCACGGTCATCGTGGACAATGAATGGCGCCGCTGGATTGCCGAGAACCTGCTCCTGGGCAGTAACCCGGCTGATCTGTTACAGGTGATGGTCTCTGGCGGCGTGGACCCGGAGGTGGCCTCGGCCGAGTTGAACGCCGCTCAGCAAAGCCCCTATCTGGCGGGTGCACAACGCCTGAAAAACCGCCTGGCCAAACACGACTGGGTGCTGGATAACCTGCGGCGGCTGGAACACCTGCGCGCGGCAGAGATTCCCCGGCGGCATCGTTTGTCCACGCGCGAGTTTTTCGATGATTTTTACACGGCCGGGCGCCCTGTCATCATCACCGGCATGATGGATCACTGGCCTGCCATGAATAAGTGGAGCCTCGACTACTTTGCCGATCGTTGCGGCAATGCCGAGGTGCAAGTGCAGTTTGGTCGCAACAGCAACCAGCATTACGAACTGGACAAACAGCGCCACGAAAAAACCATGCGCTTTGCCGAGTACGTGAACCTGGTGCGCACGCAAAGCCCGACCAATGATTTTTACATGACGGCCTACAACGATTCGCGCAATCGCAGCGCGCTCGCCAGCCTGTGGAACGACGTACCGCCAATGCCGGAATACCTGGACCCCAACTCGGTCGATAGCGGTTTTCTGTGGTTCGGGCCGGCGGGCACCATCACGCCGTTTCATCATGATCTGACCAACAACTTCATGGCGCAGATTATTGGGCGCAAGCGCATTGTGCTGGTGCCGGCGACGGAAATTGCCAGCATGTACAACCACGAGCATTGTTTTACTTATGTCGATGCCCAGGCGGTGGATTTCCAGCGGTTTCCCAACCTGCGCCAGGTGCGGCCACTGGAATGCACGCTGAACCCCGGTGAAATCCTGTTCCTGCCTGTGGGCTGCTGGCATTTTGTTGAAGGCCTGGAAGTCTCGGTCACCATGTCTTTTATCAATTTTCGCTGGCTGAACGACTTCACCAGCAGCTACCCCGCCAACCGCGCCTTCTGACCAAGCCATTGCCGTCGGGGTCGGCGGTGATGGCTTGCGCGCAGAATCCCCGTCCTGTTTGATGTGAATCGTCGATACTGATGACAACGGCTTGAATTTTCGGTGGATTGCCGCCACCGTTAGCACACCCTTTCAGGAGTTGCTGTCATGGCTGTATCGATGTATCGCCTTTCCATTCCGGTGTTCCAGCGTGGCCTGCAGGTGCTGACCAGCTATCTGGACAAAGCCGAAGCCCATGCCCAGGCCACCGGCGTGCCGCCCGAAGTGCTGGTCCATGCGCGCATTGCCACCGACATGCTGCCACTGGCCGGGCAGATCCAGCGCGCGTCTGATACATCCAAAAACGCCATCGGCCGCCTGATTGGCGTTGATGTGCCGCGTTTTCCCGATTGCGAAACCACGTTTGGCGAACTGAAAAACCGCATCGCGAAAACCCAGGCGTTTTTTGACACCATCACGCCAGAGCAACTGGACGGCAGCCATTTGCGCGAGGTGTCGCTGGATTTCTCCACCATCAAGGCGACCTTTACCGGTGACGAATATCTGATGACGTTTGTGCTGCCCAACTTCTATTTTCATATCGCCACGGCCCATGCCATCTTGCGCCAGCACGGGCTGGATGTCGGCAAGCTGGATTATCTGGGGCCGTACGGGGAGTGAGAGAGGGCGCTGGCGGTTCTGGCTGTTTTTGACGGGGCTCACAGACGCGTGGGCGTGACTACCTGTCCCCTCGTCATTCCCGCGGAGGCGGGAATCCAGCAGGCCGCCGAAGGTGGCCTTAAGTGACAAGAGACACTTTGTAGCCCGGATGAAGCGATAGCGGGAATCCGGGGTGGCAGGCCTGGTTCATAGTGTTGTGAGCGTAGGGTGGATTCGGAGCGATAGCGACAATCCACCATTGCGGTGCGTGTTAGCGCCTGGCGGCGCGGCTGTTTTTGGTACCGGGGGTGCCCGGACCAAGTTACTTTCTTTTGCTTCGCCACCTCGGCGGCCCCAAAGAAAGTAACCAAAGAAAAGGCGACCCCTGCGACAGCGCCCTTCGGGTGTCCTGCGCTTCTCGCAAGGCGCGGCTGGCTACGGGAACTCGCTACGCTCAAACACCCCTCCGCCGAAACCCCGCGCCTTGCTGCGATGCTCGGCGCTGCCGGAGGGGAGGGAGAGCAAAAGCAACCCCAACACCATAACCCGTCTGCCCGCAAGAATTGATCACTGTGCCCACCACTTCGTCATTCCGGCGAAGGCCGGAATCCAGTGGGCCGTCGCAGGCGGCCTTGCCTTCGGCATCAGCGAGATCAAACCCTCACTCGCCCGGTTTCTCTGTCGCAAAGTAAAGCAGCGCCATCACGGGCAAGGCCAGCCCCAAGGCGCTGGCCCAGAGCCAGCCACCGTGTGCATAGGCCCAGCCACCCAGGGCAGAGGTGATGGCGCCAGCCGCAAAGAAGGTCGCCATATACAAACCGTTGAGGCGGCTGCGCGCGTGGGCGCCCAGGGCAAAGATGGCGCGCTGACCCAGAACCACGTTCGCCTGGACGCCAAAGTCGATCATGATCGCTGCGACAACCAGCAAGGCCAGCGCCAGAGGCGAGCCTTCCGGAGCCAGGTGTGTGAGTAGCCAGGCGGCGGCAGCACAGAGCATGGCTGCTGCCGTGGCGGGGCGGCTCCAGCCTTTGTCTGCCACGCGGCCCGCAATGGGTGCGGCAATAGCCCCGGCGACACCGGCCAGCGCAAACAGGGCAATGCCGCGCTGGGTCAGGTGATAAGACCCGGCCAAAAGAAGCGGCGAGGTGGTCCAGAACACGCTGAACGTGCCGAACAAGCATGCCTGGTACAAGGCGCGGCGGCGCAGGATGGGGGTTTGTAACGCTAGATGCGCCATGGATGACAGCAATTCACCATAAGACAAGGCATGTACGGGTTGCCGCAGCGGCAGCTTGCTACGCAACACCACGCCCAGCGCCACCATCGCCAGCGCCGACAGCACGAACACCACATGCCAGGACGTCAGGGCGGTAATGAAACTGGAGACTGGCCGCGCCATCATCACGCCCAGCATCAGGCCGCTCATGACATTGCCAATCACGCGGCCGCGAGTAGCTTCCGGGGCAAGGTGGGCGGCGTAAGGCACCAGAATCTGCACGGCGACAGAGCCAATGCCGATGAACAGCGCCGCAACCAGAAACGGGAACGGCGACGGCGCCACGGCGGCGGCCAGCAAGGCCAGCGCTGCCAGGCCCACCATCATCAGGACCAGCCTGCGGTTTTCAAACAAGTCGCCCAGTGGCACCACCAGAATCAACCCGGTGCCGTAGCCAATTTGCGTCATGGTCACAATCAACCCTGCGGCGCTGACCGGCAGGCCCAGTGCGGCACTGATCGGGCCAATCAGCGGCTGGGCGTAATAGATATTGGCGACGATCAGCCCGCAGGATGCGGCCAGCAGCCAGATCAATCCGCTTGATATCGCCGTGGGTTCCTGGGTTGTGACGGGTTGGGGCATGTTCATGTCGGGGTCCACGGCAAGGTGCTGGAGTGTCAGGGGCTGGCTGGATAATAGGAAATGATCATTTCCTATTCAATTGTCATGTGACAGATGGCATTCTGGCAAGCGCTACCTCGCTAAAAAACAAAAGCCACCTGCCAGAATCCGGGCAGATGGCCTCGGGCGGTGAGGATGCGTTCAGAAGTGAGTTATCGCCATGGTCCAGACCCGGTCCAGCACCAGCGCGCCAAACACCCAGGCCAGATAGCGGATGGAATACAAAAACAACCCGCGCGCCACGGCTTCATCGGCAGTGCGATAGAGCTTGATGGCGCGCCACAAAAAGCCGCTGTTGAACCACAAGGCAATAGCCAGATACACCCAGCCGCTCATGCCGATGACAAAGGGCAGCAGCGCCACGGCGTACAACATCACCGCGTACAGCACGATGGTCTGGCGGGTATAGGCCGGGCCGTGGGTCACCGGCAACATGGGCAAACCGGCCTTCTGGTAGTCCAGTTGCCGGTACAGCGCCAGCGCCCAGAAGTGCGGCGGCGTCCAGGTATAAATCAGCAGAAACAACACCGCCGCCTCGGCCGGTACCGTGCCGGTGACCGCCGCCCAGCCCAGCACGGGCGGCATGGCGCCGGCCGCACCGCCGATCACAATGTTTTGCGGGGTGGCCGGTTTGAGCCAGCGCGTGTACACCACGGCGTAACCAAAGAATGTCCCCAGGGTCAGCCACATGGCCAGCGAGTTGGCAAAAGTCTGCAACAGCGCCAGACCGGCCAGGGTCAGCACGGCGGCGTAAAGGCCGGCTTCCAGCGGTGTCAGCGTGCCTTTGACCAGCGGCCGGCGTTCCGTGCGGCGCATGACGGCGTCACGATCACGCTCCACCAGACAATTGACTGCCGCTGCGCCCATGGCAACCAGCGCGATCCCCAGCAAAGAGAGGATCACATTGGGCAACGCTGACCACTGCGGTGTCGCCATCAAGGCGCCTGCCGCTGCACAGAACACAATCAGGCTGACAACCCTGGGCTTGCCCAGCCGCCAGAGTTCAACGGCCCGTGAAGGCGTGATGAGTGCGAGCGTAAACATGCACAGTCCTTTGTGCCCGGCTGCGGGCCAGCACAGAAGTCAGACAAAACAACAGGAAAGCCGCGCCACCGTTATGGAGTACGGCCAGCGGCAAAGGCAGAGAGAGCAACACATTGGCGATGCCCAGGCCCACTTGCACACACAGCGCCGCCAGCAACAGCAGGGCCGTGGCGCGGTGCGCAAACCACAAACGCAGCGCCAGCCAGAGCGTGGTGAGCGTGACCACCAGCGCGCCCAATCGGTGTAACCAGTGGATCGCGGCCAGATGGCTGATCGGCAATGGCATGCCATCACTGGTCAGCCCCAGTTGGCGGTCTACCCGCAGCATGTCCATCAGGCCATCCGGCGGGGCAAAACTGCCACGGCAGGCGGGAAAACCATCGCAGGCCAGCCCGGCATAGTTGCTGGATACCAGCCCGCCCAGGATCAACTGGCATAACACGGCGGCCAGGGCCACCCAGGCCAGCGTGCGGTTGGCGTGATCCACATACAACCTGGGTAGCGTGCCGCGCAGGGCAATGGCCGATAACAGCGCCAGCATGGTCATGCCACCCAGCAAGTGCGCGGTGACCACGGCGGGCATCAGTTTGAGCGTGACGGTCCACATCCCGAGCAAGGCCTGCAGCACAACCAGCAGCAAGGGCGCAAACACCAGCGGTGTGGGCAAATCAAAGCGCTGGCGCTGGCGATAGAGCGCGGCGGTCAGTACCACCACCATCAACACCAGCCCGCCGGCCACGTAGCGGTGGATCATCTCTTTCCAGCCTTTGTCCGGCTCGACCGTCGTGCCAAAGGTGGCGGCGGCATGGGCGATTTCATGCGCGGCCTGCGGGACAGTCAGGTGGCCGTAACAGCCGGGCCAGTCCGGGCAGCCCAGCCCGGCGTCAGACAAGCGCACAAACGAGCCCAGCATGACCAGACCAAAGGTCCAGATCACGGCCAGCCAGGCCAGATAACGCAAACGGGATTGCCGCACTCGATTTCTCCCCTCGCATCAGGCCACCAACTGCAATGCGGTTAGTGGCATTTCGTTAGACGTCCACACCTAATCCACAGCCTTGCCCGCGCTGGGTTACCCCAGGGCTTCGTTGTTCTTCAGAATCTTGCCGATCTCTGCCATGGCCTTCTTGCGGCCTTCGTTGTCGCCAATCTGGTCCGGGCGGTAGCGCATGACCAGGTTGCCATGCGGGTCAATCAGATACAGCCCGCCAGCGTGCAGCCCGGTGGCGTTATTGATGACCGCTACATCGTTATCCAGTGCCGGGCAAACCACGGTGGAACCCCGCTGGATACGGTGGCTTTCCTGACCCTGTGCCAGGCGCATTTGCCGGGTGGCAAACAACAAGGCCTTCTGATTGTCCGTACACCCTTGCGGGTCGGCGGCCACCAGTCGCCAGTAACCATTGGCCGGTGTGGCGGCGGGCGCGGCAATCAGTTCGCCGTAGCTTTTGACCGCAGTGGGCCGCCAGAAATGAAAGAACGCCTGGGCGGCCAGAATGGGGGCAAGCGTGATACCAAACATCAACAGCAGGGTTTTTTGCCCGCGATTCATGCGTCGTCTCCTTCGGGTGCGGTTGGTTTTTTTGTGGTGACAAGGGCTTCGGTCGTTGCCTGGGTTTGTGGCGCGCGCGTGCTGCGGCGAAAATGCCGCCACAAAAACAGCCCGGCAATGCTCATGCCCCACCAGGTCAGCATGTAGCCGATATGGCGGGACGGGTTGAAATCCGGGGTGGCGCTGTCGTGCTGCAGGCCGTCATTGGCCGCTGAACGCAAACGGCCATACCACAGCGGTTGGGGCAGATGAGACCACTCGGCAAAGCGCGCGGCGGTGATGTTCTGGAACAGCTTGCCTTGCGGCGGGGTATGCGCCAGTTCAAAAAAGCGCGGCCAGTTCAGGACTTCGACCTGTGGGGTGGCGGGGATGGCGGCGCTCTCTACCGCGTTGGTGGCGCGCCAGCCCCGATTGATCAGCACAATGCTGCCATCGGCCAGCCGGAACGGCGTGATGACCTCTACGCCCACTTCGCCGTTGTAATCGCGGTGATCCAGATACAGCGTCTGCGCTGACAGCCAGTAACCCTGGAGCGACACCCGCCGGAACAGCGGCGGTAGGTCGCTGTTACGCCAGGTGAGCGGCGGCAGCGCAATACTGGCCGCATAGTGATCGGCCAGTCGTTGCTTGTACACGGCGCGCGCGGCCTGCCACAGCCCCAGCGCCACCGTCAGCAGCACCAGCGCGGCCAGCCCCACCAGCGCACCCCGCCGCTGACGTGCTTGCGGCAGCTTGATGACAGTTGTGCTACCGTTTCCGGTATCAGGAGGAGACGCCATGAGAGTTGTCATCGTACTGTTTTTGCTAATCATTCTGTTTGCACTGGGCCGCGCGCTGTTCCAGCTGGTGCGTGGGCCATCCCGCTCTGAAAAACTGGCCCGTTCACTCACGCTGCGTATTGCGGTTTCCGTTGCGCTGTTCATCCTGTTGCTGCTGGCCTGGTACTTTGGCCTGCTGCAACCCCATGGGCCGACGCCCTGAAACGGTGATTGCCAATCGCCAGGGCCTAGCGGGGAAAGGCATTGCTGCCTTTCCCCTCGCCCTTGCCGATGCGCCCCTGCAACCTCCCGCCCTCGACAACCGCCAGCGCCTGCCAAAAACCTGCAACGGTTTTACCAGGCGCTACTTTTCTCGCCTACCACTGCATCGTCATTCCGGTCCTCGGCGGCCCCCTTGAGCCGGAATCCAGCGCCGTAGCCCGGATGAAGCGCAGCGAGAATCCGAGGTAACTACCCCGGCCCATGTCGCCACCCCGGATTTCCGGCCTGACGGCCTCCATCCGGGCTACGGTTTGTAGATTGGTCATCACTGCCTCACAGGCAGTCCACAAACAGCGCCGTAGCCCGGATGAAGCCCAGCGAGAATCCGGGGTAATTACCCTGGCCCATATCGCCACCCCGGATTCCCGGCCTGACGGCCTCCATCCGGGCTACGGTTTGTTGATTGGTCATCACTGCCTCACAGGCAGTCCACAAACAGCGCCGTAGCCCGGATGAAGCGCAGCGAGAATCCGGGGTGACTACCCTGGACAGTATCGCCACCCCGGATTCCCGGCCTGACGGCCTCCATCCGGGCTACGGTTTGTAGATTGGTCATCACTGCCTCACAGGCAGTCCACAAACAGCGCCGTAGCCCGGATGAAGCGCAGCGAGAATCCGGGGTAATTACCCTGGCCCATATCGCCACCCCGGATTCCCGGCCTGATGGCCTCCATCCGGGCTACGGGATTGGTCATTGCTGTCTCACAGGCAGTACACAAAGACGAACAGTCCCAGCCAGACCACGTCCACAAAGTGCCAGTACCAGGCCGCGGCTTCGAAGCCAAAATGATGTTCCGGCGTGAAGTGGCCCTTGAGCACGCGGCCCAGCATGACCGAGAGCATGATCGCCCCCACCAGCACGTGCATGCCGTGAAAACCGGTCAACATGAAGAAGGTCATGCCGTATGCGCCGGAGGCCAGCGTCAGGTGCATTTGCGTATAAGCGTGGTGGTATTCAAAGGCTTGCAGCACCAGGAACACCGCGCCCAGTGCCACAGTCAGCGCCAGACCCAATGCCATTTGCGTTCGGTTGTTCTTCACAAAGCCCCAGTGCGCCCAGGTCACGGTAATGCCGGAAGTCAGCAGCAATGCCGTGTTGATGGCGGGAATCCCAAAGGCTTCCATCGGCGTGTAGGGCGCAATTTTCGGCCCGCTCACACCCGGCCAGGTGGCTTTGAAGGCCGGCCAGAGCTGCTCATGCGTGTCCGAGAACCAGCCTAGCTCCGGCACAGAGATGGTGCGGGTGTAGAACAGTGCGCCAAAGAACGCGGCGAAAAACATGACTTCTGAAAAAATGAACCAGCTCATGCCCCAGCGGAAAGAATGATCCACTTGCTGGCCGTAATCGCCGTGTTGCGATTCGGTGATCACATCGCGGAACCAGCCAATCAGCATGTGGATCAGGATCAAAAACCCCGCCAGCAGCAGCCACTTGCCCAACTGCATGTCGTTGATCCAGAGCGCGGTGCCACAGGTCATGCAGAACAGCGCAATCGACCCGGTAATCGGCCAGCGCGAAGGTTCTGGCACGTAGTAGTGCGCGTCGTGAATGCCGTTTTCTACGTTCATGCTTCTCTCCAGTCGGCCACCGTGTGGCCCGCAGGTCGTTGGCGGTGGGTCCGCCCTTATCGTCGGTTCAGTGTTCCGCCACCAGCAAACGCACCAGTCCGAACACCAACAGCGCCAGAATCAGCGCCAGCACTATTGCGGTAATGACAATCTGTTGCGGTTTGACCTTTTGCGATGACTCCGCACCCTTGCGGCCCCGTACGCCAAAAAATGCCGCCAGGACGGTCTTGATGGCATCGATCATGGGCCACTCCTGGTGTCGGTGGCGTTGAACAGCGTGTACGAAAGCGTGATCGGGCCCAGGTCTTGCGGCAGGTCTTGCTTGAGTACCATCACCACCGTGGCATCGCGCACCTCGTGCGGGGCCAGGGCGATCTCGTTAAAACAAAAGCACTGCAGTTTTTCCACAAAGCGCACGGCGTTGGACGGTGCATAACTGGGGATGGCCCGCAGTTGCAGCGTGCGGTCGGTCGGGTTGGCAAGGCGAAACCGCGCCTTGACCAGTTGCCCGGCCTTGCCGCTGACCGTGTGATCCAGCGCCGTTAATGTGCCGGCCACGCCGGGCGCGGTATTGGCATCCAGATCGACCCGTTGCGACCACGCCGGCACGGCGTCACTTTCGTTGACCACGCGGTCTTGCTGAATGCCGACCGCGCGGCAGAACACGTCGTACATGGGCACCATGGCAAAGCAAAAGCCAAACATCACCAGCACCGCCAGCAGGAGTTTGCGGGCGGTGGTGCGGTTCTGGTGATGGATAACGCTGCTGTTCACGGTGTTTCCCTGTTCACTTTTCGCCCACAGGGGCGCATTGCCACTACCTCGTCATTCCCGCGGAGGCGGGAATCCAGTCCGGCCACCGCAGGTGGCCCTTGTTCGCCGAAGCCGTAACACTTTGAACATGTGTTAGCGCCTTGCGGCGCGATTGTTTACCTACCCGGGGTGCCGGGCCCACGTTACTTTTCTTTGCTTCGCCAAAGAAAAGTAACCAAAAGAAAGGCGACCCTGCGACAACGCCCTGCGGGTTCCCTGCGCTTCTCGCAAAGTCCGGCTGGCTGCGGGAACTCGCTTCGCTCAAACACCCCTCCGCCGAAACCCCGGACTTCGCTGCGATGCTCGGCGCTGCCGGAGGGGGGCAGGTCAAAAGCCAAATCGTCTGCATGCGGGTTTTGTAGGGTGGATTCGCGACAATTCACCACCACCCCCCAAAAAGGCGCGCAGCTATCTGCACACCTCACCCGCCTCAATTCCCGAACAGCCAGTGCCGCGCCATGATCCCCACAAAGAATACCAGCGCCACGCTGGCCAGGATCAAGGCGGTGCGCAGGTTGCGGCGGCGTTCGGGCCGATCATCACGCATCAGGTTCTCCATCTCAGTGCTCCAGCCCTTGGGCGATCAAACCACGGCGCACCAGGGCTTCGTCCGGTGGGGTTTCCCAGGTGTGGTGCGGCGCGGGGGAGTCGACTTCCCATTCCAGCGTGTGTGCGCCATCCCACGGTTTGGCCGGGGCTTTGCCGACGCCGCCACGGATGGTGTGGATCACGTTGTAGAGGAAGAAAATCTGCGCAAAGCCAAACAGGAAGGCACCGACCGAGGCAATCTCGTTAAAGAAGGTGAATTGCAGTGCGTAATCCGGAATGCGCCGTGGCATGCCGGCCAGCCCCAGGAAGTGCATCGGAAAGAAGGTGATGTTGAAAGAAATCATCGACCACCAGAAATGGATCTTGCCCATCCGCTCGTTGTACATATAGCCAGACCACTTGGGCAGCCAGTAGTAAGTGGCGCCAAACAGGCTGAACAGCGCGCCGGCCACCAGCACATAGTGAAAGTGCGCCACCACGTAGTAGGTGCCATGCAGGGCGATATCGACGGGTGCCAAAGACAGTACGAGGCCAGAGAACCCGCCAATGGTGAACAGACACAAGAAACCGATGGCAAACAGCATGGGCGTTTCAAAGCTCATGGCGCCTTGCCACATGGTGGCAATCCAGTTGAACACTTTCACGCCGGTCGGCACTGCAATCAGCATGGTCATGAACATGTAAAAGAGTTGCGCCGTGGCCGGAAAGCCCACGGCAAACATGTGATGGCCCCACACCATGAAAGAGAGGATGGCAATGGCACACACCGCGTAGACCATCGACACATAGCCAAACAGCGGTTTGCGGCTGAACGTCGGCAAAATCTGGCTGACCACGCCAAATGCCGGCAGCGCCATGATGTAGACCTCCGGGTGGCCGAAGAACCAGAATACGTGCTGGAACAGGATCGGGTCACCGCCGCCGGCGGCGTTGAAGAAGTGCGTGCCAAAGTGGCGATCGGTCAGCAGCATGGTCACCGCGCCGGCCAGTACCGGGGCGACGGCGATCAGCAAGTAGGCCGTTACCAGGCTGGTCCAGGCAAACAGCGGCATTTTCAGAAGCGTCATGCCGGGTGCGCGCATGTTCAGCACGGTGGTCACGATGTTGATTGAGCCCATGATGGAAGACAGACCCATCAAGTGAATGGCGAAAATCCCGAAATCCATGCCCGGTCCAAGCTGGACCGACAGCGGTGGGTAGAACGTCCAGCCTGCGCCCGGGCCACCGCCGGGCATAAACAGGCTAATGATCAGCAACAGCGCGGCCGGCGGCAGCAGCCAGAAGCTCCAGTTGTTCATGCGCGCAAAGGCCATATCCGGCGCGCCAATCATGAGCGGTAGCTGCCAGTTCATCAGTCCGGTAAAGGCCGGCATGATCGCGCCAAACACCATGATCACGCCGTGCAGCGTGGTCAGTTGGTTGAAGAACTCTGGTTGCCAGAATTGCAGGCCAGGCTGGAAGAGTTCTGCGCGAATGCACAGGGCAAAGGTGCCGCCCAAGAGGAACATGCTGAAGGCAAACCACAAATACATGGTGCCGATGTCTTTGTGGTTGGTGGCGTATACCCAGCGCCGCCAGCCAGAGTGCGCGGCGCCGTGGTGGCCGTCGCCGTGGCCCGCGTGTACGTCATGATCCGCGTCGTGCGGGTGCAGTGTTTCGGTGGCAGTGGTCATGGTGAGTTCCCTGATATGCCGTTTACTTGCGGGCCGCTTTGACTTCAGCCGGCAAGACAAAGTCGCCGTCATGATTGCCAAAGCTGTTGCGTTCGTAGCTGATGACCGCCGCGATCTCGGTGTCGGACAAACCCGCCCACGAAGGCATCGCGTTCTTGCCAGTCAGCACAATATGGATGTGACCTTCTTTGGGACCGGTGGCGATCTTGCTGCCTGCCAGCGCCGGGAATGGCCCGCCACCCTTGCCGTCAATCTTGTGGCACGCGGCGCAGTTGGCTTCAAACACCGTTTTGCCGCGGGCAATCAACTCATCCTTGGTCCACTTCTTGTTCGGGTCGTCCTGTGCGGCTTTGGCTTTCTTCTGCTGCTCGGCCACCCAGGTTTTGAAGTCGGCGTCTGAGACCACCTTCACCACGATCGGCATATAGCCATGATCGCGCCCGCACAGCTCCGTGCACTGGCCGCGATAGGTTCCGACATGATCAGCGGTAAACCAGGTGTCCCGGATGAACCCGGGAATGGCATCTTGCTTGACGCCCAGCGCCGGCACGTACCAGCTGTGGATCACGTCGTTGGCGGTTGTCATCACGCGCACGCGCTTGCCCACCGGCACCACCACGGGTTCGTCCACTTCCAGCAGGTATTGCGGGTTTTTGGCCACGTCACCCTTGTAGTTCTCGATCTGCAGGCGTGGCGTGGCCAGGTGGCTGCGGTAGCCAAAGCCGTAATCCAGATACTCGTAACCCCATTGCCACTGGTAACCGGTGGCCTTGATGGTGACGTCCGGATCGCGGGTGTCTTTCTGATCGAGTACAAGGCGCGCTGCGGGCCAGGCCATGACGGCCAGGATGAGCGCGGGGATGATGGTCCACGCCACTTCCACCACGGTGTTCTCGTGAAAGTTGCGGGCAACGTGACCCTGGGATTTTCTGTGCTTGAAGATCGAGTAGAACATCAAGCCGAACACCACCACAAAGATCACCACGATGATCAGCATGATCCACGTGTGCAGATCGTAAATGCGGCTGGCGATGGAAGATTGCGGGGTCTGGAACGTGTACAAACTATCGGCAAAAGCAAACGCTGGCGTACAGGACAGCGCGGCGCAAAGTCGCCTGAGCAGCATCGATAACCTCCAGTGGCGTATTACTCACCTGATAGCCAGATGAATGGCAAAGCACTTGAGGTTGGCGAGTGTCTCAGTACAGCAACAGCCCAGATTGCGCTGCGACCGACTTTAAAACGAGCACTACGTCAGGTTCGTGCTTGCTTTTCACTGCGGACAGGCTCTTGTAGGTACTGGCTTTGTTTTCAGCCAGCTTTCCCGGGTTTTGTTTACAAAAGGTAGCAAATTTTTAATGTGACGCAAACCATTGATGCAAAACGCACCTTTTTGCTGCACCGCTCATCAGGCCGGTGTCTCTTTTTGTGCAGGGTTGACGTAATGATTGCAATAAGCGTGGGAAGAACTACCCGCTAAGAATGCTCATAAGAGGAGACATAAAATCATGGACTTGCACTTGCACGGTCTCGATGACCACTTCTCCATGCCAGAAACCGGCAAGGTGAACGCCATGCGGCCGTTCTACTGGTTGAAAATGGGCTGGACCGACTTCACCCGTCACCCGCTGCCCAGTCTTTGCTACGGCATCATCACGGCGCTGCTGGGTTTTGCGGTGCTGAAAATTGCCTCCAGTTACACCTATCTCTCGTCTACCGCAGTCACCGGGTTCTTGCTGCTGGCACCCCTTGGCGCATCAGGCATTTACGAGCTCACCCACGAGCGTGAAGAAGGGCGGGAAGCCTCGTTTATCCAGTCTTTGCGGGACGTGGTCCACAACCTCGGGCAGATTGCCTTTATGGGCGTGATCCTGGGTTTCATCGCCATGAGCTGGGAGCGGATTTCCGCCATCCTGTTTGCGCTGTTTTACGGTGGCGAGGCCGTAGGCATGCAGTTCTTCAGCCATGCGCTGACCTCAGAATACCTGGGCTTTACCATTGCCTGGTCGCTGGCCGGGCTGGTGCTGGCCTGTGTGGTATTTGCCATCTCTGCGGTGTCCATTCCCATGCTGGCGCACCGGGACGTCGACACCATTACCGCGCTGGTCACCAGCGTGCGCGTGGTGGCAGAGAACATTCCGGCCATGCTGGTCTGGGCGACCATCATTGTGCTGCTGACCGCGATTGGTTTTGCCACCTACCTGGTGGGACTGGTGATCATTTTCCCGCTGTTGGGACATGCCACCTGGTGTGCTTACCGGGATCTGGTGCACTAAAACGGTGCTCTTTGCCTGCCGCCTGACCCGCCAAACGGGTGGGCGGTATGGGTCTGGCTGGTGTTCTGGCTTGCGCGTGCTATCAAAACCGTGATGTGTCGATCAGGCAGTCACGGTTTTTGCTTTTTCAACGGGACATCGCAAAAGTCATTGATGAGTATCAAGAGACCATATGGAATACGGGTTATTCCGAATGGTGTCATCAAGCAGCGTCCTTAGCATTCGCAGCACAGACCTCGCATAGCGAGGCTTTCTTTTTTACAAAGGAAACGGAGCAACCAATGAAGCAGATGAAGGCAGGTATCGTCCTTGCATCAGTTCTGGCCCTGGCCACTGGCGCTAGCCTGGCGGCAGGTAAAACCCTGATTTATTGCTCTGAAGGCAGCCCGGCCGGTTTTGACCCGGCCCGCTATACCACTGGCACCGACTTTGATGCCTCGGCTGAAACCATCTACAACCGCCTCGTCGAGTTTGTGCCGGGTTCCACACAAATCCGCCCGGGTCTGGCGGATAAATGGGATGTCAGCGCAGATGGCCGCACCTACACCTTCTATCTGCACAAGGGCGTGAAGTTTCATACCACCCCGTACTTCAAGCCCACCCGCGACTTCAATGCGGACGACGTGATCTTTACCTTTGCCCGCCTGACCGACAAGAACCTGCCGTTCAACAAGGCCACCAACGCGACCTACCCCTACGCCTCTGACATGGGCATGGATAGCAATATCGCCAAGGTAGAAAAGATTGACCCATACACGGTCAAGATCAGCCTGAACAAGGTAGATGCCGCATTCCTGCAGAACATTGCCATGTCGTTTGCCTCGGTCATGTCGGCTGAATACGCTGACCAGCTGATGAAAACCGGCAAGGCCGACCAGATCAACACCCAGCCGATCGGCACGGGCCCGTTTATCTTCCAGGCGTACCAGAAAGACAGCGTGATCCGTTACAACGGCAACACGGAATACTGGCGCAAGGGCGATGTGCGGCTGGACAAGCTGATTTTTGCCATCACCACCGACCCGTCTGTGCGCTACCAGAAGCTGCAAAAGGGTGAGTGCCAGATCATGTCGTATCCACGCCCGGCAGACCTGAAAGCCATGCAGGCCAATCCGGCGCTCAAGGTGCCCAGCCAGGCCGGCTTTAACCTGGGCTACGTGAGCTACAACGTGACCCACAAGCCGCTGGACAAGGTGGAAGTACGTCAGGCGCTGGATATGGCCATCAACAAGAAGGCCATTATTGATGCGGTCTACCAGGGCGCTGGCCAGTTGGCCACCAACCCGATGCCGCCCACCCAATGGTCCTACAACAAGACCCTGAAAGACGCCCCGCTGGATGTGAACAAGGCCAAGGCCCTGCTGGCCAAAGCAGGTCTGCCCAACGGGTTTGAGATCACACTGTGGGCCATGCCGGTACAACGCCCATACAACCCCAACGCCAAGTTGATGGCGGAAATGATCCAGAACGACTGGGCCAAAATCGGCGTGAAGGCCAAGATCGTCACCTACGAATGGGGCGAGTACATCAAGCGCGCCCGCGCCGGTGAAGACGACGCCATGCTGATTGGCTGGAATGGCGATAATGGCGATCCGGACAACTGGCTGGGTACGTTGCTGGGCTGCGAAGCCGTGGATGGCAACAACTACGGCAA
Source organism: Silvimonas terrae (assembly GCF_014202765.1). GTDB lineage: Bacteria > Pseudomonadota > Gammaproteobacteria > Burkholderiales > Chitinibacteraceae > Silvimonas > Silvimonas terrae. Next base: position 67,064 of record NZ_JACHHN010000006.1, read on the forward strand.
ATGGTGCCAGAAAGACTTCAATGATCTGATAGTGAAGGCGCGCAGCCTGCCCAACCAGGCAGAGCGCACCAAGCTGTATGAACAAGCCCAGGTGATTTTCAAGCGTGACGTGCCGTATACCCCGGTGGCCCATTCCACCGTCTATCAGCCGATGCGCAAGGAAGTCGATGGCTTCAAGATCAGCCCGTTTGCGCTGAATGCGTTCTACGGCGTGGGTCTGAAGTAATCGCCGCCAACACAACGACTGCGTTATGCTCGCTTGCCTTGTTTTCCTGAGGGCAAGCGTGGCACACCGCTGGTGTTGACCGCGTGGACTGATGGGTCACGACAAGCCGGCCGCCCTGCGTGCCGGCTTTGTCGTCCCTGGGTGTGACCAAAAAGCACCAGCTATAACCGGGAATAAGCCGCCGTTGCATCCACACTGCCCGCTTCTGGCAGGATGCAGCAGCCCCGGACCCGCGCACCATTGCCGGTGCGCTCTTTACCCTGTCGCGAGTACGCACACATGATCCGTTTTTTGCTGCGTCGCATCGGCGTGGTGATCCCGACTTTTCTGAGTATCACGCTGCTGGCGTTTTCGCTGATCCACCTGATTCCGGGTGACCCCATCCTGGTGATGATGGGCGAGCGCCATATCGACCCCGAGTTCTACAAGCTCGCCATGCAGAAGCTGGGGCTGGACCAGCCGCTCTATCTGCAGTACTGGCACTACCTGGTGCATGCCCTGCATGGTGATCTGGGCCTTTCGGTCCGCTCGCAAGTACCGGTGATGCAAGAATTCCTGACCCTGTTTCCGGCCACGGTAGAACTCTCTATCTGTGCCATGATTTTTGCCACGGTCGTCGGCCTTGGGGCCGGCATTATCGCCGCCGTCAAACGCGGCACCGTGGCCGATCACGGCGTCATGGGCGTGGCGCTGGCCGGGTATTCCATGCCGATTTTCTGGTGGGGCCTGATCCTCATCATGGTGTTCTCCGTCCAATTGGGGATCACGCCGGTCTCTGGCCGGATTGACCTGTTGTACGACGTCACCCCGGTCACCGGCCTGATGTTGATCGACACCTTGTTGGCGCATGACATGGACGCCTTCCGCTCGGCGCTCTCGCACCTGATATTGCCCTCGATTGTGCTGGGCACCATCCCCATGGCGGTGATCGCCCGTATGACGCGCTCCTCCATGCTGGAAGTGCTGCGTGAGGATTACATCCGCACCGCGCGCGCCAAGGGCTTGTCGATGACACGTATCGTGCTGGTCCACGCCCTGCGCAATGCCTTGATGCCGGTGATCACCGTGATTGGCCTGCAAGTGGGTACGCTGCTGGCCGGTGCCGTGCTGACGGAGACCATCTTCTCCTGGCCGGGTGTGGGCTCCTGGCTGATCAACGCCATTGGCGCGCGGGACTACCCGGTCGTGCAGGGCGGCATTCTGTTGATCGCGACACTGATCATTTTTGTAAACCTGCTGGTTGACGTGCTCTACGGCGTGATCAACCCGCGTATTCGCCACGCGAGGTAATCGGCATGGCAGAAACAACAACTCAAGCCGCTGTGCCGGTTGCCACGCCAGCGCTATCGCACCCGACACCACTGCGCGAATTCTGGCTGGCCTACCGCGCCAACAAGGGCGCGTTGATTGCGCTGGGCTACCTGGTCATTCTGGTGCTGGCCGCCTTGTTGGCCCCATGGATTGCACCGCACAGCCCGTCCGAACAATTCCGCGATTTCATGCTCACGCCACCCGCCTGGCTGCATGACGGCCACGCCCGCTTTTTACTGGGTACAGATGAACTGGGCCGCGACATCCTCAGCCGCTTGATGCATGGCGCACGCCTCTCGCTGATGATTGGTCTGGTGTCGGTGATCGTTTCGCTGATCCCTGGCATTGTGCTGGGTTTGCTGGCGGCGTTTTACCCCGGCTGGCTGGGTACGGCCATCATGCGTTTGATGGACATCATGCTGGCGCTGCCGTCCCTGCTGCTGGCCATTGCCATTGTGGCCGTGCTGGGGCCGGGTCTGGTGAACACCATGCTGGCGCTGTCGATTGTCACGCTGCCTTCCTACGTGCGGCTGACGCGGGCTTCCGCCATGGCGGAGTTATCCAAAGACTACGTGATTGCGGCAAAACTCTCTGGCGCGGGCAAGCTGCGCTTGATGTTCAACACGGTCCTGCCCAACTGCATGGCACCGTTGATCGTGCAGGCCACACTCGGGTTCTCCTCCGCCATTCTGGATGCCGCCGCGCTGGGCTTTCTGGGCCTGGGCGTACAACCGCCGTTACCAGAGTGGGGCACCATGCTGGCCGCCGCGCGGGACTATATCGAGCGGGCCTGGTGGGTAGTGACCATGCCGGGCGTGAGCATTCTGATCACCGTGCTGGCGCTCAACCTGATGGGCGACGGCTTGCGCGATGCGCTGGACCCGAAACTGAAGAGGCTCGCGTAATGGCATTGTTAGAGATCAAAAACCTCTCGGTCGAGTTCGGTAGCGCCGCCAATCCGTTCCGTGCCGTATCCAACGTCAGCCTGACCGTGGACGCTGGCGAAATCGTCGGCATTGTCGGTGAATCGGGCTCGGGCAAAAGTGTGACCATGCTGGCGCTGATGGGCCTGATCGACGCTCCCGGCCGGGTGACGGCCGATGCGCTGACCTTTGATGGCAAAGACCTGCTGGGCATGAAAGCGCGGGACAAACGCAAGATCATCGGCAGCGATATCAGCATGATCTTCCAGGACGCGCTCTCCAGCCTGAACCCGGCGTATACCGTGGGCTTCCAGTTGATGGAAACGCTCAAGCAGCACACCAGCCTGCGTGGCGATGCGCTGAAAAAACGTGCGCTGGAACTGCTGGAACTGGTGGAAATCCCCGACGCCCCATCCCGGCTCTCGGCTTTCCCGCATCAGCTGTCGGGCGGCATGAGCCAGCGTGTCATGATTGCCATGGCCATTGCCTGTAACCCGCGTTTCCTGATTGCGGATGAACCCACCACGGCGCTGGATGTGACGGTGCAGGCGCAGATCATGGAACTGTTGGTCAACCTGCAAAAGAGCCAGGGCATGGGCCTGGTGCTGATTACGCATGATCTGGCTGTGGTCTCCGAAGTGGCCCAGCGCGTAGTGGTGATGTACGCGGGAGAAGTGGTCGAACAAAGCCCGATCCCTACCATTTTTGACACGCCGCGCCACCCTTACACCCAGGCGCTGTTGTCCTCCATTCCGGAACACAGCAAGGGCGCAAGCCGGCTCAACACCTTGCCAGGCGTTGTACCCGGCCAGTTTGATCGGCCCGCGGGCTGCCTGTTGTCGCCGCGCTGCCCGTACGTGCAGGCGCGTTGCCGCACCGATCACCCGCAACTGACGCCCGCCCACAATGCGCAAGCGCGTTGTTTCTATGCGCTGGATGACGCAGGAAAACCCGTTTATGGCTAATCAAGAACAGACCTCCAGCCCCGCACCGGTTCTGGTCGCACGTGATCTCTCGCGCCACTATCACGTCTCGCGCGGCTTTTTGCGCGGGCAGGCCACCGTCAAGGCCCTCAACAGCGTCAGTTTTGAACTGGCACCGCACCGTACTCTGGCAGTGGTGGGCGAGTCTGGCTGTGGCAAATCCACGCTGGCGCGCCAGCTCACCATGGTAGAAACACCCACTGCCGGCTCGCTCAACATCGCTGGCGTTGAAGTCGCCACCGCCAGCAAAGCCGCACTGCGTGAACTGCGCCCGCGCGTACAGATGGTGTTCCAGAACCCTTACGCCTCGCTCAACCCGCGCAAGAAGATCGGCACGCAACTGGAAGAACCGCTCTTGCTGAATACCCGGTTGAGCCCGGCCGAGCGTGAAGCCAAAGTACGCGACATGATGCAGCGCGTTGGTTTGCGGCCAGAACACTATCACCGCTACCCGCACATGTTCTCTGGCGGCCAGCGCCAGCGCATCGCCGTCGCCCGCGCCATGATGCTGAACCCGCAGATTCTGGTGGCCGACGAGCCCACCTCCGCGCTGGATGTCTCTATCCAGGCGCAGATCCTCAACCTGTTTATGGATTTGCAGGAAGAGTTCGGCACCGCCTACGTGTTTGTCAGCCACAACCTCTCGGTGGTGGAGCATATGGCCGATGACGTGATGGTGATGTACTTCGGCTCGACCGTGGAATACGGCCCCAACGACGCCATCATGAGTAACCCGCTGCACCCCTACACCCGCGCGCTGATGCAGGCCACGCCCGTCATCCGCGCGCAGGACCGCAAAGCGCGGGTCAAGTTGCAGGGCGAGCTCCCATCCCCGGTCAACCCGCCCTCTGGCTGCAGTTTTCATACCCGCTGCCCATACGCCCAGGCGCATTGCAAAGCAGAAGTCCCCGCGCTGCGCCCATTTGCCGGCCGCATGATTGCCTGCCATCGGGTCGAGGAAATCTCTGCCGATACCGCCAGTCCAAACAGCTAAGCGCGGGTATGTTTCAAATAGATGGCAAAAGGTGTTGACGGAACCTGTATTGCATGACATACTCTTCTTCTCTGTCGCGGGATGGAGCAGTTGGCAGCTCGTCGGGCTCATAACCCGAAGGTCACAGGTTCGAGTCCTGTTCCCGCAACCAGTATTTCAAAGGGTCTAGCTTCGGCTAGGCCCTTTTCGTTTTCTGGCGGGATAATGCGGGCTGTTACCTCGGTTTCCTCTGCCAACCATCAAAACACGCTTGCTCCGCAATAGCGGATCCAGCGTATCGCGTGGGCTGCCACGACTAAAACGTCGCCTGTTACCCGATCGGCTTGTATGATCTTGTCCACATTCCGGATGGTACCTGGATGCGAATTCTGGCCGGCTGTACCGTCAGGGCATCATCATTTACGTTCATTTCAAGACTGTGAGATCATGCCAGCAGCTTGCCAACTGGCTGGTTATTTCGTGTGTTAACCTGGATATATTCGGGAGCGGACGTGAACTTGTACATTAATCAGCTTCAAACCAAAGCTGACTTCAGACGCGCTATTTATTCCGGCGATATCTTTCTCAATACCCGGCTGCAAACGGCACAAGACTTGTGCAGCTTTGCGCAGGAAAGTATTACCGCTGCATTTGATGGCGAGAAAGATCACCAGGCATTGCACAAGATGATGCCGGTGGAGGTCTTTGTTGCCAAAGTAGAAAAGCTCAAACGCCAATTCACCAATAGCCTGCGTTCGAAAGAGCTGATTCGCAGCTTCACAGAGGAAATTGGCGCTGATCCCCGCGAATATATTTTTGATGTGCCCCGGATTCGGGTTGTACCGCATTACGACTATCTGCATGCAGGGGTGAGCTACGCTTATCGACCCCATCGTGATACATGGTATGGCGGGGTCGATTGCCAGATTAATACCTGGATGCCGGTTTATACCATTGGACCAGACCAGACCATGATGATTAATCCGGGGTATTTCGACAAGCCGGTGCAAAACACATCCAGGGACTGGAGCCTGTCTAACTGGATGAGTGTTCAGCGTGACAAGGCCAGAGAGAACATCAGGGAAGAAGTACGGGTACACCCGGTGCCGCTGGAAGAAATCGATACCGCATCGGAAATCCGCATGGCCGGCAATACCGGGGAAATGATCATTTTCTCTGGTTCACATCTGCATGGTACCGTCCCCAATTACACAGATCAGACCCGTTTCAGCATTGATTTCCGATTGATACATCTTGATGATTTGAAGCACAAACGCGGTGCAATCAATATGGATGGTCATTGCGCAGATGTAACGGCTGGCTATAAAGATTATTTTCACGTCCACGACTTTTCTGGTTTTCCTGGAGTTTAGCAATGACCAAGCGTCGTCTTACACCGGCAGAGATTGAGTACAACGAAACACGGGCAAATGTCTTGAAGCGCGTCGACTCCTCGTATGTGGCAGATGCGCCTTTTGTATTCTCCAACCGGATTGCCGTTACCGCCGCACTTTCGCGGATGGAACTGTTCAAAAAGGTGCTTGATGTCCCCGGCGCTATCGTAGAATGTGGTGTTTATAAAGGTAATTCGCTGATGCTGTATATGCATCTGTCGATGATCCTGGAACCCTACGCGATTAATCGTTCAATTATCGGCTTTGATACATTTGAGGGATTTACCAGCATCGACAAGAATGAAGATCCTTCAGATATTAATGAGAACATGTTCTCGGATACCGACCAGTCCCTGATTCAGGACATGATCAATGCCAACGATCTGGTCCGCCCGGTGAACCGGATTCCGCGGTGTGAACTGGTGAAAGGGGACATCGTCAAAACAGTCCCGGAGTTTGTCAAAACCCGGCCCGACCTCGTTGTGGCAATGCTGATTCTCGATACCGACTTGTACGCCCCCACCAAGGTCGCGCTGGAGACGTTCCTGCCTTATATGCCCAAAGGGGCCATTGTGGTGCTCGATGAAGTGGCGTACCGCAATTTCCCCGGTGAAACCAGTGCGTTGCGTGAAGTTTTTGACTTGAACAAGATCGAACTGAAGCGCTTGCCGTTTGATTCCTCAGTTGGTTATTTTCATATCTGAGGGCGGGGCGCACCCGCAACGCCAACCCATATCTGTGGGTAGTAACAAAAAGCCGGCTTCTGCCGGCTTTTTGTTTTTTGCGATAACCAATTCCCATCTTGCGCCTCAGCGCCGCGCGCGTGCCTTGATCAAGCGGGCTTTTTCTTCCAGTAGCTCATCGAGCCGTTCGTACATGCCCAAGGGCACGTAATCCACCGGCTTTCCGCTCTGGAAGGCTTGCTGGTTCTTGTCCAGCATGACATGCAGTTTTTCGACGTGGAAATTCCTGGTTTCAGGACTGTATTGCAAGACGTACAGACTCTCGTTCATGACCGACCATTAGCATCCTCAATGCGCCGCAAGGCGCCATAAACACAGGCCGGGAACAAGACACAGAAACTGGCAAGACGCGTCTACCCGGCAACCATATGGATCTAAAGAAAGTCCTGGCATGGTTTACCAAGGAGACGGCAGGGAAGGGCGATAACCCGTTGGCATATGCTCTGCTGCAGAGCAAAATTTGTCAATAGTCAAACCACAGTTGGATGAGTGGTATATCAGTCGCGCCAGCCGGCACGTTTATGGTGCGCCGCGTTTGATGCTTTGCTGCACCACGCGCGTGGGCCGTAAATGATGCTGCAACGCAGTAAGCGCCTGCCTGGGCTGGGCATGCCCGCACATGAAAATATCGATCACCGCCAGCCCGGTTTCCGGCCAGGTGTGAATGCTGATGTGTGATTCACGCAAAAGCAGTACGCCGGTGACGCCCATCTGCGGGCCAAAATGATGAAAGTGCGAGGCAATCACGCTGGCCCCGGCAGCGGTGGCGGCTTCTTTGAGTGCGGTTTGCAGCAAGATGCCGTCGCTGAGGACCACTTCATCAACGCCGTAGAAGTCCGCCAGTACATGCAGGCCCGGGGTGTAGGCGTGGGCATCGGTCATTTGTGATGGCCGCCAGAAACCCAGCCGCCCGCACCAGGCGAGCCGCCGCCGTAATAGCCGCCGCTGCTGCGACTGTTGGCACGTGCGCTGCTGTAATCAAGCAGGGTGCCGCCGCCTACCACGGCAAGGGCGTAAAACAGATAGAGAATGTGTCTGGGTGTCATATTGTCAGGTTTTTCGCCAAGCCCAGATGGGCAGCCAGAGTAGCAAGATGGCAATCGCACTGATGAAGATCGGGCCGCCGCTGTCATCTGCATTGAGCAGCGCGGGGATATTCAACAGCACCATGCCCCCGGTGAAGACTTTGGCCAGTGTTTCCAGCTCAATGCCGCCCGCGCCAGGGCGTGTGGTTGCGGCGGCGGCTTTGAAACTGGCGTGAGTAAACCATTTTTGCAACTGCTCTGCGCTGACGGGCTGGCTGCGCGACCAGGTCATTTCTTCGGCCGTGGCTTCGCTCGTCAGGGTGATCTGGCCCTGCCGATAGTCGTTGACGACCACGCGATCCCCTGTTTTGACGCGCCAGTTGAACGAGCCTGCCGCCCAGACGACCTCGCCGGTGTACTGATACTGGTGTGCAAATGTGGCGGTTTCCCAGGTAATGGCGTTGCCAGCGGGTGAGGGCCAGACATCCAGCACTTGTACACGCTGCCAGCCTTCGTCGCTTTCGACCAGCCACAAAAACCCTTTGATCACATTGAACAGCAGGTACTCGGTCCAGAAGGCGTTCTCGCCCACCTCCCGTTTGACCATCACGCCCAACACATCCCACAACACACCGTCGATATTGCCGCTATCACCGGGCTTGAGCGTGGTGGGGCGGGCGTTGACGCGTTCTTGCGTGGCCAGCACTTCTTGTTTATCGGGCGACTGCGCGCTCTCGGCATGACAGGCCGGGCAGACCATAAAGCGGGTCAGGCCGGGTGCGTACTGAATGGGCGAACCACAGGCCGGACAATTGAGGCTGCTGATTTTGCCCCGCAGCCGGCCGGCGGTATCGGCAATGGCGCTGCCTTCGCGCAGCAACTGGCATTTCATGCCATCCAGCGTGACTGCCTTGCCAACGTAGCAACGCAGAGTGGGCTCTGACCAATCCAGCGTCATGAAGCGATCGCGGTAACGCAGGTCGGCGGCTTTGACGGCGTAACCCGCCCCGACGGCAAACGGCAGCTCGCCCTGGCCGGCAATGCAGTGGGCCACGCGGACATCGGCCACATTCCACAGGTGATCCAGATGCGGAACCCCGTTACCGGGCCGCAGCGCGTCAAAGGTGGGGCCTGAGGCGGGCGCTGGGGCATCGCGAGTGAAAACATACTGGCCGGAGGCATCGGCCAGCCAGCCGGTGCTGCCGTCGTCAAACACGGCGTACCACTCGTTCCAGTAGCCGTCTTCATACTGCAACTGGATGCGCCCGACCACGCTGAAGGCGCTGCCTTCATACACCCCGGATGTCCCGATCTGGATGGGCGAATAGTCGGCCAGAATGTCGGACATCTTGCCGATATTGCGCACGCTGTCCGCGTCACGCAGCAGCGTGCTCTGGCAGTAACTGCAGACCGCCATGACGGAGGCAGAAGACATGAAACTGACCGGCGCGCCGCACGCCGGACAGGGCACCTTGTAAATGGGTTCAGCCATCAAGCGCTCAGCCAATCAGCTTTTTCAGGATTTCTGCCTTGGCCGAGTCATAATCCGCCGCCGAAATCAGCCCCTTGTCGAGCAAACCCTTGAGCTGCGCCAGGCGCGCTTCCGGGCCATCCGCCGCCGGTGCAGCAGCAGGCGCGGCGGCAACGGGCACGGCGACGCCAGGTTGGGCCACGCCGCTCACGGCTGCACCCATGCTGTTCGCCATCACCTGACCAAATGCCACGCCCGCCGCCAGACTGGCGCCTGTACCAGCCAGACCGCCTTCGTTCTGTGCGGCCAGCGGAATGGCCTGGGCGGTCTGGTACTGGGTATAGCGGCCCATATCGCCCATCATGCCCATGCTGATGCGGGTGTCGATGGCTTTTTGCAGGTCTTCGGGCAAAGAGATGCTTTCTACCGCAAAGGTATCCAGTGCCAGCCCATAACGTTCAAACAGCGGGGTCAGGCCCTCACGCAGTTTGTCGCCCATCAAACCCTGGTTGGCCGCCATATCCAGGAACGGCACGCCGGCATTCCCCAGCGCCGGCGCCATGCCGGCGACGATCAGGTTGCGCAGTTGCTGCTCCATGTCATCGACGGTGTAACGCTCACGCGTGCCGCTGACCTCTGTGAAGAAGGTCTTGGGGTCGGCCACTTTATAGGCGTACACGCCAAAGGCGCGTAGCCGCACCATGTCAAAATCCTTGTCGCGCAGCGTGACCGGTTGCGGGGTGCCCCATTTGCGGCCCAGTTGCTGGCGGGTGCTGAAGAAATACACGTCAGACTTGAAGGGGGACTCAAACAGTTTGTCCCAGTTCTTCAGATAAGTGAGGACGGGCAGGGTCTGGGTAGTGAGTTTGTACATGCCGGGCCCGAACACGTCGGCAATCTTGCCTTCGTTCACGAACACCGCCATTTGCGATTCGCGAACCGTCAGGCTGCCGCCGTACTGGATTTCAAAATCCTGCATGGGGTAGCGCCACGCCAGGGTGCCGTCGCTGTCTTCGTTCCACTGCAGGATGTCGATGAACTGCTTCTTGATAAAAGAACCCAGGCTCATGGTGTGTACTCCTGCAAGAATTCAGGACGGCCGAATAACAAGGAACAGGTGGCGGTAATACGGGCTTAGCTCAGGCAGGCGGCGTTCAGGATGCCTACGGTGAGTGAGGCAGAGCCCATCAACGCGCCCATGGCGACGTTGTTGTTTTGCAACGCTTCATTCATTTGCGGCAATAGCCGCGTGACCACGGCATAGGTCAGGACCTGGATCACCATGGCGCTGATCGCCCAGGCAAACACCAGCGTGTATTGATCGTAGTGCGTAATGGCGGAAGCCAGCGTCAGCGCAAAGCCCACCAGCGCGCCGCCCAGTGATAATGCTGCAGCCAGTACGCCGCGCCGGATCAGGGCAAATTCGTCAATCGGCGTGATCTTGACGTAGACGCAAGTGAACACCAGCAACAGTGCAAATGCAGTCAGAAGATGAAGCAGATACGCACTAACCTGTAACATTTGCCCGGCTCTCCCCTTTCACGAGAATTCAATTGTATCCATTCCTGGCCAACCTGTAGCTACGAATGGTCTTAAGGAAAAGCTGTTAATGCGCTCTACATCGGCCCTGCCGGACCGTGCCCTTATCTTGTCGGTGTTCATTGTGGCCTCTTGCGGGCTGGCGTATGAACTCATTGCCGGCGCGCTGTCCAGCTATTTGCTGGGCGATTCCATCTTGCAGTTTTCATCCATTATTGGCTGCTATCTGTTTGCCATGGGCATCGGCTCGCACTTGTCCCGTTATGTGAAGGATGAAGACACGCTGACCCGGTTTGTGGATATTGAAATGCTGGTGGGTGTGCTGGGCGGCATCTCTGCGGCCTTTCTGTTTCTGGTGTTTGCATGGCTCTCGGCCCCATTCAGAACGGTGCTGTACGCGCTGGTGCTGGTACTGGGCATTCTGGTGGGGATGGAAATCCCGCTGGTCATGCGCATTTTCAATGCCCGCCAGACCGAATTCAAAGAACTGGTCAGCCGTGTACTGACGTTTGACTACCTGGGCGCGCTGGTGGTTTCGCTGTTGTTTCCGCTGGTGTTCGCGCCACGGCTGGGTTTGTCCCGCACCGGTTTTTTGTTTGGCATGTCCAATCTGGCCGTGGCGATCTGGACCACCTGGATTTTCCGTCACGAAGTCAAAAATGCCCGCCAGCGCGTGCTGGGCGCGGCCATGCTGTTATGTCTGCTGGCCGCTGGCTTTGCCGTGGGCGAGAAACTGACCTACATCGCGGAAAAAGGCTTGTATGGCGATGAGATCATCTACGCCAAAACCACCCCTTACCAACGGCTGGTGGTCACGCGCTGGAAAGACGATCTGCGGCTGTACATCAACGGCAACCTGCAGTTTTCCTCGCGCGATGAATACCGTTATCACGAAGGCCTGGTCCACCCGCTGATGGAGTCCTCACCGTGGGCGCAATCCGTGCTGATTCTGGGCGGCGGTGACGGGCTGGCGCTGCGCGAGGTGCTGCGTTACCCCAATATCAAGCATGTGACGCTGGTCGATCTGGACCACGCCATGACCGATCTGTTTGCTACATCGGACACCCTGCGCCAGCTTAACCACAATTCCTTCCATGATCCGCGCGTCACCGTCATTAACCAGGACGCCGGTCGCTGGCTGGAGCAATCCGACGGCGTATTCGACGCCGTGATTGTAGATTTTCCTGACCCCTCCAGCTTTGGCCTGGGCAAGCTCTATTCCGTACCGCTGTACCGCTTGCTGGCGCATCACCTCAGCGAAAACGGCTATGCGGTGATCCAGTCCACCTCGCCGTTCTTTGCGCCGCATGCCTATTGGTGTATCGACGCCACGCTGCGTGAGGCCGGTTTCAACACCTGGCCGTATCACCTGTATGTACCATCCTTTGGCGAGTGGGGTTTTGTCATGGCCAGCAAGCGCCGTGATTTCAAACCGCCCCAGCATTACCGCCTGCCCATGCAATACCTGAACGCCGCCACCACGCAGGAAATGTTCACCTTCCCGCCCGATATGCAACGCATTCCGGTCGAGCCCAATCAGCTCAATAACCAGAGCCTGGTGCGTTATTTCGAACAAGACTGGGATCAGGTGATCCGGTGAGCGGATTATCACGTCGTCGTTTTTTGCTGGGCAGTGCCGCGCTGGGGCTGGCGGGTTGTTCCAGATTGGGCTGGAGCGATCTGACACCCATGGTAGAAACACCCGGCATGAGCATGGGCCATGCGCTGCGCGATCACCGCACGCTGCCGCCGCCTTCGGCCAGTTACAAAACCGGCACCGTAATCCTGGGTAGCGGTATTGCCGGCTTGTCTGCGGGCTGGCAACTGGCGCGGGCCGGCTACAAAGACTACATCCTGCTGGGCGGCCCGGAGCAATACGGCAACGCAGCGGGCGGGGCGTTTGGCGATTTGCGTTACCCCAAAGGTGCGCACTACTTGCCGCTGCCTTCAATGGAATCCACCCACGTTCGCCAGATGCTGCAAGACGCTGGTGTGATCGAAGCCGATGCCATGGCCGAACGTCCGCGCTTTGACGAACGCGCGCTGGTGCACGCCCCGGACGAACGCCTGTTTGTCCACGGCCGCTGGGAAGACGGCCTGTTGCCACAGCACGGCCAAAGTGCGCAGGAACGCGCCCAGCAAGCGCAGTTTTTCAAGTACACCGACCAGCTCAAACAAGCGCACGGGGCGGATGGCAAGCGCGTGTTCTGTATCCCGCTTGAACTCTCTTCCACCGACCCGCAATGGCTGGCGCTGGACCGGCAAAACTTTGCCAACTGGCTGGATCAGCACGGTTACACCGCGCCGGGTCTGCGTACCTATCTGGACTACTGCTGCCGCGACGACTTTGGCGCACTGGCCAGCCAGATTTCTGCCTGGGCCGGCCTGCATTATTTTGCCGCCCGCGCCGGCCAGGCGGCCAATGCGGGTGAAGGCGCAGTGTTGACCTGGCCAGACGGGCTCAACCCCATGGCCCGCCATCTGGCCAGGTCCAGCCAGGGCCAGTGGCGGGATGGCATGGCGGTTCGTGTGGACGAAACCACCAGCGGTGTACGCGTGCTGTGCGCGGCGCAAAGCGGCGGCCAATGGCGCACTTTCACCATCGAGGCCGATCACGCCATCTGCGCCATGCCACTGCACGTGGCGCAATACGTGGTGCCGCACATCCGCAGCTACGGTTTTGACCCGGCCAGCCATATGCCGCCGCATGCCGCTTGGGTGATTTCCAGCTTTTTGCTGGATGGCTTCCCGGCCGAAGAAGCAGGCGTGTCGCTGGCGTGGGATAACGTCATCCACGGCGGGCGCGGCCTGGGCTATGTGGTCTCCACTCACCAGGACATCACCTGGGCACCGCCGCCCAAAACCGTGTTTACCGCCTACCAGGTCTATAGCGACCGCACCCCGCAAGCAGCGCGGCAGTGGCTGCAACAGGCCACGCCGCAAGAGCTGTATGAAGAAGCCGCGTGTGATCTCAAGGTGGTTTACGGCCACCGTCTACGCCAGTGCGCCACCGCGCTGGACATCACCGTGCGCGGCCACGCCATGGCCAGCCCGGTCCCCGGCTTTTTGCACAACGCCGGCCTGCAAGCGCTCCGCGCGGCAGATGGCAAGGTGCTGTTCGCGCACAGTGATCTTTCCGGGTTTTCGGTGTTTGAAGAGGCCTCCTGGTGGGGCGTGCGGGCGGCGCAGAAGGTCTTGGGGTAAAGCCGCCCTGCCACTCAAGCGCTGATCTGGCTCTGGCAATCAAGGGCCCGTACGCCTGCGATGCAGTTCATACCGCCCGTCCGCATGACAAATACATAATCTGCGAAATCGTATGAGAATGTCAGTCATAAAACAGTTCCACATAAGTCAACGTCAACGCATTGTCGGTTTCCGGGGTTAACCCGTCCGTCATTCTCATCGTTTCACCCTCTTTTTATCTTCTCCCCCGGAGACAAAATGCGTTTATCCAGCATTGCCAGCCTTGGCCTTGCCGCCAGCCTGTGTGTCTGCTTTACCTCTGCCGCCTATGCAGGTGCCCCTCAAGCGGCAGTCGATGCCTATGCCAACATGTGCGTGCAGATGGCCAACGACGGCCATATTGGCGACGTTGACCTCAAGGGCAATCCCAAGCTGCAGACCTACTGCGGCTGCTTTGGTCGCAAGTTTGCCGACCGTGCGGTGACGAAAACAGAGCCGCTTAAAACCAAGGCCGAACAACAGCAGGCGCAAAAGGAAGAGATGGAGATGCGCAATAGCTGTCGGGCCGACAATGGTTTGCCACCGGTTCCCCCCAAAAAATAAACCTGGTCCGGCCCCATGCGTAAAGCGCGAGCCGGGCCGGGCAGGTTTATTGCCATGCACTGATTGATTCGTTTTGCCGAGGTCATGATGAAAGTATTTGTTTGGGCCGCGCTCAGCGCCGCACTGATGAGCCACGCTGTGGCCGCTACTTACGAAGGCACCCAATGCGGTGGTCTGGAAAAGCTGGTTAACCAGCCGCAAATCAAGGGCATTGCCCTGCACAAACTGGTTTGCCTGCAAGGCGACAAAACCAAAGCCACCACCCTGCACCTGCCGATTTATCGCACGCTGGATTTGCACTACGGCACGGGCAAGCCGCTGGCCCACCTGAGAGTGGGTTACGGCGAAAGCGGGGACATGGGTTTCAAGATGCTGGATGGCACCGGCCAGCGTCAGCGCGAAATGCACAATATGCTGAAAACCAACGCCGCTGATGGTAACGCGGACTCGGTGGCGCAACTGAAAGACTGGGAAGCCCACAATCGCGACGTGGACTGGGGCAATAGTCAGAATGCGTCCGTGATCTTCAGAGATGGCGTGGCGGATGTGACCGGCGTGCTCAAGATTGGCCAGAACCTCTACTTCATGATGAATTTCCCCGCCAGCAGCCTGGACGACGCGGTAAACACCGCGCAGCAGATCTACAGCCGCATCCCGTTTGACCAGATCGCCGCCGGCCGTGGGCTGGCCCCGCTGGGCGTGGTGGGCGCGCTGGATCAAAACGGTGTTCGGCATCCGGGGGATTGAACACCGGGTTAGCGGACTGCAGCGCTGACACTGGGCCAGTCCAGCGTAAACCGCGCCAACGGTCCTGCCGGAACTGACAGCCACCCTGTAAAACAGGGCGGCTGTTTTCTATTGTTCAAGGGAACGCACCTTCAACCGGAACCACGACCATGCAAGGACATTTGCTCGCGCGCTGTTTGCATTATCTGGCTGTGGCGCTGTTTATCGCGGGTGGATTGATGCTGCTGGTTGTCCCCGGTATGGGCTGGAAAGCGGTCGGTGTTTGTGTGGTGATTCCGTGTGCCGTGCTCAGCGGGATGTTTGCCCGGTGGCTGGGCGGAGCGCGTGATAACCCGGGCGCAGCGGACGAGTTTGCCGATAATGTTTCCGCCAGGATCATGAGCGCGTCAGAGCAAGCGCATTCCGGCCACCATCATGGCAATGGCCAGAGTGGAAGTAGTTACTGACTTACACCGTCTCATGCCAAGCCAGCCCGAGCGGCAACGTGGGCGGGCCAAACACAAAATGCAGCACGCGCCGGCGGCTGGTGCCGGTATTGCGGGATGAAGAGTGCAGAGCCAGCGGGCGCATGATGAGTACATCACCGGCGTGGGCCAGGCAAACGGTCTCGCCCAGTGATTTGCGCAGTTCAACAGCGGTAGCCTGATCAATACGTCCGCGTTGGTGGGTGCCGGGGACCAGGCGCAGCGGGCCGTCCGCCTCAAGACAATCATCCAGATGCAGCCGCACGCAGACCAACTGCGCCAGCACCCTGGAGGGCGGCTGCACAAAAATCGTCCCTTCTTTTTCAGACCAGCCACCCAGCCAGGGGTGATCGATACGGCGGGCGACCGGAATGCTCAGGTCCTGGTGTACGGCCGCAAGCCAGTTTTTGTGCGCCGTTTTTTCAAACAGCGTGCACTGAACGGCAACATGATCCGCCGGGATGAAGTCCGGCAGGTGTTCGCGCAGTAAACGGGCCATGTCGGCGCACCAGGGCGCGCCAAGCATGCTGCGCTCGCCCGCGCCAGGCAATGGCTGGGCCAGTTCGGCCAGCGCGTCACACTGTGCGCGGGTCAGCACATTTTTAATACAAACAAAGCCATCGGCATTGAATTGGGCGACCTGGATGGCAGCGAGCAGGTTGTGGTCGGTCAAGCGGTACAGTCCTTGGTGCGTAAAACCGACCACATGCTGCTGGAATGTGCGCTGGCTGGCAATGCCGCCTGCACCACTAACCACAGACCCGCACCCAGCAGCAGCACGCCGATGCCCCGTGCCGGCGCTGTATGCGTGCTCCAGCGCTCCAGCACGATCGCCGCAGTGACCGTCAGCATCACCCCCCAATTCATCATGCCGCAGACCAGCAGCACCAGCGTCAGATTGGCGCAGCACAGGTTGCAGTGCCAGCCGTGTACCAGGCCTTGCCGCCAGGCTGCCGCCGTTGTGGTGACCTGCGCATGGCAGGAAGCCGCGTGGCAACGCGCCAGTAGCCGGGCTTTGCGGCGGGTGAACTGCGCCAGACCGGCCAGCAAGACGATCACACCGCTCAGGAACGGGACAAGCCGGGCCAGTCCTGCGTGCTGCATGGTCAGCCCGGCCAGTGGCAAACCCGCCATCCAGATTCCCAGTCCCACCGCTGCCCAAACCGCAAAATATCCGCCACCGGTGACCACGGTCAGCCAGGCCCTGGGCCAACCCCGGCGGCCCGCCTGGCGCCGATGCTGTTGCCACAGCATCGGCGCCAGCACCGGCAGCATCATGCCCGCCATCATGACCAGCCACATCTGCATGAATGCGGCGGTCGCGCTGGTCCACGTCTGGCCGGGCATGCGCATCCACATCATGGACATACTCCAGCCGCCGGGCATGGTCATGCCGCCCATGGCCGCCATGGGGGTAGAGAGTGCTGCCGTGGCCAGCCAGCACGCCAGACAGAGCGCGGCCATCGTGCCAAAGAAGGCGATTCGCTCTGCCAGACCGCCAGCAGGCGGGGCGTGGCTGACCCCACCCGGCTCAGGCTGCAGCGTACTCGTCATGGCGGCGCCACCACACGCTGTTTTCGTTACGGCCCAGCGGTGCGCGGTCCAGCCACTGATACATGCCCCACAGGCCATCCAGACCGCGGGCGTAGGCGGAATAGGTGTGATAGATCACGCCGTTTTCCTTGATAAAGGTACTTACGCCCGGCCGTTCGCGGGTGAAGGTGGGGACGTCCGTACCGACCCCGGCGGCAATCTGCGCTACCGGGCTCAATCCATCGGGCTGATCCCAGGCGGGCATGGATTTTGACAGGCGTGGCTGGCCGGTGGGTTCTTCTCTTTGATAGTTGTATTCAATGCCCAGTTGCTGTTGTTGTTGCTCGGTAAAGGCGGCGTTGTAGTCGTAGTTGAACTCGCCACCGTGCGCTGATGCCCAGGGGAAGGTCCAGCCCATGCGTTTGCGATACGCCAGCAGCTTGAGCAAGGGTGCGCGGGAGACGGCCGTCAGGGTGATGTCGTGATTGGCCAGGTGTACGGCAATGCCGTTAAAGCCATCGGCAATGGATGAACAAGAAGGGCAGCCGGCGGTGTAATCCGGGCCGTACATAAAGTGGTACACCATCAATTGCGTGCGGCCGTCGAACAGGTCTGACAAGGTAGCGTCGCCTTGTTCGGTGACAAAGCGATAGTCTTTATCGACCCGCACCCAGGGCAGCGCCTGGCGTTGTAGTGCCAGTTCATCGCTGCGATGGGTGTGTTCTTTCTCGGCCGCCAGCAGCTTGAGCCGTGCCGCCAGCCATTCTTCCCGGGTACCGGTTTGATGCGTGGTCATGATTGTTTCTCCTTGGGTAGGTCCTCAATGTGCAATTGGCTTGCGATGCGGTTGCGCGCAAATGCCGTCTTGCTGTTTGCTAGACTAGGCGCTGGTACCCGGGAGCCAGGAGTGACAAGTGTGGCGGGATTAAGATTGAGATCATGGACTCGCTGATCACGGCCGCTGCGCGTGCGCTGGCGACGGGTGACGCGCTGGGGGCGCTCAACCGCGTGGCCCTGCGGGAAGACCCGCCCGCGTTGGCGCTGCGGGGTATTGCCATGGCACAACTGGGTGATTTGCCACGCGCCCGCCAGTTATTGCGCAAGGCGGCGCAGGGTTTCGGGCCCAAAGAGGCCGTCTCCCGCGCCCGCTGCGTGGTGGCAGAGGCAGAAATTGCACTCGCTGTGCGCGATCTGACCTGGCCGACCAAAATGCTGGAAGCCGCGCAAGCAGCCCTCACGGCACAGGGCGACCGCTTCAATGCCGCCCATGCGCAGTTTGTGATGATCCGCCGGCTGTTGTTGCTGGGCCGCCTGCCGGAAGCCGAACGCGCGCTGGCCCACGTGGCACCTCAGAGCTTGCCTGCCTCGCTACGCGCAGTGCATGGCCTGATTGAGTCCGGCATTGCCATGCGCCGTCTGCAAAGCCATGCCGCGCGGGTGGCGCTGGCCGACGCGGCGCAGGCGGCTGCCGAAGCCCGTATTGGTGCGCTGATGGCCGAGATCGCCGTCGCCGCCCGGTTGCTGGATGCCCCGGCGGCCCGTCTGTTGGCCCGTGGGCAGGCGCAAACCTTGCGGCTGGACGAGATCGAAGCGCTGCAAAAAACGCCGGTATTGATCATCGACGCCTGTCGCAACGCCGTGCGCGACGCCACGCATCACATCAATCTGGCCACGCGCCCCATTCTGTTTGTGCTGGCGCGCACACTGGGCGAAGCCTGGCCGGGCGATGCCACGCGGGATGAGCTGATCGCCCGCGCCTTCCGCATCCGTCATCCAGACGACACGCATCGTGCCCGCTTGCGGGTAGAAATGGGCCGGCTGCGCAAATTGCTGCACCCCGCGGCGAACATCCACGCCACCGGGCGTGGCTTTGCACTACAGCCGCGCTATACCCAAGAAGTGGTGGTGCTGGCGCCGACGGTAGAAGACCCCAACGCCGCCGTGCTGGCGCTGCTGGCCGATGGCGAGTCCTGGTCCAGTTCTGCGCTGGCGCTGGCCTTGGGCACCAGCCAGCGTTCCGTCCAGCGTGCGCTGGATGCGCTGAGCGAGGTGGGCAAGGTGCAACATTTTGGTCAGGGCCGCGCCCGGCGCTGGCTCAATCCGCCCATGCCCGGATTCGCGACGACCTTGTTACTCCCGGCCCCGCTAGTGGATGGGCCAGGATGAACGGTGTGTAAAAACAATCCACACCCAGGAGGAACACCCATGAAACACGCCCAGGCAGAAATCATTGAGGAATACGGCCCGTTTGAAGGCAACCCCGCGATTCATGGGGTGACCTGGGACGGCCAGCAGGTCTGGTTTGCCAGCGGCAATCAGGTCAATGCGCTGGATCTGGCCAGCGGCAAAACGGTGCGGGCGGTGCCGACCCCTGCCGATGCCGGTACGGCGTTTGACGGCCATCACCTTTATCAGATTGCGGAAAAACGCATCCAGAAGATCGACCCGCAGACCGGTCAGGTACTGCACAGCATTCCGGCCCCGGGCGACGGTGGGGATTCCGGCATGGCCTGGGCCGAGGGCTCACTCTGGGTGGGCGTGTATCGGGATCGCAAAATCCACCAGATCGATCCGGATACCGGCAAAGTGCTCAAGACCCTGGAAACCAACCGCTTTGTCACCGGCGTGACCTGGGTGGATGGCGAACTGTGGCACGGCACCTGGGAAGGCGAAGAAAGCGGGCTGAATCATATTGATGCGCAAACCGGCCAGGTACTGGAAACGCTGGACATGCCAACAGGCACCGGCGTATCTGGCCTGGAATCCAATGGCGTGGACCGGTTTTTTTGTGGCGGCGGCACCAGCGGCAAAATCCGGGTGGTGAAGCGGCCCGGTAGTCACGTTTGAGTCTGTAGCCCGGATGAAGGCCACAAGCCGGGAATCCGGGGTGACTGCGCTGGTCCATATCGCCACCCCGGATTCCCGCTTCGCTCCATCCGGGCTACGGTGGCTGGTTAATCTGGTGGCCGTAGGGTGGATTCGCGTAGCAATCCACCGCCGCCATGGTGGATTGCCGCTTCGCGCCGATTCCCCCACCCCAGCCACCCCGTAGCCCGGATGAAGGCCACAGGCCGGGAATCCGGGGTGACTGCGGTGGTCCATATCGCCACCCCGGATTCCCGCTTCGCTCCATCCGGGCTACGGTGGCTGGTTAATCCGGTGGCTGTAGGGTGGATTCGCGTAGCAATCCACCGCCGCCATGGTGGATTGCCGCTTCGCGCCGAATTCCCCTACGTTTACCCCAGCCACCCTGTAGCCCGGATGAAGGCCACCGGCCGGGAATCCGGGTGACTGCGCTGGTCCCTATCGCCGCCCCGGATTCCCGCTTCGCTCCATCCGGGCTACGGTGGCGATGAAAAAAAGGGGCACCGTCCGGCACCCCTTTTCGTCCTGCGGGTTAATCCAGCCTGCGATCAGAACCCGCCAAAGATGCCAGAGAAGCTCCACAGGCTTTGCGAGATACCACTGCATTGCCAGTTGGCTGTGGTATTGCCCGCGCAGTTGCCGTTATCCCGGCCCAATGACCAGAACGCCAACCGGCCCAGGCCGTTTTGCGAGGCAAAATTACGGACAGTTTGCGCATCGGCCAGGGTGAAGACTTCGGTGGCGTCATCGTTCTGCCCGATCATTGGCGTGGCCCCGATCATGGCCCAGTACTGCGCGTCGGTCTTGCCCGGCAACAGGGATTTGATCTGGTTGAATGCCAGTTGCAGCGCCAGGTTAGAGCGTGCGCCCATCTGCCCGGACGATGCACCGCCATCGTAGTAATCCATCACCATCAGGTTGACCAGATCAATCCGCGCCCCGGCATTTTTGGCCGACTGCAGCGCGTAGAAACTGTCCGACGGAATACCGTTAACCGGATTCACTGCCAGCGTGAAGGACACCGTCAGCGTCTGGCCGCGTGCGGCATACGTGTCTTGCAGGATTTTCACTGCCGCACTGCGCCGATCCACCACGGCGGGGTCCAGATTGTTTTGCTGGTCGCCCGCTTCTGAATCCAGATCCAGGTGCGTGGTGCCAAGGCGATCCAGTTCCGCCTGATACACCGCTGCGGCCGCCGCTGGCGTGCTGCACTGACGGGCAATATCCAGCGCGTTCCAGCCACCGGAAGACACAATCACATTGCCGCCCAGTGCTTGCAGACCCTGGGTTTTGGACAAAATGGTGCCGCTGTCGGTCGGCCATTGACCGGCGCAACCGCCGCTGCTGTTGAAGAACGCCAGGGTCAGGTACTTCTGACCGGTGGCCTGGGACCAGCCAATGGGATCAAAACTGCCGCTGACATCCACATACGGCGCGAAGCGGTAGCCGCCCGCCGATGGTGTGGGCGCCGGCGTTGGTGTCGGAGTGGGGGTTGGCGTCGGTGTGCTGCCGCCACAGTTACCCATCACCGTCCACGGCTGACCACTGCCCGCTACGCCGTTGCTGGTGGAAGGGTTGTTACCCTGCGTCCAGTACGCGGCCTGATAGTTGACGCCGTTGTAACTCACCTGGGCGCCGGTCGAATACGCCGTGCCGCTGTTCCACGCCGCATAACAACCCGAAGAGGGCGTCGGGGCCGGCGTTGGGGCCGGGGTGGGTGCCGGCGTCGGAGCGGGTGTGGGCGCTGGGGTAGGTGTTGGCGCAGGGGTAGGGGCTGGCGTCGGTGCCGGCGTTGGTGTGCCGCCGGTATCTGCGCCCAGATCCGTCCACAAAGACGCTACGGTCGGGTTCCAGCCAGTACCGCTGTAATCGGTCTGACTGACCACGGCTTTGTAATCGTGGCCGTTGTAAAGCACCACGGTGCCGGCGGCGTAATACGTATCGGCCTGCCAGACCGGGTAGGCGGCGAATACCGCCGCAGGCAAAAGCGCCAGCGCCGCGCTGACGGCAAGCCGGCGCGGGAACAGGTTGTTTCTCATGACAAGTCTCCATCCTTGGAAGAATATTTAACCCGTCTGCGCGACCACCACGCCGCGCGAAACCTGTTGGATCGTGACCCGTTGACGATCCGTCTTGTCCCGCATTTGCCCGGCTCTGTTCTGGTTTACCTGGGCAAAACTCAGCGCGTGCGCCGCTGACCCTGGCCTGCTTGAACTGACGCAGAACCCTGATCCTGCAAACGTTTTCACATCCTGATGGCGGACTATGCCGATGTCAACGCGCGGGCCGCAGGTGTGACTGCCGCACCGCACGTCTGATTACCACTGCGCTGCTTCGATCCGGTTACGGCCTTTTTGTTTGGCGACATACAAGAGTTTGTCCACCGCCTGCACCAGATCGGTGGGCGAGGTGGCCTCGGTCGGGATCAGCGTGCCGACACCCATGCTCACCGTCAGCGTGCTGGTGCCATCGGATTTTTCGTGCGGGATCTTCTGCTTTTCAATCAACCGCAAACAACGCTCGGCCACCTCAAGGGCGCCGTTGGCGTCGGTTTCCGGCAGCAAAATCACAAACTCCTCGCCCCCAAACCGTGCGGCCAGATCACGTGGACCAGCCAGCGCCAGGTTGAGCGTTTGCGCCACATTGGTCAGGCTCTTGTCCCCGGCGATATGCCCATACATGTCGTTGAACTGTTTGAAAAAATCGATATCCAGCAAGATCAGGCTCAGGGGCTCGTTACCGCGAGCGGCAGTGCTCCAGGCCACCTCCAGGCTGGAATCAAACCGGCGGCGATTGGCAATGCCGGTCAGGCCATCCTTGAACGACAGCGCTTCCAGTTCCCGCTGCAGGCTGATCAGCTTTTCTTCGGTTTTTTTGCGTTCACTGATATCAAACATGAAACCGATCAAGGATTCGGCTTCACCATCCTCGCCGCGTACCACGTGGACGACGTCCCGAATCCACACGTAACCGTTATCTTTGGTCAGCGCGCGGTAGTCCGCCTCGTGATCGACCCCCAGTTTGGATTGGGAGATACAAAAATTGACCACGTAATCCCGATCATCCGGGTGGATACGCATGGCCCAGTCTTCGGCCGAAACCCAGCTTTCCTGGCTCCAGCCCAAAAGCGGCTCAATCTGCGGGCCAATGTACGCAAACTTCATGGAGGCCCAGTCAATTTTCCAGGGAATGGCCTGGGTGGATTCCAGCAAGGTTTTATAAACCGCGCCGTCGCTTTGAAGATCTGTCAGATCCGACATCTGTGCTCTCCCTGAGCCGTTCGTTCTGTGTAAAGGTTCAACCCGGCTGGTCAGCGCGGTTCTGGTTGGGTGTGGACGGTATCTTTGGCGTTCCAGTACCAGTAAAAAAAGCCGCCGTCTTTCTGGAGCAAGGTATGCGTGGTGATGGCGTTGTGTTCAATATCGCCCCAGCAGGCGCGCGCAGAATTGCGGTTGTTGTGCAAATCAATGCACCCCAGCGCGGGGTCTGCCGGCTTGGGCGGAATGTACAGCGCGCTGCCCTGGGGCACCCACAAGTCAGCCAGACAGATTTTTGACAACGCCGGCCAGTAACGCCCGACGGAAATCACCAGCGGAAACTGGGGGTCAGTAGACGCAAAGACATGCGGGAAATCATGGTGTTCCAGATCGGTACACACCACGCTCAACAGGTTGTTGCCCGTGTGCTGATACGGCGACCAATGCCCGGCAAACACACCGTATTCGTACTCAATTTGCGACAGCTTCACGATCGGGCTGCTCATCTGGACGGCCTGGCCGGGCTCTACCAGCGTGATCCCGAAAGCGGCCGCGACATCCCGCGTGGCCCACATGGGCGCGTACGCCACGTCCTGGCCGATAAACCCAAGCTGGGTTTCCACGCCATAAGGCGGGGTTGGTTTGATCCCCATGACCTCAGACACCGTGTACGCATTGCCGATGGCCACCGCCGGGTTGGTGGGCGCGACGGTCAACAACGTCGCCGTTTGCGGTAGCTGATCTTTGCGCATGTACGCGGGCTGGCCGCCATGGTTGTAGAAGATTGGCGCATCGACGATATCTACGGCAACTTCATGCATTTCTTTGATGAATACAGGCGTGCTGAAAATGGGTTCAGACATGGCGGGGGTGAACGTAAGTATTTGATGGGAAGCTGATATTCTAGCTGCGCCCGGCAGCCCTCATGATGACGCCTGCTTGAAATAACCCGTGTTGTATTGCGGATGCGACAACCCGCCGCCTTAAGGTCTGATTCAAGGTTTCATCTTTGCGCCCTTGCCACGGGGCAGGCGGATGAAGCAAACACGGATGAGTTGTCCGCAGCGGCCAATTGGGTCAGAGTGCCAGTTACACGCCTTTGCGGAGTACCACCATGCTCGACGCGCTGACGCTCAGCACCTATATCGCCGTGGTCATCGCCCTGATGCTGGTGCCTGGCCCCGCCGTGCTGTTACTGCTGACGCGCACAGCCCAAGGCGGCCAGCGGGTGGGCCTGGCGACCGGGGCGGGCATTGCGCTGGGGGATTTCATTCATACGCTGGTGGCGGCGGCGGGCCTGTCTACGCTGTTGATGACCTCTACCATTGCATTCAGCGTGGTCAAATACCTGGGTGCGGCCTGGCTGGTTTATCTGGGTGTGCGCGCCCTGAAAGCGCCCGCCCAATCAGAAACCCCACAAATACCCCCGCCAGAAGCCAGCAAGCACAGGGGTATCTCGCCCACGCTGGCGTTCTGGCAGGCCGTGCCGGCAGAAGTGCTTAACCCCAAAACGGCACTGTTTTTCCTGGCTTTCTTGCCGCAATTTGTCCATACCCAGCGTGGCCACGTGCTGGCCCAGTTTCTACAACTGGGGCTAGTGTTTGTGGTGCTCTCACTGGCCTATACCAGCTTGCTGGTGCTGGCCACGCGGCCGCTGGCACGCGTGGTGCGGCGGTTGGGCGGGCTTGAACGTTGGCAAAACCGGCTGGTCGGCAGCTTGTTCCTGGGGCTGGGCATCAAGGTGGCGCTGCAAAAACAATGAACCAACTGGCCAGGGCGCTCATGCGGGATGAACGCCCCGGCACTGCGTCAGGCGCCGTCGTGGCCCTGGCGGCGCAGCACCACATGCGTGGCCTTCTCTGTCGGCGCACACTGCACGCACTCATACCCCAGCGCCCGTGCATCAACCCCTTCAAACAAGCGCTCACCACGCCCCAGCAACACTGGTGAGATCGCAATATGCAGCTCATCAATCAGGCCCGCACGCAGATATTGCTGGATTGTCGCCGGCCCGCCGCCAATGCGCACATCCTTGCCATTGGCCGCTGCCCGCGCCCGTTCCAGCGCCTCATGAATGCCGCCAGTGACAAAGTGGAAGATCGTACCGCCTTCCATTTCAATCGGGTCGCGGGCGTGATGGGTCAGGATAAACGTCGGCACATGGTAGGGCGGATTGTCTCCCCACCAGCCTTTCCAGTTCATATCCGGCCACTCGCCACGGACGGGCCCGAACATGTTCCGGCCCAGAATCCACGCCCCCACATTCTTGAAACCCCGTGCGGCGAAATCATCATCGATCCCGGTGGTGCCGCCCTCAGCATCAGAATGCAACTGCTGGAATGTGCGTGTTGTCACCAACCACTGATGCAAACCGGTCCCGCCCACGCCAAGCGGATTATTGATGTCCTGATCCGGACCCGCCCCGTAACCATCTAACGAGATGGTAAAACCCTCAACGCGGACACGTGCCATGTTCAAGTCTCCTTCAATGGGTGTCTGATTCTTTCTGATCTTCTCGCTGACCCGGACATCACACGGCGTCGCGGGCCACCGCAAGCTGGCATAAGCATACTTGAGCCAAGCGTCGATGACAGTAGCACGCACCCGCGCCGGCAAAGCGTCCAGCCTTGACAAAGCCGGCCCCCAGCGCCTGTCCGCCGAAGCCCTCAAACAACTCATCGAACCCCTGCGCCGGCAAATGGGCATGGTGGTCGATGGATTGGGCACGTTGAACTGACGGATTTGTGGTTCTGGATAAAACAAAAAGGCACCAGCCTGCGGGCGGTGCCTTTTATGTCTGGAACTGCTAAAGCAGACTTTCTATGCCTCTTGATGCATGAACGTCAGGTTCAAGCTGGCCAGTACAATTTGCGTAGCGGTACGAGGCGTTGGGTATCGATATCCATCCGTTCGTAATGCTCAATAATTGATCTGACCAGATCATCCAGGTCCATCAAGGTCACCTGAATACGAGCGCGTTCCGCTTCATAACGGGCATCTTTGGTAAATCCACCGGTACTGACATACAACCCTCGGTCATTGTCATGGCGTCCACCAAGAAAGCTTCTGATTTCTTGTGATCCCATTGCGGCCGCGCGGTGTTTTACCTCCACCACAATGCGCGGGTCTTCAAAACCAAGCCCATCTGGAGAGGCAACAATATCTTTGCCGCGATCCGAACCGCTGGGGGAAATGCGCGTTTTGTATCCCATTGCCCGCAATACACCCGCAACCAACTCCTGCATGTCTTCCCAGTCTAGTTGGCTAGCCGAGCACACTATTTTTGCCTGGCAAACCGGCACCGGCAATATGCAACAACGCTCCCACACTGTCTGGTCGCAGTACTACGCCTGACCCATAATGCGCTATTTACGCACCACGCCTTCAGGCCGGATACATGATTGACGACATCAAGAAATCCCTCTGGGCTGCGGCAGACAAGCTGCGGACCAATATGGACGCCGCCGAATACAAGCACCTAGTGCTTGGGCTGATTTTCCTGAAATACATCTCCGATTCGTTCGATACGCGCCGTGCCGAGCTGACAAAACGCTTTGCCGATGAAAGCGACGATTACTTCCTGCACGATTGCGACGATGAACTGCTCGCCGAAGAGCTGGAAGACCGTGACTACTACAAAGAAGTCAATGTGTTCTGGGTGCCGGAAGCAGCACGCTGGGCCGCGCTGCGGGCTGCGGCCAAGCAGCCTGACATCGGCAAACGTATCGACGACGCGCTGGCTGAAATCGAAGGCGAGAACCCCAAGCTCAAGGGCATTCTCGACAAGCGCTACGCGCGTGCCCAGTTGCCGGATGGCAAACTTGGCGAGCTGGTCGACCTTGTCTCCACCATCGGTTTCGGCGAGAACGCGAGCCAGGCGCGCGACGTGCTCGGTCAGGTCTACGAATACTTCCTCGGCCAGTTCGCCAGTGCCGAAGGCAAGAAGGGCGGGCAGTTCTACACGCCGGCCTCCATCGTCAAGACCCTGGTAGCCGTACTCGCGCCGCATCACGGCAAGGTGTACGACCCCTGCTGCGGCTCGGGCGGGATGTTCGTGCAGAGCGAGAAGTTCATCGAAGCGCATGGCGGCAACCCTCGCCCCAAGGCGGATGTCATATTTACTTTGGGTAAGCCCCCACGCCTGTGATCCAATACCCGCCTGTGTTTGCGTCAAATAAAGCCAGGAATCAGACATGCCCTATGTGGGGCGCCTGAGCTGCCAGGCAATATGTCGGCGTCGCGTTTGCGCGACCGGGTTTAGCGACCCGATCCGGAACAGGCCGATGGCCGCAATCACACTTGATGTGGCTTTTTTTGCGCTCATCGGTTCGCTTTGGCACGCCTGCATCTATGGCGGGCCGGGCGGGGAGACCATCACTTCCACCACGTCGGCATCGACCATGGCGCGGCGGATGTCGCCTTCGGAGTTCTGGCTGGAACTCATCGAGCCATTGGCCAGTACGATGCCGGCGCGGCCGTTTGATTTGAGGTGGTACAGCATGTGCTGCAGCCAGGCGTAGTTGGCGTTGCCCTGCGGCGGCGTGCCATACACCCAGCGCGGGTCGCCTTCCAGACTGCCGTGCCACCAGTCGCTGATATTGAACGGCGGGTTGGCGAGGACGAAGTCGGCGCGCAGGTCGGTGTGCTGGTTGCGCACGAACGTGTCGGCCGGCTCCTTGCCGAGGTTGTAGTCGATACCCCGGATGGCGAGGTTCATGGCCGCCAGCCGCCATGTGGTGGGGTTGGATTCCTGGCCGTAGATGGACACATCGCCCAGCTTGGCGTGCTGGTGCAATCCAGTATCGCCACAGTGGGGTACGCTGCAAATCGACCTTGTGGCCGCAGCGGCTTGCTGCGCTTTCTGGCGTAACTTCAAGGCGTTACTCGAAAAGGTGGTTGGTGCAGAGCCACGCATCGCTGCGGTGGCGGCCGACCTGGTGGCGCACTTCGAGGAACGCAACAAGGCGCAGAATGGCAAGGCCACCCCCCCCAAAAAAAGGCCGCGGGTTCCATTGAGCGCCCCGCTTCGAACGGGGTGTCGCTTGTAAGGTCTCCCCTGCAAGCAATCCTGAGGCCATGCCCATGGCTTTAGTCGGATAGCGTTCCCATTTATGCAAATGCGTAAATTTGTTGGGCCACTGCAAGATTGCCAGTCTGAATTAGGTGAAAGAACCCCCGCTCAACGTCAACCGCGCGATAACGGCCATTAAAATACGTGTTACTGATATCCACGCATTCTGCCCGCCACAAGTTGTAGACAACTTGATTGGTTTGGGTAACTGGAATAGTAGTGCTGCTGACGAGCTCGTGTAGTGCACGAGCGCCAAACCCGTTTGGGAGTTTTGCTAACTGCAAATCGAGGACACAATATTGAGCCGGGTCTAAGAAGGTGAGTACCTTGGAAAGGAATGAAATGCCTGAATACTGAGGCATTCTTAAGGAACGCAGTTGCGTCAGGTTCGGCACTGGATGAGCAATCACTAGTGCTTGATAACCAATGATTTGAGCGGGAGTGACATTCTCCAAGAAGCGATTTACGCGCGTTGGTCCAAATCCGATTTGAGCGTAACCCCAATATAGAACGTTAGCCAATCCATACTTCGCATCAGTTGGATTTGCTGAGGTAAGCATTCTCCGGATGGCAACCTCCACTACCGCCATATTGACCGCATGAACTGGGGCGTTCGCCGCGAAGTCATAGTATGTCGCTGGGAATGCATAGGCCCCAATTGCGGTATCAAGAATATTTATTTGTAAAGCTGTTAGTGGCATAAATTTATTTCCCGCTGTGTTTGTTTGTGCCAACTTTAATAGGAACTTTGAATCGCTCCGAGCTTAGCAGGCAAACGCCGGCTTCACGCCGTAGCCTGTTCAAAGGCCGGGGACGCGACAGTAATCCTGGACTGATTAATGCCTCATCCCCGCCCGGATAAACTCAAGCGCGTACTAAAGAACAACGGCCACCTCAATGGGTGGCCGTTGTTTTTGCTGACTTGGCATCGGGGCAATTGTCATTGACTCAAGCAATTGAGAAGCATTAATCAACCAATATCTCAATAGATGCGTCCCAAAATCTCAGCTTATGCTTCCTGCTACAACAACATCTGTAGGATCCCAGCGAACTTCAAAAGCTAGGTCAGTGAGGTTAAGGCGGTTCTAGATGAAAATGGGACGGGTCGGGTGTGTCCTTACCATTCTCATAGATAATCCTCTGCCAAGCCTTTTGACGTCGAGCCATGGTTCCTTTCAGCCTCGCATCAACTGAACTCGGATCTACCGTGTGCCGTGCGAGAAATCGATCCAACGCCTCGTCTCGAACATAAACTAGCTGACGGCATGCTTCAGTGCTATGTCCGCGCAGCGGATAAATCGATACTTCGGCCAGCATTATCATTACTTTGCGCGGTGACCGACCAATCCGATCTGCAATCTCCGTTGCAAAAATATGCTTTTGCAAAAAGCGCTCGACGTCGATTTTCTTTACCCGCGACCCAATGTTCCGCCCAGTTCCAAGCTTCTGCGAGGCGATGTAACTGTTTTGGGTTAGCCAGTACGCTACCTGTTGTTTGACCCCCAGTATCCGGGCAAGCTCCGGAATACTGATCCAGTTGGCCCTTCCGCAATCCAGTCTTTGATACCAGACCCTTAATTCATTGCGATCAAAAACCCAGCGGGCGATGCCCGTCGCACCTTCCCACTGCGCCTGTAACGTCAGCATCCCATCGCGCACTCCTTCCGTCAGCGCCACCACTTCGTCAGCGTTCCAGTTCCAGTAACGTAGCACATGAGCTAAAGCAACCTGATGCTCTTCCGGAATGCTGACCACAGGCAGTTCGCTCCCCACTTCCGCCAGCGCATAGACTTCGCCACTGGGTATGCTCCATGGCATGTAGAGTTGGTCAGCTACCCGGCGAGCTGAGGGAAAAAGCAATCGCAAGATCCGTTGCATGCGTACTTTACCGATGCCTAATATTTCAATGGCCTTCACCATGGTGATTTCGCCAGACAATTCCGCTTCAACAACCTCAAGTTGGTCCTTTCGGACCATCAAGAAGCGTCGGCCAGCTTGGCTCATCGATTCTTGCGCATCCAGTTTCCCTTCCCGGATCAGGAAGCGCAGACGGGTCACAGAAATGCCTAGCCTGTCGGCGGCGGCTTTACCTGGAATCCATTGAACATTTGTCAGTAACTCACTGGCGAGGCGGCGATTGCGGCGAGCAATACCTCCCTTCCAGTTTTCCGTCAGCCAGATCTCGAAGGCATCTCGCACAGGCGTGAACGCCGCATCGCTCATGCCGCCTTTATATAGATATGAATAGGCATGGCGGAACAAGCTCTTAAGGCTGGCCTTTCCGTCAGGCACTGCGCCTTGGAGCTGGTTCAAGGCATCGTAAAAACCCTTCGGCCAATTGAAAAGTATTTCTGAAGCGAGAGAAGTTATCGGCCAGGAAACCTCCAGCAAGCCAGCATTCCTGATCTTCAACGGCTTGGGGCCAGCCGACGGGTCAAGATGGCATCCCATATAACGAATTAGCCGTTGTAATTGCTGTGGCTCCAGATCGGTCAGTGGGAAGCAAAATCTGCTGCTTTCACATGGTCTTCCATACAGGCGGTCTCTGATCGCTCCGGAGAGAAGCGTCGCATTCCATGGGGAACTCACAGTTTGCTCTTCTCGCAGGTCGGACCCGCAAGTGCAGCGAAGCAGGGAGTCACGATGCCAGGTAAATGGCTGAGCGCAAGTCGAGCATTGATCAATTAACCAATTGCCATGACGCGGGCACGTGTCAAAGAAAACAACCTCCCATTCCGCTCGCCATACAGCATCTTCGGCAAGGCAATGAGGGCAGAACCGCGCAAACTGATAATTCCACAGCGCCCCCTTGTCCCTGCATAAAAATGCGGCTCGCCTGACATGGGCATGCAGGTCGGGATCAAGACCTTGGTCGGGCAGCAACTGAAACCGCCGTAAAACGGCCGGGTCAAAAGTGACACCTAACTGCTCAACGTCCCTGGGCGTCATGAAGTTGGCCTCAGCCAGTCGCAGGAGGTATCCCTGAGGGCCTTCATTCCTGTGCGGGTATGGCCGAATAAGCAAGTCAGGTGAGGGAGCATCCAATATAGGCAGTGGCGTCATCTCACGCACCTCCCTTCGCCAGTCTCAATCCCAACCGGTTGGCGACCGGCGAGCCGATCGCATCTTGCCGGGTATGCTGATGAAAAATTTCTCCGGGCCGGTCCAGTGGTCTGAGCGGCGAGTCCGGATAAAACGGATTCAGGCGGTCGGGTACGTCACGCCATACCCGATCACGGAAACCCGCACACAGTATCGGTAGATCGATCTCTTCCTGGCCAACACGATTGGCGGCGGAAACCGCTCCCTCCAGTATCTTGATGGTGTAATCCAGCAGCCCGTAGCTACCGATGTAGACGCGGCGAGCAACGTTGGCTTCGTAGAGCGGCAAGCTGGTGCCAAACGGCAGCCGGGCCTCAAGCAGTTTCAACACTCCGCGATACTCAAGGAAGTCCTGCTCGTCCTCCATGGAGAAGGGAAGTATCCGGATCCGCTGAGAGAAGCGGCGGGCCAGCTGTTCGTTACTGGTCACCACATATTCGGCGGTGGATAAGCCGCAGGCCACCATCCCAATACCGGTGTCTTCCAGCAGGTTCTTGATCCAGTCTGTGGCATCCCGAAATGCGGAGATACTCTGTGCATAAAAAATGTGCTGGAACTCATCAAGCAGAAGCATCTCGACACCGCAGCGCTGAAAGAGCTCTCTGATCCGGGTTGTTTTCTCCGGCGCAGTACCCCGGTGCGAGTTGCGATCACCCAGTGCTTCAAGAATTGCGGCAGCCAGACTTCTGACCGTTGGCGATGAGGGAACAGGTACATAGAGCACGGGCACGCATGTTCGATGCGCTTCATGGACTCGTGGAAAGGCTGCATGATAGTTACGCAGGATCGTGCTTTTTCCGCTACCCGATGGTCCTGTCAGCAGAACCCCTCCACCACGGCCGTGGGTACGCTGACGCTGATGCAATTCGGCCAGGTGAAACATCGCCTCCCTGTAGCGGCGATGTGGAATGGGTTCTACGATCAGCTTGTAGCCCAAGGCTGCGAGCGAAGCGGGTCCTGAATCCGGAGAAAACTGGGTCATCATGGAGAGTGGGTCCATGGATCAGTCCTCCCCATTTGTCGGCGATGGACCAAAGTCGGGCAACGTGTCATCAAGCCCTGAAGGCAAATCGCCCGGCGGTTGTTCTTTGACATTCCGGATGGGGTTACGCGCCTTGGCCAATGGATCCTCGTTGCGCCATACCGCTTCACTGTCATGCTGTACGGTGCTCGCGCCAGACTTGCGTGTTCCCGTTTTTTTGCTCTTGAGGGCACCCCTGACCAGTTCTTCAATTTCATGGCGCGCCTGTAGCAAATGTGGCGCAAGGGAACTATCGCCATGTGTTTTGCGGACATGTTCGCGAACCATGCGATGCAGATCACGGGTCAATCCCTTCGCATATTCCGCTTGCTTTGCGGCAACCTTCAGATACTCATTTGTGTCTGGATCGAAGACATGAATGTGGCTCACGTCGTCTTCGTAGTATTTGAGATTGACCTTGCAGTTTTTGCCTGCCCGGCGGCGGATGATCTGGAGTAGCTCACTGTTGTAGTGAAGGCCTTCCAGCTCGATGCCGTAATGAAACAGAGTGCGTGAGGCCGGGATCCCCGCGATGACTTCAAGTTGCTGGGGGTGTACTGGCAACTCGATCACCTGCCTGTTTGCGCATTCGGTCCAGACATCCAGTGGGCTGCGCCCATTGAGGCCTCGATGGGGCGTAACGTTGTAGACGTCGACGATCCACTTGGTAATCAGGTGTACCAGCGTGTTCAGGTCGAGGGCGGCATTCTTCTCCGAGGGATAGTCGCCCCGTTGATCGGGATTTGAAAACACTGTGCCGGGGAGCCGGTGGATCAAGCCCATATTCATAGTGCGGAAAAAGCGCTCGACCGCCCCCTTGTGTTGCGGTGTCCGGGAACCACAAAAGAGGATCTGGATGCCCATTTCCAGGCAGGCCATTTCCAGTGCTTTGGAATGCAGATCAGTACCGTTATCGATAGCGATTAGCGAGGGAATGCCACATGCAGGCCATGTGTTTTTGATATCGGGGAAACGCGCCAGTAGTTCATCCTTCGGCAAAATGGCACGCCTGAGACATTGCAATACGCCGTGGCTGGACGGCGCATTGAAGCTGAGATAGAAGCCAAGAATCATGCGAGAGAGACGATCGATGGCCAGGCTCAACCATGGGCGGCCGAGCGGCAGCTTGTTGGCGTCGTCGCACGCATTTATATCCAGCGGCGAGTGATCGATCTCGATCCGTTCCAGAATGCCACTGACCTGAACCGATCCCAATGCGGCCCTGTACTTCATTCGGGCCGCTTCTGCACCTTCGCGTGCGGTATCAATGAGGTCTTGCTGAAGCGCTTCCAGCCAGCGATAGATTGTCGAGCGACCGGGCTTTTTAAGCCTTTCATGGTCGGGTAGACCGTTGTTGAGCGCATTGATCTGCCGGTACATGGCTTCGGCAACAGCGATTTTTGGCAGCTTCTGGTCGGTCAGATAAATCGCCGCAATCACCTCTTCAAAGACCCTGTACGCCGGCTTTTCGAAATGAGCCGAGGAGGCTGAATTGTGTGGAATCAGCTTCAGGATGCTTTTGGTCGAACGATATCGACGCCACCAGCTGGATACGGTGGAGGCGCAGGGTGGACGCGAATCCCCCGCTTCTTTTGCCGCCGCCTTGATCTTCTCTGCCCAGATGTTCTGGTTGTAGGGCGTGCGTTCTGCATCAATTGCCGTGAGGTAATACAGGCGACGCTTGGCGATTTGCTGATGTTGTTCGGGAAATGTCGATAAATCACGGGGTGTAGCGATATATATCGCGTTGCCCAGCTCACCTAGTGATGCTTCGTCGATCAGCCAGGTTTGTGAGTGCCAGCGTCGCAGAATTTCCTTCACTGATAGATTCAGGACTTCCCCGCTATCAGACAATAACTGGATCATGCCGGTAACGCGCCTGCGGTGCATTTCCCAACGCTGCTGACCCTCAATAAACACCAGTCCACGCTTAAAGGAGAATCGTTGCATTGCAACCTCCCTGTGGCAGTTGCAGCAGAGCGTCTGCGGTCAGTGGTAAATCCAGATTGCAGAGCACGGTGCCGGCGGCAATCAGCCGCAGGGTGGTGGCGTAACCGAATTTGGCTTCGCAAGCTGCGAACGTGACAGAGTGGTCACGGAACAGTTGTCGCAATTGACCCGCAGTTGGACGTTCGTGCCAAGGGTGTGCGTGCAGGCTGGCCAGGCGCTTCAGATTGCCAAACAGGGGCTCGCGCCGGATTTCCAGTTCGGTTGCAATGCGAAAGCTCCGTGCCTCGCGGCGATAGTGCGCTGCAATCGAGCCATATTTTGCCGCGATGGAAGGTTTGGCGAGCTCGCTACTTTCCTTGATCTCAAGGTGGACTAACTGACCATCTTCAAGAGTCAGTTCAAAGTCCGGGAAATATTCGCGTGTACGCAGGCCATCTGCATAAACGATCCGTGCAGGCTGCTCCTGGTACCGGACAATGCCCGGCGACATTTCCAGAAGAAGGACCGCGTCCCGCTCCAGCATGGATTCCCAGGCGACCATTCGCCGAAGTTTGGTCGACGGGAAATAACCGCGGATATGTCGCCCGCGACGAGTAACTACCTTTCTTGCCAGCATGTTCTGCTCCCGATGGCGCGGGCAACAGGTGTCCCTGCGCCATCTCGCATCATTTGAAGTTCACCGGAAAAACGGACGAACAGGTCCGCCGTTCAGCGTTTGCTGATCGTTTTTCGGCGACAGGAATGGGAAGGGGGCTTGACCGCCTGTTGGGCGCAGAAGATACTGAGCTTGCTAGGGCTTATGGCATCTACTGCATGAGCACCAAAGGGGGCAAGCCACCGTGCTTGCCCTTTTTGCATTTCAGATTGAGTTATCGCTGCTTCTTCAGATTTCCTCCTGTGTGCGCCTGCCTGGCGCTGGGTTTGGGAAATACATATGCCAGGGGCTGCCTCTTCCTGGCCCCTGCGGTTTTCAATATTCCGGCTGCACCGGAAACACCTTCTTCGCTCTACTCTGTGGGACGCACTGTGGCGGTCTCGCGCCGTGTTGCCATCCAGCTCGCAATGTCTTTCACCAATGCAAATTTCCCTCTGCGATGGGGAATGGTGAAGACGGGGACCGGCAAGGTACCGCGAGCCAATGCCTGCCTGAATGCCACCGTTGTGGCGTAGCCAAGCAGGCGAAGCAGCGCACTACCGCCCACCATGGGGCCATGCCGGTCAAACAAGTCCCGCTCCAGTTGTTCAGCCAGCGACATGCTTTGAGTGGTGTTTTCCATAGCGGAGTAACGAGTAGTAACACCACGATGGTAGCCAGCTTGTGTTTTCATGCCTACGCGTTACGATGGCTCCAAACATCTCCCTATCAATTTTTCATAACACGTTGATATGCCGGCAAAAACCAAGAAATGGCCCGCTATATACGATGCATGTCAGAAAAATTTCCGGGCTGCCGTTGGTCGGCGACACGGCCCGGTCGACGTCGTCAGAGTGGTGCTCTGGTATCAGCTGGTTCAATCCCGCTTGGGTGTAGGCAGTCCCCATGCGATGGCGCAGGAAATCGATAAAAACCACAGTGGGAAATTACGTTCGTACCAGTCGGGGACCCACGGGCCCAATGTGGAAACAGTCGCTGCAGTGAATCGCCATGTTCCAGGGACGGCGAGGTTTCTGGATCAAGTATTGTGGTCCGCGATTGGGGGCCGTCTTTCGACAACGGAGTTGTGGGTCCAGGGATTGATGCAGTTTGCGCCGACGATCCAGGCCATCGTTGTCGAACTCGACGCCTATGGGCAATCTACCGGCGAGCCACCGCTCGCAACCGTGCGCCATCTACGCAAGCTGCAACAATGCGCAAGCCCCGAAGCCTTGGCCTGCCTGATCATTCTCCTGCGGCACGCGGCAGAGACTGGCAACACCAAGCTATCGCTGGGCATCGGCCGCGCTGTATTTTCAGTG
The DNA here is from genome assembly GCF_014202765.1 of Silvimonas terrae. GTDB lineage: Bacteria > Pseudomonadota > Gammaproteobacteria > Burkholderiales > Chitinibacteraceae > Silvimonas > Silvimonas terrae. Next base: position 103,404 of record NZ_JACHHN010000006.1, read on the forward strand.
TCGCTGATCGTGTGCAGCCAGTTTCCCTACAACCTGATGGCCCGCGAACTGTTTGAATTGCTCAGGGAACATGTATTTGTATTTGCTTCCAGCGACGAGGAAAGGCTGGATTTTTCCGGGGTAGATTTTGTTGGCAGTGTGCAGGCGTTGAGCGATTGCGTGCTGCGCATGGAAGGGGAAAAGTGGATCAAACCCGGGGAAGTAGCGGCACGCCAGGCGCTGATCAAGGTCATGAACGGTCGGCACGGGCTCGATGTGCCACTAACATTAATGTTGCAAATCAGGTCGGAGAAACGCCTCAAGATTTAGCAGGGGCCGGCCGCTGATGGTCCAGAGCCAGTCAGGCAAATCTGCGCGGTGGGTCACAATTCGATGCAAAACTACCGTTTTATGTGTCCGAGTACATTCTGTGAACTGAGCTGATACACCATCTGGAACTGCTACTGATTCAGGAGGCGTCTTCTCCTGCGTTGTTCGCCTTGACCCAAGCCAGCCAGCCGGCGCGACTCGCCCGAGCATCATGAAGCGCGTGATGTTGAGGGTGTCCCGCTTCGTGGTACTCGTTTACCGCTCGTTCAAAAACCTCGGTTTCGAGCAATGGCCGCAAATCGAACCAGGCGGTAAGATTCGCTGGGTAAGTGCCACCCAAGACCTGTCGCAGAAGATCACGATCATGCTGGGAATCGCATGCCACAGTGATCTCCGCAGGCAGCTCTGCGAACCATGTGGATATTTGCTCCCGGAGATCATTTTTGCGAACCACGGCGGAGTGATCTCTGCCCAGTTGCGCCCAAACCACTGACTGCACAAAGCCATTGCACTTGGCACGGTCGAAATCTTGAACTTCCAGATAGAGTTCCTTGTGGCCGTCTTCGCTAACCAAGGCAATGCTGATCAATTCACGATCGACGAAGTCAGTGAACTCAGTGTCCATCAGTAACAACATGGGCGTCTCGCAAAGTAATTACAGGCTGTGGTGTGAGTGTTTCGCCCTCAACATCCCTTGGTGTAGCAACTTGCCTCAATTCTGATGAGGAGCTTGGGCAATAAAGCGGGCCATTCTACCGATACTGATTTTTAGTAAATTGGTCTGGTTTCCCTTTGCTCTTTACTGATGGCTTAATCCAATGAACCCATTGAAACAGTGAACGGGGCTAGACAAATGTGCAGATTCGTACTAGGAAAAGGTTGATTCAGGTACACTTATCTGACCTTTTCAATGCATATATCAGGGCAAAATTTAGTGTCATGAAAGTATTATTCGATACTAAAACGGTACAAAAATTGGGGCGAATTGTCCTGAGTGATACATTGCTCCGAAACGCGGGCCTCCAGGAGGGGGACGCTGTCGACATTTACTTTGATGTTGCCAACAAACACATCATCATACAGCGGGCAGAAAGTCTGGCTGCAGAGACGCCTCCAGCGGAGAGCGTGAATCGCAAGAGGGATAAAAAATGACGATCGGGTCAGAGCGCACAGAGCGCTTTTCGGGACACGAATCTTTCGTTTGCCGTTATGGCTGGCTACCCAAAATATATCGCGCAGTGCTGGCTGATGCACGTGTGCTCCGAAACGAAGAGCAGGCGATGGTTGCACTGGGTATTGGTAGGAACATGGTTAAATCGCTCCAGTTTTGGGCTGAAGCAACGGGAGTGATCAGGCCTAGCGGTGAGGGTGGACATGCTCCGGGCCCAGTCGGTGGGCGCTTGTTTGGCGACCTTTGGGATCCGTACCTTGAAGCACAAGAGTCCCTTTGGCTAATTCATTGGCAGTTGACAACGCGCGCTGGACTGGCTGCATGGAGCGAGGTTTTTGGAGAAGGAGGGACAATCCGCTTTGATCGTGCCCGTCTGATTCAGGCGCTCGGCCAGCGGAGTGCTCCCTTGGTTCGCGCTTTGGCTCCGTCAACACTTGAACAACACGCTTCCATTTTTATTCAGAGCTATCTGCCTTCAGAAAAGAATGCGGACGATACGGCATGGTGTCCTCTTCAGGATTTAGGACTGCTCAAGGCCATGAAAACTGAAGATGGCCGGATACTTTACAGTACCGACGTCCATGTACAGGTAGGCTTGACGCCGCGGGTTTTCGCACTTGCATTGGTCGATTTCTTACTCAGTCAACAGAGAAGCGGAACGGCTGACTTTCATAGCCTTCTCAAGGGGGCTCATAGTCCCGGTGTTGTTTTCAGGCTTAGCGAGCATCAGCTCCGAGTCCTCCTTGAGCGCACTATGGCTGAGCCGCTTCGTGGCGCACTCCGATTCGTAGATACTGCTGATACCCAAAGCATTGTTCTAAAACCAACAGAAATAGATCCGCAGTTCAAGCTGTGGCAACAAGAAGAGGCGCTGGAAAATGTCTGATCAAGTCATTTCCCTGCTGGCACTAGATGGACAGCACACTCGCTCTATTTCCCTTGAGCGAGATTTACATGATGACCGGGTCATCGATAGCTATCTCCTGACGCCGAATAGCATTGGTGCAATCCGCCAGATCGCCAGTGACATGGCATCGGGAAATGCGCAAAGGGCCTGGAAAATTGTAGGCCCATACGGAAGTGGTAAGTCGGCGCTTGGTGTAATGCTTGCGCAGCTCATGGCGGGCCCAGAGCTACATGGTCCGGCTGCGGCGCGTTTGCGTGAGGTATCCGCAAGCACTGCAGATCTTTTTAAAGCTGGACGTCGCTATAGCCTGGCGGTGGTGGGGTCACGTGTCTCGTTTGGGGTGGCCCTGGCTGTGGCTATCTCTGATGCACTTGTCGTGTTGGGCAAGAAAAAAGCACTCGCTGCGGTACAAAAGCAACTTGATATTGCTGGGGGCACTTACAGGAGCCTGCCTTTCAATAGCATTGCAGGTGAACTCGCTTCCGACTTCGCTGCTGCACTTCAAGCCGATGGTTACCAAGGGCTTACCCTGCTGATCGACGAGGTTGGGAAGTTCATCGAATATGCAGCATTGCATCCCTCCGAGGGTGATTTGATTGCTATTCAGCAGGTGGCCGAAGCCGCATGCAAGTATGACGATGACAAATTGGCTGTTATTGCCATGCTGCATCAGCACTTCGCTAGCTACGCGGCTGGTGTTGGACGTGCGTTGGGAGATGAGTGGCATAAAATCTCTGCGCGTTTTGCGGAAATTCCATTTGATGAGCCCGTAGAACGCTATGCCTACTTTGCACGACATGCCTTAGGGGTTACCGGCCAACTGCAACAACAGGCTGAACTGACCACAGAAGCGAAAGAGGTGTACGCGCGTGCAGTTGAGTATGGCGTGCTACGTTCAGCTTCTGAACAGGACGCCACGTTGTTCGAGGAGGCAGAGTGCCTATATCCGCTTCATCCCTTGACGCTAGCCGCTATGGCTACTGTCTCGAAACGGTTCGGTCAAAGTGAACGTACTTTCCATTCCTTTTTGAAGGGCGCGGAGTCAGGCGGGCTTCGTGATTTTGCACAAAGCCATCCAATTGGAAATTGGTATCGTATTACCGATCTCTATGATTTCTTGGCCGGTGGATATGGCCTGCGCTTCAGGGACTTGGGTGCGGAACGTCGATGGGTGTTTGCTCAAGAAGCCATACAGCGCATTACGCAAAACGAAGTTGCTCTGAATGTGTTGAAAGCAATTGCCGTTCTCGAGTTGGTCCAGGGTGGGCTAGGTACGCCAATTAATGTTGAAACCATTGATTACGCGCTGGGCGCTGCCAATGCTCCTGAAATTGCAGCTACTCTTGCACATCTTGTCGAGCAAGGTGTGTTGGTTAAGCGGAAAAGAAATACTGAATTTGCACTCGCGGTTTCTGATGCAGTCAATATCGAAGCGCTCTATGAAGAGGCGGCCCGCCGAAATGAAAACGATTTAATACAAACGGGTATTAACGCTGCACTTTCCAAGCGCCCCGTCGTAGCGAACCGCCACTATGATGAAACGGGCACCATTCGGACAATGGGTGTTCTAGTTGGTACGTCTGAAATCTGGCCCCAACTACCCGACCCCAAGGTGGACGAAGCTCGGCCAGATGGTTGGCTGAAAATCGTTTTGGTCATAGAGGGCTCAGACTCTTCGGTGCGCGCATTGCAGCGCTTGGCAGAAGAGAATGAGGCGCTCTGCGTTAGTGGTTGTTTAGTGCTTTCTGCGGAAGGAAGGTCGGCTCTCGCCGACTACGCGATTTGGCAGGAAATCATGCGGGAAGTGTCGGCCAAGAGGCTTGATCCGTGGTCGACTCGCTATGTAGAGGGGCGCTTGCAAGAAGCTGCAAACCTTGTTGAACGGGCAGTTACGTCCGCGTTGATGCCGTCAGCAGAGCGCCCAGGGCCGACCTATTGGTATCGTGGAGCTGCCATCGAGGGCAGTGAACGGATGAATGCAAGTCAGCTTGCATCTTGGCTTTTCGAGCGTACGTTCTCGAAGGCTCCTCGTATCGTCAATGAATTAATCAACAAGGATAAGCCGGCTTCGCCGATTGTGTTGGCTCGCCAGCGCTTGTTTGATGTCATTCTCGCTGGGGATGTAACGCGGCCGATTTGTGGCCAAGATGAGTACCCGCCTGAGCGACTCATTCATACTTCCCTGTTGCGTGAAACTGGCATCTGGCATGAGCGGGAGGGGCAATGGTCACTTCATGAACCAACAGAACTGGCTGCCAACGATATTCGATTTGTCTGGCAAGCTATTTCCGAAGGCTTGGCTGGTGACGAACCACAAAGCTTTGCGTCTCTGATGGCGATTCTTGGTGCTCCTCCACTAGGCGTTCGCGCGGGTCCGGCGGGCATCTGGATTGTGCTTTATTTGCTTGTAAACCGAAGCCGCTGCGCTGTGTTTGAACGAGGTACGCTTCTCTTGGAGCTTACCTCCGAACATCTCCAACGCATGTTCAAGAGCCCTCAAAACTTTACGTTGCGCGAGCTCTCGAATGTCGGAGACAACACTCGCTTGCTTGCGGATTACCGCAATGCTCTTGCCGCTATCGGTTGCGCCTTGGAACATGATGCGTCTTATCTCGATGTTGCGCGCTCTTTGATTCGCTGGTTTATCCGGTTGCCGGACTTTAGCAAACAGACCCAGCGTGTCGGTAAGGATGCGGCTCTGATCCGCTCAATGCTCAGTAAAACCACTGACCCTATTGCGCTTCTAACCCAAACATTGCGCAAGGCGCATGTGGAATCGAAGTCCAAAGAGTCTTTCTTGACGTGGCTTACCAGTGCATTAACAGATCTGGGTATGGCTTATCGCAAGTTGCAGGAAGACGTTGCTGCAGAGCTGAGCCGCGGTTTCAGAATAAATGGCCCTTTAAGTCGTGTCAGAAACCAGCTTCAAGCTGAATGTAGCAAAGAGGGCGCCACTCTTGCCGATACCAAATTAAAGAGCTTCATTTTGCGTTGCACAGATCTGATTCTAAGCGACGAAAAATGGCTGGATTCAGTTGGCAGCTTGATCGTCCAGCGGCCTCTGGATACTTGGTCGGATGACACCCTGAGTCGGTTTCAAGAGGGGCTGTCCGAACTGTGTGGTCGTTATCAGCGATGGATGCAGGTAGTTATGCGTCGAGGTGTAGCTCCCAGGGCGGCGGATCGTTTTGTTGGGTTGACGCTAACCATGGCAGGTGGGGAAGAGCAGGCCGTTTTTGTTGCGACAACGGATTCTTCGAAAGCCCTTGCGCAAAACGTACTGGCACTTGTGAAGGAATCTGCCCAAGGAGATGCTCAAATGGCTGCAGCAGCCCTTGCACAGGCCATCATGGACTTGCAACTAGCCGCGGACAGTCGCGAAGAGGAAGAGGCCAAACATGGCTGAAGAGAAGCGAGTACGGCATATCCTTAGCCTCTCCGGGGGCAAAGATAGCGCGGCCTTGGCCATCTATATGCGAGACCGTGTTCCCGAAATGGAATATATCTTTAGCGACACCGGTAAGGAGCTCCCCGAGACGTACGAGTACCTGGATCGCATCGCAAGTTACTTGGGAAAAGAAGTCATCCGCCTAAATGCAGATGTTGGCTTTGATCACTGGTACGAAATGTATGGTGGAATGATTCCATCAAATCATCGTCGCTGGTGCACGCGAGCGTTGAAACTGAAGCCGTTTGAAGAGCATTGCGGCGACGATGAGGTGGTCAACTACGTTGGCTTGCGGGCCGAAGAGAATCGTAGTGGCTATATCAGCCATAAACCTAACATCAAGGCCGTATATCCATTTAGAGAAGATGGTCTTGTGCTTCGAGATATTGAGGAAATTCTTCGTACCTCCGGCGTTGGGATGCCGCCATATACCAAATGGGGGCGTACCCGGTCAGGCTGCTATTTCTGTTTCTACCAGCAAAAGATCGAATGGGTTCGCCTCAAGGAGACCTATCCCGAATTGTACGAAAAGGCTAAAGAATACGAAAAGCCGTTTGAAAAAACCGGAAACTTCTTTACTTGGAGTCAAGGGGAGAGTCTTGCGGAAATGGAACGGCCCGAGCGTGTTGAGCAAATAAAGCGTGAACATGTGATTCGTATCCAGCGTAACGCCGCTCGGAAAGAGAACCTGACGCTTGTAGAGGTTTTTGCCTCAGCCGATACAGCTGAAGACGTGGATGAAGACGACAACCAGGGTTGCCTGGTTTGCTCATTGTGACGCGCTATGGCATTTAACGTTAAAGCAAGAGTTCTTTTGGAGCTTGGGGCTGAATTAATCGGTTCGGACGGTATTGCGCTGTACGAGCTAATCAAAAATTCTGTCGATGCAGGCAGCGAGAGTATTGAGATTCGTGTAAACGTGGCTCTGATGGCATCGGGTTATCGGGTGCTGCAATCGAAATTGGCAGCCCTGCCGATGGATGCACGATTGCGGGGAGATTGGCTCGAAGCGGCTGTCCGGCAATGCTTTGAGGCGACCGCTTCCGACAGTCTTCGCTCGGAATTTATCCGTCGCTTAGAAGGTCTAGGGTTGCAACGTGCGGTAATCGCTGCGGAAGAGTTTTACCGCGAATTCTCTTTCATTGAAGTGGAGGATTGGGGCTGCGGCATGTCCATGGACGATCTGCGAACTAAGTTTCTGACAGTTGGCACGCCCAATCGCCACATGGATAGGCAGCGCTTGGGTGCCGCGAGCAAGTTGCTGGGTGAGAAAGGTATTGGTCGGCTTTCTGCCATGCGCTTGGGGCTATTCACTGGCGTGATCAGCGGTGTCGAGGGTGAACACCACTGGAACACATTGGATATCGACTGGTCGACCCTTCGTGACACCCCGGACATGGATCTCGATGAGTTCTCACCTGAGCCAGAAAAGGGGGGAGAGAAAAAGACCAGTGCCTCGGGCACACTTATCCGAATCAGCGACTTGCAAAGCGACTGGTCGCTCGCACGCGTTACCGCCCTCGCGCGGGCCGAGTTCTCGAAACTGCAAGATCCATTCGAAACGTCTGGCGTAGTCCTAGATATCGATCTCTCGTTCAATGGGAAAAAGGTCACGGCAGTCGAGGAGATTGATACTGAATGGCTCAATAAGTGGCATGGCCACTTCAAAATGACGTTCGGTTACAAAAGGGTTAATCCCGACGACGAAGAGGATTTGCGTGAAGCTCCTGTGCTCAGCGGGACGGCTAAGTTTCGGCTCCCCAAGCCGCCGGATGCCGCAGAGCCATTGGATGTGATTGACCAAAAGGACATTGCTGCCTCAGGAGATGGCCTTTACAGTCTTCTTGCATCCAGTGGATATGCGGTCTCTGGAGGCGGAACCTCGATTAATGACGCACCACGGTTTGCGGGAATCGAGACCCTCGGCCCTTTCACGGCAGAGGGCTTCTGGTTCAACCGGCAGCGGGCTCAGCATGAGCTCGGCGACAACTACATTAAATTCAAGACGTGGCTTGAGCAGTGGGCCGGTGGGCTGCTCGTCTACCGCGACGGCTATCGTGTTTATCCCTATGCGGCTCCCGATGACGACTGGCTTGAGCTGGATCAGAGGGCGCTTCGCCGAAAGTCGTTCAAACTGAACCGCGGCCAGTTCGTAGGGTATGTGCGTATCACATCGCTCGGGAATCGAGAACTACGCGATCAGACCAATCGCCAAGGTCTCGTCGATACGCCCGAGAAGCGCGCACTAGTCCAATGCTTGCAGTATGTCATCTGGAAGGAATTAGGTTCGCTAGTAACCCAGCATGAAGAGCGAATGGCAACCAAGTCGCTTACCACCGTGCGCGAAATCGAAAAGCAAGTCACCGAACATGCGAAAGACGCCAAGGTTACGCTGCGAGAACTGGCCAAGCGAGTACCTGACGAACACCAGACCGTCGCCAACCTTCGCGGCTATGTCGAGGAGTTGGAGGCTGCCTGGGCCGCTGCAAAGAAGACCCTGAAGAGACAGGCTAATCAGGCTGACCTCTATTTGCATCTGGCGGGCGTAGGCATGCTACTGGAGTTCGTGATCCATGAACTGAATCGGGTCACCGGCGCCACTTTGCAAGATTTGCAAAAGATGAGCGACAGCGCATTGCCGCCGGGTCTTAAGTCCCTCGCGCGGCAGCTCCAGACGTTGGACAGGCGTCTGCGGATCCTAGATCCGGTGAGCACACCGGGTCGCCAGCGGAAGGAGGATACAGACGTCGTCGAAGTACTGGAGACGCTTCTGGATGCGCATGAGCAGCAGTTTGAAAGGCATCACATCAAAGTGGACCTCCAGCTTAATCCGGAGGGGGCACGCTTGATATCCAAGGTGATCGTCGGCCAGATGTATCAGATCTTTGAGAACCTGATCGTCAATTCCGTTTACTGGTTGAGCCATCACCGGGCGATGAGGCGCTTGGATGGGTACGAAGATTTCGAGGCGACGATCAAGATCGAAGTTGATGCCGACGCGCATGCGATAACGTTCCGGGACAACGGGGCCGGCATCGAGTGGGCGGACCGCGAAAAGATCTTTGAGCCGTTCTTCAGCAAAAAGCCCTCGGGCCGCGGCATAGGCCTCTACATCGTCAGAAGTCTGTGCAAGGAAAATGCGATCACTCTGTCGCTGCTTGAGAGAACGGCGGCAGGAACAATTTCTGGTTTCAAGTTCGAGATGCCATAAGGCACGCAAGGGGGAACGATGGATATCGAGGTAGTGGCCGAAGCGGTGCCCCGCAAGGCTGTCCTGATTGATGATGCTTACCTTCGTCCGTCACCAGAAGACGTGAGGAAAAGCCTTCCTTCGCTGAGAAGCTTTCTGAGGAAGGCTCCTGAGGCCAAGGCGTGGTTCGACGCAACCTTTGGGCTTAGCGGTGGCGCGACAGACCGAGGCTATTTCGATCCTCTGCTCGCTGATCCTCAGCGCACGATTGAGCTTTGGGGTCGAAGGGCAGAGTGTCCGGAGAGCCAGCGGTTTTTGGAGGAAGGGATTGCGGATGTGGTTGCTGATGTCGGTCCGCTGAGACTCCCGCTTGAGCAGATCGAAACCACCCTGATCGCACAGAACTGGGAACTCGTTCGTTTTGGCGCATTGCCCGCACTGGATATAGTTCCCGCAGATGCGAGCCTCGTGGTTATTGACTATGTACTCACCTCGGAAACACCGGAGGACATGGCCGCGAAGGTCGATGAGAGCACCCAGTTCCTGCAAAGTCTCGTCCAGCGCGGGCTTACATCCGAGAGGGGCCTGCCCTTGATAGTGCTGGTTTCCAGCCGCCCAGGGGTCGCAAAGGGAGATGCAGAAGCATTTCGCAAGGCCGTCGGTCTACATGGAGGCTACTTCCACTTCATCCGCAAGATGAATGTTTTGCAAGAGCTTGGGCAACGCATCGACGGGTTCACCGCGGAGGTTGCTGAGCTTGAAAGCTACCGCCGGGTTCACCTGGCGCTAAAAGACGCTCTTCAGACGGCCTGCGAAGCACTGAAGGCAGACATCGACAGCATGGAGCTACAAGACCTCGCTGCCCTGCATGTTGGGCATCTCATTCATGAAGGCGAGCCCCTCAGTGACTATGTAGGTTGGATGCTTGGACAGGCTCTCACCGTCAAGCTTCAAGAGAGCGTGACGCTGGCTGGCGCTTCTGGCAAGTTGCCCCCGGAGAATCATCGCGTGCTGCTCGGACACTTGGAGCCAACCCAAGGGATTCCGAAGCTCTTCACCGAAGCCTCGACTGTTCGAACTGCTTCAGGTCAGCACCACAAGCAGACGACTGGCTCGAGAGAGCTCCGTTTCGGCGATATCTTCGTTGGCAAACTCACCCGGAGAGGTAAGAAGGTCGATCTGACTCAATTCCGTCTGGTTCTTAGTCAGACCTGTGACCTTTTGCAGAAGAAGATTACCAACGGCCAGGTCCTGTGCGCAGAGGGCGTGGGCACGGAAGTACCAAACACAGAAGTTGAATTGATGCGAGCGACCTTGCGTCAACTTGACGATAAGGGGAGTACGCTCATCCGTTTGGAAGACGGCGCGTACTACCAGGTCCGTTGGAACGAAGTGAATTTGATTACTATCGAGCAGACAAAGTTAAAAAAGGAACAAGGCTTCAGGTACGTAGGTCGGTTGAACGAGATTTATGCGCTTGAGGTTCAACACAATGCGCTAAATAAGCTTGGTCGAATCGGTGTCCCCGTGAAGCCGGGCTACAGTTTGGTCTTTGGCGCAGTACGTCTCCGTGTTTGGGGTCCCAAGGGGGAGCTCGCGGCACTCGCAAAATCGCGCGATACCAAAACGGTGACCGCCGTCCTCCGGCCTCTACCCAAGAAACAGGTCGCGATTTTGCTGTCGTCGGATATCAAGCAGTGGCTGGTTGAGCAGCTCGATCAATTGCAGGAGCTGCTTCCAATGGAACTGACTGGGTTCTCAGCGGAATTGAAGGCCTTGATCAAATCAGATAACGACTTCCGCTTGTATTGTCGGCAGGTTGGCAGCGGTGCGCTCGAACTCGGTGTGAACAAGGAGAAAGAAGAGAAGGGCCAGAAGGTAAAAAGCTTGGAATGGCTGAAAAAGTTGTGGGCTGACCTGGGATCGGCAGCGGTTTTCGCTAACCCCACTGTGCCTGCTCAAGGGATTAGGCTGCAAATTGAATTTGATCCGATCTCATGACCGCTGAAGCGTTTTGCGCCTAATAAAGTTACATATTCGTAAGCGTCTGGTCTGAGCCGTGTTGACGATGCCGACCTGATCAGTCCTGCTGTGGGATGTGGCCGATGTGTTCCGCCACGGCCTAGGGCAGCAGTTCATCCACCCTGTTCACTGGATGCTCCGCAATCCGCTCGAACACGTACCGCAGGTACGCTTGCGGGTCGAGGTGATTGAGCTTGCACGTGCCGATCAGGCTGTACATCGCGGCGCCCCGTTCACCGCCGCTGTACTTGGCCTTGTTGTTTGGACAGACTACGGAAACCTCGTTAAGGATTTCTCATTCGTAAGAGTCCAGCTGCCCCACCTAGGCAGTGCTAGGTGAAGGTGTTGGGTGGAGTCCGCGGTTGGCCATAGCGGCAGCAACTTTTCGATGCGGCTGTGGGGTCAAGTAGGGGGCTTTGGTGCTCTGGCGTGAACGTCCGTTTGGCATCAGCGAAACCTGTCACCGGTCCGGGCAAGGTGCTCATCAAAGAATGTCAAAAACGCCGACCACGACAGTTACACGGTCGTACCCAAATGAAATGGTCTGAAACTAACCAGACCATTTCATTTTTTTCACCAGAAAAATTTAGGTTATTGGTAGACATCTCGCATTTTTGTGTCATGCAACATATGTACTGTGGAAAACAAAAAGCCTCCCATTACGGGAGGCTTCCGAACGCGTCCCAAAAATCTAAATTTCTGGGAAAAATCTAGATTTCCGTGGGATCCTACAACATCAAATATCAATATTCCGCGCCACCAGCGCATTCTGCTCAATAAAGTGCCTGCGCGGTTCAACCTGGTCGCCCATCAGCGTCGTGAACACTTCGTCGGCGGCAATGGCGTCATCTACGCCCACCTTCAACAGGCGGCGGACGGTGATGTCCATGGTGGTTTCCCACAGCTGCTCGGGGTTCATTTCGCCCAGGCCTTTGTAGCGCTGGATGGTGACGTTGCGGCGCACGTCGCTCAGCATCCAGTCCAGGCCTTCCTTGAAGTTGCTGATGCCCATTTCGTTATCGCCACGGCGTACTTTTGCACCGGTGGTGATCAGGCCTGCCAGCATTTCGCCGGTCTTTTTCAGCTGGGCGTAGTCGCCGGACAGGACAAAGTCTTCATCAATGTACTGCACTGTGACCACGCCGTGCAGGTGGCGCTCAATCTTGAGCACGCTGCCGGCCTCTTCAAACGGGGTTGCCTTGATGATGAAAGCGGGGTGATTGAGTTGCTTCACCAAGCGGTCAGCAGAGTCTTCTGCGGTGGCCTGGCTGGAAAGATCAATCGGGCCGCAGTACAGCAAGGCGTTCAGGATCAGCGGGTCAATGAACCGGCTGCAACGCTGCATCACTGCAGAGGTCACCAGATACTGGCGCGCCAGGCTTTCCAGCTGTTCCTGGGCGATGGCAGGCTTGCCGTCGCCAGGGATCAGTTCTGCGCCGTTTACGGCCAGTTTCAGCAGGTACTGGTCCAGTTCCTGGTCATCTTTCAGATAGGCTTCGCTCTTGCCCCGCGCGGCGCGGTACAGCGGCGGCTGGGCAATGTAGATGTAGCCACGCTCTACCAGTTCTGGCAGTTGGCGGTAGAAGAAGGTCAACAGCAGCGTGCGGATGTGCGAGCCGTCCACGTCCGCATCGGTCATGATAATGATGCGGTGATAACGCAGTTTTTCGATGTTGAAGTCTTCTTTGCCGATGCCGCAACCCAGTGCGGTGATCAGCGTGCCGACTTCCTGGCTGGAGAGCATCTTGTCGAAACGCGCGCGTTCCACGTTCAGGATTTTACCCTTGAGCGGCAAAATGGCCTGGAACTTGCGGTCACGGCCTTGCTTGGCAGAGCCGCCGGCGGAATCACCCTCGACGAGGTAGATTTCAGACAACGCCGGGTCACGTTCCTGGCAGTCTGCCAGTTTGCCGGGCAGGCCAATGCCGTCCAGGATGCCTTTACGGCGGGTCAGGTCACGGGCCTTGCGGGCGGCTTCACGGGCGCGCGCGGCTTCCACGATCTTGCCGGAGATAATCTTGGCGTCGTTGGGGTTTTCCAGCAAAAAGTCAGACAGCATCTGGCCGATGACTTCTTGCACCACCGGGCTGATTTCGCTGGAAACCAGCTTGTCTTTGGTCTGGCTGCTGAACTTGGGGTCTGGCAGCTTGACGCTTAGCACGCAGGTCAGACCTTCACGCATATCGTCGCCACTGGTTTCAATCTTGGCTTTTTTGGCGATTTCGTTCTGGTCGATGTAGTTGTTCAGCGTGCGGGTCAGTGCCGCGCGCAATGCAGACAAGTGGGTGCCACCGTCGCGCTGCGGAATGTTATTGGTAAAGCATTGCACGGTTTCCTGGTAAGAGTCGTTCCACTGCATGGAGACTTCTACCGACATGCCGTCGCGCTCGCCCGCCGCATGGAAAATATGCGGGTGCAGCACCGTCTTGGCACGGTTCATGAACTCTACAAAGCCGCGCACACCGCCCGCGTAGGCAAAGTTTTCTTCCTTGCCGGTACGGCGGTCGATCAAGGTAATGCCTACGCCATTGTTCAGGAACGAGAGTTCACGAATCCGCTTGGCGAGAATTTCATAGTGGAACTCGACGAGGCCAAAGGTCTCGACCGAGGCCATAAAGTGAACTTCGGTACCGCGCTTGTCAGAGTCGCCCACCACCGCCAGCGGGGCTACGGCCGCGCCCTGGCGGAACTCCATGCTGTGCACATGGCCATCGCGACGGATCGTCAGACGCAGCCAGTCAGACAGCGCGTTCACGACCGAGACGCCCACGCCGTGCAGGCCGCCAGACACCTTGTAGCTGTTCTGGTCAAACTTGCCGCCGGCGTGCAGTTCCGTCATCACGATTTCAGCGGCGGACCGTTTGAACTCGTCGTCTTCCTTGATGGCCGTGGGAATCCCGCGGCCGTTGTCTTCTACGCTGATGGAGTTATCGGCGTGAATGATGACGCGGATGGTGTCGCAATGGCCGGCCAGCGCCTCATCAATTGCGTTGTCCAGAACTTCAAACACCATGTGGTGCAGGCCGGTACCGTCGCCGGTGTCGCCGATATACATGCCCGGACGTTTGCGTACCGCCTCCAGACCCTTGAGGATCTTGATACTGTCGGCACCGTATTCCTGGTTGCCGGCGGGGTTTTGCGGGTTTTGCGGGTCGATGTTTTCACTCATGAGAATGCTTGTTCCTGGACTGCAAGAGTAAGGTTCTGGTCTCTTTCAACAACCAGACTATCTGGCTTGTCAGGTGAGCGAGCCAAAGCAGTTTGTGTTCGCCCGGAGCACAGAAACCGGAATGTACTTTTGGTACATGAGGATTTCGAGCACCGGACGGACGCAAAATGCGCGGGCGCAGCCGCCTGGCGGGCCAGATTTAGATGCGCATTGGCATCACGATGTATTTGAAGTGTTCGTTGTCGGGGATGTTGACCAGCACGCTGGAGGTCACATCGCCAAACACGAAATCGAGGGTTTCTACCTGAAGGTTGGTCAGCACATCCAGCAGATACTGGATATTGAAACCGATATCCAGCGGGGCGCCGGTGTAATCGATTTCCACTTCTTCCTGCGCTTCTTCCTGTTCGTTGTTGTTACACAGGATGCGGATGGTGTTGTCGGTCAGCACCAGACGCACGCCACGGAATTTCTCGTTGGAGAGAATGGCCGCGCGTTGCAGGGCAGACAACAGGGTCTGCCGTTCAATCTTCAGGAATTTGTCGTTATTTTGCGGAATAACGCGCTGATAGTCCGGGAACTTGCCGTCAACGACCTTGGAGTGAATCACGATATTGCCAAAGGCAAACCGGACCTGGTTGCTGGCGATATCAATGGTGACTTCGTCATCAGATTCAGCCAGCAGCTTGTACAGTTCCAGAATAGTCTTACGCGGCAGGATCACTTCGTTCTTGTCGAAGCTGGCATCCAGCTCGGCCGAGGCAAACGAGAGGCGATGACCATCGGTGGCCACCAGCTTCAAAAGATTGCCATCAGTGACAAAGAACAAGCCGTTGAGGTAGTAACGGATGTCCTGGTGTGCCATGGCAAATTGCACGCGGCCCAAGAGGGCTTTGAGCTGGCCTTGCGGCATGCGGATGGTGGCACGCAGGTTGTTATCCACCGCCAGGGTCGGGAAATCACCGGCCGGCAGGGTTTGCAACTGGAAACGGCTCTTGCCGGCTTTCAGTGTCAAGCGGCCTTCGTTGTCTTCAAACGTGACCACGGCGCGGTCCGGAATGGCGCGCAAAATGTCAGAGAGCTTCTTGGCCGACACGGTAATGGCAAAGTCTTCACCAGAGAACCCTTCGCTTTGCTCACTGGCGATCTGGATTTCCAGATCGGTACCGGTAAATGCCAGGGAATCGCCCTGTTTGCGGATCAACACGTTAGAGAGGATCGGCAGCGTATGGCGGCGCTCGACGATACCGGTCACGGTGGCGAGCGGCTTCAGCAGGGCATCACGTTCGGCTTGCAACAAGGGCATGGCTACAGGTCCGCAAAAGTGGGTTCAAATAGGGAAAGATTTTACCCGAAAACCGGCCTCAAGACACGCACTTGCTAGCTTGGCCGGACTGACATCTTTGCCAGCGGCCACCGGGCAGGTGCAAGCGGCGGGTTGGCGTCTTGAAAGTGATTGAAAGCGCCCATCAGCCAGCCGCCACTGCTCGCTTCAAACACCGCTTTGCGGGTTTGCCCCCATCGTCTGACGCACTGCAGCACGTTAATTTCAATGCGGGTGGTTTGCCGCTCTACACTGGATTGAACGCTGCGTCGGAGGATGTATGGGACACCAGGAACACGCTGTCAGCACTGCACACAGTAATGGCGAGGCGCTGAGTCTGGCCCGTGCCATCCTTGATGGCTTTGACTGCCATTACCGCTTGTTCCGGGAGTGCAGCCAAAGTGCCAAGGGCTATTTTGAGGCCGGCGATACCCATGCCCAGCGCGAGACCGTCAAGCGGCGGATTGCCTTCTACGATCTGCGTGTGGACGAGGCGGTTGAACGTATTCTCCAGGAGTTCCACCCGGAAAACCTGCCCGATGAGGTCTGGGCGCGGGCCAAGACGCAGTACATCAGCTTGCTGGTCAATCACAAACAGCCAGAACTGGCCGAGACGTTTTTCAATTCGGTCTGTTGCCGCATCTTGCACCGCACGTATTTCCACAACGATTTCATCTTTTACCGACCGGCCGTTTCCACCGAGTACATCGAGGCGTGGGAGCCGCAGGTTTACCGCACCTATTACCCCACGCGGACCTGGCTGGAAGACACGGTCGAGCGCATCCTGACCGACTTTGACTTCACGCTACCGTTTGAAGACCTCAAGCGGGATGTCCGCTACATTTTGCGGGCCGCACATGCCCATATGGGCCACTGGCCCAAGCTCTCTTTCAACTCGCAAATCCAGGTGATGGCCTCGCCGTTTTATCGCGGCAAAACGGCCTACATCATCGGCCGCGTGATCAATGGCGATCTGGATTTGCCGTTTGCGCTACCGCTGTATCGCAACGACGCCGGCCAGTTGTACGTCGATGCCGCGCTGTTCAATCACTATCACATCCGCCATTTGTTCAGCCTGTCGCGCGCGTATTTTCTGGTGGATATGGATGTCCCGTCGGCCACCGTGCACTTTTTGCACCAGGTCTTGCCAGATTGTTCCCGCGCCGAGTTGTACACCATGCTGGGTTTGGGCAAGCAAGGTAAAACCATGTTTTACCGCGAGTTGTTCCACCACCTGCGTCATTCCAGCGACCGCTTCACCATTGCCCCCGGGATCAAGGGCATGGTGATGATTGTGTTCACGCTGCCGTCTTTTCCCTTTGTGTTCAAGGTCATCAAGGACGTCATTCCGCCGCCCAAAGAGGTGGACCGCAAACTGGTACGCGCCAAGTATCAGATGGTGAAGCAGCACGACCGGGTTGGCCGCATGGCCGACTCCTGGGAGTTCTCTAACGTCGCCCTGCCGCGTGATCGCTGCGATCCGGAACTGTTGAACGAACTGGCGACGCTGGCACCCTCCATGTACGAGGAAGACGGCGATACGGTGGTTATTCGTCACTTGTATATCGAGCGCCGCATGATGCCGCTGAACATCTTGCTGGACCAAAGTCAGGGCCAGATTGTGGAGGACGTGATCCGTGATTACGGCAACGCCCTGCGCGAACTGGCCATTGCCAACATCTTCCCCGGCGACATGCTGTTCAAGAACTTTGGCATTACCCGCGCTGGCCGGGTGGTGTTCTACGATTACGACGAAATCGAATACATGACCGACTGTGATTTCCGCCGTATTCCCCCGCCGCTGGCGCCCGAATATGAGCTCTCTGGCGAGGCCTGGTACACCGGTCACAAGAACGAGGTGTATCCGGAAGAGTTTGGCACCTTCCTCCTCACTCGTGCCGACATGCGTGCGGCGTTCATGAAATACCACGCCGATCTGCTCACGCCCGAGTTCTGGCAGCAAACCAAAGCGCGTATCGGGCGGGGGATTGTGGAGGATTTTTTCCCCTATCCGCAGGACACGCGGTTTTCGGTGCGGTTTGGGGGAGAGGGTGTGTAGCTCGCCGGAGGTTGTCCAGTGCGCGCTACGCTTTCTGTGAGTGGATCAGGCACAATGGATTTGCCCGCTCACGACCAGCCAGCTTGCTCTCATGCGTATTTTGACTCCGCCCGACTTGCCCATCGCCGGCCTTGCCTTGCGCCAGCTTGAAGAACGTGACCTGCCGGTCTGGTACGACTATCTGCGCCTGCCAGCGGTGATTGAGCACACCAGCTGGAATCTGCATTCCGCTGAGGACCTCATCCCCCTGTGGCAAGCGTATGTGTCAGAAGGCGTGACCACCCCGCGCCGGTTAGCACTGGTGGATGGTACGGATACGCTGGTTGGCACGATCGGTTTTCATACGGTGAACGACATGAACCGCAGCGCTGAACTGGCGTATGACCTCGCGCCGGCCTATTGGGGGCATGGGCTGGCGGCGCAGGTGGGCCGCGCGGTGGTGCCGTGGGCGTTTGAACAGTTTGGCTGGTTGCGGATTCAGGCGACGGCCATGGAAAGCAATCTGCGTTCGGCCCGTGTGCTGGAGAAAGCCGGTTTCCAGTTTGAAGGTTTGCTGCGCAGTTACCGGGTGGTGCGCGGCCAGCCACGTCATTTCCGGCTGTTTGCGCGGCTGGCGAGCGATGTTGCGCCATAACTTTTGTGGCAAACCGTAGGGTGGATTCGCGCAGCAATCCACCTCTGTGATGTGGATTGTCACTTCGTTCCAGATCCACCCTGCAGCACCGTAGCCCGGATGAAGCGTGCCCGTACCCCCATAAAGTGGCTGGATGAAGTCAGTTGCAACGGGGCAGCGAGAATCCGGGGTTGTGCCGTCAGGACAGAAATTGTTTTGCTTCGCGACCCCGGATTCCCGGCCCTTTGGGCCTGCATCCGGGCTACGGGAACCAGGCGTGCGAAAAAAAAAAGGATGCCAACGGGCATCCTTTTTTGTTTGCGGCAAGACCAGGCTCAGAACAGCCGCTCGGCATACAGCGCGGTGGGGAAGGTGGCTTCCCAGCCATGTTCGCCGTAGGGATAGCCCTTCATACCGTAGCCCGGATGAAGCGCAGCGAGAATCCGGGGTTGCGCCGGCAGAACAGAAATTGTTTTGCTTCGCCATCCCGGATTCCCGGCCCTTTGGGCCTCCATCCGGGCTACGGGAACAGGCGTGCGAAAAAAAAGGGATGCCAACGGGCATCCTTTTTTGTTTGCGGCAAGACCAGACTCAGAACAGCCGCTCGGCATACAGCGCGGTGGGGAGTGTGGCTTCCCAGCCATGTTCGCCATAAGGATAGCCCTTCATGTTGTCGCAGACACGTGCCAGGGTGCCGAAGTAGCGGCCCTGGTTGTCGGTGGTCTGCGCCAGTTGCGCCGGCATGCACAAGAGCGGCCTGCCGGTCATGTTCTCTGCCATGTCGCTGGCCAGCGTCTTTTGCTTGCCGGTGTATTTGACCAGCACCGGAATGCTGCCGCGCTCGCCCAGTTGTTCCGGGGAGAGGCGTGGCACAAAGCGGAAGTCTTCGTTGCGCGCGCCCACGCTGGCAAACAGGTTGTTCTCCAGCACACCATCATGGTTGAACACAGCGGTAATGCCCGGTTTGTGGTCACCAAATACGACGACCATGATGGGGCGTTTGCGCTTGGCGGCGGCTTTTTGCAGCGCGACCACAAAGTGCTGCATGTCGGCGATGGATTTATCCAGCCGCGCGCGGTAATCCGCCTCGCCATTGTCGTCGTTGGCGCCGACGTACTTGCCGTGCGTCATGACGGTAGCCATGAACATCATGGTTTTTTGTTTTTTCGGGCTCTGGTTGTAAAGACTCAATACCTTGTCGAACAACAGGGTGTCGTCTGGCCAGCCTTCTTCGTTCCAGTTCATCTCATCGACAAAGTGCGTTTCATCAAAGCCGAACTTTGGGTAGATGATGTTGCGCTTCCAGAACGTGGAGTAGTAATCGTGCAGGCCGTAGGTGTGATATCCCTCTTTGCGGAAGTGGCTGACGATGGTGTGCGCATCGCTGCGGTAGGTATTGGCAAAGTTCTGGTAATCCACACCGGGGAATACCTTGCTCGATAGCCCGGTCAATACTTCAAACTCGGCCTCCGCCGTGCCGCCGCCATAGACCGGGCTGACCATATGGGTGAGCGCAAAGCCGTTGTCATCTCGCAGGCGCAGTACGGCGGTGGGGAAACGGCTGTCTTCGGTGGTAAAGCACGATTCGCACAGGATCACAAAGACATCGGGATCGGTGGCGTCAAACTGGCGCAGCGGCGCGGCGGCATAGAAATTGTGCGGGCCGTGTTTGGGCGGCGGTACGGTTTCTGCGTTCAGGTAAAGATGGCCCAGCACACCGTTGCTGCGGGCGTTTTCGCGAAAATTGTAGGAGAGATATTCTGTGTGCAGCGCATTGGTCAACTGCGGCGTCACGTAGTCATCCAGCCGGGCCGGGTTTTCCATGCGCACATAGAACAGGGCGGGCAGGATCAGCGCTGGCAACAAGCGCCAGGACAGAATACGCGGGTGGCGATACAGACCGTAGCCAATGGCCAGCACGGTCATGCTGACATAGGCCACCAGATGCCAGTCGGCGTAACCGGTCAGCGCGGCCCCCTGAGAGACTTCGAACAGATCCCGCGTCAGCAAGGGTTCGCCGGTGGCGTCTTCTTTGATCCAGCTACCGTTCAGCAAGGCGCCTTCCAGACCAATGGTGGCCGCAACAGCGGACCAACGCTCCAGAAAAGCAAAGAAAAACAGGAATAACAGCACCTGGAAGAGAACGCGGGACGCATCCCATTCGGTATCGACCAGCAGACGGCCGACGATCAGCAGCGCAAATGGCGCAACGGGGCTGAATTTCTTCCAGGCAGGCGCCACCCAGGCCGGCAAAGTCGGCTGTATTTTGCGAAAACCAATGTCCGCAAGGGCGGCGGGGCTAAGCAATTTCATATTTCAGTCGTTCAGTACCGCAGAACGGCGAGGAAAAAACGATCGACCATAGCCGTGATCCCGCTGTAAGCAAACGTGAATTTTGACAATTTTGTGACCGCATTGCGAAAAGACTGATCAGCGGCAACACTGGTTCCCGGCCTTGCAGGTTTTTTTTGCGGTCCTTATCATCGTTCGCAGCTTATCCAGCCGCAAACGCATTCCGGTCCGAGACCGGGCCCGCTGTTCACCCCCAGCCTGCCTGAGTCATCTGCGCTTATTGTCGCGTCCACCCGTTTGCTCTTTCACCCCTACCGCCTGGCATGGGGAAGGAATGCGGCTGTCATCAGCACTGGGCATTTCTTTGTCATGGTCCGGCCAAAAATAAATAAGAGAAGAGAGCACCATGACGACGACTGCATCCCCAACGCCGGCCAATTCTACGGCGCGTGTTGCGGTAGCCAGCTTTATTGGCACCGCGATCGAATTTTTTGATTTCTACATCTTTGCCACCGCCGCCGCGCTGATCATCGGCCCGACATTTTTCCCCAAAGACTCGGCGACGGCGCAATCGCTCAATGCCTTTGTCACCTTTGGCATTGCCTTTCTGGCGCGCCCGGTGGGCTCTGCCTTGTTTGGTCACTTTGGCGATCGCATCGGGCGTAAATCCACGCTGGTGGCGTCTTTGCTGGTGATGGGCGTCTCGACCACGCTGATTGGCTTTTTGCCAAGTTACGACAGCATTGGTGTGGCTGCGCCCGTGATCCTGTGTCTGCTGCGCTTTGGCCAGGGCATTGGTCTGGGCGGAGAGTGGGGCGGCGCCGCCTTGCTGGCGACCGAAAACGCACCGGCCGGCAAACGCGCCTGGTTTGGCATGTTTCCGCAAATGGGGCCATCGATTGGCTTTCTGTTTGCCAACGGTCTGTTCTTTGGCCTGGCCGTGCTGCTTTCGGACGAACAATTCAAAAGCTGGGGCTGGCGTGTCCCGTTCATTTTCAGCGCAGCGCTGGTCATGGTTGGCCTGTATGTGCGCCTGAAACTGCACGAAACCCCCATCTTTGCCCAAGCCATGCAACGCAACGAGCGCGTACGCGTGCCGCTGTTTGAAACGCTCTCCAGCCACCTGGTACCCGTGTTGCAAGGCGCGTTTTCCATGGTCGTGTGTTATGCGCTGTTTTATATCTCGACCGTCTTTGCACTGTCTTACGGGGTGAGCACGCTGCACTTCACCAAGCCGCAGTTCCTGGCCATGTTGTGCTTTGCCGTGCTGTTCATGGCGCTGGGCACGCCGCTCTCAGCCTGGGCGAGCGACAAATGGGGCCGCCGCCCGGTGCTGTTGCTGGGTACCGTGCTGGCCATGCTGTCCGGCTTTGCCATGGCCCCGCTGCTGGGTGGCGGCACTACATTCAGCGTGGGTTTGTTTCTGGTGATTGAGCTCTTTTTGATGGGCTTCACCTTTGGCCCGATGGGCGCACTGCTGCCGGAAATCTTCCCGACACAAGTGCGTTATACCGGCGCATCCATTGCCTATAACGTGGGCGGAATTATTGGCGCGTCTATTGCGCCTTTTATTGCCAAAGTCCTGGTCGACAAGGGCGGGCTGTCCTGGGTGGGCGGTTATGTATCGGTGGCGGCGCTGTTGAGTTTCCTGGCCGTATTGTCGATGCGCGAAACCCGCTCGGCCGATCTGATCAGCGCGGGGCAAGCCGCAGCCAATGATGATGAGGCGACGCCGGTCGCCCAGCGGGTTTGAGGCTGGCAGAGATGTAGCCCGGACGAAGGCCGCAGGCCGGGAGTCCGGGGTTGCGGCCTGGGCAAAGATAGCCACCCCGGATTCCCGCTTTGCTCCATCCGGGCTACGAAATTTTGGTTCCTTTCTTTGGGGCCGCCGAGGTGGCGAAGCACCTCGGCGGCCCCAAAGAAAGTGATGTACTCCCGCCACCGCGGGTATCAAATGCCTTTAAAACCCACACCGCAAGGCGCTAACGGCGGTTCATGGTTATAAGTCAGCCACGGTGGGTTGTCGCTCCCGCTCCGAATCCACCCTACGCGCTGGTATCCAACGCAAACCCCGATTACCCCGCCAATTCAGTCCTGATCTCAAACTGCCCACTCAAAGTCTTGTGCACCGGGCATTTCTCTGCCACCCGCAACAAATCTGCGCGGGCGGCGTCATCCAGCGCCCCGCCCAGCGTGATATGGCGCTGCATGTGATACATGCCGCCTTCCTCCTCATGCGTGATCTCTACCCGAATGCTTTCCAGCGGGTAATTGCGCCGCCGCGCATACAGTTGCAGGGTGAGCGAGGTGCATGCACCCAAGGCGGAATCCAGCAGTTCATGCGGGTCTGGCGCGCCCGGTGCGCCGCCACTGGCTGCGCCCATATCGGCGGTCCATTGCGCGCTGCCGTTGCTGAGCTGGGTAATGGTGGCCTGGCTGGCGGCCTGCCATGTCACGTGGATGGTCATAAAGGCTCCTTGAACCGGTGAAAAGGGCAATGTGGTTCAGTGTAGAACAGCGAAGCCAGGCCACGGCAGGTATCTCCAGCACGACAAAGCCGGGATGACCATCAAGGTCCATCCCGGCTTTGTGATCGCGGCCAACAGGTCAGTCTGGCTTGGCGAGCACACCTTCCAGCCTGGACAGGAAAGACTGCCAACCCCAGTTGGCGCCTTGCAGATTGCGGTCTTCATGCGGCTTGAAGCCGCTTTGTTCCATACGCAGCAATACGCCGCCGTCCGCAGGGGTCAACGTGAACGTCACCACGGTCTGGATGCCGGTGGCCGCTTCTTCGCCAGAAGCACACCAGGTGTAGGCCAGTTTGCTGGGGGCCTCCACGGTCAGCACCTGGCAATCGGTGATGCCATTCCAGCCCGGCATGGCGGGCATGCGAAAGCTGAAGCGGTGGCCCACGACGGGTTCAAAGTCATTACTCATCAACCATTCTTCAATCAGCGGGCCTTGGGTCAGGGCTCGCCAGACTTTGTCCTGCGGATGGGCAAAGGCGCGTTCCACCACCACCGTGCGCAGGGTCTGATCGGTATCGGGCATATTCATTGGTCCATCCTCTTCAAAAGGTCATCAAGTCGATCAAAACGGTCTGACCAGAAGGCGTTGTAGTAACGCAGCCAGTCCACCAGCGGGTTCAGCGCACCGGGCTGGGCGCTGTAGTGGGTCTGGCGGCCATCACGCCGTTCGGTCACAAGGCCCGCCTCTTTGAGGATGGCCAGATGTTTGGATACCGCCGGTTGCGACACCCCGGCCAGATCGGTCAGGGTGCGCACGTTTTGTTCGCCCTGACGGCAAAGCCGTTCATAAACGGCGCGCCGGGTGGGGTCTGCCAATGCGCGGAAAAGGGAGTCGGTCACGGTATCCATGAAAAAATCATAACCATTTGGTTATCAATTAACAAGTTGCTTGTGCAGAGGCAGGGCGCAAACCGAAGAACGGTATTTTACCCGGATGATATTGACGTGGTATTTATATCCGGGTAAATTTGACTGCATCACCTCAGTAGCAGGCGCACCATGACCCACCCTATTCATTGCACGGCCTTTGTCGGCCACCGGCGTATTGCCAGCGGCCTGTTGCGCGATGTCGCGCTGGCCATCAAACACAGTGGCGCAGACGAAGCCGACGCACCATTGCTGGTGTTTGACGACGCCACCGCCCGCCCGGTCGAACTGGATTTACGCGGTACAGCGGCAGAACTGGCAGCGCGTATTGTCGAAGTCATCGGCACCGCAGATCATGAAGAAGAGGCCGACGCGCCACGGGGCCGTGGTCGCCCCAAGCTGGGCGTGGTCGCGCGGGAAGTCACCTTGCTGCCGCGTCATTGGGAATGGCTCAATAGTCAGCCGGGCGGTGCATCCGTGGTACTGCGCAAGCTGGTGGAGGCCGCGCGCCATGCCAGCGCGGCACCTGACCGGCGCCGTCACGCGCAAGAGGCGTGTTATCGCTTTATGTCTGCGCTGGCGGGCAACCTGCCAGGGTTTGAAGAGGTCTCGCGTGCTTTGTTCGCGCCAGACCAGGCCCGCTTCGACGCTCTGATTGAGGCATGGCCAGAAGATGTGCGTGACTACGCCGCGAGGCTGGCCGCAGGCGTCTGGGCCTGAGGCTCAGGCCTCGTCGGCGCGACGGAAACGGTCTAGGCTTGTGGAGTCAGCTTACCTGGATAGTGCGTCGTCCCATGTCGCAGATCGACCGTGAAACCCTGCATCATTATGTAGACCGCACCAACTTTGTGGTGCGCTGCGCCGCCTCGGCCACGCTGGCCTGGTATGCCGCAGTCTTGCTGCAATCGCCGCATCCGGTCTGGGCGTCGATGTCGGCGCTGATTGTCTCGCAAGAAACCGTCCATGCCACGCGGTCATCGGTTTCTGGCCGGGTCGCCGGCACGCTCATTGGCGCGCTGGTGGCATTGGCGGTGAATGTCGCGGGCGATCACTGGCAACTGGCCGTGCCCTTGCAACTGGCGGCGGCAGTGGGCATTTGCGCCATCATTGCCATGGGCCGCCCCGCCATCCGCGTGTGCTTGTGGACCTGCCCGCTGGTGCTGCTAACCACCACCAGCACCGAGTCTCCCTTTCTGACCGCCGTTTACCGCACCGCCGAAGTGTTGATCGGCGTGATCATTGGCGGTTTGCTCCACCTGGCCGAAGCCAGCCTGATGACCTGGCTGCGATTGGGGCGTTATCGTCTGGCAGAAGAACAACCGGAACTGCCTGGCCGATTGCTGGAAGCCCACCTGCGCGGCGTGGCGCAGCATAAAAAGGACGTGGAAAACATGCTGCACCAGGGGAATGACTGAGCGGACGTGCCGGGGCATAAACGCTGGACCGATGCGATAGCATGAGTGGCAGTGGCAGTTGGGGTTGCAGTTGGGGTTGCAGTTGCAGTTGTAGTTGCAGTTGGTTTTGACTTTCCGTCCCCATAAAAGCCTAGCGCCGATGGAGCGGAGGGAGACCTTAGGTTCCCGACCGACTGAGGGTAGCCCGGAGGGCCGCAGGGCTGGGTCGCCTTTCTTTGGTTACTTTCTTTGGCGACGCAAAGAAAGTGACGTGCTCCGGCCACCGCCGGTATCAAATGCGTTTCAAAACCTGCGCCGTAAGGCGCTAACAACATAGTTCTCGCCAGAGAACGGAGCCGTTCCGGCTCCACCCCGGATTCCCGCTGCCGCTCCATCCGGGCTACGCTGCTCACTTGCAAACATCGCAGACGTGGATTGTCGCTAACGCTCCGAATCCACCCTACAACTAGCCCGTAGCCCGGATGAAGGCCAACGGCCGGGAATCCGGGGTGATCATGTCGAAAAGAACCCTGTCCTCGCACGTGTGGCCACCCCGGATTCCCGCTGCCGCTCCATCCGGGCTAGGTCGTTCACTTGCAAACATCACAGACGTGGATTGTCGCCATCGCTCCGAATCCACCCTACAGCCAGCCCCGCAGCCCGGATGGAGGCCAACGGCCGGGAATCCGGGGTGACCATGTCGAAAAGAACCTTGTCCTTGCACGTGTGGCCACCCCGGATTCCCGCTGCCGCTTCATCCGGGCTACACCGCTGTGGGTCTCACCAGAGAACGGAGCCGTTCCGGCTCCAGACTGGATTCCCGCCAAAGGGACGCCGAGATCGGGAACGGCAAAATGGGAGACGCGTGGGCCAGGCAACGGCCAGCCAAACCAGTTACCCGTGCCCCTTCTCACTATCCATATGCGCCATCTGCGCCGGCTGATAGCGTTCCCCCGCTGCCGCATCCGCCGGAATGGCCGCTTCAATCTGTGCCAGTTCTGCCGCACTCAAAGACACGTTGAGCGCCCCCAAAGACTCGGCCAGTCGCGTGCGTGTGCGCGCGCCAATCAGCGGCACAATGTCGTCCCCGCGTGACAACACCCAGGTAATCGCCAGTTGCGCCACGGTCACGCCTTTGGCCTGCGCCAGGCTGCGCAAGGTGTCCACCAGTGCCAGATTGTGGGTCAGGTTATCGCCGGAAAAACGCGGTGCGGAACCCCGGAAATCCCCCTTGGCCAGCGAGCGTTCTGGCGTCCAGTGGCCGCTGATCAAACCACGGGACAGCACGCCGTATGCGGTGATGCCAATGCCCAGTTCGCGGCAGGTGGGCAGGATGGTTGCCTCCAGCGAGCGGGAAATCAGCGAGTACTCAATTTGCAGATCAGAGATCGGTGCAACGGCGGCCGCGCGGCGGATGGTTTCAGCGCCGACCTCAGACAGGCCGACATGGCGAACATAGCCTTCTTCGATCAACCGGCTGATGGCGCCCACGGTGTCTTCAATCGGCACGTTCGGATCCAGTCGGGCCGGGCGATAGATATCGATGTAATCCACACCCAGGCGCTTGAGGGTGTAGGCCACAAAGTTGCGCACGGCGGCGGGGCGGGCGTCGTAACCGCTCCAGCCATTGGCAGGGTCACGCAGCGCGCCAAATTTCACGCTGATCTGCACCTTGTCCCGGTTTTTGCCCTTGAGCGCACGGCCAATCAGCATTTCGTTATGACCCATGCCATAGAAGTCGCCGGTATCCAGCAGCACCACGCCGGCATCCATGGCGGCGTGAATGGTGGCAATGCCTTCTTCTTCATCGGCCGGGCCATACATGCCGGACATGCCCATGCAGCCCAGGCCAAGGGCGGCGGTGGTCGGGCCGGTGTTGCCGAGTTGTCGCTGTTGCATCTTCAGACTCCAGGAGAGGTCGCTGGCCTGGCAGGTTTGCGCGGGCCGATGCATTGCATTGTGATTGACCGGATTTTCCGGATAAAGCCGCCGCCACTGGATTTATTATACGAAGATCAAAAACAATCAGTGCAGTGCGCCCGGAGCCGGAAATGGATCGTATCGAAGCCATGCAAGTCTTTCTTAAAGTGGCTGAGTTCAGCAGTTTCAGCAAGGCGGCAGATGTACTGCACTTGCCGCGTGCCACCGTGAGCAACGCTATTCAGCAACTGGAAAAACGCCTGGGCGCGCAGTTGTTTCAGCGCACGACCCGCCGGGTCAGCCTGACCCAGGAAGGATTGATCTACCAGGAACGCTGCACACGCCTCGTGGCAGAGCTGGAAGACACCGACAATCTGTTTACCGGTGCGGCCCACCGCCCCAGCGGCGTGGTGCGGGTGGATTTGCCGGAACGCATGGCGCGGCTGGAGGTGATTCCGCGTTTGCCGGAATTCTTTGCGCGTTATCCGGACATCCAGTTGCGCTTTGGCGCGCATGACCGCTTTGTTGATCTGGTGGGCGAGGGCGTGGATTGCGCCGTGCGGGTGGGCGCATTGCCGGATTCCACCCTGATGGCGCGCCGGGTGGGCCTGCTGACGCAAATCAACTGTGCCTCGCCTGACTACCTGGCGCGTTATGGCGTGCCACAAACCATTGCCGACCTGGAACAGCATCTGGCGGTCAATTTTCATTCCAGCCTGGCGGGGCGTGATCTGGACTGGGAATACGTCAAGGACGGACAAACCCGGCAGGTGCGCATGAAAAGCCGGATTTCGGTCACCAGTTCGGAGGCCTATATGGCCTGTTGTCTGGCCGGTCTGGGGCTAGTGCAAGCGCCGGCGAGCGGCATACAGCCCTTGTTGGCGAGTGGCCAGTTGCAGGAGGTTTTGCCGCAGTACCGCGCTGCGCCGTTGCCCGTTTCTGTGGTCTATGCTCAAAACCGGCGGCTTTCTGCGCGGGTGCGGGTATTTGTGGATTGGGTGGCAGAAGCGCTACTGCAGAACTTGCAGACAACGGCACCGTTAGTCGGTTGATCAGTGGTGCTGACACGTCATCAGCATTCATTTGGCATAATGCGGGCCAAACAGAAATTGCTGATATAACAAGGATAATTGTCATGCTGCACACCTTGCAGGGGCGCGTTGCGGCGGCCGTCGCCGTCATCTTGCTACCGGTGATCCTCGGTGGGGCCTTGCTGTTTGCCCTTAACGAGAGCACACGGGTTCACGACGAGACCGATCAACAGGCACAACAAGCGCTCGATAACGCAGTGGATCAGCTCAAGCTGACCAACGACCAGATGAAAGCGCGGGTCGATGCCGCCATGAAGTTGTTGAAGGCGCGCGGGCTGGCGCTGGGCCAGCCGGCCAGTGGCCCGGCCGTGGTGGTAAAAGACAAAAACCCGCCCGACCTGCTGCTGGGTACGGCGGCGCAAGCCAACCATTTCGAACTGGTCGATGGCGTACTGGACATTATGGGCGGCACCGCCACCTTGTTTTCGCGTTCGGGCGATGACTTTGTCCGGGTCTCCACCAACGTCAAGAAAGACGGCAACCGCGCCATCGGTACAGTGCTGGACCCCAAGGGCCGCGCTATTGCGGCCATTCGCCAGGGGCAGCCGTTTTACGGTCAGGTCGACATTCTGGGTAATCCATACATTACCGGCTACGAGCCAATCCACGATGCCGCCAACAATGTAATCGGCATCTGGTATGTGGGTTACAAGGTCGATCTTTCGCCCATGCAGGCCACTGTCGGGCGCATTCATTTGCTGCAAAGCGGGTTTGTGGCGGTGGTGGATGACAAGGGCAAGGTGCGCTTTCACTCGGGCAGCGTGGATGACAGCGCGGCGCAAAGCCTGATCGACAGTGCGCCAGCCGGCTGGGCGCATATCGAGCAACCGTTTGATGACTGGAAATTCAAAGCCGTGGCCATGTGGCCGGAGTCTGAGGTCAATCAGATTGCCCGCCAGCGCGCACTGGTGATCGGCATTAGCGCGGTGGTGGTGGCGGTGCTGCTGTTGCTGGTGTTGCTGGCCTTGCTGCGGCATATGGTGCTCAAGCCCCTGGGGGGCGAACCGGCCGATGCGGTGCGGGCCGCGCAAGCGATTGCCGATGGCGATCTGGCGTTCCCGTTACACCTGACCCATGCCTCACGCGACAGCATGATGGTCGCTATTGGCCGCATGCGCGACGCTTTGCGCGCCATGATTGAAGAAATCCAGGCCGAAGCGCGCGGGGTGAACGAGATTGCCGGGCGCTTTAACGTGACGTCGCAGCAGATTGCTGAAGGTTCTGCCCGCCAGTCTGATGCCACCACGACCATGGCGGCCGCGCTGGAAGAATTGACCGTCAGCGTGAACCATATTTCCGCCAGCGCGCAAACCTCGCTGGATCATACCTCGGAGAGCGCCAATCTGAGCCGCGAAGGCGAGCAGGTGATCGCCCGCACGGTGACCGAAATCCAGGGCATTGCGGAACAAGTTGACCAGACCGCCCGCGTGATTGCCACGACGGTTGAAAAAACCGTCGCGATTGCCAGTGTGGTGAAGGTGATCCGCGAGGTGGCGGACCAGACCAATCTGCTGGCACTGAACGCGGCCATTGAAGCCGCGCGCGCCGGTGAACAGGGCCGCGGCTTTGCGGTGGTGGCCGATGAGGTCCGCAAACTGGCCGAACGCACCGCGCAATCGACCACGGAAATCAGCCAGACCATTGCCGCCGTGCAGGAAAGCGCCAGCGAAACCACCCGCAATATCCAGACGACTCAGGGTCGGGTCGCCCAGGGGGTGGAGTTGGCCAACCAGGCGGGCGCGGCAATCCGGCGCATTGAAGAAGCATCGGGTGAGGTACTGCGTGTGAGCCGTGAAATCACCGTGGCGCTGCGGGAGCAAAGCCAGGCCAGCAATGACATTGCGGCCAATGTGGAGCGGGTAACGCAGATGATCGTGCAGAACGAATCCGCCTCCCGCGATGCCGCCCACGAAGCGCAGGAAATGCACCAGGTAGCCAGCAATCTGAACACCACGCTGTCCCGTTTCAGGCTGTAATACCAGGGCACACCTGTAGCCCGGATGAAGCGAAGCGAGAATCCGGGGTGGCAAAGCCGGATCAGGTGCGATCCTGCGAACAGGGTAACCCCGGATTCCCGCCTGCGGCTTCATCCGGGCTACGGTTGTGTATTGAGGTACGGCGCAGCAAAGATCAGGGGCCAGCAAGCGCGGGCCCCGAAAGTCAAAAGACCGGCACAGGCCGGTCTTTTGTTTTGCTCATCTCACACCGCGGACCAGCTTTTGCCCAGCGGGTTGAAGGTCGGCTTCTGGCCGCCCCACAGCTGTTCCAGATCGTAGTAGTCACGTACTGGGGGCAGCATGACGTGGACCACCAGCGAACCGGCATCAACAAGGACCCACTCACCGGAGTCTTCGCCTTCAGTGCTGACAATCTCAAAACCCTTGGCCTTGAGTTCAACGCTGACGTTGTTAGCCAGAGCGCGAACCTGGCGGTTGGATTCGCCAGTAGCGACGATCATGCAATCAAAAAGATCGGTGAGCTGCGTGGTATCAAGCACCAGGATTTCCTTGCCCTTGATGTCTTCCAGTGCCGCTACGGCGACATCGCGCATCTGCTGTATGTGTTCGTTCATGCATCCATATCCTGCGGTGGCCGACGGTGCGGGCCGGTTGCGATTGCAAACCGGTGCAGGTCCGGCGGCACGGGCCGCTTCAAGTTAGGTAAAGCCCGGACTGCCGAATGGCTTCGGCGACCGGAGTCAGGCCGCTGACGTCTTCCCCGTGCGCGAGTTTGTCGCGCAGTTCGGTAGACGAAAACGGCATGAGCGGGGTTGGCAGGATGCTGATCCTGCCTTTGCCCAGCGCAGCGGGCTGCGCCGGGACTGCGCGGTTGTGTAGTTCCCGCGCGAGTTCTTCAGAAAGTGTAGTCCAATCGTAACCGGGTCGTGCAGCAATCACCATGTGGCCGCAATCGAGTAAATCACGCCAGCGATGCCAGCTTTCCAGGTGATGGAACGAATCTCCACCGACCAGCCAGACCAGCAAGGTATCCGGTTGCTCGCTTTGTAATTCCGCCAGCGTATCTACCGTATAACAGTAGCCCTCCCGGCGCACCTCCCGGTCGTCGGCTGTCAGGCCGGGCTCCTGGGCAATGGCCGCGTTGACCCACTCAAACCGCTGTTGCGGCGAGACGGGGGGCGCCGCACGGTGCGGCGGCAAGCCGGTGGGGATCAGCCGGACTTCCGGCAGCGCAAACGTGTCACGCAGCGCGCGGGCCAGAATCAGGTGGCCGTTGTGGATCGGGTCAAAGGTGCCGCCGAAGACACCTGTTGCAGTCTGCGGCGGCGTCATTAGCTCTGTACTGGTCAAACCCGGACTTCTCCGTTACCGAGCACAATCCACTTTTCGCTGGTCAAGCCCTCAAGGCCAACTGGACCACGGGCGTGGATTTTGTCGGTGGAAATCCCGATTTCCGCACCCAGGCCGTATTCAAACCCATCGGCAAAGCGGGTGGACGCGTTCACCATGACGGAGGCCGAATCCACCTCGCGCAAAAAGCGCCGCGCTTTGGTGTAGTTTTCGGTCACGATGGCGTCGGTATGGTGCGAACCATAGGTATTGATGTGATCCATGGCGGTATCGAGATCCGGCACAATGCGAATCGACAGGATCGGCGCCAGGTATTCGGTCCGCCAGTCTTCTTCTGTCGCTGCAATGGCGTCCGGCAGGATGTCCCGCGTCGCCGCACAACCTCTGAGTTCCACGCCCTTGGCGCGGTAAATGTCCGCCAGCGGCAACAATACGCGCTGGGCTGCGTTGGCATGCACCAGCAGCGTTTCCATGGTGTTGCATGGCGCATAGCGATGCGTCTTGGCATTGTCGGCAATGCGGACGGCCTTGTCGGTGTCCGCTTCGTCATCAATGTAAACGTGGCAAATGCCATCCAGATGCTTGATCACCGGCACGCGAGCATCTTTGGCAATGCGCTCGATCAGCCCCTTGCCACCACGCGGCACGATCACGTCGACAAACTCGGTCATGGTGATCAACTCACCCACGGCGGCGCGGTCAGGTGTTTCAATAATCTGTACGGCGGCCTCAGGCAAACCCGCCTCAGCCAGACCGGATTTCACCAGTTGGGCAATGGCCTGGTTGCAATGAAATGCTTCACGACCGCCGCGCAAAATGGTGGCATTGCCGGATTTGATGCACAGCCCGGCGGCATCTGCCGTGACGTTGGGACGGGCTTCATAAATGATCCCGACCACGCCCAGCGGCACCCGCATTTTGCCGACCTGGATACCGGTGGGGCGGAATTTGAAATCGCCCATCTCGCCAATCGGATCACGCAAGGCGGCAATCTGGCGCAGCCCTTCGGCCATGCTGGCAATGGTTTTTTCAGTCAGTTGCAGACGATCCAGCAACGCTGGTTCAAGGCCGTCGGTGCGGGCTTGTTCCATATCGCGTGCGTTGGCGGCCAGCAGGTCTTGCGCGTTGGCTTCAATCCCTGCGGCAATCGCCAGCAAAGCGGCATCTTTGGCGCGAGTCTCGGCCTTGGCCATGGCACGACTGGCCTGGCGTGCCTTGCGACCCACTTCCTGCATGTATGCCTGAATGTCCATCTTCTGCCTGAAAATCAAAGAAATAGCATGCCATTGTAGCGAATTGGCATGAGGATGTCGTGGGGAGGTTGGGAGGGGCTGGGTGCCTCCCGCTGTCTCACGGACTCGTCATTCCCGCAGGGGCGGGAATCCGGCTGCAAAATGTGCGAGGAGGAAGGGGGCGGGCTTCTTCCACAACTTCGTCATTCCGGCGGAAGCCGGAATCCAGTCGGCCATCGCGGATGGCCCCGGCTGGCAGATGCCACTTCGTAGCCCGGATGGAGCCAGAGGCGGGAATCCGGGGGGGCGGGACTGGTTCATATTGTGGATGGTTTTAGCGCGTAGGGTGGATTCGGAGCGAAGCGACAATCCACCTTCATTGTCGTAAAACCCGAACCCTTGTTAGCGCCTTTGGCGCGAAGTGGAAAAGCATTTGATACCGGCGGTGGCCGGAGCACGTTACTTTCTTTGCTTCGCCAAAGAAAGTAACCAAAGAAAGGCGACCCCTGCGACAGCGCCCGCTGCGCGGGTTCCCTGTGCTTCTCGTGAGGGCCGGCTGGCTCCAGGGAACTCGGGCTAACGCCCTCAAACACCCTTACGCCGAAACCCCGGCCCTCACTGCGATGCTCGGCGCCGCCGGAGGGGGGCAAGTCAAAAGCAACGGCAACGGCAACCCCAACCCCGGCACTGGCGGTTTGCTAAGGGTGGCCCCTCAACGCCCCGCCAGTTCCGGCAACTGCAAAGTGGTCACGCCAATATTGTCCACGTCATTTCGCGCTTCATACGGCGGGGCGGAGCTTTGCACGGCGACCAGCATCGGTCCTGCTGCGGTGTCTACCCAGAGCGGCGAGCCAGAATCCCCTTCCAGCGTGTCGCAGCGATGAAAAACGGTGTTGTCGGGGCTCAGCGCGGTGATCTTGCAATGCAAGTGCGCGGCCATGATGTCGTCCTGGTCTTCCGGATAACCGGCCTGGCTAACTACGTTGCGCGCGCGGGCCAGGACTTGTTGCAACTGGCTACGCGTGCCGGTGAACATGCGCATGGGTTTGGGCGCATCGCCTTCCACCAGTTTGACGCGAATGATGGCGATATCGTACTGCCGCGCTTTTTTGGTGATGTACACGCCGTCGCTGCGGCGGTCGAGCCCGGCCTTGAATTGCGGGTTGAAGATCTGGCTGACCACGCGGTATTTGGCGGTGTACTGGCCGTTGTCATACGCGGTCATGAACCATTCACCCTGGTCCATGGTTTTGCCAGCCATCCAGAAACAGTGGGCGGCCGTGACAGCGGTGTCCGGCGAGATCAGCGTGGCGGTGCAATCGTACTGGCGATGCGTGCGCATGACGCCAATGGCCGCGTACATGGGCGCGAAGGGCGTGCGGACAATGACGCGGTCGTCATGGCCGAAGAACATGATCTTGTGTTGGGCAGCCTCGCTGGGGGCGGCATGGGCAGCTTGCAGAGAGGCCAGCAGCAGGGCCAGCGCGAAAAAGAACCGTTTCATGGGCAGTATGGGCAGTGGTCAGGAAAACATGGACGCAAGAATGAGAACAATGTTCCCGTCTTTGGGTTGACACCATAAAACAAAAACGGGGACCGAAGTCCCCGTTTTTGTTGGCAATGCTAACAGTCTGTTGCTTAGGCAGCAGAAGCAGCGGATGCCTTCTTGTGCTTCTTGGCTTGAGCCTTTTGTGCAGCGGAGGCAGCGGAAGCCTTGTGCTTCTTGGCTTGGGCCTTTTGTGCTGCGGAAGCGGCAGAAGCCTTGTGCTTCTTGGCTTGAGCCTTTTGTGCAGCCGAAGCAGCGGAAGCCTTCACTTTCTTGGCTTGAGCCTTTTGTGCGGCGGAAGCGGCGGAAGCCTTGTGCTTCTTGGCTTGGGCCTTTTGAGCGGCGGAAGCGGCGGATGCCTTGTGCTTCTTGGCTTGAGCCTTTTGTGCTGCGGAAGCGGCGGATGCCTTAGCCTTCTTGGCTTGAGCCTTTTGTGCAGCCGAAGCAGCGGAAGCCTTCACTTTCTTGGCTTGGGCCTTTTGCGCTGCGGAAGCGGCGGATGCCTTGTGCTTCTTGGCTTGGGCCTTTTGAGCGGCGGAAGCAGCGGAAGCCTTAGCCTTCTTGGCTTGAGCCTTTTGTGCAGCCGAAGCAGCGGAAGCCTTCACTTTCTTGGCTTGGGCCTTTTGTGCTGCGGAAGCGGCGGATGCCTTGTGCTTCTTGGCTTGAGCCTTTTGCGCTGCGGAAGCGGCGGATGCCTTGTGCTTCTTGGCTTGGGCCTTTTGCGCTGCGGAAGCGGCGGATGCCTTGTGCTTCTTGGCTTGGGCCTTTTGTGCGGCGGAAGCAGCGGAAGCCTTAGCCTTCTTGGCTTGAGCCTTTTGTGCTGCAGAAGCGGCGGAAGCCTTCACTTTCTTGGCTTGGGCCTTTTGAGCTGCGGAAGCGGCAGATGCCTTGTGCTTCTTGGCTTGTGCTTTTTGTGCGGTGGAAGCAGCGGAAGCCTTGTGCTTCTTCGCTTGAGCCTTCTGCGCTGCGGAAGCGGCAGAAGCCTTCTTGTGAGCGTGCTTCTCAACCTTCACCGATTTCACGGTGGAAGCAGGGGCGTCAGCAGCAACGCCGAAAGCGGCGGCGCCGGCGAACATCGCTGCAACGAGCGTAGCGACCAACTTGTTCATGGTAATTCTCCAACGTTTTTAAGAGATGCGGGACACGTTCTTGTCGTGTTGGAGTGGATTATTAGGAATTGCCTGAGGGCGGTCAGTGCGGGGATGGTTGCGTGTTGTAACTGAATGTACTTCGGTGGTGCATTAACCACTCTTTTTGTTATTTACCGCACTGCATCAGGGCATGCTGATGAGTGATTTTCCATTTAAAAACAACGCCAGATCAGTGATCTGGCGTTGGGGGTTCCAGGTCCGGTATTTACAGGCGGTTGGCGTCTTTCAGCGTGGTAGGCCAGAACAACAAAGCGCGCGCGCCGCCCATCGGTGAGGTTTCTATGCGCAAATTGCCGCCGTGACCGCGCATGACCATGGCCACAATCGCCAAACCCAGACCATAGCCGCCGGTGTTGCGGTTGCGGCTGCTTTCCAGTCGCTCAAAGGGTTGTAACAGCCGTTCACGCTCGGATTCCGGAATCCCGGGGCCGTTGTCATCCACCATCAGCCGGGCCACGCCATCAGACCAGGACAGCACCACCTGGATCTTGCCGCCGCCATAACGCTTGGCGTTGCTGATCAGGTTGGAGAGCACGCGGGACAGATAATAGCTATCGGCCGAGACCAGCGGCGCACGCAGGCCGGTGGTGTTTTCCAGCGGAATGATATTGCCGCCGACCGACAGTTCAGACAGCTGCCGCTCCAGCCACGGCAGGATTTCCAGTGGCTGGATTTCCAGTTGCATTTGCGAGCGTTCCAGCTTGCGCAGGGTCAGCCACTCTTCGACCAGTTGGTCGATCTGTTCCAGATCACGCTCCATGCCGGCGGTCTGGGCCTCGGCCGGTGCGCCGGCTTTCAGCGCTTCCAGCCGGTAACGCATGCGTGCCAGCGGCGTGCGCAAATCGTGCGAGATGGCGTCGATCATTTGCTGGCGGCTGGCGGTCAGTTCTTCCACATCATGTGCCATGCGGTTGAAGGTCGAGCCCAGGGACGACAGTGGGGAGTTCTCTGAAAGCTCTGCCCGCACCTTGAAGTCGCCGCTGCCCATCGCCCGGCTTTGCCGGATCATGCTGCGCAGGTCGTGGTAGAACGGGCGCATCCACAACCAGGTGGGAATGCCCAGTGCGGCACACATCAGCAACAGACCCAGAATGTCCGGCCAGGAAATATTGTCCAGCCGGTTCAGGTAGGGCACCGGGCCCAGCACCACGATCAACTGGGTGTCCGGAATGCGGTGCAGATAGATGTCTTCATCTTCCAGCAAGATGATGTCGCCATCGGCCAGCGCTTTGCGATTGGGCGTGCTCAGGGTGTAGGCATCCAGTTGCTCGATCTCGACCGGCACCGGCAGCTTGCCGCGCATGCGGCTGATTTCAGAGTGCCAGATGGATTGCGGCAGATCACCCAGTTCATCTTCCACAATGCTGATGGTGGTCTGGAAGATATCGGTGAGGTAATGCTGGTTGATGCGCTCGATCATGTGCTTGTACAGGCCGCCAATAATGAGCGCGGAGGCCAGAAAGCACACGACGACGGTCAGGTAAAAGCGCAGGAACAACTGGCGCATGGCAAAGCCCGCGGGCAGCGAGCGGCGAGAGCGCCGCACGAATACCGCGGCGCGGCGGTAGAGCGTGCGAATGATTCGGGATGGCTTGCGCATGGTGTGTGAGGCGTGAGGTGAGCGGGGTGAGGTGGCGACAACGTGCTTGTCGCAGGGGCCGGTTGCTCCCCTCATACCTCACGCATCATTCTTGCCACCAGATATCCGTGGCGAACAAATAACCCTTGTGGCGAATGGTCTTGATCTTGCGTGGCTCGATCGGGTCATCGGCCAGTTTCTTGCGCAAACGGCTGATGGCGACGTCGACACTGCGATCCAGCCCGTCGTATTCAATGCCGCGCAGACGCTTGAGCAAGTGGTCGCGCGAGAGGATTTCACCGGCGTGGCTGGCCAGTTCCCACAACAAGTCAAAGTCACCGGTCGACAAATGCAGCGGTTCGTTGCGATAGGTGGCGGTGCGGTTACGGCTGTCGATCACCAGGTGGCCGAAGTTGGTGGTGGTGCGCTGATCTTTGGCCGCACTGATGGTGGGGGTGACCGTCCCGGTGGACTGGCGCAGATGGGCTTTGATCCGCGCGACCAGCACTGAAGGCGGCGTGGTTTTGACCACGTAGTCGCTGGCGCCAATCTCGAAACCCAGAATCTGGTTCATGTCGCTATTGAGCGAGGTCAGGATCACGATCGGGCCGGTGTAGAACTCTCTGAGTTCGCGGCAGATGGTCATGCCGTCCTTGCCCGGCAGCATCAGGTCCAGCAACACCAGTGCAGGCGGATTGGCGCGCACGTTTTCAATCACGTTGTTACCGTCTGCCTGATGTTCAACTTCAAACTCGAAGCTCTTCAGGAAACCGCCAATCAGATCGGCCAGTTCCAGGTCGTCCTCAACGAACAGAATGCGTTGGGTCATTGCTTAACTCCGCAGCTACTTTTCCGGTTTATCTATCTAAGGTGCGTTTCGGGCAGGGCGCGGGTCGCCACTGCACTTCTTACTGTGTGTCCAGTTGCTTTGTGACCGTGGCGTATAGCGCATCGGTATCCAAAGGCCGTGCCTGGAAGCCATAACGGATGAGCTTGCCATTCCGGTAGACATCCACGCCATCAAAATCAATGCCGATGAGGCGCTGATCACCGGATGTTTTGATCTGATCCAGCCAGAGGGCTTCTTGTTCCAGTGAGAGGCAAGGCGTTTCTTGCCATTGCGTCGCATCGCTGTAACCCATGCGGCCGAACCCAGCAATGTAACGCAAAGCCGTCACCTTGAGACGCCAGATGGAAAAATCACCCAGCGCCAGGAACTGGGCCGTCTGGGGCTGATACCGTGCCAGCCGGGCGGCAAGCAAGGGCGAAGGGGTCACCGGTGCTGCGGTGCCGACCAGCGTGACCCGCTCGGTCGTAGCATCGCTGCTGTCAAACACCACAAAACTGCATTGCGCATTGGCCTGCAGGTTCTGCGTGTGTTCGGCCAGCGCGCTGATCACAAAGAGCGGGCAACCCGTTTCATCGCACACATAAGGCAGGTAAGAGGCATAAGGTACGCCCGGCCATTGCACGGATTGCGTCGCCAGCACGCCTTCCCGGCAACGGCGTGCGAGCGCTTGGGCGGGGTGGACCCACTGCGCGGCATAGTGGATGGGCATGACATTCGGCTATTGTTTTGGGAATATGTCGATTGTAGCGCAGAGGCACGCGCTGCCTTGTTCAACGATGATCCGGCCGCAAGGCCAGCACCAGGGCCAGCTTATGACCGTACGTACGGTATTGAAAATGGGCACGCCGAGCCTGCAGGAAAAATCGGCCCCGCTCACCGCGTTTGACACGCCAGAGCTCAAAGCGCTGATCGAAGATCTGTTCGATACCATGCATGCCTACAACGGGGTGGGCATTGCCGCGCCGCAAATCGGTGTGAACCTGCAGGTGGTGATCTTTGGCTTTGAATCCAGCCCGCGTTACCCGGACGCCAGCCCGGTGCCGCAGACTATTCTGATCAATCCGGTGATCACGCCGCTGACCGATGAAGAAGAAGCCGGCTGGGAAGGCTGCCTGTCTGTACCGGGCCTGCGTGGCGAAGTGCCGCGTTATACCAAAATCCGTTATCAAGGCTTTGATCAGCACGGCCAGCCCATTGACCGCGTGGCAGAAGGTTTTCATGCCCGCGTGGTGCAGCACGAGTGCGATCACCTGTGGGGCATTCTTTACCCGCAGCGCATCCGTGACATGACGCGCTTTGGTTTTCTGGAGGTGCTGTTCCCGGACCTGACCGACGCCCCGGACGACTAAGTCTCTGGTTAGCCGGCGGTGCACAAAGAAAAAGCCCCGCATTGCGGGGCTTTTTGTGTTCTGGGTTGCCTTGGGGGCTTATTCAACGATCAGGGTCAGATCGCGGACCGCTTCAACGGTCTGGTTGCCCGGACCCCAGCACACTTTCGCCTTGTTGCCCTTCTGGAACATCACGATGCCGTCAACGGCTTCGGGCTTGCTCACGGTCGCAGCGCGGTTAACGCGGGCGTTACGTTGCAGTTCAACGGACTTGCCAAAGAAAGGGATGCTGATTGCCATGGTGTGTACTCCTGAAATCGATTTGAATTTTGATGACGTCAGTATACATGGTTCGTAGTTATACTACGTAGGAATTATTTACGGAATGTACATGTGATGACTACATGAAATCGTTACTGGATATGCAGTGTATCAACGAAAATGCTCGATTTCAAAGGGCTTGAAGATGAAATGTGGCAGATGGACGCTACATATTTTCTCATCATGTTTCATCTGTTTGTAGTTTTACTTCTTGTTTTTGACAGAAGAACTACATCCGGCGGGCAGCAAAAAGGTGTGATTACCCCCGGCTCTGTCACAAAATGAAGGGCCGCCACGTCTCAGTGGTGATCCCTCCACCGGTTGACCGTACTGCCATGAATGCACCCGCTCTCTCATTTACTGCTTTGCGACCCCGTCTGTTTGCCATGGCCTATCGCATGACCGGCATGCGGGCGGATGCGGAAGACATCCTGCAAGACGCCTGGCTACGCTGGCACGAGGCCGACCGCACCCGTATCGAGATTCCCGAGGCCTGGTTGACCACGGTGGTCACCCGGCTGGCGATTGATCGCCTGCGTGAAGCCAAGCGCAGGCGGGCCGACTACATCGGTCAGTGGTTGCCGGAGCCATTAGTCGAGGCCGCGCCGGAACCCCTGCAACAGTTGGAGCATGTGGGGGAGCTATCGCTGGCGTTTCTCACCTTGCTGGAAAAACTCTCCCCGTGGGAGCGCGCGGCGTTTCTATTGCGCGAGAGTTTTGAGCTGGACTACGCAGAAATTGCCGCCATGCTGGGTAAAAGCCAGGCTGCGATCCGCCAACTGGTTCATCGGGCCAAGGCGCGTTTGCAGGACGACTCGCCCCGGTTTGAGGCCACGCCAGAAGCGCACCTGGATCTGTTGCAGCGCTTTGCCCGCGCCTCTTCCCGGGGTGATCAAGCGGCGCTCATGGCGTTGCTCGATGAAAACGCCATCTATAGCAGTGACGGCGGCGGGAAGGTCATGGCCACACTGCGCCCGCTATATGGCGCCAAGCGCCTGGTCTTGTTCTACGCATGCCTCGTCCGGTTGTATGCCGAAAAACCGGTGTATTACGCGATTGCCACGGTGAATGGCGAGCCCGGTCTTTTGCGTTACAACTACGGCCAACTCGATTGCGTGATGTCCGTCAGCCACGATGGTGAGCGGATACACGCCATTCATGTGGTGCGTAATCCGGACAAACTGGCGCGGATCGATCCTGCGCTGTCACAACTTGGTCCGCTGGTCCGTCTTGTAGAGTGAAGCGGCTGCCTGAAGCTGGGTAGCTGCATGTTTGATTCATTCTTCAAGGAGCCTCCCATGACCTCGCCCCGTCTGCCTTCCCGTGATCTGGCCCCCAAAGCGTACGCTGCGCTCGGCCAGGTGAACGCCGTGCTGGAATCATCGTCGCTGGATCGCAAACTCATCGAGTTGGTGTTTTTGCGCGTCTCGCAAATCAATGGCTGCGCGTATTGCGTGGATCTGCACTGGAAAGCACTGATTGATGGCGGTGAAGACCCGCGCCGCCTCAATAGCCTGATCACCTGGCGCGAGAACACGTTTTATACACCGCAAGAACGGGTGGCGCTGGCCTGGGCGGAATCGCTGACCCGACTGGAGCAAACCGGCGCGCCAGATGCAGACTTTGCCCCGTTGAGCGAGCACTTCACGGATCAGCAGATTGTAGAACTGACTTTTGTGGCCGCGCTGATGAATGCCTGGAACCGCCTTGGCGTGGGCATGCGTTTGCCGGTGGGGATGCCCAAACTCAAGCACTAAGGTCTTGAGGGCATCGTGTTGAGGCATAAAAAAACCGCAGCTCAGGCTGCGGTTTTTATTTAATCCGGTGCACTCAAGGTGCGCGGCGGATTAGATGGCGCGGATGGCGCCAGCTTGCAGACCCTTCGGGCCTTGCTTGACTTCAAACTCAACGCGCTGATTTTCCTTCAGGGTCTTGAAGCCTTGACCGGTGATTTCGGAAAAGTGAGCGAACAGATCGGCGCCGCCGTTGTCCGGAGTGATGAAGCCGAAGCCCTTGGTGTCGTTAAACCATTTTACGGTGCCGGTAGTAGTAGACATGCTACGTTCCTTTGAAACAGATTTTGAAAATTGGAGCGAGACGCTCCGGTAGTGCATACGATCAGGAAACGTACCGGGAAACTCTGGCAAAACGCCTACGAGGGCAAAGCAGGGTAAACCGTGGTCATGCTGAATCGAAAACTGCAGAACGCACCATACACAGGTTTCACGGTGCTGTCGATAGTAAAAAACAGTTTTCGACCAAAGGCCAAAGCCCAGGCTGAATGCGGTTTGCCGACCATTTTGACCTCTGCGGGCGGGATATTACTTGCCTGCGTCAGGGGTTTTTCCGGCTTGCTGGTGGCTGGGGAAGTCGGCAAACGCGGCATTGAGCAGGGCCGCAATATGCGTCCCGCCCATGGTCAGTTGCTGGCGCAGTACAGGTGCCATTTCATCGGCATACGCCAGCGGAATATCTACCTGGCTCCCTGCGGTCTGCTGCGGGCAGGTTAGCCCGCCGGGCAAATCGCCATAGGTGAGCGCACGGGCAATCGCGTTGGATTGCGCGGCCCATTGTTCCGGCGTGCCCTTGCTCCAGTCGGCCAGATGCGGGGCAAAGTCGGCCAGCAAGCGGTCTGCAAAGGCGGTCTCGCTGGTGCCGCGCAAAAGGCGCTTGATCAGGCCGGTATCCCACAGTGCATGCAAGTTGCTTGGCTGGCCGGCAAAAACCACGTGTACATCGTTACCGCCCCGGTCGTGGTTATCTGCCGCATGCAGCGGCTGGCTTAAGTCCCCCGCCACGTGAATGACCACGCGCAAGGCAAGGCGTTGATCGTCTACGGTGGCGTCAGGGTCTTGCAGCACTGCCATGAAACGGGCGAGGGCGGCGGTGGCGCAGCGCCCGTCCGGACAGTAGCTGTCGTGGCTGCTGGTGGTGCACAGGGGGATATTGTCGTAATGCCACTGGGCAGAGCCGGGAATGCGGGCGGCCAGCATGGCGCGATTTTGATCCAGCCAGTTGGCTTCATCGGCCAGATTGTCCGTGCCCAGGATCTGCCGTAGCGCAGCGCGGCTTTGCGGAGTAAGCAGGGCGTTGGCCACCAGGCCGGTAATCCGGTGTCCTTGTGCGCCCCAGGCATGCGCCGGGCCGCTATATATACCAAAGGTCAGCAACACGATCAGCAGGCTGATGCTCATGGCCCGGGTCATGGCAGGGCTCCTCTATACGGGTTGGCAGGAAAGCGCAAACTTTTAATTAGACGACTGTTCACTACGTGATTATTTTGTTTTCAAACAAGGTATTTGGCAGGCATTCTGCGGTTATTCGGGTCGAGTTGCGTCCAGTCATGGCACTGCGGCGTGGCGGTGCCAAAACAGACTCAAGCTTCAGGCAATTCAATAAAACAAGACCATTGATATCCACGGGGTAACCATGAACAACAACAACACACCCGCCGGGGTGCACCAGATCGTCATTGTCGGCGGGGGCGCCGGCGGGCTGGAGCTGGCCGCACGGCTGGGCCACAACCTGGGGCGCACTGGCCAGGCGCGCGTGATTCTGGTGGACGGCTCGCCAACGCATATCTGGAAGCCGCTGCTGCATGAAGTGGCTACCGGCGCGCTCAACACGGGTGAGGATGAAGTCAATTACTTCGCCCATGCGCATCGCCATGGATACGAGTTTGAATTCGGGTTCATGAATGGTCTGGATCGCGAAGCACGTACCATCAGTCTCAACGCCGTGTTTGATGAAGACGGAGCCGAGTTGTGCGGTCCGCGTAGCATCCATTACGACACCCTGGTGCTGGCGGTGGGGGCGGTGTGTAATGACTTTGGCACGCCGGGCGTGCAAGAGAACGCCATGCAACTCAACACGCCGATCGAAGCAGATCGCCTGCGCAAACGCTTGCTGGCCCAATCGTTCATTGTAGGGACCACCAACGATCCGCTGCGTGAATTGCGTATTTCAATTATTGGTGCCGGCCCCACCGGCGTGGAACTGGCGGCAGAAATCCATCACGCCATTACCGAGGCCCACAACTACGGCTCGCGCTTGTCGCCAGATCAATTGCGCATCAGCGTGATTGAAGCCGCGCCGCGCATTTTGTCGGGTGCGCCGGAGTCGCTCTCTATCTATGCCACGGAAGA
The DNA here is from genome assembly GCF_014202765.1 of Silvimonas terrae. Lineage (GTDB taxonomy): Bacteria > Pseudomonadota > Gammaproteobacteria > Burkholderiales > Chitinibacteraceae > Silvimonas > Silvimonas terrae. The sequence continues at coordinate 147,168 of NZ_JACHHN010000006.1, forward strand.
ATTGAAGGCGCGCAATATCGCCGTACTGACCAGCAGCAAGGTGCAGGAAGTCCAGCCCACCCAGGTGGTCCTGGCGGATGGTCGCAATATTGAATCCGATATCATTGTCTGGGCGGCGGGCGTCAAGGCTGCGGCGTGGTTGTCTACGCTGGGCCTGCAAACCAACCGCAATGGCCAGATTGAAGTGACCTCGGTGCTGCAAACCGTGACAGACAAGCATATTTTTGCGATGGGTGATTGCGCGTTTGCTACCGATGGCGAGGGTGGTCCGCCGCTGGCGGCCACGGCGCAAGTCGCCCACCAGCAAGCACGCTGGCTGGCCGAGATGCTGGAGAAGTATTTTGCCGGGCGGGAAGTGGCGCCGTTCCGCTTCAAGCCGCAAGGCATTATGGTGTCCCTGGGCAAGCACACCGCCGTGGGTTCGCTGGCGGCCGTGGTTGGGCCCAAGCGCGACTATTATGTGGAAGGGATGAGTGCCAAGCTGATCTATTCTTCCCTGTACCGCATGCATCAGGCGGCGTTGCATGGCTGGGTGATGGCCGGGCTTTTGTATGTGGGCGACAAGTTGCGGCGTATTGCGCAGCCGCCGCTCAAGCTGCATTAAGCCGCTTTGTTGCGATGCTCCGGCCACCCAGGTTTTACCCTGGTGGCCGGGATCGACAGGCAAAAAAAACGCCGACCTTGTTGGGCGGCGTTGTAAACAGAGGATGGAAACGAAACCGCGCGGCGTGATAACACACCGCGCAACACGAATCCTCGTCCACGCCCCGCCGCCGGTCAATTATCATGATCTAATTATTGACATTGGCAAAAAAATGGGCATTTGCTCAATTCCGCTGCTTTTCTACTGTTTTGCACCCCTTTGTACCGCACACTGACCAATGGCAATTGGCAGCTTCCCCCTATTCTTCGGTAAGATTTGGTGTTTTTCCCGAGAGTGAATCCGCATGGCGCAAGTTGGGGTAGTCATGGGCAGTAACAGCGACTGGGACGTCATGCGCCTGGCCGTTGAACAGCTCAAAGCATTTGGCGTTGAATTTGAATGCAAAGTGGTCTCGGCGCACCGTACGCCAGACCTGATGTTCGAATACGCAGAAACCGCCCGTGAGCGCGGCCTGCAATGCATCATTGCCGGTGCCGGTGGCGCAGCCCATCTGCCGGGTATGATCGCCGCCAAAACAACGGTGCCGGTACTGGGTGTACCCGTGCCATCCAAGTATTTACGCGGGGAAGACTCGCTATTGTCGATCGTGCAGATGCCCAAGGGCGTGCCGGTGGCGACCTTCGCCATTGGTGAAGCCGGGGCGGCCAACGCCGGTCTGTTCGCGGTGGCGATCCTGGCTGCGCAAAGCCCTGAACTGGCCGAAAAGCTGGCTGCATTCCGGGCAAAGCAAGAGCAAACCGTGCTGGATATGACGCTGCCTGAGGTATGAGTCAGGACGACGCCGAGGACGAACTGGCCCGCTACCAGCTCATCATTGATCAGGGCTGGTGGCGCTGCGTGCTATGGCGCGGGATGGTTTGCCTGGGTGTGCCGGGTAATTTGCTGTTGTATCTGGTGCGTGCGCTAAATGGTATTAGCCCTGACCTTGTTTCAGGGATATTGCACACGTTTCCATTGGGTTTGACGGCCGGTTTGGTCTACGGACTGGCCTTATGGGGGTTTGCTCAGTTGCAAATCCTCAAAGCAAAACGAGAAAAGGACTGAAAATAATGGCCAAGAAGCCGATTCTTCCACCCGCCATGCTGGGCATTCTGGGTGGTGGCCAGCTTGGCCGCATGTTTGCCACAGCCGCCAAAACCATGGGCTACCGGGTCACTGTGCTTGATCCTGATCCGCAATCGCCCGCCGCAGACTTTGCCGACGTCCACATTGCCAAACCCTACACCGATCCGCAAGCCCTGGCGCAATTGGCGCAAACCTGTGCGGCAGTGACCACTGAATTTGAAAACGTGAACGCTGACAGCATGCGCTGGCTGGCGCAGCAGGGTCTGACGGTCAGCCCGTCGGGTGACGCCGTGGCGATTGCCCAGGATCGCATTGCTGAAAAAACGTTTATCCGCAATGCCGGCCTGGATACTGCGCCGTTCCTGGCCGTGCATAACTCCGGCGATCTGGCGGGCGATCTGACCCCGTATCTGCCTGGCATTCTGAAAACGGCCCGCATGGGTTACGACGGCAAAGGCCAGGTCCGCGTCAATACCGCAGAAGAAGCCCGTCTGGCGCTCTCCAACATGAAGCATCAGGCCTGTGTGCTGGAAAAGATGCTGCCCCTGGTGGCGGAAGTGTCTGCCATCGTTACCCGCACCCGTGCTGGTGAGGCGGTGTGTTTCCCGGTGGCCGAGAACCAGCATGTGAATGGCATTCTGGATATCTCCATTGTGCCAGCGCGAATAGGCGATGCATTGCTTGAGCGCGCCCGCAGCATGGCCCTGCAATTGGTCGAGAAGCTCGACTATGTGGGTGTGCTGGCGGTGGAATTCTTTGTGCTGGAAGGCGACAAGCTGGTCATCAACGAAATGGCTCCGCGCCCGCACAACTCCGGCCATTACACGCTCGACGCTACCCTCACCAGCCAGTTTGAACAACAAGTGCGGGCCATGTGCGGGCTGTATCCCGGCAAGGCCGATTTGCTGCGGCCGGCGGTGATGGTGAACCTGCTGGGTGATAGCTGGGGTGAGAACAACGCCGAGCCGCAATGGGAAGTCTTGATGACTGCGCCGAATGCCAAACTGCATTTGTACGGCAAGAAAGAAGCGCGCATCGGCCGCAAGATGGGGCATTTCAACGTCATGGCCGACAATGCCGACGCTGCACTGGAACAAGCGTTGGCGATCAAGGACACGCTGTGAGTGATCTGGCGGGCTGGCTGGCGCAGTATGAAACCACGCTGGCCCCCGCTGCGGACCCCATCCGCGCTGAAAAAATGGCCGCCTATATGCGCGGCCATTTTGTTTATTCAGGCATCCCCACGCCGCAACGGCGCCTGCTGACCCGCTCGCTGGAAAAATCCGCCAAAGCGGTCCTGACGGAAGCCGAGGTGCTGGCGCTGGCCCAGGCGCTGTGGCAACAACCGGCGCGTGAATACCAGTACGCCGCCTGTGACCTGCTGGAGCGGGCAGAAAACACCCTTACCCCTGCGGCATTGCCGGTTTTGCTGGCGCTGGTGACGCAGAAGTCCTGGTGGGATACGGTCGACACGCTGGCCAGCCATTGCGTGGGCCGACTGGTGGCGCGTTATCCACAAGAGGTGACGCAACTGGATGCGCTGGTCGAAAGCGACCACCTTTGGCTGCGGCGCACCGCCATCATCTATCAACTGGGCTGGAAAGAGCGCACCGATGTTCCGCGCTTGTTTGACGCCTGCCTGCGCAATGCCGGGCATACGGATTTCTTTATCCGCAAAGCCATAGGCTGGGCGCTGCGTGAATATGCCTGGACTGCGCCGGAGACGGTTCGCGCTTTCCTGGCGCAACACGGCCACCGGTTCTCCCCGCTGTCGGTGCGGGAAGCCAGTAAACATCTGGGCAACTGACCCGCTTGTCATTGCCCCGGACTGTTGCTGTTGCCCTGCTATACGCCTGTGCCAACATAAGCGTTTTGCTCGCTCGCAGGCCGCCGCATGTACACGCCCCAGCACTTTGCCGTTACGGATACGCCATCCTTGCATGATTTTGTGCGGGCCAACAGTTTTGCCACGCTGATCAGCGTGGTCGATGGCGTGCCATTTGCCAGTCACGTGCCGCTGCTATTGCGTAGTGACGACACGGGAGACCACTTGTGCGGGCACGTGGCGCGGGCCAATCCGCATTGGCAGCACTGGTCCGCAGAGGCGCCCGTACTCGCCATCTTTCAGGGAGCGCACGGCTATATTTCGCCGAGTTGGTATGCCAAGGGCCCGGCGGTACCCACCTGGAATTACCAGGCCGTGCATGCCACCGGCACAATCCGGCTGGTGGATGATCCGGCTGCCACGCTGGCCGCCCTGTTCGGTTTTTACGAGCCGGCCGGCATTGCTGCCAGCGTGATGCCCCCGGACTACGTCAGCAAGCTGTCTGACTACATTGTGGCGTTTGAACTGGATGTCACGCAGTGGGAAGGCAAGTTCAAACTTTCGCAAAACCGCCCGCAGGCCGATCAAGCCGGGGTGATCCAGGCGCTGCACGCCCGTGGTGAAGCCGCCTTGGCCCAAGCCATGCAACCGGCCGCTGGCCCACAAGTGGGCGGTATCAATCATCTAACCCTGGCGGTGACCGAAGTCGAGCGCTCGGTACGCTTTTATGTCGATGCCCTGGGCGCACGCTTGCATGCGCAGTGGGATAAGGGCGCGTATCTGACGGTGGGTGGCCAATGGCTGTGTTTGTCGCATGATGTGGTCTCTGCGGGGACCGATTACACACACATCGCCTTTAGCGTTAGCCCGAACGATTTCACCGGGCTGGTGACGCGTTTGCAGCAGCAGGGCGCGCGCACCTGGAAAGACAATCGCAGCGAGGGTGATTCGTTCTATTTCCTTGATCCGGATGATCACCGGCTGGAGCTGCATGTAGGGGATCTGGCCAGCCGTCTGGCCGCTTGCCATGCTGCGCCCTGGGCGGGCATGCAGTTCTTCTGACCGGCGCGCAAAAAAAACCGGCCCCCTACAGGGAGGCCGGAAGATGGGCGCGTACAGCGGTTGCTACTGCAGGGACACTTGCGGGGGCATGCAAGCCAGCCCTGCAATGATGAGCCAGGATTCATGTCTCAACGGGCACCATATTAGCGTTTAACCTTATGTCTGCTGACGCCGCTGACCCCTTGGCTGAAACCGGCCAGCGGAAAATCTGACTTTATGCTGACTTCGGATGTGGGTCCCGGGTCACCGGCCAGGGCAGATCCCAGGGCGACTGCAGGTCTGGCACGGCCACTTCTGGCCACGCTGTGGGCCATTGCGTGCCGCTGCCGGGTAACAATCTGAATGCCCAGTCCGTTCCGGCCCATTCAAAACGCAGCGCATAAGCGTGCAGGTAGCCCCGGTCGGCCGCGTCGCCGCCGTAACGGGTATCGCCCAGAATCGGCGCGCCCACGCTTTTAAGCGCCACGCGCAACTGGTGGGTACGCCCGCTGCGGGGCCGCAGCAGAAAACCGCGCAAGCCATCGCCGAGACCGTAGCTGAAAAACTGCGTCACCGCGTAATTCGCTGTGTCCCGTGTGAGCAACCAGTTCCCGCCACGGCCACTTTGCATGCCGCCGGCAATCGTTCCCTGTTTTTTGGCCGGCTTGCGCGCCGATAGCGCTAGATAGAATTTTTCCAGTCCGCGTGTCGCAAAGCGTTCGCCAAAACCGCGTGCGGCGCCGCTGCTGCGGGCCACCAGTAACAGTCCGGAGGTAATGCGATCCAGCCGGTGCAATGGGTACAGCGCGCCCTCGTGTTGTGCGCGCAGCAAATCCATCACGCCCGCTTCATCGCCTTCCCGGTGAAAACCCAGCCCGGCCGGTTTGTACACCAGCAAAAAATCATCATGCGCATAGAGTACGGATAGCGCGTTAAAGTCAGTACAGGAAAGGGTGGGTTCGACAGCGGGCATTTCGGGTTTCTACGCATGCGGGTAAAGTTCGACCCAACGTTTATACCTTGAAATACCATGAAACTCATCATCATTGCCGTTGGCCACAAAATGCCCGGCTGGATCGAAGACGGCTTTGGCGAATACGTCAAACGCATGCCGCGTGAATTCGCCATCAGCCTGGTTGAACTCAAACCGGACAAACGCTCTGGCGGGCGCACGCCGCAGCAAGTCATGGCGGAAGAGGCCGAGCGCATCCTGGCGGCCATTCCGCAAGGCGCGCGCGTATTTGCGCTGGACGAGCGCGGCACCAACTGGACCACCATGAAACTGGCCGAAAACATGAAGCACTGGCACACCGATGGGCGTGACGCGGTGTTCATCATCGGCGGCACCGATGGGCTCGACCCCTCCGTCAAGCAGCGCGCTGACCAACTACTGCAACTCTCTGCCCTGACCCTGCCGCATGGCATGGTGCGCGTACTGCTGGCTGAGCAGCTCTACCGTGCGTATTCCATCCTGCACAATCACCCTTATCACCGCGAATGAGCTTGCCCCGATGACATCTTCCCAGATTGACCTTTACCTGGCTTCCGGCAGCCCGCGCCGCAAAGAATTGCTGGCGCAAACCGGTGTCACTTTCGAGCGCATCGCCGCGCCGGTGGATGAAACCCCACAGCCCGGCGAGAGCGCGCGCGATTACGTGCTGCGCCTGGCGCATGCCAAGGCCGAGAGCGGCTGGCAGGCCATGATTGCGCAGAACCTGCCCATACGGCCGGTTCTGGCGGCGGATACCACGGTCGTGCTGGGCAATGCCATCCTGGGCAAGCCGGAAAACGCCGTCGATGCCACGCGCATGCTGAAGACGTTGTCTGGCTCCAGCCATGAAGTGCTGACCAGCCTGGGTTTGCGTCATGCCGGCGGCGTGGAGGTGGTCTTGTCGAGCAGTGTGGTGCACTTTGCAGTGCTCAGTGATGCGCAAATTGCAGACTACGTGGCCAGTGGCGAGCCCATGGACAAAGCCGGTTCTTATGGCATTCAAGGGCGCGGTGGGCTGTTTGTGGCGCGGCTGGAAGGCAGTTTCACCGGCGTGATGGGGCTGCCATTGCATGAGACGGCGGTGTTGTTGGGGAGATACGGGATGGGGTTTCTGGCTTGAGGCCCGTTCTTGCCCTGGAGGCACGTAGGGTGGATTCGGAGCGAGAGCGACAATCCACCGACTGTGATGTTGGCGTGTTAGCGCCTGACGGCGCGGGTTTCAAAGGCATTTGATACCCGGAGTGCCGGGCCCACGTTACTTTCTTTGCTTCGCCACCTCGGCGGCCCCAAAGAAAGTAACCAAAGAAAGGCGACCCCTGCGGCAGCGTTCGCTGCGCGAATTCCCTGCGCTTCTCGCAAGGCTCGGCTGGCTGCGGGAACTCGCCCTGCGGGCTCAGACACCCCTCCGCCGAAACCCCGCGCCTTGCTGCGATGCTCGGCGCTGCCGGAGGGGAGGTACGTCAAAAACAACCCCAACCCCGCAAACCATCTCTTCGCAAGGATGACCGATCTGGCCTCCCACTTCGTCATTCCCGCGGAGGCGGGAATCCAGCTGCAATGCTGGCCAGAGCTGTGGGGCTGGGTCTTTCCACAACCTCGCCATTCCGGCGAACGCCGGAATCCAGCCGACCACCGCGGGTGGCCTTTGCCGGAGGCACCCAACAAAAAAGCCGCCCAACCAGGCGGCTTTTTCCATCCAGGGCGCAGACTACCTCACCCCACATACCCAAAAATACTGACGAACTGACACAGACTCCCCGCCAGCACAAACAAGTGCCAGATCCCATGAAAGTGCTTCACCTTCTCATCAAACAAAAAGAAGATGATCCCCACGGTGTAGATGATGCCGCCCGCCGCCAGCCAGTAAAAACCCACCGTCGGCAACGCGGCCATCAGCGGTTTCAGGGCAAAGACCACCATCCAGCCCATGGCGACATAGATCAGCATGGAGAACAAGCGCGTGCGCTTGCCGATCAGCATTTCCTGGATAATGCCGATCACCGCCAGCGCCCAGTTCACGCCAAAGAGCGTCCAGCCCCAAGGGCCGCGCAGGGTGACGAGAGCGAACGGCGTGTAGCTGCCGGCAATCAACAGGTAAATGGCGCAGTAATCCAGTTTCTGGAATACCGCTTTGGCGCGGCCGCGCAGGCTGTGGTACAGCGTGGAAATGGTGTACAGCAGCACCAGTGTGCTGCCATAGATGGCGGTGCTGACCACTTTCCAGGCATCACTGTGCATGCTGGAATACACAATCAGCAGCACCAGACCAATGGTGGACAAAATGGCGCCTGCCAGGTGGCTGTAACCGTTGAACCGTTCTCCGCGATACATGGTTCGACTTGGCCTTTTCATGTTCGGTTGGCGCTAACTTACCCGTTCCCTTCCCGAAACGGGTGGTATTTATGCGTAGCGCATGACGCAGTTTGGCGATCTGGTAAAAGTTACCGTAAAACGGAGGGTTTTTTACAGTGATTTATCCAGAATAAATATCAGTAAACACTGAATTTGACCTGGATGAAACTATGTCGCCTATTTGTTTGAGCAAAAACAAAGGGCCCGCGCAGGACCCTTTGTTTGTAGAACGCTCAACCCCTTATTGACCAGTCAGCTTATCCAGCGCCTCGCGATACTTGGCGGCGGTACGGTCAGCCACGTCTTGCGGCAAGGTGGGTGCCGGCGGGGTTTTGTTCCAGCCCACGGATTCCAGCCAGTCGCGCACAAACTGTTTGTCATAGCTGGGCGGGTTGCTGCCCGGCGCGTATTGGTCGGCCGGCCAGAAACGGCTGGAATCCGGCGTCAGGGCTTCGTCCATCAGGGTCAGCGTGCCGTTTTCATCCAGGCCAAACTCAAACTTGGTATCGGCAATGATGATGCCGCGTGTGGCTGCAAATTCAGACGCCGCCTTGTAGAGCTGGATGGCGGTGTCGCGCACTTGCGCGGCCAGATCGGCACCGATCAGTTTTTCCACTTCTTCAAACGAGATCGGCTCGTCATGGTCGCCCACGGCGGCTTTGGTGGACGGCGTGAAGATGGGCTCTGGCAGTTTGTCGGCTTCAACCAGACCGGCGGGCAGCGCGATACCGCTGACCTTGCCGGTGGCCTTGTAGTCTTTCCACCCGCCACCGACGATATAACCGCGTACCACGGCTTCAACCGGCACGGGCTTGAGGCGCTTGCACACCACGGCGCGGCCTTCTACTTGCGGCAGATCGGCGGCGCTGACCACGTCTTCGGGCTGGTCGCCGGTAAAGTGGTTAGGGACCAGACCATCAAACCTGGCGAACCAGAAATTGGAGATCGCGGTCAGGATCTTGCCTTTTTCCGGAATCGGCTCGTTGAGGATGACGTCAAACGCAGAGAGCCGGTCTGTGGCGATCATCAACATGCGTTGGTCGTCGATCTCATACAGATCACGCACTTTGCCCGAGTAAATCTTCTTCAGGCTGGTAAGGTTGGTGCTCGTCAGTCCGGTCATGAAAGGCATCCCTGCGCTGGCAAAAATGCGAATTATGCCTGTAACTCTTCTTGTCGGGCAGCGCAGATGCATATCCCGACTGACAAGAGGGTGCGCCGGCGCAAGGTTTGGCGCTGGCAAAACAGCCACGTAAAATACGCTGCAGATTTTCTATCCAACATTGAGGCCTGCCATGTGGCTCGACCCGCAACTATTCCTCGGCTTTCTGGCCGCGGCCATGCTCATTACCGTCTCGCCCGGGCCGGATAACCTGATGGTGCTGGGGATCGGTATCTCCCGAGGCCGCAAAAACGGCATGGCGTTTGGTTTGGGTTGCGCGCTGGGCTGCATCAGCCACACCGTACTGGCCACACTGGGCATCAGTGCCTTGATTGCCGCCAGCCCGCTTGCGTTTACCACGCTCAAGGTGGCAGGCGGTCTGTACCTGGTCTGGCTGGGGATTCAGGCTCTGAAAAGCCGGGGTGGGGCGCAGGTTGCGCAAGAGAATGCGCTTAAGGATTCGGCGTGGCGACTGTTTGGCAAAGGTTTGTTTGCCAATGCCATCAACCCGAAAGTTGTGCTGTTTTTCCTCGCCTTCTTGCCGCAGTTTGTGATTGCCAGCCACGGCAACGTGGCATTGCAAACGTTGCAGCTGGGTTTGATCTTTACCACGCAGGCCGCGGTGCTGTTTGGCTTGCTGGGGTATTTTTCGGGCGCGGTAGGGCAGTGGCTGAATCGCCGCCCCCGGGCGGGTTTGTGGCTGGATCGCATTGCCGGGACGATCTTTGTCGGGCTGGGACTCAAGCTGATTATTTCCCGCTAACCACACACCCATCAAAAAAGGCGCCATGAAGGCGCCTTTTTTATTGGTCAGCAGTGACCGCATTACAACATATAGCGCGACAGATTCTCGTCACCCACCAACTTGCCCAGCTTGGTATTCACCGCTTCGGCATCAATTTGCACTGCGCCGGATTTCGCCTCATAAGACAGGTCTTCCAGCAGCTTTTCCATGACGGTAGAGAGCCGGCGCGCGCCGATATTCTCGGTGCGCTCATTCACGCTCCAGGCAATCTCGGCAATGCGGTGCAAGGCTTCGTCGTTGAACGAAAGCTGCACGCCTTCCGTTGCCAGCAGCGCTTCGTACTGCTTCATCAGGCAGGCATCGGTTTCGGTCAGGATGCGTTTGAAATCATCTACCGACAACGAGGACAACTCGACACGAATCGGAAAGCGCCCTTGCAGTTCCGGGATCAGATCAGACGGCTTGGCCAGATGAAATGCACCCGAGGCAATGAACAGGATGTGGTCGGTCTTGATCATGCCGTACTTGGTGGTGACGGTGGTGCCTTCCACCAGCGGCAACAAATCCCGCTGTACGCCCTGGCGGCTGACTTCACCGGCCGCACCTTCGGCCCGGCTGGTGACCTTGTCGATCTCGTCGATAAACACAATGCCGTTCTGTTCCACGGCTTTGAGCGCTTCGGCACGGGCTTCTTCTTCGTTCACGAGTTTGGCGGATTCTTCTTCCACCAACAGTTTCATGGCCTCGGTGATCTTCAGCTTTTTGGTGCTGGTCTTGCCGGCCATGGCGCCCTTGAACATGTCTTGCAACTGGCTGGTGAAATCTTCCATCCCCGGCGGGCCCATGACATCCATGGTCGGCGCAGAAGCGGCGATTTCGATCTCGATTTCCTTCTCGTTCAACTGCCCTTCGCGCAGCATTTTGCGGAATTTCTGGCGGGTTTCCTTGCCCGCGTCGTCCAGCTCCGGGTTTGGCCCAAACGGGCCTTTGGGTGGACGCGGCACCAGTACATCCAGAATCCGGTCTTCAGCGGCGTCTTCGGCCCGCACGCGGTTGCGCGCCATGGCACGGTCACGCGCACCCTTGACGGCGATCTCGGTCAGGTCCCGGATAATGCTGTCGACGTCCTTGCCGACATAGCCCACTTCCGTGAATTTGGTGGCTTCCACCTTGATAAACGGCGCGTCAGCCAGCTTGGCCAGACGGCGGGCAATCTCGGTTTTGCCCACACCGGTCGGCCCGATCATCAGAATATTCTTGGGGGTGATTTCATGGCGCAGCGGCTCGGCCACCTGCTGGCGGCGCCAGCGGTTGCGCAACGCAATCGCCACCGCCTTTTTGGCGTCTTTCTGGCCAACGATGTGTTTATCCAGCTCATGCACGATTTCGTGCGGGGTCATGGTCGTCATGGTGGGTATCCGTATCCTTGATGCTTCTAACTGGTCTGAAATCAAGGTTCAGGCTGTTGTGGCGTTTTTCAAGGCCGGCTGTACCCTGCGGGCAATGGCAATAAAGCGCATCATGGCGGACCCGCTGTAGCGATCCTGCTGCCGGGTTCTCTGGTTTATCTTCATGCCGCAACCGCGTTCCTCCGCCCTGATTTTCTGTCTCTTTATTGTTTACGTGGTCTGGGGCTCGACCTATCTGGCGATCCGCATTGGCCTTACCGGGTTTCCGCCACTGATTCTGGCCGCCATTCGCATGACCACCGCCGGTGCGTTGTTGCTGAGCTGGTTCCGTTTGCGCGGTGTGGCCTGGCCCAGCCTGCGCCAGTGGCGTAACGGGGTCATCATTGGCGCCATGATGATGAGTGTCGGCAACGGCTTTGTGTGCCTGGCAGAACAAAGCGTCTCTTCCGGCCTTGCCGCCTTGCTGGTCGCCAGTGGCCCGGTGTTTGCCATTGTGTTTGGCTGGATGTTTGGTACCCGGCCCAAAGTGCTGGAGTGGCTGGGCGTGGGCCTGGGGCTGGCCGGGGTGGTGTTGCTGAATCTGGATGCCTCTGCCGCCGCCAGCCCCGGCGGGGTGATCCTGGTGATCATTGCCGCCGCCACCTGGTCGTTTGCGACCATTTTGCAGCGCCGGCTGGATATGCCCAAGGGCGGGATGTCTGCAGCTGTACAAATGCTGGGCGGCGGCGTGGTGTTATCCATCATGAGTCAGGCGCTGGGTGAACACCTGCCCGCGCATGTGCCAGCGGCCAGCCTTGGCGCGCTGCTGTATCTGATTACGTTTGGCTCTATCGTGGCGTACAGCGCGTTTGTGTATGTCATCAACCATTCCCGGCCCGCATTGGCGACCAGCTATGCCTATGTGAACCCGGTGGTGGCCGTGTTACTGGGTGCGACCTTTGCCGGCGAGGCGATCAGCCTGCCGCTGCTGGGCGGGATGGCGGTGATTTTGGGCGGCGTGGCGTTGATTGTGTGGGCGCATGCCCGCAAGGGGTAGGGTTGTTGGGGAAAGGCGGTTTTTAGTGGCTGGCGGCGCGGTGGTTTTGATGCCGGCGGTGGCCGGAGCACGTTACTTTTCTTTGCTTCGCCAAAGAAAAGTAACCAAAAGAAAGGCGACCCTGCGACAGCGCCCTTCGGGTTCCCTGCGCTTCTCGTGAGGGCCGGCTGGCTCCAGGAACTCGCTTCGCTCAAACACCCTTACGCCGAAACCCCGGCCCTCACTGCGGTGCTCGGCGCTGCCGGAGGGGAGGCAGGTCAAAAGCAACAGCAACACCAAACCCGCAAACCCTCTGTTCGCATGAATGGTTTACTGCTCTCCACAGGTCCTCGTTCGCTCGCAAGTGATCAGGGCACGACAATGATCGCGCGTCATAGTCCGATATACGGCGCTAGCCACAAAACACCCAAACCCAGCAACGACGCCCTCTGCAGCGGCATTTCCATATCGTTATAACGATTGAATCTTTCTTGATACCAGTCGTTCCGGTACATTCAGCCGCTTACCGTGTCGTAGCGGGCTTTTTGCGTCCGCGATGCACCCAGAACAGCGCCCATGCGCAAATCCACTCAGGTATAGCAAGCAGCAATGACAGGCATTAGCGAAGCGAGGCTGACTCACCTCAAGCAACTGGAAGCCGAGTCGATCCACATCATCCGCGAAGTGGCCGCCGAATTCGAAAACCCGGTGATGCTCTATTCCATCGGCAAAGACTCCGCCGTCATGCTGCATCTGGCCCGGAAGGCGTTTTTCCCTGGCAAGCCGCCGTTCCCGCTCATGCACGTGGACACCACCTGGAAATTCCAGGAAATGTACAAACTGCGTGAAAAGCAGCGGGAAGAAGGCTGGAACCTGATTACCTACGTGAACGAAGAAGGCGTCAAAGCCGGCATCAACCCGTTCACCGCCGGCAGCGCCAAGCACACCGACGTGATGAAAACCCAGGGTCTGAAACAGGCGCTGGATAAATACGGTTTCGATGCCGCCTTTGGTGGCGCGCGCCGCGACGAAGAAAAGTCCCGCGCCAAAGAGCGCGTGTACTCCTTCCGCGACAAGAATCATCGCTGGGACCCGAAGAACCAGCGCCCGGAACTGTGGAATATCTATAACTCGCGCATCGACAAGGGTGAGTCCATCCGCGTGTTCCCGCTCTCCAACTGGACTGAGCTGGACATCTGGCAATACATCTTCCTGGAAAACATCGAGATCGTCCCGCTGTACTTTGCGGCCGAACGCCCGGTGGTGGACCTGAATGGCACGCTGGTGATGATCGACGATGATCGTATCCTGCAATATCTGACGCCAGAACAGAAAGCCAGTATCGAGACCAAGTGGGTGCGTTTCAGAACGCTGGGCTGCTACCCGCTGACCGGCGCCGTAGAGTCGCACGCCCAGAGTCTGGCCGAGATCATCCAGGAAATGCTGCTGACCAAAACCAGTGAGCGCCAGGGCCGGGTGATTGACCATGACTCCTCCGGTTCCATGGAGAAGAAAAAAATGGAAGGCTACTTCTGAGCGGCGCCTGCAACCCGGTGGTCAGCGTTATGCTCACTTGCCGTACTGGTTGTACTGTCTGCGTTTCGCATGCCTTGCCCACCGGGCCGCAGGCACCGCTCAACTAAACTTGGGACCGTTCATGGCCATGGCTACCTTTGTCTTGCTGCTCGAATACGTGCGCTCGATGGAAGAAATCGATGCACTGATTCCGGCACACATTGCCTTTCTGGAAAAGCACTACGCCAGTGGCGTATTTTTGCTTTCCGGCCGGCAAGAGCCGCGCACGGGTGGTGTGATCCTGGCGCGGGCCAGTTCACGCGACGCCATCGAAGCCATTGCCATGGATGACCCCTTTGCCATTGCCGGCGCGGCCCGTTACCGCGTGATTGAATTTTTGCCGACGCGCGCCGCGCAGTCGCTCTCGTTTTTGACCGCATGATGCGTCACAGAATTACTGGATAAACCATGTCTCACCAATCTGACCTGATCGCCAGCGACATCCTCGGCTACCTGAAACAGCACGAAAACAAGGACCTGCTGCGCTTTATCACCTGTGGCAACGTCGACGACGGCAAATCCACGCTGATCGGCCGCCTGCTGCATGACTCCAAGCTGATCTTTGAAGATCAGCTGGCCGCCATCGCCAAAGACAGCAAAAAGTACAACACCACCGATGAAGAGATCGATCTGGCGTTGCTGGTCGACGGTCTGCAAGCCGAGCGCGAGCAAGGCATTACCATCGACGTGGCCTACCGCTACTTCAGCACCGACAAGCGCAAATTCATCATTGCCGATTGCCCGGGGCACGAGCAGTACACCCGCAACATGGCCACCGGCGCATCGACCTGCGATCTGGCCATCATCCTGATTGACGCCCGCTACGGCGTGCAGACCCAAACCCGCCGCCACAGCTATATTGTGTCGCTGCTGGGGATCAAGCACGTGCTGGTCGCCGTCAACAAGATGGACCTCGTGGACTTCTCTGAAGCGCGCTTCAATGAAATCCGCAACGAATACCTGACCTTTGCCAATCAGCTGGATATCGCTGACATCCGCTTCGTGCCAATCTCTGCCCTGCGTGGCGACAATGTCGTCAGTGCCAGCGAGCGCACGCCGTGGTACGAAGGCGGCACGCTGATGAACTTGCTGGAGTCCGTCGAGATCACCCGCGACGCGCGGCTGGACGCCTTCCGCCTGCCAGTGCAGTACGTCAACCGCCCCAACCTGGATTTCCGTGGTTTCTGCGGCACGATCGCCGCTGGCCAGATCATGCCAGGTGAAACCGTGCTGGCGCTGCCATCGGGTAAAGCCAGCAAGGTCAAAGCGATTGTCACCTTTGAAGGCGACCAGGCGATTGCCTATGCCGGTCAGGCCATTACCCTCACGCTTGAAGACGAAATCGACGTCAGCCGTGGCGATATGCTGATCCGTGCCGGCGATGTGCAACCCCAGGTCAGCCAGTCCTTCGACGCCCACGTGGTCTGGATGAACGAATCCCCGCTGCAGGCCGGCAAGGAATACCAGTTCAAACTGGCCGGCAAGAGTGTCTATGGTCGCGTGCGCACAATCCGCCACCGCATTGACGTCAACACCCTGGCGCACAGCCCGGCAGAAAAACTGGGGCTGAACGAGATCGCCCTTGTCACCATTGATACCACTGCGCCGGTAGTCTTCGATGCCTACACGCTGTGCCGTGGCACTGGCGGTTTCATCATCATTGACCGATTGACTAACGCTACAGCGGCTGCCGGCATGATCGTAGGTGCTGCAGAAGCGGCCGCAGAACAGGTCGATGACGCCATCGCCAGCATGAGCGAACTGGAGCGTCTGCGTGCGTTTGAGGTAGAAATGAATGGCCTTGTACGCAAGTACTTCCCGCACTGGGGCGCGAAGGATATTTCCGGGCTCTGAACCTGGTATCTGCAGGAGTACAAAACTGGCCGCGCTCATGCGGCCAGTTTTGTTTTGTACTCAGCTAAATCCGCCCAATCGTGCCGGCCACCGGTGACGGACTTCA
Source organism: Silvimonas terrae (assembly GCF_014202765.1). Lineage (GTDB taxonomy): Bacteria > Pseudomonadota > Gammaproteobacteria > Burkholderiales > Chitinibacteraceae > Silvimonas > Silvimonas terrae. The sequence goes on from NZ_JACHHN010000006.1 coordinate 162,972, forward strand.
GCAGCAGCCCCATTGCCTTCCTGCTGTTGCTTGTTTACCGACGTTTGTAAGCCAGACAGACTGTATTTTGAGCTTCGTGATACCTTTCGCTGTATTGCGCTGCAATGGGTGAGCTGTCCGTCCGCCAAAGCAGGCAAAACTGGTCGTTCCATAAGTCATTTCAAGTAATAAAGTACCCATGACAGCACTTCCTGAACTCAATCCGGCCCGCCTGCGGGAAATTCGGCTGCGTCTTGTGCAAATGCACTTTGAAAGCGGAGTGGGGCATATCGGCGGCAATCTTTCTGCGATGGATGCCATGGCCGTGCTTTTTCGGGAATATATCGGCGCAGAGGATCATTTTGTCCTGTCCAAAGGACATGCGGCGGGCGCGCTCTATATTGCCTTGTGGAGTGTTGGCCGGATTGCTGATGAGCAACTGAAGACTTTCCACAAGGACAATACGCTGTTACCAGGGCATCCGCCGGCGCACGGTATTGCAGATATCCCGTTTGCAACCGGCAGCCTCGGGCACGGTTTATCGCTGGCTGCTGGCACTGCCCTTGGATTGCGGCTGCAAAAAAAGCCGGGTCATGTGTTTTGCCTGATGTCAGATGGCGAGTGGCAAGAAGGCTCCACCTGGGAAGCACTGATTTTTGCCTGCCACCAGAAACTGGGCAACCTGACGGTGCTGGTGGACCACAATCGCTTGCAAGGGTTTGGCAATACGACCGATGTCGCCTCGATGGCACCCCTCACAGAACGTCTGGCGGGTTTCGCTGCCGAGATCATCCCGGCCCCAGGGCATGACCTTGCCGCCATCCGCAGTGCCCTGGCCACCCCCACGAACGGCCGGCCACGGATACTGGTGCTGGACACCACCAAAGGCCACGGTGTTTCGTTTATGGAAAACCGCATGGAATGGCATTACCTGCCGTTGAATCCAGAGCGTTACGCACAGGCGCGTGAGGAGTTGTCAGCGCGATGAGAAAACAATTTTGCGATGCTTTGCTGGCCCGGGCGCAAAGCCCGGAGATGGTGTTCCTGACGGGCGATCTAGGCTTTATGGCGCTGGAACCCCTGCAGGAGCGCCTGGCCGAGCGTTTTATCAACGCCGGTGTGGCCGAACAGAACATGGTGACTGTGGCTGCCGGTATGGCCCGTCTGGGGCTGGATGTCTGGGCCTACAGCATTGCGCCGTTTTGTTACGCGCGCCCCTTTGAACAGATCCGCAACGATGTCGCATTCCACAAGCTGCCGGTGAAGCTGGTAGGCAACGGCGGCGGCTATGGCTACGGCGTCATGGGGCCAACTCATCACGCCATTGAAGACTACGGTATCCTGCTGACCCTCCCGGCAATGAAGGTCTTCGTGCCGGTGTTTGATGAAGATGTGCCGGCCGTCATTGACCTGGCCGGCGACTACACGGCTGGCCCTGCCTATCTGCGGTTAGGCCGCGGTGAGCCCCCCGCGGGCTGGAGCGTACCTGATTACAGTACCTGGCGTTTGCTGGTTGAGGGCGATGGTCCGCCGGTCGTTGCAGTCGGCCCACTGGCAGGCACTTATATTGCGGCAATCCAGAACCTGCCGCAGGGAAGCCGTCCGGCCTTGTGGGCGCTGGCAGAACTGCCGGTGGTGTCTGACGCGTTGCCTGCGGCATTGCTGGCCTCGATCAAGCGCACTGGGCGCATCGTCGTGGCTGAAGAACATGTGCAGCAAGGTGGCGTGGGCTCGCAACTAGCGATGTGCTTGCTGGGGCAGGGTGTTGCTGCACGCCTGACACATCTGTTTGCCAAAGCACACCACTATGAACGCTATGGCTCGCAAAGCTGGCTGCGGGAACAATCCGGTCTGGATGCAAAAACCTTGCTGGCGCTGCTTGAAAACTGATCAGCGGGATCATTTCTCGCGCGCTGATACCTATTGATGTACCTGAAAAATTGAACAGCCTTTGCCATGGCAAAACAATTACCGCTTGAGCAATTCCAGCCCGTTGCCATTCAACCCCCGTCAAAGAACCCCATCCTTTTCAGAATCCGCCGGTTTTTTGATTTGCAGCTTGATACCGTGTGCTCAGTACTGCAGCCGGCGCTAGGGCAGTTGTCCGGCACCGTGCTGGATGTCGGTGCCGGCCAGTCGCCCTGGCGGGAGTGGTTGCCTGTGCACGCGCGCTATGTGGGTATTGATGTTGAAAACGCCGATGAATTTGGCATGAGCCGGGCTGGTAGTGATGTTATTTACTACGATGGCAACACCATCCCCTTTGCCGATGCCCACTTTGATGCCGCATTTTGCAGCGAAGTACTGGAGCATGTGCCGGTCCCGGAGGCGCTGATAGCCGAACTGGCGCGCGTCCTGAAAGACTCCGCCACGCTGCTACTCACGGTACCCTGGTCCGCGCGTCGCCATCATATTCCGCATGACTACCACCGATTTACTCCGGAACGTTTGCACGCCTTGCTTGATCAGGCGGGGTTTACCGAGATCGTGATCGAAGAGCGTGGCAACGACGTTTGTGTGATTGCCAACAAGTTGCTCGTACTGACCGTACGGTTGTTGCGCCCGGCAAGAAAAAAAACGCTGCTGTGGAGTTGGGTGCCAGGGTTGTTGTGTGGTGTGCTGACCGCCGGCTTCATGCTGGCTGCGCATGCATCTCTGGCCTTGGGCGCGGGCGGCAAGGAAGATCCGTTGGGGTATTTTGTCAAAGCCCGGCGCGCAAAGCGCCCGTGAGTCTGCAGGCGTTTATATCTATTCCGTTCAAAACGGACTCAAATTAACACGTACCCTCGCCAGGCAATCAGGAAAGCAATAATCATGTCATCTGTTGAACAAATAACTGGCGCACTGAATGCCCCGGCTCGCAGCAAGCTGGTACCGCGCACCTGCCCGGTATGTGGAGCAGGTAAACAGGAAAGCAAGCTGTTTACGCCCAGAAACATAGATCCGGCGCGTTTGAACGCGCTCTCGTTTGCCTCGCGCAAAGTACCGGAGTTCATGTCTCATGAACTGGTGCGCTGCTTGCGTTGCGACGTGGTTTACGCCTGCGAATCCGGGGACGCGGCAGAGACTGGCGAGGCTTACCATGAGGCCCAGTTTGACTCGAGTGAAGAAGCGCGGGACGCTGCGGCGTCTTACGCGCTGACGCTGGAGTCCGCGCTGGCGACGGTGACGGACAAGGATGGCGTTCTGGACATTGGAACCGGTACGGGGACCTTCTTGCAGCAGATGGCGCAACGCGGATTTACGGGGTTGGTTGGCATAGAGCCTTCGCCAGCCGCTATCAGCGCCGCCGATGAGGATATCCGGCCATCCATTCGTATGGGTTTGTTTGATCCCGCCAGTTTTGCTTCGGAACAGTTCGCACTGATTTCATGCTTCATGACCCTGGAGCACGTGCATGATCCGGCGGCATTGGTCAATGCATGCTACGGCCTGCTTAAACCCGGGGGCGTGATGGTCGTTGTGGTACACGACTGGCGCGCCTGGAATAACAGGATTCTGGGTCGTCGCTCACCCATAGTTGATATTGAACATTTGCAGCTTTTCTCCAGCCGCAGTGTCACGACATTGTTCAACAAAGCGGGCTTTGTGCAGGTGGATTGCCAGAGTTTCCGTAATCGCTATCGCCTGGAATACTGGTGCAAGTTGCTGCCATTACCCGGTGGATTGCGGACAGCGGTGGACAAGTTGATTAAACGTACGGGCCTGGCCGATCACAAGATTGCCATGAATGTCGGCAATTTGATGGTCGTCGCCAGGAAGCCCTGAAAGAATTTTGCGACGCCACCTGCGCGGTGAAATACAGGGCCGGGCTATTGGTTTTTGCGGTGGCAACAGGACCATAAGCGATGTGATATAACCCGCTGTTGCCTGGCCCTGCGGTTTGCGCGCCAGAGCACCCACTAAGTACATATCAAACAGAAACGTTTTCAGCCTGAATGAGTCAGGCCAGCATCCGCTGGCAGCAGATACGTGCTGGATGCCCGTTTTTCCAGATGGGCTTGTTTGTAATCCCGTTTTGCCACGATGGGTCGTTGGCAAAAAATGAGCATGGAACACCCGGTCATGTCGGTATCAGATCAGTATATCCAGTCCCTTAAAGGCCCGATTCTTGTGGCAGGGGCCTCAGGTTTCATTGGTGCCAATCTGTTGCGCATGATCTTGCGCGTCAGGCCCGATGTGATTGGCGTGGTGCAACAATCAAAGAACTGGCGCCTGGCCAATGTGCCCGACGAGAAGATTGCAGCAGCCAATATGAACGACATGGCTGCCGTGCGCCATTTGATTAATACGGTTGATCCGCAAACTGTTTTTGACTGTATCGCTTATGGTGCGTATTCCTTTGAAAAGGATGCGCATCTGGTTTATGAAACCAATTTCCTGGCAGTGACCAATCTGGTCAAACTGCTGGCCGAGCGCAATATCTCGGCTTTCATTCATGCTGGCAGTTCTTCCGAATACGGAACCAATAGCGCTGCACCCGCTGAGCATGACCCTGGTAAGCCTAACAGCGATTATTCTGTTTCGAAAATTGCGACGGCCAGCTTTCTTGCCTATATGGGCAAGCACAAGCAATTTCCGTGCGTTAATTTGCGGCTGTATTCCATTTATGGCCCGCTGGAGGACACCTCGCGTTTGATGCCCAATGTGGTCAATCACGCATTGCGTGGTACCTTGCCCGACTTTGTCGATGCCAGAACCTCCCGCGACTTTGTCTATGTTGATGATGCCTGTGAGGCCTTTATTCTGGCCGCGGCCAAAATGAACCCCGTGCTCTACGGCGAAAGTCTCAATATTGGCTCGGGGACCAAGACCACGATTGCCGAACTGGCCCAGGAAGTTGTGACGCAATTTGCGGTGAATGCGGAGCCGCGGTTTGGCACCATGCAAGGCCGGTCATGGGATTTGCCAGACTGGTATGCGGACCCATCGCTGGCTGACAAACTGATCGGCTGGAAGGCCGGCACGCCCCTGCGCGTGGGCCTGCAGCGCATGGGCGACTGGTTAAAGACGCTGACCCAAGAGCAATTTGCCACGGGCAGCAAGATGGCGACCATCCGGTCGCGCCGCAGCGTCTCAGCCATCATCGCCTGTTACAAGGATGCCCAGGCAATCCCGTTCATGCATGAACGGCTAACCCGGACTTTCCAGAAGATCGGGATCGATTACGAGATCATTTTTGTGAATGACGGTAGTCCTGATGACAGCGCAGAAGTCATCCGCCGGATCAGCGAGGAAGATCCCAAAGTCATTGGTATTACCCATGCCCGTAACTTCGGGTCACAAATGGCCTTCCGCAGCGGGATGGAGTTATCAAGCAAGGACGCAGTGGTGTTGCTCGATGGCGACCTGCAAGACCCGCCTGAGTTGATCGAAGACTTTTACCGCAAGTGGGAGGAAGGGTTTGACGTAGTCTATGGGCGACGCATCAAGCGTGATATGCCGTGGCATTGGGGCTTGATGTACAAGTCGTTCTACCGCGTGTTTGCCGCCTTCAGCTATGTGAAAATCCCGCTGGATGCTGGCGATTTTTCGCTGATTGACCGGCGCGTGGTGTTCTGGCTGCTCAATTGCACAGAGCGTGATCTGTTCTTGCGCGGCTTGCGCGCCTATGTGGGTTTCAAGCAAACCGGGGTGGACTACGTCAGGCCAGAGCGCATGTTCGGCGTATCAACCAATAATTTGATCAAGAATATCGACTGGGCAAAGAAAGGCATTTTCTCGTTCAGCAATGTGCCCCTGACCATGTTGACCACCGGAGGCTTGGCCGCGCTGGCACTGTCGACCGTGGCAGCAGTCATTGTCGCATTGCTGCGCCTGCTGGTACCGGACATCGCGCCGCGTGGTATCACCACGCTGTTGATTTCCATCTTGATGTTCGGCTCATTGAATCTCTTTGCGATTGGCCTCGTGGGGGAGTACATCGCCAAGATTATGGTCGAGGTCAAAGGTCGCCCACGGTTGATCCGGGAGTCGTTGATCCGTCACGGCAAGAGCACGAAAGTGGGCGCTGAGCTTATCCGCTAATCAGTCACCTGGCCCCGGCGTGTCCGGGGACAGGGCGGTGTGGGGTTGAACGTTGTATCGGTTTATCAAATTCCTGTTTGTCGGCGGCCTCAATACACTCTTTGGCCTGCTGGTCTACATTGGGGCGTTCAAGCTGGGGGCGGCGGTCTGGCTGGCGATCTTGATCGGCAATTTGTCCGGCATCGTTTTCAATTTCTTCACGACTGGTGGACTGGTGTTTCGTAGCCTGGACGCACGCCGGCTGCCACGCTTTGTACTGGCCTACCTGATGGTTTACGGGATCAATTTATTGTCAATGCACTGGCTGGTTCCGCATTGGGGGGCCTTGCCGGCACAAGTGATTCTGACCCCGCCCCTGGTCGTGCTGTCGTACGTATTGATGTCGCGTTTTGTTTTTGTGGTGCGGACCGGGCACGACTCAGGTCCGCGTTAAGACATTAATGCGCAGCTGCTTTCGCAGCGTTGACTGGCTGTATCTGCAGTTGAATGATGGTGCCAGGTGCCAGTTTTGTAGATAAAAAGCCGTTATCAATGCGCGCAAAATAATGGGCTACACCGCTAGTCTCAACAAATGTATTGGCATATGGCGGGGAATTCCATCTGGGCAGAACGAGCGCCCGTGCAATTTCATGCAAGCCGGTGATCGCGCCAAGACAAAGCACGGCGATCAGCAAATGATGGCCCTTTTTGTGCGCCACACCGTTCGCTGTGCTATTGCCCAGCCGTTCCACAGCGTACAGGGCCAGAATGATCAGCGGGGCAATCGATGCCCGCATGGCCAGATCATTGGCCAGCCCAAGCCGGTATAGCGGCAGCACAAGCAAGATGATGCCCGAAGTGAGTAACAACGCTTCGCGGCGTGTGCGCAGCAACAGCACCCACAGGATGCCAAACTCCAGCGAGATGAAAGCACCATACAGGCGTAACCATTGCGCGAAGGGCAGCGCCTGCATCGTCCAGTTGCTGGGTACGCCGGCAGAATCCATCGTCAGATAAGCTGCGCACAGTATTGCAGGGGGCAGCAGGCAAAGTGCAACACCGGCACCCGCAAACAGGGTGGCCTGGTTGTGCCGGACATGTTTGAAGAACCAGACAGCCAGCAACGGAATGACGCCGATTGTGGTTAGCGGAGACCACAGTGGCATTACCGCAATCCACCACGGAATCGTGCGTATGGCTTTCGGGTTATGCCAATGCAGGTAAAGACATGCTGCCAGTAACCACCCCGGCAAAGCATGATTGGGGACCCAGAAAAGCTGGGTGGAGGCCGAGGAGTACTGAAATAGCCCCGCCCACCATTGCAGATGTACGGTAGAAAATAGCGGCAGCGGATGGGCAAGTATCCAGCCGCCTAGCCAGTCCATCCCGCCAAACAGGGGCAAGATCAACAGGGTCAGCGTGACGTGACGCCAGCCGCTACGCAATGAGGCGGCCAGCGAGAGAAACAGGAATACCCCCAGGAAGGTCCAGGCCAGCAAGAACAGCTGACCCAGCTGTTCACCCCACAGTTTTGCGGCCAGGGCGGGCACCAGAAAATAGCCGAGCGGGCAGCGCAACAGCCAGACCGCATTCTGGGAAGACAGCTTGAAGCCGATCGGACCCAGGTGGCGCGCAAGGTCCATTAGCAGCGCATCGCGGACATGCCAATCGAAATAGTTGGCGTAGAAAAGGTGCCCGGCTCCGCCCAATGCCGACCAGATCAACGCCACCAGGACAATTGCAAGCCATTGCAAGTGGGTAAAACCAGGCTCTCCGGGCTGACCGAAAACGTGGTCCGGGCTGGCATTGCGCCAGGCCAGCCAGGAACCCAGCACCGTCAGAGCGCCCAGTGGCAGGCCCCAGGCCGGTTGTAACCAGGTCAGCAGGAAAAGTACGACCGGAGTGGCCAGATAAAGGGCCACCAGGGTCGTCAGTACGCGTTGGATTCTGGACAAAACGGTTACCTGCTTGAGCGATTACTTATTTTTCTTCGTGATACTCGTCATCAACGTTGATCGCCCAGATGGCGGCCTTGTCGGTATTGGCGGTCAGGATCGATTCCACTGCCAGCTTGGCGGTCAGCATGGAGTGATCCTGGTTGTTGTAGCGGTGCATGCCGTTGCGGCCCACCAGAAACAGATTGCCAATCCGGTCGATCTGTTCACGCAGCGTGTCAAACTCGTCATAGCTGCCGAAATACGCCGGGTAGGCTTTTTCTACCTTCACCACGGTGCCATCAAGCACTTCGGCTTTATCGATCAGACCAATCTTCACGAGTTCGTCCTGGGCAAATTCAAAGAACTTGTCCTTGGGCATTTCCCACAGCTCGTCGCCTTCGGAACAGAAATACTCCAGGCCCAGCCACACTGTATTGGGTTCATCCACGACCAGATACGGGCTCCAGTTGTTGAAAATCTGCAACCGGCCCAGTTTAACGTCGCGCTCCTGGATGTAAATCCAGTTATCCGGCAGCAGATTGTTGGCGGTGCCTGGCAAAGAATGTTTGTTTTGGCGCAGTTTGCGCACCAGCACACCCACGGTGATGAAGTCGCGGTATTGCAGGCCGGCGGCCACCCGCTGCGCTTCGGCCCCCAGCGCGGGCGAGATACCGGCAACCAGTTCGCGAACCGGCATGGTTGAGATGACATGGTCCGCCCCAAACTCGCGGATTTCGCCAGTTTGGGTATTGCGCGCGCTGACGCTGGCAATGCGGTCGCCTTCCCGTTTCAAGCCCACGGCCTTGTGGTGGAAATGAATCTCACCACCCAGCTCGCGCACTTTTTCTGCGACCACTTCCCACATCTGGCCGGGGCCAAGACGCGGGTAGAGAAATTGCTCGATCAGGCTGGTTTTGACTTCTTTTTGCTCACCACCGGCTACGTTTTTAACAATCTGTCGTGCCGCATGCTTGAGCGCCTCGGTAATCGACAAGCCCTTGATGCGTTGGGCCCCCCATTCCGGGCTGATTTCCTGGCACGGTACGCCCCAGACTTTCTCGGTGTAATCCTTGAAGAAGGTCAAATAGAGTTCGCGGCCAAAGCGGTTGACGATAAAGTCTTCCAGGCTTTTCTCGGGGGAAATCGGGTTCAGGCGCGCTTTGGAATAACTGGCCATAATCCGGGCAATCCGCACCGGACCCAGATTGCGCACCGTATTCAGATTCATTTTGACCGGGTAGTCAAAGAAGCTGCGCAAGAAGTAGATCCGCGACAGCCGCGGGCGCAACAGCATGTGGCGATCATCATCCGTGCTGTCTTGCGTATCAATGCTGCGCTGTTTGTTCTGGTAAGAGATCACCGCATCGCCGCCATCACCGCGCGCGGGCAGTATCTGTTGCCACCAGTTCATGACCCAGTCAGATTTGGAGAAAAACCGATGTCCGCCAATATCCATGCGGTTGCCGTTGTAATTGATGGTTTTTGAAATGCCACCAATATCACCGGAGGATTCAAGCACGATGGGTTTGAAGCCCTGATTGGCGCGGAGCAACTCCAGCGCAGCAGTCAGACCGGCGGGGCCGGCACCAATGATCACAACTTGTTTTTGGGTCATGTTTCAGGAAGGTCGGATTTGCGAAAAAAACTACTCAGCCAGTTGAGCACGTTGCTGTTTTCACTGAACAGCAAATACCGTCGGCCAAAGAAATTGAAGAAGAAGACTGCCGCAGTGGCAACCAGTTTGCCGGTTTTATAATCCACCCCTGCTTCAGCGAGGCCGTAGATCACCAGATCATTGATGAATAGTCCAGCGACTCCGACAGACGCAAAAATTATGAACTCAAGCGGATGCTTGTCGGCATTATTCTTGCTGAATACGAAATGCAAACATAATACGTAATTCAGTATCAGCCCGACGACAAAACCGGTTGTGGCAGCGTAAATGGTTCCCCAATGCAACACTTCACGGCAAAACGTCAGGGTAGAGAAATCAAGCGCAAAAGCCGCGCCGCCGACAAAGCCGTAACGCAGCAATTGTTTGAAAAGCGAATTCATCGGGCTGATCCGGACAGGAAATGCGAGCAGTCGTAAAGGTACATGGATTGCGGCGCACCCGGGATTTTGGGAGACCAACGGGATACCACATACCCTGGAAGGTCAACATAGCTCACCACAAAGTTGATTTGCGGATCAGCTTGGCAAAGCAGCTGGAATGTTTGTGCATCCCCGATGCATTGCCGCGCGTCGTTGCTGCCCTCGCACCCCTTGATTGATCTGGCCTGGGCAACCTGCATGGTCAGCGTTTGCCGTTTGTTGTATGCCATGGCCAGTTCCCGGTTAAAGACAATGGCCGCGGCGCTCATGCCACTAACATAACTGGCCCGTTGCAGGGCCACCCATGGATAGGGAAAGAACTCGGGCCAGTACACATTCGCCGTGCGGGGAATATGTTGGTCGAATGGATTTTGCCCAGAGTTCGTTTCAGTAGCGTGTTGCCAATCCGAGCGTTGGTCCCAGACAAAGAGTACGAGCGCAAAACTGGCAATCAACACGACAAAACGCAGCGTGTTCCTGCGCGCAAGGTAGCAAAGCAGTAATACCAGCAGGCAGAAAACGGCACTTAAAAGACGTGGGTAAAACCCGGTCAGATGGATGCTTGCAAACAGGTGTTTGTCATAGATGATCTGCGCTACGGCCTCGGCACTGAGCGCGATCAGTAGCACTGTCATCATGATGACATTGTAGACGCGTTGTAAAAACGGGCGGATCTTGTTCGCGCCAGGGAAATAAGACATTTCCAGACCCAGCATGCAAAACAGCAAGCTGATCTGAAAATTGCGGGCAAGGTAGGCCAGCAGCACCAGTTGCAGGGTGAGGATATGGCGATAATCAGGGCGTTCTGCTTCGCTGAAGAGCAAAATCAGTCCAAGGCAGTCCAATACCACCACCAGCCACATGCCACGCCACAGCTGCAGTGAGGTGCCCAGTACGCTATGGATGACATCCGAACCCAACACCGCGAGTGCCAGCAGAGGAATCGCCATGAAACCCAGCACAGTAAATACACGCTGGTTTACCGGATTTTTGAAGGCGCGCAGCAGGCAAAGTGTCAGGGTCAACTGCGCTGCCAGCAGATTAAAGTCAGCCTGACGCCATTGGGAAAAAAAGCACTGCGCGGTGTTTCGCCTGGCGGCTGCCAGCCAGAGTGGATCGTACAAAACGTCCCAGCTGTTAAATGGCCCAACCCGTAAAGCGCAGAGACCCACCAGCACGAGCAGCAAAACAGGAACACCACAGAGAAGGACTTTCTGGCGTTGAGCGCGCGTCATCCCTGTGAGATGCCAGACGACGAACATGACCAAACCCGGTAACGTCATCAGAGGATGCACTGCCGCAGACAACGCAAAGCAGGCCAGCGCGGCCTTCCAGCGACCACGGAAAGTCAGCCCTAATGCAAACAGCGTCAGCGGTTCTGCGTAGCTGCGGGCAGTGAGAAAATCTTCTGAAATTGTGAAGATGTTGTAGCCACCATAACCGCCAGGCATGGCGATGACGGCCAACCCGGCCGCAAACAGCGCAAACCGCCGCAAGCCAAGGCTGTATGCCAGAAACAAATAGCCGGCAAACCACAACAAATGGGCGACAAACATCAACCCGATCGATGATCTGGACACGCCCAGCCACTTGATTGCCGTGGCCTGCAGCGAGGCAAAAATGGTGAACTGGTCCTGGGAACCAAAAACAAAAAACAGATCGTGCCCAAACGTTGCAGGGCTTAGGTGCAAGAGCGCCTGCGCCAGGTAAAGTACACCATCGTGATAGATGCCATGCCAGGAGTGGGCAGACATCCAGCCGATGATGGCAATGGCGAGGAGTTGCCATTCGGGGATCTGGCCGGGCAAGGCTTTCAGTGCTTGCCTTGCACGATTGAACCATGGCTTCGATAAGCTACTGGATGAGCCCTCTGCCGCTTGAGTGCCAAGCATGAAATCTGCAGAGGTTTCCTGGCCCGTTGGCGCACGCAAGTTTGGCTCGGCAGGGATCATTTTTTCTTTTTCCCCTGCAAATAATCTTTGCAGCGGTAGAGGTAAATGGTCTCGGGGCCGAACGGCACTCGAGGTGTCCAGGTCGCAAGGGCTTTTCCGTCTAGCGGGTAGTAAGTAACCAGGTAAGCCAACCGGTCATCGATATCACATTCTTTGAGTGAACTGGCTATCAGATTGGTAGCGCAGTCATCTTCGGAGTATCCGTGAGCCTGGCATGCCTTGATATCTGCGGCGTGGTAAACCAACTGACGGCGTTGCACGTATTCCAGTGCAAATGCCTTGGTAAAGGGAACGCCTGCAGCACTCATTATGTTGAGGTAAGAGGGGCGATTGAGAATAATCCAGGGGTAGGGGTTGAAAGAGCCCCAGAGAACTGCTTCATCTTTACCAATATAGTGGCTGAACGGATTACGGTCACCGATATTTTCAGTGTAAATAGTCCAAAGCGGGCGCCTATCCCAAGTGAGCAAAGTGAGTACGATCAGCACGGTCAGAATAAGGCCGCGTATGACGGATTTTGGAGAGAGGCAAAAAAAAGTGAGGGCAACAGCAATGATAAATAAAGAAACTGCCCTGGGAAATAGAAGTTGATAATAGGAGTAAGGGGACATTCCTCCTACCAAAGGCAGTTGAAGCCAGTTTTCATTTAGAAAGGCTGCAATAACACCAACAATAAGCGCACTACTGATGGCAATTCGAATTCGCGGATCAAGATGAATTTCTCGGTGAAACACGGTTAATAGCACGCTTGATCCGATCAATATGGAAGACCAAGGGTAGTACTGGGCAAATAAACTGATCACCGCACAAGCCAGTGCCCAGAAGTAAACCGGATCAAGTCGGTGACGATTGCTCCAGAACCAGGGGAGTACGAGGAGGTGGACAATCAGATTCCAGACCCACTGGGCGCGCCAAAGCTGACAAGAAACAATGAAGACATTTTTGAGTACATCCGCGCCAATGTAGGTGAGCAACATGGCGCTGATAAAAACGGCAGTACTTGCGAGCACCAGGCGTCGTAGTGGGCCGTCTTCGGCCAGGCGGAAATAAAGAAGGATAATCGCGAGGTTGACCAGCACCGGCGCCCAGTCTTTCCATTTCCAGAACCAGACAAACAGGTCGGCAGTCCAGGTTGAGGTCACCGCATACCACGCACCATCGTAGCTCTTCGTCAGATTGCCAAAGGGAGGCACTTTAAATACGACAAGCAGTACAACTGAAGCGACAAGAATAAGGGTAAACGCAGCGTAGACCCATTTTTGTCGAGAGTCTTGCAGGATTAGAGCGAGGGAAACATACCAGATTGCCAATCCGGGCAGAGCGATAAGGGGGTGAATCGTTGCAGCAAAGGCAAGTACAATTAGTGAACTAACTGTCTTTTGACGGACGAGCAATGCAATACCCAGGATAACCAGCGGTTCGGAATAACTCCGCGCCGTCAAAAAGCCTTCCGCAGAGGTGAATAGCGTGGCTGCGCCATAATATGTTAGCAGTGCTATGCCGAGCACCAAACCAAGGTACACGGACGACCATTGCTTGAAAATGCTACGTAGCAAGAAGGTCAGGCTGCCAAACCAGGCCAGTTGCCCCAGAAACATCATGGACCGCGCGGCGTTGGGCAACCCAAGCCACAAAATGACTTTTCCATATAACCAGGAAAACCAGGTGAAGCTATCTTGCGATCCGTACAGGAAAAATAAGTCTCCTGCGTAATGATCAGGATAGATTGACCGGAGTGCCTGGCCAGCATAAAGAAAACCGTCATGGCGAATGCCCAGATAAGGATGGGAAATCAGCCAGCCACAGAAAAGTACCGCAAGCCAGAGCCAGAATGGCAATTGTTTAAGTGGATGCACAAAAGCATCGAATCTTGCGTAGGTGGGGGGCAGGCTGGTTTTCATTCGCCGATATAACAGGTGGGGGATTAAACAGATGACAAAACGCCTTCCAGAATAACAGGAAGGCGTTTTGAAGAGCTGAAGTACTTCTACAGCTATTTAAAGCTTAGCCGCGGCACTGTGCCGGCAGGTATTTCTGAGCAACACCGGTACCAACGGAAGAAGTGCAGGCCCAGGTCAGTACACCAACGGGGATGGTGCCACTGGCCAGCGACGATGTGGTGCTGGAGTCTGTCGGGTGCAGCACAATGTTGCTGTTACCAGCTTTGGCAGTGTAGGCAATGTTGATGTTGCCGTTGGCGGGATCGATAGTGATGGAGTTGATGTTGGCAGTCGAACCCGGAGCGTTATAGCCCAAGCCCAAGGAAGTGCCGTTAGCAGCGTTTTCAGCAACAGTCACCTTGGCAGCGTCAGCCAGGCCCAGACCTTCAGTGATACGGGCGCGGACGGTGTAGTCCTGGTAAGCCGGGATGGCCACAGCGGCCAGAATACCGATGATCGCAACAACGATCATCAGTTCGATCAGGGTGAAACCCTTTTGCATGCGTTGCATGTTCAGTCTCCGAAAATTTGTTTGTTGGTGTGCGGTGGCACCGCGCCAGCGAATACAGAGCAAAAGCTATGCCAGCGGAATGACAGTCGCCGGCGCATTGTGCCCGGCTTGGTATCTGTTGCAAAGTTGCTTATAATGCTGGCTCCGCCGTTGTAGCTCAGTTGGTAGAGCAACTGATTCGTAATCAGTAGGTCGAGTGTTCGATTCACTTCAACGGCACCAAAGACAGTAAGGGTCAGGCTTTCGAGCCTGGCCCTTCTTCGTTTCCGGGGTCTGGCGGGTTGATTGCAAACGCCATAATCACGACGCGCTTATGTCCGCAGAACCACGCCAGGCGGCGACGAGTGGCGGGATTGTGGTGCAAAAACAAAGGCCGGCGTGGGGTTCCACGTCGGCCTTTGTGCCCGGATGTGACAAAAATCGTCACCCGGAATTTCTGTAATTCGTCAGGTTTCTCTTATATTCGCCCTGACCCGCTTGAACTTAAGCCACGCCAGCGGTGAGCCCGGCCGGGTTTTGACCGGTGAGCAGGTAGTCGATCAGCTCGCGGACCGGGCGGATGGCATTGCCAAAGGGCAGGCTGTCGGCACCACGGAAGAAGAGGCCACGATTTACTTCGCCGCGCATGGCTGCAGCCAGTTTCAGATCAATGCAGAACTGCCCCACCTTGGCCAGACCATCGCGCAGGCCACAGACGGATAGGCAATTGAGGCCTTGTGTGCAACGCGCCGGGTCTGCTTTGGCGTTGGATTGCAGGCGTGCTTCACGGTTGATGTAGTTTTTGAGCCAGGGCGTGAGCACGGCGCGGGCGGGCAGGCCGGCCACGCTCATGAATTCCACGATGTCTTCATCACGCGCGTTGGCCAGCACTTCTTTGAAGTTGGGGTGGGCATCGCCTTCTTCTGACACCGCAAAGGCGGTGCCCAGTTGCACGCCGCTGGCGCCGCTTTGCAGATAATGCTGAACCTTGGCGTGGCTGTTGATGCCGCCGGCCACGATGAGTGGGATGCGCAGGCTTTCCAGTTGCAGGTCTTTGAAAATCTGCAGGGTTTCGCTGAGCACACGATCAAAGCCGAATTTTTCGTTGTGGACATCATCCAGGCGCGTCGCGCCCAGGTGGCCGCCAGCGTGGCCCGGGTGTTCGATCACAATGGCATCGGGCAGGCGGTTTTTCTTGAGCCACTTTTTCAGCACTACGCTAATGCCGCGGCTGTCCGAAAGGATGGGGACCAGGGCGATCTCCGGATGATCTGCCGTGATCTCGGGCAGGTCCAGCGGCAGGCCCGCGCCCATGACGATGGCGTCGGCACCGGCTTCGCAGGCGCAGCGCACGTAGTCGGTGTTGGCCGAGACGGCCTTCATGACGTTGACGGCGATGAGACCGTTGCCTGCGGCGGTGGCTTTGGCCAGGTGTACTTCGCGGGTGAGCGCTTCGAAGTTGAGCGCATCCAGACCGGCCTGGTCTTTGATGGTTTTGCTCTGTTCCATCAGGTCGGGGTGATGATGACGCAGATCAACGCTCGCGACTGTACCCATAGCGCCCTCGCGGGCGACCGCGCCAGCCAGTTTGTGCGCCGAAATACCCACGCCCATGCCACCCTGAACAACAGGGAGCAAGGCTTTGCCTTTGATCAGCAGTGGTTTGAAAGCATGTTGCAGCATGGGTGAGTCTCCCGCCGTGATGGCGATTCCGGGTTAAGAGCGGGGAGTCTGCGGCTTTGCCTCTGGTTTGATTTTGATTTAGATCAAAGCGTTACCGGGAGGATGATGCCGTGTATACAAATCACCAAAACCAGTGTGACTAATGCGTACGCACTTGCGTGCCGGGCAACAATTGGCGTAACCGGGCCAACATGGCGGTGTCCGGCCAGCCTGGCGGTACGGGTTGTTGCAGCAGCATGGCGCTACTGCAGCCTGACGCCCGAAATGGTTGCAAGACAAAATCCTGGATACCTTGCACGGCCAGTGTACCGGCCAGTTGCAGTAGCGAATCCAGGTTGTGCAAGGCGGGGTGGATGGTGGTACGGCACTCAAAGGGGACGCCGCTTTCCACCAGCATTTGCAGCGAGGCACGCGCGGCCTGACCGCTGTTACGGATCTGTGTGACCTGTTCGTAATCGGCAAAGGGCGCTTTGACGTCAAACCCGACCCAGTCCAGCAGTGGCAGGCATTGCTTGAAGCGGGCCGGATAGGCTCCGCCAGTGTGCAGGGCGATTTTGAAGCCGAGAGCGCGGCTGTCTTGCATCATCTGCGGCAGCCAGTGTTCTGCCAGCGGTTCGCCGCCGCAGAACACGACGGCATCCAGCAAGCCTTTTCTGGTGGCCAGCCAGGCCAGGGTGTCATCCCAAGAAGGGGTAGTGGGGCCTTTGTGCCGAGCCTGCAAATGCGGATTGTGGCAGTAGTGGCAGCGCCACGGGCAGCCAGAGATAAACACCACAGAGGCTAGATGACCGGGGTAGTCGCAGCTGGAAAACGGCACCACACCGCCCAGTTTGGGCGGTGTGCGTGGATGGTCATCGGCATTCATGGCCGTTCCTGGAAGAATTGGCGTTCCTTGAATTCACCCTGTTTGCCAATATTGAAGGCGGATACCGGGCGGTGGTAGCCCATCACCCGGGTCCATACTTCGCAACGCGTGCGCTCTTCGGTTTTGAGGGCAGGGATTGCGGACTGGGCGGTGTCGATCAAGGTCTGGGTGGCGCGGTCGTTCATGGCATGCTCCAAAAAAAACAAGGTGGGTAGAAAAAGAACGCGACCGGCATTCCGTGGCAATCTCCGGTCGCGTCGCTGCTAGTTGCAGCAAACTGGTTTGGCGGCCAGCAGTTCCTGATCGCACTTGGGGCAGAACTCGTGATGCCCGCTGAGATAACCGTGTTTCGGGCAGATCGAGAACGTCGGCGAGACCGTGATATACGGCAGCCGAAAGCGCGTTAGCGCGCGGCGAACCAGGGCCCGGCAGGCGTCGGCCGAAGAGATCGCCTCGTTCATATACAGGTGCAGTACCGTACCGCCGGTGTATTTGCGCTGTAGCGCGTCCTGGCGTTCCAGTGCTTCAAACGGGTCATCGGTAAAGCCGACCGGCAATTGGGTGGAGTTGGTGTAATACGGCTGATCTTCTGTGCCGGCTTGCAAAATATCCGGATAGCGGCGTTTGTCTTCTTTGGCAAAACGGTAGGTGGTGCCTTCGGCCGGCGTGGCTTCCAGGTTGTACAAGTGGCCGGTTTCTTCCTGGAAGCGGGTCATGTTTTCGCGGATGTGGTCCATCAAGCGCGTGGCCAGATCGTAGCCATAAGCGGTGGTGATATCGTCCTGATCTGCCGTGAAGTTGCGGATCATCTCGTTGACGCCGTTCACGCCCAGCGTGGAGAAATGGTTGCGCAGCGTGCCGAGATAACGCTTCGTATACGGGTAGAGGCCACCATCGATCAGACGCTGGATCAGTTTGCGTTTGATCTCCAGGCTTTGTTTGCCCAACTCCATCAATTCATCCACCCTGCCAAACAGGCCCGCTTCATCGCCCTTGAACTCATGGCCGATGCGGGCGCAATTGAGGGTCACTACGCCCAGGCTACCGGTTTGTTCGGCCGAACCAAACAGACCGTTGCCGCGCTTGAGCAGTTCGCGCAGGTCCAGTTGCAGGCGGCAGCACATGGAGCGAACCATGTGCGGCTCCAGATCACTGTTCAAAAAGTTCTGGAAATACGGCAAACCGTATTTGGCGGTCATCTCAAACAACAGGGCCGTGTTGGGATGATCCCAGTCAAAATCCGGCGTGATGTTGTAAGTGGGGATAGGGAAAGTGAATACACGGCCGCGTGCATCGCCTTCCATCATGACTTCGATGTAGGCGCGGTTAATCATATCCATTTCGGTTTGCAGATCACCGTAGGTGAACGGCATCTCCACACCGCCCACGTAGGGAATCTGCTCCCGCAAATCTGCCGGGCAAGTCCAGTCGAACGTCAGATTGGTAAACGGAGTTTGCGTGCCCCAGCGGCTGGGCACGTTCAGGTTGTAGATTAACTCCTGGATGTACTGCTTGACCTGCGTGTAGCTCAGCTTATCCACCCGCACGAACGCAGCCATATAGGTATCGAACGACGAAAACGCCTGGGCACCCGCCCATTCGTTTTGCAGCGTGCCCAGAAAATTGACAATCTGCCCAATGGCGGACGACATATGCTTTGGTGCGGTCGCCTCCACTTTGCCCGGCACGCCATTAAAACCTTCGTGCAGCAAGCGGCGCAGCGACCAGCCAGCGCAATAACCCGACAGCATGTCCAGATCGTGGATATGGATGGCGCCAGAGCGGTGCGCCGCGCCAATTTCGGGTGGGTAAACGTGGTTGAGCCAGTAATTGGCAATCACCTTGCCGCTGGTGTTGAGAATCAGCCCACCCAGGCTCCAGCCCTGGTTGGCATTGGCGTTAATACGCCAATCGGACTGGTTGAGGTATTCGTTGATGCTGGCCTCAACATCCACCACCGTACGCACGTCCGAGCGCAGCCGCGCGTGCTGGCTACGCCAGGTGATATAAGCGCGTGCGGTCTTCAGGTAGCCGTCGCCTAGCAGGGCTTCTTCAACATGATCCTGAATGATCTCGATGCCAGGGCTGGTGAGGCCAGCCTGCGCCAGCCGCCCCGTAATCCGCTCGGTCAGCTTCTGGGCCGTGGCGGCATCAAATTCACCGCTGTTTTGGGCTGCCGCAAGCAAGGCGCGGGCGATGCGGCTGGCATCAAAGCCGACAATACGACCATCGCGCTTGTGAACATGGGTGGGCTGACTGGACACGGCGTACCTCAATATCTTGTTGTTGATGTGGGCTCAGGCACAAGATATTGGGGTTTTATACGTAATGGCGTGTTGACCGGGGTCAATTCTCAGAATAGTGAGCATTGCCCCTTGTCGGCAGGCCTGTCAGGTGGTGGGGTTTAGCCGGCTGGTCAGCCACTGCACCAGCATTTCGCGCATTTCATCGAGTGCCTGCGGGCGTGTTGGCAGATCTTCTTCGCCGTTCAAGGCCACAGCCGCTTTCATGATTTGCAGCACCACCACGGCGACGGGGGCCAGTGCTTCATCGGTTTTGTCAGGGGCTTTCAGGCGCAAAATGGCCAACACATGTTCGCGCATTTTCTGCCGTACCCCCATGGCCTTCACCGGTGGTGCGCCGCGCGCTTCCACCAGTACGGCAAAGGCCGGATGAGCCGCGCGGAACTGGATCAGCGCCGTGAACAGATGACGGGCCGTATCGGCCACGGACCATTGGGTGGCCTGTTGGGTGAGCAGGTCCATACGCTGGTACAGGTCGGCGGCGTGATCGGTCAGCACGGCATCCGCTACATGTTCTTTGGTGGGGAAAAACTGGTACAAAGAACCGATGGATGAACCCGCCTGAGCGGCGATTTCAGTCATCGTCGTGGCCTCGAAACCCTTGCTGGCAAAGAGCTGGTCAGCCGCTTCCAGCAGTGCGGCCACGCGCAGGCGGCCACGCTCGCGCTGCGGCTGTCTGGCGGTGACACTTGCGTTTTGTGAGTCCATCCTCATATACTCGGTGTGTTTTATGAGGTTTCCCTCACATATTGACGGAGTGTAACGACATGCTTGATCCAAAAACAACTGCCCTGGTGCTGATTGACCTGCAACAAGGCATCTTGCCGTTTGCTGGCGGTCCGCACAGTGCACAAACTGTGGTTGATCATGCGGCGCAACTGGCAAAGCGGTTTCGCGAACTGAATGCGCCGGTGGTGCTGGTGCGTGTGGGTTGGTCGGATGACTTTGGTGATGCGCTCAAACAACCGGTAGATCAACCGTCTCCGGCCAGGGCCCTGCCGGAGAACTGGATGATCTTTGCACCCGAACTGGCGGTTACCGAGCAGGATATCAAGATCACCAAGCGTCAGTGGGGTGCGTTTTACGGTACGGATCTGGATTTGCAACTGCGTCGTCGCGGTATCAAGACCATTGTGCTGGCTGGCATCTCGACCAATATCGGCGTGGAATCCACCCTGCGTGCGGCCTGGGAACACGGGTATGCGGCGGTCGTGGCAGAGGACGCCTGCAGCGGTGCCAATGCCGAACATCACAACTTTGCCATGCAGACCATCTTTCCAAGATTGTCTCATGTGCGCAGCACCGAAGCGGTTCTGGCAGACCTGGCCGCCTGAACCCCAGCCACACGGTGACATCAGAAAACGGGCGTTCGCAGCGCCCGTTTTGTTTTTACAGGTTCAGACACGTTCCAGCTTGCGGTGCGGTAGCGGCGGCAGGGTCACGCTGATGAGGTCACCGGGCCGGACTGCGCCACCGGCCAGCACAATGCCCATGACACCGGCCTTGCGCACCAAATTGCCCTGGGCATCTCGCCCCAGTACGGCGGCGGTCAGTCCGGGCTGGTGGTGATCCAGTTGCCCACACGGATTACGCAAGCCGGTGATCTCGATGATGGCATCGGGGCCAAGGTGCAGACGGGCGCCTTGCGGTAGCGCTAGCAGATCAATGCCACGGGTGGTGATGTTCTCACCCATCTCGCCGGGTTGCAGGGTAAAGCCGGCAGCGGCCAGTTCATCGTGCAACTCGCCGTGGATCAGATGCACCTGCCGCAAATTGGGTTGCGTCGGGTCGGCCGCCACGCGGGAGCGATGTTTCACCGTGACGCCCATATGCGCATCGCCCTCTACCCCAAGCCCGGCCAGCAGCCGGATCGCAGCGGTATTGGATTTGCTGAACGTGTGGCCAGTGCTCAGGCTGACATGGCTGACGGTGGCCGGCATGCGTTAGCCCGCGGCCTGGCAGATCGCGACGTACTGGCGCACGACGTTGGCGTAGCCTTGCTCCAGCGCTTCGACGGTGAGGGCATGGCCAATAGAGACCTCATTGACCCCGCGTACCGCGCTCAGAAAATCGGCCAGGTTATCCAGATTAAGATCATGCCCGGCATTCAGGCCCAGCCCGGCCTGGCTGGCGGCTGCGCCGGCCTGCACATAACTGTCGATGACGCTGGCGTGTGAGCCTTCGCCATGCTTGAGCGCATAGTCTTCGGTATAGAGTTCCACGCGGTCTGCACCGGTTTGCGGGGCCAGTGCCACTTGCGCCGGGTCCGGGTCGACAAACAGGCTGACACGCACCCCGGCCGCATGCAGTTCGGCCACGACCTCTTGCAAAAACGTCAGATGGCTGCGGATATCCCAGCCGTGGTCGGAGGTAATCTGGCCCGGTTCATCGGGCACCAGCGTGCATTGCGCGGGCCGTGCTTGCAGCACGACATCCAGAAACTCACGCGAGGGGTAGCCCTCAATATTGAGTTCTGCACCGGCAAAGTCTTTGACCAGTGCGGCCAGTGCCATGGCGTCGGCATTACGGGCATGCCGCTGGTCCGGGCGCGGGTGGATGGTCACGCCGCTGGCGCCGTTTTCCAGCGCAATCCGGGCGAAGTGTTCGACAGAGGGGTAATCCCGCCCGCGTGAATTGCGGATCAGGGCGATCTTGTTCAGGTTGACGCTAAGCAGGGTGGGCATGTCGGAACGCTGTGTTTTCGCCAAAGCATGCATTTTTGCCTGATTGACCGGCCCTGTCCATTCCAGGCGCTGCCGCCTTAGTCAAACTCGGTCTGGCCGCTTTGGCGCAAGGCAAACAGGCGTGCAATCTGGGCGGGCAGAATGCGCCCTTCTGACAGCGGTGGCAGGGCGTCTGCGGCAAAGAAATCCACGCCATCGGTCTCAATACCATCCGGTGCGGTTTGTCCGGTGATTTCGCCTTCAAAAACCAGCTTCCAGATATGAAACGGCATCACCGGGTGAGGGTGCAGGTTCATGTCGATCAGCTTGAGCAAGCGGGTAATGCGGACCACGTAGCCGGCTTCTTCCAGCACCTCGCGCTCGGCACACTGGGCGGGGGACAGCCCGATATCGGCCCAGCCACCGGGGAGTGTCCACAGGCCATCGCTCATCTCACGCACCAGCATGATGCGGTTGTCGCGAAAGACCGCGGCGCGGACATCCAGCTTGGGATTGGCGTAGCCGGCTTCCGGCATGAAGATGCGGGCGACGTCCTCGGCTTTGGTGTTGCCAATCAGTTCTGCCATTTGTGCCTGCGCGATGGCGGCGACTTCTTCAAAGCGCTGGATATCAAACTTGTCTTTGCCGTAGGCAAGGCCAGTCTGGGCGATGGCGAGCAGGCGGCGGGCTTGTTCAAGGCGGGAGGTGGACATTTGAGGTGAGGGGGCAGGCTGTTGACCGGGTTATGGTCGGGGTGGCGGGGGGCTGTGTCAACCCGCAGGCCGCAGGTAGTTTTTACCGATTAGAGCCACTTCGTAGCCGAGCCGTCAGGCGGGAGTCCGGGTTGGAGGGCGTGTTGCGAGCGTAGGGTGGATTCGGAGCGGTAGCGACAATCCACCGTTTGCTGTGTTGGGGTGTTAGCGCCTGACGGCGCGGTTGGTTTTGATACCGGCGGTGGCCGGAGCACGTTACTTTCTTTGCTTCGCCAAAGAAAGTAACCAAAGAAAGGCGACCCCCGGACTTTTTCGCTCCGCGATGCCCTCAATCAGTCGGGAGCCTAAGGTCTCCCTCCCTCAATCGGAAAAGTCCTCGACAGGGGGAGAACGTCAAAGGCAACTTCAACGGCAACTTCAACGGCTGAGGCAACGGCAAGGCAACGTCACCCCAACCACCTGCGGTGATCGCTGGCCTAACCCCGCCAAAGCATATCCACATGTGCAATCCCGTCTTCGTCGTATTCCGGGCCAACGGTTTCAAAACCCAACGTGGCGTACATCTTTTGCAGGTGGGCTTGCGCGCCAATACGGTTGCCCTGACCGGGCCACAACAGGGCTGATTGGCGTAACCCCTCAGCCACCAACAGCTTACCCATACCGCCGCCGCGCGCTTCTGCCGCCACAACAACACGGCCGATGGAGGGCTCGGCATATTTCATGCCGGGCGGGACGATGCGCAAGGCGGCGACCACCTTGCCATCACGTTTACCCACCAGGTGCCAGGATGGCTGATCCAGGGCGTCCAGATCGGGGTAAATGCAGGTTTGCTCGATCACGAACACGTCCTGACGCAGTTTCAGATAGTCATACAAGGTGGGGGCATCAAACTGGGCAAATTCAAACCATGACCACTGGATATCGGCGGGGGCGGGTGTGTTCATGCTGGGTAGTCCTGGTGTTGGGCGACAAAAACAAACAGGCCGCAAAGGCGGCCTGTTGGGGGCAAGGGCAGGCCGGGGTCAGACGCCCAGGCGTTGACGCCACTTGCCAATCTGCAGACGCACTTGATTGGGCGCAGTGCCGCCAATGTGATCGCGTGCGGCAATGCTGCCGTCGGCGGTCAGCACTTCGGCAATGTCGGCCTCGATCAAGGACGAGAAGCTTTGCAGCTCGACCAGTTGCAACTCGGACAAGTCCTTGCGTTTTTCTTCGGCGTAACGCACGGCCAGTGCCACGGCTTCGTGGGCGTCGCGGAAGGGCAGGCCCTTCTTGACGAGGTAATCGGCCAGGTCGGTCGCGGTGGCGTAGCCTTGCTTGACGGCTGCGGCCATACAGTCCGGGCGCACCGTGATGCCACGCATCATGTCGGCGTAGATGCGCAGGGTGTCAGAGAGCGTGTCGACGGTGTCAAACAACGGCTCTTTGTCTTCCTGATTGTCTTTGTTGTAGGCCAGCGGTTGACCCTTCATCAGGGTCAGCAGAGACACCAGGTTGCCGTTAACGCGACCGGTCTTGCCGCGGACCAGTTCCGGCACATCCGGGTTTTTCTTCTGCGGCATGATCGACGAGCCGGTACAGAAGCGATCAGCAATATCAATAAAGCCAAAGCGCGGGCTCATCCACAGGATCAGCTCTTCTGACAGGCGCGACAGATGCGTCATGGTCAGCGAAGCGGCCGCAGAAAACTCGATGGCGAAGTCGCGATCCGACACGGCGTCGAGCGAGTTCTCACAGACCGCTTCAAAATTGAGCAGTTCAGCGGTGTACTGGCGATCCACCGGGAAGGTGGTGCCCGCCAGCGCAGCGGCGCCCAGCGGCAAGCGGTTAACGCGGCGGCGGGTGTCGGCAAAGCGTTCGGCGTCGCGGCCCAGCATTTCCACATAGGCCAGCATGTGGTGACCAAATGTCACCGGCTGGGCCACTTGCAGGTGCGTGAAGCCCGGCATCACTGTTGCGGCGTGCTTCTCGGCCAGATCCAGCAGCGACAATTGCAGGTCGTGGACCAGACCAATCAGCATGTCGATGGCGCCACGCAGGTACAGGCGAATGTCGGTAGCCACCTGATCGTTGCGGCTGCGGCCGGTATGCAGGCGCTTGCCGGCGTCGCCGATTTTCTCGGTCAGGCGACGCTCGATATTCATGTGCACGTCTTCCAGATCCAGCGACCATTCAAACGTGCCGTGGCGGATTTCGTCCAGGATATCCGCCATGCCGGACTGGATGGCGCGCAGATCGTCGGCGGTGAGCACGCCGGCGCGTTGCAGCATGGTGGCATGGGCCAGCGAGCCCTGAATATCCACCTCGGCCATGCGCTTGTCGAAATCGACCGATGCGGTGTAACGCTTGACCAGATCGGATACCGGTTCGGTAAAGCGGCCGGACCAGCCTTTCTTGGAATCCTGCATGAGGAAAACCCTGGAAACACGAAAAGAGGGGACTGATTATATGACGGTCGCGCTTCTGTTGCACTGCACCGTCCCTTCCTGGGAAGCAAAATTCCCCTTTATTATCTGCGGCAAGCCGGAAACAGGGTGCTAGAATTCCGCCATTTGCCACCAACCACGCCACTTTGGACGCAATCAACCGTCTGGCGTCTGGATGGGGCCTTTCGGTATGGCATTGAAATCGGTACGCTGCGGATTACGGTAAAAACCTGGCCAGACTGGCACCATTGTCAGTATGGCTGGCGGGACAGGCGTGAGGATAAGCGCCGGAGAAGGAATACATGAGTAGAGACATGAAACGCACCCGTTCAAGTGGGAACAGCTCACGCGGGGGCGGTGGGGGAGGCGGCGGTTCACTGCTGACGGGGCTTGTGCTGGGTGCACTGGTTGGTGTCGCGGTGGCCGTTGGCGTTGCCTTTTACATCAATCGCGGCACCAATCCGTTTGCCAACAAGGTCTCCGCGCCGCCGCCCGATGCGGTGTCCAGCGCGCCAGTGACCGTGGCGAATCAGCCAGAAGTCTTACGCCCGCAAGGCGAGGGTAAGGATGTGGCGCAACCGCTGCCGCAGACCGTGGCCCCGGTGTCCTCTACGCCCGCAGCCAAAGCGGCCAGCGATGGCGAACGTTTTGATTTTTACAAAATGTTGCCCGCCATGTCAGATAAAAGCGACAACAAGGCGGCGACGGGCAAGAAACCAGTCCAGCCTGATGCGACGCCACCGGCCACAGTCGAAGCGCCCAAGGGGGCTTATCTGCAAGTGGGCGCGTTCCAGGATGAACAGGAAGCGGACAATCTGAAAGCCAAGCTGGCCCTGATCGGCATTGAAGCCCGTATCCAGACCGTAGAAACCCAGGACAAGGGCGTGTGGCACCGCGTGCGCGTAGGGCCGTTCACCAGTGTGGCGGATATGGACAAGGCCCGCGCCGATCTGAAGGCCAACGGCATTGTCAGCGCGCAGGTCAAAGCCCAGTAAACGGGATATCCTGGCTCACCGTTGAGTTCAAGGCCGGGATACAAACTATTTTGCGTGAACATTGAATCTAAAACGGGTAACGCGGGTCAGAGTCGCCGTTGCCCTTGAATCAAACACAAAGGAAAAGTTAGCAATGACTCGCTGGATCAAATCTCTGTTGCTGGCCGTCGGTTTTGTTGCGGCCACCGTTGCCCATGCCGATATCAAGGAAGGCACTGAATACAAGCTGATGGCCCAACCGGTACCGGTGCAGGTGCCGGGCAAGATCGAAGTGATCGAGTTCTTCTGGTATGGCTGCCCGCATTGCTTCCACGTTGAGCCGTTTGTTGAGCAGTGGGCGGCCAAGTTGCCGTCTGATGTGAACTTCATCCGTTATCACGTGGTGTGGCAAGGCCGTAGCGATATCGAAGCACATGCCAAAATTTTCATTGCGCTGAACCAGATGGGGATTGCCGGCAAATACCAGCAAGCCGTGTTCAACGCGATCCAGCGTGACAACATTGAATTGCGTCGCCCGGAAGCCCTGTTTGACTGGGTGAAGAAGCAAGGCATCGATGTGAACAAGTTCAAGGCTGCGTATAACTCTTTCTCGGCCAATGCCGAACTGGGCAAGCTGTCACAGCTGGTTGAGACCTACCACATCGACGGCGTGCCGACCTTTGTCGTGAACGGCAAGTTCGTCACCGCGCCGTCCATGGTGGGCAAGGAAGACGGCACCGTGCTGACCGTGATCGACCAACTGATCGCCAAAGAACGTGCCACGATGAAGCCGGCCGCTGCCGCTGCCACGACGGCCACCAAAAAGAAGAAGTAAGGGGGCTACCCTGGCGACGAGCCAGGGTCGGTCACAGCAAAACGCCCGGTGCAAGCCGGGCGTTTTTGTTTTGGGATCGGCCTGGTATCAGGCGCGCGGGCTGAGCCAATGCGCTGCCGGGCCGGGTAATACGCTGCGCAACGCATCCCAGTCTGTCGCATCCAGCCAGTTTTTCAGATGCAGCCCCAGTTCGGTGTCCCCGTCAATTTGCAAACGGCGCTGGAAAAACAGCGTGTCCGGGTCTGCCTCTTGCCGGATCATGGCCAGGAAGTCTTGCCAGCCTGCGCGCAGCGTGACATCGGCCGCCTGCTGCATCGGTACAAAGTGCCGGCCGTCATGCCCCAGCGTGATGCCGATGGCCGGTTCGACCAGCGCAATGCGGATGGCACGGCCCGCCAACCAGGCAAAGTCTTCGTCTTGCCATAGCCGTGGCGCGAGCCGGTTGAGTACAAAAGCGGCAATGCGGGCGGGCGGGGCTTCCGGCAAGCGCGGCAACGTTTTGGCGGGGAGGGTGCTGAAGAAACGGATCATGTGCTGCTCCCCACGATGTGGGCCAGCCCGGCTTTACCGTGCCAGTAACCGTTGGAAATCCCCTCCGGCTGCCAGGTGGCCACGTCCGGTGGCGTGGCGGTGCCGGCCAGCGCGGCCGCCCAGGCGGCGACCCATTCTTGCGTGTATTGCGCTTGCGGGCTAATGCGTACCGCGTCGACGCCGCTGGCGGCCAGCTCTGGCAGGTCATTCCACAAGCTCTGACAGGTGGCCGATTGTGTCTGGATGCCGTTGATGCGCAAGAACGGCTGGCCTTCCCGCGTGTTGACCGGCAGGCCGTCCGGATGCTCAATGCAGCGGAACTCGCAGGCATCCTTGTTCAGGTCGAAATGGCGGGCGGTAAAACAACGGGCGGAAAACGCCAGCGGGGCGTGACCGTGACCAAAGACCTCGGTCTGGATAGTGCATTGGCGTTCGGCCAGCAACTGCCGCAGCGCCGCGCCGGACATTTCCAGTGCGGGCACCCAGCCAATAGCCCCCATGCTGGCGTACCAATCCAGCGTGGCACCGTTGTAGATATTCAGATGCGGCCCGGCAATGATGGGGGCGCCGGCATCGCGGGCAATGCGTACTGCACCCATGTCGTTGGCTTCCAGCGCAAAACCCGCTTCGGCCAGTTTGCGCAGGCTGATCAGGTCGCCGGCAGACTCCAGCAGCGCTTGCGAACTGAGTACGACATTTTTGCCCGCCGTTTTCAATTGCTGCGCCAGGGCAATCCAGTCTGCTGTGCGTAGTTCATGCCGCCGTGCACAGACCACTTCGCCCAGGTAAATGGTATCGACTGGCCAGGTGGCCGCAGCTTCGTAAAAATCCAGCACCTGCTGGCGAGGCCAGTAGTACAGCAAGGGACCGAGTGTGAGTTTCATGATGACCTCCGGCTCAACGCCATGGACGGTGATAAGCACCCAGCGTTTGCTGGTGCCCTTCGGAAATCGCGGTCAGCTGGCTTTGCCATTCCGGGCGCACGCTGTAGCGTTCCTGGCTGGCGGCATCAATGGCCGCGCGCAATACGCGGGTGACTTGCGCGGTGTAGGTCGGGCTGCGCTGGCGGCCTTCGACCTTGATGGCGGCGATGCCCATGCGCATCAGCTCCGGCAAGATGGATAACGTATTAAGGCTGGTGGGTTCTTCCAGTGCGTAATACGTATCGCCGGCGACATCAAAGCGGCCCTTGCACAAGGTGGGATAACCGGCAGGCTCGTCCTTGCCAAAACGATCAATCAACAGGCCGTTGAGGCGGGCATAGAGCGTGTCGCCTTGCTGATCCCAGCGCACATGGGTGGCGGGGGAGCAAACGCCGTGGGTATTGGGAGATTCGCCCGTAGCCCAGGACGACAATGCGCAGCGGCCTTCCGCCATGACGCACAGGCTGCCAAAGCCAAAGACTTCAATCTCGACCGGTGTATGTGCGGCGACGTATTCCACCTGGGGCAGCGTCAGCACGCGTGGCAGCACCACGCGGGAAATGCCAAAACATTCATGCGCCAGGTTGATGGCATCGGCATTGGTGGCAGAGCCTTGTACGGACAGATGCCGGCGCAGTTGCGGCCAGGTGCGGGCGGCGTAGGCCAGGAGGCCGGGGTCGGCCATGATGACTGCATCGGCGCCCAGTTCTGCCGCACGGTCTACCGCGCGGTGCCAGTGCCCGGTCTGACCGGCTTGCGGGTACGTGTTGATGGCGACCAGCACCTCGCGGCCGTGGCGGTGAGCATAGGCCACGCCTTCAGCCAGTTGCGGATCGGTGAAATTGAGCCCGGCAAAATTGCGGGCGTTGGTGGGGTCTTTGAAGCCGACATACACAGCATCTGCGCCATGATCGACGGCTTTTTTCAGCGCGGGCAGGCTACCTGCCGGGCAAACAAGATGAGGAACACGCATGGTGCGCTCCGCCGGGTGGCAAAGCGCACGAGCTTAGGCGTGTTCAGACCGTTGGGTTTTAACCCAGGTCAAACCGGATTCTTGTAATCAAGTTTTGCCTTGATGAGAAGTATCCGATGGCTTAACCCGGCCAGCGCTGACCAAACTCCTTCTCATATTGCGCTTTGATATCGGCCAGCACCACTTGGTGGTTCTGCGCGCCGCGGCGCGCAATTTTGAGCGCGCCCAGCAAAGAAGCCAGGCGGCCGGTGCTCGGCCAGTCCCAACCCTGGCTGATGCCATACAGCAGGCCGGCGCGGAATGCGTCGCCACAACCGGTGGGATCAACCACCGCTTCAGCCTTGACCACCGGAATACGGTGGATTTCGCCATCAGCGTAGATTTCCGAGCCCTCGCCGCCGTAGGTCACGATCAGCGCCTTCACTTTCCTGGCCAGGTCTGCAATGGAGACCCCGCTCTTGCGTGCCATGACTTCGGCTTCGTAATCGTTCAACGTCAGGTAGTCGGCCTGTTCGGTCATTTCCAGCAGTTCTTCGCCCGAGAACAGCGGCATGCCCTGGCCCGGATCGAAAATGAACGGGACGCCGGCCTCGGCCAGTTGGCGGCAGCGCGCCTGCATGCCCAGCTTGCCATCCGGCCCGACAATGCCCAGTTCTACCGGCACGCCGATGTCTTTGGTGTTGATGAAGTGCGAGAAATTCATCGCACCCGGGTGGAAGGCGGCGATCTGGTTGTCATCCAGGTCTGTGGTGACAAAACATTGTGCGGTGAAGTGTTCCGACAATTCTTTGATGCCGGCGCGCGAGATACCTTGCTGATCCAGCCGTGCCGCATACGGGCCAAAGTCACTGCCGACCGTGCCGACAATCAACGGATCGCCGCCCAGACCTTTGAGCGTGTAGGCGATATTGCCGGCACAACCGCCCAGTTCCTTGCGCATTTCCGGCACCAGGAAAGAGATGGAAATGATATGCAGCTGGTCGGGTAGCAAGTGGTTCTTGAATTGGTCCTGGAACACCATGATGGTGTCGTAGGCAACGGAACCGCTAATCAGAATGGCCATGGCGCGCTCAAAAGGGGTGAGATGTGAACAATGCCCGCATTATGCCACTGGTGTATGGCAAGCAGGCTGAACGCGGCTGTTGTGTCTTAAAAAGGAAGAAATCGGGCCGGAGCGCGTTTCAGCCCGGCAGGGGCCGCACCAACTGCAGCGGTTCTTTGCTGTGCATGAACGTGGCAAAGTCGTCCGCCAGGTGCTGCCCCAGATCGATGGCCTTTTTCCAGTCCCGTTCGCGTTCGGCATCCCGCCCGGCGTAGCGTGCAAAGTCTTTGCGACTGGGCACGCGGCCATTGGGCAGCAACTGCAGGAATTCGGCTGTGGGGGTCAGCAGCAGGGTGCGTTGCATGTAACGGGGTTTGCGCCACGGTAAAAACTGATCCAGCCAGCCGGTGGTGACCCGGTGCGAGAAGTGCGGTAGCAGCAACAGACCGGCCGGCTCGTGCAGCGCCAGATCCATGTGGTAATCGATCAGCCCGCCATCCAGATACGCGCCGGCCGGTGCGCCGGGAATATCACTCACGGTTTCCAGCACGCCCGGAATGGCGCCACTGGCCAGCAAGGCGTCGGCAAAGTTGCCTTGATTGAGCGCGACAGCGGTATCGCCAAAACCATCGTCAATAAAGCGCATTGGTGTCTGGCCGGTATGAAAAATCACGCGCTGGAAGAAGTCCGCCATGTGGCGACGGCCACGCGCATTGGCCAGCACTGCGCGGGCCAGCGCCAGTTTGTCGCGGCCGCTGCCTGAGCCGTCCACGCCGGCAAGGCCGCGTGCGGTCAGTATGGAAAGATGCATGCGCGGGTTAGCCAGAATCTGGGCTACACCGTCGTCTCCCAGCATGGCGTCCATGATCTGGCGTACGACGCGGGTGACTTCTTGTGGCGTGGGTTTCAGGCTGTAGCGCTGGGCCAGGTACGCTTCTTCCAGCCGGTCCAGACCGGCCAGCGGGTCTGCCACGGCGACAGCCGCCAGGCGCCATGCGCCAATGGACGCGCCAACGGCGTGCAAGGGACGTGTCCGCTGGGGCAGCCACTCGCCAAACAATACGCGATCCAGCCGCGCCAGCACCTGCCATTTGGGGCCGCCTGCCGCTGCGCCCAGGTGCGAAAACAGATCAGCTTTGAAGCCATCCGTCTGTAATTGCCGCAAAGCCTCTGGCCCGGCGGTGATGTCCAGATATTTCATGGTCTGGTTCAGGCGGGTTCGCTGTTGAGGGCGGTGATCTGGTCGGCGCTGAGATAACACCATTCGCCTTCGGCCAGATTGAGCGAGGCCAGCGTCAAGCCGCCAATCGCCACGCGGGTCAGCGCCGCACAATGGTTGCCGGCTGCGGCCAGCATGCGTTTGACCTGATGATATTTGCCCTGGTCGAGCATGATCTCAAGATGCGTTGGGTCCAGCAGTTTTGCGGACAGTGCGGCAATGGGCGCAGGCTCGTCATGCAGCTGCACGCCACGGACGAGTTCATCGGCCAGCGCCTGGGTGGCGGGTTCGGCCAGTGTAGCCATATAGGTTTTGGGTTGGTGATGGCGCGGGTGGGATTGGGCGTGGATAAACGCGCCATCGTCCGACAGCAGAATCAAGCCGGTGGTGTCATGATCCAGCCGGCCCACCGGTTGTACATCACGCCAGCGCAAGGGCTCAGGCAGCAAGGTCAGAATGCCGGGGTGATGGCTGGGTTTGCGGGAGCACTCGTAGTTGGAGGGCTTGTTGAGCGCGGCGTACACCTGCGCGTGGTAGGGCCAGTCTTCCTCGCCGAACAAGGTGATCACCAGGCCGTCCGTTTCCACCACGGTGCGCCAGTTGTCGATGACCTCGCCGTTGATGGAGACATCACCGTCGGTAACCAGCTCGCGGCAGCCTTTGCGGGTGCCGAAGCCCTGAGATTGGAGAATGCGATCGATTGCCAGTTTCATGTCCGCAACTTTAACGCGCCAGCGGGCAGATCGAAAGTGCCATTACACTACGCTTTGTGCGCTGCCTGATCTCAAATTGCCATGATCTCCCTGGAAAACCTGCTGGTTGAAATACGTGCTTGCCACGCGTGTACCGATTTACCGCTGGGCCCACGCCCTGTTGTGGTGGCAGATGCACGCGCGCCGATTCTGATTGTCGGGCAGGCGCCGGGCGCCAAAGTCCATGCCAGTGGTGTGCCGTGGTCTGACGCTTCCGGGCGACGTTTGCGGCAATGGCTGGGTGTCGACGAGGCGACGTTTTATGATCCGGCGCAGTTTGCCATTGTACCGATGGGGTTTTGTTATCCGGGCAGGGGCAAGTCTGGCGATCTGCCGCCCCGACCGGAATGCCGCAGCTTGTGGCATCCGCAATTGCTACCTTTGCTTATTAACGTGAAACTGATCCTTGCGATTGGTCAGTATGCGCAGGCGTATTGTCTGGGCGATACCCGCAAGGCCGATCTGACGGCCACCGTACTGGCCTGGCGGGACTACGCCCCGCGTACCTTCCCGCTACCCCATCCCAGCCCGCGTAACCAGTTGTGGTTAAAGCGTAATCCGTGGTTTGAAACCGGGGTCATCCCCGCCTTGCAGACACGGGTTGCCGACTTGCTGACCACAAAGTGCTTGGCCGGTTCAAATATTTCTTGCCAAAAATAGTACAACTATTTACTATTTATTCATGAACGAAATCCATGATCAGACAGATATCCCGAGTTTCTCGGATATCGAAAACCGCATCGACCGTGTTTGCGCTCGTGTACCCGGCAGCAACCGTCAGGCGGTCTTGCTTAAAATGCTGCTGCAGCACGTGGCCGGCGGATTTAATTCGCGCATGAATCAGGTGCTGCGTGAATACGGCCTGAACCGCATCAGTTTTCTGGCGCTGATCATGCTGGTGAGTTCGCAAGGCAAGCCGCTCAATCCGTCAGACCTGGCCGAAGCCACGGGCGAATCTCGCGCCAATGTCACCCGCATTTGCGATGAACTGGTCGCCAAAGAGCTGCTGTCACGCGAACCCAATCCTGAAGATCGCCGCCGCATTGATCTTTACCTTGCCCCGCATGGGGACGAACTGGTGAAAGAGTTGCTACCCAAAATCCAGGACTATGCCTTTGTGGCATTCCAGGTGCTCAGCGGCGACGAGTGCGACCAGCTGGAAACGATCCTGAAAAAATTGCTGGCTGGTTTTGCCTGACCGATCTGGTCACTGACAGATTCCGAGAGAGTGGTTGATTGATAGCGGCCACTTTTTTTTGCTCAAATAATTTAACTTTTGATTATAACGCCATGAAACAAAAGCTTGCATTTGGCATATTGGTTCTGCTGGCAGGTTGCGCCAGCATTCCCGATGACCACCCGACTGTGCAGATGCGTGACGCCGCTGCGGCGCAACTTTCCACCCAGCTCAAGCTGGCACAGGAAGGCTGGCCCGCCGCCCGCTGGTGGACGCGTTATCACGATGATCAACTGAATGCCCTGGTTGATGCCGCCCTCAAGGGCTCGCCGTCGCTGGCCGTCGCGCAAAGCCGTGTAGCATTGGCGCAGACCACCGTTAGCCAGGCGCGTGCCGCCGATGGCCTGAATGTGGATGCCAGCATCCGTGCGACGCGTGAGCTGACCTCCAAGTACGGGATCTACCCGCCGCCACTGGCAGGTAACTGGATTACCGATACAGAGCCAATGATCAACGCCTCCTACGATTTTGACTGGTGGGGCAAGCACAAGGCCGAGATTGCTTCCGCGCTGGGCGAAACCGCCGCTGCGCAAGCCGATTACGCCGCCGCAGAACAGCAACTGACCGCCGCTGTGGCCCAGGCTTATTTTGACTGGCAGGCCGATCAAGCCCGCATCCAGATTGTCGAGCAACAGCGTGATGTGCAGGATCATCTGCACCAGATCGCCGCCCGCCGCGTACAAAGCGGTCTGGATACCGATGCCGTCCAGCGCAGCGCGCGCGGTGACGTGGCCAACCAGGACAGCGTGATTGCCCAGCTGCGTACCAGTGAGCGCAAAGACCGTGAGGCGCTGCGTGCCCTGGTGGGCGCCACCGGTGATGTCGCCAGTATCGATCAACTGAAAGCCGTACCGCTGCCCACCACGGCCGGTGGCGTGCCGACGGACCTGGGTTTGAACCTGTTGTCGCGTCGCCCGGATCTGCAAGCCGCCCGCTGGCGTGTGGAAGCCAGTGTGAAGCGCACGGATGCCGACAAGGCCGCGTTCTACCCGGACATCAATATCTCGGCGTTCATTGGTTTTTCCAGTATCAGCCTGGATGACTTCCTCAAGCGCGGCACCCGCACCATGGGTATCACGCCAGGGATCAGCTTCCCGATCTTTGATAACGGTCGGTTGTCGGCGGGTTTGCAAGGCGATCGCGCCCAGCGTGACGTGATCATTGCCCAGTACAACCAGGCGCTGGTGAACGCAGTCCAGGACGTCGCCAATCAAGGGATCGCCCTGCAAGGTCTGTCGGATCAGGAAAAAGCGATGACGGCTTATCTGCGTGCGACTGAAGCGGTGCGGGACAACCAGCAACGCCGCATGCAGAACGGCCTGACCGATCAAGGTTCGGTACTGCGCGCGCAATTGCCGGTGTTGTTGATCCAGGAACAACTGCTGATCCTGAAAAACCGCCAGTTGGCTGCGGAAATTGGCCTGACCCACGCTTTGGGTGGTGGCTACGAAGCGCCGGCCGATACGGTGGCCCAAGCCAAATGATTCGCAACTGATTCGCGACTGATTCGATTAATGAGATGCAGCTGGTAGCAAACCGGCTTGATGAAAAAACCAAAGGCGGCTAACAAAATCTCGCTGGCAAGGCGTGCGAACGCAGCCAGCGGCATTTTGTTAGCCGCCAGGAATCCGGAGATACGTTTAAATGACCACCGAAACCAACGCAGCCCAACCGGCAGAGCAGCAAAAGCGCCGCAAGCCGGTCATGGCGATCCTGACCACCGTATTTGTGCTGGCAGGCATTGGCTATGGCATCTATTACGCGACCGTGCTGTCGCAACGTGAAGAAACCGACAACGCCTACGTCGGCGGCAACCTGGTGACGCTGACCAGCCAGGTGAGCGGTACCGTGACCGAAATCCGCGCGGATGAAACCCAGTTTGTGAAAGCCGGTGAAGAACTGGTCAAGCTGGACCCGGTCGACGCCAAAGTGGCACTGGCACAGTCCGAAGCCGCACTGGGTGATTCTGTGCGCCAGTTGCGCCAGCAGTACGCCAACGCCGCGCAATATGATGCCGCCCTGGCGCAACGCAAGATCGATCTGGCCCGTGCCCAGGACGACTTGAACCGCCGTGCACCGCTGGCCGCGGACCACACCGTGTCGAGCGAAGAAGTGTCCCACGCCAAAGACTCGGTGGAAAACGCCAAGGCCGCGCTGGATGTAGCCGAAAAACAAGCCGCAGCAGCACATGCCGCGATCGACGGCGTAGACATCCCCAACAACCCGACCGTGCTGCGGGCCCGCGCCAACTTTGAACAGGCCTGGCTGTCGGTGCAACGTAACGCCATCGTCGCCCCGGCTTCGGGTTATGTCGCCAAGCGCGGCGTGCAAGTGGGCGCACGCATCACTCCGGGGCAATCGCTGCTGTCGATCGTGCCGCTGGATCAAGTGTGGGTCGATGCCAACTTCAAGGAATCCGAACTGCGCAATATCCGCATTGGTCAGCCGGCCAAACTGACTGCCGATATCTACGGCGGCAAGGTGGAGTACAGCGGCAAGGTGGTGGGTCTGGGCGCAGGTACGGGTAGCGCATTCAGCCTGCTGCCGGCACAGAACGCCACCGGTAACTGGATCAAGGTGGTGCAGCGCGTACCGGTCCGGATCGAACTGGACAAGAAAGACCTGGCTGAACACCCGCTGCGCGTGGGCTTGTCGATGGTGGTGGATGTGGATACCCACAACCGGGATGGCGCCGTGTTGTCCGCCGCGCCGGAAAACAAGCCGCTGTTCAGCACGGAAGCGTTCACTCAACCGATGCAGGACGCCGACAAACTGGCTGACAGCATCGTGCGCAAGAACCTGGGCAAGTGATCTGCAACGCTGATCACCACGCGCCTGCCCGGCAGCAGGTGAGTTCGTGGACCGGGCTGGCGGTGCTGATGGCACTGTCCGCGCTCGTGCCCGAACCACTGCGCCTGCCGTTTGTGCGCCGGGTGGCCAGCCGCGAAAACCGCTGGATTCTTACCGTAATCAAATAGCTCTGCATGGCCGCCTGCTGCGGCCGTGAGGGGCAAACTCCGTCTGGAGGCGAATCATGACTGCCAGTACTCAGGCGGTTGCACCCAGCCCGGCGCCGTTACACGGCGGCAAACTGGGCATGATGACCGTGGCACTGTCTTTTGCCACGTTCATGGAAATTCTGGACACGACCATTGTGAACGTGTCCGTGCCGCACATTGCCGGTGATCTGGCGGTGGCGGCCAACCAGGGGACCTGGGCCATCAGTTCGTACGGTCTGGCCGCGGCGATTGCCGTGCCGCTGACCGGCTGGCTGGCCGGGCGCTTTGGTCAGGTCAAATGTTTTTCGATGTCCGTGTTGTTGTTCACGGTGATGTCCATCATGTGCGGCCTGGCCAATAGCCTGCCCATGCTGGTGGCTTTCCGCTTCTTGCAGGGCCTTGTGTCTGGCCCGATGGTGCCGCTGTCGCAAACGCTGTTGCTGAACAACTACCCGCCCGAGAAAAAAGGCGTGGCGCTGGCGCTGTGGTCCATGACCGTGATTGTGGCGCCGATCTTTGGTCCGCTGCTGGGTGGCTTCATTACCGACCAGTACAGCTGGCCATGGATTTTCTACATCAATGTACCGATCGGGATTGTGGCCGGGATTGCTTCCTGGCAGTTGCTGAAACACCGCGAAACGCCCACCGTGAAAAAGCCGATTGATGTGGTCGGGCTGATTCTGCTGGTGCTGGGTGTCGGTAGCTTGCAAATGATGCTGGATAACGGCAACGATCTGGACTGGTTCAACTCCACCTTCATCGTCACCCTGGCGGTCATTGCGACGCTTGCCATCAGTTACTTTGTGGCGTGGGAACTGACCGATGACCACCCGATCGTGGATCTGACGCTGCTAAAGCGCCATAACTTCCGCATTGGCGTGATCGTGCTGTCGCTGGGGATGTTCTGCTTCTTTGGCTCGACCGTGCTGTTCCCGCTGTGGCTACAAACCGTGATGGGTTACAACGCCACCTGGGCCGGTATTGCCACTGCGCCAGGCGGGGTGCTGGCGCTGTTCCTGTCGCCAATCATTGGCAAGAACATCACCAAACTGAACCTGCGCATGGTGTCGTCCGTCGCGTTTGCCACGTTTGCCGCCACCATGTTCTGGTATTCGGGCTTCACGCTGGAAACCAACTTTGGCTACATCGCCATGGCGCGGTTTACTCAGGGCATCGCCATTGCGTGTTTCTTTATCCCGATCAACCAGATCATTCTGGCGGGCCTGACGGGTGGGCAGATGGCATCCGCCTCTGGCTTGTCGAATTTCTTCCGGACCATTTCCGGCAGCTTTGCGACCGCCATTGCCGTGTTCTTGTGGGACCGGCGCCAGACCTTTAGCCATGCCCGTTTGACCGAGAACATTACCAATGCCAGCCCGGCCACCACGGACTATCTGAACAAGCTGCAAGACCTGGGCATTGCCGGGCAGACGGCGTATGCGCAGATAGACCAGGTGATCAGCCAGCAGGCGTTCATGATCGCCACCAAGGAAGTGTTCTGGTTGCTGGGGGTGATTTTCCTGTCGCTGGTGGTGGTGGTGTGGTTTGCCAAGCCGCCGTTTACCAATAGCGCGGGGTCGGGGGGCGGCGGGCATTGATTTTGTCCTGGCCTGGCGGGCCGGCTGCGGTGCTTGCAAGGATGAAGAGGTCTGTTATCCCACGACCGCGTCATTCCGGCCTTGAGCCGGAATCCAGCTGCGGTGCTTGCAAGGATGAAAGGGCTATCTATCCCACTACCTCGTCATTCCCGCGGAGGCGGGAATCCAGTCTGGAGCCGGGACGGCTCCGTTCCCTGGCGAGAACCACTTTGTTAGCGCCTACGGCGCGGGTTTTAAAAGCATTTGATACCGGGGGTGCCCGGAGCACGTCACTTTCTTTGGGGCCGCCGAGGTGCTTCGCCACCTCGGCGGCCCCAAAGAAAGTCCCCTTCGAGGATAAATAACCAAAGAAAGGCGACCCCTGCCGGGCGGCCCTCCGGGCTTCCCTCAGTCAGTCGGGAGCCTAAGGTCTCCCTCTCTTCTTCGGCGCTTGGCTTTAATGGGGGAGAAAGTCAAAAGCAAGGGCAATGGCAAGGGCAAAAGCAACGGCAACGGCAACGGCAACGGCAACGGCAACGGCAACGGCAACGGCAACGGCCAAATCGTTTGCGTGCTGTTTTGTAGGGTGGATTCGGAGCATCGCGACAATCCACCGTCGCCATGGCCGATTGCAGGGCCAATCCACCCCACAGGCCGATCTACATCTGCCCCATTCGCATCATGCGCCGTGCCAGGCGCAGGTGTGACGATGACAAGCCCTGCCGCTTGACCGGCCGGGTTTTTCTTTAGAAAAGAAATCGTGGTATATTTTCAGTAGAAAAGGAGATCCATCATGACCGCTCTGCAAAAACCGACACCGCAAGAAGAAGCCGTGGTGACCCGGGCCGTGGTGCGCACGGCTGAGAAGCTGGATTTCCGTCAGTCTGACCTGGGCCGCCTCTTGGGGTTGTCCGGTGCCAGTGTCAGCCGCATGGTCCACGGTCAGTACGAACTCAATATCCACCGGCCCGAGTGGGATGTCGCGCTGGCGCTGATCCGTGTGTACCGCTCACTTTCGAGCATTCTGGGCGGGCAGGAAGATTTGATCCGCCGCTGGATGCACTCGCCCAATACCGATCTGGGCGGTGTGCCGTCCGATATCCTGCGCCGTGGTGCGGGCGGTCTGTTTCAGGTAGGCATTTATCTTGATTCCATGCGCGGCCGTATCTAACGCAGAAGTCACCCTCAAACCCTGGCGTTCCGTCGAAACCCAGCGGGAAGTCGCCACGCTGGCGCTGGTGGATAACGACCCGGATGAACAAGCGCTGCTCGAATCCATTCTGGACGACAACAAGCCGCCGCTGCCGGCTGAGGCCAGCAAACTGCATTACCTGCTGGCGACGCCGTTCCGCTATCCGGCGCATCCGCCCAATGGCAGCCGCTTTGTGCGCCCGGGCGCGCTGGGTATGCTGTACGCCGCCAACAACAAGGTGACCGCCATGGCCGAATCCGGTTACTGGCAACACCGCTTCAACCGGGCCTCAGAAGGCCTGCGTGATACCCACGTGACCCTGGCGCGTACGTTGTTCCAGATCAGCGTTGCAGGCAAAGCCATTGACCTGTTGAAGGCACCCTTCAGCGATCATGCCGGTCTATGGAATCAGCCAGACAACTATGCTCCCACTCATGAACTGGGCAGCGCCGCGCGCGAAGCGGGGGATGTCGATCTGATCTTGTATGAATCCGTGCGTGATCCGGAGCATGGCGTCAATGTGGCCGTGGTGAACGTGCGCGCCTTCAAAAGGCGCAAACCGTTGGCCAGCGAGGAATGGCATTTGACCCTGCAGGGCCCCAACGTGCTGTTCCGGCGCGGCGAGGAAACCATCGGCTTCAAATTCGACTGAGCGTGGCTCAGTCTTCTTCCCCATCTTGTTCATCCGCTGGCGCATCGGCCAGCGCCAGATAAGCCAGCACCGCGCCCGTGGTTTCATCTTGCCGGTTGATGCGCACCAACCGGGCGGCCAGGTCCGGATGCATGATGTGCCGATAGGTGATGCCAGGCATGGCGATATCCGCCAGTGAAGCGGGCACCAGCGCCACACCCAGCCCTGCTGCCGCCAGGGCCACCACACTGAGCGTATTGCTGGCGCGATGGGCGATGACCGGCTCACGCCCGAACTCCGCGCGCAGCACGTCAAGCGTGTGATCGCTGTCTTCCGCGCTGTAGACAATCAGCGGTTCAGCGGCAATATCCGATAAACCAATATGCACGCGGCCGGTGAGCGGGTGGTCGGTCGCCATGGCCGCCAGCAAGGGCCATTCGCCAATCAGTACCATATCCAGCCCCGGTGCGGCCAGGCCGCCATGGTCCGGGCAATAGGCGATATCAATCCGGCCTTCCAGCAACGCGGCCATTTGTAGTTGTGGCGACACTTCTGCCACCTCTAGCTGCGCCTTGGGGTGGGCGCGGTGGAACCGGTGCAGGTCAGCGGTGAGCTGGCCGCTGAATACGGCGTTGCCGGCAAAGCCGATACGTACAGAGCCCACATCGCCACTGAGAGAGTCCGCCACCACGGCCCGGGCGCGTTCGGCTTGCTCTAGCGTGCGGCGGGCTTCGGTCAGCAGGGCCGATCCTGCGGTGGTCAGCGTTACCTTGCGGCTGGTGCGTACAAACAGCGGCCCGCCCAGTTCTTCTTCCAGCGCCTTGATTTGCATACTGAGCGCCGGTTGCACGATATGCAGCCGCTCCGCCGCGCGGCCAAAATGACCTTCTTCGGCCACCGCCACAAAGTAACGCAAATGCCGCAGTTCCATGATGGGCTATCAATCAAAAAATGTGATTGATTGATCATATCAATCTATTTTTATTTTGTCCGGGGCTGGTCCATGATGAGTGCATGAAGTGGTGCCCGACCGGTGCCACAGTACACAAGGAGTTCACCATGGATACAGCACGTTTGGCCGATCGCCAGGCCATTGCAGATTTGATGACCGGCTGGATGTTCCGCGACCTGGCGCAGTGGGACAAACTGCGTGGTCTGTTTCATGCCGATGGTCGCATCGAGATCACCTGGTTTGATGGTCTGGCCAGCGATTTTGTTGATGCCTCTGCCCGCATGGGCAAGTCTGACCTGCGCACCAAACACGTGGTTGCCGCACCGACTGTCCTTTTTAACGGCAACCGCGCCGTAGTGGAAACCAACGCGCTGATCCTGGGTGAGAACGTCAAGCTGGGGCTGGGTTGTACGTGTTATTCGCGTTTTTATGATCAGGTTGAGCAGCGCGATGGCGTCTGGGGTATCGTCCAGCGGCACGCTATCTATGATCTGGGCACATTCAATTTCCCGCGCGGCGTGGTGGAGATTGATCTGGCTACGCTGGACCGTTACCCACGGGAATACGCGGCGCTGGCTTATCTGCTGGACAAGAGCGGGTTTCCGGTGGAGAACCTTCAGGCTACGCACGGCAGTGATCTGGAGAAAGCACTTAAAGCGAAGGCTGAGGCGTGGTTGCGCGGGTGAAACGGTTTTCCTGTTGCGTAAGTGCAGGGGCCAGCTTCGTAGCCCGGATGGAGCGATAGCGGGAATCCGGGGTGGCGTGCCTGGCTCATATTGCTTTGTATGTAGCGTGTAGGGTGGATTCGGAGCGAAGCGACAATCCACCTTTGCAATGTTGTTAGCTCCGTAGCCCGGATGGAGCCGGAGGCGGGAATCCGGGGTAGCTGGCCTGTTTAATGTTGCGGTGGGTGTTAGCGCCTTTGGCGCGGGTTTGAAAGGCATTTGATACCGGCGGTGGCCGGAGCACGTTACTTTCTTTTGCTTCGCC
Source organism: Silvimonas terrae (assembly GCF_014202765.1). Lineage (GTDB taxonomy): Bacteria > Pseudomonadota > Gammaproteobacteria > Burkholderiales > Chitinibacteraceae > Silvimonas > Silvimonas terrae. The sequence goes on from NZ_JACHHN010000006.1 coordinate 204,850, forward strand.
AAAAGAAAGTAACCAAAGAAAAGGCGACCCCTGCGACAGCGCCCCTTCGGGGTTCCCTGCGCTTCTCGCAAGGCGCGGCTGGCTACGGGAACTCGGGCTACGCCCTCAAACACCCCTTCGCCGAAACCCCGCGCCTTGCTGCGATGCTCGGCGCTGCCGGAGGGGAGGTATGTCAAAGGCAACAGCAACTTCAAAAGCAACTTCAAAAGCAACTTCAAAAGCAACTTCAAAAGCAACTTCAAAAGCAACCCCAACCCCGCAAACCATCTGCTCGCAAGAATGATTCACCTCACCCACCACTTCGTCATTCCCGCGGAGGCGGGAATCCAGCTGTGATGCAGGCCAGAAAGTTGCCCTCACGAATTTTCAAAACCTTCCCATTCCTGCACAAGGGGTCTCCTCACACTGCCCCAGCCAGCAAACGGCAGCACCGCCCCCAACCAGCCATCCGCCCCCTGGTTTCATTCGGCGTTTACCTGATTACGGCCTTGTGCCACGTCACGCACAATCGCGTTTTGAAATCGTTGTCAAAACGCGATCAGGCGGCGCTCACCAAAACCGGGCCGCCTGAACTAGAATCTGCTGACACCTCAATCAGACCCGGCCCATGAATCTCAGAGAACTTGCTGCTCATCTTCAGTTGTCCCCGACTACGGTCAGCCGCGCACTCAACGGTTTTCCCGAGGTCAACGCCGAAACCCGTGAGCGCGTGGTGGAAGCGGCAGCCCGCCTGGGTTATCGGGCCAACACGGTGGCGCGCCGGCTGGCTACGGGCAAAACGGACAGCATCGGCATCATTTATCCGTTTGAACCGTCTGACCTGGGTGATCCGGTGTTTCTGGACATCATTGCCGGGATTACAGAGCGGCTGGGTGAGGCGGCCATGGATCTGGTGATTGTCTCTGCCGCGCAGGAAAACGAACTGGAAACCTACCAGCGCGTGGTCTCCGGCGGGCGGGTCGATGGCTTGATTGTGGCGCGGACCCAGGTCGATGACCCGCGTCTGCAATATCTGCAGGAACGCAATTTTCCGTTTGTGGCCCACGGCCGCAGCGAGCTGGCCAAACCGTATGCCTGGTTCGATTATGACAACGAATACGGCATGCGCCTGGCGGTTGATCGCCTCACCGCGCTGGGGCACCAACACATTGCGCTGATTAGTGCGCCGTTGTCGCTCAACTTTGCCGCACAGCGTCGTATGGGCTATCTGGTGGGGCTGAATGCCGGCGGCGTGGCGGTCGAGCCCGAGTTCATGATTTCCTGTGGCCTGTCGCCAGCGGAAGGTGCGGCTGCCATGAATCGTTTGCTGGCCATGCCACAACGGCCCACGGCGGTGGTGGTGGATAACAACGTCTCTGCCGTTGGGGTGATGAGCGCATTGCGCCAAAGCGGGCTGCATCCGGGCGAGGATATCTCCATCATCGTGTTTGGTGGCTTGCCAACCTTGCTGGCCGATACCATGACCGTGAGTGCCGTCATGCAGCCGCGCGCCCGGCAAGCGGGTCGCACGCTGGCGGAGCTGATGTTGAACCGCCTGGCCGGGCACAGCGCCCCATCGCTCAGCGCGTTGTGGAAACCTGAACTGGTGAGCGGCAACACCGATCAGCCGCCACGCAGCTGACGTTTTTCAGCGACAGCATTCCACCGTTTGACGCTTTTTTCAGCAAGCAACAAGTAGTGCCGATTGTCGTGACTACGGCTTGATTGTTGGGTTTGGTGTTTCAAACCGGTTTGGATTTTGACTATAGTAAGTGATTTACCGGGGTTTCGATCCAGCCACATGCGGGATTAAGATGCATCCCAATGGTTTTCAAACCGGTTTGAATTGTGTTGCGGACACCGCCGCAAGCGGCAAACGGGCAGGGTGCGGTTTATAACTCAGCCAGTACGTCCATAGCCGCTTTTGTAGTGGCCGGTTAATACGCAACATCCAGTGCCGCTGACAAAAATATCTGGCAGGACGTTTTTGCCAGCGACCCTTTTTAACAGAAGATCACAATGACTCAACCCATCGCACAACAGAAAGCCGCGCCGTGGTGGCGTGGCGCCGTCATTTACCAGGTGTACCCACGCAGCTTTGCCGACAGCAACGGCGACGGCGTCGGTGATTTGAACGGCATTGCCGGCCACCTGGAATACATTGCCAGCCTGGGCGTGGACGCAGTCTGGATCAGCCCGTTCTTCAAGTCCCCGATGAAGGACTTTGGCTATGACGTGTCTGATTACCGCGATGTGGACCCGCTGTTTGGTAACCTGGCCGACTTTGACCGCCTGCTGGCCAAAGCGCATTCGCTGGGTCTGAAGATCATCATCGACCAGGTGTTGTCGCATACGTCCGATGCGCACGCCTGGTTCAAGGCTAGCCGCCAGGATCGCACCAATGACAAGGCCGACTGGTACATCTGGGCTGATCCGCAAGCCGATGGCACACCGCCGAATAACTGGTTGTCCATTTTTGGTGGCCCGTCCTGGCGTTGGGACACCCGCCGCCTGCAGTATTACATGCACAATTTTCTGTCCAGCCAGCCGGATTTGAACTTCCACAACCCGGCGGTGCAGGACGCCACGCTGGGCGAGATCGAATTCTGGCTCAAACGGGGCGTGGATGGTTTCCGCTTTGATGCATGTAACTACCATTTCCACGACCAGCAATTGCGCAGCAACCCGCCCGCCACCGTGCGGGATACGGCCTCGGTCAGCGTGGAGAACCCCTACGGCTATCAAGCCCACCTGCACGACAAGACCCAGCCGGAAAACGTCGCGTTCCTGCAGCGTATCCGCAAGCTGCTGGATCAATACGGTGCGATGAGCGTGGGTGAAGTGGGTGACGACAACAGCATTGCCATCATGGCGCAGTACACCAATGGCGGCGACAAGCTGAACATGGCGTACAGCTTCAACCTGCTGACTGCAGATTTTTCAGCTGCGCATATTCGCAAGCAGGTACAAGACCTGGAAGCGCAGATCAAGGATGGCTGGGGCTGCTGGACCACGGGCAATCATGACTCCGTGCGCGTGGTCACCCGCTGGGGCAAGGACACGCAACACCCGCGCTTTGCGCCGATGATCGTGGCCATGGAAACCGCGCTGCGCGGCTCGTCCTGCCTGTATCAGGGCGAAGAACTGGGCCTGCCAGAAGCGCAATTGACCTTCGAACAATTGCAAGACCCATACGGCATCACCATGTGGCCGGAATTCAAAGGCCGTGATGGCTGCCGCACGCCGATGCCGTGGCAGCACAATGCGCCGCACGCCGGTTTCAGCAAGGCTGACACCTGGTTGCCGGTAGTGGCGCCGCATGTGCCGTTGGCGGTCGATACGCAAGAGTCGAACAGTGATTCCACGCTCAACGCCTATCGCCGGATTCTGCACTGGCGTAAAACCCAACCCGCGCTGATTACGGGTGACATCACCTTCTTGCAAAGCGCGGAACCGATACTCGCCTTTACGCGTAGCCAGGACGGCCAGACGCTTGTCGCCGTATTCAACCTGAGCGAAACCGACGTCACGTTTGAGCTGCCGGTAGCCGCCACCGAACTGGTAGGCCACGGCCTGACCGGTGCCAGCCTGGCGGGCAAGACGCTCACGCTGGGTGCGTGGGGCGGATGGTTTGGTACGGTTGATTGAGCAACAACGAGCTTGAAGAAGCTTCAGCGGCCGGGCGCCGATGAAGCTTCGAATCACAGAGAGACAGCATGGCAACAGTTAGCCTGAAAAACATCGTAAAGCGCTTTGGTGATGTCACCACGCTGCATGGCATTGATCTGGAAATCCGCGATGGCGAGTTCATCGTGTTTGTCGGCCCGTCCGGCTGTGGCAAGACCACGTTGCTGCGCACGATTTCCGGTCTGGAAGACATCAGCGAGGGCGAGCTGCAGATTGGCGGCGTGCGCATGAACGAGTTACCGCCGGTCAAACGCGGCATTGCCATGGTGTTCCAGAGCTACGCCCTCTACCCGCACATGAGCGTGTTCGAAAACATGGCGTTTGGTTTGCGCCTGGCCAACATGAAAAAGGCCGAGTACACGCCGATTGTCCAGGATGTGGCCAAGGTGCTGCAGCTGGATCATCTGCTGGAGCGCAAGCCGCGCGAACTCTCTGGCGGTCAGCGTCAGCGTGTCGCCATTGGCCGCGCCATTGTGCAAAAGCCGGAAGTCTTTTTGTTTGACGAGCCGCTCTCTAACCTGGATGCCGCGTTGCGCGTACAGATGCGGATCTACATCGCCCAACTGCACCGCAAGCTGGGCGCCACCATGATCTATGTGACGCACGATCAGGTTGAAGCCATGACGCTGGCTGACCGCATTGTGGTGTTCCAGGCCGGGCGTCTGGAGCAAGTGGGTACACCGACCGAGCTTTACTACGAACCGGTCAATCTGTTTGTAGCGGGCTTCCTCGGCTCGCCCGGCATGAACTTCATGACGGGCAGTATCAGTGCCATCTCCAGTGAGCTGATCACCGTGGCGCTAGCCGATGGCCAGAGTGTGCATGTCGCCGTGGATGGCAGCACGGCCAAAGTGGGCGATGCCGTGACCGTGGGTGTGCGTCCGGAACATTTGCTGGCCGGCGTGGCAGACAACTGCGTCAGCGGCAAGGTGGTGGTGCTGGAGCGCTTGGGTGATTCGTCCGTGCTGTATGTCGAGCACCCGGGCAGTGCGCAACCGTTGGCGGTGCGGATTCCGGCGCTGAAACATGTCGCGGTCGGAGAAACGGTCACACTGGGCTTCAAGCCGCAGCATGGATATCTCTTTAATGCGCAGGGCATTGCCTTGCGCCGGCTGGACCCCCTGGCCGAGTAGGGATCACCAATACCCTTTCGCTGGCTGCGTTATGCGCGGTACTCACGTACTGTCTGCGCGCGCAGGCCTTGCCAGCAAAAGGGTCTTGGCGATCCCGAATCGTCAGGGGCTGGGGCAACTGCAAATCGGCCTGGTATGACTCTGTAATCCGGGGCGGATTTGCGGTTTTCTCACTCTCAAAACTCTGAAAATACATTGATGGAGAGTCACATGGATATGTCGAGCAGTCGTTTGGGTCGGGTTGTTGTTTCTTCGGTGGCCGCCGCCGTGATGGGGCTGGGCGCCATGTCTGCCTTTGCCGGCGAGCCGGGCAAGCTGTTGATCTGGACCAACGGCGACAAGTCGTACAAAGGTCTGATGGCCATTGGTGCAGAATTTACCAAGGCCACGGGCGTACAAGTGGTGGTTGAGCGTCCGGAAGATGCGCCCAACAAGTTCCAGCAAGCTGCTGCCGCAGGCAAGGGCCCTGATATTTTCATCTGGCCGCATGACCGCATGGGCGAGTGGGCAACCGCTGGTTTGCTGAGCCCGATCAACCCGAGCGCCAAGGTCAAGGGCGAGATCGACCCACTGGGCTGGAAAGCCTGGACCTCCGGCGGCAAGACCTGGGGCTACCCGATCGCCATCGAAGCCGTGGCCCTCGTGTACAACAAGGACCTGGTGCCGACCCCGCCCAAGTCGTTTGACGACGTGATCGCGCTGGACAAAAAACTGTCTGGTCAGGGCAAGAAGGCCATTCTGTGGGACTACACCAACACCTACTTCACCTGGCCGCTGCTGGCCGCTGGTGGTGGTTACCCGTTCAAGCTCAAGGCTGACGGCACCTACGATGCCAATGATGTCGGCGTGAACAATGCCGGTGCCGTGGCCGGGATGAACACCCTGATGAAGCTGATCAGCACCGGTGCCATGCCCAAGAGCGCTTCCTACGCTGAAATGGAAGCCGGCGTGAACCAGGGCAAGATCGGCATGATGATCACCGGCCCGTGGGCATGGGAAAACCTGAAGAAGAGCAAGATCAACTTCGGCGTGGCCCCGATCCCGACCGTGAACGGCAAGGCTTCGGCCCCGTTTGTGGGCGTGCTGGGTGCCATGCTGGTTCAGTCCAGCCCCAACAAGGATCTGGCCGTGGAGTTCCTGGAGAACTACATGTTGACCGTGAAGGGTCTGAAGACCATGAACGACGACGTGCCGCTGGGCGTACCGGCCAACAAGGCGTTCTACAACGAGCTGAAGGCTGATCCGAACATTGCCGCCACCATGAAGAGCGCGCAAGCCGGTAACCCGATGCCGAACAACCCGGAAATGGGCAAGTTCTGGTCGACCATGGCCACCACGCTGCAGAACATCACCCAAGGCCGTCAAGGCGTGAAGGATGGTCTGGACGCTGCTGCTGCCAAGATCAAAGCCAAGTAATCAGTGAGGGGTGAGGCGGGAGGGGCAACCCCTCCGCCTGATCCGGCTGTATTGACGTTGACGGGCGGATTTGATGGCGCTGCCACGCTATGAAACCGGCCGGGAACCTCAGAAAATCTGACGGCACCGGGGCGATGATTCGCTCCGGTACTGGCAGACCCGTAGTACCGCTGTGCCGCTATGCGCATTGTCGTAGCCCGAGGCCACACCCCTTGGTGGGAGCCCCCACAAAGCCATTAGATGTCTCAGATGGTCGTTGCAGTGGGGCAGGGCGGGAATCCTGGGATGCGATGTTGGCCAGGGGGCTGCCCCGGATTCTCGCTGCCCCGCTGCTGCTGCCATTTGGTATACCAGTACCATTATGGGGGCACCCGCCAAGGGGCGCGTTCAGCCGGGCTACGCAATCACGTTTCTATTTTTTGGGAAGTTCCGGGGCGTGCTGCCACCGGCAAGGACTACCGCAATGCAAAGCAAACTGGCCCGCTGGGCCGGCTCCGCGCTGGGGCTGCTGCTGATACTGGCATCCATCTGGTTGATTACGGCGGTATACCGCGCCGGTCACACCGGGATTGCGATCACTTTTACCGTTATTCTGGCGGCCTCGATCTGGCTGCTGGCTTCGCCACGCCTGTATGCGTGGCGCTATCTGTACCCGGGTGTGTTTGCCGCGCTGGTGTTTGTGGTGTTCCCGGCGGCCTACACCGTGAGTATTGGCTTTACCAATTACAGCTCCACCAATTTGCTGACGTTTGATCGCGCCACGCAGTATTTCCTCGATCAAACGTACTCTGCCGGCGGCGATGCGCTGGATATGGCCATTTACCCCGCTGGTGCGGATGCCCGGGTGTTCCTGACCGCAGCCGACGGCCATAGCTGGGTATCTGACACCATCAACCTGGACAAGCCCACCGGCAAGCCGGTTGAACTGAAGGTGTCCCCGGCCACCGCTGCACCGGCGGGGGAGAAAATCCCCATCCGTGGCGTCATTGCCCTGCAGCCAGCGCTGAAAGAACTGCGCATCAGCGTGCCGGATCATGTGTCCAGATACCAGATTTCCGGCTTCTCCAAGGTGTCCCCAGCGGCACCGCTGTACCAGCAAAACGCCGATGGTTCGCTGAAGAACCTGCAAACCGGCGATGTGATCAAGCCCAACATCAAGACCGGTTTCTATGAAACCGCCACCGGCGACAAAGTTGCGCCGGGTTTCTCGGTCAAAGTGGGTCTGGCCAACTTTGTGCAGTTGTTTACCAGTAGCCAGTTCCGTGGCCCGCTGTTGAAGATTTTTGTCTGGACCGTCTGTTTTGCCGCCGGCACCGTGGTGCTGACCTTTGTGGTGGGTTTCCTGCTGGCGGTTGCGCTCTCCTGGGAATCGCTCAAGTTCCGTGGCATTTACCGCGTCGCGCTGTTTTTGCCGTACGCCGTGCCGGGGTTTATCTCCATCCTCATTTTCAGAGGGTTGTTCAACGAGAACTTTGGCGAGATCAACTACGTCCTGCATGCCATGTTCGGCATCAAGCCAGAGTGGTTCTCCAACCCCTGGCTGGCGCGCACCATGCTGCTGGTGGTGAATACCTGGCTGGGCTATCCGTACATCATGTTGCTGGTGATGGGCCTGATCAAATCGATCCCGTCGGACTTGTACGAGGCCTCCGCCATTCATGGTGGCGGCGCGTGGACCAACCTTAGCCGCATTACGCTGCCGCTGATTGCCAAGCCGATCATGCCGCTGCTGCTGGCCAGCTTTGCGTTCAATTTCAACAACTTTGTGCTGATCTCGCTGTTGACCGCAGGCGGCCCGGACTTTGCCGACAGCCTGACCCCGGCCGGTGCGACGGACATTCTGGTGAGTTACACCTACCGCATCGCCTTCCAGGATTCCGGCCAGAACTTTGGTCTGGCGGCGGCCATCTCCACGGTGATCTTTGTGCTGGTGGGCGCGCTGTCTTTGCTGAATTTGAAGCTGACCCGGGTGAATGCGCCGGATCGGAAGTAGCAAATATCCTGGAGTAGGGTGGATTCGGAGCAGCGCGACAATCCACCTGGCAATGGTGGATTGCTTCGCGAATCCACCCCACGCCTCGCCCCATAGTTAAATGGATATCACGTGACCCGCTCAAGGGATCACATCAGGCCTGCATGGGCCAGGCTGTCGAACGAAAGGAAAACCATCATGGCCATGGTGCTGGATAAAAGTCATACCGGGCGGGTGTTTGCCACCCATCTGGCGCTGCTCGTGTTCATTGCGCTCTCGTTGTTCCCGTTCCTGATGATCATCTCGATCTCGTTGCGGGCGGGCAACTTTGCGGCGGGCAATATCATTCCGGATCACATCAGTCTGGAACACTGGAAGCTGGCGCTGGGTTTCTCATACATCGACCAGTTCGGTCATCAGGTGGACCCGCCGTTCCCTGTGCTGCACTGGTTGTGGAACTCCTGCAAGGTGGCCATGATGACCGCCGTCGTGGTGCTCACGCTCTCCACCACCTGCGCCTATGCCTTTGCCCGGCTCAAGTTTGTCGGCCGCAAATTTGGCCTGAACGCGCTGTTTCTGATGCAGATGTTCCCATCCGTGCTGTCCTTGATTGCCATCTACGCCATTTTCGACCAGATCGGTAATTACGTACCGTGGCTGGGCATTGATAGCCACGGCAGCCTGGTGCTGGCCTATGCCGGCGGCGTGGCGCTGCATATCTGGACCATCAAGGGTTACTTCGAAACCATTCCGGTGGAAATCGAAGAAGCCGCACTGGTCGATGGCGCTAGTCATTTCCAGACTTTCCGCCTCGTTTTGCTGCCCATGGCGGTGCCGATTTTGATCGTGGTTTTCCTTCTGTCGTTCATTGGCGCGATCATCGAGTACCCGGTGGCATCAGTTTTGCTTCACCAAGAACAAAACCTCACGCTCGCCGTGGGATCGAAGTTATATCTATACACGCAGAACTATCTGTGGGGGGACTTCGCCGCCGCTGCAATCTTGTCAGGGCTGCCGATTACATTACTGTTTTTGCTTTCGCAAAAATGGATGGTCAACGGCCTGACTTCGGGCGGGGTGAAGGGTTAAGCGGGCACCAGCGCGGCCAGACGGCCAGCGGTAGCCAGCGCAAGGGGAAGGAAAAGAAATACATTGCAGTAAGCAGTAGCTTTGCACGCGACTTCGACCGGTCCCCCAATGCGCGGGGCCGGTTTTTTTATGTCCGCGCGCCGGCGGTACTTACCTGTGTAGTAGTTTCGGAACTGCCCGATTGCGTCACTTTCAACAATCTGCGTCAGCCAAGTGACGAAGATTGTCACGTGCCAGGCTATATCTTTGATTTGCTTACAATTTGTGCCAGCAAGAAATAGCTCTGAAACACTGCCGTTCAGCGGCTCGGCGTAGTGATGAACCCTGGCGGTTAGCGAGATTGAGTGGCGTTATATTGTCAGCTAGCCCAAAGGGGAAAGCTGCCTTTGGTGTTGCAGTTGGTGTTGCAGTTGGTGTTGCAGTTGGTGTTGCAGTTGGTGTTGCAGTTGGTGTTGCAGTTGGTGTTGCTTTTGACTTTCTTCCCCCATTAAAGCCCAGCGCCGAAGGAGTGGAGGGAGACCTCAGGCTCCCGACCGACTGAGGGCAGCCCGGAGGGCCGCCAGGCTGGGGTCGCCTTTCTTTGGTTCCTTTCTTTGGCGAAGCAAAGAAAGGGACGTGCTCCGGCCACCGCCGGTATCAAACGCCTTTCAAACCCGCGCCACAAGGCGCTAACACCCACAACAATATTAAACGGGCCCGCCACCCCGGATTCCCGGCCATATGGCCTCCATCCGGGCTACGGAGTAGCATCTGCCAGCAAAGGCCACCTGCGGCGGCCAGACTGGATTCCGGCTCAAGGCCGGAATGACGAGATCATGGTCGGACAAGCGGTCCATGCTTGCAAACACCGCCACCCCGAATCCCTCCTCCCGCCATCCAGACAACGAACCTGCTATCCTGCACCGCGCGCTCATACCCCGCCGCTGCGCATCGTCACGCCCCGGCAACGCCAGCATGCCTATGCTGGCAAAAAAGGAGCCCTCCCCATGAAAGCTGCCGCTATAGTCGTCACCCTGCTGTCGCTTGCTGCCCTGAGCCACGCCGAAGAAATCGGCTCGGTCGATACCGCCTTCCAGTGGATCGGCCCGGATCACAAAATTGTGGTCGAGGCGTTTGATGATCCATCCGTCAATGGCGTAGCCTGTTACGTCTCGCGCGCCAAGACCGGCGGATTGAGTGGGGCGGTGGGTCTGGCCAAAGACCCGTCGCGTTTTTCTGTCGCCTGCCGGCAGGTAGGGCAGATCAAATTCGTCAAACCGCTGCCCAAACAGGAAGAGGTCTTCAAGCAGGGCGCATCGCTGGTGTTCAAGCATGTGCGCGTGGTGCGCATTGTGGACGTCAAACGCAATGCGCTGACCTATCTCAGTTACTCGGACAAGCTTGTGGATGGCAGTCCGGATAACGCCATCACCGCCGTGGCGGTGAGCGGCCAGGCTATCCCGGTTAAACCTTGAATGCCCCAGGAGGCACCGATGGAATCCCGTATTACCGAACTGGAAATCAAGGTCGCGTTGCAGGATGATCTGCTCGATGCGCTCAACCGTGTCGTGGCCGAACAGTCTTTGCAGATCAGCCGCTTGCAGCAAGAACTGATGATACTGGCGGGCAATGTCCGCACGCTGGAGGCCGACAGCGGCCGCAGTTCGTCGCTGCGGGATGAAATTCCGCCGCATTACTAAGGCGTGGCCCCGGCCGGTTCCATCCTGGCGTATGCCAATACGCACAATGCGCGCCGCCCCATGCGCCTGCTATCCTTGAGAGTATTCTCAAAAAGCAGTCCTGCGGCCCGGACAGGAAAACCGGCTGCGCTTACCCAATAACCGGAGAATTTCATGGCCAAACTGGTACTTGTGCGCCACGGCGAATCGCAGTGGAATCTGGAAAACCGCTTCACCGGCTGGGTGGATGTGGATATCACGGAAAAGGGCGCGGCCGAAGCGCGTAGTGCGGGTGAACGCCTGAAAGCCGCCGGTTATACCTTTGATGTGGCGTATACCTCGGTGCTCAAGCGCGCCATCCGCACGCTGTGGCATGTGCAGGACGCCATGGATCAGATGTGGATTCCGGTAAAGATCAACTGGCGTTTGAATGAGCGTCACTACGGCGCGCTGTCTGGCCTGAACAAGGCCGAAACTGCCGCGCAGCACGGTGATGAGCAAGTACGCATCTGGCGCCGTAGCTATGATGTACGTCCGCCTGCGCTGGAAGCCGGTGACAGCCGCGATGTATTTGGCGATCCGCGCTACGCCGGTGCCACCCGCGCCGAAGTGCCGCTGACCGAATGCCTGAAAGACACCGTCGAACGCGTGTTGCCCTACTGGGAGTCTGACATTGCCCAGTCGCTGCGCGAAGGCAAAAACGTATTGATTGCCGCCCACGGTAATTCGCTGCGGGCGCTGGTCAAATATCTGGAAAATGTCTCTGATGCAGACATCATGGGCGTTGAAATCCCGAATGGTGCGCCGCTGATTTATGACTTTGATGAGAACCTGAAGCCGACCCGCATTGGTTATCTGGCTTAAGTTGTGACCCACAGCCGGGCGGTGCAAACCGCCCGGTTTTGTTTTTTGTTACCCGTTCACGTTTATGCGTCTGCTTTCACTGATTGTCCTGGCTCTGCTCTGGAGCCGGCTGGCCATTGCGGCCGAACTCCCCGTTGCCAATCGTACGGTTGAAGTGGAAATCCTTGCGCTCAATGATTTTCACGGCAATCTGTTGCCGACGCCGTTTTACGCGCCGCAAGCCGATGGCGGCTGGCGTATGCAACCGGCCGGCGGCATTGAGGCGCTGGCGAGCCTGGTGCGCCAGGAGCGCGCGCGCAACCCGCAGCTGATCTTTGTCGGCGGCGGCGATCTGATCGGCGCCAGTCCGCTCAATTCTGCCTTGCTGCGTGACGAGCCCACTGTTGCTGCCCTCAATCAGTTGGGGCTGGAGTTTTCTGCGCTCGGTAACCATGAGCTGGACCGTGGTCGTGACGAGTTGTTGCGCATGCAAAAGGGCGGCTGCGACTCGGTTGATCCGCAGCGTGCCTGCAAATACGCGCCTACCTATGACGGCGCGCGGTTTAGCTGGATTGCCGCCAACGTGCTCGATACCGCCACGCACCAGACCCTCCTGCCGTCTTACGCCGTGCGCGAGGTCAATGGCGTGCGGGTGGCATTCATTGGTGCCGTGCTCAAATCCACGCCGCTGATTGTCGATGCCGACGGCGTGGCCGGGTTGAGTTTCGAGGACGAAGCCAATGCCATCAACCGCGTGGTGTTCCAGTTACGCAAGCAAGGTATCCGCGTGTTCGTGGCGCTGATTCATCAGGGTGGGGACAGCCGGCAGCACTTTGATGTGGAAAACTGCGACACCTTGACCGGCGAGATTGTCGGCATCGTCAAGCGGCTGGACCCGGACGTGCGCACTGTGATTTCCGGCCATACCCACCGGGGTTATCAATGCCGGGTGGACCATAAACTGGTGACGCAGGCCGACGACTATGGGCATCTGCTGACCCGCATTACCCTGAAGATTGACGCCATCACCGGGAAGGAAGTGGGCGAGCGCTCGGTTAACCTGGTCGTTGACCCGGCCCGGCTGCCGCCGGACCCCGCCATGCACGCCATCGTGGCGCGTGCACAGTCGCTGACCGATCCTGCTGCCGCGCGCGTGGTGGGCAAGCTGGCGGTGACCCAACTGGTCCGCGCCGGCAAAATGCACCCGGATACCGGCGAAGCGCCGCTGGGAGATCTGGTGGCCGATGCTTTCCTGGCGGCAACCCGCCAATGGAATACCCAGATTGCTTTTGTGAACCGCAGCAGCCTGCGCGCAGATTTGCCGGTCTCGCCGGTCATGAGCCAGAGCGTGAGCTGGGGCGACGCCTTTGCCACGCTGCCGTTTGGCAACAAACTGGTGCTGATGACATTGACCGGCGCGCAGATCAAAACCGCGCTGGAACAGCAATGGACGTTGACCGCCTCCACTGCCCACGTCATGCAGGTGTCCGGCGGCTTTGCCTATGCCTGGGATGGTGCCGCACCGATCAAGGAGCGCATAGAGACGTCCTCTCTGGTGCTGAACGGGCATCCGCTTGAACCCGAGCAAACCTACCGCGTGGTGATGAGTGATTTTCTGGCGGAAGGTGGGGATGGCGTATCGGTGTTCCGGGACGGCACCGACCGCCTCATCACCCCGCTGACGGATTTACAGGCCCTGACTGGTCACATCCAGCGCCGTAGCGCCGCCAACAACCCGCCAGGCCATGCGTTGGCGGCAGACCGGATCGTGCGGCGCAATTGAGGCGGAGCGAGCTGGACGGAGTGCGTAGGGTGGATTGCTGCGCGAATCCACCCTACAGACTGACTCGTCACTCCCGCGAAGGCGGGAATCCAGAACGTAGCCCGGATGGAGCCGGAGGCGGGAATCCGGGGCAAGCTGGCAGGTACTTGCAAGTGCTTGCATATTGGGTCTCCCCGGATTCCCGCTTCGCTTCATCCGGGCTACGGTTTGCCCCAGCCGTTAATCCAGCGTCGCTTCCCGGGGCGAGGCAAATGCCACTGACACGCCGCCCGTCCCGATATTCACCCCTGCAGTCAGGCTCATTTCCGACACCAGCACGGTTACGCCCTGTTGCTGGGCTGTTTTTTGCAGGCGGCCAAAGCCGGGCAGGGCAGATACGCGAGCCGGGTCACCGCCATAACTCACGGTCACGATAGGCGCATCCAGTCCGGATTCGATGTGGGAAACGGCCAGATCAAACAACTTTTGTACGCCGGTTTCAAACCCGCGAATGCGCGCCACCGGCTCGGTGTTGCCCTGAAAGCCCCGGATCACCGGTTTGATATCCAGGGCCGAGCCCATCATGTAAGACATCAGCCCCACACTCTTGTCGCCCTTGCGCCGCGCCTGCGTGCGCAACTGGCCCAGGTTTTCCGGGATCAGGAAGGCTTGTGTGGTTTTTTGCAGGCGTTCGATCTGGCGGATGATTTCCAGGGTAGAGGTCCCGGCCGCAGCCAGGCGCGCTACTTCACCCACCACCAGACCTTGCCCGGTAAAGAGGTTGTTGCTGTCAAACACCCGCAGCGAGAACGGGCCGGTGACGGCGGCTTGTTCCCGGATCGGCTTGTAGCTGTTCAGAATGCCCAGCGCGGCCTGAGTGGCGTTTTCGTGGATTTTGCTGCGGCTGGACATCACGGTCAGACAAAACACGTAATCAAACTCAACCACCAGTTTGTCCAGGAACAGCTTGCGGATCTCGTCGACCGAGTAAGGCGAAGATTCGTATCCGGAATTACCGGCCTCCAGGCGCTCCCGATAGAACTTGAGCGTGGCCGCGGTATCCCGGTTGTCGATGAAGGTTTGACCTTCCGCGTCTTGAATGGTGATGGGCAGGATGACGATGCCATGCTCATCCAGGTATGAGCGTGGCAGGTCGCAGCAGGAATCGGTGACGATGCCGATGCGCATGCGGATTTCCTCCAGAGTGGTACGGGCGTTGTTATATGTTCATCAATACGGCTTCGCCGTACATGACGCCGGCATGGCTCGCAATGATGCCAGTTACATTACAGATAGCAAAACGATGGGAGGCCGCACAACAGGGATAACCGGCAGGGGCGGCGTTTCAAACCATACTTGTGTTGCACAAGTGTGGCAGCACAGCCGCAAGTTCAAATAGAACAGGGCGCAAAGCCGCGTCTTTCAAGGCATCCAGCCATGCTGACACGGCGCTGGCACGCGTTGCACATGCCATTGGTCTGCCTGGCTTGCCGTGACATGAATACAACAAACCCGACGCAAGGTCGGGTCTGGTGGAGTAAAAAACCGTCGGGTCAGGCAGCGCCGAGCCGGCGCAGCACCTCGCTGGCGATCTCATCGGGCGGTGGGGCGATATCGACGACGATGGCGTGTTCCGGCATTTCCAGAATATCGATCTGGCTCTGCAACAGATGCGGATCAAAAAAGTGACCCTTGCGCTGCGCCAGACGCTGCTGCAAGAGTTCCGCCGTGCCATTGAGCAGCACAAAATGGATATCCGCTTCCCCAGGATAAGCCAGTTTCTCGCGGTAGATTTCCTTGAGCGCAGAGCAGGTGAATACATGGGTGACCCCGCGCTGACGGTAATCCTCAATCGCGGCGCGAATGGCCGCCAGCCAGGGCCAGCGGTCGTCATCGGTCAGGGGGATGCCATTGTGCATTTTTTCGATATTGGACTTGCTGTGAAACACGTCCGCATCCGAAAAACCACAGTCCAGTTTCTTGGCCAGCAATTGCCCCACGGTGGTTTTACCGCTGCCCGATACACCCATCAAAATCAGAATCATGTTACCGCTCCGCAAAAAACGCGGCCTGCCGCCGAAGGGCGACGGGCCGTTTGCTGCACAATGAAGATCAGGAGACCACGGTGGCCAGCGCCAGCGTCAGCAACAGCGCAACCACCGAGATAATGGTTTCACACACGGACCACGTTTTAAGGGTCTGCGGTACGGTCATGTTGAAGTATTCCTTCACCAGCCAGAAACCGCCATCGTTCACGTGCGAGAAAATCAGCGAGCCCGCGCCGGTGGTCAGTACCATCAGTTCCGGATGCGCGCCGGCTGCGGCGGCAATCGGCGCCACAATCCCGCAAGCGGTCGTCATGGCGACGGTGGCGGAACCCGTGGCCAGGCGAATCAGCACGGCGACCATCCAGCCCAGCAACAATGGGCTGATATGTGCGCTGGTGGCCATATCCACCACGACTTTGGAGACACCGCTATCCATCAGGATGCGACCAAAGCCGCCACCGGCACCCACCACCAGGGTAATGGTGGCCGTCGGGGCCAGACATTCATTGCTGAACTTGAGGATGGTTTCACGGCTGATGCCGCGCGCCAGACCCAGCGTCCAGAAGCTGACCAAGGTGGCAATCAACAGCGCCATGACCGAATTGCCAATCAGCTTGAGGAAGTTGTTACCCAGCGTGCCGCTGGCAAAGAACAGATCGGCCCAGCTACCGATCAGCATCAGCACGACAGGCAGCAAAATGGTGCCCAGGGTGATGGCAAAGCTGGGCAGTTCGCGCTCTTTGTCTTGCGCGAACTGCTTCATCATCGGGTTTTCACCATCCAGCTTGATGACCTTGCTGATCTGTTTGGCAAACACCGGGCCAGCCAGCAAGGCCGTGGGGATACCGACAATAAGCGAATACAGAATGGTGCGGCCAATATCAGCGTGATATGCCGTCACGGCCAGCAACGCTGCCGGGTGGGGCGGGATCAGGCCGTGCACGACAGAGAGGCCGGCCACCATGGAAATCCCGACCAGTACCATGGAGGTATTGGTGCGCTTGGCGACGTTGAAGGCAATGGGGATCAACAACACAAAACCCACTTCAAAGAACACCGGCAGGCCGACAATCAAACCAATGGTGACCATGGCCCAATGGACGTTCTTCTCGCCAAACCAGTCAATCAGCGTGCGCGCAATGCGCTCCGCGCCGCCAGATTCGGCCATCATCTTGCCCAGCATGGTGCCCAGTGCAATCACGAGTGCAATATGCCCGAGCGTATTGCCCACGCCGGTTTCAAACGATTTGACGATGGTGGTCATGGGCATGCCGGCGGAAACCGCCAACACAAACGACACCACCAACAGTGTGATGAATGGATTCATCTTGAAGCGCGCGATCAGGACGATCAGCGCAATAATCGCCACCAGGGCGTAGATCAGCAGCAAGCTACCCTGCACCATTTTTGAGTCGACTCCTGTTTTGCCTTGTGGTGCGACTGACCCGGGCGGCGTGATGACGCCCGTGTGTGCGAGTCGCATTTAAAAGCTTTGTAGTTAGGTCCGGGCCGTTTTACCGGTGAATTTGTAGCGCACTCCCATGCGCTTTCACCGCTGGACCCATCGCCGTCCCAAAAAAGCGGTCAGGCGACTGGCTTATAACATCATGATTTACGACTTATGTTAACGTTAACATCGACAGTTTTTGTCGTGTATCAGGGAAGAACCGTAGTCGCCCGGATGAACGCTACATGCATCATCCAGAAGACGACGGGGTGACGCATGGGCCATCTGGCGGACACTTCGATCATCGGTCAGAAAAAGGTCTGCACCACGTCGATGACGTTGAACTGTGCGTCCAGTACCGGGATGTGCCGCCATTTGTCGAACGTCAGGCACGGATGAGAAATATCAAACGCCACCAGATCGCCCACTTTGACGTCATCGCCGGGCTGGATCTGCAAATAGGCGTGCTGATCCATCATGCCGGTGAGCTGCCAGTGCGCGGGCACGGCGACCGGCGTGGTGCTGCTGCCGGGGCGGAACAGTTGCGCCGGGGTGGGCAGGCCCGCGTCGAACGCCGCATCGCGCTTGCCCAGGGCAATGATGGCTTTTTCCGGCTCCGGGATGGATTGCACACACGCCCACAATTGCAACGCCGGTTTCAGGCTGGTGCGTAATTTGCGGGCGATCGGGTTACGGGTCTGGATTTGCGCCTGCGCGGCCTTGTAGATGCCCACATCTTGGGTCAGATAACAGCCCGGCCGCAGCACCACGTCCAAAGGCATGCCAATCTGCGCTTTGCTGAATTCTTCTGCCACCACGTCATACCAGGCCGAGCCCGCGCCGGTCAGCACGGCGGGCGTGCGGCGGATCAACCCGGCCTGCGCCAGTTCACGGCTCACCGCCACGGCGCGTTGCAAGAACGCACGAATATCGGCTTCTTCTTTGAGCACGCCTTCGTAGACCTCAACCCCAGCCAGTTTGATGGCCTCTGGCCAGCGGGCAATGGCAGCCAGGACCTCGGCCTGCTGAGTGGCGTCGCGCACGCCGGTACGACCGCCGGCCACACCCAGTTCCAGCAGCACTTGCAGGGTCTGGCCCCGGCAGGCAAAGAACTCGCCCAGCAGATTCACGCCAGCGGCCGAGTCCACCAGACAGAAATACTCGAACGCCGGATCGCGCAACAAATCGGCCACGATTTCCATATTGCGCCGGCCCACCAGCTGGTTGGCCATCAGCACGCGGCGGATGCCGTGTTCGTAGGCCACGCGCGTCTGGTGTGCCGTGGCCAGGGTAATGCCCCATGCACCGGCTTCAATCTGTCGGGCAAACAGTTTGGGGGCCATGGTGGTCTTGCCGTGCGGGGCCAGTTTGGCGCCGTATTCAGTGACAAACTGCTGCATCCAGGTCAGGTTGTGCTGAAGCAGGTCTTCATACAGTACGGCGGCCGGCAGGCTGAGTTCTTCCGCCAGCAGGTTCCAGCCCAGCGTGCCCGCCTCGGTTGGGGGCACCGGTGTGGTCAGCGCGCCAACCCCTTTGTTCAGCGGGTCGATCATGCCGGTCTGGTATTTTGTATCAGCCATATAAATCACCATTTGTCTGGAGTTGTAGCGCCTGTTTGAGGCAAAGCGTGTGACTTCTGAATTTGATCTGTTATAAAGTAACAGTCAAGCGCAAATGACTGCGCACTGGATCAGCGGCAAATATGGAATCCTCGTTCGACATTGTGACGCGCATTGCAGAGCGTATTGATCAACTCAGCTTGTCTGAACAAAAGGTCGCACGCTGGATCCTGGCGGATTTGTCAGTGGCCGGCGCCGCCAGCATTGATACGCTGGCAGTGCAATCTGGAGTAAGTAAGGCGACGGTAACCCGGTTTGCCAGAGCGCTGGGGTGTACGGATGTGCGGGAATTGAAACGCCGGCTCACCCAGGCGGCGGCGATAGGCTCACGCTTTTTGCAACCGCGCCCGGATGCACCGGCAGACAGCGCCGACGTGGTTTACCAGGACATCGTGTCCATGCTGCAGGCCAATCGCGCGCTGGTGAACATGGACGTGATCAAACGGGCCGCCCTGGCCGTCCGCAACGCCGGCATGGTCTATGCCTTTGGTATGGGCGGGGGCTCGACGGTGGCGGCGGACGAGGCCCGGTTCCGGCTAGTGCGCTTCGGGATTCCGGTCAGCACTTACCAGGATGCGGTGTTGCAGCGGGTGGTTGCGGCCACCATGGACCAGCGTGCCGTGGTGCTGGCATTTTCTGTCACCGGCCAGGTGCCGGAAATGCTGACCAGCGTGCGCATTGCCCGCGAATACGGGGCGCAGATCGTCACCATCACCGCGCTGGGTTCGCCACTGGCCGGGTTGGCAGACCACCTGTTGCCCATCCAGATCATGGAAACCGATTTTGTGTTCAAGCCATCCAGCTCGCGTTACGCCATGTTGATGATGCTGGATATCCTGGCGACGGAAGTCGCCATGCTGGAACACGCCCGGGCACAAGAACTGTTACGGCGCATCAAATATGTACTGGATACCGGCCGGGGTGGTGACGACCGCCAGCCTTTGGGCGACTGAGTCCCAGCGGCCAGAACTTGATAGAAAGATGAAAGATGGACAGAGAGAGGAGCAAGCCCATGTCGCAATGTGATCTGTTAATCCGCAACGCCCGCATCGTGGATGGCAGCGGCGCACCGGTACGCAATGGCGATGTGGCCGTGACACGTGGCCGCATTGTGGCGATTGGCGATCTCTCTGGCTGGGTGCCGGCAGAGGTGGTGGATGCCGACGGCAAGGTACTCAGCCCCGGATTCATCGACGTGCACACGCATGACGACACCAACGTCATCCGCCAGCCGCAGATGTGGCCCAAGCTTTCGCAGGGCATCACCACGGTGATTGTCGGCAATTGCGGCATCAGCGCCTCGCCGGTCACGCTCAAGGGCGACCCGCCAGACCCGATGAACCTGCTGGGCACGGCCGAGGCCTTTCAATATCCCTCGTTCGGGGCCTATGCCGATGCAGTGAATACGGCCAGCCCCTCGGTGAACGTGGCCGCTCTGATCGGCCATACCGCCTTGCGGCAGAACCAGATGGACACGCTGGACCGCGCCGCCAATGCCAAAGAAATTGCCGCCATGCGTGCGCAACTGGCCGAAGCGCTGGACTACGGTGCGCTGGGCCTCTCCACAGGTCTGGCCTACGCCAATGCCTATGCCGCCAGCACGCAAGAAATCATGGCGCTGGCCGAGCCGCTGGCCGATGCCGGCGGCATCTACACCACGCATCTGCGCAGCGAGTTTGCCGAGATTCTGGACGCCATGGATGAAGCCTTCCAGACCGGCAAACACGCCCGCGTGCCGGTGGTGATCTCCCACCTGAAATGCGCCGGGGTGGAGAACTGGGGTCGCACGGTGGATGTCCTCAAAGCGCTGGATGCAGCACGCAAAGAACAGGTGGTTGGCTGCGATTGCTATCCCTACACCGCTAGCTCATCCACGCTGGATCTTAAACAAGTCACCGACCAGATCGACATCCTGATTACCTGGTCCGAACCGCACCCGGCCATGGGCGGCAAGCTGCTGGCGGAGATCGCCGCAGAGTGGCGCCTGCCACAACTGGAAGCCGCCAAACGCCTGCAACCGGCCGGCGCGGTCTATCACTGCATGAGCGAAGCCGACGTACGCAACGTGCTCAAGCACCCGGCCACGGCGGTGGGCTCGGATGGCCTGCCCAATGACCCCATGCCGCACCCGCGGCTGTGGGGCGCCTTCCCGCGCGTGCTGGGTTATTACTGCCGCGAACAACAATTGTTTGAGCTGCCCGAAGCCGTGCACAAGATGACCGGCTTGTCGGCCGAGCGTTTTGGCCTGGCCGAGCGCGGTTTTATCCGCGAAGGTTACTGGGCCGACCTGGTACTGTTTGACCCGGAAACCGTGCGCGATCTGGCCACCTTTACGGACCCGCAACAAGCCGCTGAGGGCATTGCGGCGGTGTGGGTCAATGGCGTGCTGTCTGCCACCGACAAACAACCCACCGGCCGCCGCGCCGGGCGTTTTCTGCGCCGTGGCCGCATAGGCAACACATTGCCCGCTGCCGCGTCTGCGGTTTGAACTGATCATTACCAGAGAGGAGTAACTCATGAGCGACATCACCCGATATGGCGTAGGCGGCGGCACCGGCACTGGCGGCCAGCACCTGCCGTTTGCCCGCGCTGCCGGCGCGGATGGCTGGCTGTTTGTGTCCGGCCAGACCCCCATGGAAAACGGCGAAGTGATTGAAGGCGGCATCGTCGCGCAATCGCACAAGACCATCCAGAACCTGATCGCCATCCTGCACGAAGCCGGCTATGGCACGGAACACGTGGTGCGGTGTGGCGTATGGCTGGATGACCCGCGTGACTTCCAGTCTTTCAACAAGGTGTTCAAGGAATACTTTGGCGAAAACCCGCCAGCGCGCGCGTGTGTGGTCTCCAGCATGGTGATTGACTGCAAAGTGGAAGTGGACTGCGTGGCGTACAAGAAGCCGTGAGGAGTGAGAGATTGGCATACCCCGCCTCGTCGTTCCGGCGTTCGCCGGAATGACGGTGTAGTTTGCCGTGGTGGATTGTCGCTTTGCTCCGAATCCACCGCGACAGGGTAGTGAGGTGCCAGCATCCCTCTGCCTCGTCATTCCGGCCCTGAGCCGGAATCCAGGTGTAAATGTTTGTGCCGCAGGTACTGAACGTGGTTTACCAGCAAGGGCCCACCTGGGGTGGGCGTGCTGGATTCGTCCGCCGGATTGACGATGTAGTTTGCGGTGGTGGATTGTCGCTTTGCTCCGAATCCACCGCGACAGGGTAGTGAGGTGCCAGCATCCCTCTGCCTCGTCATTCCGGCCTTGAGCCGGAATCCAGGTGTAAATGTTTGTGCCGCAGGTACTGAACGTGGTTTACCAGCAAAGGCCCGCCTGGGGTGGGCGTGCTGGATTCCGGCGTCGGCCGGAATGACGGTGTAGTGGGTCAGGGTCGAGTGCGCCGAATCCACCCTGCGAGTTAGCCGGTTCTTCCAACAACAAGAGAAACCTGCCTGATGAACAAGCGTGCTTTGCTCCAGCCCGTTCTTGCCGCTGTATTGGCGGCGGGTTTCATTCACCCGGCGCAGGCCGCCGCACCCAATACCAGTTTGCCGTTGATGCCCTATCCGGCACACGTCACACAACAGGCTGGTGCGCTGCCGCTCACTGGCAATTTCTCTGCCATTGCCACCGGGCCGGATGCCGCCGCACTGCAACCCGCACTGGCCGACTGGCTCAAGCAGTTACAACGCCAGACCGGCATTCCCCTGACGCAGGCCCTGGCGGATCAACCCGGCACGGCCACCTTGCGCATCAAGGTGGAACAGGCGGTAGCCGATGCAGTACCGCCGCCGGATATGGTGGAGAGCTACCGGCTGGAAGTGACCGACAGCGGCATCATCCTCACCGCGCCGCAGCGCTACGGCGCACTGCGTGGTTTGCAAACGCTGCTGCAATTGCAGACCACAAATAGCCAGGGCGTGGTCTTCCCGCATGTGTTGATTGAAGATGCGCCACGTTTTGCCTGGCGGGGGCTGCTGCTGGATGTCTCCCGTCATTTCATCCCGGTCGCCGACGTCAAACGGCAACTTGATGGCATGGCGGCGGCGCGGCTCAATGTCTTGCATTGGCATTTATCGGATGACCAGGGCTGGCGCATCGAATCCCTCCGCTACCCCAAATTGCAGCAACTGGCCTCTGACGGCCAGTTCTACACCCAGGCGCAAATCCGGGATGTGGTCGCTTATGCCGCACAGCGCGGTATCCGCGTGGTGCCGGAAGTCGACATGCCCGGCCATGCCTCTGCCATCGTGACCGCGTACCCGGAACTGGCGGCGGCGCCCGGCCCGTATCAGATTGAGCGCCACTGGGGCGTGTTCCGCCCCACGCTGGACCCGACCAACGATGACACCTGGCAATTCATCGGCGGTTTGCTGGATGAACTGACTGCGCTATTCCCTGATCCGTATTTTCATATCGGTGGGGATGAAGTGAACGCCTGGCAGTGGAATCACAATCCGCAAATCCAGTCCTTCATGCAAGACCAGCACCTGAGTGACGCCGCAGCCCTGCAGGCCTGGTTTAATGCACGCCTGGAAAAAGAGCTGGAACAGCGCCACCGCAAGATGGTGGGCTGGGATGAAATCTTCCACCCCGATCTGCCCAAAACCGTGATGGTACAGAGCTGGCGTGGTATGGATTCGCTGGCGCAGGTGGCGAATGCGGGGCATCCTGGTTTGTTGTCGACGGGGTTTTATCTGGATCAACCGCAGGCCGCCGCCTACCACTATCGAAATGAACTGAACCCCAAACCGGAAACCTTTACCGCCCCCGTTTCCGGGGAAGCCTGGCAAAGCTGGTACTTTGTCATTCCACGCAAGCGCGGGTCTGCCCTCAAAGGCAGTTTCACCCTGGTGGGTGACAAAACCCATCCCTGGCGCGGGTATATCGACTTCGATGGCCAGACCCGCCGTGCGGTACGGGACATTGCCTGGCGCGGTAATCAGGTCAGTTTCTGGCTGGATACCTGGATGGGCGAAACGCGTCCAGTGTTCACGGTGGACGCCGACCCGGACACTGCCAGTGGCTATTTTCTGCTGGGCAATGTGGCGTTTGCCTCGACCGCCGTGCGGCTCAAGGGTGATGCCCCGCCAGAAGGACAAATGCCACCCGTACTGGCGCCGGACAATGCCGCCCATATCCAGGGGGGCGAGGCCGCACTGTGGGCGGAGATCGTCAACCCGCAAACGCTGGATCTGCGCTTGTGGCCGCGTACGTTTGCGGTCGCAGAGCGGCTGTGGTCGCCCGCAGAGCTAAGCGATGAAACCAGCCTGTACCGCCGCCTGAAAGTGATGGATCGCTTTAGTACGGTGTCCGTGGGCACCTTGCAACAAGCGCAAATGGAGAACAACCTGAGGCGCCTGGTCAGTCGTGGTGACATCGGCCCCTTGCGTACCCTGGCCGAGCCCGTCGAACAAGCGCAGTACTACACCCGTTTGTACGAGAAATACGGCGCGGGTCAGTACACCAGCGCAGAACCGCTCAACCGCTTTGCGGATGCGCTCCCGGCAGAGAGCTTTGCGGTCCATGATCTGCAGCAAGCGGTCGATGCCCTGAGCCACAACCGCAATGACGCTGCCGCGCAAGCTGCGCTGGCCGGCTGGTTCAAGCGTTGGCAGGGCAATACCCCCGCCGTGAGCCAATTGCTGGATGCCAATCCGGCGTTGCTGCCATTGCGGCCGGTGGTGGAATACGCCGATCAGGTTGCTGCGCTGGGGCTGACCTTGCTGGCGCATTGCAAAAGCGGCAAACCCTTGTCCGCCAAAGAACGGCGTAATGCCTCCACCCTCTTGCAGAATGCGCTTTCCGTGCGGGATGAAGTAGTGGTGGGGGCCGCGCGGCCCGTGCGCGCGCTGTTGTGGCTAACGCCGTGAGCGGATGACGAATATGCCTGCCGTGACCTTTGTCTCTGAAAAATTGACCAGCCCGCTGACGGTACACGGCGAGCCGGGCCAGCGCCTGATTGAGGTGGTGCGTGATCAGGTCAGCGCCGGGACGTTGCCCATGAGCTGGCGCTGCGGGCAAGGCACGTGCGGTGCGTGTGTAGTGCGACTGCTGCATGAAGGCCAGCCGCGCCCGGTGCATTTATCCGGGATCGAGCGCAATGTGCTGATCCGCATCGGGCTGATGGCGCCATCGGCGGCCAGGGATCAACCCGACAGCCCGGAATTGCCACGTCTGGCCTGTCATGTGACGCTGGATCGAGAGCTTTTCGTATATTTCTGAAAGGCATTAGAAATTAGTTTAATAGTCTTTGATGTTAAATAGCTAAATGGCATGATCTGGCTTGTCTTGATAAATAACAAGCCTAAGAGAACCGCCATGAGCCTCAAACCCCTGCTGACCTCCCTTGTTTTTGCTTTCGCAGCCACGTCATCTCTGGCTGCCAGCTTTGAACTGCTTAACGTGTCCTACGATCCGACCCGTGAGCTCTACCAGGATTACAACAAGGCCTTTGCCAAGTACTACAAGGCCAAGACCGGTGATGACGTCACCATTCGCCAGTCCCATGGTGGCTCTGGCGCACAATCCCGTTCCGTACTCGATGGCCTGCAAGCCGACGTCGTGACGCTGGCGCTGGCCTATGACATCGACGTGCTGGCCGACAAAGGCAAGCTCTTGACGCCAGACTGGCAAGCCAGGCTGCCAGACCACGCCACGCCATACACCTCCACCATCGTGTTCCTGGTGCGCAAGGGCAACCCCAAGCACATCAAGGACTGGACCGATCTGGTGCGCTCTGACGTGAAGGTGATTACCGCCAACCCGAAAACCAGCGGTGGTGCACGTTGGGCTTACCTGGCCGCCTACGGCTGGGCCAAGAAGACCTACGGTTCGGACGACAAGGCCAAGGATTACATCCAGAAGGTGTACAAGAACGTCCCGGTACTCGATACCGGCGCCCGTGGCTCGACCATCTCTTTCACGCAGCGCGGTCTGGGTGACGTGCTGCTGGCCTGGGAAAACGAGGCTGTCCTGTCGCAAAAAGAATTCGGTGCCGACAAGTTTGACATTGTGACCCCGTCGATCTCCATCAAGGCAGAACCGCCGGTGGCCGTGGTGGACAAGGTGGTCGACAAGAAGGGCACCCGCAAGGTGGCTGAGGAATACCTCAAATACCTGTACAGCAAGGAAGGCCAGGAAATTGCCGCCCGCAATTTCTACCGCCCGATCGACAAGGACGTGTACGCCAAGTACGCCAGCCAGTTCCCCAAGGTGCAACTGTTTGACATCGACGACGTGTTTGGCGGCTGGACCAAAGCCCAGCAAACGCACTTCGCTGATGGTGGCGTGTTCGACCAGATTTACAACGCACGATAAGACTGGCCAGGCTATAAGCAGGGTACGGATGCGGGCGCCCGCCGCCACATCCGTACAGGCGGGCCACCTGGCCCTGGTCATGACACTCTGAAGCCGTACCTATTGAAGCAGGAGTAATACGATGACGCTGCGCCTGGGCGATGTTGCCCCCGATTTCACGCAAGACTCTTCTGAAGGCCCGATCCATTTTCATGAGTGGGCCGGTGACAAATGGATTGTGCTGTTCTCTCACCCGGCTGACTTTACGCCGGTGTGCACCACCGAACTGGGCTACACCGCCAAACTGGCGGACGAGTTCAAAAAACGCAATGTCAAACCGCTGGCAGTCAGCGTTGATCCGCTGGATTCCCACGCCAAATGGATTGAAGACATCAACGAAACCCAGCACACCCGGGTCAATTTTCCGATCATTGCCGACGCCGACAAAAAAGTCGCCACGCTGTACGACATGATCCACCCCAACTCGCTGGCCAATGCCACGGTGCGTACCGTGTTCATCATCGACCCCAGCAAGAAAATTCGCCTGACGTTGACCTACCCGGCCAGCACGGGCCGCAATTTCAACGAAATTTTGCGCGTGATTGATTCGCTGCAACTCACCGACAACTACAAGGTGGCCACGCCGGCCAACTGGCAAGACGGTGATGAAGTGGTGATCGTGCCTTCCTTGCAAGATGAGGCCGAAATCAAACAACGCTTCCCCAAGGGTTACCGTGCCGTGCGCCCGTATTTGCGCCTGACACCGCAGCCCAACAAGTAATCACGGATCACGGTTAACACCACGGTCTGACCGCCGGGTCTGCGGACCTGGCCTTTTTTTTGCCGCAAACCGCTTGATGCCCACGCCGGTTTGTGGCGGTAAAGCCGCTGCCATGACGCAACAAAACACCGCTGTTTCCGTACTGCCCCTGCCGGACTTCATCCGGCAAGAGTGGCCTGAAGCCGGCTTTTCGATCGACGGCTCCCGCGGGATGGGTGTGCGTGCGCTGGGGCTGGCACTGACCAGCGTGTTCCAGCCGGTGTTTGATGCCGACGGCAACATTTACGGGCACGAGGCGCTCTTGCGGGCCACCACGCGCGGCAAACCGCTTTCGCCGGCTGGCGCTTTCCAGGCCGCTGCCGCACACGGGCGCCTGATCAGCTTTGACCGGCTGGCCCGCACGCTGCATCTGTACAACTACGCCACCTTTCATGGCGATCAGAAATGGTTGTTCCTGAATGTGCATCCAGGTTTGTTGACCGGTGTGGAGCGGCACGGCGTGGTGTTTGAGCGGGTGCTGCACAGTGTGAACTGGCAACCCTCGCAGATCGTGCTGGAAATTGTGGAAGACGAAATCGTGCCCGGAGAACTCAACCGGGTACGTGACGCGGTGAACAACTACCGCAAGCTGGGCTACCGCATCGCCATCGACGATTTTGGTAGCCGCCATGCCAACCTGGACCGCTTGTGGCAACTGGAGCCACACGTGGTCAAGCTGGATCAGGCGTTGATTGCGGAGGCGGCTACCTCCCACCGCCTGCAACGGGCATTGCCACGGCTGGTGGCACTTTTGCATGAACTGGACGCCACCGTGGTGGTGGAAGGCATAGAAACCGCAGCCCAGCACAGCATCGCGCGTGACGCCGGGGCCGATCTGCTGCAAGGGTTTTATCTGGGTGAACCACGGGGATAAGCACAATGATGATCGACCCGATCGAACGCTGGCTGGAGGCCGGCAACAGCATCGTCGTCGCGCCGGGCTGGCGCGGTTCTGGCGATGAACACTGGCAAACCCGCTGGTGCGAGCAATACCCGGAGCTGATCCGCGTGGAACAGCAAGACTGGGAAAAACCGCGTGCCGCTGAATGGGTGGCCGAGCTGGAACGCACGCTGGATCGTGCACCGGGCCGGGCCGTGCTGGTGGCGCACAGCCTGGGCTGCGTGACCGTGGGGCACTGGTCCGCGTTGACGCGTCGGGCTCATCAGATTGGCGGGGCGCTACTGGTGGCGCCGGCCGATGTCACCCGCGACGAAGCGCCCGACAGCTTCCAGGGGTTCATGCCCTTACCTGCCCGACCACTGCCGTTTCCGAGCGTGGTGGTGGCCAGTGACAACGACCCTACATGCACGCTGGATCGCGCTACCGCGCTGGCGGCTACGTGGGGAAGTGAGCTGGTGCCACTGTCCGGTGTGGGGCATATCAATGTGGATTCCGGCCATGGCGACTGGCCGGTGGGGGTGAAGTTGTTGCGGCAGTTGTTGCGGAAATTGGGGCGGATGAATTAGGGGGAGGGTACGCTCGCAGTGGAGGAGGCAGCGGCCTCTGCCTGGAAGGAGGACGAGTTTACTGCTCACCACTTCGTCATTCCCGCGAAAGCGGGAATCCAGTCGGCCACCGCAAGGGGGCCTTTGCTGGCAAGAATGCCGATTTGGTAGGGTGGATTCGAAGCGGTAGCCGCAGCCACTTCGTAGCCCGGATGGAGCCGCAGGCGGGAATCCGGGGTGGCGATGCGTACAAGAATGGGCTGTTGGCTTTGTTACTGACTCGTCATTCCCGACCTCGGCGGCCCCCTTGGTGGGAATCCAGTCGGCCACCATAAGTGGCTTTTGCTGAACGAAGCCGGGAAACCTTGAACACTGTGTTAGTCCTTGTTAGCGCCTTCGGCGCGGTTGTTTACATGTCGGGGGTTGCCCGACAGCAAGTGCCTTTCTTTTGGATCGCCAAAAGAAAGGCACCAAAGAAAAACGACCCCTGCGACAGCGCCCTCCGGGTTCCCTGCGCTTCTCGCAAAGTCCGGCTGGCTCCAGGGAACTCGGCCTTTGGCCTCAAACACCCTTGCGCCGAAACCCCGGACTTCGCTGCGATGCTCGGCGCTCCCGGAGGGGAAGAAAATCAACAGCAACCCCAACAGCAACCCCAACAACAACAACAACAACAACAGCAACAGCAACAGCAACACGTCAGACATTGCCCGTCTGTTTCTACCTGACCCGTTCGGCATAGGCAGGCGTTTGAAACAGGTTAATATACGACCGGTCTGGTCAACGGTGAGCGATGTTGATCGTTACATATGAAATCATCGCCTGAAGCATGGCCCGTTGCCGCACGCATGCAAGGTTCAAGCCAGCAAAGCAGCCATACGCTTTGCCGTCACCATAAAAAGCCATCTACGATAGCCAGGAGACACAATGGAATACCGCAAGCTTGGTCGTACCGATCTGGAGGTCAGCCTGATCGGCCTTGGCACCATGACCTGGGGCGAGCAGAACACAGAGGCTCAAGCCCATGAGCAAATTGATTACGCACTGTCGACCGGCGTGAATTTCCTGGATGTGGCCGAGATGTATCCTGTGCCACCCAAGCCGGAAACCCAGGGCCGCACGGAAGAATATATTGGCACCTGGCTGGCCAAAACCGGTCGCCGCAAAGAGGTTGTGATTGCCACCAAGGCCGCCGGCCCGGTGCGGCAGGCGCATCAGCCCAACCATATCCGGGGTGGGGAAACCAACCACAATCGCGCCAGCTTGTTTGCGGCGGTGGATGGCAGCCTCAAACGCCTGCAGACCGATTACATTGACCTGTACCAGTTGCACTGGCCAGATCGCAGCACCAATACGTTTGGCCGCCTGGCCTATCCCTGGATTGATGGCGAAGAAACCGTCGCGATCGATGAGACCCTCTCCGCGCTGGCAGAACTGGTGAAGAGTGGCAAGATTCGTCACATCGGCGTATCCAACGAAACCCCGTGGGGCGTAGCGCAGTTTCTGGCGGCGGCTGAAAAGCACAACCTGCCGCGTATTGTGTCGATCCAGAACCCGTATTCGCTGGTGAACCGCACGTTTGAAATCGGCTTGTCTGAGTTCAGCCACCGCGAACACGTAGGTCTGCTGGCGTATTCGCCGATGGCATTTGGCACGCTGTCGGGTAAGTATCTGAACGGGCAGCGCCCGGCGGAGGGTCGCATCACGCTGTATCAGCGCTTTACCCGCTATACCAAACCAGAAGTGGAAGCCGCTGTCACAGGGTATGTCGAGATCGCCCGCAAATACGGCCTGTCGCCAGCCCAGATGTCCCT
The DNA here is from genome assembly GCF_014202765.1 of Silvimonas terrae. GTDB lineage: Bacteria > Pseudomonadota > Gammaproteobacteria > Burkholderiales > Chitinibacteraceae > Silvimonas > Silvimonas terrae. Next base: position 234,869 of record NZ_JACHHN010000006.1, read on the forward strand.
GGCGTTTGTGAACAGCCGTCCGTTTGTGACCAGCAATCTGATTGGCGCGACCACCATGGCGCAACTGAAAGAGAACATCGAAAGCGTTAACGTGACGCTTGGCGCAGAAATTCTCACCGAGATCGAAGCAGTACATAACCGGCAGCCTAACCCGGCGCCGTGATCGCGAACGGCCAAGGCCTCAGTGGCTGGTGATTTTCTGGCTGGCCACTGAAGCGCTGACCGCTCGCGAGTGTTTGCATTCACGGAACAGGCAACATGCCTGTTCCGTTTTCTATTCCCCGGAACAAGCCCGCACATGGCCTCATCGTTACTGTCACTGAAAACCTACCGACATTTCCTGGCGAGCCGCCTTGGTTCATTTCTGGCCTACCAGATGCTGGCCGTGGCTGTGGGCTGGCAGATGTATGACCTGACCCACTCTGCACTCAATCTCGGCTTTATCGGCATCGCCCAATTTTTGCCGCAATTGCTGCTGACGCTGGTGGTAGGGCACGTGGCAGATCGTTACGACCGCCGCCGTATCGTCACCCTGTGCCAGGGGCTGGAGGGTAGCGTTGCGCTGTTGCTGGCGCTGGGCAGTTTCTTTCATCTGCTCACGCCGACACTGCTCTATGTGGGCGCGTTCTGCATTGGCGCGGGCCGGGCGTTTGAATCACCCAGCCTGCAAGCGCTGGTGCCCAGCCTCGTGTCGGAAGAAGACTTGCCGCGCGCGCTGGCGCTGAACTCCAGCGTGATGCAGATCGGGATTATCTCTGGCCCGGCGCTGGGCGGTTTCATTTACGCCATCGGCCCGGATGCCGTCTACGCCACCTGCGCTGTAGCCTGGCTGGTCGCTACCGTGGCCATCGGCACCATGCCGCTGTTACGCAAGGTAGAGAACAAGCAACCACCGGCGTCGCTGGAGTTCCTGTTTGCCGGTATCCGTTATATCCGCGAAAAACGGGTGATCCTCGGGGCGATTTCGCTGGACCTGTTTGCCGTGCTGCTGGGGGGCGCCACCGCGTTGTTGCCCATCTACGCCAAAGACATCCTGCATACCGGCCCGTGGGGCATGGGCATGTTGCGCTCCGCCCCCGCTGTGGGGGCGTTGTTGATGTCGGTCTATCTGGCGCATAACCCCTTGCAGCGACGGGTGGGCAAGATCATGTTTGGTGCCGTGGCGTTGTTTGGGCTGGCGACGGTGGTGTTTGGTCTTTCCGGCAATTTCTTTGTCTCGCTTGGCGCGCTGGCGGTGCTGGGCGCGTCTGACATGATCAGCGTGGTCGTGCGCTCGTCGCTGGTACAACTGGAAACCCCGGATGCCATGCGCGGCCGGGTCAGCGCGGTCAGTTCAATTTTCATTGGCGCATCCAACCAGTTGGGCGAGTTTGAGTCTGGCGTGACGGCTGCCTTGCTCGGGCCTGTGCCGGCGGTAGTGATTGGCGGCGTGGGCACGCTGATTGTGGTGGGCTTGTGGATGAAGTGGTTTCCGCAGCTGACGCAGCGGGAGTCGCTGGTGAACAAGCCGGCGTGACATGGGGGCTGGATCCGGCCTTCCGGATGTAGCCCGGATGAAGCGAAGCGGGAATCCGGGGGGACCAAGCCGGCAAGGAGTTTGCAAACGGCGCAACCCCGGATTCTCGCCTTCGGCTTCATCCGGGCTACGGGTCCGGATTACCCCGCCGCCACCGCTTCCGCCCGCGGATAAATCCGCACCAGCACAATCCGTGGTCCGCGCATTTTCTTGATCACCACGCTGAAGCGGTCAAACTCGATCCGCTCGCCTTCTTCCGGCACGCGGCCGGTTTGCAATTGCACCAGGCCACCCACGGTATCGGCGCCGTCTACGTCAATGTCGATGCCCAGCGCGCGTTCCAGCGTCACCACCGGCAAGGTGCCTTTGCCGATCAGTGAGCCGTCGTCCATCTGGGTCCAGTCATCCTGGTTCTGGCGGAATTCATCGCGGATTTCGCCCACCATCGCACTCAGGAGGTTATCCATGGTGATGAAGCCGACCGGGTCGCCTTCGCCATCGGCCCAGGCCACTACGGCAAAGTGCGGAGAGCCACTGCGCATTCGCTCCAGCAAGGTGCGGGCGGGCAGGGTGGGCAGGATGGTTTCGGTATTGCGCACCAGACTGTCGAGGGAGTCCTCCAGCCGGCCGTGCCTGCTGGCCAGGAAAATATCCTTCAAGTGGATCACGCCTTTCACGTCGCCGCTGGCATCCAGATACGGATACCGGCTGTAGCGATTGCGCGCAATGATGTCCAGGTTCTCGTCCAGGCTATTGCGGGCATCCAGCACCACGGCCTCGGTAAACGGATGCATCAGGTCTGCCACGTCCAGCGTGGGGAAATCCAGCGACTGCGCCAGCGTGCGCCAGGCCTTGCGGGAGAACCCGGCTTCCGGCTTGCTGGTGCGCATGATCAGTTTGATCTCGTCGGCGGAGTAATCCCCTTCGTGGTCATGCGCCACGGACAAACCCACCCACTTGAGCACCAGGGAGGCGCTGGCGTTCAGCAGCCAGATGGCCGGGTACATCAGCCAGTAGAACGCGTACAGCGGCGGCGCGGTCCACAGGCCAATGGTGGCGGAACGGCGGATGGCCATCGATTTGGGTGCGAGTTCACCCACCACGATGTGCAAAAATGAAATGGTGAAAAACGCGACGGCGAAAGACACGCCGCTGATGATCTCGGGATTGGTCACGCCGATCCAGCCCATCACCGGCTCGATCAAATGGGCAAACGCGGGTTCACCCACCCAGCCAAGACCCAGCGAGGCCAGCGTAATGCCCAACTGGCAGGCCGACAGATAGGCATCCAGATCTGCGTGGGTTTTGGCCAGAATACGCCCGCGCAAACCGTACATGCGGGCCATGGCCTTGACCTGGGTTTGCCGCAGTTTCACCAGACCAAACTCGGCGGCCACAAAAAAACCGTTCAACAACACCAGTGCCACGGCCAGCACAACCAGCATCAAGCTGCTACTCATTGAGGGGGATAACAAACGCAAGTGATGATCACCACTTTAACTGACGCCGTCGGTTTACGCCGCCCCTTTATTTACGGGGCCGGGCCGTCGCTGGTGATTATTTACGCGGGTTGAACCGGGTACGGGGTAAGGGAATCTGATGCAGATCAGTTTGTTGCAATGAAAAGGATACGCATGAGAGCCGCCCATTTTGTGCTGCTATTGGTGCTGTGTGGCAGCGCCTTTGCCTGGTCTGCCCTGAGCGATAGCGCACCCTCGCCGGCTTACCGTGTCGCAGGCAACCCGTAACAAAAAGCCCGCCGGATGGCGGGCTTTTTCATGAGGATCACCAAAGTGATCAGACCTGGCCTTTAAGCCAGCGCGCCGCATCCAGCGCGTAATAAGTCAGGATGGCATCTGCACCAGCACGCTTGAACGCCAGCAAAGATTCCAGCACCACTTTCTTTTCATCCAGCCAGCCGTTGCGGATGGCGGCCTGCAGCATGGCGTATTCGCCAGACACCTGGTAGACAAAGGTCGGCACGCCGAACTCTTCTTTTACCCGGCGCACAATGTCCAGATACGGCATGCCTGGCTTGACCATGACCATGTCCGCGCCCTCGGTCAGATCCATGGCCACTTCATGCAGCGCTTCGTCTGAATTGGCCGGGTCCATCTGATACTGGAACTTGTTGCCCTTACCCAGGGTGGCCGCAGAACCCACGGCATCACGGAACGGGCCGTAAAAGGCGGAAGCATACTTGGCCGAATACGCCAGGATGCGGGTCATTTCATGACCGTTGTCATCCAGCGCGGCGCGCACAGAACCAATGCGCCCATCCATCATGTCGCTGGGGGCCACGATATCCACGCCGGCATCGGCGTGACACAAGGCTTGCTTGATCAGCGCCACCACGGTTTCTTCGTTGAGCACATAACCGTCGCCATCAATCAGGCCATCCTGACCGTGGCTGGTGTAGGGGTCCAGCGCAATATCGGTGATGACGCCCAGTTGCGGAAACGCCTGCTTGAGCGCGCGCACAGTTCGCGGAACCAGACCATCCGGGTTCCACGCTTCTTCCGCGCCTTCCGTCTTGAGCGATGGATCAATCGACGGGAACAACGCCAGCGCCGGCACGCCCAGTTCTACCGCCTCTTTGGCGGTTTTGAGCAACAGGTCGATCGATTGACGCTTCACGCCCGGCATGGACGCGATGATTTCTTCCCGGTTCTCGCCTTCATGCACAAACACGGGCAGGATCAGATCGCTGGGCATAAGTACGTTTTCACGCATCAGGCGGCGGGAGAAATCATCACGACGCATACGGCGCATGCGCGTGGTCGGAAACTGGCGTAGATAACTCATGGCGGGCTTTGTTCGCGGGTTGATTGATGAAGATCAATCAGCCCATTTTATCTGACCCTGCGCCGGGTTGCCGTTGTGAATACGGGCATTGCGTTTGTCATAACGCGCCATGCCCAACTCGCGGGAGTCGATCTCCGCGCGGCGGCCCAGGACAGCGTCGGCAATCACGCGCGCGCTACCGCAAGACATGGTCCAGCCCAGCGTGCCGTGCCCCGTGTTGGTAAACAGGTTCTCATACGGGGTCGCGCCCACAATCGGCGTGCCGTCTGGCGTCATCGGGCGCAGGCCGGTCCACTGCGTGGCCTGGCGGACATCCCCGGCGTGCGGGAACAGGTCGTTGGTGACCATATTGAGGGTTTCAATGCGGGTCGGGTCGATCCGCTTGTCGAACCCGGCCACTTCTGCCATCCCACCCACCCGCAGGCGATTATCAAAGCGGGTCAGCGCAATCTTGTAGGTTTCATCCAGCACGGTGGAACGCGGCGCGCCATCCGGGTTGGTCAACGGCACGGTAATGGAATAACCCTTGACCGGATACACCGGCAAATCCAGCCCCAGCGGCAACGCCAGCGCGCGGGAGGCACAACCGGCGGCCAGCACCACGGCATCGGCCACCACAGATTCGCCACCGGCCAGCTCTACGGCATCGATGCGGCCCTTGTTGGCGACCAGTGCCTCTACCGAAACGCCAAAGCGGAACTTCACGCCCATCTCCAGGCAAATGGCGGTCAGGCGTTCGGTAAACAGTTTGCAGTCACCCGTTTCGTCATTGGGCAATTGCAACGCGCCGGTGAGCTTGTGGGCGACGGCCTTGAGTGCGGGTTCAACCTCCAGCAAGCTGTCCTGGTCGAGCACGCGGTTGGCGACGTTCATTTGATCCAGCAAGCCGGCATCCCGCTTGCCAGCGGCCAATTGCTTGTCATTGCGGAAGATTTGCAATGTGCCCAGCGAGCGTTCTTCGTAATGCAGCCCCAGGTCTTTGCGCAACTGACGCAGGCAATCCCGGCTGTATTCAGCCAGCGGCACCATGCGGTTCTTGTTGCGGGCGTAGGCGGTCTCGGTACAGTTGGCGACCATGCGTGCCATCCAGGCCAACTGGAAGAAAGAGCCATCCGGGCGGATGCGCAGCGGCGCGTGTTCCGGATGCAGCAGCCACTTCACGGCTTTCCACGGAATCCCCGGCGCCGCCCACGGCGCTGCGTAACCCGGCGACACCTGGCCGGCGTTACCAAAACTGGTTTCATCTGCCGGGCCCGACAACCGCTCCAGCACCGTTACGTCGCAACCCGCTGCCTTGAGGTAATACGCGGTGGTGACACCGACGACACCCGCACCAATCACAATTGCTTTCATCGCTCGACCCAGTGGTTTTTTGACACACTGTTGTATGTCATATCGTTGGAGAATAAGCCGAGTATAAAAAGCCTTATGGAGTGATATTCTCCATATTTGAGGTAAAAAACAGGGACTACATTGGTATGCGCACGCGTTATCAGGCGGGACGGTCTCTGGACCGCGTGGATTACAAGATTTTGCGGCTACTACAGGCCAATGCCCGCATGCCGATCACCGAACTGGCCGAGCGCGTCGGCCTCACCGCCACGCCCTGCGCCGAACGGGTAAAGCGGCTGGAAGAGACCAACGTCATCACCGGTTACCACGCCCGGCTAAACCCGCAATTGCTGGAAGCGCCGCTACTGGTGTTTGTAGAACTCAAACTCGGCCGCAAATCGGGCGAAGTGTTCGACGACTTTCGCCGCTCCGTCGCCACCATTCCAGAGGTACTGGAATGCCACCTGATCTCTGGGGATTTTGACTACCTGCTCAAAGCCCGCCTGCCCGATATGAGCCATTACCGGCGCTTGCTGGGCGACATCCTCTTGCGGCTACCCAGCGCCGCAGAATCCCGCAGTTATGTGGTCATGGAAGAAGTCAAAGAAACCCTGGCGCTACCCTTGCCGGATTAAACCTGCCGGATACAAAAAACGCCGTCTATAAAAGACGGCGTTTTCTCTGGGCGGCGGCCGGTTAACCGACCCGCGCGCAGGCGAGGGTATCGAACAGATCAATCCACCTGGCTGATAAACGCATCACGGGCGCGGCGCACCTTGGGCAGATTAACCAGCCAGTCACCCGACGCGTCGCGGTAGCCCACTGGCAACAGCGCCACACTGCGCAGCCCGCGTGCTTTCAGGCCCAGGATTTCATCCAGCGCGGCCGGATCAAAACCTTCCATTGGCGTGCTATCCACTTCTTCATACGCGGCGGCGACCAGCGCAACGGACAGACCAATATAAGCCTGGCGCGCCGCATGCTGGAAATTGACCTCCGCACTACGCTGCGGATAGGTATCCAGCAGCATCTTGCGGTAGTTTTCCCAACCTTCATTGGTAAAACCGCGTACATCGTTCACCAGGTCAAACATCGTGTTGATGCGCTCGGTGGTGTAGTTATCCCACGCCGCAAACACCAGCAGCGTGCTGGCATCTGTTACCTGACCCTGGTTCCAGGCAATCGCCTTGATCTTTTCCCGGATTTCCTTGTTGTTCACCACCAGTATTTCATACGGCTGCAAGCCGCTGGACGTCGGCGCCAGGCGCGTGGCTTCCAGAATGCGCTCCAGCTTGTCAGCCGGCAGTGCGCGGGTGGGGTCCATCTTCTTGGTGGCATAACGCCATTGCAGATGGGAAATCAGATCTTTGGAGTTTTGGGTATCGGACACAGCGGAGGTTTCCTGAAAATTGGAAACCACTAGATGCTGGCGGTTGCTCATATTTCAAATGTAAGAATGCCCAACTCCAGGATACTGCCCACAAAAAAGGAGCCACAGGGCTCCTTTTTGAACTGGAAAACTGGATGGCACGTGTCACCGTTACCAGTGGCTTTCCCGCTCTGGCGTGGCAGAGATGTAGTGAATCGACAAATCCGCGCCGTTGTATTCCTCTTCTTCCGTCAGGCGCAGGCCGACGGTTTTTTTCAGCGCGCCGTAGACCAGGAAGCCGCCGGCAAAGGCAATGGCGATGCCCATGAGCGTGCCGATCAACTGGCTGATCAGACTCACGCCACCCGCGCCGCCCAGCCAGGTCTGGCCGAAAATGCCGGCTGCAATACCGCCCCAGGTGCCGCACAGCCCGTGCAGGGGCCATACGCCCAGCACGTCGTCGATCTTCCAGCGGTTTTGCGTGATGGTGAACAGGTAGACAAACATGCCGCCAGCCATTGCACCGACCACCAGACTACCCAGTGGATGCATGACGTCGCTGCCGGCACAGACGGCCACCAGACCGGCCAGCGGACCATTGTGGATAAAGCCCGGGTCATTCTTGCCGACAAACATGGCGGCCAGCGTGCCGCCGACCATGGCCATCAGCGAATTCATCGCCACAAGGCCAGAGATGCCAGCAATACGCTGCGCGCTCATCACGTTAAAACCAAACCAGCCCACAATCAGAATCCACGCGCCCAAAGCCAGGAACGGGATGGATGAAGGCGGGTGCGCGCTGATACCACCATCCTTGCGGTAACGGCCTTTGCGGGCACCCAGCAACAACACGGCAGGCAGGGCGATCCAGCCGCCCACAGCGTGGACCACTACTGAACCGGCAAAGTCATGGAACTGTGCACCAAAATGGGTCTGTAGCCAGTGCTGCACGCCGTAGTTGCCGTTCCACATCATCCCTTCAAAAAACGGGTAAACAAAGCCGACCAGCAAGAAGGTGGCCGCCGATTGCGGATGAAACCGGGCGCGCTCGGCAATCCCGCCGGAGATAATGGCGGGGATGGCGGCCGCAAAAGTCAGCAAGAAGAAAAACCGCACCAGACCGTAGCCCTGGCCGACATTCAGTTCATGCACCGGCACCAGAAAATGCACGCCATAGGCAATGCCGTAGCCGATGAAGAAATACGCAATGGCGGATACCGCAAAGTCGGTCAGGATTTTGACGAGCGCATTGACCTGATTCTTCTGGCGTACGGTGCCCAGTTCCAGAAAGGCAAAGCCGGCGTGCATGGCAAGAATCATGATGGCGCCGAGCAGAATGAACAGCACGTCGCTACTGGCAGGAAATTGATTCACAAAAAGCTCCACAGAGTCGGGCAGTGCGCGCCTCAATGTGGCGCACTTTTATTGGTGTGCACCAAAAGCAATCTGTGTGCCAGTTGTATATGGTCTTGATTGGTTGGGGTATTTCTGATGTACAGGGATAATCCAGTGCATTTTCTGAACCAAAATGGTTCACGCTCTGCTTGCCATAAACAAACAATGCACCGAATTAATGCGTTGTGCGGAAGTGGCGTTCTTTATGGGGGCGTTTTGCGTGAGGTGCATCCCCAAACGCCCGATTTTTGGGCGGTCAGCCCCCGTTGGCGATTCCGGCGACTACTTGCCCGGTTGGGACCGCCAGGGCGCCAGACAGGCAATGGCCGGTTTGGTCGTCAAAGAAGAAGTCCGGTTCAAATTCGCGCAGGAACGGGCCTTTTTCCAGTCCGCCCAGAAACATGGCTTCATCGACCTCAATTTGCCAGTCCATCAAAGTGCGGATGGCGCGTTCATGCGCTGGTGCGCTGCGGGCGGTGACCAGCGCCGTGCGTAAACGTACCGGCGCGTCAGCGCGTTGTAGACGGTGCAGGGCCTCAAGCAGGGGCTTGAACGGGCCGGGCGGTAATGGCCGGGTGACATGGGTGCGTTCGTGCCGCTGAAATTCCGAGAGACCGCCTTGCTGGTAAATGCGCTCGGCCTCATCTGAGAACAATACGGCGTCGCCATCAAACGCAATGCGGATTTCAGTGGGGTGACGACCCGCTGCATGCACGGATTGCGGGTACACCCGGGCGGCAGGAAAGCCCGCGGCCAGCGCGTCGCGCACATCGGCTTCGTTCATCGACAAGAACAGGTTGGCGTGCAGTGCGTTCAGATACTTGAAGGGGGGACGGCCCTGCGTGAATACGCCGCGTTCCAGGGTTAGCCCGTGGTGTTCGGCAGAACGAAACGCCCGTAATCCGCTGACCGGGTCATTGCGCGAGAGGATGACGACTTCGACGCGGTGGGTGTTGCCATCGTTCAAGGCCAGCAGCTTCTGTACCAGTGCGTAGGCCACGCCGGGGTTGGCCGGTTGGTCCAGCAGTTTGAGCTGGAGCGCTTTGTAAGCTGAGGCATCACCTGATTCAAACAGCGTGTTTTCAGATTCAAAATCGAACAGTGCGCGCGATGAAATGGCAACGACCAACTGGTTGGCCAGAGAGTAAGGCATTGCAACCCCAAAAATGGCTCATGAACGGTGTTTGCATCATAACCGGATGCCCGGTTTGTATCTGCGGGTTTTCATGTGTAAAGAATGCGAAAAACCGTGAACCGGACGTCGCATCCGCTGCTCCAAGCAGTTGAAAAGGCGTAGATTCAGGGGTGTGAGCTACACCCTGGTGCGTTACCCCGCATCGGGCACAAAATAGCAATACCGGCGCCATGAGCGTACGGAAACAATATGCAGCCACGTGCTGCAAGTGAGTGGGAAAATGAAAAAAGTCGTTCTGTTGATCAGTTTTGCCGGCATGGCCGGTCTGGCACAGGCTGCTGAATATGGCCGCGTGATCAATACCACGCCCGTAGTGCAGCAGGTGTCGGTACCGCAACAACAATGCTGGGATGAACAAGTCCAGGTGCAACAGCCACGGACGTATGGCGGCGCGTTGCTGGGCGGCATCTTTGGCGGCTTGCTGGGTAATACCGTGGGTCATGGCAACGGCAATGTCGCAGCGACGGCCGCTGGCGCAGTGGTCGGTGCACTGGCCGGTGACAGTATCGCCAACCAGAATGCCGGGGTATCTACCCAGAACGTACGTCGTTGTTCCACTACGCAAACCATGCAGCAACGCACTGTCGGTTACGATGTCACGTATGAATATGCCGGTCAGCGCTACACCACGCGTATGGCTTACGATCCGGGCCGCGAAGTCCCGATCACCATCGGCGTAGATGGCGGCTCTGCCGCCCCGCAAGCGCCGGTAACAACAGCGACCACCACGTATGTAGATCAACCGCAGACCGTGGTGGTTCAGCAGCCACAAGTGGTTTATCAGACCGCGCCCGTGGTGGTGGCGGCCCCTCTGATCTATCCGGCGCTGTCCATCAACTACGGTTACTACCGGGGTTGGGGCGGCGGTTGGGGCTACCGTGGTGGCGGCTACTGGCACCACTAAGCGCCCAGGCGCAGGCAATAAAAAACCCCGCATTGCGGGGTTTTTTATTGGGCGTGATACGGGTCAATCGGCCCAGCGCATCAGCCTTGTTGCAGCATCTGTTGCAGTTCACCCGAGCTGAACAGTTCACGCATGATGTCAGAGCCACCCACAAACTCGCCCTTGATGTACAACTGCGGAATGGTCGGCCAGTTGGAGTATTCCTTGATGCCCTGGCGTACGTCTGCGTCGGCCAGCACATTCACGGCGACAAAATCAGCGCCAAGGTTTTTCAGAATGCTCACGGCGGCGGAAGAAAAACCGCACTGCGGAAAGGTCGGAGTGCCTTTCATGAACAGCACGACCTGGTTTTCGGTCACGGTCTGACGGATGGATTCCTGGATGCTCATTGGAGACTCGCTGTGTGTTGCGGCGCGGCCAGGCGCCTTTAACTGATTAATTTACTCGGGTATTTTACGCCTTGAGTTCAAGCCGGGGCAAGCCCACCACTGACCCGGTCCATGCCGGCAATATCCTGCCAGGTTTGTACAGCGGTAAACCCTGCCGCTTCCAGCAGATCGCGTGCGGCCAGACCCTGATCAAAGCCGTGTTCAAACAGCAACCAGCCGCCGGGTAACAAGCGGCTGACTGCACCGTTGATGATCTGCCGGATATGAACCAGCCCGTCGGCTTCGTCCGTGAGCGCAGAACGGGGCTCAAAGCGCAGATCACCTTGCTGCAGGTGCGGATCGTCTTGTTCGATATACGGCGGGTTGGACACAATCAGCGCAAACTTTTCATCGGCCAGCGCGTTGTACCAGTCGCTCTGGAGTACGCTCACTTGCGGTGCCAGTCGGGCCGCGTTGCCACGGGCGATGTGTAACGCCGCCTCAGAGACATCCAGTGCGGTGACGTGCGCGTCCGGGCGTTCATGGGCCAAGGTGATGGCAATAATGCCGCTGCCCGTGCCCAGATCAACCACCGCGCCACCTTGCGGCAAGCGCTCCAGTGCCAGATCAACCAGCAGTTCGGTGTCCGGTCGCGGAATCAACACCCCGGGGCCGACATTGAAGGTCAGGCTATAAAACTCTTTCTCACCCAGCAAATAGGCCACTGGCTCACCCGCGCGCCGCCGTGCTGCCAGCATGGAAAAGCGCTCGACAAAGGCGGGGTCTGCCGCGTCATCACCGTGGGTGATCAGAAACGCGCGGTTGTATCCGCCCAAATGGTGAAACAGGGCGTAGATGTCAGGGCGGTCAAGGCCGCTGTCGCGGGCCAGTTCTTGATACGTGGGCATATTGGCAGTGTAGAGCATTTACCAGACTGCCAGCCAGGCGGTGTGGGCGGGCTTCTCTTATAATGCGCGCGGTACCCTTGCAGGATGACTCCATGCTCACCGCTTATGGTTTTGTAGACAAACGGCTGCGGCCGGTGCCGGTGGAATCGGCCGAAGACTTGCTCCGCCCGGATGTGGTGTGGATCGACTCGGTCGAGCCCAACGAGCACGAGCGCGCCCTGCTACAAGACGTGTTCCGCCTGAAACTTGACGATGAAGAGGTGGAAGATATCGAGGATTCTGCCCGCTGCTTTGTCGATGAGGCCGGGATTCATCTCAATTCATTCTTCTTGCATCAGCATCATGACGGCGCAGAAGTGGTTACGGTCTCTTTTTTACTGAATGAGGGCCGCCTGCTGAGCATCCGGAACGAAGAACTGGCCGCCTTTCGCTTGTTCCGCATGCGCGCCCGTATGCAGGTGGATTTTGTGCGAACTGCCGAGGACGTTTTGCTGTCCATTTATGATGTGGCAGTGGAATACGCCGCCGACGTGCTGGAAGGGGTGTATGCCGACCTCGACAAAGTCAGCCGGCGCGTGTTGAACCGCAATGCGGTTATGACCGATGCTGCCATGGCCGATACCGTGGCCGACATCGCCGCGCAGGAAGACTTGAACGGCAAGGTGCGGCTGGACTTGATGGATACCCGCCGCTCACTCTCGTTCTTGCTGCGTTGCCGGGTATTGCAGCAAACGCAGGAAGAAGACCTGCGGGAAGTCTTGCGAGACCTGGAGTCGCTGAACAACCACACGGCGTTTTTGTTCGACAAGATCAACTTCTTGATGGACGCCGTGATGGGGCTGATCAACCTGCAGCAGAACAAGATCATCAAGATATTTTCGATTGCCGCCGTCGTGTTCCTGCCGCCGACCGTCATTGCCAGTATCTACGGCATGAATTTTGGCGAAATGCCGGAATTGCAGTGGCACCTGGGCTACCCGTTTGCGCTGGTGCTGATGGTGCTGTCGGGTATTGCACCTTATTGGTTCTTTAAGCGCAAGGGATGGTTGTAAAGTGTTGGCGGCTGTGGTGCTTGAGGTGGGGCGGGGTAAGCCCGCCGCTGGCGGGCGACTGGATTCCGGCTCAAGGGAGCCGCCGAGGACCGGAATGACGAAGCATTGGAACGCGTATTGAATTGGCCGTTGCCGTTGCCGTTGCCGTTGCCGTTGCTTTTGACCTTCTCTCCCCTTTCAAGGACTTTTCCGATTGAGGGAGGGAGACCTCAGGCTCCCGACTGATTGAGGGAACCGCGGAGCGGAAAAGTCCGGGGGTCGCCTTTCTTTGGTTACTTTCTTTGGCGAAGCAAAGAAAGTAACGTGGGCCCGGCACTCCGGGTATGCAAACCCCGCGCCGCAGGCGCTAACAAGACTTTTCCTGGCACCCCGCGACGCACGCACTAGATGAAACATCCTCATCCGGGTTGTATTATCGATGTGCCGCCCGCATTTCTGGCTGACGCTGTTTTAGACGAGTGTTCTCCCATGACCGTTCCGCACCTCACCACCGCGCTGTCTGGCCCCTTGCTGGATCTGGAGCGCCGCATTCTCTCGGCCCAGCCGGAAATCGAACACTGGTTCCGCAATCAGTGGCAAGAGTCCACGCCGCCGTTCTACGGCTCGGTGGATTTGCGCAATGCCGGCTACAAACTGGCACCCGTGGACATGAACCTGTTCCCGGGCGGCTTCAACAACCTCAATCCGGAATTCCACCCGCTGGGTGTCCAGGCCGTGATGACGGCGCTGGAAAACATGTGTCCGGATGCACGCCGCGTGCTGTTGATTCCGGAAAACCACACCCGCAACACCTTCTACCTGCAAAACGTCGCTGCGCTGACCCGCATCATGAAGATGGCCGGGCTGGTGGTGCGTCTGGGTACCTTCAACCCGGAAATCACTGAACCGACGACGTTTGATCTGCCGGATGGCCAGAAGCTGACGCTGGAGCCGCTGGTACGCAATGGCAACCGGGTGGGTCTGGCTGGATTCGATCCGTGTGCGGTGCTGTTGAATAACGATCTTTCCGCCGGTATTCCAGACATTCTGGATGGCGTAGAGCAAATTGTGGTGCCGCCGCCGCACGCCGGCTGGGCTGTGCGCCGTAAAACCACCCACTTTGCCGCCTATGACGGTGTGGCCGCAGACTTTGCCAAACTGATCGGCATTGATCCGTGGACCATCAATCCGTATTTCGCCCATGTCGACGGTCTGGATTTCCACGCCCGCGCTGGCGAAGAACAACTGGCCGATGCGGTGAACAGCACGCTGGCCAAAATCCGCGTCAAGTACAAGGAACATGGCATTGATCACGAGCCGTTTGTGATCGTCAAAGCCAACGCCGGTACGTATGGCATGGGCATCATGAGCGTGAAGTCGGCAGATGAGGTGATTGGCCTCAATCGCAAGCAACGCAACAAGATGTCGGTCATCAAGGAAGGCCTGGAAGTGCACGATGTGATCGTGCAGGAAGGCGTGCCGACGTTTGAAAGCATCAACGACGCTGTGGCCGAACCTGTGGTGTACATGATCGACCGCTTTGTGGTCGGTGGTTTCTACCGCGTGCACACTGGCCGTGGCCCGGAAGAAAACCTGAATGCGCCTGGCATGCATTTCGAGCCACTGGCCTTTGCCTCGCCGTGTACCACGCCAGATTGCGATGGCGCGCCGGATAGTGCCCCCAACCGCTTCTACTCTTACGGTGTGGTAGCGCGGCTGGCGCTGTTGGCGGCCTCGCATGAAATTGAAGCGACTGCGCCAGAGCCGCTGCTGTCATTTGCGGCCTGATGTACTGACACAATGAGGCGGGAAACCGCCTCATTGTCTATCGAACTGCCCTTTGTTATTACTTGTCTGGAACGCCGGATATGTCCACACGCCTGCTTGTCATTGCTGATCCCGTTGCCGGTTTCAAAATCCACAAAGATTCCACCTATGCCATGCTGCGTGAAGCCAACAAGCGCGGTTGGGAGTTGTGGATCACGCTGGCCGATGACATGCGCGTGCAGAACGGCATGGTGCAAACTGCCGCACAACGGCTGACATTCACGGCAACACAAGAATACAAACACTGGTTTGAGCTGGCCGAACCGCAGCATCTGGCGCTCAAAGACTTTAGCGCTGTGCTGATGCGCAAAGACCCGCCGTTTGATCAGCAATATCTGTATGCCACGCATCTGCTGACCCTGGCGGAAGCCCAAGGCGCGCGCGTGTTTAACCCGGGCCAGACACTGCGGGATTACAACGAAAAACTGGCTATCCTCAAACACCCGCAATTCACCGCGCCGACCCTGGTGACCCAACGTGCCGCCGATATCCGCGCGTTTCTGGCGGAACATGGCGATGTGATCCTCAAGCCGCTGGACGGGATGGGCGGCATGGGGATTTTCCGCATCCGGCCGGATGACGCCAATATTGGTTCGATCATTGAAATGCTCACCGCCAACGAAACCGCCACCATCATGGCGCAGCGCTATCTGCCAGCGATCAAGGACGGCGACAAGCGCGTGCTGATCATTGATGGCAAGCCGGTGGATTGGTGCCTGGCACGTATCCCCAAAGCGGGTGAAACGCGCGGCAATCTGGCCGCCGGGGGCACCGGCGTGGCGCGCCCGCTGACTGCCAAAGACCGGGAAATTGCTGAAACGCTGGGTCCGCAACTCGCCGCCAAGGGCTTGTTCCTGGTCGGGCTGGATGTGATTGGCGAAAACGTCACCGAGATCAACGTGACCAGCCCGACGTGCTTCCAGGAAATCACCGACCAATCCGGCATTGACGTTGCGGCGCTGTTTATTGACGCGCTTGAACGCAAGCTGTCCTGATGCGCGCGGTGCTGTTTGGGCGCTTGCGCCTGTGGGTATGGGTGACCGCGACGCTGTTGCTGGCTGCCTGTGGCAAGCCACCGGTCTACCAGCAAGAGAGCTTTGTCTTTGGCACCAGCGTGCAGATCACCATCTATGGCACGCCTGAGGCGGATGCCAAAGCCGCCACGGCCGCCGTACTGGCTGACCTGGACCGGTTGCATACGCGGCTGCACGCCTGGCACCCCTCTGATATTACCCGGCTGAATCAGGCGTTTGCTGCCGGTCAGAGTGCCCAGGCAGATCCAGAGATGATGGGCATCTTGCAGCAAGCCAAAGGGTATGCCGAACGTGCCGATCAATTATTTGATCCGGCCATTGGTGACCTCGTGGCGGCCTGGGGCTTCCACAACGATACATTTGCGCCCGTGCTGCCCGATCCAGACAAGATCAAGGCCTTGGTTGCCGCCCACCCCACCCTGGATGACCTGCGTTTTGATGGCCCCAATGTCTCCAGCACCAATCCGGAGGTGAACATTGATCTGGGCGGTTTCAAGGGCTTTGCACTGGACCGTGCGGCCTCTTACTTGCGCAAACATCACATCTATAACGCGCTCATCAATATCGGCGGCAATGTACTGGCGCTGGGTAAAAAGGGCGATGCACCGTGGAAAGTGGGGCTGCAGCATCCGCGCAAACCCGGTGCGATGGCGGTGATTACGCTGGGCGACGGGGAGTCCATTGGCACCTCCGGCGACTACGAGCGTTATTTTGAGGTCGATGGCAAGCGTTATTGCCATCTGATTGACCCGCGCACCGGCTGGCCGGCCCAGACCATGCAGGCGGCCACGGTGATTACACCGGCCTCTCGTGAAGCGGGGGCGATTTCGGACGCTCTGACCAAACCAGTGTTCATTGGCGGGATCGACAAAGCCGTGGGTTATGCCACCCGCTTTGGGGTGAAAGATGTATTGATTGTGGCCAATGATGGCAGCGTGTACCTGACACCATCGATGCAGGCTCGGGTAGAGTGGCTGATTACCCCGCCGCATGTTTACCGTTTGCGCTGAGAATCTGCCCACGATCGATTGCGCATCGGCAGTACGGCGTTAAAAACAGGCTCAGAGTGCTCGTTTACGCTATGTAAACTGCGCTTCTTCGGCTATTTTTGCCTTGTGCTGCGCTAGCTCGCCTGAGCGTGAACAGATTCGGAAACGCTGCGCTGCCATCGGGGGCGCTGTAATGCCCGGGGGAATTCGGTTAAATTTGCTTATAAAGTCAGAAAAAGAACGTCCGGCATGATCGGTTGCCTGCACCCCAGGTAACGGACAACGGACGTTTATATAAGCCCGGAACCGGCCGGTACAGGCAGCCAGGTTCGTTGTGGCCATGCACAAGGAATGCTCCGAATGGTAGGTATCATCATCGTCACACACGTGTCGCTTGGGGAAGCGCTGATCTCGTGTGCCGAGCACATCATGGGTCGGCCGCTGACCAATGTCGGCCAGCTTTCGGTCAGCAAGACCGAAGACCCGGATGACGTTGTGCTCAAGGCGCATGACCTGATCGACATGCTGGATGATGGCTCAGGGATTTTGCTGCTCACCGATATTTACGGCGGTACACCCTCCAATGTCTCTAACCGGCTGATCCAGCCGGGGCGGGTAGAGGCGGTGGCCGGGGTTAATCTGCCCATGCTGGTACGGGCGTTGACCTACTGTCAGCAGCCGCTGGAAGTCGTGGTCAGCAAGGCCATCACCGGCGGGCTTGAAGGTGTTTTGTATATGTTGCCCAATGCGGCGCAGGGTTGAATCAGGGGATCAGTGGTCATGCCGGTAAAAGAACTCGAAATCGTGAACAAGCTGGGCCTGCACGCACGGGCCTCCAGCAAGCTGACGCAACTGGCCAGCCAGTTTCAAAGCGAAGTATGGATCAGCCGTAATCAAAAACGTGTCAACGCCAAGTCCATCATGGGCGTCATGATGCTGGCCGCCGGCAAGGGCAGCATGGTGACGATTGAAACCACGGGTCCGGATGATCAGATGGCGCTGGATGCACTGGAAGCACTGATTGCCGATTATTTCGGTGAAGGCGAATAAGCGCGGTCAACAATATGGCTGGCTGCATGGCCGGCACCGCTTCGCTGAGTTTGGTCAGCCGCGTTTGCGACCCAGGGTTGCAAAAAGGGCGGCGACACAGGAGTCCGAATGAGTCTTGCCTTGCACGGGATCGGGATTGGCGGCGGCGTAGCCATCGGGCACGCCCACCTCATATCGCATACCGACATCGAAATTGCGCACTACACGGTGCGTCCGGAAGACATTGCCGGCGAAGTGGCGCGTTATGACTCTGCGGTCAAAACAGCGCGGCAAGAGCTGGAAATGCTCTGGGGCAGCATCCCGGAAAATGCGCCGACAGAACTGGGCGCTTTTCTGAGCCTGCATATCATGCTGCTCAACGACCAGACGCTGTCGGTCGAACCCAAAGAAATCATTGAAAAGCGCAAGTGCAACGCGGAATGGGCGCTCAAGCTGCAGCTGGACACCTTGCTGGCCCAGTTTGACGAGATCGAAGAAGAATACCTGCGGGAGCGTCGTACCGACGTCATTCAGGTCACCGAACGCATTTTCAAGACGCTGGCGGGCCACGATATGGCCATGCATACGCCCGCGCCGACCGACCGGGACTCCATCCTGGTTGCGCATGACCTCTCGCCTGCCGACATGGTGCTGTTCAAGGACAGCGAATACCTGGCGTTCATTACCGATGTCGGAGGGCCAACCAGCCATACCGCCATTCTGGCGCGTAGTCTGGATTTGCCCTCTGTGCTGGCGCTGCGCCATGCGCGCTCGCTGATTCACGAAGATGAACTGATCATTGTCGATGGCGTGAACGGCGTGGTGATTGTCGACCCCGACGAGCGCACATTGACTGAATACCGTGCCCGCCAGGATGAATGGAGCGAACGCCAGGCGCGCTTGCAGGATATCCGCACCAGCAAGCCAATCACCCAGGATGGGATTGAGATCGAACTCTTCGGTAATATCGAATTGCCGGAAGATACCGACCAGGTGCTGGAAAACAACGCCACCGGTATCGGGCTGTTTCGCTCCGAGTTTCTGTTTTTGTCCGAAGATGATCTGCCGACCGAACAAGAACAATACGAAGCCTACCGCGCGGTGGCGGAGCAAATGAATGGTCAGCCTGTCATTATCCGCACCATTGACCTTGGCAAAGACAAAATCCCCAAGTGGCAGGAAGAAACCGATGCGCCCAACCCGGCGCTGGGCTTGACGGGCATTCGCTTGTGCCTGGCCGAAGCGCAGTTATTCCGGACCCAGTTGCGCGCGTTGTTGCGGGCTTCGGCCCACGGCAAGATCAAGTTGCTGGTGCCCATGCTCTCGCACGTGGGCGAGGTGCGCCAGACGCGCCGGCATCTGGAAGAAGTTAAAACGCAGTTGCGGCTGGAAGGTATCCCGTTTGACGAGCATATTGAACTGGGCGGGATGATTGAAGTGCCGGCGGCGGCGTTTACGGTGGAGCATTTCCTGCATCACCTGGACTTTGCCTCGATCGGCACCAACGACCTGATTCAGTACACGCTGGCAGTGGATCGCAACGATGATGCGGTGTCTCACTTGTATGACCCGGTGCACCCGGCGGTGATCCGGCTGTTGCATCACGTCATCAGTACCTGCAACCGGGTTGGCAAACCGATTTCCATGTGCGGGGAAATGGCTGGTGATCCGGCCTTGACGCGGCTGTTGCTGGGTCTGGGCTTGCGGCGCTTCTCCATGTTGCCGGCCCGCTTGTTGAAGGTCAAAGAGCAGGTGTTGTCGACTGATCTCTCCCGCATCAAGCCGCTGATTGTGCGTTTGCTGGAGGCCGATGACATCGAAACCTTGTGGCAAGTGATGGAAGAACTGCAGGCCTGAGTAGGCGGCTTTGCTTGATCTGGCGCATCAAAAGCCCGGCTTGCCGGGCTTTTTTGTGTTTGCCGTACAGGATTTCCTTTGAAAACCGGGCGTATGTTTCAAATACTGCAACAAGCCGCGCAGTCCACGGCCGCAAGTCAACCGGGCACAAGGAGTAGTCATGTCAGGCAAATTTCATCTGAAAACGGCCAAAGACGGCCAGTTTATGTTCAATCTGCATGCGGCCAATGGCCAGGTCATCCTCACCAGCGAGTTGTACACCGCCAAGGCTTCCGCGCTGAACGGGATTGAGTCCGTACGCAAGAACGCGCCAGAAGATGCACATTTTGAACGCAAAGAAAGCAAAGATGGTCATCCGTACTTTGTGCTCAAAGCGGTCAATCATCAGGTGATTGGCAAGAGCGAGATGTACAACAGCAAGGCAGCCATGGAAAACGGCATTGAGTCCGTCAAGAAAAACGGCCCGGAGGCCGTGTTGGTGGAAGACTAAGTACCACCGCGGACCCCATAAAAAAGCCCCGGCATGCTCCGGGGCTTTTTCATGGGCGCTACTGTTCCTGCAAGATCATGCCGTGCGGGCTTCTGGCGTAGTGGCAAAGTGATCGAGCACCTTGAGAATCTCATCAGTGCGTTGCTGCATCAGCGCCGGATTGCCACGCGACTCCACGTTCAGCCGGATCACCGGTTCGGTGTTGGACGAACGCAGGTTCATGCGCCACTCGGCAAACGCCAGGCTGATGCCATCGGTTTCATCCACGCTGAGGGCTTCCGGCTCATAGCGGCGGCGCACCTCTGCAATTGCACCTGGCGCATCGGCCAGCTTGCGGTTGATCTCGCCGGAGGAGGGAAACCGTGCGATCCGGTCGGCCACCAGTGCGGACAGGGGCTGGCCAGTGTGACTGAGCAACTGGCAGACCAGCAGCCACGGAATCATGCCGCTGTCGCAATAGGCAAAGTCGCGGAAGTAGTGATGCGCGCTCATTTCGCCGCCGTAGACGGCATCTTCCTGGCGCATGCGTTCCTTGATGAAGGCATGACCGGTTTTACTTTGCACCGGAATGCCGCCCGCCTGCTGCACGACATCGACGGTATTCCAGGTCAGGCGTGGGTCGTGAATGATGCGTGAGCCAGGCTGGAGGGCCAGGAAGGCGGCAGCAAGCAGACCGACGATGTAATAGCCTTCAATAAACTCGCCACGTTCATCAAACAAGAAGCAGCGGTCAAAGTCGCCATCCCAGGCAATCCCCATGTCGGCACCGTGTTCACGCACCGCATTGGCGGTATCGGCGCGGCATTCCGGCAGCAGGGGGTTGGGGATGCCGTGCGGGAACGTGCCATCGGGCTCGTTGTGGATCTTGATGAAGGTGATCGGCACCTGCATGCGCTGCAGAACGGCTTCCAGCGCGTTGACCACGTG
The DNA here is from genome assembly GCF_014202765.1 of Silvimonas terrae. Classification (GTDB taxonomy): domain Bacteria; phylum Pseudomonadota; class Gammaproteobacteria; order Burkholderiales; family Chitinibacteraceae; genus Silvimonas; species Silvimonas terrae. The sequence goes on from NZ_JACHHN010000006.1 coordinate 255,845, forward strand.
ACCCGCCGCACCGTTGCCCGCGTTGACCACCAGCTTGAGCGGGCGCAGCGCGGAGAGATCGACATAACCCAGCAAATGCTGGATATACGCATCCAGAATGCTCTGTCGGGCCAGGCCACCGCGCTGGATGGCCGGCGCAAAGTTGCGCGACTCTGCCAGGGCCTGGATTTCCCGCAGGCCGGTATCGCCACTGATCGGGCGGGCACCGCGTCGTACCAGCTTCATGCCGTTGTAATCGATGGGGTTATGACTGGCAGTGACTTCAATGCCGCCATCCACATCCAGGTGGAATGCGGCAAAGTAGACTTCTTCCGTCCCGGTCATGCCGATATCGATGACGTCCGCACCCGCATCCATCAGCCCGTTGGCCAACGCCGTTTTAAGGCCTGGCGTGGAGGTGCGCACGTCGCCGCCGATCACCACCCGCTTTGCCTGAAGGAACTGGGCGTAAGCACGGCCGATGGCGTAGGCGATGTCCTCGTTCAGTTCATCACCCAGCCGGCCACGGATGTCATACGCCTTGAAGCAGCGTAATGAGCTCATTTGACAACCTCGGGTTTGTCCACGCGACCGTAGGTGTCTTCAAAGCGCACGATATCGTCCTCGCCCAGATACGCGCCCGATTGCACTTCAATGAGTTCCAGCGGAATCTTGCCCGGATTCTTGAGGCGGTGGGTGGTGCCCAGCGGAATATAGGTGGACTGGTTTTCGGTCAGCAGCAGGTGTTGCTCACCATTGTCCACCAGCGCGGTGCCCTTCACCACGATCCAGTGCTCCGCCCGATGGTGATGCATCTGCAGACTCAGTTGGGAGCCCGGATTGACGATGATGCGCTTGACCTGGAAGCGCGCGCCGCTATCGATGCCTTCGTACGAGCCCCAAGGGCGATAGACCTTGCGGTGAGTGACGGATTCAGAACGCTTGGCGGCGTTCAGGCGCTCCACCATCTTTTTCACGTCCTGCACTTTGTCTTTGTGTGCGACCAGAATCGCGTCAGCGGTTTCGACGATCACCACATCATCGAGGCCAATTGCTGCCACCATGCGATGCTCAGCGCGGATATAAGAACCATTGACCCGATCAGTCAGGACGTCGCCGACCAGGGTATTGCCTTGCTCATCCTTGTCCCCAATATCGGCCAGCGCATCCCAGGAGCCAATATCACTCCAGCCCAGACCGGCGGCCTCAATCACGGCGGCCTCGGTGGTTTTTTCCATGACGGCGTAGTCAATGGAGTCGGAAGGGCAAGCCAGGAAGGCGTCTTTGTTGAGGCGGGTGAAGTCGCCATCGCGCAGACTGCGTTCCAGTGACAATTCGGCCTTGACCAGCATGTCGGCATTCAAGCGACGCAATTCAGACAGATAGACCGAGGCCTTGAGCATGAACATGCCGCTGTTCCAGTAATAGCGGCCATCCCCGACGAAACGTTCTGCCGTAGCCAGGTCTGGCTTCTCGACAAACGATTGCACCTTGTATGCGTTGGCTGAACCCAGGGCCTCACCGCGCAAGATGTAGCCGTAGCCAGTCTGCGGGGAAGCGGGTTTGATCCCGAAGGTCACCAGTTTGCCGGTAGCTGCCACCTGGGCGGCCTCGTTACATAACCGGGCAAACACATCGCTGTGGCGGATCACATGATCAGACGGCATGACCAGCAGCAGGGCATCCGGGTCTTTGGCCGCCAGAATCAGCGCCGCGATGGCCACCGCCGGGGCAGTATTGCGGCCAGCGGGTTCAAGCACGATGGTTTCTGCTTCGATGCCCACTTTGCGAATCTGCTCGGCGACCAGAAAGCGCTGTTCTTCATGAGAAATCAGAATGGGGGGCTCTGCACCCTCGATCTGCTTGAGGCGCAGTACGGTCTGCTGCAGCAAACTCTGCTCGCCAGCCAGGTTCAGATATTGTTTGGGATAGCCACCGCGGGACATGGGCCACAACCGCGAACCGCGAACCGCTACCACCACACAAAACCACGGGATGAATGGACATGATGTTGTTCCTGCTCAACGGGATCGGCACAAAGAGGTGCCCGGCACATGATTACTATAGATGAAAACTTAATCGTCATGAATAGTAATTTTGTGAACAGAACTACATCAGCATTTACTGTAAAAGGTATTGAATAATCAGCGTAAATGGCTAGAAATGGCGATTTTAGTCGTTTTCATGGTTTCTGCTTTGTCACGTTAACTGTTTTGAGAAAGCACTTAACTTACGTCCGTTTGTCAAAAAGTGTTGCCGTAAACCTTTGTTGTAAAAGCATTTTTGTGCATTGCGGCAAAGTCGGGCACAAAAAAACGGACACCTGCAGGTGTCCGTTGTGTGTTTGCCGCAGTCACTGACGGGCTGTTTAAGCCTTGTGATACACCTCAGCCCCACGTTTCACGAACTCGATCGACTTGGCCTCCATGCCCTTGTTCAAGGCCTCTGCCTCGGCAATGCCCTGCTGAGCAGCAAAGTCGCGCACATCCTGAGTGATCTTCATTGAGCAGAAATGTGGGCCGCACATGGAACAGAAGTGGGCCAGCTTGGCGCCTTCCTGCGGCAAGGTTTCGTCATGGAAGGCGCGTGCCTTGTCCGGATCCAGACCCAGGTTGAACTGGTCTTCCCAGCGGAATTCAAAACGGGCCTTGGACAACGCGTTGTCCCGAATTTGCGCGCCGGGATGGCCCTTGGCCAGGTCGGCTGCGTGCGCGGCCAGCTTATAGGTGATGATCCCTTCCTTCACATCATCCTTGTTGGGCAGACCCAGGTGTTCCTTGGGCGTGACGTAGCACAGCATGGCGGTGCCGTACCAGCCAATCTGTGCTGCGCCAATGGCCGAGGTGATGTGGTCGTAACCCGGAGCGATGTCGGTGGTCAGCGGGCCCAGGGTGTAGAACGGGGCTTCCTGGCAATCCTGCAGTTCAAGGTCCATGTTTTCCTTGATCAACTGCATGGGCACGTGGCCCGGGCCTTCGATCATCACCTGAACATCGTGCTCCCACGCAATCTTCGTCAGTTCGCCCAGCGTGCGCAGCTCACCCAGTTGGGCGTCATCGTTGGCATCCCACACGGAACCAGGGCGCAGCCCATCGCCCAGACTGAAACTCACGTCATAGGCCTTCATGATTTCGCAGATGTCCGCGAAATGCGTATAGAGGAAGTTTTCTTTATGGTGCGCCAGACACCATTTGGCCATGATCGAACCGCCGCGCGACACAATGCCGGTCATGCGATTGGCGGTGAGCGGTACGTAGCGCAGCAGCACGCCAGCATGGATGGTGAAATAGTCGACCCCCTGTTCGGCTTGCTCGATCAATGTGTCGCGGAACAACTCCCACGTCAGGTCTTCGGCCTTGCCGTTGACCTTTTCCAGTGCCTGGTAAATGGGCACAGTCCCAATGGGTACCGGGCTGTTACGCAGAATCCACTCACGCGTTTCATGAATGTTCTTGCCGGTCGACAGATCCATGATCGTGTCCGCGCCCCAGCGGATACCCCAGGTCATCTTGTCCACTTCTTCATTAATGGAAGATGTCACGGCCGAGTTGCCGATATTGCCGTTGATCTTCACCAGGAAATTGCGGCCGATGATCATCGGCTCCAGTTCCGGGTGATTGATGTTGGCGGGGATGATGGCCCGGCCGCGCGCAATCTCGTCACGCACAAACTCGGGCGTGATCTTCTCTGGAATGGCCGCGCCAAAACTCTGGCCTGGATGCTGACGCAGCATCAGTTCGGCCATGCGCTTGCTGCGCTCGCCCAGGGTTTGCAGGCTGGCAATGTATTCTTCGCGACGCAGATTTTCGCGGATGGCCACGTATTCCATCTCTGGCGTGACAATGCCCTGACGCGCGTAATGCATCTGGGTCACGTTGGCACCTGCTTTGGCGCGGCGCGGTTGACGGTGTAATTCAAAGCGCAATTCGTCCAGCGATTTGTCACCGGCACGCAGACGACCAAACTCACTGGTCAGATCGGTCAGTAGTTCGGTATCGGCGCGTTCTTCAATCCAGCTGCCGCGCACGCTGGGCAAACCCTTGCGCACGTCAATCTTCGCGCTGGGATCCGTGTACAAGCCGGACGTGTCGTACACGGTGATGGGCGGATTTTGCTCGCCGCCAAACGCAGTAGGGGTGTCATGCTGGCTGATTTCGCGCATGGGGACGCGCAGATCGGGGCGGCTGCCTTCTACGTAAATCTTGCGGGAATTGGGCAGCGGCTGAATCGCCGCCTCATCCACATGGGCATCAGCAGCGGTGAAATCTGCACGGGTATTCATGGCGTCTTCCTTTTTGGGAAAAGGGCGCAGGGTGCGCGATAGACGCCAGACCACGGACGTGGCAACGGCGGCTTCGCTTCCCTACGCCGGTGTGAACCGGATCAGGTGCAAAGGGACTCTCTCATCCGCACGAACGTACGGAACCCCTAGCGAAACTCTGCTGTGACGTTACGCAGTTTATGAGATAATCGCAAGTTAATTTACAACCTGACCGGGCAAATGACGTGGTCGCTGTCAGCCTGCATTCCCGGTCCGGGCCATCTGTTGCATTGGTCGACGCCGCCGCCTGGCGCCCGTTTTTTAAGGTGATACGCATGGATTGGGAACACGCCCGCTATCTGCTGGTAGAGCAGCAAATTCGCCCTTGGGATGTGCTGGATCAGAAAGTGCTGGACCGCGTTTTGACGGTCAAGCGTGAGGACTTCGTCCCCGCTGACAAAAAGGCCCTGGCCTTTGTTGATTCCGAGCTGCCTATCGGTCACGAAGCCACCATGCTGGCGCCCAAGGTCGAAGCGCGTTTCCTGCAGGACGTGGAAGTGCAGCCATCTGACAAGGTGCTGATTGCCGGTGCCGGTACGGGTTACCTGATGGCGCTGGCCGCAGGATTGTCCAGCCAGGTTTATGGTGTGGAAATCGAACCGGAACTGGCTTCCCAGGCCGAAGCCAACCTGGCGCGTGCCGGCATTCGTAATGCCCGTGTCATTGTCGGTGACGCAGTGCGTGGCTTTGCTGAACAGGCCCCGTTTGATGTCATCATCGTCACTGGCTCGTTTGCCAGCGTACCTGCTACGCTGAAAGAGCAGTTGGCTGTGGGTGGTCGCCTGATTGCCATCGTGGGTGAGTTGCCTATCATGAGTGCCACGTTGATCCGCCGCGTGGATCACAACGCCTACAGCGAAGAAAAGCTGTTTGAATACAACCTCCCGCGCATGAAGAACGCGCCGGCGGTATCGGCCTTTACGTTCTAAGCAGAACGTAAGCCGGTCGACGTGAAGGCGCGGCTGAGAGCCGCGCCTTTTTTGTAACACTCGATGTATCAGGATACTTACAGATGCGGCAACTTTCCGCACAAGAGCTGGCAGCCTGGCTGCAAGACGAATCCCGCCCGAAACCGGTTTTGCTGGACGTGCGGGAAAATTGGGAATACGCGCTCTGCCATCTGGAAGGCAGCGTCCAGCTTCCCATGAACGAAATCCCGCAGCGCTTCACCGAACTGGATGAAGGCGCAGAGATTGTGGTGATCTGTCACCACGGCATGCGCAGCTATCAGGTGGGGGTGTTCCTGGAGCGCCAGGGCTTTGGTCACGTTAACAACCTGGCCGGTGGTGTGGATGCCTGGGCTGGAGCGGTTGATCCGGCGATGGCGCGGTATTGAATGTGCCATTGTTACCAGTGCATGCGGGATGTTGTTGTTATGCTGCGTATGCAGACGAAAGGGTCGATTTTCGCGACAGTTAAATAGTAAGATGCTGTGTTGATTTTGTTTGAGTTAATGTAAGGTTTTGATTGGAATTGCATTCCCTTGTTTTCATGCGACACGTTGCTCGAACCGCCGTATGCGCCACACGGTTTGCTTTTATCTGTAGCTGGAGATGCAGCTGATGGTTGTGCTTCAGGAGCATGTAAAACGGACTGGGCCAGCGCTGCGCGCTACGACAAATGTCGCTTTGGTGGTATACCGCACCCCTGTCGCAGAGCTGAGGTCCCTGTTCGATTTGCTCGAACGCACGCCTGAAGTTGCCGCAATTGCTATTTTTGATAATGGTATAGATCCGGCGCTTGAGGTGGAGGTGCTTGGCCGGGGCTGGATCTATCAAACTGCCGGCCGCAATATTGGATTTGGCTCAGCCCATAACCGGCTATTTGAAGCCCTGCGCAGCCAGAGCGATGCAGCTTTTCATTTGTTGCTTAATCCCGATATCGGCTGGACAGTCAATCCTGTAACCGGATTGACGGCTTATCTAGTGGCCCATGCGCGTACCGGGGCCGTTATGCCGGATGTGATCTCTCCGACGGGGGAGCGGCAGTTCCTGGCAAAACGGCTGCCAACGCCGTTGGGATTGATCTGTCGGCGCTTCCTGCCGGCAAAGTGGACTCGTAAAACCATGGCCCACTACGAGTTGCGCGACTGGAGCTTTGAAGGGTCCCGCACCGTGCCAATTGTCTCCGGCTGCTTCATGCTGCTTCGCAGCGAGGCATTCCTCGAAGTCGGTGGATTTGATGAAGGGTACTTTCTCTATCTCGAGGATTACGATCTCTGTCGCAGGCTGACGCATCGACAGTGGGATCTGGCAATTGAAACAGCCGCGCAGGTTGTTCACGCGCACAATCGCACCTCCTATTCCTTGGGGCGACCGCTGTGGTGGCACATTCGCTCTGCAATCCGGTATTTCCGGCGTTGGGGTATTAACGGACTTTAGGTCATTGCCAAGAATTATAACCGGCTGCTGGCTGGTGTGGTCAGGCAGTCGGTGTTCGAAGCCATACACCAGTCAATGGGGAATTACAGTTGTCGTTGCTTTATCTTTTCATCGCGCTGCTTGTCAGCTTCATCGTGTGCATGCTCTTGGTGCATTATGCTCACGCTCATGCGCATGTAACGGGAGATCACGATACGACTGGTGTACAGAAGTTTCATGACTCCCCGGTGCCCCGGGTCGGTGGGCTTGCGCTGTTTGCCGGTATGTTGTCTACGCTCCCGGCGATGTTTGTGCTGGAAAATGGATATGACGCCCATGGCGCGCTCTGTTTCATGCTCACCGCAGCGGCGCCGCTGGCAGGCGGAGTTGCGGAAGATGTACTCAAGCGCGGATTTATCAAGCTTCGCTTGGCGGCAATGATCGCCGGCACGTTGCTCATGATTGCGTTGCTCGGATGGCGGGTTGTTCGCCTCGACATTTCCAGTGTAGACCATTGGCTAACGTTGATGCCTTTGTTGTCAGTCTGTCTGACGGTATTCGCTGTTACCGGGGTTACGAACGCCATCAATATTATTGATGGCTATAACGGGTTGGCCAGTGCAGTCAGCATGATTATCCTGACGTCAATCGTCTATATCGCACTTAAGGTCGGGGATCGGCAGATCGCGATTCTGGCTATTAGTTTGCTGGGGGCTTGTGCCGGTTTCATTTTCTGGAATTGGCCACGAGGTTTGATCTTTCTTGGGGATGGCGGCGCGTATATCCTGGGGTTTGTAGCCTCCAGCCTTGCTGTCGCTCTCGTGATGCGTAACCCTGCCGTGTCGGCCTGGTATGCGCTGGTATTAATGTTGTATCCCATTGTTGAAACGGTTTTTACAATTAACCGGCGGGTTTTTCGCAAGGACAATCCAGGATTTCCGGATGCAGCTCATCTGCATCAATTGATTTACAAACGCATGATGCGCTGGGCCGTGGGAAGTTGCGACGTTGCCGACCGAAAAATGCGAAATTCAATGACATCGCCATATTTGTGGCTGTTTTCTTCATTGTCGGTGATTCCGGCCAGTATTTTCTGGCAGCACGGACACTTGTTGCAACTATTCACGCTGGCATTCGTGCTTGCTTATTTGTGGCTCTATCGCCGCCTTGCGCGTTTTCGTACGCCTAAATGGCTTATTTTTCGTAAACCTACAAAACCCTGATTTTGTGAAAAGAAAGGTTTTAGTTTCATGATTCTCGTAACTGGCGGCGCAGGCTTTATTGGTGGCAATTTTGTACTTGATTGGCTTGCCGGTAGCAATGAGCCTGTCGTCAATCTGGACAAGCTGACCTATGCCGGCAATCTGGATACGTTGTCTCCCTTGGCGCAAGACAAGCGGCATGTTTTTGTCCGTGGCGATATCGGTGATCGTGATCTGGTCGTAAAGTTGCTGGCCACGCATCAGCCGCGTGCCGTGATCAATTTTGCGGCTGAGTCGCATGTTGACCGTTCCATTCATGGTCCCGGTGAATTCATCCAGACCAATGTGGTGGGGACCTTCAATCTGCTGGACGCTGTGCACGAATACTGGAGAGCGCTTTCCGGTACTGCGCGTAGCGAGTTCCGTTTTTTGCACGTCTCGACCGACGAAGTTTATGGTTCGCTGGCTGCAGATGATCTGCCTTTCCGCGAAAGCAACCCGTATGAACCCAATAGCCCGTATTCGGCCAGCAAGGCCGCATCGGACCATCTGGTGCGGGCATGGCACCACACCTATGGCTTGCCGGTGCTGACCACCAATTGTTCCAACAATTATGGGCCATACCATTTCCCGGAAAAGCTGATCCCGCTGGTGATTCTGAATGCTTTGGCAGGCAAGCCATTGCCGATTTACGGGGATGGGCAACAGATCCGTGACTGGTTGTTTGTCACAGACCATTGTGCGGCGATCCGGCGGGTACTGGCAGATGGCACGCCGGGCGAAACCTATAATGTCGGCGGCTGGAATGAAAAAGCCAATATTGATGTGGTCAATATCATCTGCAGCATTCTTGATGAAATCAAGCCGCGCGGGGACGGGAAGGCTTACGCAAGCCAGATCACCTATGTGCAGGATCGGCCGGGGCATGATCGCCGTTATGCCATTGATGCGGGAAAGATTGAGCAGGGGCTTGGCTGGCGGCCGGCTGAGACCTTTGAAACCGGTATTCGCAAAACGGTTCAATGGTATCTGGATAACCCGCAATGGGTAGAGAATGTCACTAGCGGTACCTATCGCGAATGGGTCGAGCTGCAATATGGTCAATGAGGTGCCTGTAATCCTGGTTACCGGCAAAGGCGGCCAGGTAGGATTTGAGTTGCAGCGTAGTCTGGCAGTGCTTGGCCGTGTTGTGGCTCTTGACCGCACTGAGTGCGATCTGTCGCAACCAGAATCCATTCGTGCTGCGGTACAACGGATTCGACCTGACGTGATTGTGAATCCGGCGGCCTATACCGCTGTCGACAAGGCTGAGTCTGATCAGCTTGCTGCATTGGCCGTGAATGGCACTGCGCCTGGGATTCTGGCGCAAGAGGCCGCGCAACTCGGGTCGCTGCTGGTACATTACTCTACGGACTATGTGTTTGCCGGAGATGACCAGCCTGAAGCATATAACGAAGCCGCAAAACCCGCCCCTCGTTCGGTTTACGGTCAAACCAAACTTGTGGGGGAACAGTCCATCCTGGCCGCACATGAGCGCCATCTGATTTTGCGGACCAGTTGGGTTTACGGGGCGTATGGTGCCAACTTTCTCAAAACGGTGTTGCGGCTGCTTGAGGAGCGTGACGAACTGAAAATTGTGGCGGACCAGATTGGCGCACCCACCGCAGCCAGCTTGATTGCAGATGTGACAGCTCAACTTGTGGCCCGATATCTGCGCGCGGGTGATACCGACTACCCCTATGGGACTTATCACTTGTCTGCGTCCGGAGAAACCAGCTGGTACGGTTATGCTTACTATGTTGCGCAGCAGGCCCATCTGGCTGGTCTACCGCTGAAAACAGCCTTGGAACGGATTCTGCCGATACCCACTAGCGCTTATCCACTCCCGGCACCCCGACCTGCTAATTCACGGCTGGATACACACAAATTACGAGCCACTTTTGGTCTCTCGCTGCCGGAATGGCAAGCGGGTATTGACCAGGCGCTGGCGCTGTTGCTGCGTCGCTAAGGAAAGGAATATCGCATTATGAATCGCAAGGGGATCATTCTGGCTGGAGGCTCAGGTACCCGTCTGTATCCGGCCACACTCGCCGTGTCCAAGCAACTGCTGCCCATTTATGACAAACCGATGGTGTATTACCCCCTTAGCACACTGATGCTGGCGGGGATACGTGAGATCTTGCTGATTTCGACACCCCAAGACACGCCACGCTTTGAGCAATTGCTGGGTGATGGCAGTCAGTGGGGAGTCAAACTGCAATATGCTGTACAGGAAAGCCCGGACGGGCTGGCCCAGGCATTTATCATCGGTGAGGAGTTCATTGGTGATGAAGATTGCGCACTTGTGCTGGGTGATAACATTTTCTACGGCCATGACTTTGCTGATTTACTGCAACGGGCCTCGACCAAAGCGCAGGGTGCTACAGTATTCGCTTACCGTGTCACCGATCCCGAGCGCTATGGTGTCGTTGAATTTGATACGGAAGGCCGGGCGCTGAGTCTGGAAGAAAAGCCTGCTCAACCCAAGTCCAATTACGCGGTCACGGGTTTGTACTTTTATGACAATAAAGTGGTCGAGATTGCTCGCTCTATCAAGCCGTCCGCTCGGGGCGAGTTGGAAATTACCGATGTCAATGCGGCCTACCTGGCTCGGGGTGAGCTGGATGTGCAAACAATGGGACGCGGTTATGCGTGGCTTGATACCGGTACGCACGAATCGATGCTTGAAGCCAGCCAGTTTATTCAAACCATCGAATCACGCCAGGGTTTGAAGGTATGTTGTCCTGAAGAAATTGCATATCGCTCTGGCTGGGTCAGTGCCTCAGATATCGAGCGTCTGGCCCAACCCCTAAAAAAGAATGGTTATGGCCAGTATCTGCTGGGAATGCTCAAAGAGAAGGTTTTTTAATGAAAGTGATTGATACCGCGATTCCGGACGTCAAGATTATCGAGCCGCAAGTGTTTGGTGACGACCGGGGCTTCTTTTACGAAAGTTTTAACCAGCAACGCTTTGAAGCCGCGGTGGGCCGGTCGGTTGAGTTTGTCCAAGACAACCATTCTCGTTCGGTGAAAGGCGTTCTGCGCGGTCTGCACTATCAGATCGAACATGCCCAGGGCAAGCTCGTTCGCGTGATTGGCGGCGAGGTATTTGACGTCGCTGTGGATATGCGCAAATCATCGCCGACCTTTGGCAAGTGGGTCGGTGTGACTCTTAGCAGTGAAAACAAGCGTCTGTTATGGGTGCCGGAAGGCTTTGCTCATGGTTTTATCGTGACTTCAGAGTCCGCTGAGTTCCTGTACAAGACGACGGATTACTGGTTCAAGGAGCATGAGCGCAGCATCCTCTGGAGTGATCCTGAGTTGGCGATTGCCTGGCCGCTGGATGGCGCACCGCAATTGTCCCCTAAAGACCAGGATGCCCCGTTGCTGTCTCGCGCCCAGGTTTATGAGTGATTTGTCAGTATGACTCGTAGTCAAGCAATTCTGGAACAATAACCATAATGGGTCGTCTTGTTGTAACGCGAAAACCGGCCACCCTTTTGAGTGGCCTGCGTAGTATCTGGTTGCATCGCAGCTTGCTGATGGACCTGGTTCGCCGCGATATTGCCAGTCGCTACCGTGGGGCTTGGGCTGGGGTTCTTTGGTCTTTGCTCAATCCATTGTTGATGCTGGCGGTGTATACCTTTGTATTTAGCGTGGTATTCAAGGCGCGCTGGCAAGGTGGCGGGGGCAGCAAAGTGGAGTTTGCCCTGGTGTTGTTTGCAGGCTTGCTGATCTTCAATTTGTATGCCGAGTGCGTGAACAGAGCACCAGGGCTTGTGCTTGCCAACGTCAACTTCGTCAAGAAAATTGTTTTTCCGCTGGAGTTACTACCGTTGGTCTCCATTGGTTCAGCGCTTTTTCACCTGGTGATCGGGTTGCTGGTCTGGTTGGGTTTTTACTGCCTCTTTTTTGGTGTACCGCATCTGACCGTCATTTTGTTGCCGCTGGTTATTCTCCCGGTCTTGCTGATTGTTGCTGGTGTGAGCTGGTTTCTGGCTGCACTTGCGGTGTATTTGCGCGATATTGCCCAACTGGTTGGGGTGCTGACAACGGTGCTGATGTTCCTTTCCCCGATTTTTTACCCACTTGCGGCGTTGCCCGAACGCTATAGGCAACTGGCGGAGATCAATCCTTTGGCATTTGCGGTGGAGCAAGCGCGTGCGGTGCTAATGTGGGGTGATCGTCTGGCTTGGGGTAGTTGGCTCGTTTATCTGTTGGGTTCTTTGATGGTGGCGCTTGCAGGGCTGTTCTGGTTTCAACGCACGAAGGTAGGCTTTGCCGATGTCCTCTGAGAATGTGGTCATTGCGCTTGATCGTGTTGGCAAGTGCTACGAAATTTATGCTGCTCCCCATGATCGACTCAAACAGTTTCTGTTGCCCCGTCTCCGGCGGCTGACCGGACGCGCTGCGAGTAAATACTTTCGCGAGTTCTGGGCCGTACGCGATGTGTCGTTCTGTATTGAGAAGGGAGAGACGGTCGCGCTGGTTGGCCGCAATGGCTCTGGCAAGTCCACATTGTTGCAAATGATCTGCGGGACGGTCGCGCCCACCATTGGCCAAATCTCGGTGCATGGTCGAATTGCCGCCTTGCTCGAGTTGGGCGCGGGGTTCAACCCAGATTTTTCCGGGCGCGAAAACATTGCGCTGAATGCGGCCATCCTTGGTCTGAGCCGCAAAGAGATTGAATCCCGACTCGATAGCATCATTGCATTCTCTGAACTGGGTGAGTTTATAGACCAGCCGGTGAAAACCTATTCCAGTGGCATGTATGTCCGGCTTGGTTTTTCCATTGCCATTCATGTTGAGCCGGATATCCTGATTGTGGATGAAGCGCTGGCTGTCGGCGATAGCCGCTTCCAGGCGAAATGCATGCGCAAGATCAAGGAAATCCAGGAGCGCGGCGCAACCATCCTGTTTGTTAGCCACGATGTCAGTTCAGTGCGCACCTTGTGTGACCGGGCTATCTGGCTGGATCGGGGCCAGGTAGCCATGGATGGTGACGTGTTTCCGGTGACTGGGCGATTCATGGAGTTTCTCTTCAAGGATGAGGAAGAGCAGACGAAATCGCAGGCAACGATGGCGCAGCCCATTCCACCCTCTGAAGCGGATGATGGCACTGCAGTTGGCGCACATAGCGCTGCCGCAGCCGGTGCTCAGGACCTTGACCGCCGGCCGGTTACCCATTGGGGGTCGCATCAAGGTATCATCCGCGCCGCCTGTGTGCAGGATCGCCACGGTGAAAAAAAAGATGTGCTGGGGTGGGGCGAGGCCATTGAGGTCATGGTGTCCGTCAACTTGCCCGCAAACTTTCACCCCCACACGCTCAGCGTGGCGATTTCCATCAAGGATTTGCGCGGGACGGACCTGTTTGTTGCCACAACCCACGACGCAGGGGTGACTCTGCCGCATGGCGGGGGCTTTACACTGCGCTTTAGTTGCCCGAACCTGCTGGTGGAAGGCAAGTATCTTCTGGTTGCTGCGGTCGAAGACCGCGAGCAGCGTGACATTCATTATTACGAATATGTGGAAGGCGCTCATTATTTCAGTGTGCTGAGCCAGCGGCGCCTGTTTGGCGTGTTCCACCCCCAAGTTAACGTAGAGCTTCAGGCTGATGAATAATTCGGTTATCAATAGTGCAGATTACTGGGACACCCGTTTCGCTGAGGATTGGGATGCGCATGGGGGCACAGAGCAGTCTCGCTATTTCGCTGATCTGGCCGTCAAGCAGCTACCGCCATGGCTGAAGGTAGCCCAGCGCCTTGAAAATATGTCTGTCTGCGATTGGGGCTGCGCTCAGGGCGACGGCACCGATGTCCTCGCTCGTGTGTTTGATCCAGAGCGTCTGGTCGGTGTCGATTTCTCCGAAACGGCAATCGCTCAGGCAAAAGCGCGTTACCCGCAAGTTGGCTTCAAGACTGAAGACTGGACGGTATCCGGCGCAACTGAGCCAGAGTACGACATTGTTTTTTCCTCCAATACGCTTGAGCATTTTCATCATCCGTTCGAAACGCTCGATGTCGTGGCGCAGCACGCCAGGAAACTGCTGGTGCTGATTCTGCCGTACCGCGAACTCAATCGGATTGACGAGCATTACTTTACGTTTGCTCCCGATAATCTCCCCGCCACCCTGACTGGCAATTGGGTGCCGTTGTTCTGCAAGGTCATCGATTGCAAGCATAACTCGCCCTGCTATTGGCCCGGGGAGCAGGTATTCCTGATCTATGGTCGTCAAGAGTGGGTGCTGCAGGCAAAGTTGACGATGGGGGATCTGCGAATCGATGCGGATGTTGAAATGGATCTGGCTCGAGGTGAGCTGAACCGGCGCGTTGATATCCTTCAAGCTCAGCTTGAGCACCATGTTGCTGAGTGGGATGCCGTAGAGTCTGCCTGTAACGAATTGGAAATACGCCGGGCGGAAGAAGCGCTGCAAGTGCTACAAACTCGTGTGACTGCGGAGTCCCATCTGCTTGAAGAAGCGCGCCAGGAACTCGAGGCTCGCCTGGCCGACGAAGCAAAGCTGATAGAAGATGCCCGGCAGTTGCTGGAAGCCCGGATGGTAGAAAAAGCCTACCAGGCAGAAAAGAAACGGCTGACCGAAAAAGCCCGACTCGCTGAAGAAGCACACCAGATTGAAAAATATAATCTGATCGAAGCTGCCCGCCAGGCTGAAGGAGTTCACCAGAATGAAAGAGCCCGCCTGACTGAGGAGGTGCGCCAGGTCGGCGGGAAGTTGTCAGATAAAACGGCCGAAGTGGCACAATTGAACAAGGTTATCGAACAACTGCGTGAGCAGTATCGAGACCGCGAACAACAATTTCTGCTCTCCACGTCCTGGCGCATTACCCGCCCCCTGCGGGTGATTGCGCGTAGTGCCTCGCGTGACGGGATGGCCAGTCTTGTCCGCCAGACTTATGCGGTCTTGCCTCCCAACACCCGGCAACAACTGGTAAAGCTACCTTTTGTGCGCCGGGTCAAGTCCTGGGTGGCCAAATCGGCCGCAGCGCCGTTGCCGACAGGGATGATTGGTGTTGATCAAACGCGCCTGCCGGCCAATTTGCCTGTTTTGCCCGCACCTACGCAGCCGGATGTGATTGTCTGGGGGGTAATTGACTGGCATTTCCGCATTCAACGTCCGCAACAACTGGCCCGTGGTTTTGCCCGCGCCGGGCATCGGGTGTTCTATATCAGCTCCGAACTGATCGATACACCTGCTCCGGGCTTCGCGGTTGAACGCATCGAAGGTGAAGAGGGCGTTGTTTTCCAGTTGCGCCTGAATGTGGCTGGCGGGGCTCCCATTTATGGCGCATTGCCCGGGCAGGCCGCAGCGGCTCAGTTGCGGGCTTCGACAGCCATACTCAAGCGCTGGCTTAATCTCAATTCCACCATCTCGGTGGTTCAGCATCCGTATTGGTCATCGACCGCGTTTGCGCTGCCGGATAACCAGGTGGTGTATGACTGCATGGACCATCATGAAGGATTTGGCACCACGGCCGATGAGATGATCCGCGCTGAGCACCAGTTGATGGATCTGGCAGACCTGGTGGTCGTCACGTCCGACTGGCTGTATGACGTGGTGAAGCCGCGCAATGCCAACGTGCATATCGTGCGCAACGCTTGTGAGTTCGAGCATTTCAACACCCCGCCTGCAACGCGCTGGCTTGACCCTGCCGGTCGCAAGGTCATCGGATACTATGGGGCGATTGCGGAATGGTTTGACCTGGATCTGGTCAGGGCGGTTGCCAATGCCTATCCGCAGCATAGTGTCTTGCTGATCGGGGGCGACACGACCGGGGCAGCCGCAGCGCTGCGCGATCTTCCTAACGTGACATTCACCGGGGAGGTCCGCTATGGCGACTTGCCGCACTATTTATACGGAATTGATGTTTGCCTGCTGCCTTTCCGGGTGATCGATCTGACCCTGGCCACTAATCCGGTCAAGGTTTACGAATATCTCTGCCCGGGTAAGCCGGTTGTGTCAGTGGACCTGCCGGAAATGAAGCAATTTGGCGACATGGTTTACACCGCGACCGGACATGGCGCTTTTATTGAAGCCTGCGGTAAAGCGCTGGCCGAAAACGATGCGGCGTTGGTACAGCGCAGAATCGAGTTTGCTTCCCGTCAGACCTGGGTTCATCGCGCGCATGAATTTCAGGCCGCACTGCTGGCAAGCACAAAGCCGCGCATGTCGGTGATCGTCGTTACATATAACAATCTGGACCTGACCCAGAAATGCCTGGCGAGTGTTGAGAAGTACACAACCGGCGTCGAGCTGGAACTCATTATTATTGACAATGCCTCTGCTGACGGCAGCCCGCAGTGGCTGGGCGACTACGCCAGCACGCGCAGCTTTGTCAAATTGCAGCTCAATGAGGATAACCGAGGATTCTCCGCTGCCAATAACCAGGGCCTGGCTATGGCGACGGGTGAGTATCTGGTTATCCTGAATAATGACACCGTGGTCACCCCAGGGTGGGCAACCGGTTTTATCCGTCATTTGCGCACAGATAAGAGCGTGGGCTTGATCGGCCCGGTGACCAATAACATCGGGAACGAGGCCCGTATTCCGGTGAGCTACCCTTCCCTGGAAGAAATGCCTGCAGCAGCGGCCCAATATACCGTTCACCATATGGGCGAGTTGTTTGATATCTATACCCTTGCCTTCTTCTGCGTGGTCTTGCCCAGAAGGGTATACGAGCAGATCGGCGGGCTGGACGAGGCCTTTGGCATCGGTTTCTTTGAAGACGATGATTACTGCCGCCGCGTTCAGCAACTCGGCTTGCGTTGCGTATGCGCAGAGGACGTATTTGTTCACCATAATCTTTCCGCTTCATTCAATAAAATGGCTCAGGAAAAGCGCCAGGCATTGATGGATAAGAACAGAAAAATCTATGAAGCGAAGTGGGGTAAATGGTCTCCTCACTGCTATCGCTGATTCCGGTCGCGCGCGATCCTGAGATAACCAGAAACTGGAAATAAATAAAAATGAAGCAAAAAATCCTTTGCGTAGTGGGGACTCGCCCCGAGGCCATCAAGATGGCGCCGGTGATTAACTTGCTCAAACAACAGGAATGGGTTGATTGCCGTGTGCTGGCGACCGCACAACATCGGCAGATGCTCGATCAGGTGCTGGACGTTTTTGATATCACACCCGATATTGACCTTAATATCATGCGTCCCAACCAGACTTTGCCGGAGTTGACGGCCAGATTATTGCTGGAACTGGATCAAGTCTTGGCTGCAGAGACTCCGGCGGCAGTGCTTGCCCAAGGCGATACCACGACAGTGATGGCCGTCGCGATGGCCTGCTTTTATCGCAGGATTCCCTTTGGGCATATCGAAGCCGGCTTGCGCACCGGGGACATGTCCAACCCGTTTCCGGAAGAAATGAATCGCGTCGTGGCAGGTAATCTGGCGCGCTGGCACTTTGCTCCGACAGAGGGTTCGCGGGCCAATTTGTTGCGTGAGTCCTTTGCGGCAGAGGCTATACACATGACCGGCAATACGGTGATTGACGCCCTGCTGGACGTGGTCGACCGTTGTGGTCCTTCGCCATATACCCCGGCCGCTGGCCGTCGACTGATTCTGATGACCTCGCATCGTCGCGAAAACTTTGGTGCGCCATTTGAAGAGGTTTGCCGGGCAGTGCGTGATCTTGTGGACCGCAATCCCGATGTGGAGTTGCTGTATCCGGTTCACCCCAATCCCAATGTTCGTGATACCGCTCATCGTATGCTCGGTGGCCATGACCGCATCAAACTCTGTGATCCGCTGGACTACCTGCCGTTTGTTGCCGCGATGAAACAAGCTTATTTCATCCTCAGTGATTCCGGTGGCGTGCAGGAAGAAGCGCCGGCCCTGGGCAAACCGGTGCTTGTCCTGCGCCACGAAACAGAACGGCCAGAAGCTGTGCAGGAAGGGGTAGTGCGTCTGGTTGGCACCAACTATGACCACATCATTACCACGGCCCAGCGTTTGCTTGATGACAAGCAAGAATATGCCGCCATGGCCAAAGGTGTTTCTCCCTATGGCGATGGCAAGGCCAGTGAACGCATCGTCCAGATTCTGCGTGCCACATTGAGCTAACCTGTGAAGCTGATTTATTTTGCGCCCGTGCCGTTTGACAGTTACTGGCAACGGCCGCATTACATGGTGCGCTATCTGCTGGAAAACGGGTTTGATCAGGTCACTTGGGTCAACCCGTATCCGACCCGTTTGCCCGTACTTTCAGATTTGAAGGCACGTACCGGCAAGAAGGGCGGTGGTTTGGCCCTCGCGGGGGTGCAAGTATTGCGCCCACGCGCGCTCCCTGTAGAACCGCTGCCACTCATGAACCAGACCAATCGTTTGCTCTGGCGGGCTTTTCTCAAGCGGTTGACTGGCGAACTGGATCGTCACACCGTCATTGGCGTAGGGCGGCCCAGTCGCCTTGCACTCACCGCATTGCGGGCCGCGCCCGCCGCGACCACCACGTTTCTGGACGTGATGGACGACTTCTCTGCGTTTTATCGCGGCCTCTCCCGGCGCTCAATGCGTCATGTCGAGGCGGCGGTAGCGCATGAAGTGCAGCATATCTGGTGTTCGGCTCCCGGCTTGCTGGACAAGTACCGCTCAATGGTGGGAAGGCAAGATATCGAACTGGTTCCCAATGGTTATGACATGAGGCGCTTGCCCGCCCCGCTCAGGGCGGGGGATGGCCGCCCGGTCATCGGTTTTGTGGGCAGTATTGCTTCCTGGTTTGACTGGGAACTGGTGATCGCCATGGCCAAGGCTTTGCCAGAGACTACTATCAGGCTGATTGGTCCGGTTTTTGGGCATCTACCCTATCCCTTGCCAGCCAATATCGAAATGCTGGGCGAATGTAATGTGGATGAGGCCATTGGCCACATCAGGCAGTTTCACGTGGGGATCATTCCCTTTCGCCGGAACCAGCTGACCCATTCCGTTGATCCCATCAAGTTCTATGAAATGCGCGCGATGGGGGTGCCGGTATGGTCCACTGACTTTGGCACCATGTCGGCACGCTTGCAGCATGGTGAGGCGCTGACCATGAGTGAAGATGCCGACTGGCCTGCCTTGCTGACCCAATCCCTGGCAAGCGTGCTGGACGAGGCTGCGATTGAGCAGTTCCGGCATGAGCATGACTGGGCTCACCGCTTTGCACACATGGGCTCAAGGTTGACGGCTGCGGCGGGCCGCGTAAGGTAAAGCTGGCATAAAGTCACTGATTGTTTCGGGTATCATGCAGGGTTTAATGACGCGCCGGATCAAACCGGCGCGTTTCTTTACACTTTTCACGTCATCCCTGAACGTACATCGTATGCATTTGATCATGTTTGGACTCACCTCCGGCATCGGCTGGCTTATCGATTTTGGTGTGTTCAGTTTACTTGTACACCTTTCGCTGAGACCCGGATTCGCCAATCTGATCTCTGCCAGCCTGGCCGTGACCTTTGTCTATTTCACGTCGGTACGCCGCATTTTCAGCACTAGCCAGACCAAGGGTGTGGCTAACAAATTTGTGGTTTACCTGATTTATCAGGCCATGGCGGTGCCACTGGCATCGATTGTTGTCGACCTGCTGGTGTCTTGGCACACCACGCCCTTGGTCGCCAAAATCGCAGTCGTACCCTTTACCTGCTACAGCAATTTTGTCTTTACCTCTTACCTGCTAACCGGCCGGGCACGCTGGTACTAAGCACAGTCACGGAATCAATATGGGCCAATCCAGCCTCGAACAGAAAACGGGCAGCAGCGTGCGCAATTTGCTGTTTGTTCCGATGTATAACTGCGAGCGTCAAATTCCGCGCGTCATTGAACAGCTTGCAGACGTTCCGCCGGGCTTTATCTCTGAAATGATTGTGGTGGATAACCGCAGTCCGGATGGGGGGGTGGCCGCTGCCAAAGCGGCGTTGGGTCGCTTCCCGGACGTTCCCGCGAAAGTGATGGTCAATGACGGTAACTATGGTCTGGGTGGCTCGCACAAAGTCGCGTTCAACTATGCCATTGAGCATGGCTTTGACAACGTCATTGTGTTGCACGGGGATGACCAAGGCGCCATTGCAGATCTGTTGCCCTTTTTTGAGCCATTCAGAAACAGCGACGCAGATTGCCTCTTGGGAGCGCGTTTCATGAAAGGTGCGAGACTCCAGAACTACTCGCTGTTTCGTACATTCGGCAACTACGTATTCAATACCCTGTTTTCTGTCGCTGGCGGACAAAAGTTGTACGACCTGGGTTCAGGGCTGAATCTGTATCGCGTCAAATCCCTGACCAAGGTTGATTATCTGCGCAACGCAAATGATCTGACCTTTAACTACTACATGATTTTGAACACGCTGGCTGCGGGCTGGAAACTGCGTTTCTTCCCGATCTCCTGGCGTGAGGATGATCAGGTTTCCAACGTCAAATTGTTTAAACAGGCGCGCCGTACGCTGGGTCTGGTCCTGCAGTTCATGGTCCAGCGCCAACATTTTCTGGGTACTGATCATAGTGGTAAGCCTGATCGCCAATATCCTTCAACCGTCGTGTATCAACAGCCGGCAGGACAGACCAGATAATGGCCTGGAATGAACTGTCGCGATCCGGGGCAAAAATGGATATGTCTGGATCTGGATACAAGGCACGGCGGGTTCTTGATGGCTGTGCCCTGGCTTTCTGGATATTGGCCATCTCCTTGCTGGTTAGGCTCGGTTTTCTCTGGCGGGGACAAGGCGACCTGGGGGCTGGCGTATCCAGTTTGCTCGCAGCGGGGGGCCTCTACCTGATTGGCCACGGATTCCGGGCTGCCCGGCTGATGTTGCTGATCGGGGACTATCGGGTTGGCATCAAGAAAATTGCGCTGGTGCATTTCTTTACCGCCGGGGTCAGCGTATTGCTCCCATTCAAGCTGGGCGAGATTTACAGGGTCGCGGAACTCAGCAATCTTTTGAATGACATGCAAAAAGCAGTTCTTGGCGTCTGGATAGAGCGGGCGTACGACATTGCCATCCTGTGCGTACTGTTGGGTGTAGTTGCATTTGGCGGCGGCCCCTGGAGCAACAGCTTGGGACTGCTGCTGGTCATTTCGACTATTTTTGTCGTTGGAACGGTCGTTGTTTTTGGCATTTTGCCGTACAACGTGAACGAACTTGCACTTTATATGGTGAGACGTTACCGCTCCCCGGGCAGTGTGCGCGTTCTGCAAGGCATCAGTTTGTTCAAGGAATTTACAGATGCTGCATCCAGAATGTTGAGTCGCAAGAAAACGATTCTGTTATTGATTACAGCGCTGATCTGGGCTTGTGAAACGTTTGCAATCGTGATCGTGTTCCATCACGCGGACTGGAATGTTGCTGCGGCAGTTGCCCAGATGCTGGGGAGCATTTCTGATGCCGCATCCAGCATTAATATGCTGCACGTGACCCAGACCCTGACCGCGCTTTCTACGCTGGAACGCGAATATTTTCTTGTTCTTCTCAGTAGTTTGTTATTGGCAGCGGTCATTGCCGGTGCAAAATATATTCCCCCCAGGATTCATTCGACGTTGAATGGTCCAAAAACCGCTTTGAGTGGCAAGCCGAACCGATGACTTTGCAAATCTTGATTGACGATACCGTACGGGTACCAGATGACGTATTTGCGCTTACAGGTGTAAGTCGCTTTGGCGATATCCTGTACCGTCGCCGTTCGCTTGCACAGCATCTGAAAGACGCTGCGGCAGCGGCCGACCTGCCTGAGCCGCAGTTGCTTTCGGGCGTCCAGTCCATGTTGGACCTGCAACAAAAGCTGTCGCATCCGGTTCCGGCTGGTCGCTATCTGATTATTCCGACCAATATCGTCGCGCAGACCAGCAAAAGTGCGTTTGCCATCTTTCTCAGGCAGCTGCGCTATTTACCGTCAAACTTACTGATTTCAGTGACCTCGGGGGCGGAGTGGTCCGGCCTTGTGCTTGGCGATGCTCGAATTGTCTCTGAGTATCTTGCGACCCTGTCCGCCACGGGAACACCAGCGGAGTTTGCCCGCAACTGGCAAGGCGAAATTCCGGAGCTGAAAAATGAGCTGAACCTTGTCGATTTACGTGACCAAGCCAGTTTCCTGGTCTTTCTGACCAGCAATTTTGACGTTCGCCACTTCAATGCCATTGAGAACCAGAACTTCACGATTGTGAAGCGCTCGACCGACAAAAAGAAGCTCAAGCGGGAATACGATTTCTACAGTTGGCTGCCGGCTGAAGTACAGACATTCTTTGTTCAGCCGTTTGATTTTCAGGAAAGCGCGGATAGTGCCAGCTATCGCATGGAGCGGTTTTTCCTGCCGGATATGGCCATCCAGTGGGTGCACGGCGCATTTTCCGAGGCGGAATTTGAACGACTGCTGGACCGGCTTTTCCACTATATCAATATCCGTCCGAGAAAACCGGTCGCCCGCGATGCTGCTCTGGCAGAAATGGACCGTCTTTATGCAGACAAATTGTCCGCACGTATAGAGCAACTGGAGGCCCTGCCGGAGTACGCGGATCTCCTGCCTTTTGTGAACAGGGCCGTTGGTGATCTGGGGGCCGTAGTCAAACGCTACCAACGTATTTATCAGAAGCACCGTGCAAAGTTCCCGGCAAACTACCTGGCAATCGGGCATGGGGACTTGTGTTTCTCGAACATGCTGTACAGCAAAGCGACCCAGATACTGCGCTTTATCGATCCCCGGGGCGCGTCCACGCCGGACGAGATGTATTTTGACCCTTACTACGATGTTGCCAAACTCTCTCATTCCATCCTGGGTGGGTATGACTTCATCAACAGCGGCCGATTTGATATTCAACTCGATGCGGATCTGAAGATGGAGCTGCAGACCGATGAAGGCGATCGCAAATGGGCCCGCAAGATATTCGAGCGCAAACTGCGTGATCACGGATTTGATCCGCTGCTGGTCCGCATATGCGAAGCGTCTTTATTTATCAGTATGCTGCCGCTGCATATTGATATCCCCAAGAAAGTGCTTGGGCTTTTGATTAATGCGGACATGATTTTGAACGAAATAGAAGCTCTGTGAGGCCATCATGATTAATCAAAAGCGAAATCTTGTGCTGGATGTGGATGGCACCCTGGTCCCGTCTAAAAAAAGTGGCGAATCCTATGCTGATCTTGTGCCGTTCCCGGACATGATCGAGAAAGTTCGCGAGTATCGCGAAGCAGGCTTTTATATCATCCTGTACTCGGCCCGGAACATGCGGACCTATGATGGCAATGTTGGCTTGATTAATGCCAATACAGCCAAGACGCTGATGCAGTGGCTGGATAAGCACCAGATTCCCTACGATGAGATTCATCTTGGCAAACCATGGCCGGGAGAGGGTGGCTTTTATGTTGATGACAAGGCGATCCGTCCCAACGAATTTCTGTCGCTGACCTACGACGAAATCATGGAACTGGTTTGTGCAGAGGAAAGTGGCGCATGAGAACCCCTGAAGTTGTGATCACCATGGCTGGATTCGGTAGTCGGTTCCGCAATGCGGGGTACGATTTGCCGAAATACGAGATTGTGGTCAAGGGCAAAACGTTGTTTGCCTGGTCCATGGAAAGTCTCGCCCATTTCACGCGGTTGGGGGCGCCCTTCATCTTCGTCGTGCGCGCGGCGGATGACGCTGCCGGGTTTATCGAGAAAGAATGTCAGGCGCTTGGGATACAGCGTTTTTCGATCATTGAGCTTGACCAGCCCACGGACGGCCAGGCCACCAGCGCCTTGCTGGCCGGTACGAAAATCAGCGACCCGGACGCGCCCATGCTGATCTACAACATCGACACCTACGTCAACCCGGACGCGCTTCCGGCAGAGGCTGTTCACGGTGATGGCTGGCTGCCCTGTTTCCCTGGTGAAGGGAGTGCCTGGAGCTTCGCTGAACTGGACGACCAGGGGCGTGTGGTACGTCTCGCCGAAAAAGAACGCATTTCCCCCCATGCAACGGTCGGGCTGTACTGGTTCTCATCGTTTAATTTGTTCCGGGACACCTACCACGACTTCTTTGCTGAAGCGAGCAGTGTGGCCAAGGGTGAGCGCTATATTGCGCCCATGTACAACGCACTGATCCGCCATGGCCATCCCGTGTATATCCATTCATTGCAATTGCAGGATGTCGTGCCATTGGGTACGCCGGCAGATGTAGAAACCTTTATCAAGGCTAATAGCTGATGGTTGCTCGTTTCATTGCCTGGCAGGCCAACCGTAAAACCTTGCTGGTATTGTTGCTACTGCTGGCGATCTATCTGGTTGCCGCTTGCCTGTATTTGCATGTTCCTGGCACGTATATGGATGGTGTGAATCCGGACTATATGGCGGTGACCATGACCCACCCTCGGGGCATGATTCCGCTGTGGGCTTACCCGGATAACTTGCTGTCGAAAGGCTACCGGTTTCCGTTGTTGACGTCGCTGTACGGCGGTAATCCGTCTGCATACGCCGGTGCCTTGTTCTGGGGCGTTTTTGGCTACAGTGCAGCCAAGGTTTTTCTATTACATCAACTGTATGGTGCTGTCGTCATCATCCTGATGTTCTTCTTTATGAAGAACATGACGGGTAATTTGCTTTTCGCGTTTCTGACGTCGGTTGCCCTTGCGGTAGAGCCCTCATTCTTGTTTGCCTGGCGCACGCAATATTATTTGCAGCTTTTCCCTCTGCTCGGTTTTATTGCTGGCTTGGGCTTGCTGGCCCGCAACCTCACCACGCAAAACTATCAGGAGCAAGCATGGCGGCGCTCCCTTTTCCTGGCGGCGGTGCTTCTGGGATTGAGTGCTTGGGGTTACTTCATTTATGCCATTTATGGCTTTGCAATATTCCTGGTCTCCGTCGTTCTGCAAAGCCGTGAGCCAGAACGCCGTCAGCAGTTTATCCCGTTGTTCGCCAAGGGGTTTGTGATCGGCTGGGGCCCCTATTTGTATGCGCATTTTTCCATGCTGTTGCGCCTGCGTCTCTCCGGCTATATCGATAACTTGCATTCCTTGCAGTCGACCTATGGCGTGATGAATGGTCAGTCCACAGCCATGAAGGAAAAGTTTCTTTATGCCCTGCGCCAGATTCTGGGCGTGACGGGGGGGGCTAACGTAGAAACCTTGTTCTACGGAAGAGGCCTGAGCGCACCAGTGGCGCTGTATGGCACCGCCATCGTCATTGCCGGTGTCGCCGGTTTGGTGTTGTCCTGCGTGCTGGCAGGACGCCAGGGGCAAGACAAGCTGCCGCTACGGTCTGATGTAGCCCGGACGGCCGGGCTGTTGTTGCTGGGCGTACTGGTCATGCACCTGTTGTTTGGCACATATGTGGGCATGCCACTGAACAATCAGCACTACGTAATGCTGTTGTTTGTGACTTATGCCGGCCTTGGGCTGGGCGCGGCAGCAGTGGGACGGCTCATTTTGCGCAACGGCTGGCGGAAAGCCTGGGCCGCGCTGGTCTCGGTGTGTTTTATCGGGCTGATTGCCGTGCATGGCTTTCGCGATACCGGGATTTTTCGCTTACTTGAGACCACGGGCGGGCAGGGTTATTACTCCGACGCGATCAACAAACTGGCTTACGATGCTGCGGCTGTGCCGCCAGATACTATGTATTTGTTCCCGCAATGGGGTTACTGGATGGGCTTTGCCACCAGCAACGGGGGCAAGCACGCGATACAGCAGGCACCCGATATTGAGGGATTGATCGGCAAGATAAACAGCTACGCCGCCCATAACGACGACCCGCTGCCTGTTAACTTCATGCTGCTGCTGACAGGGGCCAATACCCAAGCAGTTGCAACCGACTTTGCCACGAGAACGGGTATGCAGTTGAAAGGCCTGGTTCAGTATAACGAGCGCAACGGAGCGCCCGCATTCACCATGTACAAATTGACTCGGATTGTTCCAGCCGCAGCATTGCAACAGCCGGCTGGGCAAGTGGCAGGTAGCAAATAATGTCAGGTTCTTTTCTCGATCGAGACCGCAACAATTACGACTTGGTCCGGTTGATGGCTGCATCTGCAGTCATTTACGCCCATAGCTATGCAATTGCCCCGCGCCCGGGACAGGTGAATGCAGATTTGATTTTGCGCTGGACTGGCGTGACGCATTTGGGTGAACTGGCTGTTTCTGTCTTCTTTTTTCTTAGCGGCGTCTTTGTTACCAAAAGCTATTTTGAATCCAGCAGCATATCGGACTTTATCCTTAAACGGGTTTTGCGGATTTACCCGGGCTTAATGGTCAGCGTTCTGCTCAATGTATTGCTGATCGTCCCGCTGTTTGGGGGCGTTAGCTTGATGAATTATCTGGTAGAACCGCAAACCTGGCATTACATGATCAAAAACATGATCTGTTTTACCAATGAACATTTCATTCCGGGTGCATATCAAAATCATCCGACGCCTGCGCTGAATGGTTCTTTGTGGTCAATTACGCTGGAATTGCGGCTTTATTTTGTCTGGGCATTGGTTGGTCTGATCGGGTTTCGCAAATCGCCGCTGGCTGGAACATGTATCTGTTTGCTCGGGATTATCCTGGGTATGGCCACCCATGACGTATTACCCCTGCTGGGATCTAACCCGGATACCTACGGAGCCAACGCGTTCCCGACGTTCTCCCTGATTTTCACAATGGGGGCGCTGGTTTACATACACCGGGCTGAAATTCATTCACTCGGGGCTGCGGTGATCATGAGCGGTCTGTTTTTGTACCTGGGCTGGCATACGGGCTTGCTGCTGTGGTTGCTGTTTGCTTTTGCCATTGCGGTGGCGACCTGGTTCGGTACGACCAAAGTGGCCAGAAAAATAGGATTGCCAGGTGATTATTCTTTTGGCGTTTATTTGTATGGTTGGCCTTCCCAGCAGATCATTGTTTCTATCTGGCCCGATGCACCGACATTGGTCAGTGCGGCGCTCGCGCTTGTTGTCGCGGTCAGTTTTGCCATTTTTTCATGGCATTGCGTTGAAAAGCCCGCTATGAACTGGGGCAAACGGCTGTTGAAAGCACGCCTGACCAGACCCTTGCGGGAAAGCGCAGCATTGGCTAACTGACCACGTGCGGAGCACCTGCTACAGCAGGTGCTTCCCACTAGTATTGTTTGCGCAGGAATGCTTTTGCGGTCAGGACGGTCTCCTTCCGCGGGTGTTTTTCTCCCGACGAAGGCACCGCGCTTAGCCGGTGCTTCTTTTCCGGGTTAGTTCGGCCTTTGCAATACGATCTGCATTGGCCATGATGGTGAGCGTATGTGACTTCTCTGGCAGCGTGCTTAACGATGCCCCATCGACGATGTACACCCCCGGCAAGCGGGCCAGTTGCCCCAACGGGTCCGTTTCCATGTCGGAGGGGTTGGCGCGCATTGGAAAAGTGGCGGCGTAGTGAATGCAGCTTCCCAGTGCGCCCGGTTTGAAACTGCCCGGAATCATCAGCACGCCAAGCTGGCGGAAGAAACCTGCCAGATTTTGCCGGGCATGTTGCAACAACGCGGGTGTCTGCTCACCTTCATGTCCCTTGATAAGCAGGGTGCCATTCGTTTTGCGCTGAACTGTTACGCCAGAAACTACCCCGGCTTTCAGGTTATTCAATCAGATGGAAGAGCTGGAATACTTGTTCTAGCTAGCGGCTGCGTACCCATCTCTGGCCCCGAGCAGTTTTCCGATCCGGTCAGCATTGGCCATGATAGTCAGGGTATGAGATTTTTCAGGTAGTGTCGTCAAGCAGGCACCGTCGGCCACGAAGACCCCTGGGGCGCCAATGAGTTCTCCTGTGACAGTCGTCTCTCCCAATGCGGGGGTATTGCGCATCGGCAATGAGCCCGCATAGTGGATATCGCTGCCGGGTCGGCCCGGTGTGAAGCTCATTGGAAGCATGAATGCTCCGAGTGAACGATAGGCCCGGGACAATTGCCTTTTCGCCTCCAATAGCAACTGCGGTACCCGCTCACTATAGTTGCCTTGTACGTGCAACTGAGAGCCCGTCCAGCGTACTTTGTTTTCCGAGAGATGCCCGGGTAGGAATAAATTTCCAACGACACATGAACTGAGCAAGGTACGAGCGACATCTACCGCTTGCGGGCGCCTCAAGGGGAGGTGTTTGACAAACTCGGACATGGGAAGGCCGCTGGTCGAAAATGTCGAGCCAAACGCTTTGACGTCACTGGCGAGTGTCTGCACAAACGCAAGTTGCCCATAGCCGAAAGAGGCGCGGCGAGCGCTTCCAAAGAAAGAGGGTAGCCACAGCACAAAGGCTGCAGTAGGGCAGGAAAGAACTCTGCCCTCCGTTTTGAGCCCAAGCATTTGATACGCAAGTTTTGTTGTGGCTAAAGTACCCGCGGCTAAAACTACACGAGCCGCCGCGTAGCTACGCAGGGCCGCAGTCGTATGTTCTTGCCCCTCCACCTGCCAGAGGTTCCCGTCCCGGTACAATCTGTTTACAACCAGGTTCGCATAGTTAAAGCGAGGGTGTTGTCGCAGCTGCTGCAAATCAAATTTCGCGTTGTACAGTGCACCGCGAGAGCAACCGTAGAGACAGTTGCCAGATTGATTGCAAGCGTGTCGGCTGCCAGCGTCCTGGCTTAACGCTGCAACTGGAAACCGTCCCAGCGCGAAGCCAAGTTTGCGTAGTTGATGTCCGCGCAGACGATAACGCTGTTCCAGCGAGTTATGCATGGCATCAAGGGCAATGGCCGGGAGCGCGCTATCGGCTAGCCCGAAATAGCCTGCCAATTCATCTTGCGTGTCCCCGCTAACGCCAATCCGGCGAGTGACTTCGCGGTATGACGCATCAAGATCTGCTGGATTAAAAGGATAACTTGCCAACTCGTCTGCTGAGAGTCTGGCTACGCCGCACCCCCAAGCGTTTGAAAGCCCGCCTGGCGCCAGTGAACCGACAGCTACAAAATTATCAGAGATGATACTGTTTGCTTCGCCAAAGTTGCGAAATACATATTCATGGCCAGGAATTCGCAATTTGGGCGAAATTGCGGCTGAATTTTTCAGCGCATAAAAATCTGAACCGACCATCCATTGCCACTGCTTCGGATCTTTTACCCGGCCTTCCAGAAAAGGCAGCTCTGGGGTGATCTCTTGCTGTGCTTCCCCCCCATCCAGCATCAGTACGCGCAATCCTTGTTCCAGCAAGGGAAATGCGGCAGAGACACCAGCCGGCCCACTACCTACGATGATGATATCGAAATCCATAATTAGCCGTTTGCCCTGACGAGGAGACGTCGCAGAATCGGTCTGGTGCAAATGCGTAATAGAAAGCTTGCTGATTCACGGCACAGTGCACCTATCATCTGTACCCCGTAAGCAATCATGCCATGTTTGTGGCCTAAGCCAATAAATTGTCTGGCTCCTGCCGGTGAGGCCTCTGCCATCACTGTTGCTGCATCCAGACGCCAGAAGAATTCGCGTCGTTGAGTTTCGTTTCTCGCCCCCATCAAGCTCGGGTCATCGATAAAGGGGAGCCAAATTGATAAAGCCTCGCCCTGCCAGGGTAAATCAAGAGGCCTGCCATCTCGTAGTTGCTCAATGGCACGAACATAATGCCTCCCTGCTACAGGGGCACAGTGTTTGCGCATTACATAACCCAGTATTGCGGTAGCCTCAATCAATAGGGCACGCCGGTCTTGATGGTGCTTTGCCCCCCCCCCACTTACACCTCCACCTTTGAGCCCCCGCCGCAAAGGTCTTGGGCGCACCATAACCGATGCAAGATGCGATGCCGACTCCATGAAGGGCAGATCAAACAGGGATAAAAGTCTCCCTATGCCGAGGCGGGTGCTCAGCGAGTTGCCGAGGCAGCCTGCGGCAAAACGAACCAGTAGTGTCGGTACCGGAATGAATAGAATTCTTCGCTCAGGTGCTTTTACTGCGGCAATTTGGGACAAGAAGTATGTGAATGAGACAGGCTTGGCTTGTGCAATCTGGAGAATCTTTGATTGCGGCCTTATCGAGATGAGATTGACTAGCGCTTCACACAAGTCTTCCAGATGGATGGGCTGAATCAATGGGGAAGGCAGAAATGCAGGCAGGACAACTGACTTGCGCGCAACGCTGGTCAATTGCCCATACAGGCCCTGCTCTGTTCCACCATAGACTTGGCCGGGTCTGACTACATATCCCCCTGCTTCGAGCACAATCGATTCTATGGCTGCTTTGGAGCGGCCATACAGCGTAGGGGCATCTGCTCTTGCAGTCTGGCTGGAAACGAAGATGAAAAGCGCGCCGGCGTTGGTGGCTGCTGTGATTAATTTCTCGGTAGCCTCGACTTCTTGCTGGGCCATGGCTGGAGAACTCAATTGACCGGCGGTGGCCAAATGTACAACAGCGCTAATTCCGGATGGAAGAACGGGGGGCTCTTGTTGCTGCAGGTTATACGGGATCCATTCCTGAGCCGTAAACGAGTTTTGGGTTCGGGACAGGGATAGGACTTTCATGCCGCGCTTGCGGGCATAATTAGCCAACCCCTTACCGATATATCCGGTTGCACCGGTTATTGCAATTCTCATTACTGCCTCTGCCGGAGAAACTGGGTGGCGTGCTGGGAAAAATCAATACGGCGGTAAAAGCCGCGGCGCTCATACAAAAGTGAGCCCGGGTGAGGCGCTTCATTTAGCCGATCAAGCGAAACCGGTTGTAGCACCTGCGTGCCGCGGAACAGGTAGTGGAACAGGAAAAACGGAAAAAGCCCCATCCAGGTCTTGACCTGGGATGGATACATCAACACAAACTGCAAATGGCACCAGCGCTTTTGCCAGGGTATGCGAGTGACATGCAGGGGACCATTGGCGGGGTCTGGAGCGAACAGGCGGAAAAGGCTGCCGGCAAGGCCTCTGCCGGTGTACAGGCAAAACTGATGGCAGCGGGCAAGGATGCCATGGCATGAAGCCAAGGCCACCCCCAGTAAATGAGCCGCGTCATGATCCTGGTGACCGCCTTCCCAAGCAAGCACATACAAATCGTCAACGCCGCCAAGTTGGTGCCATAGATCCTGCAAGGCGCGCCACGCTGGATCAAGATATTCCACCAACTTGCCATCTGGAATTGCAAGCGTGCTACCGAGAAAGAAAATATCCCGCTCCTGCACGCCCATTCGCTTTAATATGCGCAAGCTCTCGGCATCTCGTCGGGGGGTACCTGCGCCAGTAGGGCCTCCACTGGTCAAATAGAGGATAAATACGCGTTCATTTCCCTGGATCTTCCGTTCAATCTCGGAGAAAACGCCGAATTCATCATCCTGGTGAGCGAATATGAATAGAGATTGCTTAGAACGCATCGAAATCGAGGAAGCTGATAAAGCAACTGGTGAGATCAATTCGGTCCCCGGCATTGAGCAAATTCTTGTAGATCAGGTTTAGTGGCGAGGGCCTTGCTTTGTCGGGAATGGCCACAAATCTGCGTGTGTATGTATATCCAGGCAACAGGCCGATAAACACGCTGGGTTGAACGGTATCAAGCAAAGTAGGCCGCGTTGGAGTAAAGCCCTCGACGGGTGAAAGTGGCGCAATGGCTCGAAGTAATGGCTTGCCCGCAGAAGTCGATACCTCCCATCTGTTCTCGGCTTTCTGATCTACCCTTACCCGGTTTAGCGGATTGGTCGTGCGCCACGCGAGAGTCTCCGGCCGCCAGAGGCCACTGAATTCACTGCCTGCCTGTATATCCTGCAAATCTGCAGGGCCCACACGCCCCACACCTATAAGCGCGTCAAGCGGACCCACTAGTTGAAACCCCATCTGTCGAACCCAGCCGGGCGTTGCTGCTGCATTGGCAACACCAATAACAGCTTCATATCCCGCTGCAGCTGCGATGTCGCACATCTTGAGTCCTAACCGTTTGAAAAGACGCCGGCCTTGACAAGATGGATGCACAGCTACATTGACTGCGACGACACCTTTGATCACTTTGCCTTTTAGCGTGAATTCCCGAGGGACAGAGATCACCTGACCGACCAACTTTCCATCCAGGAAAGCGTCTGCTCCGATTGCGGGGCCTACAGGGTTATGGTTATAGAGCCAATCCAGATAAACATGCCGGAATTTGTCCGCATGAGGAAAGCAGGCGTTATACAACTCAATATATTGAGCAACACGATTGCCCGATGACTCGACGAGTTCAAATTCCATATCGATATATTTGTGGGGTAATAACAAGTCAATACATGCGTAGTGGTCTACTACGCCCGTTTAAGATTACAAAGAGTGATTCTGATCACTCCGCTATTGCTCGCCAGACGCAGCATCTTGTTCGCCAAGGGTAAAACTGCACGACGCTTGGGAAATTGTGCACGGAGATCACTCCGAATAAGTTGACCAGGGCCGATGCCGGTGAGTATACGATAATGGACAGTTATGTTGTTCAGACGATGCATCCGGGTAGAAAAAATCAGGCCGAGCTGCCCAGTAGCATTACGCCCAATACATAGGGTACTACTGCCCGACTACAGGGAAACATGATTAAAACAGGGGTTTGCCCCGGTTTTCCTGCCGGGACGAGCGCCGTCGCGCAGGTCTTGGCTCGTCAAGCACCGCAATCTCTTTGGTTGTCACGATGCACAAACACCAGGCGGCAAAATGGAGACTTGACGACGCAACTCGCCGGGACGAACCCATTTATATTAAGACTTAATAAAAATCAATTTCTCAAGAAGACAAATTTCGATGTGATGAAATAAGTTATCAGGAATAACAATACGTCAGCACCGAATTTGGCAATGGCAACGTTGGAGATAAATTGGGTCATTATTAGCAGAACCATCGTCGACGCTGGTGTATAGATGAAAGCTATCCCAAAATATTTTGCCGCGTGAGCCCATGCACCACCATAGCCCTTAATACGGTAGGTAAACTTGCGGTGCACAAAGAAGCCGAAGATAGCTGCAGCAATCTTGACCGCGACGTTAGCCCAGACCAGCGGCAGACCTGCGTGAAGAAGAACGAAAAAACCACCGAAATCAATCAGGTATGCCAACACCGCCACAATGACATACCGGACAATCTGTCTTTCAAACATGCTTGTTTCTCAACCTCAGAAGACGGGCGGGGGCTCCGGCCATGACCGCATATTCTTCGGTGTCGCCGGTCACAACGGCATTGGCGCCAATGATGGTGCCTTTGCGCAAGCGTACGCCTGGCATAATGATGGCACCGGCGCCAATCCAGACGTCATCTTCTATGACTATCTTTTTGGGAACAGCGGGTCTGCTGAATACGGGGATGTTTACGTTATCAATGGGGTGCATACCCGAGGAAATGGTGACGTTATTGCCGATCAGCACATAGTCGCCAAACTCGATGCCCCCAACTCCGTTGATATACGCACCGGTATTCACGCCAAAATTCTTGCCAAACGTGATGCGGTCCATATGTACGAACGTTGCGCGCTGTTGTAGCCACGCGAACCCACCGCAACGTTGGGCGAATGCCTTGAGTGCGATGGCGCGCAGGATAACACCAAACGTCGTGGGAACATGAGTCAGGATGCCAAACACCAGCGACTCGGTTTCAAGAAACAGCAAGTCCTTGAAGGAATAGCTTTTGATTTTCTCTTTCAGGAACGCGAGATATTTCATTAATGCTTTTTCCGGTGAATGATCCGGTGCGGAATTGACCGGATATCGTAGGCCAGGAAGGCCAGTACGAACTGCACGCCCAGAATGATGGACAGCGCGGGCAGCATGACAACTCCACTGGCCGCTGGCATATCAAGATGGATGGACTGGATCCAGTGATAGCCTCCGTAGCACAAGCCAAAGGCGATCATGGTCAAGCCGGCCGGTAGCTCAATCGATGCGACCGACATGTCGCGCAGGTAATAGTTATAGAAAATGCGCTTGAACGTGTTACGGATATTGGACGCAAGAAACGTCTTGAAGACGTGCGTGATCTTGAGGTTGCTGACTTCATCGCCGTAACGGGCGTTCATGGGGACATCTACGACAACAGCGCGGATGGCGTTGAGCCTGAAAAGAAGATCAGTTTCAAAGAAATAGCGTTTGCTGATCTTGCCGAGCGGCAGGCGCTTGACGACATCGGCCGCAATGGCGGTATAGCCATTGGTAGGGTCAAACAGGTCCCAGTAGCCGGTGGACAGTTTGGACAGGAAAGAGAGGGCTGCATTGCCGAAAATGCGGACTGCCGGCATCTGGTGGATTTGTTCCAGATCGTAAAAGCGGTTCCCCTTGGTGTAGTCCGCTTCACCGTCCATGATGGGCTGAACAAAATCTTGCAGGATTGCCGGGTCCATCTGGCCATCCCCATCCAGTTTGACGATGATATCAGCGCCGTCTTCAACTGCTTTGCGATAGCCGGTCATGACTGCCCCGCCCACGCCTTGGTTAATCTCGTTGTAAAGCACGGTCACCCGCGGGTCGCTGCAGTTTTCTGCGACGTATTGACCGGAGCCATGCGGGCAGCAGTCATCCACCACGTAGATAAGGTGGACGTTGTCTTCTATCGCAGCCAGCAACGTCAGAATATGGATTTTCACCTTGTAGCTTGGAATGACTGCAGCCACGATATGGACGGGGCGTGCGGACATGGATTGGCTCATTATTTCAGCTCGATTTTCAATGCTTTAACGAACACCGGGTTAACATCATCGGTTTGTGAGACATAAACATATCCTGCTGAGGTGCCATTCGGGATCACCCCGGCATCAACAAAGTGCAGCAAAGGTTGGTCGCACGATATCTGGCGGTAATAGGGGGGCTGGTCTCGCCAGTTGATCTGGGCGATATAGGTGGCACCGGCCGCGGGACACAAAAGATCCAGTGTATAGCGGAATGTGGTCTGGCCCGCCACCGGAACTACTGTGACGATCTTGGGCTGCTTGCGTGCAACGAGGGCGCCATCGTGTTTTAAGATGGCCTGAATATCAGGCAACAGCGCACTGGCCTGGCCTGCAAAATTGAAAACTGGAGCCGGATAGCTGACCGGGTGGTCATGTAATCGGTACAAGACCGTACCACCGACTTGCTGTAGAACCTCGCCGTATGTGGTCACGTACCGGGATAAAATCGAGCCATAGCTGATTACAAACCGTTGCTTGCGGGGATGATCAACGCTTTGCCAGAGCGTATTGGAGTTGGTATAGGCGAAATGAATCGGGTGGCGTTGTACCAGGGTCTTGAGGTCCCCCACCGTTTTTACATTCTGGATGGCGGTGCCCATTTCTGGGGAGTACCAATTGGTGTACCAGGCTCTTGCGGCCAGCGTGGCGCCAAATGGACGGCCGGGCTCAAACAAGACCCCTTCGCCGGGGAAACGTTGATTCATGAAGGTGTTGAGCGTTTGCTCTGGTGCAATGTTCTCGATCAAGCTTTGCTTGTCTTGCAGAGTCATCTGCTGCTCAGGGGCTTTACTAAAGTACCAGCAGATGCCAGGTGCCATCAGTAGGTTGATGATTGCAAACCCGCCGGCGAGTACCCACGCTACAGGCAGTGCGAGCGGAGCGCGTCGTTCAAACCAGAGAAACAGTCCTCCAATCATGAATGAGCAGCTCAATAGGATTGGTGCCAGATACCGGTAATACTGAAGCGAGCTGTACATGACCGCGCCAAATAATGCAGCAGGAATCAGTACCCATTTGAAGTGACGGGCCCCAGGTAGAAAGGCAATGCAAAACAATGACACAGGTGTCAGAAATAAATATTGAAAGCCTGCCACATAGTTGGCAGATTCGTAATAGTCTCCGGTATTGAAAAACATCCCGTACAGATTTTTGAGTGTCGCACCTTTCACATAGTGAGAATCAAAAAAATTGATTGAGGGAAACCACGGAGATTTGAAATATCCATTGTAGAGCGGAAATAGCGGATTACCGCTTTTTATCCAGCTGAATCCATATGGGAAAACAGCAAAGAAAATCAACACAATTAAATATGTGGCCGTAACTGGATTTTTGAACTGCGATTTCAGCAGGTTCCAGACATCCAGACGGAAATGCGCAACGAGGGTCAGAAAGAGAAATGCTACAATCACTACCCCGGTCAGCTTTGTTGCCGCCAGCAACGAGAGTATGGCGATAAACGCCAGCAAGCGGGACGCATTGAGACTGTCTGCGGCAATCACGGTAGAAGCGGCGCCAAGCAAGGCCAGGAACAGCAACTCCGTCTGCATGCCACCCAACAATGCGATCAGTATAGGTGTTGTCAGGAACAGGCAAACCATGAGATGGCTGCTGGATTTACCCATACTGGTTATCGCTGCAAGCCGGTAAAGGGCGGCGATCGCAACGAGGAGCAGCGCAATATTCAGTGCGGGACGGCTATCGTAACCGGCCAACACGGAGATGACGCCGTGAAGCAAATCAGATGTGAACGGCGATGCAGACCAGATCTGATTGTAAAGATCGACAGTGCGCGTATGGTTGTAGAGCAGATCTGTCCAGGTCTTAAGATGCAGCGCGTTGTCGTCATAGCCCACCGTTGGAAAGAACGCGTAGCGGGCTGTGAAAAAGAATAAAAAGCAGACGAGCAGGGCGATGACACTGTTGTCACGCGGGCTGATCCACCAGTTGCGGATGTTAGCTCTGAATGTGTGTAGAGCGGCCGGGATCGTATAAACCACGGGAACTGCCAGTACGACCATATAGATGGCGCGCCGGTTATAGTGGGTCAGGCTCAACAGGTAAAAGCAAGCCAGCCAGATGGTCAGGCCAGCCAGCCCCTGGAGCAGGGGGTCCTCTACCTGAACTGATCGCTTCCGTTTGTTACCGAGTATGGTTGCGCCCAGTGTATAGCTTGAATACGCAAAGAAAGCGGTAGCAAGGCCCGCTTTAGCTCCCACACCATAGGTCAAGTAGATCAGCATGAGTCCGCAGACAGCCATATTTCTGCGGCTTGGTATAAACAGCTGGGTCAGCAGTGCAGAAACAATAAAAATAATGGCAAATTGCAGTGAGTTCGACCCGACTGGTTCGTTCCAACGGGAAAGCCATTGAAAGTGGGTTGCGCTAATTGTGCAATAAGTAAATAGATGGCTTGCAGCAATTGCTCCGAGTATCAGAACTGCATTGATTTTGTTTTTCATTTGTGTGCTGGCTCGTTTCAGCTTTTCTACTTGCAGGGATTTGGTCACGCCGCCGGACGTAATGGGACGACCGTTGCGCGGAGGGGAACTCAACCCTCGGGGTTTAACGATTGGATGACTTGAAAAGTGTTCGGATTAGAACAGAATTCTCGCCAAAAAAAAACAATAACTACCAACGCAAAACGCGAAACGGACACTGGTCGACAAGTGTGTCCAAGGGAAACTGAAGGGCGAGGTGGGGATGCCGACTATAGGCGGCTGATACTGTTGTAGCGTGAAGCCGCCTGTTGCACTTGATAATAAGGCCAGCTGCGGCGATTTACACAGCCCATGCCCACCTTGGGTCATGGTTACATCAGCACCACATCAAACTGTTCCTGCGTATACGCCGTCTCTACCTGCAGATAGATAGGCTTGGCGATAAAGTCCACCAGTTGCGCCAGGCTGGCGGATTCTTCATCCAGAAACATGTCGATCACGTTCTGTGAGGCCAGGATGCGGTATTCGCGAGCCTTGAACTGGCGTTCTTCGCGCAGGATTTCCCGCAGGATTTCATAGCAGACCGTGGCCGCCGTGCGGATCTGGCCGCGGCCCTGGCAGGTGGGGCAGGGTTCGCACAATACATGTGCGAGGCTCTCGCGGGTGCGTTTGCGGGTGATTTCCACCAGTCCAAGACTGGTGAAGTTGGAGACTGTGACCTTGGTGCGATCGCGGGAGAGTGCTTTTTGCAACTCTTCCAGGACCGCGTGTTTGTGGGCTTCGTTGTCCATGTCGATGAAGTCGACGATGATGATGCCGCCCAGATTGCGCAACCGCAGTTGCCGCGCGATAACATGCGTGGCTTCCAGGTTGGTCTTGAAAATGGTGTCGTCAAACGAACGATGACCAACAAAACCACCCGTGTTGACGTCGATGGTGGTCATGGCCTCGGTCTGATCAATGATCAGGTACCCGCCAAACTTGAGGTTCACGCGCCGGGCCATGGCGCGTTCAATTTCCGCCTCGACGCCGTACAGTTCAAACAGCGGGCGCTCGCCGCTGTAGTGCTGCACGCGCGGGAAGACATCGGCCACAAATGACTGCGCAAACTCGCGCATCTTGGCGACGTTTTCGCGGGAGTCCACCAGCACTTCCTGCGTGTCGGTGTTGACCATGTCGCGCAAGGTGCGCAGTTGCAGCGAGAGGTCCTGAAATAGCAGGGATTTGGGTGGCAGTGTTTGTGATTTCTGGCGGATATCGGCCCAGATCAGGTTCAGGTAGTCGATATCGGCCAGTAGTTCCTGGTCGGTCGCGTGATCGGCGGAAGTCCGGATGATGTACCCCAGGTGGTCCTGGGTTAACAAGCTTTCCAGACGCGAACGCAGGCGGTCGCGTTCTTCGTTGTTTTCAATGCGCTGGCTGATGCCAATGTGGGTTTCCTGGGGCAAAAACACCAGAAATCGCCCGGCAATGCTGATCTGGGTCGAGAGCCGCGCGCCTTTGGTGCCGATGGGGTCTTTGATGACCTGAACCAGAATCGGCTGGCCTTCGTGCACCAGGCGTTCAATACGCAACTCTTCGTTAGGGTGCTGGCGTTGTTCGATGACGTCGGCAATATGCAGGAACGCAGCGCGCTCCAGGCCGATTTCGATAAATGCACTTTGCATGCCGGGGAGCACGCGTTTGACCACGCCCAGATAGATATTGCCGACCAGCCCGCGTTGCGAGCTGCGTTCGATATGGATGTCTTGCACCACCCCGTCTTCAACGGTGGCTACGCGGGTTTCCTGCGGGGTGATGTTGACCAGAATCTGTTCTTTCATCGTCGGCTTGCTCGCGTATCTGTGTTGTTGTGCGCCGTTGCAGCGGATTATTGGCAGTGTAACGGGTCTGGCGATCAGCGTCCCTGACGTGTTGCGGTCGGCTTGAGAAGTGGCAGGCACATATTCAGGAGTTCGTCCCAGGCATCGCCCTGCCCGACGCCTTTGTTGATCTGGTCAATGCGGGCGGCCAAGGTCAGGGCTTGCCGTAGTTGCGGGCCACTGACCCGGTCCAGCGCTTTGTCCACCAGGCCCTGTTTGGCCCCCCAGACCCGGTTTTCTTTATAGAGTTGTGCCATGTTGGCGCCATTGGCACGGCCCTGCGCCAGTCGCCACAAGGCGCGGACTTCTTCAGAGAGTGCCCACAAGACCAGATGGGGTGCTTCACCTTCTGCACGCAGGCCGTCAAGCATACGAATAAAACGAGGCGCGTCACCAGCCAGCAATGCTTCGCCCATCTGGAACACATCGTAGCGCGCCACATTCGCTACGGCCTCGCGCACCTGATCGAGTGACAGCGTGCCAGCGGGGTGGAGCAAACCGAGTTTGAGGACTTCCTGGTGTGCGGCGAACAGGTTGCCTTCGACCCGATCCACCAGAAAACGCATGGCGTCGGCATCAAGCTGCTGTTGCTGGGCGGTCAGGCGCAGCCCAATCCAGGCGGGCAGGGCGGTGCGCTCAATTGGCCTGGCTTCGATCACTTCGCCGTGCTGCGAGAGCGCCTGAAACCATTTGGCGTTCTGCGCGGTGCGATCAATCTTGGGCATCTGCACCACGGTGACGGTGTCTTCTGGCAGGCGAGCCGCGTAGCTTTCCAGCGCCTTGGCGCCTTCCACGCCGGGCTTGCCGGTCGGGATACGCAATTCGACCAGTTTTTTCTCGGCGAACAGGCTGAAGGAGTTCCCGGAGGCGGTGAGCTGGCTCCAGGAAAAACCGCTTTCCACGGTGAGTACTTCACGCTCGCCATAGCCATGCCGCAACGCCGCCTCGCGAATGGCGTGTGCGGACTCCAGCGTCAGGAAGCCTTCTTCGCCATGCAACACATAAAGGGGAGCCATCCCGCCCTTAAGGTGGCGGGCCAGGTCTTCAGTGCGCATCCTGACCGTGCGTCGCGACCGCGTTGATCCGGCGCAGGATAAGCTGCGAGGCATCCTGTTGCATATCTTTAACGAGGCGGTTGGATTCACCCGTCATGGCGATCGGATTGTTGGGGTCGTAGGAGTAACTGCGTGACAAGGTGACCTGCTGGCCTTCCATGATGGCTGTGCCGTCCGGGCGCCATGCGCTGAACGTTACCACCAGCGAGGTCAGGTATTCGGTTGCCTGGCCTGAGCTATTGATGGTCAGCACGGTACTGTTGGTTGCCTCACCGGCGATGCTGATTTTAGCGACGCCCTTGGTCGTGGCATCCTTGACCAGCTTCACGTTGGGCAGCAGCGGCAGGTAAAGCCGCAGCTGCTGCGCTACGCCACCGTTGCCGTCGACATAGGCCTCAGGAAAGGCAAAGCCCGAATTCGGGCCCTGCCCGCGCAGATGAAAGCCGCAGGCCGCCAGCAGGCTGATCAGGAGAAGTGCCGTCAGGCGGCGCAGCAGTGCAGTCATTGCAGAACCCTTGGTATTGGTCATGTTCAGGCGACGATGTTCACAAGACGGCCCGGCACCACGATGACTTTCTTCGGGGTGCCTTCGACAAAACGCTGTACGTTTTCGTCGGCCAGTGCAATGGCTTCGATGGCGTCCTTGCTGGCGTCCTTGCTCACGCGGATGGTTGCGCGCAGCTTGCCGTTCACTTGAACCACCATGTCGATTTCGTCTTGCACCAGTGCGCTTGCATCGACTTTTGGCCAGGCTTGTTCCGCCAGGCGGGCGCCCGGTTGCAGTTCAGACCACAGCGCGTTGGCCGCGTGCGGCACGATTGGCGACAGGAGCAGTGTGGCGGCTTGCAGCACTTCCTGCGCCACGGCGCGACCGGTTGTATCGGTGATCTGTGCTTTGCCCAGCGCGTTCAGGAGTTCCATCACGGCCGCAATGGCGGTGTTGAACTGCTTGCGGCGGCCATAATCGTCGGCCACTTTCTGGATGGTAGTGTGCAGGGCGAAACGCAGCCCCTTGAGTTCTGCCGGCAGATCGCCGCCCGCGTACGCAGTCACCGGGCCACCGTTGGCCACGTGATCATGCACCAGTTTCCACAAGCGACGCAGGAAGCGGTAAGCGCCTTCCACGCCCGCATCAGACCATTCCAGGCTTTGATCCGGCGGCGCGGCAAACATCATGAACAGGCGTGCTGTATCGGCGCCGTATTTTTCAATCAGCGCTTGTGGATCAACGCCATTATTCTTGGACTTGGACATCTTTTCGATGCCGCCCACCGTCACCGGTTGGCCATCGCTCTTGAGTACGGCCTTGACGATCTTGCCCTTACCGTCACGCTCGATATCAATATCGGCCGGGGCGAACCAGTCTTTCTTGCCGTCAGCGTATTCGCGGTAGAACGTCTCGCACACCACCATGCCTTGCGTCAGCAGATTGCGGAACGGTTCATCCGTGTGGATCAGGCCTTCGTCGCGCATCAGTTTGTGGAAGAAGCGCGCGTACAACAAATGCAGAATGGCGTGCTCGATACCGCCGATGTACTGGTCGACATCCAGCCAGTATTTGGCGCGCTCATCGACCATGCCGGTTTGGGCATCAGGCGAGGTGTAGCGCGCGTAGTACCAGGACGATTCGACGAAGGTGTCCATGGTGTCGGTTTCGCGACGGGCCGGCTTGCCGCAGCACGGGCAAGTGGTTTCGTAAAACTCGGGCATTTTGGCCAGCGGGTTGCCACGGCCGTCGGGGACGACGTTTTCCGGCAGCACGACCGGCAGTTGGTCTTCCGGCACCGGCACGTCGCCGCAATCCGGGCAATGGATCACCGGAATCGGACAACCCCAGTAGCGTTGGCGGCTAATGCCCCAGTCGCGCAGACGATATTGGGTGCGCTTGGTGCCATGAGTCGTGCTTTCCAGATCACCGACGATGCCGTCGAACGCGCCCTGGAAATGCTGGCTGTTGTATTTGCCGCTGTTGATGGTGCGTACGGACTCATCCTTGGCGCCATACCATTCTTGCCAGGTCTTGCTGTCAAACTGTGCGTCGCCGGCAACCGGTTCGTACACTTGCACGATCGGCAGGCTGTATTTGTTGGCAAATTCAAAGTCGCGCTCGTCGTGGCCTGGTACCGCCATCACGGCGCCTTCGCCGTAACCCCACAACACGTAGTTGGCGATCCACACCGGCAGCTTGTCGCCGGTCAACGGGTGGATGACAAACTGGCCGGTCGGCATGCCCTTCTTTTCCATGGTGGCGACATCCGCCTCGGCCACGGAGCCGGATTTACACTCGGCAATGAAGGTTTGCAGTTCGGGCTTGCTGGCGGCGGCCAGCGTGGCCAGCGGGTGTTCGGCAGCGATGGCGACATAGGTCGCGCCCATCAGCGTGTCAGGGCGGGTAGTGTAGACCTTGAGCTGACCGGCCTGGCCGATGGAGTCCAGATCGTAGTCAAACGCCACTTCGGCGCCAAAGCTCTTGCCAATCCAGTTGCGCTGCATGGTCTTGACCTGTTCCGGCCAGCCATCCAGTTGATCCAGATCTTGCAACAGTTGTTCTGCGTAATCGGTGATGCGGAAGTAATACATCGGGATTTCGCGCTTTTCCACCAGCGCGCCAGAGCGCCAGCCGCGGCCGTCAATCACTTGCTCATTGGCCAGCACGGTGTTGTCAACCGGGTCCCAGTTGACCATGCCGCTCTTTTTGTAGATCACACCCTTCTTGTACAGGCGCGTGAACAGCCATTGTTCCCAGCGATAGTAATCGGGCTTGCAGGTGGCGACTTCACGTTCCCAGTCAATCGCCAGACCCAGCGACTTCAACTGCGTTTTCATGTAGTCGATGTTTTCATACGTCCACTTGGCCGGGGCAACGCCATTCTTGATGGCGGCGTTTTCTGCCGGCATGCCGAACGCATCCCAACCCATCGGTTGCAGGACGTTGTAACCGTTCATGCGCATAAAGCGGGTCAGCACATCACCAATGGTGTAGTTGCGCACGTGCCCCATGTGCAGTTTCCCGGACGGGTAGGGGAACATGGATAGGCAGTAGTACTTGGGTTTGCTGGCATCTTCCAGTGCGCGGTCGGTCTGGTGTTCTGCCCACTCGCTTTGCGCGGTGGCTTCGACGGTCGCTGGGGTGTATTGCTCTTGCATGGCCTGGTCCGGGAAATGAATCGGTCAAAAGGGACTAATTATACGGGGAGAGGGGCGGGGGCGTCACGGCATGCACGATGCACTGCAGTATCAGGCCGGCAAACCAGGCTGGATGTGGCCATTGGCTGTGGTAATCGGCGCAATGCATAGCAATGTTACGTTTTTACGCTTGAGGCTTTTTTGTTGGTCAGGCATTATTCGCTATAAATGAGAACGTTTCTCAATTCTCAAATTAATATCACAAATATCAACAACCGCACCTGCGCTGATACTCAACTTCTGACGAGGTAACTACATAATGCGTGTTTCGATTCTGGCTGGCGCCGTTGCCGCGCTGACTCTGACTGCTTCGGCCTGGGCGGCTGAATACCCGATTGGCAAGCCGCTGCTCAAGGGCGGCATGGAAATCGGTGCGGTCTATCTGCAGCCGATCAAAATGGATCCGGAAGGCATGATGCGCAAGGCGGAAGAATCGGACATTCACCTTGAGGCCGATATCCACGCGCTGAAAAACAATCCCAACGGTTTTGCCGAAGGGGAATGGATGCCGGCGCTGCTGGTGAAGTATGAAGTCACCAAGGTGGGCACCAACCAGAAAGTGTCGGGCGACATGATGGCCATGGTTGCCAATGATGGCCCGCATTATGGCGACAACGTCAAACTGTTTGGCCCGGGCAAATACAAGCTGCACCTGACCATTCTGCCGCCATCCAGGAACCCGATGGGCCATTTTGGCCGTCACGTGGATAAAGAAACCGGCGTGGGTCCGTGGTTTGACACCATCACCAACGACTATGAATTTACCTTCGCCGGCACCGGCAAGAAGGGCGGCTACTGATCGATCGGTAGGCTCGACCGAAAACACACTGGGCGTGCGGCACGGCTGCGCGCCCTTTTGTGCTTGAAGCGGCAGCATTATGCTGTTGTCATCTCGCCCGCAACAAGGCGACCTGAATGTTGTAAAAGGAACGAGACCAATGCGTAAGACCCTGTTTGCGCTGACCCTGGCGCTGGCGTCCCTGAGCGGGACCGTGCTGGCTGATGACACGCATGAAGTCAAAATCGAATTCAAGGACGGCAAGGCAAACCCGACCGTGCTTAATGTGCCCGCTGGCAAGAAAATCCGCGTGGTATTGAGCAATACCGGGACGCAGGCGGCCGAGTTCGAAAGCACGCAGCTG
This sequence comes from Silvimonas terrae, assembly GCF_014202765.1. GTDB lineage: Bacteria > Pseudomonadota > Gammaproteobacteria > Burkholderiales > Chitinibacteraceae > Silvimonas > Silvimonas terrae. Next base: position 299,959 of record NZ_JACHHN010000006.1, read on the forward strand.
CGCAAGGAAAAAGTGCTGGGCCCTGGCGTGACCTCGTTTGTGATCCTGGCACCGCTCTCTCCGGGCGAATACACCTGGTTTGATGATTTTCATCAAGCCACCGCCAAGGGCAAGATCATCGCGAAATGAGTGTTTGCCGCGAACGGGCCAGTTGGCGTGTTCGCGGTGCTGAATCAGATGAATCACGTAATACCGGCAGTTTCTGGAGAATGCTAAGCATTCTCACCAGGTAAGCCGTTATGATGTGCGGCATGACGGCAGGAAAGAAGGCGGCAGCAATGCAGCAAATGAGTAGTATCCAGGCAAAGAAAACGGTACTGGCCAGCGCAGGCGACTGGCTGGCGCGGCACCGTGGCGCCATCATTGCGGCCCAGTGGGTGGTGGTGGTGTTTTATGTCTCGCTGCTGGTGTTGCCGGTGTTGCAGCCTCTGCCGGATTCGGACGCGCGCATCCTCAATAATCTGACGGTGTTTGCGCAGTTCCTGTTCTGGGGGATCTGGTGGCCGTTCGTGCTGCTGTCCATGGTGCTGTTTGGCCGCTTATGGTGTGGTGTGCTGTGCCCGGAGGGGGCGCTCTCTGAATGGAGTAGCCGCTTTGGCCTGAACCTGCCGCTGCCACGCTGGATGCGCTGGTCCGGTTGGCCGTTTGTGGCCTTTGCCGGGACCACCATCTACGGCCAGATGGTCAGCGTGTATCAGTATCCCAAAGCGGTGATTGTGGTGTTGGGCGGCTCTACCGTAGCGGCCATGATCATTGGCTTTGTCTATGCGCGCGATCGCCGCGCCTGGTGCAAGTATCTGTGCCCGGTGAATGGCGTGTTCAACATGCTCTCACGCCTGGCGCCCATCCACTTCAAGGTGGATAAAGCGGCCTGGAAACAGTCTTATCACAGCCATAAAGTGATCCCGATTGTCTGTGCGCCGATGGTGCCGATGCGCGATATGCAAGGTAATGCCGACTGCCATATGTGTGGCCGCTGCAGTAGCCATCGCGACGCGATTACGCTGTCCGTACGTCCCCCCAATGATGAAGTCGTGCGCGTGGGCCCGCCCAAAGATGCGCGCTGGCAAACCGTGCTGGTGTTGTTTGGCATGCTCGGTCTGGCGATTGGCGCGTTCCAGTGGACGGTGAGCCCGTGGATGGTCGCCATCAAGCAGAGCCTGGCGGAATGGCTGATCAACCAGAACATCATGTGGCCGCTGGAACAATCCCTGCCCTGGTTCATCTTCACCAATTATCCCAAGCAAAACGACGTGTTCACCTTGCTGGATGGCACGCTCGTAGTGACGTGGATTGTCGCGGTCGGCCTGATCATGGGCTCGGCGCTCAGTGTGTTGCTGGCGCTGGCGAACCGCCTGTTGGGCGCGTGGCAGACCCGGCGCTTCCATCACCTGGTGCTGGGGCTGATCCCGCTGGCGGGCTGTGGCTTGTTCCTGGGGTTGTCGGCGACCTCAATCACCATTCTCAAGCCGGAAGGGGTCTCGCTGGTCTGGGTGAGCCCGGTCCGGATCACCATGCTGGTGCTGGCTAATCTGTGGAGTCTGGGGCTGGTCAGCGGGATTGTGCGGCAGTACGCCGCGCCGCTGTGGCGCAAGGTTTCCGCCTGTGTGATGTTTGCTGGCGCGCTGGCACTGATTGACCTGACCTGGTGGTTGATGTTCTGGGGTTGGTGAGCGGCATCATCTGGATCGAAAAAAAGCCCGTCGCAGTGACGGGCTTTTTTTGTGGGTGCCCTCAGGCTGTCGGGGCGGCTTGCCCGACAATGCCGCGGCCATTGCGGCGTAGTTGCTGGCGATACCACCACGTCCAGCCCCCCAGCGCGGCATAGATGCCGTAGCTCAGCCACGGTGCGATTAGCAGAAACTGGGCGACCGGGATGAGTTTGATCAACCACAGACGCAGCAGTGCCTCGGCCAGCAGGCCAATGCCCCACACCAGCGTCATCAACGTCATCCAGCCGGCCACGCGCCCATTGGCATCAATAAACAGCTGCTCGAACCGTGCCTGGCTAAAGCCCGACTCGCGGGCCAGTGTGGCTTGGGCCAGGTAGTACGTGAGCGGCCGACGCAGCAGCGCGGACACCAGAAAAGCCAGGCCGATCGCCCCGGTGATCAGGGACTCGCGCATCAGCATCAAGGTGGGGCTGCCGCCCAGCAACACCGCACCCAGCGACAATAAAATACCGGCGACCACCAGCAGGCTCATCGCATCAACGCGCCGATTGCGAATGAGTTCGATGATGCTCCAGATGACCGGTGGCGCGGCGGAAGCCAGCAAGGCATTGTGCTCGCCCCAACGCGGCTGCACTTGCTGATAAACCAGCCAGGGCAACACAAAATTGACGATGATCTCCAGCACAAAGGCCGGCTTGAGTCGACGCAGCAGGTTGATGATCATGATGATTGCCTGGTGAGCGGTGGGAATGGCGTTCAGTATGCGGGCCGCTAGCGGGCGTGTCGGCCTGTGCGACGAACTGCCGGAAAAGCCGGATCAAACGCCCCAGGGGTCGATGTAGCGCAATTTGCGATAGGGACTATTGGGCCAGGCGGTATAGCGGTTGTACGCCACGGGCCGGCCGGACATGGCAATCGCCCAGTGCGCAATGGCGCTTTGCGTCGGAGCGCGTTCGCCATGCAGACCGCACATCACCATGATCACAATGGCGCTTGCCAGCACAAAGTGATGTGTTGGGCGTGAATCGAGCGCGGATAACCAGGTCCAGGTCATGCTGACCAGGGAGCCGAGCGCCACGCCCGCCACAACTTCGGAGCTAGAGTGCTTGTGCAGGACCAGCCGGGAAATGCCAATCAGCAGGGCAAATAACCAGCCCAGTAGCCAGGCCCACGCATGATTGCGCGGCGGCATGCGCTGCACAATCCACACCGCCAGCGTGGGATACACCGCCATCGACAGGGTGGTGTGCCCGCTGGGGCCAGTGAAGTCCAGCGCCTCAATGCCAATACCCCAGCCCAGGAAGGCCAGTTTGGCCCCCAGTACGACGGCAAGGGTGGGGATAAACAGCAACAGCCAGATCGTGGCGCAGCGCCAGGCTTTTTCGTACAACATCCAGCCCACCAGTACGGCCGCCACGGGCAGCAACAGTGCCGAATCGCCAAAGTTGGTCACGATCTGCCAGGCGTTCATGAAAGTCCTGTGAGTGGGTCTGCTGAGGGTCTGACTGTCTTTATCTGTAATTGTTGCAGTGCAACTGTGAGAATAGCCAGAAAATCGATGTGCCTCTGGTGGCATTGTGAACCATCTTGAGCGCAAACGAAAAAGCCGGATCAGCATGTGCTGAATCCGGCTTTTTCGTGAAATCTGGTCGGGGTGAGAGGATTCGAACCTCCGGCCTCTACGTCCCGAACGTAGCGCTCTACCAGGCTAAGCTACACCCCGATTTCTGGCCTTCGCAGGCGCGTGGGCTGCGAAGAACGGCGATTATGTCTGCGGTCAGAAAAGCTGTCAACTGTTTCGATTGATGGCCAGATCAGCCAATGCAATCAGCGCACGACGGGCCGGGCTGTCAGGTACGCCTTCCAGTTCAGCCTTGGCGCGCTCCGATTCTGCGGTCGCAATTTTGCGGGCGTAATCGAGTGCGCCGGTGGCGTGGATGGCACGGCTGACATCATCAAAACGGTCGCGGCTGGCATGAGTCAGCGCCTCTCGCACGGCGGTGGCGTGTTCCGGGCTGCCGTTGCGCATGACATAAATCAGCGGCAGTGTCGGCTTGCCCTCGGCCAGATCGTCGCCCAGATTCTTGCCGATTTCTTCCGTATGACCGGAGTAATCGAGCACATCGTCGATAATCTGGAAGGCGGTGCCAAGATGCATGCCATAACGGGCAAACGCGGCTTCCGTGGCCGTATCTGCGTCAGCCAGGATGGCGCCAAGGCGCGATGCCGCTTCAAACAGTTTGGCTGTCTTGTACTGGATCACACGCAGGTAGCCGGCTTCGTCGATATCCACGTTGCCGATATTCATCAGTTGCAGGACTTCACCTTCTGCAATGATGTTGGTGGCCTCAGCCAGTACTTCCATGACGCGCATGGAGCCGACAGAGACCATCATCTGGAACGAGCGGGTATAGACGAAATCCCCGACCAGCACGCTGGCGGCATTGCCGAACAGGGCGTTGGCGGTTTCCCGGCCGCGCCGCAGTTCAGATTCATCCACCACATCGTCATGCAGCAAGGTGGCGGTATGGATGAACTCGATCACCGCCGCCAGGGTCAGATGATGCTCGCCCTGATAGCCCAGTGCTTTGGCGGTGAGCAGCACCATGATGGGGCGCAGCCGCTTGCCGCCGGAAGAAACAATGTACTCACCGACCTGGCGCACCAGCACGACATCTGAATAGAGCTGTTTGCGAATCAGGGCGTCAACCGCCGTCATGTCCTGGTCGACGACCGATTTGACCAACTCCATTGCCACGAGCGCCTCGCTTGAACTGGTATTGAATAAACACGCAATTTTAGCATGGAACGGCCGCATTCTTCGATCGCGTTTGTGCCAGAGCAAGGAGTTCCGCAAACAAACGGCTTTTTGGCAGGGTGCGGCCGGGGCTACCCGCGCGGTTTGTGCGTGGGTTTGAAATGGGTTAAGTGTTTGACGTGTAAAGAAGATCAGCGTATAGTCGCCGATTCTTTCCGCACGGGCGGGAAGGCTGCGCCCTTCAAAGGCGCGGTTTTTTGGGTGCAAACTCTTTGGAGCTTGTTAAATGTATGCAGTCGTAAAAACCGGTGGCAAGCAGTACAAAGTTGTCGTCGGCGAAAAACTTAAAGTAGAACAGATTGCTGCAGACATCGACAGCCAGATCGTACTGAATGAAGTATTGATGGTGGCAAACGGTGATGCAGTGACGATCGGGACCCCTGTGGTTGCCGGCGCCGCCATCAAGGCAACTGTCGTGTCGCATGGTCGTGGTGAGAAGGTTCGCATTTTCAAGATGCGTCGCCGTAAGCACTACCAGAAGCACGGCGGTCATCGCCAGAACTACACTGAAATCCGCATCGATTCCATCGACGCGTAATCTATCAGGAGCTAACTTACCATGGCACACAAAAAAGCTGGCGGTAGTTCCCGTAACGGCCGCGACTCGCATGCCAAACGTCTGGGCGTCAAAGCCTACGGTGGCGAGCTGATCAACGCTGGTTCGATCATCGTGCGTCAACGCGGTACCGAATTCCATCCTGGTACCAATGTTGGTATGGGCAAGGATCACACCCTGTTCGCGCTGGTCGATGGTTACGTGAAGTTCATGATCAAGGGCGCGCAAAAGCGTCGCACCGTGTTCATCGAGCCGTACGAAGGTGAAGTAATCGAAGTTGCTTGAAGCAACATTGATGACTGAACACAAAAGCCCTGTCTAGTGATGGGGCTTTTTGTTTATGGGCAGACTTTTTTGTCTGCTCTCCGGCTAACTGGACAGTGTATCCGGCGGGCCGAACCAGATTGTTTGATATTTGCCGTTGTTGCGCTCTGAAACGGCACTATTTATATAATGTTTGTTCATCCGTGCGCCCGGAGCCTGGGTTGCAACGGTTTTTTGGGGCGCTGGTCGCATACAAGGCGACCAGTTTTGTGAATACCGTTCACGCCTAACCCCTCACTGGAAAGCAGAATTCACCATGAAATTCATTGACGAAGCCAGAATCGAAGTCATCGCCGGTAAAGGCGGAAAAGGGTCGGCCAGTATGCGCCGCGAAAAATTCATCCCGCGCGGTGGCCCGGACGGCGGCGACGGTGGCCGTGGCGGTAGTCTGTGGGCGGTGGCGGATGAAGACATCAATACCCTGGTGGACTACCGCTTCGTCAAGAAATACAAGGCAGAAGATGGCGAATCCGGTCGCGGTGCAGATTGCTACGGCGCTGCAGGCGACGATATCGAACTGCGCATGCCGGTCGGTACCATGATCATTGATGCCGAGACCGAAGAGGTCGTGGCCGATCTGACCCACAACGGCCAACGCATTTGCGTCGCCAAAGGCGGCAAGGGCGGTTGGGGCAATATCCACTTCAAGTCATCCGTCAACCGCGCACCGCGTCAGACCACGCCGGGTGAGGCGGGTGAACGTCGTGAATTGAAGCTGGAGCTGAAAGTGCTGGCCGACGTCGGTCTGTTGGGCATGCCCAATGCCGGCAAGTCGACGTTTATTCGTGCCGTCTCCGCTGCCAAGCCGAAAGTGGCCGATTACCCCTTTACCACGCTGCACCCCAATCTGGGCGTAGTGCGTATTGATGACAACCGTAGCTTTGTCGTGGCCGATATCCCCGGTCTGATTGAAGGTGCGGCAGAAGGCGCGGGTCTGGGGCATCGCTTCCTTAAGCATCTGACCCGTACCGGTGTGCTGCTGCACATTGTCGATCTGGCGCCGTTTGATGAAGGCACCGATCCGGTGGCAGAAGCCAAGGCCATTGTGGAAGAACTGCGCAAGTACGACGAAGAGCTGCATGACAAACCACGCTGGCTGGTGCTGAACAAGCTCGATATGGTGCCGGAAGAAGAGCGCGCCGAACGTGTCGCCAATTTCCTGAAGGAATACGGCTGGGATGGCGGCGAGCCAGACCCGTACAAGCCGTTTGATCCGATGCAGCGCCGCATGTTCACCATTTCTGGCCTGACGGGCGATGGTTGTCGTGAACTGACCTGGGCCATTATGGATTACCTCGATGCCGTGCGCGCGCTGCGCAAGGAAGAGGCCGCCCACGCTGCTGATCACGCGCCGACACCCACGCCCAATGTGTGTGAAGGGCTGACGCCGGAAGCATGCGCAGCTGCGCTGCGTCACGTCGACGGCGACGAGGCTTGAGCCTTTCCATTGCCTGTCTGATCCTGGCGCATGGCCAGCCAGCCCAGTTGGGCCGGCTGGTTACGCGCCTGTCTGCGCCCGGCGTGCGCTGCTATCTGCACATTGACGCCAACACCGACCAGACTACGTTTGACGCCATCACGGCCGCCATGCCGGCGGCTGCGGCGGTGACGTTCATTGCCCGCCGGCCCTGTCGTTGGGGTGGTTTTTCCCTCGTCGCGGCAACGCTTGATCTGATCCGGGCAGCGCAACAAGATGGTTTTGATTGGGCTGTATTGCTCTCGGGCGCCGATTACCCCGTTAAAACAGCAGCACAGATCAGCACATTCCTCGCCAATACGACTGCCGCCGGTTTTATTGATATCCGCTCGCAAGACGAGTTTGACGTGCGCTACCGCTGGCAGGCTTTCTTCCCGGAAGCACTTAACGGCACGCGGGCTGGCAAAGCGTTGCAAAAGCTGCAGCGTGGCCTGAACCGCGCCGGTTTGCGGCGGAGCCTGCCTGCGCCGCTTGCCTCGGTCTGGGCCGGATCGCAATGGTGGTGTCTTTCTGCCGCCGCTTGTGCCGCGTTGACCGGGTTGGTCGATGCGCATCCGGCCGTGCTGGCATTTTTTGCGACGACACTGGTGCCAGATGAAATGTTTGTCCAGACCGTACTGATGGCGACGCCCATCGGGCCTCAACTGGTCACCCATAACCTGCATGCACTGCGCTGGCAGCAAGACGCCTGGTCGCCGAACGTCTTTACCGCAGAGGACGTACCCGCGTTGATTGGCGGGCCCGCACTGTTTGCGCGCAAGTTCGCCGCGAATGGTGAGGTTACCGACGTGATCGACGCCACGCTGTACCCGCAGTGATCTGCCTGGTTACTGCCATAAAACGTGTGCAAACGCGTAAAATGCGCCCTTTCCGAATACAACGCGCCGCATGTCCATGACGGAATCTCCGCTTGCCGAATTTTTCCAGCCCGGTTTCAACCCGGCTGATCTGGCGCCGCTGGCGAGCCTTTTGCGCGCGCGCGAATCCCTCGGTGCATTGATCACTTTGTTTCGCGGTGGCGAAGATGAAGTGATGGTGCGGCTGTTGATCCTGCGCGTGATCGGTTCACGTGCCGATGCGCCGCGCTGGCGTCCGCAAGAACTGGAAACGCATTTCTCCTACATCAACCCGATCAAGCGCGACACCGTGCTCAAGCGCCTGCGTGAAAACGGTTTGCTGGTGTGGGATAGCGACGAAGGCTTGTATAGCCTGTCCGAATCCGCCCGCATTGCGCTCGCCGCGATTGCCACACTGACCCAGTTTGCAGATGGAGATGCCGAACTGGGTTATCTGACCGCACAAGTCGCGGCCGGGCAGGCGGTGGGCAATGTCTCGCCAGAAGCCCTCCAGCATCTGCATGCACGCCTGAACGAATTGCATACGGACTTTGAGGAGGCGCTGGAGTCTCAGTCCGAGTTCCAGATCCGCAAGGCGCGCGCCAAACTGCAAAGTGTGTGGAGCTGGGTAGAGAAGGGCACGGAGGTGGTTCGCACGGTGCTCGAAGACGAATCCGGCGAGCGGCACGTCCAGCAGGTGGCACAGGCGATTGCGCTGGCGCAGGGGCGCATGTTGCGCATGACCAGCGTATTCCAGCGACGGCTGGCCGAACTGGGTGCACAGCGTGTGCATCTTGGGCAGTCCGGGCTGACTTCGACCAACGTGGCGGACTGGCTGCGCGAGCGCTCGCAAGAAGAACTGGCCGGGCTGGGGCGCGATCTGCTCAGTTTCCACCCGGAGCCGGGCTTTGTGGTGTCTGATATCTTGCTGGACGTCACCGAATTTGAATTGCTGGAACGCGAACGCGACCAGATCACGGACTCAGCCCTGCCTTCATCCGAGTTCTCTCCGTCAGTGACCGCGCTGGAGGCAGAGCGGCTGGTGCATGCCGAAGAACTGTTTGCCCTCTTGCAGGGGATTGATCTGGAAACGCCGCTGGCCAACGCTGTGCTGGCGGATACGTACCCGGAAACCGCCTACCGGCTCTCGCTGTTATCCCTGTTGGGTGATCAGGAGGCCGCGCTGGAACAAAGCGTGGTGGCAGACCTTGTGAAGCTGCCGCTGGCGTTTGTGACTGAAGATGCTGTGGATGAAATAGATCACCCAGATGTCGCCACGCTGACGCGTGGCAGTCTGCGGCCGTTAGGCGGTGTAAAATGATTGCAGTTAATCGCAATCAGGTCTGAACATGAGTCTGCTGGATGATTTGAAAAAACAGGCACAGTCCCGCGCCGTGGATGACGCTCAGGTGCGTGCTGAGCGTGAGCAGCGCGTTACTGCCGTTGATGAAGCGTTGCGGCGCGCTTTTGCCTGGCTGTATGAACTGACCGAACAACTGAAAGTGCTGCGCCCGGACAATCCGCGTCGTTATCTGATCTGGGGTGTGGGGGAATGGCAAGGTCTCACCTTCGACAAGGCAGCGGTAGATATGCGCATGACGCGTATTGAGGCCGTTGATCGTGCCAGTTCGATTGAATTTGCAGTGATCTGGCATGCACCGCAACCGCTGATGGCCAGTTATACCTCGCAGTCTGAAGCGGGTTATCTCAAGGACAAGTTGTGGCAACTGGGTTGCCGGCTGGAAGAGAAAATCATCCGCAATGCAGAGAACCGCTTTGTGCGGGCAGTGCTTGAGATCGAACCCGTATTGCCCACCCGCTGGCGCTTTGAAGGCCTGCATGAAGAGGGTCAGATCAGACTGACCGTGCGCAATCTGGATGAATTGCGTGAAGACACCGTTTTGATTGCGCCCGATGCATGCGGCCCGGCGCTGTGCGAGGAGCTGGCCTGTGCGCTCCTTGGCAAGCCCAACCAAGTGGCCGCGCTGCTCAAACGCTAACCCGGATTTACATGGATCAAGCCCTTAATATTCTTGTGGCGCGGCTGTTGGCGCACCGTTTTCTCCCCCGCAAAGACCCACTGGCGCGCCGCGCGCTGGTCGACGAAGTATTCCGCGAGAGCCTGGAGCGCCGTCTGGAAGAATGCGGCCTGCAACTGCTGGAGAACCCCTACGCCGAGCATATTGCTGTCGGCCTCAAACCCGAAATGGAAGAGTGGGTGTTTGGCGAGGGAGAGAACTGGTTATCCAATAATATGGGCCTGCCACGTGATGCCATTGCCCTGTTGGTTGTGGTCTGGGCATTGATCATTCTGCCCAAGCGGGAGCGTCAGATTGCACGGGCCTCCACCGCCGGGGATACCCAGACGGATATGTTTGGCACCGAAAAGCCCATTGCCCGAGGTGAAGAGGTGGCACCCGGCGTGCCGGAAGACGCGGTATACGCTGACTTTGGCAAGAAACTGGGCGGCAAATCACGGTTCTCCATGAACCTGGGGCAACTGGCCAAGCTGGGGTTTGTGATACGCCGCAACAAGATGATCCATGAAGGCCCGTTGCTGGACTTGATGATCGACTACGCCAGACTCGCGCCGCGCATTATTGAAGGCGCACTGGCTGAAGTCCTCAAGCTCACCGGCACGCGTATCGCTGTAGATGATGACGCTAGCGGTGAGGATGATCCCGAAAACACCACCGAAACCGCCGCGGGGGAAGAAGTCTAATGTTCCAGATCCGCGAACTTGAAATGATCCACTGGGACTTCTGGCGCGCCATCCGCGTGCCGCTGGATGCCCAGATTGTCACCATCGTTGGCCCCAATGGTTCGGGCAAAACCACCTTGCTGGATGCCCTGCGCACGCTGCTGGCGCTCAAATGCTCCGGCCGGCGTGACTACAAGCGTTATGTGCGCAACAACCGGGAGAACTACGCCTGGTTGCGCGGCGTGGTCTCCAACCCGCGTCGCGAAGCGGGCGGCTTGTTTCCGACGCTGTTTTTCCCCGCGACGAGCGAGGTGGTCACGCTGTTTTGCCGTATCCGCAAGCAAGGCGGAGACTGGGTGCGCCAGTACGCTATTGCCGAAGGCGACGTCACGCTCGATGCCCAGACTGAAAGTGCGCTGCAGTGGCTCGGCGTAAATGAATACAAGCGCCGGCTGGAACAAGCCGGTTTGACACCGGCCATTGCCGAAGTGCTGGCACTGGAGCAGGGCGACACCGACAAATTGTGTGAGTACTCGCCCAAGGGCTTGCTGGAACTGGTGTTCCAGGTGTTTGGTGACAAGCAAGTGCTGGACCACTACGCCGAAGCCAAGTTGCGTCTGAAAGAGGCCGAAGGCGAGTTGTCCAAGATGGAACAGCAACTCAGTCAGGTCGGCCTGGATGTTGAGCGGCTGAAATTGCGAGCCAACAATTATCTGGAATGGCGTGCGCTGCAGGGCGATATCGAAAAGCTGGAACAGCAGGCGGTGCCCGCGCTCAAGTATGTGGAGCAGTGGGAAAGCCTGCGCGGGTATATCAATCAGTTCCGTGGCGCGCGCAAAACCCTGCGTCTGAAACAAGATGAACTCGACACCCTGGACGAACAGTATCGTGCCATTGCGACAGGACAGGAGTCCGCCCAGTCGCAAGAAGAAGCCGCTCGCAAAGAGCATGACGAGGCCTACGCCACTTTCCAGGTGACGCGTGACGCCGCTCGCGACAGCGAAAAGACCATGAAAGAGGCCGAGCGCCTGCGGCAATTGGCCGAGGCGGAGCACGGCGCGGACGGCGTGGCGCTGAATGACAAGCTGGCGCAACAGCGCGAAGCCGTCGGCAGGCTTAAACAAACCATCAAGCTGATGAAGGACGAGCGCCAGGAACTGGCGCAAGCGCAGTTTGCCTTGCAGCAAGGGCGGCAACCGCATCCGGATTTTGTAAACCGCATGCGCGCCGCGCTGGATGAAGCTGGCATTGCGCATCAACTACTGACCGAAATCGTGGAAGTGCGCGATCACACCTGGCAAGACGCGGTGGAAGCGCTGCTGGCACCGTACCGTCATATCATTTTGCTGAACCGCGCCAGCGACCGGAAAGCGGCATTTGGCATTGGTCAGCAACTGAAATACCGTCATTTCATCGTGCCCGAACGGGAGCCGGTAGAGCGCGCCAGCCGCAACTCGATTCTGGAAGTGGTCGATTTCAAGGCCGATGCGCCAGGCTGGCTGGTCAGCCTGTTGAACCGCACGCAGCGGGCCAAATCGGTTGCCGATGGCGACCATCTGGATGGCGACTGGATCACCCGCGACGCTTATCACAAGGAACGCCGCGGTGCGCGGGATATCTCCGCCCGCCCTGGGGATTACGCTTTCGGGGAGGCCGCACGGCAATCCCGTTTGAATGAAACGACACGCCGCTTGCGTGACCTGAATGAACAACTATTGGCCGACGAAGGCAAACTGGTTGAACTGGAACGCGATGTTTCAGCGCTGCAGCAGTCCTTGATGGGCATGCAGGCCGTGGTACAACTGGCCGCACGCCAGGAAGAGTTTGCCGCAGTGGCAGAGCGCTGGCCGGAAGAACAACGCCGCGTACAAGAAGCCGGCGCGGCGATGGCGATGGCGCAAGCCAGTTGGGACGAGGCCCGCAAGTTGCGGGAAGAAGGCCGGCTGGGTTACGAGAAGCTCAAGGATCGCCGCGAGCAACTGGACCGTGCAGTCAATGCCGAGCTGGAACAACTGGCCCGTCAGCGTGCTGAACAGACCCGTCGTCTTGATGATCTGCGCAAATCCCGTGCCGGCATGCCGGATGAAGTGCGGAGTATCGAACGCCTGCGCACGCTGCGGGACAAATATGGCTCTGCGCGCGAAGTGCAACACATGGTTGAACGGGAGCGTGAACGGCTGGCACAAATGGAATGGGAAACCGATCCCACCATTCTCGCCCGCCGCGATAAAGTAGCCGACGATTATCACGCGCTGGAAAACGATACCCACCTGCATCGCAACGAAGTCCAGCGCACAGAACATCTGACGGACGAGGCACGTGGCGCCTATATCAACAAGCTCAAGGCGACCGTGCGGGAGTACGGGCGCAACCTCAAACGCCTGGGCGAACTCTCCGGCATTGATGTTGAAACAGACTTGCCTCACCTGGATAACGACGACCTGGTGCTGTCGCAAGCCGGTTTGACGGTACGCTTTAACTTTGACCAGAAAGGCATGATGGGCCTGAACGATGGCGAGGCCTCGGGCGGGCAGCAGGTAATGAAGTCCTTGATCATGTTGATTGGCTTGATGATGGATGACGCCAATCCCTCCGGTTTTGTCTTCATTGATGAGCCGTTTGCTCACCTCGACATCTTCAACATTGACCGTGTCGGTGGCTTTTTGAAAGCCACCCAGGCGCAATACCTGATCACCACGCCGCTCACGCACAACACCAACGTCTACGGTCCCAGTGAGCTGACGCTGACCACGCGCAAGAAACAGCCCGGTGAAACCTGGGCACCGGTCATTGCACAAACGCGTCGGCGTATTCGTGCCGCAGCGGCGGAATAAACCTTAATGGAGCCAGACTGGCGCGCGCATGAATCTCGCCCGGGCTTGTTGACGCTTGGGCTTGCGGACGCGCCCGCAGGCATGGGACGCCGGCGCGTGCGCGCTGATCTGGATGAGCCGCAAGCTTTGGCGGACTGGCCGCGCGATCGCCGGCAATTGCTGCGCGATTGGCTCAAGCAAACGCGTGCGGAACATCCCAAGTGGATTGCCCTGCTGGACCAGGCCGGGCCAGAACAGCAGACGCTGGCCGTGGAAGCCTTGCTAGGCTTGCTGTTGCGGGGCTGGATTGAAATCGAAGAAGTCAGCAGTCGTGCCTCAGCCGGCGTGTGGCAGCCCCGATCCGTCAGTTGGCTGGATCTGCCGGCGTTACGAGCACAAGTAGGTCTGCTGGACCCGGTTGCAGAAAAGGCCAAACGCGAAAATCTGCGCTGGATGAGTGTCAGTGATGAGCGTCTTCTCAATATCCAGCTGGCCTTGGCCGGAAGTCCGGCGCGCGCCGTACCGGCCCGACGCCAGCTCTGTGATGCGTTGGCGCGCTGGCTGACGCAAGGCCGTGAAGGTTCACGTGAGCTGTTTGCCCGATTCGCCCGCAGCGTTGGCAGTATTCACCCGGCAGAGTGGCAATGGCTGGCGGAACATGTCGATCTGGTCGCCTGCGGTATTTCGGCGCATGCACCCCTGCTCTTGCTGGGAGGGCGTTGTACGTTGATCGCCAGGGGTTACGTATTGGTCGATCTGGCCGCGTTGCCGCAATATCTGGGGCTGACCCCGCAAAGTATTGCGGCCTGCGATCAACTGGCGGGTGTGCAGCAGTTGTGTGTGATCGAAAATCTATCCACTTTTGCCCGGGCTTGTGAGCGTGCCGAGCCCGGTGCGTTGATCTTGTATCAGCCAGGTTATGCCACGCCCGGGTGGCTGGAAAGCTTGCGCCATCTGGTGCGGTTGGCCGGTTGTCACGTCAGCATCAGCTGTGATTGTGACCCGTGGGGCATTGCGCTGGCGCTGCAAACCGGTGCCGCCGTCAGTCAGGCCGGTGCACAATGGCAAACCAGTGGCATGGATACCGCTACACTGATCTCATGCCCACAGCGCGCGGATCTGACCGATGCAGACCGGCGCCGGCTGGAACCATTGCTGACAAGCTCATTGCCACCTGAACTGGCGGCACTGGCCCAGGAGATGGATCGCCTGGGCCAGAAGGCCGAACAGGAACAATATCTATGAATCTGGATCAATTCCGGGCAAAGTGCGCAGCTTTGCCCGGCGTGACCCGCGACATCAAATGGCAGACGCGAGAGGTTTACTCTGTCGCTGACAAGATGTTTGCCGTGGTGAGTGCCGATACCGGTCAGGTCTCGCTCAAAGTAGAAAAAACACGGTTTCTGGAACTGACCGACCATCCCGGCGTGATACCCGCACCATACCTGGCGCGCCACGGCTGGATTGCCATCACCAACACTTACGTCTTGCCGGCTACAGAACTGGCTGGCCTGATCAACACTTCATGGCGCCTTGTGCGGGACAAACTGCCCGCCAAAATGCGTCACACCTTGCCTATCCCGGATTAATCCCATGAGCGACAAAAAAACCCTGAAACTGCCTCCCAAAGAGGCGGCTCAACCTGCCGGCAACGCACGGCGACCTTCCAGACCAGCCGGCCGTGCTGCGGCCTTCTCTGGCGGTCAGGCGCAAAAACCCTATCAGCAGGATCCAGCCTGGCAAGGTAAAAGTGAAGGCGAGGGCCGCGGGGGCGCTCGGCGTGACGGGGCCGACAAGCCCCGTTACCAGGGGGATCGGGACAATCGTAGCGAACGCCCGCAAGGTGATCGCCCGGCGTTCCGCCGTGACGACCGTGATGCACCGCGTGGCGATCGCCCTTATGCTGGCGATAAGCCGCGTTATCAAGGCGACCGGGATAACCGGGGTGACCGTCCGCAAGGCGATCGTCCGGCGTTCCGTCGTGATGACCGCGATGCGCCCCGTGGCGACCGTGGTTTTGCCAGCGACAAGCCGCGTTATCAAGGCGACCGGGATAACCGCAGTGACCGTCCCCAGGGGGATCGCCCGGCGTTTCAGCGAGATGACCGCAATGCGCCCCGTGGCGATCGTGGTTATGCTGGTGACAAACCGCGTTATCAAGGTGACCGGGACAATCGGAGCGAACGTCCGCAAGGGGATCGCCCATCCTGGCAGAGGGACGACGCGCCGCGAGCAGACCGTGGCGAGACCGGTGCCGATCGGCCGCGTTATCAGGGTGAGCGCGATAACCGCGCTGACCGTCCCCAGGGTGATCGCCCGGCTTTCCGGCGTGACGACCGCGATGCACCGCGTGGCGACCGGGGCTATGCCGGTGACAAACCGCGCTACCAAGGTGACCGGGACAACCGGGCTGACCGCCCACAAGGCGACCGTCCCGCGTTTCGCCGTGATGACCGGGATGCCCCGCGCCGCAATCCGGATGACCGTAGTTTCAGTGGCCAGGCACCGCGCCCGCGCCAGGATGGCGATCGGCCGGGCTTTGATCGTCCGCGTGGCGAATGGCAGGATCGTCCGCAGCGAGATGGTCGTGATGCTGGCTCGCGTGAGCGTCATGATTCATTTGCTGATCGGCCACGCCGTCAGGATGAGCGCTCGGAGCGTGCCCCGCGCCGCGATGGCAATGAAGGGGGCTATCAGTCCCGTAGTCATGGCCACCCGGCCCCGGGCGGCGGTGCTGCGCGGCAGACCGACGCCATTACCCGCCCCCTCGCTTTCGACTGGCAAGCCGTTCTGCACTTTTATACACCGTGCCCGCGCGGACTTGAGCGCTCGCTGGCCGATGAACTGGAACAACTCGGCGCCCAGGCCGTACTGGCGGGAGAGGGGGGTGTTGCCTTTGAAGGCCATGTTGACCTGATGTACAAAGTCAATCTGCACTCACGCTTCGCCAGCCGTGTGCTGCTGCGCCTGGACGAACGGGCCTACCGTAACGAGGCCGACCTGTATCGCCTTGCAACCCGTATCGACTGGCCGTCGCTGTTTGATGTTGCGCGCACTATCAAGGTCAATGTCACCGCCCAGCACAGCTCGCTGCGCAGCATTGATTTTGTTGCGCTCAAGATCAAAGACGCCATTTGTGACGTGTTCCGCACTATTAATGACGAACGTCCAAGTGTAGATACCCATGATCCGGATATCCGCATTCAAGTGTTCCTGACTGACCGGCTTGCCACACTCTATATAGACACCTCCGGCGAACCGCTGTTCAAGCGTGGTTATCGTCAAGAAAGCGTAGAAGCGCCGCTGCGTGAAAACCTGGCGGCGGGTCTGCTGGCGCTGGCGGGCTGGCGTGGTGACACCGCGGTATTTGATCCCATGTGCGGCAGTGGCACTTTCCTGATTGAAGCCGCGCAGATGGCGCTGAATCTTGCCCCGGGTCGGCTGCGCCAGTTCGGCTTCGAAAAGTTGTTCAGTTTTGATCCGCAAGTCTGGGGTCAATGCAAAGCACAGGCGGAAGAAGCCGCCAGAACAGAACTGGCTTTCCCTATCGTCGGCAGTGACCGTGACGTACACGCGGTGGATGCTGCCATGCGCAACATCGAAGCCGCCGGCCTTACCGGCAAGATCAAAGTTCAGGTGGGTGACGTATTACTCGCACAAGCCCCGGCCACGGAAGGGTTGCTGATTTCCAACCCGCCTTATGGCGTGCGTCTGGAAGAGCAAGAGCAGCTCGCCGTTTTCTACCCACAACTGGGCGATGCCCTCAAACAGCGATTCACCGGCTGGAATACCTATCTACTTACGGCCGACCTGCGCCTGCCCAAGTTGATTCGTCTGAATGCCACCAAGCGCATCCCCGTCTATAACGGTGCGCTGGACTGCCGCTTGTATGAGTTCAAAGTTGTGGCAGGTTCTAACCGCCAGAGCTAAGCACCTATATATCTATATATACGTGCGCACTGTGCGCCAGAAAACAGAAAGGCCGCCCTCAGGGCGGCCTTTCTGTTTTGGTGTTCGGTCTTTACTACTACAGCCAACCCCTTCACCGGGCGGTTTCAAACGGGTTTTCAGCGCTGAAATATCATTGCTTCATGAATCTGAAACAAATAAAAAACCAAATTTCCTTACGGATCAGGTGCTTGTTAAGCAGGCAGGAAATTTGTTGCAGGAAGGTGTTGACGGGTCCGGGGATGGTCCGTATAGTTCGGTTTCTCCGCTGCAGACACAACAGCGAAACGGCGAAAACGAAAGAGTTTA
>NZ_JACHHN010000007.1:0-90100 GCF_014202765.1 Silvimonas terrae
AACCGAACTATACGGACCATCCCCGGACCCGTCAACACCTTCCTGCAACAAATTTCCTGCCTGCTTAACAAGCACCTGATCCGTAAGGAAATTTGCTTTTCTTGCTGTTCTGCACGCCGCCAAAAACCCGAAGCCTTACCATCAAACACGCGGTTTTCCGGTTTCCGGTGCCCCCAGAAACGACGCGTAGAGCATATATATAAGCCAGGCCGGACTGCGTCCGGCCTGGCTTATATATATGTGCACCGCAGAACACCCTTGCCCCGCATTCAGATTGAACCGCTTAACGTCCAACGCTTGATGATGTCGTATCGGCTTTCACCAACATGGCTATGCACCAGCGCAAAATCGTTGACCAGCCATGAGATTGCTTCTACCTCACGTGCGGGCGGGCGCTTGCGGTCATACAGCATGGTGACATGGGGATTGACCGAGGAAGGGCTGAATTTGATTCCGACCTTGCGCAACTCCTTGGCCAGTAGGGTCGATAACGTGATCGTGCCCCCTCTGCCCTCCCCAGCAGTTAATACATAGGGCCAGCGGCTACCTCTACCATTGAAGTTGGCCGTGCGATCAAGGCTGATCATGAAGGGGTGCATTTGAATCCGGTTACCAATGTAGATCCCGGCATCAAGATATAAAGGCGGCGCGATCTCACCCGGAAATGTCACCAAGGGCGCAAGTGACATGTGCAATCGCTCCAGCGCAATGAAGTAGCCTGCAAGAGAGTGAATGTGGCACTCGTGTACCGCGAGTTCGTAAATCAGTTGAATTGCAGCCGCGCTAGGGAAGAGCGCGAAGAAAAGATTGCCAATCGGGCGCCCGCCAAAGCCGCCACGCTTCGCGGCGCTCTCAAGCAACGGAGGATCAGGAGGTCGCATATAACCACCTCCAGACAGACTCTCCGGGAAGGACTCTTGCTCTTCAAATAAACCAATTGGTCCGCGATCCATACGAACACCCACCAAATTCAGCCGGGAAATTCGATACTAGCCTTTTGGTATTGTGGAGAGACAAAAACCCCGCACTTTCGTACGGAGTTTCCGATAGACGAACGATCGTTCTATGTGCATCACGTCGATATCGTGAACTGCCGTAGCGAATTTACATGCGCCACAAGCTGATCCATAGCAATGCTCGTCCCCTCCTGCCAGCCCGATTCCTTGTTTTGCCGGAAGTCCGCTTCATTTCGGTGGAGCGCTGTGAACACGTAGCGCGTTCCGCCTCCTGAAGAATGCAGCGTCATGATGGCTGTGATCGGTATGTCGTCAAACACCGCCGGACGAAAGCCGGGGAACAGCATGGACGTCCAGACAAGACGTTCCATGGGGATGACTTCGACAAAGCAGCCCAGGTTTGGAAAGGTCTGGCCGTCTGCCGTTGTGATGTCGATGCTGAGCATCCCGCCCGGACGAACGTCCATTTCGCAGTGAGAGACCGCACCCCAAGCCTTGGGCATGTACCAGACTTTGAGGTGCTCCGGTTTGGTCAGTACCTCCCACACCAGGTGGATGGGCGCGTCTATCTGCCGTTCGAGCACGAAATCCGTTGCCGGGTTGATTGCGAAGAGCTTGTTCATGAGCCTGACTCCTTTGCCTTGAGTTGTTTGACGTAGTCGTCGAATTGATCGAAGCGGGATTCCCATAACCGGCGGCGCTCGGTCAGCCAGTCTTCTGCAACTTTGAACTGATCGGGCGCAATCTCATAAGTCCGCACCCGCCCCTGCTTGGTCGACGTGACAAGGCGACTGCGTTCGAGCAACGATAAATGCTGCACGAATGAAGGAAGCTTCATCTCAAACGCTGCGGCCAACTGGCTGACGGTGGCAGGCGCAACGGAGAGTTGCTCAAGGATTTGCCGCCGCGTCGCACTGGACAAGGCAAGAAAGACATCATCAGCGACGGCAGACTGCAACATAAAAGCACCCTTGTTTCCCGGACTATCGATGCAATCAATCCTGGCACCACACAATACTTAGGTCAATGCCTAAGTGTTATGTGGTAACGAACGGTAGGCACAAATAACAAAGAGCCCGCAGGGAGACGGGCTCTTTGTTTGTTATCGCCAGCAGACATCATCGTATTCACTGAATGTCACTGAATGAGTCTGCATACCTGGGTATCTAACGGCCCACACCGGCTTAGACCAGGACGCCGCCCCCATCAATCACGACCGCTTGCCCGGTCGCAAAGGCATTGTTCATCAGATAGAGATAGGCCTGCGCCACCTCGTCTGCCTCCCCCACCCGACCAACCGGCAGGCGGGCACCCACTTGTTGGTACATCGCCTCGCGCTCACTTTCCGGAACACTCGACCACAAGGGTGTGCGCGTGAAGCCAGGGCTGACGAGATTGACCCGGATCGGCGCTAGCTCCACAGCGCTTGCCCGCATAAAACCTTCCATAGCGGCGCAAATACTCGCACCCGCAGTCCAGCCTTTCTGCGGTCGCACACTGGCGACGCCGCCGGTGAGCGTGATCGATCCCCCTTTGCGAAGGTATGGCGTCGCCGCTTTCACCACGGCCACCGCACCAAACACCCGCACGTCGAACGCTTTGCGTATTGCACTCAGTTCGGTGTGGATCAGTTCACCGAGCAGCAGGCTGTCACCAGCGGTATATACGAGGTGATCAATCTCGCCGAGGCCCGCAAACAGGGCATCTACAGCAGCCATATCATTCAGATCGGCAACCCGCCCTTGCGCACGCGGGCCGAGTTCTGCCAGCGCCGCCGCCACCCTGTCATGGCGTGAGGACGAAACAACCACCGTTGCGCCCTGGGCCAGTGTGGCGTGCGCTACAGCCAGGCCGATACCGGAGGTGCCGCCCAATATCACTACTTTTCTGTGTTGCAGATTCATGATGACCCTTTACTGGTTGCGTCAAATGACGTGCACCCATCATGATTACCCTTGGATATTTGATAAACGACGCCTCATTTTTTTCACTCATAAGCAAGGCTAATGAATGGATCGTTTCATGAGCATGTCGATCTTTGTGCGCGTGATCGAACGCGGCAGTTTTGCCGCCGCCGCAGAAGGCAGTGGCATGACTGCGACCATGGTCGGCAACCATATCCGCGCGCTGGAGAATCGGCTCGGCACGCGCCTTTTGAACCGCACTACGCGGCGGCAAAGCCTGACCGAAATCGGCCGCAGTTACTACGAGCAGTGCGTCAGTATCCTGGCGCAGGTGCACGCGGCAGAAATTGATGCGCGCGATATGCGTACAAGGCCGCGCGGACGTCTGCGGGTCAGCGCCCCCGTCATCTATGCCAGCCAGAGACTGGCACCGGCGATGAAGGAATATCTGGAGCAGTACCCTGACGTGCACGTCGAACTGGCGCTGAGTGACCGTGTGGTCGATCTTGCTGATGGCGGCTTCGATGCCGCAATCCGCGTCGGTACCTTGCCGGATTCCAGTCTGATCTCCCGGCCACTGGCGCCCTCAGCGCGGATAGCCTGTGCAGCGCCAGAATACCTGGCCAGACACGGCACACCAGTCTGCCCGGTGGAGCTGACAGAACACAATTGCCTGGCGTTCGGCTATGACAGCGACCCCGACCGGGACTGGCGCTTTACCCTGGCAGACGGCTCAGCGCAGACAGTGCAGGTGCCAGGTCGTCTGGATATCAGCGGCGGGCAGGCCCTGCGCCAGGCCGCGCTGGCCGGTATCGGCATCGTTTTATTGCCGGAAATGCTGCTGGAGAAGGACCTGGCGGAAGGAACACTCGTCCGGCTGTTTCCTGACCTACCCGCGCCGAGTTTTCCGGTGAATATTGTCTATCTGCCAGAACGCAAGCTCACGGCCAAGCTGGCGAGCTTTATCGATTTCATGATGGCGCGATTCGGCCCTCACACCCGTTAAAATCCGGGTCAGGCCGGCCCTAAAAACAAAAAGCCCGTGTCTCCACGGGCTTTTTTGCTGTCTGACTCAACGCCAGATTATTCCCACTCAATGGTGGCAGGCGGCTTGCCCGACACATCATAAACCACGCGGTTGATGCCACGGACTTCGTTGATGATGCGGTTGGAGACCTTGCCCAGCAGGTCATACGGGAGTTCAGCCCACTTGGCGGTCATGAAGTCGCTGGTCTGCACGGCACGCAAGGCGACAACATATTCATAAGTACGACCATCGCCCATCACGCCCACGGACTTGACCGGCAGGAATACGGCGAAGGCTTGCGAGGTTTTGTCGTACCAGTCGGCAGCGCGCAGCTCATCAATGAAGATGGCGTCGGCGCGGCGCAGCAGGTCGCAGAAGTTTTGTTTGACTTCACCCAGCACGCGTACCCCCAGGCCCGGGCCCGGGAATGGGTGACGGTAGACCATTTCGTGCGGCAGACCGAGTGCCACGCCCAGTTCACGGACTTCGTCCTTGAACAGTTCGCGCAGCGGCTCCAGCAGCTTGAGATTCAACGTTTCCGGCAGGCCACCCACATTGTGGTGGCTCTTGATGGTGTGCGCTTTCTTGGTTTTGGCGCCAGCGGACTCGATGACATCCGGGTAGATGGTGCCTTGCGCCAGCCATTTGGCTTTGGGCAGTTTGGCGGCTTCGGCCTGGAACACTTCCACGAATTCACGGCCAATGATCTTGCGCTTGGCTTCCGGATCGCTCACGCCCGCCAGGTGCCCCATGAACTGCGCAGTCGCATCGACATGGATCACCTTCACGCCCAGATGCTTGTTGAAGATGTTCATGACCTGCTCGCCTTCATTCAGGCGCAGCAAGCCGTTATCGACAAACACGCAGGTCAGGCGATCGCCAATGGCACGATGGATCAGCGCAGCGGCCACGGAGGAATCGACACCGCCGGACAGACCCAGGATGACTTCTTCATCACCGACCTGTTCACGGATTTTCTCGACGGCCTGATCCACGTAGTTGGGCATGGTCCACGACGGCTTGGCGCCGCAGATATCCAGCACAAAGCGGTTGATCATGTCGCGACCCTTGATGGTATGGGTCACTTCCGGATGGAACTGCACGCCGTAAAAGCCGCGGTCTTCATCCGCCATCGCGGCGATCGGGCAAGACGGGTTTTCTGCAATGACGCTGAAGCCTTGCGGCAGCGCGGTGACCTTGTCACCGTGGCTCATCCACACATCCAGCAGGCCGTGACCTTGTTCGTTGCTGCGATCTTGCAGGTCACGGAACAGCTTGCTGTGATTGCGCGCGCGGATTTCGGCGTAACCGAACTCGCGCACATGGCCGCCGTCGACCTTGCCGCCCAGGCTTTGCGCCATCCACTGCATGCCGTAGCAGATGCCCAGCACGGGCACGCCCAGTTCAAACAAGGCTGCGTCAGCCTGATAGTCGCTTTCGTATACCGAGTTTGGGCCGCCCGACAAGATAATGCCGGTGGGCTTGAAGTCGCGGATAAAGTCGATCGACACGTCGAACGAATGCAGTTCGCTGTAGACGTGTGCTTCACGCACACGGCGGGCGATCAGCTGGGTGACTTGGGAGCCGAAATCGAGAATCAGGATTTTGTCCATGACGCGCCTTTGGTAAGCCCGGGAAGTCAGGGCGGGAAAAAGCCAGCTATTTTAGCGTGTTACGGCGTTTCCCGCGAGTGCCACTGCGCCGGATTGTTGAACCCATGCCAGGACAGCGTCAAGTACCGGCAGACCACGCTCTGCCTGCGGGTGATTAAGGATGGCGACCACCACCCGCATGCGCCCGTCATCTGCGCGGACAAAACCGGCAGCGGCGCGCACATTCTTGAGCGTGCCCGTCTTGATATGGGCTTCACCGGCGACGTCGCTATCTTTAAGCCGTTTTTTCATGGTGCCATCCACGGCAGCGATCGGCAGTGAAGAGATGAACTCTGGCGCATAGGGGCTTTGACCAGCCCATTGCAGCAGCTGGGCCATATGGCGGGCAGAAATCTGTTCTTCACGCGAGAGGCCAGAGCCGTTTTCCAGCACCAGTTCAGGCCAGTTGCCGCCCCGCCGCTGCAACCAGGTCTGGATAGTCCGCGCAGCAGACTGGATATCATCTTCACCCGGCTGGCGATAACGGGCGCCCAGCGTAAGGAACAACTGCCGCGCCATCAAATTATTACTGTATTTGTTGATGTCGCGGATATTGCTGGCCAGGTCGGACGACTGCGATTGCGCCAGTCGCGTCGCTTGCGTGGGCACTTCGCCAGTGCGGATACCTCCGGTGATCTCGCCGCCCGTTTGCTGCCAGAGGTAGCGTGCAAGGCTGCCGGTGTAGGTGACGGCATCCAGATAAGACTGGTATTTGTCGACGGCACAGTCTGCCGGCAACGCGCCCGTTACTTTGACGCGCACCGCGCTGCCCGCGCCACTAGCCATGAATGCCAGGTTGCTGCCGGCGCAGGGTGCAGCGGCCGACGTCTTGATGGCGCTATCTACAGTCAGTTCGGGCAAGGGCGGATCCACATTGACCCGCGCACCGCCTGCATCGTTCACGACGTGGAACCGGAACGCATGGAAATTGACCAGCAAGCTATCCGGACCAACCAGATAGGCGCGCGCCGGGTCATTACCGTCATCTGCAAAACTGGTTTTTGCGGGAATACTCAGATAACTGCGATCCAGCACGATGTCACCATTGATACGTTTAATGCCGGCTGCGCGCACGTCTCGCAGCAGCATCCACAAACGCTCCATGGTGAACTTGGGATCGCCCGAGCCCTTCAGATACAGATTGCCGCGCAATACGCCATCGCTGACCACGCCATCACTATATATATCTGTATTCCAGGAGAACGCGGGCCCCAGCAGATCGAGCGCGGCAAAGGTGGTGATCAGCTTCATGGTGGAGGCCGGGTTGGCCGGCACGTCGGCATTCCAGTATTCGCCGCCGGCTTGATCGAGGGGCAGCACCACCAGCGACAAAGCCGATGCGGGCAAATGCGCATTGTTGAGCGCGGCAGCCACAGGCGCCGGCAAAGGATTGGCCGCCGTGGCGACACTCACGGTCAGCGCCAGACCAAGTGCGCTGAGCATACGGGTAGAACAAAGACGGGAAAGCTTCATGGCGGAGCAAAATCCTGGCGGTGAAAACAGACTGGCCGATTGTGCCCGCGCGCCGGGCCCCTTGCCAGCCGCAATAGAAGGCAAGTTTTGCGCTTGCCTAAAGCAATAAGCGATTAATGCGAAAACCCGTCCGCCTCTGGATGGCGTACTTGCCAGGCTTTGAGATCGGCGCGGTACTGGCGCAACGCTTCGTTATAGATATCAAAAATACAGGGCTCACAACCGTTACCGCAGCATTCTTCCAGGGCCGGCTCATAAGGCGGTTCTGGCATGGGGTCTGCGGGGTCATTCCATTTATCCTGCGACATAACCGCTTATCAATCCGATCAACAAAAAAGGGTTCAAAACGAAGCGTGTGTCCCCATTATCCATGCGACGGCGCGGACGCAGGCGCTTTGCAGTAGACAAACGGCCAAAACCAGCATGCCGGGCCAGCGCCAATATGTGATCCAGGCTTCTGTTAGAGTATGTAAAAACGCTATAAAAATCGTGCAAAAACGCCAATGGGCAGCGAGGTTTTTCGTATAATCCGACCAAACCGTGACGCTACCCCATGGCCACAAGCTGGGGGCGGGCTAAAACGGTTCAGCCACTTCATGTTTTTCCTGTACAGGACCCGGTATACCCTCCATGGACATTTCGCAGCTATTGCAACCCGAAGACATCGTGCTGGATCTGAATGTTTCCAGCAAAACCAGACTGTTTGAAGAGATCGGGCGTCGTTTGCAACAAACGCACCAACTCTCCAGCGACCTGGTGGTCAAAAGCCTGCAAGACCGGGAAAAACTGGGTTCAACGGCGCTGGGCCTGGGTATGGCACTGCCGCATGCCCGCCTTAAAGGGCTGAACGAAGCCATTGCCGTGTTTGTGCGCACTGAACTGGCATTGCCCTACGACGCCCCGGATGGCAAACCAGTCTCCAGCATTCTGGCGCTGATTGTGCCGGAACGCGCCACCCAGGCGCATCTGGAGATTCTGGCCGCGATTGCGCAACTGTTTAGCGATCAGGACTTCCGCAACAAGCTGCGTACCTGTGCCACGCCGCAAGAAGTACACCAGTTGTTCGCCGCCAACGCCACGGCCTAAGGGAACCACCATGATCAGTGCCTTGCTGGGCGCGGGTGACAAGGCCAATATCCTGGCCGAAGCCCTCCCCTACATCCAGAGCTTTCATAACAAGATTTTTGTGATCAAGTATGGCGGCAACGCCATGACGGACGAGGCGCTCAAAGCCGGTTTTGCCCGAGATATCGCGCTATTGCAACTGGTGGGCATGAAGCCCGTTATCGTCCATGGCGGCGGCCCGCAGATCAGCGGTTTGCTGGAAAAAATGGGCGTGAAGAGCGAGTTTCGCCGTGGCATGCGCGTGACCGATGCGCAAACGCTGGAAGCGGTAGAGATGGCTACCGGCAAGCTCAACCAGGAAATCGTCGGACTGATCAACCGCAGCGGCGGCAAGGCCGTGGGGCTCAATGGTCAGGATGGATACTTTATTCAGGCGCGCAAAATGCTGTTGCCGCCAGAGCCGGGCGATACCGGCCCGGTGGATATTGGTGCCGTGGGCGAGATCGAAAAAGTCGACACCGAACTCATCAGTCTGCTGCAAACCCGCAATTTTGTACCGGTGATCATGCCGATTGGTGTGGGGCTGGACGGACAGGCTTACAACATCAACGCCGATCTGGTGGCCGGCACACTGGCCCGTGCGCTGGATGCCGAAAAGCTGATCCTGATGACCAATACGCCGGGCGTGCTGGATCGCAACGGCAAGTTGATTGCCGGCGTGACGCTGTCCGACGTGGATGCCCTGATTGCCGACGGCACCATCTCTGGCGGCATGCTGCCCAAGATTGGCTCTGCGCTGGATGCCGTGCGTACCGGCGTCAAATCGGCCCACATCATTGACGGGCGCGTGCCCAATGCGCTGTTGCTGGAACTCTTGACCAGCGAAGGGATAGGCACGCTGATCCGGGGCGATGGCGGGCCGCACTTTCTGACGGATACCCAACGCTATTTCCACACCGAATAAGCGCCACACAACCTGAAATACCAAGGCGTATCCGACTGGCCACTTCATGCGGCCGGTTGGATACGCCTTTGCAGTTGCCCCGGCGGTGTTCTGATAGAATTGCGCCATGACTTATCAAGTACTCGCCCGTAAGTGGCGCCCTCGCACTTTTGCCCAGCTGGTTGGCCAGGAACACGTCATCAAGGCGCTGTCCAATGCCTTTGCCACGGGCCGTCTGCACCATGCCTGGCTCTTGACCGGCACCCGTGGTGTAGGCAAAACCACGATCGCGCGGATCATGGCCAAATCGCTCAATTGCGAGACCGGCGTGACCGCCGAGCCGTGCGGCGTGTGCAGTGCCTGTACGCAGATTGATGCGGGCCGCTTTGTCGACTTGCTGGAGATCGACGCCGCGTCCAACACCGGCATCGACAATATCCGCGAAGTACTCGATAACGCCCAGTACGCCCCCACCAGCGGCCGCTTCAAGGTCTACATCATCGATGAAGTGCACATGCTCTCCAAAAGTGCCTTCAACGCGATGCTCAAAACCCTGGAAGAACCCCCTGGGCACGTCAAATTCATTCTGGCCACCACCGATCCGCAGAAAGTGCCGATTACGGTGTTGAGCCGCTGTTTGCAGTTTTCTTTGCGCCAGATGACGCCACAACAAGTGGCAGGTCATCTGCACAACGTACTGCAAGCCGAACAGATCAGCTTTGAACCCGCCTCATTGAGTTTGTTGGGCCACGCCGCCAATGGCTCGATGCGTGACGCGCTGAGTTTGCTGGACCAGGCCATTGCCTACGGCTCGGGCGAAGTACGGGAGGAAGGCGTACGCGCCATGTTGGGCGCGGTTGACCAGGGTTATCTGTTTGATATCCTGCGCGCGCTGGTCGCCCACGATGGCACGGCCATGATGGCCGCTGCCGATTCGATCTCCGCCCGGGGCTTGTCGTACGAGTCTGCATTACATGAACTGGCGCACGTGCTGCACCAGATTGCGCTGGCACAAGTGGTACCGGGCGCACTGGCCGATGATCTGCCGCTGCGCGCAGATATCCTCGCCATGGCCCAGGCCTTGCCGGCCGAAGAAACCCAGTTGTATTACCAGATTGCCATTCATGGCCGTCGCGATCTGGCACTGGCACCGGATGAATACGCCGGTTTTTCGATGTCGCTAATGCGCATGCTGGCGTTTGCACCGACTACGGCGGCAGATAACCTGCCGGTGTTGAACAGCACGGCCGCCGTGCGGCCAGCGCCGGTCACGGCAGCCCCTGTGGCGGCACCGACAACCAGCGCCCCCATCGTGCCGGCCCCGATGGCTGCACCGGTCGCCGCACCTGTTCCTGCGCCGCCGCCTGTAGCGGCGGCGCCTGCGCCTGCCGTGGCAGCGCCAGCGGAACCCGCACCATGGGAAGCTGCACCAGCGCCTGCCAGCACCCAACAAGGCGGGCCCGCAGCGGATGACATGCCGGAGCCTGTGGAATATCTGGAGCCTGTCTCCGAGCCGGATTTTGAATCCGCACCGCCAGTGCAAACCCGACCGACCGCGCCGCAGGAACAGCCGCCCGGTGAAGCGGCGGCGGTCGCAGTCAGTCTCGCCACCTTCGATGGTGACTGGCATGGTCTGGTGGTCGATCTGCGCATGGGCGCGGCCGGTATGCTGGCGCAACAGGCAGAATTATTGTCCTGGGATAACGCCCATTTCAAACTGCGCGTCTCGGACAGCAACCGGGCGGTCGCCACGCGAGACTTCCAGGATAAGCTCTGTGAACTCTTGAGCCGGCACTTCGGTCAACCGGTTCAGGTCAGCACAGAACTGATTGAAGCGGTTATCGAACATACGCCGGCTGCCATCATGCAGCGGGCACGAGAGAAACGGCAGGATGAAGCCGAACAGGCCATCCAGAACGACCCTTTTGTGCAAAGCATGGTGCAAGAACTGGGCGCCATTGTCATGCCGGGGTCTATTCAGCCACTCTGATGGCACAATCTGGTTAATGTGAACAAATTTGTCATTGATGCTGGCGGTTAATATGCCGGCGCAAGTCGTCAACAAGGAGCAGAACAATGTTCAACAAAGGTGGTCTGGGCGGCTTGATGAAGCAAGCCCAGCAAATGCAGGAAAACATGCAAAAGGCCCAGGAAGCATTGGGCCAGGTGGAAGTGGAAGGCCAGGCTGGTGCCGGTATGGTCAAGGTCGTGATGACCTGTCACCACGCAGTCAAGCGTGTCAGCATTGACGACTCGTTGCTGCAAGACGACAAGGACATGCTGGAAGACCTGATCGCCGCCGCGCTTAACGACGCCGTGCGCAAGGTGGAAACCACCACCCAGGAAAAAATGGCAGGCTTTACCTCCGGCCTGAACCTGCCGGCCGGTTTCAAGATGCCGTTCTAAATGGATCAAAAAGGGTGAACCCGCGGTGCGGGTTCACCCTTTTTTCATTCTGGCCTCCCCATGAGCACACCCTCCTCCCTGCAGCATCTGATCGATTCCTTGCGCGTATTGCCTGGCGTGGGCCCCAAGTCGGCCAGCCGTATGGCGTACCACCTGCTGCAACGGGATCAGACCGGCGCGGATAGCCTGGCGCATGCCATCATGACGGCTCTGGCCACGCTCAAGCATTGCCAGTTGTGCAATACCTTTACCGAATCGGATATCTGCGAAATCTGTGCCGACGAAAACCGCACGCACGAACAACTGTGCGTGGTGGAAATGCCGACCGATTTATTGATGGTGGAGCAGACCCTGGCCTACCACGGTCTTTATTTTGTGCTGATGGGCCGCTTGAGCCCGCTCGACGGCATCGGCCCCAAAGACATTGCGTTTAGCCGCCTGCTGGAGCGCGCCAGCGATGGCATCGTCAAAGAAGTCATACTGTCGACCAACTTCACGGTAGAAGGTGAGGCCACCGCGCACTATCTGGCCGAGATGCTGCGTGCACGCGGGCTCACCGTCAGCCGTATTGCCCGTGGCTTGCCCGTCGGCGGCGAGTTGGAACACGCAGATCCAAGTACGCTGGCGCAAGCACTGGTCGAGCGCCGCACGCTCGCGGGCTAAGCGCCACCTACCCCTCCAGCGCCACCAGCCCGAGCCTTCGCGGCCCTCTTGCGCGCCACGCATACCCGTTTCTGCCCTAACCCCACAAAAGAAAGGCCCCACACAAGGTGGGGCCAAGTCGCTGCTCCTGCGGAAGAGCTTAAGCGGCCAGACCTGCCGGCCGCTTGACTGCGTCGATTAGTCGATACGCAGTTGGGTTTTCGGATCGAAGAACACGACCTTGCCCATATCCAGCGCCAGGCGCATGACTTCGCCCGGGCCCTTGGCATCGCGCGGGTGCACGCGTGCGGTCACGTCCTTACCGTTGATACGGGTAAAGATCATGGTGTCCGGGCCAGTCGGCTCGGTCAGCATCACCTTGCAACCCAGCGCCATTTCGTCACCGTGGGCCACATCCAGTTGTTCCGGACGAACACCCATGACGACCTCCTGGCCAACGCGCTTGGCAAACTTGGCGCCGTCTTTCAGCGGCACAAAGCGAGCGTCGCTTTCGCTGGTCAGGCTCACGCCGATCTGGCCATTTTGCTCGGCCAGATGACATTCGATGAAGTTCATCGACGGCGAGCCAATAAAGCTGGCCACGAACATATTGGACGGACGCTCGTAGATGTCTTGCGGGCTGCCGAACTGCTGAATCACGCCATCTTTCATGACCGCAATGCGATCGCCCAGCGTCATGGCCTCAATCTGGTCATGGGTCACATAAACGATGGTGGTCTTCAAGCGATGATGCAGTTGCTTGATTTCAGTCCGCATTTCAACGCGCAGCTTGGCATCCAGGTTAGACAGCGGCTCGTCAAACAGGAACAGGATCGGGTCACGGGCCAAGGCACGACCCATGGCCACGCGCTGACGCTGACCGCCGGACAACTGGCCCGGCTTGCGATCCAGCAGGTGATCCATTTGCAGCATCTTGGCGACGCGGTTGATCACCTCTTCTTGCTCTTTCTTCGGTACACCGCGGGTTTCCAGACCAAACGCAATGTTCTGACGCACGTTCATGGTCGGGTACAGGGCGTAGCTCTGGAACACCATGGCGATGTCACGGTCTTTCGGGGCGACGTCGTTCACGATGCGATCGCCAATGTGGACTTCGCCGGAAGTCGGGCTTTCCAGACCAGCGATGATGTTCATCAGCGTGGACTTGCCGCAGCCAGACGGACCAACCAGGATCAGGAACTGGCCGTCATCGATCTCGATATCGATGCCTTTCAGGATATGCGTGTCGCCAAAGCTTTTGGTTACGTTCTTGATGGCAAGTGCGCCCATCTTTTTCTCCATTTCTGAGTTCGGGTACCGGGCTACTTGCAGCGGCCGCCGGCTTGTTTTCGTTCAAGCCCGGCGCCGCACAGGTGCAATGTAGCAATGACCGGTTGTGTGAATCTGGTCCGGGAATCAGCCCTTGACCGCGCCGGCGGCAAGGCCGCGCACAAAATACTTGCCTGCAGCCACGTACACGAAGATGGTCGGCAGCGCGGCGATAATCGCAGCGGCCATATCAACGTTGTATTCCTTGACCGTGGTAGAGGTGTTAGCCAGGTTGTTCAGACCGACAGTAATCGGTTGCGAACCACCGGCAGAGAACACCAGACCAAACAGGAAGTCGTTCCAGATCTGGGTAAATTGCCAGATCAACGTCACCATCAGGATAGGAATCGACATCGGCAGCACGATGCGCCAGAAGATGCGCCAGAAACCGGCACCATCCAGGCGGGCTGCGTTGATCAATTCATCCGGAATACCGACGTAGAAGTTGCGGAAGAACAGCGTGGTGGAAGCAATACCGCACACCACGTGCACAAACACCAGACCTGTCGTCGACGATGCAATGCCCAGCCAGCCTTCCGTCGTCGCCATGGGCAACAGCAGAACCTGGAACGGGATGTACAAACCGTACATCAACAGGGCAAACACCAGTTCAGACCCGGGGAACTTCCATTTGGACAGGATGTAGCCGTTGATCGCACCCAGCGTGGTGGAAATGGCCACCGCCGGAATCACCATGCGTACAGAGTTCCAGAAGAACGGAGCCAGACCGGTACATTCCACACCGGTACACGCCGAACCCCATGCCTTGGACCAGGCCGCAAAGGTGATATGCATCGGGAACGACAGCAAGTTGCCGCCGCGGATTTCGTCCATCGTCTTCACCGAAGTCGTCAACATGACGTACAGCGGCAAGAGGTAGTAGACAGCGAAGTAAATCAGAACCGCGTAAACAATAAAGCGGGAGAGTTTATTGGATTGCATCAGCGACCTCGGCGCAGTTCGGAATACAGGTAAGGCACAATCACTGCAGACACGGTCAACAGCATCATCATGGCACTGGCAGAACCCAGGCCCATTTCGCCACGGGTAAACGCCATGGCATACATGTAGGTTGCCGGCAGGTCAGACGAGAAGCCAGGGCCACCGCCAGTCAACGCAACCACAAGGTCAAAGCTCTTGATGGCAATGTGCGCCAGGATCATCAGCGTCGAGAAGAACACCGGGCGCATGGCCGGCAGAATGATCTTCCAGTAAATACGCGGCAGGGTTGCACCGTCGATCTGCGCCGCCTTGATGATCGAATCATCAATACCGCGCAAGCCCGCGAGGAACAACGCCATTACAAAGCCGGACGACTGCCAGATACCGGCAATCACCACGGTATAAATCGACATATCAGGGTTCACCAGCCAGTCAAACTGGAAACTGGTCCAACCCCAGTCATGCATCATCTTTTCCAGCCCCAGGCCCGGGTTCAACATCCACTTCCAGGCCGTACCGGTCACGATGAACGACAGCGCCATCGGGTACAGATAAATGGTGCGCAGGGCGCCTTCCTGACGGATTTTCTGATCGAGCAAAATAGCCAGCAAAATGCCAACCAGCATGCTGACACCGATAAACAGAATACCGAACTTGAACAGGTTCTCGACCGCTACCCACCAACGTTCGTTGGCGAACAGACGCTCATACTGGTGAAGCCCGACCCAATGGTAGTTGGGCAGCAAGCTTGACGAGGTAAACGACAGATAACCATTCCAGGCGACGAAACCATAAATGAATACCAGCGAAAGCAAGAACGACGGGGCAAGCACAAGCCGCGGAAGCCAGCGTTCCGCAAAGCCATACTGAGCTGGCCGGGTCGACTGAATCATGACAAATCTCCGATGAACAGATGAGGGTGAAACGGGTGAAGCCCCCTCCCTCCCCGGGGCCGGAGAAGGAGGGTTACAGCAAATACAGCGAACTGACAGCGCTGATTAACTCAGACCAACCGGTCCTTGCGAACCGGTCTGATGTCTTAGTTAACCTTGGCAGCAGCAGCCAGCTTGGCAGCAGCTTGCTGAGCGGTCATGTTGTCATCGTTCCAGAACTGGGAGATGACGTCATACATGGCGCCTTGGGTAGCGGAGTGCATAGCCATGCCGTGAGCGAAGGACGGAACCAGCGTGCCAGCCTTGTTGTCGGCTTCGAAGTCCTTGGCCGATTGCTTGCCGCAATCGTCAAACTTGGACATGTCGGCGCCCAGACGAACCGGGATGGAACCCTTGTTCAGGTTGAACACTTGCTGGAATTCCGGCGAAACGATGGTTTCTGCCAGATCGTCCTGACCCTTGATAGCATCGGCGTTCTTCAGCTTGAAGAAGATGAAGCTGTCGATGTTGAAGGTGTAGGACTTGGCGGTGCCCGGAGCGGCTACACACAGGAAGTCTTTGCCCGGAACCTTGCCAGCAGCCAGGAATTCACCCTTGGCCCAGTCACCCATGAACTGCATACCAGCCTTGCCATTGATAACCATGGCAGTAGCCAGGTTCCAGTCGCGGCCAGCGGCGTTCTTGTCGGTGTAAGGCTTGATCTTCTTGTAGATTTCGAGGGACTTGATCATGGTCGGGCTCTTCAGGCTAGCCTGATCCAGATCCACGAAAGCCTTCTTGAAGAAGGGTGCGCCACCAGTGCCCAGAACCACGGTTTCGAACACGGTTGCGTCTTGCCACGGTTGACCACCGTAAGCAACCGGCTGGATACCCGCTTTTTGCAGGGCATCAGCAGTCTTGAAGAACTCGTCCCATGTGGTCGGAACCTTGGCATTGGCCTTCTTCAGCAGGTCCGGGTTGATCCACAGCCAGTTCACGCGGTGAACGTTAACCGGAGCAGCAACGTAGTGACCTTGATACTTCATCACGTTTTGCACAACCGGCGGCAGAATCTTGTTCCAGCCGTTCTTGTTGGCTACATCGTCGATGTTGGCCAGAACACCTTGATCGCCCCACTCTTGAATAGCCGGGCCCTTCACCTGAGCTGCTGCCGGCGGGTTGCCAGACACCACGCGCGTCTTCAGCGCGGTCATGGCGTTGTCACCTGCACCACCAGCAACTGCAAAATCCTTCCACTTGTCGCCCTTGGCTTCGAGCATCTTCTTCAGCTCGCCAGCGGCCTTTGCTTCACCGCCGGAAGTCCACCAGTGCAGCACTTCCACCTCAGCCGCATTGGCAGCGCATGCAACGGACAAAGCCGCCGCGCAGAGCGTCATACGCAAAGTTTTCATTTTCTTCGGTCTCCTAGGCTACGGGCAGCCCCATGGCAACCCGCGTAACGGAATTTATGGGGGGGACGATTTGACCGAAATCAGGTGAACTCCTGACCAGGGGAGATATGTAGGGCGATTACCTTAGTTTTTCGCTTAAAACCGCATGAATACTGGTATTTCACGCTTTTGGCGATGCGCAAATGAAACAGTCTTGATCGCCCTTCCTGGTAAAAAGCTGAACCCCATTCCGCGATTTTCATCATCCCCGATAAAACACCTGCATTAATGGTCCAGACGCCGGGCGCTATCGTGCCCGTAAAGTTTGATATATCAAATATCCCGAATGAAAAAAGGGCGACCGAAGTCGCCCTTTTTTAGATGATGCAAACAGATCAGACTGGATTAGAAGCCGGTCCAGGTACCGATGAGGACGCGAGCGCCGTTGTCGGTGCCGGTGGAGGCTACGCCATCCAGCTGCCAGTCTGCTGCCGCAAACGGACGGACATCCGCATCCTTGAACTTCATGTAGCGTGCTTGCAGGTAAGCGGAGGTGTTTTTGGACAGTGTGTAGGTGTACTGACCAAAGAACTGGTTTGCGTTGGCATCGTTGAACTTCTGGCCATCAATCTTGCTGTTGACAATATCTTGCCAACCCAGAGCCAGTTGGCTCTTGTTCCAGGCATAGGCGCCTGCAAGCAGGAACTGGTCATTCTCTACCTTGCCAGCACCAAAGCCGAGCGAGTTATTAGAGTCGCTCCACTTGTTGTGCTTGTAGCCACCGCGAACGGTAAAGCCGCTACGAGCAATATCCCAGTTACCTTGAACGAAGTAGAACTCTTGCTTGGCACCAGTATCGCCACCAGAGATGAAAGCATCATCCTGGTTCAGAGCAGTAAGACCCTTTTGTTGCTGATAGCCACCGGCCAGGTTCAGGCCAATATCTTTGTTGTTGTAGGTCGCAATAGCATCCACGGCCCAAGTCTGACCTTGCGCGGTTTTGGTACCCAGGTCATAGGCTACTTGCGCGCCAAAGCCATTGAAGGTTGGAGTCGAGTAAGCCAGGGCTTCCTTGAACCATACGCCATTCGCGCCGTAGTCTTCCCACAGATTGCCAGCGCCCCACTGGAACTGGTCCAGAGCCAGGTAAGACGGTGCAAATACGCGACCAGAGCGGAAAGTACCCCAATCACCTGCCAGACCAATATAAGCTTCACGGCTGCCCCATTCTGCGGTCTTTGGTGTCGCAACCTTTTGCGATACACGCCAGATCAGCTTGTTGCCGCTATCGAGTTTATCTGTACCGTCAAAATTCAGAATCAGGTCGGTTTCATTGCCAAGGGCGGTGCTGCTGGAGCCATCGGCTTTCTGGGAAGATGCCTGGTGGGTGCGGGCATAAATATCCATTTCAGCAGAACCACTGATGGAAACATCGGCAAACGCCGGAGCAGCAAAGGCAGCGGTAACTGCAGCAGCAATCAGAGCACGATAGAACATTGTTAATTTCTCCTGAAAATCGGCTGTAAAAAGAAACGCAAATCAGCCAAGCGCTGGTCTTGTGCAGCACGTTGTATGGCTTGCTGATTGGCCGCAGATTACGGGCAGCGCTTTTCCAAGAACAATGCGAAAAAAAACCAGTCAACAATGCGTTGCTGGTTTCAAAAACAAAAAATAATCCAACTTATTCAATAACTTAAAAAATCATTCTCAAATAAGAATTTTTGGCCTACCGATTAAAGTGCAACTAAAAGACCATAAAAAAAGGGCGACTTGCGTCGCCCTTTTTTAAGCTTGGAATCAGGAAATATCCAGGTTAGAAGCCAGTCCAGGTGCCCAACAGGAATTCAGCAGCATTGTCCTTGGTAGAAGCAACGCCCAGACCTTGCCATGTCAGACCAGCCGGGCTTACGCCTGCGTCGTTCAGCTTCAGGTAGCGGATACGAGCGTAGGTTTCAGTTTGCTTGGACAGTTGATAATGCAGGGCCACGTTGAACTGGTTAGCCTTGGCATCGTTGCTGTCTTTGATCTCGGTGTCACCAACATGCAGACCCAGACGATCGGTGAATTGGTACTTCACCAGGAAGTGGTACAGGTCGGTGTGAACGCCAGTCGCAGCGGAGGTCGCGCCTTCAAACTTTTGACGGGTGTAGTCAAAGGACAAGGTCAGCGGGCCGAACGGGTAACGGATACCGGTGAACAGCACGGAATCAGTGCCATCCGGATTAGCGGAAGTACCGGTCGTGCCCTTGATGCCTTCGTACGACAGGTCGAAGTGACCGCCAGTACCGAAGTCAACACCGCCACCGACTTCATAGCCTTGACCTTGGTCGCCGCTGGAGTAGCCGTTCGGGATGCTGTAGGAAGCAACCAGGGTAGCCGGGCCGAAGGTCACGCTACCTTGAATAGCGTTGTCCCAGAATGCCTGGCCGCTGATACCGTAATCTTCACCAACGTTACCCGAACCGTCGGTCAGGTACGGCCAGTCGTGACGCAGGTATTGGTCCATGAACACACGGCCGCTCTTGACGGACCAGTTGTCGCCGGCAACACCGATGAAGGCTTCACGACCGCCCCACTTTTGTTGACCCAGGGAGTAAATACCGCCGCCCGGCTTTTGCGACACGCGCCAGATGGTGGACAGACCATTGTCCCACTTGTCTTTGCCGTCGAAGGACAGCATCAGATCGCTTTCGATACCGAAGCGGTTGGTAGTACCGGTGCCATCAGCAGTAGCGTTGTTGGTACGGCCGATCAAATCCATTTCGGCGTAACCGCTGATGGTTACATCCGCAAAAGCCGCCGGGGCGGTAACAGCAGCAGTAACCGCAGCAGCAATCAGAGCACGCTTAAACATTTATAGGTCTCCTAGTTTGGAAGTTGGTTTTCACCAGCTTGAGTAACAGCGAGGCACCGGCACGAACGATGACGTGAACCTTGCTTCGGGGAAAGCATAAGTGAATTTATTTACGAGAAGCAAACCATAGCCGCCCGCGTTCCAGGAATTGTCTTATAAGTACAACAATTGATACGCGCCCCTCAGCATGCATACCAATCTCGCCAATACCACCCCTTTTTCATTGCTTGACAATAAAACTTCAAACCATTGATAAGAAAAGAATTATCCAGAATTTGTTGATACTTGCCCTTACTCGGCATGCAGACCACTTCAGCCCTCTCACTGGCTTACAGCAGCTTTTCAGCGTCGTAGGAAATGTTGTTGGCATGAGACAATTGCCCCGGCAACTCGGGTTTATTCTGATAAAACCGCCCCTCAAGAGCCGCTGCAGCCTGCTTTAGCTCGCCAGGCACGCGGGACGATTGAGCGTTGTCGAGGACTGAGGACGCAGCGGGCTATCTGCAGCGGTATTTTTACCAGAGGTCGTTGAGTCCCCTGGCGGGACATGCGGATGGGGTCAGGCGGGAATAGAGCTACAGGTACAGGTGAGCTGAGGTGAGGTGAGTGCTGTGTACCAATAATAAAAAAAGGCGACCCGAAGGTCGCCTTTTTATTGCCTGATGGCGTAACGCCGGGCCAATTACTTGGCAGCGATGTGTGCGATCAGATCCAGCACTTTGTGCGAGTAACCGGTTTCGTTGTCGTACCAGGCCACCAGCTTCACGAAGTTATCGTTCAGCGAGATACCAGCCTTGGCATCGAACACGGAAGTGCAGGTTTCGCCGTTGAAGTCAGTGGAGACCACGTCATCTTCGGTATAGCCAACGATACCCTTCAGTTCGCCAATGGCTGCGGCCTTCATGACAGCGCAGATTTCCTTGTACGTTGCCGGCTTGGCCAGACGTGCAGTCAGGTCAACCACGGATACGTTCGGGGTCGGTACGCGGAAAGACATGCCGGTGATCTTGCCGTTCAGTTCCGGAATCACCTTGCCCACAGCTTTGGCAGCACCCGTAGAGGACGGAATGATGTTCTGCGAAGCACCGCGGCCACCACGCCAGTCTTTGTGCGACGGGCCATCTACGGTCTTCTGGGTCGCTGTCGTGGCATGTACTGTGGTCATCAGGGCTTCAACGATACCGAAGTTGTCGTTGATGACCTTGGCCAGCGGAGCCAGACAGTTGGTGGTGCACGATGCGTTGGAGACGATTTCCTGGCCAGCGTAGGACTTGTGGTTCACGCCCATGACAAACATCGGGGTGTCATCTTTGGACGGGCCGGTCATCACGACCTTTTTGGCACCGGCCTGGATGTGTTTGCGCGCGGTTTCGTCAGTCAGGAACAGGCCAGTGGCTTCGGCCACAACTTCAACGCCGGCTTCGTCCCATTTGAGGTTGGCCGGATCACGCTCTGCAGTCACGCGAATAGTCTTGCCATTGACGACCAGGTGGCCATCTTTGACTTCCACGGTGCCATTGAAGCGGCCATGGGTGGAATCGTACTTCAGCATGTACGCCATGTACTCGGCATCCAGCAGATCGTTGATTGCCACGATCTCGATGTCGGAACGTTCCTGTGCTGCACGGAAAGCGATGCGCCCGATACGGCCAAAGCCGTTGATACCTACTTTGATAGTCATATATTCCACCAACTATTGAATTTGTTAACAAAACAAACAGGCCGGGCCACCGGTCTGCAACCGGTTTATCCAGCCTGCCCTGCCAGGAATTCTTGCGTCATATGTATAGGCCGGCGCTGCAAATACAACCCGGGGTTGCCAGGGCAGCTCAATATTACCGGCTCAATATAGACGCAAGTGTATGACAGTTACACGCAGACGGCGCGCAGCAAGATCAATGATCCCGCAGCACGCCGCTCTTACAAGGACGAGGCCTTACTTGCGAAACGCAGCGGCTTCACGTGCCAGCGCAGTAATTGCGTCCCAGTCGCCGGCAGCCACTTTGTCCTTCGGGGCCAGCCAGGAGCCGCCAACGCAACCCACATTGGGCAGTGCCAGGAGCTTGGGAGCGCTTTCCGGCGTCACACCGCCAGTCGGACAGAACAAAGCCTGCGGGAGCGGACTGCCCAGCGCCTTGAGCATGCCGTAGGAGCCAGCTTGTTCGGCCGGGAAGAGCTTGAGTGCATCAAAGCCCATTTCCAGCGCCGCAATGGCTTCAGACGGGGTCATCACGCCGGGCAGCAGCGGAATGTCTGCGGCGCGCGCGGCTGCAGCCAGCGTCTCGGTCAGACCAGGGGTCACGGCAAATTTGGCACCAGCCGATTTGGCCTGGGCAAATTGTTCCGGACGCACCACTGTACCGACACCGACAATGGCATCGGGGACTGCCTCGGCAATCAGACGGATAGATTCGAGCGCGGCTTCGGTGCGCAGCGTTACTTCCAGCACACGGATACCACCTGCGACCAATGCCTTTGCCAGCGGCACAGCATGTTCGGTCTTCTCGATAATCAGCACCGGCATGACCGGGCAGGAACGCATGATTTCACGAATTTGCATGATCCTGACTTTCTTATAAGTGTTGCTTAGGTTAAGCACCTTAATGCGCAGCTGCCATTCCCGAAAAACTGGCACGACGGGATAAAACCCGGCGAGTTGCGCCCCCGACTACCCTTGTCTGGTGGCTTAGTGAGCCAGACCCAGCGAAAGGGCACCTTCTTCCGCGCCAGTGGCAGCCTGACGGAAAGAAGCAAACAGTTCGCGGCCCATACCATGCTGGTGGGCAGACAAATCAGCCTCGGCACGCTCACGCGCGGCCCAGACTTGCGAATCGACCTTGGCTTGCAGAATGCCGGCCTCGGCATCCAGACGAATAATGTCGCCGTCGCGCAGCTTGGACAGCGGGCCACCCGCCAGCGCTTCCGGCGTGATATGAATGGCCGACGGCACTTTGCCGGATGCACCCGACATGCGACCGTCAGTCACCAGCGCCACCTTGAAGCCGCGATCCTGCAGCACGCCCAGCACCGGCGTGAGTTTGTGCAGTTCTGGCATACCCATGGCACGCGGGCCCTGGAAGCGCAGCACGACGATCACGTCTTTTTCCATCTCACCACGCTGGAAAGCGTCCAGCACCTCGTCCTGATCATGGAACACCATGGCTGGCGCTTCAACGAGGCGGTGGTCGGCTTTAACAGCAGAAATCTTGATCACGGCCCGACCGAGGTTGCCATCCAGCAAACGCAACCCGCCATCGACACTGAACGGCTTTTCAATGCGGCGCAAGACTGATTCGTCGGCCGATTCGGCGTCGGCATCACGCCAGACCAGTTCGCCGTCAATCAGGAACGGCTCTTTGGCGTAGCGGCTCAGACCAAAGCCCATGATGGTGTGGACATCTTCATGCAAGAAGCCGCCCTTGATCAGTTCGCGGGTCAGGAATGGCATACCACCAGCAGCATGAAACTGGTTCACATCCGACGTACCGTTTGGATAAATCTTGGCAATCAGCGGCACCACGGCGGAGAGATCATCAAAGTCGCTCCAGTCAATGATGATGCCGGCTGCCCGCGCAGCCGCGGTCAGGTGCATGGTGTGGTTGGTAGAGCCACCGGTAGCAAGCAGACCCACAATTCCGTTGACGATGACCTTCTCGTCGACAAGGCGGCCGACGGGGATGTATTCATCACCCACGGCAGTAATTTGTGCGGCACGGCGACCAGCTGCCGCGGTCAGCGCGTCACGCAGTGGTGTATTCGGGTGTACAAACGCGGCACCAGGCAGATGCAGGCCCATTATTTCCATGAGCATCTGGTTGGAGTTGGCCGTGCCGTAGAAGGTACAGGTGCCGGCACCGTGATAAGACTGTTCTTCTGATTGCAGCAATGCGTTGCGGTCACACTTGCCTTCGGCAAACAACTGACGGACTTTGGCTTTCTCGCTATTGGCAAGGCCGGAAGTCATGGGGCCAGCCGGCACGAACACAGCCGGCAGATGACCAAACTGCAATACGCCAATCAACAGGCCCGGCACAATCTTGTCACAAACACCAAGCAAAGTGACGGCATCGAACACGTTATGGGACAGTGCCACGGCGGTGGACATGGCAATCACGTCACGGCTGAACAAAGAGAGTTCCATGCCGGGCTGACCCTGAGTCACGCCATCACACATGGCCGGCGTGCCGCCTGCAAATTGTGCAGTTGCCCCCGCTTCGAGTGCAGCCTGTTTGATGAGGGCGGGATAGGTTTCCAGCGGTTGATGTGCGGACAACATGTCGTTATAAGACGACACAATAGCCACATTGGGGCGGCGCATTTCGCGCAGCATGATCTTGTCTTTTTCCGGTGACGCGGCCCAGGCATGGGCCAGGTTGGTGCATGCCAGGCCCTTGCGCAGAGGTTCCTTGCTGGCTGCGGCGTCCAGGCGGGCCAGATAGCGGTCGCGGGACTCGCGGCTACGTTCAACAATACGCCGTGTTACTTCGGCGAGCCGTGGGTGCACTGAACTGACAGCTGGCATTGCAGGACTCCGGAAATGGGGAACGCCATGGACCTGGTATTGCAATCCAGGCCGGGACTGAAATAGTTGCCGAGCCGTAGTTTTACTACAATCACCCTGCAGCGGCAACCGCCACTATGACACAAACTGGTGCTGCTGCAGTGCAGCATAAATCAATCTGGACGCGCTTCCGTCAGCTTGATATAGCGGCACAGCAAGACCCTGAGGCGGGGCTTGATATACCGTTTGCGTGGCCCTTTGAGCGTGTAGTAAGATTACAAAGCATTTCCTATGGCCGCGCTGGCAATTTTCAGCATAGATGAACAGAACGCGCCCCGGAAAGTCGCAATTGACGGCAGCATGAATCAGCTTTGGTGCGACATCAACTGAGCCCGTGCTGCCGTGTCTGTTTCGCCGTGCCAGGCGCACACCAAGGATTCTGTTTCAGAAAACAGCTTTGGCTGTTTACAGCAACGGAAGGCCGTCATGCCTTCCGCATAAAAGGAAAGGAACGCCCGATATGACCCCTAATGATGCTTTCGACATGGTGCTGTTCGGTGGCACCGGCGATCTTGTAATGCGCAAGCTGCTGCCGGCCCTGTATCACCAGCACCGTGACGGCAATCTGCCCAAGTCTGGCCGCATTATCTGTCTGGGCCGCAGCGCTACAGACACTGCTGCATATCTGGAAAAGGCCCATGGCCTGGCGAAGGGCTATCTGGGCAGCGATTACGAAGCCGCCGTGTGGGATGAATTTGCCAGCCGCATCCACTTCCTGCGCGTCGATGCCAACAACGCAGATGACTACAAACTGCTGGCCGACACACTGAACGAAGAGCAAGGCCGTTCGCGCGTGTTCTATCTGTCGACCGCGCCGGACCTGTTCGCCGGCATTTCCGAAAACCTCGCCAAGGTTGACCTGAACAAGGGCAACTCCCGCGTGGTGCTGGAAAAGCCACTCGGCCACGATCTGGCGTCCTCCAACGAGATCAACGACGCGGTTGCCCGCTTCTTTACCGAGCAACAGA
Source organism: Silvimonas terrae (assembly GCF_014202765.1). GTDB lineage: Bacteria > Pseudomonadota > Gammaproteobacteria > Burkholderiales > Chitinibacteraceae > Silvimonas > Silvimonas terrae. The sequence goes on from NZ_JACHHN010000007.1 coordinate 24,986, forward strand.
TCTACCGTATCGACCATTACCTGGGCAAAGAGCCGGTGCTGAACCTGATCGCACTGCGTTTTGCCAACACGCTGCTGGAACCGCTGTGGCGCCGTGAGTGGATTCGCGACGTACAGATTACCGTCACCGAGCAAGTCGGCGTAGAAACCCGTGCCGACTTCTATGACAAGACCGGTGCGTTGCGCGACATGATCCAGAACCACCTGGTGCAGTTGCTGACCATTGTGGCCATGGAACCGCCGGCCTCCATGGACGGCGACGCCGTTCGTGACGAAAAGCTCAAGGTGCTGCGCGCACTCAAGCCGCTGTCGCCAGAAGACGTACACACCAAGGTGGTACGTGGTCAGTACCGTGCTGGCGCCATCAACGGCAAGCCGGTTCCGGGCTACCAGGAAGAGCCAGGCGTTCCGGCGGGTTCCAACTGCGAAACCTTTGTCGCCCTCAAGGCTGAAATCCAGACCTGGCGCTGGGCTGGTGTGCCGTTCTTCCTGCGTACCGGCAAGCGTCTGCAAGATCGTCTGGCGGAAATCGTCATCAATTTCCGCGAAACCCCGACCTCGCTGTTCGGCCGCACTCACACCCCGAACCGTCTGGTGATCCGTCTGCAACCGGATGAATCCGTGCGTCTGTACCTGCTGGCCAAAGAGCCGGGCAATCAGGTGCGCCTGCGCCCGGTTCACCTGGACCTGGACTTCAAGGAAACCTTCAAGACCCGCGCTCCGGAAGCTTACGAGCGTCTCTTGATGGACGTGATCCGTGGTGACCTGTCGCTGTTCGTCCGCCGCGACGAGCAACGTGCCGCATGGCGCTGGGTTGAGCCGATTCTGGACTCCTGGGAAAACAGCACCGAAGCGCCCAAGCCGTACAACGCGGGTAGCTGGGGCCCGGCCGCCGCGTCCGCCCTGCTCTCGCGCGATGGCGTGTCCTGGCACGAAGAGTCGTAATTCGCGGTTGGTTTTGTAAAAAGCCGCACTTGCCGGTAATCGGGCTCCACGCCCGGTTACCGGTTGCCATATCTGGAATCAGGATTTTGTGCAGTGCAACGTATGTGCGTTGTCTGCCGATCAGCAATAACAAAGGAACAACAATGTCCCTGCAGTGGCATGAATTCGCCAGCAAAGACGAACTGGATCACGGCCTTGCAGCCGATATCGCCAAGGCGCTGAACGCCGCGATCGCTGCCCGTGGCAAGGCCTCGCTGGCGGTCTCTGGCGGCCGTACCCCGGCTGGCATGTTCAAGGCATTGAGCGAATCCGCCGTGGACTTCAGCAAAGTCTGGATCACCCTCGTCGACGAGCGCTGGGTGCCGGTTGATCATGCCGACAGCAATGAGCGCACCGTGCGCCAGAACCTGTTGCAGGGCAACGCTGCGGCTGCGCATTTTGTCTCGCCGGTGTCTGCCGCCCCGACCCCGCATGAAGGTCAGGCCGAGATCGAAGCCCGTTTTGCCACCTTGCCAGCGCCGTTTGACGTGCTGATTCTGGGCATGGGCGACGATGGCCACACGGCGTCCCTGTTCCCCAACGCCGTGGAACTGGAAGCCGCTTGCGCCTCGACCAACCTCGTGGCTGCGGTCACGCCGCCGGTTGCGCCGCATCAGCGCATTACGCTGACGCTGCCGACCATCGCCAAAGCGCACGAAGTGATCGTGCACATTACTGGCGAAGGCAAGAAGACCCTGTTGCAAACCGCCATGACGGAAGATAAACCCGTCACGGCGCAATTTCCGATCCGCCGTGTGCTGGATGCGGTAACCGGTCAGAAACTGGTTTACTGGACGGCCTGACCGGGCATTTTCAGATATGGGGTCGCCCCATATCCATAATCGGCAACGGGGTTACCCAAAAGGCAACCCCAAGCCCTACAAAGAGATGGAGTTAGACGCCTATGCTCGAACGCATCAAAACGATGATCGACAGCTTGTCCCGCTCGGAACGCAAGGTTGCCGAACTGGTGCTGGCCCAACCCAATCTGGTTGCGAATGCGCCCATTGCGCAAATTGCGGACCTCGCGGACGTATCGCAACCCACGGTCATCCGTTTTTGCCGTTCGCTCAACTGCTCGGGTCTGCAGGATTTCAAACTGCGCCTGACCCGCAGTCTGGTGTCCGGTGTGCCGTATGTGCACTCCATGGTGTCGGCAGATGACTCGGCGCACGATCTGGCCAAAAAGCTGTTCGACAACAACATCTCCCACCTCTTGCGCTGCCGGAACGAACTGGATACCGAAGCGCTGGAAAAAGCCATCAAAGTGCTGTCCAACACCCACAAGATCGAAGTCTGGGGTCAGGGTCAGTCTGGTGCGGTCGCCATTGACGCACAAAACAAGTTTTTCCGCCTGGGCGTACCGACCGTAGCGTATACCGATCCGCACATGCATGGCATGAGCGCATCCATGCTCAAGCCGGGTGATGCGGTCGTCGCGGTGTCCAACTCCGGCCGTACGCTGGACATGATCCGTTCGGTCGAAATTGCCCGTGATGCGGGGGCCGATGTCATTGGCATTACGCATTCCAAGTCGCCGCTGGCAAAACGCTGCTCTCTTTGCCTTTATGCCGACACAATGGAGGATCCTGACCTATACACTCCTATGATTACCCGGATCGTGCATCTGGTGATCATTGACGTACTGGCCGTCGGCGTCGCGCTCAAGCGTGGCCCGGAGCTGATCGACCAGTTGGAGAAAATGAAGCGCAACATGAAAGAAAAGCGTGTGCGCGGTCACGATCACTGAGCCATGAACACATTGCCGCAGCCTGGGTGCCAACCGGTTGCGGCAACAAAAACAGACTCTTGCAGTACCCGTAGTATCCACTAGCGCTTAGCGTGTAAAACAGGTCTTCAACCCAGAGTCCGCCACCTTCAAGGCAAGCGGACGTGAGGCCACAGGAAGAAAGGAAATACGATGTCCAAGCTGACCAGCTCGCCCGCCTGGCTTGCCCTCGCGGAACACTTCAAAGAAGTCTCGCCGTTGCACATGCGTGACTTGTTCCACAACGATCCTCAGCGTTTTGAGAAGTTTTCGCTGGAATCGGGTGGCCTGTTTTTCGACTACTCCAAGAACCGCATTACCGAAAAGACCATGGAGCTCTTGCTGACCCTGGCGCGAGAGTCCGGTCTGCAAAAACGCATTGAGCGCATGTTCTCCGGTGAAAAGATCAACGTCACTGAAGATCGCGCCGTGCTGCATATTGCGCTGCGTAATCTGGACAAGAACCCGATCCTGGTCGATGGCGAAGATGTCATGCCCAAGGTCAATGCGGTCAAGGAAAAGATGTTCCGGTTCTCTGACGAGATCCGTTCCGGCGAGCGCGTCGGTTACACCGGCAAGGCGTTCACCGACATCGTCAACATTGGTATCGGCGGCTCTGATCTGGGCCCGGTCATGGTCTGTAATGCGCTGAAAGACTTTGGTCACCAGCGCCTGACCATGCACTTTGTGTCGACCGTTGACGGCGACCAGGTGGTCTCCACGCTCAAGAAGCTGAACCCGGAAACCACCCTCTTCATTATTGCGTCCAAGACCTTCACCACTCAGGAAACCATTACCAACGCCCGCACTGCGCGCAAGTGGTTCCTGGATCGCGTGGGGAATGAATCGCACATCGCCAAGCATTTCGTGGCTGTGTCGACCAATGCCAAGTCGGTGGCCGAGTTCGGCATTGATACCGACAACATGTTCGAATTCTGGGACTGGGTCGGCGGCCGTTACAGCTTGTGGTCGGCCATTGGTTTGCCAATTGCCATTTACCTGGGCAAGCACGACTACCAGGATTTGCTGCATGGTGCCTACACCATGGACGAGCATTTCAAGAACAAGCCGTTCGAGCAGAACCTGCCGGTCATCATGGGCATGCTGGGTGTGTGGTACATCAACTTCTTTGGTGCCGCCACGCATCTGATCTCGCCGTACAACCAGTCTTTGCACCGCTTCCCGGCGTACCTGCAACAGCTGGATATGGAATCCAACGGCAAGACGGTTGATCTGAATGGTCACCGCGTCGACTACTCCACCGGCCCGGTGGTGTGGGGTGATGCCGGTATCAATGGTCAGCACGCCTATTACCAGATGCTGCACCAGGGTTCGCAAACGGTGCCGATCGATTTCATTGCCTCGGTAGAGCATCCAGAAATTCCGGAACCGCACAGCACCATCCTGATGGCCAACTTCTTTGCGCAAACGGAAGCCTTCTTGCGTGGCAAGAACGAAACCGAAGTGCGTGCGGAACTGACCAAAGCCGGCATTACCGGCGAAGCCCAGGATGCCCTGACGCCGCACAAGATTTTTGAAGGCAACCGTCCGACCAACTCCATCCTGATCCAGCGCCTGACCCCGCGCCGCCTTGGTGCGCTGATTGCGCTGTACGAACACAAGATCATGGTGCAAGGCACGGTCTGGAACATTAACTCCTACGACCAGTGGGGCGTGGAACTGGGTAAGCAACTGGCCAAAGCCATTGAGGGTGAACTGACCACCCCGGGCCTGACCACCACCCATGACGCGTCCACCAACGGTCTCATCAACTACTACAAGCGCAATAACCCGCGCTAAGCAAGTAGCACGGTGGCGTCTGCATCGGCGGACGCCGCCGTATCACCCTCGAATCACCCCATAACTACACCGCACAGCGGAAATGTGGAATCGCCCGACCACGAGTCAGGCGACGCACCGGACTGGATACGTAAACCCGGGCAGCATTAACTACATCCATCAAAAGGTATGGCAATGGCAGAGCAGATTCATGACCAGGACCCTCAAGAGACCCGTGAGTGGCTGGATGCGCTGGATGGCGTGCTTGAGAACGAAGGTGCCGAACGCGCGCACTATCTTGTAGAAAAATTGATCGGGCACGCCCGTGAAGACGGTGTGAACATCCCCTACACCGCCACCACGGCGTACATCAATACGATCCCGGTTCACCTGGAAGCCCGTAGCCCGGGCGACCACACTTATGAAGAGCGTATTCGCTCTTACACCCGCTGGAACGCAGCGGCCATGGTGGTTCGCGCCAACAAGATCAACGGCGATCTGGGCGGCCACATTACCTCTTTCGCTTCCGCCGCAACGTTGTATGACGTGGGCTGGAACCATTTCTGGCATGCCGCCAGCGACAATCACGGTGGTGACCTGGTGTATTTCCAGGGCCACAGTGCGCCTGGCATGTATTCGCGCGCCTTCCTGGAAGGCCGCATCTCTGAAGAACAACTGTTGAAGTTCCGTCAGGAAGTGGACGGTGGCGGCCTCTCCAGTTACCCGCATCCCTGGCTGATGCCGAACTTCTGGCAATTCCCGACCGTGTCCATGGGTCTGGGCCCGTTGATGGCCATTTACCAGGCCCGCTTCATGAAGTACCTGGACGATCGTGGCTTCAAGCAAAAGGGCGATCGCAAGGTCTGGTGCTTCTGCGGTGATGGTGAAATGGATGAACCAGAATCGCTGGGTGCGATTTCGCTGGCTGGCCGTGAAAAACTGGACAACCTGATCTTTGTCATCAACTGCAACCTGCAACGTCTGGACGGCCCGGTACGCGGTAACGGCAAGATCATCCAGGAACTGGAAGGCGACTTCCGTGGCTCCGGCTGGAACGTGGTCAAGGTGGTCTGGGGTTCGGGCTGGGATGCCCTGCTCGCGAAGGACAAGAAAGGCCTCCTGCAAAAACGCATGATGGAAGTGGTCGACGGCGAATACCAGACCTACAAGTCCAAGGATGGCGCGTATGTACGCAAGCACTTCTTCGGCGCGTATCCGGAACTGCTGGACATGGTTTCCAACATGTCCGACGACGACATCTGGCGCCTGACCCGTGGCGGTAATGATCCGCACAAGGTCTACGCGGCGTACAAGGCTGCGTCCGAGCACAAGAATCAACCAACCCTGTTGCTGGTGAAGACCGTCAAGGGTTACGGCATGGGCGCAGCGGGCGAATCGCAAAACGTCGCGCACCAGACCAAGAAACTGTCGCCGGATGACTTGTTGCATCTGCGCGACCGCTTCCGCATTCCGCTGTCGGACGAAGAAGCCCGCTCTGCCACCTTCTACAAGCCGGCTGCGGATGCGCCGGAACTGAAGTACATGCACGAGCGTCGTTCCGAGCTGGGTGGTTATCTGCCGTCGCGCAATCCGGTCAATGAATCGCTGGAAGTGCCGGGGCTGGATACCTTCAAGGCCCTGCTGGAAAGCTCTGGCGAGCGTGAAATGTCCACCACCATGGCCTTCGTGCGGATTTTGACCGCGCTGGTGAAAGACAAGACCATTGGCAAGCGCGTGGTGCCGATCGTGCCGGATGAGTCCCGTACCTTTGGTATGGAAGGCATGTTCCGCCAACTGGGTATCTGGAGCCACGTCGGCCAGTTGTACGAGCCGCAAGATGCCGATCAATTGATGTTCTACAAGGAATCGACCACCGGCCAGATTCTGCAGGAAGGCATCAACGAAGCCGGCGCCATGGCCGACTGGATTGCCGCGGCCACCGCTTACGCCAACCATGGCGTGACGATGATCCCGTTCTACATCTATTACTCGATGTTCGGCTTCCAGCGTATTGGCGATCTGGCCTGGGCTGCTGGCGACTTGCGCGCCCGCGGTTTCCTGGTCGGCGGCACCGCTGGCCGCACCACGCTGAACGGCGAAGGCCTGCAGCATCAGGATGGTCACGGTCATCAATTTGCCGAGTTCATCCCTAACTGCGTGTCCTACGATCCGACCTTTGCCTATGAACTGGCCGTCATCGTCCAGCACGGCATGAAGCGGATGTACCAGGACCAGGAAAACATCTATTACTACCTCTCGGTGATGAACGAGAACTACGCCCACCCGGCCATGCCGGAAGGTGCGGAAGCAGGCATCATCAAGGGGCTGTACAAGTTCCGTCCTGCCGCCGCCAAGGGTGAGTTGCACGTCCAGCTGATGGGTTCGGGCACAATCTTCCGTGAGGTGATTGCCGCCGCTGACCTGTTGAAGAACGACTTTGGTGTCGAGGCCGATATCTGGTCCGCCCCAAGCTTCAACGAGCTGCGCCGTGATGGTATGGCCGCCGTGCGCTACAACATGCTGCACCCGACCGAACCCACCCGCGAAGCTTATGTGACCAGCTGCCTGAAGGACGCCGAAGGCCCGACCATCGTCGCGACCGATTACAAGCGCAGCTACGCCGACCAGATCCGTGAATACGTGCCTGGCCGTTACGTAGTGCTGGGCACCGACGGCTTTGGCCGTTCCGACAGCCGTCAGCAACTGCGCAAGTTCTTCGAAGTGGACCGCTACCACGTCGTTGTCGCCGCGCTGAAGGCACTGGCGGACGAAGGCAAGCTGCCGCTGACCAAGGTGGCCGAAGCCATTGCCAAGTACGGCATCGAAGTGGATCGTCCGGCGCCCTGGACGGTGTAAATGTGTGAGGCGTGAGGTGTGAGGGGTGAGGTGAAAACCGGCCCCCGCACCCGCGCTCTTGATGATGGAGTGGGGCAACCCCTCACTCCTTACTCCTCACTCCTCACAGGATTCATCCCATGATTGAATTGAAGATTCCTGACATCGGTGGCCATGACGGCGTCGATGTCATTGAAGTGATGGTCAAACCGGGCGATGTGGTCGAGAAGGAACAATCCCTGATCACCCTGGAAACCGACAAGGCCACGATGGAAGTGCCGGCAACCGAAGCTGGCGTGGTCAAGGAAGTCAAGGTCAAGGTTGGCGACAAGGTTTCTGAAGGCGATGTCATCGTCCTCATCGAAGCCAGCGGCGCTGCAGCACCGGCTCCCGCAGCGGCTGCGCCAGCACCAGCTCCGGCTCCGGCTCCGCAAGCGGCGCCGGCACCTGTTGCTGCGCCGGCTACGGCCCAAAGCATCGAAGTACATGTACCGGATATCGGCAACTTTGACGCGGTAGAAATCATCGAGATCAACGTCAAGGTCGGCGATACCGTCTCCGTGGACGACTCGCTGATCACGCTCGAATCCGACAAAGCCAGCATGGAAGTGCCCTCCACCGCCGCTGGCGTCGTGGAAAGCATTGCCGTGAAAGTGGGCGAGAAAGTCGGCCAGGGCGCACTGATCCTGACCATCACGGGTTCTGCTGCAGGTGCTGCACCAGCGCCCGTGGCCGCACCCGCACCGGCCCCGCAAGCGGCCCCTGCACCAGCTCCGGCTGTTGCGGCCCCCGCCCCGGCACCGGTTGCATCGGCCAGCGTCAAGTTTGATGAAGAAGGTTTCCGCAAGGCCCACGCCAGCCCGTCCGTGCGCTCGTTTGCGCGTGACCTGGGCGTTGACCTTTCCAAAGTCAAAGGCACCGGTCCCAAGGGCCGCATCCTGCACGAAGACGTGCGCGGTTATGTGAAGAACGTGTTGTCTGGCGCGGTGGCCGCTCCGGCTGCCGCAGCACCGGCGGGTGGTTCGGGCGTGGGTCTGGATCTGCTGCCATGGCCGAAGGTCGATTTTGCCAAGTTTGGCCCGATCGAAACCAGGCCGCTGTCGCGCATCCAGAAAATCTCTGGCGCCAACCTCTCCCGCAACTGGGTGATGATTCCGCATGTCACGTTCAATGACGAAGCCGATATCACCGAGCTGGAAGAGTTCCGCAAGAGCATTGGCAAAGAATGGGAAAAGAGCGGTCTGAAGCTCTCGCCGCTGGCCTTCATCATCAAGGCTGCGGCCGAAGCGCTCAAAGCCTTCCCCAACTTCAATAGCAGCCTGGATGGCGACAACCTGGTGCTCAAGCAGTACTACCATATCGGTTTCGCGGCTGATACGCCAAACGGTCTGGTTGTGCCGGTGATCAAGGATGTGGACAAGAAGGGCCTGAAGCAGATTGCCCAGGAACTGACCGACCTCTCTGCCCTGGCGCGTGAAGGCAAGCTCAAGCCGACCGACATGCAAGGCGCCACGTTCACGATCTCCAGCCTGGGCGGCATTGGCGGCAGCAGCTTCACGCCGATTATCAATGCGCCGGAAGTGGCGATCCTGGGTGTCTGCAAGAGCCAGATCAAGCCGGTATGGGATGGCAGCCAATTTGCACCGCGTCTGTTGTGCCCGCTGTCTTTGTCGTTTGATCACCGCGTGATCGACGGCGCTGCGGCTGCACGCTTTACGGTATATCTGGGCAAGCTGCTGACGGATATCCGCCGTCTGGTCTTGTAATGACGTGAGGTGGGAGGTGTGTGGCGTGCGGTGAAAACCTGCGCCCCACCTCATACAGGCTAGCGGCTTTGTGCCTCTTGCCACTCTCCTCACCCCTCACACGGAGTCCTCATGAGTACTGTAGAAATCAAGGTTCCCGATATTGGCGGGCATGACAACGTCGATATCATTGAAGTCTTTGTCAAAGCCGGTGACGTGATCGAGAAAGAACAATCGCTGATCACGCTGGAAACCGACAAGGCCACCATGGAAGTACCGTCCACCCACGCCGGCAAGGTCGTGTCTGTGGCGGTCAAAGTGGGCGATAAAATCTCTGAAGGTGGCGTGGTGCTGACGCTGGAAACCGCTGGCGCGGCCGCCCCGGCACCCGCACCGACTGCGGCTGCGCCGTCGCCGCAAATGGCGTCGTCTGCCTCCCAGCCCGCCGCCTCTGCCCAACCGGCGATTGTTGCCGGCGATGTGGTCGAGTGCGACGTACTGGTGCTGGGCGCAGGCCCTGGCGGTTATACCGGTGCCTTCCGTGCTGCTGACCTGGGCAAGAACGTGGTGCTGGTCGAACGCTATTCGTCGCTGGGTGGCGTGTGTCTGAACGTCGGTTGCATTCCGTCCAAGGCGCTGTTGCATGTCGCCAAGGTGCTGACCGATGCGGAAGAAATGCGCGAACACGGTATTGATTTCGGCGCACCGAAGATCGACATCGACAAGCTGCGCGGCTTCAAGGATGGCGTCGTCAGCCGCCTGACCAAGGGTTTGTCTGGTCTGGCCAAACAACGCAAAGTCAACGTGCTGACCGGCGAAGGCCAGTTCACCGGCCCGTATACGCTCAATGTCACCGCAGCCGACGGCTCGGTGAAAACCGTGCGCTTCCAGAATGCCATCATCGCCGCAGGTTCAACCGCGCTGAAGATTCCGGGTTACCCTTACGACGATCCGCGCGTCATTACCTCGACTGGTGCGCTCAAGCTGGAAGGCATCCCGAAAAAGATGCTGGTGGTCGGTGGCGGCATTATTGGTCTGGAAATGGCCTGCGTATACGGCGCACTGGGTACGGAAATCAGCGTGGTGGAACTGGGCGATGGCCTGATTCCGGGCGCCGACCGTGACGTGGTGAAGGTGCTGACCGATCGTATCGGCAAGCGCTACAAGGTCATGGTGCGTACCAAGGTCTCCAACGTGCAAGCCACGGCTAACGGTCTCACTTGCACGTTTGAAGGCGACTGGGCCCCCAAGGAACCACAGACCTATGACAAGGTGCTGGTGGCGGTCGGCCGTCGTCCGAACGGCAAGCTGATTGGTGCGGAAAACGCCGGCGTCAATATCGACGAACGTGGGTTTATTCCGGTCGACAATCAATGCCGCACCAACGTGCCGCACATCTTTGCCATTGGCGATATCGTTGGCAACCCGATGCTGGCCCACAAAGCCACGCACGAAGCCAAGTGCGCGGCGGAAGTGATTGCCGGTGAAAAGAGCTATCTGGATTACCGTGCCATTCCGTCCATTGCCTATACCGATCCGGAAGTGGCGTGGATGGGTCTGACCGAAACCGAAGCCAAGGCCAAGGGCATTGCTTATGAAAAGGCCGTGTTCCCGTGGGCCGCGTCCGGCCGTGCGCTGGGTAATGGCCGCGATGACGGTCTGACCAAGATCCTGTTTGACCCGGAAAGCCACCAGATCCTGGGCGCCGCCATTGTTGGCGTGAACGCGGGTGAATTGTTGGGTGAAGCGGTGCTGGCCTATGAAATGGGCGCGGATATCAACGACATTGCCGGTACGGTGCACGCCCACCCGACCTTGTCCGAGACCGTCGCCATGGCCGCAGAAATTGCCCACGGTTCGATCACCGATCTGTATATCCCCAAGCGCAAGAAATAAACGCAAGGTGTGATGGTCGCAAAAAACGCCCCGGTTCTGCCGGGGCGTTTTGTTGGATGGCACGCCATCAGAACACCGGGTAGATACGCCCGGTTTGCGGTCCTTCGACACTGCGTACATACGCTTGAGCAACCGTATCTGCGGGTTGCGAAACGAAACCCGGAAAGAACGGCCCGTAGGCTTCTTGCGATTCGGTCAGCAGGGTCGGGCTAACCACATTGATGCGGAATGCTCCCCAGGCATCCACCGCCACCGCACGGGCAAAGCCTTCTACCGCAGCGTTGACCGTCGTCGCGTTGAAACCCTGCGCAATGGGTTCATCCGCCACAATGCCGCTGGTCAGGGTGATGGAGCCGCCCCGGCGCAGATAATGCTGGCCGATCAGCGCCACATTGACCTGCCCCATCAACTTGCTGTCGATGCCTTTGCGGAACTGCTCCGGCGTGGTTTCGCCCAGGGGCCCAAAGTACAACTCGCCACTCGTCACCACAATGGCATCGACCTGCCCTACCCGTTCAAACAGCGCGCGCACGCTCTCTGCACTCGTAATATCGACCTGGTCATCCCCTTGGTGATGCCCCACTCGCAACACCTGGTGACGCCCTTCCAATGCCGCCACCACCGCTTTGCCGACCGTACCGGTCGCGCCAATCACCACGATTTTCATGCTTTGCTCCTGTCACCGGTAAAGCTTCATTGTGTTCATCAATCCACAGCGGATAAACCCGCCATCACTTGCTTCTTTTCCAACTCTGGATTGGCAATGCACAGAAATCAGCCCGCAGCGCGATATAGCACCAATCATTCCAAAAAACCGGGTTAATATATCCGTTCACTCAAATGGATTTTGCGATGGCGCTTGTTTCCAAACTGCCTGACGTCGGCACCACCATTTTCACCGTGATGAGCCAGCTTGCCGCTGAACACGGTGCCATCAACCTCTCCCAGGGTTTCCCGGATTTTGCGTGCGCTCCAGAACTGCTGGAAGACGTGCACCAGGCCATGCTGGCCGGGCACAACCAGTACGCCCCCATGGCGGGCTTGCCGGCGCTGCGTCTGGCACTGGCCAGCAAATTGCAGTTAAGCCGCAACGTTGCGGTCGATCCGGACACCGAAATCACCATCACGGCGGGGGCGACGCAAGCGCTGTTCACCGCCATTGCCACCGTATTGCATGCCGGTGACGAAGCACTCATTCTGGACCCGTCTTACGACAGCTACGCACCCGCCATCCGCGCACAAGGCGCAGTGCCAGTGCGGATCAGTTTGAGCGCGCCCGGTTTCACGGTGGATTGGGATCAAGTGAACGCCGCCGTTACACCCCGCACCCGGCTGATCATCGTCAATAACCCCAACAATCCAGCCACCAGTGTATTCACGCGGGCGGATCTGGATGCGCTGGCGGCAATTGCAGAACGCCATGAGCTATTGGTACTGGCCGACGAAGTTTATGAGCACCTGGTTTACGATGGCATTGCGCATCACAGCGTGCTGACGCACCCCGCCTTGCGGGCGCGCAGTTTTGCGGTGTATTCCTTTGGCAAGACCTTTCACGCCACGGGCTGGAAAGTGGGCTACTGCGTGGCTCCGCCGGCGTTGATGGCAGAGTTCAGAAAGCTGCACCAGTTCCTGGTGTTTTCTGTCCACACGCCCACCCAGCACGCGCTGGCGCAGTATCTGGCTCAGCCCACCCATTGGCAGCAGTTACCCGCGTTTTATCAAGCCAAACGGGATCTGCTGGCCGCTGGCTTGCAGCGGGCCGGGTTTACACTCAAGCCCAGCCAGAGCACGTATTTCCAGTTAGCTGATTACAGCCAGATCAGGCCGGATTTGTCAGAGGCGGAGTTTGCGCGCTGGCTGACCGTGACGCACGGGGTCGCCAGTATTCCGGTATCGGCGTTTTACGCGGATGGACGCGATCACAAGCTGGTACGGTTTTGCTTTGCCAAACAGGAAAGCACACTGGATGCCGCCTTGACGCGGCTCTCTGCACTGGCTGCTTAGGCCGACTCGGCCACCACAGCCGGCGTGGCCCGGCGTGCCGCAAACAAGCGGTAGATGGTGATGAGGTTGAGTGTGGCGGATGTGGTTTCCAGCATGACGCCGCCAATCGAGCCAGACAAAAATGCGTTGCCCAGCCACAGCAAGGTGCTGCACAAGATCAACAGGCGCATGGGGATGCCCTTGAACAGGAACACCGCCACGGTGCCCAGGGTGCCTCCCAGAATGGGCACGATGCTGTACCAGCCGCTGGCCACGTACAAGCCAAGGCCGATATTGAGCGCCACGAACACGGCCGCCAGCCAGGGCGACTGACTGCGCATGGAGGTGAGCATGCGCACGCTGGAGATACCGGCGCTGGTCATGGCTGCCGGGTTACCCAAAAGGGCAAAGTGGATGGCGTAGGTAGCGGACTGCAACGTCATTAACAGCTTGAAGCGTTGATCTTTTTTTTGCAGAAAACCCGCAATGGAAAAAGCGAAAACCAGATAACCCAGGCACTGCGCCAGCGAAAACACAGCCAAAACCGCTACTCCAGCCAAAAGGCCCACCAGGACGCGGACCAGACAAAAGAAAGCATCCTACCCGTTTGTGCCCGCTTCGTGGCGCCCCCCGCCGGGCGGCATGATATATATTATTATTTTCAACGCCTTACCGGCGGCTGATTGCAGCAGGCGCCGGCTTTGGCTTGCAAGGTATCGGCCAGATTGCGGTCCAGATTATTGCGCCACGCTGCGCGCAGGCGCCCAAACCACCCACTCTGACTTTGCCCGGCCAGCGCAAGCAACGCGCCATACTGCACGGCGCGCACGTCATAGGTCACGGCGGCGCGTTGGCCTGTGACCGTCACAGCGCTGACACCCGGCACGCTGCGCAAGACGGTCAGTTGCGCCTCTGCTGCAGGCTCCACCAAAGGTACGCTACGGGTCACTTGCCAGAGCGGTTGATCCATTGGCGCTTCCTCAACTTTTCAATTTGCGAACAACATCCATCAGCTCGGCAATGGCGTCTTCACCGTTGCCGGCGCCAATGGCTTTGGCAACGCAGCCGTTGGCATGATTTTCCAGCAACTGCATCGCCACCCCATCCAGCGCGGCGCGGATCGCGCCCAACTGCGTCAGGATATCTACACAGTAACGGTCTTCATCGACCATGCGGGCAATCCCGCGGACCTGCCCTTCAATACGGTTAAGCCGGCTGACAAGGCGCTTTTTATCCGGCTGCACGGCGGACTTGTCACCCGGCACGTTATGACAATGTGGCGCGTGCGGGTCAGACGACGTCATAGCCCGCGTCCTCAACGGCAGCCTTGAAGGCCTCCGGACCAGTCAGGGCCGGATCAAACTCGACCAAAGCGCTGGCCGCATCCAGGTTCACTGCCGCACTTTGCACGCCGTTAATATTCTTGAGCACCCGGCTGACCGTGCTGGCGCAGCCGGAGCAGCTCATTCCGTTAATGTTGAGTGTTGCGGTTTGCATGATCCAGATTCCTTGAAGGTTGAGAAGAACGGGGTGGCTGCCAGCGCCGCAACATCAGCGCATTGGTGACCACCGAGACCGAACTGAGCGCCATGGCCGCGCCCGCAATGGCCGGGTTCAACAGGCCAAACATGGCCAGCGGAATACCCAGCGTGTTGTAGATAAACGCAAAGAAGAGGTTCTGCCGGATCTTGCGCAAGGTTGCGCGGGCGAGTGCCACCGCCTGCGCCACGGCCATCAGGTCATTGCGCATCAGCGTCACGTCTGCCGCTTCAATCGCCACGTTGCTACCCGCGCCCATGGCAAAACTGACCTCGGCCAGCGCCAGTGCCGGGGCATCGTTGACACCGTCCCCCACCATGGCGACATGTTTGCCACTGGCACCAAGGCTACGGATCAGCTCGGCCTTGCCGGCCGGCAACACCCCGGCATGGACAGTCTTGATGCCCGTCACCTGCGCCACCCACTGCGCGGTGCTCTGGTTGTCACCGGTCAACATGATGACGTCGATACCCTGGGCTTGTAATGCAGCCACAGCAGCCCTGGAGGTCGGCCGTACCGTATCAGCCAGTGCAATCACACCAAGCAACTGTTGATCCCGACCGATCCCGACCATGGTTTCATCTTGCCGTACAGGGGGGAGGGTTGCATCACTCTCCCCCACCCAATCCATGCGGCCCACCCGCAAGGTCGTGCCATCTGGCAATGTCCCGGTTACCCCCTGCCCGGCGGTGACGGCAAAACCGGTGATGTCGAGCAAGGGCAACTTGCGCTGCACGGCTTCATCCAGCAGCGCCCTGGCCAACGGGTGTTCGCTACCGGCCTCCAGGCTGGCCGCCCACTGCAACAAGGTGGTTTCATTCATGCCAGCCGCCAGCACCCGTACCGCACGCACGCCCGGTTTGCCTTCAGTCAGCGTGCCGGTCTTGTCGAGCACCAGGGTATCCAGATGCGCGGCATGTTCCAGCGCGGCGGCATTGCGGAACAGCAAGCCCAGATGCGCACCGCGTCCCACCCCCACCATCACGGCGGAGGGCGTAGCCAGACCCAGCGCGCACGGGCAGGCAATCACCAGTACGGCCACGGCGTTGAGCATGGCGGGCGTGAACCCGGCCAGCCACCAGGTCAGCAGAAATGTGCCCAGCGCCATCAACAGCACCACCGGCACAAACACGGCGGCGATCTGATCGGCCAGACGCTGGATTGGCGCTTTGGAGCCCTGTGCGGCCGCCACCAGACGGACAATCTCTGCCAGTTGCGTTTGCTGGCCAACGCCAGTGGCGCGAATACGCAGCATACCGTCATGGTTACGCGTGGCCGCAAAGACCTGGGCACCGGCTGATTTGGGTACGGGTATGCTTTCGCCCGTCAGCATGCTTTCGTCTACCTCGGCCTGGCCGCTGATGACTTCGCCATCCACCGGGATGGCGTCGCCATGGCGCACAATGACAATCTCACCGGCCTCCAGTTGATCGACTGGCACCTCCAGCACCATGCCGCCACGTTCCACCCGGGCGTCACGCGGCTGCAATTGCATGAGTTCACCCATGGCTTGCGAGGCCTTGTGTTTGGCGCGGGCTTCCAGCCATTTGCCCAGGCACACCAGCGTAATCACCACCGCGCTGGCTTCAAAATAGACCGGCAAATCAGCGTGGCCTTGTACCACCACCACGCTGCTGAACAACCAGGCCACGGTGGTCCCCAGGGCCACCAGCACATCCATATTGGCGCCGCCGCCTTTGACGGTATGCCAGGCGCTGCGATAAAAGCGCCAGCCAAAACCCGCCTGCACCAGGGTGGCAAGCAGCATTTGCCATCCGCGCGGCACCATCAATGCGTGCCAGCCGGCCGTCATGGCCAGCATCTCCCACAACAAGGGCGCGGTGAGCAACGTCGGGGCCAGCCATTGCCAGACCGTTGCGCCCTGGTGTGGCGCAGTTTGTGCGGCGTCGGGTTTGATTTCATGGGCGTCATAGCCCGCCTTGCGCACGGCCTGAATCAGAACATCGGTGGCGTTCAGCCCGGCAGGTTGTTCGATCAGGGCGGTTTCAGTGGCAAAGTTGACGGTGGCCGTCACGCCAGGCAGACGGTTCAGCACTTTTTCAATGCGTGCGGCGCAAGCAGCGCAAGTCATCCCCTCCAGCATCAACTGCGTTCGGGCTGGCTTGATGTCGTAACCCGCCTTGCGAATAGCCGCAATCACCGCAGGCACGGTTTGGCCATCCGCGACAGAGACGCGCGCGGTTTCCGTAGCCAGATTAACCTCGGCACTCACGCCATCCAGCCGGCCCAATACCTTTTCGATACGGCCAGCGCAGGCAGCACACGTCATGCCACTGATGGGAAGTGATACGTCCATGAACCGGCCCTCGCCAAATACCTATAGGGGGTATCCTATGCCCCGGCGGGGTCTCTGTAAACCCGAGTGGCAAGATTTCACACCCGCTTTACCGATACGGGTGCGGGGTATACAGTGGCCCGCATCTCACCTGGGTGTATGCACGATGTGGCGCATGCTGTTTCTGACCTTTTGCCTGCTGATATCCGGCATTGCACCGGCACAGACACCCATTGCGTCGGCCCACCCGGTCAACGTGGTTCAGGCGACAGACACCTGCACGCATTGCCACGAGGCAGCGCCAGCACCCAAAGCCGTTCACCACGCGACCGCCAGTCCGTGCTGCGACAACACTTTTTGCAGCATGACGCCGGCCGCGTTGCTCAGTGCAGCGCTGGCCTCTCCCCCGCTTTCCGGTAAGGCGATCCGCCACCCGGTCGCCATGGTGGTCCAGATCAACTGGCTGGCCGCACCACCGTTACCCCCTCCTCGTCCTCTTGCCTGAATCCGCAATCTCTCTATCCGTTATGTTCGATTGATTTGCCATGCATGCCACGCATGCACAGGTTCGGTTTGCCGGCTGCGTCTTACAGTCGGCAACAAGGAGTCATCATGCTGTTCAAAACCCGTATTCTGGCGCTGGCCTTGTTCGGCGCTGCCACACTGGCCCAGGCCGGCACCGCCGTCACCCTCTATAAAAATGCCGGGTGCAGTTGTTGCGAAGCCTATATTGCCTATCTGAAAACCGCAGGCTTTACCGTGAAGGCAGAAGATGCCGCCGATATGGGCGCGGTTCGCCAGCGTTACGGCTCGGCCAAGGCAGCCAGTTGCCACACCATGCGGATCGGCGGCTATACCGTAGAGGGTCATGTACCGGTGGCGGCCATCAACAAGCTGTTGAAGGACAAGCCTGCGATCACCGGGATCAGCGTGCCCGGCATGCCCATGAACTCTCCGGGCATGGGCGAGGAAAAACCGGGCACCTTGCCGGTGTATGCGCTGAAAACAGCCAACAGCAATCCGGACACCGAGTTTGGTCGCTTCTAACCGGCCCCTGGCCAGTTCATCTTGATCTTGAACCATCATCGGGGCGGATCTGCATCCGCCCCGTCGGAGTAAAAGAATGGATCGTCGAAGCTTTTTGCGGTTTGGCGGGATGGCCGTCAGCACGCTGGCGCTGGCCCCCCGCACCTGGGCGGAAGACATGCACGCCATGCACATGGCCCCGGCAGACAATACGGCCTTGCTGCCTGTCGCGGACTTCCCCGCAGGCCGTGCCCTGCCGGCTTTGCAAAAACTGAAAAACCAGGCCAATCCCGCCGGCCAGTTTCAGGCCACCCTCACCGCTGCTGCACGCACCGTGCAGTTCAAACCGGGTCTGGATACCGTGGTCTGGGCTTATAACGGCCAGAACCCTGGCCCATTGATTGAGGTGTATGAAGGGGATGTGCTGGAAATCCGCCTCATCAACCAGTTAACCCAGCCCACCACCATTCATTGGCATGGCCTGCCGGTGCCCCCCGCGCAAGACGGCAATCCGGGCGATGAAGTCGCGCCAGGCACCGAACGCATCTATCGCTTTAGCCTGCCAGCAGGTTCAGCCGGCACCTACTGGTATCACCCGCACCCGCATGGACACACGGCGGAACAAGCGTATATGGGCCTGGCGGGCCCGCTGATTGTGCGTTCGCGGCGCGATCCGCTGATGGGCATGCCCGAACAGCACCTGGTGTTGTCCGACCTCAAGCTGGGTGCGGATGGCCGTATTGCCGGCAATAGCGATATGGACTGGATGAACGGGCGCGAAGGCCAGTTTGTGCTGGTCAATGGTGTATTGCAGCCCACCATCACCGCCAACGGCATGCAGCGCTGGCGCTTGTGGAATATGTGCAATGCGCGTTACCTCAATCTTTCTTTGGGGGAACAGCCGTTCCGGCTGGTGGGCACGGATGGCGGTCTGCTGGAGCATGCGCGTACCGTCACCCAGTTGTTACTGGCCCCAGGAGAGCGCGCCGAGATCGTCGTCATGGGCAATGGCGAAATCGCCTTGCAGGCCCTGGCTTATGATCGGGGCATGATGGGCGATGTACCCGCACCGCAAACGCTGACGCTGGCCAGGGTGGCACTCAGTGGCGGCGCCACCATGCCCATGCCCTCACACCTGCGGCAGATCACGCCACTCACGCCCGGTGGTGTGCAGAAACGGGTGGTGTTCAGCGAACAGATGAGCATGGCTGGCGGCGTACATAGCATGACCCCGCTGATCAATGGCAAGAGCTACGACATGAACCGTGTGGACCTGATCAGCCAGCGTGGCGCAGTGGAGGCGTGGTCGCTGGTCAATGATTCGGACATGGACCACCCCTTCCATCTGCACGGCACCCAGTTCCAGGTGGTCAGCCGCACCCACAATGGTCAGACCGTACCGGAGCCCTTCCTGGCCTGGCGCGATACCGTCAACCTGCGCCCCAATGAAACGGTATTGATTCATGTCGTACAACCGCAAGCCGGTGCGCGTATGTTCCACTGCCATATTCTGGAGCACGAAGACCGGGGGATGATGGGGATATTGAATGTGGTGTGAGGTGTGAGGTGTGAGGTGTGAGGTGTGAGGTGTGAGGTGTGAGGTGTGAGGTGTGAGGTGTGAGGTGTGCAGAGTGTAAGTCCGGGTTTGCCGGTTGCAACCTCCTTTTCACGCACACCACCACTTCGTCATTCCTGCGAACGCAGGAATCCAGGTGTGAACACTTGTGCCGCAGGCACTGACCATGGTTTGCCAGGCAAGGCCCGCCTTTGGCGGGCGGACTGGATTCCTGCTTTCGCAGGAATGACGAGTCCGGGGGTATGCATCCTTCCCCCTCCTCACTCCTCACTCCTCACTCCTCACTCCTCACTCCTCACTCCTCACTCCTCACTCCTCACTCCTCCCCCTCATTACCGCACAATGCTAAACTTGCCGCATTTGCCCATCAGCGAGTCGTAACCCGTGGCCCAATATGTAATGTCGATGCTCCGCGTGAGCAAAATCGTTCCGCCCAAGCGTCAGATCATCAAGGATATTTCGCTCTCTTTCTTTCCTGGCGCCAAAATCGGCCTGTTGGGTCTGAACGGCGCTGGTAAATCCACCGTGCTGCGCATCATGGCCAATGTGGACAAAGAATACGACGGCGAGGTGCAACACCTGGCTGGCGTCAAGATCGGCTACCTGGAACAGGAACCGAAACTGGACGCAGAAAAAACCGTGCGCGAAGAAGTAGAAAGCGGCATGGGTGAAGTCATGGACGCGCAAAAGCGGCTGGAAGAAGTCTATGCCGCCTACGCCGAACCCGATGCCGACTTTGACGCACTGGCCGAAGAACAGGCCCGCCTGGAAGCCATCATCTCTGCCGGTGCTGGTGACAACACCGCACTGCAACTGGAACTGGCCGCCGACGCGCTGCGCCTGCCGCCGTGGGATGCCAAAATCGGCAACCTCTCCGGCGGTGAAAAGCGCCGCGTCGCGTTGTGCAAATTGCTACTGTCCAAGCCGGACATGCTGCTGCTGGACGAACCAACCAACCACCTGGATGCAGAATCGGTGGAGTGGCTGGAACAATTCCTGGTGCGTTTCCCGGGTACCGTGGTCGCTGTAACGCACGATCGCTACTTCCTGGATAACGCTGCCGAATGGATTCTGGAACTGGACCGTGGTCACGGCATTCCGTGGAAGGGCAATTACTCCAGCTGGCTGGAGCAAAAGGAAGAACGCCTGAAGCAGGAAGAATCCACTGAATCGGCCCGCCAGAAAGCGCTGAACAAAGAACTGGAATGGGTTCGCCAGAACCCCAAGGGCCGGCAGGCCAAGTCCAAGGCGCGGATTGCCCGCTTTGAAGAGTTGTCCAGCTTTGAACACCAGAAGCGCAACGAAACCCAGGAAATCTTCATCCCTGTGGCCGAGCGCCTGGGCGACAAGGTCATCGAGTTCAAGGGTGTGTCCAAGGGCTTTGGCGATCGTCTGCTGATCGACAATCTGAGCTTTGCCGCCCCTGCGGGTGCCATCGTCGGCATTATCGGCCCCAACGGTGCCGGTAAATCCACCTTGTTCAAGATGATTGCCGGTAAAGAAACGCCAGATACCGGTGATGTCGAGATCGGCCAAACCGTACAGATGGCCTTTGTCGAACAGTCACGTGAAGGCCTGGAATCCGAGAAGACCGTGTTTGAAGATGTCTCCGGTGGACTGGAAAACATTCAGGTCGGCAAGTTTGAAATGTCCAGCCGCGCTTATCTGGGCCGTTTCAACTTCAAGGGCGGCGATCAGCAAAAGAAGGTTGGCATGCTCTCCGGTGGTGAACGCGGCCGTTTGCATCTGGCCAAGACGCTTCTGAAGGGCGGCAACGTGCTGCTGCTGGATGAGCCCTCCAACGATCTGGACGTGGAAACCCTGCGTGCGCTGGAAGACGCGCTGCTGGAATTTGCCGGCACCGTGTTCGTCATCAGCCATGATCGCTGGTTCCTGGACCGGATCGCCACCCACATTCTGGCGGCGGAAGGCGATAGCCAGTGGACATTCTTTGACGGCAACTATCAAGAATACGAAGCCGACAAGAAGAAGCGTCTGGGCGAAGAAGGTGCCAAGCCCAAGCGCATCCGCTACAAGCCGGTGACACGTTGATTCGTCCGGCTTGACCAATAAAAAACGGGAAGCGCTGCTTCCCGTTTTTTTATTGGTTCTCTACCTGCGCACCCGTTTGTGAGAGCGTCATCTTCAAACATCTCAGGTAACCCAACTCGCTGGCATTGAGGTCCGCCTCAGGCTTTTTGCCTGGTCGATGCGGACCGTACAAGTCGTTATTGAAGGGCAGTTGCCACGTCTTGTAGCACTGCATGACCGGGTCCTCGGGTAGCCCCGCATAGTGGGCTATGCACCGGCCTTGTCCCCGCGAAATCCACTCCGCCACCTCTGCCATCGGCACCTGCATGAATTCGTGCAGATAGGGGGCGAATTCCGCCCGTTGATCATCATCAACAGCAAGCGTCTTCAGTATCACCTGTTCCGGGTGCCCCTCCAGTCGCTGCTGTGCCGACATGTGCCATATGACGGCCGAGACACGACATGGTGTCACCCGCGTTAAAACCGGATCAAGTAACAAGCTCGAGATCTCTTGAGCATCATCTGCACAAGCAAAAGCAGACGTTCCTGCCAGAAAGACCAAGAGCAGTTTGCCCACAAGCCGCATCACTGTTTCAACTCCATTTCCATTTTCTGAAAACATGCACCACCTGGTGGGATTTTACACGATGACCTTTCAGCCCCTCACACCCGCTCAAGGCCGCGCACATGGTATCGTGACGCCCGATTCACCCTGATACGCCACCATGCCTGCCCTGCCCCACAAAAAGCTCTACCACATCTCCACCCTGGAAAACCTGGACACCTGGGCCCGCTACAAGCAGGCCATGTGCATGGATTGCCAGTCTACCTGTTGTACCATGCCGGTGGAGGTCAAGCTGCCGGATCTGGTGCGGATGGGTGTGGTCGATCCGTTTGAGGCCGAGCACGAAGCGCCGAAGAACGTCGCCAAACGGCTGGAAAAAGCGCGGATCATTCAGCACTTCAATTTCAAGACCAGTGTATTCACGCTGGCGCAGCGGGCCAATGGCGAGTGTACCTATCTGGATGCCGAAACGCGCTTGTGTACCATTTATGACTTGCGCCCCAATACCTGTCGCAACCATCCCAAGATTGGCCCCAAGCCTGGCTTTTGCGCTTATCGCAACCGCTGACAGCGGTAACTGGCCCGTTTCTCACGGTTGTCATGTCGCGTTCATAAAATGACGTATTCCCGGCTGACTGGATGCGTGTTTTATGGCTTTGACGGTTCCTTTTCCCAACCCGGTTCGTGACTGGATCATCAGCAATCTGCAACGCGGTTGTGCGGCACCTGACGTCGTGCGGGAATTGTGCGACAACAATGTGGAAGAACAGCTAGCCAACGCCATGGTCAACGCCGTCATGCAAGCCTTGATGGCCGGTTCCCCCTTGCCTGAGGGCCAGTTATTACTGGCACCGCTGGCCTACGTGGCCGACCCGTGCCGCCTGCCCGCCGCCCCGGTGATTGCCTGCGGTGATCGGGATATCCGTATTCTGTCGCGCATGAGCAAGCCCACTGCGGCGGTGCTGGGCAATGTGATCAACGCCCGTGAATGCGAACAACTGATTGAACTGGCCCGCCCGCGCCTGCGCCCATCCACCGTGGTCGACCCCAGCACCGGCCAGGACGTCGTGGCTGACCATCGCAGCAGCGAGGGCATGTTTTTCCGTTTGATGGAAACCCCCTTGCTGGAAAAACTGGATCGTCGCCTCGCGGCCTTGACCGGCTTGCCGGTTGAGAATGGCGAAGGCTTTCAGATTCTGCATTACCGTTCCGGCGCAGGCAGCGCCCCGCATTTTGATTATCTGACCCCCAGCAACGTGGCCAATGCAGAATCAGTGACCCGCAGCGGCCAGCGCATCATCACCGTGGTGATTTATCTGAACGATGTCGCGGCTGGCGGCGAAACGGTGTTCCCGGAAGCCGGCTGGGCCATCACCCCACAGCAAGGCAATGCCATTTACTTTGAGTATTGCAATCGCCAGGGGCAGGTGGACCCGGCGTCATTGCACGCCAGCTCGCCGGTGCTCAAGGGTGAGAAATGGGTCGCCACCAAGTGGATACGCGAGCGCCGGTTTATCTCGCGTTGAGAGGCCGCCAACATAAAAAAAGCCGCCCTCGCCGGCGGCTTTTTGTTGGGCCATATCGGCCGCTCACATCACATCAACCGACTTCCAGCCCTTGTCGGTGAGCGTGAACACTTCTTTAAGCTGCATCTGGCGATCGCCATGGATCACGCGTGACAGCATCGGAAACACGCGCGCCAGGTCCGGATCACTGGCCCACGGTGCAGACTCCACCTTATAGGTGTAGGTCACGGCCGTGGTCTTGTGACCGTTCTCATCATGCGGCGGCTCCCAGCCCACAATCTGGTCCAGCGTCAGCGTAGCCGCGCACAGGTCGCCGTGGCGGACCTGCTTGCTACCGTTGGTCCGGGCATAGGTAAAGTCCTGCTTCAGATAGTACTTCTCCCCTTCCGGCGTCAGTGAATACTGGTGTGTTGGCAGCACTTCGGATTTCCCGGGGCTGTCATAACGAATCATGACGTCCTTGAAGGTCACAATACCCAGCTTTTGCAGCACGGGCAGTTGCAGGGCATCCGGCTCACCGGCCGCCGCCTGGTTGGGGGTGATATTGATCGGCCAGTCGGTTTTGCCAAGGCAAAAATGGCCTTTCTGGGCGAGGTAATCCTGCATGCCGCTGGTAAACACGGCAGCAGAAGGTTTGGCGTCATCCTTGCCACACGCACTCAGCAACAAGGCGGCGCAGGCGGTCAGGCTCAGGGTCTGGATCAGTTTTTTCATCGTGATGTTCATTGAGTCCAATCAGTCGACGCCAGCCCAGGCGATCAAAGGCTGGGCTGGCGTCGCGGGATTAATCCACGCAGGTGCCATGGGTGGGTGGGTTGGCGGGCGGCTGGTAGCCATCCGTCAATGTGTTCAAAAAGCAGATCAGGTCAGACATCTGCGCTTCTGTCATCGGCGGCGTCGAGCCAGCGGCACGGCTATCCAGCGGCATTTGCGGGTCGATATTGCCAAGGTATGCAGCGGGCAAGTCATTGAACTTCTGCACCGTCCCCCCGGTGTACTGGGTGGTAATCAGGCCATAGGTGGGGAAGTTGGCGTCTGGCGTGGTCCTGGGTGTACCGCCCACGGTCGGGTACCAGATTTCCGGATTGGTATCGCGCGTGTTGTAGAAGTGAACCAGCTGGTACAAGGTGTGGATCACCCCGTTGTGGAAGAACGCACCGCGCAGGGCCACATTGCGCAAGGTCGGGGCTTTGAACAGGCCGCAGAACGCGTTAGGCGCACCTAGCGAAGTGGGCAGGTGATCCGTGCGCAGCGGGCCGCAGACGCCCATATCGTTGTAGCTGGCGTTCTGGTTGGCCGGGATATCCATATTGCGCGGTACGCTGATGTTCTCATAAGAGAAATCGGTGAACAGCGCAGAGCTCCCATTCAGACCTGCGCCCTGATAGTGGCAGGAGGCGCAGTTGCCGGTGTTGGCATCGGTAAACACGCTCAGCCCTCTGAGTTCCGCCGCAGTCATGTTGCCGCCAATCTTGTTGGCCACATACAGGTCAAACTTGCTGGAGAACGGGTGGAAGCTCTGGTCTTCCATCTGGTACGCCTGCAGCGCGGCCTGAATGTAGCCGAAGGCTTTGGTGGTATCCGTAAACGCATCGCTGCCATAGGCCTGCAAGAAAAGCGGGGCGTAGGACGCAGCCTTGACCTTGGCGACAACGTCTGCCGGCGAGGCGTTAGCCATTTCATTGGCCGACAACAGCGGAATGCTGGTTTGGTCTGCCAGCGTGGGCGAGCGCCCATCCCAGGTAAAACCGCCGCCAGGGCCGGGCACACTCACGCCGTCCGGGTTATCCAGCAAGTCGGCATACGGCGGGGTGAATTCCTTGTAGCGCAGCGAGGGCACGGCGCGGGTGCCCGGCTGCAGCATATCGGTACCACCCAGTTGCACCGCCAGATTGTTTGGCGCTGCATAAGCATAATTGGGGTCGTGGCAGGTGGCGCAGGACATCTTGCCCGAGCCGGACAAAGTGGCATCAAAAAACAGTTTGTCGCCCACTTGCGCGGCAAGGCTCAGCGGCGCAGAGGCGGTGGTGGCGGTCGGTGCAGGCGTTGTGGCTGGTGCACTCGTGCTGGTGGTGGTGCTATCACTGCCGCCACCGCAGGCGGCAAGCGCCAGTGGCAACAGACAAAGGGCAATCCGGAACAAATTCGGCATTTTGACAAGTCTCCCTCACAGAAGCAGTGCTTCTGTACGGCTGCAGAAACGGCAGGGGCGCTGGCCCCTGCCCTCTCTTTGGCGCCCCTGTGTCAGGGCCGCCTCTTTTTCTTTTTTCTGAACGGTTTACTTCACTGCCCAGACACCCTTCTGCGTTGCATCCGGACCCACTTGCGCTGCGGTTGTCACGTCAGAAGATTGCAGCTCCCTGTAGGTAGCCGGAATCACGTAGGCGTGGTTCATCGGACGAACCGAGTCAAAGTGGGTATCGGCGCTGCTCTGGTATTCCGGCAGGTTCAGGATGTTCTGCGCAATAAACTTCTCGGTGTACTTCGAGCGGTTCATGTACGTGGAGTCATCGGTGGGGTCAGCCAGCTGGAACATGTCTTGCAAGGTACGGACAAACGAGAAGTGGCTGTACGCATCGCTATCGGACACTTTGGTCGGTGCACTGGCCTGGTTGGTCAGCACCACGAAGATGGATTCGCCGTGGCCATGATTGCCAAAGTTGTAGTTGTGGATCGACGTATCCTGCGCGTACTGACCATTCGTACCCTTGGAGAGCGGGTTGGTGCTGGTCGACGCTGCCGCGCCAGAGGAGCCCGGGACCCAGCCGCAGCACGAGTTGTGACCCGTGGTGGCCGTGCCTTCGTCAAACATCAGCACGATGGCAATGCGCTTTTGCTTGTTGGCCCACAGCGGGGAAGCCTGGATCTTCTTCACCAGGTAATCGACGTAGTTATCGCCACGGACAATGATGTTGTTGCCCGAGCAATCGCTCGCCGTACCCGTGCCGCCGCCCGATACCGTGCCAGTGACGCCAATACTGTGCATGTCATCGCACTGGTCAGGCATCAGGAAGTTGATCTGGCCCACATCACCGCTTTGCAAGTCAGAACCAAACTGGTCAACGTTGTAGCCAGCCGGCACAGCATATTTGGTGCCAGAGGTCAGCACGGCATCCCACTGACCACCGCCCAGGGTGCGGTTGCTGAACTTCCATTCCGGTGCGCTACGCACGTTCTGGTAAGCCATCCCCGGATGGTGCTTGGTCTTGTACAGGCCTGCCGGCATCGGCAGCGTGAGTGCGGCATTGCCAATGGCCGTGGTATTGCCGGCCAGGGTACCCGGTGCATACACGTGGTCTGTTGCGGTCACAGCACTATCGGCAATCCCGTCAGTCCGGAAATCCTGACCCGGGTTCATCGATTCGCTGTAGGTACGCCAGCGCAGGCCCTTGCTGCTCAGTGCGGTAAAGAGGTTGGCACGGCCTACGATGTTGTGGTTGATGCCCGAAGCCTGAGTACAAGTCGTGGTAAACGGCGAGTTGGCCAGACCTGGCTGGGTGTTGTCCGGCACCGGCAGATCCTGCACGGCGTTGGCACCGGTTGCATCGCAGTTCCACTGGCTGTCATCGGTGATACCCCAGTCATCGGCACCGCCCAGAGCGGTGTAGTTCGGCTCGCTGGGGTTGCCGGTGGCGTAGTAGCTGGTGAATTGATTGCCAGCTTGCAGGTAACCGTTGATCTTGGGCGCGTATTGCGAACCCAGGATGGTCGTGGTGCCCTTGTTTTCCAGCATCACGATAAACACGCTGTCGTAACGCGGAATACCTTCCACATTGAACGCCGCTTGCTGCGCTTGCAGGAAGGTAATCGGCTGACGGGTATCCGTCGTCACGGTATTGGTGGCCGAGCTGACCGCCAGGCTAGCCAGTTCCGGATCACCACCCGGGACAGCCAGTGCATCCGGGTACAGTTCTTTGTTATCGAACTTCTTGGTGGCGTAGACGTAGCGGTTGTTCAGCGCATTGGCTTCCGTTACGGCCAGCGTCTGGGCAGTGCCCGTCAGCGTAGTCAGATCACCCAGTACCTGAGCCGCAGTCACACCGACGCGGCTGGCCAGATTGGCCTTTTCAGTCTGATAGCTGGTGTTGTTGTCTTCCACCATGCGTTGCACTTCGCTGGACATGGGGCTGACCACCACCAGACCGGCAGCCTGCTGTTCAGTCACCTGAGCCAGGGAGGCGCGCAGGATTTCATGCGCGGTAACGGCAGCACCGCTGGCGGTGTTGGTAGCACTGCTGCTGATATCGGCAATGATGGGGCCCACGGCCGAGACGGTCAGCGTGAACTTGCCGTTGGCATCGGTGGTCACCGGGTTTTCGCTTGCTTCGCAAATGCCGTCGTTGTTGCTGTCAACGCAGACGGTGGCGCCCTTGATATAGCCAGCGGCCAGGGTCGGGTTGGCGGTGCTGCCCGGCGTATAGGCCGTGCTGTTGACGACACCACTGATCTTGACTTGTGCGCCTGGGGCCGACGTTGAGGTGCCAGAATCACTGCCACCGCAACCGGCCAACATACAGGCCGCCGCAATGGTGGTCAGTGTTGTCGTAAAACCGACGTACTGAAGGTTTGCCACATCTATCTCCCGGATGGGTATGTTCTATTGACCGGCAATGTCAGGGGCGAACCTGCATAGCCAGTCCCGAAAAAACCTCGCCATCCTGGGAGTTGAAGATGAAAACGATGTGACGCTACACGCCGTTACGTCGGTAAATAAAAATATATATTTTTGCGTCAACCCAACAATGCCTATGCGCGTTTATCTAAGTTTTTTCTAAGTCTGAAGAAAGCAATCCAGGCAAACTGGCGCTGCAATCGCCACTTTTTGCACCTGGTCCGGCGCATGCGGCAAATCCAGGATGAGGTGTGATCAAGGCAGGTACAAGCGACAATCAAGGAAGAATGAAACTGGAAAAACGGCGAGGATCAGAAAGGATCAGACGAGGCAGGTGCAAATGAAAACGGCCATCCGAAACCGGATGGCCGTTTACATTTGGTGGAGCTAAGCGGGATCGAACCGCTGACCTCTTGCATGCCATGCAAGCGCTCTCCCAGCTGAGCTATAGCCCCAAGAATGCTGGCGTCCCCACGGGGATTCGAACCCCGGTTATCGCCGTGAAAGGGCGGTGTCCTAGGCCTCTAGACGATGGGGACAAGGAATCTGGGTATTGCAGGATACAGCCTGGAAGAAATGGTGCGCCCGGAGCGATTCGAACGCCCGACCCTCTGGTTCGTAGCCAGATACTCTATCCAACTGAGCTACGGGCGCACATAAACTTCACAACTGATACCACTGTTTTACTTCTACTACTTTTACTACGGTTTACTGCTACTGCACACCACAGGTGTAGTGGCGTCCCCACGGGGATTCGAACCCCGGTTATCGCCGTGAAAGGGCGGTGTCCTAGGCCTCTAGACGATGGGGACGTCTAAACATTGAGCGGCTGCTTAAGAGTTACTGCATTCTCAAGCAGCCGCATTTGTTTTGGTGGAGCTAAGCGGGATCGAACCGCTGACCTCTTGCATGCCATGCAAGCGCTCTCCCAGCTGAGCTATAGCCCCGAAAGAGATGCGCATTGTAGGTGACGACCTGGTACTTGTAAACCCCCAATGCGCATTTTTTTAAGTTTTTGTTACCAGAGCTTCCACCAGGAGCCGGTCGTCCAGTAACTGTCTTCCAGCACCACCGTGTTGGGATAGTTCTTGAGCAACACGCGCTTGGCGTCGTCACGCAGTTCGGTCAGGCCCAGTTTGTCGTAAGAACGCACCATGATGCCCAGAGCCGGTTCTACCTGTTTGGTATTACCAAAGTTTTCCAGCAGGCCCTTGCCACGGTTGGCCGCCGCCAGATAGGCACCACGACGGTAGTAGTACTTGGCGACATACAGTTCATGGTTGGCCAGCGCGCCCACCAGATACGCCATCCGGGTACGCGAATCTTCGGCGTACTTGCTGTCCGGGTAACGATCAATCAACTCCTTGAACGCGTCGAAAGAATCGCGTGCGGACTTCGGATCACGCTCGGCCATATCCTGTTTGGCCAGCGCCGAGAGGAAACCTTGCGTATCGTTAAAGTTCACAAGGCCTTTCAGATACAGCGCGTAATCCATGCTCGGGTGTGCCGGATACTGCTTCATGAAGCGATCCAGCGACGCCAGCGCAGGCTGACTATCAAGGTTCTTGTACTGGTTGTAGGCCATTTCCAGCAAAGCTTGCTGCGCAAAACGGCCATACGGATAGCGGGCTTCCAGCGCTTCAAACAACTTGGTGGAGTGATCCCAGTTATGGGCAGTTTGTTCGGACTTGGCTTCGTTATAAATCTTTTCCGCCGACCAGCCTTTGGTTTCGTCCTGCTCTTGAGTGGACGCACAACCGGCCAGCAACAAAGCAGCCACTGCGAATGCGGCGATTCGCGGTAAAATCTTGTTCATGATGAATCCTGAATTAGAACCCGACGATTATAGCGATTTCGCGCAGCCGCGTGTCCTTACCGTACCCCAGGAATGTGCGGGGTCTCGGCTGGACGCCGCGCTGGCGCAATTGTTACCTGATTACTCACGCAACCGGCTGGCCGGATGGGTGAAGGATGGCCTTGTCACCGTGGACGGCCAGCCTGCCACACCCAAGACCAAACTGTGGGGCGGTGAATCCCTGCGCGTGGATATCCAGCCCGATCCGGAGGAAGTTGCCTTCCAGCCGGAAAACATCGAGCTTGATGTCATTTATGAAGACGATGCAATCCTCGTCATCGACAAACCGGCCGGGCTGGTGGTTCACCCTGGCAGCGGCAACTGGTCGGGCACCTTGCTCAATGGCCTGCTGCATCACTACCCTGAGCTCAAAAGCGTGCCCCGCGCCGGCATCGTACACCGTCTGGACAAGGACACCAGTGGTCTGATGGTGGTGGCGCGCACGCTGGCCGCACAAAACCACCTGGTCAAACAACTGCAGGCCCATACCGTAAAGCGCCATTATCTGGCGATTGCCCAGGGCGAGGTCAAGCGGGATGGCAAGGTGGATGCGCCGATTGGCCGCCACCCGAAAGAACGCATCCGCATGGCGGTGGTGGGCACGGGCAAACACGCCGTCACCCATTACCGTGTACTGGAGAAATTCAACGGTTTCACGTTGATTGAATGCCGGCTGGAAACCGGGCGCACGCACCAGATTCGCGTGCATATGGCGCATCTGGGCCATCCGCTGGCAGCAGACCCGGTCTACAGTGGTCGGGCCAAACGGCTGGAGCCAGAGATCATGCTGGCGCTGGAAGACTTTGCCCGGCAGGCGTTGCACGCCCGCAGGCTTTCACTGACGCACCCCGTCACCGGCAAGGTCATGAGCTGGCGCTCGCCTGTGCCGATTGATCTGGAATCCCTGCTCAATGTCATGCGCGCCCAGGCCGGGCTGGATGAAAGCTGGGATGAAGAAGAAGACTGGGGCGATGACGATCACGATATGGAAGTCATCTATGTCCGCGAGTAACACCACCCCCAACTTCCTGATGCCGGACTGGCCCGCCCCCGACAATGTCATGGCGGTGATGACCACCCGCACCGGCGGGGTCAGCAGCGCGCCCTATCACGGGTTTAATCTGGGCGTACATGTGGGGGACGACCCGGCCGCTGTCGCGCAAAACCGCGCTATCTTGCGGCAGCATTTGCCATCCGAGCCCAAATGGCTCAATCAGGTCCACGGTATCCAGGTTGCCACGGCGGGCGGTTGTGATGCCGATGCCAGCTATGCCACGCAAGCTGGCGAGGTCTGCGTCATCATGACAGCAGACTGCCTGCCAGTGCTGTTCTGTGACCGGGCCGGCACCGTGGTAGCTGCCGCCCATGCGGGCTGGCGCGGCCTGTGCAATGGCGTGCTGGAAGCCACGCTGCAGCGCATGCAACGGTCACCCGAAGACATCATGGCCTGGCTGGGGCCGGCCATTGGCCCACAGCAATTCGAGGTGGGTCCTGAGGTGCGTGAAGCGTTCATGGCGCATGATGCCAGCGCCGCCAGCGCCTTCAAACCCGCCGCCGAAGAGGGCAAATGGCTGGCGGATATCTACGCCCTGGCTGGCCAGCGGCTGGCCGCCGCCGGTATTGGCAGCATTCATGGCGGTGGTTTTTGCACTGTCAGCGACAGCCGCAACTTCTTTTCCTTCCGACGTGAAAAACAAACTGGCCGCATGGCGGCCCTGATCTGGCTGAAATCGTAATCACCCAGCCCTACTCCACCCGTCACTGAACAAAGCGAATTGACATGTCCGGCAACACCACTGAAATCAACCCATGCCCGCGCTGTGGCGCCCATGCCGAAGTCCGCAAAGCGGGCGCGAACCGGGTCTGGCTGGAATGCAGCAAATATGGCCGCAATGGCAATTGCAGCATGATCAGCACGCCGCAGCCCAACCGCAAGGAAGCCATCGCGGCCTGGAACAAGCTCAAGTAATCGCGGAGGCGGGGTTCAGGTCAGGGCCGCGCCAAACAGGTGTCCCAGACCAAAGGTCAGCACTGCGCAGACCCCCGCCGTCAACAACTGCCGCAAGGCAGAAAATCCGGCGGAGCGCCCGTTAAAGAGCGACGTCACCGCGCCCACCAGCAGCAGCCCCACGGCGCTCAACCCCATACTGCCAATCATGGCGCTGGTGCCGTGCAGCAGCAAAAACGGCAGCACCGGCAATAACGCGCCCACCGAAAACAGCACAAAAGACGTACCGGCGGCAGTCCACGGATTGCCCCCCATCTCACGCGGGTCCAGCCCCAACTCTTCCCGCGCCAGGGCGTCCAGCGCTTTGGACTTATCCTTCATCAAATTACTGGCAATGCGTTCTGCATCGGCTTTGGGCAGCCCTTTGGCGCGATAGATCAGCACCAGTTCATGCTGCTCGGCATCGGGCGTTTGCTCCAGTTCTTCCGCTTCTTTAGCCAATTGTGAATGCGCCAGCTCCCGCGCATTGGTCACGGAGAGCCACTCCCCCAACGCCATCGACATCGCCCCAGCCAGCAGACCTGCCACGCCAGTGAGCAATACGGTATGCGCACTGGCCCCGGCACCGGCCACGCCCATGATCAGACAAAAATTGCTGACCAACCCGTCATTGGCCCCCAGCACCGCCGCACGCAGATCATTGCCGCTGGCCACACTGGTATGCCAGGGCTCGGCGGCGGCAATGCCTGCGCCATCGACCGTATTGCCGGCAACCGCCTGCACAATCGCGGCGTGGCCGCGCTCTTCGCCGGATAACGCGGCGGCGTCAGGCTGGCCGGCATATTTATTGCGATCGGCATATTCAGCGGCGGCGACACTAGAGATCACAAACCCCGGCCCGAACCAGGCGATCAATTGTTGCAGCAAGCGGGTCTTGAAGTCAGGCCGAAAGCGCGGTACGCCTACTCCGTTGGCATCCAGCCGTTGCAACCAGACCCGCGCGTGATTGCGCTCCGCCTCGGCCAGTTGCTGGAAGATTTCCTTGCGTGTGGCCTGTCCCTCTGCCGCAGCAAGCGCGTCATAGAGTGCGGCGCTGTTCATTTCGTCACGCCAGTTGGCCAGAAAACGCTGGATATTGGCGGGGTGTTTCATGCTGGCCTCCGGGAAAAGCGTATGGCCCCAGGGCAGGACCAAGCGCAGCAACAATTGCCACACGCATACTTTGGGATTATCACCTGCAACCCTTTACAATCTGCTGCAATCACAACAAATTTTCTGAGCCGTGACTTCTTTTATTGATGCTTTACACCGTTTGACCGCTGCCAGCGCCCTGGCCTTGCTACTGGCTGCCTGTAGCAGCACGCCAAATGAACCGGTCGCTGCCGGCTACTACCGTGTGCAAAAGGGGGACACCCTCTACCGCATTGCGGTCAACAACGGTCAGAGCGTTAACAATCTGGCGCGCTGGAATAACCTGAAGGACACCACGGCAATTGAAGTGGGCCAGGTACTGCGCGTCAAACCCCCAGGGACAGGGGCAGCAACCAGTAGCACC
Organism: Silvimonas terrae; assembly: GCF_014202765.1. GTDB lineage: Bacteria > Pseudomonadota > Gammaproteobacteria > Burkholderiales > Chitinibacteraceae > Silvimonas > Silvimonas terrae. The sequence continues at coordinate 58,504 of NZ_JACHHN010000007.1, forward strand.
AGCAAGCCTGCGCCGGCCAAACCCACCGCGACGCCCACCCCTGCCCCGGCTGCCGCGCCCAAAATTGCGTTGATCTGGCCCGCCAAAGGGCCGGAATTGAAAAACGCCAGTACGCGCAACAATGGCATTGATATCGGCGGCGACAAAGGCACGCCCATCCTGGCTGCCGCTGCTGGCAAGGTGGTGTATGCCGGCGAAGGGATTCGTGGCTATGGCAAGTTGCTGGTGATCAAGCACAACCAGGATTACCTGACTGCCTACGCGCACAACGATGCGTTGCTGGTGCAGGAAGGCGATCAAGTTAGCCAGGGGCAGAAGATTGCCACCATGGGCGATAGCGGTGCCGACCGGGTGATGCTGCATTTTGAATTGCGCTACAAGGGCAAGGCGGTTGATCCGACAGATTCATTGCCATGATTGGCCATAAAGGGGGCAACAAAAAAGGGCGGAATATTCCGCCCTTTTTTGTTGCCCGGTTGATGACAGACTTCGGGCCACACCCGCCCTCTTTGCGTATCCCTGCCGCCTCGGGCGTAGCGATGCAAGCAGCCAGCGTGCAGGATGTGCGTGCGCAGTAGCACTGTCAGTGCCCGCCATCCATGATGAATTTCACCAGGAACAATACAGCGACGACCAGCACCGGCAAACGGATCTCGCGCCAGCGCCCTGTGCCCGCTTTCATGACGCAATACGCAATAAACCCGCCAGCAATCCCTTCCGTGATTGAAAAGCAGAACGGCATCATCACGGCGGTGATAAAGGCCGGCACGCTTTCAGTCATATCGTCCCAGTTAATGCGTTTGAGTTCCGCAGTCATCAGCACGCCGACAAAAATCAGCGCACCCGCCGCGGCATAAGCCGGCACCATCGCCGCCAGGGGCGAGAAGAAGATGGCCAGCACAAACAGCAAGCCTGTCACCACGGCGGTAAGGCCGGTACGCCCACCAACCGACACCCCGGCCGAGCTTTCAATGTACGTTGAAATGGCCGATGTACCCATGAATGCGCCCAGCACGGACGCCGAGCTATCGACCAGCAAGGCTTGCTTCATGCGCGGGAAGCGGCCGTGCTCGTCGGCCAGCCCTGCCTTGCCCGCGACCCCGATCAGCGTGCCGGATGAGTCAAACAAGCTCACCAGCATGAAGGAGAAAATCACCGCCCCCATGCCAAGGCTGAAGGCATCTTTGATGGCCAGTTGACCAAATACACCGCTGATATCGGGCGGCAGCGACGCCACACCGTGAAATTTGACGTCACCAAACAGAAAGCCCAGCGTGGTGGTGACCAGAATGGCAATCAGCACCGATGCATGAATACCGCGCGCGGCCAGAATGGCAATGATGAAAAAGCCCAGCGTGCCCAGCACGCACGGCAGGGACGTCAGGTTACCCACAGTCACCATGGTGGCCGGGCTGGCCACGACAATCCCGACGTTGTGCAGGCCCATCAAGGCGATCATCAGGCCGATCCCTGCGCCAATCCCGGCGCGCAAGGCAAACGGGATGCTGGCAATCAGCCAGTAGCGTATGCGCAGAATGGTCAGCAAAAAGAAACCCACCGCACCCCAGAAAATGGCACCCATACCCACTTGCCAGGACAGATGTTGCCCACCCACCACCACAAAGGCGAAGAAAGCGTTCAGCCCCATGGCGGGCGCCAGCGCAATCGGCAAGTTGGCGACAAAGCCCATGGCAATGCTGCCAATCGCAGCGATCAGGCAGGTAACGACAAAGACCGCCTGGGTATCCATACCGGCAGCAGAGAGAATCTGCGGATTGACGAAGATGATGTACACCATCGTCAAAAAGGTGGTGGCACCGGCAATGATCTCGGTACGCACGTCGGTGCCATGTTCGCGCAACCTGAAAAGGCGTTCGAACAGGCCGCCAGTTGCGGCGGGTGTGGTTTGCGGCATGGATGATTCCGGTTTCGTTTCTGTTTTGAAAAGGCGTGCGCAATATACGCGGGGTGGCCGCCCGGGTTAACCCGCTTGCCGCACTATCGACCCCGATTCAAGACAGATGGTTGCCTTCACTGGCGCCCAGTCCGTGCTCAACGGCATACACGGCGGCTTGCACACGACTGGACAACCCCAGTTTCTTGAGGATGTTCTGCACATGAATCTTGACCGTGCTTTCGGCCAGGTCCAGCCGGCGCGCGATCACCTTGTTGGCCTCGCCCAGCGCCAGGTAACCCAGGATTTCCCGCTCACGCGGGGTGAGTTTGTCTTCTTCTCGCGGGGCCGCCGGCGTCGCGCTGGCCACACGAAACTGCTGGACCAGCTTGGCGGTCATGGGCTCGGCCACCACCGCTTCGCCCGCACAGGCACGGTGGATGGCACTCACCAGGAAGTCCGCGTCGATATTCTTCAACAAATAACCGCGCGCACCGGCCCGCAGTGCCGTTGCCAGGTCATCCGCGTCTTCCGATACAGTAAGCATCAACACCGCCAGGGTCGGCGTATCTTGCAGCATCAGGCTAAGCGCTTCCACGCCAGACAGGCCGGGCATGTTCAGGTCCAGCAACACCACATCCGGCTTGAGTGCATGCGCCAGTTTGACGGCTTCTGCGCCATCAGCGGCTTCCCCGACCACTTCAAAGTCAGGCTGACGCCCCAGCAACAGCCGGATACCGCTGCGAAACAAGGTGTGATCGTCCACCAGCAATACGCGAACCGGCTCAGGCATTGGCGCCCTCTCCCTCTAAAACGGTGGTTGTGGCGCGATGCATGGTCAGAACCACGCTCACCCCGTGCTCATTGATAAAGTCCAGCTGCGCGCCCAGCCGTTCGGCCCGCTCACGCATGATGTTCAAGCCCACATGCCGTTCAGCCCGGCGGGCCATTTCTGCTTCGTCAAAGCCACGGCCGTTGTCCTGGATGACCAGGCGCAGCGGCGTGTCGTTATGCAGTGTGACCTCTACCTGGGTGGCTTGTGAATGCTTGCGCACATTGGATAGCGCTTCTTGCAGGATAAACAGCAGTTGCAATTGCTGATCTGCCAACAACGGCCGGCCCTCGCCGGTAATGGTCAGGGCCGCGGCGATGCCGGTTTGCTTGCGGAACTTGTCGATCACCGTGCGCATGGAGCCCGGCAAATCGCCCTCTTGCAAACGGGTTCTGAAATTGAGCAGCAGCTCTCGCACATCTTCATAGCTTTCGGTCACGCCGGCTCGCAACATGGGCACGATGTCTTGCGCTTCTGTGGTGGCGTTACGCTTGAGTGAGTCATCCAGCATTTGCACTTGCAGATTCAAAAAGCTCAGCCCCTGGGCAATGCTGTCGTGCAAGCCTTGCGCCATCAGGTTGCGCTCCTCCGAGACGGCCAGTTCTTTGTCGCGCGCGGCCAGCCGCAAATTATCCAGCGCGATCCCAAGGTGCTGACCCAGCGTGGTCAACAACTGGGTTTCCCGTTCCGAGACCTCGCGTTTATCAGCAAAGTGCAAGGTAATCACGCCCAGATGATTGTCGCCTGCACTGATCGGAAACGCGCTGACCTGCAGGAAGCCTGCTTCGGCACAGACCGATTGCGGTTGCAGCGGGTGCGGGCGCATCTGGACCAGCACCACTTCGCCCTTGCGCGCCGGGGCACAATAGCAGCCTTCATGCCGGCGGCAGATTTCCGCCTCTTGCAAGGAAGCCGGCAAACCGACACTGGTCATCAACCACGCCGATTGATTGAGCGGATCAATGACCCGCACGCTACCGGCATCCGCGCCAAACCAGGCAAGCAAGCGTTCCAGCACGCCCTGACACAGGCTTTGCGAGGTTTGCGGCCGGTTTACAAAGGCCACCACATCGTACAGTAGAGAGAGTTCGCCATTTTGGGCGTTCAGTTCGGCGGTTTTCTCTTCCACCCGCTGCGCCAGCGAACCATAGGATTCTTCCAGGCGGTCTGCCATGTGGTTGAAACTGCGTTGCACTTCGCCAAACTCATCGCGCGACTCCACCGGCAACCGCACGGTAAAGTCTTTGCGTGTCATACGCGCAATGCCGTGCCGCAGCCGCCCCAGCGGGCGGAAGATCAGGAGGAACATCAGGTAAACCTGGGTAAATGCCCCGACAATGGCCAGCCCGACCAGAAACATCTGCGAGGAGCGCAACCACAGGGTGCGGCGTGTGTTCAGTTGCTCAATCGACAGCACCAGCAGGTTGATACGCTCCACAAACTGATCGGTATCCGCCCGGAACACCTGCCAGTCGGTCAGCGCCCCACCCGCCTCTATAGGTACAAACCAGCGGCGGGTCAGGCGATCATAATCTTGTTCAATACCGGAAAATTGCTGGCGCACGCTGGGCGAATCGGGCAGATACAACGGTCTGCGCACATCGCCATTGCGCAATAACGCCAGCGTCTGTCGAAAATCCGCGTCTTCTGCCCGCAGTTTGGTCGCAAGCTGCGGGTCTTTGGTCGCGGCGTAATGTTCCAGCGTCAGCGCCATGCGGTAAGTGCGCATACGCAGGCTGCCAGCCGCGTTAATGGCCGCGCCACCGCCTTCCAGTTGCCAGGACAGATACAGCGTGATGCCAATCGCCATCAGGCCGACGGCCAGTGCCGCCAACAACAGCGCCAGCACGCGCATGGATAACTGGCGGCGCAGCGGCAGTTGATAACGTTCTGCGACAGTTTCTGGTTTCAAGTCCGACACGGTTATTCTCACGATGCGGCCCAGCCCGCGTCAGGCAATTTCTGGCGCCGACTGCAAGATGAAATCCGCAATGGCGGTGACCTCTTCCAGCCCGAAACATGCCAGCTCATGCGGCACGGGCGACAAGTCATCACTGACGAAGGCAATAATGGACGGATCATCGACAAAACGCGGCGGCTTGCCGTTTGCGCTACGCCAGACTTCCAGTTTGGGGAAGGAGTGGCGCCGAAAACCCTCAACCAGCGTCAGTTGCGCCGGCCCCAGCCGGGCCAGTTGGGTGGCGATCTCCGGCTCGGGCTCGTCACGCAGTTCATGAAAAATGGCGTAGCGAAACGGAGAAACCACCATGACCTCCGCCGCACCAGCCGCGCGAAAACGGGCGCTGTCCTTGCCGGACGGTTCTAGCTCGATGTCATGGTGAGAATGTTTGATGGCGTTCACACTGACGCCGCGGGCGGTGAAAGTGGCGATCAGTTTTTCCAGCAAGGTGGTCTTGCCGCTGCCGGAACTACCGACCAGACCAAAGACACGCCGCATCAACCCCCCGTTTGCGACATGAAACGCACAATCTTGCCGGGCTGCTCGCGGAACTCGTGACGCTCTGGCTTGAGTTCAATGGCTTCGCGGATGGCGGCTTCCAGCTCGGCATCCGTCGCACCACCGCGCAGCAGCGGGCGGAATTCAAACTTTTCTTCCTGGCCCAGGCACATATACAGCGTGCCATCCACGGCCAACCGCACGCGGTTACAGGTGGCGCAAAAATGCTGGGAAATCGGGGTGATAAAACCGATCTGGCCGGCGCCGTCCGGCGTTTTCCAGTAACGGGCCGGGCCGCCGCCCAGTTCGGTGACTTCTGGCTCCAGCCCAAAACGCTGTATCAATTGCTCACGCACCGGGCCCAGATCCAGATATTGGGCATTGCGCCCGGTCTGGCCCATGGGCATGGCTTCGATCAAACGCAGGATGAAACCGTGCGCCATGGCGAACTCGGCCATGCGTTCAATCTCATGGTCATTTACCCCCTTCATGGCCACCATGTTGAGCTTGATCGGGGCAAAGCCTTCAGCCCGTGCCGCGTGGATGCCTTGCATGACCGCATCAAATGTATCGCGGCCGGTAATGTGCGCGTTACAGGCGCCATCCAGCGTATCGAGGCTGATATTGAGGCGGTCCACGCCGGCCGCACGCAAAGCATGAGCGTGGCGTGACAGTTGCGTGGCGTTGGTGGAAAGGGACAAGTCAAACAGGCCGGGCAACGCTTTGAGCCGCGCGGCCAGTTCTGGCAGGTTGCGGCGGAGCAAAGGTTCGCCACCAGTGAGGCGCACACGCCCGACACCCAGGCGGGCAAACGCGCCCATCAACCGTTCGATCTCGGCAAAGGTGAGCCAGTGCGCCGGCTCTTCAAAGCCGTGAAAACCTTTGGGCATGCAGTAAGAGCAACGCAGATCGCAGCGATCAGTCACCGATAGCCGCACGTAATCCACTGTCCGGCCAAAGCGGTCGGTCAGGACGGGCGTACTGGTCTGAATCTGGCGCAATGGTGCGTTCATTGGGTCCCCTGCAAACAAGTCTTCATTTTATGACTTTTACATGCTGATTGATATGACGGGATTGCATTGCGGCAATACGCACGCCGTCTGTAGGGTGGATTCGGAGCCTTGGCGACAATCCACCAATGCAACGGTGGATTGTCACTGCGTTCCAAATCCACCCTACCCCGGGGCTTAACTGCGTGGCCGCACCACTTGCCAGGCACGGGTCACATAACTGGCAGCACCAAAACCACTCCAGATATGAACCAGCCGGGTAAACGGGAAGATCACAAACAGCGTCATGCCCATAAACATATGCAGCTTGAAGATCAGCGGCGCCTCTGCAATCAACTCGGCCGCACCGCCGCGGAAGGTCAGGATGCGCTGCGCCCATTCCATAAACAGCGTCATCATGTGACCGTCAAGGTGGTCTTTGGACACCAAAATGGTCGACAGCCCCAGCAACAAGGTGACCAGAATCCACCCCAGGGTCAGTTTGTCGCGCCAGTGCGTCAATGCTTTCAGCCGCTCATCACTAAAGCGACGGTGCAACAACACCAGCAGGCCCACCAGCGCCATGCTGCCGAATACGCCCCCCGCCGCCATGGCGATCATTTGTTTTACGCTGTGCGGCACACCCAACGCGTCCCAGATCCAGATCGGTGTGAGCAAACCACCCAGATGACCCAGAAACACCATCAAGATGCCGATATGAAACAGATAGGAGCCCAGGCGTAACTGTCCACGGCGGATCAGTTGAGTGGATTCACTGCGCCAGGTGTACTGCTCACGCTCAAAGCGCACCAGGCTGCCAAACAGGAATACGGTCAGCCCGATGTAGGGGTAAATACCGAAGAAAAACTGATTCATATTGATGCCCTCCCCTTATGCGGCCGGCCGCGCTTGCTGGCGCGGATAGAACTGAATGCTTTGTGTGGCACCGGGCTTGAGCAGCGGCTCAATCCCGTCTGCGCTGGGGCCGAACATTTCCATGGCCTCGTCCATATCCCGCACTGGCGGCTGGACCAACGGTAGCGGTTTGACTGTGGCCAGGCTGACCAGCACGTTAAACACACAGGCGTAGGGTGAGTTTTTCTCGGCCAGACGCTCGCCAATCACCGCAATCACATGAATGGCTTCGTTCAGGAACGACAGCGCCACCTCTTGTTCAACGCCGCCCAGAAACTCCAGCAACAGGGGCAGGAAGTCCGGCAGTTCGCTGGCCTCCACCTGAAAGCCGTGCTGTTTGTAGGCATCCATCAAATCAACCATGGCCGGGCCACGGTCACGGCTTTCGCCGTGGATGTGTTCAAACAGATGCAGGGAATACTTGCGGCCCCGATCAAAGGTGTCGACATAGACCTCTTGCGCGGCGATCAGTGAATGCGTGCGCAGATGCGCAAACAGCGGCGCCAGTTTCACGCGCAGGCCATCTGGCGCCAGGGTCAACAAGCCATCCAGCTCCGGCAGTGCCTCCAGCAGGTCTTGCTCCGGGTACTGCAACAGGGCGGACATCACCTGGAAATGCAGGGTTTGTGGAATGCGCATATTCATGACTGCACCTCCGATTTGTTTTTGCGGGATTTGGGCATATCCACAAAGATGGTGCTGCCCTGCTTACGCTGACCAAACAAACCTTCGGTCGAGACGCCACCCGAGCAGCCGTTGCCAAAGGTAAAGCCGCAGGCTGCCTTGTCGTTGAAACTGTCTTCCACCTGTTCTTTGTGACTGGAGGGGATGACGAAGCGGTCTTCGTAATTGGCAATGGCCATCACTTTGTACATTTCATCGACCTGGGCTTTGGTCAGTCCAACCTGTTTGAGCACATCCAGGTTTTCAGTCTGATGCACCGACTTGTCACGCATATAGGCACGCATGGCCAGCATGCGTTCCAGCGCATCCAGCACCGGTTTTTCATCTCCCGCAGTCAACAGATTGGCGAGGTATTTGAGCGGAATGCGCAGCTCACTCACATCCGGCAGGATGCCGTTCTTGCCCAGCAAACCGGACTCCGCCGCCGACTGGATGGGTGAAAGCGGCGGCACATACCAGACCATCGGCAAGGTGCGGTATTCCGGGTGCAACGGGAACGCAATCTTCCACTCCATCGCCATCTTGTAGACCGGCGATTTGATGGCAGCATCCAGCCATGATTGCGGAATACCTTGCTTGAGCGCTTCGGCCTGAACTTCAGCCGAATGCGGATCAAGGAACAGCTTCAGTTGTTCCGCGTAGAGGTCTTGTACGTTTTCGACCGAGGCAGCGCTTTCAATCTGGTCGGCGTCGTACAGCATCACGCCCAGATAGCGGATACGGCCCACGCAAGATTCGGAACACACGGTCGGCTGGCCGCCTTCAATACGCGGGAAGCAGAAGGTGCATTTCTCGGCCTTGCCGGACTGCCAGTTGTAGTAAATCTTCTTGTACGGACAGCCGGACACACACATCCGCCAGCCACGGCACTTGTCCTGATCAACCAGCACAATGCCGTCGTCTTCCCGCTTGTACACGGAACCGGACGGGCAAGACGCCACACAGGCCGGATTCAGGCAGTGTTCACACAGGCGTGGCAAATACATCATGAACGTGTTCTCGAACGTGCTGTACATCTCCTTTTGCACGTTCTCAAACAGCATGTCCTTGCTGCGCTGACTAAACTCGCCGCCCAGATCGTCTTCCCAGTTCGGGCCCCAATGGATTTTCTCCATCTTTTTGCCGGTGATGACCGAGACGGGCCGGGCCGTGGGCGGGGTTTGCGATTCTTTGGCGTTCTGCAGGTGCTCGTAATCGTAGGTAAACGGCTCGTAGTAGTCGTCAATTTCCGGCAGATTGGGGTTGGCAAACATCTGCGCCAGAATGCGCAACTTGCCGCCCTGGCGAGGTTCGATCTTGCCGCTGGGCAAACGCTTCCAGCCACCATTCCACTTCTTCTGGTTTTCCCATTCTTTCGGGTAACCAATGCCGGGTTTGGTTTCAACGTTGTTGAACCAGGCGTATTCCACACCGTCACGACTGGTCCAGACGTTTTTACAAGTCACCGAACAGGTATGACAGCCAATGCACTTGTCCAGATTGAGCACCATGGCTACTTGGGCACGGATTCTCATTTGTTTTCTCCCTTCAGTTCGCCCTCAAGCCAATCGACCTTTTGCATTTTCCGGACAATGACAAACTCGTCGCGGTTGGCGCCGACTGTGCCGTAGTAGTTAAAGCCGTAGGCTTGCTGGGCGTAGCCGCCGATCATGTGCGTAGGTTTGGTCACGGTACGGGTCACGCTGTTGTGAATACCGCCGCGCTTGCCACTGGTTTCGGCGCCCGGCACGTTCACGATCTTTTCCTGCGCGTGGTACATCAACGTCATGCCGTCGGGCACGCGCTGGCTGACCACGGCGCGGGCGGTCAACGTGCCGTTGCTGTTGAAGACTTCAATCCAGTCGTTGTCGACAATGCCGGCCTTTTTCGCATCCCCTTCCGACAGCCACACGTGCGGGCCGCCACGGCTGAGCGTCAGCATGCGCAGGTTGTCGGAGTACGTGGAGTGAATGCCCCACTTCTGGTGCGGGGTGATGAAGTTGAGCACGATCTCCGGCTCGCCATTGGGCACTTTGCCCAGCATGGGAGCGACGGTTTTCAGATCAACTGGCGGCTTGTACACACAGAAGCCTTCACCGAAATCGAGCATCCAGCGGTGATCCTGGTAGAACTGCTGGCGGCCGGTCAGCGTGCGCCATGGGATCAGCTCATGCACGTTGGTGTAGCCGGCGTTGTAGCTGACTTCTTCACTTTCAATGCCAGACCAGGTGGGCGAGCTGATGATCTTGCGCGGCTGGGCTTGTACATCGCGGAAGCGGATTTTTTCATGCTCGCGCCCGGCGGCCAGATGCGTGTGATCACGGCCGGTGACTTCAGACAACGCTTGCCAGGATTTCACCGCCACATGGCCGTTGGTTTCTGGTGCCAGGGTCAGGATCATCTCGGCCGCGTCGATAGCGGTTTCCAGCTTGGGCTGGCCATTGGCCGCCACGCCGTTCAGTGCGGCCAGTTCGTCGATCTCGTGGCCGGTTTTCCAGAAAATACCCTTGCCGCCGTTGTTCACGTTTTTCAGCAGCGGGCCAATGGTGGTGAACTTCTCATAGATGCGGGTGTAGTCGCGCTCCACCACGGCCATGTTCGGCGCGGTTTTGCCCGGGATCAGATCACACTCGCCGTATTTCCAGTCTTTGGGCTCAAACGGCTGCCCCAGTTCGGCCGGGCTGTCATGCATCAGCGGGGTCAGCACCAGGTCTTTTTGCACACCCAGATATGGACCGGCGATCTCGGTGAATTTTTTGGCAATGGCCTTGTAGATTTCCCAGTCCGTCTTCGATTGCCACAGCGGTTGCACCGCTTCACTCAGCGGGTGAATGAACGGGTGCATGTCAGACGTATTCAAGTCGTCCTTCTCGTACCACGTGGCGGTCGGCAACACGATGTCGCCGTACAGGCAGGTGGTCGACATGCGGAAATCCAGCACGGTCAACAGGTCCAGCTTGCCTTCCGCCGCCGGGCGGACCTTCACATCAGTCGGTTTGATGCCGGTGCTTTCGTCATCAAACACGGCGTTCTGGGTGCCCAGCAAATACTTGAGGAAGTACTCGTGCCCCTTGCCGGAAGAACCCAGCAAGTTGGAGCGCCATACAAACAGATTGCGCGGGAAATTCTTGGGGTTGTCCGGATCTTCGCAGCTCATATTGAGCGTGCCGGCCTTCAAGCCTTCCACCGCAAACTGCACCGGATCGACACCAGCAGCGTTTGCCTGACGCGTGATGTCCAGCGGGTTGGTTTCCAGCTGCGGGGCCGACGGCAGCCAGCCCATGCGCTCGGCTTTGGCGTTGAAATCGATCAACGCCATATGCTCGTACTGGCCGGCTTTGGCCTTGGGCCCGAGGATTTCAGTGACGCCGAGTTTTTCATGGCGCCATTGGCTGGTGTGGGCATAGAAAAAGCTGGTGCCGTTCATCTGGCGCACCGGGCGATTCCAGTCCAGACCAAAGGCCAGCGGCGTCCAGCCCGGTTGCGGGCGCAGTTTTTCCTGACCCACATAGTGGGCCCAGCCGCCGCCACTTTGGCCCACGCAGCCACACATCATCAGCAAGTTGATGATGCCGCGATAGGTCATGTCATTGTTAAACCAGTGGTTCAACGCTGCGCCCACCACCACCATGCTCTTGCCATGAGTATCATGCGCGTTCTGGCCGAACTCGCGGCCAACGGTGATCACGTCGGCAGCCTTTACACCGGTGTGGCGCTCTTGCCATTTCGGGGTGTAGGCAATGTCATCGTCGTAAGAGGTCGCGACATTGCCGCCGCCATGACCGTTATCCACGCCGTAGTTGGCCAGCATCAGGTCATACACGGTGGCGACCAGCGCGGTGCTGCCGTCTTTCAGCGTGACGCGGCGAGCCGGGACATTGCGGAACAGCAGGTCATCCTTGTCACCGCCAAAGTAGTCAAACCCCACACTGACGATGTCATCGGACTGGCCTTTCAGGCTCAGCAGCGGATCAATCTGGCTGCCATCGGCCAGGTTTTTCAGTTCCAGGTTCCACTTGCCTTTCTTTGCGCCTTCTTCATGCCAGCGCGAACCAATCGTGCCATTGGGTACGGCCAGCGCGCCTGTATTGGCGTCGACCAGCACGGTTTTCCAGTCCGGGTTTTTCTCTTCATTTAGATCACCCGGCAACATGGATGCACGCAGGAAATAATCCGGCGTAAAGCCTTCGCCTTGTTCGCGCAGAGTGACCAGCATGGGGAAGTCGGTGTACTGCTTGCCGTAATCACGGAAGTAGTCAGATTTGCCGTTCTTGTGGAACTCGTTGAGCACCACGTGGCCCATGGCCAGCGCCAGCGCGGCATCCGTGCCTTGCTTGGGGGCCAGCCAGATATCGCCAAACTTGGCCATTTCGCCAAAGTCGCTGGAGACGGCGACGGTCTTGGTGCCCTTGTAACGGACTTCAGTGTAGAAGTGCGCGTCCGGCGTGCGGGTCATGGGGATGTTGGAGCCCCAGACCATCAGGTAGGTGGAGTTGTACCAGTCGGCCGATTCCGGCACATCGGTCTGTTCGCCCCAGACTTGCGGACTGGCCGGCGGCAGGTCGCAATACCAGTCGTAGAAACTCAATGGCACGCCGCCAATCAGACCCAGGTAACGCGCACCAGCGGCATAGCTGACCATGCTCATGGCCGGAATCGGGCTGAACCCCACCACGCGATCCGGGCCGTATTCCTTGATGGTGTAGGCGTTGGCGGCGGCGATCATTTCCGTCACTTCGTCCCAGTTACTGCGCACAAAACCACCCAGGCCGCGCACTTGCTTGTAGCTATCCGACTTGGCTTTGTCAGAGACAATGGAATGCCAGGCCTCGATGGGAGCCATGGTCTGACGGGCTTCGCGCCACAGGCTGGCCAGGCGGCCGCGCAGCATCGGGTATTTCACGCGCTGGGCCGAATACACATACCAGGAGTAAGACGCACCGCGTGGACAGCCGCGCGGTTCGTGATTGGGCAGGTCAGGACGGGTACGCGGGTAGTCGGTCTGTTGCAGTTCCCACGTAATGAGGCCGTTCTTGACGAACACGCGCCAGGAACAGGAACCGGTGCAGTTCACACCGTGCGTGGAGCGCACAATCTTGTCATGCGTCCAGCGGTTGCGGTAACCGTCTTCCCACTTGCGGTCTTCATTGACCACTGCACCGTGGCCATTGGAGAAGGTATCGCGGGTACGGGAGAAGAATTTCAAGCGGTCGATCAGGTGACTCATGCGAACCCCGTTTTTATCTATCTGGTGACGGGCGCGGATCGCGCCTATTGCAACCAATGCTATGCCTCGGGGGAAAAGGCCGATATTCGTCGGTGGGCGGGCCTGGCATGGCAGGAAGGGCTAGCCGGACTAGTTCTTTTGGCCAGGTACGTGGTGGCGGACACGCCCTCAGGCGCGGCGCCGACAGCGCGGGCCAGACAAAGCGACTATGGTTCAGAGCACGCTGGTGCAATTGCCGGTTCACCCTGACCCCAGGTCCAGTCCATGGCCCATCGATGGCGTTTGTGTATTCTGTTGCTCTTGCTGGCCATGGCCGGTTGCGCCACCCGCGCGCCACTTAGCGATTTTGATCGTCCGGCTAGCCACGCCCTGGCTGCTGATACCCAAGGGCCACTGGGCCAAAGCGTGACGGCCGCCGCCGCCACCCACGCGGATCAATCCGGCTTTTATTTGCTGGTACACGGGCAAGAAGCGTTTGAGGCGCGCCTGGCCTTGATCCAGCAGGCGCGCACCTCGCTGGACCTGCAGTACTACACCGCGCTGCAAGACCACACCGGGACGGTCATCCTGAATGCCCTGGCCGCCGCCGCACGCCGGGGTGTGCGGGTACGCTTGCTGCTGGATGATCTGAATCTGGACAAGCCCGATGGCATGCTTGCCATCATGGCGGTGCAGCCCAATTTTGAAGTACGCGTCTTCAACCCGCTCACCACGGGTGGGCGCTCCATGTTTGCCCGCGCCGGGGCCCTGATTGCCGATTACGACCATCTGGAACGGCGCATGCACAACAAATCCCTGATTGCCGATGGTGTACTGGCGATCGTGGGTGGCCGCAATCTGGCCGATCAGTATTTTGATGCGCGCCCAGACATGAATTTCCGGGATCTGGATGTGCTGGCGGCGGGCCAGTTGCCCGGCAAACTGGGAACCACGTTTGATCACTACTGGAACAGCAAGGAGAGCTATCCGCTCCCCGCGCTGGAACCCCGCCCACCCAGCCAGGAGGCCATTACCGGCTGGCAAAACGGCGGCAACGCCCCGCCCCCGCCGGCTGACAAGAAAGAACCGGCGCAAATGCCGGTGCCGGACGCCGCCAGCGCCAACGCGTTTCTGGGCAAAGCCACCCGCAATCTGATCTGGGCGCAAGCCTGGCTGGCCGCAGACAACCCGGATAAAGTCGAAGCAGATGCGGATGCCCAGACCGGCAGCAAACCAGGTAAAGGGCTGTTGCTGGCAGCCCAACTGGCGCAGCACGAGTTCATCATCATGTCGGCCTACTTTGTGCCACGGGATGGCGGCACCCAATTTCTGGGACAGATGGAACAGCGCGGTGTGGCGGTGAAAGTGCTGACCAACTCCCTGGCCTCGACCGACGTGGCAGCCGTGCATTCGGCATGGCGAAAATATCGCAAGGCACTGATTGCCAGCGGGGTAGAAGTGCATGAATTCCGGCCGGTGGCCGGCGTACATGGCGCGGCGCTCTCTACCGGGTCATCCCGCGCCAGCCTGCACACCAAGGCCTATGTGGTGGACCGGCAAATCCTGATGATTGGCTCGTTCAACCTGGACCCGCGCTCCGTCAACCTCAATACCGAACAGGCGGTGTTGATCAAGAACCCGGAACTGGCGCAACAAGTCGCCTATCTGTATGACCAGGCGGCCACCCCCAAATACAGCTACAAGCTGGAACTGGCCCCGCCACGCCGGCCAGATGACACGCCACAAAGCCGGCAATTGCGCTGGATAGGCCAGGAAGATGGCAAAGATGAAACCTGGACCAGCGAGCCGGGCGCCGGTTTGTGGCGGCGCACGCTCAGCGGCGTGGTGGGTTTGTTCCCGGCGGACGACGAACTCTGATCGCGCCCTCCAAACCCATCTAACGCCATCTAACTATCAAGCGGCTTTTGCTGGCGGCGATATTCGTTGCGCTTCATGTTCATGTATTCGTCCTGCGCCATTTCATGCAATTGCCGCGGGTAACGCTCGGTTGCGGTGAACCAGTTAAGCATGCGTGCTTCCGGTTGCGGTGCGGACAACCAGGATTCAATCGCCAGGTAATAACGGATGGTATTGCGCTCCACCAACCCGCGCACGCCCCCCACCGGCTGACCATCCACCGTGGTAAAACCCACCTTGTCGCTACCCAACGTGTTCAGATAGGTCTGCAGGGCCAGTTTGGCGGTCAGGCCATAGCCATACGAATAAGACAGATGCACAAAGGTGTGTCCAGCATCCAGCGGGGCAGACTCCAGACTGATGCGATAATCATGGGTACTGAGCGGGCCGTTCGGTGCCACCAGCGTCACGTGTGAATACGCCTCATCATCCGGGTCGGCATGCCAGGCAAAATCAAGCTCGTGCGCATCGGACAATGGCTGGTCAAACTTGCGCCCCACAAACACCACGAGTTGATCCGGCCTGGCGCCTTTGTGGCAGTACTTGATATTCAGATGCAGGATCAGAATGTCGCACCAGTTGCCTGCGTCATTGACCCCGGCCTTGAATTCGCCAAACGGGTGATCGACCACGGCGTAGATTTCACCCTTGAGCGTCTTGTCGGTCTGGGTGGATTGAAGCACCAGCGGCTGGCCAAACTGATTGTGTTCCAGGCGCGGCGCCAGGGTCTGATAACTGGCCAGCAGACTCTGACCCGGAGTCTGGGCCACGGCCACAGCGGCCAGCAGCATCAATATCGCCAGTAGCCAGACTTTTTTGGTGTGTGCTTTGCGCATGACAGCCCTCCTGGTCACAGTGTGTGCCATTTGATCTTGCCACGACACGCCGCCTGGCTGAATCCGGCCTCCCCCAAATGGCAGTCGGTATTTGTCCGACAAGCAAATGAGAGTGCCCATGGCATTGTTGCGCAGCGCAGTGCGGTTAAATGGCAACGCCTGAGCCGGTTACGGGTATCACGTCAATGTGACCCGGTCGGCCAAACCACTTGCAAGGGAGAACACCATGACGACGCTGGCTGATCTGACCACCCAGGACTATGAAATCCTGCGCGAAGCCGCTGCGGGCAAATCCATCAATCTGGATTTCCAGCAAGTGCGCAACTTGCTTGATGTAGAACCGCCGCTGATCGAGGCCAAACCCATCTACGGCTTTCAGATCACCAAGGCCGGTGAAGATGTGGTGCAACACGGCCACTAAGGTACAACATGACACCCAACAAAAAAGCGCCTGCAGAGGCGCTTTTTTGTTGGGTCAAACCGTCAATCAACACGGCATGGCGGAAGACTTGCGCGCGTAACGCCACAGCGTCAGCAGCAAGCAACTGACATAGAACACCATCAACACATACAACGCGGTTTCGGCTGCACCCGTGGTTTTCATGGAAAAACCAAACAATTGCGGGATCAGGAAGCCACCGTAAGCACCAATTGCACTGATAAACCCGCCGGCCGCAGCAGACTCACGCGTGCCATTGTGTTCAGCCTCAGTCGCAGAAATCCCCCTCTGCTTTGCTTCACGCTGGGCCGTAGTCAGGAAAATGGTCGGGATCATGCGGTAGGTCGAACCGTTACCAATCCCGGCCAGAACAAACAGGAACTGGAAGGAGATAAAGAAGCCCCAGAAATTACCGGCAGAACCCGCATCCGGCAGGAAAGACAGCACCGCAATCACCGCCACGATCATGCCGGCAAAGATACCGGCGGTCACCCGGGCACCACCAATCTTGTCCGATACCCAGCCCCCCATCGGGCGCACCAGCGCACCAATCAACGGACCAATGAACACAAAGCTGGTGACATCAATATTGGGGAACTGCGTCTTGGACAGCAGCGCAAAACCGGAAGAGAAGCCAATAAAGCTGCCAAAGGTACCCAGATACAACCAGCACATCAGCCAGTTGTCTTTACGACGGAAAATCACGGCTTGTTCAGAGAACGACGCCTTGGCACTGGACAGGTCGTTCATGCCAAACCAGGCGGCCACGCTCGACGCAATAATGAACGGCACCCAGATAAACGCAGCATTTTGTAGCCAGATCTGATGTTCGACCCCGTCTTTGGTGTAGGTCTGCGCATCGCCCCCGAAGGCGGCAAACATGCCACCGGTAATGACCAGCGGCATGACAAACTGCGCCACAGACACGCCCAGATTACCCAGACCGGCATTCATCCCATTGGCATAGCCTTTCTGGCTCTTGGGGAAAAAATACGCAATATTGGCCATGGAGCTGGCAAAGTTGCCGCTACCCAGACCGGTCAGCAGCGCAATCACCAGCATCACCGAAAACGGCGTGGTGGCATCTTGCACCGCCATACCCAGCCAGATGGCCGGGATCAGCAAAGACGCGGTGGAAATAGTGGTCCATTTACGCCCGCCCAGGATTGAGGGCATAAAGCTGTAGAAAATCCGCAGCGTTGCGCCCGACAACATGGGCAGCGCGGTCAGCAAGAACAGTTGGTCTTTGCTGTACTGAAAGCCAATCAACGGCATTTTCAGGACCACGATGCTCCACATGATGGAGACCGAAAACGCAAGCAGCAGACAGGGAATGGAAATCCACAGATTGCGCTTGGCAATCTGCTCACCCGATTGTTGCCAGAACGCCTGATTTTCAGGCTCCCAGCGGGATATGACGGCAGACGATGACATGATGACTGGCCTGTGACGATGGAATATTGGATAGACACCGCCAAGGGTACGATCGGCAAGCCAGATGCATAACTGGCCACAAGCACGCCATGAACACTGCATAAGAACCAGGCGGACTAGGCCAAACGGACTAGGCGCCATGTACTTGCCCGCGGCAAAAAATCCGGCAGTCTCCCGGATCGTGGTTTAATACCAGGTTTGGCATGGGCCGGCCATGCGAACGGGCACAGGGGCAATATGGATAAGAGAGCGTTTCTGGCTGCAGGTGCAGCGCTGGTAGCAGGTGCGGCAACGCCGGCCCTCGCCCGCAAAAAGGAAAAACCCGCCCCCGCGCCGGAACCGGCCACCCCTGCCCCGGTGTTGTTGACGGTTTCTGGTGCCATTACCCGCAGCAATCGCGGCGCGCTTGATCCGGTCTTTGATCAGTTGCTGAAAAAGCAGAACGTGCATTTCAACTCGGCCTGGGCGCTGACCTGGGCGGATCTGCTGAAAATGCCGCTGGTCGAAATCACCGCCACGCTGGAATACGACGGCAAACCGCACGTACTCAAGGGCCCGTATCTGGCGCAATTGCTGGCAACTGCCGGCGCCCCCACCCGGGACGGCACCAAGGTATTGCTGCGGGCGATTGATGGCTACGCGGCCGGGGTGTCGCTGGGCGATATCCGCAAGTACCGCTACATCGTCGCGACGCATATCGATGGCAAGCCGATTCCGCTGGGTGGCCTTGGCCCGCTGTGGGGTGTTTATGCGCCAGACAGCTTCCCGGAAATGACCGCCAAGCCCCTGCCGGATCGCTATGCGGCTTGTCCGTGGGGCATGTACCACATTGAAGTGCTGACCGGCTGAATGCGACGGTCCGCAGACAAAAAAACCCGGCAATCTGCCGGGTTTTTTGGTTTAGTGCAACCACACACCCCAGCCCATCAAGCCGGCACAGCGCCAATACCCTCCAATGAGGCCAGCAGCTCTGCCGGCAATTGCAGATCAACGCTCGCAATATTCTGCTGCAGATGCGTCACCGAAGATGTTCCCGGAATCAGCAGAATATTGGGCGAGCGCTGCAACAGCCAGGCCAGCGCCACCTGCATGGGCGTCGCCTTGCATTGTTCTGCAGCGTGGTTGAGTGCGTCGGCCTGCAGCGGCGAAAAGCCGCCCAGCGGGAAGAACGGCACATACGCAATACCGTCAGCGGCAAGGCTGTCGATCAGTGCATCGTCGTGCCGGTGTGCCAGGTTGTACATGTTCTGCACGCAGACAATGTCAGTAATCGAGCGCCCTTGCACCACCTGTTCCGGCAGCACATTGCTCAGGCCAATGTGGCGGATCAAACCCTTGGCCTGCAGTTCTGCCAGCGCCGTCAGTTGCGGTTCCAGATCACCCTCGGCCGGGCCGTGGGTGCTGAACATCAGGCGCAGATTGACCACATCCAGCACGTCCAGCCCCAGATTACGCAGATTGTCGTGCACGGCAGATTCCAGCTCTGCGGCTGAGTTCGCCACATTCCAGGACCCATCGCTGCCGCGTTTTGCGCCCACCTTCGTGACAATGGTCAGGTCATCGCCATAGGGGTGCAGCGCTTCCCGGATGATCTGATTGGTGATGTGCGGGCCATAAAAGTCGCTGGTATCAATATGGTTGATGCCGCTTTCAATGGCGGCACGCAGTACGGCCAATGCCCCGGCATGATCCCTGGGCGGACCAAAGACCTGCGGACCGGCCAGTTGCATGGCGCCGTACCCCATGCGTGTGACAGAACGGCTACCCAACTGGAACACGCCAGCGTGTGTTGCTTTGGTCATGAAAAATACTCCTGGTGAAAGTGAGTCAAGCTGCGTCTAGAATACGAATAATCCTTCAGAATTTGTATTCGCATATGCGCACAGACACCACCCCCGGCCTCGATGCCCGCAAACAGCCACGACAGGCCCGTTCGCAAGCGACAGTTGATGCCATTTTTGAAGCCACTATTCAGGTTTTGCTGGCAGAAGGCTTGCCGCGTCTGACCACCATCCGCGTGGCCGAGCGCGCGGGTGTCTCTGTCGGCACGCTGTATCAGTATTACCCGCAAAAGCAGGCCTTGCTGTTTGCGGTACTGCAACGGCATCTGGATCGGGTCGCCAAAACCGTGGAAGACGCCGCGTTGTCGGTACGCGGTGCCTGCCTGGCGCAGATGGTCCGCACCATTGTCACCGCCTTTGTGCAGATCAAGACCGAGAACCTGGCCGAGTCCCGTGCGCTGTTTGCCGTCGCTGCAGAACTGGATTCCCGCGAGTACGTGCTCACCATCAAAGAACGCAACCGTGCGGCGCTGCAAGCCATGCTGGAAACCGCCGCCGATGCACGGTTTGACGACGTTGCCACGGTGACGTTCATGTTTGCCGGCATCATGATCGGCCCGATCCACCTGTTGCTGGAGGGCAATCCTTCCGCGCGGATGCTACGCCTGCTGCCAGAGCAACTGGTTTCGGTCTGCCTTGCCTGGCTGGAACGTGAAGCCCGGCCTCCCCTCCCGGGCTAACCGGTCCCTGCCTGCGTAAAAGTGCTCTGCGTTTGTGCCCATTTTCAGGATGCCCGCTACACTACTGACAGAATGGTGTCAGTAGCCCCTGCGTAAATTGCATCTCACGCCATCCCGGCGTCATACCAAGGCACACAGGAGACTCGATCATGAACACCATTCAAAATCCGTTTTGCTGGACTGAAATTGCAGTGGCCGACATGGAGCGCGCCGTGCGTTTTTATGAGGCGGTGTTTAACACCCACCTCAAACGTGAAACCTTTGGCGACACTGATCAGGCCATTTTCCCGCACGCGGAAGACCAGCCAGGTGGCGCACTGTTCAAGGCTGCGCACATGCAACCGGGCGCCAGCGGGACCCGCGCTTATCTGAACGTGGGCACGGAAAAACTCGATAGCGTGCTGGGCCGGGTGGAACGCGCGGGGGGCAGGATGGATTTCCCGACCGTTTTTCTGGGCGATTGCATTGGCTACATCGCCGGCATGATCGATTCCGAAGGCAATCGCGTTGGCTTGTTTTCCCACGCCGGCTAGGCGCGGTTAACCAAACCCTGCTGGCGGCGTTGCGTACTACCGCGCACTGTCGGCGCGCGCGCCTTGCCAGCAACGCTTCGCTGGCTTTTGTTGACCGCTCCAGACAGGAGAATTCATGCGTCGCGCAGACAGACTTTTCCAGATTGTGCAGTTTCTGCGCGGCCGGCGGCTGACCACCGCCCGCTGGCTGGCAGAGAAACTGGAAGTCTCGGACCGCACCATTTACCGCGATATTCAGGATCTGATGGCGTCCGGCGTGCCGATTGATGGCGAGGCCGGCATGGGCTACGTGCTGCACAAAACGTATGACATGCCGCCCTTGATGTTTGATCAGGAAGAAATCGAAGCGGTGACCATCGGCCTGAGGATGGTGCGTTCCTGGGGTGGCCACCGGCTGGAACGCGCCGCCATCCGCGCCCAGGCCAAGATCAATGGCGCCCTGCCACTGGATTTGCGCCGCCGCTTCGGGCGCGTGTCTTTGTACTCGCCGGGCTGGACCAAACCGTTCTCCGGTGAGTTCTTTGACCTGATCCACGCGGCCATCGGCAATACCCAGGTGCTGCACATGGATTACTGCCGCATTGACAGCACTCAAAGCGAACAGCGCCATATCTGGCCACTGGGGCTGTTTTTCTGGGGTGCCAAATGGACGCTGGTCGCCTGGTGTGAAAAGCGCACGGATTTTCGCACGTTCCGGCTGGACCGGATCACCGCCTTGCAAGCGGCCGGGCGCAACTTCACACCCCAGCGGGATCGGGATCTGGATGCCTATTTCAAGTCGGTGGGTGTGCCGGCGGATCTGGACGATTGAGGTTGTGCGGTGTGTAAGTCCGCGCCTGTGCAAAGCAAGCCCCGCATTCACGCGCCCCACAACATCGTCATTCCGGCCTTGAGCCGGAATCCAGGCGTAAACATTTGTGCCGCAGGCACTGAAAGTGGTTTGCCGGTGAAGGCCCGCCTGCGGCGGGCGGACTGGATTCCTGCTTTCGCAGGACTGACGAGTCAGGGGTATGCCAGTCTCCCCCTCCTCACTCCTCACTCCTCACTCCTCACTCCTCACTCCTCACTCCTCACTCCTCACTCCTCACTCCTCACTCCTCACTCCTCACTCCTCACTCCTCGCGCACCACTCCCCTTGCCCCACCTGCCCCCTTCCCGCATAATTGCAACAATATTGCAATTGACCCCATTCCGCCTCAATGTCCCATCCACACGCCCATGACCACGCGCATACCCATGCGCACAGCCACGCTGTACCCGCCAGACCGGGCTTGCCGGCGCGACTGTTTGCCTCCAGCGCCGGGCAACGCGTGCTGATTGCGCTGGTGCCACTGGCGCTGGTCTGGTTGATGACCTGGTGGGCCATGTAAATGATCCGGCTGGATGACATCACCGTTTGCTATCGCAAACACCCTGCCGTGCATCACGTCAGTGGCACGTTCACGGCCGGTGGGTTGACCGCTGTGGTTGGCCCCAATGGCGCCGGTAAAACCACGCTGTTGAAGGCCATTACGGGCCTGCAACCGTTGACGACCGGCAAGATTGTTGCCGATGGTGCCATTGCCTATCTGCCGCAACTGGCCGAGCTGGACCGCCAATTTCCGCTGACCGTGAGTGAACTGGTGCTCTCTGGCGCATGGCAGCGCAAGGGTGGGTTTGCCAGCCTGGCGGGAGATGAAGCCACCCGCACCCAGTCCGCGCTGGACCGGGTCGGCCTGTCTGGCTTTGGCGAGCGTCCGATCAGCACGCTCTCTGGCGGGCAGTTGCAGCGCGCCCGCTTTGCCCGTTTGCTTGTACAGGACACGCCCATCATCTTGCTGGACGAGCCCTTCAACAATATCGATACCCGCACGCGTGATACGTTGCTGCACATCCTGGAACACTGGCGGGATGAATCCCGCACCGTGGCCGTGGTCGTGCATGACATGGGTATTGCGCACTCGCACTTCCCCGAAACCCTGTTGCTGGCGCACGAAGTGATTGCCTGGGGGCCGACCGCCGCCACGCTTGATCCAGCCAACCTGGATCGTGCTCAACAAATGACTGAATACTGGCAGAACGATGCCCCCTGGTGCGCCCGTCCATGACCCTGAATGAATTGTTGATTGCGCCTGTCACGGACTTTGCCTTCATGCGCCGTGCGCTGGCTGGTTGTGTGGCGTTGGCGACCGGTTGTGCGCCCATGGGGGTGATGCTGGTGTTACGCCGGATGAGCCTGATGGGCGATGCACTCTCCCACGCCGTGCTGCCCGGTGCGGCGGTCGGTTTTATCTTTGGTGGTTTTGCCCTGCCCTGGCTGGCAGGTGGCGGTATTGCGGCCGGTTTGCTGGTTGCGCTGTTGGCGGGTCTGGCCAGCCGGTTTACCAGCCTGAATGAAGACGCCAGTTTTGCCGGCTTCTATCTGGTGTCACTGGCGGTGGGTGTAGTCCTCGTCTCGCGCTGGGGCAGCAATGTCGATCTCATTCACTTGCTGTTCGGCTCTGTGCTGGCGATTGATGACCCGGCCCTGTTGCTGCTGGCGTCTATTACCACCCTCACCCTGCTGTGGCTGGCCCTTAATTACCGTGGCGTGATTCTGGAATGCGTTGATCCTGGTTACCTGGCCGTCAACGGCGGTCGCGGCAGCCGCTATCACCTGGGTTTGATGGTGCTGACGGTGTTCAACCTCGTAGCCGGTTTTCAGGCTATGGGCACGTTGATGGCCGTGGGCATGATGATGCTGCCTGCCACCATTGCCCGCCTGTGGGCCGATACGCTGGCGGGGCTGTTGCTGGCGGCGTGGCTATCGGGTCTGGCTGCCAGTGTGGTCGGCTTGCTGCTGTCGTATCACCTTAACCTGCCATCTGGCCCGGCCATTGTGCTGGTGGCGGGGGTGCTCTATCTGCTATCGCTGTGGCTGGCCCCGCATGGCTGGCTGGGCCGTCGTGCCAGCAAGACCCATCTGCAACACTAAGCATCAAGGAAGCCCCATGCCGCGTTTCGCCCATCTGCTCCGTTCTCTGGCCCTGTTCAGCCTGATCGCCCTGTCCGGCGTGGCCGGCGCGGCAGACCGCTTGCCGGTGGCGGTGAGCTTTTCGGTGCTGGGCGATCTGGTGCGGCAAGTGGGGGGCGAGCGGATCAGCACGGTGCAACTGGTTGGCCCGGATGAAGACGCACATGTGTATCAGCCCACGCCGGGTGCGATTGCCGAGGTCTCCCGCACCAAACTGTTCTTTGTGAATGGCTTGGGGCTGGAAGGCTGGCTGACGCGGCTGCAACAAGCGGCCAGTTATAAAGGTCAGGTCATCACCGTCAATCAGGGTGGCGATGCGTTAACCATGACCGAAGACGGCAAACGCGTGACTGATCCGCATACCTGGCAAGACCCGGCGCGTGTCAAAAACATGATTGAAGTGATCACCAGGGCACTGAGCAGTGCCGACCCGGCCGGCAGCGCTTATTACCGCCAGCGCGCTGACGCGTACCAGAAGCAACTGGATGCTCTGGCCACCTGGGCGAGCGCACAATTCAACACCATTGCGCCGGCCAAACGCGTGATCCTGACCTCGCACGATGCCTTTGGTTATCTGGGCCACCGCTTTGGCGTGAGAATTCTGGCACCGCAAGGCGTGTCGACCGATGCCGAACCCAGCGCCAAAGAAGTGGGTGATCTGGTGCGGCAGATTCGTGCCAGCGGCATCCGCGCGGTGTTCATGGAGAACGTCAGTAACCCGAAGATGATCCAGCAGATTGCCGCAGAAACCGGCACCACCGCCACAGCCCGGTTGTATTCGGATGCGCTGTCCAAAGAGGGCAGCGCAGATACTTATCTGAAGATGTACCGCCACAATGTGACGGTGCTGGTGGCAG
The DNA here is from genome assembly GCF_014202765.1 of Silvimonas terrae. Lineage (GTDB taxonomy): Bacteria > Pseudomonadota > Gammaproteobacteria > Burkholderiales > Chitinibacteraceae > Silvimonas > Silvimonas terrae. Next base: position 82,990 of record NZ_JACHHN010000007.1, read on the forward strand.
GGATGAAGCTGAACAAGTGAAGCCGGAGCTGGACCGTAGGGTGGATTCGCGCAGCAATCCACGGGAGCAACGGTGGATTATCGCTTCACTCTGAATCCACCAGCCCCCGTAGCCCGGATGGCGCCGAAGGCGAGAATCCGGGTTGGCACCGTTCGCAATAGGCGTACCCCGGGACATGATCACCCTTCTTGCCGGCATCGCCCTCCCGGATTCCCGGCCCGTTGGGCCTCCATCCGGGCTACTGTCATGCCTTCGCCAGCTCCCGCTGCACTGTCCTGATCAATCGCCCTGTCTCAAACTTGATTTCTTCATGATTGAGCCCGGCAAAACCCAGCATCCAGCCCTCGACCCTTTGCGGCCCCAGATGGGCACTGCGCAGATCACGGAGTTGCGTACCGGCCTGGCGCACGGCGGGCGTGAGCCGCGCCTCATGGCCTGGCGGCAACAAACCGGCGCACTGCAAACCACTTTCAAAGCCAACCAGCTGCAGTTCATCCGCCAGGGGTGCCAAAGCATCCAGCAAGCAATCCCGCCGACTGCGGTACAACAGCCGCATGCGGCGCAGGTGCGCGCCAAAATGGCCCTGGCGGATAAAGTCCGCCGTCACGGCTTGTTGCAAATAACTGCTATGACCATCACAGGCACGCCGGGCGCTGGTTAGCGCGGGCATCAAGGACTCCGGCGCGACTACATAGGCCAGCCGCAAACCCGGAAACAGCACCTTGCTGAAGGTGCCCACATAAAGCACGCAACCCGTATCATCCAGCCCTTGCAGTGCGGGCAGCGGCTTGTGATCGTACTGATATTCGCCGTCGTAATCGTCTTCGATAATCCAGGCTTTGTGCTGACGGGCCAGTGTCAGCAAGGCCATGCGCCGGGCCAGAGACATACGCATACCCAGCGGATACTGGTGAGATGGCGTGACATAAATCATGCGCGGCGACGGGCACGTGGCGTCCCAGGCCAGCCCTTCTTCATCCAGCGGCACGGGTTGCAAGACGGCGCCCGCTGCCTGCAACGCGGCTCGCGCACCGTGGTAGCCCGGGTCTTCCACCCACGCCGTATCGCCGGCATCCAGCAAAGTCAGCGCCAGCAACTGCAAGGCTTGTTGGGAGCTGGCCAGGATCATCACCTGGCCCGCGTGGCAGCGCACGCCACGAGACTGTGCCAGATAGGCCGCAATGGCCTGGCGCAACGGCAGACAACCTTGCGGATCTCCATATTCCATCAGCGCATTGTGGCTATCCTGACGCAGGATACGTGCCTGCAAGCCATTCCAGATTTCATGCGGAAAGGCGCGCATATCCGGAATACACGCCCGCAAACCGGCATTGCCTTCGGCCTTGAGCGTGGTGCGCTGCATGGACAAACCGCGTTGCGACGGCCCGGCGATGGCCGTACCACCAGAAGCCCTGACCGGAAAACGCGCCAGTACGTCAATCGCCACAAAGGTGCCCGCGCCCACCTTGCGGCTGACATAACCCTCTGCTTCCAGCCTGGCGTAGGCGGCCTCGACCGTCACCCGCGCCACGCCCAGTTCTGCCGCCAGCGCGCGGGATGCCGGCAAACGCTGGCCAACGCCCAGATTGCCCTGCAGGATTTGCCCCCTGATCTGGCGGCAAACCTGTTCCTGTAACGACACGCCAGCAGCGTCTTGCACAAGGAGTGACATTGGCCTTATCCATCTATCCATAATGGCATCATATGAAAGACCATTTTCACCCTAAACTGAGGCCGTTACCAACCCTGCGGACCAAAACAATGCAAACGTGGCAAAACGATCTGGGTCAACCCGTGGGTGAACCGCTGCCCGGCTGGACCATGCCTGCTTTCCCGCCCCAACAGACCTTGAGTGGTTTTGGTTGCCGGCTGGAACCGTTGAACCCGGCCAGACACAGCAATGACTTGTGGCAGGCATTCAGCGCAGACACCGAAGGCCGCATGTGGGGTTATCTGACGGTGGGGCCGTTTGCCAGCCAGGCAGAACTGGACCAATGGCTGCGCCTGCTGGCCAGCAAGCCCGATCCACAACCGTATGCCATTGTCGATGCCGAAACCGGCAAGGCGCATGGCGTGATCTGCTATCTGCGCATTGCGCCAGAATCAGCAAGTATCGAGGTGGGCTGGGTCACGTTCTCTCCCCGTTTGCAGCAGACCACGCTGGCCACTGCCGCGCAGTTCTTGCTGATGCGCAATGCCTTTGCGCTGGGATACCGCCGCTACGAGTGGAAATGTAACGCGCTCAATCTGCCTTCGCACAAGGCGGCAGAACGGCTGGGGTTTACGTTTGAGGGGATTTTTCGCCAGGCCACCATCAACAAGGGCCGCAATCGCGATACCACGTGGCTATCGATGCTGGATAAAGAATGGGTCCGGCTGGAACCGGCCTATCTGCAATGGCTGGATGCAAACAACTTTGATGCAGATGGTCGGCAGCGGATCAGTCTGTCTGACCTGACCCGCGCAGCGCTGGCGGCTGATTGAGGCGCACGGCGACGTAAACACCGTGGAACGTAGCGGCCGGCTGATTGCTGGCCGTTCTGACTTCGACCGAGACCGCCAGCCGGCCTTTGCCACGACGCACGTACATGCGCTCAAAGGCGGCCAGATCATCGGCTACGGGGGGCAGAACATGCGCGGTAAAGTCGCTGGCAATCGGCAGTACAAAATCAGTAGCGCCAGACTGGATGACCACGTCTGCACCCTCGCCCGCGACCACATTCACCGCCATCCAGCCGGCAATGGTCGCCAGGGTAGAGATACTGCCACCAAAGGCAGTGGCGTGATCGTTGCGATTGAGTTCAAACGGCGCCGCCAGATGCCAGGCGGCTTGCTCGCCCGCGACGGATACCTGCATGGCCGCCAGCACCGGAAACCCGGTGACCAGCCGCCGCTGCCAGTACTGCGCAAATATGCTCACGCTCAGGACCCGGACTGGTTCACCGGGGTACGGGGTGGCAGGAACAGGGCGGCAATCTGTTTGGGACGATTGCGGCCAACGAGCGGTGCGTCCGGCATTTCCGCCGGCCCGGTACGGACGCTGCCGCCCAGTGCCGGGGTCTGGTTGCGTACCGGTGCCATGCCTGGCTTGGGGGCCCGGCGCTCACGGTCTGCATTGCGATCGTGGCGATCGCCGCGCTCTACACGGTCAGCACGCTCCGGGCGCTCGCTGCGCTCGGCACGGGCCGGCGGCTCTACATGCGTGCCCGGCGAGAAACCCGGCACCGGCGTCAGCTGGAAATTCTTCTTGATCAGTTTCTGGATGCCGAGAAAGGCTTTTTCTTCACCCGGATCCACCAGCGAGATGGCAATCCCCTTGGCGCCCGCGCGACCAGTACGGCCAATGCGGTGGACGTAGTCTTCCGGGTTGCCTGGCAACTCAAAGTTCACCACATACGGCAGTTCGGTGATGTCCAGGCCACGGGCGGCGACGTCGGTTGCCACCATGACCTTGATCCGGTTTTCCTTGAATGCAGCCAGCGCTTCCATCCGCGCTTTCTGGTCGCGGTCGCCGTGGACGGCTTCTACCGCAAAACCTTCACGCTTGAGATCACGCGCCAGTTGATCAGCGCCTTGTTTGGTGCGGGTGAACACAATCACTTGCTGCATGTCTTGCGTGCGGATCAGATGCGCCAGCAAGGCTTTTTTGCGATGGGTTTCACACGGATGCAGAATCTGTTCAACGTTATCGTTGGTGGCGTTCTGGCGGGCCACCTCAACCGTGACCGGCTCGTGCAGGAAATCAGCCACCAGCTTTTTGATTTCTGGCGAGAACGTGGCGGAGAACAGCAGCGTCTGCTTGCGGTTAACCAGCAGATCCATAATGCGGCGGATATCCGGGATGAAACCCATATCCAGCATGCGGTCGGCTTCGTCCAGCACCAGAATCTCGACTTGCGAGAGGTTCACGGTTTTCTGCTGCACGTGATCAAGCAAGCGGCCCGGTGTGGCGACCAGAATTTCTACGCCGCCACGCAGCGCCGGAATCTGGCCGTTGATATCAACCCCGCCGTAGACCACGTGGCTACGCAGCGCCTGATGCTTGCTGTAGGTTTTGACCGATTCGGCCACCTGATCCGCCAGTTCACGGGTCGGGGTCAGGATCAGGGCACGCAACTGGTGGCGGGCCGGAGAAACACTGGTGTTGGCGTGCGGTGCCAGGCGGGTCAGGATGGGCAGCGTAAAAGCGGCCGTCTTGCCGGTACCGGTCTGCGCCGCACCCAGTACATCCTTGCCTTCCAGCACGACAGGAATGGCTTGCGCCTGGATCGGGGTCGGGCTCTCATAGCCTTGTTCTTCAACTGCTTTGAGTACTGCGGGCGCCAGCCCCAACGTTGCAAAAGTCATCCTGCGCTTACTCCACCAAACAAAAGATCCGGCTTGAAACCGGTAGTGATACCAGAGTGACTGGCTAGAAACTCTGGATAATCAAAGAGTTTATCACGATTCAGCTGACAAGCGCTGGTTTTGGGCGCCGGCCCGTCAGCAGATTGCTTACGCCTGGCCCTTCCACCCCGCCGCATCGCCCAACTCAATCATACATGATTGACACAATGTAAAGAGTTGCCTCTTTTTTGGGCAACTATGACACATACATAGAAAACCCTGTCCCTCATAATGGAACCCATCTCCTGACCAGCCTGTTGCGCCCGGCAGAGCGCAATGCCCGCAGGGCTGGTTTAACTGAATAAAGTCTCCGTTTGGCGGGTTGCAAACTGCCCTGATCGTGTCGCATGCCCCCGCATGTCATGCTCTGCGCAGTACGCATTACAGCCATGGCCCTGCAACTCCTGCAGGGCCATTTTTTTTGCCGACCCAGCACGTCAATCTTGTATCATTGAGATAGTCCATCATCTCAAAATTGCACGCATGACCTTCTCACCGCTGGTTTTAACCGATGACGACACCCTCAAACGCTGGACGCGCGGCCAAATACTGGACATCCCCGCCCTCTCCCGCAGCTTTGTGCTGACCAATGACTGGGATACCGCCCGCAGTGGCGACCACCCGGACGCCTACCGCGATGGCGAAGCCTGGCTCTCACGCGATACGCAATACCTGCCGCGGCTCAATTTCCGTGTCACCACTGCCATTTCCCTACCCGCCCGCTGCCCTGCGCCGGCCGGCTTCATGAGTGGTGTGTACTGGCATGATGCCCAGAGTGGCATTCAAGTACGCCGCGATGGTTTCCGGGCTTTTCCGCCCGCGCGCCGCAAACCGCAGCCGGGGCTGACGAGCGAAGGCAAGATCGTGATCCACACCAGGCACCCGCGTACGCAGGAGGCCATCACCCGCCTGGCAGAACGCCTTGGCGCCAGTGAGCAAACCTTGCTGCTGGACGCCCTGTACACCGGGCTGGCGCAGATCGCCGGCTCCCGGCTGGACCCGGTACGCGCCCAGGCTTTTCTCAAGGCATTCAGCGTCACCCAGGCCATCGACAAAGCCGATCACGAACCTGGCCTTGACCTTTTTTCGGTGCTCTGACCGCCAGGCAAACTTTGCAGCCAGCAACATTTGCCACGCCAGCCTTGTTGCACCGCACGTCACAAGCCCATACAGATGGGCTAGAGGTAGTATCGTCTGTTCGGTTACAATCGAAGACTTTCCATCACCGATCCAGGCAGGAGAAACACCCATGTCGATGGCTGACCGCGACGGCGTCATCTGGTACGACGGCAAACTGGTGGAGTGGCGCGATGCGACCACCCACGTCCTGACCCACACGCTGCATTACGGCCTTGGTGTATTTGAAGGTGTGCGCGCCTACGAAACCCCGAACGGCCCGGCCATCTTCCGCCTGCAGGATCACACGGATCGCCTGTTCCGCTCTGCCCACATCCTGGGCATGAAGCTGCCGTACACCAAAGAACAACTCAACGCGGCCCAACTGGCCGTGGTGAAAGAAAACGGCCTGAAGTCCTGCTATCTGCGTCCGATGGCGTTCTATGGCGCCGGCAAACTGGGCGTGGCCCCGCCGGTCGATGATGTGCACGTGATCGTGGCCGCCTGGCCATGGGGTGCTTACCTGGGCGCAGATGGCCTGGAGAAAGGCATCCGCGTGAAGACTTCCAGCTTCACCCGTCACCACGTCAACATCACCATGTGTAAAGCCAAGGCCAACGGCAATTACATGAACTCCATCCTCGCCAACACCGAAGCCACCCGCGACGGTTACGACGAAGCCCTGCTGCTGGATGCAGAAGGCTACGTGGCCGAAGGCTCCGGCGAGAACGTGTTCATTGTGCGTAAAGGCAAGATCTACACGCCGGACCTGACCAGCGCGCTGGAAGGCATTACCCGCGACACCATCGTGCAACTGGCCGAAGAACACAATATTCCGGTGATCGAAAAGCGTATCACCCGTGATGAAGTCTATAGTGCCGATGAAGCGTTCTTTACCGGCACCGCCGCTGAAGTGACGCCGATCCGTGAACTGGATGGCCGCACCATCGGTGAAGGCCGCCGTGGCCCGATTACCGAACTCTTGCAGAGCCGTTACTTTGCCAGCGTGAAGGGCCAGGAAGGCTCGCGCGCTGAGTGGCTGACCCTCGTCAAGTGAGTGACAAGAACATGAGCGAACTCAAAGAAAACACCCAGCGCGTGATTGAAGTCGGCGCCGCCGACCTGCCGTTGCATTGCCCGATGCCGGACATGATGAAATGGAACGCGCACCCGCGCGTCTTCCTGCCCATCGACCGCACCGGCGAAGCGCTGTGCCCGTATTGCGGCACCCAGTACCGTTTGAAGGCCGGCGAAGTCATTAGCGGCCATCACTGAGCATTGCTCAGGTTGCAGACAAAACGGCGCATTGCGCCGTTTTGTTATTTGGGCGGCGGGGTTTGTATCAACGGCAAAAAATTGAATTGGCAGCCCGTTGGGCCAGGGCTGATACAGATGTTACGGTTGTCGTTGGGGTTGTCGTTGCTTTTGACTTTCCCTCCCCATTAAAGCCCAGCGCCGAAGGAACGGAGGGAGACCTTAGGCTCCCGACTGACTGAGGGCAGCCCGGAGGGCCGCCAGGCTGGGGTCGCCTTTCTTTGGTTCCTTTCTTTGGCGAAGCAAAGAAAGGGACGTGGGCCCGGCACCCCGGGTATCAAACGCTTTTCAAGAC
>NZ_JACHHN010000007.1:90193-259952 GCF_014202765.1 Silvimonas terrae
AAGACCCGCGCCGCAAGGCGCTAACACCAACAACAATATGAACCAGGTCCACTACCCCGGATTCCCGGCCTGAAGGCCTCCATCCGGGCTACGTAGCTTTGGTTACTTTCTTTGGCGAAGCAAAGAAAGTAACGTGGGCCCGGCACCCCGGATATCAAACGCTTTTCAAGACCCGCGCCGCAAGGCGCTAACACCAACAACAATATGAACCAGGTCCACTACCCCGGATTCCCGGCCTGAAGGCCTCCATCCGGGCTACGTAGCTGAGGGCAGCCCGGAGAGCCGCCCGGCTGGGGTCGCCTTTCTTTGGTTACTTTCTTTGGGCCCGGCACCCCGGGCATCAAAATGCTTTTCAACCCCGCGCCCTCAGGCGCCAAGACCGACAACAATATGAACCAGGCCAGCCACCCCGGATTCCCGCTATCACTTTATCCGGGCTACGTAGTGGCCGTCACCAGCAAAGGAGAACAACTCCCTTTGCAAACCGCCCCAATGACATGCAAACTTCCGCGCCGCAAGGCGTTAACATAAACAGCATCCCGACCCAACCAGAAGCACCACCATACATCGCATGAAAAAAATCCTGATCGTGGCCCCGGCCTGGGTAGGCGACGCCATCATGGCGCAACCTCTGTACCGTCGCCTCTCCGAGCGCTGGCCTGGCGTACAGATCGACGTCCTCGCGCCACCCTGGACACGCCCCGTTCACGCCCGCATGCCGGAAATCAGCGAAACCATCGACAACCCGTTTGGTCATGGCTCGCTGCGACTGATGCAGCGCCTCAAGCTGGGCCGCCAGTTGCGCAAGCGTGGTTACGATCAGGTCATCGTACTGCCCAACTCGCTCAAGTCCGCGTTGATTCCGTGGTTTGCCAACATCCCCAAACGCACGGGTTGGGTGGGAGAGGCGCGCTTCATTTTGATGAACGACACCCGTACGCTGGACCCCATCGCCCTGCCCCAAATGGTGGAGCGCTTCGCCGCACTGGCTGATGACGCCGGCACACCGCTGGCCCGGCCGGTGCCGCATCCGCGTTTACAAATCAACGCAGCCGCGCGGGACGCCGCGCTGGCCAAGCTGGGTTTGTCGGCTGACAAACCGATTGTGGCTTGTTGTCCGGGTGCCGAATACGGCCCGGCCAAACGGTGGCCAGCCAATCATTTTGCCGATCTGGCCAACCATCGCATGGCGCTGGGTGAACAAGTCTGGTTGTTTGGCTCGAACAAGGATGAAGAGATTGCCGGCGAGATCGCCGCACTGGCACCTGGCGCAGTCAACCTGTGCGGCCGCACCAGTCTCGCGGAGGCCATCGACCTGATGTCGCTGGCACAGGTGGTGGTGGCGAATGACTCTGGCCTGATGCACGTGGCCGCCGGGCTGGATCGCCCACTGGTGGCTATTTATGGCTCCAGCTCCCCCGAGTTCACCCCGCCGCTGTCCAACCGGGCCGAGATCGTCACGCTGGATCTGGAATGCAGCCCCTGTTTTGAGCGGGTGTGTCCGCTGGGCCACATGAATTGTCTGAACCAGCTGGAGGCCGGGCGCGCCAATCGCGCCATCAACAAATTGTTGTTGCTGGGCGCACATACCTGATCGGCGTTGATAAAACCAGGTTCGACGGGGCCTGTGCGCCCTGGTCGGCCCGAAACCAGCCATGACACCACCGGCCAGACCGGCCGGATGCAAATTGTATCTGCCGCAAGCCCGGCCAACAGAATGGCATCCGTAAGGGCTGTCTGTTGCGCCGACTTGGCTGAATGACCCAGGGCCCGCATAATGAGCAACATTACAAGTCACTTTAAGAAGCACTGCCACTGCGATGGTTGTTAAAAAATTCTACGGCGCCACCACCCGGGACGCGCTCCGGCAGGTGCGGGACGAACTGGGCCCGGACGCCCTGATTTTGTCCAACCGCCAGGTGTCTGGCGGCGGCGTGGAAATCATGGCAGTGGCCGATTCTGATGTGGCCTCGCTCACTGGCGTGCCCAGCCCGAACAATTCGTCGCGCACACCTTCCCGGGCCAACGGTGCGCGCTTGATGCGCTCCATCCATGCCGAGCCGCCAAACTCCCCGGCCACCCGCGCGCTGGAACGCTCTTACGCCATTCCGGACGAAGAACACGAGGATGACGACAGCGAACCGTCGCTAGCCGATATCACGCCATCGGCACCCGCCTATGAGCCGCCCGCGCCGGCCCCCGGCTATGTCAGCTTGCTGGATGAACCCATGCCGCGTGCCCCGCAACCGGCGCCCGCACCTTCGCTGGGTCTGAAGCCGGTTGCGCCATCGCCGCGCCGTGAAGAACCGCTACATACCGCGACGCACTTCCGTTACGAAGACGACCTGGGTCAGCCACGCAAAGAAACGCCGGCCAACAAAGAAGTCATGGAAGACATCGCACGGGAAATCCGCCTGCTGCGTGGGTTGATGGAAAGCCAGATTGCCGGCATGGCCTGGGGTGAACTCTCGCGCCACAAGCCGGAAAAACTGGAAGTCTTGCGCCAGTTGCTGGCCGGCGGGTTCTCCCCGGCCCTGAGCCGCCAACTGGTCGAAAAAATGCCGGACCTGGCGCTGGATGCCGGCCTGCGCTGGATCAAGGCCGCGCTGGTGCATAACCTGCCCGCCAGCGCGGGCGACCTGATTGAGCGCGGTGGCACCTATGCGTTGATTGGTCCCACCGGCGTGGGCAAAACCACCACCGTTGCCAAGCTGGCTGCGCGTTGCGCCTTGCTGCATGGCCCGGATTCGGTGGCCTTGCTGACCACCGACAGCTACCGGATCGGCGCGCAGGATCAGTTGCGTATCTATGGCCGCATCATCGGGATTCCGGTCCATGACGTCAAAGATCAGACCGATCTGGAACTGACGCTGGCCGACCTTTCTGACCGCCATCTGGTGCTGATCGATACCGTAGGGATGGGCCAGCGTGATCAACGTATCAGTGAGCAACTGGCGCTATTTGGCCGTGACCGGGTGGAAACCATTCTGCTGCTGGCTGCCAATGCCGCACCGGCCACGCTGGACGATGTAGCCCGCCGCTACAAGAACCCGACACTGGCCGGTTGCATTCTGACCAAGCTGGATGAAGCCATGAGCCAGGGCGGCTGCCTGGATGTGGCCATTCGCCACCGGCTGGCCCTGCAGTTTGTCACCAATGGCCAGCGCGTGCCGGAAGACCTGCACCGCGCCAATGTCGACTATCTGATTGACCGCGCCTTCCGCAATGCGGTGGGCGACAACCCGGTGTACCAGTTGCGCCAGGACGAATACCCGCTTTATATGGGTTCGCAAAATACCGCGAGCGAAATCCCGCTGGATCTGTCGGTGAGAGATCGTCGTGGCTAACCACGGCCGGCTGGATCAGGCCGCCGGCTTGCGCGCCCTGCTCAGCCCCACGCCGTGCCGCAGTATCAGCCTGAATGGTGGGCGCGGCGGTACCGGCGCCACCGCACTGGCCATCAACCTTGCCGCCGCCCTGGCCGAACGGCAGCGTGAAGTGTTGCTGCTGGATGAGTTTGATGGCTTGTCCAATTCGCTGCATCGCTTGCGGCGCAACCAGACCTGGCATTTTGAAGCCGTCTTGCGCCGCGAAGTCACCCTGGCCGATGCGCTGGTGCCCACGGACGCGGGTTTTTCCATTTTGCCTGTATCCGCCCGCGCCACCATGCTGGCCAATTTGAACGAGCGGGAACAAACCTGGCTGGCGCAGGAATTTGAAACCCTGGTAGCCAGTACGGACTTCTTGCTGCTCGATACCCGCCCGACCACGCTGGCCGGCGTACCCAGCCTCTCTCTGGCGGCAGATGACGTCCTCATCATTGTGACCCACAATGCCGAGTCCATCACCGACGCCTACGCCACCATCAAGGTATTACACAACGAGTATGCCCGGCGCGAGTTCCGCATCCTGGTGAACCGCGCCGCCAGTCTGGCGGATGCCCAGCTTTTGTTTGAACGCATCCGCAGTGTGGCTGTGCAGTATCTGGGCACCCAAATCCAGTTGCGACTGGTGGGTTATGTGCCGGAAGACGATAAACTCAAGCGCGCCACCCGCCTTGGCCGTACCGTGCTTGAGGCATTTCCGGATGCAGAAGCCAGTCATGCCTTCCGCCAACTTGCGGATGCCATGCTACGCTGGAAGCGGTCCAGTCAATCTCATGAGACACCGGGCCACTTTGTCTACCGGCTGGTGGAATCCAGCCGTATCCTCACCGACCGACTGCAAAGCTGAGCCGATCCGCGACCCATGGCCCCTACCGAGCCGACCAACACTGCCATTGCACAAATCCGCCAGGATGCAGGCGGCGACTATCTGTATCTGGCTGGCCGGCTGGATGCCGAAGGCACCGCCGTCATCTGGACTCAGGCCAGGCAACTGGCGCGGCCGCAGCTGCGGGTTGAAGCCGCCGCAGTCGAATACTGCGATGGCGCCGGCCTGGCACTGATCTACGCGCTGATCCAGCAAGGCGCGCACGTCGAAAATCTGCCGCAGCGCTACGGCGCGCTGCTTAATGAACTCAACCCCAATGAGCCACTGCAAAGCACTCCGCCAGAGGCGCGTGCGCCGTTCCTGATCCGGCTGGGTGCCCGCGCCGCCACCATCTGGAACGCCTTCTACGATCTGATGGAATTTACCGGCGAGCTGACCGCTGCCTGGGGTGTCTGGCTCAGAAAACCCGGCATCATGCGCTGGGGCGATATGCTGGAGCAATGCCTCAAATCCGGCGTCAACGCGCTGCCGATTGTGTTGCTGGTGGCGTTTTTGTTCGGCGTGATCCTGGCGTTCCAGTCCGCGGTGCCCATGCGGCAGTTTGGCGCAGAACTGTTTGTTGCCAACCTGGTGGGTTTATCTTTGGTGCGGGAACTGGCGCCGCTGATGACGGCCGTGTTACTGGCCGGCCGTACCGGTGCGGCATTTGCCGCTGAAATTGGCACCATGAAGGTCAATGAGGAAATCAACGCGCTGATTACGCTGGGTCTGGAACCCGTGCGTTTTCTGGTGTTGCCACGCATTCTGGCCGTGACGCTGATGGCGCCCCTGCTGACCGTACTGGCCGAGATCATCGGCATTCTGGGCGCGGGGCTGGTGTTGCTGACGTTTAATATTCCGCTGCAAACCACGGTAGCGCAGGTGATGGATTCGGTGGGTTTTGCCGATTATGTGGGTGGTCTGGCCAAAGCAACCGTGTACGGGTTTGGCATTGCAGTCATTGGTTGCCGGCGCGGCTTGAATACCGGTGCAGGCGCCAGCGCCGTGGGGGCGAGCACCACGCAGGCCGTGGTCAGCAGCATTGTCATGCTGGTGGTGGCAGACGGGCTGTTTGCCGTCGCCTTTTACTATCTGGGGTGGTAGATGGACGTCATCCAGGTAGATAACGTGACCTGCGCCTACGGCCGCAATGTGGTGCTCAAAGATATCAATCTGACCGTCACCGAGGGCGAGATACTGACCATTCTGGGCGGCTCGGGCTGCGGTAAATCCACCTTGCTCAAGCATATGATCGGGCTGGAAACGCCGCGCAAAGGTCACGTACTGATCAAGGGCGAAAACCTGACCCGCGCTACCGGGGATGAGCGTCGGCGCATTTTGTCGCAATTTGGGGTGGCGTATCAGTCTGGCGCGCTGTTTGGCTCCATGAGCGTGCTGGAAAACGTCATGTTGCCGTTGCAGTCTTACACACATCTCACGCCGGATGCGCAAGAGCTGGTGGCCCGGCTCAAGCTACGGCAAGTGGGGCTGGAACAATTTGCCGATTACCTGCCGTCGGCCTTGTCGGGCGGCATGCAAAAGCGCGCGGCCATTGCCCGGGCCCTGGCGCTGGACCCTGCCATTCTGTTTCTGGATGAACCCTCGGCCGGGCTGGACCCGATCACCTCGGCCGAACTCGACGCCCTGATCATTCGCCTTGCGCGCGTGCTGGGGCTGACCTTTGTGGTGGTGACGCACGAGCTGGCCAGCATCTTTGCCATTGCCGATCGCGCCATCATGCTGGATAAAAAGAACAAGGGCATCATTGCCGAGGGCACGCCCGCCGATTTGCGCGACCATCATCCGGATGAACGTGTAACCCGGTTTTTCCGCCGTGGAGCCGTATGACGACTCACAACCGACATTATTTTCGCCTGGGGCTGTTTGTGGTGATCGCCGTGGTCGCCGCATCGCTCTTGTTTGTGGCCTTTGGTGCCAACCGCTGGCTGGGCAAGCGCGTCACCATGGAGACCTATTTTGACGAATCCGTGCAGGGGCTGGATGTGGGCTCCAAGGTGCGTTATCGCGGCGTGACAGTGGGCGAGGTCAGCAAGATTTCGTTTACCTACACCAAGTACCAGCAGGATGAATCGCCATCGGAGCGCTTGCAGTATGTGCTGGTCGAGATGCGTTTCCGGCCAGAGGCTTTTGGCGGGCGCACCATGCAGATTCCCAGTCAGGACAACCTGCAGCGGGAAATCGACCGGGGCCTGCGGGTACGGTTAACGCCGCAGGGCCTGACCGGCACCAGCTATCTGGAAATCGACTATTTCAACCCCTATGCCAATAAACCGCTGGTCATCAACTGGAAGCCGCAAGATCTGTACATCCCCTCGGCCCACAGTGCGGTGTCGCAATTGATGAACGCCACCCAGGATGTGATCACCCGGATGCAGAAGCTGGATATCGAAACCACGGTAGACCGCCTCAATCATCTGCTGGCAACCACCGATAACACGCTCAGTGCGCTGCCGGTGGAACGCATTGCGCGCTCCATCGATAGCCTGGCGGCCAAGCTCGATAAAATCCAGGTCGGCCGGCTGGCCGACGACACCAGTGCCATGGTGAACGAGGTTCGCGCTACCTCGGCCAGCCTGCACAGTTTGCTGAATGCACCCGGCATGGCCAGCGCCCCGGCCAATCTGGCCGCCAGTACCGAGAAACTGCGCGCCTTGCTCGATAGCCCGCAACTGGCCGATTCGCTCAAACACCTGGATCAAACCATGGCGCGGCTGGATCAAATCACGGCGGGTAACGAGGGCGAGCTTTCCGAAACGCTGTCGAACCTGCATGCGGCCAGTGACGATTTGCGTCGCCTGACCGACCGTGCCAACAACAACCCCGGTAGCCTGCTGTTTGGCAGCGAGCCTACCCCCTACCCGCTGCCCACGCCATGACCCGAGTCCGGTATCTGCTGATCGCCCCCTTGCTGGCCCTGCTGGCCGCCTGCTCGTCCACGCCGCCGGCAGAGTCCCGTTATCAACTGGACGCCACCCGACCTGAGCAGGCCAGTAGCGCACCCCGCTTTGCCGATACGCTCAAGATCATGCTGCCCAACGCGCCGGCAGAACTGGGCGGAACCCGGTTTATCTATCGCGAGACCAGCCAGCGCTATGCCCGTGATCCATATCGGGGTTATACCGCGCCGATTCCGCTGTTTGTGGCGGACCAGTTAAGCGACTGGCTGACGCGCAGCAAGCTCTTTGCCAACGTGATCCCCGGTCGCTCGCCGTGGGGTACACGTTATGTGCTGGAAAGCGATATCCGCGCGTTCTACATTGACCTGCGCCCGGATCAACCACACACCGCACAAGTGCGGTTGGGGCTGCGCCTGCGTGACACCGTCAACAACACCTTTGTTTACACCGGTGAAGTCACCGGCAGCGCGCCCGTCGCCAACCCGGCCAGCGGTGACAACTTTGCGGCGGCACAATCCCAGGCACTGTCAGCGGCACTGGCGCAACTGGAAAGCGCACTGCAAAACGCGCCCGCACCCGCGCCATAAACTGTTTCATACCTTGTTTGTTCCGGGCTGGACCGGCGTTTATGCGTCTGTCCAGTCAGCATTGCCGCCCGCAACGCACTTTCTTTTCTTAAAATAACCCTGATTTGACTTGTATCTACCAGCAAGCTTGTGCTGGATAAGGCAAAATCAGTACTGCGTATTTCGAGAAAGATATGGTCGCCGTTACCCGCCCGCTTGCCCAGTCCATTGCTGAAGCCGCCGATCCGGCGCGCTGGCTGTCTGCGCTCTCCAGCCGCTATCCGGCTGAGCATGTCCGCCGCCTGGAACAGGCGCTGGACTGGTCTGCCTCGCTCTATCAAGGCAAGACTCACCCCGACACCAACGAGCCGCTGTTTCCGCACGCGGTCGCGGCGGCCTCAATTGTGGCTGACCTGCACCTGGATGCCGACGCGGTCATTGCAACCCTGTTGTTTGCCGTGCCCGACAGTCTGGCCGATGCCACCGCCGCCATCGAAACCCATTTTGGCAAAGCCGTCGCCACGCTGGTCGAAGGCGTCTGGCGCGTTCGCAAAATCCGCTCTTTGGCCCAGGGACGTACACGGGGCGCAGACCATGCCGAGCAGATAGAAGCCCTGCGCAAGATGTTGCTGGCCATGGTTGAAGACATGCGCGTGGTGCTGATCAATCTGGCCTGGCGCACGCAAACCATGCACACGCTGGGGGGCATGCCCGACGAAGACCGTCGCCGCATCGCGCGGGAGACGCTGGATATCTACGCCCCGCTGGCCAACCGGCTGGGCGTCTGGCAGATCAAGTGGGAGCTGGAAGACCTGGGTTTCCGCTATATGGAGCCGGAAACCTACAAAAAGATTGCCAAGCTGCTGGACGAGCGCCGCGTTGACCGCGAGAGTTTCATCAACGACGTGCTCGCCACCTTGCGCACGGAACTGGCCGCCGCCGGCGTAACCCATGTCGATCTGATGGGCCGGCCCAAGCACATTTTCAGCATCTGGAAAAAGATGCAGAAAAAGAAGCTGGATTTCTCTGAACTCTACGACATCCGCGCCGTGCGCGTGCTGGTCGATGACGTCAAAGATTGCTACACCGTGCTGGGGATCATCCACAATCTGTGGCAGCCCATTCCCGGCGAGTTTGACGACTACATTGCCAACCCCAAGGGCAACTTCTACCGCAGTTTGCACACGGCCGTCATCGGCCCCAGCGATAAGGCGGTAGAGGTCCAGATCCGCACCTTTGACATGCACGAACACGCCGAATTTGGCGTGGCCGCGCACTGGCGCTACAAGGAAGGCGGCAAGGGCGACAGCAAGTATGAAGAGAAAATCGCCTGGCTGCGCCAGTTGCTGGACTGGCGCGAAGACATGGCCCAGGAAGCGCATCTGGCCGACGCCTTCAAGGCTGAACTGTTTGATGACACCATTTACGTCTTGACCCCGGCCGGCCGCGTGATCGCCTTGCCCAAGGGCTCTACGCCGGTGGATTTTGCCTATCACTTGCACAGTGATCTGGGCCACCGCTGCCGCGGCGCCAAGGTCAATGGGCAGATCGTGCCGCTGAACACCGCGCTGGAAAACGGCCAGCGCGTGGAAATCCTCGCGGCCAAAGAAGGCGGCCCCAGCCTGGACTGGCTGCATCAGGGTTATGTCAAAAGCCACCGCGCAGCGCAGAAAATCCGCTATTGGGTCCGCCAGCAAAACCTGGATGTGGTGGTGGCAGAAGGCAAATCCTTGTACGACAAGGAAGCCGCCCGCGCTGGTGCTACCCAGGCCAATCAGGATGAAGTCGCCCAGCGTCTCGGTTACAAAACGGTCAACGAGTTGTATGTGGCGCTGGGGCATGACGATGTGTCGCTGCGGCAACTGGCCGATGCTTTTGTCACCAGCCCGCCGCCTGTGGAAGAACACATTGCGCCGGAGGACGTGGTCAAGCGCGCCCGCGCTGACCAGCATGGCGAAGGCATTCTGATTGAGGGCGTGGATCAGTTGATGACCATGCTGGCCAAGTGCTGCAAGCCAGTGCCGCCGGATTCGGTAGTCGGCTTTGTGACCAAAGGCCGTGGTATCTCCATCCACCGCTCGGACTGCATTACGCTCAAGCGGCTGGCGGCGGCATCACCCGAGCGCCTGATCAAGGCCGATTGGGGCAAGCAGACTGGCAATGTCTTTGCCACCGACATCCTGGTGGAGGCCCATGACCGCCCCAGCCTGTTGCGCGACCTCTCGGACGTGATGTCGCGGGAGAAAATCAACGTCACTGGCGTCAATACGCTCTCTAAAAACACCTTGGCCCGCATGCGCTTCACGGTGGAAATCCGCGGCGTTGCCGACCTGCCGCGTATTTTTGTGCGGCTATCGGACGTGCCCGGTGTACTGAAGGTGGAACGTGTCTAAAAAACCGGGCTTCTTGCCATTGCTGGCCCTGCTCCTGCCCGCCATCGCTGGCGCGGCAGATGTGGCATCGGGGGGCAGCGCCGCCGCACCCAGCCCGGCGCAGCAGCTGGCGGCAGCCGGGGCACTGACACCAACCCGCTTTCGGGATAACTGGAACGGGATCGTCAGCAAGATTGCCGCCATGGGCACGGCCGAGCGGGGCCGCGCATTAAGCGAGAGCCTGATGCTGGGCGAAATGACACCTGTGGCAGACAGCGCCTGGCTGGCGCGTTGCGGCGATGGCGACCGCGTGACGCTTGCCGCAGCCACGCTAACATCACCACTTACCCAGGTGATGATCGAGACCCCCATCAACGCAGCGCAACTGGGCCCCGGCCGCGTCGCCCCAGCGGTGATGTGGACCATTGGTTTCTTCCACCCGGAACGCAACAGTGACGACATCCAGAACATGGCGGTGCAATTGATGCGGGGCATGGCTAGCCAGCAAGTCAGCACTCTCCAGGATGGCACCGATGAATACCGCCTGAGCGCCCTGCCCGACGGCGCACTGCGGTTTGAAGCACGCCGTTTCGCTGCTGCAAAATAATCTTGATTTTGTAACCCGGATGGAGGCGTAGCCGGGAATCCGGGGTTGCGCTATTGACCAGGGTAGAGGGTGTGCTTGCGTTCCTTCTTGCCGGCCCCCCCGGATTCTCGCTTCGCTCCATCCGGGCTACGAATCAGCCCAGCGTCGGGCTAATGATCCCGGTGATCAACAGCACCGTCTGCAACACCCCAAACAATGCAATCGCCCCCGCCCCCGCCCAGGACAAGCCGCGTTGCCAGCCACTACGCCGACCGTGCGCGGGCGTGAGCCGGTTGACACCCATCGCGCCCAGACTGATCAGCGAGACGGTGATGGCCACGCCTGCGGCCATGGCAAAGGTAGAGAGCACACCAGTCAGGAAAATCCCGTTGGCCAGGCAAAAGATCAACACCAGAATCGCCCCGGTACACGGGCGTAAACCTACCGCCGCGCCGGCCAGCGCCATTTGGCGCCAGTTACGGGCCGCACGGTCTGACCCGGCTGCACGATAAGTGATCTTGCCCGTGCCCTTGCCCGCCGTCTTACGCCGCAACGGCGCATGCATCGCCCCGGCTTTGGGCGCTTGCGCCTGGTCAGGCTCGCAACCGCAGGTATCCAGCCCGCGCGCCAACCGCCATAACATCAACACACCCATGCCGCCCAGGATGGCGTAACTGACCGTTTCCAGCGTGGCCGCGTGGTTAAGGATGCTCAGCGAGCTATTGCCCAGCAATGCCGCCAGGCCCCCCACCAGCACAATGGCGCACAAGGCTTGTACCGTCGCCGCCCAGGCACTCAAGGCCACGCCATGCAACACACGTGCGCGCTGGGTCAGAAAATAACTACCAATCACCACCTTGCCATGTCCTGGCCCGGCGGCATGCAGCACGCCATACACGAAGGACACCAGCACAATCAGCCACAGGGCTGTGGAACTGCCATTCTGCCGGCTCTGCTGCAATGCCTCGCGCAGAACGGCGTTGAGCTTGCTTTGCCACACCACCAACTGGCCAATCACCGCGCGAACCGGCGCGGGCAAAGTGGAGAGTGCCGGTTGCGCAGTGGCGGTTGGTGCAACCGCGCTGGCCGCGGGCGCAGAGGCCGTTTGTACGACAGCACGGCCAAAGTAATCCACCGCCATGGCCGGTTGCGCCACGGCGATCGCCACCAGCGCCAGCAACAGGGCGATGAACCAGCGGGGTGATGCAAGCAGCGACATCAGCAATTCACCTTCCAGACCAGCGGGTTGACCGAGCCATAAAAGATCGGATGCGCATGGTCTTCAAACGAGTTGAGTTTGCAGCTCCCGATGCCATCGCCCGTCACGGTCACGGACGTGGCGTTGGTGGGCTCGTAATCCACAAAATAAGACTCATCATAAAACCCCAGCGTCACCCGCCCCTGATGCGGATCGACCGGCCGCTCCAGCGGCAGGGTGAACTCGTACACCATTTTGTTGCCTTCCAGCTTTGCCACAAAGTCGGTAGGCGATTTGACGTTGATCTGGGTTTTTTCGATAAACACGTGCTGAAAGTAACCGTAGTTCTGCAAATTATCGAACCCGCCTTTTTTGACTTTGGCGGCCTCGGCTTTCGTCAGCGGTTTGCCTGGTTTGTGATCTTTGGCGACATCACCCAACACCGCCGTGGTGAAGTCTTCATCAAACACCCAGCGCTCTTTGAGCGCTTCAATCTTGCCCTGTTTGAACTGGACGGCCACATCGTAAGTAACCCAAACGTGCGGATGGGCCTGCGCCAGCGCAGGGAGCAACACAATGGCCAGCGGCCAGCAACGGAACACGCGCAACATGAGATCAACCAGAAGAACATCAACAAAGCCGCAAGCGGTGGGCATTTAACGGCCAGGCGCGCCGGACGATGACACGCGTGGCGCGCCAGTATGGCGCCATGCAGCGGGACCCAATAAAAAAGCGGCCAGAAGGCCGCTTTTTTGGGAATGCCGTTCGTTCGCCTTAGCGCGTACGACGCTCACCCACTTTCACGATCTTCAGGCTGTTGGTGCTGCCACCCAGGCCAACCACGTCGCCGTAAGTGAACACCACCAGATCACCCTGCTGGACCACACCGCGCTGGATCAGTTCCAGTTCGGCACGGATCAACAACGCTTCCTGATTGGCGTTTTCGTAAGACATGATGAACGGGTAGACGTCGCGGAACAGTGCCAGACGGGCGTAGGTGTCGGCTTCCGGCGTCAGGGCGTAAACCGGTACGCCACTGATAAAGCGCGACAGCCACAATGCCGAAGCACCAGACTGCGTCAGCGCAGCAATCGCCTTGACCTTCAGGTGACCGGCAGCGAACAGTGCCGCCATGGCCACAGATTGGTCGATACGGGTGAAGTCGCCTTGTTTGAGCACTTCGTCGCTGATGCGGCTGTCTTGCGACTTTTCCGCTTCCAGACAGATCCGTGCCATGGCTTCCACGGTTTCGACCGGGAACTTGCCGCTGGCAGACTCGGCCGACAACATGACGGCATCGGTACCGTCCAGCACGGCGTTGGCCACGTCGGAGACTTCCGCACGGGTCGGCACCGGGCTGGAAATCATGGACTCCATCATCTGCGTGGCAGTAATGGTCAGCTTGTTCTTGCGGCGTGCCGCCTTGATCATCTTCTTTTGCAAGGCCGGCACAGCAGCGTCGCCCACTTCAACCGCCAGATCGCCACGGGCAACCATGATGCCATCAGACGCATCCAGAATTTCTTCCAGATTGGTAATGGCTTCAGTGCGTTCGATCTTGGCGATCAGCAATGCCTTGCTGCCAGCAGCGCGCAACAGCGTGCGGGCCATGTACATATCGGCGCCACTCTTGGGGAAAGACACAGCCACATAGTCCGCCTTGATGACGGCAGCGGTCTTGATGTCTTCCATGTCTTTGGCAGTCAGCGCCGGTGCGGTCAAACCACCGCCTTGCTGATTGATACCCTTGTTGTTGGACAGCACGCCACCCACTTTGACGCGGGTATGGACTTCGCTACCCAGCACTTCGGTGACTTCCAGCACAATGCGACCGTCATCGAGCAGCAGGATGGCGCCCGGCGACACATCGTTCGGCAGCTCTTTGTAATCCAGACCCACGCGATGCACGTTACCGAGGCCATCGTACGCAGCATCCAGAATGAAGCTTTCGCCGTTGACGAGGTCAACCTTGTTGTCTTCAAACTTGCGCACGCGGATTTTGGGGCCTTGCAAGTCCACCAGGATTGCCAGCGGCTGGTTGGCCTTGGTGGCTTCCTGGCGCACCAGGTCGGCACGATCCATATGGTCTTGCGCCGTGCCGTGAGAGAAATTGAGGCGGACCATGTTCACGCCGGCGTTGACAAGACGGCCCAGTGTGGCGGCATCGTTGGAAGCCGGGCCCAGCGTGGCTACGATTTTTGTGCTGCGTTGCATGCAATTCACTCCTGTCTCTGATCGAGAGATCACTGTTGTTCTGCTGCTGTTGCAATCGGGTAGTCAGGCTAGCCGGCGCGGCAGGATTGGCACCCCTGCCCGGCACGGCTAGTCAATACGAAGCTGACGGGGTATGCAATACCCATATTGATTTATGTCGCTGGGCACGCACCGCATAGCGGCGCGATCAATGGTCAGGTGGTGTCCCCAGCAGGAATCGAACCTGCAACTAGCCCTTAGGAGGGGCTTGTTATATCCATTTAACTATGGAGACATGCCAGACAACCAAAACCCGCTATCTCCATGAAACGCTTGCAAAAAGCCGGTTTAACGGGGTTGTGCGCGCGGGCGCCTGGTGGTGTATTCCCGCTTTTATGGTCGTTTCCCTCAAGCCGGGCGCTGTAAATTGGCAGCAAAGCCACTTTGCCGCGTACCCGGCGATGTGGCCCGCATTATACCGGCTTGCCCAGCAAGACGCGCAAGTCCAGCCAGTAAAGAGCGCAGAAACTGATTTCGGGCAGATTCGGGCATGTCTATTGGCGGATTTGCGCAAAATACCAGACGGATCAGACTGGCCTGTCCCGCAATGTGCGCCACCCTCTCCCTACAGTATTGCGCAAAAGCCGCAGTTTTTTCGTGCGGCATGCGCTTTCGTAAGCAAATGATAAAATCGGATCAAAATTTGCCCGTTACAAATAAAGATCCATTACAGATTCAGACATAAAATCAACGGCATTTTCTTGAAACCCAATAAATATCGAAAACACGAAGAAATCCCAGGGAAAGGATTGACCATAAATGACGCGAAATAAAATCAGCTTGCTCGCGCTGGTATTGAGCACGGCCCTCCTGGGCGCGTGCGGCAGCAGCTCAGACAACAGCACATCGGCTCCGGTTGGCACCACACCAACGCCCACGCCAGTCACGCCAACGCCGACACCGGCAGTGGTCACCTATACGGTCAGCGGTACCCTCACCGGGTTGGCCAATGCGGCCGTCTTGACGCTGCAAAACAATGGTGGCGATACATTGACTGTGCAGGCCAATGGCACCTTCAAGTTTGCTACGCCACTGGCAGCCGCCAGCAGTTATGGCGTCACCATCAAGGGCCAACCGGCAGGCTTCCAGGCCTGTGTCGTGACCCAGGGCAGTGGCACCGTGAACGCCAATGTGGGCAGTGTGCTGGTGAACTGTGCGGCGGGTCGTGGCCAGACCAGCGTGGTTGCGGGTGTTGCCGGCATTGCCAGTTTGCATAACGGTGCGGGCACAACGGCATTCTTCCACGGCCCGGATGCGCTGGCTGAGGATAGCCAGGGCAACCTGTATGTGGCGGATCAATGGAATAACGCAATCCGCAAGGTGGTATTCAATACCGATGGCACAACCACCGTCTCCACCGTCGCCGGTGGTACGCAGGGTTCCGCAGACGGTACCGGGGCGGCTGCGCAATTCAATCTGCCTTCCGGCCTGGCGCTGGATGGCAATGGCAATCTGTATGTGGCGGACTCCAGCAACAACATGATCCGCAAGATCGTGCTGGCGACCGGGGTCGTTACCACCGTGGCTGGCAGCACCAGCGCCGGCAGTGCAGATGGCAGCAACACGGTTGCCCGCTTCAGCATCCCCTACGGCGTGGCGATTGATGCCAGTGGCGCGCTGTACGTGGCAGATGCCAGCAATAACGCCTTGCGCAAAATCGTACTGGGCGCCGGCAATACCGCAACGGTCTCCACCATTGCCAACGGGGTGTCCGGCCTGGTAGCACCCACCGCAATCGCCCCTGACAGTAGCGGCAATTTCTATATCACCGGTGGCAACCAGATCTTCAAGGTCACGGCCGGCGGTGTCGTGACCAGCATTGCCGGGTCGGCGAGCGCAGGTAGCGCCGATGGCCAGGGCGCGGCGGCCGGGTTTAACGCGCCGTTTGGATTAGCGCTGGATGCGCAGGGTAACCTGCTGGTGGCTGATGCGCAGAACAACGAAATCCGCATGGTCAAACAGGATGGTACGGTCAGCACGCTGGCGGGCACGACCACGGCCAGCAGTGTGAACGGTACGGGTAGTGCTGCCGGTTTCTACTTGCCACGCGGTCTTGTGCTTGACCCCAGCGGCACCTTGTTCGTTGCGGAATGGGGCAATCAGCTTATTCGCAAGGTCACACCGGTTCAGTAAAACGTGAATGCACCCGCCCTGTTGCCGCCGGTGCGGCGCAGCCAACAAAAGCCCGTGTTTCACGGGCTTTTGTTTTGCCAGCTGTGGGACAAAACGTTGCATAAACATCGCCAGGCTGGATATATCCGGTCCTCTGGCGCTACGCTCGTCATCCAGGCCGCGACCCGGCCGTTAATGGCATACCGCAAGTACTGCTTCATCCCCCAATACGGACACCCCGTCACACAGGAGCACAACATGGCAAGTCAAGGCTGGCAGCGTAGAGACGTTCTTAAAATTCTGGGCGCGATGCCCTTGCTGACCAGTTTGCCCTCGTGGGCGGCGATAGCGCGGCCCCCTGCAGCGCCCCTGAAGCCCGTAACCGAGACGCTGTGGGACATCAAGGTGACGGATCCGTATCGCTGGATGGAAAATACCGATTCGCCGCAGTGGCAACAGTGGCTCAAGGGCCAGGCGCAATATGCACGGCAGGTGCTGGATGCCATTCCGGGCCGGGCGGCGCTGGCCAAACGGTTGTCCGAGCTGTCTGCCGGGGCGGAATCCCCCAATGCCATCATTCCGGCACCGGGGCGGGTGTTTTATTCCAAGCGCCCCAAAAATGGCGACAATTTCAAACTGTTCATGCGCAATGATGGCGATGCCACCGAGCATTTGCTGCTTGACCCGACCGCCATCCAGATTGAAGGCTCCCATGTCGCGCTGGACTGGTGGTTGCCTTCGCCGGACGGCAAGTATGTGGTCTACGGCATGTCCAAAGCCGGCTCCGAGAACTCGGTGTTGCGCGTGCTCAATGTCGATACCAACACCAATTTGCCGGAAGAAATCGACCGCACTCCGCAAGCGGGCCCGACCTGGCTACCCGACAGCAGCGGTTTCTTCTACAACCGCTATGCACCAGGGCGCAAACCGACTGATCTGAACTACCAGCAAAACAGTGTGAACTGGCTGCACAAGCTGGGCACGCCAGTGAGTGATGACCAGCGCATGCTGGCCGCCAACCAGTGGCCGGGTGTGGTGGTAGACCCGCTGGAGTTTCCGTTTATCCAGACCGATCCGTCATCGGACTACGTGCTGGCGGTATCGATGGGTGGCGTGCGTCTGGCTAACCCGTGGTACAGCGCCAAACTGGCGGATGTACTGGCCGGCAAGCCGGACTGGCGCAAGGTGTGCGATATCACCGATGACGTCAACAACGTGATCCAGCGCGGTGATCAGTTGTATCTGCTGAGCACCCACGGCGCGGCGCAAAACGGCCAGATTCTGCGCACCAGCGCGGCGATGCCCGATCTCCAATCAGCGCAAGTGGTGCGCCCGGCCGGCGACGTGGTGATCAGTGCCATGACGCTGGCGCGGGATGGTCTGTATCTGCAATTGATGGATGGCGGCTACAACACCCTGAGTCGCATTGATGACGCCGGCAAAAATCTGGACGTCAAACTGCCCTACGAGGGTTCCATTGACGGCCTGGGCACGCTATCGACCATTGATGGCATCTGGTTTACCGGTTCCAGCTGGCTGGTGCCGTTCACCATCTTCCGCTTTGATCCGGCCACAGGCCAGGCGACCGACACCGGCCTGTGCGCACAACCGGATGTCGATCTCTCTCTTTACGAAGCCCACCGCACCTTTGCCATTGCCCGTGACGGTACGCGCGTGCCGCTGTCCATCGTCGCCAAAAAAGGCCTCAAGCGTGACGGCAAGAACCCGACGCTGGTGCAGGCGTATGGTTCATATCAGATTGTCAGTTCACCGTATTTCTCCACCCGGTTTATTTCTTTCCTGGAACAAGGCGGCGTAATGGCGACCGCACATGTCCGTGGCGGTGGCGAGTATGGCAAGCGCTGGTGGCAAGCCGGCAAAGGCCCCAACAAGCACAACACCTGGGGCGATCTGATTGATTGCTGCAAGAGCCTGATCAAGGACGGCTGGACCGATAATCACCACCTGGCCATCGAAGGTGGTTCTGCCGGTGGCATTACCGTCGGCCGCGCCATGACCGAAGCGCCGGAATTGTTTGCCGTGGTGGTGTCAGATGTCGGCGCATCCAACACCGTGCGCATGGAGTTCTCGCCCAACGGGCCGGACAATATCGACGAGTTTGGCAGCATCAAAAACAAACAGGGCTTCAAGGATTTGCTGGCGATGGATTCCACCCAGCACGTCAAGAACGGGACCCGTTATCCGGCCGTGTTGTTGACCACGGGCGTGAACGATCCGCGCGTGGCGCCGTGGGAAGTCGGCAAGATGACCGCGCGCCTGCAAAAAGCCACCACCTCGGGCAAGCCCGTCATTCTGAGTGTGGATTACGATGCCGGCCACGGCATGGGCTCATCACGCAAGCAGATTGACGAGCATCTGGCCGACGAATACGCCTTCATTTTCTGGCAGACCGGCGTCAAGGCATTTCAGCCACGCTAAGGCTTGAGGTAGCATCACCCACGCCCGCCTCGCTGGCGGGCGTTTTTCATTGTTATCGGGCCATCAGCATGACCGTCACTATTTATCACAACCCCTCCTGCGGCACTTCTCGCAACACGCTGGCGCTGATCCGCAATGCCGGTATCGAGCCGCAGGTTATCCAGTACCTGCAAACCCCGCCAGACCGCGCCCAACTGACCGCGCTGCTGGCCGCCATGAGCATGTCGCCACGTGCCCTGCTGCGCAAAAAGGGCGACGTGTATGCCTCGCTAAGGCTGGATAACCCGGCGCTGACAGACGATCAATTGATCGACGCCATGCTGGCCCACCCCATCCTGATTGAGCGCCCGATTGTGATCACGCCGTTGGGCACGCGTTTGTGCCGGCCATCTGAACTGGTGCTCGATATCCTGCCCGCACCGCAGCAAGGCCCGTTTAGCAAAGAAGACGGCGAAGTGGTGATTGACGCCAACGGCCAGCGCGTCGCCCATGAGCGATAGCGGGCCCATCGCGCGCCACGACTTTGATACGGTGCTGGGGCGCATGATTGCTTGCGCCACCGACCGTGGTCTGTGTTTGCTGGAGTTTGCCGAGCGCCCGATCCTGGAGAAGGAATTCGCTGACCTGACGCGCCTGCTGCGCGCCCCGATCGTGGACACGGCGCATGAGTACACGCAAGAAACAGAGCGCCAGATCAACGCCTGGTTTGCTGGCGAGCGACTTACGTTTGATCTGCCATTGCATATGCCCGGCACGGCGTTTCAGCAGCAGGTCTGGCAAGCACTGCTGGCCCTGCCCTATGGCGCGACAGCCAGTTACCAGCAACAGGCAGCGCGCATCGGCCGGCCCGATGCAGTGCGGGCGGTGGGTGCGGCCAACGGCCAGAACCGGCTGGCGGTGATCGTGCCTTGCCACCGGGTGTTTGCCAAAAATGGCGCTCTGACCGGTTACGGTGGCGGCATTGAGCGCAAGCGCTGGTTGCTGGCGCACGAGGCAGCATGCCTTGCGCGCCAGCAGTCTCAAGCTTGATCAGGCTGCTGGTTTTTTGACGCGGAACACCACCAGCAAGCCGGCGATGATAATGCCCATGCCCAGCATGGCCCAGCCGGTCAGCGCGTTACCCAGCACCAGATAATCCAGCAAGGCCGTGACCACCGGCACCAGATAAAACAGGCTGGTCACGTTGACCAGATTGCCGCTGGCCATCATGCGGTACAGCAGCATTTGTGCCCCCACTGACACCACCAGCCCCAGCCACAGCACCGAAACCAGCACCGTGCCGTTCCACTCCACCTGCATGGGCTGGAATGCACCCAGAATCAGGCATACCCCAAGGCTCATGGCGCATTGCAATGGCAACACGGCACCGGGAGATTGCTTGACCCGGCTTTGCACCAGCGCGCCCGTGGTCATGCAGGCCAGAGCCCCCAGCGAGAACAGCACGCCAGTGCCGCTCAGCCGGGCCACGATCAGGCTTTGCCAGACTACGAGCGCCAGCCCGCACAAGGCCAGCAGCAAGCCGGCCAGCCGCGCCGGGGCAAAGCGGCGTTCCGTCGCCAGCAGGGTTAACACCGGTTGCGTGCCCAGCACGGTCGCCAGCACGCCAGGCGTCATGCCGTGGGCCATGGCCTGGAAATAACATACCGAGTAGCAACTCATCATCAGCAAACCTGCGCCAGCTACCCGCCAGCGCGTGCCCGGCGCGGGTAGCCAGGCGCGCTCACGCCAACCCAGGATCAGCAATGCCGCCAGCGCTGCAGCAAAACGCAATGCCAGCAAGGCCATCACCGAGGCATGGTTCAGGCCCCAACGGGTAAACAGCGGTGCACTGCTCCAGAGCAGCACAAAAAACGTCATGGGCGCGGCCCAGGACAAAGTACGGATATTCATGGGAAAACTCGTCTGCAAAAGTCATGAAGGCCCTGACCACGCAGCAATCACCGCGAGAGCAAACCAGAACAGTCAGGGACTAAAGCGGGCGCGAATCAGCGCACTGCAACGACACGGGGAGGTGCCAGTGCAAGCACTGCGGCCACTGCAACAACCGCAGACGGCGGGGGCATGTTTGCGCACGCGTGCATACGCTCCGGCAGCGGGGCCGGGGTGGATGCCAGGTGATGAGCTAAGGCAAACATGGTGGATAGAAGCCTGATGGAAATGGCGTTAAATCAGCGCACTTATGCTACCAGAATACCCGCGCGCCCTGTCAATACGCGGCAAAGCGGGCGTCGGCGTATTCCCGCAATCGGTTGAGCTGGCAGCGGCTTGCAATCGCCAACACAGCATCGTTCATAAGCTTGCATTCATGGTAATGGAGGCTATTGTTAGAAACGCTTTGGGCGACATTGACACTTCTGACAGGGGGCGTTGTGGCTAACAGGATCACGAAGTGGGAACCGGATAACCAGGCCTTCTGGGCCGCCGGTGGTGAGCGGATCGCCAAGCGCAATTTATGGATTTCCATCCCCTGTCTGTTGCTGGCTTTTTCCACCTGGGTGATCTGGAGCGTGGTGGTACTGAAGATGCCGCAGGTGGGGTTTCAGTACACCAAAAACCAGCTTTTCATGCTGACCGCCTTGCCCAGCCTGTCTGGCGCCACCTTGCGGATTTTCTACAGTTTCATGCCCTCGCTGATAGGCGGGCGCAAATGGACCACCATTTCAACCGCCAGTTTGCTGATCCCCTCGCTCTGGCTGGGCTTTGCCTTGCAAGACCCCACGACACCGTTCTCCGTCATGCTGATCATTGCGCTGTTGTGCGGCTTTGGTGGCGGCAATTTCTCCAGCTCCATGGCCAACATTGCGTGGTTCTTTCCCAAAGCCCGCAAGGGCTGGGCCAACGGCATGAACGCCGGTCTGGGTAACCTGGGCGTGTCGGTCATGCAGTTTCTGGTGCCGATTGTGATCACCATGAGCGTGTTTGGCGCGCTGGGTGGGCAGCCCCAAATCTATACGCAAAATGGTGCTGAACATCAGATGTGGCTGCAAAACGCCGGCTTTATCTGGGTGCCGTTTGTCATCGCCGCCACGCTGGCGGCCTGGTTTGGCATGAACGATCTGGCCACGGCCGAGGCCACGGTGGCAGAACAGGCCGTCATCTTCAAACGGCTGGATAACTGGCTGATGTGCTGGCTCTATCTGGGCACATTCGGCAGTTTTATCGGCTTTTCTGCCGGCTTTGCCTTGCTGACCAAAACCCAGTTTCCGGATATCCAGGTCACGGATTACGCCTTTATCGGCCCGTTGATCGGAGCGATTATCCGGCCGGTGGGCGGCACCGTATCAGACAAACTGGGGGGCGGTGCGCGCGTCACCATGTGGGTGTTTGTGCTCATGACCCTGGCCATTTTTGGCGTGCTGTTTTTTCTGCCGCACACCGGTGCAGATGGCAACCCGGTCGGCGGTAGTTTCTGGGGCTTTTTCCTGATGTTCCAGGCGCTGTTTTTGCTGTCGGGCATTGGCAATGGCTCTACCTACAAAATGATCCCGGTGATTTTCCCGCGCCTGGCCAAAAAAGAGGCTGAAGGCAAAGGTGAGGCGGCGCAGCAGAAAGCCGTGCTGGATGGCGCGGTAGAAGCGGCGGCGGCAGGCGGTTTTATTAGCGCTATCGGGGCGTACGGCGGGTATTTCATTCCGCAAAGCTTTGGCATTTCGATGAATGCCACGGGCTCTGCCGAGGCGGCGCTGTATGCCTTTATCGTGTTCTACATCACCTGTGTCTTGTTGTGCTGGTGGCGTTATGCCCGCAAGGGCGCAGCCATGCCCTGCTGAGCTGCGTATTGGCCCCGCAGGCGCGATAAATAGCAATGCTCCGGTTCCGTAGGGTGGATTCGGAGTGCAGCGACAATCCACCGCAGCAACGGCGGATTGCTACGCGAATCCACCCTACGACTGGTACCAGACCTGACCATTCACTTGCCGGGGCAAGTCATGAGCCATTTTCTTGATCGACTGACCTTCTTCACCCAGAAACGCGAGCCGTTTTCCAACGGTCATGGCGAGATGCGGGCCGAAGACCGGCAATGGGAAGACGCCTACCGCCTGCGCTGGCAGCACGACAAAATCGTGCGCTCTACGCATGGCGTGAACTGTACGGGTTCCTGTTCCTGGAAAATCTACGTCAAGGGCGGCATTGTGACGTGGGAAACCCAGCAAACCGACTACCCGCGTACGCGCCCGGACATGCCCAATCACGAGCCGCGCGGATGTTCGCGCGGGGCGTCCTATAGCTGGTATCTGTACAGCGCCAACCGCATCAAATACCCCATGATCCGCGGCCGACTGGTGCGGCTGTGGCGTGAGGCCCGCAAGACGCTGGCCCCGGTTGAGGCGTGGAAATCCATCGTCGAAGACCCGGCCAAAACGCAGCAATACAAAGAGATTCGCGGCCGGGGCGGCTTTGTGCGCGCCACGTGGGAAGAAGCCAACGAGATCGTTGCCGCCGCCAATATCTACACCATCAAGACTCACGGCCCGGACCGGATCATTGGTTTCTCGCCCATTCCGGCCATGAGCATGGTCAGTTACGCCGCCGGCGGCCGTTATCTGAGTTTGCTGGGCGGCACGCTGATGTCGTTTTACGACTGGTACTGCGACTTGCCGCCTTCCAGCCCGCAAACCTGGGGCGAACAGACCGACGTGCCCGAATCAGCCGATTGGTACAACTCGGCCTTCATCATTGCCTGGGGCTCCAACGTGCCGCAGACGCGCACGCCAGACGCCCATTTCTTTGTTGAGGCCCGTTACAACGGCACCAAGATCGTGGCGGTAACGCCCGATTACTCGGAAGTCGCCAAGCTCTCTGATATCTGGCTGCATCCCAAACAAGGCACCGACGCCGCGCTAGGCATGGCTATGGGCCACGTGATCCTCAACGAGTTTCACGTCAAACGCACCGTCCCCTATTTTGATGACTACTGCCGCCGCCTGACCGATTTGCCCTTGCTGGTGCAACTGAAGAAACACGGTGAGCACTGGGTTGCTGACCGTTTTTTGCGTGCGTCCGACTTTGCCGATCACCTGAACCAGGCCAATAACCCCGAGTGGAAAACCGTCGGTTTTGACGAAACCAGCCAGCGCTTTGTAGCGCCCCAGGGTTCGATTGGCTACCGCTGGGGTCAGCAGGTAGAAGGTGATCTGGGCAAGTGGAACCTGGAACAGAAAGACGGCGCGGGTAGTGAGGTGAAACTGGCGCTCAGCCTGCTCGAAGCCAAAGAGGATGTGGTGGGCGTCGCCTTCCCCTATTTCGGGGCAGAGGAACACGAACACTTTGCCCACAACGATCAGGGCGGCGATGTGCTGGTGCGCAATGTGCCGGTGAAACATGTGGGCGAGACACTGGTGACCACCGTGTTTGACCTGATGTGCGCCAATTACGGTATCGAGCGCGGCCTGGGCGGTCAGGCGGCACAGAGTTACGACGATGACATTGCCTACACACCCAAGTGGCAAGAAAAGATCACCGGCGTGCCGCCCGACAAGGTGATTGAAATTGCCCGCCAGTTTGCGCAGTCGGCCGAGAAAACCGAAGGCCGCAGCATGGTGATCATCGGCGCTGCCATGAATCACTGGTATCACCAGGACATGAACTACCGCGCCGCCATCAACATGCTGATGTTGTGTGGTTGCATTGGCAAAAGCGGTGGTGGCTGGGCGCATTACGTGGGCCAGGAAAAACTGCGTCCGCAAACCGGCTGGACCGCACTGGCCTTTGCGCTGGACTGGTCCCGTCCGCCACGCCATATGAACAGCACGTCGTTCTTTTATGCGCATACCGATCAATGGCGTTACGAATCGCTCACCACGGCGGAAGTGCTCTCGCCCCTGGCCGACACCAGCCGTTATGGCAAAACGCTGATCGACTGCAATGTGCGCGCCGAGCGCATGGGCTGGCTGCCTTCTTCACCGCAGATCAACGTCAACCCGCTGAGCGTGGCTGGCAAAGCGGCGGCGGCGGGGGTTGAACCCAAAGACTGGCTAGTGCAGCAACTGAAATCCGGCCAGACCCGCATGGCCTGCGAAGACCCGGACGCGCCGGAGAATTTTCCGCGCAATCTGTTTGTGTGGCGCTCTAACCTGTTTGGCTCATCCGGCAAGGGGCATGAGTATTTCCTCAAGCATTTTGTCGGCGCGCAGCATGGCATTCAGCAAGGCGATATGGGCGAAACCGGCGGTGAGAAGCCGGAAGAAGTGGTGTGGCATGACAAGGCGCCGGAAGGAAAGCTGGACCTGATCACCACGCTGGATTTCCGCATGAGCACGACTTGTCTGTATTCAGACATTGTGCTGCCCACGGCCACCTGGTATGAAAAGAACGACCTTAATACCAGCGATATGCATCCGTTTATTCACCCGCTGTCTGCCGCCGTCGACCCCATCTGGCAAAGCCGCAGCGACTGGGAAATCTACAAAGGGTTTGCGAAGAAATTCTCCGAACTCGTCCCCGGCTATCTGGGCGTGGAAAAAGACATGGTGCTGGTGCCGCTGCAACACGACACCCCCGGGGAACTCTCCCAGCCATTCAATGTGGAAGACTGGAAAAAAGGCGAGTGCGAGCTGATCCCCGGCAAGACCGCGCCCAATATGGTGATGGTGGAGCGGGACTACCCCAACGTGTACAAGCGCTTTACCGCACTCGGCCCGTTGATGAAAAAACTGGGGAACGGCGGCAAGGGCATCAACTGGAACACCGAACACGAGGTGGATGGGCTAGGCAAACTGAACCGGCTGGTGACGGAAGAAGGCGTCAGCAAGGGCTTGCCGCGCATCGAAACCGACATTGATGCCGCCGAAACCATCATGCAACTGGCGCCGGAAACCAATGGCGAAGTGGCGGTGAAAGCCTGGCAAGCGCTGGAGAAATTCACCGGCCGCCAGCACAGCCATCTGGCCGATGTGCGCGAAGACGAGAAGATTCGCTATCGGGATATCCAGGCCCAGCCGCGCAAGATCATCAGTTCCCCCACCTGGTCTGGTATTGAGAGCGAGCACGTCAGCTACACCGCCGGGTATACCAATGTGCATGAACTGATCCCCTGGCGCACCATCACCGGCCGCCAGCAGTTCTACCAGGACCACCGCTGGATGATCGACTTTGGTGAAGGTCTGGTGAGCTATCGCCCGCCGATTGACACCCGCACCGTCACGCAACTGCTGGGCAAGCAAGCCAACGGCTTTCCGGAAATCACCCTCAACTTCATTACGCCACACCAGAAATGGGGCATTCACTCTACCTATACCGACAACCTGATCATGCTGACCCTGAGCCGGGGCGGCCCGATTGTGTGGCTATCTGAAGTGGACGCGCAAAAGGTGGGGATTGAAGACAACGACTGGATCGAACTCTTCAACGTCAACGGCGCCATCGCCGCCCGCGCCGTGGTCAGCCAGCGGGTGAAAGAAGGCATGTGCATGATGTACCACGCGCAGGAAAAGATTGTGAATGTGCCGGTGTCTGAGGTCACCAAACACCGTGGCGGCATTCATAACTCGGTCACCCGCGCGGTGCTTAAACCCACGCACATGATTGGCGGCTATGCCCAGCTTTCCTACGGGTTTAACTACTACGGGACGGTGGGTTCCAACCGGGATGAGTTTGTGATTGTGCGCAAGATGAACCGGGTGAACTGGGCGGATGCGGCGGAGGATCATGTGGCGGCGCTGGATGTGGATAGGGCGACGTGAGGTGTGGGGTGTGGGGTGTGGGGTGTACAGATTGTGCGTATCACTTCTGCCTGCACGCCAAGGCCTCGTCATTCCGGCCTTGAGCCGGAATCCGGCTGCGATGCAGGCATGCTCTACGGGGAAAATTCGGAGTAGTGAGGATGATCCACCGCAAGCAGCCCGCTGGGCTGCGTACTGGATTCCCGCCTCCGCGGGAATGACGAGGTGGTGGGCGAAGTGAAACATTCTTGCGGGCAGATGGTTTACGGGGTTGGGTTGCTTTTGATGTTGAAGTTGCTTTTGACGTACCTCCCCTTCGGCAGCGCCGAGCATCGCAGAAAGGTGCGGGGTTTCGGCGTAAGGGTGTTTGAGGCCAAAGGCCGAGTTCCCTGGAGCCAGCCGCGCCTTGCGAGAAGCGCAGGGAATCCGCAAAGCGGGCGCTGTCGCCGGGGTCGCCTTTCTTTTGGTTACTTTTCTTGGGGCCGCCGAGGCTGGCGACCCAAAAGAAAGTGCCTTGCTGTCGGGCAACCCCCGACATCCAAAACACCGCGCCGCAAGGCGCTAACAGCGTTTCAAGATTTTGCAGCAGTACCCAAACCGGCATTGCCGCTGGATTCCGGCTCAAGGCCGGAATGACGAGTCAGTGGGAAAGGATAGAAGTCATTAGCTAAAGCAAATATCGCCGCTGGATTCCCGCCTCCGCGGGAATGACGAAGTAGAAAAGCAGCCGCACGCAAGTGCAACCAGCGCCCCACAACGGCGCAATGGAGAACACGCAAATGAAAATCCGCGCCCAAATCGCCATGGTGTTGAACCTGGACAAATGCATCGGCTGCCACACCTGTTCGGTCACCTGTAAAAACGTGTGGACCAGCCGGTTGGGCGTGGAGTACGCCTGGTTTAACAACGTCGAGACCAAACCTGGCGTCGGTTATCCCAAAGACTGGGAAAACCAGGAGCACTGGAAAGGCGGGTGGGAGCGCAAGACCAACGGCAAGCTCAAGCTCAAACAGGGTAGCCGGCTGCAAATCCTGTTCAATCTGTTCGGCAACCCCAACCTGCCAGAGATTGACGACTACTACGAGCCGTTCACCTTCGATTACGAGTACCTGCAAACCGCGCCGGAGATGAAAACCCAGCCGGTGGCGCGGCCGATTTCCATCCTCACCGGCAAGCGGATGGAGAAGATCGAATGGGGCCCGAACTGGGAAGAAATCCTGGGCGGAGAGTTCTCCAAACGCAGCCAGGACTACAACTTTGAGTCGGTCCAGAAAGAGATTTACGGCGAGTTTGAAAACACTTTCATGATGTATTTGCCGCGCCTGTGCGAGCACTGCCTGAACCCGGCGTGCGTGGCGTCCTGTCCGTCCGGGTCGATCTACAAGCGGGAGGAAGACGGCATTGTGCTGATAGATCAGGACAAATGCCGTGGCTGGCGCATGTGCGTGTCCGGCTGCCCGTACAAGAAAATCTATTACAACTGGTCGTCCGGCAAGGCAGAGAAATGCATCTTCTGCTACCCGCGCATTGAGGCCGGCCAGCCGACGGTGTGCTCGGAAACCTGCGTGGGCCGCATCCGCTATCTGGGCGTGTTGCTGTATGACGCAGACCGCATCGAAGAAGCTGCCAGCGCAGAAAACCCGCAAACGCTGTACGAGGAACAACTGGGCATCTTCCTGGACCCGTATTCCGAAGCCGTGCGTGAGCAAGCCCGCAAGGATGGCATCCCGGAAAACTGGCTGGACGCCGCCCGGCAGTCCCCGGCCTACAAGATGGCGGTGGAATGGAAGATTGCCTTCCCGTTGCACCCGGAATACCGCACCTTGCCCATGGTCTGGTACGTGCCGCCGCTCTCCCCCATCCAGGCGCGCGCCAATGCCGGCGAAGTGGGCGTGAACGGGCATATTCCGGACGTCAACAGCCTGCGGATTCCCGTGCGCTATCTGGCCAATTTGTTGACAGCCGGGGCAGAGGCACCGGTGGTCTCCGCGCTGGAACGCATGCTGGCCATGCGCGCGTTCTTCCGCCAGCGCCAGCTTGAGGGCACAGATGACCTGGCCTTGCTCGATCAAGTGGGCATGAGCCTCAATCAGGTGGAAGACATGCACCGCTATCTGGCGATTGCCAATTACGAAGACCGTTTTGTCATCCCGTCCACGCACCGGGAGTACGCCGAAAACGCCTACCAATTGCGCGGCGAGTGCGGGTTCTCGTTTGGCAACGGGTGTTCTGATGGCACCACAGAGACCAGTCTGTTTGGCGGCAAGATGGGGACCAAGAAGGTGTTCCCGCTCAAGACCATCGCCGGGAATTCGCCGGAGAAAACCGTTGACTACTGAACCCGGCAGTCACGCTTTACCGCTGCGGGCGCTGGCCGCCTTGCTGACCTACCCCACGCCGGAGATGGTCGCCGCGCTGGCGGAAATCCACGCCGTGCTGATGGAGAGCCGCTTGCTGAACCAGCCGCTGAAAGAACGGCTCACGCCGCTGTGCACGCGGCTGGCCACCACAGAGCAGCTTGAACTGGAAGAAACCTGGGTGGGCCAGTTTGATCGGGGCCGGCGTACCTCGCTGCATCTGTTTGAGCATCTGCATGGCGAGTCACGCGATCGCGGCTCGGCCATGGTTGATCTGTTGCAAACCTATGAAACCGCCGGGCTGTATCTGAAAGATGGCGAGTTGCCCGATTACCTGCCGGCGCTGCTGGAGTTCTGCAGCTGTGTGGATGCCAAAACGGCACACACATTCATTGCCGATTGCGCCCATCTGTTACGCCCGCTTGGGGACACCCTGGTCGCCAAAGGCAGCGACTATGCCGCCGTGCTGGAAGCCATCCTGCAACTGGGCCGGCAGGCCGGGCTGGACTGGACCAACGCCGCCCCGCCGCCCGAGCCCGAAGATATCGACAAAGAGTGGCAAGAAGAACCCGCCTTCGGCCACACCCGCTGCGGGAATGAGCCCGTAACGCAAACCATCCAGTTCATGTCGCAACCGGCCTTGCGCCGTTCAGGAGCCTCATCATGACCGATCCCTGGTGGCATCAGTTTCTGTTCGGTTTCTACCCCTATATTGCGCTCGCCATGTTTTTTGTCGGCAGCCTGGTGCGCTTTGACCGCGAGCAATACACGTGGGAGAGCGATTCATCCCAACTCTTGCGCAAACGCCAGTTACGGCTGGGTTCCACACTGTTTCATCTGGGCGTGCTGGTGGTGTTCTTTGGGCATCTGGTCGGTTTTTTGATGCCCGAACCCATCGTGCTGGCGCTGATGAGCCCGCATATGCATGAAATGATGGCGATGGTGGCCGGCGGTGTGGCCGGCGTGTTTGCCCTGATCGGCATCACCGTGCTGGCTTACCGGCGTTTCACCGACCCGCGCATCTGGTCCAACACGCGCACCTCTGACGTGCTGGTGCTGGTCATTTTGTGGCTGCAACTGGCGCTGGGCCTGTTGACGGTGGTGTTCTCGCTCAACCATCTGCCCGGTTACAGCTTTGAAGTGCTGGTGCAGTACGTGCAAGGCATCGTCACCTTCCGCCCGGGTAACGCCGACCTGCTGATCGGTGTGCCGTGGGTCTATCAGGTGCATATTTTTCTGGGGCTGACCATTTTCCTGGTGTTCCCGTTTACCCGGCTGGTGCATATCTGGAGCGGATTTGCCTCTGTGCTGTATCTGATCCGGCCGTACCAGATCGTCCGCACCCGTCGCCGCAGCCTGGAGCGCTGAGCATGCCCTTTGCCACCATCAATGACACCCGGATCGAAGCCGACGATGACGCCGCGCTGCCCACTGCGGCCGTGCAAGAACTCTTGCGCCAGCGCGCGTTACACCTGGGTCTGCTGGAAGCCGAGGCTGACGAAACCCATCTGAGCGGCGCACTGGAACAACTCCTGGCGCAGGAGGTTCATGTCCCCCAGCCCGAGCCAGAGGAACTGGCGCGCTACTATCACGCGCACATCGGCCGCTACACCGCAGGCGAACTGGTCTTTGCCTCGCACATTCTGTTGCAGATGACACCGGGTATGCCGGTACAGGCGCTGCTGGGCCGGGCGGAAGCCATTTTGCACCACGTGCAATCTCACCCTGAAGACTTTGAAGCCGCCGCGCGGGAGAACTCCAACTGCCCTTCTGGCGAAGTCGGGGGCAGTTTGGGGCAACTGCAGCGCGGGGATACGGTGCCTGAATTTGAACAAACCCTGTTTGCCGATCAGTCTGTCGGGCTCTGGCCACAACTGGTCCGCACCCGTTTTGGCTTTCACATTGTGCGCATTGACCGGCGAGAACCGGGCAAGGTGTTGCCACTGGAGCTGATTACGGAGCGCGTGCAGAAAGACCTGCAACGCCAGGCGCTGGACAAGGCGCTACGGCAATACGTGAGCGTGCTGGCGGGTGCGGCGAAGATTGAAGGGGTGATGCTGGAACAGGCGACTTCGCCGTTGATGAATTGATCACTCGAAGGTGCGTGGGCAGCGCCCGCGCGATGCCTCTGGCCTTGCTGGCATAGCGACATCTGGCGTATTCAATGCGCGGAAGGCATTGCTGGATTCCCGCCTGCGCGGGAATGACGAGTCAGCGGGATGCGTGGGGTTGGGGTTGATTTTGCCGTTGCCGTTGCCGTTGCCGTTGCCGTTGCCGTTGCCGTTGCCGTTGCCGTTGCCGTTGCCGTTGCCGTTGCCGTGGATTTTGACTTTCCCTCCCCGTTAAAGCCAAGCGCCGAAGAAGGGAGAGAGACCTTAGGCTCCCGACCGACTGAGGGCAGCCCGGAGGGCCGCCAGGCTGGGGTCGCCTTTCTTTGGTTCCTTTCTTTGGCGAAGCAAAGAAAGGGACGTGCTCCGGCCACCGCCGGTATCAAATGTTTTTCAACCCCGCGCCGCGAGGCGCTAACAACGGCTCAGGTTTTAACGAAGCCAAGGTGGATTGTCGCTACCGCTCCGAATCCACCCTACGAGTTTGCCACCAGGCCACCTGCAGCAGCTAGCCCTCGGCAGCCCCCTGGATTCCGGCTCAAGGCCGGAATGACGAATCAGTGGAAAGCCAGCAAATCATGCCTGCCAATCCGGCATTAAACATCGCGCCGCAGCGCGTAAACAGGGATTCCAGGCTTTCCGGCTGCAGCCGGCAAACCACTCACTTCACCTCAAACTCCCCCGCCGGCACCGCCTTCCCCCAGTGATACCCCTGCCCCATATCGCACCCAATCGCCTTAAGCCACCCGGCCTGTTCGGCGGTCTCTACCCCTTCAGCCACCACCGTCATCCCCATGCCATGCGCCATGGCGATGATGGATTGCACCAGCACCGCGCTGGAAGGCTTGTGGATTACATCCTTGATAAAGGAGCTATCGATCTTGAGCGTGGTAATCGGGAAATGCGTCAGGTAACTGAGCGCAGAGTAGCCCGTGCCAAAATCATCCACCGCAATGTTCACGCCCATGGCGTAAATGGTTTCCAGCGTGGTGCGGGTGGCGGCGTGGTCTTTGAGCAGCAGGCTTTCGGTCATTTCCAGTTCCAGCCAGCGTGGGGCGCAGCCGGTTTCTGCCAGCACCTTGCGGACGGTCGCGCCCATATCGCTTTGCTGCACCTGACGCGGCGAAATATTCACCGCCACATGCAGATCACGCTGGTGGATGCGGTTCCATTCCAGCGCCACGCGGCAGGCATCGCGCAGCACGTATTCGCCAATTTCCACAATCAGGCCGGTGTCTTCGGCAATGCCGATAAAACTGTCTGGTGCCACCCAGCCACGCTCGGGATGATGCCAGCGTAGCAGGGCCTCCGCGCCGACCACCTCGCCATGCATGAAATCGAACTTGGGCTGGTAGTACACCATCAACTCACCGCGAATCAGACTGCGGCGCAAATCGGCCTCCAGCCCCAGCCGTTCATGGTCGCGCTGGCTGATTTCCTGCGAGTAAAACTGGAAGTTGTTGCGGCCTTTGGCTTTGGCGTCATACAGCGCCCCATCCGCGTTTTTGACCAGCGTTTCGGCCAGTGCCCCATCCTGCGGAAAGACGGAGATACCGATACTGCCGGTGACTACCAGCTCGCGGCCATCCAGCGTCATCGGCGTGGCCAGGCGGCCCAGAATATGGCTTGCCAGCGTACTTAAGCGGGTTTCTTCGCGGATGCCCGGCAAGACCAGAATGAATTCGTCGCCACCCAGCCGCGCCACGGTATCCGAGGCACGTACGCAGCTTTTGAGCCGCGTTGCGGTTTCACACAGCAAATCGTCCCCGGCGGAGTGACCCAGAGTGTCATTGATGGTCTTGAAGCGGTCCAGGTCCAGCATCATCACGCCGACCTTGTCGTTGTTACGCTGTGCGTTCACAAGGGCCTGGGCGATACGGTCATTGAAGAGTGCGCGGTTGGGCAAGCCGGTGAGGACGTCGTAAAACGCCAGCGAGTGGATTTTCTGGCGATACGCCAGCAATTCCGTGATATCCCGGCCCACCGCCAGCACAGAGACCACATTACCCTGCGGGTCGAACTCCGGGTTCAGACGCATCTGCCAGGTTTTCAGCGGTTTGCCGAACTCTACATCCACCGTATCGGCCAACCCGCTTTGCAAGACGTTTGCCAGGGCGGCATTGAAGGCAGCCGGGTTTTTCAGTACCGAGCCCTCAGTGACCGGTTTATCCAGCACATCACTGAGCAACTGGCCGGTGGCGTCGGCAAAGGCCTGGTTGGCGTAGAGCCGGCGCGTGTCGTGGTCATAGCGCACGATCAAGTCGGGCGAGTTTTCCGCCAGCGTGCGGAAATCCTGCTCGCGGGCGATCAGTTGGGTCTGGACCCGTTTGAAATCGGTGATATCGCGTCCGATGGTCAGTGCGCCACCGACCGAGCCATCGGCATCGTGTTCAGCCACCAGCAACACGTGATAGGTCCGCATGACCTCACCGGGGGGCTGGATGGTCAGTTCGACCTCGTTATCCTGCCCGGTGGCAATCACCTGGCGGAGCACCTTGAGAAACCGCCGCTGGCTTTGATCAGGGAAACGCTCCGGAGAAATGCGTTCCTTCGGGTCATTGGTGGTTTTGCCCAGGATCTGGTGCAGATGCGAATTCATGTAGAGAATTTCCGCATCCCGCCCATAACGGCATACGGCATCCGGTGAGTTCTCTGCCAGGGCCCGGAACTCTCGCTCACGGTCGGCCAGCAAGCGTTCTACCCGCATGCGCTCCGTAATGTCGGCCACCAGTTCTGCATTGGCGTGCTTGAGCGCGGCGGTGCGTTTTTCGACAAGACGGCGGACTTCCACCGCCTGCAAGGCCTGACGCAGCAACCAGGCGGAGGCCAGCACGCTGAGCAGTACGCCGCCCAGCAGAGCCATCAGCGAGCCCACGTGATTGACCAGAAACGGCACCGGCGCATATGCCACCACGTACCAGTTCTGCCCGGCCACGTTAAAGCTGCGGGTCACAATCTCCGTGTTGTGCGGGGTAAGCCAGTCCGGCCACCAGCTACGCGCCGCAGCGGCCGGCGGCTGACCGCCGGTACGGAATGCCAGGTTGTGCTCATCTTGCCGGGTGCCGGCGTAAATGCTCAGCCCGATACTGGATTTGGGATCAAATTCACCCACGCTATCGAGCAGGGTTTTAAATAGACCATCCGTACGGAACACGGCGGCTGTATCGCCAATGGCCGGGGTGCCTGGCGGGGCATTGCGCGGGTACACCGGCATCAGCATCACAAAACCACGGCGCGAGGCGTCTCCCGCATGACCCTGCGCCAGTTGCAGCAAGCCGGTGCTGGCCGGTTTGCCGGTGGCCAGGGCATTGGCCAGCGCGTCACGTTCGCCCAGATTGCGGGTGACATCCAGCCCCAACGCCGGCTCGTTGCCGGCCAGGGGTTCAAGATAATCCACCACGGTATAAATGGGCCGGCGCGGGCTGGGATACACCTTGCCGTCTTTAAGCATGGTGATGCCAAAACCGGGGTACAACGCCCGCATGCGTGCTTCATACGCCGGACGATCTTCATCCAGGATAATCCGGTGGAAATTGAACGCCTGCACGTACGGATAGCGGGCCAGCAAGGGCTGGGTAAAGATATGGAACTGCTCCCGCGTGACGGGGGTGTCTACCGTGACAAACAAGCGGTTGAGCACCACCAGCACCTGGGCGGAGTCGTCCAGACCATCACGGATGGCAAAGACGCGCTCGTCGGCCTGCTGGCGGAAATCCAGCAATACCCGATCGTACTCAAGCTGCCCTACGCCCAGAAACAACAGCGCCGTAGCAGACAGCCCGGCCAGCAGGGCAAACAAGGCTGCAAAAGGAAACGCAGACAAACCGCGGGATCTGAACAAGTCAGCCGTCCTCTCTTACCCGCATACAGGGCAAAGCCATGCCATTGCCTCCAGTTGTTTGTCATTATTCCGGTAAACGCGAATCTAGCGCATGGGCCGGTTTACGGCTACGTTCACCGCGCGGGTGATGCACAGGTGGAACAAACTGGTGCATCGATGCGTCAGGTTCTGGTGTTGATACTGCATTGGGCATCAGGTTGACCCGGTTGTTGCAGCAGTACGGTGGCGCCTTTGTCCCAGAGCGAAAACACCCCTTCGTCCGTCCCCAACTGATAATGCGCGCCAGACGCGGCCACCACTTGCGTGAGCACCCGCGCGCCCCCAGGCAAGCCGGCATAAGCATAGCCCGCCCCGACTTGCACAAACGTAGTCTGGATCGGTGTCTCTACACCCGGGCAGTGCATCACAAACGGCCCGGTGCTGGTGCTCGCCCCGCTGTT
The DNA here is from genome assembly GCF_014202765.1 of Silvimonas terrae. Taxonomy (GTDB): domain Bacteria; phylum Pseudomonadota; class Gammaproteobacteria; order Burkholderiales; family Chitinibacteraceae; genus Silvimonas; species Silvimonas terrae. The sequence goes on from NZ_JACHHN010000007.1 coordinate 125,296, forward strand.
GCGGCGCGCCCCCGGGAAATCCTGGCGCAGTTCGTCGATGCGCGTGACATAGCTGGCAGTCACGCAGGCGTCCAGGTCATCGGCTTTCCAGCAATCATTGCGCCCCTTGATCCAGCCGCGCTGCAAGGCTTTGAGGTTGCTGCGGGCGGGCGCGGCAGCTGTTTTATCCGCGCTGGCCAGTTTGTACAGCCGGCTGGTTTCTCTATCCAGCGCGGCCAGATCGTCGTCGCCGCAGATGGCTTTTTCTACGGTGGTCGTGGCTTTGCTGCAATTGAATGCGGGTTTGGCGGCCAGGGCGCTGGTGCTGACAAACAAGGCAGCGCCAGCGCTGAGGAGATACATGGCGACAAATTTCATGGGTTGTCCTGAAAGAGAAGAATGACCGTTTTGTCATTCAAGCACGGTTTGTCCTTGACTGCCGGTCAAGAGTTTCTTTCGACTCAGGCGGTTTTTCCAGGCGCGCTACAGCGATAGTCTGAGGGCCTTCTCTTAAAACACAACGAACCATCATGACCCGTTTCCTGATCATTAATGGCGGCAAGGCGTTTGGCCATTCTGCTGGCGAACTCAACCGCACCCTGGCAGACTTTGCCGCCAGTACCCTCAAGGACTTCCAGTTTGAAGTTGAAACCACCTTTGTCGATGGCGGTTACGATGTGGAGGCCGAAGTTGAAAAATACCTGCGCGCCGATGTGGTGATCTACCAGATGCCCGGCTGGTGGATGGGGGCGCCATGGACACTGAAAAAATACATGGATGAAGTCTTCACCGCCGGACATGGTCGCCTGTATGCCAGCGATGGCCGTAGCCGCAGCGATTCCAACCTCAAGTATGGTTCTGGCGGGCTGATCCAGGGCAAGCAGTACATGCTCTCCTTGACCTGGAATGCGCCAATGGAGGCATTCACCGATCCGGCTCAGTTCTTTGAAGGCGTGGGCGTGGATGGCGTTTACCTGCCCTTTCACAAGGCCAACCAGTTTCTGGGCATGTCACCGTTGCCGACGTTTATCTGCAATGATGTGATCAAAGCGCCCGCTGTTGCAGCGGATATCGACCGTTACTACGCGCATCTGGCCACGCAGTTTGCCCCGGCCAGACACGCCTGAATTTCTGATGATCTCTTTGTGGAGCACCCCATGCTGACCGTTATTGCCATCATCAAGGCCCGCCCGGGCCAGCGCGACAACCTGGTGGCCCAGTTTGCCCAAATCACCCCTGCCGTGCTGCAAGAAGAAGGCTGCATGGCCTACGCGCCACTGGTCGATGCGGTGACGCAAGCCGCCTTCCAGACAACCTCGCCCGACACGGTTTTCATGTTGGAGCAATGGGCCAGCGTGGAACACCTGCAAGCGCATATGCACGCGCCGCATATGCTGACCTACCGGGAAGCCACCAAAGACATGGTGGAAAGCGCATCCATCCATATCCTGAACCCGGCGCTATAACCACGCCGGCCCCCGGCGGCGCAGTGGTTTAGTCCTGGCTGAGCAGGCTCAAGCTGCCATCGGCCGCGACGGCCACGCTCAGACCTTCATAGCCCGGTACTTTGGTATTGGTGGTATCCATGGGGTGGCTGTGCGTGGCCGTAATCACCACCACCGTCGCCCCCGCCGCCTCTGCCCCGGCAATCCCGGCCGGCGCATCTTCAAACACCACACAATCTGCCGCATTCACACCCAGCTTGCGCGCGCCCAGCAAAAAGCAATCGGGCGCAGGCTTGCCGTGTGCGACGTCTTCACCACACACCATCAAGGGCGGCATGGGCAGGCCCGCAGCGGCAATCCGTTTCTCTGCCAGTTCTCGCGTAGCAGAAGTCACCACCGCCCAACGGTCCCGGGGCAATGCGGCCAGGAACTTTGCCACGCCGGCAATCGGCTCAATGCCTTCCAGATAGTCGATCTCGCCTTGCAGGATTTTTGCGGCTTCCACCTCTTCATCAATACCCGGCAACTGCTGCTTTCTGATGGTTTCGATCGCGCGCACGCCATGGATGGTCGGCAGGAAAGCGGCCACGTCCAGACCATGTTCCAGCGCCCAGTCGCCCCAGACTTTTTCAGCGGCGGCGATTGAACTGAGGATGGTGCCATCCATATCGAACAGGAAGGCGGAGAAGGTGCGGGGGAACAGTGCTTGCGTAGACATGAGGGCTCGTCAGGGAAGTGGCACAAGGACGGCGCGCGGGGTCTGGGTTTGTTGCGCTGCCGCAGGGGAGATTATGGCATAGGGAGGGGTGAGGTGTTTCGGGGTAGTTGCGTGCAAGTTTCGTTTGCGTGGGGTGTTAGCACCCTCAGGCACTAACACCCCCACAACAATATTAACCAGGCCCGCCACCCCGGACTCCCGCCTCCGGCTCCATCCGGGCTACGAGTAGAACCTGCTTCCATCAAAACCGGCACACCTACCGCCATGCACTCCCCACCTGGATATACCATGCATTCTGATCCCGGCTATGCGCCACATCGATCCCCATCCCCAAGCCCAGCTTGCGCGCTATCAGGTAGCGGAACCCCACCCCTACGCCGACCGGCGTTTCTGCCTCATCCCAACTGTGCCAGCGCCCCCAGGCCCGCCCGCCGCCGACAAAGCCCAGCGCGGCCCAGCGCTCGGTGACGTTCCAGCGCAGTTCAGTTTCCAGTGCGATGGTGTTCTTGTCCTGAAACCGTCCTTTTTGCACGCCGCGCTGGTCCACATAGGGCTGGGCATAAAACGGTACGTCCCCGCTGGTGGCCTGGAGCTGGCCGCGCAGGCCCAGTACCCAGGTTTTATCGAACGGAATCCACCTGTAGATGCGGGCGTCGTAGGTATCAAAATCGGCTGAACTGCCGTAGGCGCTACGGGCGTACTGGGCTTCCACTTCAGAATAGGTGCCGGAGTTGGGCCAGAAGATATTGTCGCGGGTGTCGTAATCCACCACTGCGCCAAGCTTGCTGATAGTGAGGTCTTTCTGGAATCCTCCCAGTTCGGTCGCCACCTGTCCGGTGAACTGGGTGTTGGCATCCAGCCAGGTGTAGCGCGGGCCGACGAACCAGGGGCTGTCAGCAATCTTGAACAGCACCTGCTGCATCAGGAATGTCCCCTCCAGTTTGTAGGAACGGGCGACATCAAGCGCTCCGAAATAATCGGTTTTCAGGTCAAACCGGGCCAGCGCGCCCAGATAGCGGATACGGTCACCATCCCAGGTATGAAAATGAAACAGGCCGGCGCCCCAGGTGCCGTTTTCCGTACCAACGCCCCCCACCCCGGTGATGTTGGGTGGGGCCATGACCCCGTTTTTTTTGCCTTCCTCGCTGGCCTCTGCCATGGATTTATCAAAAAACAGCAGCGCGCCACCGCCACCGTAGCCGATCGCTGGCTCGGTAATGATGGTTGGCACCGGCAAGAAGCCTTTCTGATTCAGCAGATAGTCACTCACATCCAGCGCGCCATCTTCCGGATCGCGCATACTGCTCCAGTCCAGGGCGCAGGCGTTGGCAGAAGCAAGCAGCAGCGCTGTCGCCAGCCATGACGCCCTGGGCGATAAGCCTGACAAGCAAAAAGTACCGTGTGACTGCACGATGTAGATACCCCATCTGGTCTGGCGGTTTTTTGGGCGCAATGGTTACAGCATAGGCAAATCACGGGCAGTCGACCTACAGCGCTTTCAGCATGTGCCGGGTCGTGAAAAAGCCGGTCCCGGGCTAGATTGCAAATATCGCGTTACCCTGCACGGGGCAAACCATGAATCCATCCCTGAAAACCGTTTCGGTGACCGAAGTGGAAAATGCCATCGCCAACGCGCTGAGCGATCTGCTGGATGGGCACGTGATCGTGGCCGTTCACCATATGCAGTTCAAACCTGAAGGGCTGTTTGATAGCGCCAATCATGCCGATTTCACCGTCTCTGCCAGTTTCAAGCGCTGGCCAGAGCCCGGTGCACCCGAGATCCCGCTCTAGGTCTGGGGAGTGCCAAACCGGCAATTTGCCTTGTCAGGCTGCCTTCCGTCGCCCATTTGTCCTGTTGGGCCCGGCCAGCGCCCGCTATCCGGCAAACGGTCTTGAATTGCTGCAATGCTGCGGGCTAATTTGACAGCTTGCAGACAGCATTCATCAGACCAATCTGCGCCGCGCCGGAGCACCCTCTTGGGCCGTATTCTTATTGCCGATGCCTCGCCATTGTTCCGGCAGGCCATGGTTCAGCTTGTCACACTGGAAGGCCACGATATTGTGGCCCAGGTGGGTGATGGCGAATCCCTGTTCAGCGCCGTACGGGCGCAGCATCCAGACCTGGTGGTGATTGAACTGACGCTGCCCGCGCTGGGTGGCGTCGATGGGCTGCGCTGCATCTGCGCCCTGAGTGCATCCACCCGCATCCTGATGTACACCACGCAACCATCACGCCACTTTGCCCTGCGCTGCGCCCAGGCCGGCGCCAGTGGTTATGTGAGCAAATTTGCCGGGGCGCGGGCCTTGCGTCTGGGTGTGCGCAATGTACTGCAGGGGCGACGTGCTTTTCCGGCTACGCCGCCAGCCGGCGTGGCCGAGGGAGCGGCGCGGCTCGATAGTTTGTCGGGCCTCGATATCGCCATCTTGCAAATGCTGGCAGCCGGGTTCTCTACCGCCGAAATCTGCGAGCAAATGGCGACGGATCGCCAGAACGTGAACCAGAGCAAGCATCGGCTGCTCAACAAGTTTGGTCTGGAAACCCTGGCCGGATTGATCGACCTGACCCAGACCCATGGGCTGGATCTGGGCAGCAGCTTGCGCTGCGACGACAGCAGCATGGCGGGTATGGAAAACCTGCATCTGTTGCGGGCGATGATTGAATCCTCCCCCAACGGCATGTTTCTGCGAGACAAAGAAGGCCGCCTGGCACTGTGCAACCCGCGTTTTATGGACCTGTATGCCGCCGCGCTGGCCGATCCGGATTACGCCCTGCCTGATGAAGCCACCTGGTTCGACCCGGCGCTGCAAGCGCATGTTGCCGCGCATTTTCAGTTATTGATCCAGACTGGCCGCACCATTGCACTGGATACGCATGTGCACGTCAATGGCGTATTGCGTTCCTTGCATGTGTGGTGCATGCCGGTACGCGACAGCTCAGGCCAGATTCAGGGTGCCATTGGCGGCATGATCGATTTTACCGACCGGGCCAACAGCGTGAAGCGCCTGCGTGACGCCCGTACTTCGCCCGCCGGAAACGAAAGCACCCAAGCGTCTGAATTGGCCGCCGAAGCGTCGCAAACCCGTGTGGTCAATCTGGTAGAAGCCAGCTCCCGGCTCTATCGCACGGTGCTGGAACTGGGTGAACTGATCCGCATGGGCGCCGCGCCCACCACGGTGCCCGAGCAGGCGCTCTCATTACATGCTGTGATTGAACGCTGGCAACGACAGCATCAGCACACGCCTTCCGCCGCCATACTGGATCTGCGGCGGGTTGCGGTGGATGAAGTCTGGCTGGATGAAAAACGGCTGGAGCAATTGCTGGATAAACTGGCGCAAGTGGCCGCACACCCGGTGCATTTAACCTTGAGCAGCCTGCCGCAACCGGGCAGGTCCGCGCGCGTGACCATTGGGGCCAAAGCCGGGCTGACCACGCACGTGGGCGGCGATATAGCGGTCACGCTGGCACTGATCCAGGCGCTGGCGCAGGCGCTGGGGGGCAGTTTGCTGATGGATCGCAACGGCCATCTGGCAGTCAGCCTTGCCGCCAGCGTGGTCCGCCCGGCGCGGGCAGCCTGAAGCAGGCCACGCCAACAAAAAAGCCGGCGCGTACCGCCCCGGCTTTTTTGTTGGCTGTGTCAGCACTGATCAACGACTGCTACCGCGCGAGACCACATCAATCCAGACCGCCAGCAACAGGATCGTGCCTTTGACGATCATCTGCCAGAACGAATCCACATCCAGCATGGACATCCCGTTATCCAGGCTGGCCATGACCAGCGCGCCGATCAACGCACCGTGTACGGTCCCTACCCCGCCGCGCATGGACGTGCCGCCAATAAAACACGCCGCAATGGCATCCAGTTCACCCATCGAGCCGGCCGAAGGCGAGCCCGCCGCCAGCCGCGCGGTATTGACCACGCCGGCAAAGGCGCACATCAACCCCATCAGCGCAAAGATGGCCAGTTTGACGCCGCGCACGTTCACGCCGGATAAACGCGTGGCCTCCATATTGCTGCCCACCGCATAGATACGACGACCAAACACGGTTTGCGTGGCCATATAGGTAAACAGCGCCAGCAGCACCATCAACAACAGCACGGGGATGGGAATACCGTCATAGGCGTTGAGCACGCGCACAAAACCCAGAATCACCAGCCCCGCCACCACCACGCGGGTGATATCCCGCCACAACGGTGCCACGGGCAGACCATAGCGGACATTGGAAAGACGGCTGCGCCAGGTCACCACGCCCGCAATCGCAAAGATGATCACGCCCATCAGATCGCCCAGCAGCGTGGGCAGATACCCCTGGCCCAGGTACACCAGTTGGTCCGACACTGGCGCAATGGTAGACCCGCCGGTCACGCCCAGCAGCACGCCACGAAACGCCAGCATGCCCGCCAAACCCACAATAAACGAGGGCACGCGCAAATAAGCTGCCCAGTATCCGTTGAACAGCCCGACCAGCAAACCCAGGCCACACACAATGGCCAGGTTGGCCGCCAGCGGCATGTGGTAATGCACATCGAGCACCGCCGCCACACCGCCCAGCAAGCCCAGTAGCGAGCCAACCGAGAGGTCAATCTCGCCAGAGATAATGACAAACACCATGGCGCTGGCCAGCATGCCGGTGATGGACATCTGCCGCAGCAGGTTGGAGATATTGCGCGGCGTCAGATAGCCGCCTTCGGTTTTCCAGGCAAAAAATGCCCAGATCAACGCAATGGCGATCAGCAAGGCCAGAATCTTGTTCTGGCTGAACAACTGCTTCACGCCGGGAAACCCATGCGCGGGTTTGTCCTGACCCGGCAGACTGGTAGTTGCGGCGACTGCGCCGGTCTTGATCATCTTGAACTCCTCGTTCTTTCTTTATCTTTCATGAAGCGCTGATGCGCGCAGGGTCAGCCATGCGAAACGCAGCGAAAAGCGGTGTTGACCGGCGGTCAATGCGCATTTTGAGCTTCGTTTCAACGCCCCGAGTGCAGTAGAGCGTGCCTTATGCCGCCTCAGGCAACACCTGATCCAGCGGCTTGAGCGCGGCAGCCAGAACCTGTTCTTGTGTCAGGCCTTCGTTATTGAACTCGCCGCGCAACTCGCCTTCGCCCATCACCAGCACCCGGTCACTCACGCCCAGCACTTCGGCCAGTTCGCTGGACACCATGATGATGCTGATACCCTGGCGGGCAAGGTCAAACATGAGCTTGTAGATTTCATACTTGGCGCCCACATCCACGCCGCGGGTAGGTTCATCCAGGATCAGGATGTCCGGCTTGGGTTGCAGCATCTTGGCCAGCACCACTTTTTGCTGATTGCCGCCCGACAAACCGGTGATCTGCAAATGCGGGCTGGCGGTTTTGATGCGCAGCCGGCCAATCTCATGCATGACGTTTTTCAGCTCGGCGCTTTTATCAATGCGCCCCAGATGCGTGTACTGGCCCAGTACCGGTAAGGAGATATTCCAGCCCACGCTAAACTCCGGCACGATGCCGTGGTGTTTGCGGTCTTCCGGCACCATGCAGATGCCATGCCGAATAGCCTTTTGCGGCGTGGATACATCCACCACCTTGCCATTGATGCTGACCGTGCCTGCGGACTTGCCACGCCACGCCCCGAACAGTGCACTCACCAATTCCGTACGGCCCGCGCCGACCAGACCGGCAATCCCCAGAATCTCGCCCTTCCTGAGGCTGAACGACACATTCTTGACCTTGCGCCGTTGCGGGTTGCTCACGTCGTAGCAGGTGATGTTCTGGGCCTCCAGCACCACCTCTCCGATCGGATGCGGCTCACGCGGGTAGAGGTTGGCAATATCGCGCCCCACCATCATGGAGATAATCCGGTCTACCGACATGCTGCTCATCGGCTGTGTGCCAATGTGCGTACCGTCACGGATCACGGTAATGGTGTCGCCAATCTCCGCCACTTCATCAAGCTTGTGAGAGATATACACACAGGCCACGCCACGTGCTTTCAGGCCTTTGATGATGTTCAGCAGCACGCGGATTTCTGCGGTGGTGAGCGAGGATGAGGGCTCATCCAGAATCAGCAGTTTGGCCTTTTTGTTGAGCGCCTTGGCGATCTCAACCAATTGTTGTTGTCCGCCGCCGTAAACCGATACCGGCAGCGCCACATTGACATCCGGCATTTCCAGTTCATTCATCAGCGCCTGGGCGCGCTGGTGCATGGCGGCGTAATTGAGGCGGCCGCCCGGCAAGGTGATTTCATTACCCAGGAAAATGTTCTCGGTCACCGAGAGCTCAGGCACCAGCATCAGTTCCTGGTGGATGATGACAATGCCCGCATCTTCGGTTTCGCGAATGGTGTGTGCAGCCAGGGGCTGACCTTGCCAGAGAATCTCGCCCTCCCACGTGCCGTGCGGATACACGGCGGAGAGCACTTTCATCAGTGTGGATTTGCCGGCCCCGTTCTCGCCACACAAGCCCACACATTCGCCGGCCCGCACCCGCAAATCAATCCCGTCGAGCGCTTTCACGCCAGCGAAGGATTTACGGATATTGCGCATTTCCAGCAAGTATTCAGACATACCCGTTTCCCGATCACTCAAACCTGTTCAACAAGCAGGGCAAACCAGGAAGACTGCCGCCTTCGGGTTTGCCCTGGCCGATCAGACCCACCACACGCTCCCCGGCAAGACAGACCGGCAAAGCGTCCAGCGGGTGGGCAAGGGCCCAGTGGCAAGGCATGTTCGCGCAGACAGTACACATTCGTACCGCAAGCGGACATCACGCAGCCAATGGGCCCTTGCCGGCCCGCGGCTTACTGCGCGGCCAACTGAGCTTGAGTGTAGAAGTTGTCCTTCACCAGGATGTCCGCTGCGTTGTCTTTGGTCAGCATGGTCGGCTTCAGAAGGATGGTGTTGACCTTCTTCTTGCCGTTATCCAGTTGGGTGTCAAACTTCACCGGCTTGTCTTGCACCAGGTTCACGGTCAGTTGTGCGGCCTCGGTGGCGATCAGCTTGAGCGGCTTGTACACGGTCATGGCTTGCGTACCGCCAATCACGCGCTTCACGGCGGCCAGATCAGCATCCTGCCCCGATACCGGCACCTTGCCAGCCAGCTTTTGTGCAGCCAGGGCCTGAATCGCACCACCGGCAGTACCGTCGTTGGAGGCCACAATGGCGTCAATCTTGTTCTGATTGGCGGTCAGTGCGTCTTCAACAATGTTCAGGGCCTTTTGCGGGCTCCACTCATCCACCCATTGCTGGCCGACAATCTTGATGTCGCCCTTGTCAATGTACGGCTTGAGCACCTTCAACTGACCGTCGCGCAACATGCGGGCGTTGTTGTCGGTCGGTGCGCCACCCAACAGATAGAAGTTGCCCTTGTTCTTGAACTTGAGCACGCCTTCAGCCTGCATCTCACCCACTTTGGTGTTGTCGAAGGTGATGTAAGCGTCGATGTCGGCATCGTTGATCAGGCGGTCATAAGCCACAACCTTGATCCCCGCCTTCTTGGCTTCAGCGATGGTGTTGGTCAGTACCTTGCCATTGAACGGCACAATCACGATGGCATCTACACCACGCGAAATCAGGTTTTCAATTTGCGAAATCTGGCGTTGCTCGCTGGCATCGGCCGATTGCACAAAGACCTTGGCGCCCATCTTTTCTGCAGCGGCCACGAAGAAATCGCGGTCACGCGCCCAACGTTCCACGCGCAAATCGTCAATCGAGAAACCGATAACGGGCTTGTCCTTGCTGGCCTGAGCGGCCGGTGCGGCAAACAGCAGCACCGAGGTCAGCGTGCTGGCAAGCAGGGTCGTAATCAATCTGGCTTTCATGGTGACTCCTCGTTTCATTTAGTTGTGGGCAAAACATTTCCTGATATGACGCTGCGGGTGCAGACGCCGTGGTGCTGCAGTACTTCCTCCTGCCGCTCTGGCCTGGTCCGCCAGGTTCAGAACAGCGGTTCGACAGCCCGATACAAGGTGGCAAAGCGTGCGCGGCGCGGCGATAGCCAGGTCGTGCGTTTTGCATCGGGCGTAAATCGGCCGGTCACCGGGGGCACCGGGCACACTGTGGCAATGTCTGCGGCAGGGTCGATGGCCAGGTGGGCCAGCCGTGCAGCGCCCAAGGCCGGGCCCACTTCGCCACCTTCCCGGCAGACCAGTTCCCGGCCCAGCACATCGGCCAGCAGCTGCACCCAGTAAGCGCTCCGCGAACCGCCGCCAATAACGGTGACTTCTTCCGGCACCACCCCGGTGGCTTCCAGCGCGTCCACGCCGTCGGCCAGACCAAAGGCAACGCCCTCCAGCGTGGCATTGGCCAGATCAGCCGGGGCGGTCCCGGCGGTCAGGCCAAAAAACGCCCCTTGCGCGGCCGGGTTGTTGTGCGGGGTACGCTCACCGGTCAGGTACGGCAAAAACAGCGGAGTGCGCGCATCCAGACCTTTGCGTTCTGCGGCCTGCAGCATGGTGGGCACGTCAGCAAAACCGGCCAGTTGCGCGGTGAAATCCAGGCAGGATGCGGCAGAGAGCATCACCGACATCAAATGCCAGGTCCCCGGCAGCGCATGGCAAAAGCTGTGTACGGCGCGTTGCGGGTTAGCGCGGAAACCATCCGAGGCAGCAAAGTACACGCCGGAGGTCCCCAGCGAGAGCATGGCCTGCCCCGGCGCGACAATACCCGCGCCAATGGCGCCGGCGGCGTTATCGCTGGCGCCAGCCACAATCGGGATGCTGCGCAGCCCCCAGCGGGCTGCCAGTTCCGGCTTGAGCTGACCGGTAATCTGATTGCCTTCAAACAGCTTGGGCATGTGATCGCGAGTGAGACCGGTCGCGGCCAGAATCTCGTCACTCCAGTCCCGTTTGCCCACATCCAGCCACAAGGTGCCAGCGGCGTCGGACAGATCCGTCGCAAAGTTGCCGCTCAGGCAATAACGCAGATAATCCTTGGGCAAGAGGACCGTGGCCACCTGCTTGAAGAGGTCTGGTTCGTGTTCGGCCACCCACAACAATTTGGGCGCGGTGAAGCCGGGCATCATCAGGTTGCCGGTGATCTGGCGCGATTGCGGCACGCGTTTTTCCAGTGCGGCGCATTGGGCAAAGGCGCGGCCATCGTTCCACAGCATGGCCGGGCGCAAGACCTTGCCGGCTGCGTCCAGCAGCGTGGCGCCATGCATCTGGCCGGTCAGGCCAATGGCTTCGATATCGCTGGCGACAATGCCCTCTTTGGCACCCAGCGCCAGCACGGCGGGAATAGCAGATTCGCAAGCGGCCCACCAGTCGGCCGGGCTTTGTTCAGACCACAAGGGTTGCGGGCGCGATACCGTCAATGGCGCACTGGCGCTGGCGCGCACGGTGCCGGCGCGGTCCAGCAAAATGGCTTTCAGGCTGGAAGTACCCAGATCAATACCAATAAACATCGTGACTCCTGCACCAGACAGGTGCAATCCATACATGACAATCGGGTGGACACAGGTTCTGCTTGTAGTCAGTTTCGGACAATTACAAAATCTGCCGAAACGGATGACGTTTTTTCAGCAGAAAATCCCGTTTGAAATCAAACACAAGATCACAAGGCAAAAGAAAGGCGCCACGGAATGGTCCGTAGCGCCAGAGCTGCCGCGCCGTTGTTGCCATGGCACCAAACAGCAAGCGAGGAAGGCCGTCATCGGCCCAATCTGCACACCCCGCGAGCATGGGGTCAGGCGGGAGGTGCGAAATACATATCCTGACTCGGCACACCACTCACTCGTCATTCCGGCGAACGCCGGAATCCAGTTCTAAACAACCGCGTCGAAGACGCTGACCACGGTTGTTCCAATCCGCAAAGGCCACCTTCGGCGCCCCACTGGATTCCGGCTCAAGGCCGGAATGACGATGTTTTGGTATGCGCAGCCCGGTTCAATCAACCGTAGATGTACCGGTTAACGATGTTCTCCAGGTGCTCCTGGCGACCGCTGACATGCTTGGGCGCAATATTGTTCGAGATCGCCCACTGCGCCACGTCTTCCAGCGATTGCTGGCCGGCCAGCACCTGTTTGCCAAACTCGCCATTCCAGCCGGCGTAGCGCTTGTCTTTCAGTTCGGCCAGGGTGTCTTTCTCGATCATTTTTGCGGCGCGCTTGAGGGCCAGCGCCAGCACATCAATCGCCCCGATGTGGCCAAGAAACAGGTCCTCCAGGTCCGAGCTTTGGCGCCGTACTTTGGAGTCAAAGTTAAAGCCGCCTGTGGTGAAGCCGCCGCCCTTGAGAATCTCATACGTTGCCAGCGTCATTTCTTCCACGCTGTTGGGGAACTGGTCGGTATCCCAACCGTTTTGCGGATCGCCGCGGTTGGCATCGATCGAGCCCAGAATACCCAGCGACACCGCCGTGGCAATTTCATGCTGGAACGAGTGCCCCGCCAGCGTGGCGTGGTTGGCTTCGATGTTGACCTTGATTTCTTTTTCCAGGCCAAAGTCTTTGAGAAAGCCGTACACCGTGGCGCTGTCATAGTCGTACTGGTGCTTGGTCGGCTCTTGCGGCTTGGGTTCGATCAGGATCGTGCCCTTGAAACCCAGCTTGTGCTTGTGTTCCACCACCATTTGCATAAAGCGGCCCAGTTGGGCGCGTTCACGCTTCAGATCGGTATTCAGGAGGGTTTCATAGCCTTCACGGCCGCCCCACAGCACATAGTTGGCACCACCCAGACGATGGGTCGCGCCCATGGCGTTGAACACCTGCGTGGCCGCATAGGCAAAGACTTCCGGGTTCGGGTTGGTGGCAGCGCCAGCGGCATAACGCGGATTGCTGAAGACATTGGCGGTACCCCACAACAGTTTCACGCCGGTTTCGGCCTGCTTCTGTTCCAGGTAGTCCGTCATGCGTGCGAAGTTTTCTACGTATTCGCCAATGGAATGGCCTTCCGAAACCACATCGCAATCGTGAAAGGTGTAAAACGGGACGGAGAGCTTGGAGAAAAACTCGAACGCGGCATCGGCCTTGCCCTTGGCGACACTGATGGCGTCGCCACTTTTGAACCAGGGCCGCTCGAATACACCCGGACCGAACACGTCAGAGCCAGGCCAGCAGAAGGTATGCCAGTAACACACAGCCAGTCGCAAATGCTCGGCCATGGTTTTGCCCAGCACCACCTCATCTGGGTTGTAGTGCCGGAAAGCAAACAGGTTGTCGGATTGCGGACCTTCAAAACGGACCTTGCCGACGTTGGCAAAGACTTCAGCCATATGCGTAACTCCACGGATAACGGATTGGAAAACCACTGAACGAGGCAAATCGTAGGACTTGTAGTCGCCTTGCCACAATTACGAAATCGGCCAGCGACATTGCCGTTTTTTGGCAAGGGGGTGCGCCCCGAAGCGGCGCAATTTACAATCCATCTCATACCTTGAAACCGTTTCCGGACCCTGATTTGCACCAGTTTGGCGCAATCACCCAAGGACACACGAATGAGCCACCCCAGCCAGGCAGACCGTAGCGGCAAAGTGCCGCACCGTATTGCCCTTCTGTTCAATGCCAACAAGATTTACGACCGTGAGGTGATTACCGGTATTGGCGAGTACCTGCGCTCTACCCGCGTGGCCTGGGATCTGTTTCTGGAAGAAGACTTTCGCTGTCGCCTCAATGGCCTGGAACACTGGCAAGGTGACGGCATCATTGCCGACTTCGATGACCCCGCCGTGGCCGAGATCCTCAGCCGCAGCCCGTTGCCTGTGGTGGCTGTGGGCAGTTCTTATCAGGATGAGGCGGACTATCCGGGCGGCGTGCCCTACGTGGCCACCGACAATTTCAAGCTGGTGCGGCTGGCGCACGATCACTTGATTGATGTGGGGCTGGAACGCTTTGCCATGTACAGCCTGCCGGAATCTACGGTGAACCGCTGGGCGCAAGAGCGTGAGAAAGCGTTTATCAAGCTGGCCGGTGCGGATGCCCCCATTAACCGGGGTCTGGCCACCTCTCCGGATGGCTGGAACAGCGCCAGCGAGCGCCTGGTCAGTTGGTTGAACGCCCTGCCCAAACCGGTGGGCATCATTGCCGTGACCGACGCACGTGCGCGCCACCTGTTGCAGGCTTGCCTGACGGCGGGTATTGCCGTGCCGGAAGAAGTCGCCATCATCGGCATCGATAACGATCCACTCACCCGCAATCTCAACCGTATTCCGTTAAGTTCAGTCGCCCAGGGGTGTGAAGAAATGGGCCGTACCGCCGCGCACATGCTGCACCAGATGCTCAATGGGGCGCGGCTGGGCAACACGCGCATTCTGGTGCCACCGGTGGGCATCAATGTGCTGGCCTCCAGCCAGTATCAACCGCTCTCCAGCCCCTATGTGATGCGGGCGCGGCATTACATCCGCCAGTACGCCTGCCAGGGCATCAAGACCGAACAGGTGGCGGATTACGTCGGCGTGTCGCGTTCCTCACTGGAAAGCTATTTCCGCCGCGAACTTGGTTACACCGTGCACCAGGAAATCCTCCTGTTCAAACTGGAAAAAGCCCGCGAAATGCTGCTGCAGGGCGAGCTTTCTACCGGCGACATTGCCGTGCGTTGCGGATTTACCTCGCTGCAATACCTGCACGCGGTGTTCAAGCGCGAACTGGGTTGTACCCCGCGTGAATTCTACGACCGCAGCAAAGACGCGCGCGGCGTGCCGCCGACAGTCACGCAATAAATCCCAACACAAGAAAACAGGGCCGGCAAACGTCTGGCCTGCCAATCAAAACAGAAACGCGGCTTTACGCTTTATCCCCGGAGATTGAATGTCCATTTTGCCCATCCAGACCACGGCCTGGGATCACGGCGCCAGCCTGTTTACCCTGCGCAACTCTCACGACATGCGCGTGGTGGTGACCGACATCGGTGCCTCGCTGGTCTCCTGGTATGCCCCGGACCGGGCTGGTCGCATGGCCGACGTATTGCTGGGATATCCGGACGCGGCCGGCTACCTGGAAGGCAGCGGTTTTTTTGGCAGTGTGGCCGGACGCTGGGCCAACCGCATCAAAGGTGCCCGTTTCAATATCGACGGCCAGGAATTCAGCCCGGATGCCAATGAGGGCGCCAACCATCTGCATGGCGGCTTTGCCGGCTTTCATAACCAGCGCTGGCAGGCGCATGTGTCACTGGATTCATTGCGTCTGTCTTTGATCTCGCCCGATGGCGCCGGCGGTTTTCCCGGCAACTTGCGGGTCGAAGTGGACTACCGGCTGGATGATACTGGCACGCTGACCATTGCCTACGCGGCGGCCACCGACGCCCCTACCCCGCTCAATCTGACCAGCCACGCCTATTTCAACCTGTCTGGCGGCGATTCGGATGTGCGCGACCACCTGTTATCAATTAACGCCGATGACTATCTGGCCATTGATGACGAGTCCATCCCCATCGCCACTGTCCCGGTGGCGGGTTCCGCCTTTGATTTCCGGGCCGCTGCCCCTGTGGGCTCCCGGCTGGACTGGCCGGACTCCCAACTGGCCCTGGCCAGCGGCTTTGATCATTGCTACGTACTCAATGGCGAACCTGGCACCTTGCGTGACGTCGCCACCCTGTACGATCCGGCCAGTGGTCGGGAGCTAGTGACGGCCACCACTGAGCGTGGTCTGCAACTGTATACCGGCAATTTTCTGGACGGCATGAAAGGTCGCCGTGCCTGGCAAGCACGCGACGGCTTGTGCCTGGAGGCGCAGCGCTTTCCCAACCAGATCAACTCGGAAGACGCGGAACTGGTGATCTTGCGACCAGGCAAAATCTACCGCCAGGTCACCACTTACCGCTTGGGCGTGCGCAACTGACCCAAGGGTTATATCAGGAACAAAAACGCCGCCATGCTCGCGGCGTTTTTTTCTGCCTGATGTAACCCGATCAGGCTATTTGTTTTTAAAAGACGTCCTGCCGTTTTGCCAAAACGCCCCCTGACAATGCCAGGAAAATCCTGCTAAATCAATTCAGCTACCTATATCACTCCAATTACTTAAAACACACCAGCATACCGATTGGCCGATAAAAAAATCGTGCTGGAAGACGGGTTCAATGTATTAAGCGCAATATGGCTGAAACACCGCCGACACAAATCGCCCGGACGCCCCGTTACGACCGCCGGCGTGTTCATTTTTACCGTTCATCAAAAAACATACACTTTCGTATATTAAAGTTTGCTTAAGTTGTCTTTCTGCCAGAATCCCACCTAGTATTTTTAATTGCCACTGATTCCAGAATGGCAGCACTTTCACGTGCGCAATAAACGTACCCGTATTTTTATTGCAGACCGCGCGCACCGCGTGGATTTTCGCTATGCAAAAGCAAAACCAATAAAGCAAGGAAAATGCAGATCATGTTCAATAGCCAATTAAAAAGCAGACTCAAAACACTGGAGCAAACACTCCAGCAAGAACAGGCCTGGAAGAGCGCACTAGACCGCTCTACCGCAGTGATTGAGTTTGCCCCTGATGGCACGATTCTGGACGCCAACGAAAACTTCACCCGCACCACGGGTTATCGCCGCGATGAATTGGTCGGTAAACACCACCGTATGCTGTGCGACACCCAATATGCCAATTCAGCCGAATACGCAGATTTCTGGCGACGCCTGGCACAGGGCGAATACTTTAACGGCAACTACAAGCGCCTGGGTAAAAGTGGTCAGCGCCTTTGGCTGGAGGCGACCTATAACCCGATCTTTGATGAGCACCGCCGCGTGATCAAGGTCATCAAATTTGCGCACGATATTACCCGCCAGATCGAAGACAGCCTGGCACAGCACAATATGCTTGAAGCGCTGGATCGTTCCATGGCGGTGATTGAATTCAATATGGATGGCACCATTCTCACCGCCAACGAAAATTTTCTGAAAACCACGGGTTACCGGCTGGATGAAATCAAGGGCAAACATCACCGGATTTTTTGCGAGCCGGAATACCGCGATAGCGTGGCTTACGCTGATTTCTGGCGTGCCCTGAACCGGGGCCAGTTCATGTCCGGCCAGTTCAAGCGCGTTGCACGCAATGGTTCTGCGCTGTGGATGGAAGCCACCTACAACCCTATTTTCAATAGCGATAACCAGCCCTACAAAGTCATCAAGTTTGCCAACGACATTACAGAACGGATGGTGCAGCAGGAGGCTGATGCGCAGAACGCCCGCCGCGCCTACGCCATTTCTGAAGAGACCGATGTGGTCTCGGAAGAAGGCAAACAGGTTATTCACCGCGCCGCACAAGAAATGCACGACATTGCCAGCACCGTGCAATCCGCCTCAAAACTGATTGAAGAGTTGGGCACAAAATCGTCGCAGATCAGCAGCATCGTCAATACCATCAAGGAAATTGCCGATCAGACCAACTTGTTGGCACTGAACGCCGCCATTGAAGCGGCCCGCGCCGGTGAACAAGGCCGGGGATTTGCGGTCGTGGCCGATGAAGTGCGCAAACTCGCGGAACGCACCGGGGTGTCCACCACGGAAATCGCCGGCATGACTGGCAAAATCCAGGAAGGCACCCGCACCGCAATCGAGAGCATGGGCGCGTGCGTCATGCAGGCCAACGATGGTGTTGGTCTGGCCCGGCAAGCGGGCGACGCCATTACCCGCATCAGCGATAGTTCCAAACAGGTGGTACGCGTGATCGGGGAGTTTTCTGCGGTGAAATCAGCGACGGTGTAGGCAAACGTCTGCAGCAAAAAGGGCGCCCCTGGCGCCCTTTTTCATTCACTGCACCTGCCTTATGACGCCTTGCAGCCCAACCCCTCAAACGATGCCTTGCTGCCATAGGTGACCGAAGGCAAATAGGGTCCGATCACGGATTGCTCCTGGCCTGGCACCAGCACGTTTTGTAGCGCGTTGGCGAAGGATGGCTCTGGCAGCATGTTCCGCATGATCAAGAGTCCATCGTTGGGATGGCCATTGCCGTCACCCACATCCGACCACTGGACCCAGCCATAACCGCACGCGGTGGTGGCATTGGCCGGTCGGTCTGCGCTGCGACTGATAGCGATGACGTAATTGCCATTGGCATCTACCGGCACCTGCTCGTCATACATGCAGTCGGTCACCTTCTGCGTGTAAAACTCGTTCATGCAGATGGACCAGTATCGCAACTGCCCGGCCACGTGCGTCAGGCTGTTGTGGAAGGTGGCCGGCACTTGCGGCAACTTGCCGCGCAAGATGGCTACCGTACCGTAATCGCGGCTGATCATGCTCTCCACATAGGCGTTATCCGGATTGCCATACCAGTTTTGTTGATACGCCGGGGTGCCACTACACAGGTAATAAAACAGGCATTGCAGGTTCCAGGTGCGGTTGAACGGGAAATGCCAGTCACCCGGGTTCTGGGCCGGAAAGCTGTCGGGCACGTTGGCCTGATCCCGCAAACTGGCGTACGTGGCCTGCGGCAGAAAATTGGGTGTGCTCAGCGCGCTGGCGGGGTTGAGCTCTGCACAGGCGGCGTCACCGCTGAGCGTGCTGCCATCTGCATTCAAGACCGATACGTCCGGCAAACCCACCGCCCCCGTGTCATCCGCCCCTTGATCGGGTACGTAGACGCGGTACCAGAAGGTCACGGTCGGACCTGGCATGCCGGTGTAGAGCGTATTCGCGGCCGGTGTGGCAGGCGTGCTGCCAGCCACGATCTCTACCTGATAGTTGCGGGCATCGGCATAACGCGGGTTACCGGCAATAAACGGGTTGGTCGCGCCCGTAGCCGGCTGGATATCTTCATCATGCAGTACGTTCACCGGCTGCGCGTTGGTGTCGTAGCTCACGTAGGAGATATACCGTGAGTACGGAAACTGGCCGTTGACGAACAGATGCGCCCCAGCCGGGATGGTCACCGTTGCCGACCAGTAAGCGGCGCCGCTATCCGGATAGGCAAAGTTACCGTTGGGGTTATCCCGGGAGAGCGGCCCCTTCCACAAGCAGGTTTGTGCAGCATGTTGCACGCTGAACGAAGCCGGCAGAGGATTGGTCGGCGCCGGTGTGGGGGTGGCTGGCGTGGGTGCAGCAATGCTACTGGAGCCATCACTGCCGCAAGCGGACAGCAAGAGCGCGGAGATTGCACAGCTCAGGCCGATGGCCAGCGCACGGCGAGGTTTGGAAATGACAGCAGACACGGACTCCTCCTTGGATTTTGGTCGTGTATTACCGGTACTGGTTGTCGTTTTTTGCAGAGTCAAAAGCCGGTGCAACCGGCGCGATCAGCGCGATCAGGGCAACGGGCGGCTGGAAAAACTGATGCCGCCGACGATGTAATCGCGCAGATATCGGTCCAGCCGGTCCCGGCTGGTGGTCTCAAGAGGCCACCAGCGCTCCAGACCGGCGTCGGGAATGACGTTCAGAACGGTATTGAAGGCATAGAGAATCTTGACCCCGGCGGCTTCCTGATCAAGCGCAGGGAGTGCCTGCCGGGCACCTGCTGAAAGCTGGAGGGAGACGGGCCCGAGGCCACGCGCCAGCAGTTCACGTCCGCGCTGGCCGCAATCGCCGGCCATCCGCGCCATCAGTTGCACGCGACCACGGCCTTGCGGCGTGACCACCATGCGCACAATCGGGCGGATCATGGCTTCGGCGATATCCATCAGCGTGAGGGTGGCCCGTTGCGCGGCCAACATGGTTTCAATGTCATGGCTGTACGCGCTGGTGGCTTCAGCCACGGCGGCCTCGACCAGACCCCAGACATTGCCGAAGTGGTAATTCACCGCCGACTGATTCGCCACCCCAGCGAGCTTGTTGATGTTGCGCACGGAGGTTCCGTCCAGACCGCGCTCAGCCACGAGTTCGGTAATCGCCTCGATCATCTAAAACAGACAAGGCCCGCACATTGCGGGCCTTTGCTTTATCTGGGATCGCCTGATCCGTTCTCTACAGTCTGAACCACGCCTTGAATGGCAATCGGGGTGGCGCTTCCCTTTCCTCAAAGAAAACCCAGACCGTCGAACTGTTACCGTTAAGGCAAAGGAAGATGTCGATGGAATATAGCAATGATCACTTTTTCACCAGACTCTGGAACCGGTGGATGAAAGTGCAGTCGATTCTGATGTGGCTTTAATTTGCCATGCCATTCGCAGTAAAGGGTTCTGCCCCCGAGAACTATTTCGCGGGCCTCCCGGCATCTGGTGTCATCATGCACATTCGGCTTTTCGGGTGCGACTTCCAGTGCGAGCCCCATAAACCGTCTTTCGATGATTTGATTTGAGGGGCGTGCCTTTGGGTCTGGGCCATCAGCTTCTCCTCTACTTAGAGCTGGGGGCGGACAGGTAAATGCCCAGTAACCTTGATCGTCGAGAACCCTCAGGTACTTCTGCACAGTTTTACGTTCTGCGTCGTACCCGCCTACAAGTTCGTTTAGCCCACGCCATACATTTGCTTGAAAAAACAAGTCTGGAAAGGCATGAGGTGCCAAGCGCTCCAAGGCTTCCTGGCTATCGCCTTCCAATTCGATGGCGTCACGCCAAAATGCCCGGTGGCTGTTTTCGTCCACAACCCAATGAACCACCGCATGGCCATAAACAGAGTCCGTATCATGCACACCAGATCGCCGAAGCCCAATGCAAGCAACGGGACGGCCATTTCTGACATGATGGTGGGCCCATGCCCAATCTGCATTTTCTGCTTGTTGGGCTTGTCCATCCACACCAATGAGTAGTGCGTCGGCCATCCCGTGGGGCCAATCTGGTTCGTCCAGGTACTTGGAAGCACGCCCCAACCATGCCGCCAATTCTTGCCGGATTTCAGGGGGCACCGAAATCGGAGAATCTGGTGCAACAAGGCTCCAAAGATCAAGGTCTCCCAACATAGAGCGAGTCTGTAAGTCATCGCCAATCCAGATTGTTTCTTTCCGATTCTTGGCAATTTCTACCCGTTCAAGCAGCAAGTCTATGGCAAAGATAATGTCTTCAGATGACCAGCCATTGAAATTCCACTCGCTACCATCAATGACGAAGGACATTTAATTTCTTTTCCGGCGTATCTGCCCAAGCGAGGCAATATCGATCTGGTACTGATCGAAAAATCCCTGCGGCCAGTGTGAAATACTTCCATCGGACAGAAACGACAGTTCATAAGTCGTTGGCAAATTATCCGCATCTGGACCAAAAAAATGCGTAATTGCATTGTCATGCGTCAGATAATGATGTTCTCCAATCGCACGCCTGACACCATTTAAAACATGATCGGAATGTGTCTCGAGAATGACCTGGATGCCACAACCGGCAAGCCAAGCGAGAAATGCCCCCATACGTGACTGGCCCGCTGGGTGCAGGTGAGCTTCAGGATTTTCGACAATCAGGAGACCGTTATCCTGGGCCGTAAGACCAGCCAGAATAATCGGCAGAGCATAAGAAATACCAAACCCCATATTTGGAGCATGAACCCATGCTTCACCGGAGGTTCGAAAGCGCATCGAGTTTACGGTGGTACCTGGATATCGAATAGCATCGATCTCAATCGGCTTGGCAATTTCTCCGATCCATTTCTCCACTTCATACTTCAACAGCGAAGCGCCCCCCATTTCTGCATCCGGGTGCTGCCTTGCGACATTTTGCAGAGGGCTATTACCCATTGTTGCGACCATTTGGGCACAATATTCACCATGGACCCCAATTTCCAGCGTGTCGTCTGGGCAGGGAGATGCCCCTAAAACGCTTCTCGGGCCAAGCCTTTCTGCACATAGATAAGTGAACGCACGAGGGCGCCCTGAGAACGACGAGGGTACAAAGTCTGGTTTATTTTCGATGGTCAAATACAAGGCTTCCTCAGACGAGGCTCCAAAATGCCAGCTACTGATGTCCTCTCCCTCGACCAGTTGCAACTTGATGGCATCATCAGAATCCCAATTACGCACACTTTCGGCGGTTCCTAATTGCAACCCAAAAGGTCCGTTCAGTTGCACTGTATTCCCAGTTCTACCACTGGAAGCCTCCCAGCACAGGAGTAGCGCGTGAATAAGAGATGTTTTCCCCGACCCGTTCAATCCAGTAAGGATGGTTAGAGGGGCCGCTCTGAACGTTTTGTCAGAGAAGCGTTTAAATCCCTCGATGCGTATCTCAGTAATCACTTCATGACCTCTTGCAAAATTTCTTTCGTAGTCATGAGCCGTTTGTTTACAGCAACAGGGTCACCAGTGCTAACGGAAACCACACGGCTATAGTCCTGATCATCAAACGCCGCCCGAAATGCCGCTACAATCTTCTCTTTCTTAGGCAACAGCTCGCTTAACCCATAGTCCGCCAGTGCGATTGATTGAGCTTCGAAAACAGCACGGTTGATCGGGCCTCGCCGCGTTTGCTCCGTAGGCCAACGTCGAAAGGCTGCAGTACCGAGTATTTGGTGCGCGTTTATCATTGCCCTCTCGAAGTCTTCTTTGAGGGCGAAGAGTTCATCATCCGGAATGGCTGGACTGCCGTCCGAGCGACCATCAATCCGGCGGATGAATTCAACCAAGAATGCGTCAAGGCTCGAGTAACTACGATAGTCCGCATCTGTATAGCGGCGGAAAGCGCAAAATCTTAGTACCAGTTCACGATTGGTCATCCGTCCACCATCGCGAACCCGACCCTCCTCCGCATCGCGGTCTTTACGCCAGTATTGCCACTCGGTAGCTTCGTCAAACGAAGGAAATTCAGATAGTTCTTTGATGAATTTTCGTGACTTAGGCTTGCTCATTGCGTGGCGAATCTCTTGAGCCGAAAGCGGACTACCTAATGTATTGACACGACCAAAGATGTCGTACTTCACTTCTGCCGGGGTCTGCGGTTCAATTACGTGCACAACAATTTGCGTACTTCGAAAGCGCCGACTTGCCGCAACATCCAGTTCAGCATAAGTCAGGCCGTCCAAGCTCTGTAGATACTCGAGATCAGCCCCATCAAGCTGATGACGATTGTTCATAAACAATGAGACGGTCGAGAGACGCTGCACCCCATCAACAACTTGATAAGTGCCGTCCACGTCTTGATTGAAATAAAACGCAGGGAGGGGAATACCGAGAAGGATGGACTCAACCAACCTGGTACGCTGACGCTTTTTCCACACAAACTCACGCTGAAAATCTGGCGACAGCTCGATTTCCTTCTCTGTGATCTGGTCAACGATATCTCGAAGTGAAAGATGTTTGGTGGTTATGCGAATCTTGCTCGGATCCCAAGGCTTGGTCCCAGACTCACCATTGCCGGTGTCTTCATCATCCACAGCATCAATTGGCAGGGCTACATCGTCATCGTATTGCAGTGAAGGATCGATCTCGTTTGACATCTAAGACGGCCTTAAAAATTATTGTCTTGGAATAGCTTAGCAGCTTACCTACCTCTACGGCAGACCTCCGGTCTCGAACACTGTCGCGGCTGTTTCCGTTCAACTAGACCGTCCCGACGTGTCATTCTCGCTCCGATCTGGAATTACCTCGCCAATTGATCCGCCCATCATGCTTCTAACAAGCGAGAGCCTGTCTCAGAAAAAAACCGGGCAATCGGAAAAACATAACCGATTCCGTTTGTGGGGGCTGGTGTTGGGGTTGGCAGTATCGGCAAGCCAGAAATGCAACAAGGGCCTGTAAACCGAAGTTTACAAGCCCTTGTTTTGTTTGGTCGGAATGGCGGGATTCGAACTCGCGACCCCTTGCACCCCATGCAAGTGCGCTACCAGGCTGCGCTACATTCCGAGGAAGGGCGATTATAGCCGCACCTTGTTAGTCTGCCTACCCCTTTCGCTCAGTTTTGCAGTTGGCCGTTATTTACGGCGCCGATTGGCTCGTTGAGCCAATCCAGCAAAGCCTGAAGCTCCTCCCGGATGGAGGTTGCAGGGTTGGCGGCTTCTTCACCGGCATGAGCAAGCTGGTTGCGTGCGCCGCTGATGGTGAAACCTTGTTCGTAAAGCAGCGAGCGGATACGCCGCACCAGCAGCACTTCGTGGTGCTGGTAGTAGCGGCGATTGCCACGCCGTTTTACCGGCTTGAGTTGGGTGAATTCCTGCTCCCAATAGCGCAAGACGTGCGGCTTGACGCCGCACAAGTCGCTCACTTCACCGATGGTGAAGTAGCGCTTGGCCGGGATGGAGGGCAGTTCACTGGTTGGAATGACGTTGCTGTTGCTTTGCATAGTGCAGTTCAACAAGTCCCTTCAGTTTCTGGCTGGCATGAAACGTCACCACACGACGTGCAGAGATAGGAATCTCTTCGCCGGTCTTGGGGTTGCGACCAGGCCGTTGCGGCTTGTCGCGCAGCTGGAAATTGCCAAAACCGGACAGTTTGACGACGTCCCCTTCTTCAAGGGAGGTACGGATTTCTTCAAAAAACGCCTCGACCATATCTTTGGCTTCGCGTTTGTTCAGGCCAACCTTGTCAAACAGCAAATCGGCGAGGTCTGCTTTGGTAAGCGTCATTGTTGTTATCTCAAAAACTTATGTGAGTCGGCACAGGGCGTGCACATCAAAAAAAGAAACGGGTTACGCGCGCAATGTCGCACCACAAGCGTGCGCGGCAGCAATCAGCGCAGCCACGGCAGCTTCGACTTCCTCGTCGGTCAGAGTCTTCTGAGTATCTTGCAACAACACTTTGAATGCAAGGCTCTTTTTCCCTTCCGGGACACCCTTGCCACGGTAGATATCAAAGAGTTCGATACTGGTTACCAAAGGTTGCGCGGCGCTTGCAAAAGCGTTTTGCAGGCTTGCAAGTGACTGGCTTTCATCGACCACCAACGCAAGGTCACGGCGCACCGCTTGCAGGCGGTTTACCGCTTTGGCGCGAACCGGAGTGACTGCCAGTAAAGGCGCAACGTCCAGTTCAAACACTACCGGCGCTTGCACCAGGTCATAGCCTTGAACCCACTGCGGATGCAGTTCACCCACCCAACCGACCACAATGCCATCAACGATGATATCGGCAGAGCGGCCCGGATGCAGGGCGCTGTGGCTGGCACGGCGGAATTCTGCCACGCGCGGTGCAATCAGTGCTTCCACGTGGGCTTTGACGTCAAAGAAATCCACCGTCGCCTTGGGCGTAGCCCATTGCTCTGGATCACGCGTACCCCAGGCAAGACCAGCCACTTTTTCTGGCTGGGCCCGATCCGACACGCCATGGAACACACGGCCCAGTTCAAACAGGCGCACGCGTTCGGCCTTGCGGTTCAGATTGTATTGCAACGCGCTGATCAGACCGCCCAGCAAAGACGAACGCATGACGCTCATCTGGCTGGCGATCGGGTTGATCAGTTTGACGGCGGCATTGTTGCCTGCCAGTTCTTGCTCCCACTTCTCTTCCACAAAGGAATAGGTGATGGCTTCCTGGTAGCCGGCAGCCACCAGAATGCGTTTGAGCGCGAACTTGTCGCGGGCATTGCCGGGCTGCGGCAGCATGGCAATGCGGCTACCCGCCGGGTTTACCGGGATATTGTCGTAACCGTATACACGGGCGACTTCTTCGATCAGGTCTTCTTCGATTTCGATATCGAAACGGAAGCTTGGCGGGGTCACCGTAATGACATCGCCATCAAGTTCGGCAGACAGGCCCAAACGTTGCAGCAGCGAAAGCACATCGGCCGCTGGCAAATCGAGGCCCAGTACGCGTGCCACGCGCGACACGCGCAATGCCACGGGCTTGCGGGCTGGCAGCGTGGTGGTGGTTTCAACCACGGGGCCGACCTGGCCACCGCAGATATCCACCAGCAGGCGGGTGGCACGTTCCAGCGCTTCACGGGCATGGCCAAAGTCCACCCCACGCTCGAACCGGTGGCTAGCATCAGAGGAGAAACCCAGACGGCGAGCCTTGCCAGCGATATCGGCCGGCGCAAAGAACGCGGACTCCAGGAAAATATCGTTGGAGTTGTCGTCGATCTCGGAATTGGCACCACCCATGATGCCAGCCAGCGCCACCGGGCGGACGCCATCGGTGATCACCAGCATGTCGGCGGTCAGTTCCAGCTCTTTGCCATTCAGAAGCGTGAGTTTTTCGCCGTCCCGGGCAAAGCGCACCAGGATGCCGCCTTGCAGCTTGTTGGCATCAAACGCGTGCATCGGCTGGCCTTGTTCGAGCATCACGTAATTGGTGATGTCGACTACAGCAGAGATACTGCGAATGCCGGAGCGCTCCAGGCGTTGCTTCATCCAGTCCGGCGTGGCGACCTGGCGATTGATATTGCGCACAACACGACCGGCGTAACGCGAGCAGGCTGCGCCGGCTTCCAGCTTGATGCTGATGGCATCGTCAATCGTCGGTGCGACCGCAGCAATGGCTATCGGGTGCTGTTCAGCGCCGGTCAGCGCAGCCACTTCACGCGCAATACCACGGATCGACAGACAATCAGCACGGTTCGGCGTGAGCTTGAGCGTGAGCAGCGTGTCGTCCAGATTCAGGTATTCGCGCAGCGACACGCCCACCGGGGCATCGGCTGGCAGAATCAGCAAACCATTGGATTCTTCGCTAATACCCAGTTCTTTGGCCGAACACAGCATGCCGCTGGATTCAACACCCCGGACCTTGGCTTGCTTGATCTTGAAGTCGCCGGGCAGCACGGCGCCGACGCGCGCGCACGGCACGCGAACGCCTGCGGCCACGTTGGGTGCGCCACAAACGATCTGGATCGGCTCGGCTTCACCCACGTTGACGGTACAGACGTTCAGGCGATCGGCGTTTTCATGTTTGGTGACTGTGAGCACTTCGGCCACGATCACTTGCGTAAATGCCGGAGCAGCCGGATCGGCTTCTTCTACTTCCAGCCCGGCCATCGTCAACAGATGCGCCAGCGCTTCGGATTCGAGCTTGGGGTTAACCCAGCTACGCAACCACTGTTCAGAGAATTTCATGGTATTCGCCCTGACTTATTTGAATTGCTGCAGGAAAGCGAGATCGTTCTCGAAGAAAAGCCGCAGATCGTTCACGCCGTAATAGAGCATGGCAAAGCGATCAAGGCCAAAACCAAAGGCAAAACCGGTGTAGGTCTCGGGGTCGATGCCTACGTTGCGCAGCACATTCGGGTGCACCATGCCGCAACCGCCGATTTCCAGCCAGCCGCGTTCGCCCAGCACGTCGACTTCGGCCGACGGTTCGGTAAACGGGAAGAACGAGGGACGGAACCGCACTTGCAGATCGTCACGCTCAAAGAAATTGCGCAGCCAATCGGTAATCACCGCTTTCAGATCGGCAAACGACACGCCCTCTTCCACCCACAGGCCTTCCATCTGGTGGAACATGGGGGAGTGAGTGGCATCCGAATCCACGCGGTACACGCGACCTGGCGCGACGATCTTGATCGGCGGCTTGTTATCGAGCATGTAGCGCACTTGGATGGGCGAGGTGTGCGTGCGCAGGACCAGCGGCTCGGCAGCGGTCGAACCTTCTACGTAGAAGGTGTCCTGCATGGCGCGGGCCGGGTGGTCTTTGGGAATATTGAGTGCTTCAAAATTGTGGAAATCGTTTTCGATTTCCGGGCCATCGGCCACGGCAAAGCCCAGCGAAGCAAACAGGGTTTCCATGCGATGCTGCACCAGGGTCACAGGGTGCAGGCCGCCCTGACCGTGTGCACGGCCGGGCAAAGTGATGTCGAGCGCTTCCGATGCCAGCTGGCGGGCCAGCTTTTCCTGGGCAAGCGCTTCACGACGGGAATTCAGGGTGGCTTCAAACGCCTGGCGGGCTTGGTTGACGGTGGCACCGAAGGTTTTTTTCTCTTCCGGCGGCAGCGTGGCCAGTTGTTTGAGCAGCGCGGTGATCGCGCCTTCTTTGCCTACATATTTGGCTTTTACGTTTTCCAGTGCGGCGGCTTCACTGGTTGCATTCAGTTCGGCGAGGCCTTGCGCAAGAAGGGCTTGTACGTCCATATCGAATGTCGCGCGTATCGCGCGCTCCTGCCTGGAAATCAACAATTCTTCGGTCGTGTCCTGATGACTCAAGACCCGGAAACCAATAAAAAAGGGAGGCCGGGAAGCCTCCCTGATCTTGCTCACTGCGTTGATACGCCGCCGTTATTGCACGGCGCTCATTGCAATCAGGCTGCGAGGCTAGCCTTGGCGGTTTCAACAAACTTGGCAAAAGCCGGCTTGTCGAACACAGCCAGATCGGCCAGAACCTTGCGGTCAACTTCAATACCGGCCTTCTTCAGACCGTTCATGAACTTGCTGTAAGCCAGACCCAGTTCACGGGATGCAGCGTTGATACGCGCAATCCACAACTGACGGAACTGACGCTTCTTCTGACGGCGGTCACGGTAGGCGTATTGGCCGGCCTTCATTACCGCTTGCTTGGCAATGCGGTATACGTTCTTGCGACGGCCGCGATAGCCCTTCGCCAGATTCAGGATTTTCTTGTGACGAGCACGGGCGGTTACACCACGTTTAACGCGAGGCATGGTTCTTCTCCTTTAGTTACGCGTAGGGCAACATCGCACGTACGTGACCCATGTTGGTCGAATCGACCATGCAGGTGCCGCGCAGTTGACGCTTGTTCTTGGTGGTTTTCTTGGTCAGGATGTGACGCTTGAACGCTTTAGAGCGCTTCACGCCACCGCCACCAAGGACTTTCAGGCGCTTGGCAGCGCCGCTTTTGGTTTTCATCTTGGGCATTTGTATGCTCTCCAAGTATGTTTAGATCCGGTGAAAGGCGCCCTCTTGCAAGGGACTTTGAGCCCGCCACCACGCTTTTATTGCGGCTGCTTGTTCTGGCCTTTGGTTGCCCATTGCCCAGAACATCAGCGGGGGCAGCCGCACCCCCGCTTGAAACTATCTCACCGATACCAGCCGACGAAGCTTATTTCTTCTTCGGGGCCAGCATCATGACCATCTGGCGACCTTCCAGGCGGGGGAATTGTTCTACCACCGCCAATTCCACCAGATCGGCTTCAAGGCGCTTTAACTGCGCCATACCGATTTCCTGGTGAGCCATTTCACGGCCACGGAAACGCAATGTAATCTTGGCCTTGTCGCCTTCGTTCAAGAAACGCACCAGGCTCTTGAGCTTGACCTGGTAGTCGTTCTCGTCCGTACCGGGACGCAGCTTGATTTCCTTGACCTGGATCTGCTTCTGCTTGAGTTTGGCCGCGTGATCTTTCTTGGACTTCTCGTACTTGTACTTGCCGTAGTCCATGATGCGGCAAACCGGCGGCGTCGCATTGGGCGCAATTTCAACCAGGTCCAGTTCCGCTTCTTCAGCCTTGGCCAGAGCGTCGTACAAACTGATCACGCCCAGTTGTTCACCCTGGGCATCCTGCAAACGCACTTCGCGCGCGGTAATCTCGCCGTTGATCCGCGGCTCCTTATCTTGAGCAGCTATCTTGAATTCTCCAAATCATCCAAAAACAAAACCGTGCGAACGGTCATGGGTGTTGCCTCATGCAATCTGACCGGGTCAAGTTGACCCGATTCAGGATTACAACAATTCGGTTTTGAGGCGCTCTACCAGCGCATCAACCGTCATTTGTCCGAGGTCTTCACCACTGCGACTACGCACGGCCACCAAGCCACCAGCTTTTTCCTTGTCGCCAACAATCAGTTGATACGGCAAGCGCTGCAAGCTATGTTCGCGAATTTTATAGGTTATTTTCTCGTTTCTCAAGTCCGCCTGTACACGGAAACCTGCTTGAGTGAGCTTTTGGACCACTTCAGCCGCATAATCGGCCTGGTGTTCCGAGATATTCATGACGACCAACTGCGTCGGGGCCAGCCACAAGGGGAAGGAACCGGCGAAGTTTTCGATCAGAATACCGAGGAAACGCTCCATCGAACCGACGATGGCACGGTGCAGCATGATCGGCTTTTGCCGGCTGTTATCTTCCGCAACGTATTCCGGACCCAGGCGCTCTGGCAGGACAAAGTCCAGCTGCAGCGTACCGCATTGCCAGGAACGACCAATGGCATCCTTGATGTGGTATTCGATCTTCGGGCCATAGAACGCGCCCTCTCCGGGCAACTCTTCCCATTCCACACCGCAGGCGCGCAGTGCTTCACGCATGCCTTGCTCGGCCTTGTCCCAGCCCTCTTCGCTACCTGCGCGCTTTTCGGGGCGCAGCGCAAGCTTGATGGAGACGTCGTTAAAGCCCATGTCTTCGTACACGCTCATGGCGAGCGCGTGGAACGACTTGGCTTCTTCAATGTACTGACCTTCGGTACAGAAGATGTGCGCATCATCTTGCGTGAAGCCACGCACGCGCATCAGGCCATGCAGCGAGCCGGAAGGCTCGTTGCGGTGACAGGCACCGAACTCGGCCAGACGCAATGGCAGATCACGATAGGAGCGCAGATCGCTATTGAAAATCTGTACGTGGCCTGGGCAGTTCATCGGCTTCACAGCGTAGGTACGCTTTTCCGATTCCGTAATAAACATGTTTTCCTGGTAGTTTTCCCAGTGGCCTGAGCGCTCCCACAAAACACGGTCCATCACTTGCGGCGTGCGCACTTCCTGGTAGCCGGCCTTGATCAGGCGGCGACGCATGTATTGTTCAACCGATTGCCACAGCTGCCAGCCCTTGGGGTGCCAGAACACCATGCCCGGCGCTTCTTCTTGCATGTGAAAGAGGTCCAGCGCCTTGCCGATCTTGCGGTGGTCGCGCTTCTCTGCCTCTTCCAGGCGA
The DNA here is from genome assembly GCF_014202765.1 of Silvimonas terrae. Lineage (GTDB taxonomy): Bacteria > Pseudomonadota > Gammaproteobacteria > Burkholderiales > Chitinibacteraceae > Silvimonas > Silvimonas terrae. Next base: position 155,926 of record NZ_JACHHN010000007.1, read on the forward strand.
TGCAGGTAGGCTTCAAGGTCTTCTTTCTTTGCCCAGGCCGTGCCGTAAACACGGGTCAGCATCTCGTTCTTCGAGTCGCCACGCCAGTAGGCACCGGCAACCTTCATCAGCTTGAATACCTTCAGCTTGCCCGTGGACGGCACGTGCGGGCCACGGCACAAATCCGTGAAATCGCCTTCGCGGTACAGGCTCAGCGTCTGGTCAGCGGGGATGGATTCAATGATCTCGGCTTTGTATTTCTCGCCAATACCCTTGAAGTAAGCCACTGCGTCATCGCGCGAGAGTTCATAGCGCTCGACCGGGATATCTTGCCTGGCCAGTTCTGCCATTTTCTTTTCAATGGCCGCCAGGTCTTCTGGCGTAAACGGACGGGAGTAACTGAAGTCGTAATAAAAACCGTCTTCAATGACCGGACCGATGGTGACCTGGGCTTCCGGAAACAGCGATTTGACCGCATAGGCCAGCAAGTGGGCCGTGGAGTGGCGGATAACCTCAAGGCCATCTGCGTCTTTGTCGGTGACGATGGCAAGATTCACGTCATGATCGATCACGAAGCTGGTGTCGACGAGTTTGCCGTCCACCTTGCCTGCCAGCGCAGCGCGGGCCAGACCGGCGCCGATACTGCCAGCGACACCGGCAACGGAGACCGGCGCGTCGAATTGTCGTTTGGAACCATCAGGAAGCGTAATCGAGATCATGATCTTGTCGCCTTGAAATCGGGTGTTTCAGTCAATCCGGCGGACTGGATGTGTCCTGCCGAAGGAACCGCTTTGCGAGCGGCAAAAAAAAAGTGCGGGCAGCGCCGCACTTTTTTATAAAACCAAAGCCATAGCACGGCTACCGCGTTTATTTACCGGTAGTCGTGGTAGTTCGAAACATGGCTTGATTTCCTTTACTGAATTCGTTGGTAGGCACGATTGGACTCGAACCAACGACCCCCACCATGTCAAGGTGGTGCTCTAACCAGCTGAGCTACGTGCCTGTCGAAGGAACGCAATAATAGCGACAAGCCAACGGGTCCGCAAGCCCTTTTTGTGAAAAACGGTGCAAATACCCGTAATAAGAAAAACCAGGTTTTACCTGACAAGAATCTGAAGCGCTTGTTTGATCCTGATACAAACCGCCGCTCCGTAATCTTCTGATCATGCCCGTTCAAGCTGACCGCACTTCATCAATAGTCACTCAACGGGTTTACCAACATGAAACAGAACTCATCCCGGAACACCGGCTTACTGGCAACGACCCTTTTCGCACTTCTCCTTGCTGCGTGTGGGGGTGGGGGCGGAAGCGATACAAGCGCTACAACACCGACTTCTCAAACCGCATTTGCCGGCCAGGGCGTTTACAGCGGCACCACCAGCAACGGTGCCCAAAGTTTCATTTCCATCTTCCTCGAAAACGGAGACGCTTGGGGAATCTACACCGGAACAAGTTTCGGTCTCATGCAGGGGCATGGCGCGCAGGCAGACGCAAACGGTACGTTTGTCGTCAGTAACGGGATCGACTTCAACCTGGGGAATCGTGCGCTTCCGTTGCAGAATCTTTCTGCGACATTTATCCCGAAATCTACCGTCAACGGCACTGCGACCTATCAAAACAGCAGCTTGGGCTCTGTCAACTTCAGCGGCGCTTACCAGACCATGTACGACACGCCAGCGACGCTCTCCTCAATCGCGGGCAGTTATCAAGGCGCGGGCGGCACGCTCACCGACTCTGATGAGTTCTCCATTACCGTCGATCCGTCCGGAAAAATCTCTGCAATCGGCCAATATGGCTGTCTGATTCAAGGTTCGATCCAGCCAAGACCGTCTGGAAAAAATATCTTTGATGTTACGGTCAGGTTTGATAGCCGGAGCTGTGGCCGAAGTGACAGCGCCACCGGGATTGCCCTGGTCAATAATGGTGCCTTGATTGTGGCGGCAACAACGCCGGGGAGAACCGACGCACTGGTTGGCGTAGGTCTCAAACGGTAACGCCTTCTGCCAATGACAAAAAAGGCTCCCGAAGGAGCCTTTTTTACAATCCGGGTTTACGCCAGAAATAGCGCCAGACAAACCCTGGCCAGGCCATCACGATAAACAACGCAGCGGTGGCCACATAAAACCACCAGTGCTGCGGTTGTACGCTGGTGACCCGCGCCTCCAGCACCCGGGCGATCAGACCGACCCCCAGATACAGCACTACCAGCTCCAGCAAACGCCAGCCGAAATTCATCTTGAGTGCCGCAGGCGGAATGAAGAACCCTACCCGATCGCTCAGAAATGGCAAATTGGCGGCCAGAACCGCCAATCCGCAAAGGAGGATGATCTCCAGCATCTGTGCTTAGGCCGGCAGCAAGGAATGCGCGACGGCGGCAGAGATAACGTACAGCAGACGATCCGGTGCCAAGCCAATCAAAATCAGCAACAGGCAGTTGAGCGACAGGACGACACGGGTATCAATACCAGCAACGAGCGGGCTCTTGTCTTCGGCATCGTCAAAGTACATGACCTTGACTACACGCAGGTAATAGAAGGCACCAATCACCGACATCAGCACACCGTAGATGGCCAGCCAGGTCAGGCCCATGTTCACCACCGCTTCCAGCACGGCCAGCTTGGCAAAGAAGCCGATGAACACCGGGATACCCGCCATGGAGAACATCACGAACAGCATCATCAGCGCAAACCATGGGCTGCGCTGGTTCAGGCCCTTGAAGTCTTCAATACGATCCGCTTCGAAGCCTTCACGCGACAACAGCATCACCACACCGAAGCCGGCGGCAGTGGTCAGCATATAGGTCACGGCGTAGAAGAAAGCGGCGGCATAACCGACCGGTGTGCCCACCAGGATACCCAGCAACAGGAAACCCATGTGCGAGATGGTGGAGTACGCAAACATCCGCTTGATATTGGTCTGGGCGATGGCGGAAAGGTTACCCACAGCCAGCGAGAGCACGGCCATCAGCACCAGCATGTAGCGCCAGTCTTGCACATAGGCTTCAAGGCCTTGGGCAAGAATGCGGATCACAAAGGCGAAAGCGGCGATCTTCGGCGCGGAGCCAATCAATTGGGCGATCGGCGTCGGTGCACCTTCGTACACGTCCGGCACCCACATATGGAATGGCACGGCACCCAGCTTGAAACCAATACCGGTGACGATAAACACCAGACCGAAGATGACCAGCAGATGATTGACTTCACCACTCATGATGCGCTGGGCAATGATCAGCAGATCAAGGCTGTGCGTGCCGCCGTAGACCATGGACATGCCGTACAGCAGCATGCCGGAAGCCAGCGCGCCCAGAATGAAGTACTTCATGGCGGCTTCAGTGGCGTGCACATTGTCGCGACGCAGACCCACCAACGCATACAGCGACAGCGACAACAGTTCCAGACCGACGTACAGCGTGACGAAGTTGAGCGAGGAGCTCATCACCATCATGCCCAGCAACGCAAACAGCGTCAGGCTGAACAACTCGCCTTTGTAGATACCGCGGGACTCTGCGTAGGTGCGGCCATAAATGAGCACCAGCGCAACACCCAGCACCATACCGATCTTGGCGACGCCCGCGATCGGGTCAGCCACAAACATGCCGCTGAATGCCAGTTGCGAGGGTTGGGCCAGGCTATTGACCAGCAGACAGGCTGTCACAGCCAGTGCCACCAGGGTCAGCAGATAGGTGAAGTGACGTTTGGCGTCGGTGATAAAAAGATCGATCAGCAAAATGACTGACACAGCCACCAGGAGAAAGATCTCCGGTGCGGCAGCCCATGCGTTAAGACTGGTCCAGGTCATGCTCTAAACCCTTATATATTCGTCAGTGCTATTAGTGTGGCTGCTTATTGCGGCAACTGGGGTGTTGGCAGCTTGGACTGCGAAACATGCCAGATCAGGTCGTTCACAGATTGATGCATCAGATCCGTAAACATCTTGGGGTACAGACCCATGCCCAGCACGGTCACGGCCAGAACCACCAGGATCAGCAGTTCACGCTTGTTCACGTCTTTGAGTTCGGCCACATGATGGTTGGCAACATCACCAAAAATCACGCGCTTGTACATCCACAGGGTATAAGCAGCGCCGAAGACCAGTGTGGTGGCGGCGAAGAAGGCGAACCAGAAGTTAACCTGGATTGCACCCAGCACCACAAAGAACTCGCCCACGAAACCGGAGGTTGCCGGCAGGCCAGAGTTGGCCATGGCAAACAACATCATGAAGGCGGCAAAAATCGGCATCTTGTTCACAACACCGCCGTAGTCGGCGATCTTGCGGCTGTGCACACGGTCGTACATCACACCAATGCAGAAGAACATGGCGGCGGATACAAAACCGTGGGAGATCATCTGCACGATGGCACCCTCAACCGCAAACTGGTTGAGTTGCGTGCCGCCAGCGAACATGAAGAAGCCCAGGGTCACAAAACCCATGTGCGAGATGGACGAATACGCCACCAGCTTTTTCATGTCGGTCTGCACCAGCGCAACCATACCGATGTAGACCACGGCGATCAGCGAGAACAGCACGAACACCCAGGCGTATTCGCGGCAGGCATCCGGCAGGATCGGCAGGGCAAACCGCAGGAAACCGTAGGCACCCAACTTCAGGGTAATGGCCGCCAACACCATGGAACCACCCGTCGGCGCTTCCACGTGGGCATCCGGCAACCAGGTGTGTACCGGCCACATCGGCACCTTCACCGCAAACGCGAAGAAGAAGGCGATCAGCAGCAGGGTTTGCGCGGTCATGGTCAGCGGAACGCGCGCAAAGTCTGCAATGGCAAAGGAGCCTTGGGTCTGACCGTACAGGTAGATAAAGGCCACCAGTGTCAGCAGCGAGCCGAGCAAGGTGTAGAGGAAGAACTTGATCGACGCGTACACGCGGTTCGGACCACCCCAGATCCCGATGATCAGGTACATCGGGATCAGCATGGCTTCGAAGAACACGTAGAACAGGATGGCGTCTTGCGCAGCAAACGCGCCATTGATCAGGCCGGACATGATCAGGAACGCGGCCATGTACTGGGCCACGCGCTTCTCAATGACCTGCCAGCCCGCCAGCACCACCATCAGGGTGGTGAACGAGTTCAGGATCACGAACCATACGGACAGGCCATCGACGCCCAGCGCATAGTTGATGTTGAACGTTGCAATCCAGGGTTTGAACTCGGTGAATTGCATGCCACCGTTGTACGTGTCGAAACCGGTGTAAAGCGGAATCGAAACTGCAAACCCCAGCAGCGCGCCGATCAGGGCCAGCCAGCGCGCGGCTGGTGCCTTGTCATCGCCCCCGGTTGCCAGCACCACCACGCCCGCCAGAATCGGCAGCCAGATCGTGAGGCTCAGAAGATTACCCGTCATAGTCTACCTGCTTGTTTTAATTACTCTGAACTACTCGTATATCAACCGGATCAGTGAGCCAGCGCCTGTAGCGGCAGGGTCAGCCAGATCGTGATCAACACCAGTGCGCCAATAATCATGGCAAACGCATAGTGGTAGATGTAACCGGTCTGAACCCGGCGAACCAGGAATGCAAACCAGCCAGTGACCTTCGCCAGACCGTTGACCACAAGGCCATCGATCAAGAGCGCGTCACCCACCTTCCACAGCAGCGTGCCAATGGCACGGCCAGCAGCGGCAAAGACGTTGATGAACAGGAAATCCATGTAGTACTTGTTTTCGAGCAGCTTGTTCACGCCGATCGAAGTGAAGAACTTTTCGCAAGCGGCGGGCAGTTCCGGCTTGACCATGTAGAACACGTAAGACAGCACCACACCGGCAATCGCCAGCCACACCGGCAAGCCAGCAAAGGCATGCACTGCCATGGCAGCCCAGCCGTGGAACTCGTGCGTCAGCTCTTCCATGGCCGGGTGTGCTTCGGTATTCACAAACAGCACGCCCTTGAAGAAGTCACCGAACAGCATCGGTTCGATGGCGATGGCACCGATGATCACCGACGGAATCGCCAGCAGGATCAGCGGCAAAGTCACCACCCACGGGGACTCGTGCGGCTTGTCGTTCGGACCCAGACCATGGTGTTCGCCATGATCATCGTGATCGTCATGATGGTCGTGGCCGTGCCCCTTCTGCATCCAGCGTTCCTTGCCGTGGAAGACGAGGAAGTACATGCGGAAGGAGTAGAACGCGGTTACAAACACACCAGCCACCACAGCGAAGTAGGCAAAACCAGCGCCCGGCAGGTGGGAGGCCTTCACGGCATCAATGATCGAATCTTTGGAGTAGAAACCGGCGAAGAACGGCGTGCCAATCAAAGCCAGCGAACCAATCAGCGAGGTAATCCAGGTGATCGGCATGTACTTGCGCAGGCCACCCATGTTGCGGATGTCCTGGTCGTGGTGCATGCCCATGATCACGGAACCAGCGCCAAGGAACAGCAGCGCCTTGAAGAACGCATGGGTCATCAGGTGGAACAGGGCCACGGAGTAAGCCGATGCGCCCAGCGCAACGGTCATGTAACCCAGTTGCGACAGCGTGGAGTACGCCACCACGCGCTTGATGTCGTTCTGGATGATGCCGAGGAAACCCATGAACAGCGCGGTAATCGCACCGATCACCATCACAAAGTTCAGCGCGGTATCCGACAGCTCAAACAGCGGGGACATGCGGCTGACCATGAAGATACCAGCCGTCACCATCGTCGCAGCGTGGATCAGGGCGGAGATCGGGGTCGGGCCTTCCATGGAATCCGGCAGCCAGACATGCAGCGGGAACTGAGCCGACTTACCCATGGCACCGATGAACAGCAAGATGCAGGTGAGGGTCATCAGCGACCAGGTATGGCCGGAGATGATGCTGACCGTTTCATTCTGCAGCGACGGCGCTTTGGCAAACACGGCGGCGTAGTCCAGCGAGCCGAAGTGGAACAGCACCAGACCGATCCCCAGGAGGAAACCAAAGTCACCCACACGGTTCACCAGGAACGCTTTCAGGTTGGCGAAAATGGCGGTAGGACGCTTGAACCAGAAACCGATCAGCAGGTACGAGACCAGACCCACTGCTTCCCAGCCAAAGAACAGCTGGACGAAGTTGTTGCTCATCACGAGCATCAGCATCGAGAAGGTAAACAGCGAGATGTAGCTGAAGAAGCGGTTGTAACCTGGGTCTTCTTCCATGTAGCCAATGGTGTACACGTGCACCATCAGCGATACGAAGGTCACCACGCACATCATCATGGCGGTGAGTTTGTCCACCAGGAAACCGACGTTGAAGTCGATGCCGTTGATGGTCATCCAGGTGTAAACGGTACCGTTGAAGCTTTCGCCACCGTTGATGAGGTTATTGAGCGTCCAGGCAGAGAGCGCAAACGCCACGGCTACACCCGCGATGGTGACGGTATGCGCCACCTTGCGGCTGATCGCCCAGCCAAACAGGCCTGCCACCAGAGCACCGAACAGCGGCGCCAGTGGAATCAGCAGGTAAATTGTTTTGATATCCATTGTTTGAAATCCGGGTTCGCTTGTTCGTTAGCCCTTCAGGCTGCCAAGGTCTTCAACATTGATCGAGCGCAGGTTACGGAACAGCACGACCAGAATGGCGAGGCCGATTGCCGATTCGGCAGCCGCCACCGTGAGGATGAAGAACACAAAAACCTGACCGGAAGCGTCACCCAGAAACTGGGAGAACGCGACAAAGTTCATGTTCACGGCCAGGAGCATCAGCTCGATGGCCATCAACAGCACAATCAGGTTCTTGCGGTTCATGAAGATGCCGAACACGGAGACCGAAAACAGGATCGCCGAGAGCACAAGGTAATGAGTCAGTGTCAGCACGTTGCGCTCTCCATCAAGCGTTTGGTTGTTGTTCGTCAACCGCAGGCTGCTCACCCACAGTCGGACGTGCTTCAGCGTTCATCTTGACGATGCGGACGCGATCATCACGCTTGACCGCAATCTGGTCAGCCGGATTGATGTACTTGGTGTTCTTGCGCTTGCGCAGGGTCAGTGCAATGGCAGCAATCATACCGACCAGCAACAGGGCAGCAGCCAGCTGGAACGGCAGGAAATACTGGGTATAAATCAGGTTACCCAGCACGCGGGCATTGTTATAACCCGCGGCCGGCTCCGGCATGCGCGCGTTTGGCAGGTCAGCCGCTTTGTGCGTGAGGATGGTGACCATCTCGAACACCATGATCACGGCCACAATCACCGCCAGCGGTACGTGCTTCCAGAAGCCCTTGCGCAACTCTTCGAAGTTGACATCCAGCATCATCACCACAAAGAGGAACAGCACCATCACCGCGCCGACATAAACCAGCACCAGTGACACAGCAAGGAACTCGGCCTTCATCAGCATCCACAGCATGGCGCCGCTAAAGAACGAAAGCATGAGGTACAGCGCAGCGTGTACCGGGTTCTTGGCCGTGATGGTTGCCAGACTGGCAAGCAGCAGGACGGCCGCGAAGATGTAGAAAATAACGACAGAAGTCATGACGTTGTTGTATCCCTTGTCTCGATCCGCTTAGCGGTAACGGGCGTCGGCCGCCTTGTTGGCCGCGATCTGGGCTTCATACTTGTCACCCACCGCCAGCAGCATCGGCTTGGTGTAATACAGATCGCCACGTTTTTCGCCGTGGTATTCCAGAATGTGGGTTTCCACAATGGCGTCTACCGGACAGGCTTCTTCGCAGAAACCGCAGAAGATGCACTTGGTCAGATCGATGTCATAACGCGTGGTACGGCGGGTGCCATCATCTCGCTTGTCCGATTCGATCGTGATGGCCATGGCCGGGCAGACTGCTTCACACAGTTTGCAGGCGATGCAGCGTTCTTCGCCGTTGGCGTAGCGACGCTGGGCATGCAGACCACGAAAACGCGGGCTGATCGGGGTTTTTTCTTCCGGAAACTGCACGGTGATCTTGCGCTGGAAGAAATAACGCCCGGTGAGCATCAGACCCTTGACCAGCTCTACGAGCAGGAAGGTCTTGAAAAAATTGGAAATTCTATCCATGTCTGTATCCTCGCCCTACTTCCACAGCGACAGCGGTGTTTGCATCCACGCGCCGACAACGACAATCCACACCAGCGTGACCGGAATGAACACTTTCCAGCCCAGACGCATCAACTGGTCATAGCGGTAACGCGGGAAAGTAGCCCGGGCCCACAGGAAGAAGAACAGCATCAGCGCACACTTGAGGAACCACCAGATAAAGCTCGGGGCGCCCAGGAATGGCACACTGGACGGGAACGGCGACAGCCACCCACCCAGGAACATGACCGTGGCCATGGCCGAGATCAAAATCATGTTCATGTATTCGGCCAGGAAGAACAGCGCGAAGCTCATGCCCGAGTATTCGATCATGTGGCCGGCCACGATTTCCGATTCGCCTTCGGTCACGTCAAACGGGGCGCGGTTGGTTTCAGCCAGACCCGAGATGAAGTAGACGACGAACAGCGGCAGCAGCGGCAACCAGTTCCAGGAGAAGACCGAACCGCCCGCAGCACCGTGCGCTTGCTGGTTGACGATTTCGGTCACGTTCAGGCTACCCGAAACCATCATCACGCCGATCAGCGCAAAACCCATGGCCAGCTCGTACGACACCATCTGCGCTGCGGCGCGCATGGCACCCAGGAACGCATACTTGGAGTTGGACGCCCAGCCGGCAATGATCACGCCATACACGCCCAGCGAGGTGATCGCCATGACGTACAGCAGACCAATGTTCACGTCAGCCAGCACCAGACCCGGGAAGAACGGAATCACGGCCCAGCCAGCCAGCGCTGGCATCAGCACCAGAATCGGGGCGATGAAAAACAGGCCCTTGCTGGCGGCGGACGGTGCAATGATTTCCTTCAACAGCAGCTTGAGCACGTCAGCAAACGGCTGCAGCAGACCCAGCGGGCCCACGCGGTTCGGGCCCACGCGGATCTGCATGTAGCCGATCACCTTGCGCTCGGCATAGGTCATGTAGGCCACGCTCAGGATCAGCGGCACGGCAATGGCCACGATCTTGAGCAATGTCCAGATCACAAAACCGATCTGAGTATCAAAGAGGAAGTGTTTCAACAGTTCCATTATTGTTATCGCCCTTATGCTTTGACGACTTGCAGCGCTGCTGCAGCATCAAGATGACGGGTCAGCGGGTGTGCCGCAGCGATACGCACAACCTCGTTCAGCAACGCATCATCCTGCGCCACCACGAGTTCTGCTTCACCGCCCTGCACCACTTTGGCCTTGTCGCCGGCAACCAGACCCAATTGGGCCAGCGTCGCAGCATTGGCACGCAGTGTTGCGGCGTCCTGTGCATCGACGGTTGCTTGCAGGCTCGGTGCACGACGGGTCAGTGCATCGATCTGGTACAGCGGCACTTCGGCCAGACGGGCCAGACCGGATGCGGCCACAGCCTTCACGTTGACCGCCTTGGCCGGCGCGTTGTTCAGCTTGCCTTCAATACCGGCGGCGAGTGCTTCGTCACGGACTTCTTCGGACGAGGCAAATTCGAAACCTTGCAGGCCCAGCAGATTACCCAACACGCGGAACACCTTCCAGGCCGGACGGGTTTCGCCCAGCGGACGCACCACGCCGTTGAAGCTTTGCGGGCGACTTTCCAGATTGATGAACGTGCCAGAAGTCTCAGAGAACGGCGACACCGGCAGGATCACGTCGGCATAGTCGTAAGCGCAGGACTGGAATGGCGAGAGCACCACAACCATATCTGCTTGTTCAACTGCGGCCAGGGCCTTGGGTGCGCTGGCGGTGTCAAAGTCAACCTCGGCACCCAGCACCACGTAGGCTTTCTTCGGCTGGGCGAATGCGTCAGCCAGGGTATTAAAGCCGATCAACTGCGCGCCAACACTATTGGCACCGCTATTCAGAATGCCCAGCTTGGCGCCAGCCAGTTCGGCGATCGCGGCCACAACAGCGTGCAGTTCACCCGCGCGGGTACCTTCAGCAGCCAGGCTGCCCAGCAACACGCCCACTTTCTCGCTGGCCACCAATGTGGTTGCGATCAGTTTGGCTTGTTCAGACACCGTGATGCCGGACGCATCGATGTGCGCCGGTACAGCAACGCCCTTCTGCTCTGCCACCGAGACCAGCACTTCCAGCGCACCTTCGACCAGTTGGTCCGGGCGGGTGACGACATTGCCGTGCACCTTGGTCAACAGGTCGTCATTGTGCGGGTTCACCACAGACAACTTCATGCCGTGCTTGACCGATTGACGAAGACGTTGAGCCAGCAGCGGTTGTTCTTTGCGCAGCGTAGAACCAACAACCAGCACGGCGTCGTTGTCGGCCAGTTCGACAATACTTTGGCCCAGCCACTGCACGCCGGCGGTGGCAAACGCGGCATCTTGCTGGCGCAGGTTGGCGGCCGTGTTCTTGATACCCAGCGCACCAGTCAGCTTCTTCAGCAGGAACAATTCTTCCAGGGTAGAAGACGGCGAAGCCAGAGCGGCCACGCTATCGGCACCGTGCTCTTCGATCACGGACTTCAGGCCGTTGGCGACGTATTCCAGCGCCACGGTCCAGTCTACTTCCTGCCATGCACCGCCTTGCTTGATCAGCGGCTTTTGCAGACGCTCATTGCTGCCCAGCGCTTCGTAAGAGAAGCGATCGCGGTCAGACAACCAGCATTCGTTAATACTTTCGTTTTCCAGCGGCAGTACGCGCTTGACCTTGTGGTCCTTGACCTGAACGATCAGGTTGGAACCCAGACCATCGTGCGCACCTACCGACTTGCGACGGGAGAGTTCCCACGTACGGGCCGAGAAGCGGAACGGCTTGGAGGTCAACGCGCCCACCGGGCACAGGTCAATCACGTTGCCGGAGATTTCCGAGTTCACGGTCTTGCCGATGAAGGTCATCACCTCGGTGTGTTCACCGCGGCCCGGCATGCCCAGTTCCTGGAAGCCGGCGATTTCTTCGGTGAAACGCACACAACGGCTGCAGTGAATGCAACGGGTCATGTCGGTCGAGATCAGCGGGCCCAGGTTCTTGTTGGTGACCGAGCGCTTTTCTTCTTCATAGCGGGAACCGGACTGACCGTAACCCACGGCCAGATCCTGCAGTTGACACTCGCCACCCTGATCGCAAATCGGGCAATCAAGCGGGTGGTTGATCAGCAGGAATTCCATCACGCCCTTCTGGGCTTTGACGGCGGCGTCCGAGTGCGTCCAGACCTTCATGCCGTCAGTGACGGGGGTCGCACAGGCGGGCAGCGGCTTGGGCGCTTTCTCAACCTGTACCAGACACATCCGGCAGTTAGCGGCGATAGACAGCTTCTTGTGGTAGCAGAAGTGCGGGATGTAAACGCCGACCGAAGTCGCGGCGTCCATCACGGTGCTGCCACCGGGCACTGTCAGTTTGTTACCGTCGATTTCAACTTCCAGCATATCGAGCGATCCAGTTTATATCTTGAAAAAACTTCAACAGGGCCAGGCTTGATCAGGTAGATCAGTAACCAGGAGCAATGCAGCGCTTGTTTTCGATGTGATATTCGAATTCGCCGCGGAAGTGCTTGAGCATGCCCTGCACCGGCATCACGGCGGCGTCACCCAGCGCACAAATGGTGCGGCCGGCAATGTTGCCACCCACGGACAACAAGAGGTCCAGATCTTCCGGACGGCCCTGGCCGTGTTCGATGCGGTGAATCACGCGGTACAGCCAGCCAGTGCCTTCACGGCACGGCGTACATTGACCGCATGACTCTTCAAAGTAGAAATACGACAGACGTTCCAGCGCCTTGACCATGCAGGTGTCTTCGTCCATGACGATCACGGCACCCGAACCCAGCATGGAACCGGCCTTGGCAATCGCATCGAAATCCATGGTGGTATTCATCATGATTTCGGCCGGCAGCACCGGGGCGGACGAACCACCCGGGATGACGGCTTTGAGCTTCTTGCCATTGCGCATGCCGCCAGCCAGTTCCAGCAGTTCAGAGAACGGCATACCCAGCGGCACTTCATAGTTGCCAGGACGGTTCACGTGACCGGAAATGGAGAACAGCTTGGTGCCGCCGTTGTTGGGCTTGCCCAGTTCCAGGAACTTCTGGCCGCCGTTGCGAACGATGTACGGCACCGAGGCGTAAGTCTCGGTGTTGTTGATGGTGGTCGGCTTGCCATACAAACCAAAGCTGGCCGGGAATGGCGGCTTGAAGCGCGGCTGGCCTTTTTTGCCTTCCAGCGACTCCAGCAATGCCGTTTCTTCACCGCAAATGTAAGCGCCGTAGCCATGGTGCGCGTGCAGTTCGAAGTCAAAACCGCCACCCAGGATGTTCTTGCCCAGGAAGCCGGCCTTGCGGGCTTCTTCCAGCGCTTCTTCAAAGCGCAGATAGGCTTCAAACACTTCACCGTGGATGTAGTTGTAACCAACGGTGGCGCCCATGGTAAACCCGCCGATGATCATGCCTTCGATCAGCGCATGCGGGTTGTACTTGATGATGTCCAGGTCTTTGAAAGTACCCGGTTCGCCTTCATCGGTATTACAGACCAGGTACTTTTGACCCGGGAAGCTGCGCGGCATGAAGGACCACTTCAGACCGGTCGGGAAGCCTGCGCCGCCACGGCCACGCAGGGCCGAGGTTTTCATTTCGGCGATGACGGCGTCTTGCGTCATCTTCTCGTTCACGATCTTTTGCAGGGCTGCGTAGCCGCCACGCTTTACGTATTCTTCGAGACGCCAGCTATCCGGGTTCTCGAACTCGACGCCTTCAAACACGACGCCTTTGACGAAAGTTGCCATTTATTCGAGCTCCGCCAGTTTCTTGTCGATTGCTTCAGGCGTCATGTGCTGGCACATGCTGTGGTTGTTGTAGAGCAACACCGGGGCGTAACCACACGCACCCATGCACTCCCCTTCCATCAGCGTGAATTTGCCGTCAGCGGTGGTGTCGCCATAACCAATACCCAACTTTTGTTGCAGGTATTTGCCGGCGTCAGCGCCACCCGACAGCGCACAGGGCAGATTGGTACACACGGTGATCTTGTGTTTACCAATCGGCTTGAGCTGGAACATGTTGTAGAACGTGGCCACTTCATACGCTGCGACTGGCGGTTGCTCCAGATATTCAGCAATAAATTCGATGGTCTCGTTGGACAACCAGCCTTTTTCGAGCTGGGCAATACGCAGCGCGGACATGAGCGCCGAACGCTTTCTGTCGGCCGGATACTTGGTCAGTTCACGGTCGATCTGCGCGAGGGATTCCGGGGACAACATCAGCGATCCACCTCACCAAATACGATATCTTGCGTGCCGATAATGGCCACGACGTCAGACAGCATGTGCCCGCGCGACATTTCGTCAAGCGCAGACAAATGCACATAACCCGGCGCACGAATCTTCAACCGGTAAGGCTTGTTGGCACCATCGGACACCAGATAGATACCAAACTCACCCTTCGGATGCTCCACGGCGGCATAGGCCTCACCGGCCGGGACGTGCATGCCTTCGGTAAACAGTTTGAAGTGGTGAATCAGCTCTTCCATGTTGGTCTTCATCCCAACACGTGAAGGCGGCGCCACCTTGAAGTTCTCGGTAATGACCGGGCCCGGATTGGCACGCAGCCAGGCAATACACTGTTTGATAATGCGGTTGGACTGGCGCATTTCTTCCACGCGCACCAGGTAACGGTCGTAACAGTCGCCGTTCTTGCCCACCGGAATATCAAAGTCCATCTTGTCGTAGACTTCGTAGGGCTGCTTTTTACGCAGATCCCATTCCACGCCCGAGCCGCGCAGCATGGCGCCCGTCAGACCCAGCGCCATGGCGCGTTCTGGCGAGACCACACCGATACCGACGGTACGCTGCTTCCAGATACGGTTGTCGGTCAGCAGGGTTTCGTATTCGTCGACATAGGTCGGGAAACGGTTGGTGAAGTCTTCGATGAAATCAAGCATCGAACCTTCGCGATTCTCGTTCAGACGCTTGATCGCCGAGGCGTTACGCACCTTGGATGCCTGATATTTGGGCATCTCTTCCGGCAGATCGCGGTAAACACCGCCCGGACGATAGTACGCAGCATGCATACGGGCACCAGACACAGCCTCGTAGCAATCCATCAAGTCTTCGCGTTCGCGGAAGGCGTACAGGAAGATGGTCATGGCGCCACAATCCAGACCGTGCGCACCAATCCACATCAGGTGATTCAGAATCCGGGTGATTTCATCAAACATCACGCGGATGTATTGCGCACGCAGCGGCACTTCGATGCCCGCCAGGCGCTCAATCGCCATGCAATAGGCGTGCTCGTTGGCCATCATGGACACATAGTCCAGACGATCCATATACGGCAGCGACTGGATGAAGGTCTTGGATTCAGCCAGCTTTTCGGTACCGCGGTGCAAGAGGCCAATGTGCGGATCAGCACGTTCGACCACTTCACCGTCCAGCTCCAGCACCAGACGCAGCACGCCGTGCGCGGCCGGGTGTTGCGGACCGAAGTTCAGGGTGTAATTACGGATTTCAGACGCCACCGTAGTTCTCCTCGCGAATGATGCGCGGTACGGTTTCGCGCGGCTCGATAGTGACCGGTTGGTAGATCACGCGGGATTGTTCCGGGTCGTAACGCATTTCAACGTAACCAGACAACGGGAAGTCTTTGCGGAACGGATGACCGACAAAGCCGTAGTCAGTCAGCAAGCGACGCAAATCCGGGTGGCCCTGGTAGATGATGCCGTACAGGTCGAACGACTCACGCTCAAACCAGTTCACGGTCGGCCAGATGTCGATCAGCGACGCCAGCACCGGAAAATCATCATCCACACAGAATGCGCGCAAGCGCAGGCGGACATTGTGCGTGTAAGACAACAGGTGCACCACGGAAGCGAAGCGCAGACCAGACCACTGGCCATCACCGTAAGCGCTGTAATCCATACCGCACAAGTCGACACAGGCTTCAAAGCGCAGGTCTGCGTGATCACGCAGCAAGGTGGCCGCTTCAATCAGCTTGGCCGCCGGCACTTCCAGGGTAACTTCATCAAGGGCCAGGCTCAGTGCGCTGATGCGCTCGCCACCCAGCACGCGCTTGATGTCATCAATCAATTGATTCAGTGTTTTCGCCACGACTCACCTCAACCGTTCACCTGCTCGAGCTGACGCGCCCGGGCAATGGTGTTGGTCCGCTTGATCTTGTTCTGCATCTGGATCAGACCGTAGACCAGCGCTTCGGCGGTCGGCGGGCAGCCCGGCACATAGATATCGACCGGTACGATGCGGTCACAGCCGCGTACGACGGAATAAGAATAGTGGTAATAGCCACCGCCGTTGGCACAGGAGCCCATGGAAAGCACCCAGCGCGGTTCCGGCATCTGGTCGTACACCTTGCGCAAGGCCGGTGCCATCTTGTTGCACAGCGTGCCGGCAACAATCATCAGATCAGACTGGCGCGGTGACGGACGGAACACAATGCCGAAACGGTCGAGGTCATAGCGTGCCGCACCGGCATGCATCATCTCGACCGCACAACAGGCCAGACCAAACGTCATCGGCCACAAGGAGCCGGTACGTGCCCAATTCATCACGGCATCAACGGAGGTCGTGACAAACCCTTTTTCAAGACTTTGCGAAGCAGCTGCAGTCATTGTGTTACTCCCACTCCAGCGCGCCCTTCATCCATTCGTAGGCGAAGCCGACAACGAGAATGGCCAGGAAGATCAACATGGAAAAGAAACCGAAAGAGCCAATTTCCTTGAGGACAAGCGCCCAGGGAACAAGGAAGGCCACTTCCAGATCGAACAGAATAAAGAGGATGGCCACGAGGTAGTAGCGCACATCGAACTGCATGCGTGCGTCTTCAAAGGCCTCAAAACCACATTCATAAGGAGAGAGTTTCTGTGGGTCCGGCTTGTAGGTTCCAAGCAGTCGGCTAAACACCCCACCCAGGGCCATCAACCCGCCACCAATCGCGGTACCCACGATGATGAAGAGCAATATGGGGAAGTAATTCTGTAGCATGTCGATCCCCGTCAAGATCAATTACAAAGGGCAAAAAAGGAAATGAACCGGTTGCGACTATTGTTCTACTGACACTGTATTACTAATACTGCATGCGGGCCTGGCCGGAGCTGCAACAAGCCCTTTTACTTGATCAACGCAAACAAGCGCTGATTTTCTATATGGAAAAACGCCGGGATTGATGCCCCGGCGTTTTTCCGAATCTATGGTGCCGACAGAGAGACTCGAACTCTCACGGCCGCAGCCACTACCCCCTCAAGATAGCGTGTCTACCAATTCCACCATGTCGGCCTTCAACCACACCTGAACAATCACCGGGCAGGGATTACTCAGGGATCTTGCTCTGGGCGGGCACGGAGGCCGCAGCCGCAGGCGCTGAAGCAACAGCCTTGACATCACTCATCACGCCCAGATCCGTACCACGACCGGGGGTAGTCAGCAAAACAAGACCCAGACAGCTCGCGAAAAAGACAGTTGCGCACGCCGCAGTGCTGCGGCTCAGGAAGTTGGCCGAACCGGAGGAGCCAAACAGGCTGCCTGCAGAGCCACTACCAAAGGCAGCGCCCATATCGGCACCTTTGCCGTGCTGCATCAGAACGAGAACGATTGTCACCAGTGCGGACAACACATTCACAATCAAAACGAGGCTTTTAAGAAGTTCCATCTTTTCTCATCAACGCGGCGCGAATCATAGCGCCGAAGTGGTATTTTTGCAATCTGCGACAGGGGTCTTGACCCTGCTCAAAGATTACATTCGCATTAATGTGCAGCGCGGCAAATCCGCAAAAATTCGGTCGCCGAAAGCGCCGCACCCCCAACCAGAACCCCGTCCACACCATCGACTGCCATGATGTGCGCGGCGTTGTTTCCCTTTACGCTTCCGCCATATAGCACACAGGTGTGCTGGCTCAGCGTCTGCTTGATGAACGCGTGCATCTCAGAGATTTGCTCTGGTGCTGCGGTCACCCCCGTACCTACGGCCCACATCGGTTCGTACGCAACTGCATACAAACTTGTCGGCACGCCGGACAATACTTTCAGTTCATCCGCGATGACATCACGGGCCACACCCGCATCGCGCTGCTCCTGCGTCTCGCCCACACAATAAATCGGCAAGAGGCCGGCATCGAGCGCGGCGCGCACCTTGCGGGCGGCGGTTTCACTGGTCTCGCCAAAGTAACGGCGGCGTTCCGAATGACCAATGATCACCAGCTCGCAACCCACATCCGCCAACATGGCCGCAGACACCTCGCCGGTGTATGCGCCAATGTGAAACTCGCACAAATCCTGTGCACCCAACTGTACCGGTGTATCGACCAGCAAGGACTTCGCCAGTGACAGATACGGGTACGGCATACAGATAGAGACATTAGAGCCCAACTCTGCACGCGCCAGTTCCGGCACCACAGAGCGAACCTGCCCTACGCTGCCGTGCATTTTCCAGTTACCAACAACAAGTTGCCTGGCCATTGCGTCCAACCAAAGTGGTTTACACAAAAGAACGCGATTGTAGGCCGCAGCCCGTGAGTGCGTCAAACCGGCAAGACTCTGGAAACGCTTTGATAACAGGCATTTTGCAACACTTTGCGCGGGCCTGCCCTGGTGAGCCGGGTCAGCGGCGCACCACACGGCGTGGTCAGGTGCGGGGTACTGTCACATTTGGCTGTCACAATGACCGCCCGCACCGGTTTTTGCGCAGATTATCGCCCGGGACCGGCCGCGGGAAGCTGCACCGCTTTTGTGCGCAACTATTAATTAATTCAATATAAACAGCATAGTACGCGTCGCAACAACAACGACGGCGGAATGTGACACCGACTTGTAATATTTCGGAAACACTTCCCGTCTACGATGCGGCCGAGTCGGGACTGTACCCGGCATTGCTCAACCGGAGAAAAACATCATGACATATGGGCGCAAAGTGCTCGTATCGCTGGGCCTTACCGCGGGCCTGTTTACTGCTCAAGCCATGGCTGCCGATATTACCGGCGCTGGTTCCACCTTTATTTACCCGCTGGCTGCCAAGTGGGCCGAAGCCTACAAGGCCAAGACCGGCGTGGGTCTGAACTATCAATCGATCGGTTCGGGCGGCGGTATCAAGCAAATCCAGGCCAAGACAGTAGACTTCGGTGCCTCCGACAAGCCGCTCAAGCAAGAAGAGCTGGACAAGTCTGGTCTGGTGCAATTTCCGGTTGCAATGGGTGGCGTGGTTCCGGTTGCCAACCTGGTTGGCGTGAAGGGCGGCGAACTGAAGCTGACCGGCACCGTGCTGGCTGACATTTTCCTGGGCAAGATCAAGAAGTGGAATGACCCGGCCATCGCCAAGCTGAACCCGGCTGCCAAGCTGCCGGACGCTGCGATCACTGTTGTGCACCGTGCAGATGGTTCTGGCACCACCTTCATTTTCACCAACTACCTGTCCAAGGTCAGCACTGACTGGAAAGCCAAGGTGGGTGAAGACGCTACCGTGCAATGGCCGAATGGCGTGGGTGGCAAGGGTAACGAAGGTGTAGCTCAGTACGTTCAGCGCATCAAGGGCGCCATTGGTTACGTGGAATACGCGTACGCCAAGCAGAACAAGATGAACTACATCGACATGCAGAACAAGGCGGGTGCTTTTGTTGCGCCGACCGAAGAATCCTTCAAGGCCGCTGCTGCTGGCGCCGACTGGAAGAGCGCACCTGGCTTTTACGTGATCCTGACCGACCAGGCTGGCAAGACCGCATGGCCGATCACCGGTGCCACGTTTGCACTGCTGCAAAAGAAGCAAGACAAGCCGGAACAAGGCAAGGAAGTCCTGAAGTTCTTCGACTGGGGCTATGCCAACGGCGACAAGACCGCGTCTGATCTGGACTACGTGCCGATGCCGAACGATGTGAAGGACGTGATCCGCGCTTCGTGGAAGCAGATCACCGACAACAGCAACGCGCCGGTCTGGAAGTAAAACGGCAACTTAGCCCTGACCGTGGACGGACAGATGTCAATCCGCCCCGTCCGCAGTCAGGGCAAAACAAGTGTGAACAGGCCCCAGCATGAACGATAAAATGCAGCCCGAGTACACGCCGAAGACGACAGGAGCCAGGGTGGCTCCTGTTGTTGTTAAGCCGGCCCCGGAGACGCTGATGAATTCACAAGAAAAACGGATGCGCCAACAGGTGCTGCAAGACCGTATTTTCCGCGGGACCACCCGCTTTTTCGCCTTTTTTGTGCTTGCCTTGTTGGCTGGCATTCTGATTTCGCTGCTGATCGGCGCCTGGCCGGCTATTCAGCAATTTGGCCTCGGCTTTATCGTGGGCACCGAATGGAACCCGGTGACGGGCCAGTTTGGTGGCTGGAACTCGATCCGCGGCACCTTGCTCTCTTCTTTCATTGCCTTGCTGATTGGCGTACCGGTCAGCTTTGGTATTGCGATTTTCCTGACCGAACTCTCGCCGGTCTGGCTGCGCCGCCCCTTGGGTATTGCCATTGAATTGCTGGCTGGCGTGCCTTCCATCATTTACGGCATGTGGGGTCTGTTTGTGTTCGCGCCGTGGTTTGCCGACAACGTGCAACCGTGGCTGACCGAGCATACCGCTGGCGTTCCGATCCTTGGCGGCCTGTTTGACGGCCCGCCCATGGGCATCGGCATGTTGACTGCCGGTCTGATTTTGTCGGTGATGGTGATTCCGTATGTCTCTTCCGTGATGCGCGATGTGTTTGAGGTGGTTCCGGCCATGCTCAAAGAATCCGCCTACGGTCTGGGCGGCACCACCTGGGAAGTGGTCTGGCGCGTGGTACTGCCTTACACCCGCAGCGGTGTGATGGGTGGCGTGATGCTGGGTCTGGGCCGTGCACTGGGTGAAACCATGGCGATTACCTTTGTGATCGGTAATGCACAGCAGCCCATCCATAGCTTGTTTGATCCGTCGACCTCGATTTCCGCCACGCTGGCCAACGAGTTCACCGAAGCCACGACCGCACTGCATACCGGCAGCCTGATTTATCTGGGTCTGCTGCTGTTCTTCATCACCTTTGTGGTGTTGACCTTGTCCAAACTGATGCTTCTGCGCATGCAACGCGCAGAAGGCAATTAAGCGAGGCGCTCAAACATGTTGTCTATTTATGCGCGCCGGCGCTTTGTTAACTTCATTAGCCTCTCGCTGTCCGTGGCGGCCATGCTGTTTGGTCTGTTCTGGCTGGCGTGGATTCTGTACACCTTGTTCAAAAACGGTTTTGGTAGTCTGAACCTGGTGTTGTTCACCCAGACCACCCCGGCACCGGGCAGTGCGGGCGGTTTGTCCAACGCCATTCTGGGCAGCTTGATGATGTCTTTGGTTGGCACCCTGGTGGGAACGCCGATTGGCATTCTGGCCGGCACCTATCTGGCCGAGTTTGGCGATCGTGGCTGGCTGGCCCCGGTCACCCGCTTTATCAACGACATTCTGCTGTCGGCACCGTCGATCGTGATTGGTCTGTTCATGTACGAAGTGTACGTGGTGCATACCGGGCACTTCTCCGGCTGGGCCGGTGCGCTGGCGCTGGCGATCCTGGTGATCCCGGTTGTGGTTCGCACCACCGAGAGCATGTTGCGCCTGGTTCCGCACAGCATGCGTGAAGCCGCCTACGCGCTGGGCGCACCGCAGTGGAAAATGACCCTGCAAGTGACCTTGCGGGCCGCCAAGGCTGGCGTGGTGACGGGTGTCATCCTGGCGGTAGCACGTATCGTGGGCGAAACTGCACCGCTCTTGTTTACGTCGCTGAACAACCAGTTCTACAGCAACATGAATCAACCCATGGCCAACTTGCCGGTGGTGATTTTCCAGTTTGCCATGAGCCCGTATGAAGACTGGCATAACCTGGCCTGGGCCGGCAGTCTGCTTATCGGCCTGTTTGTGCTGGTGATGAACATTCTCGCCCGTACGCTGATCAAACCGCAGCAACAACACTAAGCCGCAAGCAAGGACCATAAAAATGCGACTTCAGGACTCCAGCATGACCGCAGAAACTACCCAAGCCAAACTGACCGTAAAGAATCTGAATTTCTTTTACGGCAATTTCCATGCGCTCAAGAACATTAATCTGAACATCCGCGAAGGCAAGGTCACCGCTTTCATCGGCCCGTCTGGCTGCGGTAAATCAACGCTGTTGCGCACCTTCAACCGCATGTATGAGCTCTACCCCAAGCTGCGTGCCGAGGGTGAGATTCTCATGAACGGCAACAACATCCTGGATAAGGGTGTCGACCTGAACATGCTGCGCGCCAAGGTGGGCATGGTGTTCCAGAAGCCGACCCCGTTCCCGATGTCGATCTATGACAACATCGCGTTCGGCGTGAAGTTGTACGAAAGTCTGTCCAAGTCCGAAATGGATGACCGCGTGGAATGGGCACTGTCCAAGGCTGCGCTGTGGAACGAAGCCAAAGACAAGCTGCGTCAGTCTGGTCTGGGCCTGTCTGGCGGTCAGCAACAGCGTCTGTGTATCGCGCGCGCCATTGCGGTGAAGCCGGAAGTCCTGCTGCTGGACGAACCGACCTCTGCGCTGGACCCGATCTCCACTGCGCACATTGAAGAGCTGGTGCATGAACTCAAGCGCGACTACACCATCGCCATCGTGACGCACAACATGCAACAGGCCGCACGTGTGTCTGACTACACCGCCTATATGTACCTGGGCGAGCTGGTCGAAGTGGGCGAAACCGATACCATCTTCACCACACCGACCAAGAAGGCGACGGAAGACTACATCACCGGCAAGTTCGGCTAAGCGCCCTGCCCCGCCAAACAAAAAGCCCACGAGAATCGTGGGCTTTTTGTTTGAACGGACTGCCGATTACTCAGCGCTGGCCTCAGAAATCACCACCGCCGCAATCGACTCGGCCCACTTCTCTGCGGCCGCCGGGTCTACATGCTCAACCATCACCCGCACCAGCGGCTCGGTCCCCGAAGGGCGTAACAGTACGCGCCCGTGCGTGCCCATGGCGCTTTCAGCCTGCTTGACGGCCTCGGCAATCGAGGGCGAGCTACTGATGCTGAACCCTTTGCTGATACGGACGTTCTTGAGCACCTGAGTGGATAACTGCAGTTCATCACGGAAGGCCGATAGCGGCTTGCCCTGCTCAATCAACGCTTCCAGCACCTGCAGCGCGGAAACAATGCCGTCGCCGGTCGTGTGGCGATCCAGACTCAGGATGTGCCCAGAGCCTTCCCCCCCCAGCAGCCAGCCGTTTTCCTGCAGACGTTCGAGTACATAGCGATCGCCCACCTTGGCGCGCTCAAACGCAATGCCTGCTGCTTTCAGGCCATTCTCGACGCCCAGGTTGGTCATCAAGGTGCCCACCACGCCGCCGCGCAGCGTGCCACGATCCGCACGATACCGCGCCAGCACGTAGATCAGCAGGTCGCCATCAATAACCGAGCCATCGCCATCAACCATGATCAGCCGGTCGCCATCACCGTCGAGCGCAATACCGTAGTCTGCACCTTCGGCCAGCACCGTCTTGCGCAGCAGGTCAACGTGCGTGGCGCCGCAATTTTCATTGATGTTGAAGCCATTGGGTTTATCGCCAATGGTGACGACTTCCGCGCCCAGTTCATGAAATACATGCGGAGCGACCTGGTAGGTGGCTCCGTGCGCGCAATCAATCACCAGACGCAAACCACGCAGATCCAGTTCATTGGGGAAGGTGGACTTGCAGAACTCAATGTAGCGACCCGAGGCATCGCCCACACGCCAGGCCCGGCCCATCGTCTTGGAGCCCACGCAGGGCTGTGCATCATCAATGGCCTCTTCGATGGCTTGCTCCACCTCATCGGGCAGCTTCTTGCCACCAGCGCCAAAGAACTTGATGCCATTGTCGTAATATGGATTATGGGAGGCCGAAATCACCACACCGGCCGAGAGGCGCAGCGCACGGGTCAGATAGGCCACACCTGGTGTCGGCAGCGGACCGGTCACGTGGACATCGACACCGGCGGCGTTCAGACCCGCTTGCAACGCGGCTTCGAGCATATACCCGGAAATACGCGTGTCTTTGCCAATCAGCACGGACGCATGTTCGCCATGTTGACGACGCTCTGAAGCGGCCAGCACGCGACCCGCGGCATAACCCAGCTTCATGGCAAATTCAGGGGTAATCGGATGCTCACCGACCAGCCCGCGTACACCATCCGTTCCGAAGTACTTGCGTCCCATTGATCAATCCCGAAAGTAAAACAAAATCGTATTCAAATGTGCCGTTATTGTAGGGCGTGCAGGATTTTCAATGCATCCACAGTTTCCCGCACATCATGCACACGCACGATGGCCGCCCCTTTTTGCGCTGCCAGCATGGCCGCTGCCACACTGGCCGTAGCACGCTCGCCCACCAGGCGACCCGTAATCTGCCCCAGCATGGATTTGCGTGACACGCCCACAAGGAAAGGACAGCCCAGGTCTTCAATCATGCGCGACATGGCATGAAACAGTGCGGTGTTATGGTCCAGATTCTTGCCAAAACCAAAACCCGGGTCCAGCAAGATGCGGTTACGCGCAATACCCGCGCGCTCTGCTTCATCGCGACGCGCTGCCAGGTATTGCGTCACCTCGCCCACGACATCGGCGTAATCCGGCGCAGTCTGCATGGTGCGCGGCTCGCCCTTCATGTGCATCAGACACACTGCCACCTGGTTGCGCGTGGCAATGTGCAGCGCGCCCTCGCCTTCCAGTGCCGCAATATCGTTGATCAGGTCCACGCCGGCTTCCAGCGCGGCCTGCATGACAGCAGGGCGGCGAGTATCAATAGAGAGCGGCACATTCAGCGACTTGAGCGCAGCAATGACGGGCACCACCCGGGCAATTTCGTCCTCGATACTGACCGCCTCTGCGCCAGGCCGGGTCGATTCGCCGCCGATATCGATAATGTCTGCGCCATCTTTGACCATCGCTTCAGCATGTGCCACCGCTTTGGAGGCCGTATCAAAGTTGCCGCCATCCGAAAACGAATCCGGCGTGACATTGAGAATACCCATCACGAGAGGCCGGGTAAGGCTCAGGCTAAAACGGCCGCATTGCAAGGTATCCATGGGTACTCCGGTCTGGCTTGCGCGTATCGCTACGCAGGGGAAACAGAAAGAAAAAGGCGGCCACTCACATGGCCGCCCTGGTATAGCGTTACTGGTATCAGGCTTCGGTGGCCGGCGTCGTCGTGGCCGCCGGGGCATCCCCACTCGGGCGATCACCGGAAGGCGACGCCGGTTTGGACGGCGGGGTCTTCGGCGGGCGCGGATCACGGCCATCCATGATGTCGTTGATCTGGTCCATATCGATGGTTTCCCAATCCAGCAGCGCCTTGGTCATGGCTTCAACCTTGTCGCGGTTGGTTTCCAGCAGATTACGCGCCAGAGCGTACTGCTCATCGATAATGCGACGGATTTCCGCATCGACCTGCTGCATGGTGCTCTCGGACACGCTCTTGTGCGTGGTGACCGAACGCCCCAGGAACACTTCGCCTTCGTTTTCGCCGTAGACCATCGGGCCCAGCTTGTCGCTCATGCCGTAACGGGTCACCATGTCGCGCGCCATTTGCGTGGCGCGCTCAAAGTCATTGGAAGCACCGGTAGTCATCTGATCCATGAACACCTCTTCTGCGATCCGGCCACCAAACAGGATGGCGATACGGTTCAGCAGATATTGGCGGTCATAAGCGTAGCGGTCTTCTTCCGGCAACTGCATGGTCACACCCAGCGCACGGCCACGCGGAATGATGGTGACCTTGTGCACCGGATCAGACTTGGGCAACAGCTTGGCGACCACAGCGTGACCGGATTCGTGGTACGCGGTGTTCTTCTTTTCTTCTTCCGACATCACCATGGTGCGGCGTTCTGCACCCATCATGATCTTGTCTTTGGCGGACTCGAAGTCTTCCATATCCACCAGACGCTTGTTACGGCGCGCAGCAAACAGAGCGGCTTCGTTCACCAGGTTGGCAAGGTCAGCACCCGAGAAACCCGGTGTACCGCGTGCCAGGACATTCGGCTCGACGTCGTTGGAGATCGGGACTTTGCGCATGTGCACGCCCAGAATCTGTTCGCGACCACGGATATCCGGCAGCGAGACCACCACCTGACGGTCAAACCGGCCCGGACGCAACAGCGCGGGGTCCAGCACGTCCGGACGGTTGGTGGCGGCAATCACGATCACGCCGGAATTGCCTTCAAAACCATCCATCTCAACCAGCATCTGGTTGAGGGTTTGTTCGCGCTCATCGTTGCCACCGCCCATACCGGCGCCACGCTGGCGGCCGACGGCGTCGATTTCATCGATGAAGATAATGCAAGGGGCGTTCTTCTTGGCGTTCTCGAACATGTCGCGCACGCGGGCGGCACCGACACCGACGAACATTTCTACAAAGTCCGAACCAGAGATCGAGAAGAACGGCACCTTGGCTTCGCCCGCAATGGCCTTGGCCAGCAGGGTCTTACCGGTACCTGGAGAGCCCACCATCAAGATACCGCGCGGCATACGGCCGCCCAGGCTCTGATATTTGGTCGGGTCACGCAGGTAGTCGACGATTTCGGCCACTTCTTCTTTGGCTTCGTCACAACCGGCCACGTCCGCAAACGTCACCGAGTTGTTGGATTCATCCAGCATGCGAGCGCGCGATTTGCCGAAGCTGAACGCGCCACCCTTGCCACCGCCCTGCATCTGTCGCATGAAGAAAACCCATACGCCAATCAGGAGCAGCATCGGGAACCAGGAAATGAACAACTGGGTCAGGAAACCCTGTTCTTCTTCCGCCTTGGCCGAGAATTTGACGTTGTGCTTGATCAGGGTATCGACCAGGCGGAAGTCAAATGGCGCGTAGGTGGAGAAAGCGGAGCCGTCGTTCAGTTTGCCGCGCAGCCATTGGCCACGCAGCATGTTGCCTTCGATTTCCACCGAGGCAACGCGGTCCGCTTCAACATTCGCCATGAATTGTGAGTACGGCACCTGGCCGACCGTGTCCTGGCGTTTGGTGAACTGATTGAAAACCGTCATCAGAACCAGACCGATAATCAGCCAGATGGCGATGTTCTTACCGAGATTATTCATTTCCCAAGCCCTTTAACCGGGTAGTACAACGGGGTCAACACAAGTGCGCATATCTTGCTCCCGCTGCATAAATGCTTGATGCACAGCGTCAATTCTAACTGCTCAAACCTTTTTTTGCTTGCCAAGCAGATACATTTCCGCGCTACGGTCGCGCGAAGCTTTCGGTTTACGCGTGGTCACTGTGGCAAAAGTGTCACGCATGGCCGTCATGTACTCGTTATAGCCATAACCCTGGAATACCTTGACCAGGAAATGGCCGCCAGGTTTCAAATGATTTTGAGCAAATTCCAAAGCCAGTTCACACAAATACATGGAACGGGCCTGATCCGTGACGGCATTCCCAGTGATATTGGGCGCCATATCGCAAATCACAAGGTCTACTTCACGCCCTTCCAGTAAATCTGTGTAGGTTTTCAGTACGGATTCTTCGCGAAAATCGCCCTGAATGAAATCCACACCAGCAATAAATGGCATTTCCAGGATATCCAGGGCAAACACACGCCCCTTCTCACCGACGAGTTTTGCAGCCACTTGCGACCAGCTACCGGGCGCCGCACCCAGGTCAGCAACCCACATACCGTGCTTGATCAACTGGTCTTTTTCGTTTATTTCCAGCAACTTGTATGCTGCGCGCGCGCGATAGCCATCTTTTTGTGCCATATGAACATAATGATCGTTCACATGTTCCTGCAACCACGCGTTGCTGGTTTTAGAGCGTGCCATCCGGTACAATCGCCTGTTTATTCAAGGTATTAAAGTCAAAAATATGGAACTTACTGCGGATCAGCGCCGTCACCTGCGCGGCCTTGCCCATCATCTTAATCCGGTCGTGATGATCGGCAACAACGGCCTGACCGATGCCGTGATCCGTGAAATTGCCGTGAACCTGGATGCGCATGAGCTCATCAAGATTCGTGTTCTGGGCGACGATCGCGAAGCACGCATCCAGTATCTGGAACAAATCTGCGCCGAACTCTCTGCCCAACCAGTACAACACCTGGGCAAGTTGCTGATCATCTATCGCCAGGGCGATGCCGAGCGTTCGCGCATCGACCTGCCCAAGGCTAAAAAAGGCGGCAAGGCTTAAGTCCTGGTCTGCCAGCACAAAGGCCCGCGTTCAACGCGGGCCTTTTGTTTTTCCTGGGTCTGCCGGCAGGATTTCTGGTAGTGACGCTTATTTGCCATCCAGATGCCAAACGTACAAGAGACCGAACAGCGCCTGCAAGGCATAGATGGCAGTGGAAATGGTATGCCAGTTGGCAAAGCCGCCACCAAACACCCCTACCGCGCTCTCGCTGAGCGTTGATTTCACGCCTGCCAGGATCGGGAAAATCGCAAACTGGTTCACCAGCGTGCAGACCACCATACCGATCAACAACCAGAACGCACCGGTCTGAAAAGCCCGCAGACCTTCAAACCAGACGCGGTACACCAGCAAGTACAGGCCGGCCACAATACCCAGCCAACCCATGGCATGCAGGATTTTGGCCGAGAGCACCGCAGCCAGCCCGTGGTTGTTGTCCAGCGACAAAAACAGCACGGGCAGCACGAGCAAGCCAACAATCCACAGACCACCAATCCACAAAACCGTCAGAACGTTCTTGAGTCCGTTGCCCATTGATATGTGAGGTGTGAGGAGTTAGGGGTGAGGAGAAAACCATGTAAAGCGTGCTGACGCTGGAGTGAGTGAATCCCCACTCCCCGCGCCCTGGTGCTTACAGGTATTTCACATCCAGCACTTCGTATTCGCGAATGCCACCCGGCGCGACCACTTCGGCCACGTCACCGGCATATTTGCCGATCAGCGCGCGGGCAATCGGGCTGGAGACCGAAATCTTGCCGTCTTTCAGGTTGGCCTCATCGTCACCGACGATCTGATAGGTCACCTGGCTACCGGCTTCCAGATCTTCCAGTTCGACGGTCGCACCAAAGACGACGCGGCCTTCGGCGGTCACGCCCAGCGAGGCCGGGTCGATCACTTGCGCGTTGGACAATTTGCCTTCGAGTTCGGCAATGCGCCCTTCCACGAAGGATTGTTTTTCTTTGGCGGCATCGTATTCAGCGTTTTCCGACAAATCGCCGTGCGAACGGGCTTCAGCAATCGCGGCAATCACTTCGGGGCGGACTACGCTTTTCAGTTGCTGTAGTTCCACCTTGAGCTTTTCCGCACCGACAACGGTCAGCGGGATCTTGATCATTTCTTGTTCTCCTGCGGGCCCGGCGTGTTCCCCTGGCCGGACAAGACATCAACAATCCCGCCTGTTATGCGGCTACGCTACACAACAGGCGGGAGACAATAAAAGCACAACCGCCGCCCCAATGAAGGGCGGCGGTTGTTGGTGTTTCAACCGCTAAGGTATCAGGCTTTAAGTTGACGATGCAAGCCCTGCAGGTCGTAAACCTTGAGTTCACCCAGATCACGGATACCGATGCAGGCGGCGCGGGCACCCGCTACCGTGGTGTACACGGGCAGCTTGGCCTTGAGCGCTTCATGACGGATCGAGTAGCTATCCTGGATGGCCTGGCGACGCTCCTCCACGGTGTTGACCACCATGGCGATTTCGCCGTTCACAATCATGTCGACAATGTGCGGGCGGCCTTCTGTGACCTTGTTCACCTGTGTCACCGCTACGCCGGCTTCTTCCAGCGCAGTGGCCGTGCCCTTGGTCGCGACGATCTTGAAGCCCAGATCAACCAGCACGCGTGCGCACTCGATGGCGACAGTCTTGTCACCGTCCTTGACCGAGATAAACACGTTGCCCGACTGGGGCAGCACGATGCTGGCCGCCAGTTGCGACTTCACGAATGCCTCGGCAAAGGTCTCGCCCACGCCCATGACTTCACCGGTCGACTTCATTTCCGGGCCCAGAATGGTATCCACCCCCGGGAACTTCACGAACGGGAACACAGCCTCTTTCACCGAGTAGTACGGCGGAATCACTTCTTCCGTCACCCCCTGGCTCTTGAGGGACTGGCCTACCATACAACGGGCAGCAATCTTGGCCAGCGGCAAGCTGGTGGCCTTGGAGACGTACGGCACGGTGCGCGAACCACGCGGGTTCACCTCCAACACGAACACCTTGGCCTCGTCACCCTTGCCCTGAATGGCAAACTGTACGTTCATCAGGCCCACCACGTTCAGTGCCCGGGCCATTGCCACGGTCTGACGACGCAGTTCGTCCTGCAACTCTTTGGAGAGCGAGTACGGCGGCAGCGAACACGCGGAGTCACCGGAGTGCACACCGGCTTGTTCGATGTGTTCCATGATGCCGCCGATCAGCACATCTTCACCGTCCGACAGCGCGTCCACATCCACTTCGATGGCGTCATTGAGGAAGCGATCCAGCAGTACCGGGCTGTCGTTGGACACCTTCACCGCTTCACGCATGTAGCGGGTCAGGTCATCTTCCGAATGCACGATCTGCATGGCGCGGCCACCCAGCACGTAAGACGGACGCACCACCAGCGGATAACCGAGGTTGGCGGCCAGTACCAGCGCGTCTTTCTCGTTGCGGGCGGTGGCGTTGGGCGGCTGACGCAGACCCAAGTCTTGCAGCAGCTTCTGGAAGCGCTCACGGTCTTCCGCTGCGTCAATCATGTCCGGGCTGGTACCGACGATAGGCACACCGTTAGCTTCCAGCGCGCGCGCCAGTTTCAGCGGGGTTTGACCACCGTACTGCACGATCACGCCGTAGGGTTTTTCGACTGCCACGATTTCCAGCACGTCTTCCAGCGTCAGCGGCTCGAAGTACAAGCGATCAGAGGTATCGTAATCGGTCGAGACGGTTTCCGGGTTGCAGTTGACCATGATGGTTTCATAACCATCTTCGCGCAGCGCCAGCGCGGCGTGTACGCAACAGTAGTCAAACTCGATACCCTGGCCGATCCGGTTCGGGCCACCGCCCAGCACCATGACTTTCTTGTTGTTGGTCGGCGCGGCTTCGCATTCCTCGTCATAGCTGGAATACATATACGCGGTGTTGGTCGAGAACTCGGCCGCGCAGGTATCCACACGCTTGTACACGGGACGCACGCCTGCAGCGTGACGCGCACGGCGCACGGCGTTCTGGTCGGTCCCCAACAGCGTGCCAATACGGCGATCAGAGAAACCCTTGCGCTTGAGTTTGCGCAGGTCTGCCGCGGTCAGGCTTTCCAGCGTGCGGGTCTTGAGTGCCGCTTCGTCCTTGAGCAGGTCTTCGATCTGAACGAGGAACCACGGATCGATTTTGCTGAGGTTGTGAACTTCATCCAGGCTCATGCCGACGCGGAAGGCATCGGCCACGTACCAGAGGCGTTCCGGGCCCGGCGAGGCAATTTCAGATTCGATCTTCGCGCGGTCGGTAGTGATCTCGTCAAAGCCGGACATGCCGGTTTCGAGGCCACGCAGGGCCTTTTGCAGTGATTCTTGCTGGGTGCGGCCAATGGCCATCACTTCACCCACCGACTTCATCTGCGTGGTCAGGCGATCATTGGCCTGCGGGAATTTTTCAAACGCAAAACGCGGAATCTTGGTGACCACGTAGTCAATGGACGGCTCGAACGAGGCCGGGGTCTTGCCACCGGTGATTTCATTCTTCAGTTCGTCCAGCGTGTAGCCCACGGCCAGTTTGGCGGCGATCTTGGCGATCGGGAAACCGGTTGCCTTGGAAGCCAGCGCGGAGGAACGTGATACCCGCGGGTTCATCTCAATGACAATCAGACGGCCATCGGCCGGATTGACCGAGAACTGCACGTTAGAACCGCCGGTATCCACACCGATCTCACGCAATACCGCGATCGATGCGTTACGCATGATCTGGTATTCCTTGTCGGTGAGGGTCTGGGCCGGGGCAACGGTGATGGAGTCGCCGGTGTGCACGCCCATCGGGTCCAGGTTTTCAATGGAACAGACGATAATGCAGTTGTCGGCGCGGTCACGCACCACTTCCATTTCGTACTCTTTCCAACCCAGCAGAGATTCTTCAATCAGCAATTCGTTGGTCGGGGACAGATCCAGACCACGGGTACAGATTTCAATGAATTCCTGAATGTTGTAGGCAATACCGCCACCCGAGCCGCCCATGGTGAAGGACGGACGAATAATCGCCGGGAAGCCCAGATTGGCTTGTGCGGCCAGCGCCTCTTCCAGGGTGTGGGCAATGGCCGACTTGGCCGAACCCAGACCGATCTTGTCCATGGCCGCTTTGAATTTCTGGCGATCTTCGGCCTTGTCGATGGCTTCTGGCGTGGCACCGATCAGTTCCACCTTGAACTTGTCCAGCACGCCATTGCGCCAGAGGTCCAGCGCGCAATTCAGCGCAGTCTGGCCACCCATGGTCGGCAGGATCGCATCCGGGCGTTCCTTGTCGATGATTTTCTCGACCACTTGCCAGGTAATGGGCTCGATATACGTCACATCGGCCATATTGGGGTCGGTCATGATCGTGGCCGGGTTGCTGTTGACCAGGATGACCTTGTAACCCTCTTCGCGCAGCGCCTTGCATGCTTGCGCGCCGGAATAATCGAACTCGCAAGCCTGACCGATGATGATCGGGCCAGCGCCGATGATGAGAATGCTTTTAATGTCTGTACGTTTGGGCATGGGCTTTGCCTGTGAGGCGTGAGGTGCGAGGCAGAAACCACCCGCACATCACTTCATTCAAATTTTATCGGGCAAGAAAACACGGGCACGCGGGAGAGGCACAAGGCCACTCCCCCGCATACCTCACTTCTCGCTCATCAGCGCAATAAAGCGGTCGAACAGGTACGCCACGTCGTGCGGGCCGGGGCTGGCTTCCGGGTGACCCTGGAAGCTGAAGGCCGGACGATCCGTCAGCGCAATCCCTTGCACCGTGCCGTCAAACAGCGAACGGTGGGTGACGCGCACATTGGCCGGCAAGCTGGTTTCATCCACCTGGAAACCGTGGTTCTGGCTGGTGATCATCACGTGA
The DNA here is from genome assembly GCF_014202765.1 of Silvimonas terrae. Taxonomy (GTDB): domain Bacteria; phylum Pseudomonadota; class Gammaproteobacteria; order Burkholderiales; family Chitinibacteraceae; genus Silvimonas; species Silvimonas terrae. The sequence continues at coordinate 188,792 of NZ_JACHHN010000007.1, forward strand.
CCGCTATCCAGATCCTGTACCGGGTGATTGGCGCCATGGTGACCAAATTTCATCTTGCTGGTTTTGCCACCGGTGGCCAGACCCAGCAACTGATGACCCAGGCAGATCCCGAACGTTGGAACACGTTTTTCCAGGAACACCTGGATGGCTTCGACGGCGTAATCACACGGTTCCGGATCACCCGGGCCATTGGAGAGGAACACGCCGTCCGGGTTCAGGGCCAGCACGTCGGCGGCCGGGGTTTGGGCCGGCACCACGGTCAGCTCACAGCCACGCTCTGCCAGCATGCGCAGAATGTTGTGCTTCACGCCGAAATCGTAGGCGACAACCTTGAATTTGGGGTTGGATTGCACGGTGTAACCCACGCCCAGTTTCCACTCGGCGGTCGTCCACTCGTAGCGCTCGGTGGCGCTGACCACTTTCGCCAGGTCCTGACCTGCCATCGAACCGAAGGACCTGGCCTTTTCAACCGCTGCCGCAGCATCGATGTTGTCACCAGAGACGATACAGCCCGGCTGCGCGCCCTTCTCCCGCAGGATACGGGTCAGCTTGCGGGTATCGATATCGGCAATGGCGACGACGTTGTGCTTGACCAGATAATCGCCAAGGCTCATCGACGCGCGGAAATTGGAATGCAACAGAGGCAGATCGCGAATGATCAGACCCGCCGCGAACACGCCACGGCTTTCGGCGTCTTCCGGGTTCACACCGTAGTTGCCGATGTGCGGATAGGTCAGGGTAACGATCTGGCGGCAGTAAGACGGATCGGTCAGGATTTCCTGGTAACCGGTCATCGCGGTATTGAAAACCACCTCGCCGATGGTTTCACCATCAGCACCGATGGAAGTACCGTGAAACAGGGTGCCGTCGGCAAGCGCAAGTAAAGCAGGTTTGGACACTGGCGGCTCCTGGGCGTTGCGCCCGCAATTGAGGGGAATCGGTACGGGGACAAAAATGCCGCCGCACCCTGCCAGTAGGGGCGGGGTTCACGGGCACTTTTCAGGCTCCCCGGACGTAGAAAAACGGGACAGGTTGCCCTGGCCCGTTTTCTGTACAAAATTTGACGGATTCTACCCTGGTTTGCTTTTTGCTTCAACAGATCAATGCGTTAGGTCTGACCCCAGACCCCATCCGCATGAACAATCACAATACCCCTAAAGCCTTTACGATCAATGACATCCGCCGCAAAGCGCTTGTGTTACAGCAATTTTTCAATGTCGTTTGCCAGGGACTCTGGCGTGGAGGTTGGCGCGTAGCGTTCCACCACATTGCCATCCCGATCGGCCAGGAACTTGGTGAAATTCCACTTGATCGACTCCGTGCCCAGCAACCCCGGATGGGCCGACTTGAGGAACTGGTACAGCGGATGGGCCGCCGAGCCGTTCACATCAATCTTGGCAAAGAGCGGGAACTGCACGCCAAAGCTGGTGGTACAAAAATCCTGGATTTCGGTCGCGGACCCCGGCTCTTGCGCGCCGAACTGATTACATGGAAACCCCAGAATCTCAAGCCCGCGGCCCGCGTAGCGCTGGTAAAGCGCCTGCAAGCCCTCATATTGAGGGGTAAACCCGCATCGGCTGGCCACATTGACAATCAAAAGCACCTTGCCGCGATAGCGCTCCATGGCGACATCATTGCCCAGAATGTCGGTGACATGCGTTTCATAAAGACTGCGGGTCATACTGTTACTCCGTACTGTTCGCCGGATATCACTTTGCGCCTGCGCCCAGCCAGGCGACAATCCGGTCTGTATTTTTGAAAACTGCAAAAAGCAAAAGCCTGAATCCTGATGCTGTTTAATCCCTCACGCGATGAAGCGCGCCACTTTCTGATCGAATCCTGGCGTAAACATGGTGCACATGGCTCCGAGCCCATGACCGATCTGGAGAAGATGACGGCAGCGGTGTTGCTGCGCCATCCCGAATATCACCAGTTCCTCACCCCTGAATACCTTGATCGGGACTGGCCGGTGGAGTACGGCGAGACCAATCCGTTCTTGCATGTCAGCATGCATCTGGCCATTGAAGAACAGTTGTCTATCGACCAGCCCATCGGCATTCGTGCGTTGTACGGCGAATTGTGCAAGGTGGCGGGTAACGAACATGACGCCCAGCACCTGGTGATGGAAGGGCTGAGCGAGATGCTCTGGCAGGCGCAGCGTTACAACTTGCCGCCGGACCCGGCCATCTACCTTGATATATTGCGCAAAAAGCTGCCGAAACAAGCCACCTGAACATTCAGACCCATCCAGGCCCAAACCCCTCAGGGCGTTTTGATGTCCTTTTGGTCGCTGAGTACGCGCTGGAGTTCCTTCAGCCGGGCATCAATGCCGGAGAGTTGATAGAAATCGTCTCCCGGCTGACGCTGGGCGATTTCCAGTTGCTGGATGGCCGCAGTGTACTCCAGCAAACGGGCGTAATACTCGCCTTGCGCGACATGCTGGGCTTGCGCCTTGCCCTGGCTTTCATAAATTTGCGCCTGTCGCTGGTAGAACGTGGCGTCGGACGGATATGCAAGCGCCGCACGCTGCGCCACCGCAAGCGCATCGTCATCACGGCGCGCCTGCATCAGGGTGTCAATCTCGCCATAAATGAGCGTCCGGCTGGATGGAAAATGCGCCTGGGCATCCCGAAACAGCTTGAGCGCCTCGTCATAGCGCCCCTGGGCCAGCCGGATAGACCCCGCCAGATACTCCAGTGACGGATGCGAATCCACTTCACCAAAGTCTTGCCTGGCCTTTTGCAGACTTTGCCAGGCCCCTGACAAATCCCGTGCCTGATACTGGGCCAGCGCCAGGCCATACTGATGTGCTGCCAGGTTGCTGTAACGCTTGTCTGCCAGCGTCGAGCGATAGCGCAGCACCGTGCTCTTAAGGTCTTTGGACTGCAGTACGATGGCCCGCTCACGCATGAACAGATAGTCTGCCGAATCCGGAATCTGCTTGAACTGGACGTTGATCAGCCGTTCTTCCGCATCGGAAATCCGCTTGTATGTCACCGGGTGCGTTCGCAGAAACTCGGGTGCGTTGCCTTCCATCAAGCGATTGGCTTTTTGCAGACGGCCAAAAAAGATGGGCATGGCATACGGGTCGAATCCCGACGCAATCAGCGTGCGCATCCCTACCCGATCCGCCTCTTGTTCATAGGCGTAGGTGAAATCCAGTTGCCGCTGAATAAAATAGCCTGACGTCGCCGCCGCTGCGGCCATGCCAATATCGCCATTGCCGCCGTGCGCCGCCAGAATCGCCAGCCCCAGCGCCGCCATGGTCACCCAGGGCGCCATGCGCTGAGCGTCAATCATGCGGGCCAGGTGATGCTGGGTGACGTGCGAGATTTCGTGCGCCATCACGGCTGCCAGTTCGGACTCGTGCTGGGTTGTCGCAATCAAACCGCTATATACCCCAACAAAGCCGCCCGGCAGTGCAAAGGCGTTGACTTCACCATCCCGGATCACAAAAAAGGTAAACGGGATGGCTGTGCCGTTGGCCTGCACCAGCCGCCCGCCTAACTGGTTGATATAACCCACCAGCTCGGGGTCTTGCAGCATGTCGCCGCTGCGGCGGATTTCCAGCATGGCCGACTCGCCCACCTGGTGCTCCTGCGCAGGCGTCATCGCCTGGCGAGAGTCTTCGCCCAGGTTGGGAAGATCGTCGTTGTCGGCATGCGCGGGTAGCGCCAGCGCTGCGCCCAGCAACAGCGCCAGCAGACGATTGCGAAGTATGATCATGCGGACAAGGCTAGCAGGGCGCGCAGCGCGGCAAAAGCCGCTTTTTTACGGATTAGCCGGCAAACTGGAATGGCTCGCCACCGTGCAGGGTGATGGCGTGCGCCAGATCGGCAAAGAACTCACCCTCTTCCCGGGTGCTGCGCCATTGACCGTCTTGCAGGCGATAGTGGAAACCGCCGTGTTTGGCGGCAATCCACAGCTCCTGGTTGGCGGCATGCCGGTTCACGATGATCTTGCTGCCGTCTTCAAACTCCAGTTCCAGCACATTGCCCTGGCGGTGCGGGTCAATGTCGGCAGAGGCATCGTCACACGCGGCTTCAATGCGCTCCAGGATGGCATCGGACACATTCAGAAATTCGGTTTCGGTCATGGTGTTCTTCGAGCATGGTAATATCGCGATTTTGCCACCAAAGCCCCTTCTCATGCGCGCACTGTTAGCATGTCTTGCGCTGGTTTCCTTGGCCGCCTGCGGCTTCAAGGGTCCGCTGTACCTGCCCAAAAAACCCCAAAGCACGCCCCGCGCGGCCACCGCCAGCAAACCGGCGACGGCAAGTGCTACCGCCAGCGCCCCCAAAGCGGATGACGCCAGCGACCCTATCACCCTGGATAATCTGATCGACGAATAAGCCCGCCGCCCGCGCGGCGGTTGGCTTATTTTTTGCGCAAGGCCCGCCACAAGAGGCGCGGCCAGTCTGCCGGCCCCAGCTTGGGCCGGTGCGCAAACATGTCGTACTCCACCTGCTTGAGCTTTTCCAGAATGGCGTCGCCGCCCAGTACGGTCAGGCGCAATTCAAGACCAATACGCCCCGGCAAAGTCACTGCCAGTGGTGCGCCGCCCTTGAGCATGCGCTGGGTACGATCCACCTGAAACGCCATCAGGCGCTTGAAGGCGGCATTCACCTGGCCCTGGGCAATGGCGGACTCGCTCACGCCAAAGCGTTCCAGATCGGCCTGCGGAATGTAGACCCGGTCTTTTTGCCAGTCCACGGCCACGTCTTGCCAGAAATTGATCAGTTGCAGCGCAGTGCAAATGCCATCCGACTGGGCCAGATTGACGTCAGTCGCCGCGCCAAAGATATGCAATAAAATGCGTCCGACCGGGTTGGCAGAATGCCGGCAGTACTGCACCACTTCACCAAAATCGGCATAGCGGGTTTTGACCACGTCTTGCTCAAACGCCGTCAACAAATCGCCACACAAGGAAAGCGGCACCCCGTATTGGCGAACCGTGTGTGCCAGTGCCTGATAGCGTGCGGTCAGCGGTGCCTGGCCGGCCTCAATGCGCGCCAGCTCTTCGCGGCACGCGGCCAGCGCGGCCAGGCGTTCGGCCGGCGTGGCATCACCTTCATCGGCAATATCGTCAGCGTGGCGCGCAAAGTGGTAGATGCTGGCAACCGCCTTGCGGTAACGCCGGGGCAGCAGGATCGATCCCACCGGAAAATTTTCGTAGTGCTCTACGGACTGGTTTGGTGTTAAATCAAACATAACCCTGCTTGAGGCTGACAAGTGACTAACGGTTCATGCAGCATACGGTCAGCATGTTGCGCCACCATGTGCTAAAACTTGGACGGTAACCAGTTCTTCTCTCCGTCATCAACCATAAGGAGTGTTCCAATGAAAAAATGGTTAGTCGCACTACTGAGCCTGTTCTTGATCATGGGTTCCGCCCTCGCTGCGGTAAACATCAATACCGCCACGCTGGAACAACTGGAAACCATCAAGGGAATTGGTCCTTCCAAGGCCAAGGCCATCATTGATTACCGGACCCAAAACGGTCCATTCAAGACCCCGGAAGATATCATGAAAGTCGCCGGGATCAAGGAAGGCACCTACAACAAGATCAAGGGTGATATCGCAATCAGCGGCGCCACCATGACCCCGACGCCTGTCCCGGTTGGCGCCAAAGCGCCGGCGGGTTCCGAAAAACCGCCGACCACCAAGCCGACCAAGCCACCCAAGACCAAGGCTTCTTCCTGATCAAGCTCGACCCGATCAAAAAAAAGACCTGCAAATTGCAGGTCTTTTTTTGGGTGCTCCCACCGCCACGTTGTAGCCCGGATGAAGCAACAGGCGGGAATCCGGGGTGGCGATGCCGGAAAAGAACCCGGCCCTGGCACACATTGTCACCCCGGATGCCCGCTCCGCTTCATTCAGGCTACGGCCCGAGAATACCTCAGTGCGCGGAGGGCTCTCTGCCGCTAATGGCTGTCAGCGGCACATCCTTCAACAGCGCAGCCAGTTCCACGGCAGAGCGCACATGCAGCTTGGTGTAGATGCGGGCGCGGTGCACTTCCACCGTCTTGATACTGATGGCCAGGGCGTCAGCAATCTGTTTGTTGAGCTTGCCCGCCAGCAGTTCGCGCAGCACTTCCCGTTCACGCGGGGTCAGGGCGTCAAGCTGGTCAGACAGTGACTGGCGCGCTTCCCATTCGCCGCGCAAGGTTTCGTCCTGTTCCAGATAGGCCTGGATTTTGCTGACCAGCACGCGGTTGTCGCAGGGCTTTTCCAGGAAATCGGTCGCGCCTTCCTTGACGGCGGCCACGGCCATGGCCACGTCGCCGTGACCGGTCAGGAAAATCACCGGCGGCAGGTATTCTGCGGTTTTGATCTTGTTGAAGAGTTCCAGCCCGCTCATACCCGTCATGCGGACATCCAGCACCATGCAACTGAAATCGGCAGGGCCGGCTTCAGAGAGAAAGCTCTCGGCGGACTCAAATGCAATGGCAGGCCAGCTGCGGGTTTCAAACAGCAGGGTCAACGCATCTCTTACGGCGATATCGTCGTCGATGATGGCAATCGGTCGCATTATTCGGTTTCCTCGGTCACTGCGGTACTGATGGTGAGCGGCAGGCGGCAGATAAAGCGGGTGCCACCGCCCGGATTGGCCTCGGCCAGCAACTGGCCACGGTGTTGTTCGATCACGGAGCGGCAGATATTGAGACCAATACCCAGGCCGTCCGGCTTGGTGCTGTAAAACGGCTGGAACAGCGCTTCTGGTGCGGCCAGGCCCGGCCCGCGGTCTGCGACGATGATTTCCAGACCGGTGTCAGAGGCGCTGGCAGAGACCGTGATCTCTCGCGGGGCCTCCAGCTCTGCCGCTGCCATCGCCTCAATGCCGTTCTTTAACAGGTTGAACAATACCTGTTCCAGCATGACGCTGTCGCCTTGAAAGATGGGCAGGTTATCCGGCAGCTCGACAATCACTCTGGACTGCGTCTTGCGCACCACAGGCTCTAGCAACTGGATGGGCACGGACAGCAAATCCGCCAGATCACAGTTCTCGCGCCGGGGCGCGCGCTTGGCGGCAAAATCGCGGATACCACGAATAATCTGTCCGGCGCGGCGCGCCTGTCCGCCAATGCGGGCGAGCACGTCGGCCGCTTTTTCCAGCATGGGTGTGGGCGCGTTGAGCATGTCTTCGGCGGCAGCGGAATAACTGCTGATGGCCGCCAGCGGCTGATTGAGTTCATGCGCCAGGCTGGAGGCCAGTTCACCCATACTGATCAACCGTGCGGTGTGTTGCAGTTTTTCAGACTGCAAGCGCATGTCTTCGGCGTATTGGCGCACCTCGGTCACATCGGCCACGATATCCAGCCAGACCTGACGACGATCCACCCACTCGATGCGCCGGCGCTGTACGTGATACCAGCGCCCCGTTACCGGATCGCGGGTTTCCACGGCCAGGGTGTGGTGTTCAATCAGTGGCACCAGGCAGCATGGGGCTTCGTCCCGCAGCGGGAATAGATCATCGTGATGGCGGTTGCGATAAAGCAACTGACCGCTTTGCTCGTCCGTCACTGACACAGCGGCTTCCAGCCCTTCCAGCACCGTCAGCAATTGTTTGCGCGAGGCCGCCAGCGCTTCCCGCTCCTTGCGGATTTCGGTGACGTCGTAGAGCGAGGCCATCCAGCCGCGATATTCACCGCGCCCATCGACAAGGCGGGATGAATACAAGCGCACGTCAAAGCGTTCACCATTGCGCCGCATAAAGCGCAGTTGATAGCCATTCTGCGGGGTCTGCCCTTCCAGAATGGCGCGGTAAGCGGCGGCACAGTTTTCCAGTTCTTCCGGCGGCCAGTATGGCAAGGGCGGAATATGGCCCAGCAACTCGGACGCACTCCAGCCCACCATCTGGCAAAACGCAGGATTCACATAAATGATGCGGCCATCCCGATCCATGGCGCGCAAACCCGTGGTAAGCGAGTCTTCCATGGCCGAGCGAAAACCCATTTCATCCCGCAGGGCTACTTCTGCCGCCTGGCGTTCCAGCATGCGCCGGCGCAGCATGGCCAGCATCCACCACAACAGGGTCAGCAGCAGGAACACCGCACCCAGAAGCCAGGTCTGGCTACTGGCTTTGGGGTTGTCGCGCACACTGGCGCGCAATTTGAGTTCATGACCCAACGGGTCTACCCCAACGGTACGCGTCAGTTGCGAACCGGGCATGACCGTGGCATCAAGCGGCGCGACCACATGACCTTGATCATCCAGCAGTGCCAGGTCATAGCGCTGGATCATCCACCAGGGAATCCGCAAGCGTAACAGTTCCGGCAAGGAATACGCCGCCAGCACAATCCCGCCATACACAGAGGCGTGGTAGTACGGCACCGCCAGCACAATCACCGGGGCCTCGCGAATGATTACATTGCTGTAAACGGCGTAGCCCAGCGTGGCGGCACCATCAATGGCTTCTTGCACTTGCGGGTCATCCAGCGGCACAAGACTGCTGGGGCGCGAGCTATAGACGGGCAGACCGCCCATGCGGTGGCCGGTGGCGTCCAGGAACTCCAGCGACTGCATTTCCGGATTGTCTTTCATCAGCGCGTCGGCGCGCGCGTTGAAATCGGTATCGTCAATGGCATTGGCCGCCAGGCTGTAGGCCAGGTTTTCCATGACGTTCTGATTGGTCTGCAAATGCAGACGCAAACCCTGCTCTTGCCAGAGCAAATCCTGCGCCATGGTCATATCGCGCGCGGTTTCCGTCTGGCGTTGATCCAGCCAGGTATAACCAGCCAGCGCCACCAGCACCAGACCAATGGCAAGGTGAGCCACCAGCCACGGCAGCATGGCATGCCAGGGAAGAAGAAATCGGGGTAAACGCATGTGCGAAGGATACCAGGTATTCTCAGTTTTGCCTTATAAAGACTTTTCCTCTGCGGCGCGGACAAAACAAAAACGCCACCTTGCGGTGGCGTTTTTGTATACCTGCCGGTCGCCGCGTTAGTTGCGGTTATTGCCGGACAGTGCCATCAGAATGTTCAACAGGCTGATGAAGATGTTGTACACGTTCAGGTACAACTGCAGCGTGGCGGTGACGTAGTTGGTTTCACCACCGTTCACGATGCGGCTCACATCCATCAGGATGTAGGCCGAGAAAATCATGATGGCGATGGCAGATACGGCCAGCGAAATGGCCGGAATCTGGAAGAACAGATTAGCCAGCGAAGCCAGAATCAGCACAACCAGACCCACGAACAGGAACTTGCCCATGAACGAAAAGTCTTTTTTCGTCACGGTGGCGATCCCTGCCAGCGTAAAGAAGATGGCAGCCGTACCAATTGCGGCCGTGCCAATCATGGCCGGGCCATTGGCAAAGCGCAGGGCTACTTGCAGGATTTGTGACAGCCACAGACCCATGAAGCCGGTATAGGCCAGCAACAGCACAACGCCCATGGCGCTGTTCTTGGTTTTTTCGATGGCAAAGAACATCCCGAAGCTCACGCCCAGGAAGACGATGGCGCCAAACATCGGGCTCATGGCGAACTGCATGGAAATACCCAGCAACGCACCAGCGGCAGTGGGCAGCATGCTCAGGGCCAGCAGGAAATAGGTGTTACGCAACACCTTGTTGCGTTCGACGGCGACTGCCGCGCCGCCGTATTGGGCGGTGGTGTAATCCATAGTGTGCTTCTCCATATTCTGATCGATATTTCAATACGAGCGGTTGACTCGCTGTGATTAAGATGACGGGATACCGTAAAAGTTTCAAGTGACTTGTTACTTTTTGCCCGAATCAACTAATCAAGCCACATCAAACCACGCGCCCTCAGCGCTGGCAAGCTTCAAACCGGATCAAACCAGCGCGCCACACCGCTTTTCAGCGCTTGCGCTACCGAGGCATGCGCCCAGCGCGGCGTATTGTCGCGATCAATCAAACGGGCACGCACCCCCTCACGAAAGTCGCCATGCCGCACACTGTGCCGGGCGGCCAGGATTTCCATCGCTACAATGGCATCGTAATCCATGTCGTGAGCACGCTGGGCGAGCGTCCAGCTCAACACGATGGAGTTGGGCGAGCCCGTCGCCATCTGCTGCTGCGCTTGCTGCAACCAGGCGCTATCCGTCCGGCACGCCGCAATACGCCCAATGATCTGCAGCAAGTCCTCACCCGCCACCAGTGTTTCGACAAGGTCCGCGACGGGCTCCCATTGCGCTGGCGGCAACGGGCACGGCATGGCGCTGGAGAACGCGGACAAAAGTTGGGAGAGCATCTGGGCATCAGTCTGCCCGTGCCCGGTCCAGGGCAACTCATTCAACCCGGCCAGTACCGCATCAAATGCGTCTGCCGGAAGTGCCCAGTCTGCCGCGCCCGCCGCCAGCGCATCCGTGGCATTCAGGCGTGATGCGGTCAAGAACAGAAAACGCCCCACGTGCTGCTTGAGCCGGCCGAGCCAGTCACTGGCGCCCACATCGGGGAACAAGCCAATACCGATCTCCGGCATCGCCAACAGGCTGGTTTCTGTCACCACGCGATGACTGGAACCGGCCAGCAGCCCCCAGCCACCGCCCATGATCACGCCGTTGCCCCACGCCAGTACGGGCTTGGGGTAGCGATGCAGATCGCGGCACAGCGCGTATTCCTCTGCAAAGAAGTCATCCGCTTCGCCAATCCGGCCCGGCTCGGTCATGGCGTAATACAGCGCCTTGATATCACCGCCCGCGCAAAAGGCTTTCTCCCCTACCCCACGCACCAGGACGGCCACCACGGAGGGGTCTTCCCGCCACAGGTCTAACTGCGTTTGCATCTCCCGCACCATGGCAAGGTTCTGGGCGTTGAGCGTACCGGGGGTATCAAGCAGGATTTCGGCAATACGGGTGCCGTTGCGGGTGGGCAGAAACTGGAAACGAACCATGCGGATTCTCGAGCAATACACCATAGGCTGAAGCCCTGAGCTTACCGTCTGCCGGGCGGGTGGTGCATACGGGTTGTCACTCAGCGCCGCGTTTCATGCGGACCGCAGCCAAACAAAACGGCGCTCGAAGCGCCGTTTTTGCTGCATTGCAGAGGTGTTCACGCCTCATTGATCACGCTGCGGGAATTTCATCTCGGCATAGGAAACAAAACGGCTCTTGCGCGCCAGACGGTAACCGCCCCAGATGACAAAGAACACCGGCAGACCAATATACGTGGCGGCCACACCCACCCAGTCAATCTGGTCTTTCAGGAAGGCCTGGTAGTTCTGGCCCAGGGTAATGATCAGGCACAGCACAAAGGCAAACACCGGCCCCCACGGGAAAAACCCGGAGCGATACGGCAGCGCGTTCAGATCACGCCCTTGCGCAACATAACCCTTGCGAAAGCGGTAGTGGCTTAGGGCAATACCCAGCCAGGCAATGAAACCCGTCATGCCGGAGGTGTTGAGTAGCCACAGATAGACTTCTTGCTTGCCGAACATGGAGCTCAGAAAACACAGTGCGCCGACAATGGTGGTGGCATAGAGCGCATTGCGTGGTACGCCATTGGCGGAGAGCTTTGCAAACACCCTCGGTGCTTTGCCTTCGCTGGCCAGGGTGTACAACATGCGGGTAGAGGCATACATGCCAGAGTTACCCGCCGAGAGCACTGCGGTCAGAATCACGGCGTTCATGACCGCAGCGGCAAACGCCAGACCTGCGTGTTTGAACACCAGGGTGAACGGGCTGACCGCGATATCACCCACGTCGTTCTTCAACAACGCCGGATCGGTGTACGGAATCAGCATGCTGACAATGAAAATGGCACACACGTAGAACAGCAAAATGCGCCAGAACACTTGCCGGACCGCGCGGGGAATATTCTTCGCCGGGTCTTCAGACTCTCCGGCGGCGACGCCAATCAGCTCCGTCCCCTGGAAAGAGAACCCGACCACCATCGCCACACCAATCAAGGCAGAGAAGCCGCCGGCAAACGGGCCATCGCCAATGGTGAAGTTATGAAAGCCCGCGGTCTCGCCACCCTTGAGGATGCCAAAGATCATCGCCAGACCCAGCACGATAAAGATGACAATGGTGACCACCTTGATCAGCGAGAACCAGTATTCTGCCTCGCCAAAACCTTTGACCGAGATGTAATTGAGCAAGAACATGACGCCGAGGAACAGCGCGCTCCAGATCCAGCCGGGCGTGCCAGGGAACCAGTACGCCATCACCAGTTGCGAGGCCACCAGGTCGACCGCAATCGTCACGGCCCAGTTGTACCAGTAGTTCCAGCCCAGCGCGAAGCCAAAGCCTTCTTCAACGTAATTGGCGCCATACGTGGCAAACGAGCCGGACACCGGCATATACGCTGCCAGTTCGCCCAGGCTGGTCATCAAAAAGTACACCATCAAGCCGATCAGGGCGTAAGCGAGCAACGCGCCGCCGGGGCCAGCCTGAGAGATGGTCGCGCCGGAAGCGACAAAGAGCCCGGTACCAATAGAACCGCCGATGGCGATCATGGTCAGATGGCGGGCCTTGAGTTTGCGCGCCAGAGTGGGCGCAGCGGCCGGGGTGTCTACCCTGTTATTCATGCCTAGAGTGATTACATATGAAAATACGAAGGGCGGGATTCTATCAAAATCCCGCCCTTCGTGTCGCGTAAATACCTGTTAATACAATGGGTTTACGCCGTAGATTGCCTGCCGTCGGTCAGTCACCGCCCGATCAACCACCCGTACCGCCAACTGTCAGACCGCCATCAATGCGCAAGGTCGGCTGGCCGACACCGACCGGCACGCTCTGCCCTTCCTTGCCACACGTACCGACGCCGGGGTCAAGTGCCATATCGTTGCCGATCATGGAAACGCGGGTCAGCACGTCCGGACCATTGCCAATCAGCGTGGCGCCCTTGACCGGATATTGCAGCTTGCCGTCTTCCACCCACCAGGCTTCCGATGCAGAAAACACAAACTTGCCGCTGGTGATATCCACCTGGCCACCCCCAAAGTTCACGGCATAGAGCCCGCGTTTGACCGAGGCCAGAATCTCTTGCGGGTCTTTGTCGCCGCCCAGCATCAAGGTATTGGTCATGCGCGGCATGGGCAGATGCGCGTAAGACTCGCGGCGGCCATTTCCCGTCAACGGCATATTCATCAGGCGGGCGTTCAAGCTGTCCTGGATGTACCCCTTGAGGATACCGTCTTCGATCAGCATGGTACGGCCGGTCGGGTTGCCTTCGTCATCGACATTGAGCGAACCGCGACGATCGGCAATGGTGCCGTCATCAATCACCGTGACACCCGGCGCGGCGACACGCTCGCCCAGCCGGCCAGAGAATGCAGAGCTACCCTTACGGTTGAAATCGCCTTCCAGGCCATGGCCGATGGCCTCGTGCAGCAAAATGCCTGGCCAGCCATTGCCCAGCACCACCGTCATTTCGCCAGCCGGCGCCGGCCGGGCGGACAGGTTGAGCACGGCTTGTGCCACGGCAATACGGGCGTACTGTTCAACCACGGCGTCCGTGAAATAGCTGTAATCGAAACGACCGCCACCGCCAGCGCTGCCTTGTTCCCGATGACCGTTTTCTTCCACGATCACATTGAGCGAGAGACGCACCAGCGGGCGCACGTCCGCCGCGCGGTGACCATCGTGCCGGGCGATGTAGATCACATCGTATTCAGACGCCAGGCTAGCCATAACCTGCACCACGCGCTTGTCTGCAGCACGGGCGGCGCGTTCCAGTTTTTCCAGCAGTGCCACCTTGGCGCCTTCATCCAGGCTGGCCAGCGGATCAACCGGACGATACAGCGCGTGCCCGGTGCCATTCTTGACCAGCGCCGCTGTACCGGTGCCGCCCTGGCGACCAATGGCGCGGGTGGCTCGGGCGGCCTCAATCAGTGGCGCAAACCCGATTTCATCTGAATACGCAAAGGCGGTTTTCTCGCCGGACACCACCCGCACACCCACGCCCTGGTCGATAGAAAAACTACCGGATTTGACGATGCCTTCATCCAGGCTCCAGCCCTCTGAGCGGGTACTCTGAAAATACAGATCGGCATAATCGAGATCATGCTGCATCAGTTCGGAGAACACGCGATCAAGCTGCTGTTCATCCAGACTGTACGGGGCAAGCAGGGTGGACTGTGCGGTTTGCAGAAGGCTCATGCCGTTTGTGCTCGGTAAATATCGGATTATGGGTGGAACATGCCACCGGGGAGGGGGTTTGACAAGTACAGCGCCAGACCCACCCTACAGGATACGGTGTTGCAGCGCCGGCAGAATCTTGCGCACGCGTTCTTGCTGGCTGGCTTTAAGCTCCGCAACCACCACGCCATTACCGTTTTCCCGCTGGGCCAGAATCTGGCCCCATGGGTCCACAATCATGCTGTGACCGTGCGTCTCCCGGCCGGTCGGGTGCATGCCGCCCTGGCCGGGGGCGATGAAATAACACTGATTTTCAATGGCGCGGGCCCGAATCAATGGCTCCCAATGCGCCTTGCCGGTGGTGGCGGTAAAAGCGGATGGCAAGAACCAGAAATCAACCTCACCCGGGGCACGGAAAAGCTCGGGGAAACGCAGGTCATAGCAGATAGAGAGTCCAACGCGGCCAAACGGCGTGGCAAAGGTGGTGACCTTGTCGCCGGGCTCAATGGTTTCGGCCTCGGCAAAGTGTTCGTCGCCATTGGTAAAGCCAAACAGATGAATCTTGTCGTACCGGGCAACGAGCTTGCCATTGGGGTCGTACACCAGCGTGCTATTGCGCACTTTATCCGGGACGGAGGCCACCAGCGGCGCCGTGCCACCGATCAGCCAGATGCCGTGCCTGGCGGCGGTTTGCGCCAGAAAGTCCTGAATGGGGCCACTACCCGGCTGTTCCCGCACCGCAATCTTGTCACGCGGGTCGTGCCCCATGATGGCAAAGTACTCCGGCACGGCAATCAGCTTTGCGCCTTCGGCTGCGGCCTGTGCAATCAACTGGCCAGCCGTGGCCAGGTTGTCCTTGACCACGGGGGTGGAGATCATCTGTACGGCGGCAGCAACGACGGTTTGCATCAGATTGTCCTGGGTTACGGCGTGGCACGGGCCCGGTGCAGCATGTTGTTTTCCAGCAGCGCAGCTTCTTGCACACGGCGGATTTTGGGGTCACTCATACTACCGGTGATGTCATATTCATAGGCGATCAGCTGCCCCAGCGGGTCTTTGAGTGCCCGTTGCAGCAGAAACGCCGCCACACCCGCGATCGGATTGACGATGGTGGTTGCCACCGCCACCGAGTCCCCGATCACCGGCACGATGCGCACGCGCAGGTCCTGAGTGCCCGCTTCAAAATTGGCGGCACCACGGAACAACACCTGGGCAGATGACCCGGTAATCACCAGGTTATCGGTGCGGGCCACGCCTTTTTCAATAACCGAGTCCCCGTGGATGGCATCAAACTCAAACCCCTGCGAGAACACGTCGCGAAAATCCAGTTGAACGCGGCGGGTTAATGATTGCAGGCTCAGGATCGACAACAACCGCCCTGCCCCCGGATCAATCCGCGCAAACTGGCCGGCATTGACGTCAACATTGATATTGCCCTGCATGGACGGGAAATCCGGCGGGAACGGTTCCCCATCCCATTCGACCTTGCCGGTAACCTTGCCCGGCGCACGCCGCAGGGTATCCGGGTAGCCAATGCGCGCCAGCAGCTTGCCGAAATCGTCACTCGCCAGGCCAAACTGGCCGGATACATGAGACTTGCCATTGGCCTGCCGCCACAAGCCGCTCATGTCAAAGTGACCGTCCGGGTTATCCAGCGTGACCTTGTTAAGCGACCAGGCATCGCCCTGCTGCACGCCTTCGACGTCCAGCTTGCCCAGTTGCAGGCCCTTGTAACGGAAATCATCGACCGTCAGTTCCACCGCCGGCAAGCTGCGCAGTGGCGAGGATTCCACCGGCTGCGCGCCAGAATTGGTCAGCGGCAGATAGACTTTGCCCAAATGCGCAATCAGCTTGCCTTTACCCTGGCCGTTCCAGCCAAAATGACCACTCATTTCCCGGCTGGCCAGATCCCCCTGCCAGTTTTGCGTGCCGCCCTGGCTAGCCTTGAGCTTCAGGTCATTGAGCACCCGCCCCCAGCCACTGGCGCGGTCAAACGACAGGTCTACCTGTGCGATGCCCGGCACGCCGGCGTTAGCACCGGTATCCGGGGCATGCCACTGCTGGTCGATGAAGCGATACCAGTCTTCAAAGTTGACTTCAGGCCAACCGCCGTTGATCACGAAGCCGCTCTTGCTGGCCACCGCCGGACCGACACCCAGCGCCAGATTGCCCGAAGGCGCCCCATTGGCGGGTTGATGCAGGGTGGCTTGCAGGGTGCGCTCCCAGGCCAGATCAGCGTCATAGCCGTTTTTGTCAGCGGCAACGTGCAGGTGCAGCGGTCGAGCCTGGGCCGCCGCTTTGCCCACGGGCGCGGGCATATCCACCACGGCGCCAACCATGGAAGAAGCCAGCGTCAAATCCACCTTGTCGTGCCCGGCCAGCAACTGCCCTTGCCAGGCAATCTGCCCATGCAAGCGGGTGGCGAGCGTGGCATCAAAACGGCTGATGGCGTCGCCCAATTGACCTTTGCCCCCAAATTGCAGGCGCAGCGCGCCGTCTTTGTCGGTATTGCCGCTGATCTGCACCGGCCCGCCCAGCAACTGCCCGTTGACGTCCTTGAACGACATGCCGGTATCCGTAAACGCAATCTGGCCCGATGCCGCCGTAATCACCGGCGCGTTGTGGTCAAAATCCAGCTTGTTGTTGGCAAAGTGGTAAACACCGGCCACTTTGGTGTTGTCCACGTTCTCGATCGGGATATCGAGCTTGAGCGTCAGATCACCATCGCCCTCGGTCTTGAGCGGATCAATATAGCTGGCCAGCATGCCATGCAGCGGCGTGGCTTTCAGGTAATCCAGAAACCCGTTGGTGTGGTCTTGCGCCTTGCCGGCAATCTGCACGCGGGCATGGCCCAGATCAGCGATTGTGGCGTCCACGTTACTTAAACGGGCATTGCGGGTTTGCGCCTGCGGCGCGTGGATGAACATGGCGTTGCCATGAAAATCCAGCGCCCCGGTGATATGGGCGATTTCCGGCCAGTCGTTGGCAAAGCGCAGCGTGACATCCTGGGCGGTGGCGGTAATGCGAAACAAGCCCGTCTTGTCATCCTGGAACGGGAAGTCTTGCAGATTGCCGTGGACCTGAATCTTGCCGTCATAAGCACGGCCATGCAGTAGCGAATCCTTGAGCCAGGCCAGTGTATCGTCCCCCACCACGCGCGGCAGATAGGCATACGCGCGGGAGGCTTCCAGCCCCTTGATCACCCCATCCAGATCCAGCTTGCCCGCTCCCGTGCCGGGCCAGTTGTACTGACCCGCTACGCTGACGTTCATGTCTTTGTTGGTCAGGCGCGCCACGTCCAGATTGACGTGCCAGCCTGGCGCCTTGCGTTGCCAGGACGCAATCAGCGCCAGTTGGTCCAGCTTGATCGGTTCGACAAACTGCTGCGGGTAGTCGAGCACAAAGTGGTTGGAATCCACATGCAGCGAGCCGCTGCTATCAGAAAAATCCGCCTGGATATTGGCCGGACCCCACTGCGGCAGGGTGCCAGGCCATTGCACAGCCAGATTATCGATATTGGCCTTGCCGTTAAAGTGCGCGGGTTTGTCCCAGTCGCCTTGCCAGGTGTATTGCAGCGTATGCACCTGACCCGCCAGTTGTCCGGGCGGAATCTGCTGCAACAACGTGGCCGGCAGCGCGTCGCGCAAACCCGCCAGATGATCCAGTTGCCAGTTGGTCAGCGACAGAGTGCGCTTGCCGGCCTTGTCCCGATTCCAGCCAAAGCGGCAGTCGTTACAGACTATGCCGTCCCGCGTGGCAATCTGTTCGCCGTCAAAACTGAGCGATTGCGCAGCACCCTCGCCATTCCAGCGCAGGTGCCCGGCAAAGCGGGGGAGTTCCAGCGTTCTACCGGCATAGCGCGCCAGCAGCGAGTGGGCATCCAGCTGCAAATCTGCCTGGGTCAACACACCGTGGCCGAAGCTGAAATCCAGCTTGCCACCCGCGGTGCCGGAAGCCACCGCCACCGGCAGCGCATCTGCAGGAAACTGCTGCCACAGGCTATCGAGTGCGACCTGTTGCGCCACTATGCGGCCGTGCCCGCTCCAGTTGCGCCAGTTGGCGACATCGCTGCCATACCAGACGCCACCCACAGTAAAGGGCTGGCCGATTTCGGCAGGCGGGGTGGCCGCAAATTCAAAACTGTGGCGACTGAAAATCCGGCGCAAATGCAGCAGCATATTGCGCGCTTCAACGGGCGTACTTTGGCTTAACTGGTCGGCATAGCGCAGCGTGCCGCCGCGCACATCCACTTCATCCTGATTGAGAAACCAGTTCGCCAGCTGGTTATTCCCCTTGCCACCGCCGGTAGCCAGCGCAAAGCCCGCTACGTGCCAGATGCCTTGTCCGTCACGCAGCACATCCACCGTCGGGGCAGAAATGGCCAGATGACGAAAGCGCACCTGCCCGGCGAACAAGGACCACCACGCCACGTCAGCATCCAGCGCATCCAGTTGCAGGGCCGGATTACCATCCCGATCCAGAATGGTCAGCCCCTGAATATGAAAACCAGGGCGAAAGGCGCGCCAGCCGCCCTCAATGCGGCCCAGCCGGATCTGGTTGCCGGTGGCTTGGGCAAATTTGTCTTGCAGCCACGGGCGGAACTCGTCCAGCCGGGGCAAGAGGTAGCATTGCCACACCAGTGCCGCGCCGACAAAGACCAGCACCAGGGCAAGCAGCAGGCGCAGCAACAAGCGGTAGTGCCAGTGAAGAAAACCCTTCACGCGCACCCAGATGGCCGCAGGCAGGGTTTGAAGACGGGATAAACGCAATAAGGTCATGCACAGCCCGGTGCGTCTGGAGAAGCACGGTCAGACAATTAATCAAAAACAGGCACAATGCGCCTTCACCAGGGCGTCACGGTCAGCGGGAATCCGCAAACCGGCTAAAAAACCGACAGGAATATGCTACGGTAGCCGCTCCTGGCATTCTAACCGATCACGCCAAGCCTCAAGAGATTGAACATGTATGCTGTGACACATTCCACGCTTGCCCCTGCCATCGAACATAGCCGCTTTTTGCAGCGATTGTTTACCCGTTACAACACGCTGGAAGCCGAAACCGCCGCTGCATTGCAGCAGCCCTTTAGCCGGGCGCAAATGCAGTCCGCGCTGGCAGACTGCATCAACCAGGATGAAGACGCCGCCAAACGTACGCTCAGACTGTTGCGTATGCACGTCATGGCCCGGCTGATTGCGCGTGAGCTGGCCGGGTTGTCTGATCTGGATGAAGCCATTCGCGTGATCAGCGATCTGGCCGAAGTCAGCATCGAGACCGTACTGGCCGCCGCCAGCAAACCCTTGCAGGCGCGTTACGGTGATCCCATTGGTGAAGACACCGGCCAGGTGCAGCAATTGATTGTGGTCGGCATGGGCAAGCTGGGCGGGCGCGAACTCAATGTGTCCTCAGATATCGACCTGATTTTTGTTTACCCCGAAGACGGCGAAACCAACGGCGCGCGCAAGATCAGCAATCACGAGTATTTTGCGATGCTAGGCAAGGCGTTGATCCAGTGGATCGGCCAGCCCACCGATGAAGGCTTCGTCTTCCGGGTAGACATGCGCCTGCGTCCATTTGGTGATTCCGGCCCGCTGGTCTCCAGCTTTGGCGCACTGGAAAACTATCTGCTGACCCAGGGGCGTGAATGGGAGCGTTATGCCTGGATCAAGGGTCGTCCGCTTTCTGGCGATGGCGAAGCGTTGATGCAACTGGTGCGGCCGTTTGTGTACCGCAAATATCTGGATTACGGCGCCTATCGCTCCATGCGCGAACTGCACAGCCAGATCCGCCACGAAGTCACCCGCAAAGACCGGCTGGATAACATCAAACTGGGGCCGGGCGGCATCCGCGAAATTGAATTCATCGGCCAGGTCTTTCAGCTGATCCGCGGCGGTCGCGACAAATATCTGCAAGAGCGCCCTACCCGCGTAATCCTGGCGCAACTGGCACGCGAGGGCCTGCTGCCGCAAGAGGCGGTAGAAGAACTGACCAGCGCCTATGTCTTTTTGCGCAATCTGGAACACCGCATCATGTATATCGACGATGCGCAAACCCAGATGTTGCCCACCAGCGAAGAAGACCGCGCCCACATCGCCAGCAGTATGGGTTACGCCGACTGGCCCACCTTCTACGCCGGTCTGGCGCAAATCCGCACTGCGGTCACGCGGCATTTTGAGCAGGTGTTTACTTCACCGCAGGCGGAAGACGAAAGTCATCCCCAGGCAGAACTATGGCAAGGCGCGCAGGACGATGGCGACGGCGTGGAAGCAGGCCTCGTCAACCTGGGTTATCAGGATGCCGCCGAAATCCGTCGCCGCCTGGCCGGCATGCAAGGCAGCAACCGCTATCAGCAGTTGTCTGATCGCAGCCGCCAGCGCATGGATGCCATTTTGCCGGCACTGCTGGAAGTCGCCGCCGGCTACCCCAACCCGGATACCACGCTGCTGCGGATTCTGGACTTGCTGGAAAGCATTGGTCGCCGCGAGTCCTATCTGGCGCTGCTGGCCGAACACCCGCAAACGCTCAATCGCCTTGCCAGCCTGTACAGCGCCAGCCCCTGGGTCTCTGAATACCTCACCCGGCATCCTATTTTGCTGGACGAACTGCTCGACGCACGCTTGCTCTATCAGGTGCCAGACTGGGCAGAAGCCGGCAAGCAATTGCGCGCACAGATGAAAGATCATCTGGACGACACTGAAGCGCGCATGGATGTGCTGCGCCATTTCCAGCACACCCAGGTGTTCCGCCTGGTGGCGCAGGATATCGCCGGTCATTTACCGCTGGAGAGCCTGTCTGATCACCTGTCCGATCTGGCAGACCTGTGCCTTGCCGTCACGCTAGAAGAAGCCTGGCGCGACATGACCAGCAAACACACCGAAACGCCGGTGTTCACCATCATTGGTTACGGCAAGCTGGGCGGCAAGGAGCTGGGCTACGGCTCGGATCTCGATCTGGTCTTCCTGTATGACGACCCGCATCCGGACGCGGCGGAAATTTACGCCCGTTATGCCAAACGGATTGTGAGCTGGCTCAGTGCCCTCACCTCCGCCGGCCAGTTGTATGAGGTCGATTTGCGCCTGCGGCCCAATGGCTCGTCTGGCTTTCTGGTCTCCAGCATCGAAGCATTCACTCAGTACCAGAATGGATCCGCCTGGGTGTGGGAGCATCAAGCCCTGACCCGCGCCCGTTATGCCGCGGGGGATGCCACGCTGGGACAACGCTTCGAGGCCATCCGCATTGAAATCCTGCGCCGTCCCCGTGATCCGGAAAATCTGGCCAAAGAAGTGGTCACCATGCGGGAACGCATGCTGGAAACCCATCCGGCGCGGGCAGAAGATGTCAAACACTGCCGTGGCGGCATTGTGGACATCGAATTCATTGTGCAATTCCTGGTATTGGGGTTTGCCGAGAAGTTTGTCGACCTGACCGCCAATCGCGGCAATATCGCCTTGCTGGCGACCGCTGCCGGCCACGGCTTGATCGATCCGCAAGACGCAGAAGCCGCGCGTTACTGCTACCGGGAATTACGGCGCTTGCAGCACAAGGGTCGGCTTAACGGGCATAAACCGACAGAGGAAGAATTTACCGGGCTGGCCGCGCCACTGGCGGCGGTGCATACCATCTGGCGCACACTGCTCAAGCAGGAAATCTGAGGTGGGAATCTGCCGCAGAGGCCGTCCATGCTGACCGTTTGCGCAAATGCGCCGTCAGAGCGGAAACGTGCAGTATTCGATGGCCTCTGCCCCCAGCGGCAGATAAGGCTCCAGCCAGGTCATCTCCAGCTTCACCCGGTCAATAATCTCGACCACCTGGCGTGGATCGGCGTCGCTGGCAAAAGACATTTCCTTGCTCCAGAAACGGTCATCGTGTAGCAGCCCGCGTATGCCGGGCGACATTTCGTCCAGTGTTTTGCGGTTGCTGTGATAACCCGTACTGGCAAGGAGTTCCCCCAATTCGTCCGAGGCATCCGCCACCTCGATGACGAACGCCAGCCCATCAGAAGCTTGTTGTCTCAGGTTGACGAAAACACGGGTATCGAGCATCGAGCGGCGCGCCAGTTCGGCAAGACAATGTGGACAGGAAAAAGCGGCGCGGATGAAGCGCGCTTCATGGCGATCGAAAGCAGACGCCCCCGGCAGCTGTCTGTGCCCGCAACGGTGCGTCATGTTAAAAAGCAATCGATCCATTCAGTGTTCTGACAGCAATCATTAACTGGAATGACGCAATTATGTGTTAACCAAAATAAAACGCCAGAGATGTGTAAGCATCTCTGGCGTTTTTGCAACAAAATCCTGTCAGCTTGCGCTGCAAACCGTTTTAAATGGCTGTTTTAGCCGTCGGTCAGGTTCAAGCGGCCGGCGTGGTGTTGCGCAGACGAATATGCAGTTCGCGCAGTTGTTTTTCGTCCACGGCGTTCGGCGCATTGGTCAGCAGACACTGGGCACGCTGGGTTTTCGGGAAGGCAATCACGTCACGGATCGACTCGGCCCCGGCCATCAACGTCACCAGACGGTCCAGACCAAAGGCCAGACCACCGTGCGGAGGCGCACCGTACTGCAGGTTATCCAGCAAGAAGCCGAACTTGTTCTGCGCTTCTTCTGGACCAATACCCAGTGCATCGAACACGGTCGACTGGACATCAGCGCGGTGGATACGAATCGAACCGCCGCCGATTTCCCAACCGTTCAGCACCATGTCATAGGCGCGCGCACGGCAAGCACCCGGATTGGTGGTCAGCAACTCAAGGTGATCGGCCTTGGGGCTGGTGAACGGGTGATGGCAGGCATTCCAGCGCTTGCCATCTTCGTCATATTCAAACATCGGGAAATCAACCACCCACAGCGGACGCCATTCGCGCACGAAGAAGCCGCCGGCTTCGCCCTTTTCCAGACCAATTTTCAGACGCAGCGCGCCAATGGCTTCGTTCACGACCTTTTCTTTGTCGGCGCCAAAGAAGATGATGTCACCCGCCTGGGCTTCGGTACGCTCAACAATGGCCTTCAACGATTCCGGCGTCAGGTTCTTGACGATCGGGGATTGCAGGCCTTCTTCGTTCAGTTTGGCCGGATCGTTGACCTTGATATAGGCCAGACCCTTGGCACCGTAGATGCCCACAAACTGGGTATAAGCATCGATTTCGGAACGGCTGAATGCTGCGCCGCCCGGTACACGCAGGCCCACCACACGGCCGTTGTCCGAATTGGCCGCGCCGGCAAAGACCTTGAACGGCACGTCTTTCATCACATCCGTCAGCTCGGTGAACTTGAGCGAGATGCGCATATCCGGCTTGTCCGAGCCGTAGTAGAACATGGCGTCGTCGTACTTCATGCGCGGGAACTTGCCCAGATCCACGCCAATGGCTTCCTGGAACACATGGCGGGCCATGTCTTCGGTGATATCCATGATTTCGTCTTCGTTCAGGAACGAAGTTTCGATATCGATCTGGGTGAATTCAGGCTGACGGTCAGCGCGCAAGTCTTCATCACGGAAGCACTTGGTGATCTGGTAGTAACGATCAAAGCCGGCCACCATCAACAACTGCTTGAACAGCTGGGGCGATTGCGGCAGCGCAAAGAACATGCCGTCATGCACGCGGCTGGGCACCAGGTAATCGCGCGCGCCTTCCGGGGTGGAACGGGTCAACATCGGGGTTTCGACGTCGATGAAGCCACGGCTATCCAGGAAGTTACGCACCAGCAGCGCGACTTTGTAGCGCAGACGCAGGTTCTTTTGCATGGCCGGGCGACGCAGGTCGATCACACGGTTTTGCAGGCGCACGGTTTCAGAGAGATTTTCATCGTCGATCTGGAACGGCGGCGTGTTGGCGCTGTTCAGTACCTTGATGTCCTTGGCCAGGATTTCGATCTCGCCGGAAATCAGGTTCTTGTTGGTGGTACCCGCCGGACGATCCCGCACGATGCCGGTGATTTCCAGCACGAATTCAGAGCGGGTGGCATCGGCGGTTTTGAAAGCTTCCGGGGTATCCGGATCAAACACGACCTGCACCAGGCCTTCGCGGTCACGAAGGTCGATGAAAATCACGCCGCCATGGTCACGGCGACGATGAGCCCAGCCTTTCACGGTTACGGTCTGGCCGAGGAATCGCTTGTCGATCAAGCCACAGTAATCGGTACGCATAGTTTTCTGAACCTGTTTTTCGGTAAATACCGGGTCAATGAGTCTATCAATCAGTCAAATCAGTCTATCTAAATCAATCTATTACTACAAAAACGCAAAAACCGGCCAGTCTGATCACTGGCCGGTAAAAAGAGGGGTAACACTCAAACCGGCGCAGCGACAACCGCGTTTTGTGGCGGATTCACCGTGCGACCAGCGGGCACGACAACACCCATCGAAATCACGTACTTGAGTGCTTCATCCACGCTCATTTGCAGCTCGCGCACATCTTCACGGCGGGCCATGAACATAAAGCCCGAAGTCGGGTTAGGCGTGGTCGGTACAAATACCGAGACCAGTTCACCGCCCAGATGCTCCGCAATTTCACCACCGGGCGTGCCGGTCATGAAACCCACCGCCCACGTGCCCTGATGCGGAAACTGTACCAGCAACGCCTTGCGAAAAGCCTGGCCAGAGTCTGAAAACACCGTGTCCGAGACCTGTTTGACGCTGGAGTAAATCGAACGCACGATCGGAATGCGGTTGAGCAGGTACTCGCCAACCAGCAGCAGGCGCCGACCCAGGACGTTGGTGGCGATCATGCCGGTGACCAACACCACCAGCACGGTCAGCACAACCCCAAAACCCGGAATGTGATGCGCGCCATCCAGAAACGGGGCGTACGGTGCAATCAGCTTGAGCAACCAGAAATCAGGCCGCACCACCTGCGGCAGCAAGGTGCCAAGCTGGTCAAGCGTGCCAATGATCAGGTTCAGCACCCACAGTGTGATACCCAGAGGCACCCACACCAGCAGGCCGGTCAGCATGTACTTCTTGAAATGCGCCATTCAGGATCAAGCCTTGCGCCCGAAGGCGCGAAATTCATTCATGTGGGCCAGCTGCAAAGCAGCTTCAGTGGCAAGCGCAACCAGGGCTGCAGGCGGCCGGACTACTTTCGGCCGCCGGTTTGTCGGCCGCATTGCTGGACGGCGCGGTGACCGAAGTCCCGCCGCTGCCGCCTTTGAAATCGGTGGCGTACCAGCCAGAACCCTTCAACTGGAACCCTGCCGCAGTCACCTGCTTGACATAGGCCTCGGCACTGCAGGACGGGCACACGGTGAGCAGCGGGTCCGACATTTTCTGCATGTGGTCGTCCTGATGACCACAAGCGCTGCAACGATAGGCATAAATAGGCATGTGCATATCCCCAAAAGAAACGGATTATACCGTGTTGTTCATGTTCGGGGCATTACCAGCAAAATCAAGCCTGTAGCCGGTAGGCCCAAAGCCAGCCACAAGGCTGGCGTGCTCTAAGGTTTGGGAATACGCAAGGTGCGGCTGATCATCAAGGAGCCCGAAAGTGCAAACATCAGCACCAGCGGATGCAATTGCCACGGGCCGATATGCACCACCCCCAGCCACAGCGCCGGGCCCAGCGCGCCGGTCCAGGCGGCCACCGCCAGTACCAGCACCAGCAGCAGTGACGTGGGGATGGGCGTGCCTTCGTAATAACTGACCTTGCCCGATTCACCCTTGAGTTGTTCGGCGGTCACGTTATAGCGCGCCAGCCGGCTGACCCCGCAAGCCACAAAATAACCCAGCACGACCCGATCCCACATGCCCTGCATGCCCGCACCATAAGCAATGGCGGCCGGCGCCACGCCAAACGAGATCACATCGGCCAGCGAATCCAGTTCTCGCCCCAGCGCCGATTGGGCGTGGCGCCAACGCGCCACCTGGCCATCGAGTACGTCAAACAGCAGCGCCAGCGGAATCAGCCCGCAAGCCAGTAACAGATGTTCCGGGCTTTGTTGTTGCAGATACGTCATCACGGAAAACAATGCACCGGTGCCGCACAGGGCGTTGGCCAGGGTGATCCAGTCGGCCAGATGAAACCCGCGAATCATGGAAAAGTGACGGGCTTGTTTGTTGCGCGCTTCGTCCAAGGTTGCTCCAGAAAGGCCAAAACAGTTGGTTAAACGTGTCCTATCTTAGCACTGAGGCGCGGCTTGTTTGAGAGATGCAAACGATAGCCGCTGGATCGCGATTGCGGCCTGGTCCATATCAGCAAGCGCTGTTGATCCGCAAAACACCTGACTTGCTTATTCAGAAAAGAACACAGCACAGTAGCAAAACAGTCCGCTTGTCCGGTTGGTGTTGCACACGATTGCAAGCCACTTGCCGGGATGAGCGCTCTGCTTTAGTTTTTGGGTTCTCCCGCCTTGGTGAGCCGTGTAAATGCTGGTCATCACACGCAGTGACCCGTTTGTACGGCCAACTTGGGCGGAGCACGACGTCGGGTACGATATCTGCACACAGTCCACACAAGAGACTTGCGGCAATCTGTAAGCAAAAAAAGAAATTGGAGAGTTGAATATGAGTATTGGGCACCGCTTGATTGCAATGATTGCCATTGCGCTGGCCGCCGTTCTGGCCATTGGCGCCACCGGGTTATACCAGTTTGCCCAGATTCAATCGGGCGTAACCCGCTTGATGAATGATGATATCGATAGCTTGTTGATCACCAACGACCTCAACAATGCTTACAAGGTTGAGCAGATTCAGTTGGGCCGGCTGATCCTGGAACAAGCCCCGGACGCGCGCGCCGCGATCAACAAGGGCATTCTGGATACCCGCAACAAGCTGCAGACCCAGGTCAAAGCCTACGAAAACAGCCATGTGCTGGATGAGGGTGAGAAAGCCAGTTTTGAAGACTTCAAAACCTCGCTGGCCAATCTGCACACCGTATTTGACCAGGTCATGAAAGCGTCGGAAGCCGGCGACAACGCCACGGCGGTAACGGTAGCCGGTTCGCAAGGGCGTGATTTGTCGGTTGAGGTGGAAAAGAAGCTCGATAAAGTCTCCTCCTTCAATATCGATCGCGCCCAGAAAGAACAAGCCGAGATCGACCGTCGTCATCACAATGCGCAAATCCAGTTCATTGCGGTGATCGTCGTGGCCGCGCTGATCCTGATTGCCGGCGGCGTAGTGATGTATGGTGCCATCCGCCGTCCGCTCTCTGCCATGAAGCAGGCTTTTGTGAATGTGCAGCGCAATCTGGATTTCACCCAGCGCGTACCGGTGGGTCGCAATGACGAAATTGGCGCCGCCGTGCGGGCCTTCAACCAGTTGCTCGATGGCCTGCAGACCAGTCTGCAAGGCATCAGCCAGCAAATTCGCCAGGTGGCGGGCGCAGCGACCGATATGTCCCGTTCTGCCGCCGAAATGTCCGGCAACGCCACCAGCACCAGTGAAGCGGCCAGCAATATGGCGGCGACCGTGCAGCAAGTGACGGTCAGTATCAACCACGTGGCAGACCGCGCCGGTGAAGCCAATGACTTGTCGCGGGAATCGGGCAAGCTGGCCAAGACCGGTTCGCAAGTGATCGAATCGACTGTGACCCGGATCGAAGGCATTGCCGGCACCGTGCGCACCGCGGCCGATGAAATTGGCAGCCTGCAGACGCTGTCTGGCGAGATCAACGCGGTGGTGAAAGTGATCAAGGAAATTGCCGATCAGACCAATTTGCTGGCATTGAACGCGGCCATTGAAGCGGCGCGCGCCGGCGAGCAAGGCCGTGGCTTTGCCGTGGTGGCCGACGAAGTGCGCAAGCTGGCCGAGCGGACTTCAGCCTCGACCCAGGAGATTTCTGCCACCGTCGGTTCTATCCAGGATGGCGCCCTGCGTGCGGTGTCGTCGATGCAGGAAGTGGTGTCACGCATGGAAGATGGCGTGGGTCACGCCCGTGAAGCCGGTCAGGCGATTGTGGAAATCCGCCGCGGTGCCAACGATGTGGTGGAGCGGGTGGACGATATCAGTACCGCCATTCAGGAACAGAGCGCAGCCAGCAGCAATATTGCGCAGCTGGTGGAGCGCATTGCGCAGATGTCAGAGGGCAACAGCGCTTCGGCCAGGCAAACCGCAGGTGCAGCACAGCAGTTGCATCAATTGGCGGGTGATATGCAGCGTGAGGTGGAACGGTACCGGGTGTGAGGTGCTTGTAGCGTGCCTGGACAACAAAAAGCCCGACCTCACGGTCGGGCTTTTTGTTGGCGTGCGTGGGCGCAGGGCGTCAATGCCGGAACAACGGCACGGCTTGCCGGTGACAGCCCACCTGCGGCGGGTGGCTGGATTCCTGCGTTCGCAGGAATGACGAGTCACAGGGATGCTAGCCGCACTTTCACCAGTGACGTAGCCGCCAGGCGGGAATCCGGGGGGCACTGGGGACAGGTTCTTGCGCGCATCGCTACCCCGGATTCTCGCAACGCTCCATCCGGGCTACTACCCTGGCAAACCACGAGCCCGGGGTCCCCACTCCTCGACTCTACCGCACTTCCACCAGATCCAGCGCCCAGCGACGTAGCCCGGATGGAGCCGCCAGGCGGGAATCCGGGGTGGCACTGGTGGCAGGTTCTTGCGCGCATCGCTACCCCGGATTCTCGCTGCGCTACATCCGGGCTACTACCCTGGCAAACCACGAGCCCAGGGTCCCCACTCCTCGCCTCTACCGCACTTCCACCAGATCCAGCGCCCAGGTTTGTGCGCAGGTGCCCCGGATATCCAGCGCCAGCTTGCCCAGGTCAATGTCGCCAATGGGGATGGGCCGGGCAAACAAAAAGCCCTGCAATTTGGTGGCGCCCATCGCCCGCAGTTGATCTGCCGTGGTGATCGTCTCCACGCCTTCGGCCACCACTTCCAGATTCATCGCCTGGGCCAGCTGGATCACGCAGCGGACAATGGCGGCGCTCTTGGGATCGCTATCGAGCGAGAGCATGAAGCTTTTGTCGATCTTGATGGCATCAAACTGGTAGTGATGCAGATAAGACAATGAGGCGTAGCCTGTGCCAAAGTCATCCAGCACCACTTTCACCCCGGCCGTTTGCAGCGCCTGCATGGTGTGATTGGCCTGCACCGGGTCTGCGACCAGCGCGCCCTCGGTCACCTCGATCTGCAAGCGCTCTGGCCGGATCCCGAAGGAGCGCATGCGGTCCAGAATGGTTTGCGCGCAATTGGGTTGCACCAGCGACAGGCCGGACCAGTTCAGATGGATGGGGGGCCAGGTTTCTGGCATGGTCGCCAGCCAGCGGCACAGCCAGTCCAGCATGTAATAATCCAGCCGGGTGATAAGGCGGGTGTTTTCTGCCACCGCCAAAAGTTGCGCCGGCAGGGTCCAGCTCCCGTCACGCCCGCGCCAGCGCATCAGCGCTTCAAAGGCCACCACCTCACCTTTCTTGCAATCCACAATCGGTTGCAGGAACGGCACGATGGCGTCTTGCTCCTTGAGCGCATTGCGAAAGCGGGTTTCCTGTTCCAGCAAATCCCCGGCTTGTTCGCGCAGGTCCCCGGTAAACAGCACGTAACCATCCCGGCCGCGCGCTTTGGCCATGTACATGGCGGCATCGGCGTCCCGCAGCAAATCTTGCGGCGTCTGGTGCAGTTGCGGCTCGGCCATCACGATGCCGAGTGAGCAACTGGCAAAGATCGATTGCCGCGCCAGCACGATCGGGTGATCAAACGCATCCAGAATGCGCTGGGAGATCACTTGCGCCGCAGCGGCATCACCCACGCCGGGCAGCAAAATGGCGAACTCGTCCCCACCCAGCCGGGCCAGCAAGTCGTTTTCCCGCAGGCAGGATTCGATGCGCCGCGTGGCTTCAATCAGTAGCGCGTCACCCTCAATATGGCCGAAGGTATCGTTGATGTGTTTGAAGCGGTCCATATCGGCAAAGATCACCGCAAACGGTTCTTCCGACACCCCATAGCCGCGCCAGGCCGCATCCAGTTCGTGCATGAAGTAGTTGCGGTTGGCGATGCCGGTCAGCGCGTCGTGGCGGTTTTCGTATTGCAGGCGGGAGTTGGCGGAGTCCAGGTCCTGGGTGCGTTCAGCAACGCGTTTTTCCAGTTCCAGGTACGCAGAGTGCAGGCGATCGGTACCGCGTTTGCGCGCCAGCGCCGTGCCGATGTGGTGCGAGACAAAGGTCATGAGCGCCACTTCGGTATCGCCAAACTCGACTTCGCCTTCGTAAATCTGGATCACGATCACGCCGCAGACATTGTCGCTCTCAAACAGCGGCGCACCCAGCCACCAGGTAAAGTTGTCATCCCGGTTGAGAAAACGCGCGTCAATCTCGCCGGCCACGGCCAGGTCTGAGGCGCTTTTGCGGTTGACCAGCACGGGGCGGCGCTGGCGAATTACGTATTCGGTCAGGCCACGCTGGGCTTTGCGCGGGGCCGGGGTGTCTTCCAGGCTATCGACAAAGTACGGAAAACTGACGATGTCGGTGTCTTCGTCATGCAGGGCAATAAAGCAGTTCTTGGCGTAGACCAGCGTGCTGATAATGGCGTGAATCTGGCCATAAAAGTCGGCCATGTCGATCTGGCGCGATGAGAGTTCGGCAATCTGGAACAGGGCGTGTTGCAGCGCCTCGCCACGCTCGCGCTCCTGGACTTCCGAGACCAGGAGGGTGTTGAGTTGTTGCAGTTCTTCCGTGCGGCGCGAAACCTCGGTTTCCAGCCATGCCTTGCGCAAAAAGCGCTCTAGCGCCAACCCCACGTGTTGGGCCGTCAGCAGAAATAACCGCTGGTCATCCGCGTCATAGCGATAGCCGGGGCGGTAGGTTTGCACGGCAATCATGCCGATCACTTCACCACTGGCCGCCCGCAAGGGAGCACCGATCCAGGACTCGGCCACCGGCCCTTCCCCACCCAGGCTGCCAGTGCGCTGCCGGTACAGAATGCCTTCCCGATCAATCAGCAAGGGCTCGGCATTGCGGATCACCCAGCCAGTCAGCGTGATTTCGTCCGGTGTGAACGGCAGGTCTTCGTTGGGATCGGGGAGGTCTTCGTCCAGCGTGTCGACAAAGTACGGGTAGCGCAGCGTTTGCCGTACCGGGTCATACAGGGCAACGAAGAAATTTTCGGCATCAATCAGCGTGCCGATTACCTCATGCACTTGCGGCAGGAACACATCCAGCTGGGTTTCACTGGCGGCAAGATCGGCCAGGCGGATCACCGCCTCGGTAATCTTTTGCAGATGGTCCGCATGCCGGCTGAGGATGGAGCGGCCAAAGACTTCGGCCGCGCACATGGCGACAAAGTGATCCACCTGCCCGCGCACAATCAGGCAGCCATCGGCATGCAGCGGGTCCCCGGTAAAGAAGGCTTGCCCACCCAGCTCCTTGATGGCCTTGTGCGGGTATTTGTAATGCAGCGCGTCGACAAACACCCGGAAATCATCCACCCCGGCAATCTGTTGCCAGACGTCATCGCGGTGCACAAACCAGGCCCAATCCCCTTGTAGCCAGACGGTTTTGTCGGCCTCAAGGCAAGCCGCGATCCCGGCCAGGGTGCGCTGTTGCAACAGCGAACGGCAAATCGATGCAGCTTCTTCAGGAACGCCAGGCAATGTTTCTGTCCAGGCCGGTTTGCTACTCATGCGCGGGTACCAGGTGTGAGCTTTGACTGACAGATAAGTGCATATTCATTGCGGATTGCCGCTTTGGCAATGCCAACCGGGTAGAGTGTCGCGCGCAGGGGCTCTCTAACCCAGTTGCCGCCACAAAAAGCCAAATTCCAGCGCCAGCAAATGGGCGCGCTGCTCGTTATCAGCCGCGCCGCCGTGCCCCCCTTCGGTATTCTCATAATAGAAAACCGGATGACCTTGTTCCAGCATGCGCGCGGCCATCTTGCGGGCATGCCCCGGGTGTACCCGGTCATCACGGGTGGACGTAGTAAACAAGACTTCCGGGTAGACCGTGCCCGCTACCACATTCTGGTAGGGGCTGTATTTGCGGATGAATGCCCACGCCTGCGGATCGTCCGGGTTGCCGTATTCCGCCATCCAGGACGCGCCGGCCAGCAGGGTGTGATAGCGCTTCATATCCAGCAAGGGCACAGAACATACCACCGCGTTGAAGAGTTCCGGGTGCTGCACAAACGTGGCGCCGACCAGCAAGCCGCCATTGGAGCCGCCCATGATGCCCAGTTGTTTGGGGGTAGTGATGCCGCGCCGGATCAGGTCTTGCGCCACGGCGGCAAAATCGTCATAGCTGCGCTGTTTGTGCTGCAGAATGGCGGCCGTATGCCAGTCCGGCCCGTATTCGCCGCCACCGCGAATATTGGCGACCACCCACACCGCCCCCTGCGCCAGCCAGGCATGGCCATACACGCCGGAGTACCAGGGCTCCAGCGACACCTCAAAGCCGCCATAGCCATACAGCAAGGTGGGGCGTGGGCCACTGGCCTGCTGCGGGCCAATCACAAAATACGGCACGCGTGTGCCATCTGCCGAACGCGCAAACAATTGTTCAACCTGCAAGCCGCTGGCATCAAACTGCGCCGGGCGGGACTTCAGAACTTCACGCTGATCATCCCCGGTCTGCCCCAGCCAGAGCGATTCTGGCGTGAGAAAACCGGTGTAGCTCAACAAATAGTGCTCGGCCAGCGGATCAGCCGCGCCCAGCTCTACATTGTGCAAAGCACTGACGGACAGGGTGCCTGGAAACGGCGCATCCACTGCGCGGCCTTGCCATACGCCAGCGGCGTTCGGCGTCCACAGTTCCAGCCGGCCCGCCACGTCATCCAGTAATTGCAGTACCACACTGCTTCGGGTGAGCGTGTAGTCGGCCAGCGAGCGGGCCTGCGTGGGGGTGAACAGCGTCTGGATCTCACGATGCCCCGCCAGCCAGGCATCCACATCCGCGACCACCAGGCTACCGGCTGAAATGACTTGTCCGGCCAGCACCCAGGCCGAGCGCGGCCGCACCAGCAGCAATGCGCCTGCCAGGGTTGGGGAGGCATCGCTTGGGACATCCAGTGCTTGCAAGGCACCTGTGGCCGTCAGCACAAACACGCGGGCGTTGTAAAAATCCAGCGATTGATAGAACACGGTGCGCGCGTGCCCTGGGGTGCGGTCGATACTCACCCCCACAGAGATATCCTGCGCTTGCCCTTCGAAAACCGTGGTGGCGTGCGCCAGCGACGTGCCGCGTTGCCAGCGTTTGATGACGCGCGGATAACCGGAGTCCGTCATGCTGCCTGCGCCGAAATCCGTGCCGACATACAGCGTGTCAGCGTCTATCCACGTGACACTGGTTTTGGCTTCGGGCAGGGTAAACCCGCCATCGACGAACGCTTTGCGGGCGATGTCGAACTCGCGCACCACTACCGCATCCGCCCCGCCGCGGGAGAGCTTGATCAGGCATTGCGGGCTCTCGGGCCCCAGCGCGGTTGCGCCAGCCCAAACCCAGTTTTCCTGTTCGCTGGCAGCCAGCGCGTCCAGGTCCAACAGGATGTCCCAAGCGGGTTCGGTCTTGCGGTATTCATCCAGCGTGCAACGCCGCCACAAACCGCGCTTGTGTTCTTCGTCTTGCCACAGGTTGTACAGCCACTGACCGCGCCGGGTAATCCAGGGAATGCGGTCACTGGCATTGAGCGTCTGGAGGATATGGGGCTTGATGCTGGCGTATTGCGGCTGGCTGGTGAGCAGGGCCTCGGCATGCGCATTGCGCTCAGCCACCCAGGCTTGCGCACGCACGCCATCAATCTCTTCCAGCCATTGAAAATGATCGTCTTGTACTGTTGTGGAGGTCATACGGCGGGTCCGGACAGGCTTGATGAACGATTGACCCACAATTCCACAATTCATACCGGCTTGTCGACAGCTTATCCACAGACTTGCCCACACGCCGGCATGCGTTCAGCCCAGATCAACCCACTGACCCGGTGTCGCCATCGCCCGCACGATGGGCAGCATGTCGCGCCAGCCAGCGGCAAAGCTGCTGGCAACCGGCTTGCCACCACGGATGGCGCGGGCAAAGGCACGCAACTCGCTGGCGTAGCCGTCATCGTCGTCGCGGCGCCATTCGCGGGTGCGGCCGCCAGCGTCGCTCAGGACTAGTGTGCGGCCGTCATAAGTGGCGCTGCCTTTTTCTGCCAGCAGCACCAGACGCCATTCGCTGTGCGCCGCGGCCGAGAAATACAGATTGATATTGGCCGTCGCACCACTGGCGGTATTCAGGGTGAACGCCGCACCATCGTAACGCCCCAGATGCGGGTTCACCTGGCTGGGGCTGGCCGTTGCCCGGGTAATCTCGCCCAACAGGTCTCGCACCACGGCCATGTAATGCACGCCCGCATCCAGCACCAGCCCACCGGGGAAGGCGTCAGAAGAACGCCAGCCGCTGGCGATATAGCGGTTGTCTTCGTGCATCAGCATCATGGCGTTCCAGTTCAGCGCATACGGCCGCCCGGCTTCGCCGGAATCGAGCCAGTTGCGGATACGCTCAAACGCGGCGGCATAACGGAAATTTTCGGCCACCATGGTGACGCGATCCGGCCAGGAACGGGCCAGATCCAGCATGGCCAGGGCCTGCTCTGCGGTCGGGGCGAGGGGTTTTTCGACCAGAACATGTTTGCCGGCCTTGAGTGCCGCGCGGGTGGCTGCCAGGTTTTCAGTGGCGGGCAGAACGATATCGACGGCTTCAATATCGGGTCTGGCCAACAGTTCATCCCACCCGACGTACCAGTCCACGCCGCCAGCCATGGCCGAAAAGTGCTGGGCCTTTTGCGCGGTGCGATTACACACAGCCACCAGTTCGACCTCTTCGGCCACAGCCTGCAAGGCCGGCCAGTGCAGTTCGCGCGCCGCAACGCCGCAACCAATCAGCCCGAGCTTGACGGGGTGAGTCATGGATATTCTTCCTGCGAGTCGGGTATTGTTCTGGCGCCAGTCACAAAGCCGGGTGGCTTATTCCGGGACGGAATACCCAGTGCGGTTTTGTGAACAGCTCTTATGCAATTTTGCGTAACGTTACGCGGCCCACCGACAGGAAGCAAAAGACGTATAAGGGTTACGGCGTAAGTACAACACCTGATCCAGCTCACATAAAGTATTGCGGCAGGTCAAACTTGACTGCCGCAAACCATGGATCAGAACGCCAGCAAGGGTTCCAGCTTGGCCTGGGCCGAGGCCACCCAGGTGGGGATGTAGAACGGCGCATCGTCAATCGCAATGGCTTCTACCTCGGTAAACATTTCTACCGACTGCGGCGCGCCCCGCCGGGACTGCCGCGCAATGTGGGAGACCTTCCATATCAGTTGCTTGACCTCGCCCCGCTTGCTCCACAAGTCATCCAGATGCTTCATGCCGGCAGGCAGCACAAAGTAGGCATCAATGGTGTCGTAGGTGGTTTTATCGTGAAAATGTTCCGGGTGCAGGCACAGCAACAAATAGGGCAGATAGTGCGGCTCAAGCCCGGCGTAATCGAAAATACCACGGGTATTGGCATCGATCAGCGCGCGCTGGAAATCCCCCCAGGACAGTTTGCGGCCCGACAGCGAATACGCTTTCAGGTACACCGGATACAGTTCTTTGAGTACCCAGGCCCGCACACGCTTGCCGTTATCGAGGTCCAGCGCAGAGGGCTTGAGATCAAACACCGCGTGGCGATATTGCGCCAGCGAGCTACACCGGCTGCCTGCCTTGTGGGCAAAGTGGGTCACGGTATGTGGCGGGTGGGCCACCCGCAGCACCATGTCGGCATCGCAGATTTCGCACCGGCCTTTGGCGTTGTCACCATAGGTCTGCCGGAACCACTCCGCGCTCTGGATTCCTTGCCCGTTCGGGTCTGTGGCGCGATGAGTCATGGACTATCTCCTTGTAATCAGAACGCCATGATAACGAAATGAGACAGCTTGCCGTAGTGCGACAATCAGCCCGCCAGCGCCGCTGCTACAACAAACGTGCCAGCAAGGCACCGTTGAGGTGCGCCGGCAGCGGAATGGACACCGCTACGCCATTGCCCGCCGCCACACTGACAGGCTGGTTCTCCCCATCACGCATGGCGGTCAGTGCCAGCACCTGATTGCCGGACGGGTGGATGATTTCCAGCTGGTCGCCCACCGCAAAGCGGTTCTTGACTTCAATCTGCGCCCAGCCATCGGTCACGCTCAGCACCTCGCCCACGTACTGGCTTTGGCGGGACTGGGAGTGGCCATCCAGATAATTCTGCGTTTCATGGCTGTGATGGCGCTGCAAAAAGCCGGCGGTATAACCCCGGTTGGCGAGTCCTTCCAGATCGGCCAGCAGTGTCGGATCAAACGGCCGGCCAGCGACGGCATCATCAATGGCCCGCCGGTACACCTGCGCCGCACGCGCGACGTAATACGCGCTCTTGGTGCGCCCTTCTACCTTGAGCGAATCCACGCCAATCTCCACCAGCCGCGCCACGTGTTCCACCGCGCGCAGGTCTTTGGAATTCATGATGTAAGTGCCGTGTTCATCTTCCATGATCGGCATCAATTCGCCTGGGCGGTTGGCTTCTTCAATCAGGTATTCGGTGTCAGCCGCATCATGGCGCGGCACGCTGCCACAGGCGCTCTCCCCTGCGGCGTGGACTTTGTAATCCCAGCGGCACGCATTGGTACAGGTGCCCTGGTTGGGGTCACGGTGATTGAAGTAGCCGGACAACAAACAGCGCCCGGAATACGCAATGCACAACGCGCCATGGACAAAAACTTCCAGTTCCATATCCGGGCATTGCTGGCGAATCTCCGCGATTTCTTCCAGCCCCAGTTCGCGCGAGAGAATCACCCGCGTGAGCCCCAGCGACTGCCAGAACTTCACCCCGGCATAGTTAACTGTATTGGCCTGCACCGACAGATGAATGGGCATATCCGGCCAGGCTTCCCGCACCAGCATGATCAGACCGGGATCTGCCATGATCAGCGCGTCGGGTTTCATGGCGATCACCGGGGCCATATCGGCCACAAAGGTTTTCACCTTGGCGTTGTGCGGCAAGACATTGGCCGCCACAAATAACTGTTTGCCGCGCGCGTGGGCCTCTTCAATCCCGGTTGCCAGTTGTTCCAGCCGGAAATCATTGTTGCGCGCACGCAGGCTGTAACGCGGCAGACCGGCGTAGACCGCGTCCGCGCCAAAATCATAGGCAGTTCGTAATTTGGCGAGATTACCGGCAGGCAACAACAGTTCTGGCGCGCGACGCATAAAGAGGGGTTTCCGTCTGGGCAAGGAGCAAAGCCGACAATTATAAAACCCTGCGCCGGCTGCCTCTCTTTTAAGCAGGTGGTAAAAATGCCGCTAAAACAGTTGTTTGCCCCATCTGTCCACAGCACGTACACATGTTTGTTCCGGGTTTTGCGTGGACAACCCACTCTTTTCCACAAAGGGTGTGACCGACCTGCCAATGCCCTTATGAACCCTGGCAGATTGCCCAAAAAACGGGCGCACTCCACAAATGTCTGGGCGGACAAGGACTTGCCCCACTTGTCCACAGGGCATGCACAGTCTTGTGCCCGCATCTTGTGTAAAACCCGTTGGGATTGCCTCTTTTTCAGGCAGTGCCAAAAAGCCGTTTAGCGTCAACGGCCTGCCCCGCTTGTCCACAGACCACCAACATGGTTGTTCCGCAAAAACCGTGGAAAACCATACGCAGCCTGGTTTTGCGAGGTGCCTCGCAGCAAAGGGCAGCCGGATTTATCCCCAGGTTTTGCTGAAAACACCCTGCAAAACGCCCTTTGCCTGTTTTTTGATCAGTGCTTAAAAAGCGTTATGACTCAGCACCCTGAAGCCCTTATCCACAGCCTCTGCACAGTTCAGCCCGGACAAAGCGGGGATAATCCCCAGCCGTATCGGGCTGCAACGCTGCCCATTTTGCAGGCAGCGGCCAGAAAGCCTTGCAAATCAAGGTGATGAGGCGCTTACCCACATGGCGTACACAAGCTTGTCCAGCCCGCGCGTGGATAACCGGTGCGAGTACATCG
The DNA here is from genome assembly GCF_014202765.1 of Silvimonas terrae. Classification (GTDB taxonomy): domain Bacteria; phylum Pseudomonadota; class Gammaproteobacteria; order Burkholderiales; family Chitinibacteraceae; genus Silvimonas; species Silvimonas terrae. The sequence goes on from NZ_JACHHN010000007.1 coordinate 226,733, forward strand.
CGCCGCTGTACGCAATCGTCCATGTCAGCGGTATGCCAGACGGTTAACATGGTTGTTTTCCAGGCCATCGTCACGAGGTTTCTCCACCATGAAGATCGGATTTATCGGCACCGGCAACATGTCTGGCGCCATGATCGCCGGTATTAAACACACCCACCCGGATTGGCAAATCCACGGCTACAACCGCAGCCACGAAAAACTGATTGCCCTGCAAAACAAATGGGATGTGGTGCCTTCTGATTCTCTGGCCGAAATCGCCGCCCTGGCAGACTTTCTGGTGGTTGGGGTCAAACCGCAGGGTTATGACGCCATGCTGGCCCAGTTACGCCCGCTGCTGCAGCCACGGCACGTGATTGTGACCGTCGCCGTGGGATACCCGATCGAGCGCGTACAGCGCCACGCCGGCGAACACACCAAGGTGGTACGCAGCATGCCCAACACGCCCGCCCAGATTGGCCAGGGCATGAGCGCACTGTGTGCCTCTACCCAGGTATCGGTTGATGAGCGCGCGGCGGCGCAAAACATCTTTGAGAGCTTTGGTCGTGCCGTATTTATTGAGGAGAGCCAGTTTGACGTGTTCTCTGCCGTGGCGGGCTCTTTGCCGGCGTATGTCTGCGTGATTATCGAAGCGCTGGCAGACGCCGCCGTGCAGCACGGCATGCCCCGGCAGCAGGCTTATGGTGTGATCAGCCAGGCAGTCATGGGGTCGGCGCAACTGGTGCGCGATGGCAATCGGCATCCGGCCGAGTTGAAGGATCAGGTGTGCTCGCCGGGTGGCACGACGATTGCCGCCATTGCGGCGCTGGAAGCGGGTGGCTTGCGCAGTACCTTGATTGAGGCGGTGAGCGCCTGTATGGCGCGGACGAAGGTGTTGGCGGGGAAATGAGGGGGTTGGCGAGCCTGATACCGGGGTTGCTGGCGGGATGCTGCGACGTGGAAAGGTCGTAGGGTGGATTCGGAGCGGAGCGACAATCCACCTTCATTGCCGTAAAACCCGAAACTCTGTTAGCGCCTTGCGGCGCGGGTTTGAAAGGCATTTGATACCCGCGGTGGCCGGAGCACGTTACTTTCTTTGCTTCGCCAAAGAAAGCAGTCGTAGGGTGGATTCGGAGCGGAGCGACAATCCGCCTTCATTGCCGTAAAACCCGAAACTCTGTTAGCGCCTTGCGGCGCGGGTTTGAAAGGCATTTGATACCCGCGGTGGCGGGAACACCCTACTTTCTTTGCCTCGCCAAAGAAAGTAGGCAAAGAAAGGCGACCCCGCCCTGCGGCCCTCCGGGCTTCCCTCGGTTGGTCGGGAGCCTGGGGTCTCCCTCCACGCCCTCGGCGCTGGGCTTTTATGGGGGAGAAAGTCAAAAACAACCCCAACTGCAACGGCAATATCCACTGCCCCTGCCCCTGCCCCTGCCCCTGCCACTGCCACCGCCACTTCAACACGCACCCCACTGACTCGTCATTCCGGCCCTGAGCCGGAATCCAGCGACGACACGTGAGCACTCTTTACGGTGAATTCGGAGCGCAGCACCGTAGCCCGGATGGAGCAAAGCGGGAATCCGGGGTGGCGATGTCGGCAAGAATGGGGTTGTGCGGTGAGGGGTCAGGCGAGTGAGGGCCGCGATATGGCTCTTGATGAACATCAGCAAACAAAAAACGGCCGCAAAGGGCCGTTTTTTGTTTTGCCGGACTAACGAGTCAAGCCAGCTTCTTGCGAATCGCCGCAGTCACACCCGCCCCATCCAGCCCGCAATCGGCCAGCAGTTTGTGCTGCTCACCGTGTTCCACGTAGCCATCCGGCAAGCCCAGCAGCAGTGTATCGATCTTGATGCCCTGGGCGCTGAGCGATTCCAGCACCGCGCTGCCGGCGCCGCCCATGATGGCGTTGTCTTCCACCGTCACGATCAAGTCGTGGCTGGTGGCCAGTTCTGCGACCAGCGCGTCGTCCAGCGGCTTTACAAAGCGCATGTTGGCCACGGTGGCGTCCAGTGCTTCGCCGGCTTCCAGCGCCGCGCCCAGACGGGTGCCGAAGGAGAGGATTGCCACTTTGCTGCCCTTGCGGCGGACTTCACCCTTGCCCCAGGGCAAGGCGGTCATCTCCTCCTCAACGGTGGCACCGAGGCCGCTGCCGCGCGGGTAGCGCACGGCGGTGGGGCCATCATGCAGGAAGGCGGTGTAGAGCATCTGCCGGCATTCGTTTTCATCGCCCGGGGCCAGAATGGCCATATTTGGGATGCACCGCAGGAACGAGTAATCAAACGAGCCCGCGTGCGTCGGGCCATCCGCACCCACCAGCCCCGCCCGGTCAATGGCAAACACCACTGGCAGGTTTTGCAGTGCGACGTCATGTACCAGTTGGTCATAAGCGCGCTGCAAAAAGGTGGAGTAGATAGCGACCACCGGCTTGACGCCCTCACAGGCCAAGCCACCGGCAAAGGTCACGGCGTGCTGTTCGGCAATGCCCACGTCAAAGTAGCGGGCGGGATATTGCTCCGCGAATTTCACCAGGCCCGAACCCTCGCGCATGGCGGGGGTAATGCCGACCAGACGTTCATCTTTGGCGGCCATGTCGCACAGCCATTCGCCAAACACCTGGGTGAAGCTGGGCTTGCTGCTGGATTTGCCCGTCATGCCGTTTTCCGGCGTGAACGGGGTCACGGCGTGATATTTGACCGGGTCGGCCACGGCCAGTTTGTAGCCCTGACCTTTTTTGGTCACCACATGCAAAAACTGCGGGCCAGAGAGGTTCTTGATGTTCGACAGTGTGGTGACCAGCGTGTCGATATCGTGCCCATCAATCGGGCCAATGTAATTGAAGCCAAATTCTTCAAACAACAGGCCGGGGGTGAACAAGCCTTTGAGTTGTTCTTCACTGCGCTTGGCCAGCTCCCGCAGCGGCGGCACTTTGTCCAGCATGCGGCCAGACACATTGCGAAAACCGTTGTAGAACTTGCCCGAGAGCATCTTGGCGAGGTAGTTGTTGAGCGCGCCCACATTGGGCGAGATCGACATCTCGTTGTCGTTCAGGATCACCAGCAGGTCAACATCCCGGTCGCCGGCGTTGTTGAGCGCTTCAAACGCCATACCGGCCGTCATGGAGCCATCGCCAATCACGGCAATGGCTTTACGGTTTTCGCCGTGCAGTTTGGCGGCCTCGGCAAAGCCCAGCGCGGCCCCAATAGATGTACTGGAGTGACCGACACCAAAGGTGTCGTATTCACTCTCTTCGCGCTTGGGAAAACCTGCCAGGCCGTTTTGCTGGCGCATGGTGCCCATGCGCTCGCGGCGACCGGTCAGCACCTTGTGCGGATAGCTTTGGTGGCCCACATCCCACACGATCCGGTCATACGGCGTGTTAAAGACGTAATGCAAAGCCAGGGTCAGTTCGACTGCGCCCAGGTTAGAGGCAAAGTGCCCTCCGGTGCTGCTGATGGAGTCCAGCAGAAACTGGCGCAGTTCACCCGCCACCTGCGGCAGGTCTTCCCGGTCCAGGGCGCGCAGATCGGCGGGCAAATTGATTTGATCAAGCAATGTGGTCATGACTCTGTTCTTTTTAGCTGCGGCGTTCGACGATAAAGTCCGCCAATGCCTGCAAACGGGCGGCACGCTCGCCAAAGGGTGCCAGCGCGGCGCAGGCCTCGTTCAAGAGTTCTGCGGCTTTGTCTTTGGCGCCTTTCAGGCCCAGCAAAGACACGTAGGTCGGTTTGTGGTTGGCGGCATCCTTGCCCACGGTTTTACCCAGGGTGGCGGTGTCGGACTCTTCATCGAGCACGTCGTCAATGACCTGGAAAGCCAGGCCGATGCACTTGGCAAAGTGATCCAGCCGCGCCCGATCCTCGCTGCTCATGGGCTCGCCGCAATACGTGCCCATGATGACGCTGGCGCGAATCAGCGCGCCAGTCTTCAGAATATGCATCAATTCCAGTTCGGGCAGAGTCAGTGTCTGGCCGACACTGTATAGATCAATACCCTGCCCGCCGCACATGCCAAGACTACCCGAAGCACGTGCCAGTGCGGCCATGGTGGCGACCTGGTCGGCAGCGCGGGCAAATGGGGCGTGCGCCAGCACATCAAAGGCCTGGGCTTGCAGGGCATCTCCCGCCAGCAAGGCGGTGGCTTCATCAAACTGCACGTGAACGGTGGGCTTGCCGCGCCGCAGCACGTCGTTGTCCATCGCCGGCATATCGTCATGGACCAGCGAATAGGCGTGGATCATCTCCACAGCGGCGGCGGCAGCGGCCGTACAGGGCGCACTGCCGTTCACCAGTTCCGCAGCGGCGTAAACCAGCAGGGGGCGCACCCGTTTGCCGCCATCGAGCACGGCGTAACGCATGGCGTCATGCAGTCTTGAGGGCGCGTGCGACAGCGGTGGCAGTGCGTGTTCGAGCGTATTTTCCATGCGCGTCTGAACGTCGCGCATCCATTCCTTGAAGTCGGTCAAGCTTGATCCCCATCCACTTTGAGGGTCTGCAGGCGGTCCCCTTCCAGGACCTTGAGCTGGCGTTCGGCGTCGGCCAGTTTGCCTTCGCAGTATTGCAAAAGCTCCTGACCACGCTGCCAGGATGCGAGCGAGGCTTCCAGTGCCAGGTTGCCAGACTCAAGCTGGGCGATCAGCGCTTCCAGCTCGGCAAAACCGGCTTCAAAATTCTCCGGCTGTTTGACTGTTTTAGGCATGCTGCAAAACTCGGCGGAAAATCCAGCGAACATAGCGTATTGGCGGCTTTGGCGTCAATGACAGGCAGATGACTGTTGCCTCTGACAAGCAGGTCAACGAGGCGACCGGCCAGAGCCATTGACCGGCTTTGCAAGACACATCAAGCAGATACACAAGCCCACAACGCCACCGGGCCTGTGCACGGAGACGACACGCCCGGCGGCTGCGCCAGTGCATGAACCGGCGCAGCGGCCAGGGCGGTGGGTATTAATGCAGTACGCGGCGATCGTGGTGTTCGGTTTCGGCAAACATGGCGCCCTCTTCCAGCATGGCTTCATCATCATCGGCTGCGGCGGCTTGCAGCATCAGGTCTGCAAACCCTGCTGGCACCCCGGCTTTGAGCATGATCTCCAGCAGATCTTGCGCGTCACCCCCAGCATCCAGGTTGTCCTGGGCCCATTCGAACCAGTCGCCGTAAAAGTCCAGCCAGTGTGCGTCCAGAAATTCCATCATTTCGTCCCATCGGGCATGCAATAAGAACATAGGATATATCCGATAAGTCTACGCAAACGGACACCTGTGTACTATTGACGCCGCAGTTTCTCACAAAAAAACGATGTTTTTATTCGCGCAGGCCTTTCTGGCTAAGGACACAAATAAAAACGGAGCCGGTGAGGCTCCGTTTTTCTCATAAATCAGTGCTGGTTTCAGAGTGCAAAACGCATCGATAAATCGATCGCACGGACGTCTTTGGTCAGTTTTCCGACGGAAATGCGGTCTACCCCGGTTTCAGCAATGGCCTTAATTTGCTCTAGATCAACTCCACCCGATGCTTCCAGCACCGCACGGCCACGGGAAGACTGCACGGCCACGCGCATGTCAGCCAGCGTCATGTTATCCAGCAGCACTGATGTAGCCCCCGCGTGCAATGCCTCGTTCAACTCATCCAGGTTTTCCACTTCAATCTGGATGGTCACCTGGGAGGGCGCCAGTTCCCGCGCGGCCTTGAGCGCGGCGCTAATGCTGCCGGCGGCCATGATGTGGTTTTCCTTGATCAGGATGCCGTCGTACAAACCAATACGCTGGTTCTCTCCCCCGCCCACCTTGACCGCGTATTTTTGCGCCAGCCGCAGGCCTGGAAAGGTTTTACGGGTGTCATATACTTTGGCCTGGGTGCCGGTAATGGCATCCGCGTAGCGGCGGGTTTCAGTCGCGACACCCGACAGCAACTGCAGGAAATTGAGCGCAGCCCGTTCACTGGTCAGCAGGCTACGGGCCTGGCCTTCCACCCGGCACAGCAAGGTGTTGGGCGCCACGCGCTCACCCTCTGCCACTTGCCACAGAACCCGGCTGGATGGATCAACCTGGCGATAGACTTCTTCAAACCAGTCCTGGCCGCAAATCACCGCCTCTTCCCGCGCAATCACCGTCGCCACGCCCGGGTGGCCGGCGGGGATCAATTGTGCGGTCCAGTCACATTGACCAATGTCTTCGGCCAGGGCAGCCGCCACATTGGCAGCAATCACGTGATGAGCGGGAGCGGTCATAGGGCGAAATCCTGAGTGCAAAAGCGCTTATTGTACCGGCCAGGGCAAGGGTGCGATGGCTGTTTTGATTTCTTGTTCAATCCGGGCCAGCGCGGCCTCATTTTCCGCCTCCAGCCGCAAGGTGAGGACTGGCGTGGTGTTGGAGGCGCGAATCAGGCCAAAGCCATCAGGATATTCAATGCGCAAGCCATCGACCGTAATCAGCTGGCTGGCGCTCGGGAACCTGGCGTTTTTGGCGATCCGTGCCACCACGGCGTGGCCGTCTTCTTGCACGGGAACCTGGATTTCCGGCGACGAAATAAACTGCGGCATGCTGTCGAGCAGCGCATCCAGGTCAGCGCCGGCGGCAATCATCTGCACAATGCGGGCACCGGCGTACATGCCGTCGTCAAAGCGCCATTGCCCGAAGGCCAGGTGGCCGGACAGCTCGCCCGCGACCAGCGCGCCGGTTTCTTTCAGGCGCTTTTTCATGTGGGTATGGCCAACGGCAATCACCTCGCTGGTGCCGCCCAGTTGTGCTACCCAGACGGCCACGGCGCGGGTTGATTTGACGTCATACAGTACATGGCCGCCCGGATGCGCCTCCAGCATGGCTTTGGCGAACAACATCAGAATATGGTCGCCCGGTACGATACGGCCGCTTTTCGTCACTACGCCAAGCCGATCGCCATCCCCATCAAACGCCAGCCCCACTGCCGCGCCCGTCCGGATCACGGCCTGTTGCAGGTCTACCAGATTGGCCGCAACTTGCGGGTCCGGATGGTGATTGGGGAAATGGCCGTCGACTTCGGTAAACAGGCCATGCACCTTGCAGCCCAGTTGTTCATAGAGCTGCGGGGCACTGGCGCCGGTTACGCCGTTGCCGCAGTCAATGACAATGGAAAGCGGTTGCTTGAGCGTGTTTTGCGCGCACAGGTCACGGATGTATTCACCGGCGATATCCAGTTGTTCTACCCGGCCCTGGCCGTTCACAAAATCGTCGGCCTCAATCAGGTCGGCCAGTCCGGCCAGGCGCGCATCGCCCACCGTTACGCCGCCTTCCATGATCTTGATGCCGTTGTAATTGGGCGGATTATGGCTGCCGGTCACCACCGCGCCGCAGCCTTCGGACTTGTAGAGTGCGGCGTAATACATCTCGGGCGTGGCGGCAAGGCCAAGGTCCAGCACGGTCAGGCCGCAGTCGGTCAAACCCCGGGTGAGTGCAGCCGCCAGATCAGGGCTGGAGAGCCGGCCGTCCCGCGCCACCGAAAACAGCGTATGTCCTGCACGTGCCACCATGCTGCCGGCGGCGCGGCCGATCAGGTACGCCGCTTCCGGCGTCAGTTTGTCGACGGTAGAGCGCACGTCGTAGGCTTTGAACAGGCTGCGGTCGATGCGGGACATAAGCTGGAACTCCTTCGATCAAAGAACCTGCGCAGTGGCCTGATGGGCCGGCAGGTGAGCATCAAAAAACGAGAGCAAAGTGCGCGGCAACCAGGCCAGTCGCCCGGGCGGCATGCCATCGGCAAATCCGACATGGCCGCCCGTGGCGGGTTGCAGCAAGGTGACTGCGGCAGAGACTTCACTTTGCTTTGGCAATATATGGGCCGGGACAAAGGGGTCGTTCTTTGCGTTGATAATCAGCGTGGGCACGGTAATACCCCGCAAATGCGGCTTGCTGCTGGCTGCGCTCCAATAATGGTCGACATCGCGAAAGCCGTGCAGCGGTGCGGTCACCAGGTTATCGAATTCGCGCAGTGTCACCGCGCGGCGCAGGGCGTTCTGGTCAACACGGACGTCGCCATGCAGGCGCAGTTTGTCACCCATTTTCTGTTTTAGCGTGCGCAAAAATTCGCGTGTGTAAATTTGCCGGTTCAGGCCTTTATCGAGTACCGCACCGCACTCGGTCAGATCCAGCGGGGCGCAGACGGCGGCGGCGGCATCAATCACCTCAGACGCCGCTGAACCGCGTTCTCCCAGCCATTTCAACAGGGCATTGCCTCCCAGCGAAACGCCAGTGGCAAAAATGGGTGCGTCCGGATTGTGCTGACGGATACGGCGTAGCACCCAGTCTATTTCTACCGAATCACCTGCGTGATAGGCCCTTGGCAGGCGGTTGTCAAAGTCCCCGCAGGAGCGAAAGTGCGGCACCACACCACGATAGCCAACCTCTTTGGCACTACCAAACAAAGACAGGGAATAGTGACTGCGGGAGCTGCCTTCCAGCCCGTGAAACAGCACCAGCAGGGGCTGTTTGATATCGCCATCCAGCCAGTCCACGGCGATTTCGTCTGCATCTGGCGTCTGCCAGGTTTCACGCCGGAACTGTGGGCCGCGATTGCCCAGCCAGAGGGCCGGATAGAGCGTTTGCAGATGGCCGCCAGGTAACCACGAAGGCGCACGATACGGAGCAAAATCAGGGATTGAGGAACGGGACATGGACGAGGCCAGACGAAGACAGATTCAAGGTGGCCCAGCCAGCGCCAGAGCGCGCCGGCCGGGCGGATAACGTTAGATTGCAATGCCCTTTTCGTCGAACATGCCTTCAAACAGGATGGAGCTGAGATAACGCTCGCCCGAGTCTGGCAGGATCACCACGATGGTCTTGCCGGCGTTTTCCGGCAATTTGGCCAGACGCACCGCCACGGCCACCGCCGCGCCAGAAGAAATGCCGGAAAGCAGCCCTTCTTCACGCGCCAGACGGCGGGCGTATTCCACCGACTCTTCGTTGGAGACTTGCTGCACGTCGTCAATCAAGGACAGGTCGAGGACATCCGGCACAAAGCCGGCGCCAATCCCCTGAATTTTGTGCGGACCCGGTTGCAGTGGCTGCCCGGCGCGCTTTTGCGTCAGGATCGGGCTGGAGGTTGGCTCGACCGCGACCGAATGCAGCGCTTGCTTGCGCTCTTGTTCAAAGTAACGCGACACGCCCGTGATGGTACCGCCCGTGCCCACACCAGAGACCAGGATATCCACTTTGCCATCCGTGGCATTCCAGATTTCCGGGCCGGTGGTGGCGACGTGAATGGCCGGGTTGGCGGGATTCTTGAACTGTTGCAACAGCACGTACTTGCCTGGATCGGAGGCGACAATCTCTTCGGCCTTGGCAATGGCGCCGTTCATGCCTTTGGCCCCTTCGGTCAGCACCAGTTTGGCACCGAATGCGGCCAGCAATTTACGCCGCTCCACACTCATGGTTTCCGGCATGGTCAAGGTCAGGGGAATACCTTTGGCCGCGGCCACAAAGGCCAGCGCAATACCGGTGTTGCCGCTGGTGGGCTCCACCAGTTCTTTGCCAGGCCCAAGCAAACCGCGCTGTTCGGCGTCCGCAATCATGGCGGCGCCAATACGGCATTTGACCGAATACGCCGGATTGCGGCCTTCCACCTTGGCCAGCACGGTAGCGCCAGCACCTTCGGTGATACGGTTGAGCTTGACCAGCGGCGTGTTGCCAATGGCCAGCGCGTTGTTCTCAAACCAGTGAGCCATGCGTGTCTCCGTAACGGGTAGCAGTAAAGGTAACAAATAAAGGTAACAAAGCAGTACAGCGCCCCGGCCAGACAGCCAGGGCACTCAAAATCATGACTTGCGGGCCGCCAGTTGCAACGCCACATCGGTCAAGACCCGATAGGTCTCGCCGGTGGCCGGGTCAAGCGCGGTCGTTGCGGCAATTTCCTGCGCAATAATACCCAGGTCATTGCGCGCTGCCGGGCCCGTTAACGCTTGTGCCGGGCCGTAGCGATCCAGATTTGCCAGTGTGCCATCAATCAGCGGCTTGAGCGCAGACCAGGCGGCATCTCGCGGGATACCCGCGCCTTCCATGCTGCGCAGCGCGGTTTCCATTAACGCCACCAGGTGGTTACAGGCCAGCACGGCGCCAGCGTGGTACAAGAGCTTGCCGGAAGCCGCAATGGTAAAGCGTTGCGCACCGATCTGATCAAACAGGGGTAACAGGACGTCCAGCGCCGCCGTATCGCCTTCAGCCGCGCACCAGGTGCCGGCAAAACGGGTGACGGCATGGGCCGGGTCAGCAAATGAAAACAGCGGGTGTACGCTGGCCAGCACCGCCCCTGCGTTGCGCAACGGCGCCAGCACCGCACTGGACAACGCACCGCTGCAATGGAACACCACGTCGCCTGGCCGCACCTGCGATGCCAGGCGGGGCACAGCGCCAGCAATGGCATCGTCTGGCGTGGCCAGCAAGGTGATGGCGGCGGGCGTCAGGCCATCCCAATCCACCACTCGCCCCGCGCCGATAAATGCGGCGGCGGCGTGCCCCCGAGCGGCATCTCTGGCCAGCAAGTCAGCCACACGCACGCTGGCGCGTTCATGCCAAAGCCGGCCCAGCGTTTGGGCCAGGCGGCCCGGGCCGATGATGTTCAATGCAGGAAGCGACATGACAGCAATTGGTAAAAAAATTGACACTGGCCAGATGTTACCCTGCTGTCCGCGCCCGGCATACCGCCCAGCGGTGCTATAACTGCACCAGTTCAGGTGGCCTGCCCCGAACAGCCATCCCGCCAATCAGCCAGAAGATGCGCATATGACCCAGCCCGTAGATGCCCAACAGATTGATCCAGACGATCTGCCCGCCGATCCCACCCGCCGCCGCGTACTGGAAGGCCTCGCCGCCGTCAGTGTGGCCGGCATGCTGCCGCTGGTGGCCGAAGAAGCCGACGCCGCCAAAGCCAGACCACAGCATCAGGGCGGCTCGCTGGATGCGCGTCTGAATGCGCATGTGAAGAACATTGTGGTGATCTATCTGGAAAACCGCAGCTTCAATAACTTGTATGCGGATTTCCCCGGCGTGCTGGAGCCGCTCTCCTCCCTGAGCGCCGCGCAATACACCCAGACCGACCGCAATGGCCAGCCACTGGCGACGCTACCCAAAATCTGGGGCGGCCTTGTGCAACGCGGCCAGACCGTCGGCGGCAAGTACTACATGATCAAGGAAGAGCAGATCGACAAGCTGCCCAATGCCCCCTTCCCGCTCAAGGATGCAGAAGGCTTGCCGCTGCCTGAAGCCGTGATCACGCGGGACTTGTGGCATTTGTTTTACCAGAACCAGATGCAGATCAATGGCGGCAAGAATGACCAGTTTGCGGCCTGGGCAGATTCAGGCGGTCTGGTGATGGGGTATTACGACCAGACCGCCAAAAACCTGAACATGTACCAGATTGCCCGCCAGTTCACGCTGTGCGACCGCTTTTTCATGGCGGCGTTTGGTGGCTCTTACATGAACCACCAATTTCTGGTGACGGCGCGTCCCAATGTTTACCCCGATGTGGCCAACAGTGTGGCTGCCAAAAAGATCGCCAGGGTGGATGGTGGCCCGCAAGGCACGCGCCTGACGCTGCATGCGGAAAACCCCGCTTCCGCGCTGGATGGCAAACCCAAATTTGCCAACGACGGCGCCATGACACCAGATGGTTATGCCGTGAACACCATGGCCCCGCCCTACCAGCCCAGCTTTATCAAGCCTGCACCGGATGGCGACAAAACGCTGGCAGACCCGGCAGACCCGGCCACCCTGCCGCCGCAAAGCTACGACACCATTGGCGATCTATTGTCACGCAAGGGTGTGAGCTGGGCCTGGTATGCAGGTGGCTGGCAAGCCGCACTGGATGGCAAGGGGGGCCCGGATCAGCCGAACTTCCAGTTCCATCACCAGCCGTTCAACTACTTCAAGCAATTCGGCCCCGGCACTGCCGCCCGCGCCGAGCACCTGCGTGATGGCGGCATGGGCGACAGCCCGATGTCCAACCGTTTTCTGGCCGACGCCGTTGCCGGCAAGCTACCGGCCGTGACTTTCTACAAGCCGCAAGGCAACCTGAACATGCATGCCGGGTATTCGGATGTGGAGTCGGGCGATCGTCACGTGGCAAACATCCTCATGCATCTGATGAGTTCGCCGCAGTGGAAGAACATGGTGGTGGTGATCACGCATGATGAAAACGGCGGCTGGTGGGACCACGTTGCCCCGCCGCAAGGCGACCGCTGGGGCCCTGGCTCACGTATTCCGGCGCTGGTGGTATCGCCATTTGCCAAGCGCGGGTACGTGGATCACACCTTCTATGACACGACCTCCATCCTGCGCTTGATTAGTCGCGTACATGGCCTGCCCAAGCTGGAAGGGATTGCGGAGCGGGATGCGGCGTTCAAGGCACGGGGCGCGCAGCCGCCGGGGGATTTGACCGGGGCACTGCAGGTGTGATGGGTTGATGCGACGGGTACAACCAAAAAAGCGCGGCATTGAGTCGCGCTTTTTTGTTTTGTGCGGGGGGCGTAGGGTGGATTCGGAGCGGTAGTGACAATCCACCTTGACTGCGGAGGGAACCCGAACCCCAGTTAGCGCCTTCGGCGCAGGCCTTTTAAAAACATTTGATACCCGGGGTGCCGGGCCCACGTTACTTTTCTTTGCTTCGCCAGCCTCGGCGGCCCCAAGAAAAGTAACCAGAAGAAAGGCGACCCAGCCGGGCGGCCCTCCGGGCTTCCCTCAGTCGGTCGGGAGCCTAAGGTCTCCCGTCCTCCTTCGGCGCTGGGCTTTGATGGAGGGGAAGGTCAAAAGCAAAGGCAACGGCCAATTCAACGCGCATTCCACTGACTCGTCATTCCGGTCCTCGGCGGCCCCCTTGCGCCGGAATCCAGCTGCGACGTATGCATGCCACTCAGGACGATTTAGTACGGTCTCGGTAAGCCACCGCAAGCAGCCCGTTGGGCTGCGGACTGGATTCCCGCCTGCACGGGAATGACGAAGTGGTGAGGCGGGCCCATCATTCTTGCGGGCGGATTCCCGCTTCGCGCCATCCGGGCTACACGGTAGCAAGCGCCTGCACGGCCCCCTCCCTCAACGCCCAATAAAAAAAGCGCAGCCAAAGCCGCGCTTTTTTCCAACCCACGAAAACCACCGCAGGGGAGCTTAAATCTCTACCCCACGGCTGTGCAGGTAATCTTCATACCCGCCGACGTAGTAGGTGTAAGTCCCGTCGCCGTTGAGTTCCAGAATCTGCGTCGCCAGCGATGTCACAAACTGACGGTCATGCGACACAAACACCAGCGTACCCTTGTACAGTTCCAGCGCCAGGTTCAAGGATTCAATCGACTCCATATCCATATGGTTGGTCGGTTCATCCATCACCAGCACGTTCGGGTTTTCCAGGATCAGCTTGCCGTACAGCATGCGGCCCTTTTCACCCCCGGACAGCACCTTGACCGACTTGTGCACGTCGTCGCCACTGAACAAGAGCTTGCCCAGCACGCCACGCACCACTTGATCATCCGTACCCGGCTGGGTCCACTGCTTGAGCCAGTCAAACAGGGTGATGTCTTCGGCAAAATCAGCCTCGTGATCCTGGGCAAAGTAACCCAGTTGGGCTTTTTCGGCCCATTTCACGCTCCCGGCATCCGGGCCCAGTTCGCTCACCAGCAGCTTCATCAGCGTGGATTTACCCACACCGTTACCCCCAATCACGGCCAGCTTGGCGCCGGCTTCCATGATCATGGACAAAGACTGGATCAACGGCTTGTCAAACGACTTGGACAGGTTGTTCGCTTCAAAAGCCTGACGATGCAGCTTTTGCTTGTCTTCCATTTCAAAGCGGATATACGGGTTCTGCCGGGACGACGGCTTCACCTCAACCATATTGTCCTTGATCTTGTCAGCCAGCTTCAAACGGCTGGTGGCCTGACGACTCTTGGACTTGTTGGCGGCAAAACGCTGGGCAAACGCCTGCAGTTCAATCACGCGCTCTTTGGCCTTGGCGTTATCCGTCAACAGGCGCGCACGTGCTTGCGTGGCAGCCAGCATGTAGTCGTCGTAGTTACCCGGATAAATACGAATCTCGCCGTAGTCCACATCGGCCACGTGCGTACACACCTGGTTCAAGAAGTGACGATCGTGCGAGATGATGATCATGGTGGATTCACGCTCGTTCAGCGCTTCTTCCAGCCAGCGGATGGTGTTGATATCCAGGTTGTTGGTCGGTTCGTCCAGCAGCAGCACATCCGGATTGCTGAACAGGGCCTGCGCCAGCAGCACCCGCAGTTTCCAGCCTGGGGCTACTTCGCTCATCGGGCCGTTGTGCTGTTCGGTGGGAATGCCCGCACCCAGCAACAAGGCGCCAGCACGCGCTTCTGCGGTGTAACCGTCGTATTCGGAGACCACGCCTTCCAGTTCGGCGGCGCGCATGTAATCGTCTTCCGTCGCTTCCAGATTGGCGTAGATGCCATCCCGTTCCTGGATCGCCGCCCACAATTCGTGGTGACCTTGCATGACCACGTCCAGCACGCGCTGGTCTTCGTAGGCAAACTGGTCCTGACGCAGCTTACCCAGGCGCACGCCCGGGTCCAGGCTGACGTTGCCGCCGGAGGGCTCCAGATCGCCACCCAGAATTTTCATGAAGGTGGACTTGCCGCAGCCGTTGGCACCGATCAAACCATAACGGTTGCCGTCGCCAAATTTAACACTCACTTTTTCGAACAGCGGCTTCGCGCCAAACTGCATCGTGATGTTGGAAGTACTAATCATGTGTCGCGTTTTCCTCGTTATCCAGCGTATAGCGCCGGAAAGCGATTAAAATTCAATATTTTGCCAAACCCGGCATTTTAGCATATCCGGATTGAACTCATGCGTTACGCCCAGCGCCTCTCACAAATCGAACCCTTTCATGTCATGCGCATCCTCGCGGCAGCCCAGCAAATGCAGGCTGCGGGCCGTGATGTCATTCACCTGGAGGTGGGAGAGCCAGATTTCCCAACCCCTCAGCCGATTGTTGAGGCCGGTCTGAACGCACTGGCCCAGGGCAAGACGTTTTACACCGGTGCCTGCGGTATCTGGCCACTACGTGAGGCCATTGCCGGGTTTTATCAAACACGTTTTGGTGTCACGGTTGATCCGGCCCGCATCATCGTCACGCCTGGGGCATCCGGTGCGCTGCAACTGATTCTGGCCCTGTTGGTCGATCACGGGAGCGAAGTGCTGCTGACTGACCCCGGCTACCCATGCAACCGCCACCTCGTCAGCTTGTTGGGTGGTTTGCCTGTCAACGTGCCCGTCGGGGCCGATACGCGTTTTCAGTTGCTGGCCCCGCATATTGAACAGTACTGGCATGACAATACCGCGGCCGCGCTGGTCGCCAGCCCGGCCAACCCGACCGGCACGGTGCTGGAACCCCTGGAGATCAAAGCGCTGGCGCAAGCCTGCAATGCCAGGGGCGGCGCACTGATTGTGGATGAAATCTACCAGGGTCTGGTCTACGGTCGCCCGCATGAAACCGCGCTGAGCCTGGGCGAGGATCTGTTTGTAGTGAACAGTTTTTCCAAATTCTTCCAGATGACCGGCTGGCGATTAGGTTGGCTGGTCAGCCCGCCAGAACATGTGGCCGCACTGGAAAAACTGGCCCAGAACCTCTTCCTGGCGCCCCCTACTGCTGCGCAATGGGCCGCACTGGCGGCCTTTGCACCGGCCACGCTGGAACTCGTTGAACAGCGCCGGCAAGTGCTCGACGGTCGTCGCCAGTATTTACAAAGCGCCTTGATGCAACTGGGTTTCGGCATTCCTGCAACACCTCAGGGCGCGTTTTACCTGTGGGCAGATGCCGGTCACCTGGGCCGTTCTGCCGCGCATTTTTGCGAGAACCTGCTCGCCACGCAAGCAGTCGCGGTAACGCCTGGCGACGACTTCGGTCGCCAGGACAATTTCTTACGTTTTGCATACACCCAGCCAACCAAAACGCTTGAAGAAGCCTGCAATCGAATTCATAACTACTTGATATCGGGTTGATTATCGTAAGTTTTTGACTTAATCTTGGAGAAATTACGAAAAACCCCGCACCGGTTTATTCCTACAAAAAACGGCTCGCTGACATGGCTCAGCTGCAGCGACGCCCTGGTTTCGATAGGCCCAGCAATGTTTGATTTCAAAGGACTGGTAAGCGCTCTGTTTATCAATCGCTCTCTTGAGGGCGTACACGATTACAAGTCGGCCACGCTGATGATGGCCGAGTTGCCAGAGAGCGACATCCTGCAAGCGCAGATCGAGATCGTCAAAGCGCTGCGTCAGCTCAACACCAACGCGGACATCTCGTTCAAGGAACGGGCGCGGGCAGTGCCCTATCTGGATGAAAAGGCCCGGGTACTGCAACGCCATCTCGTCAATATCTGCGAGGGCAGCATTCTGGACGACAAAGCCAGCCCGCAGCAGGTTTTGCCGACCATGCTGGCGTTCTGGCGCGAGATGGGCGACGCCTATCGCATCTGTATCAAGCAGGCACTGCAAACCAGCGCGCGTGGTCAGGAAAAAACCCTGCACCAGTTCAACCTGCGCGCCATGACCTACTACGGTGCCCACGCCAAGTGGTGCTGGCTGCGCTATCTGGACGTAGAAGCCAACGCCTGGCGCAATCTGCACAAGCTGTATCTGTACGCCGAAGAAGGCGGTTACACCGACGCCCCGCTGGCCGCCTGGGATGGCGCGCCCATGACCGATATTCGCGGCGAATATCTGCAAACCCAGATGCTCTCGCTCGCGGCACCAGACAAATTGCAACCGCGCCAGATTGAAACCGTGGCGCACTGGCTGGCCCGTTGGAGCGGCCTGTTGCAGATTGAAAAACACATCCGTCCGCATCACCAATTGTTTGCGGTGAACCTGGCTGGCTCTACGCTCCCCAAACGCCTGCGCCGCGATATGGTGGGCGATAACTGGCGCTACTGGGGCACAGAAGCGCTGGTGCGGCATATGGAAGAAGTGCGCGACCAGCTCAAACAAGGCGCCAACCCGCTGGCGCTGAGCTTGCCGCCGGACGCCGCCACGCCGGGCAATGTGGCGTTGCTGCAGCAAATGGTCAATCTGTGGTCGCAAGATGTACCCCAACCGATCCGCAAGCAGGAACGGCGGGTGGCAGAAAAGAAAATCAGCGTGGTACGCGGGCTGGATCATATCGCCGCGTTCCTGCGCGGACAGCGCCCGGAAGATGGTCTGCCGCTAGCCCGCTGGTCCGTGGAAAACGAAAGCGACGGTGGCCTTGCGCTGGTTTACCGCGCGGTGGATGACGACAAACTGCAAGTTGGCGAAGTGCTGTGTGTCGCCGGTTTCGGCAACAAGCCTTTCACCATTGGCGTGGTCCGCCGGCTGAACAAAACCCGCGAAGGTGACGTGCATGTGGGCGTGGAAGCCCTGACACAAACGCCCGTGGCGGTTGAACTCACGCCCCTGCCTGGCCAGCGCAGCCTGACCGCCATTTATGCGCCAGACAGCCTGAACCCGAACCATGGCCGCTTTATCATCGTGCCAGAAGCGCATTTTGCGGAAGAACGGGAGTTTCAGCTGGCGGCACAAGGCAAGGCCTGGCGCATCAAACTCACCCCGGCCATTGAGCAAAACAGCAACGCTGTGCTGACACGCTTTACCGTGCTGGAAAAAGTCGCGGTCTAGCCCCTACCCGGCAGGCCCGATTACCGCTAGAATACGCCCCTCAAACCGGAGGTCTGGGTGAGTGGTTTAAACCAGCAGTCTTGAAAACTGCCGAGGATGTGAGTCCTCCGTGAGTTCGAATCTCACGGCCTCCGCCAGATACAAACAAAAAACCCGCATAGCGATGAGCTTGCGGGTTTTTTGTTTTTGCACGGGTGCTTGAGCGGTGGGCAAGCGCACGTGGTGGTTCAATTGAAGATCCAGCCAGGCCTGTTCAGCGCAGGCGCGGGCCTGACTGAGTGCCCAGGGTCAGGCGGGCGACGTCCTGCACGCGGCGGCCTACGGCCTTTGGTTTTTCCCGCCGCTATTTCTGCTTGTGTCTGGTCAGTCAGCAGCGCGGATGGCGTGGAGCAGAAATCCGGCCGGGTGTAAGCCACTCTCTGTCTGCTCCCACCTGGCAGTGGCGGTCCGCCTGATCAGGCAGACGTTCCGACAAACGGCCACTGCGACCAGTTTATTGCCCTCCCGAACATTCGTAACGCCCCCAAACCCCGCGAAATCACACGTCCAGGTGGGATATCAGTACATTAGCATTTTATAAATTTACACTAGACGCACGGATGCATTAATTTACAAGTAAGCATTGTATAATCATGATGAATTAAATGAGGAAGCGATCCAGCGGCATCTGGAATGCCTCCCGTAACCTGTGACCGGCTCTTTGAAAATGGCCGGCATTTCAGTTTGTTAGGGAAATTGAGGAAATATCATGATACATAAGCACTTCGCGATCGCGGCTGCCACCACGATCATGTTATCGGCCGCCGCACATGCTACGGTGACCACTCTGCCAGACTCTGCCCTCACGCCGTCCACGTCTTACTACACCGACAACCTGGGCTCGCTGGCCATGACCCCCAATGATGACGGCTCCAGCAGCCTGATCAATCTGGGCTTCAACTTCACCCTGTACGGCACGACCTACAACAGCCTGTACATCAACAATAACGGCAATGTCACCTTTCTGAATGCCCTGGGGGCCTACACGCCGACCGGGCCAACAGGGGTGAATGTACCGATTATTTCGCCTTACTTTGCTGACGTGGATACCCGCGGTACAGGTACCGTCTCTTACCGTGATGATGGTAGTGCGCTCTATGTGACCTGGGATCAGGTGGGCTACTACGGCGTCCATACCGACAAACTGGATAGCTTCCAGTTGGTCTTGCGTGCCGACGGCTCGGTGATCCCGGCCGGTCAGGGCCAGATTGGCTTTTTCTACAAGCAAATGGGTTGGACCACGGGTGACGCCAGTGGTGGTTCCGGCGGCTTCGGCGGTGCCCCAGCGGCGGTGGGTTTTGGTAACGGCGCTGGCGATGCGCAGGTGTTGTTCTCTTCCCAGGCCAGCAACATCAACCAGATCGTGAACAATAGCCACATCTGGTTCAACATCAGCAACGGTGGCGGCGTCGTTGTGGTGCCGTCAGTACCGGAACCAGAAACCTGGGCGTTGATGGGCATGGGCGTGGTGGGCCTGATTGGTGCGGCTGCACGCAGACGCCGTGCCGGCAAGCCGGCAGCGCCGGATCAGTTGGCCGCAGCCTAAGGCAAACTGAACGCCTTTGCATTGCAAAACAAAGCCGCCCTTCTGGGGCGGCTTTTTTGTGTGCAATCCATTTACGGCTGGACAGGCGCAGTCACTTTTTTGGGCGCAAATTTGAGTTCGCTCACCAGCACACCGGCCACAATCAGGGCGCCACCCAGTATCGCCAGGGCCGGCAGGCGATCGCCGGCAATCCGGCCCACCACACCACCCCAGACCGGCTCACCGGCGTAGATCACGGTGGCACGCGTGGGCGATACGGTTTTCTGGGCCCAGTTCATGGTGAACTGAATCACCATGCTCATCACGCCCATCACCAGCACGGGCAAGGCCCAGTACCAGGAGAACGCCGGGATGGCTTCCCCGGCAATGGGCATGCTCAACAGCGCCAGCCCGCCAGCAACCAGAAGCTGCACCACCGTCACGCGGCGGCTATCCACGCGACCGGCAAAACGGCCAATGAGCAGAATTTCGCCAGCCACCGCCACCGCGCAAAGCAGGGTGGCGATTTCACCGGGGCCGAAACTGAGCGAACCAGCTTGCGGGCCGGACAGGCAGATCAGACCGGTAAAGGCAAGAAAGATGCCAAGCCAGCTCATCAGATGGGGCGGCCGCCCCATCACCAGCCATTGCACCAGCGGCACCATCGGCACGTAAAGCGCGGTGATAAATGCGGACTGGCTACCGGTAATGGTTTGCAAACCGTAGGTTTGCAGGCCGTATCCCAAAAAGATGGAGACCCCAATCAAAAAGCCTGCCCAGAGTTCGCGCCGGGTCAGCCCGCGCAAATGCCCACGGCATAAGGCCAGACTCAGCAACCCCGCCCAGCTAAAACGCAGGCCGACAAAGAACAGTGGCCCGGCGTGCTGCATGGCCAGATGAACCACAAAAAAGGTACCACCCCAGAAGACGGTGACCAGAATCAGCGCCAGTTCCTGGCGGCTGGGTAAAAGACTGAATGATTTCATGGAGATAACGCGGCTGACGGTCTGCCCGACCATGCAGGACGATACGGGCTTTGTTTGATATGTGGCAATGCGTGTTTACCGTAACACGCGGCGACCATAAAAACAAAAAGGGAGCATGGTGCTCCCTCTTCTGTCGGTGCTCCGCAAAACGCTCAGAAACTGACCGCGGCGTTCAAGCTGACCGTGCGGGGATCGCCCGCTTTGACGTAGTTGGCGTACTGGAACTCCCAGTATTCTCGGTTGGCCAGGTTGTCGATACCGGCCCGCAAGGTGTAGTCGTAAGCGCCCGCACGCAGGTTGTACACCGCGCCCAGATTGAACACCGCGTAGCCGGCTGCATTCAGGCTGCCGGTCGGGGTAATCATGGTATTGCCGGTGTATTTGCCATCCAGACCAATCTTCAGACCTGCCACGCCAGCCACCTTGTATTGCACTTGGCCGGCTGCAATCCATTCCGGGGCACCGGCCACGCGGTTGCCGCGATTGCTGCTGCCTTCGCCGTACCAGGTTTTCAGGCCCATCAGGCTACCCCCGACTTCCCATTGCGGGTTAACGCGCCAGGTGCCGGCCAGTTCTACACCCTGGAACACCGACATACCGTCTTGCACGTAGACGTTGTCGGCATTGCCGTATTCGGCCCCGCGTTCAATGCGGAACAAGGCGGCAGTGGTGCTGAATACGCTGGAGTCATGTTTGAAGCCCAGTTCGTACTGCTTGCTGCTCAATGGCTTGAGCATTGCGCCCGCGTTGGCGTAGGTGCTGCCAACCGTCGAGCCTTGCTCCAGCGATTCCACATAGCTGGCATAGGCCGTTGTGGCCGGATCAAACTTGTACATCAGCGCGACGGTCGGGCTGGTCACGCCGTTCTTGTCATAAGACGCGGTACTGGCCCCGCTGGCGCTGAATGAGTTCTGCTCGTAGTTGGTATAACGCAGGCCAGCCAGGACAGACCAATGCTCGCCAAAGCCAAGCGTATCGCTGGCGAACAGGGCTTTCTGGGTGATGTCGCTGTCGTGGTAGGTCTTCAGCCCGGCCAGATCGCCCATGCTATTGCTGTTGGCGGCGTAGATATTGCCTGTGCCCAGCAAACCATAGAACGCATTGGCGCCATAGTAATTGGCTTGCTGCTGCCAGGAGGCGCCGGCCGTGATCTGATGACTGATCGCGCCGGTCTGTGCCTTGCCCTCTGCCATGGCATCCCAGTAGTTGAAGCGGTTGGCTTCCTTGCCAATCCAGCGGTAGTCGCTGTAGCTGCCCGAAGCGTCATTCAGGTACAGCGTACTTTCGTTGCGATCCCGAGTGGATTCGCTGTAGCTGTAACGGGTAGAGAGACGCCAGTCCGGAGTGAGCTGATATTGCACGCCTGCGGTATACAGTTGCAGACCGGTGTACAGATGCTGGCCGTCACTATTGAGATTGCTGGTGTCGCCTGGCACCGTGCCCGGCATGCCACTACCCTGGTAGGTGGCAAAACTCAGCGAGGCCGGCTGGTTATCCGAGCGCCGTTGCTGGTTCAACATATTGAACCAGGTCGACAAGCGATCGGTCAGCTGGGCATCCAGCGCTACCGAGACCGAGTTGCGGTTGGTGTGGCCGCCGGTGACGGTATCGCCGCCTTCATGCGTGTAATTGACGCGGGCACCAAACATATTGCCCTCGCCAAAACGCTGGCCAATATCGGCGTGTTCGGTCAGTACGCTGTCATTGGTGTAACCGATATCAATACTACGCACAGGCGTGCCTTCCGCCTTTTTGGTCACGTAATTGACCACGCCACCAGGCGCGCCGAAACCATACATAAAACCCGACAGTCCCTTGAGCAGTTCGACATGGTCAAACTGTTCGTAAGGCAGGTTTACGCCGTAGCCAATGAACGGCAGACCGTCGATCTTGTAGCCGTTCTGCCAGTCCAGTTGCAGCCCGCGCACGGTCAGGTAACTGGCCCAGGCGCTGTTGGCGTCGCTGTTGTCCGAGACAGAGGCATCCGCCGCAAAGATATCGCCCAGCTTGCGGACCTGCCGATCTGCCATGTCCTGACCGCTGACCACGGTTTGCGAGAACGGGGTGTCGATGACCTTGCGCGAACCCAGCGCACCGCTGCTTGAGGGAGTGGCCAGTTCACTCTGTTGCTGCGTTGCGGTGACGTTGACTTCCGGCAAGGCAGTAGCGTCATCGGCAAACGCGGGTGCCGCGAAACTCAGCAAAACGGCGGTTGAAAAAGGGCAAACAAGGCTGGCGCAGGGCGTTCTGGCCCAGCGAGGACGAGATTTCATGGCGGGTTTCTTGGTCTGTGCGATTAATAAATTGCGCACATGGTAATGCGAATTATTCTCAATATCAATTTTTTAATATATCAGGGTTGATACAAATGGGGGGATCACACTGTGGAACACCTGCGCCAGACCGCTGTAGCCCGCGCAGCGAGAATCCGGGCTAACCATGCAGCCAGGCAGGCCCCGGCAACCATCGCCACCCTGGGGCGTCATCCGGGCGATGTGATATGGCCGGCGGGGTGGGTACCGAAACCCATTCAGCGAGCGTGGGAGCCGTGCTCCTGGCGGGCGTGTTCTGCTTCGTTGTACAGCACCACCTGATTACGCCCGTTACGCTTGGCCTGATAGAGCGCCAGGTCCGCGTTTTCCATCAATTGCTGGGTGGTCAACCCCGGCGTCAGGGTAGAAACGCCCGCGCTGAACGAGGCGTGGAACGTGCTGTTGTTGCCGTTCTGCGGGAACGCGCAAAACTGCAAGCGCACGGCGTCGATAAACCGGGAAGCGAGCACGGGCGCAATGCCCGGCAGCGCAACGCCGAATTCCTCTCCGCCGTAACGGCCAATCAGCGCCTGCCCTGGCGCAGTGTGCCGCAAGATACGCGCCAGACTCTGGATCACATAATCGCCCGTCAGGTGACCGTATTCATCATTGACCGACTTGAAGTGGTCAATATCGATCATGGCAAAGGTCAGGTGATCGCCATTGCGCGCGCAAGTCTGGATAGACTGATCCAGATGTTCCACCAGCGTGGTGTGGTTGAGCAGCAAGGTCAGGCTGTCCCGCGTCATCCATTGGCGCAGACGGCGATAACGTTCACAGGTGATGGTGACTGCCGCAACCAGATCTTCCGGCGGCGTGTCTTTGACGAGGAAATCATCGCCACCCATGCTGCGCGCCACCAACTGCTTGTTGCGGCTGACTTCGGTCGAGAAAAAGATGATGGGAATGCCATCAAAACGCGGCTGCTGGCGAATGATATGCGCCATCTCGTTGCCCGAGCACTCTGGCATATAGACATCCAGAATGACGATTTCCGGGCGATGCCGATCCATCATCAGCAAGACATCCAGCGGGCTGCGGGTTTTGAAGACTTCCATGCCGGCGCCATGCAGCACTTTGTGCAGCCAGTGCAGCATGGCTTCAGAGTCATCAACCACCAGTACCCGGAACGGCTCTGGCCGGCGTTGATCCAGCAGTTCATCCAGCCGCGCCACCAGCTTTTGCAGCGGCAGCGGCCGCGCAACAAAATCGGTAATACCCAGGCGCAACAAGGCAATCTGGCGTGAAACCGATTCCCCGGTGGACGACAAAAACAGCGGGCCCTTGCTCAGGCGTTTGATGAGGGGAACATGAAACTCCAGATCCAGCCCTTCGGTCTGAGCGTCCAGGATGACCGCAAACGGCGGCTTGCCATGCATGGCGGCCAACAAGGCCGTGGCATGATCAAACACGGTGGTCTCGAAACCGAAAACCACCAGTTGTTTATCCAGCGGGGCAAGGTCAGACTCCCGCCCCGTCAGCAGGTAAACAGCGGTAGAAGGAGATGTTTCTGTATGCAAGCCTGGGCTCCGCCGCGCCGGACTGGGTAAGCACGAACGCGGGCTGTGTTGAAGTATGAACTTAGCATAGGCTAGGCTCCCGGTTCTGGTATATCACGCCGGGCGTCGTATTAAAACATCGTGACAGCCTGGTTACACGGGTAATCGGGCCTGCCTTGTCAGAGGGCGTTGACGCGCCACTCCTGCTGCCGCACAAAAAGAAATATCAATAAGAATTAATATTCTTTTATGAAATAAAAACAACACCCTATAGTCGTGCAAGTCAACCCGTCACAGGCATGGTTATGCCCGCAAGAGCCCGTTATCTTCTGGCCGAATGGCCCACCTGGCTGCTGCTTATCCTGATCTACAGCAGTTGGCTGGCACTGGCGCTGTGGGCACGTACCCTCAATCCGTGGTTCTGGCATGGCGCCATGACGCTGGTCGTGACCTGGTACATGAGCTTGCAACATGAGTTGCTGCACGGTCACCCTACCCGCTCGGCACGGGTCAATCGCTGGCTGGGTCTGGCGCCATTGGCGGTGTGGTATCCCTATGATTTATACCGGCACACCCACCTGGCGCATCACCGTGAAGACCACCTGACCTATCCGGGGATCGATCCGGAAAGCAACTATCTGGCCCCCGCCGTGTTTGATCGCTTGCCATGGCTACTGCAGCCAGCGCAAAGGGCCAGCCGCACGGCGCCCGGTCGTATTGTGATAGGGCCTTTGCTGTCGGTTGTGGCATTGGCCCGCCAGGCGGTGGCGGCATTGTGGCGCGGACCGGCCAGACTGAGGCGGCTCTGGGCCTGGCACGGCCTGTCCGTGCTGGCCTTGTTGCTGTGGCTGGACCTCGCCTGCGGGATATCCGCCTGGCGCTATCTGCTGGGCGTGGCATGGCCTGCATTAGGGCTGGCCATGTTGCGCTCGCTCTATGAACATCGCCCCGCTGCAGTGCCGGCGCACAGGGTGGTGATCAATGAAGCGGGCTGGTTCTGGCGGCTTTTGTATCTGAACAACAATTATCATGCGGTCCACCATGCCCACCCTGCGTTGCCGTGGTATCGCCTCGCCACCGTCTACCACGAGGATCGGGCCGGTTATCTATTTCGTAATGGCGGTTTTCTGATACCAGGCTACGGTTATTTGCTGCGCCGCCATGCCCTGACGCCTGTCGACCCTCCGGTTTACCCCGCGCTACGTGTGGGCGTATAAACACATTCAATCTTGCCCGACTGCTGTTTTGACCGGCACAGGCGCGCTGTAGTGACTAACCTCAAGCCTGTAAACCCATTGAAGGAAGACCGATGAATTTGCGAGTTTGCCGCCACGCACTGGGTGTTGTTCTGGCACTGAGTCTGTCTTTGGCGCAGGCCGATAGCGCGGTGCGCGTCGGCTCCAAGATCGATACCGAGGGCTCTTTGCTGGGCAATCTGATCTTGCAAGTGCTGGAGGCCAAGGGCATCAAGACAGAAAACAAGATCCAGCTGGGCACCACCAAGGTGGTCCGCAGTGCCATCACCGCCGGGCAGATCGATATTTATCCGGAGTACACCGGCAACGGCGCTTTCTTTTTCGCGGATGAAAAAAACCCGGCCTGGCGCAATGCGCAGGCGGGTTACGACAAAGTAAAAACCCTGGATTTGCAGCAAAACAAACTCGTCTGGCTCACGCCCGCGCCGGCCAATAACACCTGGGCCATTGCGGTGCGCAAGGATGTTGCCAGCGCCAACAAACTCAAAACACTGGCCGATCTGGGCAAATGGATCAACGGGGGCGGCCAGTTCAAGCTGGCGGCATCGGCCGAATTCATTGAACGCCCGGACGCCCTGCCCGCCTTTGAAAACGCCTACGGCTTCAAACTCAAGCAGGAGCAGCTGCTGACGCTGGCCGGTGGCGATACCACCGTCACCATCAAGGCCGCTGCGGAGCAAACGTCCGGCGTGAACGCCGCCATGGCTTATGGTACCGATGGCCCGGTAGCGGCACTCGGTCTGGTGACGCTGGATGACCCCAAGGGCAGCCAGCCTATTTATGCCCCCGCGCCCATTGTGCGGGCCGACGTTCTGGCGAAATATCCCGCGATCAAGACTGCGCTGGCCCCGGTATTCCAGAGTCTGGATAGCCACACGCTGCAAACCCTGAATGCGAAGATCGCCATCGAAGGGCAGGATGCCAAAAAAGTGGCGGCGGATTACCTCAAACAAAAAGGCTTTGTGAAGTAAGTGCAGGCCGTCCACAACCGCGTGCTGCTGTTGCTATGGCTGTTGGGTGCGATGGCGGCGTGGCAATGGCCGCTGCTCACCCATGCGCCGAACCGGCTGGTGACCGGTGTCGGCATGACGTTGGCGAGCTGCCTGACGGGCTGGCATGTGTTGATCCTGATCCCGGCGCTGCTGCTGGGGGTCGCCTCCTTTGTTTCGCCGCGCCCAGCGCGTGAGGTCGTTGTTCTTCTCGCCTGTGCCACCTGGCTGGCTGGCCTGCTGGCGGTGGGCGGCGACGTGGCGCGTACCCTCGCCAATACGGATTCCAGTTACAGCCGGACCTCGTTTGGCGGTGGCACCTGGGCACTGTGGGTGCTGGGCTGGCTGGCTGCGGCAGATGCGCTGGGGCGGTTGAAACTCAATCCGCGCGACACCGTCCTGGTCGCCCTGGCCGTCCTGGCCCCCGGCGTGGTGTTGCTGTTTTCTGGTGCGCTGGCGGAACTGTCCGTGCTCAAGGAATACGCCAACCGGCAGGACGTGTTTGATGCGGCGCTCCTCCGGCACCTGGCCATCGTGGCAGCCACCCTGGTTCCCACCTTGTTGATTGGCGTTCCTTTGGGTGTCGCGGCCTTTCGCCGCGCCGGCCTGCGCGGGCCGTTGTTTTCCGTGCTGAACATCATCCAGACCATCCCGTCCATTGCCTTGTTTGGCCTGCTGATCGCACCATTGGCAGCGCTGGCCGCCCATGTGCCGCTGTTGGGAGAACTGGGTGTCAGCGGCATCGGTGTCACACCGGCCGTGATCGCGCTCACGCTCTATTCTTTGTTACCCATGGCGCGCAGTACCACCGCAGGGCTGGAGCAAGTGCCGGCAGCCGTGGTGGAAGCCGCGCGCGGCATGGGCCTGTCGCGCCGCCAGGTGTTCTGGCAGGTGGAAGTGCCGCTGGCACTGCCGGTGTTGCTCTCTGGCCTGCGCATCACCACGGTGCAGGCCATTGGCCTGACCACCGTGGCCGCGCTCATCGGCGCTGGCGGCTTTGGGGCAATCATGTTTCAGGGCTTGCTTAGCAGTGCGCTGGATCTGGTGTTGCTGGGCGCTGTGCCGGTGATTGCGCTGGCCATCGCAGCGGATGCCGTGTTCAAACTGTTGGTGTCACTACTGGGAGCACGCGGGCAATGATCCAGTTTGAACAGGTGGGTAAACGCTTTGGCGATTTTGTCGCGGTGGATAACCTGTCTTTACGTCTGGCTGATGGCGAATTCACGGTCCTGATCGGCCCCTCTGGCTCGGGCAAATCGACCACGCTCAAGATGATTAACCGGCTGGTGGAACACGATCAGGGCCGCATCCTGTTTGCTGGCCAGGAAATCCGCAGCTTCCGGGAAGAGGACCTGCGCCGGCGCATGGGTTATGCCATTCAGTCGATCGGATTGTTTCCGCACTGGACCGTGGCGCAGAACATTGCCACCGTACCCGCGCTACTCAAATGGCCCAAAGCCCGCGTTGCGGCGCGTGTCGAAGAGCTACTTCATTTGTTGGGATTGCCGCCGGCCGAGTTCAGCCGACGTTACCCGCATCAACTGTCAGGTGGCCAGCAGCAACGTGTCGGTGTCGCACGGGCCCTGGCGGCAGACCCGGAAGTCTTGCTGATGGATGAACCCTTTGGCGCGCTCGATCCGGTCACCCGCAGCGCCTTGCAGACAGAAATCGCCCGGATTCATCAAGTGTCCGGCAAGGCCATTGTGCTGGTCACGCACGACATTGATGAAGCGCTGTTGCTGGCCGATCGCATTGTCATGCTCGATCGCGGCCGTGTTGTGCAAGACGGCACTCCCCGACAGATTCTGCTGGAACCGGCTTCTGATTTTGTCACCAGCTTTGTGGGCCGAAGCGAGGTGGGCCTCAAGCTGTTGGCGCTGGATCAAGTGGCCAGCCGGATGCGCCAGGATCAGCATATCGAAGGCCCAGCGATCACCGGCACAGCCACACTGCGAGAAGCGCTCTCTGCCCTGATCGCCAACCGCACCGAACAACTGCCTGTGGTGGATGAACATGGCCATACCATCGGCAGCATTCATGTGGCCGATCTGCTGGATATCGCCGCATGAACCCGACACGCCGCTGGTGGCTGGACCCGCTCTTCTGGTCTGCCGGCCTGCTGCTGGCCCTGACGTTTGGCATGTCGCATTTGGGGCCGCTGTTTCATGCTTTGTTCCCGGAACAGGAACGCCCGCTGTATGAGCAAGCCTCGTTTCCGGCGCTGGTGCTGGCCCATGTGTGGATTGTGGGTGTCTCCAGCGCCATAGCAGTGATACTGGGCTGCAGCGCCGGATTGTTTGTTACCCGGGAAACTGGCCGGGATTTTCGCCCGTTGCTCGAAACCGTGGTGGCCATCGGCCAGACCTTCCCGCCGGTGGCGGTGTTGGCGGTGGCCGTCCCCTTGATCGGTTTCGGGCCTGCACCAGCGCTGATCGCCCTGGCGCTGTATGGCTTGCTCCCCATTGTCCAGAGCACCATTGCCGGTCTGGAATCTGTCCCCCCACCCTCGCTGGAAGCCGCGCGCGGGCTGGGCATGAGCCGCCGGCAACTGCTCTGGCAGGTTGAGCTGCCATTGGCCTTGCCGGTGATCCTGGCTGGCGTACGCACCTCCGTCATCATCAATATCGGCACTGCCGCCATTGCCTCTACAGTCGGGACGCCGACATTGGGCTCGCCCATTATTGTGGGCTTGAGCGGCTTTAATACGGCCTATATTGTAGAAGGAGCCCTGCTTGTGGGGCTGCTGGCGGTCGTGACGGATCTGGCGTTTGAGCGTTTGATGATCCGGTCACAACCATGGCGACTGACACCGCACAATCGCCCCATAACAAGCGCATCGCCCGCCAGTGCGCAAATGGATAGAGGCCGAATATGAAGGTTTCATTGCCCATGTATTTTGCCGGGCCAGGGGACACAGCACGATTATGGCTGGCACTCAAAGCGGAATTGATCAACCACGAAATCACCGGCGCGCCGGAAGAAATCATCTGGCCCGATCACCTGGTGGAACACTGGTTAGACCCGGATTTACTACTAAGCCAGACCTGCAGTTACCCGCTGATGACCGTGTTGAAAGACAAAGTGCAAAGCGTGGGGTATTTCCATTACGACGCAGAGGGTTGTGACGGCCCGTTTTATTGCAGCATGCTGGTGGTACGCGCCACCGACAAACGCATCAGCCTGACCGACTTCAGAGGTGCCACGGTGGCCTATAACAGCCGTGATTCACACTCTGGCTACAACAGCCTGCGCGCACTGATCGCGCCGCTGTCGGTAGGTGGGCAGTTCTTTGGCCGCGCGGTAGCCACCGGCAGCCATGCCCGTTCCATTGAGTTCATCCGGGATAACCAGGCCGATATCGCCGCGATTGATTGCGTCACGCTGGCCTTGTTGCAGCGACATCAACCCGAGGCCGCCACCGGCATTCGCGTGATCGGTCAGACCGCCCCTTCGCCAGGGCTACCGCTGATTACTGCGCTTTCCACCTCACCAGATCAATTGTGGATGATGCGCCTGGCACTGGCCCATGCCTGTGCCAACCCGGACCAGGCCGCTGCACTGGCCCCATTCGGGATTACCGGCTTTAGCGTGTTGCCCGATTCAGTATGCAATGTGGTCGCGGAAATGGAACAGGAAGCCGCGGATTACGGCTATCTGCAACTATGAAAACGGCGAGCACTTTGGCTCGCCGTCATTAGACACTCATTCACTGATCCACTCGTTCAGGCGGAAGTGGAAATCGAACTACCGGTGGTACTGCTCGAGGCACTGGCGCTTGCAGCGCTTCCCGACGACCCACTACTACTGTCTGCATTCTTGGGATTGATGACCGCGTTCACGTCGTCATCCGTCAAGCTGACATCCCCTTGTGGAATCCCGTTCTGCGACCATTTATCCAGCTCATTCATGATCACATCATGAGTCTGGTTACTGATATCCGGCAGCTTGCCCCCGAAAAACTGGGCGGCGCTGTCAAAGCCTTGCTGGATCGCATCTTTCAGTTGCGCCAGTTTGGTCGGGTCGTTACCCGCCGCCGCCTTGGCAAAATTCAGAATCCGGTCGGCTGTATTCTTGATACCAAACTCACCATCCGGCGAGACGGCCTGCTTGGCCGCCGCAATGGTCTGTGGGTCTGCGCTGAGTTTTTGCTCACCGCTCACCACCTTGGACCACGTCAGCCCCTGCTGCTTGAGCATATTGCCCAGCATGTCGATGAACTGTTGCACCTTCTGATTGGACTGATCGATCATCGAAGCCAGATCCGTCGGCGTGCTGGTCGATGACGTCCCGTCAGTACTATCTGCACTGCTGCTGTCAGCGCCGGAACCAGTCGTCTGACCCTGCATCTTGCGTGGGTCGGTATAGGTAAGGCTCACCGTGGTTTGCGAGTACTCAAACGTCACGCTCTCTTGCGGTACCTGCAAATCCATCGGCGTTGCCGTCAACGAACTATCCGGTTCCTCAACGATCTGGCTGGCACTGTTGGTGGTGTTGCTGTTGTTACTTTGCTGGGTGGCCTGATTACTCAGACTGGTAGCACTGATTGACATCGTTGTTCTCCTCTCGAGGCCCACTAAACCAGCGCGGCAGGCCTTGCGTAAAACAATTCACCCGGTAATCAGGTGCTGGCGCCGCGGGTGACACGGGCCAGCACACGGTATCTATCCTGCCTTTTTCGGCCGGTTTGCCCGAATCTTGATGCTGTTGCGTGCATTGGGCCGATATGTGGTAAACAGCAGCCCGGCCCCCTGTTACTGGAAGGCCACTTCGGCAAAGCTGCGCAATTTGCGACTATGTAATTGATCGACGCCCTGTTCGCGCAACAGTTCCATGGCGCGAATACCGATCCGCAGATGCTGATCCACGCGTTCCCGATAAAACTGGTTGGCCATACCAGGTAACTTGATCTCGCCATGCAGTGGTTTGTCACTCACGCACAGCAACGTGCCATAGGGCACGCGAAAGCGGAAACCGTTGGCCGCAATGGTGGCACTTTCCATATCCAGCGCCACCGCCCGGCTCTGGCTGAAGCGGCGTTGGGGTCGGTTATCGGGCAACAGCTCCCAGTTGCGGTTGTCGGTACTCGCCACCGTACCTGTCCGCATAATGTGCTTGAGTTCCGGCCCTTTCAGACGCGTGATATCTGACACTGCGGCTTCCAGCGCAAGCTGGATTTCTGCCAGCGCCGGAATCGGCACCCACAACGGCAAGTCTTCATCCAGCACGTGATCTT
The DNA here is from genome assembly GCF_014202765.1 of Silvimonas terrae. GTDB lineage: Bacteria > Pseudomonadota > Gammaproteobacteria > Burkholderiales > Chitinibacteraceae > Silvimonas > Silvimonas terrae. The sequence continues at coordinate 258,180 of NZ_JACHHN010000007.1, forward strand.
CCCGCACATAGCCGTGCGCCAGCACGTAATCACCCAGTTGCTGCGAGTTACGCAAACCTGCGCAATGCCCCAGCATGATCCATGCATGCGGGCGCAGCACGGCAATGTGGTCGGTAATGGTTTTGGCATTGGCCGGGCCGACGCCAATGTTCACCATGGAAATACCACTGCGATCCGCCCGGATCAGGTGATACGCCGGCATTTGCGGCAAGCGCGGCGGCGCAGCACCCAGTGCATCGCCCGCTTCTGCAGACAGCCCTACCCGACGGGTAATCACATTACCGGGCTCTACAAAGGCAATGTAATCACTGTTGGGGTCATTCATGCTCTCCTGACCCAGCCGGATAAACTCATCAATGTAGAACTGGTAATTGGTGAACAGCACAAAATTCTGGAAATGTTCCGGCACCGTGCCGGTGTAATGGCGCAACCGATGCAGCGAGTAATCGATTCGCGGCGCGGTAAACAAGGCCAGCGGTTGCGGCTCGCCCGGACGCGGGTCGTAGGTGCCGTTGGCAATGCCGTCATCCATGGCAGAGAGGTCTGGCAGGTCAAACATATCGCGCATCAATTGCCGCCGGGCCGGGCTGAGCGTGCCTTCAATGTAGTCATGCTCGGCAAACGAAAAATGCACCGGAATCGGCTGGGAACTGGTGCCAATCTCCAGTTCACAATCATGATTTTGCAGCAGCAGCCGAAACTGCTCCTGATAGTAATCGGCGTAAAGATCAGGTCGGGTCAGGGTCGTTTCGAAATAACCCGGGCCTGCCACAAACCCGAAACTCAGATGAGCACTATCCGCTTCGTTGGAGCGCGCCACGGTATCCGTCTGAATGCGCACAAACGGGTAGCAGGCCCGAACATGACCGCCCAGGTCTTCGCCTGTCACAAAACGCTGCATGGCATCGCGCAAATGATTGACGCTGTTTTCATAAATCAGCTTCACCTGCGCCAGCGCTGCGGCCGGATCGGTGTAACGGGTGGGGGCAATGAATCTGGGCAAATAAGGCAGGGAACGGGAACTCATGCAGGCGCATCCACTAAACGACAACCATAAATGCCGCGCGTGACCGGGCGGCGGACATGCCTGTGAGTCTAACGCATTGCTTATGACATTTACGAATCGCTAGTGATAGCGCACTGGTCCCAAGGCCGCGTACATGACGGAATATGGAATCAAACCCGCCATTCGCGGCTTGGCCGCACCATCACACAGGGCGCGGAAATACCAGACCCGCGCCACAAAATGACGCCCTTCCTGGATCAGGTCTCTGCTTTCCAGCAAATCGCCATTGACGATCATGCGCGCTAGCGGTTCGTAGGCGCCGGCATAGCCCTGCCGTGCCGCCCGTAACATGAAATCCGCCGCTATGGCTTTGTCTGTTGCTACGCCATGACCACGTACATACGCTACCGCCAGATTGAAACTTGCCTTGGCCAGACCCGCGCCAGAGAGATAGCGGAAGCTTTCCAGCGCGCAATGGCGCTCATCCGGGTCCGCGCTTTGCAGCATGCGGCTGGCAGACCGGAACAACTCCAGATTTGTGGGCGTGACCGCCTTTTCGTTTGCACCCATCACAACGCATAAGCCAAAGAGTGAATGAGCTTTAAATTTATGCAAACGAAATGAATGGGTACAGGTGGCCGATCAACGGCAGCGCGGAACGCGCAGGGGGAGTGCATTGCGGGAGCGCACAAAGCAAAACGCCCGTACAGTTGTCTGTACGGGCGTTCTAATGGGTGTCTGGCAATGTCCTACTTTCACACGGGTAA
>NZ_JACHHN010000008.1 GCF_014202765.1 Silvimonas terrae
GGGTCGACCATGATGAAGCGCACTTCGTCCGGCGTGGCCTTGTACAGCAAGGACAGGATCATGGCGTTCACGCCGACCGACTTGCCCGAGCCGGTGGTACCGGCGACCAGCATGTGCGGGGCTTTGGCGAGGTCGGTGACCACCGGTTTGCCGGTGATGTCCTTGCCCAGGGCCATGGTGAGTTTGGAACTCTGCGCATGGAACGGTTCGGAACTGAGGATTTCCGAGAGGCGAATCATCTGGCGCGTCGGGTTCGGCAGTTCCAGACCCATGCAGGTCTTGCCGGGAATGGTTTCGACCACGCGGATAGAGACCAGACCCAAAGCGCGGGAGAGGTCTTTCATCAGGTTCACAATCTGCGAACCCTTCACGCCCGTGGCCGGGTCGATTTCGTAGCGGGTAATCACCGGGCCAGGGTAGGCGGCGATGACTTTGACTTCCACGTTGAAGTCAGCCAGCTTGCGTTCAATCAAACGGCTGGTGAACTCCAGCGTTTCATGGCTGATGGTTTCCTGCGCGGCGATGGGTGCGGCCAGCAGACTCAGTGCGGGCAGGCTGGCTTCGCCGGGCGGCAAATCGGTAAATTCAAACAGTGAGGGCTGGGCAGCTTTTTTCAGTTCTTGCGCGGCTTTCTTTTCTTCTGCCTTGACCACGGCCTTGGCCACCGGGATTTCCATAACCGGTTCGGAAATGACCAGTGGCGGCGCTTCGTCTTTCTTCTTCTTTTGAACGCTCACGCGTTCTTCACGCGCGACAGAGGCTTGCCGGCCAATGCGCCGGTCTTGTGCTGCCTGCCAGGTATCAATGACTTTGAGGACGGCCCATTCAACGATGGCTCCGATGCGTTCCATCAAATCCAGCCAGGACAAGCCAGTAAACAGGGAAACGCCGACAGCCCATAAAGCGGCGAGCAGCACAGTGGCACCGGTAAAACCCAGTCCGTGATACAACCAGCCGCCCAGTGCCAGCCCCAGTGCACCGCCAGGAGAGAGCGGCAGGTTGAAATGGATGGAGTGCAGCCGCAGTGCTTCCATGCTGCAACTGGACAACACGATGGCCAGAAAACCCACGCAGGCCAGAAACACCACCGGGCGGGAGGATTCACTCACGCGATCCAGCCGGCGATAGCCCCACCAGATCGCCGCAAACAGAAACGCGACCCACCACCAGGCCGAAAAGCCGAAGACCGCCAGCAAAATATCAGAGAGATACGCGCCAAATGCGCCGCCACGGTTGTGGATATCTGCCCGGGTGGCACTGTGTGACCAGCCAGGGTCGGCGTTGTGGTAGGTGGCCAGTGCCAGCACCAGATACAGCACGGCTGCAACCAGCAGCAGCCACCACGACTCGCGCAGTACGTTCGCCAGTTGCGGCGGCAAGGCCGAACGCGAAGAGGCGTTAGAGACATTTTTCTTGCGAAAGAAAGCCATGTTTCCTGGAGCAGTGGACTGGAATATTCAGACTTGGGGATTATAACGACAAGCTGGCAGCGACAGGCGTCGCCGGCTGTAAATCGTTGATATTGTGGCAAGCCACCGGTCAGGTGGCAGGCGGGTGTCGCACGGTTAAGACACCTGCGTGGCGGGATTACAGATAGGCAGCCAGCTTGCTTTCCATCATGCGCGGGTTTTCACCGTTGGCGATGGTGATCAGGCCTTCGGTGAGCATCTCGCGGCGGCGTACTTCCGTACCGATATGAAATTTGAGCTTGTTGGCGATCGGCAGCAGGATCAGGTTGGCCGACCCCACACCGTAAATGGTGGCCACAAAGGCCACCGCAATGCCGGCCCCGAGGCGAGAGGGGTCCGAGAGGTTTTCCATCACGTGGATCAGACCTAGTACCGCACCCAGAATGCCGATGGTAGGGGCATAGCCGCCAGCGGCTTCCCAGATTTTGGCCGCAGCGCGGGCGTGTAACTCCCACGCGTCAATGTCCAGTTCCATGGCGTGACGGATGGTGTCTGGCTCGGCGCCATCGACCAGCATTTGCAAACCGCGTTTGACGAAGGGGTCTTTTTCGCTCTGGACAAACTGTTCCAGCCCCAAAAGACCCGTGCGGCGGGCTTGCTGGCTCCAGGTCGTCAGCGTGTTGAGAATGCGGCGGAAATCGTGAACAGGGGGTACGAAGACCCATTTGACCATGCGCATCCCGGCGACAAAGTCCACCACGCGGCTTTGCAGCATGACGGCGCCCGCGGTGCCGCCAATGACGATCAAAAAGGCGGTGAATTGCAGCAGGGAGGCGATATGACCGCCTTCCAGCCATTGGCCAAGAGTAATGGCAACAAGGCCAAGCAAGAGGCCGATGACACTGATTTTATCCATGCGCCTGGAAGGTCTTTGTTGTTCAGTTTATTTCGGCTGAAAAAGCGTTTTCTTTAATTGTTTTAATGTTCAATGGTCAGAAAATCAGCGATGCAGCCAGTCTTTGAGCTGGGCGCGCAACCGGCCGATGGCCTGGCTGTGCAGTTGTGAGACTCTTGATTCAGTGACACCCAGTACGGCGCCAATTTCTTTCAGATTCAGTTCTTCATCGTAGTACAGCGCCATGACGAGTTGTTCCCGCTCCGGCAATTTCTTGATGCCCTCGACCAGCATGCTTTTGAAGCCGGCATCCGCAATCTGGTTAAACGGGTTGGCAGAGTGATCTGCGGCGACCTGATCCAGATAATTGTTGTGCTCGTCTTCATCTTCAAAATCTTCGTAGTACACCAGCTGGTGCCCGCGCGCATCGGCCAGCATGCGTTGGTATTCATCCAGCGGCAGCCCCATGGAACGGGCGATTTCGCTTTCAGACGGGGCGCGGCCTAACTGGTGTTCCAGGGTGGACAGTGCGTTTTCAATTTCCCGCATATTGCGCCGCGTCTGGCGTGAGGCCCAGTCGGCATTGCGCAATTCATCCAGCATTGCCCCGCGAATGCGCTGCGAGGCAAAGGTTTCAAACTGTACCCCAGCCCCGGGGTCGAAATTGCGGGCGGCTTCCATCAGCCCCATCAGACCGACCTGGATCAGGTCTTCCACATCCACGCTGGCCGGCAGGCGCGACACCATGTGGTAAGCGATCCGCTTGACCAGCGGCGCATGCCTGGTAACCCGATCGTCGTCGCCGGCGTTCTGGGTCTGTTTGTAAAGATGCATAGCGCGTTGTGCGGGCATTGGCAGGGCTGCAGATTACGGCAATATCAATATAACAAATCGGGTGCGTCATGCAGCGACAGACGTGTAGCGGGCGTATGGGCAGGCGCTTTCGCTACCTGATTGTCATATCAATGACCCGTACTCGGCAACCCGCTCGTAAGCTTTTGGAGTTTTTACCAGGCATTTCCTTGCGCAAGCTCATCTTGCAGGCGTTGTAGCAAAGCAAGCCGGGAGGGTGCGATCGCACCGTCGGTCACGCCCTGGCGCATGGCGCAGTCGGGCTCCTGACGATGTCGGCAATTGTGAAAACGGCATTGGCCCACAAAGGGGCTTAGATCCGGCATCAAGCCCGGCAGGGCTTCTGCCTTGATGTGGGCCAGACCAAAAGACTGTACGCCAGGAGAATCAATCAGGTCTGACTGGCTATCCAGGTGGTACAGCGTGGCATGGGTGGTGGTGTGCTTGCCGCTATCGAGCGCGGTGGAAATGTCGTTGACCCGCGCACCCGCTTCCGGAATCAGCGCGTTGAGCAGGGTGGATTTACCCATGCCCGATTGCCCCACCAGTACCGAAATATGTCCTTGCAAACGCTCGCGTAGCGGCGAGGCATCTTCTTTGGCAGAGAGTGCCAGCAGCGGGTAACCCAGCTTTTCGTAATAAGCGAGTGCGTCCCGGGCCGCAGCGGCTTCGGGTAGATCACACTTGTTCAAGAGGATCAGCGGTGAGATGTCCTGCGATTCTGCGGCAATCAGCGTGCGGCCGATCAACTCGTCCAGATAACTGGGCACTGGCGCCACGACGATCACAATCTGGGTGACATTGGCCGCAATCAGTTTGGAGCGCCATTGGTCCGAACGGTACAGCAGCGACTGGCGCGGCTGGACTTTCTCGATGACCGCCTGCTCGCCATTGAGGACCTGAATATCGACAAGGTCACCGCAGGCAAAGTCAGATTTCTTGCCGCGGGCACTGGCAGAAAGACGCTGGCCGGTGGCGGTTTCGACGATATAAACACGGCCATGACTGGCGACGATGCGAGCGCTGTCTGTCATGCGTCAGGCCAGCCGTTTGAGGGCGGCAACGCGCAGACTGGCTGGCGGATGGCTGTCGTAATACACGCTATGCAACGGGTCTGGCGTGAGTGTGGAGGCGTTGTCACGGTACAGCTTGACCAGCGCGTTGATCAGATCACTGGCCGAGGCCTGTTCTGCCGCGTAGGCATCGGCCTCAAACTCATGTTTGCGCGACAACCAGGAGCCCAGTGGCGCAAACAGAAAGGTAAACACCGGCAGCACCATGAAAAACAGGATCAGCGCGCTGGCGGTCGCCTGGGTCTGCACGCCAAGGCCATGGTAGAACCAGGGTGTTTGCATCAATTGGCCTAACAACCACAACAGCCCCAGCATCAACACAAAAGTAAAGCCGATGCGCTTGATGATGTGGCGGCGCTTGAAATGTCCCAACTCATGCGCCAGCACGGCTTCAATTTCGTCGCCGTCCAGTTGCTTGAGCAAGGTGTCAAAAAATACGATGCGCTTGGATTTGCCCAGCCCGGTGAAATAAGCGTTGCCATGGCTGGAGCGTTTGGAGCCATCCATCATGAAAATGCCACTGGCAATAAAGCCGCAACGGGTCAACAGCGCTTCAATGCGCAACCGCAGGCTTTCGTCGGGCAGCGGTTCAAACTTGTTGAATAGCGGCGCGATCCAGGTGGGGAACACCCACATTACAAACAGGCTGAAGCCCATCCAGGTGACCCAGACCCAAACCCACCAATGCGCGCCCATTTGCTGCATCAGCCACAATACAAAGGTCACCAGCGGCAGGCCCAGAACAGCGGCGATCCCGGCGGTTTTGAGCAGGTCGCCCCAGAAAATGCCCGGCGTACTCTGGTTGAAACCATATTTGGCCTCGATACCAAAGGTACTGTGCCAGGAAAACGGCAAGCTCAGCAGCGTCTGGATGATCGCCACCATGGCAATCATCGCGACGCCCGCACCGATGCCTGTGCCAAACCAGTGCTGCGCCAGTTGCATCAGCCATTCAATGCCACCACCCAGCGTGAAGGCGGCCAGCACCATGGCTTCAAAGACGGTATGCACCATACCAAAGCGCGTTTTCTCAACCGTATAGCCGGCTGCGCGCTGGTGCGATGTCAGCATGATGCTGCCGACAAAAGCCTCTGGCACAACGTTGCGATGCCGGCGCACGTGGTTGATCTGGCGTGCGGCCAGCCACAGTTGCAGCAGCACGCTGGCGGCCAGGGCGAAAACGAAAAGGGCGGAAAACTGGGTGGGTGTCATTCAGGATCACTGATGCGCGGGTTTGCGGGGCAATACGTGGCTTGTCAGTATGCCACAGTTTTGCCCGCTACCCGCGCTGGCTCAAGGCGTGCGTGGCGTGGGAGAGGGGCGCGCTACATGGCGCAATTTGCGCTGTCGCGCACTGCGCCAGCCGCCCAGAATCAGCAACAGCGCAAACAGCATCAGCACGACCGGCAATACACGGGGCAATTTGGCGAGCAGTGGCGGCTCACCGCCTTTTCGCGAGGCAGCGACCTCCTCGGGCGTGACGTGGACGTTGGTGTTGCCGAACCGTTGCAACGTGTAATTGGCCAGCGTGGCGATATCCGCATCCGACAAGGGGTTGATCAGGCTGCCGGGGCCAAAACCAGGCATGAAGGCGTGGTGGCCGTCCGGCAGTGGCCGGTCTACCCCGTTCAGGATTACGGCGATCAGGTTGCTGGGGTTAAGGTGTCCCAACGCCGTGTTGTTGGTGAGCGATGGGTAGGCGGTGTCGGTCGTGCCCATGCCATTGGCTTGATGGCAACTGGCGCAATTGGCGCTGAACAATTCGGCCGCGCTGGTTGGGCGGTTACTTTGGGTGACGCCCGCCGTACCGCGCAAGCTATCGTCGTCATTGGCCGGGCTACCCCATGCCCAGGCGGGTTTGCTGTCGGCGGTATTGCGGATGGGGGCGATGGTTTTGAGGTAGGTCGCCATGGCCTGCAGGTCTGGGTCGGTCAGATGGCTTAAGCTGTCAGAGACCGCTTCGGCCATCGGGCCGGCGGCCGCAGCTTTGCCCGCGACATGGCCGGTTTTGAGGTATTGCACCAGTTCCGCCTGGGTCCAGCCGCCAACGCCGCTGACGGGGTCGGCGGTGATATTGGGCGCATACCATGCACCCAGTTGCCCGCCGGCAAATGGCGCGTCCGGGTTTTCTGCCATCAGCATGTTGCGGGGCGTGTGGCAGGCGCTGCAATGTTCCAGTGCTTCTACCAGATACTTGCCGCGATTGAAGTCCTCACTCTTGCCTTGTTCTGGCTGGAAAACCCGTGGGTCCAGAAACAAGCTGTTCCAGACGGCCATGGAGAGCCGGATGTTGAACGGAAACGGCAACCGCGTGCGACGTGGCTGGGCATCTACCGGTTTCACGCCATGCATCAGATAGGCATAGAGCGCCTCGACGTCTTCTGGCTGCAGCTTGGCGTAGGCGGTGTAGGGCATGGCCGGGTAGAGGTGCGCGCCATCTTTGCGGATGCCCCGGCGCAAGGCGTTGTCGAAATCTTGTAGCGTGTAGTTGCCAATCCCGGCCGAAGTGGACGGCGTGATGTTGGACGAATAAATAGTGCCCAACGGCGAGGCAATGCCGTAACCACCCGCAAACGGCTGGCCGGTACGCGGCACGGTATGACAGGCAATACAGTCGGCGGCGCGGGCCAGATACTCGCCGCGCTTGATCTGTTCCGGGCTGACCTCAGCAGCCTGCGCCAGCGCAGAAACAAGCATCAGGGCCGCAAGGGCAAAGGGGCGAAGAAGACGGCAGGTCATGGTAGCGCTCCCGTCTTAACTGGTGGTGCGCCCAAGCTGGCGCTTGAGCGTGTCGGCAATACGCAAGGACAGCGCGGCGATGGTCAGCGTGCAGTTCACACTGCCGGCCGACGCCATCACCCCGCTGGTAGCCAGATACAGATTGGCGTGGTCGTGCGCGCGACAATCGCCATCGACCACCGAGTCTTTGGGGTTTTGTCCCATGATGACCGAGCCCATCAGGTGATTGTTGGGGGCAAATTTGTCATCAAACGTCACCTCGGTCCCGCCAAACAACTGGGCAATTTTTGCGTAGGACTCATGCGTATGTTCGGCGCTGCGCTTGGTGTAATCCCCAATCTTGTAGGTGATTTCCATGCGGGGCAGGCCCAGCGGGTCTTTCTGGTCTGACAGGACGAGGCGGTTGTCCGGCTCCGGCAAAATGTCATGAAAACTGTTGATGTTGACCGTATGCGCGGCCCGGTAGCGGATTTCTTCATCCAGCTTCTTGCCCACCAGCCCCATCGACAAGGCTTTTTCTGTGGCCTTGCGCGTCTGGGACTGGTTATTGAGGTGCAACTTCTTGCTGGCCCACTCCCGCCGGAAATCCCCGTCGCGGTGATCGACAATCGAGGTCAGCTCCATCGGCCCGCGGCCCGGCCAGAGCGGCTCATTGGCCAGAAAGGTTATGCCAGTGCCGGGGTGATCCATCAGATTACGGCCTACCTGGTCTGAACTGTTGGCCAGGCCACTGGCAAATTTGTCGGTGGTCGACATCAACAGGATTTTGGCTGATTCCAGGGCATTGGCCGCCAGCACGAAATACTTGCCGGTGACCCGATGACTGTTGCCGTCCGGGTCTTTGTAGAGCGCAGCAATGATGTTGTCGTGAGCGTCTACTTCCAGCCGGTACACCACCGCATTGGTCAGCAATCGCGTACCCGCGCGTTCGGCTTTGAGCACATGGATGATGCCGCTGTACATGGCGGCAATCGGGCAGATGGGCATGCAGTTGTTGTTGCCACAGCACGTCGGGCGCTCGTCGTAGGGCCGGCTGTTGCGGGCCACCGGTTCGGCCACCAGATTGAACCCGTTGGCGTTGAGGACATCGTGGAACCGCTGGTCGTTGTAAGACAGCGGCAGGTGATCCATCGGGTAGGGCTGCTTGCGCGGTGAGCCCAGGTCTGTGCCGTCGTTGGGCCCGGAAACCCCGAGTTCCAGCTCGGCCTTGTAGTACCAGGGTTCCAGATCGGCATAGCTGATCCCCCAGTCCCGGCCCACGCCGTAGACCTGCTTCATATGAAAATCATTGGGCAGAAAGCGCCAACAGGACGCGGCCCAGTGCCAGGTGGTGCCGCCAACGACCCGCAGATATTGCGAGGCATAAGACTGCGCATCCGGGCCTTTGAGGATCAGATAGTTGTTGTCGGGCCCGTATTCCGGGTGCGGCGCGTGTCTGGCGGCCGGGTAGGGGCGCTGGTTATCATCTTTGGCGGCGCCATTGCGGTAGTTTTCGACAATGCGCCAGCGTTCCAGCCGGGGGCCGGCTTCCAGCATCAGCACTGACGCCCCGGCGGCAGAGAGATCATGCGCCACCAGCGCACCGGCTACCCCTGAACCAATGACAATGACATCCGCAGATTGATTGTTTGCGCTCATGAAGAGGGTCCGGGTCAGTTCAGCGGTGGTTTGGCCGACCAGTACAGCGGTGCGGCCTGGCAGTAAGAGGGCGGCATGGTGGCGTCTTTGACCAGATCGAACATCAAGGCGCTGGCATAAGTAATCACAATGGCATCCGGGCCGTCACCCACCACACCGGAATACCACGCGGCAATGATGTTGCGCGCGGTCTTGGCCAGTTCTGGCTGGTTGGCATCCAGCGCGGTGAGCAATTCTTCGGCATTGGTCAGGCTGTTGGTTTGCGCTTCGCCCGCAATCTGCCGCAGCTTGCTGTCCAGCTGATTGTCTTTGGTGCTCAGCGCTGAATAAAAACGGTGTGCGACGGCGGTATCCAGTTGCGCCCGCCCGGTCAGTAATTGCGAGAGCTGCAAAAACTGGCTGTCTTGCGCAGGCGTATCGGCAAAGACCACCGAGACCAGTCGCCCGGAAACGGCCAGCGTCCCCAGCAGCAAGCCAGATGCCAGCAACAGACGGCGGCGGGTGGGCTGGGGGAGTAGCGCATCGGCGTGAATGGGCGAATCACGATCATTCATGGTTCAGGCGCTCCAGGGGTCGGGGCAGGCAGTGCCAGCCGGGTCTATTGAGTGTCGGCAGCCAGCGGGCGAAGGGCAAGGTCAACCATGCGCCAAACGTTGTGAGAATCCGCCGACACGATGCTCATCCGGGCTTAATCCGGCCGCAGCGCAAAGCGCCCGCTACCCGCGCCGGCCAGCGCCAGATAGCCGCCAGCAATGGCGATGTTCTTCCAGAAGTGGATGAACTGGTTGCCGTGCTGGGCGGCATCGGCCACCGCCCAGAAATTATGGAAAAACAACGCCGCCGCCACGGTATAGATCGCAAATACCCAGGCCAGCAGGCGGGTCTGCCAACCCAGCACCAGCAAGATGGCCAGCGGCAGTTCTACCAGGATGGCGATGATGATGCCGATCACCGGAAACGGCAGATCGTGGGCGGCGGCGTATTGCACGCTGCCATCAAACGCGGTCAATTTGGAAAAACCGCTCAACAGATAAAGCGCGGCGAGCAGAACGCGCGCCGCCAGCAAACTGATATCACGATTGGGTAACGGCGCGGCCATGGTGCTCTCCTGGTAGACGCAGGCGCTGGCGTTGCCCGGCGCACCTGTCATTTCTTTCTTGTTGAGCGCCATGCCAATGTCAAGCCGAGCGCGGGCCAACCGGGGGATGCGCTATAATCTGGCCATTCTGCAATCAGGCAAGCTAAGGACACGCAAATGGCACAAGACCAGAACAATCTGCTCTGGCTGGACATGGAAATGACCGGACTGGACCCGGACAATGATCGCATTATTGAACTGGCGATCGTGGTGACCGACGGCCAGTTGAATATCCTCGCCGAAAGCCCCTCCTGGGCCGTGCACCAGCCCGATAGCGTGCTGGACGCCATGGATGACTGGAACAAGGGCACGCACGGCCGCTCTGGTCTGATCGACCGCATCAAGGCATCCACCCTGAGCGTGGCCGATGTGGAGCGTGAGGCGCTGGCCTTTGTGCAGCAATACGTGCCGCAGCGCACCTCGCCCATGTGTGGCAACTCCATTTGCCAGGACCGCCGCTTTATGGCGCGCGGCATGCCGGAACTGGAAACCTGGTTTCACTACCGCAACCTGGACGTGTCCACCCTCAAGGAACTGTGCAAGCGCTGGCAGCCCGAGATTGCCCGCCAGTTCAAAAAGCAGGGCAAGCACACCGCGCTGGCAGACATTCACGAGTCTATTGAAGAACTCAAGTTCTACCGCGAACACTTCCTGCGCGTACCGGCCACACCACTGATTGTGGATTGATTGGTCCAACGCAACTGGCCCGCAATTGCGGGCCAGTGCTTTTGGCAGGTAGTAGTGCGGGCACAATGGGCGGTTGCGGTTGCGGTTGCGGTTGCGGTTGCGGTTGCTGTTGGGGTTGCCGCTGCTTTTGACTTTCCTCCCCATTAAAGCCCAGCGCCGAAGGAGTGGAGGGAGACCTTAGGCTCCCGACCGACTGAGGGAAGCCCGGAGGGCCGCCCGGCTGGGGTCGCCTTTCTTTGGTTACTTTCTTTGGCGAAGCAAAGAAAGTGACGTGGGCCCGGCACCCCGGGTATCTAAAATGCTTGTACTTGCGCCGCAGGCGCTAACACGGGTTTGAAGGTTTTGCCGTTTACGCTCTGGCCAGCAAAGGCCACCTTCAGCGGCCCCACTGGATTCCGGCTCAAGGCCGGAATGACGAAGTAGTTGAACACATAAGCGCTTGCCTGCTGGCAAACACTGCAACTGGATTCCCGCCAAAGGGGCCGCCGACGTCGGGAATGACGAAGTGGTAGTTGAAAGTATTCGACATCACACCATGTTGAACCAGACAGACATAAACCCCGCACCGCAAGGTGCTCAACACATCGCAATGGTGGATTGTCGCTAACGCTCCAAATCCACCCTACATATTGAAAATATGCCGCAAGACGCCACCTACCCCACTTACGTATTGGCCGAAGAACTCGGCCACCTCCTGCTCGCACGCGGTCAAAGCGTGACGACGGCAGAATCCTGCACAGGCGGCCTGATCGCCGGCGCGATCACCGACGTACCCGGTTCCAGTAGCTGGTTCGAGCGCGGTTTTGTCACCTATGCCAACACGGCCAAGATGGACATGCTGGGCGTGCCGCCCATGTTCCTCGATACCGTCGGCGCAGTCAGCGAGCCCGTGGTCGCTGCCATGGCGCAAGGCGCGGCAGATGCAGCGCGCGCGCAATGGGCGGTGGCGGTGTCTGGCGTGGCCGGGCCGGGTGGCGGCTCTGCGGAAAAGCCGGTGGGTCTGGTCTGGTTTGCCTGGGCCACGCCCATGGGCATAGAAACAGAACGCAAGATTTTCAGCGGTGATCGTCACGCCGTGCGCGCGGCCACCGTACAACATGCATTGCGCAAGCTCATCGCATTCATCAAGGATAATCAATGACCACGGTAGTGGTAGTCCGTAAAGGAAACCAGGTTGCCATTGCGGCAGACAGTCAGTCCACCTTTGGCGAAACCCGCCTGGGGTCCACGCTGGATGCACAATGGAACAAGATTTTTGAAGCCCACGGCGGGCATTTTGCAATCTCTGGCAGTGCTGCGCATGACCTCGTCTTGCAGGCCGCCCTCAAGAAACCCAAGAAACTGGACTTCAGCAGCCGTCCGGCCATTTTTGAGAGCTTTCGCAAACTGCACGTTAAACTGAAAGACGACTTCTTCCTTAAAACCGAAGAAGAAGACAACGACCCGTATGAATCCAGCCAGATGACCGTACTGCTGGCTAACCCGCATGGCATCTATGGCATTTTCAGCCTGCGTGAGGTCTACGAATACAGTCGTTTCTGGGCCATTGGCAGCGGTGCGGATTACGCGCTGGGCGCCATGCATGCCCATTACGACAACCCGAAAATGACTGCGGCAGATATTGCCCGCATCGGCGTTGAAGCCGGTTGCGCGTTTGACGTGAACTCGTCGCTGCCCATGACCAGCTATACCCTCGAACTGGCAAAACAGTAAATGCCGGTTTGACCCCGGAATCAGCCCGCAAAGGCCATCAGGAACACATCATGCAAGACATTCTGGAACGATTTGTATTTGAAGAAGCCCCCGTGCGCGGCGAAGTTGTGCAATTGCACGATACCGTGCATGAAGTGATGAGCCGTCACAACTACCCGCCAGTGCTGCAAAAGCGCATTGGTGAACTGATGGCCGCCGCCACGCTACTGTCGGCCACGCTCAAGTTTGAAGGCACCATGATCATGCAATTGCATGGCTCCGGCCCGGTCAAACTGATTGTGGTGGAATGCACCAGTGACATGACGCTGCGCGCCACCGCCCGTTGGGACGGCGACGTACCCGATGGCGAACTGGGCGATCTGCTGGGCAAGGGCCGTTTCATCATCACGCTGGACCCGGACGAAGGCGAAACCTATCAAGGCATCGTTGCCTACGAGCCGGGCCAAAGTGTGGCGCAGATTATCGAGCACTACATGCAGCACTCCGAGCAACTGGAAACCCGCATGTGGCTGACCAGCCAGAACGGCGGCGCGGCAGGTTTGCTGGTCCAGAAAATGCCCGCCGGCAAAGGCGATGCAGACGCTTGGGAGCGGGTGCAGAAACTGGCCGAAACCATTACTGACGATGAGTTGCTGGGCCTGACCCCGCGTGACGTGCTGTACCGGTTGTTCAACCAGGAAATCGTCCGCGTCTTCGACCCGCAAACCCCGCGCTTTGCATGTACCTGCTCACGCGAACGCGTTGGTGGCATGCTCAAGATGGTGGGCCGTGAAGAAGTGGAAAGCGTGATTGAAGAGCGCAAGAAGGTTGATGTCACTTGCGAATTCTGCGGCAAAGAATACGAGTTTGATGCTGTCGACGTCGCGCAGCTTTTCACCGGTGCTGCACCGGTGCCACCGGGGCCGCAAGTGCATTGATAACGGACCAGGTCGGTTTGTTGTGATCGCAAAAAAGGCGCCAACCGGCGCCTTTTTTATTGGTCGCCGCGCCGGATATACCACAGCGGCACTACAAAAATTCCCGCATCTTCTGCCAATTTCCGGCGCTTGCGCCACAATGACAACAGCTTATGCATTGGTGATATGGCCTGTTTCAAGCAGGTGATGTCACGCAAGTTCATGAAATAGATGCGTTTTTGTATGGCCGGTGTTACCTCCGGCCTTCAGGCAAACCGGATTGTGATTTCAGGAGTAAAGCATGCAAGCTCGCTGGTTTCTGGCAGGTGTGGTGCTGGCTGCAACGGCCAGCCAGGCGTTCTGTGACGACGATGTCATCCGCCTTGGCAACCTCAAGTTCGCCCATTACGGCGCCATCTCTTACATGAAAGAACTGGCGCCCAAATGCGGTATCAAGATTGAAGAACGCATGTTTGCCAAGGGTCTGGATATCATGCCGGCCATTGTCGCGGGGGATATCGATGTCGCCGCCAGCGCGGCCGATGCCGCCATTGCCGGCCGTGCGGGCGGGGCGCCGATCTACGCCGTGGCGGGCTTTGCCAAAGGTGGCGCGCGCATTGTGGTGGCGACGGGGTCGCCCATCAAAAAAGTAGCCGACATGAAAGGCAAGAAGGTCGGCGTGGCACGCGGCGGCGCACAGGAGCTCTTGCTGTTGGCGGAACTGGCCAAGGTTGGGCTGAGCTGGTCTGACCAGCCGGGCAAAGACGTGCAGATTGTCTACTTGCCGTTTGCCGACCTGAACCAGGCGCTGATGCAAAAACAGATCGACGCCATGGCGCAGTCTGAACCGCAAGCTTCACAAGCCATCAACAAAGGCTTTGGTACTGAACTGCTCAAGCCGTATGACACGCCGATGGGCGAGCCGATCCGCACCCTGGTGATGACGGAAAAGCTCTACAACAACAAGCCGCTGGCGGCCAAATTCATGAAGTGTTTTGTGCAATCCACCCGCACTTTTATGGATGACCCCAAGTTGGCGCAGAACTATGTCGTCAACAGCATGTTCAAGGGCCAGATCTCGGCGGATGACTACAAAGATGCCATCGAGAACTCGCCATTTGCCTACGAACTGACCACCGAACACATTCAAACCACGACAGACTTCATGGTCAAGTACGGGGTAGGGCGCATGGCCAAACCCCCGGTGGCCAAAGACTGGGTCAAGCTTGATCTGCTGGATCAGGCCAAAAAGTCGCTCAATGTGAAGTGAGGCAGCGTGGCAGATTTCCGTTTTAAAGCGGCCCTGCGCGGTGTGTGGGTGCCGCTGACGCTGCTGATCCTGTGGCAGTTGGCGTCTACCCTCAAATGGGTGAACCCGCAGGTGTTGCCATCGCCCGTGCAGGTAGTCGTGCGCTGGTGGGCGTATCTGACCCCGGCAGACCCGTACGATCCGGCGACGGGCAGCAAACTGGCCTGGTTGTTCTCTGGCGAACTGGTGCACGACGCCATCGGCAGCCTGACCCGCGTGGTGTCCGGCTTTGCCATTGGCGCCGTGCTGGCGCTGCCCCTGGGGCTGGCTATGGGCGCCAGTTCCCGCGTGAATGACTGGTTTAATCCGCTGGTTCAACTGATCCGGCCGATCCCGCCGATTGCATTTATTCCGCTGTCCATCCTGTGGTTTGGCCTGGGTAACCCGCCGGCCATCTTCCTGATTGCGCTGGGCGCGTTCTTTCCGATCCTGATGAACACCATCGCCGGTGTGCAGCATGTAGATGTCATTTACCTGCGCGCCGCCCGTAACCTGGGGGCAGACCGGTTCACGCTGTTTACGCGGGTGATCATGCCCGCCGCTACGCCGTATATCCTCTCTGGCGCGCGCATTGGCATGGGTACGGCGTTTATTGTGGTGATCGTGGCGGAGATGATCGCCGTGAACAATGGTTTGGGTTTCCGCATTCTGGAAGCGCGGGAGTATTTCTGGTCCGACAAGATCATTGCCGGCATGCTCAGTATTGGTCTGATTGGGCTAGCCATTGATCTGATCATGGCGCGGATCAACAACCACTTGCTGCGCTGGCATCGTGGTCTGGAGCGTGACCGTGGCTGAACCGCAAATCCGCATTGCCCATGCCGGCAAGGTGTTTACGTCTGCCGGGGGCGATGTTGAAGCCCTGCGCGATATTAATATGGATATCCCGGCCGGCCAGTTTGTCTGTCTGCTGGGGCCCTCTGGCTGCGGTAAATCCACGCTATTGAACGCGGTAGCCGGGTTTTCTCTGGCGAGTTCGGGGCAAGTGCTGGTCGATGGCAAACCGGTGACCGACACCGGCCCGGATCGCGGCATGGTGTTTCAGGAATACGCGCTGTTCCCGTGGATGACCGTGGCGCAGAACATCGGCTTTGGTTTGCAGATACGCAAAACGCCCGCCGCGACGATCAAGCAAACGGTGGAAGGGTTGCTGGAGACGCTGCGGCTGACTGAATTCAAAGACCGCTTCCCCAAGGATTTATCCGGCGGCATGCGCCAGCGCGTGGCGATTGCGCGGATTCTGGCGCTCGATTCCCCCATTATGCTGATGGATGAACCCTTCGGCGCGCTGGATGCGCTGACTCGCCGCAGCCTGCAAGATGAACTGTTGAAGATTCAGGCCGCGCTAAAAAAGACGGTACTGTTTGTCACGCACAGCATTGAGGAGTCCATTTACCTGGCCGACCGCATCATTGCGCTGTCTTACCGGCCGGGGACGGTGAAGCTGGATATTGCCGTGGATTTGCCCCGCCCGCGTGATGCCAGTTCGGCAGAGTTCAATGCGCTGAAACGGCAGTTGTCGGAAGTGGTGATGCATGAGCAGCAACGGCATCAGGAGGCGGAGGTACGTGGGTTGACGGTCGATTGAACGCGTCATCTTTTTTTACCCTGAAATCATTAGCGAACTACCCAACAAGAACGAATAGATGGCATCAGAATTTTCAATCAAACTGAACAAGAGATCATTATTCTTCGACGGGCTTGGCTGGCTTGCAGCATGTCTTGTAGCGCTAGGCGTATCGACAACGTGGGTATGTATTCTGTGGATGGATCCTGCACAAAAGGCCGGTAAATTTCTGGTATTCGCCAGCTTGCTGATGTTTTGTGTGTTTTTATATGGCTGCAAGACCGCGTTGTCGTTGTCTCGTTATTACCGGTTTATTAGTAGGTCGGAAAATCATTTCCTTGGTGTAGATGGGCGGGTGCTGACCTATCTGGACATCTATAAGGTTGAACTTGGCGGCATTCGAGAATGGAAATGGGTTCCTGCGAGCAACGCAAGATATCCCCGGACGCACATTGCCATTTACTGTGAAGGCGTGGTTGAAAGAAGCGCAAGGGCGTTGGCCTATGAACGGGCCAATGCGTCCACCAGATTGCTAAAGCGCGTTGGCGGGGCCTATGAGACTACATTGGTCCTGGATTTGAGCCTGTTTGAATATGACGTGAAGAAAGTTTTTCAGGTCACCGTAGACAGTCTGGTTGCCTATCATCATGCCCACAAACGTATCCTGGACGTGAGGGCCTGATGGCGGATATCCCTTTTCTTGCACGGAGCTAGAACCCGCTCCCCGGCAGCGCCAGATGTTCTTCTTCCGCTGCCGTATTCTCCCGCCCCAGCACCGCATTACGATGCGGGAACCGTCCAAACTCTTCGATCACGGCATGGTGCTTCACGGCGTAATCGTAATAGCTTTCCATTTCCGGATTGCCCTTGAATTGCGCCATGAGCGACACGCAGCGGTGCTGATGGTCCAGGTCTTCCGAGTGCTCCAGCGGTAGATAGAAAAACACCCGCTGTACTGGCGCAACCTGCTGATCCCAGCCGTGCTCCAGGGCCACACTGGCCCAATGCCGGGCACGTTCATCCTGAGCAAAGGCCTGGGCGGAGTCCCGGTACAGGTTGCGGCTGAACTGGTCCAGCAAGATCACCAGGGCCAGCGTGCCTTGTGCGTCTTTGGCCCAGCCATCCAGTTTGCCTTTGGCGGCATCGTGCAGCGCGCCTTCAAAGTGGCGGCGGATCACATGATCAAACGCATCGTCTTTCTCAAACCACACTGTGCGCGGCTGGTTAAAGTCCGGGTCATCCGGGCAGCCAAACCAGAACGCCAGGACGGTGTCTGGCGTGACTTTGTGCGGGCGGCGGCCGGATTTAACCTTGCCTTCCGGGCTGGCGCGGTGAATGAGTGGCGTATCGGACATGATCAATGCATACAAGGACAATGTTTCAGGATAACGCGTGCGCGCTCGCAGCGCCAAACCGCACCACAGCGCCGGTCGCCAGGCTTGACCGGGCTGGCTTGAGCGGGCAGACTGCCTGCCATGATTTTTACACCAGAATCGAAACCCGCTTTGGCCCATTGGTGGCGCTGCTCATAAGAGCAGTGCGTGGTTTCGTCTGTAAAACCCGGATTCTGCTCAAGCTGGCAAGCCGGGTTTTTTTTATGCGCGGCGTGCCGGCAGGGCACTCGGCAACCGAATTGAGATTTGAGGCGAGAACGTCATGTCTACCAATACCGTCACGTCCAGCGACATCATCCTGACCGGCGACCGCACCACCGGCCCGCTGCACCTTGGCCACTTTGTCGGCTCCTTGCGTAACCGCGTGGTGCTGCAGGATGTCTGCAAGCAATACCTCTTGCTGGCCGATACCCAGGCGCTGACCGACAACATGGGTAATTACACCAAGGTGAGTGACAACGTGCTGCAAGTGGCACTGGATTACCTGGCGGTGGGGATTGATCCGGCCAAGAGCACCATCTTTATCCAGAGCCTGGTGCCGGAACTGCCGGAACTGTTCTCGTATTATCTGAACCTGGTCACCGTATCCCGCCTGGAACGCAATCCGACCATCAAGGATGAGATCAAACTGCGTGGTTTTGAGCGGGATATCCCGGCCGGTTTCATGACGTACCCGGTAGCGCAGGCGGCGGATATCAGCGCATTCAAGGCCACCGTGGTGCCGGTGGGCGCGGATCAGATTCCGATGATTGAACAAACCAACGAAGTGGTACGCAAGTTCAACGCCAGTGTGAACCAGGAGATTCTGGTGGAATGCCGTGCGCTGGTGCCGGAAAACGGCGCACGTCTGCCGGGGATTGATGGCAAGGCCAAGATGTCCAAGTCGTTGGGCAACTCGCTCACGCTGGGCGCTTCAAGCGACGACATCACCAAAGCGGTGAAGATGATGTACACGGACCCGAACCACCTGCGTGTGGCTGACCCGGGCCAGGTAGAAGGCAACGTGGTATTCACTTATCTGGATGTATTTGATACGGATCTGGAGAAGGTTGCCGAGTTCAAGGCGCACTATCAGCGCGGCGGCCTGGGTGACAGTGTGATCAAGCGTTACCTGGAAGAAAAACTGCAAGCCCTGCTGGCCCCGATCCGCGCCCGACGTGAAGAACTGGCGGCCAATCCGGATCACGTGATGGCGCTGCTGAAGGCCGGGACTGACAAGGCGCGCGAGCAAACCTCAAAGACGCTGGATGAAGTGAAGCGGGCCATGGGGATTGTTTATTTCTGATGATTTCTGATGGGTTTTGCTGAGCGTGGCCGCTTCGGCGCGGCGCTGGAAAAAGGCAGCTTTGGCTGTCTTTTTTTATTACGGCAAGACGCAAATCCACCCTGTTGGCTAAACCCGGTAAAATCGGGTTTTTCCAGAAAGTGAACCACGCCATGCCGGTATGTGATGTTGTAATCGTAGGCGCCGGTGCGGCGGGCATGATGTGCGCGGCCACTGCCGGCCAGCGCGGCCGCAAGGTGGTGCTGATCGACCATGCCACCAAACTGGCCGAGAAAATCCGTATTTCTGGTGGCGGTCGCTGCAACTTCACCAATCTGGATGCCCGGCCGGAGTGTTATCTGTCTGACAACCCGCATTACGTCAAATCGGCCCTGGCGCGCTATACGCAGCACGACTTCATCAAACTGATGCAAAAACACGGCCTCGGGTTTCATGAGAAAACCCTGGGCCAGTTGTTCTGTGATGATGGCTCGCAAGCCATTATCGACATGCTCAAGGCGGAGGTGGACGCGGGTGGCACCCTCTGGCGCATGGGCACTGCGGTCCTGGCGGTGCGTCAGTGTGAAGGCGGCTTTGAGGTAGAAACAGCGGCAGAGACCTGGCAATGTCAGTCACTGGTGGTGGCCAGCGGCGGTTTATCCATTCCACAAATTGGTGCGACGGCGTGGGGGTATGAACTGGCAAAGCAATTTGGCCTGAGCGTGTTGCCGACCTCGGCCGCGTTGGTGCCGCTGACATTCCAGCCGCAAGACCTGTGGACAGAACTGGCGGGTGTGGCACTCGACGATGTCGAGGTGAGCAGCGGCAAGGGCCGTTTCCGTGAGGCCATCTTGCTCACCCACCGTGGCGTGTCCGGCCCGGCCATTTTGCAGATTTCATCGTACTGGCAACCCGGTCAGCCGATCACCATCAACCTTCTGCCGGATGTCGATGTGGCCGAGTGGCTGGCCAACAGCAGCAGGGAAGCCCACCTTTTGACGGTTCTCTCTGAAAAGCTGCCGCGTAGTTTCGCCCAGGCGTTGATCACGCGCTGGGGGCAGAATCTGCCGCTCAAACAGTACAGCCCCAAGCAATTGGCCAGCCTCACACCCGCATTGCAGCAATGGCAGATGGTGCCTTCCGGAACCGTGGGCTACAAAAAGGCGGAAGTCACACGCGGCGGGGTGGATACGCGCGGGCTGGATTCAAAAACCATGGCGGCCAGGGCGGTGCCTGGCTTGTATTTTATCGGCGAGGTGGTCGACGTGACCGGCTGGCTGGGTGGGTATAACTTCCAGTGGGCGTGGTCGTCGGGTTATGCGGCCGGTAGCGCGGCTTGAGCGGGGCAGCCGTGGCAACAAAAAACGGCGTCGCAAGGACGCCGTTTTTTTTTGGTGACGTACCGGATCAGCGCATGCGCATACGGCTCATCACCCCATCCTTGAGCACAAACTGGTGGAACAGTGCCGCCAGAATATGCAGACCAACAATGTAGTACACGGCGTTGCCGACAAACTCGTGGAAGTCTTTCACCGGCCCGCGCAGGTCCGGGTTGGCCGCAAAGAGATGCGGGAGTGTCGTGCCAAAGAAAGCGACTTCGCGGCCGCCCGCTTGCACAAAGTAGATGCCGGCCAGCGGCAGCGCAAACATCACCACGTACATCAGCAAATACATCAGTTTGGCGGCCGCGGTTTGCCATAGCGGGCCGGGCAATTCACGCGGGGCAGGGCGGGTGACGCGTACCAGCACTCGCACACAGGCCAGCAACACCACCAACACCCCCGCTGTCATGTGGATCATGGTGATGAACGGACGCGACGGGTCGGTTTTGGGGATGAAACCACGGTACTCAATGGCGGCCAGCGCCACCACAAACAGCAGAAACATCAGCCAGTGCAGCAGCACCAGCGAAGGTGCGTAACGGTTTTGTTGCATGAAGCCGTATCCCCATCTATGAAACTCACGGAAACCACCATTCTGGCTGGCGGCACTTAATCAACGCTTAACACAAATCAATTGCGCCCCGGTTTGACGGGGCGCAATTGAGTTTCCTGATGTGGCGTGGCTATGCGATCAACGCAAACCCAGCACATCCTGCATATCAAACAGGCCGTTCTTTTTGTCAGAGAGAAAGCGCGCAGCGCGCAGCGAACCGGCCGAGTAGATCAGCCGGCTGGATGCCTTGTGGCTGACTTCCACCCGTTCTCCCATACCGGCAAAGATCACGGTGTGATCGCCTACCACATCGCCGCCACGCAAAGTGGCAAAGCCGATCGTAGACGGCGCCCGTTCCCCGGTAATGCCTTCGCGGTCATAGACGGCGACATCCTTGAGCTGGCGGCCTTGTGCTTCAGCGACCACTTCGCCCATGCGTAGCGCCGTGCCGGAAGGGGCATCCACCTTCATGCGGTGATGCATT
Source organism: Silvimonas terrae (assembly GCF_014202765.1). Taxonomy (GTDB): domain Bacteria; phylum Pseudomonadota; class Gammaproteobacteria; order Burkholderiales; family Chitinibacteraceae; genus Silvimonas; species Silvimonas terrae. Next base: position 20,994 of record NZ_JACHHN010000008.1, read on the forward strand.
TCCAGAATTTCAATGTCATAGCCGGTCGCCAGCGACCTGGCGGCGACTTCCAGCAGCTTGAACACCAGGTTCACGCCCACGCTCATGTTTTGCGCGTAGACCACCCCGATATCTGTCGCAGCAGCGGTAATGACCGCTTTGTCGGCCTCACTCATCCCCGTGGTGCCAATCACGATGTTCACACCGTGCTTGCGGCACACCGCAAGGTGCGCCAGCGTCCCTTCAGGACGGGTGAAGTCGATCAGTACATCGGCGTTGGCCAGGGTGCTGATGTCATCTGTAATCAGTACGCCGCTCTCCTTGCCCAGGAACGCAGTAGCGTCCAGGCCCAGCGCGGGGCTGCCGGCGCGGTCCAGCGCAACGGCCAGTTGGCAGTCCGTGCTGTCGGCAACGGCTTCGATCAGCATGCGGCCCATGCGGCCGCTGCTGCCGGCAATGGCAATCTTCAAAGACATGTTCGATAGTTCCGTGAGGTCAAACCTGGCTTATTGCGCGACGGCGGCGGCAGAAGCATCCGACGCACGGGCAACCGGCGTGGCAGAGGCCACCGCAGCGGCGGTGGCCGGGTCAGTCAGCGATGGCGCACTGGCATCGTCAGCGCCCAGTTTGATCAGCTTGCTGGCTGGCAGTACATCGCCGGTCCAGCTCTTGAGTTTGTCGCTCTCGAACACCACGTGGAAGGTGTGCTTCTCGCGCAGCGAACCACCCTTGGCATCGGTATAGATATAGTCCCAGCGATCCGCGTGGAACGGGTCGGTCAGCAGCGGGGTGCCCAGTACAAAGCGGACCTGGCTGCGGGTCATGCCTTCTTTCAGTTGGGCGACCTGATCCTGGGTGACTTCATTGCCCTGTGGAATGGCGAGTTTGTACGGGGTAAGAACATTGGCAACGTTGCAGCCGGCCAGTACGGTGGCGGCGGCAAGGGCCAGCAAAAATGATTTGATGTGCATGCGTCTGGGCTGTTTCACAACGTGGATCGGTTGGAGCGTAGGGTGCAAACGCTATATCATAACCTGTTCTTGCGGCTTGCCGCAGCCACGTGGCACAAGTTGTTGGCCAGATCGTGTCTGGGCAAGCCCAAGTGTTGACCAACCATCGACCTGTATGACGGGGTAAGCAATGAGTTCTGCTGCTGATCTGAAAGAAATGGGCCTGAAGGCCACCGGCCCCCGCCTGCGCATCATGAACCTGTTCGAAACCAGCGAACAGCGGCATATGACGGCTGAAGATGTATACCGGTTGTTGTTGTCTGAGAACATCGACATTGGCCTGGCCACCGTATACCGGGTGCTGACCCAGTTTGAGCAAGCCGGCATTCTGGTTCGCCATCACTTCGAAACCGGCAAAGCCGTGTTTGAGATGAATCAGGGCGGCCACCATGATCACCTGGTGTGTATGAAGTGCGGCAAAGTGGAAGAATTCTGCGATCCGGAAATCGAAAAACGCCAGGATGCCATTGCGGCCAAACATGGCTTTGAAATCCAGGATCATGAAATGTATTTGTACGGGTTGTGCGCAAACTGCCGTATCAAGTAACACGCTATCGCCGCGCGACAGGAGGCACGGGTGATTGCATGGCTGGATGACAGCAACCGGTTTCCGCCGCTGCAGCACGCCATGGTCGAACCTAACGGCCTCCTGGCCGCTGGGGGCGATCTGTCTGCCGCCCGACTGCTGGCGGCCTATCACCAGGGGATTTTTCCGTGGTACATGCCGGGCGAGCCCATTTTGTGGTGGAGCCCCAACCCGCGCATGGTGCTGCTGCCGCAGGCGCTGCACGTGCCCGGATCGCTGGAAAAAACCCTGCGCAACAAACCTTATCGTGTGAGCTTTGATCTGGCCTTTGATGAGGTCATGGCCGGTTGCGCCGCACCGCGCCGGGGAGAGGACCTGACCTGGATCAGCCAGGAAATCCGCGACGGTTATGGCCAGTTGCATCAACTGGGCTACGCCCACAGCGCAGAATGCTGGATGGACGGCGAACTGGTCGGTGGCTTGTACGGTGTGGCTATTGGCAATATGTTTTACGGCGAATCCATGTTTGCACGGCGCCCGGATGCCTCCAAACTGGCGTTTGTGCATCTTGTCCGGTATTTGCAGCAACAGGGGTTTGGCATGATCGATTGTCAGATGCATACTGAACATCTGGCTCGATTTGGTGCAAATGAAATTGATCGGGACCAGTTTGCCCGCCAACTGGCGCAACTGGTGACGGCCCCCAGAGCGCCCGAACGCTGGCAATACGATTTCCATAATCCGGGAAGCTGATATGAATCCGCGTGGTCACACGCTACAACTTCAGTTTTACGCGACGACGTCTTACCCCTGCAGCTATTTGCCTGAGCGGATGGCGCGCTCGCAAGTGGCTGTGCCTTCCGAGCTGATCGACGCCCGCACGTACAGCCAATTGGTGTTGCACGGCTTTCGGCGTAGCGGGCAGTTTGTGTATCGGCCGCATTGCGATCACTGCCAGGCCTGTGTGCCGGTGCGTATTCCGGCGGCCGAGTTTGTGGCAGACCGCTCGCAACGGCGTGCGCAAAAACAGCACGGCAATTTGCGCACACGCCTCCTTGGGCTGGAGTACTCCGAGGCGCATTTTCAGCTCTACCAGCGGTATCAGTTAATCCGCCACGCTGGCGGCGGCATGGATCAGGACAACCGTGAGCAGTACGAGAACTTCATTCTCAAGAGCAATGTCGCCAGCTTTCTGGCGGAGTTCCGCGACGATACCGGTGTGCGCATGGTCAGCCTGATCGACCAGTTAGACGATGGTTTGTCATCCGTGTACACGTTTTATGACCCGGATGTCGAAGGCGCCAGCTATGGCGTATTCAACATCCTCTGGCAGGTGGGATTGGCGCGGCAACTGGGCTTGCCGTATCTCTATCTGGGGTACTGGATCGAAGATTGCCGCAAGATGGCCTACAAAACCCGTTATCAGCCCATGGAAGGGCTGGTGAATGGGGAATGGCAGCGCTTGCCGGCTACTCCGCCCAAGGCGGCAGACGATCACCGCCGGATCATTACGCTGCAGCAGAAGTAAAGCTGGCCGCGTTCAGGTAGCCCAGGCAAATAAAAAGCCGGATCCATGATCCGGCTTTTTGCTGTGCGGCGGTCTACTGCGATCAGGCCGCCAGGCCATTGTGGCGCAGCAAGGCATCCGTTTGTGGTGCGCGACCCCGGAAGGCGATGAACGACTCCAGCGCCGGCCGGCTACCGCCACGGGCGAGGATTTCCTTGCGGAACCGTGCCCCGGTTTGCGGATTGAGCACGCCACTTTCTTCAAACGCGGCATACGCATCCGCTGACAATACTTCCGCCCATTTGTAGCTGTAATACCCCGCCGCGTAGCCGCCGGCAAAGATATGGCTGAAGCTATTGGGGAAACGGTGGTAATCCGGCACACGCGGGGCGTCGAACTCTTCCAGCAACTGGAAATACCGTTGCAGTGCGCGCGGGCCGGTGGCATCTACGTGCAATTCCATATCGAACACGCTGAACACAATCTGCCGGATCATGGCCGAGCCTGACATGAAATTACGGGCAGCCAGCATCTTGTCGAACAGCGCGCGCGGCAATGCTTCGCCGGTGTTCACATGGTGGGTCAGTTGCGGCAAGAGCTGCCATTCCCAGCAGAAGTTTTCCATAAACTGGCTAGGCAGTTCGACGGCATCCCACTCCACGCCATTGATGCCGGAGACATCGCGTTCATCCACTTCGGTCAGCAAGTGATGCAGGGCGTGGCCGGTTTCATGGAACAACGTGATCACGTCATCGTGCGGCAGCAGCGCCGGTTTGCCTTCAACACCCTTGGCAAAGTTGCAGATGATCAGCGCGACCGGAGTTTGCACCGTGCCATCCGGCTGCTTGTGGCGACTGCGGACTTCGTTCATCCATGCGCCGCCTTGCTTGCCTTCGCGCGCATACATATCCATGTAAAGGCCGCCGACCAGGCTGCCATCTTTGTTGCGCAGCTCAAAGTACCGCACGTCCGCATGCCAGACCGGGGCCTCGGCTGGCACAAACTGCAGGCCGTAGAGTGTTTCGACCAGATGGAACAGCCCCTGGATGACGGTCGGCTCAGTGAAATACTGTTTTACTTCTTGTTCAGAGAACGCATAACGCGCCTCGCGCAGTTTCTCGGAGACATAGGTCTGATCCCACGGTTCCAGCGTAGTGATACCCAGTTCGTCCTGGGCAAAACGCAGCAACTCGGTGCGATCGGCCTGCATATACGGCTTGGCACGGTGACCCAGATCCCGCAAGAAACCCAGCACTTCGGCCGGGGTATTGGCCATTTTGGTTTCCAGTGACTCCTGGCCAAAGCTGCCAAAGCCCAGCAGTTGCGCACCTTGCTGACGCAGGGCATGAATCCGGTCGATCAGCGGCGAGTTGTTCCAGTCGCTTTTGCCAAACTCGGCCGCGCGCGTGGCGTAGGCATGGTAAAGCTGTTCACGCAGCTTGCGGCTGGTGGCGTATTGCATGACCGGGAAATAACTCGGCATTTTCAGGGTGAGTTTGTAGCCCGTCTTGCCATCCGCTTCTGCCTGGGCGCGTGCGGCCGCCAGATTGTCTTGCGGCAGGCCATCCAGTTCGGTCACATCCTCGATATACAGTGCAAAGTCATCCGTGGCGTCCAGCACGTTTTGCGAGAAACGCGTGGTCAGCTCAGAGAGTTCTTCGGCAATTTCCTTGAAGCGTTGTTTTTCGGCGGCGGGCAATTCCGCGCCAGAAAGACGGAAACCCCGCAATGCATGATCGATCACCACGCGGCGGGCCGGGGCAAACGCGGCGTAAGCCGGGCTAGCTGCAATGGCCTTGTAGTGGGCATACAGCGCTTCGTTCTGGCCCAGCTCGGTAAAGAAATTGGAGATACGCGGAATATTGCTGTTGTACGCCTCACGCAGCTCCGGTGTATTGACCACGCTTTCCAGGTGGCCCACGGTACCCCAGGCGCGGCCGAGATTTTCCAGCACTTCGTCCAGTGGCACGACAAAGCTTTCCCACGTGGGGTTTTGCAGTTTTTCTGCATGGGCCACCGCTGCAGCGGCGCTGGCCAGCAATTCGTCCAGCGCGGGGGAGACGTGTTCCGGGCGAATCTGGGCATAGCGGGGCAGGCCGGAAAAATCGAGCAAAGGATTGGCTTGGGTCATAAGGGACTCGTTTAATATGTCGGACGCCCGGTTGGGCTGGTGTCGCTGGGGTCCGCGTCAGGTATGTTGCCTGGCGAAACCAACTATCATCTCTATCATCTGTCTAGATGCAAGCGCTGTTCACAATTATCAAGCGAGAAATGCATGGCTGTTGAAACTTTTGAAGGGCACTGGCCTGTCGTCCCGGCCACCGCGTGGGTCCACCCTTCCGCGCAGGTGATCGGTGAAACCACGCTGGGGCAGGATGTCTCGATCTGGCCGGGCGCAGTCTTGCGCGGTGATGTGAATTTTATCCGCGTGGGTGACGACAGCAATATCCAGGATTGCAGCGTTTTGCATACTACGCACCGCCGCCCGGAAGACCCCAACGGCGCCCCGCTGGTGATTGGTGAACGGGTCACGGTCGGGCACGGTGTCATGCTGCACGGCTGCACCATCGGCAACGAGTGCCTGATCGGTATGGGCAGCATTGTGCTGGACCGCGTGGTGATTGAGGACCATGTGATGCTGGGTGCGGGCTCACTGGTGCCGCCAGGCAAGGTGCTGAAATCCGGTTTTCTGTACGTGGGCCGCCCGGCCCAGCAGGTGCGCGCGCTCACCCCGGCCGAGATCGCCCACTTTGCGTACTCGGCCCAGCACTATGTGAAGCTGATGAAGAAATACCGGGACCGGGATGCCGCAGCGGCGCGGGATGCGGAACACGGCTGAGGCAAGGTCCTGGCGCTTTGTTCCTGGGTGTTCTCCAAAAAAACAAAAGGGCCAATATGGCCCTTTTGTTTTTCAACTGATCTTTGAATACGTCAGATCAGTTTTTTGGCAGTTGCAGCCACAGGTAAGACGCGTGCGGCACGCTGGCAATGACTTCAAGCGTGCGGACATAGTTGGGCGATGCGGTGCTGCCGGCATTGATCAGATCAATGACTGCCAGACCGGTATAGGTTTGGCCGGCCGGGGCGTTACATGTGGTGCCAACCCCCTGACTGGTCGTGAAGGCCACACGGAAGATGTTTTTGCTGCTGCTGGCGTCGTACTGAGTGATGGAGCCAGTCACGTTACATGTGCCAGAAACATTGCTGGTGCCGGTGAAGCTGCCGCTGCCATTGACAGTGATCTTGTTGAGCGCAGAGCCCCAGGTCCCGATCAGATCGCCCTGCGTGACAGCCAGGCCATTGGCATTGGCATAGGTATCGAAGGTCAGCGCGCTGTTGCTTGGGTCGGTGATCGACGTCTTGGCTACAAACGTGCCGCTATCCGAATAGGCACCGTCCGTGCTGTTGATGATGGATTCACCTGCCGCAGACCAGGATGTGCCAGAGAAACTCAACGTGCCGGTGTAGTAGCTGTTGGCCCCATAAGAGAACGCTTGCAACTGACCATCCGGAGCAACAATGGCAATGCTCTTGACGCTGCTGGTCGGTGAGAGCAAGGACAAGGCCGTGGTCCAGTAACCTTCAATGCCGTTGCCCACTGCTGCGGTAGAGCCGGCTTGCGGGTTCTGTACAGTCGGGATTGGGGTGGGTGTCGGTGTCGGTACTGGGGTTGGTGTCGCGACCGGCGCCGAGGTAGAGGTGCTATCGCCGCCACCGCCGCCACATGCGGCCAGAGCGAGAGAGAGTGCGACAGCGCTAAATGCAAAAACCTGTTTCATAACGAAAATTCCCTGAGGATCGACTGAGTTTTGGTGTTGTGTGGGGGCGAGTATAAGCAGGTCCTGATGAATAAATCCAAGATTGCCGTAAGCAATTATCCAACTCTGTCTGTAAGAAAACGGGTGGAGGGCTTGAGCGGGACATGATGGCTGTCTACGCCAGTGGTATGGCTATATGACCGGAGCCGCTGATGAGCTGTGTGACGGATTTTTAGTATTTAATATATTGATTTTATTTGATTAGTTTTATTTTTCCGTGCGCCGGGGTAGGCCGGAAATCCATTGCCGGAACGCAAGTGGTGTTATGTGTCCAGATAGGTTTCGGCCGCCTGGATACATCACACTATGTCAGTTTGAAACATTTCTACTCTTGTAAGTACTTTGTCGAATAATGAGATAAATATTTGAATTTAATGAAATAATTATGAATGAATGATCTGCCGACAAACGGCAGGGGCTTGTATCTCAATGTGTCAAACAGGCAACACATCCTGTTGCTGCGCTCCCGACTATTCCTGGTCTTTACGCAATTTTTATATCCCGCCCTCCAGGCTTTACCCGCCCTTTATCTCTTCTTTCCCACAATTCACGGTGTCCCAAGGCGCCTCTGAACGCAGTCCGGCAAGACCCGTTCAGAGGCGCCAGAGCCCGCATTGAGCCGGGCATTCCATTACAAGGAGAACGTCATGGACGTCGTGTATCTGCTCTTGATTCTGGCTTGCTGCGCGGCCATTCAGGGGCTGGTGGTTTTCTGCAGGTTTCTGGAGGCACGCAAATGAGCTGGCTGTATGTCATGGCGGCAGCCGTATTCGTGCTGCTGCTGGTGTATCTGGTCTATGCGCTGTTTAACGCGGAGGACGTGGCATGAACTCGTCCATCGTGTTCCAGACCGTCATGTATCTGGTGGTGCTGTTTGTGCTGGCCTGGCCGTTGAGCCGCTTGCTGGCTACGGCGCTGGATGGTTCGCTCTCCAGTCGCTTTGCTTTTCTGGGGCGGTCTGAACGGGCGCTGTGCAGGCTCATGGGCATTAACGCCGATGAAGACATGCCCTGGTGGCGGTATGCGCTGGCGCTGCTGGTGTTCCATCTGATTGGTGCGGTGTTTGTATACGCGCAGCAACGTCTGCAAGGCAGCCTGCCGTTCAACCCGGCCAATATGGGCGCGGTCAGCCCGGATTCGTCGTTCAACACCTCGATTTCCTTCCTGACCAATACCAACTGGCAGGGTTATTCCGGCGAATCGACCATGAGTTATTTCACGCAGATGCTGTCGCTGGCTGCGCATAACTTCATGTCGGCGGCAACCGGTCTGGCGGTGGCCGTGGCGCTGATCCGGGGTTTTGTACGGCGTAAAGCTGCGGGCGTGGGTAATGCCTGGCTGGATATCTACCGTTCTACCGTGTACATCCTGCTGCCGCTGTCATTGGTGGTGGCGGTGTTCCTGGTGGGGCAGGGCGTGATCCAGAACTTTGCTGGCTACAAGGACGTAAAGCTCTCCGAAACCGTCACCTATCAAGTGCCGAAAACCGGTGCGGATGGTCAGCCCGTCAAAGACGCCAAGGGCAATCCGGTGCTGGTCGATACCAAAACCGCCATCCAGACTTTGCCGATGGGCCCGGTGGCCTCGCAAGAAGCCATCAAGATGCTGGGTACCAATGGGGGAGGCTTCTTCAATGCCAACTCAGCCCATCCGTTTGAGAACCCCACGCCACTCTCCAATTTTGTGCAGATGCTCAGCATCTTTTTGATCCCGGCGGCGCTGGTGTTCATGTTTGGCCGCTGGGTGGGGGATGCCCGGCAGGGGCTGACCGTGCTGGGTGCCATGACCTTGCTGTTTGTGACCATGGTCGGGGTGGAGTACTGGGCGGAAATCCACGCCAACCCGATCCTGACCCACCTGGGCATGTCGGGCTTGCCAGGCAATATGGAAGGCAAGGAAACCCGCTTTGGCATTGTGGCCTCCAGCCTCTTTACCGTGATTACCACGGCGGCATCGTGCGGGGCGGTGAACACCATGCATGACTCGCTGATGCCGCTGGGTGGTCTGGTGCCGATGTGGCTGATCAAGCTGGGTGAGGTGGTGTTTGGCGGCGTCGGTGCGGGTCTGTATGGCATGTTGATTTACGCCATCCTGGCCGTGTTCCTGTCGGGCCTGATGATTGGCCGTACACCGGAATACCTGGGCAAGAAAATCGAAGCGTTCGAGATGAAGATGGTGGCCATTGCCATTCTGGCGACGCCGTGCCTGATTCTGGGCGGCACCGCGCTCTCTGTGATGCTGGATGTGGGCAAGGCCGGTATGGCCAACCCCGGCGCGCACGGTTTTTCTGAGGTGTTGTATGCGTTTGCCTCGTCCGCCAATAACAACGGTTCGGCCTTTGCCGGTTTGTCTGCCAACACGCCGTTCTACAACGTGATGCTGGGCATTGCCATGTGGTTTGGCCGCTTCACCGTGATCATTCCGGTACTGGCCATTGCCGGCAAGCTGGCCGCCAAGCCGCGCCTGGCGCAGACCTCCGGCACCTTGCCCACGCACGGTCCGCTGTTTGTGATGTTGCTGGTGGGTACGGTGGTGATTGTCGGTGCGCTGACGTATATCCCGGCGCTGGCCCTGGGGCCGGTGATTGAACACCTGCAATTATTTGGCCGGTAAGCCGGCTTCGTGGGGTGGATTTGTGCAGCAATCCACCTTCGCCATGGTGGATTGTCGCTAGCCCCGCTGCAACCGCTAGCAGTGGATTTCGGCTGCTTTGTGGGGGTACCCACCAAGGGGCAGCCCCGAATCCACCCTATGAGAGAGATGTGGTGAAGCAGTGGACATGCCTCTGTTTCACCTCTGGAGAATCAAGATGAGTAAAGCTGGATTGTCATTATTCGATACCAGGCTCGCCATACCGGCGATCTTTGAATCGTTCCGCAAGCTGTCGCCGGTGGTGCAATGGCGCAACCCGGTGATGTTTGTGGTGTGGGTAGGCAGCGTGGTGACCACGGTGCTTGGTGTCCATGCCCTGGGTGGTCACGGTGAGGCCCCGGCCGCGTTTATCCTGGCGGTGGCCGCGTGGTTATGGTTTACCGTGCTGTTCGCCAATTTTGCCGAGGCACTGGCCGAAGGCCGCGGCAAGGCGCAAGCCGATGCCCTGCGTGCCACCCGCAAAAATGGCGTGGCCAAAAAACTGGCGAGCGCCGCACGCAATGCCAAAGTGCAAGTGTTGGACTCCAACTCGCTGCGCAAGGATGACTACGTGCTGATCGAGGCCGGCGACATCGTCCCGGCCGATGGCGAAGTGCTGGAAGGTGTGGCGTCGGTGGATGAATCGGCCATTACCGGTGAATCTGCGCCAGTCATCCGTGAGTCGGGCGGGGATTTCTCTGCCGTCACTGGTGGCACCCGCGTATTGTCAGACTGGCTGGTGGTGCGGGTCACGGCCAACCCGGGCGAGGCATTTCTGGATCGCATGATCGCCATGGTAGAAGGCGCCAAGCGCAAAAAGACGCCGAACGAAGTCGCGCTGACCATTCTGCTGGTCTCGCTCACGCTGACGTTCCTGGTGGTGTGCGCTTCGCTGTTGCCGTTCTCCATTTACAGCGTGGGCGCGGCGGGCGCCGGATCGCCAGTCAGCATTACGGTGTTGATTGCGCTGCTGGTGTGTCTGATCCCGACCACCATCGGCGGTTTGCTCTCCGCCATCGGCGTCGCGGGCATGAGCCGCATGATGCAGGCCAATGTCATCGCTACCTCTGGCCGCGCGGTCGAAGCTGCGGGGGATGTTGATGTGCTGCTGCTGGACAAAACCGGCACCATCACGCTGGGTAACCGGCAGGCTTCGGCGTTTATTCCGGCACCGGGCGTGACGGAGCAGGAACTGGCGGATGTCGCGCAACTGGCTTCCTTGGCAGACGAAACGCCGGAAGGCCGTTCCATCGTCGTGCTGGCCAAGGAACGCTTCAACCTGCGTGGCCGGGAATTGAAAGACGCACTGTTCATCCCGTTTACCGCGCAAACCCGCATGTCTGGTGTTGACCTTGGCGTGCAGGCTGCGCACAAAGCACATGAGGGTGATATCGCTGTGGCTGCGCCTGCTACCCGGCAAATCCGCAAGGGCTCGGCCGATGCCATCCGCAAACATATGCAAACGGTGGGCGGGGACTTCCCCAAAGCCGTAGGTGATGCGGTGGACGATGTGGCCCGCCGTGGCGCCACCCCGCTGGTGGTGGCCGACGGGACGAAGGTGCTGGGCGTGGTGGAACTCAAAGATATCGTGAAGGGCGGCATCAAGGAGCGCTTTGCCGAACTGCGCCAGATGGGCATCAAAACCGTCATGATCACGGGCGATAACCGCCTGACCGCTGCGGCCATTGCCGCAGAAGCCGGTGTGGATGATTTCCTGGCCGAAGCACGCCCGGAAGACAAACTGGCTTTGATCCGGGAGCACCAGGCGGCTGGCCGGCTTGTGGCCATGACGGGTGACGGCACCAACGATGCGCCAGCGCTGGCCCAGGCCGACGTGGCCGTCGCCATGAACTCCGGCACACAGGCCGCCAAAGAGGCCGGCAATATGGTCGACCTGGACAGTAACCCGACCAAGCTGATCGAGATTGTGGAGATCGGCAAGCAGATGCTGATGACGCGCGGTTCCCTGACTACGTTCAGTGTGGCCAATGACGTTGCCAAGTATTTCGCCATCATCCCGGCCGCCTTTGCCGTGACCTACCCGCAATTGAAAGCGCTGGATGTGATGCATCTGAACAGCCCGGCCTCCGCCATTATGTCGGCGGTGATTTTCAACGCACTGATTATCGTCGCGCTGATTCCGCTGGCGCTCAAAGGCGTGAAATACCGGGCGCTGGGCGCGGGGCCGCTGTTGCGGCGCAATCTGCTGGTCTACGGCCTGGGCGGCATTCTGGTGCCGTTTGCCGGGATCAAGCTGATCGACATGCTGCTGGGTGCCGCCGGCTGGGTTTAAGCCCTTTTCAGAACACTCAGAACACGGCAGGCCAGGTGTTCAACCTGGCTTGCAAGGAGAAAACATCATGAATACCTTGAAGAACCCCGGCCTGATTCGCCCCGCACTGTCCTTGTTTGTGTTGCTGACGGTGGTGACCGGCCTGGCTTACCCGTTGGCGGTGACTGGCATTGGCAAGGCACTGTTCCCCAAAGAGGCCGCAGGCAGCCTGATCGAACAGCACGGCCAGACGGTGGCCTCCGGCTTGATTGGCCAGAGTTTCAGTGGCCCGACTTACTTCTGGAGCCGCCCCTCTGCCACCAGCCCTCAGCCGGATAACGCGCTGGCCTCTGGCGGCAGCAATCTGGGCCCGACCAATCCGGCCCTCAAAGATGCCGTTAAAGGGCGGATTGACCTGATCCGCGCAGCCCACCCGGACCAAACCGGCCCGGTGCCGGCTGATCTGGTGACCACCTCGGCCAGCGGGCTGGATCCGCATATCTCGCCAGCGGCGGCGGCGTATCAGATTCATCGCGTGGCGAAAGCGCGCGGATTGAGCGATGAGCAGGTCCGCTTGCTGGTTGGCGCCAATACGGATGGCCCGCAGTGGGGGCTGTTTGGGGAGCCGGTGGTGAATGTGGTGAAGTTGAATCTGGCGCTGGATGAGGTGAAGAAGTGATTTCTTTGGGGGGGAGGGGCCAGGTGGTATTTGAACGTGAGCCCTTCCTTGCCCACTGACTCGCCATTCCCGCGAAGGCGGGAATCCAGTAGGGCCACCGCAAGTGGCCTTTGCAGGCCGGAATGCGAGGGTTCGTAGGGTGGATTCAGAGCGTTAGCGACAATCCGCCGATGCTGTGCGTGTTAGCGCCTTGCGGTGCGGTTGTTTTTGATACCGGCGGTGGCCGGAGCACGTTACTTTCTTTGGGGCCGCCGAGGTGCTTCGCCACCTCGGCGGCCCCAAAGAAAGTAACCAAAGAAAGGCGACCCCTGCGACAGCGCCCTACGGGTTCCCTGCGCTTCTCGCAAGGCGCGCCTTGCTGCGATGCTCGGCGCTGCCGGAGGGGAGACAAGTCAAATGCAACACCAACGGCAACAGCAAAAACAACAGCACCACGCATCCCACTGACTCGTCATTCCGGCCTTGAGCCGGAATCCAGTTCCAAACACCTGCGCCGCAGGCGCTAACAGGGTTTAAAAACCGTGAGGTAGATTCAGCGTTACCCCGTGGGGTCAGCAACAATCCCCCTCCGCCGTCCACAAGTCTTGCGCGCAGCATCCCATCCGGCATATATAAACCCCGCCGCACAGGCGCTACCATACTCCAATGACCGACACCCGCCCCGATCCCGACCAGTTACTGGCTGAACTCAAAGCCGATGAAGCCGATGCCCACCGGGGCCGGCTGAAGGTGTTCTTTGGCGCCAATGCCGGCGTTGGCAAAACCTGGGCCATGCTGGCGCAGGCGCATACCCGCCAGCGTGATGGCGTGGATGTGCTGGTCGGCCTCGTGGAAACACATTCGCGCGAGGAGACCGCCGCCATGCTGGGCGGCCTGACGGTGCTGCCGCGCAAAGAAATCCACTACCGTGACAAAGCGCTGGCCGAGTTTGATCTGGATGCCGCACTGGCGCGCAAGCCGCAGTTGATCCTGGTGGATGAACTGGCGCACAGCAACGTGGCCGGCAGCCGCCACCCCAAGCGCTGGCAGGATATTGAAGAACTGCTGGCCGCTGGCATTGACGTCTACACCACCGTCAATGTGCAGCATCTGGAAAGCCTGAACGATGTGGTGGGCGGCATTACCGGCGTGCGCGTGCGCGAGACAGTGCCGGACCACGTGTTTGATTCGGCCGATGACATTACCCTGGTCGATTTGCCGCCAGACGAACTCCTCAAACGCCTGCAAGAGGGCAAGGTCTATTTGCCCGGCAATATCGCGCGCGCCAAAGAGTCGTTTTTCCGCAAAGGCAATTTGATTGCCCTGCGGGAACTGGCCATGCGCCGGGCGGCAGAGCGGGTGGATGCCGAACTGCGGCGTGACCAGCCCGCAGGGAGCAAGCCGGGCGAAACCTTGCTGGCCGCCATTGCGCCCGGCCCGGCGGGCGAAACGCTGGTACGCCATACGGCACGTCTGGCGGGGCGGCTGAAGGTGGACTGGCGGGCGGTGACGGTGGAAACCCCGGCGCTGTTGCGCAGCAAATACAAGCTCGCCAGCGCCCGGCGCAATCTGGAGCTGGCAGAAAGCCTGGGTGCGCGCACGGCTTTGTTGCCGGGTCCACATGTGGCACAGGTGTTGGCGGAGTACGCGCTCGATCACGATCTGGGTACGGTCGTTATTGGCAAGCCGCCGCGCCGTTTCAACATCGTGGAAAGCCAGGCGGCCCGCGTGGCGCGGCTGGCACCCAGCCTGACCGTGCAGATTGTGGGGGTCTCTGCCGCCCCGGCAGAACGGCTGGATCCCTGGGCGATGATTGGCCAACGCTGGCAGGGCGCGGTGTGGGCGCTGCTGGGGTGTGGCATGACCACCATTCTGGCGGCACGGCTGACCCAGATTTTCGATCTTGCCAACGTCATTATGCTGTATCTGCTGTCGGTCTTGCTGGTGTCGGTGCGCTTTGGTCGGGTGGCGGGGGCTTTGTCTTCGCTGTTATCGGTGGCGGCGTTCGATTTTTTCTTTGTGCCGCCGCGTATGTCGTTTACGGTGGCCGACACCCAATATTTGCTGACCTTCGGCATCATGTTGACGGTGGCATTAACGCTCAGCCAGCTCTCTGCCCGTTTGCGTTTTCAGGCGCAGATTGCCTCACGCCGGGAACGGCGGACGGCGGCGCTGTACGAACTCTCAGAAGCGCTGTCTGGTGCGCTGATGAAAGAACAGGTCGTTGAAATCGCCCTGGCGCAGCTGGCGCCGCGTTTCAAAACAGACCTCGGTCTGGCACTGCCTGATCTGGGTGAACATCTGCATCAGGAAGGAGGCATGGCGCTGGATCTGGCCGTGGCCGACTGGGTTTATCGGCATGGCGAAGAAGCCGGGCAGGGCACCGGCACGCTCGCGGCGGCGCATGCATTTTATCTGCCGCTGACCGCGCCAATGCGCGTGCGCGGTGTACTGGCACTGGTGCCCAAGGGCGATTGGCTGGCCGATCGGGAAGAAAAACGTTTCCTGCAAACCTGCGCGGCGCAGATTGGTCTGGCGCTGGAGCGCGTGCACTTTGTGGAGGTGGCCCAGAACGCGCTGGTCTCCATGGAAGGAGAGCGTCTGCGCAATCATTTGCTCTCTGCGATCTCTCACGATTTGCGCACGCCGATTACCGTTTTGCTGGGCCTGGCGAGCACGCTCTCCGAAAGCCCCTATGCTGCGCCACCGGCGCGGGAGATCGCCCAGCAACTGGTGGGTGAAATCCGCCGCATGAATGATCTGGTGAACAACCTGCTGGACATGGCGCGTCTGCAAGCGGGCGAAGTACGTCTGCGCCGGGATTGGCAGGCGGTGGAAGAAGTGGTGGGGAGCAGTCTGCGTGCGCTGGAGTTGCGGCTTGCGCGTCATCCAGTGGAACTGGATATTCCGGCTGATCTGCCACTGGTGGAATTCGATGCCGTATTGATGGAGCGCGTGCTGGTCAACCTGATCGACAACGCCATCAAATACACGCCTGCCGGTACACCGGTGATCATCGCCGCGCGCGCCTTGCCGCAGACCTTGCAGATGACGGTGGCCGATACCGGCCCGGGTATCCCGCCGGGGCAGGAAGAAACCATATTCAACAAATTCACTCGTGGCCAGAATGAATCGGCCACCACGGGGGTCGGGCTGGGCCTGGCGCTGTGTCGCGCCATTGTGACCGCGCACGGTGGTACGATCACTGCCGGCAACCGTCCAGAAGGGGGCGCGCTGTTTACCGTGACGCTGCCGCGCCATACACCGCCCGCCATGCCTGAGCCTGAACACCTTTTACCCGATATTGCGCCATGAACGCCCAGAAACCTGTCCTGGTCATCATTGAAGATGAACCGCAAATTGCCCGCTTTGTGAGCATGACCGCAGAAAGCGCCGGCATGCAGACCTGGCACGCCACCACGGCACGGCAAGGCTTGGTGGAAGCTGGCACCCGTCAGCCCGATTTGCTGATCCTGGATCTGGGCCTGCCTGATGGGGATGGTCTGGATTTGATCCGGGAAATCCGCGCTTTCAGTGAAGTGCCCATTCTGGTGTTGTCGGCCCGCAGCCAGGAAACCGACAAGGTGGCCGCGCTGGATGCGGGGGCTGATGACTATTTGACCAAGCCCTTTGGCGTGAACGAACTTTTGGCCCGCCTGCGCGTGCTGTTGCGCCGCCACGCCAAAGATAGTCCGGGTGACGGGCAGGTGACATTGGGTGATGTTGAGATCAACCTCGTCGCCCGTACCGTGAGTAAAGCTGGCGACGCCGTCCACTTGACGCCAATTGAATACCGATTGCTGGCCACCATGATTCGGCATGCCGGCAAAGTGATTACCCACCGTCAGCTATTGCTGGAAGTGTGGGGGCCGGCCTACGTGGAGCACAGTCATTACCTGCGGATTTACATGGGGCATTTGCGGCAGAAGCTGGAAGATGAACCGGCACAGCCGAGGCATTTGTTGACGGAGTCAGGCGTGGGGTATCGCTTGTTGTTGCAGCACAATTGATGGCGGTTCACCTTGCCGCGTCGTAGCCCGGATGGAGCCGCCAGGCGGGAATCCGGGGTGGCAATATTTGCGGGAACGGTTTTGCGGTGCAGGAGGGATGAGCGCCATGGCGGGGCATCGATTTTGCGAGTGGCGCAATCCCGGATTCCCGCCTCCGGCTTCATCCGGGCTACGGTGTCGGCTTGCCATTCGTGGCTTCGCCGCCCCTTTGCTGGCAAGCCTCTCTAGCGGCCGGCCGCCTCTCACGTCACCAGTGTTGTAGCCCGGATGGAGCCGCCAGGCGGGAATCCGGGGTGGCGATATTTGCGGGAACGGTTTTGCGGTGCAGGAGGGATGAGCGCCATGGCGAGGCATCGATTTTGCGAGTGGCGCAATCCCGGATTCCCGCCTCCGGCTTCATCCGGGCTACGGTGCCGGCTTGCCATTCGTGGCTTCACCGCCCCTTTGCTGGCAAGCCTCTCTAGCGGCCGGCCGCCTCTCACGTCACCAGTGTTGTAGCCCGAATGGAGCCGCCAGGCGGGAATCCGGGGTGGCGATATTTGCAGGAACGGTTTTGCGGTGCAGGAGGGATGAGCGCCATGGCGGGGCATCGATTTTGCGAGTGGCGCAATCCCGGGCTCCCGCCCCCGGCTTCATCCGGGCTACGGTGTCGGCTTGCCATTCGTGGCTTCGCCGGCCCCTTTGCTGGCAGGCCTCTCACGCCACCAGCAGATTCACCCCCGCCGCCCGTAACCCTGCCAGCGCCGCGCCGTTTGCTTCCTTGTTCACAATCACGCCCGCCACATCGCGCACCTTGGCAATCACATACGCGGAGGCGGCGTTAAGCTTTTCCTCGGACGCCAGCACATAAGTTTCTGCCGCCCGCGCCATCAGCGCCCGTTTGATGTAGGTTTCTTCCAGGTCACCCGTGGACAGGCCGGCTTCGGCATGCACGCCGGTGACGCCCATGAAGAACAGATCCGCCCGGATGTGGGCCATAGCCTCGATGGCAGAGGCACCGACATTCACCACGGAATGCTTGAACAGTCTCCCGCCAATCATGACCACCTCAACGCCCGCATGATGGACCAGCTCCACGGCCACGCTGGGGCTGTGGGTGACCACGGTGCAGTGCAAACCTGGTGGCAGGCTACGGGCGATTTGTACCGCCGTTGTGCCCCCATCCAGCAACACAATCTGGCCTGGCTCGATCATGTGTGCGGCCACCTGGGCGATGGCGGCTTTACCGCTGGTAGCCACGTTCTGGCGCTGGGTAAAGTCGCCCACCGCAGGAGATGCTGGCAAGGCGCCACCATGAACCCGTTGTAATTTGCCCTCTGCCGCCAGTTCACGCAGATCCCGGCGGATGGTGTCTTCTGACAAGGCCAGTTCCTGGCTGACCGCTTTGGCCTGAATCTGGCCATCACGTTGCAGGATATCCAGCAGGTATTGCTTGCGCTGACTGGTCAGCATAGTGTCCTCAATATTTTCGTTTGCACGAAATTTCTTGTTATTTCACGAAACTGCATGATAGCGTGAAAAAAGGCTAAAGCAAACCAGGAGATGTTCATGAGCAATACCGCAGACCGTGTACGGATTGTCGATGTGAAAGTTTTGTCAGATGACTGGTACGTCCTCAGAAAAACCACGTTCGATTACCAGCGCGCCAATGGCGAATGGCAGCGGCAGAGTCGGGAAACCTATGACCGGGGTAATGGCGCGACCTTGCTGTTGTACAACCTGGAAAAACACACCGTGGTGCTGATCCGGCAGTTCCGCCTGCCGACGTTTGTGAACGGTTATCACGGCATGCTGATCGAAACCGCCGCCGGCTTGCTGGATCAAGCCTCGCCGGAAGAGCGCATCCGTGCGGAGGTGGCAGAAGAAACCGGCTATCAGGTGCATGAAGTGCAGAAGGTGTTTGAGGCCTTCATGAGCCCCGGCTCAGTGACCGAGAAGCTCTATTTTTTTGTGGCGCAGTACGATGACTCAAACCGTATTGCCGGCGGTGGCGGTATTGCAGAAGAGGGTGAAGATATCGAGGTGCTGGAACTGCCGTTTGAGCGGGCCATGCGCATGATCAAGACTGGCGAGATTGTGGATGGCAAGACCATCATGCTGCTGCAATACGCAGCGCTGAACCTCTTCAACACGGCGCCATAAAGAAAAACGCCCGCGTTCTGCGGGCGTTTTTAGCTATGCCGGACGGCGATGACTGGGTTACTTGAGCACAGCCAGGGCAGCGTCGTAATCAGGTTCGTTGGCGATTTCCGGTACGAGTTCGGTGTGCAATACCTTGTCGTTGGCATCCAGTACCACCACGGCACGGGCAGCCACACCAACCAGCGGACCACCGGCGATTTCCACGCCGTAATCGTTGAGGAAGTCACGGCCGCGCATCAGCGACAGGGTTTGCACGTTGTCCAGGCCTTCGGCACCGCAGAAGCGGCTTTGGGCAAACGGCAGATCGGCAGAGATGCACAGCACGACGGTGTTATGCAGCTTGCTGGCTTGTTCGTTGAACTTGCGCACGCTGGTGGCGCAGGTCGGGGTATCAATGCTCGGGAAAATATTCAGCACTTTTTGCTTGCCGGCAAAGCTGGCGAGCGAGACATCAGCCAGATCCTTACCCACCAGGGTAAAAGCCTTGGCCTGGCTACCAACAGCAGGCAGCGCGCCATTGACGGGAACAGGATTGCCGCCGAGGGTCACTTGGGACATGAAAATCTCCAGGGAACATGCAGTAGGGGAGTCCCGACCGGGCAAGCCGGCCGGGGGCACTTTGTAGATGATGCTGATGTATTTTTTGTAGTTGCCCTGCTGCAAGTTGCAAGCGGACAGCCTGTCAAATGAGGCTACCAGACGCGCATTTCAAGAGCATGGCAATACACGGTCAAGGGTAGAACCAGTACAGCGAATAGCCGCTGGCACCCAGACCGTGCGCGTCCAGTTGCAAGAAGACATGCAACTCATCGTTGACCGTCAGGCTGCTGCGCTTTTTCTCGTTGGTCACCAGGTAGTCGCGCGCAGAAAATACTTTCTTGGCGACCACTTCTTCCTGGGCATTGGTCAGGGTCAATTCCAGCGACGGCAGTGCCTGATCGTAGGGCGCCAGATTGCGCAACGAAGCAGATAGCTGGATCAGCTCCGGGTGATCCGGCACA
This sequence comes from Silvimonas terrae, assembly GCF_014202765.1. Lineage (GTDB taxonomy): Bacteria > Pseudomonadota > Gammaproteobacteria > Burkholderiales > Chitinibacteraceae > Silvimonas > Silvimonas terrae. The sequence continues at coordinate 40,548 of NZ_JACHHN010000008.1, forward strand.
AAAATCAGTTCCGAATAGTCAGAACGCAGCAGGCCGGCGTTGCGCGGCAACGGCAGATCGCACCCGGTGACCTGACAGAGTGAAGCCAGCGACGGCCGCAACCACGGAAAATTGACCGACAGTTCGTTCCGGTAACGGATGCCCGCTTGCACAATCAGCGCAATCACCAGTAACAGGGCGAGCGGAACCGCGGCATAACGCCACTTTGATTTGTCTGGCGGCAAGGCCAGCAGGGCCTCGTCTTCTGCCGTGCGAATCGGCCGGTAGCCCTCACGTTCCTGTTCTTCTGCAGACCAGGTTTGCAAAGGCACGCTAAATACCGGGTCTTCTTGCTCTGGCGTGAAGGCGGGCTCAGGGTGGACAGCTGGCGCCGGAGCGGGTTCGAGTGCCGCCGGGGCCGGAGCGGGTTCGAGTGCCGCCGGGGCCGGTGCGGGCTCCGGTGTTGCCACGTAGTCATCGTAATCTTTGGCTTCTGCCTCGGCGGCTACAGCAGCAATGGCTTGCACGTAATCGTTCTGCAGCCATTCCTGCATGGTCTCCGCAGGGGCTGGCGCCGGGGCGGGTTCTGGCGCGGGCAGGGACGGCGCGGGCGCCGGGGCGATTGGCGTGGGTGCTGGAGCCGGTACAGCCGGTGCCGGCTGCGGGACAAAGACCGGAGCTGGCGCAGCCACCGGTGTGAAGACCGGCGCCGGCACAGGGGCCGGTTGCGGTGCGGGCTCTGGCGCGACGACAGGGGCCGGGCGTGGTGTTTCCACTGCAGGTGCCGGCACGGCAACGGGAGCCGGCGCGGGCGTGCGAGGCGGTGTTGCCGGGCTGACCGGCGCAGCCTGCGGTGCCGGGCTCTCCGCCACACGTTCCTCCAGACTATCGCGCGCATTAAAGATGAATGCACATTTGCCGCAACGCACTTTGCCGCCGTGGGCAGCCAGTTGCGGTTCGGTCACCTTGAAAGCGGTGCGACAGTTGGGGCAGCGCGTGATATAGCTCATGGGCGGGATTCTAGCTGGTAACGTTGCACTGGTCACGGTGGCTCAGGCAGGTTGTCACTCGTATTACGCAACAAGGCGATGTAACCCGGGGAATATGCGATGATCGTGTGCCCTGACTTTGCTGCGGAACTTGATGGTCATGACTGTTTCCACCCGCCCGGTAACCCATGCCCGGGTGCTCGGCCTGGCGATTCCCATTGCGCTGGCCAACCTCACACAACCCTTGCTGGCTGCGGTAGATACCGCCATGGCCGGGCATATGGCAGACACCTCGGCCATCGGCGGTGTAGCGCTCGGCGGGGTGTTTTTCAATTTTGTGTTCTGGGGTTTCGGTTTTCTGCGCATGGGCACCACCGGCCTGGTGGCACAAGCGTGGGGGGCGAGAAAACTTGAGGATTTGCGTGACAATCTGTGGCGCGCCATGTTGCTGGCGCTGGCGATTGGGGTCGCCATCTTGTTGCTGCGCGGGCCATTGATTGGTTTCACTATCCAGTTGCTGGGGGGCACGTATACCGTCCAGGCGGATGCCATCACTTACACGCACGCCCGTATCTGGTCGGCACCGCTGGTGCTGGCCAACTTTGTGGTATTGGGCTATCTGCTGGGTGTACAACGGGTGCGTCAGGCGCTGGCGCTGCAACTGTGGGTCAATCTGGTCAACGTGGTGGCCGTGCTGTTGTTTGTGCGGCAGTGGCAGTGGGGGATTGCCGGCATTGGCTATGCGACGGCCTGCGCTGACCTGGCCGGTTTTCTGGCTGGTCTGGCGGTCCTGGCGCGCTTGCTGCCGCGCGGTTTGCCGCCACTGCGGCTGGCGCATTTACTGCACGCCGCCCCACTCAAGCGGCTGGCGCTGATCAACCGCGATATCTTCTTGCGGACCATGCTGCTGCTGGGCAGTTTTGGCTGGTTTGCCCATGCCGGTGCGCGTCAGGGAGACGTGATTCTGGCCGCCAACGCGCTGTTGATGAACTTCCAGACTTTCATGGCTTACGGCCTGGATGGCCTGGCGCACGCGGTGGAAGCGCTCACGGGGGAAGCCATCGGTGCGCGTCAGCGCGACATGCTGATCCGGGCCATACGCATCAGTGCGCTTTGGTCCGGCATGCTGGCGCTGGTGTTCACGCTGGTTTATGCCATAGCGGGGAATGACATTGTGGTGCTGCTGACCAACCAGGAGCCCATTCGTACGGCCGCCGCCCAATTTCTGCCGTGGGCGGTGCTGATGCCGGTGGTGTCGGTCTGGGGCTTTTTGATGGATGGCGTGTATATCGGCGCAACGCGCACGCGTGACCTGAGGCTGTGCATGTTTGTCTGCACGGCCTGTTTTTTGTTGCTGGCCGTGCTGTTGCAAGAGGCTTGGGGTAATCACGGCCTGTGGTTGGCCATGACCTTGTTTATGGGTTTGCGCGGGGTGACACTGGGCTGGCGTTTGCCGAAGTTGCTGCGCGCGGTCCAGCCGGCACCCGTCGGGTAATGCTCAACAGGATCAGCGCTGCAAACAAGAGCAGGGTGACCGCATTGAGCAGACCACCGGCCTGGCGCAAACCGGGCCAGTGTCCCAAGTCCCCGGCTACCCGTAGTAACAAAGTGACTTGTAATGCGGCAAGCGGGATATAAAACACCGGCCGGTAGCGCAGGCGGCAGCCGGTCAGTGCCGGAATAATGATGGGGGCATGACCAAACACCATGCCCACCACAAATCCCAGAAACACCATGTGCAACACGGCATCGTAATGTGGCAGGCCCGGCACGAACGGCTGGGTGCCATACCCGGCCAGCATTGCACCGGCCAGGGCCAGCCAGACATACCCGCTCAGCAAACAAGCGGCAATGTAACGGGTTAAGCCCACCTGGCGGATATTGCGCCGGGCAATGTCGTTCTGGATCAGCCAGCAGGCCACATAAAACAAACCCATCCCCAGAATGCCGGCAAACCAGAACACCGCCAGCGTGGCGCCGACAAGTAACAGGCTGAGGGGCAACCAGGCGCGCCGGGCAATCTGTGCGGCTTGCGGCAGTAAACGGGTCAGTTCCAGCCGCTCTGCGGCAATGGTGAGTACCAGAAACACCATCCAGCCCGGTGCTGCCAACCACGGTGCATGACTGATCCAGAGCACCAGGTCGCCACCCAGCAAGCCTGAAACGGCCAGCACCAGAAAGGCATTGAACGGGGCCGGCTGCATGCGGTAGACCCTGACACTGGCCAGGGCCAGTATCAGCGCACCCGCAGTCATCAGCGCCATGCCGGGGCCCGGCCAGAACAGTGAAACCAGTGCGCCACTGGCAGTCAGTGCCGGGGCCAGCATGGCCCAGGCGCGCTGCAGCGCCATGGCGCGTTCCAGCGCAATCAAACTGCCAAAGAAGCCGCAGACCATCAGGCTGCCATGGTCAATGACCAGCGCGCCATTACCCACTGGCAACGCAAACCCAAGGCGCGCCAGACCACCGTACAAGCCGGCCAGCAAGCTGCCAATGGCGAGCAGCAACAGAGGCAGGGCAGCGCGTTTCATGTCAGCCATCCCAACCGAAATGGCTGCGGGCAGATTCGCTCATCCGTTCGGGCGACCACAAGGGTTCCCACACCAGTTCAATCTCTACCGCGCGCGTTGTGCCAAAGTGGGCGCCTAGCGTATCGTGCACGTCTTCTTGCAACATGTTGCCCATGGGGCAGGCGGGCGTGGTCATGGTCATCATGACCTTGATGGTGTCTGGGGTGATATCAACGTGGTACACCAGGCCCAGGTCCACAATATTGATGCCGATTTCCGGGTCGATCACCGTTTTGAGTGCGTCACGCACGGCGTCGACAGTGATGCTGGACATGATGGTTTTACCGTCGGGAAGATGAGCCTGACCTTAGCACCGTGAAACGCTATAATCAATATATAAAATGCATATTAAGGAAGCGTCATGCGCCTGAACGTATTCACCGATTACTGTTTGCGCACCTTGTTGTACCTGGGCGTGAATGACGACGGTCTGGCCACGCGCAGCGATATCGCCACAGCGTACGGAATCTCTGACAACCATCTGATGAAGGTGGTGAACTGGCTGGCGCGCCAGGGATATATCGAGACTGTGCGGGGCAAAGGAGGCGGTATGCGGCTGGCGCGGGCGACGGAGCGCATCAACATCGGTGAACTGGTGCGGGCCAGCGAATCAGACAGCCCGCTGGTGGAGTGCTTTGACCGGGAGCATTCTGAATGCCGGATCGACTCTGTCTGTCGCCTGAAATTTGTCCTGGCAGAAGCGCTGGAGGCTTTGTACAAGGTGCTGGATCAGTACACCCTGGCCGCGCTTTTGACCGATCCCAAGCCGCTGGCAAAGGTGCTGCATGTGGTTCCGGCGGAGATTCCGGTCAGGCAGCCGGCAACTTGATCAAGGTTGTTTGAGCAATATCAAAGCACCGTTCAATGCGGTGCTCTTTTACGCCCGTTAATATGTATTTTATTTGCATCTTATAAAAACAAGTATTTAAAATGCATAAAACAAGGCACCCGCCTTGCTGATTCAGGAGACCTTCATGCAGTCGTCGAAAAAGTTATGGCGCTGGCTGGCCATCATGTTTTTCTTGTCTTTTGCCGCGCTGGGCTGGCTGGGGCGGGATATCTACCTGGCCGCGCCCCCCATTCCGGACCGGGTCCTGTCCACTGACGGGCAGGTGGTTTTCACCGCCGAACAAATCCAGCGCGGGCAACAAGCCTGGCTGGCGGCGGGGGGCCAGCAACTGGGCACCGTGTGGGGACATGGCAGTTACATTGCGCCGGACTGGTCGGCGGACTGGCTGCACCGCGAGGCCGTGGCGCTGCGCGACTACTGGGCGCAACGGCAGTACCACAAGCCTTATGCCCAACTGGATGCCCAAACGCGGGGTGCGCTTGATGTCCGCATGAAGTCCACCTTGCGGACCAATACCTGGGATGCGGCGACAAAGACGCTACGGGTCAGTGCCGATCGCGCCGCGGTTATCCGCCAGATCAGTGCGCATTACACCGCTTTGTTTGGTACAGACCCCGCGCTGGACAAATTGCGGGACCAATATGCCATGACAGCGGGCTCGCTCAAGGAGCCACAAGACCTGCAAGCGATTCCGGCCTTCTTTTTCTGGTCTGCCTGGGCTTGTGCCACAGACCGACCGGGAGAAACGCATATCTCTTACACCAGTAACTGGCCGCATGAGCCGCTGATCGACAACGTACCCACCACCGGCAACGGCATCTGGTCCATTGCCAGCATGATCGGCCTGATTGCCAGCATTGCGGCCATGGTGTGGTTTCATGTCGCCCATCACGAAGGTGCGGACCCCACACCGCCCGGATCAGACCCGTTGTTTGATCTGAAGCCAACCCCATCCATGCGCGCCACCATGAAGTATTTCTATGTGGTGATCGCCTTGATGATCACGCAAGTTCTGATGGGCGTCATCACCGCGCACTATGCAGTAGAAGGGCACAGTTTCTTTGGGATACCGCTGGCAGAAGTGCTGCCGTTTACGGTGAGCCGGACCATCCATACCCAATTGGCGGTGTTATGGATTGCGACGGCCTGGCTGGCCACCGGTTTGTATATCGGGCCGGCTTTGTCCGGGCAGGAGCCCAAATACCAGCGGCTGGGCGTAAATATTTTGTTGGCCGCGCTGGTCTTTGTCGTGGCCGGTTCCACGATCTTTGGCTGGTTAGGGACTTTGCAGCGCCTTGGGATCAATTTCAGTTTCTGGTTTGGCAACCAGGGCCTGGCCTACACCAGCATGGGTCGTTTCTGGCAGATCCTGTTGTTTATCGGACTGCTGTTCTGGCTGCTGTTGATGGGCCGTGCTTTGTGGCCGGCGCTACGCAAACCCTCGGAAAGCCGGGGATTGATTGCCATGGTGTTTGTGGCGGCAACCTGCATCGGGCTTTTTTACGCCTCGTCGCTGATGTGGGGGCAACGTACCCATTACTCGATGATTGAATACTGGCGCTGGTGGCTGGTACATCTGTGGGTAGAAGGTTTTTTTGAAGTCTTTGCCACCGCCGTGATTGCGCTGATTTTCTCCCGCCTGGGGTTGATCCGGACCAGCACTGCCAACATCGCCATCGTGCTGGAAACCATCGTGTTCTTGTTCGGGGGCATTCTGGGTACGCTGCATCATCTGTATTTCACCGGTACACCGACATCGGTGATTGCAGTGGGGGCCATGTTCTCCGCGCTGGAAGTGGTGCCACTGGCATTACTGGGTTTTGAGGGTTACCGCAATTACCAGCGCAGTAAAGCCGCACCGTGGGTTGCTGCCTGGCGCTGGCCGATTCTGTGCTTTGTTGCCGTGGGCTTCTGGAACACGGTTGGCGCCGGTTTGCTGGGCTTTGCCATCAACCCGCCCATTTCGCTGTACTACGTGCAGGGCTTGAATATGACCCCGGCACACGGTCACGCCGCCCTCTTTGGGGTGTACGGCATGCTGGGTATCGGGCTGATGCTGTTCTGCCTGCGCGGCCTGGCGCCGCGTGCCAACTGGTCGGATGTCTGGCTCAAGCCCATGTTCTGGCTGCTGAACATCGGTCTGGCGATGATGGTGTTCCTCGCGTTGCTGCCATCCGGCATCTATCAAGCCTGGCAGAGCGTGGAGTACGGGCTGTGGTTTGCCCGCTCGCCCGAGGTTGTCCACTCCAGCTTCATGCAGGCCATGGTCTGGATGCGGGTGCCGGGGGACATTGTGTTCACCTTGGGCATGCTCTGCCTGGCCGTCTTTGCCTTGCGCCTGTTGAGCCGCCCCCGTGCGGCGGTGCAGGTTGTGCCCCAGAAAGCTTGATCCCCCGTAACCGGGCGTGCGCGCATGCCCGGTTTTTTTATGTATGAAGCGTTTTATCAGGGAGTTTTGCCATGTCTCATGATTGTTCTATCCCCGTGATTGCGGAAGGGGTTTATCCGTTTGATGCGCGGGGCATTGCCAAGCGTTTTCGCCATGCGGCCATCTTTGGTGCGTTAAGCGCTTTGCAGCCCGGTGAGACCATGCGCTTTTGCAATGACCATGACCCATTGCCTTTGCTCTCGCAAATCGAGATGCATTTTGGCGAGCAGGTCGATATCCGCTATGTATCGCGCCAGCCCGGTGAGATCGTGATTGATTTCAAGGTGCAGCAAGGTTAAGCCACCTTTGCGGGACAAGAAAAAACCGGCCCAGGCCGGTTTTTTTTTCATCGAGTAAATGCCTGAGCGGGTGCACATCACTGCAACGCCGTATGCAATGCCTGCATGAAGTCCGGGTCTGGCCGTGGTGCCAGCGTGCTGTTATCGGCCACTGGCACGCCCGCCCGGTTGGTGATGACGAGCCGGGTCGAGTGGTTGATATCGCCGTTGGTCGCGCGCCGGTACTTCACACCCAGTGCCGCGGCCCACAAGCGCGTATCCGCATCATCTTTGGCAACCACCAGGGAAAAAAGTCCAGGGGCCAGTGCGTTCTTTTGCGCCAGTTGTGCCAGCTTTTCCGGCGTATCAATGCCGGGGTTAAGGCTGATCATCACCACCCGTAACCGGCTGCGCTCAGTCGTGGAAAGTGCGGCGACCGTTTGCTTGAGATTTTCCACAATGATCGGGCAGGCGTATTGGCAGTCGCCATAAAACACGGTGAATAGCGTAGCCGGTGGTGCCGCGTGGGCGGGATTGAAGGGTTGACCACCTTGATCAGTCAGCGGCGCAGGGACTTGAAATACCGAGTCCCCAGGCAAGACCGCCGGTGCGTTGTCTACCGGGTGGTGGTGAGCCGGCATATCGGGCATGTTCACCATGTCGTCGGCCAGTGCGGGCAAGAGCGTGGCAGCAAATAGCAGGGCGCAGCAGGTTTTAAGGCAGGTCATGAGGGGGTTCCTTGATGTCCCGGGCGCACCGAAACCCCAGTGAGGGGAGCGCATCCGGGCCTTTGAGTGAGGAAAGCAGGGCAATGCGCATCAGTACCGCGTAGTTGTCGCGATCACCCAAAGACAATGCGGCCGCACCGCAGGCTTCCAGCAAGCCTTGCTGGCCCTGGCTGCGGCTGTCCGCAGTGACAAACAAGCCGTTGTAATCCTCCACCCATTCCCAAATCAGTCCGTGCAGGTCATACACGCCATACACATCAGGCTGATCCTGACCGACGTTGGCGAGTGGGGCATTGGCCGGGTGCGCGTACCATTCAAGGATATGTGCGCGCCATGCAGGGTCATCCCGTGCGTCTGGGCGGGTCGCGTTGGCCGCAGCGGCGAATTCCCACTCGTACCAGCTGGGCAGGCGGGCATTCTCGCTGGCGCAGTAGGCGCGGGCGGCATACCAGCTCACGTCGATGACCGGGGCTTGTGCCGCACCGGCGGGGTAGTGTGCCGGATCGGGCCAGTTGGCCAGATAACGTTCGCCTGCAAACAGACGGGCCACTTGATCGCGCCGCCATTGCGGATGCCGGGCCAGAAAGAGGGCAAACTGGGCATTGGTGACGGGTTGCTGCCGCAAGGAAAACGTGGCGACGGTGACCGTGGGCCCGTCGGTGGGTAACGCTGTGCGCAAGACGCCGCCGGGCAAATCGACGTACCCGGCGGCCTGGGCCAGCCCCGTCAGGCTGACCAGGCAAGCGGACAGCCAGCGGGTCAGTTGCGGGGCAGCCATGCTATTTGCCGGCGCGCAACGCCTGGACCCTGGCGGCGGTCAGGCGTGGTTTGCCCGCGTTGAACTGGACAGAAACGTAGTTCAGCACATCCGCCGTCTCCTGGTCAGTCAGCGTTTGCGGGGGCATGACGGAGTTGAACGTCGTACCATTGACCACGACCTCGCCGGTGATGCCCTGACTCACAATGTGGACCAGTTGTTTGTCGGTGGCCTTCTTGAAGTAGTCCGATTGCGCCAGCGGCGGGAAGGCGCCGGGCAAACCTTCGCCCTTGGCCATGTGACAGGTCACGCAGATCTGGTCGTAGACTGCCTTGCCGGCCTGGATATCCGCCGCAGGTGTAGCGGTTGCTGTTCCAAGGGCGATCAGCATGAACAATGTGAGGGTTTTCATGAGGGGCTCCTTACCTGGCCAGCGGCGTGATCACGCCTTTGCCATAGATGGATGGATCATCTTCACCGGTCACACTCAGAATACCGATCGCTCCCTTGTTGAAGGCGCGGGTGAGCGAGTGATCCACCAGGGTCAGATTGCCCGGCACGCGTGGCGTGAATTCGACAATGGTTGAACCGCCCGCGGGTACGGCGGTGGTTTGCACCTGTTCCTGGGCATGCACGCCGCCTTCGGTGTAGACCTTGTCGAAGACGGTGCCGATGATATGAAAGCTTGAGGCCAGGTTGGGGCCGCCTGCGCCAAAGTACAGCCGCACTTTCTCGCCGGTATGGGCGGTCAGCGCGTTCTTGCCGGTGAGCGCGCCATCCATGCCGTTGAACACAACGTAGGTGGGTTTCTCATCAATGGCTTTCATCATGTCAAACGGTTGCAGGCCGCCGGCACGATAAGCCCCGGTTGTGTAGAAATCGCCCTGCATCACGTAGTACTCACGATCCACCTTGTCCATGCCGGCTTTGGGCTCGACGAGGATCATGCCGTACATGCCGTTGGCGACATGCATGCCCACCGGCGCGGTGGCGCAGTGATAGACATACAGACCGGGATTGAGCGCCTTGAAGCTGAAACTGGCCTGATTACCCGGGGCAATCAGTGTTTGCGCTGCACCACCGCCCGGACCGCTGACGGCATGCAGATCAATGTTATGTGGCAGTTTGTTGCTGGCGAGGTTTTTCAGGTGCAGCTCCACCGTATCGCCTTCGCGCACGCGCAACATATTGCCAGGGACAGTGCCGCCAAAGGTCCAGAAGGTGTAGCGCGTACCGGGAGCGATTTCTTTCTCGAGTTCTTCTACCGTCAGGTCGATCACCACTTTGGCAGGGGTGGTGCGTGTGATCGGTGCCGGCACCTGGGGCGGAGGTACCAGCTTGAGGTGTTCTACGGGCAGGTTGTCGGCGTCGGCCGCCAGGGCCGCGCCAGAAAGAGTCAATGCGCCAATAACCAGACAAGACAACAAGGTAGGTCGAGACATAAGAACCGCTCCTGAACTGTGGGTTGACCAGATCATGGTGCGAGCCGCCTGGCTCGGCTGGGTTGACGCCAGACAAACCGGATGATAATTGCATATTAAATGTATGTTTAAAGCGACAACAGTCCCCGGAAAACAAAACAGGCAACCGTGGTTGCCTGTTTTTTGTGAAGCGCGTAGGGCTTAGTCTGCCTTGCGCGTGCCGGACAGGCACACCCAACCATCGTCTGCCGAGGCTGGCAAGAAGTTGAACCACACGCCGTAGATGGCGATGATCTCTTCGGTTTGCTCTACCAGAATGCCGGACAACGCAATATGCCCGCCAGCACGCACGCGGCCGGCCAGTAGCGGGGCCAGGGTCTTGAGCGGATTGGTCAGGATATTGGCAATCACCACATCGTACTGGCGTTGCGGGGCGGCATCCGGCAGATAGAAGCTGATCTGCACATTGTTTTGCTCGGCGTTCTGGCGTGATGCCACCATGGCTTGTGCGTCGATATCCACGCCATGGGTTTCGCCCGCGCCCAGTTTTTGCGCAGCAATGGCCAGGATGCCGGAACCACAACCATAGTCGAGTACGGTTTCGCCTTGCTGGATGTTGTTGTCCAGCCAGCGCAGGCACAAGCGGGTGGTGGGGTGACTACCGGTGCCAAAGGCCAGACCCGGATCCAGCACGATATTGATGGCGCGCGGATCAGGCGATTCATGCCAGGTGGGGGTGATCCAGAGCCGATCCGAGATATGGATCGGATCAAACTGGGATTGCGTCAGGCGCACCCAGTCTTGTTCTTCCACAATCTGCACCACATACAGCGGATTGGCGATACCGACGGCGTTAGCGGCCGCTGCGACCAGGAATTCGGGCGCAGCGCCGTCTTCCAGCAGGGCGACGACAATGCTCTTTTCCCACAATTGTTCGAGCGGCTCGCCCGGTTCGCCAAAAATAGGTTTTTCTTCAGCGGTGCCGGCGGTGGCGTCCTCGATCGATACGGAGAGCGCACCGAGATCAAACAGGGCGTCAGATAACGCCTCGGCATGCCGGGAATCGGTTTCGATACGAAGTTCTTGCCAGGACATGATGCTGCCTTAGGACCAAATGACCATTTTCTCACTGCAGCACGCTGATCTGCAACGCTATCCGGGTTTTTCCTTGTCGAGTGTGGCATTGCCCAAAACAAAAAACGGAGCCGAAGCTCCGTTTTTTGGGGGTCTATATCAGACCGGTCAACCCACCTGGTTTTCCAGCAAGGCGCGGATTTCCGGCATCTTGTGTTCCAGATAGTGAATGCTGGTGCCACCCTTGGCAAAGTTGGCATCGACCAACAACTGCTGATGCAGCGGAATGTTGGTGTTGATGCCCTGTACCACCATTTCCGACAGTGCAATGCGCATGCGGGCCATGGCCTGCTCACGCGTGTCACCGTAGGTGATGATCTTGCCGATCATGGAGTCGTAGTTCGGCGGTACAAAGTAGCCTTGATACACGTGCGAATCCACGCGCACGCCGGGCCCGCCCGGCGTATGCCAGGTGGTGATGCGGCCTGGGCTCGGTACAAACTTGAGCGGGTCTTCGGCATTGATACGGCACTCAATGGCGTGGCCCTTGAGCTTGATATCTTTTTGCGTGTAGTTGAGCTTGAGGCCGGCTGCCACGCGAATCTGTTCCTGCACGATGTCCACACCAGTGATCATTTCGGTCACCGGGTGTTCCACCTGCACGCGGGTGTTCATTTCAATGAAATAGAACTCGCCGTTTTCAAACAGGAATTCGAATGTACCAGCGCCACGGTAACCAATCTTGCGGCACGCATCGGCACACGCTTCACCGATCTTTTTGCGCTGGGCTTCGGTGATACCAGGCGCCGGCGCTTCTTCGATCACTTTCTGGTGGCGACGCTGCATGGAGCAATCGCGTTCGCCCAGATAGATGGCATTGCCGTGGGTGTCGGCCAGAATCTGGATTTCCACGTGACGCGGGTTTTCCAGAAACTTTTCCATGTACACGGTGGGGTTGCCGAAGGCCGCGCCTGCTTCGGACTTGGTCATTTCGACCGAGCGCAACAGTTCGTTTTCGTCATGCACCACGCGCATGCCACGACCACCACCGCCGCCAGCGGCCTTGATGATCACTGGATAGCCGATCTTGCGGGCAATCTTCATGACCTCGGTGTTGTCGTCCGGCAGGGCGCCATCAGAGCCGGGTACGCAAGGGACCTTGGCGGCCTTCATGGCGTTCTTGGCCGATACCTTGTCACCCATCAAACGGATGGATTCAGGCTTGGGGCCAATGAACACAAAGCCGGACTCTTCCACGCGCTGGGCAAAGTCGGCGTTTTCAGACAAAAAGCCGTAACCCGGGTGAATGGCTTGCGCTTCTGTGACCTCGGCAGCCGCAATCAGCGACGGCACATTCAGGTAACTCAGGGCGGACGGGTTCGGGCCGATACATACCGATTCATCGGCCAGCTTTACGTATTTGGCTTCGCGGTCGATCTCGGAATGGACGACCACGGTTTTGATGCCCATCTCGCGGCAGGCGCGCAAGATACGCAGAGCGATTTCACCGCGGTTAGCGATCAGAATCTTGTCAAACATGGGTGCCTCCCGCGGTAAAATCGCTCTTACGGCCTGCGGCCGCCGCGCAATCTGGCTTCGCCGCTGCGCAGCCTTGCGGCTGCTGGTCGCCGCGGTTGGCGATCAGAATCTTGTCAAACATGGCTCAACTCCGTGAGAAGTGAGAGATTTTGGTCGCAAACCGGCTCGTGGCCAGGTCAGCGACCGCACACCTCACAGAATTATCCAATGATGAACAGCGGTTCGCCGAATTCAACCGGCTGGCCGTTTTCAACCAGCACAGCCTTCACGGTGCCGCTGACTTCTGCTTCAATTTCGTTCAGAAGCTTCATGGCTTCAATGATGCACAGCGTGTCGCCGGCGTTCACTTGCTGGCCCACTTCGATGAAATTCTTGGCGCCCGGGCTCGGTGCACGATAGAACGTGCCAACCATTGGCGACTTGACCGGGGTGCCTTCCTGTACAGGGGCGGCAGCCGGTGCGGCATCGCCGGCAGCAGCAGCAGGTGCAGCGGCAGCAGCGGCCGGCAACTGGATTTGCGGCGCTTGAGCGAGGTAAGTCGGGGCAATTGCCTGATTAACACGGGTGATGCGAACTTTTTCTTCGCCTTCGGTCACTTCAAGTTCGGCAATGCCGGATTCCTCGACGAGATCGATCAGCTTTTTGAGTTTGCGCAAGTCCATTGATGGCAACCCTTCTTGAAATTAAATGGTGTCTGGAACGAAAGACGTCGCGCTACGACGTCTTGACGGTATGGGAGAGCGCGAACGTCAGGGCGTATTCATAACCCCTGGCGCCGAGCCCGCAGATCACGCCGACAGCGAGATCGGAAAAGTACGAGTGATGCCGAAACGATTCACGGGCGTGAACGTTGGAAAGATGCACTTCCACAAATGGCTTCTTGACGCCGGAAAGTGCGTCACGCAGCGCCACGCTGGTATGCGTGAACGCGGCGGGATTGATGACGATAAAGTCAGTGCCATCGTCCAGCGTTGCGTGAATGCGCTCGATCAACTCGAACTCGCGATTGGACTGGAATGTCTCGACCGTGGCACCGGCGAGGGTGCCTTGTTCAACTAAACGGGCATTGATGGTAGCCAGTGTATCGGCACCATAATGTTGCGGTTCGCGCACCCCGAGCAGATTGAGGTTGGGACCGTGCAGAACCAGTATCTTTCGGCCTTGCGTCATGGTCGCCCCGGATCGAGTGTTCCCTGTCATCGGCGGGAGTTTGCCGAGCTACATGGGTGTTGTCCAGCAAATTCGACGAAATTAGCCGCATTTTTGCGGTAAAACAGTTGTTTGAAAAGCGGTTTCAATGAAGCACGGCGCGGCTTGCGCCCGGTTGATGCTGATATAATCCCGTAACTTTATTACAGCGATGAATGAGTGTTTTTCATGCAGTTATCTGATTTTGACTATGACTTGCCCGAGCATCTGATCGCGCAATTCCCCCCACAAACGCGTGGCGGCAGCCGTTTGCTGCATGTAGACGGCATGACACGGGAAGATTGCACGTTCGCAGAACTTGGCCGTTTTTTGCGCTCGGGTGACGTGCTGGTGTTCAACGACACCAAGGTGATCAAGGCCCGCATGTTTGGCCAGAAAGAGAGTGGTGGCCAGATTGAGGCATTGATTGAACGGGTTCTGGATGCCCATCGCGCGCTGGCGCACGTGCGTTCTTCCAAATCGCCCAAGCCGGGCAGCACGCTGATCTTTAACGGCGGCTGGCGCGCGCGCATGGTCGAGCGGCAGGGAGATCTGTTCTTGCTGGAGTTCGAAGCAGATACGCCGGTGCTGGATATTCTGGATGCGGCTGGCCAGTTGCCGCTGCCGCCGTACATTACCCACGTGCCGGATGAAGAAGACGCCAAGCGTTATCAAACAGTCTATGCGCGTGATCCTGGTGCAGTGGCTGCGCCAACCGCCGGCCTGCATTTTACCGAGGCCGTACTGGAAGATTTGCGCGCCAAGGGCATCCAGACCGCGTTTCTCACGCTGCATGTGGGCGCGGGCACCTTCCAGCCGGTCCGCGTCGATAATATCGCTGAACATAAAATGCATTTTGAGCGTTATGTGATCGCCGACGAAACCGTGGCGCAACTCAAAGCGGCCAAAGCTGCTGGCGGGCGCATCATTGCGGTCGGGACCACTTCTTTGCGGGCACTGGAAGCGGCTAGCCAGCACGGCTTGCTGGCTCAACCGCAGGGGGACACCGATATCTTCATCACGCCAGGCTACGAGTTCAAAGTGGTTGACCGGCTGGTGACCAACTTTCACCTGCCCAAGTCCACGCTCCTGATGCTGGTGGCGGCGTTTGCCGGTTACGACGTCATGATGGATGCATACAAGCATGCGGTTGCCAACGAGTACCGCTTCTTCAGCTACGGCGATGCCATGCTGTTAGAGAAACAAACCCGGTAGAATCACGCCTTTCGGCAATGCCCGCAGACCGGTGAAATACCGCTTGTCTGGCGTTGTCCATTGTTCAACCCATCCGCGCTGGACTGTTTTCCGGTTGCGAAAGGTATCTAATAATATGTCGACTCCAAATCAGGCAGTGCCTGGCGGCCTGCAATTTGAACTGAAAACCACCAGCGGTGGCGCCCGTCGCGGTCAAGTCACCCTCAACCATGGCGTAGTGCAAACCCCCGTGTTCATGCCGGTGGGTACGTACGGTACGGTCAAGGCCATGACCCCGCGCGATCTCAATGAGATTTCGGCACAGATCATTCTGGGCAACACGTTCCACCTGTGGC
The DNA here is from genome assembly GCF_014202765.1 of Silvimonas terrae. Taxonomy (GTDB): domain Bacteria; phylum Pseudomonadota; class Gammaproteobacteria; order Burkholderiales; family Chitinibacteraceae; genus Silvimonas; species Silvimonas terrae. The sequence goes on from NZ_JACHHN010000008.1 coordinate 55,899, forward strand.
TGCGCCCGGGCCTGGAGGTCGTGAACCAGTTTGGTGGCTTGCATGAGTTCATGGGCTGGGAGAAACCCATCCTGACCGATTCGGGTGGTTTCCAGGTGTTCAGCCTGGGTGACCTTAGAAAGATCACGGAGGAGGGCGTCAAATTCCAGAGCCCGGTCAATGGCGACAAGCTCTTTTTGACGCCAGAAGAATCCATGCGTATTCAGCGCGTGCTGAACTCCGACATCGTCATGATCTTTGATGAATGCACGCCGTACCCGGCTGACCACAAACAGGCCGCCGACTCCATGCGGCTTTCAGCCCGCTGGGCGCGCCGTTCGCGTAGCGAGTTTGACCGGCTGGAAAACCCCAATGCGCTGTTCGGGATTGTGCAGGGCGGCATGCATGAAGACCTGCGCATGGAGTCTTTGGGCGCACTGAACGATATCGGTTTTCATGGCATGGCCATTGGCGGCCTCTCTGTCGGTGAACCGCGTGAAGAGTTCTACCGTGTGCTGGCCTTTACCGCGCCGCATTTGCCGGTGGATAAACCACGCTATCTGATGGGCGTGGGCACACCGGAAGACCTGGTGTATGGCGTGTCGCAGGGCATTGATATGTTCGATTGCGTGATGCCGACCCGTAATGCGCGTAACGGTATGTTGTTTACGCGCTACGGTGATATCAAGATCAAGAACGCCAAACATCGACAGGACAAACGTCCTCTGGATGAAACCTGCGACTGCTACACTTGCCGCAATTTCAGCCGTGCCTATCTGCATCATTTGTTCCGGGCTGGCGAGATTCTGGCCGCACAACTCAATACCATCCACAACCTGCGCTATTACCAGATCCTGATGGCGGACATGCGTGCGGCCATTGAAGCGGATACGTTCCCCGCTTTTGTGGCGCAATTTCATGCCGGGCGGGCGCGCGGAACCGACTGAGCGCGGCTGTGTCCCATGTCGCTGCCAGATACAATCATTCTGGCAGCATTCCCGCCCAGACCGTCCGCTGTGGATTTCAAACAGGGTGCGGGCTAAAATGGGCGGCTTTACCATGTCTTACTCTAAAACGGAAAATCAACCGTCATGCTGCAACTGATTCCTTCTGCCTTCGCTGCCGATGCTGGCGCAGGCGCCGCCGGTGCTGCCGGTGGCCTGCTGTCCTTCCTGCCGATGGTTGTCATCTTTGTGCTGTTCTACTTCTTGTTGATGCGCCCGCAACAAAAGCGCGCCAAGGAACAGCAAGCCATGCTGCAGGCCGTGACCAAGGGTGATGAAATTGTCACCACGGGTGGTATCCTGGGTCGTGTGTCCAAAGCCACCGACACCTACCTGACCATTGAAGTGGCCGACGGTGTTGAAGTGCAAATCCAGCGTTCTGCCGTTGCGCAGCGCCTGGAAAAAGGCACCATCAAGAACAACAAATAAAATGTAACCCGAGAAGCGGCAGCTCACTGGCTGCCGCTTGTCATTACCGGCTCTGAACATGAACCGTTATCCGTTGTGGAAGTACCTGCTGATCATCGTCACCGTCGTGGTGGCGGTGCTTTACACCTTGCCGAACCTGTTTGGTGAAAGCCCGGCGGTGCAGATTTCCAGCGCACGCGCTACCGTCAAGGTGGACCCTGCCTTGCAAGAGCGCGTGGTGGATATCGCCACCAAAGCCGGTTTTGCGCCGGACGCCGTGCTGACTGATGAAAACTCGGTCAAGCTGCGCTTCAAGGACACCGATACCCAGCTCAAGGTCAAGGACGCTGTCCAGACCGCCTTGGGTGATGATTACTCTGTCGCGCTGAACCTGGTGCCGCAAACCCCGGCCTGGCTGGTTCGCCTTGGTGGCAAACCCATGGCCTTGGGTCTGGACTTGCGCGGTGGCGTTCACTTCTTGCTGGAAGTGGACATGGACGCCGCAGTGTCCAAGTCGCTGGACAAAACGGCGGGTGAAGTGCGCCGCCAATTGCGCGACAAGGCCATTCGCTATGGCAAGATTGATCGTCAGCGTGACAGCGTGGTGGTGCAACTGCGTGATGCCCAGACGGTGGATGATGCCGCCAACGCGCTGCGCAAGGGCTTCCCCAACCTGGCAGTCACGCCAAGCAAAGACGCCAACAATTACAGCGTGTCCCTGACGTTCACACCGGCGTCGCTGGCGCAGTTGAAGTCTGATGCTGTCAAACAGAACGTCACCACACTGCATAACCGGGTGAACGAGCTGGGCGTGGCCGAACCTGTGATCCAGCAGCAAGGCGAAGGCCGCATTGTGGTGGAACTGCCAGGTGTGCAGGATACGTCTAAAGCCAAGGACATTCTGGGCCGCACCGCGACCCTGGAAGTGCGTCTGGTGGATGACGACCAGTCTCATATCCAGGCTGCGCTGGCAGGTAACCCGCCAGACGACACCGTGCTGATGAGTGACCGTGGCCGTAATGGTCAGTCCTCGCCGATTCTGGTGCGCAAGGATGTGGAGCTGACTGGCGACAACATCAACGACGCGCAACCGGCATTTGATGAGCAAGGTCAACCGGCCGTGTCGATCACGCTGGATTCCCCGGGCGCCACCATTTTCCGCCAACTCACCCATGATAACGTCAACAAGCGCATGGCCATGATCCTGGTGGAAAAAGGCAAGGGCGAAGTGGTGACTGCACCGGTCATCCGTGGCGAAATCGGTGGTGGCCGTGTGCAGATTTCTGGTGCCATGACTCCCGATCAAGCACGTGATACTGCGCTGCTGCTGCGTGCCGGTTCGCTGGCTGCACCAATGAACATCGTGGAAGAACGCACCGTTGGTCCAAGCCTGGGTAAAGAAAACATTGAGCGCGGTTTTGAGTCGACCATGTATGGTTTCCTCGCCATCGCCGTGTTCATGATGATCTATTACCGCGTGTTCGGCGTGTCCTCCGCGATTGCGCTGATTGCCAACCTGATGTTCTTGCTGGCCTTGTTGTCCATGCTGGGTGTCACGCTGACTTTGCCGGGTATCGCCGCTATTGCGCTGACACTGGGCATGGCGATTGACTCCAACGTGCTGATCAACGAGCGCGTGCGGGAAGAACTGCGCAACGGGATGACGCCGCACATGTCTATCCAGAATGGTTATGCACACGCATTTGCCACGATTCTGGATTCCAACGTGACCACGCTGATTGCCGGTCTGGCCTTGCTGATCTTTGGTTCAGGTGCGATTCGCGGCTTTGCCTGGGTGCATTGCATCGGGATCATCACCTCCATGTACAGCGCTGTGTTTGTTTCGCGCGGTCTGATCAATCTGTTCTACGGCTATCGTCGCCGCTTGTCTTCGCTGGCTGTGTAAGGGCGGAGGGGTAAAAAAATGATTGAATTTTTTCATGTAAAGCGCGACATCCCGTTCATGAGCTACGGGAAGATCACCACCGCGATTTCGCTGGTGACCTTTCTGCTGGCCGTGTTTTTCCTGGTCCACAAGGGTCTGAATCTGGGTGTGGAGTTCACCGGCGGTACGGTGGTGGAACTCCAGTACAGCCAGTCGGTCGACCTCAACCAGGTGCGAACCAAGGTTGACGCGCTGAAGTATGGCGATGCCCAGGTGCAGGCATTGGGTACTACGCGGGACATCATGGTGCGTCTGCCCAACATCAAGGGTAAAACGTCCGCCCAGTTGTCCAACGACGTGCTCGATACCCTCAAGCAAGAACGTCCGGATGTGCAAATCCGCAAGGTCGAGTTCATTGGCCCGTCGGTGGGTGATGAACTGGTCTCGCATGGTCTGACCGCGATTACCCTCGTGTGTCTGGGCATCATCGTGTACCTGTCGGTGCGCTTTGAATGGCGCTTTGCGGTGTCAGCGATCATTGCCAACATGCACGACGTGATCATCATTCTGGGGTTCTTTGCGTTCTTCCAGTGGGAATTCACCCTGACCGTGCTGGCAGCGGTGCTGGCCGTGCTGGGCTATTCGGTGAACGAATCGGTGGTGGTGTTTGACCGGATTCGTGAGAACTTCCGCAAGCCCAACATGCGTGGCCGCGACGTACCGCAGATCATCGACAACGCCATTACCGCTACCATGAGCCGGACCATCATCACCCACGGTTCGACCGAAGTGATGGTGCTGTCCATGCTGATCTTTGGTGGCGCAGCGCTGCACGGTTTTGCGACCGCGCTGACCATTGGTATCTTGTTTGGTATCTATTCTTCCGTGCTGGTGGCTTCGCCGCTGCTGCTGATGTTTGGTGTCACGCGTGAGAACATGATCAAGCCCGTGAAGGTCAAGCAAGAAGCCGTGGTTTAAGTGGTCACTAAGTATTCATAAAGGTTTTACCGGTACGATTCATGCTTGTGCCGGTATGCCGTCTCATCTCAACGCCGGCGTACTGCGCCGGCGTTGTCATTTTTTTTCTAGAAAATATTGAACAACTCCGGGTTTATTCCGTACCATCCGTGCGGATAACGCCGCGTCCTTTCCAACCAGACAAGGGTTCCTTGCCTCATGGACTTCAATCCGATCCAGATTTTCCTGCACCTGGACGTGTACCTCCAGCAACTGGCACAGTCGTATGGCACGGGCATTTACGCCCTGCTGTTTGCTGTGGTGTTTTGTGAAACCGGTCTTGTGGTGTTTCCGTTCTTGCCCGGTGATTCACTGCTGTTTGTCGGCGGTACAGTGGCAGCGCTGGGCAATATGGACCCCTATGTATTGGCCGCTACCTTGATGATTGCAGCCATTCTGGGGGACAGCACCAATTATCTGATTGGCCGGACGGTGGGCGAGAAGCTGTTCAACAATGCAGATTCAAAAATCTTCCGCCGGGACTACCTGTTGCGTACGCACGCGTTTTACGATCGTCATGGTGGCAAAACCGTGACGCTGGCGCGCTTTGTACCCATCGTGCGGACCTTTGCACCGTTTGTTGCGGGCGTCGGCAAGATGCCTTACCTGCGTTTCCTGGCATTCAGCGTGGCCGGTACGCTGGTATGGGTGGGTGGGCTGGTGGCCTTGGGCTACTTCTTTGGCAACATTCCTTTTATCAAGAAAAACCTGTCGGTGATGGTGATTGGCATCGTGTTCCTCTCGGTGCTGCCCGTCATGATCAGTGCATTGAAGGCGAGACTGAGCAAGGCATGAGCGAAGCGTTTTACACGGACAAGGCCGCCGTCAGGGCGGCATTCGACAAGGCCGCCAACACCTACGACGCCGCAGCGGTCTTGCAGCGTGAAGTCGTACAGCGCATGGCCGAGCGGCTAGAGTTCATCCGCATCAAACCAGAGCGCGTGCTGGATGCGGGAAGTGGCACCGGTTTCGGCTGTCCGGTGTTGCGTGAGCGTTACCCGGAAAGCCGGCTGATTGAACTGGATCTGGCCCCATCCATGCTGCGCGTGGCCCGCGACGGTCGCGCTGGTGGCCTGCGTGCCTTGTTTGACCGGCGTAAACCTGTACAAGTCTGCGGTGATCTTGAAGCGTTGCCGCTGGCCAGCAATTCGGTTGACCTGATCTGGTCCAGCCTGGCGCTGCAGTGGTGCAATGAGCCTGATACCGCTTTTGCCGAGATGCTGCGGGTACTCAAACCGGGCGGCCTGTTGATGTTCTCCACGTTGGGCCCCGATACGCTGCGGGAGTTGCGCAGCGCGTTTGCCAAAGTCGATGGCTACACGCACGTGAACCAGTTCATCGACATGCATGATCTGGGTGATGCCCTCGTCAACAATGGTTTTGCCACGCCGGTCATGGATATGGAACACATCACCTTGACCTATCCGGAACTCAAACCCATTCTGGCTGATCTTAAGGCTATTGGTGCGCGCAATGCGACGCAGGGTCGCCGCGACGGCATGATGGGCAAGACGGCCTGGCGACAAGTGACCGAGGCTTATGAAGCATTTCGCCGTGATGGCGATCTGCCGGCCACCTATGAAGTGGTTTACGGCCACGCCTGGAAGCCGGATACCGCACCAGCCAGGAAACTGGCTGATGGCAGTCAGGTCATCGAATTCCGGTCGCGGGGACGCTGATGGCCGGTTTCTTTGTAACAGGAACGGATACCGAAGTCGGTAAAACCGTGGCCACCTGCCAACTGTTGCGGGCCTTTGCTGCCCATGGTCTTAAAACGGTTGGAATGAAGCCCGTGGCGTCAGGTTGTGAGTGGCGCGCAGGTCAGAATGGGCAGCAGGAAGTCTGGAATGCTGACGTTGCCGGGCATGCCGCAGCTTCCTCGCTCAAGGCTGATCCTGCACTCGTCAATCCTTACCACTTCATGCCGCCGATTGCCCCGCACCTGGCCGCCCGAGAGGTGGGGGTAACGGTGTCGCTGACGCATATCGCGGCATGCCATGCGCAACTGCAACAGCAAGCGGATGTGGTGCTGGTGGAAGGCGCAGGTGGCTGGCTGGCCCCACTCAATGATCAGGCATTTATGGCCGATCTGGCGGTGACGCTGGGTTTGCCGGTGATCCTGGTCGTGGGGATGCGGTTGGGGTGTATTAATCATGCGCTGCTCACCGCACAGGCCATACGCGCGCGCGGGTTGATCCTGGCCGGCTGGGTGGCCAACCGGGTGGATCCGGCCATGGCCCGCTATGAAGACAATCTGGCTACGCTGCAATCTACCCTGAATGCCCCCCTGATCGGGCAGATTGCCCATCACCCAGAGGCGGAAAAAGGCAGCCTGCCGGCCGAGGCTGTTGCTTTTCTAGTCTGAATACTTGTGTCAGGGTTGCGGCTGGCGCAAACTGGCGAACTAAACCGACCGGATCAATCCATGAACCTGTTTGTGAAGCGGCTGATGCCGTGGCTATGTGTCATTTTGCTGGCGGTACTGACTACCGGATGTTCTAAAGTGGCCTTTGAAGGTACCGATATAACGGGTGCCAACTTTGGCGGTGACTTCACCCTGGTCGATCATCATGGCAAAGCGCGACGCCTGGCGGATTTTCAAGGCAAAGTCGTTGCATTGTTCTTTGGCTACACACATTGTCCGGATGTTTGTCCGGTGACCATGGCAGAATACGCGGCCGTCATGAAAAGTCTGGGTGACAGGGCCAAAGACGTGCAAGTGTTGTTCGTCTCGCTGGACCCGGAACGCGATACGCCCGCCTTGTTGTCGCAATATGTGCCTGCGTTCAACCCGACCTTTGTCGGCCTGACCGGCACGCCACAACAGGTGGATGCGGTGGCCAAACAGTACAAAGTGATTTACCAGAAGCAGGGCACGGGTGCCAACTACACACTCGATCATAGTGCCGGCAGTTATCTGCTGGACCGGAAAGGGCGCCTGCGAGTGCTGGAAAATTACGGTGCCGCACCCACTGTGCTGACGAAAGACATCAATACCCTGATTGAGGAATAAGCTTGCATGAGCGAGCCTGAGAACACCCAGGAACGGCAAGCGCCCATCACCGATGGTGAGGACGTTGCGCAGTACCTGTTGACCAACCCGCTGGAAATCGGTGCGATTTTGCGCCAGTTGGTGCAGCGCGGCGACTTTGTGACCGTCTATTTTTCGCACGGCCAGAAGCTGATGCTATCCCGGATTCTGGCTGTGGATGTCCCCAAGCGCGAAATCGTGCTTGACGTGGGTGGTCATGAGCCCACCAACGAAGCGCTGTCGCAATCCGACCGCAATGTGGTGGTGGCCTTGCCCGACGGCGTAAAAATCCAGTTTGTGATCGGCCGTCCCAAACTGATCAAGTTTGAAGGTTCGCCAGCGTTTACGGTGCCCTTTCCCTCTGATTTGATCAAACTGCAGCGACGCGAGTTTTTCCGTATCGAAACCCCACTGGTCCGACCGTGGCTGTGCAGCACCACGCTGGCAGACCGCCAGCGCGCCACACTGGAAATCCACGACATCTCGCTGGGTGGGGTAGGGTTGTGGGCGTCGCCAGCCCAGGCTGCGCAGTTGCAGGCGGGTGAACAACTGGCCAAGACCGAACTGGAACTGGGGCAGTGGGGTACCATGCCGGTCGCATTGGAAGTGCGCTCCCGCCGGGTGATGACGAACCGGACCGGGCAGGAAGTGCATCACATCGGCTGTCGTTTTTTGAATCTGACCCGGCAAGCCGAGGCCACGCTGCAAAAGCTGCTGGCGCAACTGGAGCGCGAACGCAAATCGCTGGTTGGGCGCTGACCCGCCCGGTTTTCGCGCGCCTCCACCAAAAAAACAAAAAGCCCCGGTAGGGGCTTTTTTGTTGGGGGGGGCAGGGCGACCTCAGAACTCCAGGACCACCCGACCCAGCAGCTCACCTGCCAGCATTTTGTCGAAGATACTGTTGATGTCGTCCAGCCTGGCTTTGCTGTAATGCACCTTGATCTTGCCATCCGCGGCAAACTGCAAAGACTCACGCAAGTCTTCCCGGGTGCCGACAATGGAGCCGCGCACGGTAATGCGCTTGAGCACGACGTCAAAGATCGGGGTTTCAAACGTGCCCGGTGGCAAACCGACCAGCGAAATCGTACCGCCACGGCGCAACAGATCAATCCCTTGCTTGAAGGCTGCAGGCGATACCGCAGTCACCAGTGCACCATGAACACCACCCGTATCTTTCTGCACCTTGGCGACCATATCTTTGTCGGCATAGTCGTAGGCCAGATCGGCACCCAGTTCTTTGGCCAGCGCGAGCTTTTCCGCGCCGTGGTCAATGGCAACCACCTTGAAACCCATCGCCTTGGCATATTGCACCGCCACGTGGCCCAATCCGCCAATGCCGGAAATGGCGACCCAGTCGCCGGGCTTGGCGTCTGTTTCTTTCAGCCCTTTGTAGGTGGTCACACCCGCGCACAGGATCGGCGCGACGTCCAGTGGGTCAAGGCCTTTGGGGATCTGGGCCACATAGTCAGCCGGGGCCAGCATGTATTCGGCAAAACCACCATTCACGGAATACCCCGTGTTGGTCTGGGTTTCGCACAGGGTTTCCCAACCGGTAACGCAATAGGTGCAGCAACCGCAGGCTTCATGCAGCCAGGGTGAACCGACAATGTCGCCTTTCTTGATGCGGGTAACGCCGGGGCCGACTTCCACCACTTCCCCTACGCCTTCGTGGCCGGGAATGAACGGTGGGGTGGGCTTGACCGGCCAGTCGCCGTGGGCGGCATGCAAATCGGTATGGCATACGCCGCAGGCGATCACACGGATCAAAACCTGACCAGGACCGGGGGAGGGGATTTCTACTTGGGTGATTTCAAGTGGTTTCTGGAATTCGCGAACCACTGCTGCACGTGCGGAGACTGACATTGCTGACTCCTTGCCTTGATGGTGGAAGGAACAAGGCCGGTACCGGGTTTGGTGCCGACTGTATCTGAGCAGGTTAAGTCTTTCTTCTCAAGGTTCTGTTGACCTGAAGCAATTTTTTTGGCGTTGCTTGGGAGTTTTGTAAATATGAATCAAAAAGAAGAGGCGAAAAAACTGGCAGTGGTGGGCCAGCGCAGACGAACCCGCAATTCTTGCTTGAGCCGGGTATTGCGCAAGCGTCTGGATTCGCCCAGATAGGACAGTATTGCCGGAGAAAGTTTCACTTGTGCCTGTTCGCGCGTGATGCGGGGCGGACGGGGCAGGTGGCAGGCATCGGCCACTTCATCAAACCAGTCGCCCATGCGGGAGGGCGCGTCATCCACCACGTTGTAGGTGCGCAAAGGCCGGCCACGGAACAGGGCGATGCCAATGGCGCGGGCCAGATCATCGGCATGGATATGGTTGGACCAGCTGTCTTCTTCCTGGTGCAAGACCGGGTCTCCCCGGCTGATGCGTTCGGTTGGCAGGCGGCCGGCAGCATAAATACCCGGCGCACGCAAAATAGCGAGCGGTCGTTGCGTACGCCGCGCCCAGCCCCGTAGTTGCTGTTCTGCGCTGGCGCGCCGGCGGGCTCTGGCGCTGTCTGGCCGGGCACCGCTGCTTTCATCCAGCCACTGGCCGGCCGCATTGCCGTACACGCCGGTCGTGCTAATGTAGACGGCGGGTCGGGGTGGGTATGTTAGAATTGATGCCCTGTTGCTTCGGGGGGGCCGTTTTTGCAACGCGTTCAGCAACTTGCGCGTGCGCGAATCGACCTCACCTGATGCATCTGGCGGTACGCTGTGAATCAGTGCTGCACCCAGGCCAGCCAGGCGGGTCAGGGTGGCAGGATGATCCAGATCCGCCAGAACGGGCACCGCGCCCAGCGCGCGCAGGCGATCGGCCACTTCAGGTCGCCGACACAGTACAAATACCCTGAAACGTTGTAACAGCCATGGCAAGGCGCGCGTCACCACGTCGCCGCAGCCGGCAATCAGCAGCCGCGGTTTAATCCGCTGACGCGAACGATTCTTGTTAATTGGCAACACTTGATTGATCTGGAAAGATTTGACGATGTCCAAGCAACTTACCATTCTGCCTTCCGGCCAGCAAATCAGCATGCAAGAAGGGCAGACCATTCTGGATGCCGCCATTGGCGCGGGCTTTAGCATGCCGTACGGCTGCAAGAACGGCGCCTGCGGTGCCTGCAAGGGCCAGGTGGTCAATGGTCAGGTGAGCTACCCGGACGGTTATGCTGAATCTGCTTTGCCGCATATGGAGCGTGAGCGTGGTTTGGCGTTGTATTGCTGTGCCGTGCCAGAGGGCGATATCACGGTGGAATGCCGTGAGGTGAGCGCCACCAAGGATATCCAGATCAAGACGCTACCCTGCCGCGTGCAAAAGATCGAAAAAGTCTCGCACGATGTGGCGGTGTTGTCCTTCAAACTGCCGACGACAGAGCGCATGCAGTTTCTGGCAGGCCAGTATATTGACCTGCACACCAAAGGCGGCAAGAAGCGAAGCTTCAGCATTGCCAACGCCCCGCATGATGATGAATACCTGCAATTGCACATCCGCTGCATGCCCGGTGGCGAGTTTGCCAACTATGTCTGGAACGAGATGAAAGAGCGCGAAATCATGCGCTTTACCGGTCCGCTGGGTTCATTCTTCCTGCGTGAAGACAGCAACAAGCCGATTATCTTTGTCGCGACCGGCACGGGTTTTGCACCGATCAAGGGCATTCTGGAGCATGCCTTCAACAAGGGCATCGACCGGCAGATGGTGTTGTACTGGGGGGCACGTAGCCTGCGTGATCTGTACATGCCAGAACTGCCAGAGCAGTGGGCCAAGGATCACCCCAACTTCAAGTACATTCCGGTGTTGTCTGAGCCGGCGCCGGAAGACAACTGGACTGGCCGCACAGGCTTTGTGCATGAAACCGTGATGGATGACTTTGGCACCATGGCGGCATGGCAGGTGTACGCCTGCGGCGCGCCGGTGATGGTCGAGGCCGCATACAAAAACTTTGTGGCGCGCGGTCTGCCAGAAGATGAGTTCTTTTCTGATGCCTTCTTTAGCTCCAAAGATACGACCAAGCCGGCTGTCTGATCACGCGTGCCAGCCCGCCAACAAAAAAGCCACCGCAGCAGGTGGCTTTTTTGTTGGCGGGTTCATGAAAAAAAGCCCCGCAAGATAAGCAGGGCCGAAGGGCAAATCAGTGTTGAAAGTCGGCCATATTCAGCCGGGCAGGGCGGCAGGGTCTACTGCCAGAAGGTCGTCAGACCAGCGGCGCAGGCCAAGCACTTTCTCGCCCAGTGGGCTGAGTGCGGCACGCGGATAACGGGTTTGCTCCCAGTTGCGTGGATCACCCGGAAAGGCGTACCCGCGCGCTGGTTCGCGCCGATACCAACTCCCTACACGCCAGTCCCGCAGTTCGGTGTTGGCTTCATCGGCCGGGGTGAACGAGATGTACTGGGCCAGCCGTACCTTGTTGGTCGAAGTATTGGGCCGGATGCCATGGGCCAGCAGGCTGTTGAAGATCAGCAAGTCGCCGGCCTGCATCGGGATGAACTGTACTGGCCATGGCACGCTGGCCAGATCGGGCTGCCACGGGTTGCGGTCTGCCGGGGCGGTTTTGCGCCATTCGGCAAACTGCTCAAACAATTGGGGAATGCACTGGAAGCCACCGCCTTCTTCGGTGGTATCCGACAAGGCCAGCACGCCTTGTACGTTGACCGGCAACGGGTTCAGCGTGGTATCGGCATCCCAGTGGATAAAGCCGCCGAACTTGCGCGCGCCCTGGTTGGGCGGGTTCAGGTTGGCGCGGTCAATAGTTACCCACAGGTCTTCCCGGTCCCAGATATCAACAAATGCGTTGTAGATGCGCTCGGACTGGCGGTTATCCCACATCGTCTGGTTCTGGTAGGCCTCCACCATGCCGGAGCCGTTGAGTTCTTTCATCTCATGGTCGCGCAGTTGCGGCTTGGTCCAGTTGGCGGGGTCTTGCGGGGTCAGTTCCTGGAATTCCCACAGAAAGTCTGTCGTGCGCTTGACCGCCTCCGTCGGGACGGCGTTCTTGATGATCACGTAGCCATAACGTTGCCAGTGGGCAAAATCGGCTTCCGACAATACGCGCAGCGGCAGCGCTTTTTTCAGATCACGCAACTGCACTTGATCCAGATAGGCAACAGAGGGGTTACCGGGGCGGTTGTCGCCATATTGGTAGCGATCGTTCATGGTGTACTCCAGGGTGGATGCGCTGATTTTGCGCTGCCAACTGGCCGCCGTTTACGCTTGATATAGCGCAAACTGATACTATTGTGACGTCTGATTGTGCAGTGCAGGTGAGAGTTTGAAACCGCAACGCGAACACGTGACCGTGCCCGATGGCGCTTCCTGGACCTTGCTCTGGCGGGAATTGCCCAATCTGCCATTTGAATGGCACTACCACCCTGAGTTTGAACTGACGCTGACCGTGAATGCGGCCGGACAGCGCTATGTGGGTGATCATCTGGGCGACTTTGCCGACGGTGATCTGGTGCTGGTCGGCCCCAATCTGCCGCATACCTGGTCGGCCCCGCACGCGCTGGATGAAACCCGGCCGGTGCTGGCGGTGGTAGTGTGGTTCAGCCGGGAGTGGGTAGAGAAACTGGTGACTGGCTTGCCGGAGCTGGCGCCAATCCGCCGCCTTGCCGGTCAGGCTGCCCGCGCACTGCGGTTTTCCGATGTCGTGGCGGCGCAGGTGCGCCCGCAACTGTTGCAACTGGAGGCGCTGGACGCCGCGCGGCGCTTGCCCGTGTTGCTGGCGGTGTTGCTGGCACTGGCGGGGGATGCTGCTGCAGAGCCGCTCTCTGCCGGTGCCGTCACGCCTGATACCCAGGGTGGGCAAGATCGGCTGGCTCGCGTACTGGACCTGATGCACCAGCGTTTTGCCGAATCCCTGACGGTGGACGAACTGGCCGCGCGTGCAGCGCTATCAGTCGGGGCCTTTCACCGTTTTTTCAAACGGCAAACCGGCAAAACCGTGACGGCTTATCTGGCCCAACTGCGCGTAGGGCATGCCTGCCAGTGGCTGATCCAGAGCGATAAACCGGTGGGCATGGTGGCGGAAGCCGCCGGATACCGGAATCTGGCCCACTTTAACCGGCAGTTTCTGGCGGCCAAGGGGATGACGCCCCGGCAATTCCGGCAGCGCTATCGTGCGCCATGAACGTGGCCCCAGCGCGCAGACATGAAAAAACCGGACCCGAAGGTCCGGTTTTTACTTTTACACTCGGCCAGAGAGAGGCTGGCCAGACTGTAGTGCCTGAGTCGATTAGAACCAGGTCTTCAGGCCAGTCATCACGCGGTAGCTGCTTTCACCTGCGGCTGCAGTGCTGTCGTTGCCATAGTACAGCGCGTCGTCAGCAGCGCTGTACGATGCGTTGTCGCCGTTCTTCACGTAACGGGCGTCAACGAACGCCAGGCTGTGCTTGGACAGGCTGTAGTTGTAACGGGCATCGATGGCTTGCGCGCCGCTATCGTTCTGGGTGGCGCCGTTCAGCTTGGCGTCACGCAGGTTGATGTAGCTCAGGTAAACACCGTGCTTGCCTTGCTCGTAGGAGCCTTGGGCAACCCACATGTCTTGCTTGGTTTCGTCGCCGGTGTAGGTTTGTTGAACGCGCTTGAAGCCGCCCTTCACACCAAAGCCGCTATCAAACTTGTAGTTGGCGCCAGCGTACCAGTTCTTGCTGTCGGTGCCGTCCAGCAGGGCAGGTTGGCCAGAGATATCTTCAGCGCTGATGTTGTCACGATGCTGGTAGGTACCATCGATACCCAGACCTTGCCACTTGTAGTTGGCGGTCAGGTCGTAGCCCTTGCTGCCTTGACGGCTTTGGTCTTCCAGGAAGTAAGCGGCGGAAGCATTAAAGCCGTACACGCTCGGCATGTCGTAACGCAGCACGTTCTTGGCGTAGTTGGACTGACCGAAGCCATAGTCGCGCACCAGCCACTCTGCACCGGTATCACCGTACAGGCGATTCAGGGCGTCGTAAGTCGGGCTCAGCATGTTACCGGCGCGGAAAGTACCGTAGTCACCGGTCAGGCCGATGTAGGCTTGGCGGTTACCCCAGTTGGCATCGCCGCCTTGAGTACGGTTGCCCGGCTGGTTCTGGATTTCTTGTTCGACACGCCAGATCACCTTGCCGCCGGCATCAAGCTTGTCGCTGCCGGATACGCCGATGATCGCGTCGTAGGAAACACCGCCGGACTTGGTATTGCCGGCCTTCATGTAATCAACACCACCGGTGATGTTACCGTCGATGGTGACGTCAGCCATTGCTGCGCCGGTACCGAGTGCCAGTGCTACAGCCAGGGTTGTGTATTTGATTTTCATTTGTAGTTCTCCTTTGTCTGAATCCACGTCTTGTTTGGCTTGACGGCAGTGCCGCAAACTTGGATGCAGTTTAAGGAGGGGGCTTTTCATACACCCGTAACTATTTCCAACAGCATATTGTGAATTTTTACGGAATTTTTTTGATTAAAGTCGCTACAACTACGCGTGCTATATTGACCTGGCGCATATACGCTAAACGGAATTTACGCATGGTCCGACGTGTTGTGTTCAACCAGAAAGGGGGTGTAGGCAAGTCGACCATCACCGTCAATCTTGCCGCTGCCGCCGCACTCGCCGGTCGTTCTGTCCTTGTGGTGGACCTGGATCACCAGGGCAATGCCAGCCGTTATCTTCTGGGTGAAGGCGCTGCTCAAACCACCCCTACCTTGACCCAGTTCTTTGAGCAGACGCTCAATTTCAGCTTGTATGCCAATGGAGTCGAAGACTTCATTCATTCCACGCCGTGTCCTGGATTATCCGTGTTGCCGGCGGGTTTGGGGCTGGCGGAGCAGCAAGCCAAACTGGAGTCCCGTTACAAGATTTTCAAATTGCGGGAGTCTTTGCAAGAGCTGGGCACGCGCTTTGATGAAATCTGGCTCGATACCCCGCCTGCACTCAACTTTTTTACGCTGTCTGCGCTGATTGCGGCAGATCGCTGCCTGATCCCGTTTGATTGCGATGCATTCTCCCGCGATGCACTGGTCGGTTTGCTGGACCGCGTGGCAGAGATTCGGGCTGACCATAATCCGGCGCTCGAGGTGGAAGGGATTATCGTTAACCAGTTCCAGCCGCGCGCCAGCTTACCGGTGCGCATGGTGGATGAACTCAAGGCGCGCGGCTTGCCTGTGCTGGAGCCATTTTTGACCAGTTCCGTGAAGGTGCGAGAATCGCACGAACGTGCGTTGCCGCTGGTCCAGCTTGAACCGCGCCACAAACTGGCACAGGCATTTAGCGCCCTGTACCAATCGCTGGCAAAATGAGTGTTTCGGGCGCAACCCGTGCCAGGGGTAAACATTCATGAGTGTGGGTAGTCTGGATAAAAAGCCGCGATTGCTGATCGTCGATGACGAGCCGTTCAATCTGGAAATCCTGAGCGAACATTTGCAAGATGCAGACTACGACGTGGTCACCGCCGATGACGGCGAGGCCGCGTGGGATCTGTTATCCCGTGATCATGCGTTTGACGCCATCTTGCTGGACCGCATGATGCCACGCATGGACGGCATGGCCTTGCTGGCGCGGCTGAAACAGCAACCAGAACTGATGCAAGTGCCGGTGATCATGCAAACCGCCGTGGGTGCGGCGGAGAACGTGCGGGAAGGGCTGACGGCAGGCGCTTACTACTATCTGATCAAGCCGTTCCAGCGCGACATGCTGCTGGCCATTGTCAGTGCCGCAGTCGATTTCTATCGCGAAAAACGCCAGCTGGAACAGCAGTTGGTGGCGCAGGCCGGCAACTACGGCCAACTGGTGAGCGCAGAGTTCGAGTTCTGCTCGCTGGAAGAAGCCCGCCAACTAACCCTGGTGTTATCTCATGCTTGCCCGGAACCCCAACGCGTCGCACTGGGTTTGTCCGAGCTCCTGGTCAATGCGGTCGAACACGGCAACCTGGGCATTCGTTATGGCGAAAAAACCCGCTTGCTGCAACTGGGGCGCTGGCAGGATGAGGTGGAAGCCCGACTGGCCAGCCCGGACTACGCGGGCCGGCGGGTGCGGGTGAATTTCAGTCGCACCAAAGAAACCATCACCATCATCATTACCGATGAAGGCAATGGTTTTGACTGGCGGCCCTTTCTGGAGTTTTCGCCCGAGCGTGCGTTTGATCCGCATGGGCGTGGCATTTCCATGGCGCGCATGTTGTCGTTTGACCAGATCGAATATCGGGGCAATGGCAATACCGTGATGGCACAGGTGCGGCTGGCAGTGGGCTGATCTGCCTGGCCGCACGCGGGGTCACTCCAGGATTTCCACCGGCATCCCGATTTCGATCCGGCCCGCATTGCGCGCCAGCACGTTCTGGCCGAACTCTGCCCCCTCCGCCCCTTTCCGACGCTTGGCAATGGTGCGCAGCGGCTCCTGATCGTCTGATTTTTCAGCCGTATGCGGGTCTACCG
Source organism: Silvimonas terrae (assembly GCF_014202765.1). Classification (GTDB taxonomy): domain Bacteria; phylum Pseudomonadota; class Gammaproteobacteria; order Burkholderiales; family Chitinibacteraceae; genus Silvimonas; species Silvimonas terrae. The sequence continues at coordinate 72,610 of NZ_JACHHN010000008.1, forward strand.
TGGTGAACACGCAGCGCCCGCACGGCTTGTCGATCTGGAACACCACGTTGCCGATCCGAATGGCCTTCCAGCCGTCTTCTGCAAAGGCATCCGCGCCAGTCACCACCAGATTGGGCCTGAAACGGGCCATCTCCATATCCCGGCCAACCCAGTCATTGAGTTGCAGCCGTGACGACTCGCCAATCAACAGCAGCGGGTAACCATCTGCAAATGAAAGCGGAATGTCCGGATGCTGTCTGACCCGGCGCTGCGTATCACCGGTATATAACAAGCGCGCCTGACGGCCCAGATAGTCGCTGATCCACTGATCCGCCTCATGCGCGCCGGTCCAGGCGCCAAAGTGGTCTTTCCAGACCTGGGCATCGCAGGCGGTGGTGAACTGGCGGCGTTCTACACTCAGCATGGGCATACCCGGCGCAGAGAGCGTCAGGCTGTGTTCGTCTACGCGGGTTTCGATTTTGACCATGCTTGGGCAATCACGCCCGGTCATCATGACGCCTTCTGCAGAGGTCACCATCCATGCCCGATCATCCGGTAAACCCAGCGGGGTGACCTCGCTATGCGACATGGCCAGCCCTTTCACGGACTTGATGGGGTAACGATAGATGGCGCTCAGTGCGGGCATGGCAGTCTCGTCAAGCAGGGTTGAAGGCGTGAATAACCAGCCAAGCTTATCACCACTGCTCGTACCAGTAATGCGGGTGTTGTACCCGCCAGCGGCTGACCGAAAGCGCCGCGCCCTGGGTTGAGAGGGTGATGGCCCCATCGCGGTCCGTGCGCACATCTTCTGCGCCCGCGGCGGCGTAGCGGGCCACCACTTCTGGCCGCGGGTGGCGAAACCGGTTCAGATAACCCGATGAGAACACCACCCAGGCCGGGTGCGTGTCGGTGACAAACGAGGCAGAAGACGATGTGATGCTGCCGTGATGCCCGGCCACGACCACGTCAAAATGCCCAAGCCAGTTGCGGCTGAGCATCTCCGCCTCCTGGGTAATGCCGACATCGGCCGGGATCAGCATGCGCTGGTGCGCGGTTTCGATCTCCAGCACGCAACCCCGCGCATTTTCGTCCGGCATGAGGGCATCCGGCACGGGCCAGAGCACCGTAAAACTCACGCCGTCCCAATCCCAGCTCTGCCCGGCTTCGCACAATTCATCATGCTGTGCCAGGCCCCAGGCCGGATGCTCTGCCGGTAATTGCGCCAACAAGGTCTTGACGGGTAACGCTTGCAAGAGGGTCTGCGCGCTCCCGGAGTGATCATTGTCTTTGTGGGATACCACCAGCGTATCAAGGCGGCGTATTTGCCGGCTACGCAACACCGGCAGAATGGCACGGTCCGCCTGACCGGGCTTGCCGGTATCGAACACCAGTGCGTGCTGGCGGGTTTGCACCAGCACTGACAACCCTTGATCAACATCGATCACGGTCGCCACAAATTCGCCGGGCGCAATCACCGGCGCTGGCACCACCAATAATGGCGCTGCCAGCAAGAGCCCCAGCCAGCGGCCCGGCAAGCCCCGCGGCAACATCAAAAACCAGATGCCGAGCATGGCCGGAATGATGGTCCAGGCCGGCGGCGGGGCAAAATCGGGCGATGGCACATGCGCGGCCAACCAGGCCAGCACCCAGTGGGTGGCGGCAAAGGTGCGTTCTGCGGCGTGCCAGAGTAAGCCGCTGGGGTCGGCCAGCCCGGCGAGGGTCAGTGGTGTGACCAGCATACTGACCACCGGAATGGCCAACGCATTGGCCAGCGGAGAGACCAGCGGCAACCGGCCAAAGACCACCAGCAACACGGGGAGTGTGCCCAGCGTGACGGCAAGTTCGGTCCGCAGCCAGCCGTGCAACCCTCTGATGCCCCCGACCCGGTTGGTGCTTAACCAAAGTAGCGCACCCACCGCCAGGAACGATAACCAGAAACCGGCCGAAATCACCGCAAACGGGTCAATGACCACCACCACAAACAACGCCAGCATCCAGATCACGCTTTTATGCATGGGGCGCCCGCACAACAGGCACACAATGCCGGTCGCCAGCATCAGTACCGCGCGCTGGGTGGGAATGCCCAGGCCAGCCAGCAGACTGTAGAGCAAGGCGGCGCAAAGTCCGCTCCACAACTGCCACCGGTAAAGATTGCCATGGCGTAACAGGCGGGGCATCCGCCGCCCGATCCAGCCGGTTAGCCAGCCAGTCAGCGCGGCGATCATGGACACATGCAAACCGGAGATAACAGTCAGATGTGTGGTGCCCGTTTGCGCAAAGTCCAACCATTGATCCCGGCCGATATGACTGCGATCACCAGTCGCCGTTGCTACGATCACCCCCGCCCAGGGCGCATCGCCCAGTGTGCGCAATATGCGCTGGATTACGGCCTCCCGGACCCGGTCGATGCCCGCTTGCCAGGCATGACCGGGTTGCCGCTGGCCGTGCTTCACATTGCCGGTAGCGCCGATGCCTTGTTGCAGCATCCAGGCTTCACTATCAAATCCACCCGGATTTTGCTGGCCGTGTACGCGCTTGGGCTGAAGGGTGAATTGCCAGCGGGTGCCGGCGGATACCTCCGGATGCTCGCCCCACCAGGACAGTGACAAACGGGTGGGCAATGTCGCACCGGGTGTCATGACACGGGTGGGGACGAACACAAACCGCACGCCGAACTCGCTGGTTTGCGGCAGCCCACCCACATAACCCTCCGCCACCACCTGGTGTTGCTCTTGCGTCCGATCCAGCCGGTCTGCCATACGCCAGTGCGCCCGCAAGTTGGCCCAGGCAAAACCGGTCACCAGCATCAGGCCGAAAATCGCCAGACTTCTGCTGCCGCGCTGGCAACGCCAGGCCATGACTGCGCCGAGCAACAGCAGCGGTATCGGCGCATAAGCTGGCGGCAGGGCAGGTTGCAGCTGCAAGAGGCAAACACCGAAGACAAACGCGACCAGCGCGCCCAGATAAGAAATCAGCATGGCCAAACCCTGGCAGGCAGACCGGTTGCTTGCGACACGCGAATAGCGCTTGCTTGTGCTGCATCAAGCACGCGGGATGATGCATGCTGACATCCCGATGCGCCGGGGCATCTGCTAAACTCGGCCCCATGAAATTTCATGATGCAGATGTGCTGATTGTTGGCGGCGGCCTGGTAGGCTGTGCGCTGGCTTGCGCGCTCAGAAACACCGCCCTGCAGGTCACCCTGGTCGATAGCCATCCGCCGGCGCAAAGCTGGGATGACGCAACCTGGGACAGCCGTATTTACGCCATCAGCCCGGCCAGCCGGCGTTTTCTGACGCAGATTGGCGTATGGGAACGCATGAACGCCAACCGCCTGCAAACAGTAGCCCGGATGCGGATTGCCGGCGACGATGGCCGCGCCGAGCTAGGGTTCACGGCCATGGATGCCGGTACGGATGAACTGGCGCGGATTGTAGAATCACGAGAGCTGCAGCGCTCCCTGTGGCAAGCCGCATCTGAAGCACCCAATGTCACCTTGCTGGCCCCGGCCCAGCCGACGGCCTTGCATGATGAGGCAGATGGAAAACTGCTGGCGCTGGCACACGGTCCGCGCCTGTCAGCCCGGCTGATTGTCGGCGCGGACGGCGTACAATCCTGGGTACGCACGCAGGCTGGTATTGAAGAAAAAACCACCCCCTATCAGCAGTGGGGCGTGGTCGCCAATTTTGAATGTGAGAAGCCACACCTGGCCACGGCCAGCCAATGGTTCTTTGAAGACGGCATTCTGGCTTTCCTGCCGCTGGCGGGGCAGCGCATGTCCATGGTGTGGTCGTGTGGTGAGTTGCGCAAGAAAGAACTCATGGCCCTCTCCCCAGAGGCGCTCTGCCAGGAAGTGGCGCGTGCCGGGCAACATCGCCTGGGCGCACTCAAGCCGATTTCTGCCGCCGCTGCGTTTCCGCTGCGCTTGATGCACGTGGCCGACCTGGTCAGACCAGGTCTGGCGCTGATCGGAGATGCCGCCCATGCGGTCCATCCGCTCGCCGGGCAGGGTGTGAACCTGGGATTTGGCGATGTGATGGAACTGGCGCGTATTCTGGTGGCCGAACCGGCAAGTCGCTGCGGCGAATATCTGGTGCTGCGGCGGTACGAGCGCGCGCGGCGCGAAAACGTATTGCTGATGCAGGGCGTTACGCACGGTCTGCAAAAGCTTTTCAACAACGCCAATCCGGTACTGCGGGTGTTGCGCAACACCGGGCTGGGGCTGACTGACCAATGGGCATGGCTGAAGCACCGGCTGATCCAGCATGCCATGAACGCTTAAAGGTAGAGCATGAAGTTTTCCGCAATCGTCCGTACCCTGGCCATCAGTGGCCTGTTGACCCTTGTTGCCTGCAGTGCAGAAGCAGAAACCCCCAATGCCAAGCAATTGCACGACAAACTGCAGCAATTGTTGCCGGGCCGTGATATCACCAGCGTGAGCCCATCGCCCATGAAAGGGGTGTATGAGGTCGTCGTGGGCGGCCATCAGATTATTTATACGGATCTGAAGGGCGACTACGTGTTGATTGGTGAAATGATCGACATGAAAAACAAGGTCAGCCTGACCCAGGCCCGCGCGGCAGAACTCTCCCGCACGGATTTCTCCAAGCTGCCGTTTGACCAGTCGTTCAAGGAAGTGCGTGGCGATGGCAGCCGCAAGCTGGCCGTGTTCTCTGATCCGGATTGCCCGTTCTGCAAACGGCTGGAGAACGATAGCCTGGCCGGTGTCACCAACGTGACCATTTACACCTTCCTGTTCCCGCTCAACATCCACCCGGATGCAGAGCGCAAGTCCAAACTGATGTGGTGCGCGGCCGATCGTGATGGCGCATGGCGTGACTGGATGGACCACGGCAAGCTGCCGGACAACAAAGGCGATTGCGATACCCCGATCGAGCGTAACCTGGCGCTGGGCGACAAACTGGGCATTACCGGCACCCCGGCGCTGATCTTTGCCAACGGCCGTCTGGTGTCTGGCGCGATCCCGAAAGAGCAACTGGAACAGTTGCTGGCCAAGGGTGGCCCGGATCAATCCATGCAGTAAGGCGCATCAGCGTCTGGACAACAAAAAAGCAGCCATCAGGCTGCTTTTTTGTTGGTTGTGTACATCCGGTCTGCCGCCGGTTAGGTCTCACTGAGCCTTGGGCGTGTCGTAGATCGGCGTCAGCGTATAGCCCGCCTTCTTCAACAAGGCCACCAAACCCTGCGGTCCCGGCAAATGCATGGCGCCTACAGCGATAAAAGCATTGCCCTTGCTCAGCGGCGCTTGCAGGCGATCGGCAAAACGCTGGTTGCGATCGGTCAGCAGATCTTTGCGGGTCCAGTTGCGGAACCAGGCCTGATCGCCGGCCGACATGTTCGGGTCATCCTCGCCGGACAAATCCATGATGTGGTTCAGATCGCGCGCCACATAAGCGTCGACAATCTGGCGCGTCTGTTTGGCGTATTCATCCGGGTGGTCGATCATGCTGTAGAGCATGGCGCGCTGCTTGTCTTCCGGCATGTTCTGGAACAAGGACAACTGTTCCTGAATGGTTTCAAGGCCGCCATAGTTTTTGCCCCCTTCAACCGACATTTTGGCCAGCAACAAATCCAGTGGAATCTGGCCGGGCTGTTTTTTGGGTTCCATCATCAGCATGGCGGCCGCCCAGATATACAAACGGCGCGTGGCGACTTCCGGGTATTCCCGCGCGGCCAGTTCCGGCAGCAGCTTCTGGTAATGGGCATCGTCAATATGCGCCGACAACAGATCACCTTCCGGGCGCAGCACCGCTTTGGCCATATCCATCATCATGTTCAGGTCGATGCGGATCTCGGTATACACCTGGTCCGATGAATCAAAGGCTTTCTGAACCGGTTCAGACAGCGTGGTCACGCGCGGGTCGGCCACGTGCGCGGTGCCAAACAGCCAAGACGATGGCGTACCGGGTTTGTCGATACGCCAGAAAATGGCGCGGGGCGCAGCCTGGGCTTTATCGGTGGCGGCCTGTGCCATTTGTGGCAGCAAGGCAGCCAGAGTCAACGCAGCGGCAAAAAACCGCATGCAAGAGCGGGCGAACATGGTGGTTTCCTCTTTCCTCGGGAACTGATGTTATCTGGTGTGATGCGTGACCGGTTGTGCGCACCGGTTCTTGAGCGCAGGCCAGTATAACGAAGTCCCTGCACTGCTGGCAGGGCAGGGACGATGGCGTGCGCGTTGCAGACAGTTTTGCCTGCGGGCGGGCGGCTTAATGCGGCTGCTTGCCAACCGCCGCAACCCGATCCATGACCGCAAACAGCACCCCGGAAATAACAAACGTCACGTGGATGGCGATCAGCCAGCCCAGCTTCTGGCTATCCATCGAATCGATATTCACAAATGCCTTCAACAGATCAATGGCCGAAATCGCCACAATAGAACCAATCAGCTTGAGCTTGAGGTCGGCATAGCTCACTTTGCCCATCCAGTACGGCTTGTCTTCCGAGGCATGCGCCACATCCATGCGCGAGATAAAGTTCTCGTAACCGCTGAACATGACAATCAGCAACAGGTTGGCGACCAGCGTGACATCCACCATCGACAGAATGCCGATGATGACATTGCCATCCCCAGTCAGCAGCGTCTGGCCCAGCGCCCAAAGCTCTTTGAGCATTTTGGCAAACAGCGCAATCAAGCCGAAGACCAGCGCCAGATAGAACGGCGCCAGCAGCCAGCGGCTGTAAAAAATGGTTTTCTCCAGTGCGGTTTCAATTCGCGAATGCATCGTTGACCTTTTATGGTGTAATCAGGGCTGGTTTGTCCGGCCCGGCTCATGCAGACCCGCAAAAATCCCGCCAGTTCCCGCAATATTTGCCAGAGCAAACAATGAGTTCACGCCGTCACCTGGAAATCCTGCATTACCCGCCAGCCAGGCCGCTGGCAGACATGCCACCGCTGCTGTTTGTGCATGGGGCATATGTGGGGGCCTGGTGCTGGGAAGACCACTTTCTGTCCTGGTTTGCAGATCTGGGTTACGACTGCTACGCACTAAGCCTGTCTGGTCACGCGGGCAGCGGCGGGCGCGAGAAGCTGGATCACTTTGGCCTGGGTGAATTTTTGTCGGATATCGCCCGCGTGGCCGCCCCTTTGCGGCAGTCCCCGGTGATCATCGGGCATTCCCTGGGCGGCTATCTGGCGCAACGCTACGCGCGCAAGCACCCCGTGGCCGGGCTGGCGCTGCTGGCCAGTGTGGCGCCATGGGGGCTGATGAACTCGCTGGGCCACATGATGGTGGCCTCGCCGCACTTATTGCTGGGCCTGAACCAGTTTCAGTGGCATACCGGCGCCATTGATATCGACCCGGCCGTACTCAAGCAATTGCTGTTCTCCAAAGAGACCCCGCGCGTGGGTCTGAATGCCTTTGCCGCAAGGGTGCAGCCGGAATCCGCCCTGGCGCTGGCAGAACTGATGATGCCGCAGCCCTGGTTGTCCTGGGGCATGCCAGACATTCCGGTGCTGGTTCTGGGGGCCGGAGAAGACCGGATTATCCCGGCGGCAGACGTCCGCGCCACGGCGCGGGCCTGGCGTGTCGAGGCCGAATTCCTGCCTGGCCTTGGCCACGCGCTGATGTGCGACACCTTGTGGGAACACGCCGCACAACGTGTACACACCTGGCTGCGCCAGCAATACGCGCCAACCGGTTGATGGTTGCAACCGCGCGCAACCCGATGCTTGTCCCAGAAGTATTTTCTCGTAAGTCATGATTTGCAGTTCATTCTTGCCGCTTTTCTGATTCATCCAGTGTTTCCTTGCGTGATTATTCCGGCTTCCTGACGGTTTTTTGCCAGCATAGGATCGGCCGATCCATATGCGTGCGAGGAAATCATGGCCGTTCAGGCGTATCACCTCTCCCTGCCGGGGCTCAAATCAGAGCAAGGCAATGCAATCCAGGTTTCTGTCCACTCCCTCAGCATTGAAGAAACCCTGGGGCAGCCTTATCAACTGACGCTGACCGTCACCACGCCGTCCTCGCTGGACATGCTGCAGGTGCTGGACCGCTCCGCCGTGTTTACCGTCTGCCCGGTCGATGAGGCCGCTCTGGCAGATGGCCTGTCGCTGACCGAAGCCACTGGCCAACCCGTGCGCACCTGGGCCGGGGTAATCCGCAGCGCCACCCGTGTGAGTTTCAGCGCTGATGAAACCCTCTACGAACTGATCATGGCCCCGCGCCTGGCCAGATTGGCCGAAGTGAGCGATACCCGCCTGTACCAGAACCTGGATGTCCCCGGCCTGATCGACAAGGTCCTGCGTGAAGACATCGGTTTTACCGGTCAGGACTTCCAGATCAAAACCACCCGCGCTTACCCGGTGTTTGAGCATGCCATGCGCTGGAAAGAATCCGGGCTGGATTTCCTCAAGCGCCAGGCAGAGAGCTGTGGCCTGTTTTACTACTTCATCCAGCAAGACGACCGGGAAGTGGTTGTCTTTGCGGATGCTCAGCCTGTGGACCTGCAAAGAGCCGGTATGGCCCCAAGCCATTGCAGACGCCTGCCTGGTTGATCCAGATGATGCATTTGCCCGCCCCCTGCCCGCAGAACCGGTCGGCTTGGCCTATGGCGTAGAACGCCACAAGCGGGACTGGGGCTGGATCAGCAGTGCCCGGCAATACGCCCCGGACAAACTCGCCCAATGGCAACCGCTCTACCAGCCGGTGGAAGATGCCGCACAAAAACGGTATCCGACCGATATGTGAGTTCCGGGACGTTATTCGGGGGTCCGGACTACGCAATAGCCAATAAATAACCAGGGGAAATGAATGTCGAACATTACAAATGCGGCACTCGAAGTGCAGAATCCGCAAGAGATTATCGATCAAGCCATCAGCCGGGCCGGTGCTGTTGCCATGCTGGCCGCTTTTGGCTTTGTAACGGTAGAGAAATATGAGGAAGCAAGTGCCTTTCTGAAGACTCACCCGGAAGTAACATTTGACAATGATGATTTTGCAGCGACACTGCGCTGGCTTGAAGATTATCAATATACAGACGCAGCAACAGTGGCACAGCATAAGCAACAGTTACTTGACCTGTGCAATGAGCCTACGCATGAGCATGTCATGTTTCTTAATGTGTATCGGTCTATTGATCCTGAATTGTTCGATCAGAAACTCAAAGAAATACACTGCCTGGATATTGTCAATACTTTTGAAGTCGCGGGTTTTTTTGAATCCGACATCAAAGAAAATATTCTGCATAAACTGAAAAATGATGATTTCTCCTGTTTACGAAACACAGAGGAGCGTTGTCATTATTTTCTGGAATGGCTAATAGAAAACCAGTATACGTCAGTAGAAAAGAAAGAGAGAATTATTGCTGAACTCCTCAAAAAGCAACCCCAGGACGTTGAGCAGTTTGAAGTATATATTTCAATGCTGGTCAATATGCGGAGCATAGACCGGGAGCGTTGTAATTTCCGGATTCAGACATTACTGGCGCAAAGGTATTTACACTTGTTGGTGGACAACAATATTTTGCATCAAGCACTTGATGATGCATCATTTTCTCGTCTCGTTGAAAATGGTCCACGTCTTTTGCCCGCAGATCTTTCGGTAAATATTATGGGGCGCTTGTCTGGTAATACAGATCTTCAGCCCTTGCTTGCCTGGTTGTTTGCCGAAGGCATGGCGGAACCAGTGCAAGTTGAGGACGCCATTTGTAAATTACTTGAAAACGACGAAGCTCCTATTGAAGTTTTAATGGAATTAAAAAGTCTGGATAGGAAAAAATTTGAAACGCGCATTAAATATGTTGCAATAAGAGGATTGTTGTTATTGTTGAATGTTTATAAATACATCCCAGATGAAAACCTGGATACAGCGATTTTAGCAATGGAAAGATACGGGCCAACCCTGGAATTTGGTGATGTAGATATAAGCGAGATCATTGATTGGCTGTTAAATGAAAATCTGACAACGAGCGCCCATATTGAATATGCAACAAATATTTTACTGAAAGATGACAAAACTAACTCTAATCAGCAAATTTTGCTTTTGTCACAACTTAAATCTATAAATCCTGCTTTATTTGAATCCAGAATAACGGAGCTTCAAAAAAAGGAAATAAAAAAGCTAAATTTGAAATTGGCGTTACAAATTTTAGTTGTGGTTTTGTTTGCACTCTGGCTTTTCTTCTGAAAGCGTATGGCAAGCAGATTCTCTATGAACGAATATAAATTTGGGGTGCAGCAAAGATGCCTTCTCTTGTGTATGTTGGCGATAAAACCAGCCATGGCGGCGTAGTGCTCAGTGGTTCTGCCCGTGTCACCAAAGATGGCCGTGGTGCGGCCCGTAAAACCGACCGGGTGTCGTGCCCCAAGTGCGGTGAGAACATGATTGTGCAGGGCGACGACAAGATTCGCGACGGGGATCTGCCGCTGGCGTTTCATGGTTACAAAACCGCCTGTGGTGCTACGCTGATTGCATCAACCAGCAATACAGGGTCGGCGTAAATCATGCCTTTTGATCTGGACCAGATTAGCCCGGTAGAAGCGGTGCCCCCTATCCGGATTGGCTGGGGCAAGTGGCTGTTGTTGCTGGTGTTGATGATGGGGGCAGGGGCAGCGGCGCTACTATTGGGTGCCCCCAAGCTGTTACCTACCGCGCCCGTGTTGCTGTGGCTGGCCATTGTGGGCGTGCCTGCGCTGCTCTGGCTCATATTGTTGTGCTTTGCCATCGGTCATCAGCAGTCACTGCAGACGGACGTCAAAGACGCCAATCTGCAACGCCAGATTGAAATGGCCAATACCGTTAACGTGGCGGGGATACCGCTGGCGGTACTGGCTGCCGCCTACCGGGTTGATGCTGCAGCAGTAAAGATTTCCAGCGGAACCATAGCGGCTCGGCAGATTCGGCGCATGCCTCAATTGCGCTACAGCAAAGATGCCCAAACCGTGGATGCACGCTGGCTGGAGGCGCCCGGCAGGGTCTGGTTGCCGGAGATGCCGGAGCAAGCCCGCCATGAAGCCGTGCTGGCTTGGGTGCTCCAGGATTTGTTCAGGCAGCTTCAACCTGCACTGGCTGCATTGCCGGAAGGAACACCGGTCCAGATCCATCTGCACGCCGACACGCGGGTTTCTGATGAATCTGTGCAGACCTTGTGGCAGGAGGCTGGCGCTGAATATGCCCGCCATCTGCATCTGGCTTTGCCCGTGGTGTCTGCTGAGTTGCCAGACCTGGCCGCTGTGGAGCGCTGGCTGTGGAGTCCGTAGAAGACCCGCAGCAGGTGCCGGTCATGCTGATCTGTGCGGTCCAGTTGCACCGCCTTCTGAATGAGTTGCCCCCCGAGGGCAGTGCAGAAGCCGCAGTGATGCTACTGCTGGCCGGGACTACAGCCGTGCAACGCTTTGGTTTGCGCCCCCTTGGCGCACTGCACCGGCCTGAGCGCCGTTCAACCGACCGGATACCGCATGGGTTACGGCATGCCCTGAGCTGGAGTGCGTTGACTGGCGAAACCATCGTGGACCAGTGGCTCACTGGCGGTGCGGAGTCTGCGGCGCAGCAAGCGCTATTGAGTGCTTACGAAGATGACCCGGTTGGTGTGGCTAAAACGCCAGAGTTGGCCGGTCAGCATGACCTGGATCGGGCGATCGGCAACACCGGGCTGGCCAGTGAGTGGTTGACGGTGGCCTTGGCTGCCGAACATCTGGCAGTCACGGGCACCCCTCAACTGATTTCCCCCGAGACCAAGGGCCAGCTCACGCTGGCGGTGCTCACCCCTTTTTGATGTCCCCACTAAAAAACGATACTGCACATGCTTACAAAACTGAACTTCAAATATCTCGGCCTGGCGTTGTTACTGGTGGGGCTGGTCGGGGCAATTTATATTTTTGGCAGCTATATCGGGCTGGATACGCCCGACCAGAAGAAAAGTGCAGCAGCTATCCTGGTCGCTGGGGTAACGGTGGTCATGATGTGTCTGCAGGCGGGACGGTTTTACTCGCGCCGTACGCAGGCGATCAGGGCTACGGGTACAGCCAAAGTCGGTGACAAGGAAACAGAACGGAAACAGGCAGAAGCAGAAAAAGCACGCCAGGCCTGGCACACCCAACTGCACCAATACCTCTCCACCCAATACAGCTGGCTGGAACGCCGCCGTAAAACCTGGTTGTTCGTCCTGGGCGATCAGCGCCTGGTGCGCAACCAGTTCCCGTACCTGATCGAACAGCAGTGGCTGGATACACCGCAGGCCGTGCTGGTCTGGGCGGGTGTGGGTTCCGTCGCGCCGAAGGGCGGTTGGAGCCGGTTACGGGGTTGGTGGCGGCGGCCGGCGGCCGGCATTGTGCTGGTGGCCGATGGCATCACAGCCGCTGGGGATGAACCGGCACAACTGGCGCAGGCTTGCGGGTTCGCCTTGCCGGTGCAGCTCTTGCTGGCCCCGCCCTTGCCGGGTCACCGGGCGGAGGAGGCCGCGCCGGTGGTGTTGGCCTCCGGATCGGGCCTGCGGGGCGGGGTTGTGCCGGGCTTGTTGCAACGCCTGGTGAGGCCGCTGGCACAGTCTGGTATTGCCGCCGTGTTGCAAGCACGGGAGGCCTCGTTTGATGCGCGGTTGTCCCGTTGGTTAGAGGCGGAACACACCCCGCTGGGCCGCTGGTTTACGCGGATGACGGACCAGTTGCACCGCCGGCAGCGGCTGCACGGGGTGTGGTTTGCACCGACGCGTGCGGCGGTGTCGTCGCCAAGCCAGGAGGGTGGGGCGGAACTGGCCGATGATCCGGCCGGCTACCGGGCGCGCGAAGCCGGCCGGGCGGTGGTGTTGCCGCCGTCCTGGCTGGGCCTGTTTGGTCGCGTGCGCCAACCGCGCGTCCGCTTCTCCAGACTGGATATATTCTGGTTCATGCTGACTGGCTGTGCGCTGGCGGTCATGGTGTGGTTGTTGATGGTATGGCAAGCCAACCGCATCCTGGTTCAGCAAGTGCGAACAGATGTCACAGCCCTGCACAATGCCAGAATCCTTGCAGAGGGCCTGCCTGCGCTGGTGGTGCTGCAAAACGACATGACCTTGCTGGAAAGCCGCATTGCCCGTTCATCGTGGTGGTCGCAGTTGGGCTTGCAGCATGATGCCGCCTTGTTGAATACCCTGTGGCAACCCTATGGTCTTGCTGCCAACAAGTGGCTGATGCAGCCGGTGCAATTCCAGCTGGCCCGGCAATTGAAAGCCCTGGACGCGGTGCCGCTGGATGGGGCTGCAGATCCGGACTCTGGCACATCTGGCGCAGATGCGGTGGGCCAGGCAGGGTACGACACCCTCAAAACCTGGCTGATGCTGGTGCAACCTGGCCATGCGGACAGTGGCTTCCTGAGTCCCCGTCTGGCCGGGGTCGGCAAGGTGGTCTGGCCGGCCCAGCCGGGAGACCGTATCGAGCAAATCGCCGCCTTCTACGCCAAACACCTGGCCGCCCACCCGCAGTGGCGACTGGCAGGAGACGAGTCCCTGTTGTTCTCGGCAAGACAAACCCTGTCCGGGCTGATCGACGTCAAACAGGCCGAAGACACGCTTTACCACCAGTTGCTGGACGAAACCAAAGCCCGTTATCCGGACCCGACCATGAGCGCCTTGTTGGGTGGCCGGGATTCGCGCGGCCTGTGGTCCGTACAGGGACGCCTTCCTGGCACCTTCACCCGCCAGGCGTATGAAGGCTATGTCAAAGACAATATCGAGCGATTGTCAAAACAGACCGCCACATCGGGTGATTGGGTGCTGGGTCAGCAAACTGCGCGCACTGAAGAAAAACCGGAGGACATTGCTGCTGCACTGAACCGGCGTTACTTTGCCGACTTCGGTCATGCCTGGCAGGCCTTCCTCAATCGTATCGTCTGGGTGCCTGCCAGTAACCTCTCCGGCAACGCGGAACAACTGCGTGTCTATGCTGATGCCCAACAGTCCCCGCTGGCCGGTCTGATGAAAACCATTGCCTGGCAAGCGCAGACCGGTGCACAGGCGCATAGCCTGGCTGATTCACTGGTCGACAAAGCGCGGAGTGTGTTCAAGGGCAAGGAAGATAACCCGGCCCAGCCCCCCGCCCAGACCACGCCCAAAGACAGTGTGCCACTGGCAGACGCCTTTGGTCCGCTCTTGCGTCTGGTCAGTGAAGGCAATGGCACTCAGGCCACCGACAACACCTTGAGTCTGCAACGCTATCTGGATCGCGTGAGCGCCACCCGCCTCAAGCTGGACCAGGTCAGTGCGGCCGCTGATCCGGACGCATTTGCCCGGCAACTGGCGCAGAACCTGTTTCAGGGCCGTGCCAGTGATCTGGTGGACGCGCGGGATTACGCCCAACTGGTTGCCGCCAGCCTTGGCAGTGGTTACGCCGGTATGGGCCAGAACCTGTTCCTGGAACCGCTCGACCAGGGCTGGCGTACCCTTATCCGGCCGGCGGCGGCCAGCCTTGACTCGCTCTGGCAAACCAGCATTGTCCTCCCGTTCAACAGCACTTTCTCTGGTCGCTATCCCTTTAACGATAGTGATGCCGATGCCAGCCTGGCGGACCTGGCCCGGTTCCTTGGACCGCAAGGCAATGTCGCCCAGTTCGCGAGCACGCAGCTGGCCGGCATTCTGGAAAAGCAGGGCGACCAATGGGTGCCCAACCCGCTCTACGCCCAGGCCATGCGCTTTGATCCAGAGTTTCTCAATGCACTGAACAAGCTCACCTGGCTTTCCGGCCAGCTTTATGCGGAGGGAGACCTCAAGACCCGTTTCAGCCTCATGGCCCTGGGCGACCCGCAAGTCACGGACAGCCAGCTCAATATCGATGGCCAGATGCTCCATTACTTTAACCAGAAACCAAAGTGGCAAGACGTGACCTGGCCGGGCAACCCGCTCACCCAGCGCGGTCTGCTCACGTGGGATGCGTTGGCCACCGGTCTCAGAAAACAGAATGACTTTGCCGGCCCATGGGGGTTTATCCGACTGCTGGCCAAGGCAAAAACCGAACAGATCAACAAGAGTGACTGGCGCATCAACTGGGCCCTGGACGACGGCGTGACCTTGCATTACCTGCTACGCACGCAATCAGGCAGCGGCCCGCTGGCGCTGTTGCAACTGGATCATTTCAAGCTGCCACAGCGGTTGTTTGGGGCCAGCAATACCAAGCCGGTGGCGACGCGGGCCAGTGCAGTATCAGGTAGCTCTGGGGCGCATGCTGATCCAGCGAGCTGATAGAGGGCATCTCCTCGATCCCCAAGTGGCATGGCAGTTGCAAGCTGCACGTATCAGCCCCATTTAGACTGGTGATCCGGATGCAAACAGAACCGGCCTGCTTTACTGGAGAGCACCATGACAGACAAAGTTGTCAAAACAGATGCGCAATGGCGCGAACAACTCAGCCCGGAGCAATACCGCGTGACGCGTCAGGCGGGCACCGAGCGCCCGTTCAGTGGCGATTTGTATTACCGCAATGAAGACGGTGACTATCACTGTGTCTGCTGTAACGCCTTGCTGTTTCACTCTGGCACCAAGTTTGATGCCCATTGCGGCTGGCCCAGTTTTTGGGAAGAAGCCGTGCCCGGCGCCATCAAGCGTATTGAGGACTACACGCACGGTATGGTCCGCACGGAAGTGCGTTGCGCGCAATGCGACGCGCATCTGGGGCACGTTTTCCCGGACGGCCCGGAACCGACTGGCGAGCGTTATTGCATTAACTCGGTATCTATGACGTTCAAGCCGGAAAGCTGAGACGGGACGTGTTGATCCATAAAAAGCGGCGCACTGGCGCCGTTTTTTATGGGTGCGCTCTAGACTCAACCAAGAGGATTGCCGTTGGGGTTGCCGTTGGGGTTGGTGTTGGGGTTGTTTTTGACTTTCCCTCCCCGTTAAAGCCCAGCGCCGAGGGCGTGGAGGGAGACCTTAGGCTCCCGACCAACCGAGGGCAGCCCGGAGGGCCGCCAGGCTGGGGTCGCCTTTCTTTGGTTACTTTCTTTGGCGAAGCAAAGAAAGTAACGTGGGCCCGGCACCCCGGGTATCGAACGCCTTTCAACCCCGCGCCGAAGGTGCTAACACGGTGTTCAAGCTTTTCTGGCCCCGTTCTGCAAAGGCCACCTGCGGTGGCCGACTGGATTCCGGCTCAAGGCCGGAATGACGAGGTAGTAGCGAGGTACACATCTTATTCTTGCCAATATCTCAACCCAGAATTCCCGGCCATTCGGCCTTCATCCGGGCTACGACGCTACAACACGCATTGCCAAGGCCACCTCTAGTGGCCGTACTGGATTCCCGCTTTCGCGGGAACGACGAAGCGGCAGGGAGAAATCTCCCCATGCTTGCCACCCTCAACATCAACACTCCCCGATTCCCTCCCCAAACCCCGGTTTTTCCCAAAAAATCCCCTGCATATTCCTGCCTCATGCATGCTGCATAAATCCCGCATGTGGCATGTGGGCATTGTCCTGACGTCACTTTTACGGTATCTATTTCCCCGAACGCAGTATTTGTGGTGGAACCGGGGCAGACCAGGTGCAAGGGCTGCGTTTGCAACCGCACAAAACAACATTAATCAAATCAATATTGATATTCAGGAGCGTCCCAATGGAACGGGTAAACGGTAAACGCCTTGTGGCATCGGTGGTGGCACTGGCCGCTGTATTTGCGCTGACCGCGTGTGGCAAGAGCAGTGAAGCGCCCAAAGTGGCACTGGATGACAAGGATCTGATCAATACCCTGAACAATTTCATTCAGGCCGATCAGCAAAATTGCGTGGCGATGCCCATTGCGTTCAATACCGCCGTCGCCAAGGATTACGCCAGGCTCACCGATCCCAACGGCGCGCAACTGGCCGCGCTGGTCAAGGTGGGCTTGATTGCCGAAGCGCCGGCAGATGGCGGCCAGGTGCAGTTTACGGCGACCGACAAGGGCAAGGATGCCTATGACGGCAATACGCCTCCGGGCTTTTGCAGTGGCACGCCGGAAGTCGACAAGGTGGTGAGCAATACGGTCGAAGAAACCGCAGACAACTACAGTCGCGACAAGGTGGTGTTTACCACCAAGCTCGACGGTGTGGCTGACTGGGCCAAAGATGATGCAATCCGCCAGCAATACCCCAAGTTCGCCACGTTGATCGACAACCAGGGGAAAGAACAGCATTCGCTGGAAATCGAAAGCCGTGGCCAGGGCTGGCGCGTGCTGGAGCCGAGCCCGGTCGCCAACTAAGTGTAGATGGCGGGCGCGTTGCGCCGTAAAACAAAAAACCCGTCAGATGACGGGTTTTTTGTTGCCTGCAATGTGCGTCTGATGGTCAAACCAGCGGCTTACAGACCCAGTTCTTCCACCCACAGCAACGACTGACCATGCGCACGGTTGAGCATGTCTGGTGTCAGTTGCAACTGATCGCACAGACGTGGCACTTCCGACATGTCCGGGTCTTCGCAGGCTTCGGCCAGTTCCAGGAATGGCCCGTAAATGCCCGAGCGTTCCGTCAGTGCGTCGGCAATGCTCTCTGGCAGGATCAGCGTTTCCAGCACGCGGTCCATCGGCATATCCAGCAACACGTCCAGCAAAGAGAAAATGCCGACAATGAACAGGTTGTCGCGGTCCTGACCATCCAGCAAGTGGCTGCCCAACAGTTCCACCAGACGACCACGCGTCACGGCGGTCTTCAGCAGGGCAGGGGGCGAGCCGGCTTCTGTGCTGGCGGTGACCAGCAACAGGGTCAGCCAGCGGTACAGCTTCTGGTAACCCAGAATGGTCACCGCATGGCGGAACGACTGGATTTCGCACGACAGGCCAAAACCCACGCTGTTGATGTAACGCAGCAACTTGAACGAGAGCGCCACATCACGCTTGAGCGCGTTCTCGATGTCACGGATTTCCGCGTTGTTGCGCAACATGTTCAACAGATTGAGGATGTTGGCGTAGTTGGGGTTGATGACCTTGGCCGACAGCGTTTCCGGGTGGGCAAAGTAATAGCCCTGGAATGCATCAAAACCAATGTCCATGCATTTGCGGAACTCTTCCTTGGTCTCGACCTTTTCTGCAATCTGCAACACGGGATACTTGCGCAGTGCCTTGGAAATGGCCGGCAGGCGATCCATGCCCAGTGCCTGTACATCCAGCTTGATGTAGTTGGCAAATTCCAGGAAAGGCGCGGTTTGCGGCGAGAGTTCAAAGTCATCCAGCGCAATACCAAAGCCCTGGCTACGCAGTTCTTTCACGCGGGCCAGCAGTTCCGGCGTGGCCGTGGTGGTTTCCAGCACTTCCAGCACCACGCGCTGCGGTTGCAGGAGTTCCAGGAAGTTACTCTCCAGCATGGACTCAGCCACGTTGATGAACGCCAGCTTGCTGCCCACCAGCCAGTCCGTCCCCATGTTGGAGATGGTGTTGACCAGTACGTTGGTGCCCGCTTGCATATCGCTGGAGAACTCGGCCGTCAGGGCTTCCTTGTTCAACCGGAACAGCAGTTCATAACCGATGATCTGCTGCTGTCGGTTCAGGATAGGTTGGCGGCCGATAAAGGCGTGATCTTGCGTCATTTCTGGGTCTCTGGCTGTGCTTCGAGGGCACAGTGAAGTATATCAGTAAAGTCTGATTTGGCAGTGATTAGGGCCAGTGTCTGACAGGCTGCACGAAAACGGGATCAGGCGGCAAGTTGTTCAATGAAATGCGCGCTTCTGACCGCCGCACCATCCGACGATGCGGATGCTTGCAGCAAATCTTCCATGTCCAGTACCAGCACCACAGAACCATCTCCTGACAAGGTAGCACCTGCTACACCATGCGGGTGGATATTCTGCAGTGGTTTGATGACCACGTCATCACGGCCAACGAAACTATCTACCGCAAGAATGAACGAATGCTCGGCCGAGGTCATCAAGACACCGAAAGACGGCACTTCGGTTTCTTGCCAGCCCAGGAGACGCGCCAGCGACTTCACCGGCAGGATTTCGTCGCGTACCACAATGGTCGCGCGGCCAGAGACTTCCTGGACCTGATCGCCACGGATCGGGATGATCTCGCGCACCATGGCCAGCGGTACGGCAAACGGCTGGTCACAGACACGGACCACCAGCACTGGCAGGATTGCCAGGGTCAGCGGCAGGGTAATGGTGAACCGCGAGCCTTCGCCAACGATGGACTGAATGTCGATACGGCCATTGAGTTTCTGGATATTGGTTTTCACCACATCCATACCCACGCCACGGCCAGAGATACTGGAAATCTGATCCTTGGTGGAGAAGCCCGGCATGAAAATCAGCTGCAAACACTGTTTGTCATCAAGGCTGTTGGCGGTTTCAACGTCAATCAAACCTTTTTCCAGTGCCTTCTTGCGGATGACATCCGGGCGCATGCCACGGCCATCATCGGTAATCTCGATCTGGATATGATCGCCGACCTGCACGGCCGACAGCTCGACCTGGGCCTGGGCAGACTTGCCTGCGGCCAGACGCTCGGCCACGGTTTCCACGCCATGATCGACGGCGTTGCGCACCAGGTGGACCAGCGGGTCGTTCAGGTCTTCCAGCATGGTCTTGTCGAGTTCGGTTTCCTCGCCCGTCAGCACCAGATCCACTTCCTTGCCCAGTTGGCGGGCCAGATCGCGCGCCAGTCGCGGGTACTTCTGGAACAGGCGGCCGATGGGCTGCATGCGGGTTTTCATCACCGCATTCTGCAAGTCGCCCACCAGAAGGTCCAACTGGCTAATGGCTTCATCCAGCGCTTTCAGCGTGGCGTTATCCATCTTGCCGGCCATGATGTCGGTACGCAGCGTGGTCAGGCGGTTCTTGGTCAGGCCGATTTCGCCAGACAGGTTTAATACCTGATCGAGGCGGACGGTATCGATCCGGATGGTGGTTTCTTGCGTCACAGGCGCAACAGCAGACTGTTGTACCGACGGGGCCTTGGTGGCCGCAACGGGCACAGCAGGGTGGGATACGGCTGGAACAACGGGGAGATCATTAATCACGACTTCTTGCTGCGGAACGTAAGTGCCTTGTGCCGGTGCTGCCGCTGGTGCGGCATCGGTGTCCAGCAAGGCGTTGTAAAGGGCTTCCCACTGCGGCTCACCGTTGGTGGCGGCAGGGGTAATGCTGGATGTGGTGGGTGCTGGCGCGGGTACCGGTACTGGTGCCGGCGCGGCGGGCGCATGGGCCGGGGCGTGTGCGGCGTGCGTATGCAATTCCTGGCCTTGCAGTACGGCATCCAGCGCGGCCAGCAAGCCGGCATTGGCCGGCAGTGGCATGCGGCCTTGCTGCATCACCACGAACATATCCTGCACGGTGGCGGTGGCGGAAAGAATGACATCCATGAATTCAGGATTCAGGGTCATTTCACCATTGCGCAGCTTGTCGAACAGGTTTTCCGTGCGGTGGCACAAACTCACCATGGCTTCGACATTCAGAAAGCCCGCTCCACCCTTGATCGTGTGAAAGCCGCGGAAGATGTCGTTCAGCAAGTGCTTGTCATCGGGCCGCTTTTCCAGCTCGACCAGCTTGCTGTCCACATCAGACAACAGCTCGGTGGATTCGGTGAGGAAATCCTGCAACAGATCGTCCATACCCGAGAATTCGCTCATTTCGGCCCCATTTTTTCAGTCAAGTTCTATTGCATTTACATTACATTGCGCCAGAAACACCCGGAATATCGGGTATTTCATTGTCACCTTAGCCTGTAATTGGCGTCGGGTCAGGCGGGTATTGCCCGTACTAGCTGCAATCTTGCGCTCACCGGCGGGTGTTTTCGCCGGCGAGGGTATGCCATCTGCTTAAAAGCCCAGGCTTTCCAGCAGATCGTCCACCTGAGCCTGATCGGTGACGACGTCCGTGCGACCATCGCTGCTGATCACCGGGCCGGCCAACAGACCTTCGTCGCGCGGTGTCTGCGGTGAGAACGTCACCAGGAACTCCAGCAACTGGCTTTCCATTTCCTTGACCATGACCAGCACTTTCTTGATCACCTGACCGGTCAAATCCTGGAAGTCTTGCGCCATCATGATTTCCAGCATCTGGCTGCTGATTTTTTCTGAATTGGTCGTGGTTTGTTCCAGATGCGCGCGGGTGGCGTACACCAGTTGTTTGAACTCTTCCACCGTCAATTCATGCGCAAACAGCTGGTTCCAGCGATTGGAGAGCTGACGCGCAGTGCCGGAAATTTCGTCCTGCAGCGGCTTGGCATCGTCCAGCGCGTTGAGCGTGCGGTCGGCCGCCTGTTCCGTCATCGTCGCGATATAAGACAGGCGGTCTCGCGCGTCCGGAATCTGGTGCGCGGCTTTTTCCAGCGATTTGTCCAGACCCAGTTCACGCAAGGTGTCATGCAAATGGCGCGTCAACTGGCCAATTTGCGTGAACATGGTGCGCGCGGGTTCAGCCATATCTGAGGGCAGGCCATTGGGCACAGCCTCTGCCGCGGTATGCACCGCTGCGGCGGGGGCTGCTTCGGCGACGGTTTCCGCCGCGCGATTCGCGCTGACAATACTGTCGAACAGCGCTTCCAGGTCCGGCGAATCTGAGCTATTGAGGGCTTGATCGCTCACGGCGAGCCTCCTTTCTTCCGGCTAAAAAGGCCGGTTTATCGGTTGTAATCGGGTATCAAGTCAGGCCATGTTGGCGAAAATTTTCTTGAGCTTTTCGTCCAGCGTGGCAGCAGTGAAGGGTTTGACGATATAACCTGATGCCCCGGCGGAGGCGGCGGCGATAATATTTTCCTTCTTGGCCTCCGCAGTCACCATCAGCACCGGCAGATGCTTCAGTTGTGCGTTGGCGCGCACTTGCTGCAACAGTTCCAGACCCGTCATGTTGGGCATGTTCCAGTCGGTTACGACAAAGTCGTAAGTCGAGTTTTGCAGTTTGTGCAAAGCGATTTGCCCGTCCTCTGCTTCTTCCACGTTGGAAAAGCCGAGCTCCTTGAGCAGATTGCGCACGATCCGGCGCATCGTGGAAAAATCATCCACGACCAGAAAGCGCATATTGTTATCCGGCATACAGTTCACTCCGTCGGGGCGCATTTGGATAGCGCCAATCCAGTTGTACAAATCAAAACCTGGTTCAGCAATCCGCCAGGCTAGCAAATCAATATTGCAAACACGCACAGGGCAGGTGAGCGGATTGCGCCTGCCATGTTGATCAATCCAGCAACAACCTGGTATTACCCACGATCGGTGATGTACGGCATCACCGTATCTGCCAGCACCACCGGATCAAACTTGGCCACGTAGGCATCGACGCCCACGCTGGCACCCATGGCGCGATTGGCATGGGATGACAGTGACGAGTGCATGACCACCGGAATACCTTCAAAGCGGCGATCCGATTTGATATGGCGGGTCAGCACATAGCCATCCATTTCCGGCATTTCTGCATCGACCAGAATCAGTTTGAGCTTGGTGCTCAAAGGCTCATTATCGTGTGAGGCACGCTGGGCCAGATTCTGCAATTTGTCCCACGCTTCTTTACCGTTATTGGCCTGGTGATACTTGATGCCCAATTTATCGAGCACACCCACAATTTCTTTGCGCGCCACCACCGAATCATCGGCAAAGAAGGTGTAAGCGTCAGGGCTGACCACGGTGGAGGGCAGGTCCGGAATTTCCGGCTCGCCTAGCACACCTGACAGGATTTGTTCCACGTCCAGGATAGACACCAGCTTGCCGTCCGGCAGTTCGGTCAGCGCTGTGATCAACGCCTGGCTGCCAGACAACATGGATTCCGGCGCGCGGACCTTATCCCAGTCCACGCGGATAATGCGATCCACGTCATGCACCAGAAAAGCCTGGGTATGTTTGGAGAACTCGGTGACGATCATGGTCGAGTTCTTGATGTCCAGTTTGGGCTGGCTACCCGCCATGAATTGCGAGAGCGCAATCACCGGAATGATATTGCCACGCAGGGAAATTACACCTTCCACACCTGCTGGCATGTTGGGCGTGCGGGTGATCTTGGGGGTTTGCGAAACCTCGCGCACCTTGAACACGTTGATGCCGAAGATTTCCCGCGTGCCCAGCGAGAACAAGAGGATTTCCATCTTGTTCGAGCCCGCCAGGCGTGTGCGGGCGTCAATGTTGTCCAGCAGGTTAGCCTGCGCTTCGATAATATTCACTGTGTTGTACCTCTGCCGGTGGTTCAGGCCGTTTGTGCTTCAAGCAGATAATTGGCAATTGCCTGCGACAGCTTGTGTGCTTCGAACTTGGACACATAACCATCGACCCCGACCGACTGGCCGAGCTTCTGGTTGGAGGTGCCGGACAACGACGAGTGCATCAAAACGGGAATACCGGCAAAGCGGATATCTGTTTTTACCATGCGGGTGAGCATGTAACCGTCCATCTCCGGCATTTCCACGTCGGTGAGGATCAGCTGGATGAAATCACGCACCGGTCGGCCCTGAATTTCGGCCGAACGGGCGATACGTTGCAGTTCGTCCCAGGCGCGGCGACCATTCACCGCGCTTTGGTGTTTGAGCCCCATGGCGTCCAGCGTCAGTTCAATTTGCCGCCGTGCCACGGCCGAATCATCGGCGTAGAACACGCGCTTTTCAGCAAACTTGGTGTCGCGGATCACGGTCTCGGAATCAATCGTCAGGTCGGTCTGCAGGGCTTCGGCCAGCACCTTTTCCACATCCAGCATCATCACCAGCTTGCCGCTGTCGAGTTCAGTCACGGCGGTCACCAGACCGCTCATCTGATGGCTCAGCATATCGGGCGGAACCCGCATGGATGTCCAGTCGAGGCGCAAAATGGTGTCGACCGCTTCGACAAGGAAACCTTGGGTATGACCGTTGTATTCCGATACGATCATGATTTCCGGGCGATTATTGGTGACAATGCCGGCGTACTTGGCCAGATCAATCACCGGCACCAGCACGCCACGCAAACTGACCATGCCTTCAACATTGGCCGGGGTTTCCGGCGCATGGGTGATTTCCGGCGTGCGCATAACCTCGCGCACCTTGAACACGTTGATACCAAAGTGTTCGCGGCGGCCGGAGCGCTGGTCTTCGCCCAGCGTGAACAGCAGAATTTCCAGCTTGTTGGTCCCGGCCAGCTTGGTGCGCGCGTCGATATTCTTGAATAAGTCAGACACAGTGGACTCCAGGATAAAGCATAAATTCTGCCAAAATTTGTAAGTAAAACCACAGATTAAAGAAAGTCTGTGCGGTTTGCTTTTGATAAAGGGAAGTGTAGCGCTTCCCCCATATCGGTAAAGCACTAAAAAACTTTAGTTGCGAAAACGCATTACTAAAGTAGCGCATGCTGATGACATTTATAATAGAAACGCCAGCATTCAACAAGGAGTGGCAGCAATGCCGGATGAAAGTGCCAGCATGAATCCACGTGAGCTGGAGGAGGCTTTTTCTCTTTTCACTGCAGCGTCAAGGCAATTGACTGACGCTTATGCCGATTTGCAACAACAGGTTGAGTTTCTTACAACGCAACTCGAAATTGCCAACGGCAATCTGCGGCGTGAGCTAGAAGAAAAGGCCGCTTTGTCCCGTCGGTTAGCCCATTTGCTGGCCAGATTGCCCGCTGGCGTCGTGGAACTGGACGCCCAAGGGCTTGTTGCTGCGCTTAATCCGGCCGCTTCTCAATTATTAGCACCATTGGCGGCGGGCGAAAGCTGGTTAAAGTTTCAGGGTGATCATTTACAACTCGCACCCATGACCGATATCTGGGTCTATCCCCGCCCCCAGGGTGCGCTGAGACTCAGCATAGTCGAAAGTGACATGCCAGAAGAATCAACCCGCATTTTACTGGTGCATGACCTGACAGAAAGCTGGGAAATGGAGCAATCGCTCATGCAGCACAAGCGTTTGGCCTCCATGGGCGAGATGGCCGCCGGGCTGGCGCACCAGTTACGCACCCCCCTGGCGACGGCATTGCTGTACGCCGGCCATTTGTCCCGGGCGGAACTGGCCGACGCCGACCGGATCAAATTCAGTGAGAAAACCACGGCCCGTTTGCGCCATCTGGAAACCCTGATCCAGAACATGTTGCGTTTTGTACGCGGCCAGGACATGTCGCTGGAGGCCGTTGATCTGGTGGCCACAGCGCAAGAGGCGGCCCAGACCTTGCAGCCACAGATGGAGATACGGGGGCTTCGGCTTTCGCTAATGCTGCCAGAGGATGAAATTCTCATTCTGGCCAATCGCAAGGAATTACTTGGCGTGGTTCTCAATCTTCTGGACAATGCGATGCTCGCGTCACAAGACAGTGCCGAAATCGGGTTGACTCTTGAAGTTGCCGGCGGGACCGCCATTTTAAGAGTGATTGACCAGGGTTGCGGTATGTCGCCCCAGGTGCAAGCCCGGTTGTTCGAGCCGTTTTTTACCACCCGTAAAGAGGGAACCGGCCTTGGCCTTGCCATCGTGCGTAATCTTGTCAATTACTGGCACGGTGAAATCGAGGTGCAATCTGCGACAAGTCAGGGCAGTGTGTTTACGATTCGGTTGCCAGCTTGTCGCGACGCAACTAATGTTCAGGTACGATAATTGACGACAGCACTTCGTTGTTGCTGACAATCATTGTATTGGTTTGCTGTTAAGTAACTTGCAAAAGGTTGAAGATCCCATGACGCCCACTGTTCAGATCGAAGGGGATGCAGGTCGTGTCATTCTCTCGGGACAGTTTGATTTCAGTGCCCATCGCGAATTTCGCCAGGTTTGTGAATCACTGATTGCCAATCCGGAAATCAAGGAAGTGCTTGTTGATTTCCAGAACGTCAATTATCTGGACAGTTCTGCCCTGGGTATGTTGTTGCTATTGAAAGAAAAAATCGGCGCCGCGAGTAAAAGCATGGCGCTGGTCAACTGCCGCGATACGGTCAAGCAGGTGCTTGAGATTGCGTGTTTCGGCAAAATTTTCACCATCCGGTAATCCGGCGGTCCCCCCGGCATGAAAATCCTCGTTGTCGATGACACCGAGGCAGTCCTCCTTCTGATTTCCCGTTTTATAGAGGCCCTGGGTCATAGTGTGATCCAGGCGCGTGATGGGAGCGAGGCTGTCCAAAAATGGCGCCAGCATCAGCCTGATCTGGTGCTGATGGACATGATGATGCCGGTCATGTCTGGCCCGGAAGCTGCGGTCGCCATCAAGGAAGAGGCCGGGCAATCCTGGGTGCCTATCGTTTTCGTCACCGGGGTGGGTGAAGAAAACCGGCTGGCCGACGCCATTGAGCGCGGCGCCGACGATTACATCAGCAAACCCGTCAATTTCCGGGTGCTGGAGGCCAAACTCAAGGCCTTCAACCGTACGCTGGAACTCAATCGCAAGGTGCGCGAGCAGTCTGCCCGCCTTGCCAGTTATTACGACGCGGCCGAAGAAGAAAAACGCGTGGTACGGCATTTGATGGACCAGATGGTCAATGCCGAACGTCTGAACGACCCCTTGCTTGATTACTGGCTGTCACCGGCTGAATCCTTGTCTGGCGACTTGATTGCGGCTGCGCGCACGCCCGGTCAGGTGTTGTATGTGCTGTTGGCCGACGGCATCGGCCATGGCCTGACGGCGGCGCTGAATGTGCTGCCGCTGACCCAGCCGTTTTACAGCATGGCAGAGAAGGGCTATTCGCTCTCTGACATTCTGGTGGAAATGAACAACAAGGTGCGTCAGGTGCTGCCGGTGGGGCGGTTTGTCGCTACGGTACTGATTGCCATCGATGAAACCACGCACTGTATTGAAGTCTGGAACGGCGGTATGCCGACCGTCCATATGCTCGATAGCAAGGGTGCGGTGGTACATCAGTTCAAGTCCTCCAATCTGCCGCTGGGTATTGTGCCCACCCAGGACATGGAAACCATCACCGCCCGCTATTTCTATAGCGAGCCGGGTACGGTGCTGGCCTGTTCTGATGGTTTGACCGAAGCACGTGCACCAGATGGTGAAGCATTCAGCGAGGCGCGCTTGTTGCAACTGGTGCGCCAACAACCCGAAGAAGTACGCCTCTCTGCCTTGCAGGGCGCGCTGGCTGATCATCTGGCCGGTCATCCGCATCACGACGATATCTCGCTGGTGATGATGCGGTTTGGGCAGCACATGCTGGGCGAGCGCCCATTGGCCGCGCAGCAAAGTGCCGAGGCTATGGCCACCATGGCGCTGGTCGGTACCGGTCAAAGCATGTGGCATTACAGCCTGACCCTGGGCGCGGAAGAACTCCAGTACATCAACACCGTGCCGTTCATGATGTCGTTTGTGAACGAGATCAAGGTGCTCAAGCCGTACCAGTCTGAGGTGTTCCTGATCCTGAGCGAACTCTTCGTCAATGCGCTGGATCATGGCCTGTTGAATATGGATTCCACCCTCAAGCAAGGCGAGCAGGGTATGGATCGGTATCTGCTGGTGCGCGGACAGCGTTTGGCCGCACTCAAGCAAGGGCACATCGAAATTGACCTGAATGGCCTGCGGATCAACGGCCGCGATGTGTTGCGCATTCGCATCAAGGACACCGGCCCGGGTTTTGACTGGCCGCGTTTCAACTTGCCGGAAGATGATCCGGCCCGGCTGCACGGACGCGGCCTGATGCTGGTACGCTCCATGTGCGCGGCGATCCAGTTTCCGGGCAGCGGCAATGAGGTGGTCGTGCATTATCTGCCTGGACCGGCCAGAGTCTGAGACCGCCCCGGCAAGGCTGACAGGTGTTCCACGGCAGGTCATCTCGCAACGGTGTGCTGACTACACCATAATGAAGTGATATAAAGCGATCCCCGGTCCGGGTCCGCCACCCCGCAGGAGGATGTCGATGTCGCGGCCAGAATACGGCGAAAAACCGACCATGCTGAATGTCCCCAGTTACACCGCTGATGTCGTGCTGCCCCGCAAGGTGCGCCCGCCGGTGACCTCTGCCCGTGTCATTGTGGTGGGTGCATCCACCGGTGGCACCGAGGCGCTCAAGGTATTGCTTGAGCCCTTGCCGCCAGATACGCCACCCATCCTCATCACCCAGCACATGCCGGAAAGCTTCACCCAGTCTTTTGCCCAGAGACTTGACTCGATCTGTCGCATCCGCGTCAAACAGGCCGAAGATGGCGAGCGCTTGCAAACGGGCTGCGCTTATATTGCGCCAGGCCATTCGCACTTGTTGCTGACCAGTAACGGTCCGGCCTGGACCTGCGCTTTATCCCAGGCCCAGCCGGTTAACCGGCACCGGCCGTCAGTGGATGTGCTGTTCCGTTCCGCAGCCAACCTGGGCGGCGCTAACGTGGTCGGGGTCATCCTGACCGGGATGGGGCGCGATGGGGCGGCCGGCATGCTGGAAATGCGTGAAGCGGGGGCGCAGACCCTGGCGCAGGATGAAGCCAGTTGCGTGGTCTTTGGCATGCCCAAAGAAGCCATCGCCGCCGGTGGGGTACAAGAAGTGTTGCCACTCAAGGATATGGCTGCGCGCATGCTGCAGTTAAGCCGCATTCCGGCGCGCTGAGCGCCCGCCGCTGCGCTCGATTGCTCAATCACCAAGTTGTACGGGTAAACCATGGCATTACCGGTTTTGATCGTTGAAGATGACGATGCATTGCGCGAAGCGCTGGTGGATACACTGACCCTGGGCGGCCACGATGTGGTCGAGGCGTCAGATGGCCAGGCCGCGCTCAAACTGCTGGAACACCAGCGTGTGGGTCTGGTGTTGTCAGACGTGCAGATGCGTCCCATGGATGGTGAAACCCTGCTGGGCGAAATCAAACGGCGTTACCCGTGGGTGCCGGTCATTTTGATGACCGCCTATGGCGTGGTCGAAAAAGCGGTGGCGGCCCTGCATGCCGGCGCCGCGCATTACCTGCCCAAACCCTTTGAGCCTGATGCGTTGTTGCAAGAGGTGGCGCGTTATCTGCTGCCCGATGGCAGCGAGGAGCACGTGATTGCCGAAGACCCGGCCATGCGCGCCTTGCTGGATGTCGCGCGCCGGGTGGCGCAATCGGATGCCTCGGTGCTCATCACTGGTGAATCGGGCACCGGCAAGGAAGTATTGGCCCGCTTTATCCACCGCAACAGCCCGCGGGCAGACAAACCTTTCGTTGCGATCAACTGTGCGGCGATTCCGGAACAATTGCTGGAGTCCACCCTGTTTGGGCACGAACGCGGCGCATTCACGGGCGCGGCCGTGCAGCATATCGGCAAGTTTGAACAGGCAGATGGCGGCACGCTGTTGCTTGATGAAATTACCGAAATGCCCCTCTCGCTGCAGGCCAAGCTGCTGCGCGTGTTGCAAGAGCGTGAGGTGGAGCGGGTAGGTGGCACCAAACCGCTGAAAGTGGATTTGCGTGTTCTGGCGACCTCCAACCGGGATCTGCCCAACGCGGTGGCCAATGGCCATTTCCGGGAAGACCTGTATTACCGGCTCAATGTGTTCCCGCTGGCGCTGCCGGCATTGCGCGAGCGGCCGGATGACGTGGTGCCGCTGGCCCGCGCCATGCTGGCCCGTCATGCTGCCCGCATGAACCGCCGTGCTCCGGCGCTGACGCCAGAGGCCATCCGGCAACTGGCCGCCCACGGCTGGGAAGGCAATATCCGCGAACTGGACAACGTGGTGCAGCGGGCCTTGATTCTGGCCCCGGGTGACGTGATCGAGGCGGCACATTTATACCTGCCGCAACGCCCCGGAGCACCTGCCCCGGTGATGAGTACGGCGGCGGTTGTTGCCCATGTCGTGGCAGCGGCGCCAACCGACCTCAAGGCGCTGGAAAAACAACACATTCTGGACGCGCTGCGGGCCAGTGGCGGCGTGCGTAAACAGGCCGCTGAACGGCTGGGAATGAGCGAGCGCACGCTGCGTTACAAGCTGCAGCAGTACCGCGAAGAAGATGGCGGCCTTGACGCGTAAGCCGGGCCGACGGACAGCCGGTCTTGCCTGGGTGTTGCGGATGTGCCGCAGCAAGTACAAATGCATGAATTGCTTGCCCGGCAGGGCCCCGGCCCCCTACAATCTGGGCATACTGCGTCTTTTTATGTCTCATCCATTTTCAACGGCCCCAAACGGACCAAACAAGCCATGAGCGTGCAAGGCATCGATCAATTGCTGGGCGAACTGAAAGCCATGTCTGCGCAAGCAGCAGGCCAGAGTGCTGCGCCCGCTGCCAGCGACACGGGCGCCGCCAATTTTGCGGATATGCTCAAGTCGTCGATCGACCAGGTTGCGCAAGTTCAGAACAGCGCTGAAGCACAGCAAACGGCTTTTCAATCCGGGGACCCCAATGCAGACCTGCAAGATGTGATGGTCTCGCTGCAAAAAGCGAGCCTCTCTTTCCAGACCATGGTGCAGGTGCGCAACAAACTGGTTAGCGCGTACCAGGAAATCATGAACCTCCAGGTCTGATGATCTGGCGGTATAACCGGGCACTTACAAGTTTGTTATGGCGGAAGCGGACGTAGCAGTTGAGGGCGGGCGTGCACAGGGTAATGCCCTGGAGTCAGCCCGTCAGCGCTTTCTGGATCTCCCGAATTCGCGCAAAGCCCTGTTCATGATCGGGCTGGCGGCGTTGATCGCCGTCTTGATCGGCGTGGCCCTGTGGAGCCGCGAACCCGATTACCGCATTCTCTACACTAATATTGCAGACAAGGACGGCGGCGAAATCCTCCAGTCCTTGCAACAACTCAACATCCCCTACAAGACCGACCAGGGTGGCACCATTTCTGTGCCGGCCAATCGCGTCTATGACGTGCGCCTGCAACTGGCCGCGCGTGGCCTGCCCAAATCTGGCGATGTCGGCTTCGAATTGATGGATAACCAGAAGTTCGGTGTTTCACAATTTGCGGAGCAAGTGAACTATCAACGCGCGGTGGAAGGTGAACTGGCGCGCTCCATCGAAACCATCCAGTCCGTCGACAAAGCGCGCGTGCACCTTGCCATGCCGCGGCAGACCGTCTTTTTGCGGGATCAGCAAAAGCCGTCGGCCTCCGTGATTCTGACCATGCGCCCAGGCCGGGCGCTGGATCCGGGCCAGGTAGCGGGTATTGTGCACCTGGTGTCTTCCAGCGTGCCTGAACTGACGGTATCAAACATCAGCGTGGTGGATCAGGACGGCAATTTGTTGTCCAACAACAATTCGGCCAATCACGCCAATCTGGACGCACGCCAACTGGTGTACGTGCAGCAGATCGAGAAAGGCTACGTTGATCGCATCCAGTCCATTCTGGAGCCGCTGGTCGGCAAGGAAAATGTCCACGCCGAAGTCACCGCCCAGGTGGACTTTGCCGAAGTGGAGCAGACTTCCGAAGCCTATAAGCCCAATACCGCGTCTGATACCGCTTCGATTCGTAGCCAGCAAACCATGAGCCAGGACGGCAAGGATGCCGGCGCAGGTGCTGCTGGCGTGCCTGGCGCGCTGTCTAACCAGCCGCCGGGGGCTGCGGCTGCGCCGATCACCGTCACCAGCGCCTCTGGTCCGGCCGCTGCCGCGCCCGCTGGCGGGTCTAATTCGCGCCGTGAATCCACCACCAATTACGAAGTGGACAAGACGGTTCAGCACGTCAAACAGCCGGTGGGCACCGTCAAGCGCCTGTCTGCCGGGGTAGTCATCAACTACAAGCCCAACCGTGACAAAGATGGCAAGCTGACCTGGGCCCCCTATACGCCGCAGGAAATGACCCAGATCAACAATCTGGTGCAGGAGTCGATCGGTTATAACAAGGATCGGGGCGATTCGATCAACGTCGTCAACGCGACCTTTGCTGGGGCGCCACTGCCGGAAGCCGAACAAGGCTTCCAGGACCAGGCCATGTCGTTTATCAAAGCGAACCTGGCCAACCTGATCAAGCTGGGCCTGATTGCGCTGGTGGTGTTGTATCTGTTGCTGTTTGTGGTGCGCCCGCTGATGCGCGATCTTTCCAAAGCGCGCGAAGAGCCCAAAACCGTGGAAATCGATTTTGGCGATGGCGTCACCCTGACCGACGAAGAAGCCGCCGCGCGCGAAGACGAAGAACAGGAAGCCGCCGCCAGGATTGCCGCGCAGGCCGACCTCCTGGGTCAAGCCCGCGAAATGGCCAAGAACGACCCGCGCATGGTGGCAACCATCTTGCGCGAATGGATGTCGAACGAGGAAGACGCCTCGCCGAATTCCAACAAGGTGGGTTGATCTGGTGACGGGGCCCGGCGAGACCGGGCCTCATCTGTTTGACCGCTTGCCCGATTGCTTGTTTGATTGCGGGTGGCCGCTGCCCGGCAACCCCTTTTCCTGGAGTGCAGACCATGCCCGCCACACTGAACGAAGAAGGCGTACGCAAAGCCGCCATCTTGTTGATGACGCTGGGCGAAGAAGCCGCCGTCGAGGTGTTCCGCTACCTTGGCCCCAAGGAAGTCCAGAAGCTGGGCTTTACCATGGCCGCCATGGACAACGTCAAGCGCGAAGAAGTCGACGGGGTGCTGGGCGACTTCATGGATTCCACGCAAAACCGTGCCAACCTGGGCGCGGCCGACGAATATATCCGCTCTGTGCTGACCAAGGCACTGGGCTCGGACAAAGCCGCCAACCTGCTGGACCGCATCTTGCAGGGCAATGACAACAACGGTATCGAGTCCCTCAAGTGGATGGATTCTGCCGCCGTGGCTGAACTGATCAAGAACGAACACCCGCAGATTATTGCCACCATCCTGGTGCACCTGGAGCCGGATCAGGCGTCTGAAGTGCTGGCTAACTTTGTTGAGCGTAACCGCAACGACGTGCTGCTGCGGATTGCCACGCTGGAAGGCGTACAACCGGCTGCACTGAAAGAACTGAACGACGTGCTGACGCAATTGTTGTCCGGCTCGGACAAGCTCAAGAAGAGTGCCATGGGCGGCGTGCAGATGGCGGCCGACATCCTCAACTTTATGGGTGGCGTGGTCGAGGCGTCGGCCATTTCCAGCGTGCGGGAGTACGATCCGGAACTGGCACAACGCATCCAGGACAAGATGTTTACTTTCGACAACGTGCTCGATATCGACGACCGCGGTATCCAGTTGTTGTTGCGTGAAGTGCAGTCTGACTCGCTGGTCATTGCACTCAAGGGCACCACGCCGCAGTTGCGGGACAAAATCTTCAAGAACATGTCCCAGCGCGCCGCAGAAATGTTGCGCGATGATCTGGAGGCCAAAGGCCCGGTCAAACTCTCCGAAGTGGAATCCGAGCAGAAAGAAATTCTCAAAATCGTGCGCCGCCTTGCTGACGAAGGCCAGATTGTGTTGTCCGGCAAGGGTGAAGAAGGGCTCGTCGAATAATGAGGATGTCACCTCATGGCTAACCCCCCGCGTCGCGTCATCCCGCGTGAAGAACTCACCGCCTGGGAGCGCTGGGAACTGGGTACGATCGACGACCCCACGCCGCCGCGTGTGCGGCCAGGGCATGCCCCGGCCCCCGTTCCGACGCCTGTGGCAGAGCCCGCGCCCACGCCGCAGGCCGCGCCGGTAGCAGAGCCTGTCGTGCCCGCTGTGCCGGATCAACCGGTCTTGCCACGTGTGCCCCTGCCCACGGCAGAAGAACTGGAAGCCATTCACCAGCAAGCGCATGAAGAAGGTTTTAACGCCGGTCAGGCCGAAGGCCTGGCTGCCGGCCGGGCGCAGGCTGAGGACGAAATCAGCCGGCTCAAGGTCTTGCTGGATCAGCTTGCCAATTATTCTGAACGCGCCCAGGCAGAACTGGCCGAGTCCGTGCTGGACCTCTCGCTCGTGGTGGCGCGTGAACTGGCGCGGGTGGAAATCGATGCCGACCGCAACCGTGTGCTGCCGGTGATCCGTGAACTGATTGACTCCATGCCGGTGGTGCGTGCGCCGGCCCGCATCATTGCGCATCCGGATGATGTTGACGCGCTGGAAGCCTTGCTGGGCGTGGAATTGCCGCGTGATGTCTGGCGCATTGTGGTCGATCCCAACCAGACGCCGGGCGGTTGCAAGGTAGAAACCCCGACCTTGCGGGCTGATTTGACGCTGGCGTCTCGCTGGGCGTCCCAATTGCGCGTATTGCAACGTGCCAATCGGGCCGATCTGGCCTGGAATGCGGAAGTGCCGCTGGTGCCGGAACCCGCCTTGTCAGCACCCGATCCCGTCCCGCCACCGGCTGCCACGCCGGTGCCGATCGTGCCGCCCGAGATCGAATCGGTTTCGCTGGATCTGGATGCGCCGGCCGATGACGAATCTGTTTGATACCACCCGGTTGTACCTGGAAGAAGCCGCTGCGGCCAGCAAGCGCATCCGCCCCTGGCTGCCGCGCGGCAAGCTGGTGCGCGTGTCCGGCCTCGTGCTGGAGGCCACCGGCCTGCGCTTGTCCATTGGGGCGTCGTGTGAAGTGATGACGCCGGGCAACCTGGCGGTCGAAGCCGTGGTGGTGGGGTTCCAGGACGAAAAACTGTTTTTGATGCCGCTGACCGAAATCTATGGGGTCGAGCCTGGCGCCGAAGTCGTGCCGCATGAAGATGTCGCAGCGTGGGTTCCCGAGTATGGCAAGCCGCGTGCGCCGCAACGGCGTATCGAAGATCACGGCCGCCAGGTGCCGGTGGGCTGGGGCATGCTGGGCCGGGTGGTGGATGCCCTGGGTCGCCCGCTGGATGGCAAAGGCCGGGTGGAAAGCGAAGACTGGATGCCGCTGTTCGCGCGTCCGTTCAACCCGATGTACCGCGAACCGGTGCGGGATGTCATGGACGTCGGCGTGCGCGCCATCAACGCCCTGTTGACGGTGGGGCGTGGGCAACGGCTGGGCCTGTTTGCCGGCTCAGGCGTGGGTAAATCCGTGCTGCTGGGCATGATGGCCCGCTATACCACGGCTGATGTGGTGGTGGTGGGCTTGATCGGTGAACGTGGCCGTGAGGTCAAGGATTTCATCGAAAACATTCTGGGTGAATCCGGCTTGCAACGTTCGGTCGTGGTGGCTGCGCCGGCAGATACCTCGCCCTTGCTGCGCCTGTACGGCGCGGCCTACGCCACCAGCATTGCCGAGTATTTCCGCAATGAAGGCAAGAACGTCTTGCTGATCATGGACTCGCTGACCCGTTACGCCATGGCCCAACGCGAGATTGCCTTGGCAGTGGGCGAACCACCTGCTACCAAGGGATATCCGGCGTCGGTCTTTGCACGTTTGCCCCAGTTGGTGGAGCGTGCAGGGAACGGCAAAGAGGGCGGGGGCTCCATCACGGCGTTCTATACCGTGTTGTCGGAAGGCGATGACCAGCAAGACCCGATTGCGGATAACGCGCGGGCCATTCTGGACGGCCACTTTGTCCTGTCGCGTAATCTGGCTGAATCTGGCCATTATCCGGCGATTGATATCGAAGCATCGATCAGCCGGGTGATGACCGATATCGTGTCTCCCCAGGAGTACGAGCTGGTTCGTCGTTTCAAGCATTTGTGGTCGCGTTACCAACGCAGTCGCGATCTGCTCAGTGTGGGGGCGTATGTGGCGGGCAGTGATCCAACCCTGGATGACGCCATCCGCCGCTTCCCCTCGTTTGAGCATTTTCTGCAGCAGGCCATCGAAGAACGGGAAAGCTATGCCGGTGCACGCACCAGACTGGCTGAACTCTTTGGCGTGGCACCGCCGCAGTAAGCCGCGCTGGGCGTGGTTTGCAGGGTGATGACCGTTTTACGGATATAACAACGTGGCTCAGTTTCGTTTTGCCTTTCTGTTGTCGCTTAGCCGCGAACAACGCGAAGACGCCGCCAGAATCATGCAAAGTGCCGCTGCCAAAACAGAAACGGCCCGGCAAAAATTGTTTCAGGTTGAATCGTACCGCTCGGAATACCGGGCCCGGCTGACCCAGTCCGGGCAGGGCGGCATGACGGTCACCCAATGGCGGGATTTTCAACTCTTTCTGGGCCGACTGGATGAAGCGGCCACGCAGCAGATGACTGAGGTCGAACGCCTGCAACGTGAGTACGATAAGTTCAAGGCGGCATGGCAAGAGTGCGAAAAGAAGGTCAAGGCCTTCGAGACGCTGGAAACGCGCCACAATGCCAATGAACTCAAGCGCGAAGCGCGCCAGGAACAAAAGCTGGTGGATGAATTCAACAGCCGTCCCCGTGGCGACCGTGCCATGTAAACCCATCCATCAAACCTTGCCGGATGTTGCGCCACGCCATGCCTGACTTGTCCGACGCCGCTTTGTATGCCCATCTGATTGAGCTTGAAACCACCTTGCACCGGCCAGTGGTGCGGCAGGATGCGGTCAAGGTGGGGGCATTACTGGACGACGGCTTTACCGAGATCGGCCGGTCCGGGCGGACCTGGGACAAAGCCGCCATGCTGCACGAGTTGATGGCCCAGCGCGATGCCCCCACGGTGTATGCCGATGAGTTCCGCTTCAAGCGCCTGGCCCCGGCGATTGCCTTGCTGACCTATCGCTCTGCCGCACTCGCTAGCGATGGCACGCTCTCTTTGCATGCCTTGCGCAGTTCGGTCTGGCGTCAGGCCGGCCTGGGTTGGCAGATGGTGTTCCACCAGGGCACGCCAACGGCCCCGTTTGTGGCAAATCTGCCTGCCGGATAAGCCCGGCCCACCCGCCGAAGCAGAGCGCTGTTACAGTGGAAACTGACTGACCGGTTGAATCGGCCAGGTCAGTCGGGCCAACGTGCCGCATTCCACACCCTGTAGAGCCCGTGCATGATCCGTAAAATAACAATCGACCAGCTAACGGTGGGTATGTATATCCATGATCTGAACCTGGCGTGGTTCGATCACCCGTTTGTGCGTAACCAGTTCATGCTCGATTCGGCCGAAGATCTGGCGCAGATTCGCGCTATCGGCCTGAAAGAGTTGTACATCGACTCCGCCAAAGGGCGGGATGTGGCGGAAGCACCAAGCCTGGAAGAAGTCCAGGCCAGGACCGAAGCCACCTTGCTTGAAGCATTGCTCAAACCCGATGGGGCCGGCCACAAACCGACTTCACTGCGGGATGAAGCTCATCGTGCGGTCAGTATTCACAAGCAGGCCGACAGGGCCGTGCGCAAGGTCATGCAGGATGTCCGCCTTGGGCGCATGGTCGAAATTGCCGAAGTGGAAGACGTGGTTGATGCCATTGCCGGCACCATTGAGCGCAACCCGAGCGCCATGCTGGGCATCTTGTGCATTCGCAACAAGAACGAATACACCTTTTTGCATTCGGTCGCCGTCGGCACCCTGATGATTGCGTTTGCCAAAAGCATGGGCATGGACGCAGACACCGTGCGCAGTGCCGGCGTGGCCGGTTTGCTGCATGACACGGGCAAGATGTGCGTGCCCGATCACATTCTGGACAAACCCGGCCGGCTGACCGAAGAAGAATTCAACGTCATCAAAAGCCACCCGCTGGAAGGCTGGGAAGTGCTGCGGCAACTGGATGGCATTGACCCGATTGCGCTGGAAGTCACCCTGCATCATCACGAGCGGCTGGATGGCACGGGTTACCCGCACAAGCTCAAAGGGGATCAAATCAGCCAGATCACGCGCATGGCCTCGATTGTGGATGTCTACGACGCCATTACCTCTGACCGCGTCTATCACAAGGGCCTGCCAGCCGCGCAGGTGCTGCGCAAGCTGTGGGAATGGAGTCCGGATCACTTTGACCCGCAACTGGTGCAGCACTTTATCCGCACGGTGGGCATCTACCCGGTGGGGTCTGTGGTGCGGCTGGAATCCGGGCGGCTGGCGGTGGTGATTGAAGCCAACGCAAAGGCCCCTTTGTTGCCCCGGCTGAAGGTGGTGTTTTCACTGCGCAGCAACAGTTATATCCCGCCAGAGGAGTTTGACATGGCGCGGCAGGCACAGCGGGGCGCGGATCGCATTGTGGGGGTGGAATCCGCAGAGCGTTATGGCATTGATATCAGCCGCTATCTACTGACGCACTAGCCCAATCTTTGCAACACTTGCCAGCAAAGATTGCGCATGCCTCCGCGGTTTTCGCAAAAATTCAATTGCTTATGCAAGCATGTGTGCAAGGAAACTGACACCGGCGCCATCCCGTAAGCAAAAAATGTAAGCCTGACTTATGATCAAGGCATGACATTGTCGGAAGGGAGAGCCGCCATGTTGCGAAGCGTTCGAGGCAAGATTCTGGTGTGCTATCTGGTTGCCGCCAGCCTCGTGGCAGCGGCGGCGTTTGTCGGCATTGCCGGCATGCAATCGAGCGTGCGCCGCTACGAAAACGACGTCAAACAGTTGCAAGACGCACGCGTACAAGTGCTGTCCATGCAAGTGACCTTCAAAATCCAGGTGCAGGAGTGGAAAGACACCCTGCTGCGCGGCAGCAAGCCAGAAAAACTGGATCAGTACTGGAGTGCCTTCCTGAAAGACGAGGCCGCAGTACAACAGACCGCAGACCATCTGCAACAAAGCCTGCCGCCTGGCCCCAGTGCCGATCTGGTCCGCCAGTTCCGGGACGCCCACCAAAAGCTGGGCGAGGGGTATCGCAAAGGCCTGGAAGCCTTCAAGGCCGCCGGCTTTCAATCTGCCGCCGGAGATGCCGCCGTGGCCGGAATCGACCGCGAGCCCACCCGCATGCTGACCGACGCCGTCGCCCGGATCAGTGATGACTCCACCCAGATTGAAGCGCAAGCCCACAACATGGCAGAACGCCAGTTCATGCTGAGTATGGTGGGCATGATTGTGGCTATTGTGGCTGGTTTGTCCGGCTTTTACTGGCTGGCCACGCGGACGGTCACCGGCCCGCTGGGAGAAGTCGCCAACAAGGTCCAGGTGCTGACGCGGGAAAACGACTTCACCTCACGCATCAACGTGACATCCGACGACGAGATTGGCGCCCTGGGGACGGCGCTCAATACCTGTCTCAGCCATGTCCAGAAAGCCCTGCAGCGCATGAACACGGTGTCCAATGAACTCTCCGCTAGCGCCACTGCGCTGGATGGGGCCTCGCGCCAGTTGGCCAACAGTACCGAGTTGCAAAACCAGAATACCGGCAGCATTGCCGCAGCGGTAGAGGAGATTGCGGTCAGCCTGGCGCATACCTCGACCGAGGCCCAGGAGGCCCATGGTTTATCCAAAGAAGCCGGTGGCAAAAGCGGGCAGAGCGCCGAGGAATTCGGGCGCACCCAGACCAGCATTACCTCCATTGCCTCTTTGATTGAAGAAGCCGCGCGCGACGTGGATCAACTGGGTAATGCCTCCAGCGAGATTTCCGGCGTGCTGGACGTGATCAAGAGCCTGGCCTCGCAGACCAATCTGCTGGCGCTGAACGCAGCCATTGAAGCCGCCCGCGCAGGGGAGCAGGGCCGTGGCTTTGCCGTGGTCGCGGATGAAGTGCGCAAACTGGCTGAACATACCTCCAACTCGACCAACCAGATTCAGACCACCATTACCGGCATCCAGCACAGCGTGGGCCGCGTGGTCTCACAGATGGAACTGGTCGTCGGGCGGGTGGACGAATGCCGCACGCAAGCTGGTAACGCCGCCGACGTGGTGCAGCAACTGCGTGATGCCAGCAGCCGGATTGAATCCGCCATGGGTGAGGTCGCGCTGGCGGTGCGTGAGCAAAGCATCGCCAATGAATCGATCTCGCAAAACGTGGAGCATTTGGCTCAAAGCAGCGAACACAACGGGGCCGCCACCCGCACTGCCGCGGATCAGGCCACGACGGTGAATGGGCTGGCTGGGCGGTTGCGGGAGATTGTGGCGGAGTTCCGGATTTGAGATAGCGGGACGCTGTTCCTGCCTCGGGCGGGGAGGTGGTTCGCCGGAGTGTGAGTGGTGACTGCGCTATGGGCATGGGGGCCAGGGCTGTTCCACTGACTCGTTGTTCCGGTCCTCGGCGGCCCCCTTGCCCCGGAAACCAGTTCGGCCACCGCAGGCGGCCTTTGCTGGCAGATGCCACTCGTAGCCCGGATGAAGCGAAGCGGGAATCCGGGGTGGCTTTCTGGTTCATATTGCTGTGGTTTTTAGCGCCTGACGGCGTGGGTTTTAAAAGCATTTGATACCGGCGGTGGCCGGAGCACGTTACTTTCTTTGCGTCGCCACCTCGGCGGCCCCAAAGAAAGTAACCAAAGAAAGGCGACCCCTGCGACAGCGCCCCTTTGGGGTTCCCTGCGCTTCTCGCGAAGTCCGGCTGGCTCCAGGGAACTCGCCCTACGGGCTCAAACACCCTTACGCCGAAACCCCGGACTTCGCTGCGATGCTCGGCGCTGCCGGAGGGGAGGTAATTCAAAAGCAACAGCAACCCCAACGGCAACGGCAACGGCAACGGCAACGGCAACGGCAACGGCAACGGCAACGGCAACGGCAACGGCAACGGCAAGCATCATCCTGCCGTCGCCATCTCCGCCTTACTCCGCCCGCGCCCGCAGGTCAGTTGTATAAACACCAGGCGTGGCCGAAAGCCCGGCCTTGACCTGCTCGGTGATCTCGTCACCCAGCACTTCATCCGCGCCGGCTTCCAGCGCGTCATAGGCACGCGCGACGATGACCTCCGGGGCGGTCTTGGGGGCGTCAATGCCTTGGGTCAGGTCCGTATCCACAAAACCCATATGCAGTCCCAGCACCTGTGTGCCTTGCGCGCGCAGGGCGTGGCGCAGGCCGTTGGTCAGGCTCCAGGCTGCGGATTTGCTGGCGCTGTAACCCGCCATCATGGGCGAGTTGATCCAGGACACGACAGACAGCACATTCAGGATGGCGCCACCGCCGTTGGCGGCCAGGGTGCCGGCAAAGGCGCGGGTCAGTCGCAGCGGGCCGTAGTAGTTGGTTTCCATTTGCTGGCGGGCCGACTCTACGCCGTTATCGTCCAGAAACCCGGTCATCTGCGCGATGCCGGCGTTGTTGACCAGTACGGTCACGTCTTTGAATTCGGCGGCCAGTGCGGCAACGTCGGTATCGCTGGTGACATCCAGTTTGACCGGGATGACACCGGGCAGCGTGACCGTGGCCGGGTCACGGGCGGCGGCATAAACTTTGCGCGCACCCCGGGCGAGTGCTGCTTTGGCAAAGGCCAGGCCCAGACCACGGTTGGCGCCGGTAATCAATACAACTGCGTTTTCGAGTTTCATGATGTTTCTCCTGAGGTTTTACTCATTTAATATTACGATCATCATATTTTAAATCAAACCAAAACCGGCCAGGCCGGGTGCTACCAAAGAACAGACCAGAGTCAGTGGGGGAGTGCGTCTGACGCTGGCATGGAAATGGCGGATGCTGCATCGTACTGCGCGCGCAAGGTGGTGCGGGCATTGGCCAGGATGGCCTTGCCGGCCTCGTTATCACCCAGCGTGCGCGCCAGTTGCAAGGTGCCGACCAGGGCGCCGGCCAGCACGGGCGCCTGAGCTGCATGTTCATCGGGCAGAAACTTGCGGATGCCTTCAATAAAGGCCTGTACCCGGTTGCGGGCGGCATCCAGCACCATATCGGACTGGCGTGGCATGTCTGAACCCAGAGCAGCCACCGGGCAACCACACTCGGCATCCGCCAGGTGGGCATCAGACAGATAAGCCTCCACCAGTGCCGCCAGCGGGCTCAGCCCCTGCTGCCGTGCTTGTTCCAGCCCCTGCGTGATATTGGCCGTGCTTTGGCGTGCCGCCTGGTCCATGGCTTCGACCAGCAAGGCATCGCGTGAGGCAAAGTGGGCGTAGAAGCCGCCATGGGTCAGTCCGGCTTCTTTCATGATGTCGGCCACGCCCACCCCGTTATACCCGGCCCGGCGGATGGCGCGGGCCGCCACATCAACAATGCGCTGATGGCTGAGTTCCTTGCGGCTGGGCTTGGCTTGCATGACCGTTCACCAATCGATATATGATGTTCGTCATATTTAAGCAAATGCATGGGCCTGTCAACGGCACAGGCGACCAGCGGTCATTAAAAACAAAACGGCCGCATTCAGGCGGCCGTTGCTGTGGGGCGGTTTATCAGACCGGACTGAATCAATACAGCGGTGTACCGGCCTTGTAGGCCGCCTGGAAGGCTTGCCAGTCCAGATTCACCTGATCGGCATAGCTGAAAGCAAAGGCGGAAATTTCGCTTTGCAGACCGCTCTGGCTGGTCACTGCGTTCAGAATCTCGGTTTCGATCTGGTAGGGCACAACAGTGCTGTCATAGTCCTGATCCGCCAGGGCGTGGGCGGAAGCCAGCGCCTGACCGACATAGGTCATGGCGGTGTTGAATTTGCTGCTGCTGGTCAGTTGCGTGTAGTCAAAGTCTTCCGCAAACGGGGATTTCTCGTGCACATAAAACGGAATGCCGTTGATGGTGGTGTAGCCCACCAGTACATCTGCATTCAGGACTTGGGCTTTGGCGGTGCGGGCCACCCGATCGCCTTCGTTATTGGCGTAATCACCCGTGCTCAGTTGCGCCGGGGCGGCAATGGCCACATCGCTCAGCGCTTCTTGTTTGAGTTCCAGAATCACGTCATCCGAGGTCGAGGTCGAGGCGCCCTCCACCAGCACGTAATAGCGATAACGCCCAAGGCTGCCGGTGCCGGAACCCAGTTTCTGGCGGATATCCTTCACCGTGTAGAAACTGGCCGCATATTGCTTGCCGGACGAAATCGTCTGCACATAGCTGGCGACGGCGGCCGTGATGGCGGAGTAGGTGCTGCTGTTCACCGTGACCAGCGCCGAGGTGGTCTGGAACACGCGCTTGCTGCCACTCGTGGTGGTGTATTTGGACAGCAAGTCTGAACGCTTGTCGCCAGCCGCGTCAGAGATCACATCCTTGATCACGCTGCTGGTGTTGCTGGTGGTCAGTTGAAAGCTCTTTTCTGCGGTCGTGCCGTTGAATTTGCCCAATTGCGCCAGGTAAGCGTTGACAAAGGTATTGATACTGGTGGTGATGTCCTTGTCGGCCAGCCCGTTTTCACGGCCTGCCAGCACCATGCTGACCGCCGCGCGGCGCAGATCCCACACGTACTGACCCAGATAGCCCTGGTCAAAATCATCTACGGTGAATACGGCCTTGCCGCTGCTGTCTTGCCAGGCCCCAAAATTGGCAAGATGCGCATCGCCGCCCAACCAGGTAAAAGCCGTCGAGGCGCTGGTATAAGCCGAAGCGGGCAGGGTGGTCATGTCGTGATAGAAGATGTCTGCCGTGCCACGATAAAAATAGAACGCGCTGCCATTCATGGTCGACATCTTGGTGGCCAGATCCGCACTGTCGGTCGCGGCATAAGGATGGTTGTAGTTATAGATATCGTTGACCACCCAACTGGCGCGGGAAGTGGCGGCAAACGTGGCCGCAGAAGCGAAGGACAGCAACAGCGCAAGGCAGGACAAGCGTTTTGACATCGGAGTGCTCCAGGTAATGCACCTCTGGCGGGTGCGGATCGCGGCGTATTACGCCGGGCCTCCGTGACAAGCCGAAGACACCCATGCAGCCTGTGTCGTTTTACATACAAATATTGCCAAGGCAAGTACATGGCCGCCATAGCAAGCCTGCACGCTCAGAACGACCATTCGTCTCTTTTTTACTGAATACGGCTGTCAGTCGCTTGTATGCAAGTCCGCAATCGTGTGCGCAACAAAATCCGGTGCACAAGCAATGTCAGCGTTTTGT
The DNA here is from genome assembly GCF_014202765.1 of Silvimonas terrae. GTDB lineage: Bacteria > Pseudomonadota > Gammaproteobacteria > Burkholderiales > Chitinibacteraceae > Silvimonas > Silvimonas terrae. The sequence goes on from NZ_JACHHN010000008.1 coordinate 115,933, forward strand.
GCCGTGCTGGCACCGCACTGTGCGTAAGCCGGAACGGCTTTAGGGCGATCAATGACGGGTAGAGTTGGTCAATCTGACGATCGGTGACTGGCATCCGGCAGAAAACGGCAGATAATTACGACATGCCAGCCGCATAGCGGTTGCCGCACGTGTATCAGGAGTCATCATGAACGTTGGTTTGAACAGCCCCATTGCCTCGACCCAAGCGTCGTCTGCGCTGCAGCGTGCGCCGCAAGCAAACGATAATCAGACGCTGGGGCGCGCGCAAGACAACAACACGCACGATGAAGTGCGTGCCGCAACCGCGCCAGGCCCTACGTCTGCCACGCCGGTCAATAATGGTGTGACCACCGCCAACGGCAGTACCACGGTCAACACCACGCACTCGGTCAACCAGATTAACCAGATCGCCGCCAACAACGCGGCGCATCAAGCTGCCCAGGCGCAGCAAAATGCGGCTGCGACAGCGCAGAACAACAACCCTACGTACAACACGCTGGGTCAACGCGTAGGTAGCCTGGTGAATACCTCAGCCTGATCGACCGTTATTCCACAAAAACCCGCCGCTGGCGGGTTTTTTATTGGGCGTTATTTGGGCAAATCGCCACCTGTGGCATGCTCCGGGCACAGCATTACAAAACGACAAAGCCCCGCCGGAGAATGACATGAAGCGTAGTCACCTGCTGTTGAGTGTGCTGGCCTGCCTGAGCCTGACACTGGCCCACGCGGCGGACCCCAAACCGGTCAGCGTGGTCTGCAAAACCACCAAGGGTGATCTGGAGATCGCCGTTCAGCCCGCCTGGTCACCATTGGGTGCTGCCCGTTTTCTGCAACTGGTGGATGACGGTTTCTTCACCAACGTGCCTTTGTTCCGCTGCGTAAACAACTTTATCTGCCAGTTTGGCGCCATGCCGCCGCATGCCAGCGCCAAAACCTACGCCAACATTCCCGACGATCCCAAACAGCCGGCCCTGCGCGCGTTCAAACGGGGCTATCTGAGTTTTGCCGGTGCCGGCCCCAACACCCGCTCCACCCAGATGTTCATCACTTTGGGCGACAATATCGGCGGCCTGGGCGAACAAGCCTGGGAAACCCCGTTTGCGCAGATCACCCCGGCCAGCCTGCAAAGCACGGTGGCCCACCTGAACACCAGTTATGGCGATATGCCACCGTGGGGGAAGGGCCCCGATCCGCAAAAAATTGCAGCAATGGATGGGGCGACCTATCTGACGCAGAACTACCCGCAGCTGGATTACATCAAGAGTTGTGCACGGCGGTAAGGTGAGGTGCCAGCCCGACCGTGAACGGTAAGGCGGGCTACCCATCACGTCTCCTGATCTTCTCCATCGGTTGTCTTTGGCGTTCTGCCGACGGACATAGAGTCTCCCGGCGCTTTACTCACCACCCGGTTACGCCCTGTGCGTTTGGCTTCGTACAGCGCATCGTCAGCGCGGCGGATGAACTGGCTGATTTGCTCGTCCATACCCATGACCGTGACGCCAAAACTGGCGGTAATACGCATGCCGGCCGGCCAGATGACCTCCGTGACGGACTGGCGCATACGTTCGGCACGGCTGGTGGCGGTATCCAGCGCGGCATTGGGGAAGAACAGCACCAGCTCTTCACCACCCCAACGCACCAGATAATCCCCGGAGCGGATTTGCGTCCCCAGCAATTGCGCAAATTGCTTGAGCACCATGTCGCCCACCTCATGCCCATGGGTGTCGTTCACTTCTTTGAAGTGGTCGATATCCACAAACACCATCGCCAGGGGTTTGCCGCTGTGCCGGGCATGTTCAGATGCGCGTAACAACTCTTCCAGCACGCCGGCGCGGTTGCGGATGCCCGTCAGCGGATCACGTTGCGCCTGCTCGGAAATCTGGATTTTCTCCAGATGTAGCGTATCGGCCAGGTCCCGCAGTGCGTGTTCGCGCTGACGACTCTCGCTCAGGCTCTGGTTCAGCCGCGCCTGATCCTGAATCAGGGCAATGGCGCTGAGTAAAATCCAGCACAGCACCAGCAAGGTCGCCAGTTTTTCGCGGCTGATCCATTTGCCGTGGAACGCAATGTAATCAATGCTGATCTGGTGTTCGCCCGGCTCTTTGAACCCGGCGGTCGTCAGGCTGATCATGGGCACGCGGTGCAGGTCTACCGCGCTTTGCAAGAGCGGAATATGGTGATCATCCAGCCACCATTCGGCCACGCTAAAGAGATCAAACGGGATGGAAACTTCTTCACCGCCAGCTTTGGGCGTAAAGCTGACCAGGTTGTTTTTCCAGGTCTCCGGGGTCTCGACCTTGCTATACGCCGGGTCAAAATTACGGGCCACAAACCGCACCTGGCGCCGGCCCGGGCCCTGGTAATCCAGCTTGATCTCCACCCGGTCGTAGTCGGCCAGATCAATGCCATCCGGAGCTTTGGCAAGCGTGACATCCAGCTCGCAATACGGCCAGTCGTAGCGTGTGGTCAGCGTGCAATTCATGCGCATGCGGTGACCATCCGGGTGATAGCTCGCCCGCGAATAACCGGTTGGGTCTTTCTGACCATCACCATCGCTGACCACGCTGATGGGATAACCGCTGCGGGCATCGATATACAACACCCGATCCATGCCCCACGTTTGCCAGGCCAGCAACCCTACCGACAAGAGCAGCATGACCAGCATGCCCAGGCGATGAAAAGCGGATAGTGACATGAATGTCCTTCCTCCCCCTGATCGGGTCAGCCTGGCGTGCGCCGGCCACTTGGTGTTTATAAGCTAACTCTTGATCATTTGGTTGCAACCTGACAAGTACGGGGAGAGGGAAGGTGACATTCCGGTTGTTAATCATGTCTGCATGGAACCGGACCTGAAAACAAAAAACGGCCCTTTGCGGCCGTTTTTTTTGAGGGAAGGAGAGACCCCGGCCACCGGGGCACAGCGCGGGCGGCTCGCCGCCCGCGATCTGGGGAAAACCACATCGTAGCCCGGATGAAGGACCGAAGGTCCGGGAATCCGGGGTTGCAATGCGGGCCATATCGCGACCCCCGCGCGCCTGAAAACCCACCCCCTCCGCACAACAGCATTCTTGCCGGCATGGCCACCCCGGATTCCCGGCCTATCGGCCTCCATCCGGGCTACGGTGCTGCGCTCCGAATTCACCGTAAAGAGTGTGCATGTGTCGTCGCTGGATTCCGGCTCAAGGCCGGAATGACGAGTCAGTGGGGTGCGTGTTGAAGTGGCAGTGGCAGTGGATGTTGCCGTTGGGGTTGTTTTTGACTTTCGCCCCCGTCAAAGCCCAGCGCCGAGGGCGTGGAGGGAGACCCAGGCTCCCGACCAACCGAGGGAAGCCCGGAGGGCCGCAGGGCGGGGTCGCCTTTCTTTGGTTACTTTCTTTGGGGCCGCCGAGGTGGCGAAGCAAAGAAAGTAACGTGCTCCCGCCACCGCGGGTATCAAATGCCTTTCAACCCCGCGCCGTCAGGCGCTAACAACATTGCAATGGTGGATTGTCGCTTCGCTCCGAATCCACCCTACAAGTCTGGATTCCGGCGCAAGAGGATCGCCGAGGGCCGCAATGACGAAGCGGAGTGCCTGGACTCATTGCCATGACCCAGGCCGCCCCTCAAAAACTAGCCCCGCTTCGGAATCCCCAACCCCTTCACCACCGCCGGCCGCGCCACAAACGCCTTGAGCACACGCTTCACATTGGCAAAGTCCTCAATCCCCACCAGCTCGCCCGCTTCATAGAAATTGATCAGATTGTTTACCCACGGCCAAGTGGCAATGTCGGCAATCGTGTACTCGTCGCCCATAATCCAGTCCCGGCCGGCCAGGTGCTGGTCGAGCACACTCAGCAAACGGCGGGATTCGGCTACATAACGATCACGTGGGCGCTTGTCTTCAAACTCCTTACCGGCAAATTTGTGAAAGAACCCCACCTGACCAAACATCGGGCCCACGCCACCCATCTGGAACATGACCCACTGAATGGTCTGATAGCGGGCGGCTGCGTCAGCGGGCAGCAGCTTGCCGGTTTTTTCGGCCAGGTAAATCAGGATGGCGCCAGATTCAAACAGCGGCAGCGGTTGGTCGCCTGGGCCGTGCGGATCAATGATGGCCGGAATCTTGTTGTTGGGGTTCAGCGAGAGAAATTCGGGCGAGAGCTGGTCGTTGGTGTCAAAGCGTACCAGGTGCGGCTCATACGCCAGCCCGGTTTCTTCCAGCATGATCGATACCTTGACGCCATTGGGCGTTGGCAGTGAATACAGTTGCAGGACATCCGGGTTTTGCGCGGGCCATTTCTGGCTGATGGGAAAAGAAGACAGATCGGTCATGCTGATTCCTTGACAGGAGAGTAGCGGGAAAAACGCAGCCAGCGGCTGACGTGCGCAGAGTCATGTGGTGGCTAGATGGGCGCGGCATGACGCATTACAACCATCTATGCAGACAATCTGCGGGCTGGCCATCGCAAAGTAGGGGTTGGAAATCTCAATCCGGTTTGGATGGGCCAGGTGTTGTTTTGCTTCCGTGCCAGGATATGGACAGATTTGCTGATTGTCAGGAAACTCGTCAAATTTGCTACGTGTTTTCCCTAATCGTCATCAAACTGTCAGCACTTGCACGATTATTAAATGCTAATATTTTGCCGAAATCAGCATTTCCCCCGTTTTGATAACGTGATCAGCAGTAAATCTAACCAGTACGGGTCTATGCCCTGACCGATTCTGGCCGTTGTGCAGCAGTCTGGCAGTTTTCTGTTTTATCCTGATTAATCAATGTGGTAAATCAAGCTATGGCGTGCGGCTACGGGTGTGGCCGGGCTGCGGGCCGTAGAAAAGGCATGCTGGATGAATTTCCTGGTCGAAAACGCGACGCGTTTTACAGTGAGCTTTCCGCTGAGTCAGCAAAGTGTGCTGTTCTGGGTCTTTGCCAGCTTTGTCGTTCATATCTGTCAGCGCCTGGTAGAACAGGCCGGCACCGTGGTCGATTTGCCCAGCCGCCGTTTGAGCGTATCGCAATCGGCCATGTGCATTGGTTGCCTGGTGTGGGCGCTGGATGTTGTCGGTTTCTTCATGTACCCCGGGCTGGCCAGAGAAGGCCTGCAGCTGACGCCCGCGCTGGGCGCTCTGCTGATCATGACCGGGAGTGCCCGCTTGACCGTGCCCCACCTGAGTCGGGCCAGCGATGCCCGCAAGGTCGTGGTGGCCGGCCTGGGGCTGGCTATTGGCATGGTGGTCGCGCATCTGACGCTGGTGGCCGATTATGTGCACGGGCAGATCAGGATCAATCTCCTGGCGGTGGGGACATCGATTTTGCTGGCAGTGGCCATTGCGGTGGCCATTGCGTTGCGTCACCGCCTGGCCCGTTTACGTGCCGTGCGGGCAGATTTCCGCTCTTTGAGCTGGCAAGAAGCCACGCTGGCCGGGGCGGCCATCGTGCCGTTGCACTGGTGCCTGATCAATATTTTCCCCATCCGTACCAATCAGGGTATCCACAATGCGGAAAGCGTCACGCTGCTGGTTACGCTGCTGGTGTTTGGCCTGGCGGTAGGTATGGATCAACTGCAGAACCTGCGGCATGAGCAATCCCGGCAGTCTTTGTTGAACCGGGCCCTTTCTCTGGTGCGTTCCTCACCACGCCGGGTGGGCAAGGCGGCGGATATCCAGTTGTCCTTGATTGCTGACCGCCTGCCAGAGCTGATCTCCCCTGCGCATTTGCAGATGTATTTCCAGCCCATTGTCACCACGGGCGGAACAGTCTGGCAGCAAGAGGCCTTGCTGCGCATTGCCGATCCGGTCATGGGCTCAATCAGCCCGGAGCCGTTTTTTCTGGCGGCAGAACTTCAGGGCAAAACCACGGTGCTGGACCGGATGATTCTGCAGATTGTCATGGGCCATATGCAACGCTGGCAGCAGCAAGGCAGTGTATTGACGGTGGCCGTGAACGTGGCGCCGGTGACGCTGGCCGCTGCCGACTTTGCCGACTGGCTGCAGGCCGCTTTGCGCCAGCATGGACTCGCCCCGCACTATCTGAAACTGGAACTGACCGAACACGCCATCATTGCCTCCGGCGAAAGCATGGTCAGTGCCATGACCGCGCTGCGCATGCGCGGTATTGGCGTGATCATGGATGACTTTGGCGCCGGCTATTCGTCCTTGGGTGTACTGGCCGCTTTGCCGATTGAAGGCATCAAATGCGACCGCTTGTTTGTGCGCGATCTGCAGCATGACCCGCGTCGCCAGGCCATGTTGCGGCATATTGCCGCGCTGGCGGGTGAACTGGGTTTATCTGTGACCGCAGAGGGCGTAGAAAGCCGGGAAGAACTGGCCGCCGTGGCCAACGCCGGGATCGGCAGTTTTCAGGGTTACCTGTTTGCAGCGGCCTTGCCGGCGGCAGAGGTGATCCCCTGGCATCGGCAAAGCACCGGGCTGGCCCCGTTTGCCTTGAACCGCGGGCGCATCCAGCCGGTGTAGGCCCCTCCACCCGGAACGGGTTCCCCCAGCGTGGTTTTTCCCCGGAAGATCAGCGTGAAAAAAAAGGCCCGCATGGGCGGGCCTTAAGGAGCGACCGGCACTGCCATGCCGGTGTCGATGAACATGCACAGGCCGGCATGACGCCGGCCCGCTTTTACATCAACGCATCAGGGGTAAGTGTTCAGGGTGGAAATTTGCGACGCGGTATTGGCCGTCGCCCCGGTGTTGTTGATCACGTGCGTAATGGTGCCCACGCCACCCAGTGATACGGTGGTCAGATCCGTGAACTTCACGCCGGCCGTTTGTGGGGCTTCAAAGCCGTTGTTCAGGATGATGGCGTTGTTGGTGTTGAAGAAGCAGTACACCCCCACACCCCATGCCTGGTGCGTCGTCACGTTGTTGGACACCTTGTACGAGGCATAACCGTTTTCGCCGTTGTACATCCAGTCAGACTGCTGGGCGACGTCATACGGCGCTTCGCTCTGATAGAAGTACACGCGACCCCCGTTACCGTTCCACAAGGTCTGGAACTGCTCGTAGTGTTCCACCGCCAGGCCATACATGGTGGCGTTGTCGCCGTTGACGACCAGCCCGTTGGTGGCCGGGTTCACCGTCCAGCCCACGCCGTTGCCGTGGTCGGCACGCCAGAGCCAGAAGTTGTCGCCGATCACGTTGTTGCTGTTGACCACTAGCGTTTGCGTGGCCGAGGCCGCTTGCACGCCGCCAATGCGGAAATACAGATCATGCAGCGAGACCGGGTTGGCCGCATGGCTGACCCCGGTGACGCTCTGACCAATCTTCAACAGGGCTGGCGAGGTTTGTGCACCGGCATCAAACAGCAGGCCGGCCACCTTCACGCCATCCACATCTGCCACATCCATGATGTCCTGACCAGAATCGGCTTCCAGCGTGGCAATACCCAAGCCCAGAATGATGGTGTTCGGGTTGTTGACGCGCAGGGTGTCGTTCAGGTGATAGACGCCAGGGGTAAACAGAATGTGCTTGCCTGCTGCCAGTGCCGCGTTGAGGGTCTGTGCGGTATCGACCGTCTCTTTGGCCACGTAGAACTGGCTGATCGGCACAGCGGTGCCAGCCGGTGTCTTATTGTACCAGGTCGTCCCTTGGGTATTGCTGGTCAGCGCCGGCACAAAGACGCTGTAGTTGCCATTGGCATCAATCTGCAGGAACGGTTTCTCACGCACCACCGGGGTCTGTGGTACCACGGTGTACGGTGGATTGGGCCATGCACCTGCCGGCGGATTCACATCGCCAACAAACACCATGTTCCACACGCCACCCACCCAGCTACCCCACTGACTGTTACGGCTGATCCACTGTTGCTGCGAGCCGGAACTGATCTGGCCATCAATGACCGTGTCAGAGATAAACCCGCCGCTGCTCCAGCCGCAATATGGTGAGCACAGGGTCACGCCACCTTTGATGTGCATGCGGCGCAACGGCGCTGCTTGCGACACCGCCCAGCGATCCGTGCCACTGACCGGTGTGACGGCCAGGTTGGCGGCGGCACGCCAGAAGTTCTGCGTGGCATTGCCATTGGCCAGCCAGTCCGCTTCTACGTGGACGTCTTGCAGATTGGTCGAATCTGGCGATGCCCCCAGGCCCAGCACTTCGGTATAGAAGCCAACATTCACGCTCACGCCGTAATTGCCTGGCTTGAACAGGAAGGCATAACGCTGCGTCCCGAACTGGTTGGTGACCTGGTTGTTGAAGACCGTGTCGACCTGGCTCTGGATGGTTGCGGCCGGCATGCCCGGATCAAAAATCAGCACATTCGGGCCAAAATCAACCGGGCCGCTTGGGGTCGGTGCCGGGGTCGGCGTGGGTGCTGGCGTAGGTGCGGGAGTCGGGGCTGGCGTTGGGGCCGGCGTGGGGGCGGGAGTTGGTGCTGGCGTTGGCGCCGGGGTGGGTGCTGGCGTCGGGGCCGGTGTGGGTGCCGGTGTCGGAGCAGGCGTCGGTGTCGCGCCGGCATAGGTCAGCGTTTGCTGCGCTGTATCTGTGGCAGAGCCATTGGCCTGGCCGATGGTGAAGGAATAGGCCACCACCGCACCGTTGGCCAAACCGGAAATCTGGTAGGTGTTGTTGGTGCCGCTATTGGTCATGCGCACGTTAAGCTGACCACCGCCATTGACCGTGTAGTGAATGTCAGCCCAGGTGCCGCCATTGGCGTAGAACGCCACCACACCCCCAGACAACTGCGTTGCCCCGTAACTGGCTGCTGGCGTTGGCGCCGGTGTGGGGGTCGGGGCTGGAGTGGGAACCGGTGTGGGGGCCGGAGTCGGCGCTGGCGTGGGTGCCGGTGTGGGTGTCGGGGTGGCTGCACCGGAATAGGTAAACTGCGCCCAGGCCGTATCTTGCGCCGAACCATCTGCCTGGCCGACCGTGAACGAATACCTCACCACTGCGCCAGCCGGAATACCGGTCACCGTATAGGTGTTGTTGGTCCCGCTGTTGGTCATGCGGACATTCAACTGTCCACCCCCAGCGACGGTGTAGTGAATGTCCGCCCATGTGCCACCATTGGCGTAGAACTGCACCGTGCCGCCACTTTGCTGCGTATAGCCGGTGCTGATCGTGGCGGCTTGCACCACGGGCGCAATGGCGAGCGAACCGCCCACTACGAGCGGCCCAGGCGCCATGCTCAATGTTGCCAGCGCGAGCGCGATAATGCGCTTTTTGCTGGTCCCTTGCTGCCAGTTACTTTGCATTTATTGTCTCCTCCAACGTTCGACTGCGAATCGACGGCTTGAAATCCATTTCATACTCAGTGCCGACTCGCATTCCGACAAGTAAATGCTTTACCCTACATGTCTTGTTTGTTACTAGCTCCTGACAAGTAAATTCGCCATCCAAACCGGATTTGACTCTGGATTTTCTGACACGTGTACAGCCGATGAACGTAGCAACTTAGTGCGTTACCGGCTGCCGTGTGCCCGCTTCTGGCGCGTTTTTCGCCCACCCGCATTTGCTGCGTTGCATCAGGAAAAGGCCGTTTTTGGGTATCTTGAAAAACCGGGTATGGCAGCCGGTTTATTGAGATCAAATGCTTGATATACCAGCGTTTATGCCGGTTTGATGAATGCCTGAGAGTAGCGCGTATTGATGCCAATGCTGGAGGAGGAAGGGGTGTTTCCTGAAAACGGTTTCACCGTATTGGGTCAGCTTGCGCCGTTGTGGCGCAGCAAGCGGCGCACAAGGGTATGCCAAAGCCCAGGTGATGGCCTTTCAACGTGCTTTCATGATGGATTTTAAACATGCGAACGTCATGAGTTGCGCCTCTTAAGGGCACAAGGTCAGGCAAGGGGGCGGGCAGGTAAACTGCGTTGCCTGCGGGGTGCAGGCAACGCGGCAAGGCGCAGGTCAGGCCGGAACAGGCGGGGAGGCCAACGGGCTGCCTGGATTGATATGCGGACGGCGGCGGCCATTGAGCAACTGGTCGAACAAGGCGAGATAACCGCGCCCCATGGTATCCAGGCGATGATGCTGCTCGTAGTAATTGGCGGCGCGTTCAACCATGCCGGCTGCCCACTCGGGTTTATCCAGCAACGCGCTGATGTGTTGTGCCAGCGCGGTGGCATCACCCGGGGGGCTCAACAGACCACGCTCTTCGGCCAGCAATTCCTTAAGGCCACCGGCACTGGTCGATGCGACGGGAATCCGCGCGCTGAAGGCATCCAGCACGCTGCTACCCAGACCTTCCTCACGTGAGCTCATGACAAAGACGTCAAACAGGCCGAACAACGCTTCCACGTTCTGCTGATAACCGGCAAACAGGAAATGATCCTGCAATTGCAGGGCAGCCACGCGGGCGCGCACTTCTTCTTGCAAGGCACCAGTGCCAAAGTGGACAAACACAAAGTCGTCACGCTGTTTCTTGAGTGCAGAGATGGCATCGACCAGCATCAGCGGGTCTTTGTCGGCGGCCAGGGCAGAGGTGGTGGCGACCACCTTGCGGCCTGCCAGCCCCAGTTTCTCTGCCATGAGGGCCATGCGGGCATGGTCGGTCACAACCGGCAAGGTGGCGTCCGCAATCACCGGCACATCGTCTACACCCACCGCCTTGACACTGTTGGCGCAAGCATCGCTGATGGCCACTACCAGATCGGTATGGCGGTATTTGAAACGGGTCAACGCCCCTTTCAGGCGAAAAGCCACGCGGCGCGAATACACCACCGGCGCGGCATGCAGCCAGCGGGTCAATACGGCCCAGGTCAGCATGTGACCGGTTTGCACGTGCAAGATGTCGTAGGCCCGGCCATGGCGGATCAGAAAACCCATGACGCCGCCAGCGCCACCACACTCATGCACCACAAAGCCGGCATCACGCGCCCGGCGCCCCATCTCGCTGCCCGCGCGGGACAACAGATGTACCGTGTGCCCATCTTCACGGAATTGCAGCATGGACAGGAACGTTTGCCGTTCGCCGCCACGCCAGCCATTTTCGAAATTCAGTTGCAGAATATTCACGATTTCGCCTCATTTCGTCCTAGCTGCGCCAGCTTGGCGTAGCGACAGAAATTACCGATGCCGGCGGTCACGGCCAGCAAGAAGCCCTCACGGCCATCCAGAAAACCGCGCTGAAAGGTGTAATGGCGTACAAAAGTCCAGAAACCACGGAAACAGGCCCCCAGCAGCGTGGCACGTTTGCCGGCGGCAAATTTTTCTTGCGCGGCATCGCTGGAATAGCGGTTGATCTTGGCAAGCACGCTTTCCAGATCCGGGTAGCTGTAATGCAACAAGTGATGACGCAAACGGCCAGTGACGCCCTGAGTGAGCAGGCGTTCATGCACGGCCACGTCGGTAAAACGCGCCTTGCCGCGCCGGAACAGCCGCAGCACAGGGTCCGGCCACCAGCCGCTGTGCCGGATAAAGCGGCCACAAAAGCTGGATAAGCGGGGTAGTTCGTAGCAATCAAACGCCGGGGCCGACAGGGTTTGCAGGATTTCTTCCTGCAGGCCTTCCGGTACGCGTTCATCCGCGTCGATGGACAACACCCAGTCGCCCTGTGCCAGATCCAGTGCCCGGTTCTTTTGCGGGCCAAAGCCGGGCCAGTCGGTTTCGATCACGCGTGCACCCAGGGCCCGCGCAGCTTCGACAGTGCCGTCAGTACTGCCCGAATCGACCACGATGATCTCGTCGGCAAACGCCACAGAGGCAAGACAATCGCGCAGATTGGCGATTTCGTTATGTGTGATCAGAATGACGGAAAGGCGCATGAAACAGACTGAAACCGTAAGCAGATAGAAGAAAACCGGATACAAAGACAGGCACAAAAACGGCGCATGCCTAACGTGCAGGAAAGATAGACACCGTTCCTTAAGGAAATCTGAAGGAAACGGAGAAATAGTTGATTTTGGCAAATTTGCAGAAAAACATGCCGTAACCATTGATTTCTTACGGGTGGTCAGCGGGCCGTAGCGGGGCCGCGTTATAGTTCGCGCTCGCTCCTTGTTCCTTCGTTTCCCGGATCTGCCATGCTCCGTTTTCCCCGCTCGCTGGGTGGTCGCTTGATGACTTACTGCCTGATCAGTCTGGTGCTGATCACGGCCATTGTGCTGGGTGGTGGTTACGCCATGGCGCGGCAACGTAGCGAGCGCTGGTTTGATAACCGCCTCAAGGAAAGCGCACAGCTATTGCTGGCGTTTGAGCTGGACCAGGCCAGCCCCAACCGGGTAGGGCCGCATGCCGCGCAACTCCCCACCGGGCCGTTTGCCGTGCAGATTTTTGGCCCGGATGGCAAACAACTGTTTGCCTCGCCCAATGCGCCAGTCTGGCCGTTTGAGCAACAACCCGGCTTTAGCAATCGGGAGATCGGCGACAAAACCTGGCGCTCGTATACCGAGTGGGATTCTGATGGCGATTTCCAGGTGCGGGTGCTGGAAGACTATGCGGACCATGACCAGTTTCTGCATTTGCTGGCCCGCCGTCAGCTCGTCACACTGTTGCTGGTGTTACCGGTCGTTTCTGCCGCCTTGTTTTACAGTGTCCGGCGCGGTTTGCGGCCTTTGCATGACCTGTCACAGCAACTGGATAACTTCGACCCTAATGACCCCGAGCGCTTTGCGACGGACGCGCTGGTCGAAGAACTGCAAAAACCGGCAATTGCGCTCAACGCGCTGCTAGACCGGGTAGATGCCATGCTGGAGCGGGAGCGCCATTTCACCTCTGACGCGGCCCACGAATTGCGAACCCCCTTTGCCGCCTTGCTGGTCCAGGCCGAAGTTGCCCGGACCACGCGGGATGACGCCCGGCGTGAACATGCGCTGTTTGCGGTAGAAGAAGCGGCGCGCCGCGGGGGACACCTGGTAGAACAACTACTGGCGCTGGCCAGGCTGGACCGCGCCGAACGCCTGCCGCGTGAAGTCTTTGATCTGGCCAGCCTGAGCCGCAACACCCTGGCCGAACTGGCCGGCCGGGCCGCCGACAAGGATCAGCAACTGAGCCTGAATGCGCCGGAGCGCTTGCTGTTCATTGGTCACGCCGTGGCCATATCAACCGCCCTGCGTAACCTGGTGGAAAACGCCATCCGCTATACGCCGCATGCGGCGCAGATCAACGTCACCTTGCAAAGCAGCCAGCAAGGGATTGAACTGGTGGTGCAGGATAACGGCCCGGGTATTGAGCCTGCACTGCGGGAACGGGTGCTGGACCGTTTCTATCGGCCGCCGGGTGGCGCGGAAGACGGTTGTGGGCTGGGCCTGTCACTGGTGGCACAGGCGGTGACGTTGCATGGCGGCACGCTGACGCTGGAAGACACCCCGCAGCAGCCCGGCTTGCAAGTGCGGGTGACTTTGCCGCATGCCCCTTTGAATGTCGCCGTCTGATCGGGTTGTCCGGGAAGATTAACCCGGCACTCTGGCCTGACGCCATGCCTGGGGTGTCATGCCGAAATGCAGCCGGAACGTGCGGGTAAAATAACTGGCCGTGGCAAACCCGCAAGCCCACGCAATCTCTTTCCCGGCCAGTGCGGGGTCTTGTAGCAAATGCGTGGCGCGCTCCATGCGCAGACGGTTGATAAAGCCTGCCAGATGCTCACCGGTACTCTGCCGGAACAGATGCGAGAGATAGTCCGCCGTGCAACCGGCGTCGGCCGCCAGCGTTTGCACGCTGAGCGCCTGATCACCCAGGCGGTTCTGGATCAGCACCCGCGCATGTGCGACCAGCGGCGGCTCGGCGCGGACTGCGGCTTGTTCCTCGTCGTCGAGCGCCTGCAATACGCCCAGGGTCGCCGCAGTGAGCAGGGCCCGCGTTTGCATCAGCCCCGCGCCATTGCGCGCCAGCCTGGCCGCATCGGCCAGCCAGCCGTGGATGTGGGGTGCCTCGGCATGATTGTGCGCTTCCAGATGCTCAATCCCCGGTTTGCCGGGCGCAACCTCGCGTGCCAGATGGCAGGTCAGCGCGGGGCCTTCGGCATAAATGACCACATTGCAAAAGGGTTCGTCCCCGGCGGCCTCGACGTGTTCCGCGTGTAGCAAACGGGGCGGCATCAGCAAGAGTTCTCCGGCTCTGACGGTGAGTTCGCCACGCACAAACCGGAAGGTGGTTGTGCCGGAAACCTGCAAGAACAACTCGGGGGCCAGATGAAAATGGCCATCGCCGCGCGCCAGCAAGCCGGTTTGCGGCGGTGGCAGCACAACAGGCTGGCTGGCGCTGGCCAGCCGCTGCCCGAATGCCGCCAGATGCTCACGCATGACCCGGCCCTGACCAGGAGAGCTGGTACGCACGCTTTTAAGCGGACTGGCGGCTTTGGCCAGCTTGAGTCGGCTATCCGGGTTTTTTGACATTCTTTGCAGTTTTGTCGCAGTGATTCAGATTGAGGCGAGGGATCGGGCAGGGCTAATCTTGCTGCACCTGATGGCGCAGGATGCAGACAGTATCCGCTTTTATGTGCGCTTGCAGCATCGTTCTTGCCCACCCGCATTCCGGTTTTTTTCTGGAGAGTTATTGTGTCGAAATCCCGTATTTCTGTCATTGTCTGGAATGAATTTCAGCATGAACGGCAGAACCCGGCGGTCGCCGCCATTTACCCGGATGGCCTGCATGCCGCCATTGCCAGCGCACTCAAAGAAGTACCGGCAGCCAGCCAGGGCGCGTTGCCACTAGAGATCAGTACCGCGACCCAGGACCAGCCAGAACATGGCCTGACCGAGGCGCGCCTGGCCGATTGCGATGTGCTGATCTGGTGGGGGCATAAGGCGCATGCGCAGGTCAGCGATGAGATCGTGGCCCGTGTGCAAAAACGCGTGCTGGAGGGCATGGGTTTGATCGTGCTGCACTCCGGCCATTTTTCCAAAATCTTCCGCCGCCTGATGGGCACCAACTGCTCGCTCAAATGGCGTGAAGCCGACGAGAAAGAACGGCTGTGGGTGGTCGAGCCATCCCACCCCATCGCCGCTGGGCTGGGTGAATACTTTGAGCTGCCCTACGAAGAAATGTACGGTGAGCGCTTTGATATTCCGCAGCCGGATGAACTGGTGTTCCTGTCCTGGTTTGAAGGTGGGGAGGTGTTCCGTTCTGGCTGTTGCTGGCAACGTGGCCACGGCCGCGTGTTCTACTTCCGCCCGGGGCATGAGGCCTATCCGACCTATTACGACCGCAATGTCCAGCAGGTCCTGGCCAATGCCGTGCAGTGGGCCGCGCCGCGCGTCCAGATCGTGGACATTTGCCCGAATGCGCCTGCACTGGAACCCATCGCCAAAAAGGAGGTGACGTTTTCCAAAGTCGGCTTCGTACAAGGCAAGGGGGATATCTGATGAGCGCATCACCAACAACACGGTTACGCATCGGCGTGGTCGGGCTGGGTATCGGCCGCAAACATATCCAGGGCTGGCAGTTGCATCCGCAAGTGGATGTGGTTGCCATTGCCGACCCAGATGCCACACGGCTGGCCAAAGTGGGCGATGAGTTCACCGTGCCGGGCCGTTACGACAGCCTGGAAGCCATGCTGGCGGCAGAAAAACTGGACGTCATCAGCATCTGTACGCCCAACAAGTTTCACAAAGTGCTGACACTGGCGGCGCTGGCGGCAGGTTGTCATGTGCTGTGTGAAAAGCCCATGGCAATGAACGCGGACGAAGGGCGTGAAATGCTCGCCGCCGCAAAGCGCGCCGGCAAGCGGCTGATGATCAATTTCTCTTACCGTTTCAGCGCGCAATCCCGCGCCCTGAAAGCGCAAGTGGACGCTGGCGTGTTTGGCGATTTCTACATGGGCCGCACGGTATGGCACCGCCGCCGGGGCATGCCAGGCTTTGGCGGCTGGTTTGGCACCAAAGCGCTTTCTGGCGGCGGCCCCTTGATTGATCTGGGCGTGCACCGGCTGGACCTGGCGCTCTGGCTGATGGGTTATCCCAAGCCTGTGTGGGTGCTGGGTAATACCTGGAACCCCATCGCCAGCGAACTGGCGCGGCAGTCTGGCAAGACGTTTGATGTGGAAGACCTGGCCAGTGCCTTTATCCGTTTTGACAACGGCGCGACCTTGTCGCTGGAAGCCTCCTGGGCGGCCAATATCAAAGAGGCTGATCTGATGGAAACGCGCCTCCTCGGCACTAAAGCCGGCTTGCTGCAGCACAATCTGGATGAAGGCTATACGTTTGATGCGCATATCTTCACCGAGCAGCATGGCGCGGCGCTGGATATCCATGTCCACCCGCCCAAAGAGGAAGGCCTGCCGGCCATGTATGAACTGGCCGCGGCGATCCTGGCGGACCGGCCCCACCCGGCATCGGGGGAGGAGGGCTTGATTGTGATGGAGATTCTGGATGCGGTGTATGCGAGCGCGGCGAGTGGAGGGCCGGTGAGGATTGGGGGAGCCACTGCGTAGCCCGGATGGAGGCCGCCAGGCCGGGAATCCGGGGTGGCGGAGCTGGTTCATATTGACGTGGGTTTAAGCGCCTGCGGCGCGGGTGTTTTACATGTCGGGGGTTGCCCGACAGCAAGTGCCTTTCTTTTGGGTCGCCAAAAGAAAGGCACCAAAGAAAAGGCGACCCCTGCGACAGCGCCCCTTCGGGGTTCCCTGTGCTTCTCGCAAAGTCCGGCTGGCTCCAGGGAACTCGGGCTGCGCCCTCAAACACCCTTACGCCGAAACCCCGGCCCTCCCTGCGATGCTCGGCGCTGCCGGAGGGGAGGCAAGTCAAAAGCGACGGCAACATCAAAAGCAACCCCAACCCCACAAATCATCTGCGTGCAAGAATGGTTCACCTTGCCCACCACTTCGTCATTCCCGCGGAGGCGGGAATCCAGCTGCAATATTGACAAGGATGAAAGCGCTATTCCCCAGACCACCACCTGGCCATTCCAGCCCTTCGCACCTCCAAATCCAGAAAAAACGCGCTGACCCTCAGGCCAGCGCGTTTCGTTTTTACACCCAACAACCAGCAACCAATCAGATCTGTGAGTTGGTCGTAGCGTTGAACTGCACACCCAGACTGGTTTCCAGGTTCTTGATGGCGTCCTCCAGCACGGCAAAGATCGTCGCGCGGTCGGTGGCGTTAGACAGATCCAGCGTGCTGGTCGCTACCACGCTGTGCTGTTGCAACGCCGTGGTGTACGCCGCTTGCGCCGATGCCGCCGGGATAAACGCGCCCTGGCCGCTGCTGTTCACATAAGACAGCGTGGTGAACACGTTGCTGAACACCGTACCCAGCGTGGTCATGTTGAATGCCACATGGTTGGTCGGCGTGGTCAGCGTGGTGGCGCTGGTGGTCGGGATCGGCAGGTCGTAGAACTGGTTCAGGTAGTAACGCACCTGATACGGATACTGCTGATAGGTATCCGACTTGCCCCAGACGCTGCTCCAGTCATTCACCTGGGCCACCGTGGCTGCGGTGGCTGTCGCGCCCAACTGGCTGTAGCTGGACATCAGCGTGCCGTAGTAACCCTGGTTGTAGGCCACGTTCAAGAGCACATCGAAGAAGTTGTTCGGCAACGTTTTGAAGTTGGTGAGTGCGTTGTCGAACGCCGGTTGCCACGGCGTGGTCCAGCCGCCGGTGCCGGTGCCAATCTCAACCAGTGCCACCATGTCGTTGTAATGGAAGTACGCGGTCAGCATCGGGCCGTAGTACTTGTTGTTGAACGAGGGTGGTGTGACCTTGGTGTACTGCGTCGGGGCATCGGCCAGGGTGTAGCCAATGTTCTTTTGCAGCGCGATAAAGTTGATCAGCGAGTGGCCGGCCGGCGTGTAGCTGCCAGAGACCATATCTGCGGCGTAGTTGTTGATCTGATACGGGCCGCCCTGGCCTGCGCCCATGACCGCTTGCTGGTCGCTGGACGGGTCGATCAGGTTGCTGCTGGCCTGGTAGACCTGGGTTTCCAGGTTTTCCTGCAACAACTGGCCCAGCACCGAACCGTACAGATAGTCTTTTTCAAACTGCAGGCCCGGGTAGTACTGCTGCACCAGGTGGCCGTACATCACGCCGGCGATCATGTTGGACATGATCAGATCGGTGTAGTTATCGCCATCCAGTGTCAGGCTGTCTTGCGCCGTACCGGCTCCCAGCAACAGGTGGAAGTTGATCTTGCCGGTGGTCGTCACTGCGCCGGAGGGTGTCGGAGCCGGCGTGGGGGTTGGCGTTGGGGTCGGCACCGGCGTGGGTGTCGGTGTGGGAACCGGTGTGGGTGTCGGGGTCGGCGTTGGCACCGGGGTCGGCGTGGGTGTTGGCGTGCCGCCGCTGCAGTTGCTCACCACCGTCCACGGCTGGCCACTGCCATCGCCACCGTTGTTGGTACTGGGGTTCACTCCCTGGGTCCACCAATTGGCCTTGTAGTTCACGCCGTTTACGCTGACTGTCGCGCCCGCGCTATACGCGGTACTGGCGTTCCAGGCCGCCGCGCAGCCCGATGGCGTCGGGGCCGGTGTGGCGACCGGGGTGGGCGCTGCGACTGGCGTTGGCGTCGGTGCGGGGGCTGGTGTCGGAGCCGGGGTTGGAACTGGCGTGGGTGTCGGGGTCGGCGTTGCAGATTGAGTTGCCGCGCCCAGGTCTTTCCACAGACTCGGCGTCGAAGCCGGGTTCCAGTTCGCCCCGACATAGTCGGTCTGCGTCACCAGTGCCTGATAGTCGTGCCCGTTGTAATAGACCACGGTGCCGGCGGTATAGGTGCTGCCATCAACCCAGGTCGCCACATCGGCGTGGGCCAGTTGGCTGGCGAACAGCAGTGGCGCGCCAAACGTCAGTGCGCACAGCTGCGTCAAACGGCGCAATTGCGGTTTGTTCATCGGTTCCATTCCTCTTTGGTGGTGCTCGTTGGTTTTGTAGAGCCTCGCATGGGCAAGGCTGGCGTCAGTTTATCCGCTGCTTTGGGGATTGCAGCCCTGACCGGGATGAGCGGAAGGGTCAATCTGCTGTGTGGTGCGGCCGGCGGCGAGGCCCCCAACAGATTGCGAAAAAGGCGGATATATATGATTTATTGATGATCAATAATCAACAATGTTATGCCTTGGGCATGGTTTTTCCGCACGACGGCTTTGCGCACACTGCGCTCATGTTCTGTTTGCCGGAGTAAACCCATCATGCCCATTGCTTTATTGGCGCTGACCATCAGCGCATTTGCCATCGGGACCACCGAATTCGTGATCGTTGGACTGATTCCTGACATTGCCGCCAACCTTGGCGTTTCTTTGCCTAGTGCCGGTTTGCTGGTCAGCTTGTATGCGCTGGGCGTGGCCGTAGGGGCGCCGGTGCTGACGGCGCTCACCGGTCAGTTGCCACGCAAAACGTTGCTGGTCTCGCTCATGGTGTTGTTTACGCTGGGCAACCTGCTGGCCTGGCATGCACCGGGGTATGGCTCGCTGATCGTGGCGCGGGTGCTCACCGGCATGACGCACGGAGTGTTTTTCTCGATTGGCTCGACCATTGCCACCGGCCTGGTGCCGCGTGAAAAGGCCGCCAGCGCCATTGCCATCATGTTCACCGGGCTGACCGTGGCGCTGGTTACCGGCGTGCCGCTGGGGACATTCATTGGTCAGCACTTTGGCTGGCGCGAGACCTTTCTTGTGGTTGCCGGTCTTGGTGCGCTGGCGGTGGCCGGTAGCCTGGCGTTTGTGCCCAAAGAGATTCCCCGCAATACGCCGGTCTCCTTGCTCAAGCAGCTGGATGTGCTGCGCCAACCGCGGTTGTTGCTGGTGTACGCCATCACGGCGTTGGGTTATGGCGGCTCGTTTATCGCATTTACCTTTCTTGCACCCATGCTGCGTGATGTAACCGGCTTTGGCCCCAATGCCGTCAGCCTGGTGCTGCTGGTTTATGGCGTCTCGGTTGCCGTTGGCAATATCTGGGGCGGCAAACTGGCGGATCAGCGTGGCCCGGTAGGCGCACTCAAGCGGATTTTCACACTGCTGGCGCTGGTCTTGCTGGCACTGACCTTTACCGCGCCGCATCCGGTTTTGCTGATCATGACCGTGCTGGTGTGGGGCGCCGTAGCCTTTGGCAACGTGGCGGGCTTGCAGGTTTATGTGGTGCAGCAGGCCGAACACTTCACCCCCGGTGCGGTGGATGTGGCATCGGGCCTGAACATTGCGGCATTCAATGTCGGGATTGCCTTTGGCGCATGGGCCGGGGGTTTGGTGGTGGCGCACTTTGGTCTGATGCATACGCCGTGGATCGGCGCGGTGCTGGCACTGGGCGCGCTGGGGCTGACCGTGCTCTCTGGCCGGCTGGATGAGGCCAACCCCTTACCCCGAAATGGCAGACCAGTCGTGGTGGCCGGACACTGATCGGCACAGAACGTGGCTGTCTCCGCCTATCCCCAATGCATTACTCATGTATTGGGGATTTTTCATTCCTGCTGAATAATGCGTTCAGTTCCTGACGTATTTTCAAATCAGAGAGGAAAACGTGGACCGGCTTAACGATATGCGTTTGTTTCTGGATGCAGCCAGCCTGGGCAGTTTTTCTGCGGCCGGGCGCAAGCATGGACTATCGCCTGCCGCGTCCAGCGCGTGCATTCAGCGACTGGAAACCACGCTCAAGGTGCGCTTGTTTGAACGCACCACGCGCCAGTTACGCCTGACCGATGAAGGCCAGATTTACCGTGCCTATAGCCAGCAAGTGCTGGATTTATTGCTGGAGGCTGAGCACGCGCTGCAAGCCGGCCGGACCGAGGTGCAAGGGGTGGTGCGCATTTCCGCGCCCTCTGATCTGGGTCGCAACCTCTTGCTGACGGCGCTCGATGCGTTTTCTGCGCAGTATCCGGAAGTGCATTTTGCGCTGTCTTTGACGGACTCCACCGCCAATCTGGTCGGGGACGATATCGACCTGGCCGTGCGTTACGGTCAGCCGACAGATAGCAGTATGGTGGCGCGCCCCTTGCTGCCCAGCCAGCGGGTGGTATGTGCTGCGCCAGCACGCGTGGCGCTGACGGGCGCACCCCGGACACCGGCTGATCTGCAAAACCTGCCCGCCCTGGTGCTGGTGACCGGATCAGGCCCGATGAACGAATGGCGCTACCGACAGCACGGCCAGCAAGCCAGCGTGCGCGTTAACGGTATTCGCCACAGCAACGATGGCGAAGTGATCCGCAAATGGGCGCTACAAGGCTATGGTTACGCCTGGAAATCCCGCCCGGATATCACGGCAGACCTGGCCGCTGGCCGGTTGGTGACGGTGCTGGATGATTACTTTACCGACAGCGCACCGCTCAATCTGCTGTACCACGCGAACCGGCTGCAACCCTTGCGGCTTAAATTGCTGATTGAGTTTCTGTTGGCGCACTTTGCCGGGCAGACCGTCTGATCTGCCCGGTACGGCCTCAGGCGTAGGCCGGATAGTCCGTGTAGCCCTGCTGATTGCCGCCAAATAGCGTTGCGCCATCGGGCTGTGCCAGCGGCAGGTTATGCGCCAGCCGCTGCGGCAAATCCGGATTGGCTACAAATGGCCGGCCAAAGGCCACCAGGTCGGCCAGGCCCGTCGCCAGGATCGCCTCCGCCCGCTGTTTATCGTAACCGCCCGCCACAATGATCTTGCCGTGAAACACCCGGCGCAGCGCATGACGGAAATCGACCGGAATGATCGGCGCGTCATCCCAATCCGCTTCAGACAGGTGGATATACGCCAGCCCCAGTGGGTCCAGTTGTTCGGCCGCGCGCAAAATGGTCGGGACAATATCCGGGTCTGCCATGTCCTTGAAGGTGATGTACGGGGCCAGCCGTACACCCACTTTGTCCGCGCCAATTTCATCGGCCAGCGCACTCATCAACTCCACCAGAAAGCGCGTGCGATTATCGCAGGAACCGCCGTATTGATCGGTACGCTGGTTAGAGACGCCGCGCAAGAACTGGTCCACCAGATAGCCGTTGCCGCCATGCACTTCCACACCATCAAAACCGGCGGCAATGGCGTTGGCTGCGCCCCGGCGGAAATCGGCAATGATGCCGCCAATCTCATCCACACTAAGCGCGCGCGGCATGGGGCAATCGGTCATGCGGCCAACACCATCCTCACCCACGATCCATACCTGCGTGTCTTTGGGTTGAATGGCCGAGGGGGCCACGGGCGGCTGGCCATGATGGAACACGCTGTGCGATACCCGGCCCACATGCCACAGTTGCAGGAAAATCTTGGCCCCCAGGGCGTGGACCCGTTCTGTCACAGTGCGCCAGCCTGCCACTTGCTCGGCGGAGAAAATCCCCGGCGTGAACGAGTAGCCCTGGCCTTGTGGGGAGATCTGGGTCGCCTCTGTCACCAGCAAGCCCGCACCGGCGCGCTGGGCGTAGTACTCGGCCATCAGGTCATTGGGAATATCACCCGGCTGGGTGGTGCGGGCGCGGGTCATGGGGGCCATGACCACGCGGTTGCGCAAGGTGGTGGCGCCCAATTGCAGCGGGTCAAAAAGCGTTGTGCTTGTCATGATGATTTCCTTGGTCACTTGGTTACTTGGTCGGTTCGTTGGGGGAGCCGGTTGGCGTGGTCAGCGGCGCTTCCAGCTCCAGCACGACGCCACCGGGTAATTCAACAAAAATCTGTGCCGCCGGCTTGTCCGGATGGCGGCCGGCCTGCCAGCGATAGCCACTGTCGCGAACCCGCTCAATCACGGCCTCGGCCGCTTCATCGGTGCGAAATGCCAGGTGGGCAAACGTGACGTGTGGCGTAGTGCCCGGCCGGGCCAGCAGGTGCACTGCGGCTTGCTCGCCGTTGTAAAGCCATTGGCCGTCAAAGCCGAAATCCGGCCGGTAACCTGGCTGCCAGCCCAGGACATCGCCAAAGAAACGGGCGATCTCCTGCTGGCCGCTGGCGTTCAGGCTGACGTGATCAAAAGTCCAGGTCATGGTGATCCTCCGGTGGGGCGTTATGGCTGGACGATGCCCATTTGCTGCAGCAGGGTCAGGTTGTCTTCCAGATGCCAGTTTTCGGCAATGCGGCCATCGGCCACGCGGTACAGATCAAAAGCCTGGAAGTCGATGCTCTGGCCGGTGCCTTGCACGTTGCCAAAGTGCCCGGTGAAGTGGCCTTTGAAATGCAGATGTACCGCTACCCGATCCTGGCTGACGATGACGTCCTCCATCTCTGCGGTCAGATCAGGCACGGCAGTCCGAAAGGCGGTGGACGCCTGGCGCGGGCCTTGCGGGCCTTGTACGCGGCCAGCAGGCAAGGTGCGGTCGATGAAATCGGGGGAGAGCGCCTGGTCGGCGTACCGGGTGTCGCCGGTATTCCAGAATGCGGCATAGCGGCGGGCTGCCAGAATTACGCTGGCGCTGTCAGGGGTATTGGTCGCCGCAAGGTGATGCGGCTGGGGCAACACGTCCGTGTCGGCCCCCGCAAAAGGACTCAGGGTCGCGGTGAGTAAAGCAGAGGCCAGAATCAGGGTGGGCAAGCGCATGGTGATCTCCAGAAGCCGCGTGTGTTGTCGATGGCTGCATTCTGGTCTTGCTTGCCAACTCTGATAATTGGCCTGGTTGTGGAATGATCTTCTTGTCTGGTTTGAAAATAGCCCGCCTCAAGGGGCTGGTTTGATGAACTTGAGTGTCATCCGGTCAGACTCCCCAATCGCAGCAAAGCGCGCGCGATCTTGATCGCCGCCTTTGTAGGAGGGTGGCAATGACCAGACCCCGTTCGGGTAATCTTTGGTGTCATTGGGGTTGGCATTGATCTCTGCGCGCGCCGCCAGTTTGAACCCGGCGCTTTGCGCCAGCTTGATCACGGCTTCTTCGGTGACGTAACCGGTATCAATCATCTGCTGCAAGCTGGTGCCCGGCGCGGCGCGGTGTTCTTCCACACCCAGCACGCCACCCGGTTTGAGCGCGCGGTAGAACGCCGCAAACGCGGCCGGCGCACTACCGTCTTTGAGCCAGTTGTGAACATTGCGGAAAGTCAGCACCAGATCTGCACCGCCGGCAGGGCGGATATCCACCTGTTGCGGCGGTTCAAAGGTCAGCACGGCCACGTGGTCATAGAGTTCCGGATGAGTGCCCAGCGTTTTATCAAAGCCGGTGACTTCATCAGCGCGTTCCTTATCGACATCCGCAGACACTTGCGCGGCGTAATAGCGACCGTGCCCGTTCAGATACGGCCCAAGAATCTCCGTATACCAGCCCCCACCTGGCCAGACTTCCACTACGGTCTGATTGGGCCGGAGGCCAAAAAAGTCCAGCGTTTGCGCGGGGTGACGATATACATCCCGTTGCTGGCGGGCCGGTGTGCGTTGGGGCCCGGCGATGACCTGATCCAGGGTGAGCGTGGCATCGGCCTGGGCCAGCAGTGGCAGGGCAACGGCCAGCGCAAGGCCGGCGCGGGCGAGAAAACGGGGCAGGCTCATGGGGGAACTCCGACAAGGTACAAAACCGGTATAACGCATGATCCGTGCCAGCGCCGGGCCGGATCAAAGCGCGGGGCAGAGCGGCAGAATGCGGCAAACCCCACAGTGCCTGGCAAGAACTGTTGCAAATGCTGCAACCACGCGCCGCACTTGGGCTTTATTGATGACCGTTTGGCACTGAGTGAAATCCACCCGGGCCTTCCCGCATCAATACGGCGTGGTGGGGGATTACGTGCCGGATGGGTTTGTGCCGGGCAACGTGACCTGCCGCCGCAAGCAGCCCCTTGGGGTGGTTACCACCTCGTCATTCCGGCGCACGCCGGAATCCAGCGCCGCCGCCGCAGGTGGCCTTTTCCACCCATCAAGGCTCCACCGTCACCCCACGCCAGAACGCTACCCGGTCCTTGATCTGTTTGGCGGCGTCTTTCGGCTCCGGGTAGTACCAGACGGCATCCGGATTGCGCTGGCCGCCGACGTTCAGTGTGTAATAGCTGGCTTCGCCTTTCCATGGGCAGGTGGTGTGGGTGCGGGAGGGTTCGATCAAGGTGTCGTCCAGCGCCGCACGCGGGAAATAATGGTTGCCTTCCACCACCACGGTATCGTCGCTATCGGCCAGCACCACACCATTCCAGATTGCTTTCATGGTTTGCTCCTGCCCCGCGTCAGAGGTCGCGTTATCGATCGCTGTGCGGGGTGTAGATAAACTTGTCCAGGTCGTATCCTTGCCGCCGCGCTATTTGCAGGGCGGTGTCTACATCCGTCTGCGCCAGGGTGGGGCTGCGGGAGAGCAGCCACAGATATTTGTTGTTGGGTGAGCCCACCAGCGCCCAGTGATAATCCGGTGCCAGGCCAATCACCCAGTAATCGCCATTAAAAGGCCAGAAGAATTGGACTTTGAGCCGGGCATTGCCTGAGTTGGGCATGACCGAGGCCGTGCCATGCGCGGTATCCAGTTGGCGGTCTTCATGGCGGCAGGTATTGGTCACGGCAATGGTGCCATCGGCATTCTTGCTGTACTGGGCGGTGGTGTCTGATACGCAGTTGCGCTGAAAGAACATGGGCAGATGACCGATTTCATACCAGGTGCCCAGATAGCGGTCTACTTCCAGCAGCGGCACGCTTTGTACCGGATCGGCAAAAGCACCTGGCGCCAGCAGCATCAGCCAGCAAACGTATCGGATGCATCTCATGCGTCTTCCTGTCGATCAAGGGCCAGACAAGCCGCATCCAGTGTCCCACCTCCCGCCGGGCAAGGCGCGCAGGGCAGACTGATATGGGTGTCGGACTATGCCTACGTCATCAGATCACTATGGCAGGTGAGCAAGACCTCTGCCGGTGTGAACCAGCCCATAACGGCTTTATGCAGCAGTTTGCTACGCGATCGGCCCATCGGGCCTGTGCCGTTCAACAGAGGGCAGCGTCTTGCTTTATTGCGATACAACAGATGGGGTAGAGCCGAATGAAACGTAAAAAATCCCCATCACGTAGTGTCTGACGTACAAAAATCAGCATTGGCTGATGAACGGCCGCAAAGCGGGTGCGTTGTGCTGCAAGGCGCATTCCGGCTGGAAAGCCGCCTTACAAAGCCGCCTGTCTGACCCTCGTTTTGTAAGACTCTTCCTGCGTGGTGACGGCCGCTTGTATCCGACTAACGGAACGGGCGCATATATAACGCATTTCGCATATAAGAGCGCTATGATATGGCGCATCATCTCAGGGTCGGGTTTGTGGTAGTGCGCTTTTTGGACCACTGGCCGGAGCTGATCGAACTGCACGTCAACGCACGGGTTTGCACGCTTCCTTTACGCAAAGGTTTTGAATAAAAAGGGGAAATAGATGGGTTTTGCCGCAACACTGGACAAGAACCTCAGTATTGCCAAGCCGGAATTCAACCGTTGGTTGATTCCACCGGCCGCACTGGCGATTCACTTGTCGATCGGTCAGGCGTACGCGTTTTCGGTGTTCAATGCACCGCTGAACAAAGCTTACGGCTGGAGCATTCCTTCGCTGGGCTGGATTTTCTCTCTGGCCATCGTTTTTCTGGGGCTGTCTGCCGCATTTGGCGGCAAGTGGCTGGAACGTGTTGGCCCGCGCGCCACCATGTTTACCGCTGCGCTGTGCTTTGGCGGTGGTTTCCTGGTCTCGGCACTTGGCATCTCTACGCAGCAACTGTGGTTGCTGTATCTGGGTTACGGCGTGCTGGGTGGTGTGGGTCTGGGTCTGGGTTATGTCTCGCCCGTGTCCACGCTGATCAAGTGGTTCCCGGATCGTCGTGGCATGGCCACCGGTCTGGCCATTATGGGTTTTGGCGGTGGTGCCATGATTGGCGCGCCGCTGGCCGTGTACCTGATGGACAAATTCAAGTCTGACGCCGGTCCTGGCATTGCCGAGACCTTTGTGTTCATGGGCCTGATCTATACGGTGTCGATGCTGATTGGCGCGTTCACCGTGCGTCTGCCGGCACCGGGCTGGAAGCCGGAAGGTTTCGTTGAAAAAGAAGACCCGAAGAAACTGGCCAGCCACGTTTACGTGGATGCCGACACCGCCCTGAAAACCCCGCAGTTCTGGCTGATGTGGGCTGTGCTGTGCCTGAACGTGACGGCCGGTATTGGCGTGCTGGGTCAGGCCTCGTTGATGATTCAGGAAGTGTTCAAGGGTTCCGTGACGGCCGCTGCTGCCGCCGGTTTCGTTGGCCTGCTGTCCATCTTCAACATGGGTGGCCGCTTCTTCTGGTCCAGCGTGTCTGACCTGATCGGCCGCAAGACCACCTACCTGGTGTTCCTGCTGCTGGGTGCCGTGCTGTACGCGCTGGTGCCGACCGTCGGCGCGGGTAGCGTAGCGCTGTTTGTGGGCCTGTATGCCGTGATCCTGTCGATGTATGGCGGCGGCTTTGCCACCATCCCGGCTTATCTGTCCGACAAGTTTGGTACGCGTTACGTGGGCGCCATCCACGGCCGTTTGCTGACCGCATGGTCTGCTGCCGGCGTGCTGGGCCCGGTGATCGTGAACTACATGCGTGATTACCAGATCAGCCAGGGTGTCGCCAAGGCTTCGGCCTATAGCACCACCATGTATGTGATGGCCGGCCTGTTGATCGTGGGTTTTATCTGCAATGCGCTGATCACCAACGTCGACGAAAAATTCATCTCTCGTGAGGACTAAGACATGACCGCCAAGATCAAAGGTCTGTTGCTGTGGGCCTATGTGCTGATTCCGCTGGCCTGGGGCGTGATCCAGACCATCAAGAAAACAGCAGCCCTGTTTGGCTAAGTGGATGCGGGTGGACCAACCTGCATGACTCTCCGCCCCGTCCGCTTCATTGCGGCGGGGCGGCAAACCTTTTGCCAGAACATTTTGCTGTTGTCCTGCGTCAAACGCTTATTGAATAAGCGCCGCGGCCTGAGTATGTTGTGACAAGCGGTTTATCTGAGGTGGTTTTGAATGAGCAAGCAAGCGATCAAGTTTTATAACCGACCGGCCGGAGGCTGGGGCGCACTCAAAAGCGTGTTGCACAGTATTCGTGAGCAAGGCGTCATGGTGCGCGGGATTCACACGCTGCTTAAACAAAACCAGCCTGACGGGTTTGATTGCCCTGGTTGCGCCTGGCCGGACAAAAACCATCACTCCACCTTTGAGTTCTGTGAAAACGGCGCCAAAGCCGTCGCGGCAGAAGCCACCGAGCGCCGCATCGACCGTGCGTTCTTTGCCCAGCACACCGTTGCCGAACTGAACGCGCAGGATGATTACTGGCTGGAAGCGCAAGGCCGCCTGACCGAACCCATGCGTTATGACGCCGCCACCGACCGCTATGTGGCCGTATCCTGGGATGAGGCGTTTGAACTGACTGCCAAGCACCTGAATGCTTTGGCCAGCCCGCATGAGGCGCTGTTTTACACCTCCGGCCGCACCTCTAACGAAGCCGCCTTCCTCTACCAGTTGTTTATCCGTGAATTCGGCACCAACAATCTGCCCGATTGCTCCAATATGTGCCACGAGCCCTCTGGCACGGCCATGAAAGAGCAGATTGGCATTGGCAAGGGCACCGTCACGCTGGAAGACTTTGACCACGCCGAAGCCATCTTCATTTTTGGTCAGAATCCCGGCACCAATCACCCGCGCATGCTGGGTACGCTGCGGGAAGCCGCCAAGCGCGGCTGCCGCATTGTGGTGTTCAATCCGCTGCGTGAACGCGGTCTGGAACGCTTTGCCGATCCACAAAGCCCGCTGGATATGTTGTCCAGCAACGGCTCGAAAATTGCCTCCAGCTATTACCAGGTGCGCATTGGTGGCGATATGGCGGTGGCCATTGGCCTGGCCAAAGCCGTGGTGGAATCCGGCGTGATCGATGCCGATTTTATTGAAGAGCACACCGCTGGTTTTGAAGATTTTCTGGCCATGCTGGATGCGCAGATGTGGGAGCACATCGAAGAACAGTCTGGCCTCTCGGAAGCGCAGATTCGCGACATTGCCGATATCTATATGGCCAGCAACGCCACCATTTGTACCTGGGGGATGGGCATCACCCAGCACAAGCACTCGGTGGCGACGATCCAGGCCATCATCAATCTGCTGCTGCTCAAGGGCAATATCGGCAAGCCAGGCGCGGGTGCGTGCCCGGTGCGCGGGCATTCCAATGTGCAGGGCGACCGCACCATGGGTATCTACGAAAAGCCCTCGGTGGATTTTTTGAACAAACTGGGCAAGGCCTTTGATTTTGTCCCGCCGCAAGAACACGGCCACGATGTCGTGGGGGGCATTGAAGCCATGCTCAAGGGCGAGGCCAAGGTGTTTATCGGCATGGGCGGCAACTTTGCCGCTGCCACGCCGGATTCTGACCGCACCCGCGCCGGCTTGCGCCAGTGCGAACTGACCGTGCATGTCACCACCAAGCTCAACCGCTCTCATCTGGAGCACGGCAAGGACGCGCTGATCATGCCGTGCCTGGGCCGTACCGAAGTGGACCAGCAAGCGGGCGGCGCGCAAGGTGTGACGGTGGAAGACTCCATGAGCATGGTGCATATCTCGGCCGGCATGAACGCGCCGGCGTCCGAACACCTGCTGTCGGAGCCCGCCATTGTGGCGCGCATGGCCGCCGCCACGCTCAAACACAGCAAGACACCATGGCTGTGGATGATCGAAGACTACGACCGTATCCGCGACAAGATTGGCGAGGTCATCGACGGCTTTGCCGACTTCAACCACCGCGTGCACGTGCCGGGCGGTTTCTATCTGGGTAACTCCGCACGGGATCGCAAATGGGTGACGGCGACTGGCAAGGCCCTGTTTGCCACCAACCCGGTGCCGGGCGACATGCCGATTACCACGCTGCGCCGCCAGCATACGGACAAACAGATTTTCAACCTGATGACCGTGCGTAGCCACGACCAGTACAACACCACCATCTACGGTCTGGATGACCGCTATCGGGGCGTGTTTGGTCAGCGCCGCGTGTGTTTCATCAACAAGCACGATCTGGAAAAAATGGGCTTCACCGCCGGCCAGTGGGTGGATATGACCTCTGTCTGGCACGATGGTGAACGCGTAGCGCCGCGCTTCAAACTGGTGGAATACGATATCCCGCCGGGCTGCCTGGCCAGTTACTACCCGGAAACCAATAACCTGGTGCCGCTGGACAGCATGGCCGATCGTGCCCGCACGCCGGCCTCCAAATCCGTGCCGGTGGTGCTGACCCTGTCGGCAGACCAGGCCGCTTGAGCCCAGGTGCATGAATCATGGAAGAAACGCTGATTGCCATCATGGCCTTGCTGGCCGGGCAAGATGGCTTGTCAGACCACCAGGTCGGCAAGAAACTGGAGCTGGGCATGAGCCAGCTTAACCGCGCCCTGACCGTACTGACCGCCGCCACCCAGGCAGACGGTCAGGCACTGGTGCGCACCCAGCAAGACGGCAAACGCCGCACACTTTGGCTGACCGAAGCGGGGAGGGCACTGTGTCCATAACCGCGCTGCTTGATTTGCCGCTGCCCGCAGAATCCACCCGCGTAGAGGCGCTGCGTATTGATCGGGGCCAGACTGAGCTGCGCCCGGAAACCCTGGCCGAAGAAACGCCGGTGGCGCTGGTGTTCAATGGCATCTCTCATGCCGTCATGATGGCCAGCCCGCTGGACCTGGAAGACTTTGCGCTGGGCTTTGCCCTGACCGAAGGTATTATCGCCCGTCCCGGCGAATTGCTGGATCTGGACGTCGTGCCGGTGGCGGATGGCGTGCAGGTAGAAATCCGCATTCCGGAGCAACGTTTTGCCGCACTCAAGGAACACCGCCGCAACCTGACCGGCCGCACGGGTTGTGGTCTGTGCGGGCAGGATTCTCTGGAAAACGTCATCCGGCCGATTGCCGCCCTGCCGCGCGCCACGCCCATGCCGTTTACCGATGTGCTGACCGCCATGGATCAATTGGGCGCGCTGCAACCGTTGAATCTGGCCACCGGTGCGGCACATGCCGCTGGCTGGTGGCATGCAGGTAGCATTGTGGTGCGGGAAGACATTGGCCGGCATAACGCGCTGGATAAAGTGATTGGTGCCGTCGCCCGCCAACCCGTGCGGGATGGCGTACTGGTGATCAGCTCACGCGCCTCTTACGAGATGGTCCACAAGGCCGCCGCAGCCGGTTTCGGCATCCTGGCGGCCATCTCCGCCCCCACCGCACTGGCGGTGCGACTGGCGCAAGATACCGGCGTAACGCTGGCCGGTTTTGTGCGCGGCGAGCGTCTCACCGTCTACAGTCACCCGGAACGGATTATCACGTAATCCCTACGTAGCCCGGATGAAGCCGAAGGCGAGAATCCGGGGTTGTACCGTTGGCAGGTTCTTGTTCACAGTGCCACCCCGGATTCCCGGCCTGAGGGCCTTCATCCGGGCTACGGGGTCTGTTTTCTTACGCATTGCAAGGCGATCTGATGACCATTCGCATTGTCAGACTGGGCTCCCCGCGCGCCAAAGATGAAGGCGTGCGTATTGGCACCGTCCGCCGACCACCACGCGGCGTACCCAAGGCCGAATTTGCCAGCCGGGATTTTTACGACATCTGGTACCCCATGCTCTCTCCGGCACCCGAACTGGTGCAGGAAGCCCAGGCCGCCCATGATCAGGCGGGATGGGACCGGTTTGTGAAGCACTTTCGCAAACAAATGAGCGAGGCCGAACCCAGCCGCACGCTGGACTTGCTGGCCGCGCTATCCCATCAAAGCCACTTTGCCATTGGCTGCTATTGCGAAGACGAAGCCCACTGCCACCGCAGCGTGCTGCGCCAATTGCTGGCCGAGCGCGGCGCGGATCTGGCTTAGTGTGTGGGATTGGTTATGGCTTCATCCCGCAGCGCATGTTGCAAAGCCAGTATCTGATCGCCCAAAGCGTTCAGATTCAGCGTGCCCAGTGCACGGATCAGCGGAAACAGGTTGTCTTCTTCTTCCGCAAAGTGCAGCGCCACATAATCGGCCAGTACCTTGAAGCGCGCTTCAAACAACGGATGATCGGCTGGCGTGACATCCAGATGCGCAATCAGCGCATTGCAACTGGCATGCTCTACCAGCGCCTCATCAATCAGATGGCCGCGTTTGTGTAACGCGGCTCTGGCGGCGGGGTAGAACAACTGTTCCTCGACTTGCGAATGCCAGGCTAGCAGGCGGCAGGTTTGCTGTACCAGCGACTTTTTCTGGGCATTTGAAAACAGATACTTGCGCCGCTTGTACTCCGTAAACATTTGCAGGATGGTGGCATGTTCGGCGGTCAGCAAAAAGGTCGCGCGGTCATGCGTCAACGCTGCGCCCGTAGTCACCGCAGCGCCACTGGCGTTCCGGTGGTTGAGCTGGGGAAAGGACGGCATGGCGTTCTCCGGGCAGATGGCGGAAGTCCTGATTGATGGTAATCACCACTGCTGGCGATTGTTGTCGGTGTGGGGCGCATTTGGCTGCAGGGTTTTGCGACGGTCGTCCTACAGGTGTGGGTGTCAGGGGGCTGGCTGGGCGGGGCGTTTGACCTTGCTTGCTGCTTTGTTATTCCCGACCGCAGCGGCCGGCCTTGGGGGGAGTTCAGCTACGGTATTTGCGAGGATATGACTGCCTGTTTTGTTCCACTGACTCGTCATTCCGGCCTTGAGCCGGAATCCAGCGGGCCGCCGTAGGTGGCCTTTGCAATGCGGGCAGTAGGGTGGATTCGGAGCGAAGCGACAATCCACCATTGCGATGTGTTAGCGCCTTCGGCGCGGATGTGAAAAGCATTTGATACCGGCGGTGGCCGGAGCACGTCACTTTCTTTGCGTCGCCACCTCGGCGGCCCCAAAGAAAGTAACCAAAGAAAGGCGACCCCAGCCGGGCGGCCCTCCGGGCTTCCCTCAGTCGGTCGGGAGCCTAAGGGCACCCTCCACT
The DNA here is from genome assembly GCF_014202765.1 of Silvimonas terrae. GTDB lineage: Bacteria > Pseudomonadota > Gammaproteobacteria > Burkholderiales > Chitinibacteraceae > Silvimonas > Silvimonas terrae. Next base: position 148,531 of record NZ_JACHHN010000008.1, read on the forward strand.
CCCTCGGCGCTTGGCTTTAACGGGGGAGGAAAATCAAAACCAACCCCAACCCCGCAAACCATCTGCCCGCAAGAACGGTTCACCCCGCCAACCACTACGTCATTCCGGCGACCGCCGGAATCCAGCTACGCCATCCGCAAATACCACGCCGTAGCCCGGATGAAGCAAAGCGAGAATCCGGGGTTGCCGCGCTGGCATAGGCGCTTTTTATAGAGCTCCCCTTCGACCCCGACGGCATATTTACTTAGGCAAGCCCGGTTGATCATGATCAAATACCAGGGTGATTGCGTAAGGCCCACTCCTAAATCGGATCAACCCGATGTGGCACAACGCCAGCGCTAGGCAAGATGGCTGCGCCGCGTGTAACAACGCGGTCGGGTTTGACGACCCGGTTCTAGTAGGCCGATGACTGCAATCACACTTGATGTGGCTTTTTTTGCGCTCATTGGTTCGCTTTGGCACGTCCGTATCTACGGCGGGCCGGGCGGGGAGACCTTCGGGTCTACCGGTTGCCTACTTGCCGGTTCGTCAACCTCGTCCGGTTCCGCCACCTCATTTGACGATGGGGTGCGGGGCTCTAACGACCAAGTAGGAGTCCACATCATGCACGCTCCCCAAGGAATTCCCGCGCCACCCCGGTGTATCCGCAATCCGCTCCGCCGTACCCGATCCTTCCGCCACCCGCTTTTCGGCCACGCCGTACTCTGCTTTGCCGCCAGTCTGGATGCCAGCCGCGCCATGCATGGCGGTTTCAGGGCCGCAGACCTACGCGGAGGCCGATCATGAACGCCTTCCCACTCGCCCCGTTTACCTTCGCCCTGCGCAAAGCGCTGACGCTGGAAGCCATGCAACAAGCGGCAGACAGCGGCCAGACTACGCTCGTTAGCACCTTGCTGGCACTGGATGAACATTGCGACGGGATGGATGCGGCGGTGATGCAGCAAACCCATCACCTGAATCAACTGATCGAGGCCATGGACATGCTGTTTACGGCACTGGATCAAGCCATACCGTCATCGCTATCGATTGAGGCAGTGCGGCATTTGCTGGAACCAATCCGGCACCAGATTCAGAACGTGCATAACGGTCTGGATGCGCTGCATTAATGCCGCTTTGGTGTCGTAGCCCGGATGAAGCGTAGCGAGAATCCGGGGTGGCAGTGCGCCTATGTGCGTACTTGCTTGCATTGCCCCCGGATTCCCGGCCCGACGGGCCTTCATCCGGGCTACGGTGCTGCATTAGCAATTGAGGGGGCCTCGCCAAAGTGAGGACTGTTTCAGTGTCGTAGCCCGGATGAAGCGTAGCGAGAATCCGGGGTGGCAGTGCATCTATGTGCGTACTTGCTTGCATTGCCCCCGGATTCCCGGCCCGACGGGCCTTCATCCGGGCTACGGTGCTGCATTAGCAAGTGAGGGGGCCTCGTCAAAGTGAGGACTGTTTCGGCGTCGTAGCCCGGATGAAGCGTAGCGAGAATCCGGGGTGGCAGTGCATCTATGTGCGTACTTGCTTGCATTGCCCCGGATTCCCGGCCCGATGGGCCTTCATCCGGGCTACGGTGCTGCGGATGTTATTGCTAGCTGCACATAACTCAATCTGCATCAAACCTTCACTATCTTTTAATCGGGATAGGCGGCATCCGATAAAGCATTGTCCATAAGATGTGTCCAATAAAAAACCGCCCCAAAGGGCGGCTTTTTATTCATCAACCAGCATCTCACAGCCTCAGCTATGAATCCGCCCGTCATGATCCACCACGGTCAAATCCACATAGGTGGAACCATTGTGATTGGTGGGGGAGAACTTCACGCGGTAGCCGCCCAGGTCGTAGTCGCCCAGGCTTTCCAGTGCGCTGACCAGTTTTTCACGGGTCAGGCCCTTGCCGGCACGTTTGAGGCCTTCTACCAGCACGCGGGCGCCGATGTAGCCTTCCAGGCTGGGGTAATCCACATCGTTGATCCCGGCGGCGCTCAGCGCTTTCACATAATCAATGGTGATCGGGCGGGTGGGGTTGTACGGGGTCGGCATCACTTGGGAGACGATCACGCCAGAGCCGTCGTTCTTGAGTTCATGCACCAGCGCTTCGGTCCCCACAAAAGACACGTTGTAGAACGGGCCGATGTAGTTGCGGCTGCGCGCGGCGGTAATGAAGGCGGCGCTGGATTTATACGCGGTGACCATGAACACGGCGTTGGCCGGGCTCTTGACCACCAGTTCATCGACCGCTTTGGCGACGTCAACACTGTTACGTTGCACGGTGGCGGTGGCGTTGATCTTGATGCCGTATTTGAGCGAGGCCTCTTGCATGGCTTTCAGGCCGGCCTGACCGTAGGCGTCGTTCTGGTAGAAGATGTTGATGGTCGACATGCCCATCTTCTTCATGCCTTCGGCAATTTCAGCGGCTTCGTCCCGGTAACCGGCGCGCACGTTGAAAATGTTCTTGTTCAGCGGGTTGCGCAGGCTGTCAGCGCCGGTAAACGGGGCAATGAATGGCACGCTGTTCTGATTGATCAGCGGCAGCGAGGCATTGGACGTCGGGGTGCCCACATAACCGAACAGCGCAAAGACTTGCTGTTCCTTGATGAGCTTTTGGGTATTGGCGGCGGCCCGATCCGGCTCATAGCCGTCGTCCAGCGCAATCAGTTTGATCTTGCGACCGTTCACGCCGCCGTGGGCGTTCACATAGTCAAAATACGCTTTGGCGCCACGGTTCACGCCTTTGCCCAGTTCGGCCGCCGGGCCGGAGAGGGCGGCCGATTGGCCCAGTACGATTTCGTTCTCAGTGATACCCGGTTCGGCGGCAAGTGCCGACAGGGAAATCAGGGCCAGCAGACCCAACCACAGCGCCTTCATATTTATTTATCCTTGGAAGCTTTGATTCGACGGCCACGCCCGGTGCTGGCGGGTCGTTGTGCGGCTTTCACCTGCGTTATTACCGGCGCCCGCGGCCGGTAACGTTAACAGGCACGCTATTATATCGGCATAAGTGGTCAGGGGGCGCAGCGCAACCCGGACGGCGGGAAAGTCGCGACGGTCGTCAGCTTACAAGTGTGGGATCGACGCCACGGTGCCCAAAAGAAAATGCCGCCCAACGAAGGGGCGGCATTTTTGTGGCGATCAATCAGCCAGCAAGCCTAGAACGCCACATAACCTGGTGTGGCGGTGTTGGTGCTGGTGTTCGTGTTAAAGCCCAGATAGAAGCTGCGGCCGTAGTTGAACGGGAAGCCCAGATCGATTTCAGACAAGGAATTAGGGCCGCCCACATTGCTAAAGGCTCTGTTGTTGCTGGCAAACAGCGTGTTGGCGCTGGCAATGCTCAACGTGATGCTCGAAGAGGGTGACATGCTGCTGTTGTAGCCCGCAATGGCAATGACCGGATTGACGGTGGTGGTCGGGCAGAAGAAATCCGGCCCGGCCGAGTTGGTGCCAGACGGGCAAGCAGCCGCCACGGAAGAGGGCAGGAAAAGCAAATTGGAGCCCGTATCAAAGAAACCCATGCCGCTGACGGTGTTCACGCCTATATACACATCACCCACGATGCTGGTCGGGTATTGGGTCACACCGCTCAACGCGTTGTTGCTTTGCGTGCCAATACCAAACACCAGCGAACCCGTTGCCGTCACTGCGCCGGATGAACCTACCGCCGGCATGACAATCATCACGCCGTTGTTGTCGGTGGCAAACAAGGTCACCGGATTCACCACCTGGTTGGCCGTCGGCATACTCGTCGGCTGGCAGGTGCTGCCGCTGGCGCAGGCGTAGTAGAAATCAGGGTTGGCCGTTGTGGCGCAGACGTTACTGGTGTCACCGCAATCGTGCACGATATTGGCGACGCCGATGACCCCGTTAGCGCCAAAATCAGCCACCGTGCCTTCGTTGGTGCCGCCACTGCTGCAACCGGTCGGAACGGTCGGGAAATTGCTATCGCCAATCACCTGCAGTTGCACGCCGCTGGCACTCTCGCCCCCAATGGTCAGGTCTGCCTTGGCGACCGAACCCCAGATAAAGCCATCGGCAAACTTGTAGCACTCTGCCGTTGGGACACCCGGAATACTGGCGCCAGTCGGGGTGTTCTGCACCGGCAATGCCAGGCCGCCCAGTGCGCTGGACATCAAGCGCAAACCGGTAGAGCCGGTATCGACCAGCACATGATCGACCGTCACGCAGGTGGTGCTACCCGGTACGCAAACCTTGACCGTGACATAAGGAATATTGACCACGCCTGTGGCGCCCGCAGGGCCGCTATCTACCACCAGTGCTGCCACGTTGGTGCCAGAGATCGGCGCGGAGGTTGGGGTGGGGGTCGAGGTCGGGTTGATCAGGTTCGAGCCATCAGCCGCACCGTTGCAACCCACCAGCAGCAAATAAAGGCTGGTCAGACAAGCCAGCAAGAAGTACCGCATTGTGTGCTCCTGAATTACTGGATTTGATCGGTGGTTACGCCGGCTGGCAGCATGGCTGGCACCCAGGCCCGGCCACGATACGCCAGGGGTCGGCCACCCGATTGCACGACCAGATCACTGTTGTTGACGAGATTGGGCGTATGACCGGCATGGCGCGTGGTGTTATTGCTGACCAGTTGCGGAAAATAGCTGCCCAGCAGCGCATTCAGATCAGGTAATTGCGGGCCTTGCCAGCTCACGGCAAACACGTTGCCGTCGGTGCCGATGTACTCGGTAATGGTGGTGCCCTGACTGGTTTCCAGCGTGTTGACGGTAAACGCCGCGTTGCTGCTCACGCTGGCGCCAGCTTTGACGGAAGCCTTGAACTTGCTTTGTGCGGTACTGGCGGACGTCGGTGCGCCACCCAGAACGGCGTGCGCAAGGCAGGGTACGGCCAGTAACACAACGCCAAGGCGCTTGATGTAACCGGATCTGGTGTTCATGAAAATCCTCAATGCAGTGTGCTTGCAGTCTGGAAAACAGGAGCTTGATTGCAGCGGTAATCGGATCACATCTCTCATTATTAGCCGCTTTGCTTACTATGCCACCTGAAGATGAACGTCAGGCGGCGGTTTTGTATCCCATCTGTAGCGCGTCGTCGTTGCGCAACATTCTGGCCTGCCGTTGATCGGTTATCCGGGGGCCTGCCGTTGTCAGACGACGAACGCACAAATCTTCCGGCAACGCAGGAAAAACGCGATGCTGACGCCTGCGTTGACCGGCGGGAAGGGGCATACCGCACAAATGGTATCGATTGCAGGCCGGGCGGCCTGCCGTCTGGCGCTGGCGGATACTTGATTCATGCAAATGTCCTGATTAGTTTGTGTAGCGCAGTAGCACAAAAAGGGCTCGCCGGTCAGCCGTGTCAGAGCTTACAACACAGGGGCGTTTGCATGGGCCGGTCAGCAATGATGGCAAATGCCTGGGGGGTTTTTGAAATGACCAGATTGCAACAACCAGTGACCACGTCAGAAGCAGGCGGGCAGGCGATCGACACCGTGGAAGCGGCGCTCGATTACGTCTACGAGCAATTTGAAACGCATCACGCGCAAATCAGGGAAGTCTGGGCGGATACCTACAACGCCCTGGCGCAAGCGTGTGATTCTGGCGATGACGGTGAAATTGAAGCCGCCCGCCACAAATTGCTGGATGCCATTAATCTGGCCCATATGGGATCAGCGTAAGGCATCCCGACGCGCTTCATCGTTGTATCGCGACACGGACAAGGCGGCCTGCGGCAGGGAATAACCTGCTGGCTGGCCGCCCTTTTATTTTATATGCTCCGCCGATGACGACATCTTCCACCCATTCTTCCCCCACTTCTTCCGCCACGGGCTCGCGCATCTGGGTCGATGCGGATGCCTGCCCCAGACCGGTTAAAGAAATGCTGTTCCGTGCGGCAGATCGCGCGCAAATCCAGGTGACCCTGGTCGCCAATCAACTATTAAGCGTGCCACCGTCCCCCTGGATCAATGCCGTGCAAGTGCCGGCTGGCTTTGATGTGGCCGATAATGAAATTGCTGCCCGTGCGCAGGCGGGTGATCTGGTGATCACGGCGGATATTCCGCTGGCCGCTGCAGTGATCCCCAACGGTGCAGACGTGATCGATCCGCGCGGCGAGACCTTGAGTCTGGCCAATATTGCAGAGCGTTTATCCATGCGTGATTTCATGCAGGGTCTGCGGGATTCTGGCGTGCAAACCGGCGGGCCGGCGAGTTTCTCGGCCGCAGACAAGCAATCCTTTGGCCGGGCGCTGGATGGCTGGCTGGCAAAAAAACGGCGGCCTGCGCCCTTGTAAACCGACCGGTCGGCCCAATGTCTGCGCCAGCGCAGTTGCATCCCTCAGAACCTTCAAGTAACGGAGTACAACATGACCTCTCGCTGGATCGATATTACAAGTTCGACAGGTGAAACCTTTGGTGGCTATCTTTCGCTGCCGCCCACCGGCAAGGGCCCCGGTCTGGTGCTGATTCAGGAAATCTGGGGTGTGAACGACCATATCCGCAAAGTGGCGGACCAATACGCCGCAGACGGCTTTGTGGTGCTGGCGCCGGATGTGTTCTGGCGCCAGACCCCGCGCGTTGATCTCAATTACGATGAGCCGGGCACCAAGCAGGCTTACGGCCTGATGCAGGGTCTGGATCAACCTGCCGCAGTGAAAGATCTGGTTGGTGCAGTCAGCACGCTCAAGGCGCAGCCGGAAGTCACCGGCAAGATCGCAACGGTGGGGTACTGCATGGGCGGGCGTTTGTCTTTCCTGACCGCCGCCAACAGCCCGGATGTTGCCGCTGGCGTGGCGTATTACCCAGGTGCCATTAACACCGTCATGGGCGATGCCGCCAAGCTCAAGGCACCCATGCAGTTCCACTTTGGCGGGCTGGATACGCACATCGGTAAAGACGTGCGCCAGGCCGTGATTGATGAGTTGGGCGATCGCGAAGAGACCGAAGTCTATATCTACGAGAACGCAGATCACGGCTTTAACTGCTGGGGCCGCCCGATGTACCACCAGAATGCCGCATTGCTGGCCCACGGCCGCGTGCTGGAGTTCCTGGCGGAACATCTGGCCTGATCATGGCCTGATGGCTGGATGATCGTTGTTCTACCCAACGCCACCGTGCCCCAGGCCGGTGGCGTTGTTACGTGTGCTCAGGCCTGCAATGGCGCGCCGCTGGCGGCATCCAGCAGGAGCGTGTTGGCGTCCCGCAACACACGCCATTGGCCATCGGCCTGGCGTTGATAAACCGTCAGTGTATGTCCGCTACGGCTCACTGGCTGTGCCAGTTGCGGGCTGCTGACAGTCACTTGCAGGTGGCTGCGGCTAAAGGCCAGATCGGCACAGATCACCACCTCGGCGATTTCCTGCACGGCCGCGATGCGAACGCCGGCGGGCGGCTGCAAGGCTGCAAACGCGGCCTTGCCCATCATGGGTGGCCGGCCGGGCGTGATGAATACCACATCATCGGTCATCAATTCGAGCACGGCGGCGTGATCGCCCGCTGCAGTAGCACTGAGCCAGCGGGCACATAAGTTGCGGATTGCGGTTTCGTCAGCCTCAATCATGGGTAAACTCCGGGTTTGATGCAGGCGCGCCAGGCGCGCGCAAAGTGCCAGACTAGTGTACCTTTCCACATCCTGTATCAATCCACTATAACCACCGGAACGAGAGCCGGCCCGTGCCCCGGCCTGACACAGCGAGGACCAATTGAGATCACAGCGGCGGCTGACCTGGTTTGCACTGGTACTGTCTGTCCTGTTGCATCTGGCAACCTTGTTGATCCCGTTCACGTTTTCGGGGGGTGGTGCCCGTTTTTTTGCCAGCATCATGCCGTTGCAAGTCCAGTTGCAACCCGCACCGCCGCCGCCTGTTGAAGTCACCCCGCCACCGCAAGCCGAAACCCCCAATCCGCAAGGCGAAACCGCGCCCGAGGAAGCCGATACCCAGGCCGTGATCAGCGTGCCAACCCGCGCGCAGGAAAAACCGGTCGTGGCCCCGCCGCCAGTAACCCGTGTGGGGCGGCATCGTGAGCGTCACGCCAAAGCTTCTGCCGTAGCGCCGGCTTCGGCCCCGGCCGCCGAGGCCAGCCCGACACCGACACCCGAGGTGACGCCAGAACCGACGCCTGTCCCGACGCAGGCGCCAACGCCAACGCCGACGCCCACGCCTGTGCCCACACCGGTGGCGACGCCGACACCGCATCCAACGCCGGTGCCAACCACCGCGCCAACGCCCGCACCAACACCAGTACCCACGCCCGTGGCGACCCCGCTGCCGACACCGGTCGCAACACCGCAGCCAACACCGGCACCCACCGCGGTGCCGACAACTGCGCCGACAGCGACACCCGCACCGACCGCAATCCCCACCGCCCGGCCTACGGTGGTACCGCCCACCCACGCGCCAGCGCCCGTAGCGGCACTGACGCCCGTGCCCACGGCGGTGCCGGTGCTCAACATGCCCGTTACCCCGCTGCCGACAACGGGGCTGGCCGGCAATCAGGGCGGCAAGAGTGCACTGCCTGCCTTGCCTGGTCCGAATGTGGGCGGCGGCAAGAACAACGGCGGGGCGGGAGCCAAGAGCAATAGCAGCGCTAGCGGCAGCGGCAATGGCCCGGGTCAGGTGGTCAAACCGCCGCTGGATCTGCGTTTGCCCTCCATCAACATGCCAGTGATGCGCCCACCCACAGGGGGCAAGAATCCGCAGGAAGAAGGCTACGTGCGCGCCCAGCGCGATTCGGTCACGCGGGCGATCTACAACTTCTGGGAAGGCACGCAGGTTCGCCGGCGCATTGAGCAGTACGGCAAGATGAGCTTCCCGCGCAACAGCAATGGCGACGCCCTGTATGGCCGCGTGCGATTGCGCCTGTTGATCAACGGCAGGGATGGTTCACTGGCCGAGAGTGAAGTCATCATGTCTTCCGGTAACCCGGAGCTGGACGACGCTGTGCTGCTGCTGGTGCGCCGCGCCGCGCCGTTCGGGCCGGCCAGCCACGATATCTGGGACGAAAACGGCCAGATTCTCTTGCTGATGTACGCCAACTTCCAGAAAGACCAAACAGTGTGGAGCCGCTGACCAGCGCGTTTTGGTAAAAGAAAACCCCTGGTCTGTCGTCGCGGCGCGCCAGTACTGCGTTACACGCGAAGACCCTCGTGATCGGCCGGCTACATGGTCGATACATAAACTGTTTGATTGTCGCCGCGCCTCAGGGTAAAACTGTGCGGCTTGCCGGCAGCCCAAGAGGGCGTCCAGGCGCTGCCGGTTCCCCGTTAATGGGGCGGGGATTAACTTTTGTTCAAGTTGAAGATTCTTGTCAGTCAAGTACCTCTCATATAAAGACGGCATTCTGACCATCAACCTTGATGTGCTGGCACTGGCCTTTTTACTGGCCATCTTGCTGCATGTCTCGGTCTTGCTGATCCCGAAAATGCCGCCCAAACAAGTGAACGCCGCTGCTGCCAAACAGGAAGCGCCGTTCCAGATGCAGCTCTTGCCACGCCCCACGCCCAAGGTCGCCCAGGCCGAGGTGCAAAAGCAGCCGCCGGTGCTTACACGCACGGTGCCGGCTACAGAAAAGCCGGATTACGTCGCCCCCCCGCCCAAGCCGCGCCGCAAAGAAGCCCCCCGTGTGGCCTCTGCCCCGGCCCCCAAAACCGCGCCGGATCAGACGCCGCCACGTGAAATCACCATGGGTGGCGGGCTGGATGACGCACTCAACCACCGCTCCGGGCCGCCACCCAAACCCGGCCAGTTGCTGCATCACCTGTCTGATTTGCCGCCACAACAAGTCAGCCCGGATGACTCCGGGCCTGAACTGGGCGCGCAAACCGAGCAGACCACTGACCCGGTCAAGCGCTTCCAGTACGGCTGGTGGTTTGATGCCATCAAGCGCAAGGTAGAACGTGTGGGGCAGATGAATTTCCCGCATGACGAACACGACAACCCCATGTTTGGTCGCGTGCATTTCCGTGGCGCTCTGAGCGCGGATGGCAAGACGTTTAACATCACCGTGCTGGACGTCGACGGCCCCGCAGCACTCGGCCCCAAATGCAAACTGATTCTGCAGCGCTCCGTGCCCTTGCCGCCGCCGCCCAAAGACTTCCTCGACAAAAACCAGCAGTATGTGTTTGTGGGCGATTACTACTTTGTGAACAGCTCGCAGATGACCAGGTATAACTGGTGATGTTTGTTTGAACAAAAAACCCGGCACCAGGCCGGGTTTTTTGTTGGAAGCAAGCGAATGGATCGAGCCAGCGGGAGTTACATTTGGCTGTGGCTGTGGCTGTGGCTGTGGCTGTGGCTGTGGCTGTGGCTGTGGCTGTGGCTGTGGTTGTTGCCGTTGCTGTTGAAGTGGAAGTTGGGGTTGTTTTTGACTTTCCTTCCCCATCAAAGCCCAGCGCCGAGGGAGTGGAGGGAGACCTTAGGCTCCCGACCGACTGAGGGCAGCCCGGAGGGCCGCAGGGCTGGGGTCGCCTTTCTTTGCCTACTTTCTTTGGCGAAGCAAAGAAAGTAGGGTGCTCCGGCCACCGCCGGTATCAAAATGCTTTTCACATCCGCGCCGAAGGCGCTAACACATCGCAATGGTGGATTGTCGCTTCGCTCCGAATCCACCCTACTGCCCGCATTGCAAAGGCCACCTGCGGCGGCCCGCTGGATTCCGGCTCAAGGCCGGAATGACGAGTCAGTGGGGAAGGACAGCATTTGAGGCTCCGGCCCGCAGCACGGCTGGATTCCCGCCTCCGCGGGAATGACGAGTCAGTGGAGCACGATGAGTGCCCATTTCTTTGCAAGCATTGCAGGCGGGCTCTTGCCCATATGGCGTCGCCTCACCCTGCTTTGGCAGCAACGCTCAATCCTGCACCTCAACAAAAAACCGGCGCAAGGCCGGTTTTTTGTTACTCCACTGACAAAGCCAACCTCAACGGCGATCCCGATCAATCACCAGCCCGCCAAACGACTGCCGCACCGGCATGATCTCGATCGTGTTGATGTTCACGCGATCCGGCCGCGAGGCAATCCAGTAAATGGCATCCGCAATATCGTGCGGGGTCAGCGGTTCAGTGCCGTTGTAGACCGTTGCTGCGCGTTCATCATCGCCATGAAACCGCACATTGGAGAATGTCGTGCCGCCGACCATGCCCGGCTCTACATCCGTCACCCGTACGCGCGTGCCCAGCAGGTCGGCGCGCAGGTTCAGCGAGAACTGGCGCACAAACGCCTTGGTGGCCCCGTAGACGTTGCCACCCGGATAGGGCCAGCGGCCGGCCACAGAACCCAGGTTGACGATGGCGCCACGATCACGCGCTACCATCCCCGGCAGCACCGCGCGGGTGACATACATCAGACCCTTGATGTTGGTGTCGATCATGCGTTCCCAGTCGGTCAGGTCAGCGCGTTGCGCCGGTTCCAGACCCAGCGCCAGGCCGGCGTTGTTGACCAGCACATCAATATCGGCAAATTCTGCCGGCAAGCCAGCCAGCGCGGTAATGACGGCGGCGTTGTCGGTCACGTCCAGGGTCAGCGCATGCACTTTGCCGGGGTATTGGCTGGCCAGAACAGCCAGGGCGTCGGTGCTGCGGGCGGCAGCAATGACCTTGTGGCCTTCATCCAGGAAGCGGCGAGCGGTGGCTTCGCCGATGCCGATGCTGGCGCCGGTTACGAGTACGATCATTGGGTTTCTCCAGCGTTGATACGATCCATGCCGTGATCTTGCCGCAGCGCAGCAGTGCTGGCTAGCGCAGTGTCATGGCTGATAGGGCAGCACAGTCCCGGGCAAGGTCAGTGGCACTGGGCCTTGTCTGACTCAAACTGGTGGAATTGATCAACGCAATCTGCGGTTTCCATTTGCACGGTGACGTGCCCCACGTTGAATTCTTGCGCCAGCCGTTGCTGAATGCGCGTGACAATGGCCGCCTGATCCGCACCCGGTTCAGCGACGGCGTGCAGTGTTACCACCAGTTGTTCCGCCGTCATGGCCCAGGCGTGGATGTGGTGGATATCGGTCACGCCCTCAATATGCTGTTCCAGATCGGCCTTGATGTCGGTCAGTTGCAGATTGGGCGGTGTGCCTTCCAGCAGGATATGCGTGGTGGCTTTGACAATCTGCCAGGCGCTTTTCAGGATCAGCAGGGCGACCAGCACGGACAACAAAGGGTCGATCGGCGTCCAGCCGGTAAAGCGGATGACCAGCGCCGCAATAATGGCCGCCACAGAACCCAGCATGTCGCCCAGCACGTGCAGCCAGGCGCTGCGCATGTTCAGGTTTTCCTGGTTGCCCCCGTTGAGCACATAGAACGCGGCAATGTTGGCGGCCAGCCCGATCCCGGCAACCCATAACATCGGGCCGGACAAGATGGGTACCGGTTGGGCGAAACGCACGATGGCTTCATACAAAATCCACGCCGCCACGACAAACAGCGCGCAGCCGTTCACAAATGCCGCCAGGATTTCCAGGCGTTTATAGCCAAAGGTCAGCCGCGCGTTGGCCGGGCGCTTGCCAATGTGCAAAGCCAGCCAGGAAAAGCCCAGCGCTGCGGCGTCGGACACCATATGCCCGGCATCCGCCAGGAGGGCGAGCGAACCAGACCAGATACCGCCAACAATTTCCACCACCATGAATGCGGCGATGATGACAAAGGCCGCCGCAATCCGGCGCTGGTCGGTCACACCGTGGGCATGGCCAAAGGTGTGGTCATGATCGTGATGATGGCCGTGACCTTGATGGTCATGACCCGCGTGATCATGGTTGTCGTGCGCGTGGCCATGATCGGCGTGGTCATGTCCGCAAGAGGCGCCATGCTGGTGCGGGGGGCTGGCTGGGCGGTAGGAGGATGTCATCAGTCGGTCTCAAAGATAGCGGACGATTTGTTTGAACTCGTCCAGTGCTTCGCGCTGGCCCGCTTCACCGGCGGCATCCACCGCGTGTTCAAGGCAATGATCGATATGGTCTTGCACCAGTTGCCGCTTGGCACTGGCAATGGCTTTCTCTACCGCTTGCAGTTGCTGGGCGATATCCAGGCAAGCACGTTCTTCTTCCAGCATGCGCATGATGGTTTTCAGATGGCCTTCGGCGCGGCGCAAGCGGTTGAGGATTTCCGGGTGATCGGTATGTTTCATGTTTGCATGGTATCCCCCCGGGGGGGATATGGCAATCCAGAGTTCCCGAAAAAATACCAAACACATATTGCGCTTGCGCAAACCTGGTTTTACAATTTTCAGTAATTAGTGAAAATTCAGAAATACCAGAAACACCAAATCAATATAAAACCAAAAACAGCGACGGTGCAGACGTGCCGCGCCCCACTGGCAGACCAGAACATGCAACTTACCGAGCTTACCGAGCGCTTCATCCTGCATTTTGGCGAGATGGGCAGCCGCTGGGGCGTGAATCGCACCGTCGGCCAGATCTACGCCGTCCTGTTTATTTCAGAACGCCCGCTCAACGCCGACGAGATCGGCGAGACCCTGGGTTTTTCCCGCTCCAACGTCAGTATGGGCCTCAAGGAGTTGCAATCCTGGCGCCTGTGCCGCATGAGCCACCTGCCGGGCGATCGGCGCGAATACTTTGAAGCGCCCAAAGACGTGTGGGAGATTTTCCGCACCCTGGCGGAAGAAAAGAAAAAGCGCGAAATCGACCCCACGCTCTCCATGCTGCGCGACGCCATGCTGGTCAGCCCCACCAATGACCAGGAACGCTACGCCCAGGAGCGCATGCAGCAAATGCATGAGCTGATTGATCTGGCTACAGGCTGGTTCGACGAGATTCACCGGCTGTCTCCGCAAACGCTGGAGAACCTGATGCGTCTGGGCAGCAAGGTGCAAAAGGTACTGGGTTTGGCGGACCGGCTACGCGGTGATCGCACCGAGAGCTGACCTGCCTGACGGCCTTTGCGCCGCGTTCCGGCCCGCAAATCCTCGTTTGCCTGTCTAGACTGACAATACCCTGGTAGCACGAGGTGCTACCTGCCATGGAGCGGCAGTATGCAGTTGCCATCTTTTGACCGGCGTCTGGCGCTGGAAATCACCGGCGTGCTGATCGTCAAGTGCGCGTTGTTGTGGCTGGCCTGGAATGCGTGGTTTGCGCATCCGGCCGCCAAAGACATGAATATGCCCACCGACATGGTGCGGCAACAAATACTGGGCGTTGCCGCGTCCAGCCCCGCTTTGCGTACTCCCGGAGAAACCCCCAAATGATATTCGCCGAAGACGTGGTGACACTGTCACGGTTGCAGTTCGGCTCAACCGCCATGTTCCACTTTCTGTTTGTACCGCTCACGCTGGGTCTGAGCTGGATTCTGGTGATCTGTGAATCCATGTATGTCATGACCAACCAGCAGGTCTACAAGGACATGACCCGCTTCTGGGGCAAGCTCTTCGGGATCAACTTTGCCATGGGGGTGACCACCGGGATCACCATGGAATTCCAGTTCGGCACCAACTGGGCGTATTACTCGCATTATGTGGGCGATATCTTCGGCGTGCCGCTGGCCATTGAAGGCATGATGGCGTTCTTTCTGGAATCCACCTTTGTCGGCCTGTTTTTCTTTGGCTGGGATCGGCTCTCCCGCGTGCAGCATCTGGGTGTGACCTTCCTGGTGGCGCTCGGCTCCAACCTGTCGGCGCTGTGGATCCTCATCGCCAATGGCTGGATGCAGAATCCGGTAGGCGCAGAGTTCAACTACGAAACCATGCGTATGGAGCTGACCAGCATTGTCGATGTGTTCTTCAACCCGGTGGCGCAGGTCAAGTTTGTGCATACGGTGGCGGCGGGTTATGTCGCGGCCTCCATGTTTGTGCTGGGCGTGTCGTCCTGGTATCTGTTGAAAGCACGCGATACCGGTTTTGCCATCCGCTCGTTTGCGGTGGCGGCGGGTTTTGGCCTGGCGTCCGTCTTGTCGGTGATCGTGCTGGGGGATGAATCGGGTTATACGTCTGGTGAAGTGCAAAAGGTGAAACTGGCGGCCATCGAGGCGGAATGGGACACCATGCCCGCGCCGGCCACATTCACGGCCATCGGCATTCCTAACCAGAAAGAAGAGCGTACCGATTACGCCATCCGTATCCCGTACGTACTGGGGCTGATTGCCACGCGCTCGGTGGATAAACAGGTCACCGGCCTGAAAGACCTCAAGGTGCAATACGAAGGCCGTATCCGTAGCGGCATGGTGGCGTATGACGCGCTGCAAAAATTGCTGGCGGGCGACAAGAGTGACGCCGTCAAACAGCAATTTGAAGCGCACAAGCTGGACCTGGGTTTTGGGCTGCTACTCAAGAAGTACACGGACAAGGTGACTGACGCCACGCCGGAGCAGATCAAACTGGCAGCCAATGACACCATTCCGCAAGTGCTGCCGTTGTTCTTCTCTTTCCGCATCATGGTCGGATTGGGCTTCCTGTTCCTGTTTATCTTTGCCGCGTCGTTCTATTTCCTGGCCCGGCGCAATCTGGCGCCGCAACGCTGGCTGCTCAAGTTGATCGTGTTCTCGATCCCGCTGCCGTGGGTGGCGATTGAACTGGGCTGGTTTGTGGCGGAGTACGGTCGCCAGCCGTGGACGATCTCGGGCGTGTTGCCGACCATGCTGTCTGCATCCGCACTGGAACCCGGTCAGTTGCACTTCAGCCTGATTGGTCTGGTGGGTATCTACAGCGCGCTGTTTGTGATCGAGATGTACCTGATGCTCAAGTACATCAAGCTGGGCCCATCGTCGCTGCATACCGGCCGCTATCACAGTGAAAAGAAACTGACCCAGGGGAACCAGCATGCTTGATTACGAAACACTCAAACTGATCTGGTGGGCGCTGGTGGGGGTGCTGCTGATCGGCTTCGCCCTGACGGGTGGCTGGGATCTGGGCACTGCCATTTTGCTGCCGTTTATTGGCAAGAATGATGACGAGCGCCGGGTCGTCATCAACACCATCGGCCCGACATGGGAAGGCAACCAGACGTGGCTAATCACCGCCGGCGGCGCGTTGTTTGCCGCGTGGCCGCTGGTGTACGCGGCGGCATTTTCCGTCCTGTATATCGCGCTCATGCTGACCTTGTTTGCGCTCTTTCTGCGGCCGGTCGGCTTTGATTACCGCAGCAAACTGCCCAGCCGTCGCTGGCGCAACAACTGGGACTGGGGTTTGTTTGTCGGTGGTCTGGTGCCGTCCCTGATTTTTGGCGTGGCCTTTGGCAACCTGTTTGTCGGTGTGGACTTCAAGTTTGATGAAACCATGCGCGTGCTGTACGGCAATGCTGGCTTCTTCACGCTGTTGAACCCGTTTGCGGTGTTTTGTGGGCTGGTGTCGGTGGCCATGCTGACCCTGCATGGCGGTGCGTATGTGCATCTGAAAACGGAAGGCATCATCCGCGCCCGGGCCCGTCGTGCCGTGCAACTGGCCGGTCTGGTGACCGCCATCCTGTTCATTCTTGGTGG
The DNA here is from genome assembly GCF_014202765.1 of Silvimonas terrae. Lineage (GTDB taxonomy): Bacteria > Pseudomonadota > Gammaproteobacteria > Burkholderiales > Chitinibacteraceae > Silvimonas > Silvimonas terrae. The sequence goes on from NZ_JACHHN010000008.1 coordinate 164,886, forward strand.
GGTCTGGGTGGCACAACGCAACGGCTTGCAACTGACCCACATGGGTTCACCCAATGATGTATTGCGCCCACTGGATAAAACCGTGGAGTGGGTGGCTGGCGGCTGGATGGCCAACTACGCGCAATACCCGCTGACCTGGCTGTTGCCGGCGCTGGGTGTCATTGGTGCCATCATCGCCATCCTGTGCGTGAGCGCCAACCTGGGCTGGCTGACGCTGCTGGGCAGTTCGCTCAGCCTGATCGGCATCATCCTGACCGCTGGCTGGTCGTTGTTCCCGTTTGTGCTGCCGTCTTCGCTGGATGCCCATTCCAGCCTGACGGTGTGGGATGCGGTCTCCAGCCATAAAACGCTGGGCATCATGCTGGGCGTGGCGGTGATCTTCATGCCGTTGATCATGCTGTACACCAGCTGGGTTTACCGCGTGATGCGCGGCCCGGTCACGGTTGAGCGCATCCGCGCCGAAACCCACACCAGCTATTAACCGGATTAGCGGAACAAGGAATAACAAACATGTGGTATTTCACCTGGGTTCTGGGCCTTGGTCTGGCGTTGGCAGCGGGCATCATCAATGTGATGTGGCTGGAGAGTCATAATGCTTTTGGTCAGCATGGGGATGAGAAGACCAAAGAGCGGTTTGAGCATTACCGGAAGAAGCGGCGCAAGGGGTGATGGCGGGGCTGTCGCGGTGGGTCGGTGCCACGCCGTAGCCCGGATGAAGCGATAGCGGGAATCCGGGGTGGCGATGCTTGCTGTCGGATGGATTCGGAGCGGCAGCGACAATCCACCATTGCAATGTGTGTTAGCGCCTGACGGCGCGGGTGTTTTGATACCGGCCACCCCGGTATGACATGTTTTTCAAACCCGTGCCGAAGGCGCTAAACCTGACAACAATATGAACCAGGCCAGCTACCCCGGATTCCCGGCCTGGCGGCCTCCATCCGGGCTACAGCCTGGCTATTTCTCTTGCCGGGGAAGGGGCGTGCTCCCGGTAGCCCGGCTATCAAACGTTTCCAACCCCACGCCGCAAGGCGCTAACATAAATCAGCGCAACAACCGCCGCGCCCGCAATTTCAATCAAATACACCCCCGCCAACCTGGGTAGATTGAGGTCATGCAACGTGAGAGAAACCATGAATCCGGTCGGCAAAACACTCTGGCTGATAGAGTCCGCCCTGGGCTCGACCCTCACGCTGGATTACCTCGCCCAGGCCTGCGGGATGTCCCGCTTCAGCCTGATCCGGGTATTTGGCGTGGTGACCGGGCATACGGTCATGCGTTACGTGCGAGAGCGGCGTTTGTCAGAAGCGGCGCGGCAGTTGAGTGCGGGCGCGGACAATATTCTGGATGTCGCTCTGAGTGCCGGTTATCAATCTCACGAGGCATTTACCCGCGCGTTTCATGAAGAATTCGGGATCACCCCCGAGGCCTTGCGCGCGCGATCAAGCCTCTCTGGGCTTAACCTGACGGAGCCTTTGCGCATGGATCAGCAACAGCAGTATCTCGAACTTGAGCCGCCCCGGTTTGAAACCAGCAAAGCCATGACCATTGCCGGTCTGGGTGGGCGTTTCAGTTATGAAACGGTCGGCAATATTCCGGAATTGTGGCGACGCTTTGGCGAGTTCATTGGCACCTTGCCGCATGAAGTCAAAGGGGCGGCCTATGGTGTATGCGTGGCCGCAGACGCCGAGCAGTTTGATTACATTGCCGGGGTAGAGGTCAAAGCCGCCAGTGGCTTGCCCAAAGACTTTGTACAAGTGGATATTCCGGCGCGGCGTTATGCCGTGTTTACCTGGCGCGGGCATATCTCTGCCATCCACACCATGTGCAACACCATCTGGAACAAATGGCTGCCGGAATCGGGCGAGCGTCATGCAGCAGCGCCAGACTTTGAAAAGTACGGCCAGTCATTTGATCCGGCCACTGGAAACGGCGGTTTTGAAATCTGGGTGCCGGTGGAATAAACCGCTTTGCCTCACCTGTTTGCCCATCACCCGCCTGCGTCCGCTGGCGGGTTTTTGTTTGTACAAAACCGGCCGTGCTTTCAAGACTTACCTGATAGGTCCCCCGATACGCGCTTGCTACCCTGACGCCATTTTTGCCATGGCATAAGGAGTTGCAATGGGTTTTCTGGATGAAGTCATCAAACAAGTCGCGGGTGGCTCGCAATCCCAGCCCGATCAGGGTTTGCTGGGGCAGGGGCTGGCCGCCATGTTCAGTTCTGATCAAACCCCGCCGTTTGCCAATATGGTTGGCCAGTTATTCGGCCAGTCCAGCAATGTCCAGCGCGCCGGTCTCATGAACCAGTTGCTGGCGGCAGTGGGCCCGCAATTGTTGAGCCAGGCTGCCGGCGGCGCGCTGGGGCGCATTCTGCCTGCGGGTGCCAATCAGATCACACCAGAGCAAGCCGGTCAGCTCAGTGAACAAGACGCTCAGGCCATCGCGGCCGAAGCACATGCGGCACAGCCCAATGTACTTGAAATGGTCAGCGGCTTTTACGCCCAGCACCCGGAACTCGTGCAGACCCTGGGCAGCGCCGCGCTGGCGTTTGCCATGAGCAAGCTGGCGTCATCCCGCGCCGGTTAAATTTTCCCGCAGTTTTTCTCTGCAATTTTCACCGTCAAAATCATCAAAGGATCAAACCATGGGCATTTTCAGCGATATCGTTGGCAAACTGTTTGGCAAGGCCAAACCAGAAGAACAAGCCCCGGCCGCAGCGGCTGATGCGCAAGTGGCCGCACCAGCGGCACCGGCTGCACCCGCAGTCGTGGTCGATGTGGCCGCCGTCATGGATCGTCTCGTGGCTGAAAGCGGTCAGACGCTGAACTGGCGCACATCGATTGTCGACCTGATGAAAGCGCTGGGCGTGGATAGCAGCCTGGAACACCGCAAGCAGCTGGCCGATGAACTGGGTTTTACCGGCGACAAAGCTGATTCTGCAGCGATGAATATCTGGCTGCACAAGGCCGTGATCCGCGCGCTGGCTGCCAACGGCGGCAAGCTCCCGCCTGAACTGGCCTGATCATTGGGTCGTTGGGCTCGACAAACCCGCTGGCATGACGCCAGCGGGTTTTTTTATGGGTGTCTCTTTGATGTATGGCGCCGCACGCAAGCATTTGCCGCAAGCAAGGTCTTGTCTGATATTGATGGGTATGTTGTTGTCATAGCCGCAGAATACTGGAAAGGATGTTGGCCATGCGGGAGTTGCTGCTGCTGGCGCTGCTATCACCGTTTTACCTGTTGCCCGCGCAGGCACAGACGATTGTCGTCGGTGCGGAGGATGACTGGTATCCGTATTCCGGCAAAGTAGGGGGTGAGGCGCAAGGCATGGCCGAAGACATTGTGCGGGCCGCGTTTGCAGCCAGTGGCGTCGATGTGCGCTTTGTGTCTTTGCCCTATGCGCGCTGTGTCCATATGGTGCGTACCGGTGAACTGGAGGCGTGTTTTGATACCTCCCGCACCCGGGAAAACGAAGGCGATTTTCTGTGGCCAGCTCGCCCCATGTTTACCAGCAAGGCCCTGATTTATGCCCGCGCAGACTCGCTGGACCATGATCTTGGACCCACCGCCTTGCATGGCAAGCATGTGGCCGTGACCAACGGCTATGAATATGGCAGCGATTTTGATGGTGACGTCACAGTCACCCGCGAAGTCACCAATCAAACCATCTACAGTTTTCGCATGCTGGCGCTAGGCCGCGTGCAGTACGCACTGGCGTTTGAAAAAGTGGCCCGCTATCTGATCGATACACACCCGCAAGAATTCTCTGGCAAGGTCAAAGTGGTGGGGCTCAGTGCAGAAACCCAGCTTTATTGCGTGTTTTCCCGCAAGTTTCCGGACGCCGCTACCGGTCTGGCACTGTTTGATCGTGGCTTTGCCACCATTCAGGCCAACGGCACGTATCGCGATATCCTGGCGAGTTGGCGCTAAGACGCACTTAGACCAGGTCTTCCATCTTGCGGATGACCGACTTCATCGACCGCAGTTTTTGGGCCATTTCTGCGGGGGGAATGGCGCGTGAGAACAGCCAGCCCTGGGCGTATTGCACGCCGTGCATGCGCAAGAATTCGGCCTGTTCGGTTGTTTCTACCCCTTCCGCAATGCACTGCAGGCGCAGCGAGCGCGCCATGGCGATGATATGCGCCGGCACGTGGCTGGCGGCGGCATCTTTGCCGATGGTATCGGTAAAGGATTTGTCGATCTTCAGGTAATCCAGTTGCAGGGTCGTCAAGTAAGACAGGCTGGAGTAACCGGTGCCAAAATCATCAATGGCGACGCCGATGTCCAGCGAGCGGATGTCCCGGATAATGCGGCGGGCTTCTTCTGCATTGATCAGTCCGCGTTCAGTGGCCTCAATGATCAACTGACCGGGTTTGAGCCCGGTGGTGCGCAGCAAGCGGTACAACAGCCCCACAATCTGGTCGCTGCCAAAATCCGCCGCTGACAAGTTGATGGCGACGTGAAAATCCTTGAAGGCTTTGAAATGGTGATTGATGTCGTATGTCACCAGTTCCACCACGCGCTCGGTGATCTGGGTGATCAGCCCGGCACGCTCGGCCTCCGGGATGAAAATATCGGGCGGGATCATCTCCCCATTGATACGCCGCCAGCGGATCAACGCCTCCGCACCCACCCAGCGGCCGGTATGCAAATCCACCACCGGTTGATAGACCAGATGAAACTCATGTCGCTTGAGCGCCGTGCGTATCATGGTCTGCATGGTGGTCTGATGTCGGGCAATCCACGCCAGCACCGTGATGAGCAACAGCGCGGTCACGGCACCCAGCGGCACCATCACCAGCGCCAGTTTGCGCACGTTTTGCGTCAGATACACCACCGGCGTCGCCACCACCGCCACCAGGTTGTACTGCGCGGACCGGCGCATGGCCACCACATAATCGCCATCCAGAAAGGACGCGCTTTGCGCGCTACCCAGCCGCTCCAGCCATGCCGGGTTGATATTGCCGTTGGAAGTGACAAGCTCGGTGGCGCCGAGATAAAACACGCCCTTGAGCATGCCATCGGTGTGGGTATCGATATCCAGGGCGACGTCGCGCGCCATGATGGCGGCAAAACCGTCTTTTTCGGAAATCCGCACATCAAAGCCGGTGGCAATGGGCAAGCGCACCGCCTTGCGGATCGACACACCCTTGGGGGTGATCATATCCGGCTCGCCAATCGACAACCCGTTGCCCTGAATGCCCAGCGACGAGCACACCAGGCTGTTGCCGGCCACAAAACCCACCGCCCGCAGATAGCTGGAACTGAAGGCCAGTTGCCGCATCAGGTCAATGCTGTTTTCAGAGCAAGGATTGTCGGCATGCGCTTTGACGAGCGCATCGTGCATGTCAAAGAACTGCTTTGCCACGCTGTCGGCCCGCACTTGTACATTGGTTGCCAGTTTCAGGGCCTCGGCCTGTTGCGCCTCCAGCCCGCGTGAACGGGCAATGCTGAGCGCGGCAAAGATCGGGCCGACCACGGCAATGATGGCGATCAGCGTGATCAAGCTGAAAGCCAGACGCTTATGCAAAACTCCCCCTTTGGTTTCCTGCGGAGTCGTTGCTCGCAGAAACCCTGACCCCTTATCGTCTCGCAGCGAGTGCGGACGATATTTATCTCTGAGCGATGAATGCCGGCTTGACCGCCGGTCGCCTGTTTTCCAACGAGTATATGACAATCGACTCATATGGAATCTGCCACGGCAGGCGGGTGTTGTTTTGCCCTGACAGGCGCAGGAAAAGCCGTCAGGACACCACAATATGCGGGTTGGAGGTGTATCGTTAACGCCCACTTTGCCCGTCGGAGGCCGCATGCAGGCGGATAGTCATTTTTACGAACCGAAAGACGGGCACGGCCTGGCCCATGACCCTTTCAATGCCATTGTCGGCCCGCGCCCGATCGGCTGGATTTCTTCCCGCGCGGCCAATGGCACGCTGAATCTGGCGCCCTACAGTTTTTTCAACGCCTTCAACTACACACCACCTATCATTGGCTTTGCCAGCGTGGGCGCCAAAGACACGCTGGCCAATATCCAGCAGACGGGTGAGTTCTGCTGGAACCTGGCCACGCGTGAACTGGCGGAACAGATGAACCAAAGCTGCGCTGCCGTGCCACCAGAGGTGAACGAATTTGAACTGGCCGGGCTGACCGCCGCACCCTCAAAGCTGGTGCAAGTACCCCGCGTGGCCGAAAGCCCGGTGTCGTTTGAATGCCGGGTGAGCCAGATTATCCGGCTGGCCTCGGCCGGCGGGGTCGAGACCAATACCTGGCTGGTATTGGGGGAGGTGGTGGGCGTTTACATTGCCCGCCATCTGCTGCGAGACGGGGTGTACGACACGGCGGCGGCCAGCCCTGTTTTACGTGGGGGTGGCCCGGCGGATTATTTTGAGATCAAGCCAGAGATGCTGTTCCGGATGTACCGACCGGGGCAAGAGCCGCGGTAGGTTTGGTTGTTCCGTTGCGAGAGAGGAGAGAGAAGCAGAGTCTGCTGCTTCTTGCAGGCAGCGGGGTTGGGGGTGTTTTTGAAGTTGCTGTTGTTTTTGACGTGCCTCCCTTTTGGCAGCGCCGCGCCTTGCGAGAAGCGTAGGGAACCCGAAGGGCGCTGTCGCAGGGTCGCCTTTTCTTTGGTTACTTTCTTTGGGGCCGCCGAGGCTGGCGAAGCACCTCGGCGGCCCCAAAGAAAGTAACGTGCTCCGGCTACCGCCGGTATCAAAACACCGCGCCGTCAGGCGCTAACACCCATCACAATCTTAACCAGGCCAGCTACCCCGGATTCCCGGCCACCCCGCTGCAACCGCCATTTGGTACATCAAGTGGCTTTGTGGGGGCACCCACCGAGGGGCGCGCCCTTCATCCGGGCTACGAAGTGGCTCCTTTCCGCAAAGGCCACCTGCGGTGGCCGGACTGGATTCCTGCTTCCGCAGGAATGACGAGTCAGCAGAGAAGAGTCAGTGGAGCAGGATAAGCGGTCAGGGCCTTAGCCTGTGGCGTAGCTGGATTCTCGCCTCCGCAGGAATGACAAGACAGTGGAACAAAGCCGGCTGCCCAAGCAGCCTCACGCCCCTGCCGCAATCTGCCGCAAAGCCTGTTCAAACACCTCTACCGGTTGCCCGCCCTGAATCAGATGTCGATCATTAATGATCACCGCAGGCACGGCATGAATACCGTTTTGCTGATAAAACAACTCCGCCTGGCGCACATCGCTGGCAAATTCATCAGATGCCAGGATAGCCCGGGCGCGTTCGGTATCCAGGCCCACTTCACCGGCTACGCGCAATAGCAAGGCGTGATCGCCAGGGTTCTGGCCGTCGGTGAAATACGCCTTGAACAGCGCGTGCTTGAGTTCGCGCTGTTTGCCCTCTTCACCCGCCCAGTGCAACAGGCGGTGCGCATCAAAGGTGTTGTAGATCCGGCCGCGCTTATCCATGTTGAACACAAAGCCCACTTCTTCACCCCGGGCACGAATGCCTTCGCGGTTTTTGGCCGATTGCTCTGGTGTTGAACCGTACTTCTGCGCCAGATGCTCGCCAATGTCCTGGCCTTCCGGCACCATTTGCGGGTTCAGCTCAAACGGCTGGAAATAGAGATCGGTTTCAATCTCAGGCCCGATCTGCGCTAGCGCGCGCTCCAGCGCGTTCAGCCCAATGGCGCACCATGGGCAAGACACATCGGATACAAAATCAATTTTCAGTCTGGAAGTCATCGTCATTGCCCCGGTTGGCGGTCCCGGCCACGCGCCGGCATGCCGCTTATCGTTGTTAGATGAGTGCCAGGGGCGCGCGCTTCAAGCCTGCCCGAACCGCGGCGTGTGAATACGCCAGCCTAGATGCCGACCAGGGTCTTGACGGCCAATACGTATTGGTCCGCGTGTTGCGCAGCTTTGTGCGACTGGCGCAGGCTGATGTTCCAGCGGGCAATGGCCGTTTTCAGTGAAACGGCATCGTGCACAGATTCGATTTCCGCAATCAGCGGCTTGGCCATCAAGCCCAGAAACTGCTGGGCGCTTTCAATCATCAATACTTTGACCTGATGAATGAGCGCGGTATCCAGTGCGTGGCCGGCTGGCGCGGGTGTCGCAGCGACGGGTTCGGCGGCCGGCGCAGCATCCACTACCGGGGCGGCAACCGGGGCAGGGGCGGGCGCTGCGACGGGTGTGGGGCGCGCTGCAGGTGCACTTTGCGGGGCACGCGCTGCCGCGTTGCTGCCCCCCTGGATAAACCCCATGCTGTGCAACTCTCCCAGCATGCGTTCCATATCCTCACCGGGCATCATGGCGCTGATGGCCGAGGTATCACGCGCACCATCCACCAGGATCAACGCACGGCGCAAACGCGCGGGCAGGCCGTGGGCGCGCTCGGTGATTTCAAGCGAACCTTTGTTTGTCTTGGTAAAGACACTTCTGGAGGCGGTAGCAGTCATCATCTTCCTCTCCCGGTCCTATGGTGCGTTGCAATATGGGGTAGTCGGCTGGCGAAGAGGGTAGGCGATTTATTTTACCGTTATATTAAGAAATACTTATTTGGTCGTCAGGAAGGGCCGTTTCCGACCAGGTGCGGGTTTGGCCTGGCGGCGGGCATGAAAAAAGCCAGTCGGGTGACTGGCTTTTGACTGTGCGGCTAAATCGCATCAGCACACAAAGGCGTGGGTAATCAGCCTTCGGCGCGCTTGATACCGGCCACGATCTCGGCGTGAGCGTCTTCCTTGTTGCCCCAGCCTTGTACCTTGACCCACTTGCCCGGTTCCAGATCTTTGTAGTGCTCAAAGAAGTGCTTGATCTGTTCCAGCAACAGGGCCGGCAGGTCTTCCAGCTTCTGGATGCCCTTGGTCATCTGACAGAGCTTGTCGACCGGAACCACCACCAGCTTGGCATCGATACCGGATTCGTCTTCCATCTTGAGCATGCCAATGGCGCGGCAACGGATCACGGCCGCCGGGATCAGCGGGAACGGGGTGTACACCAGGGCGTCTACCGGATCACCATCTTCGGCCAGGGTGTGCGGAATGTAGCCGTAGTTCATCGGGTAGAACATGCAGGTGCCCATGAAACGGTCCACAAACACGGCGCCCGATTCCTTGTCGTGCTCGTACTTGATCGGCGCTGCGTTGGCCGGGATTTCGATGATGACGTTGAAATCGTTCGGCACGTCTTTGCCGACGGGAATCTTGCTGATATCCATGAGTAACAATCCTGAATGTTCAGTGGGTGGAGTAATGAAAGAATAAATACAAACCGCGTGATTATAACGGCGTGCGCCCAACTGTGCAGGTCAGTCCGACCATTTGCGCAGGGTCATGGGGCAGAAATGGGCATGGAATATGCTTCAAGTAGCCGTTTTACCTGATCCCCGACGGCGCAGGCGGGTGGGGTTTTTCGCATATCATGACGAGTGAGTGCGACCCCTTGCTCGCGGCGCGTCAGTATATGCATGCCCAGGCCCAGACCCCATGAAACAACACTATCTCACGCCGCTGTTTGAACCTGCCTCGATTGCCGTCATTGGCGCGTCGGCCACCGAGGGCGCGGTGGGCACTACGGTGTTCGCCAACCTGCTGGAGGGCGGTTATCCGGGCTTGCTGTACCCGGTGAACCTCAAACACCCGGAAGTCCAGGGCCACAAAGCGCACAAGAGCATCAGCAAGATTGCCAAGCCGGTAGATCTGGTGATCATCACCACGCCGCAGCGTACCTTGATCGACATGGTGACCGAGAGCTGCCGCCATGGCGTCAAGGGCATTGTCATCATGTCGTGTGACTTTGTTGGTACGGCGGATAAATCCCGTGATCTGCTCGACAAGATTCTGGTCATTTGCCGCCAATACAACGTGCGTTTGCTGGGCCCGACCGTGTTTGGTCAGGCGCGGCCCGTCAGCAAGCTCAATAGTGGCAATTACGCCGGTGCCATCAAGCCGGGCAGCATGGCGCTGGTGTCCCAATCTTCTTCCGTGGCTTCGGCCATTCTGGATTGGGCCGAGTCCCAGGATGTGGGGTTCTCGTCGGTCATCTCGCTGGGTTCGGCTGTGGATATGGATGTGGGCGAGACGCTGGATTACCTCGTCTCTGATCCCAAAACCCGCAGCATTTTGCTGTATGTCGAAGATGTCAGCGACGCACGCACATTCATGTCTGCCTTGCGGGCGGCGGCGCGGACCAAACCGGTGATGGTGCTCAAAGTGGGGCGCTACGATGGTGGCGAGAAACTGGGGCGCACTCATTCAGAGCGGCTGATCGGCAGCGATGAGGTGTTCGACAACGCCTTGCGCCGTGCTGGCGTGCTGCGTTTGCGCTCCATCAATCAATTGTTCATTGCTGCGCGCGTGTTGCCACGCAACTACCGCACGCGCGGCCGTCGGCTGGCGGTCATTACCAACGGCATTGGCGCCGGCATGATGGCGGTGGACCGGGCGGGCGATCTGCATATTCCGCTACCGCGCCTGAGCCCGGCCACCATCACCCGGCTGGATGGCTTTTTACCGGCGCAATCCAGCCACGACAACCCGATCGACATTCTGGGTAATGCCTCTGCTGCCCGTTTTCATTCCGCGACCGAAGCCGCGCTGGAAGACGAAAACATCGATGGCGTGCTGGTCGTGTTCACGCCGCAAATGGGCACCGACCATATGGCCACGGCGGAGGCCATGATTACCCTGGCCAAAGCCACCGACAAACCGCTGTTGCTGGCGTGGATTGGCGGCAAGAAAGTGCAGGCCAGCCGCAAATTGCTGGCCAAACATAATATGGCGTTTTTCAGCACGCCAGAACACGCGGTCGAAGTCTTTTGGTCTTTGGCATCCTGGCAATACAGCCAGCAACTCTTGCTGCAAACCCCAGGCCCGCTGGGTGAGTGGGACGCGCCGGATATGGAGTCCGCCCGCATGATCGTCGACGCGGCCATTGGCAACGGCCGGGATATGCTCGATGAACTTGAATCCAAAGCCTTGTTGCGCGCGTTTCATATCCCCGTCACCACCACCGTGCGCGCCGCCACCGCAGAAGCCGCCGTGACTGCCGCCATGGGCGTGGGTCTGCCGGTGGTACTCAAGCTCGATGTGGTGGGCCTGACCCACAAAACTGATTTTGATGGCGTGGTGCTGAATCTGACCACGCTGATGGCCGTCTCGACCGAAGCCACGCGCATGTTGGCCCGCGCCCGAGAGCGTTTTGGCGACCGGGTGCGCGGCCTGACCGTGCAACCCATGATCAGCCGCAAAAACGGCAGGGAGCTGATGGTCGGGGCCACGCATGATCCGGCCTTTGGTCCGGTCATCAGCTTTGGGGCGGGCGGCGTGGGCGTAGAAGTCTTTAACGATGTGGCCGTGGCACTGCCGCCGCTCAATGATTACCTGGCCGATAACCTGATCCGCCGCACCCGCGTGAAGAACATGCTGGGCGAATTCCGTAACCGGCCACCCGCCGACGTGGAAAGCGTGAAGGATATCCTGCTGCGTATCTCTGAGATGCTGTGCGAGTTCCCGCAGGTACAGCACCTGGATATCAATCCGCTGATTGCCGACGAAAACGGCGCCATTGCGCTGGATGCCCGCATTTTGCTGGCCCCCGTCTCATCTGAAGCGCGCCGCTACGGCCATATGGCCATCCACCCGTACCCCTCGCATCTGGTTCAGGTCACGCAACTGAAAACCGGCATGCCGATGACTATCCGCCCCATCCGCCCGGAAGACGCGGAAATGATCGTGCGCTTTGTGGACGGGCTATCGGAAGAAACCCGTTACAACCGCTATATGAGCACGCTCAAGGCGCTCTCCCAATCGCAACTGGTGCGCTTTACCCAGATTGATTACGCCCGCGAAATGGCGTTGGTCTCCACCGTACAAGGTGACAAGGGCGAGATGATTGTCGCCGTGGCGCGCTTTGTGGTGAATGTGGATAACGATAGCTGCGAATTTGCCATCGTGATTGACGATCAGTGGCAGGGTAAGGGCCTGGGCGGACGGCTGATGGAAGTGCTGTTCAATGCCGCGCGGGATATGCGTTTATCGACGGTAGAAGGCGAAGTGCTGAGCAGCAACAGCAATATGCTGACCTTCATGCGGCGTCTGGGTTTTGAGATCCACAAACATCCCGAGGATGACGGGTTGAAGTGGGTGGTCAAACCCTTGTAGATTGGACCACCGCACATCCGGGTTGTGTCGCCTTTCCAGTTCCCCGGCGTTAAACGCCGGGGCCGGGTAGTTCACAACGATGTCAGAGGCGCCATCTGTGTAGACAATGGCCGGCAGTGATCTGGATAAGGCCATACGCAATGGTGGCCCCCCCAATCCAGGGTGTGACTGTCAGCAAACTGGCCGTGGACGAGGTCAGCATCAAGATTGCCAGGGCGATGCAGAGAATGCCGCTGAGGATAACGAGCCATTTCCCGTTGATATCTTTGCGCACCGCAAGCGCAAATGCCAGGCGGTAAATACCGGCTGCCAGTAGCCACACTGACAGGCATATGAACAAAATACCGGCGGTTGCCTCGGGTTGCGTGATCGCGATAATGCCAAACAGCATGGAAATGACCGAGTAAATCAGCAACCAGCCGTTGCACGCGTGCGCCTCGTTATCATAGAGGGCAAACATACCCGCAATGCCTTCTGCCATTGCTACAAAGCCGAAAGCCCAAGCCAGGTCGATGCCGGATTCCAGCGGCCAGGAGAGCGTGCTGAGGCCAAACAAGACTGAAATCACGCCAAAAACGACAAACAGCCACCAGGAGCGTTTTGCCTGATGCCATTGGGTCATTGAATATCCTTTCCATAAAATGGTTTTCAGCGCCGCGTTCGCTATTTCAAAAGGGAAAAGCACAACCGGCACCAGCAAGTGCGTTTTTGCCGCCCGCCCCATGCCTGTTGTGGATTGGGTGTGAGGGCAAGCAGGCAAGACGGGGCTGACGTTGCGATGTCTCGAACCCCGGAGCCAGGGAATACCAATGCGGTATTTGGAGGGTGGAATACGACCATAAAAAAACCGGCCGTTCCATCAGGAACGGTCGGTTTTGAGTTGCAACTCTGCGTGTTCAGGCTTATTGCAATTGCGGCAAATCAAACACCAGCACTTCAGCATCGGTCCCCTGGCTCAGCGTTACCGCGCTTTCCGCACGCAGCTTGGCGGCGTCTCCGGTCGTCAGCGCCTGGCCGTTCACCGTCACTGACCCGCGCGCCACATGCACGTACACAAGGCGTTCCGGGTTCACCGGCAGCGTGGTGGTTTCTGCGCCGTCAAACAGGCCAATGTACAGCTTTGCATCCTGATTGATCGTGACTGAGCCATTCTCGCCAGTCTCGCTGGCTACCAATCGCAACTTGCCCCGCTTGTCTTCTTCCGGGAAGGTTTTTTCCTCGTAAGAAGCCGGTGCAGCCTTGTTCGGGATGATCCAGATTTGCAAAAAATGCACCCCGTTGGTTTTGGACGGGTTGTATTCCGAGTGCACCACGCCAGTTCCGGCGCTCATGCGCTGCACGTTGCCCGGCTTGATGATCGAACCATTGCCCATGTTGTCCTTATGCTCCAGCTCGCCTTCCAGTACGTAGCTGATGATTTCCATATCGCGGTGCGGGTGAGAGCCAAAGCCCTGGCCGGCGGCGACACGGTCTTCGTTAATAACGCGCAAGGGGCCAAAGTGCACGTGGTTGTTATCCTGGTAACCGGCAAACGAGAAGCTGTGCCAGCTATCCAGCCAGCCGTGGTTGGCGTGGCCGCGGTCTTGGGCTTTGCGTAGCGTGATCATGGTGTAGCTCCTTCAGTTGCGTTGAACATGTGATGTATTATATTCAAGATATTGGCAAAGATAAGCGCCGATCTGCATAACTCTATTGCGTAATTCGGGATAATTATTCATGTTGCGCCTGAATCTGGAAGCCCTTGAAATACTCGATGCCATTGCCCGCAAAGGCAGCTTTGCCGCTGCGGCGGAAGAGGTGCACCGCGTCCCCTCGGCCGTTACCTATATCATCAAAAAACTTGAAGATGAGATGGGCGTGCAACTGTTTGACCGTTCCGGCCACCGCGCGCGGCTGACCCCGGCCGGGGAAACCCTGCTGGAACAAGGCCGCCATTTGCTGCGGGCAGCATCGGACCTGGAGTACCGCGTCAAACGGGTGGCGACCGGCTGGGAGCCAGAGCTGCGTATCGCCATCGATACCATGGTGCCGTTCTCCGTCATCACGCCGTGGATTCAGGCATTTGACCAATGCAATTCTGGTACGCGGCTGCGGTTTTTGCACGAAGCCCTGGCCGGTATGTGGGACGCCCTGATTGATCACCGCGCTGACCTGGCCATTGGTGTCTCTATGGATACGGCGCACGGCAGCGGCTTTACCAATCATGATATTGGCGACGTCGAATTTGTGTTTGCGGTGGCGCCCACGCACCCGTTGGCGCAAGTGCCTGATCCCTTGCCGGCCGATCTGATCCAGCAATACCGGGTGATTGCCGTGGCCGATAGCTCGCGCTCGCTGGTGCCGCGGACGGTCAATATTCTGCAAGGGCAAGAAACGCTCACGGTGCATGATGCCCGCACCAAATTGCAGGCCCAGTTGGCGGGTCTGGGCTGCGGTTATTTGCCGCGCTGCATGATCCGGCAGGAGCTGGCAGCAGGGCGCTTGATCGAGAAAACCCCGGCTGGGCCGCAGCATGTGCCGCGTTTTCACGCCGTCTGGCGCAACAACCAGCCGGGCAGGGCGCTGGCCTGGTGGATAGACCGGCTGCGCACGGATACGCGCATCTCTGACTGGCTGGCTGGACGGCTGGAGTGCTGACGGCGGCGCAGGCATGATGAAAAAAGCCCACGTGTTTGCGTGGGCTTTTTTGCGACCAATGCGTGGCGAAAGTGCGTGGTGAAGGGGGGCCCTCTTCGCCGTGCAAATTACTTGGCGCCAGCTTCAACCGGAATAGTCAGCTTCACTTCGTCCGACACGGCCGGGACGAAGGTGGTCATGCCAAAGTCGCTACGCTTGATGGTGGCGGTGGCTTCAGCGCCGCACCAGTACTTCTTCATCATCGGATGATCGCCGCAATGGAAGTTGGCGATGTTCAGGGTCAGCGGCTTGGTCACGCCCAGCAGGGTGAAGTTACCGTTCACGGCCACCAGCTTGTCGCCGTCAAACTTGAAATCGGTCGACTTGAAGGTCATGGCCGGGAATTTCTCGGCGTTGAAGAAATCCGGGCTCTTCAGGTGCTTGTCGCGTGCGGCCCAGCCGGTGGACAGGCTGCTCACGTCGATGGAGACATCGAGCGAACCGGTTTTCTTTTCCAGATCAACCACAACCGTACCGGTGGCCTTGTCGAAACGACCCATCTGGTTGGAGTAACCAAAGTGACCAATTTCAAAGTACGGCTGGGTGTGGGAGGAATCCAGTTCCAGGGTTTGCGGGGCAGCAAAAGCTGCAGAGGCAACGCAAGCCAGGGCGATGGCAGCAAGTTTCAGTTTCATGGTTTTTCCTGAGTAGAGAGTAAATAAACTACGTGTTGATGGTTTGTTTTAACCCGGCCGGTGAGGCTGGCCGGGTTGAAGTCTGGTTCAGTTGGGCTTGCCCGCCAGAACCAGCTTGAACTTCACTGTGACTTCGTCGGCCACGGTGCCGGTGTCAGCCCATTCGCCATCACCGATCTTGTATTGCAGGCGCATCATGGGGAAGCTGCCTTCCACATCCAGATTGGCGCCGTCCTGTTTGGCGGTCAGCTGGGCCACGATGTCCTTGCTGACGCCTTTGATCGTAAGCTTGCCACGCGCCTCAAACTTGCCGCCGCCCAGCGCCTTGACGCTGCTGGCGACAAAGGTGGCTTTAGGGGTGGCAGTGGTGTTGAACCAGTCTTTGCCCTGGGTGGTCTTGTTGCCGTCGGCGCTGCCCACGTCAATGCTGGTCAGATCGACATTGATGGTAGCCTGGGTTTTTTCCGGCTTGGCCAGATCAAAGTTCACGTTGGCATCAAAGCGCTTGAAGCTGCCTTCTACCGGCACGTTCATTTGCTTGAAGGCAAAGCCGATTTTGCTTTGTGCCGGCACCAGTGTTTGCGCTGCCAGAGCAGACACGCTGGCAAGGCCAAGGCCGGCAGCCAGGATCACGGAGGTCAGAAAACGTTTTTTCATTGTCGGGTTCCACATAAATCAAATCGATCAGTCAAATCAGTCGTCGGACTGGATGTAACAGCGGGAATACGGGCTTCAGGACTTACCCGGCAACATACGGCGCAGGGTGTCGTCCTTGTCGATGACATGGTGCTTGATGGCAGCGGCAGCATGCATGGCCACCAGCGCGGCCAGAATCCAGGCCAGGGTTTTATGTGCGGTTTCCAGAATCTCGCCCAGATCGTGATCCACCGGCACCCAGTTGGGCAGCGGCAGCACGCCGAACAATACCACCGGGATACCCTTGGCCGAGCTCATGGCCCAGCCCACCAGAGGCAGGACAAACATCAGCAGATAGAGCGAATGATGCGTGGCATTGGCCACGACCACCTGCCAGCGCGGCTGGTTGGGTAGCGGCGCCGGTACGCCCTTGGTGTGCCGCCAGATCACGCGTACAGCCACCAGGATCAGTACCGAAATGCCCATCCACTTGTGATACGAGTACAGGCGGAACTTGAGTGGCGACAGTGGCAGCGTGTCGATATAGAGCGCCAGACCAAACGCGGCCACGATCAGTGCGGCGATCAGCCAGTGCAAGGCGATATGAAAGCCGTCGTAACGCGTGCGTTTCATTGTCCGGATACCTCAATGCGTGAGTGGTTATCAAAAATCGAATCGAGTTGCACTATATCGGCGGGTTGGTACCTGATGCCAGCGAAAAGTTCAGGCCAATTTGTTCAATAATTTTGAATATGAGCCGAATGCGCCGCTGAAGGCAGTTTACAAGCCTTTGGTCGCCCGTGAAGGGAACGTTCAAAGGGTCTGTTTTATTCCATTCCGGCTATAAGAAAAGAACGAATGTTTCGATTTTTTGCGCGAGCTGTAGCCATGTTTCAAACACTACTCAGTTAGAATCGACCCGCAAAATGTGCTGCGCCTGCGGGCGCGCTGTACCAGACCCGGGAGATGGCATGGACGAACTAAAAAAACTGGTAGACGGGTTTCACCGCTTCCAGGGCAAATATTTTGGGCAGGACACCAATCTTTTTGAACAACTCAAGCGTGGCCAGAGCCCCACTTCGCTGGTGATTGGCTGTTCGGACTCCCGCGTGGACCCGGCCCTTTTGACCGATTGCAACCCGGGCGACATGTTCGTGGTGCGCAACGTGGCCAACCTGGTGCCGCCGTACGAAAAAGACGGCACCTATCATGGTGTGTCCTCGGCGATTGAATTTGCCGTGTGTGATCTGCAAGTCAAACGCATCATCGTGCTGGGGCATTCGTCCTGCGGCGGTATTGGCGCGTTGCTCAAGGGTTACAACCCGAAGACGGAAGCCAATTTTGTCGGTCGCTGGGTGCGCATGGCCGAAAGCGCTCGCCAGTACGTGCTGGACAACTACGGCGACAAACCGCTGGCCGAACAGGTTCGTGCCTGCGAAATGGCGGCGATCGTGGTCTCGCTGGATAATCTGATGAGCTTTCCGTTCATTGCCGAAGCCGTCGCCCAGGGCAAGCTGTTCCTGGTCGGCTGGTACTTTGATATTGAACGTGGCGAGTTATATCAGTATGACGCTGCTACGGGTAATTTCCGCTCGCTGGTGGGTTCGCTGGCGGAGTAAATCCATCACCTGTCAGGGCGGCAAACAAAAAGGCGCGGAATTTTCCGCGCCTTTTTTGCGTCTGGCGGTTACCCGTTCTTAGTTCTTGGGTTCTGCCATATGAAACAGCTTGCGCAACTGATGGGCCACACCGGCGTCGGTGTTCAAACCAATTTGCGGCACGTGCGGCAGGGCATCGGTCAGGCGCGGGTTGGCGTTGCCCATGACAAACGGGTGGCCGGCGGTTTGCAGCAACTGGATATCGTTGGGGCCATCGCCGAAAGCCACGCAGTCTGCGGCCGGGATGCCCAACTCCGCCAGCACGGCGGTCAGCGCGTGGCCCTTGGAGACGGTAGGCGCCATCACTTCCAGGCAATCGGGCATGGAGAAGGTGACGTACAACTCATCCCCAAAGCGTTCGATCAGTTTTTCTTCAACGGTCAGCAGGTGTTCGTGCTCAGCAATGTACAGCACCTTGGCGATGCCTTCGCCGGAGTGATTGGGCAGATCGGCCAGTTCATAGCTAAAGCCCGAGTCCTGGTGCAGGTCGGCCAGCCATTGCGCTTGGGAACCGGCCAGCCATTGCTCATCCAGATACACGTTCAGATGAGTGCCCTCAGAGAATTCGGGTTGCAGCAACTGGCGGGCGACTTCCGGCTCCAGGTTTTCTGCGTAGACGAGGCGGTTATCCCAATCGTGCACGCGCGCGCCGTTGGAGGTAATCAGATACGCCCGCACGCCCAGTACGTCACGAATGCCGCGCACATCCAGGTAATGACGGCCGGTGGCGATCACAAAATGCACGCCTTGCGCTTGCAAGAGACGCAGGGTTTCTGCCGTGTAGGCATCGACCATGTGATCGGCATTGAGCAAGGTGCCGTCGAGATCGGAAGCAATAACCTGGTACATGAAGCATTCCTTGAGCGTAAAAGCGGATTCTACGCGAACTGGACCCCTCGTTTCGATTGGGGATAGTGCCTGGCTTGCGGTCTTTTGCTCAAAAACCGGATGAACGCTGGTCAATCGCCAAAAAAAACACCGCCAGGCCGTGCTTTTCCGGGGATGGAAAAGCCGACACTGGACGGTGTTTCCGGCCGTGTGAACAGCGGCCGGCCAGGAGGAGAGGGTGAATTAGCCCAGGAACGGGTAGTCGGTGTAACCCTTTTCTGCGCCACCGTAGAAGGTGGATTGATCTGGTGTATTGAGTGCCGCGCCAAGACGGAAACGTTCGACCAGATCCGGGTTGGCAATGTAAGGGCGACCGTAACCGATGACGTCGGCTACACCTTGCGCCAGGCGGGCTTCGCCGCTTTCGGCGGTGTAACCGCCGCAAGTGATGATGGCACCGGTGAAGTTCTGGCGGATACCACGGCGGAACTCATCAGACAGCGGCTTGCCGCCGACCCAGTCCGGCTCGGCAATATGCAGGTAGGCAATGCCGCGCTTGCTGAATTCGGTCGCCAGATAGAGCGTCATGGCTTCGGATTCGGTATCGATAATGTCGTGACCGGGGAAAGCCGGAGAGAGGCGCACGCCAACGTGATCTGCACCGATCTCGGCAACAACCGCGTCCAGCACTTCCAGCAGCAGGCGGGCGCGGTTTTCCAGGTTGCCACCGTATTGGTCGGTACGCTGGTTGGTGCCCGTTGCCAGGAACTGGTGCAACAGATAGCCATTGGCGGAATGGATTTCTACAAAATCAAAGCCAGCGCGTTGGGCACGCTGGGTCGCGGCCACGTAAGAGGCAACAATTCCCGGCAGTTCCGCGGTTTCCAGCGCGCGCGGGGCATCGCACGGTACGGTGGCCGGGGTACCGTCTTCTTGCACGACAAAGCAAGTGGAGTTTGAGGCCTGGATCGCGCTGGCCGAGACCGGCGCCTGGCCGTCAGGTTGCAGCAGACGGTGAGAGATGCGGCCCACGTGCCACAGTTGCAGGGACAGCTTGCCACCCTTGGCATGCACGCCGTCTACCACGCTTTTCCAGCCAGCTTCTTGTGCATCGGTATAGATGCCTGGCGTCCAGGCATAGCCCTGGCCTTGCTGCGAAATCTGGGTGGCTTCGGTCACGATCAGGCCGGCGCTGGCACGCTGGGCGTAGTACGTGGCGTTCAGTTCTGTCGGGTTCTCGCCCGGCTTGCTGGCGCGCGAGCGGGTCAGCGGGGCCATGGCCAGGCGGTTAGCCAGTTCAACATGGCCGACCTTGACCGGCGTGAGCAGTTTATCCAGAGACATGAGACTTCCTTTGGTAGAAGGGGTAAGGGTAAAGAAACCGGGGTGGGGTATCTATGCGCGGTTTTAGATGCGCGCGGCATCATGTGTTTTCAATTAGACCGGTCAATTATTTTTTGGAATAACGATAGCGGGAAAAAGCAGAAAGCAGATTGAGGGTGATGTCTCTTTGACTCGTCATGCCCGCGCAGGCGGGCAGGCTGGGGGCCGCCGAGGCGACGCCCACCGTGGGTGGGCGGCAAACCATTTTCAGTGCCTTCAGCACAGTCATTACAACCTGGATTCCTGCGTTCGCAGGAATGACGAAATGGTGGTGTGCCAGAGAACAGGGTGTTCTTGCACGCCAAATCGGGCACGAGCTCACACTGCAATCAGCTGCCGGGTCACCGCCATGGCCGTTTCCAGCGCCACGCGGTCGCGGCGTAGCTTGGTCATCAGGCTGGCGCCCAGCCACATTTCGTAAATGGCCAGCGCAAGCACGGCGGCGGGTTGCTGCTTGTTGATGTCGCCTGCTTCCTGCCCACGGACTACCGTGCGTTCCAGCGCGGCCACAATGTGATTACAGCCGCTTTGCAGCGCAGCGCGCATGGTGTCAGACAGGTCGGCCACTTCGGCCGCCAGTTTCACCACCAGACAGGGCACGGTATTGCCGCAGGATTTGCCCTGCCAGGCGTCAAAGAATTCGAGCAGATGGTCGTGCGCCGTGCCGTTGGGCGCATTCAGGCGCAGCTTGGCGTCTTCCAGATAGTTGGCGAAATAGCGTTCCAGCAAGGCTACGCCGTACGCTTCTTTCGAGGCAAAGTAGTGGTAGAACGAACCCTTGGGCACATCTGCCGTAGCCAGGATTTCAGCAAGACCCACCGCGGCAAAGCCTTTGCCGAGGATGATGTGTTCACCAATTGCGAGCAAATGCTCACGCGTGTCTTCAAAACGCTTCTTGACCATGACGTGGCAGGATTCCGGGTAAGTTCAACGACGTAACCACAACTTTATCTTGTTGATGTTTATGGAAAAACGCAAAAAATGCAGTTGACCGGCGCCATCGTTGAAGCACCGTTCTTGCAGTTTTATGCAAGTGCAAAATAGCCGTTTTGCTGGCCGCTGTGAATCAAATCCACGTACAGCCAGACGACGGTGTTGTTTGTATGCCTGGGTGAGCCATGCTGGTGCGGCCAGCCTGACAGGCTGGCCGTTCACCCCTTACGCGCCGGCTTGCAGCGCCTTGGATACAATCTCGTAAGTATCTGGCGACAAACCTTGCTGGCTGGCAACACGTTCCAGTTCCGCCTTCATCATGGCGCGGCGTTGCGGCTCAACCCGGGTCCAGCGGTTGAAACACGCGGCCAGGCGGGCTGCAATTTGCGGGTTGATCTTGTCCAGGTCCAGCACGCGGTCTGCGGCAAAGGCATAACCGTAACCGTCCGCAGCATGAAAATGCGCCAGGTTGCGGTTGCAGAACGCGGTAATCAGCGAGCGCACCTTGTTCGGGTTGGTCAGTGCGAAGGCCGGATGGTTCATCAACTGCTGCACGCGAGTCAGCGCGCCGGGGCGGTCAGACAACGCTTGCAGGGTGAACCACTTGTCCATCACCAGCGGGTCGTCTTGCCACATGGTGGCAAAGTCGGCCAGGTATTGATCGCCGCCTTCGCGCTGGCTGAACGCAGAGAGCGCGGCCAGTTTGTCGGTCATGTTGTCCGCATGGCGATACTGGTTGGTCAAGAGTTCGGTAATGCGCGGTTCGTCCAGTTCGGCAAGATAATCCAGCGCCACGTTCTGCAGGCTGCGACGACCGGCTTCGGCGGCGTTGTACACATACGGCGCGGTGCTGTGCAGGCGCTGATACGTCGCCAGCAACGGGCCGCGCAGTTCACGGGCCAAAGATTGCTTGAGCGAGAGGCGCACGGCATGCAGGCGGCTCGGGTCCACGTCAGAGAGGGACTCGAACAGGAATTGCTCGCTCGGCAATTGCAGCATCAGCGCCACCAGCGCCGGATCAAGCCGATCCTGCGTCAGCAGTTTTTCGAAAGCCGAGACCAGTTGCGCCGGGGCGGCGGTGTTGCCGCCTTCTTGCTGGTAACGCTGCAGCAACAGGCGTGTCAGGTAGGTATTGGCGGCTTCCCAGCGGGCAAACGGATCGGTGTCGTTGGCGATCAGGAAGACCAGATCCTCGTCCGTGTAGGGGTAATCCAGTTTGACCGGGGCAGAGAAGTCACGCAGCAAAGACGGTACCGGGTGGCTGGCGACATTCACGAACACCAGGCGTTCGGTGGCGTCTTTCAGTTGCAGTACACGGCTGGTGGCGCCTGGCCCGGTTTCGCCTTGCAGCGTCAGCGGCAGTTCTGCGCCGGTGGTGCGATCGATCAGGCCCAGGGCAAACGGGATCAGATACGGTTGCTTTTCCGGCTGACCAGGCGTGGCCGGGCAGCTTTGATTCACGGTCAACGTAAAGGTGCGGGCTGCGGCATCGTAGACGCCTTCGACATCCAGCCGGGGTGTGCCGGACTGGCTGTACCAGCGCTTGAACTGGGAGAGGTCCGCGTTGTTGGCATCCGCCATGGCTGCGACAAAGTCGTCGCAGGTGACGGCTTGACCATCGTGGCGCTTGAAGTACAAATCCATGCCTTTGCGAAAGCCTTCACGGCCCACCAGGGTCTGGATCATACGCACCACTTCAGAGCCTTTCTCGTACACCGTGGCTGTATAGAAGTTGTTGATTTCAAGGTAAGAATCAGGCCGCACCGGATGCGCTTGCGGGCCCGCATCTTCCGGGAACTGGTACTCACGCAGCGTGCGCACATTGCCGATCCGTTGCACGGCGCGGCTGCCAATATCGCTGGAGAATTCCTGATCGCGGAACACGGTCAGGCCTTCTTTCAAGGACAACTGGAACCAGTCACGGCAGGTGACACGGTTGCCGGTCCAGTTATGGAAATACTCGTGGCCGACTACGGCTTCAATGCCGTCAAAGTCCACGTCGGTGGCGGTTTCGGGCCGGGCCAGCACGTACTTGGTGTTGAAAATGTTCAACCCCTTGTTTTCCATGGCGCCCATATTGAAGTCGCTCACGGCCACGATCATGTAGGTATCCAGATCGTATTCAAGGCCAAACCGTTCTTCGTCCCACTGCATGGCCGCCTTGGCGGACGCCAGTGCGTGGTGGCATTTTTCGACATCGCCCGGCTCAACCCAGACTTCCACGTTCACATTCTTGCCGCTGGCCGTGGTGTGGCGATCCGCCAGCACTACCAGCTTGCCGGCCACCAGCGCAAACAGGTACGCCGGCTTTTTGAACGGATCAACCCATTTCACCCAATGGCGATTGCGGTCCATCTGGCCTTGATCCACGCGGTTGCCGTTGCCCAGCAGCACCGGGTAGCGGGTTTTGTCCGCAATGATGGTGGTGGTGAACTTGGCCATGACATCCGGGCGATCCAGATACCAGGTGATGCGGCGGAAACCTTCGGCTTCGCACTGCGTAAAGAAGTTGCCGTTGGACACATACAAGCCGGAGAGCGCGGTATTGGCCAGCGGATTGACGCGCGTGGCGATTTCCAGAATGCACTCATCCGGCAGGGTCGGGATGGTCAGGCTGGTATCAGCCAGCACAAACGCGCTGGCATCCAGCGCCTTGCCATCCAGTTTGATGCTCTCCAGCGTGAGTTCTTCACCATCGAGCACCAGCGGCGCGCTGGCATTGGGGTGTGCTGGATTGCGCTTGAGTACCAGGCGTGACAGCACGCGGGTATTGGTTTCTTCCAGCTCAAAAGTCAGATCGACGCGGTCGATCAGAAAGGCGGGCGGGGTGTAATCCAGACGTTGAATGGCTTGACGTTGTTCTTGCATGACAGATGCTTACCTGAACGGGTGGCTCGGGCATCACTGCCGGGGTATTCACGGCGGACGCTTTGTTGGAATCGGGCCCACGCAGCGGCTTGTGACCACGCGCGGATTAGGTTTTGCCTTATATGGGCGCGATGGTACTGAAAATCAAGATTTTCAGGCATCAGGGGTGTTACGCATAAGGGGGGGCCTTTTGGGGGGAGAGGCGGCACTGGCTGCTCGCTAGCGTGTCCACCATCTTGTCATTCCGGCGGACGTCGCAGATGGCCTTTGCTGGCAAGAACCACCGTGTAGCCCGGATGGAGCCGCCAGGCGGGAATCCGGGGTGGCGGGGCTGGTTAATATTGTTGTGGGCGTATTAGCGCCTTGCGGCGCGGATGTTTGGATTCCGGCGGTGGCCGGAGCACGTTACTTTTCTTTGCTTCGCCAAAGAAAAGTAACCAAAAGAAAGGCGACCCTGCGACAGCGCCCCTTTCGGGGTTCCCTACGCTTCTCGTGAGGGCCGGCTGGCTCCAGGGAACTCGCTACGCTCAAACACCCTTGCGCCGAAACCCCGGCCCTCACTGCGATGCTCGGCGCTGCCGGAGGGGAGGCAAGTCAAAAGCAACGGCAACATCAAAAAGCCCAAGCCCAATCCTGTAAACCATCTGCTCGCAAGAAGTGATTTACCCTGCACACCACTTCGTCATTCCCGCGAAGGCGGGAATCCAGCGGCGACACTGGCCTCACTCATCACCCAACCAAAATCACCGAACCCCGACCGAATCCCACCTGGCCGTCACGCCGCCCTTATCCATAAAACCGATAAGCCTTTTTTATATTCCACCCTACGATTTCAATAGCTTAAAACAATCTTCGCCTGCAAAACCCGCACTGGTATGATTGGCGATTACGCTAAATACACAATGGCAGTGGCTTGCATGTACGTTTACGACGATTTTGACCAGAAAATCGTGGATCAGCGCGTTGCGCAGTTCCGCGATCAAACCCGCCGCTTTCTGGCCGGAGAATTGACCGAAGACGAATTCCGTCCGCTGCGGTTGCAGAACGGTCTGTATATCCAGCGCCATGCGCCCATGCTGCGTGTGGCGGTGCCGTATGGCGAGTTAACCAGCCAGCGCGTACGCATGCTGGCGCACATTGCCCGCAAGTACGACCGTGGTTACGGCCATTTCACCACGCGCCAGAACATCCAGTACAACTGGCCCGCGCTGGAAAACGTGCCGGATATCCTGGCCGATCTGGCTACGGTGCAGATGCACGCAATCCAGACCTCCGGCAATTGCATCCGCAATACCACCAGCGACCAGTTTGCGGGCGTGGCGCATGACGAGATCGTGGATCCGCGCCCGTGGTGCGAAATCATCCGTCAGTGGTCGACCTTTCATCCAGAATTCGCCCATCTGCCGCGCAAGTTCAAGATTGCCGTCAATGGCGCAGCAGAAGATCGTGCGGCCATTCTGGTTCACGACATTGGCATTACAGCGCTCAAGAACGAAGCAGGCGAGGTTGGCTTTGCCGTGTACGTGGGCGGCGGCTTGGGCCGCACCCCGATCATTGGCGCACTGATCAAGCCGTGGCTGGAAAAACACCACCTGTTGTCCTATCTGGATGCCGTACTGCGTGTGTACAACCGCTACGGTCGCCGCGACAACAAATACAAGGCGCGGATCAAGATTCTGGTCAAGGCCATGACGCCGGAAGCCTTTGGCGCCAAGGTGGAACAAGAGTGGCAACACTCCAAAAACGGCCCGATGACGCTGACCGATGCGGAAATCAACCGTGTTTCCAGGTTCTTTGTCGATCCGGCTTATGAAACCCTGCCGGGTGACGACGCGGCTTATCTGGCAGCCAAGGCTAGCCATCCGGCCTTTGCCCGCTGGGCAGAGCGCAATGTGTTCGGCCACAAGAAGCCGGGCTACGCTGCCGTGACGCTGTCGCTGAAGAAAACCGGCGTGCCGCCGGGCGATGCAACGGACGCCCAACTGGACGCCGTGGCAGATCTGGCGGATGAATACAGCCTGGGTGAAATCCGCGTTTCGCACGAACAGAACCTGATCCTGCCCTACGTGAAGCAGAGCGATCTGTTTGCACTGTGGGAAAAGGCCAAGGCCATTGGCTTTGCGACGCCGAACATCGGCCTCTTGACCGATATCGTGTGCTGCCCCGGTGGCGATTTCTGTTCGCTGGCCAATGCCAAGTCCATCCCCATTGCCGAAAGCATCCAGCAGCAGTTTGAAGACCTGGATTACCTGTTTGATCTGGGCGCACTGGATATCAATATTTCGGGCTGTATGAACTCCTGTGGTCACCATCATGTGGGCCACATTGGTATCCTGGGTGTCGACAAGAGCGGGAGCGAGTGGTACCAGATTTCACTGGGTGGTCGTCAGGGTGCTGGCGCAAGCCTGGGTAAAGTGATTGGCCCGTCGTTTGCACAAGACGATGTACCAGGTGTGATTGAGCAGATCATCAAGGTGTATGTCGAAGCGCGGCAGGATGACGAACACTTTATTGATGTGGTGGACCGCCTGGGTATCGACCCGTTCAAACAACGTGTCTATGCCGGCAGAACCCGTGCGGAGGCCGCACAATGAGCCAGATCATTAAAGGTCGTGCCATTGTTGAAGACAACGCCACCCTGCTACGCGTGAACGAAGACGGCAGCTTTGCCGACGTGCCGGCCAGTGGCACCGTGCTGGTGCCGCTCAGGCAATGGCAAGCCCAGCGGGATACGCTGATTGCCCGTGGTCATGTGGGCGTGTGGCTGGCGACAGATGAAGAAGCCGAAGACATTGCGGGCGACCTGGCGCACTTTGCCTTGATCGCTCTGGAATTCCCGGCCTTTACCGACGGCCGCAGCTACTCCAATGCGCGCCTGCTGCGCGACCGTTTTGCCTACAAGGGCGAACTGCGCGCGATTGGCGACGTGTTCAAGGATGTACTCTTGTTCATGAAGCGTTGCGGCTTTGACGCGTTTGCGGTGCGTGCCGATAAAGACATCAATGAGGCGCTGAAAGGCCTGGATGACTTTACCGAGTACTACCAGGGCGCGACCGACCAGCCGCTGCCGCTGTTCCGTCGGCGGAGCAGCGCGGCGCATTAAGTGTGCTGAGTAGGTCAACAAAAAACCGCCTGAGAGGGCGGTTTTTTTTGTTGGTGCTGAGGAACAAGCTGAACAAGGAAAGTGACGTGCTCCGGCCACCGCCGGTATCAAATGCTTTTCAAACCCGCGCCAAAGGCGCTAACAGGGGTTCAAGGTTTCGTGGCAGCCATGGTGGATTGTCGCTTCGTTCCGAATCCACCCTACAGGCCCACTCGCCAGCACAACAAAAATCTATCAACGATGTGAATCAGTGCCGCCACCCCGGATTCCCGGCCTGGTGGCCTGGCTACGTAGTGGCCCCCGCCACCGCAGGCCAATGCATGCATCTGCCAGGCCTGGCCACAAACCCCGTCACAACTTCCCGCTCCGCTTGAGCGCCAGATAATGGTTCACCAGGTGCAACGGCAACTGCCGTGGCGTGACATCCAGCGCATCCACCCGGTTGGCGCGCAGGCGGCTGAAATGCACTTTGCGCAGGCCCAGGTACTCCTGCCCGGCGGCATACACCAGCGCGTCGTCCAGCGTTTCAACCGGGCGCGTGTGCAGATCATCCAGCACATGTTCGCGCAAACTGGCGCACATGACCTGGTGGCGGGTGCGCAAAAGCTGGATGGCCGGCAGCAATGTCTCGCTGTCCTCGTCCCTCAGGTTGGTGATCAACACCACCAGCGCGCGGCGCGGTACGCGGTGCATGAGTTGCTCGGCCGCCGCCAGGTAGTCTGAGGGTTGCAGGGTGGGTTGCAGATCGTAAATGGTATTGAGCAGCACGCTCAGGTCGGTGCCCTGGCGCTTGGGCGGTAACCAGCGCGTGGGGCCGGCAAAGGTCAGCAGGCCCACCGCGTCACCCTGGCGCTGGGCGGCCCAGGCCAGGACAATGGCGGCGTTGAGGGCATGGTCGAAATGCGCCAGACCTTCATCCTGGGCGTTCATGCGGCGGCCGCAGTCGAGCAGCAAAACCAGTTGCTGGTCACGTTCTTCTTGATAGTCGCGACTGATGACGCGGCCAGAGCGTGCGGTGGCTTTCCAGTCCACGGCGCGCATGGCGTCGCCCGCGCGGTATTCACGCAACTGGTGAAAATCCGTGCCTTCGCCGCGCTGCCGTTTCTGGATCACGCCGCTGCGTTGCAGGCCCTGGTCGGCCGCCAGCAGCGCGTAACCGGCGACGCGGGCGTAATCCGGGTAGACGCGGACCTGTTGCGGCTCGCCACACCAGAAACGGCGCTGCCATAGTCCCTGCGGGCCTTCTACGCGCACGTCCGCCTGGCCGAAATCATGATCCCCACGGCGGCCAGGGTTGACCTCGTACACCAGTTCTTGCCAGTGGCCGGGTTGCAACGTCAGCGCCTGGGGCAAGCCGCGTAATTGGCAATCGGCCGGGTAGTGATCAAACACGCTTAGTTTTAGTCCGGTCTGCGCTGCACTGAATCTGAGCACCACTTGCTGCCAGCGACCATGCGGCCAGGTCCCGGCGGTCTGGCGTTCCAGCCTGGGCGCGCTGATGCGGCGCAGCCGGGCCAGGTCGACCAGCGAGGCCAGCAGCACGCCCAGCAATGCCGCGCCACTCAGCGCAAAGGCCAGATCGTCTGCGATCAGCCAGGGGAGGGGCAGGCTGAGGGCGGCCAGCAAGGCCACCAGCAGCACCAGCCGCTTGCCAGGAATCATCATTGGCGCGGTGCCGCGATCTGACCGGTGATTTCCCGCAGCACGTCGGCTTCATCGCGGCCCTCAATCTGCATGTCCGGGGTGAGGGTAATACGGTGCCGCAGTGCCGGGACAATCATGGCTTTGACGTCGTCTGGCGTGACCCAGGCGCGGCCTTGCAGCATGGCATGGGCGCGGGCCGCACGGATCAGCGCAATGCCGCCACGCGGGCCGGCACCCACCGTCAGGGACGGCGAGTTGCGCGTGGCGCGAACTACCTTGAGCGCGTACTCTACAATTTGCGGGTCTACCCGCACACTGGCGGCCATTTGCTGCAGGGTCTGCACCGCGACCGGGCGCACCACGGCTTGCACATTCATCACATCCAGCTGATCGGCCAGCTTGCCGCTGGTGATCTCGGTCAGCATGCGGATTTCTTCCGATTCGGATGGATACCCAATCACCACCTTGAGCAAGAAACGGTCCAGTTGCGCTTCCGGCAACGGGTACGTGCCTTCTTGCTCCAGCGGGTTCTGGGTGGCCAGCGTCATGAAGGGGGCGGCCAGTTCGTGCGCTTCGCCTTCAATGGTGACCTGGCGTTCCTGCATGACTTCCAGCAGGGCCGATTGGGTTTTGGCGGGCGCCCGGTTGATTTCATCGGCCAGCAGCAAGTGGGTAAAGATCGGCCCCTTGCGGATGGTGAAGCTCTGCGTGGACATATTGAACAGGGCGTGCCCCATGACGTCGGCTGGCATCAGGTCTGGTGTGAACTGGATACGGGCAAAGTCGCCGGAGAACGTCCGCGCCAGTGCTTTGACCAGCAGCGTTTTGCCCAGGCCGGGTACGCCTTCCAGCAACACATGACCACCTGCCAGCAAGCAGATCAGGGTCTGGTCGATGGCTTGTTGCTGGCCAATCACGGCCTTGCCGATTTCTGCGCGAATGCGCAACAGGATATCCACGCCCTGCTTGAAACGGGCGTCAGCGGTCTGGGATTCAATCTGCGTGGTCATAAGCGGGGCCTGCCGGGTTTTCAATCATCAGGGTCAGCGATTGCAGCAAGGCAATACACTGGGTGAATGCACGCGGGTCATGACCCGCACCCTGGCTGAGTGCCAGGGCAATGTCTTTTTCATCTTTGCCGGAAAGCCGGGCCAGCATGGTGGCCAGCCTGGGGGTCGGCAGTAAGGCAAGGCGGGGCTGATGCCGCTTGAGGGCGGCGCGCAAACTGGCCTGGCATGCGGCGATCAGGTTGGCTTCATCATGCCGGAACAACCAGCGGCCACTGGCGGCCAGGTGCTCTACCAGCCCGCGCCGCACGGTTTGTACCTCGGGTGCCAGCGGGCCAAAGCGCGGCAAGCTGCGGACAATCAGCAAGATCAAGGCGAGGGCAGAGAGGATCAGCGTGCCGGGCAGATTGCGCCAGAGCAGCACGTACCAGGGGGGGGCGCGGCCACCGGTGACAATCCAGATCGTACCAGGCTGCCCATTGGCATACATCAGTCGCCAGAGCAGTTCCGCGTGATCTTCCTGGTTGAGCAGGCTGTTGCTGAAAAGCTGGCCCGAGGCCACAAAGGCGAACACGCTATTGCGGGTCTGCATGATCATGGTCTGGCCATCTGGCCCGTCGCTTCCGATCACCATGGCATTATGTTCAACATGCAGGCTTTTGGCCGGCAAGCGGGTCAGGCTCAGCGGGTAATCCAGACCTTTGAGCTGGAGTTGCGCCCGGTCTACTTTGCCGGGGGGCAAAACGCTGCCCGCCAAAGTTGGGGCGTCTTGCGTGGGCTGCTTGCTGCTGGACAGGGTGATACCGGCATCACGCAGCAGGGAACGGTACACAAATTCGTTGCCTTGCACGCCCAGAATCAGCGTGCCGCCCTGCAGGCGCAACCAGTTCATTTGCTGATTAAACACCTCTACCGTCACGCTCTCGTCTTCGACTGGCACAATCAGTACGTCATGGGCGGCAGGCATGGCCAATGTGGCATCTTCGACATAACGCACGGTCAGGCCGGTGCGTTGCAAGAGGGTGCCGGCGGCCAGCCAGCGGTTGTTCTGGGCGGCAGCGCCCTGCGGTGCCCGTACCTGCTGCGTGACCTCGTGCATATTGGTGAGGAACCACCATGTGCCAAGGCCCAGCACAGCGCCAACCAATGCCAATACGAACAAGGTGCGGCGATCCATCATGCGTCGCCTCGCAATGCAAAGTGCTGTTGCCAGGTCTGACACAGCCGGCTGACCTCCTGGCTTGACGGCCAGATCCCGCCCCATGCCGATTGCTGCCAGGCCCGGGTGATGGTGTCAAAGCCCGTGAATACCGGGCTGGCCAGCGTGCGGCGGGCCTGCAGCAGACAATCGCTTTCGGTGTCGCTTTCCCGCAAGGGCAGGGCATAGCGATTGATGGCACCGGTGAGCGTGCCGCGATACAGCAAGGCCATGGCTTCGCGCTGGCGCTGTTGCTGCCAGAGGGTTTCTACTTCCCGCGCTAGATCGGCCGGGAGGGATTCCGGTCGTACATCCAGCCCGCCGATCCGGCGCGCCGGTTCAAACGCCACCTGCGGGGTGTCGAACCGATCTGGCCACAAATGACGTGTGCGGTACAGCAGGTACAGCAGCCCGACCACCAACAGGCCAATCAGCATGTATTTGATGAGCGCCGCCTGGGATTCATTGATTTCCGGTGCGCCAAAGTGCGGGGTTGGGGCTGGTGTGGGCTTGGGATGAGTGCCCGTGTCGTTGAGGGCCCAGTGGGTGGTGGTGCGATAGACCTCGAACGGGGGCGCATGCACCACGGCCGACGCCGTCTGCCGGATGTAGGCTTGCGCCGCACGCGCATCCGCAGCAGGGGCCGCTGCCAAAACCGGGCGCGGCGTAATGAGAAAGGTACTGGCCAGCACGGCACCCAGCAACAGCATGGTGACGGTGTGTTTGCGGGCGCCGCGCGGGTCAGCCCCGGTTTGCCCGTGAGATTGCAAGCGGTCGGCCAGCCGGCGCAGCCCCAGTTCCAGGTCCCAGCCTTCCAGCGTGCTGCGACGGTTAAGGTAAAGCGCAAAGCAACCCGAGACATACACCGGGCCAATGATGCCGCCGGCAATCACGATAGACAGGTACCCCGGCCAGGTGTTGAAGGTAAACCAGCCCAGAAATCCGCGCCCATCCAGCCCGGCACCTTGCAGTACCGGGTTGAGCAAGGCGTAGAGTGCCATCAGGTTGATCGCCAGCAAGGTTTCAAACTGCGCGCACCAGGCGCCTAACCAGGAGGCCGCGCGTTCCGTGCCTTTGCCGCCCAGGTCTTTGCGGCGTTGCGCGGCATCC
Source organism: Silvimonas terrae (assembly GCF_014202765.1). Classification (GTDB taxonomy): domain Bacteria; phylum Pseudomonadota; class Gammaproteobacteria; order Burkholderiales; family Chitinibacteraceae; genus Silvimonas; species Silvimonas terrae. Next base: position 196,682 of record NZ_JACHHN010000008.1, read on the forward strand.
CGTCCGGTCAACCCCTCCAGTTGCCAGATCGGCAGCATGAAAGCCCGGCCGATACTGATCACGCGCCAGATCGTCAGATTGGCGATCAAACCCGGGCGGATTTGTCCGGGCCAGGCGCGCAGGCATTCGGGCAGGGTAGGCGGTTCGGAAAAAATGGCGCGGCTGAGTACAAACACCGGCATGCGCTCGGCCAGCGGTTTGCAAAGCCAGAGTGCCAAGGCGCCCCAGCCATTGCTGACGGCTCCCGGCCAGATGCCGCACAGCACCGCCAGCGGTAGCCAGATGCACCACCAGGCTGCAAATGTGGTGCGCCAATGCGCGCGCAGCATATGGATGCCGGTATCGGCAGCCTGCCCGGATCCGCGTGGCCGCAGATCAACATTAAGCCGGTCAAGACGCATCGGGTTTCCCCTTGCGCCGTCCACCCACCAGCAACCAGAGCCAGATGCCAGACCACAAGACCGCGCCAGCCACAAACCGGGCTTGTGCCGGGATATCCACGCGAGATGACCAGAACGCTTCAATGAAGGCGGCAAAGAAGGTCATCAGCGCCGCACCACCCAGCAAGATAAACGCGGTTTGCGCAGCCACCCGCAAGGCTTGCAGGCGCGGCAAACGGCCCGGCCAGAGCAAGGCCGCGCCCAGATGCAGGCCGGATGCCCCGGCCAGCGCTGCCGCCGTCGCCTCTGGCGCGCTATGGCCGCAGACAAAGGGCCAGAACACATCACCGCTGCCGGTCGCACTCAGGTAGCCGGCAATCACGCCAGCGGTAATACCGTTGAACACCATGAAGAACACCGACCCCAGACCAAAGAAAATGCCGCTGGCAAAGGTGCGAAAGTTGATGCTGATGTTGTTGTAGATGTAATAGCCGAACATCTGTACGTCGCTATCTGCCCCGCGCTGGCGGCCCCAGTGGGCGGCATCGTGGCTGTACATGGCGGACATCTGGTTCAGTTTGGCGCGGCTCAAGAACGATGCGGCCAGGTCCGGATTGTGGGAGACCAGCCAGTTCAGCAAGAAAAAGGGACCAAACAACAGCAACATGGACAAGGCCACCACGCGCCACTGCGCCCGTACTGTGCGCGGGAATACGCGCAGCAGGAATTCGGCCACGCTCATGCGTGAGGGGCGTTCGCCATACATGGCCTCGTGCGTGCGCACGACCAGATCATGCAGACGGTCCTGCAGTGTCACGGCGTAATGGCGGTCTCTGGCCAGAGCCAGATGCAGGCAAGCGGTGCGGTATAAACCCGGTAACGCGCGGGATGGCCGGCCTTTGAGCTCACGCTCCAGCATTTTCCAGGTGGCCTGGTTTTCGGCTTCAAACTGGAGTTGCTTCATGGTTCTGCGCCTCTGTTGCCGGCAAGCCACGCGATCATGGCGCGCAAGCGTTCCCAGCCGGATTCGCCGGTGCGGCCCGTTAACGGGCGGGCCAGGTCTGACAGTTCTATCAGCCGTGCTGGCGGCAATTGCGGTGCGCGTTCGGCCAGATTGAGCAGCAAGCGTTGTTCGCTGTGGCTCAGTGCGGTCGGCGGGGCCAGCGGGGTAACGTCATCCAGGGCGGGTGAAGCGCGGGTGAGTTCCGGGCGGTAAACCACGATGGTGCCAGCGGCGATATCTCCAAGGCGGCGAAAGCGCCCATCTGCCAGCATGCTGATCAGGCCGACGCCATAGCAGGCCGGCAACAGGTCGGCAAAGCGGACAATGTTGCGGATCATGCCGGCGCGCCACAACAACGGTGTGCCATCGTCCTGGATCACCTTCAGGCCCATCCAGCGCTTGCCGGGGGTCATGCCTTTGCCGCGTACTTCATAGAGCACTTTGTAAAATGAATTGATCAGAAAAAATCCGATCAGAAATACCCCGGTGCCGGCGCCGCCTGGTAGCGAGGTACAGAAAATGCCCAGGACGATTTGCAGGACGCCGCAAATGGCGGCATCCGCCAGCCAGGCCTGTGCGCGGCGCACCGGGCCAGCCGGCGTGAAGGTCAGCTCGACGCCCTCAGGGGTGGTGACGCGGTAATAGGGATCAAGCATCAGGCAAGCACGACTTTGGTGTCGGCAATGTTGTCGTGCAGGCACTTGCGGGAGGCGCGGAAAATAAAGGACGCGTCCAGTATGTCTGCTGCGCATTTACTCAGTTGGGGAAAGCTAAGCACCGCCGTCACTGAGACTGCCGGATAGGAATTGTAGCGGTGAGATAAAGCGTAATTGAAGATTGCGACCAGTATCCCCAGCGGCAATGCCCGTAGAAACAGGTAGCGTCGCAGGCCGCAACGCTCGCCGGACTGACGTACGATCTTGATACGAAACAGCCATTTGCCTATGGTTTGCCCCGATCTGGATAGCAACACCAAATTGATGAGCCCGACGCTGAGTGAGAGCAGAAAGGGCAGAAAATTGGGCAGATTGAACTCACCTTTGGAGAGGGCAATGGATGTGCCTGTGGTCAGGCCAATCACAGCCCCCCCGATCACCAGCAACCGATCCACTAACGCGGCATACAAACGTTTGCTGCGCGGAGCCAGATCAGTGGCGTGCCCAGCTGTGGGAATGTCCAGGCTGGCACCCGGTGCCTGATAAGGATTGTGCAAGTCCATGCTTTTTGTGGATCAAGAGCGGGAAGAAGGCGCCAATCTGCTGCACATCACATGCTGCAGATTGGCGTGCGGTGGTGACTCAGGCCACGACCACCATGGTGTCGGCAATATTGTCGTGCAGGCACAGGTGCGAGGCGCGGAAAATCAGCAGCACATCGATCAGGTTCACCAGTTGCCCGGCACCCTGGGTGTGGGTAACGATGTTAGCCAGGCCGGCCAGCAACGCAATAGGCAGTGCGCGCATGAAGATAATGCGCAAGGCGCCGCAGTCATCGCCGTTCTGGCGCACGATACGGATGCCGATTGAGCGCTTGCCAATGGTCTGGCCGTTACGGCTCATCAGGACCAGGTTGTAAATCAGAATGGCAACGCCAGCCAGCACGGCAAGGCTCACGAACAGCGTTCCCGCCATGGTTGAGCCGTTTTTCTGCAATGGCACACCAATCCCGGCGATCAGACCGCAACCCACAAACGTCAACAGATCGACCAGTACGGCTTTGAAGCGCTGGCCACGTGTGGCCAGTTCACCAGATTCTTCGACACCCAGTTCCAGACTGGCAACCGGGGCTTGATACGGATTCACCTGAGTCATTCCCTGATTCCTTGCTTTTGGTTATGTGTCCGCCAGAGCGGTGCAGACTGATCCATTAGAAAAGAATCATGGTTCTGCGCGCATGATAATAATTCATCCAGATACATCTGACGTACAAGGACAGCTTAATGCGCGGTGATACTGTGTTTTGGTAACAACAGGTAAGTCTCAGGGGCGGGATTGGGTCAAATTCTTACAATGTTTCATATTCCTGACATGCCCGCCAGAACCGGGGCACGCATAAAAAAACCGCCTCAAGGGCGGTTTTTTTGCATCGGGCCAGTGCAACCCGTCAGCGCACGATATATCCGCGCTGCCCGGCAGCGGCCTTCAGGCGCGCCAGGAAATCGTCATCCCCTTCTTGCCAGGGTTCATCCAGCAACTCAGAAGCCAGGGTGTTGTTCAGGTCTTCTGCCGCAGCCGGATCATCAATACCCCAATCAATGATGTTCTCGCGAACGTGGGTCCAGTCTGCCAGCAGATCGGTCAACTGGGCCGGGCTAAGTACCACGCCGGATACCGACTCAAGATGATTGATGGCGGCTTGCGCTTCGCCTTCGGAAAGTTGGGTCTCGTCATCCGGTGCCGTAGGGCGCAGAGGGTCGATCATGGCGGTGTTCCTGTATTCAAGACGCAAAAAGGGCGGCGATCTTACCATTTTTTACGCCGCCGCCGGGCTGGCATATGACCATCCTGGCAGGTCTGCCTGCCGCAGGGTGAGCAGATAAGCCGCCGGGCGACGACAGGCAGACTGGACATTTCCGGCGCAATTTTGCATAATAATTGACTTGTCAACGATTGATAAAGCAATAGATATGGTCGCTACCCCATCTGCCGCGCCCGGTGCGCTGCCCGTACAGACTTTCCGCCAGCGGTTGATGGCCATGCTGGGTCTGTGTTTTGTGCTGGTCATGGTGGCGCTGGACCAGACCGTGGTCGGCACCGCTTTGCCCACCGTGGTGGCGGAGCTCAAGGGCTTTAGTCTGTACGCCTGGGTGGGGACCAGTTATCTGTTGACCTCCGTGATTACCGTGCCGATTTTTGGCCGGCTGGGGGACGATCACGGTCGCAAGCCGTTTGTGATTGCCGCCATCATTCTGTTTACCGTGGCCTCCATGCTGTGCGGCATGGCGCACAGCATGATTGAGCTGGTGCTGGCGCGCGCCCTGCAGGGCGTTGGCGGCGGCATGCTGGTGGCAACATCGTTTGCCTCGGTGCCGGATCTGTTCCCGGACCCGCACGAGCGCCTGCGCTGGCAGGTTTTGTTCAGTAGCGCATTTGGTCTGGCCAACGCCATCGGGCCGTCGCTGGGGGGATTTCTGACCGAATACTGCGGCTGGCGCTGGGTGTTTTTTGTGAACCTGCCGGTGGGTCTGTTGAGCGTATGGTTTGTCTGGCGCTATCTGCCCCGCATTCGGCATGCAGAACACAAGCCCTCACGCCTGGATTGGCCGGGCGCCTTGCTGATTGCGCTGTTTCTGGGGGGTATGCAATTGCTGGTGGAATGGTTGCCCCAGCACAAAGCCCCCGGTTTGCTGGCCCTGATTGCGGCGGTGGCAATTGGCGCGCTGATTGTCTTGCTGTGGTGGGAGCGGCGTTGCGCCAACCCGATCTTGCCGCTGGACATGTTTACACACCGCAGCCTGCAGCCCTTGTTTGTACTCTCGCTGGTCATGGGTTTTTGCATGTTTGCAGTGATGTACTACGCCCCATTGATGTTCCAGGGCGGCTTTGGGCTTTCGCCCAACCAGGCGGGTTTGCTGATTACGCCGCTGGTGGTGTTCATTACCGTGGGCAGCATTGTGAACGGGCGCGTGGTCACCCGCCTGCCGCGACCCAATGTCATTTTGTATGTGGGTTTCGGTTTTTTCTGGGTAGCGGCTTTTGGCCTGACCCAGACCACGCTGGCGACACCGCACTGGCTGATTGTGATCATCATGATGCTGGGTGGCCTGGGGCTGGGCTTATTGCTGCCCAACCTGACCATCTTTGCGCAGGAAACCGCGCCCCGCACGCAACTGGGCGTATCCACCGCCATGCTGCAATCGATGCGTATGGTTGGGGGCATGCTGGGCACGGCGTTGATCGGCACCTTTGTCAGCCATCATTACAGCGCCGGCGTGGCCGATTACCTGGCCGCGCAGACGCCTGCACAAAGCCAGTGGACCACCACCCTGGCCGACCCGCAAATTCTGGTGAATCACACTGTGGCGCAGCAGTTCACCAGTGCCGTGACGGCGACGGGTGCCAATGCCGCCCAGATGCTGATTGCCGCGCGTGAGCAACTGGTCAGCGCCATTCACTCCGGCCAATGGGTGGTGGTGGTGTTGATGGTATTCGCACTGTATATGGTGCACCGTGTGCCGCCGCTGCAACTCAAGCGCCGCACGGTGAAAGTGGAGGCCAGCCATGATTGAGGGCGAACGCAATTTGCTGCAGCAGATCGGCCCGACCAGCCGTGCCTTGTACGCTGCCTTTGAGGCCGAGGTCGGCCATGCCATGCCGCGCTGGCGCGTGCTGCAAGCGCTGATGGATATGCAAGAGGCCACACAGAAAGAACTGGCACACCGCTTGTTGATTGATCCGGGCGCGTTGACCCGGCACATGAAGCAGATGGAGGCCGAGTTACTGATCAGCCGTCATACCGACCCGCAAGATAACCGCCTGACCCGGGTCAAGCTCACTGACGCTGGCACGGCCATGATCATGGCGGCACAACCGCAGCGTCATGCGTTTTTTGAGAAAGCGCTCGCCGGGCTTGACCCGGAACGGGTGGCGATTGCCCAGACCGTGCTCAAAGAGGTGGAAGAACGCTTGCGCGCCATGAGTAGTGGCCGGGGCGCCACCTCAGACTGAGGTCGACGCCGGCCATCAGGGCGTGTGTCCCGGATCGTTGGCGGCACCGCCACGCTCTTCGGTGCTGACCAGTTTGCGGGTGAGGGTTTTTTCCAGCCGCCCGCCAAACATCAGGATCACCAGCGCCAGAACCAGCGCGCCGCCCGCCAACTGCCACTGGCCCGCACCACAGGCCAGCCCCAGCATGGCGGCCAGCCAGATGGAGGCCGCCGTGGTCAGCCCTTCAACCCGGTCTTTCTCGGTGTGATGGATGATCACGCCCGCCCCGATAAACCCGATCCCGGTGACTGTGCCTTGCATGATGCGGCTGACATCGCCCGAATCTGCGCCGGCCACACGGCTGATGGTGAGTACCGCCAGCGCCGCGCCCAGCGCCACCATGGCGTGCGTGCGCAACCCCGCGGGTTTGCGATGAAATTGCCGGTTCAACCCCAGCAACGCGCCACACAGTGCAGCGGCGACCAGGTTGGTCAGGGCATCAGGTAACGGGATCAATACGGCAGACATGGTCGTCCTGGATATGCAGTGTGCCAGCATTGTGCGTGGGCAAGGCGGGCAACTCAAGTCAGGCTGCGCTGACCATGGCGCTGGCACCATTGAGCGCAACACTCACCCGCTGGCCGACCTTCAGGGCGGCGGCCTCGTCATGGTTCAGCAGCGTGGTCAGCGTTTCAATTCCGATGGCGATGACCACGCGCGCCTGTACGCCTGCCGGTTCAATCAATAGCACCTGGCCGGCCAGGGCATAGCGCCCCAGGGTATTGGTCTTGAGCAGCACCTCACGCGGGGTGCCGTAGCGGGTAGGGGCATCTGGTTGCAAATGGGCAACCTGGGTGGCCAGGCGGAATACTTCGCCCGGATCATGGCTGACCAGCACCGTGGTCAGATGCGTTTCGGCCAGGATGTCCGCCAGCGCGTCTTGCAGATCTGCCCGCAGACGGCTGTCCAGCGCAGAGAGGGCCTCATCAAGCAGCAGTAATTGCGGTTCGCTGGCCAGCGCCCGCGCCAGCGCGACGCGCTGCATCTGACCGCCAGAGAGTTCACGCGGGGAGCGCTGCGCGTAAGCGGTCATGCCGGTCAAGGCCAGCCAATACGCGCGGCGGGCGGCATCAGGTCTGGGTTGGGCAAAGGCCAGGTTGCCCTCTACCGTCATGTTGGGAAACAACGCAAAGTCCTGGAACACAAAACCCACCCGGCGGCTCCGTGGCGGAACCAGCAGGCGCTGGTCGGTATCCAGCCAGGGTTTGCCATCAAACAGCACACTGCCGCGCTGCGGTTGTTGCAGACCCGCCAGGACCCGCAACAAGGTGGTCTTGCCCACGCCAGAGGGCCCATACAGCGCCAGGCAACCGCCCTTGGGCAAGTCGGTATGGATGTCCAGAATACGGCCGGGCAAAGCCAGCGAAATTTCAATCTGCAGACTCATGCGGCTCGCCTTTGCACGCGTTGCAGCGTTAACAGAACCAGGAATGAGAACACCACCAGGATAGCAGCATAGGTGTGGGCAGCCGGGTAATTGAGTGCCTCCATTTCCTGGTACAGCGCAATGGACGCCACCCGCGTCTGATCCGGAATATTGCCCCCCAACATCAGCACCACCCCGAACTCACCCACTGTGTGGGCGAAGGCCAGAATGGCCCCGGCAAACAGGCCGTGGCGCGCATGCGGCAGCCAGACACGCCACAAAATCACCGCTTCCCGCTTGCCCAGCGTGCGGGCAGCATCCAGCAGATTGATGGGGGTCTGGCGCAAGGCCGCCAGCAGCGGTTGCACCATGAACGGCAAACTGAACAAGACAGAGCCCAGCACCAGCCCGTTAAAGCTGAACACCAACCGTAGCGAAAAATGATTGAGCAGCCAGCCACCGATCAGCGAGGTTGGACTCAAGGTAATCAGCAGATAAAAGCCCAGAGCCGTGGGGGGCAGCACCAGCGGCAGACTGATCAGCACTTCTGCCAGCGTGCGGCCACGGCTGCGTCCGCGCGCCAGCCAGGCGCACAAGGGCACGGCCAGGATCAGCAGGATAAGCGTGGTCAGCGTGGCAAGTTTAAGCGTCAGCAACAGCGGTTGCGGGTCGATATTGTTCAGCACTCGATCCCCATTTCGTTGGCTTTGACCAACCACTCCACCGCCACGCCCGGTGCAAGTGCAAGGCGGCAGGCAGAGCCGGTGGTGATGACTGCATGGACATCCTGGCCGGCAAAAGCAAAGCGCACGCGGGTCAGCAAGTTGCCTTCTTCCAGCGCCAGCACGGTGCCGGGAATCCGGTTACGCAAGCTGATTTCGCCGCCCAGATTGCGGGCAATGGCCACTTCGGTTTCCTTGAAAGCCAGCGTGACGGGCGCGCCAGATGCAAGGTCGGGCGGGTCTCCAACCAGCATGGCGGAAAACACCTGTCCCTGCGCTTCGGCCTCAATCAGCGTAACGCCGTGTTCATGTTCCAGCGTCAACAGCCGGGCGGGAATGCGGTTCATGGTGCGCAATGACCATTTTGTTCAATCAACGGGGATTGCAGTGGGGGCGCGACAACAACGATAGAAAACGGGGAGATGGGGGTGAAGCGGGGGGAGGTGAACATCAACTACTCCGTCTTGTCGGGTTGTCGGTCGCCGCCAGTATAACCGAGGCAAAAATGACAAAACGATAATCATTACGGAGTAGTTGAGCTCTATACCAGGTAAAAAGACTCAGCCTGATACAACCATGCTGGCAAGACGCCAGCCGGTTTTGATGAGTGCGCGCTTAGCGGCGGCGGAACTGCGGACGGTTACCCTGGCCACCAGTCGGTCCGGGTGCACGTTCATCCTTGTGACGGAAGCTCACACGGCCCTTGGTCAGATCGTACGGCGACATTTCAACCGTGACGCGATCGCCTTCCAGCACGCGGATACGATTTTTCTGCATTTTGCCCGATGCGTAGGCAATTACTTCTACACCATTGGTCAGAACCACTTTGAAACGCGATTCCGGGAAAACTTCTGCTACGGTACCTTCCATTTCAATCAAATCTTCTTTAGCCATTGTTGCTCCAGTCAGGGCTATACAAAAAACCGCAATGCCGCCCGCCAGCCCTTGGCCAGACTGGTGCGCACACGCCGGTTTTGCTCGGGTTTGCTGCTTTAAAGGCCACCCGGAACGGTCCAGAACACTGGGGTCATACGAGCGGCAAAAAAGGATTGATGCCCGAAACGGACATTAAACCTTGATAATTATACGCCTTTTTGCTGCATTGCTCCTGACCGGTTGACGGTAAATCCGGTTTTGGGGCATTGGCGCGGTCGTTTGCGGGTCAGATGTTAAAAGAAAGTGGCGGGCAAAAGGGGCGGGCGATACAAGTAGTAACCTGAAAACGGCGCTGGTGATGATTCTGGAGGCTGTTGCTGTTGCTGTTGCTGTTGCTGTTGCTGTTGCTGTTGCTGTTGTCGTTGTTGCCGTTGCTGTTGCAGTTGGGGTTGTTTTTGACTTTCCCTCCCCGTTAAAGCCCAGCGCCGAAGGAGTGGAGGGAGACCTCAGGCTCCCGACCGACTGAGGGCAGCCCGGAGGGCCGCCCGGCTGGGGTCGCCTTTCTTTGGTTACTTTCTTTGGCGAAGCACCTCGGCGGCCCCAAAGAAAGTAACGTGGGCCCGGCACCCCGGGTATGAAATGCCTTTTAAACTCGCGCCGTCAGGCGCTAACAACCCACAACAATATTAGCCAGGCCAGCTACCCCGGATTCCCGCTATCGCTCCATCCGGGCTACACAGTGGCGCCTGCCAACAAAGGCCACCTGCGGTGGCCGGCTGGATTCCGGCGTTCGCCGGAATGACGAATCCGTGGCCCGGATGCTGTATCCACATGCTTGCACGCCCACCTGCCTGCCCGGAAATCAAACACTCCCTGGTGCCACCGGCAACGCCTCAATCTTCCACCGCAACATGCCCCCCGCCAGATTCGCCACTTTTTCAAACCCTGCCTTGGACAAAAGTACACAGGCCTGGGCGGAGCGTATCCCCGAGCGGCATACCGCCACCACCGGCCGCGCAGGGTCCAGCTCAGTCTGCCGCGCCATCAGTTGTGACAGCGGGATCAGTCTGGCATCCGGCAGGTGCCCCAGTTTGTCGATGAATTCCGGGGCTTCCCGCACGTCCACGATCTGCACATCAGCCGCGTGTTCAAACAAGGCAATGGGCTCGATCTCCCAAACGCCGCTAAAGCGCAAGGTCAGCGGGGCCCAGTCCGGGGTTTCCGGTAGTGGCGTATCACCCTCGGGCTGACCGCAACGCAGGTTGGCGGGCACGGCAACCGCCATCAGCTTGGGGTGCGGCAGGTTCAGGTTGTTCATGTGGCCGACAAAATCGCCAATGTCGGCATCGCCGCCCAGGCGCGGGTTGAAGCGTTTTTCTTCCGCCACCGTACTCACCGTGATACCACGGTAGTCATGGGCGGGATACAACAAGCAATGCGTGGGCAGGGTGAGGATCTGTTCACGCACCGAGGTAAACAATTGCTCCGGGCTGCCGCCCTGAAAGTCGGTACGACCGCAGCCCCGGATCAACAGGCTGTCGCCGGTAAAGGCCATGCTTTCATCATCCAGGACATAGGTCAGGCAACCGCTGGTATGACCGGGGGTGGCGCGCACGTTCAGCGAGCGCTGACCAAATTTGATGGGGTCACCATGACGTAGTGGCTGGTCAACCCCTACGGCTTCGGTCGCGGCAGAGAGTGCAATGCGGCTACCGCAGCGCTGGCGCAGGCGCCAGGCGCCGGTGACGTGGTCAGCATGCACATGGGTATCCAGCGTGGCGACCAGCCACAGGCCCAGTTCCTTGAGCAGCGCCATATCACGTGGCGCTTGTTCGTAGACAGGGTCTATCAGCAGCGCTTCACCACTGTCGCCCAGCAGATAGCTGTACGTGGAGGAGGTGGCATCGAAAAGCTGGCGGAAGATCATGCTGCGCTCCCCCGAAAAAGGTCTGGTGTGCAGGCTGGCGCGGCCGCTGTAACAGGTGACCGCGCCAGCGTCGGCTCGGTTTACTGCGGCTGTTTGGTCGTACGCAGGTACGGCTTGATGGTGGTAAAGCCGGGGAATTTTTCCTGGGCTTCTTCATTGCTCACGGCCGGGGTGATGATCACGTCGTCGCCTTGCTTCCAGTTCACCGGCGTTGCCACTTTGTGTTTGGCAGTCAGTTGCATGGAATCGAGCACGCGCAGGATTTCATCAAAGTTGCGGCCAGTGGTCATCGGGTAGGTGAGCATCAGCTTGATGCGCTTGTCCGGGCCGATAATGAAGACGGAACGCACGGTGGCGTTGGTGGCGGCGGTACGGCCTTCAGCAGTACCTTCTTCTTCGGCAGGCAGCATGTTGTACAGCTTGGCTACGGCCAGATCGGTATCGCCAATCATCGGGTATTTGACGGCGGCACCCTGGGTTTCTTCAATATCAGCGGCCCATTTTTCGTGGTTTTCCACGGCGTCCACCGACAGGCCGATCAGCTTGGCATTGCGCTTGGTGAACTCGGGCTCGATTTTGGCCATGTAGCCCAGTTCAGTAGTACACACCGGGGTGAAATCCTTGGGGTGCGAGAACAAGATGGCCCACTGCTCGCCAATCCAGCTATGAAAATCCAGGATGCCGTGCGTGGTGCGTGCCGTGAAATTGGGGGCAATATCGTTGATGCGCAAAGACATGACGTTCTCCAGTGAAAAGACAGAGGTTGGCAAAGGGACGACTTGAACCTGATCTGGCGGCAAGTATCCCGTATGCATATGAAAAAACTTGGTGATAAAAATCACCGGGCTTTCACAAAATGACAAATTTTTTCAGGGCGGGGACATCCAGCACCAAAACCTGGCCCCGTTCCAGCCGCACCCAGCCTTTGTGCTCAAAATCTTTGAGCAAGCGGCTGACCAGTTCCCGAAAGCTCCCCAGCTCGTCGGCAATGGCCTGGTGGGTCATCTCCACCGGGTTGGGCTTGGCGACCAGCAAGGCCGCCAGGCGTTGATCCAGCTTCTGGAAAGCGACGGCGGTGACCAGATTCATCAACTCGGTCAGACGCTCTGAAAAGCGGTTGAAGACCTGACCGCGAAATTGCTCCAGTTGTCCGAACAACTGCTTGAAACTGCCCGGTGGCAGGACCACCAGTTCCAGCTCGTCTTGCACCACGCCCCGCGCCTGATAGGGCGCATTGGCCAGCAGGCAACTGCTGGTCAAAATACAGGTCTCGCCCGGTAGCACCTGATACAGGTACAGATCCCGCCCGCTGGGGGAGGACTTGATCACCCGCGCGCTGCCCGAGAGCAAGAGCGGAAAGCCCATGCAGGGCTGGTTTTCGTCAAACATCAGCGCCCCGGCCGGCACTTTCATATACGTGGCATTGGCAAACAGCGTATGGCGTTCGGCCTCGGGCAACTCGCCCAGCAAAGGGTAGAGGCTCAGTACGCGGGACTGGATAGCAGGATCAAGCAAGGGAGTACCTTTTCCGGGTGACACGCCGGCAGGCGACGTGGGTTAACTCTCGTTGTGCGACACATCGATGCGCTGGCGTGTGCGGGTGGCGACATCGTAGATATTGAAACTGTTCATGGTGCGGCCATACAAATGCAGACTGACGGCGCGCTCCCGATTGACCGGCACGCCGGTGACGTGGATGTGGTCCGGGTTAGGCACAAAACTGGTTACCGCACCGCGACCCAGCAATAGCGTGCCGCCGCGGGCCAGTTCAATGTCTGAGTCGGCGCTGCGATCGGGAGACAAGCGCACGTAGCTGCGCTCTTCCAGCACGCCTTCCACCACGCCGACCACGCCCCAGCTGCCGTGGTCATGCACGGGCGTCCATTGCCCGGGCAGCCAGACCAGCGCGTACAGCGATAAGCCGGCATCTGGCGCGTTGTAGACCAGGTTGCGCGTATAGCTGCTTGCATCGCTGCGAAAATGCTGCGGCTCCAGAAAGGTGCCGGCGTGTTCGATCAGATCCAGCATGAGTGGCGCCAGGGCCAGCACGCAGTCGGCGGGTTCGGGTACATCATGGCTACAGGCGGACGCTGCGTTGATGAACGCAGCCAGGGCGGTAGAAGTCATGGATATGTCCGGCAAAAAGTGGGGCCACGGTATTGCTGCGCTCAGACTAGTGCCTTGGCGCAAGACTGGCAAACCCGCTTGCGTGTTGATAGGGGTCAACGGTGTTGTCGGCGCATTCTTACAAAAAAGACGACCGTGCAACAACCGCACAGGCCTGGCCGTGCTGCCGACGTCAAGATTTCTTTCCTTTCCATTTACTGCGGATGGATTCCGGCTATCAATAAACTGAAACGGGGTTGAGGCAAGGAGTTCGTCATGGATGGCGCAGTCCGGCAAGTCATTGAGCAGAGTAACCACAATGCCTTCACCGGCCAGTCTGGCTTTGGTGCGGAGGTGGGCAGCCTGATGCTGGTTGGCGTCGAATCGTATTTTGTTGATTATCGTCTGCGGACCGTGACCTATTACATGCCTGACGATGAAACCTGTACCTTGACCATGGTTGTCCCGGCGCAACCCATCTCACGCCTGTTCGACCAGCCTGCCCTGATCGCCGCCATTCGCAGCGCACGGAGTGGGGCGGTGAAATACCCGGAGTTTGTGGCCAGGTCGATGGCCGCAGGGTGCGTCGGTTATCTGGTCTGGCTGGTCGGTCAGCACGTCAGCTATCTGGGCCGCAAAGGTGTGGCCTACGTTGATCCGTTTCTGGGCTCGGATTGAGTCTGCCCAACAGGCAGGCTGTCCCGACGTCGCCGGTGCCTCTGCTCTGGCAGCGCGCATATCTTGCTGATGGTCTGCGCAGCCCCCGGGATTGCCGCCTGCCGTTTGCCCAACGCACCCCGCTGACCTGGACTTGATTGCCCGCAAAAAATATCATGCAGGGTGCTTGACCTGGAGCGCACTCTAACTTGCAGGATGTCGACATGGACCCTTTCATGCAGATCGAAGACATGGCGCAACGCACGGGCCTCACCGCTCATACCTTGCGCTATTACGAGCGGATTGGCCTGATCGCTCCGGTGCAGCGCGCACCGGGCGGGCAGCGTCGCTACGCGCCGGCTGATCTGACATGGATCGAGTTCCTGCTGCGCTTGCGCAATACCGGCATGCCGATCCGGCAAATGCAGGTTTACGCACACATGCGCAGCGTAGGGGAGAGTACGCTCGTTGCCCGGCATGCGCTGTTGCAAGCGCATCTGGAAGAGGTGGAAAAGCAACTGGCCGAGCTGGCGCAAACCGCCGGTTATTTGCGCCAGAAGATTGCCATCTATGACGAGCAGGTCTCCCTCCAGCCACCATCTTGTGAGGAAACCCGCCATGAACAGCCCAACCCAACCCGGTCTGACCGAAACCCGTGACGACCGTTTTGCCCGCGGCCTCGTTAAACTGACCCAGATTGATGGCGACGCGGGCGAGGCCGTTGTGGCCCGCGTGGGTGCCATTGCGCCGGATTTTGCGCGCTATCTGGTGGAGTACGGTTTTGGCGACATCTATAGCCGTTCCGGCCTGAATCTGCGGGACCGGGAAATCGCCGTGGTCGCCGCGCTGACCGCGCTGGGCAATGCCACGCCGCAACTCAAGGTGCATCTGAATGCGGCCCTTAACGTGGGCGTGACGCGGGATGAAATCCTGGAGGTGCTGATGATGATGTCCGTCTACGCCGGTTTCCCCGCCGCGCTCAATGGCTTGTTTGCGGCGCAGGAGGTCTTTGCCACCCGGGATGCGGCAGCGTAACCCGGATCAGCCGGCGGCGTTTTCGTGGTAATCGAGTACATAACGCGCGCCGGTATCCAGCCCCAGCTTCTTGACCAGTAACGGCATCACCGGGGTCAGCGCCTCTTTCAGCGTCCACGGCGGGTTGAGGATGAACATGCCGCTGCCATGCATGCCGAAACCATCGGCAGAAGGAGATTGCACGGTCAGGCTGGCATGCAGCCAGGACTTGGCCGGCAAAGCTTTGAGCCTGGCCGGCAGGGTGCGCACTTCTTCACGCTGCAATTGCGGATACCAGATGGCGTATGTGCCAGTGGCAAAGCGCTTGAGGGCGTCTTGCAGGGCATCAATCACGCGCTGGTAGTCGCCCTTGTCCTCATACGGCGGGTCAATCAGCGTGAGGCCGCGGCGGGAGGGTGGCGGCAGCACGGCCTTGATGCCGGCGAAACCGTCACCGACGTCCACCTGGGCTTGCCGGCCGTAATGTTCCATATTGCCGATCAGCAATTTGCTGTCACTGGAATGCAGTTCAAACAGCCGCGCCTTGTCTTGTTCGCGCAGTACTTGCAGCGCGCAAGCCGGAGAGCCCGGATAGAACTGCAACTGGCCATTGGGGTTGAACTGGCGGATCACGTCTACGTAATCGGCCAGCGCGTCGGGCAAATCGGTGTCCTGCCACAAACGTTCAATGCCGCCCGTGAACTCGGCATTTTTGGTGGCATAGCCTTCCACCAGCGAATACATCCCCGCGCCAGCGTGGGTATCCACGTAGGTATACGGTTTGTCTTTCTGGTTCAGATAGCGCAGCAACGCAATCTGGATGGTGTGTTTGAGTACGTCGGCATGGTTACCGGCGTGAAAGGCGTGGCGATAGCTCAGCATGGCAGGCGCAGCAAAGGTCAATTCGCCATTGTACCGGATGGTGACGGCAGAATCGCGTGCCGCTGGCGCCAGGGCTGTTATCATGGGGGTTTTCCCGCACGTAGCCGTCCAGACTATGACCACTGCCGAATACCTCGACTTAGCCCCCATCTCCCGCGTGAATGGCACCGTGGTGCTGCCCGGTTCCAAAAGCATTTCCAACCGCATCCTCTTGCTGGCCGCGCTGGCAGGCGGCAAAACCGAGGTCAAAGGCCTGCTGGCCAGCGACGATATCGAACGCATGCTGGAAGCCATGACGACCCTGGGTGTGAAGTGGACGCAAACACCCGGCACACGTGATTTTGTGGTGGAGGGCGTGGGTGGCCAGTTTGCGGTGAAACAGGCTGACCTCTTTCTGGGTAATGCGGGTACCGCGTTTCGCCCGCTGACCGCCGCGCTGGCGCTGGCTGGCGGCAGCTACAAACTGCACGGCGTGCCGCGCATGCACGAGCGCCCGATTGGCGATCTGGTGGACGCCCTGCGTGTGGTTGGTGCGGATATTGAATATCTGGGTAATGAAGGTTTCCCGCCGCTGCAATTGCGCCCGGCCAGCATCAGTGCGGGTCGCCGCGTGCCGGTGAAGGGCAATGTCTCCAGCCAGTTCCTCACGGCCTTGTTGATGGCGCTGCCTTTGACGGGCGAAGACGTAACCATTGAAGTGATCGGCGAACTGATCTCCAAGCCGTACATTGAAATCACGCTGAACCTGATGGCGCGCTTTGGCGTGAAGGTAGAACGCAATGGCTGGAACGAGTTTGTGATTCGTGGCGGCCAGATTTACCAAAGCCCCGGTGTGGTGCACGTGGAAGGTGATGCCTCGAGCGCATCTTACTTCCTTGCCGCTGGTGCGATTGGCGGTGGCCTGGTGCGGGTGGAAGGCGTGGGCAGCGAGAGCATTCAGGGTGACAAGCGCTTTGCCGAGGTACTGGAACAAATGGGCGCGCAGATCACCTGGGCGGCCAACCACATTGAAGCTGCGCCACCTGCGACCGGCAAACTCAAAGCGCTGGATGTCGATCTGAATCACATTCCGGATGCCGCCATGACCATTGCCGTTGCTGCGCTGTTTGCCGAAGGCACCACCACCATCCGCAATATCGAGAGTTGGCGCGTGAAAGAAACCGATCGCCTCTCAGCCATGGCGACCGAATTGCGCAAAGTGGGCGCAGCGGTGGAAGAAGGCCAGGATTACATCCGCGTCACCCCGCCGGCCGATCTGATCCCGCATGCGGCAATCGACACCTATGACGATCACCGCATGGCGATGTGTTTTTCGCTGGTGGCGCTGGGCGGCGTGCCGGTCCGGATCAATGATCCGAAATGCACGGCGAAGACGTTCCCGACCTATTTTGAGGTGCTGGCAGGGATTAGCCAGGCTTGACGCTATGGGGCTGCGATCGTTTTTACGTCTACTGCTTGGGCTGCTTGGTCTTGAATTGTTGGCAACCATTGCGGTAGGCCTGTTCAGGCACGGCCGTGCCCTTGGCGAGTTCGTAGCGCAGGGCCCGTGGGTTGGGTTTGGGTGCTTTGCCTTGGGCTGCCTTATCGCCCTCGGCGCAAGTCGCGGTACAGGCATTGTGGAACTTGACGCGACTAGCAACGCATCCGCTTCGCCCTGGTTGGTTCGCTGGTATATCGAGGCTGGGTCATTGACCGGACTGGAACAGGCTTTCTTCCTGGTCCTCGCTGGAAGCATTTGGGGAATAGGGGCCTACTGGCTGTTGTAATCGATAGAAACGTAGCCCGGATGAAGGCTAACGGCCGAGAATCCGGGGTGGCAATGCCGGAGAAGAATCCGCTCCGGCAAAGGTTGCGACCCCGGACTCCCGCCTTCGGCTTCATCCGGGCTACGCGTGGTTCTTGGCCGCAAAGGCCGCCCGCAATGGCCACGCTGGATTCCTGCCCCCGCGGAAACGAAGAGTTTGTGAAGAACAAGTCACTCCTCTCCCGCGCAGCAAATAACAAATACCCCCACCTTGAAAGCGGTTTTCCCCGTCCCCATCTCAACGCCCATCCGCCGCACGCGGCATCGACACATCAGATCGACACCGGAGCTTTAGATCCATGAGTAAAGAAACACTGGGCTTTCAGGCCGAAGTCAAACAACTCTTGCAGTTGATGATTCACTCCCTGTACTCCAACAAAGAGATTTTCCTGCGCGAGTTGATCTCCAATGCCTCCGACGCGTGCGACAAGCTGCGCTTTGAGGCCATCAATCATGGCGATCTGTACGAAGGCGACGGTGATCTCAATATCCGCCTGTCCTTTGATAAAGACGCCCGTACCGTCACCATTGCTGACAATGGCATTGGCATGACGCGCGATGAAGTCATTGCCAATATCGGGACCATTGCCCGCTCCGGCACCAAAGAATTCTTCAGCAAACTGTCTGGCGATGCCGCTAAAGACAGCCACCTGATCGGCCAGTTTGGCGTAGGTTTTTACTCGGCCTTTATCGTGGCAGACAAGGTCACTCTGACCACCCGCCGCGCTGGTGTGGCAGCCGATCAAGCCGTGCGTTGGGAGTCTGGCGGCGAGGGCGATTTCACGCTGGAAGACGTCACCAAGGCCGGTCGTGGTACCGAGATTGTGTTGCACCTGAAAGAAGGCGAAGACGAGTTTCTGGACGACTGGCGCCTGCGCAGCATCATCCGCAAATACTCGGATCACATCAGCCTGCCCATCCTGATGGCCAAACAGCCGGGCTACGACAAGGACGGCAATATCGAACCGGCCGAGGGCGAAGAAGCGGTCAACCAGGCCAACGCGCTGTGGACCCGTAACAAGTCTGAAATCACCGACGAGCAGTACCAGGAATTCTACAAGCACGTCTCGCACGACTTTGATGAGCCGCTGGCCTGGAGCCACGCCCGCATTGAAGGTCGTCAGGAATACACCGAACTCTTGTACATCCCCAAACGCGCGCCGTTTGACCTGTATGAGCGCGACCGTCGCCACGGCGTGAAGCTGTATGTGAAGCGCGTATTCATCATGGAAGATGCGGAAAAGCTGATGCCGCAATATCTGCGCTTTGTGCGTGGGGTGATTGATTCTGCTGATCTGCCGCTTAACGTCTCGCGTGAGATTCTGCAAGCCAGCCGTGAAGTGGAAACCATCAAGTCCGGTTGCGTGAAGAAAGTACTGGGCGTGCTGGAAGACCTGGCCGAAAACAAGCCTGAGGATTACAAGACCTTCTGGACCGAGTTTGGCAAGGTACTCAAGGAAGGCGCGGGCGAAGACTTCGCCAACAAGGAACGCATTGCCAAGTTGCTGCGCTTTGCCTCGACCCACGACGATAGCACCGAGCAAAATGTCTCGCTGGCCGATTATGTGGGCCGTCTGAAAGCAGGTCAGGACAAGATTTACTACATCACGGCCGATACCTTTGCCGGCGCGCAGCACAGCCCGCATCTGGAAATCTTCCGCAAGAAGGGCATTGAAGTCCTGTTGCTGTCTGATCGCGTGGACGAGTGGCTGACCTCCAGCCTGACCGAGTTTGAAGGCAAGCCACTGCAATCGGTCGCCAAGGGTGAGCTTGATCTGACCGCGTTTGAAGATGAGGCAGAAAAGCAGCAGCAACAAGCTGCGGTGGAAGAGTTCAAGGACGTGATCGAACAGCTCAAGAGCACGCTGGGCGACAAGGTTAAAGACGTGCGTGTCACGCACCGTCTGACCGACAGCCCGGCGTGTCTGGTGGTGGAGAACTTTGACATGAGCGCCAATCTGGAACGTCTGCTGAAATCGGCTGGCCAGGATGTCAAAGCCACGCGCCCGATTCTGGAAGTGAACCCGGAACACGTGCTGGTGAAAAAGCTCAAGGCACAGATGGGTGGTGAGCGCTTTGAGGACTGGACGCATCTCTTGTACGACCAGGCAGTGCTGGCGGAAGGGGCACAACTGGAAGATCCGGCCGGGTTTGTGAAGCGCCTGAATGGCTTGATGGCCGGCTTGTAATGGGGCGGGTGGCCGCGTGCCACCACCCCTCGCAAATACGATGTCATATTGCCAGGTAAAAAGAGCACGCTGAGGCGTGCTCTTTTTCATGCCTCAAACAATCGGATATTCCTGATAATAGTGGCTCCTGACTGTAAAGAGCCCGCCATGCGACCCGATTTCATCCTGTTTGACCTCGACGGCACCTTGAGTGATCCGCTCGAAGGCATTGCCAATTGCATGAACCATGCACTGGTCCACTTTGGTTATCCGGCGCGCAGTCAGTCTGAGTTATCGCGTTACGTTGGTCCGCCGATCGACATCAACTTTGCCAAAGAAACCGGTAGCAAAGACCCGGCGCATATTGCTGCGCTGATTGAGCGTTACCGCGAGCGTTATGCCATTTACGGGCATCTGGAAAACCGCTTGTACGGCGAAGTACCTGCCATGCTGGCGGGGCTGGCAGAGGAGGGCATTCCCATGGCGGTATGTACCTCCAAACGCCGGGATTTTGCCGAGAAAATCCTGGTGCATTTTGACCTGCAAGATTACTTCCAGTTTGTCGACGGCGGAGACATTGGCGTACAGAAGTGGCAACAGATTGCTGCCATGCGTGCCGCCAACAAAGTGCCAGAGAACACGCTGATGGTCGGCGACCGGGGTGTGGACATGATCGCGGCGCATCGCAACGGGCTGACCGCGGCCGGCGTGTTGTGGGGCTATGGTTCGCTGGATGAACTGGCCGCGCACAAGCCGCGTTTCCTGTTTGATCAGCCCGGGCAATTGCTGGCGGCTTTGCGCCAGACCGAAACCGTCTAAGCCGGGGTTAGCCCGTTAAAAAGGCCGGGGTGCATTGCACGCCGGCCTTTTTGTTGCCTGCCCGATCACCTGCTTGTTCAGGCGCCGCCCAGCACACCGACAATACGGATGGACTTGGTGTCCGGAATCTCGTTGTGGGCGATCACCCGCAGATTGGGGATGGAGCGGCGCAAAAAACGGCTCAGCATCGGACGCAGGTTGCCTGGCGTGATCAGGACCGGATTGAAACCTTGCGCTTCCAGTTCTTCGGTCACGTTGGAGGCCTGCTTGAGCAAACGTTCTGCCAGGCCTGGCTCCAGCCCGCCTTGCGACTTGCCAGAGGCGGCGTTGACCAGGATGTTTTCCAGATGCGGTTCCAGCGTAATCACCGGTAACTCGGTTTCGCCAGGGAACAACTGGTGGATGATGGCGCGGCCCAGCGCCACGCGCACGGCGGCGGTCAGATCGTCGATATCCTGGGTGCGGCCGATATGCTCACCCAGCGTTTCCAGAATGGTCCGCAGGTCACGCACGTGCATGCCTTCGTCCAGCAGGTTTTGCAGCACTTTTTGCACCGTACCCACAGGTACGAGCTTGGGCACCAGGTCTTCCACCAGCTTGGGGGCCTCTTTGGCAAAGTGGTCTACCAGTTGCTGGACTTCCTCGCGACCCAGCAATTCTGCCGCGTGGCTTTGCAACACATTGGAGATATGTGTGCCGACTACGGTAGAAGCATCGACCACGGTATAACCCATGGCTTGCGCCGGGTCACGCAGGCTGCCTTCAATCCATACCGCAGGCAGCCCAAAGGTCGGGTCTTTGGTCGGCGTGCCGGCCAGTTGCCCGCTGGCGCTACCTGGGTTGATGGCCAGCCATTGCCCGACAAACGCTTCGCCTGCGCCTACATCCACACCCTTGAGCTGAATGCGGTACTGGTTCGGTTTGAGTTCCAGGTTATCGCGGATATGCACTGCCGGGACGAGGAAACCCAGGTCCTGCGCAATCTTTTTGCGAATGCCGCGAATCCGCCGCAACAACTCGCCATCCTGATTGCGGTCGACCAGCGGAATCAACCGGTAGCCCACTTCCAGGCCAATCGGATCGACCGGTTGCACGTCGGCCCAACTGACTTCCTGCAAGGGTTGCTCTGCGGCCGGGCCCGCCGGAGCGGCTGCGGCATTGGCGCGGGCAATCTCTGCGGCTTTTTCGGCCTGCGCGCTCTTTTTGGTGCGGTTTTCCAGCGAGTACGCCACCCCGGCCAGCAAACCGGCCAGGGTCAAAAAGGCCACGTGAGGCATGCCGGGGACAATCCCCATCAATCCCAACACGCCAGCGGTGATGTACATGACCTGCGGGCGCGAGAACAATTGACCCAGCAACTGTTGCGAGAGGTCTGTGTCTGACCCGACGCGCGAGACGACAATACCGGCCGCCATGGAAATGATCAGCGACGGAATCTGCGCGACCAGGCCATCACCGATCGTCAACAAGGTATAAGTGCGGCCAGCGTCGGCAAAGGCCATGTCATGCTGGACCATGCCCACGATCAGGCCGCCGACAATGTTGATGACCATGATCAGGATACCGGCCACGGCATCGCCGCGAACGAATTTGGACGCACCATCCATAGAGCCGAAGAAGTCGGCTTCATCTGCAATGTTGCGGCGGCGGCGGCGTGCTTCGTCTTCGCCAATCAGGCCGGCGTTCAAGTCCGCATCAATGGCCATCTGTTTGCCGGGCATGGCATCCAGGGTGAAGCGCGCGCTCACTTCGGCGATCCGGCCGGCACCTTTGGTAATCACCACAAAGTTGATGATGGTGAGAATCACGAAGGCGACGATACCCACGGTGAGGTTGTCACCAATCAGCACGTGACCAAACGCTTCAATCACTTTGCCGGCGGCATCTGCGCCGGTGTGCCCCTCGGTCAGCACCAGTTTGGTTGACGCCACGTTCAGCGCCAGGCGCAGCAAGGTGGTGAACAGCAGCACGGTCGGGAAGGCCGAGAATTCCAGCGGCTCGCGCGTATACAGGCCCACCATCAAGACAACGATGGACATGGCAATGTTGAAGGTAAAGAAGAAGTCCAGCACCAGGGGTGGCAGGGGCAGGATCATCATGCCCAGAATCATCAGGACAAGGACCGGCACCGCCAGCAGGTTCAGATTGATTTTACGCCACATGATGACAGGTGGCTTTTACCAGGGTGTTCATAGTCAGAAGGTGCTTCCGTCTTCGTTACCGCGATCGTGTTCAGGGTCTAGCTCGGTGGGCACTGGCAGATCGTTATTGAGTTTCGGCTGGTGGCCGCCGTGGCTCTGCCAGTTTTTCAACTGGTAGATATACGCCAGAACCTCGGCAGCCGCAGTATACAGCGCGGCTGGAATCTCCTGATCCAATTCCGTGTGATGGTAGAGCGCGCGGGCAAATGGTGGCGTGCGTACCACAATCACCTTGTTCTCTTTGGCAATATCAATAATGCGCTCGGCCAGCAGGTAAGCCCCCTTGGCGACGACCTGCGGCGCGCGCATGCGCTCGTTGTATTGCAATGCCACGGCGTAATGGGTCGGATTGGTCACCACCACATCCGCCTTGGGAATGCGCGACATCATGCGCCGGCGGGCGGCTTCACGTTGCAGTTGGCGGATACGCCCCTTCACGTGCGGATCGCCTTCAGACTCTTTGTGCTCCTGCTTGACCTCTTCTTTGGTCATGCGCAGGTTCTTGTAGTAGTCCCACAGCTGGTAGGGCACATCAATGGCGGCAATAAAGCCCATGCCGCCGATCACCAGCAGCAAGGTATGGCGGGTCATTTCCCACAGATAGATATAACTGACCCGCTCGGGCATGACGGCCAGTTGCACCATCTCGCCCCGTTCCCGCCAGAGAACCACACAGGCCACCCCGCCAATCAGGCCCGATTTGAGAATGGCTTTGCTCATATCGACCAGCGCACGGACCGAGACCAGCCGTCCCAGGCCAGAACCTGGATTAAGCCGGCCAAAATTGGGGGCGAGCGTTTCAGTGGTGAATAGCCAGCCCCCCAACACCATGGGGCTAAGCAAACCGGCTACCGCGCAGGCTGCGGCAATGGGCAGGCCGGCAAATAACGCGCTGTGCAGCGCATCGACCAGCAGGGGAAACAACCGGGTCGCATCCTGGACCGAGGCATGATCGAAACTCAGTGCCTGGGTGAAGATATGCACCAGCACCTGCGCCAGCGCCGGGCCCATCGAGACCGTGGCCAGCAGCCCGGTCATCATGATGGCAAACGAGCCCAGTTCCTGGGAGCGCGGTACTTGCCCACGCTTGCGGGCTTCTTCCAGCCGTTTGGACGTGGCTGGTTCGGTTTTTTCGAGATCTGAATCTTCTGCCATGTCTGTCTGCGTGATGAGGTGCGCTGTTTGCAGAGTTTAACAGCGCCATCAGCCAGGCTGGCACTGCTTTTGCTTTTATGGTCTCAGACTGTATATCAATTGCTTCAAAACCAGAGACTGCACCATGCCAGCCAGCGCCATTAATCCATTCCAGATGTCTGCCAATAGTACGTCTGGCACGTCCCAGCAGAACAATAATGGCAGCGGTGTCGACTTTGGCGCGACCCTGTCCGACGCGCGACAGTCTGCCAGCAATAGCAGTAGCAACCAGTCCACACAAAAGAGCAGTCAGAACCAGACGCAGCAGGCGCAAAGCCAGACCCAGAAAAGCAGCAACCAGGACTCGGACAACAGCACAGATAGCGCTACCGCCGCCAGCAAAGCCGCGGCCCGCGTGGCTGCCGCACAAGACAAGCAGGATGCCGAGCCCGATAGCGGCACGGCGGCCTGGCTGGCCATGCTGCAATCCATGCTCGGTCAGACCCAGACCCAGGTGCAACCGACCACCACCACCGATACCAGTAGTACGAGTTCGCAAGATGCGACCTCTGCGTTGTCGTCACTTAGCGCCTGGTTGTCTGCCCATCAGAACGGCGACGCCGACACCACGCAAGGCAATGATGTCCAGACGCTGGCCCAGGCCTTGCAAGCGGCCAACGGTAAAAACGGCAAAGACACGGCGGATATTGCCGCTGACGACGGCAATTTTTTGCCGCTGCTGCAAACCGCCATCACGGATAACCAAACCAGCGATGACAAGAACACTGACGCTGCGGCAATCGCACAACTGTCCGCCACTCAGCAACATGCCAGCCAGGCCAGCAACCAGGCGGATGCCAGCAAGCAAGTGGTGCCATCCCACCAGATTGATCTGCCAGTGACCGACAATAAGTGGAGTGACGCCGTGGCCCAGCGTGTATCGCTGATGGTCGGCAAGCAGGAACAACAACTGGACATGCAATTGAACCCGCCCCATCTGGGCCCGATGGAAGTGCGTTTGTCCATGGCGCAGGATCAGGCCAGCGTGATCTTTACCTCGCAGCACGCCAATGTGCGTGAAGCGTTGGCCGCCGCGACACCGCGCCTGACCGCGCTGCTGGCCGATCAGGGCATTACGCTGACCAATGTGCAGGTGGCATCGGATTCCCTGAACCAGCAAGCACAACAACAAGCCCAACGCCAGTTTGATGGTAACCAGGCGCGCAACGGCAACTGGTCGGGGGATGCCGATAACAGTGTTTCTGGTGTGACTCAGGTATCGACCACCATGCGTATTCCGGTAGCGCGTTCGGGGCTTAATCTCTGGGCGTGAGCGGGTGTGATTGATGCTGGCCGGCCGGTGTCGCAGGCCGCGCTTTCATCGACATGAATATGACATGAATAATAGCCATCGGCTGTTCCCTGTCTGGGGCACCGGTGGCTTTGTTCTATCCGGCGGGGCGGGGGCCTGGCCTGGTGATCAGCCTAAAAGCGACACGAATCAATCCGGTTGGGATCATTGCGCCGCAATCGCGTAAGCTTGAGCTTGTTTTCTGCGCCGATTATGGGTATAACCCGCGCAGGCTGGGTCAATGCCGCTTGCCTCCTTGCAACGCAAGGCGCGCAGGTCGCCGGTCTGGCGATGGGGCTGGAGATCAGCGCCGCAGATGTAAATGTCGTATGCATTTGATTTCGCCTGGATTCTGTAAGAATCACACGCGATAATGCATAAATGAGACATGAGGCCATCGCGCTGAGGCACTGGCCCATCACTGGATACGTCGCCGGATCGGTCCGGCCGCAACAAGTACCAAAACTCGAGGAACACCATGGCCGAAGAAGCTGCGCCCAAAAAGAAATCCAAGTTGTTGCTGTTCATCATTCTGGGCGTGGTTTTGGTCCTGCTCATTGCCGGTGGGGTAGTGGGGTTCCTGCTCGTGCATAGCAGCAGTGACGATAGTGGTGGCGACAGCGCTGAAGCGCCTGCGCATCAAACCAAAAAGAAAGCCAAGAAGAAGGACGAGCATCCGCCTATCTTCGAAAAATTGTCCCAGTTCACGGTGAATCTCAATTCGCCGGATCAGGAGACCATGCTGCAGACGGATATCACGGTAGAAGTCGCTGACGCTGAAACCGAAGAAACACTCAAGAACATGCTGCCCAAAATCCAGAATGAAGTGAACAAGCTCTTGCGCAGCAAATCACCGGATTACATGCGTGCGCCCAACAGCACCGACAAGCTGGCGAGCGAAATTCGTGCCGCCATCAATAAAGTTCTGGGCGTAAGTTCCGATGATGAAGGTGTACTGTCGGTGAACTTCACCACCTTCATCGTGCAATAAACCAGAAATAAACCAGAAAACAGTCAGATCAGGGCATAACGGCGCAATCAGGCCGCCACAGGCAAACGACAAGTATCAATGGCAGACGATATCCTTTCCCAGGAAGAGGTCGACGCGCTACTGCGCGGTGTGACCGGCGAGGAGGACTCCGAAGAGGAGAACCTTGACGCGGGATCGGTGCGCGCCTACGACATTGGCCGGCAGGAACGCATTGTGCGCGGGCGTATGCCCACGCTGGAAATCATCAATGAGCGTTTTGCCCGTAACCTGCGTATTGCCCTGTTTAATTTCATGCGCCGCAACGCTGAAATCAGCGTGGGTCCGGTGCGCGTACAAAAGTACAGCGAGTTCATCCGCAACCTGGTGGTGCCGACCAACCTGAACCTGATCCAGATGAAGCCGCTGCGTGGCACCGGCCTCTTTATCTTTGATCCGGATTTTGTGTTCCTGGTGGTCGACAATCTGTTTGGCTCGGATGGTCGTTATCACGTCCGCGTGGAAGGCCGTGATTTCACGCCAACCGAACAACGTATTATCCAGCGCCTGCTGGACGTGGTGTTCGAGGAATACCAGAAGGCCTGGAAGCCCGTGTTTGAGTGCGAATTTGGTTATGTGCGCTCGGAAATGAACACACAGTTTGCCAATATCGCCACCCCCACCGAAGTGGTGGTGGCCTATACGTTCAAGATCGAACTGGGTGCGGGCGGCGGTGATTTCCACGTCTGTTTGCCGTATTCCATGATCGAGCCGATCCGTGATCTCTTGTATAGCTCCATGCAGGCGGACCGGATCGAGGCAGACAATCGCTGGTTGAAACTGTTGCAGAAACAGGTGCAAAACGCGGAGGTGGATCTTGTGGCCACGCTGGGCAACACCCAGGTCACGCTGGGTGACATTCTGAATCTCAAGTCGGGCGATGTGATCTCGCTGGAGATCCCGCAGGCCATTGTGGCCGACGTGGATGGGGTGCCGTTGCTGGAATGCAACTATGGTATTCTCAACGGCCAGTACGCACTCAAAGTCAATAAAATACTCAGTAACGCCGACGCACTCAAAGGCGGCGAGCTAGACCAGGGAGAGACCAATGGCTGAGGATAGCGCCCCGGAAGAAGCGCTGGACGACTGGGCGGCCGCCATGGCCGAACAGGCCGAAGCCGACAGCAAAGCGACCGACAATCAGGCCGACGTCAAAAGCGCCGCCGATATGTTTGAACGCTTTGATGCGCCGCAGACCGTACCGGCTGGTGCGCCCAACAACATCGACATGATCCTGGATATCCCGGTCGCCTTGACCGTGGAGCTGGGGCGGACCAAGATTGCCATTCGCAGCCTGCTGCAACTGGCGCAAGGGTCGGTGGTTGAGCTGGACGGCCTGGCGGGCGAGCCTATGGATGTGCTCGTCAACGGTTGTCTGATTGCGCAAGGCGAAGTGGTGGTGGTGAATGACAAGTTTGGTATCCGTCTCACCGATATCATCACCCCGGCAGAACGCATTCGCCGGCTGCACAAGTAAACAGCCGGCTGGCGGACGGTGTTGATACCGTCCGCGCATCCCAACCACTCCAGACGGGGCAGACGTGCCCAGGTGTATTTCTTCCATGTGGTCCAGACGTTTTGCCTTGGGCGTGCTGCTCATGAATAGTGCGGCCAGTGCGCTGGCTGCCGCCTCGTCTCCCCAGTCTGCCATCGTGCCGGCCGCAACCTCGGCCGGGTCGTTTGCCCAACTGGCGCAGGTGGTCATTGCGCTGGTGTTCGTGCTGGGTTTGATTTTTGTGTCCGCCATGCTGATGCGGCGTTTTTCGCTGCTGCCGGGCATGGCTGCCGGCAACCGCCTGCGCGTGGTCTCGGGCGCGATGGTGGGCCCCAAAGAACGCGTGGTCATCGTGGAGCTGGATGACACCTGGCTGGTGGTCGGCGTTACGCCGCAGAATGTGAATCTCCTGCATACCCAACCGCGACCGGCTGATGCGCCCGCGCCACCGGCGCCGCCGCAATTTGCCTCGAAACTGGCACAGATTCTGGCTGGCAAGAGGCCTCAAGCATGAAATTCCGGTTGTCTCTTGCTCGTGGGGCTGGCGCTTTGATATTGCTGGCGGTGCCTGTAGCTGCACAGGCGGCAGATGCTGCCGGCATTCCGTTCATGACCGCCACATCAGGTGCTGGTGGTACGGCGTATTCCTTGCCGATCCAGACCCTGCTGTTTCTGACCGCGCTGACCTTTTTACCGGCGGTGCTGTTGATGATGACGGCGTTTACCCGCATCGTGATTGTGCTGTCCTTGCTGCGCCAGGCACTGGGTACGCTGCAGACTCCGCCGAATCAGGTCATCATTGGTCTTTCGTTGTTCCTGACGTTTTTTGTGATGTCACCGGTGTTCGACAAGATCTATACCGAGGCCTACACCCCGTATTCCCAGCAAAAAATGACCTTCAACGATGCGCTGGACAAGGCATCGGTGCCGCTCAAAGACTTCATGATGAAGCAGACACGCCAGCGCGATCTGGCGTTCTTCATTGATGTATCCGGTTCGCAAAAACCCAACGGTCCGGAAGACGTCAGCCTGCGTGTGCTGGTGCCAGCCTTTGTCACCAGTGAACTGAAGACGGCGTTCCAGATCGGCTTCATGGTGTTCATCCCGTTCCTGATTATTGACCTTGTGGTGGCCAGTATTCTGATGGCCATGGGGATGATGATGGTCTCGCCAGTGACGATCTCGCTTCCCTTCAAGCTGATGCTGTTTGTGCTGGTGGATGGCTGGACGCTCTTGATGGGCTCACTGGTGCAGAGCTTTTATACCGGATGATCCGGGGTGAGGTGTGAGGGGGTGAGGTGAAAAACCACGCCTGCCTGCAGCCTCTTGCTTTGCTGCCGACATCGGCATTCTTGTATTTATATAATGGGTGAACAGGACTGAGTGCGTGGCAAAACAGCCATGTGCGGTTTTTCCCCTCACGCCTCACCCCTTACTCCTCACAGGCGCAGCCCAATGACTCCTGAAACCGTCATCACCCTGATCCAGCGCGCCATGGAAGTCCTGGTGCTGCTGGCCGGACCGATTCTGTTGTCAGTGCTGGCGGCAGGTCTGATTGTGTCGGTATTCCAGGCGGCCACCCAGATCAACGAAGCCACGTTATCGTTCATCCCCAAGCTGCTGGTGGCTTTTCTGGTGTTTGTGCTGGCGGGGCCGTGGATGATCGGCATCATCACGGACTACACCACGCGCCTGTTTCAAAGTATTCCGACCCTGATTGGCTAAAGCCGCCCTATGTTCACGATTACCGATGCGCAAATCAACGGCTGGCTAGCGCTGTTTCTCTGGCCGTTCTTGCGTATTTTCGGCGTGCTGATGGCAGACCCGTTTTTCTCCAACGCCGCAATCAACACGACGGTGCGGGTGGGGTTGGCCCTGCTGCTTACCCTCCTGATCGCCCCTGTTCTGCCCGCCATGCCCAATGTCCCGGTGCTCTCGGCTCAGGGCATCATGATTGGCATTAACCAGTTGCTGATTGGCTGGATGATCGGCATGTGCATGCAGCTCATTTTCAGTACTGTAGAAATGGGGGGCAACATTGCCGGTCTGCAGATGGGCCTGGGTTTTGCCTCGTTTTACGACCCGCAAAGCGCCGGCAACGTGCCGCTGGTTGCCCAGTTTTTAAGCGCCGCCACACTGCTGCTGTTTCTGGCCATGAATGGTCATTTGATTGTGCTGCGGGCGCTGATCGAAAGTTTTGCCCAATTGCCACCTACCGATGCCCCGCTGGCCAGCGGCGCGTTTCGCATGATCGCCGAACACGGCAGCATGGTATTTAGCACCGGGCTGCAACTGGCGATGCCGGTGGTGGGCGCCTTGCTAGTGACCAACCTGGCCGTGGGCGTGATGACACGTGCGGCGCCGCAATTGAACGTCTTTGCGATTGGCTTTCCCATCATGTTGTCGATTGGTGCTGCCGCACTGTATATGTTGCTGCCGTATCTGCCGCAGTTTGTTGGCGGCATGATCAACGAGTTCACCCGCTTCGTGAATAGCCTGATGCAGACGCTGGCGCCCCAGTGAACGGCGCAGCACTTATATATATAAGAACATGTACATTCTGTTGATTGGCTATCTCTACGTGATTGGCATGCTGGCGGTGTGTTCCGGCAGCGTGGCTTTGGGTGGGTTCTTTGTGGTGGTGCTGGGCGTATTGCCCACCTGGTTGATCCTGTGGCTCAAACGGGCAGGGCAGATCAAACGTGCCGAGCGCCAGGCAGAACTCGCTCAGTCACAACCTGACCCAACGCCGGGTGCCCAACCGCCCGAGGCGTTATGAAGCCCAAGCCCTCCATTCCCTGGCGCGATGGCGTCGCCCCCAGTTTTGTTCTGCTGCCTGAGCAGGGCAACTGGCCAGACTTGCAATCCTTTTTGTTGCACCGGTTTCCACACCTGCCGGCAGACGTTATCGCCACGCGCCTGGCCACCGGCGAAATCATGGACGACGCGGGTTTGCCGGTGTCCGGTGGCGACCCCTACCAGCCCGGTTCAAGATTATGGTATTTCCGCGAAGTCCCGGATGAAGAGCCTGTCCCGTTTCAAGCCCAGGTGTTGTACCGGGATGAACGTATTCTGGTGGCGGACAAACCTCATTTTCTGGCTACCGTGCCTTCCGGGCGGCGTCTGCGGGAAACCTTGCTCAACCGCCTGCGCCGGGATCTGGATTTACCGGAATTGACCCCGGTACACCGGCTGGACCGGGAAACGGCTGGCCTCGTCATGTTTTGTCTGCACCCGCCCAGCCGGGGCTTGTATCAATCCCTGTTTGAATCCCGCCAGGTGAGCAAGGTGTATGAAGCCGTGGCGCCGCTCAATCCCGCGCTGGTTTTGCCTTTGGTACATCGCAGCCGGCTGGAGCAGGGGAGCCATTTCTTTACCTCGCAAGAGGTCGCGGGAGCGCCCAATAGCGAAACGCGACTCTCGCTGCTGCAGGATGACGGCCAGTTGGGCTGGTACCAGCTGGAACCGCATACCGGCAAGAAGCATCAACTGCGGGCGCATATGTCTGCACTGGGCATTCCCATCTGTAACGACCCCTGGTACCCGCAGGTCCAGGCCGATGCGCCGGATGACTTCACTCGGCCGCTGCAACTACTGGCGCGCTCATTGGCGTTTGTGGATCCGGTCAGTGGCGAGTCGCGACAGTTCCGTAGCGAGCGGGCACTCAACTGGCCGGTCTGAGGTCGTACCCGGTTTATGACGGCTTAGGGCAAGCCCGGCAAAAATAGCTATCTCGTATTACCGCATCCCACACCTGACTTTCGCCCCGCACAGCATACCGGTTCGGCCAAAACGGTCTCTTCTTGCCAGCTTTGCCTATTTCAGATGCCGGTCTACCGCTTGTCCCCCGTTTTTAGACGGCTATAGGGCAATATTCTTGCCATTTTTTCAGCAAGTTCCCAGGGTTGTCTATACATGTGCGGGAAATCCCGAATTCATTTCCTGGGTGTTTTAGGCAGGTAACCATGCGCCGCCGTTTTTTTTCCTGACAGCCACCCAGATCATCCCCGCGCACGATGGTCCTGGCTGGTGCACCAAAATATGTCGTTGATCTATAAGGCACTGTTTTGGTGCTCTAATGTCATTTCTAAACGGTTGTTTCAATTAAAGATTACACATATCTTTCTTATTAATTCTTTTAAATAAATAATAAATAGTTCCAAATGGAATATTTGGTAATACTTATATTCACTTTTCATGGGGTTGGGCAGGGGTGATTGGGGGTGTTTCGAGGGGCTGCTGAGGGTGTTACATCGGTATTGACTGTTGTCATGATACGACAACAGTATCGGTGTTAGCGCCTATATACGTCATAACCTAATGATTTTATTGTGTTTTATGTGCAAATGATTGCACCTGAAAACACCTGTTTATCGCTTTGTAACTTGTTTACTGTGTATTTTTGACAACAAAAACCAGACATAAGCCTATTTTTTTTGTTGAGGGAATGTCACTTCTGCGATTATCCGCTCACTTACACGGCCAACCGACAACGATGGCCGGAGACGGTCGCCAACAGCGCACCGCTTGGCCGTACTGTAAGGATGTGGGCTTCCACTTACCAACCCTGGGAGGCAGTTGTGCTTCATAAAAGAAAAACTCTCGTAGTAGCACTGGCTATGATCGGTGCAACCTATGCAGCGTCTGCCTTCGCAGATGATGCAGATTCCTCGACGTCTTCCGCCGCTGCCAATCGCGTGGAAGTGACCGGTACCTACCTGCGCGGCATCAAGCAGCAAAACGCCACGCCGATGACCGTGATCAAGACGGAAGACCTGACCAAGCAAGGTATCGTCAACGTCGAACAGGCTGTTGCCGCGATCGCTGCCAACACCTCGGCTATTACCGCTGCTACCTCTGTAGGTACAGATAACGGTGGTGCTGCGTTCGCTGACTTGCGCGGTCTGGGCGAGCAATACACGCTGGTGCTGCTGGATGGCCGCCGTATGGCTAACCAGGCCAGCAACGGTCTGGCTGTTGACCTGAACGCCATTCCGCTGGCGACGATCGACCACATCGACGTCTACAAAGGTGGCGCTACTGCCACCTACGGTACTGACGCGATCGCTGGCGTTATCAACTTCGTGACCAAGAAGTCGGTACAGGGCGCGACCATCGAAGCCCGTATCCTGTCCCCGCAACATCCGGGTGGCCTGACCAAAGAAGTGAGCGTCACCGGCGGCAAGGGCAGCCTGGTTGACGACGGCTTCAATGTTTACGGTTCGTTCACCGCTTCCAAGTCCAACGAAATCAAGACGACTGACCGTGATTTCGCGACCAATAATCTGAATCCGATCGGTGTAAGCGGCAACTCTTTCCCGGCCAACTACGTGCCGCTGGATGGCAGCGGTAATGCGTTGATTAACCCGGCAACGGGCAAGGCATATCCCGCCACCAACCCGATTGCTCCGAATTGCGCTCCGCCGACCACCGTGCCGTACAACGGTACCTGCCGCGAGCAATCGCCGCTGTTCTACGGCATCCAGCCTGAAGTTGAGCAATACACTCTTACTGGTAAGGCTTCCAAGCAGATTAACGAAGACAACCTGGTGGCCCTGCAGTACATCGGTACGCAAACCACCACGAAGACTCGTGTAGCGCCGACCCCGCTGTTGACCTACACCAACGACTTCTTCACCCTGCCGAGCTCCTCGCCGTACTTCTCGCTGGCCAATGCACCGGCTGGTACAGATTCGCTGGAACTGCACGCCCGTTCGATCCCGGCAGGCGATCGTATGGATGAAGTGGTGTCCACCACCCAACGTATCATGGCAACCGCTGATGGCATGATCGGTAGCTGGGCCTACGCTGGCGGTCTGGCCTACTCGCAAAACCAGGTTCGTCACTACCTGACCGGTGGTTACGTTGATGGTAGCAAGCTGCAAGGCGCGTTTGACGACGGCACCCTGAACCCGTTTGGCGATTCCGCCCCGGGCGCATGGGATAGCGTTGCCCTGAACGGCAAGATTGAAGAAGACAAGTATTCGACCACGCTGGCTGACTTCCACGTCAACAAGGACATCTACACACTGCCGGCTGGTGCCATCCAGTTTGCGGCAGGCGTTGAAGCCCGTCACGAAAGCCTGGATTCTGTCTTCACGGGATTGGCGCAATCGGCCCTGAGTACTGGTCTTGAGTCCGCTCAGAACACCAGCGGTAGCCGCAACTCGCAAGCTATCTTCGCTCAGTTGGCCATTCCGGTGACCGAGACGTTGAACGTGAACCTGGCCGCTCGTGACGACTACTTTAGCGATTTCGGTAATACCGCTAATCCTGAAGTGAAGTTCACCTGGCAGCCGATCGAACAGATCAAGTTCCGTGGTAATGCCAGCTCGGGTTTCCGTGCTCCTTCGCTGTACAACATCTATCAACCTAACCAGCAGACCAACACTGCCGGTCAGTACAACGACCCGCTGATGTGCCCGAACGGCAATCTGCAGCCAGGCGGCAATCAGGGTCGTGATTGCGAAGCCCAACAACAACTGTTGATTGGCGGTAGCAAGGATCTGAAGCCGGAAAAATCTGACTCCGCCAGCTTTGGTTTCGTCATTGAGCCGATCAAGGCCGTGACCGCATCGGTAGACTTCTGGTGGACCAATATCCACGACACCATCGGCACCCTGTCCGAATCCGCTATTTTTGCTGATCCTGACAAGTACGCTGACCGTTTCGTGCGTGATCCTTCCACCCAGAAACTGCTGTATGTGATCGATACCACCCAGAACCTGGGTAACACCATGATTTCCGGTATCGACTTGTCCGCAACCGTGCGTCTGCCCAAGACCGACGCTGGTAACTTCTCGATCACTTACGACGGTACCTACCTGACCAAGTTCGATTACCAGCACGAGAAGGACGGTCAGTACTTCCACGGTATTGGTCAGTTCTCGGACTACAACAACGCCCCGATCTTCCGCTACAAGCAAGACCTGAACCTGAACTGGAACAAGGGCAACTTCAGCGGCATTCTGGGTTCGACCTACCAGACTGGCTACCAGGATATGTATGAAGGCAATCGCGTTGCTTCCTACATCCTGTGGAACCTGTCCGGTACGTATGTCTATCACAAGGATCTGACGATCACTGCAGGTATCAAGAACCTGTTTGACAAGGCTCCGCCGTACTCCAATCAGGATTACGCCTTCCAGCAAGGTTATGATCCGCGCTTCTTCGACTCCGTCGGTCGCGCTTACTACCTGCAAGCATCCTACAAGATGTAATTGCAGGTCAGACCTGGCCTCTGTCCTTTACCAAAAGGGCGGGGGCCAGGCCAATCTGGCAGCAAGTTTCAACCAAGCCCGTGAGGGTGAGTTGATGGTTGTGGCAAGTTGAACTTCTGGAACAAATCGTCGCAGGTGAAGGCGATGCGCTCCAGGTGAATTGAAGGTTGAGCCGAACAATGGCTAACACAGCATACGGATATGGCCAAGGCCGTGCCGGTGGCCGACGCGCAACAGGTCTGGTAGGCGTGGTGGTTTTCCACGTTCTCCTGATTTACGCGTTGATTTCAGGCCTGGCACAGGACGCGGTCAAGAAGATCCAGCAAAAGGTGGAAGTCTCGATCATCAGCGAGCCGCCCCCGCCACCCCCTCCGCCGCCCCCTCCCAAAGTAGAGAAGGTCATTCCCAAGGCCGCACCGCCGGTGCCGCAGCCCAAGGCATACGTGCCGCCGGTTGAGCATCCGAACAATGCGCCTGCGCCGACGGCTATTGCCGCGACGACCTCTGATCCGGCTCCGCAGCCACCGGCCCCGCCGCCTGCACCTGCGCCAGCGCCGGCTCCCAGTGGTCCGTTGTCAGCCAAGGGCAACTGCACTCACCTTGAAAACCCGGAATATCCAGGCAAAGCCATGGAAGACGGGATCGAGGGTCTGGTTTCCGTTGTGTTTACCTTTGGTAGCAACGGCAAATTCAGCGCGATCGACAGCATGAACTTCAAAGGGATTCCTGCTTCGTACCGCAGCCAGTTCAAGAGTGAGATTACCAAGGCTCTGCAAGGCTATGCCTGCCCGGCCGGCTCGTTCGTTTACGAGTACAACTTCCATATGAATTCCGATTCCTGACCGGAATCACCGTTAGCACAAGGGTCACGATCATGACTAAGCAATTCTCTACTTTCATCAAATCTTTCGCTGCTGTGGCCGGCCTGATGGCTGTGTCCGCTGTGGCCTCCGCCGCTGAAGGCGCCAACCCGTACGGCATCGACGCACT
>NZ_JACHHN010000009.1 GCF_014202765.1 Silvimonas terrae
CTCTTTCGTTTTCGCCGTTTCGCTGTTGTGTCTGCAGCGGAGAAACCGAACTATACGGACCATCCCCGGACCCGTCAACACCTTCCTGCAATATTCTTGACCCATTTCGGTCAAATATCTGATCCGTAAGCGTTTTTGAGCTGGAATATTCTTGCGTACCCCGCTCTACCCCTTGTAGCTGGCCATTCCACCCTCATAATTGATGCTGTAGCCGGTGTGTTTTCGGCGTTTTTTTGCGCACTTATATATAGAGATACTGAAGCGATGCCCAAAGTCCTGATGTACAGCACCGGGGTGTGCCCATATTGCATGATGGCGGAACGGTTGTTGAGCCAGCGTGGTGTGACCGAGATTGAAAAGGTCCGTGTAGACCTGGAAGCCGGTCGCCGGGAAGAAATGATGAGTCGCACCGGACGACGCACTGTGCCGCAGATATTTATTGGCGAAACCCATGTTGGCGGGTTTGATGATCTGTCGGCGCTGGATCGGGCCGGCGGTCTTGTGCCATTGCTGGCAGGCGAAAGCGCCTGACGCTGTTCGCTCCCCGGAAAACAAAACCCCGCATCAGCGGGGTTTTGTTTTGGCCGGTTACCGCCCCCTATATCCCTGTATATATATAGGGACGGATCCAGGGGCGGAACGATCGGACTCAGACGCGCCAGGCGCCCTTGATCCAGACCCAGCCGCCATGACCGTTGTACTGCCATACCCAGTGGCCCGGTACCCAGTAATGGCGGGGTGATGGGGCGACCGGAATTTGTTCGACGATCACAACAGGCATCGGCGGTACGGCTTGTTCTACCCAGCGACCATGAACCCAGAACCAGTCGTTGCCTTCCCATTTCCAGTGACCGGCCACCCAGCCCCAATCCGACCCAGGCGCCGTGCCACGGTCTTCATGAATGGGAGCCGGCATCTTGCGGACCACCGGTTGTGCAACGACGGTTTCTCTGACGACCACTTTTTCACGGGTGGCGCAGCCTGAGAACGCGCCCACGATACAGGCTGCAGCGACGGTCAGCGTGATCACGCCAGACGGTGCGAATGTGTTTTTGCCCGACAACTTCATGTTGCTACTCCTGATACTTTGATTTTGTTGTATTGCCCCTGTGCGCCAGTGCGCTTTTACCGGCGACGCGCAGCAATCAACGGGGCAGCTTCCTGCGGGTTGACCCGGTGTTACCGTTCGGCGGGCAGGCGGTGATATCGCTCACCTGAGCGGTTCGGCGGTACGCGTCTGCGGTTCTTGGGGGAGCGTGTGGGGTGAAATCAACGGCAAGCGGTCAACCGGCATTTCACCCGATGCATGTTGTGGCGTTTCGTGCGATGATTTCGCCCGCGGGTGCGCTCGCAAGCCAGTGCGCACAGAGCGCATTGTTTCAACGATGATATGAATGAGTCGCGCGACCCAAGCGCAATACCAAGGAAGGAATCGCGATGAGCGAACAGAATCAAGAAGCGAAGCAACCGGTCTTCGCTGTCCAGAAAGTGTATGTAAAAGATGTGTCGCTGGAATCGCCCAACAGCCCGCAAAGCTTTATGGAGCAGGAACAGCCGGAGTTCGCCGTACAGTTCCGCAATTCGGCGACCAGCTTTGACAACGGGTTTTACGAAGCCTCGCTGACTGCCACCGTGCAGGCCAAAGTGGGCGACCGTACCCTGTTCCTGGTTGAAGTGACCCAGGGCGGCCTGTTCACCATCGAGAATATTCCGGCAGAAGAAATGGATCCGCTGCTGGGTATTGGTTGCCCGAGCATTCTGTTCCCGTACCTGCGTGAGGCCGTATCGGACCTGACCACGCGTGCCGGTTACATGCCATTCCTGCTGCAGCCAATCAATTTCGAAGCCATCTATCTGCAACAGCGCGCCCAGGCCGCTGCAGCACAAAACGATGCAGAACAGACTACCCACTAAGGCGTTCTGGATGACCGCGCTGCTGGCCTTGCTGGCTAGCAGTGCGGCCCACGCCCTCGACATCCGTTCGGTCTCCCGCCATGGCGTCGTGCTGTATCAGGCGCCGCAAGATTCCAGCAAAAAGCTTTACGTGGTCAGCCGCGATACCCCCCTTGAAGCGCTGTCGGAAACCGACACCTGGGTACGCGTGCGTGATCGTGATGGCACGCTGGCATGGGTGCACAAGGCCGATCTCTCCACCCGCCATTTTGTTCAAGTTGTGAAGCCGCTGGATGTGCGTCAGCGTGCTGATCTGGATTCCCCGGTTCTGCTGCACGCCGACAAGGACGTGCTGCTGGAACTGATCGACAACAACCACGCCGGGTGGCTCAAAGTGAAACACCGTGATGGCGTGGTGGGTTATGTCAGGATCGAGGAGGTTTGGGGCGCATGAAGTTAGCTGTACTGGGCGCAGGGGCATGGGGCACCGCGCTGGCAATCCGTTTTGCGGAACTGCATCAGGTGGTGCTGTGGTCGCGTGATGCCGATCAAGCGGCAAGCATGGCAGCGTCACGCAGTAATCCACGCTATCTGCCGGATGTGGTGTTTCCCGCCAATCTGAGTGTTGAAGCCGATTTTGCCCAAGCTGTCGCCGGTGCCGATCTGGTGCTGGTGGTTACGCCGCTGTCTGGCTTGCGCCCAACACTGAAGGCATTGCGGGCGCTGGATCAGCGTGCACCGTTGTTGTGGGCATGCAAAGGTCTGGAAGCGGGCACGATGAAGTTTCCGCATCAGGTGGCTGACGAAGAAATGGCCGCCGACGTACCGCGCGGCATGCTCTCTGGCCCCAGCTTTGCGCAAGAAGTGGCACGGGGTCAGCCCGCCGCCGTCACCATTGCGTCAAACAATCCCCAATTTGCCCGTGAAACCGTCAATGCGCTCAACACCAGCGTGTTACGGCTGTATGCCAGCGACGATCTGATCGGCGTGGAGATTGGCGCGGCCGTGAAAAACGTACTGGCGATTGCCGCCGGT
Source organism: Silvimonas terrae (assembly GCF_014202765.1). GTDB lineage: Bacteria > Pseudomonadota > Gammaproteobacteria > Burkholderiales > Chitinibacteraceae > Silvimonas > Silvimonas terrae. Next base: position 2,929 of record NZ_JACHHN010000009.1, read on the forward strand.
ATTTGCGATGGCTTGAATCTGGGCCTGAACGCCCGTGCTGCGCTGCTCACACGCGGGCTGGTGGAAATGGCGCGTTTTGGTGCGGCGGTGGGTGCACACCAGGAAACCTTTATGGGTCTGGCCGGCATTGGCGATTTGTTGCTGACGGCGACGGGTGATCTCTCCCGTAATCGCCGTGTTGGTTTGTTGCTGGCCCAAGGTCTGAATCTGGATGATGTACTGGCCAATCTGGGTCATGTCGCCGAAGGCGTGCCCGCAGCGCGGGAAGTCCTCAAGCAGGCCCAGGCGCTGGGTGTGGATATGCCTATTACCGAGGGGGTCTGTCGCGTGCTGTTTGAAAACGCGAAAGTCAGCGAGGTCATCAGCACCTTGATGGAACGCGCACCCCGCATGGAAAACGGCCTTTAAGGCCGTTTTTTTTCGCCCTGTTCATGGCACTCCACCATCAAGCTTTAACAGGGGTTTCTGATTTACTTCACCAACGGTCAGTCTGGCTGACGTCATCACGAATCTGCAACAAATCGTGAGTAGGTTCAGGGGGTTACACAACCCCTTCAACCCGGAGATTCGTCATGTCTGACGCCACGACCGCTGACTCTGCCTTGTCAGCCAGCAACAGCCGTCTGCAACTCGAAAAGAAGAACGGTCCCTTTGCCGCCTTGCTGTTTCTGGTCCTGTTGGTGGCCGGTCTGGCATTTACGACATTCAGTCTTGTTAACGATATCGACACCGCGTCCACACCGCAAAGCAGTTGGTTGCCTTATGGCTTGCTGGGTCTGGCCATGCTGATTGCGCTGGGCTTTGAGTTCGTCAACGGCTTTCACGATACCGCCAACGCCGTTGCGACCGTGATCTACACCAACACGCTGCCCGCCACCTTTGCCGTGGTCTGGTCTGGCTTCTTCAATTTCCTGGGGGTGTTGCTGTCGAGCGGCGCGGTCGCCTTCGGCATCATTTCGCTGTTGCCGGTCGAATTGATTTTGCATGTCGGCAGCAACGCCGGCTTTGCCATGGTGTTTGCACTGTTGCTGGCGTCCATTATCTGGAACCTTGGCACCTGGGCGCTGGGTTTACCCGCCTCCAGCTCGCACACCCTGATTGGCTCTATCATTGGCGTGGGCATTGCCAACCAGTTGATGGCCGCCGGTAACACCCACACCAGCGGTGTCGATTGGGGTCAGGCGCTCAATGTCGGCAAGTCGCTGCTGCTCTCTCCCATCATCGGCTTTATCTGTGCCGCTTTGCTGCTGGTGGTACTCAAAGCGCTGGTCAAAGTGCCGGCACTGTACAAAGAGCCCAAGCCGGGCAAGGCACCGCCGTGGTGGATTCGTGGTTTGCTGGTGCTGACCTGCACTGGCGTGAGCTTTGCGCATGGCTCCAACGATGGCCAGAAAGGCATGGGTCTGATCATGTTGATCCTGATCGGGATTCTGCCGACCACCTACGCGCTCAACCGCGCCATGCCGGAAAAAGATGTGCTGACGTTCCAGGCCGTGTCACAGCAGGCCTCCCACACGCTGGCCCGTTACGCCACCGGCAATGCGCCGGCAGATTTTCGCGCTGAGGTGGAAAAATACGTGCAATCGCACCAGTTGCAGCCGCAAACCATGGCCGCCGTCACGACCCTGTCGGATACGGTGTCCGAGCAAATTGGTCACTACGACAACCTGCAGCAAGTGCCGCATGCCGTGATCCAGAACGTGCGCAATGACATGTACCTGAATTCTGAAGCGCTGCGTATTTTGCTCAAGGATGAGCATAGCGGCCTGAACGACACCGATAAGGCCGTACTGGGTAACTATCGCAAGTCACTGGATGGCGCGACCAAATTCATTCCCAACTGGGTGAAGATTGCGGTGGCCATTGCGCTGGGTCTGGGCACGCTGGTGGGCTGGAAACGCATTGTGGTCACGGTGGGTGAGAAGATCGGCAAAACCCATCTGACCTATGCCCAGGGCGCCAGTGCCGAACTGGTGGCCATGGCGACCATTGGCGCAGCCGATGCCTACGGTCTGCCGGTGTCCACCACGCATGTGTTGTCATCCGGGATTGCCGGCACCATGGCGGCCAACAAATCGGGGCTGCAGATGTCCACGGTGCGTAACCTGGTGATGGCCTGGGTGCTGACCTTGCCCGCCGCCATGCTGTTGTCTGGCACCTTGTACTGGGTGTTCAGCCAGTTCACCCACTAAGGGCGTACTGGTAGCCGCTGACAAAAAACCCGGCACTGGCCGGGTTTTTTGATTGGGTATGCATCATCCATGCATCAGACCGAGCGCAAAAATGCGCGCTGGGCCGCGACAAACTCATCCAGATGCGACAGGAACGGCACATGCGCCGCGCCCCGATAAGCATGAAGCTGCGCGCCCTTGATGTGTTGGGCCAGCCACTCCCCTGCTGCCAGCGGGGTCATGGCATCACGATCACCATAATGCAGCATGACGGGCAGATCGAGCGCGCCGACCTCAGGCCGCAGATCGGTCTCGCGCAGAATATCCAGGCCGCGTTGCAAAGCGGAGGGATCTGGTTCGCCATTGTTGAACAGATCATCGACCAACTCCCGCGCAATCGCCCGCGCCTCGCCACCACCCATGGTCTGCAAAGAGATAAATCGCTTGAGTGTGCCTTTCCAGTCCCCCGCCAGGTTGTCGGTGAACTGCTGCAGCACCGCCAGCGGGGTGGCTTGCGGCCAGTCGTCGCGCTGGGCAAAACTGGGCGACGACGCCACCAGGGTGAGCGAGCGGATTTTCTCCGGCTGCGTCAGCGCCCAACGTGTGGCAACCGCGCCGCCCAATGACCAGCCCACCACGTGGACCGGAAACGGAAAAGTTTGATCCACGGCGGCGACAAGGGCGTCGAGCGTATAAGGGCTGAGCGTGGCGCTGCTGCCGCAGCCAGGCAGATCGACCAGCGCACAGCTATATTCATCTGCCAGTTGTCCGGCGACACGCTTGAACACCATGCGGTTCATGGCCCAGCCATGCAGAAACACGACGGTCTCGCCCTGGCCCAGGGTATCGAAATAAACGCTCAAGACAGACTCCGTAATACATTGGGAAGCAGCGCCAGCACGTCTTCAACCAATTGCTGAACCTGCGCCGCATCATGCGCGGCGGACAATGTCAGGCGCAAACGCGGGGTCGGCACCGTGGGTGGGCGAATAGCGGCCACCCAGTGCCCGCGTTCCCGCAAGGCGGCCGAGAGCGCCAGGGCCGCTTCACTGGAGGGCATTTGTAGCGGCTGAATTGCAGTGGATGACGGCATCAGCATGCATCCTCCCGCCGCGAGGCCCTCACGCAGGGTTGCGATGTGGGTTTGCAAGCGTTCCCGCCGCCAGGCTTCTTGAGCAATGACATCCACGCTGGCACTGACGGCGTCGGCGATCAGCGCGGGTGCCGCAGTGGTGTAGATATACGGACGCGCCATATTGATCAGATAGTCGATCACTATCTCTTCTGCTGCGACGAAGGCCCCTGCTACCCCGGCCGCTTTGCCCAGGGTGGCCATGTAAATGATGCGGGGCGATGCCAGCCCGAGTTCAGCCAGACTGCCGCGCCCGTCACCCAGCACACCAAAGCCGTGGGCATCGTCGATGAACAGCCATGCGTCGTGGCGCTCTGCCAGCGCCAGCAGCGCAGCCAGTGGCGCGGTATCGCCATCCATACTGAACACGGCATCGACAGCGATCAGTTTGCGGCGGGCCGGCGTATCGGCCAACTGGCGCTCCAGCATGGCCAGATCATTGTGTGCATAGCGTTTGAAGGTCGCGCGCGACAGCAGGCAGGCATCGTTGAGCGAGGCGTGGTTGAGTTTATCGGCAAACACGGCGTCTTCCCGCCCGACCAGCGCGGTAATGACCGCCAGGTTAGCCAGATAACCCGTCGCCAGAGTCAGCGCCGCTGGCTTGCCCACAAAGGCCGCCAGCTTGCGTTCGCATGCTTCGTGCGCGGCTTGATGGCCGCACACCAGATGCGATGCGCCGCTACCCACACCCCAGCGCTCTGCGCCGGCCTGCGCTGCCGCCACAATGCGCGGATGGGCAGCAAGGCCCAGATAATCGTTGCTGCAAAAATTGCTGAGCGTGACGCCATCGACCGTCACCGTCGGCCCTTGCGGCGTACTCACCACCGGCCGTCGCCGGTACAGATGTGCAGCGCGGCGTTCAGCCAGGTCCGCTTCTAGTGCGGCAAACAGTTCATCAGAAGCAGTTGTCATGCGTTTCCCGTCAAAACAGCCATTGCCATAATCCAAACACCACCAACCCGCCGCCAATGCCCCACAGCAAATGCCGGGTGCGCCAGACAATCAGGCCCGTGACCAATGCACCGATCAATTGCGCATTGCGCCAGTCCAGCGCCAGGTGATCGTGCTGGATCAGCACCGTAGGCACCACAATCGCCGTCAGCACGGCGGTGGGCACATAGGCCAGCGCCTGCTTGAGCCGGTGGGGGATATGCCCTTTGCCCAACCACAAACCCACCCGCACCGGGTACGTGACCGCGGCCATACCGACAATCAACAAAAGGGTCGAGATCATGCGCGTTTGCCCTCCACGCTGGCCACCGCCATGCCCACTGCAATCCCTGTGAATGCCGCCGCCATCAAACCCAGTTTGTAGGGCAGCCCGTTGGCGAGCATCGCCACCGCGCCGGCACTGAGTGCGGCGGCTACTTGCGAGCGGCTCTTCAACAAGGGCACCACGATGCCGACAAAGGTGGCCACCATGGCGAACTCCAGCCCCCAGCCGGCAATGCCCGGCACACTGTGGCCAATGGCAATGCCCACGGCGGTCCAGAACAACCAGTTGCCATACATGGCGCTGGCCGAGCCCATGTAATAGCTGGCAACCCGCACCGGTTCGCCACTATCGATCTTGTGGTAGACGATGGCAAAGGTTTCATCGGTCAGAAACCAGGCCATAAAGGCGCGCATGGGTTTGGCGATGCGCTGCACGTGCGGCATCAGCGTCGCGCTGTACAAGGCATGCCGCAGATTCACGATCAGTGTCGTGGCAACGATCACCGGAATAGATGCGCCGGCCGCCAGCAAGGTAACTCCGACAAACTGGCTGGAGCCGCCGTAGACCAGAATCGACATCAGCATCGTGGCCCAGGGTTGCAGGCCCGCCGTTGAGGCCAGCGTGCCAAAGATCACGCCAAATGGCGCGGCCCCCACCAGCATGGGCAAGGTATCGCGCGCGCCTTGCCAGAAACCGGCAGCGGGCACGGTCCCGGGGTTCGCAGAATCAGAAACAGTGTTATCCATCTACCCGATGATAAAACGGGAAGGTGCTGATTGTATCGGTGCAGTTGATCCGGTCAGTTAGCCGAACAGTGCATATAATGGCGCACCGGAACGTTACCCCGAACCCAATGCCTCACCAGTCCCGTTGGCATCACCCTCTGTGCATCGCGCCGCGCAAACTCAAACCGTGGCTCACCGAACGCGGCTCACTCACAGCCCGTCTTGTTGCACACTTCCCGTGCTTTTCGGTTCGTGTACTGCGCCAGAACGCACGCACCGTGCATCGTGATGAACTGCGCACACTTCATGTACAGCGGCAGCAAAAGGCCATCACGCGTGATGTGCTGTTGATGAGTGGCGAAACGCCGCTGGTGTATGCGCACAGCGTCGCCACCCGCGCCGCGACCCGCCGTGGTTTCCGGCGCTTGCGCGGCATTGGCAATCGCTCGCTGGGGTCCATGTTGTTTGCCGATCCAACCATCCGCCGCAGTCCCCTGGCTTGGCGGCGGGTCGATCAACGTCATCCTTTATGGCAACAGGCCCGCGCGGCGGTAGGCCCGTTGCCGCGCGGCTTGTGGGCACGGCGCTCGCTGTTTGCCAGCGGGTCAGACCTGCTGCTGGTCACCGAGGTCTTCCTGCCCCCCGCGTTTGACGTGCCGTTTGGTGCAGTAAACACCCGCTAAACCCGGCAGTGGCATGAAAAAAACCCCGGCAACTGGCCGGGGTTTTGTCTGGTGCTGCGGCGTATCAGTACGACAAGGTATTGGTGCCGCCCGTACCCAGCGCCAGCAAACGGTAATAGTCGAAGCTCAGCGAACGCAGATCGGAGGAGGTCTGCGCATTGCTGGCTGTCCAGCTATTGCCGGTGGTGGTGCCATTCAGCGCCACACCCGCGCCACCGACGGCCACAAATTGTGAGCCATAGGTCACCGAATACAGGTTCTCGGTCGTCGAGGAGGTCTGCGGTGTCCAGGTTGCAGCATCCGTACTTTGCAGGATGGTGCCATTGGCGCCCACCGCGACATACACGCTGTTGCCGGTGGCGATACTGTACAGATCCGCCGTATTGCTGTTGGTCAGCGTGGTCCACTGCCAGCCGTCGGTACTGGACATCAACAGGCCGCCCTGACCCACTGCGTAGAAGGTCAAATTGGTGGCGTCCCAGGTGATCCCGTAGATATTTTTGGTGGTCGGCGGAGTTTGCAGGGTCCAGTCATAGGCATTGGTCGACGTCATCACCGTGCCATTGTCCCCAACAGCAACGTAATAGGAGCCGTTTTGGGCGATGGCCCGCAAGTTGGCGGTACTGACCCCGCTGGTAGGCTGCAATGTCCAGGTGACGCCATCCGGGCTGGTCACAATAGTGCCGTTGGCCCCCACGGCAACGTAAACGTCGGCCAGCGCGGTTGTGTATGTTGCTGCATACAAATCCTGCGTCGTTGTCGTGCTTTGCGGCACCCAGGTCGTGCCATCCGTACTTGTCAGCGCTGAACCACCCGCCCCGACGGCCAGATACGTCCCCGCATTGAAGGTCTGACCATAAATATTGGCGGCCGACATGGCCGAGCCATTGGTCCAGGTGTACCCGGATGCCACTGGCACGACAGAGATCGCTGCCGTGGCCGGGCCGGCCTTGCTACTGCCGGTGTTGGCATTCATCAAGAAGGAATACACGCTGCCGTTGGTCAGGCTGGTCACAACATAAGGCGAAGTCACGCCATTGATCAGCTTGCTCTCGGGTTGCGACAAGACATTCGCCACCGTGAGCGCGGAGGTCTGCCCGCCAAACAACCAGTAGTTCACACCCAACTGTTGATCCCACAGCACAATGGCCGCGCCATCGGCAGGCAGTACCTTGAAACCGCTCGGTGCGGGCTGGCCGGAAGAGGAAGAGTCACCCGCATTGCAGGCGGCCAGCAAGGCGCAGGTGCCGGCAATGGCAACCCAGTTGAAAAGCTTGTTCACGATGAACGGATTCCCTGTTGGTTGACTCCGCAAACGCGGAATATTCTGGATTATGTGTGCCGCATCGCCAGCAGATTCCGGCGGGCAGCTTTGTCATTAACGTGCCATCGCGCCACCGGATTACACGCACGTGAGCGGTCAGGGAAGTTCTGTACGACTTTCCAGCGCCGGGTGCTTTGCGGCACACTGCGCGCTTGCACCAACCTGCCCACCAGTCACCATGAATACCACCGCCAAACCGTCACGCCTGTCGCTGTACCTTCGCCTGACCCGCATGGATAAACCTATCGGCACATTGCTGCTGTTGTGGCCCACGCTGTGGGGGCTGTGGTTTGCCGGCGCAGGACACCCGGATGCCCTGGTGGTGGTGATTTTTGTGCTAGGCACATTTCTGATGCGTTCAGCCGGCTGTGTGATCAACGACTACGCCGACCGCGACTTTGACGGCCATGTGGAACGCACCAAAAATCGCCCGATGGCGGCAGGCATGGTGAGTACCAAAGAAGCCCTGTGGCTGGCCACTATCCTGGCGCTGATTGCGTTTGCGCTGATACTGCCGCTCAACGCGCTGACCAAATGGATGTCCATCCCCGCCGTATTTGTGGCCGCCAGCTACCCGTTTACCAAGCGCTTTCTGGCGATCCCGCAGGCCTATCTGGGCATTGCTTTCGGTTTTGGTATTCCCATGGCCTTTGCCGCCCTGACTGGCACCTTGCCTGCACTGGCGTGGCTGTTGCTGCTGGCCAACGTGTTCTGGAGCGTGGCCTATGACACCGCCTATGCCATGACTGACCGGCCGGACGATCTGAAAATCGGCATTCGCACCTCTGCCATTACCTTTGGCCGGTTTGACGTGGCCGCCATCATGCTGTGTCACTTTGTCTTTCTGGGCTTGATGGCGCTGGGCGGCTATCTGGCCGGACGCGGTGTGCCTTATGCCATTGGCCTGGCAGCGGCCTTCTTGTTGATGGTGTTCGACCAGTACCCGCGCATTCGCGGGCGAGAACGCCAACCCTGCTTCCAGGCTTTTCTGGCCAACAACCGCATCGGTGCCGTGATCTTTGCCGGTCTGCTGATCGACTACTGGCTGCACTGATTTGCGTGCAGACCCGCGCCATGTGGCACTGACGCTGTCCGATCTGGAGTCCGGCACCGCGCGCCAGTGGTACTGGCTGGAAATCGCCGCGCTCTACCCGGCCCAGCCCGCCTCCCGCACCACCCGCCTGGTGTGCCGGCTGATACAGCGCTTCGGCCCCTTGCTCTGCTGGTCTGCCCTTCTGAAAAGCGGGCTGCAAGGCACCGGTTTATATGCGCCGCAGATGCAACTGTTGCAACGACGCACACGTCAGGTCATGCAAGATGCGGCGCTGTTTACGGCCGTTATTCCCATGTTGCTGGCCGGCTTTGGCCGCCTGCCCGCCACGGTGGCCTTCACCTTGTGGCTGGGCGTGTTTCTGGGGCCGGTCTGGCTGGCGTTCAACATTGTGCGCAAGACACCAGCCCCCGCCGTCGCGAATATCGATAGCGACGAAGAGCTACCTGATTCCGCTGGCCCGGAAGATGTGGTGGGCCTGCAAGCCATGCTGGTCGCCACCGGCATTGCGCCACGCCAGGCGGGCCAATTGATCAATAGCCTGCATACCGAACCCTTAAGCGCCCTGCCCATGCTGGGCAGCTTGCTGCCGGAACTGGCCGCGCCGCCCCCTGGCCGGCGCGAGTACATCCTTAACGCGGTGCGCACCTGGCTGGCGGTCATGTTGCCGGTGGCGCTGGCTGCGGCTTATCTGCCACTGATCGCCACCCTGGTGCTGTGCGTGGGCTGGAGCGCACTGGCCGTAGCACGGGCTGGCCGCCGTCGGGCGGCGGCGCTGGTGATACTCGCGGCACTGATCGCCTGGGGGTTTGGCCGTTTGTCACACTGGCTATAACACCTGGCGACTCTCCTGTTTACGGGCGCTGTGCTAAAATCCCCGGCTATTTTCTTTTACCGAATTCAGGAATCCGCATCATGGCCGGCCATAGCAAATGGGCGAACATTCAACACCGTAAAGGCCGTCAGGACGCCAAGCGCGGCCAGGTCTTCACGCGACTGATCAAGGAAATCACGGTTGCCGCCAAAATGGGCGGAGGCGATCTTGCCATGAACCCGCGCCTGCGTCTGGCGGTGGATAAGGGTCTGGCGGCGAACATGCCCAAAGACAACATCCAGCGCGCCATTGAACGCGGCACTGGCACGCTGGAAGGCGTGGACTATGTTGAAACCCGCTACGAGGGTTACGGCATTGGCGGTGCAGCCGTCATGGTGGACTGTCTGACCGACAACAAGACCCGTACTGTTGCAGATGTGCGTCATGCTTTTTCCAAGTACGGCGGCAATATGGGCACTGACGGTTGCGTGGCGTTCCAGTTCAAGCACTGCGGTTATCTGATCTTTGCGCCCGGCACCAACGAAGACGCACTGATGGAAGCCGCACTGGAAGCTGGCGCAGAAGACGTGGTGACCAACGATGACGGTTCGATTGAAGTGATCACCCCGCCATACGAGTTTGTCGGCATCCGCGATACGCTCGAAGCAGCCGGTTTCAAGGCCGAAATGGGCGAAGTCAGCATGAAGCCGCAAGGCGAAACTGAATTGCTGGGCGACGACGCCATCAAGATGCAAAAGCTGATTGATGCGCTGGAAAGCCTGGACGACGTGCAAGACGTGTACACCACTGCGGTGATGGACGAAGAGTAAAACCCCGGTCCTTGCGCTGTGTGACCTGAAAAACCCGTTCCGTGTGAACGGGTTTTTTGTTTTGGGGCGGCAGTGGGCGGTGCCTTTGGTGTTGGTGTTGGTGTTGGTGTTGCCGTTGGTGTTGCCGTTGGTGTTGATGTTGATTTTCTTCCCCCATCAAAGCCCAGCGCCGAAGGAGTGGAGGGAGACCTCAGGCTCCCGACCGACTGAGGGCAGCCCGGAGGGCCGCCAGGCTGGGGTCGCCTTTCTTTGCCTACTTTCTTTGGCGACGCAAAGAAAGTAGGGTGCTCCGGCCACCGCCGGTATCAAATGCTTTCAACACCTGCGCCGCAAGGCGCTAACACGCATCCATTGCAACGGTGGATTGTCGCTTCGCTCCGAATCCACCCTACAGCCAGCCTTGCGAAGGCCACCACCTATGGCCAGACTGGATTCCCGCCAAGGGGGCCGCCGAGGTCGGGAATGACGAGTAAATGGCAATGCCGTCAAACCATGCTTGCATATATGGCTCCCCGGATTCCCACCCTGCCAGCCTCCATCCGGGCCACAAAGAGCCCCTGGCCAGCAAAGGCCACAAACCCGCGCACCCCATCAAACATCAATCTGATCGAATCAGCACCAAACCTGACCACCCCGGCACTGCACACCCAAGCCTCCCGCCAGATACTGGCTACACCTTCCCGCCACCTTCTCAAGGAGCCCGACCATGAAAGCCCGCATTGCCGCCTGCTTCATCGCCAGCACCATCTTCAGCGCCAGCGCCGCTGAGCAATTTGAAGTGACCAGCCCGGACCTGCAATCGGGCAGCTTCAACAACAGCCAGATTGCCGGCAGTTTCGGTTGCCAGGGCGGGAACACTTCGCCACAAGTCACCTGGCACAATGCCCCGGCCGGAACCAAAAGCTTTCTGGTCACCATGTACGACCCGGATGCACCCACGGGCTCGGGCTTCTGGCACTGGGTGCTGGCCAACGTACCGGCCAGCGCCAACAATCTGCCCCGTGGTGCCGGTGGCAATGCCAGCCTGTTGCCTGCCGGCGTGCTGCAACTGAGCAATGACACTGGCAAGCCCGGTTATCTGGGGCCCTGCCCACCTACCGGCGAGACCCACCGTTACGTGATTACCGTGACCGCGCTCAATGTGGATAAACTGCCCATTGAACCAGGTGTGACGCCTGCGGTAGCCGGCTTTGTCGCCCATTTCCAGACTCTGGGCCAGGCCACCTTTACCGCTCGTTATGGTCGCTAACCCCACCGCCCCAACCGGGGCGGTGTTTATGTTTATCCTGATGGAGTTTTGAGGCCCGCATGGAACGCACCATCGTCACCCGTCCCGGCATCGGCGCCAGCGCCCGCATCTTGCAATTCGGCGGGTTGGAGATGGCACGCGTGCCACTGGACCAGGCGTTTTTGATCATTGTGCTGGCCGGCAGCAAACTCATGCGCTGGGGCGAGCAGGAATGCCTGGTGGAAGCGGGGCAAGCCATCGCCATTGCCCCGGGCCAGACCTTTGATGTGACCAATCGCCGACCACACGATGGTGTCTATGAGTCGCTGTGGCTCACCTGGGAAGCACCGCTGATTGCCCGGTACAGTAGCGGCGTACAAGCGGCAGGCAGCGTAGAAGATGCGCTGCTCTTGCCCATGCTCAAGCCAGCGCTGATGCAGGCTTTTGAGCACGCCCGTGGCGCGCTGGCCGACGCCACCATTCCGGATGAAATCGCCGCGCATCGCATGCTGGAAGTGCTGCTGTGCCTGGCAGCCCAGGGCGCACGCTTCAAGCCAGAGGCCCCGGCCACCCTGACCCAGCGCGTACGCACTTTGATCAAATCCGCTCCGGCACATGAATGGCGCGGGCCGGAACTGGCGGCACAATTGGCGATGAGTGAAGCCACCTTGCGCCGCAAACTGGCGGCCGAAGGGGTGTCTTTGTCAGACTTGCTGGTCGACGTGCGCATGTCGCTGGCGCTGATCCTGTTGCAAAGCACGGATCAGCCGGTGTCGCAGATTGCACTGGATGCCGGTTATGAGTCGCAATCCCGCTTTGCCATCCGCTTTCGCAAACGCTTCGGCTTTGCCCCAAGCGAGGTCCGCGGGCATTTGCGGAGCAATACTCCCGCAGCACAATCCGGTACTTTGCGGCGCGCCTGATTGGGTCTGGCGGTGGGTCGTGATATAAATCTGCGCAATATCACAATCCACTGTGCGCATATGTGGCAACAACGCTTGGGCTTCTGGCCCGTCTTGCTGGTCATGCTGCTGTTGATTGCCGCAGATTACGGTGCGCTGCATCTGTCACGCGCGGTGGACCACGCCGTCAATGACCGGTTGTTGGCCCGGCACGCCACCACACGCACACCGTCACCCGATATCGTGCTGGTCGACATTGACCAGAAAAGCCTGACCGCACTGGCGGATGAAGCCGGCAGTTGGCCGTGGCCGCGTGCCATTCATGCAGAAATGCTGGATGCCATTGCCCGGCAGCAGCCCAAAGCCATCATCTTTGACCTGATGTTCAACGAGCCCGATACCTTCCGGGCTGACAGCGACAAACTGTTTCAGGACACCGCCCGCGCCCACGCCAGCTTGCTGTATCTGCCCAGTGTGCAACTGGTCGACGGCACCGGGCCGTTGCTGCGCAACCTGCCACCCTCACTGGGCCTGCAACGCGCACCCGATGCCGACCCCAACGCCAGCGTCCCGCTATTGCTCCCCTGGGCCATGCCGCAGGATGTCTGGCGCGGCGGCTTGATCAATTTTCTGGCCGATGCCGATGGCACCGGCCGGCGTTACCGCCTGGTGCAAACCGTGGCCGGCTGGCGTATTCCTTCATTGCCGGCCCAATTGGCCACCGACCAGCACTGGCCAGTGCCCCCCGCCAGCGCCATCACGCTGAACTGGACCACGCCACACGCCCGCGTCAGTTACAGCGATCTTTATCTGGATTTCAACAGCGAACACCCCAAGCGCGCGGCCAATGAGTTTGCCGGCAAGATCGTGATCGTGGGGACCGCCGCGCCGGGTTTGCAAGACCTGCGCCCCACGCCACTGGGTAGCACCTGGCCTGGTGTGGAAATCCTCGCCACAGCGATTGATAACCTGGCGCACCAGGACTGGCTGCAACAGCCGCACCGGCTGGGCTTTGCCATCTGGGCGCTGGTGCTATGCACGCTGCTGGTCGCCGGCTTTGGCCGTGGCATCAATACGCTGGGGCTGGGTGTCGCCTTGCTGGTGGTGACGCTGGTCAGCGGGGTCGCCGGGTGGCTAGCGCTAGGCCGGCACTGGCTGTTACCGCTCTATGCACCTTTGGTGTTTGCCTGGTTGTGTTACGTACTCTGCGCCTTGCAAGCCTGGCTGGCGGAAAAACGCCGGCGTGAGCGCACCATGCAGATGTTCGGCCGCTTTCTGGACCCGCGTGTGGCCAGTGCGCTGGTCGATAGCGGCGACACCAGCGCCAGCATGCAGCCACAGACCCGCAACATTACCGTGCTGTTTTCCGATATCCGGGGCTTCACCACACTTTCAGAAAGCCGCCCGCCCGAATACATTGTGACGCTGCTGAACCAGTACTTCACCCGCCAGGTCGAAGTGGTCTTCAAGCATGGCGGTACGCTGGATAAATTCATTGGCGATTGCATCATGGCCTTCTGGGGCGCGCCTGCCGACGATCCGGACCACGCCCGCCACGCCGTGGCCGCTGCGCTGGAGATGGCCAAAGAGCTGGAAGCGTTTCGCCAGTCCCTGACCGACCTGGATGTGCCGTTTGATGTGGGCATCGGTATTCATACCGGCCCGGCTGTGGTGGGGTTCATTGGCGCGCCCTCGCGGCTCGATTACACCGTGATTGGCGACACGGTGAACCTGGCCAGTCGTATCGAAGGACAAACCAAAGGCATTGCGCGGGTATTGGTGTCTGAGGCCACCCGGGCGGCTTGTGGCACCCACGGCGAGTTTGATTTTGTTGATCACGGTTCGCATCAGGTGAAAGGCCGCGATCAGCCCGTACAGTTGTATTCCCCCAGGGAAAAATAATGAAAACACAACCGCACTTGTTTCAACGTTGCCGATTATCTGCCCTGGCTTTATGGCTGGGCCTGGCACTGGCCGGTCACGCATTGGCGGAAAGCGGTGTCTTGATCCGCACCTCCGACCTCAAACAAAAACCGTTTCTGGATGCCACCACCACCGGCAGCGTGGCCAGCGGCAGCAATGTCACCATCACCAGCCGGCAGGGGGCCTGGTTGCAGGTCAAGTCTGCCAATGGCCAGAGCGGCTGGGTCAAGCTCTTGAATGTGCGTACCTCTACCGGCACCAGCAGTGGTTCGGTGGGCGGCACGCTAGGCACACTGGGCAAGGTGATCACCACCGGATCATCCGGGACCACGGTCACTACGGGCGTGAAGGGTCTGACCAGTGGCGAGGTCACCTCTACCCACCCGGACCCGCAGCAACTGAACAAACTCAACGGTTATGCCACCAGTTCCAGCCAGGCCGCACAAAGCGCCCGCTCGGCCAATCTGAGCCGTAAAAGCGGCGTGCCGGATATCAGCCCCACCAGCACCGCCACGCCAGGGAGCAACCCATAATGCGCCACACTTTGCTTGCTCTCGCGCTGAGCGCGACGTGTGTGATGCCGGCCCAGGCGGCCAACCTCAATGACATTCTGAACCAGCTTGGCAACAACCCGGACCTCGTCAACGCCATTGGCAGCACGGTCAAGAATTTTGCCGATGCCAATCGCAATATTGGTCCGCAAGAAGAACAAGAAATCGGCAACGGTCTGGCCTCCAACATGTTGGGCGCGGCACCGCTGGTCAACGATCCCAATCTGCAGCGCTATGTCAACGACGTGGGCGTGTGGGTTGCCAGCCAGAGTGGCGTCACCGGGATCAACTGGCGCTTTGGGGTGATCGATACCAACACCATCAACAGTTTTGCCATGCCCGGCGGCGTTGTGTTCATTACCAAGGGCCTGCTGGCCCAGTTGCATAGCGAGGCGGAACTGGCGTGCGTGCTGGGGCATGAATCCACGCACGTGCTGCGCCATCACCATCTGCGCGCCATTCAGTCCGCGTCTGGCAAAGATGCGCTCTCCAGCGCGCTGCAAGGCGTGGTGGCCTACAAGGGCAACCAGCAGGCACAGCAGATCGGCGCCAATCTGGCATCCGGTTTCTCTGAGGTCTATGTGCGTGGGCTGGACAAGAGCGACGAATTTGAAGCCGATATCAATGGCATGGTGCTGTGCGCCCGCGCCGGCTACAACCCGTACGCCCTGCCGGCCGTGTTGCAAACACTGGATGCCCTGAACCCGCAGGACTCCAATCTGCAAATGATGTTCAGTACCCATCCCAGCCCACGCGCACGGCTGGACAAGATAGACCAGGTGGTGGGTGACCGGTTGGAACCCTGGGCCAGCGGCACAGAAAACACCGTGCGCTTTGGCGCCGCCACAGCGCACTACACCACCTCGAACCGTTGATCTGACCACAAGCCGTTTGTCTCCCGGGGCAAACGGTTTTGCTTTTGCTACCCACCCGTTATATGCATGATGCATACATCAGACTGCATGTATCGCGGGAGGGCGTCACCATGGCATTGCCTGTCGAGAACCTGCTGGGGGTGCTGGCCCTGCATGTCATGGACGAAATGCAGGACCTGCCCGCGCCCACAGCACTGCATGGTCTGACCACGCGCGCCGCGCTCAACGCGGTCCATGCCTCGCCTGGTTGTTCCATTGAAACCCTGCGTGAAGCACTAGACCTCTGTCACCCCGCTGCCGTACGCGCCGTGGCCGGCCTGGCGCAAGCCGGCCTGGTCAGCAAGGATGCAGGCCGCGACAAGCGCACGCTAGCGCTCAACCTGACCGAGACCGGCAAGATCGAACACGCCCGCATCATGCGCGCCCGCGACAGCATGCTCTCCCGCGTGGTAGGACGGCTGGATGCAACGGAGCAGCAAACGCTGGAACAGTTGCTGGTCAAAATGCTCTGGCATGAGACACGCGACAGCCCGCATTCCATGCGCTTGTGCCGCCTGTGCGATGATGGGCCCTGTCTGGCTGCGGGTTGCCCGGTGGAAAACCGTGCGGCCGATCTTCCTTTGCCTTTGCGTGAAATCTCCCCATGAATACCGCAACCCGCGCCACCGACTGGCGCGCCATCATCGCCCTGACCAGCGTGTCCAGCCTGGCCCAGATCGGCCAGTTCGGTTTTGGCTTTATGGTGCTGCCGTTATGGCTGGCGGATCACGGCATTGACCCTGCCCGGGCCGGCGTATTTGCGTCCATGCAGTGGGTCGGCATGCTGGCGGGGTTGATGGGCACGCCGTGGCTGGCGGCACGGATTGGTCCGCGCCGTGCGGTACTGGCCGGGTTGCTGGTCAGTGCGGCTGGTTTTGGACTGATGCCCTGGGTCACCTGGCCCAGGTGGCTGCTGAGCGCCGCGTTGATTGGCGCGGGTCTGGGCATGCGCTGGATCGCCAACGAGTCCTGGTTGTATGGCCTGGTGCCCCCGGCATGGAGTGGCCGGGTGGTCGGCGCCCACGAAACCTTGATTTCGCTGGCCGAGATCATTGCACCTGGCCTGGCACTGGCATTGGGCAGCAGCGGCAACGCGCCCTTTGTGGCCGGCATTGTCATGAGCCTGTCTGCTGCTCTGCCTTTGTGGCTGGCCCGCCAGCCCGATCACCTGGATGTTGACCACAGCACCGCCGCCCCCGGCCAGTTGCGCTTACCCGTGGTGCAATTGGGGTTGGCCACCGCATTGGTGGGCGGCTTATGTGCCGGCGCGCTCTACGGTTTGTTCCCGCAGTTTGCCGCCGCGCGTCATCTGACCGCCACGCAAACCGCCAGCCTGCTGGCGGTGTTGGGCGTGGGCGCCATGCTGTGGCAGATTCCGGTCGGCTGGCTGGCGGATCGGGCGGGCCTGGCCGGCGCGGTCCTGGCTGCTGCACTAACCGCCTTGCTGGCCTGTGCCCTGTTGTTGCCGGGTAATGCGCTCGCCCTGGGCGTAGGTGTCTTTTTACTGGGCGGGGTCAGTGCCGCGTTTCTCACCCTGGCCGTCTATGCCGCAGCCACGCGGCCCGCCGGCCAGATTGCGCGGGTCATGCGCTGGATTACCGTGACCTACACCGGCGCGTCCATTGTCGGGCCCCTGGGCGCAGGCGTCGCCATGAAAACCATCAGTGCCGATGCGCTGGTCTGGCAAGAGGCCGCTCTGACCCTGCTTCTGGCCATCCTTGCGCTGTGGTGCGCCAGCCGGGTCCGCACCCAGGCGCTGGCCTGACGGGTTTGCGAGCGTGGTTACTGTCGGCATCTACACGCAACAACCCGCTTTTTCCCGGCCGCGTTGACCGATCTGCGACATTTGGAACCGTTCTGACACCCTGATATGGATATCAGATTGTCATTGCCTTGCTGTCGCATATAGTAACTATCAGGCCCGCACAACCGGACACGGCAAACCGCAAATTTGCCGAGCCAATACCTTATTAGTCTCCTGGAGTGCGCGCCTGTCTGGCCGTCTTGATTGTCGCGCCCCCGAGGAGATCGCATGTTTAATCAGCACATGAAAGAACAGCTTACTGAGCAGGCCCATCAGCTCAAGCAGCAAGAGGCTTTTTTGCACGCACTGGATCGCTCCATGGCGGTCATTGAATTTCAGCCTGATGGCACGATCATCAACGCCAACGACAATTTCCTCAAAGTCACCGGCTACACCCGTAGCGAATTACAGGGCAAGCATCACCGCATTCTGTGCGACAGCACTTACACCGCCAGCCCGGAATACGCCGATTTCTGGCGGCGCCTGGCCGGGGGCGAATACTTTAGCGGCCACTACAAACGCATCGCCAAAGACGGCCATCGCATCTGGCTGGAAGCCACCTACAACCCCGTCTTTGATGATCATCACAAGGTCTTCAAAGTCATCAAGTTTGCCCAGGACATTACCCAGCAAATTGAACACGATCTGGCGCAGGAAAACATGCTTAGCGCCATCGACCGCTCCATGGCGGTGATCGAGTTCAACATGGACGGCACGGTGATTAGCGCCAACGAAAACTTCCTTAAGGCCACGGGTTACCGGCTGGATGAAATCAAGGGCCAGCACCACCGCATGTTCTGCCAGCCTGATTACCGCAACAGCCAGGAATATACCGACTTCTGGCGCGCGCTCAATCGCGGCCAGTTCATGTCCGGCCAGTTCAAGCGCATGAACAAGCAAGGCGCCGAGCTCTGGCTGGAAGCCACCTATAACCCGATCTTTGATAGCGATCATAAGCCGTACAAGGTGGTGAAGTTTGCCAATGACATCACCCTGCGCATGGAGCAACAAGAAGCCGATGCGCAGAACGCCCGCCACGCCTATGAGATCTCGGAAGAAACCGACGCCGTCTCGGAACAGGGCAAGCAGGTGATCCAGAACGCCGCGCAAGAGATGCACGACATCGCCAGCAATGTGCAATCGGCATCCCGGCTGATTGAAGATCTGGGCTCCAAATCCAGCCAGATCAGCAGCATTGTGAACACCATCAAGGAAATTGCCGATCAGACCAACTTGTTGGCACTGAACGCGGCCATTGAGGCCGCCCGTGCCGGCGAACAAGGCCGGGGATTTGCGGTGGTGGCCGACGAAGTGCGCAAACTGGCGGAACGCACGGGTGAATCGACCACGGAAATTGCCGGCATGACCAGCAAGATTCAGGAAGGCACACGCTCTGCCATCCAGAGTATGGAGGCCTGTGTGAATCAGGCCAATGACGGGGTGAACCTGGCCAACCAGGCGGGCGATGCCATTATCCGCATCAGCGAGGGTTCCAAGCAGGTGGTGCGGGTGATCCGGGAGTTCTCTTCGGTCAAGACGGCCCAGTTGTAAGGTCACCTGCGGCCACAAAAAAGCCCCTTTTACAGGGGCTTTTTTATTGGTGATTGGGGCTACGCTTAGCCGCGCTGAGCCATTTCTGCACCGGCATCGTGCGGCAGGCGGCGGGTCACCGGAATCGACAGGATCGAGAAGAAGCCAACCACCACAAAGGCCGGCCAGAAGTCGGACTCTGCAATGTGCGCATGACCTTGCAGGTGGTTGGACAACTGCAAGGTCATACCGGCGATGATCACGCCCAACCCCAGCGACAATTGCTGCACCACGCTGGCAAGGCTGGTCGCTCGGCCGGCGTCTTCGCTGCGGATATCGGCGTAGACAATCGAGTTGAGGCAAGTGAACTGCAAGGATGGGAAAAAACCGCCCAGCACCACAATAGCCAGAATCAGCCAGACCGGCATGGCAGAGGTAAACAGTCCGAACGAAGCCAGTGCCAGCCCGGCCAGCAAGGCATTGATCATGAGCACGTTACGAAAGCCGTAGCGCTTAAGCACGCGCGGCCCGATGCTTTTCATGAACAACGCGCCAAAAGCCGAAGCACAGGTAATCATGCCAGAGTGAAACGCACTCATGCCCATGCCTTCCTGCAGCGCCAACGGTAGCAAAAATGGCACCGAACCCAGACCAATACGGAACAGCGAGCCACCCAGCACACTGGCGCGGAAAGTGGGTATCTGCAAAAAACGCGGGTCCAGCAAGGGGCGGCTGACGTGGGCTGCGCCACGGAAATACCACACCAGAATCACCACACCGATCAGCGTCATTGCGATCGCCCAGCTGAGCGGCACCAGGTGGCTGCCCAACAGCGCCAGGCCCAGCATGGTGAGCGAACTCCCCAGTGCCGAGGTGATGAAACCGGCGATATCCAGCGGGTCTTGCTGGTCTTCCCGCGTGTTGGAGATAAAACGCCCGGCCAGATACAGCCCCAGCAAACTGACCGGGATATTCACGAGGAAAATCCAGCGCCAGTGAAAATACGTGGTGATAAAACCACCCAGTGGCGGGCCAATGACCGGGCCGAACAAGGCGGGCATGGTCAGGTAGCCGATCGCTTTCACCAGATCCGAACGCGGCACCGCCCGGAAAATAATGATGCGCCCCACCGGCACCATCATCGCTCCGCCCATGCCTTGCAAAAAGCGCGCTCCCACAAACGCCGGCAAGGTGCTGGACACCGCACACAGCAAAGAGCCGGCCATGAAGATGCCGATGGCGGTGCGGAACACCGTCCGCGCGCCAAAACGGTCTGCCACCCAGCCGCAGACCGGAATGAACACGCCCAGGCCGACGACATAAGCGGTCAGCGCAAGCTTGAGGGTAATGGGATTCTGGCCAAGATCTCGCGCCAGAACAGGCAACGAGGTGGAAATCACGGTGGCGTCCATGTTTTCCATGAACAGCGCACAAGCAACAATCAGCGGAATGATAAACGGGCGGGACATGCGCAAAACCTGTGACACCACCGGTCAAGTGGTGTGCCGTATTGTACCGGCTTGACTGATATTTCAGAGTAACGGGCTGTAAGCAGACAACCGGGGCAATGCCCCGGTTGATGATCATGAACTCAGGTGGTAGCCGGTGTA
This sequence comes from Silvimonas terrae, assembly GCF_014202765.1. Lineage (GTDB taxonomy): Bacteria > Pseudomonadota > Gammaproteobacteria > Burkholderiales > Chitinibacteraceae > Silvimonas > Silvimonas terrae. The sequence goes on from NZ_JACHHN010000009.1 coordinate 23,337, forward strand.
ACCGGATGCATGAGGGGTGGGAGTTCCGCCTCAAACCAGGCTTCAAGCCCGCCGGCCAGCGGCAGGGTGCGGGTCCAGCCCATCCTGCGCAATTGCTGGGCGGCGGCGACTGCCGTGACATCGTTCGGGCAACTGCAATACACAATGATGTCCCGGTCGGGCAGCAAAATAGAAGCCGCCGTGCCGATCTCCTTGAGCGAGATCGTATACGCGCCAGGCAAGGTGCGCGGGTCCAGCATGCGGCCTTCGGCCGAGCGCACATCAATGATCACCGGATCACGGCCAGACTCCAGGTCCGCCCGCAATTGGGCGACAGAAATGCGCGGCATGTTTTCTGATTGTTCCGCAGCACGGCGGCGGCGGATTACCCGGCCAGCCAGGTAAATGATCACCAGCGCACCCAGCGACCAGACCGCGCCTTCGCCCAGCTGCGCCAGTACGGCCAGCACCAGATCGAGTTCATTGCTGAACAACGCACCCAGCCCCAGAAACACCAGCGCCCAGAACAATGAGGCAGCGATATTCCATTTCAGGAAAGAAAACCAGGACCAGCCCAGCGCACCAGCCAGCGGCGGCGCCACGGCAGAAATGCCGGGGACGAACTTGGCCGCGAACAGCGACAAGCCGCCCCATTTAACGAACAAAGTCTCGCTTTGCCGCACACAGACATCGGCCGAGAGCGAGACCTTACAGATGACACTCAGCACCCGCCGGCCCAGCCGGCGTCCGGCAATGAACCACACCATATCGCCCAGCGCGCCCCCCACTGTCGCGGCCAGCAACAGGCCCAGCGCCAGCTCACCGGAGGCAATGGACAGCGCCCCGACCATGACCAGCAAGGGGGAAGCGGGCACAGGCAAGCCGGCACGCGAGACCAACGTCACCAGAAAAGTCAGTGGTAAAGCGTAGTGCTGGGTCAAGCCCAGCAGGAAATGCAAATCCATGATTGGCACAAGGTTGTTTCGGGCACACCAGGCGGTGCGTCCGGGTTTTGACCACAATTATTCAGAGATTTGAGGCTGAACTGGTGTGATGCAAGGGGCATATCCGACTATTGGCAGAGTAGCCCCCCTGCCCTCTGGCTGCAATGCAGCAGCATGCGTTTTCTCATGCCTGTTTCGCACAAACAAAAACCCGCCGGGCGGCGGGTTCAGAAAGACACCGACAACGGACCTCAGACACGATCTGCCAGCGCAGGCCGCCGACGCAGTCGGGCCATCATGCGCCTGAAAACATCCACAGTGGCGTTGAATCTGGCGAACAACCCCGTCAACAGCCTGGTCGATGCAGGGACCATAAATCCCACACAGCGCAGTTGTCCGCTTTCCGTGGCGTAAAGCGTGGACCAGCCCTCTTCTTGCAGGGTGTAGACCTCGCCGCTATCCAGATAGCGTGGCATCTGCATCATTTCTTCAGCCAGCCAGCGTGGCGCTTCGGCCAGGTGAACCCGGCCGGACAGCACGTGCAACGTCATCCCGGGACGGCCATGGAACTGGAACGTCTGGCCATTGAGCATTTCAATCGTGAGGAAGGATTCAGGCAGGCGGGGCATGCTGGCAGTCTCCGGCGGGTGGGATATGCCATACAGATTATCGATCGCCCTGGCGCCTCAACAGGCACACGCACGCAATCTGTTCACCACAACAAGCCCGCCAAACCGCATCTGTTACGATGCAGTCCAGAAAAATCTGTATCTGTTATGGTTCAGGCCCCAGGCACAGAATGAAGCCATGGACCATTTCCCGCTCTACCGCCAGCTTGCCAGCCACTATCGTCAGGCCATTGAGGCCGGCACCTTGCGTGCGGGCGAGCGCATGCCCTCCGTGCGCACCTTGATGGAACGCCACGACGTCAGCCTGTCTACCGCGCTGCAAACCTGCCGCTATCTGGAAAGCCAGGGCATTGTCGAGGCGCGCCCGCGCTCCGGCTATTTTGTCTGCCACAAGCCCCGTAGCGCCCTGGCGCGCGTGGCCGAACCGGGTATTGCGCTGCCGGATACCGCGCAGTATGTCGGGATCAACGAAAAGGTATCGGCGATTCTGGTCCAGGCCATGAATGCCAAAGTGCAGACGAATCTGGGCGTGGCTTGTGGTGCCCCCGAACTCTATCCAAACGAGCCGCTGCGCCAGGCCGCCGTGCGCGCGCTGCGGCAGAGTCCGGAAATCTATGGACGCGCGGTGCCGCGCAATGGATATCCCGGTCTGCGCGCCGTGCTGGCCAAGCGCGCCATGCACGCGTCCATGAACCTGAGCGCTGACGATATCGTCATCACCCACGGTTGTACGGAGGCGCTGAATCTGGCGATCCGCGCCGTGGCACAACCGGGCGATATCATTGCGGTGGAATCCCCCACCTTCTATGGTGTGCTGCAGATTCTGGAAAGCCTGGGCATGCGCGCGCTGGAGATTCCCACCAGTCCGCAAACCGGTATTTCGCTGGAAGCGCTGGAACTGGCAGCGCGCACCTACAACAATATCAAGGCCGTGGTGGTGGTGCCGCATTTGCAAAACCCGCTGGGCGCCATCATGCCGGAGAGCCACAAAGACCGGTTGGTCACCTGGTGTGAGGCCAACCGCATTGCCTTGATTGAAGACGACACCTACGCCCTTCTGACCGATGACGACACGCCGCTGCCCGCCCTGAAAAGCCGGGACCATACCGGCAACGTGATTCATTGCGCCAGCCTGCACAAAACCGTTGCGCCAGGTATGCGCGTAGGCTGGATGAGCGCCGGCAAATGGCGCGGGCGGGTAGAGATGCTGAAATACGCGCACTCGCGCCCCAACGAGAGCCTGTCGCAGCAGGTGGCGGCCAGCTTTCTGGGGTCGGGGGCGTTTGACCGGCATTTGCGGCGACTGCGCACGCACCTCTATACCCAGCGCCAGCAAGTGGCCCAGGCCATTGATGGTTATTTTCCGGCCGGCACGCGGCTGACGGTGCCGGCGGGTGGCTTTGGCTTGTGGGTAGAACTGCCCGACCAGCGGGATTCTCAGGCCGTGTTTGAAAGCGCGCTGGAGCAAGGTATCCGCGTGGCACCGGGCATCATGTTTTCCAATTCGTCCCGCTTTGCCTCGTTCTTGCGGATCAGTTGCGGCACGCCCTACAACAGCGAGCTGGATCAAGCCGTGCGCAAACTGGCACGTATTGTGGACGGCGCACGCCGCCTGCCGGATTTACCGGCCCAGGTGTGAGCGCAAGTTGTCCGGAATGGCCCCGTATTGCACCTGCGGCGTACCGTGCCATTCCCCACAACGGGTAATGGCGCGTTCAATATCCCCGGCAAGGCGGGCACTGACCCGCACGCCCTCCTCCAGATACAGGCTTTTCACTTCAAACACGCCTTGCGCGCGGTGCGCCTTGGCATCCAGTCGGCCCACCAGTTTGCCCCGGCTGAGGATGGGCAGGCAGAAATAGCCGTATTTGCGCTTGGGCGCGGGCGTGTAGCACTCAAGGGTGTAATCAAAGCCGAACAGCGCCGTCGCTCGTTTGCGATCCCACACCACCGGGTCGAACGGTGATAACAACGTAGTGACGGTAGAAGCCAGTTCGCCATGGTTGGCCGCTTCAATCAAGGGCATCTGATCCTGATGCACCCAGGCCTGTTGTTTGAACCCGGCCAGATTCACCGGCACCAGTTCGCCGGCCGCTTCCAGCGCGTTCAGTTCTGCCAGCCACGACACTTTGCGCAAGCGGTAGTAATCGGCCAGCCAGTCGGCCCGGATCACGCCCAGCGCCTTGCAGGAGCGGCGCACCAGTTCACGCTGTACGGTCGCCATTTCAGGCAGATCACGCCCATCGTGCCAGTGAGGCAAAACGCGTTCGGCCAGATCGTAAACACGCTGGAAATGACGGCGTTCACTCACCATCAATTCACCGGTGGTGAAGAGGACTTCCAGATGGCGCTTTTCCGGTTTCCAGTCCCACCAGCCATTGCCCGTGCCTTGTTCGCGGGTAAAGTCGGCGGAGCGCACCGGGCCGCTGGCGCGGATTTTGTCGATCAGCGCGTCGATATCCGCCTGATGCTGCTGATGCCAGTTGGCAGCATATTTCCAGCCCATGCCGGACGGGTCCAGCATGCGATGGCGCATCAAGGCGTAGTCTTCAATCGGCAAAAAGCAGGCTTCATGCGACCAGTATTCAAACAACTGACGCTCCGCCAGCAATTGCTCCAGCCAGGCCGGGTCATACACGCCAAGGCGGCTGAACAACACGAGATACGGACTACGCGCGACCACATGAATGGTGTCGATCTGCAACTGCGCCATCCGCCGGATAACCGCCAGCACATCAGCCTTGGTGGCCTTGCGCCGGGGCGGGTTCAACAGGCCCTGAGCGTTCAGGTGCAGAGTTCGGGCGGCAGCCAGGGTGAGCGTGTGCACGATAGGAAAATGGGTTGAAAGCGGGCCTTCATTCTAACGAGCAAATGAGGACAGAAACTGTCCTCATTCGTCTGCTCATTCAAAACCGCGTATCCCCTCGCCCGAGAACCCGGGGAGTTCCCACTTGAAGCGAATGGCCAGCGCCCGAAACACAAAGCCCACGCCCAATGCGGTCAGGAGCGCTTCACCCGGGGCCGCGCCCAGCCAGTGCAGGCCGACATAGATGGCGCCGGTCACCAGCGACACGCTGGCGTACATTTCCCGGCGCAGCACCAGCGGGATTTCATTGCACAGCATGTCGCGCAGCACACCACCGAAAATCCCGGTGATCATGCCAAACACCACGGCTACCGCCGGGTGTACGCCGACCCCCAGCGCAATATCACAGCCGATGATGGAAAACGCCACCAGCCCCAGGCCATCGACCAGCAAGAACAGAATGCGCAGACGATGCACATGCCGCGCCAGCAGCGCTGTGACCAGCGCAGCCGACACCGTGAATGCCAGATACAGCGGATGCGCCACCCAGCCCAGCGGATAATGCCCCAGCAACACATCCCGGATCGCCCCCCCCCAGGGCGGTGACCGTACCGATCAGACACAGGCCAAACAGATCCATACCCCGCCGCATGCCCATGATGGCGCCGGACATGGCCTCCGCCACAATTGCAACCAGGTAGATGTAATGCAGCAGCATGGCCTCAGTCGTCATTGGAGAACATCTTGATGATGGAGTCGCGTTCTGATGCTTCGCTGGTCTGATGCACGGGCGCGGCGGCATCCGGCGCAACGGCGCGCGCACACTTTACCGCACTGTGAATGAATCCATGATGGTCATCCACGCACGCACCTTGGGTGTATTCGCTATACACATAGTCATCCCCTTGCTGGGTAATGCCAGAGGGCATGGGGCGTTCTTGTTGCGGGCGATTGACCAGCGCCGTTTTCATATAGTCCACCCACACCGGCAAGGAGAGCGTACCGCCCGTGTAGTGACCCAGGCTACGTGGCTGATCGTAGCCGGTCCAGACCACAGTGACGAGATTGCCACCGTAACCGGCAAACCAGGCATCCCGCGCATCGTTGGATGTACCCGTCTTGCCGGCCAGATCATTGCGCCCCAGCACCATGGCGCCACGGCCCGTCCCTTCTTTCACGACCGAGCGCAGCAGGCTGTCGACCATCCAGGCATTGCGCGCCGAAATCACCTGTTGCCCCTTGGGCCGGGTCGGTTCATTGATCAGCACATTGCCCTGCCGCTGCCGCACTTTGCGAATCAACCGCGGCGGATGCAAGGTGCCGCCATTGGCAAACACGGCATAGCCTGCAGCCATCTGTGTGGCCGTGACCGAACCGGCACCCAGTGCCAGCGGTAAAGAAGGCGGGTTGCGCGTGCCATCAAAACCAAACTGCATGGCGTACTGTTGTGCGTATTGCGCGCCCGCCGCCTGCATCAAGCCGACGGCCACCAGGTTCTTGGACCGGGCCAGACCGCGCCGCATGGTGATAAAGCCTTCGTAGCTATCGCCATAATTCTTGGGCCGCCACGGCTGCGCCCCGGTTTCTTCACGCGTCAACTGGCGCTGGCTGTCGTCCACCATCGTGCCCGGCGTAAAACCCTTTTCAATCGCCGCACCATACACAAACGGCTTGAAGGCGGAACCGGGCTGACGATACGCCTGCAAGGCGCGGTCATACCTGTTGCGGTCAAAGTCAAACCCGCCCACCAGCGCCTCGATATCCCCTGTGGTGCTATCGAGCGACACCAGCGAAGATTCAATCTGCGGCAGGGTAACAAGTTGCCAGCGCGGCTTGCCCACATCCCGCGCATACACCACCGCACCGCGCCCCAACTTGCTGGCTACTGCGGTTTTATCGGCGGTAATGTCGACCGGGGAGCCGTCCCGCTGCACCGCGTGGAGCACATCGGCCTGGCGACCGGTAATCAGCACGGCCAACACGTCGTCACCGCTATCTGGTGTGCCGGCTAACAAGGTGCGTGCGGTTTTGGCATCCGGGCCATCGGCCGGGAGGACCACCGTTTTCACCGCCCCCCGAAAACCACCCGCCAGATTCAACAAGTGACCCCGCACAATCGCATCAGCCCGTTTCTGCGCCGCCAGATCAATGGTGGTGATGATATCCAGCCCTTGCGAATAGGCTTCTTCCCCGTAACGGGCCACGGCCCATTGGCGCACCGCTTCCACCGGCCAGGCGGCCTCACGCACGGCGGCGTGATCCGGCGCCAGTTGCAAGGGTTCGGCCAGCGCGGCTTGATACTGGGCCTCGTTGATATAGTCCAGTTCCAGCATGCGCTTGAGGATGTACACCTGCCGCGCGCGCGCCCGTTCCGGGTTGCTGACCGGATTATTGGCCGAGGGAGCCTTGGGCAGCCCGGCCAGCATGGCCGCCTGAGCCAGCGTAATCTCGCCAATCGGTTTGCCAAAATACATATTGGCGGCAGCGGCAAAACCGTAAGCACGCTCACCCAGATAGACCTGGTTCATGTACAGCTCAAGCAGCCGGTCTTTGCCGTACTCCTGCTCCAGCTTGAAGGCCAGCATCATTTCCGTGATCTTGCGGGTGAAGGTCTTTTCACGCGACAGGTAGAAATTGCGCGCCACCTGCATGGAGATCGTGCTGGCGCCCTGACTGTGATGGCCCGTGGCCGCGTTGGCCAGCGCTGCGCGTGCCAGCCCGCTGAAATCCACCGCCCCATGCTCGTAATAACGGGCGTCTTCAATGGCCAGCAAGGCTTGTTGCATGCGTTTGGGAATCGCGGACAGCGGCAGCACGTCACGCCGTTCCTGGCCGTATTCAGCCAGCAGGGTTTTGCCGTCTCTGGCGTAGATGCGCAAGGGCTGGGCGGGCTGATAAACCGCCAGCTCCTTGATGGAGGGCAAACCTTGCCATACCTGCCAAAGCCACCAGCCTGCAGCGCAACTCAATGCCAGCATCAGACCCAGCGTCAGGCCACAGACCAGCGCCAGAAACCGCCACCAGCGGCGGGCTGGGGCGGATGATGGGCGCGTGGCGTCGGATGAGTTCATGTTATTTTTCCAGTAAGGAGCCCCGGATTATCGGAATGCGATCATCAATGATGAATCAGCCTGAAGATATATCCGCTACCCTTAAAATTTCTTCATTGAGACGTGGTTCACGCCCCCCATACAGGCCAGGATTTCACATTGAGACTTGATCCCAAACAAACAGAAGCCCTGTTGACCGTTATCGAGACCGGTAGTTTCGAGCAGGCTGGCGCACGCCTGCACGTCACCCCGTCTGCGATCTCTCAACGGGTTCGGGCGCTGGAAGAAGAAATGGGCGCGGCACTGGTCATCCGCAGCCGGCCCGTGCGCGCCACCCGCACCGGGCAACGCCTGTTGCAACACCTGCGCCGGGTCATGCTGCTGGAAGAAGACCTGGCGTCTGACCTGGCCGAACAGCGCCACGCGCCACTCTCCGTCACCATTGCCCTGAATGCCGATACGCTGGGTACCTGGTTTTTTCCGGCCCTGGCCGAGATGCTGTCACACGAACAAGTGTTGCTGGACCTGGTGGTGGAAGACCAGGACCACACCTATGAAGTTCTGGAAACCGGCATGGCCACCGGTTGCGTCAGCACCGAACCACGTCCCATGAAGGGCTGCTTTGCTGATCCGCTGGGCATCATGCGCTACCGCATGATTGCCAGCGCGGCGTTTGCCGAACGCTGGTTTGCCGAAGGGCTGACCCGCGCTGCCGCCCGCACCGCGCCGGTGGTGGCCTATACCCGCAAAGACGCACTGCAGGCCAATTTTCTGCAAGACCGGTTGGGCCTGACACCAGGGGCTTATCCGTGCCACTTTGTGCCCGGTTGCGAGCCGCACTACACCGCGATCCGCTATGGCCTGGGTTATGGTCTGGTGCCAGAACTCCTGGTGCGGGACGAATTGGCCAGTGGCACGCTGGTGGATCTGGCCCCGGCACACCCGGTAGACCTGGCCCTGTTCTGGCATGCCTGGAAAGTCCAGTCGCCGCGCATGGAAATCATGTCGCGGCGCATTGGCGAGGCCGCCCGTCAATTGCTGGCCGTGCGCTGATCATGCGTTGATCAAACCAGCCTTAGCGGGCCCATTGCGCGGTATGCCCCGCCCAGACCCGCGGCGGGTGCTGCAATCCGGGGTTTTTGCGGGCCGGTTGTGCCACCGCCTGTGCCGGCAAGACCAGATCATCCGGCAGTAGCAGCGCCAGCGTCATGGCGCAGACCAATGCTGACCCGACAATAAACCCCACCCAGAACCGTACCGACCGCCCGGCGCTGACGGTCTGCGCTTGTTCTGCCGCGCCGCCCCTGGTGATCATTGCGCACCTTGTTGCAAAACAGAGAGCGAGCTTTGGGCGGCTTGCTGTTCCGTGGCGGGGTCCAGCGAGTCCGGGGCAGACAAGATACCGACACCGTGGCTGGCTGCGGCAAGGCCGGCGGCGACATCCATTGCCGCTTCCGCGCTCTGGATCGGTGCGGCAAACTGCAGCGCGGTGTGAGTCGCAAAACCGCCGATAGCAGCGGCAACAAAGAAAATGGCAGCGATGCGTTTCATAATGGTGATCTCCGTGACATCTGTTTTTGTGCAGCAACCCTTTGCTGCTGTGGACAAGACACAGTGTGATCGCCCGGCTCCGCATCGTTAACCAGGTTAAGCATTACTTTGTTATGCCAAAAATAACTTCATGTACGAGTTCGCTGTTGTGCTCTCATTTCATGAAATCTGCATATTGGTCGCTGGTTTCAAACAAGTAACAATCAATACTGGCATGACCCAGGCCTTACCCGGCCACACAACAACAGTCTGCGGGCTACCCGCCGCATTCCCGACAAGAGAGAACACCTTGCGTAAATTACTGATATTGAGCAGTTTTCTGGTACCCAGCCTTGGGCTTGCGGCAGAAGGGATGTGGACGCTGGATCATTTGCCGACCGCGGCAATCGGGCAGCAATACGGTTTCACGCCGGATGCGGCGTGGACTGACAAGGTGATGCATGCCTCCGTGCGCATTGCCGGTGGCTGTTCGGCCTCGTTTGTGTCACCCACTGGTCTGGTTCTGAGCAACCATCACTGCGCACTGTCTTGTGTGGAACAGCTGTCGTCGATCAAGAAAGATTTTGTCAAAGACGGCTTTCTGGCGGCCACGCCGGCCGCAGAAGTACGTTGCCCGGAGATTGAACTGAACCGGCTGGACCACATTACTGATGTGACCGAAACCGTCAAAACCGCTACGGCCGGTTTGACCGGTGCCGCATTCCGCAATGCGCAAAATGCCGTAAAAGCCCGCCTGACCGCCGAGTGCGCGGGCGACAACAAAACCACCACGCGCTGTGACCTGGTCGATCTGTACCACGGTGGTCGCTACGACCTGTACCAGTACCATCGCTATCAGGACGTGCGCCTTGTGTTTGTGCCAGAAAAGTCATTGGGCTTTTTTGGTGGCGACCCGGATAACTTCAATTTCCCGCGCTATGCCATTGATATGTCGTTGCTGCGTGCCTACGAGAACGGCAAACCGGCCGTGGTGAGGGATTATTTCCCGTTCAACCCGGCGGGCGCGCAAGAGGGTGAACTGACTTTTGTTACTGGCAACCCCGGCCGCACCCAGCGCCTGTTGACCGTGGCGCAACTGGAAACGCAGCGCGATATCGTCATACAGCACCACTTGCTGAACCTGGCGCAACTGCGCGGCATGTTGACGCAATACGGTGCCGAAAGCCCGGAGAACGCACGTGTTGCCGCCACCGATCTCTTTGGCATTGAAAACAGCTACAAAGCCCGTCTTGGCCAGTTACAAGCTTTGCAAGACCCGACACTGATGGCCAGGAAACGGCAGGAGGAAGCCGATCTGCGCGCCTTTGCCGCCAAAGACCCGGCCTTGTCCAGCAAAGTCGGCGGCGCATGGGATGCCATTGCCAAGGCTCAGACCATCTACCGCGAGATCGAACCGGACTATCTGACCAAAGAAATCGGCATCGGCTTTGACAGCCAGTACTTCAGAATTGCCCGCGCGCTAGTACGGGGTGCCGCAGAACGCGCACACCCCGATCAACAGCGCCTGACCGAGTTCTCTGAAGCGGCATTACCGCAACTGGAACAACGTTTGTTTTCCACCGCCCCGCTCTACCCGGATTTTGAGCGGGTCAAGCTGACGGCATCGCTGACCAAATTGCGTGAGATCCTGGGTACAGATGATCCGTTTGTGCAGCAAGTGCTGGGCAAGCAGTCTCCCGCGCAGGTTGCCACCCAACTGGTGGCGGGTACACATCTGGGTGACGTGGCGCAGCGTAAAACATTGTGGCAGGGCGGCGAGCGTGCCGTTGCGGCATCGACCGACCCATTCATCGTGTTGGCCAGGTTGGTTGACCCGGCGGCACGGGCCGTACGTCAGCGTTATGAAAATGAAGTGGACGCCGTGGAGCAAAAGAATGCGGAGTTGATCGCACAGGCCCGCTTTGCGCAATTGGGGGACAAGGTTTATCCGGATGCCACCTTCACCATGCGCTTGTCTTATGGCGAAGTACGCGGCTGGCCGGAACGCGGGCAGAATGTGCCACCGTTCACCCACTTTGCCGGTTTGTATGATCGGGCTACCGGTGCTGAACCATTTGCCCTGCCCCAGACCTGGCTTGCAGCAAAAAACAAGCTCGACCTGCAACAACGCATGGATTTTGTCACCACCAATGACATCATCGGCGGGAATTCCGGCAGCCCGGTGATCAATCGGGACGGCCAGATCGTCGGTCTGGTGTTCGATGGCAATATTCATTCACTGGGCGGCGCGTTCTATTACGACCCGGTCAGCAACCGCACGGTCGCCGTGCACAGCGGTGCCATCCTGCAAGCGCTCAAGTACGTCTATGGCGCAGACAATCTGGTGCAGGAACTGACGGTGCCCACCACGCACTAACCCCACCGTCTGGCTGCCAGACCCCACAAAACCGGCATATCGCCCCCACTGCGGTATGCCGGTTTTTGTTTTGGGGCGTTGGGTACATGTGCGATACAAATATGCCTGTGGCGGACAAACTACAGATACATGTCCCTGTTTTAATGGCATTTTGAGGCCATTCGCCTGGCCAGACCAGGCCTGACGACCGGCCCGGCCGCAACATCAGGAGACGCGCCCATGACCAGCAGCATCTCATCAAGCAATTATTCGTCAATTTCCAGCCTGCTGGGCAGCACTGCCGCCAGCGGCACGTCGTCCAGCGACTCACTACTCGATACCGTTCTGGCAGCAGAAGAAGCTGCCACGTCTGCGGCGGCCAGCCCCAGTAGCACTGTGACGCTGGGCAGCAGCAACAGTAATACTGATGCCACCACCTACAATTCGTCCGGCTTGCTGACGTCGCTCAATCAGATCATTGAGCAAAATACATTGAGCGATCCTTTGCTCAGTGGCGATTCGGGTAGCAGTTCAGATGATCTGTTCTCACTGCTGTCGGGGGCCAGTGATACCGCCAACAACACGCAATCGACGCTGGATTCGCTGATCTCCCAACTGGAAGGCGGCAGCGGAACCACCAGCACGGCGACAGGCGCCACCTCCGGTAGCACAGATACGGGGAGTACCAGTACCGGCACGGCAGCCACCAGCGGCACCACCAGTACCGGGTCGACCACCACCTCGCTCGATAGCGAATGGGCGCAAATTCTGGCCGCCAACCCGCAAGCTGCCGCACAAGTCACCCAGGCGTCTACCGACGAGGCCTTGATCAGTTCGCTCTTGCTGTAAACGTCGGCATTGCCCCCAGCTTTGGTGGCCGCACCTGCTCACCCTACAACAAACAGCACGGCCAGTTGCAGAGCGCACTGGCCGTGCTGCTTTTCTCAGCGCATCTCAAGCCCAATACCTGTCTCCAAACCGGGAATTTGTCTATAAACAGAGACAAATCGGCAAACTTGCGCTCCCCCCGTTGATCTACCTCAACTTGCTGCGACCGCACATCGCCTGACGTTTGTCTACGTTTAGAGACAAACCGGATGCCCAGCGCCATAAAACCTGCCGCAAACCCGCATTTTGTAGTCAATTTCAGGCTGGTACAAAACCTGCTAACTCCTTGATACGCACGCGTTGCGCGCAGGTCGCTCCCGCGCCTGCCCATCAAGAATGGCTTTATAAAAATGCCACTGGAGGAGTTACATGGCTCTGCTGATTGTTCTGGCCGCGCTGGCCTTGCTGATGTACACCGCCTATCGCGGCTACAGCGTCATATTAATGGCGCCCATTTGCGCACTGGCCGCGGTGCTGCTGACCGACCCCACTTTGGTGGCGCCGGTATTCAGCGGCATCTTCATGGAAAAGATGGTCGTCTTCGTCAAACTGTATTTCCCGGTGTTCTTGCTGGGGTCTTTGTTTGGCAAGCTGGTAGAGATGTCCGGGTTTTCCAAAGCGATTGTCAACGCCGTGATCGGCTGGATTGGCCGCGAGAAAGCCATTGCCGTGATTGTGGTGGTGTGCGCGCTGCTCACTTATGGCGGGGTGTCGCTGTTTGTGGTGGTGTTTGCCGTCTACCCGTTTGCGGCCGAGTTGTTCCGCCAGGGCAATATCCCCAAGCGTCTGATTCCGGGGGTGATTGCACTGGGTGCGTTCTCGTTCACCATGGATTCACTACCCGGCACGCCGCAAATCCAGAACATCATCCCCACCACTTTTTTCAAGACCACCACCTGGGCCGCGCCATGGCTAGGCACCCTTGGTGCGCTGTTTATCTTTGTGGTGGGTCTGCTGTACCTGAACTATCGTCGCCGCCAACTGATTGCGGCAGGCGAAGGCTACGGCACACAACTGCATAACGAACCCGCGCCAGTCGATACCAGCAACCTGCCCTCACCGTGGCTGGCCATTGCCCCGCTGGTATTGATTGGCGTGGTCAATTTTGCGCTGACCCGGCTCATCCCCCTTTGGTACGGCACCAGCCACACGCTGGCCTTGCCCGGCCTCTCCAAGCCAGTCACGACGGCGATCCCGTCGGTGACGGCCATCTGGGCGGTGGAAGGGGCGCTGCTGTTTGGCTGCCTGTTTGTGTTGCTAACCGCCTTTGGCGCCGTCCGCACCCGGGTACAAGAAGGGAGCAAACAAGCAGTGGCCGGCGCCTTGCTGGCGGCCATGAATACCGCATCGGAATACGGTTTTGGCGGGGTGATTGCCGCGCTGCCCGGGTTCATTGCGGTTAGCCACGCGCTCGCCGCTATCCCCAACCCGCTGGTCAACGCCGCAATCAGCGTCAGTACGCTGGCCGGGATCACGGGCTCCGCCTCGGGCGGCATGAGCCTCGCGCTGGCGGCACTATCTGAACAATTCATCGCCGCCGCCAATGCTGCGCATATCCCGATGGAGGTGCTGCACCGCGTGGTCGCCATGGCCTCTGGCGGCATGGATACGCTACCGCACAACGGCGCGGTGATCACCGTGCTGGCCGTCACTGGCCTGACGCACCGCGAGTCTTACCGGGACATCTTTGCCATCACCGTCATCAAGACGCTGGCCGTGTTCTTTGTCATTACCGTGTACTACCTGACAGGTTGGGTCTGACCCAAGGAGCTTTACCCATGACAGACCTCAAAGGCAAAACCGCCCTTATTACCGGATCAACCAGCGGCATTGGCCTTGGCATTGCCCAAACGCTGGCTGGCCGTGGTGCCAACATCATCCTGAACGGGTTTGGCGACGTGCTGGCGGCGCAGCAAAGCGTCACGCACCACGCTGGCCGCATTGGTTATCACGGTGCCGACTTGATGAAGCCGCAAGAGATCACCGACCTGATGACCTATGCGCACAGCGAGTTTGGCGGCGTGGATATCCTGGTGAACAACGCCGGCATCCAGCACGTGGCCAGCGTGGAGGACTTTGCGCCAGAGCGCTGGGACGCCGTGATTGCACTCAACCTCTCGGCGGCCTTTCACACCATGCACCTGGCGATCCCGGGTATGAAACAGCGCGGCTGGGGACGGATTATCAATATTGCGTCCACGCACGGCCTGGTGGCCTCGGCCCAGAAGTCTGCTTATGTCGCGGCCAAGCACGGGATCATCGGGTTGACCAAAAGCGCCGCGCTGGAACTGGCGCAAACCGGCGTGACCTGCAACGCCATTTGCCCCGGCTGGGTAAAGACCCCGCTGGTCGAGAAGCAGATTGCCGATCGCGCCCAGGCCGGCGGCATCAGCGTGGCACAAGCCACGCGCGATTTGCTGCTGGAAAAACAACCCTCGGCCGAGTTTGTCACCCCGCAGCAACTGGGCGAACTGGCGCTGTTTTTGTGTAGCGACGCCGCCGTTCAGGTACGCGGTGCGGCCTGGGCCATGGATGGCGGGTGGACGGCGCAGTAGGGTGGATTCGGAGCGCAGCGACAATCCACCAATGCAAGGGTGGATTGCTACGCGAATCCACCCTACGCGGTAGCCCAGACCCGTTGAGCGATAACACGGAGTACCCATGAACAAACTTTATCCCGATGCAACCACCGCACTGGCGGACATCGTCGCGGACGGCCAGATCATTGCTGTTGGCGGCTTTGGCTTGTGCGGCATTCCGGAAGCGCTGATCGCCGCACTGCGCGACTCTGGCGTACGCAATCTGACTGCGATTTCCAACAACGCCGGTGTGGACGGCTTTGGCCTGGGGCAACTGCTGCAAACCCGGCAGATTCGTAAAATGATCTCCAGTTATGTAGGTGAAAACAAAGAGTTCGAACGTCAGTATCTGGCTGGCGAACTGGAACTGGAATTCACCCCGCAAGGCACGCTGGCCGAGAAACTGCGCGCCGGTGGTGCCGGTATCCCGGCCTTCTTTACCCCTACCGGCTACGGCACGCTGGTGGCCGCCGGCAAGGAAACCCGCGAATTCAACGGCAAGATGTACGTGATGGAAACCGCGCTGGTGGCAGATGTCTCTCTCGTCAAAGCCTGGAAGGCCGACAAGGCGGGCAACCTGGTGTACCGGCGCACCGCGCGTAACTTCAACCCCAACGTCGCCACGGCCGGCAAGATCACCGTGGCAGAGGCTGAAATCATTGTGGAAACCGGCGAACTGGACCCCGATGAAATCCATACTCCCGGCATCTTTGTGCACCGCCTGGTGCACAACCCGCACCCGGAAAAACGCATTGAACAACGCACCACCCGCGCCGCAAAGGAGGCCTGAGCATGGCATGGACCCGCGATGAAATGGCCGCCCGCGCCGCTGAAGAATTGCGTGATGGTTTTTACGTCAACCTGGGCATTGGCCTGCCAACTTTGGTCGCCAATCATGTTCCGACCGGGATCGAAGTGTGGCTGCAATCCGAAAATGGCCTGCTGGGCATTGGTCCGTTTCCGACCGAGGATAAGGTTGATCCGGACCTGATCAATGCCGGCAAGCAAACCATCACCACCCTGCCCGGCTCTGCCACATTTGCCAGCGCCGATTCGTTTGGCATGATCCGTGGCGGCAAGATCAACCTAGCCATTCTGGGTGCCATGCAGGTCAGCGAGTCTGGCGATCTGGCCAACTGGATGATCCCCGGCAAGATGGTCAAAGGCATGGGCGGCGCAATGGATCTCGTCGCTGGCGTCGGCCGGGTGATCGTGCTGATGGAACATGTGGCGCGAAAAAAAGACGGCTCAACGGAACTGAAGCTCTTGCCGGCCTGCACCCTTCCGCTTACTGGCGTGGGGGTAGTGGATTTGATTATTACGGACCTGGGGGTGCTGGAGGTGACGGCTGATGGGCTGGTGGTGAAAGAGCTGGCACCGGGGGTGACGCAGCAGGAGGTGCGGGATGCGACGGGAGTGGCCGTGAGGTTTGCGTTGTAGATGGGTCTTGGCGCCTTCGGCGCGAACACCCATAACAATATTAACCAAGCCAGTCACCCCGGATTCCCGCCATCCGGGCTACCAAGTGGTTCTTTACAGCAAGGGGGCAGCCCAAGGCTCCCCTCTCACTTCACCCCATAAACCAGCCGCCGCGCAAACCCTCTACGCAGTGGCCCGATCTGATCCAGCGCCAGCATCCCCAAACTGCGGGCGTGTTTCATCAACACATTCGGCTGTTCAAACAGCGTAATCAGGTTATCGGTAAACGCGGTCACAGCCCCTGCGTCTTTACGTCGCAAGGTGGCGTAGCGTTGCAACATGGCCGGTTCGCCCAGGGTGTGGCCCGGCATGGTCGAGATCACATCGGCCAGCGTTGCGGCATCACGCAGGCCCAGATTCAGCCCTTGCCCCGCGACCGGGTGCAGCGTTTGCGCGGCGTTGCCAATCAGCACCATCCGGTCTGCCACCACAGAATCCAGCGTTTTCAGAGCCAGCGGCCAGCTGCGGCGCGGGCCGACGGCAGTGAAGCCCGGTACACGGCCAGAGAAACGGTTTGCCACGGCGGCCATGAAGGTGTCGTCATCCAGGGACAAGCGCGCTTCAGATTGCTCTGGCGTTTGCGTCCAGATCAACATGTAGTCATCACCAAATGGCAGCAACGCCATGGGGCCGTCATCGGCAAAACGCTCGTAGGCCACGTTGTTATGGGGCACTGCCGGGGTCAGTGTGGCCAGGATGGCATGCTGGTTGTAGGACTTGACCGTCTGCTGCACGCCGTCAATCTGGCCAACCAGCTTGCCGCCATCCGCCAGGATCACCAGCCGCGCCGTCATGCTGACCGAACCCGTTTGCGTGGCCAGTTGCAGCTCTGCAAAGCGCGACAAACTGCGCACACCCGTCACGCGCGTGCCCAGCGCCAGTTGCGCCGGGCCGGTGGCCAGTTGTTCCAGCGCCAGCTTCGCCAGTTGTTCATAAGCCACCACATAACCCAGCGCCGGCAGGTTCAACTCTTCTGCCGTCAGTTCCGTGCGCCCGATCGAGCCTTGCTGCGAGACGTGCACCCGGCCGATCGCAGTCGGGGCCAACCGGTCTTGCCACAGGCCGGCTTCCAGCAGGTTCTGGTAGCTGGACCACGACAGCGCCAGCGCGCGCGGGTCCGTGGCGCCGTCATCCACGCTTTGCCGGGCCTCGATGGCGATGGCATTGCGCCCCTGCCGCGCCAGCCGTTGCGCCACCAGCGCGCCCACCGGGCCGCCCCCGACAATGGCGATATCAACATGGCAAGGCAGGTTACGGACGATCATGGGTCAAATTCCGTTGCAGGTTTGGCGGAGTAGTTTCAGGCGGCACGGTTCATGACGGCTTCAATCTCCGCCACGGTGCGTGGGCAATCGTCAGACAGAATCAGCGGGCCGTTTTCGGTCAGCACAATGTCGTCTTCGATGCGAACGCCAATGTATTCATATGCCTTGGGCACGTTGCCTGCCGGGCGGATGTACAGACCCGGCTCAATGGTAAACGCCATGCCCACTTCCAGCACACGGTCTTCGCCGTCGATTTTGTAGCGACCTGCGTCGTGTACATCCAGCCCCAGCCAGTGGCCGGTGCCGTGCATGTAGAACTGGCGGAAAGTCTTGTTCTCAATGGCTTCATCGACGGTTCCGCTCAGGAAACCCAGTTCGATCAAACCCGCCGTCAGCGTTTTAACCGCCGCGTCGTGCATGGCGCTGTAGCGATTGCCCGGTCTGGCTTGGTCCAGCGCAGCCGCGTGGGCCGCCAGCACCAGTTCATAAATGGTTTTCTGTTCTGGCGTAAAACGGCCGTTGATGGGGAAGGTGCGGGTGATATCGCTGGCATAGCCTTCAATTTCACACCCGGCATCAATCAGCAGCAAATCGCCCTCTTGCATCAGACGGTCATTCTTGTCGTAGTGCAGCACGCACGCATTGGGGCCGCTGGCCACAATGGAGGTATACGCCGGGAAACGGCTGCCGCTGCGGTAGTACTCGTGCTGCAGTTCGGCCTCAACCACGTATTCCCGGATGCCGGCTTTGGCGGCTTGCATGGCGCGAATATGCGCCACGCTGTTGATCTTGCCGGCGCGGTGCATGGCGTCGATCTCAAACGCGTCTTTGAACAGGCGCATTTCATCAACAATGGCCGCCGCGTCGATGACTTCACCGGGGGCCGTGATGCCCGTGCGGGATTGCTTGCGCACGCCGTTGATCCAGCCAGTCAGACGGGCATCCCAGCCGGCGTCTGCGCCCAGCGCGAAATACACCCGCGGCTGGTTCTTCAGCAGGTTGACGATTTCGGTATCGAGTTCGTCAATGGTGTATGCCTCATCAAAGCCAAACTCGGCTTTGGCCGCTTCCGGGCCATAACGGAAACCATCCCAGATTTCATGGGTTTCGTCTTTGGGGCGGCAGAACAGCACGGCTTTGGATTCTTTTTCGCCAATGACCAGGGCGATCACGGCTTCCGGCTCCTGAAAACCGCTCAGATAGTAAAAGCTGGAGTCATAGCGAAACGGGAACGTGGAATCGGCATTGCGGGTCTGTTCTGGCGCGGTAGGCAGAATCAGCACGCCAGGGGCGAGTTGTTCAAACAGGCGCTGGCGGCGGGAAGAAAACGGCTGCAAAAAGGCGGGCTGCATCGAAACTCCATATACGGCGATCCGGATCGCGGTCGCGCGCATTTATTTGTGTTGTTGATGCACCCATTATACCGGCAAGCGCGCCGCCGCTCAGGCCGGGATGATGCCAACGGGTTCAAGTGTGACCTCGTCGCAATTACCACCCGGTCCGGCGCGATCAATCACCAGAAAATCACTGGTGGCGTGCAGCGCCAGCAAAGGGTGATGCCAGGTGCCTGGCGCGTAGTTCACACCTTGATCCCCACGCGCCAGAAACACGCAGACATCAGCCACCGAGACGCCCTCGCCCGGCCGCGCCACCGCCACCAGATAGGACCGGCCAGACAACGGCATAAACGCCTGACTGCCCTTGGGATGGCGCTCCAGCATGGTCAACGTCAACGGCAAGGTGCGCGGTTGACCACGGAAGATGCTGACAATGGCGTGGCCGTCCGGGTCGGTGGCAAGGGTCATCAGGTCGTGAAACCGCTCAGTATTGCCGCCATTGATGGGGAAATGCCGGGCAGAGTCTGCGGCCTCGATCACGTCGCCAAACGGCGCAAAAGCCGCTGCCGTAAGCGGCTCAACCTTCAGTGCGACGGGCTGGCTCATCGTGCCACCTTGCCCCAGATGCGCAACCGCGACACCCCGCCATCCGGAATGATATTGAGCCGCACATGCGTCACCGGCCCCAGCGCGGCAATGCCATCGGCAAAGGCATGGATGGTATCCATTTGCAATTTGCGTTCATCCAGCAGCACCGGCCAGAACATGCTTTGGGTGATGATGGATTGATCGGTACCGCCCTCCATGCGCGCCGCCTGGATCATGCAGCGATCCGGGTAGTTGCCTTTGAAATGCGCCGTATCCACCTCAATGCGCTCCACGATCCCCGGCGCGCCGAGGGCGATAATGCACCAGTCATTGCCGGGCTCCCGGCGGCGGCGGGTTTCCCAACCATCTCCCATATTGATACCGCGCCCTGGCAGCAACAGGTTGGATGCCACGCCAAAGTGCGCATCGTTCCACGCCACCGCCCGACCCCCGTTCTCCAGCGCGGCAAGGTCATACACCTTGCCTGGGTCATCAAACGCGCCCACCGGCTGGCCGTACACCCGCAAACGGGCGATACCACCATCCGGATAGATATGAATACGCAAGTGCGTATACGCGCTGGCGTCGCTGGCAGGCAGATAATGGTGGCTATTGCCCGACAAGCTGGTGGACGTCAGCACTTCGGTCCATGTGGCATTGGCCAGCACGGCCGGGTCATCGCTGAGGCAATCGGTGGCCTCTATGGACACCGCTGGCGCGTAGTTGCCGGTGAAGTGGCTGGTATCCACATCAAACCCCGTTATCACACCCTTGCGGCCGAGTTTGATGATGGACCAGTCATGCCCCATGCTCCGCTTGCGGCGGGTTTCCCAGCCATCCATCCACTTGCCGTTCTCGTCATATTTGCCGGGGATGAAGACGGCAGGTTCCGGGTTGAGCATGCGGGACAGCGGGGCGAAGAATTCATCGCTGGCGGTGATGGCCAGTGCGCCGAGGCGCGGGTCGGCCAGGTTGATGGTGGTGTTGGTCCAGGTGGGGAGTGTGGGGGTGTCGGTGATCATGGATGCTGGCCTGGTTGTTGGGTGGCTTTGTTATGTTTTAGCGCCTGCGGCGCGGATGTTTAGAACTGGATTCCGGCTCAAGGCCGGAATGACGAAGTAGTGGGACACAAACAAATCATTCTTGCAGGCAGACGGTTTGGCTGTTGCGGTTGCGGTTGCGGTTGCGGTTGAAGTTGCTGTTGCTGTTGTTTTTGACTTGCCTCCCCTTGACCGCGCTGAGCATCGCAGCGGGGCCCGGGGTTTCGGCGTAAGGGTGTTTGAGCGAAGCGAGTTCCCTGGAGCCAGCCGGGCACCGCGAGAAGCGCAAGGAACCCGAAGGGCGCAGTCGCAGGGGTCGCCTTTTCTTTGGGTACTTTCTTTTGGCGACCCAAAAGAAAGTGCCTTGCTGTCGGGCAACCCCCGACATTCAAAACACCGCGCCGCAGGCGCTAACAGGGGTTCAAGGTTTTAAACGGCCACGGGTGGATTATCTCTATCGCTCCGAATCCACCCTACAGCCAGCACCGCAAAGGCCCTCCCCCCCCAACCGGATGAACCTCCCGCCAATGCCGTGCAATCGCATCCCTGCGGCAAACCCAAACCCGATCATGCTTCTCAAGATGATCCAGAAACCGTTGTAACGCCCTCATCCGCCCCGGCCGGCCCAGCAAGCGGCAATGCATGCCTATGCTCAGCATCTTTGGGCAGTCTTCCCCTTCTGCGTACAACACGTCGAACGCATCACGCAGGTAGGTAAAGAAATCATCGCCCTGCGAAAATCCCTGCGGCAGGGAGAAGCGCATGTCGTTGGTATCCAGCGTATACGGCACGATCAAATGCGGCGTTTGCTCACCATTGGTTTTGGTGACGGTCGTCCAGAACGGCAGATCATCCCCGTAATAGTCCGAGTCGTATAAGAAGCCGCCGTAATCTGCCACCAGCCGCCGGGTATTGGGGCTGTCGCGCCCGGTATACCAGCCCAGCGCGCGATCACCCGTCAGACGCTGGATGATCTCCATGCCGATGCGCATGTGTTCGCGCTCCTCGGCCTCAGGCATATCCTGGTAGTGAATCCAGCGCCAGCCATGACAGGCGATCTCGTGACCCAGTTCGACCAAGGCCTGGGTCACGTCCGGATTGCGTTCCAGCGCCATCGACACACCAAACACCGTCAGCGGCAGGCCACGTTTTTCAAATTCGTTGAGGATGCGCCACACGCCGGCGCGGGAGCCGTATTCGTAGACGGATTCCATGGACAAATGTCGTGCGGCAAAGGCGGGCGGATTGAACAGTTCGCTTAAAAACTGCTCGGAACCCTTGTCCCCATGCAGCACGCAGTTCTCGCCGCCCTCTTCGTAATTGAGCACAAACTGCACGGCGATTTTCGCCTTGCCGGGCCAGTTGGCTTGCGGCGGGTTGCGGCCGTAGCCGATCAGGTCACGCGGGTACGATTGCGTCATGAAACAGTCCGGGTGGATCAGCAAGAATAACGGGCAAACTCACCGGTAAAGGGTTTGGCGGGGGGTGCGGCGAGGTCGCC
The DNA here is from genome assembly GCF_014202765.1 of Silvimonas terrae. Lineage (GTDB taxonomy): Bacteria > Pseudomonadota > Gammaproteobacteria > Burkholderiales > Chitinibacteraceae > Silvimonas > Silvimonas terrae. The sequence goes on from NZ_JACHHN010000009.1 coordinate 45,308, forward strand.
AAATTTGCTGGTTTGCAGTTTCAGTGTAACCAGTGATTCGGCCAGCGCCACCGCCGCCGCAACACCTTCCACCACCGGCAGGCCAATACGGGCCGTCAGCCGTGCCGCCAGATCGGCCATACCGCCACACCCCAGCACAATCGCGCCAATATTGTCTTCGTCCCGCGCGCGGATACATTCGGCCTCAATCAACCGGTAAGCCGTGTCCGCCTCATGTTCCAGCGCCAGTACGGGAATTTCAGCCGCGCGTACTTTGCGGCAGCGGATGCCCATGCCGTACTCATGCAGCAAGCGCTCGGCCATGATGCCGGTGCGGCCCAGCGTGGTCACAACCGAGAACCGGGTTGCGATCAGACTGGCGACGTGAAACGCGGCTTCGGCAATGCCGATCACCGGTGCAAGCGTGAGTTCGCGTGCAGCGTACAAGCCAGGGTCCCCAAAACAGGCAATCACGTAGGCATTCGTGCCGGCCGCCTCCCCCGCGCGGATTTCCTCACATACGCCCACCGCCGCCACGGTTTCATCAAAATGGCTTTCAATCGTCAGCGGGCCGCTGGCGGGGTTAACGGCAATGATCTCGGTTCCCGGTCGGGCGACATTGAGCGCGGCCACGCCCATTTTGTCGGTCATGGCGGTGGAGGTATTGGCGTTGATGATGCGGATGCGCATGGTGCTGTCCTGAAACGGTGATGTTCAGTGCTTATGCAAGACCTGTGCCACGCCGTTTGGCAATGTTGCCCAGAATGGCTTTCAAATCCGGTTCGGCCTCTGCGCTGGCAAAGGAACAACTGCGTTCTACTTCCAGCAAATGCTGCTCCATCCACTGCACTGCGGCGGCCACGTCGCGCTGGCCGATCAGGTCCAGAATCTGTTCGTGTTCGCTATGGCGGCAAGAGACGGCGATCGGCGCGCCGTAAGTGGCAATGATCAGCGACGAACGTGTCACCAATTCCCGCAAAAAGTGGGACAACGTGTCGTTATCTGCAATACGGATCAGCGCCAGATGAAATTCGCCAGAGAGTCTGATCGCCGCCTGGCGGTCGCCGGCCAGTTGCGCGGCGTCTTCTTTCTCCATGATCTCGCCCAACGCCTTGATTTGCGCGGCGCGGGCGTGGGCGATCACCTGGGGCAAGGCCGCGCATTCAATCATGCGGCGGGCGGCAAACACCTCACGCGCTTCTTTCACTGAGGGCTGGGCCACCGACGCGCCCTTGTTGGGGACGATCTCGACCAGACGTTCATGCGCCAGTCGTTGCAACACCTTGCGGATGCCAGTGCGGGAAACCCCAAAGGTCTCGGCCAGATCATCTTCTGGCAGACGTGTACCGGGTGGGAGTTGCACTTCGAAAATGGCGGTATGCAGGTTCTCGTAAATGGCTTCGTCACGCGTTCTGCCAGACATGTTTTTACCTTTGTTGGTGCCAGTTTCTGGTGCGGCCCGCACCAGTTTGAATCATTTTTGTATTCGTTTTTTATAAACATTGTATACAAAAATTATCCCGTTCGAATAACACCTATCGTAGCACTCCCGCACAACGCACCGCCAATATGCGCGTTATATGACGCATTGATGTCACCCTGGAACGCTTCTTGCTCAACCACTCCTGCAGACCCGCCTGATTTCGAATGACGCAGTACAAGGGTCGATGCATCTGATTGTATACAAAATGCGTTGCATGCGGCTGCGGCCTCATGCGGCATGGCAATTCAACAGGTCAGGAGTCATTCAATGTCTGAGCAAACGCCAGCCGGCTACAGCAGCCGGCTTTACAACGAAGATCTGGGCCCGCTGAAAAAGCAGGACTGGAACTGGTACAACATCTTTGCGTTCTGGATGTCTGACGTGCATAGCGTGGGTGGCTATGTCTTTGCCGGCAGTCTGTTTGCGTTGGGGCTTTCCAGCTGGCAGGTACTGGTGTCCCTGCTGGCAGGTATTTGTCTGGTGAATCTGTTTGCCAACTGGGTCGCCAAACCCAGCCAGCAAGCCGGTGTGCCCTACCCTGTCATCTGTCGCATGGCGTTCGGGGTGTGGGGTGCCAATATTCCAGCGATCATTCGCGGCCTGATTGCCGTGGCCTGGTACGGCATTCAGACGTTCCTGGCCTCCAGCGCGCTGACCATTGTGCTGGTGCGTTTCTTCCCGGCGCTGGAGTCCCTCAGCCATAGCCAGTTTGCCGGGCTCTCTCACCTGGGTTGGTTGGGCTTCATGACCATGTGGGTGCTGCAAGCCATTGTGTTCTGGAACGGTATGGAGACCATCAAGCGCTTTATCGACTGGGCGGGCCCGGCGGTGTACATCGTGATGGCCGCCCTGGCGGTGTGGATTGTGATGAAGGCGGGGCCGGGCAAGATCACGCTCAATCTGGGTGAGGTCAAATACCACGGCCTGGCGGTGATTGGCCCGATGATCACGGCCATTGCGCTGGTGGTGTCGTACTTCTCTGGCCCAATGCTGAATTTTGGCGATTTCTCCCGTTACGGCAAATCCTTCTCTGAGGTCAAACGCGGCAATTTCTGGGGCCTGCCGATCAACTTCCTGGCGTTTTCCATCGTAACGGTGGTCATCACATCCGGCACCATTCCCGTCTTTGGCCAGATGATTACCGATCCGATCCAGGTGGTCGCCCGCATCGACAACACCACCGTGGCCGTGCTGGGTGCGTTCACCTTTGTTACCGCCACGATCGGTATCAATATCGTCGCCAACTTTGTCTCGCCGGCATTTGATTTCTCTAACTGCAATCCAGGCAAGGTGTCGTTCCGCACTGGCGGCTTTATTGCGGCGATTGGTTCGGTGTTCATCACCCCGTGGAACCTGTTTAACTCACCTGACGTGATCCACTACACGCTCGACACCCTGGCCGCCTTCATTGGCCCGCTGTTCGGTATCTTGCTGGCTGACTTTTACCTGGTGCGTGAACAGAAGATTGAGATCGATGATCTGTACAAAGATGGCCCGAGTTCTGCCTACTGGTACGACGGCGGCGTGAACAAGCGCGCAGTCATGGCATTGGTGCCCTCCGTGGCGGCGGGTTTGCTGATCACCTTTGCCGGGATCAAATCGCTGGCGGACTTCAACTGGTTTATCGGCTGCGCGCTGGGTGGCGTGGCCTATCTGGCCCTGATGAAAGCGCCGATGCCGGCGCGGGCAGCCCGGCAAGTGGCGTAACACCAGTGCTACAAAACAAAAACACTCCGGTGCGCCGGGGTGTTTTTGTTGGTTGCCGCTCGCAGCCAACTACCGCAATGAGCGCGCCTGCGATGGGTAGCGCTTGATCAGCTCATCAATCAGTTTTGCTTCGGTGTCTTTGTCGACATCGGCAAATTGCATGCCGATACGGAAACAGCGGGATGCGCTGTCATGAACGGCGTAGGCCACCTTCGCGGGGAAACGCAGCACCAGCGGCATGCCCCCCTGAGCGGCCGGAGTTTGAGAGGGCACTTCCAGGAAGACGTCGCCACTCCAGCCTATGGGCAAAGTGTGTTCGCAATGGAGTGCCACCCCAGAGGGCGCGACATTGACGCTGCGGCCAGCACGCTTTTGCCCCGCGCCGATCACCACAACGCGCCAGCGCGCCGGAATACGCACGCCGCGTTTCTGGGCGGACTCAAAATCCGGGTCTCTGTTGTAGTTAAGGACAGAATCCATCGTCGTTATGTTCTTGTTTTGTGAGGGTCAAACCGGGCGGGGTCGGGGAGGATTCTAACCGGTTTCATGAAGGTCCCTTCGACTACATGGGCAAGTGTTGGAACTATGTCACGCGACCAGGACAGGGGAATGATTCCTTGCGTAAAGATGACTGAAATCCACCGCCTCAGTGATGGCCTGGACAGCAAAAAGCCCGGCATTTCACCGGGCTTTTTGACCGATCACCACCCACACATTCAGTGGGCGCAATCGCAATGACCACTATGCCCGTGCGCGCGATATGGGCTGTTATCCGCCGCCAGTTTGCCTGCGCGCGCCAGTTCTGCACGGGCGCGACGGGTGGCGTCCAGCATGGTGGCCAGTGCGGCTTCGGTTTCCGGCCAGCCACGGGTTTTCAGGCCGCAGTCCGGGTTGATCCACAAGCGCTCTGCCGGCACCACTTCGGCCGCTTTGCGGATCAGCCGCAGCATATCGTCCACCGGCGGCACGCGCGGGCTGTGAATGTCGTACACGCCCGGACCAATTTCGTTGGGGTAGGCAAACTGACCAAACCCAGCCAGCAGTTCCATATCCGAGCGTGAGGTCTCAATGGTGATCACATCGGCATCCAGCGCGGCAATCGCCGGCAAAATATCGTTGAACTCCGAATAGCACATGTGGGTGTGGATCTGCGTTTCATCCGCCACGCCACTGGCAGAAACCCGAAACGCCTTACCAGCCCAGTCCAGATAGCTCAACCAGTCGCGCTTTTTCAGCGGCAAACCCTCCCGGAAGGCCGGCTCATCGATCTGGATCACGCGGATACCGGCCTGCTCCAGATCCACCACTTCATCCCGGATGGCCAAGGCAATCTGCAGCGTGATCTCGCTGCGCGGCAGGTCATTGCGCACAAAGGACCACTGCAAAATCGTCACCGGGCCAGTCAGCATGCCTTTCATGGGTTTGGCAGTCAGGCTTTGGGCGTACTGGCTCCACTCCACCGTCATGGGCGTCGGGCGCGCGACATCCCCAAACAGGATGGGCGGTTTGACGCAGCGGCTGCCGTAACTTTGCACCCAGCCATTGCGGGTGAAGGCAAAACCGGACAATTGCTCGCCAAAGTATTCGACCATGTCATTGCGCTCTGGCTCGCCATGCACCAGCACATCAATACCAAGGCGTTCCTGTTTCTCGACCACCAGGCGGATTTCGGCCTGCATGGCGGCGCGATATTCAGCTTCTGGCAATACGCCACGCTTGAACGCGGCGCGGGCGGCGCGGATTTCTGCGGTTTGTGGAAAGCTGCCAATAGTGGTCGTCGGTAGGGGCGGCAACTTGAGCCAGGCTTGCTGTTTGGGCTGACGCACCGCAAAGGCCGAGAAGCGCTGGGCGTCGCGCGCTTGCAAGCCGGCCACCCGGGCCTGGACCGCCGGCTGATGAATCCGCGCCGAGCTGCGGCGCGATGCTTGCGCGGCATCTGACGCCGCCAGCACGGCGCTGATGCGGCTCACGCCCTCCGTCAGGCCGCGCTTGAGATTGGCTACCTCGGCCAGTTTCTGGCGGGCAAACGCCAGCCACGAGATGAGTTCTGCATCCAGCGCGGTTTCGTGTTCCAGATCCACCGGGCTATGCAACAGGGATGAGCTGGAAGCCACCCATAACCTGTTGCCCAGTTGCGCGCGGGCATGTTGCAAGGTAGCCAGCGAAGCGGTCAGATCGTTCGCCCAGATATTGCGGCCATCGACCACTCCCAGTGATAGCACTTTGTCCGCCGGCCATTGCGCCAGGAACGGCTCCAGTTGTTGCGGCGCCCGCACAAGGTCCAGATGTACCCCCGCCACCGGCAAGGTAGCCAGCAGTGCGGCATGGTCCGCCACACTTTCAAAATAAGTGCCCAGCAAGAGCTTGAGGCCGGTTTGCGAGAACTCGCGGTAGACCGGCGCAAAACCGTCCAGCCACGCTTGTGGCAGCTCCAGCGCAAGGATGGGTTCATCGATCTGCACCCATTCCACCCCGCGCGCCGCCAGTTTTTCCAGAATGCGGCGATAGGCCGGCACAATCCGCCCCAGCAAAGACAATGTGTCCAGGCCCGGCGTCTTGCTCTTGGCCAGATACAAGAAGGTGAGCGGACCAATCAGCACCGGTTTGACCTGGTGACCTTGCGAGCGCGCTTCATCTACTTCATAGAAGAACCAGTCCACGCCACCGTCAAAGCGGGTTTGGGCATCCAGTTCCGGGACCAGATAGTGGTAGTTGGTATCAAACCATTTGGTCATTTCCAGCGCGGGTTGCGCGGCGTTGCCACGGGCCAGTTCAAAGTACTGTTTGAGCGTGAGTTTTTGCGCGTCAAAACCAAAGCGGGGCGGGATCGCCCCCAACAGCACGGCGGTGTTCAGCATCTGGTCGTACCAGGCAAAATCACCGGCTGCGACAAAATCCAGGCCGGCTTCATGCTGCCAGGCCCAATGCGTGCGGCGCAGGTCCGCGCCGGTTTTGGTCAGCGCCGCCTCGTCGATGTCGCCGCGCCAGAATTTTTCTTGCGCAAACTTCAGTTCGCGCTGTGCACCAATGCGCGGAAAACCCAAAACATGAGCCTTGGTCATGATTTTCTCCATATCCATGAATTTGACTTGTCATCATGAACGTCGGCCCGTTATGATTCAAATTCAAAATATTCACCAATGACATGAGAGCTGATCATGCAATCGCTGCTGGAGCTGCGCCATCTGAAAACACTGGCGGCTATCCATGACCATAAAAGCATTACGCGCGCGGCAGAGCGGCTGCATCTGACGCAATCGGCCATCTCGCACCAGTTGCGCCTGCTGGAAGATCACTACGGCGTGCCGCTGTTGAATCGCAAGGGCAGCACCCTGGCGTTTACCCCGGCCGGCGAAAAACTGCTATTGCTGGCCCAGACCGTGATGCCCCAGGTGAACGCGGCCGAACGGGATATTGCCAAACTGCGTGAGGGCGAAGCCGGCCAGTTACGCATTGCCGTGGAATGCCACACCTGCTTTGACTGGTTGATGCCGGCGATGGATATCTTCCGGGAGCGCTGGCCAGAAGTAGAGCTCGATATCGTTTCTGGCTTTCATGCCGATCCGGTCGGACTGATTTTTGAAGACCGTGCCGACCTGGCGATTGTGTCGGAGCTGGAGCCCGAGTCACGCGTGGTGCATCACCCGCTGTTTGTCAGCGAAATGATCGGCCTGGTCGCGCGTGATCACCCACTGGCCGCCAAAGACTGGCTGGACGCCACCGACTTCGCCAGCGAGACGCTGATCACCTACCCCGTACCGGACGACATGCTTGATTTGATCCGCAAAGTCCTGCGCCCGGCGGGGATCAACCCGCCGCGCCGCACCACCGAACTGACCGTGGCCATCTTGCAACTGGTGGCCAGCCGACGCGGCATTGCTGCACTGCCGCATTGGAGTGTGCAAACTTATCTGGAGCGCGGCTACGTGGTTGCCAAGCCGATCACAGAACACGGTTTGACCAGCGAGCTTTACGCGGCTGTGGCGGCAGAACGCGCGCAAGTGGCGTATTTGCAGGAGTTTGTCAGCATTGTGCGCACGGTCAGCGCCAAAGAATTACCCGGCGTTACGCTGTTGTAGGAATAAACCTCCCCCCAAAAAGTCAGATGTTCTCTACCCAGGCGGGTGTTGCATCCACTAAAAATGAAGTGTCATCCCGCACTGCGGGAAAACCGTTGATTGCATGAAAGCTGTGCAAATCGCCCACCGAAGGCCTGTTGTACACGATGCAGCCGGCCCGTCTGGAGAAGGCTCATGACACTACCCGCTGCCGAACCCTTGTCCTGGGATTTCCGGGACATTGACCTGACCCGCATTGACCCGGATCGCATCCAGCACAACGAAACGTTGTTCTATCTGCTGATCGCCTCTTCTTTCATTGAAAGCGGGGCCGATCTGTATACCCACAATCTGGTGGCGTTCTTTGCCGATGACCCGGAGGTCTCGGTCTGGCTGCAAAGCCGCTGGGAACAAGAAGAAATGCAACACGGCCAGGTGCTGCGCGCATATGTACAGCATGTCTGGCCGGATTTTCCGTGGCAGGCGGCGTTTGATGATTTCTTTGCAGAGTACGCCACGCTGTGCGTGGCCGAAGAACTGGAGCCCACGCGCGCCCAGGAACTGGCGGCGCGTTGCGTGGTAGAAACCGGGACATCCAGCCTGTACCGCGCCATCATGAGTTGCACCGACGAACCCGTACTGCGGCAGATCACCGACCATATCCGGCGGGACGAAGTGACCCACTACAAACACTTCTATCACTATTTTTTGCGCTACCGCGAAACCGAACACCTGACCCGCCGCAAGACCCTGGGCACGCTCTATCGCCGGTTGCTGGAACTCCGCAACAGCGATGCCGAGATTGCCTTGCGCCATGCGTTCAACCACCACAATCCCACCGCCCCGGCCACGTATCGCCGGCAGATCAACCGCGCGGTGAGCGGCCTGATCCGGCGCAATTTGCCGGTGGAGATGACCATCAAGATGTTGCTCAAACCGTTGCTATTAACGCCCAAAGTGCAGAAGGCACTCCAGTTGCCTTTGCTGGGCGTAACGCAGGTGTTTTTGCGTATGCCCATCTGATAACGCATTGACATGAACAGACCTGCCCCCGGCAAACCAAACGGGCGCCCCTGCTGGAGCGCCCGTTTGGTTTGGAATAACCCGGTTCAGACCCAAGTCAATTGAGCTTGAACGCCGCCCGCGTGGTCGGGCCGCCATCTTTGGGCTTGTCTGCGCCACCGCCATCGACACGCGGCTGGGTGACATAAAGCCGGGCGGCATCCACGCCTTTTTGCTGCAAGAAATCTTTCACCGCCAGACTGCGTTGGGACGCCAGTTGCCGCAAGTCGTTGTCATTGACTGGCAGGTGCGCGAACAGTTGTTTTTCCATTTCTTCGGTCGGCAGGGATTTATCCATGCCAATCAGGTTGGTCGGTTTATCCGGGAACTTGGCCTGTTTGTAGACCCGGGTCAGCAACTGCGGGTATTCCTGCGGGGTGATTTCCAGCGCAGATTCATCCGTGACCGTTTCGCCACGGTCGGTCAGTTGCCGCGCCTTGATCGCCTTCATGCGCGATTGCACCATCTGTTTGCGCAATCCCACCAGGTCGATATTCGGGTCGGCCCAACCGGTGATTTCCATCTTGATCGCCGGGCGATCGGTCAGCGCTTTTTGCAGCTTATCCAGGCTGTCCTGGGTTTTGGTATCCAGTACGGCGGAGCCCGGTTCAAAGGGGGCGTAGGCAAATTGCGGGCCGCCGCCAAACGCGTTGGCCAACAGGTCAAATGGCGCGGTGATGGCTTTTTCCAGCAGGTTGACGATGACCTTGATGATCAAGCCGCCCACGCTGAATTGCGGGTCATCCAGCGAGCCGGCCACCGGCAAATCCAGATTGATCTGGCCGTTGTGATCGGTCAGCAAAGACAGTGCAAGGCGCACCGGCAGTTTGGTGGCGTCCGGACTATCGACCTTGTCGCCCAGGGTGAGCTGGTCGAGCATGATCTTGTTCTGCGCCTGGAGCTTGCGGTTGGCAATCTGGTAGTGCACGTCCATCGAGAGCTTGCCTTTCTCGATGCCGTAGCCGGCGTATTTGGCCGAATAGGTCGATGCCGCCGCCAGTTCATAGCCTTTCACGGAGGCCGTGATATCCAGGAACAATTGTTGTGCCAGCGGGTTGAGCTGACCGCTGACCGCGACCGGGGCAATGCGGTCCACACTGCCTTTGATATCCAGCGTGGCGCGGGCGTCTTCGGCAGAAGAAAGACCGCTGATGGTCCCGCCCATATCGGTCAGGTTGGCCGTGTAATTAGGCTTCACAAAGTTGTCGGTGTAATTGATATTGCCGCCCGCCAGCTTGATGGTGCCGATGCGGATCGGCGGCAATGGTTTGGCCGGCGGCGCGTTCACCGGGGCGGAGGCGATCGCACCCGGTTTGGGTGTTGGCGTGGGCGTTGCGGCTTGCGGGGCCGAGGCGTTCATCCCGGTATTGGTCAGGGACACCCGTTGCCCGCGCGGCTGCCCTTCTTTGACGACGATGTCCGCCAGGTTCAGGTGACCATCCGGGTATAGCACCAGGCGGGAGTAAAAGTTTTGCAGCGCGACGGTATTGACGTTGACGCGCAGCGGTTCAAAGCGCGCGTCGATCCCGTTGACGTCCAGCGATTTCCATTTAAGAAAATCTTCGCCAGAGACCTTGTCGATCGAATACAGATCAGCGACCCGCAGATTGCCCTTGTAACTGCCGGTGAATTTGGGCGCCGTGCCAAAGACCAGATCGCCTTTCATGGAGACCTTGATGGTCGGCACAGTCACATTCAGCCAGCGCGAGAAATACGCCTGACCATAGCCGATATCCAGATTCTGCAAATTGAGCTTGAGCTTGCCGGCGGCCGGCGTGTTGGCAACCGAGCCAGAGACCTCGTACTTGCCACCATGCCCCCCCAGTGCCTGTAGTTTGATGTCGGTGGGTGTGGCGGACGGGTAATCAATCGGCCCGGTTTGTAGCGTCAGGCTTTTGAGCGTGACCGGCGGCAGCTTGGGCAACTGGTGATCCAGAAAGCGCGAACTGAAGTTGCTCACCGCAATACCGCTGGCGGTCACGCGCAGCGGTTTGCTGGCCGCAGTGCTACTGGTATGCGCATTGCCCGTCGGCTGCGGTTTGACGATGCGGGTCCAGTCAATCTGGCCATCGGTAGCGCGGGCGGCATTCCAGACCGGGTCGGTCAGCGCCACCTGCCCCAGATGGTAACGCTGCGCCGGCAAATCCAGTGCGGCCCCCGTCAGCGAGAACTTGCCCCACTGCAGGTTGCCATCTTTGATGTCCGGCAGATTGAGCTTGAGGTGGCTGATACTGGTATCAATCCCCGAAATCTGTGGCAACTCGCCCGGGGCCATGTGCACCGTGCTGTGCCAATCCAGCGTGCCATCGGCCAGCGTGGCGTTCAGAAACGAACCCACATACGGCTGATAGCGTGCCAGGGAGAGACCAGTAATCGTCAGGTCTGTTTGCACAGACAGGGGCTGCAAGGTCAGTGTGCCTTGCTGGCTGAGCTTTTCCCCGGCCGTGGTGACCGCATTCAATTGCATGGCAACGGGCGTTTTACTGTCCAGCGAGACATGCTGCAGCGTCAGGTCCAGCGGGTCCACCGAGGTACTGAACGCCGGTTTGACCGCTTCATCAATCCAGTCCACGCGGGATTTGCGCAGCGCCACACTGGCAATGGCCAGATCGGGCGGGCTGCCGGCCGCAGCGGTCTCCGCCCCGGCGGCAGATGCTGCGGCACTGGCCGGTCTGGCCTGGGCTTTGGCCGGTGCCAACGCCTGCAGCCAGTTCAGGGACCCATCCGCGGCATGCGCGACCGTCAGATGCAAACCCTCTGTTTCGACACTTTGCAGGTGATACACCCCGGCCAGCGGGCGGACGTCTGCCAGCACCGTGCGCATCTTGGGCAAAACCAGCAAGGGCTTGCCTGCGGCATCAGTCAGATCCACATCGCGCAACTGGGCGGAGCCTGTCAGACGCAATTGCGGGGCGTTATGTTCTTGCCGGAACACCAGTTGCAACTGGCTATCGAACTTGGCGGCCGGCAAGCGCAGACCCAGTTCTACCGGCACATACTTGAGATAAGACGGGATATCCAGCCCGTCTACCTTCAGGTCGACCGAGGTCTGGCGGGTATTTTCAAAGGGCGTGGTTTTGCCGTGGATTTCAAAGGGCGAGCCATCCAGCTTGAAGGCAAGGCTGGGTTCAACTTCGGTTTCCACAAACACCGGCAGGCTGGAGATAAACGGGATGCCCAGATCAATGGCCGTGACCGCACTTTGCTTGTTGACAACACGATCATCAAAATCGATCCGCCCGTTGTTGAGCCGGATGTTATAGAGCGCAAACCGGGGGAGCCCTTCCTCTTTCCTGGGCTTGGGTTCTGCGGCGGGCTTGAGCAGATCAGACCAGTTGTATTGCTGGGCGCCGGTGCGCTGCACCCAGATATACGGCGTATCGAGCGTCAGCTTTGATAACACCGGGCCCCGGCGCCAGAGGGATGCCCAGTCCAGATTGGCCGTAATGTGCGCAGCCGACAACACGGTTTTGTTGTGTTCACGCACATCCAGACCATCCAGCCGCGCCTGCAGTGTGAACGGGTTGAAAGCCATTCCCGCCACGGTAGTCGGGCGTTGCAGCGCGGCGCTGAGTGCTTTTTCCAGTTGCGGACGGGCCAGCCAGGGCACCAGTAAAAAACCCAGGATGGAAATCGCCACCAGTAGCACCACCAATCCTGTCAGCCAGCGCACAATGCGACCTGGCGTTTGCACAAAAGCGGTGATCCTGGTGGGCAGGGCAGGCATGCAGGTAATTCCGTAGAGGGTCAGACCGAAAATCAGACTATGGTGACAAAACGGGCATCCATTCTGCGCGATGCTCCGTACATGCAATAGGTATAGGCGTATTCTTACGCGGGGGCCAGACGGTAAAACGGGGGTCAATGTCGCGGGCAGATCACACAATGTATGCCGCTGATACAAACCAAACCGGCATTCTGGCTGCTTGCGCATGTAAGCAGGCTTCCCGCCGGGCCGCCTTACCGCTTAAAATCACAATTATAAGAATGATCAGAATTGATATGACCTGGGCACTTTACAAACTGCCTGGAAACCGGAGTGAACCAGAGTACCTTTGCAAATGTCATTACCGGGCGGCCATTATGGCCGGGACGTAATGTCAATGCCATGGCGCATTTCACTTGATCGGGCGTTAACCATGCCCGAGTGACTTTTGAATTCAGACCCGGATTAATCAACGTGGTTTTTTCGTTTTTCAAGAAAAAAGAGGGTGACGGCAAACCGGAGACGCAACCTGGCGGTCCGGTCACGTCTCCGCGCGCACCTGCCCCGGCCCCCGTTGCCGATGGCAACACTCGCCCGGCACCTGCCGCAGCGAACGCTGCACCTGCACCAGCGGCCAAAGGCGCCGCACCCGCGCCCGCCGCACCGGAATCGTCCAGCTACAACCTGCAAGAACTGACTATTGAAGTTGAGGACAGCAGCGGCGCCCATCTGAACGAGGCCGAAGAAGAAGCCGTTGTGCTATACGCCAATGGCCAGACTGCGGCCGCAGCGACCAGTCTGCGCGGCACCTTGCAGGCCATCAGCGGCCAACGCCGCGTCGAAACCTGGGCCATGCTGTTTGAGCTGTACCAGCAACTGAACAAGCGCGCTGATTTTGACGAACTGGCGCTCTTGTATGTGGTGGAATTTGAATCTACCCCGCCGTTGTGGCGTGAAGGCGGCCCTGTTGCTGCCACAAGCAGCGCCCCCGCTGCCGCCTCTGCGGGCTATATCGCGTTGCCGGCCCAGATGAACGGAGACAACACCTCCAAAGAGGTCGACCGTCTGGTCAAGACGTGTAAATCCGGCACGCCGGTCAAGCTGGATATGGCCAAAGTCACCGCGATCGACAGCATGGCGGCTGCCGAGTTGTTGTTTGGCTGGCAAAGCGTGCGCAAGGTGGGCAGCGTGGTGCAGATTGTCGGTGCGGACAATATGATCAAACTGTTGAGCGCCCGGATCGAGCCTGGCCGTACCGCACCCGCTGAAGCGCCTTACTGGTTGCTGTTGCTGGAAACCACGCAGGCCACCGGTAACCAGGATGCATTTGAGAACCTGGCCATTGATTACGCCGTGACCTACGAAGTATCGCCGCCGTCGTGGGATGGCTCTGCGGTGTTTACTGCGCCGGCCCCCAAAGCCGCTGCGGCCAAATCGCCCCAAGCCGCGACGCCAACCCCGTCCACCCACTCACCCGACCGCCTGGTGCTCTCTGGTGCGTTGCTGCAAGGCGCCGCCGCGCAAATGCAGAGCATCCGGGACTTTGCCAGTCAGCAAACCAAACCCGTGCTGGATTTTCGCGATGTGACCCGCGTGGATTTCGAAACCGCTGGCCAGATGCTGAATCTGGCCATGGAATTGGTGCAAAAAGGCGTAGTGGTACGGATTGCCGCTGCCAATGCGCTGGTCGCCGGCATGCTGCGCTTGATGGGCATTGGCGATCTGGTGGAGATTGGCGGGAACTGATGCCGCCGTGCTGCGCGCTCCACCCCAAGCCCGGCCCTGCGCCGGGCTTGTTGCTTTGTCACGCTTGAACAGATCCGCAAACGTCCCCACTTGCTCTTCAACAACCTTTGACTGGCAGGAAGAATTCATGGAGCAATTTGACGGAACAACGATCGTCTCGGTCCGCCGTGGCAGTGATGTCGCAGTGGGTGGTGATGGCCAGGTCACGCTGGGCAATGTCGTGATCAAGGGCACCGCGCGCAAAGTACGCAAGCTGTACAACGACAAAGTAATTGTCGGCTTTGCTGGCGGCACGGCTGATGCCTTTACGCTGTTTGAACGGTTTGAATCCAAGCTGGAAAAACACCAGGGCAACCTGACGCGCGCCGCCGTAGAACTGGCCAAGGACTGGCGTACCGACCGCATGCTGCGCCGGCTGGAAGCCATGCTGATCGTGGCAGACCCCACCGCTACGCTGGTGATTACCGGTAATGGTGACGTACTGGAGCCTGAGCAAGGCATTGCCGCCATTGGTTCTGGCGGGGCTTACGCGCAGGCCGCTGCCCGCGCATTGCTGGAGCACACCGATCTGCCACCGGCCCTCATCGTGAAAAAAGCGCTGGAGATCGCCGGCGACATCTGTATTTATACCAACCAGAACCACGTGGTTGAGACGTTCACCGAAACGCCTTGATCCGCACGCTCTGACCGGCCGGCGCAAGCCGGCTTTTTTTCGGGCTGCCGCCGAAACAACACCGCCGGCCACGCCATCCACGGCGCAACCGCACTTTGTGCGGTAGCTGAGCTAAAATCTGCGCCATGAACCATACCCTTGCCTGTTTGCGGCACCTGAATGCCGAAAACTTTGTTTCTGGTGCCTTGATTGCCCAGGCGCTGGATTTGTCTCGTGCCAGCGTCTCCACCGCACTGGCCATGGCAGAAAACTACGGTGTCACGCTGGAACGCAAACATGGCGTGGGCTATCGGCTGACTGAATCCATCGACTGGCTGGATGCGCGGGAAATCCAGCGGCTGCTGCCGCGCCACGGGGTATTGCATGTGGATGTGGCAGACCGGACAGACTCGACCAACCGGCAGTTGCTGGCAGCGCCAGCGCATGGCCTGGCGCTGGCGGCAGAATGGCAGGAGCAAGGCCGTGGCCGCATGGGTCGCCGCTGGCAAGGCCGTGTCGGTGGCACCCTGATGTTCTCGCTCGCCTGGTCCTTTCCGGGCGGCGCGACCACCCTGGCCGGCTTGCCGCTGGCCATCGGCAGCATTGTGGCGGAAACCATCGCACAATGTGGCGTCGAGCAGATCGCGCTCAAATGGCCCAACGACTTGTTGATTGGAGATGCCAAGGTCGGTGGCATTCTGATTGAACTGACCGGCGATGCGCTGGGCCCGGCGTGGGCGGTGATCGGCATCGGCCTGAACATGCTGCCGCCGGCAGTGGAGGTGGACAAGATTGTCACCGGCCTGAACGCGCATGGACTCAATGTATCGCGCAATGACCTGCTGGCCCGTTTGCTGGAAAAACTGGAACACGGCCTGGAACGCTTTGCCCGCAACGGCTTTGGCGATTTTCACGCTGACTGGGAACGCCGCCACGCCTGGCAAGGCCTGCCGGTGACGCTCAGCCGGCCGGATGGCCAGCATCAAGCCGGCATTGCCGCTGGGGTCACCGCCGATGGCGCTCTGCGCCTGGCCGACGCCAGCGGTATTGAAACCTTGATTCATGCGGGCGATGTCAGCCTGCGCCTTGCGGGCAACTAAGCCATGATTCTGTTGCTTGATCTGGGCAATACCCGGCTGAAATGGGCGCATGCCCACACGCGCGCTGAGTGGGGCGACGTGGTTGAAGTGGAGGCCGCCGATGATGCCGCCTGGCACAATCTGTTCTACGCCCTGCCCCGCCCGCAGCGCGTGCTGGCCTGCAGTGTCGGGCAGCCACATATCCGCGATTTTCTGACCCGCGCCGTGTTTGATTTGTGGGGTATCCAGATTGAGTGGCTGACGGTCACGCGTGAAGCGCTGGGCGTAGAAAACCGCTATCGCGTGCTGGAACAGCAGGGGCCGGATCGCTGGGCTTCGGTACTGGGTGCGCGCAGCTTGTTTCCCCATGAAGCGCTGGTGGTCGCCAATGCCGGTACGGCGCTGACAGTGGAAGCGCTAACCGCAGATGGCGTCTATCTGGGGGGCAGCATCCAGCCTGGCTACCGGCTGATGAAACAATCCTTGTTCCAGGGTACCGCCCGCCTGCCACTGGCCGATGGGCGGGTCCATGACTATCCGACCTCGACCGAAGACGCCATCGAGACCGGCTGTCTGAGTGCCCTCACCGGCAGCATCGAATCCATGTTCGAACGACTGACGGGGCGCGCAGAAGAACCGCGCCTCTTGCTCACCGGCGGCGATGCACCCCGGTTGTCGGCGTATCTGAAAACCCCGCATCAACGGGTCGAGAACCTTGTTCTGCATGGCCTTGCCGCGCTGGCCTTCAGCGCTGCCCCAACCCGCACGGAACCTGACGCATGAAATGGATTCTGGCCATTCTCCTGGTCGCCAACATTGTTTTTTTTGCGCTGGACAAGTTTTTTCCCAACGCACTGCCGACCATTTTGCCCTTGCATGAGGTCAACGCCGATAAAGTGCATATCGTGACGGGCAACGCGGGCTTTGCCAGCCAACCGGCCGCCAGTACCGCCGCCACCGCGTCAGAGACCAGCAGCGCAACGCCAGCACCGTCACCAGAACCCACGGCAGCACCGACCCCCGTCAAGACGGCCGCCACGCCCACCCCGGCGCCGGTAGCACAAGTCACCACCAGCGGGCCGCAAGTGTGTCTGCGCTGGACCGGGCTGACCGGCGATCAGGCAGATACCGCACGCACCCGCCTCAAGGCGTTGAAGATCGTGGCCAATGAACAAAATCTGGGCGCCAATGCCAAGGTCTGGGTGTACATCCCGCCGCAACCCGATCTGGATGCGGCCAAGCGCAAGGCAGAACAATTGGCCGAGTTGCAGATTGATGACTACTTTGTGGTCAACAACGGCAGCAAATGGCAAAACGCCATTTCGCTTGGGGTGTACTCCACGCATGAAGCGGGGGAACGCCGCCTGGCCGATCTGCGTGCCAAGGGGGTGAAATCTGCCGTCGTCCGTGACAAGGACGATGCGCTGCGTCATACCAGCTTTATCGTCAAAGGCATCACGGACACCCAGCGCGACGCCCTGCAAAAAGCCAGCGCGACCCTCAAGGGAACCGTGCTGGAGCCCACGCCCTGCGGTTAAGCACGGCATGGGTCCGGGCGGTCAGGGGTTGAGTTTCATCACCTGAACGCCATTGGCATTGCTGGCCGGCTGCGGCGCGGTATCCGCCGCGGTCTGGTCTGGCGCTGCGGGCGCGTTGAGCGGGCGCGGCGCAAAACGTACAAAGTCACCCGGCTGCGCCTGGTTTTTCTCGATGCCCACGGCCGCAAATTGCGCCTGGACATCCCGCACCGTGACCGTACCAGCGCGATCTTCCGGCAAACCAAAGCCAAAGCCCGGGTTGGCCCCCGGTGGCGAGATGAACTGCATGCCGGCTTTTTGGCGGAAGAACTGCAAGCGATCCCCTGGTGCAATACCCGACAGCGCGCCGGCATCTACATACGCAATATTGTTATCCACCCGGGTAACGCGGGCAGAAAATGGCACACAAGCCGCGTCCGACTGCATGGCAACCACCAGTTGGTCCGCAACCTTGCCCAAGGCTTTGCCAAAGTCCGTTTTCATAAAACCGGCCGAGCCGACGGGCTGGCTGTCTCGCGCCAGAATTTCACCAGAGACCTCCGCCTGCACCCGACGCTGCGTAATCAGCGCGCCGGACACCGCATCAAACAGAAACACCTCAATATCGGCATGGCGCGTCGAAGGGGTGGCTTTGATGCCAACGCCAAAGAAACCGATGATCGGGCCGTCGGCCTCCAGCTTGCGCTCGCCCTGGCGGGTGTCGGTGCCGTGGGTGAAGTGATAGGTTTCGCCTTCGGTGGAGATATCGTGGACGATGCCGCCCAGCACCATCTGCGTACCAAACTGCCGCCCCAGGAGGCGCACCTGATCGGGCATGAACACCGGCGCGTCGTAGCGCGGTAGCAGGTCAAACGGCACTTCCTGCTTGCTGGCGCTGGTCAGCCAGCCACCCGCGCGGGTCAGCCGCTGCTGGAAGATATCCTGCATGCCACCCTGCAGCTGGCGCAAATCTACTGCCTGAGAGGGCTGACTGACCCAGAACGGGGTCACCAGTACCTTGCGCTTGTAGGGCATGGCGGCGCAACGTGGCGCGGCGATGGTATCCCCGGCCAGCGTCAGGCCATCATCCTGACCGGCCGCCGCTGCGCCAGTACCGCTTGTGGCCGGCGCGCTGGCGGCGTGGCCCGGGTAGCCCGAATAACCCGGCCCTGGCGATTGGGCATCGGCAAGGGTGGTCGAAGCGGAGGCCAGCAGACCCAAAGCACAAAGGCTGTGGCAGATCGGACGCAAGTTCAAAGCCATGTGCAGCACCCAAAAAGGCGACTTCGCCATGATATATGGATAAACGCGGGACGACCGATCTGGCGCACAGAACGGTTAGCGAACCTTGAACACCAGGTCCCACACGCCGTGGCCCAGATTGATTCCGCGCTGTTCAAACTTGGTCAGTGGGCGATAGTCCGGGCGCGGGGCATACCCCTCAGCCGTATTTTGCAGTGCGCTCTCGCCACCCAGGACTTCCAGCATCTGGATGGCGTAGTCTTCCCAATCCGTCGCCAGATGCACGTAACCGCCCTGTTTGATACGGCTGACCAGCAACTTGAGAAAGTCCGGCTGGATCAGGCGGCGCTTGTTATGGCGCTTCTTGTGCCACGGATCCGGGAAAAACACGTGCACGCCATCCAGGCTGGCCGGGGCGATCATGTGTTCCAGCACGTCCACCACATCATGCTGCACGATGCGGATATTGGTCAGACTCTGCTCGCCCACCAGTTTAAGCAGACTACCGACGCCCGGCGTGTGGACTTCACAGCCCAGGAAATCCTGCTCTGGCGCGTTACCCGCGATCTGGGCGGTGGCCTGGCCCATGCCAAAACCGATTTCCAGAATGCGTGGCGCATGGCGGCCAAAGGCGGCATCCAGGTCCAGCGGTTCCGGCGTGTACTCGATGACGTATTTGGGGCCGAACTCGGCGATGGCGCGTTCCTGGCCGGTCGACAAATGCCCTTGCCGCAGTACGAAACTGCGGATACGGCGCATGTAATGTGGGTTATCCATAACAATCAGTGCTCAGAATCAATTTCAATCAGATATTCAAATAGCGTAGCCCCGCCAACACAGCGCGGGCAAACAAAACGCCGCACAAACCGTGCGGCGTTTTGCCAAACTGGGGGCATGTTAAAGCCAGAAGCCGCTTTGCGCCAGACCAGCCCCGGATCAACGGGCCAGCGGCAGGCTGTAATAGCGGTAGGTCTGGTCCAGCTGGTAGCCCAGGGACTCGTACAAGGCCTGCGCCGTGGTGTTGGTATGGGCAGTGGACAAATCCAGCCGGTCTGCCCCCGTTGCCAGTGCGTGCTCCCGCGCTTTCTCCATCAACGCCCGCGCCACGCCATGACCCCGCGCTGCCGGGCTGACGTACAAATCATTGAGCAACCAGAACGGGGCAGCGGCCAGCGAACAAAAGCCCGGATACAACTGAATGAAACCCACCGCGGCGCCATCCAGTTCTGCCAGCAACACCACGCTTTGCAGTCTGGACAGCCTTTCTGCCAGATAGTGGCGGGCCAGTGACGGATCAGACGCCAGTTGATAGAACACGCGGTAGTCATCAAACAGCGGTGCTACGGCGTCCAGATCATCCAGCGCTGCGTAACGGACGTTCAGCGCCATTACTTGGCCCCGATCAGGCCGGAAATCGGGCTGGACGGGTCAGCGCTGTACAGTTTGCGCGGCATGCGGCCGGCGAGGAAGGATTCGCGCCCGGCTTGAACCGCCAGGTTCATGGCACGCGCCATGCGCACCGGGTCTTTGGCACCGGCAATGGCGGTATTCATCAACACGCCATCGCAACCCAGCTCCATGGCAATCGCCGCATCGCTGGCCGTACCCACACCCGCATCGACCAGCACCGGGACCTTGGCGTTTTCGATAATCAGCCGCAGATTCCACGGATTGAGGATACCCATGCCCGAACCAATGAGCGAGGCCAGCGGCATCACCGCCACGCAGCCAATCTGTTCCAGTTCTTTGGCAATAATCGGATCGTCCGAGGTGTAGACCATGACGTCGAACCCGTCTTTCACCAGGGTTTCCGCGGCCTTGAGGGTTTCGCGCACGTTGGGGTAGAGCGTGGAAGAGTCGCCCAGCACCTCCAGCTTCACCAGCTTGTGCCCATCCAGCAGTTCCCGCGCCAGGCGCAGCGTGCGCACGGCGTCATCGGCCGAGTAGCAACCGGCGGTGTTGGGCAGATAGGTGTATTTGCTGGGCGGTACGGCATCCAGCAAGGACGGCTGGCTGGGGTCCTGGCCGATGTTTACGCGACGAATCGCCACGGTGATGATCTCGGCGCCGGAGGCTTCAATGGCTTCGCGAGTCTCGTCAAAGTCCTTGTATTTACCCGTACCCACCAGCAGACGCGATGAATAAGTTTTGCCGGCAATCTGGAAAATATCGGACATGAGTAACCTCGCAAAGAAATGAAGAACGGGTAAAGCGGGAAAGAATGTCAGGTAGCGCGTGAATCAACCGCCACCCACGGCGACAACGATCTCTAGTGCATCGCCATTGGCCAGCGATGTCTCGGCAAAGGTGCTGCGCGGCACGATCTCGCCATTGCGTTCAATGGCCACGCGCTTGCCGGTCAGTGACAGTTCCTGCACCAGATCAGCCACTGTCAGCACGGCAGCAAACTCGCGCGGCTGGCCGTTAATGGAAAGCTTGAGCATGAAAGAGACCCGGGGCCGGACAGAAAGATGCGCAGTTTAACATGGCATCTGGTGTGGGCTGGCGTATGCCACATGGATTGTTTGCCTTGGGCAAGGGATTTGGAGATGGTCTGCACCACTACGTCGTCATTCCGGCGAAGGCCGGAATCCAGGTGTACACATTCGTGCCGCAAGCACCTGAAAGTGGTTTGCCAGGGAACGCCCACCTGCGGCGGGCCTACTGGATTCCTGCTTGCGCAGGAATGACGAGGTTTGGGTATGCCAGTCTCCCCTCCTCACTTCTCATCAATCCGTCAGCCTGAACTCCACCGGCTGGATAATCTCTCCGGCTACCCGGTGCCCAGCCTGCATGGCTGGGGCAAAACGCCAGCTTTGCTCTACAGTCATGCGGGCCGCGTCATCCAGCCTGACCGAGCCGCTGGTTTGCGCCACGTTCACCTGTGCCCCACCCTGTTCATTCACCCGGATACGCAAGATCACCGTTCCCGTTTCACCGCGCTTGCGGGCGGCCTCGGGCAATGCCGGCTGTGGCGACGCCAGGATGCGTGCCGGTTTGTCAGGGCCGGGCTCGGCGTTCCCGGCCGGGTTGCCAGACGCTGCCGCAGCGCTGTTCAGCGTGCCCGCGCCGTGATCGCCATGCTCTGTGGGTGCGGAGGCCGGCGCATCACCGGTTGTGGCGCTGGCGCTCAAGGTCGGGTTCGTCGCCGGTGCCTGACGCGGTGTCGCCAGCGCCGGTGGATGCGCGCCCGGCGGTTTTGGCGCCTGGTGGGTGGGCGCGGGTGCGGCCTGAACGGCTGGGGTAGCGGTGACCGCGGCCTCGCTGGTGTTCACCAGTCGCACCGACACCACCGCTGCCGGCGGCACACCACGCGCCAGCCAGCCGCGCCAAAGCAACAGGCATCCGTGAGCCAGCAACGCGCACAACAGCGCCAGCAGCAAAGTGCGGCGGGAAGAAGAGAACGGGGTTTTCACAGTCAGGATTATACGAGCCCGCACAAAGAAAAACGGGCACCCGCAGGTGCCCGTTTTTTTCATGACCACATGAATGTGGCAATGAAGGTACGGCTTACTTGATGATGGCCTTGGCCTTGGCCACGGCGTTTTCAACCGTGAAGCCAAACTCCTTGAACAGCAGCGGAGCCGGAGCGGATTCGCCGAAACGGTCCATACCCAGCACGTCGCCTTCCAGACCCACATACTTGCGCCAGAAGTCGGACACGCCCACTTCGATCGCCAGACGCGGCACACCAGCCGGCAGGACGCTGGCTTGATAAGCCTTGTCTTGCTTGTCGAACACGTTGGTCGACGGCATGGACACCACGCGCGATGCAACGCCTTCGGCAGCCAGAGCTTCGTGCGCCTTCACGGCCAGATCCAGTTCAGAACCGGTGGCAATGAACACAACCTTCGGGTTGGCCGCATCACGCAGCACGTAACCACCCTTGTTGATGTTGGCGATCTGTTCTTCAGTACGCGTCTGGAATTGCAGGTTCTGACGGGTGAAGATCAGGGTCGACGGGGTCTTGGTCTCTTCAATGGAATGAGCCCACGCCACCATGCTTTCCACGGTGTCGGCCGGACGCCATACGTTCATGTTCGGGATGTAACGCAGGGTTGCGGTTTGCTCCACCGGTTGGTGAGTCGGGCCGTCTTCGCCTACACCGATCGAGTCATGCGTGAACACGAACAGTTGCGGAATCTTCATCAGGGCAGCCATACGCAGCGCATTGCGGGCGTATTCGCTGAACATCAGGAAGGTAGCGCCATACGGACGCAGACCGCCGTGCAGCAAGATACCGTTCATGATGGCGCTCATACCGAACTCGCGCACGCCGTAGCTGATGTAGTTACCGGACAGGCTGTTGTCTGCCTCGCGGGTCAGCTGCACGCTGGCCTTGACGTTGGTCAGGTTGGAACCGGTCAAGTCAGCGGAACCACCCAGCATTTCCGGCAGGTTCGGCACGAACGCGTTCAGGGCGTTTTGCGACGCCTTGCGGGTAGCAATGGTTTCAGCCTTGCTGTTGGCTTCAGCCACAGCGGTCTTCACCACTTGCGCCCAGTCTGCGGTCAGACGGCCAGCGTTACGGCGTTCAAACTCGGCAGCCAGTTCCGGGTGGGTCTTGCTGTATTCGCGGTACAGCTGGTTCCAGGAGGATTCCCACTTTTCGCCAGCTTCTTTCTTGTCCCAGCCTGCGTACACGTCGGCGGGAATTTCGAACGGGCCGTGGTTCCAGCCAATGGCTGCGCGGGTAGCGGCAATTTCAGCGTCGCCCAGCGGGGAGCCGTGGCTGTCGTGGCTGTCGGCCTTGTTCGGCGAACCCTTGCCGATGATGGTCTTGCAGCAGATCAGGGTCGGGCGATCAGTGATGGTCTTGGCTTCTTCGATGGCCTTGAGCACGGCTTCAACGCTGTGGCCGTCGATCGGGCGGATCACGTGCCAGCCGTAGGCTTCGAAACGGCCCGGGATGTCTTCGGTAAACCACTTGTCGGTGTGGCCGTCGATGGAGATGTTGTTGTCATCCCAGAAGGCAACCAGCTTGTTCAGGCCCCAGGTCGCGGCCAGTGCACACGCTTCGTGGCTCACGCCTTCCATCATGCAACCGTCGCCCAGGAATACCCAGGTGCGGTGGTCAACCACGTTGAAACCCGGACGGTTGAATTCTTGACCCAGCAGTTTTTCAGCCAGTGCAAAACCCACGGCGTTGGCAATACCCTGACCCAGCGGGCCAGTGGTGGTTTCAATGCCTTCGGTGTAGCCGTATTCCGGGTGGCCCGGGGTCTGGCTGTGCAGTTGGCGGAACTGCTTGAGTTGTTCGATCGACAGGTTGTAGCCGGTCAGATGCAGCAGTGCGTACTGCAGCATGGAGCCGTGGCCGTTGGAGAGGATGAAGCGATCGCGGTTAGCCCAGTGCGGGTTCTGCGGGTTGTGGCGATAGTTGCCTTCGCCCCACAAGGCCACTGCGATTTCCGCCATGCCCATGGGCATGCCCGGGTGACCGGAGTTGGCTTTTTGAACAGCATCCATCGCCAGAGCGCGGATGGCATTGGCGAGATCGGCACGCGTTGCCATATGAGAATTCCTCTCGTAATAGATTCGAAACAGCTTCGAGTTGTGGAAATGAAATGAGCGCGAACGGTTCGTTACGCGCCTTCGCACTGGCCGACATTATCCCCGAGTCATGCCCCTGGGGACAACCCGTAGCCCATGCAATTCTCGTTACGTTTTAAACACAAAGGCCCAAAGCGGCAAATCAGACGGCCAGACGCACCAGAACGGGTCGTTTTACGGCGTTTTCCCAGCCGGTTGAACGGTGTTTCCGGCATTTGGCCGCCCAGACATAAGGTCATTCCATTACATATTGACCGGGTGCCGCCCCAATGCGCGGGTATTGGCGGTTGGAAAGCTTGGGTTTGACCTTGTTGCCGCTGACAGGTTGCAGCCATTGCACCCAGGACGGCCACCAGGAGCCTGCGACCTTTTGCAGATCTTTGACCCAGTCGTCTGGCGCCTGACCCCGCGTGACACCGGCCTGCCGGTAGGTGCGTTTGGAAGTCGGAGTGGGCGGATTGACAATGCCCAGAATATGCCCGGAACTGGAGAGGGTAAATGTCACTGGCCCCTTCGCCAGCCGCGTCAACGCCCAGGTTTGCTGCCAGGGTGCAATGTGGTCTTCTTCGGTGGACACCATAAACAACGGTGTTTCGATGCGGGAAAGATCGATGGGCTGGCCGGCAATGGTCAGCACGTCTGACTGAATCAGCCGGTTGTGGAAATAGAACTCCCGCAAGTAATAGCAGTGCATCTTCTGCGGCATGCGCGTGGTGTCCATGTTCCAGTACAGCACGTCGAACGCCATGGGGGTTTCGCCCAGCAGATAGTTGCTGACCCAGTAATTCCACACCAGGCTGTTGGGTCGCAGCATGCGGAAACTGGCGGCCATCTCGCGGCCATCCAGATAACCCTTCTGCGCAATGGTGCGCTCGACAAACGCCAGGCCCTCTTCATCCAGAAAGATGTCGATATCGCCGGGTTTGGAAAAATCCGTGAGCGACGTCAGCAGCGTCGCGCTGTTGATCTTGCCGGCCTGCCCGCTTTTGGCCAGCCAGGCCAGGTAAGTTGCCACCAGCGTGCCGCCGATACAGTAACCGGTCAGGTTGACGCTATCGCTGCCGGAAATGGAACGCGCCACTTCCACAATCTGGTCGATGCCATCAACGATGTAATCATCAAAACCGACCTCGGCCGCATCCGGACCGGGATTGACCCAACTGGCGATGAATACCGAAAAGCCCTGTTCGGTCAGATATTTGACCATGCTTTTTTTGGCATCCAGATCCAGCACGTAATACTTGTTGATCCAGGGCGGCACGATCACCAGCGGGATTTTGTACACGTCCGGCGTGACGGCATCGTAATGGATGACTTCCAGCAACGGCCCGCGATAAACCACGGCTCCCGGCGTCAGCGCCAGGTTCTCGCCCACCTTGAAGGCATCCGGATCGGTCATGGCGATTTCACCGCGCTGGGCGTCCCGCGCCAGATTCTCCAACCCTTTGACGAGTGATTCACCCCGCGTTTCCAGCGCTTTGGCCATGGCCACCGGGTTAAGGAAAAAATAATTGTTGGGGGCGATGGCATTCAGCCATTGGCGCAACCAGAACGCAGAGCGATTGCGTTCGCCCTGAGACAACCCCGGCGTGGCGAACAAGGAGTCCTGCAGCCAGCGGGTATTGAAGAGATACCACTCTTTGAGGCTGTCCCAGGCTGGGTGATCGGTCCAGTCGGCGTCGGCAAAGCGGGCGTCATCCGGATGCGCAGCAAACACGTCATCCACCGGCTGCCCTTGCCAGCGTCGCCAGGTGTAATCCCCCCAGCGTTTGAAATCGTCGTACCAGAAGGCCAGTGCACCCGTCAGTTCGGCCGGATGAGTGAGCCAGGCCTGCTGCGCCTTGAGCGTGGTGGCAACAAGGCCAAACGGGTCGAAAGCATGGCGCAGATCGCGTTGCAGTGTATTCAGACGGGCTGTCTGATCTTGCAACAATGCACGTGTGGACATGGTAACTCCGTGATCTGACAGGACTTTCAGATTACGGTGCGACGCAGCAAAAAACAATGCAGGATTTGGCGGGGAACTGATAAAGCGCGGGGCTTGTCGGTGGCCAAAAACAAAACAGCGCCCGGTTCTGACCGGTGCGCTGTCGGGTGGTTCGTCAGACGCCAGGATACGGCGCGGGCAGAATCAGGCGCTGGTATTGAGCACGCTGCCAGGTGCGTATGGCAGCGTTTGTGACTGGCCGTTGGCGCCGGGAATGATGATGTTGAGGTTATTGCTACTATCCGGTTGCACAGTCCAGGTGGTGCTGCCGGTCGTGGTGGCGGACTGGTCTGCGGCCACAGCCATATAAATCTTCATATTGGTTTCGGCCGTTTTGGACAGGTACAGCGTACTGGCGATGTCTTTCTGGGTATCGGAAAGCTGGTTGCGTGTCTGCCCGGAGATGTTGCCAGTGGCCGGCAATTGCGTGGCGCTGCCGGTATCCGCCGGTAGCTGGGTCGCACTGTTGGTGTTAGCGGGCGTTGGCGTCGTACTGCGCGACTGTTGCAATGATTGCAGATTGCTTGCCTGGGTTACTGAGCCGACTTGCATGACGCACCTCCACCTGATTGCTTTCGATAGCCATCACAATACCAATGGCATTTAAGCATGCTAAGTGAATAATACTGTGCAAAATCAGGCAGTTTTACCGACAGCCAGTCGATTTGGCCGCTGGCCTGGCCCATCCAGCACCGGATCAGCCCCCGGATCGCACCAGATCATTGGCGGCAGCCAGCCGTTCCACCGTCCCGACATCCAGCCATTGGCCGGTAAAGACCTCTGCGGTCATCTGCCGGGCGGTCATGGCGCGCAAAAAATGCGGCAACAGGGGTGAGGGCTGATCTTGCGGCACCTCCGCAAAAAAAGCCGGGGTATAGACGGCGATGCCAGCAAAGGTCATGGGCACATCCCCGGCCCCCGCCGCTTTGGCATAGCCCGCAGTGTCTACCGCCAGATCCCGTCCGGTGGGGTAATCGGCCTTGGGCATCAGCACCAGATGACCGCTGCATTCCGCGTTTTGTGCCATCCGGGCCATCACCGGGCGCAGTTGGGCAAAGTCATAGTCGGTAAAGATATCGCCATTGATGACCATAAAGGGCGCGTCACCCAGCAAAGGCAGCGCATGGGCGATGCCGCCTGCGGTTTCCAGCGCGGTACTTTCTGGGGAATAACGGATATGCACGCCCCACTGGCGGCCATCGCCCAGCGTTTCTTCCACCCGCTGCCCCAACCAGGCATGATTGATCACCAGATCGGTCACACCGGCGGCAGCCAGTTTTTCGATGTGCCAGACGATCAACGGCTTGCCACCGACGTCCAGCAGGGGTTTGGGGCAGGTATCGGTCAGCGGCCGCATGCGCTCGCCGCGCCCGGCCGCCAGGATCATTGCTCGCATGAATGCTCGCTGTGAGGTGTAAGGGGTGAGGCGTAAAACCGAAGAGCGCTGCGGGTTTGGCTCTTCGCCTCACACCTCTCTCCTCACGCCTCACATCAGAACGTAAAACCGCTGTCGATCTTTTCGCCCTGGGCGTTGAGCAGAATGCGATACAGCCCGGTGAGTTCGTCATAGCGCTGGCATACCTTGCGCATATAACCCAGCACGCGTGGCAGATCATTCAGGTAGCGGTCTTTGCCATCGCGCAGATGCAGGCGGGCGAACAGGCCCAGCACCTTCAGATGACGTTGCAGGCCTTGCCACTCGAACGCTTTGTAAAAACTACCGAAATCGTCGTTGACCGGTATACCGGCCGCACGGGCTTTTTCCCAATAACGGATCACCAGGTCCAGCACAAAGCCTTCGTCCCACTCGATATACGCATCCCGGAACAGGCTGACCACGTCGTAGCACAACGGGCCTTTGACCGCGTCCTGGAAGTCGATCACATAAAGATCATCGTTTTTGACCATCAAGTTGCGCGAGTGATAGTCGCGCAGCATGAAACCCTGTGGCTGCGACAAGCACTGGGCCACGATCAGCGCCGTGGTGCGCTCCCAGGTCTGCAAGGTCTTGCCTTCCAGTTCTGCCCCCAGGTATTTGCCCAGATACCACTCCCGGCCGATTTCCATTTCGCGGCGCAAGAAACTGGCATCAAATGCAGGTAAATGCTCAAACGCCATGCCTTTCTGGATATCCACCAGGGTGTCGATGGCGCGCAAATACCAGGCTTTGGCCGCTGTTTCATCGGTCAACAGATCGGCCAGCAACACGTCGCCCAGATCATCGAGCAAGGTCAGGCCCAGGGTTTCATCGTGCGCAATAACGGCAGGCACCTTGATGCCGCCCGCAGCCAGTTGCTGGCCAATCGCCAGAAAAGGCTGGACGTTAAAGGCCTGCGGATCGGCATCCATGACGATCAGTGTGCGATCCGGCCAGGTGGCGCGCCAATAGACGCGCACGCTGGCGTCGGAGCCGCCCGGTTTCAGGCTTTGCGGCGTAGTCAGCGTGACCTTTTGGAGCCAGGCATTGATCTGGTCAGCGCGCTCCGGGGTACCGGGCGCGGCAATGTGAACGGTTTGCTGCATGATAGGGACTGCATTGCGGTAGAATCCGGCAATTCTATCAGCACGTCGCCCTGGCCCGCATGTTTGCCATTCCTCCCTATCGTTGCTCCGTCCTGATGCTGGCGCTGGTCAGCGCCCTTGCCAATGCTGCCGAAAGCGGCCAGACGCAAGAAGATGTGCCCGTTTCCATTGAGGCCGACCACATCGAAGGCCAGCAACCAGACAACGCCAAAGCCACCGGTGATGTGCAGATCACCAAGGGCGATGAATACTATTACGCCGACTGGGCGACCTATAACCAGACCGATCAGCACCTGAAAGCAGGCGACAACGTTCGCATGGAGCATCAGGGCGACGTCATGAAGGGTCACGAGCTGGACTACTTCATGGATCGCAAGGAAGGGACGATGTCCGATCCCGACTACCAGATCGCCCAGGGGCTGGGGCGGGGTAACGCCGTGACGCTGCTGTTTGAAGGTGACAAGATTTATCACCTGCAAAAAAGCCGCTTCACCACCTGCCCGGTCGATAACGACAGTTGGTACATCCACGCCAACAATATGTGGCTGGACTACAACACGAACAAAGGCGAGGCCACCAACGCCTGGATCGAGTTCAAAGACACGCCGATCCTGTACATGCCGTATATCAACTTCCCGTTGAGCGATGCACGGCAGTCGGGCTTTCTGGCGCCGGCGCTGGCCTTGAATAACCGGAATGGTCTGGACCTGACCATTCCGTATTACTGGAATATCGCGCCCAATATGGACGCCACCTTCTACCCGCGCTATTTCAGCCGTCGGGGGATGATGGTGGGGGCCGAGTTCCGGTATCTGGAACCGACCTACAGCGGCATTTTGCGCACGGACGGGCTGCAAGACAAAGAAGCGGACATGAGCCGCTACGATATTTTCTGGAAGCACTCGCAAGCACTGACCGATCGCCTGCACCTGTCGCTGGATATCGAAAAGGTCTCGGACGACAACTTCTTCAACGACTTCGGTGACCGCGCGGCCGTTGCATCCCAGACCAACCTGCCCCGCCAGGGTGTGCTGAGCTACAACGGCGATGGCTGGAACACCTCGGTAGACTGGCTGCACTATCAGACCCTGCAAAGCACGGTCAACCCGATTGCCATTCCGTATGCGCTGTCGCCGCAGATTGATTTCAATACTGCCCCGACCTTCCTGGATGGCAAGATCCAGACCAACGTCCAGGCAGAATTCACCAACTTTACGCATCCGAGCGAAACCAACGGCTACCGCACCTGGGTTTACCCCAGCGTGTCGGTCCCGTTCCTGACCTCGTACAGTTTTATCACGCCCAAGATTGGCGTCCATGCCACCAACTACCAGCTTTCTGCCCCGGATGGCACCAGCGAGGGTAGCGAAAACCGCGTCCTGCCGATCATGAGCCTGGATAGCGGGCTGGTATTTGAGCGCGATCTCGATATTCAGGGCGACAGCTTTACCCAGACCCTGGAGCCGCGCGCGTACTACCTGTATATCCCGTACAAAGATCAGTCCAACCTGCCCAATTTCGATTCGGCGCTGACGGACTTCTCGTACTCGCAGATGTTCTCGGAAAACCGCTACACCGGTAACGACCGGATCAACGACGCCAACCAGATCACCGTCGCGCTGACCTCGCGGATTTTTGAGTCAGAAACGGGGATCGAGCGGCTGAACGCGACCATTGGCCAGCGTTTTTATTTCCAAAGCCCGCGTGTCTCGCTGGATACCTCCGACCTGCCCAATAGCAGCAAATCTGACCTGCTGGTGTCACTGGGCGGTGAAGTCATCCGCAAGCTCAATGCGCAGTATGAAATCCAGTACAACCTGCAAGATCATACGACCACGTACAACTCGTTCAATCTGTCGTGGCGGCCGGATGTGGCCAAGGTGCTCAACCTGCGTTACATCTACAGCACGTACACCGCGCCCTACATCAAACAGATTGATCTGTCAGGCCAATGGCCGATCTCTTCAGGCTGGTATGGCATTGGCCATGTCAACTACTCACTGATCAAATCAGACCCCAACCGTTTTCTGGATACGCTGGCCGGGGTTCAATACAATGCGGGCTGCTGGGGTCTCCAGTTGGCCGCGCAACGCTACGTCACCACTGACGGCGGCACCAGCAACACGTACTATGTGCTGCTTCAACTGGGCGCGCTGGGTGGTTTGGGTACCAACCCGACCTCTGCGCTGCGGACGGCAATTCCGGGTTACTCCGACATTTCTGGTAGTTCTAACAAGTGATAGCCTTTATGAAGCTGAGCTCTACTTTTGCGCTGCTGGCACTGGTGTGTGCTGTTGCTGCACCCCTGTCCAGCGCAGTCGAGGTCCAGACCGTGGACCGCATCGTCGCTGTGGTCAATCGCGACGTCATTACGGCCAACGAACTGGCCGCCCGCGTCGTTCAGGTCAAACAGAACCTGAAACAACAGAATATCCCGGAGCCGCCGACCGACGTGCTGCAACGCCAGGTGCTGGAGCGCATGGTCAACGAGCAGGTACAAATCCAGTTTGCGACATCGACCGGCATGAAAGTCGACGATGCCCAACTGGACCAGGCCACCGCCGCGCTGGCCAAGCAGAACAAACTCTCGCTGCCGGATTTTCGTAAAGCCCTGACCGAACAAGGGATTGCCTGGGATCAATTCCGTCGCGAAATCCGCACCGAAATGATCCTGCAGCGCCTGCGCCAGCGTGAAGTGGACAACCGCGTGGTGGTCACTGACGCGGAAGTCAACGAATACCTCAAGCTCAACGCCAACAAACCGCAGATGGAATACCGTCTGGCACACATCCAGATTTCCGTACCGGAAAACGCCACGCCGGATGAAGTGCAGGCACGCCGCGCCAAGATTGTCGCCGCCCGCCAGGCCATCAACTCCGGCCAGGACTTCGGTACCGTTGCCGCGCAGTACTCCACCGCCAAAGACGCCACCGAAGGTGGTCAGCTGGGTTGGTATCCCGCTGGTAGCCTGCCGGAGCAAATGGTGAATTTGCTGGCCCAGCTGCAACCGGGCCAACTGACCGACATCATCCGCAGCCCGGCCGGGTTTGAACTGGTCAAGCTGATGGAAGTACGCAAGCAGGAAGACCATCAGGTGGTGCAGCAAACGCATGTGCGCCACATCCTGATTCGTCCGACCGAGCTGGTTTCTGAAAACGAAGCCAAGGCCAAGCTGAGCCAGATTCGTGACCGTATCCTGCAAGGCGCCAAATTCGAAGACATGGCCCGCGCCTTCTCGGAAGATGGCAGTGCCAACAAGGGTGGCGATCTGGGCTGGATCAACCCGGGCGAAACCGTGCCCGAGTTCGAACAAGCCATGAACGCCCTCAAGCCGAACGATCTGAGCGAGGTCATCCACACCCAGTTTGGCTATCACTTGATCCAGGTGCTGGAGCGTCGTGATCAGGACGTCACCGAAGACCGTGAACGCCTGACCGTGCGCAATGAACTGCGCAAGCGCCGCGCTGACGAACAGTACGAAAACTGGGCGCGTCAGCTG
The DNA here is from genome assembly GCF_014202765.1 of Silvimonas terrae. Classification (GTDB taxonomy): domain Bacteria; phylum Pseudomonadota; class Gammaproteobacteria; order Burkholderiales; family Chitinibacteraceae; genus Silvimonas; species Silvimonas terrae. The sequence goes on from NZ_JACHHN010000009.1 coordinate 77,101, forward strand.
CGTGATACCGCTTACGTTGATATCCGCCTGAAAGACGAATAAGCAGTATGGGTACGCTGCCCCGCATTGCAGTCACCAGTGGCGAGCCCGCCGGCATCGGTCCGGAATTGCTCGCTGCGCTGGGGCAGATGAATTTGCCGGCACAGCTGGTGCTGCTGGGTGACCAGGATGTCTTGCAGGCACGCGCCGCGTGTGTCGGCAGCGCCGGCCACTGGCCGGCTTATACGCCGGATACCGTTGCACCGGTCTCGGTATTGCATATCCCGGCGGCAGCACCGGTAACGGCGGGCAAGCTGGACACCCGCAACGCCCAGCACGTGCTTGATCTGCTGGACCGCGCGGTGGACGGCTGCCTGGCGGGTGAATTTGCCGCTATCGTCACCGCCCCGCTGCACAAGGGCGTGATCAACGAAGGCCAAACCAGCCAGAGCGGCCAGTTCTTTTACGGCCATACCGAATATCTGGCTGAACGCACCCACACCCCGCGCGTGGTGATGATGTTGACCTGCGAGCAGATGCGGGTGGCGCTGGCCACCACCCATCTGCCACTCAAAGATGTCCCGGCCGCGATTACCGCACAAAGCCTGACTGAAACGCTGCGCATTCTGCACGCGGACCTCAAGCACAAGTTTGGCATTGCCACCCCGCGCATCCTGGTCGCCGGCCTGAATCCGCACGCCGGGGAGTCCGGGCACCTGGGGCATGAAGAAATCGACATCATCACGCCCACACTGGACGCCCTGCGCGCCGAGGGCATGATGCTGATCGGCCCGCTGCCGGCCGATACCCTGTTCAACCCGACTCAATTGCAGCGCGGCGACGCCGTACTGGCCATGTACCACGACCAGGGTTTGCCGGTGCTCAAGTTCGCCAGTTTTGGCAGCGGCATCAACGTCACGCTGGGCCTGCCGATCATCCGCACCTCGGTCGATCACGGCACCGCGCTGGATCTGGCCGGCACGGGCAAGGCCGATGTCGGCAGCCTCGTCGCCGCCACGCAACTGGCCATTGAACTCGCGCACGCAAAAAGCCGCGCTGTCGCATAATCAAACGCAAGCCTGGCCGGGCCTGCTGGTACCGCCAGCCGGCGCTGCCGGGCATTGCATCCATCAAGCATTCAGGTAACCGCACCTCATGGGCCATATTCCACGTAAACGCTTCGGGCAGAATTTTCTGCAAGATCAGGGCGTGATCTACGACATCGTCAACTGCGTCGACCCGCGCCCGGGCGAGCCGGTGGTGGAAATCGGCCCGGGTCTGGCCGCGCTGACCGAACCCCTGATGACGCGGGCCGGGCATTTGCACGTGGTGGAAATCGACCGTGATATCGTCAGCCACCTCACACAGCGCTTCAAACCAGAACAACTGACCATCCACAATGTGGATGCATTACAGTTTGATTTTGGCGCACTGGCGCGGGAAATCGCGCCCGGCTCGCGCATTCGCCTGGTGGGCAACCTGCCGTACAACATCTCGACGCCGCTGTTGTTCCATCTGGCCGAGTTTGGCAGCAGCATTGCCGACATGCACTTCATGCTGCAAAAAGAAGTAGTCGAGCGCATTGCCGCCGAACCGGGCACCGCCGATTACGGTCGGCTTTCCATCATGTTGCAGGTGCGCTTTGCCACCGAATACATGCTGGACGTCCCGCCGGGCGCGTTCTACCCGCCGCCCAAGGTAGATTCTGCCGTCATCCGCATGATCCCCTGGCCGACGCCGCCGTGGCCGGTCGATGACATGCCGACGCTGGAAAAACTGGTCCAGACCGCTTTTGCCGCGCGCCGCAAAACCCTGCGCAACAATCTGCGGGGTGTGGTCGACGATGCGCAATTGATCGCGCTGGGCATCGACCCGGCCCAACGTCCGGAACAGATCACGGTCGAGCAATTTGTGCGCCTTGCCAACTGGCTGTTTGCACAGCGCGCTCAGGACGAGGCGTAAGCGATAACCCGCGTGGTCAAAACAGACTGATTGTCGTAAATTCAGAGACTTCGCCAAGCGGCAGGACGGTGGTCCTGCACAGATTATCCAACCGGGCATCACCAATGAACGCTGAAGACAGCACCATGATCCGCTTCAACCAGGTCAACAAATGGTATGGCCGCGATCACCACGTGCTCAAGAACATCAGTCTTGAAGTCAAAACGGGCGAGGTGGTGGTGGTCTGCGGGCCGTCCGGTTCGGGCAAATCCACCCTGATCCGCACCATCAACCAGCTGGAAGCCATCAATGATGGCGAAATCTGGGTCGACGGTATTCAGGTCAACAACCCCAAAACCAATATCAACCGCCTGCGCGAAGAAGTTGGTTTTGTGTTCCAGCACTTCAATCTGTACCCGCATTTGTCGGTCGTCGAGAACATCACCCTGGCGCCCATCCGCGTGCGCAAGATGAGTGAGGCCGATGCCAACCAGCGCGCGATGGAACTGCTGGAGCGTGTCGGCCTGGCACACAAGCGTGACGCCTACCCCAGCCAGTTGTCCGGCGGCCAGCAACAGCGCGTGGCCATTGCCCGCGGGCTGGCCATGCAACCCAAAGTCATGTTGTTTGATGAGCCGACCAGCGCGCTGGACCCGGAAATGATTGGCGAAGTGCTTAAAGTGATGCAGGGTTTGGCTGAATCTGGCATGACCATGATGGTTGTTACGCACGAAATGGGCTTTGCCCGTGAAGTGGCTGACCGGGTAATTTTCCTTGATCACGGCGAGATGCTCGAACAAGGTGCGCCCGAGACATTCTTCCAGAACCCGCAACACGAGCGCACGCGCCAGTTCCTGCGGCAGATCCTTGCCCCCATGCACGGCTAAGGTGCGCTCACGCACTTCTACGGGGCCGGCCAACCACCGGCCCTTCTGGTTTTTATTAGTAAAATCCGCAAGTTGCAGCTATATCAAGACCAAAAGAAACTGTGTTCGCGTAACGCTGCAAACCCGCTTGCAATTCAGGGATATCACCAAGGGCGTTTGAAACAATGCGTCCCTATACTGCCGTCATAACCCCTCACAGTCAGTGGAGAATAAAATGTTCAAACTTGTGCCCGCCGCGCTTGCCCTTGCTGCCCTGTGTAGCATGTCCCTTGCCCACGCCGAAGAACTGACCGGCACCCTCAAGAAGGTCAAGGAAAGCGGCGAGATCGTCGTCGGCGTCCGTGATTCTTCCATTCCGTTTGCGTACTACGACAACCAGCAAAAGCCGGTTGGTTACGCCATGGACCTGGCCGCCAAGATTGTGGATAACGTCAAAAAGACGTTGAACATGCCCAACCTGAACGTGCGTTATAACCTGGTGACATCCCAGACCCGTATTCCGCTGGTGACCAATGGCACGGTGGACTTTGAGTGCGGCTCTACCACCAACAACGTAGAACGCCAGAAACAAGTGGCTTTCTCGGTCGGCATGTTTGAAATCGGCACCCGTATCCTTGTGAGCAAGAAGTCCGGCATCAAGGATTTCTCTGATCTGGCGGGCAAGAACGTGGTGACCACGGCCGGTACGACTTCAGAGCGCCTCCTGAAGGCCATGAATGTCGACAAGAAAATGAACATGAACATCATCAGCGCCAAGGATCACGGCGAGTCGTTCCTGATGCTGGAATCGGGCCGCGCTGTGGCGTTCATGATGGATGACGCGCTGCTGGCTGGCGAAATGGCCAAGGCCAAGAGCCCGTCTGACTGGACCATCGTCGGCAAGCCGCAATCGTACGAGATCTACGGTTGCTCCATGCGCCGTGAAGACCCGCAATTCAAGAAAGTGGTCGATGATGCGTTGAAGGCCACTTACAAGTCTGGTGAAGTCAACAAGATGTACACCAAGTGGTTCCAGCAACCGATTCCGCCCAAGGGTCTGAATCTGAATTTCCCGATGAGTGATGAACTCAAGCAACTGATTGCCAACCCGACTGACAAGTCGGCGGAGCAGATGTAACCGTTCTACTCCCGCACAAAGGGGGCAAATCGCCCCCTTTTTTGTCATAAAGAAACCAGTACGCGCCGTGGGGCCTGAATCTGTTCAGGCCCCTTCTACGGATAAGGGCGCTTGACCGGAACCAGCGCAGTCATGTGGGCAGCTTGCAATCCACAGGGCCAACCGGTTGCGGTCAATCGCTCCAGCGTACAAGGGGGATACAACATGCATTACCACTGGGACTGGGGCGTCTTTTTCAAGCCCACCGGGGTCGGCAGCGAAATTTATCTGAACTGGTTTGTTTCCGGTTTGATGATGACGCTGGGCGTGGCGCTGTCAGCATGGGTGATCGCACTCGTTCTGGGCACCGTGCTGGGCGTTATGCGCTCGCTGCCTGGCAAGATCGCCTCGCGCATTGCCGGCGCCTATGTAGACCTGTTCCGCAATGTACCGCTGCTGGTGCAACTGTTTGTCTGGTACTACGTGATCCCGGACTGGTTGCCCGATAACTTGTCCAACTGGCTCAAGCAGGATATCTCGCCGGTCACCAACGCCTTTATCACCGTGACAGTCTGTCTGGGCCTGTTTACCGCTGCCCGCGTCTGTGAACAAGTGCGCACCGGCATCCAGGCTTTGCCCAAGGGTCAGAGCAACGCCGGCCTGGCACTGGGTTTGCCGCTGGCGCAGGTGTATCGGCACGTGCTGTTGCCGCAAGCATTCCGTATCATTATTCCGCCGCTCACCTCGGAATTTCTGAACATCATCAAGAATTCTTCCGTGGCGTCTTTGGTGGCGCTGCCGGAACTGCTGGCGCAAACCAAGCAACTGGTGGACTTCACCGCCAACCAGTTTGAAGCATATACCGTCGGCACCCTGATTTACTTCGCCGTGAACATGCTGTTGATGTTCTTCATGCGCTGGGTGGAAAAACGCCTGCGCGTGCCAGGTCTGATTGCGCTGGGAGGCAAATAAGATGCTGCATTTTTCTGATTTGCAAGGCTCTTTGCCCGGCTTGTGGGAAGGCATGAAGGTCACCCTGCAGATGCTGATCATGGCCGTTCTTGGCGGCATGATCCTGGGCACGCTGCTGGCGCTGGCCCGTTTGTCGCACAACAAGGTGCTGGCTGCTCTCGGTGGCGCGTATGTGACGTATTTCCGCTCGATCCCCCTGTTGATGGTGATCTCGTGGTTCTACTTTGCCGTGCCGCTGATCATTGGCTGGGTGACCGGCACCAACCGCCCCATCGGCGCGTTCACCTCGTGCCTGGTGGCGTTCACCATGTTTGAGGCTGCGTATTACGCCGAAATCGTCCGGGCCGGTATCCAGGCTATTTCTCGCGGACAAATGAACGCAGCTTATGCGCTGGGCATGACCTATGGCCAGACCATGCGTCTGGTGGTGCTGCCGCAGGCATTCCGTAAAATGACGCCGCTGCTGCTGCAACAGTCGATCATCCTGTTTCAGGACACATCACTGGTCTATGCCGTGGGCGTGCTCGACTTCTTCAACGTGGCCTATTCCAAAGGCAATATCACGGGTGAACTGCAGCAATACATCTTGCTGGCCGGTGCCGTGTATTTCGTGATCAGCTTTAGCGCTTCGCGCCTGGTGAAGCATCTGCAAAAAAGGATGACCGTATGATTTCCATCAAGAACGTCAGCAAATGGTACGGCGACTTCCAGGTGCTGACCGATTGCTCTACCGAAGTACAAAAAGGTGAAGTGGTGGTGGTCTGCGGCCCGTCGGGCTCCGGCAAATCCACCCTCATCAAATGCGTGAACGGTCTGGAAGGCTTCCAGCAAGGCACCATTACGGTTGATGGCATTTCGGTGGGCGATCCCAAAACCAACCTGCCCAAACTGCGCAGCCGTGTGGGCATGGTGTTCCAGCACTTTGAACTGTTCCCGCATCTGACCATTACCGAGAACCTGGCGCTGGCGCAGATCAAGGTCCTGGGTCGCAGCAAGGATGCCGCGATCGACAAAGGCCTGAAGCTGCTGGACCGCGTGGGTCTGAAAGCGCACGCGCACAAGCACCCGGGTCAGCTCTCTGGGGGCCAGCAACAACGTGTCGCCATTGCCCGCGCGCTGGCCATGGACCCGATCGCCATGCTGTTCGATGAGCCGACTTCCGCGCTGGACCCGGAAATGATCAACGAGGTGCTGGATGTCATGGTGGAACTGGCCAAAGAAGGCATGACCATGATGTGCGTAACCCACGAAATGGGCTTTGCCCGCAAAGTGGCTAACCGCGTGATCTTTATGGATCGCGGCCAGATCATTGAAGATGCCAAAAAGGATGAATTCTTCGGCAGCCCGCGCTCTGAGCGTGCCCAGGCATTTTTGTCGAAGATTCTGGCGCACTGATCTTCATCGCAGAAAGCGCAAAGAAAAAGCCACGGTCAATGCCGTGGCTTTTTTTGTTTTGCCTTAAAGGCGCCTGAGCGGGCACCCTGGCTCACTGCTTACTGTTGAGGCGCAGCGCCCTTCTGGTCGTGCTTGGCGCGCCATTGTTCCATTTTGGCTTCGCGCTCTTTCATCTTGGCTTGCAGTTGTTGCTGCTGTGCCGGAGTCAGCACGGCGTAGAGCTGATGCTGGAACTTGATGCGGGCAGCGCGGCCAGCCACCATTTGCTGGGCGTCAGCCTGGGCCAGTTGATCTGCCTTGGCGTCGCTGTAATCCGGCGAGAACAACAAAGCCTGTTCTTGCTGGTGCGAGGCACGCATGCCGTCCATTTCCTGTTTCATGTTGGCGCGGTTGGCTTGCATCAATTGCTTGATCTGGGCTTTTTGCGCGTCAGTCAGATTCAGGTCTTTGAAGAAAAAGCCATCGTGCGGGCCATGTGGGCCACCGCGCATGTGATGCCCCGGCGGCGGAGGCGGATTACCGCCGGCGGCATCGTCAGCAAACGCGGCAGTCACGGCACCACCCAGTGCCACGGCGGCCACCAGGGCGGTCAGCAGGTTGCGGGTCTTGAACATGGTTCACTCCTTTGTAGACAACTTTGTGTTTTATCGGGTCTGGCAGAACTCTGCCGGCGATGTTTGCATTATCCGGCGGCTCTTTGTTAAGTGGTGTCAAGCGATTGAAAAGATGAAGTAAAGTTAAGTATCAGCCCTTTTCAACCGCCGTTTTGCGGTATCAACCGCGCCGGCCATCATGCCAGCCGTTATCGTGGTGGTTATCCCAGTGTTGCGGGGCCGGGCGGTAGTAAACAGGGCGTGGCGCGACGTACACCGGACGCGGGGCGTAATAAACCGGACGTGGTGCGTAGTAAACCGGGCGAGGGGCCACGACCACGGGCGGGGCGTAGTAGACCGGTGCCGGGGCCACCACCACCGGTGCAACGGCAACCGGCAGACCCAGACCGATGCTGACCGATACATGCCCGCCGGCCATGGCAGGTGCAGCGGCAAAGCCGGCTGCGACTACAACTGCGCCAATCAGGTATTTAATCTTCAACATGGTGATCTCCAGATAATGTGATTTAGCCATTTCACGACCGGGGCGTTGTGTTGCTGGCCGTTGTCGTGTGGCGTGATTTCACTATGCGCGACCACTTGGTAAAGGTGGGTTATCAAAGTGCAAAGATTGCGTAAAGGAGGCCGGTTCTGACTGGTTTATGGGTACCAAATCGGCGAAGATGTGAACCGGATCACGCGCAATTGGCAGCGACAAACATCTTGATCCTGCGGCGTTTATCCTCTGCGGCCTGGCTGGCGTGTTGAGAAAAAACGACCGGCCGCGATACCAATAAGCTCTCAGGGAAAACATCATGCGTATTTTGCTGGTGGACGACGATAACGAACTTTGCACCATGCTCAAGGAATACCTCGGCACCGAGGGCTTTGAGGCAGATGCCGTGCATGACGGCGAGGCCGGCGTGGCCGCCGCGTTGTCGGGCAAATACGCCATCATGGTGCTCGATGTCATGATGCCGCGCATGGGCGGCATTGAAACATTGCGACAAATCCGCGAGAAAAGCCGCATTCCCGTGATCATGCTGACCGCCAAGGGCGATGACATTGACCGCATTATCGGGCTGGAACTGGGCGCGGATGACTATGTACCCAAGCCCTGTCAGCCACGGGAACTGGTGGCGCGGTTACGCGCCATTTTGCGCCGCACCGGCAATATGGAAACCACGGAAGAAGACCTTAACATTCCGCTGGTCTCTGGCGCCTTGCAGTTGCATCCGGCCTATCGGCGCGCAGAGCTGGATGGCATACCGCTGGATCTGACCAGCTCGGAGTTCAACCTGCTGGAAATGCTGTTGCGTGCGCAAGGCAAAGTACTCAACAAGAATGAATTGTGCGAACAAGCGCTGGGGCGACCCTTCACGCGCTATGACCGCAGCGTGGATGTGCATATGAGCAATCTGCGGCAAAAACTGGGTAACTATCCGGATGGCCGGACGCCGATCCAGACCGTGCGCGGGATTGGTTATCAGTGGCAAGCCGAATAACGCATCCGCATCCATCCGTCTCCACCTCCTGCCCTGTCCGAGCCTGAATGAAAATGCCCAAAGGTCGTCTGTTCTGGAAAATCCTGATCGGATTCTGGCTCACGCTGATTTGCGTGTTCTTTGGCGTAGCCGCCATTTTTGCCATTTACGATGAACAACGCGCCGGCATGCAAGATGCGCTGGCCACCAACCCGCGCATGTCGGTGTTGACCACCTCTACCGCCAGCGTGCTGCATTACGGTGGCGTGGAAGCACTGCGGGAAGTGACGCGCAGCTGGCCGCGCTTTGCCAAATCCAACCTGCTGGCGGTGGATGAAGACGGCAAAGACGTATTTGGTCGCCCGGTGCCGGCGCGGGCGCTGGCCATGGCACGCGACTATCTGAAAAACACGCCCCGCCCGGTCGAAGGCGAACCCGATCAAAGCATGCCCAGCGTATTGCAGACGCAAACGCCGGATCATCGCAATTTGATGATCTTTGCTGTGCTGGATGAAAACATGGTGCGCCGGACGCCGCCGCGCCAATGGTTACCGCCACAGATGCTCTGGCTGGGTGCGTTTGGCAGTCTGATTTTCAGTGCATTGCTGGCCTGGTATCTGACCCGCCCCATCCGGCTGTTACAACGCGCATTCGACCGCGTCGCCAATGGCGACCTGGATGAACGCATCGCCCCGCGCATGGGCCGCCGCCGTGATGAAATTGCGGACCTGGGCCACGATTTTGACCGCATGGCAGAACGGCTCAAGCAACTGGTCCACTCACAGCGCCAGCTCTTGCACGATGTCTCCCACGAACTGCGCTCGCCACTGGCGCGTTTGCAAGTGTCGGTGGGCCTTGCGCGCAAACAACCGGACAACCTGATCACCAGTCTTGACCGGATTGAGCGTGAATCCAGACGGCTGGATGAACTGGTGGGTGAACTGCTCACCCTTTCCCGCCTGGAAGCCGCTGGCGCGGGCGATCCGGACCATTACTTCGACATGATCGAACTCTTGGACACCATCGTCGCCGATGCGCGTTTTGAAGCGGAAAACGCGGGCGTAGAGATTGAGCTGGCCATGGACCCCGCCCTGACCAACCAGGAAGCCATTTTGCCGGGCCGGGCCGAGCCGCTCTATCGCGCGGTGGAAAACGTGGTGCGCAATGCGCTCAAATACTCTCGGCCTGGCCAGCGCATTGATATGGCCGTGACCCTGGCCGATGAAGGCCACACGCTGGAAATCAACGTCTCCGACCAGGGCCCTGGTGCGCCGGAAGAACAGTTGGGGCTGATGTTCCAGCCCTTTGTCCAGCTGGATGGCGAAAACCGGCAGCCCGGTTACGGGCTGGGCCTGGCCATTGCCCAGCGCGCAGTCCAGGCGCATGGCGGCACCATCATCGCCACCAATCGTGCCGAAGGCGGCCTGACCATGATCATCCGCCTGCCACTGCAAGCCGGCCTGACTGCCGCCGCCTGACGCGGGTCAGGGCGCTACCACCGGCTCGGTGGCATGCACCGTGGCCGTCTGTGTCGGTGTGGCCACAGGGGCCCCTGTGGCCTTGTCGATCGCCCAGCCCGCGCCGTTCACGCCCGCCTTGCCTACATCCCACGCAACGCCAGCGGTGGTCGTCGCAACATTGACCGTCGTCGCCGCGACGTTGACTGCGGCGGCACCGACCGCCACCGTGGTGGTGACCACGCTACACGCGGATAAGGACACGACGATCAGGGCTGCGGCCAGGAACTGCAATTTCATATGTTCTTTGCTCATCTAATTTGTTAATTGGGCCAGTGGCCCTTGTTGCCTGTATACAAATGACATTAGCGGCAGGTTCTTTTGCCGTTGGCGTTGCTTTTGATTCTCGGGGTTGCCTTTGACGTTCTCCCCCGTTAAAGCCCAGCGCCGAGGAAGTGGAGGGAGACCCAAGGCTCCCGACCGACGGAGGGGGCCGCCGAGGTGGAAGCCCGTAGGGCCGCCACCCCGCTGCTACTGCCATCTGGTATGCCGGCGCCTTTGTGGGGGTACCCACCAAGGGGCAGGCTGGGGTCGCCTTTCTTTGCCTACTTTCTTTGGGGCCGCCGAGGTGGCGAAGCAAGTTGCACGATAAATGTGTACTGCAAATTAGGGTGCTCCGGCCACCGCCGGTATCAAACGCTTTTAAACCCCGCGCCGTCAGGCGCTAACAACCATTGCAATGGTGGATTATCGCTAACGCTCCGAATCCACCCTACGCTCACAACAATATGAACCCGGTCCGCCACCCCGGCCTTGCGGCCTCCATCCGGGCTACCAAGTGGTGCTCGGCCAAGGCCACCTGTGGCGGCCAGACTGGATTCCGGCGCAAGGCCAATGACGAGTCAGTGGCCGAACAACGTCCGGAGTGCCTGGTCAGCCTGCCAAAAACCACCCGTGGCAGCCCTGCCCGCTTCCCACCGCCGCGGGAATGACCAGGCAGTACACCTGGCCATGTTCCCCGCAGCAAAAAACCCGCTACCGCCCCATCCCGCCCACCTGCTGCGCCAGATACGTCGCATAGTTGTCCGTCATGCCCCCGATAAAATCCAGCACCCGCCGGTAGGTCTGATACATCGGCCATTCCTTTTTCGGGGCGTTGTATTCCATCAGGTCCAGAATGCGCTTCATGCGGAACGGCAATTCTGGCGAGATTTTCAGTTGGTAAGCGGCGTTGCAGAATGCATCAAGCAAGATATCCAGACAAGTGAAGGAGCCAACTTCAATCTCCACTTTGCGCCGGGCGTTGAAAATCCGGTCACGGGCGAGCTGTTTGGACTCCGTAATGCCATGGCGCACGCTGGCCGGACAATCGTTGAGCAGGTCGCCCTGGTAGCTACCTTCCATCAACCGCGGATAAACCTTGATGAAGGCCTGGGCCACTTCCTGCACACAACGGCCAATGGCTTTGCCGCGCAATAAGGAAATCTTGCGGCGGGTGGAGGGTGCAGCGGCCACTTCCAGCCGCAACAATTCATGATCGCCGCCGCAAATCTTCAAGAGCAGCGGTTCAACCACCTCATAGGGCAGCATGCCAATCTCGATCCCGTCTTCCAGATCAAGAATGGCGTAACAAATATCGTCGGCGGCTTCCATCAAATAAGACAGCGGGTGCCGCGCCCATTTGCCTGCGGCAATCTGCGGCAAGCCCAAGGTAGCGGCGACTTCTTGCAGCAAAGCTTCCTCAGACTGGTAACAACTGAACTTGCCTTTTTCACCGGCGTGTTCGCTGGTCCACGGGTATTTGAGCGTGGCGCCCAGTGTGGCAAAAGTCAGCCGCATGCCGCCTTCAAACCGGTGGTTTTCCAGTTGGGTAACCACCCGGAACCCTTGGGCATTGCCTTCAAAGGTTTGCAGGTCCCGGCGTTCTGCGGCGGTGAGGTTTTGCAGGAGGTAAGCGTGTTCATCCCGGCGGAACCAGTCGCGAATGGCGTATTCGCCGGCATGACCAAAGGGCGGATTGCCAATATCGTGCGCCAGGCAAGACGCCTGAATGATGGCGCCCAGATCATAGGGCGAGATATGGGCCGGCAGTTTATCCTTAAGTTTTTCCCCCACCAGAATGCCCAGGCTGCGGCCTACACAACCCACTTCAATGGAGTGGGTCAGCCGGGTGTGCACGTGATCGTTCTCGGTCAGCGGGTGCACCTGGGTTTTGCGCCCCAGCCGGCGGAACGGTGAGGAGAACACGATGCGGTCGTGATCCTTGTGAAAATCACTGCGGGAGATCTCTGCATCGTGCGCGGGCAGGCGGGATGCGCTCAGCCGGTCAGCAGTCAGGAGGCGGTTCCAGTCCATCATGATCAGGTTTTCCAGGGAGGACGACGACAACCAGGGGCTCGGCCAGGCTTGGCCGCAAGGCTGCATCATACCGTGCGGCGCGCGAGCACTGCGGTTTAGCACGGACCCTGCATGGCCGCAGGCATTGACAGCGGCTTGGGTGATTGTTGCAAGTCAATGAATTGGCACGAATTTCAATTTCAGACATTTAGACAGTGACAACAACAAATACATATTAAACAAAAACTTGTGCCACTTTTAAGCGCATTTTGGGTAAAATGGCCGCCGTTTTTTTCCGGGAAAGATCATGGCACTGCTTGAGATTCGGGACGTGGTCAAACGCTTCGGCGATTTCACCGCCGTCAACCATGTCAGCCTGAGTGTTGAGGCGGGCGAATTCTTTACCCTGCTGGGCCCGTCGGGCTGCGGCAAGACCACGCTATTGCGTATGCTGGCCGGGTTTGAAGAGCCTGATGAAGGCCAGTTGCTGCTGGACGGCCAGCCGCTCAATGGCGTACCGCCAGAAAAACGCCCGGTGCACACCGTGTTCCAGAGCTACGCGCTGTTCCCGCACATGACGGTGGAACACAACGTGGCGTTTCCGCTCAAGATGGCCAAGGTGCCTGCCGACCAGATCAAGGCCCGCGTGGCCGAGGTGCTGGAAGATGTGCGCCTGACCCAGTTTGCCCGCCGCTTTCCGCATGAACTCTCCGGCGGCCAGCGCCAGCGTGTGGCCATTGCCCGCGCCTTGGTCAACCGCCCGCGCGTCTTGTTGCTGGATGAGCCACTCTCTGCGCTCGACGCCAAATTGCGCGAGCAAATGCAGCTGGAACTGATCAACCTGCAAAAGGAAGTGGGCATCACATTTATCTACGTGACGCACGATCAGGGCGAAGCACTGGCCCTCTCGCACCGTATTGCCGTGATGAGCCAGGGCCAGGTCGAGCAACTGGATGCGCCAGAGAACATCTACAGCTATCCCAAGAGCCGCTTTGTGGCGGACTTTATTGGTCAGTGCAATTTGCTGGATGCCACCATCACCGAGATTGCCGCCGACCGCATGAAGGTGGAGATCCCCGGCGTGGGCACGGCAGAAGTGCTGCCGGTGGCCGGCGCGACCGTCGGCCAGCAAGGCACGCTGACGCTGCGGCCAGAGAAAATCAAGCTGGGCGCCACCCTGCCCGCCAATGTGCCCGATGAAATCCACTTCAAGGGCAAAGTCCACGATTGTCTGTATTTGGGCGACGTGACCGTGTACATCGTCGAACTGGAAAACGGCACGCGCATTGAAACCATGCTGCCCAACGCCGCACCAGGCCGCGCACGTTTCTTTGATGACAACGATCAGGTTGAACTGGCATGGCGGTTTGATGCCGGCCACTTTTTGCTGGCTTGATTGAGGACGCAGACGCACATGGCTCGCTCAAAAAACCTGGCAAAGTGGCTGATCTCCGGGCCACCTTTGCTGTACCTGATTTTCTTCTTTGCCATCCCCACGGCCATGATGGCGTTTGCCGCCTTCCGCTTCCCGGGGGATTACGGTGGCTTGATGCCGCTGTTTGGCGCAGACCCGGCCACCGGCAAGAACGTGCTGCTGGTCAACAGCCACAACTGGCACGACTACCTGACGCTGGACAACTTTGCGCGCTTCTTCCAGGAAGCCGTGTACATCGAGTTGTTCATCAAGTCGTTTGGCTATGCGCTCCTGACCACGCTGCTGTGCCTGCTGGCGTCTTACCCGCTGGCGTGGCTGATTGCCCGCAGCCCGAAGAAATGGCGTGATCTGCTGGTACTGCTGGTGATCCTGCCGTTCTGGAGCAACTTTCTGATCCGGGTGTATGCCTGGATGATTATCCTGGGCCCGCAAGGTTACTTCGCCAAGCTGGTGAACACCGTGCTGGGCGTGGTGGGCATTGCGCCGCAGCAGTTTTTGTTCACCCCGTTCGCCGTGATCATTGTGCTGGTGTACGTGCATCTGCCGTTCATGGTGCTGCCGCTGTACGCCAACCTGGAAAAGCACGACATGGCCTTGCTGGATGCCGCGCAGGACTTGGGCGCGTCGCGCTGGCAGCGCTTCTGGAAAGTCACCTGGCCGCTGTCGTTGCCGGGCGTATACGCCGGCGCCGCGCTGGTGTTTATCCCCGCACTGGGCATCTTTGCCGTGCCGGATCTGGTGGGCGGCACCGACGGCATCATGATCGGCAACCTGATCAAGCAGCAGTTCCTGGATTCACGCGACTGGCCGTTTGGTTCGGTGCTCTCCATCATGTTGACCTTGTCGGTGCTGATCATGGCCGGTTTGATGGCCATGCTGGGCCGTGGAGGCAAGCGCAATGCACTCTAAGCAAAGCAAATGGCTGTGGGCGGCATCGTTGCTGGTTTACGGCTTCTTGTATCTGCCACTGGTGATTGTGGTGGTGTACTCATTCAACGATTCGCGCCTGAACGCAGAATGGGTGGGCTTTACGACGCACTGGTATGGCGTATTGTTTGCCGATGACCAGATGCTGACCGCCGCGCGTAATTCGCTGTTGATTGGCCTCGTGTCCAGCATCTTTGCCACGTTCTTTGGCACGCTGGCAGGCTTGGCCATGTACAAGTACAAACTCAGACTGCTGCCGATTCTGGTGCTGACGCCGATCGCCATTCCGGAAATCCTGATGGCGCTGTCACTCTTGATGTTCTTTGTGGCGCTCAATTTCAGCATGGGGTATCTGTCGATCGGTCTGGCGCACATTGCGTTCAGTATTGGCTTTGTGGCGATCGTGGTACGTTCACGCTTGCAAGGTATGGATGAGTCACTGGTCGAAGCCGCCCGCGATCTGGGCGCGGCACCGCTGCAAGCCTTCTGGCAGGTGACCTTTCCGCTGATCCTGCCGGGCATCATTGCCGGTGCGCTGATGGCGTTTACTTTGTCGATTGATGACTTTGTGATCACCTACTTTGTGGCCGGTGCCGGGGCGTCTACCTTGCCGCTGCAGATTTACTCCATGCTCAAGATCGCCGTGACACCGGAAGTGAATGCGATTTCTTCACTTTTGATGTTATTGACATTGGCCTTGATCGTGATCGCCGCCAAAATTGCCCCCGGCGCTTTGCGCGCCAGTCACTGACGGGTATATCCAACCCGTTGTTGTCAGGCATACCGTTGCCCGCTACCCGCAAGGGGGCGGGCAACGTCTTTGGGGGTTCCATGAAAAAACTTCTGATCGCTCTTTGTTTGATCACCGGCGTGGCCCGCGCCGATAACGTATTGCATGTGTTCAACTGGAATAACGCCATCAGCGACGACACCGTCAAGGCGTTTGAGGCGCAATGCAAATGCAAGGTCGAGGCCACGTATTACGGTTCGGTAGAAGAAATGCTGGCCAAGCTCTCGGCCGGTGCCAAGGGTTTTGATGTCATCGGCCCGGCCAATTACGGCATCACGCCACTGGTCAAACTGAACCTGGTGCAGCCGCTGGATCACGGCAAGCTCTCCAACCTCAAGAACATTGCCCCGGCCTTTGCCAACACGCCCATCGATCCGGGCAACAAGTACTCTGTGCCCTATGACTTTACCGTCACGCTAGTCGGCTACAACACCCAAAAGATCAAGGAGCTGGGGCTGGACCCGAACTCCTGGTCCATGGTGTTTGACCCGAAAGTACTGGCAAAAATCAAAGGCAAGATCACGGTGCTGGATGACCCGCGCGAGGTGATCGGCGCGGCGCTGCGGTACAACGGTTTTTCCGCCAACTCGACCAACCCGGCTGAGCTGAAAAAAGCGGTAGAGACCATCAAGGCCGCCAAGCCCTACTGGGCGGCGTTCAACAGCCAGAGCTACATCAAGGAACTGACCGTGGGCAATATCTGGGTGGCGCTGGGGTATTCCAACGATATGTATCAGGCCCGCGCAGACGCCCAGAAAGCCGGGCGGCCATTCCAGATTGGCTACCAGTTGCAAAAAGAAGGCAACGGCATGACGGCCGACAGCTTTGTCGTTGCGCGGAACGCCCCCCGCGCCGATCTGGCCCATCAGTTCATCAACTTCATGCTGGATGGTAAAAACGCGGCGCAAACCACCAATCAGGTGGGTTCTGGCACACCCAACAGCGCCGCCCTGCCCTTTGTGCGCGCAGACCTCAAACAGAACCCTGCCATCGCGCCCAACACCCAGCAGGCGGCCAGGCTGGAACAGTTGACGGATCTGGACGCAAAGACGCGCCGTGCCTGGAACCAGGCCTGGACGGAAATCAAAATCAGCAAATAAACGACAATGCCGGATCGGCTGTTTTCCTGACTCGTCGATCTGGCATAATCGCCGTTTTTCTGGCGTGGGACAGCGTATCCCGCGCTCATTTCTTGTGATTCCGGACCTGGAGTTAAACCGCCATGAAAAAACAGTTTCTGGCCCTGATGCTGGCTGCCGGTGCAGCCATGGGCACCGCACAAGCTGAAGATGTTTTGCACATCTACAACTGGAACAACTACATCGCGCCGGAAACGGTCAAGCATTTCGAAGCCGACTGCAAATGCAAGGTCGTGCAGGACTACTACGGCGCCATGGAAGAAATGCTGGCCAAGCTGGCCGCAGGCGCCAAGGGTTATGACATTGTTGTGCCAACCGGCTTTGCCCTGCCGCCGCTGATCAAGCAAGGCCTGGTGCAACCGCTGGATAAGTCGAAGATCCCGAATCTGAAAAACATGAACCCGGCGTTCATGAACAGCCAGTTCGACAAGGGCAACGTCTACTCTGTCCCGTATGCCTTCACCACCACGCTGATTGGCTACAACGACAAGAAGATCAAGGAACTGGGTATCGACCCGACGTCCTGGTCGGCCATTTTCGACCCGAAGGTGCTGGAAAAGATCAAGGGCAAGGTCACCGTACTGGATGACCCGAAAGAACTGTTCGCCGCCGCCATGATGTACAACGGGTTTAATCCGAACAGCACGGATATCAACCAGTGGCAAAAGGCCAAGGACACCATCATCAAGGCCAAACCGTACTGGGCTGCGTTCAATAACCAGAGCTACATCAAGGAATTGACCGTCGGCAACATCTGGCTGGCGCATGGTTACTCCAACGACATGTTCCAGGCCAATACCGACGCCCACACCGCCAAGCGCCCGTTCAACATTGCCTACACCCTGCAAAAAGAAGGCAATACCTTGTCTGTGGACAACATGATGGTAATGAAGGGTGCGCCGCGCCCGGATCTGGCCTTCAAGTTCATCAACTTCATGCTTGATGGCAAGAACTCATCCGAACTGACCAACATGATTGGCTCGGGCAACCCGAATGCCGCTGCCGCCCAGTTTGTCAGCCCGGACATCAAGAAGATCAACGCCGTGTTCCCCACTGCGGACAACATGAAAAAGCTGTACCAGCTCAACTCGCTGGAAGGTAAGCCCCTGCGTGACCTGAACCGCCTCTGGACGGAAGTGAAGACCGCCCGGTAAGCTCTGCGGGGTGGTCGCCAAGACCACCCCTTTATTGTTTACCCATGCGCGCACACCCACCCATCAGCTTTCTGGCCCACCGTAACGCCCCCACCCGCGTGGCGCGTTACTTCTTCTGGTGCTACCTGCTGGTCGTGCTGCTGGTCTCGTTTTACCCGTTTACCGGCTGGCGTTTCACCGGTGAACCCATCCTTGCCTTCTACACTTACCCCCTGCCGTACTACTTCACGTTTTTCGATAATCTGATCAACGTGCTCGCCTATATTCCGCTGGGGCTCTCCGCCGGTCTGGCGTTACGCCGCTGGCGCTGGGCCAGCCCGGTGATGGCGGTGCTGATTGGCACCGGTACGTCGTGTTTTGTTGAGTTCGTGCAGCAGTTCATCCCGTCCCGGGTGGCATCCAATCTGGACATCCTCTCTAACAGCTCCGGCGCCATGATCGGCGCAGCCATCGCCCTTTTGCTGATGCTGCGGCGTTCTCAACGGCGCTGGCTGGTGTTCCGTCATTCTTACCTGTTCCCAGGGGCCGCTGCGGAATGGGGCATGGTCTGGCTGGGGCTGTGGCTGATCACCCAGTTCGACCCCTCGGTGCCCTTCTTTGGCGTGGTCGATGAACCGCGCGGCATTCCCCAACCCATCCTCGCCCCGCTCAACAACCCCGCCTTGTTCCTGGACTTGCTGGAAGGCTCCGGCATGATGCTCAACACAGTGGGGGTTTGCCTGTTTGTCTCGGTATTGATGCGCCACAGTCGTCAGGCCCCATGGGCTGTCGCGACATTGCTGGCCAGCGTTCTGGCCAGCAAGATCGTGTTTGCCAGCTTTATGCTCAAGTGGGCGGACTTTTTCAGCTGGATTAACCACAACGTGGTGCTGGGCGGGCTGGCTGCCCTGCCTTTGCTGGCGGTGCTGCTGCAACTCAAACGCCCCTGGCGGGCCCTTGTCGGCGCACTGTGCCTGTTTTGCACCGTGCTGGTGAGCTGGATGTGGCCGCTCTCCCCGCAGCTCTCGGCCATCTTGCCGTTGTTCCGCTGGAACTACGGGCATTTGATGCACTTCCGGGGGCTGGCCGCACTGATCAGTGATTTGTGGCCCTATGGGACGATGCTGTTCTTGCTGGGATTTGCGGTGATGTGGCGCGGGGAGAACGAGCCGGACTGGTGAGCGGGGCACCCCGGTGTGTAATGCTTCTACTCGCGCCGAAGGCGCTAACACGGGTCCAAAAGTTTTGTAGTAGTTCCCAGGCGCATATCGCAGCTGGATTCCGGCGCAAGGGGGCCGCCGAGGACCGGAATGACGAGGCACTGGAGTGCAGCCACCGAGGCAACTCGAGGCCGCCCCTTCACCCATTCCTCTTCAACCGCGCCACCCGCCGCCCCTCGGCATCCTGCCAGCGCTGCCGCTCAATCTCATCCGTCGGCACCAGCTCCGGCACCATCGCCGGCTTGCCGTCATCCCCCATCGCCACCATGGTGAAATAGCAACTATTGGTATGCCGCACCGTGCGTTCACGGATATTTTCGGCAATCACCTTGATCCCGATCTCCATCGAGGTGCGACCGGTGTAATTCACGGTTGCCAGGAATGTCACCAGCTCCCCCACGTGAATCGGCTGCTTGAACATCACCTGATCCACCGACAATGTCACCACATAGGTGCCGGCAAAGCGGCTGGCGCAGGCATAGGCCACTTCGTCCAGCAGTTTGAGTAGTTGCCCGCCATGCACGTTGCCAGAGAAATTGGCCATGTCCGGCATCATCAATACGGTCATGGTGAGTTTGTGGCGTGGGGTGTCGGTCATAGGTACTCCGAAAGACGTTGGGCGCAGACAAAAAATAACGCCGGGCGGGCCCGGCGTCATCTGTATTTGGCATCAGTCGGTTTTACGCGACGACGCCCGCATGGTGCGCTTGCTGATCGGCGTGGTAGCTGGAACGCACCATCGCCCCCACGGCAGCATGCTTGAAGCCCATTTTGTAGGCTTCTTCTTCAAACATCTTGAACACATCCGGGTGCACGTAGCGCAGCACCGGCAGGTGACCGTTGGACGGTTGCAGATACTGGCCAATGGTCAGCATGTCGATGTCGTGATCACGCATGTCGCGCATCACCTGCAGGATTTCTTCATCTGTTTCACCCAGGCCAACCATGATGCCGGACTTGGTGTTCACATGCGGATATCTGGCCTTGAAGTCCTTGAGGAGCCTGAGCGAGTGCATATAGTCCGCCCCCGGGCGAGCTTGCTTGTACAAACGCGGCACGGTTTCCAGGTTGTGGTTCATCACGTCTGGCAGGCCTTCGCCGAAGATATCGACGGCAATGTCCAGACGGCCACGGAAGTCGGGCACCAGCACTTCAATCTGCGTCTCCGGGCTGGCGGCGCGGGTCTTGGTGATGCATTCGACAAAATGGCGGGCGCCACCGTCGCGCAGGTCGTCCCGGTCCACCGAGGTCACGACCACGTAGCGCAGTTTCAGCGCGGCGATGGTTTCGGCCAGATGTGCCGGTTCGTTCTCGTCCAGCGGGTTCGGGCGGCCGTGGCCGACGTCGCAGAACGGGCAACGGCGGGTGCAGATGTCGCCCATGATCATGAAGGTGGCAGTGCCTTTACCAAAACACTCGCCGATATTGGGACAGGACGCTTCTTCACAGACCGTGTGCAGCTTTTGCGAGCGCAAGATGTCCTTGATCTCATAAAAACGGCTGTTCAGGCTGGGCGCCTGCACGCGGATCCAGTCCGGCTTTTTGAGCTTTTGTTCCAGCGGAACAATCTTGATGGGAATGCGGGCAGTCTTGGATTCGCCCTTGTGCTTCACACCTGCGGCATTAGATGCGGCGGCGGTTTTGATCTCTTCGGTCATCGGCAGCTTCCCGGCTTTTGTCCGGTCAGGAGCGGCTAACAATACCCAGCGAATCGGTGATGGCAAGGCGTGCGCAACGAAGACCGTACTTGTAGTACTGAGCACAACGCTGCCAGCAGGGTTTTGTTAACCGCTCGTTAGTCAGTTGATTTGTTGCAGAATTTGGTCGCCCATTCTACGCGCAAGCGACGCGGGTGTCTCGGCAAAGCCGTAATCGTTAAGCTGCGCGACACGTAAACCGGCATAACCGCAAGGATTGATCCAGCCAAACGGGGTCAAATCCATGCCGACATTGAACGACAAGCCATGAAAGGCGCAGCCGTTGCGAATCCGCAAGCCCAGCGCGGCGATCTTGGCTTCACCCAGTTCGTCCTGCACGTAGACGCCCGGTGCATCGATCTTGCCGTACGCTTCAATATCAAAGTCCGCCAGCAGGTTGATGACGCTTTGCTCCAGCTTGCGCACCAGTTCGCGCACGCCCAGCTTGTTGCGGCGCAAGTCCAGCAAGGTATAGGCAATCAGTTGACCGGGGCCGTGATAGGTCACCTGACCGCCGCGATCAATCTTGACGATGGGAATATCCGTTTGCTGCAAGATGTGCTCCGGCTTGCCGGCTTGCCCCAGGGTGTACACCGGGGGGTGCTCCAGCAGCCAGAGTTCGTCTTGCGTGTCCGCCGTGCGGGCATCGGTGAAGTCCTGCATCGCATGCCAGGTTGGCTCATAGGCCTGCAGGCCCAGCGGACGCACCGCAATGCCAGCGACCGTGGCGGGGCCAACACTGGCCCAGTCACTTTGCAGGATGATGTTTTCTTCGCGCCGCACAGGCCGTTCCCCAGTCAGTGATTACAAGACCATGCGCACCAGCGGATGCGCCTTCAGGGCGGCATCCAGCGCGTGCACTTGTTCCACATTCAGGAAGGTCACCGAGAGCGTGGCGGCAAAATAGTTACCCTGGCTGCTGGGACGAATAGTCACCAGTTCAGCCACAAAGCCCGGCACATGCTGCGCCGTCAGGTCCACCAGTGCTGCATGAAACTCATCCTGGGCGACTTGCTTGCGGCTCACGGCTTTGACCGGAATCAACGCGGGAAACTCAACCAGGTCTTCCAGCCTGGGTTGGTCCAGGTCGGTGATGTTAACTTGGGTCATGTCTGAACTCCTTGTTGCGCATGACGTCGCGCTTGAATTGCTGATAGTGGCGGTGCATCTCGCGAAACACCGGGCCGGGCTTGCCGTCTCCCACCAGCTGATCATCCAGCTGGACCAGCGCCAGCACCTCTTTGGAAGAGGACGTGAGCCAGACTTCATCGGCATCACGCACTTGCTGTTCGGTGATTTCACACACCCGGTATGGCAGCGCATGCTGCTGTGCCAGTTCCAGAATCAGGTCATAGGTGATTCCGGTCAGCATCAAATGTGAGGGTGGCGGGGCGAGGATTTCGCCTTGACTGACCACAAAGATGTTGCTGGAGGAGCCTTCTATCAAGAGGCCATCCCTGAATAGTACCGTTTCCGCCACTCCGGCATCCACCGCCATCTGGCGGAGTAACACGTTGGCCAGCAATGCCGTGGCCTTGATATTGCAGCGCAGCCAGCGGATATCCCCGGCCGAAATAGCGGTCACACCCTGCTCGACCATGGCCGGTAACGGTGCCGCCAATTCGTCAGCATAAATGAGCACGGTCGGCGTGACCTGAGCGGGCAGCGCGTGGTTACGCGGCCAGGCTGCGCCACGGGTCACCTGCAAATAAACGGACTGGTCTTCAAAATCCTGCGCCGCGACGATGGCATGGATCAACTCAGCCCAGCGCCCGCGCGAGTACGGATTAACCAGCGCAATTGCCGCGAGGCTGTTTTCCAGCCGCTGCAAATGCTCTTCCAGCCGGAACGGTTGCCGGTTGTACACCGGAATCACTTCGTACACGCCGTCACCAAATAAAAAACCACGGTCCATGACGGATACTTGCAGCGTATCAAGCGGCGCAAACTGGCCGTTGAGAAAGGCAGTCAGGGCAGGAACAGGCATGGGCATCCAGGTGGTCAGCAGATCCCTTCATTATGGCCGTGCCCACCCTGCAACGCATGCGCCGCACAAGAAAAAAGCCCCTGTACGGGGCTTTGTGAAATTGCCTTTGCGGCGACTCTTTTCCATCTCTTCTGTTTTTTTATTGGTATGCGGGACAACACCCTGCGGTGTGCTTCAAAGCGCCACGAAGACGTGGCCGAGCAGCATGGTGGTTGATACGGCCACCAATGCGGCAACAATACGGCTGACCCATCCGGATTTCATGACTGGTTTCTCCTGTCGATGATCAAACACCGCATTCGGGCGGGTCCCGGCTCATGCCGCCGGGCACCTGCGATCAGCGGTGCAATGACAAAATCATATCGATTTACCGGGCTTGATGGATGTCAGCAATAGCCAGAAAAACCGGCAATCTTTAACAAAATCAAGCACCAAACGCATTGCATTGTTTGAAGATAAGAGTCCCTGGCCGCCCTGGGCACACAAACCACACCCACCCGGATTACGCAGACTTGTAATATTCTGTTCACATTGGAGCCTTAATCTCGCAACAATTTTCGGGCGCACCAAGTCTTAAATAACGATTAGAACCGGCCAGTGATGGCTGGTTTGACCAGGAGATGAGCCTCCCTCGGGATGGCAGCAAGACGCGCCCACAACGCTACCCCGTGAGGTTATTTACCCAATGCCAGCCAACATCCTGCTTGTCGAAGACGAACCGGCCATCCAGGAACTGATTTCCTTTAACCTGACCCAGGCCGGCCACCATGTCATGCGTGCTGATTCCGCCGAATCTGCTGCGCATATCGTGCGCAATGCGCTGCCAGATCTGATCCTGCTGGACTGGATGCTGCCAGGCATGACGGGGATTGAATTTGCCCGCAAGCTGCGCGGTGAAGAGCGTACCCGCCAGATCCCGCTGATCATGCTGACTGCCCGTTCGGACGAACAGGACAAGATCATTGGTCTGGATACCGGTGCCGATGATTACATCACCAAGCCATTCAGCCCGCGTGAATTGCAAGCCCGGATCAAATCCGTGCTGCGCCGCCGCTCACCGCAAGTGACGGATGACCTGGTGGAAATCCAGGGCCTGCGACTTGATCCGACCACGCATCGCGTGACCGGCAATGGCGACCCGATTGATCTGGGCCCGACCGAGTTCCGCCTGCTGCATTTCTTCATGACCCACCCGGAGCGCGTGCATTCGCGTGCGCAGCTGCTTGATCAAGTCTGGGGTGATCATGTGTTTGTGGAAGAGCGCACGGTTGATGTGCATATCCGTCGCCTGCGTTCGGCGCTGGAAATTTCGGGCTATGACCGTCTCATTCAGACCGTGCGTGGCACCGGTTATCGCCTCTCTGCCCAGTAAGTCCTTCAAATATTTCCACCAGTCTGGTGAGGGCTGGTGGAAGAATCGTAATAAACTCGTGCCAGTCTCGATCGCATGAGTGCTACCGACACCATTACGAGGGTCAAGGCGCGCAAGCCAGTCTTAGCGCATATAGCCAGCCCGACGTTGTCCGCGCCTCTAAACCCATTGTGCATTACCGGATTTATTCGATGATTTGGCTGCGCTCGACCGTTTACTACGTCTGCATTCTGCTGTTCGCACTGATTATTTCTGCCGCTGCCGGCCCGGTCTGGGGCTTGTCCCTGGCTGCCGGCATCCTTGGCCTTGCCACTGCGTTTCACCTCTACAATCTGGCCCGTCTGTTGCGCTGGATGAAAAACCCGCGCGTCGACAACGTGCCGGGCAGCATGCTGCTGTGGCAAGACGTGTTCGATCGCCTGTACGAACAAGTCCGCAGTCAGCGCAAAACTCAGGATCGTCTGGCCCACATGCTGGAGCGCTTTACCAGCGCCGGTGAAGCGTTGCCCGATGGCGTGATCATGCTGGACGAACACGACCGCGTGGAATGGTGTAACCAGGCGGCCAGTCAGCATCTGGGTATCGATCGCGTCACTGACATCTGGCAGATCGTCACCAACATCGTGCGCCAGCCCAGCCTGCGCGAATACCTGCGCATGCAGGATTTTGCCCACCCGCTGATGCTGCGCACTACGCGGCCCCAGGAGCAGGTGTTGTCAGTCCAGTTGGTGCCGTTTGATACCACCCGCAAACTGCTGTTATCCCGCGACATTACCCAGCTCGATCGGGTACAGACCGTGCACCGCGACTTTATCGCCAATGTTTCGCATGAATTGCGCACGCCGCTGACCGTGGTGGGCGGCTTTATCGAGACCATGATCGATATTCCGGATCTGGAAGAAGCGACACGCCGGCAGCAATTGCAGTTGATGTACGACCAGACCCAGCGCATGCAGCGCCTGGTGGACGATCTGCTGACCCTCTCCCGCCTGGAGAATGGCCAACAGATGAAGGAAGAAGAAGTCGACGTGCCGCAATTGATGCGACTGATGCATGACGAAGCCGTCGGCCTGTCACAAGGTCGCCACGAAGTGCGCATTGGCACGCTCGCCCCGGCGCGGCTGATCGGCAATCACGATGAGTTGCATTCGGCCTTTGGCAACCTGGTTTCCAACGCCATCCGCTATACCCCGCAAGGTGGGGTCATCACCATCAACTGGGTGGTGGATGATGAGCAACCGGTGTTCAGTGTCCAGGACACCGGCATTGGGGTGGCGCCAGAACATGTGCCGCGCTTGACCGAGCGTTTTTATCGGGTCGATCGTGGCCGTTCCCGCTCGACTGGCGGCACCGGGCTGGGGCTGGCGATCGTCAAACATATTTTGCAGCGCCACCAGGCGCAACTGGCGGTCAAATCCCGCCTGGGCGAGGGTAGCGAGTTCTCGGTGCGCTTTCCGCCGCATCGGCTGCTGGCCGATTGATCAACACGTAGCCCGGATGAAACGGAGCGGGAATCCGGGGTAGCAATCCATGTCAGGACAAGGTTCTTTTCCGGCATCGCCGCCCCGGATTCTCGCCTCCGACTCCATCCGGGCTACGGATGGCAGACCATCCCAAAAACCAGCCGGCGTGATCAGGCCCACAACCCCTGGCGCCGGGTTTTGCCGGCATCTTTGCAGAGAAAAAACGGTTCAGCACCGGCTAATTTCGCCCAAAACCGCGCTTTTATCGGGAAAACCCCGATCGCCCTGTTTTATTTCCTGGGCGGACCCCCATATACTATCGGTCCGTCGGGCTTATCTGATGCGCCGACGGGGCGAAAACTTCTGGGTGATTGCATGTCAAACCGCTATACATGGCGGATAATGACAGATGAGTCTGGCGATCACGCCCTTTTATGACAACGTATGAATTTGAGGTGAATGCAATGAGTAGAATCGCTGCCATCAAGCCCTTCGGGCAACGTATCTGGCTGGATAACCTGTCCCGTGGTCTGTTGAAGTCCGGCGAACTGGCTCGCCTGATTCAGGAAGATGACATCGCAGGTGTGACATCCAACCCGGCGATCTTCTACAAGTCCATCAGCTCCGACCCGCTCTACACCGGCGACCTGGCTGAACTGAAGAAGCAAGACCTGACCGCCGAACAACGCTACGAAGCGCTGGTTGTGCCGGACATTCAAGCCACTTGCGACCTGACCGCCCCGCTGTACCGCGATACCAAGGGTCTGGATGGCTACGTGAGCCTGGAAGTATCCCCGCACCTGGCCAACGACGCACAAGGCACCATCGACAACGCCAAGCGTCTGTGGGCTGCCATTGCCCGTCCGAACGCCATGATCAAAGTGCCGGCCACTTCCGCTGGCGTGATCGCGTTTGAAGAACTGATCGCCTCCGGCATCAACGTGAACATCACCCTGATGTTCAACCTGGTGCATGTGGATGACGTAACCAACGCCTACATCCGTGGTCTGGAAGCGCGCGTGGCCGCCGGCCAGCCGGTGGATCACATCCGCGCTGTGGCCTCGGTGTTCCTGTCCCGCGTTGACACCCTGATCGACAAGAAGCTGGAAGCCATCGGCTCCGCTGAAGCCAAGGCCCTGCAAGGCAAGGTTGCGATCTCCTTCGTGAAGGTTGCTTACCAGCACTACAAGAAGCTGTTCCACGGCAGCCGCTTTGCCGATCTGAAGGCCAAGGGCGCACACCCGCAACGCCTGCTGTGGGCTTCCACCGGCACCAAGAACGCCGCGTTCCGCGACACCATGTATGTGGAAGAGCTGATCGGCCCGGAAACCGTGAACACCGTGCCGGATGCTACCCTGGACGCCTTCCGCGACCACGGCGTTGCTGCTGACAAGCTGGAAACCAACACCGAAGCCGCTGTTGAAGTGATGGCCCAACTGCGCAAGCTGGGTATCAACTACAACCTGGCCGGCGAACAACTGCAGGTTGATGGTCTGAAGCTGTTTGATGAAGCTTTCGACAAGCTGCTGGAACTGACCAAGTAATTGCGGTCAACGTCCAAAGAAAAACCGGCCTTCATGGCCGGTTTTTTTATGGCTAACCGTTCCGGCTCCCGCATCAAACCCGGCGTAACGGCGTGATACGCGTCAGGTAGGCCATGACGGTTTCGGTCCGCTGCCGGCCAAAGAATACAGACGCTACTTGCGACAAGAGCGAACGCTGCTCCGCCGGCGCGCATTCATCCGCCGCATGCGCGACACGGCATTCGCAGCCGTTGATGCGGCCATCCGGCGTCACCGTGACCGTGTTGGCACCCAGCTTGCACCAGTCCGCATCCCCCGCCAGCTGGATATGGTCAACGTCATACAGATTGGAGGACGTGATCCCGGCGCGGATGCTGTAAAAGTCATGTTCGCCATCCCAGGCTTTGACATCCTGCTGGCTGTGATTGATCACGCGGCCATTGAACGGCCACGCGGTATACATGGCCTGAGCCGGCACGGCGACAAAGAAGAGCAACCCGGCCACAGCACTTGCCAATGCGATGCGATTCATTGTTGTCTTTATCTGTTTTGAGAGCGGACGGGGTATACAGCAAGAATCAGGCCAGACGATAAAACACCTGTTTAATCAGTCACATGGCAAGGCCGCCGGGATTGACTGCCGCATTCTGATGGCATAAAGAAAGAAAATCGTCGCCATCAAGCGACAGTGTTCGCCAGCAATGCACTACAAACCCATAAAATCAGCGCCTTACCACTGTCGCCATATAGCGACACTGCATCCAGCCAGCGACACACTCCGATCAACGGCATAAAAAAGGCAGGTCCGTAGACCTGCCTTTTATGTCTGAACGCTCGGCAAACCAGTCAGACCGGTCTGCCGCGCCATTCAATGCGTCTTACTTGTAGCCCACTGTCGCATCCGGGTTCTCTTGCTGCAGGATGTACTTGTTACCGCCAATGGTGACCACGTAGTTAGACGGGCCAGAAATCGGCAGATAGTAGTTCAGCGCGACGGTCACCGTCTGGCCCGGGGCGATGGTTTGCCAGGTCGGGATGCTGAACTTTGCGTGGTTGTAGTTGTTCTTGAAACCACCGATGTTGTTCGGGCCGGTATAACCCGCAACCGTGTTGGTCAGACCGAAACCAGACTGGTCTGCCATCGTGGCCGGTGCGGATACCGGGTAGTCGAACTCGACCGTGCTGCCACCCGGAATGGTCTGGGTGGAATTGTTGGTGATTTCCATCTTGGGTGTGATCGGGTAGTTGTTATCCCCCATCGGCCACTGATCCAGGATGATCCCCACGGCAGCCGAGGTGGTCGGCAGCGTGGTTTCAGCCTTCTTGTTGCCATACGGCGCGGCAGCAGTGAAGGCGTTGTAGATATCGGTGGTCAGCGTATTACCCATGTAGTACTCGCCCTTGCCGCCGTTCATGCTGGCGTTCCAGGCATAGTCACCGGCCAGTTCCCAGATCATGGCACCGCCAATGCCGCGGTCGACAATGTACTGGGCCTTGGTCTGGATGGACTGCTCGGTTTCGGTGGAGATAAACACCTGCTTGGTGGCATTCCACAACCACGGCGCAACCAGGGTTGCATTGTAGTTGGGGCTGTAGGTACCGGTGATGGTGTTCTCGGTGACGCCGTAGGCCGCCAGATAATCCGGAACAATGCCGTTTTGCAGGTTCATGGCGTGCCACAGCGGGTTGCCACCACCAGGAACCGGATTGCCGTTGGTATCCAGGTCATACCAGACGTTGTCGATACCAGTCGCGCCCTGACCGCAAGTGGCAATGCCCTTGCAGGTTACGGTGCTGCTCACGGTCGGGCTGGTACCCCACAGGCCATTGGCACCGCCCGTCACACCCTTCCAGCCACGGGTGTAGTACGGCAGGCCCAGGTTGATACGGCCAGACTGCAGCGCGCCACGGTAGTAGTGGTAAGCCCAGTCGGTATTCAGATAGCCAATGCCACCGTATTGCGAAGCGCCATACACGCCGCCCGCCTTCAGTTCAGCATCGTTGCCATCGTCATACAGTGCCGCATTCGGACCAACATACTGGTTCCACGCGCCATGCAAGTCGTAAGACATCAGGCTGGCGTAGTCCAGATATTGCAGACCCGACAGATTCTCTTCACCACGCAGAATCCAGCCCGAAGCCGAACCGGCAATGGTCAGCATGTAGTACTTGTTGTCGGTGGCCGCAGCGGTATCCAGTTTCTGGCGCAGGGTCTTGAGCAACAGGTTGTAGCTGGTCATCAGCCCCTTCAGGCGCGGGGTAGAGATGCTGAAGTCGTCCGGGTTACCGGCCTGGTTATTGGTGGTGGGATGCTCGTAATCGATATCCACGCCATCAAAGAAGTTGTACTGACGCAGGAACGCCACCACCGAATCGGCAAACGTATTGATACCAGCGGTGTTGGTGCTGCCATCGGCATTGGTGGTCATGGTGTAGAAGCCGGTACCACCAGCCCAACCGCCAATCGACATCATGATCTTCACGCCTGGATTCTGCTTTTTGTACTGGGCCAGCAAGTTGAAGTGGCCTTTGTACGGCAGCGTGCTATCCATGCTCGCACCAGCGACGTTCGGCCAGGTCAGACCGATTTCCGGGCTGGTGGCACTGGTGTCGATCTTGATGGTGTAGGCATTCTGATCCACCGTGGCAAACGCATAGTTGATATGCGAAACCTTGTTCCACGGAATATTGTTGACCAGATAAGCCGGCGTGCCGCCCGCGCCGGTGCGCCAGCTGGCGAAGTAACCAACGATACGGCGATTCAGACCATTGGCCAGTACTTCGCGGCCATTGGCGTCATACACCTTGCAGTACGGCACGTTGCTGGCACCCGGGATCAGGCCATCCGGACGGCAAGCGTTGGCCGACGGGGTCGGTGCCGGCGTTGGCGTGGCGGTCGGCGTCGGCGTTGGGGCCGGGGTCGGCGTTGCAGTCGGCGTCGGCGTGGGGGCCGGGGTCGGCGTTGCGGTTGGCGTCGGGGTGGGGGCCGGGGTCGGCGTTGCAGTTGGCGTCGGTGTGGGGGCTGGGGTCGGCGTTGCAGTTGGCGTCGGCGTCGGTGTGGTGCTGCCACAGTTGCCGACAACGGTCCACGGCTGGCCAGTGCCAGTCGCACCATTGCTGGTGCTGGGGTTGTTACCCTGGGTCCAGAAATTGGCTTTGTAATTCACACCGTTGTAGCTCACGGTTGCACCGGTGCTATAGGCGGTGGTGGAAACCCAGGCGGCGTAACAGTTGCCCGACGGCGTTGGGGCCGGCGTAGGTGCGGGTGTCGGCGCAGGCGTCGGGGCCGGTGTTGGCGCAGGTGTCGGCGCGGGTGTCGGGGCCGGTGTTGGCGCAGGCGTCGGTGCCGGTGTCGGCGCGGGTGTCGGGGCCGGTGTCGGTGTCCCGCCGGTATCTACGCCCAGATCCTTCCACAAGCTTGGCGTTGCTGCCGGGTTCCAGTTGGCACCCGCATAGTCAGTCTGGGTAACCAGTGCCTGATAGTCGTGCCCGTTGTAGTAAACAATCGTGCCTGCGGTGTAGGTACCACCGTCTTGCCAGGCTGGGTATGCGCCCAATGCGTATACCGCAGCCAAGGCAAAGGGCACAGCCGCAAGGGCCAGCCGCTTGCTTTTCATAGGTTCAGTCTCCAATCCATTGATCTCTGTATCGCGATGATCCGTTCTTGTGTCCGACGGATCTTTGAAGGTGCCGGTTTTTGTAAGAAAACCGCGTTATGGCACCGGTCCCGCCAAGGCTTTTCTTGCCGTTTTGCGGGCGCGCTATCGATTAGCGGCATGGGGAGAGGGTGTGTCAAGGCAACGGCATCAGGCGTATGGCTGCGGTTTTCCGGGCAATCAGACCACTGCCTCATTCGTGTTTTGTTGCATTGCAGCACAAAGAGGACCAACGGGAGAATCAGACCGATGCGCTGCGGCTTTTTGCCCGGATTGCCTATGATGCAGCACAAAAAAAGCACTTGCTGATGAAGGAGCAGCAGATACCAGTTGCCTGGCCACTACCGCCGATCTGCGACAGCCGGATGTCAACCGGATGACATTTTGTTGATTCGGCCCCCTCCACGTACAGCAAACTACTTACAAACCTTACGCCCTACTCCACCATGCATGCCGTCCGGAAGCACGTCACCCGGCATGCTTGAGCAGATGGCCGGATTCTGATAAAACCCGAGTTCATTACTCGGGTTTTATCCATGCTGATCCGCAAGCTGTTCAAATTTGAAAGTGCACATATCGTGCGCAATTGTTCGTCCGACCGGTGTCGGCGCTCTATCCACGGCCACAGCTACAAGGTGGAAGTGCTGCTGGAAGCGCACGCACTCGACAACGGTCAAATGGTGTACGACTTTGGCCTGATGAAGGGCACCATCAAAGACGTGATTGACGCGTTCGACCATGCCATCTGTTTCTGGGACAAGGACGATCCTGAGTACATCCGCCTCTCGCAAGAATTCTCTGCCCGCTGGATCAGCGTGCCGGTGTCGCCCTCGGCAGAGCAATTTGCCCGCGTATTTTTTGTGGTGATCGACGCCATCCTCAAAAACACCGTGATGAAAAATGGCGAGAACGATGTGCGCCTGCATTCGGTGATTGCCCACGAAACCGAAACCGGTTACGCCCAGGCGTTCCGGGAAGACGCTGAAAACCCCCGTATGGGCTTGATCCGGCTGCAAGACCTGGTGTTTTCCGAGCAGGTCAAAGCGGAGTGGCATGACCCGCACATGATGGACAAACTGATGGCGGGCGAAGCCTTCATCAACCCGGAAGTCCCCCTGCAAATCAAGGCTTGAGCACCAGACGGTAGCCCCCGCTGACCTGCGCTATATTGGGTACAGCAAGGGAGGACAACGTCATGATCAGCGCCGAATCCACCATATCGCCTGAGGCGATTGTGCAAGCGCAACTGGATGCCTACAACGCGCACGACACCGATCGCTTTGTGGCTTGTTATGCGCCGGATGTGCGCATTGCCGGTTGGCCATCCAACGAAACACATATGGAAGGCCGCTATGCGCTGGCGGCGTTCTACCGCTTGCACCGCTTCAACCGCCCCGCCCTGCGCGCTGAACTACAAAACCGCATTGTGTTTGGCAATACGGTGATTGATCACGAAATCATTACCGGACTGGAATCACACACCGTCACTGCCGTGGCCATTTACCGGGTGGACAACGACCTGATCAGTAGCGTGCATTTTGTGGAGCGGCCGGCGGCGCCAGACCGTTAGACGTGGCGATCGCCCGCCAGCACGTCGCGGATCAGCGGCACCGTCACCGGACGCTTGATGGACAAGGCGTAGCGGCTGGCTTGCTCCAGCACCGCGCGCAGACTGGCCAGATCCCGCGCCGTGTGGCGCAGGAGGTAGTCTGCCACTTCAGACGGCAACTCAAACCCGGCTTCCCGCGCCTGTGCTTTGAGCGCGGCAATCTTGTCGGCGTCTGACAAAGCCTTGAGTTGATACACCAATCCCCAACCCAGGCGCGTGGTCAGGTCATCCCGCAAATCAAGTTGCATGGGCGGAATGGGGCCGGCGGCCAGCAAGCGGCCGCTGCCTTCGCGCAGCGTGTTGTAGTGGTCGAACAAGCGGATTTGCTGTTCCGGGCTCAACGCTTCAACGTTATCGACAATCAGCGCAGCGGCAGGATCAATCTGCTCGGGCAGGGCCTCATGCGCGGCATCGATCACCAGCGCACCGGCCAGGCGGCCCGCGGCTGCGTCCAGCAAGTACGATTTACCCACGCCATCCCCGCCCCACAAATACAGAAAGCGGATATCCGCGGCACCGGCCGCCCATTCGGCCAGCATGAAGAGCGGCTCTGCGTTCTCGCCCGGCACAAAGCCTTCAAAGCTGGGCGGTTGCGGCAGGTAGAGGTCCAGAATCAGTTGCTCACTCATCCGCGTGCCCCTTTTTGCCAGGCACAGACGTGCCTGTTCGCCCGGTGCAGAACGGCAACCAGGTGATTTTGCAGGGCAAACAGACGGGGAGTCGGGCGTATCATCTAAAGATGCGGTAAAATACTGGCCTTTTGTGGAGCGGCTAAAAAAACCGGACTGGTGGGCGTACCCAGGTACACCCTATCCATTGCCAGCGATGCTGCACCGGATTTTCTTTGCCACTCCCCGGATTGGTCTTTTGGCGAAGGCTCACAATTCTAGCCGTAACAGACCAATCCCGCCATTAAGGGCCGCTAACAAAACCCGGTGCAACGACACTGGCCGGGTTTTGTTAGCGATTCTAAGCACGCCCACCTGATCTGGACCACGAGGCCATATACAACATGACCACCACCCCCACCGGCTTGAGCTACCGCGACGCAGGCGTTGATATTGACGCTGGCGATCAACTTGTTGAAAACATCAAACCGTATGCCAAGCGCACCATGCGCCCGGAAGTGCTGGGCGGTCTGGGCGGCTTTGGCGCCATGGTGGAAATCTCCAAAAAGTTCAAAGAGCCCGTGCTGGTTTCCGGCACCGATGGCGTGGGCACCAAGCTCAAGCTGGCCTTTGAACTGAATCGTCACGACACCGTCGGTATCGATCTGGTCGCCATGAGCGTGAACGATATTCTGGTGCAAGGCGCAGAACCGCTGTTCTTTCTGGATTACTTTGCCTGCGGCAAGCTTGATGTCGATGCGGCTACCGAAGTGATCCGTGGCATTGCCCACGGCTGTGAACAAGCCGGTTGCGCGCTGATCGGCGGCGAAACCGCTGAAATGCCAGGTATGTACCCGGTGGGTGAATACGATCTGGCCGGCTTTGCCGTGGGTGTGGTCGAAAAGGCCAATATCATCACCGGCAAAACCATTCAGCCGGGCGACGTGGTGCTGGGTCTGGCCTCCAATGGCGCACACTCCAACGGTTACTCGCTGGTGCGCAAGATTCTGCATCTCTCGGAAGCCGATTACGCAGCCGAGTTCGAAAACGGCAAGTCGCTGGCTGATGTGGTCATGGCCCCGACGCGCATCTACGTCAAGCCACTCTTGAAACTGATGCAGACCCTGCCAGTCAAGGGCATGGCCCACATCACCGGCGGTGGCATCTCTGAAAACGTGCCGCGCGTACTGCCGGAAAACACCGTGGCCCAGATCGACGCCAAGAGCTGGGCCATGCCCAAGCTGTTCCAGTGGCTGCAAGAGAAAGGCGGTGTGGCGGCGGCGGAAATGTACCGCACCTTCAACTGCGGCATTGGCATGGTGGTGATTGTCGGCGCAGGTGAGGCCGATGCAGCTACCCAGTTGCTCCAGGCCGAAGGCGAGACCGTGTACCGCATTGGCGCGGTGCGCGAGCGCAACGGCGACGAGCACCAGACCCAGGTCGCCTGACGCGACGCAGCAGATTTGCCGGGGTGCGAGGACACAAAGTCTGCGCTCCGGCATCTCTCGCGCACTACACCTCACATGTCCAAAAACATCGTCATTCTGGTTTCCGGTCGCGGCAGCAATATGCGCAAGATCGTCGAGGCCGCCATTCCTGATGCGCGCATCGCCGCAGTCATTTCCAACCGGCCAGCCGCGGAAGGGCTGACCTGGGCGGCAGAGCGCGGTATTGCAACAGCCGCACTCGATCATCGCAGCTTTGACAGCCGGGATGCATTCGACGCCGAACTGGCCCGACTGATCGATAGCTATACGCCAGACCTTGTGGTTCTGGCCGGATTCATGCGCATTCTCACCCCGACCTTTGTGAACCATTACGCGGGGCGACTGATCAACGTGCACCCGTCGCTGTTACCCTCTTTCACCGGCCTGAACACCCATCAGCGCGCCATCGATGAGGGCGTGAAACTGGCCGGTTGTACGGTCCATTTTGTGACCGCAGAGCTGGATCATGGCCCCATCATCGCCCAGGCTGCCGTACCGGTCCTGGAAGATGACACCGCCGAGCAACTGGCCGCGCGCGTGCTGCAAGAAGAACACCAGCTCTACCCGCTGGCCGTGCGCTGGTTTGTTGAAGACCGATTGACCATTGAGGGCCATCGCGTACGCGTGGGCCCGACCCGCGCATGACAAAGTCCGGCGCGTCCTCCCGCTGGCGCGCCTCCCGTCTTCTGCTGGTGGTTGCCTTTGTGTTGTCGTTGCTGACGCACATTTTCTCGGCCACCGGTGACCTGCTGTACGACTATTTCACCAACACCTCTCCCGACAAGCCCAATGAGAAGCTGCGCAAACCCGCGCATAAACTCAAAAGCCAGGATTGGGAAGACGAAAAAAAGCTGCCGGACGAACTGAAAAACATCAAACGCCCGGACATCCAGACGGTCTGGTTGATGCCCAAAGCGCCACCACCCAAGCCGGTCGTCGTGGCCACGGCCGAACCAACGCCAACGCCGGCCCCCAAACGCAAACCGAAGCCCGTCCGTGTGCCGGCCAGCACGCCCGCAGTGACGCGTCCTCCGGTCGTCATCGCCAGCCTGACCGCCTCCGCGCCGCAATCCTGGTTTGGTAACACAGCCAGTGCGCCTGCGCATGCCAGCGCGGTGGCGGTGGCCTCTGCACCCGCCCACGCCGCCAGCGCGGCCTCTGCCGTGGCCAGGGCGGCGCCCCCCGCTTCTGCCGTTGCGGCCATGCCGGTCATTAACAATGCCTTCCCCAAACTCGTCCATATCACCTATCGCTGGAAAGGTTTTCCGGCCAGGCTGACCTGGACTGCGGGCGACGGCCGCTATTCACTACAGATCGGCGCAGCCATGTTTGGCCGCAGCCGCACCTTCAGCAGCGTCGGCACCATTGGCAAACGCGGCCTTGCGCCGGAGCGGTTCAGCGATACGCGTGACGGCAAGCTGCAAAACGAAGCGCTGTTTGAATGGGATCAGCAAAAATTTGTACTGCACGATGGCGACAAAACCATTGAGGCGCCACTGCAACCTGGCGATCAGGATCTGTTTTCCGCCGCCTTCCAGTTCGCCTTGCAAGGCGCCAGCCTGCCCTCGTTTACGTTCTCTCTCGCCAGTGGGCGCAAGGTGTACGCCAACGTCGCCTTTCAGGTGATGGGCGAGAAAACACTGCGACTTTCCGGCAAGGATGTGGATGCCATTTTGTTGCGTGGCACCTTTGAAGATCGGGTGTTTGATTTCTGGCTGGCCCCGCAATGGCACAACCTGCCCGTGCGCATGATCCTGAACGTGGGGAAAGACACCTATGATGTGTATGCCAGTGATCTCGATGTCGACGGCCAGACGCTGCTCGAATCCCCGCCTCCGGGCCTTGATAACCCGCGTGGCCCGCGTGGTGGCTGAACAAGGATGAACCTGATGAAACCCCGATTGCTCTGCCTGCTCACCCTGTTACTTGCCCTGTGCGCGCTACCTGTCCAGGCGGCGGCCCCGGTACGGCCTGCCACCGATTTCCCGCATAATCTGGAGATCACCTACGTTTATCGCGGCCTGCCGATTCCCATGCGCCTGAAATGGCAAACCGCTGACGGACGTTATTCGCTCAAACTGGCTGCCAGCCTGTTTGGGCGTACCCGCGCGTTTACCAGTGACGGCTTGCTGGGCAAGGATGGACTGGCGCCGGAACACTTTACCGATGTGAAAGATGGCAAACTGCAGAACGAAGCGCAGTTTGACTGGGCCAACCATCAAATCAATCTGCGCGATGGCGACAAAGCCAGCACAGAAACGCTGGACAAGGGGACTCAGGATCTTTTTTCCACCGCCTTCCAGTTGGCGATCGCTGGCGCGCCCAAGCGTAATTTCAGTTTTTCCATGACCAGCGGGCGCAAGATGTACCCCAATGTCGCCTTTGAGGTTCAGGAAGAGAAAAACTGGCGCGTGGGGGGCAAGGTGGTCAAGGTGATCCTCGTACGCGGCACCTTTGAAGATCGTGTATTTGATTTCTGGCTGGCGCCACAATGGTCTAACCTGCCGGTAAGAATGGTTTTCAACCTGGGCAACGACGCACCGCTGGACTTGTGGGCCACTGAGGTCGAAATCGACGGCAAATCTGTCCTCGACGCCCCTTCACCCACCGATTCCCCCGGTAAAGACGACTGAACCGCTTTTCTGGCTGCGACCGGCGTTTGACGTCGCAGCGCATCTGCATAAGACACAAATCAGGCAAAACAACATGCTGCTTACCTCTATCCAGTTCAACGCCATTCTTGATGCGCTTGAGCAAATCCTGCCCTTCACCGCTCCGGCCGATGTCTGCATGTCGCGCCTGTTTCGCGAACACAAAAAACTGGGCTCCCGGGATCGCGCCGTCATCGCCGAAACGGTGTTTGGCGTATTGCGCGCCCTGCCCAAACTGAAATGGATCGCGGGTGAAGAAGCCGGCGGCCGCCTGTGGCTGCTGGCCTGGCATGCCGCAGTGGAAAAGCACACCATCAAGGAACTCTCCACGTTCTACCGGGAAGACCAGCTTGAGCTGGCCAAAACCTGGAAAGGCAAAAACCTGGCCGACGCGCCGCTTGCTGTACGTGCTGGTTTCCCGCAGTGGATTGTTGACGCTTTGCACGCAGAAAGCCGCACGGACGAGGAGATTCTGCAACTGGGTCTGGGTCTGGGTCAGCCAGCCCCACTGGATATCCGCGCCAACCTTTTGAAGAACAAACGCGACGCCCTGCTGGAACAACTGCAAGCAGAACATTTCCAGGCCGAGGCCACGCCGTATTCTCCGTGGGGGATTCGCCTGGGCGGCAAGCCCTCGCTGTCACGCCACCCCGGTTTTCTGGGCGGCCTGTATGAAGTGCAAGATGAAGGTAGCCAGTTACTGACGCTGCTGACCGGAGTCCGCCGTGGTCAGATGGTGACCGACTTCTGCGCCGGCGCAGGTGGCAAGACCCTGGCGCTGGGTGCGCAAATGCAGTCCACGGGCCGTCTGTATGCGTTTGATATTTCGGAAAAACGCCTCGCCAACCTCAAACCGCGCCTGGCGCGCTCCGGTTTATCCAATGTGCAATCACAACTGATTGCCTCGGAAAATGACCAGAAAATCAAGCGCCTGGCCGGCAAGATGGATGCGGTGCTGGTGGACGCGCCTTGCTCGGGCCTGGGTACGCTGCGCCGCAATCCGGACCTAAAATACCGTCAAAGCGGTACGGGCGTGGCTGAACTCAATGCCAAGCAGGCCTCCATCCTGGCCTCTGCGGCTCGCCTGGTGAAAACCGGGGGCCGACTGGTTTACGCCACCTGCAGTATCCTGGAGTCTGAAAACAGCGCGATCGTGGATGCTTTCCTCGCTACGCATCCGGAGTTCGAGCGTGTGGACGTGCGCACTTTGCTGGCCAAAGAGAAAGTGGAATTGCCGCTCGAGGGCCCCGATCTGCGCTTGACCCCGATTGTGCACGGGACCGATGGCTTCTATGCCGCCGTAATGCAACGCCGTTCCATCGCCGCCGTGGCAGAAGAAGTTGCAGCCGCCATTGCGGATGCCCAGGACAACGCAAGCAATGAGGCTCAAGCCGTGGTCACGGCCACGACTGGCGAAGCTTGATGCCTGCGGCCACCGCCATAAAAAAAGCCCCGATGTATCGGGGCTTTTTTTATGGCCTGAACTACAAATGCACTGACCGCTTATTCCACGATCAGGGTCAGGTCGCGGACCTTTTCCATGCGGGAATTACCCGGGCCCCAGCACACCTTGGCGCGGCCACCCACCTGGTACATGACAATGCCATCAACCTGTTCCGGACCCACCAGGCCACCAGCACGGTTCACACGCATGTTCGGCTCAAGCTTGACGTCATCGGAACCAATCTTGCCAAAAAACGGGATGCTGATACTCATGGTAGTTCTCCTTCAGGCGACTTATTCAATGACTTCATCATACATCAAATGTAGTTTGATTACGTAACTAAATTTCATACGTTTATCTGAAAAACTACATTTTTTATGATGAACATCACAGAAACCACCTGATGAAAACACTTTTTATTTATACAAACCAACGATCTAATAAAACAAAACGCATCGGCCGCGAACACGAAGATGTAGTAAACACAAAAACATAGACTCAAAAAATAGTCATAAAGCGCAAAAATGGTGCGAAATTACAAACAAAAATAGATCTTATGCCCCACATCGGCGCAAACATCCCACCCTGGCCAGCCGGAAAACAAAAACCCCGTCCAAAGGACGGGGTTTTTGTTGATGACTGCTGCGCTTACTTGACCACACGCAGGTGTGAACGCCCAGCCGGCGGCCGTGGCGGTTCATCGTCATCGTCCTCTTTGCCCGCATCATGACTGGTCGATGCGGTTTGCAAAGTGGGCGTGCTGGCCACCGGTGTTTCTTCCGGCGGCGCTTCATATTCAAAACCCATGCCCTCGCCATTCTCGCGCGAGAAAATGGAAACCACCGCCCCAACCGGGATCATGATGTCGCGGGAGACACCATTGAACCGGGCAGAAAACGACACATAGTCATTGCCCAGGTTCAGATTGCGGCTGGCGTTATAGCTGATATTCAGGACGATCTCGCCATTCTTCACGTACTCCATCGGCACCTGCATTTCGCCGCGGACGGCAACCACCAGGTAAGGCGTGAAATCGTGGTCTGAACACCACTCGTGAATGGCGCGGATCAGATAGGGTTTGGTCGATACAGAAGACATGAATGTACCCCGATGGTCTGCAAAACGACAGGGCCGCCAGCAACGGCGGCCCGTATCATTCACATTCTATGTTTATTTACGCATCGCTTTTTCGTTGGCGGTCAACGAGTCGATGAACGCTTGACGGCTAAACAGACGCTCACCGTACTTGAGGATGGAGGCCAGCGGCTTGGTCACTTCAATGCCGTAGTGCTCAAAGCGCCACAGCAGCGGAGCAATGGCTACGTCCAGCATGGAGAACTCTTCGCCCAGCATGTACTTTTGCTTGGCAAACAGCGGCGCAATCTGGGTCAGGTTATCGCGAATGGTCACACGCGCGGTGTCCTGCGCCTTCTTGGTGGCAGTGCCGTCTTCCAGGGTTTTGACGTGGACAAACAGTTCACGTTCAAAGTTGAAGAGCATCAGGCGGGCACGGGCACGCATGACCGGATCAACCGGCATCAGTTGCGGGTGCGGGAAACGCTCATCAATGTATTCGTTGATGATGTTGGATTCGTACAGGGTCAGATCACGTTCGACCAGAACCGGTACTTCGTTGTACGGGTTCATGACCGCGAGGTCTTCCGGCTTGCTGTGGACATCGACATCGATGATTTCGAAATCCATGCCTTTTTCGAACAACACGATACGGCAACGGTGGCTGAACGGGCAGGAAGTGCCGGAATACAGCTTCATCATGAGCGGGTTTCTCCGAAAGATCAGTAATGCAAAACGCTAAATTGTAAAGATTTTGTTGATACAAAGCCAGAATTTGCTTGATAAGCCAGTGATATTAAAGAGAAATATCAACAAATTAAAACACAACACCTGGGCTGGCAACCCTGCAAACCGGCATGAAAAAACGGAGCCGCAGCTCCGTTTTTCCCTGGTGCAAGAAGGACTTAGTGCTCTACGTCTTTCCAGTAATCCAGCTTGAGCAAATACACCAGCGGGAACAGGATAAAGATCAGGAACAAGAGCACTGCGTAGCCAATCTGTTCGCGGTGAACTTGCGCTGGCTCACTCATGTACACCATGAAGTTCACCAGATCGCCCACACGCTTGTCGTACTCGGCGGAGTCCACATTGTCACCGTCCAGGCGCGTCAACAGACCGGTTTTGACCAGCTTCAGCTTCTCAAGCTCCTGCACATCCTTGCCATTGACCTTCTCGGTCTTGTACACGGGCTCCTGTATGCCTTGCAGTTCCCACAGCACGTGCGGCATGCCCACCTTGTCGAACACCAGATTATTCCAGCCCGTAGGGCGGCTATCGTCACGGTAGAACGAACGCAGGTAGGTATACAGCCAGTCCGCACCACGGGCGCGGGCTTCTACCGACAGGTCAGGGGGGGCAGCGCCCAGCCAGACCTTGGCGTCGTTCACCTGCATGGCGACCCGCATGGGGTTACCCACCTTGTCGGTGGTAAACATCAGGTTCTTTTTGATCTGGTCTTCCGTCAGGCCCAGATCGGTCAGGCGGTTATAACGCAGCAAGGCTGCGCCATGACACGACAAACAATAGTTGGTGAAGGTTTGCGCACCGCGCTGCAACGACTCAACGTCCTGCAGGTTAACCGGGGCCTTGTC
Source organism: Silvimonas terrae (assembly GCF_014202765.1). Classification (GTDB taxonomy): domain Bacteria; phylum Pseudomonadota; class Gammaproteobacteria; order Burkholderiales; family Chitinibacteraceae; genus Silvimonas; species Silvimonas terrae. The sequence continues at coordinate 118,049 of NZ_JACHHN010000009.1, forward strand.
CAGGGCCGGCCCGCCCTCTTCTTCGGCAAACGCGGCCAGCGGCAGGCACAGTACTGCAGCAACAAGCCAGACTCGTAGGTTCAGTTTCATGGCTGCGGGTGTCCTTAGATCACTTTGGCGAAGAGCGCGGTCAAGACCAGCGTAATCGCGACATAGATGAAGAAACGGACCTTCTGTTCGGTTGTTGCATTGGTTGTCCGGTCAGGCACCGGCTTGTAACTGTCTGCCTTGGTATAGAAAGGCATGCCGATAAAGAAACCGAAGTAAACGAACGACAAAATCCGGGAGACGAGTGTGCGGATATCGGTTGGCGGCAAGGTACCCAGAATGCCCAGACCAATAAAGGCAATCAGGAACAGCACGATCGCTACCTTGAAAACCGGCCCGCGATAACGGATGGACTTGACCGGCGCACGATCCAGCCACGGCAAGAGCGCAATCACCACCACCGCAGCGCCCATGGCCAGCACACCCCACACTTGCGAGCCAAGGAAGGACGGCACCGCGCGCAAAATGGCGTAGAACGGGGTGAAGTACCACACCGGCGCAATATGCGGCGGGGTCTTGAGCGGATCTGCCGGGATGAAATTGTTGTCTTCCAGGAAGTACCCGAACATATTGGGCTTGAAGAACACGATGGTGCTGAACACGATCAGGAACACCACCACGCCCACGATATCCTTGACCGTGTAATGCGGGTGCATCGGTACGCTATCGAGCGGGATGCCGGTTTTCGGGTCTTTGTGCTTCTTGATATCCACGCCATCAGGGTTGTTGGAACCCACTTCATGCAAGGCAATCAAGTGCGCCACCACCAGCGCCAGCAGCACCAGCGGCACGGCAATCACGTGCAGGGCAAAGAAGCGGTTGAGCGTGACGTCTGACACCACGAAGTCGCCACGGATAAAGGTCGAGAGATCCGGCCCGATCAGGGGGATGGACGAGAACAGGTTCACGATCACCTGCGCCCCCCAGAACGACATCTGACCCCATGGCAGCAGGTAACCAAGGAAGGCTTCGGCCATCAGGCACAGGAACACCAGCGAACCAAATACCCACACCAGTTCACGCGGTCTCTGGAACGAGCCGTAAATCAGCCCGCGGAACATGTGCAGATACACCACGACGAAGAACATCGAGGCGCCAGTGGAATGCATGTAACGGATGATCCAGCCACCCGCGACATCCCGCATGATGTATTCAACCGAATTGAACGCCACCGAGATGCTGGTGCCCGGAATGAGCGAGCCATCCGGCTTGTAGTTCATGGTCAGGAAAATACCGGTAACAATCTGGATCACCAGCACCAGCAGCGCCAGCGAACCAAAGAAGTACCAGAAGTTGAAGTTCTTGGGCGCGTAGTATTCCGACATCTGCGCCTTCCAGGTCGCCGTCACCGGAAAGCGATCATCGACCCAGTTCATTAACTGTTGTGCTTTGCTCATGTCTGAAGCCTCTGTAGGTGCCGGTTACTTGTCGTCGCCGATACGCAGGCTGGTATCGGTCAGGAACTTGTAAGGCGGGATCGGCAGGTTCAGGGGAGCCGGCACACCGGAATAGACGCGACCGGCAAGGTCGTACTTCGAGCCATGACAGGGGCAGTAATAGCCGCCCAGCCAGTCTGCGCCCAGGTCCGCCGGGGCCAGATCAGGACGGTAGGTTGGCGAACAGCCCAGGTGGGTACAGACGCCCACGGCGATCCAGATATCCGGCTTGAGAGAACGCCACTCGTTATGGGCGTAATCCGGCTGATCGCTGGAATCTGACTTGGGATCGGACAGTTTGCTGTCCAGCTTGGGCAGATTGTCGAGCATTTCTTTGGTGCGTTTGACAACCCAGACCGGTTTGCCACGCCACTCGACGTTGATTTTCTGCCCCATTTCGAGCTTGCTGATATCTACTTCAACCGGTGCGCCCGCCGCCTTGGCGCGCTCGGATGGCAGAAAACTTGCAATGAAGGGTGTTGCAATTCCTGCTACGGCAACTGCCCCCGCCCCACTACTGGCCAGAAGCAGAAACCGACGTTTGCCGTTATCAACGTGCTGGTCACTCATAACCCCATCCCTGACAAATTATGGAACAAGAAACAAAGACCAGGCCACGCTGCAGCGTGATCGTGGCCGATGCTGCTCGTAAGACAGCAGAAATACTACCCGACGTGCGGCTGAACTAAAAGCCGTATGCACAACAATGGCTTACCAGCCTGTGCTGGTGTTGTAACCAGCCAGCTCCCTGGCCAGTTTGTCCGCAACGACACTGGTGATTTCCGCAACGCGCTCCCTGGCCGTTCCAGGATAGCTGACCTGGAAGACTCTTGCCGAAAGATTCAACCCTTTACCCGCCGGACTCAACAAATAGACCATCCGCGCTTCTGTCGGCTGGCTTGCATTGGCGATGGTTTCCGCGAACTCTACTTTCATGCTGCTGCGGTTCTTGAGCTTCATGCCCTTACCGGTTCGATATTTGACAATGTCATCAAGAATCGCTTGCGGTTTGCGGCCTGAAATCAGCACCGTGGGCGCCGGGCCGGCAGCGGGAAGCTTCGTTTCGGGGACAGGTTGCGGTGTGCCGCCTGCACCTGCCGCCTTACCGGTATTGTCGGCGGGCGGGGTGGCACATGCGGCGAGCAGAAGGCTAAAGGAAAAAGCAGTTACGCGGACGGCGTGACGACGCGCAAATTTGAGCGAGATCAATTTCTTCATACCGGATTAGGGACTTCCAGGTGAATAACATCCAGATTGAACTGTGCAGCCAGGTGATCACCCAGTGCGCGCACGCCGCCGCGCTCGGTGGCATGGTGGCCGGCGGCCAGATAGGTAATGCCGGATTCGGCCGCAAGGTGGGTGACAAACTCAGAACTCTCACCGGATACAAAACAATCAATATCCAGCGTAGCAGCTTCGTGAAAAAAACTTTGCGCGCCGCCTGTACACCAGCCGATACGACGCAGTTCCCGATCAGACGGCCCGAGGATCAGCGGCACCCGGCCCGTCGCGGACTCCAGCCGGGCGGCCAATTGCCCTACGGTCACCGGCACCGGGAAGTTGCCAATGCAGCCCAGGTCCTGATCACCGAAAAAGCGCTCCGCCGTGACGCCCATCAACTGACCCAGCGTTGCGTTATTGCCGACCTCCGGATGCGCGTCGAGCGGCAGATGATAGGCAAAGAGGTTAAGATCAGCTGCCAGCAGCGCCGCGATCCGGGCTTTTTTGGTGCGGACGATGGCTTGCGCCTCGCCTTTCCAGAAATAACCATGGTGGACCAGCAAGGCATCCGCCCCTGCCTCAATGGCGAGGTGAATGGCGGCGAGGCTGGCGGTGACTGCGGTCGCGATCCGCGTTATCGTTTCGCGGCCTTCTACCTGCACGCCATTGGGACAATAATCCCGAAAGCGCGATACGGATAAATATTGTTCGATATACTTTTCCAGTACCTGTCTGTTCACCGGCATTGAACCGCGTTCCTATGAGAAAACTCTGGTTGATTTTCGCACAAACCACTACGGTCGGGCTTGCGATCTGGTTCCTTGCCACGATCCTCTATCCGCAGTGGCTACAACCTCGCGCGATCCGCGAGGTGATCACGCTGCATGAGGGTAATGTCGCGTCTGCACCGCAAAGCGTCGCCGCATCCGCGCCGGCCGCACACGCGGTGACGAGCTATAGCGGCGCGGCGCATCGGGCCATGCCAGCCGTGGTCAATATTTATACCTCCAAAGAAGTGCGCTCTTCACGGCATCCCATGCTCAACGATCCGGCCTTTCGTCGTTTCTTTGGCAATGACGATGCGCAGCGGGCATCCAGCCTGGGCTCCGGCGTGATCGTCTCGGACAAGGGCTACATCATTACCAACAACCATGTGGTGGAGTCTGCGGACGAGATCGAGGTGGCGCTGGCCGATGGTCGCACGGCGGAGGCCAAGGTGGTCGGGGCCGATCCGGATACCGACCTGGCCGTGATCAAGGTCGATGAAGGCATTCTGCCGCCCATTGCGTTTGCCGATGGCGACAAGCTGCAAGTGGGTGATGTGGTGCTGGCCATTGGCAACCCGTTTGGCGTCGGCCAGACCGTGACCATGGGCATTGTCTCGGCGCTCGGACGCTCCCAACTGGGTATCAATACGTTCGAGAACTTCATCCAGACCGATGCCCCAATCAATCCGGGTAACTCGGGTGGGGCGCTGGTCGATACGGACGGCAATCTGGTCGGGATCAATGCGGCGATCTATTCGCAGTCTGGCGGCAGCCTGGGGATTGGCTTTGCCATTCCGGCCTCGACGGTCAAACAGGTAATGGAAGCCATTATCAAAGACGGCAAGGTCACCCGCGGCTGGCTGGGTGTGGAAGCCCAGGATGTCACCCCGGAACTGGCCGCCAGCTTCAAACTCAAGCAAGCACATGGGGCACTGATTGCCGGTGTGGTACGCGGCAGCCCGGCGGATAAATCCGGCATTCGTCCCGGCGACATTTTGCTCTCTGTCGCCGGCAAGGATATTCAGGATTCTTCCGCCATGCTCAACCAGGTGGCCGCACTCAAGCCCGATGAAACCGCGCCGATGCATTTGTTCCGCAACGGCAAGGACATCACGCTGGAGGTCAAGATTGGCCGCCGGCCAAGGATCGCCCAGCGTTAATCCGTGCTCGTCAGCGCACCAAAAAATAAAAAGCCGCAGCGTTTGCTGCGGCTTTTTTCATGGGTCCGCCTTGCCTAGCGCCGGCCACCGCCCAACAACAGCATTTCGGCGGCAGAGAGATTTTCTGGCTCGCCCAGCAATACCAGCACATCACCTTCCTGCAATTCCATATCTGGCTCAGGCACCCATGCTGGCAGATTGGTGCGGCGCAGGTTTTTCACTTCCACATGCATGGCATGCAAGTCCAGATCGGCCAGTTTGCGGCCAATCGCAGCCGCGCCCTTGATCAGGTGCACGCTGTGCAAGCGCGGCTGTGTGCGCTCTGTACCTTCCAGATCATCGTTCACACTGCGGAAAAAACCACGGAACATCTGGTAGCGTGCTTCCCGCACCTCGCGAATCCGTTTAAGCACGCGGTTCAGCGGGGTACCCAGCAACATCAGGGTGTGCGATGCCAGCATCAGACTGCCTTCCAGGATTTCTGCCACCACTTCCGCGGCACCGGCGGCCTTGAGCTTGTCGATGTCAGATTCATCGTAGGTCCGCACGATCACCGGCAAATCCGGGCGCAATTGCTTGGCCAGTTCCAGAATCTGTAGTGCCGAGTGCGTGTCCGCATAGGTCACCACCAGCGCACGGGCGCGCATCAGGCCCGCTGCCAGCAACACTTCACGCTTGGCGGCATCGCCATAAACGACCGAGTCCCCCGCTGCACCCGCTTCACGCACCACTTCGGGATCAAGGTCCAGGGCAAAGAACGGAATATTTTCCTGGGTCAGCAAGCGGGCCAACGACTGACCACTACGACCATAACCGCACAACACGACGTGACCTTGCGCACCCATGGAACGCACAGCAATCTGATGCAGGTTGGCCGCCATGTTCATCCATTCAGAACTGGCCAGGCGGAGCACCAGCTTGTCGCTGTGCTGGATGACAAAGGGCGTGGCCAGCATGGAAAGGACAATCCCGGCGATGGTGGCTTGCTGCAGTTCGGCAGAAATCAAACCATTGCTGGCCGACAGCGCCAGCAGCACGAAGGCAAACTCACCCCCTTGCCCCAGCGTAAAGCCGGTTCGCAAGCTGGGGCCCGGTGCCGAGCCAAACAAGCGGGCCAGGCCAGCAATCAGCATCATCTTGCCCGGGCCCATCAACGCCAGCACCACCAGTACCAGCCACCACTGCCGCAGCAAGGTATGGAAATCCAGATTCATGCCGACCGTGACAAAGAACAAACCCAGCAACAGGTCACGGAATGGGCGGATATCGTCTTCCACCTGGTAGCGATATTGGGTTTCCGCAATCAGCATGCCGGCGAGGAATGCGCCCAGCGCCATCGACAACCCGGCCAGATCGGTCAGCCAGGCAATACCCAGCGTGATGAACAAGAGGTTGATCATGAACAGTTCGCTGGAGTGCTGCCGCGCCACCAGGTTGAACCACGGCCGCATCAATTTCTGCCCCAGATACAGCAACAAGAACAGCACAATGCCAATTTTTACCGCCGCCAGACCCAGCGCATAGAACATCTCGCTAGCCGGCCGGCTCAGTGCCGGCGTCATGATCAGCATCGGCACCACGGCCAGATCCTGGAATAACAACACGCCGATGGCATTCAAGCCATGCGGCGCGTTGAGTTCATTGCGTTCAGCCAGCAGTTTGGACACCATGGCCGTTGACGACATGGCCAGGGCGCCACCCAGCGCCAGACCGGTAATCCAGCCTCCGCCGCCGATCCGGGTCACCGCACACACCAGCAAGGCGGTGGCAACCACCTGACTAAAGCCCAGGCCAAACACCACTTTGCGCATGGCCATCAGTCGCGCCAGATTAAATTCAAGCCCCAGCGTGAACATCAGGAAAACAACGCCGAACTCGGCCAGATGTTCAGCACCGGTAGAGGTATCAATAAATCCGAGCGCGTGCGGCCCGATCAACATGCCCACGACCAGATAACCCAGCATGGCGGGCAGTTTCAGACTCCGGCACGCCACCACCGTCAGAACGGCAGAGGCCAGCAGCAAAAGAAGCGATGAAAGATGAATGGTGGCTCCCGACGGCGAAATGGTGAAAAAACGACTTTGAGTATAGCTAAAGAGCATACCGGCCAGCCTGTCTTGTCACAACGTCGCTAGCAGTTTTCATGCCCGGTCTTTTATACTTGTTCTCCATGACCTCTAGAGATACCACTCGTTTTCTGGATCGGGCCCGGCACGTGCTGTCTATCGAAGCCACCGCGATCGAGAACATTGCCCAGCGACTGGACGCGCCTTTTAGCGAAGCTTGCGCCCTGATGCTGGCCTGCACCGGCCGCATTGTGGTCACCGGCATGGGCAAATCCGGCCATGTGGCCCGCAAGATTGCCGCGACCATGTCCAGTACCGGCTCTCCGGCGTTGTTCCTGCACCCGGCAGAAGCGGCACATGGCGACCTTGGCATGATTACGCCGCAAGATGTGGTGCTGGCTCTGTCTTACTCGGGTGAGTCGGATGAACTGCTGACGATACTGCCCAGCCTGAAACGCATTGGCGTGCCGTTGATTGCCATGACTGGCAACAGCAAATCCACCCTGGCCCGGGAGGCGCACGTCTGGCTGGATAGCGCGGTTGAGCAAGAGGCCTGCCCGCTCAACCTGGCCCCGACCGCCAGCACTACGGTGGCGTTGGCGCTGGGCGATGCCCTGGCCGTGGCCATGCTGGAAGAACGTGATTTCAGCGCCGAAGACTTTGCCCATTCGCATCCGGGCGGCAGTCTGGGCCGGCGTCTGCTGATCCGTGTCAGTGATGTGATGCGCCAGGGCGACGATCTGCCCACCGTTCATCTGGATACGCCCTTGCGTGACGCATTGATGGAAATCAGCCGGAAAGGCTTGGGAATGACGGCGGTCATGGACCAGAACAACGCGCTTGCCGGCATTTTTACAGATGGCGATTTGCGCCGGGCGCTGGATCGCGGGGTAGATGTACATCACACCCGCGTACTTGAAGTCATGACACCCAACCCCATCACCATAGAAGCGGGCAAACTGGCAGCGGAAGCTGTCCGCATTATGGAAGAACGCCGAATCGGCGCCCTGCTGGTCACCGAAGGTGGCAAGCTGGCCGGCGCCTTGAACATGCACGATCTGCTGCGCGCCCGCGTGGTCTGACGGGCCAGAAACAGGACAAACAATGAATTCCCAAGCCGCAACAGCCGTGCGCCTGATGATTTTTGACGTAGATGGCGTCATGACCGACGGCAGCCTGTACTACACCGATGCTGGTGAAGAACTCAAAGCCTTCAACGCGCTCGACGGCCATGGTATCCGCATGCTGCAAGACAGCGGCGTGAAGGTGGCGATCATTACCGGTCGCAAATCCAGACTGGTGGAGCACCGCGCCCGTAATCTGAATATCGACCTCTTGTATCAGGGTGCCAGCGACAAGCTGGCCACCTTTGCAGAGTTGCTCGCCGCCACAGGTCTGACGCAGGAACAATGCGGTTATATGGGCGACGATGTGATCGACCTGCCGGTGATGCGTCGCGTCGCCTTTGCGATCTCCGTGCCCGATGCGCCCCAGATCGTGCGGGACAACGCCCATCTGGTTACCGTAGCCCGCGCCGGCCACGGTGCCGTCCGCGAAGCCTGCGAAACCATTATGCAATCCCAGGGTACGCTGGATGGCATCATGGCCTGGTATCTTCGCTAAGGACGATTTGTGAACCGCTTGTCTTCACGACTTCTGCCGCTGGTATTGATTATTTTCCTCGCCATTCTGGTCTGGGGCCTGAACACGGCTGCCACCCTGCCCGCGCTGGACGACAAACGCCTCTCCAATGAGCCCAATCTGATCGCCGAGCACACACACACCGTGCGCTTTAACGAAAAGGGTCAGCCTTATCAGCGACTGGATGCGGACAAAGCCAGTCATTACGAAGAAAACGATTCCGCCTGGTTTGACAACCCGCACCTGGCCTCTACCCTGCCAGATCAACCGCGTGTCGATCTGGTCACCACCCGGATCCAGTCGATCAACCGTGGCGACAAATTCTGGGCGCCAGATCCCGTCACCGTCACCCGTCAGGCAGACGCACAACACGCCCAGATGGTCGTGCATGGGCGTGAAGTCTGGTATCAACCCAAACCGGGTCTGGCCTGGTCCGACGCGCCCGTCATTGCCGACATGGGCCTGTATCACGCCACGGGCGTGGGCTTTCAGGCCGATATCAACGATCAGACCCTTCTACTCAAATCCAAAGCGAGCACTCTTTATGTCCCTGCGCAGCGCAGCAGCAAATAGCGTTCTTTTCGCCAGCCTGGCGCTGGCACTGGGTGTCGCGTTTGCGGCAACCGCCGACCGAGAGAAGCCGCTGAAGGTGGAAGCTGACTCGGCCACGTATGACCAGAAAGCCAATACGGGCGTGTACACCGGCAATGTGATCGTCACCCAGGGCTCCATGACCCTGCGTTCAGACAAACTGACCGTGCACCAGGACGCCGACGGCATGCAGTACTCCCAGGGCGACGGCCGCCCGGTCAAGTTCCGCCAGCAGGCTGACGATGGCGAGTGGGTCGATGCCGAGTCCCTGCACTACGACTACAACCAGAAAACCGGTTTGCTGGTACTGACCAACAAGGCTTGGGTACGCAAAGGCCAGAACGAGGTCTTTGGTGACGTGATCACCTACAACCTCAATAACGACCAGTACTCCGCCACCAGTAACAAAACCGGCGCCGGCCGGGTCAATGTGACCATTGTGCCCAAGAAACCCGCCGCCAGCGGCCCGGCCGCCAAGCCGGCCCCTGCAGTGGCCAGCGATACCACAAGCGAGAAACAATGAGCGCCAATCAGACCCCCAACGGCCCCATGACGCAGCCCCTGACCGCCTCCCTGAATGCCACGGGGCTGATGAAGCGCTATCGCAAACGTACCGTGGTACGTGATGTCTCCATCCGTGTCGATGCTGGTGAAGTAGTCGGGCTGCTTGGTCCCAACGGGGCTGGCAAGACCACCAGCTTTTATATGATCGTGGGTATGGTCGCGGCGGATGGCGGTGAAATCAGTCTCAACGGCCGCGACATCAGCCGTCTGCCCATGCATGAGCGTGCGCAGTTGGGTCTGGGCTATCTGCCGCAGGAAGCCTCCATCTTCCGCAAGATGACCGTGGCGCAGAACATTCTGGCCGTGCTGGAACTGCGGGAAAAGAACGCCGCGCGTCGCGCCGAGCGCCTGGAAGAGCTGTTGCATGAACTGCACATTGCGCACCTGCGCGACAGCGGGGCCATGAGCTTGTCTGGTGGTGAGCGCCGCCGGGCCGAAATCGCCCGCGCCCTGGCCGCCGATCCGCGCTTCATTTTGCTGGATGAACCCTTTGCCGGTGTCGACCCGATCGCCGTGATGGATATCCAGCGCATCATTGCTTATCTGCGCGACCGCGGCATTGGCGTACTGATTACCGATCACAACGTGCGGGAAACCCTGGGTATTTGCGATCGCGCTTACATCATCTCCGAAGGGGCAGTCATGGCATCGGGCCATCCCGCTGAAATCATTGCCAACGAACAGGTACGCAAAGTGTACCTGGGCGAACACTTCCGGATGTAACCCCACACATGCCCACCGCCCCGCCCCTGTCCAGAACCGCCGCATGAAGCAATCCCTGCAACTGCGACTGTCGCAGCAACTGAACCTGACGCCCCAACTGCAACAGTCGATCAAGCTGTTGCAGCTTTCTACGCTGGACTTCCAGACCGAGATCGAACGCTACCTGCTGGAAAACCCGTTGCTTGAACAAGACAGTGCCGGTAGCAGTTCAGAAACCACAGACAGCCCCAGCGGCGAAACCGAAAGCACCCCCTCCGACGACAGCTATGACACCGGCGGCGGTGACATGGAGTGGGGAAGTGGCGGTTCACGCAATAGTGATGACGACGACGATTTCGACCCGGCCACGCAAGTGGCAAGGGAACTGACGCTGCGCGAGCATTTGCTGGATCAGGCCGGCGTACTGCGTCTGCCCGAGCGCGACCATGCTGCACTGGCGTTCATGATCGACGCAGTGGACGATGAGGGATTTTTACCATATTCGCTGGAAGAATTACTGGAACAAATCCCCGCCGAGATCGTCTCTCTATTAGAGCTTGAGACAGATGATCTGGCCGTAGCACTGGCCCGCCTCAAGCAGTTTGACCCGCTGGGCGTGGGCGCACGCAATACCGCTGAGGCGCTATCGCTGCAGTTGAAACAGCTTGAATCGACCCCCGCTTGCCAATTGGCACGACAAATCGTCGGACAGCATCTCGATTTATTGGCGGGGCGTGATTACACTAAGTTGAAAAGGTTACTGAAATGTGACGACGCAGCCCTGAAAGCTGCGCAAAACGTGATCACCAGTCTGAATCCGCGCCCGGCAGCACAATGGGCGGCATTGACACCACGCTACGTTGTACCTGACGTGCTGGTGCAAAAGATCAAGGGGCAATGGCAGGTGAGACTCAATCCAGCCGCGATGCCGCGGTTGCGTATCAATCAGGTGTACGCAGATATCCTGCAACGCAGCGAGGGTGGTGTGCTGGCGCGCGAACTGCAGGAAGCCAAATGGCTGGTCAAGAGTGTGCAACAGCGCTTCGAGACCATCTTGCGTGTGGCCCAGGCCATCGTGGAACGCCAGCGCGCGTTCTTCGAGCATGGCGAAGTAGCCATGCGGCCACTGGTGCTGCGCGACATTGCCCTGGAACTGGATCTGCACGAATCCACCGTCTCACGGGTCACCACCCAGAAATACATGACCAGCCCGCGTGGCCTGCTGGAGTTCAAATACTTCTTTGGCAGCCACGTGGATACCGAAGCCGGTGGCGAATGCTCTGCCACCGCCATCAAGGCGTTGATACGCCAGATGATCCAGACCGAAGACAAGACCCGGCCGCTGTCTGACAGCGCCATCGCCGACGCTTTATCCGGGCAAGGGATCGTGGTTGCGCGACGAACCGTTGCCAAATACAGGGAGGGGATGAACGTTCCACCCGTTAACTTGCGCAAAAATCTGTAATTTGCTTGGCCTGGAGCGGCTGGAAACAATCCAGCCAGCTGGGTTGCATCAGCCGCCCCTGGTTTTAATGGCTCAACCAGAAGGAGAATGCCATGAACCTCAACATCAGCGGACATCACGTTGAAGTGACCCCGGCTTTACGTCAGTACCTGACGAGCAAGCTGGACCGGATAGTGCGCCACTTTGACCAGGTAGTAGACGTCAGCGCCATTCTTTCTGTCGAGAAGTTACAGCAGAAAGCGGATGTCACCGTGCGTGTGCGCGGCAAGGACATTCATGTTGAGGCAGTCGATAAGGACATGTACGCCGCCATAGATCTCCTTGTCGATAAACTGGACCGGCAGATCGTCAAACACAAAGAGTGCTTGATGGATCACCGTGGCGACGCCATCAAACACCAGCAAACGGTCGAAGAAGAAGAGTAACTTTTTCGATATAAACCAGCATCTTGATACCACAAACGGGAACCCTGAAAACGGGTTCCCGTTTTTGTTTATGCCATTGCAGCGGTACAATGGGTACAGTTGAAAATGCAAACCGGACCGACGATCGCATGAATGCGCTCGCCGGGATTCGTCAATGGTGCAGCGCGGCAAGTATCGCCGCCCCCAATCAGGTCAGAGAGCCGGCCCGACAATGAGTCTGATTTCCAGAATCCTGCCTGCCAATAACGTCTTTCTTGATATGGACGTCGGCAGCAAAAAGCGGGTATTCGAACAGGTAGGCATGCTGTTCGAGAATAGCCACGCGATCGCGCGCAGCGTCATCTTTGACAGCCTGTTCGCCCGTGAAAAACTGGGTTCCACCGGTTTGGGTCAGGGCGTGGCCATTCCGCATGGGCGCATCAAGGGCCTGAAAGAAGCCAGCGGCGCGTTTATTCGCCTGAAAAACCCGGTGCCTTTTGACGCGCCGGACGGCAAGCCGGTCAGTCTGGTGTTTGTGCTGCTGGTGCCTGCCGCCGCCACCGATCTGCATTTGCAAATCCTGTCTGAACTGGCGCAACTGTTTTCAGACAAGACCGTGCGCGACCAACTTGCAACGGCCAGCGATGTGGACGCGGCCTTTAAGCTGATTTCCACCTGGGAACCTTATGCCGCAGATTACCGTTAGACAGTTATTCATCGATAATGCGGAAAAACTCAGGCTGACCTGGGTCGCTGGCCAATCCGGCGCCAACAACCTGCTGACCAACGATGCTGCCGAGCAAAAGCCCCGCCTGGCACTGGTCGGTCACCTTAACTTCATCCACCCCAACCGCGTGCAAGTGCTGGGGATCGCTGAAGTCAATTATTTCCTTGGGCTCTCGCCCGAGGCCCAAAAAGACTCGGTAGAGCGACTGTTTGCCAATGAAATGGCACTGATGATCGTCGCCAACAGCCAGCCCGTACCCGATACCCTGCGTGAGGGGGCAGAACGCCATCACGTGCCGCTGCTCACCTCCACAGAACAATCGCCGTATCTGATGGATGTGCTGCGTTATTACCTGGCCAAAGCGTTGGCTGTCTCCACCCATTTGCACGGCGTATTTCTGGATGTGCTGGAAGTTGGCGTGCTGCTGACCGGCGAATCGTCCATGGGTAAGAGCGAACTGGCGCTGGAGTTGATCTCGCGCGGTCACGGCCTGGTCGCCGATGATGTGGTCGAGGTCTATCGCACCAACCCGGAAACCCTGGAAGGCCGCTGTCCACCCATGCTGCGGGATTTTCTGGAAGTCCGCGGGATTGGGGTGTTGAATATCCGCACCATCTTTGGTGAAACCGCCGTTCGCCCCAAAAAGACGCTCAAGCTGATCGTGCATCTGGCCAAGGCCGGTGGCGAAACGCTGGCCCCGATTGACCGCTTGCAAATGCAAGCGGCCACGCAGGAAATCCTTGGTGTGCAGATTCGCAAGCTGGTGATCCCGGTGGCGGCAGGTCGCAACCTGGCCGTACTGGTTGAGGCTGCGGTACGCAACTATATTCTGCAACTGCGCGGGATTGACTCCACGCGCGAATTTATCGAGCGTCATCAGCGCTTTATGGAACTGGGCGAATAAGGCATGGCGCACAAGAGTCAGCAAGTTATCCTGCTCTCTGGTTTATCGGGTGCGGGGAAAAGCGTTGCATTGCGGGTGCTGGAAGATCTGGGCTATTTCTGTATCGATAACCTGCCCTCGCCCATCCTGCCGCAAACAGTCGCCTTGCTGGACGAAGATGGCTACCCCAAGGTGGCGATTGCGGTGGATTCACGCAGTGCGCACAACCTCGCCGGCTTCCCCGACTATCTGTCGGCCATGCTGGAACTGAAGATCGACGTACGTTTGCTGTTCCTTGAAGCGACGGACGAAGTGCTGATCAAGCGCTTTTCCGAAACGCGCCGTAGTCACCCGATGGCAGGGGAAAACCTCACCGTCAGCGAAGCCATCGCGCTGGAACGGGAGCTGCTGGAATACTTCCTGATCAATGCCTATCGGATTGATACCAGCTCTCTGAGCGCCAACCAGCTGCGTGCCTCAGTGCGGGACTTTGTCGGCCTGGACCGCGCCCGGCTGACGCTGGTGTTCGAATCCTTCGGCTTCAAGCACGGTATTCCGCTGGATGCCGACTTTGTGTTTGATGCCCGCTGCCTGCCCAATCCCCATTACGACCCGGAACTGCGCCCGCTGACCGGCAAGGATGCGCCAGTCATTGACTACTTGAAGCGTCAGGAATCGGTGGGCCGCTACCTGACGCATCTGATCGGCTTTCTGGAACACTGGATTCCCGAGTTCGACCGGGATCATCGCAACTATGTCACGGTGGCGATTGGCTGCACCGGTGGCCAGCATCGTTCCGTGTTTCTGGTCGAGCAACTGGCAAAACATTTTGGCAATCAACGCCAGGTGTTGATCCGTCACCGTGAGCCCCATGTCAAAAACTGAATGGCGGCTGTTGCAGCCCGGCGACTGGCTCACCGCCGCGCTGGGAGCAACGCTGGTGGCCCTGCTGGCGTGGCTGGCCTGGAATACCGACGCCGCCACGCATGTGCGCATTTATCAGTCCGGCAAACTGTTTGCCGAGCTTGATCTGATGGCCCATCGCACCATGCAGGTGCCCGGCCCGCTGGGTGATACCACGGTGGAAATCGCCCAGGGCCGCGCGCGCATTGCCGCCGATCCCAGCCCGCGCCAGTATTGCGTCAAGGCTGGCTGGTTGACCGAGACCGGACAGACCGCGATCTGCCTGCCCAATCGCACCAGTATTGAACTGACCGGCAGCCGCGCCCGGGCCTATGACAGCCTCAGCTACTGATCGCGTCGTCACCGCCGGCGTCGATGACCTGCGCATTGCCCGCTATGCCGCGCTGGCGATCATGCTGGGCGTGGTGGAAGCGGGCTTTCCCTCGCCGCTACCTGGGGTAAAACCGGGCATTGCCAACATCGTTACGCTGCTGGTGTTGTGGCGGCATGGCTGGCGCGATGCGGCATGGGTGTCGCTGTTGCGGATCTTTGGCGGTGCGTTGGTGCTGGGTGGTTTTCTGTCCCCCGGGTTTGCCTTGAGCCTGTGTGGTGGCATCGTCAGCCTGGCGGCCCTGGCGGCCGCGCAATATTTGCAACGCCGCTGGTTCGGGCCGGTCAGCCTCTCACTCATTGCCGCTTTTGCACACATTGCCGGCCAACTTGGGCTGGCACGTTTATGGCTGATCCCCGATAACGGATTAATCCGCCTGGCTCCCGTATTTTTTGGCGCGGCGCTGGTCTTTGGCCTTGCCAATGGCCTGATCTGTGCCCGCCTCTTGAAGGAACACCCCACACCATGAAAACCATTACCGTTGGCCTGACCGGTGCATCCGGCCTGCCTTATGGCATGCGGCTGATTGAATGCCTGTTGGCCGCAGGCTGCCAGGTGCATGTGCTGTACACGCAGGCCGCGCAGATCGTCGCGCGCCAGGAACTGGGCTACACCTGGCCGGGCCGGGCCGCCGAGTTTGCGGACTGGCTGCGCGAGCACTTCAAGTTGCCAGCGGATGCGCCGCTCAAGGTATTTGGGCAACAAGAATGGTTTGCGCCGATGGCGTCGGGTTCTAATCCGGGTGATGGCATGGTGGTCTGCCCATGCACCATGGGCGCGCTGGCCGCCATTGCCGCCGGCGTGTCTGACAATCTGCTGGAACGCGCGGCAGATGTGATGATCAAGGAAGGCAAGAAGCTGGTGCTGGTGCCGCGTGAGGCGCCGTTCTCTGCCCTGCATCTGGAAAACATGCTCAAGCTGGCGCGGCTGGGCGTGGTGATCCTACCGCCCAATCCAGGCTTTTACCATCATCCGAAATCCATCGACGATCTGGTCGATTTTGTCGTGGCCCGGATTCTGGACCAACTGGACGTGCCGCATCAGTTGATGCGGCGCTGGGGCGACGACGCCTGATCAACGCGGCGGTTGAGCCTGCAATGCGCGGTGACTGACGCGCACAAACTGCCAGGTCAGCAGACAGGCCGTAAATCCCAGCGCCACCACCAGGGCCTCCCAGTAACCAATGACACCACGCTTGGCAATCAGATCGCCTGCGCCAAAGGTCATGGCATAACCCAGCGGCAAACCCACCACCCAGAACGCGGTCAGGTGAATGATCATGGGTGTGCGTGTGACCTTGTAACCGCGCAAAATACCGGCGGCAATGACCTGGGTGGCATCAAACAACTGGAACACGGCAGCATAAATGAGCAGTACCGCCGCCAGCGCCAGCACCTGTGTATCTTCGCTATACCAGGACGCGACCCAGTAGTGGCCAAAGCCGGTGAACAGCGCGGAAGCCACCGCTGCCGCCAGCCCCATCTTGAAGCCGGCCCAGCCAATAAAACGGGCATCCTGCGGCTTGCCCGCGCCTAACGCCTGCCCCACACGCACGGTGAGGGCGGTGCCAATGGCGGCCGGCACCTGGAACAAGACCGAGGCAAAGTTCAACGCAATCTGGTGCGCAGCAACCGGCACCGTACCAAGGCGCGCAATCAACAAGGCGATGCCGGCAAACGCGCTGACTTCCACAAAAAACATCAGCCCCATCGGTACGCCAAGCTTGAGCAATTCAAACTGCCGCTGCCAATCGATACGCGCCCAATGCCGCAACGGATACGTATCTCGATACACCGGCGAGATTTTCAGCCACACCGCCATCATCAGAGCACTGGCCCACAAACAGAACGCCGTGGCATAACCGCAGCCCACACCGCCCAGCGCGGGAAAACCAAGGTGCCCGTAGATCAGCACGTAGTTCACCGGCACATTGAGCGCCAGACCGGTCAAGGCAATGATCATCAACGGCTTGGTGCTATTCAGGCTGGCCGAGTAGCTGTAACAGACGCGGAAAAAAGCAAACGCAGGCAATCCGAACGAAACCGCCGCCAGAAAGCGCCGGGCTTTATCCGCCACATCCGGCGTAAGGCCCAGATGATTGAAGATGGGCATGGCCAGCCAAACCACCGCCCACCCGATCAGGGTAAAGAACGCGGCTTGATAGAACGCCTGCTGTACCAACCCCGGAATATGCTTGCGGTCATTGGCACCCACCGCATGCGCAACCAGCGGGCTACATGCCAGCAACAGGCCGATCATGGTGACAATGATGGTGATCCAGACCGAGGCCCCCACCGAGACCGCCGCCAGATCACCGGCGGAGACATGACCCGCCATCACCGCATCGACAAATGCAGTGCCTACCTGAGCAAGCTGGCCCACCATAATGGGCCATGCCAGATGCCAAGTGACGCGGATCTCGCGCCAGATACGCGGCAGAGTCATGCAAACCTTCGTGTTTTGAGTGTTTTTATGTGCGGAGTCGCACCGGGCTCGTCTTATGAACGAATCAGGCGCGCGGGAACTTCATACCGGCCAATCAGTTCTGGCAAGCGTTGACACAACAACAGCGCCGCTTCCAGCTCGATATCGAGTACCGCCAGCGAGCCATCCTCCAGCGCCTCGGCACGATAACCCAGCGCCACGGCCACAGCAGCGGCTTTGGAGAGCGGAGCAGGCCCGGCACCCGCTGCAGATTTCAGATGCAGCCAGCGGCGGCATTCGAGGCGCAAGTCAAACACGGCTTGCGGTTTGGTGCGGCGTTGTTGAAACAAGGCGAACTCGGGAACGATACAGTCGTACATGGTGACCTCCAGTTGATTGAAAAAACCAACGACGGCCACCGGGTGTGCTGAGAACCTGTCCGAACGCCCTGCCGGTCAAACCGGTAGAGCATCCTGTGCGGCCGACGCTTTAGCGGTATTTTCCGAATGGTGTTCCGGCGCGCCCCGCAAGTTGTCGCTTAACTCGGCGCGGCCACGCTTTCGCGCGGCAAAACTACAAAAACCTGAAAACAAAAAACCTGCGTGCCAGACGCAGGTCGCGGCACGCTTTAGCAGTATTTATAACGCGCCCGCAAGCTGGCGGATCAAATCGGCGCGAAGGCTTATTTGTACGCCTGCGACACCGCAGGCGTCAAGCCCGCAGCCACGGCATGACGCCAGTATTACTGACGCGCCCGGGCCAGCACACGGCGCAAATCCCGGGCAGAGCCAAAGCCGGACAGTTCCGCGACGCGCTCCATCGGCAAGCGTGAATCGGCCAGCAGTGCTTGCGCCTGGGCCACACGCAACAACCGCAGATACTCCGCCGGCGCCACCTGCGCGTGCTCCCGGAATAACCGGCTGAGGTGGCGTGGGGTCACATGGACTAACTCCGCCATGGCTTCCAGCGACCAGTCTGCAGCGACGTCATGCGCCAGTTTTTCCTGTACGCGGTGGACCAGCGGATGCAGATGATTGCGATGCATGAACCAGGCAGAAAGTTGCGGATCATCGCCGCCACGCCGGAAATACACCACCAGCCGCCGCGCCACATCTGCGGCCACTTGGGGTGACACCTGGGTGGCGATCAACTGCAGCGCCAGATCAATGCCGGCCGTGACACCGGCGGAAGTCCACACCGGCCCATCCTGCACAAACACGCGGTCTGCCTCGACCTTTGCCGCAGGTGCCAGGGTTTGCAGTTCCTGTGCGTGGGCATAGTGCGTGGTGCAGCGGCGACCATCCAGCAAACCCGCGCGTGCGGCGTACAGCGCGCCGGCGCAGACAGTAGCCAGTTGCACACCCGGCTGCGGCAAGACCCGGCGCAACCACCCCACCACCGCTTCACTACCCGGACCCTCGTTGCCCGGCTCGTGGCCAGGGACCAGCACCAGCGCCGGGCCGGTGATCTGTTCAGGAAGCGGCGCCAGATCGGCCAGTACCGCGCCGACCAATGTGTTGGCGCGCGGCTGTGGTCCGGCAAAGCGCAGCCGAAAGTGCGCCTCTCCCGCCAGGCGCAAAGCCTCGGCCGGACCAGCCAGGTCCAGCAGCAGCAAACCATCTGTGGCAATCAGCCAGACATCAAGTGGCGGTGCGTTCATCCAGCCCTGCCAGTGATTGTGCAACGGTGGCGATGCGGGCAAAGCGACCAGCCAGCACCAGTTCCGTGCGGTGTTTGATCTCTGCGGCCGACAGTGTGCTGCCGTCCGGATGCGTCATGGCCCAGGTCAGCGTGGCTTCGGAGACAAAATCGACCTTGAATCCCAGATCCGAGGCGACCCGCGCTGTGGTTTCGCAGCATTGTTCGGTGCGGATACCACTCACGGACACATGTTCAATTTCATTGTCATGGAGCCATTGCAGCAAGCCGCTGTCCGTCAATGCGTTATGGACGTGCTTGTTGAAAGAGACATCCGCGTAGTCCGGCAGCCAGTCCAGGCTAACGCACAAGCCGTTGGCCGGATCAAAAGCGCCCTTGGAATGATGAAAAATCTGCACCACCGGCAGACCACGCGCTTTGTATCCGGAAATCAGCGCCAGCTGCTTTTCGCGGAACGCGGGCAGATCTTCTTCCGACCAGAATGGCTGCTGCGTAAAGGATTTCTGGACATCAATGACAATCAAGGCGGATTTCATGGTGTAGCTCCCTGGTGAAGGTATAGCTGCACTTTACGGAACATACTGCGCTGAAAGAAGGGCGAAATTCGACCAGCATGGGACAAATCAGGACATCTTGTTCAGCGGTTCCCTGGTGGGTCCGGATGGGCGTGTTATTCCGGGTTTTTCGAATCCAGCATGAGTGTTATCGGCCCGTCATTGAGCAAACTCACTTTCATGTCAGCGCCAAAGACCCCGGTCGGCACGGACTTGCCCAACTGCACTGCCAGCTTCGCCACAAATGCCTCGAACAGTTCCCGGGCCACTTCGCCTTTGGCCGCGCGCATCCACGAGGGCCGATTGCCCTTGCGATACGAACCAAACAGGGTGAATTGGGATACCGCCAGAATCTGGCCGTCCGTCTCCAGCACAGAGCGGTTCATCACGCCCGCATCATCTTCAAACACGCGCAGATTACAGACCTTGTTGCACATCCAGGCCAGATCATCCGGCGTATCAGCGGGTTCAATGCCGATCAGCAATAACAAGCCGGCACCGATTTCACCTGCGGTCTGATGATCAACAACGACGCTGGCATGGCTGACACGCTGGAGCAGAACACGCATGAAAACTTCCGGACGGGGTTAAACAAGGGATGGTAGCGGAATGGGCGGTGTGCGGCGTGTAAATCCAGACCTGGGCGACGCAACCAGCGCACACCACCACTTCGTCATTCCGGTCCTCGGCGGCCCCCTGGATTCCCGCCTTCGCGGAAATGACGAGTCGCGGGTATGCATCCTCCTCACCCATTTCATGTTGCATTGCGGTGCACTCGCCAATCGGCTCTGGTCAACAATGGGGAATTTCTCTAATATCGGTCGTTCACTCTGTTGATTTGCAAACTGTTTCTGGAAGGAAAAAGATGATGACGAAGGTAGGTCTGGTCGGCTGGCGCGGCATGGTGGGCTCTGTGCTCATGCAACGTATGCAGGAAGAAAAAGATTTCGACCTGATTGATCCGACATTCTTCACCACCTCGCAAGCCGGCAAACCGGCGCCCAACTTCGGCAAGGATGCCGGCGTACTCAAAGACGCCAACAACCTGACCGAACTGGCGGCGATGGACGTCATTATTTCCTGCCAGGGCGGCGATTACACCAACGACGTGTTCCGCAAACTGCGCGCGTCCGGCTGGAACGGCTACTGGATTGATGCTGCCTCCACGCTGCGTATGGAAGACGACGCCGTCATCATTCTGGACCCGGTCAACGATGGTCTGATCCGCAAGGCCGTGGCCAATGGCATCAAGAATTTTGCCGGCGGCAACTGTACCAACTCCATTCTGCTGATGGGCGTGGGCGGTCTGTTCCGTGAAAACCTGGTGGAATGGGTCAGCTCCATGACCTACCAGGCCGCATCCGGCGCGGGCGCCAACAATATGCGTGAACTGGTCAAAGGCATGGGCGTGATTCATTCCGCCGTGGCTGACGAACTGGCCAACCCGGCTTCCGCCATTCTGGATATCGACCGCAAGGTGGCCCAGGCCATCCGTCATGATGTCCCGACCGAGTTCTTCCCGGCCCCGCTGGCGGGCGGTCTGATCCCGTGGATCGACAAGCAACTGGAAAACGGCCAGTCCAAGGAAGAATGGAAGGGTCAGGCAGAAGTGAACAAGATTCTGGGCACCGACCAGACCATTCCGGTTGATGGCCTGTGTGTGCGGATTGGCGCAATGCGTTGCCACAGCCTGGCGCTGACCATCAAGCTCAAGAAAGACCTGCCGTTGTCCGAGATCGAAGCGCTGATCAAGTCCACCAACCAGTGGGTAAAGTGGGTGCCGAACGATCGCAGCATCACCGAGCAAGAGCTGACTCCGGCATCGATCACCGGCAAGCTTGATATCGGCGTTGGCCGCGTGCGCAAGCTTAATATGGGCCCGGAATACATCAGCGCATTCGTGATTGGTGACCAACTGTTGTGGGGCGCAGCCGAGCCGTTGCGCCGCATGCTGCGCATCCTGCTGGACAAGTAATCCGCCCGCAGGACTGCCCGCAAAAACCCGCGCTTGCCGCGGGTTTTTTGTGACATGGCACTGGCAGCAAACGTCTGGTTGCTTATGATGGATTCATTGTCCTGGAGCACACATGACCTTTGTCGAACGCTATCTGCAATACCTTGAACTGAAATCCCTGCCGGATGATCCGCTGACCCGCTTGCGGGCCCTGCATGTGGCCAATCAACAGCGGATCCCTTTCAACAATGTGGACGTCTTGCTCGGCCGGCCGCCACAGCTAGACCCCGATGAGGTCGCAGACAAAGTCCTGACCCGTGGGCGAGGCGGCTATTGCTTTGAACTGAATGGTTTGTTTGCCCGCTTGCTGCGGGAACTGGGTTATGAGGTCCATGTTCATCTGGGCAAGATGCTGGCCGGCGGGGCCATTGTGGAAGAACGCCCGCGCACGCATATGGTGCTGTCGGTGCAGATCGACGGTCAGCGCTGGATTTGCGACGTGAGCTTTGGCGCACGCGGCCTGACCGATGCCGCACCGCTGATTGAAGACACGCCGATTGCGCAGCTCGACACCCTGCGTTATCACCGCCATGGTGACGGTTTTCTGATGCAAACCCGCCGCCATGAACACTGGGAAACCCTTTACTGGTTTGATCTGCAAGACACCTGGATGGCGGACTGGATCATGTCCAACCACTATTCATCTACTTTCCCCGCCTCGCCCTTTCTGCACAACCTGATGGCGCTGCGGCTGACCGGGCACGGCCGGATCACCTTCAACAACCTGCGCATGGCCGAACTGCGGGACGGCATGCGTTCTGAAACCCTGATCAGCACGCCGCAGCAGTTGTACACACTGATCAATCAGCACCTGTTGCTGCCGCTGAATCAGGCGGATGCCGGCGCCCTGTTTACCAGGCTGGCCACCCAACCCGCCATCAATCTGGTGTAACCCCGGCACGGATTACCCAAACGGCTGGAGGGGTAAGCGGTAAACTGGCGTTTTGCCCGCCTCGCCGCCATGCCCACCTATACCCTCGCCACCCCGGTCAGCGTTGAACTTGAGATCAGGAAAAGCCGATTTCTGGGTAGCGTGCAGCCGGTAGCAGACCGCGCAGCAGCCATGACGCTGATCGACGCCATGCGCGCCGCACACCCCACTGCCACGCATGTGTGCTGGGCATTGTTGGCCGGCGGACAATCCGGCATGTCAGATGACGGCGAACCCGGTGGCACCGCCGGCCGGCCGATGCTGGAAGTGCTGCGCCACCAGCACGTCGATGGTGTACTGGCCATGGTGGTGCGCTACTACGGCGGCGTGAAACTGGGCGCGGGCGGCCTCGTGCGCGCCTATACGGACGCCATTGCCAAACCCATGCAACAAGCCACTCTGGTGGAACGCATTGCGCAAGCGACGCTGATCATCAAGGCCGACTACGCCGATGAAGCGCGCATCCGCCACTGGCTGGGGCAGAACAGCGCCAGCCTGATTGCGGCAGACCATGCCGAACGGGTCACGCTGACCATCCAGCTGCCGCAACGTGAGCGGACCGCGGCCACTGAAGCACTACGTGATCTGACGCAGGGACGTGCCGTGATCCAGCACGATGAGGCGTTCTAACCGCCACGCGTATTCCTCTGTACGAGGGAGCGATTGCGTTCCCTGCAATCACCCGCTACCTCTCCCCGAAATGACTGCCGCCATATCGTCAGTATATTGAAAGCATGTAAGCCATTGGCATAAACCACAAACCTGAGCGGTCATTTTTCGATGCGGAAATCTGGAAATTGACACGGACAGGCATGCTTTTCGCGCCCGACTAACTGTCAAGTTCACCAGGGCGACAACAATATAAAAATATGACTGGCGCCAGATCAAGCAAATAAGCCATTTGCGGCGAGACCACCGTTTTAATCCCCTTTCGATACAAAAGCGACATATCAACATCATTCTCTAAATTTCTTTTATCTATTTCTGTACAAGAAAGTAAGATTTTCCCTAAATCACAGGAGAGTCGGCTTCGCGCCGATCTTGAATTTGTCCGAGGGGAAATGGTCTTGAAATACGCAAGTCAAACGCAGGCGCTGGTGGTCAGTGCCACCGCGGCACTCATTCTTGCCGCATGCGGTGGCGGGGGCGGTGACAGCAGTAGCGGCGCCAGCAGCACCAGCAGCAACGACGTACAGGTCGCCCCTTCCCTGGTACCGCAGACGTCCCAGATCGACAGCACCAAGCCTGTTGGCGTGTTCATCAGTGAAGTCGCCAATCACCACTACTCCTACACCGCAGCCTGGCTGGAGATCGTCAACAATAGTGGCAAAGCCATTGATCTGGGTAACTATGGCATCCGCGCGCTAGTGCAGAACCCCGTGACCGGTGTTGGTGCCGGCAGCGAAACCATTAGCCTGCCTCACGTCACGCTGGCCCAGGGGGGCCGCATTGTTGTCGCCGGCAAAGTTTCCAATGGCCTGCTCAACAGCAGTCACGCCATCTATATCGCTGATGCCACCGGCAATGTCCCCAGCTGGGACAGCGCCAACGGTTTTGTAGAACTCGTATCAAACAACCAGACCGTCGACTTTGTTCATTTCGGCACAGATAACACCACCCCGTTGACCTCGGGTGCCTGGGTAGGTGCGCCGGTACCGGCCATGAACAGCATCACCACGATCACGACCCCGTTTACCGGCCCCTACGCCATGAACGCCTCGATCGTGCGGCTGGAGTCTGCGTTCAAACAAACCCATAGCGCGGCGGACTGGACCTATGTCAATTTCGCGACGCCCGGCGGCCCCAATGATGTGCCGGCAGGCGTGACCGATAGCGATAACGATGGCATTCCGGATTCGGCCAAAATTTCCGGCAACACCTTCAACGGGATCAACCTCTACAGCATGGGCGCACGCCCCGGACAGCGCGACCTCTTTGTGCAGGTGGATTACATGGATCACAGCACCCACAACGACGCAGGGATCATCCTGCAAAAGCGCGCGCTGGATAACGTGGTGGCCGCGTTCCTGCCGCATAATATTTATCTGCACTTTGACGCTGGCAATCTGTTTTCGAGCGGATTCAACACCAGCGCCTACAACTTGAGCGGTACGGTCAGCAATCTGCATCCGTTTGTCTCGTGCGTGGATGTCAATCCAACCACCCCGGGTGTAGAGACCGATGCGGGATGTTCTGATATCTACACGATCAAGGCGGCGACGTTTGATTATCGACGCGCCAGTATTTTCCGCTACATGTTGCTGGGCTATAGCCAGACCAACCCCGCCCGGTTTGGTGGATCTTCCGGTGTCGCAGAAATTCTGGGGCCCAATTTCCTGGTGACGCTGGGCAACTGGAATCTATCCACAGGCACGGCTGCGGATCTCAACAGCGTCGTCAATTATCAGGCGGCCACCATCATGCATGAGATGGGACATACGCTGGGTCTGTTGCATGGTGGCAATGAAAATACCAACTACAAACCCAATCATCTGAGCGTCATGAATTATATGTACCAGCTCAATGGCGTGCCGGACTCCAGTGGCGCTATTCCCGCCGGCCACACCATGTCTGAAATCAACGAGCGCTATTACTATTATCAGTGGGATTTGCAGCAAGCCCCCAGCACGGCCATCGTGCCGGGTATTGCAAACAACGACTTCATGCCAGACAACATGAGCAATGGCCCGGCAACCACCACGTTTAATCTGGATTACTCCAACGGGACCAGTGCCGCCATGTCGGAATCCGCGCTGATTGAGGGCAATGTGGTTGGCCGTACAATCGCAGCGGGTGCGTTCGGTGACTGGGATCTCTCTGGTGCGCTCACCACGGCCCCGGAATCTGTCCACATCGTCGATGGCGGCGCAGATTCCTCCTACGACACAAACATGACGGACTACAACGACTGGAATAACCTGACGCTGTCTTTTGCCCGGTATCCGCTCAGCCACTACGCGGGCATCAGCCTGCGTTCAGCTAGCACCAGCAGCACGCAGACCGCGCCCTATGATCCGGTCTTGAATACCCGTATGCCGGTGCTCGCGGAAGAACCGTTGTCCGCGGCAGTGCGCGCGCGCTTGCAACGCCATTGAGAACAGGGGGCACTGATGCAGCTGCGTCCATGGGCACTCGCATTGTTACTGACAGCAGGTCCGACCTGGGCCACTGACGTACCTGCGACTTTACAGATCACCGGGCAGTCCAAGCAGCAACAGTCGGCCACGCTGACACTCCCTGCGGTCAATCGCCACGGAGAGTTGCAGTTCACGCTGCAACGCGCTGTCTCTGTGGCCGGCTGGCCGGCAGGCCTGCCTACCCGGCTGGGCAAGCAAACGGTGACTTTGCAAATGGCGCCCAACCCCGGCGGTTCAGCGACCTTTCTGCATTTTTCCAGGCCGAATGAGTCCGCGCCGTGGTTATCGCTCATCCAGAACGGCCAGAGCGGTAGCCGTCTACTCAACACTTGGCGCTTGCTGATTCAAGGCGATCGCGTCACCTTGCAAGATCAGGATGATGCCGGGAGACTGGTCGTGCCCGGCCAGCCGGTAATTCTGGTCGATAAAACCGGGGCGCGTTGGCAATTTGCCTTGCTCTCGGTCACGCCTGCCGGCAACAGCACAGACAATCCGCCCCGCGCCAGTTGGTATTTGCGCAAGTTATAACGGCGCTCGTGACAAGAAAAAACCCGACCGTATTGCGGTCGGGTTTTCTTTTTCAGATCGGCCTCATCCTCAAGGTCAGTCTGCCAGCCGTCGCCGGAACACCCACCGCATGGCGTCACTTTCTTGCGCCGCATACGCGTAACCATCCAGATCAAAGCCCTTGAGTTGCTCCGGGTCAGTAATGGCATTTTGCGCGGCGTAGCGAGCCATCAGTCCCCTCGCCCGTTTGGCGAAGAAGCTGATGATTTTGTACTGGCCGTTCTTGTAATCCTCAAACACAGGGGTGATCACCGGGCAGTTGAGCGCTTTGGGTTTGACGGACTTGAAGTATTCGTCCGAGGCCAGATTGACCAGCACGGCGGGCTTGTCGGCATTGATACTGTCGGTCTGGGTTGTGCCCCACCAGGCATAGAGATTCTTGCCTTGTGGATTGGTCAGCGGGCGGCCCATTTCCAGCCGATACGGCTGGATCAGGTCAAAGGGCCGCAAGATGCCATACAAACCAGAGAGAATGCGCAGATGGCGTTCCAGATAATCATGTGCGGCATCGTCCAGCGTGCCGGCGTCCAGCCCCTCATACACATCACCTTTAAACGCAAATACGGCCGGCCGTGCGTTCTTGCGCGTGAAAGGCGTACGCCAGGATTGAAAACGGCCGGCGTTGAGTACGGCCAGGTCGTCCGAGATATCCATCAACTGGCTGATCTGGAGCGGGGTCATGGCCTTGAGGATCTCTACCAGCGGCGCCGCCTGCGCCAGGTGCTTGGGCTTGCTATGACGGTCGGTCGGCAGATCCGAGGTGTAATCCAGGGTTTTGGCAGGAGAAACCACCATCAGCAAAGGCACTTTGGCCTTGCCGGCTTTTTTCAGGGGGATTGTCAGGGGCTGGTTCATGCGCTTGTGGTGTAGTCAGACGAACTGGCCGGCGTTGGCCGGCCAGTTCGTCAGTTTACTCTGCTTCCTGCGTATTGATCTGCGCGTCACGCAAGAGCGCGGCCAGTTCCATGGCGGTTTTGACGTGCATTTTTTCCAGAATGCGGGCGCGGTGAACTTCCACCGTCTTCATGCTGATGGAGAGATCATCCGCAATCTGCTTGTTCAAGCGCCCGGTCAGGATGAGTTTCATCACCTCACGCTCACGCGGGGTCAGGGTGGAAAGACGGATTTCCACAGCGTGTTTGGCCTGCCACTGATTGCGACGCAGGGTATCGGCCTGCAGGCAGTTTTCAACCAGATCGACGATTTCGTTATCGCTGAACGGTTTCTCGACAAAATCTGCCGCTCCGCCTTTGAGTGCGGCCACCGCCATGGGGACATCACCATGGCCGGTCAAAAAGATCACGGGTGGCGTATAGGCGTATTCTTTCAGGCGTTCAAACAGTTCTGTACCGCTCATCCCTGGCATGCGCACATCCAGGATCAGGCAACTGAAGCGCTCCGGGGCGTAGTCAGCGAGGAAAGACTCCGCCGAAGCAAAGGCCTGGACTTCATGGTCACGCGTGGAAAAAAGCCAGGCCAGCGCGTCACGCAATGCGTCGTCATCATCAACGATAGCAATGCGGCCGAAGTTGTTGGCTTTCATGGTGGAGCTCCTTGAGTCTGTATTACGCGTGGCGAAGAGAGCGCCTTTATATCGCGTTTGGGCCGGGCAAAAAAGTAGTATTCGTTTTTCGACTACATTTCCTGTTCGGCGATGACTTCTTCAACGCCGGGAAAAGGTACCGTAAAGATGAAACGTGTGCCACCGCCAGGATTTTCTTCCACCCACATGCGGCCGTGATGATGTTCGATGATGGAGCGGCAGATGTTCAGGCCGATGCCCATACCCGTATCTTTGGTTGAGTAAAACGGCTTGAACAGTTGCTCTCGCTGGGCCGGCGAAATCCCCGTGCCACGGTCAGAAATAGTTACCCGCAGTACGCCTTCATCCCGCAACAGACCAATGGCCAGCGTGCGTTTGTCCTGGGGCGTAGTATCCATGGCTTCCAGCGCGTTTTTGATCAGGTTGAACAGGACTTGTTCCAGCATTACCGCATCGGCAAAAATCGGTGGCATGCCTTCGTGCTGGGCAATACTGATTTCCACACCGCGCCGGACAATTTCATGCCCCAGCAAACCGAGCACCGTATCCAGCAGCGTATTGATATCACAGCGCTGCCGGCGCGGGGCACGGCGCTGCACAAACTCGCGGATACCGCGAATGATATGACCGGCGCGCTTGGCTTGTTCACCCATTTTATCCAGCGCCTGCCCCAGTTGCGGCAAGTTGGGTTCCGGGCTGCCCAGCAAATTGCGGCAACCAGAGACATAACTGGCAATCGCGCCCAGCGGTTGATTGAGTTCATGAGCAAGGCTGGAAGCCATTTCGCCCATGCTGATCAGGCGGCCCGTTTGTTGCAGGGCTTCGGTCTGCTGGCGTTCACGTTCAGCGCCCGATTTGAGCGCGGTGATATCCGAGGCAATTTCCAGCCATACGGCTGAGCCATCTACCCATGTGCTTTGCCGGCTTTTTACCTGATACCAGTGATCCCGATAGGTGTCGTACCACTCGGCGTCCACCGGTGGCTCCGCCCGCCGCAACACCAGCGGCACAATGCAGCAGCGACCGCGCAGATCGGGCAGCTGGAACGCCCGGTCAAACTGCAGGTTGGACATCAACAGTTCGCCGGTTTCGGCATCGGTGACGGCCACGGCGGCATCCAGCCCGTTCAGGACCGCCACAAAGCGCTCGTGCGAGGCTTGCAAGGCTTCGCGTTCGCGGCGGATTTCCGTCACGTCGTGCAGCGAGCCCATCCAGCCAATATGATTGCCATCGCCATCCACAAGGCGTGAGGCGTGGATACGTACATCAAAGCGCTCGCCGTTACGCCGCATCAGCCGCACCATAAAACCGGCCGGCTCGTTGTGGCCGGCAATGATGGCGTCGTAGGTGGCCTGGCAGCGTTCGATTTCTTCGGGCGGCCAGTACGGCATGGGCGGGCGTACTTCACGCAGTTCTTGTGCGCTGTAACCCACCATCTCGCCAAAGGCACGGTTGGTGTAAATGATGCGCCCGCGCCGATCAAACGCGATCATGCCCGACACCAGCGAAGTATCTACGGCATGGCGGAACGCCACCTCCGCCTTGAGCCGTTCTTCCGCTTGTGCGCGCACCCGGATCATGCGATTGAGCGCCGCGGTAGAGGCCAGCATGGCAATGGCCAGCACCAGCATCAAGGCTGGCAGGATGTCGCCCGTCGCGGTGACCGAACCTGCATACAGGTCGCCCTTGAGCTTGAGCGCCAGCGGCGGCGCGGTCAGCAAAATGGTGTGCGACAGCCCGGTGGTATCGAGCTGCCGCTGAAACTTGGCCGCGAGTGGGTGGTCTTGCGCATCCAGCAACGAGATCTGGTAGCGCTGGGCAATCCACCACGGCACCTGCTGTTGCAACAGCGTATCCAGCGCAAACACCGCGACCACGTAACGCTTGCGATCGGGCGTGAGCACAGCGTAGGTCACTTTGGGTTCACCGTGCGAGGTGTTGATATCGCTCCAGCCGCCCCGCCCTTCATACGGCACGGACCAGTTGTTCTGTGTGGCGGCATGCCATAGCACGGTGCCTTTGCCATCCTGCACCGAGAAACTGGCGATTTCCGGGCTGGTCTGGATCAGGGACTGGACACGTGCCTCAAAGATGGCGGTATTGACGTCGGTGACATTGAGCGTGGCAGCCAGCCCGTTAAGCGACTGCACGTCAAAGGTAATCTGCTGCTCAATGGCCTGCTTTTGCCACAGCAAATCCTGTTCCAGCAAGGTGGAACGTTGACTGGAGGCTTCATCGCGTGATTGCAGCAGCCAGGCTGCAAACGCCAGCGTAAACACGCCGGCCAGCAGCCCGGGAATCAGCGGAAGCCAGCGCGAAAACCGGTGGGGTGAGCTCATGCACCGGGTTTTACTGCATTCACCAGCGGCTGTCCATTTTGATAATCAGCAATGTTTTCCATGACGGTATGGGCAATGGCGGCCAGCGCCTCATCGGTCAGGAACCCCTGGTGGGAGGTGATCATGACGTTCGGGAAGGTGGTCAGCCGTGCCAGCATGTCGTCCTTGAGCGCCTGGTGCGACAGGTCTTCAAAGAACACGCCTTCTTCATACTCGTACACATCCAGCCCCACGCCCGCCAGTTGCCCGGTTTTGAGGGACTTGATCAAGGCCTTGGTATCAATCAGCCCACCCCGGCTGGTATTGATAATGACCGAGCCATGCTTCATTTTGGCCAGCGCGGTGGCATTGATCAGATGATGCGTTTCTGCGGTCAGCGGCGCATGCAAAGAGATGATGTCCGATTGCGCCAGCAAAGTATCAATGTCCACAAACTCGCAACCGATCTGCGCGGCCCGTTCGGCCGAGGGGTAGCGATCATAGGCCAGCACGCGGCAGCCAAAGCCCTTGGCGATGTTCATCGCTGCCACACCAATCTTGCCCGCGCCAATCACACCAAAGGTACGGCCATGCAGATTGAAACCGACCAGCCCGTCCAGCGAAAAGTTGCCTTCACGCACGCGCTGGTAAGCGCGGTGGGTTTTGCGCACCAGGGTGAGCAACAGTGCAAACACATGTTCGGCTACGGCTTCCGGTGAATAAGCCGGCACGCGCGTCACGGCGATACCCAGTTCCGCCGCAGCGACAATGTCCACACCGTTGAAACCGGCGCAACGCAAGGCAACATGACGCACATCCAGCTTTGCCATTTGCTCGAGCACGGCGCGATCAAGCCGATCGTTTACAAATGGGCAAACGACGTCATGGCCCGCCACCAGCGGAACGGTATTGTGGTTAAGTCGGTCTTCAAAAAAGGTCAGTTCGTAACCAAATTTGCCGGCAGCCTCCTCGAGGCCGCTGCGGTCATAACGTTTGGTATCAAATACCGCAATGCGCATTGCGCTCTCCAGTGGGGCCAGTGATCCAGCCCTTGTTATCAGTTACCCCAACCCAGCGTGCTATGGGCGCAGCGCAGTTGGCGCTCACGCCACAGATGGCCTTCCAGCTGGCGCGAAATGGCGCCCACGTCGACATCAGGCAAGTCAATGGTGACCAGTGCGGCTGTGCGCTCTGCGCCTTCGGCCATGGTGATCTCGCCCAGCTTGGGCACACCCAATTCAACCAGCATGGCGCGTAAATCATCAAGGGAAACATCCGGCGGCAGATTGCCAATCAGGATTTGAGCCATGGAACGACACTCCTGTCTATCTAAGGGAAGAGAAAACGGTGAACTCAGTGTAGGCGCATCAAGGCGCTGGAAAAAGCTACAAAATGACGCCGCGTTATCGCGGGTGCCGGGCGCGCCAACGGGCATAGCGCCCTTTGCGGGCCCGCACCGAAAGCCACGCCGGAGCGACTGACTCCAGCGCCGTGGGCGCAAACCCAAGGCGCACCGGTGCAAAGGGCTGGCTGGAGATATTATCTACCTGCATGGAATTGAGGTTATCGCGCGAGATCGGGGGGTTGGGTAACCATGCCATCAGCGCGGCTTGTAAGCGCCCGGCCCAGTCCGGCAGCGGAATCACCGTGCGCGAGTGACCGCTGATACGCCCGGCGTAATGCACCAGTTCGGCAAGGGTATAGACTTTGGGGCCCGCCAGATCAAAGCGCTGGCCGATCCAGTCCCGATGCCGCAGGGCCGCCACAAAGGCTTCCACCACATCCTGGACCCACACCGGCTGGAACCGCGCCCGGGCGCAGGCCAGCGGCACAACCGGGGCCAGCGCCTGCAACTGGGCAAACAGGTTCAGGAACTGGTCTTCCTCTCCAAACACAACAGAGGGCCGAAAAATAGTCCAGGGCAACGGGCTTTGCGCCACCAGTTCCTCGGCCTGCCCTTTGCTGCGCTGATACATGGAAGGGCCGTTCGGGTCTGCCCCCAGCGCGCTCATATGCAGATAACGCTGAACATCATGACGCTGGCAAGCAGTGAGGATACGCTGGGTCAGCGTGACGTGGGCATGCTCAAACTGGCGTTGCGAGCCTTGCAAGATGCCCACCAGATTGATCACGACGCCTTGTTCCGGCACCAGACTATCCAGCGTGGCGCCATCAAATACGTTGGCTTGCACCACCGTGACACCCGGCAAGGTCAAAAGGCGCGCGCGGGCACGTTCCCGGTCACGAGTGGGAATGGTGACTTCATACCCATCACGACATAACCGGGCCGTCAGCGCCCGGCCTATAAAGCCACTACCGCCAATCAACAACACATGCGGCCGGTTTGCCTGTAGCGCCATGCCTTGCCTCCGCTGGCCCGGTCTTAAGGGGCGTCGATCGTCGCTGCGTCTGCGTTCTTGCCTGGCACGGGCGTCAGACGCTGGTGGAACGGTGTGGTCTCGCCAAACGTGGCACCGTACAGCTGGGCGTTGGTCATGACCTTTTTCACGTAATCCCGTGTTTCTTCAAACGGGATCGTTTCAATATAGACAAGCGGATCAAGCTGGCGGTTGTCGTCCTGCCATGCTTTGGCCCGGCCAGGCCCGGCGTTGTAGCCAGCGGTGGCCAGAATGGCCTGACCGCCCAGCCGGTCCAGAATGTACTTCAGGTAGTAAGCACCGTAGCTGACGTTAACATCCGGGTCCGTCAAGGACGACAGATCAATCTTCTTCTGCCCGTTCTTGCGGCCAACCCATTGCGCTGTTGTGGGCATCAGCTGCATCAGGCCGGTGGCACCTGCGCCAGAGCGGATATCCGCCACAAAACGGCTTTCCTGGCGGATCAGGCCGTACACCCATGCCGGGTCCAGGCCCTGATTGCGCGCCTCACGCTCAACCTGGTTGCGATACGGAGTGGGATAACGCAGGCTCAGCGGCGACAGTGCTCGTGCGCGCTCAGCGGCGTAAATCGAGCGGTCATAAATCTTGTTGCGCTCTGCCAGCACCGCTGCGGCCACGAGTTCCTGGTCAGAAAGCCCGCGCATCGCCCAGTTCCATTCCCGCACGCCTTCTACCCGCCAGTTCTGGTCATACAGTGCCAACGCGCGGATCACGCCCGGTTTAGCCGCGACAGTCCGTACATCCTGATCCACCGGCACATAGTTTTGCGGCGCCGCGGTCAGGGTTGGGCCCGATTCTTCCCGCGCCAGCAACGAATAGAAATCATCCCCTGCCGACAGTTGCAACAGGACCGGCGCCGCTTCGGTGGCCCGATTGGCGCGCTTGAGTGCCTGGGCATACCAGTACCGCCAGGCATTCTCGTTCGCCTGCTCCTGGGGCATGGCAACGATGCGATCGAGCACGGCATTCATGTCGCCCGCACGCAAGGCCGCACGTACCGACCACGCGCGGCCATCGGCATCCAGCCCTTCCAGACCACCTTTGGCAAACCAGGTGCTCGCCAGCGGATGCTGCTTTTTGGCGGCAATTTCTGCAATCTGTTGCCAGGCATAGCGCCGATCGCTCTCACTGAGCTTGCCCTTGAGCGACTCAACCATGTCAGCGGCGGCGTCCGGGTCTGAACGGGCGGTTTTCTGCACAATAAAGAGCGCTGTTTCACGCGCAGCACGGCGGCTGAAGTCCAGCCGGGCCAGGACCTTGGGGGCCTGCGCCGCATTGGCCGCCTGACCCAGTGCCCGCACGGTCAACTCTGGCGGAAAGCCAACGCGCGGGGCCAGTTGTGCAGCAAATTCGCTCCGCCCAGCCGACAAGGCCATGCGTACACGCGTCCAGGCATCTTCTTCAGTCAGCTGCCCTGCGGTAAACAGCGCATCAAACACCGGTGCGCAACTTTCGGGCTGACCTTTTTCGGTAAACCACAGGCCGCGCAAACCCGAGACATCGGCACTGCCTTGTGTGGCAAAGCGCGCCTGCGCATTCAGGCATTGCAAATCGACGGAGGGCGAATCCAGTTTTGGATAGTCTGCCAGGTAGTGTGGCCAGTCTTGCCGGCGCGCCAGTTCCTTGAGCCAGTCCTGGCGCAGACGATCTGCCAGCGGCGTGCCATCGTAGCGACCAAGGAATGCATCGACATCCTCAGCGGAAACACTGGTGAGCTGCGTGCTCAAGAGGTAATAGCGCGGGTACATTTCCAGCGGATCGCCCTGCGCACCATCTGCCATGCGGGCAAGCGCCGGCAAATCCCGACTGCGGGCTGCTTCACGCAAAGAGGAAAGGTCAATCCGGGCCTGAGCGACCACACTGGCCGCCACAAGACATACAAAGAGGGGAAATTTCATGAAACCGGTAACTCAAGGGCGTTGATTGGCGCGGGCACGCTGGCGGTGCAGCCGAGGTTTTGCCCAAGCATAGGGCAAGCCAGGCCCTGTGTCACAGGTCATTTTTGTGTCAGCAGGTACGGATTTGTCTTATAGCCGTACCTGCACCCGCGTTCAGATATGCAATAGCGCCCGCACACCCACGTTAATGACCGCGCCACCTGCAATCAGCCAGGCAAACAGCAGCGTTGCCAGCAGCAAGGGTTTGACCCCGGCGGCGCGGATGGCGGTGATGCGGGTATCCAGACCCAGCGCAGCCATCGCCATGGCCAGCAATAATGTATCGAGTTGCAGCAAGCCATTGACCACCGGCTGCGGCACCCAGCCCAGTGAATGCACACCCGCCATGACAATAAACAGCACGGCAAACCACGGGATGGTGATGCCACCACGCTGGCCTTCATGCCGGGCTTGCGGCGTGCGGGCCATCCACCAGGACACGGCAATCAGGAATGGCGCCAGCATCATCACGCGGATCATCTTGGCAATCACGGCGGTGTCTGCGGTGGCCGCACTGACCTGGCTGGCCGCCGCAACCACTTGCGCCACCTCATGAATGGTCGAGCCGGTATAGATGCCGAATGCCTGTGGCGACACCGCCCAACCCAAGTGATGCACCAGCGGGTACAGCGCCGGGTATACAAACATGGACAGCGTGCCGAACACCACCACCGTCGATACCGCAATGGTCACCGTTGACGGTTTGGCGCGCAGCACCGGCTCGGTCGCCAGCACGGCGGCTGCGCCGCAAATGGCACTGCCAGAACCGATCAGCAATGCCGTTTGCTTATCCAGCTTGAGCCAGCGGGTACCGACCTGATAAGCGATGAACAACGTGCTCGTCAGCACCAGGGCGTCGATCAGGATGGCAGAGATACCGACGGCACCAATTTGCTGAAAAGTCAGGCGAAATCCATAAAGAATAATGCCCAGGCGCAGGAGCTTTTGTTTGGAGAAACCCACGCCGGCACCTGCCGTGGCCCCCATGGCCGGATACGCTGTATTGCCCAAGACCATGCCGCCCACGATCGCCAGCGTCAGGGCGGACAAACCGCTTGCTGACAGAGCCGGCAGCCCGGCCAGCCACATGGCCGCGGCCGCCAGTGCCAGCGTCAGGACAAGGCCGGGACCAAAGCGCCACAGCCCAGCCGTAGCACTGGCCAGTTCAAACCTTGCCATTGCTGATTTTTGTTCAATGTTTTCCATGACTTGCCTCGGCACATCCAGATCGACAACGTCATAATATTATTTTTGGTTATATATTAATAACCAATAGTTTCGTTACAACCAATCGGAAAAATCGATGATCAAACTCACCCTGCGCGAACTGGAGATTTTTCTGGCAACCGCGCGTGCCGGCGGCGTCACTGCGGCGGCAGAACAGATCGGGCTGTCGCAATCGGCGGCCAGTAGCGCGCTGGGTGAACTGGAACGGCGGCTGGGCGTGCAATTGTTCGATCGCGTAGGGCGACGACTGGAACTGAACGAGCATGGTCGCTGGTTGCTGCCCCAGGCCGAAGCCGTACTGGCACAAGCCAGCGAGATTGAAAGCCGCTTCAATACCGACGCGCCAGCCCGTTTGCGCTTGTATGCCAGCTCCACCATTGGCAACCGCGTCATGCCGGCGTTGATTGCACGCTTTTTGCAGCAGGCGCCCGCAAACCGGATTGAACTGGCAATTGGTAACACCGCCGATGCCGTCGCCACCGTTGCCGCATTTGAAGCCGACATGGGTTTG
Source organism: Silvimonas terrae (assembly GCF_014202765.1). Lineage (GTDB taxonomy): Bacteria > Pseudomonadota > Gammaproteobacteria > Burkholderiales > Chitinibacteraceae > Silvimonas > Silvimonas terrae. Next base: position 154,239 of record NZ_JACHHN010000009.1, read on the forward strand.
ATTGAGGGCATTTGCGACGATGCGCGCATCCTGATTGAACCCTGGTTGCGTGATGAACTGGTCATCGTCGCCGCGCCGGATCACCCGCTGGCCGGTGTATCTGCCACACCGCAACAACTGGCCAGCCAGCGCTGGCTACTGCGTGAGCCAGGCTCTGGCACGCGCGAAGTGTTATCCGGCGCGCTGGCCCCCCTGGTCGGCAGCCTTGATGTTGCGCTGGAGTTGGGCAGTAGCGAAGCCATCAAGGGCGCGGTGCGGGCGGGGCTTGGGCTGGCGTGTCTTTCCCGGCGCACCGTCGGGGGTGAACTGGCGCGCGGCGAGTTGGTCGCGGTCGGTGCACCCGACCTTGATCTGACGCGGCATTTTTACCTGATTCGCGCGCGCGACAAGGTCCCGACCCAAGGCATGCAGCGCTTTCACGCCTGGTGCATGGCACAGCTGGCGGAGGAATCCAGCGCAGCAACGTAACCCAAATGGGCCAATTGCAAGTAGAATCAGCGGGTTTAGAGTGGACCACCGCCTGCTACGGCCGAGAACAACGAATGCTGACTTTCCAGGAAATCCTGCTTACCCTGCAAACCTACTGGGCGCGCCAGGGCTGTGCCTTGTTGCAACCGTACGATATGGAAATGGGTGCCGGGACCTCACACACCGCCACCTTCCTGCGCGCCATTGGCCCAGAGCCGTGGAACGCCGCCTATGTACAACCGTCGCGCCGCCCGAAAGACGGCCGTTACGGCGAAAACCCCAATCGTCTGCAGCACTACTATCAATTTCAGGTGGTGCTCAAACCGTCGCCGGATAACATCCAGGACCTGTACCTGGGTTCGCTGCGTGAGTTGGGCATCGACCCGACCGTACACGACATCCGTTTTGTCGAAGACGACTGGGAAAACCCGACGCTGGGCGCCTGGGGGATGGGCTGGGAAGTCTGGCTGAACGGCATGGAAGTCACGCAATTCACCTACTTCCAGCAAGTGGGCGGCCTGGATTGCAAGCCGGTGCTGGGTGAAATCACCTACGGCACTGAACGGCTGGCCATGTATCTGCAAGGCGTAGAAAACGTCTATGACCTGATCTGGACACGTTATCCGGATGGCCAGGTGGTGACCTACGGCGATATCTATCACCAGAATGAAGTCGAGCAATCGACCTACAACTTCGAGTATTCCAATGTCGAGTTGTTGCTGAGCCTGTTCAACAGCTTTGAGGCCGAAGCCGGCAAGCTGCTGGAAGCCGGCCTGGCGCTGCCAGGTTACGAGATGATTCTGAAAGCCGCGCACGCCTTCAACCTGCTGGATGCCCGCGGGGCGATCTCGGTCACCGAGCGCGCCGCCTACATTGGCCGTATCCGCACGCTGGCCCGACTGGTCGCGCAGGCCTATCACGATTCGCGCGAGGCACTGGGCTTTCCCATGTGCAAACCGCAGGCCTGAGCCCTAAGATGCGTCTTTACGCCGCCCTCCTCCTTGCCGCCCTTGCCCTGACTGCCTGTGGCAAGTTTGACGATGGCACTCATGGCCCGCAGCCGGTCCCCAGAGAAGGCGAATGGCGCTCGTACGGTGACATGGCAGACTTTGAAGTGCTGGCGGATATCAAATCCATCGGTCATCACGAACGTGATGCCGACGCTAACTACACCTATGTGTGGATGTTGCAGCACTTCAAGCAAAACCAGGTGGATGGCACGTCCAAAGGCATCTACCGCAAGAAATACATGCGCCAGGCCATTGATTGCCCCAGCGGGCGCATGGCCGGCATCGCGGTAGAACTGCGCTCGGAAGACGATGAAATCGTCGCCCGCTATGACGTGCCCGGCTACCAGTGGGAGTTCGAAACCCCCGCCCCCGATACCTACGGTTCGGACTTCGTGAAGCAGGTCTGCCAGATCATGAAGCACGAAGACGACCAAGCCAAGAACGAGTAAACAACGATGTCGCAAACCCTGCTGATCGAACTTTTTACTGAAGAACTGCCGCCCAAGGCGCTGCCCCGTCTGGGCGCCTCGTTTGCCCAGACACTGTTTGATGAACTCGCCCGTCTGGGTTTTGTGAGCAAGGACGTTGAGTTTCACCCGTTTGCCAGCCCTCGCCGCCTTGCCGTGTCGATTCCCGGCGTACTGGCGGTGCAGCCTGATCAAGCCATCGAGAAAAAAGGCCCGGCCGTCGCGGCTGGCTTCAAGGATGGCCAACCCACACCGGCGCTGGCCGGCTTTGCCCGTTCTTGTGGCGTCACCCCTGACCAGCTGGAAAAAGGTCACGACGGCAAACAAGATGTCTTTGTGTTCCGTACTACCAAAACCGGCGAGCCGCTGACCAGTGTCTTGTCTGGCCTCGTTGAACTGGCACTCAAAAAACTGCCGGCGCCCAAGATGATGCGCTGGGGCAGCCGCGATGGTCAGTTTATCCGCCCGATTCATGGCCTGATTGCCCTGCATGGCACGGATGTCATCCCCACCAAGGCACTGCACCTGGATGCCGGCCGCATCACTCGTGGTCATCGTTTCCTCGCCAAGGCCGATGAAATCAGCCTGGCCAATGCCGACACTTACGCCCGCACGCTGTTTGAAGAGGGTAAAGTAGTCGCCAGCTTCGCGGCCCGTCGGCATCTGATTGAAGACCGTCTGACCCAGGCTGCGCATGCCATTGATGCGACCATCGCCCCGTCTGATGGCCTGCTTGATGAGGTGACCGCGCTGGTCGAATGGCCGGTGGTCTATACCGGCGAATTCAGCGCGGACTTTCTCAAGGTGCCGCAGGAGTGTCTGATCCTCTCGATGCAGCAGCATCAGAAGTATTTCCCGCTGCTCGATGCCAACGGCAAGCTCTTGCCCAGGTTCCTGGTCGTCTCCAACTTGGAAACCGCGGACCCGTCGCATATCATTCACGGCAATGAGCGCGTACTGCGCGCCCGCCTGTCCGACGCCCGCTTTTTCTTTGAGCAAGACCAGAAGATCAAGCTGGAAGGCCGCGTCGGCAAGCTGCGCCAGGTGGTGTATCACAACAAGATTGGCACGCAATATGAGCGCGTGGAACGCCTGGCCCGTCTGGCCGGCGAATTTGCTGCAGCCTTGGGTGCAGACCGCAAGCTGGCTGAACGCGCAGCATACCTCGCCAAGGCCGATCTGGTGTCGGACATGGTCGGCGAGTTCCCGGAACTGCAAGGCATCATGGGCATGCACTACGCCCGTATTGATGGCGAAGATGAGCAAGTCGCGCGCGCCATTGAAGGTCACTATCACCCCCGTTTTGCCGGCGATACACTGCCGGAAGGCCCGATCGCCCTGTCTGTGGCGCTGGCGGACAAACTCGAATCCATTGTCGGCATCTATGGCATTGGCCTGATCCCGACCGGCGACAAAGACCCGTTTGGCCTGCGTCGCGCCGCACTAGGCGTGCTGCGTATGTTGCTGGACCAGCCGCTCAATCTCAAATCGCTGCTGGTTGCCACTGCGGCCACCTTCCCGGCGGGCGTGGTCAGCCACGATGTGGCCGATAGCGTGTTCGACTTCATGCAAGAACGCCTGCGCAACTACCTGGCAGCGGACTACCCCACGGCCGACATCGACGCCGTACTGGCGCTCAAGCCGGTGCGCCTGGACGACGTGCAAAAGCGTCTGGATGCGGTTGCCCAATTCAAGGCACTGCCAGAATCCACCGCCCTGGCTGCGGCCAACAAGCGTATCCGCAATATTCTGAAGAAAGTGGAAGGCGACATTCCGGCGCTGAATCCGGCGCTATTTGCAGAAAGCGCGGAGACAACCCTGCACAATGCCGCTGTTGCAGTCACCGGCCCGGTCAACACGGCATTGGCCGCGCAGGACTTTACTGGCGCGCTCAAGCAACTGGCCGCCCTCAAGGCCCCGGTCGATGCGTTCTTTGATGGCGTGATGGTCATGGCTGATGATCTGGCCGTGCGTAACAACCGCCTGGCTTTGCTGGCGGGGCTGGCTGAACTGATGAACCGCGTGGCAGAACTGTCGCTGCTGGCTGAATAACCTCTCCGGGTGCCGTCATGCCTCACATGCAACTCAAACTGCTGATTCTGGATCGTGACGGCGTCATTAACGAGGATGACCCAGGATATATCAAGTCGCCGGAAGAGTGGATCCCCATTCCCGGCAGCCTGGAAGCCATGGGTGAACTGACCCGCGCCGGCTGGTCGCTGGTGGTCGCCACCAACCAGTCTGGCGTGGCACGCGGTTACTACAATGTGGAAACCCTCAACCGGATCCACGCCCGCATGTATAAAGCCGTGAACGAAGCCGGCGGGCATATCGACGCTGTGTTTTTCTGTCCGCACGGCCCGGAAGACAACTGCGGTTGCCGCAAGCCTTTACCCGGCATGATTCTGGATATTGTACGGCGCTATAACATTCAACCGGCCGACTGCATCATGGTCGGTGACAGTCAGCGGGATCTGGAATGTATTGTCGCCGCAGGCGGCAAACCCATTCTGGTACGCACCGGCAACGGTGCCAAAACCGAAGCCGCAGGCAAACTGCCGGCCGGCACGCTGGTTTTCAACGATCTCGCCGCGGTGGCGCGTCATTTGCTAAGCGGCAACTGATCCCGGCGGTCAAACAACAAGCAAGGAAGTCCCCCTGTCATGGTGTTGTTGCGTTCCCTCATTTACTGGCTGGTGTTCTGTATTGTGACGCCGATCTACGCGGTGATCTGCTTTCTGATCCTGCCCTTGCCCAAATACACTCGCGTCAAGATCATCTCCGGCTGGTGCCACATCCTGATCTGGTGTCTCAAAGTCATTTGCGGGTTGCGGTACCAGATCGTCGGCCGGGAGAACATCCCCAAGGGGCCCGCCATGATCATGTGCAAACACCAATCAGCCTGGGAAACCATGGGCCTGCAACTGGTGTTCCCGCCGGCCGTATTTGTGGTCAAACGCGAACTCTTCATGATCCCGGTTTTTGGCTGGGGTCTGCGCGCTGCCGCGCCGATTGCCATTGACCGCTCCAATCGTGGTGAAGCCCAGCGCCTGCTGATGGAACAAGGCCGTGACCGGGTCGATAACGGTCTGTGGATTTCCATTTTCCCGGAAGGTACCCGCATTGCGCCGGGCCAGCGCGGTAAATACAAGCACGGCGGCGCACGTCTGGCATCCAGCCTCCATATTCCGGTGGTGCCGGTGGCGGTCAATGCGGGTGAATTCTGGCCACGTAATTCTTTCCTTAAATATCCGGGCATGATCACCATGTCGATTGGCCCGGTCATTGAGACCATGGATCGCGTGGCAGAAGAAGTCACGGTTGAAGTAGAAAACTGGATTGAAACCGAACAGGCCCGCATCCAGGGTGCCGGGCCGTGCTTTCCAAAAAATGGGCACACAAAAGCTTGAACTTGCCGATGGCGAGGTGCTGGAGTACGTACTGACCCGCAGCGCCCGCCGCCGCTCAATCGGACTGAAAATCGACCATAGCGGGTTGACGCTGATCATCCCCGCCAGGGCAACCATTGCCGACGCAGAACGCGCCATCCGCGCCAAAATTGCCTGGATACGCGGCCACCTGACGCGCTTGAAAAGCCTGCCCCCTCCGCCACCGGCGCTGTTGCACAACGGTGCGGCCATTCAGTGGCTGGGGCAGCCTTGCCGGATTGCCGCGCCCGCCCCGCGCAGCAAACTCACCGACAACATCCTGGCCCTGGCCAGCAAGGCCGAAAGCCCTGAGGCCGTCCGCGACGCCTTCATCCGCTTTAGCCGCTCCACCGCCCGTATTTATTTTGCCCAGCGTGCGGCCCACTTTGCCCCAAATATGCAAGTCAATCCGCGACGCATTCTGTTGACCAGTGCAAGCACGCGCTGGGGCTCCTGCACAGCGGCGGGCGACGTGCGCATTCACTGGCGCTTGATGCAAGCGCCACCCGCGGTGATCGATTACGTCATCGTCCACGAGTTGGCCCATCTCAAAGAGATGAATCACTCGCCCCGCTTCTGGGCCGAAGTGGAAAAAATGATGCCCGACTGGAAAAACCACCGCCAATGGTTGCGCCAGTACGGTGCGACCCTGCATGGGTGATCCAGCTCTCACCGCACGGTCATTTTAGGGCCCCTCCGATATTCTTATAATTCCTCAGTCCCTAAGCTTCGTGGCTTGCTTGATATCCCCACGTTTGCTTTGATTCAACCCAGGCACGTCCGGCCAGATATCAGCGTTTCTTGATTGCCTGCTGAGTTCTTATGATGTCTGGACGTACCCGTTTTATCGCTGTCACAACCGCCCTCATCATCGCGGGACCCACTGCGGCCTTCGCCGCAGACGTGATGCCGTCGCCCCTCTATCCAGTCGGTGCGCCAGCGCTGTCCAACAGCCAGACGCTCCCCCAACCGGCCAAGCCACCTGTCAGTAACGTCATGCCGGTTTCCCCGGCCCCGGCAGCGCCCCTGGAGCGGCTCACTTGTCGCTCCGGCGACCTCACGGATTTCCAGAAATACCTGTGCCGTTCCGCCGGGCTCGCCCTGCCGCTATTTGGCCAAAGTATCTTTGCGCGGCAGTCGGCATTTTTACCCACCGAGAGTTCACCCGTCGGCCCGGACTATGTACTCGGCCCGGGCGACCAGTTTGGCGTGCGCATCTGGGGCTCTATCGACGCAGACTTGCAACTGGTCATTGATCGCAACGGCACGGTGTTCATCCCCAAGGTAGGCAATATCAACCTCGCAGGGGTGCCCTACGGCATGCTGCGCCAGCAAATCAGCAACGCCGTCGGCCGTGTTTACCGCAACTTTGATGTCTCGGTGAATATGGGCCAGTTGCGCATGCTGCCCATCTTTGTGACCGGCCAGGCCACCAATCCAGGCAGCTACACGCTGAACCCGCTCTCCACCCTCGTCACCGCTTTGTTTGCGGCAGGCGGCCCCAGCGCGGCCGGTAGCATGCGCGATATCCAGATCAAGCGCGGCGGCCAGATCGTGGCACACTTTGACCTGTACGATCTGCTGCTCAAGGGCGACAAGAGCCACGACATTTTGCTGCAGCCAGGCGATGTGCTGCATATCCCGGCCGCCAATCCGCAAGTCGCTATCTACGGCTCGATCAAGGTCCCCGGCATTTATGAAGTCAACCCCATCCGCGTGATCGACGTGCCGCGCCCCTCCAGCAATTGCAGCGCGGCGTGATCCAGCACGGCAAACCGGGCGCTTTGAGTCGCTGTGGCGGGCACACGGCCAATGCCGCTGGGCATTTGCCAGGATAAATAGAGCAACAAGGCGCTGTAAACGATGGCCAGTGCGCTCAATACCAAAGCGCCCCAATACCCGCGGTGGTTCAGACGCTGGCGGGCTTGTCGCACCAGCAAGGGCCCATTTAGCCAGGCGCGGTGACGCAACAGCGCAGCCCGGCTGCGTTGCGCTGGGTGGATACTTGCAAAACGGCTGGCGACCGCCAGTTGCAAGTCCGGCCAGTGTTGCGTCAGCAGTGTGCGGACGGCGGCTTCATCCAGGCCGCTTTCCGGGTCGATACACACGCTCAGTTGCGCTGGCAACAAACCGGCTTCATCCAGATGGCGGCAGGTGGTGACGAGATCGCCCTCGGGCTGGTGTTCGTCCTGACACAAGCGGGTAAACAGGACGCGCCCCTTTTGCGTCAGCGCATGACGCAGACCACCACGCAATCCCTGTGCAACAATCAGTCGGGGGATGGCATCAGCGGCCCCGGCCTCAGCCAACAAACTGGACTGAAAACAGATGCCATTGATATGGGCTGCCGGGCTCTGTACAAACGCCATCGCCAGAGCCGTGGTGTTTTCCGTCGCAGCAAGCCCATGCAACACCGCCTGCGCGGTGGGCTCCATGCTCGCCTTTGCGCAAAACCAGCCCGGGAAATGCTGTTGCAACCTGGCGCGCAGCCAGGGTTTGCGGTCTGCCGGCTTCAGATCGGGCAGGTTGATCCATGCGCATTCTTCTTCCGGCAAATCCAGCACCATCAGCACGGATGCCTCCGGCAGGGATGGCAGCGTGCCGGCGGCCTGCGGCCCGGCCTGCCACCGCCCGCGCCGCCAGAGATACCAGCAATACCCTTCGGCCCCGATCAGTAATAGTCTGTCAGTCATCGCATGCGCGCCAGGTTGTCGAACACCGGGCCCAGCACGGCCAGCATGATCCAGCCCAGCAAGCCACCCAGTACCAGAGTCAGCATGGGTTCGATCAGGCTTTGCAGGCGCTGGGCACGCTCCTCGACCAATCGCTGGTAATACAGGGCGGCCTGGCGCAACGATGTCCCCAACTGGCCCGTCGCCTCACCCGTGCGCAACATGGCCATCAGCAAAGGCGGGATGACATCCACACTGGCGAAGGCTTGCGATAACGTTGCGCCGGCTTCTACCTTTGGGCGAATCTGGCTCAAGGTCGTGGCAAGGGCCGGGCGGGTTAAGGTCGCCACCGCAATATCCAGCGCCTCCAGCAGCGGAACGCCCGCGTCGTACAGCATGGCCAACTGGCGCGCATACTGGGCCAGGGCAGATTGATGCAGCAATGTACCCGCCACGGGCAAGCGCATCAGAAGGCGGTCGGCACGCACACTGGAGCGGCGGATACAGGCCAGCAACGCCATCGCCATTGCCGCCAGGCCCAAGGCCAGCCAGCCGCCAAAATGCAGGAGCCCGTCACTGACAGCCAGCAACAGACGGGTGGACCAGGGCAAGCTGCCGCCGGTGTCCATGACAAAGTCCCTGACCTGCGGCATCACGCTGGTCAGCAGAAAAACCGTGGCGCCCAGCATGACCAGGGAGGCACATGCCGGGTAATACAGCGCTTTGCGCGTCTTGTTCGCCATGTCTTCGCGCCAGAGAAAACTGTCTTTCAGGTCTTGCAGAACCTCCACCAGCTGACCGCTGGTTTCGCCCGCTTTAACCCCACACACCAGCGCAACACCAAAGCACCGGCTATGCGCCGCGAGCGCGGCGGAAAAAGCCGCACCGTTGCGAATGCGGTTCAGTACATCCGGCAAGGCGTATGCCAGCGGGCCTGCCGGTAGCGCGTTGGCCAGCAACGCCAGCGCTTCCAGCAAAGAAATACCGGCCGCCAGCAACTGGGCCAGGTGAAAGCAGAAGTCCCCACGTGCGCGCCAGCCCGGGTCTTGTCGACGGGTGCCCCTGACTGGCCGGGCGTGTAACAGCGTGATGGATTGCCCGGCCAGATCGGCTTCCAGCGTGATCAAAGAGTCAGCATGGCCTTCGCCTTGCAGGCGCTTGCCCTCAGCGGAGATGGCCCGGTAGCGATAGCGCATGGGTTAGTCCGCCGCCGTAAAATCAACGACGCGCTGTGCCTCCGCGAGGTCGGTCAGGCCAGCGGCAACGCAAGCGGCCACCTCATCTTGCAAAGAGCGATATCCGGTTTGCCGCGCTTGCGCCAACGCGGCGCGCCGGTGGGCGGGCTGGAGCAGCAAATCCACCCGCTCCGGCGTCAGCAACAATTGCTCCATGATGGCGAGGCGCCCCCGATAGCCCCGCCCGTCACAACGGGGGCAACCCACAGCGGCAAAAACGGTGGGCTGCTCGCCCAGCGCGACGGGGTGCTGGGGCAGTTCCGCCGCCGGAATCGCTTTGCGGCAATGCACGCAGAGTTTGCGGACCAGACGCTGGGCAATCACGCCCAGCAGGTTATCCGCCATGAGCGCCGCGCTGATGCCCAGATCCAGCAAGCGTGGCAGTGCGCCAGCAGCAGAGTTGGCGTGCAGCGTCGCCAGCACCAGGTGCCCGGTCATGGCGGCACGTATCGCCGCCTGGGCGGTGGGGGTATCGCGGATTTCACCGATGAGGATGATATCCGGGTCTTGCCGCAACAAAGCCCGCACACCGTCGGCAAAATCCGCCAGCCCACTGTCCCCCGCCGCGCTTTGCCGCACGCCGGCGAGCTTGTACTCCACCGGGTCTTCCAGCGTCATGATGTTGACCATGCTGCTGTTGAGATGCGCCAGGATTGAATACAAGGTGGAGGTCTTGCCGGAGCCAGTCGGGCCGGTGAGCAAGATCAAGCCGGCCGGGCGGCGAATCAACGCTTGCAGCGCAGCAAGCGCCTGTTCACTCAAACCCAGTTCGTGCAATTGCAGCAGCGCGCGGTTGCGCTCCAGCAGGCGCAAAACCAGGTTTTCTCCATGAACTACCGGCAAGCTGGCCGCGCGGATATCCACACCAGAAGCCAGGCTGAACCGGCCATCCTGCGCCCGGCGCGTTTCCGTGATATCCATCCCGGCCAGGCCTTTGAGCCTGACCAGCATCGGGCTCCAGAACCGGCTATGCAAGATACGCACCGGAACCATCACCCCATCAACACGGTAGCGAATCCGCACAAAGGCGGCTTCTGGCTCGAAATGGACATCGGATGCCCGCTGGTGGAGGGCGTGATCCAGCAATTGCTGGACAAGTTGCGCCACCGGGTTCGCCGCACCCTGGGTGTCGCCGGCGTCCAGCGCGGCCAGTAGCGGGTCGATCTGCAATTGGCGTGGGTAACAGGCATCTTGCCAGGACTGGAGTGTGGATTGCGCTACATAACACACGCGCAACGCCCGCACGCCTGCCAGTTGCCAGCGCAGGCGGTCCAGTGCGGTTAGTGGTTTTGGCGTGGACAGCGCCAGCAACAGCACGCCGACGTGCGCTTGCCACGCCACTGGGCAAACCTGCCACTCCCGCGCCATGTTTTCTGGCATGAGCGCGACCGCAGCCGGGTCAGGTTCGAGGCGAGACGGTGCAGCTTCAGTTTCGCCCGCAAAGTCAGCCATGGCATGGGCCAGGCGCGTTTCATCCACCAGACCCAGCGCGAGTAGTTGCGGGCCCAGCGCCAGGCCGGAATGCAGCTGTTCTGCCTGCGCCACGGCAAGGACGTCTGCATCAATCAGGCCGCAATCCAGCAACAGGGTGGCCAGGGTGTGTTGTTGCGGGTTCACTGGCCGCCCTCCCGTTTTGCCGGGGTGGCCGCCAGATGGCTTTGCAACCATGCTTCGTCATCACCAGCCTGGCTGGATGCAGCGGCTGGCTGAGCTGCGGGCGGAACTGGCCAGAGTAATATGGCAGCCACCGCCAGCAGGAATAATCCAGCACTCAATACAATCTGGTGCTTCATGGCGCAGACACCTGACCACTGTGCCATGCGGATAAATCCTGCCCGACGCTGGCATCAAAGAAATGTGCATCCGGCACTTGCACACCGGCCCCCGTCAGGATGTCCGGGCTATTGTCGAGCACCCGTGGCCGCAGAAAAATCACCAGCTCCACCCGCCGGGCAGTGTCGTCACGGTAACTGAACAGATCGCCCACCCCCGGCAGCCGCGACAGGCCGGGAACCCCCGTGCGATTGTCGCTGCGCACGTCCTGGATCAGGCCGCCCAGGATGGCCAGTTGGCCGGACGGTACGTGCAAGGTGGCATCGAACTCCCGCACTTGCAGCACGGGCACCTGGCTGACCACCGGTTTGTCGGCATCGCGGGACAACAGCGCAACCGCCGGGTCATCTACCCAGCCACGGATGTTGGTAATCGTGGGCCGCACATTGAGCGAGATTTCGCCCGAACCGGAAATCTGGGTGAGCACCTGCATCACCAGTCCCACCGGTACGGTATGCAACTGGCTTTGATAACGCCGTTGGGTCACCACCCCGTCACCGTTTTGTTCTTCAATTTGTTCCAGCGTGAAATACACCTGCTCGTCCACGACCTTCATCACGGCCGGCTGGTTGTTGAGGGCCACAATCTTGGGGCTGGACAGCACACGCGTGCGGCCAAATTGTTCCAGCAGTTTGACGGTGAGGTTAAAGCTCTGGCTGCTGTAGCCCAAGAGCGCCAATGGCGCATCGACAAGGTTGCTCGCGGTGACTTGCTGTGCCAACCGCCAGCCCCGATCCGTTGCCGCCAACCAGCCCCAATCAATACCGGCCTGGTAATGGTCGGATAACAAAACTTCGACAATGGTGGCTTCGATCAGCACCTGGCGGCCGGCACTGGATTTCAGCGCGGTCAGATAGTCCGCCACTTGTCGCTGCTCTGCCGCGCTGGCAAAAACCGAAATCACGCCGGTTTCCGGGTGGATCAGCACTTGATTGCCGGGCTCCGGGGCGGGGGCCGGGTTGCTGGATACCGCAGGCCCCCCTGCCCGCCCGGCATCAGCAAGGTTTTTCTCAATGCGGGAGAGTCGCTCTGCGGCCTCCAGCCCGCTATTACCCCGGCTCACTGCCGCATCTGCCGCCGCGGCGGCGAGCATGCCTGGCGTAAGCGTCTGTGGGCGGGACACCCCCGGAGAGACGGCGTGCACCATGGCCCGCAACTGGGTTTCCAGGCGCTCCCAGAACGTGTTGTCAGCGCTGGTCAGAACATCAGTGGTAGAGCTGTTGGCGTTGCGTTCTGCCGTGCCAGTGACGCCTCCCGTAGGCCCCACCGAGGTCGCCAGGCTGACCGAAGACTTCACCCTTCGGGACAGATTGAAATAGTCCACCTGATAGGTGCGCCAGACGGGCTGATCGGGCATAACGGTTAATACGCCATCCGTCATGAACCAGTACAAAGGTACTTGGCGCGAGATGCGCTCAAGGATTTGCGGCAGGGTCTGGTCGTGCGCGTTCAGCGAGACTTCGCCAGTCAGTTGCGGGGAAACATCGACATTGACTTTGGCGTCACGCGCTAGTGTAAACAGCAACGATGCGACGGGCAGTTTGTAGGCCACCACGGAATACAGCGGGGGCTTCGGGGCGAGGGGTCTGGGTGCGCTTACCACCGCCGGGCTGGGCGGTGCAACAGCGATCGGCGGTAGCGAGCCATTCAAATGGCCCACAGGCAGCGATACCTGTCCCACTTCGCTGGCACAACCGACCGCGAACAGACTGAGGACGAGCAGGAATGTGAATTTTGCCGTTTTGCGCATCAAAAGCCCTGGATATAGGACGAGTGCTTAGTCAATGATGAGCAAACGCTACGCTTTGTCAGATCGGCAAAGCTTGATGTTGGTTAATGCCAGGAATTTACATAATTCTGACTGTCCATTACCTGTCGCCAATTGAATGAATAGTATGCAAGATACGTCATGACATATTCATAGGACTGGCGGCAAAGCCGCTTTCCACCTAAAATAGGCAGCCCTTGTACTCATCAGTCTAACCAGGCTCGCATGACATCCCCGCTTGTTCAGCTCGACCGGGTCCGCTTTGGCTATTCCGACCGCGACATTCTCACCGATGTATCGCTGACGGTCGCGCGCGGCCAGGTGGTGGCGATCATGGGCGGGTCGGGCTCCGGCAAGACCACGCTGCTGCGGCTGATTGGCGGCCAGGTAAAAGCCCAGTCTGGTTCGGTCATGGTCGATGGCGAAGACGTCGGCATGCTGTCAGAGGGCCCCATGTACAACATGCGGCGCAAACTGGGCATGCTGTTCCAGTTTGGCGCTTTGTTCACCGACCTCTCGGTGTACGACAACGTTGCCTTTCCGCTGCGGGAACGCACCAATCTGCCAGAAACCGTGATTCGCGATCTGGTTTTGATGAAGCTGCAAGCGGTTGGTTTACGTGGCGCGCATACGCTGATGCCGTTTGAACTGTCTGGCGGCATGGCGCGCCGGGTCGCGCTGGCCCGGGCGATTGCGCTGGACCCCATGCTGATGATGTATGACGAGCCCTTTACCGGGCTGGACCCGATTTCCCTGTCCACGATTGGCCAATTGGTGCGGGAGCTTAACGACGCACTGGGCGCCGCCTCGATCATCGTCACCCACGATGTAACCGAATCGCTGGCCATGGTGGACTACGTGTATTTCCTCTCTGGCGGCCGCGTGGTGGGCCAGGGGACGCCTGATGAGATTCGCGCTTCGAGCGAGCCTTTCATCAAGCAGTTTATTAATGGTGAACGTGACGGACCGCTGCCGTTCCACAAACCCGCGCCTGACTATGCGCTTGATCTGGGGTTGGCGCATGACTGATCGCTCTGGCAATCCTTTTGTCCGTTTCTTTTCAGCAATTGGCCGGCCATTTACCAATGCATTTATCAAGATTGGTTTTGCCGGGCGCTTTTTGTTATCGGTATTACGGCATTCACCGACGGCGTTGGTCCGTTTCAGGCTCACCATGCGTGAAATCTGGTTTGCCGGTGTGCTGTCGGTGTTGATTATTGTGGTGTCGGGCCTGTTTATCGGCATGGTGCTGGCCTTGCAGGGCTATGACACGCTCAGCCGGTTTGGTGCCTCGTCCGCCCTGGGTGTGCTGGTTGCGCTCTCGCTGGTGCGCGAATTGGGGCCGGTAGTGGGCGCGCTGCTGTTTGCCAGCCGGGCCGGGTCTGCCATCACCGCAGAAATTGGCCTGATGAAAGCGACCGAGCAGTTGTCTGCCATGGAAATGATGGCGGTCAATCCGATCGCCCGCGTGGTTGCCCCCAGGTTCTGGGGCGGGATTATCTCCATGCCACTACTGGCCGCCATGTTCAGCGCCATGGGCATTATTGGTGGTTATCTGGTCGGGGTGGTGCTGCTGGGGCTTGATTCGGGCACGTTCTGGTCGCAAATGCAAAGCTCGGTTGATCTGCGTTTCGACGTGATGAATGGCGTGATCAAGAGCATTGTGTTTGGTATTGCGGTATCACTGATTGCCGTGTTTGAAGGGTATGACGCGGCACCGACCGCCGAAGGTGTATCGGGCGCGACGACCCGCACCGTTGTGATTTCAGCTTTGGTTATTTTAGGTCTGGATGTGATCCTGACCGCATTCATGTTCCGGGGAATCTGATGAAACGAGGCATGCTCGACTTCTGGGTCGGATTATTTATTGCCGCTGGCGTGGTTGCCATTTTGTTCCTGGCTTTGCGCGTAAGCAGCCAGAGTGCCTTGCCAGCCCGCTCGACCTATAACGTGACGGCCAATTTCGACAATATTGGTGGCCTGAAAGTACGGGCGCCGGTGAAAAGTGCCGGGGTGGTCGTGGGGCGGGTCACAAACATTGAGCTCGATACCTCCCGTTACGTGGCCAAGGTGACCATGTCGCTGGATAATCACTATCATTTCAGTCGTGATTCATCCGCTGAGATTTTGACGTCCGGCCTCTTGGGTGAACAGTACATCGGAATCACCCCGGGTGCTGACGACAAAATGCTGACCGCAGGCAGTACGTTCAAACTGACGTCTTCGGCCATCGTGCTTGAACAATTGATCAGTCGCTTCCTGTTCTCCAAAGCGGAAGACAGTGGCGATAAAACAAATGCAGGAAACCAATAAAATGACCGTGCTGAAAAAATGGCTGGTGGCCTTGTGTGCCGCCGCGTTGCTCCCCGCTGCCTTTGCTGCGGCAACCGACACCCCTGAGCAGATCGTGCGCAATGTAAGCCGTGATGTGCTCGAGATCGTCAAAAAAGGCGACAAGGATCAGGCCGCAGTGCGCAGCCAGGTCGATACCAAACTGGTGCCGCTGGCCGACTTCAACCGCATGACCGCGCTGGCCGTGGGTCGTTACTGGAAAAGCGCCACCCCTGACCAGCAAGCTGCCCTGACCAAAGAATTCCGGACTATGCTGGTCCGCACTTACCTCTCTGCCCTGACTATTTACAAGAACGTCACGGTGGATGTGAAGGGCACGCGTGCGGGGGATAGCGCGGACGAGCAAACCGTGCAGACCGAAGTCACCCCCCCGGGGCAAAAGCCGATTGGCCTGGATTTCAACTTTGAAAAAGCGGACAACGGCTGGAAGGTGTACGACATCTCGGTTGACGGCATCAGCTTTATCAATAGCCATCGCAACCAGTTTGGCACCGTGATCCGCAAGGATGGCATTGACGGGCTGATTCAACAGTTGTCCGCCCAGAACGCCAACGCGGCCAAGAGCGGCACTACTGCCAAATGAGCGACTACACCGTCACTGGTAACCTCACCATGCTGACCGCCAGCAAACAACTGGCGGCCTTTGTGTGGCCCGAAGGGGCGAGCGAACTGACGCTCAATCTGGGGCAACTGGGTGAAGTTGACTCGGCGGCGGTGTCGGTCTTGCTCCACTGGCAACGGATTGCCCGGACCCGCAAGGCCCGGCTTGAGATCAAGGACATGCCCATCGCTCTGGCCGAACTGATACGACTTTATGGTGTGCAGTCCTTGTTACCGGCCGGTGTCTGACCGGCTTGGGCACAACCCCGCCAGCGTGCGGGGTTTTTGCTTTTACCGTAGACAGATTCCTTTGTAACTCAGGCTGATACGTTGCAAGAAACCACTTACAATACAGCCCTGCCCCCTGAATACATGACCCGATACCCGATCATGCGAAGAATTGTGCCCATAGCAGCATTGCTGCTGACCGCCTGTGCCAGCCCCAAGAACAACTACGATCCGCTGGAACCCGTAAACCGCGGCATTTTCGTCGTCAACAACGTGGTCGACCGCGCCGTGGTCAAACCCGTTGCCACCGTCTATGCCGATTACGCGCCGGGCCCGGTCAAACAGGGCACCAGCAATTTCTTCGGCAACATCGACGACCTCTTCTCGGCCATCGGCTCTGTGCTGGAAGGCCGCTTCAAGGATGCTGGCACCAGCGTGGGCCGTGTCGCGGTCAACACGACGATTGGTCTATTCGGTATTTTTGACTGGGCCAGCGATATGAACCTGCCCAAGCCGGATCAGGATCTGGGTCTCGCGCTGGGGCATTGGGGCATCGGCTCCGGCCCTTACCTGATGCTGCCCTTTCTTGGCCCAACCACCCTGCGTGATTCGGTAGACCCTGGTGTGCGCTGGTTCTACGGACCGGGCAGCTACCTGAATACTACGGGCGAAAAGATCGCCTGGGGTGCCGTAGAAGGCATCAACCTGCGCGCACAAGTCTTGCCGCTGGATGCCATGATCGAATCCCAGCCTGACCCATACGCCTATATCCGCGATGCTTATCTGCAACGCCGCTGGTACAAGGTGTATGACGGTCAGCCGCCGCATCCGCTGCAACTGGGGGATACCGGCGAGGACGACGGTGATGATGATGCCGATCTTCCACCCGCCAAGCCCGCCAGCCATGCCAGCGAACCTGCCGCCGCCGCAAAACCGGTGATTGACGCCTCGACTGTCGCCAGCGCTGTCCCGGCTGCTGAGGCGGCATCGGCAGCAGCAGACACAACAACAGTGGCGGCAGCAGCTTCCGCTCCGGCAAAGGCAGAGCAGTGAGCGCTATCCAGTTTCAGAACGTCGTCAAACATTACGGCGACTTCCAGGCGCTGAACGATGTCAGCTTCAGCGTCGAAGAAGGCGACTTCTTCGCCCTGCTCGGCCCCAACGGGGCGGGCAAGACCACGCTGATTTCCATCCTTGGCGGCCTGGCGCGCGCTACCAGCGGCCAGATTTCCATTCTGGGTCGCGACGTGGTCAGCGACTACCGCAATGCCCGCCGCGCCGTCGGCATCGTGCCGCAAGAACTGGTGTTCGATCCCTTCTTCACGGTACGTGAAACGCTGCGTTTTCAGTCTGGTTACTTTGGCCTCAAGCAAAATGACGCCTGGATTGATGAAATCCTGGAAAACCTGGGACTGACCAGCAAGGCCAATTCCAATATGCGCGCACTGTCCGGCGGCATGAAGCGCCGGGTGATGGTGGCGCAGGCGCTGGTGCATCGCCCCCCCGTCATCGTGCTGGATGAGCCTACCGCTGGTGTAGACGTAGAACTGCGCCAGACGCTGTGGGCCTTTGTGCGCAGGTTGAATGAGCAAGGTCACACCATTGTGCTGACCACGCACTATCTGGAAGAAGCCGAGGAATTGTGTAACCGCATCGCCATGCTCAAACAGGGCCGGCTGCTGGCGCTGGAAGACAAGGCCAAGCTGTTGAATCGCGGCAAAACCCGTACATTGCGGGTGCGCCTGGCGCAAGGCAATCTGCCGCTCAGCCTGGCCGAACAAGTGGTGAGCGAGAAAGAGGGTCTGTACGAATTACGGCTGCAAGACGTCGCCGGCCTGGAAGAAATTCTGGAGCAGATCCGCATGCACGGGGCGACGCTGCGTGATGTCGAAATTGCCAAGCCGGATCTGGAAGATATCTTCGTCGAAATGATGCAGGGGCGCAGCGCGGTCTGATCCCGCAGCGTCCCGATAGGAACACATGCAAGGCTTTTCCACGCTTTTTTACAAAGAACTGCTGCGTTTCTGGAAGGTTGCCTTCCAGACCGTGCTGGCGCCCATACTGACGGCGCTGCTGTATCTATTGATCTTTGCACACGTGCTGGATGCGCACGTTGAACCCTATCCGGGCGTGCGTTATACGGCCTTCCTGATTCCGGGTCTGGCCATGATGTCGATGCTGCAGAACGCGTTCTCCAATACGAGTTCCAGCATCATCCAGTCCAAGATCACCGGCAACCTGGTCTTCATTTTGCTGCCACCACTGTCGCACTTTGAATTCTTTGCCGCATACGTGCTGGCGGCCGTGCTGCGCGGCGTGGTGGTGGGTTCTGGCGTGCTGCTGGCCACACTGGTGTTTGCCGTTCCGCCACTGCAACACCCATTGTGGGTCATTGTGTTTGCACTGTTGGGCTCTGCCATCATGGCCATTCTGGGCCTGATCGCCGGCATCTGGGCCGACAAGTTTGACCAACTGGCCGCATTCCAGAACTTCCTGATCATGCCGCTGACCTTTTTGTCGGGCGTGTTTTACTCCATTCACAGCCTGCCGCCGTTCTGGCAGGGTGTTTCCAACTGGAACCCGGTGTTCTATGTGATCGACGGATTCCGTTACGGTTTCTTCGGTCAGGCCGACGTCTCGCCATGGCTAAGCCTTGCCGTTGCGGGTGGTACTTTGCTGGTACTCGCCACACTGGGCTGGCACCTGATAAAATCCGGTTATAAATTAAGGCACTAGAAAGTAAAGATTGTCATGACTCCAGAGCAAGTACAGACCCTCCTGATCACCCGACTTGATGCCACCGTGGCAGAAGTGCGTGGTGATGGTCACCATTTCTACGCCCGCGTGGTCTCTCCCCGGTTTGAGGGGTTGGCCCTGCTGGCGCGACATCGTCTGGTCAAAGACGCCCTCAAAGACGTGATCGACTCTGGCGAACTGCACGCGCTGTCGCTGGAAAAAACCTCCACGCCGGCCGAATGGGCCGCGCTGTGAGCAGCGACAACCGCTTTAATCTGGATGGCATCGGCGCTCACAAGGCGAAGATTGACCACGCCAACCAGACGCAGCGCACCACGCGTGATCACAGCACACAAAAACTGATCGCCCTCACCAACCTGCCCTGGCTGATTGCGCTGGTGGCCTGGTTGCTGTGGAAATTCCTCTGATCGACACACGAATACACCGGCATAACGCGGCCGCTGGCCGCACGTCACACTCCCGCGAGGGGCGGGTAAAAGAATATGGAAAAACTTAAGATCACCGGCGGTCATCCGCTGGCGGGTGAAATCACCATCTCGGGCGCCAAGAACGCCGCACTGCCGATTCTGTGTGCCGGTCTGCTGACCGCAGACACGCTGCGTCTGACTAATGTGCCGCAACTGCGTGATGTGAAGACCACGCAAAAACTGCTGCAAGGCATGGGCGTGCGCGTGATGACCGATAACGTGCATGAGTACGAACTCACCGCCAATGCGGTCTCTAACCTGTGCGCACCGTACGACCTGGTGAAAACCATGCGTGCCTCGATTCTGGTACTGGGCCCGACACTGGCCCGTTTTGGCGAAGCGCAGGTTTCGCTGCCTGGCGGTTGCGCCATTGGCGCGCGTCCGGTGGATCAGCACATCAAGGGCTTGCAAGCCATGGGGGCCGAGATCGTCATTGAACACGGTTACGTCAAGGCCAAGGGCAAGCTCAAGGGCGCCCGCATTGTCACCGACATGGTCACTGTGACCGGTACTGAAAACCTGTTGATGGCGGCCACGCTGGCCGAAGGCATCACCACGATCGAAAACGCCGCGCGTGAGCCGGAAGTGGTCGATCTGGCCGAGTGCCTGATTGCCATGGGCGCCAAAATCAGCGGCCACGGCACCGACACCATTACCATCGAAGGCGTGAAGTCGCTGCACGGCGCCACCCACTCGGTCGTGCCCGACCGCATCGAAACCGGGACATTCCTGTGCGCCGCCGCCGCTGCACAAGGCCGCGTGGTACTGCGCAACACCCGCGCCAATATCCTGGAAGCCGTGCTGGACAAGCTGCGTGAAGCCGGCGCGTATATCGAAGCCGGTGATAACTGGATTGCGCTGGACATGAAACAGCGCCCCAAGGCCGTCAATGTGCGCACACTGCCCTACCCGGCGTTCCCGACCGACATGCAAGCCCAGTTCATGATGCTCAACACCATTGCCGAAGGCACGGCAGTGATGACCGAGACCATTTTTGAAAACCGCTTCATGCACGCGCCAGAACTGGCCCGCATGGGCGCGGATATCAGCACCGAAGGCAATACGGCCGTGGTACGCGGCGTACAAAAGCTCTCCGGCGCAACCGTCATGGCTACCGACCTGCGTGCTTCGGCCTCGCTGGTGATTGCGGGCCTGATTGCGGAAGGCGAAACCATCGTCGACCGTATTTATCACCTGGATCGCGGCTACGAGCATATCGAAGCCAAGCTAGGCGGCATTGGCGCCAGTATTGAGCGGATTGCCTGATGCTGACGCTCAACCCCAAACCGGCCAGTGACGATAGCGACGGCAAACTACAGCCCCCCAGTGGCGTAGAAAAAACCATCGCCATGCTGACCCATCTGGCCGGCATTTTCTGGATTCCGTACCTGCCCATGCAGGTACTGGCGCTGATCATTCCGTTTCTGGTGTTGCAATTTGCCCGCGTACACTCAGACTACGTGGAGCAGCATGCCATTCAGGCGACCAATTTCCAGTTATTGATGGGGTGTCTCTACGCACTTGCCATGATCATGATGACGGTACTGCACAGTACCTTCCCGATCTGGTGGGTGGCCATTGGCTCCGCCATGTTCAGCCTGTGGGAAGGCGCCAAAGCCATTAATGGCTGGCGCTCCCGCTATCCGCTGACCCTGAAACTTTTCAAGTAAGTACGACTACATATGATTACGATTGCGCTATCCAAAGGTCGCATTTTCGAAGAAACCGTGCCGCTGCTGGCTGCCGCCGGCATCGTGCCCGCCGAAGCGCCGGAAAGCTCGCGCAAACTGATCATTGGCACCAATCATGAAGACGTCCGCCTGATCATTGTGCGCGCCACCGACGTGCCCACCTACGTGCAATATGGCGCGGCCGATCTGGGCGTGGCTGGTAAAGATGTGCTGCTGGAGCATGGCGGCGCGGGCCTGTATGTGCCGCTGGATCTGGAAATTGCCAAGTGCAAGCTGATGGTCGCCGTGCAAAATGGCTTCGATTACGAAGGTGCCGTCAAGCAAGGCGCACGCCTGCGTGTGGCCACCAAATACACCGAATGCGCGCGCGAGCACTTTGCCGGCAAGGGCGTGCACGTAGACCTGATCAAGTTGTACGGCTCCATGGAACTGGCCCCGCTGGTGGGCCTGGCCGATGCCATCGTGGACCTTGTGTCTACGGGCGGCACGCTCAAGGCCAATAACCTCGTGGCGGTGGAAGATGTGCGCGACATCAGTTCGCGCCTGATCGTCAATCAGGCCGCCCTCAAGCTCAAGCAAGACCGCCTGCAGCCGATCATCGACACCTTTGCGGCAACCGTCGCCGCCCGTCGCAACTGACGGGACAAAGGCGGATGTGCAGTACGCCATCCGCCTTTTTTGTCAGTATTGCTGCCCTGCCCTTGTAAAACGGGCAACGCACAGCAGTTATAATTGTTCTCTCCATCGCCACACCGGACACCTGCCATGATTCGCCGCCTTGATTCCCGCGATGCCCAGTTCCAGCAAGAACTCTCGGCCCTGCTCGCTTTCGAGTCCTCTCAAGACCCGGAAGTCGATGCCCGCGTGGCCGCGATTCTGGACGATGTAAAACAGCGTGGTGATGCCGCAGTTATCGAATACACCCAGCGCTTCGATAGCCTGTCTGCCGCGACCATGGCCGAGCTGGAGCTGTCGCAAGCTGAACTCAAAGCAGCGTTCGAGCGCCTGCCTCAGGTCCAGAAAGACGCGCTGCAAGCCGCCGCCGCCCGCGTGCGCCGCTATCACGAACATCAAAAAGCCGCCTCCTGGCAGTACACCGATGAAGACGGCACCATGCTGGGCCAGCAGGTCACCGCACTGGACCGGGTCGGTATCTACGTGCCGGGCGGCAAGGCCTCTTACCCGTCTTCCGTACTGATGAACGCCATTCCGGCACATGTCGCTGGCGTCGCCGAGATCATCATGGTGGTCCCGACACCGCGCGGCGAACGCAATGATCTGGTGCTGGCCGCAGCGTATATCGCCGGTGTCAGCCGCGCCTTTACCATTGGGGGCGCGCAAGCGGTGGGCGCCCTGGCTTATGGCACGCAAACCATCCCGCAAGTCGACAAGATTACCGGGCCGGGCAACGCTTACGTAGCAGCGGCCAAACGGCGCGTGTTCGGGATTGTCGGCATCGATATGGTGGCCGGCCCATCAGAAATCCTGGTGATCTGTGATGGCACCACCGATCCGGACTGGATCGCCATGGACCTGTTCAGCCAGGCCGAACATGACGAAATCGCCCAGGCCATCTTGCTGTGCCCGGATGCCGCTTTCATCGAGAAAGTGGCCGCCAGCATCGACCGCCAGTTACCCGGCATGCCCCGCGCTGACATCATCCGCGCCTCGCTCACTGGCCGGGGTGCGTTGATTCAGGTAAAGGACCTGGCCGAAGCCTGTCAGATTGCCAACTGGATTGCACCGGAACACCTGGAGTTATCCGTCGCGGAGCCGCAAGTATGGCTGCCGGAGCTCAAACACGCCGGGGCGATTTTCCTCGGCAAGTTCACCTCTGAATCTTTGGGCGACTACTGCGCTGGTCCCAACCACGTCTTGCCGACTGCCCGCACCGCGCGCTTTGCCAGCCCGCTGGGCGTGTATGACTTCCAGAAGCGCTCCAGCCTGATTCAGGTCTCCGCGGCGGGTGCGCAAAAGCTGGGCCGTATTGCCAGTACGCTGGCGCATGGCGAAGGCTTGCAAGCGCACGCCAAAGCGGCGGAATACCGCCTCGACGAGCAACCATAAACAGGTCACCCGGCATGCCGGCGAGAAGTGAATACCTGGACTGGCTGCTGGAACAACTGGCGCCACTGGGCAGTTTGCGACCCAAATCGATGTTTGGCGGCTTTGGCCTGTATTGCGATGGGATGTTCTTTGCCATCGTTTCTGACGATGTGTTTTACGTCAAAGTGGATGACATCAACCGGCCCCGTTTTGCGAAGGCTGGTTTGCAGCCGTTTCGCTATGACGTCAAAGATGGCAAGAAACATCTGTCTTACTACCCATTGCCTGAGTCCGCGCTGGAAGACTCTGAAGCGTTGCAAGACTGGGCGCGTGAAGGCCTTGGCGCAGCACTGCGGGCAGCAGCCAAAACCAAAAAACACTGATGACCGGGAAAATTTCGACCACAAATGCGCCGCACTACCACTGGGGCGCCGGAGAAGATGGCTGGCATCTGGTGCGCACGCCCGAACTTTCGGTCATCCAGGAACGGATCGGCCCGGGTGGCACGGAAGCGCGTCACTACCATGAACACGCCAGCCAGTTCTTTTATGTGCTCTCTGGCCAGCTTGAAATTGAACTGGCCGGTGCAATCCATACTTTGCAGGCACAGGAAGGCCTGGTGATCCCGCCGGGTGTTACGCATCAGGTGCGTAATGTGTCGCAAACCGACGCACATTTTCTGGTGACATCGTCACCACCCAGTCATGGGGACCGAATCCTGGCCTGATGGCGGGGTTTTACTACGTATTTACAGGGTCCTGGGCGGCTTTTGCTTCACCTGGTGGGCAAAGTCGTGGACAATTACCCAAATTGTGCCCAATTGGGCTATTGCTGATTACGAGAATACGCATGCGCGAAGTACAGGTCAGCCGTAACACGCTGGAAACCCAGATCACCGTAACCATCAATCTGGATGGTACTGGCAAGTCCCGTTTTGATACCGGCGTGCCGTTCCTGGAACACATGATGGACCAGATCGCCCGTCACGGGCTGATTGATCTGGACGTCGTCGCCAAGGGTGATTTGCATATCGACGCTCACCACACGGTGGAAGACGTTGGCATCACCCTGGGTCAGGCGCTGGCCAAGGCCTTGGGCGACAAGAAAGGCATTCGCCGTTATGGCCACGCCTATGTCCCGCTGGATGAAGCGCTCTCCCGCGTGGTGATTGATCTCTCTGGCCGGCCCGGTCTGGAGTACGGTGTGGAGTTCACCCGTGCTGCGATTGGTGGTTTTGATGTCGATCTGTTTGGCGAGTTTTTCCGCGGTTTCGTCAATCACGCGGCGGTCACGCTGCATATCGACAACCTGAAGGGCAAAAACGCCCACCATCAGGCAGAGACCATCTTCAAGGCATTCGGCCGTGCATTGCGCATGGCAATCGAATACGATGAACGCATGGCTGGCGTGACGCCCTCGACCAAAGGCACGCTGGTCGGTTAACAGACCCTCTACGTTGAAACCAAGAAATGCGTATCGCAATCGTTGATTACGGAATGGGCAACCTGCATTCCGTCACCAAGGCTTTTGAACACGTTGCCGGCGATGACGCCAGCATTGTGCTGACCGACGATCCAATCGAGGTCGCCGCCGCCGACAAAGTGGTGTTTCCCGGTCAGGGCGCCATGCCCGACTGTATGCGCCACCTGGAAGAAAGCGGGCTCAAAGGCGCGGTGCTGGATGCCGCCCGCCAGAAACCCTTTCTGGGCATCTGTGTCGGCGCGCAACTGTTGTTTGACTACAGTGAAGAAGGCGACACGCCAGGTCTGGGCGTTTTTGCCGGCGAAGTGGTGCGTTTCCCCAAGGAACGCATGCACGATGAGGCGGGCCACAAGCTCAAAGTGCCTCATATGGGCTGGAACGAAATGTTCATTGCCCGGGAACACCCGCTGTGGCAGGGCATCAGCCAGGGCGAGCGTTTTTACTTTGTGCACAGCTACCACTTCAAGCCATCCGATGACATCGCCGTGATCGAATCGGCTTACCCGTACCGTTTTGCAGCGGCCGTGGCAAAAGACAACATCTTTGCCATTCAGTGCCACCCGGAGAAAAGCCACAACGCCGGGCTGCAATTATTGCGAAATTTTGTACACTGGGATGGTCGCCCGTAATCTGCGACATACTGTCAACCTGAGTTCATTGAAGTTTCTGCACCATGCTGATTATTCCTGCAATTGATTTGAAAGATGGCGCCTGCGTTCGTTTGCGTCAGGGCCTGATGGAAGACGCGACGGTCTTCTCGGAAAACCCGGCCACCATGGCGCGCCACTGGCTGGATAAAGGCGGTCGCCGCCTGCACCTGGTGGATCTGAACGGCGCTTTTGCCGGCAAGCCCAAAAACCTGGATGCCATCAAGTCCATCCTGGCAGAAGTGGATGGGGACGTCCCCGTTCAACTGGGCGGCGGCATTCGCGACCTGGAAACCATCGAAAGCTATCTGGATGCCGGTATCGACTACGTCATCATCGGCACGGCTGCGGTGAAAATCCCCGGTTTTCTGCATGAAGCGTGCGATGCCTTCCCCGGCCACATCATTGTCGGTCTGGATGCCAAGGATGGCCGCGTGGCCACTGACGGCTGGTCCAAGATCACTGAACATGATGTGATTGATCTGGCCCGCCGCTTCCAGGATTACGGCGTGGAAAGCGTCATTTACACCGACATTGGCCGCGATGGCATGCTTTCGGGCGTGAACATTGAAGCCACTGTCAAACTGGCACAGGCACTGACGATTCCGGTGATTGCATCGGGCGGCCTGACCGACCTGGACGACGTGCGCAAGCTGGTGGAAGTTGAAAGCGAAGGCATTGAAGGCGTCATTACCGGCCGTGCCATTTACGAAGGCACGATCGACTTCAAGGCTGCGCAAGACCTCGCCGACGAAGCCGTCGCCGCCTGATTTTCCTGATTGAACCGCCCGCCGCTGCCGTGATGGACTGTCTTTGCAGTCTATGCCGGCAGCGGTGGCGCGTCCGGACACCGATATGCCCTTAGCCAAACGCATTATTCCCTGCCTTGATGTCACCGCTGGTCGTGTAGTCAAGGGCGTCAATTTTGTTGAACTGCGGGATGCCGGCGATCCGGTGGAAATCGCCCGCCGCTACGACGAACAAGGTGCGGATGAGCTGACCTTTCTGGATATCACTGCGTCTTCCGATGACCGCGATCTGATTCTGTCGGTGATTGAAGCCGTGGCGTCGCAAGTGTTTATCCCGCTCACGGTGGGCGGTGGCGTGCGCAAAGTGGAAGACGTGCGCCGCCTGCTCAATGCCGGCGCGGACAAAATCAGCATCAACACCTCGGCCATTACCAACCCGCAACTGGTGGCTGATGCCGCCGCACGGTTTGGCAGCCAGGCCATTGTGGTCGCCATTGATGCCAAAGCCGTGTCGCCCAACAATGATCGCTGGGAAGTCTTTACCCACGGCGGCCGTAATGCCACCGGGCTGGATGCGGTGGAATGGGCGCTGAAAATGCAGCAAATGGGCGCGGGCGAAATCCTGCTGACCAGCATGGACCGCGATGGCACCAAGATCGGCTTTAACCTGCCGCTGACCCGCGCTATTTCTGACGCTGTGGACATCCCGGTCATTGCCTCCGGCGGCGTGGGTAATCTGCAGCATATGGTCGAAGGCGTCACCGAAGGTCACGCTGATGCCGTGCTGGCCGCATCGATTTTCCACTTTGGTGAATACACCGTGCGCCAGGCCAAAGAGGCCATGCATGCAGCCGGGATCGAGGTGCGCCTGTGAGCTGGCTCGACGAAATCAAATTTGATGCCGCTGGCCTTGTGCCTGTGATTGCACAAGACGAACACACTGGCCGCGTACTGATGTTCGCTTATGCCAATCGCGAGGCCGTGGCCCTTTCTGCCGAAAAAAGCACCGCACATTACTGGACCCGCTCCCGCCAGAAACTGTGGCACAAAGGCGAAGAATCCGGCCATTTCCAGCGTATCAAGGAAATCCGCCTGGATTGTGATGGCGACGTGTTGATTTACGTGATCGAACAGGAAGGCGGCATTGCCTGCCACACCGGGCGCGAAAGCTGTTTCTTCCGCAAGCTCAGTGGTGACACCTGGGAGACGGTTGATCCAGTGCTCAAAGACCCCAATGCCATTTATGGGCACGGTCATTCGCATTAAGTGGCCCGCCACCTGCAAAAGCCCGTCCGTGACGGGCTTTTTTGTGGGAATAAACCCATTCATCCGGATGTTCGTACAACTTAAAACAAGCGCGCTGCAACCGTAGCGTCCTTTCGTAATCAAACCCCCTTATAATTGGTCCTTTGTATCTGGAGCGAAGCATGGTTTCCGCCGAAATTCTGGAGCGTCTGTCCGCCACGCTGGCATCCCGCCGCGACGCCGACCCCAGCACCTCTTATGTCGCCAGGTTGTTTCACAAAGGTCAGGAAGCCATCCTGAAAAAAGTGGGCGAAGAAGCGGTTGAAACCATCATGGCCGCCAAAGATGGCGACAAACTGCATCTGGTGCGTGAAGTGGCCGATCTGTGGTTCCACACCATGGTGCTGCTGGCCAACGAAGGCCTCTCTGCCGAAGACGTGCTGGCAGAACTGGCCCGCCGGGAAGGCATTTCCGGCATCGAAGAAAAAGCGGCCCGTCCGGCACAGGATTGAGCAGCACGCTGGCTTGACCAGGTCTGATGGATGATGGTGCCCTTGTGGGCGTAATGGGAGAAACTTGATGAGCGATTGCCTGTTCTGCAAGCTGGCCAGCGGAGAAATCCCCAGCAAACAGATTTACAGCGACGATGACGTGGTGGCGTTTCATGATATCCATCCGGTAGCGCCAGTGCATTTTCTGATCGTACCTAAAATCCATGTCGATTCGCTGGCTCATACCGGCCCGGAACATCAGGCCCTATTGGGCAAGATGCTGTTGCTGGCGCCCAAACTGGCCGCCGAACAAGGTCTGAAAGAGGGTTTTCGCACCGTCATCAACACCGGCCACGGCGGTGGGCAAACGTTCTTTCATTTGCATGTGCATGTCTTTGGCGGCGAGACCATGTCGCCAGACCTGGCTGCCATCAAGACGCAATAAACAACGTGTAAAGAGTCAAACCCCTGACCTGCCGGGGTTTGTCCGGTTCAACCTGCGGCGCGTGGCGCCGGGAGTACAACGCAATGGGTTCGCTTAGTATTTGGCATTGGCTGATCGTGTTGGTGATCATTGTCCTGGTGTTTGGCACCAAAAAACTGGGTAATGTCGGCAAGGATCTGGGCTCTGCGGTGCGCGGCTTCAAGGAAGGCGTCAACGGCGAAGGCGAGAAGCCGGCCGAGAACCACACCGACACCCCGCGTGTAATCGACACCGCAGAGCGCGACAAGCGCTGACCGGATCACAAGGCGGATACCGGCAGTGTTTGATATCAGTCTGGGTGAAATGGCCGTTATTGGCGCGGTTGCTCTTGTGGTGATCGGGCCGGAACGGCTGCCCAAGGTAGCGCGAACGCTGGGTTTGCTGGTAGGGCGTGCCCAGCGTTTTGCCGCCAGCGTCAAAGCCGATCTGGATCGCGAAATCTCGCAAACCGAGCTGGCGAAGCTGGAGGCGGAGATGCGCTCTCATGGCAACGATTTGCGCAATACCATCCACCAGCCGCTGGCCGACGCCAAAGCGGCACTGCTGGCTGGTCCGGCGGAGGTATCCGCACCCGCAGCCATGAACACGCCGGTAGACCCACCGGCAACCCCCTTGCCAGAGCCGGATCAGTTTGCGCTCACCGCCGCTGATCAAGCCTTGCAGCCAGCGCCTGCCGCCGCGCCGGTCTCACACCCAGCCCCTCAGACCAGTGCCCCCGCACATGACGAGCGTCAGCTGGATCTGTTTGAAACCTCTACCCCCAGCGCCCCGGTTTCGCCGGCGCGTGATCGCCGCTGATCCATGATTGAGGATAATTTTCAGCCCTTGCTGGTTCACCTGATCGAGCTGCGCGCCCGCATTGTGCGCAGCGCCGTGGTGTTCTTCATCGCTTTCGCCATCTGTTTTTATTTCTCCCAGCAGTTGTATGACTTCCTGGTCGCCCCGCTGACCGCTGTATTGCCGGGCCAGAAGCTGGTCTCCATTGGCATTGCGTCGCCGTTCCTGCTGCAGGTCAAGATTGTGGCGTTGACGGCGGTGATCGTGACCATGCCGCATACACTCTACCAGGTCTGGGCCTTTGTGGCACCGGGGCTATATGTCCACGAAAAACGCATGATCTTGCCGCTGGTAGTGTCCTCTACCCTGCTGTTCTTGCTGGGCATGTCGTTTGCGTACTTCTTTGTGTTCAAAACCGTTTTTGCCTTTGTGGCCTCGCATGTGCCCAGCTCCATGCAATGGCTACCAGACTCCGAACAGTACCTCTCGTTTGTACTGGGGCTGTTTATCTCTTTCGGGATCACCTTTGAAGTGCCGGTGGCAATCGTGCTGCTGGTTCATATTGGCGTGGTGACCGTAGAAAAACTGGTGAGCTGGCGACCGTATGTGATCGTCGGTTCTTTTATTGTGGCCGCCGTGGTCACACCGCCCGATCCGCTCTCGCAATGCCTGCTTGCCGTTCCTCTCTGGCTTTTGTATGAAGCCGGTTGCGTGGTTGCCCGCTGGACCGGCACTCGCGCTTCGACTCAAACCCACACGCAAGAACAATGAAAACGCACCCTTCACTTCGTATCTACCAGGCCCTGTTGTTCCTGCTGGCCTGCGTGCCTTGTGGCATTCCCTTTCGTTATCCGCCCAACCCGGTGTTCCCGTCCGAACTGGCCGCCTACGGTTTTTGTGCGCTGATTGTCATGGCCGCAGCGACGCTGCCCGCCAGCAATCGCCGCTCCGGCCCGCCCTTGATGAGCTGGCCCTGGCTGGCGCTTGCCGCGGTGCTGGCAGTGCAGATCGTCGCCATGCCGGTGATCTACTGGTCCGAACGCACCATCCCGATGAGCTACATGCTCGGTGCTGCTCTGGTGGTGTGGAGCCTGTCGCTGGCGCGTGATGAACACGGCCTCGAACCCCTGGCAGTGGCCCTGGCCTGGGGTTTGCTGATCGGCGCGCTGTTCAACACCGGTTTGTCGATTCCGCAGATCATTCACGTCCAGCAGACCGGCAATGGCCTGGTGTTTGGCAATATCGGCCAGAAAAACATGTATGGCCACTACCTGGCCTGGGGCCTGGCTGCCGCCGCATGGCTGGGCGCACATCGCCGTCTGCAAGGCTGGGCCTTCTGGGTTCTGGCCATCTGGCTGACTTTGTCGATGGCCTGGTGCGGCTCACGCTCCATCTTCCTGTACGCCGGCGCCTGGCTGGTGTTTGGCGGCATTCTGTTCTTCAGCACACGTGGGGATAACCGCCGGTTTGCCACCCTGCTGTTTGGCGCGGCCGTGCTGATCCTGGCCATGCAATTTGTCGCACCGGTGATCAACCATCTGGCGCAAGCCTCACTGCATGCCAAAAACGAAGTCCCGACCGGACTGGATCGACTGGATTCCAACGGTGCCCGTCGCCTGGTGGAATGGCAAAAAGCACTGATCGTGTTCCGCGAACACCCGCTGCTGGGTATTGGCTGGGGTGGTTACGGGGCAGAAAGTGTGCGCCTGCAGGTGATTCCGGAGTTCGCCAAAGTGGTCGAGCCGGTCCTGTTTACGCACTGCCACAACTCGCTCTTGAACCTGATGGCGGAAACCGGCGTTGTCGGCGCGGGCGTGGTGGTCGTACCGATCCTGATTGCCTTTATTGCGCTGTGGCGACGCCGGCATGACCCCGTGGCGGTATTCGGCGCGGCCATGGTGCTGGTCTCGATCCTGCACAGCCTGGTGGAGTACCCCCTGTGGTACTTCCACTTCCTCGGACCGTTTGCGCTGATGTTGTTCATGATGTACGACGGCACGCCGGGCAGCGGTTTGTCCTCGCTGCAAACGCGCCTGGGTGGCCTTTTGGCCGGGCTGGTTGCGCTGGGTCTGGGCATTGCCGGTCTGGTGTACTACCTGCAGCTTTATCCCATCATGGATAACACGGCCAAGGTCAAAGAAAACGAGCGCCGTATCCACATTCTGGAAGGCATGCGCAAAAATCCGTTCCTGGATTATTTTGCCGAGTTTGGCCTCTCCAACTTTGTCGTCGCCAACCGCTCGGATATGGGCTGGAAAATGGGGATTGTCTCGCAACTGGATCGCCTGCACCCGTACCCGGGTCAGTTGTCAGACGAATCCATCATGCGTGCCTTGATGGGTGATCAAGGCATGGCGCACCAGCGCATGCGGGAGGCGGTTTACTCTTTCCCGGATAGCCTGGGTTATTACCGCCATGAGATCGAACGTTTCCCGAATGAGCCCGCCGTGCAGGCCTTGCTGGTCGACGTGGAAGCCGGCGAGAAAATGTACGGCAAGCAACCGTATGACCCCAACGACGATAGCGATGACGATTGATCCTGGCGCCTCTGACGGTCCCGAAAAAAAGCCGGCTGCTGCCGGCTTTTTTGTTGCCGTCTGTCGCCCCTGGTCTGCATGAGCGCATCCAGCGTCCGCTTGCGGGCGTACATCCATGCAAGAGCCTGCGGGCTTGCTCACTGGAGAACATCATGATTCGCTCACTGCTTTTTATTGCAGTACTGGCGGGTGCGCTGACCGGCGCAGCCCTGGCAAATGGCGGCAATATGGGAGGTAATATGGGTGCCAACAACGGTGCTTTCCCACCGCCACACAATATTGCATCCAGCACTGGCCGCTAAAAATCAGGCACCCGCTCAGACCGGGCCTGACCCAGCATCCATAAAGGCCACCTGCGGGTGGCCTTTATGTTTTCTTGCCCGCCCCTTTGCGGGGTGGCGTTTGCCGCAGGAATGCGCCGCGAACCTCAAAATGGACCTGCTCCACCGAACGAGTGTTATCGCGCAGCTCCAGCACATGCCGCCCCGGCATGGGGAACCAGGCCAGGGTCTGGCCGCGCCCCAAAGGCTTGCCATTGAGCCACCATTGCGGCCGGGCAGTGCCGTTGGCGCGGAACACAATGCGTTGATTGGCCGGCGGGATATCCGGGTCCAGCGCAAAAATGGCCCCTTCGACCGGGTAGGAAATCCCTGCCGGCCGGTCACGTGCGTCATCCCGGGCCAGGTAAATTTCGTCCCGTGCCGTACCCGGCAAAAAATACTCCCGCCGGCTGGCCTCAATATTGTCTTCAAACCGGATTTGCTGCGCCTGGATACCTGCGGGCGGCGTGGGTAGTAACGATGGCGTCCCTGTATGCAACTGGTTCATGACCGCCAGCCACACTGGCGCGGCGCCGTGCATGCCAGAGACATCCCACATCGGCGCGCCACTGGCGTTACCCACCCATGTCGCCACCGTATAGCGCTGCGAATAACCCACCGCCCAGTTGTCGCGCATGTCTTTGCTGGTGCCGGTTTTGACCGCAGTCCAGAACCGCGTCGCCAGCGCACTTTCCAGGCCGAAGGTGCGGGCCCGGGCGGTGCGGTCAGACAGAATGTCGCTGATGATGAAGCTGCTTTGTTCGTCCAGCACCCGCTTGCTGCCAGGCTTGGGGTCACTGCCCAGCCAGCGCAGCGGGTTCTGTGTGCCGCCCGTGGCGAGAGTGCGGTAGGCGTTGGCCAGATCAAGCAATCGTATATCGGCCGCGCCCAGCGCCAGACTGTAACCGTAGTAATCCCCGGCCTCGTTCAGGCTGGTCATCCCCAGGGTATACAGGCGCTCCCGCAGCCGTGCCGGCGTCACCATTTCGATCGTGCGTACCGCAGGCGTGTTCAGTGACGAGGCCAGCGCGGTGCGCACCGACACCGGGCCTTTGAAATCCTTGTCGTAGTTTTGCGGCGCATACAGGCCGCTGCTGGTATTCAGGTCCAGCGGGCTGTCGTTGAGCAAAGAGGCTGCGGTCAGCCAGTGCCCTTGCAGCGCCAGTTGGTAAAGAAACGGTTTGAGGGTGGAGCCGGCCTGACGCAGTGCGGTCACCCCATCGACATCCCCCGCCCGCGACAAATCACCGCTGGAGCCCACCCAGGCCAGAATATCGCCACTGCGGTTATCCAGCACCACCAGCGCACCATCCTCCACATTGCGCTGACGCAATTCGGACAACTGGCGTCGCAGGGTCAGTGTGGCAAAGCGTTGCAGGTCGGCATCCAGTGTCGTGCGCACCACCGTCCCCGCCGGTAACGGGCTGCGGGCCAGCAATTTGCGGGCAAAGTGCGGGGCCAGTTGTTCATCTTGCTGATAACCATTGCCATGACGCGCCAGCGCAATTTGCGCCTCCACCCGTAACTGGTCGCAATCGGCCGGGCGGCCCATGTCCTTGAGGATGCCGCAGGCACGCAAGCCTACTTTATCCGGCGCTGAGTTGGGCGCGCGTAATAACGCCACGGCAATGGCAGATTCATGCGCATCCAGTCCGGACGGGGCTTTATCAAACAGCGATGCGCTCAGCGCATCCAGCCCGACGATCTCCCCGCGAAACCCGACCAGGTTGAGATACCCCTCCAGAATCTGCGCCTTGGTCCAGCGTCGCTCCAGCCACTCTGCCGACCAGCCTTGTTGCACCTTCTGCCCGAGTGAGCGACCTTGATTGCCGCGCTTGAGGTCGTCATCCAGCAAGCCCACCAGTTGCATGGTCAAGGTGGAAGCGCCACGCGTGCGCTTGTTCCACACATTACCCCAACTGGCGGCGGCCACGGCGGACCAGTCAACACCGCTGTGACTGTAGAAGTTACGATCTTCCGACACCACCAGCGCCTGCCGCATGGCCGGGGAAATCTCTGGCAGCGTTACCCAGTCGAGCTTGCGCTGCTTCTGATCTACCCGTACGCGTTGCAGGGGCTGGCCGTGGCGATCCAGCAAGATCACGTCAGATGAACGCCAACCGGCCTTGACCGTCGCAAAGTCGGGCAAGGCCCAGGCGGGCAGGCTGACCAGCGCCGCAACCAGCGCCAGCCCGGCCCTGACAGACTTAATGCGCATCACCCACCTTGTACACCGGGTTGGGGGCGGCACCGAATACATCTGGCGCATACAGCGCTTCGACGCGCGTCGGCGGCAGTTTGAATGCACCAGTACTGTTCAGCCGCACGGTGTACTCCACCGAGAATGTGCCGCGCGGAATGTACTCGTAATACGCGCGGTAGCCGGCAAAACGCCGTTCAACATACGCCGGCCAGGCATCGCCTTCCTGTTTCTCGTTCTGTGTGGCAATTTGCGAATCTCGCCCCATGCCATTACCCAGAATGCTGGCACCGGTAGGCACCGGGTCATCCACCACCACCCAGGTCATGTCTGCCTGGGCGGTGATTTCCAGTTTGACCCGCAGAACATCGCCACGACTATATTGGCCCGGTGTTTTGCTCTCTACCGGCGTCACCGTCTTCTTGATGCGATAGCCCGCCGTTTGCGGAGCGGTCAGTGGTAATGCAGCCAGGACTTGTACGGTCGCCCACGGCGCACCACTGCCCTGCTGCGTAACCGAGAGCGTACCTTGTCCGCCGGCCGGCCATGGCAGTTCGGCGCGTGGCGGTTGGGCTGCGGTCCAGGGCACATTCTGTTTTGCGCTACCCAGCGTAATATCGACCTGCCCGGTGACCGGCTGGCTTTCAAATTGCGCGCTGAAATGGCGGACCGCCAGCGCGCCCCAGGCATTGGCATTGGTGGTCATCCAGCTACCCCGTTCCTGCCGACCCAACAAGCCGGTCAAGAGGCGCGGCATGTCGTCCTTGAACGAGGGCAACTGGCTCACCGTCAGCACGAGCCGCGCAGTGTTCACGTCGGCATTGCCCATCAGCCACCACCAGTAGTCATCCCGCTCGGTCGAGAACACCAGGCGCGTGCCCTGATAGGTCAAGCGTCCACGCAAGAGTTGTTCGGCCTGCGCCAGCCGTGCGGCACGATCCGGCACGTTGCTCATGTGCTCCAGCAAAGACATCCAGTCGATCAGCATGCCGGTCGACCAGCTATTGGGCTGCAGCGTCAGGGTATCGAGCTGGCGTGGCTGGGCACGCCCATAGCGGGACAACGCTTCCAGCGCGGCCAGCCGGCGGGCGTCAGACGAATCTCGCGGCATCCACAGATCACGCTTGAGTTTGCCATCGACAAAATTGCCCAAGGCGGTGAGCATGCGTTCGCGTGCGTCGTCCGGAATAGTCCAGCCGTTTTCGTTGGCCAAGGCCAGCACGTAAGCCGTGAGCGTATCGCTGCCATGCGCCGGGCTGCCCTCCTGCACCGGGAAATACTGCGCCAGACCGTCTGCATCCAGATAGGTGGGCAGATCAGCCATGATGCCCTCCCAACGCTGTTTGTCATTCAGACCAACCGCGATGGAAGAGCGCTGTTCCAGGCAGCTATACGGGTAGCGCAGGAACCAGTCGCGTACGGCCGGCATGTCGCCAGCCAGCTTGCTCTGCAACTGTACGTAGACGCCGCCACGCCCCGGCTCTGCGCCTTGCGGCAAGCCCACCGGAATGGACAGCGGCGCATTCAGTTGCCGCAACGTGGCCTGTTGCACCGTCACCGGCGTGGCGGGTTCTACCTGTTGGGTAAAGGCCAGTTTGTCCTGCGCCTTGTCACCGCCCTGTTCGTGTGCGGCAAAGGTCCATTGCAGGCTGGAGATGCCGGCCGGAATGGTCACCGGCCAGCGCACCTCACGCGCCTCTCCCGCCGGGATTTGTACGGTCTGTGCTACCAGCGCCGGCAATCCGCTCGCCTGCGCTTCCACCTGCAGTGTCATGGCACGGCTGGAACCATTGCGCACGTTAATGCCGGCATCCAGTTGATCGCCAGTGCGCGCCAGCGGGGCCACGCCTGCAGTAATCTGCACGTCCTGCGTGACGGTGATGGCGCTTTGACCCGTGCCAAAGTAGGCCTCTCCCACATCCGCCACAGCCACCAGCTTGAAGCGTGTGAGCGCGTCGTTGAGCGGCACAGACACGGTTGCGCTGCCGTTTTTATCCAGCACCACATGCGGCTGCCAGGTCAAGAGGGTGTCGAGCAGTTCACGTGTTGGCGCAAAACCGCCGCCTCCGCCAGGGGCCAATGCCTTGCGGCCGAAGTGGCGTTTACCAACCACCTGCAATTGCGCGGTGGCGGTCTCTACCCCGTAGCTGCGCCGTTGCAGCATGGCGGTGAGCAAGTCCCAGCTGTCGTTGGGTTGCAACTCCAGCAGGGCTTCATCCACTGCGGCAAAGGCCACTTCTGACCCGGCCGGCGCGGGCTGCCCGTTGGGGAGCTTGACCTGAACTTTCACGGTCGCCGTCTTGCGGATGGAATACACCGGTTTGTCCGGCGTGACCGTCACGGCCAGCTTGTGGCCGGCGGTACCCACAGCAAGTTCGGCAATCCCGTATTTGAAGGCCGGGCGCGAGAGATCAATCATCGCGGTGGGCGCCTGGTAGTCCGGGCTTTCGTGACGGAAGGCATCCCACCATTCCAGCGGCGTACGCCAACCCCAAGTGAAGAAGGAATACCACGGCACATCCCGCACGCGACCACGCACCGCCAGCACAGAGACATACACGTTCGGGCCCCACTCGGGCTCAATCTTCAGATCAACCACCGGGTCTTTGCCGGAGAGTTCCACCACCCGCGTGTCAATCACACCTTCCCGCTCGATCGCCAGCAACGCGGTGGCTTTGCGGAACGGCATACGCACCTGCAAATGCGCCATGTCCCCTGGCTGGTAGCTGGTTTTTTCCGGCAGGACATCCATGCGGTCGTTGTTATCGACGTCAAACCACATTTCGCCCTCGCGCGACACCCAGACCCGGCTGGACGCCGCCACGACGCGCCCGGCATCATCCGGGGCACGGGCAATCAGTTCGATACTGCCTTCATTCTTGAGGGTGACATCGCAGAACAACAAGCCGCGACCATCGGTCTTGCCTTCACACACCTGCCCCAGGTCATTGGTGGTGTCGTGATGGTCGTAGGCATAGAACCCGCCCACCAGCCGTTTGCGACTGGACAGATAGACGTGCTCCACGGCATTGATGGTCACTTTGCGATTAGCCAGCGGCTTGCCATTTGTATCGAGCACCACGGTTTTCACATTGGCGGTTTTGCCGGCGGTCATCCAGTCATCGACCGTCATGCCCACGCGCACGCTGCCGGGCCATAACGGGACGGTGCGTGAAAGGGTCTGCACCTCGCCATTCGGATCGGCATAGGTGGCCTCGACCACCATGTCGTAAGGGCGGTCAATTTTGGGTAGGCCACTCACATCCACTTTGCCATTGCCATTGGCATCCAGCACCAGCGCGGCTTTATCGAGCACTACTTTGCCATTCAGGCCCTTTTGCGGCGCATCTTCGTTCGCTTCTGGCGGGTCAAAATTGAAGCGGTCGTAGCCATCCAGGCGGTCATACCGACTGCGCAGCATGGCGCTAACTTGAACTGGCAGCCCTTTGGCGGGCCCGCCCGTGCCATAAGACAGCGAGACTTTCAGCGGGACAGATGCGGGCGCAATGGTGGTTTTGGCATCCGCCGACAACTGCCCGCGCATCACCGGCAGGCGGAACTCCTCTACCCGGAATGAGCCGGTATACAAGGTGATACCGTCCCGCTCAATACTGGCCGGGCCGTGCTGGTTGGCACTACGCTGCGGCTTTTTGACCAGCGAAATCGAATACGTGCCCAGCTTGGCCGCTTTGGGAATAGCAAAGGTGGATTCGGCATAACGCCCTTGCCGCCAGGTCAGCGGGTAATCAAAGGTCTGACCGCTGCCATCGTGCGTGATGACCAGTTGGTCCGGCAGTTGTGCCGCACGCGGCAAGGCCAGGCCTTTGCTGGTTTCCAGGCGCATGAAATGCTTCATGGAGACCGTATCACCGGCACGGAACAGCGGGCGGTCCAGCACGGTGGTGGCGCGCACAGAGGGCTGCGGGCTGGTATCGGTCGGATAGGGGAAACGCCAGGCTTCAATGCCCTGATCCCAACCTGAACGCACAAATGAGACGTCATTACGACCTTTCTCGTCCTGCTTGCGGGCCGTCACGAACAAGCCGGAGAGCGAGTTGCCCGGGCAATCACCAGATTCTTCCAGTGGCCGGTCTATGCGGGCGACGCCATCGGCCCTGGTCTTGCCTTGCCACAGCAACTGGCGACGGCAGTCATAGACACTCACCTGGGCATCGCCCACCGGCTTGGCGTAATCGAGCGTGGTGACCCAGACGGCGGCATTGTCGCGGCCGCGCTTGAAGTGCACCCCCAGGTTGGTCACCAGCATGGCGGTGCGCACATACATTGGCGCATCCAGCCCCAACAAGGATTTCCCCAACAGATGTGATTGCAACTCCACCACATGCAAGCCGGGCTCCGGCGCCGGAATACCCACCACCGAGAACGGCCACTTGCCGGTTTTGTCCGGCGCCGTCGGCACGCTCATGCTTTGCACGCCGGCCTGCCCTTTCAAGAGGGATAAACGCCGGGTTTCGACCCCCTTCTTGCCCACCATCACGGTTGGCTCATGCCAGCTCTCCACGCGGGAAAGCCAGTTCATGATGGACTGGTCGTCTTTGACCGTCAGGCTTTGCAGCCCCACCTGAATCTGCTTCACATCCAGATCAGCTTCCACATCACGCAATGTCACGGCAATGGCGGGTTCGGCGTTGAGTTCCACAATGCCAAACGGCGCGGCGGCAAATTTGGCCAGCGGTGGCGCGGAGGCCGTGCCAAACGACAACGGAAATGAACCTTTGTTGGCCAGTTCGCGTCCGTTGGCATCAGTAAAACCCTCCGGCAGCTTGAGCTTGAACGACGCATTGGGCGAGAACGGTGGTTTGAAACTGGCCTCGTAGACCATTTCGCCCCGGTCATGCCCCAAGTCTGGTTTGCGCTCGCCATCCGGTGTCTGCAACACAATCTGTCCGGCCAGCTTGCGCGAGACCTCGGCCGAGAAATGCAGCGCGATCGGGCGCAGCGGAATACACGCGGACTTGGCATTTTCCCGCTCGCAATTGAGTGTGGCGGTAAAGGCCTCCCGCACAGTGAACGAGAGCGTTTGCTGCTCTGCGCTACCCGGTCGGGTCAGGACCAGTTTGACTTTCTTGCCGGCAGGCAAACGCTGGCCGCAAGTGACGATATCCACGCTGGCCGTGCGCTTTTCCCAATCCAGGTACTTGAGCACCGCGCTACGATCCGCGGCACTGACGCGCTGCACCGGCAAGCGCTCGGGCGAGCCTTCTACCTGGCAGAACATGGGCAC
Source organism: Silvimonas terrae (assembly GCF_014202765.1). GTDB lineage: Bacteria > Pseudomonadota > Gammaproteobacteria > Burkholderiales > Chitinibacteraceae > Silvimonas > Silvimonas terrae. Next base: position 193,438 of record NZ_JACHHN010000009.1, read on the forward strand.
CGGCTTGCTCACGGCGCCGTTAAAGCGCAAGGCAAAAGTCTGGTCTTCATCCACCAGATCACCCTCACCGGGGGAACTTTCTTCAACCGCCAGCGGGCCGGTGTTAAAGCGGAATTGTTGCTGGCCAGTCAGGGCCTCACCGCTGAGGGTGTGCAGGTCTGGTTTAAGCGTAAAGCGGCAGATGGTGGCGGCCGGTACACCTTGCGGAAAATCCATCACCCAGGTGCGATCATCGATCCAGTGGGCATCACCTTTTTGTGGGCAGTCCACACTAAAGGGTGCGGCAGCGGACACACTGCCCATGCGGATCATTGGCGCAGAGAAAGTCGCGCGCGCCTGCTGGATTTCACGCACTTCATTCTGAGGGGAAAACGTGGAAACCGTTGCCGCCAGCGCAGACGCGCCAGACAAAACAGAAGAGACAATGACCAGCGTGCGGATCAGGCGCATGAGCGTACCCGGGGAAATTTATAAGTTCATATGAGGTTCATATGATTTGCTTTCCCGATTTTGGCAGAAACTTACTTGTTATTGCATTCAAGTTGGCATGTTTGAGAAAATTCACACACGGTGTGGGGACTCCCCCCGCATTCAGTTCTCATCCAGTTCTATTCACGCAACAGGAGCACATCATGCAAGTTCAGCCCTATCTCACCTTTAATGGTGACTGCGAAGCGGCACTGGCCTTTTACAGCAAGGTGCTGGGCGGCGAGATCACGTTCATGGTGCGCTACAAAGAAGCGCCGGCCGATCAGGCGGTAGACCCCGCCTGGGCCGACAAGATCATGCATTGCAATTTTTCGGCGGGGAGCACCCAGATCATGGCCGCAGACTGTCCGCCAGAACGTGCACTGGCGACCAAAAGCGGATTTACCTTGTCACTGAATGCCGATTCAGTGGAACAAGGCGAGCGCATGTTTCATGGTCTGGCAGAAGGCGGCCAGATCACCATGCCCTTCCAGGCCACATTCTGGACCAAAGGCTTTGGCATGCTGGTCGACCGGTTTGGCACGCCATGGATGGTGAATTGCCCAGCCGAATAAAGCCGGGGTAGTAGTAAAGATAGAGTGAGGGCCCGCTACGGGCGGTCAGCGGTAAACCGCGTAGATGAAGAACTCGCGGTTGCCATCTCCGCCCGTGATCGGGCTGGCCAGGTAATCAAGCACCTCAAACCCGGCGGCCGCGGCGGCCGTGCGGATTTTCTGCTCGACCTCGGGATAACAACTGTCGTCCCGCACAATGCCGCCTTTGCCGATGCGCTGCGGACCCACCTCAAACTGCGGTTTGACCAGGAACAACAGCCGCGCGCCGGTGGGCAGCACGCTGGCAATGGCCGGCAGCACCAGAGTGAGCGAGATAAACGACACATCCCCCACGACCAGATCAATCGGCCCATCCTGGGCAGGTGCGATCAACGCGGCGTCCAGGTGCCGCGCATTCACCCCTTCAAACTGGGTCACGCGTGGGTCAGCCATCAAGCGCGGGTGCAACTGGTCGTGCCCGACTTCTACCCCGATCACCTTGCGCGCACCGGCTTGCAACAGGCAATCGGTGAAGCCGCCAGTCGAAATACCCACATCCAGCGCCAGCATGCCGGTGACGTCCAGCCCGGTGTGGGCCAGCGCGCCCGCCAGCTTGAGGCCACCGCGTGACACATAGCGGTCAGCCGCATCCGGCGTGATGCTGATTTCAGCGTCAGGTGGCAGTTTCAGGCTGGATTTGGCCACCGGCTTGCCATCTGCCGTCACTCGCCCGGCATCAATCAAGCCTTGCGCAGCGGTACGCGAGGCGGCAAAACCGCGCTCCACGAGGAGAACATCAGCGCGCTGCATGGCTCAGTCGAATTGTTCGTTCGAGGCCAGATAACGCCATTTTCCGGGTGGCAACTGCCCCAGACGCACGTTGCCGATGCGGATACGCTTCAGCCCCACCACATGCAAGCCGACCTGCTCACACATCCGGCGGATCTGCCGTTTTTTGCCTTCACGCAAAATGAACCGCAACTGGTCTTTGTTTTGCCAGGTCACGATGGCCGGCTTGAGCTTTTCGCCATCCAGTTCCAGCCCGTGATTGAGCATGCGCAAGCCTTCTGCCGACAGCGAACCGGACACGCGCACGAGATATTCTTTATCGACGGTAGAGTCTTCGCCAATCAGCGTTTTGGCAATGCGACCATCCTGGGTCAGCACCAGCAAACCGACAGAGTCGATATCCAGCCGGCCTGCCGGCGCAAGGCCACGCAAGTGCTGCGGATGAAAACGCACACCAGACAGATCGCCGTCCCAGTGATTGTCCAGGGTCACCAGCACTGATGCCGGTTTGTAACCGCGTTCAGCCTGGCCGGACACGTACCCCACCGGCTTGTTCAGCAAGATGGTCACGCGGTTGGCTTGAGCCTGCTGCGCCGGTTTATCCAGTGCAATCTGCTGGTCTGGTTTGACACGGCTACCCAGTACGTTGACGACCACACCATCCACCCGCACCCAGCCGCGTTCAATGTAATCGTCGGCCTCGCGGCGGGAACAGATTCCCAATTGGGCCATACGTTTGGACAGGCGCATCGAGCCATCATCGGGCGCGCCAGCGCTGTCGCTTTCGTCGCGACGGGATTCATCGGTCATGGTTCATCTCCTTGTGACTGGTCGCCTCTCGGCGAAGCCGGCAGAATATCAGAATTGTAGGTCTCACCTGCGCCCGGCGCGCCCGATACGGAGAAAACATGGCGTATTACCTGATCATCAAGCAGATCCACGTCACTTGCGTCCTGTTGTCGGGGCTATTGTTTCTGTACCGGGGAGGCTTGATGCTGGCGGCATCACCCCGACTGCGCCAGACCTGGCTGCGCGTGCTGCCGCATATCGTCGATACCGTGCTTTTGACGGCCGGTGTGACGCTGGCGGTGATCAGCCACCAGTATCCGGGTCAGCAGCCGTGGCTAACGGCCAAACTGATCGGGCTGGTTGTCTATATCGGGCTGGGTATGATCGCGCTTAAACGCGGCAAGACCAGAAAAACAAGGGCCATCGCCTTTGTTGCCGCGCTACTGGTATTTGCATGGATTATCGGTGTGGCCGTCACACGCACACCGCTTTCGTTTTTCGCTTTACTGCCTGCCTGAGCGATCGCTCAGTAAGGCGACTTCTCACCTTCAGGCCGGGTTTTGAAGCGCCGGTGCATCCAGTAATACTGGGCCGGGATTTCGCGCACGCGATCTTCAATGAACTGGTTCATGCGCGTGGTATCGGCCAGCAGATCGTCCGACGGGAAGTTGTCGGTCCATGCCGGGTAATAACGGGTCACGAACCCGTCTTTCTCCAGCCGCGTGATCATGGGGATGACCACCGCGCGGCCCATTTGGGCCAACCGTGACAGCGCGGGGATGGTGGCGGCCTGAATGCCAAAGAACGGCGCAAAGATCGACTCTTTGGGCCCAAGATCCTGATCGGGCAGATAGTAAAACGGGATGGTGTGCTGACGCAGCGCTTTGACAATGGCACGGATGCCATCGTTACGCTTGATCAGCAAAGGCTCGCCAAAGCGGCTGCGGCCCATCAACAGCAGTTCATCAAACGGGTTCTGGTGCGACGCCGAATACATGCTGGCGCCCCAGTGATCAATAGTGTGGCGGATGCCACCGTAATCAAGCCCGATAAAGTGCGGTGCCAGCAGGATGATGGATTGGTCCTGATGCGCCAGGTAATGCTCGTAACCTTCGCGGCGGACCAGCTTCTCTACCCGAGCCTTGCTGCCAAACCACAGCACGCCATAACTGACCGCGCAAGTGGCCAGCAACCTGAAATGCTCATGCAGCACTTTGCTGCGCTGGGTATCCGACCACTCCGGAAAACACAGCCGCAGATTGGTCAGGCCGATCTTGCGCCGGCGCGCGGCCACGTAAAACAGCACCGTGCCAAGGGCAGCACCCAACCAGCGCAACACGGTGAAAGGCAACAGGTGCAGCAGCCAGAAGAACGCGGCTAGCAAACGGGCGGTAAAACTCATTCAGACTCCGGAGCCGGTGCACCGGCAGGGGTTTTATAACGGTTGTAACTCCACAGATACTGGGTTGGGGCTTTAAGAATCAGCCGTTCCAGATTCTGGTTGAGCGTGGTGGCATCCGCCACGGCATCACCCGTGAAGCTGCCTTGCATGGGCTCGAAATGCATGATGTAGCCGCGACCGCCCTTGCGGCGTTCGGCAAAGCAGAACAATACAGTGGCCTTGCTGGAGCGCGCCAGGCGCGCCAGTAGCGTCATGGTATAAGCACGATGCCCAAAGAACGGTGCCCATGCGCCATCGCCGCCACCGGGCGCCTGGTCTGGCAAAATGTAGACTGACTGCCCTTCCTTGAGGGTCTTGAGCAACAGGCGCACCCCTTGCGCGTTGGCCGGCGCAGCGCGCGCGTTGCCGCGGTCCCGGCTGGCCAGCATCAGGGGTTGCAGCCACGCCAGTTTGGGCGGGCGGTACAGCGCGGCCAGGGCACGTGGCACAGCATGGGCCAGGTAAACACCACAGACCTCAATCGCGCCCAGATGGGGTGAAACGAAGATGATGGGTTCGGGCCGGGCCAGAGCGGCATCAAGGTGTTCTTTCCCTTTGACCTCGGTCACCAGCGCGGCCACTACGGGTACCGGACGCAGCCAGGCCGCCAGTAGCTCCAGCGCCCCCTTGCCGTGCTCGGCAATACTTGAGCGCCTTAATCGGATATAATCGATAGTTGAATCGAATTGCGCGGCCCGCCTTGCATTATCGGCAAGCCGGCGTCGCCAGGTCGGCGAGGTCCACCACGCAATCCAGCCCAATCCTGCACCAACAGCTTGCAGGATGCATAATGGTGTATATGCAATTGGTCTGAGCAAACGCACCAGCATGTATGAAGACCTTTCGGGCAAAAACCCGGATTCTAACGACTTTCAACCATTACAGACATGGCATAAAGGATCATCAAGCCCATGAGCGAATTCCTGTTTACCTCCGAATCAGTTTCTGAAGGCCATCCGGACAAGGTAGCCGACCAGATTTCCGACGCCATCCTCGATGCCATCCTGGCACAGGATAAATACGCCCGCGTAGCGGCTGAAACCCTGGTGAACACAGGCCTTGTGGTGCTGGCGGGTGAAATCACCACTTCTGCCAATATCGATTACATCCAGATCGCGCGCGACACCGTCAAGCGCATCGGTTATGACCACTCTGACATCGGTTTTGACTACAAGACCTGCGCGGTGCTGGTGGCGTATGACAAGCAGTCCCCCGATATTGCCCAGGGCGTGAACGAAGGCCAGGGCATGGACCTGGACCAGGGCGCGGGCGATCAGGGCCTGATGTTTGGCTATGCGTGCGACGAAACCCCGCAACTGATGCCGGCGGCCATTTATTACGCGCACCGTCTGGTGCAGCGCCAGTCTGAACTGCGTAAAGACGGCCGCCTGCCGTGGCTGCGCCCGGATGCCAAGTCGCAAGTGACACTCAAGTATGACGCAGCAACCGGCAAGGTAAAGGCCGTTGACACCATCGTGCTGTCGACCCAGCACCACCCGGATGTCAGCCACGCCCAATTGTCCGAAGCCGTGATTGAAGAAGTCATCAAGCCCGTGATGCCGCCGGAATGGCTGCAGGACAGCCCGAAATTCCTGGTCAACCCGACCGGCCGTTTCGTGATTGGTGGTCCAATGGGCGATTGCGGTCTGACCGGCCGCAAGATCATCGTCGATACCTACGGTGGCGCAGCGCCACACGGTGGTGGTGCGTTCTCCGGCAAGGACCCGTCCAAGGTGGACCGCTCTGCTGCCTACGCGGGCCGTTATGTTGCCAAGAACATTGTGGCTGCCGGCATTGCCAAGCAGTGCCTGGTACAGGTGTCCTACGCCATTGGCGTCTCCAAGCCGGTCTCGATCATGGTCGACACCTGGGGCACCTCCAAGCTCTCCAACGCGCAGATTGTTGAACTGATCAAGAAGCACTTCGACCTGCGCCCGAAAGGCATTGTGCAGATGCTGGACCTCTTGCGCCCGGTGTACACCCGCACTGCGGCTTACGGTCACTTTGGTCGTGAAGAGCCGGACTTCTCCTGGGAACGCACCGACAAGGCCGAAGCGCTGCGCGCTGACGCCGGTCTGTAACCGGATTGAGACTGAGAAAAACGGCGCTGCGGCGCCGTTTTTTATTTTCCGCGCGGTAGGCGGGATGCGCTATTTTGTAATGTAAAGACGCACACAAAAACACAATGGCATAGTTTCTTACCGGGGGCCCCTCTTGAGTATCGCAACAGGTCTTTTTCTGCTGGTCGTGCTGATCGCACTGTCCGCGTTTTTTTCCATGTCGGAAATCTCGCTGGCGTCCGCCCGCAAATTCAAATTGCAAATGCTGGCCGAAGAAGGTGAAGCCCGCGCCCAGGCGGTGATTGACCTGCAGGAAAAACCGGGTGATTTCTTTACCGTGGTACAGATTGGCGTCAATGCCGTCGCCATTCTGGGCGGGATTGTCGGCGATGCGACGTTCTCGCCGCTCTTGCTGCGCGGCTTTAATGCGCTGGACCCGGATATGGCCGTACGGTTGGCCTTTCTGGCGACGTTTCTGATTACCACCAGCTTGTTTATCCAGTTTGCCGATCTGATTCCCAAGCGGCTGGGTATGGTGGCACCCGAGCAGATCGCCATTGCCATCGTGCGGCCCATGCATTTGTGCACCGTGCTGCTCAAACCCTTTGTGCTGCTGTTCAACGGGATTGCCACGCTGGTGCTCAAACTGACCGGCATGCCCACGGTGCGCTCGGAAACAGTGACGGCAGACGAGATCGTTGCGCTTGTCGATGCCGGTGCCGAGGCCGGTACCTTGCACAAGCAGGAACACCGGTTTATCGAGAATGTGTTCGAGCTGGCCGAACGTTATCTGCCCTCGGCCATGACCGGGCGTGAGGCCGTGGTGTACTTCTCCATGACCGATACCGATGCCGCCATTCGCCAGAAAATCGCCGCACAACCGCATGCCAAGTTTCCGCTGTGCGAGAACAGCAGTATCGATACCGTGTTTGCCTATATCGATGCCAAAGATCTGCTGCACGCCATCCTTAAAACCCCGCAAGCCCCTTTGTTGACCGTCTTGCGGGAGATCGCGGTCAAAGGCGTGCTGGTGGTGCCCGATACCTTGTCGCTGGCCGATATGCTGGACCGCTTCCGCGAAACGCGGGAAGACTTTGCGGTCATCATTAATGAATACGCGCTGGTGGTCGGTGTGATCACGCTCAATGATGTGACCGGTCAACTGATAGGCAGCATTGTGGACAACAGTGATGAAGACCAGATCGTGCGGCGGGATGAACACTCCTGGCTGGCCGACGGCATGACCCCCATTGGTGATCTGAAACGCGCCATTGGCCTGGATGACCTGCTGGATGAAGAAAGCTATGACACGCTGGCGGGGTTTTTGATGCTGCGGCTCAAGCGCATTCCCAAAAAGGCCGAGGCGCTGGAGTTTGAAGGGTTCCGTTTTGAGGTGGTGGATATTGATCACCACAAGATTGACCAGGTGCTGATCAGCAAACTCTGAGTTTGAAACTTCAACAGATTCAAGCAGATAAAAAAGGGGCCATCAGGCCCCTTTTCAGTATTGCATGACCCTTATTTCTTGGCCTTGGGGCTCAGATCATGGTCAATGGAGTACTTGGTCCCGGTCACGGTCACTTCAGCATCGGCCCCGTTCTCGGTGAACTGGTAAGCATAAACACCGTTACCCAGCGAACGCGCACCTTCCAGACCACCGCCTACGTCACCAGCCTTGGCCGAGGCAGCGGCTTCGCCACCCAGTACCCAGCCCTTGGTCACAAATTTGTGGAAAGAGGTCTTGTCGTTAAAGACCAGCACCAGACGGCTGTTTTTCACGCCCAGACCAATCCCGCCCTTGAGCTGGATCATTTGCATGAAGACTTCACGCCCGGTCGCCGGGTCCACCGCCATACCCGAACCACCGCCGGCACCGGCGAAGATCACCGTGGCGCTGCCGTTGTTAAACACGGCATAGCCTGCCGACTTGGCGATCGCTTCCTTCGCCGTCGGGTGCTTCTGGTAGACAGTCTCCAGCGTTTCCTGCGTGACCTTGCGAATTTCGGCGCGGCGCGCATCCGGCGACTTCTTGGGCGCCGAGAGTGCATCGGTGTTGTTCATCTCTTGCGCCATAACCGGGGCGCCAGCCAACAGGGCAACTACTGCGGGGATCGCAATCCATGTCTTGTTCATGTCGGGTTCTCCTTTCAAGTGACGTTATCGATATCCTGCTGCGCTCTGGACTCTATGTTCCATCGGCTAGTCATCTGCAACTGACCCTGGCAGACAGATATCGGGCTTTCCCCCTGAGGCACTGCTCAGACTACAAAACCAGATGATCAATCCTGTCGTGATCGGCGCCAAATGAAGGAGCCGGCCACAAACCGTGTTTGAGTTATAGCCATAATGAAAGCGTTATGTTCGTGTCTTTGCTACACACTGACGAATATGAAGCTATCGCGTCAGCCATTTCACCAGCCGGGCAAATTGCTCACCATAGGGCGGCATCAGCCAGTCCAGCGTGCGAATCGGCCCCTGCCGCAATACAGATTTAAGGTGCGACATGCCATCAAAGCCATCCTTGCCGTGATAAGCGCCCATGCCGCTTTCGCCTACGCCACCAAATGGCAGCTCCGCTGCGGCAATGTGCAGCAGCGTGTCATTGACGGTGACCCCGCCGGCCCGGGTCTGCTGCAACACGCGGCGAACCTTGGCGCGGGAACGGGTAAACACATACAGCGCCAGCGGGTGCGGCCGATCATTGATCCAGGCCAGCGCCTCCTCCAGCGTTTGATACGGTACTAGCGGCAGTAAAGGTCCAAACAATTCTTCGGAAAGCAGACGCGCATCTGTCGGCACGCCGGTATATACAAATGGCGGGAAGAACCGCGCCTGGGCATCCAGCGTGGCAGCCGGCAGCAAGCCATGCGCCAATGCCCCCAGCGTCAGCGCATCGTCGTGCACGGCCTGCATGCGCTGGAACTGGCCGGCAGTCGCCATGCTGGCAAAATCACGCGGCCAGGCCGGATACAGGCGCTCGGCCCAACGTTTGGCTACGGCAATAAAATCCGCCTCCCGTCCGGCTGGCAACAGCACGTAGTCGGGTGCTACGCAGGTCTGACCCGCATTCACCAGCTTGCCGTACAGGATGCGGGAGACTGCTTGTTCAAAATCGCAATCTTCCGTGATCAGCGCGGGGGATTTCCCCCCCAATTCCAGCGTCACCGGCGTCAGATTCGCCGCAGCCGCCTGCATGACGCTACGGCCCACGGCGGTTGAGCCGGTGAACACAAGCTGGTCAAACGGCAGCGACACAAAAGCGCGGGCTTCATCCACATTTCCACCGAGTACGACTACCTCATCCGGCGCAAAATAATCCCCTACCAGGCGCTGCATGACCCGGAAAAAGGCCGGGGAGGATTCTGATAACTTGATCATGGCGCGGTTGCCCGCCGCCAGTGCACCGGTCAGCGGCCCCAGTGACAAGAACAGCGGATAGTTCCACGGTACAACAATCCCCACCACCCCCCGCGGTTGTGGCATTTGCCAACCACGGGCTGGCCACAGCCGCCATCCCACTGCGCGGCGCCGTGGCTTCATCCAGCGTTGGCCGCATTTGAGTGCGTGCTCAATGCCCGCCAGGGTGGGCACCAGCTCCAGCAGTTCGGTTTCCTGGGCCGGGCGCTGGCCAAAATCCTGATTGATGGCGTCAATCAATTCCGCGCGGTGTTCCACAATCAACCGGCGCAAAGTCTGCAGCCTCTGCGCACGGGCGGCCCACTCCGGCATGGGCTGGCGGCGCTGGGCCCGGCGCAATCCATTCAGGCGGGCAGCCAGTTCGCTGCGAGTCAATTCGGGCAGGTCGTGCATCGCGTTCTGCATCGTGTCGGGTGGGTCGTCGCGTAATCGGGTCGGTGATGATGAATGCATTGTAGGACCATACGGACAAAACAAGGCATGGGGTCTACGCCGCATTCGCCTGTTTGATATGTCCTACATGCACCGGGCTCACACCCGCATGAAACAGGCGATGCGCCAGCGACCGGTGGACAATGTTAAGATGCGACACCGTTTTCTTCATTTTTTGCGCCAGAGATACCGTGAGCCAACCGCCCATCAGCTTTGAATTTTTCCCGCCCAAAACCGCAGAGGGCACCGAAAAGCTGCGCATTACGCGCCGGCAACTGGCGCAGTTCAAACCTGAATATTGTTCGGTGACCTTTGGCGCGGGCGGCACCACCCAGGACGGGACGCTCAACGCCGTGCTGGATATTCAGTCCGAAGGGCTGGCCGCTGCGCCACATCTGTCGTGCATCGGCTCCAGCCGCGCCAGTGTGGCGGACATTCTGCAACGTTATCGCGACAACGGCATTCGCCACATTGTGGCGCTGCGCGGCGATATCCCGTCCGGCATGGTGGATGTCGGTGAGTTTCGGTATGCCAATGAACTGGTAGCGTTCATCCGCGAACAGCATGGCGACTGGTTCCAGATTGAAGTCGCTGCCTACCCGGAATACCACCCGCAAGCCCAAAGTGCCGAGGCCGATCTGCGTGCCTTTGTGAACAAGGTGAACGCCGGTGCGGATTCCGCCATTACCCAGTACTTCTTCAACGCTGATGCTTATTTCCGGTTTGTGGATGAGGTGACCGCGCGCGGGGTCAAGATTCCGGTTGTGCCAGGCATCATGCCAATCCAGAACTTCAGCCAGCTGGCCCGTTTTTCTGACATGTGCGGGGCCGAGATTCCGCGCTGGCTCAAGCTGCGCCTGCAATCATTTGGCGATGACAGCGCGTCCATCCGCGCACTGGGGCTCGATTTCATTACCGAGTTGTGTGACCGTTTGATGCAGCAAGGTGTACCTGGCTTGCACTTTTACACGCTAAACGCGGCAGGTGCGGTGTCTACCATCTGCCAGCGGCTGGGTCGCTAATACGCAGCAATCAACGCGGACAAAACAAAAGGGCCTCTCTGGGCCCTTTTGTTTTTTACCGCTGACGCCAACTCGGTGCTGGCAATTAGCGCTGTACCGGCACAGCTTGTTGCGAGGTCGGCACGACACGGCTGGTCTGACCATCGCTGATCACGTCGACGCGCTGACCAATGCCAAAGGCGACATCCGCAGCCTGGGTCACGACCAGACGCTGACCGTTATCCAGGCGCACCGTGATTTCATACGCGTTCTGGGTGCTGCCCTGTTTCTCGACCTGGTTACCCACCACGCCACCGGCAATGGCACCCAGTACACCGGCCACAATCGCGCCATTGCCACCACCGATCTGGCTGGCGGCCGCACCACCGATCACACCACCGGCAATCGTGCCAATGGCATTGGTGTCATTCTGGATGCGCACATTGCGCACACTTTCTACTGTCCCGGCCTGGGCGGTGGACGTGCGCATGGCCTGGCTGCGCGTGTAGGTATTGGCCGAATCACTGGCACAGCCGGCAAGACCCAGCGCAGCCGCGCTCATGGCAATGATCAGCGTGTTGCGAAATTTCATGATTTTCTCCCGAGATGCCGTTTGATTTTCAATCAACAATTATGAGAATTGCGAACGTAATCAACCCATTATAGGCAACCGACCAAATGGCTGGGAGCGCAACATTCACACTGCGCTTACAGCGCGCGGCGGCGGAACCAGCCGGTGAGCGAACGCCGCTCCCGCGTGGCGGGAATAACTTCATGCTCAAACCGGTCCGACAAAAACAGCACCAGCGTGCCGCCGTGGGGCGTCACATCCTGCCAGGCGCCGCTTTGTGTACCGTCCAGATAAATACGTAACTGGCCGCCATCTTGCTCATGCCAGTCCTCGTTAAGGTACAACACAAAAGTGACTACCCGCGTGTCGCGATTGCGGTGCTGATCCAGATGGCGTTTGTAAAAGCCCCCCAGCGGATAGACCGCGAAATGAGCCTCGAATTCCGCCAGGCCCAGATACAGCTCACTGTTGAAGGTCTGCCGCAGATTTTCCAGCGCAGACAGGATGGGTACAGAGAGCGGCGCGTCGTTCTCCAGCCACAGGACCTCGTCCCCGCGAATGGATGTATCGCGCTGATAGCCTTGTTCGCGGCCGATCCCGGCGGCATGAAAGGTGTCGCGACGCGCATCCATGTCGGCGCGCAGTTGTCGTACTTCGTCCTGGCTGAGAAAACCTGGCCAGATCAGCTTGCCTTCATCGGCCAGTGTCTGCGCGGCGGCGCTGAACCCATTCAACAACATTTTCCCCTTTCAATTCGGTCACTTTGGTTTCTTCTACCCGTGCCCGGGGCGGAATCAGAAAATCCTGCGGGCGGCGGACGGAACGGCGCAACAGGCGCCCGACAATAGGCCGCGTGGCCCGCAAGGTCAGCTTGCGCGAACGCAGCGCGACCCACAGCGCCAGCCCGAAACTCACAATCAGGTTGATATACCCGATCAGCGCAATCCCGAGCGCCGAGATCGCCACCACATGCCAGTCCAGCGCAAAATCAAACGTGACGGCGGCAAATGACAGGTAGGCGGACGAGAAGGTGATGTGGCGGATATCAATCGGCAAACCCAGCAGGACGCCGATAGTACCGATGGTGCCCAGCATCATGCCAAAGTAAAAATTGCCGGCCAGCGCCCCCAGGTTGTTGCCCAGATAATTGCCCAGCCGCCGCGCGCGTTGCTCACCGGCCAGCCGGTTCAACCACGGCAGCGCCGCAATCCGTTGCGGTATCTGGTTGTACAGCGCCTTGTTATCGTAATAACCCGATATCAGCCCGGCCAGAAACAGGCATACCCCGGCAATACCGGCGTGGAACAACGCCAGGCTCTGGATCGGGTTCAGATCGTGCAGCAAATGCTGGGCCTTGTCGGCATCCGCCACCGGATGGCCGGTGCTCCATACCCAGCCCAGCGCGATCAGCAGCGCCGTGGGCAGCACCACCAGCACGTTGCCCAGAATGGCGATGAACTGGGTGCGGAAGACTTTGACGATCAATTCGCTCAACTGGTCGATATCGTCCGGCTTGAGCTTGCCCGAGCGTGTGCCTTCGTGCAGCGTGGCGGCGATCCGCGCCGCTGTCATGGCGGGCTGCTTGGTGGCGATGGTGAAATGCAGAATATGCACCAGCATGAAGCCAAAGGCGTAGTTCAAGCCAAAGGCCAGGGCCTCCAGCAAAAGCGGCAGATGGGCCTTGGCAAACAACAGTTTGAGCAGCGCCATAAAGCCGACAATCACCCCGGCACCTGCGGCAGAGCGGAACATGCCGCGCCATTCCTTGCGGGTTTCGGCAATGTAATGGCCGCCGGTGTGGCTGGCGTGTTCGGTCACTTGCAGCGCCAGCATCTCGGTGTTTTCGGCAAACACGTCGCGCAACGAATGCTTGCGGTTTTCTGCCCGGACCAGCGTCAGGCTGACGCCCAGAATGGCTTCGCTTTTTTCCCGCGTACGCGTCACCGACACCAGCCGCAGCAGCGCTTTCAAGCGTTCGATATGCTGGGTAATCCGCAGCAAATGGTAGCTCAGGCTGACCGAAACCCCGTTGCGCATGGCGTATTTGCGCACGCGGCTGATCACGTCTTCACATTGCTCCAGCAGCACAAGAATATGGCGCTCGTCTTCCTGCGGCACCGTTTTCTCGGTCATGGCTTGCAGGTTGTGCTCAATGAAGGCATGCACTTCCAGGTTTTGCCGCACAAAGGGCGATACGCTGCGCCGCGTTTCTGGCTGGTTGCGGGTGATTTCCGGCTCAAGGCCAATGGCGGCAATACGCGTTGACAACACTTCAATGGCATCCAGCAATTGCCCGCGTACGCGGCCAATCTGCTCAACGTCAGTTTCTTCTTCAATATGCAGTGCCGTGCCAAGGCTGAACCAGATGTCCTGCGGCACGCTTTCCAGCCAGATGTAATCGTTATGCCGGTAAAACACGCTGCCAAACAAATCCCGCAACGCGCCAGGATTCGGTGCCGGCGGCAGTAGCCGATCACCAATGCGGCGCGATACGGCAGAGAAAAAGCTCTCGTTGGACAAAATGCCGGTGTCGGCAAAGAACTGGACTTGTTCACTGCGGGACAGCACCGCCAGCAGGCAACGACGCAATGCCGCCCGCGCCTGGGGTGATTGCTCCAGCAAAAACGCCAGGGAACGAACACCGTTGATGGCGGCCTGGGCGTCATCCACCCGGCGCGGGCGCATGGTTTCTACCAGTTCGCGCAGCAGCGCGGGCGCGCGCTCTGGCGTTGCGCCGATCATGGCCTGCAAGGTGACCTGCATGCATTCTCCAGTTTGGGGCCGGACCTGATATTGGCCCTGTCTTTTTTCAGTGGACCGCGCCGTGGCGCGGGTTGGCATTAAACGATGAGGCGGTCAATCCGCTCAAGCCTGAATGTTCACAATCAGCGCGTCGATCATGCTTTGGCTGCGCTGCACATAACCGCCACCGAACATATTGGCGTGATTGACCATGTGGTACAGATTGTAGAGATCGCGCCGCCGTTCAAACCCCGGCTCCAGCGGCCAGGTGGCCTGGTAAGCGGCATAAAACGCGCTGCCAAAACCGCCAAACAAGCCGGTTAGCGCCAGATCGGTTTCCCGGTCTCCATAGTAGCAAGCTGGATCAAACAGAAGCGGACTGCCATCGGGCAGCCATGCGGCATTACCGCCCCACAAATCGCCATGCAACAACGACGGGACGGTTTTGCGCCCACCCAACAACGCCGGCAGGCAATCGAGCAAGAGGCGCGTATCGCGCAGGGCAATGCCATTGCGGGCGGCCAGCGCAAACTGGTGCCCCAGCCGGCGCTCGCGAAAGAAATCCAGCCAGTTGTCCATCCAGCCGTTGGGCTGGGTGGTGCTGCCAATGGTGTTGTCATGCGGCCAGCCGTATTGCGGCGCAGTGAGCCGGTGCAACCGGGCCAGTTGCCGGCCCAGTTCGGCCTCATCGCCCCGCCGGCGCAAATCCAGCCATTCCAGCACCAGAAAAGCGTGCTCCCCCGCTACGCCGCACAACACCGGCGACGGCACATGGATGCCCCGCGCCAGCGCGGCAAGGCCGGCGCGTTCGGCCTCAAACATGGCCCGCCGCGATGCAGTGTTGAGTTTGACAAACCAGTCGCCTTCACTAGTGCGCAGGCGCCAGGCTTCGTTGATATCGCCCCCGGCCACTACCTCGGCACGGCGAAACTGCAGCGCTCGGCCGGTGACGGCGGCCAGTTGTGCGGTGATGTCAGCCCACATGCCGCTCTCCTTGTCTTGGGTTTCGGTCATTTTTTCGGCAGGACCCGCAGTTTGATCAAAAAATGGCATACAAATCATGCAATTCCAGAAAAAAACAAGTGGGGATTTTCAACCTTACAAGCCCGACGATGGGCGTGTACTGTTCGACTACCCCTCCAAGTGAATCTTGACATTACCAGCAAGCCGGACTAACCGGTAAGAGCTGGTGTCCAGATTCCATTCGCGGCACGTTTCTCCTGGCCATACCCCGGTCTCCTGAATTGATCGCCGCACCTGTTAGCCCACGAGGCGAGCCACTGACCGCTCGCAGGTGCCCCATGGCACCTGGCGGTCCCGCCGCAACTTCGAAAGCACAACAACATGAGCATTTTTCGTACCAAAAATATTGACGCGATGGTCGCCGTCAGCGAATCGGGTGCTTCGGGCCTGAAAAAAGCGCTGGGTTCCATGGACCTCGTCTTCATGGGTATTGGCGCCATCATCGGCACCGGCATTTTTGTCCTGACCGGCACTGGCGCCCTGACCGCCGGCCCGGCACTGACACTCTCTTTTGTCATTGCCGCCATCGCCTGCGGTTTGTCCGCACTGGCCTATGCCGAGTTCGCCTCCACCATTCCGGTTTCCGGTTCCATCTACGCGTATTCCTACGCCGCGCTGGGCGAGATCGTGGCCTGGATCATCGGCTGGGATCTGATGCTGGAATACGGTCTGGCCACTTCCGCCGTGTCGGTTGGCTGGTCCGGGTATTTCCAGTCCCTGCTGCATGGCTTCGGTTTTGACCTGCCCACGGCGCTCACCGCAGCGCCAGGGGCCCTGGCCGGCAAGACGACACTCTTTAACCTGCCCGCCTTCGTCATCATGATGCTGATCACCACGCTGGTATCAATCGGCGTGTCCGGCTTTGCCAAACTCAACAACATTATGGTGGCAATCAAGATCGGCATCGTATTGTTGTTCATTGCGGTCGGCGTCGGTTACGTCAAGCCAGCCAACTGGACGCCGTTCATGCCGTTCGGGTTCCACGGCGTATTCAACGCGGCGGCTTTGTTGTTCTTTGCCTTTATCGGTTTCGACGCAGTGTCCAGCGCAGCCGAAGAAGTCAAAAACCCCAAGCGTGATTTGCCGATCGGCATTATTGGTTCGCTATCGGTCTGCACCATTCTGTACGTGGCCGTATCCGCCATCATGACCGGTATTGTGCCGTTCAAGCAGTTTGAAGGCGTTGATCACCCGGTCTCGCTGGCACTGCAATATGCCGGGCAGAACTGGGTGGCCGGGTTTATTGATCTGGGTGCCATCCTCGGCATGACGACCGTGATTCTGGTGATGATGTACGGCCAGACCCGGGTGATTTTTGCCATGTCACGCGATGGTTTGCTGCCCGAAGCGCTGGCGCGCGTGCATCCGCGCTTTGCCACCCCCTTTGTCACCACCTGGGTGGTCGGCATTGTGTTCGGCATTATCGGCGCGCTGATTCCGCTCAATGTCCTGGCAGAACTGATCAATATCGGCACGCTGTCGGCCTTTGCGCTGGTCTCCATTGCGGTGATTGTGCTGCGTAAAACCCGGCCTGATCTGCACCGTGCTTTCCGCTGCCCCGGGGTTCCCGTTGTACCGCTGCTGGGTGTGGCCTTCTGCCTGTTTTTGATGAGCGCGCTCCAGCCGATCACCTGGAAAGCATTCGGCATCTGGATTCTGATCGGGCTGGTCGTGTATTTCGGCTACGCCCGTCACCACTCGCGCCTCGCCCAGCCATAAGTCTGGCCGGTCAACGCCAACACGCCCACGCGCATTATCCTGCATACATCAATGCAGAGATAAAACCGTGGGCGATTTTCCGTTGATCATGACGCAGAACCTGGTCCTCACCGCGTTCAGTGCCGAAGATGCCGACCAGGTACAGGCATTTGCCAGTGCGCCCGCGCTCATCAGCATGCTCGATAACGCGCCCTGTCCGTATCCAGACGGTGCGGCGGCGGAGTGGATTGCCACCCACCCCGGCCTGTTTGCGGCCGGGCAAGCCGTTTATCTGGGTATCCGCCAACGTGGTGGCCTGCAACTGGTCGGGTGTGTAGAACTGCACGATATCCGGCAGGGACATCGCGCGGAACTGGGCTACTGGATTGGTTTACCGTTTCAGCGCAAGGGTTATGCGTTCGAGGCCGTCTGCGCTGTGTTGCGCTACGGCTTTGACGAGTTGGCCTTGCAACGCTTTGATGCCACCGTACTCATCCGCAATGCACCCTCCGTGGCCTTGCTGGAAAAAGCCGGTTTTGTGCGTGAAGGCATGCGACCTGGCTGGGGGATGAGTTGTGGTCAGGCCGAAGACATTTTCTGCTACGGCCTTTACCGCACCATCGCAACCGGTTAGCCGGTCGCACCACAATGCGGCATGCCGCAGCCCCGGCCCCCAGGTTACAATCTGCACTTTGTGATCAGTACGGCTGACGAGTCCGGCAACGCGCACACCGTGGCGGTGTGAAGAGGCCAGACCGTTTTTTTTGCCAGCCGCGCCCAGACCCTCGGGGAACAATTTGAACAAACACTACCCTCATCCTATCCTTGCCCGCGAAGGTTGGCCTTTTATTGCCATCAGCCTGATCGTGGCTATTGTTGTGACCGCGCTGTTTGGCGCCTGGTCGATCCCGCTCTGGATCATCGCCGTATTTGTGGTGCAGTTCTTCCGTGATCCGCCGCGTGAAATCCCGCAAGCGCCCAAAGCCATCCTGAGCCCGGCCGATGGCCGAATCGTGGTCGTGGAAAAAGCCATGGACCCGTACCGCAAGGTTGAAGCGCTCAAGATCAGCGTGTTCATGAACGTATTCAACGTACATTCCAACCGCAGCCCGGTTGACGGCACCATCGAACATATCGAATACAACGCCGGTTCTTTCCTGAACGCGGCGCTGGACAAAGCCTCCAAAGAAAACGAGCGCAACGCCGTTCTGGCGCGCCTTGCTGATGGCACCCAAGTGACCTTTGTGCAGATCGCCGGCCTCGTCGCACGTCGTATCCTGTGCTATGCCAAGGTGGGTGACCAGCTCGCGCGCGGCCAGCGCTACGGCTTTATCCGCTTTGGCTCCCGCGTGGACGTGTACCTGCCGCTGACCGCCAAAGCGCGTGTCACCATTGGCGACAAGGTCTCCGCCACCGAAACCATCCTGGCTGAACTGGCCTGATGCGGTGCGTCCGGGTTTACGCCCGGACCGCCAACACAACCATGCTGATCTGTTCAACCTTCAGTGCAGCATGGTTCTGTTAGCGACAGACCGCCTATAACAAGCAAGGAACTCACCTGTGCAACCCAAACGTCCAATCGCATTACGTCGCCAGACACTCCGGCGGCAGAGCATTTATCTGCTGCCCAACCTGTTCACACTGGCGGCCTTGTTCTCTGGCTTTTATGCCATCGTGCAGTCGATGAACAAGATGTTCGTGCCCGCCGCTGTCGCCATTTTCATTGCCATGGTGCTGGATGGTCTGGATGGCCGCGTGGCGCGGCTGACCCGCACCCAATCGGCTTTTGGTGCTGAATTTGACAGCCTTTCCGACATGGTGTCCTTTGGCGTGGCCCCAGCACTGGTGGTCTACGAATGGGCGCTGCGTGAGTTCGGCAAAGTAGGCTGGATGGTGGCGTTTGTTTACTGCGCCGGTGCCGCGCTGCGCCTGGCGCGTTTCAACACCAATATTGAAACCGGCGACAAACGCTGGTTCCAGGGCCTGCCCTCCCCGTCCGCCGCTGCGCTGGTGGCCGGCCTCGTGTGGATCAGCCATGAATATGCCGATCTGCTCTCGCCGATCAGCGATGCGCTGCCGCTGCTGGCCTTGTTGCTGACGCTGTTTGCGGGCCTTTCCATGGTCTCCAATGTGCCGTTCTGGAGCTTCAAGGAAATCAACATGCGCAAGACCGTGCCCTTTGTCGCCATGCTGGTGATGATGCTGGCGCTCCTGGCCCTGGCGGCCAAGCCGCAACTGATGCTGTTCTGCCTGTTCCTCGTCTACGCCGCATCCGGCTATGTGATGTGGGTGTGGAAACTACTGCGCCGCGGTAAGAAACCGGCTGAGCGCCCATCCAATGGCGCCTCAAATTAGACATTAAGTCTATCAATTGTCGAATCCCATCGTGCAGCCTGCACTTGTTCGACAAAAATTGGACAAAATCGTTTGACCAAATGTCCACGACGTTTTATGCTTCAGACCAATATCCGGTCTGGAGCATGACATGTCAGTGGACATTGAACGTTTGATTGAGCAATTTGGCGGCCCCAGCGAGTTGGCCGACGCGCTCAACCGCCTCTTCCCTGATGATCCTGTTTCGCGCGCCGCCATCTACAAATGGCGCGAGCGCGGCAGCATGCCCCTCTCCGCACTGAACCGTATTTCCCGGCTTGCCGCCAGTCAGGGGCGCGCTTTCGACATCCAGTCGTTTTTTACCGGTGCAGACGCTGCACCGGCCACACGGAGCACACCGAATATGGGCGATCGTCTTTACATTTTCGACACCACCTTGCGTGACGGCGAGCAGTCTCCCGGCGCCTCGATGACCCGCGAAGAGAAAATCCGCATCGCCCGCCAACTGGAACGTCTGGGTGTTGACGTCATTGAAGCCGGCTTTGCCGCCGCCAGCCCGGGTGATGCCGAATCCATCCGCACCATTGCCGGCATCATCCGTGAATCCACGATCTGTTCGCTGGCCCGTGCCAACGAGCGTGATGTGCGCGCCGCTGGCGAAGCCATCTCGCCCGCCGCACGTGGCCGTGTACATACCTTTATTGCGACCAGCCCGATCCATATGGAAAAGAAGCTGCGCATGCATCCGGATCAGGTGGTCGAGGCCGCAATCAAGGCCGTGACGATTGCCCGCGAATACACGGATGACGTGGAATTTTCCGCCGAAGACGCGCTGCGTTCGGACCCGGTCTTCCTCGCCCGTATTTTTGGCGAAGTGATCAAGGCCGGCGCCCGTACCATCAACGTACCGGATACCGTCGGCTACGCCATTCCGCGTGTCACCGAAGCGTTTTTCCGTGATCTGATTGCCGCAACACCGGGTGGCGACAAGGTCATCTGGTCTGCCCATTGCCATGACGATCTGGGCATGTCCGTAGCCAACTCGCTGTCTGCGGTGCT
Source organism: Silvimonas terrae (assembly GCF_014202765.1). Lineage (GTDB taxonomy): Bacteria > Pseudomonadota > Gammaproteobacteria > Burkholderiales > Chitinibacteraceae > Silvimonas > Silvimonas terrae. The sequence goes on from NZ_JACHHN010000009.1 coordinate 213,816, forward strand.
GGGTGGCGCACGTCAGGTGGAATGCACCATCAACGGTCTGGGTGAGCGCGCAGGCAACGCCAGCCTGGAAGAAATCGTAATGGCGGTGAAAACCCGCAAGGATATCTTTGGCGTAGAAACCCGCATCGACGCGACTCAAATCGTGCCGGCGTCCAAGCTGGTTTCCACCATCACCGGTTACCCGGTACAGCCGAACAAGGCGATTGTGGGTGCCAACGCGTTTGCGCATGAATCCGGCATTCATCAGGACGGCGTGCTCAAGCACCGCGAAACCTACGAAATCATGAGCGCGGAATCGGTCGGCTGGACCACCAACCGCCTCACCCTGGGCAAGCTCTCTGGCCGGAACGCCTTCAAGACCAAGCTGACCGCACTGGGCATTGAACTGGCGAGCGAAGAAGCGCTGAACGCCGCATTTGCCCGCTTCAAGGATCTGGCCGATCGCAAGCGTGAAATCTTCGACGAAGACCTGCACGCACTGGTGTCAGATGAACTGGTCAACAAGGAACAGGAAACCTGGCGCCTGACCTCGCTCAAGATCGTGTCTGAAACCGGTGAAACGCCGAGTGCCACGCTGGTCATGAACGAGAACGGCAAAGAACACCGCGTGGAATGCGAGGGCGACGGCCCGATTGATGCCGCCTTCAAAGCCATTGAATCGATTGCCAATAGCGGCGCCGAACTGCAGTTGTATTCGGTCAACGCCATCACCCAGGGGACCGACAGCCAGGGTGAAGTGACGGTGCGTCTGTCCAAAGACGGCCGAGTGGTCAATGGTCAGGGCGCCGACACCGACATTCTGGTGGCCAGCGCCAAGGCTTATATCTCCGCTGTGAACAAATTACACGCCAATATCACACGTACGCATCCGCAACCCGTCTAAGCCGTTTATCGACGCATCGGTTCAATGAAAACGGCCCGCTGGGCGGGCCGTTTCCAGATATTGCGATGTTGCCGGATTTCTTCCTGCCCACAAGGCGGGACAGGCAAAGCTTTACCGAAAGCTTTGATACCCTCAACCGCAGGAAGCATCACTTCCCCGCAGGTTGAACGGCTCCGGCATTATTTTCCCTTCGCGCGTTAACCAGACAAACAGGCATCCGGCCTGTTTTTTTATGCGCTTTTTTCGGCGGCCTCGATTTCCGCTTCCAGTACGCTGGGGCGTGTCCATTTGGCATACCAGGCAATCGCCAGAAATGCGACGGTGGTCAGCAGCACTTCCAGCAGTGCCAGACGCTGGGACAAACCCGTGTCACTCCACGCCCGCGTCAGTCCTTCCGTCCACCACAGCAAGATGAACATGGACGACCATTGATAGGTGTAACGTCGACCGTGCAACAAGCCCCGCAGCGGCAGCAGCAACGGCACGGCCTTAAGGGCCAGCGACGAGCCGCCGGGCCGCAATGGTGCCAGCCATAGCTCCCAGGCCAGACACAACGCAATCAGCGCCAGCACACAGCCCACCGCCGTCCATTGCGCCCAGGCGCGTTTGGTGGCGGGCGTCATGCGGCGGCCAGTTTGAGCGCAATCTGCGCCAGCCGCTTACCCTGGGCCAGCGCCAGCGCACGTTCATGTTCGGAAATGGGCTTTTCACCACGTCCACCGGCAATATGGCTGACGCCATAGGGCGTGCCACCACTCTCGGTCGCAGAGAGGGCTTCTTCGGAATACGGCGTACCCACCATGATCATGCCGTGATGCAATAACGGAATCATCATCGTCAGTAGCGTGGCCTCGTTACCCCCGTGCATGGAGCCGGTGCTGGTAAACACGCTGGCGGGTTTGCCAACCAACAACCCGGAGAGCCAGGCGTTGATGGTGGAGTCCCAGAAATACTTCATCGGCGCGGCCATATTGCCAAAGCGTGTGGGGCAACCCACTGCAATGCCAATGCACTCGGTCAGGTCCTGCTCGCTTACATACGGGGCGCCGGATTCGGGCACGGCGGGCTCGGTGGCCTCGCACACGGTCGAAACACGCGGAACGGTGCGCAACCGGGCTTGCGCGCCGGGTACGGCTTCCACACCGCGGGCGATCAGTTGGGCAAGCTGGCGGGTAGCGCCATGCGTGCTGTAATACAGAACCAGAATGTCAGCCAAGGAAAACTCCAGCGAAGAATCAGGGGTTTCCGACACGCGTGAACTTCACCATGACGATGGCGAACCCGCGTAGCGGCGGTATGGTTAAACTCGCGTATTATAAATTCCCGCCGCCCCTTTGACGGCATCATTTCTGCAGGAACATTCAACGCACATGCGGCATTTTCTGGTGGCTCGACAGCAACTTCAAACCTGGCTGACCTTGCACTCCTGGCGCAGACTGTATGGCTTCATGCAGTTTGTCGGGCGCCGCCTGCTGGTAGACCGCTGCATGCAGACCGCCGGCAGCCTGACCTACACCACACTGCTGGCCATTATTCCGCTGTTTACCATTGCGCTGACGTTGTTCTCGGCGTTCCCGATGTTCAGCGATTACAGCAACCGCTTTCGCAACTTCATCGTGATCAACCTGGTGCCGGATGCCTCGTCCAAAGTCATCAGCGTGTATCTCAAACAGTTCTCTGACAACGCTGAAAAACTGACGGCGTTCGGTACGATCGGCCTGGCCGTAACCGCCTTGCTGCTGGTGTTCAATATCGAGAAATCCTTCAACCAGATCTGGGCGGTGCGCCGGCAGCGCAAACTGCTGACCCGGACGCTGATCTACTGGGCGGCGCTCACGCTGGGCCCGCTGGCGTTGGGGCTGAGTTTGACGATGACGTCCTGGTTCTACCATCGCGGCCTGATTGGTGGATTCCACATTTTTGACAGTACCGTGCGCATTGGGCCGACCATGGTGACGTTCGCCATGCTCAGCCTGATGTACAAGATGATCCCCAATTGCTATGTGCCACGCCGTCATGCCGTGGCTGCGGGCTTGCTGGTGGGGATTTTGCTGGAATTAATGAAGGGTTTGTTCGGCCTGTATATCAACGAGTTCGTGACCCTCAAACTGGTTTACGGCGCGTTTGCCAGCTTCCCGATCTTTTTGACCTGGCTGTATGTCTGCTGGGTGATTGTGCTGGGCGGCGCAGTGTTCTCAGCCAGTCTGTCGTACTGGCACGGCAATGCCTGGACCTGGCAAAGCCACGCTGGCACACGCTTTGAGCAGGCACTGCGTATCCTTGTTGAGCTTTCCCGTGCGCGTCATCGGGGCGAGATCATGCATATCGATGAGCTACGCCGGGCGGTCAGTCTGGGGCTGGACACTGCACACGGCCTGCTGGAACGCATGCTGGAAAAAGGCTGGGTAGAACAGGTGCGCGATGGCGCGTGGGTCTCGGCCATCTCCCTGCGGCATATCAAGCTGGTGGACGTGTTTGAGCACGTGGTGACACCGCTATACACACATGACGGCAAATATCTGGCCGAATTGATCGACCAGATGCGGATGACCCTGGATGAATCGCTGGAAGACTATGCGACGCGTGAAGCGGCCGCGTCGTCGCTGCAGCCGGCCTGAAGCGCAGCGGCAATGACTTCGGGCGAGAGCGTCCCCATGTACGACTCGCCCAGCTTGCGCATGATGATGAACTTGATCTGGCCGGCGTCGACTTTCTTGTCTTGCGCCATCAGAGCGGCATAGCGCTCGTACCCCAGCGCCGGGGCCATGGTTGGCAGGCCGGCGGCGTCCAGTAGCTTGATGATACGGGCGAGGTCAGCATCCGTGATCTGCCCCAGTTCATACGAGGCCCGCGCGGCCAGCACCATACCTGCGGCCACAGCTTCACCATGCAGCCAGGCGCCGTAACCCAGGCCGGTTTCAATGGCGTGACCAAAGGTATGACCCAGGTTCAACAGCGCACGCACACCGTGCTCTTTCTCATCTTCACCGACAATCCGCGCCTTGTTCTGGCAGCTGCGCTCTACGGCATAGGCCAGTGCATCGGTGTCGCGCCCCATCAGGCGTTCGATATTGGCTTCCAGCCATTCCAGAAAAGGCAGATCGTCGATGAGGCCATATTTGATGACTTCGGCCAGGCCAGCCGAATATTCGCGATCCGGCAAGGTATCGAGCGAGGCCAGATCAGCCAGTACCAACTGGGGCTGGTAGAACGAGCCAATCATGTTCTTGCCCAGCGGATGGTTGATGGCGGTCTTCCCCCCAACAGAGGAGTCCACCTGCGCCAGCAAGGTGGTCGGAATCTGGATAAACGGCACGCCGCGCTGATACACCGCGGCCGCAAAACCGGTCATATCGCCCACCACGCCACCGCCCAGGGCAATCAGCGTGGTCTTGCGTTCGGCACGTGCGGTCAGCAGTCCGTCAAAAATCAGGTTCAGCGTTTCCCAGGTTTTGTATTGCTCACCATCGGGCAGCACGATCGGAATGATCTGCACCCCTGCGGCTTCCAGCGCCTTTTGCAACGGCGCCAGATAGAGCGCGGCAACCGTGGTGTTGGTCACGATGGCGGCGCGCTTCTGGGGCAACAGCGCGGTCATGCGCTCCACTTGCGCCAAGAGACCCCGGCCAATCACGATGTCATAAGAATCCGGGCCGAGATCAAGCTTGACGGTGCGCATATGCTTTTTGTTCCAGTTGCTGCAAGAGTTGGTGGGTCAGATGCTGGACGGTCTGGCGGCTGGTATCAACGACCAGGTCTGCCACTTCGCGGTACAGCGGGTCGCGCGCTTCAAACAGTTCCGCCAGGCGCTGCTTGGGATTGGCAGTTTGCAATAACGGACGATTCTTGTCGTGCGCGGTGCGCAGATAAAGGTCATCCACACTGGCACGCAAGTAGATCACAAAGCCGCCGCGCCGCAGATTGGCACGATTTTCCGGATTGAGCACCGCGCCACCACCGGTCGCCAGCACAATGTCTTTCATGGCCACCAGTTCCGCGATCACATCGTGTTCGCGGCCGCGAAAACCCGTTTCGCCCTCCAGTTCAAAAATCGTGGGAATGCGTACACCAGTACGCGCCTCGATCTCATGATCCGAGTCGTAAAAGGTTTTGCCAGTCGCCCGCGCCAGCGCCCGACCGACTGTCGTTTTGCCGGCGCCCATCAGGCCGACAAGAAAGAAGTTGCCTGGGATTTTCATAATGATCAATTGTACAGAAGCCAGCCGGGCATGGCACGCGTCAGCCTGCGGCCGCTGACGTGGACAACAAAAAAGGAGAGCCGCGGCTCTCCTTTTTTGCAACCTGTGCGGTTTAACGCAGGGTCAGGTCAGACTGCAGAATCTTCGGTGTGATGAAGATCAGCAGTTCGGCACGGTTATCCGTATCAATCTTGTACTTGAACAAATTGCCAAGGATAGGGATATCGCCCAGCAGCGGGGTCTTGTTCTGCGAGTTGGTCAGCGTCTGGGTGTAGATACCACCGATCACAATCGTGCCGCCATTCTCGACCAGCACCTTGGTTTCGATGTGCTTGGTGTTGATGGCCGGACCGTTGCTGGTGTTCTGGCCCACGCTATCCTTGTTGACCTTCACGTCCATGATCACGTTGCCGTCTGGCGTGATCTGCGGCGTGACACGCAGCGACAGGGTGGCGTCCTTGAAGGCAATGGTCGTAGCCCCGTTCTGCGCGCTTTGCGAGTACGGAATCTGTTGACCGTCTTCAATCACCGCTTCCACCTGGTCAGCCGTCACCAGACGCGGGCTGGAGATAATCTTGCCTTTGCTGTCCGCTTCCAGTGCAGAGATTTCCAGACCCACCAGCCAGTTGGCGCTTGCTGCCACCAGGGCGAAGGTGGAGGCATTACCCACACCCAGACCCGTTGCCGGCAGGTTCACGTTCAACAGGTTGGTCGCATCGCTACCACCCAGCGTGGTGCCCGACGCAATATTGTTACCCGAGCTGGAGTTGATGTTGTTCAGGCTTGGCGCAGTTCCGATGGTGGTGCCGCCGGTGTGACCCAGTGCAGCCCAGCCCAGACGCGCACCCAGTTCACGGCTGAAGGTATCGGATGCTTCCACAATCCGTGCCTCAATCAACACCTGACGAACCGGAATATCCACCTTGTTGATAATGCCGCGAATCTGCTCCAGCTTGCTCGACACATCAGAGATGAACAGCGTGTTGGTGCGTTGATCCACCACGACACTACCGCGCTTGGACAGCATTTGCTGGCCGTCGGTGAGCATCTTCTTGATGTCGTCACCCTTCTGATACTTGAGCTGGAACGATTCGGTGCGGGTCGGCTCCAGATCGTCCGTTGCCTTTTGCACTTCGAATTGTTGCTTTTCCTTGTCGGCCAGTTCCTGGCGCGGGGCAATCCACAGCACATTGCCGCTGCGACGCTGATCCAGACCCTTGGCTTGCAGGATGATATCCAGCGCTTGATCCCACGGCACATCTTTCAGACGCAGCGTCAGGTTACCGTTGACCGTGTCAGAAGTAATGATGTTCAGCCCGGTGAACTCGGCAATCACTTGCAGTACCGTGCGGATTTCCACGTTCTGGAAGTTCAGCGAGAGTTTCTCACCCTTGTAAACCGGCTTGGCCTTGACGACCTTGTCATCATCAATCTTCTCACGCACTTCAACAATGAAGCGGTTTTCAGTCTGGTACGCGGAGTATTCCCAGTTGCCCTTGGGTTCGATCACCATGCGGGCGTTATCGCCCAGACTGAACGAATCCACCTTGACCACCGGAGTACCAAAGTCGGTCACATCCAGACGGCGCTCCAGCGGCTTGGGCAGCGTGGCTTTGGTGAAGTCCACCACCAGGCTCTTGCCTTGTGGCTTGATATCGATACCGACGTTGGGGTCAGACAGATCGACCACCAGACGACCTTCGCCATTCGGGCCGCGACGGAAATCGACCGCCTTGATCGACTGAGTCGTGGCGGAGGGCTTCACGTCGGCAAAGTGCACCGGGCGCGCTTCGCTGGAGACCGCAGACTGCGTGGAATCCAGGGTAATCAGATAGGTCTTGCCATCGACCTTGGTGGTGTAGCCAGCCTGCTTTTGCAGGTTCAGCACCACGCGGGTACGGCCGGAACCTTCCGCCAGGTTGATCAGGCGCAGTGCTGCGCCATTGACCTGAACCGTGCTCTTGCCCACTTGATTGCCGGTACCGGCAAAGTCAAAGGCAATACGCGGTGGTGTGTTGACCGAGAAGCTGGTCGGCGTCGGCACATCACCGCTGAAGGTCAGCTTGACCACCTGCTTTTCAGCAGAAATCGTCGTTACATCCACGGCGGTGATATCTGCCGCAAACGCCCACGACGCCACCAGCATGCCACTGGCCAGCAACGCTCGTTGCAGGAAAGATGCCTTGATCATTTCTTTTGCTCCGCCTCTTGCAGGGGAAGCGACGTGTCGCGCTCCACCCAGTCTCCACCACTGTCTTCGACGATTTCTTTCAGCTTCACTTCGGTATCGGTGATCGCCAGGATCTTGCCGAAGTTCTGCCCCATATAGTTACCGACCTTGACCCGGTACAAATTGCCGTCAGGCGCGTGCACCAATGCCTGTACCGTCTTGCCCTGCTGCAGCGTGCCGACAAACGTCAGCTTCTCAAGATCGTAGTTTTCCAGCGCTTCCTTGGGCCGGTTCTGATCCGGCGCCAGCGCGCTGTTGCTCTTTCTTGCCGCGTCCATCTTGTGGGGATTGAACGGATCGGCCATATCAAAGGCGTTGTAGGCAAATGGCGTGTACTGACGCGCTTCCGGCAGCGGCTCGATATGGCCGCGCATCCCTTCCGCGCGTTCGTGCATCCAGGCCTTCAGATCGCTGTTCTCGTCACCGAAGCAACCAGCCAGCATCAGTGCGAGCATCGACACCGCGAGGCCGCGCAGCATCATGCGTTTGTGCAGATGGTCCAAGCGAGGGTTACTCATTGCGTCCTCTTCTTCGCAGCAGTCTCAGCCTGATGCACCTGTTGTTGCTCCGCGTCGTCCAGCGCGCGGTAGGTCTTGATCACGGCCGACATACTCAGCGTATCGGGCGCCTTGGGCACCGTCAGTTCGATATTGGTCAGCGTCACAATGCGCGACAGTTGCGCAACATCGCTCACAAAGGCCGACAGATCGTGATAGCTACCAGTGATCTTGATGTTGATCGGCATTTCCGCAAATTCAGCGGTTTTGGTTTCGGTATCCGGTTTGAACAAATCAAACTGCAGACCACGCCCCACGCCAGCCTGGTTAATTTCAGTCAGCAACGTTTCCATTTCCGACTTGGTCGGCAACTGGCGCAACAACACACCGAACGATTGCTGAATTTCTGCCAGCTGCTGCTTGTAGGCTTCCAGGTTGGCCGCCTTCTGGGCTTTGTCCAGATACTGCGTCTTCAGCGCCTCTTCCTGCTGCTGCCCGGCAGCCAGTTGGTCCATCTGGTCACTCCACAACAGGAAGTAACCCAGCACCAGCACCAGCACTGCGACGACCACGACCAGACCAATCTGTGCCGCGCGTGGCCAGTTCCCCATATCCTTGGGGTCAAGGTTGCGCAATTCATCAAGCGTCATTTGGCACCTCCAGGCGCAGATGCAGCGTTACGTGCAGCCGCCGGGCCAGAAGCGTCATCCTTGGGACGCGCAATATGGACAACCAGGGTGAACTCGGACAAACGCTGGTTCCCCACCTGCGCCGACTTCACTTCAATCAGCGTCGGTTGCTCAAACACCGGCGAATCAGCCAGGTTGCGCATATAGGTGGAAACACGGGCATTGGACTGGGCGTAACCATTGAGGTTAAGCACCATATCGGTCTGCTTGACGTTCTTCAGGTAAATGCCTTCCGGCGTCTGCCGTGTCAGCTGATCCAGCACCTTCACGTCTTCAGAACGATTCGATTGCAGACGCTCAACCACTTTCTTGCGGTCCAGCAACTGCTGCTTTTCCTGCTTGAGCTTGTCGATCTCGGCAATCTGCTGATCGAGCTTGGCGTTTTCCTGAGTCAGGAACTGGTTGCGCTCGATCTGGGTATCAATGCGGGCCTGATAGTAAAAGTAAACCAGCGCCACAATTGCCGCGGCGGCAGCAAAAGCGACGCCCAGCATCGCCAGATACCGGTTGTGCCGCGCTTTGCGCGCTTCTTCCCGGTGCGGTAACAGGTTAATGCGGATCATGTCGGGTCAAACCTCCGCATGGCCAGACCACATGCGATCAACAAAGAAGGGGCATCCAGCTGGATTTGCTTGCCACGGACCTTGCCAGTGGCCATGCCGTAGAACGGGTTGGCGCGCATGGTGCTGGTGACCTGGGTACGGCTTGACACCGCATCATCAAGACCGTGAATGGCGCTGCAACCGCCGGCCAGCAAAATATGGTCGACCGTGTTGTAGTTGCTGGAGGTGTAGAAGAACTGCAAAGAACGGGAGATTTCCAGCGCCATGGTATCCATGAACGGCTGCAGCACTTCCGGCTCATAGTTTTCCGGCAGCCCACCTTGCTTCTTGGCGACTTCCGCGTCGTCCGAAGACATGTTGAACTTGCGCTGGATTTCCTGAGTCAGCTGATTGCCGGCGTAGGCTTGATCGCGACTGTAAATCGACTGGCCATCTTTGAAGATGTTCATGTGCATGGCGGTCGCGCCAATGTCCACCACGGCCACAATCTGGTTGTCACCGTTGTTGGGCAACTGCGGACGCATCAGCTCAAATGCCGCCTGGGTCGCGTAGGACTCTACGTCCACCACCAGCGCTTTGAGACCGGCCAGTTCAATGGCCGCCACACGCTCTTCCACCTTTTCCTTCTTGGCGGCAGCGATGAGCACCTCGTTTTCTTCCGGTACATTGGGCGCTGCGCCCAGTACCTGGAAGTCCAGGTTCACCTCATCGAGCGAAAACGGGATGTACTGGTTCGCTTCGGTTTCCACCTGCGTTTCCAGATCACGTTCAGAGAGCTCACCGGGCACCAGAATTTTCTTGGTGATGACGGACGCTGCCGGCAAGGCAATCGCCACGTTTTTCAACCGGGTGCCCATTTGCTTCCAGGCGCGGCGCACGGCTTCGCCCACTGCTTCCATGTTGGCAATGTTGCCGTCGGTTACAGCGTCTTTTGGCAATGGCTCGATCACATAGCGCTCAAGACTATAGTTGCGCCCGGTTTGACCCAGTTCGACCATCTTGACGGCCGAGGAGCTAATATCCACTCCGATCAACGGCGGCGCCTTTGGTTTGAGAAAGTCGAGATTCAACACAATTTCCTTTTAAAAACAGGAAAGTAGGATGGTAAGCTGTCAGAATGCGTGAAAATCCTAACAAGCTGCGGCCAGACCTGTAAAGAAGCGCCTGGTATTTACGTTTATTTTTGCAACAGGCTGCGTATATCTTAAAAACTTTGTAATGCGGCCATTAATGAACAAAATGACAAAACGAATTCTGTTTATTTGCCTCGGCATCTTCTCCGGCCTTATTCTTTTTGCCGTCGGTCTGGTCTTCTTTGCCGTCCTTCTGACCTATCCGCGATTACCCTCGCTTGAAGCATTAACCGAGTACCACCCTAAAATTCCGTTGCGTGTATATACCGCTGATCAGGTGTTAATCGGTGAATTCGGCGAAGAACGCCGCGCTTTCATCCCCATTGACCAGGTTCCCCTGGTCATGAAACAAGCCTTGCTGGCAGCGGAAGACGAACGCTTTTACCAGCACGGCGGTGTCGACTACATGGGCGTCATGCGCGCCATGGCAGGCAACATGATTCCTGGCCATGTCCAGTCTGGCGCCAGTACCATCACCATGCAGGTCGCCCGCAATTTTTATCTGTCCAACGAAAAAACATTAAGCCGTAAATTCAACGAAGCACTGCTTGCATTCAAAATTGAACACAATCTTTCCAAAGACCAGATTCTGGAACTTTATCTGAACCAGATTTATCTGGGCCAACGTGCATACGGTTTTGCTTCTGCTGCACAGACTTATTTCGGCAAAGACCTGAAACAATTAAATGTTGCCGAAGCCGCCATGCTGGCCGGCCTGCCCAAGGCTCCTTCGTCCTACAATCCAGTCGCCAATTTCAAACGCGCTACATTACGCCAGCAATATGTATTACGGCGCATGCATGAGCTGCATTTCATCACCGACGAACAGTACAACACAGCCCTGAACACCCCCCTCACCATCAAGCGTATGGTCCAGGATTTCCCGGTACACGCTGAATACGTAGCCGAATCGGTACGACAAATGATGTTCGACCGTTACAAGGATGCCGCGTATACCGCCGGATTCAAGGTTTACACGACGCTCGACAGCAAGAACCAGACAGCCGCGTATGTTGCCCTGCGAAAGGGCCTTGTCGATTACGACATCCGTCATGGATATCGGGGTCCTGAAGGCTTTATAGACCCAGAACTTTTCAATGCTGGTAATGAAGAAGCATTAGACGATGCAGTAGCTGACATCAAGGACTCTGATGAAGAACTGGCGGCGATCGTACAGAGTGCGTCGCCCAAGTTGGTCAAAGCCTGGCTCAAGGGGGGCGAGGTGATCACCATAGAGGGAGATGGACTGAAATTTGCACGTTTTGCGCTGACCGAGAAAGCCAACCCAACCGCACGGATTCGTCCCGGCGCCATCATTCGCGTGGTGAAGCAAGACAGTGGATGGGTGATCTCACAGTTGCCACAGGTGGAAGGCGCACTGGTCTCGATCGATAGCCAGAACGGCGCCGTCAAGGCTCTGGTCGGCGGCTATGACTTTAACCGCAACAATTTCAATCATGTCACCCAGGCCTGGCGGCAGCCGGGCTCCAGCTTCAAACCCTTTGTGTATTCGGCAGCGCTGGAAAAAGGCGTCACTCCGGCCACGCTGATCAATGACGCGCCCATCGTCATCAACCCGGATCAGGTGGGCGGGCAGAAATGGGAACCCAAAAACTACGATGGCAAGTACGAAGGCATGATGACCGTACGCAATGCGCTCACACACTCCAAAAATCTTGTGTCGATCCGCATTTTGCAATCCATCACACCGCCGTACGCACAGCAGTTTGATACGCGCTTTGGCTTTACGCCGCAGCAAAACCCCGCTTATCTGACCATGGCGCTGGGCGCGGGCAGCGTTACGCCACTGCAACTGGCGGAGGGTTATGCGGTGTTCTCCAACACCGGCTATCGCGTCTACTCCTGGTATGTCGACAAAATTGTCGATGGCCGTGGCAACCTGGTGGCACAAACCGCACCGCAGGTGGCAGGACAGAACGCCAAACGCACGCTGGAAGCACGCAATGCCTTTGTCATGACCAGCATGATGCAAGACGTGGTGCGTTATGGCACCGGCTCTAAAGCGCGGGTACTGGGCCGCACCGATCTTGCCGGCAAAACCGGGACCACTAACGATACGCATGATGCCTGGTTTGCCGGCTTCAATCCGGACGTCGTCACGGTGGCCTGGGTAGGCTTTGATCAACCTCGCTCGTTGGGCGGCTCAGAAACAGGGGGCGCAGCTGCACTGCCCATCTGGATCAACTACATGGGCAAGGCACTGGCCGACGTACCTGAGCGACAATACCCGGTGCCGGACGGCGTTGTGGCACAAACCATCCAGACCGAGAAAGGCGACCGCACTGAATATTTCTTTGCGGAATACACGCAAACCAACCCGGAACTGGGCCTGGGCAGCGGTTCGGTCGCATCCCAACCCCTGGACGAAATCAAAGACCTGTTATTTTAGGCAGTGCCGCACAAACCGGATTCGCGTAATTCCTCACAATGAATTACTGTTATGGAGGTAAGGGGCCGGAAACTCTGGCGCCTTACTCCCCCGAGACCTTTCCCGGAGGTTCCCACCCAGCGACAGCCTTGATCCTGCAGCCACAGACGGCAGCCCTGCCCGACCGACCTGACCGCCACCTGGAGAACCGCCATCATGGGTAAATCCTTTTCAGCCGATCGTCACACCCTGACCCTGCGTGCCGAAATTGCACACCACGCCGCTCGCCTGATCGCCGAAGATCATATGCACGACTTCGCACTGGCCAAGAAAAAAGCGGCCCGTCATCTGGGCGTGTCTGATGCGCACGTGCTGCCCTCCAATCAGGAAATCGAAGACGCGCTCGCCAGCTACCGCGCTATCTACCAACCGGAGCATGATGGCTGTTTGCAGGAATTACGGCACAAAGCCGTGACGGTCATGCGCTTGCTCCGCAGTTTCACGCCGTGGCTAACCGGGTCGGTACTCTCTGGCGTCGCCGGGGATCACTCCGATATCAATCTGCTCGTGTATACCGATGACCCCAAAAGCGTCGAGATTTTCTTGTTGAATGAGCGGATCGAATACCAGCATCTGGAGCCGCCACCGACACACCGCCACGCGCTCTACCCTACGCTGGCCTTCTGGTATGACGATACACAGATCAAGCTGTATGTCCGGCCCAGACTGGCCGAGCGGCAAAACCCGCGCCGGGAAGAAAAAGAACGGGCCAGCCTGGAAGACGTCCAGGCCTTGCTGGAACACGATCGCACCTTGATCTTCTGATCTCGTGCGAGCGGCCGCATTTGTTTTGACCTTGCCGGCTTCCTGATCATGACTCATGCCCTGTTTAACAGCACCACCACGCGCCACATCGAACAGACTCAGGTGGCTGCGGGTGCACAATTGATGGTGCGGGCCGGCCTTGCTGCTGCGCAGTGGGTAGCCACCCGCTACGCGCAGGACACTCGCATTGTGGTGCTGGTCGGCCCCGGCAACAACGGCGGTGATGGCCTGACGGTTGCTCGCCACCTCAAGGAAGGGGGTTATAAGGTCAAAGTGCATTATCTGGGCAGTACCAAAGCGGCATCTGCCCCCACCGCCCGCGCCCTGGAACTATGGCACCGGGCAGGCGGCACGCTCGATGATAGCTGGGACGAACAAGACGACCTGGTTATTGATGCGCTTTTTGGCATCGGCCTGAGCCGGGATGTGCCAGAGCCAGTCAGCGCCCTGTTCAAGCAGATCGAGAACAGCGGTCAGAAGGTGATTGCGCTGGATATTCCCAGTGGTCTGGATGCGGACACCGGCGCGGTACGCGGCGCGGCGCTGCACGCACAAACGACACTGACCTTTATTGGTGACAAACCGGGTCTGCATACGGCCCAGGGTCAGGATTACGCGGGTCAGGTATTAATCTTTGACCTGGATATCCCACCCAACGCGCTACCTGCCGGCGATCTGCAGCTCTATCAGCCCGAGACCTTGCCAGGCAGCTTGCAACGGCGCCAGGCCACTCACAAAGGCAGCTACGGGACAATTGGCATCGTGGGTGGTGCCCATGGTATGACAGGCGCACCGCTGCTTGCCGGCCGCGCCGCCCTGAAGCTAGGCGCAGGAAAAATCCGTGTTGGCTTGCTGGGTGCGGGCTTAGCGGTAGACCTGCTGGCACCGGAGCTCATGCTGGCGTCCGTCAACGACCTGATAAATCAGCCACACGACGTCTGGCTCGCTGGCCCCGGCCTCGGACAAAGCGATGCTGCGATTGAGGTGCTGCGCGTTCTCCTGCCCCGCCCAGAGCCGTTGGTGATCGATGCAGACGCCCTGAATTTGCTCGCCAGCCATACCGAGCTGGCCCAATTGTGCAAAGCACGAACGACGCCCGCCATTCTTACCCCACATCCGACAGAAGCAGCCCGATTGCTGGGGATAGCCACACCTGAAATCCAGCAAGACCGATTACGTGCGGCCAGTGCTTTGGCACAACGTTACGGATGCACCGTGGTGCTCAAGGGTTCCGGTACCGTGGTTTGCAATGGCAAGCACCTGACTATCAATGGATCAGGCAATGCAGCGCTGGCAGCTGCAGGCCAGGGAGACATTCTGGGTGGGATGATTGCTGCGCTGCTGGCCCAAGGCATGACCCCAGCAGAAGCGGCAAGGTTTGGCGTCTTTGTACATGGTGCTGCCGCCGATCTGTGGCGCCAGGAATTTACAGCCGCGATCGGGCTCACGGCCAGCGAGACCATAGACTACGCCCGCAAGGCACTCAATCGGCTGCCTTTGGCTTAGTGCCTCTGCAAAGAATTGCCAAGGCACGGCACAAAGCAAAACGCCCGTACAGTTGTCTGTACGGGCGTTCTAATGGGTGTCTGGCAATGTCCTACTTTCACACGGGTAATCCGCACTATCATC
>NZ_JACHHN010000010.1 GCF_014202765.1 Silvimonas terrae
GTCATTCCGGCCTTGAGCCGGAATCCAGGTGTAAACAGGTGTGCCGCAGGCACTGACAATGGTTTATCAAATGGTTTGCCAGTGTCTGCCCACCTCTGGCGGGCGTCCCTCGGCGGTCCCCTGAATTCCAGCTCAAGGGGGCCGCCAAGGACCGGAATGACGATATTGCGGGGTGCCCGAAAAAAGGACCGCAATCCTCAAGACTTGAACCGCTCTTCCCGCGGTGCAATGCCGAAATGCCCACGGTAAACGGTTGAAAAATGCGCGCCGGAAGAAAACCCGCACAGCAATCCAATCTGGATTACGGATTTACCGGTGGTGCGCAACAACTGCCGGGCATGCTCCAGCCGCAGTTGCAGGTAGTAGCGTGTTGGGGCCATGTCCAGATGCTGTTTGAACAGGCGTTCCAGTTGCCGGCGGGATTGCCCGGTCAGGCGGGCCAGTTCATCAGTGGTCAGGGGTTCTTCCAGATTGGCTTCCATCAGCATCACGGCTTCGGTAATGCGCGGTTGTTTCTCGCCCAGCCGGGCCAGCAGCGGTACGCGCTGGCGGTCTTCCTGATTGCGGATGCGCTCCATCGAGAGCGCGCTGGCAATGGCCTCGGTCAGCACTGCGCCATGTTGCCGGCTTATCAGCGCCAGCAAGCCATCAATCAGCGCCACGCCATCGCCGCAACTAAACCGGTCCCGATCCAGCTCAAACACATGCTGGGTGACAATCACTTTCAAAAACCGTTCATTGAATGCGGGCAGATGCGGCCAGTGCAGCGTGGCACGGTAACCGTTCAGCAAACCCGCCTGCGCCAGCCACCAGGCACCAGTGCCCAGTCCACCCAGCAGTGGCTGGGCGGCGCGGTGTTGTAGTGCCGTACCTAAAGACTCGGCCTTGCCGATACCCTCACTCAGTACCAGCAACGCTTCATCGGGCTGCACGCTCTGGAGACTCCCGGTGACGGCCAGCGGCACGTTGTTTTCCAGCAGCACGGGTGCGCCATCGGCAGAGACAAAACGCAGGTGATACAGCGGCGCAGTGGCATGGCGATTGGCCTCGGCAAACACGCGCGTCACCGCGCCCACCTGCAGCAAGGTACAAGGCGGGACCAGCAACACGGCAATGTGGGCGGGCAAATTCATCGGGCCGGGGTCTGAACCATGGGCGCGTCGCCGGGTGGCGGGCGCAACGTGTGCGGATGGTTTCAGTAAAGCACGTCGGCGGCAATGCGGGGTTTTGGCGGGGTAGCGCGGTCAGCCAGACCAATGTCATGCGGTTGTTGCGCGGAAATGGCTTTTGTTTCAATGAGCTATGACGCGTTCTTAGCCGGGATCGTGTTCCTGCTGCGATCCGGTGATGAACCGGCTTTGGCAAGTTCTTGTCGCTTTTGCGAAATTGCCCTGGTGGTGTCCATCATCCCCGTTGAATGCAACGCACGGCAGTGGGTTGGCCTGCGCTCATCCGGCCGGCGCTGATACCGCCGGGCTCGCCACCGGGGCCGCTTGTGGCGGGCCGGTTGCGCCAGCAGACGTGATGATCCGGTGGCTGGCGCGGGGCGTGATAGTGCAGAAAATATACTGGCGAATGCACTGAAAAGGCTTTTTGATTTGGGGCGATATCGTGGCTTTTACAGAAGAATATTTCTGATATTGTGTATTGATTGAAATCTTCTTCAGAAAAGCCATGAACCCGCGTAATCGTCTACTGGATCAGCAAGACCGCAAGATCCTGCGCGCCCTGCAGCAGAACGCACGGCTGTCCAACGCAGAACTGGCCGAACAGGTCGGCATGAGCGCGACCGCGTGCTGGAACCGTACCCGGCAACTGGAAGCCGAAGGCTATATCAGCGCGTATGTGGCGCTGATCGATCAGAAAAAACTGGGTTTCGCCGACATTGTGCTGGTGGAAATCACCCTGGACAGTCACGAAGAAAACACCCTGATCCGCTTTGGTGAAGAACTCGCCGCCCTGCCGGAAGTGCTGGAAGCGCATCTGGTCTCTGGCGAGTACGACTATCTGGTCAAACTGGCGGTGGACGGCACTGCGGGCTACGAGCGCTTTCTGCGGGAGAAGCTCTACCGGATATCCGGCATCCGCCACAGCCGCTCCATGTTTGCGCTTAGATGCATGAAGAGTATTCCGTCGGTCCAAGTCTGAGGCGGCGGGCCGGATGCCTCACTCCCCGCACAACTGCCACCGCCGCTCCGGGTGCAGCAGGTAATCCACACACCATTGCCGCACGCGGCCCATGCCATCCGGCCGCCAGGCCAGGAACAGGTGAGTGGCATGCTTTTGTTCTTCTACCGTACGCACAACCAGCCGCCCGGCGCTGACCGGGCCGGCGGCCAGGTGGCGCGGGATATAGCCAATGCCTGTGCCGGCTTCGATCAGGGCAATGGCGACGCCAAAACCGGGTACAAACAACGGTTTCTGGGCATCCAGTAGCCACGCTTGCTGCGGACTGAAGTTCAACGAGGTGTCGCGGATGCAAATGGCGGGGTATTTGCGCAGATCGTGCGTGCGCAAGGGGGTGGCGGCGTGGGCCAGCGGGTGACGTGGGCTGAGGACGAAGTCCCATTCCATATGGCCCAAAGGCTCGCTGACGATGCCTTCCGGATAGGGCACGGCGTGGGGTGCGCCAATGACCAGATCAACCCGTTTGCTGTACAGGGCGTCCCAGCAGCCGTTGTAGACCTCGCGCTGTAGCACGGGCTGGGTGGTGGGAAAGGCTTCTTCAAACGCCTGAATCAGCGTCACCAGCACGTTCTGCGGAATGATGTTGTTCACCGCAATCCGCAGTTCCCGCTCGATGCCTTCGTGGACCAGCAGGGTGTTGCGTTGCAAGGCGTCCATATCGTCGATGATGTTTTTGCTGTGGGCGATGAAATACTCGCCCGCTTCGGTCAGGCAGATATGGCTACCGCGTCGCTCAAACAGGGTGACACCCAGCGCTTCTTCCAGCTTTTTCACGGTGTAGCTGATGGCCGAAGGCACTTTGTTGATGCGGTCGGCCGCAGCGGTAATGTTCTGGTATTTGGCCACCAGGCGCACGATGCGCAGGGTTTCGCTCGAGATAAACATAGGTCCGGCCGGGCATAAAAAAACCCGCACAGCGTGCGGGTTTTGGGCGCTGGCGTGAATCAGGCATCAGCCAAAGCAGGACGAGCGGTCAGTCGGCCCAGGGCGGCGTAACCGGCAAAGGCCACCAGAATGGAATCCACCGATGGAATGCCGGTCAGGGTAAACAAGCCTTTGACGGTCATGAAACCCACGACACAGGCCAGTAGCCAGATCGCAAACGTAATGAGTTTGACGGCCGGGTCACGCTTGAGGGTGGCTTCGTCGTAACCATTGCGGCGGCAGAACAGAAAGTCCGCAATGTAGATACCGGCAACGGGCGGTGCCGCAATGCCCAGGAACAGCAGGAACGGAATAAACCAGCTCATGATGTCCATGCTGCCGACGATGACGGCCAGAACGCCCAGCGCCACGGTGATTTGCCACTTGGGAAACCGCGTCAGCAAGGTGGAAACCACCAGCGTGCCCTGGAACATGTTGCCGGCGTTGCCCGTAACCGTGGCGAAAATCAGCAACAAGGCGGTCGGCAACACCGCGCCAAACACCGCCATGGCGGCGAGGAGCGAGCCCTGGCCGGTCAGCGAGCTGGGCGTGGCGCCCATCCAGTACAGCAGCGGGTAGGCCACACAGAAGGTCAGCACTGCGGCGATCAGCGCATGCTTGCGGTTATGCACAAAGGCGCCAAAGTCTGGCAGCGTGGCCACCAGCACGATGATGGTGCCGACCACGGACGACACCGCGACGCCCACGTTCATGCCCTGAACGGCGGCCGGCGCAGCGGCGCTACCGGTTTTCGCCACGTACAGAATGTAGCAGGCCATCAGTGCAATCACCGGCACGGCAAACTGCGCCACCTTGCCCAGAATGGCAAAGCCAAAGGCGGTGGAGGCCACAAAAATCATGCAACCCACCGCCACCAGGACCGGCACCGGAATGCTGATGCCGTAGCCGGTCAGCAGATCGTGCACCGAGTGGCCGAACATATTGGCCGTCACGGCAATCCAGCCAAACAGGCTGATCGCCATGAGGATATTGATGGCGATGGCACCGCGCTCACCAAACGGATATTTCACAATGCCGTAGGTGGGTAGGCGGGCTTTCTCGCCCACACAAATGGTCATGGCGGCCAGAATGGTCAGAATCAATCCGCCCAGCCCGACCACGGTGATCAGGTCTGAACTGGCCAACTGGCTGCCCAGGCTGGATGAGGACAACAGCACCGGCGTGACGGCGATCCCCAGCAGGATCATGGCGATCTTGTAGCCGGGGGCGGTGTTTAAAGCAGGATCGGTCTTGCGCATATTCCGTTTCCTTCAGGGTTTGATGATCGAATTGATCAGGCGATCTGGTGATGGCCCGTATAAGCGCGCCAGCCGCCGGTGGCGGTGATTTCGCGCTGGCCTTCCACCAGCCATGGTTCGGCCAGGACACCCAGCATTTCTTCGCCGTTTTCCAGCTTGACCTTGCCGATGGAAAGGCCGGCCGGTTCGTTGGAAAGCACCGTGGCAAAGGCATCCAGCGGCAGCGACCAGACTTCCAGCGCCACATGGGCGCCGCCTTCGGTGACGCGGATCATGCCTGGGTGGCGATCGTTGATGCTCCACACGCGGTAGTGGGCATCGGTACGGTCTTCACGCACAAAGGTGCCGCCGACGTTGGTGAGATTGGGGTTGAGTTCCAGGCCGCGCATCAGGGTGCCGTTTACGGCGAGCAGAGTGGTTTTGGTCATGGTGGGTCTTTGCAATCAGTAGATTTTTAAAATTTAAAAAACAGAAAAGGCGAAAATCGGAAAAGGGATCAAGCCGTGATCCAGGTGCCGGTGTGGCCGGCCAGTGCGTTCAGAATGCATTCCGGGCTGGTGATCAGGCCTTGGGCCGTTTTGCCATTGGCACGGGCTTGCGCCACAAAGCCGGCAATGGCTTCCACCTTGGGCTGCATGCTGCCCGCGCCCAGTTCGCCGCTGGCAATCAGCGTGTCGGCCTGCTCCAGCGTGAGGCGATCGAGCCATTGCTGGTCTGGCTTGCCAAAGCGGATGGCCACCTGCGCCACGCCGGTTGGGATCAGCAACAGGTCTGCACCCAGTTGCGCCGCCAGCAAGGCAGAAGCGCGGTCTTTGTCGATCACGGCTTCTACACCCTGCAACTGGCCGGCGGCGTCACGCACCACCGGAATCCCGCCGCCGCCGCAGGCAATGACCACGGCGCCACTGTTCAGCAGGTTGCTGATGACGGCGCTCTCCACAATCTCTTGTGGTTGCGGTGAGGCCACGGTACGGCGCCAGCCCCGGCCAGAGTCCGGCATGATGGTCCAGCCCAACTCGGCCGCGCGGGCCGTGGCCGTGGCTTCATCCATAAAAGCGCCTACCGGTTTATCCGGCTTGGCGAAGGCCGGGTCTGCCGGGCTGACGCGGGTTTGCGTCACCACGCTGACCACTGGCTGCAGCAGGTTGCGTTGGGCCAGGGCATTGCCCAGCGCCCGCTGGAACATGTAACCGATGGCGCCTTGGGTATCACCGACGGCGTAATCCAGCGGCACCGGGTTCACTTCTGCCGCAGCCAGTTCAGAGCGGCGCAGGATAAAGCCCACTTGCGGGCCGTTGCCGTGGGTGACCACCACACGCCAGCCTGCGGCGATCAGATCGGCAATGTGTTCTACCGTGGCGGTGACGGCGGCCGCCTGGTCCGGAATGCTGGTATGCGCGTCATCGCGAATTAGTGCGTTGCCGCCGACTGCAATCACGGCGAGGGGTTTGGTTTGCTGGCTCATTGCTGGGCCTCCTCATGTTGTTGGATGCGCAGGGCCAGCGCCTGGATCGCTTCGACAAAGCCGGGCATGGGGGCGGTGGTGATGCCCGCGCCAATCTGGCCCACGCCAGGCGCTTTGTGGGCAATACCGGTGTTGATGATCGGCAGGATGTTGCGATCGACCACCTTGCGGATATCAATACCGGCGGCGGTCGGGGCAAAGTTCAGCGCGGGCAGGGTAAAGGCCGGGTTGCTGCCAATGGTGATGCTTTGCATGCGCAGGCTGTTGGCGGTGGCATCGGCTGGCGTGCCACCCACAAATTTGACGATGGCGGGGGACGAGGCCATGGCAAAACCACCCAGCCCGGCGGTTTCGGTAATGGCGCTGTCGCCCAGATCGGCTGCCGCATCGGCTACGCCGTAACCGGGGAAGAACAAGCCTTCGACCGGGTTGGCCGGGGCCTGGAACCATTGGTCACCCGTGCCGGAAACCCGGATACCGAAGTTGACGCCATTGCGCGCCATGACCGACACCATGCTGCTGAATGGCACATTGGCGGCGGCATCCATCATGGCCTTGGAGGCCGCCATGGACAGGTTCAGGAAGAAGTGATCGTTGCCAACAATGAAGCTCACTACCGTTTGCAGGGTGGAAAGCGAGGTGCTGGTTTGCAGCAGTGCCGGCAACAAGCGCTTGATCAGCAGACCGGTGGCGGCGGCATTACGGTTGTGTACTTCATCGCCCATATGCAGGGCTTGGGCCATCAGGGGCTTGAGTTCGATCTCGCCCAACTGGCGCACAGCGGCTTGCATGGCCGGGGCCAGTTCGTTGCGCATCCAGTACAGGCGTTGCAGCACTTCGTCATTGTTGGCACCAAAGCGCAGCACCTTGCCCAGGCCTTCGTTGAAGTTGCTGAAGGTGCGCTGGCCGTTGGTTTTGTTCTGGATTACCCACAAAGGCATGGACGGGCTGATGATGCCGGCCATGGGGCCAACCGCACCGTAATGATGGCAAGGTTCCAGCGCGACACCCCCGCCGCGCGCCATTTGCTCGGCTGCGGCGTGATCGGTGGCCCAGCCTTCAAACAGGATCGCGCCGATAATCGCGCCGCGTACCGGGCCGCACATGTCGTCCCACGCAATGGGTGGGCCAGCGTGCAAGATCAGCTTGCGTTCGGCCATGGCCGGGATGGCCTCGCTGGCGGCCAGCACGTCGACCAGTACCGGTTGGGCCGCCAGGTACTGACTCATGGCTTGTTGGTTGGCTGCTTCCACCAGCGGGTGATTGAGCAAACGGGCCAGCGCCAGGCCAGCGGCAATATCGCCCAGGGCGGGCGGTTGCCAGTTCAGGTGGGTAACTTCACCACCGGCCTGGCGGATGTTATCGGCGAAACCGGCCAGACCGGCATTGATGACGTTGAGTGACTGGTTAAACAGGGTGTTCATGATGTTTTCCTCTTACCGGCCGGCCTGTTGGCGGGCGATGTGACTGGCCCAGACAGCGGCTTCGGCATTGCTACCTGCGACCAGCACACCTGCGGCGCGCAGGGCATCGACCTGGCGCTGGCGCACTTGCGGGTCTGCCTCTGTACCGCAGACATGGGCCACCAGCACGGGGCCGCGCGGGGCGTCTTGCAGGGCGTGCAATAGCGCATCGGCGGGCGCGGCGGCCGCGCCATAACCCAGCACCAGATCAAACAGCACCACGGCGGTGGCCGGGTCGGCCATGTCTGACAAAATGCGGGCGTTGCGCAGGGTGGGGTCGATCATCGGGTGCGGGCGGCCACGGGTGTAGGCGTCGTCGCCCATATCCACCACGGTGTGACCGTGGCCCGTCCACAGATCGGTCAGTGTTTTGTTACCGGCAACCGGGGTGTTGGACGAGGCTACAAACCCGGCTTGCTGGCAGATCAGTTGGGCTTCAAAACAGAACGTACCGCCCGCAAACACGCCGCGAATATCCTTGCGGCCGGCGGGCAGGGCTGCGCACAGGGCGTCCAGTTTTGTGGCGTCAGCGGCGGCCAGGCTGGCAATGCTGGCCGGGATGGCTTGATGGCGCAGTTGGGCGACGGCGACTTCAGCCGCATCGCCCAGGGTATGGGCAAAGGTAATGCCTTGCGGCGCAACGGCATCACGCGGGGCCCCGAGAAAATGCACCACCACGGGTTTGCCGGCGGCGCTGGCGCGGGCCATGATTTTGTCGGCCACGACCTGGGCCGGCGGTTTGGAGACCAGCACGATCACCTGGGTGGCGTCGTCTTCAATCAAGGCTTGCAGGCCGTACAACATGGAAATGCCGCCGACTTCTTCGTGCAGGTCATGGCCGCCGGTGCCCAGGGCTTGAGAAACGCCCTCACCCAACTGGTCGATACGGCAGGTGACTTCCTGCAAGCCGGTGCCGGAGGCTGCGACCACGCCAATAGCGCCGCGCTTGACCACGTTGGCAAAGCCCAACGGAATCCCGTTGATAATGGCGGTGCCGCAATCCGGCCCCATGACAATGCGGTGTTTCTGGCTAGCCAGTTGCTTGATCTGGACTTCCTGCGCCATAGGCACGTTGTCGCTGAACATCATCACGTTCAGGCCCAGTTGCAGCGCCTTGATGGCTTCTGCGGCGGCGTAATCACCGGGGACAGAGATCAGCGCCAGGCTGGCGTCCGGCATGGTTTCCACGCCCATAGAGAGGCTGACCGGCGCTACTTTGCGGATACCCCCTTCATCGCTGGCCGGTTTGGCGGTCAGGCGGGTCTGTGCCAGTTCCAGTGCGGCATCACAGGCGGCGGCATTGCCGCGCACGGCAATGATCAGATCATTGGGGCCGGCTTTGAACTCCTGGCCCAGACCCGCATCTTGCAACTGGACGATATTGGCAGGCGTGCCCATGACGACGGAGGCCTGTTCAATGCCATCCAGCCCGGCAATTTGCGCTGAAATCTGCATCAGCGAGACCGAATCCTGGTATAGATTCGGGAATATTCGGTTTTTGATATCCATGAATTGCAATTCCTTGTATTTCTGATTTGCCTGTTAATCCGGGCAATACGGCGTAATGGCGCGCAGACCGTGCAAAAACCCGGCCAGCGTGCTTAAACCGGATGTAGCGCCATACTGCAAAATGTGCTCTGCATGACCTGCCAATTCATCCGGTGGCGCACATTCAATCAATGCGCTGCGCAATTGATGAATTGATTCTGAAAAATGGCCCGCTATTGCCAGTCGCAAATAATGGGCACTGATCTGATTGGTATTACTCAGGCATCGGCGGATCTGCTGACCGATGGCTGCCGCATGGGCAGTCACAACCGGGAGCGGGCCAACCCGCTGCAAGGCAGCCAGATACCCCACCAGATAGTCATCACCATCTGGCGTCAGCCCCTGCCCGTAGCCGACCAGGGCATGGGCGTTGAGGACGGGTAGTAATGCTTGCCTGTGGTTTGCGCCGGCGGTGGCGCGCTCCATCACCTGGCCCAGGTATTGCGGGGCCCGCGTGGTGATGGCTTGCTGGACCACCGCGCTCAGTACCGCTTGTTCCAGTTGACAACGCCGGGTATCCGCACGGCCCTGCGGCTGCCGTGGCTGCCGTGGCTGCCAGAGCGATGCTGCGGTCAACTGGCACTGCCAGTGGCGGGCGATCAAGCGGCCCGCTTGCCAGCGTACCCCCTCAGCGGGGTTGCACTGTGTGCGCCAGTCCCAGCCTTCTGGCAAGTGCAGCAGCAGGGCGGTTGGTTGGTTGGGCGCATCGGCCGGGAGCAAAGTACACAGCGCACCGTGCTCATCGACCAGATTGAGTACCCGCGCAAACCGGCTATGCACCCGCCACCCGGTGCCGGATGGCGGGTTAGCCGCAAGCAGATAGCCAGTCGAGCAAACCTGTAGCGTGATACCCGACATGGCGTAACCGCATCAGGCAGCCAGGGCGTCGACGATGGATCTGGCGTCGCTCACCCAGCCAAAGATCGCGCCTTGGGCCTTGATCATTTCCAGCGCGTATTTCTGGAATTCCGGGAAATAAGAGCCCACGCAGTCTTGCGGCACAATGCATTCAAAGCCACGGTCGTTGGCTTCACGCACGGTGGTGGTTACGCAGACTTCGGTGGTGACACCACAGACAATCAGCGTTTTGATATTGCCGTTTTGCAGCACCAGTTGCAGGTCGGTCTGGTAGAACGCACCCTTGCCCGGTTTGTCGATCACGGGCTCGCCGGCGATCGGGTACAGTTCCGGGATAATGTCGTGGCCTTTTTCGCCACGTACCAGAATGCGGCCCATGGGGCCTGGTTCACCAATAAAGGTTTTACCGCCACGGGTCAGTTTGGCGGGCGGGCAATCGGTCAGGTCGGCGCGGTGGCCTTCGCGGGTGTGAATGACCATGATGCCGGCGGTACGGGCCGCTGCCAGCACTTTTTGGCACGGGCCAATGGCGGAACGGACAAAGTTCACGTCATTGCCCAGGGCTTCACCAAACCCACCGGGTTCGACAAAGTCGCGCTGCATATCGATCATGACCAGCGCGGTCGTGGCCGGGTCAAAAGGCAGGGCAAAGGGTTCTGCTTTAAATGCGGTTGGCTTCATGGGAAAGACTCCTTTTGTAAAATCAGGAAACATTTGTTTTTACTGATTTTAAAGAGCCTTTCAGCGCCAAAGAACGGAATGATTTCAGCTTTGCGTGCAAATATTTTGATGGTGAATAAAGCTTGATTTGAGTGCGGTTAAATCAAATTAAATTGGGCGTTGGCTGATTTAAATCATCAGAAATATGTAGTAGCAAAGGGCGGGGAAATAAAAACAGCGGGCATATTGCCCGCTGTTTTTTTGCCGATAAGCCCTGTTATCAGGCAGCGGCCAATCCTGCCAGGAAATCCTTCTTGCCCAGCGGCACACCGTTGTGGCGCAGGATGTCATAGGTGGTGGTGATGTGGAAAAAGAACTGCGGCATGGCGTAGCTCAACAGATAAGTCTGGCCGTTGAACTTGCGTTCGTGTTCCGTGCCCGGGCGGATGACAATCTCCCGCTGTTCGCCCCCTTCAAACCGGCTAGGCTCAATGCTGCTGACGTAGTCAAAGGTTTTGGCGACCAGGGCACGCAGTTCCGCCAGCGTTTGTTCGCTGTCATCAAAGCGCGGCACTTCGCTATTGGACAAGCGCCCGGCCATGGCTTTGGCAAAGTCGCAGGCAATTTGCACCTGGCGGGTCAGCGGAAACATATCTGCAAAGAGTCTGGCGCTGGTCAGTGCGGTGGGGTCGCTCTGGGTGGCGGCAACGTGGGTTTCTGTTTTGGCCAGGATGTGATCCAGGCTACCCAGCATTTGTTTGATAACGGGCACTGCCGACGCATAAAGCGAGATGGACATGACTGACTGTTTCCTGTTGTGGTTTTTGAGTTTAACGAGTGACTGTATCTGCAGATGATCCGGGTCGTCTGTCAGTGCTTGTCTGGCACGAGTACATCTGACGGAGATGGTTGCCCCATGCTGCCGCGCAAGGCCAGCAAGGGGAGCGTCAATGGTGGGGTTTTACTGCGGTACGGCAAAGGCCGCCCGGGCGGTGCTCACTGCATTGCGGATGGCACAGCCATCAGCGTGATCGTTCACCAGACCCATGGCCTGCATCAGCGCATACATGGTGGTGGGGCCGACAAACCGCCAGCCCCGTTTTTTCAGATCACGCGAGAGGGCATTGGCTTCGGCCGAGGTGGTTTGCTGGCGCAGCCATTCTGGTGTGATGACCTCCGGCCGCACGCCGGCTTTGGGTTCAAAGCGCCAGAAATACGCGGCCAGCGAGTTTTCTGTTTCCAGCATCTGCAGCGCCCGCTGGGCGTTGTTGATCACGGCTTCAATCTTGCCGCGATGTCGCACAATGCCGGCGTCGGCCAGCAAGCGCTGGACATCGGCCTCGCCAAAGCGGGCGACTTTTTCGATTTCAAAATTGGCGAAGCCAGCGCGGAACGCTTCGCGCTTGCGCAAGATGGTGATCCAGGACAAGCCGGCCTGAAAGCCTTCCAGACAGACCTTTTCAAACAGCCGGCGATCATCGGCCACCGGAAAACCCCATTCGTGGTCGTGATAGTGCTGATAGTCGGGCGAGGCATTACACCAGGCGCAACGGATTATTTCGGGCGTGGCTGTCGTCATGCGGCACCTGTGAGGGGGATCAACCGGATAGCGTTGCGTAACAGCGCAAGCCAGACACTCCGTTTCTTGCGCTGTTTAATCTGCGCCATGTTATTGCGTCGGCACGCCGTCTTTCCAGTGCGGCCAGTCACTGACAATGGCATGCACCAGCGGGTAGCCGGCACGGTACAGGTTTTGTACAGCCGGCACAAAGCCGCCTTGTTCCTGGTATTTCAACAGATTATCAACGTCAGACATCCCCTGGGGTGGGCGATCGAAGTCTGACGCTGTGCGCAGATCGGCAATGCGGTTCAGGTCCAGCAAGCCTGCCGCCGCGCCACGCTTGAGCGCTTCGTAGGTGGCGTTGTCTTCTTGCTGCGTGGTGCAGTAAGTGCCCTTGCCATCCGTCATGATTTTGGTGAAATCGCGCGCGCGTTGTCCCAGGCGCGTGCCGGAGAACCAGGTATCGCCCGCCAGGGTATCGCACTGGATGACTGCGGGCGGCTGGTTGGCCGGGGCGTAGTTATATCTGGCGCGAAACGCCGCAGCCTCTTTGCTATCGACCAGTTCGGCCCCTTTGGAGAGCGTAATGGCGCGTTGCAACAGCGCTTCGTTGAGCTGGAAGACTTCTGTGCGGTAATCCAGCGGCGGCTTCTCCGTGGGGGATTTGGTGTTGATGCCCAGATACCCGCCCTGCCAGTCGGCCGGTGCTTCCCGCGCGTCCAGTTCCCACTGGATGCCGAAATCCACCAGATATCGAGCCCATGCCGCCGAACCCACCGTGCCTTGTTGCGGGTCGATCCCGGCAATACCGGCGATCAGGAAATACGTTCTGGACAGATCAAACTGGCGTGACCAGATCAACGCCGCCACCGAGGCCGCCGCGTTGGCGTGGCCCATGCCGGTAGTCATCTGGCAGATCCCGTCGCTGGTGCAGCCAACGGCCGGGTAATCGGGCGAGAGGCCGGGAATGGCCACCTTGCGATCGAAGCGCAGGTGATCGTGCCATACCTGTGCTTCCGGGCCGAACATGGAAATGATCAGCACCTTCACCGGCTGCGCATGGCGCGCCGCCGGCTGGGTTCTGGCCTCAGCGGGGGCGGTCAGCGCCAGGGTTGCGGTCAGTGCGAAAGACAATAAGCGAGGGATCAGGCGTTGGGGCATGCGGGTATCCGGTCAGCGCGGTTGCAAACGGGTGTATATCAAGAATAGTCAGTCAGGGCGCAGTGGGCTTTTACGCAGATGCGTTATTTGGTCTCGCCACGTGCTGCGCCGCGCAAATATGCCAATGTAGATGATCTGGCGTGCTTTAAAAGGGCCGCTCAGCCGCCATCTGAGCTACGACAATCGGTTAACCGGCGCATGGCGCGTCTTGCACAGGGAGTGTAACGGATGAAAGTGCTGGTTTTTGGTGGTACGGGCATGCTGGGTCAAGGCGTTCTGCGCGAGTGTTTTAACGCAGCCGATGTCAGCCAGATTTTGAGTGCAGGACGCGGCACGCTGGGCCAGTCGCACCCCAAACTGCGGGAGCTGCAGATTGCAGATGCCAGCCAGCTGGCGCTGCATGAAGCCTCACTGACCGGCTTTGATGCCTGCTTTTTCTGCCTTGGTGTTTCCTCCAGCGGCATGACTGAGGCGGACTACCGCAAGATCACTTACGACTACACACTGACTGCCGCCCGCCTGTTGGCGCGATTGAATCCAGACATGAGCTTTATTTATGTATCCGGTGCGGGGACCGACAGTACGGAAAAAGGCCGGGTCATGTGGGCGCGGGTGAAAGGGGCGACAGAAAACGCCTTGCTGGCGCTGCCATTCAAAGGCGTGTACATGCTGCGGCCGGGGATTATCCAGCCGCTGAACGGGGCGGTCTCCAAGACGAAGTCTTACCGGGTGTTCTATTCGCTGGCGCGGCCGGTGTTGCCCATTTTGCGCAAGCTGCTGCCGGGGCAGATCAGTACTACAGAGCAGATTGGGCGGGTGATGCTGGCGCTGGCGCGGGAGGGGGATCAGCACCGGGTGCTGGAGAGTGCTGAGATCAACCGGATGTAGGGTGGATTCGTAGGGTGGATTCGGAGCGGTAGCGACAATCCACCGCTTGCGACTCAGTAGCCCGGATGAAGCGATAGCGAGAATCCGGGGTAGCGGGCGTGGTTCATATTGTTGTGGGTTGTTAGCGCCTTCGGCGCGGATTTGAAAAGCATTTGTAGGGTGGATTCGGAGTGGTAGCGACAATCCACCGTTTGCGGTGTTTGCGTGTTAGCGCCTGACGGCGCGGTGGTTTTGATACCGGCGGTGGCCGGAGCACGTCACTTTCTTTGCTTCGCCACCTCGGCGACCCCAAAGAAAGTAACCAAAGAAAGGCGACCCCAGCCTGGCGGCCCTCCGGGCTTCCCTCGGTTGGTCGGGAGCCCAAGGTCTCCCTCCACGTCCTCGGCGCTTGGCTTTAACGGGGAGGGAACGTCAAAAACAACGCCCCCCTAAACCCAACTTCAACTTCAACTTCAACCCCAGCGGCAATTTTGTCCAGCGCACCGCCCCCACTTCGTCATTCCCGCGAAGGCGGGAATCCAGTGGGCCGCCGTAGGTGGCCTTGCCGACCGCCGTTGAAATCCATGCACCCGTCCGCCAGTTTGTGGTGCTCCG
This sequence comes from Silvimonas terrae, assembly GCF_014202765.1. Lineage (GTDB taxonomy): Bacteria > Pseudomonadota > Gammaproteobacteria > Burkholderiales > Chitinibacteraceae > Silvimonas > Silvimonas terrae. Next base: position 14,569 of record NZ_JACHHN010000010.1, read on the forward strand.
CAACGATGTGACACCAAGCCGTGCCGTTGACCTGGCCTGGCTGTCCCCACCCCACAAAAAAGGCCGGGACAAAGCCCGGCCAGGTGCTGATGGAGCACTGCTCATCGCGGATACGTTACGCCGCGCGTTCGTTCTGCGCTTCGTCGGCGTTGGCGGCGGTGTTCGGGGTTTTTTGCAGGGTGCGGCTCTTTTCGCCGTTGAGCGAGGTCGGCACGTTGCCGGCAATGGTGACCCGATGCATCACGCGGTGGGCGTCGCCGTAGTCGTTGATGGCGTAATGCTGGGTGGCACGGTTGTCCCAAATGGCCACGTCGCCGGCTTGCCAGCGCCAGCGCACGGTGTTTTCCAGGCGGGTGACGTGGCTTTGCAGCGCGGCAAACAGGTGGTTGAAATCGTGCGTGGTCAGGCCTTTGAACTTCTGCACAAAGTGACCCAGCAAAAGATGACGTTCGCCGGTTTCCGGATGGACGTGCACCACCGGGTGCTCGGTTTCATAAAGGGTGGAGGTGAACACCTTGCGGTAGCGAGCCAGTGCTTCGGCGCTGGTGTCGGTGCGGTAGGCGGCGTAGTCGTATTCGTTGCTATGGATTGCCCACAGGTTATCGGCCAACTGGCGCAGCGGCTCAGGCAGGTCGGTATAGGCGGTGTGGGTGTTGGCCCAGACCGTGTCGCCGCCGCTTTCCGGTACTTTGATCGCACGCAGGATGGACGCCTTGGGGTAGGCATCGACAAAGGTCACATCGGTATGCCAGCTATTGGCGCGGCCGCCGTGGGCGGAGTCGAGTTCCAGCACGTAGTCAGTGCCGGAAACGCTCGGCACGGTGGGATGGGCGACTGGATCACCCAGCAATTGGCCGAAGGCTTGCTGGCCAGCGTCGTCCAGCGTCTGGCCGCGCAAAAAGATGACTTTGTATTGGCGCAATGCCGCCTTGATCGCATCGACCGCGTGCGCTGGCAGATCGCCCGACAATTGCACGCCACGGACTTCTGCGCCGATGCGGCCGGCGACAGGGTGAAGGGTGATTTCGCTCATGATGTGTTTTCCTTATCTCGATAACGGGGCGTACCCGGCATGGCCAGGCGCGCTACAGGTATGGATCAGACAACGATTGCAAAGCAGCATGAAGACCGGTTTGCGCCAGCGCCCTGCTGGCGTTGCATATAATCTAATGTGTATAACAAACGTTTATTAAATAATATTTTGTTATATTTCGGCCAAAACCGGTTTTTCCCGAAGAAAACCTTTGTTTTTCATCAGCTTGAATGTGGTCCCGGCCAGAAAATACCTGCTGGCTTGCCCCCTTGATCACCAGTGACCCGTGAGCCTCTGGCTGTAAGCAAGACGCTGCCCGAGTCTGTCTGACCGATATTCAGCGCAGCGACGCCACCTGGTTTGCGCACGGTGCTTTCGCGCCGGGCCCCGCAAATCACGGCTCAATTGCTTGATTCAGGCAATCTTTTTTTGGAAAAAAACGCACACCTAACGCCAGAAGTGCCTCTCAGTTACCTGTCAAAACTTGCAGGGTTTGCCAGCAAGGCGGAGTTTTTGCTTGCGAATTGCTGGTGGCGGTGCCAGAAAACCGGTTATCAGCAGTAAAAAAGTGATCGTCGCACCGGTCTGGTGCCAAAAGACCAGTGGGGCGATGACGGGAGTCTGGACATGAAGTGTTCCACCACGGGGATCATGATGCTGGCCACGCTGGGCATCGGGGCCACGGCGGGGGTTGCGCATGCCGGTGCCATTACCGGACAGATCGCGGTCGCGTTGCGGATTTCCAGCGGTTGCCAGGTGACCAACGGGGCCAGCGGCAATGACAGCATCGGCAATATGGGTACGCTGGATTTCGGCACGGTATCGCCCACCTGGAATAGCCCGCTGGCGGCCAACTTGTCGGGGCAGGGTACATCTGGCCAGTTGCAGGTGACGTGCGCGCCCGGCATTACCGCGTTCACGGTCACGGTGGATGGGGGGCTGCGCGGTAACCGCACGCTGGGTTATGCCCAGAATACGGTGGCGTACGAAGTGTTCCAGAACCCGGCGCGCAGTGTGACTTACCCGATTGGCACGCCCAAGACGTTTAACGTACCCCAGGACGGATCAGCAGTAACGGTCCCGATTTATGGCGCGGTGACGCCGAACCCATCCACGGCCAAAGTGGCTGGTACGTATGCCGACACGTTGTTGATGACTTTGAATTTCTGAGATTCGTGGAGGGTTGTCATGAAACATCTAACCCGAATGATGCCCGTCGTCTTTGCGATGCTGGTTATGGGTGTTGCCAGTGTGGCCTGGGGTGGTACCACCACGGGCCAGGTCAACTCCACCATGACGCTGACCGCAGCATGCCAGGTCAATGGCAGCACCAGCAGCAGCGGCGTTAACTTTGGCACCCTCAATTTCGGTAGCCAGACCACCCTCTTCAACACGGCAACCGCCCAGGTCAACGGCGGCAGCGGCGCGATTGCCGTGCAGTGCTCACCCGGCGCTGGCGCGGTGCTGACGTTCCAGGCTGGCCAGCATGATGCCCAGGTGAGTGGCGGCTCCCGCGCCATGGCCAACGGCAGCGGCAAGTTCATCCCGTACGATATTTACTCTGATGCCGGCTACAGCACGGTGCTGGCCAGTGGCGCAACCGTGAACATCACGGAAGATGGCACGACGCAGACCGTCAACATTTATGGACGCGCCGTCGGGGTGGCCGGGCTGACGCCGGGCACATACACCGACGTCATCGCGGTCCAGCTTAATTTCTGAACCCCTTTCGCCACATTCACCCCGCTCCCTTGACCTGTACACCAGTCAGCCAGGAGAAGCGCGATGGATTACTTGCCGCGGCGCGGTATGGCGTTGCTCGTCCTGCTCCTGGTGCTGGTCCCCGCCGCAGAGGCGGCCACCAGCACCACGTTCCAGGTGTCGGCCACCATTCAGGCGGGTTGCCAGGTGAACAACGCGGCCGCCCCGACCAGTGTGGGCACGCTGGGCACCCTCAATTTTGGTACGCAATCGGCCTTGTCGACCGCCACACTCAGTACCAGCCTTACCCCCAATGCCTCTATCACGCTGGCCTGTACGCCTGGCGTGACCTTGAACATGCAAGTGGACAGTGGCCAGAGCTACGCTTCGGGCCGTCGCCTCAAGCGCACCAGCAACAGCCAGACCGTGGCGTACCAGCTATTCAGCAACGCCGCGTTGAGCAACGCTATTCCGGTCAACACCGCCACGGCCATCAACTACAGCAATTCGGCGGCCATTCAGTTGCCCATTTACGGCAGCGTGCAACTGCCGGGCAATCTGCCGGCGGGCACGTATCAGGATCAGGTGGTGGTGACCTTGCAGTGGTAAACCCGACGCCGTTGTCGTTTGCCTTCATGTGGAGTGCCTGACATGGTTTTTCGCAACGCATGGCCCCTTGCCATTGCGCTGATGACCTCGCTCTTGCTGGCCTGGGCACCCGCCCGTGCAGGCAGTTCCGTGCTGATCTGGCCTATTGATCCGGTGATTGATAGCGACGCCAAAGCTGGCGCGTTGTGGCTGGAAAATCGCGGCGCGGATGCGGTGACCTTGCAAATCCGGATCTATGCCTGGGGCCAGAACGGCAAGGACGACACCTTCAAGGCGCAAAATGCGGTGGTCGCCAGCCCGCCGTTTGCTTCTATCCCGCCGGGAGAGCGCCAACTGGTGCGGCTTACCCGGATTGAGCCACCGCGGCCGGGTACGGAGGAGTCTTATCGGTTGCTGATTGATGAAATCCCCGCCGATGCACAGGGCGACAATGCCAGCGATGCACAGTCGGCGGGGATTACCTTCCAGATGCGCTACTCGGTACCGCTGTTTGTCTATGGCGATCATCTGTGGCTGAAAGAGGACCCCCGCAAAAAGCGCCTCGCCGCCGAACAAGGCGTACCGCGGCTGACGTGGCGTGCCGTGCGCGAGGGGGATCGTTATTTTCTGGAAATCACCAACCAGGGCGTGGTGCATGCGCGGCTGACAGAGGTCTCCATTGGCGTGCCGGGGCAGCAGCCGTATATGGTGGATGGCTTGCTGGGCTATGTGCTGGCCGGCGGCACCATGCGCTGGCCAGTGCCGCAACCCGTTGCGCCAAAGGCGGTGATGCGCGCGACCGTCAACGGGACGGGTGAGCCAGGTGTTATTCCTTCCGCCAACTGACCCATGCGGGCAGAACGGGAAAACGGCCCGGTATCAGTCCACCTCTCTGCCTTGCTGGTCCGTGCTGGTGGCCGGGCCGCGCTGCTTGGCATGTTGCTGCTGACGCCCACAGCGGGGCGCTCCGCCAGTACCGGTTTACCCCCTGCGCCGCGCGCCATGACGTCTCCGGCAGATACCGCGCTCTACCTTGAACTGGTCATCAACGGGTTGCCACAGGGCAAAGTGGTGCCCGTGATCAATCGGGATGGTCATTTCTATGTGGCCTTGTCTGACCTGTCCGGCTTGCATCTGCCCTCTGGCATCCGTTTTGATCTGGCCGATGGGGCGGCGGCGGTGGATACCGTGCCCGGGGTGAAAGTGAAGTACGGCCAATCCACCCAGCAACTCTTGATTGATGTGCCACCAGACTGGCTGCCGACGCAAAACGTGGGTCCGGCGGTGCCCAGCGTGCATGCCCCCGCCCGGGCCAGCCCCGGTGCACTGTTCAACTATGACATCTATGCCAGCAAGCCGCAGATCGGCGCAGGTGGTGTTTCGGCCTGGCATGAGTTTCGCGCGTTTGAAGATGAAGGCGTGTTTTCCAGCACCGGCACCTACCACCGGTCGTTTGCCGGGCAGGCCCAAAGCGCGGATGGCTATACCCGCTACGACACCACGCTGACGCATTCTGATGAAGACAGCATGCAGACCTGGCAATTGGGTGATGTGGTGACCAACTCCCTGTCCTGGACCAGCGCCGTGCGGCTGGGCGGCGGGCAGATTGCGCGGGATTTCTCTATCCGCCCGGATGTCATCACTTACCCCTTGCCGCGCTTTGCTGGCGAGACCGCGGTGCCGACCTCGGTCGATCTGTTTATCAACGGCTACAAAAGCAGCAGCGCACAGTTGCAGCCGGGGCCGTTTGCGCTGACCAACGTGCCGTATATCAATGGCGCGGGTGAGGCCGTGGTGGTCACGACGGACGCGCTGGGCCGCCAGGTCTCCACCACCATTCCATTCTATGTGGCAACCACCTTGCTGCGGCCTGGCGAAACCGACTTCTCCGTTGCCGGCGGCAAGCTGCGGATGGATTACGGCCTGCGCAGTTTTTCCTACGGAGATGGCGCGGTCAGTGGCACGCTGCGGGGCGGCGTGACCAATAACCTGACACTGGAAAGCCACGTTGAGGCGGCGCACGGCTTTGCCCTGGCCGGCGGCGGACTTGCCCTCAAGCTTGATGACGCAGGGGTCATCAATTTTTCTGCCAGCGGCAGTCATATGAATGGCCAGAGCGGCAACCAGGTCAGCGTGGGCTATCAGTACAGCAACCGGCGCTTCAGTTTCAATGCGCTGCATATCGGGCGCAGTCTCAACTACGGCGATTTGTCGACCTACGACATCAAGCTGGGCAGCTTTGCCCGCGCCAGCACCCAGGTGACCGGCAATGTGTCGCTGGATCGCTTTGGCAATATCGGCGCGGGGTATTTTGACGTGAAATCGTCGGATGGCAGCCGCACCCGCCTCGTCAATTTGTCCTGGAGCCTGGGTTTGTGGGGCGCCAGCAGTATTTATTTTTCGCTCAACCGGGATCTGGACGAAAAAACCTGGGCGGGCGCAGCGCAACTGGTGGTCCCGCTGGATAACTGGGGCACCGTGACCGCCGGCATGCAGCATGTCCCGGGCACAGGCAACCAGGAGCAACTGAACTACAGCCGTGCCGTGCCTTCAGAAGGCGGCTTTGGCTGGACGCTCAATGAAAGTCGCGGCAGCAATATGCCCGACTACCACCAGGCTGACCTGACCTGGCGCAACCGCTATACGCAGTTGCAGGGCGGCGCGTACGGCAACCCGGGCAATTTCACCCGCTGGGGCGAGGCGACCGGGGCACTGGTGTATATGGACAGCGACGTGTTCCTGACCAACCGGGTGAACGAAGCCTTTGTGCTGGTCAGCGCAGACGGGCAACCGAACCTGCCGGTGCACTACGAGAACCAGTATGTTGGCAGTACAGATCGCAACGGTCACTTGCTGGTGCCCTGGACCACCTCCTGGTATCCCGCACATTACGATATTGATCCGCTCAATCTGCCGTCTGACTACGACACCCCCATTGTGGAACAGCGCGTAGCCGTGCGGGCGGGCAGTGGCTATTTGCTGGAGTTCCCGGTGCGGCACATTGTGGCCGCCGTCATCACGCTGGTCGATAGCCAGGGCCAACCCTTGCCGATTGGCACGCGGGTGACGTTGCTTGATAGCTCGGCGGTGATGCGGCTGGCGCTGGTAGGGTGGGATGGCAAAGTGTATTTCGACGACCTGCAGCCAGAAAACCGCATCCGGGCGGAACTGGCGAATGACCGGTTTTGCGAACTCACCTTTGCGGTGGAAAGCACCCGCCATACCGCTGCGCAGGTCGGCCCCTTGCTGTGCGTACCGGCAGGACCATGATGGGCATAAGGAGCAAGCAATGAGCCTTTTGAAAAACCTGGGACGGCTGCTGCTGGCGGGTATGTTCATGGCCAGTGCCGCCACAACGTGGGCCGCCGCCGCGTGCCAGGCCAGTAACGGTACCGGGTCTCTGGGCACGACCATCAGTTCGTTTTCTGTCTACAACGCCCAGCAATCCACCACGGCCACCAGCGGCATCAAATGCACCGGTTCGCTGGTGTCCTTGCTGGGTACCAATGTGGTGACGGTCACCATTGCCAACTCCGCCAACAAAACCGGCACCCAGGCCCGGTTACTCAACACGACGACGGGGGCCGATTATGTGCCCTATATCATCTGCAAGGATTCCAGCTGCGGCACCGTTTACAACGTCGGCTCGTCCATCACCTGGAGCAGTACCTCGCTGCTGGGTTTGCTGGGGCTGTTCAACAACAGTGACGGCAGTCTGCCGCTCTACATCCGCACCATGACCGGCGCGCGGGTGGCGGCGGGCAATTACACGGATACGCTCACCCTGAACTGGACCTGGCAATTGTGCGATCTGGGCGTCGGAGGCTTATGCCTTGTGATCACCGGATCGGGGACCTCAACGGTCGGGTTGTCGATGGGTGTGGTCAACGATTGTGTGCTGACGGCACCCAACGTGCTGTTTGGCGTGGCCCCGCTGGCCAACGGCTTTGCGGACGTGAACCAGGTGGTTCAGGTGGTATGTACCAAGGGCGCCAGCTACACGGTGGGGATGTCCAACGGCAACAACTGGTCTGGCACGGTGCGACAGATGAAAAGCACGGCCGGCGGCTTTTTGCAGTACGACATCTATAAACCGGACAGCACGCGCTGGGGCCCCACCGGCACGGACCGGCGCAGCAGCAGCGCGGCCGATGCCAATGCCGGCACCTATGACGGCGTGACCACCCAGGGTTACAACTATCGCGCCAGTGTGATCCAGACCCAGACCACACCGGCCACAGGGGCCTACACCGACCTGATCACGCTGGATATCCTGTTTTAACGCGCGGCACTATGCTGAAACAGACGCCTCAAGCGGAGTGGCCCTGTGCGTGCCTGGTCTGTGGTGATGTGGATAATGATGGCGCCGGTGATCGCGGCCGATCACAACGCGGCATGGCGCGCCTATCAACAAGGTGATTACGCCCATGCGTTACCGGCGTACCGGGCGGCCGCGCAAAAAGGTCAGCCGCTGGCACAGTACAACTACGCCATGATGCTATGGCGCGGTGAGGGTACGGCAATCGCGCCCGATGAAGCCATTGTCTGGCTGCGCAAAGCCGCAGACGGGCATCTGGCCCAGGCCCAGTACGCGCTGGGTTTGCTGTATGAAAACGGCGACCATCTGCCCCGCTCGCAAACCGATGCCACCCACTGGTTTTTACTGGCCGCCGCGCAAGGCCATACGGATGCGCAAACCAGCGTCGCCACGCAGTACTTTCTGGGGCGCGGCGCACCCAAAGACATGGTGCAGGCCGCGCGCTGGTACAGACAAGCGGCGGAAGGTGGCGATGTGGGCGCGCAGTATATCGTCGCCACCATGTATGAAAAGGGGGAAGGCCAACCCCAAGACCTGGCCGAGGCGTGGCGCTGGTATTCCGCCGCCGCCTTGCAAGGAGACCCCGCTGCGGCCATCCGCGCGCGGGATCTGGGGCAGCGTTTGCGCGGTGCCGGCGTGGCCAGCGCCGCGCATTAGGGCTTACACCCGAAAGCGTCCGGCGGTGCTGCGCAGGTCTTGCGCCAGGCTTTCCAGCTTGCGCACGGATTCCAGCGCGCTGTGGACGGAGTGATCGGAGGCTTCCACCATCTGCGCAATGCGTTCGATATGGCCGGCAATGCTGTTGCTGGCTTCGCTCTGTTCGCGCGTGGCACCGGCTACTTCGCGGATTTTATCCAGCGTGTTGGCGGCGGCCTGGCTGATTTCCTGCAGCGATGCCGCCGCACGTTCGGCCAGGTTTACCCCGTGTTCCACCTGCGATGTCACCTGGGTCATGCCGGTCACGGCCTGGCCGGTATCGTGCTGTACGGCTTCAATGGTGCGGGTAATGTCCTGGGTCGCCCCGGTGGTGCGTTCTGCCAGTTTGCGCACTTCGTCGGCCACCACGGCAAAGCCGCGGCCTTGTTCGCCGGCACGGGCCGCTTCAATCGCGGCATTCAGTGCCAACAGGTTGGTCTGGTCGGCAATTTCGCGGATCACCCGGGCAATGCCGTCAATCTCGCGCGAGCGCTCTACCAGGCCATGAATCTGGGTGGTGGCATCGCCCACCTTTTGCGAAATCTGGCGGATTTCGCCAGCCGCCTCATGCACCAGTTGTTCGCCATCGGTCGCCAGTTTGACCGAGTGTTGCGAACTGCCCGCGCTATCGCCCGCGTTGGATGAGACATGGTTGATGCTCACGGTCATTTCTTCCACCGCAGCGGCCGTGCTGGCGGTGAATTCCGATGAGGCGCGCGAGCCCTCGCTGATCTGGTTCATCTGCCGGGTGAGCGAGGACGCGGCCTCGGCCAGGCTGCTGGCGGCGTCGTTAAAGCGTTGCGCCATATCCCTCAGGCCATCCTGCATGCGGCTCATGGCACCCAACAGGCTGTCGCTGCGGCCGTCCACCTTGATACGGCGGGTCAGATCGCCCGCTGCAATGGCAGAGGCAATTTCGGCCGCATAACCCGGATCGCCGCCGAGCTGGCCAATGATACGGCGGGACATGCCGATCAACAGCGCGGCCACCACGGCCAGCACAATACACACCACCACCAGCATCACGCCGGCCTGGTTCCAGAAGCTGGTATCAATATCGTCAATGAAAAAGCCGATGCCGATGATCCATTGCCACGGTTCAAATTTGACGACGCCGTTGAGCTTGGGCAAATCGGCTTTGGTGCCGGGTTTGGGCGTGAGAATGTTCATCAGGCCAATGCGATCACGCGCCAGCGCTTCGTCATACAACTCGGAGGTATAACGACCATCGGGCATGCGCGTGCCCTTGTCGATCTTGCCGACGCGGTCCGGGTTGGGGTGCACGATCATGCGGTTGTCAGTGCCGCGTACAAAGAAATAAATATCTTTGAAGCGCATATGGCTCAGGGCCTCGCCGGCGCGTTTTTGCGCTTCGTCGTGGCTCAGTTTGCCGGCGGCTTCTTGCTGCTGGAAGTAAGTGACCATGCTGTTGGCCTGTTCCAGCGCAGTTCTGATCTGACCTTCGCGGTCCGCCATCATGGCGTGACGCAAACTGATCAGCCCGACAGCGGCACTGATCAACAAGCCGGCCAGGGCCGCCCCAATGATGATCCAGACACGGGTTTGTAGCTTCATTGCAGGCCCCTCACTCAGCAGTGCCAAAGTGTTTTAAATGACATTGGAATTGTAAGGCTACAGCGTATTTATTAAATATAAAAGCGTTTGAAGCTGACGCTGGCGGACGGTGGACTCAGGGCTGATCGTGCCGGAACGGGGTTTGTGCTGCTAACGTTTCAGCCCACTCATCGACAGCCTGGCGCTCATTCTTCAAAAAGCGTCCAACGGCATCGGCAAAGCGGGGATCGGCCAGCCAGTGCACCGACCACATCGTGACCGGAAGAAAGCCCCGCGCAAGCTTGTGTTCTCCCTGGGCGCCCCCTTCAAAGGTATCCAGACCGCGTTCCAGTGCAAACTCCAGCCCCTGGTAATAGCACAGCTCAAAATGTAGTCCGGGCACAAAACCGGCCGCATCCCACTGCGCGCCCCAGTAACGGCCATAGAGCGCATCCGGCCCCACCAGATCAAACGCGGCGGCAATGGGCTTGCCGTCGCGGCTGGCAATGATCAGCAGGCACGCTTCAGGCATCGCCGCGTGCAACTGCCGGAAAAACGCCAGGTTCAGATAGGGGTGAGAGCGGTGCTCCCGATATGTATTGTTGTAGCAGCGAATAAAGAAAGCCCAGTCTTCATCCGTGATATCCGCAGCATATTTACGCGCTACCGTGATGTCGCCGGCCGGGCCGTTGAGCGCTTTGCGCCGTTCCTGGCGGATTTTTTTGCGCTTGTCGTGATTCATGCTGGCAAGGAAATCATCAAACGTGTGCCAGGCCGGATCGCGCTGCCAGTGAAACTGGATTTGCTCGCGCAGTTGCATCCCGCAGGTGGCGGCAAGGCGGGCGTCCTCCTCATGCGGGAACAGGATATGCAGCGATGAATCCCCCAGTTCCCGCGTGATGCCAATGGCGCTTTCCACCAGCAGGCGGCGATCCTCATCGCTGCGCGCCAGTAAACGTGCTCCGGGTAGCGGGCTGAATGGCACGGCACTGACCAGCTTGGGGTAGTACGCCAGCCCGTGCTGCTCATAGGCACGCGCCCACGCCCAGTCGAACACGTATTCGCCCCAGGAGTGAGACTTGCGGTACAGCAATAGCGCGCCCACCAGTTCGTCATCGCGCCACAGAGTCAGATGGCAGGGTTGCCAGCCGCTGTCGGCATCGACACAGGCGCTTTGTTCCAGCGCGGCCAGGTAGGCGTGTTGCAATGCCGGGTGCGCCCCGGCCAGGGCGTTCCAGGCCGGCGCGGGGATTTCGGCCAGTTGTTCGCAAATACGCAGGGTGACAGACAAGCGCGCCAGGCCTCAATGCAGCTGAAAATAGTCCGGCTCGTTGCCGGCTTTCCATTTGATATTGCAACCCATGCTGGGGATTTGTTCCGCCAGCGGTGGTTTGCCATCTACCAGGGCACTGACCGCACGCTGGATATCTTGCCCGGTCGGTACGCCCAGGTTGGGGCGAGACGTATCAAACTGGCCGCGATAGACCAGCTTCAGTTGCGCATCAAACAGGTAGAAATCCGGCGTGCAGGCGGCACCAAACGCTTTGGCGGCATCCTGGGTTTCGTCATACAAATAGGGGAAGGTGTAGCGTTGCTCGGCCGCGTGGCGGGCCATCAGCAACGGTGCATCGTCCGGGTAGTTCTCTACATCGTTGCTGGAGATTGCCACCATGCCGACGCCCACTTCGGCCAGTTGTGCGCCCAGCGGGGCCAGCACCGGATTGATGTGTTTGACGTAGGGGCAATGGTTGCAGATAAACGCCACCAGCAAACCACGATTACCGGCCAGATCGGCCAGTGTGTGGGGGCGGCCTTCGCCATCAGGAAGGGTAAAGCCGGGCATGGGTGTGCCCAGCGCCAACATTGTGGAATACGTTCTGGCCATGACGGTCACCTGTCAGTTGAGATGGAGAAGATGGGGGCAATTGCGCGAATTTCCCCATTCTAGTCGCATGTCATGACGTGCGGCAGCGTCATGGCCCAAGTCAGCACATCAGGCCGTCCACTCCACCAGGCCCGTCCATGCCGTGATCAGCACGATCAAGCCAAAGGCAATACGGTACCAGGCAAAGGCAATGAAGGTGTGATTGGAGATGAACCGCAGCAAGGCGCGCACGGCAATAAATGCGCTGATCGCCGCAGCAATAAAGCCCACGGCAAAGATGCCGGCGTCCGCAGCATCCAGCGCATGTCGCAGTTTCCACATGCTGTAGATCGATGCCGCGGTCAGGGTGGGGATGCCCAGGAAGAAGGAGAACTCTGTGGCGGCCTTGCGTGACAGGCCAAAAAACAGGCCGCCAATAATGGTGGCGCCAGAACGGCTGGTGCCGGGAATCAGCGCCAGACACTGCGCAAAGCCGATCATGAGCGCGTCTTTCAGAGAAATCCCGTCTACGGTTTCTACCCGCACCTTGTGCTGGCGTTTTTCCGCCCACAAGATCAGTAAACCACCAATGATAAAGGCCAGCGCCACGGGCACCGGCTTGAACAGGTGCGCCTTGATGACCTCGTTAAAGAGCTTGCCCAGGATGGCGGCCGGTATAAACCCGATCAGCACCGCCCACAGCAGATTGCGTTCTTTGCCCGGCTGGCGGGCGCCTGCCACGGTTGAACCAATCTTGGCCCGGTACTCCCAGACCACGGCGAGGATGGCACCCAACTGGATGAAAATTTCGTAGACGTCGCGTTTTTCTTTATCCAGAAAGTTGAGCAAATCTCCGGTCAGGATCAGGTGGCCCGTACTGGAGATGGGCAAAAACTCGGTAATCCCTTCGACGATCCCCATGATCAGGGATTTGATCAGCAAAATCATGTCCATATGCGGTTGTTTCCGTGCGGTTTGGTTGTAGGTCTGGTTTTGTTTTTATGTTGATTTGAACGATTTGAACGTCGTGAAGCTTGGGCAAAGCACTCACCAGCGGGTGGGCATGCTGCGCTGCATTATGGCTTATCCCAGCGGGAGTGGGGCCGGGCGGGCAAATGTGCATTTTGTATAAGCCAACCGCAACCCGGCGCGCTCGGCGTTGCGGGCGCTGACATTGGCCGGGCGGGCCGTGACAAAGGCAAACGCGCAACCCGCCGCGCGGGCGGCCGCCAGCCGGGCGCGCAACAGCGCTTGCTGCACGCCGCGCCCACGGTACTCAGGCAAGGTGCTGGCAATATATAAATGCGCCACCGGGCCGACCGCAGAGGGCAGCAGGGCCATCCCGGCCGTGCCGACCACCTGGCCATCCATCCGCGCGGCAAACAGGCGGGTATCCTCTCGCTGCGTGGCAATGTGTGCCAGCGCCTGCAGCAAGCTGACCGGCCGCGTACTCAACTGCACCGAAAAACCGGCAACCGAATGCGCAATGAACTCGTCGGCGCTCAGGTCGGTGGCGCAAACAATGCGGCCCTCATGCGGCGGCGCGTCGGGCTGGTCATCCAGGGCCCGCACATAAGTGTTGCTGAAGGCGTTGACCTGATAGCCACGATCGCCCAGCAGCGGCAGCAGCGCGGGAGTCACATGCGGGCACAGATCAATTTCCGTACCCAGCCCCATGGCGGCGTAACTGTTCTCCAGTTCAAACAGGGCGGCCGCGGTGGTGCAGTCATCCAGCCCCAGCCCGCACGCATGGTTGAGCTTGCGGCCAAATTCGCGCCGGGTCAGGGCGGCAATGCCGCCACCCAGCGGGATGACCCTGGCGCTACTGTCTTTGCTGATGCCCTGCCAGGCCGCGACTTGCCGGGCCAGGTGATGGGCTTCGGCATGCTCAAGAATCAGCGCCAGTTCGGGGCCGCAATAGATGGGCATCAATGTTTTCCTGCGTGAGCGGTGGCAGATGAACGGTAGGTCTCCGGCGCAAACCCGTGTTTCACCATGATGAAACGACCGCTCGTATGAAAAGTGAATATTTACACGCGGGCTTGGGAACAAACCCCAGGACCCCACGTCTTATCTGGCATGTGCGAGCAATTCGCGCATTTTTTGCTCATCTCCTCCCTGATTAGCGGGCGCCCTCTGGCGCCCCTTTTTTTGTCTGCAATCAGGGCTTGCCATCCACCTGCCATCCACAATCCGTTTTCGTCCTTCTGGCAGTCAGCGGGGCCGACGCTGGTGCTTGACCAGGGTGAGGATGGCTTTTGCCAGTTTCTCGTCTTTTACGCTATCAGCCAGCGCCTGAAAGGCATCGCAGGCGGCACTGTTCATCGTCAAGTCTTTGGCCCGTATGGGTTTTTGCTCGCGCAGCGACCCTTGCACCCTAGGCAGGATTGCGGTAGTTTCCCACCCAGCCTGCGCCAGTACGATGCGCAACTCTGGCGCGGCATAGCGAATACGCGTTGCCGCTGCCGCACTGGTTACTGCCAGCATCAGCGCACCGTCAGTCCATGCTGCACCTACGCAGGCGTGCGCCACCTCAGGCGGCAAAGCTGCCTGCAAGGTTTTGAGTATCTGGTTGTATTCGCCCACGCGGGCAGCCGCATCTTTGAGCACGCGATGCTGGCCGATGAAGCCGGAAACCGGGCCTTTTTTCATATTCTCGATTGCAAGGTCATTCAGGGAGCCTTCCTCTTGAATATTATTCTCATTTCAAATCGCTACTCCAGCGCGCTGAATCTGGGCACAGGCCCGATGGTGGCGCTGGTCGCCTCGCTGGCCCTTCTGGCCGGCGGCATGGGGCTGGCGGTTGGCATGTCGCTGTCGGGCAGTTCGCCCAAGCAGTTGTGGCCGCTGATCAAACCCGTGCGCCAGGCCGAACTGGACGCCATGGCCGTGCGCCTGGGTGAATTGCAAGCGCGCCTGATCCGTTTGAACGGTCTGGCCCAGCAAGTGGGCACCAAAGCCGGGATCGACGTCAAACCTTTCGCTTCTGACGCGCCAGTACCGCGCGGCGGTATGGAAGCACACGGACATGCCATGTCGGCAGCCGAGTTGCTGCGCCAACTGGGGTCAACCGAGTCGGGCGTGGGCAATATGTACGACCAGTTCAACCTGGCCGAGACCATTTTGTTGCGTCCATCCAGCACCACGTTACCGACGCTGGCGCCGCTCACCAGTGGCTTGCAGTCGTCCAGTTTCGGCTGGCGGATCGACCCGTTTAACGGCCATCAGGCGTTTCACGAGGGGCTGGATTTTGTCGGCGCGGTGGGCACCCCCATCAAGGCGGCGGGCGCGGGCACGGTGGTCTATGCGGGCTTTCACCCCCAATATGGTAATATGGTGGAGATTGATCACGGCAATAATCTGACCAGCCGTTACGCGCACGCCAGCAAGCTCCTGGTGAAAGTGGGTGACCATGTTGAGGCCGGTCAGGTGGTCTCTGAAATTGGCAGTACCGGCCGGTCTACCGGCCCGCATCTGCACTTCGAGATCCGTTACCGCGGCGTGGCGCAGAACCCCTTGCGGTTCCTGGCACAAAACACGCAGAACAACGTAGGTACGGTTGCCAGCACAGAGGGTCCGCACGACTGATCGTCAGCCAGCGCGTACCACAAGGTGTGGCAACGATGTAACGAAATGCGGCCCGCACTGGAAAAAGCGCCTTTCGGCCTTATCTTGTGCACAAGCATGATGTATCGGTGCGATACTCACGCACGGTTTTCACAAACGGCGGCCAGGGAAACCTGCCGCCGTTCTCGTAGTACCACCAACAAGCTGTGTGGCCAGTGGCCCCGGTTGGCGGCGGGTACTGAAAATGGACAGCCTGGTCGCCATGATCGACCCCGGCACAACAAAGATTAAGCCTTCGCGGCAAAACATCCGGTAACAGGAAATGATCTCCAATCTGCTCAAGAAAGTGTTCGGTAGCCGTAACGACCGCCTGCTCAAGCAATACGGTGGCGTTGTAGCAAAAATCAACGCGCTGGAACCCGCCACGCAGGCACTGTCTGATGAGCAATTGCGGGCCAAAACCCAGGAGTTCCGCGAACGTGTCGCCAAGGGCGAATCGCTGGATGACCTGCTGCCAGAAGCCTTCGCAGTCTGTCGTGAAGGCGGCAAGCGCGCTTTGGGCATGCGCCACTTTGACGTGCAGTTGATTGGTGGCATTACCCTGCACCAGGGCAAGATTTCTGAAATGCGTACCGGTGAAGGCAAGACGCTGGTGGCGACTTTGCCGGCCTACCTCAACGCGCTGTCTGGTAATGGCGTGCATGTGGTGACCGTGAACGATTACCTGGCTCAGCGTGATGCCAGGACCATGAGCAAACTGTATAACTTCCTCGGTCTGACCTGCGGCGTGAATCTGGGCCAGATGGCACATGATGAGAAGCAGGCCGCCTACGGTTGCGATATCACCTACGGCACCAACAACGAATTCGGCTTTGATTATCTGCGCGACAACATGGTGTTCAGCACCGGCGAACGCGTCCAGCGCAAGCTGAACTACGCCATCGTCGACGAGGTGGACTCCATCCTGATCGATGAAGCCCGTACCCCGCTGATCATCTCCGGCCCGGCCGACGACAACACCGAAATGTACCTGGCCATGAACGCCGTGCCAGGGCAGTTGACCCGCCAGGAAGAAGAAGAAGGCGAGGGTGACTACTGGGTTGATGAAAAAGCCAACACGGTGCTGCTGTCTGAAGCCGGCCACGAAAAGGTCGAGCAAATCCTGACCCGTATGGGCCTTTTGCCGGAAGGCGACAGCCTGTATTCCGCCCAGCACATTACGCTGGTGCACCACATGTACGCCGCCCTGCGCGCGCACTCGCTGTTCCATCGTGACCAGAACTATGTGGTGATGGATGACGAAGTCATCATCGTGGACGAATTCACCGGTCGCCTGATGGCAGGCCGTCGCTGGTCCGAAGGCCTGCATCAGGCCGTGGAAGCCAAGGAAGGCGTCGAGATCAACCAGGAAAACCAGACCCTGGCCACGATCACGCTGCAAAACTACTTCCGCATGTACGGCAAGCTCTCCGGCATGACCGGTACGGCCGACACCGAAGCCTACGAATTCCAGCAAATCTACGGTCTGGAAACGGTCATTATCCCGACCAACCGCCCGATGGTGCGTCAGGATCGCCAGGACCAGGTCTTCAAGACCGCCAACGAAAAATACAACGCCATCATCACTGACATCCGCGATTGCGTCAGCCGTGGACAGCCGGTGCTGGTGGGCACAACCTCGATCGAACAGTCGGAAATCCTCTCCAACTTGCTCGACAAGGTGAAGATTCCGCACAACGTACTCAACGCCAAGCAACACGCTCGCGAAGCCGAAATCGTGGTGCAGGCGGGCTCCCCGGGTCAGGTCACCATCGCCACCAACATGGCCGGCCGTGGTACTGACATTGTGCTGGGTGGTAACGCCGAACCGCGTATCCGCGTCATTGAGGCTGATGAAAGCCTGGATGCCGCTGGCAAGGAAAGCGCCATCAATGCGCTCAAGGCCGAGTGGCAAAAGGTTCACGACCAGGTCGTGGCCGCTGGCGGTCTGCACATCATTGGTACCGAGCGCCATGAATCCCGCCGGATCGACAACCAGCTGCGTGGTCGTTCCGGTCGCCAGGGCGATCCGGGCTCCAGCCGTTTCTATCTGAGCCTGGAAGACCCGTTGCTGCGTATTTTCGCCGGCGATCGCGTTGCGTTCGTGATGGACAAGCTGAAGATGCCGGAAGGCGAGCCGATCGAAGCCGGCATTGTCAGCCGCGCCATTGAATCTGCCCAGCGCAAGGTGGAAGGCCGCAACTTCGATATCCGCAAGCAATTGCTGGAATACGATGATGTCGCCAACGAACAGCGCAAAGCCATCTACACCCAGCGGAACGAGTTGCTGGAAAGCACCGATATTTCTGAAACCATCGGCGCCATGCGCGACGGCTTCTTCACTGACCTGTTCGAGCAATATGTACCGCCGCAGGCCATGGAAGAACAATGGGATCTGCCGGGTCTGGAAAAAGCCCTGGCTGAATTCGGCCTGACCGCGCCGGTAGGCGACTGGCTCAAGCAAGACTCAACCCTGACCGATGAAGCTGCCAAGCAACGCGTGGTGGGTCTGGCTCGCGAAGCCTACGAAACCAAGGCAAGCGAAGCCGGCGTGGACACTTTCCGCCAGTTTGAACGTGCCGTCCTGCTGCAGCACCTGGATCAACACTGGCGCGAACACCTGTCGTCGCTGGATCACCTGCGTCAGGGTATCCATCTGCGCGGCTACGCCCAGAAGAACCCCAAGCAGGAATACAAGCGCGAATCGTTTGAGTTGTTCAGCGAACTCTTGACCGGCATCAAGCGTGATGTGGTGCAGATTGTGATGAGCGTGCAAGTGCGCTCGCAAGCCGACGTGGACGCGGTACAACCGCAAGCCGTGCCGGAACGTGCGTTGCAGTTCCATCATGACGATCTGGCCTCTGCGGTCGCTGCGGGCGACGAAGAGAAGATCAAGGAAGCACTGTCCACGGCTGCCGCTGCGGGTGCCGTTGCCAGCCCGTTCGCTGGCGTAAGCCGCAACGATCCGTGCCCCTGCGGCTCGGGCAAGAAGTTCAAGCACTGCCATGGCCAGATCGGTTGATCTACCGGTGGTTCACAAAAAAGCCCGTCTGATGACGGGCTTTTTTGTTGCACACTTCGCGCACGGCCCGGCCCCTGGCTTGACGCCATAAATCGGGCTGGCTAGATTGGCCGCTACGGGCCGATAGCTCAGCTGGGAGAGCGCTGCGTTCGCAATGCAGAGGTCGGGAGTTCGATCCTCCTTCGGTCCACCAGAATGCGTTTGAATCTGGATTGTTGCCAGATTTTTGACCCTGAACGAGCCAGATGATGATCAACGGGACCTGCCGAGGTCCCGTTTGTTTTTGGCGCTCCTGGTTATCGGCGACCTTTTACCCGCCCTTCTTCAACAGAGATGCACAGTGCCAGCGTCCGTCCGTATATCCCAAGGCCCCATCCGCCCGCAGCAGCTAGAGGCGCTCCAGCGTGCGTGGGATGCGCAATTGTCGCCGCATCCTGGCGAGCGGCTTAGGCTGGCGCTTTACGGTCATGCGGGGCGCTTGCGACTGGCGGCCACGCACCCGAGCATCATCATGGCGCAGGCGCTCTCGCCACAGCAATGCGCTAGCGCGTTATGGAGATGCCTTGGGGGAATACCAGTTCCCGGTGGGCCGCCGTGCCTGCGGTAACCCCGTCCGCACTGGCCCAGGTGGCGCTGTGCATGCCACGCGCGATATCACCGGCGGCGTAGACGCCGGGAACGCTGGTCATTTTGAATTCGTCGGTTTTGATGATCTGGCCAAACCAGGTGTCCTCCATCTGGCAGCCCAGCTGTGCGGCGATGGGGCTGTTCAGGTGTGAGCGCACGCCGATGTAGAGCGCATCCGTGATCACCTCACGACCATCGGCCAGCACCAGTGCGCCAAGCTGCGCACCCGCACCGGTCAACTGCGTGACTGGCGTGGTTTCGATCTGTACGCCACGCGCGGTGAGTTCTTTCTGCATTTCGGCGTCCGGCACGGGCTGACCGTTCAGGAACAGCGTGGTTGGCCCCCATTCGGCGATCAGCATGGCCTGGTGGACAGACAGCGGAGACACTGCCAGCACGCCCAGCTGCTGCCCGCTGAACTCAAAACCGTGGCAATACGGACAATGCAGCACGGATTTCCCCCAGCGCTCGGCCAGACCAGGGATGGCGGGGAGTTCATCTCTCAGACCAAAGGCCAGAATCAGTTTGCTGGCCTGCAGCGACTGGCCATCTGCGAGGGTGACGCTGAAACCCTGGTTTGTTGGCGTGACGGTTTCAGCTTTGCCCTGGATCAGTTCGACGGTTGGGTAAGCCGCAACCTGCAAGCGCGCAGTCGCCAGCATGGCCTCGGGTGCGTTGCCATCCTGGGCAAAGAAACCGTGGGATTGCGGGGCAAAGCGGTTGCGTGGCAAGCCGGTATCCAGCACGCAAACCTTGCGGCGAGCGCGGGCCAGATAGATGGCAGCGGACAAACCGGCAAAGCTGCCGCCGATAATGATGACGTCATGATCCATGGGGGTGTTCCAGCAAATGCGGGTGGCCGTGTTCCACCAAGCGTTGATGAAAATCCGTGCTGAGCGCTGCCAGCGTTACTTCACCCAGACGGGCTAATAGCAGCGCTTCTGCTTGCTGGAAAGTCTGATCCAGTGCGGCGTTCACGGCTTGCTCCACAAGGCAACCTGGCGATTCCGTGCGATTGCCCATGGCCAGCAAAGTGGGGCTGCCCAGCGCCGTGTAGATATCACGCAAAGTGATGTTTTCCAGCGGCATGGCCAATTGCCAGCCACCGCCGTGGCCCTTGCCCGAACGCACATAACCTTGTTCTCGCAGGCCGGACATCATGCGGCGGATGACCACCGGGTTGGTTTGCATGGCGCGGGCCAGGGTTTCGGACGTGACAGGGGCAGCGTGCTCTGCCATATGTAGCAGCAGGTGCAATACCCCGGATAAGCGGCTGTCTCTTTTCATGTAACAAATAATGTTACGTGATTGAGGGTAATGTCAACCCTGGCGTTTTACGGACAATCATGCCGCTTGGGGAGGAAGGTCTGGAGGTGGCCCGGAGAGCCCGTGCCAGTGGTCTGTACGGCGGGTGATGCGCCAATGGGAATGGGTGTGCCGTGAGGCCGGACTGGCCTTGGCGTCTGGCGCCGGTATTGGCATTCGATAAACACGCTTTAGCCGTCACAGTGCAAGACCGTTACGATGCCGTGTGCGGTTCGCGGGTATGATCGCAATATTGTGTGTATTGCGTTCTTTTACGGTGAAAAAGCTATCGTGACCAAATCCAGCATGGCTCGTATTGCCCACCACCGCGCATCTCACGTGCGCATCTGGCGTCTGTTGCAAGAGAAAAAACGCGCGTCCGCAAACACCCCGGACGGCATGGGCACCGGCCCCAAGCCAGTTCCCATGCCTGATGTGTACACACTGCCCTTACCGCTGGAAGCAGACCCGCAGGATCATGGCAAAAAGTAGTTCGGCCAGATCACTCAGGCAATAAAGTTCACCACGCCACCATCTACGCGCAAGGCTGCGCCATTGGTGGCTGAGGCCTGTGGCGAGCTGACATACACCACCATATTGGCGACTTCCTCAACCTTGGCAAGGCGCTTGATCAGCGAGGTCGGGCGGTGGGTCTTGATGAAGTCCTGCTCCACCTGTTCCTGCGATATGCCTTGTTCCTGCGCGATCTTGCCAAAAAAGTCACCCACACCATCAGAGCGGGTAGGGCCTGGCAGCACGGCGTTAACCGTGACTGCGCTGCCTGCGGTCAGTTGTGCCAGGCCGCGTGACAGTGCCAGTTGCGCGGTTTTGCTCACGCCGTAGTGAATCATTTCTGCCGGGATATTGAGGGCCGATTCGCTGGAGATAAACACAATCCGTCCCCAGTTGGCCTTGAGCATGCGGGGCAGATAATGGCGTGACAGCCGCACACCGCTCATGACATTGACGTCCAGCATGGTTTCCCAGCGGGCATCGTCAATATCCGCAAACTCGCGGGGTTCAAAAATACCGGCGTTGTTGATCAGGATATCTACCTCCGGATGCGCCTTGATCACGGCCTCGGCACCCGCAGCGGTGCCCAGGTCTGAGGCCACCACCGGAAACTGCGCCAGCGGGTGTGCGGCGGCCAGTTGTGTGCGTACCTTCTCCAGCTTGCCCTCATCGCGGCCGTGCAAGATGACATTGGCACCAGCCGCAGCCAGACCCTGGGCGATGGCCAGACCAATGCCGGATGAAGAACCTGTGACCAGTGCGGTTTTACCTGTCAGATCAATACGCATAAACCATTCTCCGGAAGAACAATCAGATGGAATCAACGATCAGGACATGATCGGGGCGAGCAGCCCCGCCCTGACGCAATCAGAAGCCTGCCAAAACAATCTTTCCGCGTGAGGTATTACTTTCAAGCAGTGCGTGGGCCTTTTTCAGATTGGCGGCGTTAATCGTGCCAAAGTGCTCTGCCACCGTGGTTCGCAGCGTACCGGCATCAATCAACCTGGCCACCTGGGCCAGCAAAGCATGCTGCTTGATCATGTCGTCCGTACCAAACATGGAGCGGGTAAACATGAACTCCCAGTGCAGCGAAATACTCTTGCGCTTGAGCGCACGCACATCCAGCGCATCCGGATCATCAATCAGCGCCAACTTGCCCTGAGGCACCAAAGATTCCACGATCTCTTTAAAGTGCACATCGGTCTGATTCAGGCCGGCGACATAGTCCACCTGGCCTACGCCGATGCGTTTGAGCTCTTCTGACAGCGGCTTGCTATGGTCGATCACCGCATGCGCTCCCAGCCCCAGCACCCACTTTTGGGTTTCCGGGCGGGATGCCGTGCCAATGATGGTCAGGCCGGTCAATTGCCTTGCCAGTTGCACCAGGATGGAACCCACTCCGCCAGCCGAGCCGATAACCAGCAGTGTCTGACCAGAGGGGGCCGCGTTATCCAGCACCTGCAGCCGATCAAACAGCAACTCCCACGCGGTGATGGCCGTCAGCGGCAAGGCGGCGGCCTCGGCAAAATCCAGTGTCGCCGGCATGGGGCCGACAATACGTTCATCAACCAGATGCAACTCGCTGTTCGTGCCCGGGCGGGTCAAAGAACCGGCATACCATACCCGGTCTCCCGGCTTGAACAGCGACACCTTGCTGCCCACGGCACGCACCACGCCGGCTGCATCCCAGCCGATCACCTTGGGGGCACCCTCGGCCGGGCTCACGCCAGCGCGAATTTTGACATCCACCGGGTTCACCGAAACCGCTTTGACCTCCACCAGTAAATCGTGTTCTCCGGGTTGCGGATCAGGCAGCGTCAGATCAACCAGTGCGTCGGCAGCGGTAATCGGCTGGTTCTTGTAGTAACCCACGGCTTTCATGATGTTTCTCCTTGAAGAGGTCAGTTGGTGTTGTAGGCAATGCATCGCATCTTGCACCTCTCACCCGCCTGGAAAAACAGGCCGCCGCCAGATTCAGTTTCAATTTATTATTGAAAATAACCAGATTTGTAATGGATTCGGCATGGTCAGATTTGAAGATTTACAGGTGTTTGTGCGGGCCGCAGAAACCGGCAGTTTCTCCGCCGCCGCGCGGGAACTGGACCTGACCCCCGCCGTGGCCAGCGCCGCGCTTAAACGGCTGGAAGCCACGCTGCAATCCCGCCTGTTTGTGCGCTCCACCCGCAGCCTGCGGTTAACCAGCGATGGCGAGCGCTACCTGACTCACGCCCGCAGCGCGCTGGACGCACTGGCCAGTGGCCGGGAAGCCATTCACCAGGACAAACAACGTATCTCTGGCACGCTCAGCATTTCCATGCCATCCGATTTAGGGCGCAGTGCGCTGCTGGGCTGGCTGGATGTCTTCCAGCAACAGCACCCGGCCGTGAACCTGCAAATCCGCATCAGCGACCGCCTGGCAGACCTGTACCGGCAGCCCGTGGACATCGCCCTGCGTTACGGCCTGCTGGATGATTCCAGCCTGGTGGCGCTGCCCCTGGTGCCAGACAATCGCCGGATTGTGGTCGCCGCGCCCGACTATCTGGCCCGCTACGGTCTTCCCCAAAGCCCGGCGCAGCTACGCCAGCACAACTGCCTGCGTTTTGTCCTGGGCGAAGTCACGCATGAACGCTGGCGCTTTGCCCAGGGAGAGGCGGACCATACCGTCAACGTACACGGCAACCGCGTCAGCGACGATGGCGAAATCGTCCGCCGCTGGGTGCTGGCGGGTAACGGCATTGCCTATAAATCCACGCTGGACGTATTGCCCGATCTGCGTGCTGGCCGCCTTGTCCCCCTGTTGCCGCAGTACGAAACCGAAGCCGCGCCGTTCTATCTGATCTGCGCCCATCGCCTGCAACTTTCCCCCACTGTGACCGCCCTGCGTGAACATTTGCAGGACTGCTTCAAACACTACCTAGCACCCGCCAACCCGCGCCAGGGCTGGGTTTGACGGCGATAAGCCAACCAGCATGGAAAAAAATCTGCGTCAAAAGGCTTGACGGACCCGCAACCTTTCGGCAAAATGCGCCGCTCTTTGGGTCGTTAGCTCAGCTGGTAGAGCAGCGGACTTTTAATCCGTTGGTCGCAGGTTCGAATCCCGCACGACCCACCAAAGATACAAGCAAACAGGCTGCCCTTCGGGGTGGCCTGTTTGCTTTTGGGCTTATGCCGGCCCAATAAAAAGCCCCGCCAAGCGGGGCTTTTTATTGGGCAAGTCAGGCCTTGCCTAGTACTTGAACGCCAGCCTGGCCCAGAACGTCCGGCCCGGTTCATTGACCGGTGAATCGCCGGAATAACCAAAGCCGGCATCACCCGCCAGGTTCAGGTGTTCGGCATAGGTCTTGTTCAGGAGGTTATCGACCCCGGCGGTCAGTTGCACGTGTTTGCCCACCGCGTAACCACCGTTGAGCGAGAGCACGCCAAAGCCGCCGGTGGTGCCAAAGTCTTTGCCGACGACATTGCCCTCGTTCTCTGCTACCCGGTTCTGGGCGGTAACAAGCCGCCAGAGGGCGCCGGCTGACCACTGGTCGTGCTCCCAGGCCAGGGCGAGGCGGGTGTCCAGCGGGGGCATCTGCGCCAGAGGCTGGTTCATGCTCTGGTTCTGGCCCCAGGCATAGGCGGTGGACACGTCCAGTTGCCAGTTTTGAACAAAGCGCCAGGTCACGCCGGCCTCGCCACCGGCAATGCGGGCATTGATGTTGAGCGCTTGCGAGGTGGAGCCCATCATGCCGCCGCTGCTGTACAGAAAGAGGATGTAGTCCTGTACATAGCCGGCATAGGCCGACACCCAGGCTTTCAGGTTCTGGTCCTTGTATTGCGCACCCAGATCAAGCTGGGTGGTTTTTTCCGGTTTGACGCCGGTAAAGGCGTTGGTCGTGCTCGCAGGGCCGCTATCCGGAGAAAACAGTTCCCAATAGTCCGGGAAGCGTTCGACATGCCCCAGCCCGATGAATACGGTGGCGGGCGCGTCTACCAGATCATGCTCATACCGGGCAAAGCCGGAGGGCAAGTTCTCGGCGCGGGTGTCGTTGAGGGTGGGATTGGCCATGCTCATCATGCCGGTGGTGGCTCGCCGGTCGGTTGCGATCGCGTGATCCAGCCGCAGGCCGGTCATCACGCGGCTGCCGCTCTGCGGCTTCCAGGTCAGCTGGGCAAACCCGCCAAGGGTGCTCATGTCGGCATCTTTGATCCACGGCATGCTGGCGTACGCACCTTCGCCAGAGGCAGAGCGGGACCGATGCGCGTTGCTGGATCCATCCAGGCCGGTAATCACGCTGATGTCGGTAGCGATGTCCAGCGTGGCTGCAACGCGGCCGCCCACGGTGCGGCGGTCCACTTCGGCAGCCATGGGCATGGGCATACTGCTCATCGGGTCGGGCGTGCGCAGGCTGTAGTTATCCATCAGGTGATCGGCGTAGTTGTAGTACACCTGTGCCTGTACCTTGCTGACCACGTCGCTGATATTCGTGCGCTCAAACTTCAGGTTGGCGCTTTCACGCTTGAATTGCACGCCATCCATACTGCGGCCGGCATAGCGGGCATCCCCATTACCGGTACCCACGTTGAGCTCCAGCCGGGTCTGGTCATCGGGTGTCCAGCCCAGGGCGGCGTCCGTCGCCCATTTGTTCCAGGCCGAGGGCACATCGTGGCCAGCGCCGTCTTCGTAATCCCCTTCGTGTCCGTGATTGCCGGTAAAGCGCACATAGCCATCCGGCGTACCGGTGGTGGCATCGATATTGATATCGTTACGACCCCAGGAGCCGCCTTGCACCGCGCCGTCCAGCCGCACGCCCGCTGTATCAAAGCGTTGGGTGTCACGGTCAAACATGACCGTGCCGGCGGAGGAGCCCGGTCCCCAGATCACGCTTTCCGGGCCTTTGATCACGGTCAGCGTGTCAAAGCTGGATGGGCTGATGTACGAGGTCGGGGCATCCATCCGCGCCGGGCAGGCACCCAGCATGGTGGTGCCGTCGGTAAGGATGTTGAGGCGGGAGCCGAACATGCCACGCAATACCGGATCGCCATTGCTGCCTCCGTTACGTACGGCAGAGAAGCCGGGGATGGTTTTGAGGATGTCGGCGCCATCGCTGGCCGGCACGGGTTGGCGCGGTGCTTTGGGGTCGGTGACGATGGTCAGCGGCGAGCTATCGCGCACACCGGTGACCACCACGGAACCCAGGTCAATGATTTGGGAGGGGGGCGCTGTGACGGCGTCGTCAGCACGGGTTGATGCGGAGAAAACGGTGACGAGTGCGGTCGTCAACACAGATAGCCGCAGGGCGGCCGGGGATTGTTTTGTCATTTTGAATCGCCATGGGCGAGCCGCGCGCAGGCGCAGGCGGCACGCGAAATTGATCGGTGTTCAGGTAAACGCAGCGGAACAGATCAGGCCAGTGGCGGCCCCCGGCCGGGCGGGCGCAGGCGGGGTTGGGCAAGCAGGGGAGGTGTGGTAACAGCAATGCCGGCTTGAACTGGCGTAAAGGCCAGTTGCTGCAGGGCCGGCAACACCAGCAAGGGCAGGCTGGCAGTGACCCCATGCGCACACAGCGGACAAGACTGGAAGACCAGTTGCGAGACCGGGGTATCTGATTGGTCATCACCATGTGTGACGACCAGCTGGATACCAGAGCCACTGCACAACACCAGCGCGTTGGTTTGCGCGCTGAGCATGGCCATGTGCGCCGAGGGCAGGGCGAAGTTGAACATCGCGACCAGCATCGCGAGTGCAACAAATCGAGTCCCCAGCCACTTTTTCATGACTGCGGAATATATCACACCGGCATGTGCCACCGATGGTGGCCGCAGTGCGCCATGCGCCTCATCTTTATGGCGGCGGGTTCAGCCTTGGGATCAATCAGGCTGCACGGTATCCAGCAACGCCAGCGCTTTGTCGAAATCAAAATCTTCTATGGCGCGCGCGGCCTGGCGCAGGAGCGGTGCATGCGCACGGCCGGCGTACAGGGGCAGCAACTGGCTGACGGTTTCCAGCGCGCCCGGATCACTGTCGATGAGCAACTGCCGGAGTTCCGCCAGCAAGCGCTCGGCATCCTGCGCTGGTGCGTCGGCGGGTTGCGGCTCTGCCGTGTCCAGCGAGGTCAGCCCGGCGAGGACAAGCGCCAATTCGTCTGCAACGCGGGTACGGATGATCTCGATCTCGTCGGCGGGGCGTTGTTGTTCACAGGCACTCTCCAGTTCACCGGCCAGGCGGGCCAGCGCTTGGGCGCCGATATTGCCGGCAGTGCCGCGCAGGGAATGGGCATAGCGTTGGGCGGCCTGAGGGTCCGGACTTTGGCGGGCGCTGGCAAAGACCACGGCAAAATCACGGTAACTCTGGCTGAACTTGCCCAGCAGGCGCAGATACAGCGCGCGTTTGCCCATGCAGGTTTTCAGGCCGGCGTGGTGATCAATGCCGGGGAGCACAAGGTCTGTGGTTTCCTCACAGGCGGCTGCTGCGGGTTGCACTTGGGCTGCGCCCGGGCGCGGGTGGACCCACTTTGCCAGCGTCGCAAACATGCCTTCGACATTGAGTGGTTTGGAAATATGGTCGTTCATGCCGGCGGCCAGGGCTTTTTCCCGATCACCGGCCATGGCGTTGGCGGTCATGGCAATAATGGGCAAGTCTGCAAGGCCTGGCCGCTGGCGGATTTGCGCCGTGGCGGTGTAGCCGTCCATGACGGGCATCTGGCAATCCATCAATACGCCGTCAAACCCCTCTCCGGCATCCAGCCGGTCCAGCACCTGCTGACCATCACCCACCACCGTCAGGGCGATGCCGGCGCTTTCCAGTAGTTCACGCGCCAGTTCCTGGTTCAGTTCATTGTCTTCTGCCAGCAGTAAATGGGCACCCGCCAGGGCGGCCATGTGGCTGCCGGTCAGGTCTCCACGTTCGGCGGCGCGCGTTTCGGTCAGCCCGCCTTTGCCGAGCACCTCGCCAATGGCTTCCAGCAGGGTAGAGGGCGTCACGGGTTTGGTCAGCACGGATTGCAGGTGAACGGCGCATCTGGCGGCCTCATCCAGCGCTTCGTCCCGGCCAAAGGCGGTCACCATGATCACCGCAGGCGGCTGGCGGGTATGGCGTTGCTGGATAAGTTGAACGGTCTGGATGCCATCCATACCCGGCATCCGCCAGTCCATCAGTACCAGGTCGTAAGGCAGTTCTTTTTGCTCCGCAGCCTGGATATGCGCCAGCGCCACCGGCCCACTTTCCGCCACGTCGACTTCCAGATTGAAGGTACGTGCCATACCAGAGAGGATTTCCCGCGCGCTGGCGTTGTCATCGACCACCAACGCCCGCATGCCGAGGAGTTCGTCGGCCTTGAACATGCGGCGCGGCAGCACGTTGTGCTGACGGCCAAAGCGGGCGTGAAAATGAAAGACCGAGCCTTGCCCGGCGACGCTTTCCACCCAGATGGTCCCGGCCATCAGTTCCACCAGGCGTTTGGAGATGGCCAGCCCCAAGCCCGTACCGCCGTATTTACGGGTGATCGAACTGTCGGCCTGGCTAAATGATTCAAAGACATGCAGGCATTGCTCGGGCGTCATGCCAATGCCGCTGTCCTGGACCTGAAAGTGCAGGGTAATGGCGTCGGCTTCGTCCTCAAGGAGGTCAATGCCGACCACAATTTCGCCGTGGTTGGTAAATTTGACGGCGTTATTGCCCAGGTTGATCAGCACCTGCCCCAGGCGCAACGGATCGCCAATCAACGCGGTGGGCAAATCCGGGGCGGTCCGGAACAAGAGTTCCAGCCCTTTGTCTTCGGCACGCAAGCCGATCATGTTGGCAAAACTTTCCAGCACGTCTTCCAGCCGGAAAGGCACGTGCTCGATGGTCATCTTGCCGGCTTCGACTTTGGAAAAATCCAGAATGTCATTGATGATACCCAACAGGTTCTCGGCCGAGCGGTGCACTTTTTCGATGTAGTTGCGCTGTTTTTTATCCAGTTGGGTGCGCAAGGCCAGATGGCTCATGCCAATGATGGCGTTCATGGGCGTGCGGATTTCGTGGCTCATATTGGCCAGAAAATCACTCTTGGCACGCGTGGCTTCTTCGGCCAGTTCACGTGCATGCTGCACCGCCGCTTCGGCTTGCTTGCGATCTGTGATGTCAAAGAACCATTTCACCATCAGCGCGCGGTTGGCAAAGGTCAGGTGGATGGAAGAGAGCAGCACGTCGACCCGTGAGCCGTCGCTACGCTGTAGCGGAATCTCAAAATTGAAGACGTCGCCCTCCTCGTTGGCCTCCAGAAAGCGCTCAAACGCGGCCGGGTCTGGCCAGTGTCTGGCCCGGCTTTCCGGGGAGTGCAACTCGGCCTGCGGCACGCCAAACAGGATTTCCAGCTCACGGTTGGCATACAACAGCTGGCGCTGGTCATCTTCAATGGCGACGGCCACCGGACTGTTTTCCAGCACCGCTCGCACTTGTTGTTCGCGGTCTTCCAGGGCGGCGAGCATGGCGCGTCGTTCCGAGATATCCCGGACTGAGGCGCACACGCAGACGCCCTGGCCTTCCAGCAGAGGTAATCGGGCCAGCCCCACTTCAATGAAGAATTCGCTGCCATCCTTGCGCAGGCCGCGCAGGTGGTTGTTGTCGTTGCCGCCCATCTGGCGGGTCGTGCCGTGTTCGATAAAATCGTCCCGCAACGCGCCATGCGCCTGGCGCATGCCGCCGGGCACCAGGATATCCACCGACTGCCCGGTCAGCTCTCCGGCCGTGTAGCCAAACAGTTGATCCAGCCTGGGGTTGGTCAGCGTGATCAATCCTTGGGCGTCGATCACCAGCATGCCATCTGGTGCGGCTTCAATAATGGTTCTGAACCAGGCTTCGGTCGCTTTGAGCGAGGCATGCTGGGCGTTGAGTTCCAGCGCCTGGCGTTCCAGCAGCACCGCCTGGGTTTCCAGCGCCCCGGCCTGCTGCCGGGTTTGTTCAAACAGCTGCTGCAAGGCGGTGTTTCTGCCCGTGATTTCCATGGTCATGGCCAGCTTGGGCAACACTTCTTCCAGCAGGGCCTGCGGCGCCTGGCCCGGCGCGGATAACCAGGCCAGTTCCAGCACCCCCATCAGCCGCTCGCCCAGCAAGATGGGGTAGGCCGTCAACAGCAAGGGCGTGACCTCGCCCAGGGTGGACTGGATATTCCAGAACCCGGCGGGGACGTCCAGCAACGTCACGATCTGTCTGGATTGCGCACACTGCCCCAGCAGGCCGTCACCAGGCCGGATGGTTTGTGCGGGTGCGGCGTGTTGGGCGTAGCTACCGCTGAAATGCAGCAACTGTTCGTCTTCGTCAAACCGGTACAGCGTGCCCTGACCAATACGCAGCAACGGCCCGATTTGCTCCAGAAAAGTGCTGGCCAGCGCCTCGATGGAGGGGGCTTGCTGCAAGCTGGCCTGGAGTTGGGTTTCCTGCGATTTGACCCAGCGCTGCGTTTCCAGCAAGCGCGACTCTTGCTGCAATTGTCTGATGGCGCGCGCCAGATCGCCGGTTTCATTGGCAAAGTCGGTGTGTGGAATCACCTGGTCCAGGTCGCCGGCGGTCAATTGATCGACCGCTTCACGTACCCGGCTGATGGGATGGCGGATGGACCGGCTGACCAGCCAGGCCAGCAGCAGGGCCAACGCAGCACCGCCCAACAGCAGCGCATAGGTTTGCGCGCGATTGCGCCCGGCCAGGGCGGTGATCGAGATGGCGGTATCGCGCAGCCCGGTGGCTTTGACCTGGGCTATGCCATCAAGTACCTGATCGGCCTGGGTGGCCATGCCGTCAAACCAGCCGCTGTCCATCAACGCAAGGGCTTCGGCATCGTGTCCCTGGCGGGCCAGGCTTAATGCCTGGTCGCCCACTCGGGTCATTCTGGCGCGCAAGGTCTCGAACTGGTCCAGCCGCTTGATGTTCTCGTCCCGGTAGACCGTCGGACGCAAGAGCTCTACCGCCCGGTTCAGGCGCACATTGGCAATATCCAGCTGATCGACTGCCTGATCCCGTTCCCCGGCGTATGGGGTATGGATGGCTTTGCGGTAGGCGGCGGTGACGCGGGTCAGTTCAAGTTGGGTTTCCTTGACCTGGGCAATGCCGGTTAACTCCTGGCGATATAAACGCTGGAAAACCTCAATGAGTGATTGCTGGGTGCGCAGGCTTTGTGCGCCCAGAATGAGCGGCAAAATCAGCAGACCGGCAAAGCCGATAATCAGCTTGTGGCGAAGCGGCAGCCGCTCCAGCCAATGCAGGATAGAGGTCATCGCCTGGACCGGCCGCTCAAGGTTCGTCTGCGATGAACTGCAAGGCCGTGGCTTCTTTGACCAGGTCCGCGTCGGTATCTACGTATTGCGCGGCAATGGTCTGAAAACGGGCCTGGCAGGCCAGAAATGCGTCACAGATGTCCGGGTCAAAATGACTGCCGCGCCCGTTCTTGATGAACGCCACCGCATCTTCATGGGCCATGGGGGCTTTGTAGACCCGCCGACTGACCAGGGCATCGTAGACATCAGCGACGGCCATCAGCCGGGCGGAGATGGGAATGGCATCCCCCGCCAAACCTTCCGGATAGCCCGAACCATCCCATTTTTCCTGGTGGCCGTAGGCAATCTCTTTGGCAAAGTGCAGAAAATCGATATCCATGCCCAACTGGTCTTCGGCATGCTGGATGGCGTCCCGGCCCAGCGTGGTATGCGCTTTCATGATTTCGAACTCTTCCGGCGTAAACCGGCCGGGTTTGAGCAAGATCCGGTCCGGGATACCGATTTTTCCAATGTCATGCAGCGGGGCCGACTTGAACAGCAGATCAATGGTGTGATCGGTCAGGAAATACCCAAAGCGCGGATGGTTTTTCAGGTGCTCGGCCAGCACCTTGACGTAGTTTTGTGTGCGGCGGATATGGTTGCCGGTTTCGTTGTCGCGGGTTTCCGCCAGTGATGCCATGGCCAGGATAGTCACATCCTGAATGGCGGCCACTTCTTGCGTACGCCGGGCAACTTCCTGCTCCAGGTAGTCATTCTTGTCCCGCAGAAAATCCGCCGCAGCCTTGAGTTTAAGATGGGTGTCGATACGCGCCAGCACCACCGGCGGGCTGATGGGCTTGGTGATGTAATCCACCGCACCCAGTTCAAAGCCGCGCGTTTCATCTTCGTTCGATGACATGGCGGTCAGAAAGATGATCGGGATACGCGCAGTCTGCGGGTTGGCCTTCAAATCCCGCGCGACATCGTAACCAGACAGGCCGGGCATCATGATGTCCAGCAAGATCAGATCGGGCAGGGTGGTGCTGCCGCGCACCAGCGCCAGGGCTTTGGCCCCGCTGTTGGCGACCTTGAGATGATAGGTATCCCGCAGCAGGTTACTCATCAGCACCAGGTTTTCCGGGGTGTCGTCCACGATCAGGATGGTCGCGGCGTTATGCATGGTCGTTGGTGCCATACGTTCCCCGAATTGGGGTTGGGATCACCTTGTTATACGAAATCCGCCGACAAGCCGCTACTTTGGGGCACAGATAACCAGAAGAAGAGGGAAAGCACGCGCTGCGCAGGGGCAAAACCACCACCACGCCGCCGCAAACCAGACGGCGCAGTGGGGGCGGGTGATCACTTCATCATGGCGGGCAGTACCTGGTTGAACTCGTCCGAGCCCTGCAAGGCGCTGGCGTAGACCTGGATCATGCGGGCCACAAAAACCCCAGGGTCTTTGACGGGGACCGGCTGAATCCCGGCTTTGTGCAGTGTGGTTTCGGCATTGCCCAGTTGCTGCTTCCAGAGTGTCCGCATGACCGCGCCCGATTGCGTACCCAGACTTTGCAGCATGGCCTGATCGGCAGGCGTGAGGGTTTGCCAATATTTGCGCGAGACCACCAGGACCTCGGGGGTGACGATATGGTTGGTCAGCAACACGTTGCGCGCATATTTGTAGTTGCCGGTTTCCACATAAGACGGCAGGTTGTTCTCTGCGCAATCAATGCGCCCGTCCTGGAACGCTTTGCTGATGTCGTTGAAAGGCACGATCACCGGCGTGGCGCCCAGTTGCCGCACCATGTCGTTGTACACGGGCGAATCCTGCACCCGCACCCGCAGGCCGGCAAAGTCTGATGGATAACGCACCACATGATTCATGCAATAGAACGAGCGTGAGCCGCCGTCATACCAGCCCAGCACTTTGAAACCCTTGTCCAGCAAGCTGCTGGCAATGCGGTTCCCCAGGCCTTCATCGAGCTTGCGGAACATGTGTTCTGAATCATGAAACACAAAGGGCAGGGTCAACAGCCGTGCCTGCGGCACCACGCCCGACAACGGCCCCAGGTTGAATACCGCAAAATCGATATCACCCTGAGCCAGTTTCTGGATGGCTTGCGGCTGATCGCCCAGTTCGCTGTTGTTATAGGTGGTGATGGCAATGCGGCCGGCGCTGGCATCACGCACGGTATCGGCAAAGGCCTGCAACGCGCGGGATGACGCACTGTCGGCCGGGTGGGCGGACCAGGCGCGCAAGGCTTGCGCCGGCGTGATGGCGCTGCATAAAGCAAATATCAGGGTTGTCAGTATTGCGGGAAATTGCCACATCGACCTTCTCCTCGACTGTTTTTCTGGTGGGGCGGGCAGAGTCATTGGTATGCACCGCGCCCAGGATATGACAATTGCGTGACCCCGGCCGCGCGATTACGCCAAGGCATGACCAATGCCAAACAATCAGGCATTGCCTGTGGCCCAAACGCGACAACGGGTTTTCATCCGGATCGCACAATAACTTCATGAAACGGTGTCGTTTTCCTTCATGAAACGCCGGCATGCTCCGCCTGCCATCCACCGGGACTCAGGCCCGTGGGTGCTTCTCAAAACAGATGGAGTAGCGGATATGAAACTGAACTACCTTGCCGCCCTGCTGGCGGGAATGCTGGCGGCGCCGGCGATGGCCAGTGACTTCAGCGTGCCGTTTATTGCGCCCACGGTGTGGAACACCCCGCTTGACCGCATTGCCCAGGTGGCGTGCCACAACTGCTACCAGAAGCAGTACGCCCCGACGTTCACGTCCGTGTTCAACAGTGTCCGCACGGTAGAGGTGGATTTCTGGGATCAGCAAGACGCAGTGAGCGGCGGCTCGGCCAAACACTGGTTTGTGCGGCATGACGCCGGCACGCTGTTCCAGTCTGGCAATGACAACAACTGCACGGGCGACGGCACCGGCAAGAATGATCTGCAGGCCTGTCTGAACGACATCAAAGCCTGGAGCGATGCCAACGCCGCGCATTTCCCCATTATTGTGGTGCTGGATAAAAAACAGGGCTGGTCCAAAGCCAGTTCACAACGCACCCCGGCTGATCTGGATGAGCTGGTCAGCAATACCTTCGGCAGTGCGCTGTTCACGCCGGCAGACCTGAAAAACCAGATTGGCAGTACCGGCGCCTTGCAGACCGATCTTGCTGGCAAAAACTGGCCAACGGCCACGGCGCTGGCGGGCAAAATCATTCTGGTGCTCAACCATACCGAGAACCAGCGCCTGTCTGAATACGCCGAAGCGCGCGGTAGCAACGCCAAAATCTTCATTTCGCCGGTGACCAATGGGCAGAATGATGTGAATGGCACAGTCAGCGGGATGTCCGCCACCGCCTCAGCCTGGGTGGCCATGAACAATATGCAAAGCAGTGACCGATCCTGGGCCGTCAATAGCGATGCGGCGGGGCATATCGGGCGCGTCTGGGGAGATGATGGCGTGTCGTTTGCGGATCACATTGCCGGCCACGTGCACTTGTCTGCCTACTATGATTTTGCCGCCAACCAGGATGCCAACGGCTATCGCATCCGCCCGTTTTAAGCTTGAAATTGCGGCCAGAAAAGCCCCGGGAAATCGGGGCTTTTTTCTTTGCTAACAAGGGTTTGTAGTCCTTCTTCGCAGAGGGCTGACAGGTGCTGTCTGACACTGGCCCGCCGTCCGTCACGTCGCCGCCGCTTATCCGCTGTTTTGTTAGCCGCGTCACATCCATGACATCAGGATGCCGACAACATGTTCCCGCAAAGCTTGCCAACCCCCTGCTCGCCGCCCCTGATGGCTGGCGGTTTATCTGGAGGACTGCATCCATGAATATCCTGCTTGTTTCCAACGATGCCGATGTACGTGAATCGGTGACGGCCAACCTGTTGAGCGCCGGTATGACGGCGGAACCCACCCTGAAAAACCCGGATTTGTTCGAGCGCCTGGCTGCGGCGGCGTATCGCCTGGTCATTGTGGATTTCGGCCTGCGCACGGACCACAAAATGCTGGCCATGATCAAAAACCTGCGTGAGAAACAGTGGGGAACACCGGTGATGGTGCTGTCAGAGCGCTCAGAAACACCGGCGGTGATCAACGCCCTGGCGCAGGGTGCAGATGCTTATGTGGTCAAGCCTTATGTACCGGCCGACCTTGTCGCCCGCATTCGCGCGCTGTTGCGCCGGGCAGTGGTGCAGCATCATCTGGATATTGAGGGCGGCAAGCTGGATGTCGATCACGACCACCGTCGGGTGTTTCTGGGCGGCACGGAACTGGCCTTGTCCCAGCGGGAATCCGCCCTGTTGTTCTTGTTGCTGGCCGACCCCTCCGTGGTGTGCAGCCGGCGGCAGATTCGTGCGGCGGTATACGGCCAGGATAACCCCGTGGCGGAAAGCACCATTGAAACGCTGGTGCATAGCCTGCGCAAGAAACTGGGCGCAGAAGCGATCGAGACGGTACGCGGCAATGGTTACCGCTTTGTGACCCGGCACTGACCAACGGCACAACTGGCCGGTCAGGTGTAGCAAAATAAGCGACAGACCGGTCAACTATAGAGCGGCGGCAAAGGCTGTCGTATTCTGTGGGTATGAAGACGGAAAATCTGCCCCAGATTACTGGCTTTGCCGACCTGCTACTGGACGCCGTGTGTGCGGTGGACCAGTCCGGGCGCTTTGTGTATGCCAGCGCCGCCTGTGAACGGATCTTTGGCTACACGCCGGACGAAATGATCGGGCGGCTGATGATCGATATGGTGGCGCCGGAGGATCGGGCGCGCACGCTGGAAGAAGCCCGCGAAGTCATGAGCGGCAAAGAGCGTGTGGGGTTTGAGAACCGCTACGTGCGCAAAGATGGCCGGCTGGTCCATATCATGTGGTCCGCCCGCTGGTCAGATACCGATCAGTTGCGGATTGCCGTCGCGCGGGACGTCACCCGGCGCAAGCGGACTGAAGCCATACAGGCCGCGGTCTATGCCATTTCTGAAGCGGCGCAGGTGGCAGAAGACGCACAGGCGCTCTATCGCACCATCTACCACATCGTGCGACCGCTGGTGCCGGCAGACAACTTTGCCCTGGCGCTGCGGGACGAACAAACCGGCGCACTAATCTACCCTTGGTATATGGAAGGCGCGCGCCGCATCATGGCCCCACGCCCACGTTCGCTGGGGCAATTGTTCAATCAGGTTTACGATAACCGCGCTGCGCTGCGGCTGGATAATCTCTCCCCGACCGCCCCGCTGGCCGCTGACATGGCCGGCTTGCCGCTGGCGTGGCTGGGCGTGCCGCTGCTGAGTAACAAAGGGGCGCTGGGCGTGCTGGCGGTCATGCGAACAGACGGCACCGCATTTGATGATGATGAGGAAGAGGTGCTGCAGTTCATCTCTACCCAGATCAGCATGGCCATCGAGCACAAGGAAATGCAGATGCGCCTGCAACGGCAGGCGCAGTATGACGACCTGACCGGGCTGCCCAACCGTGCCCTGCTGGGAGACCGGCTGGAAATGGCCATTGCCCGTGCCCAGCGGGATGGCCGGGTGCTGGCGCTGCTGTACCTTGATCTGGACAAGTTCAAGATGGTGAACGATCTGTGGGGGCACGCCGCAGGCGACGGTCTATTGCAGGAAGTAGCGCGGCGACTGCAAAAATGCGTGCGCCGGGCCGACACAGTGGCGCGCTTGTCGGGCGATGAGTTTGTGGTGTTGCTGGAAAACTTTGAGCCGCGCAGCCTGGAAGAAACCGTGCAGAAAATCGCCTTTGCGGTCAGCCAGCCTGTGCTGATTGAAGGCCACGTGCACCCGCTGCGCGTGAGCATTGGCGTCGCGCTCTACCCGGAGCACGGCCTGGACGCCCGCCAGCTGCTCAAGCATGCCGATGGGGCCATGTATCAGTGCAAGCGCGGCGGTGGTTGCGCCGTGACCCGCTAAGCAGACCCACTCTTTTCTCTTACTGCTGCCAGCTACACCCTTTGCCGGTGGCGGCGTCGTGCAGCAACGCCAGTGGCGCCAATAAACCCATATCTGCATATGCGCTGCCACAGCCGCTGCGTTGCGCTTTGGACATCTCCTGACTCAAGGCACTGGGCGCGGCGGCCTGTATGGGTTGGAGATTCAGCCTGATGGCTGAATCAGCCTCATTTTTCCCCTGATCACCCACCTGCCGTGCACCGTTGCGCAGGGCTTCCATATCCAGTTTGTGCGCCGGGGCTGATGCCACCGGCGTGGGCGTATCCGTGCGCAATGTGGGTGAATTCGCAGTGATGGCCGACGGTTGAACCTGGGGATGCGGCAAGGTGCGGATGGTGGCGGGCTGCGCCGAGGCTTCGGGGCGGTGGGCGGGTTGGGGCAGCGGGATCAACTCAACCTGCGTTTCCCGCACCGGCAAAGGCTGCCTGGCGGGCATCCGCACACCATATTGCAGCAGCCACAAACACAGAATATTGGTCAGTACCGCCGCAGAAAAAGCGGTGACACGGTTGCTGCGCATAGCGGGGAGGGCAAGAAGCGGGGTCCGTGGCAAAGTGCGCGCCTGTCTTTCGCTGAATTGACGCAGATCGTATTGATGAACCCGTTGTTTTGCAATGGGACCGGCAAAGCCCGCAGCCTGCCGACTCATCTGTGGTGGCAAAGATCGGGAGCAGACCAGCCAGCGGCTGACAGCAACTGATTACAAGAGGTGTAGCCAGGAGGAAAGCCGTTGTCGTCTAATGACAACAGAAAAACGCCGTTACGCCAGGAAAGATGCGAGATACATTGCATATCAGCAAAATCTGATGCGAGTTGTGTCTATGTAAGCTTTTGTCTTCCAATTCCGCCCATTTGAGAGTCCCCATGCGTTACCTTGCAATGTCCACCCTTGTTGCTGCCACGCTGCTGGCCGGCTGTGCCACCCAACCGGGTTTCAAGCCCATGCCTGCTGCTGCGGTAGAGAAAGTCAAAAACTCTGACATCAACGTGATCGTGCCGCAAAAGGAAATCAAGCTGGCGATCAACCAGTCCAACCTGACTGCGGCGGCGGGCGGGGGCTTGCTGTTTGCGCTGATCGATACAGCCGTGAACAACAGCCGGACTGATACAGCGGAAACCACGGTGGCTAACCTGCGTAACTCTTTGCTGGATTTCAGCTTCAACGACACCGCCATGGATGCGGTCAAGCGTGAAACCGGCAATATCTCCTGGATTGCAGAAAAGAACGTCCAGTTGATTACTACGGGCGATAACAAGCAACTGGAAAAGGTACTGGCTGATTCCAAACGGGACATCTTTACCACGATCGCGTTTTTCTATGAATTGTCGGCAGATGGTCAAACCATGGTGGTGACGGGTATTGCCAATGCTTATCCCAATAATGACCAGCTCAAGACGCTGCAACGTGATTTGTATAAAGGGACAACCAAGCTTGATGACAAAACCGCGCTGCATCTGAACCAGCTCAACTCGCTGTATCGCGACATCATCACTTACCGCGAATCCCTGCCGGACACCTATAAGGAACCGGCCGCTGCGCTGGCCGTGTGGGGCAATGCCGATGCCAGGCTGGCCAAACAGGCGCTGACGGATGGCGCCAACGTGATTGCCGCTCAACTGGCCCAGGATTTCATTGCGGCCAACAGCAAGACCGTTGCACCAGCTGATGG
The DNA here is from genome assembly GCF_014202765.1 of Silvimonas terrae. Classification (GTDB taxonomy): domain Bacteria; phylum Pseudomonadota; class Gammaproteobacteria; order Burkholderiales; family Chitinibacteraceae; genus Silvimonas; species Silvimonas terrae. The sequence continues at coordinate 53,250 of NZ_JACHHN010000010.1, forward strand.
TCAGTTCACCGTGGTACTGCAAGGCCACAAACTGAACGCCACCCGTGACAAGACCGGCCACGTCACCATTCTGTCCAAAACCACCGACATGGCCACCAGCACTGCCGCTGCCCCGGCGACAACGGCCGCCAACTAAGACGGGCCTGGTAAACACGCCCCGGTTTTGCGCCGGGGCTTTTTTTCGGAGTTTGATCGTGAAAAAGCTGTGTGCAGTGCTGGCCCTGGGGCTGGCCGGCTGTGTTTCTACTGAACCTGTGACCTTGCATGCCAAATATCAGCCCGCGCCGGTCTCGCACGATAGCCGTGACGCTGCCGATACAGCGCGCGCAACGGTGGTGGCGCGGCATTGCCCCATGATTCTGACCCCCGTTCAGGACACGCGTCCGGCGGGGGAAAACCTGGGCGGTTTTTTACGCTCGGACAATATCCATGCGGAAGACCTGAGTGGCTGGGTGCAGTCCGGATTTATGAGTTTGCCGCAAACCCGCTATCAGCTTTCCACTACCGAGACCGCAGGCACAAGCCGCTTGCAGGTGCAGTTACGCAAGGCCTATTTCGACACGGTGACCACTTCGCGCGTGGCCAATATTGTGCTCAAGCTGCAAGTGCAAGACCCCGATGGCAAAGTGCGCGCGCAAACCACCTTGCGCGGTACGGATGTCAGCGTGAACTGGGCCAACTCAGAGTCTGATGCCAATTCCGGCTTCAACGTGGCGTTGAAGAATCTGCTGGATCAGGCGGACGGCTTTCTGGATCACAACTGTCAGGCGGGTGCCTGAGCCCCGGTTGATCCGATCGCAGACGTAAACTCGGCGCGCGGCCGGATCAACTGGCCGGTGGCGCGTTGCTCCAGCGCGTGGGCAATCCAGCCGGCGGCGCGGCCCATGGCAAACAGCCGCAAGGCATGATCCAGTGGCAAGCGCAGACTGCGTACCAGGGCGACCAGTGCCAAGTCTAGCGAGGGATGTTCACCGCAGTGCGCCTGGGTTTGCGCGATCACCTGCCTGAACGCAGCATCACTGTTGATCTGCGCCAGCAAATGCTGGGCCCGCGGATCGCCATCCGGGTAGAGCGGATGTCCAAACAAACCCGGCGGCAAGGCATGGCCACGGGCAAGCCAGGTGGCGACCGGATCGGCATCCGGCATCTTGAGCAAGGCCGCCAGAATCTGCCCGACCAGTTGCGTTAACCCGCCGTGGCGTGGCCCGCTCAACGTGGCCAGACCCGCTTGCAGGCAAGCCGCCAGACTGGCACCCGTAGAGGCGGCTACCCGCACGGCAAAGGTGGAGGCATTGAGTTCATGATCTGCGCAAAGGACCAGCGCGCGCCGCAGCAGATCGGCCGCCTCTTCCCGACGCCAGCCCTGCGCCAGCGCCCGATGAAACGGCAGACCCGGCTTGCCGCCCAAAGCGGCGCACAGCGTATGCATCAGCGCGATACCCTCGGCCTGTTGCTGCGCCACCGGCGCGTCATGGGGGACGCCAACCGGGCTGAGTGCCAATGCCACGGTGGCCCGTTGCAGCGGAGGCAGCCCGGTTGGCAGCCGGGGATGGGGGAGGGAGAGCTCCCAATCCAGGCCAGCGCCATCCCAAAGTAACGCCGCGACATCTTCCAGCGTGGCATACCCGGCCAGGGTGATCGCATTCTGGTTGCGATACTGCAGCACCTGCTGGTCAATGCGCGTGATGGCGGTTTGCAGCACCGGCAAGCCCCAATCGAGCACATGCCGTGCGGCCTCGCGCGGGCGGCGCTGGCGTTGTTTGCGGGCCAGATACGCGTTGACATCACTCTCGACATACCAGCGCGCACGGGGATCGTCCGCTGGCCCGGCATGCCGGATCAGGCCCCGGCTGACATAGGCGTAGAGCGTAGGCAGGCTGACGCCCAGACGTTGGGCAGCGCTGGTGGCATCAAGATGACCTGCGGGTGGCGCGGACATGAATATAGGTTGATTTAGTGTTTCAATATTTTTATTAAATCAATGTATTGATACGCTGTCCATGTCTGTACTGACCCCTGGAGAAACCACATGACGACCGGACTGGATGGCGTGATCGCGGCCCAAACGCGGTTAAGCCACGTTGATGGCGAAAGAGGCCGTTTGATCCTGCGCGGGTACGAGCTGGAACAACTGGCGAGAAGCTGGTCATTTGAAGAGGTCGTGGCACTGCTCTGGCAAGGGCTTGTGAGCTACCCGCACGACCTGCCTGCGGCATTGGCCCAGGCCCGTATTGCGGCATGGGCCCGTTTTGCCCCGCTGTTACCGTATCTGGAGGGCATGAGCGCCATCGAAGGCATGCGCTTTTTGCTGGCTACAGTGCCGGATCAACCGGCAGAGGCCACCGCATTGCTGGGATCGGCCGGGGTGGCGATGGCGGCGGCTATCCGCCAGGCGCAAGGGCAAGCTGCGCTGGCGCCGGAGCCGGGCCTGGGGCATGCCGCAGACCTGCTCCGCATGCTGCGTGGCCGCCCTGGCAATACGGCCGAAGTGCGGGCGTTTGAAATCTATCTGGTCGCGGCGGTGGACCACGGCCTGAATGCATCCACCTTTACTGCCCGCGTGGTGGCGTCTACCGGGGCAGGGCTGGCTTCTGCCGTGGTGGCGGCGCTGGGTGCGCTCAAAGGGCCGTTGCATGGTGGCGCACCGGGCCCGGTGCTGGACATGCTCGACGCCATTGGTACTGCGCCCGCCGCAGAGGCGTGGGTCGATGCGGCCATTGCCCGTGGCGAGCGCCTGATGGGTTTTGGCCACCGGATTTATCGGGTCCGTGATCCGCGCGCTGACGTCCTCAAGGCGGCCGTGGGCACCTTGCATGGCGGGCGCATTGCGCTGGCTGAAGCGGTGGAACAAGCCGGGCTCAAGGCACTGGCTCGCCACAAGCCTGGTCGCCGGCTGGATATCAACACGGAGTTCTATACCGCACTGTTGCTGGAGGCGCTGGACATCCCCCGCGCCGGGTTCACGCCGGTCTTTGCCGCTGCGCGCACGGCAGGGTGGATTGCCCATGCGTGCGAGCAACAGCAAACCGGGCGCCTGCTACGACCAGCGTCTGAGTACATCGGGCCCTGGCCGCAGGCTTACCAACCCGATAAAGTGCTGTAGGGTGGATTCGGAACGCAGTGACAATCCGCCCCGGCACCGGTGGATTGTCGCGTTGCTCCGAATCCACCCTACTGTGTTAAGTACATTGGCATGTGGCCGGCGCCGGTTGCAGCCTGATTCTTGCCGCCAGTCCGTCATGTTTGCCGTCTTGTTTCAGGCCAACCAGGCTGACGGCAGGGCATCAGCCCGTAACGACCTGGAGATAATCATAATGAGGATGAGGCGATATATGGGCGCCGGTTTACTGGCGATGGTGCTGACGGCGGCGGCATGGCAGGCGCTGATGCCACCACCGCTGCACACGCTGCAACTGGCCCGGCATCGGGATGATCCACAATGGCCCGGCCCCCAGCCAGCCCCTGCGCCAGCGCCCCAGGGCAAAGTGGGCTGAGGGTCCAAAAACAAAACCCCGCCGAAGCGGGGTTTTGTTTTGAGCACACGAAGCGCTTACTGCGTGATGAAGCTGCGGATATGACCCATCAATTCGTCTTCCTGGAACGGTTTGCCCAGGAAAACATTCACGCCCAGCTCAAACGCGTAGTTGCGGTGCTTTTCTGCCGTGCGTGAGGTGATCATGATGATCGGGATGTGGCGCGTGTCATCGTTGGCGCGCACGTTACGGGTGAATTCAAACCCGTCCATCCGCGGCATTTCGATGTCGACCAGCATCACCGCCGGCTTGAGCTCCTGCAACTGCTGCAGGGCATCCACGCCGTCCTTGGCGGTTTGCACCTGGAAGCCTTCACGGGCCAGCAAGCGGCTGGTGATCTTGCGCACGGTCAGCGAATCATCCACCACCATCACCACCGGCGTGGTTTGCAACTGGGCCGGAGCGCGGGTTTCTTCCGAAACATCCTTCTGCACCGTAGCCACTTCACCATGCGCCAGCAGGGCCAGCGGATTCATGATCAGCACGATTTCGCCGTTACCCAGCACGGTAGAACCGGCAACACCCGGAATCCGCGCCAGTTGCGGGCCAATGGCCTTCACCACCACTTCCTGGTTCTTCACCAGTTCATCGATGTGCAGCGCCATGCGGTTGGCGCCAGAGCGCAGCAACAGCACAGTAGAGAAGCGCTTGGTTTCCGGCATGACTTCGGCGTCGCCCAACAGGCGCGGGAAGTAAGAGAACGGATACCGGCCACCCAGCCATTCTTGCGCCTGGTTCTTGTACAGCAGCGCCAGGGCATCCTGTTTGAGTTCCTGCACCTGTTCGATCATCACCGACGGAATGGCGTACAGCCGCTCGCTGGATTTCACCAGCAGCACCTGTGTCACCGCCAGCGTCAGCGGCAGGTGGATGGTGAAACTGGTGCCCTGACCCAGCACGCTATCAACGTCGATGCGGCCGCCCAGGTTACCGATTTCGTTCTTCACCACGTCCATGCCGATACCACGGCCGGAAATCTGCGTCACCGCCGAGGCGGTCGAGAAGCCCGGCTCAAAGATCACCTGCATCAGGTCACGGTCAGCGATGTCCTGGCCGGCCTCAATCAGACCGCGTTCCAGCGCCTTGGCACGGATGCGATCCATGTTCAGGCCCTTGCCGTCATCCTTGAGCATTACCACCAGTTCGTTGCCTTCCTGGCGCACTTCCACCTGGACTTCACCAAACTCGCTCTTGCCGCTGGTTTCACGCTCGGCCGGGGTTTCCAGGCCATGGTCGATCGCGTTACGCAGCATATGCTCGAACGGCGAGATCATTTTTTCCAGCACGCCGCGGTCAATTTCCACGCGGCCGCCACGCAATTCCAGGTTGACCTTCTTGCCCACTTCCTTACCCGTTTGCCGGGTCAGGCGGTACAAGCGGTCAGAGATACTGGCAAACGGCACCATGCGCACGCGCATCAGGTTCTGTTGCAGTTCCTTGGTCATGCGGGCCTGCGCGGTCAGCGCGGCGGCGGATTCATCCACGTTTTTCAGCAAGTTGTGCTGAATGGTCGCCACGTCGTTCACGCTTTCGGCAATGAAGCGGGTGACTTCCTGCAGACGGGTAAAGCGGTCGAACTCCAGCGGATCAAACGTCTGCGCCGCTTCCTGGAATTCACGCGTGCGCGCCTGCATTTGCGATTCGGCCTGGATTTCCAGTTCACGCATTTGCGTGCGCAGACGCGTCACGTTTTCAGTCAGATCCAGCAAGGAGCTCTTGAGCGCCAGCATTTCAGATTCAATGCGGGAACGCGCAATCGACACTTCACCGGCCTGGTTGACCAGATCATCCACCAGCTCGGAACGCACGCGGATGGTGGTCTTGCCTTCCGCGTCCGGCGCGGCGGCCAGCAGCGGCTGGGCCGGGCCACGGGCCTGGGTGGCGGCGACGGCTTGCGCAGTCTGACCCACCACATCGGCGGCGTTCGGGGTACGGCCAGCCAGTTCATCAAACAACAGGTTGATCAGGTCGTAGTCGGATTCCAGCTCGTCAATCAGCGGGCCCGAGACCAGGCTGCCTGCGGCCAGCAGACGCGATTCCATGCGGTGAGTCGCCTCACCCATACGCATGGCACCGGACATCCGCGCGCTACCCTTGAGGGTGTGCAGAATGCGCTTGAGGCGGTCGGCCTCGGCGGCATCGCCGTCACGCAGGGCACGCAATGCGCCCCCTACTTGCGGCAGCAATTCGTCGCCTTCTTCCACGAACACCGGCAGCAACTGATCGTCAATTTCGTCGTTCAGCGTCTGGTCGAGTTCGGCTTTGCGCTCGGTCAGGCTGGAGCCAGCGGCCAGCGCAGCAGGCAACGACTCGGCGGCAGCCATGGCCAGCGGTTGCACCACGTGACCCAGTTCCGGCGACAAGGCGACCTCAGGGATCGCTTCATCGGCCTCGATGAACGCTGCCGGCTCAATCAGTTCTGCTTCTGCCGGCAGTTCTTCCTCAACCAGCGTGGCATCGAGGCTCGGTGCTGCGTCAATAACCGATTCGGACTCGGACTCAGACTCAGTCCGGGCAGCAATCAGGGACTCATGTGCGCTGACCAGCGCTTCATGCGCGGCGACCAAAGCTTCATGCACGGTATCCGGCGCAGTTTCTGCCTGAACCGGTTCTGTTGCCGTGACCAGTTCCGTCACGATGGTATGCGGCTCAACGGCCTCTGCGGCGTGGGCAGATTCGGTCGGCAGCGGGTCGAGGACGTGCTCTTCGGCCACGACTTCTTCGGCCGGGGTTTCAAGCAACTCATCAAGCGTGAGGTCAAAGCCTTGCTCATCCGGCAGTTCGGCGGTCCCGGCATCATGGGCCGGGTCCAGCGCAAGGTCGGTGGCCAGCAAGGGCTCTTCTTCTACCGCAATGGTCAGTGCATCTGCCGGGATTTCATCCAGGTCGAACGACAGATCATCCAACCCATCCAGCGCGGCGGGGGCCGGCAAGACGGGTTCGTTGTGTTCATCCAGATGCGTACCGTCCAGCAAGGCCAGTGCGGCCAGCTCATCGGCGGTAGGCTCGGTCAGTTCAAACTCGTCAAGGTTGATCGCCTCTTCGGCCGGCGCAGCAACGTCATGCCCAGCCAGTTCAATGGCGGGCTCGACATGCACTGCGACGGCGTCTGGCAGCGCCTCATCCAGCGAGAGATCATCCAGTGAGATCTCGTCCAGCGTCAGTTGATCGTCGGCGGCGACAGGCGCGGCCGCGACCTCATCCAGCGCAATGCTCAGCGCATCTTCATTGCGCGCAGCCAGCGCGGCAATTTCGGCGGCACCGTGGCCCGGATCGCGCTGGGCAAAGATATCGCCCAGCATCTGTTCCAGACGATCTACCGCATGAATCAGCGGCTCGACCGGCGGTTCGGTGGATTTTTGTACGGATTGTTCGAGCGCGTAGGCCAGATCGCCCAGTGCGCTGAACCCAGCCGTGGCGCCAATGCCGCCCAGGGTATGGGCCGACAACAGGAACGACGGTGCCAGCGGGTCGTTGTGCTGCAACGCTGTGCGGCCTTGCACCAGCGCTTGCAGGTGGCGGCCGGCTTCGTCGCAGAAAATACCGAACAGCGTGGTCGAGACGGCCACTTCACCAATCTGGATTTCATCGGCTGGTGCCGGGGTATCTACCACCAGTTCGGTGTCGGCCAGATCATCCGCCAGGTCGATGGCCGGCGCGTCAAAGCTCAGGTCATCAGCCAGTTCCACGGACGGGGCGGCGGCTTCATCGTGCTCGCCTTCAAACAAGGCGGGCAGCGGCTCAGCCTCAACGACAGGCTGGAACGCTACCGGCTCGATGGCCGGAGCGGCAACCGGGGCAGCCATTGACAGCGTGCCTTGATCCAGTTGGTGTTTGAGTTCGTCAGCGCGCTCAGAGAGGCTGCTGGCATCAACCTGGGCACCGCCGGTTTCGGACAGTTGGGCTACCCAGACGCGGAAGGACTGGTGAGCATCGCCCACCAGTTGCAGCAGCGCCGGTGTTGCCGGTTGTTCCGCTTGCAGCCATTTGTTCATGACCTGTTCAATGGCCCAGGCGGCTTCGCCCAGGTTGAACAGACCGACCATGCGGCCGCTCCCCTTCAGGGTATGGAAGGCGCGGCGGATGACGGTCATGGCCTCGCGGTCGTGCGGGGCGTGACGACATACCTCGATTTGCGCGGCAATGGTCGCCAGCACTTCGGCGGCTTCTTCCAGATAAACTTCCAGCAGTTCGGCATCGACGGCTTCTTCGGTCGATGGCAGCGGACGGCTTTGTTCTGGCTCGACAATCTCGATGTGTTCCGGCTCAAGGCTGGCGGACTCGCCAATCGGCGGCTCGGCTTCCAGCGCCTCGGTCACGTCCGGTTCGACTTCAATCTCGGGCTCGGCCGCGCCGGTCAGGCGGGTCAGCATCGGGCGCAGGGCCGCGCTGTCATCGCGACCTTGTTCCAGGCCATCTACATAGAAACCGATGGTCGAGAACGCTTCGGCCAGTTCTTCCAGTTCTGCCGGGGCCGGGTCTGCTTCAGAGGCGGCCATATTGCGCACCCGTTCGTGCGCGGCCAGCAACAGTGCCACGGCGTCCTGGCAATCGAGCATCATCAAGGCGCCTTGCACCTGATAGATGGTTTGATCCAGACCGCCCAGTGCAGCCCGTTGCGATGCATCCCGGAAGAAGGCATCCAGCGCGTCTTCAATGCTGCGCAGGTTGCTGCGCATTTCTTGCGCCAGTTGCGCAACCAGCAGTTTTTCCTGCGCTTCGCGGCTGACCGCATCCAGTTGCGGCAGGTCAATTTCTGCGGCCATGGCCGGGTTGGCCAGGCGTTGCAGCATGGCTTCAACTTGCTCGGGGAAATCAGCCGCTTGTTGCGGGTAAGCGGCCAGCACGCTGTCGGCCAGCAACATGGCGGTGGCCAGTTCCAGCGCTTCGGGCTCGCTGATGCCGCGACCGGCACAACGTTCAAACACGCCGGACACCCCTTCCCACAGCTTGTTCAGGCCGGGGATTTCCAGTGCTTCAGAGTGGTGCGACAGGCGGGTAATTTCAGCGGCCAGTTGCGGCAGGCGATCTTGCTGACCGGCGGCCACACGGCTCCACAAATCCTTGGCGTTGGCCAGTTCGTCCCGCAACTGGCGGGCCGCCTGGGCACGCGCCTGAGCTTGCGGCGACAAGGTATTGGCACCCGCGTCGGCCAGAAGGCCGTCCAGTTCAAACGCGGTTCTGAGTTTTTGCGCCAGTGCGCTCTGGCTTTGGTCATGCGCCAGAATGTACAAGAGGTCGCGGAACAAGCGCTCTGCCACACGGGTAGAGCCATCGGCCAGGCGACGCAGTTGCAGGTTCAGGCGCATCAACAGGTGACGCGGGTCCAGATCGGTTTCTTGCTTGTTGCTGGGCAGCGCATCCACGACTGCGGCGGCGCTCCACCAGAAAGCGCGCGGCAACATGATGCTCTGGGCGCTGGCCAGTTCGGTCAGGCTCTTGGTCATGGCGGCTGCGCCGCCCGCATCACGAGCCCGCAACCAGCGCAGCAGGCCAGACTCAAACCGCGTCCGTTGCTGACGCACCCACGGGGCCATATCGGCTTCGGGGACGCTATGGGTCGGCAGTTCTGCCGGGACACTGAGCTGGGCCAACTGCGGGAAAAAGAGTTCAGCTCCGCTGACGGTCTGACCGCGCAGGGCGGCCATTTTGACCAGCGTATCCCGCAGCACCAGCGGCACATTGGGTGATCCGGCCGCAATGCGTTCCAGGTAAGCGGTGGCGTCTTTGGTGACGGCAATGACGGCTTCCAGCGCGTGATTGCCGGTTTCTTCCCGGGCCACACTGGCGACCAGGTGCTCGGCCTCTTCGCAATAGCGGGCGAGGCCTTGCAGTTCAACCATCTGCAAGGCGCCAACGGCCTGGTGCAGGTGGGTTTGCGCATGCTTGAGCAGGGCAGCATCTGGCGCGTCGCCAAACTGCTTGAGCGCTTCTGCCGCTCGGCCCAGCGTCTGTTCAAGCTCTCCCTTCACCCAGATCAGGGAGCCTTGATCGAATTCGGTATGCACGCTCATGAAGTTGATCCGGTTCGTTCGGAAGGATGACAACGCAGGCGGTGGCGCAAATGACGCTCAGGCAAAGGCCTGGCGCTGGCACATCCGGATCATGCGGATAGTCAGCCCTCCTCGGTAGGTACGTTCGGGTTTGCCATGCCGCCTGCTGGCGGCCGGAGCCCTGTTGTTAGTGTTTTGAACAAAACCCGGCTTGCTCATGTCCCCGATGGGGGCATGGCGCGCAATGCGCCCAGCCGGGTTTTGTTCATGGCGATCCGTCTACGATCAGTTCAGCTTGAAGCCGGAAACCGAACTCTTCAGGCCTTCGGCCAGACCGTTCAGCTGACCGACCACCACCGCAGACTGTTTCACACCGGCAGACGTTTGCTCCGTCACCGACAGAATGTCGCGCATGGAGGCGTTCACGCGGGCAGCCAGAGTAGCCTGACCTTCCGTTTCCTGCGCAATCGACTGAATCTGTACCGCCAGTTCGCGGGTAACGCGTTCGATTTCAGTCAGCGCGCGGCCTGCAGCGTCAGACAGCTTGGCCCCTTCCACCACACCCTGGGTGGACACTTCCATAGCGGCTACGGCGTCGTGCGTATCGGTCTGAATGGTCTTCACAATCGCGCCGATCTGCTTGGTCGCTTCGGCAGAACGTTCAGCCAGACGCTGCACTTCTTCCGCAACCACCGAGAAGCCGCGGCCGGCATCACCGGCGGCGGCCGCCTGGATGGCCGCGTTCAGCGCCAGTACGTTGGTCTGTTCGGTAATGTCCGAGATCAGTTCCACGATTTCACCGATCTCCTGCGAGGATTCGCCCAGGCGTTTAATCCGCTTTGCGGTTTCCTGGATCTGTTCGCGGATTTCGTTCATGCCCTTGATCTGGTTGTTTACCGCGCTGGCGCCCAGTTCAGCAGCAGCCAGGGAGGACTGCGCCACCTCAGCCGACTGGCTGGCGGTATGCGACACGTCCTGGATCGAGCGCACCATCTGTTCAACGGTGTTGTTGGTGTTCTGAATTTCACGCGACTGGCGGTCCGCAGCGGCAATCAGCTCACTCGATACGCCCTGCGCTTCGCCGGTGGCCTGACCCACCTGTTCCGTGGCGCGGTTAATCCCGGTAATCAGGGAGCGCAGCTCTTCAATCGTGTAGTTGATGGAGTCAGCGATCGCGCCGGTCAAGTCTTCCGTCACGGAAGCGCGCACCGTCAAGTCACCATCAGCAAGGTCGGACATTTCGTTCAGCAAGCGCAAAATCGCTTCCTGGTTCTTTTTGTTCTCGCCTTCGATCTGCAGACGACGGCGTACCGATTCCTGGTTGTACACGCGTTGCAGGAAGAACAGAGCCGCCAGACCGGTGCCGATGAACAAGACTTCCAGCACGGTGATCAGGATGGAACCGGACGTGTTTTCATACACACTGGCCAGTTCGATGGAGTTTTTCAGCAGCGGCTCGGAATCACGCACGATGGTCTGGTTGGCCAGACGGGTGTTCACCATCGGCTGCATGTTGTGCGAGAACGAGGTCACCACGGTCTGGAACCGGGCGAAGTAAGTTTTGATTTCCTGCAGCTTGGACACCATGGCCGAGGTATTGGCCGGGCGAATCTGCAGTTCATCAGAACCATCAATAAAGCCGGAAATGATGTCACCGAAGGTCGACGTATCCTTGCCCAGCAAGAACACGGTTTCCGGGTTGATCAAATCACTGGCCAAAAGGGCGTTGGCGTTCTTGGCCATACGCTGGGACAACATGGCCAGCTGGTTGGCGTAATCGAGTTCGTGCGGGGTGCCGCCGCCCTCGGTCAACATGGCGGCAAACTGTTGGGTCAGTTCCAGCAGACGCGCATCGTTCTCGTTAATACCGGCAACAGACTGGCCCACGGTAATCAGCGGCTGCTTTTGCTTGATGATGGTATCCACGGTCGGACGGCTGGCATTGGGGCGGAACGACTGGTTCCACACCGTTTGCACCGCATCCAGCGTGCCCGAAGGGTTACGCACGAACAGACCAAACAGGCTATGGCCCGAGAGGGTGTTCAAGTCAGTATCGAAACGGTTGTAGGCGTCTTCCAGAATCTGGAACGCATCCTTGTCGCCCCGGACGGCCAGTGTCGAGGCCCGCGCAATCCGCTGCGACAACATCTGCATTTCCGTTGCGGTAGAACGACGTTCCGCGTTCACGCCGGAGGCTTCAAAGGCAAAGAAGGCAATCAGCGCAGCACCAATACCAGCCACCGCCACCGTACCCAGCAGCCACGCCACTTGCTGGCGAGCAGGCAGGTGACCGACCAGGGGTACCGGACGCAGGACGGAGTCTTCGTCGCCTTCCGGCAGACGCAGTTTCTCCAGAATCCAGGTCGTTTTTACTGAATCGTCTTTCTTGCCAGTGGCGTCGCCGCCCTTGTCCTTGCGGCCAAACATGCCTTTCAGGCCATCTGTTTTCCGTGCCATTTTGGTGCTTCTCCCGATCCTGCTTTGCCCCTGTACGTCTGCACGCTGGTTGCGCGTCTCACGTCAGTCGCTTGCGCGAAATCAATACAAAATAAATAAGTGCGAGATAATCCGTTGTTTCTTAAGCATTTGTCCACGTCGCAAACAAGACCGTTGCAGCGCAGATACGCTCTTAGTTCACACCGGCTTGTAGAAACTGCGGGTCTGCGGCCAGGCGCACGACATCCAGTGTCTGCCAGCGCTGTCCGTTGGCATCCCGAAACGTGGCCTGTGCCCAGGCGTGGGGCTCTGCTTCTGCATCCGGTTGCATATCCGCAAGGTGCTTGAGACCGAGCATGCGATCGACCAGCACCGCCGAATGCAGAATATGGCGGGAATGCAACAGCATCAGGCGCGCAGCGGCGGTTTGCGTCAGATTCTGGCCGCCAAAAAAGGCGGAGATATCCGAAACGCTCACGAGGTTACCCCGCACGTTGGCCACACCACGAAACCAGTGGTAAGCCAGTGGCACCCCACTGATGGGTGGTACCGGCATCACTTCTGCCACGTCCGCCAGGTTCAGCAACCAGTTGCTGTCGCCAATGCGCACGCCCAGATGGGCGCCGACGTGTTCCGCCGACGCTGCGGTTTTCAGGCGGGCAACCACACCCTCCTGGTACTCGCGCAAGCTGATTCGCTTGGCCATTGTCATTCCCCCCGGGATCAATCCACCTGGCCGGCTTGTGTTGTTCTGGCCGGGTGGACTGCTGTCGCCGTATTACAGCGCGGCGATCTTGTTGAACAGCTCTTGCGGATCGACCGGTTTGACGATGTATTCCACCGCGCCTTGCCGCTTGCCCCACACCATGTCGGTTTCCTGATTCTTGGAAGTACACATGATGATGGGAATATGTTTCGTTACGTCGTCACGCGAAATAATGCGTGTGGCCTGAAAGCCGTTCATGCCAGGCATCACGACATCCATCAGGATCAGGTCGGGCATGATGTCCTTGACCTTGGCCACGGCTTCTTCGCCCGACTCCGCCGTGAGCACCTGATAACCGGCTTTGGTCAGAAGTTCGCCAAGGAAATGACGCTCGGTGGGAGAGTCATCCACGATCAGCACTTTTTTGATAGACATGAGACTTGGTTCCGTGTGAGGTGTTACCTGGTACAACCTGCCGGGCCATTTCTGGCACCGGTCAACTGCATTGGCCCAACTTTCGTTATTGACTGCGTTATGACTGCTGCTGCCGGCCGGTGGCCGGACACGCTTAACCGGCCTGACGGGCGCGGGCGTGCTGGTCTACCGCAGACAAAAGACTGTCTTTGGTAAATGGTTTGGTCAGATATTCATCAGACCCCACCATGCGGCCGCGCGCGCGATCAAACAAACCGTCCTTGGACGACAGCATGATCACTGGCGTGGCCTTGAATCTGGGGTTCTTCTTGATCAACGAACATGTCTGATAGCCATCCAGTCGCGGCATCATGACATCTACAAAGATCACATCCGGATTGTGGTCGGCCACTTTGGACAGCGCGTCGAACCCGTCTTCCGCCAGAATGACTTCACAACCGGCTTGACCCAGAAAAATCTCGGCGCTGCGGCGGATGGTATTGCTGTCGTCAATCACCATCACTTTGACCCCGGTAAGACTGGGCATGCTGTTCCTCTCCTGTACTGCAACCACTTGTTTAGAGCCAGTGACTCAACTCATGCTGGCGGCATCCTCACACCAGCGTGAAAACGTATTGTCAGCAAATCGCTTGCTTTGCAACGGGCCCCTGTAAAACACGCTGCAAAGCGGCTAACCCTGTAACAGAACATGCCTTGGGCATGATGTGTCGTGGATCATACCGGCGCATTCTCGAATTAGACAAGGCTAATGCCGCACCCTGTTGCGAGCGTAGCAGCCCCCTGCCAAATCACCCCGGCAGACCGGAAAACCCCGTGATTTTCAAGATGTTCCGCGTTTTGTGGCGGTTGGGGTGACGCACGGTGCAAACGCCGCGACGTCTGGCGGAAAACGGGTGCGACAGGCTTGAATTATGAGAGCGGGTTTTCTTATATATCCGTATCAAAGCAATTGATTTGCATCAGTCAATTGCCGGATTCCACCACAGCAAAATCCGCTTGCCGGTCGCCCCGTCTTTTCCCTGTGTTTGCCTGGCACGTTGTTCTTCGCGCCTGGCGCCAGGGTCTTGTGTTTTCCCACGTCAACTGCAAGGAGCAATCATGTCAATTCTTGATCAATTGGGCAGCATGCTGTCTGGTACGGATGCCAATAATCCGTCGGCCAGCGTGCTCAGCACCTTGCTGGAGCAATCTGGTGGCGTGTCGGGACTGATCGATAAATTCCACCAGGGCGGGCTGGGCGAGGTGGCCCAGTCCTGGATCGGCAACGGCCAGAACCTGCCGATCTCTGCCGATCAGGTGCAACAGGTGTTGGGTAGCGATACGGTGGCGGCAGTGGCGCAAAAGCTGGGTGTCGACCCGCAACAGGCCGCCAGCCATATTTCGGAGTTGCTGCCCAAGGCCGTTGATGGCATTACTCCGAACGGCGAATTGCCCTCTACCGACAGCTTGCTGGCCTCCGGCATGGAAATGCTCAAGGGCAAGTTGTTCGGTTGAAGTACCGCAGCACCGTAGCCCGGATGAAGCGCGCCCCTTGGTGGGTGTCCCCACAAAGTCACTGAATGCAACAGTTGGCGGTTGCAGCGGGGCAGCGAGAATCCGGGGTGACCATGTGTCGCTGAGCCAGGTTCTTTTTTGGCATCGCCACCCCGGATTCCCGGCCGCTGGCCTTCATCCGGGCTACGGGGTGGGTCAATGCCGTAGGGTGGATTCGGAGCATAGCGACAATCCACCATGGCGCAGGTGGATTGTCGCTTGCGCTCCGAATCCACCCTACGAGGACCACCACGGTCTTTATTCTTTGCCAGTCAGCCGGGCCGCCAATGCGCGGCCCGTTTTTCTGCCTTCGCGAATCGCGTAGTTAGTGCCCCGGTCTTCCGGATAAATCTGCGCCATGGAGGCCAGCGTCAGACCAGCCACCGGGCCTTGTTCCGCCGGGATCAGCCGGCTGTAGTGTTTCTCTACCACCGGCTGGGACCAGCGTGCTTTCCAGACGTGATGGCGGATGATCCAGTCCCGGCTAAAGGCGGGGAACATTTTTTGCAGATACGGGATGGAGAAATCCAGCACCTCGTCCGCGCTCATGGTGTAAAGCGCGTCGGTGTGCGGCAGGTATTTGGACAAATACACAATATGCCGGCCGCCGTAGGTTTCGGCCTTCTCGAAATTGGTGTGTTCGATCACCCCTACAAACGGGAATGTCGGGTCGTTCACGTTTAGCCAGTAGGTCTCTGACAAGCTGCGATCCAGTTCCAGCACCAGGCACACATTGGCCAGGTAATGAATCCGGTTCAATTGCGCCAGATAATCGGGCGCCGCCCAGTGGCTGATCATGCCTGCAATCAGCGGCAGCGCGGGCGTGGCAATGATTTCATCGGCCAGCAGCGTGCCTTGCGGGGTTTCGATGTGGAACTTGCCGTCGATTTTCTCAAAACGCTGTACCGGCGTGCTGGTCAACACCTTGCCACCCAGCCCTTCCACTTGCCGTGCCAGGGCCTCGGCCAGCGCCACAAAGCCGCCCTTGAAATACGCCAGCCGTTCTTCGCCGCCCTTGCCCCGGCTGCCGCCGCGCAGCTTTAGTTTGTTCCAGAACCACACGGCGGAAATCTGTTCCGCCACCGGGCCGAACTTGCCCTTGAGCAGCGGTTCCCACACCACCTTGTAAACTTGCTCGCCACCCAGTTCGCGCAGCCATTGGGCGGCGGTTTTGTCTTCCAGTTCCATCCAGTGTTCCACCTTGCGGGCGCGCAGTGCCAGCAGCCCCAGGCGGATGCGGTTGAAAAAGGTCAGCGGCGTGAAGCGGAGCAGATCAGCCGGGGTGGAGAGCTTGAAGAAATGATTGGCGTACCACACGCCCGTGTTGGTCGGGTTGATCGCCACATGGTCATTGAGGTGGAGTTCATCAATCAGCGTCATCACTTCACGGTCGTTGGTAAACCAGTGGTGATAAAAGCGGTCAAGCTTTTCGCCTTCGACGTCAAACGCGCTGGCGAGCCCCCCGATATGGTCATCTGCTTCCAGCACGGTGACGTCCATGCCAGCGCGGGCTAGTTCATACGCGGCAGACAAACCGGTGAAACCGCCGCCGATGATGGCGACACGGGTGCTGGCAGGAAAAGCGGTCATGAAGTCTGGTTCCGGGGCTGACGGGAAAGCGGGTTGAGGATGAGGTACAGGCCGCCAAGCACGGTTGGCGGCAACCACAGCAGCAAATGCACCACCACGGCAAACGCGGCGGCCGCCGTGGTGCTGTTGCCCAGCGCGGTCATGGCGTGCACGGTAAAATAATCAAAGGTGCCGACATAGCCCGGCGTGGACGGAATCAGCGTGGCCAGCGTACCCACCGGCAAGGCCAGCCAGCCAGCCGCCGGCGCGGTCAGGTCAGGCAGGGATTGCGCGGCCAGCCAGAACACAAAGCCTTCTGCCAGCCAGGCCGCCAGAGACCAGCCCACCAGACGCAACATGGTGGTGCCTTGCGCCAGGTGCGCTAGCGTGGTCAGGCCTTTGTCCACTTCGGTCCGCAGTTTCTCGCCAATAGCGGGGGCAAAGCGGGCGATGAGGGCGGTAGCTGCGCGGGCCAGTGGCGCAAAAGCTTGCGGGAACAACAACACCGCCAGGATCACCAGCGCCAGCGCAAACAAAAAACCGGCACCCACGCCTGAGAAGCTGGCGACATCCAGCTGGAACACCACCAGCGCTGCACCCAGCAACACCAGCACCATCAAGAGGTCCAGCAAGCGCTCCACAAACAAGGTCGCCAGCACCGTGCCAGACGTTGCACCCAGCCTCGGGTTGAAGGCAAAGGCGCGCAACATATCTCCCGCGCGAAACGGCAGCACGTTGTTGGTGGCAAAACTGGCCAGCAGCGGGCCGGCACACGTCAACCAGGTGATGCCGGGCACATCTTTGGCCAGCATGGCGCGCCAGCGGGCAATGCGGCAGCTATAGCCGATGCAGAACGCCCCCAGCGCGGCCAGCACCCAGCCCGGCCGCGTGGCAGCCAGCGCAGCCACAAGGCCATGCCAGTCGATCTGCCGCAAGATCAGCCAGGTGAACAGCACGGCCAGGGCGGCGCCAATCACAAGGCGCATTACGGATCTGGATTGTTGAGCCATAGCCTTACTTGCGGTCCACGACCGGGCTGCGGCTGATTGCCGGGCCGCTGGTACCGGCATAACCAATGTATTCATCCACCACATACAGCGGACGGCGTTTGACCTCGCTGTACACCCGGCCCATGTATTCGCCCAGGATGCCGACGCACACCAGTTGCACGCCGCCAAGGAATAGCACGGCGATCATCAACGCGGTCCAGCCTTCTACCCAGATATTGGTAAACAGCCGCAGACCGATGGCATAGAGGATGCCAAGCAGGGCAAGTGCCGCCGCCGTCATGCCAATGCCGATGGACAACTGCAAGGGCTTGCTGGAGAACGACAAAATGCCGTCTGTGGCAAAGCGGATCATCTTCTTGAGCGGGTATTTGCTCTCGCCGGCAAAACGCTCGGCGCGAGCATAGGGCAGGGAGGTCTGCTTGAAGCCGGCCCAACTGACCATGCCCCGAACAAAACGGTCGCGCTCTGGCATGGCGCGCAGTACATCCACCACCTTGCGGCTCATCAGGCGGAAATCACCGGTATCCAGCGGAATGGGCACGTCGGAGAGCTTGTTCAGCAGCCGGTAGAAGGTGCGCGCGGTGGAGAGCTTGAAGGCCGATTCGCCAGGGCGATCGGTCCGCGTCCCGTAGACCACGTCATAACCTTCGCGCCAGCGGGCTACCATCTCGTGAATGACTTCAGGCGGGTCTTGCAGATCGGCGTCGATCAGCACTACCGCATCGCCCTGCGCGGCATCCAGCCCGGCAGAGACGGCAATCTGGTGGCCGAAATTGCGGGCAAAGGCAATCAGGCGCACATGCGGATCAGCGGCGGCGATCTCTTTGAGCAGCGTGCGCGTGTGGTCACGGCTGCCGTCATCAATGAACACCAGTTCGTAGTCCAGGTCTGTCAGGCCGGCGCAGAAAGCGTTCAGACGACGCGTGGTTTCGCCAATGACTTCTTCCTCGTTGTAACACGGCACCACAATGGACAGCAGCGATTTACTCATGCTGACTCCCTCGCTTATTTGCGCACCCACAGGCCCACCTGGCTGCCTGCGTCGGCGTAGAACGGATGCCAGCTGTACTGGCTGTTGATGGCGGTGTTGATGTTTTGCCAGGCCGGCAGCCCCATATTGGCTTCCGCGCGGGTCCAGGCGATATAACGCACATGATTCAGGTTCAGCCAGTCCAGCGCATTGGGCAGTTCACCGTGGTAGAACGCCTTGGTTTTGTCTGACTGCATCCACACATCGCGCGGCGCAGCATGCCACAGGCTCACATGGTTGGGCCAGCCCTGCATGGAAATCTGGTCAGAAAACAAGGCCACCAGCGTCTGATTGGTGTAGGCGTCGCCATACCAGTTTTCCAGTACGATGCCGCGCGGGGCGTTGCGCAACCAGTTCACCAGATCCCGGGCGGCGGGCTCATTGATAAACGAGTGCGTGCCATCGAGCTTGCCGACATCGCCCTTGCCGGTCTGGTACAGATACCAGGCGGTGTCCCACGCGTAGGTGCAGGGCAGCGCCAGGGCGATATAAGCCACCCAGCGGGTGAGCTTGCGCGAGCTGCCCAGCGCTATGGCGCCCAGCGACAACAACGCGCCGCTATACATCCAGCCCCACCATTTCATGGTGGTGTTGGTGCGGATGAACTTGCCGCCGGAGGGGTCCTGGACGTAGATGAATTCGGACACCAACAGCATGGCGCCAAAGGCCACCACCAGCATCAGCGCCAGCGGCCGGGCCTTTTTCTCAAAGAGCGCGGCGATCAGCAAGATCAGCATTGGCCACAGGAAAATCACAAAGCGCAGCAGCGGCGTGTGATCCATCCAGGCGACAGGTTTGATGGGTGTGTTGATGGCCTGGCTGGCCAGCCCGGAGAGGTATGGATAGACCAGCAGCGCTGAAATCAGCCCGCCTGCAATCAATGCCGCCCACTCTGGTGGGCGTTTTTCCAGATAACGCCAGCCGATCCAGCTCAACAGCAACAAGGCCGAGAACGGAAAAATCCAGGTGTTGGTAATCAGCATGACCGGCACGGTGGCGGCCAGCAGTGCTTGCGCCAGCCGCTGCGGCGCAGCGGCTTCGCCTGCCCGGGCCGCGCTTTCCAGCCAGCCAATCAGCGCCAGCGCCAGGAACAGCAAGAAGAAGCTGCCCAGCGGCGGGTGGTAATCGCCCAGATAGAACTGATAACCAAAGTTCTCCATGGGGATTTCACGCACTTCAAAATCCGGCGTGGGTTTGTCCGCATCCGCCAGCGGCGGGAACAGGGCGCGGCCAAAGTCCGTACCTTGTTCACGAATGCGCAATTCATAGTTGCCAATAAAGCGCGCCGTGCCCCACATATAGTCATTGGCAGCCCAGTCCACCGGGGCGGAGGTGTTGTCATTGACTACAAAATGCAGGATCGGGGTAATGCCGGTGCCACCCAGCGCCAGCGCAGCAATCAGCAACAGCCGTGGGGCCAACCGCAGAACAAAGCGGCTGGCGAAATCCCAGGCCAGAGACAATGACAAAGCCATGACCAGCGCAAAGGCAATGTTGTAGGCAAAGCCTGGTTGCCAGCCAAACAGCCGGCCCATCAGTGCCGCGCCGTAATGCTGGAAGGCGTAATAAAAATCAAAATGATGCGGCGGATACCAGATATCCAGCGGCGGCAAGGTGTCGCCGGGATAATAGTTCTGCATGAAATACAGATCAGTCACCCGCTCGGACGTCGGGTAGATATTGGGCAGCAAGAATTTCCAGCCCAACCCGTACAGAAATGCCAGCCCGAACACCACCTCTGACTGGCGGAACAAGCGGGTTTTCAGTTCCGGCCGATGCAGCCACAACAAGCCCAGCGCAGCGGCGGTGGTCAGCGGCCATGCCCAGTTGATACGGCCCAGCCCGACAAAATGCTCCAGCGCGCACAACGCCAGCGTAATCCCCAACACGCCCGCCGCGCGGGCAATGGGCAAGGGCAGCCAGTGACTGAGCGAAACGCTAACGCTGGCCAGATGCAGCCACAACAAGATCAGGCTGCCGAGCAGGAAAATCATGTTCATGGTGTTGATGCCTGTTGTTACCGACGCAGCTCCCACAAGCCGCGCGGATCATTCGGGGTGTCGTTCAGCGGATGCCAGATATACCGGCTGGCCAGCAAATCCTGCATGCGGGCAAAGGCCGTGGCGTCACGCTGCTGGTCAAATGAACTCCAGACGATGTAGCGCACATTGCGCCCCGCCAGCCATTGCCCGGCATCTGGCAGACTGCCGTGGTACAGCGCCCGGATGAAATCCGCGTCGCGGTTGATAAACCACGGATGATCCCGCCACAGACCTTCATGATCGGGCCAGCCCAGCGCAGAGGGCTGACCGCTATGCAGGGCAAATGCGCCGTGCGGGCTGTAAGAGCCGTTATCCAGCCCCTCCAGCACCAGGCCTTTGGGCGCGCTGCGCAGATAGTTGAGGATGGCGCGCTGGCCAGGGTCGTCATTCAGCCAGCCATCCCCCGCCAGGCGTCCGGCGTGCGGACGCGGGTGGTAAACCCAGTACTGCGCTTGCGGGATCAGATAAAGACACGTCGCCAGCAGGGGTACGCAGGCCAGAATGCGGATCACCCGGCGGGAGGATGCCAGCGTGAGCGTACCCAGCAGCGCAATGCCGGCCGGATACAGCCAGGACCACCACTTGAGCGTGGTGTTGAAGCGGTTGTAGCGATCGGTCAGCGGGTCATCCACGAACAGGATTTCCGTCACCGCCAGCAACAGCAGCACCGTCCAGCCCGCCCACCAGCCCAGCCGCGCACGCGGGCCGCCGGCCAGGGCCAGGGCCGCCAGCATCAGCACCGGCCACCACAAGCCCAGGAACTGGCGCACCGGCGTGTGATCCAGCGCATCGACCAGGGCAATGTGCGTCGGCACCGCGTTGGGCGCAAAGTGCAGCATGAACGGGTAAATCAATGCGCCACCCACCACACCGCCCATCACCAGGGCCAGCCAGTGTGGCGCTTGCCCGCTGCGCCAGCGCCAGGCGCACCAGCCCAGCACCAGCAAGGCTTGCAGCGGCAGCGTCCATGGGTTGAGCGCCAGCAACAATGGCAAGCTCAGACCCAGCAAAAACACGCCGGTTTCTGCACGCCAGCCGCTGGGCTCGGCGCTATCTTCGCCCGCCGCAGGGGCACTGAGCCGGATGGGCGCTTCTACCGCGCCAATCAAGGCCAGCACAAACAGCAGTAAGGCAAAGCCCCCTACCGGTGGATGCAGATCACCCAGATAGGTGTAATAAGAGAGGGTTTCCAGCGGCAATTCACGCGGCTGGAAATCCGGCAGCGGTTTGTCTTCCGGGGCCAACGCGGGGAACAAAGCGCGGCCGACTGGCGTGTTGACCTGTTGATCATACAAGCCGGCAAAACGGGTGTTGGTCCACAAACGGGTGACAGCATTGGCGTCGGATTGGGCCGAAGTCTGCGCGGGCAAATCGTAAATCAACGGGATCAGCGGCGCGACGCCAGTACCGCCCACGGTGAGCGCGGCCACCACCAGCAAGCGCGCACCGGCACGTTTCAGGAAACGGCCGGTCAGGCTCCACGCCAGGCTGGCGGTAAAGGCAAAGGTGGTGCAAAAACCCAGATTCATGGCCCGGCCGGCATCCAGATTCAGGATGCGCCCCTGCAACGCGGTGGCGTAATGCAGAAAGCCGTAATACATGTCGAAGCGGTAACCGGGCAGCCATTGATCTGGCGGTGGCAGCGTATCGCCACCCAGATAATTGGCGACAAAATACAGATCGGTCAGGTGCTCTGACTGGGCGTCGATATCCGGAAACGCGTAGCGCCAGGCCAGCACAAACAGAAACGCCAGCACAAAGGGCTGTTGTTTGTCCCACCACGCGGTATCGAGCAAGCGGCGGTTGAGCACCAGCACCGACAGCGCTGTGCCCACAGGCCAGACCCAGGCCAGTTTGCCCAGTCCGGTGAAATGTTCAACAAAGAACAAAACCAGGCACAGCAGCAATACGCCTGCCGCGCGTGCCAGATCGGTATCGCCGCCGAAACGGCGTTCAAAACACTGCGCTATGCCCGCCAGATTGATCAGCAAGATCAATAGCGTCAGCAAAAGGGCTATGGGGCCCATGTCTCCTCCCTCCTCCGGGAACCGGATCGCATCTGGAAGTCGCCGCCGCCATCCTGTGCCGCGTGCGCTCCCGGTTCTGGCTGCGTCCGGGTTTCTATCATGCTTTGGCCTGCGGCGGAACCTTCATGCCGGGCCTGTTTGCTATAAGTTGTGCCGCGTACTATGCCAGAACTTCCCCGACGCACGCCAACCGGACACGAAAGGACAGATGGCACTTGCAACACGCTCCTTTGGCAGTTCCAATGCGCGCATGAAATTGTCTTGCCGATCTGGCTGCGGCGCTTGCTGCATCGCCCCTTCCATTACCAGCCCGTTGCCGGGCATGCCCCATGGCAAGCCGTTGTCCACTTAATTACACTTTATGATTTGCCGACCTGATTGCGGTGCGTGCTGCACCGCGCCTTCTATCTCTAGCCCCATACCTGGAATGCCAAATGGCAAGGCCGCGGGTCAACGTTGTATTCAACTGACGGTGGATAATCGCTGCAGCATCTTTGGCCAGCCGGAGAGGCCATCATGCTGCGCCGGCTTGCAGGCATCTCTGGAGATGTGTGGTACGACGAAGGAGGAGGCGATGCTTTGGCTAACTCAATTGGAAGTGGCCACCGCCCCCTAAGACACACCTGTTCACCGGGCGGTAGGGGGAGGGGTATCGGTGGAGTTTCACTATCGTTATCCGTGTCCGCAACCAAGGGCACTGGTGCGCCGATGCTGGGTCAGCACGACGTGCTACCGCGGATTGCCACTTAGCAGTCGAATGACTCGATAAACTTTGCTTCTCCGCTGGCACGACATATCAGAGATTGCGCTGCAATGAGTATGTGTGAGCCATTTGCAAAGCCCATTTCAAGGTAGATAGAGCCGGAGACTGAAAGGGGTATGGGCATAGTGGTGCTTGTCTCTCCATTTATCTTGAGCAGGCCGTCTGAAAGGAGCCCGATGCATTCATTGATTGGGCCTGAGTACTGTGCGTCGGCGAACACCAATTGAACTGACTGCATGTAACCAGAGCCAGCATCGATTGCTGGCCGGCCCTCGGAACGATGTACGTAAGCCGCCGCAAAATTGACGGTAACCGTATTCGTACTTGCTTCAACATCTCGAACCTCGGAGTCGTGAAATTCGAGCGCGGCGTTTCGTTCAAGTGTGGTCATTGGGTTACCAAAGAGAACCTGCAAGGCTTGGCAGATGAGGGTTTTCGAAGCTCCAGAGGGGCTATTGCTTGAAATCGTCCGGGTAATCGGGAACATTCAACGAAATGGACGGCCGGACTCGGTCCCCTTTCTTTCGCCTTTCCTCTACGTTCACCGCGAAGTATGCCCCCATTAGCTCTGTGGAGAAAGTGGCGCGAAGGGAGTTGGCGGACACCCTGGCGAACTATCCACCAGAGTCCGAGGACGTTATCGTAGAGCCCAGCTAATACGAATCTGGGAAAATGATGGCAAATGCTGTATTCAAAGCTCAAGCCTACCTTCCCGCCAACGGTATTGAGTCGAACTCAAACATTCATTCTCTGGAGTATATGAATGGTGACCTTATTGTCGTCGTGATGAGTTCGCTCGACTGGAACGGTCACGCTAGCGGCATTAGATTGACGTTTCCAGGCCTCTTGGGTGGGTTTCGCTTACTCGACGAGCTTGAGTTGATGCGTTATATGACGTCAGCCGAGTTTCCAGGTGGTTGCCACCTGTTGGAGGTCACTGAAGGAGGCTGGAAAGAGGAAGAAGATGCATTGCAGGGACTTGAAAAGGAACGACGCGAATGGTTGGTAGTGGCCGGGAATGCTTGCGTCAGCGTATTTTGCTCCGATGCTCCGGAGGTCGTGTACCTCTGCTGGAAACAGCAATTCAACTGGGATTGTCAAAACAGCCCCGTTAGTCAATGACTTACGGGGCTGTTTTCATGTTGGGTCTTTGACTCCCCTGTAGGACCTCCAACCTAATATCGGAATTGGCGTCTTTAGGGCTGCGCCTGTATCTTTTCAACCAAATCCGGCGAAGCAATGTCCCTCACATGCCGGAACGCGCTCTCTACAGCGTTAATATCTGCGCCGGCCACTCCGTACTCTTCAAAGAAAACCTTCCACTCACGTACCTTGGACCAGATGGCGGCAAAGCGGGCGATGGCTTGCGCCTCACTCAGGCCGAAGGCCGCGCAAGACGACAGTGCATTGTCCAGGGTAGCCAGTTTGCCCTGTTGGCCAACGCCCAGATGCAGTTGCCGCTCTTGGGCAACGCCCGGTCGAGGCATGACGTCATATAGCGGGCTGAGTCGCCAGCCCTTCAGCCCATCGTCGTAGATGAAGCCGTGATTGCGCAAATGGTCATCGTCGTTGGTGACGAAGATGTTGAAGACCATGCGGCCAAACAGTTCAGAGAGATTCAGCGCCACCATGTCAGGATGGATGTAGGTGCGAACACCTTGGGCGATGTCCATGTACGACTTCAGTCGCGACTCTTCCTCAGAGCATCCCACCAGCGTCAGTGCGCTGATAAAGGGTATGCGACGCTCAAGCAGTCCATCACCAGGCTGAGTCAGCATCCATTCCCGTGGCAAGGGCGTCGTCGCGGATTCGGACCAATAGCGGTCGAAACGGTGAATCAGCATGACACTGCGACCACCCACGTCCACGCAACCCACAGGCGGCACCGTCAGGCCGCATTCTACAGCGAGGCGTAGCGCGGCCATTTCGACCTTAGGCATGTCGAACCGGTCAGTCCGGCTCCGAAACTTGGCCAGCTGCAGGCAGCCGTTTTCGTTACGGATGGTTGCCTTCGGGCGGGCCCCACCCAGTGCAGTGCCCTCAGTAAAGATTGCCTCCAGTCTCGCTGGGACTTCTTCGCCGGCCTCGATGCGGTCTGCCGCCTCCATCAAGTAGCCCAGACCAATCTCCGGGTTAATCCCATTATGCGTAGGCGTATGCAGGTCCCGACGGATATCCAGCGCACCGACCCGGTTGCCGCCCGCCTCAAGCAGATACGTGGACTCAGGCAGGCTGTTCACCGGCGCCCTTAGCTTGGATTCAATGACCCTGCGGCCCCATGAGTCGGGGGAGGCGTCACGAATGCCACCAAAGAAGGGCAATCGATTGGCGGGAAATAGCGCATTGCCCTCAACCCGGTCAAGGCGGGTTAATCCAAGACTCACCGGGTCTACTTCAATGCGGTTTTGACGCTGGAGATAGCGCAAACCATAAGCGAATTCAGAGGCCACCAACGTGTTGCCGTCTTCGGTGAGTGTCAGTAAGCCGCACGGCTCGAACGCATCGCCAAGCCATGCGAAGGTGGTGAGTTTGGTTGTTCTGGTTGCCATGTGCGGTCCTTAGAAGTCGAGTTCTTCGCGTTCGGACTGTGAGAGCACCCGCACGCGCTTTGTCTTCTCTCGGTCGGCAAGGCTCAGCAGGGCAGGGTCATCCTCGGAGAGCAGCGACAGCAGGGATACGCCCGGCGCGATTGCATCCAGGTACCGTAGAAGCTGACCTATGGCCAATGCGGGGTCGCCGCTCTCAATGCGCGATGCCGTGCTGCGCGCGATGCCGGCACGCACGGCGGCATCGGCCTGACGCACCTTGCGCGCGGTGCGCAGCCGGCGCAGCTTTTCGCCAATCTCGACCATTTCTTTGGTCAGTGCCGCGCTCAACAAAACGTTCTGTTTACCTTTCATGTCCGCCAAACCAGTCTGTATCGATTTAATGTCCGATATAACGAGTATAGTACGTTGTCAGATGGCGGATGATAAATGTGCGTTAAAACGGACGGTAACGCATTAATATCCGATATTGCGGACATTAGACTCAAAAGCCCGTATTCCCGTTCCCCACGACGGGAAACCGCGTAGGCCCGGCTTTGACTGGTGTGGAAATCATACTGCAGCGGGTCGCCGCCTCCTGCTTTTTGGTCCCATCGCGGCCTTCACTCTGGTCCGTCATCGACTCCCCTGAAGAGCTAAGGTGTTTCGAGGTCGAAACAGGTGGCAAGGGCGGTAACCTGCTGCGCTGAGACCATATTCATAGGGCCTACAAAAAATCTTTGCTACCAAGGTGAGATGTAGCTGGCTTGGTTGATGGCAAAACGCTGGGTAGCTACATCTCCTGGCTGCGATTGGACCTTCTTTCAGTGGTTTCCCGGATTTTCAAGAAAAGCAACAGCAGTATCGCCAAGCCGATACCATTTAATGTTTATGCCAATAAGAGCAAGGGAATTCCGGATATCTTCTGGTAAGGGCGAACGTGCAGGCAGAACGATTGTCTTTTGGCATGCGTGGCGTGGGCCGTGAATCATGAGTTGCCCCAGTGCCTGGTAAATATCGCTCCGGTCAACACTCGTCTTCACTTCATACAATTCAATCAGGCCGTCCTGAGCCACAACGCCTAAATCAATAAGGCCGTTTTTGACTATCCTGGCAGCATGCGCCATGGGCTGTGATTGACGCCAGTGGTATAAAGCTTCGACGACCTCGGCATGCCTGGATAGATAGTCAAATTCACTACGTATCCCGGTCCGTTGATAACCCACCTCACTGAAATAGTCTTTCCAGACTTGTTCTTTGTCCAGGAAATCGGCGCTTTCCAGTAATCCCTGACTCACTTCATGCTTGAACTTCGCAACGGATTCGATATATTTCACCGCGGAACGCGTTGCGGCCTTTCCATCCACTGGCATGACTAACACACCTTCACGAATACCCCCTGAGGAATCGATGACTTTCATTGGCCGAATCTGGTTCCAGATCATGAAGGCGTGTTTGCCTACACCAGTGGCGCCACCACCAATTTTTCCGGAATGAAAGAGATAAACCTGGCCGCTTGATGGGTCCTTTGCGAAGAACCCTGCAATTTGATTGTTATATCCCTCATAGAGGGTGTTGATTTCCAGGGTAATTTGTAAAACTGGGCCCGCGTTGAGCAAACCAAACCAGTGCAATCGCCGTGGGTTTGCCACAGTTTCCGCGTTATGGTCCGTTGACCAGAACCAGTACTGCCCATTGTGAATAACCTGGGCTTGCTCTTCAGCACCACCACGAAATCCGATCTTCTTCACCGCATTCTGCGTGAACTCCCGTCGCAGGGTTGCTTCCAGTTTACGTTCGGCAGTGCTGATTTCCTTGCTGGACTCCAGAATTACAAACACAATGAACTCCTTGAAATATGACGACTTTCATCCGGCGGTCATGCCTGCGGTAATCGGGCGTTGACGTGCGGATACGGTCCTGTTATCCCGCTCTTGTTATCAGAATGTCAGTAGCCCTTGGGTGCAGAAGTAATATCGACCGCTATTGCAAGGTTGATTGACAGCCGATCAGGACTCATTGTGTTAAATCAGTAAGCGGCAAAATGACTTGGGTAAATCGCGGGGTAACGCTGTAACCGTCTGGGTAATGCAGCTCACAGCCCAACGGGCTACATACGGTAAATGGGCGCTTTGCGCTTGCGGTTAAAACGATGGCAGCCACACGCATCAAAGCGGTAACGGCCTAGTCCGGAATATGAATGCGCGCCTTGATGTGCTTGAGGTGCGCCACGATGGTAAAGGTCATGATGACCAGCAGCGACCAGGAACTCCACTTGCCGATATGCACGGCGGACCAGGCGCCCAACTGGTTGGGGTATTTCCATACCCCATAAAACGTGCTGATGTTTTCGGCCAGCCAGATAAAGAACCCGATCAGCACAAACGCCAGCACCAGAGGCATGTGCCGGTCCCGGTCCAGCGGGCGATAAATGACCGTGGTCCGCGCGTACAACCCCAGCACGCCCGCCGCGATATAACCGCGATAGTCGCCGATATAGTGATGTGTGAAGAAATTCAGGTAGATCAGGACAGCGACCAGCGTCGCCATCCAGTACGGCGGGTGATGGCGAATGCGCAAATCCATAAAGCGCCAGGATTGGGTGATATAGCTGCCTACCGCCGCGTACATGAAACCGGAAAACAAGGGCACGCCCAGCACTTTGGTGTAGGCAAAGTCTGGGTAGGACCAGGACTGTACGCTGCCAGAGACCTTGAAGGCTTCCAGCACAAAGCCCACCGCGTGAAACAGCATGATGGCCTTGAATTCATCGAATGATTCCAGCCTGGCCCAGAGCATCCAGCCCTGAATCAGTAGCGCCAGAATCAACAAGGCGTCGTAACGGGGAATACCGGCGATCCCGGTGCGCGGTACGGCGAACACAGCGGCGAAGAACAGAAAGGCAAACAAGCAGGCACGGGCTTGTCGCAGACCAAAGCACACAAACTCGCAGATAAAGCGCCGCCATCCGGTCAGGGTTTGCCGTGGGCGATCCAGACCCAGCAAAAGTCCATCGATCAAGGCAGGTTGCAGCAGCAGGCGCATGGTTGTGGGGTGGGCGCAAAGGGAGCCGGTCATTATGCCGGTGAGGAGACGGTTATGCGCAGCACACGCACAAGCACTTTCAATAATAACGGCATCAGCCTGATGCCGTTATGGGGATGGGGCTGCAACGGGCCGCCCACGCTGTAGCCCGGATGAAGCGCAGCGAGCATCCGGGGTGGCAACAGTGGCAAAAATGACCTTCCGCCTTGCAATCGTCGTTGAGTTGGCAGGAACGGTCAGGGCTACCCCGGATTCCCGGCCTGGCGGCCTTCATCCGGGCTACAACGCTGGGCGATCCGGCCACACTCAGTGGCAATGCCCCCCATCCGCCGTGTAATCCAGCTGCGGATACCAATCCGTCCCCCGCCCGCCTGGCGTCAGATCCAGAATATTCCACAGTGGCATCAGGTCGGGCGCGCCACGCGGGTCCTGGCCGGGGTCGGCGGTGTCCGGGCCCATTTCGTCGCCGTAAAAGTGTTTGATGCTGTCGCCAATACGTACAAACACATTCAGGCCGGGAGTATCGTCCCCGTTCGGGTCTTCGCCAATGTAGTCCTGGTTGAAACTGCTGCCCCCGGCTGAATACAGTCGCAGGTGGTGCCAGCCGCGCTCTTTGGCAAACGCCTGCATGCGCTCGATGGGCGCGCGGGCGACGACGCCAAAGGCGACGCGTTGCAGAATGTCTGGCATTTCGCCGTTAAGGGCGCTCAAAAGGCAAGTACACATGGGACAGGGCCGTTCGCGCTGCGGGCCAAACATCCAGTGGTAGATCACCAGTGTGTCGTGCTCACCAAACATCTGTTGCAGCGTGACCGGGCCATCCGCACTGTCAAAGCGGTAGTGCTGCGGCACATCCCCGCTGGTGGGCAGGGTGCGGCGCAGGGCGGCGACGCGCTCAATTTGCCGGCGTAGTTCAATTTCTTCGGCCAGCAAGGCGTTGCGGGCTTCACGATAGGCCAGCGTTTCACCCGGATAGCGGGGGTGATGTTGGGCTGCCAGTGCTTGGGCAGGCTGCCATTGCGGTTTGCTCATGTGGGCCTCCAGGAACGTGGGGTGGATGGGGTGCGTCCAGAACCCGGTTGGAGGCCCCGCCACATGGCACGGTTCCGCCCACCTGGCTGAGCGGCAGACATGAAAAAAGCGCCCCATGGGCGCTTTGTTTGCAACTGGCGGAGCAGGCTGGCTTATTGCGTACCGGGTTCGGTCACAAAGCCCAGCTTTTCGATACCGGCTTGCTGAATCGCGGCCATGGTTTTGGCCACATATTCATACTGCACTTTGCGATCCCCGCGCAGGCGCATGGTCGGTTGCGGCTCTTTGGCGGCGGCCACGGCCAGGCGCTGCTTGAATTCGGCATCGCTCAGTTTGGCTTCATCCCAGTAGACCGAGCCATCTTCCGTGACGGAGATATTGATGGATTCCGGCTTGACCACTTCCGGCTGATTGGCGGCGCGCGGCAGGTTCACTTTAACGGCATGCGTGAGTACCGGCACAGTCAGCATGAAGATGATCAACAGCACCAGCATCACGTCGACCAGCGGCGTCATGTTGATTTCGCTCATCACGTCCGAGTTGTCACCAATGGATTTGCTGAATGCCATGATCCCTTACCCCGCGTTCTTGGGCTGGCCGTTGACCACCGCCAGTTGCGGCTTGGACTGGGCTTGTTCGCGAGCCACCGGGGCGCCGGTGACAAAGTAAGCGTGCAGATCCTGGGCAAAACGGTTGAGCTTGCCGACTACGGCGCGGTTGCCGCGCACCAGCGCGTTGTAGGCCAACACTGCCGGGATGGCGACCGCCAGACCAAATGCCGTCATCACCAGCGCTTCGCCCACCGGGCCGGCGATCTTGTCGATACTGGCGGCGCCCGCGGCAGAGATGCCAATCAGCGCGTGATAAATGCCCCACACCGTACCGAACAAACCCACAAACGGTGCCGTGCTGCCAACGGAAGCCAGCAGGGACAGACCGCGTTGCATGCGCTCCGTACCTTCTTCAATGGCACCGTTCAGGCTGCTGATCAGCCAGTCATTCAGCGAGAGCTGACCATGCAGATCGGCCTGATTGTCGCGGTGGTGTGCCACGGCGGCCTGGCTTTCCAGCGCCAGCAGGCGGAACGGGTTGTCCTGGGTCTTGCCGGTCAGTTGTGCCAGGCCTTCGTCAAAGCGATGGGCATGCCAGAAGTCATGCGCGGCGGCGGCGCGGCGGCGGTTGGCCATCAGGCGCAGGGTGTGGGTGACGATCACATACCAGCTGGAGATGGACATCACCAGCAAGATCAGGGCAATGGCGTGGGTGACAAAATCACCCTGGGCCCACAGGTGGGACAGGCTGAACTGTTGCGGTTGCATGGATTGACTCCTTGTTATTTCAGAATTTCAGAATTCAAAAATCCGGGCTGGCCGCACCGTGGCACGACCGGGTTTGTTTGATACGTGCGTTCAAGACTGGCTGAGTGAGAACGTCACCGGCTGCACGTACCACATGGCAATCGGCTGCCCGCCTTGTCTGGCAGGGGTGAATTTCCACTTGCGCACGGTTTCCAGGGCCGAGTTATCCAGCCGCGGGAAGCCGCTGGACTGTTTGATGCGGATATCGCCCACGCTGCCATTGGCCTCGATATAGACCTCCAGCAACACACGACCCTCTTCGCCCAACTTGCGGGATACCGGCGGGTAGGGCGGCTTCATGTTGCCAGTGGCGTTGGCATCGACCCGGGGTTGCGATACCGGGGCGGGCGCGGGGGCCGGCGCCGGAGCAGGTTTGACCTCAGGCTGCGGTGGCGGGGTTTCCGGCACGGGCTTGGGGGGCGGTTCGGTGGCGACCTGATCGGGCCTGGCGACCGGAATTTTCGGCAGCGGTTTGGGCACTGGCTCGCGCTTGATCACGGGCTGTGGGCGTGGCTTGGGCTGCGGCGGTTTGGGTTCTGGTGGCGCAACCACGGGCAGTGGCGCGGGTGTTTCCAGCGTCACCGTAATTTCTTTGGGTGGCAGGGGCGGTTGGGTCTGCACGGTATGCAGCAGCGCGCCAATCAACAGCACATGTGCGCCGGTGACCAGCCCGAGACGGGTTGCCTGGTTGCGATCCATATCTAAATGAGAATTACTTGCGTTTGTGCGAAGACCAATATGATAATGATAACCCTTCGCATTTGCAAAGCCATTGCAGGCGAAACCAAAAAGAAAATCCGCTCGCCGGATATGTATCTCAGGGCAGGTTGATCAAAAGCAGGTTCGGGCAGGGCTGCCCGGGCTTGTGCTTGCCGGTGGGATGCATCTGAGCATGCGGACCTAACAAGTGCCGTGGTTTAACGCCACGCAGCCAAGTCCCCCGGAGACATTGCATCATGCCCATGGCCCGTAAGCCGATTGCCGCCCTTGTGGCCGCAGCCTTTACCGCATCCGCCGCTTATGCAGATGACATAGCAAGCCAACCTGCCGCTGCAGAACAAACCCTGCAGACCGTGAACGTCAACGCTGCTGCAGATCGTGAGCAGACCCGCACCGATTACAACGGCAATGTCTCCACCGTGGGCGGCAAGGTGCCGACCGCTGTGCGCGACATCCCGCAAACCGTGACGGTGGTGAACCGCGCGGTCATGGATGCCCAGGGTGTGGCCTCGCTGACCGATGCACTGCGCAACGTGCCGGGCATTACCATTGGCGGCGCAGAAGGCGGCCAGATCGGTAACAACATCAACCTGCGCGGCTTCTCTGCCCGCACGGATATTTATCTGGATGGCGTGCGCGATCGTGGCCAGTACTATCGCGATACGTTCTATCTGGATCAGGTGGAAGTGTTGAAGGGCCCGTCGTCCATGCTGTTTGGCCGTGGTTCGACTGGTGGCGTGATCAACCAGGTGAGCAAGAAGCCGCAACTGGCCCCGGTGGGCGAAGTGGACGTGACCATCGGCACCGATGACCGTTACCGCGCGACGTTCGATACCGGTCATGCCATCAATGATCACGCCGCATGGCGTATCGAAGGCATGGCACAAGACCAGCATTCCAGCCGGGATGTGATCTCTAACCAGGATGTGGGCCTGGCGCCGTCGGTGACCTTTGGTATTGGCGACCCGACCACCATTACGCTGTCGGCCCTGCTGGAACATAACCACGATATGCCCGATTACGGCATCCCGTCGGTGAATGGGCGTCCGGCCAATGTCGACAAGAGCAACTTCTACGGTTTGACCGATGACCGCACCAACCAGACCGTGGCGACGGTGCGTGCCGATATCGAGCACAAGATCAACGACAGCCTGACTCTGCGCAACAACACGCAGTACAGCCATTACGAAACCGACGCCATTGAAACGGCGCTCTCGACCGTGCTGACCCCCAGTGGCGTTGCGCTGGATCGCACCAAAGGCAACCCGACCACGTTGCCTTTGTCGTCGCTGCGGGTGCAACTGGCCAGCCATGACCGCAATATCACCGATCAATCCGTCTACAACCAGACCGACCTGATCTGGAAGACCAACACGGGCAGCGTCAAGCACACCGTACTGGCCGGGGCGGAAATCGGCTACGACAAGTACGAGAACCAGTCCTACAGCCGCAACAATCTGCCGATTGTGGACATGTTGAACCCGGCGCACCTGTCCAGCCCGGCCAACTCGGTCAGCACCAAGGGTAACTACGCGGAATCGACGGCCAATTCGCTGGCGTTCTATGCCAACGACACCATTGAGTTCACCCCGCAATGGAAGGCCATTGCCGGCTTGCGCTGGGATCGTTTCGATGGCGATATCCACAACTCGGTCAGCCTGCCGCTCTCGGCCAGCAATGACACCAACTTCACCAGCGTCCGCGCCGGCCTGATTTACCAGCCGACCGATGCCCAGTCTTACTACGTCAGCTATGGCACCTCGTTCAACCCGTCGCTGGAAGCGCTCACGCTCACCAACGGCACGCAGAACCTGGACCCGGAAAAGAACCGGTCTTATGAAGTGGGCGGCAAGTGGGACTTCTTCAGCGGTGATCTGTCGCTGAACTCCGCGCTGTTCCGCATTGAAAAGACCAATGCCCGCACGCAAGACGCCACCACGGGCTTGTACCAGCTGGATGGCGATGTGCGCGTGGATGGTTTTGAAGTCGGCGTCGCTGGCCGGATCACCAAGCAATGGCAAATGTTCGCGGGTTACACCTACCTGGATGGTCAGGTGGAAAGCGCGCTGGACGGCACCGCCGGCAAGGTGCTGGCCAATACGCCCAAGAACACCGCTACCGTGTGGAGCACGTACAGCCTGACGCATGATTGGGAAATCGGCGGTGGCGTGCTGGCGATGTCCAGCCGGTATGCGGCCAACAATAACGTCGTGCTGGTGCCGGGCTATGCCCGCTGGGATGCCACCGTGGCGTACCACCAGAAGACCTATGACGTTCGCCTGAACCTGTTGAACCTGACCGACAAGTATTACTACGACTCGGTGATTGCCTCTGACGGCGGCCGCGCCACGCCGGGTATTGCCCGCACCGCGTTGTTGACGCTGTCGTACCACCCGTAATCCGCAGTCGTCATGACGCCGCCCTGCCGCAATCCGCGCCGGGGCGGCGTTGTCCGTACTGTGGTTTGCCATCAAGGAATGTCATGTTAGTCCGCATACCTCAAGTGCTGAACCCGGAGCAACTGCGCCATGTGCGCCAGGCGCTGGAAAACGCCGGCGCCGCCTGGGTGGATGGCCGCGTTACCGCCGGTTTTCAGGGCGCGCCGGTCAAACACAACCAGCAGATCGACGAACACTCGCCCGTGGCGCATGAACTGGGTGATCTGATCCTGGCCATGCTGGAGCGCAACCCGCTCTTTATCAGTTCCTGTCTGCCCGACGTGATCTACCCACCCATGTTCAATCGCTATGGCGAAGGCATGACCTTTGGGAGTCACGTCGATGGTTCCATCCGCATCATTCCCGGCAGCGGCGGCCGCAAGATCCGCACCGATATCTCCGCCACGCTGTTCATTGCCGAACCGCACGAATACGACGGGGGCGAATTGCAGATTGAAGACAGCTACGGCATGCACGCGGTCAAGCTGGCTGCGGGCGACATGATTATTTACCCCTCCACCAGCCTGCACCGCGTCACCCCGGTGACCCGTGGCACCCGGCTGGCCAGTTTTTTCTGGATTCAAAGCATGGTGCGGGACGACGGCCAGCGCACGCTGCTGTACGAACTCGACACTGCCATCCAGACCCTCAATCGCACCCAGGCCGACGACAGCGCGCGTACCACGCTGGTCGGCAACTATCACAACCTGCTCAGAATGTGGAGTAACACATGATCAACAGCCTGCTTGCCGAAAACCACAAAGGCTTCCTGCCCGACCGCCTGCGTACCGGCAACTTCCTGAAATGGCTCAAACGCGTCCACGCCTGGCTGGGCCTGTGGGGCGCTGCGCTGGGCCTGATGTTTGGCATCTCCGGCTTTGTGCTTAACCACCGCGCCCAGATGAAAATCAACGCCGTCACGCCGATTGAGAGTGCGGTGCAAGTGCCAGTGCCGGCTGACGCGCGGGATGACCCGAAAGCCTTTGGCAAATGGTTCAGCCAGTATGCCGGCATCCCCGGCCACGCCCGCGTACGCACCACGCCGGCCAAGGAAGTGATCTGGAATGACAAGCCGGTGCAAAAACCGGCAGAGTGGCAAGTCACGCTGGCCAAGCCCAACTACAGCGTCAGCGCCACCTGGACCGAAGGCAACAGCCTGGCAGAAGTCAAACGCACCGACACCAACTTCTGGGGCGTGATCACCAACCTGCACAAAGGCGTAGGCGCTGGCGTGGGCTGGATTTTGCTGGTTGATACTCTGGCGGGCGCCCTCATTACCTTGTGCATTACCGGCTTTCTGCTGTGGTCCCGTCTGCACGGCCCGCGTCTGGCCGCGCTGGGTTTGATTGGCGGGGCGATTGCCTGGGGGTGCTGGTCGGTGCTGGCGTAACCTTTCTCGCTACCCGCAAAGTGGAACGGCGATGCCCGGTTATTTGGCCGGGCACGTTCTGAGCGCCGGGCGGCCAACCGCCTGGCCGTCCAGTAAAGTGGCTCTCAAAATGCATTGAGCGCCATACTGACGCCCTTGCACCTCGTAGTCCTTGCCTTCCTCCGGCACAAAAGTCCAGTCTGAAGCGCAGAGCCAGGCATTGCCATTGCCGGCATCTTGCTGGGCCATGAAATCGATATTGACCGGTTTGCCTGCCTGAACGTAAACCTCAGAAACCATCACGTGGGCCTCCATGTTTTGCCCAGGCATGCCCAGTTTCTGACGGTTTAAATGACTGTCGGTCAGCAAGGTCATGGCATTGTTGGCCGCAATGCCGCCCACCCCTTTGGATTCATCGTGGCAATCTGCATCCGGAATCAGCCGGACCACCCCGTTGGTCACGATACGCATGCGCGCACGTGGCCCCGCCTCAGGCTCGGCGTAAGAGCGCGTCAGGTAGGCTGGACTGGAGAGGTTTGAACAAGCGCCAAGAATCAGGCAGGACAACATCAGGGAAATGTGGTGGGTCTTCATGCTGGAGGGATGAATGAGGGAGATGATTAAATAAGGCGGCAATTATATTGCCGACCGGATACAAAGCCCACTGTCAGGAACGGCAGTGGAGCACCTTCCACGAAAGTGACTGGCCTTGGGGTGGCATGGCCATCGGCATGCATAACAGCATGAAAGTGCTCTTTTTCAGGGAAATCCGACCACATTGTTTGATTTAACATCGATTGGTCGATTGCGATTCCGCTGCAGAATCTCGCCCTTTGCGCGCGCGCAAAGCAAGCAATTTTGCCAAGGAAGCCCCCATGTCTTACCCCGCCGATCAAACCGCCAATCCCGCCCCGCTGGGCCTGCTGGGGTTTGGCATGACCACCGTCCTCCTCAATCTGCACAACGCTGGCTTGTATGAGCTCAACAGCATGATCCTCGCCATGGGCATCTTCTATGGTGGCCTCGCCCAGGTGTTTACCGGGCTGATGGAATGGAAAAAGGGTAATACCTTTGGCACGGTGGCGTTCACCTCGTACGGCCTGTTCTGGCTAACGCTGGTGGCCTTGTTGATCCTGCCCAGGCTGGGCGTGGCCGTGCCAACGGCCAGCGGGGGCATGGTGGCGTTTTTTGTCATGTGGGGCCTCTTTACCGCCGTGATGTTTGTCGGCACGCTCACCATGAATCTGGCGACACGGGTGGTATTTGGCTCGCTGGTCATCCTGTTTGCCTTGCTGGCAGTGGGTGATGCGCTGGGCGACGCCATGATCGGACGTATTGCCGGCTGGGAAGGCATCTTCTGCGGTCTGTCGGCCATGTACGCCGCGCTGGCACAGGTGCTCAACGAGGTTTATGGCCGCGTGGTGTTGCCACTGGGCGAGAAAGCGCCCGCCTGATCTGCAGACGCAAGGCATAAAAAAAGACCCGCAGCAGCGGGTCTTTTTTGTTCAAGCCATCAACCAGTCTTAGTTCTTGGACTGATCAACCAGCTTGTTCTTGGCAATCCACGGCATCATTGCGCGCAGTTGGGCGCCGACCTTCTCGATCGGGTGCTCTGCGTTCAGACGACGGCGTGCGGTCATGGCCGGGTAGTTGGTCTTGCCTTCCAGGATGAACTGCTTGGCGTATTCGCCAGTCTGGATGCGGGTCAGTGCGTGCTTCATCGCGGCCTTGGTCGCGCTGGTCACAACTTCCGGACCGGTCAGGTACTCGCCATATTCGGCGTTGTTGGAGATCGAGTAGTTCATGTTGGCGATGCCGCCTTCGTACATGAGGTCAACGATCAGCTTGAGTTCGTGCAGGCATTCGAAGTAAGCCATCTCCGGAGCGTAACCTGCTTCGGTCAGGGTTTCGAAGCCGGCCTTCACCAGTTCAACAGCGCCACCACACAGCACAGCTTGTTCACCGAACAGATCGGTTTCGGTTTCTTCACGGAAGTTGGTTTCGATCACGCCGCCCTTGGTGCCGCCGTTGGCTGCAGAGTAGGACAGAGCGATATCGCGTGCCTTGCCGGACTTGTCCGCGTACACAGCGATCAGGCTCGGTACACCGCCGCCTTTCAGGTATTCGGAACGCACGGTGTGGCCCGGGCCTTTCGGAGCGATCATGATCACGTCCAGGTCAGCGCGCGGCACGATCTGGTTGTAATGGATGTTGAAACCGTGAGCAAAAGCCAGTGCGGCGCCTTGCTTGATGTTCGGGGCGATTTCCTTGTTGTACACGTCCGGCTGGTTTTCATCCGGCAACAAGATCATGACCACGTCGGCGGCCTTCACGGCGTCGGCAACTTCTTGCACGGCAAAGCCCGAACCTTCCGCCTTGGACCAGGAGGCACCGCCCTTGCGCAGGCCGATGGTGACGTTCACGCCGGAATCCTTCAGGTTCAGGGCGTGGGCGTGGCCTTGGGAACCGTAGCCAACGATGGTGACATTCTTGCCCTTGATCAGGGAGAGGTCGGCGTCTTTATCGTAATAAACTTTCATTTGTTTACTCCTGTGAGGAGTGAGGAGTGAGGAGTGAGGGGTGGTGTTTTTTTCACCTTACGCCTCACGCCTCACGCCTCACTAGATTTTAAGAATACGTTCACCACGGCCGATGCCAGAAGCACCCGTCCGCACGGTTTCCAGAATGACAGTCGAATCCAGCCCCTTGATAAAAGCATCCAGCTTTTCACCCGGGCCGGTCAATTCAATGGTGTAGGTCTTTTCGGTCACGTCAATGATACGGCCACGGAAAATATCCGCCATCCGTTTCATTTCTTCGCGATCCTTGCCCGTTGCACGCACCTTGATCAGCATCAGTTCGCGCTCGATGTGATCAGATTCGTTCAGATCGATCACCTTGACCACTTCAATCAACTTGTTCAGCTGCTTGGTGATCTGTTCGATCACTTCGTCCGAACCGTGCGTGACAATGGTCATACGGCTCAGGGTCGGGTCTTCGGTGGTCTGTACGGTCAGCGAATCAATGTTGTAGCCGCGGGCGGAAAACAGGCCCGTCACGCGGGACAAGGCCCCGGCTTCGTTCTCAATGAGAATGGACAGAATATGGCGCATGTTCATTCCCTTAGCTCAAGTTGCCGTAGTCACGGTTGTTTTCGAACGGCGATTGCTGCATGCCGGCCATGTGCGGGGGCAAGTCCATCTGGTTCAGACCACGACCGTTCTGCACCATCGGGAACACGTTCTCGGTCTGGTCAGTACGGAAGTCGATAAACACCAGACGCTCTTTGAGTTTGGCGCTGAACGCTTCTTTCAGTACCGGTTCCACGTCGGCCGGGTTCTCGACCTTGAAGCCGACATGACCATAGGCCTCTGCCACTTTCACAAAGTCTGGCAGCGCATCCATATACGACTCGGAATAACGCGTGCCGTAGAAGAACTCCTGCCACTGACGCACCATGCCAAGGTAACGGTTGTTCAGGCTCAGCACCTTGACCGGCGTGTGGTACTGCTTGCAGGTCGAGAGTTCCTGAATGTTCATCTGGATGGAGCCCTCACCGGTCACACAAGCGACTTGTGCATCCGGATTGGCCAGCTGCGCGCCCATGGCGGCCGGCAGGCCAAAGCCCATCGTGCCCAGACCGCCAGAGTTGATCCATTGCTTGGGGCGGCGGAATTTGTAGTACTGCGCAGCCCACATCTGATGCTGACCCACGTCGGACGTCACAATGGCATTGCCACCGGTCACATCCCACAGGGTCTGGATAACGTGCTGCGGTTTGATGACCTCAGTCGATGGCGTGTACAGCAAGCTGTTGGGCTTGCGCCATTCGTTGACCTGATTCCACCAGGCATCCAGCGCGGCCGGGTTCGGACGCAGACCGGATTCACGCAGGTGCGCAATCATGTCGGTCAGCACGTGCTTGACGTCGCCCACAATGGGGATGTCCACCTTCACGCGCTTGGCGATCGAAGACGGGTCCACATCAATGTGGATGATCTTCTTCGGGTTGGACAGGAAATGATTCGGCACGGAGATGACACGGTCATCAAAGCGCGCGCCCACCGCAATCAGCACGTCACAGTACTGCATGGCCAGGTTGGCTTCGTACGTGCCGTGCATGCCCAGCATGCCGACAAACGACGGGTGCGTGCCGTCAATGGCGCCCAGGCCCATCAGCGTATTGGTGACCGGAATGCCTAGGATGGTCGCCAGTTCCGTGACTTCTTTGGCGGCACGGCCCTGAATGGCGCCACCGCCCACATACAGGAACGGGCGCTTGCCTTCCGCGATCAGCTGGATCGCCTTTTTGATCTGGCCCGGGTGACCCTTGGTCGGCGGCGAATAGCTGCGGATGGTCACGCTTTCCGGGTATTTGTATTCGGTCTTGAGGATCGAGACATCTTTGGGGATATCGATCACGACCGGGCCCGGACGGCCGGTGGATGCAATGTAGAACGCTTTTTTGATGGTTTCGGCCAGATCGCGCACATCCTTCACCAGGAAGTTGTGCTTCACGATCGGACGCGAGCAACCCACCATGTCCACTTCCTGGAAGGCATCCAGGCCAATGGCGCTGGTGCCCACCTGGCCGGAAATGACCACGAGCGGGATGGAATCCATATACGCCGTCGCAATGCCGGTCAGCGCGTTGGTCGCGCCGGGGCCGCTGGTCACCAGCGCTACGCCCACCTTGTCGCTGGAACGCGAGTACGCGTCAGCGGCATGGACAGCAGCTTGTTCGTGACGAACGAGGACGTGCTTGAATGCGGTCTGGCGAAAGATCGCATCGTAAATTTCAAGGACTGCGCCACCAGGATAACCGAAGACGAATTCAACGCCTTCTTCCTGCAGACAGCGCACCAGTATTTCAGAGCCCGAAATCTCCATGGGTCAACCTTTGTGCAAACGAATTAACGGGATCAGCACCGCAATGGCTTACGAGCAAAGGGGTAAAGAGGCGAAACCACAATGGGGCATGCACGCGCCTGTTCACAGCGCGGGATGGACGATCCGCCGGGGCCTTGCTCGCAATATATCCAGAGGACATCGATTGCGATCCTGATTTGATCTGTACCGGGCTTGCCGCCGTCAAAGAGCTCGCATAAACGGTAAATACCGGGCCGTATCGAAGTTAACCGTACCGTATAACGCGATTGATGAACGCGGGTGTGCGTGCATCCGTGCGTGTGGCGCGGCTCCTCTTGACGACCAGGGGGTGACCCGTTTGTGCAACCCTACATGCAAGGGCTTGTGGCCCGCAAAGTGACGACCAGATATAAATGCGCTGGCGGTTGCCGTTCGGCGCGAACAGGCCGGTTAGGCCGGTTCGCATTACTTGACTGGTGTAGAACGCAAAACCCTACCCGAATCAATGCCGTTTGGCAAGCACGGCGCGCCTGTCGGGGTGGTGCGGCCCGTTCGCGGGGACGCGGGGCAATGCGGCAGCTGATCCCGGTTTCATTGCGGCTTTTTACGGTATGTAAATCGCTAAAATAATCAGGGACATCCTTACAGCGCTTTGTTAACATTCGCGGCTACCCAATCAACCCATTGTTGCCCCATGTGGCGACACACGGAGAATTCAACCTGGACGACGCAACGGACAAGCTGACGGCATTTCTTGCCGAGGTAGAGCGCCGGGCGTTCAAGCAGGCGCAATACGCCGTGCAGGATGAAGATACCGCGCTCGACATCGTGCAGGACGCCATGATGCGTCTGGCCGACCGCTATTGCACCCGTCCGCCTGAAGAATGGCCCATGCTGTTCCAGCGCATTTTGCAAAATGCCATTCGTGATCATTTCCGTCGGCAGAAAGTGCGCGGGTTCTGGGTGACGTTGTTCTCTGCGTTCGAAAGCAAGGATGACGACGGTGACGCGGGGGATCCGCTCGAATGGCTGGGGGCAGATATGCAGGCGCCCAGTCCGGAAGAAGAGCACGATCAGGCACGCACCATGGCCTTGATTGAAGAAGGGGTGGCACAATTACCTGCACGTCAACGCGAAGCCTTCATGTTGCGTTACTGGGAGGAGTTGGACGTTGCAGAGACCGCCGCCGCAATGGGGTGTTCAGAAGGCAGCGTCAAAACGCATTGTTCGCGGGCCACACATTCTCTTTCGGTCTGGTTGCAGCGGCGTGGTATTGATTGGTACGGGAAACGGGGAGGGACAGGAGAATGAGCGGTCCGTCTATGAAAGAAAGCGATTTTGGTCGACAAGTAAAAACGGTGCTGGATCAGGCACCGGTCAGCGCCAGGGCACAAGCCCGGCTTGCGGCCGCGCGCCAGCAGGCGGTGGCGCGTGCGGCCCAATTGCAGCGTCGTCCCGCGCTGGTCAACCGTCTTGCAGGCGCTTCTCACTGGTTCTCTGAACAATGGCATGCCCACCCGGCGGCCTGGAGTACCGGCGTGGCGTTTGCGCTTTTGCTGGCTGTTGGCGGTGCCTGGCAGCTGCAGGTGCGCACCATCGAAGCCGAGCGCACTGCCGTCGATGTCCAGATGCTGGCCGACGAAGTGCCGCTGGATACCTTTGTCGATACCCGGTTTGAAAAATGGTCCAATACGCCAGCCACAGAACGCGACTGATCCTGGTCGCCGGCACTCTGCTGGCGACAATGTTGATGGCTCCTGCCTTTGCCGATCCGGCCGAGTGGCAGAACCTGAATCCGGCACAGCGTGAAGTGCTGGCGCCGGTGGCCGGCCAATGGGATCAATTGCCAGAAGATTCCAAAGCCACGCTCATGCGCGTGGCCAAGCGTTACGAAAACCTCTCCCCGGAGCAACAGGATCGCGTGCGTGACCGTATTGGCCAATGGGCCAGCATGTCGCACGAAGAACGTGAACGTGCCCGCGAAAACTACCGCAAATACAAAGCCATGAGCCCGGCACAACGCCAGCAGGTCATGCAGCACACCAACGCACCGCGTGCCGCGGGTACCAAGCGCTAATGGCCGGGGTAACAAGTCGCGCGGGCTGGTGGCGCCGTTTTTTTGCCTGGTGGTATGAGTTGTTGCTGCTGGTGCCGGTGCTGCTGCTGGCCGGCGCGCTGTTTCAGGGCGTATTTCAGCTTCTTACCCATTTGCCGGTCGATCAGATTTCCCGCTTGCCCTGGGCGCGTAACCTGTCTTTTGCCTGGCTGATGGTGGTCATGTTTGGCTATTTTGCCTGGTGCTGGAAGCGCGGTGGCCAGACGCTGGCCATGAAGACCTGGCGTATCCGGCTGGTCGCACTCAATGGCGAACTTCCTGGCTGGCGTGCCGTGTCCATCCGCTTTGCAGTGTGTCTGCTCTGTTTTGCGCCAGTAGTCCCGTTGTGGGTGGTGGTGCGGGTGGATCAATCCTGGTTGCCGTGGGCACAGTTTTCGCTGGCCTGGTGCATTATCCCGTTTGCCTGGGCCTGGTTTGACGGCGACAAACAGTTCTTACACGATCGTCTGGCTGGTACGCGCCTGGTGTTTGCGCCCAAAAAACCCCGCCAGCAGCCACAAGAAGCCCCCCAGAGCTAAGGCCATCCAGTCGCCCCAGCGCGCATAGGGCGTTTCACCGGCCCGGTTTTGCGCCATGCCTTCCAGTACCCCGCGTTGCCGTTCCGGCAGTACCTTGATGAGCTGACCTTTCTCATCAATGATGGCGGTCATGCCGGTATTGGTCGCCCGCAACATCCAGCGCCCGGTTTCCAGCGCGCGTGCCTGCGACATCTGGGTTTGCTGCCATGCGGCCCAGGAACCATCAAACCACGCCAGGTTAGAGACGTTCACCAGCAGTGTCGCTTGCGGCAGTGCGTTGATGATCTCCCGACCGTAGACATCCTCGTAACAGATATTGGGCGCAAGCCGGGTGGTCTGGCCGATCACAAACGGGGCCTGTTTGGCGGCACCCGGCGTGAAGCCATCCAGCGGCATGTTCAGATAGTGGTACATCCAGCCAAACAGGGCCGGCACCGGGACAAACTCGCCAAATGGCACCAGAT
This sequence comes from Silvimonas terrae, assembly GCF_014202765.1. Taxonomy (GTDB): domain Bacteria; phylum Pseudomonadota; class Gammaproteobacteria; order Burkholderiales; family Chitinibacteraceae; genus Silvimonas; species Silvimonas terrae. The sequence continues at coordinate 96,781 of NZ_JACHHN010000010.1, forward strand.
GGTGCTTGCTGTAGATCGGTGTTTTGTCATCCGTCAGTAGCATGACCGAGTTGTAGTACTCGTCTTTGTGTTTGCCGGTCAGCGGTACGCCCGTGACCAGTGCCCGCGGCTCTACGGCCGCGCGCAGGTAATCCAGGTACCAGTCTGGCGTGTCCGTGAGAAATGACGGGATGGCTGTTTCTGGCAGGATGACAATATCGCCCTTGGCCTGCCGGGTCAGATGCAGATAGATGCGCAAGTTATCGAGGTAATGTTCCTGCGCCCACTTTTCATCTTGCGGAATGGCACCTTGCGCCAGGCTCACGCTGACCGGCGCCCCAACAGGGTGGGTCCACTGAACGTGCCACAAGCCCCAGCCAGCCAGCCAGGCCCCCAACACGCCGGCCCACACTGCGGGTTTGCGTGGCAGTGCAGCGAGCAGGCCGACCGAGATCGCCAGGACCAGCCCCACGCCATACACGCCCAGCACCGGCGCAAACCCGGCCAGGGGGGTCATGGGCAATTGCGAGGTGCCGACGCTGGCCCATGGGAAACCGGTGAACAACCAGCCGCGCAGCCATTCGCTCAGGATGAAGGCGCTGGGCAGGGCGATAGCAGTGCGCCAGAACCGGGTTGTGCCAGCGCGGTGTCCCAACCATGCGCCCAGCGCCGGGAACAGCGCCAGATACATGGCCAGCAGAAACACACAGCCGGCGGCCATCCAGGCGGGCATGCCGCCAAAGGTGTGCAGGCTGATGAAGATCCAGTAGATGTTGGCGCAGAAGTAGCCCAGACCCCAGACGTAACCTTGCCATGCGGCGCGTTTTGCGGTGGTTGCCCGGCCGGTCAGGATAAACAGGACGGCAAGGCCCAGCCACATCAAGGCAAAGGCCCGCACCGGGGCGAAGGCGAAGACGGTCAGCGCGCCGCTGGCCGCAAGCAAGGCGCTTTGTCCGGCGCGCAAGGAAGAAAATCGCATGGTGTTCTTGGTTCGACGGGGAGTCCGGATTAGTCTTCTTCACCGATCGGTGCGGTGATTTCCGGTAGTTTTTCAATCAATACGCTGTGTACACGACGGCTGTCGGCCCGCACGATCTGGAAACGGTATCCATCAAAGGCGATGGTTTCGCCGCGCTTGGGGACGTGACCGAACTTGCTGGTGACAAGACCGGCCACGGTGTCGAATTCTTCATCTGAAAAACCGGTGCCGATCGCTTCATTCAGGTCGCCAATTTCGGTCAGACCCTTGACGCGCCAGTGGCCTTTGCGATCCAGCACCACGTTGTCTTCGGATTCGTCGTAGTCGTATTCGTCTTCGATATCGCCGACGATCTGTTCCATGACATCTTCAATGGTCACAAGGCCGGCCACGCCGCCATATTCGTCGACCACAATCGCCATGTGGTTGCGATTGTTGCGGAAGTCTTTCAGCAATACGTTCAGGCGCTTGGATTCCGGAATGAACACGGCCGGGCGCAACATGTCGCGCAGATCAAATTCTTCATCCAGCGCGTAATAGCGCAGCAAATCCTTGGCCAGCAACACGCCCAGCACATTGTCTTTGCCGCCATCAATCACCGGAAAACGGGAGTGGGCGGTTTCAATGACAAAGGGGACAAACTCATCCAGTGGCGTGGCGATGTCGATCACGTCCATCTGGCTGCGCGGCACCATGATGTCGCGCACTTGCATGTCGCCGACATTGAGTACGCCCTCGATCATGGCCAGCGCGTCAGCGTCCAGCAGATGGCGTTCAAACGCAGAGTGGAGGATGTCTACAAGCTCGCCGCGGTCTTCAGGTTCACGCAGCAGAAAGTGGGTCAGTCGCTCAAGCCAGGACGGCTTGTGCGACGTGGAAGGCTGTGAGGCCTCGTCCATAAATATGATTGCTCCTAAATGCCCGGGGGATCAGCGCCTGATCCCGCCGTTGAGGGCGTTCTGGTCAGGCGTTTTTTTGATCAAGGCGATACGGATCATCATAACCTAAAGACATGACGATCTGACTTTCCAGTGCTTCCATTGCCTCGGCTTCATCGTCTTCGATGTGGTCATAGCCCTGCAGATGAAGCAAGCCGTGTACCAGCAGATGGCAGTAGTGCGAGTCCAGGCTTTTGCCTTGCTCGCTCGCCTCACGCTCCACCACTGGCGCGCACAGCACCAGATCGCCCATCAAAGGCAGGCCGGGGATCTGGGGCATGTCACCGTCTTCATCAAAAGTGAACGTCAGCACGTTGGTGGCGTAATCTTTGCCGCGGTATTCACGGTTCAGCGTCTGCCCTTCTTCGGCATCGACCACACGCACGGTGACTTCGGCCTGCTTCACATTGGGGCGTAAAGCGGCCTCGGCCCAGAGTTTGAGCTGACTCTTGGGCGGGATGCCGGCGGCTGCAGATTCAATCTGCAGCGCCAGTTTCAGTTTCTTGCTCATTGCGCCTCACCGCCGGCCTGTTCGGCGCGTTTTTGCGCTTCGCGTTCCGCCTTGCGTTGGGCGGCTTCAATCTCACGCTGTTTGGTGGCTTTGTCGTAGGCATCGACAATCTTCTGCACCAGCGGATGACGCACCACGTCTTCACTATTGAAGTAGTGCAACGCAATGCCACGGACATTGAGCAGGACTTCCTGGGCGTCAACCAGCCCGGATTTCTGGTTCTTGGGCAAGTCCACCTGAGTCGGGTCGCCCGTGATCACGGCCTTGGAGCCAAAGCCGATCCGCGTCAGGAACATTTTCATTTGTTCTGGCGAGCTGTTCTGGGCTTCATCCAGAATCACAAACGAGTGATTGAGCGTGCGGCCGCGCATAAAGGCCAGCGGAGCAATTTCGATAATGCCTTTTTCGAACAGCTTGGTGACCTTGTCAAAGCCCATCAGGTCATACAGCGCGTCGTATAGCGGGCGCAGATAGGGGTCTACCTTCTGCACCAGGTCGCCCGGCAGGAAGCCCAGTTTTTCACCCGCTTCCACCGCCGGACGTACCAGTACCAGGCGTTTGACGAGGTCACGTTCCAGCGCATCCACCGCGCAAGCCACGGCCAGATAGGTCTTGCCGGTGCCGGCCGGGCCTATGCCGAAAGTGATGTCGTGTTCCTGAATGGCGCGGATGTACTGCGACTGGCGCGGGGTGCGGCCACGCAAATCAGAACGGCGCGTGCGCAACTGGGGCATGCCATCTTCTGCGCCATCGTACTCGGCCGGGTTGGACAACTCGATCAGGCCCAACTGGACGTCATCGAGTTCCAGTTCTTCATCGGCCTCGTTGTAAAAGTGTTCCAGCGCGGTAATCGCCAGTTCCACTTTTTTACTGGGGCCAGTGATCTTGAAGTGCTCCTGGCGACGGGCAATGGTGACGTCCAGTGCGGTTTCGATCTGCTTGATGTTTTCATCCAGCGCGCCGCACAGATTGGCTAGCCGGCGGTTGTCCACCGGCGTGAAGGAAACGGTTTGCGTATTCAAGGTGGGTTTGTTTTCCACTGCAAAAAAGTTATTTCCAGGTCAGGACCAACAGACCGGAAAACATCAGGGCGGCGCCAGCCACGGTACGCCAGGTCAGCGCTTCGCCCAGAATCAGTACCGAGAGGGCCACGGTCATCAGCACGCTGCTTTTGTCGATCAGCGCCACGCCAGACACCGGCCCGGTTTTGACGGCTCGGTAATAGAACAACCAGGACAACATGGTGGCGGCGCCGGAAAACACCAGAAACAGCCAGTCGCTGCGCGAGAGTTTGCTGATTTCCAGATAGTGTTTGCCGACCACTGTGTTGACCGCCACCAGCAACATGATCACGGCCGTGCGGATGGTCAGCGCCAGATCGCCGCTGACCCGCGCCAGCCCTGCCTTGGCCGAAACGGCCACCAGCCCGGCAAACAGGGCTGATAGCAGGGCTTGAATCATCCAGCTTTGCACGGTATCGCCTTAGTGACGGGTACGGCTGCCGCGCGTGGAGTGGCTGGCGCGGGCTTCCGTGCGCTCTTGCCAGTACTCGCGGATGGTTGGGATCACTTCGGGCAGGGCAGCGGCCAGGTCGTGTTCAAATTGCGCCAGGTCTTCACCGGCGGCCTCGGCCTGCTCGCGCGCTTCTTCATCAGAGCAATCCAGGATAGGCGAAATCAGCTGCATGGCTTCTTCGTCATCCATCATCGGCTTCCAGCCGCGCGGGTTCAGCGAAGTACCCAGCATAAAGCCGTAGCACCACTGCTGCACGATATCCAGATTACGTTCCTGATCCAGATAGACCAGCGGAGTAAATGAAGGCGGCTCGGCGTTCAGTTCATCGGTCAGATGGTTATAAACCCGCAGAATCAGGCCTTCGATACGCTCTTGTTGCGCGCGGCTTTCCCATTCTGGCTTCTCGCCACGCTCGCCCCACACCAGGCCAAACCAGGTATCCGGGGGCAGTTCTTCCGGGCCGACCAGTTGCGCGGTCAGAAAACCGTGCAGCATGGAAATATCCATAGACTGGATCGGGGCCGCGTCCGACTCCAGGAACGTGGCCAGTTCATCCAGTTCAGCTTCGGTCAGGGTGGTGAGCAATTCGTTATCTTTGGGAGAGGGCATCTTCTTTTCCTTGCCGAAATCACAGCCCGAACAGGCTGCGATGGATTTTCACAACAACCTTGCGAACCTGTTCCGGCCCATGCGCCGTCTGGCAGCACGGACGGTGGATATCGTCGGGGAAAAACACCGCGAACATATCCGGTCCAAGGTCAAAAAAAGCTTCATTGGCGGGTGGGGCGAAGAAAGCGATATCGTGCTTGTCCCACAGATTTTCAATGACCGATTCACCTGGCTGGCCGCGTCTGGCCACACCGTAGCGCTCGGTTCCTGACAGCACCAGCTGGATATCCACGTGCTGCTGATGGGCTTCTGGCCGGTGTTGCTCTGCCGGCGCGGTCAGCGGGGTCTGGATCATGAAGAACATGCCCTCAACCGCCAGTGGGTATTTGCCCGGCGCCATGGTCGCAAGATCCTGGCCGGCCAGTGCCGTCAGTGCCGCGTTGATCGGGGCGGGAAAACAAGCCGACCCGTTTTTCCAGCTGGAGAGATCACTCAGAATCATGGTGCATGTCGTGTCAATGTGAAACCCGGGTTTAGCGCATTACGCTTTCGGTGGTGACAATTTCGCCCTTCAGGCTGTGCGGCAACGCTGCGGTGACCCGCACATGCACAAATGAATTCACCAGCCGCGCGTTGCCGTCAAAGTTGACGATGCGGTTATTGTCAGTGCGCCCGGCCAACTGGTTGCTGTCCTTGCGGCTGATCCCTTCTACCAGCACGCGCTGCACGGTGCCGACCATATTGCGGTTGACTTCATCTGCCAGGTCCTGGATGCGGGCCTGCAGACGCAACAACCGTTTGGTCTTTGCATCTTCCGGCACGTCATCGGCCAGATCGGCGGCCGGGGTACCTGGGCGGCGGCTGTAGATAAAGCTGAAACTGGCGTCAAAGCCGACGTCATCGATCAGCTTCATGGTCTTTTCGAAGTCTTCGTCGGTTTCGCCCGGGAAGCCGACAATAAAGTCGGACGACAGGCAGATATCCGGTCGTGCTTCACGCAGTTTGCGGATCAGCGACTTGTATTCCAGCGTGGTGTAACCACGCTTCATGTTCACCAGCACGCGGTCAGACCCGGCTTGCACCGGCAAATGCAGGTGACTGACCAGCTTGGGCAGCTTGCGGTAGCAATCCACAATGCGTTGCGTCATTTCCCGCGGGTGGCTGGTGGTGTAGCGGATGCGTTCAATACCCGGCACTTCATGCACGTATTCCAGCAGCATGGCGAAGTCGGCAATGTCGTCTTCCTCGCCATCCAGCATGCGGCCGCGGTAGGCGTTGACGTTCTGCCCCAGCAGCGTGACTTCTTTCACGCCTTGCTGGGCCAGACCGGCGACTTCGGCCAGTACGTCTTCAAACGGGCGGCTGACTTCCTGGCCGCGCGTGTACGGCACGATGCAGAAGGAGCAGAACTTGGAGCAGCCTTCCATGATCGACACAAACGCGGTGGCGCCTTCAACCCGTGCTGGCGGCAGATGATCGAATTTTTCGATTTCCGGGAAAGAGATATCCACCTGGCTTTTGCCGGAGGAACGACGCTCGGCAATCATGCCAGGCAAGCGGTGCAGCGTTTGCGGGCCGAAAACCACATCCACATAAGGTGCGCGTTTGACGATATGGGCGCCTTCCTGGCTGGCCACGCAGCCGCCCACGCCAATCACCAGATCCGGCTTGAGTTGCTTCAGATGCTTGACCCGGCCCAGATCGCTGAACACTTTTTCTTGCGCTTTTTCGCGCACGGAACAGGTGTTGAAGAGGATCACATCCGCTTCTTCAACGTTGTCAGTCCGCGTCATGCCCTCGGCGGCATCGAGTACGTCTACCATTTTGTCCGAGTCGTACTCGTTCATCTGGCAGCCGAAGGTCTTGATAAATACTTTCTTGGTCATTGCTCGGCATTCTTCTGTTGCTTGATAACGGCTTTTTGCTGTTTCAGTTCGGACGGGGTCAACAACCAGATTTTCCAGACGTTGCCGTTGGCCTCGGTGACATACCAGACATCTGCATCCTCCGGGACTTGTTGTGCTGGCACCATCAGATTGTTGATGCCGTAAACCCGGATCGCCGCGGCTGGCGTGCGGGCGACGTCATCAATGGTCAGCGCGCCAATCTGGTAACTATTGAGCACGCCCAACTGGCCATTGGCGGGAAATACCCGATCAGCCAGTGCAAACGCGGAGACAAACAAGGTCAGAACAGCCAGTACAACGGCAAACGACTTCTTCATGGGGTGTGTTATCCCGTTGAAAAACAGACAATTTTAGCAATTCGGCGCTCGCTTTGAAAGCCGGCCGGTCTAATAGCGTGCGCCAGTGCGCGGGCGCCTGCTGTGGACTTTAGCGGTTGGCTGCTGTTTCGGGGATGTTGCCTGCAATTCGCCGCTGTTTTCCTGACTGAAGGCAGCCTGGGCCGGATAAAATCATCGCCCCATCCACGTGGTTGTGGTCAGCGCAGTACACCCAACCACTTGAGGATGGCGATCAACACGGCAGAACCCAGCACGCCGAACGCAATACCGGCCAGCGAAAAATGACCCGCCCGCCAGGCGGCGCCAATATGCAGCACATCGCCAAACAACCAGCGACCCAGGGCCGAGCCGATGATCCCGATCAGCATATTGAGCACCCAGCCTTGCTGCGTGCCGGTGTCCATGACCTTGCCGGCAATCCAGCCAATGAAAGCGCCCACCAGCAATGTGAGTATCCAGCCCACGGTTGTCCTTTGTCAGCCTTGAACCAGCGCGCGGCCGGTGATTTTTTCCAGTGTGGCCAGCGGCGCACGGGCCGGATCGGCCATGTCACGGGCCGGCAGGAAATACGTTTGTTCCATCATGAATTGTCCGGACATGACCGCGTGCGATGCCTGGTCAGAAAAACAGACCCAGATGCAACCCGGCGGAAAGGCCATGGTCTCTTGTGGGCATTCTTTCTGGTAGGTCAAGTCCGCTTTCATGGCGTCGTGCAGGTGCAGCATGATGTGATCATAAGCACTGCGCGGGCGCTTGGTGATCTTGAGGGCGGCCATCAGTGCGGCGGAGCCGGGCCACTGGCGCGGTACGCGGGGCAGCATGCGCTTTGCCATGTCGCCAAACGGTTCGCCCACACGCCAGACGCGGGGTTCGCCATTGGGGTTTACATTGGTGAACACCCGCAAGATGCGCTCGCCATAATTGGGGCGTGACGGGAAGGCGTCCACGTGCAGGCGGCTATCGTCCTTGCGCCAGGAGGTCTGGCGGGTTTCCACGCGATGCAAGCGCAGGCTGGTCGGCGCGGTTCTGAGCTTGCCGGTGTATTCCGGAAACAGTGCGCGCACAAGGTTATCTGCGGTATTGAAGTAACGGGTGATCAGTTCCCGGACTGCGTTTTCGTTGTCCGCGCCACCCAGCACGCCATGGAGTTTGCCGTTGGCTTGATCCAGGCTGATGTTCTTGCGTTCCGGATCGGCAATCGCCGGGTCCAGCAACCGTTTTTCCGCTTCGGCCACCGTAAACCCGCCCTGCGGAAAAAACAGCACCTGGCCTGCTTCTACAGCGGCCAGCAGTGTTTCACGCGGGGGATCAAACGGCGGGCAGGCGGCGTTGACGGTAATGATCTGGCTGGCCATGGCGCGGGTCTCCAAAGAAGTTCAGACCCGCATGGTACAACAAGCCAGGCGCGCTTTTGCCGGTAACCGGTGCGGCACTTTGCACCAGGTGCTTACGGCAGGGCGCTTTGTCAGTGTCCGCTTTATATGCAATGCGGCACGCGCTGACGGGATTTTGCCCGCAGAAGGTGTTACTCTCGTGGATTAGCTCATTTTGCGCAGATGCACGCTGGCACGTTGCCGTGCCGAGTGGACTGCGTGATGCACGATGCCAGCCGGACGGCCAGGAACGCGCAGCCAGTCGGTGACGGGAATGCGGCGATCGCCTTCACAACGAACGATCTGGTACCAGCCGGCAAGACCGGCGCCAATGGGAACGGGACGAACTTCAACGTTGAAGTCGAAATGATGGATATTGGCCACAATGGGCTCCTTTCAAAAGTCGGTATGTATTTTGCTTTTTTCAGATCGGGTAACGATCTGGTGGACTGACTATCAGGAGCTGCGAAGTGTGGGGTACGTCGGGACTTGCGACAGGCGTTTTAAGCCAGAAAGAAGTACAAACAAGGAATACCTGGAACTGCACCTGAACTGAGTCAGAGGACGCACCATAGCCGGCATCGGTTGCCGTGTCAAATATATTGTGCGTCAATAGTTGCTGACGAATTCAGACGTCTCTCAATATGAAATGACGGATTGTCTTGCTAAGGGGAGTAATGCCATGAATGCAGAAGAAGTCCTTGCGAAAGAAGCAGGAGAGGGCGCGCAGGACAAGCCGCAACCCAAACGACGCGGGCCCAGTGAAGAGGCCATTGCCAGTGCCAACCGGGCCAAGACGCTTCGCCGCCGGCAGCTGGAAGACATGCTGGAAACCCGTCGTTCTACCGAGGGTAAGGATTTCTGACGCTTGCCGGCTTGTACGAATCTCACCCGCAAAACCCCGCCCTGGCGGGGTTTTTTCATGTCCGCCTCAGCTTGCGGCCAGCGGCCAGAATGGCACCAAAGACGGAAAGTGCCTCAACCCGGGTTGTGAGGCAATGCTCTCGGCAATCTGCCGGCCTGGCGCGCTGGTATCGAGCATCTGTTGCGGGTTGCCTGGCAGCGCCACCAGTGGTTTGTCCGCAGATTCGGATTGTTTGACGACCAGCGCAGTCTGGCCGTTTTCCAGCGTGACAAAGCTGCCACTGGGATAAACGCCGAACAATTTGACCAGTTGCGTGGTGAGGTTGGCGTCTAGCTGTTCGCGCGATTTGGCATAAACCTGCGCCAGCGCCTGGCGAGCCGGCAGGCGGCTGCGATAGCCGCGTGGCATCAGTTTGGCGATCACAATATCGAGTACGTGCAGCGTGTGCGCCAACGGGTCGATCTCGCTGCCGCGCAAATGAAATGGATAGCCCCGGCCATCGAGCCGTTCGTGATGAGTCAGCACCAGCGTGTGCAGCCGGCGCAGATCAAACCCGCCGGCGCGCAACAGGCAAGAACTGATCAGCGGGTGGGCATTGAGCACCTGGCGCTGGCTGGTGGAAAGCGGTGCGTCTTGCACCGCCAGTTCATTGTGCAAGGCCACCGCGCCGACATTCATGGTGAGTGCTGCCAGCATCAGCATGTCCCGGTCGGCATCAGACAAGCCCTGCATCTGCCCCAGCCGGCACGCCAGCAAGGCGCTGTTGATGGCGTGGTGCGCGGTGTAATCCTGCCATGGGCACAGCAAAATGGCGGCAATACAACCATCCGGGCTGCGTTGGGCCACCAGATTGATGCGTTCCACCAGCGGGTTAAGTTGCTCTGGCGTCAGATGCCCGGGGGCCTGGCGCATCAACGGCGCCAGGTGCTGCGCCAGTGCGATCACTTCCAGCAGGGTGTGCGTGGCCATTGCAGGCAAGGTGCCACTGGCATCGGCCCGTGCGCTGGCGGTCAGGGTGTCCAGAAAACGCGGCTCCAGCCGGAAATCCAGTTCGCCATGCTGAATGACGCGGTTGCGGATAAAAATATGATCGGGCAGATAAAGTTTCACGGTTGAGTCCGGGCCAATTGTGCGATCGGAGTCTTCTGGACGGGGCAAGGTGATGTCCCTTTCATTATCGATATATGCAATTGCGCGCCGGATGCCAACGGATTCTGGCCCGGTCTGCCTCTGTTTACAGGTGCAAAGCCCCCGGGATGCCCCTTGCAGCCCTTCACCTGCACGGTTTGTGCTGCAAGGATGGCAATGTGCACTATGCTGGGCCCAAGTTGTGTACCTGCGAGCGCGCTCATGCTTGTTCCTGCCACGCCGCCGGATGAAATGGTCCGGCTTGCCACATTGCGCTCACTACGCATTCTGGATACCGCGCCGGAAGAACGGTTTGATCGACTGACCCGGCTGGCCCGGCGGATTTTCCGCGTCCCGGTGTCGATGGTGACACTGGTCGATAGTGAGCGCTTGTGGATCAAATCTTGTGTCGGTGGCGCCGCTGGCGAGACGCCTCGTGACACCTCATTTTGCGGTCATGCCATTCTGGATGACGCCATTTTTCTGATTCCCGACACCCAGGATGACCCGCGCTTTGCCGACAACCCGCTGGTGACCGGGCCGCCTTTTATCCGCTTTTATGCAGGCTATCCGCTCAAGGTGGAGAACGGCGTGCGCGTCGGTTCGCTGTGCCTGATGGATCAGCATCCGCGTCTGCTGGATGACGAAGAGCGTACGCTGTTGCACGATCTGGGGCGGATTGCCGAGCAAGAACTCATTGCCCAGCAACTGGCAACGCTGGACGAACTGACGCGCCTTGTGAACCGGCGCGGGTTTGAGGCGCTGGCCGCTTATACGCTGGGGGTATGCCGGCGCATGGGCAAACCGGCCACCTTGCTGTTTTTTGATTTGAACGATTTCAAGGAAATCAACGATCAGTTTGGTCATGCCGAGGGCGATCAGGCATTGATGGAGTTTGCCGGGTTCCTGCGGCACGGCCTGCGAGAGAGCGATGCGGTGGGCCGGCTTGGGGGCGATGAGTTTCTGGTACTGCTCAACGATGCCGACGAAATGCGTGCCAGAGAGATTATTGCGCGCCTGCAACATCAGCTGGATGAACTCAATGCGCGTCTGCAGCGCGGGTATGATTTGCATTTCAGCGTCGGTGTGACCGCGTTTGACGCCACCCGGCATCAGGCCTTTTCGACCATGATGGCGGAGGCTGACGCTGCCATGTATGCCCACAAGCAAGCCTTGCGCAAACGCTGACAGGCAGCGTGACACCGCGTAAAGAGGACCCGTCATGCGCAGATTGATCGCGTTTATCCAGTTGACTGTGAATGGCTACTTTGCCGGTAGCGACGGCGATATGGGCTGGGCCCACCACGATACCCAGGATGCAGAGTGGAACGCTTTCGTGGCGGATAATGTGTCTGGCGAAGCGCTTTTGCTGTTTGGCCGTGTGACCTACGACATGATGGTGAGTTACTGGCCCACACCGCTGGCCGCAGCCAATGATCCGCTGATTGCCCGGCATATGAACAGCCTGCCTAAGGTGGTGTTCTCTCGCTCGCTGGACGCGGTTTCCTGGCAGAACACGCAACTGATCAAGTCCGATCTGTTGCACTGGGTCCGTGAGCAAAAGCAGCAGTCCGGCAAGGACATGTGCATTCTGGGCAGCGGCAGCCTGATTGCCCAACTGGCGCAGGCTGGCCTGATTGACGAGTTTCAGGTCTCCGTCAACCCGGTGGTGCTGGGGGGCGGGCGGACCATCTTTGAAGGGCTGACCCACCCGGTCCCCCTCAAACTCACGCGTTCACGCAATTTTGCCAATGGTAACGTGTTGCTGTGTTACCAGCCGGCGCACTAAGCCAGCCTCAGGTGTTCTCTCATGCTTGACCTGCGATGCGGAAAAACCGCGTATGCGCGTTCATATCGTCGGCTTGCTGCTTAAGGCGCTGGATCAGGCTGGCTACCTCGGTGAGTGTCTGATGGGCCGCGTGCGCTTGTGCTGCAACGCGATCCAGCCGCTGTGCCACCACGGTGGCAGAGTGGGATTGCACCTGGAGTGCCGCCGCCATCTCACGCACGGTGGTTTCCGTTGACGAAGTGTTTTGCGCCATTTCCGCAATGGTGTTGCGGGCGGTGCCGGATTTCTCCAGCCCGTTGCGTACTTTGTCCAGCGCGCTGACGACGGCATCGTGCGTGCCATCCATGCTTTGGGCAATGGCGTTCATGGAGTCCCGGATCGATACCGTTGCCTCGGTGGTTTTGAAAGCCAGTTTGCGCACTTCGTCCGCGACCACTGCAAACCCGCGGCCATGCTCGCCCGCACGGGCGGCCTCAATGGCCGCGTTGAGCGCCAATAGATTGGTCTGTTCGGTGATCTCTTTGATCAGATCAACAATGGCCATCGCTTCATCCGTGCTTTTCTTGAGCACGCCAATCTGCTGCGCCACGCCGTTGATGGTGCCGCTGATGGCATTCAGGTCTTCGTTCACGCCCACGCTGGCGGCTTCCCCGGCGGCGGCCATTTCGACAGCCGCCAGGATGGCGCTGCTGGCCGCATCGGCCTCCCGCGTGACTTGGGCAATGCCCTGGTTGATCTGTTGCAAAGCCTCCGCCATGGCGGCCGTTTCATCCACCTGGCTCTGAACCCCGGCCTCCAGACGGGCGCTGTCGCTGGAGAGCGCCCCCGCCACATCGACCACGGTGCCGGCGGTGCCCTGGACGGCATGCAGAGCCTGGGTCATCCGCGTCTGCATGATCTGGCCGGAGCGCAGCATGGGGCTGATTTCCAGCAAATCAGGCGGAAAAGTCAGGGTCAGATCACCCTGCGCGGCGCTGGCGGCAAAGCGGCCCATAAAGGCGCTGGCCTTGAGTGCGCCTTCAATGCGTACCGCCAGCCAGGCCAGCATGCCGGCTTCTGCCACCACATAGGCGGCATGGATCACCACCCGGGTAAACGAAGGCCCTTCCTGGAACAACACCAGCTTCATGCCCAGCACTGCGCTGAAGTTGAGCGCCAGGTGATGCACGGCAATGACCACGGCCGCCAGGACAATGGGTCGCCAGTCAAAGTAAGCCAGCAACAAGCCCAGTACCACGAATACCCCGAAATGCGCCTCGATCGCGCCGCCAGAGGTGGCAATGGAAACCGTCGATTGCAACATCAGCGCAATGGCCACCACACAGCGGCAGGTGAGCGAGCCGCGCTGGCGGGCGGCGACCAGAAACGGAATGATCACCGCCGGCAGCCCCACTAGCCACACCGCCAGCATGCGGCCGGTGATGAAGGACTGGACCAGCGTCACCACCCAGTACGCGGTGTTGACCAGCAGCAAAATGCGGTCTGAGGTCGCCCGAACGGTCGTCAGCAAGTCAGCAATGACCGGAATGTCATCCAGGTTGGCGCGCGCGTTCATTTGATGCTCCGGCACCAACCGCCAGGAATCATGTTTTTGATTTCATCTTTGACCAGCACGGCCACCGAAATACCGACCCATGCGGCAATCCCAAGCCACAGCAAGGCCTGACGCCTGCGTTGTTTATCCATTTTTGTTTTCTCCCTGAGAGACGGTCTGACGCAGAGACATACGTCCTCTCTACGGTTGTAGATCAACCGCAGGTCAGTGCAAATGGCCGGATCAGACAGGTGGGCGCCTGGCCGCCAATACAGCTTCAGGCTGGATCGCGTTGCGCGCGCCAGTACGCCACCAACGCATTGGCATGGCCATGCCCAAGGCCGTGTCCGGATTTGAGCGCGGCGACCATTTCCATATGCTGCTGGCCGCGCATGCCGTCCAGTATCTCCAGCCGGTAAGAGATGGGCTGGCCGTAGGTTTTCTCAATGGACGGGAAATAGGAGGCGGGGCCGGTGACTTTCTTTTCTGCGGTCATGATGGATTCCTGGGCCTCTGGGAGCCGGTGGTGCGGTGGTTCAGAAATACACGATGCGGGGCGGTTTTGCCAAAAACAGGCTGGCTGTTTGGTGAGGCGGCGCGCGGCGGAAAACAAAAAACCCCGCAAGCCGAAGCTGGACGGGGTTTTTTAGTACTTCAGCGGTAAAACCGTTGAAGAAATTCTGGTGGCTATGGCGGGACTCGAACCTGCGACCCCAGCATTATGAGTGCTGTGCTCTAACCGACTGAGCTACATAGCCATGAGAGCCGGCGATTCTGAATGCACGCGCGGAACCTGTCAAGCGGGATATGCAAAAATAATCCGCAAAAGGCTGATTTACAGCTTGTACGAATCGTCGCCGCGCTCGAACCCGGTCAGCAGGGTGGGTAAGGTCAGATTGCGGGAGAACGCAATGGCTTTGAAGAGTTCGCCCATCTCGGCCGGGCTGGTTAGCTTATGGACGGCTGCGGCCACGGGCGCATATTGCTTGACGTTGTCCGCACCTACGGCGGCAAGGCGGGCGGTCAGGCCGGAGTTCAGCAGATACTGTGCTTGCGAGACATAGCCTTCCAGTTGCAAGCCATGCTGGTCTGCATGATGGTAGACGGCAGAAAAGTCGACATGACAGGTCAGGTCGGCCAGGCCGGGCAAGTAGAACGGATCGGTCAGGCTGTGGTGGCGGTAGTGCGCCATCAGCGTGCCCTGACGGCGCTCCGGGTGGTAATACTCCATGGCTGGAAAACCATAATCGATAAATAGTGCGGCGCCGCGTTCAATCATCTCGCCCACGCTGGCCATGAAGCCGGGCAGTTCGGGCTGGATTTCGGTCAGATAGTCGCCGGGCAGGTCCAGCGCCATGGCCGCATCGTGCAACCCGCCCTGGGCCATGGGTTGATCGTCAAAGGCCAGAACGTTGTCGCGCCAGACCACGCCGCGTTCAAATAGCGCGCCGTTGTCGTTGCGGTAAACCAGCGCGCAGGGGATGGCGTCGAACACTTCGTTGGCAATGACCATGCCGTTGAACATGACGGGCAGTGTATCCAGCCAGATCACCCGCTCGGCCAGATGGGGGACCAGTGTTTGCAGGGTGGCACGCTGACGCTCTTTCAGCTCGGCAGACAGGTCCACAATGTAGTAATGGCGCGGCAGGGTGTCCAGGCGCTCCAGTTCTGTCAGTATCTGGGCAGCCAGCTTGCCGGTGCCGGCACCAAACTCCAGTACGTCACCGGTGCCCAGTGCTTGCAGCACCTGGGCGGTCGTGGTCGCAAGGCAAGCGCCAAACAGGGGCGAGAGTTCTGGCGCGGTGACAAAGTCGCCTGCTTCGCCAAATTTGGTGGCTCCGCCGGAGTAATAACCCAGACCTGGTTCATACAGCGCGCGGCGCATGTAATCACTGAATGACAGCCAGCCGCCGGCATCGTCAATCGCCTGTTTGATGCGGTTGACCAGCTGCTCGCTGGCGGCAAGGGCTTCGGGTGTGGCGGATGGAAGTTGCGGCAGAGTCATGTGGGCAGCAGAATTACACAGTGGCAGAGGGGTTATCCCGTTGCCAATTCTAATGCAAATGTGGTGATCTGGCCTGGCGCTATCCGCCGGGGCCGGGTAAACGGAGAAACTGCATGGAGAAGGTGGCGCTGGTCACTGGAGGCGCGCGCCGGGTTGGGGCGGGCATTGTCCGGTACTTGCATGAACGCGGCTGGCGCGTAGCGTTGCATTATCGTAGCTCTGCGGCGCAAGCGCAGACGCTGGTCGATGAACTGAACGCGCAGCGACCGGGTTCGGTGGCGCTGTTCCAGGCTGATTTGCTGGATACGGCCAGATTACCCGCACTGATCACGGCCGTGCAGGCGCACTTTGGCCGGCTGGATGCGCTGGTCAACAATGCCTCGTCGTTCTTTCCCACGCCGGTGGGCCAGTTTACCGAAGAGGCCTGGCAGGATCTTCTGGGCTCTAACCTCAAGGCCCCGATTTTTCTGGCGCAAGCGGCTGTCGCTGCCCTGCGGGAAACGCATGGCGCCATTGTCAGCATTGCGGATATCCACGCCGAACGCCCCTATCCAGAGCACACGCTGTACACGGTCGCCAAGGCCGGGCTGGTGGCCATGACGCGCTCGCTGGCGCGGGAACTGGCGCCACAAGTGCGCGTAAGCGCGGTGGCGCCGGGCTCCAATCTCTGGCCCGATCATGACAGCGTGTTTGATGCGCAAGAGCGCGCACGGATTGAGGCCAGTATCCCGCTGGGCCGCACGGGCACGCCGCAAGACCTGGCGCAGGCTATCCACTTTTTGCTGGAAGCGCCTTATATCACCGGCGTGATCTTGCCGGTAGACGGCGGGCGCAGCGTGGTGCTGTAACCCGGGCATGGCCGAACGGGGCCGATTTCGGGTAAAATCGCCGTCAATTCAACCATCTATCCAACGGGGCGCATACGGCTAACCACGCCATATGCGCCCCGCGAGCTTCTAGCCATGAATGCAGCAACTGAGACCATCGCCCTGACTGAGGCGGAAAAAAAGCAGCAATACAATTTCAACAAGCTCACCAAGTGGCTGCGCCACGGTGTGGGCGACGCCATCAACGATTTCAACATGATCGAAGAGGGCGACAAGGTGATGGTGTGCCTGTCTGGCGGTAAAGACAGCTACACCATGCTGGACATCCTGATGGGTTTGCAGCGTTCTGCGCCCATCAATTTCAGCATTGTGGCGGTGAACCTGGACCAGAAACAGCCCGGTTTTCCGGAGCATGTGCTGCCGGAATACCTCAAGGCGCTGGGGGTCGAATATCACATCATCGAAGAAGACACCTATTCCATCGTCAAACGCGTGGTGCCGGAAGGCAAAACCACCTGTGGCCTGTGTTCGCGCCTGCGTCGCGGCATTTTGTACCGCGTGGCCGATGAACTGGGCGCCACCAAGATCGCGCTGGGCCATCACCGGGAAGACATTCTGGAAACGCTGTTCCTGAACATGTTCTACGGCGGCAAGATGAAGTCCATGCCGCCCAAACTGGTGAGTGACGATGGCAAGCATGTGGTGATCCGCCCGTTGGCGTACTGCCGGGAGAAAGACATCGTCCGCTACGCCGAAGCCCGGCAGTTCCCGATCATTCCGTGCAATCTGTGCGGCAGCCAGCCCAACCTGCAACGGGAAGTGGTGGGGCAGATGATCAAGGATTGGGACAAGCGTTTTCCTGGCCGGATCGAGAGCATGTTCCGCGCCATGCAGAACGTGGTGCCTTCGCACCTGGCAGATACCCGCTTGTATGACTTCAAGAACGCCAAGGCCGATGGCATTGCGCGTGAAGATGGCGACAAGGCGTTTGACCGCGACCAGTTCAGCGAACCCGGCCGCATCAATATCCTGGCCAGCAAGCCGGATGGCGATGCCCAGGATAGCGGCTGCGGTGATTTCTGATGCTGTTCCGCTCAAAACGCATCAGCCCGGCCGCACACGAAGAGATCCAGATCGACATTTCGGACTCGCTGGGCATCCGCAAGCTGCACTTTGGCGGCGATGACACACAGAGCGCCATGCGCGTCAGTGACCCGCTGGAACTCGTACTGGCCTACACCCGCTGCCTGTTTGGTTTTCTGCTGTTCAACCCCGAGCCGCGTGATGCGCTGCTGATTGGTCTGGGCGGCGGTTCGATTGCCAAGTGGATGCACGAAAAAATGCCCGCCACCCGGCTGACTGCAGTGGAATTGCACCCGCAAGTGGTGGCCGTGGCGCGTTCCATGTTCCAGTTGCCGATGGATGATGATCACCTGCAAGTGGTGGTGGGCGATGGCGCGGCGCACGTGTACGCCATGCCGGACGCCTCAACCGAGCTGATCATGATGGATGCCTATTCGGCCTCCGGCATTGCCGAACCCCTGGCGAGAGCGGACTTTTTCAGCGCCTGCCGCGACCGGCTGACCGAAAACGGCGTGCTGGTGGTGAATCTGTGGGGATCAGACCGGCGCTTTGAGACCTACCGGGACCGTCTGAGTGCCGCTTTCAATGAACGCATCCTGCTCTTGCCAGCCCGGCAAAAGGGCAATGTGCTGGCATTTTGCTTTGTGCGAGGCCAGAACAACCCCGCCTGGGCCACGCTGGCGGAGCGGGCAATCGCACTCAAAACCCGGTACGGACTGGAATTTGACGAGTTCGTCAGTGACCTGGCGCGCTTGAATCCACACAACGACCGCAAGATCTTCATTTGATTGCAAAATGCTGCGACCCGCATCGCAGCACGTCATGACAGCGTATTCAGGCCTGCCCCGTCCCCGATAAAACCGCGCTTTGCAGCGCCGGATCGCATTTGCTGGTTTCCAAGCCTTGGCGGATGTGGAAAAATCGGGGTTAACCAAAGTTTAACAAGGTATTACCCATGCTCGACCGAGACGGTTATCGTCCGAACGTCGGCATCATCATCATCAACCAAAGGAATCAGGTTTTCTGGGGAAAACGCGTACGCGAGCATTCCTGGCAATTCCCGCAGGGTGGGATCAAACAGGGTGAAACACCGGAACAAGCCATGTTCCGCGAGCTGATGGAAGAAGTCGGCCTGTCGTCGCAACAGGTCGAAATCATCGGTCGCACGCGCGAATGGTTGAAATATGATGTGCCGACCAACTGGGTCCGCCGCGAATGGCGCGGTACTTATAAAGGACAAAAACAGATCTGGTTTTTACTGCGGCTTAAGGGACATGACTCTGATGTCTGCCTGCGCCGCACCAACCACCCCGAATTCGACGCCTGGCGCTGGAACGAATGGTGGTCGCCGCTGGAGGCCGTGATCGAGTTCAAACGTGGCGTGTATGAAGCTGCGTTGTCGGAGTTGTCGCGTTTTCTGGATCGCGCGCCGGATCGTCGGCCGCCTTCTTCATCGACCTGAGCACGGTGCTGGCAAGCGGTACGCTGCATCACTGACCCGGCCCCAAGGCAGGGTGGCTGCTTTGGCCATCTTGCCCGGGCCGGTTTTCTTCCCGGATTTCGACAATGGCCCGGTTGGGCCAGGCAACAAGGCACAACAGAAGGCCCACGCCATGCCGGACACACCCGCCCATTCCACCCCGGAAATGCACTGGCGCTCGCTGGCCGTGCTCAATCTTTTCCGCCTGCTATGCGTTGTCGGGCTGATTCTCAGTATTGCCGTTTTTTCCCACCGTTTTGTGACTGACCCCGGCCTGCGTGAGCCTTTTTTGTGGCTGGTGGCGGGTGATCTTGTGCTGGTTGGCCTGTTTGCGCTGACCATCACCAAACGTAAACCCGGTTTTGAAATCCAGCTCAGTGTGCAGGTGGTCACGGATGTGATCTTCCTTGTGAGCTTGATGGATTTGTTTGGCGGGGTGAAAAGCGGCCTGGGTATCCTGTTGTTGCCCTATCTGGCGGCCGCGGGGTTGATTTCGCGCGGACGCATGACCTTGTTCCACGCCGCTGTAGCCAGTATTGCGCTGCTGATCGAGCAACTGTGGCGGGTGGTGGCATTCCAGTCGTCGTTCGATGAAAACTTCACCCCGGCCTTGCTGTGCGTGGCCTGCTTTGCGGTGGCCTGGCTGGGACACCGCTTGTCCCGCACCGCCGAGGCCAGTGAAAAGCTGGCTGAACAGCGAGGGGTGGATTTGCAGAACCTGGCGCAAGTGAACCAGCGCATCTTGCAAGACATCTCCGATGGCGTGGTCGTGGTTGATAGTCTTGGGCATATCCGCCAGTTCAATGAGCGCGCCGAGCAACTGACCGGGCGCAGCCTGCTGATTGGTGATCTGGTGGCCGAGCCCTTGCCCCGGTTGGCCGAAGCGGTGGCTGCCTGGCAAATGGACCGCACCCGGGTGGCCGAACTGGTGGCGGGCGGGCGCCCGCAGAAAACGCTACGCCTGCGCATGGTGGGTCTGTCAGATCAGGCGCCGGGTGATGTGATGGTGTATCTGGAAGATATGGACCGCCTGCGGCATGAATCCCAGCAACTCAAGCTGGCCGCGCTGGGCCGGCTGACGGCCAATCTGGCCCATGAAATCCGCAATCCGCTCTCTGCAATCAGCCATGCCGCGCAATTACTGGCCGAAGAAACGACGGATGATCCGCTATACACAAGACTGACGGCGATTATCGGCGACAACGCCGGCCGGCTGGAGCGTATGGTGCGTGACGTGCTGGAACTGAACCGGCGCGACCGGCTGCAGATCACCGAGATCAACCTGGGGCAATGGCTGGAAAGCTTCCTGGATGAGTTTCGTCAGGTAGAAAAGATCGCTCCGCCGCTGCCGCTTCTCTGTCCGCCGGATGTAGTGATACGGTTCGACCCCGGCCATTTGCATCAGGTGTTATGGAATCTGGCGCGTAATGGCTGGCGCTACTGCAGCCAGGGTGAGGGTAGTCTGACCTTTACCGTGACGCTGGCCGATGGCCACTGGCTGCTGGATGTGTACAACGATGGCCCGCCAGTTCCCGCTGATGCGCAGGTGCAACTGTTCGAGCCGTTCTTCACCACAGAATCGAAAGGCACCGGGCTGGGTCTGTATATTGCGCGGGAGATCTGCGCCGCCAACGCCGCACATCTGGTGTATGCGCCGCCGGAAAAAGGCGCGCGTTTTCGCATTACCTTCGGAATGAATGATGGCCAGAAAAACACGAACGGATAAACGCGTTCTGGTGGTGGATGATGAAGTCGATCTGGCAGAACTGCTGGAGCTAACCCTGCTGAAAATGGGCTTGTCGGTCGATACCGCCAACAGCGTGGCCCAAGCCCGGCAGCGGCTGGATAGCCAGCGTTACGACTTTTGCCTGACCGACATGCGCATGACCGATGGCGATGGCATGGACGTCATCCGCTATGTGCAGCAAAAGAAGCTCGATGTCCCGGTCGCGGTGATCACGGCCTATGGCAGTACGCAAAACGCAGTTGATGCCCTGAAGGCCGGCGCGTTTGACTACCTGGCCAAGCCGGTGTCGCTGGAACAACTGCGCACGCTGATCAAATCCGCCCTTAATCTGGATGAAGAAGCCGTCGCATCCGCCAGCACCGGCCCGGCCCGCATGTTGCTGGGTGAATCCCCTGCCATGAAACAGGTGCTGGAACTGATCGACAAGCTGGCGCGCAGCGCCGCACCGGTCTATGTCAGTGGTGAATCGGGATCCGGCAAGGAGCGCGCGGCACGCATGGTCCATGCCCAGTCGGTCCGTGCAGAAAAACCGTTTGTGGCCGTCAACTGCGGGGCGATCCCGGAAAACCTCATGGAAAGCGAGTTTTTCGGCTACCGCAAAGGGGCCTTCACAGGGGCGGATGCGGATCGTGACGGGTTTTTCCAGGCGGCACACGGCGGCACGCTGTTTCTGGATGAAGTGGCCGACTTGCCGCTGCCCATGCAGGTCAAACTGTTGCGCGCCATTCAGGAGCGCAAAGTGCGCAAGGTGGGCGCAACGCAAGAAGAAGCCGTCGACGTACGCATTATCAGCGCCACCCATCAGAACCTGGCGCGTTGTGTGGAAAGCGGGCGTTTTCGCCAGGATTTGTATTACCGCCTCAACGTGATCGAACTGCACATGCCGCCGCTGCGCGAGATGGGCGCAGATGTGGAACTGATTGCCCGGCATGTGCTGGCCCGGCTGGCCCAGCAAAGCGGACAGGTGGTCCCGGCGCTGGAGTCCGAGTCTCTGGCGGCGCTGCGCCACTATGCGTTCCCCGGCAATGTGCGCGAACTGGAAAACATGCTGGAGCGCGCGCTGGCGCTGTGTGATGGCCAGACCATTACCGCTGATGATCTGCAAATCACCCCGGCGACGGAATCCATGCGGGAGGAAGGCGCCAGCGCAGTCACCGACAACTTGCAGGATTATCTGGACCGGGTTGAACGTGCGGCCATTCTGGAAGCGCTGGAAAAAACCGGCGGCAACCGCACGCAAGCGGCCAAGGTGCTGGGCGTGACTTTCCGTTCATTCCGGTACCGGATGGAACGGCTGGGTTTGTGATCCGGCGCAAGAGAAGATGAAGCAAACCTGGATTTGCACAGACAAAAAAGCCCGGCATGCACCGGGCTTTTTTCCTGCGTTGGGGGTGAGGCGTCGGGGATCAGATTCCGTCGACTTCCAGCTCGCCCCCACCCAACTGCCACACCCGTCCGCCAATAGCCACGCGACGCTGTGCGTCCACATCCAGATACAGCACGGACAGCGGCGAAATACGGCGGTGAATGGTATGACCCTGTTCAATGCGGAACGAGAATGGCGGCGTATTGCCATTGGCAATGAACCAGTGACCAATGGCCGCTGCGGCGCTGCCGGCGCCAAAGTCTTCCTGCAGGTGGAATGGATCGGCGGTGAAGGCGCGCAAGGTCAGCACTTCGCCATCGTTGCTCCACAGGGCAATCTGCAAGAGTTGGTGCGGGTTGCCCAGCGCGGACATCAGCAAATCCAGCCGTGGCGCCACTTGCAGCACATGCTGGCGGGCGCGTAACGGCACCACCAGTTGCGTGAAGTCACTGTCCACCCACAACAGCGGGCCGGAAAGATCCGCCGGATTCAGGCCCAGCGCCGCAGCCAGCGCCAGATTGTCCACCTGGGCCGAACGGGCGTGACCGGCCGGGGTCTGCACCCACCACAGATCATTTTTCTTGTAGCCAATGGTCGGTGCGCCAATGGCGATCTGCGCGGCAATGCTGGACGCGCCCAGCGCGACCGCCGTGGAATACGGGAGCGCCAGTTGCGGCGTATAAGCCGTCCAGGATTGGCTGCGCGTCTCCAGAAAACCGGTTTCCGGTGCGCAGAATTGATAGGCGAGGCGTTGTGCCACGGCCGGATCGGGGCGTTTTGCGGTCTCACAGATGACCACAGGACAGCCGCCCATACGGCGCTCACCAAAGATGTTCAACAGGTGGAATGGAATTTTTACCATTTTTTAATCACGATTCACCCCGTATTTGCGACGGGGAGCGATTGTTATTTGTTACAATGCTGGGGTTTGTCCCAACTGTCCGATCAACGCCTTTCTGATAGCGAAACCCATGTCTTCTGCTCTGGAACTGATTGCCGAAAAAGACCAGCCTCTGGCGCGCGACCTCGAAATTCTTGCGGACGTGCTTGAAAACACGATCCGTGAACAAACCAGCAATGCTGCCGCCGACCAGATTGGCGCCATTCGGGACCTGGCAATCCGCTACGTGGAAGGCCATGATCCGGAAGCCAGCATTACCCTGGCGCGCACGCTTTCCACGCTTGACCTGGACAATGCCATGGCATTGGTGCGTGCGTTCAGTTATTTCTCGCACCTGTCCAATATAGCGGAGGACTTGCATCATAACCGCCGCCGTCGCATCCACAAAATGCATGGATCGGAAGCGCAACGTGGCAGCATCGAAGCCGCCGTCACGGCGTTGATCGAACGCGGTATCAAACCCGCTGAAATTCTGGCGCTGTTGAGCGACACACTGATCGCTCCGGTGCTGACTGCCCACCCCACGGAAGTGAAGCGCAAGACCATTCTGGAATGCCACGCGGCCATTTCCGAACTGCTGGTGGCGCGTGATCGCAATGCCATGACGCCGGAAGAAGAGCGCGCCAACCGCGAAGCGCTGGAGCGCGTGGTCCTTACACTGTGGCAAACCCGCGAAATCCGTACCTTCAAGCTCAAGGTACAGGATGAAGTGGAAAACGGCTCCACCTATTTCCGCAGCACCTTCCTGCATGAACTGCCACGTCTGTATGTGGACCTGGAAGATCGTCTGGCCGAACTGGCCGGTGCAGATGTTGAGCTGCCCAATTTTGTTCACGTCGGCTCCTGGATCGGTGGCGACCGTGACGGCAACCCGTTCGTGACCGGCGACGTGATGCGCTATGCCGTATCCCGCCAGTCCGGCATTGCCCTAGATTACTACTACCAGCAGTGTTCCAAGCTGGGCGCAGAACTTTCCATGTCGGTACGTCTGGTCCAGGTTGACCAGTCGCTGCAACGGCTGGCCGAACAAGCGGCGGAAGACGAGCGCAAGACCGAAGAGCCGTACCGTCTGGCGGTCGGCCACATTACCGCGCGTATTTTTGCGACCGCAGTGCGTATTGGTACCTTCCATCATCAACTGCATGATGTCGCCCGCGCGCCGGAATACGAAAGCGCGGCAGAACTGGAACGCGATCTGCTGATTGTGTCCAATTCGCTCAAGGCCCATGGCGCGGCCAAGCTGGCCAATGGTCGTCTGCGTCGTCTGCTGCGCGCGGTGTCGGTGTTTGGTTTCCATCTGGCCCCGATCGACATGCGCCAGATTTCCACCACGCATGAAAAGGTGCTGACCGAGCTGTTCCAGAAGGTCGGTCTGGAGGACTACAGCAAGCTTGATGAAGCCTCCCGCCGCATTGTGCTGCTGCGTGAGCTGGCCAGCCCGCGCCCGCTGATCTGCCCGTATATCGATTACAGCGCAGACGTGCAAAAAGAAATCGATATCTATCACGCGGCTGCGGAAATCCAGGCGCGCTATGGCTCGCACGCGCTGCCGAACTACATTATTTCCAACTGCGCGTCGGTGTCCGACATGCTGGAAGTAGCCGTGCTGATGAATGAAGTCGGCATCATTCAGCTGGCGCCGTCGCTCAAAGCCAAGATCAACATCATTCCGCTGTTTGAAACCACGGCGGACTTGCGCAATAGCGGCCAGATCATGGCGGACCTGTTTGCCCTGCCGCAATGGCGGGCCATTGTAGGCGGTCGCGATCAGGTGCAAGAAGTGATGCTGGGCTATTCGGACTCCAACAAGGATGGCGGTTACATGACGTCCAACTGGGAGTTGTACAAGGCCGAGCTGAATCTGGTGAAGGTGTTTGATGCCGCTGGCATCAAGATGCGCCTGTTCCACGGCCGTGGCGGCACGGTGGGGCGCGGTGGCGGCCCGGCGTTTGATGCCATCGTGGCGCAGCCGGCCGGTTCCGTGAATGGTCAGATCCGGATTACCGAACAAGGTGAGGTCATTGCCTCCAAGTTTGCTGACCGCGAAGTGGGTCGCCGCAATCTGGAAATCATGATCTCTGCCACGCTGGAAGCCAGCTTCCCGTCGGCTGAACAATCGGGTGTCGATACGCCGGAACGCCACAAGCTGGCCGAACGCCTGTCGCTGCGCGCTTACCAGTCTTACCGTGACCTGGTCTACGCGACACCGGAGTTCATCACGTATTTCCGTGAAGCCACGCCGATCAACGAAATCCCGAGCCTGAACATTGGTTCGCGCCCCAGCGCCCGCAAGAACACCAACAGCATCGCCGATCTGCGCGCGATTCCCTGGGTGTTCTCCTGGTCGCAGTGTCGTCTGATGCTGCCGGGCTGGTACGGTTTTGGTACGGCCATTGCTGAATATCTGGCCGAAACCGGCGACAAGGGTCTGGCTGTCTTGCAAGAACTGTACAGCGAGTGGCCGTTCTTCCAGGTGACCGTGTCCAATATGGAAATGGTCCTGGCCAAGTCCGACATCGCCATTGCATCGCGCTATTCGGAACTGGTGCGTGACCAGGATCTGGCCCGCCGCATCTTCGGCCGTATCCGTGACGAATGGCAACGCGCGGTGGATGCCGTGCTGGCCATTACCGGCCACAAGGAGCTGCTGGGCGATAACCCGATGCTGGCGCGCAGCCTGGATAACCGTCTGCCGTATCTGGACCCGCTCAACCACCTGCAAGTGGAGCTGCTGAAGCGCATGCGTGCCGGCGATGAAAGCGAAGAACTGCAACACGCTGTGCATCTGACCATCAACGGGATTGCCGCCGGCCTGCGTAACAGCGGCTAATCGATCCACCGCTTGCTGTATGAGGCGCTGCTGTACTGGAGCGCCTCCGGCAAACCGTCATATACTCGCCGCCATGATCCGACGCTTTGATTTCTTCAAGGCTGCGGGCCTGGCGGCGATGTTTTTGGTGGCGGCCCGGTCTGCTGATGCCGCTGGCCTGCCCAATCACTTTGGTGAGCAGGTAGAGTCCGCGCTGACTTGCGAATCAGAATGGTCCACTGAATGGTGGCGCGGCTACTTTCAGCATTATCTGGGCAAGCCCTTGCGCACGTGGGGTGAGGCCGAGTGGTACGACGCCAAAAATGCCCAACTGGCCGGCAATACCGCCACGGAAGTCTTCGTCAATGTGCCCTCCAGCGGGGCACTCATGGTGGGGGCATTGATCCCCACGCCAGTCGACAAGGTCAAAAAACAGCTGGAATCCACGCTCAATATCCAGTTTGTGCAACTGGCCGGCCCTTATCCGCGTTATCTCTCCAAATTCGGCAGCGTGCTGGTCGGGCTGTCCAACAACCAGACCAAGTGGTACTGCGCGCGCTGGAGTCTGGGCAACCGTCCCTGATTGTTCTGGTTTCGTTCTGGTTTTCCCCGCCTGACCCCCGCCTGACCCCCTGCTGCCCGCTACGCCTCTAATACCATTTGCATAACCGGTGGCTTTCTTCCGGTAATACCACTTTGTCATATCGGGCTCCGCCGCTCGTCGATCCTCTGCATGGTCACGTGTGCAGTTTCGGGCGATCTACTTTGTTGACAACTTGTTAAAGAATCTTGTCGGCAGAGTGACAAAAGACAGCCGGGCTGACGGGCCCCATAACAACAACGCGGACTGCATTTCGTCGGCGACGAACGTCATGTTATTCCGCCAGACGGACGGCGTTTTTTCGTGTTTGGTGCATGACCAAGCTCTTATGTTGCGTTGCGATATGGAAAGTGGGCGTCAAAAAAGCCACTTTTTGTGCATATTCACACTTATATGCTGCATCGCAATAAATCCGTTTTTTACAAAAACTGACAATTGCATCGATCTGGTGCAAGGAACAAACGGCTCAGGTGAAACCCGTATGTCGGTGGTCCTCTTGACGCCCTGGGAGGGTGTGGCCGTAAATGGGCGCCGTGGAACCGAAGTCTGCACAGGGTATCGGCCATCACCTGTTAACAAGCACGGCACGTACCGTACACGCGAAATAACAGCCCGGGTGATGAGACCACTGGATGCGCATGAATAGCGCCAATACAAGAAGGATGGAGACCTGACTTTCATGAAAATGAGACGTTTAACCCTTGCAGCAATTCCGGCCGCCCTCGTGGCGGCCCATTCTTTTGCTGCGTATCCCACATGGCAAGATGGCGGCACATACACTGCCGGCACCATCGTTTACTACAACGGTCACGACTACCAGGCCCTGGTGACGCAGACAGATTATGTCGGCGCCAACTGGAACCCGGCCGCAACGCCTAGCCTGTGGAAGGACCTGGGCGCGGATACCGGTGGTACACCGACCCCGACGCCCACTCCGGCACCGACCCCTGCGCCGACCCCGGCACCTACGCCGGCGCCGACTCCCGCTCCTACACCAGCACCGACCCCGGCTCCGACGCCTGCACCGACACCGGCACCAACGCCGTCCGGTACATGCTACGCAGCGTGGGTTTCGACCACCGCGTACAGCACTGGCGCAACGGTCAGCTACAACGGTGTGAACTACAAGGCCAACTTCTGGACGCAGGGCAACAACCCAAGCACCAGCAACGGTGGTAGTGGTACCGGCCAGCCGTGGACGATTGTCGCTAACTGTTCTGGCGGCACCCCGACGCCTGCACCAACACCGGCGCCAACGCCAGCACCGACTCCCGCTCCGACCCCGGCCCCAACGCCTGCGCCGACCCCGGCTCCGACGCCTGCACCAACACCGGCGCCTACACCGGCTCCGACGCCGACTCCGGCACCGACCCCGTCGGGCAAGTATCAAGTGGGTTCGTACTTCGCACAGTGGGGTATCTACTCGCTGGGTTACAACGTGAAGAACATCGACACCAGCGGTTCCGCTGCCAAGATGACCTTCCTGAACTACGCCTTCAACAACGTCTACAAGCAGGCTGACGGTACGTACCAATGCCAGGGCCAGGTCACGGTCACCGAGCAAGGCGCGACCAATCCAAGCGCACCGGGTGCCGGTACGGGCGGCGATGCCTGGGCAGATATCCAGAAGGGCTTTGACGCGACGACTTCGGTCAGCGGCGTGGCTGATGCCTGGAACCAGACGGTCAAGGGCAACTTCAACCAGTTGAAGGAACTGAAGGCCAAATACCCGAACCTGAAAGTGTTGATGTCGCTGGGTGGCTGGACATGGTCCAAGTACTTCTCGGCAGCAGCAGCAACAGATGCCGGCCGCAAGGCATTGGTCTCCAGCTGCGTGAACATGTACATCAAGGGTAATTACCCGGTGGACTCTGGTTCAGGCACGGGCGGTACCGGTGTACTGGCAGGTATCTTTGACGGGGTGGATATCGATTGGGAATACCCGGGTATCCAGGGTGTTGGTTACAACACGGTTGATGCGGTCAATGACAAGCACAACTACACCTTGTTGATGCAAGAGTTCCGTTCGGAACTGGACGCATACGGTGCAACCACCGGCAAACACTATCTCTTGACCGCCACCACGGGTGCGGGCTCGGACAAGATTGCCCAGGAAGAACCGGCTGCGCTGGGTGCAGTGGTCGACTGGCTGAACCTGATGGCCTACGACTACCACGGTGGCTTTGAACCCACTGGCCCGACGGACTTCCAGGCCAATCTGTACGCTGACCCGAACAGCCCCAACATCAAGAACGGTGGCGTAGTGGCAACGTACTACACGGACGCGGCAGTCAACGAACTGGTGAACGCCGGCTTCCCGATCGCCAAGCTCAACATGGGTATCCCGTTCTATGGTCGTGGCTGGACTGGTGTGGCTAACGTCAACAACGGCATGTATCAGACCGCCACAGGCCCTGCCGCCGGTGCGTCTGAAGCAGGTATCAACAACTACAACGTGTTGAAGCCGGCCGCTGGCTCGGTGTATTACAACAACACCGCAGTGGGCCTGTACAAGTATGACGGTACCAACTGGTGGAGTTACGACGATCCGACCATCATCTCGACCAAGCTGAACTACACCAAGTCCAAGGGTATGGGCGGCGTATTCTCCTGGTCGCTGGACGGTGACGATACTTCCGCCACGCTGATGAACGCCATGGGCGCCATCAATCAGTAAGCAGCAAGGTTGTAGACCCGACGACGTATCGTGATCCGATACGGTTGGCCCCCCGGAGATTTTCGGGGGGCTTTTTTATTTGGAGGAGTGAGGAGTGAGGAGGGGGAAGGATGCATACCCCGGACTCGTCATTCCGGCCTTGAGCCGGAATCCAGGTGTAAACAGGTGTGCCGCAGGCACTGCAAATGGTTTGTCCGTGGTTTGCCAGAGTAAGCCCATCTTGGGTGGGCGTCCCTCGGCGGTCCCCTGGATTCCGGCGCAAGGGAGCCGCCGAGGACCGGAATGACGAAGTATTGGTTTGCGAGGCACGATGAAGTGGACACACAATCTGACACGCCACACGCCACACGCCACACGCCACACGCCACACGCCACACGCCACACGCCACACACCGAAATCAATACACCCCTGGCTTGTGCTGTTTGGCCTGCCAGGCCTCAATTCGCGGCAACATCTTCAAATACAGTCCGGAGCCCACCGCGCATAGCGCACACGCCAGCACGGTGTTTTCCACGCGCGCCAGGGCAAAGTGCATGGGTGAGGCAATCACGCGTTGCAGACCAAAATCCAGCAACACCATGACCAGTGCGGTAATCGGGATCACCGCCACCCAATAGTTACGGGCCTGGGCCGCCGGTGTCATGGCCGCCATGAGCGTGACCAGTATCGCCAGCACCCATTCGCTTTGTACGTAATAGATCACTGCCGCGCCCGCCACGACGCCAATCAGGGACCCCACCAGCCGCTGGATCAAGCGATGCATGCTGTGGTGGGCGTCATACACCGTGACGATGGCAATGGTCAGTGGCACCCAGTAATAGCGCAGCAACCCCAGCCATTGGCCCAGCAAATAACCGGCCAGCACCAGCGAAGCAAAGTAGAGCGCAAACGCGCCATTGTTATGCCGCCGCCGCATCAGGTGCCGCGCTGCTTCTCGCAACATCGGTGCTGTCTGGTATTCCGGTTCTTCAAACAACTTGAGCGAAACCAGCACCGATAAAATGCCCGAGAGGCCGCCAATGATCAGGTAGGTGCCGCACAAGGGGGGGAGGTCCGGCGCACTATCGCCAAACAGAAACGCCACCAGCCAGTACTTGCCAATGAACTCCACCGAGCCGCCTGCGCCTTGCAGCCAGCCGGCAAACAGTGCAAAGCCCACCAGCAAGGCCAGACCTGCGCCCGGGACATAATGACCCGCCACGCCGGCAATACCGGCCAGCAGCATGCCCAGTGTCATATAGATAATGGCGGCAATGCGCTCGCTGGTTTCACCGCCGTAATCGACAAACAGCGTGTAAAAGCCAGCGACGCCCCCATAGACCGCCGGCAGGAACTCGCCACGCGTTAGCGCGATCAGGAGCGGCAAGCCCACCGCAATGGCACCACGGAACATCTTGCGACGGTTGATCGGCGTATTGGCCAGTATCAGCGAGGGGTGCAAAGCCATGGCAGCGGGGCAGACCGGTTGAGGAGTGTGCAATGTAGGCAGACTACATGATCTTGTGGAGGTAAATAAGCCCGATCGGGCGCAGTGTCACATCCGCATGCCAAATGTTCTGGTCTATGCCTTGGCCGCTGCATACGGGATAATCACGTTTTCAGGGACACGCCATGCCGCTCTCGCAAAATACCGACCTCACCGCGCTCAACACCCTTGGTTTACCCGCCCGTGCACAGTACTTCTGTGCGCTGACTGATCTGGCGCAACTCGATGAGCTTCGCGCCGACCCGGCCATCGCTGCACTGCCCTGGCACGTGCTGGGCAGCGGCAGCAACCTGGTGTTGCCCGATCAGGTTACCGGGCTGGTTATTCAGGTTGCGCTGCGGGGGCGCACGTTGATGGGCGAAGATGAGCATGCCTGGTATGTCTCTGCCGGCGCAGGGGAGAACTGGCACGATTTCGTGCAGTGGACGCTTGCCCAGGGCTGGGCCGGGCTGGAAAACCTGTCCCTGATTCCGGGTACCGTGGGCGCGGCACCGATCCAGAACATTGGCGCGTACGGCGTAGAGGTCAAAGATTTGTTGTACGGCGTGCATGCCACAGAGCTGAAAAATGGCGAGCGCCGTATTTTCAGCCAGTGCGAATGCCGTTTTGGCTACCGTGACAGCATCTTCAAACAAGAAGAAGCCGGGCGCTGGCTGATCAGCGAGGTGATTTTCCGTCTGCCCAAACAAGCCGTGCTCCATACCGCGTATGGCGACCTTGTGAACGAGATGCAGCGCGTGGCGGCTGAACCCTCAGCCCAGGCCGTGGCGCAAGCGGTCATCCAGGTACGGCAACGCAAATTGCCCGACCCGGCGGTGATCGGCAACGCCGGCAGCTTTTTCAAGAACCCGGTTGTGGATGCCGCCACGCATGGTCAGCTAAAGGCAAAGTGGCCGGAACTGGTCAGCTATCCCTTTGGCGAGGGCGCATTCAAGCTGGCGGCGGGTTGGCTGATCGACAAGGCCGGCTGGAAAGGCAAGACATTGGGACCGGCCGGCATGTATGAAAAACAGGCGCTGGTGCTGGTCAATCATGGTGGCGCACAGTGTGCAGACGTGCAGCGCCTGTGTCAGGCTGTGCAGGATTCGGTGCGGGGGCAGTTTGGCGTGCAGCTGGAACCGGAACCCGTGTTCTGGTGATAGGCGGGGGAGGTGTGCATACCCCCGGCTCGTCATTCCGGCCCTGAGCCGGAATCCAGGCGTAAACATCGGTGCCGAAGGTACTGAAAATGGTTTGGCCTGTGGTTTGCGCGGGTAAGGCCACCTTTGGCGGCCGGCTGGATTCCCGCTTCCGCGGGAATGACGAAGTAACGGTGTGCTGGGTGTGATGAAATGGCCACACCATCTGGCACACCTCACACCTCACACCTCACACCTCACACCTCACTTGTCTAGCGCGGCCAGCAACTTGCCGTGAATGCCGCCAAAACCGCCGTTACTCATCACCAGCACATGGTCGCCCGGCTGTGCGGCGCTGACCACATCGGCAATCAGCGCATCCAGATCAGTATGACTGTGCGCGCGTTCACCCAGCGGTGCCAGAGCCTCCGCTGTATCCCAGCCCAGATTGGCGCCATAGCAATACACCCGATCAGCATCGGTAAGACTGGCCGGTAGCTGCGCCTTCATGGTGCCCAGCTTCATGGTGTTGGAACGCGGCTCCAGTACCGCCAGAATGTGCGCGTTGCCTACTTTGCGGCGCAGACCGGCCAGCGTGGTGGCGATAGCGGTTGGATGGTGGGCAAAATCGTCGTAAACGGTTACGCCGTTGGCGACCCCTTTGATTTCCATCCGCCGTTTGACGTTGCGGAACTCACCCAGCGCGGCAATGGCCTCGGCCACCGGCACGCCAACGTGGCGTGCTGCGGCGATGGCGGCCAGCGCGTTCAGGCGGTTGTGCTCGCCCAGCAAGTCCCAGGTGACGCGTCCTTGGGATTGGCCGGCGAGTAACACGTCAAAGTGCTGCCCGTCGTCATTGGCGGTGCTCCAGCCGGCGGCGGTGCCAAATCGTTCTGTTTCGCTCCAGCAACCGCGCTGGAGTACCCGTTCCAGGCTCTCTTCGCGGCCGTTGGTCACCACGCGACCGTTGCCGGGTACGGTACGGATCAGGTGGTGAAATTGCGTTTCGATCGCGGCCAGATCGGCAAAAATATCGGCGTGATCGAACTCCAGGTTGTTCAGGATCGCGGTGCGCGGCCGGTAATGCACAAATTTGGAACGTTTATCAAAAAAGGCTGTGTCGTATTCATCCGCTTCGATTACAAAGAAAGGAGATTGCCCGCCTTTTTCCTGGCGCGGTTCGCCTGGCAAGCGCGCGGAGATACCAAAGTTCTCTGGAATGCCGCCCACCAGAAAACCTGGTGCAAGGCCCGCATATTCCAGTATCCAGGCAAGCATGGAGGTCGTGGTGGTTTTACCGTGCGTCCCCGCAACGGCCAGTACCCAGCGGCCTTGCAGAATATGATCCCGCAACCATTCCGGGCCGGAGGTATACGGCAAGCCGCGATTGAGGATTTCTTCCATCAGCGGGTTGCCGCGGGTAACCACGTTACCCACAACATAGAGGTCTGCGCCAAGGCGCAACTGGTCTGGGGAATACCCCTCAATCAGTTCGATACCAAGGGCTTCAAGCTGGTCGGACATGGGCGGATAGACCCCGGCATCGCAGCCTGTCACGGTGTGGCCCGCCGCGCGTGCCAGGGCAGCAATACCGCCCATGAAAGTGCCGCAAATGCCAAGGATGTGGATATGCATGGTAAGTATGGAAATGCTTCAGAAATTAAGAGTTTGAATGTCTTGGCGCGTCAAGTTTGGATTGCGTACAATTCCGTATTCATTTCACGCTCAGAACTAGATCATGCAGAAAGCGCCGCCGGTTAACCCGGTGGAAATCGCCCGGATTGCCCTGAAACGGTTGGTCGAAAGCCGCTTGCCGCCGACCCCGGAAAACTATACGCAATTTTACAACGCGATTGCCACCATCAAAGCACCGGACGATAAGACTACGGACGAGCTTAAGCAGGCCTGGCAGATTTTATGCCGCCTTGATGATGCCGCAGGTGAGGTCAGCAACACCACGGAAGAATTGCTCTCTGCGCTGGCCAGCAGCGGTGAGCATATGGTCAGCAGCCTTGGTGAGTTGCAAGACGCCCGCGAAGCGCATCGTACCCGCAGTGTGCCGGTTGAAGAAACCCATGGCCGGCTGGAATCGCTCCTGACCAACCTGATTGATTCCACCAGCACCATTCAATCTACCGTGCAGACGTCGCACGGGGATCTGGCCGCCATTCGCGAGTCGATGCGGCATATTGAAGAAGATCTGGCCCATAACCGCATGATGCTGGGGCTGGACCCGCTGACCGGTGCGCATAACCGGCAGGGTTTCGATCATCTGCTGGCGGCCGAGGTCAAACGCGCGCGCCGGCATACGGGCAAGCTGTCTGTGGTTATTCTTGATCTGGATGACTTCAAGCTCGTCAATGACCGTTATGGTCACCTGGTCGGTGACCAGGTGCTGGTCCACGTGGCCGACCTGGCCAAAGCAGTGTTGCGCGAAAGCGACGCCCTGGTGCGCTATGGTGGTGAAGAATTCCTGTTGATCTTGCCGGAAACCGACCAGAACGGCGCCCGTTATGTGATCGACCGCTTGCGCGTGGTGGCTGCCCGTACCCCATTCATGCATCGCTCGGAACGCATTGACGTGTCGTTCTCCTCCGGTGTGGCGCAACTGAAAGATGACGAGAACGGCCGCGCCCTGGTGTTGCGCGCCGATGAAGCCCTGTATCGCGCCAAGGCCAATGGCCGGGGCCGGGTGGAACTGGCTGTCTGATCACCCACCCATTGGTGCACATGGAAAAACCCCGGTTCCTGCCGGGGTTTTTTGTTGGCTCGGTCAATTGCGCCAGAAGGCAGGTGTGAACAGGATCAGTACAGAGAAGATTTCCAGCCGGCCCAGCAACATGGCAAAAGTGCAGACCCACACCTGGCTCGGCCCAAAGATAGAGAAATTGGCCGATGGCCCGATAGCACCCAGACCCGGGCCGGTGTTATTCAAGCTGGCCACCACCGCGCTGAAGGCGGTCAGAAAATCCAGACCGGTCAGTAACAGCACAAAGGTCAGTACCACCATGCTGATCACATACAGAGAGATAAACCCCAGGACGGCAAAGATCATGGGCGGCGGGACGCTGCGGCCATTGATCTGGACCGGCTTCACCGCGTTGGGGTGTAACAGGGTGGTGAATTGCCGGCCGGCTTCCTTGATCAGCACCAGCGCGCGGAACATCTTGATGCCGCCGCCGGTTGAGCCTGCACAAGCCGTGAAGCAGGACAAAAACAGCATCAGCAAGGGTACAAACAGCGGCCAGGCCGCAAAATCTGCGGTGGCGTAGCCGCTGTCAGTGGCAATCGAAATCAGATTGAACGTCACATGGCGCAGCGACGTTTCGTAATCGGGATAGATATTCTGCCAGGTAAGATAACCCGCCAGCCCCAGCGCAGCCAGCACCAGCACCGCGATCATGGTTTTGAACTCGGAATCCCGCCAGTAGGTCAGCAGAGAGCGCCGGGAGAGCGCGACATAATGCGTGGCAAAGTTGGTGGCCCCCGCCAGCATGAAGATCACCAGTACCACTTCGATCCCAGGCGAGTTGAAATACCCCACGCTGTCGTTATGCGTGGAGATTCCCCCCAGCGAGATCGCCGTCATGGCATGGCACACGG
Source organism: Silvimonas terrae (assembly GCF_014202765.1). Classification (GTDB taxonomy): domain Bacteria; phylum Pseudomonadota; class Gammaproteobacteria; order Burkholderiales; family Chitinibacteraceae; genus Silvimonas; species Silvimonas terrae. The sequence continues at coordinate 131,950 of NZ_JACHHN010000010.1, forward strand.
CATCAAACCACGTCATGCCGGCCAGCTTGAGCAACAACATGCACAGCACGGTCAGGCCGGAATACACCAGCCACAGATTGCGCGCGGTCTCGCGGATGCGCGGCTTGAGCTTGGCATCTTTGATCGGACCGGGCATTTCTGCCTTGAACATCTGCATGCCGCCGACGCCCAGCATGGGCAAGACCGCCACCGCCAGCACAATCACCCCCATGCCACCCAGCCAGCTCAGCATATGCCGCCACAGGTTCAGCGATGCGGGCAGGGCATCCAGGTCGGCAATGGCGGTTGAGCCGGTGGTGGTCAGGCCGGCCATGCCTTCGAAATAACCGTAGGTAAAGCTCATATGCGGGTCGTAGAGCATCAGCGGTGCGGCGGCGGAGAGCGGCAACAGTAACCAGATGCCCACGACCAGCAAGAAGCCGTCACGCACATGCAGTTCGCGGCGGAACGGGTGCGTCAGCAGCAGAACCAGCAGGCTGCTGACAATGCTCAGCACCAGCGCCTCGGCCAGCGGCAGAAAGCCCGCATCCTGCCCTAGCCACGCCAGCGCAATGGGCACCAGCAAGGTGAATGAGAACAACAGCGCCACCCGCGCCAGAATGTTCAGGGTGGGTAACAGGCGCATCAGAAGAACCCCAGTTTGACGGCAAACAGGTGTTCTACCTCCCGTGTGCGCATCTTGTCGTGGACGAACACAATGCAGCGGTCGTCGGCCTCGATCACGGTGTCATGGTGCACCATGATCACCTTGCCAGAACGCACGATGGTGGCCAGAAAGGCATGGGCCGGCATGCGGATTTCATCCACCCGCCGCCCGATCACGCGGGAGACGGACTTGTTACCGTGCACCACCAGCTCCACGGCCTCCGCCGCGCCCCGACGCAGTGGTTTGACGGCGGCGATATCGCCCTGTCGCGCGTGGGCCAGCAGCGTGCCAATGGTCAGTTGGGCGGGGGAGAGCGCGACATCAATGCGGCTATCTTGCAAGAGGTCGACGTAACGGGAGCGATTGATGATGGAGACCACCTTGCGCGCGCCCATTTGCCGCGCCAGCAGTGCAGACATGATGTTGTCTTCATCGTCCGAAGTGAGCGCCAGGTACATGTCGGTACGATGAATCTGCTCTGCCTCGAACATGGTTTCGTTGGTGGCGTCGCCGTGCAGCACCAGCGTGCCCGGCAGCTCGTTGGCCAGCCATTCGGCACGGTTAGGGTCGCTTTCCACCAGCTTGACGCTGTAGTCCTTCTGCAAGGCCTTGGCGAGGCGATAACCGACGTTGCCGCCACCCGCCAGCAACACGTTGTTGATCGGGCTTTCCACCACGTGCAGCGCGCCAATCACTTTGCGCATCTGCCGGGTTTCGGCCAGCACAAACACCTCGTCCCCGGCGAAGAGCTCGGTATCCCCATCGGGCCGGATATAGTGGTTTTTGCGGTAAATACCCACCACGCGGCGGTCAATATTGGGCAGCACGTCATTGAAGGCGGTGAGCGGCTTGCCAGCCATGGGCGCACCCTCGGTCACGCGGGTGACCACCAGCTGCACCAGGCCATTGGCAAAGTCCAGCACCTGCAACGCCTCCGGCATTTTCACCAGGCGCGTCAGATAATCCGTGACGACCTGGGCCGGCGTAATGGTGTGGCTGATGGCAAAACCGTCTTCCTCGGCAAAGAGGTCGGCATGCGCCAGCAAGTCGGCATTGCGGATGCGGGCAATACGCGTGGGTACGCGGAACATCTGGTAGGCGATCTTGCAGGCCACCATATTGAGTTCATCGGTGGGTGTGACGGCGAGCAGAAGTTCGGCGTCGGCAGCCCCGGCTTCGCGCAAGGTGGTCGGGCTGGAAGCGGAGCCGGCCACGACCCGCAGGTCAAGCTTGCTGGTTAATGGGGCCAGATTGGCGGGGTTGTCATCGACGATGGTGACGTTGTGCTGCTCGTACACCAGTTGTTCGGCCACGGTGGCGCCAACCCGGCCTGCACCAAGGATCAGGATATTGGACACGGTATGCGGACTGCTCCGGTATTGTTTTTGGATCGGCCACTGCGGTGGGCCGGACTGCGGTCAGGCCGCAAATGAAAACGGGAAGCGATCCAGTGGATCAGCTTCCCGTTCAGACTAGCACAGCCGCACCAATGTGCGACTTGCGCGCCATTCAATCATCTTCAACCGGCTTGTTCTTCTTGGGCATATTCACGCCCAACTGCTTGAGTTTGCGGTAAAGGTGAGTGCGTTCCAGCCCGATGCGTTCTGCGACGCGGCTCATATTGCCGCCCGAGAGCTCAATCTGGCGTTCCAGATAGAACTTCTCGAACTGATCGCGTGCTTCGCGCAGCGGCAGGTTCATATCCACCGCAGACAGCGCCGGTGCCGGGGCAGAAATCTGCACGGCAGAGGCTTCGATGCTGGGAGAGAACTGCGACAAAATACGCGACACCGGATTGATATCGATTTCACCATCGCGACAAGAAAGCGCCAGGCTTTTCACCACGTTGGTCAACTCATCCAGGTTGCCCGGCCAGTCTTGCTGGGCCAGCAACTGCAGCGCGTTGTGGCTGAAGCGGCGGGCGCCCAGTTTGTGTTGGGCGACGGTATCGGCCAGGATGGTTTCCGCCATGCGCGGAATATCTTCCTTGTGCTCACGCAAGGCGGGCACCGGCACGATCCATTGCGACAACTGGCGGAACAGTTCCGGGTCCAGGTCGCCGCTGAGCTGGTCCAGCGGACGGCTGGAGGCCGACACCAGGCGCACCTTCATCTTTTCCAGCTTGCCCAGTACCGACTTCAAACCGGCTTGCGCCCGTGTATCCAGATACGCCAGATCCCGCAGGAACAGCGTGCCGCCAGTGGCCTTGTTCAGAAGCTCTTGCGGCGCGAGGGCGAATTCTTCATTGGAATACGGGGCTACAAACGGCTTGCCATCCGGATTGACGTAGCGGGCGCAGTATTCGAAACCCACACCAGGCGGGCCGATCAACAGCACCGGCGCCATTTGCGCTTGTGCGGCTTGCAGCATGCGGGTGAGTTCGCGGATGTGCTCGCTCTCGCCAAGGCGTGCCAACGTCATGACCGGACGTGGTGCCTCCTGCTGCATGGTGACCGCGCGCTTGACCGCCGCCAGCAGCTTTTGCAGGCCGATGGGCTTTTCCAGAAAATCCAGCGCACCGATACGCGTGGCTTCCACCGCGGTATCAATAGTGGCGTGGCCCGACATCATGATGACCGGCATGGTGAGCTGGCCGTTGCGGGCCCACTCTTTGAGCAAGGTTACGCCATCGGTATCCGGCATCCAGATATCCAGCAAGACCAGCCGTGGCTGCGCCTGATTGCGCAACCGGCGAGCCGCTTCGGCGTTTTCCGCCACAGCCACGCTATAGCCTTCGTCTTGCAGAATTTCGGACAGCAATTCGCGAATGCCGATCTCGTCATCAACTACCAGAATATCCTGACTATGCAACTTCATTCCTCCGCCAGCGGCAGATCAATACGAACCCAGGCTCCGCCAGTTTCGCGGTTTCCGGCCTGAATGCGGCCGTGATGCTCGTCGATAATCTTTTTCACTATCGCCAATCCCAAGCCCGTACCTTTTTGTTTTGTTGTGATGTACGGTTCAAAAACCCGAGGCAGTATATCGGGTTGAAAGCCGTTTCCGCTGTCTTCAACGACTAGTCTCGCAAATTTATCGGTTTTTTCGGTCCGGACGCAAATTTGTGGCGTCCGTACCGCACCTTCTGCCGTTTGTCCGCTTTCCTGGGAATGGATCGCATCTTGTGCATTCTGCAGCAAATTGTGGATCACCTGGCGTAAATGGGTCGCATCGCCATCCACAATCAACGGGCTGTCGGTTGTATCTTCATATTTCACGGATGCTGCTTCATACAACACCAGCACCTCACTTAACAGTTGCCGCAAATCCAGCGCTTTTTTCTTGCCGGTGGGTTTGCGCGCGTAGTCGCGGAAGGCATCCACCATTTGCTTGAGCGCTGCAACCTGCTTGACGATGGTCTGAGCGTTGCGGCTGAGCAAGTCTTTTCCGGGCTGGTCCAGTTTATCGGCCAGCTTGAGTTCCATACGCTCGGCAGCAAGCTGGATCGGTGTCAGCGGGTTTTTGATCTCGTGTGCCAGCCGCCGTGCTACTTCGCCCCAGGCTGCATCGCGCTGGGCCGAGATCAAGTCCGTAATGTCATCAAACACCACCAGGTAGCCGGTGCGGCTCTCGCCCACCGCCAGCCGGGTTCCACGAATCTGCAGGATACGCTTCTGGTCGGCCACTTCGACCGATTTTTGCCAATGTTCTTCACGGCCGGCAAAACCCAGCATGACCTCATCGCACAGCGCCATGAGGGCCGGGTAGAGTTCGGGCCAGCGCTGCAATGGCAGGCTGCCCAGTTGCAGTGGTTCAATGGCCAGAATGCGCAGCGCGCTCTGGTTGGCTGAAGCCAGGCTCCAACTGTCGTCAAATGACATCACGCCGGCCGTCAGCGAGCCTAGCATGGCTTCCAGGTAGGCGTTGGCGGCTTCTTGCTCCGCCTGGTGCTGTTCCAGCGCAGAACGCGCGTCGGCCAGCTGCCGCGTCATCCGGTTGAACGAGTGGGTCAGAATGCCCAGCTCATCGCGACTGATCACGGGCTGGCGCTGCGAATAGTCACCCGAGGCCACCGCGCGCGTGCCCTCGGCCAGCACCGAGAGCGGCGCGGCAAGTTTATCCGAGAGATAAATGGCCAGCGCCACTGCGCCCAGCAAGGCCATGAGCAGCGCCAGGGTCAGCGTCAGGCTGTAGATCAGCTTGAGGCCCTGGCGGGACTGGGAGAGCTGTTTGTAATCGGCCCGGACCTGCTCGACCAGTTCTGCATCGGCTGCCAGCGTGTGATCGACCGGCTGGCGCAATTGCAAGATTCGCGTGCGTTCAGACAAGCCCGTGTCATGCACCGGCATCATCACCCGCATGGTCAGGCCCTGACCGGTATCGGCTTCTAGCTGTTTGAGCGGCCCTTGCTGGGCCTGACGTAGCTGGTTGCGGTCTGGAATACTGGGAAACAAGCCGGCATTTTCATTGCCGATATGGGCGATGGTCTGGCCGGTTTCATCAAAAAGGCTGATTTCCTGTACGCCAATCTGGTCGCGCAGGCGGGTCAGTCGTGATAGCAGGGCGGTGCCGTTTTCATCGTGAATCTCCAGCGCAATCACCCGCGCCTTGCGCAAGAGATCGTTCTGCTGGAAATCAATGGCGTTGTGGCCCAGATTGAGGCCCCGATCCAGCGCACCTTCAACCCGTACGTCAAACCAGGTTTCGATGGAGCGGTTCAGAAACTGCACGGACAGCGTGTACACCAGTGCGCCGGGCAACACGGCCACCAGCGAGAACATCAGCACCATGCGTAGCGTCAGCCTGGAGCCAAACACCTTGTGTTTGACCTTTTGCACCAGTTGCATCATGCGCACGCCCACCAGCACGATCATGGCCAGCAGCATGAGCCCGTTGATGCTCAGCAAAATGGTGTAGTACTTGGCAAACGCCGAGGTATTGCCGGAGGCGGTTGCCAGCAAGAACAACAGGATGGTGCCCAAAGAGGCAAGAATGACCAGAGCGCGTCGCATTTACTTTCCGTCCTCGTCGCTGCGCAGGCCGACCTCCGTCCAGCTGGACTCCAGTTGCCAGTCGCTATGCCCCAGCGCAGTCAATTGCCAGGTTTTGGGCAGTTGCGAGACATCCAGCTTAAGCCGCATGCGGCCAGAGAAATCACTCTTGTCCTGGGCGATGGAGGTGTCTTGCAGCACCGCCCAACCACGGATCACGCCCAACGCACCCAGCGCTTCATCCAGCGTGTTGAAGCTGCGATAAAAACTGCCCAGGTGCAGGCGATACTGGCGGGAGAGCGCGTGGTAGCTCAGACGGTAGGTGAGGGTGGCGGTCGGAGAGAACCAGTCCGCCACTTGCCGATACCAGGAGTACATGCGCGGGCGGGTGAGCTGGAACTCATACACAAACGGTAAAGAGAGGCCGTTGACCAGCGCGTCTTCCAGCGCGGGGGCCAGCGTGATCTTGTAATTGGCGGAGATTTCGACCTGGTTGTCGCCCCAGCTCGATGAAGTCTGCTGGGCCTTGATCCCGCCGTTATCCGCCCAGGCGGCCGAAAAAGCGGCCGACAGGGCCAGCCACAAGACAAAGAGCCCGCACCAGCGGCGCAGGCTACTGAGCTTGTTTCTGGAAAAGGGCGTAGTAAAAACCATCGTGCTCCGGATTCGGCAAAAGCTGCCCTTCTGAGGCGGCCTCCAGGGTCACCGGCAGTCGCTGGGCATCCGGCGTTCTGGCCGCAAAGGCCATTGCCTGTTCTGCGTTTTCTGCCGGGAATATGGAGCACGTAGCATAGAGGAGTTTGCCGCCCGGGGCTACCAAACCCCACAGGGCATCAAGCATTGCGGCCTGTTGTTGCGCAAACTGGACAATATCGCCCGCCCGGCGCAGCCATTTGATATCCGGGTGGCGACGTGCCACGCCGGCCGCTGAACACGGTACATCGGCAAGGATACGGTCAAACGGCTTGCCGTCCCACCAGGTCGCTGGCTGGCTGGCATCTCCGGTTTTCAGCGTGGCCGTCAGGCCCAGGCGCTTGAGGTTGTCGTCCACGCGGGAGAGGCGCTGGGTGTCGGCATCAACGGCGGTCAGGTCCAGCGTCGCCAGTTCCAGCAAATGGCCGGTTTTGCCACCTGGCGCGGCGCAGGCATCCAGCACGCGCATGCCGTCGGCGACATCCAGCAAGCGGGCGGCTTGTTGCGCACCCCAATCCTGCACCGACAACAACCCGTCGTAAAAACCCGGAATCCGGTCTACGCCAACCGGGTGACGCAACTGGATCGCGGTGTCATCCAGCGCCCGCGCTTCAATACCGGCTTCTTGCAATGCGGCCATGGCGGCATCCAGCGTGTGCCGGCGCCGGTTGACCCGCAGGGTTAACGGCGGGTGGGTGTTATTGGCGGCCAGGATGCTTTCCCACTCCCGTGGGTAAGCCTTTTTCATGGCGTCAATCCACCACGGCTGGTGCGACCATTTGCCATAGGGTGTACTGCGCGCCTCACTCAACAACTCATCGCGGCGGCGCAGAAAATTGCGCAGCACGGCGTTGACGAGGCCCTTGCCCATGCCTGTGCCGGTGTGCGAGGCCACTTTCACCGCGTGATCGACCACGCTGTACGGCGCGGCGCGGGTGAACTGCAACTGGTACAGGCATACCAGCAACAGCGAACGCAGCGCCGATTCGTGCAGCGGCTTGTTCAACAATTGCTTGAGCGTGCTGTCGAGCAAACCCAGGTGACGCAAGGAGCCATAGCTCAAATCCTGGATTGCGCCGCGCTGCTGCGGGCGCAAATCAGGTTCATCACGCCACACGCGCGTCAGCGCGTCGGTGAGGGTCTGGCCGGCCATGACCGCATCAAGGGCCTGTGAGGCCAGTTTCTGGGTTGCAAACACTTATCTGAAATCCGTCTGGTTCTGGCCGCGCGCCATGGCATACAGGCGCTCGACGCGTTCTTCTGTTCGTGGGTGGGTCCGGAACAGATTCGCCAGACCGCCGCCATGCAGCGGGTTCATGATCATCATCTGTGCCGTTTCCGGGTGTTGTTCGGCGGTATGCATCGGAATGCCCGCTGCATAAGCTTCGATCTTGCGCAGCGCGTCCGCCAGTGCTTGTGGATCGCCGGAGATTTTTGCGCCGCCCGCATCTGCAGCAAATTCGCGTGAGCGGGAGATCGCCATCTGGATCAGCGAGGCCGCCACCGGGGCCAGGATTGCCACCGCAATGCCCACAATCGGATTGACGGGGCGACCGTGTTCATCGCGGCCACCAAAGAACATGGCAAAGTTGGCCAGCGCAGAAATAGCACCGGCCATGGTGGCGGTAATGGTCGAAATCAGGATGTCGCGGTGTTGCACGTGCGCCAGTTCATGCGCCATCACGCCGCGCAGTTCCCGGGCGCTGAGTACCCGCATGATACCGGTGGTGCACGCTACAGCGGCATTTTCCGGGTTACGGCCAGTAGCAAAGGCGTTGGGCTGGTCTTCTTCAATGACATAGACCTTGGGCATGGGCAAGCCGGCGCGGCCCGCCAGCTCACGCACCATGGCGACAAGTTCCGGTGCGGTGGTGTCATCCACCAGGTGCGCGTTGTACATGCGCAGCACCATCTTGTCGGAGTTCCAGTAGGCAAACACATTCATGCCGCCTGCAAACAACAGGGCCAGCAGCATGCCTTTCTGGCCGCCAATCATGCCGCCGATGACACCAAAGAGCGCCACGATTGCCGCCATCAGCAAAGTGGTTTTCATCCAGTTGTTCATTGTTTCCTCTATCAAGATTGCCGCCGGCCTGTGCCGGCATCAATCAATAGATTGCCGTCGGCAAGAATAATTCAACGTGCTTGTGAAACATGCACATTCGCGGCCCCGTTCAGGCGTCGCCGCCCAGGCGCGTACCGACGGTAATCCCGCCGCCGGCCAGCAACGCTGCGGCGTCCATGCGCTTGCCGCCCGCTTTTTGTACTTCCAGCAACTTGAGCACCCCGTCGCCCGTGGCAACCAGCAGCCCGTGGCGGTCCGCCTGAATCACTTCGCCGGGTTGGCCCTGGCCGGATACCGGTTCGGCACGCCAGATCTTGAGCGCTTCACCCGCCAGTGTGGTCTGGGCGGAAGGGAAAGGATTAAACGCCCGGATCATGCGATCAAGCGCCACCGCACTGTGTTGCCAGTCAATCTGCGATTCTTCCTTGCGCAACTTTTCGGCGTAGGTCACGCCCTCTGGTGGCTGCGGCTGGCGCGCCGCCTGCAAACGCGGCAGTTCGGCCAGCGCGTCTACCACCGCAGCGGCGCCGGCGACGGCCAGTTTGTCGTGCAGGGTGGTGGCGTTGTCGGTGGCTTCAATGCGCACCGGATGCATGCTCAGCATGTCACCGGTGTCCAGCCCGGCATCCATCTGCATGATAGTGATGCCCGTTTCGGCATCTCCCGCCAGGATGGCCCGCTGGATCGGCGCGGCCCCACGCCAGCGTGGCAGCAGAGAACCGTGAATATTCAGGCAGCCCAGCCGCGGCATATCCAGCACCGCCTGCGGCAGGATCAAGCCGTACGCAGCCACGATCATGACCTCTGCCGCAATGGCCGCCACGGGGGCCTGTTGCTCGGGCGAGCGCAGTTTTTCCGGCTGATAGACCGGCAGGCCGTGTTGCAAAGCCAGTTGTTTGACGGGCGAGGCGGTCAGCTTCATGCCACGGCCTGACGGACGGTCCGGCTGGGTCAGTACCAGCGCAATTTCATGACCGGCCTCAATCAGGGCGGCAAGGGCGGCGGCGGCAAAATCCGGCGTTCCGGCAAAAATCAGTTTCATGAGCGATCCAGCCTGTGCAAATGGACGAACAAAAAAGAAACGCCGCCAGCGGCGGCGCGGGTGAACGTTGCCCGATAGCCACAATGAGCGCGACCAGTACGCGGCCGGGCGGCTACGGTCGTCGGGACTTACATCACCTTGCGTTCGTTCTTTTTCAGCTTCTGGATGATGCGAACCAGCTTCAGGCGCGAAAGCTTTTCAACAAATACTTTGCCGTCAAGATGATCCATTTCGTGCTGAATACAAATCGCCAGCAAACCTTCTGCCGACAGTTCGAATTCTTTGCCAAACTGATCCAGTGCGCTGATTTTCACGTGCTCAGCCCGATCAACCTCTTCGTAAATGCCGGGAACCGAAAGGCAACCCTCTTCAGATTTGACCTTGCCGTCCATCTCCAGAATCCGGGGGTTAATCAGGACGAGTAATTCGTCTTTGGATTCAGAAATATCAATGACGATAAGACGTTCATGCACATTTACCTGTGTGGCAGCCAGTCCGATGCCTGGTGCGGCGTACATCGTTTCCGCCATATCATCGACAAGCTGTTGCAGCTTTGCATCAAAAACGGTGACGGGTTTTGCAATTGTGTGCAAACGTTCATCGGGATAATGCAGGATATTCAGAATTGCCATGTTTGCTTGCAGCTCAAAAAGTTTATATGCAGAATCTACGCGGCTTTTGAGCCCCAGTAGAAATCAACGAAGAAACAGTCTTTTCCGCGTCAGAGCATCAATCTTGATGTCTGGCGAGGACAAATGGGTTCACGTTGGCCGTCCCGGAACACATGTGTCCGGCCCTTTCCGGATTTAACCGGAGCAGATGAGTATGACCACCATGCGTAAAACAATTATATCGCTTCTTTTTGCCCTCAGTGGCGCAGCCGGCATCGCACATGCCGATACGCTGGCCATTCAGGACAACGCGCCGGACCGCTACGTTGTGGTCAAGGGCGATACCCTGTGGGGTATTTCCGGGCATTTTCTGAAGCAGCCGTGGCGCTGGCCGGAAATCTGGAACATGAACCGGGACCAGATCAAGAACCCGCACTGGATTTATCCAGGTGACGTAGTGGTTCTGGATCGCTCTGGCGCCACCCCACGCTTGAAGCTTCTCAAGAATGAACGTGCGGGCGCAAACGGCGAAGTCAAGTTGTCACCCAGCGTACGCGTCAGTGATCTGGATAACAACGCGGTGCCCAGCATTCCGCTGGCCTCCATCCAGCCGTTTCTGAACAAGCCGCTGGTGGTCGAAGAAGGTGAATTGCTGACCGCCCCGCGGATTGCCGCCGGCCCGGATGATCGCGTGGTCTTTGCAAGCGGCGACAAGATTTACGCCGTGAATATGCCGAACGCCAAAGTCGGTGAAATTTACCAGGCTTATCGCCCATCCCAACCCTTGTACGACCCGAAAGACCCGGAGCACAAGCGCGTGATTGGTCATGAAGTGACCTATCTGGGCGATGTCTCGGTCGAAAAACCAGGTGCGGTGGTGACATTGCGCGTCCAGGCCAGCAAGGAAGAACTGGGCATTGGTGCTCGTCTGGTCAAGGCCAGTGATGCCGAATACCTCAACTACGCCCCGCACGCACCGGATCACGACGTGAAGGGTCTGGTGGTCTCCGCCTATGGCAGCGTGGCCGAAGCCGGTCCGATGACCACACTGGTGGTTAACCTGGGTTCCGCTGATGGTCTGGATGTCGGAACTGTGCTGGCCACCTGGAAAGCCGGGCGTCCGATCAAGAAAGAGTCGAAAAGCGAGCCTGACCTCTTTACTCCTCCCGAGCGCAGTGGCAGCGTGTTCGTTTACCGTGTCTTCCCGCACTTCTCGTACGGGTTGCTGCTCGATAGTACCGAGCCGGTCAACGTCGCTGACGAGGTCACTAATCCTTGATATCTGACAACGCGGACGCAGCCTTATGGCTGCGGTTCGCGCTTGTGCCCGGCATCGGGCCGCGCCGCCAGTCTGGTCTGCTGCAAGCGTTCAAAACGCCGCAGGCCGCACTGGCGGCTTCGTTTTATGACGTATGCAACGTACTCGGTGGTACCACCCACGCACGGGTCTGGTGTGATGCCGCCCATGCGCCGATGTCGGATGCGGTGTTGCAAACGCTGGAGTGGCTGAGCGCGCCCGACCATCACCTGTTGACGCTGGCCGACGCGGTATATCCACCCCGGTTGCTGGATTTGCCTGACCCGCCCTCGGTCTTGTTCTGCATGGGCGATACCCGTCTGTTGTCGCGGATTTCCCTGGCGGTCGTGGGCAGCCGCAATGCCACGCCGCAAGGTATTGAACATGCGGAGCGCTTCTCTGCTGCCGTGAGTGCGGCGGGTGTCGGTATTGTCAGTGGGCTGGCTGCGGGGATTGACGCCGCAGCGCATCGCGGCGGGTTGACCGGCCCGGGCAGCACCATTGCCGTCATCGGCACGGGACCGGAGCGCGTTTATCCGGCATCCAACCGGGCGCTGGCGCACCGCATTGCGGCAGAAGGGGTGATTGTTTCTGAATTCGCGGTGGGCTCGGAGCCCAAGGCCGGGCATTTTCCGCGTCGCAACCGCTTGATCGCGGCCTTGGGTAAAGGGTGCCTGGTGGTGGAAGCCGCAATGCAAAGTGGCTCGCTGATTACCGCTCGTCAGGCCAATGAGTTGGGGCGGGAGGTCTTTGCCATACCGGGATCAATCCATTCTCCGGTGGCCAAAGGGTGTCATCTGCTGATCAAAGAAGGGGCCCGGCTGACGGAAACGGCCGAGGACATTTTGCAAGAGTTGGGCTGGGGCACTGCAACGGCCTGGCCGGCGTTGCCAGAGACGGAGCCGGCGGCCGTCCCCGAAGGGGAAGAGGGTATGGTGCTGACCGCACTGGGATATGACCCGGTGACGGTCGACGAACTGGTTGTAAGGTGCGGCTTGACGGCAGACCGACTGTGCGCAATCCTGCTTGCTCTGGAATTGCAGGGGGTGGTTCTGGCGCTGCCAGGCAACCGTTTTCAGCGGGGTGCATGAGCGGCCAGAAAAAAGGGGGTGGCTTGAATTGCCATTGCGTCGCCTTCAAATTCCAGATACAGATTTAAAAAAGAAACGCATCAGGGCCCGATTCATACATGCTGGAAGTACTCGCTTACCTTTTTGAACAGTTCTACCACGCCGAGGGTGAACCCGACGTGTCGCTGCTGGCTTCGCGCCTTGCCAGTGCCGGGTTTGAACAAGACGACATTGCCCAGGCGATGGGTTGGCTGGCAGAACTGAACCGTATCGATACCTCGCGCTATGCCGCGCTGGGCGATATGGCCGGCCGTCATTTGCATCCGGAAGAACTGGCCAGGTTTGACGAGGAAGCGCTCGATTACTGGATGTATCTCACCAGTGCCCGGGTGCTGGGTCCGGCAGAGCGCGAAATGGCGCTGGACCTGGTCATGCATGCCGCACCCGGCGAGATTTCGCAGGAGCGGCTACAGTTGATCGTGCTGATGGTGGTTTGGCGAAAGCGCGATGAACTGTCTAATCTCTTGATCGAAGAGATCCTGTTCGGCCGCGAAGGCCTGACCCAGCACTGAGCGTGTACGACGCACTGGCCAACCGGCCTTTATCCATCTCTAAGAAACGTGAACGTTACGGCATACCATGTCCGCAAATTTGCTGATTGTTGAATCGCCGTCAAAAGCGAAAACGCTGAAAAAATACCTGGGCCCGGATTTTGAAATCCTGGCTTCCTACGGTCACGTCCGTGGTCTGGTGCGTAAGGATGGCTCGGTCGATACCGAGCACGACTTCAAAATGAAATACCAGATCATCGACAAGAACAAAAAGCACGTCGATGCCATCTGTTCTGCGGTCAAAGACGCACAGCACGTGTTTCTGGCAACTGACCCGGACCGCGAAGGCGAGGCCATTTCCTGGCACATCATGGAAATCCTCAAGGACAAGAAGCTGACCGGTAAGGACCGCACCTTCAAACGGGTGGTGTTCCACGAAATTACCGAAGCCGCCGTCAAGAACGCCGTGGCGAACCCGCGTGACATCGACGGCGATATGGTTGATGCGCAGCAGGCCCGTAGCGCACTCGATTACCTGGTGGGTTTCAACCTGTCACCGCTGCTGTGGCGCAAGGTCCGTTCCGGCTTATCCGCCGGCCGCGTTCAAAGCCCGGCATTGCGCCTGATCTGTGAGCGCGAGATTGAAATCCGCGCTTTCACGGCCCAGGAGTACTGGACTATCCACCTGGATAGCCACAAGGCACGCACCAAATTCGGCGCTCGCCTGTCTGCCTGGCAAGGCAAGAAGCTCGACCAGTTTGATATTCCCGACGAGAAGGCCCAGACCGCCATCCTGACCGCCCTGCAGGGCAAGGATGCCAAGGTCGCCAATGTCGAGAAGAAAAAGAAATCCCGCAGCCCTGCCGCGCCCTTTACGACCTCCACCCTGCAACAGGAAGCCGTGCGTAAACTGGGCATGACCACGGACCGCGCCATGCGCACTGCCCAGCAGTTGTATGAAGGCGTGGACGTGGGTCAGGGCACGGTCGGTTTGATCACCTATATGCGTACTGACTCGGTCAACCTCGCCAACGAGGCGCTGGACGAAATCCGCGAGTACATCGGCAGCAATTTCGACAAGGACTACCTGCCGTCGGCCCCGGTGGTCTACAAGAACAAAGCCAAGAATGCGCAAGAGGCGCACGAAGCAGTGCGGCCAACCTCCATCCTGCGCACGCCGGATGCGGTCAAGCCCTACCTGTCTGCCGACCAGTTCAAGCTCTACCAGATGATCTGGAAGCGTACGCTGGCGTGTCAGATGACCCCGGCCCGGTTTGATACCGTCGGTGTGGACATTGAAGTGGGTGCTGAGGCTGTGTTCCGTGCCTCTGGTCAAACGCTGGTATTCCCCGGCTTTATCGCCGTGTACCAGGAAGACCAGGACGACGTGGAAGAGGGCGACGAAGACGAAGCCCGTCTGCCGGTACTGGAAGCCGGTGAAGTGTTGCCGATCGACAAGCTCTTTGGCGAACAGCATTTTACCCAGCCGCCACCGCGTTATTCGGAAGCCAGTCTGGTGAAATCGCTGGAAGAGTTCGGCATTGGCCGTCCCTCTACCTACGCCTCCATCATCAAGACGCTGAAAGACCGTGAATACGTTGACCTGGATAAAAAGCGCTTTATCCCGACCGATACCGGCGAAGTGGTGAACAAGTTTCTGACTGATCATTTCACGCAGTACGTGGATTACAACTTCACGGCGCGCATGGAAGACCAGCTGGACGACATTTCTACCGGCAAGCGCGAATGGGTGCCGGTACTGGATGAGTTCTGGAAGCGTTTCCATGAACAAGTTGTGGAAAAGCAATCGCTTTCCCGCAAGGAAGTCACGCAGGAAGAACTGGACGAGCTGTGTCCAAAATGTGGCAACAAGCTCGCCATTCGTCTGGGCAAGCGGGGTCGTTTCATTGGTTGCACCACCTATCCGGAGTGCGATTACACCCGCAATCTGAACGAAGACGCGGACACCGCCCCGACCGAACCGGAAGTGGTGGAAGGCCGGGTTTGTCCGGAAGATGGCGGCCAGTTGCTGATCAAGACCGGCCGTTACGGCAAGTTCATTGGCTGCGCCAACTACCCCAAGTGCAAGCACATTGAGCCGCTGGAAAAACCCAAGGACACCGGCGTGGAATGCCCGCTGTGCCACAAGGGAACGCTGACCGAGAAGAAGAGCCGCTACGGCAAGCTGTTCTACTCATGCTCAACCTACCCCAAGTGTACTTACGCGACATGGAACCCGCCCATTGCGGAGCCATGCCCCAAGTGCAACTGGCCGGTACTGACGCTGAAAACGACCAAACGCCGTGGCGTAGAGAAGGTGTGTCCGCAGAAAGAATGCGGCTATGCCGAGCAGGTTTCTCCGCCAGACGCGAATTGACGTCAGGACGGAAGCACGCCAGACTCTGGGTTAATCGTGATACTTACAAGAACCGGCCCTCGCGACACGCGGCGGCCGGTTTTCTCTTGATACCCGTAAGAACCTGTTAAGAGTCTGCAGCGACAATCCGCCACGACAACAAACAGGTTGAATGAGTCTTTTGATGGTAAACCCGGAACGGCCCGAACCCGTGCTGGACGCCGCCTTGCGCGGCGATGCAGCACTGCAGCAGGCCTACTTTGACGCGCTGGAACATGTGTTGCCGCAATGGCTGGCACAACATGACCAGGACGGTCTGACTGCGGCACTGGCGACCGTGGGCAAAACAGCCCGCGCGCGCCTTGCCAGCCTGTACCTGAATCCGCATGGCGAGCACGATCATGCCCGGCTGGTCGCAGTCTGGCGTGACGACGAGTGCCGGATCTCCGCCGTCACCCCGGATTACCTGCGTGTCATTGAATACCCCGCGTTTGCCTTCCTGACCAACACCCTCAACGCAGGCAAATTGCTCAACACCGCGCTGCCCGAGCTACCGCTGGCCGAGCAGATGTGGCTGGCCCAACTGGGCGCACGGCGTTTGCTGGCGCTGCCTTTGCTGGATCGGGGCGTGTTGTTTGGCTTTGTCTGTTTGCTGGACGAAGAAGAAACCCCACATCGGGGAACCACCGAACTGCGTCTGTTGGGCCTTTTGGCCGCACAAATTGCCGAAACGCTGGTGCGCCGCAAGCTGGAAGAACACCTCGCCACGACGCAGACCCGCTTGCAATCGCTGGTTGGTGCAACCGGCGATATGGTGTTTGAAGTCGGCGCGAACGGCGTGATTGGCGAAGCCTGGTCGGGCCATCCGGCGCTGGCCGATGCCCGCGTGATCACCGGGCGCGCGCTGGCCGACGGCCTGCCGGCAAGCCTGGCGGCGCAGATTGGCAAGGCCTTGCCAGTGGCCAATGTGATGCGTCGCGGGC
The DNA here is from genome assembly GCF_014202765.1 of Silvimonas terrae. Classification (GTDB taxonomy): domain Bacteria; phylum Pseudomonadota; class Gammaproteobacteria; order Burkholderiales; family Chitinibacteraceae; genus Silvimonas; species Silvimonas terrae. The sequence goes on from NZ_JACHHN010000010.1 coordinate 148,195, forward strand.
AGTCATTCAACTGGTCCACCCGCCACAACGGGGTGCAAGTCTGGTTCCGTGTCCGCGTGCAGCCCGTGGCAGGTGGTGTGGGTGATGCCGTGGTGCAAATCCATGACATGACCGCGCACATGCAGGATCACGCCCGCCGGCAGACCTTGCTGGACACCTTCAAACTGCTGGAAGAGGCCGTACTGGACCTCTCGCCCGCACATGAGCTGATTGAATCCAGCGAAGCCTGGGCCAGTTTGCGTGGCCTGGAGCAGCGTGATGCCCAGCGTGATCTGGGCAAGAGCTTGCTGACCTGGATTTTCCCCGATGATGTGCCGCAGGTAACGCAAGTGCTGGCACAGCTGGAAAACTGCCATGGCGAGACGCCGCAAGTGCGGTTCCGCCTGATGCAGCAAGGGGGAGAATTCTTGTGGGTGGAGGCGCGCCTGTTGCCGCGCTTTGACGAAGAGTGTCACCTTGCCGGTATCCGCGCCGTGGTGCGCGATGTCACCGTGGCGCACGTCAGTGAGCAGCACATTACCCAGTTGGCGCTGTACGACGGCCTGACCAAGCTGCCCAACCGGTTGATGCTGGATGACCAGCTGGCGACGGCCATTGAGCGGGCCCGCCGCAATAACACCAAGGTCGCGCTGGGTTTCCTCGACCTGGACCAATTCAAACAGATCAACGACGCCTTTGGTCACCGCACTGGTGACCAGTTGCTGGTGGGTCTGGCGCAGCAGCTCAAGAGCGTGCTGGGTGAACATGACATTCTGGCGCGCTGGGGTGGTGACGAGTTTGTGGTGCTGATGCCCGACGTTACCGACACCAATGCGCTGAAAGAGCGCGCCGAACGCCTGCGTAGCATTACCCGCCAGGGCCTGGCGCTGGATGGGCTGGATGCACGCCCGACCGTCAGCGCCGGCTTTGCGGTGTTCCCGGATAACGCCAGTTGTGGCGAAGACCTGCTATCCGCCGCCGATCACACCATGCACCACGCCAAACACGTGGGCCGTAATACGGTGTGCTTCTACGGCGACCTGTTGCACATGAAGTCGCTGGGTCGTGAGCACGTGGCCATTCAGGCGCGGTTGGCCGATGCCATTCGGCAGAACCGGCTGCAGGTGTTCTACCAACCCATCGTCCGCTCGCGCGACGGTGAGGTGTTTGCAGTGGAAGCCCTGGCCCGCTGGCAGGATGAGAAGAACGGCTGGATCAGCCCGGAACTCTTTATCCCGATGGCGGAAAAGGTGGGTTTGATTCAGGAGTTGTCAGACGTCGTCGCCCGCCAGGCCTTTGCCAAATTGCGCGAATGGCGTGATGCTGGCCTGACCCAGCGGCTGATGCTTAATATCTCCCGCAGCCAATTGTTTGCGCCGGAGTTCGTTTCCGGCATGCTGGACTTGCTGCTGCAGTTCCGCCTGCGTCCGCAAGACGTGATCCTGGAGATCACCGAGTCTGTGGCGCTGACCGATTACTCACGACAGCTCAAGCACTTGCGGCAACTGGCCGCAGCGGGCTTCCAGCTGGCGATTGATGACTTTGGTACCGGCTACTCCTCGCTCTCCCAATTGCACGAAATGCCGGCGGCCCTCATCAAGGTCGATGTCTCGTTTGCTCAGCGTTTGCACACCGAAGAGGGTCGGCGCGTCATGCAGGCCATTGTGCAACTGGCCCAAGGGCTGCAATTGCAGACCATCATCGAGGGCGTAGAGTCGGTGGAGACCGCCCGCTTCCTGCAAGGTATGGGCGTGGATTACCTGCAGGGCTTTCACTTCAGCGAGCCCGTGCCCAGCGGCGTCGCTGAATTGTGGATGCGCCTCGGACTAGCCAACAAGGCCTGACGGGCGCCGGACCTGGCTGTAGAGCGGCGGCACCTTGCCGTTGCGGATGCGCTCTGACAACGCTTGCAGCACGGTGGGCGGGGCGCGCCCGACCAGCACATAGCTGACGTTGTTGCTGCGCCAGGTCAGCAGGGTCTGGTTCTCATCCATTTTTTCCTGCACGTCCTTGTCCGGGCGATTGTCCGGCGCGGCACACAGTGCGATCGGGTCGCCAATCACGGGCAGATACACCATCTGGACCACCGGCTTGTCGTTATAGCGCAGCCGCTGTACCCGCTTGAACTCAAAATGCATGTCCTTGAGGTCTGGCACGTTGATCGCCAGGTGATCGTGGGTTTTGACGTCTTCCAGGGTGCGCGCGGAGAGTGCGGCATCGTCGCGCACATCCACCAGCGTATCGCGCACATACATTTCCTGGTATTGCGCCACGGCGTTGACCCAGGGGGCGTCGGGTTCGGCGGCGCTTTGCCAATAGCGCACGCCCGCCAGCGCGCACACCGCGCCGGTAAAGAACGCTGCCGCCAGGCGTGCTGTCTGCCAGCGCGCGGGCTGGCGGCCAGTCAACGGGGGCATTGGCGCCGCGCGATCACGGCTGGCCTGCACCAGGACACCAATGCTGGTACTCAGACTGGCCGGCATGGTCGGCAGTGTCTCGGCGGCAAAGGCATCCGCATACGGTAAGCGGGAGGCCGCCAGCGCATTGGCGGTGCTTTGCGCCTCGGGCGATTCAGCCACAAGGCGCGCGACGGCTTCTGCGTCCTGGCCCGATAGCTCGCCATCCACCCAGGCCATCAACAACGTCTCGTTCAATTTCATGGCTTTACTCCCTTGGGCAAGCGCTGTGGCCGGCTGATGGCGAAGAGTTCGCCCAGCGTGATCCGCGCGCGGGCCAGCCGGCTCATTACGGTACCAATTGGAATATCCAGCGCGACCGCCGCTTCGCGGTAGCTCAGCCCCTCTACGCCCACCAGTAACATCACCACGCGTTGCGGATCAGGCAGCGCGCCCACTGCGGCAATAATTTGCTGATGCAGCAAATCGTTTTCCGGATCGCCAGCGCGTGGGTCGGGCAGGTTTTCCAGCATATCGTCCTGCCAATCTGCGGCGTTTACGGCCCGCACCTTGCGAGCGCGGATCTCGCTGATCCAGATCGAATACATAATGGAAAACAGCCAGGACAGCGCAGACGTCCCCTCCTGCAACTGGTGGGGGCGCTCCAGCGCCCGCACGCAGGCACGCTGAACCAGATCTTCGGCATCGTGCCGGTTGGCCGTCAGACGCAAGGCAAAGCGCCACAGACGCGGCAACAGTGATGGAATCAGCCGGGATAATTCTTCGTCGAGCATCGACGTGTCCTGTAGGGCTCGGTTACCAGGAATGTACTGGATAACGGATGGCGTCCCGGATTATTCCAGTGGGATAGAAAAAAATGTTGCGGAATAAATGCAGTCCCTGAGGCGTTTGGCCAAAGAGCGGCACAGCCTGCCGCGCAAGGAGACGGCAATGAAACACGGCTTTATCGCGGCGGCGTTGATGGCGTTGGCCCTGGGTACCAGCGCAGGGGTTTGGGCCTCAGGCGGAGGCGGGGGCGGCGGTGGTGGGCAATCCAGCCCGCCCTCGGTCATGGCGGCGCATATCAAGGCCAAACTGGATGCGCGAGACTGGCAAGGGGCCCTTTCTTTGCTGGATGAGGCCCGTCAGCAACAACCACGCAATGCAGACTGGTGGAACTACACCGGCTACGCCCAGCGCAATCTGGGCCATCTGCCGGAGTCTTTTGCGGCCTATGAAGAGGCGCTGCGCCTTAACCCCAAACATCTGGGCGCACATGAATATCTGGGCGAGGCCTATCTGCAAGACAATCAGCCTGACAAAGCGCGGGAACAACTCAAGCAGTTGCAAGCGCTATGCGGGCATTGCGATGAGTATCAAGACCTGGAAGAGGCCATTTCGGATTACACCGCAAAACACCCCGGCTAAACACGCATAGCCGGGGCACCCGCCGGAGCGGGCCTATGCCGTCGTCAGCGTGGGGCGGTGGCCCGGCTGTCGCCGCTGGCGCCACGCCAGCGCGGCCACGCCAAGGCCCAGCAATGCCCATATGCCCGGCTCCGGCACGGCCTCGACCTGCAGATGATCCAGGAAGAGGGGTGTTGAACTGTTAAAGACATACAGGTTGGCGCCGTCTTCCGGGTAAGGCAGTTGCACGTACACCCAAGGGGATCGTCCTGGTTGAACGGCGGGCACCACTACATTGGCATACCAGAACGAGGTGAGGCCGACACTGTCGCCCGCCAGATCATAAGCGCTGACATTAAGAATGGTGCCTTCTGGCGCATAGGGCGCATAAACACGCACATTGGCAAGGGCAAAGAGGGCCAGGCCAGTACTGCCAATCGCGTTGGAAGGCTGGAACAGTGGTAACTGGTAATCGGGCTGGATATAAAGCGCAGTGGTACCTGACCAGGCCGGGGCCACCGGGGTGCCGTTGTATGACCCGAAAGCCAGATCGGTAAATTGATCCGCGCTCAGGTTGTAGCCATCAATCAGCAAGTCAGTGGTGTCGTAATCCGTGTGGGAGGGTGAACTGATCATGGTGGGCGTGATCGGCACGTTATCAAAGTCGATCACGGTGGCCGCGCTGGGGGCGGACAGCCCCACCAGAGCCAAAGCCAGCACCGCAGAAGGCAACAGGGTCATCATGTACTCCTTGTCTTGCAAGGTAGAACCGGTTGTTGCGGGTGGTATGGATTGGTGCACTGCGATTATGGGCCCAGTGTACCGAGCAATCCCCCCGTCACGGAAACATGACAGACGCATGGTCAGCCAAGGCCAACGCTGTAGCCCGGATGAAGCGAAGCGGGAATCCGGGGTTGCCATGCCAACAAAATCACCTCTGCCCGCATTGCCACCCCGGATTCCCGGCCAGGTGGCCTCCATCCGGGCTACAGGTTGCCCTGCCAGCATTGGTGGCGGCTCCCTCGCGGCGGCGAGGGCGGGGGGAGTCGGGCTGTTACAAATCGATCGCCCCACCTCTGCATGCCACAAATGAAAAGAGCCCGGCTAAGCCGGGCTCCTCACATCGATCAGCCTCAAGCAGGGGCCAAAGATGAATCAGGCGATCAGAAGTCCATGCCGCCCATACCACCCATGCCGCCGCCACCCGGCATGGCCGGAGCGTCATCCTTGGGCAGTTCTGCAACCATGGCATCCGTGGTCAGCAGCAGACCAGCAACGGATGCAGCGTGTTGCAGGGCAGAGCGGGTGACCTTGGCCGGATCCAGCACGCCGATCTCAACCAGATCACCGTACTCACCGGTGGCGGCGTTGTAACCGAAGTTACCCTTGCCTTCCACAACCTTGTTCACCACGACAGACGGCTCATCACCGGCGTTCGCCACGATCTGACGCAGCGGTGCTTCAATCGCCTTCAGAACGATCTTGATACCGGCATCCTGGTCGGCGTTCAGACCCTTCAGTTCGCCCAGGTTGGCACGAGCGCGCAGCAGGGCAACGCCACCGCCGGCCACAATGCCTTCTTCCACGGCGGCGCGAGTTGCGTGCAGCGCATCTTCCACGCGGGCCTTCTTCTCTTTCATTTCAACTTCGGTCGCAGCGCCAACCTTGATCACCGCAACACCGCCAGCCAGCTTGGCCACGCGTTCTTGCAGTTTTTCACGATCGTAGTCACTGGTGGCTTCTTCGATCTGCTTGCGGATCTGACCAACGCGCGCCTTGATGCCTTCTTCGTTACCCGCACCGTCGATGATCGTGGTGTTTTCCTTGGCCACTTCGATACGCTTGGCCTGGCCCAGCAGTTCGAGGGTGGTTTTTTCCAGGGTCAGACCGACTTCTTCAGCGATCACGGTACCGCCAGTCAGAATGGCGATATCTTCCAGCATGGCCTTGCGACGATCGCCAAAGCCCGGGGCCTTGACTGCAACCGTCTTCAGAATGCCGCGAATGTTGTTGACCACCAGTGTCGCCAGCGCTTCGCCATCGACATCTTCAGCAATGATCAACAGCGGACGGCCAGACTTGGCCACTTGTTCCAGCACCGGCAGCAGATCACGGATGTTGCTGATCTTCTTGTCGAACAGCAGCACAAACGGATTGTCCAGCAGGGCAATCTGCTTTTCCGGATTGTTGATGAAGTACGGGGACAGGTAGCCGCGGTCAAACTGCATACCTTCTACCACGGCCAGTTCGTCTTCCAGACCCGAACCGTCTTCAATGGTAATCACGCCTTCCTTGCCCACCTTGTCCATGGCTTCGGCAATCTTCGCGCCCACGGTCTCATCGCTGTTGGCGGAGATAGAACCAACTTGTGCGATTTCCTTGTTGGTGGTGGTCGGCTTGGCAATCTTCTTCAGTTCTTCAACCAGGGCAATCACGGCCTTGTCGATACCGCGCTTCAGATCGGTCGGGTTGAAACCGGCAGCCACGTACTTCAGGCCTTCGTTCACGATGCCTTGTGCCAGCACGGTCGCGGTGGTGGTACCGTCACCAGCGACGTCGGAAGTCTTGGAAGCCACTTCCTTGACCAGTTGTGCGCCCATGTTTTCGAACTTGTCTTTCAGTTCGATTTCCTTGGCAACAGAAACACCATCCTTGGTGATGGTCGGAGCGCCAAAGCTGCGTTCCAGCACCACGTTACGACCCTTAGGGCCCAGCGTGACTTTAACGGCATCGGCCAGAATGTTTACACCAGCAACCATGCGGGCGCGTGCGGAATCGCCAAATTTGACTTCTTTTGCAGCCATTGTGGATTACTCCTGAATCTTGTTGAGTGGTATGGCCAGAGTGGCCAGACCCAAATCGGGGTTCGGGCGAGCCTTAGGCTTCAACCACGCCGAAGATGTCTTCTTCGCGCACAACCAGCAACTCTTCGCCGTTCACTTTGACGGACTGGCCGCTGTACTTGCCCAGGATGACGCGGTCACCCACTTTGACGGACAGTGCACGCACTTCGCCGCTATCGAGCAGCTTGCCAGTACCTACGGCAACCACTTCGCCCAGATCCGGCTTTTCGGCGGCGGCGCCCGGCAGAACGATACCGGATGCGGTTTTTTCTTCAGCCTCAACACGCTTGATGACTACGCGGTCATGCAAGGGACGGATCTTCATCGTTTATTCTCCTGAGAAATCAATGCCTGAAAGTTCAGGGGCCATCTGGTAGGTGTGGCCCGTTAGCACTCTCGGCTAACGAGTGCCAATGATAGGGACGGGTTCCCTGGTTTTCAAGGGGAGAAAGGTTAAATTTCTGTTGAGCTGTCGCACTGCCCAACGGTTATTGCTGTCGTAGTCCATTGAATTCTGGAGTTCGCTCACGCAACTGGCGGCGGTGTATTTTTGTCACGCGTCCCTTGAGAAATACCGCAGATAGACTAGGTTGCATGATTGGTTTGCAATCTGATAAGTGCCTCCCGAAGCGAAGCACTTTCCGTCATTCTCTTGAAAGTCCGGGACTGTTTATGCCGTTCACGCAACCCTACAAGGGTTTCTTTACGAAAGGCGATCTTATTTATGGCCTCGCTCCATCGCGAAGAGGCCTGATGATCCACCTCCGGGGCACCGACTTGATTTTGACCAAAAGTACCCAGGTGGAATATATCGCTTCAACGGTTGACCACTATCGTGGAGAGACATACCAAAAAAAAATCGATGAATTCAACGCCGCTTACGAGGCTGAAACCGTGGGCTATTTGCCACAATACAATCAGCCCCAGATTCTCGAAGCACAAAAACGGAGAGACAAGAGAATCGAGGTCGCTAATGAATTTGCTGCCGATCTCACTGGTTTTCAAAACCAGCTAGGTCTTCATGCAAAATATGGAAGATACATTCCGGCACTTCAGGGCTACGGCATGAACGAGGAAGCATTTGCTAGCGCAGTGGACAACGTAGCTTCCAACTCTGCCTTTCGCGCCAAATCAAAATTTGGAATGGAGTGGACCGCCAGGAAAAATGCGGGCCTGGATGCCAACTCCAGTACGGCTGGCGTGCATATCCATTTTGCACTTGATGACATAGACATGGCTGCGGTGGTGACAAAAACGCACCGCTTTGAGGATCAAAGCCACAACGTACTCGCCGAGGACCTTCCAAAAGGCAAAAGCAAAAAAAACGAGGATAAAGTCAGAACAATTACTCACTCCGAGTTGCGTTGGATATATCGCAACCGTGGAAACCCGTTAGTCCAGCGAAGCATCCAGTTCTGGCTGAATCAAGTCGCTTGCGGCCCGCCCTGGGAAAACGATACAGAGACAACAACGTTGCCTACCAACCGAAGAGTTGTTTCCTGGAGGACTGCATGGACCCTGTACAAACCGAGTCTTACACATAACTCGTTCGACTGACTCGCATCCACCTCCGTCCAATACAGACAGAACAACTCAGTACTTTGCCACTCCCCGTGCGCGATCAAGCTGCTGAGGCAAGGCCGTTGCCCAGCCATTGGCCGCTTCGTGCGCGGTGGCCCGTAGGGTGGATTCGCGTAGCAATCCACCGTTGCCAGGGTGGATTGTCGCTGCCGCGCCGAATCCACCCTATACGCAAACCCACGTAGCCCGGATGAAGGCCAACGGCCGGGAATCCGGGGTGGCAATGCCCGCAAATCTGCTATTGCCCGCATGGCAACCCAGGATTCCCGCTGTCCCGCTGCAACGGCCATCCGCAGCACTCAGCGGTTTTGTGGGGGCACCCACCGAGGCGCGTGCTTCATCCGGGCTACAGGACTCCGTAGGGTGGATTCGCGTAGCAATCCGCCGTTGCCAGGGTGGATGGTCGCTGCCGCTCCGAATCCACCCTATACGCAAACCCACGTAGCCCGGATGAAGGCCAACGGCCGGGAATCCGGGGTGGTAATGCCCGCAAATCTGCTATTGCCCGCCTGGGTGTCCCCTGGACACCACACTTACCCCCCAATTTGACGATCAGCCAAGGGCCAGCGCGCCGTCGTGTTTTCTGGGGCGTCAACGGCCTGCGCGTGCCAATTGGGTTGTCACGTTTTTGTCATCTAGATCGTGCTGCAGCAAGCCCTGGAGGGGATTTTGCCGCACCGTCGGGTAAGTCTGCAGATCGCCAGGCGCAGTGGATCATCCTTTTTTGCTGCACCGTTTTAGCACAAACCGGTAAGCATATTCCCGTATTTGAAATCGTTTTCACGCTGTTGCAGTATCCGGCCACCAAAGCCAAGGCCATGATTTATATGGTCATTTGTAACTATCGCTCAATGCACCAGGAAAGGGCGTGCGGCTGTGGTACACCAAACCGGTGTGAAAGGGTCTGAGCTGCCAATCAACTCGCCAGACCGGAATTTCGCTTAACCATAAGCCGCGCAACATGCCCGCATGCGTGTAGCGGCACCACCCGACCAAGGGCCAAAGAGCCCGGATAAAACCGGCGGGTGTAAAAACTGGATCGAGGAGTTTTTGCATGAAATGCCGTACCCCGCATTACCTTGCCCTTGGTGCGCTCAGCGCACTGACGCTAGCGCTCACCGCGTGCGGCGGTGGTAGCAGTTCTGCTGCTGACCCGTCCACCAACAGCGCGCTGGCTCCCACGCCCGTTCCGACACCCACATCCGTGCCGACGCCCACGCCAAACGCTAAGGTGGATTTCGGCCCCAATGTGCTGGTGTTTGACCCTGCCATGTCCACAGCCGATATCCAGACACAGATCGATATCGTGTACGCGCAGCAGCACACCAACCAGTTTGGCCCCAACCGCTATGCTTTGATGTTCAAACCGGGCACTTACGCGGTGGACGTCAACGTGGGTTTTTATACCCATGTGCTGGGATTGGGCGCCTCGCCCGATGACGTGCAAGTCAATGATCTGCATGTCGAGGCCGATTGGTTGAACGCCAGCCAGGATGCCACGCAGAACTTCTGGCGCTCAGCCGAAAACCTGGCGGCCAATCCGGTCAGCGGTACGGATCGCTGGGCGGTGTCGCAGGCTGCGCCCATGCGGCGTGTGCATATCAAGGGCGGTTTGTTCCTGAGTTCGCCGTGGTGCGGCTATTCCAGCGGTGGTTTTCTGGCAGATACGCTGATTGATGGCCAGACCAACTCTTGCTCACAACAACAGTGGTTCAGCCGCAATACGGAATGGGCCTCCTGGGTGGGTGGTGTGTGGAATATGGTGTTTGTCGGCGTCCAGAATCCGCCCACCGCCGGCACATGGCCGTCCTCCCCACTCACCGTGGTGGCGCAGACGCCAGTGGTGCGGGAAAAACCGTTCCTGACCGTCGATAGCAGCGGCAACTACAGCGTGTTTGTGCCGGCCCTCAATACCAACACCACCGGCACCACGTGGCATGGTCGTACCGCCGCCGGGACCTCGTTGCCAATCAGCCAGTTCTACATTGCCAAAGAGAACGTGGATACCGCGCAGACCATCAACGCCGCGCTGGCCAAGGGGCTTAACCTGATCATTACGCCGGGCGTGTATCACCTGACCGATACCATCCGCGTCACCCGGCCGGATACCGTGGTGCTGGGCCTGGGGGTGGCCACGCTGGAAGCCGATACCGGGCTGGATGCCATGGATGTGGCGGATGTGGATGGTGTGAAGATTTCCGGCTTGTTGTTTGAGGCCGGCACAACGTCTTCCCCGGCCTTGCTGCAAGTGGGTTCCGCAGTGACCGGCGTGAGTCATGCGGCTGACCCAACCTGCCTTTATGACATTTATGCGCGGATTGGCGGGCAGATTGCCGGCAAGGCGCATACGGCGGTGGTGATCAACAGTAACAACGTGATTGGAGACGACTTCTGGCTCTGGCGTGCCGACCACGGTGATATTGGCCTGACCACCACCGGCTGGACTGTCAACCCGGCCGCCAACGGGCTGGTCGTCAATGGCGACAACGTCACCCTGTATGGCCTGGCGGTTGAACATTTCCAGCAATACCAGACCTTGTGGAACGGCAACGGCGGCAGCGTGTACTTCTATCAAAGCGAAGAACCGTATGACGTACCCAACCAGGCCGCGTGGATGAACGGCAGCGAGAATGGTTACCCGTCGTACAAGGTGGCCAGCGGCGTGACGTCGCACAAGGCGTATGGCGTGGGGATCTACAGCTTTTTCAGCACTAACAACGCGGTATCGCTGGCCAACGCCATTGAGGCACCGCAACAACCTGGTGTGACCTTTACCGATCTGATTACGGTGGCGCTGGACGGCACCAGCCTGATCAGCAATGTGATCAACAATACCGGGGGCAGCAACATTGGCCAGAACGGTGCCGTGGCGAGTTATCCGTAACCCGCCCGCGTGACGAACGCACCCCGGGTGGGGTGCGTTTTTTATCTGGAAAGAGGCCAGCGCCTAGCTCCGTCATGGCTGGCCGGATGCGCTCTAGCAACACCAGGCCCGCGCAAATTACCGGGGCACGGCGGCATTTGGCATATGCTGTAGGGATAAAACCAGTGTGAGGCACAACCATGCTCACCGCCGCCCAGAAACGCTGGGATGTCGAGCAGTGGACCCATTACCTGAAAGTGCAGGAAATCCCGGTCTTGCCCAGAACCCGGGGCCTGCTGGACTTGCTCGTCGAGCATGCCGACACCGTTGCGCCCAAACGGCTGGTGGAACTGGCCAACAGCGACTCTTTTCTGGCGTTGCGGCTCTTGCGCTATGCCGAAGCCCATCGCTCTCACCACCTGGGGCGGGAGAGCACCACGCCGCTCTCGGCCATTTTGCAGACCGGCACCGACAATCTGATCAAACTGATTGCCGAAAGCCCGGTATGCAACGAGGCAGAAGAAGGCCTGCACCTGAGTGAATCCCGCTGTGCCACGGCCTCGGTCTACGCCCGGCAATGGGCCGCATGGCGGGCCGATATCTCGCCGGAAGAAGTTGCGCTGGCCGCCTTGCTGGCGGAAATGGGCGAAATGTTGCTGTGGCACTTTGCGCCGGAAATCCCGCGCGCGGTGCAAGAAGAACTGCGCAGCGGGCGGGCGCTGCGCACATTGCAGGCGCAGCAACAGGTGGCCGGTTTCTCGTTCAAGACCCTGTCTTTGTCATTGGCGGCCGCCTGGCATTTGCCGCCCTTGATTGCCATGCTGATCAAGGGGGTAGACAACATCCGCGCGCAGATCGCCCGCATTGCCAATGACACCGCCCGCCATTTGCAAACCGACCCCCAAAACCCGGCGATTCCATCGGACATGATTGCGCTCAGGCAATTGTTGCCCAATGTCAGTTACAGCAAATTGCTGGCACCGCTGGACATCACGGATGAATATCGCGAAGCCGTGTTGCTGGCTATTTCCAGAGACGAGCAATGAAAGACAGATCGATTACACCCCAGACTCATGAGCGGCTCATGCGCGACGGTGAATACATTGTGTCCAGCTCTGACCTTGCCGGGCGCATCACGGTGGTCAATGACGTGCTGATTGAGTACTCCGGCTATACCGAGGCTGAACTCATGGGCCGGCAACACAATATCTTGCGCCACCCGGATATGCCGCGCGCGCTGTTCTGGCTGATCTGGGAAACCATCAAGCACGGCGAGGATTTTCAGGGCTACGTCAAAAATCTGTGCAAAGACGGTGGTTTTTACTGGGTGCATGCCCGCATCAGCCCGCAATTTGATGCAGAAGGCCACCCGACCGGCTACCAATCGGTACGCCGCAAACCGGCCCGGCGCGCCGTGGATAAAGCCGCCGTGCTGTACCAGCACATGCTGGCCGCCGAGGCGGCGGTCGCCAGCGCCGATGCCGTTGCGGCGGGTCTGCAAGTGCTGCAGGCCGAACTGGCCGCGCAACAACTGGCCTATGAGCAATGGGTTGCGCGGCTGTAGCCGGCTATGCGGCGGCGCAGATGTTCCGCTCTGCCAGATGGCATAGTCCGGGTCTGTCATGCTGACAGCATTGAGAGTGTGCCGTATTGTTGACGTGCTGGTGTTGACCATCCCCGTTGGCGTGGATGCAACCCGTTTTTAATCCAGGGCGCTCATGGACCCGCATATTGACCACATCCTGATCGTGGATGATGACCGTGAAATCCGCGAACTGGTCTCGACCTACCTCACCAAAAATGGCCTGCGCGTGTCTGTGGCCCAGGGTGGCCGCCCAATGCGGGCCATGCTGGAAGTCACGCCGGTTGACCTGATCGTGCTCGATATCATGATGCCCGGCGAAGACGGCCTGTCTTTGTGTCGGGAGTTGCGCGCCGGCAAACACAAGCTGGTGCCCATTTTGATGCTGACTGCGCGGGATGATGAAACCGACCGCGTGCTGGGGCTGGAAATGGGCGCGGATGATTATCTGACCAAACCGTTTGCCTCCCGCGAGTTGCTGGCGCGGATCAAATCCGTGCTGCGCCGCACCCGCATGCTGCCGCCCAATCTGCAAGTGACCGAAGCGGCCAGTGTTTTGACGTTCGGGGATTGGCAGCTGGATACCACCGCGCGGCATCTGGTCGATAAAGAGGGGACGGTGGTGGCGCTCAGTGGGGCTGAATACCGGCTGTTGCGTGCATTTGTCGATCACCCGCAGCGCGTACTTAACCGGGATCAGTTGCTGAACCTGACGCAGGGGCGGGAGGCGGATCTGTTTGATCGCTCCATCGACTTGCTGGTCAGCCGCGTGCGCCAGCGGCTGGGTGATGACGCGCGCGAGCCGGGCTATATCAAGACCGTGCGCAGCGAAGGCTATGTGCTTGCCGTGCCGGTCAAGATCACCGAAGCCCGCCAGGAGTTCTGATTCGTCGATTGCGAATGATTGGTCAAGGGCGAATGGCTCATGCAAACAAGGCGGACCCCAGGGCCCGCCTTGTTTGTTGCCAGCCGCTTACCTGGCGGCGATAGTCTGTACGGCGTCGATGATGACCTTGGTCACTTCTTCCGGGTGCGATTGTTGCGGCACGTGGCTGGATGGCAAGGTAGTCGTTCTGGCGTTCAGTTTTTTGGCGTAATCGCGTTCCAGATCTGGCTGGATCATGCGGTCGTTGGACGACACAATGTACCAGTTCGGACGGGTGCTCCATGCGGCAGCGGTGACTTTCTCGCCAAACGCTTTGGACTGGATCGGGCCCTGGGTGGCGGCCATGACGTCAGTACGGGAACGCGGCAGATCCTGGGCAAAGTAACTGGCGACACCGTCTGCCGACAGCGACAGATAACCGGCGGCATCGGCTTGCAGGTGCTTGATGCCTTCCGGCACCGGATATTGCGTGCCTTGATCTGCGGTGGACTGGCCGGCATCTGGCGCAAAGGCAGCGACATAAACCAGGGCGGCGACCTTGGGGTCGTTACCAGCCTGGGTAATCACGGTGCCACCCCAGGAGTGGCCTACCAGCACGACGCGGCCAGGTGCATTGGTGATGGCGCGCTGGGCGGCGGCAACGTCGCCAGACAGCGAATCCAGACCGTTTTGTACGGCGGTGACCTTGATCCCCTTGGCTTGCAGCAGCGGGATCACGCGGGACCAATCCGAACCGTCGGCAAAGGCGCCGTGAACGATCACGACGGTCGGGGTGTCAGCGGCCTGAGCTACGCCAGCAGACAGGGCAAGTGTGGCAACAGCAGCAGAAATAAAAGAACGTGCAGTCATGATGAATCTCCTTGGGTTGTGTTTGTTTACAAGACAGGACGAAGTATGCGCAGGACAGGTGCAGGGCAACATCGGTCGGATATCCGATGCCTGCCTCATCCGGCCAGCGCGGCACAACCCCAGGCAACCGGAAGCCGTTAACCCATGCAGTCCCATGTTCTTGAACCCCGCGCGCTGATCCCGGCCAGAGACGCCATTGTTGCCATCGCCTTTATTGGTGATTTGAGTATGGGGCGCGCTACGGATCAGTCGCCGCGCACCGCCTGGCTGGCCATGGCGCTGGCCCGCGCCGCCGCGTGCAGCGATGCAGAGATTGCGGCGGTGGAAATCTGTGCCTTGCTGCGCTGGTCTGGTTGCACGGCCAATGCCGCCGGGTTTGAGCGCATCCTGGGCGATGACGTGGCCGGGCGTGAAGCCATGATGGCGCTCACCCTGCCGCCGCTGAACGCAGATGCCCAAAGCCAGATGCCGGAAATGGCGCAAATCCATTGCGAGGTAGCGGGAGATATCGCCCGTATGCTGGATCTGGGCGAACCTATCGAAACCGCCTTGCGGCATACCTTTGAGCGTTATGACGGCAGCGGCTTGCCCGGCGTGTTGCATGGCGATGCGGTACCGCTGGCGGTTTACATTGTGGCGTTGGCCAGCGATCTGGAAATCCTCAGCCGGGCCCACGGCTTGCCGCGCGCCCTGCAATGGATAGAAAGCCGCGCGGGGCAGGTGTACCCCACCGGACTGGCGGCGCTGCTGCGACAACACGCCGCCGACTGGCTGGCGCAACTGGATGGCTTTAGCAGTCAGAACACCTTGTTGCCGCCCGCGCTGAACGCCACCCACCAACCGGTTGCGCTGGAGCTGGTGGCGGATATTGCGGACCTGAAACTCCCCTGGCTGGCCGGATATTCGCGTCAGGTGGCAACGCTGGCGCAGTCCGTCGCGCTGGCGCTGGGGCTGGAGGCCGCTCAGGCGCAACAGCTTTATCGTGCTGGCCTGATCCACAACATGGGCCGCGCCGCCTTGCCCAACGCCTTGTGGAATGTCAGCGGACCGCTGGTCTATGCCGCGTGGGAACGTGTGCGGCTGGTGCCGTACTGGACACGCCGCGCCGCGCAGCACACCGCCGCGCTGGCGGCGGAAGCGGAGCTGGCCTCTTACGCGTATGAGCGGCTGGATGGCAGCGGGTATTTCCGGGGCGTGACCGGGGAGGCCATCCCCACGGAACGGCGCGTTCTGGCCGCCGTGGTGGCCTGGTGCGCGCTGGTCTCCCGCCGGCCCTGGCGTG
Organism: Silvimonas terrae; assembly: GCF_014202765.1. Taxonomy (GTDB): domain Bacteria; phylum Pseudomonadota; class Gammaproteobacteria; order Burkholderiales; family Chitinibacteraceae; genus Silvimonas; species Silvimonas terrae. The sequence goes on from NZ_JACHHN010000010.1 coordinate 163,863, forward strand.
CCGCGTATACGGCGTCAGATGCCGCTGCGCTGTTACAGGCCGAAGCCCGCGCCGGCCGGCTGGATGCGGCGGTGGTGGATGCGGTCATTGCCCATGCCACCGGCCGCCTGCCAACCCGCAAGACCGCCACCCTGTTGTCTGAGCGCGAAACCGATGTGCTACGCCGCATCAGTCTGGGAGAAAGCAATAAAGAAGTGGCGCGTGCGCTGGTCATCAGCCCCAGCACGGTACGCACGCATATGGAGAGTATTTTTCGCAAACTGCAATGCAGCACGCGCGCTGCGGCCACGCTCAAAGCGTTCACGCTGGGCGTGTTGTAGCGGTTAAAACGGCGGCAAGTGAAATGTTTTGTATTGGGCTGCCGCGTATATACATTGTCATACAAAGGCTGTTTGAGGGCTGGGTATAAAGGGGGCGTGACCAACAGGAGCGCATCATGACCACCCGGCTTTTTGCAGCAATACCGCGCCATGCCGGGGACCGATGCCCGCATGGAGACAACAATGAAACGCTGCTTGCTAGTACTGTCTTTTCTGGCGTGTACGGCGATTGTGGAACACATGAACCCCGTGCAATGCCAGTTGATTACCCTGGACCGCGCCCGCAAGCGTCGGTCGCCATCCCACTGACAAGAGAGTGCATGGTCATGGACCAGACACAGCGCCCAACCCGTGGGCCGCGCACCATGTTCACCCGTCTCTCGCTGATCTTTCTGGGCGGATTGCTGCTGGCACATGGCCTGACCTATGTGCTGATCATGCGGGAACGCGGCGCAGCGGCCACAGACATGATGCTGGGCTATCTGGAAAAAGACGTCGCCAGTTCTGTCGCTTTGCTGGATCGCCTGCCTGCGGCCGAGCGCGCCCAGTGGCTGCCCCGTCTGGAACGGCACACTTACCGGTTTGAACTGGGGCAGGGTGTAGCGGGCGGTGTGCCGGACACCGGGTTGTCCCGGCGCATTGCGGCGGCGTTTGTCGATGCCATTGGTCAGCACTATCGTGTTACGGCCAGCAAAGTGCCCGGCAGCCGGGACCGTGTTCAAGCGCACGTGACCCTGAGTGACGGTACGCCGCTGACCATCGACATGATCCCCGCGCCGCTGGCGATTCCGGCCTGGTTGCCGCTGGTGCTGGCGCTGCAACTGTTGTTGATTGCCGCCATGGTCTGGTACGGCGTGCGGCTGGTCACGCACCCGCTGGAGCGCCTGGCCAGTGCGGCCGATACGCTGGGGCCTGACCTGAAAGCCGCACATTTGCCGGAAACGGGCTCGATCGAAGTGGTGCGGGCGGCGCGGGCCTTCAATGCCATGCAGGCGCGCATTGCCCACTACATGGCGGAACGCGTGCAGATTCTGGCGGCTATCTCCCACGATCTGCAAACGCCCATTACCCGCATGCGGGTACGCGCAGATTTGCTGGATGACACCGCCCTGCGCGACAAGCTCAACCAGGATTTGACCGAGATGCAATCGCTGGTGAAAGAAGGCGTGACCTATGCCCGCACATTGCAAGGTGTCAATGAGCCGCCAGTGCGCCTTGACCCGGATGCACTCTTTGCCAGCATGGTTTACGACTATCAGGACGCTGGCCAGCCGGTCACGCTGCAAGGCCACATTGGTCACAAACTGGTCACCCGGCCACAAGCACTCAAGCGCGTGCTGGGCAATCTGATCGATAACGCGCTCAAGTACGGCGGCAATGCCGATGTCCTGGTCGGGCTGGATGGCAGTGCGGTGATGGTCCGCGTCTGTGACAACGGCCCCGGTATCCCGCCCGACCAGCTTGAAGCGGTATTCCAGCCCTTTTTCCGGCTTGAAGGATCGCGTAACCGCGAGACCGGCGGCACCGGGCTGGGGCTGGCTATTGCCCGGCAATTGAGCCTGGCCATGAACGCCGATCTGACCCTGCAAAACCGCCCGGAAGGGGGAGTAGAGGCCAGGCTCCGCTGTCCGGGGGACGTCCAGTCCCACCCATCCGGGTAAGCCTTAAACCACGCCGGTTTTTTTCAATTACGTTAGCTACCGAAGCCCCCGTGATCGGACTCACGAAGCGGGTCAGGGGTCACTCGCGCCTTGTTTTCACCCATTCGACTTCAAAGGAAAAACATCATGTCTCAAGCTCTCCGCCCATTGCGTTCCGGCCTTGTCGCCGCCGCCCTTGCCGGTCTTGCACTGGCCCAACCCGCCCATGCGGCCGACCCGGTGGTGGCTGGCGCGCACACGGAATTTGCTGCGCTCAAGCACATCAAGGCCGGCGTACTGGATGTCGGTTATGCCGAAGACGGCCCCAAAAATGGCAAGCCGGTGATCCTGCTGCACGGCTGGCCGTATGACATTTACAGCTATGTGGATGTCGCCCCGGCGCTGGCGGCAGCGGGCTACCACGTCTACGTGCCGTATTTGCGCGGCTTTGGCACCACGCATTTCCTCTCGGCCGATACCCCGCGCAATGCCCAGCAAGCCGCACTGGCGACGGACGTCATCAACTTCATGGATGCGCTACATATCGACAAGGCCATTCTGGGCGGTTACGACTGGGGCGGTCGCACGGCGGATATCGTGGCCGCGCTGTGGCCGGAACGCACCAAGGCGCTGGTATCGGTCAGTGGTTATCTGATTGGCAGCCAGGAAGTGAACAAGGCGCCGCTGCCGCCCGCCGCCGAACTGCAATGGTGGTACCAGTTCTATTTCTCCACCCCGCGTGGCGAAGCGGGCTACGCCAAATACACCCACGACTTTGACCGGCTGATCTGGCAGACCGCATCGCCACAGTGGAAGTTTGATGACGCCACGTACAACCGTTCCGCCAAGGCGTTTGATAACCCGGATCACGTGGCGCTGACCATCCAGAACTATCGCTGGCGTCAGGGGCTGGCTCAAGGCGAAGCGCAGTACGACGCGCTGGAACAAAAGCTGGCCACCTTCCCGGCCATTACCGTGCCGACCATCACCCTGGAAGGCGACGCCAACGGTGCGCCGCACCCGGCTCCGGCCGCTTATGCCAAGCGCTTTACCGGCAAGTATGAGCATCGCCAGGTGGATGGCGGCATTGGTCACAACCTGCCGCAAGAAGCGCCGGCAGCCTTTGTGCAAGCCATTGAGGATGTCGATCGTTTCTGATTGACCTCACCGGGAAAGCACCCGCGGGGTGCTTTCTCTTCTGCTGTTTTTCCCCGATGCATGCCGTTGCCTTGCCCAGCCATCACCATGGCCGGGTCGGCGGCTTGCGCGCTGCGGTCAGGCAAGCCGCAGGGATTTGTAGGGTTTTGTACCAAAGCGCACGACGTACACAGACGCATGCGCAAGCCGGCGCAAGTGGCTACATCGCCGATACATCGCCCCGGTTAAATGAGTTCCGTGTTCAGACAGAACCAACCACCAGTTCATCAAGGAGAAAATCATGACTCGTATTGAAAACGTGCTGTACACCGCCCAGGTTAACGTCACCGGCGGCCGTGAAGGTCAGGCGCACAGTGACGATGGCCGTCTGGATATCAAACTGTCGCCCCCGGGCAGCAAGGGGGCCGGCACCAACCCGGAACAACTGCTGGCCGCCGGCTGGTCTGCCTGCTTTATTGGCGCCATGAACCGCGCTGCCAGCAAGCTGCAAGTGAAGCTACCGGCAGATGCCTGGCTGCATACCGAGATTGATCTGGGTACCGCAGCCGACGAGTTCTTCCTGCAAGCGCGCCTGACCGTCCACCTGCCGGGCATTGAGGCTGAAACCGCCCGTGCCGTGGTCGATGGTGCACATCAGATTTGCCCGTATTCCAAGGCCTTGCGCAACAACATCCACATTGAGCTTTTGCTGGGCTGATCACAAGTCAGACCAGTCCGGGCGCGGCCATATCCCCGCCGCGTCCGGTTCCCCGACTCTGGAGGTGCAACCATGAAAACCCTGCTTTGTATTGTCGCGCTGGCCGCTGCTTTTGTCGGCGCCCTGGCTATTGGCACCCGGGCCAATGCGTCCAGCCAGACCGTCGCTGCCAATGCGGTCGCGCCAGAATTCACCGGCATCAACCAGTGGATCAACTCCCCCCCGCTGACCATGAGCAGCTTGCGCGGCAAGGTAGTGCTGGTCGATTTCTGGACGTACTCCTGCATCAACTGCATTCACACATTGCCCTACGTCAAACAGTGGTACGAGAAGTACAAGGATCAAGGGCTGGTGGTGGTGGGCGTGCATACGCCGGAATACCCCTACGAGGCCAATAGCAGCAATCTGCAAGATGCCATCAAGCGTTACGGTATTCATTACCCGGTGGCGCAAGACAATGACAACGCCACCTGGAACGCCTGGCAAAACCAGTACTGGCCGGCGACTTATCTGATTGATGCGCAGGGCAAGGTGGTTTACCACACCATTGGTGAAGGCCGGTACGAAGAAACCGAAGCACAAATCAAGAAACTGCTGGCTCAGGCCAAAGGCTGAACGCGCAGCCCGAGTGGCTCACATCTCATCGACGGCTGGCGTGGCGCGTTGTTAAGGAAATGATCGTTTCCTATAATGAGCCAATGACTGCAAGCAAACCGCCAGCCGCCCGCCCTGGCCGCCCCCGCGAATTTGATGTGAACGACGCTCTGGATGGCGCGGTACGGGTGTTCCGGGAGCGCGGGTATCACGCCACCTCGGTCAGTGACCTGGGCGCGGCCATGAACCTGACTCCCGGCAGCATTTACAAAGCCTTTGCCGACAAGCGCGCCGTGTATATCGCCACGCTGGACCGCTACAGTGCCCAGCGGCGGCAATGCATGATGCTGGTGCTGGATGCGCTGGATAACGGGCGGGAAAAAATCCACGCCATGTTGCGCTTTTACGCCGATGCTGCGCACGGTGAAGAGGGGCGAATGGGCTGTCTTGTGGTCGGCGGCATGGTCGAGATGAGCACGTTTGATCCGGAACTGGCCGCACACGTGAGCGGTGCATTGCAACGCACCGAAGACTTGCTACGCGCATTGCTGGCGGATGGCGTCGCGGATGGGTCCATCCCGGCCAGTCTGGACCAGGACGGGGCCACCCTGGCCCTGCTGAGCGTTCTGGAAGGTTTGCGCGTGGTAGGTAAATCCGGCCGCAACCAGGCCCAGATGCTGGCGGCGGCCGACGCGGCGGTGCGTTTGCTTGGTTGATCGTTGCTTAGTGGCTACTACGAGCAGGTCGCTGGCGGAACACCAGAATACTGGCGAGGATAAACGCAAACAGGGCGGCAGAAGCCGAATACCGGCTTAACGCCAGCCCGCCCTTGGCGAGTGGTTTATCCAGAAAATCCCCCACCACAGCGCCCAGCGGGCGGGTCAGGATAAAGGCAATCCAGAACAACAGCGTGTGGGAAAGGCGCGTCCAGTAATACGCGGCTACCACCAGCACCAGCAAGCCGCCAAACACAATGGCCGCGCCGGTGTAGCCCAGCCCGGCGGTATCTGCCGTCCAGTCACCCAGCGCGGTCCCCAGTGTTTGCGAGAACATGATGGTTACCCAGTAAAACGCTTCGGCTTTGGGGCTGTTGATGGTGCCGACGGAGACGGACCCCATCACGCGGTGCCACACAAACAGCGACACCAATAACAACGCCAGCAGCAAGCTGGAGCCGCCGGCATAACCAATACCCAGTGAGCGATCGGCAAAATCGGCCAGCGTGGTGCCCACGGTGGTCGTGGCAATGATGGTGGCCCAGTACAGCCACGGATGGAATACTTTGGCGCGGATCTGCGCGGTGACGGCAACGAGGAAAATCACCGCAAAAATAGCGGTGCCGATCAGATAACCCAGGTTCATGGACATGGATACCGCATCGCCGCCGGTTTCACCCAGCGTGGTGGCGGCAATCTTGATTATCCAGAACAACAGGGTGACTTCAGGCACTTTGACGAGTGGGTGTGACGTGGTTTGGGTCATGGGTCTGCGGGCGCTGGCGGACGCTTCAAAGAATGGGAACAAGCCAGGCAGTCTGACCAGGGCAACTTAGCCCAGCCATAGACCCGGCCGGGCCTCAGAGCACCAGGTTTTCCAGCACCCGCTTATTGATGCGCAGCGCGCTGATGTCCCGCCGCGGCGGTTGGCCGAACATGCGCGCGTATTCCCGGCTGAACTGGGACGGGCTCTCATACCCCACCTGGAACGCGGCGTCTTCGGCGTTGATGGCGTCCACAATCATCAACTTGCGGGCCTGCAATAGCCGCATGCGTTTCTGATATTGCAGTGGCGACATGGCCGTGAGCGCTTTGAAATGGCGGTGAAACGCCGAGGCCGACAGCCCCGCCACGGCAGCCAGCTCATCAATACTGATGGCCCGGGCGAAATGGCTGCGCAGGTGGTGGATGGCGTTGACCACATTGGGCGTACCGCTATTGCCCAGCGCCAGGCGTGCCACCGCACCGCCGTGGGGACCAGTCAGCAGCCAGTAGCAGATTTCTTTCATGATGGCCGGATAGAGCACCGGGATCGCCGCCGGGGTCTCGATCAAGCGCAGGGCGCGCAAGGTGCAATCGGCCAGCGGGCCCTCGATCCGGATCACCGCCGCGCCTGGGGTGTTTTCCGGTGGCAGGGCTGGTGGTTGCGGAAGTTCGGTCAGCACCTGGCTGAGCATACCGATATCCAGCCCGAGGATGACACTCAGATAGGGCTGGTCCGGGCTGCCCCTGGCCACCTGGCTGAAACCGGGCATATCCAGGCTGACCAGCAGCGCCTCACCCGCCGCGTAGTCGTAGCGCGTGCTGCCAAAGGTGGTCCATTTGGCGCCCTGAATCACCACACATAACGCGGGCGAGTGCAGCAGATGCGTAGGGTGATGTTCTTGTGTGGCCCGCAGCAAGATCAAACCGGGCACTTGGGTGAAAAACGGGCTGCTGGCTTCGCCGTGGCTATCTATATACGTATTCACGGCCGTGGCCAGTTGTTGCATCCGCATGATCTTTACCCGTTCTGGTGGCGCAAACCAGCATACGGGCAGAAGCAGGATCAGGCAAGAATCAGCTTGCTTCCGGCATACCGGGTTTTATCGGTGCGGCGTACGCTTGCGCTGGTAAATCAACGCTCTGGAGCAAACCATGACGCAAGTGACATCCAATACCCAGGTAGCAAAAGTGGCAATCGTGACCGGTGGTAGCCGTGGCCTTGGCCGCAGCACCGTGCTGGCGCTGGCCAAACGCGGTGTGCACTCTATCTTGACCTGGAACCGCGCCAGCCAGGAGGCCGAAGCCGTGGTGGCCGAAGCTGCCGCGCTGGGCGTGAAAACCGTTGCCCTGCAACTGGATACCGGCAACACCGCCGCGTTTGATGGCTTTGTGGCGCAGATCAATACCGCGCTCGCCCAGTTGGGTGTCAGCTGCTTTGATTACCTGGTGAACAACGCCGGGACATCGCACCACGCCAGCATTCAGAACACGACGGAAGCGGAACTGGATGCGCTCTACAACGTGCATGTCAAAGGGGTGTTTTTCCTCACGCAAAAGCTGTTGCCGCTGATGAACGATGGTGGACGCATCGTCAATATCTCCTCCGGCTTGACCCGTTTTTCCGTGCCGGAAAGCGGCCCGTACGCGGCCATGAAGGGCGCGGTGGAAGTGCTGACCCGCTACCTGGCCAAAGAACTGGGCCCGCGTGGCATTACCGCCAACACGGTGGCGCCGGGCGCGATCCAGACCGATTTCTCGGGTGGCGTTGTGCGCGACAACCCGCAAGTGAATCAGATGGTCTCCAGCATGACCGCGCTGGGCCGCCCAGGCGTAGCGGACGACATCGGCCCGATGATTGCGGCGCTGTTGTCGGACGACAACCGTTGGGTTAACGGCCAGCGGATTGAGGTGTCTGGCGGCATGGTGCTGTAAACCGGCTCAGGCGGCGGCGTCGGCCAGATTCAACAACACCAGGCTCAAGAGCGCGCAAACCAGCCCCGCGCTTTTGAGCACGCTGACGCCCTCACCAAACCAGATGACCCCAATCAGCGCCGTCAACGCCGTGCAGGCCACGGCCCAGATCGCGTAGGCCGTGCTGATCGGCAGCACGCGGGTGGAAATCCCCATTAGCCAGATGGCAGTGGCGTAGCACAAGCCCATGCCCAGTGTGGGCAGTAGGCGGGACAAACCGTGGGAGTATTTGAGGGCGATGGTGCCGGTGACTTCAGCAATAATGCTGACCACCAGCATGCTCCACGCAAAGGCGTAAGCGGGCATGATGCGTCCTGCCGGCTTCTGTTTATACCGAACAGAAGGCGGGAGGTGGTTTCAGCGGTACCCGTCTGGGCGTTAGTTTAGGAAGGGGAAGGCGGCGTTGGCAAGTGCCGCTGTGTAGCCCGGATGGAGGCCACCTGGCCGGGAATCCGGGGTGGTCGGCCTGATTCATGTTGTTGTGGGGTGCGTAGGGTGGATTCGGAGCGGTAGCGACAATCCACCATGGTTGGCTTGCAACATGAACCGCTGTTAGCGCCTTCGGCGCGGTTGTTTTGGATGCCGGCGGTGGCCGGAGCACGTTACTTTCTTTTGCTTCGCCAGCCTCGGCGGCCCCAAAGAAAGTAACCAAAGAAAAGGCGACCCCTGCGACAGCGCCCTGCGGGTTCCCTGCGCTTCTCGCAAGGCGCGGCTGGCTGCGGGAACTCGGGCTAAAGCCCTCAAACACCCCTCCGCCGAAACCCCGCGCCTTGCTGCGATGCTCGGCGCTGCCGGAGGGGAGGCAAGTCAAAAGCAACATCAAAAGCCAAAGCCAAAGCCAAAGCCAAAGCCAAAGCCAAAGCCAAAGCCAAAGCCAAAGCCAAAGCCCCCCAGCCCCGCAAACCGTCTGTACGCCAGAATGATTTACCCGCCCACCACTTCGTCATTCCGGCCTTGAGCCGGAATCCAGGGGGCCACCGCAGGTGGCCTTTGCAAGTCCGCGCAATCAGCGCAATCGCACATAAAAAAAAGCCCCGGCATATCACCAGGGCTTTTTGTTTGCGCGTATCCCGAACAATCAGGGACTGACCTGCACCACATTCACCGTAATCGACCCACCGGCATTGCCCGATACCCAACCCACAGCACCCTGGTTGGGCCCGGCCGGAAAGGTGAACAGCGGCAAACCGGCCACAAATTCCACGCCGCTCAAGGCGGTGGGCGTGTTGAGCGGGTTCAGGTTCTGGTCAACCAGTTGCGCGTACCACTTGATGGTGTGATTGGTGCGGCTGGAGGAATCCCATGTCCCCCAGGTCACCAGGAAATTCGACGCCAGCTGCGCAATTTTCGGCGTCACCGCCTGCGTCGTGCCGGTGTTGGCGGTCAGCCAGATGCTGTTGGTGGTGACCCCGGCATTCTGAGCGGTGCTGCCGTTGGCGATGACCAGTCGCACGTCGCGCGCGGTGCGGGTATCAGACGTGGTGTGGGTGATGGCAAAGCTGCCATTGGCCAGTTTGATGAACTGCCCGGTCTGCGCGTTGGTGGTGTTGTCGCCTTGAGTACCTGGAATGGTCCAGTACGATTGATCAAAAGTCGTGGCAGTAAAGTTCTGATAAGAAGTCGGCGTAAAGGCAGAAAAGCCCAACTGGCGAGAATATGCGTCGCCATGCGCCAGGGTGTAGTACGTGCCGTTATCAATGATCAGCCGCTGGTCAAAGTTGTGCGAATAGAACCAGCCAGAGCCCGCTTCCCATATATTGGACAGCCCCGTCGGGGTTTGTACCGCGCCAGTGCTGGTGTTAAGCAAACGCAAGATGCCGGCTTGATGGCGGGTGCCGTTGATATCCCACGCCATCAGGTGCGAGACATAAGCCACCACATAGCCATTGACCGCATCGAAACCCAGCACGCCGCTGCCGGCCTCACCCGGATTGCCGGGGCTGTCTTTGGTGGTGTTGTCGTTGTTGCCAAACACCGTGGTATTCCAGACCGGGCTGGCAAAACTGGCGGTGGCCGAGCGGGCGACGTGGAACTCGTTGCCGTTCACATTGTTGGCATTGCCCGACACGCTTGATTTGAAGGTGCTATCGACGTTGAACGCCAGATAGTAGTTACCGGCGGCATCCCGCGTGAAGCCGAGCAAACGGTAGGTCTGGATACCGGTGTCCGTCGTGGTGCTGGTGCTCAGGTCTGCCGACACATGGGTGATGAACACATGGGCGAGCGCCGCCAGGCCAGATGCGGAGGGCACTGCACCGCCCGCGGTGTAGTCCAGCCAGGCAATATCCAGGCTGCCATCCGGGTTGACGTACTGGATCAGCGGGTTGGGGAAGCCATAGTTGGAGACCGGTGCGGCGGGTACGAAGCGGTCGTCAAAGAAATTGGCGGCCAGGCCAAAGACTTTGCCGCCCGTCGCGCAGACGGGATGGCTGACGATGGTGAAGTGGGCTGTGCTGCCGCCAGGTGTTGCGGTCACTGGCGTACCAGACGGGCAAGCATTGGCAGTAGGGGTCGGCGTCGGTGTGGCGGTCGAAGGGCTGCTCGTCGTGGTTGAACTGCTGCTATTGCTGGCGCTATTACTGTCGCCACCCCCACCGCCGCCACACGCGCCCAGCAACAAAGCGCCACCCAGCGCCGCAAGGCGCAAACCCGTTACCAGTCCAGAAGGCTTGAACATGCCCCAACCTCGTCAAAAAATGATGACGGCATGGTACGGAGCGGTTGATACAAAGTCCTGCGTCAGGAACCCAGGCGTCATCATCAAGCAGATAGCAGGCGCACGGTCTACCATGACGACATACATGTTTCGTCAGGTATCAAAGTATGGATGAACAGCATCTGGAACAACGGCTGGCGGATGTGGCTGCCGCCGTGGCCGACAAAACCCGCGCTGGTATGTTGTGTCTGTTGATGGACGGGCGTGCCTATACGGCAACTGAACTGGCGGCGGCGACCTCGGTATCCGCATCGACGGCCAGCAGCCACCTGGCGCGGCTGGTGGACCAGCATCTGGTGCGCTGTACCCCGCAGGGGCGGCATCGCTATTTCAGCATTGCCAGCACGCAGGTGGCCAATGCGCTGGAAACGCTGATGGGGCTGGTGGGCGCGCGGGTGCGCAATATCCATAGCCACACCCCGCAGCACCTGCGTTTTGCCCGCACTTGTTATGACCATATGGCGGGGGAAATGGCGGTGGCTTTGCATGACCGGCTGATCACGCTGGGCTGGCTCGATCATGACAGCTATCAACTCAATGAACCGGGCTTGCAAGCGCTGGCGCAGTTGGGCGTGAGCTGGCCGTCTGCCAGCCGTCGCCGGTTTGCTTGTGCTTGCCTTGACTGGAGCGAGCGCCAGGCGCACCTGGGCGGTCAACTGGGTGCGGCCTTGTTACAAGCCTTTGAACGCCAGCATTGGGTGGAGCGCCAGCTGGAAAGCCGCCAGCTCACGCTGACTGCAGGCGGTCGCAAAGCGCTGGAGCGGCATTTCGGGCTGGTGCTGCCGGCTTGGTGATAGCTTGCGCGCCCGCCAGTTGGCCGCCTTAGCCAAACAGGGCCTGGGTGGTGGCAGGGTCCATGGGCAAGGAGGAATGCGCGTGCGCCACACGCCAGCCTTGCGCATCCCGCCGGAACACCCAGGTTTGCCGGTCTTTCATGGCGTTATGCGTGGTGGCAGAGTCACCCCGGTATTGGACAAACATGTGGGCGACGGCCAGATCGCCACTGGCCAGGATGCGCACATCCTCAAACGTCACCGTCACCACCACGTCACCCAGGGTGGTGAGCCATTGCGTCACCGTGGCGCTGAGCGCCGTCTTGCCGTCATGCTGTTGATGCGCCCAGGCGTCAAAGGCGCGCACGTCGTCGGTATACAAGGCCAGTACGCCGGCGACATCTTTGGCGTGAACGGCTTGCTGATACTGCGTCAGCACCTGCCCGATATCCGCTGTCACCTCACTCATCGCTCGCTCCTTCTGCGGCCGGTCTGAAGTGTGCAGCCGCAGCGGAGAGCATATAACGGTTGCGCCCGGTGGTCTTGGCCTCATACAGCGCAGCGTCGGCTTCACGATAAGCGGCATCCAGATCCAGGCTGTGGTCCGGGCCGATCAAGGTGGCGCCCAGCGAGATGGTGACTTCCTGCCAACTGCTTTTTTCATGGGCAATGTGCAGCGCACGCACGGCGTCGCACAGACTGTTCATCAGCGTGGCCAGGTGCGCGGGGTCGTTCAGTTGCACCAGCACGGCAAATTCTTCGCCCCCCACGCGGAACACGCCATCGGTCGCGCGCCGCACTGCGTTCTGCAGTGCGCTGGCGACCTGTCGCAGGGTCTCATCGCCGCCCTGGTGGCCGTAGAAATCGTTGTATTTCTTGAAGTGGTCAATATCCAGAATGGCCAGACCCAGCCATTGCCCGTTGCGGCGGCTATGCGCGACTTCTCGTTGGGCGATATCGTCAAAATGCCGGCGGTTAAAGAGGCCGGTTAACGCGTCGCGGATCGACATGTTCTGCATATTGCGCATGGCCCCGGCCAGCAGTACCAGCAGCACGACGCAACCCAGCGCCGCCACGGTGGCGCCCACCAGCAACAGGGTGGCCCGGAAGGCTTGCCACAGCATGGCGTGGTGGTTGGCCTCGACCACCAGCGACCAATTGGCTGATTTGAGCGGATACACCAGATAGCGCACGTCGCCGTCACCCACTGGTACGCCGCGCCGTGCCTCCAGAATACGGGCTGGCAGGGCGGGTTCGCCTGGTCGCAGCAGGTTCATGCCGGTGTCGCGGTTGACCAGGTTTTCCGTGGCGTTACCGATATGGCGCACTTTCAGCGTTTCGACCAGCGTTTGCAATCGCACGTCCAGACTCAGCACGCCCATGAACCGGTCATGATCATAGAGCGGTTTGCTGACGGTCACGACCTTGCCCTTGCCGGCCACATCGTCATATACCGCGCTCCAGACCGTTGTGTGGCTGGGGTTGGCGGCGGGGCCAGCGTTGGCATAGGTGACTGCAGCCAGGTCTTCTGCCTTGTAAAAACGCTGCGTGCCGGACTGCATGTCGGGCGGCGGATAAAAATACACAAAGCCGCGCTCGGAGCGGTAGTACACCCAGGGCAGGTGGATATCACGCCGTTTCAGCGCCCGGAACATGGGGGTCAGGCCAATCGCCATCGACATTTCATGCGCCTCGGGCGAGCCGGGTACCGGTATGGCGCCATGCCCGGTCAACAGACCCTGGTCATTGACGCCAAAGCCGGGCAATTCGGCCAGTTCATACCCTTGCCGGTCTGAACGGGGTTGCAGATAGCGGGTGATATCAAGGTTGAGCGTGTAGCGTCCGCTCAGCAGATCGCCGGCCTCGTCGGCCAGCGTTTCCAGATACTGCCGCCGCAGGTCCAGTTCGTGATCCAGGGTGGCCGCAATAAACGCGCCGGTTTCGCTGGTCACCCGATATTCCGTGTTCAGATTCTGGCCAAAGCGGTATACGCCGCTGAACAGCCCGCCCAATACCAGGATCAGCGCCGTGATCAACACCAGCACACGGATGCGGCCGGCGTTATCGCGAGAGGCAAAGCGGGTGCTGGCTAAACCGGCCATAAAAACACGATCCCGGAAAAAGTCGCGGCGGGGCGTTGTCAGAAAACCGCAATCTGCTCACACACAGAGGGGCGCTAGCTGACAATGTAGCCGACGCATTGTGCAATTGCATAAGCCGGCTGGCTTGCCAGGCCCGAATCCCGACAAATGCGTTGCGCCAAATGGCCTGATTCGGGTTTGCAACCGTTGTCAGATTGGGTGGATCAATGGGTTGCGCGCAATCTGTCCTGCCGATTGTCGAAAACCCGGTGCAGAATGTCGCCCACTCAGGGGTAACCCGCACCCTGACCAGGCCAGACTGACGGCATAATTGAGGAAAACGCCGGACATCTCCTACAGCGCAGCGCCTGCCAGGCGCGGGGCGGGAGCCGCAGCCGCAGCCGGTCGTTTTACCAACAATAAATGCAGCCAACTGGTCCACGCCGTTTGCCCACGGTGCGGAGCACACCAGCTCAGGGAGGGGCAAATGGATTCAATACTGCTGAAATTGTCTGATTCGGTCTCTGGCGCACAAACGCTGGAAGAACTGACGCGCCCGCTGCTGGAAATGCTGCACGCCGTGACCGGGCTGGAATCCACCTATCTGACCTCCATCGATCTGGACCAGGGGCTGCAGCACATTCTTTACTCGCGCAATGCCTCCACCACTTTCGCGATTCCGGAAGGGCTTACGGTGGAATGGAATGACACCCTGTGCAAACGCGCGCTGGATGAAAACCGCGGGTTTACCAATGAGGTGGACGACTGCTGGGGAGATTCTGACGCGGCGCGTGCGCTGGGCATCCAGACCTACCTGTCGACCCCCATTTTCACGGGGACTGGCAACCTGTATGGCACGCTGTGCGCGGCCAGCGCCACACGCCGGGATGTCTCGGTCGATACCCGCAAGATCATCGACCTGTTTGCCCGCTTGATTGCCCAGCATGTGGAGCGGGAGTCTTTGCTCACCCGGCTGCGCGAAGCCAATATCGAACTCTCCGCCATGGCGCTGACCGACCCCCTGACCAGCCTGCCCAACCGGCGCGCGCTGCTGGATGAGCTGGGACGCATGTTCGCCGTGGCCCAGCGGGAAACCCGCAGCGTGCTGATTGCATTTCTGGATCTGGATGGGTTCAAACAGGTGAACGATACCTGGGGGCATGAAGCCGGGGACGTACTGTTGCAAACCATTGCGCGACAACTGGCACAACAGCGCCGCGCCGGGGATTTCATTGCGCGGGTGGGAGGCGATGAATTTGTGGCGGTGGGCGTGGGCCCGCAGCAGGGTGAATCGGCCAGTGATGCGGCCCAGGCGTTTGGTCTGCGCCTGTTTGAGAAAACCCGTGCGACGGTGGCTGCCGGCGCTGCGCAGTTTGATTACGCCGGTGCCAGTGTGGGCGCCATTGCCATTGACCCCGCTGCCGCCACGGTCAGCGAAGCGTTAAGCCAGGCCGATAGCGCCATGTACAAGGTCAAACAGCACCGCGCCCGCCGGGCCGCCTGCTGACCCTCCTAGTGCATGATGTAGTTGTGGGCTTGTGGTGCGGGCTCGGTCAAGGGCTCGCCCAGCACGTCCATGATGGCCGACTCGATGGTATGGCTCAGTGAGGCCAGCGGCAGATCGTTGGGCTCCATGCCAAACGGGTCTTCCAGCTCATCGCCAATCACATCCAGCGCCATATAGGTGTAGGCGATGAAGGCCGCAATCAGCGGCGTCAGCCAGCCTGTACTGGTGGCCAGACCAATGGGCAGCAGCAGGCAATACAGGGTGACCGTGCGGTTGAGCAAAACGCGGTAGCTGAAGGGAATGGGCGTGCTGGCAATCCGCTCGCAGCCGCCAATCATCTCGGAGAGTCGGTTCAGATTCTCGTCTATGGATTGATACTGCAATTCGCTGAGCGTGCCCTCACGCAGCAAGGTCGCGCATTCACTCCCCAACCAGTGCAGGATAAACGCGGGCTTGAAACGCGCCTCGCTCACACGGGGGAGTAATTGTGCCGGCAACAGGCGCGCCAGCTGCGCTTGCTGATCGGTATGCCGCATTTGCCCCAAGAGGGCATAAGTACAGGCCGCCAGACCGCGCCCCAGACGTGCCGTGGCCGGGTGATCTGGTGCGGCAGCGTGAAGCTGGCGCATGACCGAGCGCGCCGCCACCAGCAAACCGCCCCACAATTTGCGCGCTTCCCAATAGCGCTCGTAGCTCACCGAGTTGCGAAACCCCAGAAAGATGGCCAGTGCAATCCCCATCAGGGTGAAGGGCGGAATGCTCAGGGAAGAATTGGCATGCTCGTTAAACCACCAGCCGCGCGCGAGCACCGCCAGTACCGAGACCGCAGCCACCACCATGAGCCGTGGCAAGATACGGTGCAGCACCGATCCGCGCCAGACAAACAGAAGGGATATCCAGTGGCTGTGGGGGCGGACGATCATGGCATTGTCATGGTTTGCGAGACGGGAACGTATGTTACTCCTTCCCGTATTGATGCTGGGCAAGGCTTGTTCTGGCAATTTTTAACGTTTGGCCGTTGCGGTAAGCGCAAAACAAAAGCCCCGCCAGGCGGCGGGGCAATCAAGGCATGGCATAAACACTCAGGCAGAGACATCCACTGCGCCAGGGCTGGGGCTCTTGCTGCTGCTGGAGTACGTATTGCTGAGGCTGGTCGATGGCGTGGGGCTCTGCGCTGCAGTGGTGCTGGCCGGGGCATCGCCAGTGATCGTCACCGTAGTGGTCCCGCTGACGTCGGTACTGCTGTTGCTTTGATCAGCGCTGCTGGTGCTGCCCGCGCTGGAAGGCGTACCGGTGCCACTTTGATCAATGGTGTTACCAGAACCCGTGCTGTTGCCGTTCAGGGCCGCCAGCCAGTCACCCATTTGCTGGAACAGGGTCTGGTTCAGTTGCAGCATGAAATGGATGGCATCCGTTTCAAATTTCAGCAAAGACCCCACCCAGTCGCTTTGGCCGCCTGTGCTGGCGGTGGGCGTCGGTGCTGGTGTCGGTGAGACCGGCGTTGGTGCGGGCGTCGCGCTGCCGGGAGCCGGCGAACTGCTTGTCGGTGTGGGCGCACTGGCCGTCGGCGCCGGCGTCGGTGCGGGAATCGGTATGTTGACGGACGGCACACCCGCCGGGCTGCCGGTCGATGGGCTGGCGCTGGTCGGGCTGCCACTGCTTCCCGTCGATGGCGCCGGTGTGGGGGAGGGCAAGGACGTCGACGGGCTCCCGCCGGTCGAATGTCCGCTTGGTGCGCCAGTCCCGCCAGACCAGGAAGATGCCTCCAGCATGGTCATGGACGCCGTAAAGCCCAGCGTGCGCCCATCCGCAGTGGTGATGGTGCCACTCAAATTCAGCGCCAGACCGAATGCGGCATACATATTGCCGCTAGCACCGCCGTTGCCGTGACCATGATGCCCGGCCGAGCCACTGCTGACGCCCACTTGCGCACCTTCCGCCAACTGACCGGAGAACTGCATGCCGGTGATGCTGGTGCCCAGCATCTGCTCCATCATGGAACGGAAGATATCCAGTTCCGGGCTGACTTCAGATACGAGGGAATTCTGCGCAGAACCCGTCTGACCCGTGCTGGCGGCAGCCGCTTGCTGGCCAGCCTGGGATAACTGCACGGCGGTACTCGGGCTGGGGGCATTGCTGCTGTCCGTACCGGTACCGGACGGGGTGCCCGCGTTATTACTGCTATCCGGTTGCCAGGTACCGGAGAACTGTTCTTGTTCCAGCAAGGACCAGGAAGGGACAAGAGACTGGCGTGCTTGTTCGACATGCATGATTGAACTCCGGGTGACACGGTTTTACCCGTGTATCGACGTGTATCAATCAAGCTTGAGACTGACGAGACCATGTGGGCGACTGGCGGCATTTTTTGCGTTTCTGCAACAGGTCTTGTAAGAAACGACCTAAAAATTTGCTGTGATTTTACCGATGCCCCGCCCCCATGCTGTTGCGCCATGGCGCTGATCCCGGTTGAGTCTGGCATACCAAAATCGTGCCATGTATCAGTCTCAATCCGGTGCTTGATGCCGGTTTCCGGGGGCTGCGGGATTCTATTTCCTGGCAGAGAAGCGGCTAATCAAATTTCTTGTAATGAACTGGTCTGAAAAAATTTTCTTTGCAAGTGGCATAACACAAACCAAATATTTCACGGATCGGGATAGGGGTGTTTTTTTAAAGTTGCATGCAACTTAAACAATACTTGGAAAGCTGTATTTTTCATGAAAACCATGGGTTTGTTGATTGCCGCGCATATTGCCAAAATAATTGGGTGTAGAGAAATATCTGATTTTGGCGGTTTGGTGTTTCAATAAACAGGTCCTGATTTGATCAAATAAAACATTTAAAAACATTGAATAAGATAATGGATAAAAAAGAAGATATCGCCAAAAAGAGGAAGTCCGACTTTAGTCGAATAACCCTCGTTTCTGTCACAGGACTGGAAGATGCGCAGCATGCGGCCTATGCCCTGGTGTTAAGCCAACAGCAAATGCCCGGTGCGCGCGCACTTTTGTGTAGCCCGAAAGCACCGGAGTATCTACCCCCAACAATTGAACACAAAGTCATTGCTAAATTGGGATACACCGAATACAGCCTTTTCATGATGTTTGCGCTGTGGCATTTGATCGAAACCGAGTTCGCACTCATTATCCAGGATGATGGCTGGGTGCTGGATGGCGCCAATTGGCGGGATGAATATTTTGATTATGACTATGTAGGCGCACCAGTGGCACATGGGCGTGTAGACACGCCTGCTGGTACGCGATGGATGTCCAAATTTGATTGGTATGCCCATCTAGGGAAGCCAGATCACACGGTCTATCCGGTTCTCAATGGCGGGTTCAGCTTGCGTAGCAAACGTATGCTACGCGCGCTGATCGACCATCCCGAGATCAAAGTGCATATTCCTCGGCCCGATATACTTCATTTTGATCCGTTTCGCATGTATTGGCGCAATTGCGCGCCAAATGAGGATGTGCAGCTCACGGCTACATTGCGCCCCGAGCTTGAAAATGCCGGAATCAAGTATCCGCCGCTTGATATATGCACTCTATTTGCGGCTGAAGATACCGGGCCAATGTACAAGGAGCTCGATTTTAAAAAATTGCTCGGTCACCACGGCCCATGGCGACGTCTTGTCAGCATTGATCCACCGACAGTCCAATACCGGATGAAAAGAAGCCTGGTGAAAAGAGCGCGTAGAGAGCTGGATATGGTCCAGATGTTCGAGGATCGCGGCTATAGCATTGTATTTACGCCAGAATAAAACACATAAATATGGAAGCGGAGTGAAAAAAGCCCGGCACATGCCGGGCTTCTGTTATATAGCTGCTAGATCAACGCCTCATCAATAACTCAAACCAAACCCAAACGGATACAACGGGCTGGCGGTATCGTGCGGTACGTCTTCCTTCTGCGCTGCGACATCCACCATGGACGACGGCAACTCAAACGGCAGCTTGCCTTGCGGTTTGCCCTTGCCGGTGATCACGTCGAACAGCGCGGCGTCACTGGCCCCAAAGTTGGCCAGGATGGCGCTGGTTTTGTCTTGCACGTTGGTCAGAATGGCCGGCCGGTCCATGTAAACCGAGACAATGGATTTGGGCGCTGCCGCAGCGGCCTTGATGGCTTCGTAATCTGCCGCACCGTCTACAAATGCCAGGCTACCCTCGTGTTGCATGGAGCCAAACATATAGTTGGGGTGCAAGGTTTCATACGGCGTGCTGACCCGCAGCACGGCGACATCGGCATCGGCCACATTGCTGACCACGGTAAAGCCATAGCTTTGTGCGACCGACGCATTCACGCCATACAGCCAGACCTTCTTGCCGGTCAGCGCCATCGGCAGGGTGGCATTGTTGTTTTGCAGCAGCACCATGGCACGGCGTTGCGTATCCAGCGCTTCGGCCTGGAAGGTGGCGTTGCCGACGATGGTGGCAGCAGCGGTGGCATCCACAAACGGTTTCTCAAACAGGCCTTGCTGGAATTTCTGCAACAGAATGCGATAGGCCGATTCAGTCAGCCGGCTTTCGGTCAGCAACCCTTGCTGCACGGCCTGAATCAGATATTGCGATTCAGTGACGCCGCCAAACTGGTCCATGCCGGCATTCACGGCTTTCACGTAACGTTGCAGCTTGGTGGCGGTTTCCATGCCCCACGGCGTACCAAAGCCGATAAAGGAGGGCGCAACGCCAGTCGGCGTGCCGTTCAGGCAGTTGGTGTCGCAGTCAGACGTAATACCCCAGTCTGACAAGATGACGCCCTTGAAGCCGTAGTTGCCGCGCAAAAGATCGGTCAGCAGCGCTTTGTCAAAACCCGCGCCCACTTGTTCGATGGTAATGCCGTTGACGGTGACGGTGGAATCCGGGAACGAATACGTCGGCATGACCGAGCCCACGTTGGCGGCAAACGCGCCTTCGAATGGCTTGAGGTGATAGGCGAAATTGTTGCCCGGATACGTCAGGAAACGGCCGTAGTAGTTGTGGCCATCAAACCCGCTTTTAGACGCACCGTAACCCACCCAGTGCTTGACCACGGCCACAACGCCACCCGGCACAATGCCACTGGTGCTGCCCTGGAAACCCTCGATATACGCTTGCACCTGGGCTTTGGCGATGTCGGCATCTTCGCCAAACGTGCCGTTAATACGCGGCCAGCGCGGTTCTGTGGCCAGGTCCGCCTGCGGCGAGAGCGCCTGGGTGATACCCACGGCCGTGTATTCCTGGCGGGCAATATCGCCAAAGTGACGCGTCAGCGCGGGGTCGTTAAGTGCGGCAAAGCCCAGCGTCTCCGGCCATTGCGAGAACCCGCTGCTCCCCGCACTGGCCCCCAGCGTGTACTGGAAATGATTGCGCGGATCGGTACTGATGGAGACCGGAATACCCAGCCGGGATTGCTCGGCCAGTTTCTGGATACTGTTGTACTGCTCGGCCATGGTTTGCGGCGCGCCGCCCATGCGCGTGATGAAGGTATTCACGAACTGGGTGTTGATCAACGTATTGAGGGCGTCCAGATCGTACGCGTTGCCGGTGCCTGCGCCGGTGGTGTCGTTCAGGACCGGGGCGGTGCCGTGCATCATCAGGCCGGCTTTTTCCGCCAGTGTCAGGCGGGATACCAGGTCTTGCGCGCGTACTTCCGGGCTCAGGCGCCAGTCTTCATAGGGCTCAAGCTTGCCGTCCTTGTTCAGATCCTTGAACTTGAGGCCGTCCTGGCTGATCAGGTTCAGGCCGGTGTAGCCAAAATCCTGTTGGGCCACATGGCTGCCACCATCTCCACCGCCGCCACAGCCGGCCAGGGCCAGCGCCAGGCTGGTGCCGGCCAGCAGCATGTAACGTGATCCGGGTTGGAACTTCTTCATCGACTGCTCCTTGATCGTGGGTTGTTTTTCTACGTCTGTATCGCCCCTGTATGAGGCGTTATCCCACTGTACGCAGGCCGGTCACGGTGGCTTGACCGGCGGGAGCGCGTTTTTATCTTTGGGGTGCAAGATCGATCGTGCGCTGCATCATCGTCAGCGCTGCCAGACGGTGTAATGTCGCTGCAAGGCGCGCCAATACTGGATTGGCATGTCCCGTTCAGCCAGCAACCGGCCCACGTATGGACTTTACCTGATGGCCTGACCGGCATGCCCTCGCCAGGATAGGTTCAAAAAACATGTCACCTAGCACTGGAGGTCTGTATGCCGGCTCTGCACCGCGCTCTGGCTCGTACTGTGTCCAACCGTATCGCTGTTTACCTGCAACGCAGTGCGCTGCAGGCCGGACTGTCGAGCACCCTGTTTACCCGGCATACCGGCATTGCGCCGGATGATCTGCTCGATCCCAATGGTCGCATTGACGGCGAACGGCACCGCCGCATGGTGCAACTGGCCGGCAAACTGGCCTTGCCGCCGGTGATCCTGGCGGAGTCGAACACTGGCCTGTTTACGGATTTTCCTGCACTGGGCAATGTCTGCCTGAACAGCCGCACCCTGCGTGAAGCGTTGATGGCGTTCAATGCCTTCCGGCCACTGATTGGCGAGTTCGATTTCTTGTTGTGCAAGATCAGCGGCCAGCATGTGCGCTTTGATTACCTGGCGGAATTTGCGCCTGAGAGCGGCTTTCAGGCGCTGGCCAATTTTCAGGTACTGGCGAGCCTGACCCGGCTGTATGACCAGCATCAGCCCACCCGCTTTGCCGTGGAGTTGATGGGTCATGCGCCGCCCGCTGTGCTGTTGCGGCAAATCAACGACTTCTTTGGTGCGGCGGTGCGCTTTGGCTGCGCGGCCAATCGCATGTCCTTTACCGCTCCGGCGCTGGATACGGTGTTTTCCCAGCACAACGCCATGCTCGCCCCCATGTTGCAGCAGCACGCGCAGCAAGCACTGGTGCAGGTCCGGCAACTGCATTCATTTGCGGGCGGGGTGGAAAGCCTGATTCGTGAATTTATCAATGATCCGCAAACAGAGATTCGCGGCGCAGCCTTGCTACAGCAATTGTGTGATCGCTTGCAGACCTCGCGCTGGTCTTTGCATCGGCAGTTGCAACTGGAAGGAACGCATTTCCGGGAGCTGGAAACGAAAGTGAAAATCAGTGAGTCGCGGCGCTTGCTGGGGAACCCGCATATCACGCTGGCGCAGATCAGCGAGCAACTGGGATTTGCCTCACAAAGTGCGTTTACCCGGTTTTTCCGGGCACGGCATGAGATGGCGCCACTGGCATTCCGGCAGCACGCTTTGCTGCGGGCCGGTAAAGCGGCTTGAGCGAAACAGGGAAAAAGACAAGCAGGCGACAATACCAGGATAGAAGTGGACAGACCCGGCTTGTGGCCACCTGCTTGTAGACGGAGAGGCGTCAGGTGCCGTAAAAAAGCCCGCTGTTGCAGCGGGCTTTTCTGGCAACAGTTGCTTTAAAGCAAAAACTTATTCGGTGACCACACGACCTGGTTGCTGGTCAATCTGGGCCGAGAAATTCTGGGTGGCGTAGGCTGCAGCCTGGCCGGCCGTACTGGCATGCGACGGCACCACTTCCTGCGCGGCTGGCGTGAAGGCAAAGCCGGCACGACCTGGCTGCTGATCAATCTGCGACGTGAAGTTCTGCGTGGCATGAGAGGCGCGTTGCCACATCGGCAGGGCACCTTGCTGGGCAGCAGGCTGGGTATTGGTCTTGCTGTTATCGGCAGCTTGCACCGAGAAGGCGGCAGTGGCGGCAACAGCGGCAAAAACGAGGGATGCAGCAAACTTGTTCATGATATTTCTCCGTGTAGATTCAAGGTAGAACCAACGTCGTTGTTGTTTTGTTTGCGACGTTGAAGCCATGGTATGCCTCGAAAGTACGTAGAAAAACTACCGAACCGTTGTTAGTTTGTTTCCCGAATATTGATAAATGTCAGTGTCCGCTGACACGGTTGCGCGGGCTCGGTCAGCGGGCCGGAAAGGCCGCTCAACGCCAAGCCGCGCTACGCTTTGCATTGCCGCCGGTTGGGTTTTTGGTGGCCCCAACCGCTTCAATGACCCGTTTTCTGGTTGACAGCCGTCTGGCGCCTGGCCGCTTGTCGGCCCCGTCCCGATCAGTCGTCGCGGGTCAGCACTTCCAGTAATTCAATTTCAAATACCAGGTTGGAATTGGGCTTGATATGCGCGCCAATCTGCCGCTCGCCGTAGGCCAGATGCGCAGGCACAAACAGCTTGCGCTTGCCGCCGACCTTCATGCCAATGAGCCCTTGATCCCAGCCCTTGATGACCCGGCCGGTGCCGATCACGCACTGGAACGGCTTGCCGCGATCATGGGACGAATCAAATTTGGTGCCGTCTTCCAGCGTGCCGGTGTAGTGGGCGGTAATCAGCGCGCCGCGGGCGATTTCTTTGCCTTCGCCAATGACGAGGTCTTCGATGATGAGGTCGGTGCTCATGGTGAGGTGCTCTGGGGTGGTCTGGATGTCGAGGGGGATATTTTAGCGTTTTGTGGGGCACGAAGTGGTTGCTTTGCAGGGCGGTATGCAAGCAGACGGCCTTTGCTGGCAAAGGATTACTTCGTAGCCCGGATGGAGCCACCAGGCGGGAATCCGGGGTAGCGGGCGTGGGTCATATCGCTGCAGGGAAGTAGGGTGGATTCGGAGCCTTGGCGACAATCCACCATGGCGATGGTTGTTAGCGCCTGCGGCGCGGTTGGTTTGGATACCGGCGGTGGCCGGAGCACGTTACTTTTCTTTGCTTCGCCAAAGAAAAGTAACCAAAAGAAAGGCGACCCTGCGACAGCGCCCTTCGGGTTCCCTGCGCTTCTCGCAAGGCGCGGCTGGCTGCGGGAACTCGGGCTAAAGCCCTCAAACACCCCTCCGCCGAAACCCCGCGCCTTGCTGCGATGCTCGGCGCTGCCGGAGGGGAGGTACGTCAAAAGCAACGGCAACATCCAAAGCCAAAGCAACCCCACCCCGACCTCGTTATTCCCCCTTGGTGGGAATCCAGTTGCACTGCAGGCAAATAATACGAAGCCCGGCCACCGCTGCTGCCCGTTTGTTCCTGCTCAAGCAAGAACAATGAAGCGGCGGCGGCCCGTCTCCACAAGAAATCCGCGCTTCACCCCATCTCAATCTCTGCCGTGCTTTGCAACATCACAAACGGCCCGCCCAGCGTGGCGTTGTGGTGCGCAATGATGTCGCGGGCGGCCAGTTGCGGTGTGTCCATGCAGCTGTGCGCATCGCTGGCCAGCACGGTGGCAAAGCCGCGTTCGCTGGCGTCCCGACATGTACTGTCGACGCAATATTGGGTTTTCATGCCGGCCACGACCAGGCGCTTGATACCGGCTTCTTGCAACCAGTCGGCCAGGGGCGTACCGGTAAAGCAACTGGCGCGGTGCTTGTCGAATACACGGTCGCTGGCTGGGTTGAAGTCCAGCGCGTCGCTCAGTTGCCAGTTGGGGCTGCCGGCGGCAATGGGAGAACCCGCCGGGCCGGTGTGGCGTACGGCAAACACCGGCACATCGGCAGCGCGCGCCTTGCCGATCAGCAGGTTGATGTTGGCGAGCAGTGCGCTGAGCGCATGGGGGCGCTCCGGGCCGCCAACGTGGCCGACTTGCATGTCAATGATCAACAGGGCGGATTGCGGTACAGACATGGTGTTTCTCCGGTGGTGGTGCCAGACCGGGCGGGAGAAACAACAAGGCCCCGACCAGACTGGCGGGGCCTTGAATCGGGGGAGTTGCGCTCGTCACCCCGTACACGGCCCGCCGATGGCGGTCGTGGTGGTGGTGGTCGTGGTGATGGCGCAGAGGTTCATGCCTTTAACATAAGACAGCAGTAGCGCTGCGTCAACGGTGGGTTTTCAGCGCCTGTACCTGGCGGTCGTAGGCGTATTGATCGGTATGCAGCAGCTGGGCCGTGGCGCCGCCCTTGATCATCAATTGCAGCACGCCAGCCTTGAAGGTACTGCCCAGCGCCACGATGCCCATATCCTGATTGGCCTGGCTTAACTGGGTGACGAGGTGTGGCCCGGCCAAAGTGCCGTTGACGGGCGAACTTTGTGTGATGGTCTGGCCATCGGTATCAACAAAGGTTTGTTCCAGCCGCCCGGTCCAGCGGGCGTTGTTGGTGGTGACAATCTGCAGCAGGTATACCGTGCGGTCGATCTGGCCCACCCAGGTGCCATCCAGCGGCGTGGCCGCGTGGGCGGGCAGCGCCAGGCCCATGCCCAGGACCAGCCAGAACAAAAAACGCAGAAAAACCGTCATGCCAGGCTCCAGTTGCGGTGTGGCGCTCATGCTTCATTGTATGGCTTGTCCGGGCGGGAACAAGCTCATCAGCGTATCGGCCACGGCGCGCATTCCGGGCGCGTTGTTGCTCCAGCCTCAGGCCCGGGCGGCGATGGCGGCGCGGTGCTGCGCCAGAAAAGCGTGAATCTGCGCCACCACCGCCGCGCCTTCTCCGACCGCCGCCGCCACTCGCTTGACCGAGCCGGAGCGCACGTCGCCAATGGCGAACACGCCCTTGACGCTGGTTTCCAGCGCAAACGCCGGAATCTCCCCATCCGCAACGGCGTCCAGCCCGGTCGGCACAAAGCCTTTCTCATCAATCTTCACGGCGCAACCGTTGAGCCAGGTGGTGTTTGGATCGGCCCCGATAAACAGGAACACGTGGTGCACCGGCATGCTGGTGGTGGTTTCCTTGCCGGCCCGGCGGGTGCGGATCTGCACGCGTTCCAGACCGTGTTCATCGCCGTCCAGCCCGGTGATTTCCGAATACGGATGCAGTTCAACATTCGGCAGCGACTCCAGCCGCGCAATCAGGTAGCGCGACATGCTGGCTTCCAGACTGGGCGCACGGATCAACACGTGCACTTTGGCGGTGTGCGCGGCCAGGAATACGGCGGCTTGCCCGGCGGAGTTGCCGCCGCCGACCAGAATCACTTCTTCATCCCGACACAATTTGGCCTCGACCGGAGACGCCCAGTAATACACGCCACGGCCTTCAAAGCGGCACAACTGGCTGATTTGCGGCCGGCGGTATACGGCACCGCTGGCAATCACGACGGTACGTGTGGCAATACAGCGGCCGTCATCGAGTTCCAGAGCAATGGGGGAGCGATCACAGTGCAGCGTTTTGATGCCCAGTGGGATGGCGACATGCGCGCCAAATTTCTGCGCCTGCACAAACGCCCGCCCCGCTAAGGCCTGACCCGAGATGCCCGTCGGGAAACCCAGATAGTTCTCAATGCGCGAACTCGCCCCGGCCTGGCCACCGGGCGCACGGCAATCAAACACGGCCACCGACAACCCCTCTGAGGCGGCATAGACCGAGGCCGCCAGCCCGGCCGGCCCGGCGCCGACCACAATCACGTCGTACACATGCTCCGGATCAAACTCCGGCAGCAAACCCAGGTGACTGGCCAACTGGCCTTCATCCGGCGCGCGCAGCACATTGCCGTCCGGACAGATCACCAGCGGAAAATCACTGGGTCTGACCGAAATACGCGCCAGCAAATCGACGATGTCGGGGTCGGTTTCCGCCTCCATGATGGCGTGCGGATAGGCATTGCGCCGCAAGAAGCTCTGCAGCGCATGCAGTTTGCTATTGGCCTCGCCCCCCACCAGCACCAGGCCGCGCCCGCGTTCCAGCAAGCCCACGCGGCGCAGGATCAGCGCGCGCATGATGCGCTCGCCCAGTTCGGCCTCGGCCACCAGCAAGGCGCGTAACTGATGCGGTGGCAGCAACAGGGCGGTGACAGGCTCCAGCGTGAGGCCATCGGCCAGCGACGGCTTGCCAGACAGTTGGGCCACTTCTGCCGCAAACTCATTGGGCCCCTGCTCGATAATGATGGTGGAATGCCCCAAGCCATCGCGCGAGATAATCCGCACCCGCCCTTTGAGGATCACAAACAGCCCGGGTCCCGGCTGGCCAATTTCAAACATCATGGTGGCGGCCGGGTAGGCGCGGATTTCACCAAAGCGCCGCATGCGGTCGATTTCTGCCTCGGTCAGCTTGGGAAACCGCTGATGATGGCGGGATTCCAGCGGTGAGAACGGCGCATCGTCCGCGCCGGGTATGGCCTCGTTGGCGGGCAGATCGGGTTCTGCCACGGAAACGGCAGCCTGGGTCAAAGCGGTCATGGTGGAGCCTCTGGCGGTGGGGCAGGCGGGGTCTGTTTACGCGATCAGCATAGTTCACCCTGGTGGCGTTGCGGCGTTGTTACTGTCTTGACCAGCCATGCGGCACAGGGCAGCCTGCGTCATCGGATCGGGCTTGCCGCTGGTCTGAAGATGGGATGGCGGTTCTATCCCGGTGAACAAAACAGCCATGACGACGGTCTGTGAATATCAGTGGTTGATGATCAATAACGTCTCTTTGCAGGATGATTTTGCATGCAGCTCGCCGCACAACCCACGGACGTTGACCCGCATCCCGTACATGGGCAGCGCACCTTGCGCACCATTGCCGCGTTTGAGGCCCTTAAAGGGCTGGCCGCACTGGCGGCCGGGATTGGCCTGCTGAGTTTTGTGCATCACGATATCCGCCATCTGGCGCTGGATCTGATTGGTCACATCGGGCTCTCGCCCTATGCCCACTACCCGGCGGTGCTGCTGCGCTACGCCGATATCGTGCAAGACGCCAATCTGCGGTTGTTGATCCCTGCTGCGCTGGCTTATGTGTTGCTGCGCTTTGCCGAAGCCTGGGGCCTGTGGTTTGACCGGCCGTGGGCGCAATGGCTGGGTGCCATTTCTGGCGCGATCTACGTGCCGTTTGAGCTGCATCACCTCATCGACAAACCCACCGTAATCAGCGCGCTGGTGGTGCTGGGTAACCTGGGCATTGTGATTTTTCTGGCTGCGCGCGTCTGGCAGCAACGCAAAGCCCAGCACGCCCGGCCCTGACGGTTCCGGGCATGGGCCGCGCTGATCCGACACGCATTGCCGCCACGCGCTGACAGGCACGTGCCTGGCCGGCGCGTAAACCAGGTGGCATGGCACCTTTGCCCGTTGATGTGGAGAACGTCATGCCCCGAGGCGATAAATCGGCCTATACCGACAAACAAAAGCGCAAGGCGCAACATATTGAAGACAGCTATGAAGCACGCGGCGTGTCAGAGGACGAGGCCGAACGCCGCGCCTGGGCCACGGTGAATAAAGAGTCTGGCGGTGGTAACTTGTCCGGCTCTGGCCGGGGGCATGCCGAAAACCATGATTCGGCCAAAAAAGGCGGTCATCTCGGCGGCAAGGCTGCGGCAGCACGTACCCCGGAACAGCGCGCCGCTTCAGCCAGAAAAGCAGCGGCGACGCGCAAACGCAACGCCGCCGCCAAACACTAGGCCAGACTCAGGCCACGCCACCATTGGCGCGCAGCACCTGACCGTTGACCCAACCCGCGTTGGTGCCGACCAGCATGCTGACCACGGCGGCAATGTCGTCCGGCTCGCCCAGGCGTTCTAACGGCGGCAGGCTGGCAAAGTGGCCGATTTGCTCTGCTGTCTTGCCCTTGAGGAACAACTCGGTGGCTACCGGCCCCGGTGCAATGGCGTTGACGGTGATCTTGCGACCGCGCAATTCCTTGGCAAACACCCGGGTATACGCCTCTACTGCCGCCTTGGTGGCGTTGTAGGTGGCGTAACCGGGCAGGTTCATGGCCAGTGCGGTGGTCGAGAAATTGATGACGTGTCCGCCGTCCGCCAGCCGGGTTGCCGCCTCGCGCAGCGTATTGAAAGTGCCGCGCACGTTGATGTCGAACATGCGCTCAAATAACTCGTCCGTGGTCTGGGTCAGTGGTTGTACCGTCATCACCCCCGCGTTATTGACCAGCACATCCAGCTTGCCCAGCGTCTGCTCAATAGTGTCAAACAACTGGCGCACCTGAGCTGCGTTGGCAACATCCGCCTGGGTGGCAATGGCTGTGCCACCCGCAGACTGGATGCGGTCGACCAGCGCGTGAGCTTCTGTCGCGCTGGCGGCGTAATTCACCACCACCGCAAACCCGTCTTGCGCCAGTCGCAGCGCCACCGCGGCACCAATCCCGCGTGAGGCACCCGTAACGAGGGCGATTTTCTGTTGCGGCATGATCTTGCTCCGTGTGTGAGTGAGTGAGACGGATACTCCTCTCAAACGCGCGCCGGATAATCAGCCGCAACCTGGTAATATTGTTCGAATATCACTAACAATGATGTACAGAGTGGTCAGATTGTTTTTGGAAGCTGGCAATCTGACGTCAGGGTTGGCCAACCCGACGGCGCGTATAGATAGATTTGTGCACGCGTGTTAACTCAATAGCCGAAATAGCGCTTTGCGCAAACGCAAGTCATGTAGTCTGACGCCGTTTATGTAGCAAAAGGGCCCTTTGGTCAGGTCAATCCAGGGTGTTTGAAACGAGGGCGCTTGCCGCGTGTTTTTCAGGGTGAAAAACGCCTTCGGGCAAGGCAGTAGACTGGTCTATGTAAGACTAAAAGTTCAGGATAATCAGCAAGATGCGTATCTTTACCATGTTGACCCGGTTTGCGCTATTGAGAAAAATCCCACTGTCATTCTCATGACGTTGCCATGCAAATTCAAGATAGAATCGCGGCGATCCTATTTACTTTGTGAGGCAGGGCATCACCATGCAACTGCGTAGTTTTATTACAGCCCTGGCTTACGCCGCCATCAGCCTGGCTATCCCCGTCGCCCAGGCTGACACGCTTGATAACATCAAGGCCACCGGTACCATCAATGTGGGCTATCGCCAGTCTGCACAGCCGGTGTCTTTTGCCGTGAACGACAATCCGACTGGATTTGTGGTTGATCTGTGCCGCGATATCGTCGCGACCACCATCTCTGAAGCCGTCAAAAAGCCGGTCAAGATCAAGTTCATTCCGGTGACGGCGCAGAACCGTCTGACCATGGTCAAGGAAGGCAAGATCGACATGGAATGCGGTTCGACCACCATCACTGAAGAACGCCAGAAGCAAGTGGGTTTCTCGGTGGTCGATTTTGTCACCACCTCACGCCTGGTCAGCCTTGCTGGCACTAAGCCGTCGCTGCCCTCGCTGGAAGGCAAGACCCTGGCGCTCAAGGCAGGCTCCAGCCACATTGAGCTGATTTCCAAAATGGTCGGTGGCATTCATGTGCTGAGCGTGAACGACGCCGCACAAGGCATTCAGGCCGTGCTCGATCACAAGGCCTTGGCTTACCTGGACGATGAGCTGCTGATTCAGGGCGCGATCCACAAAGCCGGTCTGGATTTCAAACAATTCACGTTTAGCGACCCGCTGTCAGTGGAACCATACGGCATCGCCTTTCGCCTGGGAGACACCACCTTTGGCAAGCTGGTGAGTGCAGGGGTACGCAACAATTTCTCGCATACCGAAAAAGCCATCCGCTCGGCCGAAAGCTATTCGGCTGAACTGGGTGTACCGGTCAATACGCTGACCCGTGATGCGATTCGTTCGCCGGCGTATTCACGCCAGTGCAGCCTGATCGACAAAGGTAGCTGCTGATCCAGCGCGGCTGTGCGCGGCTGGCGCGGTTAAAACAAAACGGCAACCCGGGTGGTTGCCGTTTTGCTTTTGGAGTCGCGCTGCGAGCGTGCATACAAAAGTGTTTGTAAATCAGCTACTTTGCCGTTCATCGTCCAAACCGGTCAGGGCAGGCAGCGGGCCTTGCTCAAAACACCCACCCTTATATAGGCTTCTGTCAGTTTCTTGAAAACGTTTTCAAAGACAGAAAACAAACAGCCCAGGGGTGGAGAGCATGAGTAAACCAAGAGGCAGCACACGCCTGAAGGCACTGGTGTGCGCGCTGACGCTGGCCGGTACTGCCGCACCCGGCATGGCGCTGGATGTCTCGCCTTACTTTATGACCTGGGCGTACGGCAACAATAGTTACGCCATCACCAGTCTGATGGACGCCCACACCAAAGCCGGCCTGCAAAGCGCTACGCTCGCGTTTCTGGTCTCCAGCGGCGGCTGCGCGGTGGATAACTCCGTTTCGCAAATGCAAAGCGACCTGACGGCATTTCAGGCGGCGGGCGGGCGCGTGATCCTCTCTTTTGGCGGTGCCAATGGCACTTATCTGGAGGCCGCTTGTACCAGCACGCAGATGGCCAACCTGATCGCCGGTATTTTGCAAACCACGGGCGTGCGGGCCATCGATTTTGATGTAGAAGGCAAGCAGTTGGGCAAGGGCGGCCTGAACACGGTCCGCAATGCTGCCATTTTGCAATTGCAGCAGCGCTATCCGTCTTTGTATGTGTCCTTCACCTTGCCGGTGGCGCAAAACGGGCTGGATAGCAATGGTCTGGCGGCCGTGCAATCCGCCGCGCTGGCAGGGGTGAATGTCAGCATGGTCAACCTGATGACCATGGATTACTGCGACAGCAACTGCGGCATCAGCAATATGGGCAAGGTGGCGACGGGCTCGGCCTCCGCCGTTTACGCTCAGCTCCAGAATGTGTTTCCGGCTAAAACCAGTGGCGAGTTGTGGGGCATGATCGGCATCACGCCCATGGTTGGCGTCAATGATGATTCGTCTGAAGTCTTCAGCACCAACGATGCCAGCACCGTCGCCGGCTTTGCCCGCCAGAACGGCCTGGGGCTGCTGAGTTACTGGGCCTTGCAGCGGGACCGCGCGGGAACGGGCAGCAAGGATGATTTTTCGGATACCACGCAGACCAATTTCCAGTTTCTGCACCTGTTCCAGGCGGCGCAGACCGGTGGCGGCGGCGTCAGCACGCCCAGCCCCACGCCGACTCCCACGCCCGCACCGACCCCTGTACCCACGCCGGTGCCCACCCCTAAACCCACGCCGACGCCCACACCGGCTTCGGCCTGCTATGCGGCCTGGAATGCCAATACTGCCTACACCGGCGGTGCGCTGGTGAGCGAGAGCGCTGTCAATTACAAGGCCAACTGGTGGACGCAAGGCAATAATCCGGCCAGCAGCAGTGGTCCCACCGGCAGTGGCGAACCCTGGTCCGTGGTGGGCGATTGCCATGGCGGCAGCACGGCGACGCCGGTACCCACTCCCGCGCCTGCACCGCCGCTCTCCGCCGGCGGGTGTCCGGCCTGGCTGGATGGTGGCAGTTACGCAGTGGGGGCGGTGGTCAGCTTCAATGGCAAGACCTACACGGCGCTGGTCACCCAGACCGATTACGCCGGTGCCAACTGGAACCCGGCCGCGACGCCCTCATTGTGGAAAGCCGGCGGCACTTGCCACTAACCGGGGTGCGCCATGGCGTTGCCGGGCGCGGGGCATCACCGGGTTTATGCTGCACGAATATTCTAGAAATCCGTGACCGACCTCATATAAGCTCTTTACGGAGCGCATTGGGGAGCAAGACAACATGGGGGCGAGTGACTGGCTGGATTTGCGGCAAGACGCGCAGACCCGTATTGAGACCATGCACGCCCACTTCGAGGGCCATGCCTATGACCCGCACTGGCACGACACCTATGTGATCGGCGTGACCCGCCAGGGTGTGCAGCAATTCAACTGCCGACGTAATCGCGTCAACAGCACCCCCGGCCACGTGTTCTTGCTGGAGCCCGGTGAAATCCACGACGGCAACGCGCCGGAAAAAGACGGTTTCACCTATTACACCCTCTACATTGATCCGGACTGGCTGCACGGCACCATGGCCACGCTGTTTGAAGAGGCGCCGGGCGGGTTCGAAATGGGCTTTGCCCAGACCCTGTCGGACGACCCTGCGCTGGCGCTGGCGACCATGGGCGCGTTCAACGCACTGCATCACCAGGAGATGCGCATTGTGCGAGAAGCCAGTCTGGACCGCTTGCTGGGCAGCCTGACCGGCCACCTGTCCTGGCGTAAAACCCAACCCGATGCCCACTTGCCCGCTGCCGCCTGGCGTGCGCACGATTATCTGCACGCCCATTACATGGAAGACGTCGGGCTGGATGAACTGGCGCAAAGCGCCGGCACAGATCGCTTCCGGCTGACCCGCGCTTTCAAGGCGGCCTTTGGTGTCGCGCCGCATGCGTATCTGATCCAGTTGCGCCTTGCCCGCGCGCGTACCCGGCTGGCCCGTGGCGACACGCCAGCAGAAGTCGCCGCCGCGCTGGGGTTTGCCGACCAAAGCCACTTTGGCCGCTGGTTCCAGCGCGCCTATCGGCTCAGCCCCGCGCACTACCGCCGCATTTGCACAAAGCTTCCAGACTGACCGCACACATGTTCTGAGAATAACGGCTCAACCTGTACCAAGGAGCCGATCATGCAATCCCTTCTCCCATTTACCGTGTTTGCGCTGGTCGCATCAATCACGCCGGGGCCGGCCAATATTCTGGTGCTCTCCAGCAGCGCCCGCTTTGGGCTGCTGCCTGCACTGCGGCTGACTGTGGGTATTTGTATGGCCGCATCGTCGATTGTGCTGTTCACCGGATGGGGGCTGGGCAACGTGCTGACGGCGCATCCGGGCATCCAGACCGGGGCGAAGTGGCTGGCCCTGGCGTGGCTGTCGCATTTGTCCTGGCTGCTGTTTCGCCACCCGCCGGCCGTGCCGCAAGCCGGGGAAACCGGGCGCGGCCAGTTGGGCATGCTGGCTGGGGGCGGGTTGCAGATCGTCAACCCCAAGGTCTGGATGATGGCGCTGGCCGTGGTGAGCGTGTTTGCCGGTAACGGCCCGGACAAAACGATGCGCGTGGCGCAAATGGCGCTGATTTTTTTCGCCGCTGCCATCCTCTGCATGGCGCTGTGGGCCTTGCTGGGGCGCGGTGTGGCTGTCTTGCTGCGCTCGCCGCAGCACTGGCGCTGGCTCAATCAGGCGCTGGCGGTGTTGTTGTTACTGTCGGCCTGGTCGAGCATGCTGGGCTGAGCTTATTGCTGGGGTTTGGGCGCGGCCTGCACATTGCCGCAGCCATCCAGCAGGTCTTCTGCGTGGCCCTGATTGTGATCACTGTAGTGCCCAATCAGCACCAGTGGCCGGATGACGCTGCCATCGGCCACGCTGGCGGCAAAGGCGGTGATGTTGCCTTTATCGGCCGCCAGCTCCGGGTGAGCTTTGGCCAGACTGGCGAACACATCGGGGTCAATCTGCGGGCCCGCCAGGCGGCGCGCCAGGTAGTGCTGCACGCCGTCTGGCGTGGTCAGATCCAGCGGCTGCCAGGTGTCATTAAACTGGCTGGCGTGTACGGCCAGTTGCTTTGCCACGCCTTGTTCTACGCAACTGATATGCACATGCAACTGCCCCTGGCTGCGACCCGGGATAGAGTTGATGGCAATGCCGACGCGCTCCAGCGGTACACCGCCGCTGACCGGCTTGGCCTCGGCAAACAGATGACGCAGCCGCCAGGCTTCGGCAAACCAGTCATGCGTACCGCTTTGCCACAGCGCTTCGTTCTCGATCCCGCAGACCTTCTGCCGTGGCACCAGCAAATAGTGGTACGGCGCACGGTTGTTCTCAAAAATCCCGAATGCGTCATCATGATATGGGCAACTGGTGGCATCCGGCTGGCCGCTGTAGCACACGTGTTCCAGTACGCGCGGCAGATCATTGCGGCCCTGGCAGACCGGCTCGTCAGCGATGGCAAACGCGCTGGCAAGGGCAATGGTGGCGAGCAGATAACGAGGCGCGTACATAGAGGCTCCGGCGGGCCAGAAAGGGCCAGGATCGAACAGGTATAATGAGTACACCAGTGGGCGGCTGGTTCGCCAGAATATACCGTTGTAATGACAAGTTCGTGTGACAATCCGCCCAGTCTTTTGTCTGTCTGATCCAGTTGGGAATCGTATGCCTGTTTGCTGTCACCGCCGTGTGGTGTTGTCCTGTTGTCTGATCACCCGGAGCGCCCCATGACCACGCGCGTGCTCTCGCTGATCCCGCCCATGACGCAACTGAATACGCCGTACCCGTCGACTGCGTATCTCACCGGCTTTTTGCGCTCGCGCAATGTGACGGCGTTTCAGCACGATCTGGCGCTGGAACTGGTGCTGACGCTGTTTAGCCGCGCGGGGCTGCAACACCTGTTTGATCACATCCAGACCCACATTCCGGCGCGCCAGCGCAGTGCGGCGGTGTATCAGTTTTGCGAGCAGTTTGAGCGTTATCTGGCCACCATTGATGCCACGGTGGGCTTCTTGCAAGGGCGGGATTCCACGCTGGGGCATCGCATCTGCAACCGCAATTTTTTGCCGGAAGGCCCGCGCTTTGAGTCGCTGGATGTGTATGTCGATGAAGAGGGTGGCGATCCGCTGGCCTGGGCGTTTGGCGCATTGGGCATGCAGGACCGTGCCCGCCACCTGGCTACGCTGTACCTGAACGATATCTCGGACGTCCTGCGTGAAGCGGTCGACCCGCGTTTCGAGTTCGTGCGTTATGCCGAATCACTGGCGCAAAGCCAGCCGACGTTTGAACCTCTGGCCCAGGCGCTGGCTGCACCGACCAATCTGGTCGATGACACCCTGCATGCGTTGACTCTGGCGGCCATCGAACAGCACAAACCCACGCTGGTATTGCTGTCGGTGCCATTCCCGGGCGCGGTGTACGCCGCGTTCCGTATTGCGCAGACCATCAAGGCGCACGACCCGTCGATTGTGATCGGGCTGGGTGGCGGGTTTGTGAATACCGAACTGCGTGAACTCAAAGAACCGCGCGTATTTGATTATGTGGATTACGTGACGCTGGATGCCGGCGAGCGCCCTTTGCTGGCGCTGCTGGAGCACATTGAAGGCAAGCGCTCGCAACAGCGCCTGGTGCGCACGTTTGTGCGCAATGCCCAGGGTCAGGTCCAGTACATCAACATGATAGAAGCAGACATCCCGTTTGCCGAAGTAGGCACGCCCACGTGGGATGGTCTGCCACTGCACAAGTATCTGTCGCTGCTGGACATGCTCAACCCCATGCATCGGCTGTGGTCAGACGGGCGCTGGAACAAGCTCACCGTCGCGCATGGTTGTTACTGGAAGAAATGCAGTTTTTGCGACGTCAGCCTGGACTATATCTCCCGCTACGAGAATGCCTCGGCGGTGGAACTGGTCGACCGGATTGAGCGCATTGTCGCGGAAACCGGCCAGACCGGCTTTCACTTTGTCGATGAAGCCGCGCCACCCAAGGCGCTTAAAGCGCTGGCAGAAGAACTGCTGCGCCGTAATCTCTCTATCTCCTGGTGGGGGAACGTGCGGTTCGAGAAATCGTTCACGCCCGAGTTATGCCAGCTATTGGCTGATAGCGGCTGTATTGCGATCTCTGGCGGGCTGGAAGTGGCGTCAGACCGGTTGCTCAAGCTGATGAAAAAAGGCGTCTCGGTCGAGCAAGTGGCGCGCGTAACGCGAGCGTTTACCGAAGCCGGCGTACTGGTTCACGCCTACCTGATGTATGGTTTTCCGACGCAAACCGTCCAGGACACGGTCGACGCGCTGGAATACGTGCGCCAGTTGTTTGAAGAGGGTTGCATCCAGTCTGGCTTCTTTCACCGCTTTGCCTGCACCGTGCATTCACCGGTCGGCCAGAACCCGCAGGAATACGGCATCACGCTGGAACCACTGCCGGAAATCACCTTTGCCACCAACGACGTTGGCTTTGTTGACCCCA
Source organism: Silvimonas terrae (assembly GCF_014202765.1). GTDB lineage: Bacteria > Pseudomonadota > Gammaproteobacteria > Burkholderiales > Chitinibacteraceae > Silvimonas > Silvimonas terrae. Next base: position 200,266 of record NZ_JACHHN010000010.1, read on the forward strand.
CCGGCGTGGATCACAACTTGATGGGCGAGGCACTCAACAAAGCCTTGTACAACTTCATGCACGGCATTGCGCTGGAACAGGACGTACGCCGCTGGTTTGCCGTGCGCGTACCCAAACCGCAGGTGCCGCGTAATTATGTTGGACGGGCGTTGGGGGTGATGTAGTGCAGTAGCCCGGATTCCCGGCCTCCGGCTACACCGTGACGTGCGCCGATGACATGGACCATCCAGCAACACAGCAATGTCCTAAACTGACGGTTCGGTCCTGACAGGATGCTCCTGCCATGTACACCCTCTATGGCACCAAAACTTCTGGCGCCGCCGCCATTGAAGCGGCCCTGGCCCTGCTGGATGTCCCGTATAAAGTGGTCGATGCTGCCTCCTGGGAGCCCGGTGCGGGGCTGGACGAACTCAAACAGGTCAACCCGCTGGCGCAAATTCCCACGCTGGTCTTGCCGGATGGCAGCGTCATGACCGAAAGCGCCGCCATTCTCATCCACCTGGGGCTGGCTTATCCGCATAGTGGTTTGTTGCCCACCGATCTCTCTGACCAGGCGCAGGCGATCCGGGGCCTGGTGTATATCGCCGCGAATTGTTATGCGGCCATTGGTGTGATTGATTACCCGGAGCGCTGGGTGGTCGAGGCCAATGAAAACACACTGGCTGCCATCAAACTGGGCACGCGTTTGCGGTTACATACGCTGTGGGACATTTTTGCCGATCACTGGCCGGCCACGCCTTTTCTGAACGGTACGGCACCGGGGGCGCTGGATTTTCTGGCGGTGGTGGTGTCCAAATGGTCGGGGGCACGGGCGCATTTACAGGCATCCCGCCCGGCGTTCAGTGAATTGTTGACGCGCATTGAGCTGCATCCCGCCTTTGCCCCGGTGCAGGCGCGCTACTGGCCTTGACGCGGATCAGCACAGGGAAATGGCAGGCGCGCTAGTTTGGTGTTTTCCCGCCCAGAGAGGAGCACTGCATGTTCCCTGAATACCGTGAGCTGATCTCCAGCATGAAGAACACCGACCCGCACTTCACGCGGCTATTCAACCGGCATAACGAGCTGGACCACGCCATCAAACAGATCGAAACCCGTATGCCGGGGTACAACGATCTGGAAGTGGAGTCTCTGAAAAAAGAAAAACTGCGTATCAAGGATGAGTTGTATGTCCTGCTGAAAAAGGCCGACGCCTGAGTTGCCTCAGCGTGACCCGGCAACAAAAAACCGCAGCCTGTGCTGCGGTTTTTTGTTGGGGCCAGCGGGTTAGATTGGTTAGATTTCAAACTGGAACTTGGTAAACACCTCGGCATCGCGCGTGGTGCTGCTGCCGGTGTCGATGTTCTGGCTCCAGGTGGCCCCCAGATACCAGACCTTGAGCGCAGACCAGCGATGGGCATAAGTCAGTGATACAGAGTCGCTCTGGTAATACGACGGGGCCACATCCGTCACCAGGATGGCATTACGCCGCGTGGTTTCCCGCTGCAAGATGGCACGGGCGGAATCCTGGCCGGTGAAATGCAGCACGGTCAGCAACTGCACTGCGGTGTCCCGCAGGGCGGTATTGCCATCCGGGCCGCGTAACACGGTTTGTTCAAACCGGGGCTCGATTTCCAGCCGGTCCAGTGCCCGAAAACGCGCGTCGATCAGGGTGTACACGCCAGGGCTGACACGGTCGTTATCAATATCCACCTGATCACCCAGAATGGTCTTGGCTTCCAGAAACGGAAACCACGCCGCCGGGTTGGATTGCACATCCAGCACCACCTGGTTGAAGCTGTGCAACTGATCACCCGCCGCCACGCGCTGCGCCATGGCCGGATGGTATTCCAGCTCAATGGACGTATTGTGCGGGCCGTAGAGGGTCACACCGGGTGCAAACAAGCGTTGCACGGTGCTGCCGTCATCGGTGGTGACAGATTGCTGGACCTGCACGTACGGGTCGATCTCGCTCCAGTCGCCGCCCAGACGCGTTCTTTGCACCAGTTGCGCGGTCAGTTGCCGGTAGCCGGATTGTCCGAAGAAACCTGTGTCATCCCGAAAATGGTCGGACACCTGCTGGTATGTCAACGAGGGCTCCCAGTCTGGTGTCTTGCGAATCCAGTCCACCAGCAAGTCCGAACCGCCTTGTGCTGCACCTTTGTGCAACAGGCCGTCATCGCCAGCCAGCGCAGACGTGCTGGAGACCAGCCACTGTGCCCGCACCCGGTCGCCTGCGGCGGAGCGCCAGACCACATCCGGGCCGATCACGGCGTTGTCTCCCAACCCACCCGCGTAATTGCGTGCGGTAAACAGCCCGCCAATGGAGAGGTTGTCCAGATACATGCGGGCGCGGCCAAAGGCCACGTCAGATTCCGGCTGATTCACGGTATCTGTGGTGAAGGCGTGCGGAATCAGCACCTGACTACCGCCGGTATCATTGGCGGCCATGATGGTGGCTTCAGTGTTGTCGTCTCGCCGCGTGGCGCGCAAACCCCAGTCGGGTTGGGTAATGGCGCGGGTGTAGAGCGCTTTGGGGCCGTTGCCACCTTGTTCATTCATCAAGGTGGGCGATTCCAGGATATCGCTGCTTTCCAGAAAGAACGGACGTTTTTCCTGCAGTTGCAGGGCAAATTGCGCGTTGCTGGTCAGTTGCGGGACATCCAGTTCGATCTGTGAGAAATCCGGCTTGAAGGTGGCGTCTACGACCCAGGCGGCGTTGGGTTGCCATTTCAGATCAAAGCCGGCGTCCAGATGCCAGGATTGTTGCGCCGGCATACCCGCCACGCTGTCACGATCGGCGCGCAAGGTGAACTGCGGGCGGACAGACAGATTGTTGCTGGGTGCAGCGGCTTTGAGCTGATCCAGCGGGGTCATCAGCGCCAGCATGTTGGTGGCCGTTTGCAGCAGCGGCACACTCAAAAACAGGTAACTCTGATCACGCGGATAACTGCGCATGATCTGGAACTGCCAGCTCTTGGTGGCGTTGTCGGTAAAGCGCAGCTCTGTGAACGGAATGCGGATGACCGCAGAATATCCATCCTTGAGCATGGCCGTTTTGGCATCGACTTCAAAATCGGGGGAGAAATCCGCGTTGTCGGTATCCGCGCTATACGTGCCGTCAGCAATCACCCCGCGCGGGTTCACCCGCACAAACAGGGCCGATTTACCCGCGCCGATCGGGTCCAGATAGACAGCTACAAAGTCCTGGTTGGTTTTGACATTGTCCCGTCGCACCAGCGGCGCGCGGATGTTTTCCGGGTGCGGGTCATAAGCGCGAATCCCGAAATACACCGCTTTGGCGTCATACAGCACGCGCACGGTGGTACGCACGGGTGCCACCTGGCCATCTACGGGCTGGTATTCCCAGAACTGGTCGTATTCTGTTGCCGCTTGCCAGAGCGGGTCGTCCAGCGTGCCGTTGAACACCACGCTGGCGCCGTCAGGCACATGCAGTGCAGCGCAGGTGGTGTTGGCAAGTGCGGGCGTATTGAGCGTCGCCAGCGCCAGCAGGGCACAGGCCGGCCAGCGTTTGAAAAGAGTGGAGATCATGGAGCGGTTCTTGTTGTTATTGTTTTGCGGCAATGTGTCGTGCGGGTGCGCGCCGGCACGCCGGCCTCCAGGGCCGGCGTACCGCGTGCATGAAGGCAGTCAGGCCTCGATCAGTCCGCGTTTGCGCAACATGGGCGCGGCCACTGGTTCTTTGCCGCGGAAGGTGCGGAAAGCCAGTTTTTGCTCGCGACTGTTGCCGGCGCTGTAGATGTAGCGGTAAAGCTTGTCGGAGAGGGCCGGATCAAACGCATTACCGGCTTCTTCAAAGGCTTCAAACGCTTCTGCTTCCAGCACTTCCGCCCACATGTAGACGTAGTAGCCGGCGGCGTAAGACTCATCCGCAAACAAGTGCCGGAAATACGGCAGGCGATGCATCATGCCGGCTTCCGGCGGTACGCCAAGGCGCGCACGTTCAGTGGCTTCAAACGTGGCGATATCCACGCCATCCGGATCAGTCTGCTGGTGCAGTGCCAGATCAATCAGCGTGCTGGAGGTATAGCGAACCGTCTCAAAACCCTGGTTGAAGGTGCGCGAAGCTTGAATGCGTGTAACCAGTTCTGCCGGAATACTCTGGCCGGTTTGATAGTGGCGGGCGTGCTTTTCCAGCACTTCCGGCACCAGCGCCCAGTTTTCCAGCAGTTGCGACGGCAGCTCAACGTAGTCTTGCGGCACATTGGTGCCGGCAACCCGGTTGTAGGTGACGTTGGACAACAAGCCATGCAGACCGTGGCCGAACTCGTGGAACAGCGTGCGCACGTCGTCAAAACTCAGCAGGGTCGGGCCGTTGCTGGCTTTGGCAAAGTTGTTGTTGTTGACCACCACCGGCAGTTTCACCGCGCCATTCTTCGACTGGCCGCGATAGATATGCATCCACGCTCCGCCGCGTTTGCTGGCGCGGGCGTAGTTGTCAGACAAAAACAGCCCCATCACCGCGCCGTCACGGCTGACTTCAAACAGACGCACGTCCGGGTGATACAGCGGCACGTCGTGGCGCTCGGCAAAGCTCAGGCCAAACAGGCGGCCGGCGCAATCAAAGGCCGCGCCCAGCATGGCATCCAGGCTGAAATACGGCTTGATCTCGGCGTCGTCCAGATCGTATTTGTCGGCGCGCACTTTCTCGGCCAGATAGAACCAGTCCCAGGCTTGCACGGTGTCTGGCTCGCCCAGCTTGCGGGCAATGGCTTCAAGCTCGGTCTTTTCTGCGGCGCAGCGGCGCTTGGCCGGTTCCCACACTTGTTCCAGCAGGGCGTAGACGGCTTCTGGCGTGCCGGCCATGCGATCAACCAGCGCGAAATCGGCAAAGTTCTTGTAACCCAGCAAGATGGCTTTTTCATGGCGCAGGGCCAGAATTTCACGCGCTTGCGGGCTGGTTTCCCGGCCTGGTGTTTCGCCACGGCTCACCCAGGCTTTCCAGGCCGCTTCACGCAGATCACGGCGGGTGGCGTAGCTCAGGAAGGGCACAATCAAGGAGCGGGACAAGGTAATGACGTAGCCATCCACATGGCGTTCACGCGCAGCGCTTTGGGCGGCATCCCGCAAGAACGCCGGCAGACCGGCCAGTTCTTCTTCTGTGTTCAGCACCAGTTTGTATTCGGCCTCATCGGCCAGCACGTTCTGGCTGAACTGGGCGGAGAGTTCTGCAATACGGCTGGCGATCCAGGCAAAGCGGGTGCGGTCCGCGCCGGCCAGTTTGGCGCCGGTACGGACGAAATCCGTGTACACGCGGTCTAGCAGACGGCGCTCTTCTTCGGTCAGTTCCAGTTGCTGGCGTGCCTGGTAAATGGCATCCAGACGGACAAAGAAACCCTCATGCATGCCCACGCGGCTGGTGTGCGCCGCCAGTTTGGGCGCCATTTCCAGTTCAACGGCCTGTAAGGCCGGGCTGGCTTCAGACAAGGTGAGGTTTTCAAACAAGAGTTGCACGCGCGTCAGGTGCGCGCCGGCGGCATCAAACGCGGCCAGCGTGTTGGCAAAATCGGGCGCAGCGGGGTTGGCCGCAATGGCGTCGATTTCGGCCAGGTGTTCTGCAAACAGGGTGTCAAACGCCGGCGCAAAATGCTCGGCCTGGATCAGGTCAAACGGCGGCAACTGGTGCGGGGTGGCCCAGTCTTGCAGCAGCGGATTGCTGGAAGTAGTCATGGTGTTCTGGCCTTTTGGGCTGTTCTAAAGCGATTTTGCTTGGGTTAGCGGCACACTTTGCCAGTATTGTTTGAGATGGGTCAAAGCCCGAAAGACAGATGTGATACTCCGCGCTACACATGACCCCGCCTGGCACTGCAATGGTGCTGTTTCTTTGCAAATGTGATCTGAATAGAGGCCCTGACGGTGACATGGCGGCAAGGATGGCAGGCCGACTACAATGAGCAGGACATTGACATACAAGAGGCCGTAGCCATGAGTCTGGCAGACGTGATCGAGCAGGGTTGGAAAGACCATGCCCGCCAACCACAGCAGGTGGCCGAGGTTTTGCGCAAGGTGGCGCATCAGGCCGACAACGCGCAAGACGCTGCCGACTTGCTGCGCCTGGCGACCCATCTATTTGGTCAGCATCTGCATGATTGGTCAGCCGCACGCCAGATGGCGGAAACCGTGTCGGCGCGGCTACCGGCAGATGCCGACCGCACAGGTGTGCTGATGAGCGTGGCTGTCGCCCAATGGATGGCCGGCGATGCGGCTGCCGCGCTCACCAGCCAGAGCCGTCTGATTGCCTTGGCGCCGACACAAGCGCTGGTGACGCACATTCGCTTTAGCGCCCAATTGGTCCAGGGGCTGGTGGCGGACAAGCGCCTGGCCGAGGCGGCCCATCTTTATGACGCCTTGCTGCAATTGGCCGGGTCTGCTGGTGCCGAATCTGGCAGTGATCGCGCGCTGGCAGTGGCCAGCAATAACCTGGCCTCGCAATTGCTGGACGAAACCGTGCTGGAAGAGGCGCAAACCCTCTTGATGCTGCGGGCTGCCGAAGCCGCCTTGTTGTTCTGGCAGCGCGCCGGAACGTGGCTCAACCAGGCGCGCGCGTATTTTCTGCTGGCGCTGGTGCATAACAAGAACGCGCAGGGTGGAACCGCGCGCGAGCACGCGCAGAGCGGCCTGGCATTGATTGCGCAGCACGAGCCCGCACCGGTGGATGAAGCCTTTCTGCGGCTGGCGCTGGCCCATGCCTTGCATCTGGAGGGAGAGACGGCCGCCAGCCGTAGCGCACTGGCACAGGCTGATGCGCTGGCGGCAGACTTTATCGACGCCGGCCGGCAAGCCTGGTATGCCGAAGCGCGTGCGCGGTTGCCGCTGATGTGATGTTGCAGCGCAATAGTGACGTTGGCATATCGGTCGGAATGTCAAACCACTATTCACGGCAAGGGCTTCAGTTCATTTGCCTTTTCCCAAAGCAAGGCGAACCTGAACAAGGCATGATCTTGCTCAATTAACGGTTGCAGCGGGTGCCGTTGGCGCACCCGCAAAAGACCGCTTGATCGCGTATAAACTATACCAACGGCATTAAATGGTGGGCGGCGATCCCGTTCTGACCAGGCCGAAACCAGCCGCCCCGCGCGGTGAGCACAGGACACTCAAAATGCAGACATTCTTGATTGCGCCGACCCGGCAAAACGTGGGGCTGACTTCCGTATCGCTGGGCGTAGTGCGTGCCTTGCAACATCAGGGCCTGAAAGTGGGCTTTGTGAAGCCGGTGGGCCAGGATCACGGCGACATCGAGCGCTCTACCCACTTTGCCAACACCATCTGCCACATCAAGAGCCCCACGCCGCTCTCCACCGCGCAAGTGGTGGCACGTGTGGTGGCCGGCCAGAATGACGAGTTGCTGGAAGACGTGGTGGGCCTGTGCATGACTGCAGCCCTGGGTGTGGATGTACTGGTGATCGAGGGCCTGCACATTGACGCCAGCAACCCGGTGACGGCGCGCCTGAACGATGAAATTGCCCGCAGCATGCAGGCAGAAATCATCCTGGTCTCCAATGCGTCCGTGCCGGGCGCGGCGGCAGAGTCTCGCGTCACGGGCCGCCAGTTGCAGAACGAAGGCCGGCGCGTAGCGGGGGTGATCTTCAACAAAGCCCCCGCCAGTTTTGATGCGGCCTCTGCCCAGTACGAACTGGACGGCATTGCCCTGTGGGGCGTCATCAAATACGACGCCAGCCTGATGGCCCCGCGCACGCTGGACGTCGCGCGCCACTTGAACGCAGAAATTCTGATTGAAGGTGAACTGGCCACCCGCCGCGTGCAGGAAACCGTGATCAGCGCGCGTTCTGTGCCAGAAGTAGTAGAACGCATGAAGCCTGGTGCGCTGATCGTCAGCGCCGGCGACCGGGACGACGTCATGCTGGCTACCGCATTGGCTGCCAGCAGTGGCATCCAGTTGGCTGGTTTGCTGCTGACCCACTCCAGCACGCCTGATCCGCGCATCCAGGCGCTGGCCACGCTGGCGCTCAAGAGTGGTATTCCGGTTTTGCGTACCGACACAGATAGCTACGGCACCGCCGAACGCATCAGCCGCGTGCCGCCTGCCGTCGCGGCCGACGATACCGAGCGCATGAATCTGGTGCTGGATGCTGTGGCCGACCAGTTGGGCACTGTCCACCTGATGAACGCGGTAAAGGTCGCGCCCTCTACCCGCATGTCGCCGCCGGCATTCCGCTATCAGCTGATCCAGAAAGCGCGCGCCCACAAAAAACGTATTGTCCTGCCAGAGGGCGAAGAGCCGCGCACCATCAAGGCTGCCGTGGTGTGTGAAGAAAAAGGCATTGCCCACTGCGTACTGCTGGGCAAGCGCGCCACCATTGAAGCTGTGGCCGCCGCGCAGGGCGTGTTGCTTCCGGCCAGTCTGCAAATCCTGGACCCGGACGAAATCCGCCAGGACTATGTCGCACCCATGGTGGAACTCAGAAAGAGCAAGGGCCTGACCGATATTCAGGCGCTGGAGCAATTGGGTGACTCCGTGGTGCTGGGCACCATGATGCTGGCCGTGAACAAGGTCGACGGTCTGGTTTCCGGTGCGATCCATACCACCGCCAGCACCGTGCGCCCGGCCCTGCAACTGATCAAGACCGCACCGGGTTCGTCGATTGTGTCGTCGGTGTTCTTCATGCTGATGCCCGATCAGGTGCTGGTCTACGGCGACTGCGCCATCAACCCGAACCCCACAGCGGAGCAACTGGCTGAAATTGCCAAACAAAGTGCCGACAGCGCCTCGGCCTTCGGGATTGATCCCAAGGTGGCCATGATCAGCTACAGCACCGGTAAATCTGGCGCAGGCGTAGATGTGGATAAAGTGCGCGAAGCCACCGAACTGGCGCACGTTAAACACCCGGAACTATTGCTGGATGGCCCGCTGCAATACGACGCCGCTTCCACCGCCGACGTCGCCGCGCAAAAAGCGCCGGGCAGCAAGGTGGCGGGCCAGGCCACCGTGTTTGTGTTCCCGGACCTGAATACCGGCAACACCACCTACAAAGCCGTGCAGCGCAGCGCGCACGTGGTCAGCGTTGGCCCGATGCTGCAGGGCCTGCGCAAACCGGTGAACGATCTTTCGCGCGGTGCGCTGGTCGATGACATTGTGTTCACCATTGCGCTGACTGCGATTCAGGCCCAGCAGATGGCGGGGCGAGTTGCGGGGTAAGGTTGCAGGGATGAAAAAAGCCGGCGGTTGCCGGCTTTTTTCATATAGATGCCACTTCGTAGCCCGGATGAAGCGTAGAGGGAATCCGGGGTTGCGCCGCACGCAATATCGATTGCAGCCATTTTCAAAGCCCACAAGCCAATTCTGCCCACATTGCCACCCCGGATTCCCGGCCTTCGGCCTCCATCCGGGCTACGACGCTGGTCGCGATTCCGGCGCAGCAGATGGCGGGGCAAGGTTACAGGGATGAAAAAAGCCGGCGGTTGCCGGCTTTTTTCATATAGATGCCACTTCGTAGCCCGGATGAAGCGCAGCGGGAATCCGGGGTTGCGCCGCACGCAATATCGATTGCAGCCATTTCAAAGCCCACAACGCCAATTCTGCCCACATTGCCACCCCGGATTCCCGGCCTTCGGCCTCCGTCCGGGCTACGACGCTGGTCGCGATTCAGGCGCAGCAGATGGCGGGGTAAGGTTGCAGGGATGAAAAAGCCGGCGGTTGCCGGCTTTTTTCATATTAGATGCCACTTCGTAGCCCGGATGAAGCGTAGCGGGAATCCGGGGTTGCGCCGCATGCAATATCGATCCCTGCCATTTCAAAGCCCGCAACGCCAATTCTGCCCACATTGCCACCCCGGATTCCCGGCCTTTGGCCTCCATCCGGGCTACGACGCTGTTCCGACCGGTAACATCAATGCGGCAAAACCAGTTCCCGATTCGGGATATCAAACACATCACACAGATAATTGAGGAAATTCACATCCTCGCACATCCCCTTACCCGGGCTGTCGCTTACCTTGGCCACATACTGGCCATTACAGCGGGTGAGTTTGATGACAATTTGCAGCGGCTCCAGACCACAATCGTTGGTCAGGTTGGTACCAATGCCAAAAGAGGGTCTGGTGCGGGTACCAAAATGGCGGTACAGCGCAATGGCGCGCTGCAAATCCAGGCCGTCGCTGAATACCAGTTGTTTGGTCGAAGGGTCGATGCGCATTTTCTCGTAATGGGCGATTGCTTTCTCACCCCAGATGAAGGGATCACCCGAGTCATGCCGCAGACCATCAAACAGCTTGCAGAAATACAGGTCAAAGTCCCGCAAGAACGCATCCATACCGACCACATCGGTCAGTGCAATGCCAAGGTCGCCCCGGTATTCGCGCACCCAGTGTTCCAGCGCATTTTTCTGGAAGTCCCGCAGGCGGGAGCCAAAGCACTGGAAGGCCTGCATGTACTCATGCGCCATGGTGCCGATCGGGGTAAGCCCATAGCGCATGGCCAGCAGCAGGTTGCTGGTGCCGCGCATATAAGGTTTGGCATCCCGCGCCAGGGTAGAGACCACTTCTTCTTGCCAGTCACGGCTAAACCGGCGGCGCGTGCCAAAGTCAAAGAAGATGAAGTTGGCGCGTTCTTGCGGTTGTTGACCAAACTCACGCAACAAGTCGATCTTGGCAGCCAGACGCTTGCGGCCTTCGGCCAGCGCGGTGGCATGATCGAAGTGACGGAAATACACCTCGTTGACGATCGAGAGCGCGTAGATTTCAAACAGCATGCAATGGAGCATGGGCCCGCGCACATGGATATCCAGATTGCCGGGCACCGTGGTGGAGGCTTCTACGGAAATGAACTTGCGCTGCAACTGAAACAGCCGCAGAAAGTCGATGAAATCACTATGGATAAAGCGCAGGTTTCCCAGCCATTCCAGTTCTGTTTCGGCAAAGCGCAAAGAACACAGGTGGTCGAGCTGGGCGTCGATTTCGTCTTTCAGGGTGGCTAGCCCGAATGCCGGCGTGTTGCGGCAGCGGAAGGTGTATTCCGCCTGCGTTTCAGGCTGATGATGCAAGATTTCCTGCATCATGGTGAATTTGTAAAGGTCGGTGTCCAGCAGGGATTCAATCACCGGGTTGGCGACGGTCATGCATTGCTCCTGGCGCGCTGCGCGCCGGTGTCACAAGGGGTTAGACCCCGGGGTTCAGGCAAATAGCCGGTCACTTTGCGCCGTGCGCATGCCGCGCGCAACCAGCTCCTGGATAAAGGCGCTGCCGGCCTCTTCAAAGCCGCTGACCGCGCTGCAACAATCCGTCAGCAGCAACAGCTTGTGTACGTGCGCGTCGCCCAGTTGGCTGGCCAGATCACGCACCGTCCCGGCCACACAGTGAGAGAGCGCCTCACCGGCAATCACAATGGTGTCAGCGCTGCGCAGGCGGGCGATCCAGTTCTGGTCGGGCAGGGTGTGCGGGTCGGCCGGGTCGGGTACTTCGGCTTCGATGGCGGAATAATGCTCGGTGCCGGCGTTGAGGCCTTTGATCTGGTAATGCACGGGCCGCACTTGCTCACGTGACCACTGGTTGAGCGCCGCAAACAGGGCGGCATGCACGTTGTGCCCCCAACTGCCGATCAGGCAATGCTCTGGCCATACCAGCAACTGATAGTGACCACGGCGGGCCAGTTCCCGCACGTAATCCAGGCTGGACTGCTGCCGGGCTGGATCACGGGTTTGCCAGCGACCGCGGGTGACGTCTTCCACCGTGATCAGGGTAAACGGTGTGGGCATCTGGCCGGATGCATCTTGCCACCACGCCGGGTGGGCGATGTCGATGGGACGATGGCTATCTAGCGTGACATGGATCGCATCAAAGCGCTGACCATGCCGCGCCAGCAAGTCGGCTACGCGTTGCAGGTCCGCATTGGCGCCGGGCACGGGCAGTGCCGCCCCGGGGATATCGCAAAAGTCGTTTTGCGGGTCAATCAGCAGCAACTGGGTTGCCGCGGGTACCAGGGCAGTCATGAGCCGGTTCCTGATGACAAAGCGTTAAGCCTGAGGGCCACACTATACGTGTTTCCCGCCCTCATTCTGAGCAGATGGGGGCGAGGTCGGCATATTCACCTGGCATGGAGGGCGCCTGGTTACATGCCCAGTGCAGCCAGCATCAGAAAGGTGGCAAACAGGACAAAGTGCGTCAGTCCTTCAATGGCGTTGGTTTCACCATCATGCAGATTGATGGTGGCGGCCAGCAGCGTGAGCAACATCATCACCGTTTGCGTGGGCGAGAGCGCCATGTAGATCGGCTCCCCGCGGATCAGTGCCAGACCCTCAATCACCGGCACCGTCAGAATGACGGTAGAGAGCGACGCGCCCAGCGCAATGTTCACCACGCCTTGCATGCGGTTGGCGAGTGCCGAGCGCAAGGCCGTGAGGATTTCCGGGCTGGCGCTGATGACCGCCACCACCAGGGCGACGGTAATCGGCGGCAAACCCGTGCCAGCCAGGCCGATATCCAGCGTTTTGGACATCACCTCCGCCAGTGCGCCAATCAGCACCAGGCCTGCGACCAGCAAGGCCGCAGAGGTGCGCGTATTGCCGTGTTCTTCTGCCTCGGCGGTGTCTTCATGCGCCGGCCGGCGCGAACCGTATTTGTAGCTGAAAAAATAGCTGTGCTTGCCGGTTTGCAAACGCAAAAACATCCCGTACATCAGCACCATGATGATGATGGTGAAGATGGAATAGGCCTGCCATTTGCCTTGCGGAATGAATTCCGGCACCACCATGGAGATCCCCAGCGCGGTCAGAATCATCACCACATAGGTATTGCCCGAATCCACGTTGTACGGTTGCTCGCCATGTTTGAGCCCGCCCAGAATGGCCGCCAGCCCCAGAATACCGTTGATATCCAGCATGACTGCGGAATACACGGTGTCGCGCATCAGTGTGGGCGAGGGCGTGTGACTGGTCATGATGGCCAGAATCACCACCTCCACCAACACGGCAGAGAGGGTCAGGATCATGGTGCCGTAGGGCTCGCCCACTTTCTCGGCCAGCACCTCGGCGTGGTGCGCCACGCGCAGGGCGGCCAGTAAAATGGCCGCAATAATCAGGCCCGATGCCACCAGGGCTGTGACCTGGCCGCCCGCGAGCGCCGCATGTTCAAACGCATATGCGGCCACGGTAGCCAGTATGGCAATCAGTAAAAAGGATTCTTGTTTGACGAGTTTCATGTGGGCCGGGTAACGGGTGCGGTGATGTAGTTGTATGTGTTCGCAGTGTAGTGATCTTAAAAGTGTATGGATATCTGCTATACACAGGGTCGATGCAAATACGCATCCCAGATACGGACTCGCCATGACCGCTGCCACGGCTGAAGTGCTTGGCCCGCTGCTCCACCGCTGCGCCCAGGGAGACGAAAAAGCCCTGGAACAACTGTATCGGCTGACGTCGCCGCAACTGTTTGCGCTCGTGCTACGTATGTTGCGTAGACGGGACTGGGCGGAGGAAGCCATGCAGGAGTGTTATGTACGCATCTGGCAGCACGCGGGAGATTACTCCCCGGCGCAAAGCCAGCCATTGACGTGGATGAGCCGGATTGTGCGCAATCATTGCATCGACTGGTTGCGCAAGCCGCAACTGGAAGTCCCGGACGCCGACGGCACCATTGTTGAAGCCTGGGCAGACGACGCGCCAGGCCCGCTGGCACGGTTGGCGCAAAACCAGGACAGCCGCCGCATTGCCGAATGCCTGAAACGGCTGGAGGCCATCCAGCGACAGGTGATTGCACTGGCGTTTTTTGACGACCTCTCACATAGCGAAATTGCGCAGCGTCTGTCTGCCCCGCTGGGTACTGTGAAAAGCTGGTGCCGGCGTGGTCTGGAGCGGCTCAAGGGTTGCTTGTCATGAATTACCGCAACCCGGAACTGCAACAACAACTGGCCAACGAATATGTAATTGGCACCTTGCGCGGCCCCGCGCGCCGGCGCTTTGAAGCCATCATGTTCTTTGACGCCGCACTGCGCCGCACGGTGCGGGAAACCGAGGCCCAGTTGCTCCCCATTATTTACGCGCTGCCAGAGGTCACGCCGCCAGCCAGCGTCTGGCGCGGTGTGTCGCGCCGGGTGCGCGCCCTGCGCCCGGCTCCACCCATGTGGAGTTGGGAGAGTGTGTACTTCTGGCGCTTGCTGGCCGGTGGTCTGGGGCTGGCGTGCCTGGTTCTGGCCATGACGCTCACCCTGCCGGGTCAGCCTGCGCCCACCACCGCGCATATGGCCCTGCTGGCTGATCCGCAATCGCACGTGGCTGCCTTGATGGCGCGGGTGGCGCCAGACGGCCATGTCCGCATTGCCACCTTGCAAGACCTGGGCGAACGGGTGGGGGCCAACAAATCGCTGGAGTTATGGGCCATCCCGGAAGGCGGCAAGCCGCGTTCACTGGGGGTGATTGCCGCCAACGGGCCAACGGACGTCAACCGGCCTGAAGCCATGCAGTCGGCCGCGGTATTGGCTGTGTCGCTGGAGCCGCAGGGTGGCTCACCCACGGGCGCGCCCACCGGCCCGGTATTGTGGGTCGGTAAACTGGTCGATCTGTAAGGGCCGCCCACAAACAAAAAGCCGGTGTGGTGAACACCGGCTTTTTTGTTGGGTTGATACTGCGCCGCCTCAGGCGCGGACCACAAACAGGCTCACGCACAAAGCCAGCCCGATCAGATACAGCAGCCAGGTTTGCGAGATGAAATACGGGTACACCATCAGCACGATGCCGACCACAATCGGCACCCGCATACCGTGCTTTTTGCCGTAACGCAGCGCAGTAAAGCCGACCAGGCTGAAGAAGACGCTGGCAAACAGATTGGCGGGGGTAGGCAAGTCGGAGACTCCTCTGGCAGGGGCAGACGCTTATTGCATCATTCCATCGTGTAAAACGCAGCATCATCCGGCCCAACGTGCTGGGGTGCCCGCCAGGTGACATCCCGCATGTTGCGCTGGATCTGGTTTTCCACCCCCAGCAGCGTGGCAAAGATCGCCATGCGCACTGGAATACCATTGTCGGTTTGACGGAAGATCGCCAGGCGCGGGTCATGGTTCAGATCGGTCGACAAGTCATTGGCCCCCTCGCGGCTATCACGCGGCAGCGGGTGCATGATGATGGTATCTGCCTTGCAATACGCGTTCACCACAGCGGCAGTGATCTGGAAATCGGCCGTGTAGCCTTCGAGTTCTTCGCCCACAAAACGTTCTTTCTGGATGCGGGTGGCATAAACCACATCCGCGCCGCGCAAACCATCCTGCAGCGAGTTGCTGATTTCTACGACATGCCCGTTGCGGCTGGCGTGCTCCACCAGGTAGGCCGGCATTT
This sequence comes from Silvimonas terrae, assembly GCF_014202765.1. Lineage (GTDB taxonomy): Bacteria > Pseudomonadota > Gammaproteobacteria > Burkholderiales > Chitinibacteraceae > Silvimonas > Silvimonas terrae. The sequence goes on from NZ_JACHHN010000010.1 coordinate 215,543, forward strand.
CCAGTGACTGTGGCGAAATCAGCGTGAACTTCATGCCGCGATACAAGGCCAGCAGCTTGATCAGCGAATGCACCGTGCGCCCGTATTTCAGATCGCCCACCATGGCGATGTGCGCACCATCCACCAGTTTGCCCAGGCGCGAGAACTCGGTTTCGATGGTGTACAAATCCAGCAGTGCCTGGCTGGGGTGCTCGCCCGGGCCGTCGCCACCGTTGATCACCGGGATATTGGTGGCCCGCGCAAACTCCGCCACAGAACCCTTGTCCGGATGACGCACCACCACCGCATCGGCATACCCGGCAATCACACGGCTGGTGTCGTAAATCGACTCGCCCTTGGCCATGGAAGAGAACGAGAACCCGGTGGTATCACACACGCTGCCACCCAGGCGGCAGAACGCCGCGCCAAAGCTGACGCGGGTGCGGGTACTGGCTTCAAAAAACAGATTGGCCAGCACTGCACCTTCCAGCACCCGACACACCTTTTGGCGGCGGGCGATGGGCTGCATGATGTCCGCCACGCGCAGCAACTCGCCCACGGATTCGCGGGTGAACTGATCCACCGACAACAATTGTGGCCGGCCATTGGCCGAAATGCGATCGCGCAAACCCGTTTGCACTACGCTCTGCGTATACCCGGTGGCCGTGTCGCGCTGCAGAATCTCCGTGACAAAACGCTCGACCATTTCCGGCATCGGGCGGAATTCGGAAGACTCGTCCGGCAAGAGCCAGGTGTCCAGTGCACGCCGGCTGCAGGCGAAACGATCGGCAAAACCGTCGCGGGTGAGGTTGAGTTTGCGCATGGCATCGCGCAGGAAAACTTGCTGGCTCATGGTGGTCATTGTGCTCTCTCCGGTATACGCGGGGCGTATATTATTCGGTGAGGAGGGGGGATGTCGAGAGGCGGGGATAAGTGGTTTGGTGTTTGTGGATGGGTCTAAACCCAAATACAAAGCGTTGTTAGTGCCTGACGGCACGGGTTTGGATACCGGCGGTGGCCGGAGCACCTTACTTTCTTTGCTTCGCCAAAGAAAGTAAGCAAAGAAAGGCGCCCCCTGCGACAGCGCCCACTTCGTGGGTTCCCTGTGCTTCTCGCGTGGCCCGGCAGGCTCGGGAACTCGCTACGCTCAGACACCCCTCACCGAATTCCCGGGCCCCGCTGCGATGCTCGGCGCTGCCGGAGGGGAGGTACGTCAAAAGCAACATCAAAACCAACCCCAACCCCAACCCCAATCCCGCAAATCATTTGTTGGCAAGAATGGTTCACCTTGCCTACCACCTCGTCATTCCCGCGAAGGCGGGAATCTAGCGGCAATATCCACAAGCATGAGAACGCTGCTCCGGTCCACTCCATCGTCATTCCGGTCCTCGGCGGCCCCCTTGGGCCGGAATCCAGCCCGCAGGCCAACGGGCTGCTTGCGGTGGATTGTCGCTTTGCGCCGAATCCACCCTACGGATTTGGTATACCGACGATTTGCGGCACGGTCGCCTGGATTGCCGCTCTTTTCTTTGGGCGGGCAGTCGGAGGGAGGCTTCATTGCACCTGCCGGCCACCTGCGGTGGCCGTTCTGGATTCCGGCTCAGGGCCGGAATGACGAGGTGGTGGGATGCGTGTTGACTCCGCCGTTGCAGTTGCAGTTGCAGTTGCAGTTGCAGTTGCTGTTGCTGTTGCGGTTGCCGTTGGTGTTGGTGTTGGTGTTGGGGTTGCTTTTGACTTTCCTTCCCCCATCAAAGCCCAGCGCCGATGGAGTGGAGGGAGACCTCAGGCTCCCAACCGACT
>NZ_JACHHN010000011.1 GCF_014202765.1 Silvimonas terrae
CTCACACCTCACACCTCACACCTCACACCTCACACCTCACACCTCACACCTCACACCTCACACCTCACACCTCACACCTCACACCTCACACCTCACACCTCACACCTCACACCTCACACCTCACACCTCAATCAATACCCCACCGTAAACCGGGTCTGCGTGTGCTGCGGGTTTTCCAGCTCATCCACCAGCGCAATCGCGTAGTCTTCCATCGAGATATGGCTGCGGCCGTGGCTGTCGGCCAGCAACTGGTCTTTGCCGATGCGAAACTTGCCGGTGCGCTCGCCCGGTGCAAATTCAGCCGGTGGCGAGATAAACGTCCACAACACGGCTTTTTCTGCGCGCAGGTCATCCAGGAATTGCTTGCCGGGCACGGCTTCAACCTTATAGGCCTCCGGGAAATTCGGGTCATCCAGCACGATCTTGCCTGGGGCAACTTCCAGGCTGGCTGCACCCCCCACCACCACGAGGCGCGGCACGGCAGCGTCTTTCACGGCTGCCAGCAGCGGCGCGGCCTTGAGCACGCTGAAATGCGCTGCACTGACCACCACGTCATGGCCCTTGATCAAGGGCGCGAGTTCTTCTGGCCGGGTGGCATCACCCTTGGCCAGCGAGACGCAGCCTTTGGGCGTGGGCGCATCTTGCGGGTTGCGCACAATGCCGGTCACGCTGTGACCACGGCGGCAGGCTTCTTCGGCAATGCGTGAGCCTGCGCGACCGGTAACGCCGATAATCGCAATTTTCATGGACGGGTTCCTTTTTGTGGGTAGATCAAAAACCCGGCGTGACTTGTGGCCCGCCGGGCTGATCCACTCAGTATATGCACCCGACGCGCGTTGTGCTGTCTTGCGCCTTACGTTTTGACTTCGATCAGTTCACCCGCCGCAACGGGGCGCGGGGTGACAGAAGAGGGAAACACCAGGTAGCCCATCACTGCATCGACAATGGCGCAGCGCAACTGGCATTGCGTGAAGTTGGGCGGCGGGTTGAGCACCGCGCTGTGCACCATGATTTCCACAATCTTCATGGTGCTCCACACCGCCAGATCCAGATCGCTGACCCTGATGGCGGACCGGTGTTCTTCAAACAACTGGCGCACGGCCAGCATCACCGCGCGGTAGCCGTCGTCATCGTCATGCGGGTCACACAGCAAATCTGCGTTTTCCAGCACCCGGTGCAGTTCCGGCTCCAGCAAATGGGCTTCATGCACCGCTTCGATCATGCATTCCACCGCTTCATGCAGGGTTTTGCCGGCCAGGTGATCCAGCGCATCCAGGATCAGCGTTTCCATTTGCAGCACATGCCGCTCATGCAGGGCGTTGATCAGGGCATCCTTGTTGGGAAAATACTGATACACCGAACCCACGCTCACGCCGGCACGTTCTGCGACCGCATTGGTGTTGGTGGCGGCATAACCGCGCTCGCTCAAAACGCGAGCCGTGGCTTGCAAAATGGTTTCCACCATCAGCTGTGATCGGGCCTGACGCGGCGATTTTCTTGGGTTTGCCGGTGCTTGCATGGTGGCTCCAGGACGCGAGTATGAAACGCGAGTAATTGCTCATAGAATGGCGCAGATTATACGAGTAAATACTCGTATTCAATACCGTGGGCATCCTGCCGTTTGTCTGGTGGTGTGTCACAGCAAGCTTGTTTGCCCCGTCTTTGACTTGTCATCATCATTTCTTTAGATATATCTTAAGACTTATATCGTAAGATATAAAAGGCCCGCAGAGGCCGCACTGAATACCGCAGCACCACAACAGCAAAAACAAGATCTGCAAAGGAAAAATCATGAGACGCAACAAGGCATCAGCCGCAGGAGATCGGGCATGAGCGTGATTGAAAGCATCAAGGCCCTGATCAAGGGCGAACGGATTGAGCGCGCCACCGTACTGCGCGCGACCACACTGGAAGGCGTGATCCGCCACGTGGTCCTGGCCGGGGACGGCATCCGCAGCATGACGGGCTACCAGCCGGGTATGGAAATCTCCGTGTTTGTCGATGGTCAGGGCATGCAGGTGCGCCGCAAATATTCGGTGTACCGCTTTGATCCGCAAAAAGGCGAGATCGAACTGTTGATCCACTTGCATGGGCAAGGGCCGGGTAGCGCGTGGGCACGGTTGCTGGAGCGCGGCGACAATGTGCGGTTTCGCGGCTTCTCTGGCCGCATTACGGTGGATTGGCAAGCTCAGGCGCACTGGTTCTTTGGCGATGCCACGACGCTGGCACCGTTTGCCGCCATTGCGGCGGCGGCCAACGGGCCGTGTGAAGGTGTGATTGATGGCGATGACCGCATCGGCCGGGTGATTGAGGCGCTGCAACTGCCGTTCTTGCAAATGGACAAGCGCAATGGTTCCTCTCGCCAGTCCGGCATTGCGCGCACCCTGGATTTACCCATGCCGACCACGATCTACCTGGCCGGCGCAGCCAGTACGGTGCGGGATGTCCAGAACGTATTGTTGAGCGAGCGCCAGTTTGAAACCGGCTGGATCCGGCGCAAGAACTTCTGGGGCGAGCACCGCCGTTAAGTGATACGGATTTTGATACGGATTTGCCCACAGAAACTGTGGATAAGTCTTGGGACAACGCTGATAAACCCCCGCCGCCAAGGAGAATTTCTGGCGGCGTTTTTTTTTGGGCAATACAACGTCATGCCCGCTTAGGCAGAGTGATCCCCAGAGTGATCCCAATAAGGCGGGTTGCCAAAGGCCTCACGCAGCCAGTCCGCCAGCGCGCGCAGTTTGGCGGATACACGCTGACCTTCCCGGTGGGCGATGTAGATGAACTCTTGCTCCGGCTCAATCCCGATATCCACGCTGACTAATTCGCCACGCTGCAACGCCTCACTGGCAATGAACTGTGGCAGCAGGGCGATACCCAGCCCGGCCACGGCCGCGTCACGCATCATGTCGCCATTGTTGAGCACCAGCCCGGCTTGACCATGCACGATGGTGGTGTTGCCCGCCGGCCCAAAGCGCCAGTCACCCGCCCCCCGGTTCAGATAGAAAATACCCCGATGGCCCTCCAGTTCTGCGGCTGTTGTGGGCTGGCCGTGCGCAGCCAGATACGCAGGCGCGGCGACCAGTACACGGCGGCTGCTGGCCAGTGTCCACGCCACCAGCCAGGAGTCCTGAATGGGTCCGTGACGGATGATGGCGTCAAACCCGTCAGAAAAAGCGTCTACGCGACGATCATTCAAATCCAGCGTGAGCCCGATTTCCGGATGCCTGGCCAGAAACGGGTAGAGCGCCGGGCCCAGATGCAGGCGGCCAAAGGTGACCGGCGCAGAGATGCGCAAAGGCCCGGCCAGCGTGCCATGGCGCTCAGCGATGACTGCGGTGGCTTCTTCCACCTCCCGGACGATGCGGATGGCCCGCTGCAAGAACTCCATGCCGTCTTCGGTGATCGTGATCTTGCGAGTGGTGCGCTGGAGCAGGCTGGTACCCAGTTCTTTTTCCAGTTCCACAATACGGTCGCTGACCACGGACCGTGAAATACGCAGTTTCAGTGCTGCCTCGCTCAAAGACTTGCACTCGGCAACGGTGACAAACGTGGCAATGCCATCTAACTTCATGATTGTTCGGTTTTTCCGGAAAGCAGATGCGGAAATTGAAGGCTACTCCGGCAGATAAGGCAAGACCATACTGCAGTCACACCTCCAGCCGGACCTGACCCAGGTTCTGTGGGGAAAACATCAAGACATCTTCATTGACACATTGACGGAGAAACATCATGGGACGTTTGCAAAACAAGGTAGCACTGGTGGTCGGTGCAAGTTCTGGTATTGGCCGGGAAACCGCAAAGCTGTTTGCCGCAGAAGGCGCCAAAGTGGTGATCGGGGCCCGCCGCGAGGATGAACTGGCCCGGCTGGTGGCAGAAATCCGCGCTGCCGGTGGTGAGGCCGTCAGCCTGGCGGGTGACGTGCGTTCGGAAGACTATGCCAAAGCGCTGGTGGCCACGGCCGTCGAAGCTTATGGCCGGCTGGATATCGCCTTCAATAACGCCGGTACGCTGGGTGAAGCCGGCCCGAGCACCGGTGTGAGCGCCGAGGGTTTTAGTGATGCGGTTGCCATTAACCTGACCGGTTCGTTCCTTGGGGCCAAGCATCAGATTGCGCAAATGCTCAAGAACGGTGGCGGCTCGGTGATTTTCACCTCCACCTTTGTCGGTTACAGCTCGTCTTTTCCGGGCGTGGCCGCTTATGCCGCCAGCAAATCCGGGCTGATTGGCCTGACCCAGACACTGGCGGCCGAGTTTGGCCCCAGCAATATCCGGGTAAACGCCATTTTACCGGGCGCGGTCGATACGGATATGTATCGCGAAATGAACGACAACCCGGAAAAAACCGCCTTCATCACCCAATTGCATGCGCTCAAGCGCGTCGCCAAGCCAGAAGAACTGGCCCGTTCGGTGCTGTATTTTGCCTCGGATGATTCCAGCTTTGTCTCGGGTACGGCTTCGTTGATTGATGGTGGTTTGTCGATCAACCGCACTTGAACGGCAGCGCCTCAAACGCGATGGCCCGGTCTTGAACCGGGCCATTTTTATGGGCGTTACCCGGCCATCAGGGCTGGCGCGGGGTTTGCGCTGCCCAGCGTGGATCGCAACGCACCGAGGCGAAAGACAAGCCTTCCAGCCAGGCGAGGAGGGCGATGATGCGACAGATGAAAACCAGCGACAGCATGTAGTGGCATCCAATGATGAAGAAGTGGTTTACGTATCTAGCAAACCACAGCCGTTATTTTGACATGATCCTGTTCGCACCAGGCAAAGACGGGATTGTTACCGCCCCGACCAACCGTTCAGCCGTGCGCCAGGCCGTGGGTGATAACGGCTCTACCTGCCGCCATGCCGCCCGGAAGGCTTGCGGACTGGCAAAACCACACCGTTCTGCCACGCGCTCTACCGGCCAGCGGCTGTCCCGCAACAGCTGACGTGCCAGACCCAACCGCAATTGCTGGTGATATTGCTTGAGCGGCACGCCACAGGCTTGCTGGAACAAGCGCGCCAGATGGCGATAGCTGACCGCAAAACGGCGGGCCAGATCGTCATAGGGCTGATCAAAAGCCGGTTGATCTGCCAGAAAATCCTGCACCTGGTGGATGAGGGCATGCTGGTGGTTGCGATATTGCAATTGGGCATCCAGCGCCGGATCTTTTTCCAGTCGCCGGAACGGCACCAGATTGTCGCGGGCAATGCGAATGGCTATGCCTGCGCCAAACTGCTGCGCCAGCAAATGCAAAGCCAGATCAATGCCGGCAGAGACGCCAGCGCTGGTCAGCAGCGGGCCATCCTCAACCAGCATGCGTTCTGCCAGCACTCGTGCTGTTGGGCAAAGCCGTTGCAGGCGGGTCAGATGACTGTGATGGGTAGTGCAACTGCGGCCATCCAGCAACCCGGCCGCGCCGAGGAAAAACGCGCCGGTACACACGCTGGCAAGGCGAATCTCCGGCAAGGCGGGGGTAGCTACCTCTCGCAACCAGCGGACGATCTGCGCATTGGCGCTTTGCTCCTGACTGTCAGGGTGTTGTTTGCTACCCACGACGATGACCACGTCGCCCGTCCGTAATTGCCCCGGCAAGGGCTGGAGTGGTCCCAGGCCCACGCCTTGAAAACTGGGGGTTTCACGTGCTGCGCCGACATAAACCAATGGCAAGGGCGCAATCCCCATTTCTGGTACGGTCGCCAGCATCTGCGCGGGGCCGGCCAGGTCCAGTAAATGGGCCTGCGGCGGGATCACAAAGAGAACGCGTTGCATGCGCGGCTTTACCCGGAAATGGATGCCTGGATACTCATCTTGCCATGACATAACGGATGGCATGAATTTTTCTGTTTATGGCAGAACCCGCATTTAACACAGATTTATCTGTTGGATAACATGGCAACAGTTTTTCCTTTTTTGCCACGGAGTGAACCATGCTCGAACTCAGACCCGGTTGCGAACATTGCGACAAACCACTGCCTCCCGATGCGCTGGATGCCCGCATCTGCTCTTATGAATGCACCTTCTGCGCAGAGTGCGTGCAAAACATACTCAACAATGTGTGCCCGAATTGCGGCGGCGGGTTCACCCCCCGCCCGGTACGGCCCGCACGTAACTGGAAAGATAACAATTTCCTCGGCCAGGACCCGGCCAGCGCGGTGCGCCGCTACAAACCGGTAGACCCGGCTGCGCATGCACGGTTTGCCGAACCCATTGCCACGATCGCACCGGAACATCGCTAGGCGCCGGCCAGAAAAAAAGCCACCGTAATGGTGGCTTTTTGGTTTGCGAGACAGGGGCCAGTTTACTTGCCGCCGGCCTCAATCTGCCGCGCGGCTTCGGCCAGAATGCTGGCAATACGGCGTTGCTCTTCCTCACCCGCACCGACATGCGCACGGATGGCGGATTTGAGCGCGCTGCGGGCCTGGTTGAGTTCCTTGATGAAGCGGCCGCCGTCGTCTTCCACGCTCATGCCAAAGCGGCTGGCATGCATATCCAGTTTTTCACCGAATACTTCACGGATACGGTCCATCTTGTCGCCAATGGCGGTCAGGCGGCCCAGGATGGCTTCGACGCGATCGCGGTTTTCATTGAGCCAGGTGCGGCCTTCTTCCGTGATGTTGTACTGCTTTTTGTTGCCGTCTTGCACCACGCTGGCCTGGCCTGTTTCTTCCAGATACGTCAGGGCAGGGTAGACCATGCCGGGGCTGGGGGCATAAAAACCGTTGGTACGTTCTTCCAGGGCTTTGATGACTTCGTAACCGTGGCAGGGTTTTTCTTCCAGCAGGCTCAGAATGATCAGTTGCAGGTCGCCAGAAGAGAGCTTGCGGCCAGCGCGAAAATCGCGGCCACCGCCTTCATCATCCGCGCCGCCAAAACGGCCAAAGCCACGACCATGACCATGGCCGCGCCGGCCGATCATGTGCAGCATGTCTTCGCGGCATTCGTGATGCCGATGGTGGTGTTCGCGCAGTTTGTCAAAAAAATGGCGCATGGGTTTTTCCTTTGTAGAAATTGCTGGTTTTGTTGAGGTGCAGCGTCTTTGCACTGTCACCTATATCTTACGATATGTGTCTTAAGATATATTTTACGAAATATCAAGTCAAGCCTTTCTACGACAAACGGCGACAGCCCAAGCTCATCCCATCACCTTCAGCCGGTTTGGCGGGCGGCCGGTCTGGCCGGAAATTTCTCACATAAAAGCGTGTACTTATGCCGCCCGCCTGGTGAAGCAGCCGCGCGTGCGCTAAAACCAGTGCTATGACCCGCAATACCACAGCGTCGGCGGTCTACACCTGAGGACAGCACGACGGTTTCCCAAAAGGATGGAATATGCTCCAGAAATTGTGGCGATCCCTGGCGATTTTGCTGGCGGTGCTGGCGTTGCCAGCCTACGCGGCCAGTGTCAACAACGCCCCCTGGCCACATCACTTTACGGTGGATGGCACGCCGGTCACGTTTTACCAGCCACAGCTTGATAACTGGTCTGGCGATACCTTGAGCGGGCGCCTCGCCATCTCTGTCAAAAAGGGCTCCGCGACTGCGCCGGATGGCAAGAAAAAAGACATTCTGGCCTATGGGGTGGGCTGGTTTTCTGCCCGCACGGAAACCGACAAACAAGCCCGCACGGTGACCTTGCATAATGTGACGCTGGACAAAGTCAGCTTCCCGACTGATACCGCCAACCAGAGCCGTTATCTGGCGCTGGCGCGCAAAGCCATCCCGCAAAAGCCGTTTGTATCCAGTCTGGATCAACTGGAGGCCACGCTGGCCATTAACCATGCGGATGCTGCGCAGGCCAGTGTGGAGGTCAATAACGCGCCGCCGCAGATTATTTTCTCGTTTGAACCGGCGTTGCTGGTGCTGGTGGATGGCTCACCTTCCGTCAAACCCACGGCCGCCGCTGGGGTCAGCCGGGTGATCAATACGCGTTCTTTGCTGCTGATTGATGACGGGACGTGGTATCTGCGCTTTGCCGGCAAATGGGTGAAAGCGTCTGCCCTGACCGGGCCGTGGACCCCGGCCACCAGCGTGCCGGCCGGGCTGGATCAGGCCATGCAGCAAGCCATTGCCGCCAAACAGGTGGATGTGATGGACAAACCCAGTGACGAGATGAAAAAAGCACTGGCGGCGGGGAAGTACCCGGCCATCTACACCGCCACCAGCCCCACCGAACTGATCATGGTCGATGGCGAGCCCCAATTTGCGCCGCTGGCGGGCACCAACCTGGCGTACGTAGTGAACACAGCCGGCGATGTGTTTGTGGATGCCGAGGCCGAGAACGCCTGGTATGTGTTGTTGTCCGGCCGCTGGTTCACCGCGTCTTCGACCAAAGGGCCATGGACGTATGTGCCGGGCGACAAACTGCCCGCCGGCTTTGCCAAAATCGCCTCAGACAGCCCCAAGAGCGCGGTGCTGGCATCGATCCCGGGTACGCCGGAAGCACGTGAATCGCTGATTGCCAATTCGATTCCGCAAACCGCGACCGTTCAGGTCAGTCAGGCGCAATTGCACGTGCAGTACGATGGCAATCAAGCTCAGTTCAAGCCGATTGAAGGCACGGTGCTGAACTACGCCTGGAACACCGCCACGCCCGTGATTCAGGTGGCACCCACGCAGTATTACGCGGTGCAGAACGGGGTCTGGTTCAGTGCCACATCCGCCCTCGGGCCGTGGGCGGTGGCCACGCTGGTGCCGGCGGTGATTTACACCATCCCCGCCAACTCCCCGTTGCATTACGTCACCTACGTACACGTATACGGCCACACCGATACTGTGGTTTACGTGGGCTATACACCGGGTTATTACGGCACGGTGGTTACCAATGGCGTGGTGGTTTATGGCACGGGTTACACCTGCAATGCCTGGATTGGCGATGTCTGGTATGCCTGCCCCAGCACGTATGGCTACAACGTGGCGTTTGGCTATGACGCCTACGCCGGCTGGACTTTTGGTTTTGTCGCTGGCTGGGCGTGGGCATCGGCCTGGTATGGTCCGTATTGGGGACCATGGTATGGCTGGTATGGGCCTAACCCATGGTACTGGGGGCCGTCTGTGGCGGTGGGCAATGTCTATGGGCGCTGGGGCAACACCGTGGCCCAGGGCGTGCGGGCGGACTGGTACAACCCGTGGACCGGCAACAGTGGTACCGGCGTGCGCGGCAGTTTCTACAACGAGGCCACTGGCGGCCATGGCTATGGCTATGCGGCGCGCAATTACAACCAGTACACCGGCGTAACATCCGGCGTCGCTGGTGGTGTGCGTTATAACCCGGAAACCGGCCGCGCTGTAGCCGGGCAGGGTGGTGCAGCTTATAACCCCAACACCGGCAATGCCGCTGCCGGCGGGCAACGCACCAGCGTCAACACCGACACTGGCCGGGTGACCCATAGTGCCGGCGGAGCGACCCGCACCGATCAGGGCGCAACCGCCGCGGGCGGCTTTAATAGCAAAGGGGCTGCAGGCGATGTCAGCGGCAAGGGTTATGTGCATTACGACGCCAGCACAGGCCAGGTGACCCACGGCGGGGTGGTCAATTCTGGCGGCAACGTTTATGCGGGCAAGGACGGCAATGTCTACCGCTACGAACAGGGCCAGGGCTGGCAGCAAGTGCAACCCGACGGCCAGTTCAAGAACGTGCCCAAACCATCGGCGGAATCGGGGGTGACCACTGACCAACTGGCCCGCCAGCGTGGCACGGAACGCACGCTTGATCGCAGCGGTGTTTCACCAGCGGCCCAGGGCAATGGCAATCTGTCTGGCGCTACCCGTCAGAACCTGCAGGGTGCGGGCGAGCGTATGCAGAGCCAGAATGCAGGGCGGGCCCAGAATATGCGCAGTTTTGACCGTGGCAGCTACGGTGGCGGGTTTCAGGGGCATATGGGCGGCTTTCGCCGCTTCCGCTAGCAAGGGTTGAAGACACGTTGATCCTGGTTCGCTCCGGTAACGGAGCGTCGTCTCAAGGCCTGCACCTGGTGCAGGCCTTTTTTTGTTCGTGTCACGGCGGGCATGGCATAGTCTTTGTATTGTCTGTTCGTTCCCACCCCATATACCCGATGATTTATATCCATACCCCCAGCGATAACGCGCTCTGGCTTGACCTGTTTGGCAAAGCCCTGCCGGATGCAGTCATCACCGCGCATCCGCACGCGGTAGATGACACCGCCGTCACCACCCTGATCACCTGGCGCGCGCCAGAAGGGTTGTTTGCGCGTTTTCCCAACTTGCAGCACGTCTTTGCCCTTGGTGCAGGCATAGACCGGTTTCTGGACCGGCCAGACCTGCCTGCGCACGTCAACCTGTACCGGCTGACCGACGCCGGCATGGCACAACAGATGATCGAGTACGTGCTGTTTGGCGTATTGCGGTTCCAGCGCAATATGGATGGCTACCTGCGCCAGCAACAGCAGGCCCTGTGGCAGGGGTTGCCGCAGCGGGCCGCCGCCGAGATGCGTATCAGCGTGCTGGGGATGGGTGAGTTGGGTACGCAAGTGGCCCAGGCGTTGGGGCGTCTGGGTTATCCGGTCACGGGCTGGAGCCGCTCTGCCAAAGTGGTCGAGAACGTGCCGTGCGTTCATGGGTTGCCAGCGCTGGACGAGCTGTTGCGTCAAACCGATGTGCTGGTCTGCTTGCTACCGGCCACCCCGCAAACCCGGCAATTGCTGAACGAAGCACGGCTTACCCTTTTGCCGGCCGGCGCGGCCATCATCAACGCCGGGCGAGGAGATCTGATAGATCTGGACGCCTTGCTGGCGCTGCTCGATAGCGGCCAGTTACAGGGTGCCCAGCTAGATGTTTTCCCCGCCGAGCCATTGCCAACCGGGCACCGGGCCTGGACGCACCCGGCGCTGTTCATCACGCCGCACGTGGCAGCCAATACCTTGATTGGGCCATCCGTGGCGCAGATCGCCGCGCGGATCAAGGCGCTACAACGTGGCGAGACGGTGGATGGTCTGGTCGATCGGGCGCGTGCGTATTAATGCGTTCTCTGACACACTGCAATAATCTCATTTGCAACAATATCCACGCATAAAAACAAACCAGAGCGCACAGCGCCGCCCATTTCACAGGAGTGCCGTATGAAACCCGTTGTCGTACTCGCCAGCCCCGTCCCGGATGATGTGCTGCAACAGCTTGAGGCGCAGAGCCAGTTGCGCCGCTTTGATGCGCCCCGCGCCAAAGCGGATCTGGCTGCTTTTCACGCCGCCCTGGCTGATGCCGAAGGCTTGATCGGTGTGGGCCTGAAGATTGACGCTGCCTTCCTGGCGCACGCCCCGAAACTGAAGGTGGTTTCAACCATTTCTGCCGGTTACGACACCATCAAGGTTGATGACCTGACCGCACGCGGCGTGGCCTTGTTCAATACCTCAGGCGCGCTGGCCGGTACCACCGCAGATACCGCACTGGCGCTGATGCTGGCGGTGGCGCGGCGGGTGGTTGAGCTGGATCGCTGGGTGCGTGATGGCCACTGGCGGCAGAACTTGCCCGCTGAGTTTTTTGGCGTGGATGTGCAGGGCAAAACCCTGGGGATTATCGGCATGGGGAGCATCGGCGCCGAAGTAGCCCGACGCGGCGCGCTGGGCTTTGGCATGCGCGTGCTCTACACCAAACGCACGCCGCATCCGCAGGCAGAGCAAGCCTTTGGCGCACGCCGGTGCGAGCTGGATGAACTGTTGAGCCAGTCTGATTTTGTCTGCGTCACCGTGCCGCTGACCCCGCAGACCCGCAACCTTTTAGGCGCGGCCGAGATGGCGCGCATGAAGCCCAAAGCCATTCTGATCAACATTGCGCGCGGCGGGATTATTGATGAGGCCGCACTGGCTGCGGCACTGGCATCCGGTCATCTGGCCGGTGCCGGGCTGGATGTGTTTGAAACCGAACCGGTACTGGCAGACAACCCCTTGCTCCAGCTCGCCAACGTGGTGGCCTTGCCGCACATTGGCTCGGCCACGCAAGAAACGCGCCATGCCATGGCGGTGAGTGCCGGGCAAAACCTGCTGCGTGCGCTGGCGGGAGAGCCTGATCTGGCCAACGCCGTCAATCCGGGGGTGTTTGGCGCGGCTTGATTACGGGCGTGGCCCGGTGACCGGGCTGCGCTCCCGTACAGAGAATGAACTGGCATACCCTTCCGGGTTAATGCCGTTCCACGGTTGCCCATCCATCAAGATGCTGGTGCGATAGGCGTCTGGCGGCACGGCCACGCCGGCCTCGCCAGCAGCTTCGGCAAATAGCGCCGTCTGGTTGACGGCTTTGACCACGGTGACATTGCTGGCCGGTTCCTGGGTCATGCCCCAGCGCTTGAATTGGGACAGAAACCACAAGCCATCCGACAACCACGGGTAGTTGACTTCGCCGCCCGCAAAAAAGCGGATAGGGCGGGCGGGCTGGCGCAGTGGTGCTTTGCCATAGTCCCCCAGCAAGCGGGCCAGGATCAGGTGTTCGGGCTGGCCAATGACCTCCGGTGTGGCCAGCCACGGCGCGGCCAGCGGGCGCAGCGCCGGGTCATCCAGCCATTGGCAGGCCTCAAGCAGGATGCGGATCAAGGCCCGCGCGGCATCCGGATGTTGTTTGACAAAATCCAGGCGGCAAGTCAGGGCTTTTTCCGGATGATCGGGCCAGATTTCGCTGCTGGTCACCACCGTCGTACCGTGATGACTGTTACTGGCCAGTGTGCTCCAGGGCTCGCCCGCGCAATATCCATCCAGCTCACCCCGGGCAAGGGATTCCGCCATTTGCGTGGGGGGCACGGTGACACTACGCACATCATTGAGTGGGTGGATACCTTGCGCGGCCAGCCAGTAAAACAGCCAGAGCGCGTGCGTGCCAGTGGGGAAGGTATGCGCGAACACACGCCGGCGCGGGGTGTCCACCAGCTTCATGCGCAACGAACTACCGGCCATGACGGCATCGGCCAGCGCGTTGGAGAGTGTGATTGCCTGGCCGTTCTGGCTGAGCGTCATCAGCACGGCCATATCGGCCTGCTGGCCGCCCAGCCCAAGCTGAATGCCATAGGCCATGCCGTGCAACATTTGCGCGGCGTCCAGTTCACCACGCAACAGTTTGTCGCGCAGGGCAGACCAGGAGGGCTGGCGGCATAACTCCAGCGTCATGCCGTATTGCTCGGCCAGGCGCAAACGCTGGGCGACAACCAGCGGCGCGCACTCGGCCTGGGCGACGTAGCCCAGTCTGAGATGCGTTTTGGAAGAAGACGGCGTTAAACGCCCGGCGCTGGCAGTGGTTGGCATGGAAAAAGCAGCAAGCAAGGCAACACTGCGTTCAGAGGTGAAAAACGGGGTTGGTACGTCCCCCCGACCATTGTAAGCGCCGCTGTGTGTCAACCGGGCTGTCTGTTCTGCCAGGTTAGCGCAGGCTAACCTGTACCGGCCGCTCGCTGACAGGGACGCGCACCGCCGGGCGGGTAGTGGTCAGCCGGGCCACAATCAGTGCCAGGACTGGCGCAATGGCGGCGGTGGTGGCGTTATGCGATCCATACACCGACACGCCCAAGGCCAGGGCTGCCGCCAGCAAACGCTGGTCAGCGTCAGACTCACCCATCTGCACGGTGCGCGGGGCGTTGCGGTTCATGACCGCCATTTGCTCCAGCGTATCGCGCAGGGGGGATTCAGCATCGACCAGCACCAGGTCTGGGGACTGGCCTTCAACAAGGCGGGCCAGTGCGGGGGCGGTGGCGGCATCGGGCAGCAGCGTATGGCCGCGTTTACCCAAGGACTGGCGCAGCTCGCCCAGTGCTTTCTCGGTATCAGTTACCAGAAGAATACGTAGCATGGCTTTGGCTTCATCAAAGGGACACTCAGGCAAATGCAAGAAGCATGCCGGCTATGTGGCATTGCAACATAAGCGGCATGGCTTTGATAAGTAAGGAGTTTTGCTGATCAGTAAAACACCTGACAGGGTTTCATGCCCCTTTATGGCGCAATCTGCGCCGTTTTGGGGTGTCTGCGGGGGATAACGGCCGATAACCGGCGCGGGTTTGCCTTGTTTTGAGGCCGGCAGCGGTGATTTGCCGTCTGGCTGGGGCAAGCGGTGATGTGGGAACAAGCGCCGCCCAGCCGGGGCCGGGCGGCGTTTTAGCTTACTTTACCGCCGTTTTGACCTTGCCCCCTTGCTGGATCGGGTCGGTATACCCATCGGTCAGGGTCTTCATAAAGGCGACGACGTCCCGGATATCCGCTTCAGACATGGCGGGCTTCTGGCCCGGCTTGCGGCCAAATGGCGGTTCCTGATTCAGGTTGGCGGTGTATTGCCGGGGTAGATCGTTGGGGGCGATCACCTTGCCGTCCTTGCCGCGCGGATACCACTTGCCCGGGTTGGTATCGCGTTCGTTATAAAAGCGCACCACTTGTTCCAGCGTGATGAACTGGCCGTTGTGCATGAACACTTTGCGGGTGGCGACATTGCGTATCGATGGCGTGCGGAACAAGCCGCAGAACTCGCCCCGGCCTTTCAGATCGGTGCGGTCCGGGCCGCAGGCGCCCATGTCAAAGTGGGCTGCGTCGGCATTGGCCGGAATATGCATATTGCGCGGCACACCCAGCGCAATCAGGCCAAAGTCGCTGAAATTGGGAAAGCCGCCGCTCTCGCTGATGGCGCTGATGTGGCAACTGGCGCAATTGCCCTTGTCTTCATCGTTAAAGACGTCCAGACCGCGTAACTCCTGCGCGCTGAGCTTGGCCTGGTGGCGCAGATAAGCGTCGTACTTGCTGCTGTAGGGGTAGAACTCGGCCGGGGTTTCCTGGAAGACTTCCAGCGCCATCGTCGCCCATTTGAAGGCGTTTTCCGGGTCTTTGAAGATATCGTCGCCAAACACCTTTTTGAACTGGCTGGCGTAGGGCGCTTTGGCTACTTTGCTGGCGACATCGGCCGGCGAGGTGTTCGCCATTTCGTTCACAGCCAGGAGCGGAATACGGGCTTGCTCATGCACGGTGCGGGCGCGGCCATCCCAATTATGGCCGCCGGTGGGGCCGGCATCCACGCTGTCGTCGCCATCATCGTCAAAGAAATGCTCGGAAAAATTGGGCACGTTTTGCAGATAACGCAAAGAGGGCACGGCGCGTGTCCCGGCCAGATTGCCGTCTTTGCCACCCATTTGCACGGGCAGGGCATTGGCCGGGCCATAGGCATGATCCGGGCTGTGACAGGTGGCGCAAGACACCTTGCCCGAGCCCGAGAGCGAGACATCGTAAAACATCAGTTTGCCCAGTGCTGCCATGTCTGCGGCCTTGGGTTGCTGTTTGAGCGTGGGCGCGTAATCGGCTTTTTTCCAGGCCGGTTGCGATGCGGCAGCGGGTTGGGCCGCTGTGCTGGCCACGCTGTCTTTACAGCCATACAGCGCGCCCAGGGTGAGCACGGCACCAGCCACGAACAGCGGATAGTACACACCGGTACGCTGTTGGCGGATGGGGGGAAAGCGGAATTTGCTGAACATGGACAGCCCTGCGGTTGACTTTATAGGTGTAGGAAATCAACGGAACCAGTTGGGAATGGTTCTCGAACAGCCAGGGAGTCTAAGACCCGCTCATTACGGATCAGTGACAAGTTTGTGTAAACGGGGACAGAAGCAAAGAAATGTTTAGCTACGCTGCAATATTTATCTAATCAGGATGAAACATTGCGATACGCATAATGCGCGCTCTTCTTACAAGGAGATGTACAAAAATGAAGCGCGCATTGATCCAATTGCCCGCCGCTGTCGCCGTACTTTCTGCTTTGTCCGCCTGTGGCGGCGGCAGCAGTGATACTTCGGTTTCGACTTCGGGTGTAGTCACAGGTAGTTACTTCCGTCATGCCAAGGTGTGCATCGACACCAATGCCAACGGCGTTTGCGATAGCGGCGAAGTCTCCGCTTACACGGACGACAACGGCGCATATACCCTCAAGGCCAATATTGCCGCAGGTTCCAAGGTTGCGCTGATTGCCGAAATCGGCACCGATGCCACCCGGTTTGACCCCACCACCAATACCGCCACACCCGTAACCAGCCGTTTGCTGTTCCGCGCACCGGCCGGCACGACCGTTCTGAGCGCCATCAGCACCGAACTCGTCGCCATGATGAGCCAGAACGGTGGCGATCAAGCCGCAGCAACCAGCACGCTGGCAACCCGTCTGGGCGTCAGCGCAGACAAGCTGCTGGAAGACCACAACAAAGAAGCCGACGCGACCATCAAGGCCGCGCTGCAAGCCGAAAACGATCGCGTGATTCCACGGATTGCCGGCGCGCTGGCCTCGGGCTCTGATCCGCTGACCGCGCTGAACAATGATCTGGCGCTGGATCAGATCAAGACCGTGGTGGTGATTTACGCCGAAAACCGCGGCTTCGATAACCTGTATGGCCTGTTCCCGGGCGCCAACGGTATTCCGGGCAAAAACCCGACCGCCACTGGCAGCATCGCCAAACAGGTGGATTTTGACGGCAGCACGCTGCCGACCCTGCCGCCGGTCTGGGGTGGTCTGACGCTGGCAGGTCAAGCGGTCACCGTGACCCAGGCGCAAGCTACGGGCTGGGCCAACAACATGTTCCAGGTAGATGATCCTGCAGGCGTGCAAGGCACGGGTGTCGTGGTGGACCAGACCGTCATCACGCGCGATCTGGTGCATCGCTTCTATGAAAACCAGATGCAGATCAACGGCGGCAAGAACGACAAATACGCCGCTTATACCGACGCGGGTGCCCTGACCATGGGTTACTTCGACGGTAGCAAGATGAAAATGTGGAACGTCGCCAGGAACTACGTGCTGGCCGACAACTTCTATCAAGGCGCATTTGGCGGTTCGTTCCTGAACCACCAGTACCTGATCTGCGCGTGCGCACCGACCTACCCGAATGCGGATACCGCCAGTGCGCATCCGAGCATCTCGGCAGTAGATACCGATGCCAACGGCAACTTTGTCCGCCTGACCCCGGCTGCGACCGCAGCGTCCTCCGTGCTGAGCGCTGCCGCGACCTATCTGGCCGACGGCAACATCACGCCGAAGGACAAGAACGGCATGTTCTACGCCGTCAACACCATGCAACCGCCGTATCAGCCGTCCAGCAACGCGCCGGCCAGCACCGATACTGCCAAGCTGTATGCAGACCCGACCAAGGCCAACACCTTGCCGGTGCAAACGCAGACCAACGTGGGTGACCTGTTGACCGCCAAGGGCATCACCTGGGCCTGGTATGCCGGTGCCTGGAACACGACGCTGACCGCCGCCCAGGGCAGCCGCAGCTTTGGTTCCCCGACACCGAACTTCCAGTTCCACCATCATCCGTTCAACTACTTCCAGCGTTTTGACCCGGGTACCACCCAGGGCGCTGCCGAGCGCGCAGAACACTTGCGTGACTTCGACAGCCGCTTTGTGGCCGATGCCAACGCCGGTACGCTGCCGACGGTGTCTTTCTACAAGCCGCAAGGTAACCTGAACCAGCACAACGGCTATGCCAACGTGACTGACGGTGACCAGCACATTGCAGACCTGATCACCACGCTGCAAAACTCGCCGCAATGGAAGAACATGCTGATCGTCGTGACCTACGACGAAAACGGTGGCTTCTACGACCACGCCACGGTGCCCAAGGGCGACCGTTGGGGCCCGGGCACACGTATTCCGGCGATCATTGTCTCGCCATTTGCCAAGAAGGGTTACGTGGATCACACCCAGTACGACACCGCATCCATCCTGCGCTTCATCACCAACCGCTTCTCTTTGCCGGTGCTGCAAGGCTTGAAGGATCGTGATACCGCGCTGGTGGCCAACGGTGCCAAGCCAATGGGCGACTTGTCCAACGCGCTGGATTTCTCGCAAAAGTAATCCACCCCGTTGCACGCTGAACCAAACGGGCCTTCGGGCCCGTTTTTTTTGTTATTGCGTCCGGCGTGCCCCCGGGGGGGAATGCCATCCGTTCCCGCCAGGCGTGTCCCTGGTTTAAGGCGTTTTTGTTGCCAAATCCCCATTCCCGCATTGAACCTGCGCAAGACTGTTGAGGGTTCCAGCCCCGCTGGATAAGCAAATCAGTGTGACCTGATTGTGAGTTGCGAAGCCTCCCGCCTACCTTCACCAGCGCGCTTTCTCATGGAAGGCTGCCTCACACCTGATTCCACGTTCCGCTCACGCCAACAGGAAAGTTCAATGTGTAAACGCACCGCATACAGCAGCCTTGTCTGCCTTGCTCTGGCCGCTCTTATGGGCTGTAGCTCCCCCATGCCTGAAAACCAGGTATCAAAAGTAGCCCCACCTCCGACCGTCGTGACGCCGGTACCTGCAGTTCATCCCGCAGTTGCGCCTGCCCCCGTATCGGCCCCGGTGGGAGCAAGGGCTGGCATTGTCATCTCAGGTAGCGCGGAGATGGATAGCCAGTACCGTGTCATGTCCTCGCAAGACACCGCCAAGTACAAACACTATGACGACAATGGCATCCAGCAGGTTGCCAAACATCCGCTGACGACGTTCAGTCTTGATATGGACACCGGCAGCTATGCCAACGTCAGGCGCTTTCTTAATCAGGGCAGCCTGCCTCCTGCCGATGCGGTGCGTACTGAAGAGCTGATCAACTATTTTCCTGCCGAGGGGATTAGCGGCAAGCGCCTGAATAACTCGCCCTTTGCCGCAAATTATGAGCTTGCCCCCAGCCCCTGGGACCCGAACAAGGTCCTGCTGCGGGTGAATGTTGAAGCTGTCGGTAACAACGAGCCTGTACCCGCTTCGAACCTGGTGTTCCTGGTTGATGTGTCGGGGTCTATGGATTCGCCGGAGCGCCTGCCGCTGATCAAGACCTCCCTCAAAATGTTGACGCGACAGTTGCGCCCTCAGGACACGGTATCGCTGGTCACTTATGCCAGTGGCACCCGGGTGGTACTGCCGCCCTTGTCGGGTGAGAACAAGGCTGCTATCGAGGCTGCCATTGATCAACTGCAGGCCGGTGGTGGCACGGCGGGCGCATCGGGTTTGGCGCTGGCCTATCAAATGGCCCGGCAAGGTTTCATCGCTGGCGGTGTGAACCGCGTGTTGTTGGCTACGGATGGAGACTTCAATGTGGGCGTCACCAGTACCCAGGCGCTGATCGAGATGGTCAAGCGTGAGCGTGATTCGAACGTCACGCTTTCCACACTGGGCGTCGGCGGCAGCAACTTCAACGATGCCATGATGGTGCAGATTGCGGATGCAGGTAATGGCAACTATAGCTATCTGGATTCGCTGTCAGAGGCGAACAAAGTGCTGCACGATGAAATGCAGTCCACCCTGGTGACCGTCGCCAAAGACGTCAAGGCGCAGATTGAATTCAACCCGGCGCAAGTGATCGAATATCGGCAGATTGGCTACGAGAAGCGCCAATTGCGTAACGAAGACTTTAATAACGACAAAGTCGACGCAGGCGATATTGGTGCCGGTAAACGTGTCACTGTCCTGTATGAGCTGACCCTGAAGGGGGGTAAACCAAGTGTAGATCCATCTCGCTACCAGTCGGCCAAAGCTGCCAAAGCGGGCGTGACACAGCACGGTGACGAATTGGCGTACCTGAAGCTGCGGTGGAAAAAGCCGGAAGGCAAACAAAGCCAGCTGGTTTCGATGGCATTGCAGAAATCCGGGATGCGGATCTCATTTAATGATGCTTCCACTGACACCCGCTTCCTGGCCGCCGTTGCCGCGTACGGGCAGAAGCTGCGTAATAACCCGTCACTGGCTTCTACCTCCTGGACGTCTATCGCAGATTGGGCAGCGGCCGCCAAAGGTCAAGATACAGCGGGCTACCGCGCCGAATTCGTACGCCTGGCAGGCTTGGCCGGATTAATCTCACCCACGAACCCACAGACCCGGTGAGAAAGAGGTAGCCAGAAAAAAGGACGGCCGAAGCCGTCCTTTTTTTATCTGAACCACTGGCTGGTCCTGGCGCAAACCAGTGTGCGGCGCCGGTGTACAACCCGTTTTTTTGTTCATGCCATCTGCAAGAAGCGCTGCCACACTGCTATTGTTCTGTTTTGTCGTTTAATTGCCTTGAGGTTTTGCCCGTGTCCGCACTTGACGCCGTATCACGCCGCCGTATCAGCAAACTCAACCCGCGCCAGCGCAAAAAGCTGCATGTGGCGGAATATCAGGAACTGGGCTTTGATATCCACGTGACGTTCAAGGCCCCGCTGGATGATGCCGCCATGACCGCATTCATCAACGACACACTGGATTACGCCGACCAGCGTGGCTGGATGCTCGGTGGTCTGGGCGGTCATCTGCCGCTGACAGAAACCTCGGCCTTTGTCTGCAAGGCTGCTCGCGGCTCGCTGGGCGAGGAAGACCGTGACGCGTTTGTGGCCTGGTTCAAGGCTCGTGCCGATGTCGCCACTGCCACGGCCGATGCGCTGGTTGATGTCTGGCACGGCTGGCTGGAGTAACCACGTCGTGAGCGCCCAGGCCGCCTTTGTGTGTCTGCCGGTCAGCCCGGCTGATCTGGAGGACCTGTGCGAGATTCGCGTGCAGGCCATGCAGCCCAGCCTGGCACGGCTGGGGCGCTTTGACGACGCCCGCGCGCGCCAGCGCTTCAGGGATCAATTTCAA
Source organism: Silvimonas terrae (assembly GCF_014202765.1). Taxonomy (GTDB): domain Bacteria; phylum Pseudomonadota; class Gammaproteobacteria; order Burkholderiales; family Chitinibacteraceae; genus Silvimonas; species Silvimonas terrae. The sequence continues at coordinate 20,531 of NZ_JACHHN010000011.1, forward strand.
CCGGCCTTCACCTGGCTGATCAGCGTGAATGACACGCGGGCCGGGTTTTATTGCCTGATCCGCCAGGACAAGGCGTTTTATCTGCAAAATCTGTATCTGTTACCGGCCATGAGCGGGCAGGGCCTGGGGTCGGCCGTGCTGCAATCCATCCTCGCTCAGGCGGATAGCGCCGGTTTGCCGGTGCACCTTGAAGTGCTGATTGAAAGTGACGCTGCGCGTTTTTACGAACGCCACGGTTTTGCCAAACTGCGCGAGGATGGGGTCGATCTGTACTACCAGCGCGCTGCTGCCGTTTTGCAACCTTGAGGCCGGATCATGACCGACGCTGCCATCACGCTCTATACCGATGCCGCATTTCTCAGCCCCTACGCCATGAGCGTGTTTGTGGGTCTGCATGAAAAAGGGCTGCCGTTTTCGCTGGTCAGCGTAGACCTGGATAAAGGCGCGCACTACGCGCCTACCTACCGGGCCAGTTCGCTCACCGCCCGCGTACCCATGTTGCAGGCTGGCGAGTTCACGCTGTCTGAATCCACCGCCATCATCGAATTTCTGGACGACACCTTCGCCGCACCGGATTTTGCGCCGCTGTTGCCAGTCCACCCGCTGGAGCGTGCCCGCGCCCGCCAGGTGCAAGCCTGGCTGCGCAGCGACCTGTTGCCGCTGCGGTACGAGCGTTCCACCGAAGTGGTATTCATCCAGCCCAACCCCACACCGCTGTCTTTTGAAGCCACCGACGCTGTCGAGAAGTTGTTTGATGTGGCCGACAAACTGATCCCGGATGGGGCCACCAGCCTGTTTGAACACTGGTGCATTGCCGATACTGATCTCGCGCTGATGCTCAATCGTCTGGCGCGCAACGGTGATGAGATTCCGGAAAAACTGCGCCGTTACGCTGCTGCGCAGTGGGAACGGCCTTCTGTGCGCAAGTGGCTGAATTTGCGTACCAATTAAGCCCTTCAAGGCCCACTCCATGCTTCCCGCGCTCACCTTCTCTGTCAGCATCAACCGCCCGGCGATTGAGGTCTATGCCTTCCTGGCCGACCCTGAAAACTGGCCGCAATGGGCCACTGGCCTGGCCAGCGGTATTCGCCAGGTCAACGGCATCTGGTACGCGCAAAGTCCGTCGGGCGAGTTGCCGGTGGATTTCTCGCCACGCAACGATTACGGCGTGCTGGACCACACTGTTATCCCGCCGGGCCAGGCGCCGGTGCATGTGCCCATGCGGGTCATCGCCAATGCCGATAGTGCCGAGGTGCTGCTCACGCTGTTCCGGCAACCTGGCATGGCGGATGACATCTGGCAGCGTGACCAGAACTGGGTGCGCAAAGACCTGACGCAACTGCAAGCGGTGCTGACCCGCTGAACCTCTGCGCTTGCGCTGTGTCGCAGCCAGGCGTGGTGCTGTTTCATTTGTATCAACGCGGTAGCGGTACATTTCACCTCGCGCCATCACCGCCACGCCAGCCGGCGTGCAGGTATCATGCCGCAGTCAACCGACTGGCCTTGAGCCACCCAAAAAGAACATGAAACTATCCAGAAAAACGACCCGCATCGTCGTGATCGGGCTGCTTGTGCTTGTCGCCCTGTTTGCCCTGAGCCGTGTGCTGTTCAAGCCGGCCAAACCGCAATTTCTGACCACCCCCGTGAGCCGCATGGATCTGGAAGACAGCGTGCTGGCCAGCGGCACCATCAAGCCGATCAAGCAGGTGAGTGTGGGTGCACAGGTCAACGGTCAGTTGAAGTCGCTCAAGGTCGTGCTGGGCGAGCGCGTGACCAAAGGCCAGTGGCTGGCCGAAATCGACCCGGTTTTGCAAGAGAACGACCTGCGCAAGGCTGAGGCCGGGCTCAGTAACGTGATTGCGCAAAAGGCCTCCAAACAGGCGCTGCTCAAGCAATATGAACTGGCGCTGCAACGTCAGCAAACCATGATCGCCACGGACGCCAGCGCGCGCGCTGATCTGGAAAGCGCGCAGGCGCAAGTGGATTCCACCAAAGCCGATCTGGCCGCACTGGATGCGCAGATCAAGCAATCGGCGGTGGATGTGGATACCGCCAAAGCCAACCTGGGCTACACGCGCATTACCGCGCCCATGGATGGCGAGATCATCTCCATCGTGACGCAAGAAGGTCAGACCGTGGTGTCCGCACAAAGCGCACCGACCATTCTGATCATGGCCAATCTGGATACCATGACCATCAAGTCGCAGGTGTCAGAGGCCGATGTCGTACGCGTCAAGCCCGGCCAACCGGTGTACTTCACCATTCTGGGCGCGCCAGACAAAAAGTTTGAAAGCAAGCTGCGGGCGATTGAACCTGCGCCAGAATCCATCAGTTCAGAAAGCACCACGACCACCAGTACAACCACCACCAGCGCGGTGTATTACAACGGCCTGTTTGACGTCGCCAACCCGGGGCATGTGCTCAAGACCAATATGACGGCGCAGGTGTCGATTGTGCAGGGCGAGGCCAAACACGTGCTGGCGATCCCGGTCACCGCCCTGGGCCGCAAGGCCGCGGACGGTAGCTACGAAGTGCGCGTGCTGGGCAAGAATGACCTGCCGGAAACACGCCAGATCAAGGCCGGCCTGAACAACAATGTGAACGTTGAGGTCATCAGCGGCCTCAACGAGGGCGAGAAGGTGATCGTGGGCGATACCACGACCCTCAAGGCCGCCAGCGATGACCATCGCGGCCCTGGTGGCCCGGGGCACTGACATGAGCACGACACAAGGTCGTCCGCTCCTGCAATTGACGCATCTGGAGCGGCGCTTCCCGGCCGGGGAAGAAGAAGTTACCGTGCTCAAAGACATCAACCTGACGATCAACGCCGGTGAAATGGTGGCGATTGTCGGGCAGTCTGGCTCGGGTAAATCCACGTTGATGAATATTCTGGGCTGCCTCGACCGGCCTTCCAGCGGTAGCTATCAGGTGGCCGGGCGCGAAACCCGCGAACTGCAAACCGACGAACTGGCGACACTACGGCGCGAGTATTTCGGGTTTATCTTCCAGCGCTATCACTTGTTGCCGCATCTGTCGGCAGAAGAAAACGTCGAAATCCCGGCGGTGTATGCCGGCACCGACAAAACCCAACGTCGTGAACGCGCCCGGGGCCTGCTGGCCCGGCTGGGGCTGGCAGACCGCACCTTGCACCGGCCCAGCCAGTTGTCCGGCGGCCAGCAGCAACGGGTCAGTATCGCCCGCGCGCTCATGAATGGTGGCGATGTGATTCTGGCCGATGAACCGACCGGCGCGCTCGATAGTCGCAGCGGCGAAGAAGTCATGAATATCCTGCGGGAGCTACACCAGCGCGGGCATACCGTCATTCTGGTCACGCATGACATGACTGTGGCCAATAACGCCGAACGCATCATTGAACTGCGGGACGGTGAGGTGATTGCGGATCGCCCCAACGTGCATGACCAGCACAGCCTGCCGCGTGAAACGCTGGATAAACCGCTGGCTCACAAACAAAACCTGTTGCACGCCAACTGGGGCCGCTTTGGCGAGGCGTTCAAAATGGCGTGGATTGCCATGATGACGCACCGCATGCGCACGCTCTTGACCATGCTGGGCATCATCATCGGCATTACCTCGGTGGTGTCGGTGGTGGCGCTGGGGCAGGGCGCGCGGCAAAAGGTGATCGACGACATCAGTTCAATCGGCACCAACACCATCGACGTATTCCCTGGCAAAGGCTGGGGCGATGACAAAGCCAGTTCGATCAAAACCCTCAGTCAGAGCGATCTGGCCGTGCTGCAATCCCAGTTCTTTATCGACAGCGTGACGCCCTCGGTCTCGGGCAGTGAAACGCTGCGCTTTGGCAATGTGACAGCCAGCGCGTCGGTCAGCGGTGTGGGTGAGCAGTATTTTCGTGTGCGGGACATGAAAATGGCCAGCGGCCAGGCCTTTGGCGCGGCGGAAGTGACGCGTCAGGCACAAACCGTGGTGATTGACGACAACACCCGCGCCAAGCTCTTCAAAACCTGGGAAAACCCGGTCGGCAAGGTGATCCTGGTGGGCACGCTACCGTGCACGGTAGTGGCCGTGGCAGAGAAAAAAGAAAGCGCGTTTGGCAGCAATTCCAGCCTGCAGGTGTTCATCCCCTACACCACGGCCATGGGGCGTTTGCTGGGGCAGCAGTACTTCAACAGCATCACTGTGCGTGTGCGGGATGGCTTGCCCAATGATCTGGCCGAACAAAGCCTGACCAAGGTACTGACCTTGCGGCATGGCACTCAGGACTTCTTTACCAATTCGTCCGACAGCATTCTGAAAACGGTAGAAAAAACCACCGGCACGCTCACCTTGCTGATCTCTGCCATTGCGGTGATTTCCCTTGTGGTGGGCGGGATCGGCGTCATGAATATCATGCTGGTGTCGGTCACTGAGCGCACGCATGAAATCGGTATTCGCATGGCCGTGGGCGCGCGTCAGCATGACATCCTGCAACAGTTTTTGATTGAAGCCGTGCTGGTGTGTTTGATGGGCGGCGTGATTGGCGTGCTGCTCAGCTTTGGCATTGGCTTTGTGTTCAGCCTGTTTGTGTCCGCCATGGCGATGAAATTTTCCGTGGGCTCCATTGTGGCGGCCTGCGTGTGTTCCACTTTGATTGGCGTGATCTTTGGTTTCATGCCCGCCCGTAACGCGGCGCGGCTGGACCCGATTGAAGCCCTGGCGCGCGAATGATGAGCACCATGAAACCCCTGACTACGTTATCCGCGCTCTTGCTGGCGCTGGGCCTGGCCGGTTGCGGCAGCGTCTTGCGCAGCGATTACACCACGCCGCCCACCACCGTCCCCGCCCAGTGGGTGGGCCCGGTGACCACCGGCAGCAGCGTTGCGGCGCAAGACCCGTGGTGGCACAGCTTTAATGACCCGCAACTCAATGCGTTGATTGATAAGGCATTGCGGACCAATAACGATCTGGCCGCCGCGACACTCAAAGTGCGCGCCGCGCAATTGCAAGCCGGACTGGCCGATACCAACCTCACGCCGACGGTGACGGCGGGCGTGAATGGCAGCGCGTCCAAAGACCTGCAACGCGGTGGCCCGAGCACCCGCACGATGGGCGCTACGGTATCGCTGAGCTATGAGGTTGACCTGTGGGGGCATCTGTCGGCCCTGCGTGATGTCTCTGGCTGGGAAGCCAAAGCCACGGAACTGGACCGCCAGAACACCGCGCTCGCCCTGATTGGCACGACAGCGCAGTTGTACTGGCAGATTGGTTACCTGAACCAGCGCGTGCTCTCCGCGCAGCAAAGTATCGACTACGCCCAGCGCACGCTGGATCTGGTGCGTGTGCAGCACAACGCCGGGCAATCCTCTGGTCTGGATGAAGCGCAATCCGTACAGAACCTGGCCAGCCAGAAAGCCGCACTGACCAGCTTGCTGCAACAGCGCGAAGAAGCGCGTAACGCACTGGCTATCCTGTTTAACCAGGCCCCGGAAAACCGTGAAACGGAGCGCGACGCGCTGCCCATTGGCCCGCTGCCGGAAGTGCCTGCTGGCGTGCCGGCCGATGTGCTCGGTCGTCGACCGGACCTGCGCGCTGCTGAGGCCCGTTTGCGGGAGAGCCTGGCGAACGTGGATGCGACCAGGGCCAGCTTTTACCCCACGTTCAGCCTGACCGGCAGCGTGGGAACATCCACCACCACGCTAGTCGATGTACTCAAGAATCCCATTGGTACGCTGGGCGCGGGCCTGACCTTGCCGTTCATTCAATGGAACACCACGCAACTGACGATCAAGGTCTCGCAAACCCAATACGAAGAGGCCGTGATCAACTTCCGCCAGACGTTGTACTCCGCGCTGTCGGATGTGGAAAACGCGCTCTCCGCCCGGACGCAATACAAGGCAGAAGGCGAGCAGCGGCAGATTGCGTATGACGCAGCGCTCAAGGCCGAGCAACTGGCAGAAACCCGCTACCGGGCCGGGCAGACAGGCGTGAAAGACTGGCTGGATCAGCAAGAAACCCGGCGGACCGCGAAGATCAATCTGGATGAGAACCGGTATAACCAGTTGGTGAATTTGATGACGTTGTATAAGGCATTGGGCGGGGATACTACGGCGCTTTAACCAGCGCGCTGCTGCGGGGCTGGGGTACGAGTAGGGTGGATTCGGAGCGTAGCGTAGCGACAATCCACCGTGGCTGACGTAAAACCTGAACATCTGTTAGCGCCTTGCGGCGCGGTGTTTTACATGTCGGGGGTTGCCCGACAGCAAGTGCCTTTCTTTTGGGTCGCCAAAAGAAAGTAACCAAAGAAAAGGTGACCCCTGCGACAGCGCCCCTTCGGGGTTCCCTGCGCTTCTCGCAAGGCGCGGCTGGCTACGGGAACTCGGGCTACGCCCTCAAACACCCCTCCGCCGAAACCCCGCGCCTTGCTGCGATGCTCGGCACTGCCGGAGGGGAGGTAGGTCAAAAACAACGGCCACATCAAAAACCAAAAACCAAAAACCAAAGCCAAAAAAGCCAAAAGCCAAAAGCCATCCCAACCCCGCAAACCATCTGTCCGTAAGAATGGTTCACCTTGCCTACCACTTCGTCATTCCCGCGGAGGCGGGAATCCAGTCCGCAGCCCAACGGGCTGCCTGCGGTGGATGACCACGACCGTCTTGAATTGTCCCAAGCAGCATGGATGCATCGCAGCTGGATTCCGGCTCAAGGCCGGAATGACGAGTCAGTGGGATGCGTGTTGAGGTAGCGGTTGCCGTTGTCCTGGTGTTTCGTAGTTGCAGTTGTTGTTTTTGACTTTCTTTCCCCCATTAAAGCCCAGCGCCGAGGGCGTGGAGGGAGACCTTGGGCTCCCGACCGACTGAGGGCAGCCCGGAGGGCCGCCACCCCGCTGCAACTGCCATTTGGTGCGCCAGTGTCTTTGTGGGGATACCCACCAAGGGGCAGGCTGGGGTCGCCTTTCTTTGGTTATTTACCCCCAAAGAAAGTGACATGCTCCGGCCACTGCGGGTATCCCACGCTTTAAAAAGACCCGCACCGAAGGCGCTAACACCCGCAACAAGATGAAGCTGGTCCGCACCCCGGATTCCCGCCTCCGGCTCCATCCGGGCTACAAAGTGGTTCTTGCCACCAAAGGCCGCCGCTGGTGGCCGGCTGGATTCCAGCCTCAGCGGGGGGCCGCCGAGGCGAATGACGAAGTACCAGGGCAAGCACCCCGAGCTCAGACGGTTTGCATCCAATCGCACTTACCCCACTTTCAACACCCCACTCATATCCTCATGTCCACTCCCACAAAACACATCACACAAAAACACCACTTCCCCCGGCGGTAAAGCCGGCAGGGTCAGCCGGGCCGTCTGCCCTGGCACCAGATCAGTTCGCAATTTCAGGTCCGGCAAGGAAAACCCCATCACGACATCACTCACTGTCACCTCCAGCACTACCGGCTGATTCGCGGGAATGGCGACGGTAGCGGGCGTATAGACAAAGCGTTTGGCGCTAATGCGCACCACTTTGGGCTCGGCGGCAGCGACCAGCGTGGTCAGCGCGCCCGCAGACAAAGCCGCCATGCTTCCACGCAAAAACTGGCGTCGTGTCGTCATGATCAGGCCCCCTGTACCGGCAGTTCATGCAATACCGGCATGACGGCGCTGGCGGGTTCGGTCACTTCCCGAAAACCCAACCCGTGATAGGGCGCTGCGGCATTCCATGGCACGGGCATGCGTTGCGGTTGTGATCCCGGAGCGGGCAGGGCAAACATCAGGCCCTGGCCAGCGTGATGGGCAATGTGGCCGGTCAGATGATGATGTTCCTGGTGGATATGGCCGTAGAACACGGTCACGTTGTCATAAGGCTGCAGGAGGGCCAGCACCTGATCGCCATCTGTCGTGGCCCAATCCCAGCGCGGGTAAAGATCAAATAACGGGCGGTGGGTGAAGACAATGATGCGGGCATCATGCGGCTGTTTGGCCAGGTCCGCCGCCAGCCATTGCAGTTGGGCGTCGCCCACTTTGGCATGCGGGTCGCTCACATTATCCAGCACGATGAAATGCACGCCTTTGTGATCAAAGGTGTAGTGCGTGGCGCCAAAAAATGCCTGGAACACCGCACCGTTATCCAGCGAGGCATCGTGCTCGCCTGGCATGTAATGCACGACCGGGACGGTGATTTGTGCCGCCAGTTGTTTGAATTCCTGCATGCGCTGGCGGCGCATGGCCGGGTCTTCACTGATGTGGGTGAGGTCGCCGGTGAACACCACAAAATCCGGCGGTGGGTTGAGCGCGTTAACGGCGGCGATGGCTTTGGGCAGCGTGCCGGTGTTGTCCGGGTTGACGGCCGGGCCCTTGAACCCCCAGTGCGTGTCAGACAACTGCACAAAGTAAAAATCACTGTTGGCGTCCTGGCCCCCTTTGCCCATGCCGGTGCAGCCGGTGACCAGTACCACACTTCCCAATCCGGCCAGTTTAAGAAAACTGCGCCGGTTGATTGCGTTTTCCATGTTTTTCACCTTTGCTATGTTGAACACGTGTGGGGCGCTTGCTGCCCTTGTGTGTACAAACCAGCGGTGCGGAAAAAATATTCCGCATCAGGTGAAATAAAACTGTCCGCCCGGCAGTTAACACAGCATGAACGCCCCCATGCCACCCGACAAAAAGACCCGCTTTGAGCAACTGGCTTTGCCTCATCTGAACCGTGCCTGGCAACTGGCGCGCTGGCTGGCACGCAATGATGTGCAGGCCCAGGAAGTGGTGCAGGAGGCCTGGTTACGCGCATGGCGTTATTTCGATGGTTTTTCCGGCAACGCCGAGGATGCCCGCGCGTGGTTGCTGGCCATTGTGCGCAACGCGTTCTATGACAGCGTGGCCGTAAAACCAGAGACCGAACCGCTGGACGAAGCCGGCCCCGATGCGGTGGACTGGCGCTTCAATCCGGAAATCCTGGCCGCCCGTGCCGACGCCCGGCGCGTGCTGGAGCAAGCTTTGCGGCAACTGCCAGTGGCGTATCGGGAGATGATCGTGCTGCGCGAACTGGCGGAGTGCACGTATGAAGAAATTGCCACGCTGACGGGTTTGCCGGCCGGCACGGTGATGTCGCGCCTCTCTCGCGCCCGCAGCCAGCTGGCCCAATTGCTGGGCGCGGCCCAACCAGGAACAACGCGATGAACCATGATGATATCCAGACGCGTTTGTCCGCGCTGATTGATGACGAACTTCCCGCCGCAGAGGCCGATACCCTGCGGGCGCATCTGAATGACTGCGCTGAATGCCGCGAGGCCTATACGGCCATGCTGGCATTGGGTACCTGGGTGCAGCGCGATGCCATGACCCCATTGCCGCCCGTGCTGGCGGCGCAACTCTCTGCCAGCCTGGGGCCAACTGCACCGGCCGCTCCGGCCCGGCCGGTACGCCAGAGCGCCCCGGTGCGCGGCTGGTTCTGGCCGTCTCTGACCGGCCTGGGCGGCGTGCTGGCCGGTGCTGCGCTGATGTTCGCCGTGCTCCCACTGTTGCAGCCTTCCTCTGATCTGCTCAGCCAGGACCTGCTGGCCGGGCATATTCGGGCGCTGCAGGTGGATCATTTGTCTGACGTAATCAGTACCGACCAGCACACGGTCAAACCGTGGTTTGCCGGCAAACTGGATTTCTCGCCACCTGTGCATGACCTGGTGGCGGATGGCTTTCCGCTGGCCGGGGGCCGGCTGGATTACCTGCAACAACGGCCGGTGGCTGTGCTCAACTACCGTTACCGGTTGCATGTGATTGAGGTCTACGCCTGGCCGGCGGCGGGCAAACCGGTCGGTGAGGCGCTGCAAACGCGTCAGGGCTATCAGATTCTGGGCTGGCAGCAAGAAGGCATGAATATGTGGGCGGTGTCTGATCTGAACGGGGCCGATCTGCAGCGTTTTGCCGGTCTGCTGAAAAAAGCGGGAGGCGTTTCCTGAACGGATAAGCGGATTAAAAAGCCCGGCATTTGCCGGGCTTTTTTTGTCGCAGCGCGTTCACGCTTTTGCGACCGGCACGGCGGTCACCGGCGCATAGGCTGCGGGCTGACTGTTTACGGGTACGTTGCCGTGAATGCGGTGCTGGTGATTGTCCGCAAACATGTAATACGGGAAGGGGCGGGCAGGTGCGCTGATGGCGTCAAGCCGTGCCAGTTGTGCATCCGGAATGGCGAATTCCAGCGAGCGCATGGTCTGCTGCAGTTGTTCCGGTTTGGTCGCACCCACAATGACGCTGCTCATACCCTTGCGGTGGTACAACCAGTTGAGCGCCACTTGCGCCATCGGCCGCTCGATGTCCTGGGCCACGCGTTCCAGTTCCGCCACGATCTCAAAATTACGGGCGGTGAGCTTGTCAAAGCCCGGTGCCGCCTGGCCACCGGCAGAGGTGGTCTGCAAACGGCCGTCGCCAAACTGGCCGCCCTGGCTGGGCTTGTACTTGCCGCTCAACAACCCCATGGCGAGCGGGCTCCAGGCCACCAGACCCATGCCGGTTTCTACGGCCAGATCAGAGAACTCCAGTTCGGCATTGCGTTCGATCATGGAGTACTCCAATTGCAGGGCGGCGACCGGTTCATAACCGCGCCATTGCGCCAGCGTTTGTGCTTTGGCGGCATACCAGGCCGGTGTGTCAGACAAACCCACATAACGGATTTTGCCGGCGCGCACGGCATCATCCATGGTGCGCATGACTTCTTCTGCCGGCGTGACCCGATCCCAGGTGTGCAGGTAATACAGATCAATGTAATCCGTGTTCAGGCGCTTGAGCGAACCCTCCAGCGCCCGCATCAGATTCTTGCGATGATTGCCACCGGCGTTGGGGTTACCCGGCTCGGCGTTGTAGCTGTATTTGGTCGCCAGCACGACGCGATCGCGCACCCCGCGTTCGGCAATGAATTCGCCAGTCCAGATCTCGCTGGTACCGGCGGTGTACAGATCTGCGGTATCAATGAAATTGCCGCCGTGCTCCAGGTAAACATCAAACAGGCTCTTGGCGACATCACGTTCCGTGCCCCAGCCCCATTCAGTGCCAAACGTCATGGTGCCCAGAGAGAACGGGCTAACCCGCAAACCAGAACGACCCAGCAGATGGTAAGTGGCGTTACTCATGATGAATCTCCTCAGTAATCCCGGCCAGACAACCGGGGTGGTCGCTTGTTGACGGAACCCATTCTGGTCTGCTTTATTGTGAAGAAAAATACTTTCTGGATTGATGGACCATGAAGCAAAACTTAAAAATAGATCCGGCCCAACTCCCCGCCTTGTTAGCATTTGAACGGGTGGCCCGCCACGGCAATTTCAGCAAGGCGGCCGATGAAATGGGCGTGTCGCCCTCGGCGCTCTCGCAGACCATCCGCAACCTGGAAGCGCGCACCGGCATTCATTTGCTTAACCGCACCACGCGTCGGGTCAGCGTCACGGAAGCCGGCCTGCGTCTTTTATCCGGCGTGACGCCCGGGCTGGCGCAGATTGAAGCCGCGCTGATTGATCTGGAAGACCTGCGTGAACAACCGGCCGGCACCTTGCGCATTAACCTGCCGCGTCTGGCGTACCGCATCATCATCGCCCCGTACCTGGCGGTGTTTATGCAGGCCTACCCGGATCTGCACGTGGAGTTCCGCCTGGATGAGGGCCTGAGCGATATCGTCGGTGAGGGTTCTGATGCCGGTATCCGCTTTGGAGAAAGCGTGGCACGGGATATGGTCGCGGTACGGATCGGCGGCAAGCGGCGCATCGCCGTCGCGGCCACGCCAGATTATCTGGATCGCCACGGCCGCCCACAGGTGCCGGAAGACCTGTTTAACCACAACTGCCTGCGTTACCGCTTTATCACCAGTGGCCGACTCTACGCCTGGGAGTTCACGCGGGATGGACGTGAGTTTGAAATCGGTCTGGAAGGGCGGCTGGTGTACAACGACATTTACGATATGGTGGATGCCGCGCGGCTGGGTCTGGGGATTGTTCACATCACGGAAGACGTGATTGCCGGGGACCTGGCCAGCGGGCGGCTGGAGCGGGTGCTGGCTGATTGGTGCGCGCCGTTTGACGGGTTCTTTTTGTACTACCCCAACCGGGCGTGGATGCCGCGCAAACTGCGGGTGTTTATTGACTGGTTTCAGCGGGTGAACCAGATGCCACAGCATCCGTAGCCCGGATGGAGCAGGAGGCGGGAATCCGGTTGTAGGGTGGATTCGGAGCGGCAGCGACAATCCGCCATTGCTGTCGTTGAAACCTGAACCATTGTCAGCGCCTGAGGGCGCGGGCTTGAAAGACATTTGATACCCGGGGTGCCGGGCCCACGTTACTTTCTTTGCTTCGCCAAAGAAAAGCGTCCGTAGCCCGGATGGAGCCGGAGGCGGGAATCCAGTTGTAGGGTGGATTCGGAGCGGCAGCGACAATCCACCATTGCTGTCGTTGAAACCTGAACTATTGTTAGCGCCTGACGGCGCAAGTTTTAAAATCGTTTGATACCGGCGGTGGCCGGAGCACGTCACTTTCTTTGCTTCGCCAAAGAAAGTAACCAAAGAAAGGCGACCCAGCCTGGCGGCCCTCCGGGCTTCCCTCAGTCGGTCGGGAGCCTAAGGTCTCCCTCCACTCCTTCGGCGCTTGGCTTTAACGGGGGAGAAAGTCAAAAGCAACGGCAAAAGCAACGGCAAAAGCAACGGCAACAGCAACAGCAACAGCACTGCTGGACTGGCACACAGCTCGTATTCCCCTCGGCGGGCCCCCGCGAAGGCGGGAATCCAGCTGCAATATTCGCAAGAATACGGGCGTCACCCCTGTCACTCCGCCTCGTCATTCCGGTGAACTCTGCAATCCCCGCCGCCTAACCCCGCCGCCGGTTCAAAATCACCAGCACAATCCCGCCCAGAATAGCGATTGACGCCAGAATCAGCCGCAGACCCAGTGGCTCATTCAGAAACAACACCGCCCCGATCGCGGCAATGGCGGGGACGGACAACTGCACAATGGCCGCAGTGGTGGCCGCCAGCGCTGGCAAGACGCGGTACCACAAAGCGTAACCCAGACCGGATGTGACCACACCAGAGGCCAGCGCATAGAGCACACCTGCCATATCAAACCGCGTGTGCTGCATAACGATAATCCAGCAGCCCAACGCAACAGGTGTTGCCCGCAAGAAATTACCGGCGGTGACCGCGGTTGGGTCACCCGCACCGCGGCCGCGCAGGGAATACACACCCCAGGCCACTCCTGCGGCAATCATGAGCAGGGAAGAAAACAGTGGCGGGGCGGACAGGCCGGGCAACATCAAGCCGATGACGCCGGCCGCAGCCATCACGACACCCAACCATTGCCAGGGCGTGAGCCGTTCGCCACGCCACATGCCATAACCAATCATGCTGATCTGCACGGCGCCAAACAGAATCAACGCACCCGCGGCGGCTGGCAAATTGACGTAGGCCCAGGAGAACCCGGCCGCGTAGATAAACAAGGCCAGCGCAGAGGTCAGATTGCCTTTGAAGCGTGGACGTTGCGTTCGCAAACACACCAGCACCGCCAGCACTGCCGCCCCTGATGCGATGCGGATCAAGGTGAAACTGGCCGGGTCAATTGCGGTGGTTTTCAATGCCAGCCGGCACAGGATGGAATTGCCGGCAAAGGCCACCATGGCAAACAGCGTGAGGGCAAACACGCGGGCAGGGGACATAAAAAGAGGTACTCGCAGTATCGTGCTGTTGGGTTTCGCACCGTGTTGTGACTGCATTCTGGCAGCGATTCCCGCGCTATCAAAGCGGCGTTGCAGCGCTGTCGCAAACGTGACGTAACCGGCCAGATGACCGTCTGGCATCTCGCCAACTTATGCTGTTTGTATAAAACGACCGATCGTGCTAATTTTCAGCGCATGGGAAAAGGCGAACAGAAAAGACAAGACATCATTGAGCACGCGCTCATGCTGGCCGGGCAGGTGGGGCTGGAAGGCCTGAGCCTGGGTGGCCTTGCCACCAGCATGGAGATATCCAAAAGCGGGCTGTTTGCGCATTTCAAATCCAAAGAGGCCCTGCAACTGGCCGTGCTGGAACTGGCGCGCGAGCGTTTTGTGGCGGAAGTCATGGCGCCCGCAGTGGCGCTCCCGCGCGGCATGACGCGGCTGACCGGATTGTTTGACCGTTATCTGGCCTGGATACGCGGCCAGGCCAGTCAGGGGTCCTGCATTTTTATGGCGCTGGCGCATGAATACGATGACCGGCCGGGCGATATCCGCGACGTGCTGGTCAATTGCTGGCGCGAGTTCGGCGGCTCGGTGGCGCGCGTGGCCGCCACCGCCATTACCGAGGGCGAGTTCCGGCCAGATTGCGACCCAGGCCAGTTCGCCTTTGAGTTTGTCGGCATTGTCATGGTGTTTCAGCACGCCCACAAATTGATGGGCGAGGCGCAAGCCGAAGCGCGCGCCCGGCAAGCATTCAAACGATTGCTGCGCTCTTACCGCCAGCCCGAAGCCCTGGCTGTGCGCCCGTCATAACGCATTACAAACACATCAACACAGCAATTCCACACTCCGGAGCCTGATCATGAACCAGCCTGATGTTGCCTTTGCGAATCGCCAAAAAAGCACGACCGGTCGTTCTTATGAGCCGCCCGCGCCGAAATGGGTAAAAACCGGCTTGTCTGCCTTGAACGCCGTGGCACCCCAGGCCGCAGCAGGGGTCTTGCAGCATCTGTTCACGACGCCCCCGCGAACTGCCTTGCGTGCGGATGAGCGCAGCGTATTGGCAAGCGCGCGGCGCTGGCAAAGCCGGGTCCGTGGTGAGTTGATGTCCGGTTACGAGTGGGGCGATGCCACCGCGCCTGCCGTGCTGTTGCTGCATGGCTGGGGCGGGCATGCAGGACACATGAGTGGCATGGTCGGGCCCTTGCTGGCCGCCGGTTACCGGGTGCTGGCGGTCGATGTCCCCGGCCACGGCAACTCGCCCCGCGCCCGGGTGGCGTTGCCGCATTTCCATGAGGCGCTGGAAGATATGGCCCAGCGCGCCGGGCGGGATCAGGTGCACGGCGTGATCGCCCATTCTTTTGGCGCGGCGGGCACCACCTACGCCTTGTCACGCGGCTTATCCGTGCCCCGGGTGGTGTTCATCGGGCCCATGACGCAATTTGGCGCGCTGTGGGATGCGGTACGGACCCGCACCGGTGTCTCCCAAGGGCTGATCCAGCGCATGATCACGCGGATGGAGGCCCGTTATTGCCTGGGTTTTGATGAAGTTGAACCCGTTGCGCTGGCCGCAGGCCTCAACACCCCTTTACTGGTGCTACATGATCTGGACGACGACAAGGTTTCCGTCGCGCAGGGGGAGGCCCTGGTCGCCTGCTGGCCTGGCGCCGCTTTGCGCACCAGTTCGCAATTGGGGCATTTGAAGATACTGAAGGATGAAACCAGCGTGAATGCCGCTGTGGCATTTCTGTCGCGACCCGCCACCGTGTAAGAGCGGCGCCGGTGGAACCGGGCCAAAGTGGTCTAACATTCACGGCATTCAAACGGAGAATGTGAACCATGGTTTCAAGCTGGGTGCTTGCAGTTGTTCATCTTCTGGGGGTGGGGCTCGCCTTTGCCGCCATTTACAGCCGCGCCCGCGTTCTGGGCAAACCGCCAGCACGCATTGATTTGCCCGAGGCGTTTCTGGCGGATTCTTTGTGGGGCATCAGCGCATTGGTGCTGGTACTCACCGGCCTGACCCGCGCGTTTGGTGGCTTTGAAAAAGGCACGGTCTATTACGGCCACCAGCCGTTTTTTCACATCAAGATGGCCTGTCTGGTGGCGATTTTCCTGCTGGAAATCTACCCCATGATTACCTTGCTGCGCTGGCGGGTGGGCGGACGCAAGGGAGATGCGACGCCGAATTTGTCCGTGGCGCGTAAATTGTCGCAGATCAGTTATCTGCAACTGATGTTGCTGGTGCCGATGGTGTTGAGTGCGGCGGCGATGGCGAGGGGGATTTTGTTGTAGGGGGCAAGTCAAAGACAACCCCAACCCTGCAAACCGTCTGCCGGCAAAAATGGTTTCTCTAGCCCATCACTTCGTCATTCCTGCGCAAGCAGGAATCCAGTCTGCAGCCCAACGGGCTGCTTGCGGTGGACGACCGCGACTGCTTTGAATTGCCCTGAGCAGCATGCATGCGTCGTAGCTGGATTCCGGCTCAAGGCCGGAATGACGATGCAAAGAAATGCAAGAAAACCATGCTTGCGCGCAGACGGCTTAGGAGGCACCGTAGCCCCCGCCACCCTCTCAACCGCGCGCCGCAAGGCCCCCACAAACAGGCTTGCCGCAGCCATCAGCCAAATCAGACCAGCTTCATCTCCACCGGCTTCACCCCCGGAAAAACCGCCTCCACCTGCTGCCCGGTAAACCCGTACAGATGCGTAAACATTCCGCCCAGCATGGCGCGGTAATCATTGAGCACCGGCCAGTCGCGATTCTGGAACAGTTTGGGGATGGAGACTTCCTGTTGCTCGCCAGCAATCTGCCCGCCGTGGATACCGCCACCCAGCACCCAATACACGCTGCCGTGACCGTGGTCGGTGCCTTTGTTGCCGTTTTCGCGGAACGTGCGGCCAAATTCAGAGACG
Organism: Silvimonas terrae; assembly: GCF_014202765.1. Classification (GTDB taxonomy): domain Bacteria; phylum Pseudomonadota; class Gammaproteobacteria; order Burkholderiales; family Chitinibacteraceae; genus Silvimonas; species Silvimonas terrae. Next base: position 37,059 of record NZ_JACHHN010000011.1, read on the forward strand.
ACCACCACCACGGTTTTTGACCAGGCATCACCCGATTCCTGCGCAAATGCGGCAAGGCCCTTGCCCAGGCTGTTGAGGTTGGCCGCCAGCACACCGTTGGCGTTGCCCTGGTTGACGTGCGTATCCCAGCCGCCGACGTCCACAAACCCCAAGCGGTACTGTTCCCGCATCAAGCGGCCCATACGGCGGGCCTGGTCTTCAAAACCACGGGTCGAGACGGCGCCCCGGTTGGCGGCCATCATTTCGTCTTGCAGCATTTTGGCGACGCCTTGTCGCAGGTTAAGCCCCTCTTTGACCTGCGCGCCCAGCGGGTGATTGTCGTACATGGCTGCCAGCAGTTTGCTCTGGCGGTCGTCAAACGGTGCACGGTTGGCGTCTTGCAGGGCTACGTTGGGGATGTTGATCGGGCCGGTGCAGCAGACGGGCAGCGTGCCGGTAAAAGAGATCGCCTGGACGCCCTGGATTTGTTGCGCCAGGCGGTTCATGAAACCGCTTTGGTAATTGCGATGCCCGCTGGTGGGCTGGCCCAGTTCAATACTGTCCTGGGTTTCGAAATGGCTGCGGGTCAGATCGTCCGTGCCGGCAAAGGGCACAAAGGCGATTTCGGCACGTTGCCACAGGGGGAAAAGCGAGTCTTTCAGCGCCGGGTGCAGGCCCCAGTCATTACTCAGTGGCAGCGCGTCGGTTTTGCTGATGGCAATGTTGGGACGCACGCTGTAATAGTCCGCGCTGTTAACCGGCACGAGGAGGCTGGTGGCATCATAACCACCGCGCAAAAACACCAGCAAAAACCGGGTATCGGTATTGCTGGCGGCGGCAAACAGCTTGCCCGACCAGGTCAAGGTGCTGGCTGCTGCCCCCGCGCCCAGCCATTGCAGCAGACGGCGGCGCTCTGCCTGAAACTCATTGTGCCGGTCAGTCATACATGAACTCCGGAGAAGACAGCAGCAACATGTTCCATTCTTGCTGCGAGTTGGCTTGGGATAGCGCATTGCGCGTATTGCCAGTCACGTAAGGGTCAAACACCTGGTAGTACAGCCGGTTGGTCAACATGGGAAAACCAGTGCCTTTGGTGCCATCGGGCTGATCGAACAAACCGGCGTTACCTGAACCAATGGCGCGGGCAATTTCAAAGCGTTTGACCATCTGACCCGAGCTGGACCACGCCTCAGCCGTCAGCGGATAGCCATCTGGCGTCAGGCGGCCATACAAGGGCTCACCCAGGCCGTAGAGCCAGTTGATTTCCGGGCGCAGGTTGATGATCTGGCGGCCGTCATACGCCAGGCGCAGAGCACTCAGGGTATACGCCATCGGGTCTTTGAACTGCTTGCCCAAAGAAGCGTTGAACTCGCGGCTGGTTAACAGGGTTTTGAGGACGGCGGCCATATCGCCGTCGGTATGCTGCCAGGTGCGGGCCATGTCATCGACTACGCTTTCGGGCGGTGTTTGCGCCATAAAGTAAGTGGCAATGTGACGGCTGACAAAACGCGCAGTTGCGGGCTGGCTGGCCAGAATGGCGGCCACCTGGTTGATCTCGGCAAAGCCTTTGCCGGCAATGTCGTGCCCCAGGAATTTCTTGTTGCCGAAATCATGGCGTTGCGGGTTGAACTCAAACGCGCCATCCCGCACCAGGAACGGCATCAGTTCTGGTTTCACCCGTGAGTTATCGGCGTTGAAGTTCACCCCCAGACCGGTGAGGATGCGCGCCAGTTCCTGCACGTCTTGCTGGCTATAGCCGCTGTTCACGCCCATGGTGTGCAGTTCCATGATCTCGCGGGCATAGTTTTCGTTGATGTGGCCGGCGGCGTTCTGGGCGTTATCCAGGTACACCAGCATGGCCGGGCTTTCCATGGTGGCGGTCAGCAGATCCCGAAAATGCCCTAGCGCGTGCGGGCGGATGGCGCTTTCTTCGTAATCCGGAATCAGCGTGCGCAGATTGTTTTTGCCGGAGAACACGCTGAAATGATTCAGCCAGAACCAGGTCATGCGCTCCTGCAACTGGTCGGGCGAATACAGCGCCCGCAGCAGGTGGCGCTGCATGGCCTGATTGATGCTGTTGTTGCCCAGATCGTTACGGGCTTTTTGCAGCGCCTGTTTGTCGACATCGCTGGCGGCGGTTTTCTGTTGCTCGTTCAGCGCACGATATTGGGCTTCGTAATTGAGCGGATTTTGCCGGGTGATATCCAGCGCGGCGATTTGCTGTTTGACGGCGGCTGGCAGGTGCTCATCGCCTTGCGGGTGCAGTTGTTCATCCAGAAAACCGGCGCGGCCAAGCTGGTGGTAACGGGCGACGGTCGCGGCATCCACGCCCCAGGTCACCCGCTGCAGCCAGTCCAGGTCTGATTGCGGCAGGGCGGCGTCGGCGGCGCCGGCATACGGGCTCAAGAGCATGCTGGCCAGAACCAAAGCGGGCAGGGGGCGGGTCAACAGCATGGGTTGGCATCCTTGCAGGCCGGTGTGTCACGGGTATTCAACGTTTCGCGCCAGTTACCCGATGACTGCGCCCTGTAACCATCCGTATGTACAGTTGTCGCTTTGCCCGGCCCCGAACGGTGCTGCAGGGCAACAATGCAAGCTGCAGCGGCTTCTACAATGGAACGCAGCCCCCGTTGTGCCTTTACACATTTTTTACCATTGGCTAACCCTGGCTTAAGTCAATTTCCGGCAGACTTGCCGCCGTGGCTGGCTGATACGTTTGGCACGGAGGGGTGTGGCGGGTAAACGCCTGCACAAATGCTGACGTTAAACCTGAGCCCATACAAGATTGACCCGCTTGCTGCCCCGGTTGGGGCGGCAGGCGGCGCCCGACAAGCCTTGACCAAACGCACCGCATATAAAAACTGGATTTCCCATGTCTGCAGATCAACACCAGCCCGTTCCCGTAGCTTATGACCCCACCCCGCGTCGTCACCGTGTCTGGCCCTGGTTGCTGGCCGGTGTGGTGGTGATTGGTGCTGCTGGCTATTTCATTACCCATGCCAAACCGGGTGCTGCTGCACAAGCAGGGGGGGGCCGGCGCGGTGCCATGGGCAAAGGGGGCGGTGCAGCCATGCCGGTGCAGGCCCGCAAAGTGATTGCAGGTGACTTGAATGTTTATCTGACCGGCCTTGGCACCGTTACCCCTGCCAACAATGTGACCGTGCATGTGCGCGTGGGTGGTCTTTTGCAAAAAGTGTTCTTCTCCGAAGGCCAGATGGTGAAAGAAGGGCAGGTGTTGGCCCAGATTGATCCGGCCCCGTTTGCGGTGACCGTGGCCCAGGCAGAAGGCCAGCTGGTGCGCGACAAGGCTGTGCTGTTGGGTGCGCAACAGGATCTGGCGCGTTACCAGACCTTGCTCAAGCAAGAGTCGATCAGCTCACAACAGGTTGATCAGCAAAGTGCGCTGGTCAAGCAGGATGAAGGCACAGTCAAGGCCGATCAGGCTGCGGTGGATAGCGCCCGGCTGCAACTCTCCTATACCAGGGTGCTGGCTCCGGCCGCCGGTCGCGTCGGTCTGCGCCAGGTTGATCCGGGCAATATGGTGTCGACCACGGATACCAATGGTCTGGTGGTGATCAATCAGGTCACGCCAATCTCCGTGCTGTTTACCATTCCGGAAACCAGCCTGGGTCCGGTGCTGGCCCAACTGAACAAGGGCAATACCTTGCCGGTTGATGCATTTGATCGTGGCCAGCAAATCAAACTGGCCAGCGGCAAACTGCTGACGGTGGATAACCAGATTGATACCACCACCGGCACCCTCAAACTCAAAGCCACCTTCCCCAATGAAAACGGCAGCCTGTTCCCCAATCAGTTTGTCAACGCGCGCCTGCTGGTAGAAACCCGGCATGACGCCACCCTGATCCCCAGCGCGGCGGTTCAGCGCGGTACCAGTGGGACGTTTGTGTTTGTGGTGGGTGAGGATCAAACCGTGGAAGCACGCCCGATCAAACTGGGCCCGGTCGATGGCGACAATGTCGGTGTGGAATCCGGCCTCAAGCCAGGCGAAGTAGTCGTGATTGACGGGGGCGACAAGCTCAAGGACGGCGGCTCGGTCGAGGTGATTTCGCCCAATGCCAGCGGTGTGGCCGGCGTGAAACCGCATGCCCGCAATGGCAGCTGGGCCCATGGCAAACATGCCAGCGGTGCAAGTAGCGCCTGGCGACACAAGCAAAGCCAGGATTAATGACCATGCCCGGATATTCTTGTTTGCAGCGTAATCCGGGCTTCGCTGTGCTTGCGCCGTCTGAGAACCCCGTATGAATCCGTCACGTTTGTTTATTTTGCGCCCGGTGGCCACCAGTCTGTTGATGGTCGCCATCTTGCTGGCCGGCCTTGTGGCCATGCGCTTTTTGCCGATTTCCGCTTTGCCGGAAGTCGATTACCCCACCATTCAGGTGGTCACGCTCTATCCGGGGGCCAGCCCGGATGTCACCACGTCATCCATTACCGCGCCGCTGGAGCGTCAGTTCGGGCAGATGCCGGGACTATCGCAAATGTCTTCGGTGAACTCGGGCGGCGCGTCGGTCATTACGCTGCAGTTTGACCTCTCGCTGGGGCTGGATGTGGCCGAGCAAGAAGTCCAGGCCGCCATCAATGCCGCCAGTAACTTGCTGCCCACCGATTTGCCCATGCCGCCGATCTACAGCAAGGTGAACCCGGCTGATACGCCGATCATGACGCTGGCGATTACCAGCGGCACCATGACCTTGCCCAAGGTGGAAGACCTGGTCGACACGCGCCTGGCGCAGAAGATTTCGCAAGTGCCGGGCGTGGGTCTGGTGAGTTTGTCCGGCGGGCAACGCCCGGCTGTGCGCATTCAGGCCAACCCCAAGCAACTGGCGTCTTACGGTCTGAATATTGAAGATGTACGCACCGCCATCGGCAATGCCAATACCAATCAGGCCAAGGGCAGTTTTGATGGCCCGATGCGCGCGTCGACCATTGATGCCAACGATCAGCTCAAGAGCGCAGCCGAGTACAACGGCCTGGTGCTGGCCTACAAAAACGGCGCGGCGATCCGCTTGTCTGATGTGGCGACCATTGTTGATGGCGCCGAAAACGCGCGCCTTGCCGCCTGGGCCAATGACACACCGGCGATCTTGCTGAACATTCAGCGCCAGCCGGGTGCCAACGTGATCCAGGTGGTCGACAACATCAAGAAGCTGTTGCCGTCGCTCCAGGCCACGCTGCCGGGCGCCGTGGATGTAAAGGTGCTGACTGACCGCACCACCACCATTCGCGCCTCGGTCACTGACACGGTGTATGAACTCTTGCTGGCGATTGTGCTGGTGGTGCTGGTGATCTTTGTGTTCTTGCGCAATGTCTCGGCCACCATCATCCCCAGCATTGCCGTGCCGCTTTCGCTGGTGGGCACCTTTGGCGTGATGTACCTGTGCGGGTTCTCCATCAACAACCTGACCTTGATGGCGCTGACCATTGCCACGGGTTTTGTGGTCGATGACGCCATCGTCATGATCGAGAACATTGCCCGTTACATTGAAGAGGGCGAAGAGCCCATGACTGCCGCGCTCAAGGGCGCAGAGCAGATTGGCTTTACCATTATTTCGCTGACGTTCTCGCTGATTGCGGTGCTGATTCCGCTGTTGTTCATGGGCGATGTGGTGGGCCGCTTGTTCCGCGAGTTCGCCATCACGCTGGCGGTGTCCATCCTGATCTCGGCCGTGGTGTCGCTGACATTGACGCCGATGATGTGCGCGCGTTTGCTCAAGCACGTGCCGGAAGAAAAACAGGGGCGGTTCTATCACAGCGTCGGCGGGTTCTTTGACCGGGTGATTGCGCAGTATGGCAAGTGGCTGACCTGGGTGCTGGATCGGCAGCGCCTCACGCTGGCGGTCGCCGTCGGTACGATTGTGCTGACCGGCCTGTTGTATGTGTTTGTGCCGAAGGGTTTCTTCCCGGTGCAGGATACCGGCGTGATTCAGGGGATTTCGGATGCCTCGCAATCGGTGTCGTTTGAAGCCATGTCGGCGCGCCAGCAACAACTGGCAGATGTCATCCTCAAAGACCAGGATGTCGAGTCGCTGACCTCCTTCATCGGCGTGGATGGCACCAATGCCACGCTCAATAGCGGCCGCATGCTGATCAACCTCAAGCCGCATGACCAGCGTTCCTCTTCGGCCAGCGAGATCATCCGTCGCCTGCAGCCGGAAGTGGCGAAAGTGGAGGGCATCTCGCTCTTCATGCAGCCGGTACAAGACCTGACTATTGAAGACCGCGTGGCACGTACGCAGTACCAATTTACGCTGCAGACCGCTGACATCAACGAGCTATCCACGTGGGTGCCCAAACTGGTGGATAAACTCTCCGCCTTGCCACAACTGGCCGATGTTGCCAGCGACATGCAAGACAAAGGTTTGCAGGCCTATGTGGATATTGATCGCGATGCCGCTGGCCGCCTGGGCATCACGCCGGCAGCTATCGACAACGCCTTGTACAGTGCCTATGGCCAGCGCATGGTCTCGACCATTTACACGCAGGCCAACCAGTATCGCGTGATCCTGGAAGCCTCGCCAGAGCAGACCATTGGCCCGCAGTCGCTGGGTGACTTGCATGTGGCTGGCACCAACAACGTGCAAGTGCCGTTGTCGGCCGTGGCGCGCGTGGTGGAGCAAAACACGCCGCTGGTGATCAACCATCTGGCGCAGTTCCCGTCGGCCACGGTGTCGTTCAACCTGGCGTCTGGCGCATCGCTGGGCGAGGCCGTACAGATGATCGACCAGGCCGAGAAAGAAATCGGCATGCCGATCTCCATCGCCACCAGCTATCAGGGGGCGGCGCTGGCCTTCCGCGCGGCACTCTCTAACGAGCTGTGGCTGATTCTGGCCGCCATTGTCACCATGTATATCGTGCTGGGCGTGCTCTACGAGAGCTACATCCACCCGATCACCATTCTCTCCACGCTGCCGTCAGCCGGGATTGGCGCGCTGCTGGCGCTGCTGCTGGCGCGCACCGACCTCTCGGTCATTGCCATCATCGGTATCGTGTTGTTGATTGGTATCGTCAAGAAAAACGCCATCATGATGATCGACTTTGCCTTGCAGGCCGAGCGTGACGAAGGCAAAGCCCCGCGGGAAGCCATTTTCCAGGCGTGTCTGCTGCGTTTCCGCCCGATCTTGATGACCACCATGGCCGCTTTGCTGGGCGCGTTGCCGCTGATGCTGGGTACCGGTGTCGGGGCCGAGTTGCGCCATCCGCTGGGTGTGACCATGGTCGGTGGTTTGCTGGTCAGCCAGTTGCTCACGCTGTTTACCACGCCGGTGATTTACCTGTGGTTTGATCGTGTCAGTGGCCGGTTCCGCGACTGGCAAGCCCGCCGCAATGGCCAGACGCCAACGCCTTCGACGGACGTGCGCTGATGAGTTTTTCTGCCACTTTCATCACCCGGCCGGTGGCCACCACGCTGCTGACCATCGGCATTGCGCTGGCGGGCATGGTCTCGTTCATGCTCTTGCCCGTGTCGCCGCTGCCGCAGGTGGATTACCCGACCATCTCGGTCTCCGCCAGCTTGCCCGGCGCGTCGCCGGACACCATGGCAGCGACGGTCGCCACCCCGCTGGAACGTGCGCTGGGCCGCATTGCCGGCGTGACAGAAATGACCTCGTCCAGTTCGCTGGGCTCCACGCGCATTACGCTGCAATTTGATCTGGATCGCGACATCAATGGTGCCGCGCGTGACGTGCAAGCCGCCATCAACGCCGCGCGCAGCTTGCTGCCCACCGGCATGCCCAGCAATCCGACGTACCGCAAGGTGAACCCGGCGGATGCGCCGATCATGATTCTGGCGCTGACCTCGGCTACCATGAGTCAGGGCCAGATGTATGACGCGGCCTCGACCATCCTGGCGCAAAAGCTGTCGCAGATTGATGGCGTCGGTACGGTCAACGTCGGCGGTAGTTCTTTGCCGGCGGTGCGGGTAGAACTCAACCCCACCCAGTTGAATCAGTACGGCGTATCGCTGGAAACCGTGCGCACCACGCTGGCCGCCGCTAACGCCAACCGGCCCAAGGGCTTTGCCGAAGACGGTGATCGGCACTGGCAGATTTACGCCAGCGACCAGGCCAAGACCGCCAAAGAGTATTTGCCGCTGATCGTCAGCTACAAAAACGGCAACGCGGTGCGGCTGTCGGATGTGGCAGAGGTCAAAGACTCGGTGCAGGACTTGCGCAATGCCGGTTCGGCCAATGGCAAGCCATCAGTCCTCTTGATTGTGCAGCGCTCGCCGGGCGCCAACATCATCGAGACCGTCAACCGCATTTACGCTGAACTGCCCAAGCTGGAAGCGCAGATTCCCGCTGCTATTCATGTCGATGTGGCGATGGATCGCTCGCCCACCATCCGTGCCTCGCTCAATGAAGTGGAGCGCACGCTGGTGGTGTCGATTGTGCTGGTGATCTTTGTGGTGTTCCTGTTCCTGCGCAACGGCCGCGCCACACTGATCCCGGCGGTAGCCGTACCGGTGTCACTGATTGCCACTTTTGCGGCGATGTATCTGTGCGGCTTCAGCCTGAACAATCTCTCGCTGATGGCGCTGACTATTGCCACCGGTTTTGTGGTGGATGATGCCATTGTGGTGCTGGAGAACGTCTCCCGGCACATTGAAGAGGGGATGAAACCCTTCCAGGCCGCCATGGCCGGGGCCAGCGAAGTGGGTTTTACCGTCATCAGCATGAGTATTTCGCTGGTGGCGGTGTTTATCCCCATTTTGATGATGGGAGGGATTATCGGCCGGCTGTTCCGCGAATTTGCGGTGACCTTGTCGGTGGCTATTCTGGTGTCGCTGATTATCTCCCTGACCACCACGCCGATGATGTGCTCCCGCCTGTTGCGGCCAGAACGCAAGACCCACGGCCGGCTGTATCGCTGGAGCGAGGCGTTTTTCAATGGCATGCAAAAGGGCTATAGCCGTTCACTGACCTGGGTGCTGCGCCACGGCCCGCTGGTCATGCTGATCTTGCTGATCACGGTCTGCCTGAATGTCTACCTGTACGTGGTCATCCCCAAGGGCTTTTTCCCGCAGCAAGACACTGGCCGCATTACCGGCAATGTGCAGGCGGACCAGAGTATTTCTTTCCAGGCCATGCGCCAGAAAATGGTGGATTTCGCCACCATTGTGAAGAGCGATCCGGCGGTGGATGTGGTCACGGCGTATACCGGTGGCGGTCAGCGTAATGGCGGCTTCATGTTTGTCTCGCTCAAGCCCTTGAGCGAACGCAAGATTTCCTCTGACGCCGTCATTGCCCGCTTGCGCGGCAAACTGGCCAACGAGCCGGGCGCGCAACTGTTTTTGCAATCGGTGCAGGATATCCGCGTGGGTGGGCGTAGTTCCAACGCGCAGTACCAGTACACCTTGCAGGCAGATGATCTGGCCGTGCTGCGCGAGTGGCAGCCGAAAATCCAGGCCGCGCTGGCCAATGTGGACATCCTGAAAGATGTGAATACGGACTCCCAGGATAAAGGGCTGCAAACCACGCTGACGCTGAATCGCGACGCCATGGCGCGGCTGGGGCTGACCGTCACCCAGGTCGACTCCGTGCTGAACGATGCCTTCGGCCAGCGCCAGGTCTCCACCATTTACCAGCCGCTGAACCAGTATCACGTGGTGATGGAAGTGGCACCGCAGTTCTGGCAAAGCCCGGAAGCACTGAAGAATATCTATATCATCACCGCTGCCGGGGCGCAGGTGCCGCTATCCACCGTGGCCAGCTACGGCCCCACGTTTACACCGCTGGCGGTGAACCATCAGGGCGAGTTTGTCGCGGCGACCATCTCGTTCAACCTGGACCCGGGTACGTCGTTGTCTGAAGCCCAGGCAGCGATTGAAGACACGATGAACCGGCTGAGTGTGCCGACATCCATTCACGGCAGCTTTGCCGGCAGCGCAGCGGCGTTCCAGCAATCTCAGAACTCGCAGCCGCTGTTGATCCTGGCAGCGATTGTGGCGGTGTATATCGTGCTGGGCATTTTGTACGAGAGCTACGTGCACCCGATCACGATTCTCTCCACGCTGCCATCCGCCGGGGTCGGCGCGCTGCTGGCGCTGATGTTGTTCAAGACCGAGTTCACCATCGTGGCCTTGATTGGCGTGTTGCTGCTGATTGGCATCGTCAAGAAGAACGCCATCATGATGATCGACTTTGCCCTGGAGGCAGAGCGCAAACAGGGTATGACCTCGCGTGAGGCCATCTATCACGCCTGCCTGTTGCGGTTCCGCCCGATCATGATGACGACCATGGCGGCCATCCTCGGGGCCATCCCTTTGGCGCTCGGACAGGGCGATGGCGCTGAACTGCGTCAGCCGTTAGGGATTTCAATCGTTGGTGGTCTTGTGGTCAGCCAGGTGCTGACGCTGTACACCACCCCTGTCATGTATCTGTACCTGGACCGTTTCCGTTTCTGGTGTCTGCGCCGTTTGGGCCGGACCGAAGCACAAACGACGTTTGACGCGCAAAGTGGCGCAGGAGCCCGCTAAATGAAACGCAATCTGACACTTACCCTGATGACCTTTGCCGTTGTGGCGGCGCTGACCGGCTGCGCCGTCGGCCCAGACTACAAAGGCGCGCCGCAGATGGACGCCGGTACGGCGTTCAAGGAAGCCCAGGGCTTCAAACAGGCCAACCCGCAAGACCTCTCGCCGCGTGGCAAGTGGTGGGAGGCCTACAACGACAGCACGCTGAATGGTTTGATCGATCAGGTACAAGTCACCAACCAGACCGTCAAACAGTTTGAAGCGCAATATCGCCAGGCCCAGGCCGCCGGTGATGTGGCCCGCGCTGCTTACTGGCCCACGCTGGGGCTGGATCTGTCTGCCTCGCGCAGCCAGAGCAACACCAGTACCGTGAGCGGCACCGGTGGCTCAACCACCACCGTGCAGCGCAGCGCCGTAAAGAACAACTACGGGGCAACACTGAACGCCAGTTGGGAGCCGGATATCTGGGGCAAGGTGCGTCGCCAGGTCGAAGCTCAGGACGCCAACACGCAAGCGGTTGCGGCGAACCTGGCCGGGGCCTTGCTCTCTGCCCAGGCCACCCTGGCACAAGATTACTTCCAGCTGCGCGTGATTGATGCCCAGAAAGTGCTGTTGAACCAGACGGTCGACGCCTACCAGAAGTCACTGACGCTGACGCAAAACCAGTACAAGGCCGGCATCGTGACCCGCGCTGACGTCGCCCAGGCCCAAACGCAACTGTTGACGGCGCAGGCATCGCAGACCGATCTGGGCATGTCGCGCGCACAGCTTGAACACGCCATCGCCATCCTGATTGGCAAGGCCCCGGCCAATTTCAGCCTGCCCGAGCAACCCGCGCTGATGGCCACGCTGCCGGATGTTCCGGCGGGGCTCCCGTCTGATCTGCTACAACGCCGCCCGGACATTGCCTCGGCCGAACGTGCCGTCGCGCAAGCCAACGCCAACGTCGGCGTCGCCACCGCCGCCATGTACCCGGCGCTGACGCTGTCTGGCTCCGGCGGTTACCAGGGCAATGAATGGGGCAATCTGTTCGACCTGCCCAACCGCATCTGGTCGCTGGGTGCCGGTCTGACCCAACCGCTGTTTGAAGGTGGCCTGTTGAAAGCGGGGCAGCAAGAAGCGCAGGCCCAATACGACGCCACCGTCGCGGAATATCGCCAGACCGTACTGGGTGGTTTGCAAGAGGTCGAAGACAACCTGGCCGCGCTGCGTATCTTGCAAGACGAAGCCCAGACCCAGGACCTGGCTGTGAAGGCTGCCAAGGATTCGGCTGATCTGGCGTTCAACCAGTACAAGGCGGGAACGGCGACTTATGTCAATGTGGCGACGACCCAGGCCTCTTTGCTGAGCGCCCAGCGCACTGCGCTGGATGTGCAGCAGCGGCGCTTTACCGCCAATGTGCTGTTGATCAAGGCGCTGGGTGGTGGGTGGGAGGCGTCGCAGATGACGCAGACGGCTTCTGCTGCCAAGTGATGGGTTGTGGTGGTTGAAACAAAAAAGCCCCGGATGATCTGGGGCTTTTTTGTTTGGGGTTTAGCGCCTTGCGGCGTGGTGGGTTTGATACCGGCGGTGGCCGGAGCACCTTACTTTCTTTGCGTCGCCAAAGAAAGTAAGCAAAGAAAGGCGCCCCCTGCGACAGCGCCCACTTCGTGGGTTCCCTGCGCTTCTCGCGTGGCCCGGCAGGCTCGGGAACTCGCTGCGCTCAGACACCCCTCGCCGAAACCCCGGGCCCCGCTGCGATGCTCGGCACTGCCGGAGGGGAGGGAGGTCAAAAGCCAAAGCCAAAGCCAAAGCCAAAGCCAAAGCCAAAGCCAAAGCCAAAGCGAAAGCCCCCAAGCCCGCAAACTGTCTGCCCGCAAGAATGATTGGCCCGCCTCACCACTTCGTCATTCCCGCGAAGGCGGGAATCCAGTCCGCAGCCCAACGGGCTGCTTGCGGTGGCCGACTGCTTCACTTCGGATTTACTCTGAACAGCGTGCATGCATTGCAGCTGGATTCCGGCTCAAGGCCGGAATGACGAGCGAGTGGGATGCCGGTTGAATTGGCAGTTGTGTTGGTGTTGGGTTTCGGGATTGTAGTTGTTTTTGACGTTTCCCCCTGTCGAGGACTTTTCCGATTGAGGGAGGGAGACCCCAGGCTCCCGACTGATTGAGGGAACCGCGGAGCGGAAAAGCCCGGGGGTCGCCTTTCTTTGCCTACTTTCTTTGGGGCCGCCGAGGTGGTGAAGCAAAGAAAGTAGGGTGCTCCCGCCACCGCGGGTATTAAATGCTTTTAAACACTGCGCCGAAGGCGCTTACAAAAGCCAGCGTGTTACATATAGCAGTCAAGGCAATAAACGAATAAGCCTGCCGCGCAGAGCAGCGAGTGCCAGGACCTAAACCCTGTTTCCACCCCTGGAATACCAAACCGCCCCCAACATCACCACCCCGCCAGCCACCAACCGCACCACATCCGCATGCTGGTTAAAAAACACCAGGTTAATCAGCAACCCAATCGGGATATGCATATTGTTCATGGCACCCAACGTGCCGGCGTCAACCATGCACGCACCCTTGTTCCACCAATAAAACCCCAACGCGGAAGACGCCAGCCCCAGGAAGGCCAGCACAGCAAACTGCTCCGGCAAGGTCGGCAATTTGGCCGGGTTACCAAAGATCAGAAACGAGGGCAGGGCGACGATCAGGGCGCCGGCAAAGAAATAACCAAATGAACGATATTCTGGCAGGCTGACCGGGTAACGCCGTACCAGTTGCCGGTAGCCCACCTGACCCGCCGCAAAGGTCAGGTTGGCCAGTTGCAGCAACATAAAGCCGGTCAGCGCGTTGGCGTCGATATGGTCATAACGGATGATCAAGGAGCCCAGCACGGCCAGCAGCGTGGCCCCAAACGCGCGGCGGTTGAAGCGGCGCTGATAAAGGTCGTCCAGCAGCGTGATATAGATCGGCGTGAAGATGGTGAACAGCAAGACTTCGGCCACGCTCACAAAGTGAAAAGAGCGGTAGAGCAGCAGATAGGTCACACCAAACTGCAAAGCCCCGGCGGCCATGGTGCCCAGTTTGCGCATGGCGGGAATCGCGCGCCAGGCAGTGAAGGGCAGGAACACAAGGCCGGCAATGGCGACGCGGGTCAGCACGGCAAAGTCGCTATCAACATGCCCGGCCAGGAAAATGCCGATCAGGTTGAAAGACAAGGCCCAAACCACGTTGATGACAATCAGATAAGGCATAGGTAGGTATTTTTGTACAGTTTGTAAATAAGAAAACGGTCATTTTCGGGCATGAATGATACAGCGCGGTCAGGTTTGGGCCTATCATTCAGTTTGCGCACATTTTGCTGCTCCGCATCAAACCGACCGGTCCAGTTTTGTGCTCGTGCAAAATCTTGTTTGACCAGACCGGCTGCAATCCATGTCTTCAGAATCCAGTACCACCCCTGTTATCACCGAAACCCAGGACGAAAACGTCACGCTGCGCGTGGTGAGTATCGTCCTGTTTACGTTTCTGGCGTATCTGACCATTGGTATCCCGCTGGCGGTGCTGCCGTCTTACGTGCATAACGATCTGGGCTATGGCTCGGTGCTGGCAGGTCTGGCGATCAGCGCACAATATCTGGCGACGCTGGCCAGCCGCCCGCATGCCGGGCGCATGTCTGACACCATGGGCGCCAAGCGCACCGTGCTTTACGGTCTGGCCGCCGCAGGCGTCAGTGGCGTGTTCATGCTGGCAGCGGCGTTGACCACCCATATTCCGCTGCTGAGCCTGACCCTGTTGCTGATTGGCCGACTGGTGCTGGGTTTTGCGGAAAGTTGTTGCGGTACCGGGGCGATTACCTGGGGCATAGGCACGGTGGGCGCGCAACATACCGCCAAGGTGATTTCCTGGAACGGTGTCGCCACCTATGGTGCGTTGGCCGTGGGCGCGCCAGTGGGCGTGTTGCTGACCCAGCATATTGGCTTTGCATCCATTGGTGTGGTGGTGATGTTGCTGGGCGTGATTGGCGTGGCGCTGGCCTTGCCGCGTAAAGCTTCCCCGATCGTGCATGGTGAACGTCTGCCATTTCGTAGCGTGCTGGGCAAGGTGTTTGCCTACGGCACCGGTCTGGCGCTGGGTTCCGCTGGTTTTGGCACGATTGCCACCTTTGTTACGCTGTTCTACGCCAGCCGGCATTGGCCCAACGCGGCGTTTACCCTGTCGATGTTCGGCCTGTGCTTTGTCGCAACGCGGCTGGTGTTTGCCCGCAGCATCAATAGCTATGGCGGTTTCAAAGTGGCTATCGTCTCGTTTGTGGTGGAGTGCATTGGCCTGACGCTGTTGTGGAACGCGCTTACCCCCACCATGGCGCTGGTCGGCGCGGCGTTGACCGGCATTGGTTTCTCGCTGGTATTCCCGGCGCTGGGGGTTGAGGCCGTAGCGCTGGTGCCGGCCGCCAGTCGTGGTGCCGCGCTGGGCGCGTATTCAGTGTTCCTGGATGTTGCCCTGGGTCTGATTGGACCGGTGGCAGGGTTGGTCATCAGCGGTTACGGTTATCCGGCGATCTTTTGCATTGCGGCGCTGGCCGCTGCCGCTGGCGTAGTGTTGACCGTGGTACTGCATCAGCGCAATCCGCGCTCGCCCGCGCTGGCCTGATTGACCAGCAGCTTCACTGACAAAGCCCGGTTAATCCGGGCTTTGTTGTTTCTGTGCGACGCTGGTAACAGATCCGTCCACAGCTTCTCCAAAGGGGCAGCAAGCTGACGGGTGTCGCGCTGCAACACGCGTCTTTCCTCATTCTGGCCGTACCGGCCGCAACATTATCCGGACTCTGTGGCGCCGGTTTTGGGTGTTGTTGGTGTCACTGCCTGACCGGCGGCGCCGTTTGTCCAACAGTCTGCCTAACGCAAAGACTTACAAGCGTCTAACGTTAGGGGTGAGCAATGCACAATGCACCGGCGGCTTTTTGCAACTGTCGCGGCACACACAAGATCGATAAAAATACGGCACCGCCGCCCAAAGAGGCGCAACGGCCGGGAGATGGGTATGCAAACGGGCTTAACCAAGCTTGTGACGGGTTGCGTGCTGGCCGCCAGTCTTGCCGGTGTGGCACTGGCAGATGATCATTTTTCGCCGGCGCAGCCTGCTGCGCCCGATAATGCCCTGGCCCCCGAACGCATGGGTAGCAATGCGGCGGCTAATGGCTGGAACACCAAGGCATCCGGCTTCGGGCCTTCTGCCTATACGCTCGGCAATCAGTGGTCCCTTGTTTCCCAACCGCTATTGAGCGGTTCTCACTCCGATTTGTTACCCGGCTCCAACCCCTATGGCAGCGGCCAGGATGTGCAAAACCTGTTGCTGGTGCCCGCCAAGGTCAACGAAGGCGCCTGGGTGGTCGGGGGCGGCACGGCGTTTCTGGGCGAAAGTACACTTAACTCTCCCAACGGCTTACCGCGCTGGGGGGCCGGCCCCTCTGGCGTGCTGATGATGCAGAACGAGAGCTGGAGCTGGGGGGTAGAAGCCAATCATATCTGGTCTTACACCGTACCGGCTTTGCATGGCAATGCCAGCACCTCGGCCGTGCAGCCCTTTGTGTCGATCAGCCAGCATTCCGGTCTGATCTGGTCACTGGGTTCAGAAACCACCTATGACTGGGTGGGCAAGGTCTGGACTGTGCCCGTCAGCGCCGGGTTATCGCGCATGTTTTCCTTCGGCAGCGAAAAAGCCATGCTGGGCGTGGAAGGAAAATACTGGATCAGCCGCCCGGACAGCACCCCCGGCTGGGGTGTGCGCTTGACCGCATCCATGCTGTTTCCTGATTGATTCCCCGCACGGTTGCCGCCTGGTTTTGGGTTGGTCGGGCAATTGCGCCATGGCGGGCTATTCTGTGACTATTCGCAGAGGCGGGCGGGCTGCCCTCTGCCATCTCGCAATGGAGTCATGAATGCGCAAACATGAAATCACCCTGGAAGACCGGATTGCCCGTGGTGTGGAAGCGCGCAAAGCGGTCAAACGGGGTACGCATGATCATCCGGGCAAGTGTGATCGAGACCCTATCCTGTTACTGCAAGCCAATAGCGAAGGCCGGGTGGCGCGGTTGGTGCCATTGCGTTATGCGCGCATGCTGACGTCGCCATTTGCATTTTTCCGCGGCAGCGCCATTTTGCAGGCTCATGATTTGTCCGGCACGCCAGACTCGGGCATTTATTTCCAGATCTGCGGCGATTGTCATCTCTCCAACTTTGGCGGATTTGCCACGCCAGAGCGCCATTTGTTGTTTGATCTGAACGATTTTGATGAAACCCATCCCGGCCCGTGGGAATGGGATCTCAAGCGTCTTTGTGCCAGCTTTGCCGTGGCGGCGCGCCACTTGGGCCACGGTGATGTGGCGGCCGAAGAAATGGCCTGGACTGCGGCCCGGACCTATCAGCAATACATGGGCGAATACGCACAGATGGGCGCGCTGGATGTCTGGTACGACCAGATCACCTTTGACCGGATTCTGGAGCAATCCAGAACGGCTGAAGGGCGCAAGATCGTCAAGGAAGGCATGGCCAAGGCAGACCGGCGCAGTAGCGAAGAATTGCTGCCCAAACTGGGCGTGCTGGAAAACGGTAAATGGAAAATCCGGGATGCACCGCCAGCGGTTTTTCACATTCACAGCAATACCTCGCTGTTTGATGAAGTGGATGACTGGGTGCAACTGGGCGGCCCGGAAGAATTGATCAAAAAACTTTACAAGGAATACAGCGGCACCATTGCGCCTAGCCACCGGCTGTTGCTGGAGCGCTTCTCACTGCATGACATGGCGTTCAAGGTGGTCGGGGTAGGCAGCGTCGGCACGCGCTGCCTTGTGGCGCTGATGATGGATGATCAAGGCAAACCCTTGTTCTTGCAGATCAAAGAAGCGGCAACCTCGGTGCTGGCTCCCTATGTGAAAAGCAAATCACCGTTGCAACATCAGGGTCGCCGGGTGGTCGATGGTCAACGCTTGATGCAGGCCTCCAGCGATATTTTCCTGGGCTGGTCGACCGGCCCCTCTGGCCGCCACTTTTATCTGCGCCAGTTGCGCGACATGAAGGTCTCTGCCCAGGTTGATTTGTATGATGCAGAACGTCTGACCGGTTACGCTCGCGCTTGCGGCTGGGCACTGGCGCGTTCCCACGCGCGCGCCGGGGGCATGGCGGCGGAAATCAGTGGTTATCTGGGCAAGAGCGAAAGCATGGCCGGGGCACTTGGTAAATATGCAATGGCGTATGCGGCACAGGTCGACATTGACTATGATGCGTTCTCGAAAGCGTGTCGTTCTGGTCGCTTGCAAGCCAGAACCGAAGCGGATTACGCCGCCGATTTTTCAGTATGAAGCGCACGCCAGTCAGCGATCGTCTGGCCTGCCCCTTAAAATGAAGTACCCAATCTTGTATCCGGAAAAACGTTGAGGAACACCGAAATGCGAACCCGACAGACCCTCATAACAACAGCGTTGATTTGTGCCGCATTGATCGGCCAGGTGCATGCCGCCGGGCTTGGCTTCATGAGCAATACCCCGCTGAGCCGCCTCAAGCCGGACGAGATTGCCAGCCTGGATAAAACCATTAGCGATGCGCTAGAGCACAGCAAGATTGGCCAGAGCGAATCCTGGAGCAATGCCGATACGCAAAAAAGCAACCCGACCGAAGTCAAAATCACCCCGAGCCGTGAGTTTGAGCGCAATGGCCTGAGTTGCCGCCAGGTGAAGCTTAACTTTATCAACAAGGTGCAAAACGATGTCATGAACCCGTCTTATTGCAAAGGTGCAGACGGGGAGTGGAATCTGGCACCGCCCGCCACCGCCAAGGCCCCCAAGGCCTCTGCCAGTCACTGACAAACCACCTCGGAATGCACAAAAAACACGTCCTGCGCGGCGTGTTTTTTTACGACTGTAATCCTGAAACTACCGGTTGCGTTGTGGATGTTGCACTGCGACATAAAACATACCGGATGGTGTGCAATTCCGGCTAAATGATTACCTGCAAATTTTTTAAAACTTGTTTAATATGTAAGTATAAATTCAACCTGATATAAACCCATCGGAGTTTGCATGTTCGTTCAGCTTGTCCAGTCTCGCCTCAAAGACCCCAATGCCCACGATGTTTATCTAGCGCTGACTCAGGACATGCTGGCGTGGTTGCGCGTACAGGCAGGGTTTGTGGCCTATGAACTGTACGAAGGCGACGGTTACTTTTTTGACCGCCTCGTCTGGGAAGACGAGTCAAGTTGTCGGGCTGCGGCTGATCGCTTTATGGATACCGGCACGGCGTTCAGCATGCTGGCGCTGGTACAGCCAGAAATCCACACCTTGCTGGGTGAGGAAATTGTCGTTGCTGCAGCGCAACCCGTTGCCTAGTCACTGCCCGCGTTGGCGGGTATGCTGAACGGCATGTTTCGTGCCTGAGGTTGTACCTGGATGTCTGCAGTAGAACTGGTTTGTTTTGATCTGGATGGCACCCTGGTTGACAGCGAACGACTGTGTAATCAGGCGTTTCTGGAGTTGTTGCCGCAACTGGATGAAACCCTTGAAGGGATGGTGGCGCGTTATCGCGGGGTCAAGTTTGCCCCCATTGCCGCCGATCTCTCCCGCCGCATTGGCCACCCCTTGCCAGATGACTTTGAAGCCCGTTACCGGGCCCGCGTGGCGCAACTGTTCGATGACGAGTTGGTGCCCATGCCCGGGGTGCTGGACATGATCCGCCAGTTGTCCTTGCCGTTCTGTCTGGTTTCCAATGGTCCGCTCGCCAAAATGCGCCATGCCCTGACGGTGACCGGGCTGGCGCCGTATTTGGGGAGCGTCTGCATAGTGCTTACGACGTGGGTATCTGGAAGCCTGATCCGGGTTTGTTCTTGCACGTGGCCGCACAATACGGGGCGTCACCAGCGCAATGCGTGGTGGTGGAAGATAGCCCGACCGGCGTGACTGCCGCCGTAGCGGCAGGGATGCAGGCCCTGTTTTATCAGCCCCATCAGGCAGAGGAACCTGTACCCGCCGGGGTGCGGGTGTTTGGGCACATGAATGAACTGGGCCCGTTGCTGGCAGGGCGTTAGCGCCTGCCAGCAGCGTGGTTACTCATCCAGCAAGCGCACCCGGCAGCGTTTGCCCTTGATGTTGGTATTGCTCAGGCGTTGCAACGCTTCGTAGGCAATATTGCGTTCGACCGCCACAAAGGTGGAGAAATCGAACACGTTGATCTTGCCGATCTGCTCACCCTTGAAGCCGGCGTCACCCGTCAGCGCACCCAGCACGTCGCCGGGACGCAGTTTGTCTTTGCGGCCGGAGGCAATTTCCAGCGTTGCCATGGGCGGTTGCAGGGTTTTGCCATCTGCCGGCGCGGCTTCGGTCAGGTGGTGCCAGACGGCTTTGACGCCTTGCTGGTATTCCTCAATCAGGCGCACCCACTTTTTCTCGTCCGCCGAGGCCAGCGTGACCGCCAGGCCACGTTCCTTGCCGCGACCGGTACGGCCAATGCGGTGCACGTGGACTTCCGCATCGCGTGAGACATCCACGTTCAGTACCATGTCCAGCGAGGCAATATCCAGCCCGCGCGCGGCCACGTCGGTGGCGACCAGCACGGAACAACTGCGGTTGGCAAAGCGCACCAGAATCTCATCGCGGTCGCGCTGTTCCATGTCGCCATACAGCGCTTGCGCGGACAGACCGCGTTCGCGCAGGGCCTGGGCCAGTTCGCGGCAATGGATCTTGGTATTACAGAACGCCAGGGTGGATACCGGACGGAAGTGTTCAATGATCTGCGCTGCCGCATCGTTCCGGCGGGTGTGTTCTACATCGTAAAACCGCTGTTCAATGTGGTTGGCGTCGTGGAAAGACTCCACCTTGATTTCCACCGGCTGACGCAGGAAACCCGCGCTTTGCTTGCGGATATCTTCGGTATACGTGGCGGAGAACAGCATGGTCTGGCGGTGCTTGGGGCACTGCCGGACAATGTTGACCACTTCGTCGTAAAAACCCATGTCGATCATGCGGTCCGCTTCATCCAGCACCAGCATGCTCACGCGGCGCAGGTCCAGCGTGCCGCGCGCCAGGTGATCGTGCAGCCGGCCCGGCGTGCCAACGATGATGTGCGCACCGTGTTCCAGCGAGCCAATCTGCGGGCCCATGGGCGAGCCGCCACACAGCGTCAGGATCTTGATGTTGTCCATGTGCCGCGCCAGTTGGCGCAGCGACTTGGCCACCTGGTCAGCCAGTTCCCGCGTGGGGCAGATGACCAGCGCCTGAATGGCAAACAGCGTCGGGTTCAGGTTATGCAACAACCCCAGCCCGAAGGCCGCGGTCTTGCCGCTGCCGGTTTTGGCCTGGGCAATGACATCCTTGCGATCCAGAATCAGCGGCAGGCTTTTGGCCTGGATGTCGGTCATCTCTTGATAATCAAGGCTGGCCAGGTTGGCCAGTTGCGCGGCAGAGAGCGGCAACGCAGAAAAAGGGGCTTTGCTCTTCACAGGCAATCCTTGAAACGGGGTGGGGTAGAACAGGGCGGCGCCAGCAACGCTCACCCTTGATAAGTAAAGTTTTCCGGCCACGGCGTCAGGATTTCAAACCCGTCGTCCGTCACCGTAATCATGTGTTCCCATTGGGCCGACAGCGAGCCATCGCGCGTCACTACGGTCCAGCCATCGGCCAGTGAACGCACGCCGGCTTCGCCCGCATTGATCATGGGCTCAACGGTAAAGGTCATGCCTTTTTTCAGGCGCAAACCGGTGCCCGCGCGGCCGTAATGCAACACCTGCGGTTCTTCGTGATACACCCGGCCTATGCCGTGACCGCAGTATTCGCGTACTACCGTATAACCACGGCTTTCCGCCAGAGTCTGAATGGCGTGGCCCACGTCGCCCAGGGTGGCGCCAGGGCGCACCACTTCAATACCGGCCATCATGGCTTCAAAGGTGGTATCGACCAGCTTGCGGGCGGCATTGGACGGGGTGCCGGCGTAAAACATGCGGCTGGTGTCGCCGTGCCAGCCATCCTTGATCACCGTGACGTCGATATTGACGATATCGCCATCCTTGAGGATTTCCCTGGGGCTGGGAATCCCGTGACAGACCACGCCGTTGACCGAGGTACACAAGGTTTTGGGAAAACCGTGATAACCGACATTGGCCGGAATGGTCTTCTGCACCTTGGTGATGTACTCAAAGCAACGCCGGTCCAGTTCTTCCGTCGAGACACCCGGTTGCACGTACTCGCTGATCATTTCCAGTACTTCCGCCGCAAGGCGGCCGGCCACGCGCATTGATTCGATCTGTTCGGGTGTCTTGAGGGTAATGGCCATTGTGATCCTTTAAGTCATGGCGGGTTTGGCAACTTGCTATACCTGCAATTATCCCGTGAGTCGGGCGGGATATACAGCCTTTTCACCAGATGGGGCCAGGCGGGCTGTTTATCCACCCGCATTGCGTACTTCTGCCCGCGCAATATCAAGCATGGCACGCACCAGCGGTGGCGGATTTTCGCGTCGCCATGCCAGCCAGACCGCCGTTTGTGCGGCGGGGTCGGCAATGGTGCGGTAGGTGACGGTTTCCACCTGGATGCGCTGCTGCAGCGCTGACAGGATAGCCACCCCGAAACCGGCGGCAATCAAGGCCACCTGGGTCGAGGTTTCACGCACTTCCTGAGCCACGCGCGGTACAAATCCGGCATCCCGGCACAGCGTCCAGACCTGATCGGCCATGGTAATACCCATGCCGCGTGGCAGCATCACAAAATCATCGTCGGCAAATTGTGCCAGCGACACCTTGTCCGTCGGCTGGCTACGCGCGGCCGGATGGCTGGTGTGCATGGCGACCACCAGGGGCTCGCGCATCAGTTCAAGCACGGCCAGCGATTCGGGCAGGGCAATGGGCCGGATGACCGCCATATCCAGCCAGCGTTCCAGCAAGGCATTGATTTGCTGCGGCGTGGTCATTTCCCGCAGGGTCAGTTGCACGGCCGGATGGTGTTCCCGAAACGCGTGGATAGCGCGGCCAAACACGGCGGTATACGGGGCAGAGCCCGTTAGCCCCAGCCGCAACTCGCCGGATTCTCCACGGTGTGCATGGACGGCTTGTTCTACCGCGTACTCCAGTTGCTGCAAGATGCGGCGCGCGTGATCCAGAAAGGTACGCCCGGCTTCGGTCAATTCCACCCGCCGATTGGTGCGATTAAACAGCCGCACCTGCATGTCCTGTTCCAGCGCCTGGATTTGTTGTGAGAGCGGTGGCTGGGTGATGCCAAGGCGTTCAGCGGCGCGGCCAAAGTGCAGTTCTTCGGCCACTGTCACAAAGTAGCGGAGCTGGCGTAGTTCCATTGAGTCGTAAAACATATCAAATGAGTCGATTGATATTATCGACATTAATACGGGTTTTTTCTAGACTGATTGCCAATGAAATCAAATGGCGTGCGCGCCAGATCGCCACTGGAAATCCATGTCACCCGAATACAACGGTCTGCCGCTGCCCGCGCGCTATTGGGCCATCCTGACGCTGGCGCTGGCCATCAGCATGGCCGTGCTGGATGGCGCCATTGCCAATGTGGCTTTGCCGGCCATTGCCCATGATCTGCATGCCAGCCCGGCGGCCTCCATCTGGGTGGTGAACGCTTATCAACTGGCCACCACGGTGTCTTTGCTGGCGTTTGCCTCGCTGGGAGATATTTACGGATACCGGCGCATTTACCAGATTGGTCTGGCGGTATTTACCGTGACGTCCGTATTGTGTGCGCTGTCTGATTCGCTGCTGACCTTGACCATTGCCCGCATCTTGCAAGGTTTTGGCGCTTCCGCACTGATGAGCGTGAATACGGCGCTGGTGCGGCTGATCTATCCCAAACAGCAACTGGGGCGCGGCATGGCGATCAATTCGCTGGTGGTGGCGCTTTCCTCGGCGGCAGGGCCGACCATTGCGGCCGGTATTCTGGCTGTCGCCAACTGGCAGTGGCTGTTTGCCATCAACTTGCCGCTGGGCGTGCTGGCGTTTGTCATCGCCATGAAGTCCCTGCCGGTCAATGCCCACAAGGCCACCCACGGTTTTGATCTGAAAAGCGCGTTGCTCAACGCGGCGACCTTTGGCTTGCTGATTTTCAGCATTGATGGCCTGGGGCATAACGCCAACAAACCGCTGGTGCTGGGTATGTTGGTCATGGCGCTGGCCGTGGGTTATCTGTTTGTGCGCCGCCAATTGACGCTGAGTGCGCCCATGCTGCCGGTGGATTTACTGCGTATTCCCTTGTTCAGCTTGTCTATCTGTACCTCCATCTGTTCTTTCAGTGCGCAGATGCTGGCGATGGTCTCGCTGCCGTTTTACTTGCAGGAAAACCTCAACCTGTCGGCCACACAGACCGGTTTGTTACTGACGCCCTGGCCCCTGGCCATTGTGGTCACTGCACCATTGGCGGGACGCCTTGTAGAGAAAAAATACTCGCCGGGCATGCTGGGCGGGATTGGCCTGGCGCTGTTCGCGGCCGGTTTGCTGTTGCTGGCCTTGTTGCCCGCTAACCCAGGCAGCCTGGATATCATCTGGCGCATGGCGCTGTGCGGGATCGGGTTTGGTTTTTTCCAGTCGCCCAACAACTTCGCCATTCTCTCTTCCGCCCCGGCGCATCGCAGCGGCGGCGCCAGCGGCATGCTGGGTACCGCACGGCTGGTGGGCCAGACCACGGGGGCATCTCTGGTGGCGCTGATGTTTGGTCTGTTTGGGCAGGGTGGTACGCGCAGCAGTTTGCTGACGGCCGCAATCTTCGCCATCTGCGCGGCAGGCGTGAGTTTTATGCGGATGGCGGGCAGCGTGAACCCGGCACAGGCCACGCGGGCGGGTTGATGCCGGACAGATGGGGAACAATCAGGCGCGTCGCTGCTGCGCCTTGTTGCGCATGACAATCACCGCCACAAACAGACCCAACAGCGCACCCGGCAGCAACAGCGGCAGCATCATGCAAATGATCAGACCCACGGCCAGCAGGGGTAGCAAAATGAGGCCCAGTAGCAACATGGACGAGCCTGCGAGCAGCAGCATCAACAGCGTAACCAGCAATCCATCCAGCAATAGCGCCAGCAGCGCGCTACCCACCAGCATGGCCCAGAACGGGACCAGGTGTACTGGCTGACCGTTATCAGTGACGTGCAGCCATTGCGTCGGAAAGAAATAATGGCCGACGATGATCACCAGTGCCGTGAGCGCCAGAACCCGTACGATGCTTGTGCCACGCATGACCTTGCCCCATTTGAAGTCAGAGCCTGCACCAAAGACCCCGTCTATGCACCAAGCATATGCCCGCACCACAAGCCTGGCAAACGCCGCATAATGACCGGATCGTCTGGCCTTCAATTTGAAAGCAAGGCGCGGAGTTCGCCCGGGATTGCATTGACCGACCATACGGGTGTCGATGAACCGGGAGCCATCATGTCTGCCCAATTTGCCATGTCTGCCAAACCAGATACCGCGCCGGACGCGGTTTTTATCAATGACGACGAACGTTGGGATGCAGTCCAGCGGCGGGATACGCACGCCGACGGTTTGTTCTGGTACGGCGTGCGCACCACGGGCGTGTATTGCCGCCCGTCCTGCCCGTCGCGCCATGCCTTGCGCAAGAATGTGTATTTCTACACCAGCCAGACCGAGGCCGAAGCCGCCGGCCTGCGTGCCTGCAAACGCTGCAAGCCGGATCAGGATTCGCTCGCCAGCCAGCATGCCGAAGCGGTCGCGCGGGCTTGCCGGCTGATCGAAACCGCCGAGAACCTGCCTTCATTGACGCAACTGGCCGCTGCGGCCGGGCTGAGTCGTTACTATTTTCACCATGTGTTCAAGGACATTACCGGCGTAACCCCGCGCGAATACGCCGCAGCGCATCGCGCCGGGCGCGTGCGGGCCGAGCTGCAACGCGCTGACAATGTGACGGACGCCTTGTATCAAGCGGGGTTCGGGTCCAGTGGGCGCTTTTACGAAAAATCCACCGAAATGCTGGGTATGAAACCCAAGGGCTACCAGCGTGGCGGGGAGGGCGAGGCCATCCGCTTTGGGGTAGGCCAATGCACGCTGGGCGCCATCCTGGTCGCAGCCACCGAACAAGGTGTGTGCAGTATTTTGCTGGGTGACGAACCGGATGAACTGGTCCGCGATCTGCAAGATCGTTTCCCCAAGGCGCAATTGATCGGTGCCGATACCCGGTTTGAACAATGGATGGCGCAAGTGATCGGCTTTGTTGATCATCCGGCCCATGGTTTGGCACTGCCGCTGGATATTCGCGGTACGGCCTTCCAGGAGCGGGTCTGGCAAGCTTTGCGGGCGATTCCGCCGGGCAGCACGGCCAGTTATGCCGATATTGCCGGGCGCATAGGCCAGCCGCGTGCGGTACGCGCCGTGGCGCAAGCCTGTGCGGCCAATAAACTGGCGGTGGCAATCCCGTGCCACCGTGTCGTGCGCAATGACGGCGCGTTGTCGGGTTACCGTTGGGGCGTAGAACGCAAACGGGCCTTGCTGGCGCGCGAAGCGGAGAATACCGAGTGAGTATGGCAGACCTGTTTGACGGCATGGCGCAAGGCGACGAACAACTGGCGCCGGGCGCCTGGTTGCTGCGCGGCTTTGCCCGTGACATGGCCAGTACCTTGCTACACGACGTGGCCAGTGTGACCGCGGTTGCGCCTTTCCGCCATCTGGTCACGCCTGGCGGTTACACCATGTCGGTGGCCATGACCAACTGCGGGCGCGTGGGCTGGACCTCTGAAGCGCGTGGTTATCGTTATGCCGGGATTGATCCGCAAACCGGCCAGGCCTGGCCGGCGCTGCCGGATTCGTTTGCTGACCTGGCCCGCCGCGCTGCCCAAGCGGCGGGTTTCCCCGATTTTGACCCGGATGCGTGTCTGATCAACCGCTACACCCCTGGCTCGCGTCTCTCTTTGCATCAAGACCGGGATGAGAACGACCGTGTCGCGCCGATTGTCTCGGTCTCGCTGGGCTTGCCGGCGGTGTTCCAGTTTGGCGGCCTTGCCCGTACCGACAAACCGGCACGCTACCGGCTGGAGCATGGGGATGTGGTGGTATGGGGCGGGCCGTCGCGGTTTGCTTATCACGGCGTGCTGCCGGTGGCGGATGGATATCACCCGGAGACGGGGAATTTGCGGATCAATATTACGTTCCGGAAGGTGTTTTGAAGGGGTAGTTGTTGCTTTTGCAGAGTGGGTACCCCCACAAAGCCGTTGGATGTACCGGATGACAGGTGGAGCGGGGCGGCCGGGAATCCGGGGTGACAATGTTGGCAAAGACGCTGTCCTGGTGAACATGGCCACCCCGGATTCCCGCTCCGCTCCATCCGGGCTACGGTGCTGCAACGGCAATATCAAAAGGCAACCCAACCCCGCAAGCCATTTGCCCGCAAGATGGATTCACTACGCCTACCACATCGTCATTCCCGCGGAGGCGGGAATCCAGGAACCGTAGCCCGGATGAAGGCCAACGGCCGGGAATCCGGGGTGACAATGTCGGCAAAAATGCAGTCCTGGTGAACATGGCCATCCCGGATTCCCGCTCCGCTCCATCCGGGCTACGGTGCTGGATTCCGGCGCAAGGGGGCCGCCGAGGACCGGAATGGCGAGTCCGTGGAATGCGCGTTGAATTAACAACTTACCCAAAAAACCACTTCTGTTCGCCCACTTTCCCCCCAAGCTGTACCGGTACGTCTCCCGTATGGCAACGTAATATCAAGTTCATATCCAGCCCGCAGAGGTTTCCTTCATGTCCTTGTCGTTGCCGCGCCCGTTTCCGCTCTCTACGCTTGCCGCCGGCCTCGTCACTGTATTGGTGGGGTTTACCAGTTCGGTGGCTATTGTGTTTCAGGCAGCGCTGGCCGCCGGGGCAAGCCAGGCCCAGTTGTCGTCCTGGATTGCCGCGCTGGGCTTTGCCATGGGTATTACCTGTATCGGGTTCAGCCTGTATTACAAAAAGCCGGTGGTCACGGCCTGGTCAACGCCAGGCGCAGCCTTGCTGGTGACGTCGCTGTCGGGCGTGCCCTTGCCTTATGCGCTAGGGGCTTTTGTGTTTTGTGGGGCGTTGATCTTGATCAGCGGGCTGACGGGCTGGTTTGAAAAGGTCATGAATCATCTGCCCCTACCGGTGGCGGCGGCGATGATGGGCGGGGTGCTGGTGCATTTTGGCATGAATGTGTTTGTGGCCATGAAGACAGACTTTGTGCTGGTACTGTCCATGTTTGTCGCCTGGTTGGTACTCAAACGCATGTGGCCGCGTTACGCAGTCTTGCTGGTACTGGTCATCGGCGCGGTGATTGCGGCGCTGCAAGGGCAGTTGCATCTGGATGGGGTGCATCTGCAACTGGCCCAGCCGGTCTGGACAACGCCGGCGTTTTCCTGGCAGGTGCTGGTGGGGGTGGGGATTCCGCTGTTTGTGGTGACGATGGCCTCCCAGAATGTGCCGGGTGTGGCAGTCATGCGTGCCAACGGGTATGACACGCCGGTCTCGCCCCTGATGACCGGGACCGGGCTGACCACGTTGTTGCTGGCGCCGTTTGGCTGTTTTGCCGTCAATCTGGCGGCCATTTCGGCGGCCTTGTGCATGGGCAAAGATGCTCACGAAGACCCCGCACAACGCTATCTGGCGGCGGTGTTTGCGGGTGTGTTCTATCTACTGGCAGGTTTGTTTGGCGCCACCATCGGGGCCCTGTTTGCAGCGTTTCCCAAAGAACTGGTGATGGCGATCGCCGGCATTGCGCTGTTCGGCACCATTGCTGGCAGCCTGGCCACCGCCATGAAAGAAGATCACCTGCGCGAGCCCGCGTTGATCACGTTCCTGGTGACGGCCAGTGGCACGTCGCTGTTTGGTATTGGCTCTGCCTTTTGGGGGCTGGTTGCCGGGGCGTTGGCGATTGCCATCCTCAACGCCCGCCTGCGGCATCACTGATCCAGGTGTACCCATGAAAAAAGCCGGCAATCGCCGGCTTTTTCCGGGTGGGTTGGGCGGGCGTTACACGGCCGCTTTGCCGCTATTGAAAGGGTTGCCCGGGGCGGAATCCATTTTGTCGGCCGAGGTCAACAGCGCGTTGATGGCACGCTCAAACAAGGGCGTGCTTTCCAGGAAGCGGGCGCGGCCCGCAGCCAGCAGGCGCTTGAACATTTTGACGCTGACCACGGACGGTTTGTCATTGCCTTCAATCGTCAGCACCAGCGTGGTGGATGAGGTGCTCACCCAATCGAGGCGGGCGCGGGAAGGGTGGCCGTCCAGATTGACTTCCACCGTCACGCCGCCTTGCAAGCCCAGATCGACTGCTTTGTCCTGGGCAATTTCTTCTTCCGTCGCGGTGGTTTGGGCCTCGATCGGGGTCGGGGGCAACGGCTGTTCTTCCGTTTCCAGCATGTGGTCGATCAGGTCGAGTTCCACATCCAGTTCGTTAATGGCTTCCGTCACCATATGGCGATCAAAGACCGGGATCTGCGGTGTGTCTTCCTGGGGCTCAGGCGCCAGGAAATGTACAAAGTTCTCCCGCACCATTTCCACCGGTGGCACTGGCGCGGGAACATGCGTGGCAGACAGTGCCAGTCGGTGGGATTCCGCCAGCCAGGTCAGCACCTTTTGCTGTTCTGCGCGGGGCAGGCCAGAGTCTTCCAGGCCAGAGCGCAAGGTCGCCAGAATGCCCGGGATCATGCTCAGTAATTGTTTGCGCTCACCCGCGCCCACCTTGGGCGCAATGCTCCAGATCAGATCAGGCACCAGCAGGCGGTAACTGAGCGCGCGATCCGGATCAACGCGGCCAGCCCGTTCAATGGCGTGCGCCCAGTCGTTGACCAGAAACTCTTGCAAAAAGCCGTCCAGCCGGTAGGCAGAGAGCGCATCACCCAGCGTACCGCTGACGCGGGCGTATTCCACCGTGTGGTTTTCTGCCGTTTCAATGGCTTCCACCGCCTTGCCCACGGCGGAGTTGGCATTGCGCAGTTCCCGGGCGATAAAGGCGTCAAACTCATCCAGCATGGCGCCAAAGAGGGCCAGACCTTCGGTTTTGTCGGCCAGCAGGGTTTCAATGATCTGGCGGATTTCAACGCTGATGCGCTCACCCGTCGGGTCCAGCGAGCGCAAACCCAGCGAGATCGAGCCGATGCGGTTGACCAGCATGCGCGCCGGGTGGTGCGATTGCGTGAAGAACTGGGGGTCCAGCAGGGCGGTTTTGAGCACCAGGAATTGCAGGCGGCCCAACTGCGCGCGCACTTCGGCCGGTACTTCGGTATCGCTCAGAATGAATTCGAACAGCATGGCCACCGTATCGATGATCATCTGTTCAGAATTGTCTTTGGCCACGTCCGCCAGGCGGGAGCGGGCTTCCAGAATCAGGTTGCGGATGCGGCCGTTGTCCATGATCTGGTCAACGGTTGGCGTGGCTGCGTACTGCAGTTCTTCCACCATGCCAGACAGCGGGGTGTGCTGGAAGGTCGTACCGCCCCCTCCGCCGCTGATGCCAGCGCCCAGGTCGCCATCGTGGTAGGGCAAGTGATCTTCAGCGGCATAACCATCACTGGCCGGTGCACCGCGACCGTTGCCGGTAAACAGATTGCGCAAGGCTTCGCCCACGCCTTGTGTGGCACTAAGCCAGTTACGCCGAGGCGCTTCTGAGGCCGGCGCAGCACCTGCACCCCCAGCCGCGCCAAATTGACCGCCAGCCGCTGCCGCTTGCGCACCCCAGCCACCCGGCCAGCCCGCAGGCGCGGGGCCGCCGGGCATACCACCAGGCATGCCCATACCCGCTGGCATACCCATGCCAGGTGCGCCGCCAGGCAGCATGCCGCCACCCTGAGCGTGTGCCTGCATGGCGGCCGGTTCCGGCCCCAGACCCAGCGCATGCTGCACAAACTGCAGCAACTGATCGCTGCGGTCCGATTGGGGCTGTGGAAAACCAGGCATACCTTGGGGCATGCCTTGCTGCATGCCCTGTGGCATGCCGGGAAAACCCTGGGGCATGCCGCCTGGCATACCCAGACCCGCCGGGTTAAAGGGCATTTCACCGACAAAATTGCCGTCATGCGCACCGCCATCCATGTGTTCGGGTGCATGGGCGGGGGCGGGCTGTTGCTGATTTGGCTGCCATGGCGAGGGCTTGCTGCGGCGGATCTTCAACTGCAGCGTGCTGGCAATACCTTCGCTGGCCAGGTGTTCATTCAGGCTTTCATAAATGCGCACGACCCACTCGGTCAGGTCTGACGCCAACTGATCAATCAGCACCGAGGCGGTTTCTGCCTCCAGGTGCAAGGTCTCAACCGATTGGGTAATACAGCGGGTAAACAGGTAAGGGCGGAACGGGTTTTCACGCTCTTTGATGTCTTCCTGGCCAAATAGCACCGCCATGCGGATATTCAGGTCACGCAGTTGCTGTTCCGCCGCATTGCGATAACGCCGCATGATGTTATCCATGCGCATTTCTTCGTCTTGCGCAGAGGTATCAATCAGGCTGAGGGTTGTCTGGGTAAAGGCGTCGGCAAAAGAGGGGCGGAAAGTGCTGTAGGCAGTCTGAAAGGCGCGGTTGAGCAAGCCTTCCATTTTCTGATTCATTTGCAGGCGTAGTTCCGCCTCACGTTTGAACAAGGCGGTGCGGGCATCAAAGCGGGTAAAGCGGTCGGCCGCAGTGGCGGCAATGTCGGCGAGTTCATTGAGCCGTTGCATCGACACCGGCGTTAGCGCATCAACAGCCTCGGCAAAGGCCTTGAGAAATTCCTTGCGGGTTTGCGCCAGTACTGCGTTCCGGTCCATCTTCTCGGTATGCCCTTCGCCAAAGGCGTCAGTGGTTGGATTTGTTAGTACCAAGTATTGTAAGCAAATGGCATTTATTGCGCGACTTATTAGTGGTTGCCGACAAAAGTGTATGTCGCTTACGACACCGTTTATCCCTGTGAATCCCGCCACTTAACCCCCGATTTGGTGCAGGGTTGACCGGGATCAGGGGTTTTGCCTACGACAACTGACGCAAAAGGTATAGCAAGGCGACAGTTTGGTGCTGTCAGTTTCAGGCTGAATGGACAGGGACGGGTAGCGAGAACACATAGAGCATTGATAAGCCAGCGCGTGCCGTTACGCTGGGTACAACTGCTTCAAAATCCGCGCAACGGCAGGGGGGGCTCATCCATCAGGGCAACTTGTTCGCGCAGTTCCAGTACGCGGTCTTGCCAGTAACGTTGCGTGTTGAACCACGGAAAAGCAGCGGGGAAGGCTGGATCGTCCCAGCGCTGGGCCAGCCAGGCACTGTAATGCAGCAGGCGCAAGGTGCGCAGGGCTTCGACCAGATGCAGTTCCCGCGCGTTGAAATCGGCAAAGGATTCATAGCCTTCCATGATGGCGGACAACTGCACCGTCATATCGGCGCGCTCGCCCGAGAGCATCATCCACAAGTCCTGAATGGCCGGGCCGCTGCGGCAATCGTCAAAGTCCACAAAGTGCGGGCCGTCGTCAGTCCAGAGGATGTTGCCCGCATGGCAATCGCCGTGCAGCCGGATACTGCTGGTATCGCCAGCGCGCTCATAGCAGCGCTTGACGCCATCAAGCGCCTGGGCGCTGACGCTCTCCCACGCTTCCCGCAAATCCGCCGGAATAAACCCGTTGTCCAGCAAAAACCGGCGCGGCGTAATGCCAAAGGTGTCCGGGTTGATGGCCGGACGCAACTGGAACGGGGTAAGCGCGCCCAGACTGTGGATGCGGCCCATAAAACGGCCCAGCCATTCCAGCGTATCCAGATCATCCAGTTCCGGTGCGCGGCCACCCCGACGGGTAAACACCGCAAAACGGTAGCCTTCAAAAGTATGCAGCGTGGCGCCATTGATGGTGAGCGGTGGTACTACGGGGATTTCTGCCTCGGCCAGTTCTGCGCTGAAGGCATGTTCCTCGGCAATGGCCGCATCGCTCCAGCGGGCAGGGCGGTAAAACTTGGCAACAATGGGGGCGGCATCTTCAATGCCGATCTGGTACACGCGGTTTTCGTAACTGTTCAGTGCCAGCAGGCGACCATCCGTGCGCAAACCGCACGCATCGATGGCATTGAGCACGCAATCGGGCGTGAGCCCGGCAAAAGGGGGAGTAGCAGCTGTCTCGGTCATGTCTGACATGATGCCAGCGCCCCGCTGTTGCCGCGAGCAACTTGCGGCAGAAGGCGGTTTCGCGTCATGCTGTTTGCGTAACCCGATGCGGATCAAGCCATAGCATCACAAAAAACGGCATGATCATGCAAGTCCGAACCACCACACAGACCAAAGCCATGACCAAAAGCATTATTTCAGATATGGACGGCGTGATTTACCGGGGCAAAGCCTTGATCCCCGGCGCCAACGATTTCGTACAGCGTCTGCTCAAGGACAATGTGCCGTTTTTGTTCCTGACCAACAACGCAGAGCAAACCCCGCTGGACCTGAAACTGAAGCTGGAACATCTGGGCATCAAGGGTCTGACTGAAGACAACTTTATTACCAGCGCCATGGCCACGGCGATGTTTCTGAAAAACCAGAAACAAAATGCCACCGTCTACGTCGTGGGCGGCGGCGGTCTGATTAACGAGTTGTATAACGTGGGCTTCTCGATTTCGGAGTCGAACCCGGATTACGTCGTGGTGGGCAAGACCACCAGCTTGTCCTACGAACAACTCAAGAAGGCCGTGCGCCTGATTGATGGGGGCGCCAAGTTTATCGGCACCAACCCGGACATGATCGACCCGGTGGAAGGCGGCAACGAACCGGCCGCAGGCACTATTCTGGCCGCTATTGCCGCCGCCACCGGCAAGACGCCCTACATTGTCGGCAAGCCCAACGCGCTGATGATGACCTTGGCGACGCGCAAGCTGGGTGTGCATCCGGATGACGCGGTGATGATTGGTGACCGCATGGATACCGATATCGTGGGCGGCATGGAAGCGGGCATGACGACTGCGCTGGTGCTGTCGGGCGTGAGTACCAAAGAGTCGATCAAGACCTTTCCGTACAAGCCGGACCACGTCTTTAACCACGTGGGCGAGATTGATCCGGCCGCTTTGTAATGGCCTGATCCACAAAACAAAAAACGACCCCGGCGGGTCGTTTTTTGTTTGTTGATATTCATCAAGACTACCGACATCGCCACCCCGGATTCCCGCCTGCGGCTCCATCCGGGCTACGGTGCTGGGGAAATCACTTCGTAGCCCGGATGAAGGACCGAAGGTCCGGGAATCCGGGGTTGTAACGCTGGCCATTTCGCGACCTCCGCGCACCTGAAAACCCACCCCCACCGTACAACACCATTCTTGCCGACATCGCCACCCCGGATTCCCGCTTCGCTCCATCCGGGCTACGGTGCTGGGGAAGTCACTTTGTAGCCCGGATGAAGGACCGAAGGTCCGGGAATCCGGGGTTGCAATGCGGGCATACCACCGCGTCATTCCGGCGCAAGGGGGCCGCCGCGGACCGGAATGACGGATCAGCGTGACCCATAAAAAAACCGCATCAAACGATGCGGCTTTTTGTTCTGCGGGCCTTGGCTTAATTCAGGCCACTGGCGCGACCTGCGCGTTTGCCATCCGGGCTGATCGTGCGCACCTGGACTTGCGTGGCATCGCTCACCGCCGGGGCATGTGCGGCGTCGTAACGTTGCCAGTTCTTGCCGTTATCCAGCGAGTACTGCACCGGTACGCCGGGGAATTCCGCCAGCGCGGCCAGTTTGCCATCCACCACGCGCGCGCCCACCATCGGTAGCCGATAGCTCACTCCGGCCTTGTCCAGCTTGGGAATTTCCCGCTCACCCAGGGCGTTGACGAACACGGCGTAGTCCTCATTCAGTGCCTTGCTGTTGACGTGCTGGGTGACGCCATACTTGAACGTGGTGCCAGCCTGATACGGCAACTCCCACGAGGCCTTGTGCCAGGCGCGTTCTGCCACGGCAATCAGACGCGGATAGATCATGTATTCCAGCTTGGCATCGGTGCGGACGGCTTCACTCCACAACTGCGCCGACATGCCGGTGATGCTGGGAGCGATTTCGCCCGATTTGATCTCGAATGCATTGCCATCCCGATCAACCGAGGTCTCTGCGTTTTGGGGCAGGTTTTCCGGCGCAAAGGTGAAGATCTTTTTCACCGGGTTAGAGCGCGCGCCCCAGTAGTAGCCGCTTTCTTTCGGGTCAATCTCATTGGGGAAATCAATGTAGACGTAATCCGGGTTGGAAATCACGATGCCGTAGCCCTTGGCACTCCATTGTGCGGCAGAGTCCGCACCGCCCCAGTAGAGGGTGTCCCAGAAGTTGACGCGGGTGGGGGTAGAGAGTGCTTTGGCATTGGGCAGATTTTTTAGCCCGTCTTGCCAGGCCTGGAAGTTGCCAATGCCGTATTTGGGCAAGAGGCTGTTGACCTGGGTGGCAAAGTAATCGGGCAGATGTTCAATATTTTCCACCTTGCCGGATTTGACCAAGGCCTGGCAGACCGGCGATTTGGCCCAGGGGTGATCGCGCCGCGTCGCCGGAATCTGGCCTTTGCCCTCGGTTTCTTTGCCGCCTTGTTCGGTATAACCGGCACCCAGGAAAATGTTCTTGGCTTCATCGCCGCCAAAATGCCAGGTGGTGAGCGGCACACCGGCCTGTTTGTACATTCCGGCCACTTCGCCCATGACCTTGTCGGCAAAGCGTAGTGTGGAGGGCAGGCAGGGGTTGAGGGTAGAGAGGCGGTTGTAGTACTGCACGGTATTGATTTCGCTGGTGTCGGCCGGATCAACCAGGCGGTATTCATTGGCCGCAGCAGTCTTGCCTTCGGCCATCAGCTTTTTGTAGCGCGCCTCCATGGAGACCACCGCCGCGCGGGAGTGCCCGGGCATGTCAAATTCCGGGATCACGTCAATCTGGCGGGCCTTGGCGTATTTGAGTATGTCGATAAAGTCGTTGCGGGTCAGATAACCGCTGCCGTCGGTTTTGCTATCCGGGCCTTGGCCCAGTTGCGGCAACAGGCATTGGGTTTCAGAGAGATCAAGACAACGTTTGGCACCGACATCGGTGAGTTCAGGCAGCCCGGCAATCTGCAAGCGCCAGCCTTCGTCATCGGACAAATGCATGTGCAGTTTGTTGAGCTTGTAGGCCGCCATCTGGTCGATGGCCCGCATGACAGCTGCCTTGCTGTGGAAATTGCGCGCGATATCCACCATGAAACCACGGTAGTCAAAACGGGGCGCATCCGCGACGGTCATGGCGGGCAGGGAGGTTGGGCCGGAGACTTGCATCAATGACAACAAGGATTGCACCCCATAGAACGCGCCCGCCTGATCGACCCCCGTGACGGTGGCCCCCTTGGGCGTGATGGTCAGGGCATACCCCTCTGCTTTGCGGGCGGCTTGCGGCACGGCGGCGGGATCAATCTTCACGCTGACCGGGAAGGCACCGCTACCGCCGTTGACGCCCAGCTCTGTCATGCGTTGTTCCAGCGCCGTCACGCTGGTTTTGTCCAGGCCACTGGCCGTCAGATGCAAACCATGTGCAAGGGTGACTGTGCCACCGGTGAGTTGTTGTTGCAGCGGTGCGGGGATAATGCGGCCGGCGCTGGCTTCGGCCGGCAGGGTGGGCGTCTGGCTATAGAGCGCGTAGCGATTGGGGGCATTCATCAGCACGTTGGCGTCGTTGGCGGTGCGCTTCCAGTTGTTCCCCAGCGGGGCGACAAACTGGCTGACGTCTTCCGTATCTGTGTTGGCGATGACCTGGGCTGGCGCGGAGCCGGCTTTGACGAACCAGCGCGGCATGGTGTCTGACTCGCTGATTTGCCAGTACTCCAGTGTCATGGGGATGGTGAGGCTGGCGTTGGCGCCAAAACCCTGGAACTTGTCGGTGGGTTGCAGGCGGTACAGGTCACCCGTCAGATGGGTAACGGCGAACTGGTCGGTATCGAGCTTGAGTACACGGCGGATGCTGGAGAAATAGATTTCCCAATTTTTGCCATTAAGGGCGGGGCCGCTGTTGGTCAGCGTGACCTTGGCGCTGTAGCAAGAGGCCCAGTCCGCTCCGAGTGGTCCACACAGGTCTGCGGGCAGGCCGTTGGCGGTGACGGCATAGTGCACCTGTAACTGATGCGCCATGTTCTGCGTGAGCGTGGCGTCAGGCGTGGCGGCCAGGGCAAAGCCGGACAAGGCCATTGAAACGGCCACAATGCTGGATTTGATCTGCATGGTTGTTGTTCCTCTGTGTGCGATTTTTATTTGATGTCGGCCGGGCGCGGGTTGGCGCGGGGCGTACAGGTCCAGGCGTTTGGCAAAGTTGCAACAAGAGGGCGGACGGAATCTGTTCAGCGAGGGGCAGATGGCGAGTGCATGGCTTGCCGCAATCGTGGTAAAACGCGAGAACGACCACGGTAGGCCGGTTTTCTGGCTCTGTCGTTGCCTCGTATCAAATTAAAAAGGCCAGTATTGACAAGGAACTTTCGCGCACCAAGCTTTGGCAGGCTGTACCCGGTCTGCAGACCACGGGGCGCAGGGACACACCATGACCCAATGGATCGACGTAAGAAGTGACACCGTAACTCATCCCACACCGGCCATGCGCGCCGCCATGGCCAATGCGCCCGTGGGTGATGATGTTTATGGGGATGACCCCAC
This sequence comes from Silvimonas terrae, assembly GCF_014202765.1. Classification (GTDB taxonomy): domain Bacteria; phylum Pseudomonadota; class Gammaproteobacteria; order Burkholderiales; family Chitinibacteraceae; genus Silvimonas; species Silvimonas terrae. The sequence goes on from NZ_JACHHN010000011.1 coordinate 74,087, forward strand.
CGTAGCCGCGCTGGAACAACGCGCCGCAGAAGTGCTCGGCAAGGACGCTGCCCTGTTTGTGCCCACCGGCACCTTTGGCAACCAGCTGGCGCTGTTCACCCACTGCGACCAGGGTGATGAGGTGATTGCCGGTGAAGACAGCCATATTGTCTGGCATGAAGTGGGGGCAGCCTCGGTCATTGCCGGGGTGAATCTGCGGCCCATTCCCGCGCCACGCGGTGTGCTGGCACCGGACGAAATCCGCCGGCGCATTCGTCCGGCGGGGGATATCCACCTGCCGCACACCCGTTTGCTGTGCCTGGAAAATGCCTATTCTGGCGGTCAGGTGGTGTCGGTGGCCGATAGCGCCGCCGCGTGGGACGTCGCACAAGAGGCGGGTCTCAAGGTTCACCTGGACGGCGCCCGGCTATTCAACGCCGCAGCGGCGCTGGATGTCCCGGCGCGGGATATTGCCCGTTTTGCCGACAGCGTGATGTTCTGTTTGTCTAAAGGCCTGGCGGCACCGGTGGGTTCCATGCTGGTCGGGGAGGCCGGGTTTATTGAGATTGCCCGCAAGAAACGCAAGCTCATGGGGGGTGGTTTGCGGCAGGCCGGCGTGCTGGCTGCGCCAGGGCTGATTGCGCTCAATGAAATGTCGCAACGGCTGGGTGAAGACCATGCCAATGCGCGCTTGCTGGCGCAACATCTGGGCGATATTCGCGGGATCGAGATCAATGAAGAGGCGCTGGATATCAACATGGTCTGGTTCCGCCTGACCGCCCCGGTGGATGTGGATGCCCTGATGGCGGGTTTGCTGGCACGCGGCATCAAGGCCAATCCGCCGGAACAAGGCCTGATGCGCCTGGTCACACATTGGCAAGTCGGCAAAACCGAGGTCGCCCGGATTGCCGATGCCTTTGAGGCCTTGCTGGCTGCCTGACCCGCTTTGCGCCGACAGTCCGCCCGTCCTTGGGGAGTGTCGGGGCAACATGCTGTACTGAAGCAGGCCGCCGCAATGGACTTTGCTGGCGGCCGTTTCCCGCTTCAGGAGCTGCGCATGGAAGAAGACCTGTCCGCCGATCGCAACGCCTTTGGGCAACTGGCGCCGCTGCAATCCGCGTTGCGCCAGGCCGGCCTGCCACCCTTGTGGGCGCGCAGTGACCTGGCGGTTGAGTTACTGGCGGAGGGCGGTTCGCTGACCCATATGATCTCCCGCCTGGTGACCGTATTTGGCGGAAATGGCGTCGACGGTGCGATCTACCACCTCTCTGCCCACGACACCGCCTTGCGCCGTTTGGTCACGCTGACCCACCAACAGCGTGGAGGCCAGCTATCTGCCGCTGAGTCACACGAACTGGAAGAATGCCGCCGCATGGTCGACGATGAATTCAACACGGACGGCTGAACCAGCCCGTTCGACCTGACAAACACACAGCTTCACCCGGTTTTTTGCCAAGGAGTACAGTGATGAGTATGACACTGCTAGACCTGGATAAAGTCCGCAACCAGCTTGATGCCTGGGAAATCGAAATCAATCAGGAACTGCGCGACCCGCCCACCGATGAATTCCAGCACGAAATGCGCACGCGCCACGGCCCGCAAATCAAGGCGTGGATCAAAGAACTGGAACACGAGCGGGACCACCTGCAAACCAAAGAAAGCAAACCCAATGGTCACGCCAACGGGCGTTCAGAAGACGACCTGACCCCGCCGCGCCTGCGGCATGCGTCTGATGCGGAAGTCGTGGCGCGTATTTATTCCACCATGGGTTACCTGCGCAGCGAGATTGGCCCGGGTTGATCACCTTTGGATTTATCCGACAAAAAAATGGCCGCTGATGCGGCCATTTGTGTGTGTGGTCAGGCCACCGGCCAGCCCAGACGGCGCAATGCTTTACCCATCAGCCAGGCCGGGCCGATCAGCAGATAGGCCAGATCGGTAAAGAACGAGGGCCGCCGGCCTTCAATGGCATGCCCGACAAACTGCCCGATCCACGCCAGAACAAACAACGCCAGCGCCAGCACGAACGCGCCTTGCGTGCCCAGTGCAGCCACTGCGGCACGTGCAAGCCATGCGTTCAGCGCCAGCCACAACAACATGGCAAAACCAAGGCGACTGGCCAATTGGGTATAAAAGCCCAAAGCAGCGGCAGCCGCCAGCAGCGCCCAGAAACCGCCAATCCCGGTGGGTGAGGGAATGAGCCACAGCCACAGCATCACGCACCACAAGATCACCGGCACGCAAATCCAGTGAATGGTCTGGTTGGTGGGGTTGCGATGATCACTGCTGTAGGAGTTGAACCATTGGCCGGCCGTGCGCATGGAGGAGTCCTGATGATTGGAGATTATTGATTGGAATATCCGGGAGATCAGAACGAGTTTAGGCAGGGCGGGCAGCCCTGCCTATGCGCAGTGCAGCACGGTGGTGTTTGAAACGACCGCCGTGCGTATCCGGAGTTTGAACGTTCAGAACAGGACGAAGAAACCGTCCAGGAAATACACCACGCCAACCAGGCCGATTGGCAGTGCCGACAGCCATAAGGACTTGCGCTTGAACAAGCCGGCGATGGACGACACCAGAATGGCGACTTGCAGGAAAATCACCGCCAGGCCAAATGGTTTACCGTGGCGCTGGGCCTCGTCCCGCTGGGCTTCCAGTGCCCGGGCGGAAGACTGGATATTGTCTTTTTCCTCGCCGTATTGTTTGACCTTGGCGTCATAGTCCGCAATGCGGGCGGCATAGGCCGCAGCGGCTTTGCTGTCGGCGGGCAAGGTGTCGTGCTGCAACGCCAGGCTATCGCGCTGCAACTGGTACAAATTGAGTTTGACCCCCTTGGCCTGGTAGTAAGCCCATTGATCAGAGGCTTGTGCCTGGCTGATCACGCTGCGGGTGGAGTAACCGCCGCCCTTGAAGGTGGAGAGGGTGGCGCAAACGGCCAGAATCACCGTGGTCAGCGCCAGATAGTTCAGCCATGGGTCTTTCTTTTCTTCGCTCATGCTCGGATCTCGATCGAATCTATGTTCGTTTGGGTTGAACGGGGATTGTTTCGGGGCAGATTCTGGCGAGCGCGCGGGAGTCTGACTGTAACGAGGTGTTGCGGTTGTGGCGCAAATGACAAAGGGGGCTGTGGTGGTCTTTGTCGTTTCATCTGCCCGATGGGTTAAGCAGTAGATCGGGCGACATAGGAAGGGAGTCTGTGGGCGGGTGATGTTTGCGGGCACGGGGTACGGGCCGTGCCACTGCATCGTCATTCCGGCCTTGAGCCGGAATCCAGTTTGGCCGCTGCAGGTGGCCTTTGTTGGCAAGTGCCACTCGTAGCCGGGATGAAGCGATGGCGGGAGTCCGGGGTGGGCGGCCTGGTTCAGATTGCTGAAGGCGTAGGGTGGATTCGGAGCGGTAGCGACAATCCACCGTTGCGGTGTGTTAGCACCTGATGGCGCGGGGTTGAAAAGCATTTGATACCGGCGGTGACCGGAGCACGTCACTTTCTTTGCTTCGCCACCTCGGCGGCCCCCTCCGTCGGTCGGGAGCCTAAGGTCTCCCTCCCTTCTTCGGCGCTGGGCTTTAACCGGGGAGGAAAGTCAACGACAACGACAAGGGCAAAATCAACCCCAACCCCAACCCAACCCCAACGGCAAAAGCTGCTTCAGCGCCATGTGCGCTCAAAACTCCCGAAACGCCTTGTGGCAGGCGGTGCAGCTTTCTTCCATGGCAGAGAACCGGGGCCGGATTTTGTCGGCATCGCCAGTCGCGGCGACGTCCTTGAGCTGCGTGACGTTGTCGCGCAGTTTGTCCTGCGCCGCGTGAAAGTCTTGCGGGTGAGTCCAGATAGCGGCTTTGGCGTCGGTCTTGCTGTGGTCGTTCTGATCAGGCGCTACAAAATACGGCCAGGGTTGGCTGGCCAGTTGCTGCAATTTGTCGGCGTTGGCCGCAAAGGTTTTCGCGTCCCAGGTTTTGGCGCCTTTCAGCATGTCGCGCATGCTCTGGCTGGTACGCAGCATTTCTTTAAAGACCTGTTTGCGCTTATAGACTGGCGAGTTGGGGTCTTCATGCGAGCAGGCGCTCATCAGCAGGATCAGGGCCAGCGCACAAGGCAAAAGACGGGCAGGTTTGAACAGGTTCATGGGCGGGAGCCAGGGGTGATCAATGAGGTAGTCAGAAAGCCGCGCGGCGCTGACGCCACCAACGGCGCCAGGGGCGTAACTGTCGGCGGGTCCAGCGGCGCCAGCGCGCCACAAAAAGGTAACCACGCCGATAAATGCGCACGGTTCGCAACACCGGACGGCAGGCGCGCTCGACCAGCGCGACCGAGCCAAACTCCAGGCTTTTGAGCGTGACATATAACACGCTCGCTGCCAGCCACTGGCCTTTGGCCAGCAGATACACGCAAATCAGGCGGGGCGGGTTGGTCAGGATGACCGGAATGATAAAGCACAACAGGGCCTGAAAGGGGCTGCGCCGGCGTAACCATTGCATGACAGCCATACCCCAGCGCCGCCAGACGGGCCAGGCCAGCAAGATTTCTGCGCCACGGCGTAAATGCAGCCACAACCAGCTTTGCAAGGCCAGGAGGAGTGCGAACGGCAGCACCCACCAGCGACGTTGGTGGGGGCTCATCGGGCACAGCAAAGAAGGGCTTGCATGCCTGCATATTAAACCGGGTCTGCAACCGGGTCTGCACCGGGCAGACTAAAAGAAAACGGTACACAGGCAAGGCCAGGCACCGTTCCAGTGAGATAAAGCCAAGGGGATTGCACTCAGACTAACGCCGGATCAGCCTGGCCCGATGACACGGTGCACAAAAAAAGGGGGATGCACAGAACGATGTCCACCAGAGACCGTGTCTGGCCGTTGTGACGACACGGTGAATATCTGCCGCTCACAATTAAACGGTCTGGAGAACACATGGATCTGGATGTCTCGCTCGAAACCGGAGAGCGCCGGCTTAATCAGTGGGTCGGCCTGACGGTGCTGTTGTTCTCGGTCATGCTGGGCATTGCCAAAATCAAGGATGACAATATTGTGCAGGCCATGCAGCTCTCTAAAATGCAGGCTGTGGATACCTGGAACCAGTATCAGTCCACCAAATTGAAGCTTCATCTTCTTGCAAACACTGATCTGCTACTATCTGCGCTTTTGCCAGAGGCCAAGGGCTCTGCGACCCACGCGCAACTGGCCGGGGAAGCCACGCATTACAATGCCGAATTGCCGCAGCTGAAGGCCAGCGCAGAAAGCCAGGATGCGCTCTACAACAAACTGAACTATCGTGACGACCAGTTTGACCTGGCCGATGCCATGCTGGGTATTGCCATGGCGCTGGCCGGGATCACCGCGTTGACCCGCTTGCGCTGGATGCTGGCGATCAGTGTGGGTTTCGGGGCACTGGGCGCGCTGTTTGTGCTGGCCGGTTTTAATGGCTGGCAGTTGCATCCGGACTGGATTATCAACCTGTTGGGTTGACCGGCCAGCCCGGGGTGACAGATAAAAAGACCGGCTTTGCCATGCCGGATCAAAACAAGGTCGAATAACAATGATGAATCTGAACCGCTTCCAGTACCTGCCACGCCAGGTGGTAGAGACAGGCAATCGCTGGGACTGGGCGCTTCTGCCACTGGTGCTCTCGGCGCTGGTGCTGCTGGGCTATGGCGCTTCACAAATGGCAACGCCTTATCAGGTAGGCCAGCCGCTGCCCATTTCGCTGAATCCGGAATATCTGCCGTATTACCTGCTGCGCACCATCTTGCGCATGTTTATTGCCATGGGCGCGTCGCTGGTCTTTGCTTGCGTGTTTGCGGCGCTGGCGGCCAAGGTGCGGGCGGCAGAGAAAGTGCTGATTCCGCTGCTGGATATCCTCCAGTCCATTCCGATTCTGGGTTTTCTGTCGATTACCGTCACCGGGTTTATCGCCTTGTTCCCCGGCAATTTGCTGGGCGTGGAATGCGCGGCCATTTTTGCGATTTTTACCTCGCAAGCGTGGAATATGGCATTCAGTCTGTATCAGTCGCTCAAAACCGTACCGACAGAACTGCAAGAAGCCGCGCGGGTGTTCCAGATGTCGGGCTGGCACCGCTTCTGGCGTCTTGAATTGCCGTTTGCCATGCCGGGCCTGTTGTGGAACATGATGATGTCCATGTCTGGCGGCTGGTTCTTTGTGGTGGCCTCGGAGGCGATTTCTGTCTCTAACCAGGATATCAAACTGCCGGGCATGGGCTCGTACATCGCGTCAGCCATTCAGGCGCAGAACCTGCACGCCATTGGCTGGGCCATTCTGGCCATGTTGATTGGCATCTTGCTGTATGACCAGTTGTTCTTCCGCCCGCTGCTGGCCTGGGCGGACAAGTTCCGTTTTGAAGAAACCAGCGGTGGCGCGGCGCAAAGTTCCTGGCTCTTGACCTGGTTGCGCCGTACCGATCGCATGCAGGGCTCGGTGCGCTGGTTGCTGGCGCTGATTGATCGCAGCTTCAAGTATTTCCGCAAGAATTACGACGGCACCTCCATCATGGCGCGTTCCTCGGCTTCCAATGCCACGGCCGAGCGCGTGTTTGATGCGGTGATTGCCGCGCTGACGCTGTTTGCCATTTACCGGCTTGGCTATTTCATCCTGAGCGAAGTCGGGCTGGGCGAAGTCGGGCACGTGTTCTTGCTGGGTATCTATACGCTGATCCGCGTCATGATCCTGATCGGCCTGGCCGCGCTCGTGTGGGTGCCGATTGGGGTATGGATCGGCATGAACCCGCGCTGGGCGGATCGCCTGCAAGCCGTGGCACAGTTCCTGGCGGCGTTCCCGGCCAACCTGATGTTCCCGTTGGCGGTGGTGATCATCGTCAAACTGCATCTGCATCCGGATATCTGGCTGTCGCCGCTGATCATTCTGGGCACACAGTGGTACATCCTGTTCAACGTGATTGCCGGCGCGTCCAGTATTCCGACTGAACTGCGCTACGCCGCGCGCAATCTGGGTTTGTCGGGCTGGCTCAAGTGGAAGCGCTACATGCTGCCCGCCGTGTTCCCCAGCTTTGTCACCGGGGCCATTACCGCCAGCGGCGGCTCCTGGAACGCCAGTATCGTGGCCGAATATGTGACTTGGGGTAACACCACGCTGGAAGCGCACGGTCTGGGCAGTTATATCGCCCACATGACGGCCATTGGTGACTTTCCGCGCATTGCGCTGGGCATTGGCGTGATGTGCGTGTTTGTGATGAGCCTGAACCACTTCTTGTGGCGCCGTCTGTACCGTATCGCGGAAGAACGCATGCATTTCTGAGTCTTTGCCAGACGCTGGAAATGAACAACAACATCGCTGCAAAACCCCACGCTGCAAAGGCGGCGTAGAGGAGAAAACAAATGGCAAATGCATTGATTGAACTCAAAGGTGTCGGCAAATCTTTCCGCTCTGCCGACGGCTCGCAACGCGCAGTGCTGGAAGACGTGGATTTCACTTTGCATGAAGGTGAAATTGTCGCGCTGCTGGGCCAGTCTGGCTCGGGCAAGTCCACACTGTTGCGCCTGATGGCGGGGCTGATTTCGGCCGACAAGGGCGATGTGCAATATCGCGGCCAGCCGGTTTACGGCCCGACTCGCGGCGTATCGATGGTGTTCCAGTCCTTTGCGTTGTTTCCGTGGCTGACGGTGCAACAGAACGTGGAACTGGGTCTGGAAGCGCGCGGTGTAGCGCAGGAAGAGCGTGAAAAGCGCGCGGAAGATGCCATTGAACTGATTGGTTTGTCCGGTTTTAACGGTGCGCTCCCGCGTGAGTTGTCCGGCGGCATGCGTCAGCGCGTGGGGATCGCCCGGGCACTGGTCGTGGAGCCCGATATCCTGTTGATGGATGAGGCTTTCTCCGCGCTGGACGTGCTCACCGGCGAACAACTGCGTGACGATATGCTGGAGTTGTGGGAAAGCAAGCAGACGCCCATGAAGGGCATTCTGGTGGTGTCGCACAATATTGAAGAAGCCGTGCTGATGGCTGACCGCGTGCTGATTTTCGCCAGCGATCCGGGCCGGGTGCGTGCCGAGTTGCGGATTTCCTTGCCGCGTCCGCGTAATCCGGAAAGCGTGGAAGTACGCAGCCTGATCGACGAGGTCTACGCCCTGATGACGGCCCGCGCCCGCGCCGGCCGCACGACCGAAGGCGTGCACGAGTTGCCGCTGGCCTACCGTTTGCCGGAAGCCGATGTCAGCCGCATGGAAAGCTTGCTGGAACTCTTGTCCGAGCCGCCATTCAACGGCCGCGCCGACCTCCCGGCGCTCGGCGAAGAAACCGAACTGACCGACGACGAATTGCTGCCGCTGGCCGAAGCGCTGCAACTGCTGGGGCTGGCGCAAGTGGCGCATGGCGATATCGCCATCACGCCGCTGGGTCACCGTTACGTGCAGGCCGAAAACACCATGCGTCAGGAAATCTTTGGGCAGCAACTGCTGACGCATGTGCCGCTGGCTGCGCATATCCGCCACAGCCTGGAGCAGACCGAATCGGGCGAGTTGCCGGAACAGGCTTTCCTCAAACTCCTGCGCGAATCGCTGGATCAGGAAGAAGCCGAACGCGTGCTGCAAGTGGCGATCGAATGGGGCCGTTATGGCGAAGTGTACGAATACGGCTTCCACACCGGCCTGATTGCCTTGCCAGAGCCGGACGATGACGAAGAAGAAAAAACCGAAACGCCGGCGGAGTCCTGATTGCAAAGACCGGATTACCCCGCAGATAGCCCGCGCCTGACCGAGAACACCCGGCAGGCCGTGGCGTCGCGCACGTCCTGGGTCAGTGCCTGGGTCAACATCGTGTTGTCCGCAGGCCAGATTCTGATGGGGGTGTTTGCGCACTCGCAGGGCTTGATTGCGGATGGTTTGCATTCACTGTCTGACCTGATTGCCGACTTTGTGGTGCTGCTGGCCAACAAGCATAGCCACAAGGCCGCTGATGAAGACCATCAATATGGTCATGCCCGGTTTGAAAACGCCGCATCGCTGGCGCTGGGTGTGATCTTGTTGATCGTGGCGGCGGGCATGCTGTGGGGCGCGGTCGGCAAGATCCAGAACCACGAAAACATCGCGCGCGTGCATGCGTCTGCGCTGTGGGTGGCGGTGATTGCCATCGTCGCCAAAGAATCGTTGTTCCGCTACATGCTGCGCGAGGCCAAACGCGTCAACTCCTCCATGCTGATTGCCAACGCCTGGCACGCGCGCTCAGACGCCGCCTCGTCCGTGGTGGTACTGCTGGGTGTGGGCGGCAACCTGGCTGGATTTCCGGTGCTGGACCCGCTGGCGGCACTGATTGTGGCCTTCGTGGTGGGGCGCATGGGCTGGTCTTTCAGTTGGGACGCCCTTAACGACCTGATGGACCGTGCCTTGCCGGAAGAAGACGTGCACAAAATCCAGGAAGCGCTGCGTTCCACGCCGGGCGTGCTGGACGTCCACGATCTGCGTACCCGCAAAATGGGGGATATGGCGTTGGTGGATGCCCACCTGGAAGTCGCGCCACGCATCAGCGTGAGTGAAGGCCATAACGTGGCGGTACGGGCGCGTAGTGCGGTGCTGGCGCATTTTCCGGTGCTGGACGTGCAGATTCATATTGATCCGCGCGAGGCCATCGCCTCGATTGGCCCCGAATTGCCCTCACGCGACCAGGTGCTTGATCTTCTGACTAGTGCGTTGCCCGGGCTTGATCCGCAGCAGTGGGATATCACGCTCCATTACATTGATGGCCGACTCAACGTCGCCATGCAACTGGAACCGGCCGCGCCCGGTGTGGACGATTTTGCCGTGCGCGCTTTTCTGTCAGCGCGACTGGCCGTGCCGGTGGATTTGTCGGTCTGGCGGCGCGAATTGCCCACTGCCACTGAACAATAGGTCAGACCACGCGCAGGATCGGGCAGGATCGTATGCGAATATCATTGGCGCCGGTCTATGCTGAATCTCCAGGACTGGAGACCATCACATGGCCGCACTGCATATCGCCGATCTGCCCGGCGCCATCCGCGAAACCAAACGCCTGTTACGGCAAAACCTGCCGCAATACCGGGATGTCTTCCTGGCGGTAGAAGACGAAATGCGCCAACGCGTGGCGCAGATTGTGGCCGAGCGGGAGCGGGGCGCTGCGGTGATTCCGGAGCTGGCCTTTGCCGATATCGCCGCCGGCACGGTCAGCCCGCAGGTCATTGCGCAAATCAAGGCACGCGGCGCCTGCGTCATTCGCCGCGTATTCAGCCCGGAGCAGGCCACCGCGTGGAATGACGAACTGGCCGGGTATGTCGACCACAATCAGTTTGAAGCGCGCCTGGCGCACCGGGCCGAAGACAAATACTTTGGTGAACTGGCTTCCAGCAAACCGCAGATTTTCGGTATTTACTGGTCGCAACCGCAGGTGGCCGCGCGCCAGTCTGAAGCGCTGACCCAGGCCCGCGTATTCCTGAACCGTTTGTGGCTCACCCACAGTGAGGGCCGCCAGCACTTCGACCCGGATCAAGTGCCGGTGTACGCCGACCGGGTTCGCCGTCGGCCCCCGGGTTCGGCGTCTTTGGGCTTATCGGCGCATTGCGACGGCGGGTCGGTAGAACGCTGGCTGGATCAGGAATTCCGCCAGGTGTACCGCCACGTGTTCAGCGGCCAATGGCGACAGTACGACCCGTTTGATGCGGCCTGGCGCACGCAAGTCAATGAAATTCCATCACCAGCCGTGTGTTCCATGTTCCGCACGTTTCAGGGCTGGACCGCGCTCACCGCGCAAGGGCCGGGGGATGGCACGCTGCAACTGATCCCCATCGCCAATGCGATGGTTTACGTGTTGCTACGTGCCTTGCAAGATGATGTGCCGGAGGACGACTTATGTGGCGCGTTGCCAGGACGGGCTTTATCGCTGACACCACAATGGCATGGCGTACTGCAACCAGCCTTGTCCAGTATTCCGCTGATGCAACCCGGGGACACGGTGTTCTGGCATAGCGACGTGATTCACGCAGTGGAAGATGAACATAAGGGCTCAGGCTGGAGCAACGTGATGTACATTGCCGCCACACCGGGCTGCGCCAAGAACGACGCTTATCTGGCGCGGCAACTACCGGCTTTTCTGGAAGGCAACAGCCCGCCGGATTTCCCGGCGGACCATTTTGAGACTGACTTTGCCGGCCGCGCCACGACGGACAATCTGACCGGTCTCGGGCGCAGGCAACTGGGTATTCCGGGCTGAGCCCGAATACCCTGGTGGCCTCAGATTTTGAGGCGTTCTACCACCTTGCCGTTGGCCAGGTGGGACTCCACGATCTCGTTGATGTCTTCTTCATCAACATAACGGTACCAGGTGCCTTCCGGATAAACCACCAGCACCGGGCCGTCATCACAGCGATCCAGACAGCCCGCCTTGTTGATGCGCACCTTGCCCTGACCATTAAGCTTGAGTGCCTTGACCCGGTCTTTGGCGTAGGCCTGCATATTGGCTGCACCGCAATCATTGCAGGAGGTCTCGCCCGGGCCGCGCTGATTGGTACAGAAGAAAACGTGATATTTGAAATAGCTCATGACGGGATCCTGAGTCCGTGACGCATCTTGATCGATTATTGATGTGCCACCGGCGCAATGTGCGCCGTAACAAAAAAGGGCAGTTCACCCACGCGGTCGGGCTGCACGGTGTCGATGATGCGGACATCGTCTACCTGGCATTCGACCATCAATTGCTGCACAAAATCCACCACTTGTTCGGTGCGATCCAGCGGCGCCAGCGGCCAGACAAAACCTTCCCAGCGCTCGCCGTCTTCCAGTCCGCAGAAGGTGATGCGGACTTCGCCCGGATCATGCGCGGCTACGGTAATTACCGGTGTACGGCCAGCGGTGCGAATACTGCGCAGCGCATTGCTGGTGGCGACCTGCAACTGGGTTTCCAGTTGCGTCACCCGGCCTGCTTCCTGCGCGGCCAGCCAGGTTTGCGGTACGCGCGGAATGGTAAAGAGCGTTACGCCAGTGGTTTGCAACTGCTTGCCCAGTTCCTGCGCTAGCGGCACCCCCCAGGCACCCACCTGGCCGCCCAGCTTGATTGCCGGGGCAGCGTCTTTGTGCTGGATGGCCACGCCAAACAGATAACGCACAAATACGCCTTCATCCTTGAGGGGCACCGGGGCGTCCTGGAATGTCACCGGCAAACCACCGCTGGCGTATTGCAATTGGTCGCGCCAGCGGGCCAGTTGTGCCGGATTCACCTGGGCCAGTTGCTCCGGGTGAGCCAGTTGCGCGGACAGCCAGATATCGGAATCTGTGGCGAAAATGCCATGCTTTTTGAGGAGCTCGCGCACCGCATCCACATCGGATAAACGTCCTGGCAATTGCGCCTGACCTTTGACCCCGGCCACCAGAATCAGCGGGATGGCAAAGGGCACGGCCCACTGTTCGTTGTAAGAATCAGGCTTTTCCACCGTCGCGCGCAGCGTATCCCAAAATATGCTGTAAGCATTATCCGAAGGTGCCTGGGTCAAAGCAGCGTTCAAAGCCGCATGGTCATTGGTTTGCAACAATTCGCGCACCAGTGTTTCCAGGGCTTCTCTTTTGGCCTTGACCGCGTCTGCCTCACGTTCGGTCAACAGCGACATCAGGGCGCGAATGGCCGGATTGGCCGCATTCACGCGCGGGTACATTCTGGGGTCGGGCAGGGTCATGAGGGTATCTGGCAAAAAGTTAAAATTATACGCTGTTGTACGTAACAACTGGGGTTGCAAGATCGTAATTCCAGGCCCTTGAATTGTTTGACAATCCCCAACGATTTCGATAGATTTGAAAGCCTGTTGGGATGCAGCAGCTGCGTCTTGATAGTTTCTCCTTTGTAGATGTTGTTGGTGGACCCGGGGTTGAATGTCCCCGGGTTTTTTTTCGCCTGGAGTTTTTCAATCATGTCCGACGTCCTGTTGATCGACCAGAACATGCTGGGTCAACTTGCCGCAGAAGCTGCATCTGCGCCGCGTTTGCGCAAAAACCGCAACTTCCATCAGTCCAATGAAGACCTCTGCCATCGCATGCTCAACGCCCTGCAACCGGGCACCTATGTCCAGCCGCACCGGCACCTGGACGCGGTCAAGGAAGAAACCATCCTTGTCCTGAGTGGCCGTTTTGGCTGCCTGGTTTTTGACGATAATGGTAAGGTTGTGCAGGCCTGTGAACTCAGCGCGGGTGGCGCGGCGATGGGCATCAACATCAAGCCCGGTACTTTTCACAGTATTGTGGCGCTCGCACCCAACTCCGTGTTTTTTGAGAGTAAACAGGGCCCATACACGCCGATTGCCGAGGCTGAAAAAGCCGCCTGGGCACCTGCAGAAGGGGCGCCGGAGTGTGCGGCTTACCTGACATTCATGCTCAGCCACTTCGCCTGATTGGGGTTAAGCGCGTTCGGTAAAGCCGCTCTGGTTTTCCGGGGTGGTGGCGGTGATATCCAGCCGGGTGACATGTGCATTGGGTGGGCCGTGGCTGGCCCACTCCGTCAATTCGTCGACCGCTTCCTGGGCACCTTCAGCATGAATTTCGACAGTGCCATCATGGCGGTTGCGCACCCAGCCGCTCACGCCCAGCCGCTTGGCCTCAATGCAGGTGGTAAACCGGAATCCCACGCCTTGCACACGACCGTGGACCAGCAAGCGTTTGGCGACCGTCATGGTGGTGTCCCCGGTTCAGTGTAAATGGCCGCCAAACAAACCCAGCACGCCAATTGCGATCAGATAAATCGCCACGATCAGGTTGAGCAGCCGCGGCACGATCAGGATCAGGATGCCGGCAATCAGCGACGCCAGCGGGCCCAGATAAAACTGGATATTCATCAACTTGCTCCTTTGCAGCGTGAATTTTTATTGAAGTGACTATCACCCTGGCAGCAAGTAGCCCTGTTGTAAATCAGCGTGACTGCTATCACCATACTTGTAATGCAAGATACCTTGTCGTATAAAGTAACCACGCAAGCGGCGTCGTTGGCCGCAGGGGGAACAACCAGCCTATGAAGACTCAACTCAAAAAGGGTGCGCTGGACATGTGTGTGCTGGCGGTATTGGCACAGGGGGACAGCTATGCCTGGGCTATCGTCAACCAGCTGGCCACCAGCATGGAAATCAGTGATGGCACCATCTATCCGTTGATGCGGCGCCTGCAGGACGAGAACTGGGTCTCGACCTATCTGGTGGAGTCCAACTCCGGGCCATCCCGAAAATACTACCGTCTGACCGATACAGGGCTAGCCAGCCTGAAGGAAATGCGGCAGGAATGGGATGAGTTCGTGATTGAAGTTGACGGTGTATTAAACGGAAAACATAGCGGGGGAGCGCAGGAATGAACCAGAAGACGTTTTTGCTGCGATTGCGGGCCAGCCTTGGGCACCTGCCGCCCAAAGAGGTCAACGAGATCGTTGGCGATTACGAGGAATTTTTCCGGGATGGCCTGGCAGAAGGCCATAGCGAAGAAGAAATCGCCGCACGCCTGGGTGATCCAGAACGGATTGCCAAAGAATTGAACGCCCGTACCAGCTTGCAGAACTGGGAAGACCGCAAGTCGTTCCGTACCTTGTGGCAAGTGGTGGCAGCCTACGCCGGTCTTGGCGCACTCAACTTTGTACTGGCGATTCCGTTGCTGGTATGGCTGCTGCTGCTCACGGCCGGGTTCATGTTCTCTGGCGCTGTGGTGCTGGCCGGTCTGATCTGCACCATCCTGGGTATCTCGCAGTGGTCCTTTGGCTGGCCGGCGGAAGATGAAGTCAGTGTGGTGCATGCGCATGCCAAGGGTGCGGCCTCTGGCACCGCCCGGATTTCCATCAATGACAATGGGGTGGAGATTGTCGGTAAAGACGCCAAAGCGGTGAAGAACGCCATCGAACAGCACCAGAAGCAGGGTGATTCGGTGGAAATCACCGCCAACAAGGAAACCGGCGAAACCGAAATCAACATCACCGGCGGTGAAGGCAATGTGCATATCAGCACGCGCCACGGCAAAAAGCATGCTGCCAGCGCGGCCGCCAATGCCGACGTTGCGGCGGCAGCGGCGGATGTAGCCGCAGCCCAGGCAGATCTGGACGCCGCCACCGGCGAGGGCGAAAAGGACAGGGCGGCTGGCCGGCTGGAAGCCGCCAAGGCCCGCCAGGAAGCGGCCTCCGCACGTGCCACCGCTGCGGCAATCCGGGGTGAACGGACTGATCCGGCGACGCAGCAGGTCACTACGGAGAACGTGCATATCGTCAAAAACGGCAACAAGGAAGACGTCGATGCCGACGATGACGACAGCGATGGCGAAAAGGTGGTGGAGCGCGTGCTGCATACCAGTGACGCCAGTTCCGGCAAATTGTTGCCGATTGGTCTGGCTTTGCTGGCCTTTGGCGGCATTGTGTTGTTGCTGACCCTGGCCCTGGCCCGCTGGACGGCCCGCACTGTCAGCCGCTTTGTGCGTTATCAGCTCGATTTGCTGGGCGTGGGCAAAGAAGCCGAAAACCGCGCCTGATCGGCGGTCTGGCTCATGGTCTGATCCAAAGCCCCCGGACGATTTGTCCGGGGGCTTTGTTCTATGTCTGCCGTATACATGCTAGCGCTCGCGGGCCTGGGTTGATGCTGTTAGAATCCGGGCCTTCGCAAGGTGCCTGCCTTTAACGGCAGGTGAAACAGGGAATCAGGTGCGTTGTGCGTTCTCGCCCAATCAGTCCTGAGCTGCCCCCGCAACGGTAAGCCGCAATGAATGCGTTCAGACAAGCCACTGACCCGACAGGTCGGGAAGGCGAACGCAGGAGCGGCAAGCCCGGAGACCGGCCTTGCGAAATGCGCACGCAAGGTGCGCATCAAGGCGGAAGGCGCGGGGCGCGTCCGGACGGGAAATCGCCAGCGGCCGTGCCAGCGCCATCCTCCGTATTGAGGGGCGCCGCAGCAGGGCCGTGACGACATCGCGTGTCTTCCACACCATCATTGCACGCCTGCGTGGGGCAGGCTTCAGGAAGGCATCATGTCCAAATCCGGTTTCTGTATGTGGCGGCTGTCGCCGCTTGTTCTGGCCTTGTCCGCCGCTGTGGCGCAGGCCGATAGTGCGGCAGTCCAGCCAACCATGGTGGTCACTGCGACCCGCATTGCCACCAATCCCGATACCTTGTCCAGCGACGTCACCGTGCTGACCGTCAACCAGTTGGCCGCCACCGGGGCGCAATCGTTGGGTGAGGCGCTGGCGGCGGTGCCCGGCGTGCAGTTCTCCCGCGCGGGCGGCTTTGGCCAGCCGGCCAGTTTGTATATCCGTGGCGCCAACGCCAACCAGACCCTGGTGTTGGTGGATGGCCAGCGTATGGGCACGGCCACCAGCGGTGGCACCAACTTTGACTTGATCCCGATTTCTGCCATTGATCATGTTGAAATCCTGCGTGGTCCGGCATCCAGCCTGTATGGTTCTGACGCGGTTGGCGGCGTGGTACAGATTTTTACCAAGCGCGGGCAGGGCGCGCCGCATGTCTGGGCCAATACGGAGTACGGCACGGACAGCACCTGGAGCGTGGCCACCGGTTTATCGGCCGCAGCGGACGATACCCGTGTCGCCGTGGGCTTTAGCCACAAGGAAAGCGACGGTTTCAATCTGACCAAGCCGGCCAATACCTTCTATTACGAGCCGGACCGCGACGGTTATCACCAGACCTCCGCCAACTTTGATCTCTCCCACTTCTTTGGTGACGCCAATGAACTGGGTATTCGCGGCCTGTATGTGCAAAGCGACGCCGCGTATGACTCGGGCGGGTTCCCGGCCAATCCATGGTCGCGAGAAACGCAAAGCAATATCGCCGTCTACAGTCGCAACCAGTTCACCGACGCCTGGCAAAGCACACTGACGGTCGGCATGGCGCAAGACCAGTCGCACGCGGATTCCTGGGATTACACCAACTTTGTGCCCTACACCAGCCGCTTTGATACGCGCCAGAAGCAGGTGAACTGGGAAAACCGCATCAGCAGCAGCTACGGCAAATGGCTGCTGGCCGCCGAGTATGTAGACGAAACCGTGACCAGCACGGCTGACTATGATGTGGATGGCCGTATCACCAAAGCGGCCATTGGCGGCTGGCAAGATGACTTTGGTGCTAGCCACCTGCAAGCCAATGTGCGGCTGGAAGACAACTCGCAATACGGTCACCAGACTACCGGCAACATCGGCTATGCCTACCACTTTGATCAGGCCTGGCAGTTCACCGCCAATGCCGGCACCAGCTTTCACGCGCCCACCTTCAACGATCTGTATTTTGATTGTGGCTATGTCTGCGCCAACCCCAATCTGAAGGCAGAAAAAGGCCGTTCGTTTGACGCCGGCCTGCGTTGGGACACTCATGGCTGGAACACCACGCTGGTGGGCTTTGAAAACCGCATCCGCGATCTGATCGTGCTGGATGCCAATAACAACTACATTCCGGAAAACCTGAGCGAAGGCAAGATTGTCGGCGGCACGCTCTCCACGCAAGGCAAGCTGGGTACGCTGGACGTGGCGGCCAGCGTCACCCGCCAGAATCCGTTTGATCAGAACGCCGGTTTGTTGTTGCCACGTCGCGCCAAACTGTTTGGCAGCGCCTCCGTCGGGCAAACATCCGGCGTGTGGCACTGGGTGGCCGATGCACAAGGCGCGGGGCAGCGCTTTGATGATGCCGCCAATTCAGATGCCAACGAAATGGGCGGTTATGTGATCTACGGCCTGGGTCTGGATTACGCCTTGGGCAAAAACTGGAAAGCCGGTGTCCGCGTTAACAACGTGTTCGACCGTGCCTATGAACTGGTGAAGAACTACAACACGCAGGGCCGCGCGTACTTTGTAAACCTGTCGTATGACGGTGCGGGCTTTTAAGCGTTAACGGTGTAAATGTAAAAAGCCTGTACCTGCGGCCTGGCATGATGCCGGGCCGCTGCTTTGCCGGGTGGTGCGCTATGCTGAGGTAAACCCCGGTTTTCTCTGGCCACGAACAACGACAAAAATGACCATGAAACAACTTTTCCCCCCATTTGAGATTCCTGCGCTCGATACCCGGCTTGCCGCGCAATTGCAGCACCGTTTTGATCGCAAAACCAAGCCGCTGGGCAGCCTGGGGCAACTGGAAACGCTGGCCGTACAACTGGGTGCAATCCAGCAACGGCTTGACCCCCAGATCGTTAAACCGGCCATGCTGGTGTTCGCTGCCGATCACGGTCTGGCACGCGCCGGGGTTAGCCCGTTTCCGGCGGAAGTTACGCCGCAGATGGTGCTCAATTTTCTGGCTGGTGGCGCCGCCATCAGCGTGCTGTGCCACAGCAACCAGATGACGCTCAAGGTGATCAACGCCGGTGTGAACGCAGACTTTGCGCCGCATCCGCTGTTGATTGACCGCCCCGTCGCCAAGGGCACGGCCAACAGCCTGGAAGCGCCGGCCATGACGCCGGAGCAAGTCCGTCAAGCCATTGAAACCGGCGCGCAAATTGTGCATGAACTGGCAGACGATGGCGTCACGCTGATCGGGCTGGGCGAAATGGGGATTGGCAACACCTCTGCCGCCGCCTTGTTGATGGCGCGCCTGACGGGCGAGAGCGTGGCTGCCTGTGCCGGCCGTGGCACCGGCCTGGACGATGCTGGCCTGGCGCGCAAGGTCGCCATTCTGGAACAAGTGCTGGCACGCCACCCGGATGCCATCGCGCCGCTGGATGCGCTGGCTGCACTGGGTGGCCTGGAAATCGCCATGCTGGTCGGCGCTGTGCTGGCCGCTGCCAGCCGCCGGGTTGCCATCCTGGTGGATGGGTTCATTGTGACTTCCGCGGTACTGGTCGCCAGCAAACTGGCACCGGGCGTGCTGGGTTACTGCGTGTTCAGTCATTGCTCCGGTGAACAAGGCCACCGTCTGTTGTTACTGCATCTGGGCGCCAGCCGCCCGCTGCTGGATCTGGGCTTGCGCCTGGGCGAGGGCAGTGGTGCGGCGCTGGCCTTGCCGCTGGTGCGCGCGGCGGTCGATCTGTTGAACCGCATGGCGTCGTTTGACGAGGCAGGTGTGAGTGAACGCAGCGAATAATCCGCTCCGCCACTTTTTCTGCGCGCTGGGTTATTTCACCCGGATACCCATCCCGGCCTGGGTCGGCTATCTGCCAGATGACCTGGACCGCGCCGCGCGGTACTTTCCGCTGGTGGGGGTGCTGATCGGCCTCATCGGGGCAGGGGTTTTCTGGCTAGCGCACTGGGTTTTGCCGCTGCGGGTGGCGCTGGCGCTCAGCATGGCCAGCACCATCTGGCTTACCGGCGCGTTTCATGAAGACGGTCTGGCCGATGCGGTGGATGGCTTTGGCGGGGGCTACACGCGTGAGCGCATGCTGGAGATCATGCATGACTCCCGCATTGGCAGCTTTGGTGCCATTGCGCTGATTGTCGGTCTGCTGCTCAAGCTGGAAACCCTGGCGGCCTTACCGGTCATGCAGATTGCGCTCGCACTGGTGGCTGCACATGGCTTTAGCCGGTTGGTCGCGGTGAGCCTGCTGGGCACGCTGGATTATGTGCGAGCCGCCGGCAAAGCCAGGCCAGTGGCGATGCGGCTCAATGGTAGCGGCTTGTTGCTGGCCGTATTGTTTGGCGGGTTGCCCTTGTTGTTGTTACCTCCACTGTGGATCGGCGCGGCAGTGCTGGCTGGCCTGGTCGTCCGTTTTGCGGTAGCGCGTTATCTGACCCGAACCCTGGGCGGCTATACCGGTGACACGCTGGGTATGACGCAACAACTGGCTGAGCTGGCGTGTTATCTGGTGTGGTGCGCGTGCGCATTGCGCTGATTCGCCATTTTCCGGTCAAGGACGCGGCAGGTCTGTGTTATGGCCAGCTTGATCTGCCGCTGGCGCACGCCACGCGTGTAGCAGACATTCAGCCCTTGCGTATGGCGTTACCTGGGGCGGTGCGGGTGTACAGCAGCCCCTTGTCCCGCTGCTGGCAACTGGCACAACTGCTGGACCTCGCCGCGCAGGCGGATGACCGTCTGCAAGAACTGGATTTTGGTCGCTGGGAAGGTCGGCGCTGGGATGAAATAGGTGCAATGGCGCTGGATGAATGGATCGCCTCAGGCTACGCGGCCACGCACGGTGGCGAAGGTTTGACCGATCTGCAAGAGCGGGTGTGGCAATGGGCCGATGAACTGGCCGCAGCCGGCCAGCCAGAAGCAATTGCTATCACGCATGCCGGGGTGATTCGCGCCTTGTGGTCGCGCACGCGTGCCTGGGATGCCTGTCTGGCCCAGCCCGTGCCCTATGGCGAAATACAATGGCTGGACTGGCCCGGCACGGGTCAACCCGGCGGACCAACAACGGACTACCCATGACAACAACCCTGCTCTTGGGCGGCGCACGCTCCGGCAAAAGCGCCTTGGCAGAACGGCTGGCCCAGGCCAGTGGGCAAGCCGTGACCGTGCTGGTGACGGCCACGGCCACAGATGCAGAAATGGCGGCCCGCATTGCGCATCATCAGCAACAACGGCCGGCCCATTGGCACACGCATGAAGTCGCGGCGACGCTGCCGCAGGCCATCGCCCGCCACTGCCTCGCCGGGCAAACCGTGATTGTGGATTGTCTGACGCTGTGGCTCTCCCACGCCTTGTTTGCTGAGGATGCGAGCTGGGTCGAGGCCGCTGCGCCAGTGCTGCCGGAATCCTGGCAGACGGCGCGTCAGCAACTGCTGGATGCCGTCGCGCAGGCCCAGGGGCAATTGCTGCTGATCAGCAACGAAATTGGCCTGGGTGTTGTCCCCATGGGGGCAGGAACGCGGGTGTTTGTCGATGAAGCGGGGCGCCTGCATCAGGCGCTGGCCGGCGTGTGCGATAACGTGATCTGGGTTGCGGCGGGTTTGCCGCTGGCCATGAAAGGCCAGATACCCCCTGGCCGGTGACGGCGCGTGGGTGCCAGGCAAAACAAAAGGCCGCAAACGCGGCCTTTTGGGGCGATCAGAGAGGAGGGCTGACCGCCCTGACGACCTGTAACGCCGGGGTCACGGCAAAACAGGCGTCACTCAGTGACCGGGGCTTATTGCAGGCCCGGCTTGAGTCCTGTCAGGGTGCTCACAGTATGGTCGGGCGAACCGGCAGTATGCACGCTGGCAAATTGCGCCAGTCCGTCTGCGGTATGTGCCGCACCGACCACACCCGCCAGCGCGAGGGCGACAAAGGTGATATTGGCGAGCTTTTCCATGATGTGTTCTCCAGAGTAGTGCGTTTTTTTGTGCCATCTATGCTTGTGGCATCCATGAACGACATCATATTCAACGGCTCAGGCCGGATAAACAGCAAAAACGTAGATTGATTGTTTCCCGTGGGTTAACAATAACGAACGCAAGCGAGTGGTTTATCAGGGGCGGTGCAAGGGAGGAATATGGATACACTGATGAGCATGAAAGTGTTCTGCCAGGTGGCCTCACTGGGCAGTTTTGTGGCGGCGGCAGAGCGCAGTGGCTTGTCCACGGCCATGGTCAGCAAACACATCAAACATCTGGAAAGCCGGCTGGGTGTGCGTTTGCTCAACCGGACCACACGCAGCCTGAGCCTGACCGGCCCGGGGGCCATGTACTTTGAGCGCTGCCAGCATGCCATCAGCGATCTGGAAGATGCCGAATCCCTGTTGAGCCAGAGCGCCGTCAATCCGCGTGGCACGCTTAAAATCAGCGCGCCGGCCGTGTTCAGCGTGAATTACCTGGCACCGGTGCTGGCTGATTACTACGCGCGCTATCCGCAAATGCGGATCGATCTGGACCTTTCTGACCGGGTGATTGATCTGGTGGAAGAGGGCTTTGACATGGCGGTGCGCATCTCCGCATCGCCTCATCCGTCGTTGGTGGCGCGGCGACTGGCGCAGATCAACCTTTTATTTGTCGCTTCCCCCGCGTACCTGGCCAAGCACGGTGTGCCGCGTGACGCCTCTGAACTGGTCGATCATCAGTGCATTACCTACACCTACACCAATAATGGCGCGGCTTGGGTGTTTGACGGCCCGGACGGCAAATTCTCCGTCAGCATCAACCCGCGCCTGCGGGTGAACAATGGCGAGATGGCCGTGCGCGCGGCCCTGCAAGGGCTGGGTATTACGGTGCAGCCAACCATTCTGATCCAGGAGCATATCCACGCCGGCCGGCTGGTGCCAATTCTGCTGGACTACCCGCGTCCGCCGGTATCGGTATTTGCGGTTTATCCCAGCCGGACGTTTATCTCTGCCAAGTTGCGGACGTTTATTGATGTGCTGGTGGAGCACTTTGGCGATACGGCCCCGTGGGAAGATGAATCGCTGAAGGCCTATATCAAGTCCAAGACCAAGCCACGGCAGTTGGTGACGGAGAGTCGGTAGGGCGCTCGTCGTGCTGCGTGGGAAGCCCGTAACGGGCGCATCGTATTGCCGGCTGGTTGATCCCGTTTCGTCATTCCCGACCTGGGTGGCCCCCTGGCGCCGGAATCCAGTCTGGTCACCGCAAGTGGCCTTTGTTGGCGGGTGCCACTTTGTAGCCCGGATGAAGCCGGAGGCGGGAATCCGGGGTGGCTGGCCTGGTTCATATTGCTGTGGTTTTTAGCGCCTGACGGCGCGGGCTCGAAAAGCATTTGATACCCGGGGTGCCGGGTCCGCCCTGGTTTCTTTGCTTCGCCACCTCGGCGGGGCGGGAATCCAGTTGCAATGTTGGCAAAGATGGGATGTTCCCGGTCAACCGGCCCCTCGTTCCTGCGAACTCCGAGGAACGGCCATCCAACGAATCACGCATTAAAAAACGGCCCACATCGGGGGCCGTTTTTTATTGGCGGTCGCAGTGCCGCTTACTTGCTCAGTTCCTGCAATTGCCCCCGAATCTCGCCACCCGGGTTGGCGGCGGTGTGGATATTGAAATACCACTGGCCGGCTTGCAGGTCCTTGGCTTGTTCGTCGGTCAGGGTGGCACTGCCTTCAATGGGGCTCAATAGCGCGCCTTTGACCGGCACGGCGACACCCGCATTGACCCCCGCTGCGGCCGGGCCGTGAAAGTGGGCGGCGGTGGCCGGGCCGGTGAGGCCGCTGTAATTGACGGTGTAGTTAATGGCTTTGGTGTCGGTGTCGTATTCCACCTGCACAATGCCGGTACCATCGCTTTCTTTGGGCGGTACTTCGCTGGCGGCATTCAGGGTGGCGCTGTACGTCATTTTGGCGGCCAGTGCGGCAGATACATTCAGTGCCAGCACGCTGGCCAGCAGGATAAGGGCGGGACGGCGCATGAGAGGTCTCCTGGTCAGTGCTCAATTCGGGGTCAGGTCTGTTGCCTGTGGCCTTGGGTAAGCGCTGAACAAGTCCACGCCGGCTTATCCGGGCTTGCTTCAGGCGATCTGCCACGTTGTAAATCCTCGCCGTAGTCCAGCTACGGCAGCGGTTTACCCCATGTGGGCACCCCCATGAAGCCACTTGAGCTTCTAGTGGCCGTGGTAGCGGGGTACGCCTTGCAGCTCCTCCTGAATCAGATCCGGCTGAACCCTGGCAGGACGTGTTCAGAGCTTCCTTAGCATAGTCCGCTTTTTCTGGCTGCCAACCCGGCGTTACGCTGACTTGTCTGTCAGGCGGCAGGCCGACTTAACGTGCCTGATGACCAGGGACAAGGGTGCTGGACAGAAAATAGCGCTGTGTCGCCGCAAAGCCCGCCAGAACGGGGATGACCGATACCGTGATCGCGGCCATCAACAGGCTGGTGGAGGTTGAAAAATGCCCGGTCAGGTCATGAAAAATGCCCACCGCCAGTGGCACTTTATCCTGACTGTTCAGGATGACTTGCGGCCACAGATAGTCATTCCACGCCGCCACAAAGGTCAGGGTTGCCAGCGCGCCGGCCATCGGCATGGCTAGCGGCAGGGCAATGCGCCAGAGCAACTGCCATTCGCTGGCGCCGTCCACCCGTGCGGCATCCAGCGTCTCTTTGGGCAGTTCGGCAAAGGCTTGCCGCATCATGAACGCCCCCAGTGCGCTGGCAATATTGGGCACGATGGTGCCGGTCCAGGTGTCCAGCAACCCCAGATGAATGCAGGTCAGGAAGTTGGGGATGATCATGGTTTCCGTCGGCAACATCATGGTCAGGATGATCAGCGCAAACAGTGTGCGCCGGCCCGGAAAATCAATCTGCGCCAGGGCAAAACCGCAGGGGATGGCCAGCAACAGCACGCCGGCCGTGGTTAATGTGGCAATCCAGAGTGAGTTGCGCAGATAAATCAGCAGCGGGATTTCATGAAATACCCGGACCACCCATGCCAGGCTCAGGTCGTGCGGGATCAGCGCCTGCGGGAACAGCCACATGGCCGAGGTATCTGCCGACAATGCCACAGAGCCCGCCCACACAAACGGGAAGATGGCGAAAACCGTAAACAGGGCAATACCGGTGTGGCGGCCGGCGATCAGTAACAGCGGGGCGGGGCGCACCGGGTTCATGCTTCACCGCCGTTGCGCAAGCGGCCGTGTTCACCCAGCAAGCTGAACTGGAATACCGCCAGCAACAGGCAGATCACCGTGACAATCAGCCCGGCCGCAGCGGCGTAACCAAACTGATGGCCGTAGAACGCGGCGTTCCATACATACAGCAAGGCGGTCGTGGTGTCCGCACTGCCGCGGGTGAGATAAAGCGGCTCTTGCATGGCCTTGAGGGCGTAAATGGTGGCCAGCAGGGTACACAGCAAAATCACGGGTTGTAGCGCCGGCAAGGTGACGTGGCGCAGACGTTCCAGCCGGTTGGCACCATCCAGAATGGCTGCTTCATGCTGTTCGCGCGGGACGCTTTGCAAGCCGGCCAGATAGAGCACCATGTAAAACCCCAGGTTTTTCCAGAACGCAAACAGAATGACCGGATACAGCGCCAGGTTTTCCCGGCTGAACCACAGGGGCGGGCTGTTGGGCGAGATGATCCCGAATGTCGCCAGAAAACTGTTCACCAGCCCGTCCGCCGCAAACGCCTGCCGCCACACCACTGCGGCAATCGACATGGCAATGATCACCGGCACGTAACACAGCGCCCGGATCAAGCCGGCAGCGGGGAACGGGCGGTGCAGCAGCAAGGCCAGACCCAGGCCACCCACCTGCAGCATGGGCACCAGGACCAGAAAAATGAGGGAGTTCTTGAGCGCCGGGCCGAACTCACGCTCGGGCCAGGTCAGCATCACAAAATTGGCAAATCCGTTCCATTGGGTGTGGCCCGTTTGCAGAAAATAGTCATGCAACGCCAGCCAGGCGTTATAGCCCAGCGGCCACAGGGTGAACACCGCGAACACTACACAAAACGGTGCCACAAACAGCCAGCCCGTTGCGGGCCGTACGCCAGGTAGCGCCATGCTGACATCCTCTGGTTACTGCGGCCGGTCTGTTGCCGGCGCGTCGGTGATCATCTTATGTGATTTGGTGGCGGGGGCTGTTTGCCGGGGTTGCTGTGTTGCCATTGGCATGGCGGCAAATGGATGCTGATGCGGCATGCTGGCGGGGTGCAAGTTGTTGGGGGCAGATGCCACGCCGTAGCCCGGATGGCGCCGCAGGCGAGAATCCGGGGTGGCGATGTTTGAAAGTGCGGGCTGTTGGCCTTGCTGCGGACTCGTCATTCCCGACCTTGGCGGGAAGCCAGTCTGGAGCCGGAACGGCTCCGTTCTCTGGCGAGAACCAGGTTATTAGCGCCTGGCGGCGCGGGTTTGAAAGGTATTTGATACCCGCGGTGGCGGGAGCACGTTCCTTTCTTTGCCTCGCCAAAGAAAGGAACCAAAGAAAGGCGACCCCAGCCTGGCGGCCCTCCGGGCTGCCCTCAGTCGGTCGGGAGCCCAAGGTCTCCCTCCACTTCTTCGGCGCTGGGCTTTAACGGGGGAGGAAGATCAAAAGCAACGGCAACGGCAACCGCAACCGCAACGGCAACCGCAACGGCAACCGCAACGGCAACCGCAACGGCAACCGCAACGGCAACGGCAACCGCAACCGCAACCGCAACCGCAACCGCAACCGCAACCGCAACCGCAACCGCAACCGCATCAACCCTGCAGGCATCTGTTGGCAGTGCACCCAATAAAGCGAGACCCCAAACGGGTCCATTTTTCCGGAAACGAGACCATGCAACGCAAGGCCAGGTTCATAGCCATTTTTGCTGTGTGTTTATGTTTGCTGGCCGTCGTGGCGTGGCAAGTGTGGGACTGGTTGCCGCCGCCATTGCCGCCGGCCAGTACCGTGGCGGCCAGCACGCCCAAGATGCGGCAGTACGTGCGCACGCCGTTTATTGATGATTGGGATCAAGCCCCGCTGGCCGACATGAACGCGCATGCAGCGCTCAATCCTGGCGTGGCTTTTCTGGAAGGGCCAACCCATCGGCGGCTGGTGGCGTTGACCTTTGATGATGGCCCCAGTCCGTATACCCCGGCGCTACTGGATGTGCTCAAGAAGTATCACGTGCACGCCACGTTCTTCTGGATCGGCAAACACGTGCAGGAATACGACGACGTGGCGCGCCGGGCGCTGGCGGAGGGGCATACGTTGGGTAATCACACCTTCACGCATCCGGATATTTCTGGCACTGCGGCAGATTTCTGGTGGGATGAGCAAATTGGCGTGACGCAGGACATCTTCCAGCGTGTGATCGGCAAACGGCCGCGCTTGTTCCGGCCGCCCTACGGCAAGATCGATGATGAAGAAATCAAGGCACTGAACCAGCATGGCCTCAAGACCATTCTCTGGTCGGTGGATACCCAGGACTGGAACAAAAATCGCTGGCTGTTTGGCCGCCACCACATTGAACGCTGGATCCAGCAATATATTCATGAGGAAGCCATCATATTGATGCATGATGGCGGTGGCCACCGGGACCAGACCGTGGCGGCGGTGGATGCCGTGATTCCGTGGCTGCAGCAAGCCGGCTACCAGTTTGTGACGGTAGATCAGTTGCTTGGCATCAAAGACGCCTATCAGTAACCGTTCTTTTACAACACAGGATTGGGGAATATCTTGTCTGATTCAGGTTTTGCGCAGACGCCGCAGCCACCGTATTACGCGGTGATGTTTACCTCCCAGCGTAACGATCAAGACCCGCAAGGCTATGCCGCGACGGCCGATCGCATGCTGGAACTGGCTCGGCAACAACCGGGTTATCTGGGCGTGGAGAGCGTGCGGGATGCCAACGGGTTTGGTATCACTATCTCTTATTGGGAAAGCCAGGACGCAATTAGCCAGTGGCGCGCGCATGGCGAACACCGGGTCGCGCAAGAGCAGGGCAAGCTCGATTGGTACGAACACTTTGAGGCGCGTGTTGCCGTGGTAGAACGCGCCTGGGGCAAGCGCTGATCAGGCCGGGCGGGGCTGACGCAACGCGTTGCCGTTTTGCAGGGTTTCCAGCAGGGCGTCGATGAGCGGGGCGGCTTCGTCTTTCAGACTGAAACTGTCCGGCATAAATAGCCAGTTGTTCAGCAGACCGCACAATGCGCCGATCAGCAAACGGTCTGCGCGTTCAATATTCAGGTCGGGCGGCAACTGGCCGCGCTCAATGGCCTGGCGCAACAGCGTGCAGCGGCGTTGCGTGCCGTTCAGCATGGCTTCCCGGCGGCGATCCAGCACAGCTTGCAAGTCCTCGGTGTATTCGCACTTGTTCATAAGCACATCCAGCCCGCGGCGCTGGCGCGCGTCGGTGTCGGTATCGGCCAGCGTTTTGATCAATGCTTCCCGCAACTGGGCCAGCGGCTCGCGGTAATGGCCGGATTCATCTGGCTCCAGTGCTTGTTCCAGCGGCAGGCAGATGCGGTCTGCCATGGCATTGAAGAGGTCGGCTTTGTTCTCGAAATGCCAGTAGATGGCGCCACGGGTCAGGCCGGCGGCATCGGCAATATCCGCCAGCGAGGTGCGTGACACGCCCTTGGTGCTGAACACCAGCTCTGCGGTGTCCAGCAGATGCGCTCTGGTTTCTGCCGCTTCTTCTTTGGTTTTTCTGGCCATATCGAACCTTGCGTACCGTGGGTGGTCAGTGACTGATGAATTTAGCTGCGACCGAAATGATTCGCATTGAAATTATCAAATGTTGTACACTTTACTGAACAATTAATTTATTCGTTATACATACATTCGCGAATGTATGTATGTTACGATTTACTCAAGATTTCAGCAAACCGTCCATGGCGACGGTGTTGCGCATGGCAGCGCGACTGTAACTGACTGCCGGCGCCTGGTCCGTCTTCTGTCGTACTTCACATTATTTTATTTTCCATGTTGCGGGGGCACTCATGCGTGCAAACACGAACCGGTTTCATTTACGTTTAACGACCCTGGCCGCGCTGGCTGCGGTGTCGGTCCTCTCCGCGTGCGGCGACAAGCCTGCCGCTGGTGCTGGCGCTGCGGGCCAGGCGCCTGAAGTTGGGGTGGTGACCATTGCATCCCAGAACCTGCCGCTGTCCGTCGAATTGCCAGGCCGCGTCAACCCCGTGCGCGTGGCCGAAGTACGCGCCCGCGCTGCCGGGATCGTGCTCAAGCAGACTTTTGTTGAGGGCAGTGATGTGAAGGCAGGTCAGGTGCTGTTCCGCATCGACCCCGCGCCGCTGCAAGCCACCTTTGACAGTGCCACTGCCGCCGTAGCCAAGGCCGATGCCACGCTGGCGCAGAACAAGCTGCAAGAATCGCGCTACCGTGAACTCGCCCCGGTGCAGGCGGTCAGCAAGCAAGATTATGACAACGCCCAGATTGCCGTGAAACAGGCTGAAGCCGATCTGGCCTCTGCCAAAGCCGCCCAGCAAACCGCGCGTTTGAATCTGGGTTATACCACCGTCACCTCACCGATCTCTGGCCGCGTGGGCAAGGCCCAGGTCACGGAAGGCGCGCTGGTGGGGCAGGGTGATGCCACCTTGATGGCCACCGTGACCCAGACCGATCCGATTTATGTTGATGTGACCCAATCCAGCACAGAAGTACTGCGCCTGCGTCGTTCGCTGCAAACCGGCAAGGTCAAGGGTGTGGACGGTGCGGTACCGGTCAAGCTGGTGCTGGAAGACGGTTCTATCTACCCGCAAGCCGGCAAGTTGCTGTTCTCCGACATCACCGTGGATCAGACCACCGGCATGGTGACGCTGCGTGCCGAGTTCCCGAACCCCAATCATGATCTGTTGCCGGGTATGTATGTCCGCGCGCGTCTGTCGCAAGCCGTGCAGGACAACGCCCTGACCGTGCCGCAAATGGGCGTGCAGCGCACCTCCAGCGGTGATGCAACTGTCATGCTGGTGAACCAGGAAGGCAAGGTAGAGGTGCGTCCGGTGGTGGCAGATACCGCCATTGGCAATGTGTGGGTGGTGACCAAGGGCCTCTCCGCCGGTGACAAGGTGATTGTGTCCGGCCTGCAAAAGATCAAGCCCGGTGTGGCAGTCAAGACGGTTGACGCGAACGCTTCTGCGCCCGCTGCTGCCAAGTAAGGGAGAGACCACTCATGGCTCGTTTTTTTATTGATCGCCCGATTTTTGCGTGGGTGATTGCCATTGTCATCATGCTGGCCGGCTTATTGTCGATCCGCACGCTGGCCGTGTCGCAATACCCGCCGATTGCACCGCCTTCGGTGGCCATTACCGCCACCTATCCGGGTGCGTCGGCCAAGACCGTGGAAGACACGGTCACCCAGGTCATCGAACAACAGATGAACGGGATCGACAACCTGGAATACATGGCCTCGACGAGCGATTCGTCGGGCGCGGTTTCCATCACGCTGACCTTCAAGAACGGCACCAACCCGGACATTGCCCAGGTGCAGGTGCAAAACAAGCTGCAACTGGCGACACCGCTGTTGCCGCAAGAAGTGCAGCAGCAAGGTATTCGCGTTGCCAAGGCCACCAAGAACTTCATGATGGTGCTGGGCTTTGTGTCTACCGACGGCAGCATGACGCGTAATGACCTTGGCGATTACCTCAACGCCAACGTCAAAGACCCGATCAGCCGTGTGGAAGGTGTGGGTGATGTCACCGTGTTCGGCTCGCAATACGCCATGCGTATCTGGCTGAACCCGGACCAGTTGGCCAGTTATCAACTGACCGTGCTGGACGTCTCTAACGCCATTTCGGCGCAGAACGTGCAGGTATCGGCCGGTCAACTGGGTGGTGCGCCATCCGTGCCAGGCCAGCAACTGAATGCCACCATTACGGCACAGACGCGTCTGCAAACGGCAGAAGAGTTTGGCAACATTTTGCTGAAGGTAAACACCGACGGCTCGCAAGTGCGTCTGCGTGATGTGGCGCGCATGGAGCTGGGCGGGGAAGACTATTCCATCCTGACCCGCTACAACGGCAAACCGGCTTCCGGCCTGGCGATCAAGCTGGCAACCGGTGCCAACGCACTGCAAACGGCCGACGCCGTGCGTGCCAAAGTGGACGATCTGCAAAAGTATTTCCCGCAGTCGCTGAAAGTGGTTTACCCGTACGACACCACCCCGTTCGTGAAGATTTCGATCGAAGAAGTGGTGAAGACGCTGGCCGAAGCCATCGTGCTGGTGTTCCTGGTGATGTATCTGTTCTTGCAGAACTTCCGCGCGACGCTGATCCCGACGATCGCTGTGCCGGTGGTGTTGCTGGGTACGTTTGGCGTGCTGGCCGCGGCCGGGTTCTCCATCAACACACTGACCATGTTCGGTATGGTGCTGGCCATCGGCTTGCTGGTGGACGATGCCATTGTGGTGGTGGAAAACGTCGAGCGGGTGATGAGCGAGGAAGGACTCTCGCCCAAGGAAGCCACGCGTAAATCCATGGGCCAGATTACCGGCGCGCTGGTGGGTATTGCGCTGGTGCTGTCTGCGGTGTTTGTGCCGATGGCGTTCTTTGGCGGTTCCACCGGCGCGATCTATCGCCAGTTCTCGATCACCATTGTGTCGTCCATGGTGTTGTCGGTGTTGGTGGCCTTGATTTTGACCCCGGCGCTGTGCGCGACCATTCTCAAGCCGATCGAGAAGGGCCATCACGCCGTCGATACCGGTTTCTTTGGCTGGTTCAACCGCAAGTTTGACGCGGGCAACCTCAAGTACCAATCCACCGTGCGCCGCATTCTGGGCCGTTCGGGCCGCTTCCTGGCCATCTACCTGGTCATTATCGGCATCATGGTGTTCTTGATGATGCGTCTGCCGACCTCGTTCTTGCCGGATGAAGACCAGGGCATTCTGTTCACGCAAGTGCAGTTGCCGGTGGGGGCCACGCAAGAGCAGGCCATCAAGACCATCGAGAAAATGGAACACCATTTCCTGGTTGATGAAAAAGACAACGTTGAGTCGGTGTTCTCGGTGGCGGGCTTCAGTTTTGCCGGTCGTGGCCAGAACATGGGTCTGGCGTTTGTCCGCCTGAAAGACTGGAAGGAACGCACCACGCCGCAACAAAAAGTGGGGGCCATTGCCGGCCGTGCCATGGCTGCGTTCTCGCAGTTCAAGGAAGCCGTCGCCTTTGCCTTTGCCCCGCCGGCCGTGCTGGAACTGGGTAACGCCACCGGTTTTGACTTGCAGCTGCAAGATCGCGGCAACGTCGGTCACGCCAAGCTGATGGAAGCCCGCAACATGTTGCTGGGTATGGCGGCCAAGAGTACCGATGTGGTCGCAGTCCGCCCCAACGGCATGGATGACACGCCGCAGTACAAGGTGGAAGTGGACAAGGAAAAAGCGTCCGCGCTGGGCTTGTCGCTGTCGGACATCAACAAGACGCTGACCACCGCCTGGGGTTCGAGCTATGTGAACGACTTTATCGACAAGGGCCGTGTGAAGAAGGTGTACGTGCAGGCGGATGCCCCGTATCGCATGCTGCCGTCCGATATCGATAACTGGTACGTGCGCAATGCCAAGGGTCAGATGGTGCCATTCTCTGCCTTTGCCTCCGCGCATTGGGAATACGGTTCGCCCAAGCTGGAACGCTACAACGGCGTATCGTCCGTCGAACTGTTGGGTTCGCCGGCACCGGGCAAATCGACGGGTCAGGCCATGAAGGCGATGGAAGACATGATCGCCCAATTGCCGCCGGGTATTGGCTACGAATGGACGGGTTTGTCGTACGAAGAAAAGCGCTCTGGTTCGCAAGCGCCGGCCCTGTACGCAATCTCTATCCTGGTGGTGTTCCTGTGTCTGGCTGCGTTGTATGAAAGCTGGTCCATCCCGTTCTCCGTCATGCTGGTGGTGCCGTTGGGGGTGGTGGGTGCGCTGCTGGCCGCAACGGGTCGCGGTTTGTCCAATGACGTGTATTTCCAGGTGGGTCTGCTGACCACCATCGGGTTGTCGGCCAAGAACGCCATTCTGATCGTGGAATTTGCCAAGGAACTGCATGAAAACGGCATGAGTCTGGTGGAAGCCACGCTGGAAGCCATCCGCATGCGCTTGCGCCCGATTCTGATGACGTCGATTGCGTTCATTCTGGGCGTGTTGCCGCTGGTGATCGCCAACGGTGCGGGTTCCGGTAGCCAGAATGCCATTGGTACGGGCGTGGCGGGCGGCATGATTACCGCCACCGTACTGGCCATCTTCTTTGTGCCGATCTTCTTTGTAGTGGTGCACAAGGTGTTCAAGGTCAAGGAACGCGCGCCGCTGCACCCGAATAGCAGCTTGCATGGTCATGCACCTGCCGAGGAAAACAACAATGGTTAAGCCATCCAAAAACCTGATGCTGGCAGCGGCCATGGCCGTTGCCCTCTCGGCGTGCTCCATGGCGCCGACCTACCAGCGCCCGGCCGCACCGGTCAGCGGTGCCTTCCCCTCTGGCGGCGATTACGGCACAGCCAGTGCGCCCGCTGCCGCCGGCGACAAGCAAACGCTGGCGGCTGATATTGGCTGGCGCAATTTCTTTGCCGATGCGCGCCTGCAAAAGCTGATTGAACTGGCGCTGGCCAACAACCGTGATTACCGTGTCGCCGCATTGCAGGTTGAGAAAGCCCGTGCGCAGTACCAGATTTCCCGCGCCGATCTGTTCCCGACCGTGAATGCGGCCGCGGGCGGCACACGTGCGCATACGCCGGCTGATCTTTCCAGCACCGGTTCGCAAATCACCGGGGGGTCTTACTCGGCCAACCTGGGTTTCACCGCGTATGAACTGGATCTGTTTGGTCGTGTGCAAAGCCTGAAGAACGAGGCGCTGGAAACCTACTTTGCTACCACGGAAGCCCAGCGCGCCTCGCAAATCTCGCTGGTGTCGGAAGTCGCCAGCCAGTACCTGACGTACCAGGCGGCGGAAGAACAGTTCAAGCTCACCCAGGACACGCTCGGCTCTTACCAGCACACACTGGATCTGACGCAGAAGCGCTTTGATGTGGGCGCATCGTCCGCCATCGAACTGGCCGCAGCGCGTACGCAGGTCAACACGGCGCAGGCGTCCGCCGCCGCGGCGGCCCTGCAACGCGCCCAGGCTGAAAACGCGCTGGTACTGCTGGTGGGTGAACCGTTGCCGGCAGACCTGCCTGCGGCGCAAGAACTCGGTACGCAGAACCTGCTGACCGATATGCCCGCCGGCGTGCCCAGCGACTTGCTGGAACGCCGTCCGGACATCTTGCAGGCCGAGCACACGCTCAAAGCCGCCAATGCCGATATCGGTGCTGCCCGTGCCAATTTTTTCCCGCGCATCACGTTGACGGGCAGCTATGGTACGTCCAGCGCGGAACTGTCCAACCTGTTCAAGGCAGGGCAGACCGCCTGGAGCTTTGCGCCCTCGATCACGTTGCCGATCTTTGATGCCGGCCGTAACAAGGCCACGCTGGATGTGAGCAAAGCCAGCGAGCAGATCGCCGTCGCGCAGTACGAGAAATCGGTTCAGTCCGCCTTCCGCGAAGTGTCGGACGCGCTGGCCGCCCGCAATCTGCTGGACCAGCAGATCACCGCGCAGCAAGCGCTGGTGCAATCGGAAAGCGACCGCTATGAACTCTCCCGCCTGCGCTTTATGAAAGGGGTGGATAGCTACCTGGCCGCGCTGGATGCCCAGCGGTCTTTGTTCACCGCCGAACAAAACCTGATCACCTTGCGCCTGTCGCGACTGAACAATCTGGTGACCTTGTACAAGGTGCTGGGGGGCGGCTGGGTTGAATCGACGGGTACGCCAGCGGCGCAGCCGGGCCCGGCTGCTTGAATGTGACCGTGCTGATGTAACAAAAAACCCCGCTTTGGCGGGGTTTTTTATGTGGGGCCGTATGTCGCAGGCCGGGCCGCTGTGTAGCCCGGACGGAGGCCGTCAGGCCGGGGTGACTGGCTCACAGGTTCCTGCTAGCGTGGCAACCCCGGATTCTCGCTGCCCCGCTGCGACCGCCAAAGATGGCATTCAATGGCTTTGTGGGGGCACCCACCAAGGGGCGTTTCATCCGGGTTACGGAGCCAGCTTAGTTCTGCACACTCACCGGCTTGCCGGCTTTCCAGTCCTCCAGCGCCTTGAGGGTGTTGGCCACATGTTTGTCCGGATTCATGGCCTGGTAGGAGTAAATGATCTTGCCATCGGGCGCAATCACGTAAGAGATGCGGTCGGCGTAGCTGGTCTTGAAGGCCAGCACGGAGTCGTAGGACTTCATGATTTTCTGGTCGGCGTCGCTGGCCACCGGAAACTTGCTGCGGCATTCAGAGACCGAGAACTTGTTCAGCGTGTCGATATTGTCAGCAGAGACACCGATCACGGTTGCACCCAGTGCCTGATATTTGTCAACGGCGTCGGCAAAGTCATGGGCTTCAATGGTGCAGCCTTTGGTAAATGCCGCCGGGTAGAAATACAGCACCACCGGGCCTTTTTTCAGGGCGTCGGCCAGTTTGTAGGTGTAGACCTTGCCGCCCATCGAGGCTTGCGTGGTAAAGTCCGGCGCGGTTGCACCGTTGGGCAGTTCGGCCAGTGCCAGGGCGGGTAACATGATGGCA
Organism: Silvimonas terrae; assembly: GCF_014202765.1. Classification (GTDB taxonomy): domain Bacteria; phylum Pseudomonadota; class Gammaproteobacteria; order Burkholderiales; family Chitinibacteraceae; genus Silvimonas; species Silvimonas terrae. Next base: position 108,833 of record NZ_JACHHN010000011.1, read on the forward strand.
GCGGCGAGAAGGGCGTAACGTTTTTGCATGCTTGCTCCTGAGTTGCGCAAAGCGGCTCTTGAAATCGTCCGTTTGCTCCATATTAAAGCTATATCAGGCTACAGTGATGAAGCACGGCGATCCGTGTTTTGCCGACCACAAACAGAGTCAACGCACCATGTCAGAAGCCGCCAAGCCCTTGTATGGCAGCAAGATTGATATTGCTTCCTTGCTGATCATCGGGGCGTTCATCATTGCCTCATTGCTGCTTAACCTCATTCCGGCGCTGTTTGCCGGGATGATCACGTTCATGCTCATCCACGCCTTTGCGCCGCTCTTGTCACGATTGGCAAGCGGCTCACGCGGGCGTTTGCTGGCGGCATTGCTGCTGGCCGCCATTGTCATTGCCGCCATGGTTGGGCTGTCTCTGGCGGCTTCGGCCTTTGTGCGCAGTGAAACCGGGCTATCTGCGTTGTTCCAGAAAATGGCACAGATTCTGGATGACGCATCCAACACCTTGCCCGATAGCCTCGCTAACTACTTACCCTCTAACGCGGAAGAAGCGCGGCAGATGACAGTAGACTGGCTGCGTACTCATTCGACTGAAATGCGGTTGTTTGGTGCGCAGGCCGGCAAAGTATTTGTGCATGCGCTGATTGGTCTGGTGATTGGGGCGCTGGTGGCGATCAACGACATCATGCCGGAAGAAAACAGCAAGCCGCTGGCCGCCGCCTTGCGCTGCAGAACCCGCCGTTTCATGTGTTCCTTCCGCCAGGTGGTGGTGGCGCAGATTCGTATCTCGGCCCTGAACACGTTTTTTACGGCGCTGTATCTGATGGTGGTGTTGCCGCTGTTTGGCGTGCATCTGCCGCTGACCAAGACCATGGTGTTGGTGGCGTTCATCGTCGGGCTGTTGCCGGTGATTGGTAATCTGGTGTCCAACACGGTGATCTTTGTGGTCAGTCTGTCGCACTCGTTGCCGATTGCCATTGGTTCGCTGGTGTTCCTGATTATCATCCACAAGCTGGAGTACTTCCTGAATGCGCGCATTGTGGGCAGTCGCATTCATGCCAGCGCGTGGGAATTACTGCTGGCCATGCTGTTGCTGGAAACCATGTTCGGCATTGCCGGGCTGGCCGCCGCGCCGGTGTTCTACGCGTATATCAAGAGCGAACTGGCACAGCGCGGCCTCGTCTGACGGTGTGGCAGGCCGGATCAGCCTGCCACAACCCACCTGGCTAGACGTTTGCAGTTTGCTGGCCGCACAGCACGTGTTCCAGTGTTTGCCGCAATAACCGCAAGCCATCGCGGATTTCCTGCTCGGTGCTGTTGAGCGCTGGCATAAAACGCAGGTTGTGCGGGCGTGGGGCATTGACCAGCAAGCCATTGCGGCGCGCGGCGTCGACCACTGCGGCGCCGATCGGGGCGCCGAGTTCCAGCGCCAGCAGCAAGCCGGTGCCGCGTACTTCGCCAAGGCCCAGGTCGTAGCTGATCTGGGTCAGGCCATCTTGCAATTGCTGTCCGCGCAGTTCCACGTTTTCCAGAAAACCCGGTGCCAGCAACGCATTGACTACTGCACTGCCCACCGCTGCGGTGAGCGGGTTGCCGCAGAACGTACCGCCTTGGTCGCCATGCTGGAATACGCTGCAATGTTGCTTGGCCAGCAGCGCAGAAATCGGTACGCCACCGCCCAGGCCTTTACCCAGCGTCATGATATCCGGCTCGACACCATATTGTTCGTAGGCAAACAAGGTGCCGGTGCGGCCGCAGCCGGTCTGGATTTCATCCAGGATCAGCAGCAGTTTGTGTTCGTCGCACAGGGCACGCAGGCCGCGCATAAAGGCGACAGAGGCCGGGTTGACGCCGCCTTCACCCTGAATGGGTTCGAGCATGATGGCGACGGTCTGCGGACCAATCAGCGCCTTGACGCTCTCCAGGTCATTCAATTGCGCCTTCGGAAAACCCGGCACCTGCGGCGGAAAATACGTGTCCCAGCCTGGCTTGCCAGAGGCCGACATCATGGCGATGGTGCGGCCATGAAAAGCTTTGTCAAAGCTGATCACCTCAAACGCGCCGTCCTTATGCAATTGCCCCCATTTGCGCGCCAGTTTCACCGCGCCCTCATTGGCTTCTGCGCCGGTGTTGGCCAGGAATACTTGATCAAGCACGCTGTGCCGGACCAGTTGGGTTGCCAGTTCAATGGCGGGCAGGTTGTGGAACGCCGGGCTGGCGGTGATCAGCGTGCTGGCCTGGCGGGCCAGCGCGGCCACAATGATGTCTGGCGCGTGGCCCAGGCAATTGACCGCCCAGCCTTGCAGCCAGTCCAGATAGGCAAGGCCGGTTTCGTCGTACAGATACGAGCCGGCGCCGCGCACAAACATCACGGGTGGGCGTTCGGTAATGGGCATCAGGTACGACGTGTTGCGGTACAGGCTGGGCATCATTTTCTCCGTGGGCAAGTGCAAAACAAAACGGGCCGCGAGTTGTTCAGCTCGCGGCCCGTTGATCTGGTCTAGTCGGTGATGGCGTTGGCGGTGCTAGACCGCTCTGGCTATCCGACTCGCCCATGGCAACGCGCCACGGCCGGCCGAGGAGGCTCGGGCGGCCGCGTTGCGTCGATTGAGGGCGATCAATGTAGTCATGTTTTTTATCGTGCCGGGCAACGGCGGTTTATGTCAACGGGGTAGCTACAAATTTTTCTGTGCTCCTGAAACAGGGGGCGGTGCCGCAGTATTGCCTGACGCTGGATGCGCCTGGGCGGTGTTCAGGCTGCGGCCAGTACCAGGTAATTACCTTCACGCGGGCCGCCCCATTGCGCCAGGGCGGCATCGCTTTGTGCGACATGAATGGTTTCTTCCAGCGCGCCGCGCTCCCAGGCTTGCATGGCCGGGTGGTCCAGCATGGCGTCGCGGTAGGCCGCAGCACGGGGCGGCAGGTCCACGTTGTAGCAAAAGAAACGCCACACCACCGGGGCAAACATGGCATCGGCCACACTGAAATCGCCAAACAAATACGGGCCTTTGTTGCCGGCAAAGCGGCTACGGCAGTCTTCCCAGATTTCACAAATCCGGGCGACGTCCGCCTTGACCGCCGCAGGCAGTGGCCCACCGTGGGCGCGGGCTTTCACATTCATGGGCATGGCACCACGCAAACTGCCAAAACCGGCATGCATCTCACTGGCGACACTGCGTGCAACGGCGCGGGCGTGCCGGTCTGCCGGCCACGCTTGCGGGTACTGCTCGGCCACGTATTCGCAAATGGCCAGACTCTCTGAAACCTGGATATCGCCATCATGCAACGCGGGCACCAGGCCATTGTCGGAATACGGGCGGTGCGTGTCGTTCGGGCCGCGACCACAGACCTGGACTGGGACTTCCAGAAACGTTACGCCCAGGTGTGTGAGCAAAATCCAGGGGCGCAGCGACCAGGACGAGTAATTTTTGTTGCCGATGTAAAGCGTAAGCATTAGTGGGACATCCTCCGTGGGTTAATGCAAAGCCGCGACCGGGGCCGTGCTGTGGGCTCGCCGCAAGCGACGCGCCAGGCGTGATAGCTGCCGTATGCTCCACAGTGTAGCCAGCAGGGGCAGCGGGCGGTTGCGGATCACCCGCAGCGTGCCATGGCCCTCGACCAGTGCGCGGCCAGGCGGCAATTCCAGCGATTCGTGGCCGGCCAGCACAAAATCGCGTGAGATGCCGGTGACGGTAATCCAGGCCTCGCCCTCGTCGCAATGGATGCGGTAGCCCTTGCGCAGTTCAAGCTGCATCAGGGCGCCGTTTTGCAGGATCAGTCGGGTATCGCTCACCATGTCTGGCCTCCAGGAAAGGCATTGGTTTCATGGAGGTCACTATATCCGCAGCACGTTGGCATAAAAATCGATATATTTTCGATGTTTATGTGAGCAAAACTAACATGTGAGCACCATGCCCCAATCGCCGCCATTGCCCGCACTGCGGGCGTTTGAAGCTGTATCCCGCCTGGGTTCTGTGGTGCAGGCGGCAGACGAATTGTGTGTGACACACGGCGCGGTCAGCCATCAGCTACGCGCGCTGGAAGATTTTCTGGGCGTGCCGCTGTTCACGCGCCAGGGCAAGCGGCTGACGCTGAATGACGAAGGCCGCGTCTATGCCATGCAAGTGCGCAATGCGCTGGCCGAAATCGACGAGGCCACGCAATGGGTGCAAGCCGGCCCGCGCCCCAATGAGTTGGTTATTGCCGTGATCCCGGCGTTTGCCTCGCACTGGCTGCTGCCGCGCTTGCCGGATTTTCAGGCGCGGTTTCCGGAATATCGCGTGCGCCTGCGGGCCAATCTGGCGGTGGATGATCTGCGCGGTGGTTTGATCGATGTCGCTATCCGCATGGGTAATGGTCAGTGGCCTGACCTCAAGCAGGAATTCCTCTTCAAGGATCACCTGGTGGCGGTGGCCGCGCCCAATTTCAATGGCGGAGACTTGCCGCAGACGCCTCAGGCCATTCTGGGTAGCACCATTTTGCGCTCTGTCGAAAACTGGCGACCATGGTTTCAGGCTGCGGGGATCGGTGCGGCCGAGCCCGACGGCCTGCATTGCAATGATTCCAACCTGTTGATCGAGGCGGTCAAACTGGAGCAGGGCGTGGCCATGACCCGCCTGTCTTTGGTTGCGGGGCTATTGCAGCGTGGCGAGTTGGTGCAACTGACCGATCTGGTCGTGCCCTATCCCAACCGGGGTTACTGGCTGGCCTGGCCTGGGCGGACTGACGGTACGCGCAAACTCAAGGATTTTTCCGGCTGGCTGAGTACGCAGGTGGCGCAATACGCGGCTTGCCCGGCGAGCGTCCTGCGTGGTTTTGACCTGGATGCAGACAAAAAAATACCCGCAAGCCCCCGTAACACATCTTGACTCAGGGGGATTGCGGGCGCTGGAAACGCAGGGTCTTGCTGTTATTCAGGCGCTTGCTGTTCTCTTTATCGGCCTGGCTTGCTGAAGCTTCGTGTATCCCCTTGCATTGCCGTCAACGCCGGGGTTGGGGCGCCGTTTTGTTTGTGCTTGTGTGCTCTTGAAAGCCGGGGGTTTGTCCCGACTATTGAACAGTTGCTGAGTGCTTGGCCCGGTTGGTGCGCCACGCTTTTTCAGGCGACCGGACCAGAACAGCGGGCGCTCGCCGTTATGCCAAAGGTATTGTTCGTGCTCCGCGCGGTAATGTCGGTTGATTGTCTGCAAAGGCAAATAATAAGGCCAATCTTACCCTGGATAAACCACCCAATAATGGATATATTGTCCAACCATGAGAACAAACGACTGGAATGACTGGCACTGCTTTGTGAGCGTGGCCAGACTGGGTGGGTTTACCCGTGCGGCAGAACGCATGGATGTTCCCAAGTCGACAGTCAGCATGGCCGTGGCCAGACTGGAACAGCGCCTTGGCGTGCGTTTGCTGGAACGCAGCACCCGCCGCATGCGCCTGACCGAAGACGGCGAGCGGCTGATGCAAGAGATCGGCCCGTTGTTCGAGCGGCTGGAAGATATTGCCGACCACGTCGATGCGGGTGATGCCTCGCTAAGTGGCGTGTTACGCATTGCCGCCACTTACGAATTTGGCAGCATGCAACTGGGTGACGTGATCACCGAGATGATGCTGCGTCATCCCAAACTGTCGATTGAGGTGGATGTCGTTTCCGGCATTGTTGACCCGCTGGCCGATGGTTATGACATCGCTTTTGTCGTGACCGCCTTGCCTTTGCCAGATTCACGCCAGGTGGCGCGGCGCGTGTTTGATACATCGCGCAGCTTGTTTGCCTCGCCGGAACTGGTCGCCCGCCACGGGTTGCCGCGCACGCCGGCGGATCTGGCGCACTGGCCGCTGATTGCCGCGCCGTATGAAAGCGAATGGACATTCTCCAGCACAGAAGAACATGAATCGGTGGTGGTGCCGTTGCATCCGCGTTTGCGCACGGCCAATGCCTGGTTGCGGGTGCGTGCTGCCGTCTCTGGTCTGGGCGCAACCGTGCTGGCCCGCAGTTTTTGTGAAGATGAGTGCGATGCCGGGCGCCTTGTGCCGTTGTTGCCAGGCTATGAACCCAATCCGTTGCGCATCTATGCCTTGTTGCCGGCACGCAGCCTGATGCCGGCCAAGAGCCGCCATTTTCTGGATGCGGTAGAAGCCTTGCTCACCGATACCCCGTTCTCCCGGCCCGCACCGTGGGTCACCATCAACGCGCTGCCTGGTTAAGGTTTGCTCAGGCCACGGCGGTGGCTTGTAGCTCGCTTTGCAACCATTCATAAAACCGCAGGATCGCCGCTTCACGTACATGGTTTTCGCGCCAGGCCACAAAGTACTCCATGCTGGCGGGGATTGAGATCTCTCCAATCTGCACCAGATTGCCGGCCTCCAGATCATGTCGCGCCATTTGCCAGCGTGCGGTGGCCAGGCCCTGGCCGGCCACAGCGGCTTGCAACATGATGCCAGGGTCATCAAACACCGGCCCGCGTTCCGGCTCATCGGGCGGCAAGCCGGCGGCAGTCAGCCAGTCCCGCCAGGAACGCATGGTCCAGCGCAACATGGGCATGCGCGGCACATCGGCCAGCGTATAACCTGGGTAGCGGGCCAGCAATTGCGGGCTTGCCACCGCAATCACCCGGTCATCCAGCAATTTGCGGCACAGATACCCCTTGCGATTGATGCGCCGGTGCCAGATGCCGATGTCCACGCTATCCGGGTCGGGCGGTTCCAGCTGGTAATGAATGCGCAGCATCAATTCGATATCCGGGTGCTGCTCAGCAAACAAGGCTAACCGGCGTATCAGCCAGGCACTGGCAAAATCGGCCATCACGCTGACCTGCAAATAGGTGACGCCGGAACCCTGCGCGCGCGCTTGCGCCAGAGCGTCCGCGAGTTCTTCCAGTGATTTGCGTACGCTGGCCGCCAGCCGCTCGCAGGCCGGGGTCGGGATCATGCGCGGGCCGGAGCGGTTGAACAGCACGGTGCCCAGAGAGTCCTCCAGCGCGCGTAAATGATGGCTGACGGCGCTGTGCGTCACGTTGAGTTCCTGGGCGGCGCGGGTAAAACTGCGCAGCCGCGCCGCGGTTTCCAGTGCACGCAAAGCAGGCAAGGGCGGGATTTTGGGGTTCATGCCAGCAAATTTTACTCACAATGCGCGTTGAAAGCTTTCGTTCGCATTGTCGCCAGATAAACGGGACAATACGGCTCTGTTGAGTATTTGCCGGATCTGCTTATGTCTGCCGCCTTGCGTGTGTTTGTCCTGTTTGCCCTGGGCTATTTTGTTTCTTACGTCTATCGCGGCGTGAACCTTGGCTTTGCGCCGTATCTGACGCATGAAATGGGCTTGTCCGGCGCGGATCTGGGGCTTTTGACCAGTTTGTATTTTCTGGGCTTTGCCAGCGCGCAGTTGCCGGTGGGCATTTTGCTGGATCGCTTTGGCTCGCGCCGGGTGACCGCCATCCTGATTCTGGTGGCGGCGACGGGCTCGGCCGTGTTCGGGCTGGCGCATGGCAAAGCCGGTTTGATGGTCGGTCGTTTGCTGATTGGCGTGGGTTTGTCGGCGTGCCTGGGGGCCGCGTTCAAAGCGCTGGCGCAGTGGTACGAGGTAAAACGCCTGCCGCTAGTCAACGGCTTGACCATGGCCGTGGGTGGCTTGGGTGGCGTGGCGATGGGCACGCCACTGCTGTGGCTGCTGGACAAAACCGACTGGCGTAGCGTGTGTCTGGGTTTGTCGGCGTTTTCTGTGGCCGTGGCGCTGGCGATCTGGTTTGGTGTGCCTTCCAGCAAAGAGGTTTCGACCCGGTCTGATTTCCGGACCCAATTGGCAGGCACCTGGCAAGTATTGCGCAGCGGCGTGTTCTGGCGGATTGCGGCGTTTTCTTCCCTGACCCAGGCCGTGTTTTACACCATGCAATCGTTGTGGATGGCGCCGTGGCTGCGTGACGTCAATGGCCTATCGGCCCGGCAAGCCGGTCAGGTGATCTCTATCCTGGGGGTCGCCATGGTGGTGGGCAGCGTGGGTTTTGGTTTTCTGGCCCGTTCGCTGGAACACCGGGGGGTCAGCGTAAGAACCTTCAGCGGTCTGGGCATGCTGGTGTTTGTGGTGATTCAGGCGTTGATCATGGCGCAAGTGCCGGTGCCGGCCTGGGTATTGTGGACCGGTTATGGGCTGTTTGGCGGCTGCGGCATTCTCAGTTACGCCGTGCTGGTGGAGCATTTCCCGCTCAACCTGATTGGCCGGGTGAATACCAGCCTGACCCTGGTGATTTTTGTGCTGATCTTTATTGGCCAGGTGGCGGTGGGAACCGTACTTGATTTCTGGCCAGTGGTGAATGGCCACTACCCGGCGCTGGCGCATCTGACCGCCTGGGGCATTTTGCTGGGTCTGCAGATCATTGCGGCGATCTGGTATTTTGCGCCACGGCGCAAGGTGATTTCCCTGGCTATTTACGGCTGAGAGGCGGCCCGGAGCGGCTTGTTAAGGCAGCGCCAGTTCTTGCGGGAACACGCAAAAATCGGACCGCTGCTCGTGGGGGTCAAACGAGAGCCAGGCAAAGCCAAATGCATCAAAGGCGACGATCTTCCTGAAGTGGCCGACCAGTCCCTGCAAACGGGAAATATCGTCCTGCGCCAGTTCACTGATGCAGGAATGAACCGAGAGAATGCGTACCAGGGAACCCTGGCCCAGCGGCAGGCCTGCCGCGTCGTGCGCAGGCAATGGAAATCCGGCAAGAATCATCAATCGTTAACCTTGATTGCGCGGGTCCGCGCTGGCCAGCAAGTGCAGAAAATGCTGCAAGCGGTCGCGGATATCAACCACGTCTTCCAGCGGCAAGGGCAGGGCGCAGAGCAAGCCACGCGGGACTGCCTCGGCCTTCTCTTTGAGGGCCTTACCTTCAGCGGTCAGATCGACCACCACCCGGCGTTCATCGCCCGGATCACGCTGCCGGCTGATCAAGCCGCGCGTCTGCAGGCGCTTGAGTAGTGGCGTGAGCGTGCCGGTATCCAGAAACAATTGCTTGCCCAGATCGCCCACACTGCGCGGTGCGGTTTCCCACAGGGCCAGCATGACCAGATATTGCGGGTAGGTCAGATCCAGGTCTTCCAGTAACGGCCGATACAACCGCGTCATCAGGTTGCTGGCCGCATAGAGCGGAAAACACAGTTGCTGGTCGAGTTTAAGCAGGTCTGACATGGCGGTCCGGTAAAGAGAAAAGCGCCGTAACGATAGCATGAGCCGCAGCCCATGCCATCGTTATGCCGCTGGATCAGGCGGCGATGGCGGTGACATCGACCTTGATATTGCCGCGAGTGGCGTGCGAATACGGGCAAACCTGGTGGGCTTTGGCCACGATCTCTTCTGCGGTAGCTTGATCCACACCCTTGATGGTGGCGGTCAGGGCGACTTCCAGCTTGAAGCCACCGTCTTCACGCGGGCCGATACCCACTTCGGCCTGTACCTGGGTTTCGCCCAGTTTGATCTTGGCCTGGCCGGCCACAAACAGCATGGCGCTCTCAAAACACGCGGCATAACCGGAGGCAAACAGTTGTTCCGGATTGGTGCCAGCCTTGCCGCTGCCGCCCAGCTCACGCGGCAAGGCCAGATCTGCGGTAAATACGCCATCTGCAGTGGCGACATGGCCGTTGCGGCCGCCGTGGGTGGTTGCCTTGGTGCGATACAGAATAGTCATGATGTTGCTCCTTGTTGAGGTTGTTGGTTGTTGCTGTGTTCTTGCTCAAAATAATATTGTGCACAATATAAATGTGCAACGCATAAATAAAAAAACTGGATGAACGGTGAAGGCGGGGAATCCTGTCAATGGACTGTATGACAACAAAATCTTTAAAAAACATGATGTTGAAAATTGGTTGACGGCTTTTTCTGAAAGCCTGGTTGGAGAAAGTAGTTACGGCGCGCCGACTACAAGCTCTGGATAATCAGACAGACCATTCATGTAAAAGGTCAGGTCGCAATGACTTCAGATACCCGCCCGGCGCAATCGCCGGCCAGTGCTGTGTTCCGTGTTGTCAGCGGCAACTTCCTGGAAATGTACGACTTCATGGTGTACGGCTATTACGCCAGCGCCATTGCCAAAACGTTTTTCCCCAGTGGTAATGAATTCCTCTCGCTGATGCTGGCGCTGGTGACTTTTGGGGCGGGCTTTTTAATGCGCCCGTTGGGGGCCATCATGCTTGGCTCTTATATTGACCGCCACGGCCGCCGTGCCGGGTTGATTGTCACGCTGGCGCTGATGGCCTGTGGCACGCTGTTGATTGCCTGTGTGCCGGGCTACAACAGCATTGGTCTGGCCGCACCGCTGCTGGTGGTGGCGGGGCGCTTGCTGCAGGGTTTCTCTGCCGGTGTGGAACTGGGTGGGGTGTCGGTGTACCTGGCGGAAATTGCCAGCCCGGGTAACAAGGGTTTTTATGTCAGTTGGCAATCGGCCAGCCAGCAAGTGGCCGTGGTCTTTGCCGCCGTGCTGGGTGTATTGCTGGCTTCCAACCTCTCCCACGGGCAGATGGACGATTGGGGTTGGCGCGTGCCGTTTGTTGTGGGCTGTCTGATCGTGCCGTTCTTGTTCATCATCCGCCGCTCTTTGCAAGAGACGGAAGAGTTTGAAAAGCGCAAGCATCGCCCCTCGCCCAAAGAGATTGTGGACTCCATCATCAAGAACTGGGGCATCGTGATCCTGGGCACGTTGCTGGTGGTCATGACCACGGTGTCGTTCTACATGATCACGGCGTACACCCCCACGTTTGGCAAGCATGAATTGCATTTGTCAGACTCGGACGCGCTCATCGTCACGGTCTGCGTGGGTATCTCCAACCTGTTCTGGTTGCCGGTCATGGGGGCCTTGTCGGACCGCATTGGTCGTCGCCCGCTGCTGTTAACCTTTACCACGCTCAGCCTGGTGACCGCCTACCCGGCGCTGGCCTGGCTGGTTACTGCGCCGTCCTTTGGCCATTTGTTGCTGGTGGAACTGTGGCTCTCCTTCATCTACGCCAGCTACAACGGTGCCATGGTGGTTTCGTTGATCGAGATCATGCCGGTACATGTGCGGACCACGGGCTTCTCTATGGCGTACAGCCTGGCCACGGCACTGTTCGGCGGGTTCACACCAGCGGTATCGACCTGGCTGATCCAGGCTACCGGTAACAAAGCCATGCCAGGGGTATGGCTGACCTTTGCCGCGGCCAGCGGGCTGATTGCCACCTTGATCCTGAACCGCATGGGGTTGTTTGAAAAAGTGGAGCGGGCTGTCCATCTGGCCCGCGCGTGAATTAAGCCGGCCTGCATGACTGGCCGGAGAGGGTCCACGCCAAAGCCCGCGCCTGTTTGTCAGCGCGGGCTTTTCTCTGCCTGTCACCGGCGCATATTGCGACTAATCTTACAAAAAATCTTACAAGTAGAGCGCGCGCAGGAAGGGTGAGGTTGGGGCGGCAGGCTAGATTTACTGATTGGAATCAAGTTTCCCCGATCACTTCTGGTTTGATACATTAGAAAATACTGTCATACTCGCGCTCCGCACACGCTTACCGTTTCTTTCAGGCTTTGCGCATCACGCGTGGTCATTATTGATAATCGCGTCAGCGGCTCCTGTTGATTTATTTAATTCTTTAATTCTGTTTTGTTTTGGGCCTTGCAACATGAATAACAAGCTGGTTCTCCCCGCACTGATCGCCGCCGCTTTGCTTGCCGGCTGCGCGACCGAATCCTCCCGCAGTATTGCAGTACCGCAAACGGCCGCTGCCAGCGTTGCCTGGCAGGGTGCGCGTTCGCCCATCGCTGTGGGCAAGTTTGATAACCGCTCCAGCTATATGCGCGGCATTTTCTCTGACAACGTGGACCGTCTGGGCAGCCAGGCCAAGACCATCTTGATCACGCATCTGCAACAGACCGGCCGCTTCAATGTGCTTGACCGTGACAACATGGCCGAGATCAAGCAAGAAGCCGCCATCCAGGGCAAAGCGCAAGACTTGAAGGGTGCGGATTACGTGGTCACGGGGGATGTGACCGAGTTTGGTCGCAAGGAAACAGGCGACATGCAGCTCTTTGGCCTGCTGGGCCGGGGCAAGTCGCAAGTGGCCTACGCCAAAGTGGCCCTCAATATCGTGAATACCCGTACCTCTGAAGTGGTGTATTCCGCGCAGGGCGCAGGGGAGTACGCGCTGGATAACCGCGAAGTATTGGGTTTTGGCGGCACCGCCAGCTATGACTCCACGCTCAATGGCAAGGTGCTGGATCTGGCCATTCGCCAGGCTGTCGACAACCTCGTCGGCGGTATCAACAGCGGCGCCTGGCAACCGGCTGCGCACTAACCTCTGAGGCCATCATGAATTTTGTTTCCCGTACCCGGATGGGTTGGGCTGGCCTGGTGCTGGCTGCGGCATTGACCGGTTGTGCCAATCAGCCGCAACAGTTGTACGGCTGGGGGCATTACCAGGACTCCCTCTACACGTATTTCAAGGGCGAAAACCTGAACGAGCAGCAGCAGATTGATCTGTTGCAAGCCGATTTGCAGCAGATGCAAGGCAAGGGCAAAGCGTGCCCGCCGGGGCTACATGCCCAATTGGGTTTGTTGTATGCCCGCCAGGGTAAGGAGGATGAAGTCGCGCGCGAGTTTGCGACCGAAAAACAGCTTTACCCGGAATCTGCGGCATATATGGATTTTTTGCTACGTAAACAACAGCAACAGGTGGCCAAAAAATGATGTTTAAACCTTTGCGCCTGATTGCCGCTATCGCTGCACTGACCATGCTGGCGACGGGTTGTGCCCAGCGTGGCCCGGCTGTGGACTACACGGCCTTTCGGGAAAGCCATCCCGCTTCGATTCTGGTTCTGCCGCCAGTGAATACCTCGCCGGATATCATGGCCTCTTATAGTGTGCTGTCGCTGGTGACCATGCCGCTGGCTGAATCTGGCTATTACGTGGTGCCGGTGGCGGTGGCCGATGAAACCTTCAAGCAGAACGGTTTGACCACGGCCGATGAAATCCAGGCGGTGCCGGTCGACAAGCTGCGCAGCATTTTTGGTGCGGATGCCGGTTTGTACATCAGCGTATCGCAATATGGCGTCAGTTATCGCGTGGTGGATAGCGTGGTGAACGTGGAAGCCAATGCCAAACTGGTTGACCTGCGTACCGGCAAAATCCTGTGGACCGGTCATGCATTTGCGTCCAGCGCAGAAAACCAGAACAGTTCTGGTGGTGGTTTGATTGGCATGCTGGTGACCGCCGTGGTGAACCAGTTGATCAACAACCTTAGTGACAAGAGCCACGCCATTGCAGGCATTACTAGTTGGCGCTTGTTGTCCGCAGGCCAGCCCGGCGGTTTGCTGTACGGACCGCGTTCGCCCAAATACGGCAAGACCGCTACCAACTAAGTGCGGCCACGCCGACATCCCGGCTGCTTCAATGACAACGGCTTTCCCTGACGGGAAGGCCGTTTTTTATTGCCGAAAACAAATATCATAGCGCGATTGGTTCTTATATTTGTAAATAATATATAAACATAGCTTCATATTCCTTTTTGTTTATAAAAGCGTTTGTTAGATTCTGCACAGGCAATCACACAGCTATACCCACAAGGAGAAACGAATGAGCAAGCTGCACGTATTCAAATGGCTGGTGCCCGCACTGGCGCTGGCGGGTTTCGCCGCTGCTGCGCAGGCAGAAGAAGTCACCGTGGCGTATCAAACCACCGTAGAGCCCGCCAAAGTGGCGCAGGCCGATGGCCTTTACGAAAAAGCCACCAACAGCAAGATCAACTGGCGCAAGTTTGAAAGCGGGGCAGAAGTGCTGGCCGCTGTCGCATCGGGTGATGTGCAAGTGGGTTATGTCGGCTCCAGCCCCCTGGCTGCCGCTGCCAGCCGTGGCTTGCCAATCCAGACATTCCTGATCGCCATCCAGATTGGGTCGGCCGAGGCGCTGGTGGTGCGCAATGGCGCCAATATCAGCAAACCGCAAGACCTGGTGGGCAAGAAAATTGCCGTGCCGTTTGTTTCAACCACCCATTACAGCCTGCTGGCTGCGCTCAAGCACTGGCAGATTGATCCAGCCAAAGTGCAGATTCTGAATCTGCGTCCGTCTGAAATCACGGCGGCCTGGCAACGGGGCGATATTGACGCCGCCTACGTGTGGGACCCGGCACTGGGCAAGGCCAAGGAATCCGGCAAGGTGCTGGTGAGCTCGACCGAAGTGGCGCAATGGGGCTCGCCGACGTTTGACGCCTGGATTGTACGCAAAGACTTTGCCGAAAAGCACCCGGACTTTGTGGCCGCCTTTGCCCGCACCACCCTCAAGGCGTATGCCGATTACAACGCTGATCCCAAAGCGTGGCTGGCCAATGCGGCCAACGTGGAAAAAGTGGCACGTCTGACTGGCGCCAAACCAGAAGAAGTGGCCGGTCTTTTGCAAGGCAACGGCTACCCCAATGCTGCTGAGCAAAGCAAGTTGCTGGGCCCGCAGATTGCCAACGCCATCGCCCAGACTTCCGGTTTTCTCAAGCAGCAAGGCAAGGTGGATAGCGTGCAACCCAGCTACACACCCTACGTCGATGGCAAGTACGCCGCCGCTGCACGTTGATTGCGACCAGTGAGTAACCCCGATGACCACCACTCGTTCCGCCCCCGGTAGCCTGATTGTCGAGCACGTCAGCGTGCAATACCCCGGCCACACCGGCCAGAATGCCGCGCTGCAGGATGTCTCGTTGCAGATCAACGCGGGTGAGCTGGTGGTGGCGCTCGGACCATCGGGTTGCGGCAAGACTACCTTGCTCAACCTGATTGCCGGATTTTTGCAACCTACCCGCGGCCGGGTGCTGTTTGATGGTCATGAAGTCAAAGGCCCGGCGGCGGAACGAGGGGTGGTATTTCAGGACAACGCCTTGCTGCCCTGGCTGGACGTACTGGGCAATGTTGCGCTGGGGCTGAGGCTGCAAGGCATACCGGCCGCAGAGCGGGAAACGCGCGCCCGGGCTGTGCTGGAGCAGGTGGATTTATCCGGCTTTGCCCATCACCGCATCTGGCAATTGTCCGGCGGCATGCGCCAGCGCGTGGGCCTTGCCCGGGCACTGGCGGCCAACCCGGCGTTGTTGCTGATGGATGAACCCTTTGCCGCGCTGGATGCATTTACCCGGGAACAGATGCAGGAACTGGTGCTGACCTTGTGGCGGCAAACGGGCAAACGCATCTTGTTGATCACGCATGACATTGAAGAAGCCGTGTTTCTGGCCAGTGAACTGGTGCTGATGTCGCCGCGCCCAGGCCGGATTGTCGAGCGCTTGTCGCTGGATTTCAGCCAACGGTATGCCGGCGGCGAATCCGCCCGCAGTATCAAATCTGATCCGGCATTCATCGCCACACGAGAACACGTGCTGGCGCAGGTGTTCGCGCACCGGGACAAAAAGGTCGCCTGATGGAACAAGTTCTTGAGCCCATCGTGGCTGACGCGCCGCTGCTGGCACCCGCACCGCAGATCAAGCGCGTTCGCCCGGCTTGGCAGATCAGTGTACTCACGGTCGCCGTGCTGGTGCTGCTGTGGTGGGCCGTGACGGCGGCGGGGTTGATCCAGCCGTTGTTTCTGCCTTCCCCGCAAGCCGTGTTGCGCCAGTTGTGGGTGGTGTCTACCCACGGATTTATGGACGCCACGCTGTGGCAGCATCTGGGCGCCAGCCTTACGCGGATTGTGCTGGCCTTGATTGCCGCCATTGTGCTGGCGGTGCCGGTGGGCATTGCGGTGGGCTTGTCACCGCGCGTGCAGGCCGTGCTGGACCCGCTGATCGAGTTTTATCGTCCGATCCCGCCGCTGGCTTATTTGCCGCTGATTGTGATCTGGTTTGGCATTGGCGAGTTTTCCAAAGTCTTGCTGATTTATCTGGCCATTTTTGCGCCGATTGCCATCTCAACCGCTGCGGGTGTGCGTGCGGCTGATCCGGCCCGCATCCGCGCCGCGCAGTCGCTGGGGGCCACCCGCTGGCAACTGGTGCGCTTTGTGATCCTGCCCGGCGCTTTGCCAGATGTACTGACCGGTGTGCGGATTGGCCTTGGCACGGGCTGGTCTACCCTGGTCGCGGCAGAGCTGGTGGCCGCAACGCGTGGCCTGGGTTTCATGGTGCAATCTGCCGCGCAATTTCTGGTAACGGATGTGGTGGTGCTGGGTATTGCCGTGATCGCCGTGATTGCCTTTGCGCTGGAGCTGGCGCTGCGCGCATTGCAACGCAAGCTGACGCCCTGGGTTGCGGCGCAGCGCTAAGCACTGACACCCACAACAAAAAATACAAAGGAACCATCATGACGACATCACTGCATATCACCCGGCTGGGCCCGGCGCTGGGCGCCATGGTTGAAGGCGTGCAACTGGCTGGCCCGCTGAACGCCGCCGAACTGGCCGAACTGCAAGCCGCGCTGTTGCGCTACCAGGTGCTGTTTTTCCGTAACCAGCCCTTGAATCCGGAGCAGCAGCGCAATTTCGCCCGCCATTTTGGCGATCTGCATATCCACCCGATTTACCCCAACGTGCCGGAAACGCCAGAAGTCCTGGTGCTGGACACGCACGATGGCAATCTGCCGGATAACGACAACTGGCATACCGACGTGACGTTTATCCAGACCCCGCCGCTGGGCGCCGTGCTGGCTGCCAAACACCTGCCACCCACGGGCGGAGATACGCTTTGGGCCAGTGGTACCGCCGCTTTTGCGGCGCTGTCACCGCAACTGCAAGCGCTGCTGAACGGGTTGACCGCTACGCATGACTTTGCCAAATCGTTTCCGGAAAACCGCCACAACGCCACCGAGGCCGCGCTGGCGCAATGGCACGCCAGCCGCGCCAAACACCCGCCATTGAGTCATCCGGTCGTGCGCACGCATCCGCAAACGGGGCAGAAAGCGTTGTTTGTGAATGAGGGGTTTACCACGCGGATCAACGAGTTGCCGGCCAAAGAAAGCGATGCGCTGCTGGCGTTTCTGTTTGCCCATGTGGCCCGGCCAGAGTTCACCGTGCGCTGGCGCTGGCAAGAAAACGACGTGGCATTCTGGGATAACCGCATTACGCAGCATTACGCCGTGGCCGACTACCTGCCGCATCGGCGCATCATGCATCGCGCCACCATCCTGGGCGACAAACCGTATTGAGAGGGGCAGGGCGTCAGCCGTAGGCCCGCACGCCAGTCAGGCGGTCGGCGGTGACAAAGCGATAACCACGTGACTTGAGTGCGGGTACCACTTGTTCCACGATGTCAGCCACGTTATGCATGCGCGCTTCGCCCTCGTGCAGCACGATGATGGCTTGCGGGTGAATCTGGCGCAGTATGGTTTCGGTCACCCGCATGACGTGACCTTGCGCATCCGGGTGCTCCCAGTTGCGCGGATCAATCGACCAGCCCATGACCCGGAAATCATGCCGCACCAGCATGCGCAGTTGTTCTGCGGTGAGTTCTGCATAAGGTGGGCGATACAGACGCGGGCGTAGCCCGGCAAGGCGCTGGAACTCCTGATCGGTGCGCTGGATTTGTTCCAGCCAGAAATCCGCCACAGAGATCTCCGCCGCGTGGACATGATCCCAGGTGTGGCTGCCGACGGTATGGCCGTCCGCCAGAATCTGCCGCAATAGCTGGTGATGTCCGGCCAGCAGGTTGCCTTGCCAGAAAAAGGTGGCAGGAACCTGATGCACGCGCAAGAGATCCAGCAGCGGCGCCGTCGTGGGGGCGGGGCCGTCGCTGAAGGTCAGCGCAATTTCCAGCCGGTTGCCGTTACCCTGATAAAAATAATGTTCCGGGTATTGCGTGGCAAGGCGGCGCGCCTGGGCAAGATCGAGTTCTTGCTGATACATCGCTGTGAAACCCTGAAAGTGGTTCAGACAAGCCTGCTATGAGATATACGTGTCCGTACGCGACAGGGATTCGCCTTTTGTCGTGCGGTTGTGTTGAGCGCGACGCCTTCGTGGGGCGCCGTCTGTTATGCGTTAAGCCCGAATCGGGATGGGCTTTTTTCTACAGGTAAAGTCAGAATGGCAATGGCGCCGGTGCTGCCGTTTTCCAATCGTAGCTGACCCCCATGTTTTTGCGCGATATTGCGCGCAATCGCCAGACCCAGCCCCACGCCGCCGGTCTCGCGGGAGCGCGAATTCTCTACCCGGAAGAACGGATCAAATACACTTTCCAGATGTTGCACAGGAATACCAGGGCCATTATCGGCAATGCGGATTTCCACCTGCCGGCCGATGACCACCGCCTGGACGCGCGCCTGTTCGCCATATTTGACGGCGTTTTCCACCAGATTACCCAGGCAACGACGGATGGAACTGACGCTGGCGCGCACGGCCACGCCGGTGTGGCCTTCGTAGCTGACATCCTGGCCGGTATCTGTGGCATCGGTACACACCGTTTCCAGCAGGGAGTCGATGTCCACGCTCTGGAAGTGCTCTACCGAATTCATGCTGCGCGCAAAATCCAGGCCTTCGCGCACCATTTGCTGCATGGCGGCCAGATCACCCAGCAGTTGCCGGCGCAAGATATCGTCAGAGACTTTTTCCAGACGCAAACGCATGCGCGTCAGTGGCGTTTGCAGATCATGCGCAATGGCCGAGAGCATGAACATGCGCTGTTCAATATGCTTGCGGATTTGCGCCTGCAAGCCGTTCACGGCCGCAATGGCATCACGGATTTCGCCCGGGCCTTTTTCCGGTAGCGGCGGGCGGTCAATATTGCGGCCCAGTTCTTCGGTCAGATTGGTCAGGCGGCGCAAGGGCTGTACCGCCATGCGTGCGCCCAGATAGGCCAGAATGGCAATCAGGCCAAAGAACACCAGCCAGTGCCACGGAAAATTGAAGCGGGGGCCGCCAAAGCCGGGTGGTGGCGGTGGCGCAAACGACCAGCCCAGCGCCAGATGCAAGGGCGTGCCATCACTCAGCGTGAGATCAAGCAAATGGCAGCCACCCCGATCACCACCGCCCGGCACCGGGCCGGGTGCACGCGGAAACAAGCCGCCGCCCGTCATGCTTTCGCCATGGTGTACGCAATCACTGGCGGCCCCGGCCTGGCGCACGCTCACCCCTTTGGGCAGGCGGGCGCGCAGCAAGGTGATCAGATCGCTGTCTTCAATACTGGCCAGCGGCTGCGGCGGCACCAAAGACGCCCGCAAGCCGACCTGCGGACCAGACTGGGCAATCTGGGGCCGCACTGAATCGGGCACGGATTCCATCAGCCGCACAAACTGGGCGACCCGTTCGGCCTCATGCTCGTTACGCATGGACTGCATGGTCTGGCGATCTTCGCGGATGGCCAGCGCAGCGGTCACAAAAATGGCCACCAGAATACCGGCCGCCAGCAGCAGGAAAACGCGATTGGTGATGGAACCAAAAAGGGTCTGCAATAATTTCATGCGGATCAATGTTCAACAGCGACGGTGGTCGACAGCACGTAACCTTCGTTGCGGACCGTCTTGATCAACTGCGGTGAACGCGCGTCGTCACCCAGTTTCTGGCGCAAACGGCTGATCTGCAAGTCAATGGAGCGCTCAAACGGATCAGCGTCACGGCCTTGTGTCATGTTCAGGATCTGGTCACGGTTCAGTACGCGTTGCGGGTGTTCCAGCAGGATTTTCAGCAAGCGGAACTCGCCGCCCGATAACATCACCAGCACACCATCGGTACGCACCAGGTGGCGGGCGCGCAGGTCCAGTGTCCAGCCAGAGAACTTCATGGCGGTGGCGTCGGGGGCGTCCAGGTTGGGCGGCAGCGCCCAGGTGCGACGCAAGACAGTGCGTACCCGGGCGACCAGTTCACGCGGCTCAAAAGGTTTGGTCAGGTAATCGTCGGCCCCCATTTCCAGACCCAGGATGCGGTCAACCGGATCACCGCGCGCGGTCAGGATGATCACCGGTACGCCCGAGGTGGCGCGCAAGTTGCGGCACAGCGTCAGGCCGTCTTCGCCGGGCAGGGTCAGATCAAGTACAACCAGATCGACCTTGCTGGTTTCCATGACTTTCTGCATGGCAATGCCATCTGCAGCCATGATGGTCTTGAAACCGTGCGAGTCCAGATAGTCGGCCAGCAGGGTGCGGATTTCCTGATCATCATCGACAACCAGGATGCGGGAGGGGGTTTGAGTGTCCATGGCGACCGATTATGTCAAAGCTGCAAAGGCGCACACGCCAGGTTTGTATCTGCAAGTATCAAACCGGACAAAAAGGACGCGCGGATACAAACTTTATGGTCGATTGCAAGGACTGATACAAAATACTCATTTGTCATAACGAGGGCCTTGCGTCGTGCCGGCCAGAACGCGGGTTTGTCCGTGGCGCAGCACAAAAAACTCGCCCGGTGCCAGCCCCTGGTCGGCACAAGCCTGTTCCAGGTCTTGCGGCGGTTGATCCAGCGCCTCGTCGGTCAGCTCAAACGTGCCCCAGTGAATGCCCATGGACTGGCGCGAGCGCAATTCACGATGTATCTGCACCGACTCGGCCGGGTTAACGTGCTGGTTGTGCATAAACCAGCGCGGTTCATAGGCGCCAATGCCAATGGCGGCAAAGTCAAAGCCATCAAAGCGTTCGGCAATGTCGGTGACATCTTTGGAATACCCCAGGTCGCCAGAGAAGAAGAACCTGAAACCGTTGACCTCCAGCACCCAGCCGCCCCAGAGCGTGGCGTTGCGATCCAGGGGCGTGCGGGCGCTCCAGTGCTGTACCGGTACAAAGGTGAGTGTAGCCGCGCCACTTTGCGCGCTCTCCCACCAGTCCAGCGTGATGAGTTTGTCGGCGGGCAGGCGGGGAAACTTGCGTTTCATCCAGATATCCATCCCCAGCGCCACCGCAAACACGGGCGGTCCACCGGCCTGGCGGTAGAGCGCAGACACGCTGGCGTAGTCCAGGTGGTCATAGTGATTGTGCGAGATCAGCACCAGATCAATGTGCGGCAACTCGCCCAACGCCACACCCGGCCGCTGGTGCCGCTTGGGGCCGGCAAACTGGACGGGTGAACAGCGCTCGCTGAATACCGGGTCGGTCAGGATGTTGAGCCCGGCCACTTGCAACAGCAACGTGTTATGGCCAATCCAGGTGACCGCCGGGTCTTGCTGGCGCTGGTGGATGAAGTCCAGATTGGGCGCGACAGCCGAAAGGTCGGCTGTCGGTGGCGGGGGCAGGTGCTGCGCTTTGCGCTCGGCTCGCCAGCGGCGCAGATCTTCGCCGGAAGGGCGGCCATGCGGATAGCGGTTACGAAACCCCGTGGGCGTGTGGTGGGATTTGGCGGCGTCGTAATGCAGGTTCCGATGCGGGTTGCCGGTCAGCGCGGTCAGCGCCAGTGCCAGTGTGCGTCTCATCCAGGTCATGAAGTGCGGCCTTTGGGGTCAGTGTTTTGGCAAAACGCGGGTGTGCGCCCGCTTTGATGATATCTGGTCGTTGACCGGGCAGAAAGTTCGCACCGATTAACCAGGGCGGTGGGCGTCTTCACTCATTGGCGCAGTTGCCAGAACAGGGCTTGATCGAAAGGGGACCACCAGGGCACACGGACGTGCGCGACCTCTAGTCCCGCACGTACCCACTCGTTGCAGGTCTTGAAGAGCGAGTAATGGCCGGTGGCCTCATAGAACGCATCATCCTGCCGATAGGCGCGGCCGCCCAGCCAGATTGCCTGATTTTGTGCATCAAGGCGGGTGCTGTGTTCAATGTACTCGACCAGATGCCGATAGTTGTCCGGGCTGAGCCGCAAGGCCATGCGTTGTGGGTCGCCGGTGGCAGGCATTGGCCCCCAGGACACATGCAACAAGGTGGTATCGCGGCCCGTCAGGGCATTGAGCGCGGTGGACAGTTTCAGATCAGCCCATGTGGGGGTATTCAGATAGAACTGGCGATCACCCCAGCCGATGGCGATGGCATCGGCCACTGGCGGGGACTGCCCGCTGCGGGTGTGGCGGGGCGAAAACCAGCGGGCCCAGTCGATGACCTCGTTGCGGGCGGGCAGCAGCAAATCGGTGTGCACGCCGTTGGTTTCCAGGTAAATCACAATGGATGCATCCGCGAGTTGCGCGTTGCGCTGTTTGGGCAAGACACCCAGTACCATTGCAGCCAGTAGATACAAGCTGATGGCGAGCCCCAGGGCTGCGATCAGAAACAGGACGGCACGCGGCAGCCACGGCATCCGGCGTGGGTTTGGTGCGGGGCAGGTGTCGGCGCAAGGAGAGGGCATGATCTGGCTTTCCAGAGATCGCAATGCGGGTGGTGCTTGATATGCAAGCCGCGTGGCCTGATCTTTTGTTGTATCAACTCTGCCCTGGTCACACCATGAATTACCTCGCCCACGTCTTGCTGGCTGGCCCCGCACCGGCTTATCGGCTGGGCGCCATGCTGGGTGATTTTGTCAAAGGTCCGCTACCAGGGGCGTTGCCACTGCCGGTGGCCGACGGCGTTGCCTTGCATCGCAGTATCGACGTCTTTACCGACGCTCACCCGGCTTTTCTGATCAGTCGGGCCCGGGTCAGTCATGCGCGGCGACGTTATTCCGGGATCATGATCGATATGTTTTACGATCATTTTCTGGCGACACACTGGGCCGAGCTGGGCCGGGATACGCTACCCGATTTTGCCCGCGACACCTATGCCTTGTTTGCGCAAAACAGCGCGCTGCTGCCACCACGGCTGGCGCAGATTCTGCCCAATATGACGCGCAATGACTGGCTGACCTCTTATCGCCGGCCAGAGGCCATTGCCGGTGCCATCAACGGCATGGCGACCCACCGGCTCAGCCAGCCTAACGCACTGGGTGGGGGCGGGGAGGAGTTACTGGAGAAATACGCGGAGTTTGAGGCGGATTTTCTGGCTTTCTGGCCAGAGGTGCTGGCCCATGCCCAGGGGTTTTTGCTGGCGCGCGGGTGAGGGGGCTGTTTCTGCGGGGAGAACCACTGCGTAGCCCGGATGGAGGCCGCGAGGCCGGGAATCCGGGGTGACTGGCCTGGTTCATATTGCTGAGGGCGTAGGGTGGATTCGGAGCGAAGCGACAATCCACCGTGGCTGCCACAAAGCTTTAAACCTTTGTTAGCGCCTTTGGCGCGTTGTTTGCAACCCGGCGGTGGCCGGAGCACGTTACTTTCTTTGGGGCCGCCGAGGTGTGTCGCCACCTCGGCGGCCCCCTCAGTCGGTCGGGAGCCTAAGGTCTCCCTCCACTCCATCGGCGCTGGGCTTTAATGGGGAAGGACAATCAAAAGCAACGGCAACGGCAACGGCAACCCGTTTGTTTGCAGGCCGCGCCATCAAACTCAACCCTTGGGCGGTATTCCGTTTTCCACTGATTTGAGCAACAGCAAATCACGCCAGGCCTTGGCTTTGTCCGGCAGGTTGCGCAAGAGGTAGGCCGGGTGATAGCTGACCACCACCGGTACGCCCTGGTAGTGATGTAACTTGCCACGCAGTGCGCTGACCGGCGCATCGGTCTGCAACAAGGTCTGGATGGCAAAGCGGCCGACCGCAAAAATCACGCGCGGTTGCACCAGCGCCACCTGACGGCGCAGATAGGGCGAGCATTGCGCCACCTCATCCGGCTGCGGGTTGCGGTTACCCGGCGGGCGACATTTGAGTACGTTGGCAATGTAAACGCGCTCGCCGCGCTTCTCACCAATGGCGTTCAGCATGTTGTCCAGCAACTGCCCGGCCGCGCCAACAAAGGGTTCGCCTTGCAGGTCTTCCTGCTGACCGGGGGCTTCCCCAATCACCATGATGTCTGCGTTGGGGTTGCCGACGCCGTAAACGGTGTTGGTGCGGCCCTGACACAGACCGCATGCGGTACAAGCGGCGACGGATTGCTGTAACGCTGCCCAGTCCATCTGCCCGATTTCCAGGCTGCGCGCGTCTTCTGCGGGGGCTTCGACCGGCGCTGGCGTGCGTTCGCGACCGGTGGGGGCTGCACCCGGGATGGCAATCGGGATCGACGGCGCCGGCCGGGCTGCGGGGGTTTGCGCAACTGCGGGTGCGTGCTCTGCCACCGCTGCGACCAGCGGTGCAATGTGCTCGCGGATTGGGGTAACGGTCGGCGCTGGCGCGACCGGCGCAGTGGGTGCCGCGTTGTCTGCCGGGGTCTCTAATGCGGCTTGTTCCTGCAAAGCCGCCAGCCGCGTGCGCTCCACCCACAGCGGGGTAAAGCCCATTTCATGCAGCAGGTTCTCGCGACGACCCATCAGGCGGCCCCAGTGAAGGCAAAGGCGTAGAGTACCGCATCCTCGCGCGCGCCGCCTGGCAGCGGGTAGTAACCTTTGCGCCGGCCCGATACGCTGCCGCCCAGTTTTTCATACAGGGCGCGGGCAGCGGTGTTGCCTTCGCGCACTTCCAGGAACATCTGTGCGGCGCCGCGCTGGCGCAGTTGGTCGATCAAGGCTTGCAGTATCTTGCGGCCCAGACCTTGCCCTTGCAGCCAGGGTGCCACGGCAATCAGCAGGAGTTCCGCTTCATCCAGCACCAGGCTGGCGATGGCAAAGGCAATGATTTCACCGTCGTCTTCCAGCACCAGACAGGTGTGGTTTTCCAGCGAGTCATGCCAGTGCCCCAGCGCCCAGGGGTGCGGATTGGTCTGGCTATCCAGCGCCAGAATGGCATCCAGATCGCGATGATGCAGCGCGCGGATTTTCAAGGCTTGGCGACCCGTTCGTGCGTTTTGAGGGCAACTTTATCGCGCAGATACAAGAGTTCTGCCTGATCCGCCGGCAGACCTTTGCCCGCATCAAACTGCGGCGCAGCCAGCTTGAGGATTTCCCGCGCGTGCGGAAAACGTTCAGCAATGTGCTGGCTGATCTTGCCGGCCAGACGGGTATTGAGTGCATCGGCATACGCGGCAAAACCGCTGCCCAGCACAGTCCAGCCAGCGTCGTCCGGCACGGGAACGGCGTCGGGGTCACAGACGGTGGCGGCGATAGCTTCTTGCCACTGGCCGTTGGCGTCGCGCTGCCAGGCCGCGCTGTAGACCTGGTTCATGCGGGCATCCAGGCAGGCATAGGCGCGCTCGGCCGGACATTGTTCAGCCAGGGCCAACAGGGTAGAGACGCCCAGAATCGGCACGCTTAAGCCAAACGCCAGACCTTGCGCAATGCCGCAGCCAATGCGCAGCCCGGTAAACGAACCGGGCCCCATACCAAACGCAATACCGGCGATGTCCTTGCGGGATACGCCGGTATCGGCCAGCAGTTGTTCAATCGACGGCAGGGTCAGTTCGGCGTGGCGCTGGCCGACGTGCCAGTCGCGCACGGTCACGCCCTCTGCGGTGCCAGAGAGTGCCAGCGAGAGGTATTCGGTAGAGGTATCAAGCGCAAGGTAATGAGGCATGGCCACGGGCCGACAGGCAAAGGCGCGATTTTACCACGCGTGTCGCCACCCTCGCAGGCCGTTTCAGATGGCGTTCAATCATGCGGTGGCAGTTCGGCAAACTGCGGCAACTGGTCGGTGATTTGATACCACGGCGCTTTGAATGCCACGTAGATGTGGTGATCGGGCTGACGCGTGGGCGTATCGGTCAAGGAGCCAATCCGCACATGAATGTATTCGCGGTCACGTACGGCAGAGAACAGCGGCGACATGCACTCGGCGCAGTAGGCGTCATAACCCTGGTCACTTTCATCCAGGTATTTGACGTGTCTGGTGCCTTGCGTGATGTGTACTTTGGCGGCCTTGATGCCGGCATAGGTATTGAAAGCCGAGCCGGTACGGCGGCGGCAGCGCTGACAATGGCAGTAGCCAGCGTATTCAAACGCGTCCTCTACTTCGTAATGCACCGCGCTGCACAGGCATTGTCCGCGCAATTGCATGATGCTCTCCGTGGTTCAGGCCAGCGCAATCTCATAGCGCACGTGATCCGAACGCGTGGCCAGTTTGTCGTACACCGCACGGGCGGCGGCGTTGTTGGTGTTGGTGATCCAGTATATGCGGTACCAGTTGTCCCGCTGGCCTTGCTCACGCAGTGCGGCAATCAGTTGCGAGGCAACCCCCATACGGCGTGCCGTCGGGCTGACAAACAGATCTTCCAGGTAGCACACATTGCGCGCGCTCCAGGTGTGCGGGTGGCATACGGTATGGCAAAAACCCAGCGGCTGGCCGTCGTCGGCCAGTGCAATCAGCCCATTGATGGGGGATGCTTCGTCCAGCAGACGTTGCCACAAGGTGGCGTTGACCTCGCCTGAGAGCGCCGAGTGATAAAACTGGCAGTAGTCCTGCCAGAGGGTGAGCCAGGCGGTATGGTCGGTGGCAATGAGCGGGCGGATTTGCATGGCAGGGCAGGCTGATTGATGAGGATCAAACCCTAACCGGGTGGCAGAAGGCAGTCAATGTAGCCCGGATGAAGGCCAAAGGCCGGGAATCCGGGGCGGGGACGCCTGAACAGAACCCCGCCCTGGTACACATTGCCACCCCGGATGCTCGCCTGCGGCTTCGTCCGGGCTACGATGCTGCGGTGCCGGCACACCACCTCGTCATTCCTGCGAAAGCAGGAATCCAGCCCGCAGCCCAAGGGGCTGCTTGCGGTGGATGACCGCTCTACTCCGGATTCACCCTGACAACCATGCAGGTATTGCAGCTGGATTCCGGCTCAGGGCCGGAATGACGAATCCGTGGGATGTGTGTTGAATGGGCCGGGGCCAATGCACCCCGGACTCCCGCCTGTGGCTCCATCCGGGCTACGCGTTCGCAGATACCCATAAAAAAAAGCCCGCACAAGGCGGGCTTTTCTCCAAAGGGCAACGGTGCTCAGGCTTTACCGAACTTCACAATGCCGTTGCTGGCATCGACCGTGACCACGTCCTTGGCCGCAAATTCGCCAGACAACAGCTTTTTGGCCAGCGGGTTTTCGATCTCCGTCTGGATTGCGCGCTTGAGTGGCCGCGCGCCATACACCGGATCGAACCCGGCATCGGCAATCAGGTCGACCGCCGTATCGCTGACCTGCAGGCCAATCTCCATCTGCGCCAGCCGCTTTTCCAGCCGCGCCAGTTGCACGCGGGCGATATTGCGGATTTGCAGTTGATCCAGCGCGTGGAACACCACGACCTCGTCGATCCGGTTTACAAACTCTGGCCGGAAGTGGGTTTTTACCTCCGCCATCACGGCCAGTTTGACCACCTGGTATTCCTGTTCTGCCATCGCCTGAATTTGCTGCGAACCCAGGTTGGAGGTCATCACCACGACCGTGTTCTTGAAGTCCACCGTGCGGCCCTGGCCATCGGTCAGGCGACCATCGTCCAGCACTTGCAACAGCACGTTGAACACGTCCGGATGGGCCTTTTCGACTTCATCCAGCAAGATCACGCTGTACGGCTTGCGGCGCACGGCTTCGGTCAGATAACCGCCTTCCTCGTACCCGACATACCCCGGCGGGGCGCCAATCAAGCGGGCCACGGAGTGTTTCTCCATGAATTCGCTCATGTCGATGCGGATCAGGTGCTCTTCCGAATCAAACAAAAACTCGGCCAGCGCCTTGGTCAGTTCGGTCTTGCCAACCCCGGTTGGCCCCAGGAACAGGAATGAACCATAAGGCCGGTTGGGGTCCGCCAGACCAGAACGCGAACGGCGGATAGCGTCGGACACCAGGCGCACGGCCTCGTTCTGCCCAATCACGCGCTTGTGCAAGACGTTTTCCATGCCCAAGAGCTTGTCGCGCTCGCCCTGCATCATCTTGGATACCGGAATCCCGGTAGCGCGGCTGACCACTTCGGCAATTTCTTCCGCACCCACTTGCGTGCGCAAGAGCCTGTTGGGCGTGTCCTGGCCTTCAGCGGCCTCCGCCACGGTCAGCTTGTCTTCCAGTTCCGGCAGCTTGCCGTATTGCAGCTCGGACGCTTTGTCCCACTCGCCACGGCGGCGGGCGGCATCCATCGCCAGCTTCACCTGTTCAATCTCTTCGCGGATCGACTGGCTGCCCAGCACAGCGGCTTTCTCGGCTTTCCAGATTTCTTCCAGATCTGAATACTCTTTGGAGAGCGTTTCGATCTCGGTCTCGATCAGCGCCAACCGGCGTTGCGAGGCCTCGTCTTTCTCTTTCTTCACCGCTTCGCGTTCGATCTTGAGCTGGATAATGCGCCGATCCAGCTTGTCCATTGACTCTGGCTTGGAGTCGATTTCCATCTTGATCTTGGCTGCGGCCTCATCGATCAAGTCGATCGCCTTGTCTGGCAAGAACCGGTCCGTGATATAGCGATGGCTCAATTCGGCCGCTGCCACAATCGCCGGGTCGGTGATCTCCACACCATGGTGGATTTCATACTTTTCTTGCAGACCACGCAGGATGGCGATGGTGTCTTCCACACTCGGCTCATCGACCAGCACTTTCTGGAAACGGCGCTCCAGCGCGGCATCTTTCTCGATGTACTTGCGGTATTCGTCCAGCGTGGTGGCGCCAATGCAATGCAACTCGCCGCGCGCCAGCGCTGGCTTGAGCATATTGCCCGCGTCCATGGCGCCTTCGGCCTTGCCCGCACCGACCAGCGTATGCAACTCATCAATAAAGATGATGGTGCTGCCTTCATCCTTGGCCAGTTCGTTGAGCACCGCTTTCAGGCGTTCTTCAAACTCGCCGCGATATTTGGCACCGGCCAGCAACGAGGCCAGATCCAGCACCAGCAAGCGCTTGTGCTTGAGCGAATCAGGTACTTCGCCTTCGATAATCCGTTGCGCCAGCCCTTCCACAATAGCGGTCTTGCCTACGCCCGGTTCACCAATCAGCACCGGGTTGTTCTTGGTACGGCGCTGCAACACCTGAATGGCGCGGCGGATTTCATCATCACGGCCGATCACCGGGTCCAGCTTGCCTTGACGAGCACGCTCGGTCAGATCAAGCGTGTATTTGTTGAGCGCCTCACGATTTTGCTCGGCATCGGCGTTATCCACCGCCGCACCGCCGCGCACGGCATCAATAGCCGCTTCAATGGCTTTCTTGTTGCCACCGTGCTGTTTCAGCAATTTGGCGGCATCGCTCTTGTCATCGCTCAGCGCCAGAATCAGCGAGTCGCTGCTGATGAACTGATCGCCGCGTTTGCTGGCGGTTTTGTCGGTCAGGTTCAACAGGTTAGCCAGATCACGCGACACGGTGATCTCGCCGCCGTTGCCTTCTACCTTGGGCAGGCGATCAATACTGTCTTGCAGTGCGTTCTTGAGCGGCTGCACGTTGACCCCGGCGCGGGCCAGCAAGGCACCAGTGCCAGACTCGGGGTCGTTGAGTAAAGCCAGCAGCAAATGCTGCGGCTCGATATAGCTGTTGTCGTTAGCCAGCGCCATGCTCTGGGCATCGGCAAAGGCTTGCTGGAACTTGGTGGTCAGTTTGTCGAAGCGCATAGTGGCCCTCTATCAATGTGCGTTATTGCACAAAAGATGGGCACCATTAAGACCATTTCAAGCGTGGGGAGATGTGGAAAATTTTTGCTGTGGAAAATGGAGGAAGGCTTGAAAAGCGGCTGGGGGGAAAGGGGGACTGACGTGAGGAGTGAGGAGTGAGAAGGATGCATACCCCAGACTCGTCATTCCGGCCTTGAGCCGGAATCCAGGTGTAAACAGGTGTGCCGCAGGCACTGACAATGGTTTATCAAATGGTTTGCCAGTGTCTGCCCACCTTTGGTGGGCGTCCCTCGGCGGTACCCTGGATTCCGGCGCAAGGGGGCCGCCGAGGACCGGAATGACGAAGTGGTGGTGCACGAAAAAAGAGGTTGCAACCGGCAGACCGGCACTCACACACCTCAAACCTCAATTCTTGCGCCAGGAGAGCTTGTCCGCCAGCGTCACCACGCCCCCCACAATAATCAGTGCCGGCGGCTTCACCCCTTCTTGCTCAATCAAGCCAGGCAGTGTGGCCAGCGTGCCAATCAAGGTCTTCTGATGCGGCGTTGTCGCTTGCTGCACGATGGCTGCCGGGGTGTCTGCCGTGCGGCCGTGTGCAATCAGTTGCTCGCAAATACGCCGCGCCTGCTTCACACCCATATAAATCACGACGGTTTCTGTCGGATTGGTCAGTCTTGGCCAGTCCAGTTCAATCTCACCCGCGCGCCGGTGCCCGGTGACAAAGGTGACCGATTGCGCGTAGTCCCGGTGGGTTAACGGAATACCGGCGTAACTGGATGCGCCAGACGCCGAGGTAATGCCCGGCACCACTTCAAACGGAATTTGCGCGGCGGCCAGTTCTTCGATCTCTTCACCGCCCCGGCCAAAGATAAACGGGTCACCCCCTTTAAGGCGCACGACGGTTTTGCCTTGCTGCGCCAGACGCACCAGCAGCCGATTGATTTCTTCTTGCGGCAGCGCGTGGTTGTCGGCTTTCTTGCCCACGTAAATGCGCTCTGCATCGCGCCGTACCAGTTCCACAATGGCCGGTGAGACAAGGTTGTCGTACAGCACCACATCGGCCTTCTGCATCAACCGCAGGGCGCGGAAAGTCAGTAAATCCGGATTGCCAGGACCAGCACCGACCAGATAGACCGCACCCTGGGTCAGTTCGGCATCGCTAGCCTTGTCCAGCGAGTCATGCAGGCTGGCCAGTGCACCGGCTTCGTCGCCGGCCAGCGCTTGTTCTGCCGCCACCCCATCCAGTGCTTGCTCCCAGAAGCGGCGGCGCGCGCGTTCATCGTCGCCAAACCGCTGTTTGACGGCATCGCGCAACTGACCGGCCAGTTTGGCCAGTACGCCGTAACCATGCGGGAGGATGGCTTCCAGGCGGGCACGCAGCAGGCGGGCCAGCACCGGGGCCTGGCCACCTGTCGACAAGGCAATTTGCAGCGGAGAACGGTCAATGATGGCTGGCACAATAAAGCGGCAACGCGCCGGGTCATCCACGACATTCACCAGGATGCCGCGCGCTTCACAGGCCTCAAAAACCCGCCGGTTGACCACTTCATCATCTGTGGCGGCAATGACTACGCGTTGCCGCTGGATATCTTCTTCGGCAAAGGCGCGGGCCACATGGTTAATCTTGCCCTCACTGGCGTATTGCGCCAGTTCCGTGACCAGTTCTGGCGCAATCAGCGTCACGCTGGCGCCGGCACCCAGCAACAGACGCGCTTTGCGCAGGGCGACTTCGCCACCACCGACAATCAGGCACTCTTGCTGGTTGAGGTCAAGAAACAGCGGGAAATAATCCATGGTCTATCCGGAAAGAGGGAGCAAAGCGGCTCAGTGGCCTGACGCTGGTCAAGACATACACCATGCCATTGTTCTAGTCTGAACCATTTGGCGCGCGCCAGTACAGCCGCGCATTTTACCGCGAACCGCCCATACCATGCCGGGCAAAAGGAATCCTTATGTTGCTGCGCAGTGCATTGTTGTTGCTGGTGTTGTCCACGCCCGCTCTGGCGGCAGACCCGCAGGATCTGGCCAAGAGCAAAAACTGTTTTGCCTGTCATGGGCTGGATAACAAAATCGTGGGCCCGGCCTGGAAAGATGTGGCGGCCAGGTTCAATGGGCAAAAGGGCGCAGAGCAGTTGCTGGCAGACAAGATCAAAAATGGCAGTAGCGGCACCTGGGGCGCGGTGCCCATGCCGCCCAACCCGGTCAGCGATGCGGAGGCGGCACAGTTGGCCAAATGGATTCTGACCCGCAAATATTGAACGTGGGTCAGGGGCAGGGTAGCCCCATGAAAAAGCCGGAACGCAATCCGGCTTTTTTTGTCTTTACGGGATGACTTACCAGGGCAAAGGCGTGCCATCAAAGTTGTAAAAATGACCTGATTCATCCGGCCCGGCCTGATGAATGATGCGGCGCATACCGGCAACGGATTCTTCTGGCGTGACCAGCGCGCCCGGGCCGCCCATATCTGTTTGTACCCAGCCAGGATGAAACAGCAACACGGTGTGGCGGCGGCCCAGGTCTAGCGCCAGGCTCTTCACTGCGGCATTCAAGCCTGCCTTGGCGCTACGGTAGTGATAAGCCGCGCCGGAATGATTGTCGGCAATGCTGCCCATTTTGCTGGTCAGCGTGGCGATTTTTGCATGGCTTGCCAGGCGTGGCAGCACGGCTTCGACTACCTTGATGGGAGCGATTGTGTCGATGGCCAGCGTTTGTAACCAGGTCTCGACCTCGGTATGACCCAGGTCTTGCCGGTTGCCGCCGTAGAAGCCCGCATTGTTGATCAGCAGGTCGATCCGCTCATCGGCAAGGGTTTGCCCCAGCGCCGCGACACCCGGCCAATCGGTGATATCAAGCAGTATGACTTTCAACTGGTCAGGCCAGGCAATCTGCAGGCTGGAGAGCGCCGGGCTGACCTCACGCACAGTGACGATCACCCGCCAGTTGTCTTGCAGGTATTGGGTGGCAAATTCAAGGCCGATGCCTCGGCCTGCGCCAGTAATCAGAACGGTACTCATGAAGGCTCCGGGTGCTTGCACAAGAAAGGAACTCGGTGGGTAGAACCTACAAGAACAAAGCATATCAAGCAGTGCAAGGCGCTGCCTCAGGAGGATGTTATGCGCAAATCAACGGGTTGCGTACTGTTTGCCGCCCTGTTCGCCAGCCAGTTGGCCATCGGGGCGGATGTCTACAAATGTCAGGACGAACAAGGCAAGGTGACTTACGGGCAGACACCTTGTCATGCCCAGCAAAAGCGTTTGCCCTACGAGGCCGGCACGGTGACCACCATTGAAGTACCGCGCCGGGTGGTCACACCCACTCCTGCGCCGGTCGAAACTCCCGCACCTGCAACCAACCCCGCTGCGGTACAAGGGCAGCCGACACCCAATCCGCAGCTCCCTGCGGGCGACAACTGCAATATGGATAACCCGGCCTACGATCCGGTCTTCTGTCAGCCCAATAACCTGCGCTCTGTTTACGGTAATCCGGTGGATGACACGGGCCGGGGGTCTTCATCAGGCGACGCCAACCGGCAGCCGCTACGCAACTGGCCACGGGTTCAGCCACTGCCGGGCGGGCGTTGAGCAGGTGGGGTGTGTGCGGATATTTACTGCCAGCACCGTCGGCCACGGGTAACATCCCGGTTTTCTGTTTGTCCGCTTTTGATTGAGTTGATTGAGTTGATTTAGGGAATAGTAAAGATGCCGTTGTCGCAATTGCAGCCGGCGCTGTTGTGGCGCCATTTCCAGACGCTGTGCAGTTTTCCCCGCCCGTCCAAGCATGAAGCCGCCTTGCGCGCGCATTTGCAGGATTGGGCCAAAGGCCAGGGCCTGGCGTATGAAGTGGATGCCACTGGCAATCTGTTAATCAAAAAGCCCGCCACACCGGGTCTGGAAGATCGCCAGACCGTGGTGTTGCAAGGTCACCTGGATATGGTGACGCAAAAAAACGCCGATACCGCGCATGATTTCCATACCGACCCGATTCGCCCGCGCGTGCAAGAGGGCTGGGTGCGCGCTGAGGGAACTACGCTGGGCGCAGATAACGGCATTGGTGTCGCCGCAGCACTGGCTGTGCTGGAAAGCAAAGACATCGAACACGGCCCGCTGGAAGTGCTGCTGACCGTCGATGAAGAAGCCGGCATGAGCGGCGTACACGGTTTGCAGTCGGGCTGGCTCGCGGGCCAGTTGCTGCTTAATCTGGATACCGAAGACTGGGGCGAGTTGTATGTGGGTTGCGCGGGCGGGGTCGATGTCGCCGTCAGCCGCCCGCTGGCATACGAGCCCATTGTGGCCGGGATGCAAGTCCTGCGCGTAGCCGTCAAGGGCTTGCACGGTGGGCATTCCGGCGTGGATATCCACCTGGAACGGGGCAATGCCAACCGGCTTCTGGCCCGTGTGCTGGATGACTTGCTGGCGCTGCCGCACGCGCGTCTGGTGACGTTTGAAGGCGGCACTTTGCGCAATGCCTTGCCGCGTGAAGCTTTTGCGGTGATCGCCGTGGCCGAAGAGGGCAGCGATCGCGTGCAGGGCGTGGTGCGGCGCTGGCAACAGCGGTTGAGCCGCGAACTGGCGCGGGTGGATGAGGGCATCAAGCTGAGTGTCGAGAGCGCGCAAGCCACGCAAAGCCTCTCCGCACCAACCAGCCGCCAGGTGATCGACCTGTTGATGGCGCTGCCACATGGGGTATCGCGCTGGAGCCAGGCTGTACCGGGGGTGGTGGAATCCTCCAATAACCTGGGCGTGGTCCGTGTCGGCGAAGCTGGATTCTCTGCGTTATTACTGGTGCGCTCGCTGACCGACGAAGGTCAGGATGAAGTGGCTCGCCGGATTGAAGCCATCGCCCGCATGGCCGGTGCGCAATCCGAGCGCTCCGGCGCTTATCCTGGCTGGACGCCTGATCTGTCTTCCACCGCACTCAAGCTGGTGCAGGATGCCTACCAGGCGCGTTATGGCAAGGCCGCCGAAATCAAGGTCATCCACGCGGGTCTGGAATGTGGTTTGATCGCGGGCAAATACCCGGCGATGCAGATGGTCTCGTTTGGTCCGACGGTTCGTGGCGCACATTCGCCGGATGAACGCGTGGAAATTGAAAGCGTGGCGTATTTCTGGGACTTGCTGGTGGACGCACTCAAGGCAGTGCCGGTGCGCTAAACCTGCAGGTGCAGTCTGGTTTGTTTACAGTTTTTGATAGCACTGGAGGGCAATATCCATGTCGGTTCAAGACGATCAAATACCCGCTGCACCCGCAAGTCCCCCCCGCCGGGGTTTCCTTGGCGCCACCCTGGCAACGGGCTTTGCCCTTGCGGTGCGGCCCGTTGCCGCATCCACCATCACGACCGACTCGGTGGGGCTCACTGCCGGTGCCATTACCATTGCGGTGAATGGTGGCGACATGCCGGCCTATCGGGCCCGGCCCGCGACCGGTCAGGGCCCGTTGCCGGTGGTGATCGTGGTGCAGGAAGTCTTTGGTGTGCATGAACACATCCAGGATGTGTGTCGGCGTCTGGCCAAGTTGGGTTATCTGGCCATTGCCCCTGAGTTGTATTTTCGGCAGGGCGACCCGCGCAAATATCCGGAAGTGGCCGATCTGCTCAAGAACATCGTGAGTCAGGTGCCCGATGAACAAGTTCTGTCTGACGTGGATGCCACGGTGAACTACGCCGTGGCGAACGGCGGCGACCCGGCCCGGCTGGCCTTGACCGGTTTTTGTTGGGGTGGCCGCATTGCGTGGCTGTATGCAGCGCATAACCCGCGCATGAAGGCCATTGCGGTCTGGTATGGCCAGGTGTTGCAACCGTCCACGGCCAATAGCCCCAAGTCACCGCTGGATCTGGTGGCGCAAATGAAAGTGCCGGTGATTGCCTTTTATGGGGGCAAGGACCAGGGGATTACTCAGGAAAACGTGGGCAAGATGCGCGCGGCAATGGACGCGGCCGGCAAGTCATTTGAATTGCATGTCTATCCGGAAGCCGGACATGGTTTCAATGCGGATTACCGCCCCAGTTACAATGCCGAAGCCGCCACGGATGCCTGGCAACGCATGCTGGGCTGGTTCCACAAATACGGCGTATGAGCGCATCATGGCGCAAACAAAAAAGCCGGCAGGGATGCCGGCTTTTTTCATGATGTCGGGGGCCAGCGCTTAATCTTCGCGCGCGGCCATTTGATCCAGCGCTGCGCCATGCACCCGGCAGATCCGCCAGTCTGGCATGACGGTCGCGCCCAGCCCTTCATAAAAGCCGATCGCGTTCACGTTCCAGTCCAGCACACTCCATTCAAAACGGCCAAAACCGCGTGCTTTGGCGATTTTGGCTAACTGCAGCAACATGCGCTTGCCCAGACCCATACCGCGCGCCTGCGGGCGCACATAGAGGTCTTCCAGGTAGAGGCTGCGACGGGTCAAGAAAGTGGAATAGCTCTGGAAATAGAGCGCAAAAGCCAGGACGTTATCGCCATCTTGTGCAATCAAACATTCAATCAGCGGTTTATCGCCAAACAAATCGGCGGTCAGGCGTTCCGCACTCATATCGAGTAAATGGGTCAATTTCTCGAATTCGGCCAACTCGGTCACCATGGCGAGAATTTCATTTACATCGGCCGGGGTGGCGGGGCGAATCTTTACGTGGGCGGACATCCGCTGCTTCCTTATGCTGGTTTTGCTAAAACAATCCGCCGGAGCGGTAAAAACAAAACGGGCAGCACTGGCTGCCCGTCCGGTCGTTCTATTTACGAAAAAACGTGCAAAAAGTAATCAATGCTGGCAAATCATGCTTATTTGGCGTGATTGATCATATAGTGCGCAGCAGCCCGGAACTCGTCGTCGCTACCGCTGTAACCACCTTTCGGTGGCATGGCACCATTGCCGTTCTTGAGTACGTTTTCGATCACGTCTTCAGGTTTTTTGCCTTGCAACTTGGCTGACCAGTCTGCCTTGTTGCCAAACTTGGGTGCACCTGCTGCACCGGTACCGTGGCAGGCCTGGCAAGTGCTTTCATACACTTCCTTGCCCTTGGTTTCCGGATCAACTACGCCACCAGCCGCTGCGGCGGGTGCTGGTGCTTCAAACTTGGCACCGGCGTCGTCGGCCATATAAGCCACCGCACGTTTGACTTCGTCATCGGTCAGATCCGTCGAACCACCGCGTGCCGGCATGGCATTGAAGCCCTTGATCGCGTGGGTCCAGAGGGTTTCAAACCCCTTGGAAATACGCGGGCCCCAGGCGGCGGTATCGCCAAACTTGGGTGAACCCATCAGCCCTGCGCCGTGACAGGAAATACAGACACTTTCAAATACAATTTTGCCGCTGCGCTGCCCAATGGGTGCGCTATCAACCACTTTGCTGATCCCAATGGGTTGCAGGCGAGCTTCAATGGCTTGATCGGTCATGGTCATCAAACCCAGATTCACCCCGCTGCCGGAGGTGAACAGTTTGACCACCATGAAGATAAACAACGGCACGCCAACCAGCGCCGCAACGATGAGGCCGACAAAGCTCTTAACTCCTGAGGCGTTTGAACCACTCATGCTGCCATCCCTTTTTATCGTGAAGTCAGGTGAATCAAGTCAAGAATTTGCGCCGGATTATACCGGCACGGTAGTACGGGCGAAAGCTGCGTAGACGCTCTCAGCCAAACACGGTATTATCCAATCCCTCGCAAGTTATGCGCCCGTAGCTCAGTTGGATAGAGTATTGGTTTCCGAAACCAAGGGTCACAGGTTCGATTCCTGTCGGGCGCACCAATCTCCTTTTCCCCTTGTTCCTCCTTCTATAGCCAGATCAGGCATCAGCGCGCCGTTCAGGCTTGTTTTCCGGTTGTTTTGCCATACGGGCCGGGTGCATCTGTTTTTCATCTGAATCCTATTATTTGCCATGTTTGCCGAATTTGCGCGCGATGTTGCATTTGCGTGGCGTATTTGTGCGCAGGGCGCAGTATGACACCGGACATTAAAAAGCCCGGCCATAGCGGTCCGGGCTTTTGCGATGGTTTGATCCAGATCAGTTTTCGGCGGTGGTTTGCGCTTTTGCCGCAGATTGCCAGCCACCTCCCAGCGCCAGAAAGAGATTGATCTGATCTTGCGCCAACTGGCTGTCCGAGCCCGCCAGAGCGGCATCTGCGCTGGCCAGCGTGCGGTCGGAATCCAGGCTGGTCAGGAACGGTGCCCGGCCGGCCTTGTACATGGTGCGGTTTTCTGCCGCCACCTGCCGCGCTTTGTCCCGAGCGGCGCGCAGATCGGCATTGCGTTGCAGATCATGGGTGTAGCGGGTGAGGGCGGTTTCGGTTTCCTTGAGTGCCCCCAGCACCACCCCATCAAAATGGCCCAGTGCGGCATCGGTGCTGGCTTCGGCGGCGTGAATGCGCGCGCGCGAGCCACTGTCCGGGATGGTCCAGCTAATCAGCGGGCCGATACCCCAACGATTGGCCGCTGGCGTGCCCAGGTCTGCAAAAATACCGGTCGAGCCCACCGACGCACCAATCTTGATATCCGGATAGAGGTCCGCCGTGGCCACGCCGATTTTGGCGGTGGCAGTGGCCAGTTGCCGTTCCGCCTCGCGGATATCCGGCCGGCGTTTAAGCAACGCGGCACCGTCACCCACCGGGATAGCCTGGCTCAGGCGGGGTTCTTCGGCACACTGGATTGATGCCTGGGTGATTTCGGCTGGCGTTTTGCCGACCATGACCGCCAGTTGGTAAATGGCGGCATCGTGATCGGCCTGAAAACGCGGCAGATTGGCGCGCAACATGTCGGCCTGGGCTGCTGCGCGCAGCACATCCGTATTGCGGCCACGCCCGGCGTTTGCCATGCGGCGGGTGATATCCACACTGTGGTTTTGCAAATCCAGCTCATGCTGGGCGACCGATAGCTCACGGTTGGCCGAACACGCCATCACATAGGCACGCACGGTTTGCGCCACGACGTTCACGCGTGCCAGATCCAGTGCCGCTTGTGCGCCTTCGGCGTTGGCGTGGGCGGCTTCTTCGCCGCGCTTGAGCTTGCCAAAGAGGTCCAGGTCATAAGAGACGGCAAGACCGACGTCACCTTCGTTCAGTACTGGCAGTTTTTCGGTAAGCAAAAACGATTCACCTGACTCTTGTGCGCGCTTGGCGGCAAAGTCAAAGCCGCCGTGCAGACCGCCTTCGGCCTCGACTTGACCCATGATGTAGACCGCGCGGCGCAGATTGGCCGAGGCCACCCGCAGTTCAGTATTGGCGGTCATGGCTTGCTGCACCAGACCATTGAGTTGCGGGTCGTCGTAGAGCTTCCACCAATCGTCCGGCACGGGCGCAATGGCAACCGCCGGATCATGCGCACCGATAAAGCTGCCAGCCGCGCTGGGGTTGTTGACGACGGCCTTGTCTGGCACCCGGTAGTCCGGGCCGACCGTGGTACACGCCAGCAGCGACTGCAACAAGGCCAGTGCCAGCGCGGTTTTAACGAGTTTCACGATTTTGCTCCTGCCTTGGCGGGGGCTGCGTTTTGCAGCACCGATACCGTGGCTGTGCGGCCGGCGACCAGCCGCAGGTTTTCCGGGACTTCATCCAGCGCAATCCGTACCGGTACGCGCTGGGCCAGGCGTACCCAGTTGAAAGTCGGGTTGACGTTGGGCAGGCCGGTTGCGCCCGCGGTGCGATCACGGTCTTCAATCCCGGCGGCAATGCTTTCCACATGACCATGCAGGCGGCGTGATTCACCCATGATGATGATTTCGACGGGCTGGTTGATTTGCACGCCCGCCA
Organism: Silvimonas terrae; assembly: GCF_014202765.1. Lineage (GTDB taxonomy): Bacteria > Pseudomonadota > Gammaproteobacteria > Burkholderiales > Chitinibacteraceae > Silvimonas > Silvimonas terrae. Next base: position 147,820 of record NZ_JACHHN010000011.1, read on the forward strand.
GTTTGGTTTCTTCGAAATAACCGTCGACGTGGAAAGAGTGGCTATCCACCACGGACAACACCGGGCGGCCAGTGCTTACGTAGTCACCCTGCCGGGGCACACGGTCATTCAGATACCCATCGACCGGGCTCACCACGGTGGCCCGTTGCAGGTTCAGTTTGGCGACATCCACAGCGGTTTGCGCCTGGGTGATGGTGGCCTCTATCTGCTCCACCTTGGCGATGCTCTCTTCCGTGGTTTCGGTGGCCACCAGGTCTGCCAGCTTGCGGTTACGCGCGGCTTCACGTTTGGCTTGCGCCAGTAGCGGTTTTTGCAGTGCGACCGTGGCTTCGGCCTGGCGCAGTGCCAACTCAAAACGGGCGCGGTCAATGACAAACAGTACCTGGCCGCGTTTGACCATCTGGTTATCGGCCACGTTGACGTCGGTAATCTGGCCTGAGACATCGGGCGCGACCTGAACCACGTCGGCGCGGATATGGCCGTCGCGTGTCCAGGGAGCGGTGGTGTAGTAGTCCCACAGGTGGCGACCGACGATGAACGCCGCGATGACAAAGATCAGCGTCAGGACGATAGTCCCCGTTTTGCGAACAATTTTATTCATGGTTTTAACCAGTGGATCAGGGTGACGGTTGCGCCAAGGACGAGTACGTATAGCGCAAGGTTAAACAGCGAGCGGTGCCAGACCAGCTTGTAAAAGCCGACGCGGGCCAGCACAAAGCGCAAGGCGCCGGTGACAAAAAAAGCAATGACCATCCAGGCCAGCAAGCTGGGGATGAACACGCCGTAAATATCGATTTCACCGCTCATCGGGTGTTTCTCTTTTCATATGTGATGTCAGTTCTGCAAGGCATGACCGGGTACTCAGAAGGCTGGCGCGTGTCGGTAGCCCGGCGTGCCGGGGAACAAGCTCACCCGCAACTCCACCAGCGCATGCAGCGCCTCGCGGGAGGCATGATCGGCCCGGCCGATCACCAGGCTCATGGCGTCATCAATCCGCGCCCGCAGGGTGTCAGGGGCGCGCTTGTGACGGCTGTTTTCAATCCGCGCCCGGTAATGACCGGCCACGCCACCCAGCACAGCATCAATGGAGTGGCGATCCAGCTCGGACAGATCGAGTTCATCGCGCTGCAATTCCAGCGCGCTGTAGCCCACGCGCAATTCGGTAAAACCGTCGCTGTAGCTGTCATCACCACTGGCTGCCAGGCGCGGCACCAGTTGGCCCAGGCGATCCAGCATGCGCGAGCTCAAGCGGGCGTAATCCTGGGCATCCTCGCCGGCAGCGGTGTTTGCCAGATCACGCCAGCTGGCATGAACCAGACGGTGGGTGGCCAGTTGCACGCCAAATGGCCGGGTGATGAGTGTCCAGACCAGCGCAAACAAGGCGCCGGCGGCACCGGCCAGGTTGCCATTGAAGAAGGCGGTGAAGTTGGCGTCGTATGCGCCTTGCAGGCCCAGGAACGTGGCCGTGTTGACCGACAGCAACATGGCAATCATGTTGAAGCGGGGCAGGGGAATCAGCGTACCAATGATCAGGAACGGCACCGCCAGCAGCGCCACCAGCGTAGCAAAGTCGTGCGATGCGGGAATGATGGCAAACAGCATCAACGCCGAGAGCCCGATACTGACAATGGTCCAGACAAAGAACAGCCGGATAAACGGGGCTGGCTCATCCATTGCGGCAAAGAAACACGAGGCCACGGCACCCAGCGTGACGGCCCCCGCGCCATCTTCCCAGCCCATACCGATCCAGATCATGCAGCCGGCAAAAATAGAAACCGAGGCATTGATGGCAGAAAACAGCATGATGCCGTGATCATAGTGACGCGCACCGCCATTCACATCACGCCGCGTGTAGACCGGCACCCAGGGTTTGACCCCTTCTTGTCCCGACAACAGTTGCTGCAGATGCAGACAGTCTTGCCACAGCTCGACCAGCGTGCCCACACGGGAACGCATGGTGCGCCCCAGCGCACTGCGCCATTCGCTGCTATGCACGACCGTCTGACCCAATCGGGCAATTTCTTCTTTCAGGCGTTGGCCATCTTCCGGGCGCGAAGCGGGCGAGAGAATCCACTGGGTGACGTCATGCATCAACGTGTCGACACCGTCAGGCAATGCCTGATTGTTGGCGCGCAGTTCTTGCATCATGCCGGTCATGGATGACAACACCGGTAGCAACATGCTCATACGGCCCCGCAAGGCGCGGGCATAGCCGACGGTATCTGCGGTATCCGGGTCGTAAGCCAGCTGGCTGATGAGTTGGTCCAGCGCCAGAATGTCAGACGCCAGACGATGGCGACTGGCCAGATGCGCGCGCTGGTCCGCCACCGGGGTGAGTGTGTCGGCGGCCCAGGCTGCGGCATCACGCAACCAGCCCGCGGTGCGTGCACTGATCACCGGCGCGACCTTGCCCGGAAAAATCAGACCCGCCACCACGCTGGCGCTCAGAATGCCGACCAGGATTTCTTGTGTGCGGGCACTGGCAATATCAAACACGTTTTGCGGCGCGTTGACTGCGGGCAGGGCGATCATGGGCAAGGTGTACGCGGCCAGCATGAACACATAAGCGCGTGGGGTGCGATCCAGCAAAGAGATATACAGCAGTGTGCCAGTCCAGGCACCGATAGCCGCAGACAGCAGCACCGGGGCATCAATCAGCAGCGGCACCAGGGCGACCGCCGCGCTGGCGCCCAGAATGGTCCCCAGTACCCGGTACAGCGCCTTGGAGCGGGTAGCGCCGGTGAGCGGGTGCGAGACCACATACACCGCGGCCATGGCCCAGTAAGGGCGTGGCAAACCCAGGGCAAACGCAATATACAAAGCCAGCATCGAGGCAAAAAAGGCTTTGAAGGAAAACAGCCAGTCTCTGGCGGTGGGCCAATGGATCATGATGCGGCGCCAGAGTCGGTATCGCTGGCTGCAGCGGCTTCAATGGCACCAAATACCCGCAGAGTGGCCTGAAGGTCTTCCTGGCTAATGTTCTTGAGCACCTCAGCGCGCAGGCTGATCAGATCCTGTTCGATTTTTTCGCTCATGGCCCGCCCCGTGTCAGTCAGCCACAACGTATTGGCGCGCCGGTCTGCCGGATCGACCTCGCGCCTTATCAGGCCCGCTTTGCACAACTGATCCAGCAGGCGGACCAGTGACGGACTCTCTATTCCAACATAGTCAGCCAATGCCACCTGGCGCACCCCTTCGCCCAGTCGGCCGATGAATAGCAGCGGGGTGGCACAGGCAGCGGAAACGCCATATACCGTGACGACATCCTGCGAAACCTGGCGCCAGTGGCGGCCAACCTGCAACAGGGAACTGGTCAAAGCAAGGCGGAGTGTGTCGAGATCATCCATGCAGTAAAAGTTACCATGGAGAATATTCGTTAGCAAGCTAATAATTGGACGGCAAGACGCAATGATTGTCCGCTTTAACGAACAATAAACACTAAATGTACTTATGCAGGCTGATCATCACTATGGCTGTTCAAAAGATCAGCCATCCTGGCCGTGATCTTGATCATGTCGGCCTCACTGCGATCAATGCCGTAGACGGTAAGGGGAAAATTGAGCGGATGCTGATGCCGCCAGATTTGCTCATGCGCCGACGCTGGCAAGATGTGCGCTGGATCGCCCACGGCCACCCAGCCGATCGGCACATGTTCATTGGCGGGGACGCGGGTCTTGATATGAACCACAGCGTGGATGCGGATTTCACAGCCTTGTTCCAGATGCGCGCCATGAAACACGGCCGCCCCGGTGGCGATGAAGACCTGATCTTCCACCGTACAGCCCACCAGGTGTGTGCCTGGCCCTACCATGCAATGATCACCAATACGCAGGGGGTGTGAGTGTGTGCTGCGCAGAACTGCGTTTTCCAGCACGATGCATTGCTGCCCGATCTGGATGCTGCTGCCTTCGGCAATGATCTGCGCGCCGTACATCACGCGGCAGTTGGGTCCGATGGTCACATCGCCGCAAATCACGGCATTGGGGGCAATCCAGGCCGTGGGGTCGATACGGGGAGTGTGGCCAGCGTGGGTCATCAGCATAGTGGGGTGGCTCGGTAAGAGGGCGGGTTCCGCTTACTTTAGCTGATGCCAATTGCATGTGCTGCGTCGTGTGCCGCAAAACGCGGGCAACAAAAAACCCGGCACGAGGCCGGGTTTTGTACGCCTGTGTAAAATTACACTGGCGTGATGTTCGAAGCTTGCTTGCCTTTCTGGCCGGTCACTACATCGAAGTTGACCTTTTGACCTTCTTGCAACGACTTGAAGCCGTTGGAGTTGATCGCCGAGAAGTGAGCGAACAGGTCTTCGCCACCATCGTCAGGAGAAATAAAGCCAAAACCCTTGGCGTCGTTAAACCATTTAACCGTACCGGTTGCCATTACCTATGATTCCTATATCTTGAATTGAGCATGCGCTCAAGTCCCGTATCATACCCAACGTGTATGGCTTGTACAAACGGATCGGACGAAAACTGCGTCATTTACCGCGAATCTGGCCTTATTAACCGATGTTCGGGCAGCCAAAAAGGCTTCCTTACGGGTTTTGAGGTGGATTCACGTCAAACTGACAACAAAAAAGGCCTGCATCGACGCAGGCCTTTTTGTCGGTCACGAGGACTTTCAGGCTTGATCGGTACTGCCTTCAGTGGCGGCATTGCTCTGGGCAGCCGGTGCAGCTGCATCCGCTTTGGCCGCTTTGGCCTGCGGTTTGGCGGCCTGAATGATGCTGGCGGCGTTCTGTTTTTCAGAATCTGTGATCTCACCGTCCGGTTTGCCCTTCAGGTTAAACCGCTTGCCGCCACGGGCCAGCTGCTTCTGATAAGTGAGACGGGCGCAGTGCTGGCTGAGTGCGCGTTTGACCACAATGGCATCAAAGTGCGGCAGGGCGGCAACCAGAATATCGAGCGTGCCAATGGCCAGCGGACGGTTTTCGCGCAGCACGGCAAAGCGGCGGTACATTTCCTCGTTGATCATTTCGAGTTGTTTGCGCTTGCTTTGCGTGCCAATGGCTTTTTGCAGGGCATCGCCGAGGGAGGAAGAAGACATATTCGGTACTGTGGGGTTCCTGATTGGCGGCAGCATACCGCGCCAGCGCTAGAGACTCAATGCCGCAAGCCTTGCCGGCGGTGCTTTGTGGCCAAATTTTACGTTTTTTTGATAAAAGGAACGCACCGATGCGACACCTTGCGGCCACATCGGTGGTTTACCGCCAGTTACAAGGTGACCAGCGAGCGTTCCGGGTGGTGGCGTTGCGCGGCCAGTAAAAAGACATCCGCCACCTGGCGTGCCGCAGTCAGCATGGCGGGAAAGCGCGCCGCGTCCTGTTGATCCAGCCACGTGGTGTAGCTATTCCAGAGTGGCATGTCCTGATGGTCTGCCAGGTAGTGGGTGGCAGCATGCAATCGCGGATCGGTCGCCGCTTCAACATGGCGTAGCTGGCTGCGTGCGTTCTGCCGCAGAATTTCCAGGATATAGACTGCGCCACCCAGCCCATCGGGATCGATGGCCGGGATATCCAGCGCGCCGGGCACAGCCAGGCCCAGGTGCGCCAGATCTCGTAGCAGAGCCGCTTTGCGTGAGCGAGCGGCCCAGTCGGGTACTTTGCGCTGCACATCGGCGGCCTCAAGGCGCGCTTCCAGTGGCAACAATGCGGCGGCATGCGCATTCAAAAATGCGCTGTAGCCGGGCAGGGTGGTCAGGGCAAAACCCGAAAATGCCTGATCCAGTGCTTCGTGACGGTCGGCCGTGGCCAATTTCAGATCAATTCTGGTCGTCATGTCGTCCTCTTGTCGCATCCGGTTGATTGCCAAGCACTATTGCTGCAATGCACCGTACTGACGGGGACTAACACTATAGTCCAGATTTTGACCATTAATCACGTGACCGTATTTTTTTGTATACAACTCATGCGGATTGTGATTGCCCTGTTGCGGTGGTTGGCGGGATTGCGCGCCGTGATTTGCGGAACACCAGCCAGTTTCCAGCCATGACCAGCAAGACCCCGCCCAGCGCCAGAGGCGTCCAGCGGTAGCCCTCCAGCAAGGCTGAAATATTGAGCGCCACAAGCGGAAACAACACCGTGCAATAGGCCGCCTTTTCCGCACCCAAGCGCCCCACCAGCATCAAGTAGGCGGTAAATCCGATGACAGAGCCGGGGATCGCCAGCCACAGCAATGCGCCGATATACACCGGCCGGGTGTCTACCACCAGAGGCACCCCGGCAATCAGGCTTCCCGCCAGCAATACCAGCGCGCCGAACAGCATGGCCCAGGCATTGGTATGAGCGGGCTTCAAACCCTGCGCTTGCAAACGGGCAGACAGTAAATTGCCGGCTGAAAAGCACAGCGTTCCGCCCAGAGCCAGGAGCAGGCCCAGGATCGTGCCAGCATGGTCGTGTGTGTTGGCAAATTCGGGCGAGAACAGCGCCACGAGGCCTATCAAACCGACCAGCGCCCCCGCAATCACGTTGGATGCAATGGTGCGACCCATGAAAATACGGGCGTTAATGGCATTCCAGAGGGTGGATGTCGAAAACACCACGGCTTCCAGTCCGGTCGGGATATAGCGGCTGGCATTGTAGAAACACAGGAAATTGACACAGAACAGGCAAAGGCCCTGCACGGCCACAAGGCTCAACGCGCTGCGTGGCAATGGCTTGAGCTGGCGCCGCCAGGCCAGCAATCCAAACAGAACGATCGCGGCAAGGCCAAAACGCCATGCGATCGATAGCGGAATTGGAGACGGGCCCAGTTGCAGTTTGATCGCAAACCAGGTCGTTCCCCAGATCAGAACGACCACCAAATATAACAATGCATTCATGAGGAGTATCAGGAGCTATTTGAATGAGGGTATTCAAACAGGGGAGGCTGGCTGGTACTTGCGTAATCTTGCGCTTTTGTCGCGTGGCGGCATGCGGTCGGGGCGGTTACGGGTAACATGTACAACATGGACTCCGTCACTCTCGATCACAATGTATTTGCCACGCTGCAGCGTTCACGCGCGGCGTTGCAGCGTGCGGGTGATCTGGGGGATGGCATGACCGTGGCACGCTGGCGCAACCAGAACGATGCGACAACCTATCGCGGCCCGGGTCATCACACACTGTCGCTTTATCTGGCTGGTGGATACCGGACGTGGCGCCGGGACAAGCCCGGCGTATTTGGGGCCCCGGGGCGTTTATGCCTGTTGCCGGATGAGCACGAATCCGCGTGGGTGATCGAGGGCGACCTTGAGTTCATGCATCTGTATTTTTCGCCAGCCCAACTGGCCAGTGCAACGGTGACCTTGCTGGATCGGGAACCGCGCAGCGTACAACTGCATGACCTGACTTATGCCGAGGACCCGGTTCTGGCCGCGCTGTGCAGTGACATCGCCCGGCAGGACTGGCAAGACAGTAGTGCCCGGCTGGCTGCCAACGAACAGGCGCATGCGGTCCTGGCCAGACTGGTCAGTGCGCACAGCGGTCGCCGGCTGTACGTGCCCAAAGGTGGATTGGCCCCGCAGGCACGGCGGCGCGTGCTTGAGTATATAGATAGTCACCTTGATGCCAGCCTGACGTTAGGGGAGTTGGCCTCCCTGGTGGCGTTATCGGAATTTCACTTTGCCCGGGCATTCCGGGCCAGTTTTGGCATGCCACCGCATGCCTGGCTGACTTTGCGCAGACTGGACCGCGCCCGGCAGCTTTTACGCCATAGCACCATGCCTTTGCTGGATGTGGCTGTGGCTTGCGGTTTTGCCAGTGCCAGTCACTTCAGCAACCGCTTTCGCGCCACACTTGGCGCCAATCCATCGCAATACCGCGCTGCGCTTGCCCGATAAAAAAACGCAAGCCAGCACCATAACATCCCCGCCAGTCCCGCCTTGTTGTATTACGGTTGATTGCTTACGTCTGTAATCAGAATAACCGTTTGTCATGATGTTCATTCTTGCTTGAACATGTACCTTGCAAAGAAAGGTACATCGCTATACGATGCACTTATCGTATCGTGCATAGCACGGTAGGCTGGCATACAAGGTAGTGCCAGCACAGGCGTAGCGCATCGACAGGCACTGTGGCCCGTTGAACGCAACCAATCAAAAGCCGCAGTAACCGTCGTGAACTGGAGCAATCAAAAATGAAACAACAAGCATTCATGTCGCAACTGGAATCCAGCCTGGCTGGCCTGACCCAAATGGATATCGAACAAATCCTGGCCGATTACAATGAATACTTCCGCGCTGCCGCACAGGTGGGGCGGAGCGAAGAAGAGGTGGCTGCCAGCCTGGGCGATCCGCAACGTCTGGGGCATGATCTGCGGGTGCAAAAGCTGTATGGCCAGTGGCAACAGAAGCGCACATTTGGTGGTCTTGTCCGCACTGTCGGTGCCATCGCCCGCCTGGGGGTGGTTAACTTCCTGCTGGCGATTCCCTTCATCATTTATCTGAGTGTGCTGACCGCTGGCATTTTTGTGAGCAGCGCTGTGGTCGCCGGTGCGCTGGCCGCGCTGCTTGCGGTGGGCGCCCATTCACTCTTTGGGACGCCGACAGTCCGGCTGACCGATGCTACGCAAGGCACGGGTGATCTGAAAATTGTCGCCCGCATGCCAGGGGTCGCCAAGGCAGACCTGTTCCGCTATCGCAACGACGATGTGGAAGTCCAGTTACAAGAGGGCGATCAAGTGCAACTGGCCGAGCGTGACGGCAAGAGCACACGTCTTGTGGCACGTAACGGCGTGCTGGTGGTCGATGGCACGCCACCGTCCAGTCTTGATCATGGATATCGCGTTGCTCAGGGCAATCTGGTTTCTGTGAGCGTCAAAGCGGCCGATGGAGAAAGCCTGACCTGGAGTCAGGACAGCAAGCTGGGCCGCATCGACTGGTACGCCATGAACCACGACGGCATTGATGCCTCGGTGATTACCCCGCATACCGGTTCAGGTCATATTGCAGTCACCATCAATGATGGCGTTGTGCAAGTACGTGTCCCGGCTGGTCAACATCAGACTGCGCATGTACTGCGGGCTTCGGTGGGGGTGTTGCTGATCGCGGCGCTGGTTCTGTTTGTTCTGCTCAAGCTGGCGATCATGACCTGGCGGGGTGTGGTGCGCTACGGTCGTGACCAGATTGCCCAGATCCCTTTGCACCTGGTGTTCTGAACCGGCGTGCTGGTGTCACGGAGTTGGTAAGTGCTGGGCCGGCGTCATGCCGGCCCTTTTTTCGTTTCAGAGCAGATCGAAGTTCGGGGAAGGGGCCATCAGTCTTTGCTCAAAAGCACAAAAGTGTGAATGTTCACTGGACTGAAAGGCAGTTTCTGCCGGTTTCCATGTATTCCGCGCAGCTTGTGGTGCTTCTAAAATTGCGCTAGCGCGATGGGATAATGCTGTTGACATAAATGTCCCACGATGCACTGACGCATTCAGCGCCGGAGTTCTACTCCCGCCATCCGGACAGGTGGCTGGCTGAGGTTGATCAGAGAAATCAAAGTAATAAGACCTATCCCGTGCCGGGCGCGCACACGTTGCGGCCCGTTTTACCCGTTGTACTGAGGAGTTCGAAATGCAAGCAACTGCCGGTAGCCATCAATATGGCAAGGCATTGACGGTGTTGACGTCGCTGTTTTTCATGTGGGGTTTGATCACTTCGCTCAATGACATATTGATTCCCCATCTGAAAGCCATCTTCTCGCTGACCTATCTGCAGGCAGCCTTGATCCAGTTTTGTTTCTTTACCGCTTATTTTGTGGTGTCGTTTCCCGCCGGTTTCATCATCCGCAAGATTGGCTACAAACGCGGCATTGTGCTGGGCCTTGTTACCGCAGGCCTGGGCTGTCTGCTGTTCTATCCGGCTGCAGGTGCGCAGTCGTATCCGTTCTTCCTGTCGGCGCTGTTCATTCTTGCCGGTGGCATCACCATCTTGCAGGTGGCGGCCAACCCGTACGTCACAGTGTTGGGACGCCCGGAAACCGCGTCCAGCCGCCTTAATCTCACCCAGGCTTTCAATTCGCTGGGTGCTACCCTTGGTCCGCTGCTTGGCGCCGTGACCATCCTGGCTGTTGCAGCACCGGCCGCTGGCGCACAAGCCTCTGCGCAGGCCGCCGCAGTGCAAACCCCGTATCTGGTACTGGCCGGCTTGCTGTTCCTGCTGGCCTTGATCATTGGCATGGTCCAACTGCCTGTCATTAAAGAAGCTGAAGGTACGGACGAAGTGGCCCGCGCCCAGGAAGAACGCGTTCATGGCAAGAAAAGTGTGTGGGAGTTCCGCCACCTGGTCCTGGGGGCGCTGGGTATCTTTGCTTATGTTGGTGCAGAAGTCGGCATTGGCAGCTTCCTGGTCAGCCTGATGGGCCAGCCACAAATTGCCGGCCTTTCTCCGGAATCCGCCGGTAAATATCTGTCTATTTACTGGGGCGCCGCCATGGTGGGGCGTTTTGCCGGCTCGGCCTTGATGACCAGAATCAATCCGGCCCGCATTCTGACCGTCAACGCGCTGATCAATGTCGTACTGATTACTGCGGCAATGCTGGTGGGGGGCAAGACAGCCATGTGGGCACTGATTGCAGTTGGCCTTTTCAACTCCATCATGTTCCCGACCATCTTCTCGCTTGCCCTGAAAGGTCTGGGCAGCTTTACTAGCGAAGGGTCGGGTATTTTGTGCATGGCGATTGTGGGCGGTGCCATCGTACCGGTAGTGCAAGCCGCACTGGCCGATCACCTGGGTATCCTGGCTTCGTTTGCCGTGCCGCTGGTTTGCTATCTATATATTGTTCACTTCGGCGCACGCGGCCATCGTGAACTGGTCGGTCAGAAAAAGCCGGCTGATCGTCGCGCACCAGTGGTTCAGGGCGCCTGACAGACCTGTGACTTCCCCAAGGGGAGGGCCAGACAAAAAAACCGCTCTTGGGAGCGGTTTTTTGTTTGTTACACCCGTATTTCGTCGGCCGGTTTTGCCTGAAATATCCGCCAGGCGCACACTCGAATTCTTCACTCCAAAAATCGGTGCTGGCCGATTTCCTTTTTCATCAATGACTTGAGTGATCAAGAGAGGAAATATTGCAGGAAGGTGTTGACGGGTCCGGGGATGGTCCGTATAGTTCGGTTTCTCCGCTGCAGACACAACAGCGAAACGGCGAAAACGAA
>NZ_JACHHN010000012.1 GCF_014202765.1 Silvimonas terrae
ACCAACAACAACCAGCCGAACAACGCCGAGAAACCGGTGGTGGTTCAGCTGGACATCCTGCCGAACAACGAGATCCACTGGAACGGTGAAGTGGTCAACGGCCGTGCAGACCTGGAAAGCCGTCTGGGCACGGTTGCCAAGGCCAATCCGCAGCCGGAATTCCACATCCGCCCGGACAAGGACGCATCTTACGCGCCCGTGGCCGAGGTGCTGGCTGAATCCCAGCGCATTGGGGTGAAGAAGATCGGCATTGTGGGTGGTGAGCAGTTCTTGCAGTGACGGAGCATGCCGCACGTTGCACAAGCGCTCGCAGAAACAGACAGATCGCGGACAACGTGTGTTGATTGAATGCCTGGGGGGATCACCCCTCAGGCATTTTTCTTGGGCAAGACACTGGTTTTGCAAGTGATAAAAGACTTGCACCGCTGACGTTCGATGTAGCCTCAGCTACATATAACCAAGACCTTCTGATCAGAAAGGGAGCTTCTGACGGGGGGAGGGCGAACGGACAGTTCTGCTTACGGGCGATCCCCGTAACGGCTTGATGAGGGAAGGGGGAAAGATGAGACTGAGAGCGCTGGCCCTGATGGCCATGCTGACTGCTGCCTGCGCCGCTAGCGCGCTGGCTGCGCCCGATCCGGACAAAGTACTGCATAGCTCGTTCAATGCGCCGGAAACCGGGTATGACCCGGCCAAGACGTCGGACGTGTATTCGCACGGTGTGATGGAAAACATCTTTGAGCCGCTGCTGACGTATGACTACGTTGCCCGCCCGGCCAAGCTGATTCCGCTGATTGCGACGAGCATGCCCGAGATCAGCGCTGATCGTCTCACTTATACCTTCCATATCCAGAAGGGCATCTATTTTGCAGATGACCCTGTCTTCAAAGGCAAGAAGCGTGAGTTGACCGCTGCTGACGTGGTCTACGGGCTCAAGCGTCTGGCTGACCCGGCCACTGGTTCACCCTCCAATTACCTGGTTTTGGGCCATTTTGTCGGTGTCGATGAACTGGCCGAGAAAGCCAAAAACGGCAAGTTTGACTACGACGCCCCGTGCGAAGGCATCAAGGCGCTCGATCGCTACACGCTCCAGCTCAAGCTCAAAACGCTATATCCGGCCTTGTTGTATGTGCTGGCCATGCCGCATACCTCTCCCGTGTCCCGCGAAGTCATGGAAGCCTACGGCCAGAACTCGCTGGCCCATCCGGTCGGGACCGGCCCGTACATCCTCAAGGAATGGAAACCTGGCGTGAAAACCACGCTGGTCTACAACCCCAATTTCCGTCATGTCGTGTTTGACTTCCACCCCACACCGGGCGACAAGGCTGGTGAAGAAGTGGCGCGGGAAATGAACGGCAAGACCATGCCGCAGATTGGCCGCATTGAGGTGCAGATTTTTACGGAAGAACAGCCCATGTGGCTGGCCTTCAAGAGCGGGCAACTGGATGAGTTGTACTCGATTCCGCAGCCGCTGCTGCGCGGGGTGCTCAATATGGACCCGAAGAACCCGCGTCGCGCCGCGCTCAAGGCTGAGTACCGCAAAGCGGGTTTGAAGATCAGCCGCGTGCTTGATCCGGAAATGACCTACTGGGACTTCAACATGCAAGACCCGGTGCTGGGCGGCTTTTCCAAAGAAAAGATTGCGCTGCGCCGTGCCATTGCCATGTCGTTTGATACCGACCAGACCATTCGCGATATCCGCCGCAACAACGCCGTCCGTATGCTGTACACCATTCCGGAAGGCGTCGTGGGGCACAACCCGAATTTCCGTTACCAGTACGAGTACAACCGCGCGTTGTCCAATGCACTGCTGGACCAGTTTGGTTACAAGATTGGCCCGGATGGCTATCGCACCACGCCGGATGGCAAGCCCATTTCCATCGATTTTGTGAGCGATGCGTCCGCCGTGGGCCGGCAGTGGAACGAGTACTGGCAAGAAGCACTCGATTCCATCCATCTGCGCGTTACATTCCGCCCGGTGACCTTCAACGATCTGCTCAAGGCCATGCGCTCTTGCACTTATGGCATGGTCGGTGCGGCCTGGATTGCCGACTACCCGGACGGCGAAAACTTTGTGATGCTCAATTACAGCAAGAATATCGGCGCCGAAAACACGGCGTGCTACGACTCGCCGCGCTACGACAAGCTGTATCTGGAATCGCAAAAGCTGCAAGACAGCCCGGAACGCAATCACCTGTATGACGAAATGAACAAGGTGATGATGGAAGACACCCCATGGTTACCCGGTGAAACCCGTTTCCGTAACCGCATGATGCAACCCCGCGTGCTGGGCGATGAGGTTCACCCCATCTTCCAGGTGTCCTGGCGTTTCATGGATATCCAGAAGTAAGGAGCCGGCAACATGTTCGCTTATATCGTCCGTCGCGTATTGCAGATGATCCCGACTTTGTTCGGGGTGATGCTGCTGGTGTTTGTCCTTTTTAACGTGTTTGGCGGTGATCCGTCTCTGGTCCTGGCCGGCAAGCATCTTACGGCCGAATCGCTGGCCAATATCCGCGCCCAGTTGGGGCTGGATAAAAGCCAGTCCGCCCAGTTCCTGATCTTTGTGAAACAGGTGCTGACGCTGGATTTCGGCACGTCCTGGTCTACCCAGCAACCGGTGTCGGACATCATTGGTTCGCGCATTGGCCCCTCATTGTTGTTGACGGGTTCCATGCTGGTGGTTGATCTGTTGATCGCCATCCCGCTGGCCGCTACCGTGGCGTATTTCCGCCGTGGCCTGACCGACCGCATTGTCACCATTTGTTGCACCATCGCCATGTCGGTGTCGGCATTGGTGTACATCATTGCCGGTCAGTACTGGCTGGCCTACAAGTTTGGCTGGTTCCCGGTCTCGGGCTGGAGTGCTTCGGCCTGGCACAATCTGTGGTACTACGTGCCACTGCCCATGTTGATGGGTCTGATGGTGTCACTTGGCCCGGATATCCGCTTCTATCGCTCGTTCTTCATCGAGGAACTGGGTAACGACTATGTGCGTACCGCCCGCGCCAAAGGGTTGTCCGAGCGTGTGGTCATGCTCAAGCACGTGCTGCGCAACGCGCTGATTCCGGTCGTGACGACTGTGATGATGTCGCTGCCGTATCTGTTGATCGGCGCACTGGTGCTGGAAACCTTTTTCAGTATTCCGGGTATGGGTAACGCGGTGGTGCTCGCTGTCAACAACAGTGACTTCCCGATCATCAAGGCTATTACGGTGTACATCGCCCTGGCCACCATGGTCTTTAACCTGCTGGCCGATCTGATCTACAAGCTGATCGACCCACGCGTGCAACTGACGTAACCGGAGAGACAACATGACAAGTACTGTACAGGCTGCTCCGGCCATGACTGGCACGCCGGAAGTGCATCGTGGTTTCTGGGCGCTGGGCTGGCGCCGGCTCAAACGTGACAAAGTGGCGATGATTTCGCTGGTGGTGGTGGGGGCGTTCCTGGCGCTGGCCGTCGCCGGTTGGTTCAATATTATTGGGGATGGCTGGCGCAAAGAAGTGGCCATTCCCTACGCGGCGCCTTCCTGGCTGATGCAAAGCGCAGAAGAAACCCTGCCACCGGCAGAAGAAGACACGACCAGCGCCAAAAGCAGCGCGCCGATTGTGACCATGACACAGGCTGAAGACCCCATTGGCAAGGAAGTGGCGCTGGCCCGTCAGAACATGGGCAAGTATGCCTCGGTAGAAACCCCGCTGCGCGAAACGCTGCCCTTTGGGGCTGACCTGCGCGGCCGGGATGTGATCGTCAAGACCATCAAGGGCACGTCCACCTCGGTGTTTGTCGGTATCTTTGGTGCCTTGTTCACCCTCTTGCTGGGCACCGTGCTGGGGGCGATCTCCGGCTACTTTGGTGGCAAGGTCGATGACTTTTTGAACTGGTTCTACAGCGTGTTCACCAGCGTGCCGGACATGTTGTTGCTGCTGTCGTTTGCGGCGGTGGCCGGTCGCGGGATCAAGACCATTATTATCGTGATGGCACTGACCAGCTGGACGGGCACTTACCGGCTGGTGCGGGCGGAATACCTCAAACTCAAGAACCGGGAGTTCGTACAGGCCGCCAGCGCCATTGGCGCCAGCGATGCCCGCCGGATCTTTGTGCATATCCTGCCCAATATCTCGCACTTGCTGCTGGTGCAGTTCTCGCTGCTGACGGTATCGCTGATCAAGTACGAGGCCATTCTCTCGTTCCTGGGTTTTGGTGTGGGCGTCACGCAAGTGAGTCTGGGTTCCATGCTGGCTGAAGCGCCGGCAGAACTGGTGCAAGGGGTGTGGTGGCAAATGGTGGCGGTGACCATCGCCATGTCTCTGTTGGTGACGGCGTTCAGCTTGCTGATAGATGGACTGCGCGATGCCTTTGATCCCAAAGCCAACAAGTAGTAGCCCTACTGCGAAGCCGTGATCGGGGATCATGTGCTGCTCGCAATCCTCATGGACCCCATGTCCATTCCGGTTGCTGTGCTGCGCTTCACCCCGCTGACGCCTTCTCGCTACGGGCCAAGGGCCCAGAGGAGAACACCATGAACCAACAAGTGCAACAAGATACCCTCCTGTCGATCCGCAACCTCAACGTGCGTTTCAAACAGGAAGACGCCGAGCCGTTTCACGCGCTCAAGAGTATCAATCTGGATATCCCCAAAAACGCCACAGTGGCGCTGGTGGGGGAGTCCGGCTCGGGCAAGTCGGTGACGTCCATGGCGATCATGCAATTGCTGCCGCAAATGCAGACGCTGATCGATCCGGCCAGCCAGATCCTGTTTGAAGGCCGCAATTTGCTGGACGTGCACGGCGCAGAGCTGCGCCGCCTGCGCGGCAAAGACATTGCCATGATTTTCCAGGAGCCGATGAGCTCGCTCAACCCGGTGTTTACCGTGGGTGACCAGATTGTCGAAACCCTGATGCTGCACGCGAAGCTCTCGCGCTCTGCCGCTGCCAAGCGCGCGCTGGAACTGTTGATTGAGGTTGGCCTGCCGGACCCTGAGAAAAAGATCAAAGCCTATCCGCATGAACTCTCGGGCGGACAGCAGCAACGGGTGATGATTGCCATCGCCATTGCGTGCGAACCCAAACTCTTGATTGCGGATGAGCCCACCACAGCGCTGGACGTCACCATCCAGAAACAGATTCTGGAACTGATTGCCAAACTGCAGGCCAAGCGCGGGATGTCGGTCTTGTTCATCACCCATGATCTGGGTCTGGTGGGCGAGTTTGCCGACAAGGTGGTGGTGATGCGTCACGGCGAAATCCGTGAAGCGGGTGACGTGCAGCAGATTTTTGAAAACCCGCAAAATGCGTATACCAAGGCGCTGCTGGCTTGCCGCCCGCAACTGGAGCAACGCCCGCTGCGCCTGCCGGTGATTGATGACTTCATGAAACCGGGCGGTTTTGTCTCGGCCGGTGAGCGCCAGCGCGGTTATCAGGCGGATGACGAGATCGTGCTGGATGTGCAAGGCCTGGCGAAGTCGTTTGATATCCGCCAGGGCTTGTTTGGCAAAAAGCAATTCCACGCCGTGAAAGATGTGTCGTTCAAGCTGGCGCGCGGCAAAACGCTGGGGATTGTCGGTGAGTCTGGCTCTGGCAAAACCACGGTGGGCCTGACGCTGGTGCGGCTGCATCAGGCCACGGGTGGCAAGGCGCTGTTTGAAGGCAAAGACTTGCTGGCCATGTCTCCCAAAGAGTTTCACGCCTACAAGCGCCGTATCCAGATTATTTTCCAGAACCCGTATGCATCGCTCAATCCGCGTTTTACGGTAGAGCAGATTCTGGCCGAACCCATGATGTTGCACGGTATTGGCAACAACGCGGCCGAACGTCAGAAAATGGCGCAGGAACTGCTGGATCGGGTGGGCTTGCCGGCACGCTCGCTGGTCAAGTACCCGCATGAATTCTCCGGCGGTCAGCGTCAGCGTATTGCCATTGCCCGCTGCCTGACTATGAAGCCGGAAGTGTTGATTTGTGATGAATCGGTGTCTGCGCTGGATGTCTCTGTACAAGCTCAGGTGCTCAACTTGCTGCAGGACCTGCAAGATGAATTCAAGCTGTCTTACCTGTTTATCTCCCATGATCTGGCGGTGGTGAAACACATCTCTGACCAGGTGCTGGTGATGAACAAGGGCGAAGTGGTGGAGCAGGGCGATTCGGACGCCATCTACCGGCAACCCAAAGAGAGCTACACCCGGCGGCTGCTGGATTCCATTCCGCAAGGCTGGACGGGCGGCACGCCGGCGCTGGCCTGATCTGTCTTGCTTGTATGAACAAAGCCCGGCTCGTTGCCGGGCTTTGTTTATGGAACCTCCCCGTAGCCCGGATGAAGCGTAGCGAGAATCCGGGGTTGCCATCTCCGCAAGAATAGAACCCAGACCCAACACGCAATACAACCCCGGATTCCCGGCCTGTGGCCTTCATCCGGGCTACGGTGGCTGGCTTGATCTGTCTTGTTTGTATGAACAAAGCCCGGCTTGTTGCCAGGCTTTGTTTTTAACGCCATTGGCATTGCGTTTTGTGCTCTCTCACGCCAGGATAATCTGCCCTGACAGGAGGATCGCATGACGCATATCGAACGCCATTCCGACCCCCAGGTCTTCGCCACACTCACTGGCGCATGGCTGGGCACGCAGTACGCAGACCACAACCAGTTGTACAACGCAATTCTGCGGAATACCCCTCAGGCGATGGCGGCATTTGATCGCCGCATGTATCTCATCAAGCGTGCTGATGCCATCGTGGGCGCCTGCATGATCACCGGCCCGCTGCCGGTACAGTCAATCATGATGACCGATCTGGATGAAGAAGCCTGCGCGGCGCTGGTGGCGGCAATGGCGGAAGATGGCATTACGCCCACCGATATTGTCGGCCCGATGGCGCATGCCTGGCTGCTGGCGCGGTTTTTCCCCGGCTATAGCAGCCATGTACATACTGCGCTGGGTAATTTCCAGCTGGTGACCGGTCCGGTCTGTACCGGTGCCGCCGGCGTATTGCGACAAGCTGGCGTGGCGGATCAAGCCTGGCTGGTGCAGCACTGGTTCGATTTTTGCCAGGAGGCGGGTATTGCGGAGCCGGTAGAGAACGTGGTGCGGCGCATCCAGCTGCATCTGGATGCGCCGGTAAACATCCTGTGGATCTGGGAGGTTGACGGGACTGCCGTCGCCCTCTGTGCTGCCTCACACCAGCCGCCGTTATCGCGGATCGGGCCGGTCTACACGCTGCCGCCATACCGGGGGCGCGGTTATGCCGGGGCAATGGTGGCGGCAGTGTCCCGCATGGTGCGCGCGCGTGGTGTCAACGATATCTTCCTGTTTACCGATCTGGCCAACCCCACCAGCAATGGCGTCTATAAACGCGTGGGTTTTGCGCAGATTGGCGAGCATGTGCATCTGGAATTGACGCCAGAACCCGTGACGGCGACATGCTGAACCGCTGCATGGGCCGTCTGCTGCTCCGGCAACTGGATCGGCACAACCCGGCGGATGCCGCGACGGTGCAGCAGGTGTTTGATGCTGCACCGGATTTCAGCATGCAGACCGAAGGCCGTCTGCCCGCTCCGGGCGACGGTCAGCAAGCGCTGGATGCCCTCCCGCCCGATTTTGATTACGCCAACAAGTTTGTGTTTGCGCTGGAGATGGACGGTAAGACATTGGGCGTGGCGGATCTGTTGCGCGGCTATCCGGCGGAACACTGCGCTTTTCTGGGGTTGCTGCTGTTTGCCCAACCGTATCAAGGTCAGGGTCTGGGCAAACTGGCGCTGGCGCAATTGCTCGATTTGGCCCGGGCCTGGGGCTGCCAGGAAATGCAGTTGGGTGTGATTGCCAGCTACGAACGTGCCATGCGTTTCTGGCAGGCGCGCCAGTTTACCGAGTTGTATCGCAAAGAGGTGCCGGATTTCATCAGCCCGGTGGTGGTGATGCGTTATCCCCTGGAACTTGAGCGGGCCGGGGACTGAACCGATGTGGGCCGGAGCCACGTGCGTACCCGACTCACCACCAGCCGTTCCAGCGCTTTCAACAGGCGGGCGATTTGCACTGCGCAATACAAGTTAAGCGCAAACATTGGCACGAGCAGTGCCAGCCAGTACGGGTGCAAGGGGGTAAGTAGCCCAACCGGAATGTACAGCAGCGTGGTTGAAATACCCTGGGCAAAGAATGCATGGATCGCATTGCGGCCCAGCCACCGGAGTGGTTCACGGGTGAGCAGCCAGGCCAGTGCGGGTAGGCGGGTCAGCAGCAGCAAGACGCAGAGCGAGAGCCAGGAGCAGGAGAAATACAGCGACTGCGCGGGGAACTTATAAGCCTGCAAATTGATAAGCGCGTTGACCAGATCAGGTGTGCATAGCAATTGCCACGCGGCTTGCACGGCAATCAAGGCATACCAGTACCACGCTAGCTGACCCTTGGCGCGGCAGTAGCCCAGCAAGAACAGCGGCAGGTAAAACACGCCAAAGGCGACAATGGGTAACCAGCCGCTGGTCCAGTCTGCCGCCGGCAACAATTGCGAGAAATACATCGCGCCCACCAGCACCAGCGCTACGGGTAATGCAGCGCGGGCGTGAAACCAGATCAGCACGATGGCGGCCACGCTTACGCCCAGATAGACGCGCACAAACCACATGGACCCCATCACGGCGTCATCCCACTGAACCTTGTGATAGTCGTGCAAGAACCACTCCAGCAAACGTATTGCCGGCAGCGGATAATCCGCCAGGCGATACCCCAGCCAGACCAGCGCCACAAAGGTCATATAGCGCCATTGCAAGCGCCACAGATTGCGCCAGGCTTTGCCCGGATCACTTACTTTGGAAAACGACCAACCGGCCAGAAAGAAGAACAGCGGGACATCGATCCACAGGCAGGCGCCATGCATCCAGGCGGGCACATACAGATCGCCGCTCCAGAACACACTGTGAATGAAGATGACCGCAGCCACTGCCAGGCCTTTGAGTCCATCCAGCAAGTGGTCACGAGACATCCGTTTCCTTCGAGCGTGAAAGCGGGGTTAATCCTGCCTGGAGGCCGGTTTGGCTGAAGCGGCGCGCACGGCGGCGTTGCCGACCAGATGTGAGGATGGGCTGGTGCATAAGCCCGGCATGTCGGTGTTACGCCGATAAAGGCGTACTTGCTGGTCTGAAGATTGATAAACGAGCGACGCATTGGTCAGCAGGCGGCGTGCGTCTTGCGGTGAGACCGGGTCGTTACCCAGCGGCCGCCCCCAAACCACCACATAGTCCACCGGAATGCCGGTTTTCTGTTCAAAGCGCGGGACATCCAGCCGCTGCACATTTACGGCAGTTTGCTGTGGCTCCCAGTGGTACACCAGGTCTTGCGGATCATGGCCTGGCCGAAAACGGATCGGGTAGACGCTCAGTCTGGCCAGGAAATTGAACAGTACCACCCGGTCCTGATCCAGTTCCAGCCGGCTGGTGGCCTGGAAAAAGGGCTCATAACCCGTGGGCTTGGGCAGGCCACGCTGGTCGTACTGGGTGGAGGACTCGATCACCGGCAAGACGGTGCAATGCGCGCCAATCTGCTTGTCGATCGCCTGCAGCGCACTCAGTTGCTGATGCACCTGGCCTTGTACCGACCAGGTTTCATGAAACTGCACAGCCAACAGCAACACGGCCAGGCCGGACAAGCCCCAGCGCAGCCATTGCCGGTTAATCAGGAAAGCCGCGCAAGGCAGTGCCCACAACATGGGGAACAACTCGGCGCGCCAGAAATGGGTCCAGCCACCGCCAGAGACATCCGGAACCACAAAACAAAAGGCGTAGAAGGTAACCAGCGTCAGCCCGACACCGGTAAACAGGGTGGCGCCACCCTGAAAGAGGTGATGGCGCTCTTTCCAGATTTTGTAAATGGTCGCCAGCAAGGTCACCAGCATCAGCGTCATCAGCGCATCGGGCAGCACGCGGTTGTCGCGCGATTGCAGGCGGAACAGCTTGCCTCGCGCCATGGATTTGGCCCGATCGATCATGTCGGGCCCGTATTCGGTGGGATAACCATGCTGGCGGATGGCAAACCAGGCCATCAGCGGGATGGGTAGACACAGTGCCAGCGCCACACAAGCGCTGATTTGCCACAGTGCCCGACCGCGCAAGCCCGCTTGCCAGTCACTGATGAGGCGGACGGTTTCCAGCGCCATCAGCGCCAGCGTTGCCATGATGAAGCCGGCGGCGTGGCTCAACAGGGTAATGAGCAGCACCACGCCCAGCGCCAGCGCGCGCCAGATCGCCGGGTGCCGGCGCAGGTCCAGATACCAGCCCAGCGCCAGGAAAAACCCGGTCAGCGAAAACAGGAAGTTGTACAAGCCCAGAAAAAAGAGCTGATTGGCCAGCAGGGGCAGGGCAAACAGGGCCAGCCAGGCGTTATCCGGGTTGATTTTACGCAGCATGTACCACGCGGCCACGGCCGGGCCAATCAGACACAGCGCTTGCAGCACCGCCTCGGCCCGATCTGGCGAGAACACCAGTAACAAGCCGCGCAAGATGGCGTAGATCGCCATATTGGGCTGCAAGGTGTCCGCTGACATATAAATTTGCGACTGCAATGGCCAGTCTGCGCTGCCCATGTGCCCGAGCATGTCGGCAAACGACAGGTGGATGGGCCCGTCGTTGGTGGCCAGCGGGCCCAGTGTGATCAAGATGGCTGCGTAAACAATGACAACGGCCAGAAACAGGCCATGCCGCCGCAGCGACATTTCCGGAAGATTCATGCGCTTTCCCGCGTCAGATGCAAAATGGAGTCAATCTTTGTATCGGAGATGTATCCAGGAAAGCTTCAGTTTCTCATATCTGACTTTTGATGCAAGCACAATTTTGTGCAATGCATCACGAATGTCGTCACTTCCCGTCAGGTATCCGGGGTATCACCGGTATAGAGTTCCGGAAATTGCACGCGTACCGGCTCGCCATCGGCACGCCAGCCGTGACAGGAGTCAATCAATCGTGCCAATAGTCTGGCCTGTTCCGTGGTGCGTGGCCCGACGGCCGGAGTGGGGGCTTCCCGTTTGCGCAGGCCGGATGAGATGGTCTGAAATGCCACCGTGGCCATGGGCCCCAGCAGCTCGGTGATATGGGTGCATCCGGCACGGCCTTTAAACAGTTCCCGCACCTTGCGGTTGAACCCTGGCCCAATGCGCACGCCCACCAGTTGCTGGTAGGAGTCCGTGATCTGCGGGCAAATGGTATAGGGCGAGGCGAGGGTGGCGGCCTCCACGGCGACGATCTCATACCGGTCATTGAGCGTGAGCCGTACCTGCATCAAATGCAGCGGCTCGCCCTGGGCCAGCAAGCGACCGTCGTAAAAGGTGACCGGGTAGCCCTTGGTATCGGTGATGGCGGCTTCGATATCCCACAAGCCATCCTCCCGCAGATAGCCCTGACACTGGATCTGGCGAGTATGGTAATGCTGGCGGGCAACGGGTGGGCTCAGGCTCATGCGGGGCGTTCTCCTGTAACCGGGTAACGATCAAAACCCTGATTTTGCCCGTCCGGCACGGCCGGGGCCATTGCAGTTTGCCCCTGGCCTGGCGTTTGAACCGCGCCTACAGATAGCGGGTCCACAACACTTGTGAGGTCACCGCAGAGGGCGTGCCGGATGAGCCTGTCCCCGGCACGCTCGCGCCTGGTTTATAGGCGGGCGGTAGGGCGCTGAGGTTGATGGTGGTGCTGGAACCCAGGCTGTTGGCGCCCGTGCTGCCGGCTGCGGTGACATAGCCATAAATGGTGGTGCTGCCGCTGCTGGTGAACTGGTTGTTGGCCAGAATGCTGCCATACACCGTGGTGCTGGAGCCCAGCGCGATATTCCCGCCCGAGTACACGCCATTGGTGGCACTGCCTGCCAGGAATGCGTAGTTGGCAACCGCCGTGGCGTTGTAGTTGAACGTGGTGGGGCTGCTGGCCGGGGTACACAGATTGGTGGGCCACAGCGTCGGGAAATTAGCGTTCACACAAATGCCGGTCGGGGCATAGGTAACACCGGAAACCGCGCCATTAAAGCCGGCAAAGGCCGGCGCGTAGACCACATCGCTACCACTGGTAGAGATATTGCCGGTGGCGATAAAGGTGTTGTAATACGTGCCATTGCCTACGGTCAGGCTGCCGTGGAACCACGCCACGCCTTGCGCAATACTTTGGCCGTTGATGGTCCACATGCTGTTGCTGGAGCTGTAACTGAAACACGGGTTGTACGCCGAATAACCCTGGCAGATCGTGACCGACGAGCCCACGGCCGGTGTACCGCAAATGGGCGAACTCGGGGTGGAACCGCTGGCCAGCGCGGTACACAGATAGTCCTGGTGGCCGCTATCGTAATTACCCAGATAGTAGGTGCCAGCGGTAACGCCGTTGACGTTGGCGACCGTCACTTTGCGATACCCGCTACTGTCGATATCAAACACGTAATTGGCGGTGGCTTGCAGCTGGTTGGCGTCAATCTGCTGGGTACCCAGTGACACCGGCGTAACAGTCACGGCGTAGCTGGAGTTGGCGGTGACGTTGACGCCAGTATTCCACGCAGGTTTGCTGACCGTGCCGCCGACGGTGCCGCTGCCGACCGTGCCGCTACTGCTCACCGTCAGGTTTTTCTGGGCATGCAATGTGCCGATGGACGTGCTGTCCATGGTCACGTTGCCCAGTGTGTTCACTGAATCGGCATGGGCGCCGCCGGTAATCGATACATCCCCGATGGCATTGATGCTGACTGCGCTGGCGCTTCCGCTCAGGCTGACGGTGCCGTTCGAATTAATCACCCCCACCTGCGCACTGCTCCCAAGTGAAACATTGCCGGTGGCGTTGATGACCTGCACGCCTGTGAGTGACACGCCGCCGGTGTTGAACGAGCCATTGACGTTGATCACGGCATTGGCGGTGGTCGAGGTGGAGGTGATGAAGTTGATGCTGCCGCCCAGCGTCACGTCATGATTGAAATTGATGGCATTGGCATTGGTATTGCCGGTGCCGCTGCCGGAACTGCCGGCGATCACGCAATACACCGCTTGTACCGTGGCGGTGGCACCGCTGCTGGTGCCGGTGAAATTGGCGGTGACCAGCGTGCCTTGTGTCGAGCCCGTCGCGGCAGACGACACGCAAGAGGTGGAGGTACTGTTGACGCCAATCACCAGACCCGCAATCCCGGTCAGGTTGCTGCCACTCAGTGTGATGGCCTGATTTGCCGTCAACGCCGCTGCAGTGGTCTGGCCGGCCTGATACAAATACTGCCGGAACGCCTCGACCCCCGTCCATGCTTTAAGCTGCGCCTGGGTGGCGGTATGGGCGGTCAGCGTGCTGTCTTGCTCGCTATGCACGTAATACATGGTACCCAGTACCGCTGCGGTCAGCGACAAACCCACCATCAAAACCAGCAAGATGGCAGCGATACCGCGCTGGGCGCGGGGCAGGGTGGGGTGGTGGGCGCGCATGGTCAGGCTCATGACGTAAAGTTGGGCAGGCAGGTGGTCCAGCTATTGCTGCCGGTGCTGGTACTCCAGCCCATTTGCACTTGCACCCCGGCGACGGCGGACTGACTGCTGGCCAGCGCAGTCATGCTGCCCAGGGCCAGCATGCCGGAGCCGACTTCCGCTCCAAACGGCCAGCACGCGCCAGCGCTGGCACTGGCGCTAAAGGTGACAGCAGCCGGCAAGCCGCTGGCCAGCACGCTGCTGCTGGTCCAGATACTGGGTGAGGCATTCCATTTGCTCGATACCGGGTTGCAACTGCCGCTGGCCTGCACCAGCGTGAGCGACCAGGTGGTCAGGCTGGTGGCGACCGGGTCCTGGGCGGACTGACTGATCAGTCCCTTGCAGACCCAACTGGCCGTGCCGGTCGGGTTCAGATTGCTATCCCAATAAATGGCGTTGCCAGCGACTGCGGTGCCGGTATTGGGGATGCTGATCACGGTGCTGCTGCCATTCGCAGCTGTATTGACCAGGATAATGTCGGTATTGCGGGCTGCACCCGCCACGCCGAAGCCGGCACTTTGCAACTGGTTCTGCGCCGCCAGAAAACCGGTGGTGGCCTGGCGGTCTTGCGCGGCGACAGGCTGCATGCCACTGGCTGGATCAAACGTCATGCGTGCAACAATGCGGTAGAGCGAGAGCATGGCAATGATGACCAGCAAGCTGATCACCATACCGACCATCAAACTGGTGAGCGTCCAGCCGCGTTGGGATGAAGGGCGCTGGTTCATGAGCCGTTGCCCAGGGTGAGCGAACCGCCGAGCACGCCGCTGGTATCCGTAGCCGTTGTGGAAAAACGCGGCACGTAGACGGTCTGGCTGGTGCTGCCAACAGCCACCGTGGCAGGCGTGCTCGAACCGCAACTGATGGTCAGCGTGGCGGTAGTTGATGTACTACCCG
Source organism: Silvimonas terrae (assembly GCF_014202765.1). Lineage (GTDB taxonomy): Bacteria > Pseudomonadota > Gammaproteobacteria > Burkholderiales > Chitinibacteraceae > Silvimonas > Silvimonas terrae. Next base: position 14,349 of record NZ_JACHHN010000012.1, read on the forward strand.
CCAGCGGAATGGGCGGTTGCGTGACTGTACTGGCGCACAGATTGCGCATACCGCCCGCGCTTTGCATTAACTGGGAGCGCACATTGTTGACCACGATATTCTGCGCATTCACCGTCGTCTGGCTCAGGGCCGAGCGCGATAGCACATAGGTCAGCCCCACGCCCACGATGCCCACCAGCAACATGGCAATCAGCCCCTCAATCAACGTGGATCCGCGCTGCCGGGGAGCGCCGCACGCCAGATGATCAGTTGATGGTTGTTGCACTGCTGGTCACCCCCATACTGGTCATGCTGTAGCTGGTTGTTGTCACGCAGGCGCCGCCGCCAGGCATGCCGCTGAGGGTGACGCTGACCGGCACCCCGGCACTGGTCAACGCAACACACTGATTGGCCGCGCTGTTCAGTGTGCCGGTGGTGCCATTGGGCAAGGTGCCGGTCCATGCCGCGCCGGTACAGCTAAAGGTATTGGCCGGCGTGCGCGGTACGTTGGTGGCCGTCACGGCGACACTGTACGTGGCCTCTTGCGCGCACAGCACATTGCCGCCGCTCAGCAGCAAAAACGCCGCCGGCTCGTTTTGCTGGGCGCCGGCCACATTGCGCAAGGCGCGCGAGCGCGTCATCGCCATGCCTTTGTTGAACAGGGTTTTGGCCGATTGCAGATTGGATGAACCGATCCATTGCATGGTGAGCGGCACGCCCATGAATAACAGCACCATCATTACCGCAATGGCGATGATCATTTCGATGAGCGTAAAACCGCGCATTGCCGAGCCCGTCACCATGCCATTACCAACTGGTTAACCCGCCACAGGCCTTGCTGCCTGAACCCGCCGTAAATGTGCGCTGATTGGTGTTGGTCAATTGCAGCGTACAACCCGAGACCGGTTTGCCGGACTGGCCGACGGCGGTCAGCGTATACGCCTGCGGGGTTGCGCTAGAGACCGACGAGTTATAGGTAAACATGGCACCTTCCGCCGGGCCAAAGGCGGAGAACCCGGTGGTGCTGGAAGTAATGCTGGAGGCGGACGCGTAGTTGAGCGTCAACTGGTGCTGGTTTTCCATGATCAAAGCCAGCGCCACCAGATCCGCACCCGCGCCCTTGACATGACTTTTAATGACATAGCTGCCGTAGATCGGCACGGCAATGGCGGTCAGGATGGCCACAATCGCCATGGTCACAATCAATTCAACCAGCGTGAAACCCGCCAGCGAGATGCGGGAAGGGGCCTTGCAGGAAGGTTGGGGCATGCGTGCAGAACCTCTGGCTGACGTGTAGTGGTGGTTCAGACCAGAGCGGGCGCCGTGGATTCCCGTGACTCAGGAAAATCCGGGCAGAACACCTGTCCGGTAAAACCCTTATATATGCCAGTGACTATACCGTCAGAATCAGACTTTCAACACGCTACTTTTTATGAAAGACAGATAAATCTCGTAGAAAACCAGCCTGGTTTCCGGTTCTGAATATCTGGCGTCAGTCAGGTGTAGGTATTTTGCCGGAATGTAAAAAGAATCGCCGCCCCGGGTTGAGGTTCCCGGCGGGCGGCGATCAAGTCAGGCAGGGGAAATCAGAACGAATCAGAACCAATCAGAACCGCACGACGCGCTGGCGATGAACCAGGAAGTCGCTACCGAAAATCACCGCGCGGTCTTCAAAGTAAGCGGTGGTATAGCGCAGCCAGCGGCGCATGCCGGGTAAGTCGTTCATCTCGCCGGTCGTGCTGGCTGGGGCCGGTTCGTCCGGGACTGCCTGGGGTTGTAAGGCGAACTGGCCCGGATATCGCAGTGGGCTCATGCTGCGTTCTCCAGCAGGCCATGGCGCGACAGATGCACGGGGGCCGTGGCCAGTACCCGATGCACTGCGGTTTGCGTGCGCGCTTCCCGCAGCGCCTGCCGAAAATCTCGCAGGTGCAGCGCAGAGGCCACATCGGCCAGGGCTTGCAGATGCTGTTGGCAGGCTTTGGCCGGCATCAGCAAGAAGATGCATTCACTCAGCCCTTTGCCATCTGGCGTATCGGCATCCAGCGGCAGGGTGGGCCGGATATAAATCATGACCGGATAGTCCAGCCCCTCAATACGGGCATGAGGGATGGCCACGCCACGCCCCAGCGCAGTGGTGCCAAGGCGCTCGCGGTCCAGCAGCTTTTGCAGCACGACGCTGGCAGGCAGGGCGTAATGGTGTTCGGCAAAACACGCTGCGTGTTCAAACAAATCATCGACCGTACGGGCCGGGACATCCAGCAAGATGCTGGAGGGCGGACAGAGATCAGCCAGTGAAGACATGATGTTTTCCTGTGTGATGCGAAATGCCGGAGAGCGATGGCCCACCGGCAGTGCCACTGTATGAAACGGCGTATAAACAACGCGTAAAAAAACAGACCTTGCCGCGTAAAAAGTGCAAAAACAGGGTTTGCTGGCGCTTGTGTAAAACGCCTGGCTAAAGCGTGCGCCTCTGCCTACAGTGCGGGATGACCCTCCACCAGGAAGCAGACCATGGCAACGGACAACACCTTTCACGGCTGGGCCGCACCCGCCGCTGGCGCAGCATTGCAAAAACTGGATTTTGACGCCGGCCCGCTGACCGACGAAGAGGTAGAAGTCGAGATTGAGCACTGCGGCATCTGCCATTCAGATGTATCCATGATCGACAACGATTGGGGTATGACCCGCTACCCGTTTGTGCCAGGCCATGAAGCGGTGGGGCGTGTGGTCAAACTCGGTTCACAGGCCAAAGGGCTGACGATCGGGCAGCGCGTTGGCGTAGGCTGGAACCGCGGTAGCTGCATGCACTGTCATTCCTGCATTGGTGGCAATCAGCATTTGTGCAATGAGGTACAAGCCACCATCGTGGGCCGTCATGGTGCGTTTGCTGACCGTATCCGCGCGCACTGGGCCTGGGCCATCCCGCTGCCGGAAGGCATCGACCCAGGCGCCGCCGGCCCGCTCTTTTGCGGCGGGATCACCGTGTTTGCGCCGCTGGTGGTCCACAACGTCAAACCGACCAGCCGGGTGGGCGTGATCGGCATTGGGGGTCTGGGGCATATGGCGATCCGCTTCATGAGCGCCTGGGGCTGCGAGGTGACGGCGTTTACCTCATCCGCCCGCAAACATGATGAAGCCCGCAAACTGGGGGCGCATAACGTGGTGGTGAGTACCGACCCGGCTGAACTGAAGGCGGCGGCGGGCTCGCTGGATTTTTTGCTGGTCACAGCCAACGTCAACCTGAATTGGGATGCCATCATCGGCACCCTGGCACCGCAAGGGCGGCTGCACTTTGTCGGCGCTGTGCCGGCGCCGGTGCCGTTGACGGTGTTCACGCTGCTGAGCAAGCAGATGGATGTGTCTGGCTCGCCCACCGGCTCGCCCGCCGTGATTGCAGACATGCTGGCCTTCTGCGCCCGCCACGGCATTGCGCCGATGGTGGAGCACTACCCGGTGGCGCAGATTAACGATGCGCTACAGCACCTGCGGGATGGCAAGGCGCGGTATCGGGTGGTGCTGGATATGTGATGAGGAGGGGGGGGTGAGTGATGAGTGGGAGACTGGCATACCCCAGACTCGTCATTCCGGCCTTGAGCCGGAATCCAGTTGTACCGTTGTAAAGATGTGTGCCGCAGGCACTGACAATGGTTTATCAAATGGTGTGCCAGTGTAAGCCCGACTGCGGCGGGCGAGCTGGATTCCGGCTTCCGCCGGAATGACGAGGCAAGGGGAGCCAGCCTTTTCCTCCGCACACCGCATCACCCCTTCAACGTCACAATCTCTTCCGCCACCGTCGGGTGCAGTGCCACCGTCTGCCGGAACTGGCTCCAGGTGGCGTTCGCGGTCAGCGCTACGCCGACCAGTTGTGCCATTTCCGCCACGCCTTCACCCAACAGGTGCATGCCGACGACCTTGTCGGTCGGCGCGTCAATCAGCACCTTGATGAACACCTGATCCTCCAGCCCGCCAAACAACTGGGTCATGGCCCGGAACCTGGTTTTCAGTATCTTGAGTTGCGGGTAGCGCTGGCGGGCCGTGTGCTCGGGCAGGCCGACCGTGCCAATTTCCGGGCTGGAGAACACGGCGGTGGGGACCATTTCATAGTCAAAGTCCGCCACGCTCATGCCGCCATAAAGGCGATCCGCAAAGGCCTGGCCTTCACGGATGGCCACCGGTGTGAGGTTGAGCCGATCGGTGACGTCGCCAATGGCATAGATGGAGGGCACATTGGTGCGGCCGTGGTTATCCACCACAATGGCGCCCCGTTCATTGGTTTTGACGTCCACATTGGCCAGGCCCAGCCCGCGTGTATTGGGCGCGCGGCCGGTGCAGAGCATGACGGTATCGACGTCCAGCGTAAAGCCATCATTGGCCGTCACCCGCAGGCCTTCTGCCGTTTGTACCACCCGTTGCAGACCCTGGCTGCGCAGCAGCTTGATCCCGCGCCGGGCCTGGTGTTCGGCCAGTAGCTCGGCCACTTCTTCATCAAACCCGCGCAGAAGATGATCACCGCGAATGATCTGGGTGACCTCGCTACCCAGCCCGGCAAAGATGCCGGCAAATTCCACGGCAATGTAACCGCCGCCCACAATCAGGACGCGCTCGGGTTGCTCGGGCAGGTGGAACGCTTCGTCCGAGGTAATGGCCAGTTCATTGCCCGGAAAATCCGGCCGGGTAGGGTGGCCGCCAGTGGCAATCAGGATGGTGCCTGCGCTAATACGCTGACCGCTGCGGCCCAGTTCAATGGTGTGCGGGTCAATGATCTCGGCGTGATCGGCATGAATGGTCACGCCGGCCTTTTCCAGATTGGTTTGGTAAATCCCCTCCAGTCGGCTGATTTCCGTGTCTTTGTGGGTGATCAGGCTGGACCAGTCAAATTCCGCCTCACCCGGTGTCCAGCCGTAACCACGGCTGGCGCGAAATTGATCGGGAAAACGACTGGCGTACACCATCAGCTTTTTGGGGACACAACCCCGGTTTACGCAAGTGCCGCCGAAGTTGGCGCTCTCTGCAATGGCGACTTTGGCGCCGTGGTTCGCCGCAATACGCGCGGCACGCACGCCGCCAGAACCGCCGCCAATAACAAACAGATCGACATCGTGTTGTTGCATATACCGTCTCCATACAGGCAATGAGCAGATTGCCTTGAGTGTTGATCCAAAGAATGACCAAACGCAAGCCGCCCACAGACCAATTGCCAGGGGCGCGGGGCTGTTCTACGCTGCGGCTTTTAATGACAGCGAGTAGCGTGGATGGGCAAGAACAGACTGGAAGCTTTCAGTGATGGCGTGTTGGCCATCATCATCACCATCATGGTGCTGGAACTCAAAGTGCCGCACGGGGGCGATTTATCCGCTTTGCTGGGCATGTGGCCAGTGCTGGTGTCTTATATCCTGAGCTTCATCTATGTCGGCATTTACTGGAACAACCACCACAATTTGTTCCACGCGGCGACGTCCGTCAGTGGCGGCGTGCTGTGGGCCAATCTGCATCTGTTGTTCTGGCTGTCGCTGATCCCGGTGACCACGGCCTGGCTGGGCGAACACCCCAATCTGGCCTGGCCGGCTGCCCTGTATGGCTTGGTGTTGCTGGGCTCTGCCTTTGCCTATTACTTGCTGACCTGCGCGCTGATTGCGCGGCATGGCACGCAATCGAAACTGGCGCGTTCTTTGGGGCGCGATTTCAAGGGGCGGTTGTCCATTGTGCTGTATGCCGCAGGCGTGGGGAGCGCCTTTGTGCATTCTGCGTTGGCCTGCGCTTTTTATGCCGGTGTAGCGGCGTTGTGGCTGGTGCCGGATCGGCGTTTTGAGAAGCGACTGGCGGAAAACACGGAAGAGTAAGCGGCGGATACACCGCAAAAAAGCCGGCGGTATGCCGGCTTTTTTGCTGCTGGATGATGATCGCCTGCATTAGCCACGTGGTAATTCACAGACTTCAGAAAGCAGTTCGTAGGAACGCAGCCGCTCGGCATGATCGAACACGGCGGCGTTGGCCATCACTTCATTCACGCCGTACTCCTCGATAAACTCATTGAGTTTGGCCTTCACCGTGACCGGGCTGCCAACAATGGAAGCGCCCAGTTGCGCCATCACTGTCGCGCGTTCATGCGGCTGCCAGTAGTCGTCGATATTGCTCACCGGTTCTTCCAGCGGGCCAGGATTGCCACGGATCATCCCCAGGAAACGGCGCTGGGCAGAGGTCGCCAGAAACGCCGCGCGTTCATCCGTATCGGCAGCAATGACGTTGATCCCGGCCATGGCATACGGCTGTTCCAGCACGCGGGACGGGCGGAAGGTATGGCGATAGAGGTCAAACGCGGCCTTCATGTTGCGCGGCGCAAACTGCCCGGCAAAGGCAAACGGCAGGCCCAGATAACCTGCCAGTTGGGCAGAGAAACCGCTGGAACCCAGCAACCAGATGGGGACATCCAGCCCTTCGCCTGGCACGGCGTGAATGCCATTGCCGCCGCCATGCAGGTCAGGGCGGAAGTAGGCGCGCAGTTCGTCCAGCATTTGCGGGAACTGGTCGCCATCCGCCCCGGAATCACGCCGCAGCGCACGCATGGTGGCCTGGTCAGTTCCCGGCGCACGGCCCAGACCGAGGTCGATACGGCCAGGGTAGAGGGATTCCAGCGTGCCAAATTGCTCGGCAATCACCAGCGGCGAATGGTTGGGCAGCATGATGCCGCCCGAGCCCACCCGAATACGCTGAGTGCCGCCGGCCACATGGCCAATCACCACCGATGTGGCGGCGCTGGCAATGCCGCGCATGCCGTGGTGCTCCGCCAGCCAGTAGCGGTGATAACCCCAGCGGTCTGCATGCTGGGCCAGATCAAGGGTATTGGCCAGGGCCTTGGCCGGATTGGACCCCGCCACAATGGGCGAGAGGTCAAGAATGGAAACCGGGATGTTGGTGCGTGTGCTCATGGTCTTTCCGGCAAGCGGGGGAACCGGATAAATGAGGGCTCGACCCATAATTTCAAGACGATTGGTCTAATGGCGATTACACCACCAGCGAGACGGCCAGCAGCAACATGACCGCGCCAATGAGGCCATCCAGTACCCGCCACGCCCGTGGATTGGCAAACACCGGCGACAACAGGCGTGCACCAAAGCCCAGACCGATAAACCAAAGGGTAGATGCCGTCATTGCCCCCACCGCAAACCACGGCTGCGCGACAGGCGCTTGCTGGCTGGCAATCGAACCCAGTAGCACCACGGTATCCAGATAGACATGCGGGTTGAGCCAGGTCAGGGCCAGGATGGTCAGCGCCGCTTGCTGCCAGGTCAGCACCGGTACACCACCGGATGCGTGCAAAGCACCTGTGGCAAAGGCCGCGCGCCAGGCCCGCAAGCCATACCACACCAGAAAGGCCGCGCCCGCCCAGCGCGCCAAGGTCATCAGTGCCGGGCTGTGATCAATCAACGCACCCATGCCGGCCACACCGGCACCAATCAGCAACACATCACCCACGATGCAGACCAGCACGGTCAGGCCAAGGTGTTGCCGCGACAGCCCCATGCGCAACACATGCGCGTTCTGCCCGCCAATCGCCATGATCAGGCTGCCGCCCAATCCCAAACCTTTAAGCCACGCTGCAAACATCATCGCCATCATTCCTGGAGTCTTGAATCTGGCAGGATTGTGAATGGCTTGCAGCGTGAACAGAAGAGTTATTAATATCTTTCAGATTGGATAAAAATGGCTAATGAAGGAGCATGCTGTGAACCTGGATCATCGGCAGACCGATGCACTGCTGGCCGTCATCGAAACCGGTAGTTTCGATGCTGCGGCAGCGCGACTGCACGTGACGCAATCTGCGGTATCACAACGCATTCGCGCACTGGAAACCGCGCTGGGCCAGCCCCTGATCATCCGCAGTCGTCCGGCGCGCCCCACCTTGCACGGTCAGCGCCTGCTGCAATACCTGCGCCGTACCGCCATGCTGGATCAGGAACTGGCCGCCGAACTGGCCGACAACGCCCGCGCGCCGCTGGTGGTGCGCCTGGCCATCAACGCCGACACACTGGGCACGTGGTTTGTCCCCGCCGTTGCACCCTTGCTGCTCAAAGAGAATGTCTTGCTGGAAGTCATGCTGGACGATCAGGACCACACGTTTGCCTGGCTGGAATCCGGCGAAGCGACGGGCTGCGTGACCAGCGAGGCCGAACCCATGCGCGGTTGTCAGTCTTATGCCTTGGGCACCATGCGTTACCACATGCTCGCCTCACCCGACTATTGCCGGCGCTGGTACCCCGATGGCTTCACCCGCGCGGCCGCCCGCCATGCCCCGGTGATGGTGTTCAACCGTAAAGATGCCCTGCAGGCGGACTTCATGGAAGAACGCTTTGGGCTGACCCGGGACGTTTACCCCAGTCATTACATCCCCTCGCATGATTCTTACTTTGCGGCGGTCAAACTGGGGCTGGGGTGCGGGATGATTCCGGAACAACAGTATGGTGACCTGGTGGCGACGGGCGCACTGGTTGACCTGGCGCCGGATCAGCCGGTGGACGTGGCCTTGTACTGGCATGCATGGAAAGTACAATCGCCACGGCTGGAGTCGTTGACGCAGCGGATTGTGGCGGCAGCGCGGGAGGTATTGGGTGGGGGTGAGGGGGTACCAGGATAGTGATGATGGTTACCGAGGAGTGGCTGCGGCGGGTAGGCTTTGTTGATAGGCCGGCCCGGATGGAGGTGGTCTGAAGATGTTTGCCGTAGGGTGGATTCGGAGCGCCAGCGACAATCCACCGTAGCGATGTGTGTTAGCGCCTGGCGGCGCGGTGTTTTGATACCGGCAGTGGCCGGAGCACGTTACTTTTCTTTGCTTCGCCAAAGAAAAGTAACCAAAAGAAAGGCGACCCTGCGACAGCGCCCCTTCGGGGTTCCCTGCGCTTCTCGCAAAGTCCGGCTGGCTACGGGAACTCGCTTCGCTCAAACACCCCTTCGCCGAAACCCCGGACTTCGCTGCGATGCTCGGCGCTGCCGGAGGGGAGGCAGGTCAAAAACAACGACAACATCAAAAGCAACCCCAACCCCAACCCCAACCCCGCAAACCGTCTGCCCACAAGAATGTTTCGCCTCGCCCGCCACGTCGTCATTCCCGCGGAGGCGGGAATCCAGCCCGCAGCCCAATGGGCTGCTTGCGGTGGGTTGCCACCATTGCTTCGCGATTCCATCTTGAAGAATGTGCAGGCATTGCAGCTGGATTCCAGCTCAAGGCCGGAATGACAAGTTAAGTGGGACGCAGGTTGGATCGGTCGTTGTCGTTGTCGTTGGGGCTGTTTTTGACGTTCTTTCCCCATCAAAGCCCAGCGCCGAAGGAGGGAGGGAGACTTTGGGCTCCCGACCAACCGAGGGCAGCCCGGAGGGCCGCCACCCCGCTGCAACTGTCATCTGCTATGCCGGCATCTTTGTGGGGGTACCCACCAAGGGGCAGGCTGGGGTCGCCTTTCTTTGCCTGCTTTCTTTGGGGCCGCCGAGGTGGCGAAGCAAGTTGCACGATAAATGTGTACTGCAAATCAGGGTGCTCCGGCCACCGCCGGTATCAAACGCCTTTCAAACCCGCGCAGAGGGCGCTAACACAGTTTGTATTGCCGGCCAGGTCACCACACATTCACTCTCCGGCAGCAGGTCAAAAAAAACGCCGCTTCTAAATCAGCGGCGTTTTTTTACAGCCAGGGCGGTAAGCCCCAAAACAACTCACTTCACCCGCATCCCCGGCTTGGCACCCAGGTCCGGCGTCAGGATATACAAGCCACCATCCCCACCCGCAGCCAGCACCATGCCCTCAGACAGACCAAATTTCATCTTGCGCGGGGCCAGGTTGGCGACCATCACGGTGTGGCGGCCGATCAAGTCTTCCGGCTTGTAGGCGCTCTTGATACCGGCAAACACGTTGCGGGTTTCCGGCAGGCCAATGTCCAGCGTCAGTTGCAGCAGTTTCTCCGCGCCTTCCACGTGCTGGGCGTTCACAATCCTGGCGATACGCAGGTCAATCTTGCCGAAATCATCAATGTTGATGACGGGTTCGATTTCCGGAATTTCATAATCCGGCTTGGCTGCGGCAGGTTCGTTGCTGGTCGGGGCCAGGCTTTGTTTGTTTTCTTCGATCAAGGCTTCAATGTTCTTTGGATCTACGCGCTGCATCAGGTGCTGGTACACGTTGATGGTGTGGCCGGTCAGCAGTGTGCTGGCGTCAGCCCAGGTCAGCGGGGCAATATTGAGGAAGCTTTCCACGTCGGCAGCCAGTTTCGGCAGCACCGGCTTCAGGTACACGGTCAGGATGCGGAAGGCGTTGATCAGCACCGAGCACACGCGTTGCAGTTCGGCATCCTGGCCTTCTTGCTTGGCAATTTCCCACGGCTTGTGCGCGTCTACCCATTGGTTGACCTCATCGGTCAGCGCCATGATGTCGCGGATGGCGCGGCTGTATTCGCGGCTTTCCCACAGGCCGGCAATCTGCTCCGACGCAGCCTGCAGTTTGGCCAGCGGGCCGCTGTCGCCCAGGTCGGCGGCCAGTTGGCCGTCAAAACGCTTGGTGATGAAACCGGCAGCGCGGCTGGCAATGTTGATGTACTTGCCGATCAGATCACTGTTCACGCGGGCGACGAAGTCTTCCAGGTTCAGGTCGATATCTTCAATGTTCGCGTTGAGCTTGGCGGCAAAGTAATAGCGCAGCCATTCCGGGTTCAGGTGGCGCAGGTAAGACTCGGCGGTGATGAAGGTGCCGCGGCTCTTGGACATCTTCTGGCCGTCGACCGTCAAAAAGCCGTGCGCATTGATGCCGGTCGGGGTGCGGTAACCGGCGTATTCCAGCATGGCCGGCCAGAACAGGGCGTGGAAGTACAGAATGTCCTTGCCGATGTGGTGATACAACTCGGCACCGGAATCCTTGTTCCAGAAGGCATCAAAGTCGATGCCGGTGCGATCGCACAGTTGCTGGAAGCTGGCCATGTAACCGACCGGCGCATCCAGCCATACATAGAAATACTTGCCCGGCGCATCGGGGATTTCAAAGCCGAAATAGGGCGCGTCGCGGCTGATGTCCCAGTCATTCAGGCCGGCATCAAACCACTCTTGCAATTTATTGGCGGCGCCTTCCTGCAAACGCAGGCGGTCGTTGCCATTGACGTTGACACGACCGGACGTCCAGCTACGCAAGAATTCCTCGCAATCGCCCAGCTTGAAGAAGTAATGCTCGGAGTCACGCAGCTCTGGCGTAGCGCCGGAAATGGCGGAGTACGGGTTGATCAGATCGGTCGGGGCATAGGTAGTGCCACAGACTTCACAGTTGTCACCGTATTGATCCTTGGCATGGCACTTGGGGCATTCGCCTTTGACAAAGCGGTCTGGCAGAAACATGTTTTTCTGCGGATCGTACAACTGGCTGATGGTGCGGTTGGCGATCTTGCCGTTGGCTTTGAGTGCGTTGTAAATGCGGTAGGAATACTGGCGGTTTTCTTCCGAATGCGTGCTGCCGTAGTTGTCGTAGTTCACCAGGAACCCGGCAAAGTCTTGCTCGTGCGCTTTTTTGGCATCGGCAATCAGTTGTTCCGGCGTAATGCCCAGGTTTTGCGCCCGCAGCATGATCGGCGTGCCGTGGGTGTCATCGGCACAGACGGCGTAGCACTCGTGCCCGCGCATCTTCTGAAAACGCGCCCAGGTGTCGGTCTGGATATGTTCCAGCATATGCCCAAGGTGCAGTGGACCGTTGGCATAAGGGAGGGCGGAGGTAATCAGTATCTTGCGCTTCATGGGATCAGGCTGTCCGTGTTGAACAATCGAATTGGCGATTATACCGCAAGAGACAGCCTGATCTGAAAAGCACTCCGTCCGTTTTACCGTCAAGAAGAAGACGCTACGACCTCGCCCATGCCTTGTGTGGAGGCGGCCTGAGCTTCGCGCTGGCGCCGCACCCGTTTGAGCGGCAGCCAAAGCACGGCCAGCCACGGCACGCGGGAAACCACCCGGAAGGCCAGTGCCGGCAGAATCATGGCTGCCAGCCAGGAGGCGATTGCTGCCAGCAGCAAGATATGGCTGTGCTCCATGAAAAAGCGAAAGACCCGGCGTTGCAGATAATCATGAAACAGCAAGATAAACAGACTTGCTGCCGCGGCCTGCGTGAGCAACCGGGTCAACATGGGCCTGTGCCGCGAAATCCAGACCGCTGCCGAGAGCACCAGATAAACACCGCAGACCGTCTGCCCGATGTTGCACACATAATCGTCAAACACCCTGTCGTTCAGGTTCATCTCTCCGGATGAGAGATAGTGCAGCAGGATAAAGGCAACAAGGCCGAGGAATGCCACTACCGGGTGTGGTTCAAAGGTGCGCAAACGTTGACGCAAGGCATGCCCGACCAGAAAGATGGGGACCGTAATCAGCAGCAGATCTGCACTGAACGGAAACCCCAGCTCGCTATAGATGGCCGGTGTTGCCGAATAAGCCACGTTTGTGAGTGGAATTGGCATCTCCTGCAGTTGTTGAAACATCTCCCACGCCAGCGTCACGCTGGTTACCCCGAGCAGCAACGACAGCCATTGCGCAATGCGCAACCGCTCCGCAATGTTCAGATAAACCCGCGCCGTGATAAACACCAGAAACAGATGCGGCAGGAACCACAGTGGTGTCCAGCGCAGCGTGCCACCCGTGCCGTAAAGAGAACCGGCGACGTATTGCACGAACGGGTCGCGTGACAGTAATGGCTGGAGTGGCGCCACCACAATCAGCGTGACAAAGAAGGGTTTGAGCACGCCGTCGAGCTTGGCCAGGGTCAGCTTGCCCAGAGACAGCGTGTCGTTGAAAAACACCCCTGACATCAGGAAGAACATAGGCATGTTGATGGAATGCAGCACCTGATGTGCCATGGGGTTGATGTGCTGAAAGATCAGGTTATGGCCCAGGACGACAAGTGTAATACCCATGCCGCGGGCCACATCCAGATGCTGGATGCGCTGTTGCATTGATCACCTCTTTATGTGTGCGATTGGTTTTGTGGGTGATTCTACGGCGATAACTTAAATAATTACAATAAAAGAAATAATTAAGTAATTAATAATATGGGCAATTCTTAAGTGATGGAAAGCGCTTGCGGACGGTACGCGACGGCAACCGCACCGGCGCGGTAACATGGCAGATTGGCATTTTCAGGCAAGGGCATGGCCTTTCCGCTTTATTTTGAAGTCATCAACCAGATCGGCACGGCTGCTTTTGCCATGGCCGGGTATCTGGTCGGGGTGCGCAAACGGCTGGACTTGCTGGGTGTAGTGATTGTGGCGCTCTTGACCGGCATTGGCGGCGGCATCATCCGTGACGTACTGGTCAATCGCACGCCACGCGCATTTGTGGACGTGTTGCCGCTCTACACCATTTTTGTCACGCTGGCGGTGTCCTGGCTGATCAAGCTGCATCAACGTCATACCGGCATGTTGCGCAAGCTGTTTATCGTGGCCGACTCGATTGGTCTGGTGGCGTTTAGCCTGGCTGGCGCGCACGTTGGCATGGATAGCAACCTGAATCTGTTTGGCGTGTGTTTCCTGGGTTTTGTCACCGCCGTGGGTGGCGGTGTGGTGCGAGACGTAATGGTGAACGACGTCCCCTTTATCCTGCGAGAAGACTTCTACGGCACAGTGGCCATTTTGTTATCGGTGGCGCTGTACGCCTGCCAGCAATATGGCCTTGCCGGCGCAGTGGCCGAATGGACGCTGTTTGGCTTGGGCCTGGTGCTGCGTCTGGTCGCGCACAAGCGCGATTTCAGACTGCCCAAGGTGGAAGGATGAACGCGCAAACGCCCGCCGCAGGGGATTTTTCTGGCTGGGGAGACTGGCTACAACAGCAGCTGGCGGGGGCAGAGCGACAAACCCTGGGTGACCTGAGCCGGCAAAACGCGGGACGCGCTGCGGCGGTGCTGGTGCCGGTGGTGCCCTACCCGCAAGGCACGCGCATCATCCTGACCGAACGCGCCGCACACCTGCGGCATCACGCCGGGCAAATCAGTTTTCCGGGCGGTCGCACTGACCCGCATGATCTCAACCCCGCTGCCACCGCCTTGCGGGAAGCGCGGGAAGAAATCGGCCTCTCGCCGGAGAACGTCACGGTGGTCGGGGAACTGGGTCACTACCACACCATCACCGGCTTTACGGTCACGCCTGTCGTCGGCCTGGTGCAACCGGGCATGACCCTGAAACCAGAGCCCGGCGAGGTCGCCACGATTCTGGAGTTACCCTGGAGTACGCTGCTGGACCCGGCCCGGTATGAATTACGCTGGGTAGAGCGGCGTGGCTTGCGCGGAAAAAGCCTGTTTGTGGAATGTGGCGAGATCACCGTCTGGGGCGCGACGGCAGGCATGCTGCTGATGCTGGCGCGGGCACTGGGTATGCCGGGGCAACCACGGGACGTCACGACCGGTTGATTTCCGTGGGTTTGGACCAGATCCACAACCCCGCACAACCCCAATCAATACAAACGGTTGCAAAGCAGCGCCTGTTTTCCCGATCCGCGTATCTTGCAGAGCAGCGAATTGTCACAGGTTCGTGCTACAATCCTCGGCTTTTCAAACTGTTAGCTTTCCCCACACATGACGCGCGCTCTCCGTAACATCGCCATTATCGCTCACGTCGACCACGGCAAAACCACGCTGGTCGATCAACTTCTGCGCCAGTCCGGCACCTTCCGCGAAAACCAGCAGGTGGACGAGCGGGTCATGGACAGCAACGACCTGGAAAAAGAGCGCGGCATTACCATTCTGGCCAAGAACACGGCTATTGAATACGAAGGTACCCACATCAACATCGTCGACACCCCGGGGCACGCGGACTTCGGCGGTGAAGTGGAACGTGTGCTGGGTATGGTTGACGGCGTGCTGCTGCTGGTTGACGCCGTTGAAGGCCCGATGCCGCAAACGCGCTTCGTGACCAAAAAGGCGCTGGCCCTGGGCCTGCGTCCTATCGTCGTGATCAACAAGATCGACCGTCCGGGTGCACGTCCGGATTGGGTTGTGGATCAGACGTTTGACCTGTTTGACAAGCTGGGCGCTACTGACGAACAGCTCGATTTCGCCATCATCTACGCATCCGGCCTGAATGGCTTTGCCAAGATGGAACTGGACGAAACTTCCGACAATATGCGTCCGCTGTTCGAAACCGTGCTCAAGCACGTTCCGACACCGAAGGGCGATCCGGAAGCGCCGCTGCAACTGCAAATCGCCGCGCTGGATTACTCCACCTACACCGGCCGCCTTGGCGTTGGCCGCGTGCTGAATGGCCGCATCAAGCCGGGTCAGCAAGTGGTGGTGATGAACCACGAAGAACAAGTTTCCTCTGGCCGTATCAACCAGGTGCTGGGCTTCCAGGGTCTGGAACGCGTTGCGGTGGAAAGCGCCGAAGCCGGCGATATCATCGTGATCTCCGGTCTGGACGAGATCGGCATTGGCGTGACCATTTGCGACAAGGACGCCCCGGCTGGCCTGCCAGTGCTGGGTGTGGACGAGCCGACGCTGACCATGGACTTCATGGTGAACACCTCGCCGCTGGCCGGTACCGAAGGCAAGTTTGTGACCAGCCGCCAGATTCGTGACCGCCTGACCAAAGAACTGCTGACCAACGTGGCGCTGCGCGTTGAAGACACGGCCGATGCGGATATCTTCCGCGTGTCCGGTCGTGGCGAACTGCACTTGACCATCTTGCTGGAAAGCATGCGTCGTGAAGGTTTTGAAATGGCCGTGGCCAAGCCGCGCGTGGTGTACAAGGATATCGACGGCCAGAAGTGTGAGCCGTATGAGAACCTGACCATCGACCTGGAAGACGAACACCAGGGCGGCATCATGGAAGAAATCGGTCGTCGCCGTGGCGAACTGACCAATATGGAATCCGATGGTCGCGGTCGTACCCGTCTGGAATACCATATTCCGGCACGTGGCCTGATCGGCTTTCAGTCTGACTTCATGACCATGACCCGTGGTACCGGCCTGATGAGCCACGTGTTTGATGACTACGCACCGGTCAAGGCGGATCTGCCGGGCCGTCACAACGGCGTGCTGATCTCGCAAGATCACGGTGAAGCGGTGGCCTACGCCCTGTGGAAGCTGGAAGATCGCGGTCGCATGTTTGTCTCCCCGGGCGACAAGCTGTACGAAGGCATGATCATTGGTATCCACAGCCGCGACAACGATCTGGTGGTGAACCCGATCAAGGGCAAGCAATTGACCAACGTGCGCGCATCCGGTACCGATGAAGCCGTGCGTCTGACCACCCCGATCAAGCTGTCGCTGGAATCGGCCGTTGAGTTCATCGATGATGACGAACTGGTGGAAATCACCCCGCAGTCGATCCGTATCCGCAAGCGTTTCCTGCAAGAACACGAGCGTCGTCGCGCATTCAAGGCAGACAACAGCTAATCCGGCTTGATCTGTAGTACGTAAAAAAGGCGACCTTGATGGTCGCCTTTTTTATCTGTGTTCGCTGCTGCCATATTCCTGCGCGCCTGGCCCTGTTGTAACCGGTACTTGCTTTGGAACAAGGGGGGATTCGGGTATCCTCGCGTTCTTGCGCATCGTTTATTCAATTCTGATCAAGGTAAAGCATATTGATGGCCCCGGAAAAGCAGATGCCCCACGGCAGCCAAAGCCTGTCTCGTGCTTTTCAGTTAATTGAAGTGTTGAGCGGTTTTCCCAACGGCTGTCCACTGGCCCGATTGTCGGAACTGGTTGAGCTGAACAAAAGCACCACGCACCGCATTCTGCAGGCGCTCAGTGCCATGGGTTATGTGACCCATGCTGGCGCTGCAGGTAGTTATCGACTGACCGCAAAACTGGTGGCGGTGGGGCAAAAGGCACTGTCTTCGCTCAATATCATTCAGGTGGCTGCGCCATTTCTGGAAACGCTGAATCTGGAAACGGGCGAGACGGTGAATCTCTCCCATTGGGAGGCGGATCATACCGTGCTGATTTACAAGCTTGAGCCCACACGGTCGGTCATGCGCACGCATGCCTATATCGGTCAGCAAAGCGCTTTGCATTGCACGGCGATGGGCAAGCTTTACCTGGCCCACGCGGCAGAAGGGTATGTTGAGCGCTATTGGGCCAATGCACGTATAGAGCGGCTGACGGAACACACCATCGTGGCGCTGGATGCGTTGCACGCGGAATTGGCGCAAATCCGGGCCACTGGTATTGCTTTTGATCGTGAAGAAAACGAATTAGGCGTCTCTTGCATTGCCGCGCCGGTTTTTGATGTGAAACAGCGGGTTGAATATGCGATTTCCACTTCACTGCCGACTTCCCGGCTGGCCGCACAGGGGCAAGAGGCCTTGATCGGGCCGATCCGGCTGGCGGCGCGGCAGATCTCTGCGGAGTTGGGTGGCTGACAGGGTGGGGGTTTATCAATAAAAAACGGCAGTGGTCACTGCCGTTTTTTATTGGCTACGGATTGCGGATGAGGAGGCTGTGGTTATTGGCCGTAATAAGCCTTGGCCCCATGCTTGCGCAGATAGTGCCGGTCCAGCAATGGCTGTTGCATCGGACTCAGGCGTGGCGCGAGTTGGGCGGAGAAAATCCCCATATAGGCAATTTCTTCCAGCACCACGGCATTGTGCACGGCGGCCATGGCATCTTTACCCTAGGCAAATGGACCATGTGAATGCACCAGCACGGCCGGAATCTGCCCCGCCGCCAGCCCGCGCTGCGCAAAGGTCTCGATAATCACGTTGCCGGTTTCCAGTTCATAATCGCCGGCTATTTCGTGTTCTGTCATCAAACGGGTGCATGGAATATCGCCGTAGAAATAATCTGCATGGGTTGTGCCCCAGGCGGGTAGATCGATTCCGACCTGTGCCCAGATCGTGGCATGGCGGGAATGCGTATGCACAATGCCGCCCACTTCCGGGAAAGCCCGGTAAAGCGCCAGGTGCGTTGGCGTATCGGATGATGGTTTGAGCTTGCCTTCCCGGATGTTGCCTTGCAGATCCACCACCACCATGTCTTCGGCGCACATGACTTCATAATCCAGCCCGGACGGTTTGATCACCACAAGACCGCTGGCACGATCAATGGCGCTGACGTTACCCCAGGTAAACGTCACCAGTTTGTGCTGGGGCAGGGCCAGGTTGGCGTGCAGTACTTGCTGCTTCAGTTGTTCAAGCATGCCAGCCTCCTTCTTGCATGCGCGCTTCAATCCAGCGGCGGGCAGCAATGATTTCAGCCACCGGTTCTTCCGCTTTTTCAGTCCACATCTCAATCAGGAACGCGCCGCGATAATTGAGTGTCTTGAGCGTGCGAAAGACATTCACAAAATCCACGCAACCCTGACCAAAGGGAACGTCGCGAAACTGGCCGGGCTGCAGTTCGGTCACCGGATAAGTATCTTTGAGGTGAATGGCGGCAATGCGGTCAAGCCCCAGCGCCAGCTCATCGGGCACGTTATTGCCCCAGGCAGAAAGATTGCCCACGTCTGGATACACGCTGAACCACGGAGAACGGATTTGCGCCTCCCAAGCTTTCCATTTGCGGATGGAGTTCATGAACGCGGTGTCCATGATCTCCACCGACAACATCACCTGGGCCTGGGCGGCCAGGTCAGCAGCCCACTGCAGCCCTTGCATGAATTGCGCTTCGGTATGCGGGTCGTGCGGTTCGTAATACACGTCATAGCCGGCGAGCTGGATATTGCGGATTCCCACGTCCTGGGCCAGCCGGATGGCTTTACTCATGATGGTGCGTGCGGCTTCGCGCGTGGCCGGATCACGGCTGCCAAACGGAAACCGTCGATGCCCGGATAAGCACATGGAGGGGATACGCACGCCACTATCAATGATGGCGTTGGCGAGCGTTTTGCGTTCGGTCGCAGACCAGTCCAGCCGGGCCAGTCGCTCTGGTGTTTCATCAATCGAGATTTCAACAAAGTCAAAACCACAGGCCTTGGCCAGTGCAAGGCGCTCACTCCACGCCAGCTGCCCGGGAAGTGCTTTTTCGTAAATACCTAACGGATGAGTACGCATCTCATTGGCCCCAGTATTGCCTGATTTGCTGGCGGAAAGCCTGCGCGGCGGCAGCCGGTTCTGGCGCGCCATAGAGGGCGCGCCCAGCGATAAAGGCGCGCACTGGAATGCCTTTGAACAGCGCAAGATCCTGGGCGTCAAGGCCACCAGTGACGGAGGGCGCAATGCCAATGTCGGCCAGCGCGCGTAGCAGGTCCAGATCGGTCGCGCTCCAGCCCTGACCCTTGGCCTGGGCATCCCGCCCGCGGTGATAAATAGCCTGGCGAATACCGATGCGTTGCCAGTCGCGCGCGTCATTCAACGTCCAGTGACCAAACAGCTCAATCTGGATTTCGCCGCCATATTCCTCTGCGGTTTCATGGGCCTTTTCAATGGTGGCCAACGGCGCGGCACAGATAACCGTGGTCCAGTCCGCGCCCGCATCCATGGCCAGTCGGGTCATGGTTTCCCCTGCATCTGCGGCTTTAAGGTCGGCCACCAGGGTGTGTTGAGGATAGGCCTCGCGCAATGTGCGGACGGCTTGCATGCCGACCGAGCAACACAGCAAGGTGCCCGCTTCGATAATGTCGATATGAGGTGCGAGCAGGGTCAGCGATTGTAATGCCTCGGCTAAGGCGAGTTGGTCGAGCGCGACCTGGAGTTGGGGTTGTGTCATGCGGGGGCTCCGGGAAGGAAAGGAGGAAGGGCTTGAGCGGGGACTTCTTCAAACTGGCGCAGGCACTCAATCAGCCGCTGGTAGCGCTGATACTTGTGCTGATAGGCGTCCCGCGCGGTTGGGTCCGCGTGGATCACTGTCAGTGGGGTGGCTGTCGCGAGCACCGCGCTCTGGAAATCGGCGTGCACGCCCAGGCCGACCGCGGTCGCTAGCGCCGCACCCAGGCAGCCGGTTTCTTCGACCGCCGGGATTTCTACGGGGAGACCACTCATGTCGGATAGCATTTGCATCCAGACCTCGGAGCGGGCGGGCCCACCGGTGACCCGCAACGCTTCGACCGTGCTAAAGCACTCGCGCATTTGCAGCAGATGCGAGTAATGACTGAACACCACGCCTTCATACACGGCTTGCAATAAATGGGCGGGCTCGTGTGCGGCCTGTAGCCCATAGAATCCGCTTTTCATGCCCAGTCCGGCATTGCTGCCAAACAGAAACGGCAAGAACTGCACACTGCTATGGGCTTTGGGTAGGGCGGCAATGGCAGCGTTGATGCTGGCGTGATCTGGCGCGGCGCTAGTGGCGCCCATATTGCGGCTGACCCATTCGAGGTTGGCGGCCGAGGTGGGGCTGGCCGCATGCACAATGTATTGCCCGGGGACGGCATGGCGGCCGTGCACAAAGCGTTGGGTCGGGTGTGTCTTGATCTGGCGGGTGATACCGCTGGTCACAGACCAGGTACCCATCACCGCGTTCAGCCGGGTTTCATCCACAATGCCGGCACAGAGTGCGGTCGATACCACATCAAACAAGCCCCCCACCACAGGCGTGCCAACGGCCAGCCCGGTGAGCGCCGCCGCTTGTGCGGTCACGGTGCCGGCGATATCGGTCGCGCCGATCACTGGCGGCAGGCGATCCATGATCTCTTCGATACCCAAAAGGGCGGCCAGCGCCGGGTCATAGCGCCCGGTTTGCATATTGAAGAGGTTGGATTCCGAGATATTGGTTTCTTCGCAGGCAATCTGCCCGGTCAGACAAAAGCGTAAATAGTCATGCGCCATCAGCACATGGCCAATCTGTGCCCAGGTCCCGGGTTCATTGAGCTTGAGCCAGCGCAGTAACGATACCGGATGGCCTGTCCACAAGGTTTGCAGGGTGTGCGGATAAAGCTGCTCAGGAATCCCGTCTTGTTGCCATGTCCGGACAATGTCCAGTGCACGCTGGTCTGACGACAAAATCCCGTCGCGCAACACCTGACCTTGCCGATCAAGCAGATAAACGCCTTTGCCTTGCGCAGAAATCCCTACGCCACTGATCGCGCAGGCGGGCAGGCCGCTGCTGGCAATGGCCTTGTGTATTACGGCGGCGGCGTGATGCCACAGGTTGGCAAGATTGCGTTCTTGCCAGCCAGGCTGGCGGCTGATGGTGTCCAGCGCGCTGCGCGCTACCGCATATTCATGACCAGTCTCATCGTAGATGCCGGCCTTGATCAGCGTGCCACCGCAATCCAGCCCCAGGTAATAACTCATGGTTTTTCCTTGTTATGCCCATGCCGTCGCCAGCGCCAACGGTGCGCTGACGACGGATGTTCTTGTTATGCGGATTCTTGTTGCGGCAAAGGCGTGACGGGGGCCTGGCGGCGAGCGGTTTGCGCATCACCGGGCAGGCATGCGGCAATCAGTGCGGCAATGGCCAGAGCGCCTGCCAGGGTATAAATCGCAACGTTCTGGTCGTAACGGGTGATCAGCACGCCAACAAAATACGGGCCGCAAAAGCCGCCCAGATTGCCGAGCGCATTGATGACCCCGCGCGCACCGCCTGCGACTTCGGCGCTGAACATGCGAGGCGGGATGGTCCAGAACACGCTGGCGGCAGCTTGTAAAAACACGCCGCATCCCACCAGGAAGGCGTAGGACAGCCAGATGTTGTCGCGGGCGGTGACGGAGAAAAACATGCACAGGGCGAAGCCCAGCAGGGGCAGGACAATGTATTGCTTGCGCTTGCCACTGCGATCAGACGCTCTGGAAATCAGGAACATGCCTGCCATGGTGCCGACGTAGGGCAGGATCGCCAGTAGCCCGACCATGCCCATATTGCTGTGAGTCAGGTTTTTGAGCAGGGTAGGCAGCCACAGGGTGTAGCCGTAAATACCAGTCTGGTAGAAGAAGTTCAGCGCAATCAATTGCCACATGCGCTTGTCTGCCAGAACCCGCGCCAGCGAGGCGTTCTGGACATGTTTGCCACTGACCGCCGCTTGCTCTGCCTTCAGGGCGTTGAGAATGTAGTCTTTCTCACGTTTGGAAATCCAGCTGGCTTCTTGTGGGCGGTCGCTCACCATAAAACACCAGATAAACAACACCAGTGCCGAGATAATCCCTTCGATGATGAACAGATAGCGCCAGTCCAGCGTGGCAATGATGTAACCGGAAAGGGGGGCAGTCAGAATGCCGGCAATCGGCACAAACATGATGACCAGTGCATTGGCGCGGCCACGTTCTTTGTCCGGAAACCAGTTGCTGATCATGGTCAGCACCACCGGCAACATACCGCCCTCAGCGACACCCAGGATAAAGCGCAGTATCAGCAGCTCGATTTCATTGCGAACCAGACCGGTCAGGATGGAAATCACCGCCCACGCCACCAACGACCAGGCGATGAATTTCTTGCCACTGCCATGCACGGCAATCTTGCCGCCTGGCACCTGCAAAAACAGATAACCAATAAAGAAAATGCCGCCCGCCAGCCCCATCATGCTGGCGGCGATACCCAGATCGGACGCCATGCCGCCTGGCATGGCAAAGCCGATATTGACCCGATCCATGTATGAAATGATGCAGGCAATCATGATGGGCGGAATAATGCGTAGCCAGCGCGTACGTGGGACAGCTTGTTCGATTTCTTGCACTTTTGGCTCCTCCATAGAGACCAGGACGAAAACAGGCTCCCGCGCTCTAAGGCGCAGTGAGCTTGTGCTACCGGGTGTCTCCCGGTGGTGATCGCCAGTGGAAACCGTCTTGCGTTGCGAATCCTTGCTGATCCGCAGACTTGAACTTAAAGGGCGCGAATCCGGGCCCAGACCGAGTCATCAACCGGAATGCCATCGCGGATGTTCTCGGCTTTGATCCGGTCAAACTCATGTCCGGGCAGGCGGATGGCCTGGGCCGGGTCGGCGCGGGTGGCCCCAAGTACATAGTCGGAGATGGTCTTGAGCTTCTGATCGCGCGTGCCTCGGTCTATCAGTTTGTCGACCGAGATAGCGATAAAGACCTGTGAAACGGCGTATTCGTCATCCAGCGTTTGAGTGACTTCCGCCACGGACAAACCGCCAGAGAGCAGCGTGGCAATCATGTCCAGCACAATGGATAACCCGGAGCCTTTCCAGAAACCCATCGGCATGATGCGGCGGTTGTTCTCGACCGTGGCCGGGTCCCGGGTCGGGTTGCCGTCATCATCAAAACCGGCATCGACCGGGAGTTGTTTGCCGGCCAGGCGGTTCACTTCCAGCATGCCGTAAGAGAACATCGACATGGACATGTCGACCATGGTGATGGGGTTGCCCGGTACGGCCACGATCAGCGGGTTGGTGCCGATCCGGCAATCTTTTGCGCCCCATGGGGGCATGACGGCAATCGAGTTGGTCCAGCAGATGCCGATATAGCCTTGTTCGGCCGCTTGATAACCGTAGCCGCCGCCGCGCATCCAGTGATTGGCATTACGCAAAGCCACCAGTCCGATGCCGTGTTCTGCCGCCAGCTCAACCGCCCGATCCATCATCGATTGTGCGGTCAGATTGCCAATGCTGCGCCTGGCATCCCACTGTTCCAGCGCGCCCAGTGCCAGCAGTCGTTCTGCTTTTTCGTTGGGCCGCACATGGCCCGCATCCAGTTGCTGGATAAACCGCGGAAAGCGATTCACGCCGTGCGAATACACCCCGGTTTGCGTGGTATCGGCAAACAACCTGGCACAAGCCTCTGCAGTGGGCTCGGCAACCTGCCTTGCCAGCAAAACCCGTTTGAATTCGGCTTTCAGCGTCTCGTAGGTCACTCTCATCGCGTGCTTCTCCTGGCTGCTGCATCGCACTGATGCCAGCAATGGATGGGATGCAGTCATGCATCCATGACCACAATTGGGCGCATCGTATCACCATGTGAAATTCAAAACCAAATAAAATTTTACATAGTGAAATAATATTTCATTTTGTGGTAGGTTTGCCGGAGCACGGAAAAGAGGTATGGCCACGAGTCCGTGCAATTGCCAACAAGGAGGGCGCGATGTTTTCTGGACACGTATCGAACCTGGGCGAGCTGGCGTGGATTTATCCAGCGCCAATTGCCCGGGCGCTAGCGCGATTGCGCGACGAAGACTTTGCGGCGATGAAGCCGGGACGTTATGAGCTGGAAGGTAGCGACATGATTCTGCAAGTGCTGGATTTGCAGACGCGGCCCTATATGGAAAACCGGCCGGAGGTGCATCGCCGCTATGTGGATGTGCAGTTTCTGGTGAGTGGCGCAGAAATCATCCGGGTTGTCACCGATACCGGGCAGAACCGGGTGGTTGAGAACTTGTTGGCCGAACGGGACATCCTGTTTTACGAGGATGCCGCCAATGAAACGCAGTTGTTGATGCAGCCGGGGAGCTTTGCCGTGTTTTTCCCGCATGATGTGCATCGACCCAATTGTGCTGTGGACCAACCAGGCCCCATTCGCAAGGTGGTGATCAAAGTGGCGATGTCATTGAACAATGGATGCGCCTCAAGCGCTGGTGGCTTGCCGCGATAACAGAAAGGAAGGGTTGCGCATCATGCAGAATCTGAAAACCGGTTACACCGTGGGCGCCTATACCTGTGCGCCTTCGTTTCATCAAGGCTCGGCACAAGAGGAGTCCCGATTCTGGAAGCAATTGGCACAGATGCCGCTGGTGGGCGGCGTGGAGCAGCCGTGTCTGGATGAGTTGCATCCGTTAGGCGATGATTTCCTGCTGTCGCATCTGGCGCCGCATTGGCATGTCGTGCTGACGGCAATCATGGGAACGATGCAAAAGCGGCAAGTGCAGCGCGATTTTGGTCTGGCTTCGGAAAACGAAGAAGCGCGGGTGGCGGCTGTACGGTTCATGGCCCACATTTTTGCAAAAACCCGCAAGCTGAATGATCATGCCGGTCGCGCGGTGGTGCGAGCGGTGGAGTTGCATTCCGCGCCAGCCAGCGGCGTTGCGATTTCCGGGCTGGCAGCCAGTGCTTTCCTGCGCTCGTTGGCGGAGATTGCCAGTTGGGATTGGGAGTGCCCGCTGGTGGTGGAACATTGCGACTCACGCACTGGTATTGAACCACGCAAAGGTTTTTTGAGCCTGGAGGAAGAAATCCAGGTGGTACACGCCGTGGCCGCCGATTTTCCGCAACGACAAATTGGCTTGTGTGTGAACTGGGCGCGTTCTGTGCTGGAAACGCATAGCAAAGACACGCCGCTGACGCACATTGCGCAATGCCAGCGGGCAGGTTTGCTCAAAGGGCTGATGTTTTCCGGTACGGCGGCTGTGGGTGAGTACGGGCCGTGGACTGATCTGCATGCGCCGTTCGCTCCCTTTGCGGGTGCGCGCTTTGCCTGCCCGGATTCACTGCTGGGTGTGAGGGATGCTACTGCGTGTTTCCAGCAGGCGCCTGCTAACACACTGGAATTTGCGGGGATCAAATTACTGGCGATCAACCCCCATGCAGAGCTGGCAGAGCGCCTGGGCATTATTGAAGACGGGGTGACCGCGCTGAGTCTTGCCGCGGCTTGATGTACCGCCCGCGTTTTTTTTCGGGCGTGACCCAACAAAAAAGGCGACCTTGAAGGTCGCCTTTTTTGTTTTCCGGATTAACGATGCAGCAATTGCGCTACCCAAAGAATGAGAATTGCACCGAGAATCGACATCAGAATACCGGCCGGGTGGAACGGCTTGTTTTTCGAATCGGTAAAAAGGTTGGCAATGAAGCCACCCACCAGCGAGCCAACAATGCCCAGTACGCCCGTCATGATCAAACCCATGCCATGCGCGCCGGGCATGATCCAGCGTGCAATCAGACCAACAACAATACCTACGACGAATGCCCAAATCAGATTCAGCACGATCTCTGGTTTCCTGCGTTAGAAAAAGGGATCACAGGAAACCAGAAGAATGAGTGCGTGCGATATCGGATATGTCTGGCAATGCGGTCTGGCTGGATAAAGTTACGGAACCGGCGGTAATCAGTGTTGCAGCATCTGCACCACCCACAGCACAACCAGGGCACCGATCACCGACATGATGATCCCGACCGGGTGAACGGGTGAGCCCTCAGGCGGCTTGCTGAACAGCCGGGCGATATAGCCGCCCACCACTGCGCCGACAATGCCCAGAATGCCGGTCATGAATAAGCCCATGCCCTGCGCGCCAGGCATGATCCAGCGTGCGATCAGGCCCACTACAATGCCGACGATAAACATCCAGATTAAATGCAACATGCGCGTGCTCCCTGAAAAGACCGACAGGTAAAAGAAGGACTGGCAGAAAGTCAGATCAAGCCGGCGATAGGTCTGAAAGCAGGAGCCGGGTGCAGCCGGGGCGGGGAGTGGTTTGGCCGGTGCCGCTACTGAAGATAGCATGTGCGGGCGGGTATTGCGGCGTGTTGACGGGTAAAACAAAGAACAAACAAAAAACCCGATCGTTTGATCGGGTTCGCTATTGAGTGGGGTGGGGCGGAGAAGGCTGCACCTGCCTCGCCCTTGAAAGCGCCAGGGACTGAGGCTGGTGTGAATACCCGTTGCGGCGTCTGGGTGCAAACTGCATGTATATATATGTCGATATACATCGGTGAGACATCTGCGCCGCCAAAACAAAAAACCCGATCGTTTGATCGGGTTTTTTGTTGAATTTGGTGCCCAGGAGAAGACTCGAACTTCCACGCCCTTGCGAGCGCTAGGACCTGAACCTAGTGCGTCTACCAATTCCGCCACCTGGGCTTCGTTGCTGTGTTGCAGCAGCGAAGGAGGGCAATTATGTCGGGTCAGCCAGAATGTGTCAACATGGTTACCCCAATAAAATGCATAGGTAATTGAAAAATCGGTAAATGTTCCGTTGTTTGCGGTATTAACTCCGCCGGACAGAAGGTGAAACAAGGTAAATTGAATACAGCGGTGAGATGCGGAGCAAAGAATGGCAGAGGGAATCGCGAGGGTGGGGGCGGAAAAAGAAAAACCCGATCATTGCTGATCGGGTTTTCAAGTGTTTTGGTGCCCAGGAGAAGACTCGAACTTCCACGCCCTTGCGAGCGCTAGGACCTGAACCTAGTGCGTCTACCAATTCCGCCACCTGGGCCATGTGCTACGCTGTTAGAATGCGTGCATCACGAAGAAGCGCGATTATCAGGAAACAATAAAACAATGTCAATAAAAAAGAGTGCTACCACATCCAAATCTGCGAAGACCGCTCCGGCCACCTCGCTGCGTTTGCAAGATCCCCACCTTGAGCGTGAACGCGAGCGCTACGAAAATCCGCTGCCCTCCCGCGAATATGTACTGCAAGTGCTGGAAGAAGCCGGCGCGCCTTTATATGCAGAAGATCTCGCGCGGCTGTTGTCCATTACCGAAGAAGAGCGTGCGTTCTTTGAGCGTCGCCTTGGCGCCATGGCGCGTGATGGCCAGTTGATGGTGAACCGCAAAGGCGCACTGTGTATTGCTGAAAAAATTGATTTGATCCCCGGCCGTGTCCAGGGTCACGCAGAAGGGTTTGGTTTCCTGGTGCCGGATGACGGTTCTGATGATCTATATCTGTCATCGCGCGAGCTTGATAAAGTCATGCATGGCGATCGTGTGCTGGTGCGCCAGGCCGGGTTTGATCGACGTGGCCGTCGCGAAGGCCGGATTGTGGAGGTGCTGGAGCGCCTGACCACCCGGCTCGTGGGCCGTTTTATGGCAGAGCATGGCGTGTACCGCGTGGTCGCGGAAGACAAGCGCATTGCCAAAGATATCCTTGTGCCGCCCAAAGAGAAGGGCAAAGCCAAACCCGGTCAGGTGGTGATGGTTGAAATCACCCAGCAGCCGGATCACAAAGTGCAGCCGCTGGGCCGCGTGGTAGAAATCCTGGGTAATTACGATGACCCGGGCATGGAAATCGAAATTGCGCTGCGCAAGCATAATCTGCCGTATGAGTTTTCTGCCGAAGCCAAAGCCCAGGCCGAGGCCACACCCAAAACTGTGGGCAAGAAAGATCTCAAGCCGGTCATGGGGGTCAAACGCGTTGATCTGCGTGATCTGCCCCTGGTGACGATTGATGGCGAAACCGCCCGTGACTTTGACGACGCCGTCTATGCCGAGAAAAAAGGCAAAGGCTGGCGCCTTGTGGTGGCCATTGCGGACGTAAGCCATTACGTACAGCCGGGCGACGCGCTGGATGTGACCTCGATTGAACGCGGCAACTCGGTGTATTTTCCGCGCCGCGTGATCCCCATGTTGCCGGAAGAACTCTCCAACGGCCTGTGTTCGTTGAACCCCGCAGTAGATCGGCTGTGTATGGTCTGCGACATGCAGGTCAGCGCCAGCGGCAGCATCAAGAAATACAAGTTCTACCCGGCGGTGATGCATTCCAAAGCACGCCTGACCTACACCAAGGTCTGGGACATGCTGGAAGAGCCCAAGGGCAAGACCGCCAAAGAGTACAAAAAAGTACTGCCGCATATTCAGGACCTGTACGCCTTGTATCAGGCCTTTGCGGCGGCGCGCGTGGTGCGCGGTGCGATTGATTTTGAAACCACTGAAACCGAAGTGCGTTTTGATGA
Organism: Silvimonas terrae; assembly: GCF_014202765.1. Lineage (GTDB taxonomy): Bacteria > Pseudomonadota > Gammaproteobacteria > Burkholderiales > Chitinibacteraceae > Silvimonas > Silvimonas terrae. The sequence continues at coordinate 42,764 of NZ_JACHHN010000012.1, forward strand.
CAAGGGCAAGATCAGCCAGATCGTGCCGGTGATCCGCAACCCGGCCCACAAACTGATTGAAGAATGCATGCTGGCGGCCAACGTCTGCGCCGCAGATTTCCTGATCACCAACAAGCAAACTTGCCTCTACCGCGTACACGAAGGGCCGAACCCGGAACGTCTGGAAAAGCTGCGCGAATACCTGCGTTCTTGTGGGCTGTCCCTGGGGGGCGGCGAAGAACCAAAGGCGGGCGATTACGCGACCTTGCTCGAAGAGATCAAAACCCGGCCGGATGCATCCTTGCTGCAGACCATGTTGCTGCGTAGCCTGCAGCAGGCCGTATACAGCCCGGACAACAAGGGCCACTTTGGTCTGGGTTATGAGGCCTACACGCACTTCACCTCACCGATCCGGCGTTATCCGGATTTGCTGGTGCATCGCGCCATCAAATCCGTGCTGGCGGGCAAGAAATACAGACCGGCCCAAAAGTGGGAAGCCCTGGGTATTCAGTGTTCCATGACGGAACGCCGCGCGGATGAAGCCAGCCGCGATGTCATGAACTTCCTCAAGTGCTACTTCATGCAGGACAAGGTGGGCGAGGTGTTCGAGGGCAGCGTCTCTGCCGTCACCGGGTTTGGCATGTTTGTGCTGCTGGATAATCTGTATGTTGAGGGCCTGGTGCACGTGTCTGAACTGGGCAACGATTATTTCCACTACGATGATCTGCGCCATGAACTCAAGGGCGAGCGCAGCGGGCGTATCTACAAGCTGACCGATCGGGTAAAGGTGAAGGTCGCGCGGGTTGCACTGGATACCAGCAAGATTGACTTTGTGCTGGTGCCAGAAGAAAAAGCCAAAGTGGTTGCGCCAATTGCCGAGGCGCCCGCCGCTGTCGCATCCGCCCCGGAGAGTGTGTCCGCAGCAGAACCGGCCCGCCGTGCTCCGAAAACCCGCAGTCAGCGCCGTCGCGCTGCGGCCGTCGCACGCAAGGCCGCAGCAGCGGCGACACCAGCCCCGGTCAACGCCGCCAACAGCGGTGCGCAACTGGCGGTTGCGGCCGCGGCGCAGGCCAAAAAGGCATCACGATCGCAACCCAAGGCCAAAGCACCGGTGGCACCGCAGCCTGCGGCCAAACCAACGGATAACACGGCCGCCAAGCCGGCTGCCAACGCCAGAAAACCGGCCGCAGCCAAGCCCGTTGCGCCAACCGCGACACCGGCGAAACGTGCCCGCAAGCCCGTAGCCGCCAACGCAAACCCGGCTGCAACACCCGTACCTCAGCCCGCACCTGCCGGTAAACCGGCGACCAAACCGGCGACCACCAAGCCGACGGCGCCAAAGACGGCCAAGCCGGTCGCACCGACGCCAGCCGTAGCCAAGGCCCCGGCACGCGGCAAAGCGGCACCTGCCACGGTACCAACGACTGCACCTGCGCAAAAACCGGCTGCGCGCAGACGGGGTGGCCCGACCGCCAGTGCGTTGACCAGTGCGCCGGGCGCCCCGGTTGCCGCGCCCGCGCCAGTGGTTGCACCGGCTCCGGCAAGTACTTCGCGGCGCAAGCCTGCGCAGACGGCCGCTTTGCTGCAAGCACCGGCCACCGAGGCCGCGCCGGCCAAACCGGCTGCGCGTAGTCGTCGGAAAAAACCGGATCAACAAGGCTAAGCAGGTTGCGTAAATGCCCGGTGCGTGTCTGTCACGTATCCGGCGCATTCACGTGTTACCCTTGCCGCACATGTGAGCCAGGCCACTTTTTGTCAGTGTTGTCTGACAGGTGGAACATGGCAAAGCGCACTATCAAGGAGTACAGGTTTTATGTTTATTGTCGACCGTTCGGCTGCACTGATTCGCCCAAAACAAGCTTTCCTGGATTGGCTCAATGCCTTGCCCGGCAACGATATCGTATTGTCGCTGGCAGACGTGCGCAGCGATTGCACCGTGATCATGATCCCCGAAGTGACCGAGCCTGAAGACGGCATTTCCTATATTGATGATCTGGCGGAGCGTCTGTTTGAAATGGAACTTGCGTCGTGGGTTGAGGACGAAGCCCTGTGGCCGCAAAGCCGCACGCTCAAACTGTTCTGGGAATGGTTTGATGTGGAGATCCACATGGGGGTGATGGACAGCGTGTCAGAAGACATTCACAACACACCCTCAGATCATAACTATCACTGAAAAGCGCCGGCATGATCGGCGCACAAGGAGAATTCCATGCGCCGATACGCGCTTGCCGCAGCCGTAGCAGGATTGTTTTGTACCGCCCAGGCTTTTGCCGAGCCGCTCAATTACAACGTGGTGAACCTGGAAGCCAGTTCCAGCAAGGACGTCAGCAACGATCTGGCGACTGCCACGCTGTATGTCGAGATCAACAACACAGATCCTGCCCAACTGGCCGACAAGGTGAATCAGACTCTGGCTGCTGCCGTGCGGCTGAGTCGCCAGTATGCCACCGTGCAATCCGCGGGCACCGGCTACACCACGTATCCCGTCTACAACAACAAGACCAATCACCAGGATAGCTGGCGTGGTCGTGGCGAATTGCGCCTGACCAGCCGTGACTTTCCCGCCCTCTCCAGGCTTCTGGGGCAGTTGCAGCAGCCGCTCTCCAACGGCGTTTCCATGCAACTGGCCGGCATCCGTTATGGCGTTTCAGATGAAGCCCGCAAGGCGGCAGAAGATGGCCTGATTGAAGACAGCATCAAGGCCTTTCGGCAGCGTGCGGAGCTGATCCAGCGTGGTATGGCCGGCACTGGCTGGCGGACGGTCAACATGAACGTCAACACCCAGGCGTTTGAACCGCCCGCACCGCGCGTGATGATGATGAAAGCGGCCATGGCTTCGGACAGCGCCGCACCGCCGGCGATTGAGGGTGGCGACAGCAAAGTGTCCGTGACTGTTTCCGGCAGCATCCAGGTTCAGTGAACAGATGGCTGCACCGGGCCTGAATGTTGAGGTCTACTGGCAGGCAGGGCGCACCACGCCCTGCCTGCTTGCGTTTGCGGGGGCGTTGGCGCTGGTTTGCGCGGCGCTGTTACCGTGGCCCTGGTTCATGCCGGGCATGGCCGTCGTGCTCACCGGCCTGGCATGGACCATCTACACGTTGCGGCAGCAGGCAACCCACGGCTTGCTCCGGTTGGGGCCAGAGAACCAGCTTCGGGTGCAGTGGGGTACGGGCCCGCAAGAACGGGCTCAGGTCCAGGCGTCGTCCCTGGTGTGCGCTCATCTGATCGTGCTGCATTTGCGGGTGGGGGAGCGCCGACGCTGGCGCGCTCTGGTGCTATGGCCAGACAGCATGAGTGGAGCGGATTTTCGTCAGCTATGCGCGGCTTTACGCTGGGGTGCGGGCAGTCAGCCGAACAAGACCAGCACACGCGCCGCGTCGTCGGGGTCTGGCAGTACGCGCGCCGGCATGTCGTAAACCGCTTGCAGGATTTCGCACCGGAGCACCGCTTGCGGCGTACCCTCAGCGACCGCCTGGCCGTGCCTGAGCAATAACAGACGATCGCACCAGCGCGCCGCCAGGTTCACATCATGCAGCACCACCAGTACCGCAAGCTGTTGCTGACGGGCCAAGGCCTGCACCGCCGCCAGCACGCCATGCTGATGGCGCGGATCAAGGCTGGCGGTGGGTTCATCCAGCAGCAGTGATGCTTTGCTGTTCAGTTGGCAGGCCGCCAGCGTCTGCACCAGCACGCGGGCAAGCTGCACCCGCTGTTGTTCGCCACCCGACAAGCCCGCGTAGTGGCGTGTCGCCAGGTCAGCCGCATCGGCCTGAATCAGCGCCGCGTCGACCAGCACTTGCACCTGGGCGGCGGTGAGTTCATCAAACGGGTACGCGCCCATGGCGACGACTTCCGGCACCGGCAGATCAAATTCCAGCACAGAGGTCTGGGGCAGCAAGGCCCGCAGACGTGCCAACTGTCGTGGCCGGGTACGACCGACAAGCTGACCATCCAGCGCGATCTTGCCCTGGCTGGTGTGCAGATCACCGGCCACGGCTGCCAGCAGTGATGATTTGCCGGCGCCATTGGCCCCCAGCACGCCAACGACTTCGCCCGCGGCAACCTGTAGCGAGACATCGGCCAACACGGTGCGACCTTCGCGCACGCAAGTCAGATGTTCAATCTGGATCATGCGCGGCTCCAGCGGGCCAATAGCCACAAAAAGAACGGCCCGCCTGCCAGGCTGGTGACGATGCCAACGGGGATTTCCGCCGGTATGGCCAGCCGCCGCGCCACCCAGTCAGCCAGCACCAGGGCAATGGCCCCCACCAGCCAGGAGGCGGGCAAAAGCAACTGGTGCCGCGCCCCCAGGGTCAGCCGCACTATATGCGGTACCACCAGGCCCACAAAAGCAATTGTGCCGCAGGCGGCAACGAGCGGCCCCACCAGCAAGGCCACCAGCACAATCAGCCGTCGTTGCAGCGCGCGGATGGCAAAGCCAAGGTGGCCGGCTTCCCGTTCCCCCAGCAACAGTGCGTTCAGGCCACGCCACTCGCGTAGCAACAGGGCGGAAAGAAGGAGTGTCCATGGCGCAAGGAAGGCCAGCAGTGACCAGTTGCCACCGGCAAGGCTGCCCAGATTCCAGAAAGTGAGCGAGCGCAGTTGGGCGTCCGTGGCTTGCCAGGTGCACAGTGCGGTCAGACTGCCGCAAATAGCGTTAATGGCGACGCCCGCCAGCAACAAGCCTGCCACCGCACGGCTGCGGCGCCCAATTTGCCAGGCGGCGAACAAGGCCAGCAGGCTGCCGGCAAAGGCGGCACCGGCAACGAGGCCAAAGGCGCTGGCACCACCCACGATAGCGGCTACGGCCCCCAGCGCACCACCGGCGGAGATGCCCACCAGACCCGGTTCTGCCAGCGGATTGCGAAACAGGGCTTGCATGGCCGCACCCGCGACGGCGAGGCCAGCGCCACACAATGCGGCAAAGATCACGCGTGGCAAGCGGACATCGCGCAGCACACTTTGCCAGAGCTGTTCGTCTGGCGTTACTGGGGTAGCAAACAGGGCACGGGGCAGGGCGGTCCATGGAATATCGACCGCACCACTGATACTGGCAGCCAGCAGCAGCACGACCAGCACGAGAGCGAGTAGCAGGCACGGCAAGGCAATGGCGGGCTGGCGCAGGGCCAGCATGGGCTTGGTATTGGTCACGCTGCGCATGGTAAACGCAAATCCGCTCTGGCAGTCGGATAGATCGGGCTTGTTGATGTCACCAGTATGCGGTGCCAGAGGCAAAAAACAAAAAACCCGCCGCCAGAGCCGGATTTTTTGCAGTGCGGTGCGAGGCGATCAGACGTCAGTTAATCTTCTTCCAGTCCTGAGTGCGGGTATTGAAGAAGCCTGATTCCCGATAAGCCTGTTCGATAACGCCCTTGGCACGTAGTTTGGCGAGACCTTTTTCCAGCGCATCATAGGTTTCTGCCCCATGCGGCGCATTGCGGCTGACGAACAGATGGCGGCTACCGGCCAGGCCTACTTTCACATCCGGGATCGGCACCAGTGTGTATTCACCCAGTTTGAGCGACATATCTGCGGTGGGCTGGAACGGTGCCAGCAATACGTCGGCACGGCCTTTTTCCACCATGCCCACCATGGAATCCCAACTTTGCGTCTGCAACAGTTGCTTGAGTTTGAGGTTTTCCAGCGTCGCCACATCGGGCTTCCAGCTATCGGCCACCACGGCGGTCAGGGTGCGAACCTCTTCCAGCGAGCGGGCCGCCAGTGCTTTCTTGTTGTCGGGCGAGGTATACAAGCCTGCTTCAAACTCGCCTGAGCGGATCAGTGGCGAGCTGATATAGACCTTGTCATCAATGGATTTCAGATCAACTTGCCAGGCACTGTTGCCGCCCATGGTGGCGTTGCCGGACAAAATCTCTTTCAGATAGCGCGTGTAGGAGTCACTGTTGTTGTCCACCTTCACCAGTTTGATCGGGCGGGTGAGACCGCCTTGTGCCAGCGCTTGCTGTACCAGCACCAGTTCCACCACGTCACGGCGAGAGCCTTCTCCGCCAAAATGGGTGAGGGTGAGCGGGTTACGCTTCCCGACAAAGCGTTGATAGTCGGTATACACATCCTGCTGGGTCAGAATGGTAATGGGCTCAACGGCGCGGGCCAGGCCAGAACCCAGGGTCAGGGCGGTGGCCAGCGCGGCCAGAACAACACTGCGGCGGGATAACGACATGCGGGCAGGCTCCTCTCTGTGATGGCCGCCCGTCCTGGCAGGCTGGCTCAGTGATCGCAGTTATTGCAACTGCAAGCGCTTATCATGGCAAGCCTGTAAGAAAACGACAACAATCCTGCGCGCCCCTGGCGTGGATCAAACAGTCAGTGCGCTCTGACAAAATGCGGTGGTTGATAGGCACGCGCTATCGGCAGCATGAACTTTCCCGATTTGACAGCCAGTTGCCCCTGGCCCCATCCTCAGCGGGTTCACGCAACACTCTAATCTAAGGAGATTCTCATGGCCGTTCTCGTTGGCAAGGCAGCACCCGACTTCACCGCAGCCGCAGTACTGGGCACAGGCGAAATCGTCGATAGCTACAACCTGAAAGAAGCGACCAAGGGCAAGTACACCCTGGTGTTCTTCTACCCGCTGGACTTCACCTTTGTTTGCCCGTCCGAACTGATCGCGTTCGACCATCGCCTGAACGAATTCAAGTCCCGCAATGTGGAAGTGATCGGCGTGTCCATCGACAGCCAGTTCACTCACAACGCATGGCGTAACACCCCGGTCGACAAGGGCGGTATCGGCCCGGTTGGCTACACCCTGGTGGCCGACACCAAGCACGAAATCGCCAAGGCCTACGACGTAGAGTCCGCTGACGGCGTGGCTTTCCGTGGTACGTTCCTGATCGACCGTGAAGGCGTAGTGCGTCACCAGTACGTCAATGACCTGCCGCTGGGCCGCAACGTGGACGAGTACATCCGTCTGGTTGACGCGCTGCAGTTCACTGAAGAACACGGCGAAGTTTGCCCGGCTGGCTGGAACAAGGGCCAGGCAGGTATGAAGGCTGACCCGAAGGGCGTGGCGGATTATCTGGCTTCGCACGCAGCTTCGCTGTAACCGGACCGGTTACGACATGCGACGGTGGCTTTGCTGCCGTCGTCCAGGGCGCCGCATTGCGGCGCCTTTTTATTTTCCACAATGCTGCCATGGCGTATTCCCCATCGTGACCCGGTCAGCCCTTTAGCCGCCAATACAACCCTGCTGGCTGCGTTACGCTCACTTGCCGTACGTACTGTCTGCGTTTCGCGTGCCTTGCCAGCAACGTTGCACTGGGTTGTATCGGTGGCTAATAGTGAGCCGACCAGAACGCAGTCATAGACCTGCGTGAATGCGGATCGCCCCCCGGCAGACCCGCCCCGAATCACCTGAACCGGATACGACAGTTGCATGTGTGAGCATAGTGCCCGTGTCGTGATCCTGCCCGGCATTCTGTCAGGCGGATGCGGCGGGCAGGCTTAGCCGCCGTGCGCCTTCCCGGGATTGGCGGCTTGCTTGATCACCACGGTATCTGCGTCGTTCAGTGTTTTCAGAAACGCAATCACGTCCTCAATCTGCGCGTCGTTCCAGGCCGGTTTGCCGCCGCGTTTGCGGGTGAGGGGCTCGTCATTGGTATCGACGTTGTCACGCAGATGGGCCGGCAGGTCATCAAATTTCGCCACCTTGCCGTTTTTGACGGGATACCAGCGCTGCGGCTGGGTGTCGCGTTGCACATAAAACTGCAGCGTGGTTTTCAGATCGTGATAACGGCCGTTGTGAAAGAACGCGCCACGGGTCGCCACATTGCGCAGTGTGGGCGTGCGGAACATGCCGCAATACTGTTTTTGCGCTGCCTGATCCTGGCGGACAGGGCCACACAAGCCCATATCGAAGAAATGCGGATTCTTGTTGGCCGCCAGTTCCGGGTTGCGCGGTACGCCCAGCACTTCAAACTGGTAATCGGTAAATACCGGGTGCGCACCATTGGCCCCGATCACATCAAAGTGGCACGAGGCGCAGTTGCCGCTTTTGGGATCATCAAACAATTGCTTGCCGCGCAGTTCTTGCGCGGTCAGTTGCGCTTTGCCATCCAGCCACGCATCAAACTTGCTGGAATACGGGTGGAAAGCCGCGTCGTTCAACTGGTATTGAGCCAGGGCGATGCCGGCGTAGTGCAGGGCATCGGTATCGCTGGCCAGAATCTTGTCACCAAACACCTTACGGAACGCCGCCGCATTGGGGCTTTTGCGCAGGCGCGCGGCAAACTCGGCAGGGGAGGCGTTGGCCATCTCATCGGCGTTCAGCAACGGAAAGGCCGCCTGATCTTCCAGCCGGTCAAAGCGGCCGTCCCAGGTCAAACCACCGGTGGGCGGCAGTTCTTGCGCTTCCAGACGCTCCATCAGGTTAGCCGGGCTTTCCACGTGCCAGGCCTGGGCGCGGTTCAATACATAGCGCAATGACGGCGCGGCGCGCAAACCCTGGTGTTTCATGTCCGGACCACCCAACTGCGTTGCCAGATTGTTGGCCGGTGCAAAGGCGTGGCCCGGATCATGGCAGGAGGCGCAAGCCATCTGGCCAGAGCCGGAGAGGCCGCGATCAAAAAACAGTGCGCGGCCCACATCGGCGGCGCCAGGCCACTGTGTGGCTGCGGCGGGTTTAGCCGGGGTTGCAGGGGTGGCGGCATGCACGAACAACGCACTGCTGCCAATCAGACCGGCCAATGCCAGGGTGGCCAGGGTGAAGCGTCGGGAAGTCAGATTCATGATGTTCTTATGTGAAAAAGCAGCGACCGCAGCCAGGGCCACGGTCGCTGCATCTACGCTGATGACTTAGTGCAGATTGTTGAAGATATCGCTGCCAAAGCTGGTCAGACCGTCCTGGCCGGCATAGCCCAGATGGCCCAGGTTGAAGATGTCTTCAATACTGCGCAGCAAGGAGTAATGGTTGTAGGCCGTGCTCGTCACCGTGCCGCCCTTGATGAACGGGGAGAGCATCACCGCCCCGGTCTGGTCGCCGCCAAAGCTGTTGTAGGTCATGGTGATGGCGAAGGTGATGCCATGCGTGGTGTAGTTACCCAGCGGCAGCGTCTGCGGGAAAGACGCCAGGTTCGGGCCCGGCTTCTGGCCGCAGCAGGAGGCGCCGTCGTAAATCACCGTCATGTTGCCAGTGGTGGCGCTGGTCATGGTGGTGGTGTTGCTGGTGGCGGAGCTTTCGTCAAAGTTGATGATCAACAGACCGTCTTGCTGGAACGCCGGCGAGGCAGTGATGATCGGCACCCATTTCTTCAGGAAGGCATCTGCCGAAAGCAGACCACCCGCTTCACCGGTCACGCACGGCGAATCATGGCCGTCATGGCACAAGTTGGGTGTGATGAAGTTGAAGTTGGCGGTCGTGCTGATGGATTTCAGATCGTTCTGCAGTTGGGCCAGCTCAGTCACGTTGTTGTTGCATTCGCTCGAATCGATGATCGAGTGGAAATACATGAACGGGTTGTGACGCGTGGCGTACTGGTCACCCGTGGCGATGGATGGGGTAGACGCTTCCGGCGACTGGGTCATGTCCTGCGTGCCAATGATCGGATGGCCGCAGGTTGCGCTTTCACGCGCCGGATCAAAACCCATGTCTTCCATATAACCGTGCCAGGTCAGACCGGCTGCCTTGAGCTGGTCAGGCAAGGTCTTGATGGTGGCCGGGTAAATACAACCCTGGCCGATGGCCTGGCCGTCGCTGTCCGTTCCGGTCTGGGCGAACTCGCTATAGGTCTGGCAGTCGGTGTTGGTCACCGGATTGCCCGACTGGCCGGAAATCATGGCGATGTAGTTATCCAGGCTGACGTGGCCGGTGCCAAAGTACTGCGGCACCAGCGCACCCTGGCCGACCAGGGTTTGCGACAAATAAGTGGCCGGGCTGCTGGCGGCAAAGGTGGTGCTGTAGTTTTCGTTTTCCAGGGTCAGCACAAACACGTGGCGGATGCTGTGGATGGATGGTGCGGGTGTTGGGGTCGGTGTCGGTGCAGAGACAGTCGTGCTGTCGCTGCTACTGTTACAGCCCACCATCGCTCCCAAGACGATGGCCGAGCCCAGAATTGCGGCCAGCCACTTGTTCCATGTTGTTTTCATTATCTTTCCTGATGGTTTTGGAGTTGGCAATGTCCAGAGGAGGCCTCTGACCACATCCCTTCCGGATCTTGTGGGCCGGGCGATTGGCAGCGGTTTATGCCTTGCAGCTCATCCCGAATCCGACCCCCCTGAATCCCCGAAAGACGTGTTCAGAGGCCCCCACACGAAGGTTTTTGCCGCATGCATGAAAACATACAAGTATGTATTTTTTGTTAAGTGGCAAATCCATGACACCCGGATAGAATGGCGAAATGCAAAATCAGTCGCGCTCTAGCGCCACCCGCCAGTTGTTGCTTGATGCAGCACGCAAGATATTGATTGAACAAGGTTATGCCCGGCTGGGAGAGGCCCGCGTATGCGAGTTCGCCGGGGTCACGCGGGGGGCGCTGCGCTACCACTTTCCGGAAGGATTGCTGGACCTTTTGCCGGTGCTGCTGGCCGATATTGTCGATATCGAAATCGCCAAGATTGACTCCACCGGCATTACCAACCCGCGCGAACGCATCTACCTGGGTTTGTTTGCCTTTGCGGGCGGTCATACCCAGACTGATTCGCTGGCGCTGCTGGAGCTATGGATGGCCGCACGCGGCGACAGCCGTCTGGGTGAACGGCTCACGCCCATCTTGCATACGATGGATCAGCGGATTTTCCGTCTGGAACCCGGTCAGGAACTGGAACCCGATTTGCTGGCTTGCCGCCTGTTGTTGCACGGTGCCAGCCTGCACATCTTCAGCGGTGATTTTGATCGCGCCAAACTGGCCACGGCCATGCAGTGGGTGATGAGCAAATGGCCACTGCCGGACGGTTTGCGCGAGCGTTTTGCCAAAAAGCCAGGCGAACTGGCCTGAGCGTCAGGTCGGGCGCAACGGCCGAAAGTAGGCGGCGTCGTCGTAAAACGCGGTGTCTTGCTGCGGCCACCAGCCGGGCACGCCCAGATAAGGCAGGGGTGGCAACTGGCGCGGGGATTGCAACGCGTTGGCATCCACTGCGGTGGCCAGATACCCATCCAGCCATTGCCAGCGATCTGCCTCCGGCAGGCTGAACCATTCCGGCGTGACTTCGACCGGCCAGCATTTGCCGGTCAGGCCGGGGAAGGGGTCGAGCAACGCTTCCAGGTTGGCATGACCAAAACACACCGCACCGATCCCGCTATTCCACTGGGCTTGTTCGCTGACAAAGAGCGTGGACCAGCGATGCCCGCGCAAATCTGCCAGTAATGCCGGGTTGCACCACGGCAGGATCAAGCCACACTCATCAAACAGCGTGGCCGCATCGCGCACCGGGCCACGCTGGCCATGGGCGGATTGATTCATGTGCCGGATATGCAGCGCGTTGAGCGCGGCCTTGGTCTTGGGAAAACGCAGCCAGATCAGCGCGTTGAACAGATCGTGCCAGTTCTCTGTCCGGGTGGCCACGCGGCCACGCAGATGGATTTCGGTCTCGTAATAGTCGGTCAGTGATTCAGCCGGCACAAAAGAGACACACTGGCCGGAGCGGGTGGCAGGGCGGTCTGGCAATGCCTCCCATGCCGCATGCGTCGGAAAGGTATCGAACCGGGTGAGCCAGTTGCGCACCGGATCAAAGGCCGGATGCGCAAACTGCGGATGCGGCCAGCAGGGCGCCAGCGCACCCGTGGTGGCGCGGGTCAGGGGAGACGTCCCATATCCAGCCGGCCTTCTGCCAGGGTACTGGCACCGTCTGCAGCTACGGCTTTGACCGACAGGTAGTAGCGATTACCCTTCACGCAGGGCGCACTGTAGATCGAGCCGTCTTTGGCCCCCAGCGACTTGAGCCCGGCCGGCAGCGGGCCTTGCGCCGGTACGCCCGGAATCTGCGCGCTGGCCGCGCCCTTGGGCATGGTGTATTGCAAGCGACCCAGACCGCCGTTATCCAGACCGCCACGCTCGGAAAACTCGACCAGCAAAAACGCGGTGCCGGCTGGTACATCAAACACATTGAGCCCCGGTGTGGCGGCAGAGCCCCCCAACCTGGCGCATTGCTGGCCAGCGGGCACGCTGGCACCGTTCCACAACGGACTGGTAAAGCGCACGGTGAGCGCACCTGTATCCGCGTGGGCGACAACGCAACTGAGCGCAAGCAAAAGGGCGGTGGACAGTGTTTTCATGATCCGGGCAAGGCCTGTTCGGGGAGGTTATTCTAGCCCAATGCCACGATGCGGGAAGGGCACGATGTCACATCCGGTGCGCCTCCGTATAATGCGGCTCACACCTTGTAATCTCAGAAAAATACCGCTCATGTCTGCGCATGTGATTGCTCCGCCACAGACGGGCACCAGCCCGCAAACCTGGTATGACTCGGTTCGCCATCAACCCGGGTTTATTGAAGACGCCGCCCAGGCCGCGGCCATTGCCCGGCTGGAGCAGCTATACCAGACGCTGGTGGAGTTCAAGCGCAAGCGGCATCGCCTGTTTGGCAAAACCCTGTTGCCACAACCGCAGGTGCCACACGGCGTCTGGTTCTGGGGCGGCGTAGGGCGTGGCAAAAGTTTTCTGATGGATGCCTTTTTTGCCGGCCTGCCGTATACCCGCAAAAAGCGCATTCATTTTCACCAGTTCATGCAAGACGTCCAGCGCGAACTGGCCACGCTGAAAAGCGAAACCGACCCCCTGGTCAAAGTAGCGGAAAAAATCGCCCGTGGTGTGCGGGTGCTGTGTTTCGATGAATTCCACGTTTCCGATATTGCCGATGCCATGATTCTGGGCCGGTTGCTGGAAAACCTGTTCCAGCGCGGCGTCGTGCTGATTGCCACATCCAACTACCCACCAGATGGCCTGTACCCCAACGGTTTGCAACGCATCAATTTCTTGCCGACCATTGAACTGATCAAGAAAAACCTTGAGGTGTTCAATCTGGATGGCGGGCAGGATCACCGCCTGCGTGCCTTATCTGCCGCGCGCACCTACCTGAGCCCCATCACGCCGGATGTCGACGCTGAACTCGACAAGTTATTCTCCCAGGTGGCCACTGGCGCCGATCAGTCAAAAACCATTACCGTGGCAGGGCGCAATATCAGTTGCCGCCGCCGGGCGCCGGGCGTGATCTGGTTTGATTTCTACAAAATCTGCGGCGACCAGCGCGGCCAGGCGGATTATCTCTATATTGCCCGCACTTACCACACCGTCATTGTGACCGGCATTCCAGCGCTGGAAGCCCGTCAGGCCTCAGAAGCCCGCCGCTTTACCTGGCTGGTGGATGTGTTCTATGACCACCGCGTCAAACTGATCCTCTCTGCCGACGTACCGGCAGAAGCGCTGTATGTGGATGGCGTGCAGTCCAGCGAGTTTTTCCGCACCGTCAGCCGCCTGACTGAAATGCAAACGCTGGAATACCTGGCACTGCCGCACCAACCCATTCTGGAATCGCTGGCCGGTTTGGTAGAGACCTGAAACCGACTACGGAAAACTGCCAACACTGGCAGGGTGCCAGTTGTCGGATTGCCACAAATAAAAAGCCCCGCAGTGCGGGGCTTTTGCATTTTTGCCAGATATTTGCCGTGTCAAATAAATGCTCAGGCAGCGGCCTTGCGAGACGCCGTTTTGACGGCTTCAGTCGTCGCGTTGGTCGCCGCCTTGACCGAAGCATCGGTAAATTCAGCCACTTGCTTGGCGGCTTTGGTCAGGCTATCGACCGCAGCCGCGGTAGCCTGGGTGGTGGATTTGAATGCGGCAACGGCAACATCTGCACCCGCCGGGGCCGATTTGGCCACGCGATCCAGACCGCTCAACAAGTCCTTGTTGAAGGCAATGGCACGTTCTTCATACAGTTTGGAAATCTCGCCTTGCGCTTGCGAGGCAATTTCAAAAATGGCGCGCGAGAACGTGGTGGCTTGTTCTACACTGGTTTCAATAAGCTTCTGACGCAGAGCCAGTGCTTCTTGTGCATCTTTTACCGACAGCAGTGCGCGCGCATTTTTAACGTTTTCTTCCAGCGCGGTACGGGTGGCTTCAACCTGCACCTTGAACAGGCGCTCGCTGCTATCCAGCGAGAGTCGCGCAAAACGCAGCGCTGTTTCGATCTGGCCGGTAGCCAGTTCGGCAAATTGTTGTTGAGCTTGGGACATGATTCACTCCTGAATGATCCATCGGTGGTCGTGCAGGCGCTATAAACATTACTTGCTTCAAACAACCATGATGCGCTGCACCATTGATTTTATTGTGGAATCGTCAGAAAGCAATGTCAAACATTTTTTTGTGCAGTGCAGCATGACCGGTTGCGTAGCGGATAAACGGGCGCTACTCTTGGCAGCACTTTCGTAATATTGCGAAAATCACTACAACCCGCAGTCACCTTATCAGGGGAAATGCATGAGTGTTGAAAAACGGGTGATCAAGAAATATCCCAACCGGCGGCTCTACGACACGGCCACCAGCTGTTACATCACGCTGGCCGATGTCAAACAACTGGTACTGGAACAGATCGACGTTCAGGTGCTGGACGCCAAGTCGGGTGAGGACATTACCCGCAGCGTGTTGCTGCAGATCATTCTGGAAGAAGAATCGGGCGGTATCCCGATGTTTTCCTACGATGTGCTGACCCAGATCATCCGCTTCTATGGCCATGCCATGCAGGGCGTGATGGGCAACTATCTGGAAAAGAACATGCAGTTGTTCACCGAGATGCAAACGCGGCTGCAAGATCAGGCCAAAACCTCGCTCGGTGGCGAAAACCCCATGCTCAACCCCAATATCTGGGGCGATTTCATGAAGTTCCAGGGCCCCGCGCTGCAAAGCATGATGGGCAAATATCTGGAAAGCAGCACTGCGCTGTTTGTGGATATGCAACAGCAACTGCAGGATCGGGCCAAGCACCTGTTTACCGGCTTTGGCATGCCAGGCTATGGCCGTGATGGGGGCAAGGCTGATCCCAATGAACCCGAACCTTCCTCGCCGCCTGCCAGCGACGAGCCGCCGGAAAGTCCGGCACCCAAGCGCCGTACGACGCAGAAATAAACCATTGAAATAAAAATTGATTTAAAATACTCGGTTGTCCATGCGGGCGTGTTGTGGGAGCCCCTGAACAAATCCCTTCCTGGTGAAGTTTGCCTGTGGAAGACTTGTTCAGAGCCTCCTGACGACATGCCCGCTCTGTTTTGGTTTGAAGGCTGACGCCACTTTGCCGCAGCCTGCTGGAGAGTAAGAATGTCTGCTGCTGCGCCCAAAGTGGGTTTCGTAAGCCTTGGTTGCCCAAAGGCACTGGTTGATTCCGAGCAAATCCTGACCCAGTTGCGGGCCGAGGGTTATCTGATTTCTGCGTCTTATGACGATGCAGATATGGTCGTGGTCAACACCTGTGGTTTTATCGACTCCGCCGTGCAAGAGTCGCTCGATGCGATTGGTGAGGCGCTGGCCGAAAACGGCAAAGTGATCGTCACCGGCTGTCTGGGCGCCAAGGCCGATGGCGGCCTGATCCGTGACGTCCACCCCAAAGTGCTGGCCGTGACCGGCCCGCATGCCAAGGACGAAGTCATGGAGCAGATCCACGTGCATCTGCCCAAGCCGCATGACCCGTTTGTCGATCTGGTGCCGGCTGCCGGTATCAAGCTCACGCCCAAGCACTATGCGTACCTGAAGATTTCTGAAGGCTGTAATCACCGCTGTACCTTCTGCATTATTCCGTCCATGCGTGGCGATCTGGTGAGCCGTCCGGTGCATGAAGTGCTGCGTGAGGCAGAGAACCTGGCCAAGGCTGGTGTCAAAGAGTTGCTGGTGATCTCGCAAGACACCAGTGCCTATGGCGTGGACGTCAAATACAAGACGGGCTTTCACAACGGTCGCCCGGTGAAAACCCGCATGACCGAACTGGTAGAAGAACTGGGCCGCCAGGGTATCTGGACCCGTCTGCATTACGTGTACCCGTACCCGCACGTGGATGAGGTCATCCCGCTGATGGCCGAGGGCAAAGTGTTGCCGTATCTGGATATCCCGTTCCAGCATGCCAACCAGCGCATCCTCAAGCTGATGAAGCGCCCGGCCAGTTCTGCCAATGTGCTCGAACGCATCAAGGCATGGCGTGCCATTTGCCCGGATCTGGTGATCCGCTCGACCTTCATTGTGGGTTTCCCGGGCGAAACCGAAGCCGAATTCCAGGAACTGCTGGATTTCCTGGATGAAGCGCAACTGGACCGCGTGGGCTGTTTTACCTATTCGCCGGTCGATGGCGCTACTGCCAACGACCTGCCGGACCACGTGCCGGCGGATGTGGCGGAAGAGCGCAAGCAGCGCTTTATGGAAAAGCAGGCCGAAATCTCAGCCAACCGGCTGGCTGCCAAGGTAGGTCGCGAGTTCACCGTGCTGGTCGATGAAGTCGATGAAGAGGGCGCTGTTGCCCGTACCTATGGCGACGCGCCAGAGATCGATGGGCTGGTGTACTTTGAGCCCACGGCTGACGTGAAGCCGGGTGATTTTGTGAAAGTACGTATTACCGATTCGGATGAACACGACCTCTGGGCTGTCCAGATGTGAGGAGTGAGGCGTGAGGAGTGAGGTGATTCTTGTGCCATCGCTCCTTACGCGTTCAGCCGCCTGGATTTACACCTCACCCCTTACACCTCACGCCTCACGCAAAATGGATACCTCATTCGAACGCCGCTTTGGCGGCATTGCCCGCTTGTATGGCACAGCCGCGCTGGAACGCTTTCGCCGCGCGCATGTGTGCGTGATCGGTATCGGTGGCGTGGGCACGTGGGTGGTTGAAGCGCTGGCGCGCTCCGGCATTGGCCAACTGACGTTGATCGACCTGGACGACATTTGCGTGTCTAACACCAATCGCCAGTTACCTGCCCTGTCCGGCCTGTTTGGCCAGATGAAGGTCGTGGCGATGAAAGAACGCGTGCTGGCGATCAATCCGGACTGTGTGGTCAACACCATTGAAGACTTTGTGGCAGAAGACAATCTGGAAGCCATGCTGGGGCAGGGCTACGACTACGTGGTCGATGCCATTGATAGCGTCAAGACCAAGGCGGCCATCATTCATTGGTGCCGTCGCCGCAAAATCCCCTTGATGGTGACCGGTGGTGCCGGCGGTCAGACCGATCCCACCCAGATCAAGATCGACGATTTGTCCCGCACCACGCAGGACCCACTGGCGGCCAAGGTCCGCAACATCTTGCGCAAAGATTATGGTTTTCCCAAACCGGGCAAGAAGTTTGGCGTGGATTGCGTGTACTCGACCGAGGCGCTGGTGTATCCGCAGGCGGATGGCAGCGTGTGTGGCACCAAACCTGAGGCTGGCGACAGCCCGGTACGGCTGGATTGCGAGGGCGGCTTTGGTGCGGTGACGCCCGTGACTGGTACCTTTGGTTTCGTCGCCGCTTCACGCGTGCTGCGCAAGCTGGCGGATTCGGCCAGGGTTTGAGAGAGAAGGTGGCTTGACCAACAAAAAACCGCGCTCAAGGCGCGGTTTTTTATTTTCCACAATATCCAGCACCCATTCATTCAACGGCTGGCGTCGCCGCGGCGTCCTCTGCTTTTTTGACTGGTTTGCCGCACTGATGGCAGAACGGGAAAAACGCAAAATTGCGCCCGCCGCATGCGCAAACCCGAAACAGTTCCAACCCGCAGTGGATGCAGAAACTGGCCTGATCACCCGCCAGATTCCATGGCTTGTCGCAAGATGGGCAAATCTTTTTCTGATACGAGCTGATGGCTTTTTCATAGACCACGGTGCGGGCACGCTCGCTCTGGCTTTGCTGCATCTCCAGCCGTTTGCGTTCCACATAGCGCTGGAACGCCCGCAGCATGTACACACCGGCAAACACGGTGAGGATAATCCCCACCACCACCCGGATATAGCCACCAAAGCTGGGCAGATAAGGCACCAGTTCCACAAAGAACGCGGTCAGCGCAAACAGCCCAAAGCCATAGATAAACGGCCAGTAGCGGTGCTTGCGGAACTTGATAAACAGCCAGATCGCCAACAGCAACAGGGGCAGGGTGAAGGCCAGTCGCCAGAAGAAGATGCGCAGGTCATACTTTTGCAGGGCCTGCTCGTAGGTCTTGCTGCCCTGATCCAGCAAGAGGCCAAGGCGACCCTGGGTCTGTTCTTGCTGTTTTTCGACGGTGCGCAGCTGGTCGGCCAGTACATCACTCTGGCGCTGCCAGTTGCTGGCCCCGGCTTGCAGCGCATCCAGCGCGTGCGTACGGTTCAGGACTTCCGGGTCCTGGCTGCTGTTACCCGTCGCCTGGCGGGTTGCCAGCCAGTTGCGGAAGGTCTGGTTGGCGGCGTTGTATTCGTCATGCGCGCGACCAAGGGCGGTATCGGCGGTTTCTTTCTTGTCGGCCAGCACGGCATGTTGGCGTTCCAGCTGTTTTTGCTGCTGTTCCAGTTGTGTGCGGGCGTTCTGGTCAATGAAGGCGTCCGGCTGCGGCGGGCCGCCAGCGGGTGCGTAAAACAAGTCGCGCATGACCAGATCGCCTAGCGTATTCAACAGGCCGGCAAAGACCAGCACGACGATCCATGAGGCAATGCGCAACAAGCGTTCGGGGCGGGAGTGGGCTTGCGTGGTGGCCATCCGGT
Source organism: Silvimonas terrae (assembly GCF_014202765.1). Lineage (GTDB taxonomy): Bacteria > Pseudomonadota > Gammaproteobacteria > Burkholderiales > Chitinibacteraceae > Silvimonas > Silvimonas terrae. The sequence goes on from NZ_JACHHN010000012.1 coordinate 61,379, forward strand.
ATTCCTTGATCGCGACAAAGATGATGCATCATTGCATGCCGTGGATATCGCTGCATTGTGTGAACCCCATAGACAACAAAAAACCGCCAGAGCGGCGGTTTTTCCGGGGTGAACGCAGGGGCTGCTTAATGGCGTTTGGGTTGCGGGGCAATGGCCAGCACCACGCCCAGCACGCACAGCGCCGCGACGTAGTGGGCGGGCGCCTGGTGGTCAAACTTCAACCAGGCGCTGATGGCAACCGGCGTCAGACCACCAAAAATGGCATAGGCCACGTTGTAGGCAAACGACACGCCAGAGAACCGCAAGGCCGGCGGGAAGGAGCGCACGATCAGGTAGGGCACCACGCCAACCACGCCGACGAAAAATCCGGTAATGGCGTAATTGAGCATCAGCGTATCTGGCGCCACCGGCTGGTTAAAGTAGAAGTTGTAACTGGTCAGCAGCAAGCCGACGCTGCCTGTGGCCAGCGTCAGGCGGCCACCAAACTTGTCTGCGCAAGCCCCGAACACCACGCAGCCGATGGTCAGGCAAAAGGTGGCCAGGCTATTGGCCTGCAAGGACAACGCCGGGGCCACGGCCTGTACTTTCTGCAGCCAGTTGGGGGTGAGCAAGATGACGACCACGATGGCCGCCGACAGCACCCAGGTCAGCAACATGGCTTGCACGGTGCCGCCCGGATGGTTGCGCACGGTTGCCGCGACAGGCAGACCCTCGGCCAGCGCCTTGCGTTGATGCAGTTCTTTGAAGATAGGGGTTTCTTCCAGGAAACGGCGCAGGTAAACGGCAAACAGACCAAACAGCCCACCCAGAATGAACGGAATGCGCCAGGCAAAACTGCTCACTTCATCCTTGCTGTAATGGGTATTGATGACGGTGGCAATCAAGGCCCCCAGCAAAATGCCAAAGGTGAGCCCGGCCGTCAGTGAACCTACCGCCAGACCAGTGCGACTGGGGGGGACGTGTTCAGAGACAAACACCCATGCGCCAGGTACCTCGCCACCAATGGCCGCGCCCTGCAGGACCCGCAACACCAGCAACAGCATCGGCGCAAATACGCCCAGCGTGGCGTAGGTGGGCAACAGGCCCATAAACAGGGTAGGCAGCGCCATCAGGAAGATCGATAGCGTAAACATGCGCTTGCGGCCCAGCTTGTCGCCATAGTGGGCAATGATGATGCCCCCCAGCGGGCGGGCCAGATAACCCGCCGCGAAAATGCCGAAGGTTTGCAGCGAGCGCAGCCAGTCTGGCTGTTCGGGCGGGAAAAACAGGTTGCCGATCACGGCAGCAAAGAACACGTACACCACGAAGTCGTAGAACTCCAGGGCGCCGCCGAGGGCGGAGAGGGTCAGGGTCTGGATGTCGCGGCGGTTCAGTGGCCGATGTGCGCCCGTCAGGGGCAAGGAATCCGTATTGGTTGTCATGTTGTTATCGGTCATGGGCTGAAATCACAAAAAGGCGCAATGCGCAGAGCAGAGCCGCTGTGACCGGGTGAGGACAGCATGCACATCACCCGGTCTTGATTGACTGGGTGATCCTCGCCAGACAAGACCGGACACGGATTGGTGTGCGGTAGACGGTCTGGGGCGGCGGATCGCGCCACCCTTACCGCTTAAGGCGATGGGCTCTTTTATCAGTTTGTGCCGTGTTGGGGCAAGCGGCATCTGCTTTTTGGGGTAAAACCCAGGCGGCCTGGCGGGCGTACCACGCCGGCTATGCCATTCGCCTGGATCGCTACCGGAAAAAGCCGACTTCTACCGTATAATCCGGCCACCAAAAACAGCTTCATTTTCAGGACTTTCAAGGACACCCGGACGGGAGCATGCGCAAATCCTGGATCATTGCACTGCTGGTTGCACTCTGGGCCCCTGCGGTGCTGGCACGCGACACCATTACCTGGGTCATTTTTGACTGGCCGCCGGTGTTCATCCTGCAAGATCGCAGTAGCGAGTCGGTGCAGCAATTGGGGGACGGCATTGGCGACCATCTGGTCAAGCTGTTGATACAACGCTTGCCGCAGTATCAGCACCGCGTGGTGGTCATGACGCCCAAGCGCGCGTTTGCGCAGATGAAACAAGGCGAGAACCTGTGTGTGCCCTCCACCCTGCGCACGCCAGAACGCGAAAACGTCGCGGTGTTTACTCCGGCGTTGATTACCATGCCCATCCAGCTGGTGACGCGGGAAGACCTGTTGCAAACGCATCCGGACTGGCGTGACGGCGTGGACCTGGAAACCCTGGCCGCAGATCGCACGCTGGTTGGCGGCTATGAGGGGACCCGTTCTTACGGTGCAACCATTGATAAAGTGCTGGCTGATCCAGCCAATACGGGTTTACGGCCGGTATCGGGCGGAGAGCCCGGCAGCCTTTATCAGATGCTGGCGCTCAAGCGTATTGATTACACCCTGGAGTATCCGCAGATTGTGACCTGGCTGGCCGAGCGCAAGCAGTTGCCGGCGGGGATCACGGTCGTGCCTTTGCGTCAGCCCGATCCGTGGCTATTGGGTAATGTGGCGTGTACCAAAAGTGTATGGGGCGGCAAAGCCATCCACCAGATCGACGAAGCCTTGCGAGAGGCGGCCCGGCAGCCGTCTTATCGTGATCTGATGACGCGTTGGGCACCGGTCCATTTGCGGGATGCCCAGCGCAGAGAGCTGGATCGGTTCCTGCATGATCGTTCGACCCACAACTACGTGCCGTGAGGCGACAACAAAAAAGGCAGCGACGGCTGCCTTTTTTGTTGTACCCAAGCCCTGCGCAGCGCTTAACCCAGCGCCGCCTTGAGCTTGTCCCGGTCCAGTTCTTTTTCCCAGTGCGAGACCACAATCGCGGCCACACCATTGCCGACAATATTGGTCAATGCACGTGCTTCGGACATAAAGCGGTCCACCCCCAGGATCAACGCCAGACCGACCACCGGAATACTCGGCACCACCGCCAGTGTGGCGGCCAGCGTAATGAAACCCGCACCCGTCACGCCAGACGCGCCTTTGGACGTCAGCATGGCCACAATCAGAATCGACAATTCCTGGCCCAGCGAGAGGTCGATATTCATGGCCTGCGCCACAAACAGTGCAGCCAGCGTCAGATAGATATTGGTGCCATCCAGATTGAAACTGTAGCCGGCTGGCACCACCAGACCCACCACAGGTTTGCTGCACCCGGCGTCTTCCATTTTCTTCATCAGTTGCACCAGTGCACTTTCAGAAGAAGATGTCCCCAGTACCAGCAGCAGTTCCTGGCGGATGTAGTTCAGGAACTTGATGATGCTAAAGCCGGTGAACCGGGCCACCGTGCCCAGCACAATCAGGATGAACAAAATGCAGGTCAGGTAGAAGCAACCCATCAGGCTGGCCAGCGGCAACAGTGCCTTGAGGCCGTATTTGCCGATGGTAAATGCCATGGCGCCACCCGCCCCCAGCGGGGCCAGCCACATGACGGACTTGACCATGCCGAAGAAAATATCCGACAAACCTTCGACAAAACGCAGCACCGGGGCGCCTTTCTCGCCAATCTTGTTCAGCGCAAAGGCAAACAGAATGGCCACCAGCAAGACTTGCAACAAATCGCCGCCACCCGTGAAGGCGTCTGAAAACGTCTTGGGGATGATGTGCAGCACAAAGTCGGTCACATGTTGTTCATGCGCCTTGGTGGCGTATTCGGCCGTCAGTTTGGGGTCCAGCGTGGCCGGGTCCACGTTAAAACCCTTGCCCGGTTTGAGCAGATTGGCGACCAGTAAACCAATGGCAAGGGCAAAGGTGGAGATGACCTCAAAGTACAACAGCGCCTTGCCGCCCACCCGCCCGACCTTTTTCAGATCGCCCGCATTGGCAATCCCCAGCACCACCGTACAGAAAATCACCGGGCCGATCAGCATCTTGATCAGCGCTATAAAGCCATCACCCAGTGGTTTGAGCGCGATGCCAGCCGCGGGGTCGACATAACCCAGGATGCCGCCGGCCACGATGGCCACCAGTACCCAGAAATACAGCGTTTTATGCATGCGTTTCATACAGTGTCTCCCCTTCGTATTTTATTTTCGAGCCTCTTGATCAGGCCCTGAACCGGTTGTTGCAATGCACAAAAACAACTTGTGCATCAACGTGTTGTGGCACTTGCTCAGCTAATCTAGAGCCGACTGCGATCAGCGTCGACCAGGGGATTCCGCGTCCGGTGTATCCCTTACGGCAAGTCCTTACGCATTGACGCCAGGGCGCATGAGTTCTAGCCTGAACCTCCTTGACCCTGGCAGGCAGCACCTCATGGCAAAACAAGAGACACCCGCGCACAGTGGCGTGCGCGTTGATAAATGGCTCTGGGCCGCGCGCTTTTACAAAACGCGCTCGCTGGCGACGGATGCGGTAGAGGCGGGCCATGTCCACTTGAATGGTCAACGCCCCAAACCGGCGCGTGAACTCAAGGTGGGTGACCTGCTGCGGGTGCATACCGAGCATGGCGAGTTCGAGGTCAACGTCACGGCGCTAAGTGACAAACGCGGCCCGGCCGAGGCGGCGCGCGCGCTCTACACAGAGACGCCAGAAAGCCAGGAAAAGCGTGAGCGGGTGGCAGAGGCTGATCGGCTGGCACCGCGCTTTGAACATCCGCAGGTCAAAGGCCGGCCAACCAAGAAGTTCCGCCGGCAGATGAACCAGTTCGAACGCGGCTGATTGGCCGCCTGGAGACCCGTATGAGCCAGTTCCGCAGCGAAACCGATTCCATGGGCGCCATTGACGTGGCGAACGACCGTTACTGGGGCGCGCAAACGCAGCGCTCGGTGGGTAATTTCCCCATTGGTGTGGCGCGTTTCAAGTGGCAACGGCCGGTGATCCGCGCGCTGGGTATCCTGAAAAAGGCCGCCGCGCAGGCCAATGCCAGGCTGGGCGAACTGCCCAAAGACGTGGCCGAACGGATTGTCAGCGCGGCCGATGAAGTGATCGCCGGCAAGCTCGATAGCCATTTCCCGCTGGTCGTGTTCCAGACGGGTTCCGGTACGCAATCCAATATGAATGCCAATGAGGTGATCTCTAACCGCGCCATTGAAATGGCCGGCGGACAGATGGGCAGCAAGACGCCAGTACACCCGAACGATCACGTCAACCGTGGGCAGTCTTCCAACGATACGTTCCCGACCGCCATGCATATTGCCGTGGTGGAAGAACTGCAACAGCGGCTGTTCCCGGCCATCGCCACCTTGCGGACCACGCTGGCAGACAAGGCCACGGCCTTTAGCGGCGTGGTTAAAACCGGCCGCACCCATTTGCAGGACGCCACCCCCATTACGCTGGGGCAGGAGATTGGCGCGTGGGTGGCGCAGCTTGATTTTGGCATTGAAGCCGTGCGCGCCACCTTGCCCGGTTTGTATGACCTGGCCATTGGCGGCACGGCGGTCGGCACCGGGCTCAATGCCCATCCGCAGTTTGGCGAGAAAGCCGCCGCGCAGATTGCCACCATTACCGGGTATCCATTCCGGGCCGCGCCCAACAAGTTCTTTGCCCTGTCCGCCCACGATGCACTGGTCCAAACCTCTGCTGCGTTGCGCACGCTTTCCGGCGGCCTGATGAAGATGGCCAACGATGTGCGCTGGCTGGCCAGCGGGCCACGTTGCGGGATTGGCGAGTTGCGCATTCCGGAAAACGAACCGGGTTCCTCCATCATGCCCGGCAAGGTTAACCCCACTCAATGCGAAGCCATGACCATGGTGTGCGTACAAGTGTTTGGTAACGATGCCGCAGTGGCGTTTGCCGGTACGCAGGGTAATTTTCAGCTCAATGTGTACAAGCCGGTGATGGTGCATAACGTGCTGGAAAGCATCGCCCTGATCAGTGACGCGGTGCTGGCATTCAATGATCATTGCGCGGTGGGGATTGAGCCTGATCTACCGGTGATTGAATCCAACCTCGCCAAAAACCTGATGCTGGTGACGGCATTGAATCGCCATATCGGCTACGACAAGGCGGCGAAGATTGCCAAGAAGGCGCATCACGAAGGGCTGACGCTGAAACAGTCAGCGCTGGAACTGGGGTATCTGACTGAGGAAGAGTTTGCGCAGTGGGTGGTGCCGCTGGAGATGACCAAACCGTCGGTTTGAATAGGGTTGGGTTGCTGTTCGGGCATTCTCACTGACTCGTCATTCCGGTCCTCGGCGGCCCCCTTGAGGCGCAATCCAGTCTGGCTGCCGCGGGTGGTCCTCGCCTGTGAGTGCGTGTTTGCATGCACACCACTTCGTCATTCCCGCGGAGGCGGGAATCCAGTAGGCCGCCGAAGGTGGCCTTTGCGAAAAAGAACCATCCCGTAGCCCGGATGGAGGCCATCAGGCCGGAAATCCGGGGGTGGCGGCATTGGTTCATATTGTTGTCGGGTGTTAGCGCCTTGCGGCGCAGGTTTGAAAGGCATTTGATACCGGGGGTGCCCGGACCACGTCACTTTCTTTTGCCTCGCCAAAAGAAAGTAACCAAAGAAAAGGCGACCCCTGCGACAGCGCCCTGCGGGTTCCCTGCGCTTCTCGCAAAGTCCGGCTGGCTCCAGGGAACTCGCTACGCTCAAACACCCTTGCGCCGAAACCCCGGACTTCGCTGCGATGCTCGGCGCTGCCGGAGGGGAGGAAAGTCAACGGCAACATCAAAAACAGCCTCAATCCCACAGCGCCTCCAGTTGCCACTCGCCTTGGTTGGGCTAGGCAGCGCAGCAATAAAAAAACGGCAGCCAAAGCTGCCGTTTTTTCACCAACCGCCACCCGCCAATTACTTGGCCGGTGCTGCGCCACCCACAATCTCCAGCACTTCCCACTTGCCACCCTTGACGGTGTAAATGGTGATCGCGCCGTTCTTGATGTCACCCTTTTCATCAAAGGTGATCGGGCCAGTGACGCCTTGATAGTCGATCTTGGCCAGTTCCGGCAGGTACTTGGCCGGTTCGGTGGAGCCGGCTTTCTTCATGGCTTCAACCATCACCTTCACGGCGTCATAGCAGTACGGGGCGTACAGCTGCACTTCCTGGCCGAAGGTCTTCTTGAACTTGTCCAGGAACTCCTTGCCGCCTGGCAGTTGATCCTTCGGTTGACCCGGGGAGGAGGACACCATGCCTTCAGAGTCATCACCCGCCAGTTTGATCAGTTCCGGGGTTTGCGTACCGTCGCCGCCCATCACCTTGGCGGTAATGCCCAGCTTGTGGGCTTGTTTCTTCAACGGCGCGGCTTGTGCGTCCATGCCGCCGTAGAAGATCAGGTCAGGCTTGGTGCCCTTGATCGAGGTCAGGATGGCGTTGAAGTCGGTTTCCTGATTGGTGGTGAACTCACGCTTCACCACATCACCACCGGCAGCCTTGGCGGCTTTTTCGAACTCGTCGGCCAGGCCCTGACCATAAGCGGTGCGGTCATCCACAATGGCGATCTTCTTGGCGCCCAGCTTTTGCACGGCGTATTCGCCCAGCACTTTGCCTTGTTGGGCATCGTTGGCCATCACGCGGAAGGCGGTCTTGAAGCCCTGGGCGGTGTAGGCCACGGCGGTGGCAGACGGGGAAATTTGCGGAATGCCGGCGTCAGAGTAAATCTTGGAAGCCGGGATGGTTGTGCCGGAGTTCAAGTGACCGATCACGCCAACCACGTGTTCATCGACAAAACGCTGGGCCACGGTAGTGGCGGTTTTCGGGTCGGCCTGGTCGTCTTCGGAATCCATCTCGAACTTGACCTTCTTGCCGCCAATATCCGCGCCGCCTGCAGCGTTGATTTCATCGATGGCCAGTTTCACGCCGTCTTCGTTATCTTTGCCCAGGTGGGCGATGTTGCCGGTGAGCGGTGCGGCGTGGCCGATCTTGACGGTGACCGTGTCACCGGAGGCGCCGCCAGCGGCCGCAGTGGCGGAAGCAGCCGGGGCCGAAGCCGCGGTGTCCGATTGGGCCGGCTCCTGCTTGCCACATGCAGCAAGGCCCAGTACGGCCGCGGCAATCAGGGTGTAACGCGCGATGGTCATGTCCAGATCCTCTCAGAAGAATGCGAATTATCGGGTTAGTGGGTGAACACGCGGCGGTCCGCCAGTGCTCTTATCCCGGTGTTGGCATGACGTCAGCAAAGTGTTTTGTAAACACCTTGCGAGTGTTATGCCAAAGCTACAGGAATCGATAATGAGGACGCGCCTTTCTGGCTGTCAAATGCCTGGCCGGGGTCTTTGACGAAGGGTGGTTTCTATGCAACAGGCGACAAATGGTGGTGCATTGATGCGGTGCACGCACTGCTTGCCGGCCTCAACTATGCCTCAAAATGGCTCTGCGCCTTGCGTTTACAATTGTTTGTGTTCGGCAAACGAGTAAATGTGATGACCTGCAATCACAAAATGATCCAGTAGCCGCACGTCGATCAACCGTAGTGCATCGCGTAAGGTGTGTGTGAGTTTGATATCTGCGGCTGACGGCTCCGCCCGGCCCGATGGGTGGTTATGGGCCACGATCACGGCGCAGGCATGTTGTTGCAAGGCCTGGCGCGCCACCTCCTGCGGGTAAACCTGGGTCTGGTTCACACTGCCCTGGGATAGCTCCACCACCGTCATGACGCGGTGGCCGGCATCCAGCATGAGTGCCACAAAGCACTCCACCCGGCGATTGCGCAATAACAGGCCAAGGTAGTCCCGTACTGCCTGCGGGCTGGTTAGCGCGTCCGCGTGCCGGATTTCTTCTTGCAATGCCCGCCGGGCCATTTCCAGTACGGCTTGCAGTTGCGCGTACTTGGCATCGCCCATACCTGCTATCTGGGAGAAGGCGCTGCGGGGCGCAGCAAATACATTGTTGAGCGAGCCAAATTGATTGAGGAGCAAGCGCGCCAGATCCACCGCCGAATACCCGACAATGCCGACGCGCAAGAAAATAGCCAGCAATTCAGCGTCTGAAAGGGTAGCGGCACCGCGCGCCAGCAATTTCTCGCGCGGGCGCTCGGCGGCAGGCCAGTCGTGGATGGACATGGGGACTCCGGCAAGGGTGACAAACGCCATACCCTGTTACACTTCTGGCCCATCAGCAATCTGTAAAACAGTCAGGTTTGCCATGAAACAAACACAGAAACGCATTGTGCTGGGCGTGACCGGCGGGGTGGCTGCTTACAAAGCCGCAGAGCTGACGCGCCTGATGATCAAGGCCGGTTGGGAAGTCCAGGTGGTACTAACCCAGGCGGGGGCGGCTTTTGTCACGCCGGTGACTTTCCAGGCCTTGTCTGGCAGGCCGGTGTTTACCGATCAGTGGGATGCGCGGCTGGATAACAACATGCCGCACATTGACCTGACCCGGGGTGCAGACGCCATTCTCGTGGCACCAGCCACGGCCGACATGCTGGCCAAGGTTGCCCATGGTCTGTGCGATGACTTGCTCTCTACACTGATTGCAGCGCGAGATTGTCCGTTGTTGATGGCGCCCGCCATGAACAAACAGATGTGGGAAAACAAACCCAATCAACGCAATGTGGCGCAGCTGAAAGAAGATGGCGTCACCATTCTGGGGCCGGATGCCGGCGACCAGGCCTGCGGCGAAGTGGGCATGGGCCGCATGCTGGAGCCGGCAGCCATCATGCAGGCACTGGAAGCGTACTTCCAGCCCAAGCTGTTGCGGGGCAAGCGCGTGCTGATTACCGCTGGTGCCACGTTCGAACGTATTGACGCCGTGCGCGGCATTACCAATACCAGCTCCGGCAAGATGGGTTTTGCGGTGGCGCGCGCTGCGGCAGAGGCGGGCGCAGAGGTGACGCTGGTTGCCGGCGATACCGTATTGCCCACGCCGGCAGACTGCCAGCGTATCAATGTGAAAAGCGCACAGCAGATGCTGGAAGCCGTCGAGCAGCATGTACCGGTGAGCGACATTTTTATCAGCGTCGCGGCGGTGGCTGACTATCATGTGGTCAACCCGTCTGAACACAAGATCAAAAAAGATGCGGTGACGATGACGCTGGAACTGGCGGCCAATCCGGATATCCTGGCGCGTGTAGCCAGCCGGGCGGACGCGCCGTTCTGCGTGGGTTTTGCGGCCGAGTCTGAAAAACTGCTGGAACACGCCGAGGCCAAGCGTCTGCGCAAACACTTGCCCTTGCTGGTCGCCAACCTGGTGCAACAGGCCATGGGGGCGGATGACAATGAAGTGATCCTGCTGGATGACGCCGGCCAGCACAAACTGGTACGTGCGCCCAAGCTGGATATCGCCCGGCAACTGATTGCGCACATCGCCAGCCTGTATCAACGATCAACAAAACAAGTTTGAGGGGACCGCAACAATGAGCACGCTCGATATCAAAATCCTGGACCAGCGCCTGCAAGACAACCTGCCGGCCTATGCCACGCCAGGCTCTGCCGGGCTGGACCTGCGCGCCTGCCTTGCGGCACCGCTGGAACTGGCCCCGGGCGCGACGGCGCTAGTCCCTTCCGGCATGGCGATTCACCTGGCAGACCCGAAACTGGCCGCGATGATCATTCCGCGTTCCGGGCTGGGTCACAAGCACGGTATTGTGCTGGGTAATCTGGTGGGGTTGATTGATTCGGATTATCAGGGGCAAGTGTTTGTCTCGGTCTGGAACCGTGGCAGTCACTCATTCACGATTCAGCCGCTGGAGCGGATTGCCCAATTGATCGTGGTGCCCGTGGTGCAGGTGGAACTCAATATTGTGGAATCGTTTGAAGAGAGTGAGCGCGGGGAGGGTGGCTTTGGCAGTACCGGCAAGCGTTAGTGTATTGCTCTGGCACCCGTGAAACTGCGCCGCTTTGACGGCGCAGTTTCTTTTTGCGGCCTTGATCAATGCAAAACACCTGATGCGGCGTCAGCAGCACCAAATGGCGTTGTGAACACCGTGTGCCTGGCCTTGGGCTGTGCTGCCATTCACGTGTCATGAGGTGTACCGAATACGCCACGATTTGGGTCGTAGTAATGGATAAGACACCACGCTGTTCAGCAATTATCAATAAGCAATAGTTTCTTTTGAAATTTCAAAGTCATGGCCCCAAACGGTCGCTGCTGCGCCATCGCGGCCAGAGCAAACCCCTGATGTGAATCAATTTTTCAGGTGTTCGTCGCTCCTTATGCTCCTCCCCGTCGATGCACTTGACGGTGCGTCCCCATCCCCAGGGAGGAACATCATGAAGAAAATCTTGAGCCTTGCGCTCGCTGCGGCATTTCTTGCTCCGCTGAGTTTTGCGGATGTCTCTATCTATGGCCAGATCCGGTTTGGCCTTGAATACGACCACTACAACGATGACGCCAATGGCGCCCGGAACAAATTTCGTCCGTGGGATCAAGGCTCGCGGCTGGGTTTTAAGGGTTCTGACCAGCTGGATAATGGCGACTCGGTGATCTGGCAGGTAGAAAACGCCATGAGCTCAAAAAATGGCGACAACAAGAATATGGGGGGCACGGTGTGGGGTGGTCGCAATACCTTTATTGGCCTGACCGGCAACTGGGGGACGTTCCGCTCCGGGGTGTACGACAGCGCGTACAAAACCATGCTGACCAGTTCAAAATTGTCTTCATTGTTTGACGATTATGCAGATACCGCCGATTACAAAGGGAAAGGCGCTGCATTTGCGCAGTTGGCCCAGCGCTATAGCACGACCGTCAACTATGATTCGCCAGTCTTCAATGGTCTGCAGGTTCGCGGGCAATGGGCTATTGATGGGGCTCAGGGTGGCAGCAATGGTGATGTCTACAACCTGGCGGCCCTGTACAACACGGGCGGCTTGAACCGGGGCGGCGCCTACCAGTACGCCAAAAACCGCACGTTCATGAACCTGTACAGCATGAAGTCGTCGGCTACCGGCGGCGCACCGGATAACTCATCGCAGGTGAATGCGCTAACGGATGGCGCGAACACCCAGGGGCTGGAACTGGTGGGGAGCTATAGTTTCTCCGGCGCAACACTTGGGGCCGGCTGGGAACATATCCGCAGCAAGGAAACCAGCCGTACCGCCAGCTGGAATAACTATGTCGTGCTGGGCAACTACTGGTTCAACCCCAAACTGGAAGCGCAAGGCTTGTATGCCTATTCACGGCATATGCTGAGTGAAGACAGCCAGAATGGTCAGCAAGGTTCTCTTGGCCTTGTTTATTACCTGTCCAAACGCACGCGCTGGTACAACTATCTCGTGTATCTGCGTAATAGTGGTGATACCGATATTGCCCACCCGTACACCTTTACAAACGTGTCCGGCTCGCTGGCGGCCGCGCCGGGGCAGACTGCAACCGGGTTTGTGTCCGGTTTGCGGAGCGACTTCTAGGTTGCCGTCTTGAGGCAGGTATTTGCGCGACGCCGGAACAGCACAACTGTTCCGGCGTGGTTTTTTGAGGGTCTCAAGGGTGGTGAGTGTGGCGGAGCGCTTCGTAATCCAGATGCAGGTCCTGTAGCAACAGGTGCATCTGCTCCAGGCTTTCCACCCATAGTTCTGCCACGGCCTCGCCGTTGTTGTTACGGGCGGCGTGTTCCAGCGCTTGCATGTGTTGCAGGTTGCCCATAGCGGCGATGGTGCCGCAGGCGCCTTTAATGGCGTGGGCTTCGTGCATGAGGGTGGCCAGGTCCTGGGCAGCGGCGGCGTTTTCCATTAGCCGCAAACGGGCCGGGACGTCAGCGAGAAAAACGCCCAGTAATTCGGTGAGCAAACCGGGGTCGCCAGCGACCATTTCCAGCGCGGCGGTACGCGAATATTCAGAAAGCCCGGTCATGTGTGCGCGCTCGCGGTGGGCGGTTGGTGGGTCAGCGCGTGCAGCAAGGTCTGTGCGGTCGAATCGGCGCGGGCCAGGGCATGGGCGCGTTGTTCCTGCCAGTATACGGTCAGTGCGGGCGAAAACCCGCTGCCAAAGTCGGCAGCCAGTACATCCAGATCATGCAGTTGCCCGAGAGCCTCTTGGGCCGGTTTGGCTGCGCTGGCCAGATTGCGCCAGCGACCTGGCAGCCAGGTGGCCAGATGCTCGTGCAAATAGCGCAGCTTCTTGACCGTGATGCGGGCGTCGTGCCAGCGTTCTGGTGCAGTTTGCGGGGTCAGTTGTTGTAGCCGGGCGGTGGACTGATGGCGCAATTGGCGCGCGCTATGCCGAATACGCTGGCGCAACTGGTGCTTGCCCGGCATGCGTCTTTTCAAAAGCAATGGCAGACGGCGCATGGTTTTGTCGAACCCCTTGAGGCGCAGGATCGTCGGGGCGTCCTCAGGGGCGGGTGTTTCCGCGTTGATCTGTGTGATCAGTGGTGCAGTCAGTTCAGGCGGCCAGTCTACAATCAAGCCGAGCAGGGCGTCGCGGTCACGCAAGGCGTTGGTGGCGTTGCCTGCGGCCTTCATGCTTGCCAGCGCCTCTTCGAGTTGCGGTGCGAGCGCAAACAACTGGATGCGCAAACTGCGCAGGCCGATGCGAAACTGGTGCAAGGCCGTTTCATCCGGCTTTTTACGCAACTGCCGATGTAGTTTGACCAGGTGAGTTGCTGCCTTGTCTTGCTGGCGGAACCATTGCTTGCGTTTGCCCAAACTGCCGCTCCTTCTGGGTTGAAAGAAGACCGCCGTTTCAGGCTGCGTTCAGACGCAACCAGCGATCCACAATCGGTTGCGCCGCAGTCAGGGAGGCCACAACCGGCACGCCCAATGCCAGCGTTTCTGCGGTCGGCGGGCGCAGGTCTGGCACCATGATGGCGCGACAACCCGCGCTGTGCGCAGCAGCAATGCCGAAATTGGAGTCTTCAAATGCCACGCATTCAGCCGGCAGCCGTCCCAGGCTGGAGGCGGCTTTGATATAGATATCCGGCGCGGGTTTGGGGTGCTCGATCTCATCGCCACACACGGCCAGTTCAAAGTACGGCCACAAGCCGGCTTCATGCAGATGATGTTCGGCCACGCTGCGGCGCGATGACGTCGCCACAGCGCAGGCAATGCCGTGCTCGCGCAGCCAGTCCAGCAGGGCAATCACACCGGGGCGGTGCGGAATGGCCTTGGCAGTGGCTTGCAGATAGCAGGCGTGGGTGGCGTCGATCAGTTGTTGCACCGGAGCGTCCGCGCCCAAGGCCTGAATGAGATAGGCCGGCACTTTGCTCATATGCATGCCCACCATGCCGTAGGGCACGTTGTCATGCATGGATACACCCAGTTCACGTGCAGCGCTGGCCCAGCAATCAATGGCAATGCGCTCGGTGTCCAGCATCAAGCCATCCATATCAAAGATGGCGGCTTGCAAAGGGGGAAAAGACATGACGTAAATAATTGATTTGATTAAGATGTAAGTCTACCCGATCCACCCCTTTGCGGACAGCGTACAAATTTGTCTGTATTGTCTGGCCGTTCATTTTTTCTGGCCTGCTGCTGTGAAACCCCGCTCCGTTGCGACCTCTGCCCAAACTTGCCCCTGCGGCTGCGCCCGCGCTTATGACGCCTGTTGCGGCGTATTTCATACCGGCACGCCTGCACCCACCCCAGAAGACCTGATGCGCTCCCGCTATAGTGCGTATGTGCTGCAACAGGGGCCGTACCTGCTGGAGACCTGGGCACAGCAGACCCGGCCGGCGGAGATGGATTTTGCGGGGGAGGGCGACATCAAGTGGCTGGGCCTGGAGGTCAAGCACACCTCTATCAGCATGGAAGGGGAGAGCGGCGTGGTGGAGTTCGTTGCCCGCTACAAGGTAGGTGGCCGGGCGCACCGCATGCACGAAACCAGCCGCTTTGTGCGCGAGGCCGATGGACGCTGGTATTACCTGGATGGCGAGGTCGATGGCGCCTGAGCCTCATCCTGCGCGGGCGCCAGGCCCCCAATTTTATGTAGTCTTCATTTCAGTTCTACGTGTTTTTGGGGCAAATGACGGGTGCTTGCTCACGGCAACCACCTTGTCCTGAATCAAGACTGTTTCATTCTGACAACTTTTTCCCTGTTTTCCCCGCTTCTGCGTGCTTTTACGCAACCCGCGCCAATGCTGGACCCTGGCGCACCGGGGAAATCCCTGACCGGTTTTTTCGATTGCCAATATTGACTTTGTTGTCGGGCTTCGTTAATTTCAAACAAACGTTTGAAATATCTAAAACAAAGCTACGTCACTGGAGTCAACATGGCCGAGTCCATCCGGGCTGTCGAAACGTCCACCCGCATTCTTGATGCCGCGGAACTCTTGTTCGTGGAGCATGGTTTTGATGCCACCTCCATGCGCCTGATCACGCAAGCGGCCGGGGTCAATATTGCAGCCGTGAACTATTACTTCGGCTCCAAGGACGGTTTGTTCAAAGCCGTGTTTGAGCGTCGCGCCGAGCCTTTCGTGCGCTTGTTTGTCGGGCATCTGGATCGCCTTGAGCGTTCCGTGACCGTGCCGGCCGCGGCACAAGTGGTCGAAGCCTTTGTGGCGGCCGCCTGTGAACTGGGTCGGGACACCACACTGGGCGGTCTTGTGTTTGTGCGCTTGCTGGCCCGCACCTTTGTCGAACCGCACCCCGTTCTGAAAGAAAGCATGCCGCGCCGTTACAGCGAACTCACCCGTCGCTATACCGATGCGCTGGTCCGTGCGCTGCCGCATCTGACCGCCGCCGAAGTTCACTGGCGTTTCCACTTTCTGGCCAACGCCATGTTCAACGCGTTTGCCGGGACCAACGTCCTGCGCCTTTTCATGGCGCAACCCATTGTCAATGCGCGTGACCCGCAAATGGTCGCGCGCATGCTCGTTCCTTTTGTCGTAGCAGGTCTGGACGCGCCCGCCGCTGATCCAAGCCTGAATAACTCGAATTCCTAAGGAGTATCAAGACATGACCGCGCTGATTTGTGTGGCTGTTGTCCTCATTGCTTTTCTGGCTGTTGCGTACTTGCGCGCGCCGCTGTGGTTGTCGTCCCTGCTGATCTTGCTGGGTACGGTTTATGGTGTGGCCACGCATGGCCTGAACGTCATTGTCGCGACCGTCATCATTGCTGTACTGGCCGTACTGAATATCAAGCCGTTCCGCCGCGCTTTCATCACCGGCCCGTTGTTCTCCATCTTCAAGAAAATCACCCCGGCCATGTCGCAGACCGAGCAAGAAGCGGTCGATGCCGGCACGGTGTGGTGGGATCGTGACCTCTTTTCCGGCAAGCCGGACTTTGACCGTCTGCACAGCTTTCCGGCACCGAAGCTGACGGCCGAAGAACAAGCCTTCCTGGATGGCCCGACCGAACAGTTGTGCGCCATGCTGGATGACTGGAAGATCACGCACGACACCAAAGATCTGTCGCCCGAAGCCTGGCAGTTCATCAAGGACCAGGGTTTCCTGGGCATGATCATCAAGAAACAATACGGCGGCAAAGAGTTCTCCAACCTTGCTCATGCCCGTGTTGTGACCAAGATTGCCACCCGCAGCGGTTCGGCAGCGGTGACGGTCATGGTGCCGAACTCCCTCGGTCCGGGTGAGTTGCTGCAGCACTATGGCACTGATGCACAAAAGAATTACTACCTGCCGCGTCTGGCCAAGGGCATCGAGATTCCGTGCTTTGCGCTGACCAGTCCGGAAGCCGGTTCTGATGCCGGTGGTATCCCTGACTATGGCGTCGTTGCGCGTGGCAGCTATACCGATCCGCGTACTGGCGAGCGTCATGAAGACGTGCTGGGTATCCGCGTGTCCTGGGAAAAGCGTTACATCACGCTGGGCCCGATTGCCACCATCCTGGGCCTGGCCTTCAAGTTGTATGACCCGGACGGCCTGCTGGGCGACAAGAAAGATATCGGCATTACCTGCGCGCTGATCCCGACTGAACATGAAGGCGTGAGCATTGGTCGTCGCCACTACCCTGGGACGTCGGTCTTCCAGAACGGCCCGAACTGGGGCAAGGACGTGTTCATTCCGATGGATTGGGTCATCGGCGGCAAGGATTACGTCGGCCAGGGCTGGCGCATGCTGGTGGAATGTCTGTCGGTGGGTCGTTGCATCTCGCTGCCGGCCATGTCCGTCGCCTCTGGCAAGCTCTCTTCCTTCACCACTGGCGCCTATGCCCGTATCCGTAACCAGTTCGGTCTGGCTATCGGCAAGTTTGAAGGCGTGGATGAAGCACTGGCGCGGATTGGTGGCTTTACCTACCAGATGGATGCCGCGCAAAGCCTGGCCCTGACCGGTCTGGATATGGGCGAAAAACCGTCCGTCCTCTCTGGCATCCTGAAGTACCACAACACCGAACGCATGCGTAAGTCCATCAACGATGCGATGGATGTCCACGCGGGCAAGGCCGTGTGTATTGGCCCGAACAACTACCTGGCGCACGGTTACCAGGCCATTCCGGTGGCCATCACCGTGGAAGGCGCCAACATCCTGACCCGTTCGATGATCATCTTCGGGCAAGGCGCCATCCGCTGCCATCCGTTCGTGCTCAAAGAATTGCGTGCCGCCATGAGCAACGATGGCGCCGCATTTGACAACGCAGTGATCGGTCACATTGGCTTCACCATCAGCAACGCGGTGCGTTCGCTGGTGATGGGTCTGACTTGCGCCCGCTTTGCCGGCAGCCCGAAATCCGGCCCGACGTCCGTGTTCTATCGCAACACCATGCGTATGTCTTCCGCGTTCGCCTTTGTGGCCGATATGGGCATGGCCTCGCTGGGCGGTAGCCTGAAATTCAAGGAAAAGCTGTCGGCCCGTCTGGGTGATGCGCTCTCCAACCTGTACATCGCCACCGCCGTGCTGAAGAAATACCAGGACGAAGGGGCCACGGCAGAAGACCTGCCGCTGGTGCAGTGGGCCGCCCAAACTGCACTGTATGACTGCCAGACCGCACTGGATGGTTTCCTCAATAACCATCCGAACCGTGCCCTGGCCTGGTTGATGCGCCGCGTGGTGTTCCCGTTTGGTCTGACCCAGCGTGCCGCGTCTGACAGCATTGGCACCAAGGTGGCACGCCTGCTGATGGAGCCGTCCGCCAGCCGTGATCGCCTGACCGAATACATGTACAAGCCGACCGCCGAGACCGATCCGGTGGGCGTGCTGGACCATGCACTCAAGGCCGTGATCGCCACCGAAGCCGCCGAAGGCAAGCTGCGCAAGGCTGCGCGCGGTGGTCAGGTATCGGGCTGGACCTCTCACGCCCAGTTGGCCGATGCCCAGGGCAAGGGTCTGATTACGCAAGAAGAATTCAGCGCCATTACGCGTGCCCGCCAACTCAAGCGCGCCGTGATCATGGTCGACGACTTTGATCAGCAACTGAACAACCCGGACCCGGAGGTCACCACCCGCGTGGTCTTCTGAGCGACACCAGAGCGGCTTTTCCCGGGGGCACATATCCGGGAAAAGTCATGAACAGGCTCTGACGTCAAGGCTCCGTTGTATTTGAGCCCGGTGGCTTGCCGCCGGGCCAGTCGGAATAAAAAATTCAGCAGGTCGTTTTTTTCAGCCTCAAAAACTGATCAAACGCTTGACTGAAATTGAGTGAAGGCCGTTACAAGGCCTCCGATGAAAAACCCGCCAGGAGCGGCGGGTCCCAAAAAGATCGCAGCCAAAAACTGCGTTTGAAGGAGAGTACGATGAAGAAGATGGTCTGCGCTTTACGCATGATTGGTGCCGGTTCGCTGGTGGCACTGTCAGGTCATGCCCTTGCTTCCGGTTACAGCTTTGGGGTGCAAAGCATCAGCGCACAAAGCGTAGCCAACGCCAACGGCGCGGAAGCCAAAGATGCGTCGGTCCTGTTTTTTAACCCGGCTGGCATGACGCATTTGCAAGGGGACAACATTGCAGGCGGCGTGGTGGTGGTTGATCCTTCCATCAAGGTATCCAACGCCAGTTCCAGCACCGTCAATGGTGTGCCGGTCCAGGGTAATAACGGTGGCGATCCGACTGAAGCCGTTGCAGTACCGCAGCTGTACTACACCCATCAGATCAATGATCAGATGTTTGCCGGTATCGGCTTCTTTGTGCCGTTTGGTGACTCGGTCAAGTACGACAGCGGTTGGGTAGGTCGTTACAACTCCACCCGCCTGGATATGCGTACTTACACCTTCAACCCGTCGTTTGCCTACAAGTTCAACGACCATCTGTCGCTGGGTATTGGTGTATCCGCCCAGTACATGGATGCCTCGTTCAAGAAGAAGGCTGACTTCGGTTCGCTGGCTGCGCAATCGTTGCAAACCCAGTTGTCCACGCCGGCAGGTCAGGCGCAGATCACCAACCTGGTGACCCAGATGGTGGCCCAGGGTCTGTTGACCAGCGCGCAAGCAGCGCAAGTTCAGGCGGCCTTGCCGACAGCCATTGCCAGCATGCAAGGCAACCCGAAGTATGACGGCGAGCTTTCCTACGAAGGCACCGACTGGGGCTTTGGCTGGAACATCGGCCTGATGTACGACGTGGACCCGACCCTGCGTTTTGGTGCTGCTTACCGTAGCAGCATTCACCAGAACCTCTCGGGCGATGCCGACTGGAATGACCCGCAAAACTTCAATCTGGACGGCCTGAACCAGTTCGGTACTGCTGGCACCATCCTGAACAAGGCCCTGAACACCGCTGTGCAAGGCGCGTTCTCGGCATTTGAAGATGGCAACGGTAAGGTTTCGGTCGATACGCCTGACACCCTGTCGCTGAACTTCTTCAAGAAAATCAATGACAAATGGGCTGTAATGGGTGACTGGACGCACACTTGGCATTCCAAGTTTGACCAGTTGAGCCTGCAGTTCGACAACGGTCTGCCCAATGCGGTGATCCAGCAAAACTGGAAGAACACCAATCGTTATTCGCTGGGTGCAACCTACCAGTGGAGCGACCCGTTCCAGCTGCGTTTCGGTATGGCGTACGACCAGTCGCCAGTGCCGAGCGATACCTACCGTATTGCCGCACTGCCGGATAACAACCGCATCTGGTATTCGATCGGCTTTAACTATGCCTTTACGCGCGACCTTTCGGTTGATGTGGCCTACACCTACGTAAATATCCAGGATGCCCACATGAACAATAACGAAGGCTGCGTGCTGCCCAGCTGCACGGGCAGCGGTACGACCACGGTGGCAGATTTCACCAGCAACGCCAACATTCTTGGCGCGCAGATGAACTACCACTTCTAACGAGGTGGGCCGACATGGTGGCTTGCCACCGTGTCGGCCTGTTCAGGGCCTATCCACGGGCCCGGTTCTATTGGGGATATATTTCTTATGGTCCAGACAGCCAACATTCGCCGCGTTGCCGTACTTGGCGCCGGGGTGATGGGTGCGCAGATTGCCGCTCACCTGGTGAACGCGGGTATTGATACCGTGCTTTTTGATTTGCCGGCCAAAGAGGGCGACGCCAACGGCATCGTCAAAAAGGCAATCGACAATCTGAAAAAGCTCAAGCCAGCGCCGTTTTCCAGCGCAGCCCGCGCTGAACACGTTGCCATGGCCAACTACGGCACCGATCTGGAACAACTGGCCAGCTGTGATCTGGTGATCGAAGCGATCGCCGAACGTCTGGACTGGAAACTTGACCTTTACGCCAAAATTGCCCCGCATCTGGCAGCGCATGCCATCCTGGCGACCAATACCTCCGGCTTGTCCATTGGCAAGCTGGCTGAAGGTGTACCGGCAGAACTGCGTGATCGCTTCTGCGGTATTCACTTCTTTAATCCGCCGCGCTACATGTATCTGGTCGAGCTGATCCCGACCGCGCATACCGCTGGCGCACAACTGGACGCCCTGGAGACTTTCCTGGTGACGCGTCTGGGCAAGGGCGTGGTTCGCGCCAAAGACACGCCTAACTTCATCGCCAACCGTATTGGTGTGTTCTCCATGCTGGCGACGATTCATCACGCCGAACGCTTCGGCATCCGTTTTGATGTGGTGGACGACCTGACCGGCCCGCGCCTGGGCCGCCCCAAGTCCGCGACATTCCGTACCGCTGACGTGGTGGGCCTGGATACCTTCGCCCACGTGGTCAAGACCATGACCGACAACCTGCCGAACGACCCGTGGCACAGCCACTATCAGGCACCGGCATGGATGCAGGCACTGATCGAGAAGGGCGCGCTGGGCCAGAAGACCCGCGCTGGTATCTACAAGAAAGAAGGCAAGGACATCCTGGTACTGGACCCGAAAGCGGGCGAGTACGTGGCCTCCGGCCAGAAGGGCAGCGACGAAGTCAAAGCCATCCTCAAGATTGCCGACCCGGCCGAGCGCTTTGCCGCGCTGCGCGCCTCCGCGCACCCGGAAGCCCAGTTCCTGTGGGCTTGTATGCGCGATGTATGGCAATACATTGCCTACTGGCTGGGCGACATTGCCGGTTGTGCCCGTGATGTGGACTTTGCCATTCGCTGGGGTTTCGGCTGGAAGCAAGGCCCGTTTGAAATGTGGCAAGCCGCTGGCTGGAAAGCCATTGCCGCCGCCATTAACGAAGACATCGCCGCAGGCAAGACCATGAGCAGCGCCGCGTTGCCGGCCTGGGTGGCCCAGCGCGATGGTGTACACACGCCACAAGGCAGCTACAGCGCCGCTGACAACAGCCTCAAGCCGACCTCCAGTCTGCCGGTGTACCAGCGCCAGATTTACCCGCCAACCGTGTTTGGCGATGCCGAACCCAACTACGGCGAAACCGTGTTCGAAAACGACGGCGTGCGCATGTGGCTGCGTGCTGGCGACGACGTACCGGTACTGACCTTCAAGACCAAAGCCCATTGCGTGGGTCCGGATGTGCTGGCTGGCGTGCAAAAGGCCGTCAAGATTGCCGAAGAACGCTTCCCCGGTCTGGTGATCTGGCATCCGGAAGCACCGTTCTCGGTGGGCGCCGATCTGGCCAGCATGGGCCCGGCCTTCATGACCGGTGACTTTGCCTCGATCGAAAACATGGTGCACGAGTTCCAGAAGACCTCGATGACCATCAAGTACAGCCAGGTACCGGTGGTTGGCGCGGCGCAAGGTTATGCGTTTGGCGGCGGTTGCGAATTCCTGATGCATTGCGCCCGCGTGGTGGCTGCGCTGGAAACCTATGTGGGCCTGGTGGAAGTAGGCGTCGGCCTGCTGCCGGCTGGTGGTGGTTGCAAGGAGTTTGCCCTGCGCGCCGCTCGCGAAGCCAAGGGCGGCGACATCCTGGCCAGCTTGAAGGACTACTACATGGCCATGGCGATGGCCAAGGTCGGTACTTCGGCAGAAGAAGCCAAAGAAATCGGCTACCTGCGCGAGTCCGACATCATCGTGTTCAACGCCAACGAAATCCTGCACGTGGCCCAGTCGCAAGTGCGCGCGCTGGCTGATGCCAACTACAAGGCCCCGATCAAGCCCAAGGCGTTCCCGGTGATGGGGCGCAGCGGTGCCGCCACCATTCGCGGTCAGTTGGTGAACATGCTCGAAGGCGGTTTCATCAGCAAGTACGACTACTTCATTGGTTGCCAGATCGCTGATGTGGTGAGCGGGGGTGACGTCGAAGCCGGTACGCCGGTGGATGAAGAATGGATTCTCAAGCTGGAACGTGAGCGCTTCATGGGGCTGTTGAAGAAGGGCAAGACCCAGGAACGCATCATGTACATGCTCGAAAACAACAAGCCTTTGCGCAACTGATTGCGTGTGAGGAGTGAGGGGGGAGGAGTGAGGTGTGTCCTTGCTCCAGTCCCTTGCTCCTTGCGAACAAGACTGAATATTGAAGCGAAGTGATGGTGCCGGTGCACAGCGTGGGTTTTCCCCTCACACCTCACCCCTCACTCCTCACAGGAGTTCCCCATGAGCAAACAAGTTCAAGAAGCCTACATTGTTGCTGCGACCCGCACGCCGGTAGGCAAGGCCCCGCGCGGCATGATGCGTCATGTGCGTCCGGACGACATGCTGGCCCACGTCATCAAGGGCGCGCTGGCCCAGGTGCCCAATCTGGACCCGTCGCGCATTGAAGATGCCGTCGTGGGTTGCGCCATGCCAGAAGCCGAACAGGGCATGAACATCGCCCGTATTGGCGTGCTGCTGGCTGGCCTGCCCAATACGGTCGGCGGCGTCACCATCAACCGCTTCTGCTCGTCCGGCATCAACGCCGTACAAATGGCCGCTGACCGCATCCGCACTGGCGAAGCCGACATCATGATTGCCGCCGGCACGGAAAGCATGTCCATGGTGCCGATGATGGGTAACAAGGTCGCACTGAACCCGGAAATCTTTGCCAAGGACGAAAACCTGGGCATTGCCTACGGTATGGGTCTGACCGCAGAAAAGGTCGCCAACCAATGGAACGTCAGCCGCGAAGATCAGGACGCGTTTGCGGTCGAATCTCACCGCCGTGCGCTGGCCGCCATTGAGGCCGGCAAGTTCAGCGATGAAATCACTCCGCTGGAAGTGACGTACCGCGTGCCCAATCTGGCCACCGGTGAAGTAGAACTGATCAAGAAAACGCTGACCACAGACGAAGGCCCGCGTCGCGATACCAGCCTGGAAGGCCTGGCCAAACTCAAGACCGTGTTTGCCGCCAAGGGCTCGGTCACGGCCGGTAACAGCTCGCAGATGTCTGACGGCGCTGGCGCGTTGATTCTGGTGTCAGAACGCATCCTCAAGGAATACAACCTGACGCCGCTGGCGCGTTACGTGAGTTTCGCGGTCAAGGGCGTACCGCCGGAAATCATGGGGATCGGCCCGAAAGAAGCCATCCCGGCCGCACTGCGTAACGCCGGTCTGAGCAAAGACGATCTGGCCTGGATCGAACTGAACGAAGCCTTTGCCGCACAAGCACTGGCGGTGATTCGTGATCTGGGTCTGGAGTCCGCCAACGTCAACCCGCAAGGGGGCGCCATTGCCCTGGGTCACCCGCTGGGTGCAACCGGTGCGATCCGTGCGGCCACGCTGGTTCATGGCATGCGCCGCGAAGGCATGGCCGGTAAATACGGCATGGTCACCATGTGCATCGGCACCGGTATGGGTGCTGCCGGCATTATCCAGGCGCTGTAATTGTTGGAAGGCCCGCAGCGATGAGGCAACCGGCGTGAGGTTGCAAGGGATCAAAACGGCAAAGGATGCTGGCTGCGGCCAGCGTCTGGCCCCGTTCGCCCTGCAACTTTGTCCTGCACAGGTCGCCGCCATCGTTACGGGTCGGTTTTACCGTTTTCTTCACGCTCTGCCTTTTGTACCCGCGGTCTGACACTGCGGGTTTTTTTTGCCCGCCGTTCTTGAAATGTCAGCCGCAGCACATCAGAACAAAACAAAGATAAGGAACGTACACGATGATCAAACAATCACGCATTGCAACGCTGGCCCTGGCCGCCGCACTGACACTGGGTGGCGCGCAAGCGCTGGCGGTCGAGGTCTCTGGCCAGACGGTGGCTGATCATGCAGACGTCGGTGGCCAGAGCCTGCAACTGGATGGCGCGGGCATGCGCAAGAAGCTGATTTTCAGCGTTTATGTGGCCGCGCTGTATACCGCCAGCAAAACGGGTGATGCTGCCGCCGTCGTCAATGCAACGACGCCGCGCCGTATGGAATTGCATATGGTGCGCAGCGTCTCTGCCTCGACCATGCATGAATCCTTTGTGGAAGGGCTGACCGCCAACGTGACCGATGCGCAGCTTGCCGCACTCAAGCCGCGTATTGGCGCGCTGGAAAAAATCTTCAATGAGGTCAAATCGGTGGAGAAGGGCGATCTGATCACGCTGGATTTCATTCCGGGGCAGGGTACCAAAGTGTCCGTGCGCGGCAAGGCGTATCCGCTGATTGCCGGGGATGATTTTGCCGCGGCCATGCTGTCGATCTGGCTGGGACCCAAGCCGGTACAGGACAATCTGAAGGCGGCATTGCTGGGGAAGGCAGAGTAACGACTCCGGCAATCAACCCATCAAAAAAGGAGGCTTTGGCCTCCTTTTTTCTTGCCTGTGCATTGATGCACCTCAAGGATGCTTTGAATGCTCCGCCATAGTGCGTAGTGAGGTGTATCACTTATTTCCGTAGTTTGGCTACGTCTTTTTTCTTAGGCTGTTTTACGTTTTGCAACATACTAAGTACATGATATTTATGTATAAATAATGAAATATGCGTAGCTTTATTCCTCGATGTTACGAAGTTATTACGTAGTAATTCTACGAAAATGCTTGCACCAGTTTTGTAGTCGGGGTACTATTTGTCCATGCCGAGCCACAAGCCGGATCCACCGAAGTTCCAGATTCACAAGGAGATGGAAATGCGTACTTTCAACCTGATGATGAAAAACGCTCAACGGATCAGCCGCTTGATGGTCAAGTCTCACGGTTGGCAATCAATGCAGTGCCCGCGTTGATCTGACAACCTTGCGCAGAGGCTGATGCCTCTGGTGCAAAACCGGTTTTAAGCTCTCCTAGGCTTAAATACTGCGGCGCGAGCCGCTTAGCTTTATCGACTCCTCCATCCTCTGATGCCCGTGGAACATGACCGCCCCTGGTGGTTTATGTCCCGGGCTGTTTTTTTGCCTGTTTTCCGGCATTTCCCATGCTTTTGGCATCTGTAATTCTCAAATCAGCCACGATTTGCGCTTTTTTACTGTGGATTTGTAATGTTTCTGATTCACCGCAAGGACACAGTTCTGTAGAGTAGCGGCTTGATTTGTTGCCTTCTGCCTTCCATCAATGTCCTTGCCGGTGCGCTTTCTCTGCCTGTGCCTTGTCGCCCTGTTTTTACAGGCGGCCTTGGCATCCGAGCCAGAGCCGCAAAAAATAGATAGTTACAAGATCGACCTCACCGCACCGGGCGAGGTCAGCGATCTGCTCAAGTCCTATCTGGACGTCTATAAATGGCGCAGCCAGAAAGGTTTGTCCGTCGATGAACTGCAGGCCGCGGTGGATCGCACCCCGCAAGACGCCACTTCCTTGCTCAATACCGAAGGCTATTTCAAGCCGGATATCCAGGCGCGCATGCAGCCAGAAGGCGATAGCTACCACGTCTTTGTCACCGTTGACCCCGGCCCGGAAATTGAAGTGCGCAAGGTGGACCTGCGGCTGACCGGCCCCGTTAATGATGACGCCACTTATCGCGACGCCTTGCTGGCACGGCTGGCGCGCAAGCCGCCGCTGGCAACCGGCGACATCTTTACCCAGTCGGACTGGGATCTCTACAAACGCACCATGCTCAACGGCCTGCTGGTCCGCCGTTACGCCGGCGCGCGCATCAGCCAGAGCGAAGCGCTGGTGTCGGAAGACAAGCTGCACGTTGATCTCACGCTGGTGATTGATAGCGGACCGGCTTATCACTATGGGCCGGTGAAAATCAGCGGCATGCAGCGCTACCCGGAAAAAATCGTGCGCGATCAGGTTCACCTGACTGAGGGCGACGAGTACCGCCGCTATGAAATCCTCAACCTGCAAACCGATCTGCAAGAAATGCCGCAGATTGGCACGGCGGTGGTGGATGCCCAACTGGACAACACCCCTCCCTACAACGCGCCAATCGATATTGCCGTGCAGGAAGCGCCGCTGCAAAAGCTGGGCCTGGCGGCCGGTTACAGTACCAACACGCGTTATCGCGGGCAGGTGGACTACCGCTATAACAATATTGCGGATCGCGGCTGGGTCTGGAATACCAAGGCGGTGTACGAGGGGCTGGAACAGTCGCTGACCACTGATCTGTCTTTCCCCAAGCAGCCGGATGGTTACTCCCACAAGATTTATTTCACCGGCGACCATAGTGTCGTGCAGGGTTTGTCGACCACCAGCTACAAGGGCGGTGTCTCACGCACGGTGAGCGATCGCAATATTGATCGCACGCTCACCCTGGAATACCTGGTTGAACGCCGGGATTCCGGTGACGGCAATATTGATCACCCGCATTCGCTGACGCTGAACTATCAATGGATACGCCGTGATCTGGATAACCAGCGCGACCCGCACAAAGGCACGATCTGGCAAGTGGAAGGCGGCGGGGCCTCTGGCGATATTTTGTCCACGCAGACCTTTGTGCGGCTCTACAGCAAGGGCGCGTTGTACTGGCCAGTGGGCGAGGAGGGTATTTTCCTCGGCCGTCTGGAAGCGGGGCAGACCTTTGCCCGTACCGCCGCCGAAGTGCCTAC
Organism: Silvimonas terrae; assembly: GCF_014202765.1. GTDB lineage: Bacteria > Pseudomonadota > Gammaproteobacteria > Burkholderiales > Chitinibacteraceae > Silvimonas > Silvimonas terrae. Next base: position 88,254 of record NZ_JACHHN010000012.1, read on the forward strand.
CGACTGGTTGTTCCGGGCCGGTGGCGCAGGCAGCGTGCGCGGTTACGATTATCAAAGCCTGGGTGTGAAAGCGGATGATGGCACGGTGAACCCGGGCCGCGTGCTGGCGACCAGCAGTGTGGAATACCAGCACCCGGTGTACAAAGCCTGGCGCGGTGCGGTGTTTGCTGATTATGGTGATGCGGCGGATACCTGGCAGACTTGGCAAGGTCATACCGGCGTAGGCGTGGGCGCGCGCTGGATCAGCCCGGTGGGCTCGATCGGGGCGGATATTGCTTATGGCCTGACCGAGAGTCAGTGGCGCTTTCACTTTGCCATGGGGCTGGCGTTCTGAGCATGGACGACATTCAAGACCAGACCCCATCGCCAGCGCCCGTCAAAAAGCGCCATCACTGGTTGCACTGGTTCTGGCGCGGTCCATTCTGGCTGCTGGTGGGGCTGGCGCTGGTATTGGCGGGCGCGCTCTGGTGGCTGGATACCGAGGCCGGGCATGCGTGGATTTTGCAAAAGGCTAATGCCACCGGCATGGTGCGCATCGGCAAACTGCAAGGCTCGCTCTATAGCAACCTGGTGGTGAACGATCTGGTGGTCGATACGCCAGAGGTCCATGTGACGGTGGACCGGATTGATCTCTCCTGGCGCCCGCAAGAACTCATCTACGAGCGGGTGGGGATTGACGCGCTGGATGTGGGTTCTGTGCGCATTACCAGCAAACCGCAACCACCCAACAAGCCGGCATCGCCGCCGCCGACCAGCCTTGATTTGCCGATCGCCATCCGTTTGGATCAACTGCAACTGGCGCGGCTGGAAATTGTGGATACGCCGCTGATCTTTACCAGTCTGAAAGCCAGCCTGCACAGCGATGGCGAGTTGCATCAACTCAAACTCTCCCAACTGTTGACGCCGCGCGGCAGCGTCGAAGGTGATCTGCAACTGGATGGGGATGCCCCCTTCAAGACCGTGGGCCAATTGCAGTTCCATGGGCATCTGGATGGCAAAAACGTCCAGGCCGGTTTGCAACTGAATCACAATCTGCGTGATCTGGAAGTGCAAGGCCGGTTGCAAGGCGAAATTGCGCAGGCCAGCGTGTCGTTGCGGGCCGATGTCTTTGCCGATTACAGCTACACCATGCTGCGCGAATTGCGTCTGACGGCAGAACGGGTAAACCCGAAGCAACTGATGGGTAGCTTGCCGCAGGCCTCGCTCTCGGCACAGATGACGCTGGTACCACGGGCCAAAGATCGCGCTGACGGCACCCTGGTGATCAGCAATAGTGCGGCGGCTACGCTGGATGAAGAGGCCATTCCGCTGACGGACCTGAGTTCCAGCTTTACCGTCACCAATGACCGGCTGGACTTGCTGAGTTTTGAAGCACGCTTGCTGGGCGGCGCCAAAGTGACCGGCAAAGGCGAGTTCCGCCAGGACAAGTTGAATGCGACCTTCAAGCTCGATGCGCTGGACATTGCCAGCCTGATCAAGCGCCAACCCCCGACGCGTTTGTCAGGGGATATCGCGCTGTCCGGCCCATACAAAGCACCCGATGTGCTGGCCAGGTTGACGGATACCCGCTACCGGGCGTCCGCCAATGTCGATCTGGGCTGGATTAATCCAGCCAAAGAGCGCCGGTTGGCGATCCGCAAACTGGATTTGACCCGGGGTGCCGCCAGCGTCGCGCTGGCAGGCGAGTTTGCGCTGGATGGCAAACAAGACTTCAAGGCCACCGGCAAGTTCGCCAAAGTGAACCCGGCCGAATATGTCGCTGCGCCCGTGGGTAGCATCAGCGGGGATTTTTCCGCGTCGGGCCAGTTGCAACCCACCTGGCAAGGGCAAGTGCAATACAAGCTGGTCAACAGTATGTTCAGCGGTCAGCCGCTGGCCGGTCAGGGTGAGGCCAGGCTGGATGCCAAACGCATGGTGACGCCGGGCTTGTGGCTGCAACTGGGCACCAATCGGGTCGATGCCAAGGGCGCACTGGGCGCGCCGGCAGATCAACTTAATCTGCATATAGAGGCACCTCATCTGGCCGATATCGGCCAGGGTTTTGCCGGCACGGTCAATGGCGATGCCAGCTTGCGCGGGGGGTTCAAACGGCCGGAAATCCAGGGCAAGCTGGCCGCGCATGGCTTGAAAACACCGTTTGGCGTGCAGGTGGAAGAGGCACGGGTCGATGCCCGGTTGTTTGCCGATCTCAACAGTCCCATCCACGCAGATGTCGAACTGATGAACGCGACCGGTTTTGATGCCAGCGTCAGCAACCTCAAATTCAACCTGGAAGGCACGCGCGGGCAGCATCACGTCACGCTGGCGATGCAGGGCAAATATCAGCAGCAACCGGTTTCGGCGGACTTTGCCGCCAGCGGCGGACTGGACGCACAGTGGACATGGCAAGGCCGCATTGAACGGCTGCTGGCGCAAGGCCCGCTCAAGGTCGAACTGATGGCGCCGACCATGCTGACCGCCGGCACGGAGCGCGTCGCACTGGCCGATACCCGGCTGAAAGTGGGCAACGGGCAGATTCATATTGCGCGCCTGGATATGAATGGCAGCCGCCTCAGTACTGCGGGCGAACTGCAAAAAGCGCCGTTGTCGGATTATCTGGTGCTGGCCGGGGTCAAAAACCTGAGCAGCGATATGCTGTTGTCGGGTCGCTGGGATCTGACTGGCGCAGATGTGCTGGATGGTTTTGTGGAATTGCAGCGAGACTCCGGCGACATCCGCCTGCAAAGTGGTGGCGCGCCGCAGGCGTTTACGCTTAGCGCGTTGCACGTTCGCGCCGATGCCAGACAATCGCGCATCGCCTTGTCCGGTCTGGTCTCCAGCGAGCGCTTTGGCACCATCAATCTGGATGGCAACACACAGATAGACTGGCACGACAAACGCATTGCGCCGGGCGCACCGCTGGCCTTTAACGCCGTGGGCAATATTGAAAAGCTGGACAAGATTGCCCCGCTGATCAGTAGCAATATTGCGCTGGCCGGGGCGGTGCGTTTTGAAGTCCATCGCACGGGCTCGCTGGAAGAACCCAGAATCTCCGGTCAGGTCGACGGGCAGAATCTGGATATCCGCGATACGGCTACCGGCTTGACGCTGCGCGAGGGCACGGTTCATTTGTCGATGCTGGATAACCGGCTTACGCTCAAACAGTTTGAGTTCCACGGCGGGCAAGGCACCTTGCGCGCCGACGGGACGATGGATATTGGCAAGGAAGGCCCGCATGCCGAGGCCAATATCACGGCCGATCGCCTGACCCTGATCAACAAGCCGGACATGCAACTGATCGTCTCGGGCAAGGGCCTGGTCGGCTATGACAAAGACGGGATTTCGGTCAAGGGCAATATGCGGGCAGATCATGGTCTGGTGCGTTACCAGGCAGCGGGTGAGCCGCATCTGTCTGATGACGTTGTCCTGACGGGAGCGCCGCAGCGGGAAGACAAGGCCAACGTGCCGCTGGCGGCCCTGCAGTTTGACGTGGACCTGGGCGATGACTTCACCTTCAAGGGCTACGGGCTGGATGCCCGTCTGACCGGTGCGTTGCGCTTGCGTGCCAGCCCCAACCAGTCTTTGTCGGCCCATGGCACGGTGAGCGTGGAAGACGGCAAATACGCCGCCTACGGCCAGAACTTGTCGATTGAGCGGGGCGTCTTGTCGTTCTCTGGTCCGCTGGATAACCCGGGTCTGGATATCCTGGCCATGCGGCGTGGGTTGTCGGTAGAAGCTGGGGTCTCGGTCAAGGGCACGGCCAGTTCACCGCGCGTCACGCTGTATTCGGAACCCGCCGTGCCGGATAACGAGAAGCTGGCCTGGCTGTTGTTTGGTCACGGTACAGACAGCATGGACAAGGGCGATGCGGCCGTGATGGTGCAGGCCCTGAATGGCTTGCTGGGCGGAAGTTCATCCGGAGAGGGGTTCTCGCAGGAACTCCTGGGTAGCATCGGGATTGATGAAGTGGGCATGAGCACCGACAAGCATGCCGATGGCACGACCACGCAGATTGTCTCGATCGGCAAGCGCCTGACCGACAAGGTTTCCATTGCCTTCGACAAGAGTCTGGACGGGCTGGAAGACGCCATCAAGCTCACACTGCGGCTTTCACGCAACTGGTCACTGGTGACCCGCTTTGGCGCCTACGAAAGTACGCTGGACGCCACCTACAATATCTCTTTCGATAAAGTCCCCTGGTAACCAGTATTGGCGCGGGTTACCGCCTTGCCCGCCGCCGCCTGACGGCGGGTTTTTCCCTTCTTTGGTGCATCGCCGCGACAGCCGGCCGGTTTAAACGGCCGGCTTGCTGAAAATGCTTATTGTTAGGCCTGTTGCGGGATTATTACGCTGCACCATGTAGTACGAAATAAAGCACTACAAATCAGGTACACTCTGTGCCCCGTTCCGCTCGGGGTGCCGGCGAGTGCTGGCTGGCAAGTCAAACAAACGAATAATTAAGGAAGGAGATGCGCATGCGCACAAATGGAATCGGCGCACTGTCGGCGCTGGCAGCAGCCGTATTGCTGGCCGCTTGTGGTGGTGGCAGTGATGGTGGTCATGACTTTGACAGCAACAACGCCAACCAGGCCCAGGCCAATATCCAGCAAGTGGTTGTGTTCGGTGACAGCCTGAATGACGTAGGCACCTACAACCCCACCACAATTTCCTTGACCACCGCCGGTCCCACGCCGCCGTCTCCGGGTCTGGCTTTCACGACCAAGCCGGGCGCACCGTGGACCTCTTACGTGGCCCTCAATTACAACTTCTACCTGCAACCGTATGAGCGCGTGGATTTTGGTCTGCCAACCAGTCTGGGCGGTCCGGGTCAGGTGGTTACCCTGGGCGGTACGGACTACGCCCAGGGTGGCGCAACGGTACAGACTGATGCCACAGGTGGCGGTGTCGTGAACACGACCGTCAGCGGTCATACCGTGCCACTGCAAGAAGCCACTGCGCTGTCCGTGAAAACCCAGATTGATACATACCTGGGGGCCAAGAGCGGCTTTAACGCACACCAACTGGTGCTGATCAACGGCGGTGCCAACGATATTCTGAATTACTTCCAGAATGCCAACACCAATGTTGTACCGCTGCTGACCTCGATCGCCACTACTAGCAGTCTGACAGCCGCCACGGCCAGTGTTACCGCCCTGGGCAAGGCCACTGCAGACAATATGGTGGCCCAGCTGCAACGTCTGCCGAACGGCGGCGCGACCAATGTGGTCTATGCCAACGTGCCGGACATTGGCGCGACACCGTTTGCCGGCTTCCTGCAACAAGCCATCACCGCGCAATTGAACGCGACCGGTGGTCAGGCGCTGGGGCTGCTGCCGACGGTGCAGTACGTACCTACGCTGATTACTGCCATGGTCACGGCCTACAACCAGGAAGTGGCGGCAGGGATTGCCAGTACCAAGATCATCACGTTTGATGCCAATGCGCTGCTCAAGAGTGTGCAAGCTTCGCCAGCCACCTACGGCATGATCAACGTCTCTTCGCCGGCATGTAACTCGGAAACCACCGCAGGTGATCCGACCACGCTGACTTCGCTGATCTGCACGCAAGCCACCCTGGTGTCTGGCGCTACTGACAGCAACTACCTGTTTGCTGACTACGTGCACCCCACCAACGGTGCTCACAAGATCTGGGCTCAGGCCGTGATCCAGCAGATTCAGGCTTCCATTCCGAAGTAAATCCATACCCATCCGGCGCGGGCTTACCTGCCAGTGCCCAGAAAAGCGCAGCCACAAGCTGCGCTTTTTTTTGCCTCACCAAAAGACGGCTGAGTGAACGGCGCGCACCGCCTCTTGCCGGGATTGCTGACCGCTGCTGCCCCCTACGGGGCGGGTGAAACGGTTGCCCAGGACAGTGGTGTTCATTGGCGCGTTATGGCCGCCGGCCTAGAGGGTGCGTGCCAGCACCCAGGCATCCACCCTGCGCACGCCCGCGCGCAATAACGTGCGGGCCGCCACGTGCAAGGTGGCGCCGGATGTCATCACATCGTCCACCAGCGCAATATGGGTCCCGGCCACAGTTGGCGTGGTGACAAAGGCGCGCCGCATGTTGCGCTGGCGAGCGTCCAGATCCAGCCGTAGTTGGTGCCCGGTATCGCGCACGCGGTCCAGCCAGCCCGCACTCAACGGCACTTGCAGATGGCGGCCCCAGATCTGCGCCAGCAGGGCACTTTGATTGAAACCCCGTTCGCGCCAGCGGGCCCCGTGCAACGGCACCGGAACAAGGTAGTCCGGCCGTGCAACGCCCTCGAACCGGTGGGCTGAGGTCTGTGCCAGCAAGGTAAACAGACTCCAGCGACCAGAAAACTTGCCCGCAGGGATGCAACGGGCCAGCCAGCCTTCATAGCTAAATGCAGCCACGGTCTGGTTGAACGCGGGTGGGTTGTGCTGGCACTGGGGACAATCTGCGGGCAGGGCCGAGGGCATGGCGCAACGCGGACAAACCGCCTGATTCAGCCAGGGCAGGTCTTGCTGGCAGGCGGGGCACAGACCCGAGCGTGCCGCCTGACCGCACAATATGCATTGCGCCGGTGGCAACAGCATGCGGACTGAGTTTTGTAGTTTGTTCAAAAAATTGATCTGATAATTTGACAATTGAGATGCCTCCCTACCAAAATGCAATCAACCATCTAGCTTAGGGAAAGCCATGAATCATCCTGCTGCGTTAACGCAACCTGTGACCTTCAAAAAGCTGGAGCCGCATCCAGAAACCCAGGCCTGGGATGCCGCCGATGTTGAAGCGCTGCTCAATCTGCCGTTCAACGATCTGTTGTTCCGCGCGCAGCAAGCCCACCGTGAACACTTCGACCCCAATCGCGTGCAACTGTCCACGCTGTTGTCGGTAAAAACCGGCGGCTGTAGCGAAGATTGTGGTTACTGTCCGCAAGCCGCGCGGTATCACACCGGCGTGGATAACGAAGCCATGATGAGCGCTGACGAAGTGATCGATGTGGCGCGCATTGCCCGTGAAAACGGGGCCAGCCGCTTCTGTATGGGCGCCGCCTGGCGCGGCCCCAAGCAGCGCGATCTGGATGAAGTCAAAAAGATGATTGCCGGCGTCAAAGCGCTGGGTCTGGAAACCTGTGCCACGCTGGGCATGCTCAAGGAAGGGCAGGCCGAACAACTGCGTGACAGCGGTCTGGATTACTACAACCACAACCTGGACACCGCGCCAGAGAAATACGGCGATATCGTCTCTACCCGCCAGTACGACGACCGCCTGGATACGCTGGGCAAGGTGCGCAAGGCCGGTATTCATGTGTGTACCGGCGGTATTGTTGGCATGGGCGAAACCCGCGAACAGCGTGCGGGCCTGATTACGCAGCTGGCTAACCTGGACCCGCAACCGGAATCCGTACCCATCAACAACCTGGTGCAAGTGGAAGGCACGCCCCTGCACGGTACTGATCCGCTGGACTGGACCGAGTTTGTCCGCACCATTGCAGTAGCGCGCATTACCATGCCGCAAAGCTATGTGCGCTTGTCCGCCGGCCGCCAGCAAATGCCGGAAGCCATGCAAGCTTTGTGCTTTATGGCCGGGGCCAATTCCATTTTCTATGGCGACAAATTGTTGACCACGGGTAACCCGGATGTGACGCGCGACCGGGCCTTGTTTGAGAAGCTGGATATCAAACCGTTGTAATCGGCGGCTGCGGTTAAACAACAAAAAGGGACGACATGGGTCGGCCCTTTTTTGTTGTTGGTTGTGGTGAGCGCGCAAAGCCATGCCGTAGCCCGGATGAAGCACGCCCTCGGCGGGTGCCCCCACAAAACCGCTGAGCGTTTCGGATGGCCGTTGCAGCGGGGCAGCGGCAATCCGGGGTGACAATGGGTGTCGGGGTGTGTTCTTTTCCTCTGTCGCTACCCCGGATTCCCGGCCGTTGGCCTCCATCCGGGCTACGGCACTCCGGTAGATCATGGTTTGACTCCGGATTCACCAAAAAGCGCGTGCGCGCTGCGGCTGGATTCCGACTCAAGGCAGGAATGACGAGTCAGTGGAATACCTGCTAAACAGGTCGTGGCCGTTGGCCCGCGTCTGGCTATTAAAAAACCGGCCCATGCAAAACAGGGGCCGGTTTTCTCTCATCCGGAAAAATCCGGAAACCGCATTAGCCCGCTGCTGCCAGCCGGGTAATGTTGGATGACACGGTCGGTTTCTCCTGGCGAGCGTCGGAGATGGATTCAATTTCGCCAGAGATGGTGCCGCCAGATTCAATCAACAGCTTGCCATAACGAATGGTGCCTTTGACGCGGCCGGTGGCGTGGATGATCAGTTGTTCACGTGCGGTCAGTTCGCCATCAAACGTGCCGTGTACTTCGGCCACATCAATACTGACTTTGCCAGAGAAAGAACCGCCTTCGGCAATGCGGATGACGCGGCTATCCATGGTGGCTTCGACCCGGCCTTCGACCACCAGCGTATCGCAGTCGAGAATTTCCGCGCCGCGCAATTTGACGTCCGGGCCGACAATCAGGCGATTGCCGCCGTGATCGGCCGGCGCCTGCGGGGCAGCGGGGGCTTTGGTTTCAGCCTGGACGCTAACCGGTACATGTTCCGCCCGCAGGCCATCTGTTGCACTGGCGTGGTTGCTGCCCGGTTCTGCATGGGTGGGTGAGGGCTGGTTGTTGCGGTTGCCCAGCACACCCTGGTTACGGTTGAGGATCGGGCTTTGCTGTTTGGACGAGAACATGGGTACTCCTTGGGAATGACGTCATCAAATGCGCGAAATATCAGGATTTCCGCGTCTGGCCCTTTACTGCAATTGCCGTGCCATGTTTGATAAATCGTTCATAAACAAGGTGTTGCGGTTTTCTTGTAAGGTATTGCGGCATATTTGTGACAGCGCGTGTCGCTGTCTGGCGTCGCGCTGGCAGCGCGTTTGCCGGCAGGCCCTGTGAAAACAGGTGTTTGGGCCTGTCGTCGATGGGCGACGGGGTTGGGCGGCAATAGCGGGGGCGGGGGGGTAATGTGGGGCGGATAGAACCGGCAAAACTTGCCGTCGGCATATTCCGCATAAAAACAAAATCCTTGTAAATCAAGGTGTTGAATTCTGGCATGCTTCCTGCTTTTGTGATTGCAGTCACACGTGGGGAAGCCCGGAATCATGATGAACGCACTGGACAGTTACTTCCAGACACAACAAACCGCGATGAAGTTGCGCGATTACCGTCAGGAAGTGTTGTCGTCCAATATCGCCAACGCCGATACGCCGCAATACAAAGCGCGCGATTTTGATTTTTCGTCAGCGTTCAATAACGCACTGGCGGCTCAGCAGTCTGGCGGCGCGTTGCACACCACCGATGCCCGCCATATGCAACCCGCCGGTGCCAGCGCGGCGGATGCGCTTTCCCCCAAACTGCAATATCGCGGTGAAGTACAGCCATCCATTGATGGCAACACGGTAGATATGACGTCTGAAATGCGTGATTTCGCCGACAACACGCTGCGCTACGAAGCGGCCATTACATTCATGCAGAACCGGATGACGACCTACCGGACTGCGCTGTCTTCTACCTCGTCCTGATAGCGGAGCTGTCTGACCATGTCTCTGTTCAGTACCTTTGATATTTCGGCTTCGGCCATGCAGGCGCAGTCCATGCGCCTGAATGCCGTGGCGAGCAATCTGGCCAACGCGGAATCGACCACCAGCTCCAACGGCCAGCCGTACCGCGCCAAACAAGTGGTGTTCCAGGCTACGCCGGTGGGCCCGGCCGGTGGTGTGGGCGTGAAGGTGGCGCAAGTGGTGGAAGACCAGGCACCGCCCAAATTGGTGTATGACCCGCGTAACCCGGTGGCCGATGCCAATGGTTATGTCGCCATGCCCAATGTGGATGTCGTGGAAGAAATGACCAATATGTTGTCGGCATCGCGGTCTTATCAGACCAATGCCGATGTGATGAACACTGCCAAGACCCTGATGCAGCGCACGTTGCAGCTGGGTTCGAGCTAATTGATAACCCGGCTTGAGGGAATAGCATCATGACGACTTCAGTAAACAACGGCTCCGGGATCAACTTCGGCGCACTGAACTCTGCGCTGAGTGGCTCGTCCAGCAGCAGCGGCGCCAGCGGTAGTGCGCAGGCCATGCAGGATCAGTTCATGAAGCTCCTGGTCGCGCAGTTGCAGAACCAGGATCCGACCAACCCGATGGATAACTCCCAGATGACCTCGCAATTGGCGCAGATCAGCACGGTGAGCGGGTTGCAGCAACTGAACTCCACCATGAGCTCCATGTCGTCGCTGTTTAATTCCAGCCAGGCGTTGCAATCGGCCTCGCTGATCGGCAAGCAGGTGATGGCACCGACCAAGTCCTGGGCTTATGACGGCACCAACAACCTGCAAGCGTCGGTCAGCGTGCCGGCCGGGACGACCCAGATGCAGGTGTCGGTGGTTTCGCTGTCTACCGGCAAGATTGTTGACCAGATGACCACCACGCCGACCGCCGGCCAGGCCAATCCGATCAACTGGGACGGCACACTGGCTGATGGCACCAAGGCGCCGGCTGGCAATTACGCCATCGTCGCCCAGGGTGTGGATGCGTCCGGCACCCAGACTGCACTGACGGTGGATGGCTGGCAAACCGCATCCAGCGTGATTCTTAATGGCAGTAACGTACAAGTGGTGCTGGCTAACGGGACGACCGTGAACCTGAGTGATGTCACCCAGGTGAGCGGGGCGGCCAGCACGTCTTCCAGTTCTTCTACCTGACCGGCAGCAAACGTCGCAACATCAACGAACTAACGAATAATCTGCCCGGGGAGGGCAGGCATGAATTGCCGCAATAGCGGCAAGGATTGCCGGGAGGGTAAATATGGGTTTCCAGCAAGGTCTGAGCGGTTTGAATGCAGCGTCCAAGAACCTGGACGTCATCGGCAACAACATCGCTAACGCCAACACCGTGGGTTTCAAGGATTCGCGTGCCGAATTTGCGGATATCTACGCTTCGACCTTTGCCTCTTCGTCCAATGTGGCGGGGATTGGCGCACGGGTGATGGATATCGCCCAGCAGTTCGGTCAGGGTAACGTGGAAAGCACCAGCAATCCGCTGGATGTGGCCATTACCGGTAACGGTTTTTTCCGCATGTCCGATACCTCGGGCACTATCTCTTACAGCCGTAACGGCCAGTTCCAGCTCGATAACCAGGGCTACATCGTTAACGATGGCCAGCGTCTGACGGGTTGGGGGGTTGATCCAAACAGCGGCCAACTGCTCAAGGGCGGTAACCCGGTGCCGTTGCAGATCACCGTCGGAAATATCGGCGCGCGCGCTACCGGTTCATCCGGTACGTCCAACGCGGGTCTGCAAGTGGGTCAGATGAACGTGAACGCTGCGGCGCCGATCATCAACCGCGCTGCCCCGCCGACCGGTATCGGCCCGTTGAATGTGACCGACCCGACCACCTTTACCAGTTCGACCACCGCACAGGTATACGACGCACAGGGCGTATCGCACAACCTGACGTTCTACTTCACCAAGGTCGCCACCAACCAGTGGGAAGTGCAAACCTCGTTTGACGGTGGCACGCCTACCACGACGGGTTCGCCGGCCGGCACCAATGGCTATCTGATGTACACCGGTAGCGGGACCCTGGACGCCACCACCGTGCCGACCGATCCCTTGACCGGCACCGCGGCATCCAATGTGTCCGGGTTTACCTTCAGCACCACGCTGACCGCCCCGAACGGCGCGACCAGCCCGTTTGCCTTTAACGTCAGCTTCCCGAACTCCACCCAGTACGGCAGCCCGTTTGTGGTGAACGCGCTCAACCAGGATGGTTATGCCGACGGCACGCTGACCGGCATGAGCATTGGCAAGGATGGCGTGATCCAGGGGAGTTATTCCAACGGCCAGACCAAGACGGTCGGCCAGATTGTGCTGGCCAACTTTACCAACGTGCAGGGTCTGCAGCCGCTCGGTGACAATCGCTGGTCGCAGACTTTTGCTTCCGGCCAGCCGACTGTGGGTGATCCGGGTACGGGTAGTCTTGGTTCGCTGCAATCGTCCGCGGTGGAAGATTCCAACGTCGATCTGACCTCCGAACTGGTCAACCTGATTACCGCGCAGCGCAACTATCAGGCCAATGCCCAGACGATCAAGGCGCAGGACACCATCCTGCAAACCATCGTGAACCTGGGTTAATCCGTTTTTCGGGGTTTGACCGGATGTTTGATGTCATCGACGTACAAGGGTAATCGAGCTTAATGGACAGACTGATCTACGTGGCCATGACCGGCGCCAAGCAATCCATGCAACGGCAAGCCACGGTTTCCAGCAATCTTGCCAATGCGGCCACGCCAGGTTTCCGGGCTGACCTTGATGCGTTCCGGGCAGTGCCGGTGCTGGGCGAAGGCGCCCAGACCCGTGCCTTTGTAGTAGCGCAGTCGACCGGGGCAGACCTCTCGCCGGGCGTGATCCAGAGCACGGGTCGTGATATGGACGCCGCCATCAACGGCGACGGCTGGTTTACGGTGCAAACCGGCACGGGCGAAGCCTATACCCGCAATGGTGGTTTCGAGATCGATTCTTCCGGCTTGCTCAAGACACGTTCCGGGCTGGTGGTGATGGGCGAAAACGGCCCGATCACCGTACCGGACAACACCCGGATCTCGTTCGGTTCTGACGGCACCATCAGTGGCACACCGCTGGATAACCCGTCTGCCACCACCGACCTGGGCCGGCTCAAGCTGGTTAACCCGGCCGGTACGGATGTGTACAAGGGCAGCGATGGTCTGTTTCGCATGCGGGATGGCTCGGCCGCCCAGCCGGACGACAGCGTTGAAGTCGCCCCGGATGCGCTGGAAAACAGCAACGTCAACACGGTAGATGAACTGGTGAACATGATTGGCTCGCAACGGCATTACGACATGCAGGTGCAACTGATCCAGACCGCAGATACCAACGCCCGCGCCGTGGCCTCGGTCATCCAGTTCACAAGCTAATTGGCAGTAACAGGTCATGAGGGACGGTCCGGGATCACCCGCCAGAGCGTACCCAGGGTTGTACCGCAGGATTAAAACAAGGAAGAACACACAATGATGCGTTCACTGTGGATCGCCAAGACGGGCATGGATGCCATGCAGAACAACGTCGACGTGATCTCCCATAACCTCGCCAACGTGGCTACCAACGGCTACAAGCGAGAGCGTCCGATTTTTGAAGATTTGCTGTACCAGAACCTGCGTCAGCCGGGCGGCGCCACCAGCCAGACCACCAGCCTGCCCACGGGCTTGCAACTGGGTACCGGTGTGCGTACTGTCGCCACCGCGCGGATTTTTGAGCAAGGCAGTTTGCAGAACACGGAAGGTCAGCTGGATCTGGCGATCAACGGGGTGGGTTTCTTCCAGATTACCCAGCCGGATGGCACCACGGCGTACACGCGGGATGGTTCGTTCCAGCTGGATAACCAGGGCAACGTGGTGACCGCCGGCGGCGAAGCGCTCAACCCGGGGCTGCAAGTGCCAGCGGGGACGACCTCGGTCACCGTAGGTAAAGACGGTACCGTCACCGCCATTGTGAACAATGTCGCCAGCGCACCGATCACGCTGGGTGTGATCCAGTTGGCCACCTTTATCAACCCGGCCGGTTTGCAGGCGATTGGCGACAATCTGTTCCTGGAAACCAATGCCTCTGGCGCGCCGACCGCAGGCCAGCCAGGCACCAACGGTCTGGGGGCGATCAACCAGGGTTATGTGGAAACCTCTAACGTCAACGTGACGGAAGAGCTAGTCAACATGATCCAGGCGCAACGCGCGTATGAAATCAACTCGCGCGCGGTGACGACATCGGATCAGATGCTGCAAAAGCTGGAATCGATGTAAACGGCATCACGCCAGCCACACACTAATGCGGTAAACCCCGCGGCCACCCCGGCCGTGGGCAGCAAGACGGTATGAGAGAAGGGCATGAACATGGCAGTGAGCAAATCATCCTGGGTGCGACTGATGCTGGCAGCGATCACGTTGTCGCTGGGCGCCTGCGCGGTGGTGCAACCCAAATCGATTGTGACGGCGCCGACCACAGTGCGGCCAGAGCCTTCCCTGCAATCGAACTACAACCAGGGTTCGATTTTCCAGACCGCCAACTCCCGCCAGTTGTTTGAAGAGCGCACCGCCAAACGCATTGGCGACGTGCTGACCATCACCATTGCGGAAAACCTCTCGGCCACCAACAAGGTCGATACCTCGACCGATCGCAAGGGTTCGCTCAGCCTGAGCGGCAGTGGTTCCTTGCCGGGCATGCCAGGCTACCTGCGTGAGTTCATGGGCGCCACCATGAGCACCAGCAACGAAAACAAGTTTGCCGGTAATGGTTCGACCGACAACACCAATACCTTTACTGGCTCGCTCTCCGCGACGGTGATTGAGGTGCTGGCCAACGGCAATCTGCAGGTGGGCGGCGAAAAACAGATCGCCATCAACGGCCATGTGAACACGCTGCGCCTGACCGGCATTGTGAACCCGACCGATATTCAGGCCGGCAATACCATCCCCTCGACCAAAGTGGCCGATGCGCGGATCGAACAACTGGGCGTTGGCGCACTGGCTGACGCCACCACCATGGGCTGGCTGCAGCGCTTTTTCCTCAGTGTGATGCCTTACTAAGAGTGCGCGTGAAAACCATGACCATGACGAATCTTTTCCAGCGCTTCTTCCTGTGTGCCCTGTTGCTGCTGGCGGCGGGTATCGCCCAGGCCGACAAGGTGCGCGACATTGCCAGTATTGCTGGCGTGCGGCCCAACCAGCTGGTTGGCTACGGCCTTGTGGTCGGTCTGGATGGCAGTGGCGACCAGACGACTCAGACCCCGTTCACCGTGCAATCGGTGATCAACATGCTCAATAACCTGGGTGTGCAAGTGCCCACCGGTGGCAACCTGCAATTGAAGAACGTGGCGGCGGTGACAGTCACGGCCAATCTGGCCGCGTTCTCCCGCCCCGGTCAGCCGCTGGACGTCACGGTCTCGTCGATCGGTAACGCCAAGTCTTTGCGTGGCGGCACGCTGGTGCTGACCCCGCTCAAGGGTGTGGATGGGCAAATCTACGCCATGGCCCAGGGCAACGTGGTCGTGGCCGGTGCAGGCGCATCGGCAGGCGGTTCCAGCACGCAAGTCAACCAGTTGGCGACCGGGCGGATTCCGGATGGCGCTACGGTGGAACGCTCGGTGCCAGGCGGTGTGGGGCAGGGGGATTTTGTGCAGCTGGAACTGCTACACACTGACTTCACCACCGCCAGCAACCTGGTGACCGCCATCAATAGCCAGTTTGGCCCGATTGCCTCCGCGCAGGATGGCCGGGTGATCCAGGTGCGTGCGCCAGAAGACAGCAACCAGCGGGTGGCGTTTCTCTCCCGGCTGGAAGGGCTGGATGTGACGCCAGCGGAAGTCGCCGCCAAAGTCATCATCAATGCCCGTACCGGTTCTATTGTGATGAACCAGACCGTGCAGGTTGACCCCTGCGCGGTGGCCCACGGCAATCTGACCGTGACCATTGCCGCCATGAACACGGTGGTGCAACCGCAACCGCTGGCGGGTGGCCGTACTGCCCGCGTGCAGAATGCGGATATCCAGATTGAAGCCGACAAGGGCAATATCGTGCGCCTGCCCAAGGCCTCTAACCTGCGTGACGTCGTGCGCGCCCTCAACGCCGTTGGCGCAACCCCCCAGGATTTGCTGGCGATTTTACAAGCCATGAAGGCGGCCGGCAGCCTCAAGGCTGACCTTGAGGTGATTTGACGCGGTATCCCCCTGCCGCGTCACGTCAGCCCGACCCACCCCCGGGGTCGGGCGTTTTTTTTGGGGGGTTGAGGTATTTGTATTGGCGCCTTGCGGCGCGGTTGGTTTTTGATACCGGCGGTGGCCGGAGCACGTTACTTTCTTTGGGGCCGCCGAGGTGCTTCGCCAGCCTCGGCGGCCCCAAGAAAAGTAACCAAAAGAAAGGCGACCCTGCGACAGCGCCCACTGCGTGGGTTCCCTGTGCTTCTCGCCTGGCCCGGCGGGCTCCAGCCCCGCTGCAACGACCATCTGGTGCGCCTGTGTCTTTGCGGGGGTACCCACCAAGGGGCAGGAACTCGCCCTGCGGGCTCAAACACCCTTACGCCGAAGCCCCGGGCCCCGCTGCGATGCTCGGCGCTGCCGGAGGGGAGGTACGTCAAAAGCAACATCAAAGACCAAAGCCACCCCTGCCAACCTCCTGCTCGCAAGAATGATTTACCTTGCCCACCACCTCGTCATTCCCGCGAAGGCGGGAATCCAGTGCGCAGCCCCACGGGCTGCTTGCGGTGGAGGACCACCATCACTCCGAACTCACCTTGGCGGCATGCAAACATCGCAGCTGGATTCCGGCTCAAGGCCGGAATGACGAGTTAGTGGGACGCGCGTTGAATTGGCCGTTGCCGTTGCTTTTGACTTTCTCCCCCATTAAAGCCAAGCGCCGAGGGCGTGGAGGGAGACCTTGGGCTCCCGACCAACCGAGGGCAGCCCGGAGGGCCGCCACCCCGCTGCAACTGTCATCTGGTACACCAACGCCTTTGTGGGGGTACCCACCAGGGGGCAGGCTGGGGTCGCCTTTCTTTTGGTTACTTTTCTTTGGCGAAGCAAAGAAAAGTAACGTGCTCCGGCCACCGCCGGTATCAAACGATTTTAAAACCCGCGCCGTCAGGCGCTAACCCCCCAAGACACCCCTGGCACGCCGATTGCTTCATACAGCTACAAAGACACCACCGTGTATACGACCCCATGACGTTAGACAGCCCGGCCAGCCGCAGTAATCTGGCGCAAGCCTTAGCCTCTGATCCGAACAGCATCACTGCTTTGCGCCAGACTGCCAATACCAATTCGCAGGCCGGGGTCAAAGCCGTGGCGCAGCAGTTCGAAGCGCTGTTGATGCAGCAGATGCTCAAGTCCATGCGCGACGCGACGCCGCAGTACGACACGCTCTCAAGCTCGCCGGCGTCCAGCATGTTTCGCAGCATGTATGACGAGCAGATTGCGTCGAACATGTCGGCGCATGGTGGGGTTGGGTTGGCAGATGCCATCGTGCGGCAGATCAGCATTCAACAAGATCCGTCTTTGCTGAAGCAGGCCTGGCACACTCCGCCCAATCCGTTTGGCAAAAGCAGCACGCTGACCACCAAACCGGCAACAGCGGCAGCGGGGGCGGCAAAAGATGCCGGTGACGGCGGCAATACCTCGTCGTTTATCGACAAGATTGGCAATGCAGCCAAATCGGCCAGCGCCACGTTAGGGGTTTCGCCGCATGTACTGGTGGCCCAGGCCGCGCTGGAAACCGGTTGGGGCCGCAAGCCGCTCACCGATGCCGCCGGCCAGGATACGCATAACTTGTTTGGTGTGAAGGCCGGCAAGGATTGGCAAGGCAAGACGGCAGATGTCACCACCACGGAATACGTGAATGGTGTGGCGCAAAAGAAGACCGAGACATTTCGCGCGTATGACTCTTATGCAGATGCCATGAGCGATTACGCCAGCATCATCAAGAAGCGTTTTAGTGATGCGGTGGGTTCGGGGAGCGATGCAAAAGGGTATGGCACGGCGTTGCAGTCCAAAGGCTATGCCACAGACCCGTCTTATGCGGGCAAGCTGGCTCTGGTGGCTGCCCGCGTGCAAAGACAGATGGCCGGTGCGGGTGACGCCTGAACGGGCAAAAGTTGAACGCGACCGGGCGGTTGACCGGTCGATGCGGTCAAGAATCGGGCTGGCTGGCCGATATCAGGTGAAAGCGGTGGTTGTGGGTAAACCAGCTGCCGCGAACAAGTATGGAGCAGGACAATGAGTGTTTTCAGTATCGGCGTATCGGGTCTGAACGCGGCGAATCTGGGCTTGGTGACGACCGGCCACAATATCGCCAATGCCAGCACGCCCGGCTATTCGCGCCAGAGCATCGTGCAAAGTGCGCCTTACCCGCAGCAAACGGGTAGCGGCTTTGTGGGCATGGGTGTTCAGGTCGATACCATCAAGCGCGCATATGACCAGTTCCTGACCAAGAATCTGCAATCGGCCACGTCGCAAAACAGTTATTTGACTTCCTATCTGTCCCAATTGCAGGACATCGACAACATCGTGGCAGACCCGACCGCGGGTGTGTCGCCGGCACTGCAGGACTTTTTTACCTCGGTGCAGGGGGTGTCCAGCAATCCGTCAGATGTGCCTTCGCGCACGGCAATGCTGACGTCGGCCCAAACGCTGGTGGCCCGTTTCCAGACGTTCAACACCCAGTTGCAACAGGAAGCGACCACCACCAACGGCCAGATCAGCGATACCGTCAACAGCATCAACGCCATCACCACCCAGATTGCCAATCTGAATTCGCAGATTTCCGTGCTGGGCAACTCCGGGCAGCCGCCCAACGATTTGCTGGATCAGCGCGATGAACTGGTACAGAACCTGAACCAGTATGTGAAAGCCACCACCGTCACCAATAGTGATGGCACCTTGAACGTGTTCATTGGCAATGGCCAGAACGTGGTCGTGGGTGGGAGTGCGTTTCAGTTGGCGGCGGTGCAATCGCCAGCCAATCCGGCCAATATTTCGGTGGCGTACAAACTCAATAACACCACGGTCTATTTGCCGGATAACTCGCTGGCCGGTGGCAGCCTGCAAGGGCTGCTGGATTTCCGCAACAATTCGCTGACGCTGGCGCAGAACACGCTCAACCTGACGGCCATTGGTCTGGCGCAAACCTTCAATGCGCAGCAAAAGGCCGGGCAGGATCTGAACGGCAACATCGGGCAGAACATTTTCTCTTACCCGAGTGCCACCAATTTCACAGCCAGCGTCAATGGCGTGAATGTCAACGTGAGCCTGCCGACGGCATCCTCGCCAACGCCGCAGTCTGACTTCTCGCTGGCATATGACAGTGCCTCCGGCAATTACACGCTGACGCGGCTGACCGATAATTCGACCGCGACCATTACCGGCGCACAGATGACGGCCGGCTTTACCGGATTGGGTGTGACCTTGCAGTCGGGCAGCACGCCGGCGGCCAGCGGTGCCGGGACGTTCTCGTTCCCGCCCGCCTTGGGTTCGGTCAATGCCAATTCGCTCAATACCGGTAACGCGCAACTCACCGGCTATATCAGCGATGCCACCAAGCTGACCACCAGCAATTACAAGTTCAGCTACGACGGCACCAATTACACCATGACGCGTTTGTCCGACAACACGCAGACCACGTTTACCGCTGCACAAGTGGCGGCGGGTCCGGTCGGGGCGGATGGTTTCCTGGTCAGCATTGCCAGCGGCACCATGAATGCGGGCGACAGTTTCAATGTGCAACCCGTGGCCAATTTGATTTCCGGCATGTCGGTGGCGACCTCTGACCCCTCGCTGGTGGCAGCGGCAGCACCGATTACGGCGAATGCCAACATCAACAATACGGGTTCGGTTACGCTGACGCAGCCGACGGTCACCACCCCGCCGACCAGCACGACCAGCGGCTCGATCAACCCGGCTTTGAAAGACCCGGTGACGCTCAATTTCACGTCCCCAACTACCTACACGCTGACGGATAGCACAACCGGCGTGACCACTGCCGCGCAGACGTATACCGCCGGCATGACGGTCAGCTACAACGGCTGGAACATGGTGCTCAATGGCACGCCGGCGACGGGTGACTCCATTACGGTCGGGCCGACGGTGGCCGGCACTTCGGATAACCGCAACGCTTTGGCGCTGGGTAATCTGCAGACCTCCAAATTACTGCTGAACGGTACGGTGACTTATCAGGACGCCTACAGCAATATGGTGTCCAATATCGGGACCGAGACAAACCAGGTCAAGGTGATGTCGCAGGCCCAGACCACGGTGTTGACCAATGCCCAGACAGCACGGGATTCGCTGGCTGGCGTCAACCTGGATGAGGAAGCCGCCAATCTGCTGCGCTACCAGCAGGCTTATCAGGCCGCCAGTAAAGTGATCCAGATTGCCCAGGAAGCGTTCCAGTCGATCGTGAATATCAGTTAAGTCTGGCCGTTTTCTGCCGATATACAGGTAGACAGACAGAATTGATGTGCCGGCCAGCGCCGGCGCGATGAACTTCCAGTTAATGCCAGTTGTCGGCGAGAGCCGCCAGGATCAACCTGGTGGGTCGGCGGCGTCAGGGGTTTGAAACATGCGTATTGCAACCAGCACCATCTACAATCTGAACACGCAGAATCTGGATATGCTGACCTATCAGCAGAATCAGCTGCAACAGCAGCTTTCTACGGGTCGCAAAATCCTGACGCCGGCAGATGATCCGGTGGGTTCTGCGCGCCTGTTGAATGTGACCCAATCGCAGGATCTGACCACGCAGTACAACACCAACGCCCAATCGGCGGATTCGGCGTTGCAACTGCAAGGCTCCAATATCAGCTCCATCATCACTGCGATCCAGAATATCCAGTCGCTGGCCATTGAGGCGGGTAATGCCTCGCAAACCGGTTCTGACAAGCAGGCGATCAATGCGCAATTGCTGGGCAACTACCAGCAACTGCTGGGCCTTGCCAATGCTACGGATGGCAGCGGTCAATATCTGTTCTCGGGTTACAAGGGCAGCGTTAAACCGTTTACCGAAACCAGTTTCGGCAACGTGACCTACAACGGCGACCAAGGCCAGCGCCAAGTGCAGATTTCCGGCTCGCGCGCGCTGCCCACGTCGCTGGCAGGTTCGCAAATCTTCCAGCAGATCAAGAACGGTAACGGGACATTTAACGATACCGCTGCAGCCACCAATACCGGTACCGGCCTGATTGGGGCGGGGACGGTGCTGGACAAATCGCAATGGAATTCGACCACTAACGATCAGAATTTCAACATCGTTTTCCAGACCCAGCCTAACACCACAGACCCCAGCGCCCCGCCCACAGTGACCTACGACATTGTGGACAACTTGCAGACCTTGCCTAACGGCACGGCTAACCCCAATTACAACAAGTCACTGCTGGATGGCTATGACTACACCACCTCCGGCGCGCGTACCGGTGCTTATCCGCGCGCTTATAACGATGGTGGTGACATCCAGTTGTCGCAGCAACCGGGTGATCCGGCCACACCGTTGATCGCCAACTGGAACTTTGGCGCCAGCATCAACATGACTGGCACACCCAAGGCCGGTGACAGTTTCAATGTGGCGGCCAGTACCAATCAGGATGTCTTTACCACCATCAAGAATTTCTCTAACGCACTGACCAATTACGCCACCGATACCTCCGGCACGGCGCAGGCTGCGTTCCAGAACCAGCTCAACAGCGTGATTTCTGCGCTGGGTAACACGCTCAATACGGCCGTGACGGTCAACGCCAACATTGGCGCATGGCAGAAAGAATCGACCCAGCAACAGAGCACCAACTCCAATCTGAATCTGGCGTATAGCTCGACCATTGCCGACCTGAACGGGCTGGATTACGCGCAGACCATCAGTGACTTCACGCAGAACCAGACCACACTGGAAGCGGCGCGCCAGACGTATTCCAAAGTGGCTGGCCTGAGCTTGTTCCAGTACATCTCCTGATCATCCGCGCTGCGGGTGCTTCGCCAACGGGCTCTGCGGAGCCCGTTTTTGTTTTGGGCGCAGCGCCCAGGGCGGCGCTCATGTTCTAATAGCGGGCATGAGCAAAATCAAATCCCTGTTTGTTTGTCAGTCCTGCGGCGGTACTTCACCCAAATGGCAGGGCCAGTGCCCGCATTGTGGGGACTGGAATTCGCTGACCGAAGCGGTGGCGCAATCCACGGCGCCTGCGCGGTTTCAGTCTTTGGCGGCCGATGGTGCCATTCGCCAGTTATCGGATGTGGAGGCCATTGACCTGCCCCGCACGCCGACCAGTCTTGCCGAACTTGACCGCGTGCTTGGCGGGGGGTTGGTGCCCGGTGGCGTAGTGCTGATTGGTGGCGATCCGGGGATTGGTAAATCCACGCTACTGTTGCAGGCCCTGACCCAGATGTCGGCGGGGGTCCGCGTGCTGTACGTCAGCGGCGAAGAATCTGCCGAGCAGATCGCCTTGCGTGCGCGTCGTTTGCAGCTGGCCAACGGGCCGGTCGGGCTCTTGCCAGAAATCAACCTGGAAAAAATCCTTGCCACACTGGATCGGGAAAAGCCGCAGGTGGTGGTGATTGACTCAATCCAGACCTTGTATTCGGAAGCGCTGAGTTCGGCGCCTGGCAGCGTGGCCCAGGTGCGCGAGTGCTCGGCCCAACTGACCCGTGCTGCCAAGCGTAGCGGGATCAGTATTTTGCTGGTGGGTCATGTGACCAAGGAAGGCGCACTGGCCGGGCCGCGCGTGCTGGAACACATCGTCGACGCCGTGTTGTACTTTGAGGGCGACACGCATTCCAGCTTCCGGCTGATCCGCGCCATCAAGAACCGTTTTGGCGCGGTGAATGAGCTGGGCGTTTTTGCCATGACCGATCGTGGCCTTAAAGAGGTCACCAATCCATCAGCGCTGTTTCTGAGCCAGCATCGCGAACCGGTACCAGGTTCTTGCGTGCTGGTGACGCAAGAGGGCACCCGACCCATGCTGGTGGAAATCCAGGCGCTGGTCGATGACACCCATGCACCCCAGCCCAAGCGCCTGGGGGTGGGGATTGAACAAAACCGGCTGGCCTTGTTGCTGGCTGTACTGCATCGCCATGCCGGCGTTGCGGTATTTGACCAGGATGTCTTCATCAATGCCGTGGGTGGCGTGCGCATCAACGAGCCGGCGGCCGATCTGGCGATCTTGCTGGCCATCGTTTCATCGCTCAAAGACCGCCCCTTGCCAGAAAAACTGGTGATCTTTGGCGAGGTTGGCCTCGCAGGCGAGGTGCGCCCGGTGCAACGTGGTCAGGAGCGCCTGCGTGAGGCGGCCAAGCTCGGTTTTACCCATGCCATCGTCCCGCATGCCAACCGTCCGCGCCAGCCCATTGAAGGCATGACCGTGACCGCCGTAGAGCGATTATCCGACGCGGTGGAAGCCGCACTATGATGTTGTGGAAAAAGTGACAGCGGTGTGACCGGGCAGGGCGCTTGAAATCGACTATTGCGGCCCCATAGTATTTTTGTATCAACCAGACGAATCAAATTGATTGGGATTTTGCGACAGCATCCGTTAGCATAGTCGCCAATGACCGGTTGCATGGCGCCACCGGTGGTCTGTTTATTGATATCGCACCGTTACCCGCAACGCCTGGAGAACCTTATGAGCGAGCACATCTCTTACGTCACCGACGCTTCGTTTGATACTGAAGTGTTGAAATCGCAAACCCCCGTTCTGGTCGATTACTGGGCCGAATGGTGTGGTCCTTGCAAGATGATCGCCCCGATCCTGGACGAAGTGGCCGGCGAATATGCAGGCAAGCTCAAAGTGGCCAAGCTGAACATTGACGAAAACCAGGGCACCCCGCCGAAGTACGGCATCCGTGGTATCCCGACCCTGATGCTGTTCCAGAACGGCGAAGTGAAGGCCACCAAGGTGGGCGCACTGTCCAAGTCGCAACTGACCGCATTTCTTGACAGCAACCTGTAAGCTTTTGCCGGGTCGGGATGTTTTCCGGGCCCAAGCGTATTGAACACGCAACACCAGCGACACCCTTGTGTCGCTGGTTGCTTGACAGTGCAAGTTTACGCCGTATACCCTTACGGCGTTACTGCGCGTGCCAGAGTCCTTCTGCCACGGCGCAATTCGTATTTATCGGTACGTCTCTCTCTCTCCCTTATTTTTCTTATTGCTTCACAGCAACGGCCCAATCGCATGCATTTGTCCGATCTAAAACATCACCATGTCTCTGAACTTGTCGACATGGCTATCGCCAACGAAATCGAAGGCGCCAGCCGTCTGCGCAAGCAGGATCTGATCTTTGCGCTGCTGAAAAACCAGGGGAGAAAGGGCGAGAGCATTTTCGGTGATGGTACGCTGGAAGTGCTGCCCGATGGTTTTGGTTTCCTGCGCAGCCCGGATACCTCTTACCTTGCCGGTCCGGATGACATCTATGTCAGCCCGTCGCAGATTCGTCGCTTCAATCTGCACACTGGCGATACGGTTGAAGGCGAGATTCGTACCCCCAAGGATGGCGAACGTTACTTCGCGCTGGTGAAGGTCGACAAGGTCAACGGCGAGCCGCCGGAAAACGCCAAGCACAAAATCCTGTTTGAAAACCTGACGCCGCTGTTCCCGACCCGACGCCTCCAGCTGGAGCGCGACGTCAAGGCAGAAGAAAACGTCACCAGCCGTATTATTGATCTGATTGCGCCGATTGGCCGCGGTCAGCGCGCATTGCTGGTGGCGCCGCCGAAATCCGGTAAAACCGTCATGCTGCAAAACATTGCGCATGCCATTACCAGCAATCACCCGGACGTAGTCATGATCGTCCTCTTGATTGACGAGCGTCCGGAAGAAGTGACCGAAATGCAGCGTTCGGTGAAGGGCGAGGTGGTTTCCTCTACCTTTGACGAACCGGCAACGCGCCACGTGCAAGTGGCTGAAATGGTCATTGAAAAGGCCAAGCGCCTGGTGGAACACAAAAAAGATGTGGTGATCCTGCTGGACTCCATCACCCGTCTGGCCCGCGCCTACAACACCGTAGTGCCGGCCTCTGGCAAGGTGCTGACCGGTGGTGTGGACGCCAATGCACTGCAACGTCCCAAGCGTTTCTTCGGTGCCGCCCGGAATATCGAAGAGGGCGGTAGCCTGACCATCATTGCCACCGCGTTGATCGACACCGGCTCGCGTATGGATGATGTGATCTACGAAGAGTTCAAGGGCACCGGTAACATGGAAATCCACCTTGACCGTCGCATGGCGGAAAAGCGCTTGTTCCCGGCCATTAACATCAACCGCTCCAGCACGCGTCGTGAAGAGTTGTTGATTCCGCAGGAACAACTGCAAAAGATCTGGGTGCTGCGCAAGTTGCTCTACCCGATGGATGATCTGGAAGCGATGGAGTTCCTGCAGGACAAGATCAAGGCAACCAAGAACAACTCCAATTTCTTCGACTCCATGCGTCGTTGATTTGGCGCGGCGCATAAAAACGCCCTGACAGCGTTAAACCAGCTTGCCGTACTTGCATGTACTGTCTGCGCTGGTTTGCCTTGTCGGGGCGTTTTTCTGCACCGCTTCCGCTGCTTGTGTGGATGAATGAAAAACCGGCGTTTATACCGCCGGTTTTTCATTGGCAGTAACACCTTGGGACTGTTTTGCGGGTTCGGGCTTCAAAGTCTTGAACTGCTTGCGTATTTTGTGCCTTTTTCTGTCCGGTTTACTGCGGTTTTCCTTGCGGTGAATGGGTGGGACTGACATAATGCGCGTTTTGCGTCGGCACAACCCCGGCGCGCTCATGTAAAAAGGAAAGTAAAATGAAAGACGGTATCCATCCCGAATACAAAGACGTTATCTTTTTTGACGCCAGCGTTGATTTCAAGTTTCTGACCCGTTCCACCATGACTGCTCGTGGCGGCGAAACCATGAAGTGGACTGATGGCAAGGAATACCCGGTTGTGCGTCTGGACGTTTCGTCCGAATCGCACCCGTTCTACACCGGCAAGCAAAAGGTTCTGGATACCGCTGGCCGCGTCGAGAAGTTCCGTCAGAAATACGGCATGTACACCAGCAACAAGGGCTGATTCAGCACCGCTGTTGTGTGTATCACAAAAAAGGCAGCTCTCAAGGCTGCCTTTTTTGTATCTGTCCTTTCCCGCGCTTTGGCGGTTAGAATCCCCGCATGCTTACCTACGTCCCCGAAACCGAACGCGAGCAGCCTTTACCCCCGGGTCAACGCCCGTGGATGTTGCTGCTGCTTTGTCTTGTATGGTTGCTGCCCGGCCTGATCGGACACGATCCCTGGAAGCCGGCCGAGCTGGAAACCGCTGCGGTGATTCGCCATTATCTGGATGGCCAGCACTGGGCGCTGCCCTGGTGGGGTGATAACCCGTATCTGTTGTACGGCCCTCTTTATTACTGGTCCGCCTGCCTGTTCGCCTGGCCCTTGTCGCACCTGGGGATGGCGCCGCTCGATGCTGCGCGGCTTGCCACCGGCGCCTGGATGGCGCTGGCGATGTGGGGGTTGGGGCTGGCCGGGCGCGAGCTTTACGGCCGCCGCCAGGGCCGCGTTGCGGTGATGGCTTTGATCGGCTGCATTGGCCTGATTATCTGGGGTCACCACCTGGCGCCGCAGGTCATCTTGCTGGCGAGCTTTAGCTGGCAGTTGTATGCGCTGGCCTGGGCGTTGCGCCAACCCGTGCAGGGTGGGCTGCTGCTGGGCTTGTCCTGGCTCATGCTGCTGCTTGGTGCGTCCTGGGGTGAGTTCCTGCTGAGTTTCATTACCGCGGTGATGTTGCTGGGTTTTCGGCCGTGGCGACGCGCCTGGTATCTGGCCACGTTATTGACGGCATTGGTGACGGCGGTGCCGTTGGGGCTGATCTGGGTGGTTGATCTGTACCATACCAATCCCTCTGCGTTTCAGCTCTGGCTGGATTACTACGCCTTTGGCGCATTTGGTGGTCTTGCCTCCTGGCAATCGTTTCATTCTTTTGGGTTCTATTTTTCGATTGTCTTGTGGTTTGCCTGGCCTATTTTGCCGCTCGGTCTTTGGGGTGCCTGGTCTAATCGGGGCGAGTTGAAACAGCCCCGGCTGACATTGCCATTGCTGGCGCTGGTGCTCAATTCCATCTGGTTGTCGCTGGCCGGGGATTTGATCGGTGAGTCAGCGTTGCTGGTGGTGTTGCCCGCGCTTGCCTTGCTGACCACCAGTGGGATAGATCGCCTGCAACGCGGGGCTGCGGCCGCGCTGAACTGGTTTGGCATCATGACGTTTGGTGTGGGTACCTTTCTGCTGTGGTGCGCCTGGCTTGTGCTAACCACCGGCACGCCAGCCAGTTGGGCCAAAACCCTGTACGAAGCCAGTCCATCATGGCATCCGCACATTGTGTGGGCAGGCGTGCTGTTTACACTGCTGATCTCGGTGACCTGGTGCTGGGTGTTGCTGCGAAAACGGCCCCTGGGTCGCCTGGCGATTACCAACTGGGCCTGCGGGGTCACTTTGCTCTGGGGCGCACTGATGGGCCTCTGGCAGCCCTGGCTGGATGCCTCCAAGAGCTATCGCACCGTGGTCGACAGCCTGCAAGTAGCGGTCAACAAGCAAGCGCCAGGGTGTATTGATGGCTCGCTGGTGTCTGACTCCATGGCCGCCTCGGTAGATTATTTCTCACGTATGCCGCTACAACGGCGTGATGTCACCAACTGCCGCCTGCAACTGGTGGCGGGTGATCCGCCGCCCGGATCGATGGTGTTGTGGGATGGTGCCCGCCCGGGTGAGCGTCACGAGCACTTTTATCTGATTGATAAAACACGTTCAGTCGCAACACGCTAAGGTGGTTCACCTGGCGTGCAGCAAACAAAAAGACCGGCAAATGCCGGTCTTTTTGTTTGCTGCACAACATTCAGGAGTGTTGTGGCGTATGGGGTTCTCTTGTTTCTACGGTCTCCGGATCAACGGCGTTGATCACATTGCGCCGGACGAACAGGAAAATATAAACCGCCATGACCACTACAAAGCCAATGGTAAACAGGCTAAGCAGGCCGATATCCGAAAAGAACAGGGCTTCCCAAGGGGTATTTTCCATGATGTGACTCCTGTCACGCTGAACATGTAATGACATGATCATGACGCGGAGTCGCACGGAGAATATTGATAGCAATCAAGCAATTGCTGTGATTTTGTACCTGGTGATGTTTTTCGGGTGTGGTCGCAAATCAGTCGCGGAAGTTCTGGAACTGCACCGGATAATCCGTGACCTGCTTGCGGATCACGGCAATGGCTTCTTGCAGCGTATCGCGCTTGGCGCCAGAGACACGGACTTCGTCACCCTGAATGGCCGCTTGCACCTTGAGTTTGGAGTCCTTGATCAGTTTGACGATCTTTTTGGCTTCATCGCCACTGATCCCGGTGCGCACGGTGATGGCTTGCTTGACCTTGTTGCCAGACACCTTTTCGCTCTTGGCCTCATCCAGGCAACGGATATCAACGCCACGCTTGGTCAGCTTGGCGGTCAGGATGTCTTTGACCTGTTCCAGCTGAAAATCATTGTCGGCAAAAAGGGTCAGCACTTTCTCGGCGTGTTCAACGCGCGCGTCAGAGCCTTTGAAGTCAAAGCGGGTACTGACTTCCTTGTTGGTTTGCTCCAGCGCATTGCGTACTTCTACGTCGTTGACTTCAGACACGATGTCAAAAGAGGGCATGTTGTACTCCTGTTTTATATGGTTTGGCCGCTTTTAACGGCGTGTGCCCGCGCTTTCCAGCGTCGGCATCATGGGTAAGTCGGTAATGCCCGGGTCCACGCCCAACTGGGTAAACAAGGTGGTGAGCTGGCCCCGGTGATGAGTTTGGTGGTTGAAGAAATGGCTGACCGCAATCCAGGCCGGCATGTGCATATCCCGATCATACATGGCGCTGTACCAGGAGAACGGTGCTTGCAGCCAGGCGTCACTGACCGCCTGCGCCCAGCGATCAATCTGGTCATCTACCTCGGTTCTGCGCGCTTGCAGCACTGGCCAGGTGGCACAGACCAGTGCCTCCGGCCCGAAGTCGGGCAGGGCTTCATTGTTAAAGCGAGCCAGCCAGTTGAGATCGCCACGGACCAGATGATCCAGCGTGCCGTGTACCGAACCAAAAAATGCGCCCCGATCCGCCATACGCAGATCGTCGCCCAGTTCGTCTGCCAGCGCGTACATGCGCTCGTTCATCCAGCGATTGTATTGCGCCATCAGTTGCACGTAGGCAGGGGTGATCATCGCGAGTCCGGGTTCGGGTTAACAGCCAGATTTTAACGGCGTTTGGTGGCGGGCCAAAGTGTTAATGCCAGCCAGATCAGCAGGCACGGCAACCAGACCCATAACAGTTCACTTTCCATGGTCAGCGCTCCCCGCGCAGAGAAAAATCGTGCGCCAATGGGGGAGACCATGATGGGGTGAACGGGCAGGAAGAAACGGGCGTCACTCAATGGCCAGAAAAAGGCCACACCGCGCCCGCCATTGGTGAGTGCATCCATGATGGGGTGGGTAAACACGCAAGCGCTCAGAATGGCCCAGTTGCGCCACACGGCGCCATGTCGTCTGGCTAGCCACAGAGCCATCAACCCGCCCAGCAAGAGTGCAAACAACAGTGAGTGGGTGGCGCCACGATGGCCGTAGGGGCTGCCGTAAGGCACGCCCAGTGTCAGACCCAGCGTGTCCAGATCGGGTGCCATGGCCCCGAACATGGCCGGCACGTACAAGGGTGTCGAACGCCAGGCGCGCGGTAGCAACCGCACCAGGGTGGCGGCGACGACGGCATGGGTCACGATGGTGGTCATGCGTTCTTCCGGTCATGAAATGCAAAAACGCCCGGCGCTGCACAGGCAGTCCGGGCGTGATGTACTGATTGGCGCTTAGCCGAAGTGGCAAACGTAATGCAGTGTTTCCACGGTGTCGATTTCAAAGCTGCTGTTACCCGGCACATTGAAAGACTGACCGCCAGTATAGGTGCGGGCTTCGCTTTCACCTGCCAGTTTCACGACGCATTTGCCGGCGATCAATTCCATGATTTCCGGTGCGCCGGTGTTGAATACCAGTTGGGATGGCAGAATGACGCCGACGCTTTTACGGGTGCCATCGGCCAGGATGACGGTGTGCGAGACACACTTGCCATCGAAATACACATTGCCCTGCTTGATGACGGAGACGTTATCGAACTGCTGGCTCATGAAAAAACTCCAATGGATAAGACAGGCTGCAGCTTACTTTTGCAGCACTTCAGTCAGAATGGTTTTGATAATGAAACCCACCATGCCAAATCCCAGCACAAAGAACAGGATGATGGTGCCGAACTTGCCTGCATTGGAATCCTTCGCCATCCGATAGATCACAAAGCCCATGTAGATCATGAGGCCGGTGACCAGAATGGATACGGACAACGTGTCAAACGTGTCCTCGGGCATATTCAGAAAGGAATCAATGACAGACATGGCTGGTGTTAACGGTGCGGTATGTAGTTAAACCAGGGCCGGCAAACCCGCAGGTTTGCCGACCAGGTGCGCAGACTTAGCGGCCCTTTCTGGCTGCAATGCGCATACGCAGCGCGTTCAGCTTGATGAAGCCACCGGCATCGGCCTGGTTATAGGCGCCGCCGTCATCGTCAAAGGTGGCAATGGTCTGATCGAACAGCGTGTCTTTGGAGTCACGCGACACGACCGAGACGCTGCCCTTGTAGAGCTTGACGCGGACCCAGCCATTGACCCGTTCCTGGGTGTGATCGATCAGCACTTGCAGTGCCTTGCGTTCCGGGCTCCACCAGTAGCCGTTGTACACCAGGCTGGCGTAGCGCGGCATCAGGTCATCCTTGAGGTGGGCGACTTCGCGATCCAGGGTGATGGATTCGATGCCACGGTGCGCCTTCAACAGGATCGTGCCGCCCGGGGTTTCGTAGCAACCACGGCTCTTCATGCCGACGTAACGGTTTTCCACCAGGTCCAGACGACCAATGCCGTGTTTGCCGCCCAGCTCGTTGAGCTTGGTCAGTACTTGCGCCGGGGAGAGGCGTACACCGTTGATGGCGACCACGTCACCCTTTTCATATTCCAGATCAACGAATTCGGCTGCATCCGGTGCGGCTTCCGGGCTGACGGTCCAGCGCCACATGCTTTCTTCGGCCTCGGCCTTCGGGTCTTCCAGATGGCGGCCTTCGAAAGAGATATGCAGCAGGTTGGCGTCCATGGAGTAGGGAGCGCCACCATTTTTGTGCTTCATGTCAACCGGGATGCCATTGGTTTCGGCATATGCCAGCAGCTTTTCACGGGACAGCAGATCCCATTCGCGCCACGGCGCGACCACTTTGACGCCCGGCTTGAGCGCGTAGTAGCCCAGCTCGAAGCGGACCTGGTCATTGCCCTTACCGGTGGCGCCGTGGCTCACTGCGTCCGCGTTAACTGCATTGGCGATTTCGATCTGGCGCTTGGCGATCAGCGGGCGGGCAATGGAGGTGCCCAGGAGGTATTCGCCCTCGTACAGCGCATTGGCGCGAAACATGGGGAACACGAAATCACGCGTGAATTCTTCACGCAGGTCATCAATAAAGATGTGCTCGGGCTTGATGCCAAACTTCAGTGCTTTTTGTCGAGCGGGTTCCAGCTCTTCGCCCTGGCCAAGATCGGCGGTGAAGGTCACCACTTCGCATTGATAAGTGTCTTGCAGCCATTTGAGAATGACCGATGTATCAAGACCGCCGGAGTAGGCAAGCACTACTTTCTTTACGTCAGACATGGGGTAAATCCTTGATCAGGCAAGGTTGTAACATGGGTTGATGTCGCAGGCCGGTACGGCACGCATGGGCATCGTCATCGGCTTAATGCCAGACGTGCGCCAAAGCTCAAAAACAGCGTGCCGGTCAACTTCTTCAATACCGTGGCAATCCACGCTCGACCAGAAAGTTTCCTGGCGATATTGGCGCCGGCCAGAATCAGAAAACTGAGATACGACAAACTCAGGATTTGCACAGTGATGCCGAGGGCACCGAAGGTCAGCCAGATGTGCGGGTACGATGGATCGACAAACTGGGGAAAGAAAGCCATGAAAAAAATGATGGCTTTGACATTCACCAGCGAAATCGACATCGCCTGGCGATAAATATGACGCGCCGGAACGTCCGTCTGGACGTCTTCCATGGCGCGCTTGTTGCCTCCGGCCAGCAAGAGCTTGACGCCCAGCCAGGCCAGATATGCAGCACCGGCATAGCGCACAACATCGAACGCTACCGGATACGCATGCATTAATGATGCCACACCCAGCGCAGCGGCGAGCATCAGGATCAGATCGCCGGTGAAAATGCCGGCGGCGGCGGCAAAGCCCGCCCGCACGCCGCGGCGCGAAGCCACGGACAGCGCAAACAGCGAATTGGGGCCCGGCATCAGAATAATGGCTGTGGCGCCGGCCACATAGGTGACGGGGTCAGTTATCCCTAACAACTTCAGTCCTTGATTTCGCCCAGCAGCAAATACTCGATGACGGCTTTCTGCGTGTGCATGCGGTTTTCGGCTTCGTCCCACACCAAAGACTGCGGACCATCGATGACTTCCGGATCAACTTCTTCACCACGGTGGGCCGGCAGGCAATGCAGGAACACGGCGTCTTTGGCGGCTTCGCTCATCAGCTTTTCCGTCACCCGATAGTTCAGGAAATCTTTCTTGCGTTGCAGCGTCTCGCGCTCATACCCCATGGATACGCTCACGTCGGTGGTCACGATATCGGCACCATGCGCCGCTTCGAACGGGTTGCGGTATTGCTCGAAATGTTCTTTGCCATACTCAAGGCCATCCAGCACGGTCATTTCATAACCGGCAGGGCAGGCGAGCTTGAGTTTGAAATTGAAAATCTTTGCCGCCTGCAACCAGGTGCGGCTGACGTTGTTGCTGTCGCCAATCCAGGTCACGGTCTTGCCTTCGATTGAGCCGTGATGTTCTTCGTAGGTGAAGATATCGGCCATGATCTGGCAGGGGTGGTATTCGTTGGTCAGACCGTTAATGACCGGCACGCGGGAGTTTTCGGCAAAGCGCTCGATGATGCTTTGCTCAAAGGTGCGCACCATGACAATGTCGGTCATGCGGCTGATGACCTGGGCCACATCTTCAATCGGTTCGCCGCGACCCAGTTGCGTGTCCTTGGACGCCATAAACATGGCGTGACCACCCAGTTGCGCCATACCGGCTTCAAACGAAACGCGGGTGCGGGTCGACGATTTTTCGAAAATCATGGCCAGCACGCGGCCAATCAAGGGCTGGTACAACTCGCCAGCGCGCAGTTTCTGTTTGAGCACGGTGGCGCGCTTGAACAGATACTTGTATTCGTCGAGGGTGAAATCCTTGAACTGCAGATAGTGTCGCATAGGGCACGCTGTTGCTGGCCATACGGCCCGCAATTGATTGAAAAAACGACCATTATTGTGCGTGAAACGGCCGGGTGGCAAGTGCTGCACGTGTACGGGCTGGCCCTGGGCCTGAAACCGTGCGTCTGTCGCCTGAAACTCGAAGTGGTGCGTTATCACCGCGTAGACTGTAGAAACTTGATTTTGCGCAATCCTTGCGCTGATTCCGACCGGGGGATGAGGCGGATTGCTGATCGGCAGCACGGGCCGGGAGTGGTATGATGATGGCCTTCAGTTTTGTAGTAAAAGTACGGGTTATTTGTGTTGTGACAATGCGCAGCAATTAAAATACCGGTATACTCACGTTTGAAACGTGCCACGTAGTTTAATCCCTGATATACACACAACATGATCTGTAATCCATACGAAATCGTCATCCAGGGGCTCACCAGTGACGGGCGTCAATTCCGCCCAAGTGACTGGGCCGAACGCCTCTCCGGTATCCTGTCTACCTTCGGTTTTGACCAGAAACTTTCCTACGCCCCGTATGTTCGCCCCATGGTGATGGACAACGTGCGCTGTGTCGCTGTAGACAAGCAACTGGAAAAGCTGGATCCCCGCGTATTCCAGTTCATCATGGCATTTGCCCGTGATAATGATCTGCGTGTTGTTGATTGCCGCGATCTGGTAGAGCAACAACAAGCCGCCGACGCCGAGCGCAAGGCCGGCTGAACCCGCCTGGTTTTATCCTCCGGGGCCGTTCGGTCCCGTTTTCATCTTCTTTTTATTGTTGCGACGCACAACGCACGCTATGCTACGCCTTGTCACGGGCGTGCATGGGCGCGTTCACTGCTGCGCGGTACTTTTTCAGTCTCCGGGCGTGCAGCACCTTATCGTCAGCAGGAGTAAGTCGATGAAACTGAGGGATAAAGTTGCCATTATTACAGGTAGCGCCAGCGGGATCGGCCAGGCTACCGCGCTC
This sequence comes from Silvimonas terrae, assembly GCF_014202765.1. Taxonomy (GTDB): domain Bacteria; phylum Pseudomonadota; class Gammaproteobacteria; order Burkholderiales; family Chitinibacteraceae; genus Silvimonas; species Silvimonas terrae. Next base: position 122,085 of record NZ_JACHHN010000012.1, read on the forward strand.
AAGTTTGCACAAGAAGGCGCCAAGGTTGTGGTCTGTGACCTTAACCGCGCTGGTGTAGATCAAGTGGTTTCAGAACTGACGGCACTGGGCACAGAAGCGGCCGGTTTCCTGGTGGATGTCACCGACAAGGCCACGATTGCCGAGATGGTGGCAGGTGTCAAATCCCGCTTTGGCCGTATTGATATCCTGGTCAATAACGCCGGTATTGTGGCCGATGCCCAGTTGTTCAAGATGACCGAAGAACAGTTTGATCGCGTGATCGATATCAATCTCAAAGGTGTGTACAACTGTACCAAGGCCGTGGTTGATACCATGATCGAGCAAGGGCAGGGGGTGATCCTGAACGCCTCGTCTGTCGTTGGTGTTTATGGCAACTTTGGTCAGACCAATTACGCGGCTTCCAAGTTTGGCGTGATCGGGTTTGTGAAAACCTGGGCCAAGGAGCTGGGCAAAAAGGGGATTCGTGCCAATGCGGTTTGCCCCGGTTTTGTTGCCACGCCGATTCTGAACGCCATGCCAGAGAAAGTGATTCAGGCCATGGAAGAGAAAGTGCCGATGAAGCGCATGGCGCGTCCAGAAGAAATTGCCAGCGTGTATGCGTTTCTGGCCAGCGATGAAGCCAGCTACATCAACGGCGCGGCCATTGAAGTCACTGGTGGCCTGACGCTATAAATGGTGGTGTGAGCGCGTCGCTCAGCCACAACAAAAAACCTCGCCAGTGCGAGGTTTTTTGTTGTCTGTCAGGCCGGTAGAACGGTGTCAGCCTGCGCCGGCGGCACCTTCCCACACAATCCGCCAGCCGCCATCTTCGTTGCGCCAGTACAAACGCTTGCGCATGCGGTTATCCAGTGCCTTGCTGCGATAGTCCTGGTCGAAGGTGGCCACCAGCATGCCATCCTTGCCGCCGGTAAAGAGACTGATGTTGGACAAACTGATCTGGGCGTCATTGCGGGTCTGGGCTAATGCGGTCTTTTGCCGTGCCCACACCGACAGGTTTTGCCCGTCACTGTTGGTGAAGTCCTTGCTGTAGTAATTCAGATAGCCAGGCAGATTGAGTGCTTGCCAGGATTGTCGCCAACGATCAATCAAGGTTAACGCCGCAGTATGGCGCTCCTGCCATTGTGCGGTCGTCAGCCAGTCTATTCTGGGCACAATGACCACTGGGGTGACATCAATCTGCAGATAGGCCTGCACGCTGGCCAGTTCCGGATTGGTGAGCACCACGCAGCCGTTGGATGCTTGTGGCGGACGGGAGTACGTTGCTGCCGGGCTGCCATGCAGCCAGATCCCGTGGCCAGTCTTGCCTTCACGCCGGTCCAGCTCGTTCGGGTAAGAGATGGGCCAGGCACCCACGCCGTAAAGATCGGCTTGCTGGCCAAAGGTTTTGTCCAGTTGCGGGCGTGTCATGTGACTGTCGACAAAGTAAACGCCCAGCGGCGTGCGCTGATCGCCTTCCCGGACCTTTTCTGTGCCTAGCTTGCCGACGGTGACGTAATGATCCGTCACGTATTTGGGCACCCCGTTGTCGTTCTGAAAGACAAACAATCGCGATGCGGCCGCGTCCACTAGAATGGCGTATTTCTGTTTGTCCGAGAATGACACCAGTTGCGCCGGCAGCAGGGTAACCGGGGGCGGGCTGGCTTCACGGCGCAACCGCACCATGGCCTCCCGCCGCAGGTCTTCCAGCTTGTCTGCCGTGCCTGCGGGCGCAGCGCCACCCATCGTCGCCAGCTGACCGGCCTGCATGGCATACAGGTCGCCCGACAACAGATAGGCAAGGTGGTAATTGGGCTCTTTGGCGAGCAGGGCATCGACCGTGGCGCGCGCATCGGCCATCCGGTTATCACGGATGGCGTCGATGGCGGCAACAATCATTTGCTCGGGCGAGCCTTGTGTAGCGTTACCTTTGATGTCCTGTAACGGATGCAACTGGTAAGGCGCGACAATCGGCATGCGTGGTTGTGCTGCGGGCGCAAGTAGCAGCAAAGCCAGCAAACTGAGTATCAGCTTGCTCCAGTTGATGGTACGGGTCATTCAGTAAATCGCTCAGGTACGCTCTTCGACGATCAACCAGCGACCGCCACTTTTTTCCAGGATGAGTGTTTTACCAGTAGATCGTGCCGACAGACGATCCGACTTGTAAGACTGACGGAATTTTACCCTGGCTGTATCGCTACTCGTAAAGTCGATTTTAATATTTGAGACACTTACTTCAATTGACTTGGGTGAAGCGATACGTTCACGGCGCTCTTTGGACCAATCTGCAAACGATGCGCCACCCGGTGTCTTGAAGTTGCGGCTGTAGGCGGCGAGGTAACCGCTCACGTTCTGGTGCGACCAGGCGTTCGCCCAGTTATTGACTGCGGCGATCACGTCCTCTTGCTCGGCATTACGCGGCGCAGAGGCTTTTTCTGGCGCAGGCGTCGGGGCCGGGGTCGGCGCGGGTGTCGGCGTTGCCGTGGGCTTGGGGGTTGGTGTGGGTGCCGGCGTTGGCGTCGGGCGCGGCGTTGCGACTGGCGTCGGTGCAGGCGTGGCCTTGACCGGCGTGTTCTGCGCGACCTTCGTGCCACTGGTTGCCGGCGTGGCGTGCGGTGCAATGGCCGGGTTGCTGCTGAACAATTCACGGACCAGCGTCAGCTTGCTTTGCACGTTCTGGTTGCTGCCTTCCAGTTGCAGTGCCTTGTCATAAGCTTGCGATGCCATGCGTGCGTACAGATCACCCAGGTTTTCATGGGCAATGGCGTACGACGGGTTGGTCTGTATCGCCATCATCAGCGCCGTGCGGGCTTTGTCCAGCTGGTTTTGCTGGGCATAAAGCACGGCCAGATTATTGTACGGTTCCGGCAGTTGCGGGTAGTCCTCGGTCAACGAGGTGAAGGCCTTGATGGCCTCATCATTGCGACCCAGCTCGGTCAGTGCAATGGCGCGCAGAAAGCGGATCTGGGCATCTTTGGGGTTTTTGGCCAGATAACTATCGGCGCGGTCGATCACCGATTTGTACTGGTGGGCCTTCAGCAATTGCTGAATATCTTCAAAGTCACCAGCCAGTACGTGGCTGGTCATCATGCAGAAAAGCAGGGAGAGAGCGATATGTCGCAGGCTCATTGTGTAGGGGTCCCGAAAAGGCGAGTAAATACCGAAGCTTGCGGATTCTAGCAAAACCGGCCGATCGCTGCCCATGTAGTTGTGAATCATGCATCGCAGGTCGGTTTCAGGTTCACCCTGATGTTTTAATGCTATTTGCGTGATAGAGCACTGCCAGAAACATCAGTCGACCTCTGTGGCGCGCTGGCGATCCCTGCGGTTCTGGCATTTCATGATCCTGGCACAGGCCGGCGACACCTGCGTTTTGACGTTTATCTGGTGTATTTGATAATAGAACGAACGTTCTATATGATCGGTCCGACAGTTTGTTTTTCAGGATTGATCATCATGAACGATGCAGCGCTGGTTTCTGTTCTGCAGCACCCGGCCGTCTGGCGGGGTGATGGGCGCATGGGCGCGGCGCCTGCCACGGTGCCGTCGGCGTTTCGGGCGCTGGATGCCCAGTTGCCCGGCGGCGGCTGGGCCGTGGGTAGTGTGACGGAGCTCTTGCTGGGCAATGGCACCGGCAGTGGAGAGCTTCCCTTGCTGTGGCCCGCGCTGGGGCAGATTGCCCGTGCCCGGGAAGTCGTGTTGATTGCGCCCCCGCAAGTGCCCTATGCCCCAGCCTGGCAGCAAGCGGGGATTGACCCGGGCCGTATGCTCTGGCTGCAACCTGCCAGCGTGACGGAATCACTCTGGGCCATGGAACAAGCCCTGCGTGAGCCGGCCTGCGGTGCGGTGCTGGGCTGGATTCAGGGGTTTATTGATGATCGGGCCTGCCGTCGCTTGCAACTGGCCGCCAAATCCGGCCAGAGCTATGGCTTTTTGCTGCGTCCGGGGCGCGGTCATCCTGTGCCTTCTCCGCTGCCATTGCGCTTGTCTGTCGCGACGACAGACGAAGGTTGGCAAGTCCACATTCTGAAACGGCGTGGTTTACCGCTGACCGCCCCGGTTTGCTTGACGCGTCAGGAGGCCCGGTATGCTCTGGCTGGCCTTGCACCTGCCGTTGTTGCCGCTGGAAGTCTTTCCGCCACGGCATCACGGCTCACCCACTGATCCGGCGCATATACAACCGCGTCTGGTGGTGATTCCCCAGGGTAGTGGCGAGCGGGTGATGCTGGCTGACACCCTGGCGGCTGGCCTTGGCATCAAGCCGGGCATGAAGCTCTCTGCCGCATTTGCGCTGGCTAACGAGCTGGATATTTTTGTGCGCAAGCCAGACGCGGAAGCGCAAAGATTGGGCGTGCTGGCGGCCTGGGCCTTGCAATTTACGCCTACCGTGGTCATTGATGCGGCCCATACCCTTTTGCTGGAGATTGGGGGCTGTATCAAATACTTTGGTGGTCTGGCGCGATTGCGTGAACTGATCAGCACGGGTTTGAAGCAGTTTGGTTTGACCGTGACCAGCGGCATTGCGCCCACGCCCCTGGCTGCCGCCTGGCGTGCTGCGTGCAATCGTCCCAAAGCAGTCATGGCAGACAAAGACATTGCGTGGGCACTGGCCGAGTTGCCGCTGGCGGTTTTGCCCGTGCCCGATACCACGCTGGATGGCCTGGCACAGTTGGGCATGCACACCTTGCAAGAGGTCATGGCCCTGCCGCGTGCCGGTCTCAAACGCCGCTTTGGCACCGATCTGCCCCTTTTGCTGGATCAGGCCCTGGGCCTGGCCGCCGATCCGCGTGACCCGTTTACGCCACCAGACCGGTTTGAATATGCAGTTGACCTGGATTACCCGGTGGAGACGCTGGATGGTTTTGGCATGGTCGGTCAATGGCTGTTTGAGGCACTGGAGACCTTCCTCTCCGGCCGGGGACTGGGTGTCCAGGAGGTTCTCCTGCGGCTTAAACATGAAGACCTCCCACCCAGCGAACTGACGGTCCGCTTTGGTGTGCCGGGCCGCCGCGCCAGCGAGTTCACCTCCATCCTGCAAGAACGGTTGGAGCGCTATGAACTGGCTGCGCCGGCGTTCACGGTGACGCTGATTGCAGCGCATTTGCATCAACTGGACGGCATGCCGCTGGGCCTGTTTGGGCATGAAGCGGGCAACGCCAATTTCCAGCTCCTGCTGGCCCGGTTATCTGCCCGTCTGGGGGAAGGCGCGGTGCGGGCCGTGGCCACCGTGTCAGATCACCGTCCGGAGCTGGCCTGGCGCATGGCCCAACCTGGTGAACAAAGTACGCCTTTGCCGGTGGGCGAACGCCCTGGCTGGTTGCTGGCCCAGCCCGAACGCTTAAGCCTGCGTAACGAGCGTCCCTGGTATGGCGAAACCTTGACCATGGAAGGCTGGCCAGAACGGATTGAATCCGGCTGGTGGGATGACAGCCCCATTGCCCGCGACTACTACACCGCGCGGGGCCCCTCGGGCCGCCGTTACTGGATTTGGTACGACCACTCCCAACATGACTGGTGGCTGCATGGCATCTTCTGAAGACACCCCCGTCACCTACGGCCTGACGGCTTTACCGGCGTATGCCGAACTGCATTGTCTTTCCAATTTCTCGTTCCAGCGGGGCGCCTCCCACGCGCAGGAACTGGTCGAAAAAGCCCGTGAACTGGGTTATCACGCACTGGCGATTACCGATGAGTGCTCGCTGGCGGGGATTGTGCGGGCCTGGCAGGCCATTATCGCCATGAAAGGCGACCCGCTCAAGTTGTTGGTGGGGGCGGAATTTACGCTGGAAGATGGTCTGAAACTGGTGCTGCTGGCGCCTGACCGACACGCCTACGGCGACCTTTCTGCTCTGATCACCCTGGGCCGTCGCGCCGCCACCAAGGGCGAGTATCGTCTGACCCGCGACAATGTGGCGGATGCTGCCCGTGGCTTGCTGGCCTTGTGGATTCCGCCCGAACAACCCGATCTCAATGACGGCTTGTGGTTCCGGTCTGTGTTTGAAGACCGCGCCTGGATCGCCGTTGAACTCTTGCAAGGCCCGGATGATGCCGGACGGCTCAAGCAGTTGCGCTGGGTGTCCAGCCAGACCGGCTTGCCCTGCGTGGCGGCGGGAGATGTCCACATGCACACCCGCTCCCGCCGGGCCCTGCAAGATGTGATGACCGCGCTGCGCGTGCACAAACCCGTGGCGGAATGCGGCCATGCCTTGTTCCCCAATGGTGAGCGCCACCTGCGCCCGCGCCACCGCTTGGGGTTGCTCTATCCGGCAGACCTGCTGGCCGAAACGGTACGGGTGGCGGCGCGCTGCACTTTTGATCTGGAAGAACTGAAATATGAATACCCGACCGACGAACTGGTGCCGGAAGGGCTGACGGCGGCGCAACATCTGGCCGCGCTGACCGAAGCCGGCGTGCAATGGCGTTACCCGGAGGGCGTACCAGACAAGGTCAGCAAGCAGATTGCACATGAACTGGAGGTTATCCGCATCCGGAACTACGAACCGTATTTCCTCACCGTGCATGACATTGTGCAGTTTGCGCGTGGCGAGGGCATTTTGTGCCAGGGGCGCGGATCGGCCGCCAATTCGGCGGTGTGTTACGTGCTGGGCATTACCTCGGTCGATCCTGCCCTGGGTAACTCTTTGTTTGAACGGTTTATTTCGGTAGAGCGGGATGAGCCTCCTGATATTGATGTGGATTTCGAACATGACCGGCGGGAAGAGGTCATCCAGTATCTGTACAGAAAATACACCCGTGAACGCGCTGCACTCGCGGCCACGGTCATCACCTATCGGCCCAAATCCACGCTGCGTGATCTGGGCCGCACGCTGGGGCTGGGTACGGATCAACTCGATCGCCTCTCGCGTAATTTGTCCTGGTGGGATCAACGCAAAGAACTGCCCTTACGCCTGGTTGAGGCCGGGCTGGACCCGGACAGCAAAGCGGTGCAACTCATGCTCAAACTGACCGATACGCTGCTGGGTTTTCCCCGGCATTTGTCGCAGCACGTCGGGGGCTTTGTCATTACCCGTGGGCCGATTGACCGGCTGGTGCCGGTCGAAAATGCCGCCATGAAAGACCGCACCGTGATCCAGTGGGATAAAGACGATCTGGATGCCATGGGCCTGATGAAGGTCGATGTGCTGGCATTGGGTATGTTGAGTGCACTGCGCCGGTCGATGAATCTGGTCACGGCGTTACGCGGCGGCCCGCAACTGACGCTGGCCAACATGCCCAAAGAAGACCCCCGGGTCTACGAGATGATGAGCCAGGCTGACACCATTGGCGTGTTCCAGATTGAATCGCGCGCGCAGATGTCCATGCTGCCACGTCTCAAACCTAAAAAATTCTACGATCTGGTGATTGAGGTCGCCATTGTGCGACCGGGGCCCATTCAGGGTGGCATGGTGCACCCCTATCTGAAACGGCGGAATGGCCAGGAAAAAATCGAGCCCATGACGCCACAAGTGGCAGAGGTGCTGGATCGCACCTGTGGGGTGCCTATTTTTCAGGAGCAGGTGATGAAGCTGGCCCAGGTAGCCGCAGATTTTACCCCGGTCGAAGCCGATGGCCTGCGCCGGGCCATGGCCGCGTGGCGCCGTACGGGCAAACTCTCTCTTTATGAAGAAAAACTCAAAGCTGGCCTGAAGAAAAACGGCTACACCGACGAATTTGCCGCCCGCCTTTACAGCCAGATCAAGGGCTTTTCTGAATACGGCTTTCCCGAATCGCACGCTGCCAGCTTTGCCTTGCTGGTCTATGCCAGCGCCTGGCTCAAGTACCACGAACCCGCCGCCTTTCTGTGCAGCATGCTCAACTCCTTACCGATGGGTTTTTACAGCGCCTCGCAACTGATCCAGGACGCGCAGCGTCACGGTGTGGAAGTGCGCCCTGTGGACGTACAACAGAGCGACTGGGATTGCACGCTGGAAGAACTGGATCGCCCCCAGCCGGCCGTGCGGCTGGGGCTGCAGCAGATCAAAGGCCTGAATGAAACGGCGGTGACACATCTGGCCCGGTTGCGCCCATCAGCAGGTTTTACCTCAGTCGCACAAGTGCAAAAACTACTGCAACTGGAGACGCGTGACATGACTGCACTCACCGAAGGGGGCGCGTTTGAAACCCTGGCCGGTCACCGCCGCCAGGTGTGGTGGCAAGCGGCGGCGATCGACACCGAACACGATCTGGCCTGGTCAGAAACCGACGGGCTCTTTCCGGACCTGCCCGCAGCCACGCTGGGCCAGGATATCTCTGCAGACTATCAAAGCCTGCGGCTCTCGCTACGCGGGCATCCACTTGCGTTGCTGCGTGAACGTCTGCGGCGTGACAAGCTGATCAGCGCCGCCGAACTCAAACGCTTGCCAGGTGGCCGGCGCGTGAAAGTCTGCGGCATTGTGGTGGGCCGCCAACGGCCGGGCACCGCCAATGGCGTGGTGTTTGTCACGCTGGAAGACGAAACCGGCAATACCAATGTGGTGGTGTGGGAGAAGATTGCCGCCACCTATCGCAAGGCTTTGTTGGGTTCCCGGCTGATGGTGGTGCATGGCGAGATCCAGCACGTGGAAGGCGTGTTGCATGTGATCGCCCGCAAACTGGAAGACCGGACGCACTTGCTGGGTGATCTCTTGACCCGCAGCCGGGATTTTCACTGATACGACAGCGCAGGCCGCAATTCTGGCGACCACGGGGTTGTCAGCGGCATTGCTGGATTCCCGCTGCCGCGGGAATGGCGAGATGAGCTGCAAGTAGCCCGGCGGGCGGGAGTTCGGGGGAGGGGCACCGGTGGATGGTCCTTGCAGGCGCTGCGCACCATCCGGGCTACGGTACTACCAAGGCCATCCCGGATGCCCGTCTTTGGCCTCTTTCGGGTTACCTGCGACCCTGCTTGCATCTGGCAACGACGTATCTACACTCAACACACCGCACTTCCCATATATCGCATATGCTCACTTTTGCTAATGGCAAGGATGCGTCCAGCAAGTAAAATGCGCACATCATTATGGAACTGAAGCCGGAGCACGCTATGCAACTCACCGTCGTTGACCACCCGCTGGTGCAACACAAACTCGCCCTCCTGCGTGCGGAGGACACCAGCACCAACAAATTCCGGCTGTTGACCGAAGAACTGGCCCGTTTGCTGGCTTATGAAGCCACGCGTGACCTGGCGCTGGAACCCAAGACCATCCAGGGCTGGTGTGGCCCGATTGAAGTCCAGCAAATCAAGGGCAAGAAGCTGACCGTGGTGCCGATTCTGCGTGCTGGTATTGGCATGCTCAACGGCGTGCTCGATCTGGTGCCCTCGGCCAAGATCAGCGTGGTGGGCCTGGCGCGCAACGAAGAAACCCTGCAACCCGAACCGTATTTCGAGAAGTTTGTGGGCGATCTGCATGATCGTCTGGCCATCATTATTGACCCGATGCTGGCGACCGGGGGTTCACTGGTTGCCACCATCGACATGCTCAAGCGCAAGGGCTGTAAAGAGATCAAGGCCGTGGTGATGGTAGCCGCGCCAGAAGGCGTCAAGCTGGTAAACCAGGCCCATCCGGATGTGCAGATTTATGCTGCAGCGCTCGATAGCCATCTCAACGAGCATGGCTATATCATCCCTGGGCTGGGCGATGCCGGGGACAAGATTTTCGGTACGGTGAGCAAGCCGTAACATGGTCAGGTGAAGAGAGATAACAAGGCCGGGAAACTTCCCGGCATTGTTTTGTACGGGGCCGCTATCTGCGGCCGCTGAGACCCTAAAAATCATAAATCAGGAAGGGGATTGCATGTTTTCAGGCATAAAACAGTTCATATCCGGCGCGCAGATTTTGTTCGTCGCCTTTGGCGCGCTGGTGCTGGTACCGCTCTTGACCGGGCTGAACCCGGCCATGGCACTCCTGGGCGCTGGTGTCGGCACGTTGATGTTCCAGTTGCTGACCGGCCGGCAGGTGCCCATTTTTCTGGGCTCATCCTTTGCTTTTATTGGCCCGATCATTTTTGCCATGCAAACCTGGGGTCAAGCCGCCACGCAGTTTGGCCTCTTTTTTGCGGGCTTCATGTATTTCGTGATTGCCAGCATTATCAAATGGCGCGGCATGGCGCTGATTGAGCGCCTGCTGCCGCCGGTGGTGATTGGTCCGGTGATCATGGTGATCGGTTTGTCCGTTGCCGTGGCCGCATCCGGCATGGCGATGGGGCAGGGCGGCGGCAAACAACTGGTGGAATACGGCCCGTCCATTTTCCTGGCTGCGGTTTCGCTGGCGACCACCATTGTTGTGGCGGTATTTGCCGGTGGCATGCTGCGTCTGGTCCCGATCTTGTCTGGCGTGATTGTGGGTTACATCGTCGCCGCATTCATGGGCGAAGTGAACTTTGCCGGTATTGCCGCCGCCCCGTGGTTTGCCGCTCCGCATTTTGTCCATCCGGAAGTGAACTGGGCCGCCGCGCTGTTCATGCTGCCGGTGGCGATTGCCCCGACCATTGAACACATTGGCGCGGTCATGGCTGTGGGCAAGGTGACTGGCAAAGACTACACGGTGAAGCCAGGCCTACACCGTACGCTGACTGGTGACGGTCTGGGCGTATGCTTTGCCGGCCTGATCGGTGGCCCTCCCATCACCACGTATTCCGAGGTGACCGGCGCGCTGATGATTACCCGCAACTTCAACCCGGTGATCATGACCTGGGCCGCCGTGCTGGCCGTGATCCTGGCGTTCTTTGGCAAGTTCAACGCCATTTTGCAATCCATTCCGCTGCCGGTTATGGGCGGCATTATGGTGCTGTTGTTCGGCACCATTGCCAGCATTGGTCTGAAGACGCTGATCGATGCCAAAGTGGACCTGATGGCGCCGCGCAATCTGGTGATCGTGGCCGTGATTCTGACCTGCGGGATTGGTGGTCTGACGCTGAAACTGGGCGCACTGAACCTGGCTGGCGTGGGTCTGGTGAGTATTCTGGCGATTATCCTCAACCTGGTTCTGCCGCAGGATAAGCAGCAGGACGGGATTGTTGAGGGGCAGGATGTTTGATCCTGAGGCATGTTTTATGGCTGTGATGTAAACAAAAAGCCCGACTGGCATGTCGGGCTTTTTGTTTTTGGGATGGGGCGAATGGGGTTGTTTGTTACGTATGGCGGGTCTGGTTCAGGTCGGTGTGGGTTGTTAGCGCCTTCGGCGCTGTTGTTTTGATGCCGGCCACCGCCGGTATCAAATGCCTTTCAAACCCGCGCCGTTCAGGCGCTAACACACATTGCAGTGGTGGATTGTCGCGTTGCTCTGAATCCACCCTACATTACCCGCAACAATATAAACCAGGTCCGCCACCCCGGATTCCCGCTCCGCTCCATCCGGGCTACCTGGAAGCACCTGCCAGCTTCAGCAGAACCGCCTTTTCCTGCGACACCTCCACCTCATATATCAATCCATTTGCAAATGAGAACGTTTATCATTAATATATCGCCCAGATAAAACCACAATAGCGGCCACCGTGATCCGGCGCCCGCACAGCCAATCGCAGGGTTCGTTCTCAAGATGCTGATCTTTCTTGCCATTTTGCTCACCGTAGCCGGTGCCGCGGCGGTGTATGTCACCGCAGGCAACCAAAGCATGCTGCCGCAACGCGCCGGTGCCACGGCGCGGCGTGCGGGGTGGGCCGTCATCCTTGTGTCTTTGTGCTTCTGGATTGAAGAGTTTGGCGCAGGTGCAGGCGTGTTTGGCGCATTGGTGACCCTGATGCTGAGCTGGATCGCATTGCCGTTTCTGGCATTGCTGCCGGTCTTCAAGACCGCCCTGGGGGCTCGCTGATGTGGGCGCGTTTTTCAGCCGGTGCAGTACTTGGTTTGCCGCTGGCGTTTCTTGCTACCGGTCTTGTCAGCCACCTGTGGGTGGCGGGTTGGGATCAGGTCATTGTGCCGGTATTGCTGCTGTTCATGCCGGTGTGGGTGGGCATTATGGCGGGTAGCGTCATGTTCCGTTCTGCCAGACGGGCGTGGCTGATCCTGGCGGGCCTCAATGTGCTAACAATGTTGTTGCTCTGGGGGGCCCGCCATGCGCTGGCTTAAAGTGCCATCCGTCTCTGCGGCCACGCTGCGGCTGTATACCACCTTGCATACCTGGACGGGTCTGTTTGCCGGTCTGGCGTTGTTTGTCGCGTTCTATGCCGGTGCTATTACGGTATTCCAGGATGATGTGGCGATCTGGCAAAACGCCGCCAATCGCGGTAGCCAGATGGAAACCCCGGCCGATGGCCAGCGTTTGATTGAAAAAGTCATCGCCGCGCATCCAGACGCCAAGGCGCGCCTGAGCCTGCAATTACCGGAAGAAACCGGCGCGCATTATGTGGCCTGGTGGTTTGATACCGCCAAAAATGATTGGCAGAACGCCACGCTGGCGCATCTGGAAGGCAGCGCCAAACCGGTCTCCGATCTCACCATCTTTATCAATGCCATCCACTATTCGCTGGGTATTCCCGTGGGTGGGATCTACTTCATGGGCGTGGTTAGCGTGTTGTACGGCCTGGCGCTGGTGTCCGGGCTGCTGATTCATCTGCCGCGTTTGTCCAAAGACTTGCTGGCCCTGCGCGCGGGCAAGAATCTCAAGCGCTTGTGGCAAGACGCGCACAATCTGATTGGCGTGGTCAGCCTTCCGTTTCACATGATTTTTGCCATTACCGGCGCAGCGTTGTGTCTGTACGGCACCATCCTCATGGGGTTCAACTCGCTGGCGTATGACGGCCAGTTGATGGGCAAAATGAACAATGCGCTGGATGTGGTCAGTGGTGCACCAGCCGCCGGCAAAGCCGCAGCCATGCTGCCCTTGCCAGAGATTCTGGCGCGGGCCAAAGCACAACAGCCGGACTTTGATGCCACTGCACTGAGCCTGTTCAATTATGGTGACGCCAATGCCGAGGCGGCCGTGCATGGCAATTCGGAACGCTCGCTCGCGCCCTACGGCAATATCGGCGTGCATCTGGTCGATGGCCGCATTACCAACACCCAGGTGGCCCGTGAGCGGGACGTCAATCACGCCACCATGAGCGGCGCCTACAGCTTGCACTTTGGCTCTTTTGGCCATTACGCGGTGAAGTGGCTGTACTTTGTGCTGGGCCTGATGGGCGCATTCCTGTTTTATTCCGGCAATCTGTTGTGGATTGAATCGCGGCGCAAACACCGCGCGGCCGAGCAGGGGCGGGCGCCGTATCACATGGCGCAAGCGACGGTTGGCGTGTGCCTGGGCACGTGCATGGGCGTGTCTGGCGCCTTTGTGGCGGCGCAACTGGGCGCGGCATTGGGGCTGGATATCCCGGTGTTTGAGCGACTGGTGTGCTACAGCCTCTTTTTTGCCGCACTGGCAATCAGCTTCTGGTTGCCGCCAATTGTGGCGGCCACGCGTTTGCTGATGGCCACGGCCATTGTCACCTGGTGCGTTCCGCTGGCTAACGGCGTGATCACCGGTGACCAGATGTTGCTCACCCCATGGCGCGGCCAGTGGCAGGTGTTCGGCGTAGATGCCGTTGCCACCTTGCTGGGCTGCGCATTCATGTATCTGGCGTATCTGGTGCGCCAGCGCCAACGCAATGGCCAGGCCAATAGCGTCTGGGCCATGCAGGCCGCGCCACCCCGGCGGGTCGTCGCGGCCAATACCGCGTAAGTCCGAATCCCCCCAGGAACATGCCGGCGCCATAAGCCGGCTTCAGAAAGAAAATCAGGCCCGGCCGCCTACAGGTCAGGCACACCTTTACTTTGCACTCAGGGAAATTGCCATGTCATACCGTTCTCACCGCTTGCGGCCGACGGCGTTTGCTGTTGCCATTTTGTGCGCCGCACCGCACGTTTTTGCTGACGACAATGTGCTGTCCAACGTGAACGTCACCGCTACGTCGGATACCTCGACGCTGCAAAGCTACCGCGTGCCGTCGACCGGCACCGGCGCGCTGGGGGATCGTTCCGTGCTCGATACCCCGTTCTCTGAAACGGCGATCACTGCCAAACAGATTGCCGATCAGCAATCGAACCAGATTTCGGAAGTATTCAAGAACGATGCCTCGGTCACGGCCTATGGCAATGGCTATGCGGGTGAGTCCAGCGGCATCAGCATTCGCGGCATGCAGCTGGATGCCTTGAACAACGTCAAGATTGACGGTCTGGCCACGCCGGTCTGGGGCAGCGATTTGCCGCTGGAAGTGTTTGAACAGGTGGAATTGCTCAAGGGCTTGTCGGGCTTTATGTATGGTTTTGGCGCGCCCGGCGGCATTGTCAATTACGTCCTCAAACGCCCCACCAATGCGCCGTACCGCAGCGTGACACTGGGTTATGAGAGTGATGGCATCCTGAAAGCGGCGGCCGACATTGGCGGGCGCTTCGACGACAACCGCTTTGGCTACCGCGTCAACGCCATCCAGGAACAGGGCGATACAGCCGTAGACAGTGGCTACGTCAAGCGTTCCACCGTATCGGCGGCCATGGACATGCGCATTACGCCAGATCTGGTGTGGTCGGTGGATGCGCTCTACAACAAGCGCCACGTCGATGGCGCATATTACGGTGTGATTCTGGGGCAAGACTACGGCTTGCCGGTGGCAGAGCCGGTCAAGATCCCGTCGGCGCTGGATGGCAGCCAGCGTCTGGCTTCGCCGTTTACCGGTTACGAAACCAGCTACCGCGTGGCCGGTACTGATCTGGCATGGTCGATCAACCCGCAATGGGATGCGCGCTTCTCTTATCGTTATTCCTGGCAAGATCGGGAGAACCGCGACAGCGCCATTTTCCTGACCGACAACAGCGGCGGTTATTCTGAACTGCAGTGGGGCGGGTACTCCATCTACAAGTATCAGACCGCCCAGGCACAACTGAATGGTCACCTTGAAACCGGTAGTATCAAGCATGAACTGGTGATGGGCGTGGCCTGGCAACAGCAAGACTCCAACTACCCCAACCAGAGCGATAGCGCCGGTTCCGCTGAACTGGGGTCGGGCAATATCTACAACATGACGGTGTTCACCAATCCGGACACCTACTACACCAGTGCCACTTACCTGGAAAGCCGCACGGTGCAGAAGTCGTTGTTTGCCAGCGATACCGTCAAGTTCAATGACCAGTGGTCGACCATTCTGGGCTTGCGCTACAACAAGTTTGATCAGGAAAACTACGACACCACCGGCGCAACCACCAGTACCTATGATCGCTCGCCGGTGACGCCAACACTGGCGCTGATCTACAAGCCAGTGCAGCAGGTTTCCCTCTATGGCAGCTATGTGGAGTCGCTGGAGCAAGGTGGCACCGCGCCGGTCTACGCGACCAACGCCAACGAAAGCCTGCCGCCGCTCAAGAGCCGCCAGTATGAAGTGGGCGTGAAGGGTGAATACCAGAACTGGGGTGGTTCTGCCGCGCTGTTCCGCATCAACCGCGGTCTGGAGTTTGTCAACTCGTCGCAGACCTTTGTGCAGGATGGCCGCACCCGGTATCAGGGTCTGGAATTGAATGGCTCGGTCATCGTCGCCAAAAACTGGACACTGACCGGCAGCACCATGTGGCTGGATGCCGAGAATGTTGAAGCGTCATCGGATATCAACGGCAAGCGGGCCTACGGCGCGCCGCGCTTCCAGGCCAGTGCCAACGTGGAATACACGGTGCCGCAAATTGACAAGCTGTCGCTGCATGCCGGTGCCCAATACGTGGGTGACCGCGCGCTGGAAGCCGACAACAGCAATATCGCGCCGTCCTACACCTTGTACGACCTGGGTGCGCGTTACCAGACCGCCTGGAACAACACCAGGGTTACGCTGCGTTTGAATCTGGATAACGTGACCAATGAGAAGTACTGGCTGACGAGCTGGGGCTTCATCCTGAACCAGGGCGAACCACGCACGGTGAAGGCGTCGGCGCAGTTTGATTTCTGATGCGGAGTGAGGAGTGAGGAGTGAGGAGTGAGGAGTGAGGAGTGAGGAGGGGAAGGATGCATACCCCGGGCTCGTCATTCCGGTCCTCGGCGGCCCCCTTGAGCCGGAATCCAGGTGCAAACACTGGTGCCGAAGGCACTGCAAATGGTTTGTCCGTGCTTGCCAGAAAAAGCCCACCTGCGGCGGGCAGACTGGATTCCGGCTCAAGGCCGGAATGACGAAGTGGTGGTGTGCGTGAAAAGGAGGTTGCATCCGGCAAACCCGGACTTACACTCTGCACACCTCACACCTCACACCTCACACCTCACACCTCACACCTCACACCTCACACCTCACACCTCACACCT
>NZ_JACHHN010000013.1 GCF_014202765.1 Silvimonas terrae
CCCGTGTGAAAGTAGGACATTGCCAGACACCCATTAGAACGCCCGTACAGACAACTGTACGGGCGTTTTGCTTTGTGCGCTCCCGCAATGCACTCTCCCTGCGCGTTCCGCGCGAAATATCTTCACTTCCTTGTTAAGCTTGGCAGCAATCAAAACAATATCCGGGTTGCTCCGTGACTTTGACTTTAGCCATTTCCCTTTTGTGGATTGTTTATCTGCTGGTGCTGTCGGTGCTCATCATCTGGCAGCGGCGCGCGCCAGTGGCGACCTTGAGCTGGATACTTTCGCTGGCGGCATTGCCCTGGATTGGCCTGGTCATCTTTCTGGTGTTTGGCCCGCAGAAAATCAAACGCAAGCGCTTGCGCCGCGCTGCCAGCAAGCAGCGTCTGGGCATTCATAAACAGGGAAGCACTAACAAAGCACCACCGGTCTATGCCGAGCAGATGGCAAAAATGGGGCTGGCTACCACGGAAATGCCCACCGTCACCTGCACCCGGTTTGATCTGCTGGTTGATGGCGGGGCGACTTACGAAGCGATCTTTGCCGCTATTGAAGCGGCGACCCGGCAAGTTCACCTTGAATACTATATCTATGAGCCAGACGGGATTGGCACCGCATTGCGGGATTTGCTGATCCGGAAAGCCCGCCAGGGCGTGCAGGTCCGTTTGCTGATCGACGCATTGGGTTCCAAGCGTTGTGGCCGCAAGTTTCTTGGGCCGCTGACCACTGCTGGCGCAGAGGTGGCGTTCTTTCATGAAACCAGCTTTCGGCGCCTGCGGCCGGTGATCAATATGCGGACTCACCGCAAGCTGGTGATCTGCGATGGTGGCGTCGGGTTTACCGGTGGGATCAATATCACCGATGAAGAGGACGAGCGCTCCAACCCGGTCGCTTTTCACGATCTGCATCTGCGCCTTGAGGGTGCGGTGGTCGATCAGTTACAGCAGATATTCCTGGAAGACTGGTTCTACACGACTGGGGAACGCCCGGAACCATTGCCCTACAAAGAGCCGCCAGAGGGCGAGCATATTGTGCAGGTACTGCAATCCGGGCCGGACAATGATTGGGCACCGATCTATCGGGCATATCTTGCCGCGATCAATTCCGCAGAAGAGCGCATCTTGCTCACCACGCCTTATTTTGTGCCGGATGAGGGCGCAATGGTGGCCTTGACCAGTGCGGCGCTGCGCGGGGTGGATGTGCAGGTGATGGTGCCACGCCGGAGCGACTCCTGGATCGTGACCGAAGCAGCGCGCTCGTATTTTGACGAACTGGTTATCGCCGGTGTGCAGGTTTGGGAATACAACGGCCGTATGCTGCATTCCAAAACGCTGGTCGTCGACCAGAAATATGCGGCTATTGGCACGGCTAATTTTGATAACCGCAGCTTCCGGCTGAATTTCGAGGTGAGCGTACTGGCCTACGGCCCCGTGCAAGCCAATGCCCTGGCAGAACGCTTCAAGGCAGACCTTGCCCAGGCCCAGCGCGTATCCCGTCCCCGCCAGATATCAAAGCTCTCCGCATTTGGTGAAGCGTGGGCCAGATTGTTTTCACCGCTGTTGTGATCCGTTTGTCCGTATTTTTTTGCATCAGCGGTCCTGCGGAGTGGGAGTTGGATCACAGTTGTATGACAATCACAAATTAATTGGTAATGCTTCGCATTCGTGGCCACAGCGTTTGAAATGCCTTGCCGTGGGCCGCGTCTGCCTGTCTAATTAGGGAGTTTTGCTTTCTAACTAGAACTGTCGCCGCAGGAGCCGATTGCATGCTTTACCCCCAACTTTTCGCTGATCTGGAAAAAGCCCGCTGGGACATGGCGGACGATATTGCCTGGGATCAGTTCGACGCGAGCAAGTTGAGCGATGAGCAGGCGATGACGATCAAGATGAACGCCATCACGGAATGGTCCGCCCTGCCGGCCACCGAGATGTTTTTGCGTGACAATCGTGACGACTCCGATTTCTCCGCGTTCATGTCCATCTGGTTTTATGAAGAACAAAAGCACTCGCTGGTGCTGATGGAATATCTGCGCCGCTTCCGCCCGGAACTGGCCCCGACCGAGGCCGAACTGCATGCAGTGCGCTTCGAGTTTGATCCGGCCCCGCCCATGGAAACGCTGATGCTGCATTTCTGTGGTGAAGTGCGCCTTACGCAATGGTATCGCCGCGCCTCTGACTGGCATACCGAGCCGGTGATCAAACAGATCTACAAGACGCTTTCTACCGACGAAGCCCGTCATGGCGGCGCTTATCTGAAGTACATGAAGCGGGCGATTGAAAAACTGGGCGATGAAGCCCGTCTGGCCTTTGCCAAGATTGGCATGCTGATGGCCTCGTCCGCCCGTAGTGGCAAGCCGCTGCATCCGACCAATCTGCACGTGAACAAGGATTTGTATCCAATGGACACCGTGCAAAGCCGCTTGCCTGATCCGGAATGGCTGGAGCGCTGGCTGGATACGCAAATCCAGTTTGGCAAAGAATGGGAAGGCCGCGTGGTTGGCGGTATTCTGCGCAATCTGTCCAGCTTGTTTGGCGAAACCTTCGAAACGGCAGCAGACCTGAATCGCTACCGCAAGCAATTGGTCGTTAATCTCGGCCAGGCTTGATCTCATGACTGCAGCGCAATACCCGCACCCTGACTTTGAGAAGAAAATCTGCGCGCCGGAACAACTGGCCGCGCGGATTGCCCAACTGCCCAGACCCCTGGTGTTTACCAACGGTTGTTTCGATATCCTGCATACCGGGCATGTCACCTATCTGGCTCAGGCTCGGGCGCTGGGCGCCAGCATGATCGTGGCGCTCAATACGGATGCCTCGGTTAAACGTCAGGGTAAGGGCGATGATCGCCCGATCAATGATCTGGGTAAGCGGGCCAGCGTGATGGCTGCGCTGGAAAGCGTGGCACTGGTGACCTGGTTTGACGCAGATACACCTTACGACGTGATCATCGCCGCCCGGCCTGACATTCTGGTCAAAGGCGGTGACTGGTCGGTTGATCGCATTGTCGGCAGCCAGGAAGTACTGGGCTGGGGTGGGCAGGTGCATTCCATTCCCTTCCTCTACCAGACCTCGACCACAGAAACCCTCAAGCGCATTCGCCAGTTGCATCCATGACCCCGCGTGAGAACCTTGTTGCCGAGTTGATAGGCGATATCAACGAGCACGGTTGGCTCCGCACGGATATGGTCAGCCAGGCGGGTGTGGTTTTGCTGGCTGTTCTGATCGGCCTGACGGCGTATTACCTGCTCAAGCCGCGCATCACTCGTGACAATTCCCGCTGGCAGTGGTTTGGTCAGGGGGTGATCCGGCTGATCTTCCCGCTGGTAGCGCTGACGGTGACCAAGCTGGGCACCGTGCTGGTGGGCCTGTTCTACCCCGCTGCACCGCTGCGTTTGATTGGCGTGGCTGATGTGCTGTTGCTGGCCATGGTCAACATCAGTGTGTTGGCTTATTTGCTGCGCCATGTATTTAACGAAGCACCATGGGTTGGTCGCTGGGAGCGCCGGATTGCCGCGCTGATCTGGCTGGCGTATGCGCTGCATGTGGTTGGTGTTCTGCCGGAAATAGCCGACGCACTGGATGACATCAGTTTTCATCTGGGGCATCAGCGCATTTCCGTGCTGACCATCCTGCAAGGCCTGGCGTCGGTGGGCGCCACCTTGCTGGTCGCCATGTGGCTCAGCCGCCTGGCGGAACGCTGGCTGATGCGGGCGGAAATGCTCGATACCAGCCTGCGCGTCATGCTGACCAAAGTGATTCAGTCGCTGCTGGTGGTGATTGCCATCCTGGTGGCGCTGCCGCTGGTGGGGATCGACCCCACGGTGCTGTCTGTTTTTGGGGGTGCGCTGGGTGTCGGGTTGGGTCTGGGCCTGCAGAAGATTGCCTCCAACTACGTCTCAGGCTTCATTATTTTGCTGGACCGGTCGGTCCGTCTGGGCGATCTGGTGCAGATCGGGGATCGGCAGGGCGTCATTTCCCGACTGACCTCCCGCTACATCGTCCTCAAGAGCCTGGATGGCACCGAGTCGCTGGTGCCAAACGACACCCTGGTCACCTCCACCGTCGTGAACCAGTCTTATACCGACCGCAAGGTGTGGATCAAAATGCCGTTCACGGTCGGATATGAGTCTGATCTGGAAGCAGTGATGCAATTGCTGGTCAAGGCCACGGAAGGTCTGGATCGGGTAGTACAGGATCCCAAGCCATTTCCGTATCTGGATGGCTTTGGTGATAGCTCGGTCAATGTCTCGGTTGGTTTCTGGATCAAAGATCCGGAAAACGGGCAGGGTAGTTTGAAGTCCGAGATCAATTTGCGGGTATGGCGGCTCTTCAAGGAGCACGGCATCAATATTCCGTATAACCGGCTGGATGTGGTGCACTTCAAGCCATCCAACAAACTGGCGAGCGATGGTAATTTGACAGGTTACGCCCCGCCAGCGCCTGCCGATGAAGGTTAAGCAGGCAATTTGCACAACCTGGCGTACGAACGGTTGCGCATTGCAAGCAATTATTCTGTAATATCTGTTCGCCTTTGATCCGTATCAGAAAATTCTGAACAACTTCAAAGGATTTCTTGTTCTGGAGAGTTTCATTGATGGAATGGCTGAACGGCCTGATCGAAATGCCCTGGTGGGGCTACATCGTGGTGTTGCTGGTGCTCACCCACATTACGATTGCTGGGGTCACGATTTTCCTGCACCGCAACCAGACCCATCGCGGTCTTGATTTGCACCCGATTCCCAGCCATTTCTTCCGCTTCTGGCTGTGGATGACGACCGGTATGGTCACCAAGGAATGGGTGGCGATTCACCGCAAGCACCATGCCCGTTGCGAGACTGCTGAAGATCCGCACAGCCCGCAAGTGCTGGGCCTGAAAAAGGTCATGCTGGAAGGTGCAGAACTCTACCGCAAGGAATCGAAGAACAAGGAAACGCTGGAGAAGTTTGGCGTCGGTACACCTGACGACTGGCTCGAGCGCAATATCTATACCCCGCACAGCATCATGGGCCCGACCCTGATGGCCATCATTGATATTTCGCTGTTTGGTGCGAATGGTCTGTGGATGTGGGCAGTGCAAATGGCCTGGATTCCGTTCTGGGCTGCTGGCGTGATCAATGGCGTGGGCCACTATTTTGGCTATCGCAATTTTGAGTGCGAAGACGCGTCGACCAACCTGGTGCCTTGGGGCATCATCATTGGCGGCGAAGAACTGCACAACAACCACCACACCTTTGGCACCTCCGCCAAGTTCTCCAACAAGTGGTGGGAGTTTGACCTGGGTTGGGCGTACATCCGCTGCCTGTCGGCCCTGAAGATGGCCAAGGTGCGCAAGGTTGCCCCGCGCATGAAGATGGTTGATGGTCATATGGAGCTGGACGAGCAAGCGCTGGCCGCCATTATCGCCAACCGCTATACCATCGCCGCTAACTATGCCAAATCGCTCAAGCGCGTGGTGGGTGAAGAAGTCGACAAGCTGCGTGCCAACGCCAGCCTGCCGCACTTTGACTTCAACCCGGATCGCCAGATGAAGGTGTGGCTCAAGCAAGATGCCAAGGACACCCCGGTTGGCGAAAAGCCGCACCTTGATAGCCTGCTGGCGCAAAGCAAGGTGCTGGATCAGGTCTACCAGATGCGCCAGGAACTGACCCGTCTGTGGGAACGCTCCAGCCTGACCCGTGCTGAACTGTTGAGCCATCTGCAAGACTGGTGCACGCGTGCCGAGGCCAGTGGCATTGCCGCGCTGCAGGATTTCTCCCAGCGTCTGCGTCGCGTCGCTGCGGTCTGATCGCCGCGTGATGAGCAAAAAGGCGAACCGCAAGGTTCGCCTTTTTTGTTATCTGACAGAGATGCTTCAACTGTCTTGCAGCTTTCCCGCCTGAATCTGCCTAAAATCACGTTTTTGCATTGCCGCGCATCTGGCGCGCCACAGGGGAAACAGCATGTCCAGTATTCAGCGCTACCATGTCGGACCGCGCATGTCCGAAATCGTGGTTCACAACAACACCGTTTACATGGCCGGGCAGATTGCCGAGTCGCTCGACAAAGATACCCGCGGGCAAACCGAAGAAGCGCTGGCTGCGGTGGATCGTATGCTGGCGGAAGTGGGCTCGGACAAGACCAAGATTCTGACCGTGACCATCTACCTGCCCGATGTGGTCAACGAGTACGACGCCATGAACGCCGCGTGGAGCGAATGGGTGCCCGCAGGCCATACCCCGGCGCGCACCACCGTAGAGGCCCGCCTGGCAGACCCGCGCTACAAGGTAGAGCTGTCGGTGATTGCCGCGCTGTAACTGCGCTGGTGTTGGTCGCTGCCCCATTGCCCCGGTGAACGGGGCAATGTCGTTTGTGGTGGGGCACCGTGCGTGAAAGCGGGAACGAAACTTGATCGGGATTGCTCCATTATGAGGTGGCCTGCGCGCCTCGTCGCATAATGCGTTTCGCGCCTCGTGCGCCGCCCCTTTCTGCCCACCTCGTGGAGTTGTTGCCCATGTCGAACATTCTGTTGGCGTATTTTGCCGGCTGGCGGGACTGGAATAACCTGCCGCTGATTCGTGATGCTGAACGCCTGACGCATATCTGTTACGCCTTTGCCAATATCCATGAAGGCAAAGTGGTGTTGCTGACCTCACAAGACCGTACCGAAGGCCAGGCACGCAGCGAAGAAGGCATTGCCCGGTTGCATGAGCTACGCAGCGTGAACCCGCAGCTTAAATTACTGATCTCGATTGGGGGTTGGGCGGCCGACGGTTTTTCTGATGCCGCGCTCACCGCAGAATCCCGCGAAGAATTTGCCCAGTCGGCCATCGATTTCATGACCCAGCGTAGTCTGGACGGGATTGATCTGGATTGGGAGTACCCCTCCAACGACATGGCCAGTATCAAAGCCCGCCCGGAGGACAAACATAATTTCACGCTGATGCTGGCCGCTTTGCGCCAGAAGCTCGATGCCTTGTCCGACGAACAAGGCCGTACCGGCAAAGCGCGCTATCTGCTGACCATTGCCGCTGGGGCGGGCCAGTATTACCTGGATGGTGTGGAGATGGCAGAAGTTGCGCGGCTGTGCGATTTCGTCAATCTGATGACTTACGACTATTACAACGGCTGGGCCACCCGCGCCGGGCATCACACCAATCTCTACAACACGCCGGGCGATCCTGAGGGCGATAGCTGCCAGAAATCAGTCGATCTGTTCATTGCCAATGGCTTGCCGGCGGAGAAACTGGTGCTGGGTTGCGCGTTCTACGGGCGCGGCCTTGATGGCGTGGGTGAGGCCGGTCTGGGCGCGCCGGGCACGCCCAAGAGCAATACCTCAATCGACTATGACGATATTGTGGGCAAGCTGATTCCGGAAGGCGCTACCCGCTACTGGGATGATGCTGCCAAAGCGCCGTGGCTGCTCTCGGGTGAGATGTTCGTCAGTTACGAAGATGCAGAGTCGCTGGGTTACAAACTGGCGTTCATCCAGGAACGCAAGCTGGCCGGCGCGTTCTTCTGGGAGTACAGCCAGGACCATACGGATACGCTGCTCTCCACGCTGTGGAAGGGTTTGCGCGACTAGCGCCCCAAATAACAAAGCCCGCAGACGCGGGCTTTTTTATTACACGACCGGCGTAACCGGCTCGGTCTCTGCCTTGGCCAGCGTCCTGGGGCGCTTGCCCTGCCAGTAACCCGCCAACAGTGCGCCGGAGATATTGTGCCAGACCGAGAACAACGCCCCCGGCAAGGCCGCCAGCGCGCTGAAATACGTCTTGCCCAACTGGGCGGCGAGGCCCGAATTCTGCATGCCCACCTCAATGGCCAGCGTCCGGCAAACCGATTCTTCGAACCCCAGCAGCTTGCCGCCCCAGTACCCACCCGCCAGGCCTATGGCGTTGTGCAGCATCACCGCAATGATGACGACGGCTCCCACCGAGGCAATGCTCTTCTGGCTGCCGGCCACAATCGCGGCAATGATGGTCACGATGGCAATCATCGACACCAGTGGCAGATACGGCTCAACCTTGCGCACTGCGCGCCCGAAGAAGCGATACAACAGCAAACCCAAAGCAATCGGCAGGATCACGATCTGCACGATGGACAGCAGCATGGCCAGCATATCGACGTGGATAGAGGCATCCACGTACAAGCGCGTCAGCAACGGCGTGGCCACGACGCTGACCAGGGTGGAAATGGACGAGATGGTGACCGACAACGCCACATCCCCGCCCGCCAGATAAATGATCACGTTGGACGCCGTGCCGCTGGCGACACTGCCTACCAGAATCATGCCGGTCGCCAGCTCGGGCGGCATATTGAAGGCTTTGGCCAGACACCAGGCGGCCAGCGGCATGACCAGATAGTGCAGAACAATGCCGGCGGCGACGGGCGCAGGCCGGGTGAGTACGCGTTTGAAGTCGGCCACCGTGAGCGTCAGGCCCATGGTGAACATGATGGTCGCGAGCAGCAGCGCGGTATGCGCTTGAATCGGGGCGAAACTGGCCGGGCTGTTATACGCGGCCAGCGACAGCAAGATCGCCCAGAGCGGGAAAAGCCGGGTGAGTCTGGCAAGCATGAGTCGTATCCGTGCGCGGCGGGGCCCGCGCTGTTGTTTTGGTGCGCCCATCTTACCGGGTTGCACGTGCCCCGCAATACGCCGCGCTTACCACTCCGGGGCGATCTGCTCCGCGTAATCGTAAAGGGCCTCCAGGATGGCGCCCGCGCGCTCGTCGGCCGTATCCGAGAGGGTGTCGATGGCGTCGGCAAACTGTTCCAGCGTGCGATAACCACCACGCCCCTGGATCAGCCGCTCTACCCGTAACTGTTGCCACTGTGCTTGTTCTTCTTCGTTGAGCGTGTCGGCAAAGTTGCGGGCGCGGAACCGGAACACCAACTCGCTCAGGCGCTGATCATCAAAGGCCGGTCGGGCGCTGGCCAGTTGCTCCGGACGAAGCTGACGCAGTTTTTCCAGCGTACGGCGATCATTGTTGCCAACAAACCCGCCGTAGAGGTCTTCATCAATATCCTGTTTACCCAGCGGTTCGCGTTTGTAGATGGTGTCCCAGTCCGGGCGGGGCAGGGCGGCCACGGCCGCCGCGTGCATCTGGATGACATCCATATCCACACCCCAGCGGGCCGCCATCTCCGGCGAGAGCACCTTGAGGTTGCCGATCACAATGGGCGACTTGTTGATATGAATAGTCTTGATGGGCAGGCGCGTCACCCCCTCTGGCAGGTCTGCCGTGCGGGTGAACATGCGCTCGCGGATGGTGGCGCTATCCAGCCCGGCCAGCTCTGCCGGGTCAAACGCCAGGTCCCACACAATCAACTCGTTCTTGTTGGTCGGGTGCCAGCCCAACGGCCACACCGCCGCAATGCAACCCCGGTCCGCGCCGAACATGCCTGAGACATGCAAAAACACTTTGGGCTCACTGCCGATCTCTTTGAGTACGGCGTCTTTCTTTCGCAGGCTCAAACAGAAATCAAACAGTCGGGGTTGTTTGTCGCGGATCAGCCGGGCCATGCCAATGGTTGCGCGCACGTCAGAGAGGGCGTCGTGCGCGGCTTCATGCGCCAGGCCATTGGCCTTGGTGAGCAACTCCAGCCGGAAGCTGACCTTGCCATCCTCGCCGGTGGGCCATGTTATGCCTTCCGGGCGCAGGGCGTAGGCGGTGCGCACGGTGTCGAGCAAGTCCCAGCGGCCGCAATCGTTTTGCCATTCCCGCGCATACGGGTCGATCAGATTGCGCCAGAACAAAAAGCGCGTCATTTCGTCATCGAAACGGATGGAGTTGTAACCCACACCGACGGTACCGGGCTCCGCCAGCGCGTGTTCAACCGCCGCGGCAAACTGATGTTCGGGCACGCCGCGCGCCAGGCAGTCTTGCGGGGTAATGCCGGTGATCAGGCAGGATTGCGGATCGGGCAGGAAGTCTGGCGCGGGCAGGCAGAAGAGTTCGACCGGTTCGCCGATTTCATTGAGATTGGCATCGGTACGGATGCCGGCAAACTGCGCCGGGCGGTCACGGCGCGGGACCGCGCCGAAGGTTTCGTAGTCGTGCCAGAAGAAGGTGAGTTCGGCCATGCGCGGGGTCGTCGGGTGCCTTGAAAGGGGCATTGTAGCAAGGTGGGTGGGGTGGAGGGGGTGAGTGGCGCAAAGAGGGGCAACTGGCCGTTGCAGGTAGCCTTTGCTGGCTAGCACCACCTCGTAGCCCGGATGGAGCCGCCAGGCGGGAATCCGGGGCTGCGCTATTTGCAAAAATGAGTTGGTTACCGCGCTACTATTTCGTTATTCCCCTCGGCGGGTCCCGGCGGGAATCCAGTCTGGCCACCGCGGGTGGCCTTTGCTGGCAAGAATGCCAAACTCGTAGGGTGGATTCGGAGCGAAGCGACAATCCACCGTTGCAATGTGTGTTAGCGCCTTGCGGCGCAGGTGTTGAAGGCTTTTGATACCGGCGGTGGCCGGAGCACGTCCCTTTCTTTGCTTCGCCAAAGAAAGGAACCAAAGAAAGGCGACCCAGCCTGGCGGCCCTCCGGGCTTCCCTCAGTCAGTCGGGAGCCTAAGGTCTCCCTCCATTCCTTCGGCGCTGGGCTTTGACGGGGGAGAAGGTCAAAAACAACAGCAACAGCAACAGCAACAGCAGAGACAACAGCAGAGCCAACAGCAGAGACAACAGCAAAAACAACAGCAGTGGCGCGCCCGTGCTTGGCGGCGCTCTGCCTATCGCGTGGAGCCGCTCACCTCAATCCGCCGTCGCCCGTTTCACCGGCAGCGGCAGTCGTTCGGTTTCATTGGGGATCTGGCCGAAGCGGTCTTCTTGCCAAGCCACTTTGGCGGCTTCGATCAGTTCGCGGTCGCTGGCGACAAAGTTCCACCACAAGGTGCGTGGGCCGTCCAGCGGGGCGCCGCCCAGCAACATGATGCGCGAGGCCGTCGTGGCGGTGAGCGGGGTGTCGCCCGTTTCTGGCAGCAGCACCAGTTCGTTCACAGCCAGCACGCTGTTATCGGCGTGAGCTTCGCCATGGATCAGCATCAGCGCGCGTTCGGCGTAATCGGCGGGAACGGTGATGCTGGCGCCGGGCGCCAGATCAATCACGGCATAGATGGTCGGGGACTCTACCGCCACGGGTGAGATGTGCCCGAACAACTGGCCGATCAGCAAATGAATGTCTACACCCGGACGAGCAATGCGGGGCAGGTCGGTATCCGGGTAATGCTCAAAATGCGGCGAGCATTGTTCCAGCGGGCGCGGCAAGGCAATCCAGGTTTGCACGCCATGCAACTTGCCGCCATTGCGCGCATTGGCCGGGGTGCGTTCGGCGTGGGCAATACCACGGCCCGCGGTCATCAGGTTGATATCGCCCGGTTCAATCAATACTTCGTTGCCCAACGTGTCACGGTGCAGTTGAATGCCGTCAAATAGATAAGTGACGGTGGCAAGGCCAATATGCGGATGCGGCGGTACGTCCAGCCCCTGGCCGGGAGCCAGCTCGGCTGGGCCGATATGGTCAACAAAAACAAATGGCCCGACGGCGCGGCGCTGGACGGCTGGCAACAGACGCGAGATAGGCAGGCCGCCTACGGTTTCGGCGCGGCCGGTAATATGGATCAACTCAGACATCGGGCTCTCCAGACAGGGCCACGCCGGGCACTCGCCCGGCGCGGTTTGTTAGATATCAATATGGCCTGGCCGACGCGCCCGGGCCAGCCCGGACTGTATCGGTTTGTTCCGGCCAGGCATGCCTGTCTTAAAAGCGACCCGCCTGATAGTCCAGGATGGCTTGTTCCACCTGCTCGCGGGAGTTCATGACAAACGGGCCCCACTGCACGATGCTTTCTGCCAGCGGCTTGCCGGACAACACAATCAAACGCGTCTCGGCTGCGCCCGCGGTCACGGTGACCCCATCCGCGTCCGCCGCGTTCTGCAACAGGCCCATCTGGGTCGACTTGACCGCGCGACCACCAATACTGGCCTCGCCCCGGTAAACATACACAAACGCGTTGTGGCTGGCCTGCAGCGGCAGGCTGACCGACTGCCCGGCCGCAATGGTCAGGTCAGCATAAAACGGCTCGGTATCGTCGCGGGTAATGGCACCCGTCGCGCCGGCCACCAGGCCCGCAATCAGCTTGAGCGATGCGCCGTTGCCCAGGTCATACACCGGAATGTCGCCGGCCGGGATGTCGCGGTACCACGGCGCCGTCATCTTGTTTTTGCCGGGCAGGTTCACCCACAGCTGGAAACCTTCCATCAAGCCATCTTGTTGCTCCGGAATCTCGCTATGCACAATCCCGCGGCCGGCAGTCATCCACTGCACGCCACCCTCGGTCAACAAGCCTTCATTGCCGGCGTTGTCGCGGTGCCGCATGCGACCGTTGAGCATATAGGTCACGGTTTCAAAGCCGCGGTGCGGGTGGGAGGGGAAACCGGCGATGTAGTCATCCGGGTTATCCGAGCGGAATGCGTCAAGCATCAGAAACGGGTCCAGCCGACGTTGCAGATCATGGGTCAGTACGCGGGTCAGTCGTACACCGGCGCCGTCAGTCGTCGGGATGCCGTTGACCAGGCGCTCCACTTCACGCGAGCGGGTCACAGCGGGCAGTTGCAAGGTGGTCATGGTGTTCTCCTGTTGTCTGGCGCGGCGAGCCCAGGCGATGGCTCCGGGTCTGTCGCTGCGCTGCCCACACTTTCTGTGTGGCGATGAGTGCATCTTAGGCGCCATCAATCATCGAAGAAACGGGTTATCTTTTGGTGATCTATATAAAATAATTTGATATTGTTGTTGGTATGAACCTTGAACGCATTTCGCTGGAACAATTGCGCGTGTTTACCGAAGTGGTCCGCGCCGGCAGCTTTCTGGCCGCGGCCAAGGCCATTGGCCGCACGCAGTCTGCGGTGAGTTATACGGTAGCCACGCTGGAACAACAGTTGGGCATTCAACTGTTTGATCGTAGCCAGTACCGGCCAAAGCTCACCCCGACTGGCGAAGCGCTGCTGGGGGATGCGCATGCCATTCTGGAGCGGGTGGATCGCCTGCAAGCCCGGGCCAGCGCCATTGAACACGGGCTGGAGGCAGAACTGGCGCTGGCTGTGGACGTGTATTTTCCGTTGTCACGCTTGCTGGATTGTCTGAATGACTTTCGCGCCACCTTCCCTGGCGTGACCTTTCGCTTGTATGTCGAGGCGCTGGGCGCGGTGGCAGAGCGCGTGCTGGCCGGCAGTGCGCAACTGGGTATTCTGGCGACGCTGCCTGAGCTGCCACCGGGGCTGGACGGGTTTTCCATGCCCCCAATCCGCGTGCTGGCGGTGGCCTCACCGGATCATCCATTGGTTAAGTATGCCGGGGCGCTGGATCGGGCCAGCCTGCAAGAACACGTGCAATTGGTGCTGACTGATCGCAGCGCACTGACCGAGGGGCGGGATTACGGCGTGATTTCGCCCACCACCTGGCGCTTGTCTGATCTGGGCGTCAAGCACGCCATGCTGCTGGCCTCCATGGGCTGGGGCTATATGCCGATTCATTGGGTAGAAGACGACCTGGCCGCAGGGCGGCTGGTGGCGTTGCCGCTGGATATGCAACCGCAGGGCGGTATGCAACTGGCGATGCATGTGGCCACGCGCATTGGTCAGCCCGTCGGCCCGGCGTTGCGCTGGTGGATGGAGCGGCTGCGCCGGTCAGAGCGCCACGCGGGGTGAGCGAAGGCAATCAGTCGAACATGCTGGCGCGGAGCGCGGCGATCTCGGCCGGTTGCAGGCCAATCAGCGTCAGATACCCCATTGCCCCGTCATAACGCTGCCGTAACTGATCCAGAAACAAGATCATGTGTTCTGGCTCAGCCCCCAGAAGATGCCGCAATTCTGGCGCATTCTGGACGCTGAGTTGCTCCAGGGTTTGTGACAGATTGGCAGCGCTTTGTACGTAATCGCTGACGATTTCTGCATCGGGCACCCCTGCCAGACTCAAGAGCAAGGCCGCCACCATGCCGGTACGATCCTTGCCGGCAGAACAATGAAACAGCACGCAGGCATCCGGCTGGGCCAGCATTTGCCGGAAGATCTCCAGAAAGCCAGACTGGCAATACTGCAAGGCGGCGACATAGAGCGCGCCCAGGCTGGCAGGTAATGCATCCAGATGCGCTTCCAGCCCGTCCAGTAGCGCAATGGGGGCATACTCGATTTCCGAAATACGGCTCAGG
Source organism: Silvimonas terrae (assembly GCF_014202765.1). Lineage (GTDB taxonomy): Bacteria > Pseudomonadota > Gammaproteobacteria > Burkholderiales > Chitinibacteraceae > Silvimonas > Silvimonas terrae. The sequence continues at coordinate 14,173 of NZ_JACHHN010000013.1, forward strand.
GCATCGCCCCATTGCCGGCGTTCACGCAAGCCGCGCAGGTCAATGTCGACCCGCACGCCGTAATCGAGCAAGCGGATCACATCCATGGCGTGCAAAGACTCCAGGCTATCAGCCCGGATAAAGCGGTGCGTGCGCAAAGGTTGACCGGCACGGTTGTACAAACCGCCCAGATCGCGGACATTGCGTGCGCCTTGCAGGGGAATATCTCTTGGCATGGCATCGCTGCGGACATGAAAACGCGGGCGGCATACAGCGTCGCCTTGTCTCAACATAGCATTTGCTTGCCGGCGCGCCGCGCCGACCTACAGACGGACAACATCATGAGCATGGAACTGGACAAAGACGCGCATAAGGCCGCGCTCGATTCGCTGGAAAAATATCTGGCCGAGGAGCTGGAACTGGATGTGGGTAACCTGGAAATTGCGGGCTTGCTGACTTTTTTTGTGCAGGAAATCGGCCCCAGCCTTTACAACCAGGGCGTACGCGCGGCGCAGGAACGCATGCAGGCCCGCGTGGCCGATCTTGATATGGAAGTGTACGAAGACGAGTTTGGCTGGTGGAAGAAATCGCCCCGCCGCCGCTAAACGGGTTCACAAAGTCACGGTAGGGGTCTGCAGTTTGGGTTCATGCTCTGGCTGCGGCTCATGGGTGACCGTCAGTACGGGCTGGGGCGACTTGAACAAGAACAGGGCGCGCCAGTCCGGCGCAGCGCGGAACTCGACAAAGCGATAAGTCAGGGCGGCCAGAAATAGCGTGATCAAGAGGGCGGCAGCCATGAACGCGGGCTGGGTATTCCCCTTGAACAAGCCCAGGGCGTTCATGACCGGCAGGTGCCACAGATAAATGCTGTAGCAGGCCATGCCAGGCAGTTGCAGTACCCGCCAGCGCAAAAAGCGCAACCATGGCGCGCCGTTTAGTAACGTCAGGATCAACAGCGTCAAACCCAGATCGAACACGTTATTCAAAATGGCCATCCACTCGAAGCTGATCGTGCGGCTAATGCATCGATCAAAGCCATAACAAGCGGCCAGCAGCAGCAGCACTGCCAGAACGCCGGAGCGCGTGGTGGGTATCCGCCAAAAGGTGCCGCGCACCCAGGCGGCCGCTAGCGCCATGCCAATGACAAACTCATCGAGGCGACCCAGCAGCAGGGCGTCGGCAATCCAGTCCGGCCCGGCTGGCGGCGGGTCCAGTGCACGGATGGCGCGCACGCCGAGCGACAAGACCAGCGCGACAATCAGCATGGGCTTGATCCCCCGCCGCGCCGCCAGCACGGCCAGCAGCGGGAAGAGGACACTGAACAGGACCTCGGTCCCGATCGACCACAAGGCCCAGTTGGACGCAGGGACAAACGTGGCGTGATGAAAGGGAAAGGTGAACGTGGCGATGGCGAAGGCCTCCCGCAGCATGCCCCGATCCGCATGAGCCAGGTGACCACTGAGGACCACGGCGGTGACGCACACCAGGTAGTACAGCGGGATCAGCCGGAAAAAACGGTGTTTGTAGAAGGTCCATGCATCTGTTGTGTTGCGGATTTGCCGCTTTTGCGCGGCATAGGGCAGGTAGAGCACAAACCCGGACAACATGAAGAAGAGATTGACGCCCGTCCAGCCGTTCAGCAGCAGCAAGCCCGTCGATACGCCCAGCACAAGGGGTGGATGAAAAGCCAGCGCGATGGTGATGTGGTGCCAGACGACGGCGATGATCGCCAGCCCGCGCAGTCCGTTGATTTCCGGAATGCGCAAATTGGGTGGTGCCGGCCGGGTGCTCTGGGTCATTCGGGTTTCACCATCAAACGTGCAGGGGAAGCACCGTGCGGTGCCTGGTGCAGCGCGTCAGGAATCAGTAATTAGGCGCGCTCTTCTTATCGATAGCAAGCATCTTCTCGTTGTGCGTCGCAACAGGTACTCCCGAAAGATGAATGGATACTTTCAAGCGTGGCGGTGTTGGCCAGGCGTGCCCAAAGCGTCTTTAAGCGTCACGCCAGCCCCGCCGGTCTGACAGCAAATCATGATATGCCGGGCGGCGCCAAACCCAGGCTGGGCGGACCTTCGGCCGGGAGTGGCGCTCTGGCGTGGCGAGCATATTCCGACCGGTCAGGCGCTTCTGCTGCACGTTCGTCAGCCGGGTTTTAGCGCGGCAGAAAAATCGCAACCGGTTGCAAACGGCATATTTGCTTGTCAGTGATGGGTAAAGTACGTGTAGCGTAGGGGAAAGACGTTACTTGATTGGCGTGGTGCATCGCCGCAGCATGAAATCCATTTCAAAACCCGTATCAGCGGGACAGGATGGAGAGAGTCATGACAAATCACACCCGGTTTCTGGCCGGTAAACAACGTACGCTGGCGCTGGTGCTGGCGGGTCTGGTCGCCGCACCCTTGCCCCTGATGGCCACGCTGACCGCGCCGGCCGCGTATGCCGCCTCGGTCAGTACGGGTTACACCGCGCTGGCGGGTGGCTCGGTGCAGTTTTATGCCAATGGTGGTGTATGGGCCGACTTGCACTACACGGTGAACGGCGGCGCGCAGTTGAATATCCGCATGGGTAATAGCGGCACCAACAACAGTTACACCGTGACCGGGATTCCTGCCGGTGCGGTGGTGCGTTTCTCCTTTACCGTGGGGCAGAGCGACGGCTCGGCGCAGGATACGGCCTGGACGCAGTTCAGCTATAGCGCGCCAACCCCGACGCCGGCACCGACCCCCACGCCAGCACCGACACCTGTACCAACTCCGGTCCCCACGCCGACGCCTGCTCCCGCACCGGCCGCCACTTACGGTGCCAACGCGCTCAGCGGTGGGGTGGTGGCGTTCTATGCCAATGGCGGTACATGGGCTGATCTGCACTACAGCGTGAATGGCGGCGGTCAGGCCAATGTACGGATGACCAACAGCGGCAGCACCAATACCTGGCAGATCACCGGTGTGACCAACGGTGCGACGGTCAATTACTGGTTCACCATCGGCCAGGCCAATGGTTCGGCGGCAGATACGCCAGCGCAAACATTGACCTACAGCACGGCCACGCCGACCCCCACACCCACGCCAGCGCCTTCCGGCGGCAATCCGCTGTTCCCGGCCGCCGGTACGACCTTTAACCTGGTGAATGGCACCAACGGCACCTACGCCGATAGCCAGGTCTACTGGACCATGGTCGGCAAAGACCCGGTCACCCAGGGCTATGTGCATGTGAACTGTGCCGGGGTGCTGATCCCCATGTCGGCGGCGGACAATAACGCGCAAACCAAGGGCGGCCAGAGCTACGCCAATTACTCCATTCCGCTGTCACAGTGTAAATCGGTGACTGTGCCGCAGATTACCTCGGCGCGGATTTACCTCAGTGTCGGCAGCCCCATGTTCATGGCGGCGGTGGGGAGCCCGGTCACTGGCTACACCGGCCCGAACATTGATAACCCGACGGATCCCAACAGCAATGTGATCTTTGACTTTATCGAGATGGATGTCAGCGCGGCCAGCTTCTTTGGCAACACCACCCGCGTTGACCAGTTTGGTTTCCCGGTCCGTTTGCGTCTGCAAGGGCAGGGCGGCACCGATCAAACCGTGGGCGAAACCGAAACCCGCGCCGCGCTGTTCCAGGAATTTGCGGCACAGACGCCGGCACCGTTCTCGCAATTGGCGACCGTCCAGGCGCCGTACCGGATTGTCGCACCGGCGCATGGCGGTTTTGCCACGGGCGGGGCGTACAGCAACTATCTGGATAGCTACATCGCCGCCATCTGGAGCCAGTACGCCAGCCAGCCGCTGGTGTTTACGGATGCTCAGGGTACGTTCACCGGCCACGTGGTGAATGGTCAGTTTGTGTTTAATGATGGCGCGGGCACGTATTACATCAACCACATGCCCACCACCTCTGAAGTCTTGCTGGGCAACGGCGTGTTTAACGATGCCAGCAACGCTGCAGCGAGTGTGCCGACGGCCAAGCAGTTGCAGATCCAGGCACAACTGGCCGCAGCCATGAACCGTCATGTGGCGGAAAACCCGGCGGCCTGGGATAACGCAGCGGGGTTCTATAGCAGCGCACCCACCAACTACTACGCGCAGTTCTGGCATCAGCACAGCATTGACCAGTTGTCCTACGGCTTCTCTTATGACGACGTACGCGGCTTCAGTTCTTCGTTGATTGGGGCCAACCCGACCGTGGCGACGATTACCGTCGGCTGGTAACGCGCCAGTACCTTGTCCGGGCTTTTTTCGGGCCGTTCTGTTCTTTGCTATTGAAAAAGAACAGGACGGCCCGAAATAATTGCCGGGAACAAAAATTGCGGTAGCATGGTCTTGATGGGCCAGCCTTGAGAAAGCGCAAACCAAGCCGGTGTTGCTTTGCAGCATCACTTTTTCGGGAGCGTTGCCTGTTTTTTGGGCAGCCACTGGTTTGGGTGATTGTCAGGAAACCCGCCGTTCGTCGGGCGGGCGTAAGTCAAGGCAGGGGCGTGAGCGTATCGCGGCAAGCAAATCGGGCAGATTTTTACGCAAACGTGTTTTAGAAGAAGTTACGGGAAGATCGATGCACATTTGCTGCACCTGACGATTCCGCTCAAAAACGTACAGGCCGCCACGCCAATGTGGCTTTCCTGATTTTTGCGACTTCTTTTGCAGGTGGTGTGGTGTTGTCGAAGGCTTGAAGAAAGCTTTGGGCGCACGCGGGCAGCGGGCCATCCAGGGCAATATTCCACATTGCCGGCAACGGTACAAATACCATTTGCTCAAAATCAAGTTTTTTCATCTAATAGTTGCGCCCGTAATACCAGTCGCTTGCTGTGACATACGCAACTTGACCCGTTCTCCCCTTGGGTTGACGTGCGAAGCATGTGTAAACCCGCGTCTATCACTACACAAGACGTAGCCGACGTCGCTAAGGCTCATTTGCCTGTCTGTGGCGCAGCTAGTACAAGATCTGCCCGTTGCCTGTCCAACCCGCAATCCCCGTACCTTCGTTACTCCTGTTTCGTCCTCCATTTTGCACTGACGGCATAAGCCGCCGGATGCCTCACGCAAGCCCGTTTTCTGTAACTCTTTCTGACTAGAACCAGCATGCCAAACTTGATCGGTCGTGCCCGCAACTGGCGGGGACTCTGGGGGGTCTTGCCCATTCTTCTATCCGGATGCCAAGGGGGCATCCTCGATCCGAAAGGCCAGATCGCCGCGGACGAGAAATCCCTCATCATCACGGCAACCGTATTGATGCTGCTGGTCGTCGTACCGGTCATCATCCTTACCTTTGTGTTCGCGTGGAAATACCGCGCCAGCAACACCGCTGCCGAATACCAGCCCAAGTGGTCGCACTCGGGCAAGATTGAAGCCGTGGTCTGGATCATCCCGATCATCATCGTGACCGGTCTGTCCATTCTGTCGTGGAAATCCACGCACAAGCTGGACCCGTACCGTCCGCTGGAGTCCGCTGTGGCGCCGGTGAATGTCGAAGTGGTCTCGCTGAACTGGAAATGGCTGTTCATCTACCCGGATCTGGGTATCGCTTCTGTGAACGAGCTGGCTTTCCCGAAAGACACGCCCGTCAATTTCCGCATTACCTCTGATGCCGCGATGAACTCGTTCTTCATCCCGCAACTGGGTGGCCAGATTTACGCCATGGCTGGCATGGAAACCAAACTGCACCTGACCGCACAGGAAGCCGGTACCTATCACGGTATTTCGGCCAACTACTCGGGCGCTGGTTTCTCTGGCATGAAGTTCAATGCCATCGCCACGGAAACCCCTGAGCAGTTCAATGCCTGGGTGGCCCACGTCAAGGCAACGGGCAAACCGCTGGATGCGCAAGGCTATATCGGCCTGACCACGCCGAGCGAAAACAACCCGGCGGCGTACTACACGCTGGCCGAGCCGCGCCTGTTCCCGGCTGTACTGCATAAGTACATGGCCGGTCGCCAGTCGATGGCGGCATCCGACGAAGAGATCAAGGTGGCCGAACTGAGCCGTGTTCTCTGTAAAACACCAACCCTGGCACCTGTGAAGGAGTAACGATAGATGTTGCTGGGCAAACTTACTCTGGACGCCATCCCGTTCCATGAACCCATCGTGATGGGTGCATTGGGTGGCGCCGGCCTGATGGGTCTTGTTGTGCTGTCCTTGATTACCAAGTTCGGCAAATGGGGCTACCTGTGGCGCGAATGGCTGACTTCGGTTGACCACAAGCGTATTGGCGTGATGTACATCGCCGTTGCGCTGGTCATGCTGCTGCGCGGCTTTGCCGATGCGCTGATGATGCGCTCGCAACTGGCCATGGCTACGGATGGCGCCATGGGCGTCTTCCCGCCGTCTCACTACGACCAGATCTTTACCGCGCACGGCGTGATCATGATTATTTTCATGGCCATGCCGTTCATGACGGGGCTGATGAACATTGTTGTGCCGCTGCAGATTGGCGCGCGTGACGTGGCGTTCCCGTTCCTGAACTCGCTGTCGTTCTGGCTGCTGGTGGCCGCTGCGATTCTGGTGAACCTGTCGCTGGGCGTGGGCAACTTTGCCCGTACCGGCTGGGTGGCCTATCCGCCGCTGGCTGAACTGGCGTTCAGTCCGGACGTGGGGGTGGACTATTACACCTGGGCATTACAGATATCAGGGATAGGGACAACGCTAACGGCGGTCAACTTCCTGGTGACCGTGATCAAGATGCGCGCCCCGGGCATGAAGCTGATGCAAATGCCGATCTTCACCTGGACCTGCACCTGGGCCAACGTGCTGATCGTGGCTTCCTTCCCGATCCTGACCGGCGCTCTGGCCATGCTGAGCCTGGACCGTTACATGGACTTCCACTTCTTTACAGCGGAAGCTGGTGGTAACGCCATGATGTATCTGAACTTGTTCTGGGCCTGGGGTCACCCTGAGGTCTACGTGCTGGTTCTGCCTGCTTTCGGTATTTTCTCGGAAGTGGTTTCGACCTACTCGGGCAAGCGCCTGTTCGGTCACACTTCCATGATCGTGGCTTCCGGCGCGATCACCGTGCTGGGCTTTATGGTGTGGTTGCATCACTTCTTCACCATGGGTTCGGGCGCTAACGTCAACGCGTTCTTCGGTATCGCCACCATGGTGATTTCCGTGCCGACCGGCGTGAAACTGTTCAACTGGTTGTTCACCATCTACAAGGGTCGTCTGCGCTTTGAGCCGCCTATCCTGTGGACGCTGGGCTTCATGGTGACGTTCTCCATCGGTGGTATGACCGGCGTGCTGCTGGCTGTACCGGGTGCTGACTATGTGCTGCACAACAGCCTGTTCCTGATCGCTCACTTCCACAACACCATCATTGGTGGCGCGGTGTTCGGTTACCTGGCCGGTTTCTCGTTCTGGTTCCCGAAAGTGTTCGGCTTCAAGCTGAACGCCAAGCTGGGCAAGGCTGCGTTCTGGTTCTGGCAAGTGGGTTTCTACTTCGCCTTCATGCCGCTGTACGTGCTGGGCTTCATGGGCATGACGCGTCGTCTGAACCATACCGACCATCATGAGTGGAACATCTACCTGTACTTTGCCCTGTTTGGCGCGCTGCTGATCGCGGCAGGTATTGGCTGCCAGTTGCTGCAAATTGCCGTGTCGATCTACCAGCGCAAGAAGCTGGAAGACAACACGGGCGATCCGTGGAACGGCCACACCCTGGAATGGGCCACGTCTTCCCCGCCGCCGGCTTATAACTTTGCCGTGCTGCCGCAAGTGCGCGACATCGACGCCTTCACCGACATGAAGGAACAAGGCAAGCCATACGCCAAGCCAGAACATTACGACCCGATCCATATGCCGAAGAACACCTCGGCCGGCGTGTTCATGGGTGCGTTTGCAACCGCCCTGGGTTTTGCGCTGATCTGGCACATCTGGTGGCTGGCGATTGTCGGTCTGGTGGGTATTGTTGTGACGCTGCTGACCCGCGTTTACGACAACCACAAAGACTTTTACATCATGCCGAACGAGATCGCCCACACCGAGCGCGCTGCTGCTGACAGCCGTGCCAAAGAAGTGGTTGCGGCCTGAGGGATATTGATAAATGAGTAATCTTGCTGAACAAACGCTCGACGCCCCAGTCGAGCACGAACACGGTCACGAACATCATCACGATACAGACAGCCAGGATATCCTGGGCTTCTGGCTGTATCTGATGACCGACTGCATCTTGTTTGCCACCGCATTTGCCGGTTACGCCGTGCTGTATCGCAATATTGCGACCGGCCCGGCGGGCTTCGAGATTTTTGACCTGAAGTACGTGGCGATTGAAACCGCAGCCCTGCTGCTGTCTTCTATCACCTACGGTTTTGCCATGATCAGCGGCCGCCGCGGCAACAAGTCGGCCGTACTGGGTTGGCTGGCTGTGACGTTCCTGTTTGGTGCCACCTTTATCGGTATGGAAGTCAACGAATTCCATCACCTGATTGCTGAAGGTCATGGCCCGAACGTCAGCGCATTCCTCTCGGCCTTCTTTGGTCTGGTGGGTCTGCACGGTCTGCACGTCACGGCCGGTCTGATCTGGATGGCGGTCTTGATGTTTGAAGTGGCCAAGCGCGGCCTCACCAAACCGGCCGTACTGCGCCTGAGCCTCTTGAGCCTGTTCTGGCACTTTTTGGACGTGGTCTGGATCTGTGTGTTCACCGTTGTGTATCTGAAAGGGGTCGCGTGATGCAACGCATTGAAGGTCATGATTCGCATCAACACGCCGCTGCTGCAGATCACGGCAGCTATGTGGACTACCTGGTTGGCTTTGTGCTGTCGGTCATCCTGACGGTTATTCCGTTCTGGATGGTGATGAGCAAATCGTTCAGCCGTCAGGGCACCATGATTGGGATCGCCGTGTTCGCTGTGGCCCAGGTGATCGTGCAGCTCAAGTATTTCCTGCACCTGGACTTCACCAAGGAAGGCAAGATCAACACGCTGGCGTTCCTGTTTACCGCTTTGATCATCGTTATGCTGGTGGGTCTGTCGATCTGGATCATCACCACCGCTGACGCGTTGATGATGCGCTAAGGTGGGCAGTTTGAAACTCAAGCGTTACCTGCTGGTCACCAAGCCTGGCATCATCATGGGTAACCTGATCAGCACCGTCGGCGGCTTTTTGCTGGCCAGCCAGGGTCACCCTGACTGGCTGGTGATGGTCGCCACGGTGATCGGTTCGGCGTTGGTGGTGGCATCGGGCTGCGCGATCAATAACTGGATTGATCGTGACATCGACGCCCGCATGGAGCGCACCAAAAAGCGCGTGACGGTGACCGGGGTGATGAGCCCCGCTGCCGCACTCGCGCATGGTGTGTTGCTGGGTGTGTTGGGCTTTGCCTGTCTGGCCTGGTTCACCCCGATGGTCACCGTGTATTGCGTGGCTTTTGGCTACGTCATCTATGTGGGCGTTTACAGCCTGTATATGAAGCGCAATTCGGTGCACGGCACGCTGGTGGGTTCGCTCTCCGGCGCCATGCCCCCTGTGGCGGGCTTTTGTGCCGCCGCAGGTGAGTGGAATACCGGCGCGCTGATCCTGATGCTGATGTTCTGTCTGTGGCAAATGCCGCATTCCTACGCCATTGCCATCTTCCGCCAGGAAGACTACAAGCGCGCGGGGATTCCGGTCTTGCCGGTGGTGCGCGGTATTACCGCAGCCCGCCGTCAGATGGTCGCCTATATCATCGCTTTTGCGGTGGCCTGTGTGGCGCTGCAAGTGGCGGGTTACGCCGGTTACGGTTACATGGCCGTCGCCGTGGCGACCTCCTTGTACTGGCTGAAGCTGGCACTGGATGGCCGTCAGACCGACAACCATGTGAAATGGGCCCGGCAGGTGTTTGTGTTCTCCATCATTACCGTGACGGCGTTGTCTGTTTCGATGGCGGTGGATGGCAAGCAGCCCAGGCAGCAAGTGGCTAGCCTGACGCAGCTTGTGCATCACGTGTGATTGGTTGTTTTGGCAGATGAAAAACCCGGTGGCTAACCGGGTTTTTTGTTTTTGGGGAGGGCGGTGAGCGGCTTGCTTCCTGGCTGGCTCACTGACTCGTCATTCCGGCCTTGAGCCGGAATCCGGTGAGGCCGCCGTAGGGTGGATTCGGAGCGTTAGCGACAATCCACCATTGCGATCTCTGTGTTAGCGCCTGCCGGCGCGGGCTTGAAAGGCATTCGATACCCGGGGTACCGGCCCCCCGTACTCCGCTGCGATGCTCGGCGCTGCCGGATGGGAGGAAAGGCAACAGCCAACCCCAACCCCGCAAACCGTCTGTGCGCAAGAACGGTTTCCCTTGCCCACCACATCGTCATTCCGGCCTTGAGCCGGAATCCAGGCGTAAATATCTGCGCCGCAGGCGCTGAAACGGTGTCGTTCACACGCCTTGTCTTAGAGGCACACCCAAATGCCGCAAAGCCCCCACCCCTGGGTTGCGCCGCGTAATATATCAATACACTCATGAATCAAGCCCCCGTTCCAATGCCCCACACCTTACCTGCAGAGTCCCCCCGCAACCGTTGGCTAGTCTGGCTGGTGGCCGGCGCCTTCTTTATGGAGCTGCTGGACTCCACCGTCATGACCACGGCCTTGCCGCAGATGGCACAGAGTTTTGGCACGGCGCCGGTGCATCTCTCCATTGGCGTCAGCGCCTATCTGCTGGCGCTGGCAGTGTTCATCCCCATCAGCGGCTGGCTGGCAGATCGCTTTGGCCCGCGCCAGGTGTTTGGCGGGGCCATCTTGCTGTTCACATTGGCGTCGGTGTTATGCAGCCTGAGCACCAGCTTGTGGTTCTTTACCTTCGCCCGCGTGTTGCAAGGTTTGGGCGGGGCAATGATGGTGCCGGTCGGGCGCATGGTGGTGTTGCGCGCCACACCCAAAGACAAACTGGTAACGGCCATTGCCACGCTGACCTGGCCCGCGCTGGGCGCACCGGTGCTGGGCCCGCCGCTGGGTGCGCTGATCACCACGCATTGGGGCTGGCACTGGATTTTTCTGTTGAATGTGCCGTTTGGGCTGCTGGGTTTTGTGTTGACCCTACGGCTGGTGGATGGCGCACCAGGCGGGCGGCGCGGGTTTGATACGGTGGGGTTTATCCTGAGCGGCGTGGGTTGCAGTGCGTTGATGTACGCCTGCAACCTGGCCGCACAGACGCCCTTTATGGCTAGCGCCGTGCTGTTATGGGGCCTGGGCGGTGTGGGGGCATTGTGGCTGGCGGTACGACATCTGCGCCGGACGCCCCATCCACTGGTGGATCTGGATGCGCTCCGCATACCCACTTTTGCTGTGGCCATGCGTGGTGGCTTGCTGTTCCGCATGGCGATCAACAGTGCGCCGTTTCTGCTACCCCTGTTGTTCCAGCTTGGCTTTGGCTACAGCGCCACGACCTCCGGGACGCTGTTGCTGGCGCTGTTTGCCGGCAACTTGCTGATGAAACCCGCGACGACCCCGCTGATGAAAGCCTGGGGTTTTCGTACCGTGTTACTGGTCAATGGCGTCATGGTGGCGTTGGGTTTTGTGTTATGCATGGCGTTGCGGCCAGATACGCCTTATCTCGTCACCATGGCTGTCCTGTTCTTTACCGGGTTAAGCCGTTCCATGCAGTTCACCGGTTTTTCCACCTTCAGCTTTTGCGATATCCCGCCCGAGCGCATGAGTGGGGCATCTACGCTGAGCAGCATCCTCACCCAGATGAGTGCTGGCCTGGGCGTGGCGCTGGGGGCGGTTATGTTGCGCGCGGCATCCGTCTGGTTTCCGGCCGCAGGGCATGGCGTGTCGGTGACGGCCTTCCGGCTGGCGTTTCTGGGGATGGCACTGATCAGCGCGGCCGGGCTGCTTGATCTGTTGCCGTTACCGCGCAATGCCGGCGCAGCGGTCAGCGGGCATCAGGCGGCCTGAAAAACAAAACAGGGCAGACATGGTCCGCCCTGTTTCTTCTAGCCAACGCCAACCTTCAATCCAGCCGAAACTGCACATTCACCCGGTAGGTGTGTTTGTGCCCCACCAGCGCAGCGGGTTCTGCCGGCAAGGGCGCGGCCTGTACTGCGGCCAGGGCCGCGTGGTCAAAGGCGCTGATTGTGCTGGATTTGGCAATGTGGATGTTGCTGAGCGTGCCATCCAGATAATCAAACTCCACCGTCGCCTGGCCGGTTTCACCCATTTGCTTGAGGGCATACGGGTACAACACCGCCGACTGCACCGCGCCACGTAATTGCGCAGCAAACACGTCCACCGGGCTGGGGCCGGCCACGGCCGGCGCGGGGGCGGGCGGCGGTGGCGGTGCTGGTGGCGTGGGGCTTTGCGCGGCGGTATCCAGCGGGGATGGCGGTGTGGCCGGCGCTGGTGGCGCGGCTTGCACATGCGGTGCGGGGGCCGGATGCGGCTCGTCGTGCATCACCGGGCGCGGCATGGGGGCGGGCGGCTTGGGCGGCGCGGGTGTCGGGGCCGCTTCTGGCGCCACCAGGCTGACCATCTGCGGCGCCGGTGCCGGGGCAGGCGCTTTGAGCAACTGGTGCGATAACAGCAAGACACCGGTCGTCGCCAGCAGCCCCTCCAGCAAGAGGGCCATGCCCATGGAACGCAACAAAGGCGATTGCATCACGGTGCTACTCATTGGGCATCACGGGCGGCAATGCCGATCTGGGTCACACCGGCCTTGCGGCAGGCATCCATGACCTGGGTCAACTGTTGCACGCTGGCTTGTTTTTCGCTGGCCAGGGTCACGACGGTATTGGTGGCGTCGCCACCGCGCAGGCGGGCGGTCAGTGTATCCAGCGTTACCTTGTCGTGGCCGGCTTCAATGCTGCCGTCCGCATGCAGGGTGACAATCACGCGGGCCTTGGGCAGGTTTTGCGCGGTGGTGCTGCCAGGCAGTTTGGCGCCAATGCCGTGGGCGGGAATCATCTTGAGCGCGGCCATGATGAAGAACACCAGCAGAAAAAACATGATGTCGATCATCGGCACCACTTCAATACGTGCCTTGCGGGTTTCAAAGTAACGCATATCAGGCCATCACTCGTTCTTTGGCGCGCAAGCCATTGTGCTCGGGGTTCTTGTGGACACCTGGCAGCCGGTTAAGCAATTGACGCTTGACGGTTTCCATCTGGTGCACGATCTGGCGCACGGCGTCATTCATACCGTTGAAGAACCACAAATGGCTCATGGCAATGGCCAGGCCGCAGGCGGTGGCCACCAGCGCTTCGGCCACGCCAGCGGTGACGCCAGAGGTATCGCCGCCATTCTGGCCCAGCACGCCAAACGCGTTGAACATGCCGATGATGGTGCCAAACAGGCCCAGCAGCGGGGCGACGGTAATCACGGTGTCCAGCAGCCACAAACCGCGATCAACCTGCGGGATTTCCATGTAAATGGCTTCTTCCAGCAATTCATCCAGATTGGGCGCGGTGTGGCGCACGGCGTAAACATCAAAAAGGCGCGCCAGGGGCAGGCCAGTGGCTTGTTCGCGCAGGCGTTCCACGTCGCTCTGGCCCAGCGTGGGCAGGGTGCTCAGATCGTGGACCAGTTGCGCGCCGCGGCGCACGTTGCGGCGAATGCGCAAACCGCGATCAATGATGACGGTCAGGCCGACAAATACCAGCACCGCCATCAGATACAGCGTGCCGCCAGAGCCCAGGGCCATCTGGTTAAGATGAGAAAAATCCATGTTTGAATTCGCTTTTGCATGTGGCCACAACCGTGGCCGGGTGATTCGGTTCTGCCTGAACGCAGGGCGCACCCCCAGGTAAGCAGGGGTGCGCCGTGACGGTCACATTACAGTTCTGTTATTGCAAAATTAATGTGCTGCCCACAAAACCACGGCTGTCTGTGCTTTGCGCGCCTGGCCAGCAGCGATTGTGTTGGTGGCACCAGGATCAGATGTCGCCGCGCAGGCTCACAAAATAGCTACGCTCCGGCACAAAGTAATAAAGGAACTGGTTGGGATCGGTGCCGTGGCTGGTGTCGCTGGCGGCCGGGCCCATGTTGTCGGTAATGGCGTTGGTGTTGAACAGGTTGGATACACCAAAGGTCAGGCGCAGGTTCTTGAACCGGGTGCCCAGATCGGTCAGATCACGCGCCAGTGTCAGATCGGTCACGTGGTAGGCCGGCACGCGGTACAGGCTGCCGTCGGCTTCACCGTTACTGCCCTGGTACATGGCCCCAATAAACTTGGTCGCCAGCGCCGCGTGATAAACGCTCTGGTCATAATTCAGGCTCAGTGCTGCGGTGTACTGCGGCACAAAGGAGATCGTCTGGCCGGATTTCCAGGCCTGCGAACCCACGCCGTCCTCAGTAAACGTGGCATGGTTGACCGAGCCATTGCCGTACACGCCAAAGCCGTAACCCAGCAATACGTTGCCTTCCGCTTCCACGCCGGTGTAACGCACGCCGCCCGAGTTGAAATAGGTGGCGTTCTGGCCGGAGCCGGTCTTGGAGAGGTAATTGCTGAAGTCGATCAGGTAGGCATCAATATTGAAGGTGTAACGCTCGGCCTTGAGCACCGTGCCAATCTGATACGCAATGGAAGACTGCGGGTCCACCGAGTTATTGCTCAGCGGGTTGCCCGAGTACAGCGTGTTCAGGTTAGGGGCCAGCGTGCCTTTGGAAACCTCCACATAGCCGGACCACAGCGGCGTGAAGCGATAGTTGGCGGACAGGCTGGGCAGGACAGAATCCCAGGTCTTGTCGATTTCGCCATTGGTGCCCGGCAGGTTGTTCTGGTTGATTCTGGCGTTCAGGGTGCGCTCAAAATTCTGGTAGCGCAGGCCGGGCGAAACGGTCAGGTTGGACAATGCCTTCCAGTCATACTGGGCAAACAGTTGGCGGGTATCCACCATGTCTTTCATGTCGTAGAACGTCGGGCCGTAGGTGGCGTTCTGGTTGTATGGCGTGCCGGTGGTGAAATCCACCGCGTTGCGGTTACGGTTGTTCCAGGTGTGTTCCAGCCATAGACCACCCGTGAACGTGCCGGTGGCGTCGGCGTGTTCGGTGGTCAGTGCATCGCCCCAGGTACGGTACTGGTTGATCTTGATGGCGCCGGCAATGTCGGTGCCGCTCTGGCCTGTGGTATACGGCTTGGCGGTTTTCACGGCAGACAGTGGGGATGACGTGGTGTCGCCATTCAGCTCATGGCTGACGTTGTTGTAGTAATAGGTATAGAGCTTGTTATTGGCGGTCCAGCCGTTACCAAAGTCATGATCCAGGCCGACGTAGGCAAAATCAGTGTCTTTGTCCTGATAGTTGTAGCCAATGTAGTCAGCGCGGGTCGGGTCTTTGGACAGACCATAGTTGTAGCCATACTTGTTGGCGTCGTTGAGCGTGGTGCCATCCGGATTGTTGAAGTTGATCCGGTTGAAGGTATACACAAAGGTCAGCAGTGTGTTTTCACCCAGCGGCAACTGGTCTTTCAGGTAGATGTTGGCGTCACGCACGTCGCCATTGGTCAGCGCGCCGTCCGAGCCCAGGTAATGCGCGTTGATCATCAGGTTGTTGTCGCCCAGCGACTGCACGGCGCCGGTGGTATAGCCGATATCGGTCTGCGAGGTGTAATGCGAACCCAGGGTCTGACCAAAGCTGAACAATGAGGTTGGCGAGAGCTTGGGCGAGAACATGTTCACCGAGCCGCCAAAGGTGGCATAACCCAGTTGCGTGGCATCGCCCGGGCTGCGGTCAATACTGATGCTGCCAATGGTGGCGGACGGGAAGTACGACGTCGTGTGGTGGGTGAAGTCGTTGGTGTCCCCAAACGGCAGGCCGTCATAGGTCACGTTGAATTGACCGTCCGGAAAGCCGCGCAGGGTCTGGTTCTTGGCCTCGGACAGACCGGTGCCGTTCGGGGACGAACTGGAGTAGCTGGGGGCGATACGGATCATGGAACCGTAATCGGCCACCGGCGTCAGCTGATCGTGAATGTAGTTACTGCCAATCTGGGTCTGCGGCGATTGCGCATCCAGCGGGGCCTGGGTCAGCGCGGCAGCGGCGGCTGGCGTCACTGCCTTTTTGCGGGCAGGGGCGTTGGTGGTGTCATCGTTGCCATTGGCCGATACGGTGCCGATATCGGTCACCGGGGCGGGGTCAGCAGCGTGGGCACAGGCGGCCATGACCGAAAACGCAATCAGCGTCATCGTGTGGCGTGTGGTGTTGTTCATGACTGGCATGTCTCCTGGTGGGCGGCGGGGCGCGCCCGTTTTGTTTTCGGGTTAATTGCAGTAATCCTGATCAGATCAGCGGGCCGTCCAGGCGCCGGGCAAGACCCGGGCCGAGCCGTGCTGCACGGATTGCAGTGCAGCCGGGTCCAGCCCCAG
Source organism: Silvimonas terrae (assembly GCF_014202765.1). Classification (GTDB taxonomy): domain Bacteria; phylum Pseudomonadota; class Gammaproteobacteria; order Burkholderiales; family Chitinibacteraceae; genus Silvimonas; species Silvimonas terrae. The sequence continues at coordinate 30,402 of NZ_JACHHN010000013.1, forward strand.
CGCGGCCAGAATGGTCGGTGCGACTTGTGTGGTGCTCACCGTGTCCTCTACCTGGCCGGGCACCACGCCGGGGCCGCTGAGTAACAGCGCCACGTGGCGGTCGTCCTCGCCAAAGCCACCGTGTTCGGCCATCTTTTTGCCGTGCGTGTACACCACGCCCGGTTGCACGGCCAGCGCAATATCCGGCGTGCGGTTATCCGTAGCGCGGCCAAACCCGGCCGGCATGTCCTCTCCGCTGTACACGTGGGCAATGCCCAGTTCTGCCGCGTGGGCATTCAGTGCCGCCACAACAGTCGGCGCGGTGCGGCGATCGTTCAGCCACAGCAAACCCACGTCATCGAGCGAAGCCTTGGCCAGCGCGCCAGGTGCGGCGGCATTAACCTGGGCCAGCAATAACTTGCCGTCTATGCGGCGCAGTTTTGCGCTGTCGATCGGGGCCTGGCCGTGCTTGGCGGTCAGCACCACCAGCGTCGATTTGCTGAGGTGTGCGGTTTTCAGCGCGGCTTCAATGCGGCCAAGGGACTCGTCGACATGGGTCAGCGCGCTGGCAATGGCCGGGCCGGGCTGGGCGTTGGCATCCAGATAACCTTCACCACTTTTCTGGGCGACGCTGACATTCTGGAAGTTCATGCCAAACAGGGTGGGGACGCCGACCTTGTGCTGGCCGCTGCTATCCAGGCCGTTGATCTGGTTAATCACGGCCGTCACCTTGAGATTGTCATACGCCGGGAAACTGGTGGTTTTCTCTCCCATGGCGGCGATCTCTGGCGTGTACAAGTCCATTACGCCCTGACCACTGGGGCCGTTCACAAAGTCATAAGCCAGGTGTTTGTCCACCCAGGCGGTCTGGCCGCCATGCGCCCGCACCACTTCAAACACGGTGTTGACCTGCACAAACTGGTGCGGATAAACCGGCGTACAGCCGTGTACTGCGTCGCGCGGCAATTGGGCCGGGTTGATGGCGCCCCCACCGTTGACTTGCTCCGGGTGCTGGTCGATCGACTCGTCGTACACCACCTCGGCGCCGCGATGGCTGCAATCCGAGCCCGCAGCGGCGTAGCTGCGGTCGTAGCTGTCGTCGTAATACACGCCGGACTGGGCCGGCAATGCGCCAGAGATGAGCGCCACCAATCCCGGGAAAGAATCGGACGGCATCGGTGCATAGGCGCGTTGGTAGTTCAAACCACTGGCATACATGCGGGCCAGGTTCGATTGCGGGTGATCCATCACAAAGCGGGTGAGGTCTTGTTCATGCAGACCATCCACACTGATCAACAGAACATGGCGTGCTGGCGCTGCACTGGCGGGGCTAAAGCTGGAACAGGCGGCCAGGGCGGCGGACAAAGCGGCCACACACAGGTGGGTTGTGAAAGAGCAATGGCGGGTCAGTTTCTTCATGATCTTGGGTTATTGGGCAGTCTGGGTGGCGATGGTCAGCGCCGGCAGGGCCAGCGCTTTGCGGGTTTCGTTGGTGGCGGCTTGCAGATCGGCACGCAGGGCGGGGTTTTGCAGCATGGCCGCGGCAATCAGCATGCCGGATGCTTTGCCGGCCTCAATATCGCTGGGGTAATGCACGCCACCAATCACGCGGCCCAGCGCAAAGCTGTCTGCGCGGTTGAAAATCTCTGCGCGCTTTTCCGGGACCATTTGCGCCAGCATTTCGGCGGTCAGCCAGGCAAAGGTGGCATGACCACTCGGATAGCTGGGCGAAGTCCCTTCGGTGACGATGCCGGGGTGAACATCGGTGCTGCTGTTATAAGGGCGGGGGCGTTTCCAGTACGCCTTGGCAGCCTTCATGGGCACTGCACCTTGTTTGGCAATGCGGGTAAAAAAAGCGGCGGTCAGCGGTAACTTGTCGGCATCAAATGCGGAGCCCAGCACATCGTTGAAACGGAACACGCTTTTGTGGGTATCGGCATCGGCCAGCTTGAGCTGGGCGTCGGTGCGGTTCTTTTGCCAGAGCAGCACTTGTTGCAGGTCAGCGTCCCCGGCTGGGGTGCCCAGTGCCGGGGGTGGAGGCAGCAATTGCACGAGATCCGGGCTGGTGCTGCCCAGGTAGGTTGCATCCGCAGCCCAGGTTGGCGTGGTCGCCAGCAGTAGCACTGTCACGGGAACGACAAGTTGTTTAAAAAATTGCAGCATGTTGGTGAACCTGAATTCTGTTTTTGTGAAAAGGTGCGCCAAACTAGCCTGGATTTATTACAGAAAAATAATAGGAATGGATGTTTTTGAATCAGTCATCCAGGGGTGTCGTATATAAACCGGTTTTTATCTAAATATGATTTGAAGTGACTGTTTTTTATTGGTTTTTAAAAAATAATTTAGATTTGTGTCAACCCTTTTCCAGGTATTGGATGAGAAGGGTGTTTTTTGAAAACCGTAAAAATACGCAGCCGAATGGGGGTGAATTGAATGTGTGCCCTTATTCTAAATTTTTGTTTAAGAAATACCTGGGTCCGGATTGTTGCGGATAAAAAAAGCCCACCCTGTGTGGGTGGGCTTTTGGCAGTTGATGATCAGATCGCAGCAATGGGCGCGGTGGGGAGGCTCTCTGTCACCGGTTTGAGGCCGATCACTGCGGGATCGGCCTCGGTGGTAAAGCGCAAGCGCACCTGGCAACCCGGTTGGGCGTCATGCAGACTGACATCGACATCATGCAAACGCGCGACTGCCGCCACCATGCTCAAACCAAGACCGTTGCCGGCGGTATGGCGGCTGCGCTCTGAACGGAAAAACCGGCGCAGCACGGCTTCCCGATCGGCCTCCGGCACGCCAGGGCCGTTATCACTCACGCTCAGCACGGCGTAGTGCGGCTGCGCATTGAGCGTAATCCACACCGCGCCACCGGATGGGGTGAACTTGAGGGCGTTGTCCAGCAGATTGCACATGGCATCAAACAGCAGATCGGCGTCACCGGTAATCCAGACCGCAGACCGGCTGCGTTCCCAATGCAGGCTGATCTGCTTTTCATCGGCCATGGGTTCAAAAAATTCTGCGATATCCGTGGCGATGCGGTTGAGGTCTAGCCGGGCAAAGCCCACGCGGCGGGCGTTGTCTTCAATCTCTGAAATACGCAATAGCGCCCGGAAGGTGGCCAACAAACCACGGGCCTGCGAGATGGCCTGTTCAATGGCCTGTTGATACTCGCTCTGACTCATCTCGCCCCGTCGTTGCGCGCGCTCCAGCCCCGCCAGCAGATTGGTCAAGGGCGTGCGCAGGTCATGGGCGATATCGTCACAGACGCCTTTGACCTCGTGCATCAGCCGCTCAATCTCATCGAGCATGTGGTTCACCACCACCGCCAACTGGTCTACATCATCGGTGACGCCGCGTACCGGTAAGCGTTTGGAGAGATCGCCCTTCACAATGCGCTGGATGGCGCTGGTCACCCCTTGCAACCGCCGTTGTGTGCTCAGGCCCATGGCGGTGGCCCCCAGCAAACCCAGAATCAGCATGATCACGCCGCCGGATTCCAGCGCGCCCAGAATGGCCTGACCAAACTCGCTGATATCACGCACATCGGCGGCCATGACGAGCACATTGCCATCGGCCAGCACATGCGCCACGCCCCGCAGATGCTGCAACGAGCCATCATTTCCCGTCCGGCTGAAATTGAAGGGCACGTCCCAGGCCGGAATATAAGGCTTTTGCTGCAGGCCACCGAGGCGCCAGTGGCCCGTGGCATCAAACAGTCCTACCGGCGCCAGACCGGCTGCATCATGCCCGGTGTGTTCGGTGGCTTCGGCCAGCATGTCATGCGGGGTCATGCGGCTGTAGTTGTAGACTTTGCGCTCCAGCGTGTGGTCAATATGCACCGACAGATAGCTGGACGTGCGCCAGTAGATATAGCCAAACAGGGCCAGCGATGTAGTGCCAAACAGCAGCATGAACAACAAGGCGACGCGAAAGCTGGTCGTACGCGGAATATCACTCAGGCGCACGGAGAACATAGCCGGCTCCTCGCACGGTGTGGATCATGTCCGGCTCTGGCGCGACATCCAGCTTGCGGCGCAGGCGGCCAATGTGGACCTCGATCACGTTGGTGCGCTCGTCATAGTGATAGTCCCACACGGATTCAAACATCATGGTGCGGGTGACGGTCTGGCCCGCGTTGCGCATCAGGTACAGCAGCAGGTCGTACTCACGCGGCAACAGATCCAGCAGCCGCTCGCCGCGCCGCACAGTGCGGGTCAACAGATCGACCTCCAGTTCGCCCACGCGCAAACGCAACTCACGTTCTTCGCTACGGCCACGGCGGCGGGTCAGCGCGTCCAGCCGGGCGGTCAGTTCCACAAAATCAAAAGGCTTGGTCAGATAGTCATCGCCCCCTGCGCGCAGGCCGCGCACCCGTTCATCCAGCGTGGAGAGGGCGCTCAGGATCAGCACGGGCGTATCAATCAGCGTCTTGCGCAAGGCCGTCAGGACAGAGAGCCCATCCATGCCGCCATTGAGCATGCGGTCCAGCACAATCACATCAAAATGCCCGGCTTGCGCCTGTGTCAGACCACTCTGCCCGGTATCTGCATGCGTGACCTGAAAGCCGTGATCACACAGTGCCGCATTGATTTCGGCGGCGGTGGTGGTGTTGTCTTCGACAACCAGAACGTGGGTCATGGGGAGGGCGGCCAGAATGCGACAAACCTGCGACGCTGCCATGACGGTGTGACGTGGGTATTACGGGAGGGGGATTTGCTGGGGGGGAGGAGTGGGGCTGGCGAGCCCCGGACTTTGGCGTTGTCGGCTTTGACAGCCCTTGGGGCGGACGCTTGCCGCAGTGCTTGCAAGAATAAAGGTGCCTCCATGTCCCGCTAACTCGTCATTCCTGCGAAAGCAGGAATCCAGTGGGAGCCGGAACGGTTCCGTTCTCTGGCGAGAACCCGATCGTTGGCAACTGTAGGGTGGATTCGGAGCGTTAGCGACAATCCACCTTGGCTGGCTTAAAACCTTGAAGCCCTGTTAGCGCCTGACGGCGCGGTTGTTTACACACCGGGAGTGCCCGGACCACCTTACTTTCTTTGGGGCCGCCGAGGTGCTTCGCCACCTCGGCGGCCCCAAAGAAAGTAAGCAAAGAAAGGCGACCCCTACGACAGCGTTCGCTGCGCGAATCCCCTGTGCTTCTCGTGAGTGCCGGCTGGCTCCAGCCCCGCTTCTACTGTCATCCGATGGGATGATCAACTTTGTGGGGGTACCCCCAAGGGGCAGGAACTCGCTACGCTCAAACACCCTTACGCCGAAACGCCTCGGCGGCCCCCCGGCCCTCACTGCGATGCTCGGCGCCGCCGGAGGGGAGATACGTCAAAAACAACTGCAACTTCAAAAGCAACCCCAGCGGCAACCGCGCACCCCATCACCCCAACGCCATCACCCCCTGATATCCCACATACAACCCCACCAGCATGATCAGCGCGCCAGATACAAATGGCGCCTTGCGGGCGAAGTCGCCAAAGCCGGTCCAGCGTTTGGACATATGGCGGACAGACAGCGCGGCGACGGTGCCGCTCATGACCATGGTCAACGCCAGGCCAATGCTGAAACACAGCACCAGCGCGGCGCCCAGGCTGAATTTTTTCAATTGCAGGCACAATAGCAACACGGTGATGGACGCCGGGCAGGGCACCAGTCCGCCGGTCAGGCCAAACACAATGATCTGGCCAGTTGTGACGTTGCGGTTGGCGAAGCGGCGGCGGATGTCGTTGGCGTGTGCGCGCTCGTGGGCATCCTGGTATTCACCGTCGCCCAGGGCCAGTGCATTGGCGTGACCCTGCTCTGAAAACGTCACGTCATAGTCGTGCGTGTGACCGCCGTGGCCCAAAGACAAACGGGCGGTGAAATCGTGCGGCTCGGCAACGGGTTCTGCCGATTCCAGATAACCCATTCTGGAGACAAAGCGGAAGGTCTGCGTTTGACCATCAGGTCGCTGGATAGCCAGTTGCACGTCTTTGGACAACCAGTGATGCCCCATGCGGCCTTCCTGATACAGGCGGAATACCGGCGGCACGCCGTCTTCAAAGATGTCCAGCCGAACCGTACCGTGGCCGGTATCAATCCGTTTCCCCTCGGGGTGATCGTGATGGTGGTCCTGGGCCGCGTGTTGTTCACGCAAGGTGCGCCACAGCATCCAGGCCGCCACACCCATAATCAACACCGCTGAGGCCACCTGGAAATATGGTTCAGTGGTCTGGGCATTCCAGTGCCCGCCAAAGTACAAGCCTGCCAGCGCCACCAGCCAGACCACGGCGGTGTGAGAGAGCGTGGCCGACAAACCCAGCAACACGGCTTGCCCCACCGTTCCGCGGATGGCCACAATAAACGCGGCCATCATGGTCTTGGAATGACCCGGTTCCAGCCCATGCAACGCCCCCAGCAAAATGGCACTGGGGATAAACAGCCAGGCATTACCTTGCTGCAACAGGGTGGCGAATTCGGTCATGGCGGGCTTTATAGGGGCGGACTATCAACGGCGTCGATACTACCCCCAAGTATATAAATATACTACCCCCCAGTAATGGCGTGATACGCTGCCGTCATTGATTGCAGGAAAAAACCATGAGTCACACCATCAAGGACAAAGCCAGGCTGCTGGCCCGGGTGCGCCGGATTCAGGGGCAGGCGGCGGCGCTGGAAAAACAACTGGATGTAGAAGGGGATTGCGGCGCAATCCTGCAGCAGATCGCGGCCATTCGCGGTGCCGTGAACGGCTTGCTGGCAGCGGTGATTGAAGGCCATATCACCGATCACCTGGTGCTGGAGGCGGATGAAGCCCAGCGGCGGGAAGACCTGGATGTGGTGTTGCAGGTGATTCGCTCTTACGTGAAATAAGCGGGGCTACTGCTTGCAAGCCGCGCTGCGGCCATAAAAAAAACCGCCAGGTGTGACGCTGGCGGTTTTTTATGGCCTGCGGTGGACTCAAGCCGGCTGGGCTTGTGCCTCGGCTTTGGCAAATTGCTCCAGCGCGGCGGGCACGGTGGTGCCAAAAACCTCGCCTTCCAGCAATTCAGAATGAAAGCCATCCGGCCCCACCGGTACATCACCGACCAGGGTGGTACGGTACAGCACGCGCTCTACCTCAATATGGTCCAGGTCTTGCGGTGCCAGATGGGCCGTGGCGCGGTTATCCCAGAACGCAATGTCGCCATTGTGCCAGTGGAAGCGCACGGTATACGCCGGGCGGGTGATTTGCTCAAAGAAGATCTCCAGCAGCTTGCTGCTTTCTACCGCGGACAAACCCACCAGATGTGAGGTGAAGCCCGGGTTGACGTACAGGGCGCGCTCGCCGGTTTCCGGGTGGACCCGCACCACCGGATGAATCGCCACCAGCGGGTTTTGCGCAAACCGTTGCGCCAGCTTGCTGCCTGCCGGAATACGCTGGTTGGCGGCAAAACGATGCTCTGCTTTCAGCGTATCGGCCAGTGCGCGCAGCGGGGCTGACAGCCCTTCATACGCCGCGACGAGGTTGGTCCATTGCGTATCACCGCCAAATGAAGGGACATCGACTGCACGCAAGATGGATGCCGCCGGCGGGTTCACCGCAGCAGTTACATCGGTATGCCAGCGGCTCTCGTAACTGGCGCGGCGCAGACCATTGCGGCGTTCATAGCGGCTGCGGTCAATCGGCAGGATTTCCGGGTGACCATCAATCGGTTGGTCTTCATGCGGGTGGGCATAAGTGACTTCACCAAAACGCCGGGTGAACGCTACTTGCGCGGCATGATCGATATTCTGGCCTCGAAAGAACACCACTTTCCATTTCAGTAAAGCCTGGCGGATATCGTGAATGGCCGCATCGCTGACCGGGCCGGCCAGGTCCAGATTGCCAATCTCGGCGCCAATATGGCCCGCCAGTTGCGTCACGGTAATGCCAGAAGGCGCAGTCGTCGTAGACATGTTGTGATTCCTCATCAAGCGCAGCTAAAAGCCCGTTGTCCGGGAGTCGCCCACAACCGGGCGTGTAGTTGTTCTTGCAGAAATCGTGCCAGCACTAACCGCGTGGCAGCGCTGCGGATTGCGGCGGTTCTGGCCGGTGATCTGTACCAATTTGCACTTGGGTCGCCGCAAACTGTGCCGATTGGGCCAGCCAGGCGAGGAAGGCCAAATGCGGGCGTGTCGTTGTCGCTATTTTTTTGAACAACATCGACAGGTCGGCGGCCAATATAGGTTGTAGGGTCGTCATGCTTTCAAGCCAGCCAAAGGACCGGCGCGGTGTTCGTAAACATTCTTGCCGGTTTGTAGGTGGTCGCCGCTTGGGCCGACGGCCCCGAGTTTGATTGTGATGCATACGAACAAAACTTAAAGGCGGCTGTAGCTCCCTGGCCTAAGACGTTTTGTTCTGGGCGATTTTTGTTTCTACACATTGGCGACGTGTTCACTCGGGGGCATCCGGGCACGGGCGCTAGGGTTTGTTTATTCCTGGAGCCGCTTTTCCGCGATTTTTTCATCGTTCATCATTGCCGCCGTACTCAAGGTTTTGGCACACCTGGCGTGTTTGTATTTATTGCGGCAGCCATGCTGGTGGTGATGCTGGTGATTGGTTTGATGGGGCCGAAAACCAATGGTCTCGCGCTGGAGCAAATTTCCACCGAACTGTGATGTTGTGCTGCCCCAAGCGCCCGCTTCCTGCGCAGGTGCAAGCTATGCGGTGGGTGGAAAAGGCAAAGGCATGCCTTGCCTGTTCCACCCATGTGGAGCTCAACGGATTGCTCTGGAAGACGGGGTCATCAACCAGACTTCAAAGGGTTCCGGGGGCGTTTCATTGGTCTGCCGGGTCACGCTGAAGGTAATGGGTATGGGCTCTGCAGATGTCTTTTGCTGTGAATTCACCGTATTGAGCTCCAGCCAGCGCACGACATCCGTGTTTAACCCGCCCTCATAAAGCAGCACACCCTGTTGTTCAATCCGGTAGTGATAAGGGGACGGAGTTCTCGGTTCAAACGGAAACGGGAACTGGTCGCGCGAAATGAAAAGCGAGAAGGACCGCGCACCCGCAGGGAGCGGGATGGAGAAACGGAAGCACTGGTTCTGCGCGGGAGAGGTCACTTTCAGGCGCTTGTAGTTGGCCTCAAAAGCAAGCGGCGCTGTGTTGCATTTAGCGCCATTCGCCAATGGGTAAGGCGGCTCCTGATGGGCCATTACCACTGGCGTGGGGAGGTGCAACGCAACCTTTGCTGCCAGAGCGCTGCCAGCAGCGTAAAAAACCGCAAGTGCAATCACGCCGACGCCGGCCCAGAACAGGTTGGCTTGCAATGGTCCACGCAGTTCCTGGTGTGGGCAGTTATCCGCCGGAAACAAGGCTATCGCGCCGGAAATGGCAAGGGCTGGCGCAATCAGCAGGCTGTACCGCGGTTGCGTATCACCAAATCCAAGCACAACAACAAAGAACATCGCCATGAAGAAAATGCTGGCGCACAGCAGCCGATCATGCCGGGCCCGGATCATGCCGAGTGCGGCCAGGCCAAGCTGGAGTGTCATGCTGGCCAGCAAGACCGCAGGCATGGCTGCACCTGCAGGCACGGTCACAATACTCACGACACTGGATGAGTCCGGATTGGGCCCCAATTGATGGCTGGAGAACCAGAAATACCCCATGCCGTTAAACAGGACACTGGCTTTGGTAAATAGATATCCCGGGTAAGCGCCAAACCCGTGAGCGAACTCCAGGGCGATTTTATGCAGTATCACATTGGTTCGGGTGTTGGCTGGCAAGTCGGGAAGAAACTGATCTAGCCAGGCGAACACTAACCTGAAATCCTGGTTGGGCTGGCGTAGATCGACCGTTGAAATCCGTGTCAGTAGATCAAATTGCCCTTGGGCCGGCGCGTGGATCAGCCACACAAACAGCGTGTTCGCCAGCCAGTAGAGCGCGGCAATACCGACAAACCGGCTCAGCACACGTTTCCAGGTTGTGCGCTCTGCAAAGGCCAGCGCCCACAATGCAATCGTGATCAGCATGATGGGACCGATGGTCCGGGCCAGGTTGGCCAGAAATGCAATGGCAGCAAGCGCAACGACGCGTATTGCGCCCTGACGTTCACGCTCAAGCCCGGGGAGGCAGAGCAAAAAAGACACGACAAGCAACAAGGCCAGGTTGTCGGGCGTGGCCAGCGTGACGGAGTAAAACCACTCCGGGTAAAGGCCAAACAGTAGCAGCGCGAGGGTGGCGACGCGCGGGCCTTTCTGCCGGCCCAGCCCGAAAAACAGCAATGCCATGGTCAGGGCATGAAGGCTGGCGTTGTAGAGCTTGAACAGCGGATAGTTATCGCCAGCAATGACGCCAAAGGGGGCGGAGTAGGCCAGGGCTCTGGCCCAGTAAGTGTTATCGGGCTGATAAAAATAATGGGAACGACAACTGGACATCCAGGCGGCCAGATGATTGTCCAGATGAGTGCCGCAGCGGTAATAAATGCCAAAATCACTGGCCTGGCTGGAATCAAATGCCCCGGCCCAGGCATACGTAACAAGGACCAGGGCGATCAGCAAGACCGAGCCGGTTCGCCACCAGGCCTGCTGACCTGCATGATTGAGTTGATGTGCGGCCACATACAAGCCGATCAGCAGCGGCGGGGTCAGCCCGGCAACGAGCAGGCCGTGGGCGGCATCCGGGAAAGCGTGCAACGTCGCCCATAGTCCGCATAACAAAATGGCCAGACACCATGCTTGTCCCAGCCCTTGCAAGCAGGGTCCGGCAACAGGCTGGTTGTGACCAGATGGTATTTTTTTCATGATCGACAGTGCGAATTTCAACCCGGGTCCCTCACTTGGGCTACCGGGTCATATCCCCCGGTGCAGGCGGTCAACAGGACTTTGATAAGATCGATATTGCCCCGCACGCCGCTGATCTTTGTCGGTACTTCACCGGGCGGGTACACCCGGGCCGTGGGAAGTTCGACGCATTTGAAGCCCAGTTTCGGGACTCGATGCGACAGATAAGCCAGCAACTCATAAGTCATGAACACATCACGAAACGGCGCAATTCTTGCGTCAAGCAGCATGCGCCGGCTATAGGCCCGAAATCCTTGCGTGGTGTCGGTCCAGTGAAATCCGGACGATAGACTTAGCAGTGGCGCATGAATCAACCGGATGGCCATATGGCGGGCGCCCGGCGTATTGATCCCGGTTCCACCCGGGATAAAACGGGACGCCTGCACAAAATCGGTTCCCTGCGTCAGTTGTTCAAGGAATGCAGGGATAGCTTGTGGATCATCCTTGTCATTGCCATCAATGGTGACAATGCCGTCGTAGCCTTGATCCAGTGCAAAGGCATACGCGCAACGCAATTGCGCACTCAACTTGCCGGGCGCCGTTTTGACCAGCAACCCGCGAACGCCGTTTTGCTGTAGCTGCGCCGGCGCGAGCGAGCCATCCTTGCTTCCGCCATCGACAATGATGATGTCGGCGATTGTGGCGATGTCCAGGGCATGCATGCGACTGAGCAGATTGCGGATGCGATCCCCTTCGTTGATGACGGGGATAATCACACAGCAGGGTTTGCTGCGCCCGAGCCAGAAGGCGGTTTCGAAGGCAGGGACCTGCCAGGCTGCGCGCATCCGGGCAGAGATATCGGGAGCTATGGACATGTTTAACCCACCTGGACTGTGATCAGGGCAACACCGGTGATGACGAGGACAATGCCGGCGACGGTTGTCCAGTGAAACGGTTCGCGAAAAATCAGAATGGAAAATGCGGCGACCGTGGCAATTGCCCCGGAGGTCAGGACCGGGTGCGCGACGTTCAGTGGCAAGCGTGCCAATGCCGCCGCATAGAGCAGGAAGGCGCCACCATACAAACCCAGCCCCAGCCAGAACGGCCAGTTGGTCAATGCGGAAACCGGATCAGCCAGCGAGGGAAATTTGCGGGGCGGCACCATGGCCAGCTTCACCAGCACACTGGCAGAGGCATTGGCGGCAATCCCCATGATCAAGATGAACCATTTCATGAAAAGGTATTTCCGGTCGGTCGATAGTGTTCAATGGCAACCTCCAAAGCACGTTCAACCGAGTGCAAGTGAGGTTCGTTCCGGGTTGCCACCATCTCGATGGTGACAAGGTGATGAGGCAGCCAGTGTTGCAAGGCTTGCGCGATGTCGTGGTGCGGCGCCGTGCCGTCCCCCAGCGGGACCAGGTCGGGCTCGCTGGCATGAATATGGCCAATCAAAGGGGCGTATTGGCGCAAGACGTCTTCGGCAGATTCGCCATTGATAGCCAGTGCGCCGGTATCAAACTGCATGTTGACTGCGGGGTGGGCAATGTGGCGAATGACATGTGCCGTTTGCGCACTGTCGAGCATGAAGTTTGCGCCATAGTGTGCCGGATTGGGCTCGAGGCAGAAACTCACCCCGTGCGCCTGGGCGATATCCCCCACCTGGCGAAAGAAGCGGACCGCCATGTCCAGCGCTACCTCATCTGTCAGGCCTGAGCGATCCCGGTTTTTCGGGGAGCCAAATACAATGCGGGTCGCACCCAGCCCAGCCCCAATGCGACACACCGCGGCCAGATGATCCAGCAATTGACGTTGTACGTCAGGCGTGCCAAATACGTTTAGCCCCACGGTGCCAAACAGCAGGGCCTGCATGCCGGTGATCTCGATCCCGTGCGATTGCCACCAGTCTTTCACCCGGTTGATTTCGGCGGCACTCGCTTTGGCCGGCTCGGAAAAGTATTTGCCGGGTGCGATGTCAATTGCATCAATGGCGTGGCGCTTGAGCAGCGCAGCGATGGCCGTGTCCCAGGTGACATCCCAGGCGATATTGGATATGGCCAGTCTCACCGGCTGTGCTCCGCAGGTTGGGGCGGGACGAGCGGTTCGGACTGGGCATACGCACGAATAGCCTGGATGGATTCGCTCGCACCATATTGGTATCTGCCCTGAGCACCAAAAACATCAGCATGAAGGGTTTGCATATCGTACTGCGCAGGGGGGCGATCCAGTGTGTGTTCGAAGCGTTTGCCAAACCCTTGAGAGGACACCTCGGCAACGCTCAGTGGGGCGGCGGTCAGATGCAGCAGTTGCAAGCCGGCAGCCAGTGCAGTCTGGATGTCGTACCAGAGATTGACCATCGGGTAAAACTGGAAGACGCTGCGGCTCTCAATGGCATCAAGATTGTTATTGTTGAGAAAGTCGTAGATCACGTTTTTTCTCAGGCCGGGCCCCACCAGCCCCGGCAGGCGCACAACCAGTGTCTGGGCAAAATGCCTTTGTGCAAACTTCTCAAGCTGGCGACGGTGCAGTCCATATGCATGCAGGCCGGATTCTTCAACTTCGGTCGATTCATCGACTCCCACTGGATTGCCGAACACATCCACGGTACTGATCAGCACGAAACGCTTGCATTGGATGGTTTCCAGCGCAGAGATCAAGTGCTCGATGCTACGACGATCTGCCTCCGGTTCCCGGTTGGCCAGCCATTTTTGTGCGGGCGCACCCGCACAAACCACGGTATCAAATTCCTGATGGGCGATGTCGTGGATATTGGTTGAGCGATAAAGCTGATCGAAGGTGGTTTGCCTGAGCAATGTGCTCCCCACAAAACCTGAAAAGCCAATCAATGCGTTGTTGTTCATTGGTTCTCCGGGATATTCCTGAACTCTTCGGTTCCGAGTTTTTCCAGAACATCATAAACGTTGTCGATCTTGCCCCCGAGGATGGAAAAGCATCCTGGCAATGCGGGATGTTTTTCAAACAGGATGGGGCGACCGTCATCCCCTTCGTTCTTGAGCAAAACCGTTTTGATCTCAAACAGCGAGTCGACATACTGGCTATCGGCAATGGCAGGAAGATAGCGCGCCACATCCCGCGCCATGCGATCAAACCGGGTTGATTGAGCGTAGTTTTCCAGTTGGGCGTAGGGATCAGTGTCCGGCTGGTCTGCCCAACTGAAATGAGGGGTATACCTCACATGGGAAAGCGTGTGCAGACCACGGGAGGGAAACGGCATCATTGAAAAAAAAGGCCCATCCATCACAGTAATACCCAGATCCTTCAGTACCGCAGGAGCTTGTATCAACGCCATCTCGGTGACCTCTTGCTTGAGTCCGGTCTGGGTGCCCGGGAAGTCGCCAGCAAATTGGTTCAGCCCACTGTATGTACAATTGAAAACATACTGGCAACCAATCAGTTCAGCCGGTTGCCCGTCTTGTTGTTCGAGCAACACCTGTAGCCCGCCATCGACCCGCGAGATTGACAACACGCGTGTGCCCAGCCGCACATGTACCCCCGTGCGCGCCAGTTCCTGTTGCGCCCAGTGGGCAAGGCAGGTGGTATCGAAGGCATATTCTTCGACAACAAAGACCTCTTCAATCAGTCGCTTTTCAAACAAGGCATGCAGTGAGCGGTCTGCCGGTTTGATCTTTGCGCCGATTTCATGACAAAAACGCTCAAATTGCCGTGCTGTTACCCTGGAGTTACGCCGAGCTATGGCATACAGCTTGGTAAAGTCCCGTTTGACGGCTCCCGGCCAGTCCTGGACAAACCGGTTAAAGTTGATCCGGCTGCGATAGGCTGTCGTGAAACTGCGAGGGTAGTGATAGCCATTGTGGACCCGAGCCTGGTTGTTATGAGAACCCCGCCCGAGCAAGCGGGGCTCTTTTTCAATGAGCAAAACCCGCCGTAGACCCCGTTCCTGGGCCAGATAGCTGGCAATGGTACATCCATAGAGGCCGCCGCCGATGACCACGGCTTCGACCATTTGCCCGGTCGGGGTCACTGGCTTATCCGTTTTGCGGTGTGACGCTCAGGGGCTGCGGTGGCAGAAGGGGAGGCCACCTCTTCAATATTCAGCTTTTCCCGGCGGGTGATCCGCGCGCTGGTGAATTCCTGGGCAACATAATAGGGCGGCCCTTCGTTGGAAAGGCTGGCCATATGCAAGATGTACTCGCCCAGCAACAACAGGACCAGTGAAATCAGGAAAAACATGCCGGATTGCTGTAACGACAGGCTAACCCAGCCTGGCGCGACATCGGATTTGAAAATGGCGATGGCAACGACATAAACGGAATACAGCAAATTGGCCACGGCCCCGAACAATGAGAGGGTCGTGACAATTCGCATGGGTGCACGCGTGGTCGAGACGAGTAAACGCATGCCACGATCAATGCTATCCCCGAGTTTTTTCGGGCTTGCGGCCAGAGGCGCTGCGCTGTAATCCAGGTTAGTCCGGGCAAACCCACCGGTTGCAGGCAAATAGCGATAGGTGAGGGCTGGCTGGGGGTGTTGCAAAATGAAGTTGACGACCCGTTTGCTCAATAAACGGTATTGCGGTGCATCGTGATCAAGGTTGACCGCACTGAAGTATTTATAAGCGGAATTGAAAACCGCATGGGCAATCCGGTAAGTCAGACGGTGCACCGGTTTTTGCCGGTTTCTGGCAAACACCACGTCCGAACCACCTGCTGCTTTTTCAAGCATTTCAGGCAAAAAAGCGATGTCATCGACCATTGGATCAATAATGACGACAAAATCCCCCAGTGCGTTTTCAACCCCGACCCAGGCGCCGGTGTCTGCGTCAACTTCTCTGGTCAGGACGTAGACTTGCAGATTGGGAAGTCCTTCCTGCGCGGTGAGTTGTTCAAGCCGCGTCACGCTGCTGTCATCAGACGCGTTGTCCACGACGATCAGCTCATAATCGCTGACCAGCGATCCTAATTGTGACGAAGCGTCACGCAAAATCCCGTCTAGCTGCTGTTCCTGGTTGTGCAGTACATAAACTACTGACAGGAAAATCGGAAAAAACGCCAATTTTACTTCCCTCGTCACGGCCGCATTGTTATCTGGCTGGATCAACCATCAACTGTCTGTCCGGAATGCACTGGACGATCAGTTTGTTTTTTGAATTGGTAATTCCGGGTAGAGCGCGCGGCACAGACAGATCGGGCTTGCGTCGCAAGTAACAGGGGGAGATCTCGTTTGCCATGTATTGCACATGGAGATCAGGCCGCGCTAAACGCAGATTATACCTGCCTGCGTCAGATACACATAAATCAGCGTTTTTTTAAAGAGGATGGTGGACAATTTTCAGGTTGGATGCCTGGCCGGGCATTTGCAATTTGCGGCCCCCTTCGCCGCGAGTGAAAGGGGGACGCCTCAATGTCACGGGCTTGTTGCCTGGTTTGCGCTCATTTCTGCGTTATATGCGGCCATCTCTTCGGCCAGCGCCCTCGCGACGGCCGGGCGTTGTTTCACCGCGCGCACCCAGGATTGCAAGCGTGGCCATGCGGCAAGGTCGATCCCGGCGTAGGGCGACCAGTTCAGCACGGTAATCAGATAGGCATCGGCCAGCGTAAAGTAGCCCTGCAGATACTCATGCTCTGCCAGTTGCTGGCTCAGGTAGTCAAAGCGCAAGGCCAGTTTCTGGCGGGCAAAGGCTTTGGCGCCATCCGGGCTATGCCGGTCCAGCAGCGGGATGTACGTGGCCTTGTGCAGTTCTGTGGCAATGAAGTTCAGCCATTGCTGCAAGCGGTAACGTTCCATGCCGTTATCCGGGGCCAGCCGCGCTTGCGGGTGTTGGTCGGGCACATATTGCAGCACCACCGGGTTCTCGGTGATTACTTCGCCACCGCGTATGCGTATTGCCAGCGCCTGGCCCATCGGGTTGATTGCATGGTAGTCCGAGCCATCGGCCAGCAGGCGTTCGCCCGGGCGGGTATGGATATCCACGTAGATAAAGTCAGCGTCGGCTCAGACCGGGCCGGATTCCATGACATGGGTGTACACGGCACCGCCCCAATCGAATTCGACTATGGGAAGCATGCCGCCGCATGCGATGAATGGCGATCCAGCGTGCGTGGCATAAACCGCGCACGTTCGGTGATGCCGGCTTTCGGGCTGGCATCTGCTTCGGGAAGACTGTACCGCAGCACCGAATACACAACCGAATGCGCAGTGCTATCTGGCACGCCATGACACAATGATCGAAATCGTCCTCTGCGGGGAGAGGTGTTCTTCGCGGGGAGGGCGTTAAGGGGGCTATTGTGCCTATGGGATGTAGATTCGGAAGGATTATGCTTGACCGAAAAAACCTGCATAGCGCCTATATAAACGCCAGAAAGCAAAAAGCCCGACCTGTTGGCCGGGCTTTTTGCATATATAAGGTGGGGTGGCTGATGGGGCTCGAACCCACGACAACAGGAATCACAATCCTGGACTCTACCAACTGAGCTACAGCCACCACAAAACTCGCTGATTTATGCGTGACATAAATCGTTAAAACTGACTCTGCTGTACATCCCGTCTGCAGATTTGGCGCACCCGACAGGAATCGAACCTGTAACCTACGGCTTAGAAGGCCGTTGCTCTATCCGGTTGAGCTACGGGCGCCCGGATCAGGCTACATTTCTTTGTTAGTACAGAGCAGATTTAATGCAGGGTCGGGGCGGTGGGATTCGAACTCACGACCACCTGGTCCCAAACCAGGTGCGCTACCAGACTGCGCTACGCCCCGAACGAGACCGAGACTATAGCGAGGTCATCCACCCTCGTCAAGCCTGACGATTGAGACAATCACCAGAAAAATGAGACAATAGTGATCTTACTGATAAAACCTCGTGCCGGAGCCCGCCTATGACAGCGCAAATTCTCGACGGAAAAGCCATTTCGCAGGACATCGTGCAGAGTGTGCGCGCAAAGGTTGACGCTCGCACGGCCGCAGGTCACCGCGCCCCGGCGCTGGCGGTAGTACTGGTCGGGAGCGATCCGGCCTCGCAGGTTTATGTCGGGAACAAGAAGCGCCAGTGCGAAAACGCCGGCATCACTTCGCTGGCCTTTGATCTGCCAGAAACCACATCCGAGGCAGAACTGGTTGCGCTGGTCGGCAAGCTCAATGCGGATGACGCGGTTGATGGCATTCTGGTGCAGTTGCCACTGCCGGCACATATCAACGCAGAAAAGATTATCGAGCTGATCGACCCCGTAAAGGATGTCGATGGCTTTCATCCGTACAACATTGGCCGCCTGGCCCTGAAGATGCCATTGCTGCGCCCATGCACCCCGCGCGGCGTGATGACTTTGCTGGAACGCACCGGGATTGATCTGGTGGGTAAAGATGCCGTGATCGTGGGCGCATCCAACATTGTGGGCCGCCCGCAGGCGCTGGAGTTGCTGCTGGCGCGCGCCACCGTGACCGTGTGCCACAGCAAGACCAAAGACCTGGCCGGCAAAGTGCGCGGTGCGGATGTGGTGGTCGCTGGTGTTGGTATCCCCAATTTTGTGAAAGGGGACTGGATCAAGCCGGGCGCCATTGTCATTGACGTGGGCATCAACCGGTTGCCGGACGGCAAGCTGTGCGGCGACGTGGAGTTTGAAGTGGCGCGCCAGCACGCTTCCTGGATTACCCCGGTGCCGGGGGGCGTGGGGCTGATGACGGTGGCCACCCTGATGCAAAACACCTATGACGCTGCGGTGAACCGCAAACCGTAACTGATTCATAAAGCAAGACTGGATGGACCGCCCCGGCGGTCCATTTGTTGAACCCGATCATAAATACAAGACCGCTCATGCCTTATCCATTAGTACGTCCGTTTTTGTTCATGCTGGCGCCAGAAACGGCCCACCATGTCACCCTGGGTGGGCTGAACTTTGCTCATGACGTGGGCTTGTTGCGGGCCTTTGTCCCCGCGCCGGTGAGTTGCCCGACCACGGTCATGGGCATGGAGTTTCCCAATCCGGTGGGTCTGGCGGCAGGTCTGGACAAGAATGGCGAATATATTGATGCGCTGGGCGATCTGGGTTTTGGTTTTATCGAGATCGGCACCATCACGCCGCGCCCGCAGCCGGGCAATCCCAAGCCGCGCATGTTCCGGCTGGTGGATTCTGAAGCCATCATCAACCGCATGGGCTTTAACAACGAAGGCGTGGACAAGCTGGTTGAGAACGTGCGCAAGTCCCAGTACAAAGGCATTCTGGGGATCAATATCGGCAAGAATTTTGATACGCCGATTGAACGCGCGGTCGAGGATTACCTCATTTGCCTGGACAAGGTGTACGAATATGCCAGCTATGTGACGGTGAATATTTCTTCGCCCAACACCAAAAACCTGCGCCAGTTGCAACAGGCTGATGAGTTGTCGAGCCTGTTGGCCGCGCTCAAACAACGCCAGCAGCAACTGGCGGATAAACACGGCCGTTATGTGCCGCTGGCGCTGAAAATTGCGCCGGATCTGGATAGCCACCAGATTCAGGAAGTCGCCGAGCGCTTGATCAAACACCAGATTGACGCCGTGATTGCCACCAATACCACGTTGTCCCGCGTGGGCGTAGAACATCACCCGCATGGCACCGAGGCGGGTGGTTTGTCTGGCGCGCCGGTGCGAGCCAAGTCGACCTCGGTGATTCGTGAGCTGGCAGAAGCGCTGGATGGTGCGCTGCCGATTATGGGCGTCGGCGGTATTTTGTCGGGTGACGACGCCGTCGAGAAAATCCATGCTGGCGCTTCGTTGGTGCAGGTATACAGCGGGATGGTTTATCGCGGACCGACGCTGGTTGAAGAATGCGCGGCGGCGATTGCGTCTATCCGGTACTAAAGTGTGAGGGGAGAGGAGTGAGGGGTAAAGGCAAAACCGCAGCGCAGGCCTGGTCTTCATGATTGGCATACCGGTTTTACACCTCACCCCTCACGCCTCACTCGTAATTCACTGATTATCAACAAAATCATTGGCAATCCTGATAAGCCATATCGGTTATATGGATAGCAGGATATAAAGCTTGCCCGGTATATCTGGAGGTTGGATAATCCGGGCCTCAAATGACAGATTTATCGATTCATTCGATATAGCGACGGTTCTGACGATGGGTTTGAATCACTATTTACTCTTGCTGGTTGGCGCAGTGCTGGTCAACAACGTGGTGCTGGTGCGCATTCTGGGCCTGTGCCCGTTCATGGGTGTCTCCAAAAAGCTGGAAGCTTCAATCGGCATGGGGATTGCCACGGCGTTTGTGCTGACACTGGGCTCGGGTTCATCCTGGCTGATTGATCAGTTGCTGGTGGCCTGGCATCTGGAATACCTGCGCACGCTGTCATTCATTGTGGTGATTGCCGCGATCGTGCAATTCACCGAGATGTTCATTCATAAAACCAGCCCGGTGCTGTATCAGGTGCTGGGTATTTACCTGCCGCTGATCACGACCAATTGCGCCGTGCTGGGCGTGCCATTGATCAATTCGGTCCAGAAATTCAGTTTTACCGAATCTCTGGTCTTTGGTTTTGGTTCGTCTTTTGGTTTCAGCCTGATCCTGATTCTGTTTGCGGCGATTCGCGAACGGCTGGATGGCGCTGACGTGCCCGCCCCGTTCAAGGGCACCCCGATTGCTTTCATTACCGCCGGCTTCATGAGTCTGGCGTTCATGGGCTTTGCCGGCCTGGTGAAGTAACGACTGATCTTATGCTGACTTTCACGCTTGCCCTCGCCATCATGGCGATCCTCGCGATCTTGCTCGGTGCTGTGCTGGGTTGGGCCGCCATCAAATACAAAGTTGACGAAGATCCGCTCGTCGACAAGATCGACGCCATCCTGCCGCAAACGCAGTGCGGCCAGTGTGGCTTCCCCGGCTGCAAGCCATATGCCACCGCCATTGCCAACGAAGAAGCCGACATCAACCGCTGTCCGCCGGGCGGCGAAGACGGCATTCGTAAACTGGCTGATTTGCTGGGTAAAGACTTCAAGGCACTGAACGCGGAAAACGGTGAAGAAAAGCCCAAAGCCGTCGCCGTGATTGATGAAGACACCTGTATTGGCTGCACCTTGTGCATTCAGGCCTGCCCGGTCGATGCCATTGTCGGCGCGGCCAAACATCTGCACACCATTGTCTCCAGCGAATGCACCGGTTGCGAGTTGTGCATTGCGCCGTGCCCGGTGGACTGCATCAGCATGCAGACCGTGGGCGAGACCGTGACCACCTGGAAGTGGCGTTATCCCGTGATCCCGTTGACTGTAAAGGCCGCCGCATGAACGCACGTGCCGCGCTGGCTGTCACTTTCTTCCCGTTCCATGGTGGGGTTCATCCGCAGGAACATAAAACCGAATCTTCCGGCACGCCCATTGCGGCGGGGCCGATTCCGGCAAAGCTGGTGGTGCCGCTGCATCAGAGCATTGGCAATATGGCCAAGGCGCTCGTCAATGTCGGTGACCATGTCCTCAAAGGGCAGATGATTGCCGCTGCAGATGGCACGGTGTCTGCCGCCGTGCATGCACCGACGTCTGGCCGCGTGCTGTCGATCAGCCCGCAGCGGGTGCCGCATCCGTCCGGCTTGCTGGAACACTGCATCACGATCGAGTCGGATGGCGAAGATCGCTGGATCGACCGTAACCGTTTTGACTGGCGTACCGCCGAATCCCGCGCTATCCGCGATTATTTGCGGGATATGGGCGTGGTGGGTCTGGGCGGCGCGGTGTTTCCCTCCCACCTGAAAATTGGCGGCGCCAGCGATGGCCTGGATACGCTGGTCATCAACGCGGCGGAATGCGAACCCTTCATTACCTGCGATGACTTGCTGATGCGGGAACGCGCGGTGCAGATTGTCGAAGGTATCAAGATTCTGCAGGCCTTGCTGCAAGCGCGTGAAGTGCTGATCGGCGTGGAAGACAACAAGCCGCAAGCGGTGGACGCCATGCGTGCCGCCATTGCTGGCTGCGAATTCAAGATTGATGTCGTGGTGGTGCCGACGCTGTACCCGTCCGGCGGTGCCAAGCAACTGATCAAGTTGCTGACCAACAAGGAAGTACCGTCCGGCGTGCGTTCGACCGATCTGGGCGTGCAGTGCTTCAATGTGGCGACCGTGTACACCATCTACCGCGCCATTGAACACGGCGAGCCGGTGATCAGCCGCGTCGTCACGCTGACCGGCAATGTGGAGCGCCCTGGCAACGTTGATGCGCTGATCGGCACGCCGATTGCCGATCTGCTGGCATTTGCCGGCAACAAGCCCGATTCGGACTCGTATATTTACGGCGGCCCGATGATGGGCTTTGAAATTCCGGGCACAGATGTGGGTCTGTCCAAGGCCGGTAACTGCATCATTGCCAAGAGCAGCGGTCTGTTCCCGCCCAAGCCGGCAGAAATGCCGTGCATTCGCTGCGGTAAATGCGCCGACGCATGCCCGGCTGAATTGCAGCCGATGGACCTGTACTGGTTTGGCAAGAGCAAGAATTTTGGCAAGGCGCAGGAACGCAACCTCTTCGACTGTATTGAATGTGGCGCATGTGCATACGTGTGCCCGTCCAACATTCAGCTGGTGGATTACTTCCGTTTCTCCAAGTCCGAAATCTGGGCCGCAGAAAAGTCCAAAAAGGCCGCCGACCAGGCGCGGGAGCGCCACGAATTCCGCCAGTTCCGTGAAGAGCGGGAGAAACGCGAGAAGGCCGAGCGTCTTGCTGCCAAGGCCGCACAAAAGCACGACGCCGCCGCCAGCTCTGCTGATCCGGCCGATGCCGAGCGCGCCGCCAAGATCAAAGCCGCCATGGAACGCGCCGCCGCCAAGAAGGTAGAAGCTGCCGCCGCGCAAGTGGCTGCCGATCCGCTCACCCCGCTGGACCCGGACGCCAACGCCGTACCGGTTGCCGAGGCTGTTGCAGCCCCCGCTCCCGAGCCAGTTGCCCCCGTGAGCCAGCTTGATCCGGAAAAAGCCGAGCGCATCCGTGAGGCGATGGAAAAACGCGCGGCCGAGAAAGCCGCCCTGGAAGCCATGAGCCCGGAAGAAAAAGCCGCGCGTGAGGCAGAAAAGAAAGCCAAGATTGAGGCCGCCATGGCTGCCGCCGCCGCCAAAAAAGCAGCCAAAGCAGCAGAAGCCGCCAAGGCACAGGGCGATCAGGCCGATGGCGCATAACCCGTTACGACAAAACCAAAACCAATGAATACGTCTCCGTTCTTTATCAAGCCCACGCCACTGCAAGTGGTGATGTTCAAGGTTGCGCTGGCGCTGGTGCCGGCGATTGCCGTGTATACGTATTCGTTCGGCATTGGCGTGCTGGTGCAGATCACGCTGGCGACCGTCGCGGCGCTGGCAACGGAAGCGGTTTGCCTCAAGTTGCGCGGCTACCCCATCAAGCCCTTTGTGACCGATGGCTCCGCCATTGTGACTGCCTGGCTGATGGCGCTGTCGTTTCCGCCGCTGGCACCATGGTGGATGATTGTTGTCGCGGCAGTGATCTCGATCGCGCTGGCCAAACATATGTACGGCGGCCTGGGCCAGAACACGTTCAACCCGGCCATGGTCGGTTTTGCCATCATGATTGTGTCGTTTCCGGCGCAAATGTCGCGCTGGGCCGCACCGTTTGGCGTGCTGCCGCAAAGCCTGGACTGGTCCGCGCAACTGTCGTGGATTTTCACTGGCAACCTGCCTGCCGGTCTGGCGTTTGATGCCGTGGCGTCGGCCACCCCGCTCGATACCGTCAAGACGCAGCTCATGCAGCACGCCAGCATGAGCCATATTTTCCAGTCTCCGCTGTTTGGCACCATTGGTGGCGTGGGGACCGAGTGGATTACCGCCGCTTACCTCCTGGGTGGCCTTTACCTGCTGTGGCAAAAGCTGATCCCGTGGCAGATTCCAGTCACCTTCCTGGCCGTGCTGGGTGGCGTGGCTGGCGTTTTCCACCTGGTTGACCCCACGCATTACACCTCGCCGTTGTTCCACTGGTTCAGTGGTGCGGCCATGCTGGGCGCATTCTTCATTGTGACCGACCCGGTCACCGGGCCGACCACGCCGCTGGGCCGTGTGATCTTCGCCGCGCTGATTGGTTTGCTGACCTACCTGATCCGTGTGTTTGGCGGTTATCCGGATGGCATTGCGTTTGCCGTGCTGATCATGAACCTGGCCGCACCGTTCATTGACCAGTACACCCAACCGGCGGTCTTTGGCCGCAAGGGCAAGCAGAAAAAAGCCGGGGTGCAATCATGAAAACGATGATTGCCAATGGCGTGCGGGGCGCGCTGACCCTGTTGGCGTTCACAGTGGTATTCACCGCGTTGATGGCGGGCACCTTTGCCATGACCAAGGACATTGTTGCCAAGAACCAGGCAGATGCCGAGCGTGCCTTGATTGCGCAGGTCTTGCCCGCAGGTTCTTATGACAACAACCTGCTGGCCGACAAGCAAGTGGTGCCCAAAGCGGATGCCAAAGCGCTGGGCAACGATGACGCATCGGCCATCTATATGGCCAAAAAAGCCGGTAAAACCGTCGGTGCTGTGGTGGAAGCCACCGCGCCAGATGGCTACGCTGGCAAGATCAAGCTGCTTGTGGGTATTGCGCCCAACGGCCAGATTCTGGGCGTGCGCGTGGTGGATCACAAAGAAACCCCGGGCCTGGGCGATTATATCGATGCCGCCATCTCGAACTGGATCGACCAGTTCAAGGGCAAGGGCTTGGGTAATCCGGCGCTGGAGCGCTGGAAAGTGAAAAAAGACGGTGGTGACTTTGACAGCCATGCAGGCGCCACCATCAGCCCGCGCGCCGTGGTCAAGGCATTGGGCAAGACACTGGTTTACGTCGACGCGCACAAGTCGAGTCTGTTTGGAGATGCATCATGATGATTAGCCGCCAGGAAGTCCGCGACATCAGCCATAACGGCGTGTGGAAGCAGAACCCCGGTGTCGTGCAGATTCTGGGCATGTGCCCGACGCTGGCCATGACCACCTCCGTCATCAACGGCGCCAGCCTGGGGATTGCCACGGCGCTGGTGATGGCGTGCTCGGGCGCTGCGGTCGCGCTGCTGCGCCAGTTTGTGCCGAACGAACTGCGCAACCCGATCTACATCCTGATCATTGCCGCCGTGGTCACGATCCTGGAATTGGCCATGAATGCCTATATGCACGCGCTCTATAACGTGCTGGGTATTTTCATCCCGCTGATCGTCACCAACTGCATTGTGCTGGCGCGGGCGGAAGCCTTTGCGGCCAAGAATGGCGTGATCCAGTCCGGCCTGGATGGCTTCATGATGGGTATGGGCGGCACCGTGGTGCTGGCGATCCTGGGCGGGATTCGAGAAGTCCTGGGCAAGGGCACACTGCTGTCAGGGATTGATCTGGTGTTTGGTGCTTCGGCCAAATCCTGGGTGATCCACGTGATCCCCGCAGACCTGAACTACCAGTTCCTGTTCATGATTTTGCCGCCGGGCGCGTTTATTGGCCTGGGTTTGCTGGTGGCGGGCAAGGCTGCACTGGATCGTCGCGCTGCGGAAGCTGCGCGCCGGCGCGAGGCAGAAGCCTCCGCTCCGCTGGCTGCTTGACCCCGGTCCGCCATGCTGTACGGGCTGGCGGTTATTCTGGGGTTTCTCGTGGCCGGCGAGGCCGCGAGTGATTTTCTCCATCTACCCCTGCCGGGCACCGTGTCCGGCATGGTGTTACTGCTCATCTGGTGCCTGATCCGCAAAGGCGCTGACGAGCGCACCGCACAGGCCGCCACCGGCCTGTTGCGCTATCTGGGTCTGTTCTTTTTGCCGGCTGGTGCTGGTGTCATGGCGCTCTCCGGGCTGTTGCGGGAACAAGGCATTGCCATGGTGGCCGTGCTGGTGTTGTCTACGCTGATGACGCTGCTGGCTACCGCACTGACCCTGGCGTGGCTGCTCAAGCGCCGCGCGGCGCACAAGGATGATGCCGCATGAATCCGTGGCAGAGTCTGCAAAACTTCCCCGGCACCTGGCTGGCGCTGACCTGCGCGGCCTTTCTGCTGGCGGATTATCTCTATCTGAAGTCGGGCCGCTTCGCCCTGTTGAACCCGGTATTGGTCGGGATTGTGCTGGTGATCGTCAGCCTGCTGGTGCTGCACGTCCCGTACGCCACCTATTTTGAGCAGGCCAGACTGATCCATTTTTTACTGGCCCCGGCCACGGTGGCGCTGGCTATTCCGTTGTACATCAATATCCAGCGCATGAAGGCGATTGCCGGGCCGCTGCTGATTGCCGTTACGGTGGGCAGCGTAACCGGTATCGTCAGCGCAGTATTACTTGGCCGCTGGCTGGGTTTGTCCATGCCGGTGCTGTTGTCGTTTGCGCCCAAATCAGTCACCACGCCGATTGCCATGGCGTTGTCGGCGCGTGCCGGTGGTTTGCCATCATTGACGGCAGGGATTGTGATTGTCACCGGCATTGTCGCCGCGATTCTGCTGGTGCCTTTGCTGCGCTGGTTGCGTATTGACGATGATCGGGTTGCGGGTGTGGCCGTGGGCGTGGCTGGCCATGGCATTGGCACGGCACGGGCGTTTCAGGTGTCGGAAACGGCGGGGGCTTTTTCCGGGTTGGCGATGGGCCTCAATGGCTTGCTGACCTCGCTGTTGTTGCCCTTGTTGCTGGCGATTTTGCTCTAGGCCGTTTCTTCAAAATCAGAGACGGCGGGCAAGTCGGGCGGCTGGTAGGCGCTGAGCTGGCGTGCGGCAACGGTCTGGCGCGCATTGATCTCTTGAATGGCTTCGTCTTCCAGCTTTTGCGCGTCCTCTGCGGCAGAGAGTTCCTCAGGGGATGGGCTCTCTGGCGTGAGCGACGTGGCCATGATGATACGTGCGGTACGCAGGGTTTCTTCAGGAGTGCGGCCTTTGCGCAAGTTGACCTTGCGGTGGCCAAAGATGACCGAACGGGCTCCGTCCGGTTCCACCATCAGATGATGGTAGGGTGAGGCGCCAGAAACAGGCGCGGTACTGGCAGGTATGGCTTCATCAGCTTCGTTCTGGATCTGCACATATTCGTCTTCGGGCGGCGGTCGCTCTGGTGCATGGCCGTCGCGCTCCTGACCATGGTGCCGACCGCCCTCTGCATTGGCGCGCAACAGCGCGGCTTCCAGTTCCGCCCGGGCCTGGTTGGGGTTGCCACCACCGCCGCCGGTGCCATCGGCAGCGGGTGTACTGCGCACGCTGCTCGACAAGATGGGTGAGGCGGCAAAGGTTGAAGAGACTGGCGAGACCGAGGTGCTGGCCAAGGGATTTCCTCCTTAAACCATTGATGCAACACAGCATTTCATCAGAAGAGGATTGCAGGAGTTGACAGGCAGGGCCAGCCGGATCGACGAACGGTCATCAGACCTTGAGCAAGGCCTCGCGTCCGGGCAGCCAGCGATCCAGATGCGCCAGCGCGGTTTGCTTTTGCCTGGCCAGCAGGATTTCTGCCGCTTCACGGGCGGCGTCCAGCAAGTCTGCATCCCGCTCCAGATCCGCAAACCGCAGCATGGGTACGCCAGACTGGCGCACGCCGGCCAGCTCGCCCGGCCCGCGCAACTCCATATCCTGGCGCGCGATCTCGAAGCCGTCGGTGTTCTCATAAATCACGCGCAAGCGGGACTTGGCATTGTCAGAGAGCGGCCCGGTGTACAGCAGCACGCACAGGGAAGCATGCGCGCCCCGACCCACGCGCCCGCGTAATTGGTGCAATTGGGCTAGCCCCATGCGTTCGGCATGTTCGATCACCATCAGGCTGGCATTGGGCACGTCTACGCCGACTTCAATCACGGTGGTGGCGACCAGTACCTGAATATCGTTGGTCAGAAACTGCGCCATGACCGCCGCTTTTTCATCGGGTTTCATGCGCCCGTGAACCAGGCCTACGGCAATGCCGTTCAGTTCCAGCGTCAATTGCGCATGCGTATCCACAGCGGTTTGCAGTTGCAGCGCTTCAGATTCTTCAATCAGCGGGCACACCCAATACACCTGGCGGCCTTCTTCCACTTTGGCCGCAATGCGGGTAATGACTTCATCACGGCGCGCATCGGAAATCAGCTTGGTCACAATGGGCGTGCGGCCGGGCGGTAATTCGTCGATCACGCTCACGTCCAGATCGGCGTAAAAGCTCATCGCCAGCGTGCGCGGGATGGGGGTGGCAGACATCATCAACTGGTGCGGACTCTGGCCTTTTTCCCGCAGGGCCAGCCGCTGTGCCACGCCAAAGCGGTGCTGTTCATCGACGATAGCCAGGCCCAGGTTGGCAAAACTCACCTGATTCTGAAAGAGCGCATGCGTGCCGACAATCAACGGGGCCGTACCCAGCGCGGCGTCTTCCAGCGCCGCGCGCTTGGCTTTGGCTTTCAGGCTGCCGGCCAGCCAGGCCACACGGATACCCAGCGGTTCCAGCCAGGTGGCCAGCTTGCGGTAATGCTGTTCGGCCAGGATTTCGGTCGGGGCCAGCAAGGCCACCTGATAACCGCACTCCATCGCCTGGCAGGCGGCCAGCGCGGCCACAATGGTTTTACCGGCGCCCACATCGCCTTGCAGCAAGCGCTGCATGGGGTGCGGCTGCGCCAGATCAGCGTTGATTTCAGTCAGCACTTTTTGCTGTGCCCCGGTCAGCCCGAACGGCAGGCTGGCGAGCAGTCGCCGCGCCAGTTCGCCTGGCGGGTTGATCACGGGCGCGTCTTTCTCGCGTCGCTCGGCCCGTGCCATGCGCAGGCTCAGTTGCTGCGCCAGCAGCTCGTCAAACTTGAGTCGGCGCCAGGCGGGATGGGTGCGCTCGGTGAGTTGAATGTTGGGAATGTCGGTGGGCGGGTTGTGTAGCAACAGTACGCTGCTGCGAAAGTCCGGCAGACCTAGCGGCTCGGTCATGGTGTCGGGCAGGGTATCGGTCAGACTGCAACCGGCCAGGGCCTGGTGGACCAGCTTGGTGATCTGGTGTTGCGCCAGCCCGGCGGTTGTGGAGTACACGGGCGTGAGTTCTTCATTGAGCCGGGTACGATCAGACACGCTGCGGATTTTGGGGTGGACCATTTCGTCGCCCCAGAAGCCGTGGCGCACTTCGCCATACAAGCGCACGCGCTTACCCACTTCAAGCTGTTTGGCGGCGCTGGGGTAGAAGTGGATTAAGCGCACGACGAGCACACCAGTGTCATCGACCACCCGCGCTACCAGTTGCCGGCGCGGGCGGAACTGCACATCACAACTATGGACTTCGCCTTCCACCAGCACCGGGCCGCCGCCAAAGCCGGATTCGTTAATGGGGACGAGTTGGGTTTCATCCTCATAACGCAGCGGCAAATGCAGCACCAGATCAAACGGCCGAGTCAGACCAAGCTTGAGCAGTTTGCTTTTGAGAGCGGGTTGGAGTTGCGCAAAATCCATAAAAACCTGTTCAGCTTCCTGCTGCAAGGCCGTGATCAGGGCTCATGCGCTGCGCGGAATCCTCATTTATTCTGTATAAATTCTGGTTTCTGTGCTGCTCTTCGCCCCGCTGACGACCCCGCATCAGGCTCTGAACAGGTTTTGGGCCAGATAAGAACGCTCGTTCTGTTTGGCGCTACTTTAGCGGCTTTGCGGCAAAAACCCAAATTCGGCGTGGGTGAACACTGGCCTGGCGCAAAGCCAGCCCCTGGCTTTTAGCCGGCCGGGTGCGCCAGTTGCGCAGCGCGCACCGAGTTCAGTTGTTTGGTGATCATCTGCTGGCGTTTTTCTTCCAGCTTCTTTTTGATCTCTGGCATGGCGGCCAGGGCAGCGCGCTCACCTTCCAGGATGGCCTGGTTTTTCTGATCAAAATCGGTGGGCCCAATCTGGCCTACCTTGGGGCGGATAACGATATCCGCACGGGCCAGTTCTTGCTCACCCAGCTTCTGGCCCATGATGGCGATGGATTGGGTCACAATGCTGACAAGACCGGCCGGGTTCTTGCCATTGGCTTTGGCAGAGATATCCACCGCAATCACAAAGTCCGCGCCCAACTGGCGTGCGGCATCCACCGGCACCGGGCTGACCACGCCGCCATCGACATAGTGTTTGTTGCCAATGGCCACCGGCTCAAACACCCCCGGCACGCTGCTGGAGGCGCGCACGGCCTGGCCGGTATTGCCGCGGACAAACACGATGCGGTTACCGGTTTCCAGTTCGGTGGCGACCGCCGCAAACGGTCTGGGCAGCTTTTCAATTGGCCGATTGGCGACCAGCTGGTTGACGTAGTCTTGCAGCTTCTGGCCTTTGACGAGGCCGCCCGACAGCAGACTGACATCCCGCACGGACGATTGATCCAGCGAAAACGCGCGCTCTTGCAGGGCAAAGGCATCCATGCCGCTGGCGTAAAGGCTACCGACCACGCTGCCCGCACTGGTACCAGAGACTTCATCCGGCACAATACCATTGGCTTCCAGCATCTTGATCACGCCAATATGCGCAAACCCCTTGGCTGCACCACCCCCCAAAGCCAGGCCCACCTTGACCTTGACGGGGGGCGCAGGCGGCAACGGTGTCGGCGCCGGGGCAACAGCCACCGGCGTCGGGGCGGAGGAACACGCACCCAGGAAAATGACGGTGGTGATCAGGGCGGACAAAGACTGCAAGCGTTTCATGGGGTTTCCAGCGTTTCAACAAAAGCGGTACGGCCATCGCACCGCCATTTCACATCAAGCTCGTACAAACGAATGCCATACACTCGCTGCGGATCATCTGCATACGCCGGGCGCGGGTCTTGGGCAAGGACGTCGGTAATGAGTTCAGCCAGCAGCGGATAAGTGGCACGCCACTTTGCACATTGCGCCTGGGCCACCGGGCTGAAACTGACCGCCAGCCGTTCTGGCGCACCGCCGACAAAACCGCTGCGGGCATCGGGCCGGCTTTCCACATACGGAATATACGGTTTGATATCCAGGATGGGCGTGCCATCGACCAGATCCACGCCCCGAAATGTCAGCACCACGTGTTCGGTGGTGTCTACGCTGGCCAGTTCCACCAGCGATAAACCCAGCGGGTTGGGGCGGAAGGGTGAGCGCGTGGCAAAGACGCCCATGCGCTGATTGCCGCCCAGACGTGGTGGTCGCACCGTGGGGCTCCACTGGCCGGCGGTCTGGTGAAACACAAAAGTCAGCCAGACATGGCTGAACGCCTCCAGCCCGCGCACGGCCTCGGGCCGGTCATACGGAGGCAGCAATTGCAGCGTGCCCAAGGCGTGCGGGGCCAGGCTGGGCTGGCGCGGAATGCCGAACTTGTCGGCAAACGGCGTACGCAAATGGCCAATGGGCGAGAAAGAATGGATGTCGTCGGTCACGGGGGGCGATTTTGCCACTGTGGCCGCCGTTTGCCCATGCGGGAGTGACATCCGGCCACAAAACAAAACAGGCCCGCGAAGGGGCCTGTGGGCTGAGCGGCATCACCCCCGGTCAGTGTGCGCCACCCAGGACGGTCACCAGATCGTTATAGCGCTTGTAAAGCGCCTTCTCCCGCTGGTTGGATGAGGTGGTATTGCCCGATTTATCCAGCGCCAGCTGGAACAGGGCATAGAACAATTGCAAGTCAGTCACTTCCCGCAGTTGGCGATTGCTGGAAGGCAAAAAGCCAGACAGCTCATCGGCGTAATACAGTTTTTCTTTTTCATGCGTGGCGTTCGCGCCTTTGCGACCGTAATTCAGAAAAAACTGGCTGACCTTTTGTTGCAAGGCGGGCGGCAGGTCTTTGCGCATGATCAACGGGTCATACGAGAACGCCGGAGACTCCCAGATCACCCGCAGTTGCTGGTAGTCACGCGGGTATTTGTCATGCAGCTTTTCCAGATCATCACTGTTGGTTGATGCCACATCTGCGCGATGCTCGACCAGCGCGCGAAAACTGTCTTCGCTGGCGCCGTTACTGATCTGGCTGAAGAACTCGCTGACCAGCACATTGTTCTTGGCAAAGGCGTAGTACTGCGGAATCAGATAGTTGGCGGTGGAATCTGGCGTGCCCGTGGCGTAGCGCCAGTGTTTGGGCTGGCGCAAGACATCATCCAGCGAGGCCGGGCCATCCTTGCGGGTCAGCAGCACGGAACGGAACTCGGACACGCCCCCGGTCAGCGCCAACCGGGCAAAGATTAACCCCTGTTTTTGCTCTACGCTGGTCAGCGCCGCTTGCGTACCCAGGCGCGCAATCTGGATATGGTTCTGACCGAACTCGGACAAGAGTTCCTGTTCGGTCTTGAGTGCCACCAGCTTGACGGTCTGGCCGGTGGCAGCCGACAGATCGTCCACGATGGGTTGCCAGTCTGCTTCGGCTTCTTCTACGCCACGACTGGCCAGCACGCCCATGACAATTTCCTGGCGGGCGGCCTGTGCAGAAGCGGCCGCCAGCAACAGAACCAGGAAGAGCGCACGCAGTGACATCTTTAAGCCTTTGCTTATTTTCAGTAAGTGGGCGAGCTTACAAGCCGATTGTGACGATCGGATGACATGTGCCGTGCATTGGTAAGACTGTGTTGTACGTTAGTCGGACGCCCTTGTTTTGGGCATCCACCGGCGCCCCGACATGCCCCTTTATCAGTACCAGGACTACGGGCGAGTGAGGAGTGAGGAGTGAGGAGTGAGGAGTGAGGAGTGAGGAGTGAGGAGTGAGGAGTGAGGAGTGAGGAGTGAGGAGGGGGAAGGATGCATA
>NZ_JACHHN010000014.1 GCF_014202765.1 Silvimonas terrae
TTGCAGGAAGGTGTTGACGGGTCCGGGGATGGTCCGTATAGTTCGGTTTCTCCGCTGCAGACACAACAGCGAAACGGCGAAAACGAAAGAGTTTAGCAGGGTTTCAGTGTCTGGTGGCAAACGATCTTTAACAAATTACAGCCGATGAGTGTGGGTGCCTGGCAAGACAAAAAGGCACTCGCACTCAAGAAAAGACGAAATGCAAATTTTGTCATTTCGAGAGTTTTAAGCGAGCGCAAAAGAAGTAACAGGAATTGAACTCAAGAGTTTGATCCTGGCTCAGATTGAACGCTGGCGGCATGCTTTACACATGCAAGTCGAACGGACTTGAAGGGCTTGCTCTTCAAGTTAGTGGCGAACGGGTGAGTAATGCATCGGAACGTACCGTGTGATGGGGGATAACTAACCGAAAGGTTGGCTAATACCGCATACGCCCTGAGGGGGAAAGTGGGGGATCGCAAGACCTCATGTCATACGAGCGGCCGATGTCGGATTAGCTAGTTGGTGCGGTAAAGGCGCACCAAGGCGACGATCCGTAGCGGGTCTGAGAGGACGACCCGCCACACTGGGACTGAGACACGGCCCAGACTCCTACGGGAGGCAGCAGTGGGGAATCTTGGACAATGGGCGCAAGCCTGATCCAGCAATGCCGCGTGGGTGAAGAAGGCCTTCGGGTTGTAAAGCCCTTTTGTCAGGGAGCAAATCCTTGCAGCTAATAACTGCCGGGGATGAGAGTACCTGAAGAATAAGGACCGGCTAACTACGTGCCAGCAGCCGCGGTAATACGTAGGGTCCAAGCGTTAATCGGAATTACTGGGCGTAAAGCGTGCGCAGGTGGCTTGTTAAGACCGATGTGAAATCCCCGGGCTCAACCTGGGAACTGCATTGGTGACTGGCTCGCTAGAGTACGGCAGAGGGGGGTGGAATTCCACGTGTAGCAGTGAAATGCGTAGAGATGTGGAGGAACACCGATGGCGAAGGCAACCCCCTGGGCTGATACTGACACTCATGCACGAAAGCGTGGGGAGCAAACAGGATTAGATACCCTGGTAGTCCACGCCCTAAACGATGTCTACTAGTTGTCGGGGTTTTCGGACCTTGGTAACGCAGCTAACGCGTGAAGTAGACCGCCTGGGGAGTACGGTCGCAAGATTAAAACTCAAAGGAATTGACGGGGGCCCGCACAAGCGGTGGATGATGTGGATTAATTCGATGCAACGCGAAAAACCTTACCTGGTCTTGACATGTCGAGAACCCCGGAGAGATCTGGGGGTGCCGCAAGGAACTCGAACACAGGTGCTGCATGGCTGTCGTCAGCTCGTGTCGTGAGATGTTGGGTTAAGTCCCGCAACGAGCGCAACCCTTGCCATTAGTTGCCAGCATTCAGTTGGGCACTTTAATGGGACTGCCGGTGACAAACCGGAGGAAGGTGGGGATGACGTCAAGTCCTCATGGCCCTTATGACCAGGGCTTCACACGTCATACAATGGTCGGTACAGAGGGCAGCCAACCCGCGAGGGGGAGCCAATCCTTTAAAACCGATCGTAGTCCGGATTGCACTCTGCAACTCGAGTGCATGAAGTCGGAATCGCTAGTAATCGCGGATCAGCATGTCGCGGTGAATACGTTCCCGGGCCTTGTACACACCGCCCGTCACACCATGGGAGTGGGTTTTACCAGAAGTGGCCAGTCTAACCTTCGGGGGGACGGTTACCACGGTAGGATTCATGACTGGGGTGAAGTCGTAACAAGGTAGCCGTAGGGGAACCTGCGGCTGGATCACCTCCTTTCAAGAGAACGTCTTGTGCAGGTACCCACACTCATCGGCTGTAGGTTAAAGATACGGAGAACACCGCAAGCGATTGCGGTGTGATTTGTGGAGCTGGGTCAGTAGCTCAGTTGGTTAGAGCACCGTCTTGATAAGGCGGGGGTCGCTGGTTCGATTCCAGCTTGACCCACCATTGATTGTTGGTGGCTGGCTCGACAGCAAGTCCGCATGTACGAATGGGGGTTTAGCTCAGCTGGGAGAGCACCTGCTTTGCAAGCAGGGGGTCGTCGGTTCGATCCCGTCAACCTCCACCACCACCTGGCGCACCTGGCGGTGAGCAGTATGAAAAACGCCAGCACGCAAGGCAATGTGGAACACAAATCGGCTGTAAATACCAAGCACTCACAAACAAAGGTTTTTGATGAAGTGATTCATCAAGAATGATTGTTTCTGATTGCTTCAATCGGAACCCTGATCAATCAGGGACTTCGTATCTGATCTTTAAAAAAATGGAAGAAGCAAGACTCAAATTCTGAAGTAAAAGATATTGGGTTAGATTGTATCGTTGCTGCACAGTTACGACTGTGTGGTACGCAAACACCTGTAATGCTTGGCTATATGCTGAGGTTATAGGATCAAGCGAATAAGTGCATCTGGTGGATGCCTTGGCGATCACAGGCGATGAAGGACGCGGTAGCCTGCGAAAAGCGACGGGGAGCTGGCAAACAAGCTTTGATCCGTCGATGTCCGAATGGGGAAACCCACCTCTTTTGAGGTATCCATGACTGAATACATAGGTCATGTGAAGCGAACCGGGAGAACTGAAACATCTAAGTACCCCGAGGAAAAGAAATCAACCGAGATTCCGGAAGTAGTGGCGAGCGAAACCGGAACAGCCTGCATGTGATAGCAGAGATCTTAGTGGAACGGCATGGAAAGGCCGGCGACAGTGGGTGATAGCCCCGTACACGAAAGGGACTCTGTGGTACTGAGCATGCGACAAGTAAGGCGGGACACGAGAAATCCTGTCCGAAGACGGGGGGACCATCCTCCAAGGCTAAATACTCGTGATCGACCGATAGTGAACCAGTACCGTGAGGGAAAGGCGAAAAGAACCCCGGGAGGGGAGTGAAATAGAACCTGAAACCGGATGCATACAAACAGTGGGAGCCTCTGAAAATGGGGTGACTGCGTACCTTTTGTATAATGGGTCAGCGACTTACGTTCAGTAGCAAGCTTAACCGCATAGGGGAGGCGCAGGGAAACCGAGTCCGAACAGGGCGCACAGTTGCTGGGCGTAGACCCGAAACCAGGTGATCTATCCATGGCCAGGATGAAGGTGCGGTAACACGCACTGGAGGTCCGAACCCACTAGTGTTGCAAAACTAGGGGATGAGCTGTGGATAGGGGTGAAAGGCTAAACAAACCTGGAAATAGCTGGTTCTCCCCGAAAACTATTTAGGTAGTGCCTCGAGTATTACTGACGGGGGTAAAGCACTGTTATGGCTAGGGGGTCATCGCGACTTACCAAACCATGGCAAACTCTGAATACCGTCAAGTATCAGCTCGGGAGACAGACATCGGGTGCTAACGTCCGGTGTCAAGAGGGAAACAACCCAGACCGCCGTCTAAGGTCCCAAATGACATGTTAAGTGGAAAACGAGGTGGGAAGGCACAGACAGCCAGGATGTTGGCTTAGAAGCAGCCATCATTTAAAGAAAGCGTAATAGCTCACTGGTCGAGTCGTCCTGCGCGGAAGATGTAACGGGGCTCAAACATGTAACCGAAGACGCGGATGTGCAGTTTACTGCACGTGGTAGGGGAGCGTTCCGTAGGCCTGTGAAGGTGTGGTGTAAACCATGCTGGAGGTATCGGAAGTGCGAATGCTGACATGAGTAGCGTTAAAACGGGTGAAAAGCCCGTTCGCCGTAAGCCCAAGGTTTCCTGCGCAACGTTCATCGGCGCAGGGTGAGTCGGCCCCTAAGGCGAGGCTGAAAAGCGTAGTCGATGGGAAACAGGTTAATATTCCTGTACTTTGTATTGGTGCGATGTGGGGACGGAGAAGGGTAGGTCAGCCATCTGTTGGAATAGGTGGTTCAAGCGTGTAGGTGTGGGGATTAGGCAAATCCGGTCCCCTTTAACACTGAGGCGTGATAACGAGGTCTCATTGAGACTGAAGTGATTGATCCCATGCTTCCAGGAAAAGCCACTAAGCTTCAGCCAATACGGAACCGTACCGCAAACCGACACTGGTGGGCAGGATGAGAATTCCAAGGCGCTTGAGAGAACTCAGGAGAAGGAACTCGGCAAATTAACACCGTAACTTCGGGAGAAGGTGTGCCACTGTAGGGTGAAGCGACTTGCTCGTGGAGCCTGAAGTGGTTGCAGTGAAAAGGTGGCTGCGACTGTTTATCAAAAACACAGCACTCTGCAAAGACGAAAGTCGACGTATAGGGTGTGACGCCTGCCCGGTGCTGGAAGGTTAAGTGATGGGGTGCAAGCTCTTGATCGAAGCCCCAGTAAACGGCGGCCGTAACTATAACGGTCCTAAGGTAGCGAAATTCCTTGTCGGGTAAGTTCCGACCCGCACGAATGGCGTAACGATGGCCACACTGTCTCCTCCTGAGACTCAGCGAAGTTGAAATGTTTGTGAAGATGCAATCTCCCCGCTGCTAGACGGAAAGACCCCGTGAACCTTTACTGTAGCTTTGCATTGGACTTTGAAGTGGTTTGTGTAGGATAGGTGGGAGGCTTTGAAGTGGTGACGCCAGTCATCATGGAGCCGTCCTTGAAATACCACCCTGACCCCTTTGAGGTTCTAACCTTGGTCCGTAATCCGGATCGGGGACCGTGCATGGTAGGCAGTTTGACTGGGGCGGTCTCCTCCCAAAGTGTAACGGAGGAGCTCGAAGGTCACCTAGGTACGGTCGGACATCGTACTGATAGTGTAATGGCACAAGGTGGCTTGACTGCGAGACTGACAAGTCGAGCAGGTGCGAAAGCAGGACATAGTGATCCGGTGGTTCTGAATGGAAGGGCCATCGCTCAACGGATAAAAGGTACTCCGGGGATAACAGGCTGATTCCGCCCAAGAGTTCACATCGACGGCGGAGTTTGGCACCTCGATGTCGGCTCATCACATCCTGGGGCTGTAGCCGGTCCCAAGGGTATGGCTGTTCGCCATTTAAAGTGGTACGTGAGCTGGGTTCAAAACGTCGTGAGACAGTTTGGTCCCTATCTGCAGTGGGCGCTGGAAATTTGAGGGGGGCTGCTCCTAGTACGAGAGGACCGGAGTGGACGCATCTCTGGTGTACCGGTTATCACGCCAGTGGTATCGCCGGGTAGCTAAATGCGGAAGAGATAAGCGCTGAAAGCATCTAAGCGCGAAACTCGCCCCAAGATGAGATTTCCCTGGGATCTTGAATCCCCTGAAGGGTCGTTGAAGACCACAACGTTGATAGGCCAGGTGTGGAAGCGCAGTAATGCGTTAAGCTGACTGGTACTAATTGCCCGTGAGGCTTGATCCTATAACCTGAGTGTGTAGGCAGGTTTGGTGTTGTACGATCTACCTCAATACGAAAACACAGAATTTGAACGCAGCAGGCAGCCAACGGCGCCTGGTGTGAATTGCTTCTTCCGAATCAGAGTGAGCTGTAAACACAGACGAACTCAACCAGTTACGTCTGGCGACCATAGCGAGTTGGCCCCACGCCTTCCCATCCCGAACAGGACCGTGAAACGACTTAGCGCCGATGATAGTGCGGATTACCCGTGTGAAAGTAGGACATTGCCAGACACCC
>NZ_JACHHN010000015.1 GCF_014202765.1 Silvimonas terrae
TTCATCAAATCTTTCGCTGCTGTGGCCGGCCTGATGGCTGTGTCCGCTGTGGCCTCCGCCGCTGAAGGCGCCAACCCGTACGGCATCGACGCACTGTGGAACCAGGGCGACGTGGTGGCCCGCACCGTGCTGATCATTCTGTTGATCATGTCGGCCTCCACCTGGTATGTCGGCATCGTCAAGCTGCTGGAACAACGCCGTCTGCTCAAGCACGGCCGTAACCTGCTGGAATCGACCGGCGTGGAACTGCAACAAAAGGCTGTGGCCGAGAACGATGACGTGCTGTTCACCGCTGTGGCCGTGGCCGGCATCGAAGCTGCCAAAGAGCACAAGGGCGAACTGGCCCAACGTGTTGACCTGAACACCTGGGTGGCCATGGCGATTTCTGACGCGGTCGATTCCGCCGGTCACCACATGCAATCCGGCCTGTCCGTTGTGGCCACCATCGGTTCCACCGCCCCATTCGTGGGTCTGTTCGGTACCGTGTGGGGGATCTACCACGCGCTGACGGCCATCGGTATCGCCGGTCAGGCCTCGATCGACAAGGTCGCCGGCCCGGTGGGTGAAGCGCTGATCATGACCGCGATCGGTCTGGCAGTGGCTGTGCCGGCCGTGCTGGGTTACAACTGGCTGGTGCGTCGCAACAAGCTGGTGCTGGACATGGTGCGCGTAGTGGCTGGCCGTCTGCACGCTGGTCTGCTCGCTTCCCCGGCCAAGTAATCAGGCAAGGTAAAACACATCATGGCGCGTTATCGCAGACCCAGTCACGGTGGCGCCTCCGGTGAAGAAGATCAGGTGATGTCCGCCATCAACACTACGCCGCTCGTCGACGTGATGCTGGTGTTGCTGATCATCTTCCTGATCACCATCCCGGTGGTGACCCAGACCGTGAACGTGAAGCTGCCGACGGAAAGCAACATCCCGACGCAGACCAAACCTGAAAACATCGTTCTGGCCGTTGACGCCAAGAATGTCACCTACTGGAACCAGCAACCGATCAACGATACGGAACTGCTGGCCCGTCTGGAAAAAGCCGCGGTGAAAGACCCGCAGCCCGAGGTGCACATCCGGGGTGACATCACCGCGCGTTATGGCCCGCTGGGCCGGATCGTACTGGCGGTGCAGCGTGCCGGTATCGTGAAGATTGCGTTCATTACCGAGCCGCAACCCGGCGGTCAGTAAGCAGCAAATTGTGTGAG